>CAXXQT010000001.1:0-1367129 GCA_963674575.2 Thermoguttaceae bacterium
GCCCCGCCAATGAATTCGTCGCCGATTTCTTTGATGCTCTGCAAAAGGACGGGTGAATGGACTTCTGGGGACTGCTGCTGAGGAAATCGTCGTTTTGCTCGCTGTTTCGCTGGTCTTTGGCGGGCTGCTCTCCAAGCTCGGACAGAGTCCGCTGGTCGGATACCTGCTCGCCGGCATGATGCTTGGCGGACCGGGAAGCCTGCGGCTTGTCGGCTCCGAACACGACATCGAGGCCATCGCCGGAACTGGGAGTCGCGCTGCTGCTGTTCAGCCTGGGCCTGGAGTTCTCCTGGCAGCGGGCTCAAGGGCCTGGGGGCCACCACGCTCCTCGGGGGCGTTTTTGCAGGTGACAGTCACCGGCGTTGTCGCTTCGGGCATTGATTGCTGTTCCGGCTCGGGGCGGGCCGAGGCCGTCGCCGTGGGCGCCATGGTCAGTCTCAGCAGCACGGCGGCCGTGTTCCGAGTGCTTATCGACCACGGAGAGATCGACAGTCCCCATGGCCGAAACTCCGTCGGCATCCTCCTCGTCAGGACATGGCCGTCGTCCCCCTGGCCATCCTTATGACCGTTCTTGGCGAAGGCGGCTCGCCGAGCGAGATTGCCCTGAACGTCCTCCAAATTGCGGGACTCGCCCTCGGCCTGATCCTTCTTCTCTACTTGTTCCTCAATCAAGTGGCCGTGCGAGCCCTGGCACCTTCAGCCTCGAACAGAATCGCGAACTGACCGTCCTGCTCGCTGTCGTTGTCGGTCTCGGCTCCACCTGGGCGGCCCATGCGGCCGGTCTCTCGCCCGCTCTTGGCGCCTTTGTGGCGGGCATGTTTCTTGGCGGATCCCCCTTTGCGACCCAATTGCGGGCGGACGTGGCGTCGTTGCGCGTCGTCCTGCTCACCCTGTTCTTCGGGGCCGTCGGCATGGTGGCCGATCCGCTCTGGATCCTCAAGAATTGCTACTTCGTTTTCTTCATCGCCCTGATCATGGTGGCAGGCAAGGCCGGGATTATCTGGGCCCTCCTTCGCGCCATGGGGCGACCAACGCGGGCCTCGCTTGCCACCGGACTGTGTCTGGCCCAGGTCGGCGAGTTCGCCTTTGTCCTCGGAAAGACCGGCAAGGACAGCGGCGTCATCGGCGAGTCGATAGAAATGGTCATCGTCTCCAGCGCGATTCTGACTCTGCTGGCCACGCCTTACCTTGTCCACGGCGCGCCTCGCATGGCCGCCTGGGCCGCCCGCTGGACGCGCCGCGCCGCGGGCGACGGCCAACCAGACGCCTCCGAGGCCGAAAAGACGCCGCACGTGATCATCATCGGCTTCGGAACCGGCAGGCCAGGCGGTCGCCCGCGCCTGTTGGGAAGCGCCACGCCCGTTCTCGTTCTCGACCTGAACTCCGCGGCCCGCAAGGAAGCCGACACCATGGGGCTGGAATGCCAGGTGGGCGACGCCACCCAACTCGACGTGTTGGAGCACGCCGACCCGCACTCCGCCCGGCTGGTGGTCATCACCCTGCCGGTTCACCGCGCCGCGCTGGTGGTGCTCGAGCACGTTCGCGCCATGGCGCCCCATGTCCCCGTCATTGTCCGCTCGCGGCACGAACGTGACTGCCACAAATTCCAGCAGGCCGGCGCCGACGTGATCGTGGGTGATGAAAAGGAGGTCGGGCGCCGGCTGGCCTGGCAAGCTGTGAGCCAACTGGAGTCGCTTCATCCAGCGTCCGAAACACCGGCCGACATAACCGAAACCTAGCGACGGGTGGCACGCTCAGAGCGAAGCGATTTGGCCCGTCCACGCCCATCGCTTCGCTCTGGGACGTGCCACTCACACATGGACCCCTTTCTTTGTGCGCAGTTCTCCTGCGGCGGACGCCCACTTCATTGACGCCGTCTTCGGCGAATGCTAGCGTAGGGCTTCCAAGCGGCGATGCCGCCTCTCCGCGTTGTCGTCTTCAATCACTCTTGAGATCCCGCCATGCGACCAAGCCGCATCAAAGCCAAGCTCCAGCAGAATGAGCCCGTCCTCGTCCACCACCCTCACCTCATCGATCCGTCCATCTACGAACTGACCAGCCTGATGGGTTTCGACGGAATCTGGATGGACATGGAGCACCATACGTACAGTCTTGAAACGGCCGCCGGGTTGATGCGCGCCGCTCGCGTCGGCAGCGCCGACATCATCGCCCGACCCGCCAAGGGCGAGTTCATGCGCATGCAGCGGATGCTCGAAGCGGGCGCCCAGGGCATCATGTATCCCCGCTGCGACGACGCCGAAGAGGCCGCCGAAGCCGTCCGCTGGGCCAAGTTCGCTCTCCCCAGGGATGCCGAGGCTGCGACGCCGCCAATCCTGACGCGCCCTACCTGATGACGCCGGTGGCCGACTACGTGGCCGAGGCCAACCGACAGACCTTCCTCATCGTTCAGATCGAATCGCCCGAAGCCCTGGAAAAGGTCGATGAGATCGCCGCGGTGACGGGGTGGACATCCTCCTGCTCGGCCCAGGCGACTACTCGATCCTCAGCGGTATTCCGGGCAGATGGATCACGAACAGATCCGCCAGGCCAAGCTCAAGGTGGCCGAAGCGGCCCGCAAAACCGGCAAGAACTGGGGCTGCCCCGCCGGGTCCGTCGACCAGGCTCGGGAACTGATGGAGATGGGCGCCCGGCTTGTCTGCTACCAGGCCGACATCTGCATGATCAAGGCCGGCATGGAACAGGTTCAGCAGGAAATGGCCCCCCTAGGTTTTACCTTCGATACAGGCAGATGAAGACGTGTCGGACCGGAAACGCATCCTGATTGTCGGCGTAGGTTCCATCGGCGAGCGGCACGTGCGGTGTTTCCAGACCACGGGCCGGACGGCAATCGCCATCTGCGAAGTCAACGCGGAACTGCGGAAACGCATCGCCCCGGCAGTACGGCATCCGCCATGCCTACGCCGATCTCGACACGGCCCTGGCCGAGTCCTACGACGCTGCCGTCATCGCCACGCCGGCCCATCTCCACATTCCCATGGCCGTCCGGCTTGCCGAGGCAGGCCCTCAACCTCCTCATCGAAAAAACCGCTCAGTACGAGCCTCGACGGAATCGACGGCCTCGAAACGGCGATCCGAGAGCGCAATCTTCGCGCCGCTGTCGCCTATGTCCTCCGCCACGAACCGGCCCTCGCCGCCATGCGCGAGGCCCTTTGCCAGGGGCGATTCGGAAAACCCGTGCAACTGGTCGCCGCCTGCGGCAGCACTTTCCCACCTTACCGGCCCGCTTATCGGAAATCTACTACGCCCGGCGCGAAACGGGCGGCGGCGCCATTCAGGACGCCATGACCCACATCATGAACGCCGGCCAGTGGCTCGTCGGCCCCATGAATCAACTCGTGGCCGACGCCGCCCACCAGGTTCTCGAAGGCGTCGAGGTGGAAGACACCGTCCACGTTCTCGCCCGCCAGGGCGGCCTTATGGCCTCCTACAGCCTGAACCAGCACCAGACGCCCGGCGAGATCAACATCACCGTCGTCTGCGAGAAGGGCACGTGCCGATGCGAGCTCTATCGGCCACCGCTGGGCCTGGATGACCGAGCCCGACTCGGCCCTGGCAGGAAGAACGCTTCCACGTGACCGGTCGCGACGTCCTTTTCATCTCCCAGGCCAACGCCTTTCTCGACTATCTCGAAGGCCACGCCGATCCCGCCTGCTCCCTTCAAGAAGCCGCCCACACGCTTCGCACCAACCTTGCCACCCTCGCGTCCGTGGATGAGCGCGCGTGGCAGATTCTCGAGAAAAGGCACTAGCCGCGAACTTCTGAGACCATGACGTCTTGCGTGAAACGGGGGGTCGCATGCGATCGTATACGCCGAAGGCGTTAAACTCCACAGCCCGGCGTCGCGCAGCGCACGCTGGGTAGCGCAAGGAAGAAATGTCTGTACCCCGAAGGGGTTCCACAAGGCTGCCAAACCCTCACACATATCGTTGACCAAACTCAGTTCCACAATTCTGTCAAACCCCGTTGGGGTATAGCTTGTTATCATCACCGGTATCCCAGCGTGCGCTTCGCGACGCCGGGCTGTGGAATTCAACACCTTCGGTGTACGCGCAGAATTCCAACGCCGGCAGATTCAACGAAGAACTCGCCGTGATTCGAGGTTCGATCGCTGGAAACAACGACCACGCTATAATGTGTTGATTTCCCATGACTGCTCCCCACGAACCCACCGTCCAACAACTCTTTGACCTGACCGGAAAACGGGCCCTCGTAACCGGCGCCAGCGGGTATCTGGGCGGCGCCCTGGCTCGGGCCCTGGCCGAGGCCGGAGCGACGGTCGTCGTCAGCAGTCGCCAGCTCTCCCGAGCCCAGGCCGTGGCCGAATCGCTTCCCACGACTGGCGCGATCCACCACGCCCTCGAAATGGACCACATGGACGAGCCGTCCATCCACCGCGGCTTCGACGAAGCCCTTCGCCTCGCCGGCGGGCTGGACATCCTCGTCAACAACGGCCACGACCCGTTGGCCGCCGACTGGACCGAGGTGACCGCCGAGCAGTTTACCCGCCAATTGGCCAACGCCACCGGCTATTTCCTCCTCGCACGGCGGCTGCACGACCACGCCGTTCAGGGCAAAACCTCGGCCAGCGTGATCCTCCTCGGCTCCATGTACGGCCTGGTCGGATCCTACCCCGACGCCTACCGGGATGTCTGCCCCGCCAGCCCCGTTGCCTACCACACGCTCAAAGGCGGCATTGTTCACCTCACCCGTCACCTGGCCGTCTATTGGGCCCGCGACGGCGTGCGAGTCAATTGCCTCAGTCCCGGGCCCTTTCCCTCGTCCAAAGCGCCCCAGGAAATGGTCGAGCGCCTCTGCAATCACAGCCCCATGCAGCGCATGGGGCTGCCCCACGAACTCAAGGGCGCCCTGCTCTTCCTGGCCGCCGACGCCAGCAGCTACATGACCGGCCAGAACCTCGTCATCGACGGCGGCTGGACCGCATGGTAGAGGGAGGCTGCAGGCTGTAGGCTGGAGGCTGTAGGACGGAGGTGGTACACTGCACTGGCCGGCGTCCACGTCCCAATCCCCCTCCCCGGCCCTCCCCCTCGCTCGCAAGCTCGCTGGGGAGGGGGTGTCCGCCTTTGGAACTCGCACTCGACCCCCTTCACCCTTCCTCCAGCCTACAGTCTCCAGGCTCCAGCCTATGCTTCCTTCCAACGCAATCGGTGTCCCAGTGGCGGACCTCGACACGCCGGCCTTGCTGCTCGACCAGGCGGCGTCCGATCGAAATCTGCGCCGGATGGCGGACTTCTTCCGCGACCGGCCGGCGCAACTTCGACCCCACTTCAAGAACCACAAGTGTGTCACCCTGGCCCGGCGCCAGCTCGAAACCGGCTCGGCCGTGGGCATGACCTGCGCCAAGCTGGGCGAGGCCGAGGTGCTGGCCGACGGCGGCATCGGCGACGTGCTCATCGCCAACCAGGTCGTGGGCTCCGCCAAGATGCCACGGCTTGTCGAACTCGCACGGCGAGTCGATCTCAAGGTGGCCGTCGACGACCTTGCCCAGGCCGAACCGATCTCTGCCGCGGCCGCCGCGGCCGGCGTCACGGTTGGAGTCCTCGTGGAAGTCGATATCGGCACCGGCCGTTGCGGACTTGCTCCGGGCGAGCCCGTCCTGAAATTGGCCCGGGCCGTGTCAGGCCTCCCCGGCCTTCGCTTCGACGGGCTTCAGGCCTACGAAGGGCACGCCGTCTACGTGAACGATCCGGCCGAGCGGGAGCGACTCGTCCGAGAAGCCTTTGCGGGGGCCCTTGAGACTCGACGGCTTCTAGAGCGGAACGGCCTGGAAGTCCGCATTGTCAGCGGCGGGTCCGCGGCCACACACCGGTTCACGGGCGTGCTGGAAGGCGTGACCGAGATCCAGGCCGGCTCCTACGCCACCATGGACTGGCGCTATGCGGAGATGCTGCCCGAGTTCGAAGTCGCCCTGAGCGTGCTGGCACGGGTCATCAGCAAGCGGCCCGGCGTGGCCGTCCTTGATGTAGGCCTCAAAGGCGCCGGTTGCGAGTTCGGGCTGCCCCGGATCAAGGACCACCCCGCCGCCGAGATCCCCAGCTTCGTTTCCGAAGAGCACTGCATCGTCCGCAACGCGCCCGCCGATTGGAGCGTCGGCCACGCCGTCCAGCTCCTCCCCAGCCACGCCTGCACCACCTGCAACCTTCACCGCACGATCCTTGTGCACGACCAGGCCCGCGTCGTCGACGCCTGGCCCATCGAAGGCTCCGGCAAGCTGACGTGAACCGGCTCACCAATCCCCCTGGCGACGGCAAACAGAGAACGCAACGAAGCGGGCGTACAACCGGTCGTCAATAATTCGGCGTCGACCTGGCATAGGGGTCTACTAGCCACTGCGACGGCTTCACTCAACCTCTTGGGCTTCGCCCACAGGTTCAAGAACCTGTGCCACCCGCGCTCGGATGGGCTGTAAACAGAGCTCAATTTCTTCTGACAAAGGAGGTTCCACATCTTTCACACTCACTGAGAATGTCAGCGAATGCTTACAGTGTTGAAGCTGCAGGCCGCGAACCCAGAAGAAGCTACAGAGGCTTCCGTCGCTAAGGATCTGCTGTTCTTCGCAAAGGGCCCTTGTCGTGGAGAACTGATATCCCGGACTGTCGCGAACGGAACGCACTTCTAGGTGGGGGATTTCTGCCGAGAATTGCCGATAGTGTTTGGATTCGATTCCGATAAGAACATCATAGGGCGCTCCTTCAAGCGTCCCGTGTGCTTTTCGAACAGTTCTTCCGACCACTGTCGCTGTTACGATGAAATCTCGGCAGGGCGTGCTCGCTTGCTGAAAAAGGCTCACCTCATGCGTTTCAGGAGCGCATCCGAAACAGGCCATCAAAAGGCAATGGACAGCAAGGATTGGGATGAAGCGGAGTAACTGTACGCGGTCCATTGTGATGGCCTCCAATCTGGCGTGTGCAGCATGCTGTCCTTCGTCTCGAAAGAGCGCAGAACCTGTCCTGGCGTCCAAAGAGCGACATGCTACTCAAGAGTTAACGACGATCCATCAGGGGGACGGATAAAGGGGTCGGGAGGCTTTGTTATCGCTTCGGGGCCGTCTGCTGTGGCCGCCCCCGAGGGCGGAGCGTCGAATGGAGGTCGAGTTTCTTCGCCGTTCGCTCCTGCCAAGAGATCTCGCCAAAGGGGGCGCCGCGGACCGCCGGCCTCCGCAACGCCTCCAACTCTGCTTCCGTCTGCGGCGACTGCACGTGCCGTGTTCAATCTCGCGGCAACGCCACTGGCCCCTCGTCCAGCAGGCACGCCTCGTCGCCGTGCACCCGATGCCAAACGTCGAGCAACGCCATGCCTCGCCCTCCTTGACCAGATTGGCTCGCAATGGATTGCGCTGCACGTACCGCAGCACCGTCAAGAGGTGATCGTCTTCCTGGATCGGGAAGGACTTGAACCGGCCCTGGTATAAGGGGCCCGTTCCTGACGTACGATGGGCCGCGTGCCAACGTTGCGTGTTGGTGACCGTCAGCCAACGCATGAACTCCGACAAGTCGCCGTCGCCACGCGGCCAGAGGACGAAATGCCAGTGATTGGACAATACACACCATGCCAGGACACGCATCGGCAACCGGTCCTTGGCCTGCCCGATCACCCCTGGCGAACGCTTCGAAGTCGCGCTGCTTGCCGAAAATCCGCATCCGCCCCGCGGCTCGATTGAGCACGTGGTACGCATATCCGCCGCTGGCAGCTCGCAATCGTCGTGGCATGCCCGGAAGACTATCACATCCCTCCCCGCTCCGTCAAGAAAAAAGACACCCGACCCCTTTATTCGTCCCCTCGAATACGTCATCCATAGCGAGTGGCCTTCCGGGCGGCACTGGCCACACAACCAGTCGGCGCGGCTTTCTTGCCGAAACGCCTTCGATTTGCTTGCACCCAAGACGTGCCACTTCACACGCGATGGCGCCACTGTCGGCTCGCCAGTGCCTTGTCATTACCTGGGCATTATCCTATCCGGCGTTCACCGGACAAACAAGCCCGATGGCGCCCCGTGGATTCTGGGTAGAACCGGGGCGTCCATTCTCCCGCCGGACAGATGCCAACGGGCGCCGGACCACCGCCAATCGGAGGCTGTCTTGCTGAGAGTTCGCCGGACGGGGTTCGCTTGGCTAAGGTCTAGCTGGTCGTCTATTGCCCGCCCAGAAAATGCTCGAAGAAGGCGTAGATCCGGGCGTTGGACTGTTCGTTGGGCGAATGCTCCGGTCGGTTCGTCATAGCCACGCGATCCGCGGCGCCCAGCAGGCGATTGACGGCGATCGTGTGATTGAGCGGGATCCAACGGCGCGGCTGGTCCTCGCTGCCGCCGGAAACCAGCAGCGGACGCGGGGCCATCAGGGCGTGCAGTTCGTGCAGGTCGCGACCGGCGGCAAGCAGCTCGGGATAGAGTCCCCGGGCCGGGTTCTCTTCGGTGATCACGCCCCGCTTTCGCCAGGGACGCGGATGGTAGCCCAGGTACCAGGGCTCCCAGTAGTTCACGCTGGGACGCACGTCGAAGACGATCCCCGGATCGGACCACACGGCGCAGGCGTACTTGTCGAACAGGCACGAGCCGAACATGGCCCACTTGCCGCCGAAGGAATGGCCCACGATCCCGATCCGTTTTGAGTCCACCTCGGGGCACTTGGCCAGGACGTACCACGCGTTGGCCGCCGCATAGCCCAGCATCGAAAGGGGCTGCACTTGGGCATGATCGAGGTCCGGATAGTACAGGGCGTAGGTTTTGGCCGCGGTCGCCTCCGTCGTACCGAGCGAAAGGGCGACGAAGCCCCGGCGGGCAAGCTGGTAGGCAAAGTCGCGATACTCTTTGCCCAGGCCAATCGCCGTTTCCGGTTCGTAGTAAACGGTGACCACAGCCGGTTTCGGACCTTGGCCGTCAGGAATCAACAGATAGCCGGTCGTCCACTCGTTGGGCGTCCAGCGGAAGCGAATCTTCCGTTGTTCGAAGTTCTCGCGCCGCGTCGTTTCCAGAACTTCCACTTCAGGATCAGTAATCAGCGGAGGCCACTTGCCCATCAATGTTTGCCACTGGTCGAGGATTTCCTGCCGTCGCTTCTGCCAGTCGTCAGCCGTCTTGACCTGGCTGCCGTCGGCAAACGTCAACGGTGAGCGATAATCGCCCAGCATGCCTTCGAACTCAGGCGGAGGCGAGAAGAACCGGGCGATCGTGTCCCACGGATCGGTCGCCTTGCAGAATTCGAGAAGGCAGGCCTCGCGAGGCTTCAAGGTCAGTTGCAGCGGAGCGTCGCCCCCGGGCAGGTCCACACGCTGGCGGCCCGACGCGTCGATTCGGTGCAACTCGACCGATTCCGGCAATGCGTAGTAGGTCCGATCGATCGGCACGGTGAGCGAAAGCGGCTCGTCCGACACGCTGGCCAGGGCGAAGGCGACGTTGCCGTCCGACGCCCGCCATGCTCCGGCAAGGGCCAGGGGATGGGTTCGCTGGTAGGCAGTCAGCCGGTCCTTCCGGCCCGCGTAGATGGAAAGCCGCGAGAAATCGGATGTCGCTTCAGGAGCATTGATTGCCGGTGGGCGGAGGAACTCGCCGTCGCGCAGGTACTTCGCGGCGCCCTTTCGCAGGCGGGCGAGCTGCATCAGGTACTCCATCTCCTCGGCTCGCTCTTCCAACAGAATCGGGCGGAAGTTGGCCAGCGTCAACTGCTGCCCCCAAACGAACGTCCGGGCCTGTTCGAGATAGAACTGGTGGGAGAACTCGCGGTCGAGCAGGGCCAGCGGCTCGGCCGGGGCAAACTCCTCCGGCCAAAGTTCGTCGTAAGGCGGCATGACCAGCGACGAATAGTTGCCGTAGGTCAGCGCGTAGGGATGGTAGACGGCGTGGAAGAAGGGAATGACCTCCCACGGATCCGAGGGCGACGAGTAACGCTCGCGGCTGACTTGCAGGGCCAGCATCAGGTCGAGATAGGGCAGCCAGGCTTCGCCGCAGCCTTCGCCCGCCAACACAACCGGGCTGTCCGGGCGGCAACGCTTGCGCAGGTCTTCCGAGAGGGCCCGAAAACCTTGCATCCACGAATCCCCGCCGCCGACCGGGTGACCATGGTTCGGATCGTAGCACGCCTTGTGACTGCAGGCCTGGTCCATGTAGATCCCGTCGACCCCCAGGTCGTTGACGGCTTCCTCGGCGAGCCCCGCGTACTTGTCACGCCAGAACTTCGTTCCCAGGCACATGGAAACGAGGGCCTTGCCCGTGAAGATATTGTACACCTCGGGCACGATCTTGCCGTTCTTCGCCTTCACCGCATAACGTTCGGCTCCCTCCGATTTCCAGCTCTCCGTGCTCAGGCCCCACCCCCGCTGGTTCATATAGACCAGCATGTGCAGCTTCTCCTCGTGGGCCTTGGCCACGGCCTGGCGAAACGGTTCGGTTCCCTCCCGAGGAGGAAGGTATTCGGGAAATCCAATGTCGTAGGGGCAACCGTGCCACCAGTGCCAGAAAACGCTCACCGGCATCCCCAGGCGATCCTGCAGCGCAGCGGCCGGTCCCAGCACGCCCGAGGAGCGACCCCGATTCCAAACCCAGATATCCGCGTCCATGGCCCAGTCGGAAACCACGCCGCGGAGTTTCCGGCTCTGCCGCACCCACGGCTGCCCCACAGCCCAGGCTCGATAACGCTCGGCCGCCGTGATCCAATCGCCCACAAACGTGCCCAGCACAGCCGCGTAGGGAAGCTCGTAGCGGTCGCTTGCTTCGGAATCAGCCTGCGGATAGTGAACCATCTCGTAGGACACGTCTCCCTCGGGCGTGCCCCAGAGCGAGAAGGCCTTCCGGCACGTGCTTGTGTCGTTGCAGGAAGCATAGAACCCGGGCCCGCCTTCCTGGTAGTAGGCCAGGCATTGCAGCGACAACCAGGCGGGATAGGGGGACGCGAGCCGTCGCCCTTTGCCACCGGTCCCGGAGAGAAATTTCCGCGGGTTGGTCATCTTCTGGCCCATCCACACCGGAAGGGCAAGGTGCTCGTTCTCCTGGCGTCGCAATCCCGAGAAGCGAGGGAAGCGAATGGTCTCCACGCTCAGCCCGCCCAGCGACTCCACGCGGATGGTCCAGTAGCTGTTGGGCTGGTCCTTGTCGAGAAGGACAACCGCTTCCACGCGAGTTTCACCGCTTCCGCCCAGTTCAACTCCTTCCCAAACCAGCCGAAGCCCCTTCTCCGGGACTTCGAGTTGTTCCACATGGAACTGCTTGGCCTTCGAAGGGCTTGCGGATACCGTCTTGCTGTCCCTGACGCCGGCCAGTTCCCACAGGCCGACCAGTTGCTGGGCGTCGCCCACCTGGTTGTGCCCGGTGCCAAGATCGGTCAGTTCCAGAAGCGTCCCATCGTGGGCGTCAACGCTGACGCGGAGCAGCCCGTTTTCGACAGAGACAAGCTCGCGTTGGTCGGCCACGTCGCCGCGAACGTCCGTGGCCAGCAACCCCGCTGCCAAAAGAACCAATGCAAGCCACGCTCTCGTCGGATGCAACATCACAAAGCTCCCCTTCTGCGAATTATCCCTGGCGAAAAGCCCCCCGCATTCTGGCCACGAGGTTCGCCAACTGCGTGACAACGAATGAGATCACAAAAAGGCAACCGACCAGCAAGGCCCCCAGCAAGGCCAGCGGAAATACCGCGATCTCGATCAGCGGCCGCCTGACAGGCAACAGCGGATCCTTGCCGCAGCACCAGCCGTACAACCCCATTAGAATTACCACGTTCAGGCCCCGAACCGACAGCAGACTGCCTTCGGCCGGAACGGCTGCCCGCAGCAAGGCCGCATAGCCGGCCCCCATGCCCAGACCGTAGATTGCCAACAGGATACGCCGCTTCATTCCTTCACCAAACGTCTCCGAAGGGCATCCACGATTTGCGTGGTCAATCGGGCGCGACGTGCCCCATCGCTTCCTCGCACGGTCAAACGTTGCACGGACGTCTCCCCCTCGGGGGACCGGACGGCCACGTGGACCAAGTCGGCCTCGGCGCCCTCTCGCCGTCCGACGACGACCACCCATTGTCCACACGCGGCGCGCGAAAGCAAATCGGCCAACTCTCTGGTGCGTCCGGGCTCAGTTGACTCGCTCCCTTCCTCCGTGGAGATCCCCGCAAGCCGGACGAGCGTCCGGTAGTCCGGGGCGATGTAGCCGCCGGCAAGAACAGCCTCCGCCCCATGGGCGCCGCTCAACGCCGCCTCCACGTTGCCGCCGCTTTCCACCTCGGCCAGGGCGAGTTTTTCGTTCCGCTCTTTCAGCCGAGCAACGACCACATCCTCCAGGCTCGTTTCCTTGTCCGTGGCGTAAACACTTTCGCCAAACTGGGCCAGGATCCGCTTTCTGAGCTCGTCAAGTCTCGCTTGATTCTCACCGTTGGCCTCGGGCAGGCTGAACGTAAAATCCACTCGGCTGCCGTCGAATTGCGACGCGAGAACCACGCCTTCCGGGAGCGGCACGTGCTGCTTCATTCTCGCGTCGATCGTCGACTGGCCCAGCCCTACGAAACGCACCGTCAGGGAACTTCCCGGCAGGCGCGTGCCAAATCTCTGGCTCACGTACGGCACCAGTTGGTCGGTGACCATCGGTTGCAGTTCTCGAGGCGGACCGGGCAGTGCGACGATCGCACCGCGAGTTGTTTCAAAGACCAGGCCAACGGCCGTTCCGTGAGCGTTCTTCAGGTAGGAGCCTTTCACCGGCACGCGAGTTTGCCGACGCAGGTTGGACCGAAGGTCGCTCACCGACGTACGAAACCGCCGGGCGATCTCGGCGAGCACTTCGGGATGTTCCCGGACAGCGATCCCCGTGAACTGCGAAATCGCCTGGCACGTCAAGTCGTTGTCCGTTGGTCCCAGGCCGCCCGTCACCAGGATCAGTTCCGCCCGACTTGATGCGTACCCGAGGGCCGACAAGATATCGTCCTTCTCGTCGCCCACGGTCATCGAGCCTGCGCATTGGAGCCCCAGGGGGCGAAGGGTGCGGGTGATGAAGCAGGTGTGGCCGTCGGGAAACGCGCCCTCGAGAAGTTCAGAGCCCGTGACCACCACCATGTATCGGCTGGGTTCCTCCGCATGGCCGGCTTCCAGCCAGGCAAGTGCCAGGGCGATCGCGCAGAGCAAGCGTGTCACGAGTCCACTCCAAAGCGTTCGGCCAGGGCGATGCGATCGTCCACGCCGATCAAGTCGTTGAATTCGTTGAAGGGCATGATGTCCTTCCCGTCCGGGGCGAGAGTTCCCTGCCGGGCCAGGTCCTGGAACACATTCTGCATCATCCGGGCAGCCGAAACCAGTCCGCAAAGCGGATGCAGGATCAGGTGGAACCCCATCGCTGCCAGTTCCTCCTTCGGCAGAATAGGGGTCTTGCCGCCGGCCACCATGTTGGCCACGTTGGGACCCGGCGCGCGGCGTCCGATTTCCGCCAGGTCGTCCACGCTGGCCGGAGCTTCCACAAAGCAGGCATTGGCGCCGGCCTCCCGGGCCTCCGACACGCGCGCGATCGCTTCATCCATGCCGTGGAGAACCAGGGCATCGGTCCGGGCGACAAGGAAGAAGTCGCGTCCCGCCCGTGCCTCATCCGCGGCGCGCATCTTCTGCACGTATTCGTCGCGTTCGATCACCCGCTTTCCGCGCATGTGCCCGCATCGCTTCGGCCAGACCTGGTCTTCCAGAAAGCAACCGGCCGCGCCGGCGGCGATCAGTTCGCGCACGGTTCGATGCACGTTCAGCGGGTTGCCGTAGCCCGTGTCGGCGTCGACCAGCACGGGAATCTCGATCGCCATGCAGATCCTCCGGGCTCGATCGACGATTTCCGTCTGGGTGAGTAGGCCCAGGTCGGGCTCCCCGATCGCGGTGGCGGCCACACTGTAGCCGGAGATGAACGTCATCGGAAACCCGGTCCGCTCGCAGATCCGAGCCGAGAGCGTGTCAAAAACTCCCGGCAAAGCAACGGTGCCTTCCGTCTCGAGAATCTTGCCAACTTGCGTGGTGCTCATGCTTCACTCCTCGCTCTGGAGATCCGACCGCAAAAAATCGTCTTCGGCGATTCCGAGCGTTTGGATGTCGTAGCCCGGGCTGCCGGCGGCGGGGCAAATGAGGATCACGCCCAGGTCCGGGTGTTCCTGGCAGAATTCGATCGTTCGCTTCCGGCCCATCACGAAGAACGCCGTCGCCAGGGCGTCGGCCCGGGCCGCCTCGGAGGCCAGGACAGAGACCGAAAGAACGCCCTCGGCCGGACGCCCCGTGCGCGGGTCGATGATGTGGCTATAGCGGCGCCCCTTGTGGCGGAAGAACTGCGATGCGGACCCGGACGTGGCCAGGCTGCGGTCGCGAAGGCGAACGTAGCCGAGGCGGGTCCCGGGTCGCAAGGGATGGCCGAGCCCCACCAGCCAGCCCTCGGCGTCCGGCTCGCAGCGGCGAGTCCCCTTGGCGGCCACGCTGCTCTGCCCGCCCTGGATCAGGTAGTCGTCGATGTCGGCACAATCGAGCACCTCGGCCACGCGATCCACGGCGTATCCCTTGCCGATGCTGCCGAGGTTCAACTCGACCCCCGGCTTGAGGTAACGCACGGTCTGAAGTTCCTGGTCCAATTCAACGAGCGAGCCGCCCACGGTCTGGAGGGCTTCGGCCACCTCCGCGTCGCCGGCCAGGCGTCCTTCGCCTCGTGCGAAACCCCACGCCTTCCACAACGGGGTCGCCGTCAGGTCGAAAGCGCCGTCGGTGGCCTCGCAAATCTCGGCGGCCGCCGTCAGGAGCGAGAAGAGTCGTACTTCGGCGGGAACCGGTTCTTCGGCGGCCAAAGCGTTGATTTGGCTGATCTCGCTTTCCCGCCGGAAGTAGCTCAGTTGCGATTCCAGCCGCTCCACGACATCCAGGGCGTCGAGGGCCGTCTCTGTTCCCGATTCGTACTGACCCGCGTTCAGCACGACCTCGAACTCGCAGGCCATCGCCTTGCGGCTGATGTGAACGGCGTAGCCGCGCTGGTTCGGCGCGTGTGGTCCAGGCGATGCCGCGTCCGGCGACAGGGCACGAAAGGCGGCCTCCTGCGCCGCCTCGGCGGCCGAACGGCCTCGGAGGAAATCCCGCCGCGAATCTCGGTCGACCATCACTCCCCTCCCGCCGAGGTCATATTGGGCACGATCCACGGCGGGTTGTCGCCGTCGACGCCTGTCCCGATATCGAAGACCAGGATCGTCTTGCCGTCCCGTTCCATTCGATAGGGACGCCCCGTGAGCGGGTTGTTCCCGATCTTGGGAGGTTTTTCGCCGCAAGCGGCGGCCAGGGCCAACACCCAGCCCTCGCAATTGGCCCGGTCCCGGGCCTGGATTACGTGGGCCTTCTCGAACTCCGGAAGAAGGAGCCGCCCGGCCACGAGCGGAAAATCGCTGCGGTTGCGCCGCTCGTGAAGATCCTGCCGCAACTGTTCAAAATCCTCCACACGCGTGTGATACGGATTGCGGCAGCTTTCGATGATCTTATCCATCGCCTTCAGATAGTAGAGCTCGTCCGCATTCACGTCCCGGCAAGCGGCTTCCGCGAAGGCCGTGATCGTGCTCACGGCCTTGATTTGCTCCTTGTCTTTCTCTGTGAGAAACTTGTCAAGCTCTCCCCCGCGAACCGCTTCGTACATCACCATTCCCTGGGCCCGGTCGCCGATCCACGCCAGGGAGTCGTCGGGCCAGGCGGCCAGTTGATCGTCCAGCCATCCGCGGATCAACAGGGCGTGACTCCGCTGGAACTTCTCGTGGCCCACGATTGCCTGAAGAACGAGGAGACCTTCCATGCGCAGGAACGCGCCTTCCAGCCGGGAAACGAGATGGGGCTCCGCCGCCACACATTCGGCCAGACGCAGCATGTAGTGAAGCGACTCCAAGGCCGAATCCAAGTCGCCGGCCCACAGGGCCTCCGCCGCCGCGAAGGCCTCCAATCGCGAGCAGATCCAGACGACGTCGAGAAAGACGTTGTCGTCGGCAGGGCCTGCCTCGTACGCAATCGGAAACCGGCACTCGGGGCGTTGCAGGGCCAGACGGGCTCCCATCCGCTCATCGTCGTAGCGTCGCCGAAATCGAATGGCCTTCTCTCGTCGCACGGGCTCCAGCGTGAAAGGTCCCTCGGGAAACAGCTCGTCCGTCTCGGCTCGAATCATCGCGATTCGCTCGCGATCCATCCTCTCATCAAACACGGCCATCAATCCTGCCGCCACATTCATGTCGGGCGGGATCTCGTCCGCGGCCAGCAGTTCGGGCGTGCCGCCTTGCTCGACGACCCTCGCCAGTTCATCCTGGAGGGCCTGGTCCGGCGTGGCCTTGAGGCCCGGAAGTGTCCCGAAGGCCTTGGCCTCTTCGGTCGCTTGGGCTTCGGGCGAGGGGCGAGAACACCCGGCGGCGGCAGCCAATCCCAAAAGAGCGCTCCACGCCAGGGTCGTGAGAAATCGCGACTTGCCGGCGGCGCCTCGTTCCATCACTCGTTCCATCACTTGCGCGGCCTCGTTCTGGTTCACGAGTGGCTACCTCCTTGACGGTCGGCACACCTGGTCGAGCGGTTTCAATTCAGTGAGCTCGGCCAGCCCGCATTCAACCAATTCCGCTCCCGAAACAAAGCGTCCCGGACGAATCCACGGCTCGATCACCTCCGGCGCCACGCCGAACAAGTCCGCCAGCCAGCGATCCATGGTGCCTTCCAGCTCGCCAAAATGGCGGGCCCACTCCTTTGCTTCCGCCAGGAGAACGTGCTCCTCGCTTTGCCATTTCATCGGGTGGAAGAGCAGGACGCTGTAGGGCGTGACGAGGCGACGCTGGCAGGCGGCAAAGGGCCACAGGGCGGCCGAAGAACACTCGCCCACAACCACCCCCGTGGCGCGCAACGATCTTAGCAAAATCAACGAAGTCAGGGCAATCCCCGAGTAGGCGCTGCCTCCGCCGCTGTCGAAGTAGAGAACACACTCTCCACCCGGCTCCACTTCCAGCAGCTTCTCGCACAACTCCGGCTGGTGCTCCGTCAACTCGCCCGTTACGGCGATTTCAATCGGACCTTCCCGTTCTTCTTCCCTCGCCATGGAACGCATCCTTCACGACCGGACCGCCAAAGGACGACTCAGGAATAACTTCGGCAATTCTATTGTAGCCATCACGCTCCGTCGTGATGTTCCCCAAGAAACACTGCGAAGTTATTCCTGAGTCGTCCGCAAGAAATGACGACGGGCCGCCCGGGAGCGGCCCGCCATGTCAACGTGATTCAAGCCAAGTGGCTCAGTCAACGGAGATGGACTCGGTCGGGCAAACGTCGACGCACGCGCCGCAATCGCCACAGGTGTCGTCGTCGACGACCGCCTTGCCGTCCTTCATCTCGATCGCGTCGAGCGGACAGGATTCAACACAATCGCCACAACCGTTGCAGGTTTCCTGGTTCACAATAGCCGTCATGTGAGTGAAACTCCCCTACACAAAAAAAGAAGCGTCGTTAGTAGATGCAGTGGGTCCCGATCGGTCAAAAATTGATCGGGCTTCACCAACCGGGTGATCCGATACGTCGGGTGACCCGATGGTCACCGGAATATTCCTTTATATATCGTCTCCACGCAATTAGACCATACCCCAAAACGCCTCTCGGAAAAACCTTTCTTGCTTGTTGAGTCTCGATCTCAATTACGCAATCGCTTCGCCCGACTCAAAATGACATTTCCGGCACCTCAAAGCCTTGCCCGAGCCGCCTCGCGGCTCAATCGATCCGCCCAGTACTGAACTTCCGGAAGGCGGCGTCCCAACAACTGGCCCCGCACGACCCGCTCCGCCATGGCCGCGCTGATTCGATGCCCCGGCGAGATGAAGATCGGCCTGGCACTGCCGCCGGTCGCCCTCAGGGCTCGTCCCCGTTCGTGTCCGTCCTGGACAACCGCTCGCGACTCGCCCGCAGCCATGGCCGCAATGTCCACGTCGCCACAAAGCAGTTTCTTCGACACCCCGATCGTCGGTACATCCGTGAGGACGCCCAGGTGGCAGGCGATGCCCACGCCTCGCGGATGGAGCAGCCCGCTGCCATCCACAATGACCACGTCTCCCAACCTTCGGGCCGTTCGTGCCGCGTCCATCAGGGCGAGAAGCAGCGGCAATTCACGAAACGCCAGGTATCCGGTGATGTAAGGGAACGTCACCTCTTGCGTCACGGTGGTCGACCAAATGAGCTCTTGTTGCCGAACATCCCACAAGACATAGGCCCCCGTGCCGTGGTTTTCCGAATAGGAGACGTCAACGCCCGCCACCGTGCCGGGCATCGTCGTTCGACCACGCAGGCTGACTTTCTGCCCGAGCTCCTCTTGCATCTCGCGGAGCGGAATCAGCGGCCGTGCGGAGCGAAAGGTCCGGAAGACCCGTTCGGAAAATTCCTGGACGCTCTCGTCTTCGACGGAAACCCCCTCGCCGCGGAGAAGAGCGGCCTTCTCGTCGGCGTTGCCCGTCACGTAGAGGCCGAGGGAGCCGTCTGCCCGCACGACCCGGTGGCACGGACAGCCGGGGCCATGGTCGTGGTGCATCATCCAATGTCCCACCCATCGAGCGGCCGCCGCCGACCCGAGCCCTTCGGCAAGGGAGCCGTAGGTGGTCACCCGACCGGAAGGCACTTGCGCAAGCAACTCCTCCAGGCAGCGGATAAGATCCGGCAAGGTAAGGTCAACGTCTTGCACCTGCAACTCGCCCACTGTAGGCCGGAGACTGGAGGCTGGAGGCTGTAGGTTTCTGATGCGAGGTCGACTGGTGTAGAATCCCGATTTCCACTCGCCGAAACTCCCTATTCTTCAGTCCTTCAGTCTTCAGCCTTGGCTCCATCATTCGTTTTCACGCTGAGTAAGGAAGTAGTTCTCCAGCCTCCAGCCTCACTTCGTTTCGACCAGGTTTCCCTCGGACAGCACGCCGGTCGCGGCGTCCAACTTCACCTGGGCCCTGCCGCCCTCGACCAGGGCATTCGTGCCGCAGACGAGGTTGCCCTGGAAGGCGATCCGGCGGCATTTTGCGTCGGCCTGAACGGCGTGGTGGGAGAGTCCCGTGAAGGTGTTGCCCGCAATGACGATGTCGGAAGTTCCTTCAAGGAGGATCCCGCCGCCGAAATTGCCTTTCACCTCGCGGCGGATGGCCTGCCCGTGATGGCTGTCGCAGAAGGCGTTGCCGCTGATCGGAATTCGACCGGCGTCGGGCCCGACACGGACCCCGAACTGGTCGTCGAGGGTGAACGTGTTAGCCGACACGGCGCATCCCCAGGCGTCGCGCAGATCGATTCCCCCGCTCATGTTGTGGGCGATCACGTTCGCGCTGAGCGTGATTCCGTAGCAATCGCGATCGAGCACGATCGCCCGACCTTCGCATTCCTCGATCATGTTCCCCGAAACGACGGAACCGTACGTGTTCTCAATGACCACGCCGTCGCCCAGGTGATCGTCGAGATTGTTACCGTTCATGCACAGGTTGAAGCTGTCAATGCAGCGAAGGGCGTCCTGGTTCTCCTCGAAGTGGTTGGCGTTGACGACGATGTCGTGCCCGGCCAGGATTGCCAGTCCGGCCTTGCGGTTGTAGGTGAGGATTGAATCGCTCACTCTCGCATCCTCGTAACAATGAACCAGATGGATGCCGTTGCCGCCGTGATGGTCGATCGAGAGTCCGTGGACGAAGAGCTCGTTCACGCCGTGGGCCAGCAGCCCGTCGCCGCTCTTGGGCTCCGTGCTCTTTGCGTCGACGGCCTTCGGATCGCCGCAAATGCGAAAATCGGCCAGTTGAACCCGCCAGATCCGGGACCTCGGGTTCTTCTCGATATCCGTCGGCCGGACGATCAAGGTCGGCTCGCCCGACTCGTTCGTGTTGACCAGGCAGGTCGCCGCCCCAGCGCCGATCACTCGCGTTTCGGCTCGCGACAACACGAGCGGACGATCAATCAGGAAGCGGCCCGGCGGTAGGATCACCAGCCCGCCGCTCTCCGGCACGGCGTCAAACGCGGCCTGGAGGGTGGGGTAATCGGCGGCTCGGACCTCGGACGGCGCGGCGGACTCGGCGGCCAGCAAGGGGAAGCAGGTCGAAAAGATCGCGGTTCCGAGGAGAACAAACAGGGCAGGGTGCAGGCGTGGCATGACAAACTCCTTGGAAAATCGGGCCGGAAGGCGGGCGGAATCCTCAAAGTCCCCCGAAGTCTGACAGCTCGTTCGGCTCATTGCAACCTGCCGGATCCCCAACCCAACGAGGGGGTGTCGCTTGACCTCTTGGCCAATCCCATGCTATAAGCTTCGCTATCTTCTTTCTCTGATCCGGGCAAACGGCGAGCGAGTTCTTCCATGGCTCTTGTGACATTGCGGGTCGTCGACGGAGCCGATCGTGGGCGCGTCTTTCAAGAAGTCCCCACCCCTCTCACTGTGGGACGCGAAGAAGGCAATTCCGTCCAGCTCAACGACGAACGCGTCAGCCGCTTCCACATCAAGATCCAGGACGATCAGGAAAAAGTGGTCCTCACCGACCTGCAGAGTACCAACGGGACCAAGGTCAACGGCGAAACCGTCCACCTCTGGGTTCTCCGTCCCGGCGACGTCATCACGGTTGGTCGCACCGTGCTCGTCGTGGGATCTCGCGACGAAATCGCGACCCGACTTGCCCAACTCCGCGGCGCCGACCTGACGGCCGGGGTCGAAATGGACCCCGAGCGAGCCAATCCCGAGGACTCCTCCTTCTCCTTCGACTTCGAACTCCATGTGGGCGACGAGGCCGACGGGCAGACGACTCTGCACACGCTCCTGCCTCCGGAACTTCCCGAGGATCTGACCCTCAGCCAGGCGGCTCAGGTTTCCGAGTTGCTCCAGTATTTCCACCTCCGACTCCGCGGCCTGGTCCAATCGGTCCAACCCGTTGCCAAGAGCGATCAGGTGACCCTGGAGCAGCGTCAGTGGCAGAATCTGCTCGACCTCTACGAGCGCCTTTCCGTCTATACCCGCAGCATGGGCGAGCCGGACCGATAAGGCTTCAGTCGCATCCGGCACGAGCCACATCGATGGCCGCAGGGTGGCAGCGATGATTTTCCGCAGTGGAGTTTCCACTCGTTGACGTGTGAGCCGGAAAATCGTCGGTGTTGCGAAGCAACAAGAGCCAGTCGTCACACGTTTCCTATGCGTCAGCCCCAACGTCGCATCCGGTACGAGCGGCAGACGCGGCCGGCTTGAGGAACCACGGGGCGGACCACGCGAGGAAGATCCCCAGGGCGACCTGGGCGGAAGGGAGAATGCAATACCACCACATCCCCTTGGAAGGCAGAAACTGGGGGTCGACACTGCCTGGTGCATGCCGTGCGAAGAGGGCTGCATTGGACAGAAGCGAGGCCAGACGCGGCAGCCCATAGCCGACCAGGAGGATCCCGACGCCCAGAAGGGCAATGCGGCAAGCGGTTCGGTCCCAAGCCGGCTCGGTCTCCGAGGGGCCGGCGGCGATCTTTCGGGCCAGAGCATCGGAATAGCGAATGAGAACGCAGGCCGCCCCAAATAGTGCCAGGAATCCAACGACGAAGATCATTACGGTTTGGAAGAACATCTTCGCCCCCCCAGAGCGACAAGCAAACTCCAAAACACGCACGGAACTGTTGAAGTGTTCGACCGAGAAGTGGAACGCAACTGCCCCCATCGCCACCAAGCCGAGTCGCGTCCAGGGGAGAATCGCTGAATTCGAAAGGGATGCCGGCGCCGCCGCTTGCTCCGAAGCGAAATCGGGGGAATCGTGCGATGCGGTTGCGTCTTGCTGGTCCAGGGACGGCTCACGCTCAATTTGACGGAAGTGCCATCGCAAGAGTCCCGGCGCCCCCGCCAACAAGTAGATTGCCAAGGCCAACTGAACAATCACGTAGACCCCGTGATTCCATAGGGTGTCCCACAGGAGCGGCTCCAAGCCCGGCGCGGGTTCGTTGTCTAGCAGGTCGACCAACTGTCTCGGGATATCGGCCAGGGCAGGCAGTGACTTCGAAAGGATCGCTATCCCCGCAGAAAAGACGACCACTCGGAATACAGCGACTTCCCACGCGACAGGCGATGTGTCCATGGCCCGGCAGAGCCGTTCGGCGATCTTCTCCCGAAAGAGGAGCAGAATGCCCGCGAAGACTGCCAAAGGGGCGTACGCGAGAACGCATCCCCAACACATGGCAATGTCTGACTCGGAGGGATTGTCGACAAGATCAGGAAGCTCAGTCGCAAGGGGAGCAAGCGTGGTCAGGACAAGCAACAGCAGGAAGATCGCCATCAGGACGAGAGAAACAGCGACGCCTTGCTTGAGCCGGTTGTTTGGGATCATGGTGGGGAGCTTTCCAAGGTGTTACGCCAGGGTGGTTTGCTGGGTGCATACGAGTGCGCAAGGAACGACATGCCGAAATCGGGAGTCTTGGATCTCGGCGCGAGGAGAGGCTACGTTGGCTGGCGCCGTCAATCCCCCACCCCGGCCCTGGCCTGATGAAAAGGTCGGAAGATAGATAGCGTAAGGGCCCTGCAAATCCCGGCTTCTGTTGCGCCCTGTTGGGGCAATTGCCGATTTCCCTATCCCGATGGATTTCCATCCGCATTTGCATAACGACGGTTCGCCACGTAGTGGCGCAATTTGAATAGCCAGGGGTTTCAACCCCTGGACTTGCCATCAAGTTGCAAATGTGCCACGTAGTGGCACAACTCGCGTTCCTTGGTGGTCGCCAACCGCTCGGTCCGCTGTAATGCCGCTACGCGGCATGGCCCTTACGGGTTTAACCCCAGGGGTTCCGCTGCGCTCCACCCCTGGCTAATCACGTTGTGCCGCTACGCGGCAAGGGCGTGTTGCCGGTGTCTGAACGGCACAACATAACTCAGCACAACAAGTTAGGAGTCTTCATCAACATCCCCAGCCCTCCCCCTCGCTCGCAAGCTCGCTGGGGAGGGAGCATCTCACTCACTTCAGCCCGAGGCTTGCCCGGTAGGCGGCCTTCTGCTTGTCCACGCCTAGTTCTTCGGTGATCTTCCGCCAATCTTGGGCCGCTTGCTGGAGAGCTTCCTCGGGCGTTTTCTCCTTCGTCACGGCGGCACGGACGGCGGCGTCGAGGGCGGCGAGATACCTGGGACGACCGGGAATGGCGAGGGCCGACATGCATTGGCGACGCCCGAGCGCCGAGGCGATCGCCTCGCCGTAGTCCTGGGCGGCCTCGTCGGGCATGGGAGCCTCTACCCATGCCGATACGCCGCCCACGCTGCTCTCGCGGAACAGCGTCGTGGCGGGACTCTGCGAACACACCTGGGAGCCCCACTTCTGATTGGTCAACCAAAGCAGCAGTTGAAGCGCCGGCTCGGGCCACGGGCTCTGCTTGGTAACCATACCCACTCGCCCGGCCACGCCCAGCGTCGACACGCGACCGTCCGATTCGCGATCCCGTTTCTCCCACGTTGCCTCGCCCACGTCGTACACCCCCGGCGAACCGGGGATCTCCACCACACCGGCCGGGAACTCCGGCTTGATGTCCGCAATCGCCTCATCGGCGGCCGTGGGCCAGGTGATCGCCATGGCCACCTTGCCCTGCCAGAAAGCGGCGCGGACCGCGGCGGGGTCCATCTCCAGCGACGCTGCATCGCTCGACCTGACCATCTTCTCGAGGGCATGCACGAAGGGGGCGCCGCCGATCAGCGGCTCCATCGTGTCGATACGGAACAAGGTGGAAAGGTTGTCGGGATGGGTCGCGTAGTTGGCAGCGCGAGCGAGCAAGGTCAATCCCGCCCAGCCTTCGGCAAGCGGTTCCGCCACGGCAGGAGCCTTCAGACTCGCGACCACTTCCTCGTACTCTTTCCAGGTGGCCGGCGCCCTTTGCCCAGCCTCTTTCAGCAGATCGGGGCGATAGTAGAGGACCGGCGCCGGGCTGCCGAAGGGAACGGCCATCGGCTTGCCCTTCCAGGTGATCTCCTGGTAGCGGATCAGAGAAAAGATGTCGGGCCAGTTGTTCTCGTCGTTCTGAATGACCTTTTCCGGCATAGGCACGACCCACCCCGCCTCGCAGGCGGCCCCGAGGAGCCACGAAGGCGCGATGACCACATCGGCGTCGGGAGCGGTTCCTGGGTCAAATTCCTCTTGAGCGACCGTCTCGATGACCAGGGCGACCCCCGACTGGGCTTTCCACTCGCTTTGCAGGTAGCCGATCGACTGGGCCAGGGACGGGTCCTCGACCACAATCAGGCGAAGCGTCGTTCCCGGCGGGGGGCCGGCCTGCCCCTCATCGGCATCTTTCTGCGTGGGGCACCCGGTCAACGGGAGGGCGAGGAAAGCAAAAAGAAGCGGCAAGAGGCGGCGTTTCATCTCTTCTCCAGTCATTGGCTGCCATTGGGGTCGGGGCGTTCCCTGCACTGTAGGGCAAGGCGGCCCGGGCGGTCAACCGGTCGCGCCCGGATGGGAGAACCGTGCGTGAGGGAAGGGGACAGGTCCATGTTTTCGGGGGGACGCATGTTCGCCAAAGTACCTTGCTGACCGAAAAATGGACCAGTCCCCGTAGCTCTGCCGTTCTCCCGCCCCGGTTGCCACCTTCCTCTGCAACCGGGTAAAATCCGCCGAGTCGGTCTGGGCGTGTCGGATGCCCTGCCGACCCGAAGCCGCCCCGGCGTTCCGCCCCGTGGCCCGCCTCGATCCGACTTTCAAGAAGGACCATCCCATGAACGCATTTCTCGGCATCGATATTGGCACCTCCGGCACCAAGACCCTCGCCATCGACCCCACCGGCAAGATCCTTGCCGATTCGATGAAGACCTATCCCTGCCACGTTCCCAAGCCGCTTTGGAGCGAGCAGGACCCGGAAGACTGGTGGCAAGCCACCGTCGCCTCGGTCCGCGAGGTGGTCGAGAAAGCGGGCCTCAAGCCGGGCGACGTGAAGGCCATCGGCCTCTCCGGGCAAATGCACGGGTCCGTGTTCCTGGACAAGAAGAACCAGGTCGTGCGTCGGGCCATTCTCTGGAACGACCAGCGAACGGCGGCCGAATGCGCCGAAATCGAGGAACGAGCCGGCGGACGCAAAAAACTCATCAAGATGGTGGCCAATCCCGCCATGACCGGATTCACCGCCCCAAAAATCGTCTGGCTTCGCAACCACGAGCCGAAAAACTTCGACAAAACCGCCAAGGTCCTGCTCCCCAAAGACGAAATCCGCCGCCGCCTGACCGGCGAGTTCGCCACCGAGGTAAGCGACGCGAGCGGAATGCTCCTGCTCGACGTGGCCAAACGCAAATGGTCGAAAAAGCTGCTCGAGACGCTCGATCTCGACATCGATCTGTTCGCCAAGGTCTACGAATCCGAGGAAGTGACCGGCAAACTGACCGACGAGGTGGCGGAAACACTGGGCCTGACGACCGATTGCGTCGTCGTGGGCGGAGCGGGCGATTGCGCCGCCGGGGCCGTGGGCAACGGGATCGTCAACAAGGGCGTGTTGTCCACGTCGATCGGCACCTCCGGGGTGATGTTCGTCCATAGCGACGAGGTCAAAATCGACCCGAAGGGCCGAGTCCACACCTTCTGCCACGCCGTGCGCGGCAAGTGGCACATGATGGGCGTGAATCTCTCGGCGGGCGGCTCCCTGCAATGGTTCCGCAACGAACTGTGCAAAGCGGATATCGAAGTAGCCGAGAAGACAGGCCAGGAAGTTTACGACATCCTGACCGATGAGGCAGCAAAGGCTCCCGCCGGCAGCGATGGGCTGTTCTTCCTGCCCTACCTCTCCGGCGAACGAACGCCCCACGCCGACCCCGACGCTCGGGGCTGCTTCGTGGGCCTGACCCTGGCCCACACCCGGGGGCACCTGCTCCGGTCCATCATGGAGGGCGTGACCTACTCGATGCGCGACAGCCTGGAGATCATCGAGGACCTCGGCGTTCCGGTCAAACAGATCCGAGCCTCCGGCGGCGGTTCTCGGAGTCCCTTCTGGCGCCAGATTCAGGCCGACGTTTTTGGCCGCAAGGTCGTCACCATCAACACGGAAGAAGGCCCGGCCTACGGTGTGGCCCTCCTCGCCGCCGTCGGAGCGGGGGAATTCAAAAACATCCAGGAAGCCTGCGCCGCCACCATCCGCGTCGAGAAGGAAACCACCACGGATCGCAAGGCCAAGAAACACTACGACAAGGCCTTCCCGATCTACCAGCAGTTGTACCAGTCGCTCAAGAAGGACTTCAAAGCGATTGCCGCACTGGAGAAGTAACCCGTAGGTTGGCTCTCCGAGCCGACCCGTAGCATGACTCTCTGAGTCGTGACTAGCCTAACACCAGCATTCGGTTCTCAGCAGGGCAAACCTCGCGTCAGATCTAGCGGGCTGTTGCGCCAGTCACGCCTCGGAGAGGCATGCTACGGAGAAACGCCATGACAGACACTGAAGTTCAGTCGCGTTATCCGAGCGGGGCGGTCAAGGCGACCGGCGCCATGCAGGACGGTCTGCGCGAGGGACCGTGGGTCTGGTATCACGAAAACGGCCGGATTTGGGCTCAGGGCAGCTACCGCCAAAGCGTGAAGCAAGGCCCGTGGATCTTCTGGTACGATGATGGCCGGAAGGATTCGGACGGCGAGTATTGCGAGGGCCGCAAAACCGGAAAGTGGACCTACTGGTATCGCAATGGCCAGCTTGACAGCCGGGGCGTCTACGTCGACGGGGCAGAGAACGGGACCTGGACGTCGTGGTACGAGAACGGGACCAAGGAAGAAGAAGGTCGCTTCGAGGCGGGAACGAAGGTGGGAGACTGGAAGTACTGGGACCGGGAAGGAAACCCCGTCGAGAAGCCATCCGATGAATCGGCCGAGCGGGACCGTCCTCACGACGATTCGGACGCTCCGGCCTGACACACGTCTCGCACCGCCCCGGTTGGCGATTTGTGGTATCCTTAGTCTATGGGGAATTCCGGGTGGACGGACCAGGAAGGGCGCGAGCCGGGTTTCCCTCCCCCCCGATTCCTGCAGGATGCCCTGGCCAACCGTGATCCGATCAATCGCTTTCCCTTGAACGAACCCGTCTCCCCAACGCCGGTCGCTCGACGCCGCGCCAGGAACCTGGTGCTGGCCGAGATCATGCTGGTCTTTGCGGTCTTCGTGATCCAGGGCGCCTGGCCCGTTCCCGAGGTGAACGAACCCTACTACATCGGCAAGGCGATCCACTTCTGGAACCCCCAGTGGATCTCGAACGACTCGTTCCTGGATTCGGCGGATACCCACACCACCTTCTACCTCTCGCTGGGCTGGTTGGCCCTCTTCCTGCCGGCCCCGTACGTGGCCTGGGCCGGACGGTTGATCACCTGGCTGCTCCTGGCCTGGTCCTGGCAGCGTCTGAGCCGAACCGTCCTGCCACGCCGTTGGTATTCCGTCTGGACCGCCGCCCTCTTCGTGTGCCTGCTGGACCACGGCCATATGGCCGGCGAGTGGGTGATCGGCGGGGTGGAAGCCAAGGGGTTTGCCTACGTCCTCATGTTCCTGGGGCTGGAGGCGTTGGCCCAGGGCAAGTTCAATCGCGTGTGGCCCCTGATGGGGGCCGCGGCCGCTTTTCACGTGCTGGTCGGCGGATGGGCTGTCGTGGCCGCAGGTGTTGCCTGGCTGGTCTACGGCAGGGAGCGGCCCTCCCTGCGATCCATGTTGCCCTGGCTCACGCTTGGTTTTCTGCTGTCACTTCCCGGCCTGATCCCCTCCTTGGCCCTCACGCGGGGCGCCGATCCGAACGTCGTGCAGTTCGCCAATCAACTGTATGTGTTCGAACGGCTCGCCCATCACCTGGACCCGGCAGGGTTCCCTCCGGGGTTCGCCCTGCGTTTCCTGGCCCTCACGGCGGTCTGGGCGGCCATGTGGCGCTACGGACCCCGCACAAAAGAAAACGACCGCGTCCAGGCCTTCGTCGTCGGCGCCTTGGCGCTTGCCCTCATCGGGGTCGCCATCGCCGTGGTCTTTGCCGGCAATCCGGCTCGGGCAGCGGGCTTGCTGCGATTCTACTGGTTCCGCCTTTCCGATATGGCCGTGCCCATGGGCGTGGCCCTGGCAGGACCAACCTTTCTGATCTGGATGGGCTCGGAAGTCAAACGGGTTTGGCCCTACGAGCAGCGTCCTGCCGTGATCCTCTCGGGCCTTGTCGTGCTGGCGCTCGTCTTTCTGGGCGCCCGACTGATCGCAACAGTGGGCGCGATGGCCGAGTATCCGCTCGCATGGGAAGCAGCATGCGGCTTGACGGTCGCCGCGATCGTCGGGGCGATGCTGCTGATCGAACGACGCTTCCTGCCGATTGTTTGGATGGCTCGAATCCGAACGGCCGCCCTGGCCGCCCTGGCCCTCGCCTTGCTGCTTGTTGCCCCAGCGCTGCACGTGCTCGACATGGCCGTTCAGCGAGCCACCCCCGTGATCCCAAGGTCCGACCGGCTGTGGGACTACTGGGCCTGGGCGGATGCATGCCGCTGGGTCGACAAGTCGGGGGAAGTGCCGCCCGATGCACGGTTCATCACGCCGCTCATGGGACAAACCTTCAAGTGGTATGCCCAGCGGAGCGAAGTGGTGTCGTGGAAGGACATTCCCCAGGACGCCGAGTCGATGGTGGCCTGGTGGAAGTGCGTGCTGGACATCTACCGTCGTGACGTTTCCTTTGGGGCCCGGGGCTGGAACAACGCCCTGTCCCGCACGGACAGCCGGCGTTTGCGCTACCTGGGCGAGAAGTACGACGCTCCCTACCTGATCACCTTCCGCTGGCCCCGGAAGCGGAATTTTCGAGTACTCTATGAGAACCGGACGTATATCGTCTATCGTATGGATCTGCCCCCCGCTCCGCCCGCCTGGCTGCCCCAGGACGAGGGCGAGGCGGAAGACGCCCCGAACGAAGCCTTCGATTACGCGATCGACCCGTCCGAGTTGCCATGACTTGCGATCTTTCTGAGTGGCTCCAGAACCGGCTGCAATCTTCCCTTCCCGGTCCCATGGAGGGAACTTGCTACGCGGCCGCGGGGCGTCCCGGCCCCAGCGCCTGCGAGATTCCCCCGGAGGCCAAGCCGGCGGCCGTACTGGCCCTCCTCTACCCTCACGAAGACCGCTGGCACGTGCCGTTCACGTTGCGTCCCCTGCATCTCCCCGACCACGCGGGTCAGATCAGCTTTCCCGGCGGGGCCGTGGAGCCGGGAGAAACCGCCCGACAAGCCGCGGTGCGCGAACTTCATGAGGAAGTGGGAGCGAACAACGTGTCGCCCACGATTCTCGGATCGCTCTCGCCGATTTACGTCCACGTAAGCAATTTCCGCGTGGATCCCTTCGTGGCGGTCTGCCACCAGCGCCCGCAATTCGAAGCGAATCCCGACGAAGTCGACGCGATTCTCGAAGTCCCCCTCGACCATCTCCTCGACCCGGCCCATCTCTCCAGCCACCAGCGCACCAGTCAGGGCTGCACCTACCAGGCCCCTCACTTCGCCTGGAACGATCATCGAATCTGGGGCGCCACCTGCCTGATCCTTGGCGAACTGGTTACGGTCATTCGCGAGTTCACATCGCAACGAATATAGCGACCATCCCGGCCACCTCTCATGGCCTATGCTTGAAAGGCAGCAGGCGCGGTCCGTCGTGCCGTCCGCCAAGCAGACCAACGACGTCAAACATCCGGCGGCAGGGATGCCACCGCTACGACCAGTCATTTCCCGATCAAAGTACTTCCCGTGTCCGAACAACTGCTCCCGAACGACAACTTCCGAATCGAAATCCTGCAATCCGCCGAGGCCTTACGCGAGGTGGCCGGAGATTGGGATGCCTTGTGGCGGCGCAGCGCCATCACGATGCCGACCACCCAAGCGGAGCCGGCCGCCCTTTGGATCGAACAGTTCGCGGCTGCGCAGCGAGTCCACCTAATAACCGTCCGCCAGGGCGATCGGATGGTCGGAGCCTTGCCGCTAGTCGGCCGAAAACTCGGCCGGATGGTCCCTGTAGGCGATCTCTCGCTCAATCCCTGGTCGGCCAACGGAGAACTGCTCGTCGACGAAGAGGTCGACAAGCACGCCGTGATTGGGAAGATCGCCGACGCCGTCTGCGCCGTGCCCTGGCCCCTGCTGTGGTTTGAGATGGCGCCCTATCAGGCAGGCGCCTGGACGAAGTTGGCCGAGCAAATCGCCAGGCGAGGCGGTCACGTCGACGTCCGCCACGGATTCACAATCGGGCGGGTTTCGCTGGATCTGCCCTTTGAGGCCTTCATGGCGGGGCGTTCCAAGAACCTCCGCCGAAGCATTCGCCGCGACCTGGGCCGGCTCGAAGCAGAAGGTCCCGTCGAGTTGCGCCTGTTCGATCATATGCGACCAGACGAAGTCGGCGAGGTGATGCAGCGGGCTTTCGCCGTGGAAGACAGCGGCTGGAAAGGAGAAGAAGGAACGAGCGTTCTGAAGACCCCCGGCATGTTCGATTTCTATCGTCGCCAGGCGGAGGTCTTCGCCCGGCAGGGCTGCTTGCGGGTTGCCTTCCTGGAATGCGGAGGGCGTGCGATCGCCTTCGAGATGGGGTGGTTCGGCAAGGGCGTCTACCACTCGGTCAAGGTGGGCTACGACGAGGACTATCGGAAATTCGGACCGGGGCACCTGCTCCGAGCCCGGCTGATCGAGTTGGGCTGTGCCGATCCCGAACTGCATTTCGTGGACTTCCAGGGCCCGCTGAACCAGGCCCTGCGCGTCTGGATCACGGAGACGTACAGCATCGGCCGCTTGGCCATCTGCCCCCCGCGACGTGTTTCCCGCGCCCTCTGGACCGGCATCAAGGCGGCTCGCCATCTCTCCCACAGCTTCCGCCACGCGGCCTCTTGGGTTGGATAGCCGCTCTGGTCGCTGTCTCCGGCGCCTGCTATAGTGACGGTTTCCCTCCCGTTTCGCAGAGAGATCCCTCGTCATGACCGGCGGCAGTCCCCAATCTACTTCCCGCAAGATCAAGGCCGTGGCCTTCGACCTGGACGGATTGATGTTCAACACGGAGGACGTCTACTGGAAAGTCGGCTCCGAGTTGATGCGTCGCCGGGGACGCGAGTACACGGAGAAACTCAGCCACGCGATTATGGGACGCCCGCCGCAGGTTTGTTTCGAGACGATGATCCGCTGGCATTCGCTTGACGATACCTGGCAGGCCATGGCGGCCGAATCGGAAGAGGTTTTTGTCTCACTCCTCGACGACAGCGTGAGCCCCATGCCCGGCCTGCTGGACCTCCTCGATGCCCTGGAGCAACACTCGATTCCGAAGGCGATCTGCACGAGCAGCAGCCCGCAGGTGGTGGAAGCCGTCCTGACGCGATTCGAAATGCGTCCTCGGTTCGAATTCGTCCTGACGGCCGCCGACATCAGCCACGGCAAGCCCAACCCGGAAATCTATCAGAAGGCCGCCGCACGCTTCGGCATCGAGCCCCGGGACATGCTGGTTCTGGAAGACAGCCAGACGGGAACCACGGCCGCGGCCGCCTCGGGCGCGTTTGCCGTCGCCGTTCCCGCCGGCCTCAGCGCGGAGCACGACTTCAGCGTAGCCGACCTGGTCGCCGAAAGCCTGGCCGATCCCCGAATTCGCGAGGTGCTTGGCGTCTGAAACGTCTTCTTCAGCGGCGATTTCCGAAGATGCCCGTCGCGTACCAGATGCCGTTGGAACCCCGACGCATGTCATAGCCGAACCGAGGTTGGGCTGACCTTACGGCTCGCCAATGGCCCGACGATTGACGCCAGCACTGCACGCAATCGATCGCAGCTTCCAGAAGGCTCTGTCCCGGCCAGCTCTCCGCACACACTTCCTTGGCCAGCAGCCCGCCGGGCAGACGGGCATTGATCCGGTGGAACCGGCTCTCCCAGGCCTGGTGGCCCTGCCGGCGAATCCTGGCCTGATACGCCGAGTGGCTCTCGGCCTCTGAGGCAAGGTACTCGTCGAGTTCGCCCGAGGTGCTCTGCGGGGCATCGGGATGGGTCCGCACGGCGTAGATCAGGGTCCGCTGGGTCAACTTGCCCGGCGGGAGATTGAGGATGACTCCCATTTGCCTGGCGTCATAGGGCTTCCCACGCAGAAAAGGAAAGGTACTGACAACCTGGCCGTAGTAAGGCGCTTCAGGGTGGGAATAATCGACAATCGCGATTCCCGGAAGCCCGACCATCTCGGAAAAGGAGCGATGCCGCAGGAGCACGGTCTCCTGCCCGTCGAGGGAGACTTTCGCATCGCGGTCGAGTTTGAGGCAAACGTAGGAGCCCATCTCCTGGCAGATCGCGGGGACGGTAAGCGTGTTGGCCTCGAATCCCTCACAGCCTGCTTCACCCTTTCGACACGCGAAATAGATGAGCAGCATTCGATGTCGCTGCTGGGCGTCTTCGATGGCCTCCGAATAGTCCGTCAACCAGGCAATCTCATTCGCTCCCTGGGTCGGGCTGGCAAGAAAGGCGAAGTCTTTCGCTTCGATTGGGCGATCGCCCGCGAAGGGCAGAACTTCCAGAACCCCTCCTCGCTTGGCGACAATCTTGTGCGAGAAGTCGAGAACGACCAGGCCGGCGCCGCCTTTCAAGCCGGCGAAGACCGGATGCTCGATCAGGCGGATGGTCTTGCCGCCGGAGAGAATTTCGGCGTCGAGGGGGAGACGAACGCAGCGGCTGCCCGCAAGAGCCTCCTGCACGGTCGGCGAAGGCTCGACTTCCGAGTCGAAACGCGAACACTGCGGATTGTCCTGTTCGTAGAAATAGACCACCATCGTCGATGCCGTGCGATCGGCGGCCTCCATGGTGGCGGCGTAGTCGGTTCCCCAGACCGCCTTGCTCTCAACTTCTTCCGAAGTTCCACCGAAGGCCCCTGCCGCCCCAGAACAAACAACCGCGCATAAAGCAACTATTCGTACAATCAGAACGGTCATTGTGTAGAGACTCCGCGAGTGAAGGCTATTACCCGGAAACAAAGTCCTCGGGCAAGGGCCATCCGTGGTGGTGAGACTGAAGGTTCCGACTTCAGCCATGCAGATCGAGGCGGGTTTCGACGTCCCAGCGGGGGGGAATGGAGTCCACTCGCCATGGGAGCGGACAATTCCTTTGGGCGCATAGAGAAATGGGCGACATTCGCCCCTGGCAGGCCCGCTAAGTTACGTCGGTTCTCCCGATTATGGCAACCGTACCCAAGCCGGTAAACCAGCAATCTGAGGGAATTTCGGTAAATATTGAGATTGCCAATCGCTCGGCAATCGGTGAAAATGACATGGACACGTGACTTTTCTTTTCGGTGGCGTCAAAATTGCGCCCCGGCCACGGAGAGGCCCCCTCGAAAGGCTGGCTCATCCTCAGATTCCTCCTTTCCGCCCCCCACTCTGAAGGATCCCCCCCATGACGGCACTTGGACGGCAAACGACGGCATCCCTCCTGTTCGCCCTGATCGCAATGGCAGGCTCGGTCGCGGCTGACGACCTGGCCGCGATGGCGAAGGCAGCCAAAGAAGCCTATCACCCCCTGGATCAGGCCGATCTGACGGCGGCGCGAGCCGATCTGGATGAGGCCGTGGCGGATCTGGAGGCTCGCCTGGCACGAGCCGGCGACACGGCCGACGGGTGGCGGGAATACCTGGATTGGCCGCAAGTCAAGCAGGAACTTGCCAAGGCCGAAGGCCCGGACCTCGCCTTTCTCGAAAAGACGTTCGGCCGGCTTTCCACGGGCGACGAGGGCATGGGACTGACCTGCTTCTCGGGTCTGCGAGATTCGATCCGAAGCTACGTGGGCGTGGCCCGGGGGATCGGGGACAAGAATCTCAAAGCGCGCTACGAAAAGGTCCTGGATACCCTGGCCGGTTGCCTCGACTCCCAAGCCAAGAATCCCAGTGGCGAAAACGCCGCGATGATCTCGGCCTACCTGCGCTGGCTGAAGGATGCCCGCCAGGCGCCGGAACTGATCGAGGCGATCCGCGGCTCTTCCCTTGGCCAGAACTTCCACGCCCAGGTGTCGGCCAACTTGTTGAACGCCGCCATGGCACGCGAGGTGGACGAGACCGACCCGGTGCGAGACGTCATACTCGGCACGCGTCTTTACGGTTCGGGCCGCACGACCGGCAGCGTCAGTGTCGAACTCCTTCCCAGTGACGATCACGCAACGATCGTGACGGTCATGAAGGGAACCAATCTCTCCGACACGACCGGCTACAACGGTCCGGTTGTGATCCGCGCCAACGGTACGACCGAACTGACAACCCGGAAACAGATCCTCATCGACGGCGAACGGCTCTGGTCGCTTCCGGCCCAGGCTGATGCGGTCACCCACTCCCACATCCGCTCGATCTGTGCCAAGAACGGCATGCGAATCATCGAAAGGATGGCGTGGAAGCGAGCGGGCAAGCAGAAGTGCCAGTCCGAAGCCATCGCCGCCCAGCACGCCGAATGCCAGGCCCGAGCCCGCTTCGACGACGAGGTCGAGGAACTGATCGGGCCGGCAAACGAGAAGATCCAGACGAAGATTCGAGGCCCGCTCATGGAGCGAGGCCTCTATCCGGAAGAACTCCAATACAGCACCGGCACCGACTTCCTGAACGTGGCCATGCTCCAGGCGGGTCCCTTCGATCTGGGAGCCACCACCCAGGCGCCGGAGACGGTCGCCGACGCCGACCTCCGCGTGCAGATTCACGAATCAACGATCAACAACTTCACCTCGGCCGCCTTGGCGGGCATGATCCTGCGGGAAGGACGCGTCCAGGAGGCCGTCACAAACCTCCTGGGAAAACTGCCCAAGGAACTCGAGTCGGAAGAAGACGCCTTGCCCTGGGGAATCGCCTTCCATTCGGCACGGCCGATCTGGGTGGCCTTCGGCGACAACCAGTTCACCCTGTCGATTCGCGGACGCAGCTTCTACGAAGGCGAAAAACGCCACCCGGGGATGGACGTGACCGTCACCTACAAGATCATCACCGAGGGGGCAAACATCAAAGCCGTGCGGCAGGGCGAAGTGCAGATCTTCCCCCCGGGATTCGATCCCAACGGTGATGAGCAACTCACCGCCCAGCAGACCGCCATTCGGCGGATCCTCCAACGCCGCCTCGGGCGTCTCTTCGAAGAGGAGATCATCCCGAAGGGGCTCGTTCTTCCCGAGGAATGGAGCCGCGCCGGCACGCTGAATCTCGTCCAGTGGGAAGCGAAAGACGGCTGGCTCGTGTTCTCCTGGAAACGCTCCGACGAGCCCGCCGCCCCGTAGCCGTGTCCGACCAGGAACATTGTCCTCCATTCAGAAAGCGAATCTCAGCAGGCCGGGCCAATTCGTCCCGCCCAACAACCGGTTGACGCTTCTAGTCCCGGCTCGGAGAGCCAGGCTACGGCACCTGCGCCTTGCCTTTCCGCCACCGGTCATGAACAATGACCAACAACCACCTTCTCCCTACCTGCGCCCCGAGTGTTGCAGCATGACTTCCAGCGTCCTGATCCAATTCGATTGTCTTCCCATGCGGTCCCTGGGTCGCCTCGACATCCCTCTCGACGCCTCGCCGGCCTTCACCGCCAAGGCGGAGCGGATCAAGGCCGCCCTGGCCAAGCACGGCCAGCACAACAGCTTCTACCTCCACAACGCCCTGTGCCGGTTCCAATTGACCAACGACGAGAAGATCGGAATGCTCGAATTCCGCTTCGAGGGGATGGTCCTGACGGACGCGGAGGACCTCCGAGCGGAACGCTGCGACCTCGCAATCGAACTTCAGCGGGAAACGTGCGATTGGCTCACCGAGCCGGTGGTCGAGTGGTTTGCCAGCACCGTCGAGCGGGCCGTTCTCGTCGAATTCGACCGCTACATCGCGGCCGGCGATCTCCAGAAAACGCTGGAGCGGGTCGCGAAGCTTCAGGCCGCGAGCGACGCTTCCTCCGGCTTCGTTGGAATGGGCCTGTAGCCAGCCCGGTGGATCGTTGACCGATCTTGGATCCCCCCTATAATCGAGTCAAGGTTTGTGGATTATTGTCTCACGAAAGGTTGCGTCGTCTCTCAGCCAGGGAGCGGTGGCACCGACAAGGAGAATCACCATGGGAAATGTGAATGAAGTCAACGACACCACCTTTCAGGCCGAGGTCCTCGAAGCGTCCGAGCCCGTCCTCGTCGATTTCTGGGCCCCTTGGTGCGGCCCCTGCCGGGCGATTGCCCCGATGATCGACGAGCTGGCCACCGAAAATGCCGGCGCCGTCAAGATCGTGAAGGTCAATGTCGACGAATCGCCCAACATCGCCGGACAATACCAGATCCACAGCATCCCCACCCTCATGGTCTTCAAGGGTGGAAGCATGGTTGAAATGCTCCAGGGCGTCCAGCCAAAGCAGCGGGTCCAGGATGTCCTCGAACAGGCAAAGGCCTAGCAGCCCGTTGGAAAACGCGGCGCGAGCCGCGCTGGCAGGTACCGGGCGCCGCACGGTTCCTGAATTGCCGAGCGATATTCCACTTCAAGGTCCCGCTCGGCGAGCGGTGACCTACTTCTTCAACGAGCCAACCAACAAGCCGCGTTGTTTACCCCCTCTCTGAGCGGGCAAACAACGCGGCTTTTCCTTTGCATCCCTTGTCACCCCAACGTCTTACGGCTCGTGGCGACCGACGGTCATTCCCGCCCCCGGTGCCTGGAAATCGCGACCTGATTGAACTTAAGCCAAAGAGAATAGGCAAAGCTTGCCGATTATGCCGATTGCACCGAGCTATTATCGTGGTGCTCGCTGCCCACCCCCCCAAGAAGGACGGCAAGATGGCTCCCAAGCACTCCAAGGACGCGAAGGACGGCAACCCGAAACGCAGGCGGAAATCCGATGGCAAGGAAACCCGCATCGACGGGGCCCACCTCGCAGCCAAGCGGCAAACAGGGAATGTCGGGGAGCAGGAGCCGCAATCCGTGGTCCTGGCGGCTCCGGCGGAGGCCACCGCCAGTGTCATCCAGGCCCAGGCCGACCAGTTGGCGTCCTACCTTCGCTCCCGGCAGCAAACCGTCGACAAGCGGGAGGCAGAACTCAACGCCCGACTTGCTGTCTTCGATAGCGACGCACGCCGCGAGCGCCTCGTCTTCAGTCAGCACCAGGCAGAACTCGCGGAACGCGAGGAAGCCCTGACGCTCCAGGAACGCGAGGTCGAGCAGCGTCTGGCCGCTGTGGCCGCAGCCGAGGAGCGAGCACGGGAGCAGCAGGCCCTTGTCGAAGCAGAAGCCGCCCAGCGGACCCGAGCTCTCGAGCATCGCGAAGAGACGTTGGAAGCCCGCGAGAAGGCCACGGACGAGCGCCTCGCCAAACGAGAAGAGGCCTTGCAGGAAGCCGAACGCTGGCTCAAGGAACAGCAGGAAGATCATCGGCGAAGCGTGCATGAAGCAGAAGATCGCTTTCGCCGAGCGGAAGACGAAGTTCTCTACCAGCGTCAGCAGATGGATGCCCATCGGGCCAGCTCGCTCGAGATGCTCCGGCGCCAGACCAAGGATCTGGAACGTCAACGCGCCTCCCTGGAGAGTCGGGAGCACCAGTGGGAAAAGGCGGCCTCCCGTCCCAGCGCCGCCGCCGTTCGACTGGAACAATCCCTTCGCCACGAAGAAGCCGCCCTGAAAAAACGCCGTCAGAAACTCGACGAAGCCGAACTCAAACTGGCCGAGGCCCAGGCCAAGTCGGCCCTCCTGCGGGAGCGGCTGAAAGAGACTCGCCAGCAATTCCAGGAGGAGATGAAACACGAACGCCGCCGGCTCGCCCTGGAGCAGCGTGAAGGCCTGGAAGAACTGCAGAAGAAGCGCGACACCCTGGCCCGTCGCAGCCGCTACGTGGACAACTGCCAGGCCCAACTCGTTCAGCTCCGGGCTGAACTGGGAGAAATGCACCGCGAAACGCTCGACGTCCGTCTGGCTACCGAGGAACTCTGGGTCCAGCTCTCGGGTACGAATCCACCCGCCGCCCTGGCCGAATCCCTCGCCGAAATGCGAGACCGCCTTAGCCGCCACTACCGCGAGTCGTCCACTGAACTGGAACGCCGTAAGGCGGAAATCGAATCGGCCCGCGAGGAGTTGGCAGGCCAGCTCGAAGCCGTCATGAAGCGCAAGCAGGAAGTGGACGACTGGGCTCGCCGCCAGGAAGAGGAACTTCGCCAGCAGGCCAAGCGTCTGCGCGAGCGCGAGTCGGACATCCATCGCCGCGAAGCCGACCTGAACGACGCCACCCATCTCCGCGAATCGGAACGCCTGGCCTTCGAAGCCGAAATCCACCACCTGAAGCGCCGCATCGCCGAAATCGAATGCGACGCTCTCGCTGTCTCCGTCTGAACGACCGGGCGAGCTTCAATCCCCGGCCCTTGGTGGCATGGGGATGGAATGGGGGTGGCACGCTCAGAGCCCAATCGATGGGCGTGGCGGGCTGGCGAATTGTACTCCCAAACACGCCCATCGCTCGCGCTCTGAGCGTGCCACCCAGTGATTGCTGTGCCAATGTAGCCCATTCCGAAGTGGGGATCGCGATCGGCTTTCACGCAATTTCCTCGCACATCCTATTCATTGCCGGCGTCATTTGCCATAAAATTGGGATATGAACCCCAAGATCACGCCAGAAATTCAAGACGCGCTGCGACAGCATCCGGCCGGTCCTATCCAACTTGATGATGAATCAACCGGAGAGCCGGTATTCGTGGTTCGCTTGAGTGACATCCCAGATCTTCAAGCCAAAATCGACGATCGCATTCGCCAGAAGCTCGCGGAAGCCGATTCTGACATCGCAAGGGGCCGCGTTGTTGGCTGGGATCCGGAAGACATCAAGCAACGTGGACAAGCGCGGCTCTAATGGCCAGAGTCCTTTGCACAACGTCGGCGCTCCAGGATGTTGATGCGATCTGGGACTACATAGCGATTGAGAACGACCACCCCGCAGCTGCCGATCGTTTGGTTGATGAAATCAACGAAACTCTCCAGATCCTCTTGATTCACCCCGAGTTGGGCGAAGCAGTCGATCATCTCCGCCCGAGAACCAGACGCCGCACAGTACACGGCAACTACTTGCTCTTCTACGATATCGTAGGAAGCGATATTCGCGTTCTCCGAGTTCTTCATGCAGCTCGTTTGATTGGGCCGGAAGACTTGCAGGTTTGAACAGCCTACTCTCCGGCTGGGTGGCACGCTCAGAGCCCAAGCGATGGGCGTGGCGGGCTGGCGAATTGTACTCCCAAACACGCCCATCGCTCGCGCTCTGAGCGTGCCACCCTTCTCTCCTCTACTCCAACCGCAGGTAATCCACGGCGAAGTCGGTATCGCTGTGCCAACTGGGATCGAATCGCAGCGACACCGCCACGCCACGCCAGGCCGAAGAGTCTCGCAGGTCGAAGGTGTACTCGTGCCATTGGTTGTCGCCCGGCACTTGGAACCGCACGCTGGTCGTCTCGCTGGGCCGCAGCATGGTCGTTCCCCAGTAGAGTTGGGCGGCCGTGGCCCGGCTGCTCCGCATGCGGATGGCCAGCTTGTGGATCTGGCTCGTATCGATCCGAACAGACGGACCGCTCAGAATCGGGTCGGCCCCCGTCGTGTGGCCCTTCAGCGTGCCGGCCGATAGCTCCACGCGAACGGCCCCGTTGGGCGTCCAGGCCTTCAGGTCTTCTTCGCAATCAAACTCCCAACTGGTCTTCTCCGTCGAGAACGACATGTCGTAGGGACCAAGGCCCACATCGGCGGGAATCACGTTCGGCGGATAATTGCCCGGCGGACAGAAGGCCCTTCGCACCGCGTCCAGGTCGCCGAACCCGTACTCGGCATAGGGCTCGATATAGCTCCCCTCGCCCCACTCGTTCCAGGGTCCCAGGCAGACGATTCTCTTGCCTTTCTGCTCGGCATACTCCCGCGCCTCGCGGCAAAGCCGCTCGAACCGCTCCGGCGTGCGCCCGTGGATCACCCGCGCGCTGCTGCGGTGCCACGGCTCGGAGGACCAGCCGGTGTCGACAATCGGGAAGTAGTCCAGCCCGGAAGCCCGCTCGTCGCAGTCCTTCCAAACCTGTGGGCTGGTGCGCACAACCTCCTCGAACGAGAAATACTTGGTCCCCAGTTCCTGCTCGGCCAGTTGGAATCCGTGATAGGACGTGAAAGCCTCGTAACCTTCGGCCTTCAACTCGCGGCAGTTTCCGGCGTTGCTGTTGCTGCTCATGGCCACGAAGTAGATCCCCGGCAGGCCGGCCTCTCGCGCCATCTTCTGGGAGAGATCGTAAAGCACCTTCGCCTTGTCGCTGCCGCCTAAGTCGTTGCGGATGTTCTGGGGCGCCCAGATGAACACGGCGGGACGCCCGTCGATGCGGTAGTACTCGTCGGTCTTCAAGTAGTGGTCGAGCCAGAACTGGGTCACTTGCCGCCAGTCCTCCAGCGAGTGGCTGCCCGCCCGATTGTGGTTGGCCCACATGATTGCCCACTTCAAGTCCTTCTTGTACTTGGCCTTGGCATAGGCGTCGTGGAGCCAGTGCTCCAGGTGGCGATTGCCCTGGCTCCAGTACCAGTCGACCATGAAGAAGTTGATGCCGTGCTCCACGGCCCACTTGATCTGCCAATCGGCGCACTCGGGATTCGCCTCGTCGTACCAGCCCAGAACGGGTCGTCGCATGGGGAAGTCGAGAATCGGCGCCCAGCGTGACGTGCTGTGCCAGCCGGGGAAGTAGAAGGCGCCCACGTCGATCTTGCTCCGCACGGGCTGGGGCTCGGGCACGTAACCCGTGTGCGCCACCTGCGGCTGGGGCGTGAAGTCAATCGTCGACTCGGAGGTTATCGTCCTATGATCTGCCATCTCGACGCAAGCCGTTAGTGGCATGACCCCGGGCCGATCGGCCTGAATCTGCCACTCGACGCTCTTCGGCAAGTAAAGGGAAATCGGGCTGAAGGTCTGTTGCGACGATCCCACGACTCTCACGCCCTGCGGCACTTCAAGCCGGGCCGTCGCCCCTTCGGCCAGGGCCCCGCCCGCATTGCGCACCGTGCAGATCACGCGAGCCGGCTTGCCCACGCGGTTGACGCCTTCCGCCCTGCCAAAATAGTCGATTTCCAACTCGGCTGGGCCCCGCAGGTCCTCGGCAATCTCGATCGACTCAATCGCCACCTTGGCCCCCGGCGTGTCGGTGGGCTGCACAGCCACGCAAAGCACCTTTCCGACCCAACGGCGAAGCCCGCCCATGTCGATGTTGTAGGTGTGCATCCGCCCGTCCGGCCTCAGTGGAAAGGTGAGATCCTCCCAGCCGACCTGGTTCCGGTTGACGGCATAAATCCTCCCCAGCGAGCCGGCCGAAACGGCCATCCGCACCGCCACGATCGGGTTCTTCTTTCCCTCCACGTCCAATAGCGGGCTGAGCAAAATAGGCCGATTGCCTTCCGCTTCAAACTGGAGCCTCCCCTTCGAAACATCAACCGCTCCCGTCTGCTGCATCGCCTCCCACTGGCCGAGAGCCGCCTTGCCTTGCCAAGCGGTTTCCGTCGTAGGCGACGTGTCGGCGTCCAGAATGCGGATGGCTTCAATGGCAAACTCGCCGTCGGGCGGAACATCGAGCCGCAGACGCACGATCTTCCCCTTGCTGTGCCAGAAGGGATACACGCGGTAGTTGCGAAACTCCTCGCCGCCCACCACGGAGAAGGAGGCGTACTTCTGCTGGCTGAAGCCGCCGAACTTGCCTTCGAGCGTTTCGGTCCAGAACAGTTCCGCGCTGCCGGTCCGCTCGCAACGGATGCGAACCTCGACGAACTGGCTCGGAGTGGCCCGAATCTCGAAGACCGGCCCCATCAAAATGGGATCCCAATCGACCGCCGTGCCGCGTAGCGCCCCGTTCTCCACGCGTGCTTCTTTGATATGCCCGCCGGCCACCCAGCCGAACATCTGCCCCGGCTCTTTGAACTTCCACTGCTGAACAACGACTGGCGGTTCCGCCTGGGCAGGGCCGGCAAGGATCGCAAGCAGCAGGGCGGCACACAAAGGGAGACGAGGGGGCAGGGACATGGCAGGCCTCGGTGGGAAGGAGAGGGGGGCAAAGCGGGGCAATGAGGTCCAGTTTAGCCGCTGGAAGGGGCGACGCAAGCTACAGTAGCCATCACGCTCCGCCGTGATGAGCGCCCGAGCGTAAAGGCCCGCATCGCCGGTCTCGCATCACTCGGCTTGGCCAGCGGAAACCTCTTGCAATTCAACAACTCAGACTGAGCAGGCAATCTGTGCGAAAGGCAAGAAATGGCCACAAAAAGCACGAAGAAACGCGAAAAGACAAAACGCGAGCTTCCAATCGCGTGCGACGGACTCTTCGTGTCTTCTTGTGCCTTTTGGTGGCTATTCTGATCGTGGTGTTTTCCGTTTGAGTTCGACGACGTGTTCTTCCAGAGTCGAAGGAAGAGCAAATTCCTGCGGTTCGTAGCCCCGTTTCGAGACTCGGCAGGTGATGTTCCCCTTCGGCAGATTGCTGAGAACACACAGCCCGAGCTGCGAGGTGCGTTCTTCTTCACACAACGACTTTGGCTGGCTGCCTTCGCCGTGCCACACCGCCTCGATCTTAGCGCGACTAACAGGCTGACCGTCGGCGGCGTCGACAACGCGCAGCACCGTGTCCGGCACGGATTGAAGCGTGAATTCGAGGGGCGCCATATCCGGGCGAACGTTGACTCGGCGGATCTGCGTCGCATATCCACGGCACGAGACACGGATCAGCGTGGGACCCGGATCCAACTTCCCGTCGAGAGAAATCACACCTTCGTCCACACGCTCCATGAACCAGTTCGTTCTGGAAATCGAGTCGATATCGAGAGTCTCGCCGCGTTTATGCCTGAAGGCGGTGACATCCGGATCGTCACGCCGTGTCAGGCCACGGATCAAGACACGGACGGGAACCGTCTGAGGCTCGACAATCCGCCGCAAGACGACCTTGTGCTCCTCAGAGAGCAGTTCTTCCATGTCCGGCGATTCTTCGACGTATAAACGGCAATCCTCGTAGAGCGGCAAGATGAACAAACACGGCCAGGGAGAGCCCGACCGAAGCTCGGTGGTGCGCCAATGGCCGTTATCGTCGGTCGCTTCGCTACATCGGCAAATTTGTCCCGGCGCACCGCCTATCTCAATGCTGCAATTGTCCAAAGGAGTGCCGTCTGGCTTCAGAATCGTTCCCCCAATCACCGGCGGTTTGTGAAGGGTGATCACGATGGGATCGGCCGAGGGCGGGCTGCACTCGTTCACCGGAAGCCAAGACCACGGATAGCCGCGGGCGGCTACGCACACACAGGAAATACCTGCCGGTCCTTCCAAACGCACGATACCGCTGTCGCCAGTGCTCTTGTATGCTGCGGTGGCCTCCTCCAGCTGTTCCCGGTAGTCTTCCTGATCCTCGGGGGCCATGTTGTGCAGGTCCTTTTCCAAAGGGGGAACACCAAAATAGGCGGATACGCTCACGTCGGGCAATGGCACACCCTGCGCGTTTCGAACATAGAAGACGTACTCGCGTTTTGGTTCCCTGTCAGGGAACCTGACCGGCGAATGCTGGAGATCTTCCTCGGGTCTCGTAACGCCGGTCACTCGGGATGCCTTCAGCCAGACGGCCTTGATTAATCGCGAGTCAAAACCAAGCTGGCCCAATTCAGCGCTCTCCAATCGAACGGATCTGTTTTGTCTGCCGGGCGAGTAGTATGATCCTTCTTCAGGAACGGGCTCGTCGAAAACGGCCAGATAGCCGAATGCGGGGATTGCCTTGGGAAAAACCACATGGCCCTCGGTGTCAACCGATTCATCCTGCATGAGGTCGATCTGGTATGCAGCGCCGCTCTTGGCGTCGCGCACCACGGGGCGCGAGACCCATGCCACGCGGCGGTCCTCGCGATAGGGTACAACCCAATTCGCAAAGGTCGCCTCCAGGCGACCATAGGGCAACAAGCGGATCTCCCGGAGGGGCTCGGGATCGCCCATGGAGCAAATGGCATAGCCGCGCTGGTGGATGACGACGAGCACCAGGTCGGCATCTTCGTGTTCCATGTGGGGCCGGAAGTTCTTGACTTGGAACTCGCCATGATCGTTCGTCTTGGTGGTCAACCAAGGGCCTGTGTGGTCTTCCTGCTCCGCGATGGATCCGGTGACCGGATAGCCCCCCAATTTGTCGTCGAAATCGGCAATGAGTTCCCGAACGGCAATGCGAATGGAAAGACCCGCCCCAGCGGCCGGCTTGCCGTCGGGGTCCAGCACGCGACCGGTCACGGTGGCGATGGAAGAGAGGTCTGGGCCCGTGGCTTCGGGAAGTTCCCTTTGCGAGAGGGTCCTGAGCGAGCCCCAAGGAAGCTCTTCCGGCTCGATCACATCCTGCCCGGCGGCTACCGATCCGAGAAGAAGGCCTACCAACGGGATTGAGAATCGTTGCCACATCGCATCCCACCTCCATGCTTGAGAATAGGCACACACCACACTGTTGCCGGTGACAGGATAACACTATCCGCGGGCTTGCGGCAAGAGTGAGAACGAAAACACGTGACCCTCTCGTCGCGAAGCGTTAAAATCTCCTGTACAGGAACAGGCCTGCCTTCACGACTCACTTTCTCCCCGAGCCGCGGAGCGGATTGTGCTACGCCGAGTCTGGAAAAGCCGCGCCGTACGCAGAACCATCTATGGGGCGGTGATCCTTGCCGCCGTACTCGCGCCCGCGTGCTGGTATTTCGGCATTCACAGCGCCCGCGACGTGAAGGCCTATATTGGGATGGCCATGGAATGCCATCCGGTTTGGCGCGACCTTGCCCTGCGCCGCGTGTGCGAAGGGCAACCGGTCGACGAGGTGATCGAGCGAACCAGGCCACTCCTTGTTCTGCGGCACGGCCGGTTCGTCCAGCTTGATTACCACGAACCGCTCTCCTTCACCGTGGTCCAGATCGTGGCGATGGACGGCGCCGTCGTTCAAGCAGTCGCAGGAAGCTGCACCTGGAACCACACGTTCTTCGACTCGATGACCGATCGCGATGACAGGGAAAAGAGTGAGTCTTTCGAGAGGAACGAGCGCACCTATGAATTCGAGGGAAAAGTGGTGACACGGCCACCTCTTGAGTGATATTATGCGTGCGGTATCAGGGACCAAACATGAAAGGGCCGCGTTATGCTCAGAATCGTCTTGGCAGTCTTGGTTGGTCTGGGGGGAGTTGCGTCCGTATGGGGTCAGGAGCCGGTGGTCTGGGTGGCTTCTCCCTGGCAGCACGTGTTTCGCAGCAGCGAACCCGGTGAGGCGACGTCGGCCCAGATCGTGGCCGCACGCAACGAATACGAACCGCTACGGATCATTGTCCGCGCCGGCGCCGAGCCGCTGACCCGCGTATCCGCAAAAGTCAGCGAATTGACCGGGCCCGGCGGCACGATCGCCCCGGCCAACGTGGCCCTGTTTCAGGAACGCTACATCCACATCTTCGAGCCCAGTCGCCGCTCCAAGGCGCCCGCCGGCTGGTATCCCGACCCGCTGGTCCCGATCACCGACAGCCAGTTTACAGTCGAGCCCGGCATGAATCAGGGAATCTGGGCCGATGTGTTTGTTCCGCCAGACACGGCGCCGGGCCAGTACTCCGGGACCATCACCGTAACGGCCGGAGGAATGAAACCCGTTTCCGTTCCCGTAAAGCTCCGCGTCCTGCCCTTCACCCTGCCCGATCGGATCGCCATGCGCAGCAACTTCGGGAACCTGGGAAGCCGCCTGGCCCGGTCGCTCGGGATGGACGCCAGTTCCGATGAATTCGTCGCGGTGGAGGATCAGTACATCGATATCCTGCTGGCCCACCGAGCGATTCCTTCCTCCCTGGGCGACATCTGGCCCAGTTGGACCCCGGAAGGGGGCGTCGACGACAGCACGAGCGGCGAGCGGCTTCGCACGATGGTGGAGGACCGCCACGTCAACGCGTTGCGCGTTCCGTTTCTGTACAGCAGCGAGCCGGAGAAGTGCCGGGCCTACCTGCGCGACATGGCGGCCTACCTGCAGAGCAAGGGCTGGCTCGACCTGGCCTACATCTACCTGAAAGACGAGCCCAACGATGCCGAGGAGTACGAAATCGTCCGCAAGCAAGGCGAGCTGATTCGCGCCTCGGGCATCAAGCGTCTGTGTACCGAGCAGACCATCACCTCCAATCCGGACTGGGGCACGCTCTACGGAGCGGTCGACATCTGGTGCCCCTTGTGGTGCCTCTACGACGAGGCCACGGCGCGGGAGCGTCAGGAACTGGGCGAGGAGATCTGGACCTACACGGCACTCTGCCAGGGGAAAGGCACGGCGCCCTTCTGGGAGATCGACTTCGCGCCCGTTCAGTACCGGGCGCCCTTCTGGACAAGTTGGCGCTATGGAGCGAAGGGCTTTCTGTATTGGTCGAGCATCTACTGGGCCAAGGACCAGGATCCCTGGACGCGGCCCCACTTCCGCGACCAGTACTGGGGCGAAGGAATGCTGCTCTACCCGGGCGAGAAAGTCGGCCTCAAGGGCCCGACGCCCTCGATCCGGCTCAAGCTGATCCGCGAGGCCCTGGAAGACTTCGAGTACATGACCCTCGCCGCCAACCAAGGCCACAAGGCGGAAGTCGACGAGATTGTGAGCGGTCTCACCCGTTCGTTCAACGACTGGAGCCAGGACCCGGAAGCCTACATGACCGCCCGAGCAAAACTCGCGAAACTGATTGCCGCAGAAACCGTGCGTTATTAGCGTCCCCTAGCGTTTATCAGCGGTTTCCCCCGTTCTCGACTCTCGGAGCCCGAATTTTGTCGCTTTTCGATTGCGAAGGGGCGGAATGAAGTGGCGACGGCGATTAAGATTAGGATTAAGACTATGCATGGTACGCGTCTGCAGGCTCTCCCTTCCTTCACTCCTCAGGTTCCCCGATGAAATACCGCTCCATTGTCTGCTTCGTTCTCGTCGCATTGCTGTTCGCGTCTCCAGTGTTCCTGCAAGCAGCAAACCCGGAGTACGCTCCGGTACCGGCAAAGGAAATTCAGGCCCGCGACGGGTTGGGCAACGTGCTTGCCAAACTCGAAAGCGGCAAGGACGTGCGGATCGCCTACTTCGGCGGCTCGATCACGGCCGCGTCCGGTTGGCGCGTGCAGACGCTCAAGTGGTTTCAGGAGACCTTTCCCAAAGCCACGGTGAGCGAGATCAACGCGGCCATCGGCGGAACCGGAAGCGACCTGGGCGTGTTCCGCCTCGGCCACGATGTGCTTCAGCACAAGCCGGACCTGGTCTTCGTCGAGTTTGCCGTCAACGACGGCGGCGCTTCTCCCGAGCGGATCTGGCAGGCCATGGAAGGCATCGTTCGCCAGATCTGGTCGGCCGACCCGCGAACCGACATCTGCTACGTCTACACCTTCCGCACGGGCTACGAAAACGACCTCAACAAGGGCGTCTGCCCACGAGCCGCCTCGGCCATGGAGATGCTCGCCGAGCACTACGGCATCCCCTCGATCAACGTGGCCATGCCCGTCTGTGCCTTGGAGCGGGAAGGCAAGCTCATTTTCAAGTCCGACCAGCCCACGCCCGAAGGCGTCCTGCGGTTCTCCAAGGACGGCGTTCACCCGCTCAGCGAAGGCCATCAGCTCTACACCGACCTCATCGCCCAGGCCGTGATGCAGATGAAGGCCACCTCGAAGCCGCTCGACCACGGCCCCAAGCTTGCGACCCCGTTCGTGGTCGACAACTGGCAAGCCGCCAAGATGGTTCCCATTACCCGGGAGATGCTTACCGGCGACTGGCAGCAGTTGGCAGACGACGATTCCCTCATGACACGCTTTGGCAAACGCATGGGACCTCTCTGGTACTCGGGCACGCCGGGCAGTCGCATCACGTTCAAGTTTCGCGGCAGCCAGGCCAAGGTCTACGACCTGCTGGGCCCCGACGGCGGGCAGGTGACGGTGACCGTCGACGGCAAGACTCGCGACAAGCCGGTTGCCCGCTTCGACAGCTACTGCACTTACCACCGCATCGCCACGCTTACGGTTGCAGGCGGGCTCGACCCGAACGAGATCCACACGGTTGTGTTGGAAATCGACTCCGACCAGCCCGACCGCAGTCCCGTCGCCTTCCGCCTGAAGGATCCCGACACGGAATTGAAGGCCCCCAAGTACCAGGGCACGAAGGTTCGCGCCAGCCAGGTCCTGCTTCTTGGCGATCTGGTTCCGTAGGACTCGAATACGGTGAGGATTTCAGCAGCCCTGCTGAAGAAACGGAGCACGTGCCGCAGTGGTGGGCGTCAGACGCCGCACGGCTCCCGGCTTGCCGAGCGAGATGCCATTTCCAAGTCCCGCTCGGCGAGCGGTGACCTACTGCCGGTTCTCCGGCCTGTCTGGATTATGACAGCGGATCATCCGTATTTCGCCGGAGGGCCTCGCCCCGTTCGAGTTTCCGCCTGCTCCTTCGCTGCTCGCCGCGTGCCTGGACGCCGATCCTAACCTATTTTTTCTTGGGAAGCGGTAACGGACGCGGGACCGTCCTGGCTGCGAGATTCCAGCGAAATTCGGGAAAGAACGGTTCGCCGTTTTCGCGGGTATCCCGGCTCTGGCAATCGTTTCGCGCAGGACCAACAGACGGGGCGATGCGACATGACGACCTTAAAGGCAAATCCGATCTCGGAGCAGCGAATGGACAACCTGATCGACGCCGTCGATCGATTGCACTCGTCGCCCACCGTGGCCTACCGGGTGCTGCAACTGCTCGAGGATCCCGGCTTCGACATTATCGAACTGGAACGCCACCTGGAAGCCGACCCGGCCCTGGCGGCCGCGGTCATGCGGCTGGCAAACTCCTCGTTCACCGGCATCTCGAGAAACGTCTCGACCCTCCGCCAGGCGATGACCATGCTCGGCGCTCGTTCGCTTCGCCTGGTCGTGCTCACGGTGGGCCTGGTCAGCCGCCTCACGACGGGGGCCCCCGCCGAGGTCTGCCGCGATTTCTGGCGACGCTCCCTTTCGATGGCGGTCTGCTCCTCCCGTCTTTCGGGACGGCAGCGCTGGGGCAGCACCGACGAAGCCTACATGGCCGGCCTGCTCGCCGACATGGGAGCCCTCCTCTTCGCCCAGGTCGACACGGCCGCCTACACCGACCTCTGCGCCGCCCTGGCCCACGGGCCGGAACTGATGGAAGCGGAACGCGCCCGCTACGGCTTCGACCACCCCAGCCTGGGCGCCCACCTGCTCTGCAAGTGGAACCTGCCCGACACGATCACGACGGCCGTCGCCCAGCATCACGACGATTGCCTCACCGAGGACGGTTTCCAGAGGATCGCCTTTGCCGGCGCCCTCCTGGCCGACATCCTCTGGGTTCGCCACACCACCCGCATGCGGACGGCTCAACGGTTCTTCCTGGCGGAATTCGATTTCGATCTGGACGAGTTCATCACCTTTGTCCTCGCGTGCAAGGAAGACATTATCGACAATTCCACCGTGTTCAGCGCCAATCTCCCTGAAACGGTCGACTGCGACGATATCGTGAAGCACGCGCGACGCCAATTCGAATCGGAAGCCCTCAAAACAGCCTTCGAGTGCGACAGCATCTCCGCCTGGATGACCGAGGAATACGTCTAACTCAAAGTGAAAAGGACGGGACTTTCGCGAGCAGCGGACTCCCCGAAGTATTGGGCTAGGGCAGGAGGCTGAAGACTGTAGGTTTCTGATGCGAGGTCGATCGTCGACATGTTCCCCATTTCCGAGCGTGACTTGGCCTTGGTGGCGTTCTCTGCCCTTTCCCCCTGTCGACGACTGCTATAATTCCGAGGAACCCACGCAATATCCGTGTAACGGTTCCTGGGCAGAAATCGCACAGAGTTCTTCAACCCGGCCTGGCGACCTTTGGGGGGACGCAATCATGACCTGCTGCCGTTTTCATTGCCGCGCAATCTCAGTCCTCGCCGCAGTTGCTCTTGGCCTTTCCCTTGCCGCCCCTCCAACGCTGGGCGACGAAACCATGTCCCGCGGTCGTGGCCGGCACGGCTGGGGACACGCTAGCCAGAATGGAGGCCCCGGTCAGGGGGGACCCGGCTATGGAAGAGGGCGAGGTCGCGGACCGGGTGGCCCCATGCGCGATGACCCGGCCTTCGAAAAGGACCGCGAACTGTTCCATCATCTCCTCGACAATCGCCAGGCCATCAAACGCACGGTCAAGAACATCGACGGCGGCGTGCTGACCGTCACCGAGTCGGACGACGCCGAAACCGCCAAGTGGATTCAGGACCACGTGGCCTCCATGAAAGCCCGCGTGGAAGAGCAACGCCCGATCCACATGCGCGACCCTCTCTTCCGGGCCATCTTCTCCAACGCCAAGTCGATCGAGATGAAACTGGAGCCGACGAAGAAGGGTGTCCGCGTGACGGAAACTTCCAAAGACCCTATCGTGGCAAAACTCATCCAGGCCCACGCCCAGGTCGTCAGCTTGTTTCTGAAGAACGGCCACATCGAGGTGAGCCGCAATCATGCCCTGCCCCAGGCCGACGATCCGGCCACCCCGCCGCCCGCCAAGGAGTGACCCGCCGCGCCGCTCCGCCTATCCCGGATTAGTCATGGGTGGCACGCTCAGAGTGCCTTTGAGGGAGCTGGCCACAACTTGTCGACCTGCAACACCCTATGGCCGGCCGTTGACTCTTTATGAATAATCCGGGCTATTGCGGCCGCCACGCCGGTTCTGCCATTTGGCCGTTCATCTCCTCCCAGGCCCGTTGCATTTGAGCAAACTTCTCCGCTTCGGTCGCGGCCAGGTCGTTCTGCTCGGCGAGATCGGTAGCTAGGTTGTAGAGTTGCCAGGGGCTGCCTTCGCGACGACCGTTTCGGAGCAGTTTCCAGTCGCCCACCCGGATGGCTGTTCGCGGGCCCTGCCGCCAGAAGAGCATCTCATGAGGCCGACCTTGTTTCTCGCCCTGCAGATAGGGCATCAGATCGACGCCGTCGATTGAGCGTCCCTTCGGGAGCGGGGCCTGGGCCAGGGCGGCTGCCGTTGCGAAAATGTCGAGCGACACCACCGGCTTTTCGTAAACCTCTCCCGCCGGCAGTTTGCCTTTCCACTGGACCAGGAAGGGCACGCGAATTCCGCCCTCGTAAACGTCGCCCTTGCCGCCCCGAAGCGGCAGGTTGCTGGAAGTGAGTTCCTTCGTGGGGCCGCCGTTGTCGCTCAGAAAGAAAATGAGCGTGTCCTCTTCCAGGCCCGTTTCCCGCAACTTGTCCAGGACGGCGCCCACGCTGTCGTCCAGGTTCCCGAGCATGGCGGCGAAGATCCGGCGATGAACGTCGTCGATTTCCGAGAAACGTCGCATGTACGCGTCGGCCCCTTGCAGCGGACTGTGGACGGCGTTGTAGGCCAGGTAGAGGAAGAACGGCCTGCGTTGGTTTCGGTCAATGAAATCCACCGCCTCCCGGGTCAGGGCGTCGGTCAGATACGCGTGCTCCTCCACGGGCTGTCCGCCCCGCAGGATCGGGTTGTTGGCATCGTAGGCCGGTTCGTCGTGGCCCATGTGGGTCGTGTAGACAAGGTTGTCGTCCTGCCAGCGCCCCTGCTTGCCGTCCGGCAGGGCCTTGCGGCGGAGCATCGTCGTAACCTTCCGATAGGGCGGCGGCACGTAGAAGTGGCCTTCGTGGAGGAAGCCAAAGAACTCGTCGAACCCGCGGCGCAGCGGGTGATAGGGAGCCGACCCGCCCAGGTGCCACTTGCCCATCAGCCCGGTCGTGTAGCCCGCGTTGTGCAGATGCTGGGCGAGCGTCTGCTCCGATCCGGGCAGCCCGCACCCCGGGGCTTCGTTGTTGGCGCCGATGGGATTGAACTCGTAGCCGAAACGCGTGGGAAACCGCCCCGACATCAACCCCGCCCTCGACGGGCTGCAATAGGCGGCCGTCACGTAACCGGCCGTGAACCGGATCCCGGACCGGGCAATCGAATCAACGTGGGGAGTCGGGATCTGGCCATTCCCCTGGCATCCCAATTCACCATAGCCCAGGTCGTCGGCCAACAGCACCACGATATTGGGCCGGTCCGGCCGCTGCACTTCGCCGCCAGCGCACCAGTCCCAGGGGGACGCGACGAGAGCCAAGGTCAGCAGAATAGGGAGAGAACGAATTGGCATGGCCTCAACCTCGACGGATCAACGAATCTTGGGCGTCATGGGGACTGGTCCATTTTTCGGCCGGAAATGCTCTTTGGCGAACACACGCCGCCCGAAAACATGGACCTGTCCCCTTCCTTCACGACTCCGCAGTTCTCCTTCCCGGCACTGTCCATCTCGCGACAGGGGGCCCAATCGACTGTATAATGACGTACTTCCCCCGTCCAGCGCTCCCCCTGTACTACTGCTGCTCTATTTTCGGGCGTCCGGGTGTTGGTGTCCACGCTTTAGCGTGCTGAAGACAGCCTAAAGGCTGGACTCCAACAAATGGCCTGCCCCTCAATCGAAACGTGACACAGCACCAGCCACGAAGATCAGCGGCCTTGCCGCCCGGTCTTTCCATGCCATCCCCCCCAGAAGTCCAGGCCTTCCTCGCACGGTACCAAGCGGCCACACGCTACCTGTACGCACGCATCAACTACGAACGCCTGCCCAGCATCCCCTACCACCAGCGGGCCTTCAAACTCGATCGGATGTACGACCTTCTCGACCGCTTGGGACACCCCGACCGGGCCATGCGGATCGTTCACGTGGCGGGAACGAAGGGAAAGGGTTCCACGTCGACGATGATCGGCGCCATTCTCCGGGCAGCCGGTCAGTGCGTGGGCCTGTTCACGTCGCCCCATCTGGCCCGAATCGAGGAGCGGATGGCCGTCAACGGCGAGGATTGCTCCGCCGAGCAGTTCGTCGACCTGGTCGACACCCTCGCTCCGGTGATCGAGGCCATGGACCGCGAGCGGGAGCCGATCGACGGGCAGCCCGACGGGCCTACCTACTTCGAGATCACCACGGCCATGGCCCTGCTTCACTTCGCCCGCTGCCGCGTCGATGCGGCTGTCCTTGAAGTGGGGCTGGGAGGCCGCCTCGACTCGACCAACGTCTGCCGGCCCGAGGTGTCGATCATCACGAGCATCAGCTACGACCACATGCAGCAGTTGGGCGACACGTTGGAGGCGATTGCTCGCGAGAAGGCGGGGATTGTTAAACCCGGGGTGCCGCTGGTCAGCGGTGTGACCGAGCCCGGCCCGCGAGACGTGATCCGGGAAGTATGCTGCGAGCAAGGTTGCCGGCTGTTCGAGTTGGAGCAGGACTTCGACGTCGCCTACCGCCCGCCTCGCCACGTGGATCGCGAGGCCTCGTTGGGAGAGATCGATTTCCGCGTCCGTGCCGGGGAGGTGGAGCCCTCGTTGACGGCCGTCCCCCTGGGCCTCCTCGGGCAGCACCAGGCACGAAATGCGGCGGTCGCCCTGGCCGCCGTGGGCGAACTTCGCCGTCAGGGCTGGCAGATTTCGGAAGAGGCGATCCGCAGCGGGTTGGCAGCCGCACGATGCCCCGCTCGCGTCGAAGTGGTCAGCAGACGCCCTGCCGTCATCGTCGACGCGGCCCACAACGAGGCGTCGGTCCGATCGCTCGTTGCCACCCTTCAGGAGAGCTTCAATCCCCGCCGCAAGATCCTCATCTTTGGCACCACGCAGGAAAAAGACGTTCCAGGCATGCTTGAGGCGGTTGTCCCTTATTTCGATGAGATACTCTTCACACGCTACGAACATAACCCGCGAGCGATTCCCCCCCAGGATCTGGCCGAACAGACCCAACGGTTGACGGCACGCACCGGCCGTGTATGCTCAAGACCGCAGCAGGCGTGGCAGCTCGCCCGCGAGCTGGCCCACGAAGACGATCTGATTTGTGTGACCGGCTCGTTCTACATCGCCGCCGAGATTCGGCAGCGGGTGATTTCCACGGCAGAATGAAAGGCGCCCCCAACGAAAACCACGCACAACGACCTGTGCGTCGGGATCTCGTCGGCGGCACGGAGACGACCAGCGGAGGCAGACACCATGCGAAACACTCACCTTCTCTTCGTAGCCGGGCTGGTCGGAATGCTCTTGTCGGCATCTTCAGCCCTTGCCCAGCAGCCCGACCCCGTCCTGGATCCGCTCCACCAAAGGGTCTCCACGTTCTTCGAACAGGTGAAGTCGAAGAACATCAAGGTGGCCTACCAGCAATTGCTCGATTCCAAGCAGCTTGGAGCCAGGCAGATCGGGACCCCCGAGGACCGGAAGAAGCTGGAAGAGGATACCCTCTTAATTGAGGAGACGTGCGGCGCCTATCGCAGCTTCGAGCGTGTCTATGCCAAGCAGGTCGGCAGCGACCTGGTGTTCATGAAGTACCTGTATAAATGTAGCAAGCTGCCCGTTCTCTGGCACTTGACCTTCTATCGTCCGCCCGTCGGCACGGAATTGGGGCCCGAAGGTCGAAGCTGGCAGGTCATCGCCATTCGCTTCGACACGGATCTGGAAGTGCTGACCTTGCTCAAAGAGTGACTTGTGCGGTATCGTGGGCGTTGAACAACGGATGTTCTCGAATAGGGAGAAGCGTGATGACGAGCCGAAGTGCAGGACTTGGATTGGTACTGGTGGCCACCCTGGTAATCGCGGGTTGCAGCCAATCGGACCCCGCAACGCCCCAGGCAGGCCCCCCCGCCGCGGAGGTCGCAGCTCCCGCGACCCCAGCCCCCGCCGCTCCGGCAGAAACGCCCAAGCCCGAAGCGGCCCCCCCGCAGACCCCGGCGGAACCGAAGGCAGACGGCCAGAAGTCCCCCACCCCCATTAGCGCCATCGGCAAAGCCATTTCCGGCGCCCTCGGAATGAAAAAGGACGAGGAGCCCCCCGAGGCCCCGGCCTATCAACCCTAAGCCCGTGCCCCTAAGCCGGGCTCTTATCCTTTCCTCCCCAATCCGGCTCGCATCGTCCACCGTAGCGGTGGCATCCCTGCCGCCGGTGGTGTTGCGTCCTTCCCTTCGTCATTCTGCGGTTCCTTGTTCGGTATTCTGCGATTCCTTGTGCCGGGCGAAACAGTGTAGAGCGGGGCCATTGCACCCACGACATGTGTCCATGAGGCACTTCAGATGGCGATTAGTCGAGACATTGAAGGTGATCGCGATTCGGCCTCGCCGTAGTGCCTCTTCGAGGCGAAGGGAACGGAGTGATGTTGTGAGCTTCGTTCAAGGGCGAAGTCGCACGGATGGCATGATGAACCGCAGAATGACGAAGGGGAAGAGAGAGAATCGGAGTTACAAAGCCGTTACGTAGCAGGGGGGTGGTAGGCGGTAGAGTGGAGAGCGGTTTGGTTTCGGCCTGGAGACGCATTGCCTGCGTCATGGGCTTTCCTTTCACCGCCAGCAGGAGGACATCATGGTCCGCACCGCCTCTCTCTTCCGCCCGGGACGCACCGTGGCGCCCCTTGTCGTGCTTGTGATTGCCGTCGCATTGGGGTTGCAGCCGGCGTGCGAGCGTCCGGCTCAAGCCGATGACGACACGAATCCTCACGTCTGGAAGCCGCGGACGACGTCTGTGGCCGTCTTCAAGAACGGTTTGGGGTTCTTCATGCGGGAGGGCGAAGTCGACCTCCGCGATGGTTGGTGCCTGGCCTCGGAGATCCCGCCGGCCACCTTCGGCACGTTGGCCATTTCGGCCATGGAAGACGAGAACTCGGTCGATCTGGTCGGGTCAGGACCGGGTGAGACCGTCGAGTTCGACGGGCAGGACGCGCCCGACACGGACGACGCCCGCCGGGCGAGACTCGAACCGGCCGTGGACCTCAAGATCGAACTCAAGTACGATCACCACGGGAAAGACTGCACGGCGGTGGGCAAACTCGTTTCGGTGGGGCCCAAGTTTGCCGTACTGGAAGACGAGGAGCGGAATTTCGCCGTGCCCGTGGCCGGGGTCAAGAGCCTGCAGATTCTGGACCTGCCACTGCGAGTCCACGTTACGGATTCCGACGGGAAGGCAGCCGAGAAGTCGAAGATCGGGATGGCCTATCTCCGGAAGGGCATCACCTGGATTCCCGACTACTCTCTGGAGATTACCGGCAAGGACTCGGCCGAGTTGACCTTGCGCGGTACCCTCGTCAACGAGGCGGAGGACCTGATCCACACGGACGTTCATCTTGTGGTCGGCGTGCCCCATTTCGTTCACACGGACCACATGGCTCCGATCGCCATCGGGCAGGTGATCCGGACGATCGGCGCGGCCGTGTCGAGGAATGTTCCCAGCCCGGTCATGAGCCAGCAGGTGATGAGCCGGGCGGCGATCGTTTCGAACCGGCAGGTGGCCCAGCAGTTTGACACCATGCCGCAGAACGTCGAGCGGCCGGCCGACGACGGAGGCGGGAGACTGGCGGCCTCGGTGGGCAACTTGCCGGAACTGGCCGGGCCGGCGGGGACCGACTACACGGTCTACACGGTTCCCGACTTGACCCTGCGACGGGGCGAGAAGGCGATCCTCACGCTGCTCACCCACAAGATCCGCTACAGCCACGTGTATCGCCTCACGACGCCCGGCAAGATTCAGCACTTCCTCGTGCTCCACAACGACACGCCGTCGGCGTGGACGACCGGTCCCTGCCTGGCCGTGGACGGACACCGGCCCCTGAGCGAAGACCTGCTCTACTACACGCCCAAGGGCGGCAAGACCGAGTTGGAAGTGACCACCGCGATCAACGTCGTGTATGAGAAAACTGAAAGCGAGGTGGACCGCCAGCTCAAGGCCCATTCGCCTCGCCACGACGTGAACTACGACCTGGTCACGCTCGAAGGCAAGATCCAGATCAAGAACTTCGATCCGGCCTCGGTGAGCGTGGTCATCGACAATCCGATTTCGGGCAAGCCGCTTGAGGCCGCAGAAGGCAAGAGGTCGCTTTCCACAAGCGATCTGAAACTGGCCAGCCGCAAGGGCCTTATCCAGTGGAACCTCAAACTCGAACCGGGAGAGCAGAAGACGCTCACATACCGGTACGAGCGTTATGTGCCGTCGCTTTGAGGGGCGTGGCCGACAAGTAGGTCCCGGGCGTCGCGTGGGGTTTTGAAGAGGTAGGGTGCGTTTCGACGCACCAAGGATTGCTACTGGTTGGGTTTGCTGAAGGTCCTGCCCCCTCCCCGGCCCTCCCCCTCGCTCGCTGCGCTCGCTGGGGAGGGAGCATGTAGGGGGCGTTTCGACCTTATGTTTACCCACGGATTTTTTGGTGATTTTTACAATCTCGCGGGAGGGAATTGGTACGTGCTAGCGTCGTCATTGTATTGTGGCTTGACGATTTAGGTCGCGTCGAACTGCTTTGTAGTTTTTTCAACGGGCTCATGGCGTCGATCGACAAGGAAGGCAGGTGCGTAGGACGTGGAGAACTTGTCCTACATTGAACTCCTTTTTGGCGGAGCCGTCCATGACTACCAGTTACGCGTCGACAATGAGTTTGGGTCAATCTATGCTTGGGCACGCAGAATTGGGAGACCGACGACGCACCGCTCGGCTGGCGACGTCGTTCGACCAGATGCGTCGACATCCTGGCGGCACTTTGCCGGACAAACTCAGTTCGCCCAACGACTTGAAGGCATTGTACCGCCTGTGTGCGTCGAGGCATGTGACGCACGAGGCGATCATCACAGCGATGCGAGCGTACACTCTCGAACGGATCGCCGAGGAAAGCGAAGCCGTGTTGGTTCTCCATGACGGAACCGAACTTGACTACACGTCGCTCGAGTCGCTGTCGGAAGACCTTGGTCAGATCGGCAAGGGAACGCATCGTGGTTACGTCTGCCAGAATGTGATTGCCGTCAGGGCCTCGGACGGCGAGGTGCTGGGATTGCTCGATCAGATCTTGCACTGCCGTGACGAGGTGCCCGAAGGAGAAACGTTGAAAGAGCATCGCAACCGAGAGACGCGAGAAAGCCTGCTGTGGATCAAGGGCAGCAAGCACCTTCCCGATGCCTCTCAACTCATCGATGTGGCGGACCAAGGCGCAAGCACGTTCGAGTTCATGGAGAGTGAAAGTAAGAGCGGCCGACGCTTCGTGATTCGCAACGGCAAAGTGCGCAAGGTCTATGGCGGTCACGAGCCGACGGGACCGAAAAAATACATCAAGGAGTATGCGGAAAGCTTGCCCGAACTGGGCCGTTTCACGATGGATGTGCAACGGCAGAAGGGACGTAAGGCTCGCAAGCAGGCGGAGTTCGCCTTGCGAGGCGGTCCGATCCTGCTCCTGCCGCCCCATGCCAAGCACGGCTTTCACGGCAACGAGCCCTTGCCACTGCACGTGGTCTACGTATCGGAGATGAGCCCGCCACCGGCCGGAGAAAAGCCGATCACCTGGATGCTGATCACCAATGAGCCGATCCGCAATTTCGACGATGCTTGGCGTGTTACCCAATGGTATGAAAGGCGTTGGGTCATTGAGGAATATCACAAGGCGAAAAAGACCGGATGCCGAATCGAAGACATTCAGTTCACGGCGGTCGAACGTCTGCAGCCGGCCATCGCTCTGCTGTCGGCGGTGGCCCTGACCTTGCTGAACCTGCGCGACGCCAGTCGCCGCCCCGACGCTCAGACGCGTTCGGCAAGCATGCTGTTCGCCATCGAATACATCGAGGTGCTCAGCTACTGGCGCTACGGCAGGATTCGGAAAGACTTGACCGTTCACGAGTTCTTCTTCGCACTGGCACGCCTCGGCGGGCATCAGAACCGCAAGGGCGACCACCGCCCAGGCTGGCTCATCCTCTGGCGAGGCTGGGTAAAACTACAGCAAATGCTCGACGGCTACTTCGTCGGTCAAGCAAGAAATGTGGGATAACATAAGGTCTTGACGCACCCTACGCGAGTGATACGATGAAGAGTACCGGTCTCATTTGGATTGGTTTTGCGCTGTGTCTGGCGCTGGTGGTGGGAGCCATGGCCTGGCTGACTGCCACCACGATGCGTCTCGGCAAGGCGGAGGCGGCGGCACGGACGGAGGCTGCATTGGAGGAGAACGTGCGGCTTGCCCTGTGGCGGATGGATTCGGCCCTGGCGCCGGTGCTCGCCCAGGAAAGCGCCCAGCCTATTCTGAGCTATCGGACCTTCGTTTCCACCCAGGGCTCTGTCATTCCTTCGCCGTTGCTTGCGGCGCCGTCACCGCTGGTAACGGTCCATTTCCAGGTTTCCGCCGACGGTAAGTGGAGCTCTCCGGAGATTCCCGGCACGCGTGAGTTTGCGCTGGCCGTGCCCGACTTTTTGTCGCAGCAGCGTGTGGATGAAGTTGCCAAATGGATGGAACAGCTTCGTCACGACGTGTCGCCCGGCGACCTGTTTGCCCGGCTGCCGGAGCCCGCGGCCCTGCCCGATACGGTTGCCACGGAGTCGATGTTGGCCCAAGATGCTGCGAGTTCTCGAGGAGGGATGGGAGGGGGGGCCGAGGGAGGCCGATCCGCTCCCATGAGCCGCGGCGGCATGGAGTTCCGTCAGCGAGGGGCGATCGTGTCGAACACGGAAACGCTCACTCGGAGCCAGGTCGCGACGCAAAATCGGGCCATGGCCTCCTTCGTGGGCCCGCAGATTCAGCCCTCCGACCTTGCCGGGGTTCCCATGACGGCCTTCTGGATTGACGGGCAGTTGCTCCTGGCACGGCGGGTGCTCGTGGACGGCTCGGATTGCATTCAGGGCGCGGTGGTCGACTGGCCAGAGACCGACTCGTGGCTTCTTGGACTTGTTGCCGACCTGCTGCCGGAGGCCCGCCTGCAACCGGCGTCGGATTCTTCCTCGCCGCGAGAATCGCGACGGCTGGCAGCCATTCCCGTCTGCCTGGAACCGGGGTGTCCGTCGCTGGAAACAACGCCCGCTCCGGCTCCGATCCGCGTATCGCTGGCGGCCGCCTGGCTGGGCGCGGCCCTGGCCATGGTGGCCGTGGCGATTCTTCTTCGCGGTGTTCTGCAGCTCAGCGAGCGAAGGGCCACGTTCGTCTCGGCTGTCACTCACGAACTGCGAACGCCGCTGACGACCTTCCGGATGTACACGGAGATGCTCACCGAAGGGATGGTGACCGGGGAGGACAAGCGGCAGGAGTACCTGGAGACCCTGGGACGGGAGGCAAGCCGGCTGACCCATCTTGTTGAGAACGTGCTGGCGTACGCCCGCCTGGAACGGAACTGTTCCCATCGGCAGATGGAATCCCTTGCCCTGGCCGAGATGCTCGACGGGATGGTGGGGCGTTTGTCGACCTACGCCGAGCAGGCCGGGCTGGAGTTGCTCGTGGAGATCGACGACGGAATTGCGGACACGTGGGTCCTTGCCCATCCGTCGTCGGTGGAGCAGATCCTCGTCAACCTGATTGACAACGCGGGCAAGTACGCCGCGAAGGGGGCCGATCGACGAATCCACCTGACGGCGCGGCGCGACGGGCGTCGTATGGAACTGGTCTTGCGCGACCACGGTCCCGGCATTCGGCCCGAGCAGGCCCGGCAGATCTTCCGGCCCTTTTCCAAGTCGGCGTCGGAGGCGGCCCATTCGGCGCCCGGAGTCGGGTTGGGGCTTGCGCTCAGCCGGCGTCTGGCTAGGTCGATGCAGGGCGAACTGTCGCTCGATTCTGCGGTGACGGACGGGGCCTGTTTTTCGCTGAGCTTGCGAGTCGTCAATCGTGAGGCATCAGGTACTCGGTAGGGATCCGGCGGACGACTTCCTCGGTGCTGGTAATCCCCTGGGCCACCTTGAGCAGGGCGGAGCGGCGCAGGTCGAGCATGCCCTGGCTGACGGCCATGTCGTTGATTTCCCGGGCTCGGCGCCGTTCGACGATCATCTGGCGGATTTCATTGGTCACGCGGAGCACTTCGACAACGCCGGTGCGATCGGTGTAGCCTTCGCCGTGGCAAGCGTCGCAACCGGGAGCGGCGTAGAGGCATTCCCCCTGGCCTGGTTGGAGATGCTGTTTGATGTCGTCGAAGGTCTGCGGGGCAGCGCTGAGATCGAAGGCCATCTTGCAATTGTTGCACAAGGTCCGCACGAGCCGCTGGGAAACGACTCCAATCAGGCAGGTCGAAAGGAAGTAGGGGACCACGTCCAGGGCGAGCATGCTGTCGATGGCGCCGGCGGCGATGGGAGCGTGGAGGGTGGCGAACACGAGCTGGCCGCTGTTGGCGGCCCGAACGGCCGTTTCCGCCGTGATCGGATCGCGAATCTCGCCGACCATGATGACGTCCGGAGCCTGGCGAAGCACGCTCACGAGCAGGTCGGGAAAACCCAGGCGGATTTTCGGGTTCACCTGGGACTGGCGAATTCCCTCAAGCACGTATTCGATCGGATCTTCAATCGTGTTGATCTTGCGGCTACCGTCGTTGAGGTGCTGGAGGCAGCTATACAGCGTGGTGGTTTTGCCGGCCCCGGCCGGTCCGGTGACGAGGATCAGCCCGCTGGGGCGTTGGAGCAAGCCCATCAGGATATCGAGGTTGCTTTTGTGAAATCCCAGGGAGGAAACCTCCCGCAACCCCACGCTGCTATCGAGCAGGCGAATCGCCATGTCCTCGCCGTAGAGCGTGGGAATCGTGCTGACACGAACGTCCAGCTTGCGTCCGTCGTTCATCGGACAGAGCCATCGTCCGTCAGCCGGGCGTCGTCGCTGGGCAACGTCCATGCCGGCGGTGGCCTTGATGTGGTTCAGGAAGTTGCGCCCCGTGGCAGCCGCAACGGCTGCGACCCGTTTGAACGTGCCAAGATGACGAACGGAGATAGCCACGCTGTTCTCGTGGGCCGTCAGAAAAACGTCGCTCGCCGGGAGAGTCGATGCGTATTCCAATAATTCCGTGACCGCCACCTCGATGGTCGTTTCACTCAGGTCGATTCCATCAAGGGGGCACGCCGGCAGTTCGGTGGTCATTCCGGTCCTCCTTGAACGGTTTGGAGTGCTTCGGACTCGTTTGCGGCAACATGGAGGACCTGATCCAGGCGCATGACGCGGAAGGTCTCCATGATGGTAAATGGCACGGAATGGACGGCGAAGTTCCCCCCCGCGTCGCAGAAGCGTTTGTGCTGCACGACCAGCCAACTCATTCCAGCCGAATCGACAACGTCGGCCCCGGCCATGTCAAGCAGCACGGTTTGGCAGTAGCCGTTGTCCTGGAGAAGCTCCGACAGCGCCTCCTGCTGGTCCGCAACGGCGGCCATGTTGAGCTTACCGCTCAGTTCGACGTGGAGAACGGGGCCGTCTTGAGAACGGACACTCAGTTGCATAAGACATCTCCCCCACAGGGCGGCAAGGCCGCCGTCCATTTCAGGCAGCCGCTCCTTCTAAATTGTCTGCACCCGCAACAGATGGGGGCAGTTCCCGCATTATGGCAGAATTGGGAGCAAATGCCAGAGCCCCGGGTTCCCCCTCTCGCGGGTCAGGCGAGGTCTTCCTCGCCCCCGCTACCCGACTCACTTCTCCAGCTCATATTCCTTGAGCTTCTTGTGCAGCGTGTTGCGATTGATTCCCAAGCGGGCAGCGGCTTTCACCTGGACATTGTCACAGTTGGCCATGACCTGGGCAATCAATTCCCGCTCCACTCGGCTGACAATCTTGGCGTGGAGGTTATCTTCCTGAGGGCCCGCGTTTTCCAGGCCGTGCTCGACCAGTTCGGACGCGAGGGTCTCCAGATCGGCGACTCGCTGGCGTCCGATCCGAGGCCTTTTGCGTCCCAGCACAGTCTCGGGAAGGAGATCGCAGGTGAGCTCATCGCCGGGCGCGAGAACGACGGCGCGTTCAATGTAGTTCTGGAGTTCTCGGACATTGCCGGGCCAGGAATAGGAGATCAAGGCTTCCATGGCCTTGCGACCCACGTGGGGTACGTGGCGATTGTTTGCCTCGTTGTACACTTTGAGAAAGTGCCCCACGAGCTCGGGAATGTCTTCGCGCCGTTCGCGAAGGGGAGGCAGGTAGATGGTGACCACGTTGAGCCGGTAGTAGAGGTCTTCGCGGAAGCGATCGTTTTCGACTTCCTCCAGGAGGTCTCGGTTGCTGGCGGCCACGACCCGCGTGTCGACACGGATGGTCTGGGTATCGCCGACGCGTTCGAATTCGTGTTCCTGCAAGACACGAAGGAGCTTGACCTGGAGCTTGGCGGTGGTGGAGTTGATTTCGTCCAGAAAGACCGTTCCGGTGTGAGCGGCCTCGAAACGACCGGTGCGGTTGCTCACGGCGCCGGTGAAGGATCCACGAACGTGGCCGAAGAGTTCGCTTTCGAGGAGGTTCTCGGCCAGGGCGCCGCAGTTGACGCGAACGAAGGGACCGCTGCCGCGGTGGCTCAAGGCGTGGATGGCCTTGGAGATCAATTCCTTGCCTGTGCCCGTTTCACCGAGGAGCAGCACGGAGGCGTTGGATTTGGCCACCTGGCGCGTGAGTCGATAAACCTCCTGCATGGCCGGACCCGATCCGATCAGGCCCGGTATGGGAGGTCCCGTCTCTTCCTGGGCGCGATGAAAGGGGACTTGGCTCATCAGCTTGTTTTGCTAGGGGGTCCCGGTCTGCTGCATCACCTTGGCCGGAGCTTCCAGGCAATTGAGAATGGCGGCCAGGACTTGCTGGGAAGATGGATCGAGTCTTTCGCTGGCGTTGTAGCGATCGTACTGCCGCAGGATCTCCCCGGTGGTGAGCAGGATGCCGTTTCCTTCGGTGTTGGTCCAGAGGGCCTCCACAGCGGCCGTGCGTCGAGGAAGGGGCTGGGTCCAGCGGCTGGCCAACTCGACCAGGGCCTTCTGGGCATCCGGGGTCCCGGTGTTGGCCAGGATTGTCGTGGCCTGAGTGGCCAATTCCGGCAGGAACAGGGCCTCGTAGACGGCGTTGATTCGCTTGGGCAATCGGAACACGGGGTGGCCTTCGCTCCAATCGGCGAGCCACTGCATCGCCTGCACTGCCTGCTCCAGACGCTGCTCCGAACTCAGAGGCGGGCTTTTTTGAAGGGCGAGCAAGTGGTTGATTTGCCAATCGACCACTTCCTGGCTGTGGGGGCGGGGAAAGGCCGTCACCAGGGGATCGCGTCGCGCCGTGTGCTCGGCTTGGGGGAGCCGTCCATAACGGGCCAAGATGCCGACGGGGATCTGGGCGGTCCGGTTGTCGTGGCGGAGTTGCTGGAGAAGGAACTCGACGATCGGCTGCTGCAGTCCCTCGTCGACGAGAATCAACTCGTAGTCGGCCGATTCGAGGGCCAGTGCCATGAGTTCTTTTCCCGAGCGAGCCGTGTCGCAAACATAGCCGAGGGCGGCAAGGTAGCCCGCGATTTGCTGCGACTGCAACGTGCTGGGGCCGGCCACGAGGGCGCGCCCTTCGCCTTGGGACGTGGCGAAATGGCAGACCGCATCGACCACGGCGCTCGATCCGGCAAAGGGCATGGTGGGATCGAGTCCCACGACCGCCTGAACGGCGGCAAAACGCAGGCGGGGGTCGTCGTGCTCCACCGCCTTGATCAAGGGCGACTTCGGCCCGCGAGCTTGAAGCTGGTCGACCGGACTGCCCCGCTCTTCGAGGATGCGAACGGCCGCAATCGCCGCCCCCATGCGGTTGTGTTCCATGGCATAGAGCAGCACCTCCTCGACGGCGCCCAACCCGGCGGCTGCCGCCGTGCCTGCCGGCGAATCGACGGCGATGGGAAGCCGATTCTCGAGTCCCGCCGCTTGGGCGGCCTGTTCGAGAAGACAGGTCAGAAACAGGATCTGGACATCCTTGTCGGCCGGGGTCAGTTGATAGGCATTCTCGGCGAGCCGGGCCGCGTAGACCATGCGAGCGTCTTCGACGGGGCAGGAGTTCGATACGGGACGAGACGACGCGGCGTCCCAAGTCCACACCGTGACGTTGCCATCGAGATCCTCGCGCAGCGGCTTGCGACCGTTCAAGTAGTCGTGGGCATCCTGGACGAGCATCGCCGAAGCGGAGACGGCGTCGGGAATGGGTCGCCCGAAAGTGACCAACCCTCGCTGGGCGATGGTCTGCAGTTCTTCGTCGGTTCCCGGAGCGACGGCAGGGGCCAGAAAGAACGGAACGGCCTGCCGGGCTCCAATCCCTGCGAGGGTGCGAATGGCCTCGATCTTGAGGCCTGTATCGCCCCCGTCCAATGCCGCCAGCAAAGGATCAACGGCCGCGCGACCGAACTGGGCAAGGGCCGAACGGACCATTTCGTGCTCTGCGTTCCGCGCGGGATCGGCCAGCACTCCGAGCAGCACGCCGATTGAAACGCGACCTCCCTGCAAGAGACCTTCCAGGGCCGCGATCCGATCGTTCTCGTTCTTGGCCGAGAGTTGTCCGGCCAGGCGATCCAACCGAGCCGTATCCTGAAACACGGCTTTTGTCGCTTGGAGCACGGCGTCGGCCAGTTGTTTTCCTTCGGGCGCGAGTTCCGGCTGGATGGACAGGTTCACGAAGACCGGGGCCCCGAACTGCTGTTCGAGTTGGAAAAGCTGGTTCTGGTCGAGATTCAAGGCGAGCACGTCGGCCAGCATCTGCTTGGCAAGGTCGGGGCGGTCCAGACCGGCCAGAATCTTGGCGGCGCGCACCTTCTCGGGTGCCGTGGCGGGCTTGGTTGCCATGATGGCCGCGACGCCGGGGGCCATGGGGGGAGGAGCCGGGGCCGGGTCGGCAGGTTCCTGGGCGCAAAGCCCCTGGGCGACGGCAAGAATCAACACCACACCGATCAGCCGCGTCGAGATTCGATGGGAAGTAGCCATGGTGTGTCTCATCATTCAGTGCGAGCACTTCTGTGCGAGTTTTCCCCCGAGCGGCCGCCTCGAACTCCAACGGCTGCCGCACGGGGACTTGCTCCGGGTCGCCCTCATGGCTGCTACGAGTCGGCGGACAACCGACCCTTCCAATCCTCGATTTGGCGTCGAACCTGTTCGGGGGCGGTGGAACCGTAGCTCTTCATCGCTCCCACAGCCCGCTCGACGCCCAATACGTCGTAAACCGTCTCATCCAAACTACTGTCGGCCTGACGATAGTCGTCTATGGATAGATCGGCAAGCCGAACTCCTTGCTTCATGGCCTTATTGACCAACTGTCCCACCATTCCGTGGGCCGTCCGCTGAGGGACCCCTCGGCGGATCAAGTACTCCATGAAGGTGGTGGCGTCCAGGTAGCCTCGGTCAAGCCGCTCGGCAATCGCCTGGCGCTGCAATTCCGCCCCAGCCACCAAGGGGGCAGCAAGCTGAAGGGAAGCAAGGACCGTGTCGAACGAATCGAACAGGCGTTCCTTATCTTCCTGCAAGTCGCGATTGTACGCCAAAGGCAGCCCTTTGATCAGCACCAAAAGGCCATTCAAATTGCCCAAAACCCGGGCCGTCTTCCCGCGAATCAGCTCCAGCACATCGGGATTCACCTTCTGGGGCATGATGGAGGAGCCCGTGCAGAAGGTTTGGGGGGGCCGGAGGAAATTGAATTCGGTGGTGGACCAGAGGATCCACTCCTCGGACCAGGTACTCAGATGTTCGGCGATGAGGGCCAGGACAAAGGCGAATTCCACCACGAAATCGCGATCGCTCGACACGTCCAGGCTGTTTCTTGCCACCGAATCGAAGCCCAGGCGACGGGCGACATCCTCGCGATCGATGGGGAGGCTCGTGCCGGCCAGGGCCGCAGCCCCCAGGCTCAACACGTTTACTCGGCGACGGCAGTCGGCCAAGCGCTGGCGGTCCCGCTGGTACTTCTCGCAGTAGGCGAGCCAGTAGTGGGGCGCGAGGACGGGCTGGGCCCTCTGCATGTGGGTGTAGCCGGGCAGAATCACGTCGAAGTCGGCATCGCAGCGGCCTACGAAGGCCGCCTGGAGATTCCTGAGCGCCCCATCGATCTGATCGATTGCGTCCCGGACCCAGAGTCGGGTGTCTGTCGAAACCTGGTCGTTTCGGCTGCGACCGGTGTGCAGCTTTCGTCCCACATCGCCGATCCGCTCGATCAATGCACGTTCGATGTGCATGTGGATGTCTTCCAACTCGATGCGGAAGGCAAAACGTCCTTCTTCGATTTCTCGTTGGATCTCCAGGAGCCCCTGCTCAATCTGACGGCACTCATCCTCGGAGAGGAGGCCCACCGTGCACAACATCTGCGCATGGGCGATGGAGCCACGAATGTCGTGCGCATAGAGCCGGCGGTCGAAACTCACGCTTTCGCTGAACTGTTCGACTCGTTTGTCCGTTGCTTCGTCAAAGACTCCGCCCCAGGCCTTGTCCGCCACAGGCAACTCCGAAGGTACGTCGAGAATCAAGAAAAGAACGCCAACATATTAACTCTAAATAGGTTAGGGCGAGATGTCAACGAGGAATTCGGGGGTTGGCGGCGTCGGGAGAGGGGACAGGATTGGGTCAGAGTCCCCTGCTTGACCCCACCGTTAGAGTGGTAAGTCTCGCTGTCGGCCAGAGAAAGTGTATCACCAGGCGAACAAATCGCGGACCGGCATTGAAAAACCGGGCAGAAGTGCTGGCTCGCTTAGCGTATCTTGTTCGGTCAGGACCTGGGATTCTGCATCGACCTGATGGACGGTCACGGTCCGTGCAGCGGGATCAATGACCCAAACCACGGCCACACCTAACCTCAGATAGTCGGCCACCTTCTCTTCGATTCCCTTGGGCCGATCGTTTGGAGAACGAACCTCGACAGCCAAGTCGGGCGGGCCCGGAAAGTAACCCTTATGGGGAGTTGCCGAGGTGCGTGAGGCGCGAACAAAGGCGATGTCGGGGGCGCGGACGGTATCGGGGGCGCGTTCGAGCAGGAATCCCGCATCCCCCATATACACGCGTCCCAGCCCTTGTTTCCGAACAAAGGCGCCGAGTTCCAAATGGAGATTGCACTCGACCTGCGAATGTTCTTCCCCGGCAGGCGACATCATGATCAACTCCCCTCGAACCAATTCGCATGGACCTAGTTCATCCGGAGCGGCGAGCAATTGCTCGGCCGTGGTGATCAAGGGAATCTTGGTCGACATGATATTCCTCCCAAAATCCTTACTGCGATTGGTAGTTACGGCGAGAAGAGGCCCCCCTTTACTTTACCCCGGGCCACGCTGCCCGACAACACGATCGGGCAGCTTACCCACTTGAAGACAGCCCCCGCGACATGATAAATTCGAGGGATTTTAGAGACAGCATTCCCCGCCGCCGGTGGGTTTGATCGGTGCCCGAGACAACTTCCACGATCGGAGGGAACGGCTGCTCAAGGTGCGGAATATTCTCCCGGCTCCTGCCGTCCGGGCGACGGCGACCCCGCGACAAGGAAAAACACGAACGTGCCACGACGCGACGACATCCACAAAATCCTGCTCATTGGCTCCGGGCCGATCATCATCGGCCAGGCCTGCGAATTCGACTACTCCGGCACCCAGGCCTGCAAGGCCCTGCGGGAAGAGGGCTACGAGGTTGTGCTCGTCAACTCGAACCCGGCCACGATCATGACCGATCCGGCCACAGCCGACCGCACCTACATCGAGCCGCTCACCTGGGAAATCGTGGCCAAGGTGATTGAAAAAGAGCGCCCCGACGCCTTGCTGCCGACCCTGGGCGGCCAGACCGGGTTGAACTTGGCCATGGATCTCGATCGTCACGGGGTTCTCGAGAAGTTCAACTGCGAGATGATCGGCGCGACGGCCGAGGTGATTGCCAAGGCGGAGGAGCGCGACCAGTTCAAGGCGGCCATGGAGAAGATCGGCCTCGGTGTCTGCCGGGGTCAGACGGTCAAGACACTCGACGACGCGAAGAAGGTTGTCGCCGAGATCGGTCTGCCCTGCGTCGTGCGGCCGAGTTTCACCTTGGGCGGCAGCGGTTCGAGCATTGCCTTCAATCTGCAGGAGTTCAACGACCTGGTGGGTCGCGGGCTGGCCGCCTCTCCCGTCACGGAGGTTCTCCTGGAAGAGTCGGTGCTGGGCTGGAAAGAGTACGAGATGGAGGTGATGCGTGACAAGGACGACAACGTCGTGATCATCTGCTCCATCGAGAACTTCGATCCGATGGGGGTTCACACGGGCGACTCCATCACGGTGGCGCCCGCCCAGACGCTCACGGACAAAGAGTACCAGTACATGCGCGACGCGTCGCTCGCGGTGATTCGCGAAATCGGCGTCGAGACGGGTGGCTCGAACATCCAGTTCGCCATCCATCCGGACACGGGCCGAATGATCGTCATCGAGATGAACCCCCGCGTGAGCCGGTCCAGCGCGTTGGCCTCGAAGGCAACCGGATTTCCCATCGCGAAGATCGCCGCGAAGTTGGCTGTTGGTTATCGCCTGCACGAACTGCCCAACGATATCACTCGTGAAACGAAGGCTTGCTTCGAGCCCACCATCGACTACGTGGTGACCAAGGTGCCGCGGTTCGCCTTCGAGAAATTCCCCGAGGCCAATGCCGACCTCACCACGCAAATGAAAAGCGTGGGCGAAACGATGGCTATCGGCCGGACGTTCAAGGAGTCGTTCCAGAAGGCCCTTCGCGGATTGGAAGTGGGCAGCTTCGGGTTCGGCAGCGACGGCAAGGATCTGTGGGGCACTCCCGAACAACCGACGCTCGACGACGTCCGTTCCCGGATTGCCAAGCCGGGCGATGAGCGTGTCTGGTACCTCCGCTACGCCCTCAAGTACGGGATGTCCATTGAGGAGATTTACGAGCGCACCGGGATCGATCCCTGGTTCCTGGACAACCTGGCCGAGATCGTCGAACTGGAGGAGGAGTTGCGTACGAAGAGCGGCATCGGCGACGTGGACAATGCCCTGCTCCGCAAAGCCAAGCAGTTCGGTTTCTCGGATCGCCAGCTCGCCACCATCTGGAACGAAGGCGAGATGGACATCCGCGAAGAGCGGAAACGCCGCGGGATCGTGGCCACGTTCAAGTCGGTCGATACCTGTGCGGCCGAGTTCGAGGCCTACACGCCCTACTACTACTCGACCTACGAAGACACGGTCGAAACAGAAGCCGGCAAGGTGCCTCCGGGCCAGGAGGCCCTCACGGCAGCCTTGGACGAAGACGGCCAGCGAGCGGTCTACCTGGAAGACGAGGTACCGCCCAAGACGCCGGACCAACAGCGAGTGATCATCCTCGGGGGCGGCCCGAACCGCATTGGGCAGGGCATCGAATTCGACTACTGCTGCTGCCACGCCAGCTTCGCCCTTCGCGAGCTGGGGATCGAATCGATCATGGTCAATTCGAACCCCGAAACGGTTAGCACCGACTATGACACGAGCGACCTGCTGTTCTTCGAACCCCTCACGACCGAGGACGTGTTGAACATCTGCGACCGGGTCCAGCCCGACGGCGTCATTGTGCAGTTTGGCGGGCAGACCCCGCTCAACCTGGCACGGGGCCTGTCCAACGCGGGCGTGCCCATCATCGGCACGAGCGTCGACACGATCGAGGACGCCGAGGATCGCGAGAAATTCAAGAACCTGCTGGAGCGTCTGGAACTCAAGCAGCCGGCCAACGGCATCGCCCGGACGATGGCCCAGGCCCGAACGGAAGCGGCCAAGGTCGGTTTCCCGGCCCTCGTCCGTCCGAGCTTTGTTCTCGGCGGCCGGGCCATGGAAATCTGTTACGATTCGAGCCAGTTCGAGAAGTTCGTCACGGAAGCTTTCATCGTGGCGCAGGGCCAGCCCGTGCTCATCGATCGCTTCCTGGAAGACGCGATCGAGGTGGATGTGGACGCGATCGCCGACGGCGAGAACGTGATTGTCGCCGGGATCATGGAGCACATCGAGGAAGCCGGGGTCCACTCGGGCGACTCCGCCTGTGCGCTGCCGCCTTACAGCCTCCCCGGACCGGTGCGTGACGAGATCCGCGAGGCCACCGTGGCCATGGCCAGGCAGTTGCAGGTCAAGGGCCTGATGAATGTTCAGTACGCGGTCAAGGAGGAGAACGGGCGTCCCAACGTGTACGTGATCGAGGTCAACCCCCGTGCAAGCCGCACGGTGCCCTTTGTCTCCAAGGCCACCGGCATGCCGCTGGCCAAGCTTGCGGCCAAGGTGATGACCGGCAAGACGCTCCCCGAACTCGGTTTCTACCGCGAACCGATTCCCGCCCACGTTTCTGTCAAGGAAGCGGTCTTCCCCTTCGCCAAGTTTGCCGGCATCGACATCGTCCTCGGCCCGGAAATGAAATCGACGGGGGAAGTGATGGGGATCAGCGAACGCTTCTCCATCGCCTTCGCCAAGAGCCAGTTGTCGGCGGGCACGGTCCTGCCTCGCGACGGCAAGATCTTCCTGAGCGTGGCGGATGCCGCCAAGGGGCACATGGTCGGGCTGGCCAAACGCCTCGAAAGCATGGGCTACGAACTCCTGGCCACGCGCGGCACCGCCCAGGAATTGGAGGAGGCGGGAATCAAGGTCACCCGCCTTAACAAACTCCAGGAAGGCCACCCCAACGTGCTCGACCACATGCTCAACGGTCAGCTCAAACTCGTCATGAACACGCCCAGCGGCAAAGGGGCGCGAACCGACGAAGGCCGGATCCGCGCCGCCGCCATCACTAACTGCGTCGCTTGCCTCACCACCATCCAGGCCGCCGACGCTGCCGTGATTGCCATGGAAGCGATGCGCGAGGAAGAGATGGAAGTGCAGGCGATCCAGGATCGCTTCCCCAACTACGGGGCGCCCCAGGAGCCGTGAACCGGTAAGGTGCGCGTAGCATGGCTCTCTGAGCCGTGGCTGATTTCCTCACGCGCGAGCCACTTCATCGCGACGGAGCCGACCGGCGGGAGAAACTCGGCTGTGAGTTGGAGAACGGGCGGCAGTTCAATGGTCGACTCGGGAGAGTCAACCTACGACAGGGGGACGTTGTTGATACTGCTTGGTGCGTCGAGACGCACCCTACCTCCTTGAGGTTGTCAGCCATCGTCTGGCGACGCTGGGGTACTGCGGTGCGGAGAACGCCGCCCCATAGCAAGGCGGCGAACCTCCCTCTGCCGAAGGAGATTCCCGACCACGGGACGGGCGTTCGCACCGCCTCGTCTCAACCGGCCCCGAAACAGGAGAGCCGGATGCCTCCACATTCGCGTCCTTTGAGGAATTGGACTCCTGCCCGACGGGGACGGAACTGGTTTCCACGCCTGCTGAATCCAATACAACATGGGGGATGCCTCTTCTGAAACAGGGGATAAGGAGGCGATGCGAGGTTCGCTTGACCCCGCTCGCCGTTCGCTAGAGGACGGACCTTCCCCGGAGACCATCTCGCCGATTCGCGGTATTTCCGGAAAAATCGGGAAAAACAAGGCCAGCCGGGCGAGATCCGAACGAATTCCTGTCGATTCCTCGGGAGGGACGCCGCCAGCGGACGACGTTGATTCCTTCCCCAATTCCCCCTACAATTAACCTATGCGGGGGGGCGGCTGGCCGATAGCCTGATTCGGCGCCGCTTCGAGAGTTTCCTCCTTTCCAAAGCAAATTCCTATGTACGGCAAACTCATGCGACCGCGACGTTTATCGGCCACGGCCTATGCTGCCGTGGTCATCGCCACCTCGCTCGGATCGGCCGCGGCGGCGGAGACGCAGGAAAACCACGCCATCGAATCGATCGACCGCTACTGCCGGACGAGCTGGCGCAACGCGCGCATCGACCAGCAGGATTGGGAAGAGTGTACGCAGCAGACTTTTGTCGAACTCCTGGATCGCGTTTCCCGCGATCGGTGGAACGAGGCGATTCAGAATCGTCATTCGAGCGAGCGCCGCGAGTTGAACCGCTCGATCTGGCGGGTTGCCCAGCGATGGCGTCGAGCGCCCCGGATGAGAAACGGGGTGGCCGAGCACCTAGCCGAGGCCCCGACGAGCGATCCGCCCAATGAAGACCCCGGGTTGGACGAAGTTCTCCAGAAACTCACCGACCGCGACACGGGCCTCTCGCCGCGTCAGAAGGACGTGATCCAACGCTGGATCGACGGCAATTCCATCGCTGAAATTGCCGACGATCTGGATCTACCGCCCGCCCGGATCAGTGACGAGAAGTACAAGGCGATCCGGAAGCTTCGGAGCGCGTTGAGCGTAGGTTGACTTTCCCGAGTCGACCCGGCCAATGTCGGTGGTGTTCAATCGTCCGGTGGCACGGCAGATGGTCGATTCCAAGGCGCACCCTACCCACTGGCGCTTAGGAGTCGCTTGGCGCCATGGCCAGCTGCTTCAGGGCGTTGAGTGCCGCCATCACGTCGTCGCAGGAAACGTCTTCCCAGCCGGTCATCTTGTGGGCCAGGATCGCGAGCTTGAAGCACTCGACGGCGTCCTGGATGTCGTCGGGCAGCTTGGGCAGATGCTCAAAAGGCCGGACGGGCGAGCCGGCCGGGGCATCGGCGGCGTCGGATTCGGGAAGGGTGTCGGTCTCGAAGGGCAGGGCATCCACGGACCCATCGAACTCGGAGGCCTCGGATTCTTCTTCGGAGTCGGGGTCCCGAACCACGTCGAGGGCACCGTCGATCGTTGACGGAGCGTCGTCCTCGTAGGACTGGGAATCCTCGTCGAATTCGCCGGTGATGACGTCTTCGGGACGGGGCTTCTTGTCGTCCGGGGCGCCGATCGCTTCCCAACGCTGGTCCCGCATCTGGGCCACGGACCAGCCGTTCTGAACGGCCCCTTCGAGCCACATTTCGGCGTCGTCCCAATCGAGAACCGCCTGGAAGTGGCTCCAGAACAGGCCGTTGTAGTTGTGATAGTTGCTTCCGAAGCGATCGTAGACGCGGCGCAAGCGGCCCACATGCTGGCCGCTCACGTTACCCACTCGCCGGGCCCATGCTTCGTCGGAATAGGCTTGCTGGGGCGTTTCCGAGTCGATCAGAGCCTGCCGCCATTGCGAGATGATCCGGCCCTTTTCCCAGTTGGTCGTGCTGATCAAGCGGTTCCAATGTCCGAGATACTCGGCCGAGGCCTGCTCGATGGCCTCCTCATCGATCTCGACTTCCTCGACCGCTTCCGGCTCGTCGCCGTCCATCACGTCGCTCTCAACGGGCTCGTCCTGGTAGATATCTTCTTCGGAGGCGTCAGTGGGGTCGCCTGCGGGAATCTGTTCGTCCACGGTGGTTCATCCTCGTGTCTTCAATGACGTCTGATAGTCGCACGGAGCGCGGGCAATCGTGCCAGGTATCCTACGCGCTTGGGTCGTGAGCACACGGATCGCCCCCGGGCCGCCGTGCGCGAACAGGGATTCTAACACGAGGGAAACCTGGCGGGGAACGGTCGAGCCAAAGGGTCAACCCAGGCTTGGCCAGACAGACGCATTTTGTTGGCAGGCAACAACTTGCGTCCTTGCCCCCTCGCTCGGAGCCCCTCGTCCTCCACCCGTGGAAAACCTGTCGACAAGCGGAGCTTCTGCCGGTAAGTCACGACAGGACAGGCACTTCGAGAGAACCGCGTTGCAGGCGGAGCAGGGGCAACCTGCGGAATCCGGGACGACGTTTCTCGCAAGAAAAGTGAGGCTCGCCTTCCGCATGGCAGGGCTGTTGCGGCTGTCTCAGAAGCGGCAGAAAGGGCGGTTTGGAAAAGGGTAGGGACTGGCGGGCCTTTCACTCCGATTCGGCGCTCATTCAGTTGCTTTGAGGGAAATTCAGGGGTCCTTCCGAAAGTGCATACCTGCTGGAGAATTCCGGAAGGGTCCTTGTAGATTCCGTTTCAACGAGTCTACTGGAGCACTGTTCCTTCCGATCCACTCCCACGATTACCGGCGATTCACCTATGCACGCCTCTCCCCAGGAACCATCGACACGCAAATTGAGCCCCATCGTGATTGCAGTCGGCCTGGTCTGCCTCGCCGCCGGCGCGGCCGGCTGGTTCTATCTGCACCAGGCCAGCCAACTGCCAACCGTCTGGGCGCCGCCAGAACGGCAGGGGCTCAACGCTCCTTTCATCACCACCTCGGATGTCATCGTTGACAAGATGGTGGAACTGGCCGAATTGAAGGAAGACGACATGGTCTACGACCTCGGTTGCGGCGACGGTCGGATCGTGATCACGGCGGCGCTGAAGAGCGGCTGCAAGGGCGTTGGGTTTGACATCGATCCGGAGCGTGTTGCCGAAGCCCAGGAAAACGTCCGTTTGCACGAAGTCGAGGATCGGGTGGAGATCGTCGAGCAGGACGTGTTCACCGTCGACCTGAGCAAGGCCGACGCGGCCCTGATGTATCTTCTTCCGTGGATGCTGGAGAAGTTGATTCCCCAATTCCAGGAAATGGAAGACGGATGCAAGGTCATCTCCCACCAATTCTGGATCGAGCAGGTACAGCCCGATGCGATCATTGACTTGATCGATCCGAAGGACAACCACCCCACCTCGATCTACGTCTACCACACTCCGTTAAAGATCGACCGGACGATGGAACGGGGCAAACCGCCGCAAGCCGGAAATTCACAGTAGGAGCGTGGCTGTTGTTCTACTGAGTTCCTGGACGGTTTCGTGAGGCGTTGTTGTTTCCGTTTCTATCGGCAGCCACTCTCGAAATGCCCATTGACTGGAGGCCTGCGCAATTGTGCAATATGGGAGTGTATTGAACTAACGACCGTTGCGTCTGGGCTACCAAAATGAAGACCATGAAGCCTGAGCCGAGCCGAGTTCCTTGATGCACTCGCTCGGCAGGGAGTCGATGTTTTCGCCGTCGACATGGACGATCTGCAAGAGGAGTTGGACCGTGGCTGAGGCCCCTGTTGCGTCAACAGGGCATGTACTTGTCGGATCGCGTGATCAACGAGGCGTTAGCCAAGGTAGGGGAGTAACAGCGAACGCAGCACTCCAAGCACAAATCCAATGCCCCATTCAAAGGAGTCTTCTCCATGACCCTGGCAGCCAAGCGTTTCCTTTTGGCGACCTGCGGAATGCTCCCCCTCTTCTGTCAGCGGGCATACAGCGACACGGCCCCACCCCCTATCGCACCACTTCCTCCCGGCGTCCAAGTCGCCTGGGATCTCGACAGCGTCTGCCGCGAGTCCACCGACACACACGAGCGCATCTGCATCAACGGCCTGTGGCGCTGGCAGCCCGCGGGTGACGACTCCGCGGTTCCCCAATCGAACTGGGGTCACTTCAAGGTGCCCGGCTGCTGGCCCGGCATCACCGACTATATGCAGAAGGACTGCCAGACCGTCTACGCCCATCCAAGCTGGCAGGACGCGCGTCTTGGAAGTCTCACCGCTGCCTGGTATCAGCGCGAGATCACGGTTCCTGAAGCGTGGAAGGAGCGCCGAATCGTCCTGGAGGCGGCGTACGTCAATTCCTTCGCGGAGGTCTACATCGACGGGACGAAGGTCGGCGCGATTCGTTTCCCGGCCGGTGAGGTGGATCTGACGGGCGTCTGCCTGCCTGGAAAGAAGCATGTGCTCAGTCTTCGTGTGGAAGCCATGCCGCTCAAAGCCGTGATGCTTTCTTACAGCGACACCGCCTCAGCCCGACAGGTGAAGGGTCGCGTGGCGCGTCGGGGGCTGTGCGGCGACGTCTATCTGGCCGGCGTTCCCACCGGGCCGCAGATTCGTGACGTGAAGGTGGAGACGTCCTTTCGACGTCAGAGGATCACCTTCGACATTGCGGCGGCCGATCTCGACGCGGGCTCCCGCTACATGCTCCGGGCCCGCGTGAGCGACGGCGGCCAGACCGTCCAGCAGTTCACCAGCCCGGCTTTTGAGAAAGATGAACTGGTGGAGGGGCGTTTTCGGTTCACTGCACGCTGGCGGCCCGAGAAGCTCTGGGACGTGAATACGCCGGAGAACCTGTTCGATTTGCACGTTTCGCTGTTGAAAGAAGACGGGAACACGCTGGACGCGGCCTTGGCCGAACGGTTCGGTTTTCGCGAGTTCTGGATCGACGGTCGCGATTTCTATTTGAACGGCACGCGTATCTTTCTTTCGTCGGTTCCGCTGGATAATGCCCAGGTGGGCGCCGCCTGGAGCACCTACGACGCGGCCCGGGAGAGCATGAAGCGGCTGGCGAGCTTTGGCATCAACTTCGTCTACACCCACAACTACGGCTGCGAGCCGGGCACGCACCTGAGCTTCGAGGAGATTCTCCGGGCCGCCGACGACGCGGGCATGCTCGTTGCCTTCTCCCAGCCCCACTTCGGCCAGTACGACTGGAAGGATCCGGATGCCGACAAGACGAACGGCTACGCGGAGCATGCCGAGTTCTACGTGCGCGTGGCCCAGAATCATCCGTCGGTGGTGGCCTATTCCACCAGCCATAACGCGACGGGTTATGCCGACGACATGAACCCGCTCATGATCGACGGCAAGCAGGATCGCCGCAGCCAGTGGAGCCAGCAGAACGCGGACCAAGCCCTTAGGGCGGAGGCGATCATCCGGCGGCTCGATCCGAGCCGCTTTGTCTACCACCACGCCGGCGGCAACCTTGGCGCCATGCACACGATTAACTTCTATGCGAACTTCGTCCCCATCCAGGAGATGTCGGACTGGTTCGGGCACTGGAGCACGGAGGGCGTCAAGCCGCTGTTTACGTGCGAGTATTGCGTGCCCATGTCGTGGGACTGGACCATGTATCGCGGCTGGTACAACGGTCGGCGGGAATTCGGCAGCGCCGCGGCGCCCTGGGAGTTCTGCCTGGCCGAGTGGAACGCCCAGTTCCTCGGCGACGGCGCCTACCAGATCAGCGAAGAGGAGAAGCAGAACCTCCGCTGGGAATCGCGGCAGTTCGACGCCGAGCGAACCTGGCATCGCTGGGACTACCCCCACCAGGTCGGCTCGAGCGATTTTCAGGACCGCTATGATGTTTACGCTCAATACTTCGACGAGAACTGGCCCGCCTTCCGGGCCTGGGGCGTTTCAGCGACATCCCCCTGGAGCCACGGCCACTACTGGACGCTCCGCGAAGGCGTCGCCAAGGGCCGCAAGGAACTGCCGGTGGACTGGAAGCATCTCCAGCGGTCCGGCTTCAGCCCAGACTATCTCGACGAGCGCTACGAGCGGATCGACTTGGCCTACGAGTTCGACGACTGGATTCCCACCGAAGCTGCCAAGGTCCTGATCCGCAACAACGGCCCTCTGCTGGCCTATATCGCAGGAAAGCCGGAAGCGTTCACCAGCAAAGCCCACAACTTCTATCCGGGCGAGATGTTCGAGAAGCAACTGGTCTTCATCAACGACTCACGGGAGGCGGTGACGGCCGAATACGTTTGGTCGCTCTGGCCCGGGGAGATGGGGTTGCGTGGAAGTGGCAAAGCGTTGATCGAGCCCGGCCAACAAAAGCGGGTGCCCTGCAAGCTCCGATTGCCGGGGAATCTGAAGCCCAGTCAATACGATATCATGGCCCAAGCCAAGTTCAGCACCGGCGAGACCCAGCGGGATGTCCTTTCGATCAACGTGCTGCCTCACCCGGCACCGCCCAATCCGTCATCGAAGATCGTCCTCTTCGACCCAAACGGCGAAACCGGCGCACTACTGGACGGCATGAACGTTGGTTATACCAAAGTGGACGCAAACACCGATCTCGCCCCCTTCGATCTCCTCGTTATCGGCAAACGTGCCCTGACGCTCGACGGTCCCGCCCCCGACATCACGCCCGTTCGCGATGGCCTCAAGGTCCTCCTCTTCGAGCAGTCGTCGGAAGTGCTCGAAAAGCGCTTCGGCTTCCGGATCGCCACTTACGGTCTGCGGCGGGTCTTCAAGCGTATTGCCGAACATCCAATCCTCGCCGGTCTCGACGAAGAGCACCTGCGGGATTGGCGAGGCGAGGCGACGCTTGTGCCGCCCTTTGCCGAGTTTCCGTCGGATCCGGGGTTCGGCTCGCCGGCGGACCGGTGGTGCGGCATTCCCGTCACGCGGCTCTGGCGGTGCGGCAATCGCGGCAATGTGGCGTCGGTGCTGATCGAGAAGCCGGCTCGGGGCGACTTTTTGCCCATTCTCGACGGCGGCTATGCCCTTCAGTACAGCCCGCTCCTGGAGTATCGCGAAGGTCGCGGCATGATGATCTTCTGCCAAATGGATGTGACCGGTCGAACCGAACAGGACCCGGCGGCCGAGATCCTGGTCCGCAACCTGTTCGATCACCTGGCGTCGTGGCAGCCGACGCCGCGGCGTCAGGCCGTCTATGCCGGTGGCGCCGAGGGCAAGCAGCACCTGGAGGCGATGGGCATCGATGTGAAGCCGGTCGGGAGCGGCGAACTGACGGACGACGACGTTCTCGTCCTCGGCTCCGGTGGCGAGCCCGCGTTGGCTGGCCATAACGAACAGCTCGGCAAGTGGATCGAAGGCGGCGGCCATGTACTGGCCCTCGGGCTCAACGAGAAGGAGGCCAATGCTTTGCTGCCGGTCAAGGTCCGGATGAAGGAGGAAGAGCACATCTCTGTCTGGCTTCATCCGTTCGGCGCCGATTCTCTCCTGGCCGGCGTCTCTTCGGCCGACGTTCACAACGCGGCGCCACGGAGGATGCCGCTGTTGACTGGCGACGGAGCCATCGGAGACGGCGTTCTCGGTCAAGTCCCGAAGACGCATGTGGTCTTCTCGCAGATGCTTCCCTGGGAGTTCCTCACGGTGGAGCAAGCTCAACAGCAGCCGGGCGACAAACCAGGCTCGGTGACGAAGCACCACAATCTCAAACGCACCTATCGCCGGGCCAGCTTCCTGACGGCCCGGCTGTTGGCCAACATGGGCGTGGCTGCGCCGACTCCGATTCTTGAGCGAGTCTCCACGCCTCCGGGTGGAGGGGAGAACCCGTCTGTCGTCAGAAACGGTGATTTCTCGCTGGATGCCGACAACGACGGCGTGCCTGATGAATGGGACTTTTCCGGAAGGGCTCGATCGGCAACTTCGCCCCGTCAGAAGACGGACCTGCCCGACGCCACTTGGGCCGTGCAGATGGCAAGCCCTCCACCTGAAGGCGACAAGAAATCCAGCGTCATGCTGGCCCAATACGGCGTGCCCATGAAGCAGGGCCAGTGGTATCGCATTTCCCTGCTCGCCCGGGCCGAAGGGCTGGCCGCGCCCAACATTCCCCTGGCGATCACCAACACGGCCCGGTGGCGATCCCTGTTCGACTACCAACGATTCACGCCCGAGGCGGAATGGAAGCGGTTTGAGTTCGAGGTTCGCTCGAAGGAAACGGTGGAAGAGAAGACGCGGCTGCAGATCTGGTTTGAAGGGCCGGGCAGCGTCTGGATCGCCGACGTGTGCGTGGAACCCATTGCCGACCCGGCCCACGGCCGCTGGCTGGAAGGGCTCTACATGGACCGGCCTGAAGAGTGGGATTTTCCCTATCGATTCTTCCGGTGGTAGCCGGCAGCGTGGCGAGCCCAGGCCTGGTCGGTTACAATCGCCGACTGGCAGGCAAAGACTTGAGCACCTAGGATTTCATGTTTGAACAACAAGCAAGAAAGGTAATCACCATGAAGAAGGCTATGTATTCAACGCTGTGTCTTGCGATTGGATTTCTCGTCCAGAGCACCACTCCGGCCCAGGCCACTGCGGCAGACAATCCGTTTGTTGGCCATTGGGCGCTCACCATTCCAGGCGGCGGAGCCGGGTGGCTTGGAATCGAGGATAACCAAGGAAAGCTCACCGGCAGCATCCTGTGGGGCGGTGGAAGCGTAGTGCCCGTGTCCGGCGTCAAGGTGGATGGCGACACGTTGGTGGTGACACGTGTGCGTCGCCAAGAGACGGAGACGATCAAGGCGACCCTGGACGGCGACAAGATGGCCCTTACCACCGAGCGGGAGCTTCCTGACGGGAAGGTCGTGGGAAAAGCCAACTTCACCGGGAAGCGGATCCCGCCTCTGCCGGCGGCTCCCGATCTCGCCAAGGTGAAGTACGGCGCCCCGGTCACCCTGTTCAACGGCAAGGACCTCAGCGGTTGGAAGATCATGAACCCGTCCGCTCCCAACGGTTGGAGCGTGCGCGATGGCATCATGTCGAACGCTGCCCCGCAGGAGCCGGGCAAGCACATCTCCTATTCGAATATCCGCACCGAAGCCGAGTTCGAGGATTTCAATCTCACGCTCGAAGTGCGCGTGCCGCAAGGCGGAAACAGCGGCATTTATCTGCGAGGCATCTACGAAGTCCAGGTTGCCGACACATTCGGCAAAGGACTCGACTCTCACAACATGGGAGGCGTCTACAGCCGGATCACCCCCACGGTTTCCGCCGAGAAACCCGCCGGCGAGTGGCAGACCTATGACATCACGCTCGTGGATCGCCATGTGACGGTCGTGTTGAACGGCAAGAAGATCATCGACAACCAACCGGTCCTTGGCTGCACCGGAGGCGCGTTGTGGTCGGACGAATTCCGTCCGGGTCCGATCTATCTCCAGGGAGATCACACGAGCGTCGAGTATCGGAATATCGTGCTTCGACCGGTGGTCGGCGAGTAAAGGAGACGGTTCCCGTTCTTTCCATTTATCCGTGTCGGAAAGGAGAGCTGCCGGTGACGACAAATTGGTGGTGTCCGCGCGTGGTTGTTGCTTCGCTGGCAATCGGCCTGTTCATCCAGGAGTGTTCGTTTGCCGAGGAAGTAGAAACGAATTCATCTGCGCGGCAGGAGCGGGCGGTTGAGTACGCCCGCATCATGTCGCGGGTGAAATGGACGCCGGTTGCCGACAGCATGCCGAACCGGAGCGGCGGCTACTTTGAGGAAGGAACCGAGTACACGGGGGTTCCCTATTCGAGCGTCAAGACGGTGGGGCGGTGCATCGGCTTCGATATCTATCTGAAGACGTTCTTGGCGGCCGTTGAGAATCCCCAGAGCGTCCTGTACACCGAGAACCTCTCCGGCAAGGTATCGAACGCCGCGCCCTATTACGGCAAGGTGTGCTCCTCGTTCACGAGCTATGGTTTGCAGTGCGCTCTTCCCTATCGAAGTTCGCATCACGGGCCAAAGTTTCGCAAGGGGGTCGTTCTCGTCGACCCGCAATCGGCCCAGGCCGCCCTGCCCGGCGACGTCATCTACACGCCGCCGGCGAAGGTCGGCGGAGGATCGCATGTGGAACTGGTAACGGCGGTCGAAAGAGACGGCGAGAGAGTGGTTGCCGTCCGGGTCGAAGATAGCTGGCCACCGACCACCCGAAACCTGCTTCGCAAGGCCTCTGCCTTCGACTCCCACATTTCGTCCCGAAACAGAAGGCTGTACCGGGTCACCGACAGTGATGCCTGGCATGAGCGGAACAAAGCGGAGTCGTTTCTGTTTCCGAACTACGACGAGGATTCTCTGACGCCGGCCATCAATCGTGTTCTGTTGCTGGACCGGGGAGACTGGGTTCCCTATTTCAAAGATCAGGCCGTCAAGTTCAACGTCATGGACAGGGACTCCCAGGGCGTGCGATCGCTCGTGGTCAAGCGAGGCGATACGACTGTGGAAGAGATCGCCTTGGACGGCAAGGGTGTGATCGGGCGCTTGTTCAACGAGTGCGGCGATTATACGGCGCATTGTGTGATGAGCGATGGTTCCGAGAGCCAAGCGTGCAAGTTTTCCGTATGCGATCTCGACTTCAGCCTGCCCGCCGAGGCGCCGGCGCGCGATAAGGCGTGGGACATCACGTTCAGTGCGTGCAACCTGCGCGTGATTGCGGTGCGACTCATGGACCCCACGCCTCCTTACTACCGCAGCCTTGTGTGGCCCACCAACGAGGATCGCCGCAGCGGCAAGGTCACCGTTCCCGCCGGCTCGATTCAGCGAGCAGGCACGTTGCAGGTGTGGGTGATCGGCGAGAACAAGTACGGCAGGCTGACCAGGCAGCAAGAGGTTGTGATCGTCGAAGGCAGCAGCCCGCCCGACAAGTAGGTCATCGCTCGCCGAGCGAGAGCTTGAAATGGAACGCCGCTCGGCAATTCAGGAACCGTCCAACTACGACTTCTTGTCGGTCACACCGGACAGGACGTCGCACTGGGGCAGGGCCTTGCGTAGTTTGTCGGCCCCTTCCTCGGTAACTCCCGTGTTGGTTACCTCCAGACGCGTCAGTTTCTTCAGCCCGAAGAGGTTCTCGACGCCTGCGTCGGTGACGGTGGTGCGCCCCACGTGCAGGAACTCCAGGTTGACCAGCGGCTTGAGTTTCGGAAGCCCGGCGTCGGTGATTTTTGTGTTGTCGAGATTCAGCCAGACGAGCTGCGTCATGGAGGCGACATGGTCCAATCCGGGGTCCGCCACGTTGGTGGTGTAGAGGTTCAGGTTCGTTAAGGCGGGAAGCTCCTTGAGGTAGGCCTGGCCTGCGTCGTCGACGGCGGTTTTGCTGACATCGAGATTCTCGAGCCTGGCCAGCGATTTGAGGTGGCGCATGCCCTCGCCGGTAATTTGCGTGTTGCTGATGCGCAACCGCCGCAATCGCGGCAGGGCGGCGAGGTGCGCCAGTCCGTCGTCGGTGATCTTGGTGCCGGAGAGGTAGAGCTGCTCGAGATTCTCGAGCGACTTGAGTTTCCCGAGTCCCGCATCGCCCACGCTGGTTCCGTCGAGCTTCAGAACCTTAAGGCGTTTGAGTCCCGTGAGGCTGTCGATGGCCGCGTCGGTCACCTTTTCGCCGGAGAGCTGGAGGTCTTTGAGAGAGTCCATCCCCACGAGCAGCTTTGCGGTGGCGTCGGTGGCCTTGCCGTCGCCGATCTGGACGACGATCACGTTGCCATCGCCGTCGAGTTTGACCGTGGCGCCTGCCGCCTTGAGGGCCTCGATCGGTTTGGGCGTATCCTCATTGGCCGGTGCAGCGGGCTCGGTGTTCGAAGCGACGGACTCACCCGCGGCTGTCGGTGTCTTCTCCGGGCTGTTGTCACTGGGAGATTGCTCATTGCAGGCAGTCTGGAAGCAAATCAACGTCAACAACGCGACGTAGGAAACAATGCGTTTCATGACAGTCTCCGTTCAGGAACGTGGGGTCTCTTGTGGAGCGTTCGATGAGCGGAATATAACAGCGCCGATCGGCTGGCGAAAGCCATCGCGGCGATCAACCCGTGACGCATCATCATTTGTTTTTCTCCGTGGCCAGAATCCGTACGGGGCCGAGTAGCCCGGAGGGCTGCAGGGGACTGTCCTTTTTGTAATGCCGGGCGGTGGTAAACGTGTAACGCCCGGTGGGGCTCCGGCGGCCCTGTTTGAACCAGCGGGGCCACTCGATAAGCGTTTCCCAGTCTTTCCATTTGGCATCGAGTGGAAGCTGCTCGTCCCCAATCATGCGGTTCACCCACGTGTTGACGACTTCAACTTCCAGCCTGTTCTGTCCGCCAGTCAGGGCGTCGGTGATGTCGACGCGATAGGGCGGCTTCCACGTAATACCACAGTCTTTTCCGTTGAGCGTGACACGAGCCATGACCTCCACCCTGCCCAAGTCGAGGCAATATCGTCGCGTGCCGTCCGGCTTGGCTGACTCGGAAACGTTAAAAACCTTCACGTATTTGGCGGTCCCGGAGTAGTATTTGACCAGCGGATCGGGATGTTCGGACCAGGAACGCAGCGTTTCGAACTCCAGAGTCTCCTCAGGGCCCCAGGCTGGGTCGAAGGTGAGATTCCAGTTGCCCGTGATGCCCTGGATTAGTTTCCAGGACGGGAACGGATTCGTGTCGAGATGCGATGCTGGCGACTGATCGCGGAACACAACAAACCAGCTCTGCCATGGTTCGAACTGGAGGCGTGCCGTGGTGCTGCTGCCGGTTTGTTGTACATTCGGAATGGCATAGGTCTTGCCCGTTTCGGGGTCCCACAATTGCGGAGTCTTTCCTGTGATCCGGAAGGTGCAGTCACGTTTGATAGACTCCCGCGTGGAGTTGGCCAGGAAGTAGATCTCGGCGTTTTGGGTTCGGCGGTGAATCCACCTTATGTCGTCACTCTCGAAGTCGGGCTTGAGCTTCTGCTCGGCGAACACTTCATTCCAGCCCCCGTCCGGCAGGAGAGGCCACCCGGCGGCCAGTTGTCTCGCCTCGTCATTCGCTTCCGGGTATCCCTCCAATCCGGGCGTACCGACGATGGGCGTTTGGAGGTAGACGGAGGCCCCGGCCTGGCGAAGTTCTTCAATCTTGCGCGCGGTGGACAGAGTGAGCCCGCTCGACTTGGGCAACACGAGATGGCGATAGTTCACGCCCGTGGGCAGATGGATCAGTCCGTCTTTCACTTCCATGCGTTGGATGATTTCCGGCGTGCAGAAGTCGTAGTCGAAGCCCGGCGGGAGTTCAAATTGGATGTCGTTGAAGTTGAGGGGGGCGCCCTCGTGATAGAGGCAGGCTACGTCCACTTTCCGACGGCCTTGCTGCAAGAGAAACTGGCAACGGGCAACGTAGTCGAAGTACGGTTTGCTGAACTCCCACCAGGTTTGGTGACGGTTGAAATGCTGCCCCCATTTGCGATGGGTCAGTCCCGGTTTCATCTGGTCGTAGGGCTGGTGGGCAGAAAGATGATACACGTAGTGGCTGACGCCGTTGCAGAAGGCCTCGTCGCCCATGCCTTTGAGGAGATAGGGATGGTCCACCCAACCGCGACAACCGGTGAAGGCCTCGGCGCCCACGCGAGACTTTCCGTAGGTGTTGGCGACCGAGGCGAGCCCCTTCATCGACACGTACCAGTAGTCGCCGAAGGTTGGAAACGGTCCCAGAATCTCCCGTTCCGTCCAGAACTCGCAGATGGGGAAGTCGGCACGGCCCCCGTAGGTCAATTGGTCGACGCACAGGCGGCCGTAGGGTTCGCAGGAGAACTGGATGCCGTAGGGAGCGATCAACTCCCGAAGCCGGTCGATATAGCGTGCCAGGGTAAGCTCGCTGACGGTCTGCCGCATGTCCCAAAGGAAACGATCGGTCATTTCCTTGCTCTCGACGACGCGTCCCACGAGAACCGGCAGCCAGGGCCGGATGTCGTAGCCTCGCCGCTTGCGGAACTCGTCCGCGAACCCGGCGGTCCAGTTCTGGCCATGGGCCTCCCAACTGTCGATGTGAACGTATTGCAGCGTGCGTCCGGTCTTATCTCCCGCTGCGTCGAGGATCGGTTTGAGACGATGGTTGAAGTGGGCCTCGATTCCGCGCGGATGGAGCCGATCGCATTCCAGCCCGACGGCCGCTTGGGGCGAGGGACGCGTCATCTTGAAATTGCTGGCGTAGCCCAGGCGGAAGACCGTCCAGTTTCCTTGGGGAGCATCCCAGTGCAGCTCGCCATCGGCCGACATCCGGTCCGAGAGATCGATCACGTCGTCGTGCGCCATGGAGGTCAGTTTGGTGTTGTCGGTGAGCGGCGGCAGATGGGTCGTCCAGCGCCGCCCGTCATAGGTGTCTAGCTGGGGAATACGGGAGCCCTTTCCTGCTTTGGATGACGGTATGGCAAAGACCGCCACATCCCGGTAGGAGTCCACTTGTTCCAAGGCGTTCATGACCGCCGGATTCATAGACTGGCCTGGACGCAGCCAGACCTTCTTCAATTCCGGCTTGAAATCCACAACCGGCTTTTTCAGCGGCAAGGTGACGTTTTGTCCCCCCGCAACCCGGGTTTCGCTTGAAACGAGTTTCTGCATGGAGAGATCCGGCGCGATGTGGGGCCCTCCGCTTCCGTATCCAAAATCGACACTCAACGCGAAGGCCAAGCCCAGCCGATCGGCTTCCGAGATGGCCCATTGCATGGCCTCGTGCCACTCCTGGCCCCCAGCCTCGATGGGGCCTTGTGGCGCCCACCACGGACCGCTCACCTCCATCCACAACACGCCGCCAATCCCCACCCGCTTCATCGATTCAAGATCCTTGGTGATCCCGTCCCGGGTGATGTTGCCGTTCGTCCAGAACCAGAAGACCCAAGGGCGCGCACTCTCGGGCGGATTGCGGAAAGACAGTTCGAGCTCCTGCCCTTTGAGACCTGGTTGTGCCAGCACGGCCAGGAGGATCGCCAGAACCACTCTCTTCATCTGCTGTCTCCCATTGACGACGCTTGTCTTTCGGCCCCACGGTTCTTCCGTGCTTTCGGAGGCGATGTCATTCGGGGGCCACCCATGAATAATGCGGGCTAGGTTCCCGATCCGATTTATCAATCATCGCAGTTGGAGCGGTTGCTGTCCATTCGGCTCCCAACTTGCCGCAATCCGACCGGCGCGCGCAGCAACGCCCCTGACCCGACATGCGGATCCGGGGCGTCTTGTTTACAACTCGATTGTCTCGACTTCGGCCACGAACTGTGCGGGCAGGATGTGGAGGATGAGACAATCCTCAACAGCCAGTCAACGCGGGTTGACCACGCCTTCAGGTCTACTTCTCCAACTCGACGTTCCAGTAGGCCTCGCTGATAAACTTCGACCAGCTCTCGGTTCGCACGTCGCGAAAGGCATAGAGCGGGGCCCAGGTCGGTCGGACCGGCTTGTGTTTCAGCCGCATTCCGGCCTGTTCCGGGGTGCGGTCGGCCTTGCGCTTGTTGCACTCCATGCAGGCCAGCACGCAGTTGCTCCACCGCGACTCCCCTCCCTGGGCGCGAGGGATCACGTGATCGAGTGTCAACTCCTCGCTGCCAGGCTGAACACCGCAATACTGGCAGGTGAACCGGTCCCGCTTGAAGATGTTTCTCCGACTGAACGTGACCGCCATGGAAGGCAAGCGATCGAAGTCGCTGAGCGTGATCACCTCGGGCGCCCGCAGCCGAAACCGCACGGCCTGGATGAACCGCTCGCCTTGACGCGGGCGCAGTTTGGACCAGTCCTCCCACGTGTAGGTCTGGTAGTCCGCCGGGTCCACCACATGGGCAGACTCGTTCCACAGCAACACCAGCGCGCGGGCGACGGTCGTCACGTTCACCGGTTGCCAGTTGCGGTTCAGAACCAACGTCGGTCTGTTCAGTACCTTGGACATGACGGTTTCACCGTGTCAGTTGTTAGGGTTCAGGGTTCAGGGTGACCTCTGGTGTCCTTCGCTCTTCTTATGCTTCCAGTCCGATGAATTTATGGCCATGAAAAAAGCCCGATGTCGTTGTGACACCGGGCTTCGGGATATCTCGGGAAGATACGGCCGAGCGTCACAAGCGCAGAGGATGTGCGGAGCTGCCATTCGCGTCCTTGTCGGCACACGGCCCTGTGCACATGCGTTCGTCGGTGAAGCTCGACCTCAAAGAAATCATGGTTTCAATGTCCGGGGCTGTGCGGCTTCATCCAGCCGCCATACTTGGTTGTCGTTTGGTTTAATAGGACGACGAAGGGCCGGGAATGGTTCACGGCAATTCCGGAAAATTGCCGCTCGTACCATGGGAGACACCTGAGGGGCGTGGTTTATTTCATCGAGTAGGAGAGTCGACGGGGGATGAGGACCTGATTCCGCTATCCCAAAGTTCACTTCGACCTGAAGCCGTCGAGAAGATGGCGGATCGCCAGGATCGGGTGATGCCAGAGCATGTGGGGGCCGGAGAAGGCCATCACTTCCTTCGCCCGATCTTGCATGGCCGGGCGGTAGCAGTGGATCGGACACTTGGCGCACGTGGGCTTCTCCTCGCCGTAGGGGCAGCGGTCCAGGCGACAGGTCGCGTAGTCGAGCAACTCGGAGCAATCCGAGCAGAGGGTGTCGCGGCTTCCGTGGCGCCGGCGGCAGTAGAGGCGGACCATGGCGGCGATCGTTTTCTTCTCCCGGGCGATTCGTGGTGCGTCGTTTGGCATGGCATCGTTGATTTTAGACGCTGTCGCAGCGACTTCAATCGTTTGGCCTGCTCTGTAGCGGTGGCATCCCTGCCGCCGTTGACTGGGCATCGATTAACAAGCGAATCGGCGGCAAGGATGCCACCGCTACGGCGTTTTGTCGCCCGTTGCCGGATAGGTCTGTTCTTGCCTCTGCTTGGCCCGCGGCACGGCGGAGCGTGCCTGCTACTTTGGGACGAAAGCTTGCATCCGGCTGGCCCAGGGCTTACTTTAATCCTGTCGGGAGAAACATCAAACAACGTTCCTAGAACCGGCGGCGTCTGTCCGCCGATGGAGAATGCAATGGCCCACGAACTGAATGCGGCGAAAACCCGAGCCAGTCGATCTGTTTCTCGGCGGAGCTTCCTCAAGGCGTCGGCCGTGGTCGGAACCGGATGGCTCGTCCTTCCCTCCGGGTTCGTCAACGGCGCAGACGCCCCCAGCAACAAGCTCAATGTGGGCATGATCGGCACGTGGGGCCGGGCCCACGCCCACTTCGGCGCCGTGTCCAGCGAAAACGTGGTCGCCCTCTGCGACGTGAACGAAGACCACCTGGCCGGGGCGGCCAAGAAGTTTCCGGGCGCGAAGACCTACGTCGATTGGCGAAAGTGCCTCGACCAGAAAGACCTCGACGCGATCATCTGCTGCACGCCGGACCACACCCACGCCTTTATTGGCAACTGGGCCCTGAACCGCGATCTGCACGTGTATCTCGAGAAGCCCATGGCCAACAACGTGGCCGAAGCACGGGTTCTCCGGGCGAAGTATCTCCAGAAGAAAGACAAGCTGGCCACCCAGGTGGGAACGCAGCGCCACGCCAAGCCGAATTTCGAGCGGGTTAAGGAACTGATCCAGGACGGCGCCGTGGGCGAACTCTCCGACGTTTACGTGTGGGGCAACCGCCAACTGCCCAAGCCCGGGTATCCGGCCGGCGCCGGCGAGCCGCCCAAGGGCCTGCACTGGGATCTGTGGATCGGCCCGTCGCCCTTCCATCCCTACAGCCCCGATTACTTCGCCCTGGGCCCGGGCATGAACTGCCTGAGTTGGAACATGTATTGGGACTTCGGCAGCGGCCAGCTTGGCGACATGGGCAGTCACACGATGGACATCGCCTGGAACGCCATCGACGCCGGTCTGCCCACGGCCGTGGAGGCCACGGGCGAAGAGTACAACCCGGAAGTCACGCCGGTCCGCATGACTGCCACCTTCGAGCATCCCGCCAACGATTGGCGCGGGCCGATCAAGGTGAGCTGGCACCAGGGCGGCGACATGCCCCGCACCCCGCGAGGCTACGTCGACCTGAACAAGATCGGCCACGGCGCCATGTTCAAGGGCGACAAGGGATTTCTCATCGCCGACTTCGACACGCGGGTCCTCATCCCCTTCGGCGACTCGGCCGACCTGACCTATTACAAGGGTCGCAAGGCGGAGGACGTGATTCCGTCGCTCGGCCATTTCCAGAAGGAATGGACCGATGCCTGCAAGGGCGATCTGAAGACTTCCTGCGACATGGACTACAGCGGCACGCTCATCGAGCAGATGTTGCTGGGCCACGTGGCTTACCGGGCAGGCAAGAAGATCGAGTACGACGGCGCCGCCGGCAAGGTCACCAACAGCGACGAGGCCAACGCCCTCCTCGCGCGCAAGTACCGCGACGGGTGGACGCTTGACGGGTAAAGCGGAGAGCTTTGTAGGGTGGCGCCAAAGCGGACCATTGTGGTCACGCCCAAAGGGCTCGAATGGGGTCGGATCGAGTTGATCCATGCGCAATCGTTGGCGAGCGTCGGCCCACCGTGTTGCGGTTTCGATCTCTGGCCGTTTGCATTGCTCCGGCTGGTTCCAGCAATGCAAACAGCCTGAGATGGAACGTCGCTCATGGTGGGCCGCCGCTCGGTTCTTGGTTGGGTTGACGGTTTGGCGTTGGGGAGTATCCTCTGTTAAATGATGTCATTCGAGTGCGCCGTTCTGGCGTCGCTCTCCTGTTCAAAAGAACGCTTCAGGAAGAATTCTGCCATGCCTGAAGAGCAGTCGGAACCTGCGGTGGATTTGCCCGCGGGATCTTCCTTGGCCGACGAGTCGAGGACCGGGTCGCCGTTTGCGGCGGAGCCAAGGCCCTCGATCGGGTATCTGCTGGTGTGGGCCACGTGCGTGGCCGTCTACGCATCCGCCCAGCGGACTCTGGACCTTGCTTTCCAGGACTCTTCTGCGATCGGCGCGAGAACGGCGCTCGACGTCTTGTGGACGGTCCTCGCCGGGACATACCTGGCGGGTTTGTTCCTGATGGTGAGCCGCCGACGGCATCACCGCCCTTTCCCTCGGTCCGGCGGCGAGATGATCTGGATCTTTGGTGGGCTGGGAACGGTCGAGTCGCTCTTGATTTTCAGTTGGATGGCGATCGTCACTCCCCATGGTTTCAGCTACAGTTGGTACATGGGCTGGAGAGGTCTCTTCGCGCTCATCCTGTGGCTGCCCCTCTATATCTACTCGATCCGGAAGTACGCGGGGCAGTGGCGGGCCTTTTTCGCGATTCGGCTGTTCCTGGAGTTCATCACGTTCTTCGCGAACGTGCTCTCACTCAACATGTTCGTCTACGGGAACCGGCTGTTCGTTGACGCGATTCTCTTGCTGATTGTCGCGCTACTGGATCTGCGCCGCCACCGGCATCGTTATCCCTGGCCGCACTGGTTCGGCATCGTGCTGTGCTTCGCTTCTCTTGCGATATCGATGCTTTCTCTGGCTCTTCGTTGATTGAGCGGTGAGGGGACTACGAAATTGTACCTGTTTGTAAGCTATCCTATCGGGAATAGTGACGCCAGGCGAGTCCGCGCGCTCTGTGGTGCGGACTGGAGCTTTGGAGGAGACTAACTCGAGGGAGGTTTGGAATGACCGTGCGGAAGAAGCTGCTTATCCCGGTTGCAGCACAGGCGTTTGTTGTGGTACTGGTATTGGGTTTGACGATTTGGGGAGTGACGACCTCGCGCCATGCGATCGAACGAAACACGCGATTGAAGAAAGCCGCCACCACGGCACGGCGTGCGGAGCAATCGATTGCTGTCTACTCTCGGACTCCGATTCCCTCGGAAACGCAGCGTGAGAACGTGCAAACGACACTGAGCGATCTTGCCACCTGCCTGGCCGGAAGCGAAGCGGACCGATTGGGGCGGATTGACGGTCACGTGCAAGCCATGATCGCCAAGAAGGCGAGGAACCTGGAGATCGAAAAGGAGCTTCTCGAACTCACGCGTCTCTCGCGGGAGCAATCCGACAAGTACATTACGGCCGTGGTTGGCCGGTTGGTCGATCCGAACGAAGCGGGCTCGGTCACCGACATGGAAAAACGGGTCATTCAAGGGGCCCACATCAACACGAGTTCGAGCAACACAGTCGACAAGCTGTTCTATGCGACGGCTTCCCATCCGGAAGCCAAGGACGAGTTGTTGGCCTACGTCCGGCAGGCCATTGAAAACACGCTGAAAGATATTGAATCCTTGAAGGGAACGCCCTTTCAGACCATGGCGAAGACAGCTCTCGTATCGAACGAGCGGCTCGCCGTATTGGCCGAAGAGTATCTGGCCAACCTGGAAAGCGTGGATCAGGCCGAGACCGGTTGCAACCAGGAAGTCGGCGCCTTGGTCGCGGGTCTGGAGAAGCAGGAAGCGGCATCCCAGGCCGCCACCACCCGCGGAATCTACAACGCGTTTGTCCTGATCGCTTTGCTGGTCACCGGGGTTGGGGCGGCAACAATGATCTTGAGCGTCCTCTTGGGGCGCCAGGTTGGGCGCACCCTGCGAAACCTGGTTTCCGAGGTCCACAGTCTGTCGCGGGCCGCGGTCCAGGGGCGCCTCGAGCAACGAGGCAATCCGGAACTGGTCGATTCCGAATTCCGACCGATCATCGAGGGAATTAACGATACGCTGGATGCGGTTACGGGTCCGCTGGGAATCGCCTCGGATTACCTGGACCGGATCTCGCGGGGCGACATTCCGCCGGCCATCACGGAAACCTTCGAGGGCCAATTCGACGAGATCAAGAGCAGCCTGAACCGGTGCATCGAAACGCTCGGCCATCTGGTCGGCGGGATGCAGGAAATGGCAGAAAGCCAGCAGGCCGGCGACATCGAAGCGATTCTTAACGTGGAGCAGTATGCGGGTGTCTACCGGCAGCTTGCCGAGGGAGTCAATCTCGGCGTCCAGATCCACATCAACAACATCCTCAAGATGCTCAAGATCCTGTCTGCCTATTCGGAAGGCGACTTCGGCCCCGTATTGGAGCGGCTCCCGGGCAAGCAGGCCGTGGCCAACGAGATGCTGGATACGCTTCGGGCCAACCTGCTTGGACTGACGGAGGACATCGACCGCTTGTCCGGGGCCGTGGTGGCGGGGCAGCTCGATGTTCGCGTTGATCCGGACAAGTATCGAGGGAAGTATCGCGAGATCATTCTGGGGCTGAACGCCACGCTGGAAGGCGTGGATCAGCCGATCCAGGAGATCAGCGTGATTCTTCAGCAGATGGCCAGCAAGGATTTCACGTGCCGCATCGAACAGGCATTTCCGGGAGTGTTCGGCCAGTTGCGAGACGCCGTGAACGGCGTGGTGGACAACATGGACGATGCGCTCGCCAAGATCCGAGAGAGCGCGCGCCAGTTTTCCGAAGGCGCTCGGGTGGTGGCCGAAGGGTCGCAGAGTCTTGCGGCAGGGGCCCAGGCCCAAAGCGCCAGCGTGGAAGAGATGACCGCTTCCATCGAGCAGTTGAGCCTCTCGGTAAGCGCCGTCAAGGACAACGCAACCGAGGCGAGCACGGTTGCCAATCAGACCAACCAGTTTGCCGAACAGGGCGGCGACGCCGTTCAGCGATCGATCGAGGCCATGGAGACGATCCGGGCGAGTTCCGAGCAGATCAGCGAGATCATTCAGGTGATTTCCGAGATTGCCGGCCAGACGAACCTGCTGGCGTTGAACGCGGCGATCGAAGCGGCCCGGGCCGGGGAACACGGAATGGGATTTGCCGTGGTGGCCGACGAGGTCCGCAAGCTGGCCGAACGTTCCAACCAGGCGGCCCACGAGATCTCCACGCTCATCGTGGAATCGAGCCACCGGGTGCAGGAGGGCTCTGAACTGAGCCAGAAGACCGGCGATTCGCTCCAGCAGATCATCCAGGCCGCCGAGGCGACGGCCGCAAAAATCACCGAGATCGCGGCAACAACGGCCGAACAGGCCAGCCGTGCCCAAGAGGTGTCCTCGGTGATCGGCACAGTTTCCCAGGTGAGCGAGCAGACAGCCTCGGGCAGCGAAGAAATGGCCGCCAGCAGCGAAGAGCTCGGAACCCAGGCCGGCGTTCTGGAAGAGTTGGCCCTTGAGTTCAAGGTGCGTGGAAACAGCGACCTGTGATGGTTTGGAAAACCGAACGGCAAACGCGGCCCCCTATGGGCCGCGTTCCGTTTCTTGTGGGCTGCATCGTGCCGAGTGCGTGATTGGATGCACGGTTCGTGAAACCGTACGCGATGGCCAGTTGTCCCTCGGTCGGTTGTGATGCCGCGTAGCGGCAGGCTTCGGCGAGGCGATTTGGCGTCGCCCTACAGTCGGTCATTCCTCCGAATAGCGCACGTGGAGTTCCAACTTCTCCAACTGCACCGTGCCTTGGTCTGGCCCTGTCGATTCCGGCACGAGGATGGTAACGGCGTTTTCTCCGAGGATGCAACTTTGAGGGGTGACGGTGAAGTCGAGCCGCAGGAGATGCTGCTGCGGATTGACTCGATAGTTGCCGTTTCCGCCGGAAGGAGGCTGCGGGCGGGGGGAGAAGATCTGGGGATCTTTCCATTCGGGATCGCGCACCAGCAACGGCAGGGCGACTCCGTTGAAGGTCACTTCCATGCCCTCTTCATCGCGAGCATCGAAGAGAACAACCCGCAGGAGGATGCTCTGGATACGCTCGGCTCGACCTTTCAGGTCGTCGCCGACGTAAAACGAAAGCGTTGTTTCCTTCCCGCCTCGCTCGATTCGGATGGGCAGCGGGGACGTATCGTTTCGTCCGAAGAAGCCCTGGGCCCACGGATAGCCGCCGCGGCGTTCGACCACGAAGGTCTTGTCTTTCCAGGCGATCGCTGCCGGATCCCCGATCTCTCGGTAGGCCTCGCGGTGCATGATCGGCCCGGCGGGCTGGCCCGGTTCGGCGAAAAAGGGGACGGGACTCATTTCTGCGAAGCACCCTTCGGGCCGTTCCGGGAAATGAGTCCCGTCCCCTTTTTCGCTTTTTAGCCACTTCAATCGCATGGCGGCCATCGAGCGGAGGGGCTGCAGGTACTTCTCGTTGCCTGTCATGTGATAGGTGAGCAGGAGGGTGTCGGTCATTTTGGACATGGCGGCCGGCCACTGGTAGAGCCGCGGTTCGTTGTGGTGGCGCGGATCCCACCAGTTCTCGCCCGGGCCTTTGCAGACACCGTCGGGCCAGTGGATTGCCGCGGGGATCACGCCGGCCGGCTTGCCGCCCTCGGCTCGCGCCGTGGCGTCGACCCAGGTATCCATCCAATCGGTGAAGAGCTTGCCGAGCTGCTCGTCGCCCGTGCGCAACCAGAGCAGCAGGGCCGGCGGGATGGCCACGGGGTGGTAGGGCGTGTCGCAGGCCTTGACGGGGTCGGGGTCGACCCGCTGGAAATTGAAGTAGGTGCTCTTGAACTGGAGCTGGCCGCGATCGTTTCGGCCGGTCCAGAGGGCCTCCATCAGTTCGGCTAGGCGCCGCGCACGCTTCTGCCAGACGGGATCGTCGGGGGCCAGATGCATCATGGGCGTGATTGTGTCGGTGGTGGGTTCGGCCGTGTGTTCCACGTCGTAGAGGTGGTTTGTGTAGCCGCCCTTCATATAGTCCTGGCTGAGCAAGGCATTGGAGAAGAAAGCCTGGGCCTGGGTGATCTTGGGGTGCTCGAAGGCGATCATGACGGGCACCCAGTGGCGCCACATTTCGCAGTCGTCGTCCCACGCACCGCCATATTCACCGTTCTCCTTGAGCCGGTTGTCGATCCACCACTCGACCAGGTCGGTCAGCCGTTCGAGGTTCTCCCGCTGGTAAACGGCCCAGTCGGGAGCGTCTTCAACGCCGGGATACTCACGTTCGCAGGGAATCGCCTGGCCCAGGTACATGCGGGCGATGCGGTTTTCCGGGAAAGCCCGGGCCGCGGCCTGAAATTCTTCGACGGCCTTGTCGAGCAACCGTCGCCGCTGGTCGTGGTAGCCGATGATGTTGCCGTATTCGTTGGTCACCCAGAAGAGCATCCGCCCGCGGTAGAAACTGGCGATCGGCGCAAGAGGCGAGTCTGCCGAGAGGCCGAAGTTGTAGTCGGCCGTCTTGCGAATCTCGCGTTGGTACCAGCTCCAGAGCGACTTGTCGTGCTGCCAGCGGTCGACGAAGGCAACCATGCGGTCCACGTCGGATTTCAGCTGCTTGTCGAGGTCCGGGCGCGATTGCAGTTGCTTGAGGAGATCGAGCCGGACGTCGTCGTCTTCCGTGTTTCCCGCCTTGAGGATCAGGGCCTGAATCTCAGTGGGAGGTTCTGCACCTCGGGCCGGGGATGCGGAGAGAAGGGCGATTGCGGCGCCAAGCAGGACCGCAACGGTCGCCCGTTGGCAGCGGACTCCAGAAAGGCCAGCGAGGGCGAGACAGCGATGGCAGAAGCGAGCCATGAGCGGAATCCTCCGGGAGTGAGGCGGGCGGTAGCCGACGGTGCGTCGATGGGCGTAGTATACATGGGGAGAGAACCCGAGGCGACCGATTCACAAGTCCGGTGCCTGTGAAAACGGCTTCTCTGAGCCGTCAGACGCCGGCTGGCTCCCAACCGGGGTGATCCGCGTATCCTGTTGCGTTTGTAGCCCTATACAGCGTCGCGAAGGAACGGCGGCCATGCGGGACTGGACGGCTGTTGTGGTAAATTGGCAAGGAGGCCTTTTTTGTTAGCTCGTCCCCTTCTCCGTGAGTATCGTCTAATCGACTATCATCAATCGCGGTCCGCCTTTGCCAACGCTGAAGCAAACAGTCCGGACGGTACGGCGATCAGACCAAGTCCAACGACCAAGATCAGCCCGGTGAACAACCTTCCACCGAGTGTTATCGGGAATGCGTCGCCGTATCCGACTGTGGTGAGCGTCACAATGGCCCACCACATGCAGTGGAACACCGAGCCGAACTTGTCGGGCTGAACAGCACTTTCGAAGTAGTAGATCCCGACCGATGCGACATAGATCGCCAAGGCAGTGGCAGTGAAGAGTACCACAAGCTCTTCCTTTATGTCGATGAACGCATCTCGGAACCGCTGGATTGCCTTGCCGTAACGTAGAAGCTTGAAGATTCTGAAAAGACGCAGCATTCGAAAAACGCGTATTGAACGAAGGTCCACCCCCGTGGAGATGTAGAACGGAAGAATCGCAAAGAGATCAATGAGACCGTAGAAGCTGAACACAAAACGGATTCTGCTATCCGCGACATAGAATCGCAACGCGTATTCGACAGTGAATATAGCCACCGTAACCGCTTCAATTACATAGAGTATCTTCCGAGATATCGAGCTTAAAGCTGGAAGCGTTTCAATGCAGAAGGAAACGAGCGACAGGACAATCAATGCCTGGATGGCAAGATTGAATATCCGGCCAGTTCTCGTATCCGTGTCTTCAACGACAGCCTTGAGGTTCATGCAGTGATCTCGTTATTGAATTGGGACCGAAGCACGTTAGATGCGGTCAGACTTCTTGAGATTACATCGACGACATAGTAGCTGGATATTGTTGTCCGAATTGCTGCCTCCCTTTGCCACAGGGATGACATGATCGAATTCGAGATAGTCTGTAGCTCCACATTCTGCGCATCGGCCGCTGTAGCGTTGCCAAACACGCTGCCGAACATCACGTGGAATGTGGCGAGTACTGCTGCCATTCGTCTTGCCCGTCAATGTTTGGTTCGCCATTGCTACGGCGGAGTTGAAAATCGCGTACGGAATAGGTGATTGACCGGGAAGGAAGTACGTGGTGCGTGGTTTACTCGTGACTTGCGCTTCGATCCTATCATCACTACCGGAGTGAGAGACAATCCGTCGATAGCCAATGCTGTGTGACTTACTTGGTGAGGCAAAAAGTAAGCGATTGTCGGTAAGCGTGAGGTTCCCGCGGTGATCAACGACCTTCGGCCCATTCTTGAGCATTCGCACCTCGCGCCAAATGGCTGTCGAATGGAAATGGACTATCTCACCGGCGCGAATTGCCACTCCAGCCGGGACGGGGATGTTGGGGAGAACGCCGTCTGCGATATTAGTGAGGCTCTGAAGAAGTGACACCTCTTTACGAAGGTACTCCAGGAAATCTGGCGGAAGCCCCAGGTTCTTCGCCAGCCAGTTTAGCGTCGCAAGCTCTTCCGCTGACAAACGCCCGTCTGCTTTGGCATCCGCCAGAACATGCTCGACAAACTGTTTCGCTTGTGGCTGAATGACTCTCAGTAGCTCATCGTGTCTTATGCCGAACTTCTTAGTCGTTGCAAGAAGATATGCCCACTCTTGCGTCGAGAGATGACCGTCCGCGATACAGACCATGAATATCGCACGCAAGAACCGCTCGCCGGCCACCTGGAAGAACTCGCGAACAAACTCAGGCAAGGACATTCCAACAGAAGTAGCGATTGCCAGCAGTCGAACCTCTTCCTGCTTGTCAAGGATTCCGTCTTCCATTGCTTGCGCGAGCGCGGTTGAGAAGTACTCTCTGGCAATCTCCAAGTTAATCTTCCGGGACTCCTCAGTCGGGATCTCGAGTGCTTCAGCAACCCATTTGGCAACGTGCTGCTCTTCTTCTGTTAGCTTTTCGTCCTCCCAGCCCTTCGCCAAGATCTTCCGATAGAGTTGGTCTTTCGCTATCTCGAGGTCTCGATCAGTGAACTCAAGTCCCTGGATGACTGAAGCTAAGGAGAACTTCTGGCCAAATTGTTGCAGGCCGCGATGCATCACCGTGACGAGATCAGCAACTCTCGCTTCCTGGTCTGGGTCGACTAGTGTTTGAATTGCCTTACTTACCCATTTCCGCAGTTTGCTCACTTCATGCCTCCGATGGCCAGAGATCCCAAAAATCTATTCAGCAGTAAGACTCTAATATCTCAGCGTTTGAATCACAACAGGCGCACCGGTTGCTTCACAGTTGGTTTGCTTGGGTGGGCGATTCAAGAGCCCGGCTTGTTAGGCGTCGCGTTGGCCGCGGATGAGGAGACGGAGGACGTCGCGGCGGCGGAGGGTGCCGACGAGTTGGTGGGGTTCTTCGGCGGTGACGATGGGCAGGCAGTCGTCTTTGCTCAGTTCGAAGATGTCGAAGGCCTTGGCGGCGGGATCGTCGGGGAAGAGCAAACGGCTTGCGGGAGTCATCACGTCAGCAGCACGAACGAGGGAGCCAAGGGCGGGATCGAACAGGACGCTGCTGAGTTCGCGATAGCGAACCAGCCCGACGAGTTCGCCCGATTCGGAGACGACGAAGTAGACGTTCTCACGGCTGTGTTCGATGCGGTCGACGAGTTCGGCGAAGGTGGCGGTTTCAGGGATGGCCACGGGATTCTGGCGCATGAGAGCGCCGATCGTCAGTTCGGCGGCGGAACGTCCCTTGTGAGGATTTCGTCCGATCGCCAGGAGCAGACGGTTCGAGACGGTTCGCAGTTGATCGAAAAGGGTGGCCGTCGGGTGATGGATGGCCTGGGCAAGAGGCATTTCCCCGGAGCGGAGGACGGCCTGGCGGATGAGGATGGGTCCCAAGATTTCGAAAACCACGACGGTTCCGAGGATCACGAGTTGCACTTGGCGGCACGTTTCGTAGAGTTCGCCTCCGCCCGCTTGGGTCCGGGCTACGGCGATCGCCGAGAGGGCGATGGCGGCTCCTGCCTGAGCGGTGAGGGTGGCACCGAGCCAATGTTGGATTTCCGGCTTCTCGCGGCACTTTCTGGCGGCGTATCGGGCACCGAAGTACTTGCCGGCGAAACGGCAAACGACATAGGCTGCGCCGATCAACTTCGCTTCGCCCAACTTGGACACGTCGAGTTCGGCGCCGTGGGCCACAAAGAAGACGACGCAGAAGACGGCGGTGAGCGCATCGAGTTCGGCCAGGATGGGGCGTGTCTGGTCGGACGTGTTGGCGACTGTGGCCCCCAAAGCGAGGAAGGTGAGGAGGTAGGGCAGGCCGGCCATCTCGCAGATCGACAGTCCCAGAATCAACACGGCCAGGAGCAGCACGAGGCGGCGCCCGGCGGGAACCATGGTGTAGGACAGGCTGATGAGCAGGCCGCCGGCGATTCCAAGGAAGGTGGAGCCGACCAGGTCGTAGGCCAGGCTGCCGAATTCCAGGCCGAGGAGCCGGAAGGAGGACGTGGCTTGCCCCGGGAAGCCGCCGCTGAGGAAATCGAGGGCGAGGAACAGAACCTCAAAAACGATGATGGCCGCCAGGTTGTTGAGGGCCACCAGGGAATTGGTGTATTCCGTAAGAGGGCCTTCGGCCTCGGTCTCCTTGAGAACCAGGATGGTAGTGGCCGGCGCCGTGGCGAGGGCCAAGGCAGCCAGAAGCAGGGCTCCTTGCCAGGACTGGCCGACCAGCATCACCCCGATGAAAACCAGTGCGAAGGTAGCCGTCATCTCCCCGGCCGAGAGTCGCACGACCCGTCGAAAGATTTTGCGTGCCCGGGCCAGGGGAAACTGGCACCCCAAGTTGAAAAGGACAAAGGAAATGGCTAGCTTGGTGAGCGGCTCAAAAGGGTCGGCGTGATCGGCTGCCGCGGCAGATGCCGTTCCCTGCTGAAACGCGTGGTCCGGAGCCTCGGAGCCAAGATGGGCCACGAGAGGCGCGCCGAGCAGAATGCCCACAAAGAGGTAGGCCGTCACTCGCGGCAGGTGCAGAGCTCCGGCGATCCTGCCGGCGGCCAAGGCCGCTAGAAGCAGCAGGCCGAGCACCAGAGCGGTTTCCCAATTGAAGGCGGCTTCGTGCATGCCGGTTCCTCAAAGACGCAGAATTCAGCGTGAAGCATACTCCCAATGTATAGCATTTCTGCCTGATTCCCGCAGGGGGGGGCGAGTGAGTGCTCGCACCCTAACTGATTGTTAATTAGAATCTTAGGACAATTCTGGATATACCAAATCCGGCAAAGGACTTCTTACGTTCCCCCCTCGAAAGGCCCTGCGACGGCGAGGATCACCTTCGCCTCCGACCCTACCCCCCCGGAGTGTACTGCCATGAAAGCCCTTTTCTCGATCCTGCTTTGCCTAGGCGTTGTATCGGGGGCGTTTGCCGAAGACAACCTGATTGTCAACGGGGACTTCGAGCACGGACTTTCGGGCTGGCGTCCCTTCTGGGCTCGGGAAGGCAAAGGCCAAGGCGAACTGGACAAAACCACGGTCCGCTCCGGTAGCGGAGCCCTGCACGTGGTGCATCCGGGCCAGCGGGACTGGAGCGTGCAGCAAGACGCGAGCCTGCCGGTCGAGCCGGGAGAGATCTACGAACTGGCGGGCAGTCTCCGGCTCCAAGGGGAAGGAACGGCTACGCTTTGTGTGACTCTCCTCGACGAAGCCGGCCAGGCTTTGGATTGGTCCTTCGGCGGTCGATCGGTGTCGGCCTCGGACGATTGGCAGCCCGTTCGCTCGCGATTTCTCATTCCTCCAGCAGGGGTCAAGATCATCGCACGGATCATCGGCGTCGGACCGGCGACGGTTTGGGCGGACGATCTCGATCTGAGGCGGGTGGGGACTTTGGCGGCCCTTCGAGGAGCCGACTTGCCCAGAACCGTCTCCTTGAAGAACGAACGGATCGAGGCGACCTTCGACACGGCGAATGCCGCGTTCAGCCTGGTCGATCGGCGAACGGGAGAGCGACGTCAGCAGGCCCCGGCGGAAGGCCTTGCCGTGTTGGCGGCAAGGGAAGAGGCGGGTGCGTTGAATCTGCGATTGCTCGACCCCCGTACGATGAGCGAATTGAAGGTCTCGGTGAGTCTATCGGACGGGGCCGAGATGGTCGTCGAAATTCAGGGCGTCGGGGTCATGGAAACGGCGCTGTCGTTTCCTCCGCCGTTCGAAAGCAAGCCGGGCGAGTTTCTGATACTGCCCGTCAATGAAGGGATCAGCTATCCGGTGGACGACGCGACGCTGCCGGAGATGAGCTACTACCTTTTCGGAGGTCATGGCCTGTGCATGGGCTGGTACGGTTCGACCGATACCGAAGCGGCCCTGATGACGATTGTGGAAACGCCAGACGACGCGACGGTTCGCCTGCCCCGACTTGACGAGCGGCTCGTGCTTGCGCCCAACTGGCTTCCCCAGAAGGGGCAATTCGGACCGGTACGTCGGATTCGCTATGCCCTGTTCGACTCGGGTGGATACGTGGCCATGTGCAAACGCTATCGCCGCTATTCCCAGGAGATCGGCTTGCTCAAAACGCTGGCGGAGAAGCGGGCGGAGAATGCGAACGTCGACAAGCTCATCGGGGCGGTGAATGTATGGTCGTTTGGGCCCCGGGGCCCGGAGATGTGCCGCCAGATGCAGGAATTGGGAATCGATCGCATCCTGTGGAGTGCCCGGGCGAAGCCGGACGAGATCGACGCCATGAATGCCATGGGCGTGCTGACAAGCCGCTACGACATCTTCCAGGACTGCATGAACCCGGCCAATTTCGACAAGCTTCCGGGAAAGCACGGCGATTGGACGAGCGATGCCTGGCCCGACGGGATCATGATCGACGCCAAAAGCAACTGGATTCGAGGTTGGCGGGTGAAGGGGAAGGATGGCGAGATGTATCCGTGCGGGGTGCTTTGCGATCGGCTTGCCCCGGACTACGCGCGGCGTCGAATCCCGCCGGAATTGGAGACGCACGCCTACCAGTGCCGTTTCATTGACACGACGACGGCCTCTCCGTGGCGGGAGTGCTACAGCGAGAAGCATCCACTCACGCGAAGCGAGAGCCGCCACTGGAAGATGGAACTGCTGCGCGTCATCAGCGAAGAGTTGGACCTGGTGACGGGAAGCGAGACAGGGCACGAGGCGGCGGTGCCCTATGTCCACTATTTCGAGGGCATGTTGAGCCTGGGGCCCTATCGGGTTCCCGATGCGGGAAGAGCGATGCTCGTGCCGTGGGACGAGGTTCCCGAGCGGGTCGCCAAGTTCCAGACGGGCCACTATTATCGGTTGCCCCTTTGGGAACTGGTCTATCACGATTGCGTGATCGCGCAGTGGTATTGGGGCGACTACAACAACAAGCTTCCCTCGCTCTGGGATCGGCGGGACCTGCTGAATGTTCTTTATGGAACGCCCCCCATGTTCATGTTCAACGCTGAGATCTGGGCGAAGAACCGCGGTCGTTTTGTGGAAAGCTACAAGACGATCGCTCCGGTTGCCCGGGCCACCGGCTATCGAGAAATGCTTTCCCACCAGTGGCTGACCGAAGACCACACGGTCCAACAGACGCGATTTGCAGGCGGTGTGGTGGTAACCGTCAATCTTGGAGACAAGCCATTTGCGATGGCCAACGGGAAGTCGCTCGCTCCTCTGGCTCGAGACGTGGAAGGTCTGACCGTTCCCGCCAAGTGAGCGTTCCTTGCCGCGAGGAGGAACGGGAGAGTTGCCTCTGCTGCCCATTTGATCGAGCGAACCGGTGGGATCCATTTGAATCATGCAACTGGAATGGGCGGGGTAATTATTGCAGTTACCCTAATCCTGCAGGGCTCTTGTCAACCCCCCATGCTCTCCCGTATTTGCCACGCAGGCACTGCCCAGCTTCTGCCGATGAACGCATAGAGCGACGTGTCTTGCGCAGTCTTCCTGCGAATGGGTGATCTGCGTTACCCGATCCTCTGGGGGAGAGGACTCGGTCCGCTCCTTCCAACAGCCTCCCCCCGGGGTACCTGCGGCAGTTTCTCGAAGATGACCAAGTTGGAACAGGGCAGTATCTCGACTCTCGCGGACAGCGCGAACGAGTGTTCCGATCGTGTTTGCCGGGCGAAGCGATTTCGGGAAGCCTTCTTTGTTAGTCCGGCCCCGATCAGCCTGAGCACACAGGCGGACGGCGTGTTCCTGGACGTGAATCCCAGTTTCCTGGAGTTGACCGGTTATTGCCGCGAGGAGGTGCTGGGACGTTCGGTGGCCGACCTGCATTTCTGGTACGAACCGAGCGAGCGGGAGAAGATGCTGCGCATGCTTCGGAAGGTTCCGGGCCCCTTGCGTTATGCCGAATTGCGTCTGCGTACGAAGAGCGGCGATGTTCGACACGTGGTCATCTCGGCCGATTCACTTCTCCTGGATGGCGAAGCCTGCCTGCTCGTCATCTATCGGGACGTCACGATGGAGAAGGAAATGGAGCGGGTCCACCACCAGCTCCGTGCCGAACTGGCCGACAAGGTTCGGGACCAGTCCAAGGAACTCGACCTCGTAACGGAGCGTCTTCAGAGAGAATCGAGAGGTCGCCGCAAGGCAGAGGATTCGTTCTGGGAGAGCCAGCGTCTTCTTTCCACGCTGATGGACCACCTTCCCGGAATGATCTATCGGCGCCGCAATGACAAGCACTGGACGATGGAATACGTGAGCGATGGATGCCGGCTCCTGCTGGGTCGAGGTCCCCGAGACCTGGTTGAGAACCGATGTGCGGAGTTTGCGGAGCACATTCATCCGGAAGATCGTGGTCACGTATGGGATGAAGTACAGGAATCCGTTGAGCAGCGACGTCCCTTCTGCACGAGTTACCGCCTTCAACACGTGGAAGGCCACCTGCGTTGGGTCTGCGATCGAGGGAAGGGCGTCTACGACGTCGCCGGGAATCTTGTGGCTCTCGAAGGACTGATCGTGGACATCACCGAAGAGCGACTGGCCCAGGAGGCTCTTCAGCGAAGCGAGCAGCGGCAGGCGGAGGTGGAGAAACTGGCGGCGGCGGGAGACCTGGCGGCTCGCGTGGCCCACGAAATCAACAATCCCCTTGCGGGGATTCAGAACGCCTTCCGGATCGTGAAGGGGGCGGTTCCCGCCGGCCATCCGGCCGAGCAGTTTGTCGGGCCCATCGAGCGAGAGATCTCTCGCATCGCGGGAATCGTCCGACGCATGATCGAGTTGAACCGTTCCGAGAAAGAGACTCCGACCCGGTTCGGTCTGGCGTTGGTTCTGGACGACGTTTTCAAGATGGCCTCCGGGGTGGCCGACCAACGCGACGTTCGTCTCGTCAAGCGAATTGTCGGCGATCCGGCGGGAGTGGTGCTTCCCGAGGGAATGGTCCGGCAGATCCTTTACAACCTGATTATCAATGGGATGGAAGCCTCCCCCGTCGGCGAGTCGGTTTGTGTGGACGCGGTCATCGCCGACGGGCAGCTCCAAATCACCGTCACCGACCGGGGGCCGGGAATCCCCGAGCCAATCAAGTCGCGTTTATTCGAGCCATTTTGCACGACGAAGAATCGCCATGCGACGGGGGGGCTTGGGCTTGGGCTTGCGATCACGCGTGGGATCGTCAGTTCGTTGGGGGGGAGTATCCGTTTTGAATCGCCACCGAGCGGCGGAACCGCCTTCGTGGTGCATCTGCCGTTTTGCAGCAATTCGTGAGGAGCAGGGACTATGACACAACTCGGCTCGATTCTGATCGCCGACGATGAGGACACATTCCGTCAATCCACCGCGTATCTTCTCCAGGAGCGGGGCTACCGCTGCGATTGCGCGGCAGACGGCACGGAGGCACTGCGGTTGGTTCGCGAGAAGGACTACGACCTGCTCGTCGCAGACATCAAGATGCCGGGGAACGACGATTTGAATCTTGTGCGTCGGGCTCAGGAACTCACCGGAGGGACGCCCGTCATTCTCGTGACGGGTTATCCGAGCATCGACACGGCCACGCGTTCGGTGCCTCTGCCGGTCGTGGCGTATCTGACGAAACCGGTCGACTTCGAGGAACTTTGCAGCAACGTGGAAGCGGTTATGCTTCGGTCTCGGACGAAGCGTCTTGGGGACCGGACGATCAAGTGCATGAAGAACTGCGCGGATGAGTTGCATGAGGCCATTCGGGACCTCAGCGCCATGGGCCAGCCTGAGGGGCTGGCGGGATTGGTAGGCAGCCTGGAAACGACGGGCAGGAGCCTGGCGGAGTGCTATCACGCCGTGCACCGGTTTCACGTGTCGCTGGCCGGCAAAAACGCGGCAATCGATCCATGCCGCGTTCTCGATTGTTCCCGTCTCAAGATTCTGGAGCGGGCGGTACAGGAGAGCATTGACGTCATCGGGAGGACGAAAAACAGCTTCAAGTCGAAGGAACTCGGCACGTTGCGCCGTCACCTGAAAGGGGTCATGGGAGGTGGGAAGCGAGAGGCGAATGGAGAAGTTCTGTGATTTTTCGGTTTGCCCCACCCCAACTGGCAAGCTAGTTTTCGCTGGTGCATTGTCGTGCCGACACGGCCGGCCCAAGAAGCCCTAACAGAACGGGGGAGTTTCCCATGGGAGACAAAGGCCCCCGGCCATCGGTCTTGTTAGCGGCTCCAAGATGCCTGCGCGTGAAACAACCTTGGCGGTCAGGGAAGCAGCCCTGTCAGTTGAAGGCCCAACAGCAATTGTCCACCCTTTGCATGGACGATTCTGGTGGCGCCTTTTTTTATTTCTTGGCACGGAAGCTCAATCGGACCACACCTTACATCCCTGGAGAGTAGCAAATGTTCAAAAACTTGCGAGTCAGTTGGAAGCTCGGCGTCGGATTCGGCGTCGTTGTTGTGATCACCTTGGCCCTTGGCGGATACGGCTGGAACGCCTTTCGACAAGTGGGAGTGGCGACGGATCTGGTGACGGAGGCAACCGCCGCGTCCGACGATCTGGGCCAACTTCGAACAGACCGGATGAATTTCTCGATGCACGGATTCGAGGGCGTGGCGGGAAAAGACAAGGACTACTCCCAGGTATGGGGAGAGACGATCAACTCGTTGAACGAGCAGTTGGCGAAACTGCACGGAACCAAAGGTGTAACCCAGGAGCAGATCGATCTGCTGGCCCAGGCTGCGAGCGGCATGAAGCAGTACGGTGCGGCGCACACGGAGACCATGGACGCTCGCCGCAGCCAGGATGAGGCCTTCAAGAACTGGGGCGACATCGGCTGGGCAATCACCAACCGGATCGGCAAGGTGGTCAACGAGACGATTCTGCCGGAGCAGAAGGCCGCCAAGGAATCCGGTGATTTGGAACGTTTTGCCCGCTGGGCCGAATACGATCACAGCCTGTCGGAAGACGTCGTCCAGCAGTTCATCCTTCTTCGCGTCACGGGAGTCTACCTGGTGGCGACCAAGGCCGATGCCCAGTGGGAATCCTGCCAGACCCAGCTGCAAAAGGCCAAAGACGGCGTTGCCCGGTGGGCGGCTGCCGTATCCAACGAGCCGGCCCTTCGTACGGCAGCCGAGGCAATCCAGAAAGACCTTGAGGCCTACGGCACGAACGCGCAGACCTTCTACGATTCCGTGCTGACCATGCGGCAGACGGAAGCCTCGATGGCCGAGACGGCCGTGGGGGTGACCAAGAACGTCAACGGCATGGCCACGAACGTTCGCGAGGTCATGGCAACCCGACTTGCTCGCAGCAAGAGCCTGATGCTGATTCTGGCCGTGGTCAGTGGCCTGGTGGGCGCCGGCCTTGCCGTGTGGATCACGCGATTGATCGTGGTTCCGGTGCGCAAGTGCATGGAGAGTGCCACGGCCCTGGCGAACCAGGACTTCAGCAAGCCGGCGGACGTGAACACGAAGGACGAGATGGGCCAGATGGCCGTCGCCATCAATCAGTCGATCGCCAACACGAAGCAGGCCTTCGACGACATTCGCGAGGCGGCCGAGCGAGAGAAGAAGGCTCAGGAGGAGCGTGCCGAGGCCGAGCGAAAGGCGGCCGAGGAAGAACGACGCCGCGAAGCCGAGCAGGCCGAAATGGAACGCCAGCGGATGGAAGAGGAGCAGCGTCGCAAGGAAGAGCAGGCCGAACTGGAACGCCAGCAGGCCGAAGAGGAACGCCGCAAGGCCGAGATCCTTCGCCGCAAGGTGGACGGGCTGCTCGAGGTTGTGTCGGCTGCTGCCGAAGGCGACCTGACTCGCCGCGTCCAGGTGGACGGCAACGAGGCCATCGACGAACTGGCCTCCGGAATCGACCGGATGCTGCGGGATCTGTCCGAGATCATCGGCCAGGTCACCGAGAGTGCGGCCCAGTTCAACGAGGGCAGTCGCGTGATTGCCGAGAGTTCGCAGACGCTGGCCAACGGAGCCCAGTCGCAGAGTGCGAGCGTTGAAGAAATGAGCGCCTCGGTGGAAGAACTCGCTCGAAGTATCGAAGCGGTGAAGGCGAACGCCGAAAACGCCAACCACGCGGCCACCGACACCAACACGCTGGCCAAGAGCGGCGGCAGCGCCGTGGGCAAGTCGATCGAGGCGATGGAGTTGATCCGGACGAGTTCGGATCAGATCAGCGAGATCATTCAGGTGATTTCGGAGATCGCCAGCCAGACGAATCTGCTGGCCCTCAACGCGGCCATCGAAGCGGCACGTGCCGGCGAACACGGCATGGGCTTCGCGGTCGTCGCGGACGAGGTGCGCAAGCTGGCCGAGCGTTCCAACCAGGCGGCCGGGGAAATCTCGAGCCTGATCAAGGAATCGTCGCAGCGAGTCGAGGAAGGAGCGCGGCTCAGCGAAGAGACCGGGAAGGCCCTGGAGCAGATCGTCAGCGGCGTGGAATCGACGGCGAAGATGATCGCCGACATTGCGACCGTCACGGTGGAGCAGGCCGCCAACGCCCGCGAGGTTTCGAGCGCGATTCAGGGAATCACGGAGGTCACCGAGCAGACGGCTGCGGGCAGCGAAGAAATGGCCTCCAGCAGCGAAGAGTTAGGCGCCCAGTCGTCGAACCTGCGGGATCTGGTGAGCCGATTCAAAACCGAGAACAGTGGTCGTTGGCAGGCGGCGGCCGAAACGGCTGAAGCCTAGTGCTCTGCCGGCATTGATTTGAGGGATGAAGCCGCTTGAGCTTGATGCGTGCGTCCGGAGCCGTGAATTGCCCGTCGATGGTGGATTCGTTTCCGTTCCGAGCATCTTCTCAAGCGGCAACTCCTTTCTTGGTTGTCTCCCGACAGTCGGCCGCTCGGTTTCGTGTCTTGCTAACCGGCACAAACGTGTCAATCGATCCACGCCGCGTTCTTGATTCCTTGAGTCCGGTCACGAGAGGAAAAAACCACGAGATAAGCTGGCCGGTTACGTGGTTTTCCACTTGCCCCTTCCCAGACACTGAGCTACTTTTTGCTGGTACGTTGTCGTGCCGACACGGCCGGCCCAAGAAGCCCTAACAGAACGGGGGAGTTTCCCATGGGAGACAAAGGCCCCCGGCCATCGGTCTTGTTAGCGGCTCCAAGAAGCCCGCGCGTGGAACAACCTTGGCGGTCAGGGAAGCAGCCCTGTCAGTTGAAGGCCCAACAGCGATTGTCCACTGCTGCGCATGGACGATGCTGATGGTGCCTTTTTTGTTTCTTGGCATGGAAGCTCAATTCGACCAACGGTACATCTCTGGGGAGTAGCAAATGTTCAAGAACTTGCGAATCAGTTGGAAACTCGGTGTCGGCTTCGGCGCCGTTGTCTTGATCACCTTGGCCGTTGGCGGCTACGGGTGGAATGCCTTTCGGCAAGTGGGAGTGGCAACGGATCTGGTGACGGAAGCAACCGCCGCGTCCGACGATCTGGGCCAACTTCGAACAGACCGGATGAATTTCTCGATGCACGGATTCGAGGCCGTGGCGGGAAAAGACAAGGACTACTCCCAGGTATGGGGAGAGACGATCAACTCGTTGAACGAGCAGTTGGCGAAACTGCACGAAACCGAAGGCGTCACCCAGGAGCAGATCGACCTGCTGGCCCAGGCCGCCAGCGGCATGAAGCAGTACGGCGCGGCGCACACGGAGACCATGGACGCTCGCCGCAGCCAGGATGAGGCCTTCAAGAACTGGGGCGACATCGGCTGGGCGATCACCGACCGGATCGGCAAGGTGGTCAACGAGACGATTCTGCCGGAGCAGAAGGCCGCTCAAAAAGAGGGAGACGCGGCGAAGCTCGCCCAATGGGCGAAATACGATCACGACTTGTCCGAGAACGTGATCCAGCAGTTCTTCCTCCTCCGCATTACGGCCATCTACCTGCTGGCAACGAAGGCCGACGCCCAGTGGGAATCCTACCAGGCCCAGTTGGAGAAGACCAAGCAAGGGGTGACCCAGTGGACGGCGACCGTTTCGGGGCAGCCCGTTCTGCTTGAGGCGGCCAAGGCGATCCAACAAGATATCGACTCCTATGGAACGACGGGACAGACCTTCTACGATTCCATGGTGACCATGCGGCAGACGGAAGCCTCGATGGCCGAGACGGCCGTGGGGGTGACCAAGAACGTGAACGGCATGGCCACGAACGTCCGAGAGGTCATGGCGACGCAACTGGCCTGGAGCAAGAGCCTGATGCTGATTCTGGCCGTGGTCAGTGGCCTGGTGGGCGCCGGCCTTGCCCTGTGGATCACGCGATTGATCGTGGTTCCCGTGCGCAAGTGCATGGAGAGTGCCACGGCCCTGGCCAACCAGGACTTCAGCAAGCCGGCCGACGTGAACACGAAGGACGAGATGGGGCAGATGGCCGTCGCGATCAATCAGTCGATCGCCAACACGAAGAAAGCCTTCGACGACATTCGCGAGGCGGCCGAGCGAGAGAAGAAGGCTCAGGAGGAGCGTGCCGAGGCCGAGCGAAAGGCGGCCGAGGAAGAACGACGCCGCGAAGCCGAGCAGGCCGAAATGGAACGCCAGCGGATGGAAGAGGAGCAGCGTCGCAAGGAAGAGCAGGCCGAACTGGAACGCCAGCAGGCCGAAGAGGAACGCCGCAAGGCCGAGATCCTTCGCCGCAAGGTGGACGGGCTGCTCGAGGTCGTGTCGGCTGCTGCCGAAGGCGACCTGACTCGCCGCGTCCAGGTGGACGGCAACGAGGCCATCGACGAACTGGCGTCTGGCATCGACCGGATGCTGCGGGATCTGTCCGAGATCATCGGCCAGGTCACCGAGAGCGCGGCCCAGTTCAACGAGGGCAGTCGCGTGATTGCCGAGAGTTCGCAGACGCTGGCCAACGGAGCCCAGTCGCAGAGTGCGAGCGTTGAAGAAATGAGCGCCTCGGTGGAAGAACTCGCTCGAAGTATCGAAGCGGTGAAGGCGAACGCCGAAAACGCCAACCATGCGGCCACCGACACGAACACGCTGGCCAAGAGCGGCGGCAGCGCCGTGGGCAAGTCGATCGAGGCGATGGAGTTGATCCGGACGAGTTCGGATCAGATCAGCGAGATCATTCAGGTGATTTCGGAGATCGCCAGCCAGACGAATCTGCTGGCCCTCAACGCGGCCATCGAAGCGGCACGTGCCGGCGAACACGGCATGGGCTTCGCGGTCGTCGCGGACGAGGTGCGCAAGCTGGCCGAGCGTTCCAACCAGGCGGCCGGGGAAATCTCGAGCCTGATCAAGGAATCGTCGCAGCGAGTCGAGGAAGGCGCGCGGCTCAGCGAAGAGACCGGGAAGGCCCTGGAGCAGATCGTCAGCGGCGTGGAATCGACGGCGAAGATGATCGCCGACATTGCGACTGCCACGATGGAGCAGGCCGCCAACGCCCGCGAGGTTTCGACCGCGATTCAGGGAATCACGGAGGTCACCGAGCAGACGGCTGCGGGCAGCGAAGAAATGGCCTCCAGCAGCGAAGAGTTGGGAGCCCAATCGGCATCCCTGCGGGACCTGGTGAGCCGATTCAAGACCGAGAACAGCGGCAGTTGGCAGGCGGCGGCCGAAACGGTCGAGGCCTAGTCGTTCCAACGGAAAGGGAGTGCTTTTCCGGGGTTTCGGCAAATCCCGGCCCCGGCATGGCGAAGACTCCTCCAGAAATTTCCCCGGGAAGCACGGGGCGTCGTTCTCTCCGACGCCTCGTGTTTTCCCCATTTCTTGATCTTGCGAGGGTTTGCGACATTTCCCGGGGCTACCTTCTCATGGGGGGAGCGTGCTAAATACTTGTTACGGAAGGTTGACTTCTCGATCCCATCAATTAGAATCGGCCTCGAACAGCAGAGACAGAGGTCGCCGAACGCCCACGCAATGAGGCGAGGCGAGGCAGTTGAGGTGATCGAAGTCAGACCTGTGCGGGCCGTGGTTCAGAGGATCAAGAGACAATCGAAAGAGGGGCGTGGGGAGGCACCGTTCCTCAAGTTCTCGGTTTCCGAGGGAACCGCGACAGATTGTCTCTTTCCATAGCTACGATCGTTTTGGTCGATCTTTCTTGTCAACTCCTCGCGCGTCCTCCCTTCCTTCTCCATTGCCTGGCGCCTTCTGCGCGAAAGTCGGCGATCCGATGATCGCTATTGAAGTTGATGCAGGCTTGAATTCTTGGAGACAGCCCATGACGTCTGAAAAACCCCCGGCAGTTGAGAACGAAGCGCTAGAGAAGAAGATTGGGGCAATCGAGGCAGAGGTGGCCAATGTGAAGGTCGCGATCAAACGAGCGGGCCGGACCCGGCTCTTGTTGCTCGTCGTCGCGTTGGTGATCATCGGTGTCGCCATTGGAATGTTCTACGGCCTGGCCAAGGAACTCAGTTCGAAGGAATACCTGGCCAAGCTCGGAGACAAGGCGACGGAGAAGGGCAAGGACCTGTCGCAGCAGGCCATCGGCCAGCTTAAGGACCTTCGCGAAACGTGCGAGCCCATTTTGAGAGAGGCCTTCACCGAGCAGGTCAACAAGGATCGGGACGCCTACCAGGCGGCCCTGAACCGGGAGACGACGCTCCTCAAGGAGAACCTGGAGACGGCCTTGCGAGAGAAGATGCACAAGTATTTTGAAGAGGAAGCCTCCCCCCGCTACCAGGCGATCCTTCGCGAGGAATTTCCGGAGTTGCAGGATCCGGAAATGCTCGAAAAACTGACCGCGAGCATGACCGATGTTTTCCAGAACCTGGTCGACGAATACTACACGGAGAACTTGCAGCGCGAAGTCGAAGACATCAATCACAAGTACTTCGCCTTCGAAAAAACCGAGGTTCCAGAGGGAGGAGACCGCTCGCTCAACAAGCAGTTTGTTGCCAGTCTGATGTACCTGGCGGCGTTGAAGATCGACCCGGAGTCGGTTGAGTGAACCCATATGAAGTGGTTCCCGGCGCCAACTCGCGACGAGTTGGCCGGACCGTCCCGGAGTTTTCACAACCTGCCACACAACTGAAGAAAGATATTCGAAAGGATAAACACTCATGGCAACGAATCAACCAGTCCTGGAACGTACGGAGGGAGTCTACCGCGAACTGCGAGCGATGCGGCGCCACTTCCGGGTGGGAGCCTGGATCACCCTCATCGTGGGAGGTCTCCTACTTCTTCTGGTGATGGCCTACTTCACGATCGGCTACCGCGAGATTTCCAGCTTTCGCGATCCCGATCTGATTGTGTCGCTCGTGGGAAGCATGGCGGAACAACAGATTCCCACCATGCGGAAGACGGCGGAGGACCAGGTGAAGAACAACGCTTCGCAATGGGCGGAGCAAGCGAGCAAGCATGTGATCGAATTGATTCCGCAGGGTCGCGAGCAACTCGAGTCCCTGGCCCTGCAACAGTCGGACGAGATGATCGCCAGGATCGACAAGATCGGCGAGAAGTACTTCCACGAGGTCCTCGACCAGAACCGCGAACTCGTTCAAAACGCCATTGACCAGTTAAAGACGGACGACGAAATCTCCGAAGGCGCGGTGATCGCTATCCGGGAGGCCATCGAGAAGCAGTTCGAGATCGACGGGGACAATCAGGCGGCCGCCCTGGTGACCATCGCCAGCGATATCAACGAGAACCTGGACAAGCTGGCTTCGGGGGAGAATCTGACCCGCGAGCAAAAGGCCGAGCGACGGGTTCTCATGCTCGCCAGACAGATTCACTTCCAGCGGTTTGGCGACGTGACGTTGGACCACATCACCGACAAGCTTCAATTCCTTGACACGGCCAGCGAGCACCTTGAGGAGCAGGAGATGAAACGTCTCCGCAAAGAGCGGGCCGAACAGGCCGAGGCTTCCCAGGAAGCGCTGGTGGAGGTCGCCAAGGTCGACAGCCAGAAGGCCCCGGAAGCGACGACCGAGCAGCCCGCTGCGAAACCGGAGGCGAAGAAGGAAGAAGCCAAGCCGGCGGAAGAGAAGAAGCCGGCTGAGCCCAAGGCCGAGGAGAAGAAGGAAGAGGCCAAACCGGCCGAAAAACCTGAAGCCAAGCCGGCGGAAGAAAAGAAGGCCGAGGAGCCCGCCAAGGCCGCGGAGAAGCCCGAAGCCAAGAAGGAAGCTCCGGCCGAAGAGAAGAAACCCGCTGAGGAGAAGAAGGAAGAGCCCAAGCCCGAGGAAAAGAAGACCGAGGGCTAAGCCGCATTGCCTGACTCCGGGAACAGTCCCGGAGGCAGCGATTGCGATCCGATTTCCACCCATTCCACATGCCGGCGCGGAGCCTTCCGCAGCCGGCATGTTTTGTTGTTAGCGAAGATTAGTGCGGATTAGTGTTCCACCATTCCTACTCGGCATTGCCCTGACACCAGAACGAGCGGAAGTAGGCTTCGTCGGTCGCGTACACATCAACGGGTGTCGTCGCCGGATCGAAGTCGCGGGGAAGAATTCCGTAGCGTTTCATTTCGCGAATGTATTGTTCGTTCGGGCGTTCTGGGGTCCCGCCGTTCATGATGGCGTAGGTTCCGTTGGCCACGGCTCCGGAATCGAGCCACAGGCGGACGAGCCGCCGTTCTTCGGGCGAGACCTTCACGTCGTAGTGGCTGCCGTCGATCCGTTTCATGAGCCCGCTGGCCGAACTGCCGATTTGCCGGGGGGCGCGATTGCCGTGGGCGTTTCGGCCGTCGACGATTTCTCGATCCCGTTGCACGAGGGCCACATAGGAGCTAAGGACGCGTCCCGCGCCGTGGGAGGGCACGCCGCGCGAGCCGGCAAGGCAGATGGCGCCGTCGGGATTGTTCGTGCCGTGGCACTCGACGCAGTGCTTGTCGAGAATGGGCTGGATGTGGCGGCGAAAATCCACGATCTCCGGCACGCCTTCAATCGGCTCGATCCGGCTCGGCGGTCGCTCCAGGGCGAGCAGGGCGGAGCGACCGGGATTGACCGGAGTGACGGTGCGAGGCTCGTGGCAGCCCACGCAACTGGTCGTCTCGCCGGGCTGGAGGGTGACGAAGCTCTGCATCTTCTTCACCGACAGCCCCTTCTCGTCCAGGGCCACGAAAAACAGGCTCCGCATGGCGGGGGCCTCGAAGCTGGCCGAGCCGTCCTCCTCAACGGGCACGGTCCCGAGGATGCGTGCGATTGTGAAGGCGCCCCAGAGGCTGATGCCGTCGAATCCGGGACTGTTGTGGAAAGGGGCGGGAAGCTGTTCGAGAACGAGCAATTGCTTGATCTCGCCTGGCAGAACGCCTTCCATGTTGCGCCCGCGAGTCACGTCAGTGAGCACGAGCCGTCCCATCGGCGTCTGCGCATCGGTTCGGTCGACCGTGAGGAGCTCTCGTCGGCGAGGCCGCACGGGAACCGGTTCGTGGAGCCGCATCTCGGGGCGGGGATCCGCCAGGGCGTGGAGCAGGCGGGTCCGCCCTTGATCGTCCATCAGGTGCAATTCCCGTTCGCGGACCACGAGAAACGCGCCGGACGAGAGCGGATAGGGATCGCGCCAATTGCCGGCCGGGTGAATGCGTTTGGCGAAGGGCTGGCAGTCGGGGCCGCGACGGGGATCGATGATCGTCATGAATCCGTGGTGTTCGCGCCGCCCGTGGCCGGGAGAGAAGATCGAGACGACCGAGCGGGTCCCGGGGATCGGTTTCGAGTCGAGCATGGCCTCGGCCCCGGGCACGTTGTTGTAGCGAACGACGCTGCCATTTCGCGAGGCGATGTTGGAAGCCATGCCGGTCGGGTACATGTTGCCGAAATAGGCCATCTGCCCCGTGCCGTCCAGGTTGACTGTCCAGAGGTGATGGTAGGCAAGCTGGCTGCGATCGTTGTATTCCCAGCGGGTGTAGAGGAGCCGGCCATCGGGCAGCACAGCGGGCGTGTTTTCCGTCACGGCGTTGCTGCTGACCATGCGGATGTTCTTGCCGTCGCCGTCGCAACGATGGAGATTGGCCACGGGCACCTTCCAGCACGCCACCCAGCGGTTGCAGCGCGAGGAGCAGAAGACGATGTCGCCGTCGGGGAGATAGGTCGGTTCGATGTCGTCAAAAGGTCCGTCGGTCAACTGACGCAACTCCGTGCCGTCGACGTTCATTTCGCAGAGATGGTAGTGCTCCGTTCCACCACGGCGATAGGAGAAGAGCACTCGGTGCCCGTCGTAATGGACCTGGGGATCGCGGACTCCGCCCTGTGGGTCATCGAGCAGGACCTTGAGGTCCCCGGTGGCGAGGTTCAGTCGGCAGAGCTGTCCGCCGATCGGGTAGGCCTTTTCTTCGGGATTGTAGCTGTAGTATCCGAAGTTGGCGTAGTAGTGTCCGTCCGGGCCGTAGGGGCGGGCGGCGAAGATCACGTCGGTCACGCCCGGCGGCAGGGTGGGCGGGGCCGATTCGTTGGCCGGCGGGGCCGCGATAGCGGACGCGAGCAATAGGCCGAGGACAAGGAAGGACACGAACGCGAGGGAGCGTGGCATGGCGATCGGGCTCCGTGAGGTGGGATCTCGCGGCGGGCAGGCACGGCTCGCCTACCGGAGAGTGAGCCGCCGGGGGGTACGATCACCACGATAGCATCCGTATCGGGCTGATTCAACCGGGACGCTGGGGCCAAGTCTACGGTGGCTGCTGTAGGTCCCCGTAGCGTCCCAGGGTGACCTCGATCACCAAGGTTTGCTCATCGCGAACAAGCTCCAGAGTCGCAGTATCGCCCGGGTGCCGGGTCGAAACCGCGGCTACGAAGCCAGGAAAATCGGCAACGAGCTTCCCGTCCACTGCCACGATTCGGTCACCGACCTGAATACCGGCGTGGGAGGCGCCGGAACCAGGAAGAACGCTGCGGACAATGCATTCCGCGTCATTTGAATCGCCAATCACGCCCATTGCCGGGCGATCCGCGATTTGAATCATCATGCCGAGCATGTTGATCGCGAACAGGAAGTTGATGCCGGCGTGCAGGAGAATTGGCGAAACCAGTGTCTTCCGCCACTCGTAGACGAAAGTAAACAGCATCCCCAAGGCGACGGAATAGATGGCGTGAACGGTGCCGAAGAAGTGACAGAATCCGAAGATCAGTGATTGCGCGAACACAGCGGCAATGGTCGGCATGCGGCGGCGAAATGCATTGTAGAGGAAACCGCGGAAGAACACCTCCTCGGCAACAGGAGCAAGTGTGAAGGAAATCAACAACGTGGGGTAGATGATTCGAGGCGGCCACCATGCCATGTCGGTAACGGCCTTGGACGCAAGCGTCTTGCCGGGAAACAGGACGCCAATCAAGTAGCTCGCGGCTCCTAACGCAGTCAAAGTCACTATCAAAATCGGAATCGCGATTGCCAATTCGACAAGGCACCTCTTGAAGCCCGGGATAGCTATTCGACGAGCGGAGCCCTTGTCGCGAGTGAGCAGTGGAAAGAGCAGGAACACCAGCTGGAGAGCCAGCGATGTCCCGAGTAAGAAGGACAGGACGGGCCATTGAAACAGCCACCCGAGATCCAAGAACCGAGGGGAATTCCAGATCAGGAGAATCGCTCCAGCGCCCAGGAGCCACTTCGTTGCCCATGTCTGGTCGCGAAATGGGGCACTTTCGGATGGTTGATGTGATTCTGCCATGACCGATCCATTAATCGTTCCGGCCGCGTGTTTCGTCCCGGTTACTTTCTGTGGAGCCCTGCCACCGGGATATTACCGAGGGTATCACCCCCGACGGGCAAGTCAAGCCGTTGGACTGCCAACATCGTAGGGTGCGGCCAGAGCGGACCCGGTCCATCGGTGCTGCTCAACCGAAGATGGTCCCAATATCGAAACGCCAACACAGCCATAACGTGAGCGGCGGCCCACCATGAGCGATGGGCCATCACGGAGCATTTGCATTGCGCGAGTCAACCGGAGCAATGCGGATCGGCGAGAGGGGGACCGCAATATGGTGGGCCGACGTTCGTTGATTGGCGCTGCGAGCCGGCGCTGAGATGGGAAGCGGGTGAGCAGGACGGCTTGGTGCAGGTGGTTCACTTTGGCCCACCCTACGTCGTCTTGACGCACCGAGTGGATTGCATTTTCCCGAAGGTGCGTCAAGACCTTATGTTATCCCACATTTCTTGCTTGACCGACGAAGTAGCCGTCGAGCATTTGCTGTAATTTTACCCAGCCTCGCCAGAGGATGAGCCAGCCTGGGCGGTGGTCGCCCTTGCGGTTCTGATGCCCGCCGAGGCGTGCCAGTGCGAAGAAGAACTCGTGAACGGTCAAGTCTTTCCGAATCCTGCCGTAGCGCCAGTAGCTGAGCACCTCGATGTATTCGATGGCGAACAGCATGCTTGCCGAACGCGTCTGAGCGTCGGGGCGGCGACTGGCGTCGCGCAGGTTCAGCAAGGTCAGGGCCACCGCCGACAGCAGAGCGATGGCCGGCTGCAGACGTTCGACCGCCGTGAACTGAATGTCTTCGATTCGGCATCCGGTCTTTTTCGCCTTGTGATATTCCTCAATGACCCAACGCCTTTCATACCATTGGGTAACACGCCAAGCATCGTCGAAATTGCGGATCGGCTCATTGGTGATCAGCATCCAGGTGATCGGCTTTTCTCCGGCCGGTGGCGGGCTCATCTCCGATACGTAGACCACGTGCAGTGGCAAGGGCTCGTTGCCGTGAAAGCCGTGCTTGGCATGGGGCGGCAGGAGCAGGATCGGACCGCCTCGCAAGGCGAACTCCGCCTGCTTGCGAGCCTTACGTCCCTTCTGCCGTTGCACATCCATCGTGAAACGGCCCAGTTCGGGCAAGCTTTCCGCATACTCCTTGATGTATTTTTTCGGTCCCGTCGGCTCGTGACCGCCATAGACCTTGCGCACTTTGCCGTTGCGAATCACGAAGCGTCGGCCGCTCTTACTTTCACTCTCCATGAACTCGAACGTGCTTGCGCCTTGGTCCGCCACATCGATGAGTTGAGAGGCATCGGGAAGGTGCTTGCTGCCCTTGATCCACAGCAGGCTTTCTCGCGTCTCTCGGTTGCGATGCTCTTTCAACGTTTCTCCTTCGGGCACCTCGTCACGGCAGTGCAAGATCTGATCGAGCAATCCCAGCACCTCGCCGTCCGAGGCCCTGACGGCAATCACATTCTGGCAGACGTAACCACGATGCGTTCCCTTGCCGATCTGACCAAGGTCTTCCGACAGCGACTCGAGCGACGTGTAGTCAAGTTCGGTTCCGTCATGGAGAACCAACACGGCTTCGCTTTCCTCGGCGATCCGTTCGAGAGTGTACGCTCGCATCGCTGTGATGATCGCCTCGTGCGTCACATGCCTCGACGCACACAGGCGGTACAATGCCTTCAAGTCGTTGGGCGAACTGAGTTTGTCCGGCAAAGTGCCGCCAGGATGTCGACGCATCTGGTCGAACGACGTCGCCAGCCGAGCGGTGCGTCGTCGGTCTCCCAATTCTGCGTGCCCAAGCATAGATTGACCCAAACTCATTGTCGACGCGTAACTGGTAGTCATGGACGGCTCCGCCAAAAAGGAGTTCAATGTAGGACAAGTTCTCCACGTCCTACGCACCTGCCTTCCTTGTCGATCGACGCCATGAGCCCGTTGAAAAAACTACAAAGCAGTTCGACGCGACCTAAATCGTCAAGCCACAATACAATGACGACGCTAGCACGTACCAATTCCCTCCCGCGAGATTGTAAAAATCACCAAAAAATCCGTGGGTAAACATAAGGTCAAGACGCACCCTACGACTGATTCGATCGCCACGTGGCCGCTCACTCGCCCTCAAAATTCGGATCTTTCGGGCCGAACAGGCCCCGATAGCGGGGAGCGGGGTACTTCACCGCGTTCTTGGCCATCTTGGCTTCGAGGGCGGCGGACATGTCGAGCTTCAGCTCGTTGGCCAGGGCCAGAAGGTAGCAGAAGACGTCGGAGATTTCTTCGCCGACCTCGGCCTTCTTCTCCGGTTGCTCGGCCACCTGCCACGCCTGCTCCGGAGTGAGCCACTGGAAATGCTCCATCAGCTCGGCGGCCTCAACGGCCAGCGACATGACCAGGTTCTTGGGTGTATGGAACTGGTGCCAGTCGCGTTCGGCGACGAATTGATCGACGATCTGGCGGAGTTGAGAAACGGTGGTCTGCTCGTCGTTCATGGTTGCCTGGCTCTCCCTGACAATCGACCCCGCCTCAAAACCCTACAGCCTCTAGTCTCCAGCCTACAGCCTCTTCACCCTGAGAATCTTTCCGTGGCGAGTTCCTCGAAGCCGGGGAGCAGCTGCTGCGTGGGGGCGTGAATTCGCTCCCGGTAGCGCTGCCGGTAGTTGTCCGCCAGGTGGACCATGATCTCGAGGACGAGCAGGTCCGCCCGCGTCATCACGTGGCGGGTGCTCCGCGACCCGAGACCGCCCACGAGTTCTTCGAGAACGAGGACGTGGAGTTGCATGGTCTGCCGGGCGCTGATCCCGGCCGAGACCAGCAGATCGGCCAATCGGCTCAATTCGCAGGCCAGGTTCCCCGAGCCCATGATCACATAGGCGCGAAGCAGTTCCCGGTAGTGAAGAACGAGTTCCCGCGGGAGTTGAAGTCGCTCCTGGGACGGCTTCGCGGGACCACTGGCTTGGGAGGGCGTTTCTCCAAGGGGGACGAGAGAACGGCTCTGGATGTTCTTCAGGTCGCCGATCAGAGTCCGCTGCTGGTGGAGTAATCGCTCGGCCTCGTCGTGTTCCCGCTGGAGGCGTTGCTGCTGCTCCAGCGTGAGCTTGTGGTTTTCGCGGAGTAACTGATGGTGTTGGACAGCCCGGGCGATTAACCAGATCAGGTTTCGGGAGGTGGTGGTGCTGGCGCAGACGTAGCCGTCGGCGCCAGCCTCGAAGCAGGCCGTTGCCATTTCCTGTTCGCTTTGGAGCCCCATGGCAATGATGGGCACGTGGGCGCCGCCTGCGCGGTAGCCCTCAATGAGGTCCAGGGCGTTGAGTTCCGGCGGGTCGTGGCTGACGAGCACGGCGTCGAAGGTCTCGTCGCGAAGCCTTGCCATGCCGGCCGAGCTGCCAACGACTTCCTCCAGACGCAGGTCAGAGAGGCTTTCGGCCGAGAAGGCCTCGGCAAGCCATCCACCCGTTCGCTGCCTATTGGCAACGAAAAGGACTCGCATGAGGGGGGGAATTGCGCGCCAGACTGCCCGTGAGGGTCGTGGTGTCGTTTCGATTCGCGTTGAGGTCATGGATTCAAGCCCGAGGAGACCACCCTTCCGCGGAGAACCACGCACCTCTGGGGCGCGAGGGGGCCGGCACCAGCCATGTCTCCGCTTTGGTCGATCGTGAGAGGCGGTACTGTACTGGTCGGCCTGGTTTGCGTCAATGTCGAGTGAGGCTCGGAAACCGCGTGGGAGGGGCGGAACGGGATGCCGAGATGGATTTCGGCATCGACAGATCGGAAAAGGAGCGTATGCTGTCTTTTAAGCAGCCAGGAGAGGCGATGCAAGGAACGTGCTGGCACTGGCTGACAAGCAGCCAGTGACACCCAAAACCTCAAGCCTGATCGGGTATTTGTCACGCTCGCCCCGAAGGAGGATTCCGGTTTGGACGACCTCACCATTGGCTTTTTGGTTGCAGGCGCGACGAGTATTCTGGCCTGTTGCGTGGGGATCTACGTAGTTCGGCGAATCAAGGGGATCCCGCGAACGCTCCTGGTGAGCACCTATGTGGCCCTGGTCCTTGTTTTCGCAATCAAGCTGCAGGGGCGGCTGGTTCTGGCTCAGTGGTTGCCGTTTTCAAACGTGATTCTCGTGAGCAACCTGACGACGGTCGGTGCGGCCGGTTTTGCCGGGATGGTTTGGGGCTGGCAATCGATCCCCCTCTGGCGAAGGTTGATCTTTGGGGCAGGCATGTGGGTCGTGGCCGTGGTTGCCCTTCTCAGCCAGATGCCGCGCAACCCGCCGCAACCCGGCGACGAGTGGATCGACGAGGTGTGCATGCAGTCGAACCACTCCTCGTGCAGCGCTTGTGCGGCCGCGACCCTGTTGGCCTACCACGGGATTCCCACAGACGAAGCGGAGATGATGAAGCTCTGCCTGACCGGCGCCAAGGGCACCCCGAGCCTCGGGCTCTATCGCGGTCTGAAACTCAAGACGGAGGGCACGCCCTACGACGTGGAAGTCTTTCGGACGGATCTGGATACCCTTCTGAATTCCGACGAATCGCCAGCGATTCTCCTGGTCATGCTGGAGGCTAACGCCGACGTGGACCCCCGTTACGAGCGTGACTGGGGCTGGATCCCCGGACTGGGCCACGCCGTGGTGTACTATGGCCGGGGAGGGGGAACCGATCGGGTGATGATCGGGGACCCGTCTGTGGGACGGGAGAAGTGGAGCTTCGAAGACCTGCGAGTCCTTTGGCAAGGGGAAGGCTTGCGTCTGCGCCAACGTTGACGATCGAGAGTTCCCAGAGCCAATTAGAGCGGTTCCACTTCGTCTGTAGCGGCTTGCGGCTTCGCCGGGCTTCGTTGTCCTCCATCGGTGAATCTGCAACTTGCCTGCTTCGGACGCCTTGCCAGGCTTGCCTCAGCGACGCCAAAAACGCCACATCCGAAATGCAACCGCTCTAGACCTGTAACCGCAGGCTCCTTTCGCGCATCGAAGGAGGGAGAAGGGAAGAAATAAGACACGAGTTCCCCTGGCCTGGAACCATCTCCCTCGCGACGCAAAACGGCACCGATCCATGAGGGACCGGTGCCGTTTGTCGTTTTCGTTAAGAGGCTCTTCTGTAGGCCGAATCGGCTTACAGGGCGGCCATCTTCTGGATGAGGTCGCAGCTACGCATGCTGTAGCCCCATTCGTTGTCGTACCAACTCAGGATCTTGAGCATGTTGTCGCCCACGACCTTGGTCCACGGGGCGGCAAAGATCGAGCTGTGGCTGTCGCCAACAATGTCCGCGAGGACGATGGGATCCTCGGTGTAGCAGAGGACGCCCTTCATCGGGCCTTCGGCAGCTTCCTTGACGGCGGCGTTGACAGCGTCGGCCGTGACGGGCTTGCCAGTCTCGACGACGAGGTCGACACAGCTACCGGTCGGCGTGGGAACGCGGAGGGCATAGCCGGTCAGCTTGCCCTTGAGATCGGGGATCACCAGGCCGACGGCCTCGGCAGCACCGGTCGTGGTGGGAATGATGTTGACGGCCGCGGCGCGGGCACGATACAGGTCCGAGTGGGGGAAGTCCTGCACAACCTGGTCGTTCGTGTAGGAGTGGACCGTCGTCATCAGGCCTTTGACGATGCCGAACTTGTCGTTGATGACCTTGGCCACGGGGGCGAGGCAGTTGGTCGTGCAGCTCGCGTTGGAAACGCACTTGTGGTCGGCGGTGAGCTGATCGTCATTGACCCCGAGAACGCAGGTGAAATCCATGCCCTTGGCGGGGGCACTGATCACGACCTTCTTGGCGCCAGCCTGGATGTGGCTGTCAAAACCGGCCTTTTCGGCGGTAGCCGGAGCGCGGAAGACGCCCGTGCTTTCGAGGATGATGTCGGCTCCCAAGTCGCCCCAGGGCAGTTCGGCCGGGTTGCGGACGGCCATCGCCTTGATCTTCTTGCCATCGACCGTCAGGGTCTCGTCATCGAACTCGACCGTGCCGGGATAGCGGCGGTGAATGCTGTCGTACTTGAGCAGGGTGGCCAACGTCTTGTTGTCGGTAAGGTCGTTGATGCCAACCACTTCGAACACATCGGGCTTGGCCATCAAGCCGCGAAATACGAGCCGTCCGATACGGCCGAATCCGTTGATTCCGACGCGAATTGCCACAGTAAATCTCCTTTGTAGGTTCATTCCCTCACTGGAGGGGCCGCAAAACTGCCTTGGTCGCCAATCGACCCTGTGATCTGCACCACCGGGATAGGGGACGATCGCGACCAATCGCCACCGGGCACCCGGTTATCACTATCGCCATGCTCCCGTCAGTAAGAATCCGGCATTATACTGGTGAGAATTCGAGCCCACAAGGACCTCTTGCGCAAGGCAGGCGGACGAAAAAAATCTACCAGTTAGACGCACAAATGGGGCTGGACGGTTGATGAGAGTGCGAAACGTCAGGAAGGGGCAAGTACGGCCAGCGCCAGTCCCTGTTTCGCACGCTCATCGACCGTTCAGGATCATTTCAGCGCAACGGTAGGCCAACCATGTCCGGAACCGTAGGATAGGGAGAAGACGTGGACATGTGGAGCAGCAAGCCCCCCTGCTATGCCAACTGTGATTTAGCACCACTTATCCACGTCTTCTTCCTATCCTAGAGCGTCTAACTGGTAGATTTTTTTCGTCCGCCTGCGCAACTCTCATGCCCCTCCGATTTCGCTCACAATGGCAACTCCCCCGGGGGGTTCCTCGCGGTGTCTGGGAATATTCCCACACCGAGAGCATTGCCACCGATTACGACCGTTTTTTTGCCCACAATCAGCTTTTCGACTTCGATGAACAGATCATTGCCCGCCATTTCACCAGCCCGGGCTTGGTCGCCGACTTCGGTTGCGGCACGGGAAGGGCACTCATCCCGCTCGCTCGCCGTGGGTTCCGGACCCTGGGCATCGACCTCTCGGAGTCCATGCTGCAGATCGTTCGGCAGAAGGCGGACCAAGAGGCCCTGGATGTGTTGCGGCTGCGAGCCAACCTTGTTGATCTCGATTGCCTGCGGGATGAGTCGCTCGACTACGGGATCTGCCTTTTCAGCACCCTTGGGATGATTCGGGGGCGGGCCAATCGCCGCTTGTTTCTGAATCACGTCCACCGAACTCTCAAGCCGGGTGGCCTGTTCGTGCTCCATGTGCACAATTATTGGTTCAACTTGTTCGATCGATTCGGGAGGAATTGGATTGTTCAGAACACGATTGCGTCGTTGCTGAACCGGGAGATCGAGCGGGGCGATAAGTTCTTCGACTATCGCGGCGTGCCCAAGATGTTCCTTCACACCTTTCCCCGGCGGGAACTGGTAAGGGAACTGCGGGACGCCGGGTTTCGGATCCTCGATCTCGTCCCGCTGAATGTGCAACGCACACGGCGACTGGCCCATTCGTGGCTTTTCGGTTCTCTGCGTGCGAACGGATGGATAGGCGTTGTCGAGAAGGGTTAGCTCAGTGTCTTCAAAGATAAACACGCCGGTAGCCCGTTGCGTTGCCGGCCAAATCAGGACTAAGTATGAGTTGGCAAGGGATTGAAGGACACGACCATCTGGCAGACCGGTTCCGTTCGGCATTGGGACGGGGGCGGATGTCCGGGAGTTTTCTTTTCGTGGGTCCGGCAGGCATCGGCAAGCACACGTTCGCCCTGAAATTGGCCCAGGCCCTGTTGTGCCAGGCTCGCCCCGAGGCCGAACTGGATCCCTGCGGCACGTGCGGCGCCTGCTCCCAGGTGATCGCCGACACCCATCCGGACCTGCTCACGGTGGCCAAGCCGCAGGACCGAGCGTTCATTCCGCTCGACCTGCTCATCGGCGACAAGGACCACCGCATGCGCGAGGGGCTATGCCACGACATCGCCTTGAAGCCCTACATGGGCGATCGCAAGGTGGCGATCATCGACGACGCGGACTACCTCAACAACGAAGGGGCCAACAGTCTTCTAAAGACGCTTGAGGAGCCGCCTCCGCGAAGCGTATTGATCCTGATCGGGACCACGCCGGCCAAGCAGTTGCCCACGATTCGCTCCCGCTGCCGGGTCATTCGCTTTGATCCGCTGCCGACAGAAACAGTCACCGAGCTTCTAGCCCAAGAAGGTCGTATAAAAGACCCTGCCGAGGCGGGGCGGCTTGCCCAGTTGTCCGACGGGAGCGTGGGCCGGGCTTTGCAGATGGCCGACGGGGGCATGCTCGGATTCCGCGGCAAGCTGTTTGCCGCTCTGAGCCGACCCTCGCTGGAGAGCGTGCGACTCGCTACGGCGGTGCAGTCGCTGGTGGAAGACGCCGGTCGGGAAGCGCCCCGGCGTCGCGCCCGCTTCCACCAGATCCTTGACACGTCCGTCGACTTCTATCGCCACCTTCTGCGACGGCTCAGCGCCGGCGCCGTGTCCGAGGATCCGGAAATGGCGCAGCATGTGGAAGAAGCCGCTGCAAAACTCCGCGGCGGGGCGGAAGCCGCCGGCGCCTGCATCGACCATTGCCTGGCGACGGGAGAGTCGATCGACCGCAACGTTCACCAGACCACCCTGATCGAGTTCTGGGCCGATCGACTTGCCGAAATCTACCAGACCGGCCGTGCGCCGGCGCGGTGAGAGTTGTTGATAGGGTTCAGGGGCTTTGAATCGTGTACGGTTCCCGCTGCGTGCGTTTCAGCCAGCCGTTCGCTTCATCATCGCCGACAAACGTCTCCTTCTCCGGGTCCCAGTCTAGCGGGCGTCCCAGCCGGATGGAGAGGTTGGTCAGGTGGCAGACGGAAACGGTGCGGTGTTCGATGCGCGCGGGCGCCACGGGTTCTTCTCGCGTCTTCACGCACTGGAAGAAGTTTTCCATGTGGTTGTTGCTGGGCGAGACTCGCCACGCATCGCTTGGCAGCGGGTTGTCGGCGAGCTGCTCGACGGGCTTGCCGTAGACACCGCCGCGGTTGACGAAGACCCGTCCTTGATCGCCAAGGAACATGATCCCGTCGCGATCGTAGGTCTTGATCTCTTCAGGGCAATCGTCGCCGAAGAGCCAGTCGAGCTTGTCTTGCGGCGTTTCGTCGCCCGGCTCGGTGCCGTAGACTCGTTTCTCGCCGATGGCCGAGAAATAGAGCATTTCCAGGCCGTCGGCGTAGGTGGCGCGGCAGAAAAAGCGGTCCGGGGTGTTGAAGCAATCGGGACGTCCTTCGTTCGGGAAGATGCCGCGAGCCTCCACCTTGACGGGGCCGCTCAGATCGCGATTCATGCCCCATTGGGCGATGTCGACATGGTGGTTGCCCCAGTCGGTCACGATTCCGCCGGCATAGGCGTACCACCATCGAAAGACCTTGTGAGTGCGTTGGGGGCAGTAGTCGCGAAGCGGCGCTTGTCCCTGGTAGAAGTCCCAGTTGAGGGTGGCTGGTGGGGTGCTGGCGGAGAAGGGGCCGCCCTTGGTGCTGTACCAGGGCAGGGCGACCCAGACCTGTTTGAGTTTTCCGATCCGCCCGTTGCGAACGAGTTCGACCGCCGTCTGGAAGGCTTTCTCGCTCCGTTGTTGCGTTCCTGTCTGGACGACGCGGCCGGTCCGGGCCACGACGTCGCGGAGGATCTTGCCTTCATCGATCGTCAAGGTGAGTGGTTTTTCCGCGTAGACGTCCTTCCCTGCCAGGCAAGCCTCGACGTTGATCTTGGTGTGCCAGTGGTCGGGCGTGCCGTTGATGATCACGTCAACGTCGCTGCGTTCCAGCACTCGGCGATAGTCCTGGTAGACGTCGGCCGTTCCGCCAAAGACAGCCTTGGCGGCTTCGGCGTGCTTAAGGTCGACGTCGCACACGGCCACCACATTGCCCAACCGGGCCGCCTGCTTGGAGATTGCTGTTCCCCGGCCTCCCACGCCAACCAGTCCGATGTGAGGGCGATCGTTGGCGGCTTGAGATTCTGCCGCAACGGATTGACCGCACGGGAACCAATAGGGAACCGTTGCGACCAGGGAGGCTTTTGCGGTCGTCTTGAGAAATCGGCGCCGCGAGCAAGTCTGGGAGGCCATGGCAACACTCCACGCAAGAACTCGAGTTAAGGAGGGGACTGCGGTGAACAGAAGTCAACGGAGAGAACCGAGTAGATCTGCTTATTCCAGCCCAACGGTCCCTATCGTAACCGGTGAGGAAGAGGCGGGCAAAGAGTGGCCTGAGCCTATGGAGTGTGCCAGGACGATTCACAGGTCCTGGCGCACCTTCGTTCCAATGGAAGGGCGATTCAGGCCGTCGGCTGATCGGCGCTCGCATGGCGCATGCGTGTGCGAGCCCGGCTGAGCACAGGACCGACCGTGTTTTCGGCGACCCCTGTGGCCCCGCTGATTTCCTGGTACGACTTGCCTTCCAGGTAATACATGCGAACGATCTCGGCATCCCGCGGCGGAAGTTCCTGGAGGAGACGCTCGATCTCTTCCCTGTCTTCCAGACGCTGGATCGCATCCACTTGCTGGGACGCCTGGTCGGCGTCGGCTGATTCGGAGAACTGTTGTGCCAGCGGACGTTTCAAGATCCCGTGGACAACCACGCGGCGGGCCACCACGGTCAGGTAGGTGGCAAGGCTGCTCTGTCCGCGAAAGTGGCGAAGGACAGCGAAATCATCGCGAATGAGAGAGAGAAAGACCTCGGCACAGAGATCGTCCCGGTCTTCCCCCCCCACTTGAAGATTGCGTGCGCCCAGGGTGTGGTCGACAACATGCACGATCAACCCAAGGAACCGATCCACGAAATCTTCCCAAGCGCGGGGCTTGCGTTGCAAGCATCGCTCCAGCAAAGTTCGATCGATTTCAGAAAGTGCCACCGTTCGGATCCCCGTGTTGGTCGATAGTCGCCCTTGGTGTCCCCAGTTGCGTTTCAATCTCAGTGTGTGAAAGACGCTATCCAATTAGACGGCCCACGGACTGACATGTTCCATTGTAAATCCGACGTGAAATTGAGACAAGCGAAACGTCCCCTCGTTTGGTGGAGCGATGAAAAGGGCGAGACTTGACACTTTCCAGTTCCCTCCATAAGATTCCGACGTTTCCGGCGAATCGAAATCAGCGTTCAAGTTGTTGTCACAAAAGGGGTTGAAGCAAAGGCCAGGCCGATGCGGAAGCCGTGAGCGGCCACAGCAGGTCGCCTTATCCCGCCACTTGGCTAAGCTGGGTTGCCCTGAGCGAGTAAATGACTTGGTCTGTTTAGTGAGTTTTGAGGGCGGACTGAGGGCATCCGCCAATCCTGGATCGGATGATTTGAGCCCCCTCATCTGGATGAAAAAATGGGAGAGAAGGCCCGATGACACACGTTGTTTGCAAGCCGTGCTATGACTGCAAGTACACCGACTGCGTGGTGGTTTGCCCGGTGGAGTGCTTCTACGAAGGGGAGAAGATGCTCTACATCCATCCGGATGACTGCATCGATTGCGAAGCATGCGTGCCGGAATGTCCAGTCGAGGCTATCTTCCTCGACGAAAACGTTCCCGACGAGTGGAACGAGTATATTGCTCTCAACGCCGAGATGGCTCCTCAATGCGAGGTTATCACGGAGAAGAAGGAACCGCTCGCCAAAGATGAGTGACGTAGGCAGTCTCTCTGCTCGCTGAAATCAACCTGGCCCGCGCGACTGGGCCATGGACCCACGATCGTGTTCCTCTGGCGGGGTTTCTGGCGTCAAATCGACGCCTGGACCCCGCTAAATCAGGGATTCAGCAAACACCCATTTTCCCGTGGCATTCTTCTAGACGGAACCAGTTAGCCTGTGTTGACTTGGGACTCAACAGAGTGGAACTCGATGGCCACGATGAATGCCAGACGAAGGCGTCGTCCAGGCCTCAGTCATCGATCCGCGGCGTAACCAATTCGGGTTAGATCGCGTTAATTTAGCGAACCCAACCCCCTCTGTGTCTTCCTTCCATTCGACAGAATCGTTCGTTTTCGCGATGTCCTGCCGCTGCGAAGGTCTTTGGTTCCCGTGGCATCCTGCTGATCGTATTGGATTGCATTCGGCGCGCTGCCCGTGTCAAGGGCACCGGTGATTACATGGGGCGACAAAGCCGCAAGGATTGCCCAGTCTCGATATTCGTGGCGAAAGAGCGACACTAGTTTCGCGATTCTTATCGACAAGGGCAAAAAATGCTCAAGGACGTCTTGCGTCGAAAGAAAGAATCTCAGTAGTATGGAGTTGTTCGATGTGTCCTCATGCGTTCGCATCCTGACGTTCCTGGCCACGATTGGGGAGCCGGTTAATGATTCGTTATACATGCGATCTCTGCAAACGGGATCTCGATCCCCAGGACGAGCTTTGCTACCGCGTGAAGATCGAAATCGCGGCCGTCTTCGATCCCATCGAAGACACGCCGGACGATGATCGGGATCATCTCCAAGAGATCCACGATATGCTCGAGCGGATGCAAGATGTGGAGGACGACGAGGTCGTCGACGAAGTGCGACAGTGCATGACTTTCGATCTTTGCGCCGAGTGCCGCCGCCAGTTCGTGAAGCGGCCTCTTGGGCGTGAACACACTCATATCTTCGATTTCAGCCAGAACTAGTTTTCACGGCAGTTTTCGATTGTGGCGAGGCGAATCACCCGTCCGCTCCGTTATCGGGCTCGGCGTCCCCTGACGCTCGTGGCCCTCATTCTTGTTATTGCTCTTCTCCGCTTCTGGGCGTCGGATCGTCGCCCACTCTCCTCTCCGGAAAGGCTCGTGGAGGGAATGCATCGAGTTCGCCGCGTTGTCGACGGCGACACCTTGCTCCTTGAAAGCGGCGCCCGAGTCCGACTGATTGGGGCCGACACTCCCGAGACCGTTAAACCCAATCACCCGGTTGAACCCTACGGACCGGAAGCGACGGAATTCACAAAGCAACTCATCGGTTCGACGGACGGCGAGGTGCGGCTGCAAACGGACCGGGAGCAGAAGGATCGCTTTGGCCGTTTCCTGGCCTACGTCTTCGTCGACGACCAGATGCTCAACGAGGAACTGATTCGTCAGGGACTGGCCACGGCGCGGACGGAGTTCAACTACTCCTCGTCGATGAAGCGTCGGTTTCGCCAGGCCGAGGAAGAAGCCCGACTGGCCGGTCGCGGAATCTGGAGCTCCCCGGCGCCGTAACGGCAACCCAGTAGGTTCCGGGCGCCGCACGGAACCCTAGACCATCACGCGGCTTCCCGTCTCAACACATTTCCCCGAAGAACGCCGTGTCCTGTTGATGCAAATGGGCTTCAGTGAGAGCCGTTATGGCCCTTCAGGGTTCCGTGCGGCGCCCGGAACCTACTGGGGAGCGCGAACCTTTTGGCTTGACCGGACGACTACAGGGACATAGACTGACTTACTCACCTCGATTGGGAACGATTCGATGAACTTGGCCGCAAACCTCCTGTCTTTACTCCTTTTACCCCGTTATGGGGGACAGCCTTAGGGTTTGCGCACGAATTCGTACGACACCAAAGAACCCCAAGGTCCCCGGCGGCCTTGGGGTTCTCTTTTTTTGGCGATTGGACATTTCATCATGGGCGAACAATCCGACAGATCATCCGGCGCGCGTCGAGGACCGACTCGTCGCCGTGTGGATCCGACGAGGGCTTGGTTGGTGTTGCCCTTGCCGACCAGTGGTCGGCCTTCCGCGGGATAACCCAACAAGAACCAGTAGCAAGACCTCGACGAATCAGGATTTTTCCAACATGGCAGACACGAATTCGCGGAACATCGTCATCTTCGACACGACCCTGCGCGACGGGGAGCAATCGCCCGGCGCCAGCATGAACCTCTCGGAAAAGATGGAAGTGGCCCAGGCCCTGGTCGACCTGGGCGTCGACGTGATCGAGGCCGGTTTCCCCATCGCCTCGCCCGGCGATTTTGAGGCCGTCTCGGAGATCGCCAAGGTCGTTCGCGGCCCGGCGGTTTGCGGACTGTCCCGTTGCCGTAACCAGGACATCGATCGGGCGTGGGAGGCCGTCAAGCACGCGGAGAACCCGCGGATCCACGTCTTCCTCGCCACCAGCGCGATCCATCGGGAGCACAAGCTCAAGATGGACAAGCAGCAAATCATCGAACAGGCCGTGGCCGGCGTGAAACGCGCCGCCGGGTACTGTCCGAACATCGAATTCTCGCCGGAAGACGCCGCCCGGACGGAAGAGGACTTCCTCTGCGAGGTCGTCGAGGCGGCGATTCGTGCCGGGGCGACCACGGTCAACATTCCCGACACGGTCGGCTACGCCACGCCGGCCCACATGGAGCGCGTGATTCGCACCCTCTGCAATCGTGTTCCCAATATTGGCGACGCGGTCATCAGCGTTCACTGCCACAACGACCTGGGCATGGCCGTGGCCAACAGCCTGGCGGCCGTCGAGGCCGGCGCCGGCCAGATCGAATGCACCATCAACGGCATTGGCGAGCGGGCGGGGAACTGCTCCCTCGAAGAGGTCGTCATGGCCCTGCGGACCCGCAACGACTACTACGGCGCCGACACGGGCGTGGTCAGTCAGCGGTTGGTTCCTACCAGCCGGCTTGTCTCGCACATCACGGGCATGCAGGTCCAGCGGAACAAGGCGATCGTGGGCCGCAACGCCTTTGCCCACGAGGCCGGCATCCACCAGGACGGCATGCTCAAGGAACGAACGACCTACGAGATCATGCGTCCGGAGGACGTGGGCTTCACGACGAGCGACCTGGTGCTGGGCAAGCACAGCGGGCGGGCCGCCCTCGCCGCTCGGGCCAAGGCCCTGGGTTTCCGCCTGTCGGGCGAGCAGCTCAACACGGTCTTCGACGCCTTCAAGCGTCTGGCTGACAAAAAGAAGGAGATCTACGACGGCGACCTTGCGGCCCTGGTGGAAGAACAGATCCAGGGCGTGGCCGACGTGTGGACCCTCGATTCCTACGAGGTCACCTCGGGCACGAACCGCACTCCCCGCGTGGCGTTGAAGATTCGCAAGGGCGACGAGGTGAAGACCGCCGAGATGGAGTGCGGCGACGGCCCGGTGGACGCCATCTTCCTGGCCATCGAGGAGCTGACCGGGTTCGACGTGGTGTGCAGCGACTACCGGGTCCACAGCGTCACCGTGGGCAAAGACGCCCAGGGCGAGGTGAACGTTCAGCTCGAGTACGAGGGCAACCTCTACCGCGGCCGCGGCGTATCGACCGACAGCGTGGAGGCGGCCGTCAAAGCGTTCTTGAACGCGATCAACCGCATCGTCTCGCTGGGCGACACGGAGCCGGAACCGGAGCCCAACCCGAACGTGTAAGTGAAGAGAACACGGCGGCCGAGCCATAGTAGCCATCACGCTCCGTCGTGATGAGCGCCCACGAAGACCGTGGGAATTGACTTGTCGCTCTGTGCCGACCGGAGAAAATCAGCGGCGTGTCGGAAGACTTCTCCGACAGGTCGCCCAGGCTGAGTGGCGGAATTGGCAGACGCACGGGACTTAAAATCCCGTGAGGGTAATCCCTCGTGCGGGTTCGAACCCCGCCTCAGCTATTGAGTTATGACGATTCATGCTTGTTCGTTTCAGGGGGGACCCGTCAGTTGAGCGACGGGAGGCTGGGCTTCCCCATTCAGCAACCGGCAGATTGGGACAAACTTCTGCTCTTGTGCGACAGTCGAAGGCCGGCTGGCTCAATATTCGATCTTGCAGTTGGGTAGTGCCTCTTGGAGCTTCTTGACGCCTTCGGGCGTGACTTTGCTGCCTTTGACGCATAGGTCTGTGAGATTGTTCAGCCTCTTGAGGTGCTCCAGTCCGGCATCGGTGATCTGACTGCTGAAAATGGTCAGGTCCTCCAGGGCTGTAAGTCCCCTCAGGTGCTCCAGGCCAGCGTCTGTGATGTTATCGCTATCCAGCCACAGACATTTTGCGTCCTTAAGACAACACAAACATCCCAGCTCCGTGTCGGTAACCTCGGAGCGGTCTAGATGAACTTCTTCGACCTTGTCAAAAAACTCATTTCCTAGCAGAGTTCGCAGCAATGACGATGGGGGCTCTATTCGTGGCCCTCCCTCGTAAACCATGTATCCGCCGAGTTCGTAAATGGCCGCCACCGCCTCCTTCTGCCTTCTCGCCTGCTTCATTCTCCAGGCAAACCACGAAAGCGGCAGACTGAGCACCAGGATGGCGAGGAGCAAAGTCCGCAGCCGGAACTGATACCAGCGGCGTTTTGGTTTGTCCCGTTCATTCATATCGATGGTTTCCACCAATCGAACAACTCAGTCAATCTCGACTGGAGTCGTCGACCAAATCCACACGCTCGATTTGGCTCGCGTTCTCTTCACTCGCAACGACCGATCGATCCTCCGCTAAGGTCAACTCGACGGTCGGAATCTCCAGCGACTCGAAGAGATCCTCGTAGCGGTCAACAAGCGTCGCGGGCTCCGGTTGCGCCATCTCAATGCCCGCTTCCTCCGCGTACTCGGCCATTTCGTCGTACAGCTCATTCTCGTATTCGGATTGTTCAGACGTCACATAGCGTATCACACCTTCTCCCGGTGAATAGAGTCGGCAATCGATCGCGCCGGACGTATCCTCTGCTGCGAACGCGAACACTTGCGCGTCCAACTGGCCCGCGAGAGAGCCAACATCGAATTCGTCCCATTGACCGAGAAGGTGGAATACGATTGTCCACGGGCTGTCCGACACCTGAACGATCGCGCCGGTGGGGGCGTACCTTCCGCCTTCGGTCCCCGTGATCGGAACGTTCCGGGCGATCTCCCGGCCCAACGCCTTCGAGTAGGCGTCCGAAACGGCATCGATCGGGGCCTTGGCAAACAGCACGAACCACGAATTCTCGCCGAAATTCCCGACGAACTTCTGAAACGCTTCCAACGTGCTCATGAGTAATCTCCCCCCGTCTACTTCTGTCGATCCTGGCGGCATTAAACATGGCCGACGGATGTCGCTCAAGCACCTGTTGCTGCGATTGCAGAGAATCGTCCTTAAACCACTCGGGGATGAATTCTCCCCTTGCCGCTCACGACTCAGCGTTTCGAACGCCCATGCCCCGCTTCCGACTCCTTGAGCCCTCCAAACCGCCAGATGCAGGCAATCCGACCCGTGGATGCTTGCCGCTCATCTGTGCACGGCAACCAGGCTTGTCGCTCACAAACGCGACAATATGAGCGACAAAGTCCGTTGTCGCTCGTCAGTGATCGGCATCACTACGACCGTCAGAAAATCGGCCGCCCTTCGGTGATATTCACTAACTCCCCAAACACAAACAGGTTAGGGCGTCGTCCTCGACTTTCTCGGATAACACGGATCAGGTCGTTTTCGTTGAGCAAACTCAAGATCCGGCGGGCTGTGGGCGCTGGAATTCCCGATGTCTTGATAAAATTGGTCGAATTGAAGACGGGGAAACTGAACAGGTAGTCGAGAGCCGCGATTGCGTACTGCGAATGCGTGGTTTCCACCATCCAGGCCTTCTTGCTCTCATACAGCGACAGAATTTCCCTCGCCTTGGCCTCGTTCTTGGCCGACTGCTCAATCAACGCCTTCAGGAAGAAGACACACCATCCCGTCCAATCGTCATCGCGGGAGACCGCCAGCAATCGCTCGCGATACTCATCATCATGGGCCTGCAAATACTCGCTCAGGTAGAACATCGGGGCGTGCAGCAGCCGCTTCTCAAACAAGAACAGCGTAATAATCATCCGACCCAGACGGCCGTTCCCGTCGATGAACGGATGGATTGACTCAAACTCCGCGTGTGCGATGGCCAATTGCACCAATGTGTCTTGCTCGTCCCGGTGCAAGTATTTTTCCCAAGCATCCATGCCCACCGTCACTTGCTCGGGCGATGGAGGCACAAATCGCGCCTCCTCGATAGGTCGCCCCTGGACGCCGATGTAGTTCTGAATCGTTCGGAACCGCCCCCGTGCCTTATCGTGCCCACGAACGCTATCCAATAGCGTAGCGTGAGATGCCTTCAACAACCGTCCACAGAGCGGCAACTCGTTCAACAGATTGACCGCTTGTCGCATTGCGGAGCGGTAGTTGATCACCTCTTGAATGTCATCGACACGTTCGGGAGCAATTGCATCACTGCCCGCTTCATACTCCAGGACCTCGCCCATCGTGGTGTAGGTCCCTTCGATCTTCGACGACAGAATGGCTTCCTGCGTCGTCAGCGGTGCAAGGAGCACACTTGCGTTAGGAATCGCAGCAAGTAGCCCATCGTAGCGAGCAATCGCAGCACTCGCCGGCCCGATCAACGGAATAAGCCGATGCCAGTCAATATGTTGAGGAGGGAACTTGCCGGCGTGATACGGGATTGGATGCTGGCTGTTGGCTCCGGCGTTCTTTTTTCCCATCACTTTTCTCCCCGTCCACTACAGTCTCGCACGTCGATCTTCCCCGTCAATAACCGCAATGGCGATCAACAATGTCGGTAGGCTGAATCTGATGCGAAGAGTGGAAGAACGAACCGAACGGCGGATCTGCGGAAGAGGTCAGTCTACAGAGTACTTTCCGGAATTAGCAACCCCTGGTTACACCGCCGCTTCCCGCCGCCCCCACCTCCGGATCACCACATCGGGTCCCAGACGGGCAGACGCGTGGCTGGTTTTTCGAGGATCTTGAGGACGTTGGCAGGCACGTCTTCGCGGCGGACGATGACCTTGTAGACGTTGTCCTCGAACCAGTCGTCGTACATCGTCCACAGCCCGCCGCTTCCCCAACTGTTTTCGACGAGCCACTTGACCGGCTTGCCGTCGCGCAGATCGACGCCACTTCGGGGGCCACTTCGGGGACACAATACGGGTTATTAACCCACGAGGCACGCGGCACGCTTTCCGGAGTAAGCCTGGACATCCGATGCGCGTCCGATCCTACTCGTTGGTGCGCCCGTGCATCTGATGATCTTCCGCACTCCGCCGCCCGGTTCCTACCAGCACCCCTCCCTTCCTCGAAGCGTCCACCAGATCGGCCCTGCCCTCACGCCCCGACTCCCTGGGGGTGGCCAAGAAAAGGGGTGAAATCCTTGGACCATTATGCCAGAATACTGCGTCGCCCCGTACGCCCTTCCCCGCTCTTTGAAAACCTGTATGCCAATCCCCACCGCCCCCCGGTTGGTCCAGGTTACTCAGCCCTTTCTGCTCCAGTTCACCCCTCCGGTGAGCCAAAAGGGTCGAAATTCACGTGGGCGATTTTCGGAAAGTTCGGAAAGCTCACACGCAATCTCAAGCCATCTTCACATCCACCTTCCCTAGCTTCACTCCCCCAACCAACGAGCGTCTCTGAGCGTTGACCGGCAGGTCGTGCCCCGATGTCCACAATTTCCTGCCCGCATTTGTGGCGACTATCCCCAACACGGCTCTGCCACGCCGATCAAGCGCATAGTTGACACGGTGGCAGTGCCCACCCTGCGTCGACGCGAACTGAGCGCACAATCTGTGCGAAAGGTTGGAAGTCGCCACAAAAAACACGAAGAAACACGAAAAGATGGAACGAGGGCTTTCGAGTGTGCCCGACAGAGTTTTCGTGTCTCTTTGTGCCTTTTTGTGGCTATCCTGAGCAATGTGTTCTCAGTTTGAGTAACCGCGGATCACCACATCGGATCCCAAACGGGCAGACGCGTCGCCGGTTTTTCGAGGATCTTGAGGACGTTGGCAGGCACGTCGTCGCGGTGGACGATGACCTGGTAGACGTTGTCCTGGAACCAGTCGTCGTACATCGTCCACAGCCCGCCGCTTCCGCGTTCGCTGCCCCAACTGTTTTCGACGAGCCACTTGAGCGGTTTGCCGTCGCGCAGATCGACGCCGATGAAGGCCATGCCGTGGTTGATCACGCTGTCGCGCGACAGGAGTCGCTCGGTCTTGTTGAGCCTCAGATCAAGATTGTAGACCGACTCGTAGTCGTACAGGTTCCTCGCCATGATCCCCTTGGTCTTGTCCTGGTCGGGACTCACGTCGGCCGAGAAATAGACGGCGCGGTTGTCCAGGAGCGTCTTCACGGCCACGTCGCGCATCACCTGGATGCTGACGTTCGCATAGTGCATCTTGGGTCCATCCCACATGTTCTCCGTCAGGTCGATCTCGTAGTGGCCGCCCTTGGGGCGGATTGGATCGTCGGCCAGTCCGACGTAGTCGTCGAGGTTGAGCCCGACGATCTCCTTGTAGAACGACTGGGGCGTGAAGCTCCGCAACGGGCTCCATCGCTGCTCGACTTCGTTCTTGTCCTCGTCTTTGTCTTTGTCCTTCTCGGCGTCTGTCTCTTTCTTGACTTCGTATCGCCAGTCGAACTTGGCGGGCGGTTCGCCCAGGTTGAGCACGAGCACGCGATAGACGTCGGCGAGCATGGCCTTCTTGGCCGCTCGCATCTCCTCGACCGACCCGCTCACGTCGTGGATGCGGCGCAGTTCGATCGCGTCTTTGCGCAAGATCGTCTCCAGCGTCTTGTTCATCATCCTCGTATTCTCGCTGCTGGCCGTCTCAGCCATGACCTCCTTGGGGATCACACCGTACTTGGCCACCAGCCCGGCGAAGTTCTCCCAGTAGCCGCCGTCGGAGATGGGGTGTTGCAGCAGGAATACGACCTGGCGATCCATCAGGTCGCGATCGCGCAGCGCGATAATGTGTTCCAGGAAGCAGTTGGCCTTTTCAAGCTTGTCCCAGAATTGCAGGTACACCTGCGAGAACTCGAATTCCTTGAGATCCAGCTTGTTCATCACCACGGGCTTCATGATGTTGAAACCGGCGAACATCCAGCAACGGCCGCTGGCCTTCTGGTTGCTGATGCCCTTGGTCTTGATCTTGTGGCTGAATTTCGTATTGTGATCGGCCACGATCTGCCGGTCCTCGGCAATGTCGGTTACCGAGGCACTCGTCAGTGCGTTGCGCATGGCGCGGGTGTGAGCGTCGTCGGGAACCGACTCACGCAGCGATTGGATGACCTGGGGAGTCAGGGCTTCGTCCTGGGCAGCGGCCGCTGAGCAAATGCCGATCGAGAGTAGCAGTATCGCGACGGTTCGTGTTATCGAAGTCATGCGAGAGTTTCCTGTTGGAGCTGGAGTGAGCATGGCAGCAACATAACCACCAATTCTACCATGAAACGCGGGCACGCAACCGAAACCTTTGCGGCAGAATCGGTTAACCCGCTGCCGCAGGCGAGGTCGTTCATCGCCTGCATGCCGCTTTGGGATCGTTGACAATCCTCGCCTGCGGCAGCGGGCTAAACGAAGGCTCTGCTGGGACTTGCGCTGACCGACATTGGCCAAGGCGGCGCTGTCCCACTATGATATCCTGGTGTAGTTCACGATTCCCACGCCCGCGGCTATTGACGCCGCTACGTCAATGCTCAGTCACTGAAAATCGTGAGCGGCGCGACCGTCGAAAACGGGCTGGGTCAATACTCGATCTTGCAGTTGGGCAATGCCTCCTGGAGCCTCTTGACGCCTTCGGGAGTGACGCTTGTTTGGTTGAGGTACAGAGACTCAAGATTCGTAAGACCGGTGAGGTGCTCCAAGCCGGCATCGCTGACACACGTCCCCCCGAGAGTCAGTATTTGAAGATTTGTAAGTCCCTCGACGTGCTCAAGTCCAATGTCGGTAATCCGTGTGCCGCCAAGATCGATCCGCACAGCGTATTTCAGTTCATCCAGACATACTGCCTCGGGGTCTCCGAACTCTTCCGGCAGGCACACGCAAGATATTTCGTAGAACTCGCTTATTCCAAAGATGCCATGCATGAATTTCGGAACAGGCTTTGTGGAAAAGGCGAGATCGCTACCTATGTTACAAAGTGCCTTGCCCATTGCCTGCTGCCGATTCGACTCCGCTACCCTCCAGGCAAACCACGACAGCGGCAGACTAAGCACCAGGACGGCAATGAGGAGCGTCCCGATCCTGAATTGAAACCATCTGCGGTGTTTTTGGGGGTCGGCGGTCATGGATATGACAGTGTAACAGTCCGCGCGTACAGAAGCCAGCCAAGACATCACTATAGCCACGACCACTGCATTCAATCCATCCATCGCGACCACTGACGGGTTGCTTTGGGTAGCAGTCGCGTTATGCTCAGTGGCATCGGGGCAGGCCGGCCCAGGCCGTCTGAGACCGCCGAACTCGGATGGAATCGATAAGTTGGCTGAAAGGTGACCCACGTGCAAGAGAGCAACCATCGTGCGCCAAAGGACTTTGCTGCTGCGAGGTCGGCATCGCTGACGTTCTGCCTTTCGCTATTGGTCTTCTGCGGGAGCGGTGATGCTGCTGCTCCTGCACCGGAACCGCCGGGCGACGCCGTGGAGAAACTGCCGGAAATCAGCCAACTTCCGGACCCCTTCCTGTTTACGAGCGGGCGACGTGTCGACAACCGGAAGCAGTGGCGGAAGCGACGGGAGGAGATCAAGGAAATCCTGTTGCGGTATGAGTACGGCCATACTGCGCCGGCGCCCGAGAAGTGGTCGGCGCGAGAGGTTTCCAGCAAGACGTGGCTCGGAGGGCGGATGACGCTGGTCGCCATGACGCTCGATACGGGAGCGGGCAATTCCCTGGACATGGCTGTCCACGTCTACCGCCCGGCCGGAGACGGGCCATTTCCTGCCGTGCTCAACATCGGGGACGACGGTTCCAAAGCGGCGGTTGCCTTCGCCCGGGGCTACATGCTGGTCACGTGCTCGCCGGAAGTCGACCTGGATCCCGACACGGAAGGCCGGGAAATCGCTGGTCCGGCGCAGCTCGCCTGTCCGACTTGCGATTGGGGATCGCTGGCAGTGTGGGCCTGGGGAGCGAGTCGCGCCATGGACTACCTCCAGACGCGCCGCGACGTGCAGTCGGATCACGTGATTGTCCGCGGTCATTCGCGGATGGGCAAGGCGGCCCTGCTTGCCGGCGCGTTGGACGAGAGATTCGCCATGGTTGCTCCCAACGGCTCGGGAACAGGCGGCGCCAGTGCTTACCGAGTCCGGAGCTCGGGCGCCGAGACCTTGGCCTCGATCACCAGTCCCAAGCGTTTTGCGTCCTGGTTCCAACGAGATTTCGGTCGTTTTGGGGACCGAGTGGACCGTCTTCCGTTTGATCAGCATTGGCTGCTCGCCCTGGTGGCGCCTCGACCGCTGTTGTCGACCGAGGCCGAGCAGGACCGATGGGCCAACCCTCGCGGCAATCAGGCGGCGGTTGAAGCGGCCAGGCATGTCTACCGATTCCTTGGCGCGGCTGACCATATCGGGATCCGCATCCGACCCGGCGGTCACGAGAACCTGGACGAGGATTGGCATGCCACGCTCGATTTCGCCGACTGGAAGCTGTTTGGCGTGGCCACTCGAAGGCGTTTCGATCATCGGTGGGATACCAACTACACCCCGACCTACGACTGGTCGCTTCCGTAGGAGACGTTACGCGAGGGGGCGGAGCAGTAACATGAAGAAATCCGAGTTCACTTCCGCCGTCAGGAAACTGGCAGACGACGCCGGATTGCGTCATATTTCTCCTCGCAATAAGACTGGCGATACCTGGGTGGGCGTCTGTTCGGGGATCCTCGTTCTGATGAATCTTGACTCGGTACGTTTGCATTTGGAACTGATTTCTCCCGAACAGGAATCCGACAACGACTCTCCTCACGACGACCCGGAGGAGGACGCCGTGTCCGAACAAGGCGAATCCGAAGAGGGAACGCATGCGTTCCGGCGCGCGAGCGATGCGGGCTTGCCAAGCGATTGGTTTGAACAGAATTCAGGAGAACCGTGGGGATTTCAGCTCGTCATCGATCAGAGACGCCGCCGCGAGCTTGCGCCGGAGGCGTTAGACAGCATCCTCGATTGCATCGTCGAGGATCTGCACGACCTGGGGGCGGAAGACTCGCAGCCCTGCTGCGAGTGTGAAAATCAGGCAACCACGCTTGGTTATTATGACACGCCGGACGGGCCTCTGATGGTTCCGCACTGCAACCAGTGCTGGAACGCGACCCAGTTGGAAACGCAAGGCGCCATCTGGATCAATCCGCCGAAGCGATTGCTGCGAGGCTGGGCCTTCCTGTTGACGGGGACAGTTGTGTTCGCGGCGATTTGGGGATACTCGCAACACCCGGTTCTCGAACTGCCGTTCCCCTTCCTCTTTATGGGATGCACCGTGGCGGGTATTGCCCTGGGGGTGGCGACGACTTGGGCTGCCGAGGGGTCGAGCCTGGGGCTGCGTGTTGGCGTCGCAACCGGCATGATTGCGGCAACGCTCGCGGGGAACATCGTGGGGGTGCGACTTCTGCTGGAAGCCCAGGGAGTTCAGATTTCGTGGTCGGAACTTATTCCGATCTATTTTACCCGGTACTTTCCTGCACACATCGGCCAGGAACTCATGTTTCTTTCTGGCAGCGTCGTTGGCGTCTTGATCGCCTTTGTCTTGATGCGCCAGTCCGAGCACATTCGTTTGCGGTAGGGCTCAAAACGGCACGTGTTGGCTGAACGACAGAGGGGCTTCCATTGGTGCCGCCGCCGTCTCAAGTCGGCGTCGATCCCGGCGACACGGTGAACAGCTCGCCGATGTGGACGACGTCGACGGGGACGTTACTCTGGGCCAGGGCGTCGCGAAGTTGGATCATGCAACCCGGGCACGCGGTCACGACGACGTCGGCGCCGCAGGCCACGATGGCGTCGACTTTGTGGTCGGCGATTTTTCGGGAAACGTCGTAATGGGTGATGCTGAAGGAGCCGCCAAGACCGCAACACCGGTCGGCGTCCTTCATCTCGACGAATCGGAGGCCTTCGAGTGCCTGGAGGATGCTGCGGGGCTGGGAGCGGATCTCTTGATACCTTGCGAGGTGGCACGGGTCGTGCCAGGTGGCCGTCTTACCCTGGAAGCTGGGCTTGAGCTTCAATCGGTCGACGTCCGCGGCGAGGAGGTCGATGACCAGCTCGTTGAAGTCTTTGACTTTGGCCGCGAACCGCTCGAAGCGTTCCTTTTCCGCGGGCGTGTCGGCCAGGTAGGTGGGATATTCGCTCAATCCGGAACTGCAGGTGGCGCAGCCGGTGACGACGTAGTCGTAGTCTTCCAGGGCCTCGACGTTTCTCTCGGCCATCTTCTTTCCCGTGCGGAAGTCGCCGGAGAGGTAGACGGGCGCGCCGCAGCAGCCCTGGCGGCGATCGTAGACGACGTCGCAGTCGAGGTTGCGGAGCACATCGACGATCATCTGGCCGATCTCGGGGAAGACATATTCGGTGGCGCAGCCTGAGAAGTAGCCGACACGGTATTTCGCGGCGCCCTCGGCGGGACTGCGTTCCGGCAGGAGTTTTCGGAGGAAACGGGGCGCCACATCGGGGATTGCCCTGCCGGCGCCCAAGGCGGTGAGAAACTGCGGCAGGTGACGGAATTTTCCTTCCCTGCGAGGCAACAGGTGTTGAAGCCAGGATGCCAGGCGGAGGGCCGAGCCGAACAGCCAGCGGTGGGGAAGCAGGTGGCGGAACACGATCCGCTTGGCGAGCGGGAGGTTCTTCTCCGCCACATAGTCGGCCCGCGCGGCGGTTACTGCGTGGTCGATCCGCGTTTTGGCCGGACAATATTGCACGCAGGTTCTGCAAAGCAGGCAGTTGTCGATCGCCTCGTAGAAGCCTTTGCTGAGATCCTGCTCGCCTTGGAGGGCGAGGCGGATCAACTGGTCCTTGCCCCGGGCCAGGCCCTTCTCCTCGTGCTCTTCCCGATAGATGGGGCAGAAGTAGCCGCAGAAGCCGCACTTCATGCATTGCTCGACGTCGGCCTGGAACTTGCGCGTGTTTTCGAGCCGGTCAGCCACTTAGCGACTCCGATCTTCCCAAATTTTGCCGGGGTTCAGGATCCCGTTGGGATCGAAGATGTTTTTGATGCTCTTCATGAGGTCGATGAAGATCGGATCCTGGGTGCGGCGCATGAACTTCTGTTTTTCCAGTCCGATCCCATGCTCTCCCGACAAGACACCGCCGAACTCGACGGCGGCTTCGATGATTTCGTCGACGGCCTGCTGGGCCTTCTGGAAGTGGGCCGGATCGTTGGCGTCGGTCATCACGCTCGGGTGGAGGTTTCCGTCGCCCGCGTGCCCGATGACCGTCACCTCCAGGTCGGCTTTTTTGCAGATCTCCGTCACCCGCTCGATGAACTCGGCCATGCGGGTTCGCGGCACGGTCACGTCTTCGGCGAGGACGGTCGGCGCCGCGCCGAACACGGCGGCGAAGCCGGCGCCGCGAGCCTTCCAGTAGGCCTGGGCCTGGGCGGGATCCTCGGCCACGAGAACCTGGGTGGCGCCGACCTGCTCGCAAACCTGGATCACCTTCTGGGAGTCGTGCTCGACGACGTCCTCGGTGCCGTCGCACTCGAACATGAGCATGGCCGCGGCGTCTTCCGGGAGGCCCATGCCGGTGATTCGGTTGATGCTCCGCACTACCCAGTTGTCCAGCAGTTCGATCTTGGAAGGAATGGTGCCCCCGTCGAGGATCTGTCCCACGGTAGCGCCCGACTTGCGCAGGTCGTCGAACAGAGCGATGATCGTTTTCTTGACGGGAGGCAGGGGCAGGAGTCGCAGGACGGCCTCGGTGACGACGGCCAGCGTGCCCTCGGAACCGGTCACCAGGGAGACCAGGTCGTAGCCGACGACGTTCTTCACCGTGCTGCCACCGAATTCGACGATCCTGCCGGTGGGGAGAACGGCCTTGAGGCCCAGAACGTACTGCTTGGTCACGCCATACTTCAGGCACACCGGCCCGCCGGCATTCTCGGCGATGATCCCGCCGAGGGTGGCACCGAGGAAGCTTTGGGGATCGGGCGGGAAGAAGAGCCGCTCCTGAGCCAGGGCGGTTTGAAGGTCCATGAGCACCACGCCTGCCTGCACCCGGGCGGAGAGATTGGCGGCATCGATGGAGAGGATCCTGTTCATCTTGGTCATGACCAGGACGATCCCGCCGTGAATCGGCACGGAACCGCCGCTCACGTTGGTGCCACCTCCCCTGGGCGTGACCGGGATGCGATTCTCATTGGCCAGCTTGAGCACTGCCTCGACATGTTCGGTCTCGGTCGGGAAGACGACCAGATCGGGCTTGTGGGTCCAGGTGGACGTGCCGTCGTAAGAATAGACCTTGCGGTCCTCCTCGCTCGTCAGCACGTTGTCCTTGCCCACGATGCCGGCCAGATGCTTCGCGAACTGCTCATACGCCATGAATCGTCTTCCCCCCTCCCGGAATCCCCGTCTGACTTGACCGGTCCAAATGTGCGTTGTTGCACAGGACGGCCACTCTAACAGGATAACCGATTCTGAGCCCCGATGAAAAGCGATGGGCTGGTTTCGGCGAGGACCGCAGGGTGCGTCCTGACGCACCTCCCACGCGCGGGTGGCACCGATGATTTTTCGCAGAGACTCTTCCACGTGATAGGGCGTTTTCGAAAAATCGTCGGTGTTGCCTTGGCAACAAGAGGGATCCCCATCACTCGCGTCCGCTCTTCAATACGTGTCCTGCCGTGAGGCGACCCTCTCTTCTGTACTACTAACCTCAAAGATCGTTAAGTTTTTGACAAAGTTATCAGGCAGCGGTGGCGTTAAGTTGTTGGAGCGTAGCGTGTTGTGTTTGGAGTAGGGCGGTGACGATTTGGCGGCCTTTGGTTGTCATGTGGTAACGGCGGCGTTGGGGTGATTTTCGGATAAGACCATGAGCTCGAAGGATACGAAGACGGTAAGAGACCTTCGACGCAATGCGAGCACGTTGGGTCTTGTCGTCGGACTTCGTGGGATACAGGCGGGAAGCCACATCGCGGTTGCAGAATCCTTCGATGGCCAGTTGTCCGTCGCTGATCGCTTCCAGGAGTTTCCGGTCCTGCTCGGACCATGGCCGCAAGGCGCGGTAACGTGTACCGTCTTTTCGCGTCGGACGGCACACCTTGGCGGCCAACTGAGCAACCGGCGTGGATGTATCGAGCGACGCCAGCGCTTCGGCATAACGGTCGTTGGACTGCTGAGACACCTCGGCGCGGCGATGCATATCGGCCACGCCCCTGCGCATGGGACGCCACGATTTTGGGCCGTTCGGGTCGTTTTCGGTCGAACGGTACGATTGAAAGGCGTGGGGGTTGTTGATCGTCGTTTCGATTCGCAGAAGAGAACCGCCTTTATCGTATACCTTGATGGAGTTGCCGAAAGCCTGATGTTTCACGCGAACGCCTTCCGGTCGATCCTTGTAGTCGCTGATCACCTCACCCTGATAACGGCGGTCCGGACGTTTGCCCAAGAACCGCAAGACGTCACGGCTATCGAAGGTGGCAATGGCTCCGCGGGTAAGTTGTGGATAGAACTTTGCCAAGGCTTCCGAGGACGTGAAGGCAATGTCTGTGGCCCACTCCGTCTGGAAAGCCGACCAGTAGTACGACATTCCCTGGGAACGGAACATTCGCCCGTGCGCGGGATTCAGTCTTCTTGCCACGGCATCGAGCACCTTTGGCCAGTTGGTCTTGTGCATCCGGTCCATGATCGTTTGAGCCTTGGCGAAATCCTCGATCCACGGAAAGCCGTTCTTGTACCGCTCGTACGGCAGGCCGGATTCATCCATCCGTCGCGAAAGCCACTCTCGACCGTTGAGACAGACCTGGATGGGAAACGGAAACCAAGTCTGAATTCGGGCCGACATGAAGCCGAATCGAGGGTCGATCCAATAGTGGTAGAGAAACTTGCACTTGCGCGTGCGAGATATCAACTCGAGTTTCTTCTTGTCGCGGTTGCGGTAGATGTCATAAGTCTGGCAGGGTTCGACGCAAGTCAACACGCAGATCAGCCCGTCTTGCACGTCGTCATTCATAGCGATCTCGCGGGCGATTTCGTCCTTGCGATCTTTGGGCGACGCAAGATACTCCACCGGTCGCCCCGTTTCTTGAGCCGCCGCCAGCGAGGCGTCGATCAATCGTGCCGTCATGGCCTGGGCATGGTCGCCGAAGTTCTTCAACAGAACCCCCGCACGACTGAGATAACCCATCATACCCTCCACAAAGGTGAGCATCCGCAAGGTGCCACGAAGAACAATCCGGTCCCAACCGCTCAATTCTCCCGTGACGTGTTCCGCATGTTGTGGTACAAGAGCGTTCATGGCGTTCCTCTTTTGGGTAAACGTTTTCGGTTACAAAAACATTTACCTCACAAAAGGCGGAACGCCTTTTTCAATCACTTTGGTTGCGGCCGAGCGTCAGCGAGGCCGCGCTGGGGCGGGATGACATTAGCCATCCGGCTTGTTTCTCCCGTGAACGGAGGATAGGATAGTGGCCGTCTAATCGGAACACACTGGCGGGAGGCCAGTGTCAGCGGCACGGAGGAGTACGCTAGAAAATGGCGGCATCCTGCTTCAGAAGAGGAATCGCACCGGTGCGAGTGTTGATTGCCATCCTAGTGACCGCCTTCATTGTGGGCGGGATCTTACTTGCTCGCAAAGAGTTAGGGCCTGCGGCGACGATGCCCGAGGCGCTCCCTGACTCTCTACGCTTTCCGGATGACGAGACGCTGCGAGACAGGCTGATTGAAGGCGTTTTTGGCGGATTGGATATGATCAAGACCAAGTATCCGGACGACATGCTGCTGGCAATCAACTGTGATGTGGCGAAAACTCGCGTGGCTGAGGATTACGCAACAGCGAACGTCAGCCCATTCATGCTTGGGGCTTCGTTAATGCCTCGTGGTGGGCAACCGTTGGTTTTGGCGTTTCATGCGTTGAACCTTGACAGGGAAACCGATCGTTTGCTGATCGTCGGAAGGACACGCGACGGGGCGCTTCTCCGAGTGGTCTATCACTTCAACATCACGCACAAGGACCCGTCGCTTGTCGCGCAACGCATGGCGCTTGTGCAAAAGGTGTCAGCGGAGGAGATCGAGAGGTTGGGCGACGTGAAACGGACAAAGTCCGGTGCCGAGGTCCACCTTCCCTTCCGATTTAATCAACTACCCATGCCCGATATTTCGCCACTTGCGGCGGCGGTGGAAGACAGGAGCGGGCGACCGAGCAACTTTGTCCCTGTACTTGAAGCGGCGAGCGACACTGGCCAGCCGGAATGATCGCACTGCCTGCTTAGGTGGGACGCGGGAGACGCCGAGCATTCTTCCGCAGAGCGTCGTCGATTGTGTTGGGAGACGAGGGGCCAGTCCGGGGTACCGCTCGGCGAGCGGTGACCTACCGGCGGATGCTCATAACATCTCCGTGATCCCTGGCAGCGGCAGCGGGTAGTTTCCTGTTTCGTCCGGCACGGTCGGTGGGTCCATCTCGAGGGTTACCTCGTCCACCTTTGGACCGAACTCGAAGTCGGCCGCCAACACCTCGTTCCACTTCACCGGTTTGCCCGTGTAGACGGCAATCTGCCCCATGATCGACATGTACGTGCTGTCGATCATCGTGTCCTGGTGGTTGACCGGTTCGCCGGCGCGGATTGAGCCGATCAGGATCTTCTGCTCTTCCGTGTGCGGATCGTTTCGCGGTCCTTCGTAGCGCCAGTTTGTCTCGCCCTCGATCTTCAAGGCAGTCCAGTGGCAAGTGCCCTTGGTGCCCATGATCACGTCGTCCCAGTTCCCGTAGCAACCCGATCGCGTCTGGCACACGGCATAGAGGCGGACGCCGCTGGGCATCTCGTAGACGACGGTGCCGTGGTCGAACATGTCGCCAAAGACCTCGCCGAAGGAACTCGAACGGCCGCCCAGACCAAAGCACCAGTCGGGATTCTCTTCGTGGAGCACCCAACGCATGCGATCCAGGTTGTGGACCAGCGACTGGGGAACGTCGTCGCCCGACAGCCAGCGGAAATGGTAGAAGTTCGAGAACTGGTATTCCATTTCGCTCAGAGCCGGATCGCGTGTGATCACGCGGTAGGGAGCGCGAAGAAACATCGATTGAATCGCTACGACATCCCCGATCGCCCCGTCGTGGATCCGCTTGACCTGTTCCTGATAGGGGAGGCTGTAGCGACTTTCATGGCCGGACACGAGCGACAGGCCTTTCTCCTCGGCCATCTTGCAGACACGTTTCAGCCGCAGGCAACCGCCCGGATCGATGGCATGGGGCTTCTCAATGAACACGTGCTTGCCGGCCTCGATCGCCTTCTCGGCGTAGTAGGCATGGAACTTCGACGCGCACGCGATCAGCACGGCGTCAGACTCTTCGATGACGCGCCGGTAGCCGTCCAGCCCGAACACGCAGGCGTCGTCTTTGGCGATGAACTGGTCGGGATACTTCGTCTGGAAGTACTTCTGCTTCGCTCGCATCCGGCTTTCGAAGACGTCGGTCATGGCGGCCAGCTTCACGTCGGGTCCCACGCTCAACGCCTGCGCTCCGGCTCCGCTGCAGCGCCCTCCGCAGCCGATCATGCCGACCTTGATCACCTCGCTGCCGGCCGCGTGGGCGCCGCGGGCAAGAGAAAGGCCGCAGGCGGCTGCCCCGGCCCCTGCCGTTGTCTTCAGGAATTCTCGCCGTGACCGCTGCTGCTTGGCCTCTGCCATGATCGTCTCCCATCTCCACTTGCCAGGTCTTCGAAAGGTGGACGAGTCGATGGAAACCGGCTCGTCAGGTCGATGATACCAACAGAACGAACCAGACCATCTCAAACGTTCGACGCCATTCTAATGAGTTTCTGTTTCTCAAATCGAGAAAGGGGTGTTTTTGCAGGTGAGAGAAGGTTGGGGTAGGCAAGAAAAAACGCATCGTTATCCTATTGAAAGCACAACCAATCAAGGAGAACAACGATGCGTGCAAAAGCCGAAGCCATTCTCGATTTTGGGTGGGGCATCGAGAAGGCGGATAACCAAACGGTACGCGATTATCGTAGCGAATACAAGATGCTCAGCGAGATTTTGGACAGTCACCCGGTGATCCTTGATCTGGTCCATGGCGATCTGGAACAACTCAGCCAGGCCACGTCGACGCGAGGCCGCAAGCCGATCTTCACCAGCGAGAACCTGTTTCGGGCGGTTTTGGTCATGCAGCGAGAAGGGCTCGACTACCGGCAGGCGTCGATTCGGATCGCCGAAAGCGAAACGCTGCAACGGTTCTGCCGCCTGCTGAAGAAACCGACCATCAACTTCACGCTGCTGAACAGGGCGTTCGGTGCGATCCAGTCTGAAACGTGGGAACGAATCAACCATGTTCTGGCCCTGAACGCTTGTGCCGAGGAGTCGGTTTCGCTCGACCATGTGCGGACCGATACGACAGTCACCGAGTGCAACATCCACTGGCCGACGGATGCGAGCCTTTTGTGGGACGTGTACCGCGTGGCCACGCGCGAGATGGCGGCCGGCCGTGACCTCAATCCTTTGAGTTGCCCCTGGCGATTCCACCCGAAGAAGGTCAAGAAGCTGTACTTGGATGTTAGCCGTTACTCGAAGAGCACGAGCAAGAAGCGGCTTCGCAAGGTGCAGCAAGACATGAAAACCATGATCGTTCGGGTCGAGAATATCCTGGAAAACGCGGAACAATTCGTCGCCTGGGCGGCGCGGTCGACATCTGTCGCACTGGCTGCGATTGGCCAAAAGCTGGCTGACCGTTTGCCCGTGATGCGTCAGGTGGCCCGAGTAGCACGCCGCCGCGTCTTCGACAAGGAGAAAGTGCCGAACGGCGACAAGGTCTTCAGCATCTTTGAGGCCCATACGGAGTTGATCAAGCGTGGCCGGCGAGGCAAGCCGGTCGAGTTCGGTCACAAGGTCCTGCTCACCCAGTCGAAAGAGAAGTTCATCACCGACTACGTCGTGCTGGAGAAGAATTGTACGGACGACAGGCTCCTGCCGTTAGTACTGGAACGCCACGAAGAGCGTTTTGGTCGACGGCCCGAATCGGTGGCCGCCGACAAAGGCTTCTGCCCGGACGAAGAGACCTACGAGGAGTTGGAGGAACAGGTCGAGTACCTGGGCGTACCGCGACGGACACAAGACTTTGGCCAATCGATGATGAGCGTGTGGCAGCAATGGCGAGCGGGAATTGAGGGGAGCATTTCGTGCTTAAAACGAGCATTTCGTTTGGCTCGTTGCTGTTTTCGCGGTTTTAAGAACTTCGTCTCGGCCGTCGGCAGCGCCGTGTTCTGCCACAACTTGACCATTCTGGCGAAAACTCCCGGAGGCTGACGACGTCGTGGTTACAACACCCTGATTTCAGCCGTGAATGCAAGGCAAGATATGCGCCCTCAGCCTCGGCAAGCACTACTTCATGCAAGAGACCGAATACCTCAACCCAACCGACCCGCCAGCCGTACACCATCCCGGCCGCCGACGGGCATCATCAACAGAAACTAATGAGGCACGCGGCGTGTCGCCAGCAACTCGCTGGAATCAGTCTCCGTGGGTGGCGCCGAGCATTTTTCCGCAGAACGTCTTCCACTGGACAGATCGTATTCGGAAAATGCTCGGTGTTGCCTTGGCAACAAGAGGCATGCCCATCACACGCCTCCACTCCTCAACACGCGTCCTGTCGTGAAGCGTTCCTCTCCCTTGTGCGGGGGATGACATTGGCCATCCGGCTTGTTTGTCTGGTGAACGACCGATAAGATAATTGCTGCCTGATAGGAAAACACTGGCGAGACGGCAGTGCCACCCGACCGACGTGAAGTGGAACGGTTTGGGCGCAAGCAAATGGAGAGCGTTCCGGCAAGAATGACGGGATCTAGACCGTTACTCCGTGAACGATTACTGAACCGGCCGGATCGTCAGCGAGCGAATTCGGAGGTTGCGATCGGCGGGTGGGTCGTAGAAGTCGTTGGTGAAGGACAGGCTCACGTCATGCTCGCCTTCGGCAATCGCTGTTTTCAGGCGGAGGGTATGCCAACCGGTCTTGTCGAGTTGGATGTCGCCGATTGGGTGATCGTCCAGGCCAATCTGCACGATGGGTAGCTCGCCGCCGGCTTCGGTTCCACTCACCTGGACCGCCAGCTCGTACTCGCCCGAGGCGGCAAAGCGGACGGGGCGGGCGATCGTGCCGTTGGAGCCGAGATAGGCGGCGCCGTCGCTGCCTCGGGAGAAGCGGAAGTCGCGTCGGGGCTCCATGGTGGCGGGGTCGATGGCGATACCGCTCGAACGGCTCCCGAACGGGCAGCCCAGGTTGGTCAGCAGGTTCGAGATGTAGCGGCTCGCCTTCTCGGGGTTGGAATCGTCCTCGGCCCAGCGAATCTGATCGAGGAGCAGGAAGCCTTTGCCGATCGGCACCTTGACCAGCAAGGCCGGCGCCAGGAGGCTCTTCGACTTCAAGGGGGGCGTGGGGCCGTAGACGACGCGCTCGAGACGCACGTTGCGATCCTCTCGGGTGACCGGATCCCATGTGTCGTTGACAAAGGCGAGCCGCAAGGTGTGTTCTCCTTGCGGGACGGACGCGGTCACCTGATACGTTTCCCAGGCGTCGCCTTCGGTGGTGACGCTACCGCAAGACCGGCCGTCGATGGATAGCTCGACCCGAGGATACTCGCCTGCGCAGGGAGTGCCCCTGCCGCGCACCAGGAACGTGTATCGGCCGGCGCGCGGGAACGTGAGCTTCTTCTGAAGAGCTGCCGTGCGTCCCATGTAGACGTCTTCCTTGCCCATGTGTGGCTCGCCGGATTCAACCTCCATCGACGTGGCCTTGACGACCACCGAACTCGCAGGGTCGGGTTCGCCTGCCGTAACGGCGTAGTCGGCCACGGCAGTGCTAAGGGGCGTGCGCTCGCGCCACGAAAGGCCCTGCCGATCGCCGTACCAGTAGAGCTCTTGCTGGGTGAGCCCGTCGATCACGGGATCGGGCTGGGCAATGGCCACGGGCAGCGTTGCCGTCCGTTGCAGGAAGATCGGCTCGGAGAACAGGCCACGAAACTGGGCAACGTTCTGGGGCGTGGCGCCGTGGAGGACGACGTGTCCCCCGGCTTCCGCAAACCGCCGGATCTGGGCGACGTTCTTGGCCGCTTCCTCCGATCCGGCATCGGCCAGCAGCACGCCGAAATCCGCCAGATCTGCCTGGCCCAGTCGGCCCGAGAGGTCGGTGAACGTTGCGTCGAGATCGCGAAGGCAACTGGCCAGCGGCAGGTCTCCCTCGACGACGGCCAAGCGGGAGGTTTTTTCTGGGGGCAAGGCGGCGTGGCGCAGTAGGCACGAGAGTGCCTGTTGGGCGGCTGGTTCGCTGGCGAGCTTCTCACCGATCGCCAGTTGCGACAGGAGGTATCGTCCCCGGCCGTCGAGCGTTTCCAGCACGGCGGCATAAATGAGGCCGTCTGGACCGCCCGAATCGACCAGCACGCGAAAGCGGCCATCGGCCGGCTTGCGGATCGTTTTGCGTGCGACCACGTGATCGCCACGCCAGAAACGGAAGGGGCTATCCTCTGCGCCGGCTTCCATGGCCTGAAACGGCCCCAGTTTGCTCCTTTGGAAGGCGATCGTCGCACTGCGGTCAATAAGCGATGCCGGCAACAGCCCGTGCTCGTACGTGTCCTGCTCCAGCACGACGACCGAACCGCCGCGGCTGACAAAGGCCGCGATTGCCTGGCGTGGTCCGAGTTGACCGCCCACGATCGGCATGTCCTCGGAGGGCTTGATACGGTCGAGGGCGTGCGGGCCGATGAGCAAGACCTCGGCCTCGGGAAGCCGGGGCAGCTCCTTCACGTGAACAAGGGGGACGTGGGCGTCGGCCAGGACACGGCTGACGGTTGTGTCCTGACCTTCGTAAACGGCGATTCGCACTCCGTCGGGCACGCGAAGAGACTGCTGGAGGAGCCGACGGGGATAGACCCAATACGGCTCTTGACTCTCAAATACCGATTTGTCTTCTCGAAGCACGGTCAGGGCAAGCGAGACGGGACGGACGGCGTCGACTTTCGGCATCGTGGGAACGATCTTCAATTCCTTTCTTCCGGCAGGCGGCAGGTCGACCTGCTGGCGTCCCGAATCGGTCACGGAGTTGCCGTCGAGGAGCTTCCAGTTGAGCGTGAGGGAGGCGGGGTGTGGTGTATCGTTGTAGAGATAAACGGTCCGCGTCACTTCCTCACCTGAAAAGAACCGCGTGTCGTACTCGCGCACCAACGCGGCATTCTTCTCGTAGGCCCGCTTCACGGCCAGGTAGCGAGGGTTCTCTTCCGAGGGGAAGTCGCCGGTCTCGGTGAGCGTCCAGGGGCATAGGCCGGAAACGCCGCACGCTCGATAGGCCTCGATCTGCATCTCCCAGGCGAGGGCCTTTGTCTCGGCCATGGCCTGGTTGTAGCCCTGGTAGGCGGCGTCGCCGATCAGCACGGTGAACGGATCGGGCTCGCGGTAGTGCTGAATGTGCAGGAACTCGCCGAAATAGAGCGGCTTGCTGCGATCCCAATTGAAGAACGCGTAGGGCCATCCGCTCACTTTCATCCCTGTCTCCAGCCAGTAGCCCGCGTCGGGCCACAGGTTTCGCTTGTTGAAATCGAGCGGGTAATGGAGGTTGATCACGTCGGCGGCGCCCTCGGGATCGGCGTCGCCGTCGTAGAGAATGGGCCGCGTGGGATCGAGCTGCTTGACCAGTCGGCCGGCCTCGGCCAGCCTGTGCTCCGTTTTCGGCAGGCGATTGCCGCCGCAATGGAGGATCTCGTTCTCCAGGCTGATCATCACGATCGACGGGTGGTTGCGGTGGTCTTTGAGGATCGCGCGGAGGTGGTCGTGGTAGTTGTTCCAGAACTCGTCCTTCGACAGGGCGTAGGCCCGGGCATAGCAGAACATGGCCGATTCCATGATCACGGGCATGCCCGCCTCGTCGGCGGCTTCGTACCACGCCTTGGGCCAGATGTTGGCGTGCAGACGCATGGCGACGCATCCCGCCTGGCGGATTCGAGCGAAAAAGTCGATGGCGCCTTCCTTGCTCAGTTCGGCGTCGAGCTGGCCACGGGGATGGCCCGCCGTGGCCAGGAAGTTCATCGGGGTGCCGTTGAGAATCAGCTTGTCGCCGTCAGTCCAGAACTCGCGGAAGCCGAAGCGGTCGCGCCGCTCGCGCTGGGGGCCGCCCGGCTCGGTAAGCGTGGTGACGAGGTGATACAAGTGCGGATCCTCGGGGCACCAGAGGCGAGGCTTCTTCCAAGCAACGTCGAGCGAGACGCCGGCCGTCGACTTGGCGGGAACGGTGACCTTGCGTTGGCCGAGGGACACGTCCGTGCCGGCCACGTGGGAAGCCAAGGTTACGGTCTTCCGCTGCTCGGCCGAGTTGTTGAGCACGTAGTCGACCTGGACGGCCGATTGCCGTACGGACGTTTTCACAAACACGTCGTCGAGAAAGACATCGCCCCGTGTGAAGAGGGTGACCGGCTGCCAGATGCCCACGTAGGAGTATCGCGAGCCGACCGGCGCCATGACGGAACCCTCGGCCCGGTCGATGTAGCGCACTGTCCGCGGTGTTGGGTCGGACATGTCTGCGTCGATGACACCGGTCACGTCTTGGACTCGAATGAGAAGCGAGTTCGGCCCGTGCGGCTTGCAGGCCCCGGTGATCTCCATTTCAAAGGGCTCCCAGCCACCGTAATGACTTCCCACTTCGACGCCGTTAAGCAACACGGTGGTGACAAACCGGGAGGCCCCGATGCGGAGTATCAGTCGCTCTCCGGGAGCCAGGGAGGGAGCTTCGAAAGAACGGCGATACCAGAGGAACGACTTGTCTTTCACGTGCCCGATCAGGGAGGGAACGCGGGTCGGTTGCCAATCGGCGTCAGGGCCGGGCTGCGAATCGGTTTCTTGAAAACAGGCTTCCCAGGTCCCGTCGAGCGATGCACCAGCGGTGATGCAAGAGACCGAAACGAATAGGATCATGACGACAAGAGCTATTCGGAATCGACCCATGGGTGCTTCTCTCCTGTTTGCGATGGTACTCAAAGCGAGAAGGGCGGGACTTTCGAGAGCTGCGAACGCCCTGCCCCTTGAGCATAATCGACTGGAGAGGGGCGCGAAACAGGACCACCGGAAATGCTCGGACGGTGCCGCATCCTGACGTCAACGGAATCCGCCGCCGCGACAGGTGGCCAGATGCTCTTCCCTGACAGCGCCGTTACTCCTTCGTCAAGTGCACGTCCATTTGCGGAAACGGAATCTCAATGCCCGCCTCGTCCAACGCGACCTTCACCGCGCGGATGGCCGCCTGCTTCACGTCGCCGAACATATCGGCCTGGGCCCAAACGCGAACCGACCAGTTGACGGACGAGTCACCCAGCCCGAGCAGAATAACAGCCGGCTCCGGATCTTCCAGAACATCCGGAACCGCTCGCGCCGCCTGGGTCAGCACTTCTCGCGTGCGATCGATATCCGCCGAGTAGGCGACCCCCACGTCGACATCAGCCCTGCGGTGGGGATGATAGGTGACGTTCTCGATCGTCGCGCCAAACACCTGCCCGTTGGGAATGATGAACCGGCGGTTGTCGAACGTGTCGAGCGTCGTCGTGAATAGCTCGATCTCGTTGACCTTGCCCGTCTGGCCGGCCACGGTGATCACGTCGCCCACCTGAAAGGGGCGAAACATGAGGAGCATGATCCCGGCCGCAAAGTTGCTGAGCGTGCCCTGAAACGCCAGGCCGACGGCGATGCCTGCCGATCCGATCACGGCCGCGAAACTGGTTGTCTCCACGCCAAACACGCTCAAACACGCCAGGATCACCAGCAGCAAAATCGACCATCGCGCCAGCTTGCTCAGAAACTTCGAGAGGGTCTCGTCGACTTTCGCTCGTGCAAGCGCCTTCCGGGCAACACCCCCTACCCACCCGGCAAAAATCCAGCCGGCAATCAACACGACCACGGCAACCGCCACGCGGCCCCCGTAGGTCACCAGGAGTTCGGTGAAAGATTCCATGTTAAGCCCTCGTTCGATTCGAGTTCCAGGAAACGGCCAGAAACCATCATCCACCGGCATGATAGGACGAACATGCCCAGAAGGCCACATCGAACGTCTTCAAAAAATCGTCGGTGTTGCCTTGGCAACAAGAGGATTCCGCTTCCCCCCTCTCCGCACCCGGGGTGGCACGCTTCTAACGTTCCTCCCTCCACTTCCGAAACGCATCCAAATAGCTCCAACGAAACGTCTTGTCCTTGCGATAGCCCAAATCGCGGTTGGCCAGGTTCTCTTCCACGAAAGTGTCGACATTGGCCCGATCGAGGAACGGGTCGCGGGTCTCTTTCTGCCACTTGACGAGGGCGTCGATGAGCCGGGTCCTCACGTCGGCGTATCGCGGGTCGTCGATCAGGTCGTGCCACTGGTCGGGATCGTTCTGAAGGTCGTACAGCTCAAAGCGGGCCGGCTTGCGCCAGCGATTCAGAGCGGCCTGGACGTGCTCGGGGGCGGCCGCCTGCTCTTCCGGCCGAGCGCCGGACACCACGAAATGCTGGCTCTCCGGATCGAGATAGGTTCGGGAAATCAGGTTGTCTGTTCCCGGTCGAGGATTGGAGATGAGCTTGTAGCGATCGTCTCGGATCGATTCCTGGACATAACATGCCCTGGGGAACGCGCCGGTCACCAGCCCGAAGGTGTACTCGCGCCACTCTGCCGGCGTTTCGCCCGCCAGAAGCGGCCGGAGATTCCAGCCGGGAAGTTTGTCCGCAGCCCCTTCCAGGCCTGCCGCGTCGAGAATCGTGGGCAGGATATCGATCGTGGACACGAGTTCCTTGCGGACGCTGCCCGCTTTCGCCACCCCGGGCCAGCGCACCAGGAGCGGCACGTGAAGGCCCCCTTCATAAACGGTGTTCTTGCCTCGCGGGAACTGCGCGCCGTGATCGCCAAAATAGAAGACGATCGTATCCTCCGCATGGCCTGCTTTCTCCAGGCGTTCGAGAAGCAGCCCGACCCCTTCGTCGAGCCGGGCGAGACAGTTGTAGTAGTTTGCAACCTGCTCGCGAATCCGCGGGCTGTCGACTCCCACCCAGGACATGGGCTTGACGTCCTCGGCCGATTGCGGCTCGGCCGGATGCCCGTTGGCCTGCCGGAGAAAGGGCAGATGGGCGTCGGGGTAATTGACGGAGAGAAAGAAGGGCTTGTCACCGGCCTCCTCGAAGAACCGCGAGGCAGCGTCGGCGTAGTCGACCACCGTCTTCTTGCGATTGAAGTTGGCGCCGGGGATTTCCCGGAAGTCGAAGGGGAAGGCGCTTTCGGGATTGACGTGCAGTTTCCCGATGAGCCCCGTATGGTAGCCGATCGGTTGGAGACGGGTGACCACGTTCGGCGTGTGTTCGTCGTACATGGCGAATTTGTGGGTCGCCAGCCCAATCTGCCCGTTCTGATGGGGATACAGTCCGGTCAGGAACGCCGCCCGCGACGGCGAGCACACCGAATAGGGAACGAACGCCCGCTCAAAGCGGACGCCGTCCGACGCCAGCCGATCGAGATTGGGCGTCCGGGCGTACGGATCGCCGTAGCAGCCGAGCTCCGGACCGTTGTCTTCAGAAACGATCAGCAGCACATTGGGCCGTTCCTTCGCCAACGCGGCGCCCGCGCACAGAAAGAGGACGCTGATTGTCGCAACGAGTGTTTTCATGTTGGATTCCCTCTTCTGCCACTTGTGATTGCACCCCCACCGTCCAACAAACTCCGCACACCGAATCATAGCGCCCCCAGCACGCGTCACGCAACTCACTCTTCACCGCGAAGCGGTCGACACAACATAGCCCAGGGTAAGTGCCGGCGGCGCAGCCGCCAAACGCCACCCTGGGTGAACGTCATCATCACATCCCCTTTCTACGCTGAAGGCGTTGCACACTCGCCGACCAATCTCCATGCCTCACCCTCCCTCAACAGAAGGGCCATTTTGCAACACCCCCTTCTTTCGAGCTATGCAACTTGCGGTTTATCAAAATCTCGTAAGTCACCTTTCTGGAACCACTTGCGGCGACACAACTCGCCCGAAGTTTTTGCAACATTCGCCAACACGTTGCAAAACTCAGGGCCCTACCAGCCTCCCTGCCCCTACCAAAACGCCACGGCGACCCATTCGCACCCTGGCGTATCCGCCCCGAGGCCCCTAAGCGCGGAGTCAGAGAGGACCTCGGGATTTCTCGCCGCGCGCCTTCCATCGCAGGGCCAGTTCCAAGAGAATCGTCGGTGCCCCATGGAGTCGATTTGCTTTTTGCCGGGGCAGACCCTGGAGGAAAACCATGAGAAGCCTTTGCATCGCGACCTTGCTGATCCTAATGCCCCTCGCCGTATGGGCCGACTCGCCCCTGGAACATGTCAACGTCTACACGTCGGGCGAAGACGGCTACGCCATGTACCGCATTCCCGCCATTGAGGCCGCCCCCGACGGCTCGCTCCTCGCCTTCGCCGAAGCGCGCAAGTACGGCGGAAGTGATCCCGGCATGGGCAAACAGGACATCGACCTCGTGCTCAAACGAAGTACCGACGCGGGACGCACCTGGTCGCCCATGAAGCTCATCGAAGATCCCGGCGAACTTTGGTCGGCGGCCAATCCCGCCACCGTGGTCGACCGGCAGACCAGGCGAGTGTGGCTCCTCTATCTTCGCAGCAAGCCTGAACGCAGTACTCGCACCGCCCGGCCCGGCACCGACGACATGCAGACCCTCGCCCGCTACAGCGACGACAACGGCCTCACCTGGTCGGAATCGATCGACCTGACCAAGGTCGCCCGCGACTACGACGATCCCGCCTGGCAGGCGAGCGTGGTCGGCCCCGGCGGCGCCATCCAAACCCGCTCGGGCCGCCTGGTCGCGCCCGTGTGGAAAGTCAAACCCTATGGCGTCCTCGCCATCTTCAGCGACGACCACGGCCAGACCTGGCAGCGAGGTTCGGTCGCACCTGGCGACCACGGTGGCAACGAGGATCAGATCGTGGAGCTGGCCGACGGCCGCCTGCTGCTGGACATCCGCCAGAGGACCAGCCCCAACCGCATCCTTGCCACCAGCAGCGATGCCGGCCAGACCTGGTCCGACCCTCGACCAGGCGTTGCGGTAACGCCCGTGGCCTGCGCCATCGAGCGACTCACGCTCCAATCCGCAGGCGACGATCGCAACCGAATCGTTTGGACCGGCCCCAAAGGCCCCGGCCGCAAGACCCTCGTCGCTCGCCTGAGCTACGATGAAGGTCAGACCTTCACCAATGAACGCCTGATCGCCGACGAACCCGCCGCCTACAGCGACCTCGCCCGGCTCAACAACAAGAGCATCGGCGTCCTCTGGGAGCGGGGCAACTATCGCTTCATCACCTTCACCACCCTGACTCTCGAATTCCTCGAACCCAAAGCCCCGTAGCACCCCGCGCTGGTAGGTACCGGGCGCCGCACGGTTCCTGAAACAGCGAGCGATATTCCATTTCCAGGTCCCGCTCGGCGAACGGTGACCTACTTGCTTCCGCGAAATCCTCCATTCTTCCCACCCACAGAACCCCATGCCCTGCAAACCGCTGACCGCCACGCTGCTCGGTCTGATCACCACAATTGCCACCGGGGCCCTGGCTCAAACCGGCCCGGTCACCCCCACCCTCTCCAACTCCTACCCCACTCGCGACTCGCTGGCCGCCTTCTACTCCGCCGCCCCCGTGTCGTTCGCGCAGTTGGCCAAGGAGGTTCCCGGTGACATCGACCTCCTCGTCTGGGCCTGCCACAGCACCCAATTGTCCGACGAGGCCAAGGATCCCAAGGTTATTGCCAACCTGCGCCGCTTCGTCGAGCGAGGCGGCGGGCTGTTCCTCGTCAGCTTCGCCGAATCCTATGTGGTTGACCTGCAATTGGAGAGCGTGGCGCCGGACCGCATGGATTTCTTCCGCTACGGCTACAACGACGCCAGTCGCTTCGGCGGCTATTTCGTCATCGGGATCAAGGGCGACGCCGCCCACCCGCTCTTCCACGGATTGACCCCCTCAGAGACCGACCCAAACGCCTTCTTCCTCAGCGGCAGCATCCACATCAAGTTGGAAAACTGCTTCTGGAGCAGAAACCAACCGGAGCAGGGCCAAACGCTGGGCAACTATTTCCGCAAGAATGAAAAGGGCGAAATCCTCGACCAGAAACAAGTCCCCGTGCTCAACCTCTGGACCCTGGGCCAGGGCAAAGTGCTGGGCTACGGAAACAACCTCCTCCTCGACGATTTCTGGTTCAACCACGATCGAGACAACCTCGCAAAGTTCCTCCACAACGTCCCATCGTTTCTGACAGGTAACAAAAACCCTCGCATCGGCGCGATAGGCGAGACGCCCTCCCGCCTGCACGCCGACGCCTACATGTCGCCGCCGGCCTTCCCGCAACCGCAACCCCACAGCCTGAACCGACGCCTGCCCGGACTGCCCTACATCGGCCACTGGGGCTGGCATGCCCAGATCCAGTATCAGCGAGCCGACCGGCAGTGCGTGGACCTGGATTACTACAAGAACAAGATGATCGACGAACCCTTCCGCTGGGGCGCCAACCTGCTGGAATTCTACCCACCGGGAATGAATCGCGACGAAGGCTATCCCTTCACCTGGGAGGACGACGATCCCATCGCGAAACCGGCTGAAGGAGCTGCCTATTGGGGCGGCAACTGGGCCCCGGGTTGGAGCAACCAGACCGTCCGCGACCTCTTCATCGCGGCCCACGATCGCGACATGCTCGTGCAACTGTTCTACCACCCCGATCCCGTCCGCTTCCCTCGCGGTACGGAAAAGGAAGCCAAGACGGAACCCTATCAGCGTTTCTGCCGCTTCCAGGCCCGGGAGTTCCAGAACCCGCTCCTCCATGGCTGGCGAGCCGCCTTCGACGGCGTGGGCTCCGAGTGGTGGGCGGACGGCCAAAACGGCGAGTACATCAGCCAGATATGGCCCTACAACCCAGGCAGCTATCGATACAGCACGGCCCTGCAGCCTAAAACAGGCCCCTATTTCCATGGCTCCTGGATGTGCGCCTTCGCCCGCACTGGCGGCATCAACGCCTGCGGCTTCGGCGACCGCTGGCGCTACGTCTTCCATCCGCCCCTCTACCTTTCCTATCAAGCGGACTGCCGCAGCATGAAGCCGAGCACTCGCCAATGGGGCGGTTGGGCCAACTACGGCGGCGGCTCCACGCCGGATTGGCTCGTTCGCCAGATGCACGACTTCGCCCGCGATCGGCTTTACCTCGACAGCGGCATCTGGTGGCTGGGAGAACCCTCTGCCACGATGAAGGAGCAGGATCGACAGTTCGTCTACGGCGCTTCCACGGATCCCCTGCGCTGCGCCGTCACAACCACCATGCGTGCCGTGGGCCGCGACGGCTACCGGGCCAAGGCCTACCTGACGGTGCCCGATCTTCCCCGCCAATACACCTGCGAGGAACCCTACCCGCAAGACACGGCCTTCATCCAGAACAATTACTTCCGCCTTCTGCGCATGGCAGGCAAAGACCGGGGAATCCTGCAATACGATCCTACCCGCCTGGCCCACTTCCACCACACCGGCCGCCCACAGCCGGCCCTGGAACTGTCGCCCAATTTCGTCTCTGCGACTGCCCTGAGTCTGCCGCCCGCCAGTTCCGCCGAAGATCCAGTCGTCGTGTCGATCGGCAAGGTTGACGACTCCAGTACCGAATTCAAGCAGACCGGCGGCTACGAGAAGTGCGCCGAGTGCACGGCGGATGCGTCCACCTTTCCCACCCAACTCTGCTATGAACAATGGCCCGACTGGCCCCACGAAGTTGAAGTCGCCTTCTCGGCCCCGGCCGGACGCTATGACCTGGAAATTCACACGCTTCCCAACAAATACGTCTGCACCATGGAAGTCGAGATGGACGGTCGCCCCATGGGCGTCTACTTCCCACGCGCTGGCGCGGACCGCAAACACGTCTTGCCCGTCAGCCTGGATTCCTCTCGGCAGCATCGACTGCGCATCCGCGTGCAGAAGGCCAACATGAGCAACCGGCGCAGCGATGGCCAGCCCGGCCTGGCCCATGCCTTCGACGCGATCCTCTTGCGTCGGACAGAGGGCGAAAGCGTGGTGCACCACTCCCCTCAGCCCGTCGGCCACCAGGCAATTCTCGAAGAGGTGGCCTACAAGGACCCGACCGGAGCCTATCGCCAGCATCGCCGCTACACGGTCGACAGCGACTCCCCGCTGCTCAAGATGGAAATCACCAACCACGCCCCCGAGCCCACCGCCTGGGAGACTCATATCCACCTACTTGGCTACGACGAGTTGGAAGCGTGCCCAAGCCCAGTCGGGGTCGTCTGGAAACTGCGGCCACACGAGCCGTCCCTGCCTGCGCTGGTGCTGATCGACGATTCCGAAACCCCGCCGCAGCAGATTGTGAAGGATGGCGACGACGTCGTGATCACGAGCCCCAAGGGTAAGACTTCAACCATGAACCTCGCCCTCCTGATCGACGACGGCCTGTATGCCGATGCCGATTACCAGGCCATTTCCCAAATGCTCCGTTCCGGCGACGCGACCCTGTCGCTCGCCGAAACGCCCATCGAATACCAAAACCCCTTCGACGTCCCACGCGTGGAAGTCGTGCGAATCGAAAACCCACGCGGCGGCCCCTACATGGTGGCCGAGAAAAATCGCGACGGCGAGACCTTCTGGCTCATGCGCGGCGCCCAGCCGGCGGGCGAAGCGGATCGGCTCAAGCTCTACCTGCAACCCAAGTCCACAGTCCGCATTCAACGCTACGGCTACATCGAGGGAATCGTCAAACCCGGTTTCGGCTGCCAGTACTCCCTCGCGATCAAGGACAACATCCGCGCCGGGGCCTGCGAAGTGGACGTCGTCAAGACGGGCCCCTTCATGTTCGCGCCCCGCATCGACTGGAAAGAGCCCTTCGACCACGTGAAGATCAACGGCCGGGACTGGCGCTATTTCGACGACAACCTCGTCTTTCTGCCCAACAAACCGGGCCGCTACGTGGTGGAAGTGGAAAAGACAGGATCGCCCGCCCCCTCCCTGGGCCGCACCTTTCTCAACGTGGAAAGCGCCACCTGGAACGCGGCGGACATGACCCTGTGCCTGGCGACCACCCATCCGCACTGGTGGCAGGGCCCGCTACCCGGCAACATGCCCTACACGGCGCTCGTCCTTGCCAAGAACTACGAGCCCGTAGGCGTCGAAGGAGACGGAAGTCTGATCGACTGGACCGAATTCGAGGCCCGCGATGAGGACCTGCAAACCATGAAGGCCAACGGCGCAGCCCTGCGACTCAATCCTGGCAAGTTGAAAATCCGCTTTCGGAAGCGGTGAATTAGGCTGAAGGCTGTAGGCTGTAGGTTTCTGATGCGAGGTCGATTGGTGTGGAAAACCGATTTCGACGCGGCAAAAGCCCCTGTTTTACCGTCCTTCAGTCTTCAGCCTTGTCTCCGCCGCCAATCGGTTTCACTTTGAGTAGAATAGCCACCTGCCGCTGAGTCGTTGCAATCCACCTCGCCCCCAGGACCCTCCAGACCATGCCTTCACTGTACGACGGCTTCGAAGTGCCCTTCTTCTCCGAATTGGAAGAGAGCCAACGGATCCTGATCGCAGGAGCGGGAGGCGGATTCGATGTCTTCAGCGGCCTGCCGCTGTACTTCCTCCTGAAGGACTCGCAGCGCGATGTCTACCTGGCGAATCTCTCATTCTCCAGCCTGCCGGAGTCTGTCGGACGCTGCGTGACTCCCGGGCTTCTCGAGGTAACTGCCGACTCCCAGGGCTACGCCTACTACTTCCCCGAACAGGTTCTCTCGAATTGGTTTCGTCAGCAAGGCGAAGAGGTTTCCATCTACTCCTTCCATCGCATGGGAGTGAAACCGATTCTCGCGGGATATCGTGAACTTGTGCGAGAATTGGACCTCGACACCGTCGTTCTCGTCGACGGGGGAACGGACAGCCTCATGCGCGGTGACGAGGCCGGACTGGGCACCCCCTTCGAGGACATGGCCAGCATTGCGGCCGTCCACCAACTCGATCTACCGAAGAAATACCTGGTCTGCCTTGGATTCGGTGTCGACTGGTTTCACGGCGTCTGCCACGCCCAAGTGCTTGAGGCGGTTGCGGAAATGACGCGAGAAGGCGGATTTTTGGGTGCGTTTTCGCTGCTGAGGACAATGCCCGCAGTGGCACGCTATATGGAAGCGTGCGAGGCCTTCCGTGGCAACCTTCCGGAAAAGAAGACTTGGGACGAGATACCGATATGAGTCTGAATCGAGTTGAATCGCGGCCGCCGAAGGGAAACGGCGTTTTCCACACACGTCCTCTGGTGCGGCAAATGGCAATTAAGGGCACATGAGAAACGAATTTCGCTCAGACACAACAGGGCCGTTTACGGTCCTTTTCCGCCGCAGGCGGTCCTAGGCCCGTGCTTTAGCACGGGTCCGTTAGGCACGACTGCCCCTTTCCCTCCCGTCCCCACCGCCGCCGAAAGCGGCGGTGGGGACGGGAGGAGGACGCGAGGGCAGGCCAGTTGACCCGCCGTAAACGACGGGCCTAAGACCGCCTGCGGCGGGCAACGACCATAAATGGCCGTCGATTGTGATTTGCGGCACTGAGAGAGACCACAAGACGGAGCAAATTGATGACGTGGGAAAGAGCCAGCATCCTGTACATTGCCATCCTTTTTGCCGCCTCGCCAACTGCTGTTCATAGCCAAGACTGGCCGGAGTGGTGCGGCCAGCCCTCGCGTAATATGGCCGCGGGGAGCGATCAGCCACTGCCGGAGTGGGCGGACTGCGGCGCCGACAACGACGCTGGTGAAGTGGATCCATCTTCCACGAAGAACGTCAAATGGGCGGCCGAACTGGGCCATCGCACCACCGGCAGCCCGGTCGTGAGCCAGGGGCGGGTGGTTATTGGAACCACCTGGGAAAATGGAAGGGATGCCTGCTTCCTGTGTCTCGACGAACAGACCGGACGACAACTTGGCGTGTTTATCTGCCCCAAACCGCCGCGGGAGAAGTTGGAAAACTGGGCCATCAGTTCGACCCCTACGATTGAAGGCGATCGACTGTATTTCGTGAGCCCCTACCAGGAAGTCATCTGCATCGATTTGAAGGTCCTTCTGGACGCCGATGGTCCGAATGACGGCACCGACAAGGCCGCCATCGACAGAAGATCGCTCAAGAGCATCGTCTGGCGCTACGACCTGCTCGAAAAACTGAAGGCCTACTACCATCACACGGCAAGCTCTTCGGTCCTGGTCCACGGTAACTACGTCTACGTCTGCACCGGCAATGGCCGCTCCTGGGTTCCGGGACGAATTCCGTACAGCCCGTTGACCCCCAGCCTGGTCGTGTTCGACAAGAGGACGGGCCAACTCGTGGCTCGCGACGACGAGCAGATCGGGCAGCGTCTCTACCGCGGCCAGTACGGATCTCCCGCATTGGGCGTGGTACACGGTCAGACACAGATTCTGTTCGCCACGGGCGACGGTTTCTGCTACGGCTTTGAGCCGGTCGATCCTTCCGTCAAGGTCGCCGCGGACGAGTGGATGACCACGACCATGCGTGGCCCCATCGTGCATTTCATCGACGTGGAAGACAAGGACACCGGCGGGCTCCTGCCGGCGGAATACGCCCGTTCTATCGATCTTCTTTCGACCTTGCCCAAGCCGGCTCTTCCCCTGGAGTTTCGCTTCTCGCGCAACGTCCCCGCCATGACGCCCGTCGATACGATTCCGACGGCGACCGTTCCCGACGTGCCGCTGCTCAAGAAGATCTGGTGGTGTGACTGTATTCCGACAGAGTACAAGAAGAACCCGTTCTACCCGCGGGAAATCAAGGGCGACGGGCGCGGGCATCCCTGCGACATCACCGGCACGCCGGTCTGCTGGAACGATCGCGTGTATGTGGCCATCGGCGGCGATCCGAACCACGGCGGAAGAGACAGCAAGGGAAGCGTCCTCTGTATCGACGCCACCAAGACCGGCGACCTCACGGAAAAGGGCGTCGTCTGGAGGTACAACGACCTGAATGAGAGCGTTTCGACTATGGCCGTGGCGGACGGCCTGGCGTATGTCGTCGACGCAGCAAACACCGTCCATTGTCTGGACGCCGATAGCGGCGTCTGCTACTGGACCCACCCAACGCAAAAAGGCGGTACGTGTTTCAGTTCCCCCCTGGTGGCCGACGGAAAGCTGTATCTCCGTAAAACGATCCTGTCGGCCAGTAAAGCTCTCAAGTTGCTCGGCGGCATCGAGAATCGTGAAAAGACGGCCTATAGCAGCCATTGCGTGGCCAATGGCGTGGTGTTCGCCGTAATAGGGGAGCGTCTCTGGGCCCTGAGTGACCGGGGTGACCGACAACCCGTCAAAGCGGATACTACCACCACAGCGCCTAGTCACGTCAGTGACCAAGAGCTTTCGAAGGCGTCGGAGGGAGCCGTCATGCCGCCCTCCTCCCTTGACGCGATTACGAAGAACTGGCCCAACTTCCGAGGCCCATTGGGCCAGGGCATTGCTTACGGCGCCAAGCCGCCGAGCGACTTCGACGTTTCCACGGGGAAGAACTTACGCTGGAAGGTGCCCGTTCCCAGGCTGGGAGCAAGCTCCCCGATCGTCTGCGAAGGCCGCGTGTTCCTGACCGGCGCCGACAAAACCGCCCGGGAGATCTACTGCTTCGACGCGGCCATCGGAAAAATGCTCTGGAGGCAGACAGCCAAACAACCAGCCAAACTTCCCGAGGTTTCCGAAGACTTCGGTCATGCGGCCTCGACGGGAGCCACCGATGGAAAACTCTTCTTCGCGATCTTCTCGACCGGCAACCTGGTGGCGGTCGACATGAAGGGCGAGGTTGCGTGGACTCGCCAGTTGGGACCTCCCAAGAGCAGTTATGGCTATGCCTCGTCGCTTGTCGTCTGCAAGCACCTCTTCGTGCAAATGGATGACGGAGAGCGTTCAACCCTCTACGCCCTCGACCGCGTCACCGGGAAAACCGTCTGGGAGAAGAAACGAACGGTCACCCAATCGTGGGCCTCGCCGATCATCGCCGTCGCCGGCGGCGGCCGCAAGATGGTTCTGCTCGCCGAGAATCCAACGGCCGGCGCCTACGACGTGAACACCGGCGAGATGATCGTCTCCCATAAATGTCTCACCGGTGAGGTGACGCCGTCGCCGGCTTACGCCCGGGGGATGATGCTCGTTGCCAACGACGGCGCCTACCTTTCCGCCATCTCCCTGACCTCGGGCACGCTCGCATGGAGCGGCGAGGACGACCTTCCCGACGTCTCAAGCCCCCTGGCAACAGAGGACTTTGTTTTCACCGCCAGTTCCGCAGGGGTCGTCACCTGCTACGCTCTGGACACGGGCCAGAAACTCTGGGACCACGAGTTCGACGATTCGTTCTATCCATCGCCCGTTCTCGCCGACGGCCGCGTCTACGCCATGGACAACGGCGGCACGCTCCACGTCTTCCGGGCAACGAACACGTTCGAGTCGATTGCCGATTCGAGCCTGGGCGAAGAATCGCTGGCCACGCCGGCCTTTGCCGGCGACGCCATGTTCATCCGCGGCAAAGAGAACCTGTACTGCATCGGGGTCACACGCCCCTGAATGGCCATGCACGACTCCAAAGATAGTAGCCCTCACGCTCCGCCGTGAGGAGCCCCGAGTCAAGTACGTTTGTGGCCAATTGCAGGCCCTCTTGCTGGACGACGGGCCTTCCAACAACTACAGTGCTACTGGGTTGCGTGTGATGCTTATATGATCCCTGTCGCCTTTTCCGAACAAGCGAGTACCTGACCATGAGAATCCATGCCAAGACGAACCGTCGGGAGTTTCTGGGTCGTTCTGCCGCGTTGGCGTCCGCAACGCTGGCGATTCCTTATGCCGTGCCGGGAACCGCACTCGGCAAGGACGACGCCACGGCGCCGAGCGAGCGCATCACGCTCGGATCGATCGGCGTCGGCTCAATGGGGCGAAATGACATGAAGGGGCTGTTGCAGGCCGGCGGCGTTCAAATTGTCGCCGTTTGCGATGTCTGGCAGGATCGACGGGAGAAGGCCAAGGGGATCGCCGACGAGAAGAACGGCAATCAGGACTGCAAGATGGTCGGTGATTTTCGGGAGGTCCTGGCCCGCGACGACATCGACGCCGTTTCGATCACCACCCAGGATCACTGGCACGCCCTGATCGCCGTCGCCGCAGCCAAGGCGGGCAAGGACATGTATTGCCAGAAGCCGCTCGGCGTGACCGTGGCCGAATGCCAGGCGATCCGCGACGCCGTCCGCAAAAACAACCGCATATTCCAGACGGGAACGCAGCAGCGCTCGTCGCGCAGCTTTCGCCAGGCCTGCGAACTGGCTCGCAACGGCTACCTGGGCAAACTGCACACGATCGAAGTGGCCGCTCCGGGGCCCAAGTATCAACGCCGCTACACGAAGCCCACCACGCCGGAGCCCATTCCCGATGGGTTTGACTTCGACATGTATACGGGGCCCGCCAAAGCGAGGCCCTACAACGGCGGCCTTTGGGCCTGGCCCGACTGGTACCTGATCCGCGACTACTGCGTGGGATTCATCGTCAACTGGGGTGTCCATCATCTCGACATCGCCAACTGGGGCTGTCCGACCGTCACCTCGGAGCCCTGCGAACTGGAATTCACCGGCGGCTACCGCAACGACGGCCTGACGGACAACATCCTTGGTTGGAAGGGCGAGTTCCGCTACGAGAGCGGCTTGCGGATGGGCTATAGCGACACGGACAATCCCTACCAGCAAGGCTGCAAGTTCATCGGCGACGAAGGATGGGTCCACGTGAATCGGCAACGGATTACGGCCGAACCTGAATCGCTGCTGAAGGTCGAACTCAAATCGGACGACACCCACCTCGACGCCGGCGCCACCGGAACCCACTACAATAACTTTCTCCAGTGCGTCCGGAGCCGCAAGGATCCGATCGCTCCGGTTGAGGGTGGGGGGCAGGCCAGCTATCTTGGCATGATTGCCGAGATCTCCATCAAGCTGGGCCGGAAGCTCCGCTGGGATCCGAAGAACGAGGCATTCTTGGGCGACGCGGAGGCCGGCGGCCTCCTGTCAGCACCGATGCGCAGCCCCTGGAAACTGTAGGAACGTGAGGAAAAGCGATGTTGCGACGATTGAACCGTGGACGCGCCTGGCGCGTTGCAGGCCTTGGCTGTGTCTTCATGCTGCTGAGCGGAATCGCCCTTGCCGGGGAGGCCGAAGAGCAACAGGCCCAACAGGCGAAGCAGGCTTGGTCGAACGAGATCCGCCAGGCGTTGGGCTTTGAGGACGCGGCTTGCTGGGACGGCGGTACCGTGGTGACCTCGCCACGAAAGTCCGGCGCCGGAGCCCTGAAATGGGACTTGCACACGAAAGACCCGGGGCTGGACTGCACCACCGGACCGCACGACCTGTCGGCTTTCAATCGGATGTCGTTCTGGCTGCATTCGGGCCATGCCAACGGCGCGACCTTCATGGTGATCCTGCCGTCGACCCGAGAGAAAGGAACGCTGTCCTACTACTCGAAGAAGGTGGTCGTCGACTGGACCGGTTGGAAGAAGCTCGAACTGCACTTTCGCTCCTTCGGCCGTGCCCGGGAGCCCGCCGGCTGGGACAAGATCGACCGCATCCGCTTCACCGCCAGCGGCTGGAACCAAACGCCCGAGGACGAGTCGGTGTGGGTTCTGGACGACCTGGACTTCGACTACACTTCCGAGCCCTACCGTCCCGAGATCCAGGTGAAGAAGTATGCGGAGGAACCGGACCGGGACGAGTTTCTGGCAAAACTCCGCCCGGGCCACCCGCGGCTGATCCTGCTCGACGAGCAACTTCCCGCCCTGCGCCGATTCATCGAAAAGGACGAACGCGACCAGGCCTGGTATCGCCGAGCCAAGGCGGAAGCGGAGCGGCTCTACAAGCGTCCTGTGCAAGAGCACTATATCCGGGACGGAAAGCGGCTGCTGTCGGTTTCCCGGGATGTGGTCAATCGAATGTACCACTGGGGCTTCTTCTACCGGATGGAAGGAGACCGGAAGTGGCTGGACCGGGCGTGGCTCGAAATGGAAGCCGTCCTCAACTTCCCCGATTGGAATCCGAGCCACTACCTGGACACGGCCGAGATGATGCACGCTGTGGGGATCGGCTACGACTGGTTCTACCAGGGCCTGACCGAAGCTCAACGCAAAACGATTCGCGAAGGCCTGTGGCAGCACGGCCTACGCCTTTCCTATGCCGCTTACATGGGGCTCGAAGCCGAAGGCCAGCAGAACTGGCGCAAGGTGACCAACAACTGGAACTTCGTGTGCAACGGGGGAACCTGCCTGGCGGCTATGGCCGTTCTCGACGAGATGCCGGAGCCCTGCACCGAAATCCTCCAAGCAGGATTTCAGTACATTCAGATTCCGCTGGAGCACTTTGAACCCGACGGCGCCTGGTGGGAAGGCGTTGGCTACTGGGGCTACTCGATCCGCTACTTCGTACCTTATCTCCGCGGCCTGGAAACGGCCTTCGGGACGGACTTCGGACTGGTGGCCGCACTCCAAGGGACCGGCTTCTCCCAGGCCGGTGACTTCCCCGTCTACCTGGTCAGCCCCCTGGGCGGCATCTACAACTTCGCCGATTCCGGTTCGGGAAGCGGTCGCTATCAACATTCCGGCCTGTTCTATCTGGCCAACCGATTCCAGAATCCCCTCTACCAGCACTTCCAGGAGCAGCACACCTCGGGCGGGCTCTTGGATCTGCTCTATTACGAACCGCTTCCAACGAAGCCGGCAATTAGCGATCTGCCCCTCGACAGGTACTTCCGGAAGACGGAAGTCGCGACCATGCGCAGCGCTTGGGCCGACCCCGAGGCCGTGTTTGTGGGCATCAAGTGCGGCAGAAACGGAATCGCCCACGCGCACCAGGACCTGGGAAGTTTCATCTTCTATGCCCTTGGCGAGAAATGGCTTGTCGACCTGGGAACCGAGCGGCAGACCTACCTCAGCCACCAACACCACTTGCCGAAATCGAGCTTCTACCGGATCCGCGAGGAAGGCCACAACACGCTCGTCTTCGACCCCGACGCCGGCTATTGCCAGGATCCCCAGGGCTCCTCCGAGATTGTCCGCTTCGAAACGTCGCCCGACGACGTATTCGCCATCGCCGATCTGACGGACGCCTACCGGGACCACGCCCTTTCCGTCGAGCGAGGCTACCGCCTCCTTGGCGGCCGAACCGCTCTCCTGGTCCAAGATGAATTCACGGCGAAGCAAGAGGCCGATGTCTGGTGGTTCGCCCATGGCGACAAGGGAACCGACTACGCGGTGGACGACTCGGGGACCACGGTTACCCTTCAGCGCGGCGACAAGCGCTGCCAGGCCCGGTTGTTTTCGCCGTCCGGCGCCAGGTTCACCGTCCTGGACGCAGCCCCCTTGCCGGGCTCGCCAAATCCCGAGATTCAGAACCCGAACACCGCCATCAAGAAATTGGCGATCCATCTGCCGGATACCCGCCAGGCAACAATCACGGTCCTGTTCACGCCCTACCCGGCGGACGAGTCCCCGGCAGAAATCCCCGTCAAGCTAACGCCCTTGGCCGACTGGAAACTGGCGGACGAATAGTTCGACTGTCTTGCTTTCGCATGGAACAGGCCGGAGCATTCCACAGCAAGTCGTTGCGGACATCCTCTTGTGGCTTCGCCGCCCGGACGTTTTCCCGACATTGTCGAACGGCGCGGCAACGCCACTCGCGGGAGGAGCATCCGGGCCAGCCACGTCAGAGGCAACTTCACGGAGAGAAAGTGTTCGTCCAGTCGATAAGGGCTTTCTGATTTCGCAGGACCTCGAATTCCGGCGTGCCGAGGATCGCATCCAGTTGCTCTTGCGACTGGAAAGCGCCCAAGCGGCGGGCCTGTTCGAGCAAGGTGATCGCCAGGGAAACAGAGCGGGCATCGACTGCGGGATCCGGATTCGCGGGATCGAGAGTCGACGCAAGCTGCCGGACGAGTTGCAGCGCGTCCTGAGGGGATTGGATTGCCTCAGCCGGCAGACGACCGACTGCGCCGACGACGGCGGGGGCATCTCCCAGAGATGCGAGAATCTCGATTTCCAGGAGCTGAGCGAACTGGCGCATTGTCGGCGGGGCTACGGCGAGGGCCTCTTGCACGGACACGAGTGCGGTTTTCAAATCGCCCGACCGCTTCTGAAGCGTGGCCAGAACCATGAGAACCTGGGTGCGCGTCAGTTTGGCACGGGAGAGGAGGTTGGCCTTCTGTTCGGTTTCTGCCAGCGCGGAGACGAGCGGTTGCGTTTCATTGTCCAGTTGTGTGAGACGGCGGATTGCCTCGTCGGGCTCGCCGTTTTCGCCCTGGAGTACGGCGGCGACGAGTTCCGCTCCAAGCTCGTCGAGGCGGTGTGTGTCGCGGTTCGTTTCAAAACGTTCCGCCAGGTCATGGAATGTGCTGGCCGCCGCCAGCCACGCCTCGACGGCTTTGTTGGGAGAGCCGTGCTGCTGGGTGAGAAAGGCGATGCGTCGCCGGGAAGTTGCCACGTCTTCGGCATAGTTCTCTTGCGAGGGGAATTCGCGGGCGAGACCTTCTCGCAAAGCCATTTCGTCTTCGAAGCAGCGACGGGCTTCGTCGGGCCTTCCCGATTGCAGAAGCAGGGCGCCGAGGTTGCCGAGCGCGCCGGCGTGATCCTTGCGATAACGGGGAAGGGCCGGGGATCGGTTGAGCAGCATTTCGAACTGCTCGGTTGCCGTGCGGAAGGCGGCCTCGGCGTCGTGGGGACGCTGGAGCGAGATCAGCAAGGTGGCCTCGTTGTTCATGAGGCGAGCGTATTCCTCGCGGTATTCGACGACGTCCGGGTTTGCGGCGAGGATGGTTGCGTAGGCGGCTCTTGCGGCGTCGAAATGCTGCATCGCGTCGGATTGCGTGTCCGGTTGGGACGCGAGGAGCGTGGCCTGGTTGGCCCGGTTGCGTGCGAGCGACAGGCGGTATTGGAGTGACCGGCCTTCCACGTCACGACCTTCGAGAAGTTGCGCCGCGGTGGCGTACAGTGTGGACGCCTCCTCGGGTCGTGTTTGTTGGAGCACGATGGCCAGATTGGTCGCGATTTCGGCGGCGGCCAGGGCCACGTCGTGGTTCGACTCGTCTCGCGAAAGGGCACGCTGCAACGCTTCCAGGGCGGAGCGGTAGGCCGCCTCGGCTTCGGCCGGGCGTCCCAGTGCGTCGAGGAGTTGCGCCTGGTTCTGCCGCACGCCGGACGCTTCGATGACGAGGGGGGCAGCCAGTTCGTGCGACGCGAGCAGTTCGTCGTAGAGTCGGAGGGAGCTGGCGTATCCGGCGTCTGCGGCGTCGAGGTCGTGGCACGCGAATGCGAGGGCGCCAAGGCGATTCTCCGTTCGCGCCAGTCCGAGTTTTGCCTCGTTGGACAACGGGTCCTGGGCGAGGATGCCTCGGAACACGGTGGCGGCCTCCCGGCACCATCGCTTCGATTCTTCGTGGTCACCGACGGCGTCGGCCAGTTCGGCGAGCCGGAGGTGGGCTCGTCCCCACTCGGCCAGGAGCGGGGAGTCCTCGGGACGCTTGGCGACGAACCCTTCGAGGAACTCCCGCGCGTCGGCCAGGAGTTCACGGCGGAGGGCGGAGTGGGGGCCTTCGGCAAGTCGTGGATCGGAGGCTACCTTGGTCAGAAACCGGTCGACCGTCTGCATGGCCGTTCGGAGGTTGTCGTGCGCCTCGTTTCGCTGGGTTTCCGCGACTTCCTTGGCGGCCCGTTCGTTTGTGTAGGCGGTGTGCAGGAGCGCCGTGCCGCCGGCCAGCAGCCCGATGATCAGCAGAAGGGATGCTCCGATCGAAAGAACGAGGGACCGGTGACGACGCAGGAAGCGGCGCACCCGATAGGCCAGCGGTTCGCGCCACGCCTGGATCGGTTCGTCGGCCAGGTAGGCCTCGATGTCGTCTGCCATGTCGCTGGCGCTGGCGTAGCGCTCTTCCGGACGCCGCTCAAGGGCCTTCACGCAGATTGCATCGAGTGCCCGATCGACACCGCGACGGACGCAACGCGGGCGGGGGAGCTTGCCCAGGACGGTCGTTGCGATCGCCTCGCCGAAATCGCAACCGTCGAGCGGCCGGCGTCCGGTGAGCAGAACGAACAGGACGGCGCCCAGCGAGTAGATGTCCGATGCCGGACCGACGCGATCGTGCATCCCCAAGGCTTGCTCCGGGCTCATGTAGGCGGGCGTTCCGATAATCGCTCCCAGTTCGGTCGGCCCGGAGGACGAAGGAGGCGTGATTTCCCGAACCGGTAGGGTCGAATCGCCAATTTCGACGCATGAAGCCGGTTTCGCCCCCTCCGAATCGGTCAGCGGAACGAGTTTGGCAAGGCCCCAGTCGACGACGAGCGTTTCGCCGTAAGAACCGAGCATGATGTTGTCGGGTTTGATGTCGCGATGGACCACGCCTCGCCCGTGGGCGTAGGCAACCGTTCGACAAACCGTGGCCAGACGCGACAGCAAGTTGCGAAACGCGAGACGCCGCGATCCGTTTGATGTCGGCGCATCGCCACGCCGCGAGTGGAGGCGTTGGATTGCCGCGGCCATGCTCTCGCCGCGGATCAATCGCATCGCGTAGTAGGGGGCCCCGTCGGATTCGGAGCCCAGGCTGTAGATGGGAACCACGCCGGGGTGCTCAAGCCCGCCGATCACGAATGCTTCGAGGCGAAATCGTTCCCGGAGTCTGGCGTCGTTTCGACGATCGGAGCGGAGTGTCTTGACGGCTACTTCGCGAGCCAGTTGGCGATCTTCCGCGAAATACACCGCCCCGAGACCACCCTCCGCAACGAGCGACACGCTGCGGTAGCGTTCGGATTCGTTCGCGGTCTCCGAGTCTGCGGCGCCGGCAGGTTGAGGCGGCGCCGCCTGGAAGTCTGCGTAGTGCTGGAGGTGCTCCAGAAGCGAGGCGTTTCTGGCAAGGAGGTCCCCGTCGGAATCGTGACTGGGGAAACTCGAGGAAGGGATGCCGCTGGTTGAAGCCACGATGTCATCCTATTTGCAGGAGGCGGGACGCGACGAGGGGTCACGCGGTTTCGGAAGGTTGCGACGGGGCGCACCAGTCTTCCGGAAGGTAAGGTCGGGCGATCGACAAGATGCCCAGGGAAACAAGTTCCCCTTCGATCTGCTCCGGCGTTGGCGTTTCGAGTCCTCGTGCGATTTCCTGGAGAAGCAAGTCGGTGAAAAGCAAGCGGGCCCGGCGCAGCTTCTGGCGAAACGCGTCCGCCCGGATCGATTTGCCGGTTCGTTCAGATGCCTGAGCGGCCAACTCGGTCGACGAGGCGCCAGGGGATTCGTAGCGGAGTTGGAGCACGGTGTGGACGAGGGAGTCCGGGTTGCGCCGCTCCGCTTGTCGAACCGCCGCGAGGGTTGAGGCGATCAACTCGTCGCGCCAGCAGGTGTCCCACTGGTCAGGAAGCGGGGCGTTGCCGCTGCTGCCGACCAGATCGGGATCGAAATCGACGGTCCGTCGTGTTTTCTGGCGGCGCCACGTATTTCGGATCATGTTGCGGATGGCCGTCTTGAGGAAATCCCGAAACCGGCCGCGCGACGGATCCGCTCCCGAGAAGTCGCCGGAAAGCAGTCGCATCACGACATCCTGCGCCAGGTCGTCGGCGTCGGCGTCGTTGCCCGCCAGGGCGCGGCAGTACGCCCGGATCGCCTTCTCGTAGCGAACCACCATGGCCTGGCGAGCGACGGTCTGCGCTTGCGCGTTGTTTCCGTGGGCGTCTTCCAGGAGACTCCATCGCGTGGTGATCGCGGCGATTCGCGAGGCGGCCGCTACGTCGGGATTGGAAGGTGCGACAGACATGGGTGCTCCAAGGAAACTGGACCTGCCGAAAGACGGTAGCACGGGGCAGGCAAGCCGCACAATCCTGCCGATTGTGGCCGCCGAGCGTGAGTCGTCTTTTTCGATAAAACCTCGGAAAAGATAGGTCGGAGGCCTCTTGGATCAAGCGGAACTTGCACGGAGGGGTGTGCGGGTTGTCCGTGCTGCGGCAGGTTGAAGCAGTTGGCGCGAATGTGTTGCGCAAGCCCCCCTGTGCGAAGCGGAGATCTGGTTGCTGACTCGGGTGTCAAGGCGACCGCAGTCCGAGGTTCTCGCCGTGGCAGTGCGTATCGTGTACGATGAGTCGGCGCGGGTCTTGCAAACTTCCATTGGGGGACTTTCTCATGAACCGACATCCGAGAAGGCACGTTCGTCGTACGTGGTATTTCGCTGCCCTGCTGCTGGCCGGCTTCTTCTTGGCGGGCGTTCCCGCGCGAGGGGAGGGCGATGTGCCCGGCAAGATTCGGCGCATCGACCTGGTCCACATGACGCACACCGACATCGGGTTCACCGACCATCCCGCGGTGACCCGCCAGCTCCAGAAGCGTTATCTTGACGTGGCCATTGATGCCGTGCTGGCGGACGACCACGAGCAGCAGGGTTCGCAGTTCTGTTGGACGGCCGAGGCGGGGCTGACCGTTGACGACTGGTGGCGGGCGGCCGGCCCCGATCGCCGGGAAGCCTTGCTCAAGGCCGTGGGCACGGGCAGGCTGGAGATCAGCGCTTTGGCCATGAACCAGACGCCGCTGTTGAATGCCGCGCAGTGGGAGGTGATGCTCCATTGGCTCCCGCCGACGATCTGGGACCAGGCCAGGCCGCAGGTGGGAATCCAGAACGACGTGAACGGTTTTCCTCGTGCCGGGGCTGTCGCCTTGCTCGATCGGAAGGTTCCGTTTCTCTGGATGGGCATCAACGCGACCAACGGGGAGCCGCCGTTTCGCCAGCCGACGGCCTTCTGGTGGAAGATGCCGGACGGACGCCGGCTGTTCGTGTGGCTTGGAGAACACTACGCGCGGGGCTACTACTACTTCCATCCCGCTTCCTGGCGAAGGGGGCCCGTTCCCGAGGCCACCGACACGCGCTACCGTCCGCCCAGGCCGGGCGACTTCTTCCGGGCGGACGAAGAGTCGGTGCGAGCCGCGCATGCTCATCTGCTGGGCCAGCTCACTGCCTTGGAGGCGGGAGGCTACGACTATCCGACGCTGATTCTGTCGCTCACCAACGAATGGCGCATCGACAACGACCCGCCCTTTCCGGCCGTGGCCGACTTCGTTGCCACCTGGAACAGGCTCCAGCTCGTGCCAGGGCTTCGTCTGACGACCGCCTCCGGGGCACTCAAAGATCTCCAAGCGGAAGTCGGCGACCGCATTCCCGAATACGAGGGTGAATGGACGGACTGGTGGGCGAACGGTTCCGCTTCCGGTCCGCGGGAAGTCGCGGCGTCGCGGAAGGCCAAGCGGCTGACGGCGGCGGCTTTGAGCCCGGTCTGGGGTCCGGTCGACGGGCCGACCCGGAACGACGCCGACAAGATCTATCGATCGCTGTGCCTGTTCGACGAGCACACGTGGGGCTCCGCCGACAGCATCGGCTTGCCCCATAGCATTGAAACCTGGGCGCAATACAACGAGAAGGCTCGCTGTGCCTATCATGCCCTGGGCATGTCGAAGCTGCTGCTGGCGGACCGGGCCCGATCGGCCGTCTACCCGGGCCCGCCGGGGCTGTACGTCGTGAACACGGCCCCGGCCCCCTGGTGCGGCTGGGTCACACTCCCCTCGACCTGCCTGCGCGAGTCGTCGCAATCGCTGGTTGATACGGCAACCGATGCCGCCGAGCCGTTGGAGGTCCGGAACGGATATGCGCAGTTCCGTCGTCCTTCCGGCCCCGAGCAAGTCACGGACCAGAACACGGCCGAGACCGTTGCCGACAACGTGCCGGGATCGGAAGTCCGCTTCTGGGTATCTTCGTTGGAAGCCCATGCCATGCGCCGCTACACGATGTCGGCCGAGGAAGCGGCCAAAACACCGCCGGCCACGGAGACGCCCACGATCGCAACCGACGAATCGGGCTGGCCGGTTCGTGTAACCTGGGCAGGTATGGAGCGTCCGCTGTTCGACGGACAGGTGGGCGAGTTTCTCCACGCCAGCCTGGAGGGATTTGCGGCCCGCTGGGATGCAAGTGCCGCTCGGCGCGATCCCGAACGTCGCGAGAAGGCGATGAAGGTGTCGGCGGCCGAACCGGCCGGGGAAACGGTTGTGGAGCACAATGGGCACACGACGGTGTTCACCCAACCGCTGAAGCATTCCCGGCTGCGTTGGGGAAGTCGCCGGCTGGAATTGTTTCATGATATTCCACGAGCGCGGATCACGGTGCGATTCGATCGGATCGCGTCGGAGCGGCCGGAATGGATTTTTCTGGGGTTCGCGCTGCCTCAGGGCAGCGGCGCCCCGGTGACGACTTGCGGAGGCATGCCATTCGAACCGCTGGTGGATCAGATCCCCAACACGTGCGGCGATTATTTTGGCATCGATGGGTGGATCGCCTATCCGAAACCGAAAGGCACCCGTCTGTGGACGTCGCGCGATGCGCCGCTGGTGCGCTTCGGCCAGCCCCAACTGGAATGGACGGTTGCCGGGGCGACCGAAGCGACCGATCGGATTTACGCCATGGTGTTCGACAACACCTGGTTCACCAATTTCGTGGCCGACAGTCACGGCGCGTTCGAATTCCAGTTCGATCTGGCCTGGTCGCCCGAGGCTGAGAAGCCGGCCCGGTGCGCGGCGTGGGCGGAGAGCCTGGTCTCGGAACCCGAGGTGATCTTCCACCCGGATCTTGAGCCCGATCCGATCTATATGAAGCGCTTGCACGGGGGGCGCTGATTAGTCAATCGGTGCGTCAAGACGCACCCTACCACCGCTGACTCCTGTTTACCGCAGTTGTTTCTGAGTCATCCCAAAGCGGCCCCGGAGGCCTGTTACGCCATGACTACGACGGACATCGCAACCTTTGTCGTCTTCTTTCTGATCGTCATTGGCGTCAGTCTCTGGAAGAGCAGACGCAAGGGGGCTGCCCAAAGCGAGTCTGACTATTTTCTTGGGGGTCGTTCGCTGACCTGGCCTATCATTGGTATTTCCATCGTGGCCGCCAATATTTCGTCGGAGCAAATGGTGGGCATGGCGGGCAGCGGTGCGGCGGAGCAGGGGCTTGCTGTCAGCGCCTGGCAATTGATGGGCTCCGTGTTCATTGCGTTGATCGCCGTGACGTTGCTGCCCCGCTTTCTGCGGGCGGGGATCTACACGATGCCCGAGTTTTTGGAGTATCGCTACGACGCTGCCGCCCGCAGCATCATGGCTGTCGTGACGGTTATCATCTATGTGGGGGTGTTGCTCACGGCCGTGCTGTACACGGGCGCCACGGCGCTGGAGGTGCTGCTTGGCATTCCCATGGGACAGGGTGTGTGGATCATCGGTGTGATCGGCACGCTATACGCGGCCATTGGCGGGCTGAAGGCCATCGCCTATGCCGATCTGATCCAGGGGTGCGCCTTGCTGGCGGGAGGCATGGTCGTCTTCTTCTTCGGGCTCCACGCCAGCGGCGGATGGGCGGAATTTACGGCAGCCAATGCCGACAAACTTAAGCTCCTCCTGTTCCAGGGCCATCCCGGCTACGACCAACTTCCGTGGTATACCGTCTTTGGCGGGATGTGGATCGTGATGATCTACTATTGCGGCCTGAACCAGTTCATCGTGCAGCGGAATCTGGCCGCCAAGACGTTGCGCGACGGCCAACTGGGCATGATCTTCGCCGGCGCGTTGTGGCTGCTCATTCCTTTCGTGATCGTCATGCCGGGCATTATGGCGGGTCACCTCTACGGCGACGCGTTGGCGGACAAGTCCGACGCCGCGTATCCGACGTTGATCAAGCTCCTCGTGGGGCCCGGCTTTCGCGGGTTCGTCTTTGCCGCCATCGCCGGCGCCATCGTGTCGACGCTGGCCTCGCTGTTGAACTCGGCATCGACGATTGCGTCGATCGACATCTACCAGCGGCTTATTCGGCCCAAGGCATCGGAGAAGTCCGTCGTTCTGCTCGGCCGGATCCTGACGATCGTTTTCGTCGTTTTGGGCTGCATCACGGCACCGCTTCTGACGGACGGCGTGTTCACGTTCATCCAGCAGTTTCAGGGCTTCATCTGGCCGGGCGTGGTTGCCGCCTTCCTGGGCGCCTTCCTCCTGCCCCGGGCGCCAGCCGCCGCCGGAACGGTTGCGCTGTTGCTCGGCCCCGTGCTCTATGCCGTGTTTCAGACGCTCAACAAGGAAGGCCTGTTTGCAACGGTCCTCAGCGAACCGGTGCTCCACATGCACTTCCTGATGCAGGTGCTGGCCTGCTTCGCGATCATCTTTGCGACTATGGCGGCCATCGCCTGGCTGAAACCTCTTCCCGAACCGCGCACGTTGCCGGTACGCGAGGAAATCGCCTTGAAGACGGAGCCGGTTGTGTTCGTTGCCGCGGGAATCGTCATCGCGGCTGTTGCGGCTTTCTTTGTTATCTTTCGCTGATCGGCGCTGTGGGGAACCGTACACCGTGCGACGAAAAGAAGTCCATACGTCGGCCTTCAGATGTCCAACCGCTTCGTTCCGGCCGGTAGCTGCTCCATAAGCGATTGTGCCTTGTTGCTCGTCTCGAAGACGACGAAATCGCAGTTGGCTCGGTGGCAAGTCGCATGGCCTTTCGAGCGCGATCCGTGAATCGTTCGTACATGGCCTGAACTCTCCTCTTGCGGCTTCGCCGCCCGGACGTTTCCCCGGCATTGTCGAATGCCGTGGCGAAGACACTCGCGGGAGAAACATCCGGGCCACCCATCTCTGTGATCTCCAGCCCTTCAGCCTTCGTTAGTACTTCGCACCTTCCGTGTATTCATAGGGTCCCAACCCGATGTCCTTGGGGCCGAAGTTCAGCGGCCAGCCGGACGCCGGCTTCTCGCAGAGGTTCTCGCGGACGGCTTCGTACATGCCGAATCCGAACTCGCGGCAGGGTTCGGCATAGGAGCCTTCGCCCCATTCGTTGACCGGCGCGAGGACGGCCCGCTTGATGCCGGACTCCTTGGAGAACTGCTTGAACTGGCGGCAGATTTCCGCGAATTTGGCCGGGGTCCGTTCGGCGATCCAACAATGGTCGTTCCAGGGACGGTCGTCCCAGCCGGTCGCCAGGTTCGGGAGGAAGGGAAGAATGTCCGTAGCCTTCCGCTTTTCCCAGAACGGTTTGGAGGCTTGAACAACAAGATCGAAGTCGAACTTACGGCGGGTGACGGCCTTTCCGCCGTCGTCCATGAAGTGGTAGATCGAGGTCATTTCGAACCCCGCGTCGGCCAGCCATTGGATGTTGGCCGCGTCGGTGGAGGCCTCCGGCCATTTCATGGCGACGAAATAGATGCCCTTCAAGCCCGCCTTCTTCGCCATTTCCTGGGAGAGATCGAGCAATTGCTTGACTCCTTCACCCTTCTTGAGCTCGTTGCCCTTCTTCTTCTCGATCGCAATGACGTCGCGGTCCATTCCCTCGGGAGACCAGATCATGACGACGGGCTTGCCGTCGATGCAGTAGTATTCGGGCGTGTTGAAGTAGTTGTCGATCCAGTACTTCGTCACGCTGGCCTGGTCTTCCAGGCTGTGGCTGCCCGGGCCGTTGTGGTTTGCCCACATCATGGCCCACTTGAGATACGACTTGTATCGGGCCTTCTGAAATCCCTGGATCCAGTGTTCCAGATGCCGATTGCCTTTGTTCCAGTACCAGTCGACCAGGTAGAACTGGATTCCGTTTTCCACGGACCACTTGATCTGCCAGTCGATGACTTCCGGGCTGGACTCGTTGTACCAGCCGAGCAGGGGGCGGCGATCGGGGCAGCGGTTCCAGATCCGGGACCAGGAATGGCCGTGGTACCAGCCGGGGAAATAGAGGGCGCCGATCTCGTATTCCGATTTCACCGGTTTCGGTTCGGGAACGTAGTCCGCTTTGGGCAGATTCAACGACGGCATGACGGAAATCGGAATTTCAACGGGAACGGCCTGGAAGGTTCCTTTCCCCGAAGCGGCCAGGTCCAAGGCGATTGTCCCCTCAACCGGCCTGGCTGCCTTGATGGGGAACAACAGTCGGCGCCGCTCGCCGACCTCGAGGGATTCGATTGTCTTTTCATCTTCCGGGGCTGTCAGAGAAATGCCCTCGGGCAGTTTCACGTTCGCCAGCGTCAATGGGGGAGCATCGTCGCCTCCGCTGTTGACCAGGTCGAGGAAGAACGCCGACTCATAGCCCGCACGAACGATTGCGTCTTCGATTCCACAGAACATGATGTCGATATTTGCCGGTCCCTGCGGTTGGGGATTGACGGCAAGTGACTTGAATGTCACCGGGGCCGTCGATTCCGAATCGGGCAGAACTCGCAGGCGGAACTGGTGAACGCGGCCTTTCCAGTACTTGCCGTTGGCCAGGTTGACGTTGAACAGTCCTGTTGCGTTCTTCTTGAGCTGGACGATGGTTGAGTGAAAATCTCCGCGGTTGTTCATCCAGGAAAATTCGACGGATCGCGGGCCAGCTGCCGAGACGCCGATGGTCAGCCAGCTTCCGATCTTCTCTGCCTCCAGGGAGAACATGGGCGACTGCCAGGTGTCGCCGGCGCCGCTGTCGATCTTCCACGACGGCACGATGGGGGGCTGGCTTTCGAGCTTCAGGTCAACCACCTTGATCCAGTCGATCTCGATGGCCGCCTTGTTCACCTGGTTTTCGGCCGGCACGGGGAAATCAAGCCGCAACTTGATAATCCGTCCCTCCTTGCTCCAGAACGGATAGATGCGGACCACTCCCCACGTGTTGGCCTCCGGGGTCGTCCACCTGCTCGTCTTGGCCTGGGAGAATCCTCCGTAGGGCCCTTTGTTGGAATTGGCGTAGAACAGCTCACCCCGTTGCTGAAGGAGCGGTTCATCTTGCACGATGCGGAGCCGTGCCTCGAAGGCGTTCCACGGTCGTGCCGGAATGTCCAGATCGGAGATGACGAGAAACGGATCGCGTCCGGTCACCGTTGCGCGGAGAACGCCGTCCTGAACCACCACGTTCTTCAGGTGATTCGTTCCGGTCCAGCCTTCGCGATCGCCGTCCGTATCGAACGTCCACTGTTGGACCGTTTCGCCCTCTTGGGCGAGGACGTTTTCGCCCGCCCCAAGGTTTGCCAGAAGGCCGAGTGCTACGGACCATAAGATGAATGTGAATCTCATAACGGCTCCTGCTCGTTCTGTTGCGTGGCCCATGACGGCCCGATTGGCTTTGTTCTCACTTGGCCCAAGTATAGCGGCTCGGATTGTCATGGGAAACAATGGGCGTCATTCGGGCGATTCCTGGGCAAGAGGGACCGGAGGAGTCCGCAAATGCTCGACCTGCGTCAGATCGTCTGTTTGCCATCAGAGCGAATGATCGCAATGCAAGTTCGTGAACCGGCAGGAGACGTGGGCGGCCTGTAGCCCGCGCAGCGCGGCGATACATGAATAGCCCCAGGCGTGAGCCTGGGGAAACCGAGGCCGCAATCAACTTGAAGCCCGCGCAGCGAGGCGGCACGTTACAAACGCTAATCGTGCCGCCTCGCTGCGCGGGCTTGGAAGAAACTGGCTGGAACGGCAGTCCACGGGCTGACGCCACGTGGCTACAGACGTATCGCCGCGCTGCGCGGGCTTGCCTCGACGGCAAACACACTCCGTTTCCAGGTACCGCTATCTCTTCTCTCGTACCGTATTCCGGCTAATAAGCTGCTTCCTTGCCAGGGCCAAGCCGGTTCGGATACAATCGGCAGGGTGTCTTGCAAAGCGATGAGCTTGATGGGGGATCGGCCGCCTTGCCGCCGGTTGCAGGCTTCCCACGATTGGATCGAGAAACAGGGCTGTCATGAGAACTGCGATCTATCTTCTTCTGTGTCTTGGGGTGTGGAACCTGGCGAACCAGTCCGGTGCGGCGCCGCCTGAGAGTTGGCAGCAGGACCTGAAATCGCCGATTGTCTCCGTCCGCCTTCAGGCCGTTCGGTCCCTTGGTGACGCGGAGTGGCAGGCGGCGGTCCCCGCACTCACGGAAGCGTTTAACGATTCGGAGGCCTCGGTTCGGCGGGAGGCGGCCAAGGCCCTGGGAGCAATCAAGGACCCCCGAGCGACCGCTGGCCTGATAACTGCCCTGGACGATCCGGACGGGAATGTTCGCATGTATGCCGCGTACGCCTTGGGCGAACTCAGGGCTTCGGAAGCGGTCGCTCGCCTGGTGGTCGCCTTGAGCGATCAGCAGTGGTGCGTCCGCGAGCAGGCCGCCTGGGCGCTGCGCGTGATTGGCGACAACTCGATTATCGAGCCGCTTGTTGTCACCTTGAAGCAGCCAAAGGCCGACGTGGAACAGGTTCTTTGGATTCTCAAGGATCTGGATGCCGACAAGTCCGTCGAGCATCTGACCGGGCTGCTGGACGATCCCAACCCGCTCGTTCGTCGCCGGGCCCTCAGGGGGCTTGCCAAGTTCCAAACTCCCGAGATCATGGGGCCCCTCACCAAGGCCTTGGCGGATGCTGATCCAGGGATCCGCCGCTCGGCCGTCGAATCGCTTGCGGCGTTGGGGGATCGCCGTGCGGAGAAACCGCTCCGCGAACTGGCCATGCGAGAAAAAGACCCTGCCCTGCGCGAACTGGCTCAGCGGGTTGCGATCCAGCTTTCGATGCACGAGCACCTCGATGGCTATTGGAGTTTTGACGATCGGAGCACATCCGTGGCCAAGGATATGACCGGTCATGGAAGCGACGGCGAGATCCGCGGAGCTGTTCCGGTTGAGGGAAAGAAAGGGGCGGGCCTGCGATTCGGCCCCGACAAGTTCATTGAACTTGACAAACCAGCGGCCCTGCCGATCGCGAATGTGCCGTTTACCGTGATGGCCTGGGTGAAACCGGAAGCTCCCACGGGCGTGGTCGTCGCTCGCGGCGGCGCCTTCTGCGGATATTCGCTCTATGTCATGGAAGGCAAAGCCAAGTTTGGCATCCACCGTGAGCAGGAGGGGCCGACCCACATTGCCGCCGGAACGAAAGCACTGGGCGACGGCTGGAGCCACCTGGCCGGCGTGGTCAAGAAGGATTGCATCGAGTTGTACGTCGACGGCGGGCTCGCAGCTACTGCCGAGACCCCGGGTTACATTCCGAGCAACTGCGGCCAGGGCATGGAGATCGGATTCGACGTGGCTAACAGCCCGGCCGAGATTGTCGACGCCTTCCAGGGAACGATCGACGAAGTCAAAGTATATCGAGCAGCGCTTCCCGCCAAGGAGATCCGCGAAGAAGCGGGGCTCTGATGGGGACCGAATCGCCAAGGAATGCTTCCCACGGTCAGGAAAGCAGCAAATCCGGCCCTCCGGGCCCGATTTGCGAAGAAGTACGAGTATTATCTGCATCGGAACCAAAAGGCATGAGAATCGATGGAGAGATCATGAGTGGTTCGACCATACGCCCCGTTGGGCTTCTTGCCGTGTTGCTTTGCTCGGTCAGTTGTCTATTCGTCTCCATGCAGCATGCCATGGCGGCTGACGATGTCGCGATGGCGACTGCGGAGGAAATGATCGCGTTCAGCGACGTACCCGGCGGCATGTGCGTTGTGGTGGGGGGCGACGATGCGAGCCTGGCCCTGGCCCTGGCCAAGCAAGGCGAGTTCACCGTTCAGTGCCTCATCGCGGACGAGGATAAATGCAACAGCGCCCGCCGGACCATCGACGCCGAGGGGCTGTACGGGACGGTGTCGACCGTCACCTTTTCCTCCAAGCGGTTTCCCTACACGGGCAATCTCCTGAATCTCGTTGTGATCGACTCCTTTGAAGAGCTGGCAGCCAAGGGCTTGTCGGTGGGCGAAGTACTTCGTGTGCTGGCGCCGCGAGGAACGGCCTATCTTGGCTTGTCTTCTTCATCCGCGAAGGAAGAGAAGGATCGTCTTCAAGAACGGCTGAAGGCGGCCGGCGTGGAGGGACGATCGCTTGTCGGCGACGGAGACCGCTGGATCCGCTTCAAGAAGCCCTGGCCCAAGGCGATCGACGAGTGGAGCCACTTCCTGCACGGCGCCGACGGCAACCCGGTTGCCCGGGATCGCGTCGTCGGTCCGCCGCAGCACTACCAATGGACGGCGGGTCCCCTGTGGCTCCGATCGCACGAAACCGACACGAGTGTGTGCGCCATGGTGACCTCGGCCGGCCGCTTGTTCTTCATCATCGACGAAGGACCCATCAGTCTGGCCGGCGACCATGACCTACCCGACGCGTGGTTCCTGGCCGCCCGCGATGCCTTCAATGGCGTGGACCTCTGGCGCGTGCCCATTCGACGCTGGGGCTGGCGCGAGTGGAAGCACACGTGGTTCAACACCCGACCGGGCGACGTGCCGCTGAACATCCAGAAACGCCTTGTGGCGACCGACAAGTCGGTCTATGCGACCCTTGGGTATCACGTTCCGGTCTCGCAAGTCGATGCGAAGACCGGCGAAATCGTCCAAACCTACGAGGAGACCAACCCGACGGGTGAACTCCTTCATCGCGAGGGCACGCTGATCCTCTCTCGGTTGAACGAACCGGTTGACGACGACGGGCTGACGGCATACATGGGGGCCCAGGTGATGGCCGTCGATGCGACGAGCGGGCGGACGCTCTGGGTCAGCGAGAAGTCGTATCGGGGCAGCACCGTCGACTACATCCGATGGAGAGCGATGCACGGCAACAGCAAACCGGCGAAGTTGGATCCGTCGTTGAACCTGGCGACAGACGGAGACGTGGTTGCGTTGATTGACGGTGCGGAACTGGTTGGCCTCGATTATCGAACTGGAGCCGAGCGATGGCGATCGTCTTTTCCCCTTGTCGAGGCCGACATGAACGCCGGCGGCATTGATACGCAAGGCAACCTCTGGAGCGGCACGATGATCGTCACTGACGGCGTGGTCCTTCACGCTAGTCCCAACATGCTGGCCGCTTTGTCTGCGAAGACGGGCGAGTTGCTCTGGTCCCAGCCCAAGAAGTACATCGGCCATCTCTGGTACGAGTGGAAGGACGTGTTCGTGATCGACAACCTGGTCTGGACCTGGACGCCCGACCTGACGCGTGAACCGTTGGAACGCGACCCGAGCGGGAAGCAGAAATCGCTCTATCCGCGATGGGTGATCGGATACGATCTGAAGACCGGGCGGATCGAGCGGGAGGTGGATCTGGGAGTGATCTTCAAGTCGCATCACCATCACCGCTGCTATCGCAACAAGGCCACGGAGCGATTCATCCTGGCAAGCCGCCGCGGCACGGAGTATGTCGACCTGGAGGAGGGCGTTCACTCGGTTCACAACTGGGTGCGAGGGGCCTGCCATTTGGGAATGATGCCGGCGAATGGCTTGCAGTACGCGCCCCCGCATCCTTGCCAGTGCTACATTGAGGAGAAGCTCAACGGCATGAACGCGCTGGCGCCCGCGGAGGAAAATGAGCCGGTCGCCGCATTGCCCCCGACCCAGCGGCTTCACCGAGGTGATGCAGGCAGCCCGTCTGCCGCCCTCGAAGCGGGACCGGAAGACTGGCCGGCGTTTCGCTACGACAATCAGCGGAGCTGTGCGACCACGGCGCGAGTACCGGCCACGCTCGCCCCCGTCTGGCGTCAGCAGGTGGGGAGGAAGGTGTCGCCTCCGATCGTCGTTTCCGACTCTGTCTTCGTATCCCTCATTGACGAGCACCAGGTTGCGTGCCTTGAGGCGGAGAGCGGCGAGACCCGTTGGAAATTCATCGCCGGCGCGCGGGTGGATTCCCCGCCCACCTACCATCAAGGAACCGTTCTCTTCGGGTCGGCGGACGGATGGGTCTACTGCCTTCGTGCTGCTGACGGCCGTCTCGTGTGGCGATTCCAGGCGGCTCCGGAGGAGAGGGTCATCGGCTCCTTTGGCCAGCTCGAGTCGGCATGGCCCGTCCACGGGAGCGTGCTCGTGCAAGACGGCACGGTCTACTTTGCCGCGGGGCGAACGTCGCAGCTCGACGGCGGGATCCGTGTTTACGCACTCGACGCCGCCACGGGGCAGGTGCACCGCCAGGTGCGACTGCGAGGTCCGGACTACCAGGTCGATTCGGAAGGAAACCTCGCGGTGCAGCCCAAGCCGAGAGGCGATGTCGAGGCGACGTTCCCGGAAAACTATCGGCTCCCGCTCGGCGCCCTGCCCGACATCCTGACGGCCGACGGCGGCAAGATCTTCATGCAATCGCGGACCTTCGACGGGGAACTGAAACCCGTCGCCGGCGAGGCGGCGCTCACCAATCCCGGCGGGTTCCTCGACGACAGCTACTTCAAGCGGATTCCCTGGCGCTACGAGAAGGGCGACACCTACTCGCGGATGTTGGTATGGAACGAGGCGTTGGTTTGCGGAGTCCGCATGTTCGACAGCCTGCAAGGCCTGGATCCGAGCGTCTATTTCAGTCCCGGCCGCCGAGGCTATCTCCTCTTCGGCTACGATATCGCCCAAAAGAAGCGGAAATGGGAGCATCGCGTTCCCATTCGGATTCGCGCCGTGGTTCTGACGTCAGACCGCGTCTGCGTTGCGGGGCCTCCCGACGTGGTCGATCCCAAGGATCCCCTGGCCGCCTTCGAGGGACGTAGTGGCGGAGTGCTTTGTCTGTTCGATCTCGACAGCGGCACAAAGCAAGCCGAATACTCGCTGCCCTCGCCACCGGTTTTCAACGGGGCCGCGATTGCCCGCGGCCAGCTCTATGTCGCTGACGAGGCCGGCTATGTCACCTGCTTGGCAGGGCCCTAGTGAGATTTCTGGATTTCTCGCCTTGCCGAAGCCTCCGTAGTGGAGAGCGAACCGGTCGAGCTTCCAAAACTCGACTGGACGATGTGAGCCCATTGGAATGGACCACAGCCCCAGTTCGGAGCGGGAATAGAACTCTCGCATGAAAAAACGGCGCGTCCCACGTTGAGACGCGCCGCCTGTCCCGTCTTGATCCTCTGCCCCGAAAGCCGCCGCTCTCGAATCTCAGAAGCCGGGGTAGACCGGAACCATCGGCAGATAGGTCGGTCCCGGCATCATGTTCGGGTTGTAGAACGGATTGTCGCTCTGGATATAGCCGCCGATCCCGTTCGACCATGTTCGATCGAAACCGATGGGAACCGTGGTCATCTGCTGGCTCCAAGGATCGAACACCGGCGTGATTCCGAGCGTGCCGTATTGGAAGCGGCCGACCGCCGCATCGACGCGGGCTGAGTTCCCCATCATTCCAACGGTGGCATTGTCCATCGACGCGGAAAGGTCGCTACAGACCGAAACCAGATCGACGGCGTTCGCCATACTGGAACCGCCAACCACAATCGCACCCGCCATCAAAATCGCCAGAACCTGTCTCATCGTTCAATCTCCTACTCGTGTGTCGTTTCGTTCGCGGCGATGCAACATTGCGTCGCCCGCTTCACCAGCCCGTACACGGAAGGCCGATGGTTGTGACGACGAAAAGCGAGATTTCTCGAAACAAGACGTTACTCCAAGCGAAGACGAGTGACGGAGGGGCTAAGGCTGAAGACTGAAGGCTGAAGACTGAAGGGCTGCAAAACAGCGACGATCGACAACTTCTCGTGTTTTCTGTCACAGCCCTGCCGGTCGCGTGTATTGCTTCCGTGAGACGCCCAGACGCGCTCGGTGCGGCAGGCGGAAAGGCGTTGTTTCCCCCGTTTATTCGCCAGCCGTGGCAGGAAGACCCCACCTGCGGGCCCATTGTGAGCTAGACTGAATACATAGTCGAAGCATCGGACGGCTCCGAAAACTTGTCTCGACGTGGCGTCTCATCCAAGCGGCTGTTCTTCTCGCAAACCACGTCACACCTTCAGGAGACCCCATCATGCCACGCATCCCGTCCACCCTCCTCGCCATCCTCTTCCTGCTGCAAGCGTTTGCCGGTATCAGCCAGGCCGATCCGCCGGCGCTCACCCAGGAGGAACGCAGCGCCCTGACCGTTCCCTCGGCAATCGATCTGGTCTATGAACTTCGCTCGACTTCCGACCCCGGCGCCGCTCTGCCCTACGCGGAATGGGCCGCTGAAAACGCTCCCATGAACGCGGAGGCATGGGGCTCGCTGGGCCTCGTCCTCTTCGACTTCGATCGGCTTGACGAGGCGATTGCCGCGGCAGACAAAGCGCTCGCGATCGATCGCAACCAGCAACAGGCCCTCGACGTGCGCTCTCGCGTATGCCTCTCGCAAGACCGCTACGCCGAAGCGCTGGCGACGGCGCGGCGTCTAATCGCCGTGGCGCCGAATGAGTCGATCGGCTACTACAGTCGAGGCACGGCCTATCACAACCTTGGCCAGGCGGCACTGGCCGCCGCTGACTATCGTCGCGTCGTTCAGTTCGAGCCGGAGAACGCCGTCGCACTGCACAACCTGGGCGTCAGCCTTCTCGACGCGGGCAAGTACGAAGAATCGCTCGCCGCCGTCTCTCGCAGCCTCGAAATCGACCCGACCCGCGCAGGCACCATGGCCGAACGCGCCCAGGTGCTGCTGAAACTGGGACGCAAGGACGAGGCGATTAAACAATACGAAGCGGCCGTCGCCGCCGACGTCGAGTTGGCGCGGGAATACGGCACTGACGAACTTCAGGGCCTCTTCGAACAACACCGAACCGAATCCGCGGACCACGGGGCGGACGGCGAAGAGTCTCCCGAGATCAAGGTCGCACGTGAATACACCGAACGTGCCGTCGCTGCCCACGAAGCCGGAAAGAACCTCGAAGCCGTCGGTCTCATCTCCAAGGCGCTCGATGCCCACTACGAGTTCGCGCCGGCCCACTTCGTCCTCGGCCTCACCAAGGCGGAGGAAGAGGACTTCACCGGCGCGGCCGTCGACTTCGAATACGCCATGGATCTGGATCCGCAAAACGACACCTTCGCCGGATTCGCGGGATTTGCCAACCTCTGTGCGGGTTTGCACGAAGATGCCCTCAAGTGCCTCGACCGTGCGATCCGCCTCGCTCCGAATTGCGTGGCACACCGTGATACACGGGCCAAGGTGTATTGCCAGCTCGAGCGGTACCCGGACATGGTCCAAGACACCGCCGTGGCGATCGAGATCAATCCCGACAATGCGGTGATGCAGAATTGCCATGCCTGGGCCCTGCTGCAACTTGGCAAGCCCATCGTCGCCCTTCGACACGTGCAGGCTTCGCTGAATATCCAACCCGACGATGCCGACGCGTTGCACACCCGTGGCGAGGTCTACCGCGCCCTGGGAGCGCACGATCTGGCCATTGCCGACTTCGAGGCGGCCCTCAAGATTTCTCCCAACTTTGAGGATGCCTCCGAATCACTCGAAGCGACCCGGCGAGAGCTGGCCAATGGGAATGCCAATCACCCCAACTTCATCAACGTCGTGGATCGCAATTAACGACTGCTCGACACAACATGGAAACAAACCGCCTCGATTTGGCACAACGGCCGAATCGAGGCGGTCCTGATTTCTTGGATGGTCTTTGACCGATCGCCTTGATCATTCCCGCCAGAAGCAGAATTTGTGCCACTGCCTACTTGTTGGCAGTGCCATCGTCTCAACGTTTTGGCAGTGCTATCGTTTCAACGTTTCCGAAAAAGCCGGCCGTCATCGCGTTCCGTAGTACCGAACGACTCGCAAGATCTGACGCCCGGCCGGCTTCAGAAGCATCTCGTCGCTTCCGGTCGCTTTGAACCGCCAGTCGTTCGGAAGGTGCATCGTGGCCTCCACGTCGCCTTCCAGGCAGCAGGTCAGCAGCGTTTCGTTCTTGCCCGTTCGCACCCATTTCACGGCGACGGTCCCCTTGGGCAAGGGGATGACCCCGTCGGCCTGATCGAGGGCGTCCAGTTGCGGTGCCAAGGAAATGGTCGTTCCTCCCGGAACCTCGAGACGGGCTCCCAGGACGTAACGGCTGAATACGTAGGCTGGCCCCGCCGACCACGCGTGACAATAGCTGCGCGTCGGATAACGCTCCCCCCCCAGATTGCCCGTCGCGAACGACTCCCAGAAGGTCGTTGTCTGGCTGTCCATCATCCCGCCCCACTTGTCCCGAACCACGTCGAGCATGGGCACAATCTGTCCCCGTTCGCCCAGCAGTTCCAGCAGGTAGAGCGTTGCGAAGGGGCTGCCGAATTGCACGACTTGGTCCGAGTTGTCGTTCATCGCCGTGGCCAGCACGCGTGCTTCTCGATCCGACGGAACCACGCCGTGCAGCAGGGCCAGCGTGTTGATCTGCCGCGAAACGCTGGTGCTCCGCGTGCCGTCGTTATGAATGCTGTCGATGTAGGCGCCGCGCTCGTCGCTCCAGAGGTGCTCGTTGATATTCTGGACCAACCGGTCCGCCCTTTCGCGGAAGCGTGCGGCCGAATCGCCATCGCCGGCAAGATCCGCCATTTGAGCTCCAAGCCGCAGCGAATCAACCAGGAACGTGTTGTTGTGGGTCACGATCTTGTGCCCGTTGTCCAACTCGGTCCAATCGATGAACTGCCAGGCCTGGATCGAGAACAGGCCCGTGGCCGGATCGACGTACTTGTCTAGACACGTATCGAGCATCTTGCGAACGGCCGGGTAATAGCGCTCGACGAGAAGCGGCTTGTCGCCCGAGTACCAATAGTTCTCCCAGCACATGCGAACCCAAAGGAAGTTCCAGGCCGGGATGATCCGCCCCCATCGCGTCGGAACACGCATCCCCGCCAGATCGCCCCGCTCGACCGACTCGCAGCCCAGCGTGCAGCAACGCCGAACAAGACGCCAGTCGCCGAACATCATGGCGCACACCAACGCTTCGTTCCTCGCGTCGCCCAGCCAAAGCGACTGTTCATAGAGCGGGCAATCGACGAACGTGTCCTCCATGCAGGAGAGCATCGTCTGCCGGCAAACGTCCCACACGTTGTTCAACAGCGCGTCGGAGCAATGGAAACGCCCGCGATCCGCGACCGGGTAGTGCGTGAACCGGCCGTATACCTGGCGGATGCGGACCGGCGCCGAGCGCCCTCGCACGGTCAGCGCCAGGTATCGACCGCCGAAATGGTGCGCCGTCTCAAAAGTCTGCCAACCGCTTCGCGTCATGTAGCGGAAACTGGCGCGCACTCCCCAGGGCCATTGCGGAGCTGCCTCGTGAAAACGCTCGAAAACCACCCCGTCCACAACAACCCCTTCCGGAGCATCTATTTCAAAACCGATGTGGGCGTTGTATTCCTTGCCAAAGTCGACCATGAATTCGACCGCCTCGTCGCCCGCCGGCAACACCGTGCAGGCCTCGTTCTCGGCAAGCATCGCCTCGGCTTCGATCGTATCGTCGGCGCCGAGCGCCCGGCGGTGACACGTCAGCCCGTGAACGTCGGCGCTGATCACGTCGCGCGGCTCCGGTACGTAAAACAGCGACTTGAGCGGCTTCATGTCGTCGAGCGTTGTGGCCTCGCGCAGCTTCTTCCACCGTTGATCGTTGGGGCCATACGGTCCGGCGATGGCCCAATCGCCCTCGCCAAAGGGATTACTGAGCGTCACTTTGCCCTCAGCGTCGAGGGCGAACTGAAACTCTTCCGATTCGGCCCGGCCGTCCAGCACCACGATCAACGGGTTCTCGCCGGCGGCCAGCTTAATGGGCAGCTCCTCTTGTTGAATCAAGTCCGCTCGCGTGTTGATGTCCTGCCCGGCGAGCCGCAGCTTGGCGAAGTCGAACCGGGTCGTGGGCCGCAGAAGCGTCGCCTCCTGAGCCTTGTCGCTTCGAATCGTCGAAACGAGCACAAAGCGGTACGGATTGACGGCACTCGCTTTGCGTGCGATGCCGTGGCTTCGGCCCACGTTCAGCGTCGAGACGATCCGCGGCGGGCGCACGCGATCCACGCTGAGAACGGCTATCGGCTCGACCGGCGCCTTCACCAGTTGAGGAATCTCGCGAGCCCGCAGGTCTCCCCAGCCGCCCTCGCCGGGAGCGGCGATTTCCCTGGCGTCGTCCCACGTGGCGTCTGCCGAGTCGTCCGTCATCCACGAGGGGCACTCCTGCCTCGCGTCGTAGTGCTCCTCGAACCCAAGGTGCGCGCTGACAATCGGGCTCCGCGGATCGTGGGCCGGGTCGAGCCTGATTTTCCACAAGCGGTCCGTTCCCAACCGATGGGTTCCCGCCCCGTCCACCCACTCGACCTCCGCCAACAGCCCCGGATCGACGGCAATGCTCTTCGCCGTATCACGCCCCCAATGATGGACCCGAACGGCAATCACGTTCGTGCCTGGCTGGAGAAAGCGGGAAACGTCGAGCGGATCGTAGCGATAGTGCTCCGGAAACGCCCGGACCGGGCCGTCGGACACGAAGCGACCGTTCACATAGAGTTGGTAGACCGTGTCGGCCGTAATGGCGATCCTCGCATGTTGCACCGGCCCCTCAACCTGCAGCGTCTTTCGGGCCTGGAACCACAGATTGAAATCGTCGTCCACGTCCGGCGGTGCGATCCACTTCGCATCTTCAAACCGCAGTTGCTCACCAGTCGCCTCAGCCCCCGCAACGGGCAACGAGACACCCATGGCAACACCAATCGCCAGCAACAACACGGCAGCCTTGATATCCTTCAACATCGTATTCTCGCAGTACTGGTTTCCCCGTGTACCAGAAATGGGGTTAACAGAGAAGAAAAACTCCATTGTAGTGTATGAGATCGCCGTGTTCCACGCGGGAAGCATCGTGAAGGAGACGCATTGTAGCCATCACGCTCCGCCGTGATGAGCCCCCGCCCCTCGGAAAACGTACGCTCCGCGGACTCGCGTCATTCGTCGGTCTCAGGCAAGTCTTCACCGGCCGGCACGGGCGTCAACAGGCCAATCCTCCACTGAAACTGCCCATAGCCCTTTCCCGACTTGTCCTTGTCCCACATGCCCTGGAAGACGAACCGCAAGTGGTCCGGATCGACCGTGAGCGTCTGGTCGCATCCGTCACGGACAAGCTCGCCGTGACTGATGTTGTCCGTCCAGGGTTCCACGCCGGGAGCCGGGCGGACGTTCTTCCAGCCGGCGAACGGTTTCTCCGCCGTATCGGCGATCGGCGTCCACGGGCCGTCCAGGCGGTCGGCAAGATAGGCCTTGTAGTACCGCCGGCCGTTCTCCTCGACGATCGTCAGGTATTTCTGCATCCCCTTCAGACGGTACGTATGGCTTGCCTCAAAGATCTTCGCCTGCAGTGCAAGTTCGCAGTGGCCAAAGCCTCTCGGGAACTCTTCCAGCGTCGTCCACAATCGCCACATCTTGCCGTTCAGGCTGGTCAGAAACAGATAGGCCCGCTGATCGTCGCAGATGATCCAGTAGTCAAGTCCCCCGAGTTTTCGCGGATCGTCCGGCCCTCCGTCGAGAATCGGGCGGGCGCGAGTCCACGAATCGGGGTCGGCGATGTCCGTCGTCGTGGAATAGGCGACCCACATGAACCTCGCCCCGGGCGCACCCATCTGGTAGATCAAGTACCATTTTTTGTGCGGCGCGAAGTAGAACACCTGCGGGGCGCAGTAGTAATTGCTGTCGCTGATCTTCAGGATCGTGCGTGGCGACTCGTCCGCATCTTCCCATCGCTCGAAGGAGCAGTGCTCGATGGCCGATCTGCCGGGCAGCTTGACGCTCATGAACACGTGCCACTTGCCCTCGAAGAACACCACGGTGGGATCCTTCTGCGCCCGGCTCGGATCATGCTCCCGCTTCTCCGGCGCGATCCGCGGGGCACTGTACTCCCAAAGCTTGGGAACCTGAAAAGAGACGGCTTCGTCCTCGGCTTGTGGTGTTGCCGCCTGGCCCCTATGCATTCCAGAACCAGACCAAGCCAAGGCCGCAGCCACGATCATACACCGGATCATGCGATTCATGACGATCAACCCTTTCTTCCGTCTGACAGGGACTTTGTTGCTAAGCCGCTTCCAATCACTCTTCACCGCGGCGACGTGCTCGGCAGATTCGTTACTCATGTTGATCCGTTCTCAGGATGCGGCCGTCGTGTGGTGGGATTACGTGCTTGCTTGCCGTCGACCTGGTGGAGTAGTCGAAATGGGGTTCGCTCAGGCTGACGGTGACGGGTCGCTGGGAAGGATTGGCGACCACGAAGCCGCGGCTGTAGCGGCGACTGTAGGTTCCCGCTCCGAATACGCCTTCCTTGAACGGTTCGACGGGGTCGCCGATATGGGCATCATACTCATCGAACCACCACAACTGGCCGTGCAGGCAGTCGCCTCGGTCAAAGCCGAAATAGCCGCCGTCGAGCAACAAGGAGGTGCAGAGCCCCAGCCGCATCCGACGGAGGTCGTCGGAAGTGAGGGCCTGAAGGTCGCGAGCCTCCTCTAATGAGCGATGGTTGCGAACATCGACCATGATCAGGTGCATGGCCGGGCGATTGTGCTGTCGGGCCGCGTCCACCGAGGCCTTGTAGCCGTTCCACACATCGGCCCATTCCCCACGACCCCACTGATCTCCCAACGCGTTCTCGTGCATGGAGCCATTGAGCGTCTGGAGGTAGGCATCGCCCGCCGACAGGGGCGCGCCCCCATTGCCAACGAGAATGCCGCGGGGATGCTTGCGTCGCAGTTCGCGGAGCATGAAGGTGTATGCGTCTCGCCAAGCTGTGGCATCCTGCGGGTCTCGCTTGCCGTCCTGGTTCGCATCGATTTCCGGGAAAGGGCCCGGCCAGAGGCAGTCTAGCATCGCTCCGTCGTAACGATCTTCTGCGATCCGCAGGCACTTTGAGTCCAGAAAGGACACGACATGGCGAGGCCATCCCCGGTTGTTCGCAACCGGATTCATGAGTACCTCCCCCCATGGAGCAACGACGACCTTCCCCTGGCCGTCGCGCCCGCTCCAAAGCTCCAGGTTCCGTTTGGAAATGCTCTGTTGCCAACGTGGTCCGGAGGGGCCTTGCAACGGCATCCAGACCAGGATCTGTGCGTCCGGGTTGTGCTGCCGGATTTGGTCAGGGGTTACCAGAGGATATTCGCCGACCTGCTGGTAGGGATACAGAATGACGACATCCCATCGCGCAAGCATGCGGGCCAGTTCGGAGCTTGGATGGCGGCGTAATTCGCTGGAGATGTGGCAGTAGTTGACCAGTCTCGGCGTACGCTTGCTCAGATTTCCGTTCGGGGGCGAACTCCACTTGAATTCGGCAACGTCCTGAGCTCGCGTCAGTGTAGCGGCCAGGGCTACCGCAAGTGCCGCTAGGCTTCGCGGCAAGGATAGGTGCTTCATGGGACGTTTCCTTCGCGCAAAAGAAAACTAGCTGCGTCCCCTTTTCGGCTCGACGACGATGCACCCCGCCCCGTGCGGACCAAGTTCGCCGTGGATCACGTCATCGTTGTCGTCGCGGGTGACATGGGCGGGGCGGTCGTGCCAAGCGTCGAAGTAGGTTGCGCCGTCGCGATGAGGCAGCCGGAGGACGGGGCCGGTGACGGTGCTGTGGCGGGAATTGTAGAGGGTGTAGACCGTTTTTCCTTCGATGGGGAAACGGTTGGCGAAGACGCCGCCCTGCTCGGTGGGAACGAGGGGCTCGGGCGCGAGCGTGGTGAAGGCGTCGCGGTGGCGGTGCAGGATCGAGTAGCAGTGGCGGATTTCTTCACGGGTTTCCGGTTCGAACCACTCGTCGGCCTTGCCTTCCAGCCAGATGGCTTCGCCGTTGAAGAACACCCAGCGGACGCCCGTGGCCCAGCTTCCGGTGGGCTTGTCGCAGTAGAGGATCTCAATCGTTTTGAAGTCGGGCAGGGCGAACCGGGCGAGGTTCAAGGGCGCCATGGTTCGTGTTCGCAGGGATGACGACATGGCGTAGGAGAAACTCCCGTCCTGGTACTGGCTGGTCACGTCGACGGGTGTTTCTTCCGTGTAGACGGCCACGCCCGGCTTGGCGGCGGCGATGGAGCGGCTGATGATCTCCGTCGCGTCGCGCTCGGTGAGCACGGCATAGCTGGGAACGGGATGGCCGTGGGCGGGACTGTAGCAGTCTTTGCCCGTGTTGGCGAAGCCGAACTGGTCGATGTACATTCCATCGGCATTCAGCTCGCGAACCTTGGTGGCGTAGGTGGAGGCCTGCACCTGACGCCAGGCATCAACGCCGGCGCAGGTCATCATCTCGGTGCTCCGGGGCCAGTAGATTCCCTTTCCGTTGGGGCCGATGAGCTGCCACTGGCGGCCGTACTGCTGGCCGAGCTTGCCTCGCTCCTGCAGCAGGTAGCCTTCGATGTAGAAGCCCACGGGAACGCCCTGGGCCTGGACCTCGGCAATGGCCTGGCGGAAGGCTTCCAGCCCGCCCTGGAACATGGGGTAGGGCGAATAATCGCCGGTGCGGCCGTAGATCCGCCCGTAGGGCCGGACGTTTCCCCAGTCGAACAGGTGCAGGTAATCGATGCCGCCGAACTCGCGTCGGGCTTCGTCGACCGCTCGCTGAAGTTGGAACTGGCCCTGGCTACTGTCGTAGAGCGGGTCCCAGGTCCAGAGGAAACGCTGGCGGAAGTTGAACACCTCGCGGAACCACGGCTTGCGCGGCGAGGAGGGCTTGTACCAGGTGGCAAGCCAGCGGCGATAGGCCTCGAGCCCTCGGTGCCAGTCGCCATCGGTGGCCGAGATCACGGCCGGGGCTGTCGAGAGGGTCTCGCCAGGGCGGAGGGGTTGCTCGGGGTATTCGACGGCCGCGGTGTAGGTTCCGTCTTCGCTTTTCTCAAGGAGGTAGTTCTTGCGCAGGCAGTCGACGTCCTCAGTCCGCAGCACGAGACCTCGCTGCTGGGTGGGGCAGAACGTGTCGAGGAACTGAACGGGGAACAGGCCGCAGTAGCGTTCGCGAAAGGAGCGCGGGGCGTTGTCGAGGACGGAGCCGCGCCGCGGGACGAGGTAGTAGGAGTCGTCGGGATCTTCGGCGAGTCGATAGGGGCCGACGACCGGGGCCGCCAGGAGCACGGCGTGTTCTTTCTGGCCGAGATTGCGAACGACGGCTTTGATTCTCAGCGAGTCGGCGCCGACCGGCTCGGCGCTCACACCAAGACGAAGGTCGTCCACGCCGCGGATGTTGAACCAGGCGTAGTCGCGGAGATCGGCGCTGTCGTGGGTTGCGTCGGTTCGGATGAGATCGTCCGAGACGATCTCGTTGCCATCGACCCGGAGCCTGACCAGCGGGCAGGGATCGGGTAGGCAACTGAAGCCGGAGGGCTGGTGGACCAGGCGTTTCAGGATCGGGGAGCCGGTCGACGGGATCTCGGTCTCGATTTGAACGGTTGCGGCTTGCGGCGGCGTGAGAACGGGCGGCTGCTGTTCGAGGGCCTCGGGATAGAGCCGTTTTGCATCGGATCGGAGCGTGGCGCCGGCCACGGCCAGTGCGGCCTGTTTCGAGCGATCGCAGACGACGATTGCGGCAAGCTCTTTAGTGGGATCGGCCGCGGCAACCACGACTTGCAGGCCGTCGACGATGGCGAACTGGTGCGTGGCCACGTTCATGGGGAGGCATTCGGTGGCCGAGCCGTCTGCATATTCCAGCCGGAGGCGGAAGCGGTCCACGTCGCGGATGGTCCGCAGTTTTCCGGCGCCGTAGGCCGGCTCGTCGGGGCCGACCAGTGCAGTCAAAAGGAGCAGGTAGACCTCGCTCGCGTGGCCGCCTGCCGGCAGACGCAGTTCTGACTTGGCCCGAGCGCCCGTGGCCGCCAACGAGGGTCCTTCTTTGCAACGCGAGAAGGGGATTCCCTCGACGGTCACGGCCGGGCCGGCGAGCCAATCGCTGAGTCGAAAATGTTCGCGCCAGGGCAACGAATCCGCGGGGGCAACTTGCCACGGCGACAGTGCCTGAAAGCCCTGGAAGTCGGCTCCGGGTTGCCACTGGAGGGCGTCGGCCAGGCTGGACGATTGACGCGCGTTGGTAAGCCGCAGGTCGGCCAACTCCAGCCGTGCCTTTTCCGACTCGGCCTGGAGTTGCACGGCCAGACGGGTGATGGCGGGATAACGCTTGGCCAACTGGCGGATGTCGAGCGCTAGCGTGTGCCAGCGGCCGTCTCCGATCAATTCGCCCGCGGGAATCATCTCGGTGTAGCCCGGGTCTTCTTCCTCGTTGCTCTTGCCAAAGACGCAGACGGCGTAGTCGCTATAGGGTCGCCAGCCGAAGGTGCGATAGCGGAGGGAAACGTAGCGGTGGCCCTGGAGGGAAACGGGCTCGGGCAGGCTCCACGACCATTTCATGCCGCGATCGGCCGGGCCGGCGCGAAACACGGTGGTGTCGCCTTGCCGGTCGAGACCGAATTGGCCTTCCGCCGCCGGATTGGAGAGCCAATCGCGATGGGCTTCCCACGAGGCGTCGAACAGGGGGGCGATCCAGTCGGGCTTGGACTTGTCAGGCGGGGTGCCTCGGATCATTTCGGCTCCCGCCGGCGGGCGCTCGGTGAGCGAAATCCAATCGACCCAGAGGGCTGCTTCCGACTGTGCCGGGGCCTGGACCTGAAGGGCCAGGGCGTCGATCGCTTCGGCGTCGGTCAACAGGGAGAGATCGACGGCCACCACGTGCCACTGGCCGTCGGTGATCGCGTCACCCAGGCGGACGGCATTGAGCTGGCGGCGGGACACGTGGTCGTCGACGAAGACCAGGTAGTCGGTGCCGTGATTGGCGAGTTGTTCCGCCCGATATCGGATGGTCAACCAGGGCGTGGCTTCCAGGGAGACAGTTGGCAGGCTGAGCGACCATTTCATTCCGCGGCCTGGTTCCGGAACGCGAAAGACGAGCGTTTCGCCGTCGCGGGTTGCGGAGGCCGCGGAAGAGGCGTTGCTGAGCCAGTCCGGCTGGGCGGTCCAGACGTTCGGGTCGCGGCAGTCGTTTCGCCAGCACAGGTCGTCGAGGGGGCCGGCTGCGCAGGTGGCGGTTGCGAGGAGGAGGATTGCGAGCATGGTGGGGGAGTGGTTTGGGGTGGATTGTGACCCAGGGTGGCGCTTGGCGGCTGCGCCGCTGGCGCTGACCCTGGGCTGTGTTGTATCGACCGCTTCGCGGTGAAGAGGGGTGGCCGGCGGAGAATGGCATTGCATGGAGTACAGCCCCTCTTGCGGCTGCGCCGCCCCGACGATTTTCCGACTTCGTCAACAGATATGGGCAAAGGAATGCGGAAAATCATCGGGGCCACCCGGGGCGAGGAGAGAAATAGCTGCGTCCCCTTTTCCTTTTCGGTTAGTTCTCGCGGGTTAGTTCGAAGCGGTCGATGTAGACGGCTTCGATGGCGGATTGGCCGCCGTCCTTGGGGTAGGTGCCGGGGCCGACCCAGATGTACTGGTTGGTTTCCGGGGTCCAGGTGGCCACGTCGTACCATTGGTATCCGTCCTTGACGGCCGACGTGGCGGGCTGGATCTGGCCCCAGCCTCTCTTGCGGGCCGTGTCGTAGACGCCGGCCCAGAAGGCGTTGCCCTGGCGATCGGACTTGGCGACGCGGACCCTCGCCCGGAGCTTGTACTTGGCGCCCGGCTCGAACACGGTCGGGTTCACCCGCCAGGTGAGGCACCATTCGTAATGGGTGTTGAAGAGCTTGATGGCGGAACCGTCCTCGGCCTCGCTGTCGGACACTCGCTCGTCCCACTCGCCCGGCCGGCCGAGGCTCATCATGCGGTCTTCGATCACGAGGCGATCGGCTGGGGGCTGCGCGGTGGACGACTGGGAGGCGGGCGGGCAGTTGTCGAGTTGCTTCTTCAGCTTTTCCACAAAATCGGTGTGTCGCGCGTGGCTTTCCGAAATGTAGGTGATGTTGCCTTCGGCGATGCCGGCGAGGAACGTGCGGGCGAGCTGGCCGTATTCGGGAGCGATGCCGACGGGGGTCAATTCGCCGCCGCGATCAGCCAGGGCGAGTGTTGTGGCGGGCCAGCGGACGAGCCGGGCGTAGATCACCGGCAGGGCGCTCATCCGGACGTTGTAGCTAAGGGCGGGATCGTCTTTGACGAGCGATTCGGCTTCGGCCCACAGGCGGGCGGCCCGGTCGAAGAACTCGTCCGTGTAGTAGGGAGCGGTCGGCGGGTTCCAAATTCGCAGGACGTTTTCGTCGGGCTCGACCAGGGCCTGCAACTCGTCGAAATATTGCCGGATCGGCCGGGCGGCGGGACCGTAGTAGCCTTCGAAGAAGTCGCGATAGAGCGGCTCGACGTCCTGGTCCGGATTCCACAGAAGCTTGGCGAGAATCCAGGCTCGCAGTTCGGCGAACTCGGCGTGGGGCGCCTGGTAGGCCCCCTGTTCGAACAGGCCGACCACGTGGTTGTCGCGGAAGAACTGTGCGTTGCCCTGAAGGCAGTTGAAGTTGGGATGGGGGCTGAGATAGTGGCCGAAGTTGGTCGTGTAGTCCCACACGTAGAGTTTGTCGGTAATGGCCGACCAGCCTTTGATGTCTTCGACGAACTTCTGGTTCTGCTCGAAGGTGCTTACGTCGAGCGGCTTGGAGAAGTCGCACTCGATGGTGCACAGGCGGGGCACCACGTTGTGTCTGGGTTTGAGCGTCTTGGGCGGATGGCGGGTGTACTGGTAGGCCAGGGTCTCGATCCAGACGTCGGGGAATTCCTTTTCGACCGCCTCGGCCACCTGGTTGACGAAGTGGATCATCGTGCCCGAGGGGGAGCCTTCGCGCTCGTCGATTTCGCGGCAACGCTCGCACTGGCAGCATCCATGCCAATCGTTCTGGCTGACGCTGAACAGCTTGGCCTGCGGATCCTGGCGGATGCGGGCCAGGACACGCTCGGTGACGATCCGGACCACGTCCGGGTTGGTCAGGCAGAGTTGAGCGCGGTCGGCCGTGCGTTTGCCGTTCAGTTCGCTGTAGTATTCCGGGTGTTCGGCGAAAAACTCGCTGGGCGGCATGAGAGGGTAGAAGGTGTGGACGAACAGGCCGCCGCCGAAGCGGATCTTGCCGCCGTGCTTCTCCTTGAGGTCGGGCCGGTTCCCGTTCACTTTCGAGCGGGCGGCGAAATCGCCGTCGAACATGCCCCACCAGAACGGCTCGCGCATGGCGAAGGCGGGGACCTGCGTGTCGTCAATCTGCGGGACGGTCCAGGTGTCGAGCTTGGGGATGCGGCCAAAGTCCTTCCTGTACCATCGGCAGCCGCCGTACTTCTCCAGAAGCTCGTAGACCCCGTAGAGCGTTCCGCGAACCGGACTGCCGAGGACGAGCAGATGGGGAGGCCGGGTGACGATCCGAAAACCGTCGTCGCCCAGCTTTGCCAGGTCGGGCGCCTCGCCGAGGGCGGCCTGGGTGTGCCTGGTGACGCCCAGAAGGATTGCCTTGGGCGGCAAAGGTTGATCGTCGGCGATGATGGGCAGCGTGGCGCCGGTCATGTCCTTGGCCAGTCGCTGCAGCTCTTCGGTGGCATAGACTTGGGAAGGTGATGCATCGGCGGGCCGCACGATGGTGAATTGGCTCGCGCCGCCGGTGGCGAGGGTCAGACCGGTTTCTTCCGCACCGGCCGCGGTGGCGATCAGTATTAGCAGTATGGCAAACAAGTGGCAAGAACGAAACATCGTCGCTTCTCCTTCAAGTCTCATTTGAATCGCACTTCGCGGGATTCTCCGGCTTTCAATTCGATGGTGTCGGGGCCGTCGATCTGTTGGCCCTTGGGGGCGAGGAGCTTGTGGCGACCGTCGACGGTTGCTGTCAGCACGGCGGTTGTGATGCGGCCGTCTTTCCAGGTCATGTCGATCCGGACGCCGCCGCGAGCGCAGATGCCGTGGACGTGGCCCGTGGACCAGGCGTCGGGCAGGGCCGGCAGCAGGTGGATCGCGCCTGCGTGCGACTGGACGAGCATTTCGCACAGGCCGGCGGCGTAGCCAAAGTTGCCGTCGATCTGGAACGGGGGATGGGTGTTGAACAGGTTGTCGTGGATCATGTTCTGCAGCATGCCGTGAAGGATGCTGTAGGTGCGGTTGCCGTCGTGAAGGCGAGCCCAGATGGCGATCTTCCAGGCCCGACTCCAGCCGGTGGAGGCGTCGCCCCGGGCGTTCATGGAGACCCGGGCCGCCTCGGCCAGTTCGGGCGTGGTGAGCGGCGAAATCTGCCGACCCGGATGGACGGCGATCAGGTGCGACAGGTGGCGGTGCTGGTCCTTGGGATCGTCGCGATCGACCATCCACTCCTGCAATTGGCCCCAGCGGCCGATCTGGGGACCCAAGAGCCGGCTGCGCATGGCCGCGACCTTCTTGCGAAAGGGCTCGTCCACGCCGAGGGCTTCCGACGCCTCGATGTAGTTCGTGAACAGGTCCCACACGAGCTGCTGGTCGAAGGAGACGCCGTCTTCCTCGGGGCCGTGCTCGGGCGAGAAGCCGTCGGGAGAAACGAGCGTTCCGTCCGGGAGCTCCTTCAAATGGTCCTCCCAGAACTCGCACAGGTCCTTCATGAGCGGATAGGCTCGCGTCCGGAGATAGTGTTTGTCAAGAGTAAAGGCATAATGATCCCAGAGGTTCTGCGCGACCCATGCGGCGTCGCCCTTGGACCATTTCCAGGTGGAGCCGCCGAAAACGCCGTTCTCCGCGTGGGTGATCCAACCCCGCGTGCCGAAGGTCTTTTGGGTTTCGTCGCGGCGGACGTCGCGGATGGAGTAGAGCCAGTCGGCCAGAGGCTCAAAACACTCGGACAGGTTGGCCGGATCCACGAACCAGTAGTTCATCTCCACGTTCACGTCCGTGTGATAGTCGGATCGCCAGGGCGGGCGGTTGCTCATATTCCACAGCCCCTGCAAGTTCGCGGGCAAACTGCCCGGGCGGGACGAACTGATCATCATGTAGCGGGCGTACTGAAACAGGAGTTCTTCCAGATCGGGGTCGGCGCCGCCCTCTCGATAGGCCGCCAGACGCTTGTTGGTAGGTAAGGCCAGCGTGTCCTCTGCCGTGGAGCCAAGGTCGAGCTCCATTCGATCGAACAGGCTCTGATAATCCCGCACATGCTCTTCAAGCAGCGTATCGAAGGATTCCTTCGCTGCCTTGGCCAGTTGCGATGTGATTCGGTCGTGGGGATGCTTACCCTTCCAACCTTGATCGCGCCGATTGACGTAGTCGGTGCCGGCGGCGAGCAGCAGCGTGAGGGCATCGCAGCCGTTGAAAACAAGCTCTGCGTCGCGGACTTCGAGCGTGCCGCCCTCGGGGATTGCCAGGACTTGGGCTTCGTAGTCCAGGGCGAGGGCGTAAGTTTCGGATCTTCCCTGGGTGCTGCCGCTCGAGTAGACGTAGCCGGTGAGCGAGCCGGTGGCCGTGATCCTGCCGTCCTCGGCGGTGACCGTTGCCTTGTGCGCGTCGGTCAGGGAAATGCGGCCGGAGTAGGCGCCCGGCTTGTCAGCCGTCAGTCGCAGGACCACGACCTGGGCGGGGTGGCTGGAGAAGCAGGTGCGCTGGTAGGTCGTTCCGTCGCGAACGTAGCGGACTTTGTGCACGGCCCGGGCGATATCGAGGCTGCGGACGTAGGATTCTGCGCCCGCGGTGTCCATGGCCTGGCGGAACGCCGAGTCGGGCTCGCCCAGGGCGATCTCGGCCACCTGGAAGTGCGACTTGTCGGTGAGCTGGAAAACGAAGCGATACGAGCGGAAGAGCTTGTCGTTCTTGAAGGTGAACGTCTTGGACGTATGCCGCTTGGGAAAGGGGGCGTCGAGTTGCTGCTCATCGAGCACCGTCCACTCCGTGCCGTCGTTTGAGCCGAGCAACTGCCAGCGTTGCGGGTCGCGAGTGGGCACGTCGTCGGCGCTGGTCAGCGTGTACCTTGTGAGGGGCTCGTCGGCCGTCTTGGGAAGCGTTATCTGCCAGACGACCGGGCGGCCTTCGTGTTCCATGCACCATTTCGTGTCGGGTTTGCCGTCGAGGGTTTTTTCGACCCCCTGGTTGCGAGAGGTTCGATGTTCGCTCGGGTTGGAAACGCCGACGGCGCCCGAGGGCTCACCGAGTTCGACGTGGAGATCGCCGAAGGCCTGGTAGGAGCCGGTGTCGTGTTCGTCGCCAATCCAGAGGCTGTCTTCGTTGAACTGGATGTGTTCCCGGTCCACGCCTCCGAAAATCATGCCGCCCAGGCGGCCGTTGCCAATGGGCAGGGCTTCCGTTTCCCAGCCTTGGGCGGGGGCCTGGTACCAAAGGACGTTTTGCGCCGGCGCGGAAGGCTCTTGAGCCACCAGTGCACAGGGGAAGGCAAACGCCAGACAAAGGCACGCTATCGTCATTGAGCCACGGTACGATCGAATCACGTTCTCACTCCTCTCAATTCTCCGAGCACCAAAAGGCGAACAGATCGGCTTGCTGCATCTGAATCCGAAGCGTCAGGGGCGCTGCATCCCACTTCGGTTGTTTTCCTTCCCACTGGACGGCCATGTCGAGGCCGTCAGACGTGATGGGCCCAGACCGGGTCACCACATTTCCGTCGCCGTCGAGCACTTCTATCACCAGCCGCCCGGCCCCCGCATTGGCATTGAGGTGCAGGACACCGCCACCCAGTCGCAGGGGCCTGGTTACAACCTGGCCGGGCTGCTCGGCGGCCGACAGGGACACGAACCGATCGCGACGGATGGTGGCCAGCCCCACGCAGCCCCGCTTCACCGCGCCTTCAGCCTCGTAGGGCGAATGGGGATAGCTTCGGCCCCCGTAATAGAACCATAATTCATGGCCCATTTCCAGCGGCGGGCCGGTTGCAATCGAATTGTTGTACTGGTCCCAGCTCCCCTGGGGGCCAACCGGGATGAACGGCGTCCGGTCGCCCACTCGGGTGAAATGACGTGTATCACGGCTCACGGCCAGTTGCAGTTCCAGGCGGCAGGTGTCGCGATCCTTGTGGAACATCTGGACGAGACCGATGTAGATGTCCTCATAGGGGAAGACCATCATCGAATAGATCTCGCTTCCCGGCGGGTCCTGCGTGTCGGCGGTGAGAACGAGCTGGCCCGAATTCGGTTTGACCTGCTCCCAGTGGAGGAAGTCGTCCGGCTTGGACTCGGCGCGGACCACCGACCGGCCCCAGAAGTGGAGCCAAGGTTTGTCGGCCACGGCGGCGAGCACGTCGGGCGAGGCGTACTTGGTTCGCCCGAACAGGACGTAGCGCTGGCTGGCCGGATCGTACATCCAATGGGTTGCGCCGTCGCAGGTGGCCTGGGTCGCCCAGGGGTCCTCGCAGCGCCAGTGGATGCCATCGGGACTGACCGCCACGCCGAGGCCTCGGCGCTGTCCGCGATGGAAAGGACTTGGGCTGGGGCCTTTGTAGTTTCGCTGGAGGCTCAAGTATCCCATCTTGTAGCGACGGGCTGGGTCGGCATCTTGGTCATCGCGGAAGACACCGAAGGTCTCGTATTGGCAGGAAAGGGTGGCCGGCGATTCTTCCCCGCCTCGGGCGGCGACGAGGTTCGTATCGCGCCCTTGCCAGTCAATCACACCCAACGCCGGTTTCTGCCATTGCAGGCCGTCTGAGCTTTCCGCATAGGCCGTATTGCCGCCAGCGTAGTACCACATTCGGAACTTGTCGCCGTCGCGGATCACGGAGCCATAGAGGATGGCCATATTGGCCTCCCACGGTTCTGTTGGCTCAAGCACGGGGTTGGCGGGATGCTTCCGGGCGGGATGAATCTTCCGCGTTACGTCCTGCCGGGATGCGACCAGGTAGTCATCCAGGAACAACTGCCTGGTTGCGTCCACCGTGATCGGCGGGGCGCCGGCCGTTGCCGACGACAGAACCAGCAACAAGGTGATGGCAGGCATTGGGGGCCTCAGGGGGCCGGAGGGATTCTACCGAGACGATCGCCGGGAGTTCTCGCGGTTCAGCTCGGGGGGGAAGGGGCAGGTGTGGGGGCTCAACATGCCCCAGTCTAGCAGCGGCGCGGCTCCATGCAACTTACTCAAAGTGAAAAGAACGGGATTTTCGAAAGCTGCGAACTCCCTGAAATGCCGGGGTAGGGCTGGAGACTGAAGACTGTAGGCTGTAGGTGCCCAATGCGAGGTCGATTGGAGTGGAAAGCCAATTCCAGTACGCCGAAAGTCCCTGTTTTGCAGTCCTTCAGTCTCGTCTCCGGCGCCATTCATTTTCGCTTTGAGCAACTCCTTGGGAAATCGCCGCGAGGGAGGTGGAAGCCGGTGCGCTGGCCCATTACGATGGTGGACGAAGGTTCGAGGCAGGAGACCACCTGAAATGAAGAAATGAAGAGTGGAACACCACGGAGGTCACAGAGTACACGGAGGAAAGAATGAGAATGTGGTCAAGCGACATTCGTTTCTGGTCTCTTAACTGGTTCTTGGATTGCGTGGACCCCATCTGGTCGCGTTCCTTCATTCCTCTGTATTCTCCGTGTCCTCTGGGGTTGTCCTTCTTTTCCAACCTGTTATGGATCTGAATAGCGAAGTAAGAAGTCAGGCAGTCGAGTTATTTGCATGAGAGGAAGTCTTCCATGATGCGGCATTTTCGCCCTGTTCTGCTGGGCATTGCGTTTTGCCTGTTGTTCGTTTGCGTTTCCGACGCTCAGGAGTTGACGGTTGTTCCGGATCATCCGCAAGGCGTCTACAAGCCGGGGGAGAAGATCTGCTGGAATGTGCAGGTGACAGGAAGTGACGTCAGCGAGGCAACATTTGTTGTCAAGAAAGGCGGATTGACCGAAGTGGCTCAAGGAAAGGTTGCCCTTTCTGATGGTCAGGGGAAGATCGAAGCCAAGCTCGATGAGCCGGGGTGGCTGTTGGCGAACGTAAGCCTCAGGACCGCGGACAAAACGATCACGGCGCGGGGTGGCGCCCTGGTTTCACCGGAAGCGATCAAGCCGGCCTTGCCTCGCCCGGACGATTTTGACGCCTTTTGGGCCGACAAGCTCAAGGAGCTTGCTGCCGTGCCTGCCAACCCGAAACTGGAGCCTGCGGACAGCGGCCAGGCCGACATCGAGTACTTCCATGTGACGATGGACAATATTCGTGGCTCCCACATTCGCGGGCAACTCGCTCGTCCAAAGGAGGGCGAGAAGTTGCCGGCCTTGCTCATCGTTCAGTGGGCCGGCGTCTATCCTCTGCAAAAGAGCTGGGTTACGGGCCGAGCGGCCGAGGGTTGGCTGGTGCTGGACGTCAACGCCCACGATCTGCCGATCGACGAGCCGCCGTCGTTCTACCAGGAACAATCGGCGGGGCCCCTGAAAGACTATCCGGGCATCGGCAATGACGACCGCGAGACAAGCTATTTCCTGCGGATGTATCTTTCGTGCTACCGTGCGGCCCAGTACCTGGCCGAACGGCCTGATTGGGACGGGCGCACGCTCGTTGTCACGGGGGGCAGCCAGGGGGGCCTGCAGTCGATCGTTACGGCGGGGCTGCACCCGAAGATCACGGGAGTGCTGGCCTGCGTGCCGGCCGGGTGCGATCTGAACGGTCCCGAGGCGGGACGCATGCCGGGTTGGCCCATGTGGTACTGGAAGACCCAGGACAAGGATGGGGCGAGCGTTCGTCGCGCAGCGGAGTATTACGACGTGGTCAATTTCGCATCGCGGGTGAAGTGTCCCGTGCTGATCGGCGTGGGGCTGATTGATACCGTCTGTCCGTCGCCCGGCGTGTTCGCCGCCTACAACCAGTTGGCAGGCCCTAAGGAGATCGTCGTGCTGCCCCTGGGGCAACACGGCGAGAAGAAGGGCTCCCATCGTCCGTACTACGATCGGTTCAACGCCTGGAATCGGGCGTTGCTCGACGGGCAGCCTGCGCCGGTGGAGGAAGGAACGGCTCAATAATAGCCTCCCGATGTAAACAGTGAGCAGATTTGGCAGTACACGCAGACCGGCGAGAATTGGCAGGAACAGGAGGCAACAAAGATAACAGAGTCTCTTTGCTCTGTTTTCTCCGTTGACTCCTGTTCATCGCGATCCCCGCATAGCTCGAAATGTCGAAGTTGTTTCTGACTTATTCCTGAAGGAGTTGAAGCCATGAAGCAGATTGTTTTCTTGGCCGTTCTGCTTTTCGTTGGGCAATTGGCTCAGGCCGACGAACTCAAGCGGCTCACCGACGTGGCCTACGGCAGCCATCCGCGCCAGGTTCTTGATTTCTACCAGGCGGCTTCGGACCAACCGACGCCGGTCGTGTTGTACATCCACGGCGGTGGCTGGATACGCGGTGACAAGAAGACGAATCCAAAGGCCTTTCTGGACAACGGGATTTCGGTCGTCGCCATCAACTACCGCTACGTGAAGAACGGCGACGAGGAGCAGACCAAGCCGCCGGTCAAGGCCCCGCTGGAAGACGCCGCGCGGGCCTTGCAGTTTGTTCGTTCGAAAGCGGCCGAGTGGAATCTGGACAAGACACGTATCGGCGCTACTGGCGGATCTGCTGGAGCATGTTCGTCGCTGTGGCTCGCTTTTCACGACGACATGGCGGATCCGCAGAGCGACGATCCGATCGCCCGGGAATCGACCCGTCTCTACTGCGCCGCCGTGAAGGTGCCCCAAGTGACGCTCGATCCGAAGCCGCTGCGCGAGTGGATGCCGAACTACCGATACGGAGCCCACGCCTTCGGCCTGCCGAACTTCCAGAGCCTGTACGACAACCGGGAGAAGGTCCTGGATTGGATCAAGGAGTATTCGCCGATGGAACACGTCTCGAAAGACGATCCGCCGATCGGGCTGTTCTACGGCGGCGAGGTTCCGGTCGTCGGCTCGTCGCCGAAGGACCCGACGCACTCGGGGATCATGGGAGTCAAGCTTGAAGAGCGTCTCAAGGAGGTGGGCGTCGACGTCGTGCTTGTGTGCCCAGGGAGAACCGATCCGAAGTACAAGAGCTCGACGGAATACCTGATCGACCGGCTTAAGTGAGGCTGGAACTGGAGGCTGGAGGTCTTGAGGCAGGGGTGATCCCGACGCAATTGGCTGGCCTGTGAGCAGAGGTTGTGATGAAAAGTACATCATTCCTGGCCGTGTTACTGGCCGTGTTACTGGTCGTGTTACTGGTCGTGTTCGCTGTTCCCCCACTGGTTGCGGTGGCGGATGACGCGGCTGGCGAACTGAAGATCGGCTTTGGCCAGGTGGACATCACGCCGCCGGTTGGGGCGATCATGACCGGGGCAGGGCTGATCGGCAGCGTGGGGACGGACGACCCGCTGTTCGCGAAAGCCCTGGTGGCCCAGAGCGGCGACCGAACGATCGCCATCGTGGGCGTGGACCTGGTCAAAATTCGGGGCGATCTGGCCGAGGCGGCCATTGCCCACGCCGCCAAGCGGACGGGGATCGACCGAGACGCGGTGATGATCTGCCCGAGCCACAACCACAGTTCGCCCTTCGTTCCGATGGGCGGGCCGAACAACCAGGAGTACCTGTCGGCCTTGCCGGGGCTCATCGCCGAGAGCATCGCCGAGGCGTACCAGTCGCGCAGGCCGGCACGAATGCTCCTCGGACGCTCCCTGGTTTACGAAGGGATTCACAACCGGCGGGTTGTGTCCAAGGCCGACGGGTTGGTTCTGAATACGTGGTTGAAGAAGGTGAACGACCTCGAGCAGACGCCGCAGGTCTTGGGGACGGAGGGCCCGATCGATCCCGAGCTATGGGTTGCGCGGTTTGACGGGATGAACGGACAGGTTCTGGGGACGCTCGTGAACTTCACGTGCCACCCGAGCCTGCACGATCGCCGGGAGGGCAAGTGGTCCGCGGATTTTCCGGCGGTCATTGCGGAGCAGATGGCACAGGCTTACGGGGAGCAGGCGGTGTGCGTCTTCACCCAGGGGGCCTCGGGCAACATCAACCCGAACGTGCAATTTGTCCCCGACTGGCGAGAGAGGGCCGCCGTCTTCGCAAGGGCGGCGGTGGCAGCGGCCAAGGGAGCGAGCCTCATTGAGGGCCCGATCGCCGTGGGATACGCTCGCCGCAATGTGCCGGCGCCGCGCCGCGACCCGGCGGACCAGCGCGAGGGCGCGTTGGCCCGGTTGGGCTGGCGGAATACGATCGGCGGCCCCGGGCCGAAAAACCCGGAAATCCCGGTCAACGCTGCGCGGATCGGCCCGCTGGGGATCGCCAGCAACGCCGGGGAGCTCTTTGTGGAGCGGGGGCTATCGGTGAAGAGACGCTCGCCCTTTCGGCACACGATTGTGTGCGAGCTGACCAACGAATGGGCCGGCTACGAACCGACCGCGCAAGCCTTCGAGCACGAGGGTTATGAGACCCTCGTGGGGGTGAATTTCGTGTCCGAAGAGGGGATCCAGATACTGGTGGATACGGCGGTGGAGTTGCTGGAGGGGTTGCACGAGGCGGATCGGCGCTAGAGCTAGATTTATTCATGGGTGGCGCGTCCCAGAGCAAAGCGATGGGCGTGGACGGTCAATCAGCACGCCCATCGCTTCGCTCTGAGCGTGCCACCCACCGATTTCGATGCACCGAAGGCCCCTGTTTTACTGTCCTCCAGCCTCACCACGATGTTCTGGGCCTTGACGAGAATGTGGACCTTGAACCACTCGTTGTCCTTCACGGGGGTGTCGTAGAGCTTGACACGCTCCGGACTCGCCATTCAAGCCTGTCCGGAGATCCCCCAGACCGGTGTCATGCCGGCAGGCGGCGTTATGCGGACGCTTCGAGGCGGCGCATGTCACACTTTGCGGGAAGGTTTTTTGGGAACTTGGAGACAGTCCCGCACGCATTCCGTGTTTCCGAGCAACAGGCGGAGAATGGACGGTGCGCCGACACCATCTTCTGGCCTTGATGACACCCCGGATGATTTGTGGTACACGGACAGCCCATTGGGATCAGTCGAACCCAGACTGCGTCGTGGGATTGTTCGCGTCCGTCTTGATGTAATACGAAAACTCGCAATTCCTGTGACAACCGGCCTCGAACTGCGTCCCAATCCTACAGAGGCAGTTTGATTCATCCGGGACATTCGGGAGAGGCTCGTTCCTCTTCTCCGAGCGTCTTCTGAAGACATTCCATTTCCTTTCCTTTTCTCCGCGTCTTCCACACGGCTGTTTCCGAGGAGACTGCGCGCGCACAAAGGCACCAACCAGTTTGTCGACGCACAAATTCAACAACAGGAGAACCTCCACGCCGAGCGTTCTCCCCGAGCATGACATGGACGCACTCGGAGCCGACGTTTCCCGGCTCAAGAGGCGCCGTCCATGGCCGAGCCAGGGGGGGTCCGAACCGACACGACCCCCGGGTGCGGTTCTGAACCTTGAGAAGCCGGCCGTCGAAGATGCTGCGACGAGCCCGGCTTTCTTCTATTGGCAGAGGCCACGCGTCGGAGCACCCGGATTGTCCGGCGCGGCTTTCTTCCGCCTCAAACGTTGCAGGGACCTGCAACGAGAGACCATCCACCAGGCTGACATCGATCAGAACGAGGCTTCCCGACTTCAGGATGCGGGAGTGAGGTTCGAGAGCGAGTCGCTTTCTGATTTCTGAGTTCATCATCCAGGACCGAGCAACATGTCAATTTTCAAGATGCCGACGTTGGGCAGTTTCACGTCCCGTTTCGAGAGGCTTCGCGACCGTTTGGGACGCGATGGAAGACAGGGCCGGAGCCACCTGAAACATCGCCGACTGCTGGTCGATCCCCTGGAGGAACGCCAGCTCCTGAGCGTAACCGCCTCCAACTACACCGACATCCTGGTCAACGAGACGGTTAGCGAGGACCAGATCACGGTGACCGGATACAACCAGTACGGCGAGAACACCTGGGACGTCGCCGAGTCGATGGCCATGGACGACGACGGCGATTTCGTCGTGACGTGGACCCGTTACGATCCCGTGTACGACGAGGACGGCAACTACGTGACGGACCCCACGACGGGCGAAATCATGCAGGACGCCAACGTGTACGCCCGCTACTTCACCGACGAAGTCCAGCGGATCACGATCCCCGACGAACTGGTGGTGGACGAGGTTGAAGGCTCCTACAGCGCCTTCTACATCAAGTACGGCGGCAACGAGATCCAGGAGATCACGATCTCGGCGACGGCGGAAGCCGAGACAAACTACCAGGAGGACATCGCCGGCGAGATCACTCTCGGTTTCGACGTCAACGGAAACGGGGTGGTGTCGGCGGATGAAACGGTCACGGTCATCTACGACGAAACGGACCTGATGGCGGTGACGGCCAACAAACTCCAAACGGCCCTGCAAGGGCTCGGGGGTGCGCTGGCCGACGTGACCATCGATCCGGTGACGCCCACGCAGTACGAGATCCACTTCGGCGACATGTCCGACGGCGAAGATCAGCCGATGATCACGGTGGAATCGACGAATTTCACCAGCGGCTTCCTGCCGGCCGTGGAGGTGGAGGCGCTGCGCGAACCCGTCGTCCTGGGCCCGATCTACGTCTCGCCGGACGACGCCTCCGAGACGGCCGCGTCCATCGAAAGCGCGTTTCTGCTGACGACCACGGAATTCGACATCGGCCCCTACGAATTCCCCTCGTCCAGCGATCTGACGAGCCTGGGCCTCGGGCCCTACACGGAGCCCGAAACGATCCGCGAAAGCGTTCCCGGCGTGAGCGTCAGCCTCGTCTACGAGACGGTTATCGACCCGGACACGGGAGAATCGTCGCTCCAGGCCAGCCTGACCGAATTCGAAATCACGTTCGACGGCCAGTTGGACGGCGAGGAGGGAGCGGCCGCCAAGATCAACCATCCCGAACTGGAGTTCGTCTCCGCGGTGGATGAGTATCTGAACGTCGTCGACATCGCCTCGCTGGGCACGGTTGAAACGATCAAGGAAACGAGTTCGGAATTCCGCGTGAATCCGGAAGAAGAAGAGTCCGTGTTCACGTCTTACCCCGACGTGTACGACCAGTCCGACGCCGTGGTGGCCATGGACGCCGACGGCGATTTCGTCATTGTCTGGACCAGCGAATCGGCCGACTCGGACGACGAGACGGACGTCTATGCGCGGTTGTTCACGCCCATCGGCCTGAGTTCCCCGGACGAGGTGGAGTACGTCGAAGGGATCATGGCGAAGACCGACGCCTTCCTGGTCAACACGACAACGTCGGGGATGCAGGGCGACGCCTCGGTGGGAATGGACTCGGAAGGGAATTTTACGATCGCGTGGGCCAGCGGCGCCCAGGATCTGAGCTACTACAACGACGTCTATGCGCGCTCCTACAATCGTGACGGGGAAGCCCTGACGAACGCCTACCGCGTGAACACGGCGTCGACCGTCATCAACTTCAACCCCTTCGTCTCGGTCAGCGACGACGGTTCGATCCTGATCACCTGGGACCAGACGAACGACGAACGCTACATTCAGAATCTGAGCGTTTCTTCGTCGGTCTACGGGAAGATCTACGATTCCGACGGCAACGTGCTGATCGGCCAGTTCAGCATTGGGGGCGGCAGCAGTTCCAAGTCGGCGTGGGACGCGAATGACGACTTCATCATCACCTGGGAAGCGAACTCGGACACCGACAACACGGGGAGTTCCACGGGCGTCCTCGCGCGGGTCTGGAACCTTGAGTATTCTGTGAGTTCGGACAGCTACTCGACCACGGAAACGATCACCGAATTCGCGGTCAACAGCGCCAGTTACGATTCGAGCAGAACAGCAACGTGGCCCTACTACCAGGGCAGCGCAACGCCGGCCTTCGATGCAGACGGCGACCTGACGATCGCCTTCGACGGTTATGGAGCGGATGTCTCGAACAACGTGTACATCGGCTACGACTTCTACGACGAGGCCAGCGCCGACCCCGCCAATGCGGACCTGCTGTCCTTCTTCATCAACGGTTTCATTCTGAGCAACGCGGGCAGCAGCTACGACATCGACCTGGCCATCGAACTGGAGCTCATTTCGGCGGCGACCCAGGGCGCGACAGACGCCCAGCTCGGTCGCATCCGGGCGATCCTGGACGAGAAAGCCACGCTGCTGCGAGGCGAGGCCAATGGAGTTCTGTACACCCAGATCGACGCCTCGGCGGGATCGAACACGATCCTCTACAGCGACAACATCGCCAACGCCGAACGCGACGGTTCGAACACGCGTTACCTGATGCTCATCGATTCCCAGTCGACGAGCGGCAGTTTCGTCATCACTCTCTATAATTCTTCCACCAGATCCTCTCAGACGGTTACGATCAGTCCGGTTTACACGAACAGCGTGCTGAACGTCTCCTCGACGCGAGCCGCCATCGAGAACGCCCTGGAAGGCGCCACGCTGACCGGCTTGAACTGGCCGGAGAGCACCTTCGAGGGCTCGGTGACCGTGCGCACGGTCGGCATGACCGAAATCCAGGCACGCGAGGTGACCCTCGAGGACGGTACGTCTCCGTGGGCCTACACCAACCTTTACAGCATGACGACGCTCGAGAACTGCGCCGTCTACGAGATTACCTTCCAAGGCGAGGTGCACGACATGGGCGTCTCGCTGAGCATGTACTCCAACAGCCTCAGCCCCACCGGCGACAACTACGCGAGCGTGGCCATGTACCAGGCGGGCGATGCGGGCACGACGCAGACCGACTCCGTCATCGACATGGAGACGGACGGCGACTTCGCCATCGTCTGGCTGCAGTACGAGGAGTACACGTCCGACTACAGCGGCTATTACGACTCCACCGGCACGGCCAACCAGAATCTCTACTATCGCCTTTTCGACGAGAGCACCGACACGGCCGGCGCCAGCGTGACCGACCTGGTCGATTCGACGGGCAATCAGGTCGACAACGGGGAGACGATCGAAGGGGAGGTGACGCACATCGTGGTCACCTTCGACGAGGAACTGCTGTGCGTGGATCCGGATGACGATTCGGCGAGCGTGCTGAACACGGACAACTGGGGTCTCACGCTCGACGGCGTGGCGATCCCCGGCGCGGTCATCAAGGTCGAGTTCGGCATGAACAAGGCGGCCGAGCTGGCCGGGACCGACGACGGCATGGGCGGGACCTACGACCTTTCCGAGATTTCCACGAACAAGTGGGAAGCCGTGATCACTCTCGACGCCAGCGGCAGCGCGGTGGACGGGATCACGGCCCTGGGAATCGGCGACTACCAGATCATCGCCCTGAGCACCATCGAGGATACGAGCGGCAACAAGCTGGGCGCCACTGGAAACGTGACCGCCGGGACCGACATGGTCCGCTCGTTCTCCGTGGCCGTCGACCAGGACGACGCCGAGGTGGACGAGACGGCGGGGACCACGAGCCTGACGAGCGCCACCCTGCAACCGGAAACGGCCAACGCGGTGGCCGTCGATGACGACGGCGACTACGTGGTGGTGTGGACCGCATACGACAGCAGTACGGGTTGTGATCGCGTCTACATGCGTCTGTTCGACGCGGACGGCACGCCCGCCGACCTGCCGATCATCGACTCCGACGGCGAAGTGGTCGGGACGAGCGTCGACGCGGCCCCCGTGATGCTGGTTTCGGCCGACTCGGCATTCGACGGCGACATCCAACGCCATGCCAGCGTGGCCATGGATCCGGACGGGGATTTCGTGATCACGTGGACGAACTACGACAACGGCGACGCCGATATCTACGCGAGGCAGTTCTCTTCCGTTCCGATCGTCGTGACGATCGACGCGGACACCGGGCTGGAGACGATCACCTTCGCCGATGACGTGGAAGACGCGTTCCTGGTGAACGACTACACGGACGACAACCAGAAATGGTCGGACGTGGCCGTGGACACCGACGGGGACTTCGTGATCACGTGGGCGAGCTACGCCCAGGAAGAGGACGGCGAAGAGGGCACGGGCTACGGAATCTATGCGCGGCGCTACGATTCCGAGGGCGCCGCCCTGGGCAAGGAATTCCAGGTGAACGTGACCACCGCCGGCGACCAGACGACGCCGAGCATCGCCATGGCGGGCGACGGCTATTTCGTGATCGCCTGGACGAGCGACCAGAACGGCACGGACGACGACATCGTGGTGCGCGAATTCAATGCGGACGGTTCGCCCGTGGCGGGAGTGCTCGAGGGCGAAGAGATCGTGAACGACACGACCGAGGGCCACCAGCGTTATCCGGACGTGGCCATGAGCCTGGACGGCGATTCGTACGTGGTCACGTGGACGGACACGGCGGCGGACGGGAGCGGCACGTCGGTGTGGGCCGAGATGTCGTCGGCCCAGGCGAAGACCTATGTCGACGCGGTTTCGCACCAGATCGACAACGCGCACACCTACACGATCACGGTGGAAGACAGCTTCACGATTGCCGACTTGAATGTCCAGTTGGGCTATCTCTACCACACGGCGCTCGACACGCTCACGGTTACCCTCACGAGCCCGTCCGGAACGACGGTCACACTGTTCAGCGGCCTCGACGACTCGGGATCGACCGGCGTGGTGATGAGCCTGACCACCTTCGATGACGAAGCGTCGGCCGGCGTGCGTATTGACGATGCGGACGCCGGGGCCATCGTTCCCTATTCCGGAAGCTACATCCCCCAGAGCCTGCTCTCGGCCTTCGACGGCGAAAATGCGTCCGGGACGTGGACGTTGACGATCACCGACAGCGACTCGGGTGACGGAAACACCGGCTACCTGGAAGCGGTTTCCACGGAAATCGGTTCGTGGACGTTGCAGATCACTGGAGACGATGCCAGCTCCGAAGCGTCGTTCATGGTCAACACGACGACGGCGGGCCACCAGATGTACTCGTCGGTGGCGATGGACAGTTCCGGCGATTTCGTGATCACTTGGAGCGGCAAAGGCGTGGACAGCACGTCGAGCTCGGGCCACGACGTTTACTACCAGCGCTATGACGAAGGCGGGAAGGCCGTCGGGTCGGAAACGTTGGTCAATCTGGAACTCGACGACGACCAGTGGATCTCGTCGGCCGGGATGGACGCCACGGGGAACTTCGTGATCGTGTGGACGGGCGAGGGGATCCTCCCGGGCAGCACGGCGTTGTACAAGTACGACAGCACGAAGTATCTCACACCGACGGACTCGGACGGGCCGATCGTGACGGATATGTATTCCGACGCGGGAGAAATCTACCAGGGCGGCGTGATCGTGGCCGACGACGGCGAGGTCACCCAGGTGACCGTCGTCTTCAACGAAGAACTTTCCACCGAAGGCGGCGAGACGGGGCTCTACAGCGTCACCAACCCCGATAACTGGATCATCACCCTCAACGGCGTCGAAATCGCCGGCGGCATTGATTCCGTCGAGTTCGGCCTGAACCCGCTGACCAACAAGTGGGAAGCGATCGTGACCTTCGACGGCAACGGCGTGAACTACGGGACCCCGGGCCTGGACCAGGGCACGTACGTTCTCACCGTCCGCGATTCGATCACGGACGTCACGACCTACGTCGACGATTCCTCGCAGGTCGTACCGGGCAACTTCCTTGACGGCGACCGGGATTCCGTTCCGGGGACCCAGACCTTCCTGATCGGTGTGGGCGGCTACGAGCACGAGTTCTCCATCGCCGACAGCGCGCAGATCGGGCCCGAATTCCGCATCAACGAAGACGACACGGTCGACAACGTCCAGCAGATCTCGGAAACCGGCGGAATCGGCCAGGGGGTGGAAGAGAACAACACGGCCGTGGCGGTCGACAACGACGGCGACTTTGCCGTGGTCTGGACCACGTACGGGCTGGACGATGCCGACGACGAGAGCTCCGGCGGCGTCTATGTCCGTCTCTTCGATCGCGACGACAACGCGGTGACGGGCGAAATCCTGGTGAACCAGACGACCGAAGGCGACCAGAGCAACGCCTCGATCGCCATGGACGCGGACGGCGATTTCGTGGTCGTGTGGCAGAGCGAGAATGCCGACGGCACCTACGACATCTACGCCCGGATGTACGACTCGACGGGCAACGCCGTCACCGACGAATTCCTGGTCAACACGACCACGAACGACAACCAAGTGAACCCGTCGGTGGCAATGGACGATCGGGGCGCCTTCGTAATCACGTGGGCGTCCGCCGGCCAGGACATGAGCTACTTCAACGATATCTACGCCCAACGATACGACCGCTTCGGCGAGGCCCAGGGCAGCGAGATCCAGGTCAACACCGACACCCTTTCGACAGGAATCACCCCGGGCGACTACTCGATCAACCCGGTCGTGGCCGTCTCCGGCGCCACCGGCGATTTCGTGATCGCCTGGGAAATCGTCACCGAGCAAACCAACGGTGTGGCCACGAATTCGATCATCGCCGGGCGCCTCTATGACTCCAACGGCGCCGCCCAGACCGACGAAATCCAGCTCGATTCCGGCGCCGGAAGCGGCGGATCGGCCAGCTACCGCGCCGCTCGGAACCCGCAACTCGCCATGGGCGACGACGGCGGCTTCTTCCTCGTGTGGGAAAGCTACAACGGCACCGACTACGACGTCTACTACCGGGAGTTCAGCGACAGCGGCAGCGTGATCGCTACCGGGCAGGCCAACATGGCCCAGTTCAGCGGGCAGCAGGTCAACCCGTCGATCGCGGTCGACGCCGACGGCGACTTCTCGATTGTCTGGAACGGTGCGGGGGCGACGGCCGACGCGCTGGACCCGACGAACACCGATCTCCAGGTCGACGAAGACGACAGCGGCGTGTTCAAGATCGACTACAACGCCTCGAATGAAACGACGGGGACCCAGACGCGCGTGAACTACACGTCCTACGGCGACCAAAGCATGGCGACCATCGCCATGGAGCCCGACGGCGACGCCATCGTGGTCTGGACGGGAACCGGCGTGGGCGACACGCAGGGCATCTTCGCACGGCGTTATGACGAAGCGAGCGATACGGCGGGCCCGATCGTCTCGGACTGGGCGGACCAGTACAGCACCAGCCTGGATGACGGCAACGTTTTCGACGAAGATTACGGCGACGTCACCTATTTCGTCCTCACCTTCGACGAGGCCATGCTGGAAACGGGCGACGACAGCGTCACGAACACTGAGAATTACGCGATCCTCCTGGATGGCATCGAACTGGAAGGCGCGATCGTTCGCGTCGAGTACGGTCTGAACCTCGCCTCCGAACTGGCCGGCACGATCGACCCGCTCACGGGCGAAGAATACGCCTTCGACGCCGACGCCACCAACAAGTACGAAGTGGTGATCACCGTCGACGGCGATCTTTCCACGTCGGGCCTGCAGGGCCTCGAAGACGGCACCTACACGCTCATGGCGCTGACCGCCGTTCCGGGGGTCAGCAGCGGCCTCCGCGACGCCTCCGGCAACGTCCTCTACCAGACCGGTGAAAACGACTCGGGCGACGACTTCTCGGCGACCTTCCAGATCAACTCGGATGGCGCCGAGGACTACGAGGAGCCGGAATCGCCGGAACTCACGGAGACGGAAGTCAGCGCCCTCGACCTGGAGGCGATCCTGGTCAACCAGGTCACCTCCGACTACCAGTACACGACGGCGGGCCAGTCGGTGGCCGTCGACAACGACGGCGACTTCGTCGTCGTCTGGACCCGATACGACAGCACCGACGAGGACGGCAATCCGACGGACGCGAACATCTACGCTCGCTACTACACCGACGAGGTCCAGCGGATCACCCTGCCTGACGCGCTCTCGTCGGATTCGGACAACGACGAGGACACGTTGGGCTCGTTCAGCCTCGAATACGCCGCGTCGGAGATCCAGATGATCTCGATCACCGCCGGCATCGAACCGGGCACTTCCGGCGACGACGAAGTGGGCCAGATCGAAGGTTCCTTCGTCCTCGGCTTCGACCTGACGGGCGACGGCACGATCGGCGACGACCCGAGCGTCCAGGAAACCGTGACGATCCGCAGCTTCTCCGAAGACGACATGGAAACCAACGCGGCCACCATCCAGGCGGCTCTCCGCTCTCTCGGCGGCTCCCTGGAAGACGTGGTCGTCCAGGCCATCAACCCCCGCGACTACCTGATCACCTTCGCCGACGCCACGGCGGGCGAGGACGTTCCGGAAATCACCGTCGAATCGTTCCAGCTCACCGACGCCTATCTTCCCGCGGTCTCCATTTCCACCCTCCGGGAAGCCATGGTGTTTGCGAACATCACCGTGTCCGAAGACGATCCGTGGGAAACCGCCGCGGCGATCGAGGCGGCCTTCGCCGCCGGATCCACGACCTACAGCTCCATCGGCCCGATCGAATTCCCGTCCACCGAGGAGGCCGAAGAGAACGCGGATTCGGGCGAATCCTCGTCCTACACCTCCACCTGGTGGACTGAGTCGGTGACTTTGGAAGTGGAAGTCACCCCCGTGGTCAATGCGGACGGCACCTACAGCCTGACCGAATTTGACATCACGTACACGGGAACGGCAGGCAAGCAGGATCATCCCGAGCTGGTCATCAGCGACGCCACCGACGACCAGGGCAACGCCGTCACCGTAGCGGACGACGCCGTGGAAACCCGCAAGGAACCGAGCAACGAGTTCCGGGTCAACCCCGAGGAAGAGGAAGGTGAAGAACTCAACCAGACCTACGCCACCGTGGCGATGGACGCCGACGGCGACTTCGTCGTCGTGTGGCAGAGCGAGGTCTCGGATACGGACAACTACGGCAGCGAGACGGATATCTATGCCCGCATGTTCAGCGCCTTCGGCACCGTCGCCGAAGACGTGGAAGTCGACGGCGAAATTCTCGATATCTACGGCGGATCGTCCGGTGTGCGTGCGATCATCAATCCGGAAGCGGAAGACGTCCAACGCCTGATCTTCGACGCCGACGATACGTCGTCGGATCTGACGGGCACCTTCCGCCTGCAGCTTGGCGACGTGCTCACCGAGTCGATCACGTTCGACAGCACCGACCTGGCAGCCACGGCCGACGATATCGAAGCCAAGCTGGCCGACGCGGGAATCGAGGGAGTGACGGTCGTGCGAGTGTCCACGACCACCACGGGTCGCTACCGCCTCGAAGTGCGATTCGGCGGCGAGAGCGCCGGTGTTGACCAGCCGCTCCTGGAGTACGTGGCCGACACCACCGCCCTGGCAGCGACGGTCACCGTGAGGGACATGAACGTCGACCTGTACACCATCGAGGTGAACCAGGATACGGCGAACGCCCAATTCTCGCCCACCGTGGCCATGGACGACGACGGCAGCTTCGTCGTCGCCTGGGCCAACGGCGGCCAGTTGCTCAGCTACTTCAACTCGATCTCCGTCCAACGCTTCGACAGCGACGGGGAGCGGGTCGGCAACGAGTTCCAGGTCAACACGGAAACGACCAGCATCCAGTACGCCCCCTACGTCGCCCTGAGCGACACGGGCAACTTCCTCGTCACCTGGAGCACCACCACCGACGCCGACTACGAGTCGGGCGACGTGCAGGATTCCGAGGTCTACGCCAAGGTCTTCGATGCCGACGGCAACCAGCTCGTCGACGAGTTCGTCGTGGGCACCGGCGGCTACTCGGCGGCAACCTTCGATTCCGACGACAACTACGTCATCACCTGGGAAGGCCTCTTCGATACCGACGCGGGCACGACCAACTCCGGCGTCCACGCCGCCCAGTACGCCCTGTACGACGATTCGGGACAGGTCAACAGCTCGCCCGAGATCACCCGCGACGAATTCCGCGTCAACAGCGCCTCCACGTCCCTCGACTCCGACACCCTCTGGCCCTACGACCAGAGCACGGCCCAGCCGGCCATCGACGCCGACGGCGACCTGGTCATCATCTACCAGGGCTACGGCCCGGACGTTTCGGTGGACGTGGAAATGGCCGCGGGCTACTTTGCCGAACTGATGGGCAAGGAGTCGAACTCGGACCTGCTCAAGTTCTTCGATCCCTTCGACGTCTACGATCGCGGCCAGGAAGGCGCCCCCGTGGAAACGCTCACGGCCTTGCTGGAAAGCACGGGCGACGTGGACGACACGATCGACCAGATCCTCTTCCGGGCCACGGAACTGGGGGCCACGGAAGCGCAGCTCGGCCGGCTCCGCGCCATTCTGGAATCGACGATCGGCCAGCTCCGCGGCGAGGCCAACGGTATTCTCGTCTCCACCTGGGACACCGATCCCGACCTGAATTCCGAGTTGACCGCAACGTCGTCGGACAACGTGATCAACTCCTATCGCGACGGCCAGAACCAGAGCGTGTTCGTCGAGATCCCGATCCAGTACAGCGCCACCGACGGCACCTGGTATCAGGCTGAAAGCGGCACCTTCACGATCCAGGTGACCAACGTGGAAACGGGCGAAGTGGAGTCGGTCGACGTGACGATCGCCTCCAACGGCACCGGACAGCCCCTGAACATCACCGGAACCCTGCAGAACATCGAAACCGCCCTGGAGAGCCTCACCATTCTGGGCACGGCCTGGGAAGAAGAGGGCGGAACCGTCGAGGTCCGCGAAGTCGATCCGGATGAAATCGAGTCCCGCGAGGGAACCTCCTGGGAGATCGAAGGCATCGACGCCTCCTACTACAAGGAGCGAGCCGGCGGCGTCAACCTCGTGGACGGCTACCGCAACGTCCTCTTCGAGATCGTCTTCCAGGGCTCGGCCCACGACACGGCCTTCGAGGTCGAAATCATCGCCAGCGATACCCTCCGCGGCGGCGTCACCTACGACACCAACGGCAACGCCGTGACCGACTGGGTCGACGGCCCGGCCGTCAGCGACGCCATTGAGGGCGACACCTACGGCCTGAGCGGAACGCTCCAGACCAACGCCTCCATCGGCATGGAGCGCGACGGCGACTACGTCGCCGTCTACACCCAGGTCGAGGCCTACTCGAACGCCGGATACACCGACGACGACAGCGGCACTGCGAACTCCAACATCTACTACCGCCGATTCGACGAAGAGACCGATACGGCGGGTCCCATGGTGTCCGATTTCGCCGACGCCAACGGCGATACGATCGAAGACGACGCCGAACTGACGGAGAACGTCCAGTACATCGTCCTCACCTTCGATGAGGAAATGCTCGGGGGCGATCCCGAGGAAGTGGCCAACAGCGTTCTCAATACGGCCAACTACATCCTCTACGAGAGCGGCGCAGAAGTCAGCGGCGGCATCATCAACGTGTCGTACGGCCTCAGCAAGGCCGCCGAACTGGCCGGCCAGATCGACCCGCTCACCGGCGAGGAGTACGATCTGAGCGCCATTCCGTCGAACAAGTGGGAAGTGGTTATCACGGTTGACTCGAACCCCGATGAAGACGGCGCCCAGGCCTTGCAGGACGGGTACTACACGATCCAGGTGCTCTCCACTTCCAGCTCGGCGGCGAGCGACGACGGTCTCGGCCTGCAAGACAAGACGGGCAACACCCTCTACATGACCGGCTACGATGATGACGGCGAAGACTTCAGCCGGAGCTTCAGCATCTCCGTCACCGAACGCACCGACGAACCCGTGACCGACAGCGACAGCTCGACCAGTTCGACCGTGCTGGAAGACGGGCACACCGACGCCGAATCCTCGGGGGCAATTGCCGCCGACGCAGACGGCCAGTACGTGGTGGTGTGGACCGCCACGGACGTGACCACCGGGCTCGAACAGGTCTACTACCGACTCTATGACGCCGACGGAACAGCCGCCGACCTGCCCCTGGTCGACAGCGAGACGGGAGAGGCGGTTCTGGACGTCAACGGCGACGTGATCGTGGTGGAAGACGCCTATCCGATCCTGCCGGTCACGTCGGACAGCGCCTTCGCCGGCGCCACTCAGGGCAACGCCACGGTGGCCATGGACGAAGACGGCGACTTCGTCGTCACCTGGACCAACACGGTGGACGGCGATTCCGACATCTACGCTCGCCAGTTCGACTCCCTCGGCGAATTGGCCGGTGTCAGTTCGATCGGCAACTACGTGTTCAAGGGCGGCTCGGACAACGAGAGCGCCGTGTCCGAGGCCTTCCAGGTCAACACCTACACCGAAGACGCCCAGATCTGGTCCGACATTGCCGTCGACGTGGACGGCGATTTCGTGATCACCTGGTCCAGCTACGGCCAGGAAGACGACGGTTCCGGCTACGGGGTCTACGCTCGCCGCTACAACTCGGACGGCCTGGCCCTCGGCAAGGAATTTCAGGTCAACCTCACCGAGTCGGGTAACCAGCGCTACTCGACCGTCGCCATGGATTCGACCGGCGCGTTCGTCATCGCGTGGACGAGCGACCAGAACGGCGTCAGCGACGACATCGTGCTACGCGAATACAACGCCGACGGCACTGCGGTTGCCGGTCCTCTCTCCGGCGAAGTGATCGTCAACCAGACCCTCTCCGGCGACCAGCGTTATCCGGACATCGCCATGGACCTGTCCGGCGATCAGTACGTGGTGACCTGGGCCTCCTCGGGCCAGGACGGCAGCGGCTGGGGCGTCTATGCCCGCGTCTTCAATCGCGCCGACTCGACCCTCTACGTGACCAGCGACACGGACGTGGAAGTTCCAGACACGGGAGAGGCCACGGCCACGGTGAACATCTCCAACAACGCGATCATCACCGACTTGAACGTCCAGATCGAGCTGTCGACCGATGCTCCCGGCGACCTGACCGTCGAACTCATCAGCCCCGACGGCACAGTGGTCGAACTCTTCACCGACGTGCCCAGTGACTACGCGAACGGCACCACGCCGACCGGCTCGAACTTCTCGGGCACCACCTTCGACGACGAAGCCACGATCGCCATCACCGACTCGGACAACGGCGCCGTGGCGCCCTTCGCCGGAACCTACCAGCCCACGGGAACCCTCTCCGATTTCGACGGCGAGAACGTGAACGGTCAGTGGCAGTTGCGAATCACCGACTCCAACGGAAACGATCGCTCCGCCCTCCTCGAACAGTGGACGCTGATTATCGAGCAGTCGGCCACCGACGAGGACGAATTCCGCGTCAACACGACCACGGTCGGCAACCAGAGCTATCCCTCGGTCGCCATGGATCACCAGGGCGAGTTCGTGATCACCTGGAGCGGCTTCGGCAACCAGGAGGAGCACGAGGACGAGTCCGGCTCGGGGGTCTTCCTGCAGCGATTCGAGTCCACCGGGGAACGGGACGGCAGCGAAAGCCGCGTCAACATGACCACCGACGGCGACCAGCAGTACTCTTCGGTGGCCACCGACGGCGTGGGCAACTACTACATCGCCTTCACCGGCGTCGCCCGCGACTCCAGCGGAGCGAACATCGCGGGCGAGACGGACGTGTTCGTCCAGACGAGCAGCGCAAGCCTCATCCTGATCGACAACGATCCGCCCATCGTGACCGACGTCCAACTCGCGGACGGCACCCAGCTTCTCGAAGGCGACGTGATCGACGCCTCGACGACCACCCTGGTGGTTGTCCTCGGCGAGCGGATGTCGACGAGCGGGATGACGAGCATCGAGAGCCTCAGCAACTGGTCGCTCGAGTGCAACGGCACGGAGCTGACCAGCGCCATCGAAAGCGTCGAGTTCGCGTGGAACGCCCTCACCCGCAAGTACGAGGCCACCGTCACCCTGGACGACAGCGTGCTGCCTCTTTCCGAGGGCGAGTACACGGTGACCCTCAGCTCGGTGGTGACCGACGGCGCCAATTCGCTCGACGGCGACTGGGACGGCGTGGCCGGTTCGGACCCGACGACGACGACGCAGCCCGGCTTCCAGTTCAGCTTCATTGTCTCGGGCAGCGCCACCGAGGCCTCGGTCGGCCCGGAACAGCGAGTCAACACGGAAACGGACTACGTGGACACCTTCTCGTCCACGGAAGGGACCGGAACGGCCCTGGAGTCGAGCGCGACGACCCTCGCCATCGACAACGACGGCGACTACGTCGTCGTGTGGACCCGCTACGGCACCGACGACAGCGGCGACTCGACCGGCGCGGGCGTCTACATGCGAGTGTACGACAGGGACGACGAACCGCTCACCGACGAGATCCTCGTTAACACGATCACCGAGGGCGACCAGCGGAATCCCTCGGTGGCCATGGACGCGGACGGCGACTTCGTCGTCGTGTGGGAAAGCGAGAACTCCAGCCTCGACGGCAGCTACGACATCTACGCCCGCCGCTTCAGCTCGGTCGGTGAAGCCTTGGACTCGGAAGAGTTCCTGGTGAACACGGAAACAACGTTGAACCAGGTGAACGCCTCGGTGGCCATGGACAACTTCGGCAACTTCGTGGTCGTCTGGGCGACCGCGGACGAGGGCTTCGGCTACTCGAACGACATCTACGGCCAGCTCTACGACAGCAGCGGCCAGGCCCTGGGCCAGGAATTCCTGATCAACGACGACAGCCTCGCCGGCATCAACCCGCCGACCGACGGCAGCTTCGAGATCAATCCGGAAGTCGCCATGAGCGGCGCCACGGGCAGCTTCGTGGTGACCTGGGAAGTCGTGACGGCGCAGCAGAACGGCGTCGTGACCGACACGGTCATTGCGGCTCGCCAGTTCACCGCCGACGGCGATCCGGTGGCCAGCGAGTTCCAGGCCGACACGGGTGTGGGAACGGGCGGAGCCGAAACGGAACGGGTTGCCCGGAACCCGCAGATCGTGGTCAGCGACGACGATTCCTTCATCATCGTATGGGAAAGCTACACGGGAACCGACTACGACGTCTTCTATCAGACCTTCGATTCCACCGGGGCTTCCCAGACCAGCGGGCAGGTCAACATGACCCAGTTCGACGGGCAGCAGGTCAACCCGTCCGTGGCGATCGACGCCGACGGCAACTTCAGCGTCGTCTTCAACGGCGCCGGAGCCGAGGCCAACGCCCTCTACCCGGACGATACGACCCTCTACACGGACGAAGACGACGAAGGCGTGTGGGTTCGCAGCTACGACTCCACCTCGACCGCGGTGAGCGTCGAGACCCGGGTCAACGTGACCTCGGGCGGCCTCCAGCAGTTCGCCACGATCGCCATGGAGCCCGACGGCGACTTCGTCGTCGCCTGGAGCGGACGCGGCGTGGGCGATCAGCAGGGCATCTACACCCGCAGCTACGATAGCGATACGGACACGGTCGGCCCGATCGTGAGCGGTTTGCTCTCCACCTCGGGCGCGTCGATTTCGGACGGCGACCAGATCACCGAGGAAGTGACGGTCCTGACGGTCGTGTTTGATGAAGAAATGATGACCAGCGGCGCCCACAGCGTGACCAGCGCCTCGAACTACCGGCTGGTCTGCGACGGAACACTATTGAGCAACGTGATTACCGATATTGAGTTTGGCCTCAATCCCGACACGAACAAGTGGGAGGCCGTGTTGACTCTGAGCGGAGCGCTCGAAGACGGCGAGTACGAATTGACGGTTCGCAATTCGGTTCAGGATGCCGTGGGCAATCCGCTAGGGTCCACCGGGGCGGATACCGATGGAACGTCCGCCACGTGGACCTTCAACCTGCTGAGCATCGGCACGGGTGACACAGGCGGCGAAACCCTAGTCAGCCAGGGTAACGACGCTGAGTTCACCCGCGCCGATGCCAGTCAGCCGGTTGCCAGCAACGACGAAGGCGACACGGTGACTGTGTGGACCAGCGAGGCCTCCGGCAGCGAAGGCATCTACGCCACCCTCACGATGGTCACCTGGTCGGGCGACGAGGACGAGCGCGTCTCGTCCACCGAACTGGTCGAGAACATCCTCGTCACCGACGACGCGACCGCCGACAGCGCCTCGGTCGCCATGGACGGCGACGGCGACTTCGTCGTCACCTGGTCGCAGTACAGCACGTCGACCGGCTGGGACATCTACGCCCGGATGTACGACGCCAACGGCGACGCCCTCGGCGATGCCTTCCTCGTCAACTCGGAAACCGACGATGCCCAACGCTACAGCAGCGTCGCTATGGACGAGGACGGCGATTTCGTCATCACCTGGCAAAGCAACGATCAGGACGGATCGGGCTACGGCATCTACGCCCAGCGATTCGACGCCGAGGGCGAGTTCATCGGCGGCACGAACGAGTACCAGGTGATCAGCTTCGTCGGCGATCCGACCGGCACCTTCCAGTTGAAATACAACGGCAAGACAACCTCCACGATCACCTACAGCGGCAACCCCTTCGCGATCGCCGACGACGTCCAGAACGCCCTCGAGGCGATCGGCCTGAACGTGGAAGTGGAGGCCATCGACCTGGAGAATCTCGGCATCCGCTTCCTGGATGAGGAGGGCCTGCAAGACCAGGGCCAGATTCTCGTGGTCAACGCCGACATCACCGGAGACTCGGGGGCGAAGATCAAGGCCAGCACCCTGGCCGACGGCGACGCCGGCGAGTTCCTCGTGAACGACACGACGGACAACAACCAGGTCTGGCCCAGCATCGGCATGGATGCGGACGGGACGTTCGTGATTTCGTGGACGAGCTACGGCCAGGACGGCGACGAGTCGACCGAGAGCAACATCTACGCGAAGCAGTTCGTCAGCAACGACGCCTTCCTCGACCTGGACGGGACGGATGCGGTCTACACCGCCGACAGCGACTCGGAAGATGCCGAGTTCGTGACGACCACCGAGGATCCGGACACCCAACTGACGTCGACCAACTCGGGCTACGACGGCGTCGTGCAGATCGTCACCTCCGACGGAAGCACGGGAACGGGCAGCCTGCTCTACACGGGACGGCACATCCTCACCGCCGCCCACGTCGTCGACGACGGCACCGGCGAACCCGTCGACTCGGTGGACGTGATCTTCGAACTGTCGGACGGCACGCAGGTCACGATGACCTGCACGGTCATGTACATCCATGAGGAATGGACCGGCGACATCTTCGACGGCAACGACATCGCCATCATCGTTCTGCCCGAGGAAGCCCCCGAAGAGGCCGACCGCTACGATATCTACCGCGGCTCCAGCGAGCTCAACCAGACCTTCACGATCGCCGGTTACGGCTACTACGGACAAGGAGAAGAGGAAGACTACGACGGCGAGAAGCGGTATGGCTACAACGTGTTCGAGGCGTACGGCGAATCCCTCAACAGCCTGAGCCTGAGCGACTTCGGCGACGGCCAGGTCGGCACGGGCAGTTTCGACATTCCCTCCGGAAAGGTCCTGGTCTACGATTTCGACAGCGGCTTGAGCGAAAACGACGCCCTCGGCATGGCCCTCGGCATCTACGACACCGGCCTGGGCACCCTGGAATCTTCCGCAGCCCACGGCGACTCGGGTGGCCCGGCCTTCATCAACGGCGTGATCGCCGGCGTCGTCAGCGGCGGCGTGGAATACACCAACGCCGATTCCACTCCCGACGAGGTCGCCGACGTGAGCTACGGCACCGTGGGCCTCTACACTCGCGTGTCAGCTTTCGCCGACTGGATCGATGCAATCGCCCAGTCGACGAGCTCGGAATTCCTCGTCAACGAGAACGAGGTCGACGCCACCACGGGCGAGGTGCTTGTGGACAACCAGACGAACGACCAGAAGTGGTCCTCGGTGGCCCTCGACGCCGACGGCGACTTCGTCATCACCTGGACCAGCTACGCTCCCGATCTGGCAACCACCGGCAGCGGGATCGGCACCCAGGACACCGACGGCGTTTTCGCCCGCCAGTACGACTCGTCCACGAGCGCCGTGAGCGAGGTCTTTCAGGTCAACGACACGGCCACGGGCGAGCAGCAGTACTCGCGGGTGGCGATCGATGCCAACGGCGACTTCGTGATCACCTGGGAAAGCCTCTCCTCGGCCGGCTACGACATCTACGCCCAACGCTACGCCGGGGCGGAAACCGTGGCGGAATCGACCAGCACGATCTACGGCGCCAACGGCGAGATCGGGTCCCCCTTCGTCGTCAACACGACCACGTCGGGCGACCAGCGCTATCCGGGAATCGCCATGAACGACGTGGGCGACTACGTGATCGTCTGGAGCGGCTACGGCAGCCAGTCGGGCGAGGCGAGTTCCCAGGGCGTTTTCGAGCAACGCTTCTACAAGAGCGAAGACAACGCCGGTCCCATGGTGAGCGACATGGACGTCATGCTCGTCGCCGACTCCAGCGCCGAGATGGACCGGCTGATCGACGGCATCACTTACGACGCCGAAGTCAGCTCGATCGTGATCACCTTCGGCGAGGCCCTCAGCACCTACCGCGACGATGCCGGAAGCGAGAGCGTGCTCAATCTGAGCAACTGGGTGCTCACGCGAGACGGTGAGGAACTCACCGACGGGGTGTACCAGGTCGAGTTCTCGCTGAACAGTCTCACGAACAAGTACGAGGCGGTGGTCTACCTGGACGACGATTCCGATACCGCCGGCGCCCAGGCGTTGGTCCAGGGCGAATACGTGTTGACGATCCGCGACTCGATCGAGGACCTCTACGGGAACAAGCTCGATGGCGACTTCGACGGCACGCCCGGCGGGTCGTTCAGTGTGACCTTCACCGTCGACGGCCAATCCGGCAACCTTCCGGAACCCGGTACACCCGACGAGGGCGACACCGACGTGGTGGTCAACGACAGCACCGACGCCGACCAGACGGAGCCGGCGGTGGCCCGCGCCGCGGACGGATCCTACGTGGTCGTCTGGACCAGCGAAAACGAGGACGCCCTGGACGAAGACGGCGAGCCGATCGAGGATCTGACGGGCGAAGCGGTCGTCTATACAAACGTCTACGCCCGCATGTACGACCGCTACGGCGAGCCGACGAGCGGCGAGATCCTGGTGACCTCCTACTCGTCGGGCAACCAGAGCAACCCGGACGTGGCGATCGACGAGTACGGCAACTTCGTGGTCGTCTGGGAAGGCGAAGGCGAGGACGGCGACGATGAATACGACAGCTACGGCATCTGGGCCAGGGTGTTCGACGCCAACGGCAATGCCAGCGGGGAACAATTCGCCGTCAACGAGGTGCAGGACGGCAAGCAGTCCGATCCGGCCGTGGCCATGGACGGCGACGGCAACTTCGTGGTCACCTGGGTAAGCCTGAGCGAGGGCGGCATCGTCGCCCGGACGTTCAACTTGAATGGCGAAGCGACCAGCGTCGCCTTCATGGTGAACACTACCACGGGCAACAGCCACGCCGATCCGGACGTGGCCATGGATGACGAAGGCAACTACACGATCGTGTGGACCGCCGCCGAGCAGGACAACGGATCAATGGGCATCTTCGCCCAACGGTTCAACTCCTCGGGCAGCCGGCTGGGCAGCGTGTTCATGGTCAACCAATACCAGACGGATTCGCAGGACAGCCCCCGGATCGCCATGGACGACGACGGCAACTTCATCGTCGTGTGGCAGAGCTTCGGGCAGGACACGTTCGGCGGCTACGGCATCTACGCTCGCCGCTACAGCAGCTCCGGCTCGGCCTTGACCGACGAGTTCCAGGTCAACGACACCACGAGCGGCTACCAGTTCGAGCCCTCCGTGTCGATGGACTCCGACGGCGACTTCGTGATCACCTGGTCGAGCTTCAACCAGGAAGGCGACCAGGGCGAGCTGTACGGCATCTTCGCCAAGATGTACAACGCCGACGGGAGCGACTACGTCGTGTCCGGGGCGACGGAGGCCCTGGGCGAATTCCGCGTCAACGCGATCATCGAGGGCGACCAGAGAGCGTCGGACGTTTCGATGGATGCGGACGGCCATTACGTGGTCGTCTGGCAGGGCACGTCCGATTCGGGCTACGTGGAGGATGCCGACAACTCGGCGATCCTGATCCCCGTCGACGGGACCGACATCTACTCCCGCGTTCTCGATCCCGACGACACGAGCGACGACGATTCGACCACGCTGACCCTCTACGGCACTCCCGGCGCCGACACCTTTGTGTTCACCGCCGGCTCCACGCCGGGCACCTGGGTCGTCGCGGTGAACGGGGTGGCCCAGACGGTCGCCTCGACCATCGACACGATCACCTTCGACGGACTGGGCGGCAGCGATACGGTGACCTTCACCGGAACCAGCAGCGCCGAGAAACTGGTTGTGGAACCGGGTGAGGTCGTGTTCACCGGCTCGAATTTCACGGTCAACGCTTCGAACGTCGAGATCATCAGCGTCGACGGCGCCGGCGGCGAGGACTACGCCGAGATCCGGGACTCCGACGGCGACGACACGCTGATCATGAAGCTCGACGAAACCACCATGGTGGGCGAAGACTACTCGATCACCGTTTTGAACTTCGAGGAGGTCTACGCGTACTCCGTCAACGGCGGCGACGACGTGGCGAAGCTTTACGACACGGACGGCGACGACACGTTCGTCGGCAGGCCGGAATACGTCCGCATGACGGGCGACGGCTACGTGCACCGCGCCAAGGGCTTCCGCTACGCCCACGGGTATTCCGTCAACGGCGGCGACGACACGGCCGAGTTGTACGACTCCGAAGGCGACGACTACTTCAAGCACGCCGACGGGCTTTCGAAAATGTACGGTTCGGGATACTACGTCAGGGCCAAGAACTTTTCCGAGGTGAACGCCTACGCCACCGCCGGCGGCGACGACTACGCCAGGATCTTCGACACGGAGTACGCCGATACGTTTGTGGGAACGCCCACGTCGGCCCGGATGTACAGTGCGGAGGCCGACTACGACGTGACAGCGAACCTGTTCGACAGGGTGCTGACCAAGTCGTTCAACGGCGGCGTGGACACGGCTGAATTTTTCGACAGCGACGATAAGGAAATCTTCGTGGGCAACGACCACAAGGCCACGTTCAGCGGCGACGACTTTGAGATCGTGGCGAGGAAGTTTGAGGTTGTCGAAGCCACCTCCACGCCTGGCTCGGGCGATATCGCCAAGTTCCGCGACACGGAAGGCGACGATTACCTGGTGGCCGACGAGTCGTCGGCGAAAATGTACACCTACAACGGCGACGACCTGGAACTGCTGTACACGGCCTTTGCCTTCGACCAGGTCAAGACCTACCGCTCGACCGGCACCGACACGAAGAACGTATCCGACGCCGTCGACTACCTGTTGCTTGATGACGGGTGGGTCGACGGGTAGGCGGGCTGGCAAGTCGTTCTTGCAGCAATCGTACCGGGACGTCCGGTTCTCCGCGAACCGGGCGTCCCGGTTTTCTGTTGCGCGGACGTTGAGCGCATTTCCGGCGAAGCGTGAAGGTGGTGTAGGCGTTCCCGTGCAGAAAGCGGGGCGTCTAGGGCACATTCTTGAGGCTTGGATCGGCACTCGCTAAACATGGCGCGAGCCAAGGCTCGTCCGCATTGAAATCGACAAGGTCGCGGAACGCGAAGCGGCGGTTGCTATCCTGCAATCATGGCAGTAAGATCGGGAACAGAAAGTCATCCTTCATGTCATCGCCCTTACGGAACGACACGTTCAGGTGGACGATCTTCCCGGGATTCACATGGCCGGACATTCTCAAGACCAGAACGTGGCCCTGCCATTCGCCATTCCGTTTGGGCACACGCACTGGGTCAAGGAGGGCTCGGAGCTGGGGATCCCCCAGATCGCACTCGATTGTGTTACTGGCCCGACTCTTTCCGTTCTTCCCGTCCGAGTGCGTCGCCAGAGCCGTGACGAACTCCTCGCCATCGGGCGTGGTGAGATTCCAACGATAGGATACGAACGGCTTGGCGTCGACCGGGGTTTCCACAAGAACGTATATCTCGATCCACTCAACCGGATGCAAACCGGCGTCGCGACCGCCAACGCTCACGGCCTCTCCGGTTGCCAGGAAGGCTACGCCGCGACTTGCCTTGAGTATGGAAAGTCGGTGACTCTCACTTGTCTGCACCATGGGATTGGTTTTTGGCCGCTCCTGAACCTCTGCGGAGTACGAATAGCCACTCAGAATCCACGATATTAGCAGGAACGAGATGAATCCGAGACGACGTCCAGCGGGGGAGCACCGGGTTGGCGAGATCCATGCTACCGAAAAAGAGGCAGTTGCGATCATGGGAGGATCATCCAATTTACGGGTATTTCGACCGGGTCCTGTTCGTCGCCGGATTCGGATGGGCATCTGAGTGTCGCTTTCCGCATTCCCGTCGCTGCCTTGCCGTCGATGGCCAATCGGACAGTCACCACGTTGCTGCCGTCAGCCGATCGCTCGATGGATAGTTCGACGTCGCTGTCTGCTGTGAATTCGAAGTTGTCCACGTCGACATTGCTGTCGACCAGCTTGAACTTCCGTTCGATGCCTTGCGGGGAAGATGACTTGACGACACCTAGATACAGGCTATTGGCTTCAAACACGCCATTTGTCACGGCGCACCCCACTGAAACCGTTGCCGAGCAAACTCGGGTTCCACCTCGTTCCTCAAACTCAAGTTCATAGCGCCATAGCAGCCCATCACCGCTCGTGGCAGGTATTTCTACGAGAACCTGCAACCTTCCGGAGTCTTCCGGGCTTTCTATGATCTTGCCCGCCGATGGCCCCGCGATTTGCCGCACCGAACGGAAGCTCCAACCGAGTTTTTCACTTTCGGCAAGATTGAATTCAGCCTGATGGAGTTGTCCTGGCCTAACGGTTCCGAGGCCAATCGAGGCAGGGACAACCAACTCACCGCGACATTCCCCAACGAGAGAGATTGGCAGCTTGTCGACATCAGGCAATCCTGATACCTCATACAAGACCTTTCGTCTGATCGGTCCCTCTCGCGTTGCCGCGAGCAACAGTTCCAATTCCCCGTGATCGCCGGCTGCAAGGACCAAGTTCTCCACTTCGGAAAGGCAGCCACAATCGGCGGCGGAGAAGACGATTCGAACAGCCGAGCCTGACCGATTGGCAATCGGTATACGAATCGGCATTTTCGCGCCAAGTGGGAGCACGCCCGCGCGATGCTCCGACGGCACATCCAAGCCCCCTGCCCGAACGGCATCCGGTGCGTGCTGTGAGTGTTTCTCGTGTCCATCGTCCCTGTTGCCCGCAACATCAGGTGATTGCAGGCATCCAGGACCAATGGCGAGAGCCAGTAGCCCAACGAGGGACACCGTTTGGGGACCGCGGCGGCACGCCATTTGCGGGTTCCTGCTCGCATCGATCTGGGAAGCTCCAGTCAACTCTCTCCTCCGCGATGTAGCCTGCGAACAACGAGAAGCATAACGACGCCGCAAACGAGCAGAATGTTCACAGCCAGAATCGTCAGTTTGGTCGAAGTGGCCTTGCCCTCCATCGGCTGGACCTCTGACGCAAGGGACGCGGATTTCGCAGCTCGCATATTCTGAGTGCGGACCAAGCCTGCTTGGGCCAACGGCGCGCTGCCCGAGTTGGGATACATCTCCATGGTCTGCCGATACAAATCCTCTGCCGCATCGAACTGGCCCAACTCCGCCTGATCGTCGGCAGTCAGCAGCAGATTGTACGCGTTCATGTTCTCGTCGTTGCTCTTGCCAACCAGAGCGCTCAATACTGCCGAGGACTTTTCGAATTCGCCGCATTCGTAGTAGCTCTTGCCCAGCAAGTGCCGAAGTGTCAGTTCATGCTCGTCGACTTTTCCGCTCGCGGCGAACTCCTCCAGTACTTTTTCGATGGCGTCGCAGTACTCCCGAGTTCCCGGATGGTACAATTCCTCGATCTGAAGCTGCTTCATCCACAGGGGCGAGAGTTCATCCTGATCCATTGCTGCGATCCGGCCGAACGTTTCTGCCGCCGCCTCTTTGTCACCGGCAGCCGAATGGACTTTTGCCAACCAGTAGAGCTTCGTGGCCGTGGGGGTGGCTCCCGGATACTCGAGAGTCACGGCAGCCTTGAGGAACTCAACGGCCCGGCCCAGGGAACGTTCCTTGTCCCCCGCAAAATCCGGGTGGGACACTCTCTTGTTGAGGTACAGGGAGACACTTACCAATGCGTTGGCATAGGCTGCTGTTGCGGCTTCCGTATTGGCCTTCCCCGCTCCATAAGCGGCGGCAGCAACGTACTCCTCGCCGATCTCTTCCGCACTTCCTTCGAGTCGTGCCGAGGCAATTTCGAACGCGTTGTCAAGTCCCAAGACAACACTCCGATAATCCTCGAGTTGACGTGCTTCTTCGATCATCGTTGCGTACGTTGCCGCCGCATTCTCCGGCTTGCCGAGAGTTTTTTGAATGGCGCCGAGTTCGTCGAGCATTCGGAGGCGATCGAGGCTCGGCGTTGCTACTGCCGATAGGGTCTCCTGGAACTGGCCCTCCCAGAATGTGAAGAACCGTGGGCGATCCTTTGGCGACAACTTGATTGTCTCCGTGACGTATTGGCCCATCACCTCCCGAAGCTGCGAAGCGCCTGAATCCTTGGGCGCGCCCTTGTCCTCCGCCTTCGTTCGCTCGCCAAGAGCGCCCAGCAGACAAGCCCAAATGAGCAAGGTTGCGAAACGCACACGCCAATAGCTGCACGGCATGGGAACCTCCACGGTTTCCGTAGAGACTAAGGCAGGCCGCCGCTTCGTAGCCTGGGCTGCCAGGCGCAGACATTCTGCGGCAGAAACCGTTGTTCCAAACGATCACTTCGCGACACGCCCGCTCCGCGGAGCTATGGGTAGGTATTGTAATGGCACGTCTGGGTGCTGGTCGCCGACTTTGTGCAACCCGCCTCGGGATCATCGTATGGCCCTGGGCATGCCAAGTCACATTCCGTGAATTTCCGTGCCTTTTCCGAGCCAGCGAGCGTCAGCCCCGTCGTACTGCTCTTGAATGTGACCGCTGCGGATGGATTCGGGGTGCAAGTTGTGTGCCTGCACACTGCCGTAAGAGTTAGCGTCAGACTTCCGGTTGCCGGTCGATCCGCAGCAAACATGACGTAATAGTAGATCTTCTTGCCGCACGGAAGCGTTGAAGCCGTGAATGTGTCGGTATCGGACTTGTCGACGGTGCTCGAAACCTCGCCTCCGATCGAGAATTCATGCTCGACCGTGATTCCGGACGTGGCGCTCACCAATCCAGTGTTGATGCCTCCCTGCACCGTGCTGCTGAGGCTTCCCGTGTACGACCCGCTCACCGAGGCCGTGGAACTGCCACTCACCGTTAACGACTTCTGGACAGAGCCGCATGTTGTCGAGGAACAACAGTCGTGAACGGTCTGGTCGGTATGGACCGGAGTCCATGCGCCTTGTGTTCCCGGAGTGAACGAAGTCGTGTACGAACAATTCCCGGTGTTCCACGTCCAACTGGTCGCATTGCACCCGGGCTGTGCATTGCAGATCGTCGTGACTTCCGCGGATGTCGGTTCCCCGAGATTGTCGATACAGTCTGACAATACGGTGGTCGCGGCTTCGACCCGTCCTCCCAGGCCCGCCACGATTACCGCGACCAAAACAACAAGACTTCGTCCAGGCAACTTCATGACGTCCCCCTTTTGTAGGAAGGTGACAACGATGCGAATGTGGCAGGTACGGCAGCGTGCGGTAGGCACCCCGGGGCAAGGGGTCCCATGGGGTGACTAAGGGATTTGCTGCCGCGACGATGTATTTCTACCAAAGCCTCGCAAGAAGTCAATAGTAAACCCAGGTATATTCTTGTTATGTCGGCGTCGCAGGTCAAAATAGGCGATAGTCACATGGAGTAAGCGGTTGATACGCAATGTGGTAACATTACTATGAACGTGCTGGGATAGGGTTTGTCTTCTTCGGGCGATGGCGGCGTTTCGAGGTCTCCGTGAAGGTGATACCCCACCCGGACGTGCTGTGCAGATGGCGTATCTCGCGAGGGTTCGCCAGCTAGCCACGTATGTTGTCGTGCTGTGGGCGGAAAAAGTGCGTGGATTCTGTATGCCCCCTCGTTCACGGGGGAGTGCTGGCGCCCCGGCTCGTGATACACTCGCGGTTGTTGACAGACGGGGCACGCACATCGCCCTGCCACAACCGTGAGGCGTCCCTTGCTGCAGCAGCGCAGGCGTAGGGGGGGCCTTCGAGCAGAGTCCGAACGGGATGGGAAAATGCAAGGGACATCCGAAAGCGGGAAAGGCACGATCTGTCCTCGCAGGGCGGGTCGCCTATCTCCGTTCGCTGCCTTGCAGGACGCTCGCCAGGGCGTTCTGCCGCTGGCAGCGGTCGTCCTACTGGGAATTCACGCCGTGCTTCTCGCGTACTCGGCGACCCGGCACAGCCCGACACTGAACGAACCTGGCCACTTGGTGGCTGGCCTGAGCCATTGGAACTTCGGGCGATACGAACTCTATCGTGTGAACCCACCGCTTGTGCGGATGATCGCGTCTCTCCCCGTGATGGTCGCCGGTTACGATCGCGACTGGAGCAGTTTCGATCCATCTCCAGGCGCACGACCTGTGTTTGCCATGGGACGAGACTTCATTGCGGCAAACGGGGAAAGGTCGATATGGCTTTGCACCATGGCGAGGTGGGCCTGTCTTCCCATAAGTCTCGTCGGTGGCATCTTCTGTTTCTTTTGGTCGCGTGAAATGTGGGGCAGCGATGGCGCGGGGCTGATCTCCCTCGTGGTTTGGTGTTTTGAGCCGAACATCATGGGGCATGCTGAACTTATTACCCCGGATTGCGCTGCGACCTCTTTTGGCCTCGGGGCCGCGTACGTGTTCTGGCGATGGCTCAAGCAACCGTCGTGGCCGCGCGCGATCCTGGCCGGATTCCTTCTTGGGATCGCGCAACTCACGAAAACGACGTGGATCGTGTTGTTCGGACTTTGGCCTGCTTTGTGGATTCTCTACCGCGTGGCGATGAAAGGGAGACGCTGCACCACGAAGGCGTCCCTTCGCGAGCAGATCGGACAATGTGGAGCAATCGTGCTGGTTGGGCTGTACGTACTGAATCTTGGCTACGCCTTCGACGGCACTTTCGAGCGTCTGGAACGGCTCACGTTCGTCAGCAGCGCTTTAACGGGTGAAGAGCGGTCGGGTACTCCAGGCAACCGCTTCGTCGGCACGGTGTTGGGAGCTCTTCCGGTTCCATTGCCCGAGCAGTACCTATTGGGGATCGACGTGCAGAAGCAAGATCTGGAGGACTTCGGCAGACCTTCTTATCTACGCGGCGAGTGGAGGGATGGCGGCTGGTGGTACTACTATCTGTATTGCTTTGCCGTGAAAACGACAATGGGCGTCCAGTTTCTTGTGTTCCTGGGTGCTGTCACGCTGATGCTGCCGTCGACGGAGCGTTCATTTTCGTCGGTGCGGGGCGGAGGGGGATGTGCGCAGAATCGACTTCCGGATGGCGTGATGGTCTTACTCCTCCCGCCCCTGGTCGTGTTCTGCCTGGTCAGCACGCACCTGGAATTCAATCACCATTGCCGCTACGTGCTGCCGGCCGTGGGCTTTGCATGTGTGTTCGTCGGAAGCCCGGCCAAGAACGGGCTTGGCTCGTCTCGAATCCGGCGATACGCTGTCGCGGCGGGGCTCACAGCCACAGTTGGGGCCTCGCTGGCGAACTACCCCCATCAACTCGCCTATTTCAACGCGCTGGCTGGCGGACCGAGCGAGGGCTACAAGCATGTCCTGGGTAGCAATCTCGACTGGGGGCAGGACTTCTTGCTGGCGCGGGAAATAGCTCTTGAAGAGGGCTATTCGGGAGGGACTGTACGGGTTGTTTCCTGTGGAGGCCTCAGAGAAATGGGCCAAATGATCATGAATTCGTCCTCAGGGAATTCGGAACCGTGCGTCAAGGATGCCGAATGGGAACTCGTCTCCATAAACGAAGTGGTCTCGCCGGGCAGCCCTTGGAAAGAAGAAATGACGAGTCGTTCGAGCCGAAGAATAGGTTATACCATGTGGATGTTCCGTCGCGAGTGAGCTGGCGACAGCAAATGCAGGGCTAATTGCCGGGTTAACATTGGGGCCAACTTCGGCCATCCTACGAATTCGGCCGGGTGGTTCCGGCTCGATTCATGATAACTTACTCAAAGCGTCCCAAACAGGAAATGGCGAACCTCCGGGCGGGCTCCAGCGTCCCTCTATCGTGGTCTGCACCGCTTAGGGGCGGTGGAACAACAAGCGTCGTTGTTCGCTTTGTGAGCAGGCGCCTCTTCGTGGAGTGAAAAGCGACTATGTGCGACAGTTGTTCCTGCCCCGATACTTAGGAGATCGGAACCATGCGACTTCTGGGATTGAGTTTTTCTGTCGAGCGGACTTAACGGCTCTTAGAAAGAGGCCAGACGCGGACTGGGCTGTCGTAGGCCGTCCGCGCATCCGCTGCGCTGGTCGCAGGCGACCGTTTTCCGGACAGCAATCCGGAAGACCGGGTCTCGCGCCGGCGCAGGGGCCTTAGTTCCCTGTCAGAAACACTCACTCTCTGCATAAGAAGTGCGACATGAAGCCATCCACCACCATCAGCGAAACCCACGTGGGACGGACCCTCGCGCCGGAAGACCTCCAACCCGGCGACCTGGTGAGCCTCCTGACGGAGATTCTGGAACTGCCGTCGTTCTTGTGGGGCCACGATTCACAACTCCTGGCGCCCCATGAGCCCGTGCGCATGCCGTGGCGTCCCGACGATGCGGGAATGCCTCTGAAAGTCGAGGAGATCTGCCTGCCCTTCGTGTTCGTGAAGGCTCCCAACGGCAGCCAGCGAATCCTCGACGTCCGACGCCACCAGTTGGTGCGTCTCAGCGCCGACTATGCGAACAACGTGTGGAACGCGTTCAAGAAGCGAAAGAAACGGCGCCGACGTTGACTCACTCGGGAACGACTCAGAAACAGCTTTGGCATTACGGAGCCGTTCTCGCCTATACGAAAACAACGCCTCAGCAAGGTCTCTCACAAAGGCACGGAGGCACAGAGAAAGACCATACGGCTGTTGCGAGTGGTTTCGGCAACGCTGAGTAGGCGGCTCGGACATCAGCAGACCCCCGGGGAGTTTCGTCTGCTCAACCGCTCTCCGCTCATCTCGTATCTCCGTGCCTCCGTGAGAACTTATGACCGATCACTCGTCGCCGATCGGCACGGAACGGAGCCACTCGGGATGTTCGCGAACGCCCTCGGCCTCTCGAATCGGCCAGGTGGCTCGGGTGTCGTCTTCGTAGGGACCGATCTTGTCGAGCGGAATCGGTTCGAAGCCCTGTTTCAGAGCAGGTGAGTCCGGCTTAAGACGGAAGTCGCCGTGCTCGCCGTCGACAAACAGGGGATTGGCGACGACCGAATGGACGTCGCCGCCCGCCGCCTGCCAGGCCTCCCACTCGGAGGCCGGCAGGACTTCCTCCAGCCGCAGGTCGGAGATCTCCGCCGTGCCGGTCTTGGAGGCGAACTGGAACTGGATGTTGAGCTTGCCGAGCCGCTCGTCGTAGCGTTCTTCTCCCGGGGCCGGATAGTGGAACGTGACGCGGCAGTCCGTACGCTGGCCATTTTCGGGGTGGAAATACTTCGAGCCCAAGGCCTTCCAAAGCCCGCCGCTTTCGCTCACCAGCCGGGTGGTCATCGAGCCGGAGGCGTCGGTGGTGAGCAGTTGGAACGAGAGGCGGTAATCTTTGCCGGGCGCGAACTGAAAGGGTTTTGAACGGACGCAGGCGTACTTGATGTACTTCTTTTCCGGATTGTGGGCCGCCGGGATCCGCAGGGCGCGCTTGCCCTCGTCGGTCGTGACGACTTCCGACTTCACGTCGGGAAACTGCTTGTGATACCAGGACCAACCCTGAGCCGCCGTCTGGTTGGGGTCGCGCCGGAGCTGCTCCTCGCTCGCATCAGGAAATTCCCGGTTCGGGATGTTCTCGGTCAGGTCGGCCTGGACCTTTCCGTCGCCCTTCATGCCGGTCTTGATCGGTTCGACGCCGCCGCTCCAGATCGTGTTGTGGTCGAAGATGTTCGCTTCGAGGTTGCAGTTCGAAACCCGGATATAGCGCGACTTGGGCTGCCGCGGATAATAAAAAATGTTCCGCTCGACGCGGTTGCCACGCATCACGGTTCCGTCCGGCAGGATGGTTTCCTTGGGCGGGACGGCCATGCCGCGCATCTTCTTCCACTCGGGATTCTCGACAAGTTGGTTGTAGGCCTTCAACATCTTCGGCTCGCGATCCCCGAGGAACTTCCCGTTCGGATCGTCGGTCCAGCCTTGCAGGGAGATCTGGTGCGTCGTGCCGAACCGCTTGGGGTCCGGATCGGAGCAGCCGTTTTCGGCGAAGATGTTGTTGTAGATGTGGTTCTCCCGGGCGTTGTGCAGGTGCATGGCCCCGACCTGGCAGCGCTCGACGATGTTGCCGTACACGTCGAACCCGCAGCCGGACTCGTCGAGGTAGATTCCCCAGGCGAAGACGAAGAACTGGCCGTGGTTGTTGAAGCCGATGCTGTCCGTGCAGTGGTTGTAGCGGATGGTGGTCCAGCCGCCGGTCCAGCCGCCGCCGTAGGTGCAGCCGGTGTCTTCCATTTCCAGATTGCAGTGGCGAATCCGGTTGTATTCGAGGGTGTTCAACACGCCGCCGTAGAAGACGCCGCAGCGGGGCATGTCGTGGATCAGGTTGTGCGACAGGATCGCGCCGCAACTGCTGAGCATGAGGCCGATGCCGTGGCGGTTGAACTGGCCCACGTGGTGGATGTAGCAGTTGTCGACGACGTGGTTGCACTTCTCCATCTTGACCTTGTCGCCCGCATACACTTCCACCCCGTGCCCGCCCAGGTTCCACAGGTCGCAGCCGCGGACCGCACAGTCGCGGCCGCCGCGGATGGAGACGCCGGCCCCGTAGAAGTAGCCTAGGTCGTGGACGAGAGACTTATCGAGGACGATCCCTTGACAATTCTGTAGCTCCACGGATCGGGCTTCGGCACAGGTGAATTCCAGCCCGCGGAGGACGACGTTCGAAGTTCCGCTGAAGCTCAGGATTGTGTCGACGGTCGGCACGGTAACGACCGCCCCTTCCAGCGATTGGGGAGGCAGAAAGTAGAGCGTCTGGCCTTCCACGTCCTGGTACCATTCGCCGGGGCTGTCGAGCTCTTCCTTCATGCCGAACACGGCGTAACGGTCTTCCGGTCGGGCGGCGTAGGGCATCTTTCGCTCGAGCGTGATCGTGCGCGTGGCCGGATCAAACTCGCGGATCTTCTCGATGCGGTTCCACCAGTTGTAGCGGGGGAAGATGCAGACTTCGCCGTCGGTGGGACGCGACCAGGGTCGCAGGTCCTTCTCGCGAAGGACGACCGTATCGGTCCGTTCGCCTTCAATGTCGGTGTACATGGGAGGGCGTTTGCCTTCCACGTACGCCCAGCCGCCGGAATAGGGAAGGGCCGGATCGTAGTTCGGATAGCGGGCCCAGATTTGACGCGTTCCGTTCAGATAGATCTGCCGGAACTTGCGGTCAACGCCCAGGGGTTTCAGGTCGGCTTCGTAGACCTGACCCGCGACGGCGGACGCCGCGGGCTGGAAATCCGATTTCTTCCAATCCGCCACCACGACTCCACCCACCAACTTCGGCCATTCTTCGGGGCGTTTGGGGTTTTTCCAGGCTCGGATCGTCAACGGTGCCGATTCCGTCCCGGAATCCGCCGCGCTGAAGGCGACCGTCTTGCGAACCATGTAAATGCCCGGGTGAAGGAGGATTTCGATCGGCTCCTCCGGGGCCGCTTTTCGCGCCGCCCGGGCCAGATCGCGAGCCTTTTCGAGCGACTTCACCGGCGCGGCGACGGTGGCCGGATTCTCGTCCGAACCGTCTGGGGAAACATGGATCTCCGCAGCCGACGCACACGCAACAGACAGGTAGCAAGCAACAAACCAGGACAAGTATCTCATGACGGCTTCACCGTAGACGCAAGCAGAAGAATTGGCATCCCTTCGGATCCCAATCTACGAAGTGGGGCGAGGGGAGGCAAGAGTCCGACTTGGCGGGGAGCAGCGAAGGCGTGGGGACTGGTCCATTTTTCGGTCAGCAAGGCCCTTTGGCGAACCCGGCGTCCTGGTAACCACAATTGATGGTCCACCAAAGCGAGACTTTGCCCATTTTGCCTGGAGCTTGTTCTGCTTCTGTTCCGCTTAGGTTTGCAATAATCGCCATGAACCGCAGAACACCGAACAAGGAATGTCCAATCACGAAGTGTTCTATGCCAAACCCTTCGACATTCTGCGGTTCCTTGTTGGATATTCTGCGGTTTCTTCGTGCGTCAAGGGGACCGTGAAGTGTCGGAGTTTCGCCTCCTTCAGGGTCCCTTGCGGCACTGGCGGCGCGCCGACTCAACTTGCCGGGTTTGCGCCAAACACCTCGTCCATCGAGACGCGCTGTCCCGACTTGACCGACATTTGCGTGGCCAGGCACATGGCGACCGACCACTTGCCGTCTTCGCCCGTGCAAGGCGATGGGCTCCCGTCGCGAACGGCGGACACCATGGCGGCAATCTGCTCCTCCAATTCGTAGAGTTCGCCGGCGCCGCGGGTGACAGGCACTTCTTCCAACTTCTCGCCGTCGAAGGCCTTCAGAAAGAACGTGGCCTTTCGCACGCGGTCCATGGCCCCGCTCCAGCTTGCCCAGATCGCGCCTTTCGTGCCGGTGATCTTCACCGTCTGGTGATGTTCGAAGGCGGCCAGAGTCTGGGAGACGACCGCATAAGCCCCGCCCGTGAAGTGGACGATCGCACTGCAGTTGTCCTGCAATTCCGGATGGTCGGGCTGGCGGGAATTGGCCGTGGCATAAACCGCCTCGGGCCGGCCCACGCTGGTCAAATACCAGCGGGCCAGGTCGAAAAAGTGGATCGGCTCTTCCAGGATCCAGTCGCCCACGCGGCTAATGTCGAAGCGCCAGCCGTCCGAGCCAAGCCGATAGGGATTGCGCGAGAGTTCCACAAGCACGTACTGGGGTTGGCCGACCACTCCATCGTCGATCAGCTCTTTCACCTTGCCCCAGAGGGACGAAAGGCGGAACTCGTGATTGATGGCGATTCGCAGGTTCTTTTCCCGGGCCAGGGCCAGCAAGTCGTCGCACTCCTTCATGGAAAGGCACATGGGCTTTTCCAACAAAAGGTGCTTGCCGGAGCCGAGCACGGCCGAGGCCACCTCGTGATGAAATCGGTTGGGCACGATCACGTCGACGACGTTGATGTCATCCCGGGCGACCAACTCACGATAGTCGGCCACAACCGTGACATCCGGATGCGCTTCCTGGGCGGCCTTTCTCGACTCCTCTGACGGCTCGGCAATCGCGAGAAGGCGTGCATCTTCCGCCTGGGCGATCGAGGCCGCATGGTGCTGGCCCCAGGCGCCGTAACCGATAAGTCCAAAGTTGACGGGCATGAAACAGTCCTTTCATGGAAACCGCGGAAGCTAAATATCGGCTCATCCGACCGAGTCGAGCAGACCCAGCTAGGGCTTCGCCACCAAGTCGATATGATTGGCATCCGAGTGTGCATTCTTGAAGGCATCGATGCCGTCCCGGCTGAAATGCGAGCCCTCGATATATACGGAATTCAGTCTTGTCAGGTCTTTGAGGTGACCGAGCCCGGTATCGGTTATCTGTGAACGCAGCAGAAACAGACTCTGTAACTCACCTAGGCTCTTGATGTGCGAGAGCCCCTTGTTCGATATCAGGGGAGAATCAACATATAGACAATCAAGATGGACACACCTGCCAACGTGGTGCATCCCGGCGTCTGTTAGGTTTGAGTTGACAAGTTCAAGCACCTTCAGGCTTGGCAGTTCTGCGAAGTGCTGCAAGCAGTTGTCGGTGAAATTCTCGCCCCACAAGATTACGCCTTCCAATGACTGTGTGTCAGCAAGGCAGGCTACGCCTGCGTCGGTTGCCTGAGCCTCGCAGAAGGCGAAGACTTTCAGTTTGGGCAGTCGGGCAGCACTGGCGATGAGTTCATTGTCCAGGGCAGGGCTTCCTGAGCGTCTCGGAGGACCGCCGCCCTGAAACAGGTTGACCGAGTGAACGTGCCCGAAGAAGTCCTTTCCCAGAAGACGATGAAGCCAATCTGGACCGGGAGGGGAGTTCGAATATCGCAGTTCCCAATCGTACGTGACCTTTCCTCCATTCACCTCCAGGAATTCCACAATATTTCGCTGTTTTCTGGCCTTGTCCATTCTCACAGCAAACCAGGAGAGTGGAACACCAAGGACGAAGAACGCCAGAAGCAGCGTCCTTAGCCTGAACTGGAACCGGCGACGTTTGGGAGGCTTAGCGGTCAATCGAGCTGCCCGCGGAAGAATCGAGAGATCCGTTCCAGGGCCCGCAGATGGTCGCCGGGCTGGTTGGGGGGCGAGATTAGCAGGATCACCATGTTGACCGGTTCGCCGTCGACGGCGCGGAAATCGATTCCGTCGGGGGCGTAGGCCACGGCGCCGACCAGTTCGGTGATGGAGGGATGCTTGATGTGGGGCACGGCGTAGCCGCCGCCGATGGCGGTGGAGCCGAGTTGTTCGCGGCGGATGAAGGCGGCTGTCACGTCGGGCGCCGATTGCTCGGGCACGTGTCCGGTTCGAGCCAAGGCGTCGACGAGGGCTCCGATCGCCTCTTCCATCGAGCCCACTTCCAGATGGCAGAAGCTGGCGTCCGGAATAATGAAATCGAACGTGGCGATGGTTGGCAGAGGCGGAAACCAGATTTCTTGCCCGCAATGGGGACAAACTGCCTCTTTTGGAGGGGTGGCTGGGTCGAGGTCGAGCCACCGCTCGCAAGCCGGACAACGTTTGGAAGGACCTGGGTGGTGAGGAGACGGGGAACTCATGAGGCCTGCCCTGGATCGTGAAAGCTGCCATAGGGATCCGCTCACGCCGCTTATAAGTGGCATGGTACCCGAAACTTGCGGTAGCAGGCAACGGGAATCCAAAACCAGCCCGGCTCTTCTGCTCCTCCATCTCAGGAAAGCCTGCTTTCACCCACACGCGTGCCGTCGGTAGCCGGGTTTTGGGAGTTACCCGTAGTTTGGCTCTTCAGAGCCGACCATGGAGACATCGCAGGTCTGATCTTCAAGAGCCCGGCTTCCTGAGGAACGTCCTCCGAGCGTTCCAACCTTCTCCGTAATCCAATCAAGAGAAGCCGGGCTAGCCCAATCCGGCAAACCGCGAGTCGACTCGGGAGAGTCAACCTACGGCATTGGAGCCCTTCACGGTTGTTCGACGGTGACCTTCACGCCTTCGGGGGCCTCGAATTTCGTGGCCACTGAGCCGTCGGCTTGTTTCTCGTGGCGAACCTTGATCACGCCGAGGGCGGTCGGGAAGGTCCCCTCGGCCCAGTCCAGGTCGCCGAGGTTGGGTTCGATGCGGAATTTCTTCCCGCCGGGAGCGGCCAGCGAGACGCCGAGGACGTGGCGGCTCATCCAAGCGGTTGGGCCCGAGGCCCAGCCGTGGCAGAGGCTGTGGCGCAGGTTCTTGTAGCAGTAGTTGCCGAAGTCGGCGTGGATGTCTTTCTTGCCTTCCGGCGTGAACTCGTCGATTCGGCCGGCGTTTTCGGTCCAGGCGAGGTCAAAATCCTCCCAGAAGGTGGTGGCGCCGAGGTCGAGCATGCCGCCCCAGTACTCGCGGATGCAGTCCATGGCGCCCTGGTGGTTACCCGCGGCCGCCATGGCTTCGAGGATGTAGTAGCCGTAGAAGGTCGACATCCGTTGGGCCCCGTCCACAGCGAGGTACTCGCGGTTCATCTTTTCGGCGGGCGCCAATCCGGAGAGGGCCATGAGCGCGGCCGCTTGCTTCGAGTTGTTCGGATCGGGGATGTGTCGGCGGAGCCGAGCCGCCGTTTGCCGGCACTGCTTGGCCACGTCGGGCTCGCCGAGGGTCGTACACATCTCGGCGCCGGCCTCCATGGTCATGACGAGCAGCGACTGGAGCCCCGCATGGATGGCGGGCTTGTTGGCCGACGAGGGCCAATCGAGGAAACGCCCGTCGAGGGCCTCTTCGTCCTTCTCGTTGATCTTCGTCATGAACTGCTGCAGGAGCGGGATCATGTAGGCTTTCTGGGCCTGAAGATATTCGAGGTCGCCGTAATGGCGGAACCACTCGTGATGGATGATCAGCCACCACATGGAATAGGAGCTGATGCCGTTCATCCAGCCCGGAAGGGGGAAGGTGTCGCGGGCGTAGTCGAGGCTGGCGGGAACGACCGGATTGGGGCCGAAGACGGAACAGATCGTCATCGTTTCGGGGTGCATGTCGCCGATCCAGACGAGGCGGTCCCGTTTGATTCCGTCCCACAGGTAATGCTGCATGTTGAGGTGGACCGTGTAGGCGCCGGTCTGCCAGATCCGGTTCAGACGCTCGTCGCTGCACTTGAACGAGCCCAGGTAGGGAATGTCGCGGTAAGAGAAGATGGCGTTGACTTCCTTGAGGAAGACGGTTCGGTCCTCGTCGAGCAGGTCGATCCTCACGAAGCGGAAGCCGGAGTTGCCCACTTCCACGCTTCCGAGCCACGGGGCCTGGATCTCGAAATCCCGCATGGCGTGGTCGTTAGTGGCGTTTGTGTCGCCGCCGATGTCCGACATGGCCTCGGTGACCGACTCGCCCAGGCGGACGCGGAAGCGGACCGGATCTTTGCCTGGCGTCATGCCCATGACCAGTTGCACGCCCCCCTGCATCTCGATGCCGAAGTCGAGCAGCAGGGCCGGCGCGGGTTTGCCTTGGACGCTCTTGAGGGTGCACAGGCCGGTATGGACGGTGGCGGGTTGCCGGGTGCCCGGGGCGAGCAGGACGGCCTCATTGGCGATCATTTCGCCCGAATCGTCCGATTTCCAGAGGATCGCCTTCGGGGTTACGAAGGAGCGGACGGTGTCGTCCGGGACAGCCCGGTCGCCGGAGACGGCCTTGAAGGCCGGGGGCAGTTCAGCGCGCACGGTTCCGGCGAGGCAGACAACGAGGACGGCAGCAAGCAAGCGGGCGGATCGAGTGGGCATGGGAGAGTTCTCGGGGAGCAACAATGGGTCGATCGAAAGATGAGGTTCTATTGTGACATTTCGGGCTACGGTTTTCCAGCGCCCCGGGAACGTCAGCGGTCTTCGAAACGCCAGACTGAGTGGGTCACCATGAGGTTCCCGTCGCGGCGAACGGTGCGTGTGTAGGACTTCAGGCAGCCGGCCAGGCGGATTGCGCTTCGGTAGATTGCGAGGACGGCCACGTCGTCGTCGCTCGGATCTACCATCAGGGTCTGCTCGGCGTAGTCCAGCCAGTCGAGAGCGACGGACGCCAGGGCGGCAGGCCGAAGGTGAGTTGCGGAGGTGAGAGCCCGGGCCTCGCCGGGAGTGATTTCCGGGCAGGTCCAGCCGGTGGGTTGGAGCAGGTTCTCGGCTGTCCTGGGGCGCAGGGCGACCACCAGCCAGCGATCGGAGAGTCCGACCGTGGGGGCGGCCAGATTCGGGGCGATCCGGGTCAGTTCGGGCCAGAGGGGCAGGTAGTGAAGGCGTCCGTGTTCCGTTTCCATGGTCTGGGGAGACAGGGGTGGGATTTCCTCGGCCACGCCGCCGGTCAGTCGCATGGCGGCCCGAACCACTTCCCAGGCTTCCAGGATTCCGGCGAGGAGTTCGTCGAGATCGTTTGTTTCCACCACCAGCCCGACGTCGAGGAGCGAGAGGGCTTTGTCTGAGGGCGGCATATCGGGATACCATTGAACGGCCCCTTCCGACGCGGAAACGACCAGCCCGGCCTGGCCGTCGGCCAGGGCCGGAACGATTCGCTCGTGCATGATGCGGTCAAGCTCCGCGGCAAGCCGTCCGTATTCCAGCCAAAGGCGGCGTTCGTCGTCGTCCTCGGATTTCCAGCGGCCTTCGAGGCCAGCCAAGAATTCCGCCACGTGCCGGGAAACGCAGACATAGTCCTCGATCGAATCGACCCAGACCCGGCGCGCGACGACTCCGATCGGGTTGGCGCCCACGTGGAGCAGGACGCTCATGGGGCGAGCCGGTTCTTTTCCGGGCTCCGCCTCTTCGTAGGAGAAGCCTTCGTAGCCGTCGGGCGTGAGATAGGCGAATCCCAGCGAAGCCCTCTGCGGCTTCGGCTGCTCCGGCGTCTGAAGGGCCTTCAAGATCCGTTGCGCCTCGGCGCGTTCATTCTCCGCGTTTGTTCGCTCGAAACGCTGCTCCAGATGGTTTTCGGCTCGGGCGAATGAGGCGAGGGCGGTTCGATACTCGCTGCCTACGTAGCGGATCGACGTGAACGGCTTCCCTTCGCGCTGGCGGATTTCTGCCAGGTCGGCGTGGCCGGCGAGCGGGGGGCTTTGGCCGAGACGCTGGAGATGCTGTGTCGATTCGCCCAGCGACAGGATCACGTAGTCGCCGATCATGCCGACGGCGAAGGTCAGTTTCCAGTGACCGGCTGCATCGATGGCGGCCTTGACGAGTTTTGGGGGGATCCAGGACGGGGCCTTGAATTCCAGTTGGCTCAGGATCACCGAACCGGTCAGGCCGAAGGTGAGAAACTGCTGTCCTTGGATCGTCTCGCGGCCGTAGTTCTCGCGAACCCATGGGGGCAGGTCTTCGCCGGCCATGGCGATGTGAAGCAACCCATCGAGCAGCATCAACTGGATCCGGGCTCGCATGGGGTCGTCGGCCTTGAACCCGACAACCAGTCCCGGCATGTGCAGTCGATGCAGGTGGCAGACGACGGCCCTGGCGGAGGCGAGTTCCGCCTGGCGATTTGTCTTTCCCGCGGCGGTGGCCTTCAGCCATGCCTCGTCGGAGGCTCGAACGGCGTGGCGGCAGCGATCGACCATGGTGGTGAACTCGGCATCGCCGTAAACGAAGATCTCGTGGCGGAGGGCGTCCAGGCCGACCTGGATGAAGGGCTGGGAGAGCCACTGCTTCATGGTCACGTGGTCGGGGTTGTTCGAGTTGAACTCGCCCAGCAGCAGCGGGCCGAGCACTTCGCGAACCCGGGGGATCGCCATCAGGTCGGCAAAGGCCTGCGAGCGGCGGAGGGTGTCGAATTGTTCGCCTTGGCGGCTCCAGGAGGTGAAGAAGGCGGCATCGGCGGGAACGAAGTCCAAGGCCGACGTTGCCGGTTTCTGCTCGGCAGCGTGGGAGGGAAGTGAAAGGAAGAGGCAGGCCAGGGAGAAAAGGGCAACTGCAAGAGGACGGTTCATGGTGTGGTCTTGCTTGGGTGGTCGAGAACGCCGTTCTTTTCACCATAGCAGACGGGAGGGGGAGACGGAACGGATTGGGGGGGCCCTTGGTGCAGGTTGCCGCGAGCTTGAATTTTTCAACGCATCGGGGGTCGCTGCAAAACTCTCGGGCACGTGAAGTTGGCGCAAGTGATTTAATAGCATGTATTTACGGAAGTCGCGCAGACTGTAAGTTGTGACGCTCGGATGGGGGGGTGTTGCAGAGCCCCTTCTGATGAGGGGGTGGTGTTCGAGCTCCTTGGACGGAAAAGGACAAATCGCGGTCAAAAATGCGTCGAAGAAATACAAGTGCGTGAGTCCACATTACATCGCTGAGTTGCTCCCCTGGATTAACGAATGAACGCCGTAGATCATGTTGTTACAACCTGATCTTGGCTCTTGCGATACACTTCTGGCGACGCGAATACGATGACAACACAGGACGAATCATGAACGACGAGAAAGCGTTGGTGGAGAAGGCAAGTAAGATCGCATTCGAGAAACTCGATAGCGTTGGTGGAGACATTGCCGCGTATGGAACGCTTTGGCGGATTGGATACGCCAGCAGCAACTTCCAGGCGTGGATTGAGATGGGCGGGGCGTTTTGCGGAGCGGAGGGTGGTTCACCTGACGCTCACCTGGACCCATTTCTTTCGCGTGGGCCGCCAGATCCTGATCTCGCAGGAAAAAGGGATGAAGTTCTCGGCAATCATTTCGGGTAGTTTCAGGCTTCTGGTAAAACGCTGCACTTCTTCCGGGTCGAGCGTCCGGCGATGTTGGACCACGGTGAACGCGCGGTTTTCATCGACCCGGTATTCGAGCCAGGCCTCGTAGCCATCGGGCAAGGCGGCCAAAGACTCGCGAAGGATGTGGTGGACAGACGGTTCGGCGTCGGTCAGCGACGCTTCCAAGGCGGCAGCGTAGTCGTACTTCTCCGGGGCGTTCCTGGCAAGGAAGCCAAAGGCCGTTCGACGCGGACCTGATTGCACCTTGCTATCCAAAGGCAGAGACCGGGCATAGCGGGCGACCTGTGCGACGGCAACCTCGGGGGCAAACCGGTGGGCGACGTACGCGACGGCGGCGTTTCGCGCCAAGTCGTCGGTTTCCTGGATCAGTGCGACCAGTTGCTGGGCCATCTCGTCGGAGATCGACAGATCGGAAAGCCAGGATACCGCGTAGTGCCAGACCTTCGCGTTGTCACTCTCGAGCAGGTCGAAGAGCACGGCCTCGCCCGCCGGACTGAACCGGGGCGGCTGCCGCGTGTTCTTCGCGTCATGGTGATCTTCGAGGGCGATCAATCGCAAGACAGCACGATACAGGGCCCGATCAGTTTGGGCATCCTCCCAGGTGTGTTCCAGAGCATCGAGTGGAACAAATCCCTGGGCGCCTTCGAACACGTCGACCGATCCGTCGTCGTTCAGTTTCGAGATGAAGAGGACAACCTTGTCGCCTACCTTGCAGGGCTTCGGTTCCGACACGGCGATGCGGGCGGTTAGGGTCTTCGGAACATTTCCTCTCAGGACCTCCGTCACCCTGACGGTGGCGGAAGTGTTTGCCCGCCAGATGGTCTCGGGGGGCGCAACTGGGATCGCCCTTGTGCGGACGACCTCAGCCATCACGATCGCGTCGCTATAGGCGATCCGCGTAACCAAGGGACGGTGCCTTGGCGCAGTGGCCAGGCAAACCGCCGGAGCAATAATCCCCATGAGAAATATGCTGGTTGCGAGCCACGGAACACGGCTCGCTGTTTTCGCCAGCAAGGCGTAGATCACCACCCTGAAAGACAAGACGTCCATCCCACCTCTCCCTTACGGGCCGCCACCCGTGCTGTATTGCCCTTTGGGGTGATGGTAGCACGATGCGACGGGAAAGGCAACGATTTGTTACGCACCCCGCACTTCGATGGTCACGTGGACCAGGCCGTGTCCCTTGGGGAGAAGTTCCCGGTATTCGTCGCTCGTCTTCGGCTGGGCTGCTGCGATCGTCAGGGCCAGGCTGTAGATTCCCGGTCCGATCTGCCAGAGATGAAGGTCCGTCACGACCGTTTGGTCCTGTTCTTCAATAACTTGGCTGATTTCCTCACGCAGCTTGAGCGGACCTTGGTGATCGAGCAGCACACGGGCCGTGGCCACGAGCAAGCCGGCTGACCAGCGGGCTACAAGGATCGCTCCGACGACGCCCATGACGGGGTCGAGCCAGAAGAGGCCCAAGTACTTTCCGGACAGCAGGGCTCCGATCGCCAACACCGAGGTGAGCGCGTCGGCCAGCACGTGCAGGTAGGCCGCTCGCAGGTTGTGGTCGTGTTTGTGCCCGTGGGAGTGCCCGTCGTGGTGGTGATCGTGCTCGTCCTCATGGCCGAGAATGAAGACACTTACGCCGTTGACCAGCAGTCCGAGGACGGCCACGATCAGGGCCTGGTCGAATTGGATCGCAACGGGCGAAACAAGCCGCTCGACACTTTCCCAAACCATCACCAGGGCAAAGATCGCCAGGATCACGGCCCCGCTGAAGCCGGCCAACGAATTGACCTTGCCCGTGCCAAAAGAAAATCGAGCATCGCGAGCGTGACGTCTCGCGTAGATGTAGGCAAACGTGGAAATGCTCAGCGCCACGGCGTGGGACGCCATGTGGAGCCCGTCGGCCAGCAGGGCCATCGAACCGAAGACAATCCCGGCCGCAATTTCCACAGCCATGGTCACGGCCGTGAGCACCACCACAAGGAGCGTCCGCACCTCGCCGGGGCGCCGGCGGTCCTGGCCAAAGGTGTGGTCGTGAGCGGAAGTGTGCGGAGCGGTCGTTTCGGTCTTCATGGGGCTCGAAGGTGGGGGCAAAGCGAGCGAAGTGTGAGTTGGTTGCTCCTGAATTGTACGTTTCGCGTTGGTCGCTGCAAAACGGCTATTGCCAACTTGAACACCGCCTGTTGGTGGTATACTATCTAGAAGGTCGCCCATGGTTTGTGCATATCCGGAGTCCCGTTATGACGTATTCTCTGCCGCTGGATCAGATGTCGACTGCGGAGAAGCTGCGCGTCATTGAGGAGGTCTGGGATGACCTCTGCCGCAGTCCCGGAGCTGTCCCGTCGCCGGCCTGGCATGAGGAGACGCTGCGTCAGAGAGAAGCTCGAATCGAATCAGGGAAGGCCGAGTTCGTTGATTGGGCGCAAGCGAAGAAGGACATTCGGGATGCCACTGGATGAAGAGAACCGAAGCAGTCCCTTCGACATTCGACATTCCTTGTTCGATATTCTGCGGTTCAGTAGCCTGACGAGCAAATCCTCCGACCGCTTGCTCCCGAAATAGTGCAAACGGTTGGAGGCAAGGCCTATCCCTTCACCACTCCCAACGGGCGGAGCCGGGCCACCTTCTTCGCCAGGCCGGCGCGGTGGACCACGTCGACCACGAGGCTCACGTCCTTGTAGGCGGCGGGCTGTTCTTCGGCCAGGCCCTTCCAGCTTCGACACTTGGCGACCACGCCCTGGTCGGCCAGTTCGCGATCGATCCGGCGTCCCTGGGCGTGCTTGATGGCGGCCGTGCGGCTCATCACCCGACCCGCTCCGTGGCAACTGCTGCCGAAGGAGTGCTCCATCGAGCCGGGCTGGCCTGCCAGGACCCAGCTTGCCGTGCCCATGTCGCCGGGGATGATCACCGGTTGGCCGATGTGTTTGTAGCGGTCGGGCGTTTCGCGATGCCCGGCCGGAAACGCGCGCGTGGCGCCTTTGCGGTGAACGCAGAGGCGTTTCAACTTGCCGTCGACCGTGTGGTCCTCCATCTTGGCGATGTTGTGGGCCACGTCGTAAACCAGGTTTATCTGAAGCTGTTCCCAGTTCTTGCCAAAGAACTCTTCGAAGACCTCGCGGGTCTGCCACATGAGCAACTGGCGATTGGCCCAGGCGTAGTTGGCCGCAGCACGCATGGCGCCCAGGTACTGTCGGCCTTCGGGGCTGTCGACGGGCGCACAGGCCAATTGGCGATCGGGAAGTTCGATCCCGTAGCGGGCCGGCGTCTTACGCATGTCGCGCAGGGCGTCGTCGCAGACCTGGTAACCGAGGCCTCGCGAGCCGCTGTGAATCATGACGGCAATGCCGCCCTCCTCCAGTCCCATTGCCCGAGCGGCTTGCTCGTCGACAATCTCTTCGACCACTTGAACCTCCAGGAAGTGGTTGCCCGCTCCGAGGGTTCCGCACTGGCCCTTGCCGCGCTGCATCGCCTTGTCGCTTACGGCGTCCACGTCGGCATCGTCGAAGCCGCCGCCGGCCTCGGTGCAGTCCAAGTCGCCGTCGGTGGCCAGGCCTTGAGTTTTGAGGAACTTGGAGCCGCCCTGCAACAAGCCCTTCATTTTCTTGCCGTGGAAGCCGTAGGGCCCGCTCTTGCCCACTCCGGCCGGGATGCGGCCGAACAGGAGATTCATCAGGCCTTCGATTCGGCCTTTCACATCCTCCTGCATCAGGTTCGTCCGCACGAGCCGCACGCCGCAGTTGATGTCGTAGCCCACGCCGCCGGGCGAGATCACGCCGTCCTCTTCCGGATCGGTCGCGCACACGCCGCCGATGCAGAACCCGTAGCCCCAGTGGATGTCGGGCATGGCCAGGCTGGCCGACTGGATCCCCGGCAGATGGGCCACGTTGGCCACCTGCTCCGGCGCCTGGTCGGCGCGGATCTGGTCCATGAGCCGGTCGTCGGCAAAGATCCGGCCCTCCACACGCATTCCCGATTTGTATCCCTTCGGGATCCGCCAGATGCAATCGTCCAGTTTTTCCAGCGGTCCGCTGTAGCTGCCCTTCGCCATGATTCCATCTCCGTTCTAGGAAGCCGGGCTCCTGAATCAACCACCTCACGTCGGGTAGCCTGATCTATCGAGTAGCAAGAGGTAGCCCGGCTTTTGCGAGCCAGAAGCAGTCCTTCCGGCTCTTTGTGGCTCCCGATCTGTCTTCCACTCGACCATGTCGCATATCCTGTCCATATTTTCGCATCTTTCTCAGGACCCGCCCAGGGTCCGGGAGGTTCACAAGAAAGGGGGGAATTGGAGCGGCAAAACTTTGGCATTCCCCGCTCCAGTCGCTACACTGAAACAAGACAATCGCTCACCCACTTTCCAGCCTTCCTCGCGAGATCCTTCCGTGCGTCGATCCCTTGTTCTGGTTGTGCTGATTCTCGGACCTACCCTCCAAGCCGTGGGCGCCGAGCCGCCTGCCATGGCAGTCGTTTCCTCGCGGCTGCTTGGAATCGGTCCGGCAACGGCTGCGTCTGCGGAGGATGCCCGCCTGAAGCGAGTGCCTCACCGGATCGAACTGGTCGATCCCGTGGCGCCAACGTCGCCCCCGCAGGCCCGCGAGTTGATCGAATTGGTTGACGAAAAGGGCTTCCCCGCCGGGTATGAGCTCTCCTTCGTCACCCATGTGTGCAACGACAACCAGTGCCTGCCCGTGGAGGCGACCTTGAACTGGGACGCCCTGGGTTACTACAGGCGTCTCACCTACCCGCCGGGCAAGCCGTTGACGAAGAAGGAACACGTCCCGTTCACCCCGGCCGACTACGCCAAGCTCGATCGGATTCTTCGCAATCGCACTTCGATCCTGCGGGACTGGACGGTTGCCTTTCTGGAGAAGCCGCCCGAGGCCGCCGATCCGAACCAGTTGGCCGGCATCGACGCCGTGACGGCCCCCACGCCGACGACGGTGAAGGATTCGGTCATTGAAGACGCGGCCTATACTTCCTGGGCCCTGTGGCACTGGGCCAACGGCAAGATTGTGCCCAAGCTGCGGCAGATCACCGAGAAGAAGTGCACGCCCGCCTATTTGAAGCACCTGTTGGGCTCCGACGAGCGCCGCCACGTGGACTACGCACTCGGGTACGTCATCGAGCACCACGCGGCCGACGGTGAATTCGTCCCGGACGTCGTACGCATTCTGGAAAAGGGCGAGCGCGACCAGATCCCCCAGGCGATCGACTTTCTCGAAGGGGCCATTCCGGACAAGGCCAAGTTCCACGCCCGGCTCATCGAGTCATGCGCCCGCATGAATCCGGCCGACGTTCCGATCATCCTGCAGACGCTGGCCGCCGACCCCAACCTGCCCCCGGCCACGCTTGAGGCCCTCACCGGCCACTTGAAGGCCCTTCCCTATTTCCCGGTCCACCTGATCCTGCGAATCCTTGAACAGCGTCACTTCGCCAGCGAGAAGTCGCTTGCCGACGTGGCCGGCCTTCTCGACAGCAGCGATTTCTTCGTCGCTCGCCGAGCCTGCGAACACCTTGCCGACGAGAAACTCGACGAGTCCACGCAGGCCAAGGTGGATGCTTTCCGCGAGAAGAATCGGGACCGGCTGTAGGTCCAAAGCAGCAGGCACGCTCCGCCGTGCCGTCCGCCAAGCAGATCAGAGTCGACCATCCGCCCCCTTGTCCGTCACGTCTTGAAGTCACCCGCCAAGACGTTCTGAATGAACTCCTCCAGGCTCGACGCGACCACCTCGGCGTGTCGCTCAACTCGGCATGTAGCATTCCAAATCAGGCCTTGCGCAATCGGATTCTCTTCGGATGATCCGCATAGAATTCGACGTATCCACAATCCTCACATGCCCACGCAGAAACGGTGGTTTCCTGCTTCTCCTTGAAAATGAACGCCTCGGGCTTTCGGAAGGTGGCGATCGACATCTCATGCGGTGAATCCATATGCCCTCGATCGATTGCCTTCGCATCGGTGACAATGTCGGAGCTGCCGCACTTGGGACACTTTCCTGTTTGTTTCATCTTGTGGCTCTCACACGGTTACGCAATCAATCCCGATTGTGGGCACGATTCTAGCACCCTGCGGTAGTCCGGGCAAAGGCCCGATGACGGGGGAAATGCGGCCATGACCCTTGGTCGGCCCGTCTGTTGATTCTGCCGGTGTCTCTGCTGTGCTTGGCGGACGGCACGACGGAGCGTGCCTGCTACTTTCTTTGCCAACGCAGGATCTGTGTGTCGCCGAAGCGGAGGTTGAGTTCGACGGCTGGGCCATCGCCCACGATTTCACCCGTGAGCACGTCGCGAAGGGGCGCGTTGCCAACATGGGCGGGCCGGTTCAAGCGGATCGGCCCGTCGCTGGTGGCATGAATCACGACCAGTGGCCCGGAGGCGTAGAGGATGCACTCGTCGTGGGTGTAGGGTTTCACTCCGGCACGTTCCGCCAGAGTGCGAATGAGTGCCGGGCTGACGTTGGGCACGCCCACGAACACGGATGCGCCCGTTCCATCAGCGTCGGCGCGGATGGCAATGGCCGGCGAGCCGTCGGGGTAGGTGGCCAGGACCTCTTCCGGGCGAGCATCAGCCACGGTGAAGAGGGGAGCCACGGGATCCTTGACGGACATCTCTTGCAAACCGAGCGACTTGCCAAGTTCGGTCGGTGTGGCCACAGGAACTGTGTCTTCCGGCATTTGGTGGAAGCGGAAGCCGGTGAGCCCGTGCATGCCTTCCAACTCGGGCGTTTTGGGTCCAAGCAGGCCTGGGGCGTAGCACCACACGCGGACCTTGTCCTTCATGGTCGCCAGCACTTTCTCGCGGGTTACGTTATCAAGATGCCAGGCGTTGAGGAACACGAAGAGGTTGGCCGAATCCACGCGGCCAGCAGCCACGTCGTCGAGCAGGTACTGGCCGAAGGGGACGCCGGAGCGGGCGAAAGCAGCTCGGCCTTCGTACATGAGGGGGCGGGTCACCCGGTGGCCCGTTTCCGCCACCCACATCATCGCGTCTTCATCCACTACGGCCGCGACGGCGGGACGATAAGGAATCGGATGCGAGGTGAGCGGGCTGTCGAGAGCCTCCAGGGCTTTCATCGTGTTCCAGAAGCGTGGATCGTTGAACCAGCCGGTGCCGCCCAGGTCCATCCACCAGGTGGCAAAGTTGCGGCAGGCCTCCTGGCCCACGTTGCGGAGCAACTGGTTGTTCGAACCTTCGAACGTATCGACTCGTTCCGTGTGACCCGGGAAGGTGCCCGAACTGAGGTAGGTAGCCGTGTCGTCTTCGTTGAGCCAGAGCTTGCCCGCAAGCTCCACCGATTCGGCGGCCGTCATCGACGGGGCGCTTTGTCCCAGCCCGCGATCGTTGTAGGAGATGGGCGAGCAGAGGATGTCGATGTTCGGCGAGTCGAGAACCCGTCGCAGCCCGTAGTGCCCGGCGATCGAAGGTCCCGTGTAGGCCGCCGTGAACTCGAAGACGTAGCCGTAGAAGAAGACGGAGAGCTTCTTGCCTTCGCTGGCCTGCCGCACAGCCCGGGCGAACGTGGTCACGCAATCGGCCATCGCCTCCTGCTGGAAGCGGTTGAAATCGACGATTTGCCGTTCGCTTTCGGGAAGTCGCAACACGCCGCCGGGATGGGCGTGGCGAGCCTCGGGCGTGGGCGGCTCGGCCGTGTCGAAGGTCGCTGTGGTGTCATTCCAGGCCTTGCGGAGTTCACTTTCGCTGGCGTAGTGCGCCCGCAGCCATCGGCGCCAGGCTTTGCGAGTGGCGGGGGCGTAGCCCGAGAATTTCCGTTCCCATGTACGCCGGTAGAACCACTCGCCCGTGTTGTGCCCGCAGGGATGGTAACCGGCCACGTTCCTGCCGAAGGTTTCGTCCAGGTGACGGACGAAGGCGGTCAGCACGGCGGCCGCGTCCTTGCGATACTGCTCGGAAGCCACGGCCACGCCTTGGGGCTGCGTGCCGTCTTCCCACACCATCACGCTGTCTGGATACTTCTCCTTCCACCACTTGGGCGGCTCCATGCCCACGCGGGGCAACAAGAGCACGTTAGGGTTCACCTTGATCACGTTGCGGCAGACCGCGTCGGTAGCGCTAAAATCGGGCTCTTCTCCCGGCTTGGGCCACGGCATGGGCACCGGCAGGCTCACGAAATCAACGCCCGCGTCGCGAGCCAGGGCGACCTGGTCTTCGAAAACCCCCGGCGCCCGCCCCAATTGAACGAACACGGAGCCCGGTCGGTAGAAGGCGAGATCCAGATTGCGATCGACGTCGGTCCACAGGCGCATGGTGACACGATAGGTGCGACCCTTCTCGAGGGACAGGTTCGCTTTGTGGTAGATGTGGAAACCGGGCCACTTGCCGTTTGCGGGCTTGGAGAGTTGCAGCCGGAGCACACCGCGGTTGCCTCCATCCGGCCCCGGGACGACGTCAATTCTGCCGACCGTGTTCGCCTCGCCGGTGGGCCAGAAGGTCCAGTCCCGATTGAAGTCCTCGATTCCGTTGTCGAAACCGCAGGTTGGAATCACTTCCCGACCGCTGCCTTCCTCCACAACGCGAATATCGTCCAAAAGCACCGTCCCCGGCATCTTGCCGAAACGCAGGTGCATGGTGGCGTGCTGCGACTCCGTGACAATCGCTTCGAAGGTGAATGAAACCCGGTTCTCGCCTTTCGTCACGGCGATCTGGCTCCGCCCGGGGATCCCAAAAAACATCCGCCCGCGGACCGGCTGGCCGTCCACGTGGATCTGGGGGACCCCATTGTTCGTGCGAACGCGGACTTCCCGGGCGAAAACGGGATCAGAAACGAGAACCGCAAGAAGAAGCAGAAACGAAAGACGTGCGAAGGAGGGGAGTCTCATGATGGTGAGGCCTTAAGGAAGGAAACCGCTAATGGCAAAGTAGCAGGCACGCTCCGTCGTGCCGTCCGCCAAGCATAGCAGAGATACTGGCGGAATCAACACGCGCCCCACCCCGCAACCGTAGCTGCATTTCCACCCCTCATCGGGCCTTTGCCCGACTCACCGAACGGTGCTAGAATCGTCAACTCTGGCGAGGTGTCATTGCAAAAGCGAGTTGAAGACAGGAGGCACGTCCATGGGTGAATCGACCAAATCGTTCCTCGCGGTTGTGTTCATTGCGGCCGGCCTTGCCGCAGTAATGAGTTTCTGTTTCTCAAATCGAGAAAGGGGTGTTTTTGCAGGTGAGAGAAGGTTGGGGTAGGCAAGAAAAAACGCATCGTTATCCTATTGAAAGCACAACCAATCAAGGAGAACAACGATGCGTGCAAAAGCCGAAGCCATTCTCGATTTTGGGTGGGGCATCGAGAAGGCGGATAACCAAACGGTACGCGATTATCGTAGCGAATACAAGATGCTCAGCGAGATTTTGGACAGTCACCCGGTGATCCTTGATCTGGTCCATGGCGATCTGGAACAACTCAGCCAGGCCACGTCGACGCGAGGCCGCAAGCCGATCTTCACCAGCGAGAACCTGTTTCGGGCGGTTTTGGTCATGCAGCGAGAAGGGCTCGACTACCGGCAGGCGTCGATTCGGATCGCCGAAAGCGAAACGCTGCAACGGTTCTGCCGCCTGCTGAAGAAACCGACCATCAACTTCACGCTGCTGAACAGGGCGTTCGGTGCGATCCAGTCTGAAACGTGGGAACGAATCAACCATGTTCTGGCCCTGAACGCTTGTGCCGAGGAGTCGGTTTCGCTCGACCATGTGCGGACCGATACGACAGTCACCGAGTGCAACATCCACTGGCCGACGGATGCGAGCCTTTTGTGGGACGTGTACCGCGTGGCCACGCGCGAGATGGCGGCCGGCCGTGACCTCAATCCTTTGAGTTGCCCCTGGCGATTCCACCCGAAGAAGGTCAAGAAGCTGTACTTGGATGTTAGCCGTTACTCGAAGAGCACGAGCAAGAAGCGGCTTCGCAAGGTGCAGCAAGACATGAAAACCATGATCGTTCGGGTCGAGAATATCCTGGAAAACGCGGAACAATTCGTCGCCTGGGCGGCGCGGTCGACATCTGTCGCACTGGCTGCGATTGGCCAAAAGCTGGCTGACCGTTTGCCCGTGATGCGTCAGGTGGCCCGAGTAGCACGCCGCCGCGTCTTCGACAAGGAGAAAGTGCCGAACGGCGACAAGGTCTTCAGCATCTTTGAGGCCCATACGGAGTTGATCAAGCGTGGCCGGCGAGGCAAGCCGGTCGAGTTCGGTCACAAGGTCCTGCTCACCCAGTCGAAAGAGAAGTTCATCACCGACTACGTCGTGCTGGAGAAGAATTGTACGGACGACAGGCTCCTGCCGTTAGTACTGGAACGCCACGAAGAGCGTTTTGGTCGACGGCCCGAATCGGTGGCCGCCGACAAAGGCTTCTGCCCGGACGAAGAGACCTACGAGGAGTTGGAGGAACAGGTCGAGTACCTGGGCGTACCGCGACGGACACAAGACTTTGGCCAATCGATGATGAGCGTGTGGCAGCAATGGCGAGCGGGAATTGAGGGGAGCATTTCGTGCTTAAAACGAGCATTTCGTTTGGCTCGTTGCTGTTTTCGCGGTTTTAAGAACTTCGTCTCGGCCGTCGGCAGCGCCGTGTTCTGCCACAACTTGACCATTCTGGCGAAAACTCCCGGAGGCTGACGACGTCGTGGTTACAACACCCTGATTTCAGCCGTGAATGCAAGGCAAGATATGCGCCCTCAGCCTCGGCAAGCACTACTTCATGCAAGAGACCGAATACCTCAACCCAACCGACCCGCCAGCCGTACACCATCCCGGCCGCCGACGGGCATCATCAACAGAAACTAATGAGTTGGACGTCCGACTCCCCAAACGCAACCACTTGGGGATTTCGAATCGGCAGCCCGCTCGTTGCCGCTCTCGCCTTGGCGTTGATCCTCATGCTGCAATTCCGGCGGGATCTGGAGCCTGACTATCTGCGAACCGTCAGTAGGACTTATTTCAACCGCGATGGCTTCTGCTTCTCCTTCGTCGTCCGCGCGGTTGAGGGAATTGCGGTCATGGACGCCTATTTTCAGAGCCAATATGACCGGCCCAGCATCGGTCGCATTGCCGTGCGTCCTGCCCGCGGATTCTGGATGACCCGCGCGAAGATCGACGCGATCACCTTCGAGATCGAATGCCCGCCCGCCGGATTTGGTTTCGCCCGCGTCGCGGTTCCCATTCCAGAGAAGTTGCAAGGCAAGCGGCAATCATTCCAGGTTGGAGCGTCTGTACGCTATCCGGAAGGGAAAGGGCGACGCGTCCGTTTCCGGGACGGCGTATTCCTGCGATCGAACACGACCTTCAGCGATTCCTTCACGACGGCCGTAATGATCGCCGGTGCCGCAACCGGTTCGATCGTCCTCTCCAAACCGGCGACGGCGAGGGTTCATCTGCCGCATGACGTCAGGGAGGAGATCCCCTCCGACATAGGACCGAAAAGATCCGTGCTTTGGAAACTGGGCGATCCGCCTTTCGAACAGCCCCCCTGCTGAGGGAAATTCTATTGCTGTCGTTTTGTCGGGAATTGATGCGACGTGAGGGAGAGCCAATGAAACAGACAGCTCAGATCCCCTGTTGTATTTGCACTCGCATCTCCCGAAGATCTCGACATCCTCGTCGAAGCAGGCCTGCTAGAATTCGTCATTGACTTCTACAAGCGGTACGAACCGCACTGCACGTCCGACCTGGAGGTTTGCTTTGCCTCTCACGAGAGATTCATGGGGGGAGAGGGCAAGGACTATATTGAGCGACACGCCGAGGTGGTCGCATCGAGCCTGGAGGAATTCATTCAGAACGTCTTGGCGGGCGACTTGAAGACGTGACGTTGCCACCCACGCAAACAACACGTCGCGACCGTGGACACTACGGTCAGCTGTAATGAGATTCCCGCGTGGTTGAGCGAATCGCGGCCATGGATGCCCTTTTCAGAGACAATGTGACCGGCCCTGCATCGGTCGCATTGCCGTGTGGTCCTGCCCGCGATTCTGGACGATTCGTGCGAAGACCAGTGCGATCACCGCTGAAATCGAATGCCCGGCTGCCGGATTCCGTTTCGCTCGTTTCGGGGTTCTTATTCCGGCAGTCGCCCCCCCCGGCCGCCTGGGGGGCTTTGCAGCCAGGCGATGCTGGGGACCAGAGAATTCGTGTGATACGGTATTCGACACACATTGCCTATTCTCTTTATCTCGCTGCCGGTGACAATATTTTTTGGGAGCGTGTTTTGACGCATACACTATTCCCATGATAAACTTGCGTTTCGCCGATTGCAGAACAGCCATCAAGAAGGTAAAACGTGTAGGTATTCTCTATTGGTACGGCATGATGAAATAAAGGGAGCTACCTGGGGGGCAGTTCTCGAGGCCAATCAGAATAAGGCGGGATTCTGAGTCCTATTCGACGCTGCTCTGGTTGATCAAGGGTGGCGTGTCTCCCTGTATTCCTCGCATGGTATTTCCCTTGCGTTCGCAGCCTGCTCTGTTGCGGAACCGCTTGGTTCCGAGGGAGCGCCCAATAGTTCCAAGTCAACGTCGATGTTCCCACATGGAGTGAACTGTGCCATGAACAAGATCACGGTCCTCTTTCTGGCTGCCGCTCCCGATGACGAGGCGAGGATTCACGTCAACACGGAAGCCCGCGAAATCGCGAACATGATTCGTTCCTCGTTGCACCGAGAGAACTTCAATCTGGTGCAGTCGCCAGCCGTTCGAATCGAGGACCTGGAACAAGAACTCCTCGAACACCGCCCTCAAGTGCTTCACTTCAGCGGACATGGAGGCGAGGATGGCTCGGTAATTCTCATGGACAACGACAACAAAGCGAGGCCGGTTTCAGCGGAGGCAATGCAAACGCTGCTTCGGCAGTTCAATAACACGCTGCAGTTGGTTATTCTGAATGCGTGCCACACAGAAAGCCTCGCGAAGGCTGTTGCCGAGACCATTCCCTGCGCCGTGGGGATGAACAGGGTGATCGGCGATAAGGCGGCGATACCCTTTGCAGGGTCCTTCTATCGCGCGTTGGGCTTTGGCCGGAGCATTCAACAGGCGTTTGAGCTGGGCGTGTGCCGCCTGATGATGGAAAGGACGGGGGAAGCCGCAGTACCGATTCTCTACTCCCGGGGGGATGTGGATCCTGGACAGGTCTTCCTCGGCGTCAATCCTGGGCGACAGGGACCCGCGGCGTCATGCCTGGTGAAGGGGCACGGGGGGGGTGGGGCGCCGCTGTCCGCGACGAGCGATTTCGAATTCGACGTGTTCCTCAGTTACAACAGCCAGAACCGGGTCGAAGTCAAGGAACTGGCCGACACGTTGAAGCAGTTTGGAATCCGGCCCTGGTTGGACGAGTCAGAACTTCGGCCGGGTTGCTCCTGGCCCTCCGCGCTGGAGCAGCGGATCGAGTCGATCGGTTCGGTGGCCGTATGTGTAGGAGCCGCGGGATTCGGGCAGTGGCAAACGCATGAGATCGATACCTTCCTGACGCGATTTGTGGAGCGCAGCTTGCCGATCATTCCCGTGTTCCTCAAGGATGCACCTGAGAATTCGGAGTTGCCTCCCTTTCTTTCCTGCCTGACGCGAGTCGATTTCCGGGAAGCGAGCCCCGACCCGATCAAGCAGTTGATATGGGGAATCACGGGGAAGAAGCCCGACACCCTGGTTCCGACAACTGGCGGGACCTTGGTCGAAACGATGAATGCTGAGTGGACGGTGCCTGAGGCCGATGGAACCGATCTGCTCAGTGCAATGCACGATTTGCACGACGCGATTTACCGAGATTTTCCCTTCGGTGAAATCGTGATCACCCTGTATACGGTACGGCCAAGCAGGCATCGTGGCGTGGGAGAATTTCGTTATGATCTGATCTACCACCGCAATCTGTTTGACGACGCTCCCATGTTCGGGCCGATCGTCCCGAATGACGATCGTGTTGGATTCGTAGAGCGTGATGTCACCAAGGAAAGCGGCGAGGTCGATGCCTCGGAAAAGCCGGGGGGGTTCATCGATCGCGAGGATATCACGTCCTGCGCCAAGTTCAAAGTACCAGGCGCCCGTACCGGGACAACCAATGGGATCGTGGGATTGCTGTTTGTCAACGGGCGCACCCAACCCATACCGGACGCCGTGCTCGATAAAATAGGAATCGACGAGCATTTGGGCCAGATTGGAAAAATCATACCGCAAATCGAGGAAGTGCGAGAACGCAACTTCAATCAGCGCATCGGCCCGGTGGCAGCAAACCCACTCCACATGCCGCATCCGATCAGCCCAGGTTCGATTTCTGAGCTTTGCAGGTCCTTTTTCGAGAGATTTGTTACGCAGAGTGGTTACGACCACGACAAGATGGCATTATCGGTCTACCTGGCCAAATCGGGAGACGCGGGGTCGAAGCTGTTGTGGCTGTGGAGTAATTCGCCCACAAGCACCTGCGCAACCTTGCCTGCTCCGGACGGTCCCCAGCGGGAACGACTACTGATCGAGGAGGTTGCCGTCGATCCCAACAACAAGCCGCTCTTGGTCCATTACCTTCGCAACAAGCCAAAATACCGTGAGCGGGTCGTTCGTACGAGCCTGAGAGACAATGCCAACGTGGTTCTGGTCGTGCCGGTCTTGTCGGGCCCTGAGTCTCCTCGCCTGCTGGGCGTCATCGAAGTCCAGGGGAGTGAGCCGCAGCAGTTCGATTCCGACGACGTTCAGATGTTGTATGCCCTCACACAGCAAGACTTGGCCCCAAGTCTCGCTCGCCTCCAAGAAGCCGCGGAATCCAGCCTTCCCCTACGCAACACTGCGGAGTATTGGCCTTTTCCGAAACAGGGTTTGATGCTCGCTGATGACCGGAATGATGTCAACGAGCTTCTGGCGCTGAACTTCAATCCGATGAAGTACCTTCTGCATTGGAAGAAGATCAAGGAACTCCTCGCGACGGGGCAAACCACACGTCCCGCAACGGTGGAAGTCTGGCCTACCATGGAGTGTAATCACGACTGCCGATGGTGCCGCACGGTTGTGGCGCGGCGAGGCAGGTCGCACACGAAGGCGATGGGAAAGGACAAACTTCTGCAAATTGGGGAGGAACTCAATCGAATCCGGGACATCCACGTTCTGATCAGCGGCGGGGGTGAACCCGTGCTTCATCCCGACCTGCGCGACTTCGTCGCTGCCCTTGCGCAAGTGGAAGGTACGGTTGGAATCTTCACGAACGGCACACGGCCGCGGAGTCATCGCTTCTGGGAGACGTTCGCAACCTCCGGCCGGGCCCACCGCTTTGTGCGTATCAGCCTCGATGGGCACGATCCGGAGAGTTACTGCCGAATCCACTTCAATTCCCAAGGGAATGGACACCGCGCGATCGACAAGAACGACTGCCTGGGCCGGTATGCGGAGGTGCGGAAGGTGCTCCTCGACCTCCTGGGCTTGCGGTCCCCCAGGTGTTCGGTTGCGATCGGCGACACGGTGCCGCTCCACGACATCGAAACGCTTCCCCGCGTCGTGAAGCAAGCCGAGACGTTTGGACCCGATTTCATCCAGATTCGTCCGGAACTGATGGATAGCGCCGTCCCGAACGGCCACGGCAGAATGCGTGGCGATGAGGTGTGTGCCGCAGTGGCGACTCAAATCGACTCCGCACCGCGAAGGAGCGACTTCGCCATAATCCACACCGACGGCGAACGGTCCTTCATGAACCACACGGAGACCCGTTGCTACGCCATGCACCTGGTCCCGACCCTTGTTCCCGACGACGATCCGGAGTGGACTCGCGTCTTGCCGTGCTCCTATGCAATCAACAACTGGGGAACGCCGCCGAATCTCGGTCGAATGAGGAAAGGGACAAGTTTTCTCGACTTCTGGCAGGAGATGAACGCGCGACTCAAAGGCGATGGTGCGAACTTGCCGGGGCTCGACGTCACGATCACGGCCCCCATCAATCCGGGCGTCGCGAGTTGCCCGCAGTGCAGGTACTACCGCCTCAACGTTCGACTCGGGGATCTCGCCGCAAATAGTGGCAAGCTGTACCTGATTGACAAACTGGTTGCCGACCTGAGCCAGGCTTCGCCGGTTGATCCCGATCTTCGGGCGAAAATCGAGGAAACGTGGGACCGCGACACGGTTGATGTCGATGAAGCACACAGAGTTTTTGCCATATCGAAAGAACTCGACATAGTCCCTTCCTTATAGGGAATGCCATGAGAATTGGCGTTATCGGCGCGAGCGGTTACTGGGGTCGGAAACTCCTCAAGGTCGCCTTCCAAAGTGAAAAGGCCAACGTCCGAATCTGCTGCGCCGGCTCGGATCTCCAGCGTCTTACGGAGGCCGTTTGGGAGTGCTGCCCGGCGGAGAGGCCGGGAATGACCTTGTCAGCCGACGCCGTCGTAGGCGATCCCACGATTGACGCCGTCATGGTTGCCACCCCCGCCGACACACACTTCGCGCTCACGCGCGCCGCATTGGTCAACGGAAAACACGTTTTCGTGGAGAAACCACTCTGCCTGAGCGGCGTCGAAGCTCAGGAACTGGCAGATGTTGCCGACGCTTGCGGCAAGGTGCTGTTCGTAGACCACACATACCTCCATTCGAAATGCGCGGCGCATCTAAGGGCCCGGCTGGTTCAGGGCGACATCGGACATCCTCTCTGGTGCCATTCAAACAGGACTCAAATCGGTATCTATCGCAACCAGGGAATCCTCTGGGACCTCGCCCCTCATGACCTGTCGCTTCTGCAGTTCCTTTTTCCGGAGGCAAGTCTCCAGTCCGTCGACGTGATTCCCTGGCGGCACTATGCGCCAGCAGGCCTTTCCGGAGCTGGGCAGGGCGCGGACTCCCTGATGTATGCCTTGCGTTTTCGGGGAGGATTTCATGCGTCAGGGCTGATGGCCTGGTGCAGTCCGAAGTGGGCTCGGGACTTGACCATTGTCGGAACGAAAGGCATGTTGCTCTACGAGAACAACCGCACCGTCCGCTTCTTCCAAGGGGACGTATCGACCAGTGCGTTGCCAAACCGGGTCGACTGGGTCGAAGCCCTGCCCGAGTATTCCCCCGAGGATGACCCTTTGAGAACGAGTTTCACAACCTTCCTGGAACTTATCAACCATCCGGACCGGCAGGTTCCGGCTCACCTGTCCGTGGAATTTTCCGTGAAGGTCATCGAGACAATTGAACGCATGGAAGGCCGGGAAAGGGAACGAGTCGCCCTGACGGAAGGCGGTCATTGATCGGGGAGGCAGAGCATCGGGAGCCGACCGCACGGGAACGCTTGATGATGAAGTTGATCCCTTGCCCTGCGGGCTGAAGATCTGCGGGACCTGCGAGTTGTGGGTTGATGGCCAGCCGCAGAACAGGGCATCAAGCACGACCCTTCCAGTCAACTCTACTTGGAGAAGCTGCAACTCAACTGGCGCATTGCATTGGACTGCCGATCTGGATGGTAACCCTGGGGTTGCTTGTCTTGCGAACGGGACGAGTTGGTCGTGGAAGCGACCAAAAGGGCACTTGATCCGTCGCGGATAGATCCGATTCGACGGCACCAATTCAGCGAGGAGTTTACCTGCTTGGCGGATGGCACGGCGGAGCGTGCCAGCTACTTTTCTTGCAGCCCGATCTTCTCGAAAGGGATTGGAGGGAAATCCGGCAGCTTCTTCAGAACGGGCGAGTCCTTGTGGAAGCGGAAATCGCCGTGTTCACGGTCGACGAATCCGGGGTCTTCCCCTTCGAGGACCACGTTGTCGCGGAAGGTGGAACGATCGAGGTACTTCTGCGTGTCGCGGGAGGCGTCGAGCCACTTGTCGCAGTCCACGGCCACGTTGCCTTCGACCAGGTTGCCCACCGGCAGCAGAGGCTCCTCGTCCATCACGCGAGCCAGGCGCGGGTAGCGAGTGCTCCAGGGAGGATTGCGATAATCGTACTTTTCGATCTTGGCCAGCAGGTCCCAGCCGTCCTTCACGCCCTGGCCCGGCTTGGCCCGGGAGAGACCGCGGACGTCGAGATGAACTGCCTGCTGGCATTTGATGAACAGGTTGCTCTTCACCGTGTTGTCCCGTCCGCCCCCGATGAAGGCGGCCCGGCCGGCCTTGTAGAACACGTTGCCCAGAAGCGTATCGCCGCTGTCGCAATCGTCCAGATAAATGCCCATGGTGCCCACCCCGGCCATGGTCGCCAGGTCGTGGAGGTAGTTCCAGCGGAGCACGTTGCCCTGGCTTCCCCAGTCGCGACCCGTGTAGATGGCGCCCACGTCGGAGGTTTCCAGGGCCACGTGGTGGATCTCGTTCAACTCGATCACGTGGTCGTTGCCGCCATAGAAGATCGCGCTGTGGGGCGCGTCGTGGATCAGGTTATTGGCGGCCCGATTGCCCACGCCCCGGACGCTGATCGCGCCGGCGTAGGTCCGCTGCAATCGAGCGTAGTGATGGATGTGGTTGTTGACGGCAAAGAGCCCCGCCGGCGTGAGTGTTTTGCGGTCGCCGCCGCTTAGGGAGATCCCGTCGCGTCCGAGTTGATAGAGGTGGCAGTCGGAAATGCCGGATTCCTTGCCGCCGATCCTCGCGGCCGTGGAGCCCAGGTTCACGAAGGTGCAGTCGGCCACGAGATTGCCCTGCCCGCCGGCGATCCGAACGCCTTCGCCGTAAGACGTTTCGAAATTCAGCCCCTGGAGCGTCACGTGGCTTACTTCCTTGAGGCTGACCATCGGCTGGGTCAGCGTCGAAAGGACCACGCGGGCGTCCTTCAGGGGTTCTGGCGGATAGAAGTAGAGGATCGACCGTTTGCGATCGAGATACCACTCGCCTGGCTGGTCGAGTTCCTCCAGGATGTTCAGCGCGTAATAGCGCCGCGGGTGCTTGTTCCAGGTCGAGGAAGGGCCGATGCCGTAGGTGTGCGATGCGGCCAGGGTGATCTGCTTCTTCGCGGCATCAATTTGCGCGACCTTGAGGACTTCGCTCGACCAGTCGTGGCACCAGAATCCCTTGAGCCAAACACCGTCGGCGACCGACCAGCGCCCCGGGCGATCTTCGGAGTATTCGAACGTGCCGGCACGCTCACCCTTCGCGCGTTCGCCAACCGAACGGTCGATCTCGCCTCTCCCCGAGTCGATTACCTTGGCGATGGTGACGAATCCTTCGTTGGGCCAGCGGGCGATCTGCATGGGCTGGTCGTTGAAGAAAAACTCCGGGGCGCCGCCGAACGATCCGAACTTGGCCGGCCAGTCTGCAAATGACGGGATGCCGAGTTTCGCCAAGTCGGCCTGCACCACGTGCTCACGAGCCTCAAGGCCGAGACGCTGCCGGGTCGGCTCGTCCGGCACAGGGCCGAACGCGTCGGAGGGAACCTGCCGGCCGCCGATGAGCCGGACCGTCTGGCCCTCAACCGCCCGGTACACAACCGGCGCGTCGGCCGAACCACCGTCCTGCGACTGGAGTTGAAGGCCCTCTTTCAGGAAATACTCGCCTCCCGCAATCCAGACCGTCACGGGACCGGTACCGCCCTGCTTGCGCCAGGCTCGCACGGCGTCGCGAGCGGAAGCCAGGCTGTCGACAGGGGAATCGTTCCGGCCGGTTGCGTCCGGACTGCCTGCTGGAGAAACGTAGAAGTCCTCGCTCCTAGCCGGATCGATGCCGAACGCGAAAACGGACAGGAAGGCGATCGTGAGAGCGGTTCGGTACATGGCAAGGTCTTCCTGGGGACGTGTGCGGGCGGCGTACGGTTGCTGAATTGGCGAGCGGTGTTCCAGTTCCAAGGTTCCGCTCGGCGAGCGGTGACCTACTATGGTTGGCTCAGAATGACGGTCTGTCGGGGAGCAAGCTTGAGTGGGAAGGTATCGCTCTCGGACTTCGTCGCGGTCACCTCGCCGGTGGCCGGATCGAGGACGAGCCACTTGGCGCCGGGCTGGGTGTGCAAGGTTCCTTCGTAGAGATCCGTTCCGACGTTGACGAGCAGGAGAACGCGGCGTCCGTCGCGAGAGAAGCGTCCGAGAGCGATGTTGGCCTGCGCCGGTTCGATCCGCTCCGGCGGATTCAACGCGTCCCGAAACGCCTCGGACGAGGCCGTGGCTTCGTCAGATCCGGCGCGGAGAACGCGTCCCCCCGCCTCGACGAATTTGTCGACGACTGCTGCTGCCTCGGACGGCAACTGAGCATGGACCGGCAGAACGATCGTGCGGTAGCGGTTCTTGGCGATCTTGAGCGAGCCGTCGTCTCCCACTTGAGCGGCGGCGAGGTTCTCATGGTCGATCAGCGTGAACGGGATTTGACCGCGCTGCAATCTCTGGCCGAGGGCCATGAAGGAACTGACGATTTCTTGTGCCCGGGCCGATTGCGACGGCATCCGCAGCGGCTCGGCGACGGGCAGATACTCGGCCCAAAGATCGTAGATGGGGTAGTAGAGGAGCACTTGCGGTTCGGGCGTGGCGGGCTTGAGAATGGCATTGAGGCGTCCCACGAAATCGCCATACTGCTGGTAGTCCTCGATCGAGCGATCGGCGGGGCTGTAGTAAAGGGTGAATTCGGTCACGTCCCACGTGGCCTGCCAGGCCGCGGTGGCTTGCATCCTCGGCACGTCGACGGGGCCCTGGCCGCTCATCTTCTGGCTGAAATCGCTCACCTCGGTCATCACACGACGTCCGCCATTCAAGCGAGCGGCCGAGGCCGGCATTCCCGCGGTCAACCATCCACTGTGGATCACGGCCGCCGGGTCGGAGTTGAGCAGATCGAGGCCGGGAATCTGCATCTTGCTCAGACACTTCAAGCCGTTTCCCTCCAGGGGCACGTGATGAAGAATCTGCTCTTCCCACAGGCTGTGGCCGGAGGATGCCACACCTCGATCCTGGCACCAGGTTCCCAGCGTGCCGAAATAGCGATCGGCAATCAAGTCCGACACGAGGGACCAGAACTGGCGGCGAACGCGTCGATCCTCATCGGAGTTGCCCACAAACAGGCTGCGCCGCTGGGGCGTGAGGTCCTCGCCGTACTTCTTCTGGTATTGGTCCAGCATGTCGTAGCACCAGGGCACGCGAGGAAGAAGTTTTACGTTGGGATCGATTGGATCGACCACCTTCACACGCTTGCGAACCTCTTCGGGGATCTGACCGATGTTCACGGCGATCAGCGAAGGCTCATCGGTGAACATGGCCTGGATTGTGTTGCCGAAGAAGGGCTTGAGGTGTTTGTAGTACGCATCGTGAGTCAACTCGACGAAGGCCGCCGTAGCCCGGTCGTCGATCAAGTTGCCGTAACGGCGGGCGGCATGGTAGTTGTTGCTCGCGTGGGTGTTTTCGTAGGCTGGCCGGATGATGAACGGATCCTCGAGCGAGGAATCATAGGCCAGTTCCTGGGCCTCGAACTCTTTGTTCGCCTTGACCACAAGTCCCCCGGCGCCGCCGCTGGGGTAGCCAAGTTCGTCGTAAATCCACACCACCAGTCCCAGGTCGCGGCATGCCTCGACGGCAACGGCCAGACGTTTCCAGTTCTCCTCCGATTGGAGGTAATCGCGAAACGAAACGTTGCAGACCAGTCCGCCCAAGCCGCGTTTCTGGTAATACTCCAGCCCTTTGCGGGCGATGCCGCTCGGTTTGCCGTCGGGCAGAAGCTGATTCATCCCCTGCGGCAGTTTTCCTTCGAGGTCGACCTCATGGACGATCTGCAGGGGCCGATCGGTCGCGGGAGGCGATTTCCATCCGGGCTGCCACTGGGCCGGAACATCAGCGGCTCGCGTTTGGACCGTGAGAAGGAGAAAAGCACAAACCAGGATGGCATGGATTGGTTTCACGGGGCAACTCCCGGGCAAGAGGCGGGCGGAAAGGCGGGCTGTTGAGGCCATGGTAACCGCCGGCGCACGGGGATGGAAGAGAGCCGTAGCGGTGGTTGTTGGAGTCCAGGCTTCAGCCTGCCGTCTTTGACCATCGGCAACGCTGTCTGCTTGGCGGACCAAGAGCCCGGCTGCGAAATCCAGCCGGGCTCTTGGTTTGCCCAGTTCTTGAGATCTTGCCTTCAGCAGCCGGGCTACCTGGGCTAGCCCGGCTGATGCTTCCGGCCCCTCCCCCTCGCTCACAAGTAGCGTTGGGGAGGGAGCTCTATTCAAACGCGTCCTCGTCTTCCTCGGAATCGGGCTCGCGTTTCCGCTCAGCGATTCGATCGATGCGGCCTTCAAGACGGTCCAGCCGATCCTGGACCGATCGTAAGACCTCGTCCAATTGCTGAACCGTTCGCTCCAGATGGGTCCAGTATTCCTCCAAGGCCGTGATTCGCTTGGCCAGATGCTGGATGACGTCGTCGGGATCGGATGGCATGTTAGCTGAGTGCAGGGGGGAGCGGGCGGCGAAGAGGTAAAATGCTTGAAAAACCATTTGACATGCTCGTTTACCCCCAGGCAATGGGAACTCGGCTTCCCAGCCTGCCGTGGCGATGCAGCACAGGGAGGTCTGAACGCCGAGTCTGTGGCCTGAGGTGTCGCAAAACAACGGTTCTTTCAGGGCCTCTTTCGTGGTAGGCAGGGAACCGATGGGCTATACTCAAGGCAACTCTTGATGCCCGAGCCCGTCCGCTTCGTTTCGATCGGTCGGGCCTTCCTCGTTGACGTGAGAATCTGCCGCTATGAAATCTTCTGCTATTTCACTCGCCCTGTTCGCGTTGCTCCTGGGAGCCGCGCCGCAGGCCGACGCCGCGTCGGTCCAGCCCGCCAACCTCCGCTGCGAGTTCCTTCGCAATCCCGCCGGGATTGACGCAATCCAACCGCGGTTGACCTGGCAGCTCCAGACACAAGACGCCAAGGCGAGAGGGCTGGGCCAGTCGGCCTACCAGATCCTCGTGGCTTCCGATTCCAAGAAACTTGCCGCCGACCAGGGCGACCTGTGGGATTCGGGCAAGGTCGATTCGGACCGCTCTCTGCTTCTCCACTATCAGGGAAAACCTCTTGCCTCCCAGCAGCAGTGCTTCTGGAAGGTCCGCGTGTGGGACCAGGACGGGGAGGTTTCTTCGTGGAGCGAGCCGGCCTGTTGGTCGATGGGTCTGCTGGCTCCGCAGGACTGGAAAGCCAAATGGATCGGTTACGATGAGCCGCTCAAGCCGGCAGAGGACAATCCGCTTGTGGAGGCCAAGGCCCAGTGGATCTGGATGCCGGGCGAGCGAGGTACCCAAACAGCTCCGATTGCCACCCGCTACTTCCGTCGCGTGTTCCAGGTGCCGGCCGATCGCAAGGTCGTTCACGGCGAGTTGATCATGGCGGCCGATAACCAGTTTGCCACCGCGGTTAACGGCAAACACGCCGGCTCCGGCGGCAGCTTCAAATCCGCCGTCATCATGGACGTGACCAAGAGCCTGCGACCGGGCAACAACGCCGTGGCGGGCTGGGTCAAGAATCTGGGTGAGAATCCGAACCCCGCCGGCCTGGTCGCCGTTCTGCGGATCGACTTCGAGACGGGCGAGCCCTTGGTCATTCCAACCGACAACACCTGGAAGGTCTTTGGCGAGGACGTCTCCCGCTGGACCATCTTCGAGTTCGACGACAGTGCCTGGAGCCAGGCCGAAGTGATCGGCCCCGTCGGTTGCGGACCTTGGAACGAGATCTCCGTCAAAGACGAAAACCGCCGCCTGCCCGCCCGCATGTTGCGCAAGGAATTCGCCGTCACCAAGCCGATTGCCCGTGCAACCGTGTACTTCAGCGGGCTGGGACTGTCGGAGCTGTACCTTAACGGCAGCAAGGTCGGTGATCGGGTTCTCTCGCCTGGCCTGACCGACTACACCAAGCGGGTCCACTACCTCACGTGCGACCTGACCGACCAACTCAAGCAGGGCACGAATGCCCTGGGCGTGTGGCTCGGCAACGGCCGCTTCTATGCCCCGCGGGCCAACGCCCCTATGACCATGGAAGGCTACGGCTATCCCAAGCTGTTGCTCCAGATGGTCGTTGAGTACAAGGACGGCAGCCGCGAGGTGCTCGTCAGCGACGACACGTGGAAGCTGACCATGGATGGCCCGATCCTGGCCAACAACGAATACGACGGCGAAGAATACGACGCTCGCAAGGAAATGCCGGGCTGGAGCAAACCCGGTTTCGACGACGCAGCCTGGCAGGAGGCCCCGCTGGTCGAAGCCCCGGCCGGCGTCATGGTGGCCGAGATGATCGAGCCCATCCGCGTGACCGAAACGCTCAAGCCGATCAAGATCACCGAGCCCCAACCGGGCGTGTTCGTTTACGACATGGGACAGAACCTGGTCGGCTGGTGCCGCCTCAAGGTGAAGGGGCAGGCAGGCACAACGGTCAAGCTCCGCCATGCGGAAACGCTCCAGGACGACGGCACGCTCTACATGGCCAACCTCCGCGGCGCCAAAGTGACCAACCTCTACACGCTCAAGGGCGAGGGAACGGAAGTCTACGAGCCGCGTTTCACCTACCACGGGTTCCGCTTCGTGGAGGTGACCGGCTTCCCGGGTCGCCCCACGCTCGATGCCATTGAAGGTTGCGTGGTTCACGACGACCTGGAGTCGGCCGGCTCCTTCGCGTGCTCCCAGCCGATGATCAACAAGATTTACAAGAACGTGGTGTGGGGCGTGCGAGGCAACTACCGGAGCATTCCCACCGACTGCCCCCAGCGAGACGAACGTCAGGGCTGGCTGGGCGACCGCTCGGTTGAATCGAAGGGCGAGACGTTCCTGTTCAACAACGCTGCCCTCTACTCGAAATGGGTCCAGGACATGGTCGACGCCCAGAAGGAATCGGGCAGCGTTCCCGACGTTTGCCCCGCCTACTGGCCGATCTACAGCGACAACGTCACCTGGCCCAGCAGCCTGGTGATCATCCCCAGCACCCTGCTGGAACAATTCGGCGACAAGGAGACGATCGCCAAGGCCTACCCGGCCATGGTGAAGTGGGTCGACTACATGAGCCACTTCATCAAGGACGGCGTTATGCCCCAGGACCGTTATGGCGACTGGTGCGTGCCGCCGGAGGATCCCAAGCTGATCCACTCGCAAGACCCGGCGCGAAAGACGGCCGGTCCAATTCTCGGCACGACCTACTTCTATTACTGCCTCCGGCTTATGAGCCACTATGCGAACATGCTCGACAAGCCGGCCGACGTCGAACGGTTCACCGCTCTGGCCGAGCAGATGAAGAAGGGTCTGAACAAGACCTACCTCAAGACCGACCTGGGCCAGTACGACAACGGCGCCCAGACGACCTCCGTTTTGCCGCTGGCCTTCGACATGGTGCCGACCGAATCGAAACAGGCCGTGTTCGATCATCTCGTCCACAAGATCACCGACGAGACGAACGGTCACGTGGGTACCGGCCTCGTGGGCGGCCAGTGGCTCAACCGCGTGCTGACCGACGGCGGCCGAGCCGACCTGTCCTACGGCTTCGCCACGCAGACGGCCTACCCGAGTTGGGGCTACATGGTCGAGAACGGCGCCACCACGGTCTGGGAACTGTGGAACGGCGACACGGCCGATCCGGCGATGAACTCGGGCAACCACGTGATGCTTGTGGGTGACCTGATCATCTGGCTCTACGAGTGCCTGGGCGGCATCCAGGCCGATCCGGCCCACCCCGCCTTCAAACACGTGCTGATGAGTCCTCACCCGGTGGGCGACCTCAAGTGGCTGAAGGCATCGCACGAGAGCCCCTACGGGCGGATTTCCAGCGAGTGGAAGCTGGAAGACGGCACCTTCCGCTGGAACGTGACGCTCCCGCCGGGAACCTGGGCCACCGTGTCCGTGCCCACGGCCGACGGTGCCGTCCGCGAATCCGGAAAGCCAGTCGCCCAGGCCAAGGGCGTGGAGGTTGTCGGCCGAGAAGGCGGCCGCACCGTGCTCAAGGTCCTTTCGGGAACGTATCACTTTGAGAGCAAAGTTCAGCCGTAGGGTGGCGCCAGAGCGGCCCATTCCAACGGGGGCTCGCATGACAGCCCGGATTACCCTTTCAGAAAAACGCTGAACAACCCATTCGTGAGCGCCGGCCCACCATGAGCGACGATCCATCCCAGGGCATTGGCATTGCTAGAGCCAACCGGAGCAATGCAGATCGGTGAGATCAAGATCCCGAACGCGGTGGGCCGCCGCTCGTCGACGGTTGGGCGAGGGCGGGTCCAATCTGCACCCGTTCTCGTGTTACCGGCCATGCCGACGTGGTCCGCTTTGACGCCACCCTACAGAGGTCGTATCAAAAGGTCATCTCGCCATGAAACACTCATCGATCTTGAGCCTTGTTCTCGTCGCCTCCCTTTCACTGTCTTTGAATGCCGCGCAGCCGGTCGATATGGCCAAGCGAGCCGAGGAGTTGAAGAACCTCCGCTGGGGGATGTTCATCTGCTGGTCGTTCAGCACGTTTTCCGGCAAGGAATGGACGGGGGGTGTTACGGACGTGAGCTTCTTCAAGGCCACCGGTTGCGACACCGACCAATGGGCCCGGACCGCCAAGGAGGCCGGCATGGGCTACATCCTCTTTCTCACCAAGCACCACGACGGCTTCTGCCTCTGGGACACGAAGACGACCGATCGCAAGGTGACCCGCGCGCCGCTGGGCCGGGACGTCCTTGCCGAACTGCGGAAGTCCTGCGACGAGCACGGGATCAAGCTCGCTCTCTATTTCTCCGAGGGCGATTGGACCTGGCCCGGGGCGGTCGACGGCAAAGGGTGGCGGGCCGGCGTCGGGCGGAACCCCGAGATGAAGAAGGCTCAACTCAAGGAGTTGCTGACCGAATATGGCCCCATCGAGTATATCTGGTTCGACCATGCCGTCGGCGATGGCGGCCTGAGCCATGAGGAAACGGTGGCCTTCTGCAAGTCGCTCCAGCCGGGCTGCTTCGTGGGCTTCAACCACGGCGACCAAACAGCGGCCGACATCCGCCTCGGTGAGATGGGCCGCCCCGGCCCGCTCGAAGACCCCACGGCGGCGGGCCCCCACATGAAAGACGCCCCGAGCAAGCACTATCTCCTGGCCGAGTTCACCTACCCGATTCTCCCGCCCCACAAGGGCGGCGCCATGTGGTTCTACTCCCTGCCCATTCACGACTCGCTATGCCACCCGGCGGAGAAGCTCTATGAGGACTACCTGGGCGCGGTCAAGTTCGGCAACATCTTCTCCCTGGATGTGGGTCCCGACTACGCCGGCCGGCTCCGCGAAATCGACGTCCAAACACTGCGCAAGGTGGGCGAGATGATCCGGGCCAATAGCGACCGCTAGCCCGGATTATTCTACGGGGCTGCCCCGCAAATCAATTGACGGTTTTGCACCCAATTGCTACCATCCTCCGTAACGTCGGCAGTTTTCAGACGCCGTTTTGCACGTGGGGGGGGTGGCTATGTGTGGGAGTGTGGTGCGCCGATCGGCCTTCACGCTGATCGAAATGCTGGTGGTGATCACGATCATCGGACTGTTGGTGGCGCTTCTGCTGCCGGCCATACAGATGGCCCGGGAGGCCGGGCGGCGGACCCGGTGTACCAACAACATCAAGCAGGTCGGCCTGGCCCTTCAGGAGTATCATGCGGCCATGGGCTTCTTCCCGCTGGCAGCAACCGAGACGGGGGCTCGGCACACCTGCATTCCCTTTCTGCTCCCTTCCCTGGAGGCCGACGCCGTTTACCAGGCCTATGACTTGGAGCAAGACTGGTATCACGAGGACAATCAGGAGGCGATCAACGTCGAGTTCAGCATCCTTCGCTGCCCGTCCTCTCCTGGACCGGCCAAGGACGAGATCGGCAGCGGCAAGACGGCTGCAACAGCCGACTACGCGGCAACGACCGCCTTCAGTTGGGAACTCGCGTTAATGGGTCTGATCGATCCCGAGCCCTACGCCTCCGACCCGCATCGGCTTCGCAAGGGGATCATGGAGCCGAGCAACGGGGGCGGGGTCAACGCCTCCAAGGTGCTCGACGGGCTTTCCAATACGCTGCTGTTCGCCGAAGACGCAGGCCGCCCCGACCACTGGACGAGCCGTGGACGAGGGCCCGAGGATCACGACAACGGCTGCAGCAACCTGAACCTGGCCGGCAAGCGGGTCCTTGGGGCGGGCTGGGCCGACACCAACCGCGCCATTCCCTTGCACGGATTCGCCCGGGACGGCCTGAGCTGCAACGGCCCCTGCGCCGTCAATTGCACCAACAACAACGAGACGTTCTCGTTCCATCCCGGCGGGGCCAACGCGGTGTTTGCGGACGGGCGAGTCCGCTTCATCCAGGAAGGCGTGAACGTCGCCGTCTACGCAGGCATGATCAGCATGGCGGGTGAAGAAATTATGCAGGGGTATTGAACCATGTCCGACGCGTCTGCCTATGGTCCAACAAAACGCAAGCTGTCAAGAAAGTGGCTTGGGCTGCTCGTGATCGCGGCGGCAAGTGGCTGCGGCCCTCGCTCCATGCCCGTGGAGGGAAGGGTGACCCTGGACGGCTCGCCGCTGCCGGACGCTCGCATTTCCTTCGTGATGAAGGATCAGGATCCCTATGTCATGGGCCGGGGTGTCACGGACGCCTCGGGGCACTACACGATCCACGAAACAACCTACAAAGCGGGCCTTCCGGAGGGCGCCTACCAGATCCGAATTTCCACCTACCGCGAACCCCGGCCGTCTGCGGACCCGCCCGATCCCGGCGCCCGCGAGCTCGTGCCGGATTGCTACAATCTCCGCACAACCCTCACCGCAGATATCACTCGGGGCGAGAACGAGTTGGATTTCGAGTTGCAAACCAGGCCGGGGGGTGGCGAGAGATGATTGTGGTCAGGGAATGGGAGAAAAGAAGATAAGGGGAAAGGAAGAAGTCATTTGATTCGCTTGCCGTAGTACTCACCACTTTCGCCCCGTATGACGCACTTCTCATATTCGGCGTCGAATTCCTTCGTTGTCTCTACGGAGTGTCGGTGGCTTTCTCATCTGCCTTCTGATTGGCATTGTCTTTCAGAGTCGGATCACTCACCACACGTAGGAGTATCTTGCAGGCGTTGACGACCGATGCCTCGTTGTCCTTATGGCCACGCTGTTGCTGCAGGAATTGCAGCACGTCGGCAGCATCGCGAAGAGGCGCTGCCATTCCCTTCACGGGCGGCGCGATTGTTCGTTCGAAACGTTCCTGAAAACGCTGCGAATCAGCCTCGATGGCGTCGATTACCTCAACAACCCTCGCATAGTCTTCCGCGGCGCCGCGATGGCGTCCGTTCTGAAGTCGAGCACGCGCACGCATCGCATAGCACTCCGGGGGGCAATCGGGGAGACTAAGGGCGATCAGGGTTGAGTAGTCGCTATCGGCGCTGCTGTAGTTGCCCAATGCTTCAAAGGCCAAGCCTCGTGCCAGATAACCTGCTTTCTGTTCAGGCCAGTTGTTCACGCACTGGTTGGCTTCATTAAGTGCATCCGCGTACTTGGCGTCCAGGAGAAGAGAGAAGGCCTTGTTTGACTTGGCTTCAGCTCCCGTATAGATGAGCCCTCCCCAATAACGCCCTAACACAACGACGACAAAAGCCGCAAGCATCGAGGCAAGACTCGCAACAAACGCGATGCTCACGAACACACGAGAGGTCGGCTTCATCACTTGACCCTTCCTCAGGGGTTGCGCCCCCCATAGCAGCGTAACATAAACACCGGGGTGTCTCTCGTTGCGCGGGCAGCAGGACATGTTTTCAGTCTTCTCACGAAGTTGCTGTCTCCAACCGGCCGCCCTGGTAGCCGGTGCACGTTACTGCGGCCCGCGGATGGCGATGTCGAGTTGCTTTCTGGGCGACTGGTCCCACTTCTTGTGTTCGTAGTCGTAGGGGATGGCGAGGAGTCGATCGGCGGTGATGCGGATCACCATGAACTGGGAAGGGCTCCCGGGGGCGGGCGACGGGAGCTGGATGAAGTTCTGGTTGCGGTAGCGGTCGACTTTCGCCTTGTGGTAGTGGCCGCCGAGAATCGCCAGCACGTTGGCGTCGCCAAGGACGTCGACCAGGGCGTCGCGGTTCGTCATAGCGTCGTAGCACAAGTGGGCGGCGATCACGACGGGTTCGCCGGCCGGGATTTTGGCAAGGCTTGTGCGGATGAACTGGAGGGCGTCGCCCGTCAGCGGCTGGGCGGGGTTGTTGAGCGATTCGTCGTACTTCGAATAGAGACAGATAAAATGGACGCCGCCGTAGTCGAAGGTGTAGCTCAGGGCCTTGTGACGGGCGAGAATCCAGTTCTTCATGGTTTCGCTGGGCGACTTGCCGCCTTCGTCATGGTTGCCGACGATGTCGTAGGCCGGATATTTGAGCCGCCCCGTGATCAACGCGTCGTAGGTCTTCATGGCGGCGTGGGTTGGCCACTCGCTGATATCGCCGCAGCCGAAGACAAACGCCGGCCTGGCGACTTCGCCACCGATGCTCTCCGGATAGGGCGTGCCCGGCAGCGCGTTCATCGCATCGATGGCCGCGAGGAGGTGATCGCCGTTGCCGTCGGTGGCCACGTGCTGATCCGACCAGCCGAAGAAGGTGAACTGGCCAGCGGCGGGCTCACCGGCCAGGGTGGCCGGAGCCATGACGCAAAGGACGAACAACGCGAATACTCGTGCGAGGCGTGTTGGCGGTTTCATCGGATCCCCCTTTTGTCAGAGTGCGAATGTCAGCGAAACGGTGTTTCAGACGCCGCAAGGTGGCCCCAATGCGGACGATCCGAACACGTTTGAAACAAGATCCTGGAGTTCCTCTTGCGGCTGCGCCGCCCTGACGATTTTCCGACTCGGTCAACAGAGATGGTTGGCGGAATGCGGAAAATCATCAGGGCCACCCGGGAGTCCGCAGTTCTCGAAAGTCCCGTCCTTTTCACTTTGACATGGTGACTTGATCTGCTCCGAGGGTGTCCCACAAACACCGAAGGACTTCTTCCGAGTCAACGTCGATGGCCACCTGGGCGGTTTGGGCAGGACCGGCCGCGGTTGCGCGAGACACCTTGCCGGACGCCTCTCCCTCGACGGCGACTTCCAGCGGGATCGTGTCCAGCTTGAAGGCCTGGGCGTGTCGCAGGTAGATGACCGGGAGGGCGTCGTGGACGAAGAAGCCGTCGAAACCGTTGTTCTCCTGATAGAACCGGGTGTAACTCCTGCACATATCGCGGAGGAAATCCACTTTCGCCGAGGTGACGCCGGTGATCTTGTCGAAATCGCCGCTCATCACGCGGACTTGCTCGGTTACGTTCAAAGGGAAGAGGACCACGTTGATGCCGGACGCGAGAACCTCGGACAAGGCAAGGGGGTCGCAAAAGGCATTGAACTCGCAGTGGGGGCGAACATTGCCGGGCCGGTCGACGGCGCCGGCCATCACCAAGAGGCGACCGACTTTCGACATGATCTCCGGAGCCGCCCGCAGCGCTCGGGCCACGTTGGTTTGGGGACCGGTTGCAACGATCGTCAGGTCGCTGCCGTATTTCGCCGCGGCGTCGATCATCGCCGCGACGCCGGGCGTCAGTTCTCCTACCCGCTCTGAATCAATACGCTCCCCCGCCCGTCCTGCTGCCGCATCTCGCCAGGCAGACTTGGAAATGCCGCCGAGCCCGTCCTTGCCGTGGACTGCTTCGGCGAAGGGTTGTTTCGTCCCGAATAACGAATGGGGCTCTCCCACGGCAACCCGGACATGGGTCGCTCCGAATAGATCGAGAATCAGCCGCGAGTTCTTTGCCGCCTGAAGGCTGTCCACGTTTCCGGTAACCGTGGTGACGCCGACGAGCGCGACCTCGCTCATGTGCAAGGCCGCGATCATCGCAATGGCGTCGTCCACACCCGTGTCAACATCCATCAGCACGGGCATCATTTTTCGGCCCATTGGCGGATGGCGGCTTCGTCCAGCGCGCCCCAGTAGATGCGGATGTCCGACAGGTCGCCTTGGAACTTCATGGGCTTGTCGTAGTCGCCGACCAGGGAGCCGCTGTCTTGTCCGAGCGACAGGCCGTCGAAGGGTTTGCGGGTGATCGGCATGCCTTCGGCGGTTCCGGCAAGTTTGCCGTCCACGTACAGCCGCAGTTTGGAATCGGGCGACAGCATGCCTACGATGGTTGCCGTCTGGTTCGGTTTCAGGGCGTCCGGCGCCGCCACCTGAAAAAGCTGGTCGCCGGAGCGGATGGCAAACCGAGGGACGCCGCTTTTCAGATAGAGACTAAAACCTTCGGAAGCGCCGCCGGCTGCCAGCAGCACGCCGTCGAGCGACGCGGGGGCGCAGGTGGCCCCGACTGTGAGCGGCTTGAGCGACGGATCAATCTCGGGCACGGGGCCGCCGAGCTTGTCTTGCTTGAGTACGCTTTTCAGCGGGACCGCCTTGAGCGGATGCTTTTTCAGGACCGCCCGGCGGCGAAGCTCTTTGAGCGGCACCTCGGGATCGGGTTCGCCCAGTTCTTCTTGCAGCCGCTCCAGTTCGGCGTGCATTTGCTTGCGGATCTCGGCGTAGGCCGGGTCGTCGTAGACGCTGGTCATTTCATCGGGGTCCTTCTGCAAATCGAAGAGCTCCCAGTAGTCCATGTCGCCGTAGACCTTCATCAGCTTGTAATCGGCGGTCGCCACGCCGTAGTGGGGACGCACGTTGTGCACGGCCGGCCACTCGTAGTAGTGATAGTAGAAGGACTTACGCCAGTCGCCGGGCGTGTTTCCTTGAAGCACAGGCATCAGACTGCGGCCCTGCATTCCGGCGGGAACCTCGATGCCGGCGGCCTCGCAGAACGTCTCGGCGAAGTCGAGATTCGAGACGATGTCGCGACTGTTGCGCGTGCCGGGCTTGACGACGCCGGGCCAGCGCACGACCAGGGGCGTGCGCAGCGATTCCTTGTAGATCCAACGCTTGTCGAACCAGCCGTGCTCGCCCAGATAAAAGCCCTGGTCGGAGGTGTAGATCACGATGGTGTTGGATGCCAGGCCGGCGCGGTCGAGGTAGTCGAGAACCCGGCCGACGCCGTCGTCCACGCTGCGAATGCAGCGGAGGTAGTCCTTCATGTAACGTTGATATTTCCAGCGGACCAGATCGCGGCCGGTGAGTCCGGCCTTCTCGAAGGCCGCGTTCTTCGGCGCGTAGGCCGCCTCCCACACTTTCCGCTGCTCGTCGTTCAGGTCGCCTGGCGCCGTGAGCTTCAGGTCGCGGGGGGTCATCGTCTTTTCGATGGTCATGTCCTGCGTCTTCTCGGCCTCGCCGCGGCCGGCGTAGTCGTCGAAGAGCGTGTCCGGTTCGGGAATGGTCACATCGTCGAACAAGTTTAGGTACTTCAGCGCCGGTTCCCATGTGCGGTGGGGCGCCTTGTTCTGGTACATGAGAACGAAGGGCTTGGCCGGATCCCGTTTCTTTTCGAGCCAATCGACCGCCAGGTCGGTGATGACCTCCGTCGTGTAGCCCTCGTGCCTGGTCCGCTCGCCCATGCGGTTCATGGGCGGGTTGTAGTATTGGCCCTGCCCGTAGAGGATCTCCCAGTAGTCGAAGCCCTGCGGTTCGCTCACCAGGTGCCACTTGCCGACGACGGCGGTTTGATAGCCGACCTGCTGCAGCAGCTTGGGGAAGGTAGTCTGGGAACCGTCGAAGACGTCGCCGCCGTTGGAGTAGAAGCCATTCGCGTGGGAATACAGCCCGGTCTGCACGGTGGCCCGGCAGGGGCCGCACAGGGAATTGCAGACGAAGCAGCGGTCGAACAGCATCCCCTCCCGCGCCAGCCGGTCGATCTGCGGCGTGGGGGCGACCTTTGCCAGCGACCCGCCGTAGGCGCTGACGGCCTGGTAAGCGTGATCGTCGGAGAAGATGAACACGATGTTCGGTCGCTCGGCCGCACGGACCGCGGCCCCGGTGAGCATCGTCAGAAGACAGAACAGGCCGATCATATTCTTCATCACGGGTCTCCAATTCATCTTTTGTTCGTGATTGGAAATGTGCGGAAATGTGTTCCCGGAAATACTACTTGGCTGGATGCGAGGGAGGGGCCCTCTTGCGGCTGCGCCGCCCTGACGATTTTCCGACTAAGTTAACAGAGATGGTCAACGGTATACGGAAAATCATCAGGGCCACCCGCGGGCGCGAGCGGCAAGGTTGCGAGATTGTTCCCCCACCATGGTATTCACATCGCGTGTCAAACGCAAAACGGCGGGCGTTTTGGGACGCAATCTGCCGCCTCGACGCGCCGGCCGCTGGCCGTGCGGTTAACCGCGGGCCCATCGGGCCACGCGAGCGGGTGAGTTGGTTTGAGATTGGCGGTGAACTTTCCGAACTTTCCCAAAATCGCCCGCATAAATTTCGACCCTTTTGGCTCACAAGCGGGGTGAATTGGAACGGAAAAGGCCGAGCTTCCGCGATCAATCGGGGGGGGCTGAGAGGTTTTCAAAGAGCGGGAAAGGGACGCACCGGGCGACGCCGTATTGTGGCATAATGGTCAAAGGTTTTCACCCCTTTTCTTGGCCACCCCCAGGGAGGCGGGGCGTGGGGGAACGGTTCGCTTCTTCGGTCTGCTCCCTTGTGGCCGCGGCAGGGTTTGGGGCAACTTGACGTGAAGGGAGGGCCCCTCTTGCGGCTGCGCCGCCCTGACGATTTTCCGACTCGGTCAACAGAAATGGTGAACAGGAATGCGGAAAATCATCAGGGCCACCCGCGTATCCGTCTTCGGTGAGGCTGCTTCAGGACGCCTGCAGGAAAGGGGAGACGATTGAAGGTATCACCCTGCCAAGCACTGCCGAGACGCCAGTGCCACCCGAGCCGAATGAAGTGGCATGTGTTGGGTGCAAGCAAATGGAGCCTGGGGTAGCAGCTTCAGGGGCAGTGTGGTCACTCCTGACGATTCGTGACGCCCGCCCGGTTTGACTTATTCTTTCCGCTCGCTTCGGGTGGCGTCTGTCTGGGGGCCCGAGGGCCACGGGGTCGTGGTGGCCCACCATTGGTGCATGTTCGTCTTGGCCCCTGAATAGCTGACGTCGCCATGGATCAAGAGCTTTTTCGGTGTGGCGGGGTCGTACTTGCCGATGACTTCGTTGGCGGAGTAGCAATCGCCCCCGCCGGGAGTCTGAAGCCTGCTCATGAGCACGATGCCTTCGTCCCAATGGATGCCGTCTCGCGACGAGTAGAGCACGAAGTTGCTCGGGCCTGGATCGTCGCCGACCAGATCCCGCGGATAGCTGCCGCTTCGCCCCTGGATGAAGTACAAGTCGCCGACTTTTCCGGAGAGCTGCATGTTGCGGATCCCCTTGGCAAAGTGCGTGGTCTGCATGTCCGACCAGGTGCGTCCGCCATCCTTGCTGATCACGTAGGGAAGGTTCTGTTCCGCCGTGCGATCGTCTGTCCTGAGGTGGGCGTCGTAGGTATAGACGATGATTCTGCCGTCATCGAGCGAGCCGGCGGCCCAGTAGTAGCAGGCGTGGTCGAAGGGCAGCGTGCTCCGTTGGTGGAACGACTCCCCGTTGTCCTCGGAGACCCACAACGTTTGGGGTCCTCCCGGGGTCATGTTGCACGTGCCGCCTCGAAAGACCATGAAGATCTTGCCGTCATGGACGAAGGAGGTGTTCATCGTGAAGGCGATGTCGTTGACGGTGGCGGATTCGCTAAACTCGCGAGGTCCCTCCCACGTGTGCCCATGGTCTTTGCTGAGAAAATAGGCCGGCGGCAGTTTTTTCTCCCATTTCTCATTGGCATACCGTATCACGGTGGCGACGAGAGTGCCGTTCGGCGCGGTGACGAGGGAGTAGACCAGGGCCGATCCCACTTCGCTGCCCTCGTGCATCCGCTTGGAATAGTCGAAGACAACGGGGTCGCTCCAGGTCAGTCCGCCATCGGTCGAGCGTCGGTACTCCGACCATCCCGCCGCGCCGTGGCCGTTCCAATCGTCGGGGCCGGTTCCGGTCACGCTGTAGAAGGCGATAATGTCTCCGTTTTGGCATTCGGTGATCGAGTTGTTGCCGTGTCCGGAATGGTCCTCCAGCGAACGATCCACAAACATCATTCCCGTGTTGGGGATATCCGCGGGATAGACGAAGAACGGCTTGCCGTCGGCCGCACGGGTCCGGTTTCTCGCGGATCGAGCATCCTCGAAGCCCAGCACCACCGCCCATTTTCCAAGCCGATAGGACTCGCCGGCGGCTGTTTGCTTTTCGTAGACCAGGACCTTGTCGATTTCCTTGTCCCCGAACAACTGGAACGCCTCTTCCTGCATCTTCACGAATCCCCAGGTCTCGAGGTTCTCCACCTGGGACGCGGCGCCCTCGATGCGGTGCGGGGTTGCCACTCTCAGGCGGCCGCCTTCGACCACGTTGAACTCCGTGGAATCGATCGAGCTCCTCAAGAACTTCTCGCCTGCCAGAGCTTCCGGCAATGCCGACAGCCTGTAGCTACGATTGGTGAACACGACCGCGCCGGGGCGGAACCACATCACCTCCGCGTCCGATTCCCCGCAGACCTCGATTACCGCACGATCGGAAGCGTGAGAGTGGCATGGGACGAGGGCTGCCACCGCCATCAGCAAGGCCAAGGCGATTATCTTGCAGGTTCCGAGTCGGTTCATCTTGTGTTCTCCGATGCAAATCAGGGTTATTCGGTTGGCAGCGTCTCAACAAGCAGGTAGTGTACTCACTCCGGCTGGCCAGTGCCGCCTGCAGCCGTGAACCCCGAATCCAAATCCGAGTCTGGCCGCATGAAATCCGCAGTAAGAGTATGTGTTGGTGTTGTCCCCAGATTGCGTCCCTTCGCGTCTAAGAACTCGACCTCGTAAACACCACATTCCGCATCAAGCACCATGACAACAACGCCTATGGAGCCTAGCGGAATGGGTTGCGAGGGAATCTCGCGGTGTAGCAGAAAACGATCATACTCGTTGAACACGGCTGCGTTGGGTCCACTGTGCTGGTTGCCGAGGAATCTACCTGTGGTGCGTTACCGCACTCGCTCGCACTGAATCGTAATCAGGTCCAAACCAAACCCTTCCGACTTCTCGTTCTTGCCCACCAGCTTGAACATGAGGTTGGCCGGGTCTTCCGCGAGGGTGAGGATGCCGAGGGAGGTCTTTTCGTTCCGCTGGCGCTCGGGGGCGTAGAGATCGATGGGATCGCCGACGGGGGCTTCGCGGTCGAACAACTGGACCATGGCCTGGGCCGGGCCCTTCACCGCTTCGATGGAAATGTCGTAGCGACCGGCGGCCGGGATGTCGCAGACGAGAGAAAGGAAAGGCTTGCCGAACCAGTCGCGCTCGCCCGACTCGAAGGAGAGGAAGGCCACCTTCTTGCCGTCGATCTGCTCGTCCTTCTTGGTGAGGGTGGCGTCGCGAAAGGTGAAGGCGTGGATCGGCACGCACCAGCTCGGCACGAAGACGATCTTGTCGAAATCGACGACGGCCCGATCGGCCACCGGGACGAGTTCGGCCGGCCAGGTGGGTGGATCGGCCAGGTAGGCGTAGGAGACGGAGCAGTAGTCGGTGGCAAGGCTGTTCTTTGTGGGCGCGTGTTCGATCGTTTGGAGGATGTCCTTGCGGAAGGCGAAGGCGTCGCCGATCATGAGGCGGTATCCGCCGGTGCGGCCCAGGTGCTTGTAGTAGCCGAGGCAGCCAGTCAGCGGGAAGGAGTCGCGGGCTTCCCAGCGGCCGGGCACATCGTACCAGCCGCCGTTGAAGAAGTCTTCCGAGCCGGTTCCGTGCATGACCAGTTCGCCGTCGATGGTCGTCTGGTCGTCGCCTTCGAAGAAGTAGGTATTGCCCGAGGTCATCCCCTGGGACTGGAGCACGCAGCCCACCATGTGGCCCCGGCCCTTCGTTTCCAGAAAGGTGAAGGGTTTTCCTTCCGTGGTCGGGTTCTCCCGTCGCCAGAGGGCGTAGAATCGGCCCTCGCTTTCGGTTCGCGGGATCGGGGCGAAGAGGACCTCGGCCTTCACGTCCACGGCCGGGCCTTCCTGACGCTCGGAAACGAGCTGGATCTTGGCCGAGCGCTCGAAGGGCATGGGGAAGTAGCAGTAGGCCACGTTGTCGGCCGTTCCAACCAGGAGCGACGTCATGGCCGGTTTTCCCCAGGCATAGCCAAAAAAGTCGCCGGCCGGGCAGTTGACGGCCGGTGTCTTGTCGCCGTCGTAGGTGATTTTCAAGACGAGATCGCGAGCCTTGCCGGCCAGGGCGGAGGCCGGCGAGATCCGCAACCCTGCGATGCGTCCGCCGCGGTCGGTTTCAAAGAGCGTGGCCGCCTGGCCGGGCGGGAGGGAAACGCTCGTGGTTGCGGTTTCGCAGGCCGCTCCCTCGGGCACGCCGTGGCGGCTGACGTCGGTTCCGCTGGCCGCGAATAGGGCGACCGCTTTTTCTTCGTGGAGCTTTGCTTCGTCGGTCTGCTGGGCAGTCCAGGTGTGGACGGGGGCGTCGTCGCCGTAGCGGGCGTAGTTGAGCTGATAGAACTGGACCTGCTTGCCCCGAACCTTGATCCGGCACGACTTCTCGAAGGGCAGCGGCACGTAGGAATAGAATCCGCCCGCCCCGTAGCCGACCAGGGGCGCCACGAAGGGTCGCGAATTGCCCGTGAACATTTCGCGATACTTCAAGGCGATTCGGGGCGTCTTCTCGCCGTCGAAGTAGAATTCGATCACGTCGTCGGTGGGCGTGGGCGTGCTGAAGCGATAGATGATCCCCGGGCCCTTGAGGTCGGCGAGGATCAGGCCGTCGTCTTCCTTCTCGACGAAGGAGTACTTGCCCGAGAATCCGTCGTCGTTTCCGCCCGTGCGGTCGTAGCTGGAGACGGAGCCGACGAACACGGACTTCTGCAATTGGGGAAGCAGGTCGAGCCGATGAAGCTGTTCCATGCCGACCGCCCAGGGGGCGGCCTCCTGGGCAGCGGCCGGCGTGACGAAGAGGAGCCCGAGAATCAACGCGAAGCAGGAACGTGGCATGGCAAGACTCCTTGGGAATGGAGCAACGGAGGAATGACGAATGAAGAAAATCAAATGACGAAACAAATCCAAAGGCCTAAATGACTGAGGTTGTGCAGGATACGACATTCGTGTCTTGGGGCATTCGTCGTTCCTTCGACATTTGACTTTCGACATTCTTCATTGGACTGGCATTCAGCCCGTCTCCAGAATGAAGGTGGGCAGGTTCACGCCTTGGTAGGCGCGGTGAGGTCCGAGGGTTTGGCAGAAGTGGACCTCGATGTTCCTGGCGCCCCATCCGTACAACTGGCGGACCAGTTCCGTGCTGGTGGTGGGAATCACGCCGATCGCGGCCCCGCCGGCAAAGCGCTCTAGGGCCTTGGCGGTCAGGGCGATCGCCTGGGTGTCGCTCCGCATGATCCCGGGGCCCAGGGCGTTGGAGGCCGGGTGCTTTGAGGTGGCCAGGAATCCGTCGATCCGGCCCTCGGCGGTTGTGTGGACGAAGGCCTCCCAGATTCCCAACTCGTTTTCGATGCAGTAACGGGCATCCTTTTCGCGGTCCAGTCCTGACACCTCGCGTTCCAACACGGCAATCGGCTCGACGTCGTCGAGCGTGGCGGGGCGAACGGCGCTGGTGTCGGTGCCGGACGTGTCGAGTCCGCCTTCGGGGATGGAAATCAAAATATCCTGATAGGAGCAACGGGGCACGAACCCGGCCTTCGTGTAGAGCGAGTACGAATCGAGGTTCATCCCGCTTTGAACGAGCCGCACGGCGGGCAGGCCGCGTTGCTTGGTTTCGTCGATGATCTCCTGCAGGAGGGCCACGGCCACGCGCCGGCCGTAGTAGTTGGGATGGACGTTCATGATGCCGAGCGACATGTGCGTGCTGCGCGGGTGCATGAAGCAGGAGCCCATGAGGCGTCCATTGGCCGGGTTCTCGGCAACGAGGCAGCAGCCCGGGTCGAGCGATTCGTAGATCTGGTAGAAGAGGTCGGTTGATTCCGGGCCGCCGGGAAAGGCGGTCACCCCGCGATTCACCTGGTACCATTGGTTCGTGGAGATGCAAATCAGCTCGGCCAATTCGATCCGGTCTCGCGGCTCCATACGACGAATTTGCATGTTTCTGGCTCGCTTTGCTTCCGTTGGAAGGAGGACAGTTTCCGGAAGCCTAGCGGAGATTGGCGGCCGGGGCAAGAGGCCGGGACGAACGAAGGGTGAAGAGTGAAGGGTGAAGTGAATCCGTAGCGGTGGCATCCTTGCCGCCGGCACGTTCTGTCATACGAGGGTGGCTCGATGCAACAGGCAAGCTCTTTGATCTGCTTGGCGGCGGCACGGCGGCAGGGATGCCACCGCTACAGTTCTTCTTCGAAGCGGTAGCCGATGTCGCGGATGGTGCGGATGTGGATGGGGTGGCGCGGGTCGGGCTCGATCTTGCCGCGAAGGGTGGTGATGCAGCGGTCGACGCTGCGGGAGGTGACGATGACCGAATTGCCCCACACGCGGTCGAGGATGTCGCCGCGGGTCAGGGCTCGCCCCGGACGCTGCACGAAGTACTCCAGCATGCGAAACTCCTTGGTGGTGAGCGGGACCTCGACGCCGTCGCGGAAGAGCTTGTGGGCCGACAGGTCGAGGAGGCAGTCGCCGAAGCGATACTCCTCGCAACGCTCGGTTCGGCTGCGGCGAAGGAAGGCCCGGACCCTGGCAAGCAACTGGCGGATGCTGAAGGGCTTGGTCACGTAGTCGTCGGCGCCCAGTTCGAGCCCGCGAATGATGTCATCTTCCTGGCCCTTGGCGGTGAGCATGATAATGGGCATTTCGAGGTTCTGCTGCCGGAGAAGGCGGCAGACTTCGTAGCCGTTGATCTGGGGGAGCATGATATCGAGCAGGATGAGGTCGGGCATGGCGTTCACGGCGGCTTCAAGTCCCTTTTGCCCATCCATGGCCGTCTCCACCTGGTAGCCGTGCGAGACGAAGTTGTCTTTCAACCCGCGGAGCAGGGTGGCGTCGTCTTCGATGATCAGGATGGTGGGCGAAGTCACGGGCGGCCCCCTTTCTCCTCCCGGGGAGCGGAGGCATACGCGGGAATTGCCACGGTGAACGTGCTGCCGTGACCCGGGCGACTGCGGACGCGGACCGTGCCGCCGTGGGCCTTCACGATGAACTGAACGATGCTCAGGCCCAGCCCCACTCCGCCGGTCTCACGCGAGATGCGGCGATCGACCTGGTAGAAGCGTCTAAAAACCTTGCGGGCGGCGGCCTTGGTCAGGCCCATCCCGTTGTCGGCCACTTCGAGGCACACGTGGCCGTCGTCTGCGTAGGCCCGAATAGTGATCTGCGGACTCTCTGCCGAGTACTTGAAGGCGTTATCGAGCAGGTTGAGCAGCATGGTCACGAGGGCGTCGGCATCGGCATCGACCGAAGGCAGGCTGTCTGCGATTTCCAGGTGGAGGGCGGAGTGGGCAACGGGGTGGCGCTGATGGACCGCGTCCGCAGCGTCGCGAATGACCTTCTCCACGCGAACCTCGGCGAATTCGAAGGCGTGCTTGTTTCGTTCCATCCGCGAGAAGGCCAGGAAATTGTCGATCAGGCGGGTGAGACGCATATTCTCCTTGGCCACCAGTTCCAGGTACTCCCGCACCCTGGTTTCGTCGAACTGGGGGGCGTCGAGCAGGGTGTCGACGAGGAGGCGGATCGACGAGAGCGGCGTTTTTAACTCGTGGGAGACAGTGGCGACCAGGTCGTTTTTCAGTCGCGTCAGACGCATCTGGCGGCGAAAGGCCCGGGCGATAATGGCGGCGAAGATGGACATGGTCACAATGACCAGGATGCCGGTCCAGAAATAGGCGGCCGTCGAGGTGTCGGAGAGGGGCTCGGCCTCGGCTTCGGGAAAGCGGTGTTCGAGCCGCCAGCCGGGCAGGGATCGGCCCGCCTCGCTTGAAGGAACGGTTGGTTCGCTCCCCGCAATCACTCCGGGCGGTACCGCTTCGACCCGGGCCCCGGACTTCAGCGGTTCGGCGAGGACCTGGCGGCAACGGGCCAGGACGCCCTCCGTGCGGAACAGGGCCACCACGGCCCGGTCGGGCACGGCGAGTTGCCAAAGACCGGGCGACTGGGTGACCCGAAGGACGGGCTCCTTGGACGGGATCGGATTCGCTTCGAGGAACCGTGCGCTCAGTTCCTCGGCCGGAAGCGTGGGGAACTCCACGGCGGCGAGCAGCCGTTCTGCTTGCTTGCTCTTGGGCTCGTCGAGGACGCCTTCGTGACCGACAGACTGCCGAACCAATTCCTGCATCTGTCGCATGAGGAACATGCGTTGGGGAGCGGCAAGCGAGGGATCGGCGTAGTTGTTGAGTCGGAGGCTCAGGCGCTCGGCCACAGAGAGGAAACGTGGATCGGAGGCGTCATCAATGAGCTCAAGTGCCCGGAGGTCTGCCGCAGCCGTAATTGACCGCCCTTCTTCGTCAACGGCCTGACGGTAGGAGGGCTGAGCCAGGGTTGTGACGAGGGTTTCGATTGCGTCGTCAACGCGTCCGGCCTTTGCAAGGCATCGGGCCCTGGCAAGGATCGCGCGAGCGGCCACGTTGGCGTCGAAAGCCTCTTTTTCGGGATCGCCGTGGGCGGCGGCGATTGCTTCCCAGGCCTTGGCGGCCTCCTCGTAGTGGCGGTCCTCGAATTCGAGCCTGGCGAGGCTCTGCCAGTCAACGGCGTAAGCGACGGCGTCGAGGTCGGGGCGTTGGGCAGGCACGGGATAGGCGAGCCGGCCTTCGGTATCAAAGCAGACGGCACCGCCCGCCCGCCCTTGTTGGAGGCACTGGCGGAAGAAGCCGGCGGCCGACGGGGCCTCGGCTCGCAGGCGAGCCAGTTCGGCCACCTGGTCGCGCCAGTAGGCGTCGAGACGCTGCTGGGCTACCAGCAGATCGGCGTCGGCGAGGGACCGGCGCAGGACGGCGCGGCGGTTCTCCAGGGCCTCCGTCATGAACCAGAGGACGCAGATTGTGGGAACCAGCACCACCAGGAGCGACAAGAGCACAGGCCACCACGATGCGAGGCGGCCTGTGCCGGCAGTTGAACCGTGATTTCGTCGTGCCACGCCTACTTTTCCTTGTAGCTCTCGATAATGGGAGCGAACTTCTTTCGGAAATCATCGAGTTGATCAGGGACAGTATGGGCCGAGAACAGGGCGGCTGTCGACTCCCCGAGGATGAAAACCTGGACCATGGCTCGGGGTTTTGTGCCGAGTTGGAAGTCGGCGAGGCACTCGACGGCCGGCAGTCCTCCGATCTTCAATTCCTGCCAACTGTCCTTGCGAACCTTGAGATCGGCGAATTCGCTGTCGGATGCGGCAAGTCTCTTGTCGGCCCACGCGCGGACGGAGGCACGTTCCTCGTCGGACAAGCTCTTCATCTCCCAGACCCGGAGCGCCGTGACGGCCTCGGCGTCGGGATCGACCACGACAAAGCCCTTCTTTTCCTTTCTCGCACTGTCCGGCAGGGGGACGAAGTGCCAGTCGGCGGGGGCCGTCACCGTGAACCCGGCCTCCTTGTCACTTTCGGTGATCGTGTCGCCCGGCTTGACTTGGCGAATCGACTGCAGCAGGCCGATGACACCGCCGGCCTCGAACTTGACCACATAGCGGTGAGCGTCGGTGGAAATCCAGAACGTCTGCTGGACGACGTCGAGGAGGAGCTTGTAACATTCGAAGGTTCCTGCGGGCGTTTCCACCTTTTCCTTGCCGGTTACCTTTGCTCCGAGATCGATGGCGCCGGCTCCTAGGGGGGTGAAGACGGGAATGCTGCCCACGTAATCTTCCGTGAGCGGGAGGCGGCGGAAGGCGAACCAGCCCTGTTCGTTGTCGTAGTGGACTCCGTTGAAGGTCATTGTCCGATCCGACTCCTTTCCGTCGGCCGTTGTCATATGGACGGTTGCCTTGCCCGGTGAATACTCGGTGTTGTAGGTACCCAGCAGGGAATGGCGGAAGACGCTGCGGATCGGCTCGAAGGTCTCACGATCGGCGATGACCTGGCTGAATCCCAGGTTGGGAGCGTTCAACATGACGTTGCGAACGCTGCGCAGGTCCCACACCTCGCGCCCGTCCACGGTTGCCTTCCGGGCCGAGAAGATGAAGTCGCCGATCTCCAGGCCGCCGGCAAATTTGAGCCGCACCTCGGTCTGTTCGCCTTCGGTCCAGGGAACCGGCTTCAGGATCAGCATCGGTTTGGCGGGCAGCAGCTTCCGGGCCTTTTCGACGAGTTCCTTCTGGGCGGAAGAATCCTCGAATCGGTCCACCAGTTCGCGGAAGACCTTTTCGGCTTCCTTTTTCTTGCCCTGCTTGGCCAGGCATTTTCCGAGCCGGAATTGGGCCTGGGCGACGAACTGCTGGTTGGCCTCGTCCTCGGCGAGGATCTTCTCGTAGATCTTGATGGCTGCATCGAGGTCGCCCACCGTTTCCTCGGTGTAGATTCCCTTTTCGAGCATCTCCGAGGCTGTCTGGGCGACCGCCACGGCCCCAAAAGTCAGGGTGGCTGCCGTAGCGACCAGAAACACGATCTTCTTCAGCATAATAATCTCCTTTTCGAACTGGAATGGCCCAACCCACCGTTGGGAACTCGTTTGCCGGAAGAGATTATCGGGAGGGCATGTTACGGCTGTGTTACCTCGGTATCCCATTTGTGTCCAACTTGGGGATGGCTCGATCGGGCTTGCCTGCCGCTACCTGATTCTTACAGGGGGTGGCTCGATGGATTCGTCGGGATATGATTCCATAACGGGTCCGGCAGGATCTTTGCAGTTGGTTTCAACGCTGGTTTTCTCGACTGCGGGTTCTGCTGGCGGCGTGGGGAGAGTCGAGCGGCTCGCAGTAGGTCGCTGGTTGGGGCAGGACACACGCGTGGAAATCTGCGCGCATGAAGCAGCGAGATTCCTGAGGTCGCCGTGGGCAGCGAAGTAGAATCCGTGTGGCTTCCTCGTCTCGGTACGAGACTGGAACGCCTTCTACAGGCCGCCGGGGTGTATGTCTACACGGTTTATTACGAAAACGGCGGCGTTGCGGCAACCAAGCACAGTCGCGGTTGCCAGGCGGTGACGGGCTACCGTCAGGAAGACTACGATCGGGATCCGACCCTTTGGATCAAGATGGTCCACCCCGAGGACCGGGACGACGTCTGCCGGCAGATCATCGCCGGCGAGCATTGCAGAAAAGCCACCAGGATCGAGCACCGTGTGATTCATCACGATGGTTCCGTCCGCTGGCTCCGCAACACGATCATCCCCTGCCTGAACGGTGAACAGCTGGTCTGTTGCGACGGTCTGATCGAGGATGTGACCGATCGCAAAGTGGCCGAGCAGGCGCTGATGCAGCAAACGATGCAGCTCACGGCTGCCCAGGAAATCCAGCGTCGCCTGCTGCCGCAGCACACGCCCTCGATCTCCGGAACGGAGGTCGGCGGGGTACTGTTTCCGGCCGACTATGCGGCCGGCGATTTCTACGACTACCTGACCATGCCGGACGGCGCGCCCGCGTTCGTCATTGGCGATGTTTCGGGGCACGGATTCGGCCCGGCCTTGCTCATGTCGTTGACGCACACGCTTGTTCGCATTCTGACGGAAATCGAAAACGACATTACGAAGATACTTGCCCAGGTCAACGACTTCCTCGTCAAGGAAACCCAGGACGACCGCTTTGTAACGCTCTTCTATGCGCGTTATGACGCGGAGAAGCGGACGATTTGCTACGCAAGCGCCGGTCATCCCCCGGCCTACGTGATGGATCACGAGGGAAACGTCAAAGCAAGACTGGTCAGCACCTGCCTTCCCCTGGGGGTCTTGCCAGACGTGGCGTTTCCTTCCGTGTCCGACGTTCAACTGGAACGGGGAGACCTGTTGCTGATGCTCACCGACGGGGTCCTTGAGACGTTCGATTCCGGTCGTTCCCTGTTTGGCGAAGCGCGGATGCTCGAATCGCTGCGGCGTCATCGCGAGCTTCCGGCGGACCGCATCCTGGCGGCCCTTCACGACGAGCTTCGCGAGTTCTCCAGCGAATCGTTGCTTCGCGACGACGTGACGGCCGTTGTTCTCAAGGTCCTCTGACCGCGAGAGACGTTTCGTATCCATTCAGCCATCTGGAGAAATGGAACACGCGGCCGGAAGGCGGGCAAACTGAGATGACTTGGCGCTCACACGAAACGGATCGTCATGGGATAGCGATAGGCGATTCCCTGCTGAGCTTTCACCGCGGCAATGATCGAGGCAACCACGTGGAAGACGGCCAAGGCCGCCAGCATCGGGAACCCGATGAAAAAGAGGAAGCAGAACGGCACACAGAGAAACGAATAGAGCAGGATCGTCGGTTGGAAGTTGAGCGATTCCTTTGCCTGGTCGTCAACGAAGGGCATGGTATCCCGGTTCATGAGCCATATGACCAGGGGGGCGATGAAGTTGCCAAGGACAACCGGAGAGTAGACGAGCAAGCTGGCCAGATGGGCGCACATGGCCCACGTCCGTTCCTCTTTGCTCGCAATCGATTGGGGCTCGTAGGGAGGCGGGGGATAGTCCATGGTTTGGCTCCTGGGCTTGCGGACTAGTCGCGTCTTGTCATATCCGTATTCGCTCGGAAGCCGTGAATATTGGGAAATTCCCCCGCGAAACAGGGAGAACTGGTCTTACAGCACCTTGGTGGCTCCCGGCATGGCGCAGGGATAGCAGCCGTCCGGACCGGGAACGACCGGCGGGGTGCCGTCCCAGGCGTAGCGGTTGGGCTTGAGTTCCACCTCGGAGGCGAGGGCCTCGTCCCACTTGATCACCTTGCCGGAGTAGGTGGCCATGCGTCCCATGATGGCGGTCATGGTGCTGAGTGCGCCGTAGTCGGCTTCGTTGTAAGGCAGGTCCTTGCGGACGGCCTCGAAGAGGCAGTCATGTTCGACCTGGTAGGGGTTCTGTTTCTTGCCGCGGAATCGCCAGGAGCCGTCGCCGGCCTGGATCGAGCCCTTGTGGATTTCGGCCGTTCCGTTGAGTCCGTGGGCGTATTCCGAAATGCTGTTGAAGCAGCCCGGGATCTGCCGGCACTGGCTGTACATCTTCGTGCCGTCGCCGTAGGTGTACTCGACGAAGTGGTGGTCGAAAATCTCGCCGTGCTCGCGGCCGTTGCGGTAGGTTCGTCCGCCCATGCCGTTGCACTCGACCGGGTGATCGTCCTTGAGCCAGTTGCAAACGTCGATGTTGTGGATGTGCTGTTCCACGTTGTGGTCACCGATCAGCCAGGTGAACAGGTACTTGTTCCGCATCTGGAACTCCATTTCCTTCATGTCCTCCCGCGGTCCGAGGACACCCGGATGGCTGCCGTTCCAGTAGCAGCGCATGAGCCGGATGGGCCCGATGGCTCCGTCGTGGAGTCGCTTCATGGTCTCTTCGTAGATCTGGAAGTGATGCCGTTGCAGACCGACGCCGACTTTCAGGTTCTTCTTTCTGGCGATTTCGTTAGCCGCCAGGATCCGGCGGATGCCCGGCGCGTCAACCGCCACGGGTTTCTCCATGAACACGTGCTTGCCCCGGGCGACCGCGTATTCGTATTGCATGGGGCGGAAGTGGGGGAAGGTCGTGAGAATGACCAGGTCCACGCCGCTGTCGATCGCCTGCTTGTAGGCCTCCCAGCCGACGAATCTTCGCTCGGGCGGAACGTCGACGCGGTCGCCGAAGCCGGCTTGCTTCTCTCGATCGTAGCGGCCTTCCATTCCCTTGATGAGCGATTGGAGGCTGGCTTCGAGCTTGTCGGCAAACACGTCGGCCATGGCCCACAGCTTGACCGGGCCAGCCGTGTTGAGGGCCTGGGCGGCCGCTCCCGTTCCCCGTCCGCCGCAGCCGACCAGGGCCACCTTGATGGTCTCGTCGCCTGCCGCGTGAACCTTGGGAACGGCACTTGCCGCCAGGGCCGCGGCACCGGTTGCGATCGAGGTCTGCTTCAGGAATTCACGCCGTCCGGTTTTGTTGGTCATGCTTCTGTCCTCACGAGGCGTATGCCATTTCAAGATCACGTGTCCCTAGTCACGACGATTCCATGATAGCGATGCGGAACGGTGGATGCCAATTTCCGGGAGTTTCTGGCCGCGGACTCAGTGTGCATCCTGGTTGTCGGCATCCCACTTGATCTTCACGACCCAGACGCTGTTGTCGCTGCCGTGCTTCTCCACGCCCTTCGGTTGCATCCACTCGGCGGCGGTGACCCAGGTCTCGTTGGGGGCGACTTCCGTTACGCCGAAGTTGCCGAGCCGGGCGCCTCGCTCAGGAACGAGAACGCGTTCGGTGGAGCGGACGACACAGAGCCGGTCGGGATCGACCTGGGCCATGAACAGGGGAGCCCGATGGCGGAAGACGTGATCGTTGTCGGCGCCGCGGCGGGTATAGACGAGAAACAGCGTGCCCGCGTGGGTGACCCAGTGCTGCTGGGTGTTGTAGCTTCCCAGTTCGGCGCCGTCGTCGAAGGTCCAGGGCTTGGGCGAGTCGAAGTGGAGCCCGTCGCTCCCGGAAGTCACGTAACCCTTCTTGTCGTTCCGAATGGTCAGGAAAAAGCGATCGCCGCACCTGGCCAGGGAAGGTTCGCCCAGGCCGCGGGGCTCGTCCACGGACAGTTCGTCGCCGTGCTCGACGTAGCGGAGGGTTTCCCCGTCGAACCGGCAGCGGACGACGGTTGTGCTTGCGATCGTGTCTTCCGGCTTCTTGAAGTAGACGGGGAGCAGGATGTCGCCGCCGGGCAGGTCGACGCGTTGCGTGCAGCCGGCGCCTGCGTTGGCAAAGCGCTCGTCGTCGGGCATCTCCAGGGTCTTCCAGGGCAGCCATGCTCGGGCCTGGGTGTCGTAGACGGCGTAGGCCGTGTGTCGTTTTCGGACGCTCATCACGCGGTTGTTCTTATACCAGACGGTGTGGCCCGTGCCGAGCAACTTGCCGCTTGCCGCATGCCACTTGGGCCAGAAGTCGCAAACGGTCATCTCAATGTCCTCGCCCATGGTCCGCCGGGCGAAGACCGGTTGAAGCGTCGGTTCGGTCCAGGTTGCTCCCAGGTCGGCGGTCCAGAGGTTGTGGAGGGGATAGAAAACGTCGGACCCGGTGAGCAGCAGTCGCTGCATGGTCATGACGACGACGGGGGTCACGCCGGGATTGCCCGCGGCTCCCGGCGGAATGGCGCCGGCTCGGGCGTGGACCCAGCACATCTTGCCGTCGAACCCGCTGACCGCGGCGGTTCGCTCGATTTGATAGACGAGTGGTTGTTCCGCGACCGCGGAATTCCCGACGAGGCCGAGGGCGTGAAGAACGAACGAGACGGCGGCGACCGGGGCAACTCTGGGCATGGCGATTCTCCTCATCAGAGGCTGTAGACCGGAGGCTGTAGGCTGGAGACCAGAGGCTGGAGGTCCTGACACAAGGTCAATTGGCCAAGGGCCATTGTTCTTCCAGCCCTATAGCCTCCAGTCTACAGCCTCCAGTCTCACCCTCATTGCTCGTGTGGATCTTCCAGGTAGGTGTAGCCATCCAGGCCGGCCTTGTAGAAGCGAAGGAGGCGACCCGCCTCGCGGTCGTCGATGCGATTGGCATGGACGGCACGCTCGACGAACGTCCGCATTCTCGCAGAGAGCGCGTCGGCGTCGAATTGCACGTAGTGGAGAACCTCGCGCACGGTGTCGCCCTCGACCACCGTTTCGACGTTGACCTGTCCATCCGATTCCACCGAGACATGGACGGCATTCGTATCGCCGAAGAGGTTGTGCATGTCGCCCAGGATTTCCTGGTAAGCGCCCACCAGGAAGGCCGCCAGGTAGTAGGGGCTTCCGTTGAAGGTATGGAGCGGCAGCGTGCGGCAGACATCGCGACGATCGATGAAGCGGTCGATTTTTCCGTCCGAATCACAGGTGATATCACCTAGTACGGCTTGATGGGTTGGTTCCTCGCCGAGCCGGTGGATGGGCATTACCGGAAACAACTGTTTGACCGCCCAACTGTCGGGCATCGACTGGAACAGGGAGAAATTGCAGAAGTAGGTTTCGCTGAGCATGGCGTCGAGCCGTTCGAGTTCCTCGGGCAACTCGTCGGTGTGCTTCGCCAGACGCTGGATCTTCCGGCAGATTGCCCAGAAGAGATTCTCGGTCTGGGCACGCTGCTCGAGCGGCAGGTAGCCGCCGCCAAAGAGGCTCATGGCCATGTCGAGAGCCTGCTGGGCGTCGTGATAGCTTTCGAGGATATTGCGGACGGTCAGGTCTTTGTAGGTCTCGAACAGGGTCAGCAGGGGCTGTTCGACGTCGTCGCCCAACGGGGTCGGAACGCGGGTTCCGACGCGAGTGGACACGCCCAGCACGTTGAAAACAAGAACGCTGTGGTAGGCCACAACGGCGCGGCCGCTTTCCGAGAGAATCGTGGGGTGGGCAACTTCGGCGTCGTCGCAAACGGTCTGGACGTGGTAGATGACGTCGTTGGCGTATTCCTGGAGGGTGTAGTTCACGCTCGATTCGAAGTTGGTTCGGGATCCGTCGTAGTCGACGCCCAGCCCGCCTCCCACGTCGAGATACTCCAGTCCCGCCCCATTGCGGACCAGTTCCACGTAGATGCGAGCCGCCTCGTTCAGGGCGGCCTTGACGTGGCGGATATTGGTGATCTGGCTGCCGATGTGGAAGTGCAGCAGCTTGAAGCAATCGGCCATGCCGCGCGTTTCGAGTAGCGCCAGGGCCTGGAGCATCTCGCTCACCGTCAGTCCGAACTTGGACCGGTAGCCGCTTGAAGATTGCCACCGCCCCGAGCCGCTTGCCGCCAGTTTAACACGCATGCCGATGGCCGGGCGGATTCCCAGTTGTTCCGAGTGGCGGAGAATCAACTCCAGTTCAGTGAACTTCTCCACGACCACGAAGATTTGCTTGCCGATCTTTTTGGCCAGGAGGGCGGTTTCGATGAAGCGGTCGTCCTTGAAACCGTTGCAGATAATGGGGACGTCGTCATCGGCCATGGCAATGACGGTGAGCAACTCCGGTTTGCTTCCGGCTTCCAGGCCATAGCCATAAGGCCGACCGAACCGGAGCACCTCTTCGACGACCTGGCGCTGCTGATTCACCTTGATGGGATAAAGGCAGCGGTACTGGCCACCATAATTCTGCTCTTGGATGGCCTGGGTGAAGGCGTCGCGAATCTGGGTCAGGCGATCCCGGAGAATGTCGGCGAAACGGATCAGGACGGGAGCCTGAATTCCCCTGGCTTCGAGTCGATCGACCAATTGCTTGAGGTTGACCCCGTGCTCTGGAGAGCGGGTCGGGTGAACCAGGACGTGCCCGGCTTCGTCGATCGAGAAATAGTCGTTTCCCCAGCGGGCGATTTCGTAGGTTTCGGCGGCGTCAGTGACGGTCCACTGGGAGACGGGTTGTTTGGTTTCTAGCATTAGCCAAAGCCTCTGGACACGATGCCGGGTCACGCCTGGACATTTGGGTTTTCAAGCCGACGGAACGCCTTTCGGGGATCGCAGAAAGCGTCCCCCCACATGACCCCATATCGCCACACACGGGTAGCTGATTCGGCGCTCGTCCCATCGTAACTTCTGACGGGCGAATTCCGGAAGGGGGGCGGCTAGACTTTGACCCGCCGCCAGCCGCCGTGGGAGAAACGGTAGAGAATGAGGGCGGCACGGACGGCAAGATCCGTTGCCATGGCATACCAGGCTCCCGCGACCCCCAATCCCCAGCCACCCAGGACAATACCGAGGCCGGGAAGGCGGACAAAATCCAGGGCGAACCAGTAGGCTAGCGGCAGGCGTACTCCCAGCATGCCGACCAGGGAGAAGGCGAGGGGCCAGCGGGTGTCGCCGGCTCCCCGGAGTGAGCCGCTCAGGATCATCGTCAGAGCCAGGGTGGGCATGGCCAACGCGACGATTCTCAAGAGGGGCGCCGTCATGACGGCCACATCATTGTGGCGGGCGGACAGGAACCAGTAGGGAAGTCGCTCGGACTGGGTGTAGAACAGGATGCCGGCGGATAGCATGAGACTGCCGCCCACGAGAAGGGCCATCACGGCGCTCCGCGTTGCCCTGCCGGGATCGCCGGCGCCCAGGTACTGCCCTGCCAGCGTCGCGGCTGCCGCCTGAAATGCCACACCCGGCAGGAAGGCCAGGGACTCGATTCCGATCGCCACCCCGTGGGCCGCAGACGCCGTATCACCCAGTCCGTTGACGATCGACACGAACCACAACTGGCAGGCAATGATCGAGAGCGTGTCCGCCCCGCCCGGCAGTCCGATCCGGAGCAGGCGGCGGATCAGATCCGTGTCGGGGCGAAGCAACTGGCGCCGGACTCTCAGCCCGCTGCGTCCTTTGAGGAGCAGGCGCAACACAATGATTCCGCCCACGGCATAGCCCGATGCGGTGCCCAGGGCAATGCCTTTCCAGCCCAAGGCAGGAAACGGCCCCAGGCCCAAGACCAGGGTCCAACTCGCAGTGATATTGACCAGATTCACAATGGCCATCGCCCCGAGTCCGGCCACCATGTCGCCTGCCCCACGAAGGCAGGCGATCCCCACGGCCTGAATCATGATCAGTGGAATCACGGGGAGGATGCAATGAATGTAGGCCACGGCATGCTCTGCGGCCGGTCCTTCAAGGCGAAACAAGCGGACCGCCCACTGTCCCGCCAGGGCCCAGAAAATCATCCCTGTCAGGGCCATCGCCGCCCCGATCAGCAGGGCCTGGTTCGTCACCCGGCGCGCGGCGTCCTGATCACCTGCTCCGACGAACCTGGCGACCATGGCGGTGCCCCCAATCGCCACCACGGCGAACATCTCATAGATCAACCACAAGAGATAGGCCATCAGGTTGATCGCGGCGAGATGGCTGGTTTCCAGGTAGTGGCCCGTGAGGACGCGGTCCGACAACCCCACGAGCATCGCAAGCACCTGCTCCAGCAAGACCGGAATAGCCAGCCACAGCATCGGTCGGAGCGTGCCTGCTCGTTGGGGCAGAGGTGTGGCCAAGGGAGATGCGTCCGAAGAGCTGAGGAAACTCGGGGGAAAGAAACCTCCATGATAGTCCCTGGGGGGTCCTCTCGGCAGGCAATTGCAGGACGATGGCAGGAGAACGGCAAAGTCCGGGCAGTGTGCTCAGAGCGAGGAATCGGCAGGCAGGGGATAAGGCCGAGCGGTGGGCGCTTTCTCCGGTTCTGGGGGCTCAGCACGACGGAGCGTGATGGCTACTATGCGCGACTTTGGAGTTCCCCAAGGGGGGATGGGCGGGGAGATTAGGCCCCCGGACATGCTTGCAGCCCAGGAGATTCCTTCCAATGGGGCAGAGCGTCTACCGCCCAAAATCTGTTCGGATTCTGACAGAACTTCGACGCTAGCAGAGGTCAAGCAGTCCATGTGAGGGGATTGCGTCAGGCCTGAGAAGGGCCTGTGAGTGTATCAAAATAAAACATGTGTTCAATTTTGCTGTATTAAAATAAAACAGGCGAGCTGAAGGCTAGTGGATTGCTCCGCCTTCAGCTCGCCTATAACTCGTCGGGAGTTGGCACTTCCCGTCCGTCGCACTTGGTTGACAGTACGGCGGAGATCCTCTGATCTCTGTGTCGCGCCTCCTCCGGTAACCGGCCCCAGAAAAACAAAGAAGTGTGCCTCTGCTCTGTTCCAAAACCCAGCGGCCCGGATGGGCCGCTGGGTCTCTGGGGGGGTGACTGCTCTGCATGAAACAGAGACGATATTCTCTAGGTGCAAACAGTGTGCCAATCGGCTGTCGCAAAGCGAAGTCCGTCTCTGCTGCCCCTCGAATGGGTCATGCCGTGTCTCGCAGATCGACGCTGTCGATTTGGTGGAGACGAGCGTAGAACTCACAGCGGGAGAGCAGTTCCTTGTGGGTTCCCACATCTAGAATGCGTCCGTCCTGAACGACGACAATTCGGTCGGCAAGAGCGAGGGCGCCCAGGCGGTGGGTGATGATGATTGTGGTTCGTCCCTGTTTGAACCGCTCCAGCACTCTTTGGATGATCTGTTCGCTGTTGAGGTCGACCTGGCTGGTCGCCTCATCGAGGACGAGGAGGGGCGGGTCGCGGAGAATCGCCCGGGCCAGTGCAATTCGCTGCCGCTGGCCTCCGGAGAGTTGTCCGCCCATGGGCCCGACCATCGTTTCGTAGCCGTCGGCCAACTCATGCTCGATGAACCAGTGGGCGTGGGCCTGTTTGGCCGCCTCGATGGCCTGTTCCGGGGTGGCCTGGGGCGAGCCGTAGCGGATGTTGTTGAGGACCGTGTCGTCGAAGAGGACGGGTTCCTGGGTGACCAGGCCGATCTGGTTGCGGAGATCGCGGATCCGCAAGTCCGGCAGCGGGATGCCATCCATGCAGATCGTACCCTGGTCCGGGTCGGCGAACCGAGGCAGGAGGTTGGCCAGGGTGCTCTTGCCGCACCCGCTCTCGCCGACGATGGCGATCGTCTCGCCAAAGCGGATGGTGAGATTGATGTCGTGCAGGACGGGACGATCGGGCAGGTAGCCGAAGGTCACGTGGTCGAAGACCAGGTCCTTGTGGTGCCGTCCCAGGCTGCGGGGGTTCTCGGGATCGCAGACCTTGGGTTCGCGATCGAGCATGGAGTAGATTCGTTCGCTTGCTGCGGCCGCCCGCTGGATCTTGGTGAAGACGTCGGAGAGCTTGCGGACCGGATCGGCGGCCCCGGCCAGCAGGGCGTAGAACAGCAGCAGCGAACCGAGGCCCAATTCGCGAGACGTGAGGGGAATGCCAAGAAGGTGGGTCTCATGATTCAGAGCCAGGTAGGCTCCGGCCAGCATGGCGAAGCAGATCATGAGAATGCCCAGCGTTTCCGTCAGGGGATGGGAGAGCGAGTCGTAACGCACGATCCGCATCGAGCACTTGTAGTACTTCTTGCTGTTGTTGTGGAAGCGATTTCGTTCCTGGGGCTCCATGGTGAAGGACTTGACCACCTTGATTCCACGGAACACTTCTTCGAGCGTGCTGTAGAGTTCGGCCATGCCTTCCATGGCGCGGCGGTTCGCACGCTTGAGGGTCTTGGAGAGCCAACGAATGGCGAGCCCCGCCACGGGGGCCACGATCAGGGTGAATACGAGCAGGCGCCAGGAGATCAGGGCCGCTCCCAGCAGACAGGCAATGGCCTTGATCGGTTCGCGAACCATTTTTCCGAAGAGGGCCGTGAGCCCTTGCCCGACGTTTTCCATGTCGTGGGTGAAGCGGCTCATCAAGTCCGCCGAGCCGTCGGAGGTGAAGGTGCTGAGGTCCATCCGCAGGGTGCGGCGGAAGAACTGCTTGCGCAGGTCGAACGTGGCCAGTTGGGTGAGTCGTCCCACCAGGATCGAATGAGCGATCACAAAAAGACTCTTGATCAGCGTTGCAAGCAGCGTCAGGGAAATCAAGAGGGCCAGCGTTTGAAACGGATCGCCCGGCATGTGGCGTTTGATCTTCGGCTCGGCCCAAAGATAGGCCTGTTTCGTCCAGCGCTCGTTCTCAAGTTTCGACTCGGCCAGGCTCCGCTCGTTTTGCAGGGCAATCCGGTCCTCGTCGGAGGCAACCGGCAATTCCTTCCCGACCCGCTGGATCGTCGCCAGACATTCGGCCTCTTTCGCCCCGCTTTCGGCGATCTTCATGTCCACCCATTCATGGAGCGATTTGCCGTCGAAGATCACTTCAACAAAGGGGTAGACCACCGAAATATTTGCGCCCCAGAGGAGGCCCACCATCAACGCGCAGACGACGGAGGCGGCAAACGAGAACTTGTATTGCAGGGCAAGCTGAACGACCCGGCCGAAGCTTTTCATCCTTGATCCATCCTTGGTTCGGCGTCCGTGCCAAGCGCGCACGCGATCGTGCGGAAGACGACTTTTGTATCAGATCATCCTGAAATCACCAACAGGGATGCCGAGGGCGAAAGATGGGAAACAAGGGGAAGAGATGGACGGAACGCTAGTCTGCGCTGATTTGACCGTCCACGCCCATCGCTTGCGTTCTGAGCGTGCCACCCTGTGTCGGCCTGTGTGCCCTACACCGGCTTACGCAGTTGCCGCATCTGTCTTACATTCTCATGAAAATGGCTGGTCAGTGGCCGGCGGTTACGGTTTGGGCAGGATTTCTCTTGTGAGAGTCACCGGCCCCACGAGGCCGGAGGGCAGGAGGGGCGAGACTGCCTTGTAGGGCTGGAATGTGGTCCAACCGATCCGCTTCTCCGGCGGGAGGGCCTGGTCACCGATCAGGCGGTTGGGCCAGCGATTGGCCACGTCGATTTCGAGGCGGTTGTCTTTCGCCTGCAACACATCGGTCACGTCCACCTGCCACGGGGCACACCAAACGACGCCCAGATCCTGGCCGTTCAGTCGCACCCTTGCCATGTTGTGAACGAGCCCAAGGTTCAGAAAGACCTTTCCGGACTCGCCGCCGGTTTTCGGGCCGTCAAACGTGGCCTGATAGGAGGCGATTCCCGAGTAGTACTTGATTCCGGGCTCGCTGTGGCGGGTCCAGTTGTCCAGTTTGGGGAAGGTCACCTTGCCGGGGCCTCCGGCCTGGGGATCGAAGGAAACCTGCCATGGGCCGGCAACGGTTCCGATCGTCTCGACTGCGGGGAAGTTTTTGCCCGTGGCGACGTTGGCACGATCTGCTGGGCTTCCATTCCGAAAGAACACAAAGAAACTCTGGTGGGGGGCGAAATGGATGGGGATCGTTGTTTGCCCTGCCGCCACGCGATAGTCTGGCAGGTCTCGAACCTCGCCGGTGACCGGATTCCAAAGTTCGGGGGGGTGGGCCGTCGCGCGGAATGTGCAGTCCGCCTCTACCTCCTCCGCTTGGCGGTTCGACACGAAATAGAGATCCCAACCTTTTCCCCGGCGGTGGGTGTAGCGGATCGGGCCGTCCGACTCGAAGTCGGGCGCCAGTCCCGTTTCGGCCAGCAGTTGCGAGGTTGGCTCGTAGGGCGGGTAAAGATCGGGGCACGACTCCGGCTGGGGTTTCAGGTTCCAGGGGGCCATGCCGACCGGACCGAGGTCGATCACCGCCATCCAATCGTTGGGCATGATGGCCGCGTCTCGCCAGTTCTTCGGTGCGTGCTGAGCGGTTTGCCATTGGCCGTCGGTAACCAGGGTGGTGGACTGGCCGTCGGCGTACTCGATGCGCAAACTGGCGATCAGGCCCGCCGGGTTGGGGGCATCGCTGCTATTGCTCGCTTCCACGGCGAGCAGGTTGTCGCCGGGTTGGAGCAGATCTCGCACGTCGCTGGTGACCACGACATGGAAGTTGCCTGCCTGGCCTGCCGGCTTGCCATTCAGCCAAGCTTCGCAGGCGTTGTCGGCCGTCATTTCGAGCCGGGCTTTTCGGACCTTTTTTCCTTCGGGAATCGTGAAGCGACGGCGAAAATAGCGAGTGGCTGGTTCGGCTGCCGCGGCCGGGTTGCCTTCCGGAAACCAGATCCAACGGGCTCCCTCAATGGCCATAGGCTGCGGTTTTCCCGGCGGCTCGACCACCAGGTCGCCTCCCCAGACGATCTGCCCCTGGCCGATCGGGCGATGCTGCACCTGGGCCGGCGGTTCGGTTCCGCCCCAAAGGTCTTTGGCCATGTGGGCAACTGCCTGATCACAGCGAGGATAGTCCACCAGGCTGGGCGACTTCTGCGGCGGCGGCCCGATGATCGTGGCGCCCTTTTCCGCCAGCTCTTTGAGTTTTGCCAGCATTTCGGGCGTCATCGTGTCGAAGGCCGGCAGGACGAGCAAGCGGTACTCCGCCCCGCCGGGGAAAACGATCCGCCCGTCGCGTACGCTCGCTTGGGAGAGCAGGACGGACGGTGCGCAGGCGTCGAAGTTGTAGCCTCGGCGATCCCGAAGGACACCGCTTCCTTCCAAGGCCGACGGCGGCGGCCGGAACACGTGAGGCGCTCCCTCGGGCACGAGGTAGAGTATATCGGCCACACTGCACCCCTGACGCAGCATGAACTGGCATCGCGTGATGTACTGATGGTAGGTGGCAGCCATGGGCCACCAGGTTTGGCCCCGGTCCCAATGGACGCCGTAGGGTCCCATGGCCATGCCCGGGCGGCGTCCTTCCGGCTTGTGGGCGAAGGTGTGGTAGACGAAGCGGTTGATCCCGAAGCAGAAGGCCCAGTCGCCCTGGTTCTTCACGGCCCCGGGATAGAGTTGCCAGGCCTCGCGGCTGTCGGCGGTGAAGGCCTCGGCCGCGACCACGGGCCGACCCAGCGTGTGGGCGATCGAGGTTGCCTCCAGGCAGCTGTAAACGGCGTCGAAGCCGAAGCCGTCGCTCCAGAACTCGCACATGGGCACATCGGCAATGGCTCCCAGTTCCAGGTCGGACGTTGGGTTCATGTCGTAGGGTTCAATGGAAAGCCCGAATCCGTGCTGGTGGGCAAGTTCCTTGAGTCGCCCGGCGTGGTTTTCCAAAACCAGTTCCTGGGCCGTCAGACGCATGTCCCACAGGAACCGTTCGCTCTGCTGGAGGCTGCCGACGACTTGCCCCGTGTAGGTGGGCAGGAAGGGGAGCAGGTCGTAGCCTCGCCGTCGACGGAATTCTTCACGGAAGGCCCCGGTCCAGTTCTGGGAACCCATCTCCCAGCTGTCGATGTGCAGCATCGTCCAGCCTCGGCCCTTCTGCCGCGGGCCCACCTTCTTCAGGAGTTTGCCCACGTAGTGGTCGAAGTGGGCATCGAAGGCGGCCGCGTCCAGCTTGTCGCACTCGAACCCCAGGCCGGGCTGCGGGGCGGGACGGGTGGTGGCGCCCGTGTTGCGCCGGCCGAAACGCATCACCGTCCACTTGCCGGGCGGCACGTCCCAGGCGAGCCGGCCGTCCGGGGCCATGTGCTTCGTCAGGTCAATGACCCGGGACTGGTCGATGGCGGCGTCGGCTGGCGATTCGGGGTAGTTGGACGACGCCGGCAGATAGGGTTTCACGCCGGGGCGGGACGAGTAGGGAGCTCGATAGTACAGGGCCTTCTCGTCCACATCGGCGATGGCCGCTTTGGCGCTTGGCGACGGGAAGGCAAGAACGGTGACGTCCTCGTAGTAGGATTCCCACTGCTCGAGCATCTCGGGCGACATGGGCCCCCGGCCGAAGTAGGGTTCCCTTGGCGCGGGGCGGGGGAGGACGGTGTCGAACTGGGCCGGGCCCTGAACCTCAACCGAAGTGGCCACCAGGTGCTGCATGGATTGTTCCAGCTTGACCCAGGGACCGCCGCTCCCGGCCCAGCCGGGTCCGGAGCCGAGAGTGATCTCGATTCCAAGCCGCTCGGCCTCACTGACGGCGTGGGCGAACAGGTCTTGCCACTGGGGGCTGAGGAAACCTACGGGGCCGCGAGGCACGCCCACGTTGACCTCGAGAAAGACCAGATTCCCGATGCCGGCCTCCTTCATGGCTTCCAGGTCGGCGGTCATGCCCTCGGGATTGAGGTTTCCGTCCATGAAGTACCAATAGACGCCGGGCCGCGCCTCGGGCGGCGGGTTGAGGAAGCCTTCTTTCAGGGCGTTGTCTGCGCGAGCCGCGTGCATGAAGGCGAGAGCCATTGAGAAGACAAGTATCGCCCAAAAGACTACTGGCCGGCCGTTCATGGTGGTGTTCCTTACTTCCCGTGTGCATCGTTCGGCGATGGCGCCGTGCTCACCGATTGTGGTCGGCTTGGATGATAATGGATCGACACGCGCCGCAGGTACTCGATCTCTTGGCGAAGTGCCCGCTCGACTTCGGTTGCGATATCGTTTCCTGCCGCAACGGTCATCGTGCCATTTACACCGATCGTGACCTGGATCAGCAGGTAGAGTCCGATGCGGTGCACGTGGATTTCTTCGACCTGTTCCACCCCGTCCACGGCGGCCACGATCTGGCGAGTGCGTTCAACGACTTCCCTTTCGGGAAACACGTTCATCAAGTCGGCGGAAGACTCCTGGATGATCTCGATTCCCGTGTAGAGAATTCCGATGGCCACGACGGCGGCCGCTGACGGATCAACCCAGAGGTAGCCGGCCCGGCCCAGGACGATGCCGACCACGGCCGCGGTGATGGTGAGGATGTCGTTGCGGTGGTCTCTTGCCAAGGCGGAGATGGCGATGCTGCCGGTCTGTTTCCCGATCCGCGTGGTGAAGACGGTGAGCCAGATTTTCAGGGCGAGGCCAGCCAGGGCCACCCAGAGCGCCACGGAGCCGGCCCCGGTGAACTCGCTTTGATCGGTGAAAAGATCATAGACCTGGCTGATGGCATTCCAGAAAATGGCCACGGCCGTGGTAACGACGAAGGCCCCCACCACGACGGCCGCGATGCTTTCGAACTGGCGGTGGCCGAAGGGGTGTTCACGATCGGGTTCCTTGCCCGCCAGGCGCATGAAGATGCGGATGATGAGCAGGTAGACCACGTCGGAGGTCGAGTTGATTCCGTCGGCCAGCAGGGCCGGACTGTGACCCACGACCCCCACGGTCGTCTTGACGGCCGCCAGGAGCAGGTTCGCCCCCAGGCTCAGGTTCACCGCAAGCAGGTTGCGTTGATCGTTGGATGCGTGTGTGGACAAGGCAGGACGCCGATCGGTTGGAGGGTGGCGACACTCATTCCGTGCCACCTACGCGAAAAATGGTCCGTGCGCAGCCGCACCCGGCAGGTACGAGCCACGGGGTCATTGTATTCGCTTTTTTGCCGCTTGTCTTGGGTGCGCTTTGTGTTTCGCCGGGCGAGTGGCTAGATTGACCGCTATCGAACGTTGTCCGCCCCTTCAAGGCCGCGTCGGAGGATCGTGTCATGGGCCGAAGCGTTGCTGTTGCCGTCGTTCTGTTCACCCTGTTGGATTCTGCCGGACAGGCTGCCGAATACGAGTGCCGGTGGGTTTACGTCTCCCGCGGGCTGCGGCGCGAGGCCGACGTGGGAGACATTCGCCAGATCGTTCAAACAGCCTCGAAGCATGGCCTGAACGGCATGGTTCTCTCGGCGGGGTTAGACCGCCTGGACCGGCAGCCCCCCGAGTATTTCGAGCGTCTGGAGGAAGTTCAGAAGGTCTGTCGAGAAAACGACGTCGAGATCATTCCGATCGTGTTCTCCGCCGGCTATGGCGGAAGCGTGCTGGCGGAGAATCGCAACCTGGCCGCGGGACTTGCCGTCGACGATGTTCCCTTTGTCGTGCATGGGGGCAAGGCCACGTTTCAGCCCGAGACGCCGGTCGACATACCTAACGGTGGATTTGAGGAGTATTCAGGCAATCGATTCGAAGGCTGCCGATTCCATGACGACCCCGCGGTGACGAGTTTCGTGGATACGGAAGTCAAGCACTCGGGCAAGGCCTCGATGCGGATGGAGAATTTCACGGCCAATCCGCACGGCCACGGTCGCGTGATGTTCGAAGTCGCTGTTCGCCCCCATCGCTGCTACCGCATCCGCTGCCATTTCAAGACCGAGAACCTCCAGCCAACAAGTGCTTTGCGAATCCAAGTGCTTGCCGACAACCGCAGCCTGGCTCCGATGCAGCTTCGCGTGGAGTCGACCATGGACTGGCGGGAGACGGTCGTCGGCTTCAACAGTCTGGAGTATGACAAGGTGCGGATTTACGCCGGAGTCTGGAAGGGCCAGGCGGGGCGATTCTGGGTCGACGACATCCAGATCGAAGAGGTCGCTTTACTCAACGTGCTGCGCCGTCCGGGCACGCCGCTGGTTGTGTGCGATTCAGACTCCAAAACGATCTACGAGGAAGGCCGCGACTTTGCTCCGATTGCCGACCGCCGGCTCAATTTCCGTTTCGACCACGATGGTCCCGAGATCGAGATTCTGCCGCAAAGGCGGATCAAGGACGGCCAGGAACTTCGCGTGAGCTACTGCCACGGGATGGCCATCAACAACGGGCAGGTGTCTGTCTGCATGTCGGAAGAGGAGCCCTACGAGATCTGGTGCAAGCAGGCGGAACTTATCCAGCGTCACCTGGCCCCCAAACGCTGGCTGTTGAGCATGGACGAGATCCGCGCGGGCGGTTCGTGCCAGGCGTGCAAGCAGCGGGGACTGACCATGGGCCAGATCCTCGGCGACTGCATCAGCCGGCAGACGCAGATCATCCGTGGGAACAACCCCGAGGCCAAGGTCTACGTGTGGTCCGACATGCTCGACCCGAAGCACAACGCCCACGGCAACTACTATCTCGTGGAGGGCGACTACACGGGCTCGTGGAACTGCATTCCCAAGGACCTGGGAATCGTCTGCTGGTACCACAAGTTGCGTCGGGAGAGCTTGAAGCACTTCTCCGATCTCGGCTTCAAGACCGTGGCCGGCGCCTACTATGATGCCGACACGCTGGACAATCCGCGAGACTGGCTGGAAGCGTTGAAAGCCACGCCGGGCGCCGAGGGGATCATGTACACCACGTGGCGGAACAAGTACGAACTGCTGGGCCCGTTCGGAGACCTGGTGTGGGGGAAGTGAGTTTTCCGACGCAAGCTACGGCTGGCCGCGGGTACTCGCCGGAAAAGGGGGGGGAGATTTTGACGCCCCTTGGGTGGCTTTGTGATTTGACTTTGCGTAGCGGTTCACGGTCCTTGGAGTGCGATGGCCCGGCATCGCTTTCCTTCTTGGAGAAACGTTGTTCTCGCGAAAACGGCGAGGCTGCTTGAACCGTGGCCGTCAAAAGAAAGCGGAGACAAGTCGCGCGCACTCCAAGGACCGTGACCGGCTGCCCTTTCATCTTGCTGAGTTATGGCTTTCTCCGTGTCCTCTGTGCCCTCCGTGGTGTTCTGTTTTCCGTCTTCCTTTCCTGTCGACTCTCCGGCCTCGCCTTGCTGTCGCGGCCGGCGTGGGATGACCGTATCAGTCCTTGTCTGCTATTTCGCAAGCTGTTCAGCCAGTTCCGGCGGGAGAGAAAAACTCCCATCCTCCCTCATCTGATCGTTCTTGAAGTTCCACATGGACTTGACCTGCTTGATTGTGAGCCCTTCGGCGTTCGTGAAAACGCCTCCTTTCGCATTCTCCAGGTTCGCGTTTCGCAGGGAGCATTGGGGGAAGAACGTGCCGCGGAGATCAAGGCCGCTGAAATCCCAGCCGTCGAGATTCATGTTGACGAAACCAATCTTGGCCTCTAGGGAGCCGCTTTGATAGGTCCGCGTTGCGTAGAATTGTTCCGGTTCGACGCGGCAGTCCATGAAACCGCCTTTCCGGTAACCGAGATCGCTTCGTATCCTTGGCGATGCCACGCCGAGGCACGCATCGCTCAGATCGGCCCCGGTGAGGTTGCAGTGCATGAAGTATCCCAGATTGTGTCCGGAGAAATCGACGTTTGTGAAGTCGCAGTGTCGGAACCGCACCGTGCCGAGGGTCCGCTCGCGGTAGTTTCTGGTGGACTGCAACTGGGCGTTGGTAAGCTGAAGGGTGCAGCCGGAGATTTCCGCGTCGGTGAAATCGCAGCCTTCCACGCCGGCGGCGAAAACGCAGTCGCGGAGATCGAATCCCGCAAACGAAACGTCCTGCAGGTCGCGGCACAGTTTCACGCCGTGAATCACCTTGTTGCGATAGTTTTGGGTGGAAGCGAGTTGCTTCTCGCTGAGCCACACGCTACTGCCGGTGATGTCGGCACCGTCCAGGTCGCATGATTCGCCAAACGCATTGTCGGCATAGAGCGACCGCAAGCGGGCGTTTCGGAACGAGCAATAGCCGAACCCGCTTTCCGTGATCGTGGCCCCCGTGAAGTCGGCCCCGTCGAAGTTCACGTGCTGCACGTTGTCGAGTTGCAGGTCGATTCGTGCTTCTCGGAAGTCTTTGCCGGAGAGATCCAGCGTGGTCGGCCCAGCCGGGTCTTCTTTGACGCGGCGGCTGCCCGAGCGGACGCGGGCGCGGAGTTGGGTCTCGGCGTCTTCATTTCCCGGGCCGAGCTGGATTGTGTAGGGCATGTCGGGCCCGTCGGCGAGGGCGGGCACGCGAAACACGCCGATCAGGGCGAGCAGGCAAACAGTGTTTCGCAAGTTCGAAGTCATGAGTGTTCCTTTCGGAAGTGAACATCACAATTCATGTAAGCGCTGACGCTCCTTGGAGTGCGATGGCCCGGCATCGCTTTCCTTCTTGGAGAAGCGTTGTTCTTGCGCCAACGGGCGCGCGTACTTGAACGTCGCCGTCAAAAGAAAGCGGCGACAGGTCGCACGCACTCCAAGGACCGCGACCGGCTGTCTTTTCATCGTGCTAAGTCATGGCGTTCTCCGTGTCCTCTGTGCCCTCCGTGGTGTTCTGCTTTCGTTTCCCGTTGGTTCTCCGTCTTGCCTCGTCGTCGCGGTTTGCGTTCCACGGGCCGGTCACTTCTCCGTTTGGCCGGCTTCTGCGGCAAGCTGTTTGGCGAGTTTGTCCGGCAATCGGAAGCTGAAGCCCATGTCCATTCTGTCGTGCTTGTAGTTCCACGTGGACTTGACTTGGCCAACGGTCAGCCCCTTGGCGTGCCCGAAGTCGCCGCCTCGCGCGTTCTCCAGGTTGGCCCCCGCGAGCGTGGATTTGTCGAAGATCACATCCCGGAGATCGAAGCCGGAGAAATCCCATCCGCTCAGATCCATTCCGGCCATCATGCAGCCCCGCTTGAATTTCTTGGACGCGTAGATTCTCGTGGAGTAGAACTGTTCGGCGGACAGATCGCACGCCTGGAAGCCGATGCTGGTGGGAAGACTGCGACGTCCAGTTCTGCGGTCGCTTGGGCCAGTCACGTGGTCCGCGTTGGTGAGATTCGCGCCGTGCAGATCACAGTCGACAAAAAGTCCAAGAGTCTGGTTGGAGAGATCGGAATCGCGGAAATTGCAGCGATGAAAATGGGTGCCATCCAGATTCTGCCGTTGGTAGCTGTTTGTTGAATAGAGTTGTTGCTTGGTGAACCGAGCATCGACATAATTCGATTGTGCCGTCCACTTGCCCTCATGGTCGTACGCGCCGCCGCCATCGACGCTCATGCCCGAGATGTCGGCGTCTGTGAAGTCGCAATCGGAAAGGTCGCAGACCAAGAATGTTGTGTACCGAAGATCGAACCCGCGAAAAGAGACCCCGCTGAAATCGCCCATGAGCGTCGTATTGCTGAGGTCTTTCGCCTTGTAGTTCTTGGTTGCTCGTAGCTGCTCAGCGCTCAAGCGGATGGTGGCTCCCGCGATATCGGCGTCGGTGAAGTCGGCACAGGGAAAGCAAACGCGTTCGTTAGCTGCATACGCCAGGAGCACCGTTCGTCGAAGATCGAAACACGCGAAATCGAATCCCGGCGAGCTGCCGAAAAGTCGGATGGACGTGTGCGAAAGATCCGCGTGCTTGTAGTTCCATGTTGAGCGAAGTTGGGTTGCATCGAGGCAGATGTTGCTACCCGATATGTCTGCGTCATTGAAGTCGCAACCGGACGGCGGGACCGCCCAGTCGGCCGACACTTTGCGCAGGATTGCTTTCCGAAATGTGCAATCCTTGAACTCGGTGGAGAGCGTGTCTTGCCCCTCAAGATTCGCCCCCGACAAGTTCGCGCGATCGAAACACATCTGCGAATAGTAATGATCGCTGCCGTACAGGGTCAGTCCGCGCAAATCAGAGCCGGCAAGGTCGGCTCCATTTGCAAACGCCCATTCTTGAATGCCCACGCATCTTCTCGCCTCGGGATTCGGATGCGGAGAACTTGGGTTCGGAGGGGCTGCCAGTACGGTGGGGACGCAAGCCATTGCAGGCAGGATAAGAGTTGGAAGCAGCCGGACGAGAAAAGAAGGTATTCCAGTGTTCATGCGTATGTCCTTCGTAGCTCGGAAATTCAGGGTTCAGAAAGAGGCGATGGAGCGTGGAGGTCGCTCCATCGCCTTGCGCTTCACGACACCAGCTCTGGCTGTCTGCCAGTTGCTCATCCCTCGGATGCTGTCGACGCGTGATGGCTAGTCATCAAGCGAGATTCCGCTGAAGGTGACTTTGCTGCCCCAGTGAGCCTGGAGGTGAAGACGGTAGTCTCCAGTATACGCGGGACCTTCGTACACCTTTATGTAGTCCTGTGCGCCAACGGCACGCACGCTTACCACAAGAGAACTTGATGTGTTTTCAATTTTCATTTGGTAGGTGTCACCAAGAGCACTGAAGAAGTCGTAGAAGTCCTTCAGCACTTGATAGTAATCTTCCCAAGTCGTGGGTAAAGTTACCTTTGTGGTATTGTCTGCGACCGACAAGTCGTATATTTCATTGTACCGCGATGTAGGGAGATTGTAAGGAACGCACGGCAACAACTGCGTCAGGTTCTCGTTTACGTAGTCAACGCCGTCATAAGTGATGTCCACAACGCCTCCGCCAATAGCGGCCGATGACTGGAAAGTGGTGAGGCCTCCGAATCGTTCGACCATCCGTTCGACGTCGAAGATGGCTATTTCGTCACGAGTATCCGAGTTTTGAACTGGGTCTACGACACAATCGCCGATCTTCACACCGCTATTGGCAACGAAGCTCAGCTTTCTCGAATCGCCATCGACGGTGTACTGCGTGCCATTGTTATCCGCCTGAACATAACGCGATCCCAAGGCGACAGTAAAGGCCAGCGTGAACTCATCCGTTACGTCGTCTTTCGTGTATGCGTCGCCTTTGTTGTAGGAGTTGCTGTTAAGGTCCGTCCATTCCTTCTGAGGCCCAACAGCATCCTCATCGGTTGGCGTTGGCGTGGTCACACTGTCGTTTGCGTTGATCAGCCAGCCGTTGGGAACGACCCAGTCGGTCATTTGCGTACTGTTGTCCTGGATGGCGACCAAGACGCGGTCGACGTCGACGACGGCCTCCGTGGCCAACGTGCCGCCCAAATCGCTTCTCAGTTTGGCCATAATTGTCAGATCGCATCCCGACGTGGCGGTCGCCTTGACGTAGTATTCCACGCTCCCGGAAACATCCATCCAATCGCCGGATGTGATGGTCGTGCCTGTGCCGTCGTTGGCCGTGCTGATTTCCAGCTTCGTGCTGTCGAACCAGAGGCTGAACTCGGAGTCGTTGCTAAGCGTGTCGAAGGCAAGACTGATCGGCACGTAGGCCATGGTCGCATCATCAAGAGTACAGCCGAAGTAGGTGATGGGCTTGGCCGTGCTCTCCTCCAGATTGTCTTCCGCGCTTGCCCGGTAATCGTTGGCCGCCGTGTTCACCGTGTTGACGTATCCATTGTTGTCGCTGTCAATGTCGAGGTCGACGCTCATGCCCAGCACACGCAGCACCGTTTGCTCGCTGGTTCCCTTGCCGCTCACATACACGCTATTGAGATAGCAGTTTGCGTTGGCGGTCAGTTGGTATGCGCCCATCGCTGCCCCCTCGATCCAGAAGATCTCATCCACCACTGTCTCTGCACTTGAAACGGTCCCCATCAAGCGATAGTCGGTGGTGCCGAACGAACGGGTTGTCTCCAAGAGCGTCACCTTCGACTGCTCATTCCAGTACTTCACGGCCGAGCCTGTGGCGGTGGGAAGCACCAACTCGATCTGGAATTCGTAATCGCCGGGAGTTTCCACCCATGCGTAGACAAGCGCTTTGGTAAGGTCGTTCTCGTCCTCGATCCCGTTGTAGCCCTGCGGATTGCCAGGATACTCGTTTCTGTCTTCGGTTCCATCGTAGTCGTCGTCGTCGTTGTTGTAACGAACATAACATGGGTCATCCTCAATGGACTCCTCGACATCGTAGGCGTTGTCGTAGTCGTAATCCAGATAAACTTCCAGGATCGCCCCATCCTTGATTTCTACCTCCTGAGCGGTTGTCGTGCCGATCGGATCATGTGTCACCTCGCTGTTGGCCAAGTCGGCCCAGGTCACGCTGGTCATCGTCAGGGCGACCTTCTCGCCCGTCTGGGCGTCGGGCTCGCTACTCCCTGAAGGGTCGAAGAGATCCCCTTCATCATCCCAATCGAAGGTGGGTGTCACCACGATGTACATCTGGGTGATGTTGGCCGCGTTCTGCGTCTCGCTGGGGAAGTAGACCGTGCAGGTGTTGCCGATGGCGTCCGGGGAGATGCTCGCGCCGGCGATGGCGTCGCCGTTGGCGTCCTCCAGAGTGAGGCTGTAGTCGTCGCCGTAGGTGGCGTAGTTCGTGCCCGTGGCGATGGAATACTGGACGGTGACCCCATAGCTGAAGTCGGAGCCGCCGGTTCGGGATACGAGGAACTTCCCGGTGTCTTGGGTGACCTCCGCCATCCGCTCGGTGGCCGTGCCGTCGCTGGGCGTGGTGGTGACGACCCAGGCGTCGTCGTCTTCGATTGTCATGGTGGCGCTGCAACCGCTGGGATCGATGTCGTACTGCTCGTCAGACTCGATGTCGAGCTGGACGATCTCGTCGTCTTCGACCCGTCCGTCGTTGGTGTCGCCGATATAGACCTTCGTCGAGCTGTTGCCGTTCACCTCGACGCTGTACTGGCCGTATTCGTCGGGAGTTAGGGAGATGCCGGTGTCGGTGTAGACGTTGAAATCGCAACAACCGGAATCGGCCGGATCGCTTGCGGATTCAGAAAAACTGAAGTACACGTCGCGGCACTCGGACGCCTCCCCGCTGAGCGAGATCGTGAAGTAGTGATCCGTTCCGGGGTCACAACAGCCGCTTGGATACCCACAACCGGTTCCGCACTGTTCGTCAAACTCTGTCGTGCCCGCGGTGACTGATGCGGTCGGATCACAACAACACCCTCCTCCACAACAGCCGGAGGTGGTGGCGACGAGGCCGTTGTCGGTGCTTGTGGCCTCGACGGAATCGGCGGTGTCGGCGTCGTCAAGGGCGACTTCCGTGGCGGGGACATCGTCGCTGAGGGTGAGCGACGAACTTGCGGCCGGCGCCGCGGGCGCGGGGCGTCCGTGCCGTCCGGGTCCGCCGGGCGAGACCGCGGCGTTTCCTCCCCCTCCGCCCGGCTGATTGGCGGTGACCGAGACCGCAGTCGACGCGGCCCCTGCGGCGCCGCCCCCGGCGGCGGGAACGTCTGCCGAGAACTCTGCCGCGCCTCCCGCCTGGGATGCTGCGGCGACATCCGAATAGAGGTCTGCGGGCAGGTCGGTCTCCAGGCTGTCGAAGGTCGAATGGGCCGAGAGGCCCGCTAGTTGCGGACTGGCGGCAAGCCAATCCCCTTCGGGCTTTTGCGAGAGGGCCTCGCCGCCTCCGGATCCTGCCGAGGTTTCCTGGTCGTCGGGGGCCGCCGACAGGAGGGAGCGATTTTCGTGGACGTCCTGTTCGACACGGGGTGATCCCTTGTCGCCGACGTCGGGCTGGCCCCAGAGCTCGTCCAATCCGTGTCCGACTTGGTCTGCCGGTGCGTCGTGCCCGCCGACCATGTCGCCCAAAAGGGCCATCCCGACCAGTCCCAAGGCGGACGAGCTGACGGGAATTCGCGGCTGCAGCGTCTCGACCCGAAGCTTCCTGTGGCGGAGCAACTTGTCGGCACTGGAATCCTTGCGTGCAAACTCGGACGAGACATCGCGGACATACTTCAACATAATCGCCTCCCTTTCGTTACAAATGCTGAAACAGAACCGTGTCGAAAAAACGCTCGTATTGATCAATCACGCGAACGTCGTCGAACACCACGTCGCTACGTTCGGTGATTTGTTTGGCCAGATAGTCGCGGCGTTCGGGATCCGTGCCGATGGCAACCGCCCTGCGAACGAAGTCTTCTCGTCCCTGCGCGACCAGTTCCCGGGTCATGTCGATGCATCGATACAGCCCCGTCGCGTAATTCTGCACCGCCAGCGGTCCGGATTCGGTGAGCACGGGCACGCCCGCGGAAAATGCGTCGTAGGCGGTGAGACTGCTCGCATAGACCGGAGTGTCGAGCACGAGCGTTGCCAGGCGGAACAGGCGATAGTAGGAGGGCACGTCCAACGAGCCGAGCAGATGAACGCGTCGGAAGCGAGCTTCTCCCAGGTTTTGCCGCATCCGCTGGCGGAGAAGGTCCCTGCCGTGCTCGTTTCGGCCGGCCAGGAGCACGACGTGTCCGGAGGTGTCCTGTTCGAGGATTTCGCGAAGGTACAGGTCGAAGGCCGGGCAATACTTGGCCAGGCGATGGGGGCAGAAGTAAACGGCGCCCCGTTCGGGCAGGTCGAACTCGCTGCGTGAGACATCGTCGGGGCGCGGTTGACGGGACTGGAACATGGTGAAAGTATCGAAGAGAAACAGCCGTTCCGTGTAGTGCGACGCCGAGTCGACCGTCCTGTCGGGCGATTCCATGAGCGGGGAAGAGAGATAATAGTCGATGGCGTGGACGCCGGTCGTTCCGTGGCAGCCGCTGGACGTACACTGAACCGGAGCGAGTCTGGCCATTCCCAGGAAATAGCTCACCGGGTCGGGTCCGACCTTCCACAGGTAGAGGATATCGCACTCCGCGGCGCGGACCGTTTCGACCATCTGGTCGAATTGCGAGGGGAGCGGCACGTAGCGAACGTCGTGGCGACGCATGGACTTCTGAAGACGTTTCATCGCCGCGGGGCAGCAGAAGACGACCACCTCGAAACGGCGATCCAATCTGGCGGCAACGCCGCACATTCCACGAACGAACCCGCCCTCATGGCCGGCGGTGATCAAGAATCCCACGCGAACGGGGCGTTCGTTTCGGGCCTTGAATTGCGGATCGGGAAAGGCGAGTTCGAATCGACTGGCGATCATCTCGCGCACGTCGCGGCAGCATCGTCCGTGGTGCGGCAGATTGAACGACGGGGTGAAGCCGTGCTGCGGGAGGGTCCGCCAGTCGAGGTAAATCGGTTCGGCCAGTGCCTCGCCCAGTTCGCCGCGGAGGCGGGTCCAATACTCGTCAATGGCGCCTTCATCCGGGAAGACAGGTGGACAGGTTCCCAGGTGCCGCCAGCGCCAGATCGAGGGATGCCGTCCGAATCCCACGATGGTCCGACAGGTGTCCTTCAAGCCGTCGAAGTCCTCCTGGCCCGAACGCACCGTTGCCAAGGCGAGGTGGTTTTCCAAGTCCGTTGGATTCCGGGCCAGAGCGGCTTGGGCGATTTCCTCGGCCTCGTTCCACCGACGAGCGGCAACCAGGGCTTTGAAAAGACACTGCGTTGCGCCGGGCCGGTTCGGCGCCAGTTCGATGGCACGGCGATATTGTTCGACTGCGTCGTCGTGTTGCCCGGCGGTCAGCAAAAAGTCGGCCAGCCGGAAGCTTGCGTCCACATGATCGGGGGCGAGTTTGAGGGCGTTTCGATAGGAACGCTCCACACGTTTTGCGGGGAGTTTTAGCAGTTCTTGCAGATGGGCGAGGTTGGCCCAGGCGTCGGCGTAGTTCTCGTTCAAGTCGATGGCGCGATGAAGCGCCGCTTCCGCTTCGCGGAGTTCCCCTGCTTCTTTGAGAAGCGCCCCGTAGTTGTTCCAGTAGACCGGTTTCGTTGCACACAGCGAGAGAGCCCGCTCGATGTACTCCCGAGCCGTGGCCTGATCCCCCTCGGTTAGTCGAAGAACTCCCCGGAAATGCCATGCGCCCGCATGGCCGGGCTCCCGGTGGAGGATTTCGCGGTAGCCCGCTTCGGCCTTGGCCCCATCTCCCCTCTGATGAGCCGCAAGCGCCTTGTCGAACAGGGCTTGAGTTTCTGAGTCCAACTCGACCGTGGAAGCCGGCGTTTGCGTCTTGCCTGAACGTTTTCCGTTTCCCGGCACGTAGCCGAGCGACTTCGCCAGTGGTTCCACGTGTTCTGCGATTTCGTCGTAGAGATCTTCGGCGAGATGATCGTCGGGCAGAGGGAAGGCCCCTGGATTGACTGCCAATGCTTCCCTCGCCAGGTGCAGGCCGAGGTAATCCTCGATCTCGCCAAGATCGGCGTCTCCTGAAATGAGATCCTCGTAGCGCAAGAACTTGGCACCAAGCGCCTCGGCATGTTCATGAAAACTGGCGGTCAGTTTCTCCCAATGCCGCGCGAAAAACTCGGGCGTGACCGGATCGTCGGGCCAGCGAGCGAACCAGCGAACGTTGCGGCGTTTGCTGATCGTGTGGTAGGAGCGAAAAGCGTCGTAGGGGTTTCGCGTTAAGAACAGGAACTTGGCTTGCGGGAAGAGCCAACGAAAGAAATAGGCGTGGTCAGCCGCAAGGCGAACCGTCTTCACCCCCCAGCGGTCCACGCCGGACGACCTGGCAGGCTGGGCAAACAGGGTTTCAAAGAACTGGACGTATGCATCCAGCAAGCTCGAAGGCGGCGGGTAGAGGTTGGCAATGAACTTGTTGGTGCGTTCTTCGCCATCTTGCCCTTGATAGAAGAAAGCATCTTCGGGCCAGAAATCGCGGATTCGGCGAAGCAGATCTCCCACGCTGTCGAGCAACCCTCCCTGACCGTAGGGTTCTCCCCAGACAAAACACTCGCGAGAGAGCATTCGTTGGACAAGCGTGGAACCAGTCCGCCAGCCCGCCGCCATAAGAAAGACGGGGGAATCCTCGCACCGACTCACCAATTCCGGTCGGCGACGAGTGAGGACCTCAAGTCCCTCTCGCAAGGTTAAGTCATCAGACACACCACCCTTCCTTTCCCGCCCGCGTAGTCTCCTTTCTGACAATAGACATCGAGTTTATAGCGAAACTCAGGTTAGGAGTAAACCAACCGGTTGTGAGTATCCAGTGCGAAACAAGTACCTGCGATCGTCCAGGTATTGAGCGAGATCGTCGCGGATCTCTTGACCGCAGGCAGGTCGCGTGTCCGGCGTGCTGCGGCGGGGATCTGCCGGTAGAAGGAGAGGACAAAAAAAGGCCGACCCGCACAATGGGTCGGCCTGTTCTGTTCACGAAGTCTGGCGACAAAGGTCCCGGTCAGGGAAGTTCGAGCTTGAAGTCGTCGGTCGACTCGGTTACTTCAACCGTAAGCGGGGTTCCTTTCGGGCCGTGGGCGGCCATGATCGCCTTGATGTCGTCAGTCGGCGTGGTCACCGTGGGCAAGCCACCGTCGAGCGGCGATGCGGGGAACGCGAAGACGACGGTATGCTTGCCGACCTGGGCGCCGCTCTCGCTCTGGGAATAGAAGAGTTTGAATTTGCCTTCGGCGTCCGTGATGGCCTGGCTGGGGCGGCCCTCTTCGGGCGTGAAGATCAGGCCTACGTCTCCGACCGGGCGTCCCTCGTAGGTAAGGGTTCCCGAGATTTCCACAACGTCGTAGGGGTTGGAACCACCGCCGCAGCCCGCCGAAACGGCCAGGAGCAGGGCGGAAAGGGCCGCAACACCAAAGGAAAGTACACGTTTCATAGTCAACAATTGGATCCAAAGGAGTGAAAAATAGTCCTTGACGCTTCGGGGCGTGTGGCGATCAGTCCGCAGTGGTGATCGTCTTCGCTTCGCCTCCGTCGCGGCTGTGCGTGGCCTTGTAGATGCTCCAGGTCACGGTCTCGGAAACGAAGCGAACGCTACCATCGCACAGGGCCGTGTTGACGCCGCCCGGATGATCCGAGTCGGCGCAGCGGAGGTGCGTGCCAATCGAAAAGACCTGGGTGCCGTCGAGCGTGTAGCCGCTGGTCACAAACCCGTTGTGCCAATGACACTGCCAGATGAAGGGGTTGATGCGTCGGGTGTTATCCCCGTCCACGTAGCGTTTCCGCTCGAGGAGGAGGAAGGTGTTGCTCGTTCCGTCGGTCACGCTGGCAAAGGAGATCTTGCTGTTCTTGTAGCCCATGCCGTTGGTGGGTGACAGGATCAAGGTCGCGTTGGTTCCCGGGCCGTGGTTGGGAAGTCCCTGCCCGCCGTTGAGGGCGTAGTCCTTGCATTCGTTGGCCGGAATCGCTCCTGCCGTGGACGGGCAGACGAACGCAGCGGGGGCGGAAATGCAAACTTCCTTGTTCACCTGGTTGGCGGTGTCCGACGGCATTTCGCCGGAGAGGGAGTCGTGTTGGCCGTCGGCGACCTTGATATAGGCCGGGTAGTTGAAGTCGAGCTTGTCGTAAAGAGGCTGCTGTTCCATGTAGGGCAGGATGTAGGCGTCCCAGCCCATGAGCCCGCCGATGGTGGCCGCATCGTAGCCGTGATTGTTCCAACTCGTGCAATAGATCGAGCCGGGCGGGAAGACCTTGTGAACGTCGTGATAGTTGTGGAACGCCAGGGCCAACTGCTTCATGTTGTTGGTGCACTGGGAACGTCGCGCTGCCTCACGAGCGGCCTGAACGGCGGGCAGCAGAAGGGCGATCAGGATGCCGATGATGGCAATCACAACCAGGAGTTCTACGAGCGTGAAAGCCCGTCGCATGTTGCGTCGCACGGTAGATAATCCTCACGAAACAGAGGGAAGGAGAGAAAAGAAACAGACGCGATCAGACTCGGTTGAACCGGGGTGGCGTCGCACCCGCCGAAAGATTTAGGCACAACCCACCATCTGGGGTTCATCAATCATAGTCTACAACACAGTCAAATATCCGCCGACATAATTGTGCGACTATTTTGCGACAGCCGGGAAACCCTGTTTCTCGTGGCCAGGGGGGCCCGACGGCTTGCTGAAGTTGGGGTGTCGTGTTCATGGGGGTCCAAGCGGTGCGAGCAACAAACACCTTCAGCGGGAAGCGTTTTTTGTTCTGTTTCAGGCGGAGGCCACATGCAAACCTCGGGCGTTTTACTAGAATCCCCGGCGGACGCGTGCGTCGACAAGGGTCCCGATCGCGGGGACAGAGTGGTATTGCGACAAAGGGGTTGAAGAACTCGTTGCCCGGGCGGGGCCGTTCTGGGCGTTGCCCGCCTCAGAACGGCACGAGCGGTGGTCCGAACCGGCGCAGGAAACGCGGAGAATGCGTCTGCTCGAAGGCACGCCCATACCATCCATGAAGGGGGCGATCCAGCGGCTCCGGCGTGGGGGTGAACACCTCAGGAGCCGGAGATTCGTCACCCGCTTGTGTCGCGGTTCCGGGCTCACGCATCAGAATCGAGCACGCCGGCGCGGACCTGACCGCGCTCGTTCGCCTGCCAGTACTCTCCGGTTTGCACGTCCAGACAGGTGAGCCACCCGCCTGCGTAGATGTGGGTGTCGATGCAGATGGCGTGGCCGATACTGCGAGGAACGCCGTCGCGCTGGGGCGTGTGGCCGCAGACCATGATCTTGCCCGACTCGTGCGGCGCCGGATCGTTGAACTTTTCCCAGTAGAGCATGTAGTCGGGCTGCTCGTCCAAGGGGAGGTCCGGATAGACGCTTGCGTGGACGAAGAAATGGGTTCCGGTTTCGAAATAGGGTCGGCAGTCGCGCTCGACGAACTGCCTGTGGGCATCGGGGATGTCTTCGATTTCTCCCTTGGATCCCGAGCGGGCGTAGGATCTCAAGACAGCGTCGCCACCGCATGCGATCCATTCGTCATAGTGCCGTTCCGACTTGCACGCTGCCGACATCATCAGTTCGTGATTGCCACGAATTGGGATCAGCGTTCCCGCCTCTTTGCGCTTGATGAGCCAATCCAGGACGGCTCGGCTGTCCGGGCCACGGTCGACATGGTCACCCAGGGTGATCAGTCGGTCGGCTTGCGTGAATGACACGTAGTCTTCGAGGGCGGACAGCGCGCCCATGCTACCGTGGATATCACCGATGGCAAGATAGCGCACGTGTTGGGGGTGCCTTGTCTGGTTGATGGGTGGGGCAGCTAGGGGAAGTTCACTGAATCGCCATGAACCGCAGAATATCGAACAAGGAATGTCGAATCTCGAAGGGTTTTCTGCCAGCCCTTCGATATTCTGCGGTTCCTTCGTGGGGAAAGGGGGCGGTGAAGTGGCGGAGTTTCCTCTGCTTCAGGGATCCCGTGCGGCGCCCGGGACCTACTGGGGTTTGGCGAATCGCCATGAACCGCAGAATATTGAACAAGGAATGTCGAATCACGAAGTGTCGGCGGCAGGGATGCCACCGCTACGGAGGTGCCGCTACGGGTTACACTCCGAGTTCTGCCTTGACGGCCGAGAAGGCTTCCATGGCGAAGCGGAGATCGTCGGGGGTATGGGCGGCGGAAACCTGGACGCGGATGCGGGCCTTGCCCTTGGGCACGACGGGATACGAGAAGCCAACCACGTAGATGCCGCGATCCAGGAGGGCGTCGGCCATGCGGGCGGCCAGGACGGCGTCGCCCAGCATGATCGGAACGATCGGGTGATCGCCCGGCGTGATCTGGAATCCGCGCTCGGTCATGCCCTCGCGGAACAGACGCGTGTTGGATTCGAGGCGGTCTCGCAGTTCGGTCGACTGGGAGAGCAGTTCGAGGGTCTTCATCGAGGCCCCGACAATGGGAGGCGCCACGGTGTTCGAGAAGAGGTAGGGGCGGCTCCGCTGGCGGAGCATGTCGATGATCTCCTGCCGCCCGCTCGTGTAGCCGCCGCTGGCCCCGCCGAGGGCCTTGCCGAGCGTGCCCGTGATCACGTCGACGCGATCCATCACGTCGTGATACTCGTGGGTGCCCCGGCCGCGCTTGCCCATGAAGCCGACGGCGTGGGAGTCGTCGACGATCACGAGGGCGTCGTAGCGGTCGGCCAGATCGCAGATCCCCCGCAGGTTGGCGATGATGCCGTCCATGGAGAAGACGCCGTCGGTGACGATGGCGCGGAAGCGGGCCGCGGAAGCGTCCTGAAGTCGTTGCTCCAGGTCGGCCATGTCGTTGTTCTTGTAGCGGAACCGTTGGGCCTTGCAGAGCCGAACGCCGTCGATGATGCTGGCGTGGTTCAGTTCATCGGAGATGATGGCGTCTTCCGGTCCGAGGAGTGTTTCGAACAGGCCGCCGTTGGCGTCGAAGCACGACGAGTAGAGAATCGTATCGTCGGTGCCGAGGAATTCGGCGATCTTGCCTTCGAGTTGCTTGTGAATCTGCTGGGTCCCGCAGATGAACCGCACGGACGCCAGGCCGTAGCCCCAGCGTTGGAGAGCTCCCTGGGCGGCGGCCACGATTTCGGGATGATCGGCCAGGCCCAGGTAATTGTTGGCGCACAGGTTCAGCACTTCAGGGCGTTCGACCACGCCCACGCGGGCCTGCTGCGGGGTCGTGATCACGCGTTCGCCTTTGAACAGGCCGGCTTCGCGAATGGCCTGCAGTTCGTCCGTGAGATGCTGTTGAATGGCTCCGTACATCACGCTTCCTCCTTCCAGGTGAGGACGACTTTTCCCGATTTGCCCGAACACATCACTTCGAAGCCCTGCTCGAAGTGGGTGTAGTGGAAGCGATGGGTGATGACCGGTTCGATATCCAGGCCGCCCTGGATCAGCACGGTCATCTTGTACCACGTTTCGTACATTTCCCGTCCGTAGATGCCCTTGATGGTGAGCATGTTGAAGACGACCTGGGTCCAGTCGATGGCCATTTCGTTTTCGGGGATGCCCAGCATGGCGATTTTGCCGCCGTGGCACATATTGGCCAGCAGGTCGCGGAAAGCGGCCGGGTTGCCCGACATTTCCAGCCCCACGTCGAATCCTTCTTTCATCCCGAGCTTCTGCTGGGCGTCGGCGATGCTGTCGGTCCGAGCGTCGAGGACGAGGGTGGGTTTCACCTTCTTGGCCAGTTCCAGGCGATAGGGATTCACGTCGCTGATAACGACATATCGAGCGCCGGCATGGCGAACGACGGCCGCCGCCATGATTCCGATGGGCCCGGCGCCGGTGATAAGCACGTCTTCGCCCAGAACCGGGAAGGACAGGGCCGTGTGGACGGCATTTCCCAGGGGGTCGAAGATCGACTGCACGTCGCGAGAGATTTCAGGTTCGTGGTGCCAGACGTTGGTGACCGGCAGGGCCAGGTACTCGGCAAAAGCGCCGGGTCGGTTCACGCCGACGCCGTGGGTGTCCTTGCAGAGGTGTCGGCGTCCGGCCAGGCAGTTTCGGCACTGGCCGCAGACGAGGTGCCCTTCGCCGCTGACGATATCGTCAATCTGGAAGTCCTTGACGTTGCTGCCCACCTCGACGATCCGGCCAACGAACTCGTGGCCCACGACCATGGGGACCGGCACCGTCCGCTGGGCCCATGCGTCCCAGTTATAGATGTGGACGTCCGTTCCGCAGATCCCCGTTCTCAGGATCTCGATGAGAACGTCGTTGATGCCGATTTCCGGGACAGGAACGTCTTCCAGGGTCAGGCCGGGCTCGGCCTTCGATTTGACGAGCGCCTTCATGGTTTGCATCACGGACTCCTGTGGGCGAGCAGTTAAGGGTATAGGGACCCAACCGGGGCAAAGAACAACAAGCAGTCCAACTCGCCGGAGTCTGGCTCGACAAGGCCTACCGTAGCCGGAACCAGCGGGGGCATTTCCTCCCGCTGGGCTCGGCAATCAGGGCCGCCAGTTGTAGACCCCTTCATTCTGCCACAAAGTCAGCAAAGCGGATATGGGTACACTTTGGGGGGGCAGGCCAGGAACCGTGTCCCCCTGCCTGTCAGCCAAGATGCCCCTCAATGAACTGGACGGCTTTGCCGATCGTTTTCACATCCAGGGCCCCTTCTTCGTCCATCTCGATATCGAATTCCTCTTCAAAGGCGGCGATCAGTTCGACGCCCTGCATGGACTCGGCCCCCAGGTCTTCGACGAACTTCGACTCGTCGCGAATCTGCCCCGGTTCGACCTTCAGCGTTTCCGCCACCACCTTGATCACCCGTTCTCGCACGTCGCCAGCCATCAGAACCTCCTCTTTGCCAAAATCCCCAGGAACAAAAACCGTTCTCCATTCTCCGCTTTCAGCTTTCAGCTTTCCGCTTTCAGCTTTCCGACTGCCTGCTTGTAACGCTCAACACGCTCAGCCACGGCAGCCAATTGGGACTCCATCTCCCGGACGAACTTGTTGCTCTCGTATTGGCCTCGGACGGCCTCGAAATCGGCCGCCACGTCTTCCGCTCGACCGTCCTGCCCGAATCCCGTACGAACCACGTTGTCGAACTCTTTCGAGGCGTCGTTCAGGACCAGTTTGAGGAACTTCTGGCGGGTCTTGAGCAGCTCGTCGGCAAGTTCCACTGTATCGTCCAGGGTGAGCTCCTCGAGACGTTTGCCGTAGACCCGCGTGTAGGCTTCGACGATCCAGGCCCACTCGTCGTCGGCGTAGGTGGCCAGGATGTTGTCCAACTGGCCGTTCATGGCGTCGAGATCGGCGATTTGCCCGTCAGCCAGGGCCGCACACAGGTCATCGAGCCGGCAGCGCGGCATCATCTGGCCGCCGATGTCGACCCACTCTTCGTCGTAGGCAGCCGTTTCGTTGACGGCGAAGGCCTCGGCCAAGGACCGCTCCGGCTGGTTCAGGCAGGATTCGGCCCGCGCCAGGATCTTGTCGAGGAGGTACATGGAGATGGCCGAGCGGTAGAATTTCTGTCCCGTTCGCAGGAGGATCCGTTTCACATCGGCCCCATTGAGATTGACCAGGTCGACGGTCCGCTCCGTTGTGTCGAGGAGTTCCTTCATCCTTGCCGCTCCGCGGATCATACGGCCCACGGTCAGGGGACTGAAGACGTCGAAGCTGATACGATCGCGCAGGACGCCTCGGCGACGATCGCGGGCGGGCCACTTGGCGCCGTCGCGGACCGTGCCCACGGTCGTGAAGTTGAAGCCCGGGGTCATCACGCAGCGCCCGGTCGGGGTGGCCTCCAGGTAGCTGAAGGGGAAGTCCGAGGTGTCGAAGGTTCGCGTGTGTTTGCCCAGGACGACGCTGAAGGGGCCTACGCGGCAGGGCCACATCATGTAGCTGAACGAGCCCGTCTTGCAGCCTCGTTCGAGTTTTCCCTCGTGAACGGGGCCCAGCTTGTAGAGGTGGTTCGATTGGTTCGTGCCGCTCCCGGCGTTGTAGAAGCTGAACAGGCCCGCGATCAGCAGGGTCGACTTGTGGTGGGTGACCGTGTAGGGGCCGGCAAAGATGCTGCAGGCCTCGCCGTGAAAGCCTTCGCAGTTGGCAAAGAACATCGAGCCTTCGCTGGAATACTGTTTGCCGATCTGGCAGCCCTGGCCGACGAAGCTCTTGCAGACAATCGCGCCGCCGGTGACCTTGGAGCCTTCGGCGATGATGAAATCTCCGGCCTGCACGTCGCAGCCGATTCGCGTGGGGGCTTCGACGCTGCTGAGCACGGTTCCATTTTCGAGCAGAGAGGCCCCGTCGACGACGGCCGCTTTTCCTACCTGGATGTCAATGATGCACTTCGTATTGCGGATCCGCGCCCCGGCGCCGATTTGCCCGTGGGACCGTCGGGCTCGATCCACCTCGCCGCGGGCGAAATCGAGCAGTTTCTCGGTGAGCCCCGCCCGGTAGCGATGCAGGCAGAGCAGGTGAGCGAACTGGCTGTCGAGGCGGTCGAACAACACGACCTCTCGTCCACCGCCCTCGTTGAGCACTTCAATTTCCACGCCGTTTCCGAAGGTCGCCCCCTCGCGGGTTTCCATCGTGCCCACATTCTCGATGCAGGCCCCGTCGCCGATGTCGTAGCGGGCGATATGGACGCCGACCCCGGCAATGCGAACGTCTTTACCGATCGTGCATGCGTGGATCGCTGCGCCGTCGATTCCGCAGGGCTTCTCGATCCCCGCCTCGTCGGTCACCGTTCCTCCATTGGCTCCCAACTGGACGACGCCCCCGAAGCGGACGTTTCGCACCCGCTCCGGCAGGAAACCTTCCGCTGCCTGGACAAGGCCCCAGTCGGCTGACGTGCAGCCCTGGGACTTCATCAACTCGATTTCTTCCTGTGTCAACGGACGATAAGCGATAGAACTCACCGAGTCAGGCATGGATTGCTCCTCAAGATCCGAAAAGTGTCGTCGGCAATGGCAGCTTCTTCATCAGTGGGAACCACGAGGACGGTCGTCCGACTTTCAGGCCGGCTGATGGTTCCTTCTCGTCGCGCCACCATGTTTGTGTTCAATTCCGCGTCGAGCACGATCCCGAGCGACTCCAGGTCGCTGCACGTCTCGGCCCGAACGGCGGCCGCATTCTCTCCGATTCCGCCGGTGAAGACCACGGCGTCCACTCGGCCCAGAACGGCCATATACATTCCGATGTATTTCTTGATGCGATAGCAGAAGATGTCGATGGCAAGTTTCGATCGCCGGTCGCCCTGCTCGCTCCGCTGGAGCAAGGTCCGCATGTCGTTCGAGACGCCGCTGATCCCCAGCAGGCCGGACTGCTTGTTGCACAGCTTGTTCAGAGAAGTGACATCGTACCCGCGGCCGGCCAGGTAGAAGAGGATGGCCGGGTCGAAGTCGCCGGTTCGCGTCCCCATGACCAGGCCTTCCAGCGGGGTGAGGCCCATGGAGGTGTCGACCGAACGTCCTTCCTTGACTGCGGCCATGGAACTGCCGTTGCCCAGGTGGACGGTGATGCAGTTGATGGCGTGCTTGTCGATTTCCAGGAGTTTGGCGGCTCGCCGAGCCACGTAGCGGTGGCTGGTCCCGTGGAATCCGTAGCGGCGAATTCCATACTTTTCGTAGAGCTGATAGGGCAGGGCGTAGGTGTAGGCCACTTCGGGAATGGTGGCATGGAAGGCCGTGTCGAAACAGGCCACCTGGGGCACGTCGGGCAGTTCGTGCATGGCGGCCCGAATCCCCGTCAGATTGGGCGGATTGTGGAGGGGGGCCAGGTCAGCGAAACGCTCGATGGAAGCGATCACTTCCGGCGTGATTTGCACGGAGCCCGTGAATTCCTCCCCGCCATGAACCACCCGGTGGCCGATGGCGCCGATTTCCTCGGCCTTCTCCAAAACGCCCTCGGGACCGGTCAGGGTTTCGAGGATCAGGGCCATGCCTTCTTCGTGGTCGGCGATCTCGCCTTCCAGTCGGCGCACCTCGTCGGCATAGTGGTGCTCCAAGGCCGCGTTTTTTTCGCCGATCCGTTCAACCAGGCCTTTCGAGATGACGCGTTTTTCGGGCATCTCGTAGAGCTGGAACTTGATGGACGAACTGCCGCAATTCACTACCAGAACCTTCATGGCCCGGTCTCCCTTTCCCCCACAAAGAACGCTTCTTTCTCCGAACCCTCACTCCACTTGTGCCAGGCAAATTGCCGTGGTGGCGACGATATCCTCGACGGAGGCGCCCCGCGACAGGTCGCTGATCGGTTTGGCGAAGCCCTGCAGGAAGGGTCCGATCGCCTGGGCGCCTGCCATGTATTGGGTCAACTTGTAGGCGATGTTGCCCGAGTTCAGGTCGGGGAAGACGAGGACGTTCGCCTGGCCGACCACTTCACTGGGCTGCTTGACTTTCTTGGCGGCCACCGAGGGGATAATGGCCGCATCGGCCTGAAATTCACCGTCGATTCTCAGCTCGGCCGCTCGCTGCTTGACCAGTACCATGGCCTCGGTCACGTGGTCCACCTGCACGTGGGATGCGCTGCCCTTGGTGGAGAAGGACAGCATGGCCACGCGTGGCACGTCCGGAAGAAGCCGTCGGGCGCTTCGTTCAGAAGCAATGGCGATGTCGGCCAGTTCGGAAGGGGAAGGCGCGATGTTCACCGCGCAGTCCGCGTAAATGAAGGGCTTTTGTTTCTCCCCCTGAAACTCGGGCAGGATCATCAGGAAGAAGCTTGACGGGGTGCTGATCCCATCCGCGAGCCCCACGGTGAGAGCTCCCGCCTGAATCACGAGCGCGGTGGGCGTGGCCACGCCGGCGACCATCGTGTCGGCGTCGCCCTGGGCGACCATCATGCCCGCGTAATAGAGCGGTCGCTTGACCATTCGCCGGGCCACCTTCGGATTGAGGTCCCGTCCGGCGACGTAAGCCTCGGTGTACTGGTCGAGCCGGGGACTTTCCTTGGGCTGCACGATTTCGAGGCCGTCCAAGCCAATGCCCGCGGCCTGGGCGGCGGCCGCGATCTCTTCCGGGTCGCCCAGCAGAATCGAGCGTGCGACGCCTTCGTCCTGCATGCGCCGCGCCGCGGCGATCACGCGCTCGTCCTGCCCCTCGGGCAGGACCACGGACAGGGCCCGTTGCTTCGCGGCTTCCGTGAATCTCGATAGAACGCTCATCGCTTCCCCCACTCCCCTTGGGACCAACCGATTAAGCAAGAAACTTCCGTGCAGGAGGGCGCCGCCCTTTGGTCGGAACCAGGCCTGCCGCGAAAGAACTTGGGCCGGAGAGGAGGGACCCGCACGACGGACTGCCGTCCGGACAACTCCTCTCCAAGACCCTCTTTCAAACTTTAGGAGAACTCGTCGCTTTGAATTCTCAGAACCGCGGGGCGCCGGGCTTCTTCGCCTGGATCCAGTCGTAGTAGTCCCGCATGGTCAGCTTCCCGGCCGCGGCGTCATCGATAAACACTTTGGCGTGGGGGTGAAGTTGCAGCGCGCTGGCCGTGATCATGCTTGTCACCGGGCCTTCGATCATCTTCGCCACGGCGTCCGCCTTGTTTTCGCCGTTGGCGACCAGCACCAGGTGCCGGGCTTCCAGAATCGTGCCGACCCCCATGGTGATCGCATAGATCGGCACTTCATCCATGCTGGAGAAGAACCGAGCATTGTCCTCGATCGTCGGTTGCGCGAGTGTTTTCAACCGCGTTCGGGAGGCTAGTGAACTGGTGGGCTCGTTGAAAGCGATATGTCCGTCGGAGCCAATGCCCAGAAGTTGCATGTCGATTCCGCCACATTCTTCAATCCGATCCTCGTACCAATGGCAGAAGGCTCGGTAATTCTTCGTCGTTCCTGAGGGGATGTGGATCCGCTCTTTCGGCACGTTGATGTGCTTGAAGAGGTTCTCGTGCATGAAGTAGTGGTAGGACTGCTCGTGCTGGGCGGGAAGCCCCACGTACTCGTCCAGGTTGAACGTGGTGACCTGGGAGAAATCGAGCCCTTCATCCTTGTGCATCCGGACCAGTTCCCGGTAGAGTCCCACCGGACTGGAACCGGTCGCCAGGCCCAACACGGCATTCGGCTTGGCATTGAGCAGTTCGGCAACGAACTGGGCAGCCTCTCGCGAAAGGTCTTCATAGCTTTGCGAAATATTGACTTCCATCGAATTCTCCCCGTCTGGCGTAAATCAGTATGGCCAGTCGCCGCTTCCCCGGCGGATGCGAAAACGTAGGGCCATACGCTAGTTTCTATCGCACTCGATACAAAGTATCGCGAATGGGAAAAAAATCGCAATAGTCCCGAGGAGGGGTGCGATGAGGCAGAGGAGTTTTCACAGGTAATTGCTGTCAGAAAAACGATTTACTAGAATCTGTGCTGGTCGGTTTCGCATCCCGGGGTCCGTGTTGACTGCGGTAGAATTGTGCGGAGGATTATGGGCAGAGACCTGATTTCTTATCATGATCAGTAATAAGCAGTCCGTGTTGTCGCTTCATCAGTGCCGAATTCTCAGGATTCTGCGCAGCGAGGGCCCTTTGAGCCGATGGCAGCTGCACCAGCGGACGAAGCTTCGCCCCAACACGGTTGGTTCCCACGTGGCCGAGTTGCTGGAAAAAGGCCTTCTGCGGGAGCACGCCGCCGAGGCCAACGGCCCGGGACGCCCTCGGGTTCCTGTGGCCATCGATACGAACCAACTGCACGTGATCGGCGCCGCGATCCGTCCCGGGCACGTGGAGGCCTGCCGCCTGAATCTGTGCGGCCAGGCCCTGGGAAGGCTCCACTCCCGCAGCGTCGCCACACCGGCCGACACGGTCTCCGTGGTCAAGGGCCTGCTCGACAAACTTATCAACGAACAAACGTTTCTCGTGGGGTTGAGCACGACCGGTTTCGTCGACACGGCCGCGCGGCGAATCCTCTTATCGTCCGCCCTTCCCGATGAGAATGTGGCGTCCCTTGCGCCCCTGCTGGAAGCCGCCGGCGGTCGCCCGTTGGCCATTGAAAACGACATGCACGCCCTCGCCGCCCGCTGGCTCCAGGAGCACCATCGCCAACCTACCGAGGACGTGGTTCTCGTCTATCTCGAGGACGGCCAACTCGGGTCGGCGCTGCTTGTCCGCGGCGAGCCGAACTGGGGATGCCTTGTGGGCGGCAACGAACTGGGCCACACGTCGCTCCCCGTGGAAACCGATCGTTGCTACTGCGGAAACGTGGGCTGCATGGAGAGGATCTGTTCGTCCCAGTTCCTCCAGCGCCAAGGCGCCGAGCCCTTGCCGCTGCTCGAACACGCCAGCCGCTACGACGGCTCCCAGCCCGAAATGAACCGGATGATCGAGTTGATCTCGATCGGGCTGGCCAACTGCGTCAACTTCGTGCGGCCCCACCGCGTGGTTCTGGTAAGTCCCTTCACGCGGTTCAGCGCCTTCACGGAATCGCTCATGAAGGCCGTCCGCTCCCGGCTCATGCGGGCCCTGTCGGATCGCGTGGCCTTTCACTACTGGGACCAGGGTGCGAGTTCTCCCGGCGAAGCCGCCGGCTGGCTTGCCCTGGCCACCGTCTACTACCCGCACTGGGCGAAGGCGATTCTGGAAGCCGCGGAAGATTGATCGCCCCCGATCCATCGCCGAACCAATCCGACACCAGGGAGACCTGATCATGGGAACAAGAATCGGGCTGGCGACTGCTTTTCTCGGACTGGCATTGTTCCAGCTTGCCGCGGCGCAGCCGCAGGAAGTCCGCACGGACTGCTCCTGGATCTGGTATCCCGAAGACGTCGCGACGGACGGTCTTGAAACCCCACGTTTCCTTCGCCGGGTTGTCACACTCGAAGGCCGCGTGGAGCGGGCGAGCCTCCGGGTCCGTAGTGACGACCGCCACTCCTTCTGGGTCAACGGCGCTGCCGCCCGGGACGTGGTTGAGAACGGGGCGGGGGGAATCGTCTACGATCTGCGAACACTTCTTCACCCGGGCAAGAACGTTCTGGCTTTCGAGGTCGTGAACATGACCGGGCCGGGCGGGCTCATCGCGGCGGGCGAAATCGTCGAACAAGGCGGGCGCACGACGACGATTCGTTCCGACACGTCCTTCCATGCATCCCGGACCTCGGCGGACGGCTGGCGCGAGCCGGGCTTTGACGACTCGAGTTGGCAGCCCGCGGCGATTGTCGGAAGCGCCTTCGCGGCTCCGTGGTACCATCACACAGCCTTCGACATGGCTCCCTTCCTGAGCGATGCGGACCGCCAGCGGTGGTCGGCGTGGCGCGAGCCGTTGATCCGCCTTCCGGAAGGGCTGGCCGCGGAACCGGCCGCCTCCGCCACCCTTGGCTGGTTGAATGGAACGTGTGTATTGAAGATCAACGGTCGCGAACACCCCGCCTTGATTTATCGCGGCACGGTTGATCCGCTGTCGGTCCACGGGCGGCGGCAAATCGCCCTTTTTCGCGACGCAGGGATCCACGTCTACACGGCCTATATGCCGCTCTCCTCGTGCTGGCTGGCCGAAGGCAAGTTCGATTTCACGCCCCTGGACGACCAGGTTCGGGCCTACCTGTCGGTCGATCCCGACGCGCACCTGATTCTCATTCTGCGTCTCGTGCCGCCTTCGTGGTGGCCTGACGCGCACCAGGACGAACTTGTCCGGTACGCCATGGGCAGCGATTTCAACACGTCGGACGAATCGGGCCGGGTCTGCCGTCCGTCGTTGGCCTCGCGGGTGTGGCAGGAGGATGCCATGGCCGTCTGGCGGGCAGCGATCCGGCACATGGAGTCCGCTCCGTGGGGCAAACGTGTCGTCGGCTACCATCCGGGATACGGCATCTACACGGAGTGGCACTATTTCGGCAGTTGGCGTCAGCAGATGCCGGACACGGGCCCTGCCATGACGGCTGCCTTTCGAGAGTGGCTCAAGGACAGGTACGGAACGGTTGCGGCCTTGCGCGAGGCGTGGCAGCGTCCGGACGCGACCTTCGAGAGCGCAACGGTCCCCGGAAAGGCCCCACGACTCGTCGATCGCCCCCTGGGTATGCTTCTGCCGGAGAAAGATGGCTGGGTCATCGACTACTACCGATGCCAGCAGCAGATCACGGCCGACGTGATGGAGAGCTTTTGCGCTGCGGCGAAGGAAGAGACGAACGGCCGGGCCCTGGCCGGAGCCTTCTACGGCTATTATTTCGGAGTTCCGCCGCAAACGCAGGGCGGACATCTCGAACTGGAGCGGATGTTTCGGTCCCCGGCGATCGACTACTTTGCCGCGCCCTACGATTATTCCCATCGCCTGGTGGGAGACGACGGGCGGGGCCGAGCCGTGGTCGACGCCTTTCCGCTGGCCGGGAAGGTCCACATGGTGGAGGTGGATACGCGGACGCATCTGCACAGTCGCAACGAATACGGCCGGGTGGCCGACACGACGGAGTCGCTGGCCGTCATCCGGCGGGAAGTGGCCACGACCCTGCTGCACGGCAGCGCCATGTGGTGGTGTGATTTTGGAACGGACGGTTCGGGAGGCTGGTACGATCAGCCCGAGCTGATCGGCGAGGTTGCGGCCATGAACCGCCTGGCCGAATCTCTGATGACGACGCCTCGGCATCGCACGTCCCAGGTGGCCCTGGTTTGCGACCTTCGAAGCTTCTTGTATATGGCCGACGGCAAGGCGATGGCCGCCCAGCGCGCCGTTCTGAACGATCTGGCCGGCAAACTCAAGCGGCTTGGCGCCCCCGTCGACATGATCTTCCTGAGCCAACTCGAACGGGCCGATCTGTCCCGCTATCGCCTGCTGGTCTTTCCGCACACGCTGCGATTGACGGAAGCGGAACGACGAAGTGTGGCCCGGGCGGTGGAAGGTCGCACGGCGCTCTGGCTCTGGTCGCCGGGGATCACCGACGCCGAGCGGTTCTCCCCGAGCCTTGTCCGCGACGTCACCGGCATCTCCGTTCGGTTGGAGGGCGGCGGAATCGCGTCGTCGCCGGTGGTTTGTGCCGCCGACCACGAGCTGACACGGGATATTCCCAATCAGCAGGTGAGTGTTCTTGTGCCCCGCGACTTCGCCCCGGTTTCCGAGGCGGAGGACGCCGCGAACTGCTACAACCCGCGGGACAAGAAGACGATGGCCGAGCAGTATTCCCAGTTCGCATGGCGTGTGGACGGCGACACGTTGGTCTGGGATTTTGCCACGGCGGTTGGCTGGACGGATCTGCACTTGAAGGCGTCGATCCCGCAGTGCGACGGGATCGGCCTGACCGTGGCGGGCGGGAACAATGACGGGCAACTGGGACTTTCGGTTGTGATCAAGGGCAGTGACGGCAGCGAATTTGCCGCTCCGTCCTTCCCTGTCAAGAGAGCGCCCACCAGCCATGTTCTCTCCATTGGCGAATTCAAGAAAGCACGCTGGTCCCGGAGCGATGCGCCGCTCTCGTTTCCCTTGCAGGGCATGAAACTTGTGCTTTACGGTTGTGGCGACAACCAGCCACAGCAGCTTCGGGTGAGCGGGCTGGCGGCCGTGCGAGGCCAAACGCGTCAGAGCGAGGTGAAGAAGTTCGAACCCATTCGGCCCGGTCTTCCCGTTCTGACAATCGATGACGATCAGGCCGAGCCACTCGGACGCTGCGAGCCATCCGGAGCGGTCGTTCTTGCCAGCAAGGGCAAGGCTCCGTCGAGGGCGGTGCTGGCGACAGTGCCCAACGCACCCTTGGAACTGCTTCGGGCCCTGGCCGACGAGGCCGGTGTTCACCGCTATGTGGATCGTCCGGACGTGCTTGTCGGCGCCGACTCGGCCCTGGTCTCGCTCCACACGAAGACCGGCGGCCCGGTCACGTTGTGTCTGCCCCGGCCGCACCGGGTCACCGACGCGGTAACCGGCGAACTGGTCGGAGAGGGCCAAGCGATCCCGTTGGACTTGGCGCCGGTCTCGACGACGCTGCTTCGATTGGGCGAGCTTGGGAACCAGTAGGACCGTAGGGTGCGTCTCGACGCACCGATTGGCACATCAATGATGATGCTTGGTGCGTCAAGACGCACGCTACGTTTGAACGAGCCGCGGAGTTGGTAGGGGCCAGACGCCGCACGGTTCCTGAATTGTTGAGCGATATACCATTTCAAGGTCCCGCTCGGCGAGCGGTGACCTACTGCTGAATTGGCGAACGTCATTCCGTTTCAAGGTCTGGCTCGGCGAGCGGTGACCTACTGCGGAAGACCGGCTTGTCTCCCTCGTAGGACCACTCGGTTTCGGCCTTGCCCTGGGTCCAGCAGCGGAGCGTCTCCAGACGCTGTTGGCCCTGGGCGTAGTAGACGCTGTTGAGCGAGTCGAGTTGGGCGCGGAAGGCGGCGTTGCGGCGATCTCGCCAGTCCGGGGGAGGATGAACGAATCCCATCAGGGAGAGCTTTGAGGCGATCAGGTCGGCGATCAACTGGTGGCCCTCGATGGACGGATGGACGTGGTCGATGAGGTACATCCCGCCGGGAATGCCCCCTTCGCTGATCTCTTGATACATGTGCCGGACGTCGACCAGGGGCGTGCCGGTTGAGGCCGCGGTGTCCAGGATCGATTGGTTCATCGATTCGAGGATCCGCAGGGGGCAGATGTCGTTTTCCTTGGCCGCCACGTATTCGCGACGTGCCGACACCAAGTCGCCCAGCGAGTCGTGGGTCTTGGCCAGCAGGTAGCGGAGCCCGGCGTGCTGGTCGTCGATCTTTTCTGCCTCCTCCAACAGCCGGAGGCATTCGATCGAATTCTTGCCGAACTGGGCTCCGGCTTCCGAAACGAGCCGCTCCCATCGGGCAAGCAGCTCGGGCGTCAGGCCGTCGCGATGCTGGTTCTTGAAAGGGGGGCAGTCGCGCAGATTGCACACGGGGTTGACCAGCAGGAGGGGGACTTTGGCCTCGCTGGCCAGGCCGACCATGCGCGTTAGATTGTATTGGAAATGAGATTCGATGTTCCGTCGCCACGTTTCGTCGCGATGGTACTTGTCCAGACCGCCGCGATATTCCAGCATGGCATCGACCTCCTCGGGCAGAAGAGGGCGATCCTGGGGCGGTGAGATTTCGGAGCGACCCTGCCACAACAGGCGAAGGACACGGTAGGTGCGGGTATCTGCCAAAAGGGCGGCCGGCGCGGCGACCACTCCCGGCATGTGTTTCACGTGGCCGTAGGTGCGATCTTCGAGGAACTCGTTGTGACCCGTGCAGACCACGATCAGGTCCGGCTCGTAGTGAAGAACCTCTTCCAGGATCGGGACGAGCCGGTAGCTCGCGTAGGAAACGCCGCCGCAGTTGACCACCTTCCACTTCCTGTCCGGCTCCGCGGCGCGGAGGCTCAGTTCCAGAAACGTGGGAAAAGAGGTTTCGATGGCGAAAGGTCTGCCCTGGACGGTGGAACCTCCCAGGCAGAAGATGCGGAACTCGTCCGGCGCCTTCCTGGCGGCGAACGAATCGGGGCGGAAGAAGTCCAGCCGGGACGGGGCGATTTCGTAACGCCCACCATCGTCACTCAATACAAAGAGGGGTTGGACGGCCTGGAAGCCGACGAACGGATCGTGGGCGTAGTCGGGGGCCCCAGCACCGGCGCACCAGAAGACGCCTTCCAGGAGCACGAGGGGCGCAAGGCCGAGGGCAAGCGCGGCGAGGCGAAACAGAATCGCCCGACGCCAACGCCGCGCCCGTGGCTTTTCCGCCGCGGGGGCGTCCTGCTGCGGTTGTTCGTGTCGCTCTGTTGACGTTTTCTGTCCCATCTCGTTGCCGTTGTAGGGGGCGTCTCGACGCACCAAGCAATATCATTGACGAGCCAATCGGTGCGTCAAGACGCACCCTACTTGCAAGAATAGCGTCTCTGTGAAAAGAAAGCGATGACAAGTCATCGCACTCCAAGGAGCGTGTCAGAGATCGACGATGACTTCCGCAAGCCAGCCGTCGCCCTCCCGCTGCACTTTCAACTCGTGGTAGGTGATCGCCTTGACGTCCATATCGAGCCGGTGGCGATCGAAGTCGACGGGCTCGCCGCGGACGGTGGCCTTCACGTGCCCTTCCCTAACCGACACGTCGAACTCGGCCAGCAGCACGTGCTGGGTGTCGTAGAGGTAGAGCAGTTCGGCCAGCCAGTCGTAGAGAAGGTCGTCACGGGCGTCGGCCTCGACCGAGATGGAGAACTCGTCTGCCGCCCGCACGTCGGCGTAGTTTTCGACTAGCACGGAAAAGAAGGCCCTGGCGGCCTCCGCGAAAAGCGTATTCAGGTCACCGGCCCGGGCGCGGAGCCCGATGTCGGCCGTGTGTTCGAAGGTTTCGTACATGGTGGTGGTTTGTGAAAGAAAGATCGTGTCTGTTCACGTGGTCCTGGCGAGACGACATCCCCGTAGGGTGCGTCTCGGCGCGCCAAGGTTTGCTACTGGTTGGGTTTGCTGGAGGTTCTGCCCCCTCCCCGGCCCTCCCCCTCGTTCGCTGCGCTCGGTGGGGAGGGAGAATATGGGGTGCGTCTCGACGCACCGATTGGCACGTCAATGATATTGCTTGGTGCGTCGAGACGCCCCCTGCGGTGCTATTCTCCCCTACCCGGCGGTTGTCTGCCAGGGTGCCCGGCCACGCATTGCGAGCGGTGGCATTTCGCCAAGCGTCTCTGCCAGGGGCTCCGATTACGATTAAGATGATGACTTGCGATGGCCCATGTGCGCCAACAGGGACGTTTTTTTCTGTTCCGTGAACCATTTGCCGCCGCCGAGCGACCTACCGCCGGATGAACCAGAACGAACGGATCAACGACGAATTGCTGGTGATCCGGGCTCAAGAGGGGGTGGCCGAGGCTCTCCAGGAGTTGGTTGACCGCTGGCAGGATCGCCTCTGGCGTCTTGCCTGGCGTCTGACCGACGACGAACAGGCCGCCTGGGATGTGCTCCAGGAGGCGTGGATCGTCATCAGCCGGCAGATTCGCCGACTTGCCGATCCCGCGGCCTTTCCCGCCTGGGCCTACCGGATTACCAGCAATAAATCCCGCGATTGGATTCGCCGGCGGCAGCGCGTGCGCCGTGCCGACGAGGCCTACGCGCAGCAATGGCGAGAGGCCGACACTGGGTGCCAGCGTTCCTTCGCCGACCTTCGCGAGGCCCTCGCCGACCTGTCCGGCCCTGATCGTGCGATCCTTTCGCTTCGGTACGAGGACGATTTCAGCACGGACCAGATTGCGGAGATTCTGGCGATTCCCCCAGGAACGGTCAAATCCCGACTCCACCACGCCCGGCAGCGGCTGCGCCGGCATCTCGAGGACGACGATCATGAGTGAACACGACGAAACTCTTCGAAAAGCGTTGGAAGAAAACGCGAAACTTCGTTCGGAGCGGGAAGAAACGCTTCGCGAGGCCTCGTCCGCCGAGTTCGCCGGACGGCTTCGTTTCGCCGAGCGAATCTACGGAATCTACGCGATCGGGTGCGTGGTCGTGGGCGTTGCGGCCATCAACTTCTTCCTGTTCGCACCGACCTACGACATGAAAACGATGATCGGCTGCGCCGTGGTGATCCTCGTGGTCTACGAGACCACCGTGCTCATGAAGCTCTGGTTCGCCACGGCCGCGATGAAGATGGGCGTCCTCAAGGAAGTGAAACTCCTGCGCTACGAAGTGGCCAGGCTCGGCCAGGCGGTCGGCGTGGATCAGCCCGCGGAACCGTCGCCCCAGTATGAACCGTTGCGAGGGGCTTCCAAGTGGGAACGGAAGGCCTGGCTTGCTGTCTGCGTGGTGGTGGCCATGGCTACGTCGTCATGGAGTGCCCAGAAATTTGCTTCGGAAGCGAAGAGCCTGGTCGACAAGACGACCGTCACCCTCGACAACAACGGCGGGGCGACGAGCGTGACCGAAATGGAACAGCCCTATCACCTGCTTTCGTTCCCCTCGCGGCAATTCCCGTTCTATGCCCCCAAGGGCGTGAGCGTTCGGTTTGTCGATCCCCAGGGAGAAGAGATCCCGGTCAAGGTGACGGAGACGGACGGCCACACCCGGCACGACGTAACACTCACCGACGCCGTTTTCGTGAATGGCAAGATGCAATACACCCGCATCCTGAAAAGTCCCGGGAAGGCCACGCTCGAGGACGGCGTTTGGACCTACAAGAACGATATCATGTACAGCAAGTCGCAGAACCACTTCACGGTTACCGTGCGTCTGCCTCGCGGCGCGGAGGTCGTGTCGGCCGAACCGAAGATCAACTTCGAACTGGATGAAGACGGCCGCACCGCCGTGCGTTTCCAGGGGACTCGTGGCCGCAACGAGAAGTTCGCCTACTCGATCCGGTATCGAATCCCCGAGTAGCGGTGGCATCCCTGCCGCCGGTTGGCTTTGCCTCGTTGATCTGCTTGGCGGACGGCACGGCGGAGCGTGCCTGCTACTTTGCCGGCGCGAGCTGGTTGGCAACCTCTTCGGCGATGGCTTTGGTGCCCTTGGCATTCGGATGAACGCCGTCCGGAGCCGGACGGAGGAGGGTGAGGTCTTTTTCGAAGGTCTTGTAGAGGTCGATGACGGGAACCTTCAGGTCCTTGCCGGCTTTCGTGGCCGCTGCGTGGTAGCGGTGGAGGATCTTCTCGAGGCCGCCCTCAGCGTCATAGAACTGCTTGGGATGACGCGTGTAGTAGGGCTCGGGAATGATCGGCAGAAGCGTGCAGAGGACCACTTCCGCCCCGGCGGCGCGGCAGCGGCGAATCATCTCGCGGAGATTCTCTTCGTAGGCGTCAACCGCCACGCGGTACTTGGCTTCGCCGGTGAGAACGCTGTCGTTCGTGCCGAAGAGCAGGACGACGACGTCGGGATGATGGCGAAGAACGTCTTTTTCCAGCCGAGCGAGTCCCTGGCCGCTCGTGTTGCCGCCAATCCCGGAATTGATCACCGTGGCGTCTGGAACAAGGCTCTTCAGGATCTCCGGGTACTTGTCCTTGGCCTCCAGGTGAGCTCCGGCGGTAATGCTGTCGCCGTGACAGACGATGACACGATCCTCGGCAGAAGCGGCGAAGGGGATGGCAGCGAACAGGAGGAGACAGAGCGTTTTACGGATCATGGGTGGGCCTAGGGGGACCAGAGATAACAGGTGCCATGGGCGTACTGCCGGAAACCGATTTGTTCGTACATGGGCTGGCCCATGACGGAGGAAAACAGCGTTCCTATATGGTAGCCCATCCGCTGGGCCTCTTGAAGCGCGGCCACAACGAGGGCGGTGGCGATGCCGCGTCGACGGAAGTCGGGCAGGGTGGCAACGCCGGAAATCCCCGCCACCTCGCTGCCAAGATAAAGAGAAGTGGTGGCTACCGGTTTGCCGTCGAGCCGGGCCAGGAAATGCCGATAGGGCGCGGCCGGGCCCAGGCCGACCGAGGCGAGCAATCGCTGCCAGGCGTCGGCCGCGAAGCCGGGGAACTGGTAGACGGGCGCCATCACGCCACACCAAGCTCCCAGGGCCTCCCGGGCCAGCACCTCCTCAACGACCAGTCCATCCAAGCGTGATTCGGGCCCCCGGACTGCGGCCAGGTCCACGGCCATGGCCGGCGCGTCGGCGGCCCGCTCCCAGCCGTTCTGCTCCAGGCAGTTTTCCAGGTCCTTGGACCTGGATGTGGGCCCCATCCACCAGAATCCCGGCACTTCGCCTTGGCGCAGACGCTCCGTCGCCCCTTCTACGGCCGTGGCGCAGTCTTCCTCGACCAGCCGCTCGCGGAATACGTTGTTGAAGAAGGGGAAGGGGATCCTGGTGATGGTCCACACGGTCCCGTCCTCGCGACCGAGTTCCAACTCGGGCCAAACAGACCAGGCGAGACAGCACTCGACGCCGTTGCGTTCGATGGCCTCGGGCAGCTTGTCGGGGGGCAGGGAGGTAAGCATCGCGAGTGTTTTCCCAAGTGAATCGGGGGGCTCTTTTCGACCATAGTATAGCAAGTCAGACACGCGAAGTGGGGTTTAGGATCGCGGGGGGGAATTGGGGGATGTCTCGATGTGACGTGTTGGCACTGGCTGACAAGCAGCCAGTGGCCCGCAAAACCCTAACCTGATCACCAGGCGAGACCGGAGCACACCGTATTTTGCCAGGTGGGTCGCTAGTGCAGAAATAATGCTACGATAGGGCAGCAGCGAACAATCCCAAGCGTTACTATAGGGGGGATTGGTGATGGTCGCGCGCTCTGGCGTGCGCTGCTGGTGGGACCTATCGTGACCAGAGGGTACATAACATGGCGATTGAGGTGGCATGTCCGTGTGGAAAACGTTTCGCGGCGAAGGATGACCTGGCGGGCAAGACCGTCCGTTGCCCCGGCTGCGCGCAGCCGCTGACGATTCCGCTTCCGCAACCGGCAGCGGTAGCCCAGCCCGTTGCTGCGTCTCAAGAGGCGGTCGAGGTTGCGTGCCGATGTGGTGCACGATTTCGCGCCCAATCGTACTTGTGGGGCCAGCAAGTCGCCTGCCCTCGATGCGGCGGGGCGCTTCTCGTTCCCGCCCCGGCGGCAAGTCCGCTGCTTGCCGAGTTGGTCCCGGAGGAGCCGTTGGACGCCGATGACGGTTTCTCTTACGACGTTTCGGAACCTGTCGCACGGGCAACAAGCACCCCGCTGCCAACTCGGCCCGTGTCCAGCAGTGCGAGAGGCGGACGGCGGAAAGAGCCGATGCCGGAATCGGCGAAGATGGCCGGCGGTGGGCTGTTCGGACTCGGGATCATCATTGTGGTCATCGTCGTCGGAATTCACGCAATCTCCGGCCCCGGAGATATCGATGCGTTCGGGCAGAACTTGACCGCTTTTTCCATTTGCCTGGCAGTGGCAGCGGGAGTCAGCGCGGTGCTGATCTGGACCGGCGTTCCTGTAATTGGGCTGGTTACGGGTAGCCTGGTGGCCCTTTGCGCCCTTCCTGTTTTTCCGATCGGGACGATTTTCTCCGTGTTTATCTTCCTCAAGCTCTTCGACCCCCAGACCCGGGCCTATCTCGGGGTCTGAGTGTTCATTCCAAGACGAAGCGAATCGCCTTGCCGCACCGCGGGGCCAGCGGCAGGTCCAGCGTCATGGTCGAGTCCACCGCGGCCTGTTCGATCCGCACGTGGGTCCGTGTTTCCACCTTCGGGTCGTCCGTGTAGACGTGGGCCGTGTACTTCTTTCCATTTTCCAGGAAATCGAGCGGGAGTTTCAAGGACCTCGCCTCAGAATCGTTCATCGCTCCGACAAACCACTGCTGGCCGCTTCGCCGGGCGATGACCGCATACTCGCCGATCCGGCCGTGGATCACGCGGGTCTCGTCCCAAACGGTGGGGACGTGCTTGTAGAACTCCAGTTCCGGTTCATTGCCGATCACGCCGCGCTGGCCGCCGGCACCGCCCTTGGTGCCGGGAGCGCCCAGGGGACGATCGTACCAGAAGAGGAACTGCCAGGGGCTGTAGAGGCAGACTGCCTTGGCAAGTTGATAGGCGTGGCTTGCCTTTTCATCCACGCGGCTGTTGTAGTAGCAGATCGTGTTGTCGCCCGGGCCACAGAGCATGCGGGTGAAGGCGATCGTGAGGGTCTGCTCGTTGGTGGGCGAGGTCTCGTCGCCGCCGATGCCCTCCTGGGTCATCAGGTTGGGATAGGTCCGCTCGTAGCCCGTGGGTCGGTATTCGTCGTGGATGTCGACCATGAGGTGATTATCGGCCGCCTTGCGAACGGCGTCGTGGAGCCAGGTGGTCCACTGCTGGGAGCCCACATTGACGAAGCCGTACTTCACGCCCTTGATGCCCCACTTGCGATAGAGGGGCAGGATTTCGTCGAGTTGCTTTTCCAGAGCCCGGCGGTTCACATAGACGATAATGCCGATGCCCCGCTCTTCGCCGTAGCGGATCACTTCCTCTAGATCGAGGGGGCCGGGCGAGCGTTTCGGGTCGACGGTGATCGTGGTGGCGTCGGAGGCGTCTTCGTATTCGTGGCCGTACCAGCCGGCGTCGTATTCCACGTATTGGAGTCCATTGCGGACGGCGAAGTCGATGCACGCCTTGCCGCCTTCGGTGGTGAGCGTGACTTCGCGGATCACCTTGCCGGGCTTGATCCAGGACGTGTCGGCAATGGCACAGGGATCGTTCAGGTTCAAGAGCAGGTAGTTCTGTTCGAGGAGCCGGCCCGGTGAGTCGGCCACCATGACGAATCGCCAGGGCGTGGTCATGGGAGTTTTGCAGACGACCTCTCCCGCCAGGTGGGCCTTGAGGGCATTGGGGGTCGAACGGTCGGGTTGGAGTCGCATGCGGGCGAAATCAACCAGCCGTGCTTCCCCTACGGCCACGTAGCGATCAGGAGCCTGCTGGACGACCAGGGGCCGCTCGCAGTTCGGCTTCACCTCGCTCAGCTTGGCATGGCTGTAGACGCCCTGTGCCGAGTAGACGGGCCAGCAGTCTTGGTCTTCAGGAAAGACGAACTGGGTCAGCTCGTCCGACACGATGAACTCCTTCAGGCTGCCGTCGTCGGGGAAGTGGTAGCAGAAGGCGATTCCTTCGTTGTAGGCCCGAAAGCGGAGCGTCACCAGTCGTGCCGGCCGAGAGGGTGCGGCCAATTCGATTTCCAGCCGGTTGTAGTGGTCGCGGACACAGTTGCGCTCGCCGCAGACCGGCTGCCACGACCCATCGGCCACGGAGCGGTTGGCGACCGCTAAATGGAAATCCTCCGCAAGCGAATCGGCATCCTTCAAACGGAAGCCGAGGCGGGAATCGCTGAGAACGGTCTGCCCGTCTGCCGTGACGCGGTAGGTGACCAGGCCCTGATCGTCAACCTGGACGATGGCCTTCAGACGCCCGTTTGGGGAGTCGACTTCCACGGATTCAGCCCGTGCGGCGCAGGGAAAGGCGGTTACCAGGCCGAGGGCAAGGAAAAGGAAGGACTGGCGGTTCATGGGGGGATCTGCTTGTGTGGGAGGTCAGCATAGTACTCCAAGGCGCGGCTCGGGAAAGCCGGGCGACGGATTATTCCATGCTACGGGGAACCGATGCCCGGATGCAAGTTCCGGGCGGGGCGAAACGTTGCAATTTGGGGAGGAACGGTCTAGGCTAGCGTGGGCGTACAAAGGGAACGCTAGTTGACGCTAGGGCCGCCCCGTTGGGGCTAACCGGCCTCCATCGGACCGTAATCCCAGGGTTGCGCCACGTTCGCTCGGCTCACGTGGTTCCACCCTGGGCTGACATAGGGCTGTGCCTTCGGCACGGATGAGCGTACCCCGGAGACAGTCCCAAAGGGACGATCCTAATCCAGCCCAGGGTGGAGCGATGTGAGCGCAGCGAACAAGAGCGCAACCCTGGGACAGGTGGGATATCCCGCAAGCAAACCCCGAAGGGGTGGCCCTAACCCCTTGCGGGCAAATGGGGCATTGTTGTCAATAGCCATTTCAAGTGCTTTGGTTCGCGGGGGTTGTGTCCTATGACTGGGTTTCGTCGTTTGGTTTGGTTGCGTCTTGTCTTCTGGGGGCTGATTTCATTGCCGATGGCGTTGCACGCTGCCGGACCCTTTGAGGAGCAGGTTGCGGAGAATCTGGCGAAGCTTGAGAACCAGTCGCCGGCAGTTCGAGCCGGAGCCGTCGAGGCGTTGGGATTTCTGCGGGCGTATCGGGCAGAGCCGCAACTGATCGCCGTCCTGAAAGACAGCTCGGCCCAGGTGCGGCGTCAGGCCGCCATGGCCCTGGCGTGGTGCGGTGGGCGAGCTTCGATCGAGCCGCTGCTGGAAGCACTCGATGATCCGGACTGGATCGTCCGCCAGGCAGCCCACGTTTCGCTGGAGAATCTCTCCGGGCAACAGTTCCTTTTCGATGCCACCGGCTCGGAGGAATCTCGCCAGGCCCAGGTTCGCCAATGGCGCGATTGGTGCAGGTCGGTTCCGGCGGATCGGCCGCCGCAAGACGTGCTGGCCTTGCTGGAAGGGGGAGAGAACCTTGCCGGCGGGCGGAGCGTGACGGCGTCGACCACCTATCGGGGCCCGGCCGACGTGCTGGTCGACGGCGAGATCGGGCCGGCCTACTGGCAAACGAAATTCGTCGAGCCACCCCAATGGGTCACCGTCGACCTGGGAAAGGAGACCGAATTCGGCCGGGTGGTCGTTCACCAATACAGCGACAAGTTCGTCATGACGGGCTACGAACTGGCCGTCAGCCTCGACAACAAGAGCTTTGAAGTCGTTGCCAAGCAGGACGGTCGAACGCCCGCGGAATTGGTCATCGAGTTTCCCAAGCGGACTGCCCGGTATGTGCGGATCACGAGTTTCGGTTCGGTGAACCCGACCTATCCATCCACGTTCTTCGAGATCGAAGTGGGCGACGCACCGCGACGGCCCGACGGGCAGGTCGATTCGATCGCCTGGCGATTGGAGCGCGGCGTCCGAGCCTTGGGCGTTCTGGGCGGCGAGGGAGCGACCGAAGCGATTCTCAAGGTGCTCGGCCCCACGCCGCCGACCCGGCCTGCCTTGCGGCCCATGGTCCGCAGCGGCATTCGCTCCCTGGGACGGCTTCGCACCGAGGCGGGATACCAGGCCCTGGTGGCCCTGCTCGACAACACCATGTGGGCTCGAAATGCCGCCGACGCCTTAGGCGAAACGGGAGATCCCCACGCGGTGACGCCCCTGCTCGCGGCCTACGAGCGTTATGCCAAGGACCTGAAGGGCGCCAATCCGCCCGAGGTGCCACGCGACGACGTGATGGGTTTTCCGAGCGAAGACCGCATGCTAGAAACGCCCTATACAATCGCCTACGCCCTCTGCCGGCTGCCGATTGAGCGAGAGGAAGACAAGGCCACTTTGCGCCGACTGGCGCCGCGGATCGTGGCCAACCTGCCCGGCGATCACGACACGTTCTTCCTGTACGAACCGGAGGTGGGACACCGGCTGTCTCGCTGTCTGTTGGAACAAACTGGACTGAGGCAGGAGGCGTGCGAAGTGGCCATGACGCAGCTGGGTCAGCCTCAACGCGTGCCGAGCCCCGACGAGTCGCTCCAGTGGCCCGAGTTCCCGCCCTACCGCACGGCGAGTTGCCTGCCGACCGTTTGCACGGAAAAGGAAGACGTGCCGCGGCTTCTGGCCTTGCTTGGTCACGAGGAGGGCTGGGTGCGTCTGAATGCGGCCAAGACACTAGCCTGGATCGGCGACAAGAGCGCCGTCGAGCCGATTGCCACCCTGCTGAAAGAGACACCGCCCGAGGCGGCCTTTGGCTACAACGGCACGTTCAAGAACGAGGAATACGACGACCCGGCGCCCCGCTGGCGGGAAGGGCTGATTCGGGCGTTGGGGCTCCTGGGGGCCAATGAGCATACGGACCTGATTGTGGGTATCCTCAACGACGAGAAGTCGGTGCCCGAGGTACGTCACGCCGCGGCCGAAGCGCTCGACGATCTGGGAACACCGAAGGCCCTTGCGGCCTTGACCGAAGCGACTGAGAGCCACAGCGTGTACAGCGTTCGTCACATTGCACAGGACGCCCTGCGCCGACGAGGCCTCGCCGTCCCAGGCAAAGCCGAAGCGGTGGCGAGTGAAGAGCCGGCGGCGACGTCGACGGTGGCCCGCAGCCTTGCCGAGGTGGAAGGGCTTGTCTTCATCCAGGGCAGCAACAACATCCCCAACACGATCGGCACGGTGGAACAGGCCGACCGCTGGCGGGCGACCTACGCGGTCACCGATTCGGGCCCGGCTTACCGACCGGGGCGAAACCTGTTCGTACTCAAGCCGCCCACGTCCGATGGCAAAGTAACTCCCCTGACTAAGTTCACGGATGGCTACGTGGCCGACCTGGAGCTCTCCTATGACGGCAAGTACGCCCTGTTCAGTCATCGCGGCCAGGACGATCCCTGGTGGCAGCTCTACCGGATCAACGTGGACGGCACCGGTCTGACCCAGCTAACCCATGGGCCCTATCACCACGTGGGGGCGAACTTCCTGGCCGACGGGCGGATTGTCGTGGCCACGTCGCGGAGCGGCATTCGGGACGAATACCACGGGTACCCGTGCACCGTTCTTTGTGTGATGAACCCGGACGGTTCCGACATGCAGCCCATCGCGACCAACATCGGCCGCGACAACGAGCCGGCCCTGCTCTACGACGGGCGGATCGTCTTCAGCCGGTTGGAGGTTTTCTATTCGCGGAACAAGACCGAGCTGACCCTGCACGCCATGCACACCGACGGCACGCAGGACGTGGTCCTCTACGGTCCGGAGCGGCGGGCTTACTGGCGCAAGCTCGATCACGGCCCGAGCAGCCCCGCCGACGGGCAAGAGGCGCCGCTGACCCACCGCGTGACGCGACCGACCCAGCCCCAGGCCATGCCCGACGGGCGGCATATCGTGGTGGCCACTCAGGGCGGACTCGTGCTGATCGGCTCCAAGCGAACGGAAGAAACGCACATCACGCCCGACTTCCGCGAGTGGGCCTACACGACGCCCTTCCCGCTGCCGGATGGCACGATCCTTTGCGCCGCCACGCCCAAGGTCGAAGAACGCGAGAAGGTGGACCTGGCGTTGTACCTGTTCGATCCGGCCACCGGGAAGCGAAAGCTCGTCTACAACGATCCGGCGTTGGCCGACTTCGAGGCCCGACCGATCATGGCTCGGCGTCGACCTCGCATGCAACCGACTGCAAAAGGCAGCAATTCCTACGCGGGCCGTTTCCTCTGCTCCTCGGTTTTTGCGACTCAGGAGGCCGAGGTTCTGGAACGGGGCCGGTTCGTGCGGTTGATCGAGGGAGTTCCGGTGATCGCCCGGCACAGCACGCAGACGAACCCCTGGGAGGTTTGGAAGAACCACGGGGGCACCTTCGCACGGGTGCTGGGGACCACGCCGCTGGCGGCGGACGGTTCCTTCTACGTGGAGGCCCCGGCCGATCGGCTTCTCCACTTCCAGGTTCTGGACAGCGACCGACGCGTGGTGGGCAATCAGCTCACGTGGATTTATCCGCGGCCCGGCGAAACGAAGTCGTGCGTGGGCTGCCACGAGAATCCCCACACCTCCACTCGCGGCAATGATCCGATCGCCTCGCACTACGCCCCGGTCGACTTCCTGCCGGGCGGCAACGAGTTCACCTACCGAGCCAAAGCCTGGTTCAAAGGCAGCCTGCCCCCGGAAATCGAAGAGCGCACGCGCACCGCCCGCGCCGTGAATCTCCTGGGAAGGTAACCCCCCCAGTAGGTACCGGGCGCCGCACGGGACGTTGGAGCGAGGACTCGGTTGCCATTTCGAGAAACATCGCAGAACGGTTGAACTACCACAGTCCAAGCAAGAGACCACCATGTCGTTCTTTACCAGCTTGTTATTCTATCGGCCTTGTTCGCCGCCGGTGATCACCGGGGATGATCTTGCGAAGTTCATCAGTCGTATTCGCGACACTGACACAATCACCGACTCGGGCTACCAAGACCTTCGTGTCGCCTTCGGCAACCAAATCGACCAGGATCTCGAAGATGTTACTTGGACCGAACAAGTTTCGCCGCAAGTCCATGTCATACATGACATCGAGTGGGATATAGAGTCTGACGTGTCGTCCATCCAGGAGAGCATCGACTGCCTGACCTCAGACAAACGGCACGTCTATCGAGCCTCGATTGACTTTGGCGAACCCATTGATCAGGTGTTGGCCCCCATCACTCGCACGAATTCTCCAGAGAACGAAACTGACTACCGCCCTGATTCGATATCACTCGAAATCGGCCCAGTTCGTTGTTATTCATTGGCCAGTGATGACGAACCAGTCGTCACAGGCTGGATCAGTCTCAAGTTGTCGGGCTACGGTTATCTCTATCCCTGGACATTTCGCGATGTCGTGGAACGACTCGAAAAGACCCCCGAGGTCAAGCGACTGACGAAGGTGTGCCGTGAGTTCTGGCCGGTGCCCAGCAAACGTCCGGAACGCCGTTTCATTGAGGCGAGAAAAAAACACAAGGACCTGTGGCCCTACGACGACTTTGACAGGCCGTGGGACTGGTATTGGGGAGTGAGCGAGTCGGGTTGAAGGGGCGGGCCGCCTTGCATGGACAACCCTGCGGGCACGGTAGAATTCAACCGACATCGAGATTGCGAATGCTGAGGACAGTCTACTGCAGGCCTCAAGATGCGTTCCTCGGCAAAGGTTGGAACATCGAATCACGTTTCGTCGTGCAGCTACGCCGAAGGCGTTAAACTCCACAGCCCGGCGTCGCGCAGCGCACGCTGGGAGCTGAATGGTAATATCCACCTATGCCCCAATGGGGTTTGACAAGCGTCATACAGGCCGGGCGGATGTGCGGCAAATGGGAAATCGAGGCCAATGAGCAGCGTTTTCGGAGTGGCACGAGCTTGTGGAACCCCTCCGGGGTACGCGTTCTTCTCCGTCTTGTTCCCCAGCGTGCGCTTCGCGACGCCGGGCTGTGGAATGTAACGCCTTCGGCGTAGCCTGGGGTTTGCCCTGGTTGCCCTGGTTGTCCTGACGACGGGGCGCCGGGATGCTTCACGAACCCCGGCAATCGGGCTTCTCACCGGGCGTCTTGATTTCGCCCTGCTGGCCCCCTAGACTGGCCGTCGCCGGTTTGTGTTCTGTCCACTCCCTCCTTCCCCAATAGGCACTCACCATGACCACGCCGAATAGCCCCGCCACTCCGCGCCGTACTTTCCTCAAGAACACCGGTCAGATGGCGGCCGGGATTGCCCTGGCCACGAGCGCGGCACCCCGGGTTCATGCTGCGGAGGATAACACGATCCACCTTGCCCTCATCGGCTGCGGCGGGCGAGGACGGGGGGCGGTGGCCAACGCCATGTCGGCCGGCGGATTGGTGCTGGGCGACGACTCGGGCACGAACCGCCAGATCGGTTCGGCGGCCGGCGGGCCCATCAAGCTGGTGGCCATGGCCGACATCCGGCAGGATCGACTCGACAGCACCCACAAGACCTTGAGCAAGATCCTCGGCGATCACGTCGACGTGCCCGAGGAGCGGCGGTTCCTCGGTTTTGACGCCTATCGACACGCGATCGATTGCCTCAAGCCGGGCGACGTGGCGTTGTTGACCACCCATGCCGCCTTCCGCGGGCCGCACTTGGAGTATGCGATCGAGAAGGGCGTCAACGTGTTCATGGAAAAAGACTTCGCCGTCGATCCGGGCGGAGTCAAGCGGATCGTCCGCCTGGGCGAAGAGGCTAAGAAGAAGAATCTCAAGATCGGCTGCGGGCTCATGTGCCGCCATTCCGCGGCGCGGCAGGCCATGATCGAGCGGATTCGCGACGGGGCCATGGGCGACATTCAGCTCATTCGCGCCTATCGCATGGACCCCGGCTACTTCATGGCCCCCTTCCCCGGCAACCAGAGCGAGCTGCTCTGGCAGCTCAGCCCTGGCCATCCCTACCAGTTCCTGTGGGCCTCCAGCGGCATCTTCATCGAGCTGATGATTCACCAGATTGACGAATGCTTCTGGCTCAAGGACGCCTGGCCGGTTTCCGCCCACGGTGTTGGCGGCCGGTTTGCGGGAAGCACCGACGCCAGCCAGAACCTCGACAGCTACTCGATCGAATACACCTTCCCCGACGCGACGAAGGCCATGGTCACCGGTCGCTACATTCGCGGCTGCAAGAATGACTTTGCCACCTTCGTTCACGGCACGAAGTGCGCCGGTCAGTTTTCGGGGAACGTGCATGCCGCCACGTGCAGGATTTTCAAGGATCAGCATATCGAGCGCGACAACGTGGCGTGGGAGGCGGAGAAGGAGAAGGTGAACCCGTGGCAGGCCGAGTGGGACGTGCTCCTCAGCGCGATCCGCGAGGATCGGCCCCACAACGAGGCCAAGCGAGCCGCCCTTTCGAACCTGGGCGCCATCATGGGTCGAGCGGCAGTCCATACGGGCAAGGAGATCACTTGGGAAGAGGCCATGGCCTCCGATTTCCAGTTCTTCGACGGCGTGGACGGTCTCACGGCCGACAGCCCCGCTCCCGTCCAGGCCGACGCGGAGGGCCGCTACCCGGCGCCGGTGCCGGGGAAGTGGGTGGAGGTCTAACAGCTCGTTGAACAAGTAGGTCACCGCTCGCCGAGCGGGACCTTGAAATGGGGTATCGCTCGGCAATCCAGGAACCGTGCGGTGCTTACCGACGCGGCCGTTGGGAGACGCCGAAGTCTTCCGGAGTCTCTTGCTGAAGTTCGAGCAGAAGGTGCGGACAGCGAGAACGCTATGTCAACGGAAATGCCCACGACCGAATTCCGCGGCAAGACGTGGTTTTACGTCGTCCTGGCGGTTGTTTTCGGCGGTCTTGCGGTCTTCGGCTTGGTTCTTGGTCCGCTTTTCCTTTTCGAGATTGCGAAGGACGCTCGGGGGCAGCCTGCTCCGGATGCGGGGCTGGCGCTTACGATCATGAGCGTGCCGTTGACGCTGGCGTTCGCGCTCTTTGTCTTCAACGCGATAAGCCATCGCCGACCGATCCTTCGTGTTTGTCGCGAGGGGTTGGTTATCCGGCTGATCGGCACTTCGGCTCTCGACCATGTGCCGCTTGTTCCTGCCATCCTCCGCCTCCTGTGGGCGATCGCGTCGTTTCAAGGCTTTCGGCAGCGAATCGTTTTCGTGCCGTGGGATTCGCTGCGCAGCCTGGAAATCACCGGATTGCCGATGAATCGCAAGCTGCTGATTGGCCAGGAAACGGGACGTTCACAGGAATTCCACGAGACCAAGATTCACCTGTTCGAAATGACGCTTTCGGAAGCCGCCTTTGCCGTTTCGCTGGACGTGATTGCGGGCACGATCGCCGCGTACTTCCGCGACGAGCAGTCGCGACAGGATCTTCCCAGTTGGGAGGGGACGAGTTGATTCAAGGGCGCGAGAGTTGCCTCTGCGGCGGCCGGCTACTATCCTGGTGAGCGTAGGAGTCAGGGGAGTTCCGTGCTCCGAGATGCCCACGTCTCCCCCATGAGGCTCCGTTCACAATTCCCTGTTGAGGAAGCCATGAAACCGTTCTTCCACGGCCTGCTGCTGCGATTCGGTCTCGTTTTGTTGTCGATGGCGTATGTAACCGACGTTCGGGCGGAAGACCAGTCCGCCTCGCTCGCCGAGATCCCCAAGGCGATGCAGAAGTTCGTCGACGAGCACCAGATTTCCGGCGCGGTGACCCTCGTGGCCAAGGAGGGCAAGGTCGTGGATCTGGAGGCCGTCGGCCTGGCCGATGTGGAGACCAAGCGTCCGATGGAGAAGGACAGCATGTTCTGCATCGCGTCGATGACCAAGCCGGTCACGGCCACGGCCCTGATGATCCTTCGTGACGAAGGACGCTTGGCGCTCACGGATCCCGTTTCCAAGTACATCCCCGCCTTCAAGGACGCGAAGTTCGACGACAAGCCCCTGCTTCGACCGATCACGCTCTTCGACCTGGTCACCCACACCTCGGGCCTCGGCGGTAGCCAGCAGAACCGGGGGACGCTGCTGGAAACGGCGAGCGTCCTGGCCGAGCGGGCGCTGAGTTTTTCGCCGGGGGAAAAATGGCAGTACAGCCCCGGGGTGACCGTTTGCGGAGCTGTGGTGGAGATCGTCTCCGGAATGCCCTACGAGGACTTCCTGGCAGAACGGATCTTCCGGCCCCTGGGAATGAAGGACACGACCTTCCGCCCCAACGCTGAGCAGGCCAAGCGAGTCGTGACGCTCTATCAGCCCGACGCTGCGGGCGAGTCGATCGAGCGGGTCGATCACTGGCTGAACCGGATCGCTGCCGACCGCAGCCCCAACCCGTCGGGCGGCCTGTTCTCCACGGCCGCCGACATGGCCAAGTTCTACCAGATGATTTTGAACGGTGGCGAACTGGACGGGAAGCGGGTTGTTTCGGAAGAGGCCGTTCGCGAGATGACCCGCATTCAGACGGGCGACCTGACCACCGGTTTCACGCCCGGCAACGGCTGGGGGCTGGGCTGGTGCGTGATCCGCGAGCCGCAGGGCGTCAGTGCCGTGCTCTCGCCGGGCACCTTCGGGCACGGCGGGGCTTTTGGCACCCAGGGCTGGGTCGATCCGCAGCGGAAGATGATCTTCGTGCTCATGATCCAGCGCACCGGCTTCGGCAACAGCGACGCCTCCGACATCCGCGGCACGTTTCAGCGTCTGGCCGTGGAAGCTCTTTGCAAATGACCTCGCAACGCAGCCCTGGCACAACACAGCCCGGCTGCTCGAGCAACCACTTGAACAAACCCTGAATCCAAGAAGCAACCCTTCCATCGCAGCCGGGCTTTTCCATCCCACTTCAAAAGCCCGGCTACCACAATTGGCGTGACCCGCCATTTCAACCATCCATGCCTTGGCTCGGCAAGTAGCCGGGCTGGTCAACCTTGGAGTTTCTCATGCCACGAACTGTTTCATTATCCACCCTGCTTGCTTTCCTTCTAATCGCGTCGGCTGCCATGGCCGCTCCCCCGACGGGCAAGCCCTATGTTTACAAGACGGTCGACGGGCGGGAACTGAAGATCTACGTGACGAAGCCGGCCGACTGGAAGTCGGACGATGCGCGGCCGGCGATCGTCTTTTTCCACGGGGGCGGCTGGGTGGGCGGCACGCCGGGCCAGTTCACCGAGCACAGCAAGTACCTGGCCTCGCGCGGCATGGTCTGCTTCCAGGTCGAGTATCGACTGTTGAACCGTAAGGACCAAGACCCGCCCACGATCTGCTGCCACGACGCCAAGTCGGCCATGCGTTGGGTTCGCAGTCGAGCGAAGGAGTTCGGCATCGATCCGAACCGGATCGCGTCCGGGGGCGGCTCGGCAGGCGGGCACCTGGCGGCTTTTGTGGGCATGGTCGAAGGGACGGACGATCCGGGCGACGACCCGAAGGTCTCGCCCAAGTCGAACGCCATGGTGCTCTTCAATCCGGTCTTCGACAACGGTCCCGAGGGCTGGGGCGCCGCCCGGGTGGGTGACCGCTACCAGGAATTCTCACCGTTCCACAACGTGACGAAGGACGACCCGCCGGCCATTGTTTTTCTCGGTTCGGCCGACAAGCTGGTCCCCGTGAAGACGGCCTACGATTTCCAGGCGGCCATGAAAAAGGTCGGCGTGGATTGCGAGGTGATGATCTTCGACGGAATGCCCCACGGCTTCTTCAACTACGGCAAGTACGACAACAAGCCCTACTACGAAACCGTCCTGGCGGCCGACAAGTTCCTTGCCAAGCTTGGTTGGCTCGAAGGGGCGCCGACGCTGGAGAAGCCGGAGTAGGCAATTCAGAGAGAGAAGACAGCCACGAAAAACACAAAAAGGCACGAAGGTCTTGTTATGTCTGAGTATGATGAGATTCTGATCGCCGCTCAGGCACTCCGCCCCAACGAACAACTTCGACTAATCAATGCTCTTTGGGAATCGCTTGAGCGGCCGGAGCCCGGTCCCGAATGGGTGCGCGAGGCGCAGCGCAGATCGGCCGAATACGACGCGGGGCGCATGCCGGCCAGCCGCTGGGAGGAGGTCCGAGAGCGGACTCGCAAGAAAGTCGGACACTCCAAATTCACTCCCTGACGGCATCCCAAGAAACAAGCACGGCCACGCGTCTTCTCGATCCGCGTGGCCGTGCGATCTCATAGCTCACCGCTCATAGCTCACCGCTCATAGCTCAAAGCTCACTCCACATCGAGCACCACCACGGTGGCGATCTTGCAGGGGGCTTCTTTTGGCAGGGAGATCTCGACGACGCCGTCGCCCGACTTCGTCTCGAGCTTCGTGCCGCAGGCGAGGAGCTTGGCGCCAACGACCTTGTCCTTCACGGGCACGATCAGCTTGGCGTCGGCGGGCCAATCAAACACGTGCAGGTAGAGCCGGGTCTTGCCGCCCTCAAGGGCCTTCTGCGTGCAGCGTCCCCAGGGCGTTTTGGCAAAGGGGCTGGCCTGGGTGCCGTAGATCGATTCGCCGTTGGCCTTCATCCACTTGCCGATCCCTTCGAGGCGTTCCACGCTGGGGGCGGGGATTTCGCCTTCGGCGGTCGGACCGACGTTGAGCAGGTAGTTGCCGCCCTTCGAGGCGATGTCGATGATATTGCGGACGAGCATCTGGGTGCTCTTCCAGTTGTGGTCGTCTTTCTTGAAGCCCCAGGTGTCGTTCATGGTCATGCACGATTCCCAGTCCACGCCGGCCAGGCCCGTGGCGGGGATCTGCTGCTCGGGCGTGCCGAAGTCGCCCACGTATTCCTGGTCGCCCTTGTTCAGGCCTTCCATGCCTTTGCGGCCTTTGCCCACGCGATTGTTGACGATCAACTCGGGCTTGAGGGTGCGAAGGTAGTTGTAGACGTCGCGACCGTCCTCTTCGGTGTACCATGCGGGCCACTCGCCGTCGAACCAAAGGACTTCAGGATTGCACGTGTCGATCAGCTCCTTGAGCTGCTTCTTCATGAAGTCCATGTATTCCTTCTTCCGGCCTTCATGGACTTTCGTGGGATTGTAACGCTGCTCGCTGCCGCGATACTGGGCCGGATGGTGCCAGTCCATGATCGAGTAGTAGGTGCAGAACTTGATCCCCTGCTTACGGCACTCGTTGGAAAGCTGCATGAGCAGGTCCTTGCCGTAGGGCGACGCCTTGACCACGCTGTAGTCGGTGGCGGCCGTGTCGAAGAGACAGAAGCCGTCGTGGTGCTTCGAGGTGATGACGATGTAGTTGACGCCGGCGTCCTTGGCGACGCGGACCCACTCGGCGGCGTCGAACTTGACGGGATTGAACTGCCCCGCGAGCTTCTCGTAGTCGGCCATCGGGACGTTCGCGCGATCCATGATCCACTCGCCGATGCCCTTGATCGGTTTACCGTCCCACTCGCCGGCCGGAATGGCGTAGAGGCCCCAGTGAATGAACATGCCGAAGCGGGCGTCGCGCCACCAAGCCATTCGGGCGTCCCGTTGGGCAGGCGTTTCCTTCCAGAGGTCCTCGGCCGTGGCCGGCGCAGTTGTGGCAGCCAGGCCCAACAGCATCGCGACGAGCAGGCTCCAGCCGATCAGTCGTTGTCTCATCCTTCGCTCCTTGGTTGATTCGAGTGATTGATTCTCGGTTGGTCGAGCGGCAAAGATCCCTATCTTACTCGGTGCTATACCCACAAAAAACCGCCGCCAACTAAAATCGTCCAAATCGTCCATCTGTCCACCGTCGCCGCAACGTGCTGTTATTACATGCCTTACGACCATTGTCCTTCCCTCGTGTTCCTTCGCGGTTAGTGTTCCCCTAGCGTGTTGCATGGTCCGTTCGTCAACCAACCTCCCGATCCGACCACTGCTCACTGCTCACTGCTCACTGCTCACTGCTCACTGCTCATAGCTCATAGCTCACTGCTCATAGCTCACTGCTCATAGCTCCCAGCTCCCAGCTCATAGCTCACAGCTCAACATGTCCCTCTTCACTCCCAAACAAGTGGCCCAGGCAATCGGCGTCAGCGAATCCTCGCTGAAGCGCTGGTGCGATCGCGGTTTGATTGCCACGGTGAAGACTCCCGGCGGGCACCGGAAGATGACGGCTGCCGGGGTGGCGACTTTTCTGCGAGAGCGTCAGCAACCGCTCGTCCGTCCGGAGTTGCTGGGGCTGCCGTCGAACGCGGGCAAGAGCCGCCGCGTGCTGGATCGGGCGGCGGAGCAGTTCCACCAGGCCCTGGCTGCCGGCGACGAGGAAGTATGCCGCCAAGTGCTTGTCGATCTCTTTCTGTCGGAACACCGGCTTGCACGGGTTTTTGACACCGTGGTGGCCCCGGCCTATCAACAGCTGGGCCAGCGCTGGCAGTGCCGCGAGTTGGAGGTCTTTGAGGAACGCCGGGCGGTTCAGATCGGCCTTCGGATCCTCGGGGAGATTCACCGGTTGCTGGCCGATCCCGAGACCGATGCGCCGCTGGCGCTCGGAGGCACCTGGGAAGGCGACTTCTATCAATTGCCCACGAACCTGGCAGAGTTGACGTTGCGCGAGTCCGGCTGGCGAGCGACGAACCTGGGGTCGTCGTTGCCCTTTGCGACGCTCGAAGCGGCCATGACGGAGCATTGCCCCCGGCTGTTCTGGCTGAGCGTGTCGTTTGTGGCGGACGATGACAAGTTCGTGGAGACGTGCTCGGGATTCTTGGAGAAGGCAGAAAAACTCGGAGTCGTGGTCGCCATGGGAGGACGGGAACTGACCGAGCCGCTGCGACAGCGGCTCCGAGCCGTATCCTGGTGCGACGGTTTTCAGGACCTCGAAGCACTTGCGGCGAAGCTCTCGTCCGGGAACGAGCCGGAATCAGCCAAAGGAGGCGACGGATGAGCAAGAATACGAAGCCTGCGGACAAGCCCGACAACGCACAAGAGGCGGTCGCCTCCCTACGCATCGGCATTTCCTCCTGCCTGCTCGGGCGAGAGGTGCGTTATGACGGCGGGCACAAGCACGATCGTTTCCTGACCGGCACGCTGGGGGAGTATTTCGAGTGGATTCCCGTATGTCCGGAAGTGGAAATCGGTCTGGGAATTCCCCGTCCTACACTTCGGCTGGAGCAGCACGGCGACGAGATTCACATGGTGATGCCCAAGACGGGGCAGGACCACACGCCGGCCATGCGGAAGTATGCACGGCGTCGCGTCGAGGAATTGGCGAAGGAAGACCTCGTTGGCTACGTGCTTAAGAGCCGCTCGCCCAGTTGCGGCATGGAGCGAGTCAAGGTCTATCCCCAGGACGGCCAGGGCGGCGGAGCGAAAACCGGCCGCGGGCTGTTTGCCGAAGCGTTGCTGGAGCGGTTTCCGCTGCTGCCGGTCGAGGAAGAGGGACGGCTGAATGATCCGCGTCTGCGGGAGAACTGGATCACGCGGGTGTTCGCCTATCAACGTCTCCAGGCCCTCTGGAGGCCTCGCTGGACGATCGGGAACCTGGTGGAGTTTCATACGGCCCACAAGTACCTTCTCCTGGCCCATTCGGAGAAGGATTATCGGAAAATGGGACCGCTGGTGGCGGCTGCCAAGCAGACGCCGCGCGCCGAATTGCAGGCCGAGTATTCGGCCCACTTCATGGGCGCCCTTGGACGGATGGCCACGCCCGCCAAGCATGCCAACGTGCTCCAGCACATGTTGGGTTTCTTCAAGCAAGACCTGGACGGGGCGACCCGGGGGGAACTGCTGTCGCACATCGAGGACTACCGCCGAGGACGAACGCCACTCGTCGTTCCACTCACACTGATCTCGCACTATGTCCGTCTCCTCGACGTGGGATACCTGAAGGACCAAATCTACCTTCAACCTCACCCGCGAGAACTGTTCCTGCGCAATCACGTGTAAGGCAGAGCACCCTCCCCAGCGAGCTTGCGTGCGAGGGGGAGGGGTGAAGCGACGTCAGCGACAATTGCTCACAACACCGCGGTCAGAAGCTCAACGGTCTCCACGCCAGGAATACGACTGGAGCGTCCCCATGTCATCGTGCATTCCCCGCATTCGAATCGATCGACTCAACGATCAGCCCGTTCGAGCAGATGGGCGTTTCGTTCTCTATTGGATGTCATCGGCGCGGCGTCCGGCGTGGAACTTCGGCCTCGATCGGGCGGTCGAACTGGCCGTCGAACACCATTGCCCGCTGCTGGTGGTGGAAACGCTCGCTTGCGACGCACCGTGGCTGAACCCGCGTCACGGGGCCCTAGTGCTGGCTGGCATGGAGGCCAACGGGAAGGCGTTTCGGAAGCGGCGAGCGGGTTACGTGCCGTGCGTGGCGGCTGATTCGGCGCGGCTTGCGCGAGTCTTGGATGCAGCGGCTGCTGAGGCCGTTGCGGTGGTGGCCGACTGGTGGCCTTTGCGGGAGGCTGTGCAATTCACAGCCGAGCTGGCCGACGGGTGTCCCGTGCAGTTCGAGCGGGTGGATTCCAACGGGCTGCTGCCCCTGGCGGCCACCGATCACGCGTATCCGACGGCCCACGCCTTTCGGCGATTTCTCCAACGCTCTCTTCCTGACCATCTGGCCTGCCCGCCTGCGGGTGATTGGACGCTGCCGGCCCGGTTCCCGCGAGTCGACGGGCTTGAGGTGAAGAAGTCGAAGAACCTGCTTGCAACGCCCGAAGACGTGGCCGAAGACGGTCTGGCCCTGATGGTTCGCCGTTCGAATCACCCGGAGGTGAGGCCCGTGACATTGCCCGGCGGAAACGAGGCGGGCAGTGCGGCGACCCTGCGATTCCTCGAGGACCGGTTGTCACGCTATGCCACGGAGCGCAATCAGCCGGAAAGTGATGCGGCCAGCGGGCTCTCCCCCTACCTCCACCACGGGCACGTGTCGCCCCACTTCGTGTTTGCGGAGTTGGCGCAGCGTCAGAAGTGGTCGCCCGATCGGCTCGCCGAACGTGTTTCGGGGAGCCGGGAGGGCTGGTGGGGAATGGACGTGTCGGCCGAGTCGTTTCTCGATGAACTTGTGACCTGGCGGGAGTTGGGATTCAACATGGCGATGCACCGGGACGACTACGACGATCCGGGATCGCTTCCCGAATGGGCTCGCCGAACGCTCACGGACCACGCCGGTGATCGGCGGTCTCATGAATACTCGTTCGAGGCGTTTCGGGACGGAAGCACCCATGACGAGCTTTGGAACGCGGCCCAGGGACAGTTGCGTGAGGAAGGCATCATCCACAACTACCTGCGGATGCTGTGGGGCAAGAAGATCTTGGAGTGGAGCCCCGATTGGCCAAGTGCGTTGGAGACGATGATCGCCTTGAACAACACCTATGCCGTGGACGGATGCGATCCGAATTCGTACAGCGGAATTTTCTGGGTGCTCGGGCGATACGATCGAGCCTGGGGACCGGAACGGCCGGTCTATGGGAAGGTCCGCTATATGAGCAGTGCGAACACGGCCCGCAAGGTCCGTGTTCGCACTTATGTAAAACGATATTCCGGTTCGCGGGCTTAACTGCCGTTTGAGGTTGAGGACGAACTTGAGGCAGGCAGACGCGGCTCGGGAGCGGATGCTTCGAAGGCCGTGTTGACCAGGCCGACTCGCTCGGCCGTCCACCCGGGCGGCTCGTTCATGGTGGGCTCCACTCGGGCGATCGCGCCGGGGGCGGCATAGGTCTGGGCGAGGGAGTTGACCGTTTCGAGTCGATGGGCGGTTACGGCAGGATCGCGTGACATCTGGACATAGACGGTGCGATGGCTCTTCGGGGCATGGTTCAGGATCCAGAAGACCTTATTCTGGCCGGCGATCGTCAGTTTGCCCGTCGTTTCGTCGAAATGGTGTTCGCTCACGGTGTTCTGGAGTTGCCAGCCGTTGTTCACCATGATGTTAAACGGTGCGCGAACGGCAGCCCGGTCGGGGCCCTCAAAGGGCTCGGGCCAGCAGTTATTGCGTTTGAAATCGGTAACGACCGAGTCTTTGAAGGTATGGAACCACGCGAACTGGGCGTGTGCTCGGGGGACGGCCGAGAAAAGGGACAACAGGAATACAAGAAGAGCCAACCGTCGAGCCATGGGATTTGCCTCGTTCAGATTATCGATTCCGAAAAGAAGGTGAGGGCCGGTAGAGGCTCACGCGAGAGCGTTCTGCGGCGCGTTATCGTAGGTATCGACCCGAGAACGCCACACCTGCGAGAAGGTTCCATGAAACCGTTGAAGTTTGCCTAAACCTCCCGTTTTCTTGGGCAAATTCCGACCGGAAAGGGGGACGTGGCGTGCCTGGAGGGTGGACGGGAACGGATTGGCAGTGCAGAGCTCAGAGTTTTTGGGTTAGCGAAATTCGCTTTCCGTTCCGCTATATTGGGGACGAACGGGAGGAGGGGCCCAGCCGGCCGCGGGCAGAACCGCGGTCGTTGCGGGCTTGCGCTGCACCTCCGTTTTCAATCGTCCGCCAAATCCTTGAGCCTGCGAGATCCCCCATGTTCCCATTCAGACGAGTATTGCTCCTCGTGTTCTTTGCCACGGCGATTCTGATACCGCGGTTCGATGTGGGAGCGAAGGAGCCCGGCCCTACCAAGCTTTACGGATTCTGTATGGACATGCCGGCGAAATCGGCGCCGTCGATTGCGTCTCAGGCAAAGCTGCTCAAAGAACTGGGATTCGACGGCGTGGGCTATCCGCTCTGGTTTGGACAGGAGTTGGACGAGAATCTGAAGACGCTCGATGCCGTTGGGCTGCCGCTTCACCTGGTCTACATGAGCGTCAACCTCAACCCGGAGCAACCGGCCTACGATCTCCGCGTGCCGGAATCGTTTGCCCGACTCAAGGGACGTCCGGTCGTCGTCTCGGTTCAGATTCGCGGGTTTCCGCCGGGAGATCCACGCGGCATGGAGCGGGCCGTCAAGGTCCTTCGCGAGTTGGCGGACCTGGGGGCCCAACATGGTTTGAAGCTCTCGATCTATCATCACCTCGGCGACTGGACGGAGAGCCTGCTGTTCGCGCTCAAGGTCGTGGAGCAGGTCGACCGGTCCAACTTGGGTGTCAACTTCAATCTCTGCCATTGGCTTCGGGTGGACGGCGACAAAGACTATCGTCCCGTCCTGCGCGAGAACGCCGAGCGGATCTTCGCTGTCACGATCAACGGGGCCCAGGTGGGCGCGACGGAGTGGACCGGAGGCCTGATCCAACCGCTCGATCAGGGCGATTTCGACAACCGGGCGCTGTTGGCGACGCTGCAGGAAATCGGCTACGCGGGCCCCATCGGGTTGATGTGCTGGGGCATTCCCGACGACACGCGGGACCACCTCGAGCGGTCCATGCGAGTCTGGAAATCGTGGCAGAAAGAGACGACGGAAAAGCTCTCGGGGTTGCTCGAGAACGAGGATTGCACCGACATTTTCTTCACGGAGACGTTTCCCGAGGGGAAGGCCGGGGAGGTGATCGACAACTATGTCGACGTGCTTGCCGGCGCCGGGGTGACGGTGCTGCTCTGCAATACGAACGCGCGGCGGACGAACTACCGCAGTGATGTCTGGCAGTCCTTTTGGGACGGCTACGATCCCGCCGGGCCCGACGACCAGCCCTTCCTGGCGCCCTTGCGGCCCGAGCAGCGGGCCACGTATCGGAAATTGATCCACAATATGTACGAAGTGGACCGGCAGGGCGTGGATTATCCAGCACGGGTGATCGCTCGCTGCCGACATCGGGGCGTCTCGCCGTGGATCTCTTTGCGCATGAACGACGTCCACAACAACGACAACCTGGAGCATCCCTTCCACAGCATGCTCTGGCGGAAGCCCGAGTTGTTTCGCAAAGGCCACCCGGGCTACTTCGCTCGCGGACTTGACTACGCCCATGCCGAAGTCCGCGATTACTACATGGCTCTTGTGCGGGAAACACTCGATCGCTACGACCTGGACGGCCTGGAACTGGACTTCATGCGCGAACCCTTCTTGTTCAGCGTAGGGGAAGAGCAGGCGGGGGCTGCGATCCTGACGGGCTGGATTCGCCAGGTGCGCGGGCTGGTCGACAAGGCCGCCCAGCGGCGAGGACACCTAATCCGATTAGGTGTGCGTGTGCCCTTCGATCCGGAAACGGCCCTTGGGCTCGGCCTGGATGCACCGACCTGGTCTCGCGAAGGCCTGGTGGACCTGGTCACCGTGGCGCCCCGATGGAGGACCATGGTCTTCAATCATCCAATGGGCCGATGGCGCGAACTGCTGGGTGATCGGGTGACACTGGCGGGCGGGCTGGAGGTTCGTTATTACCCTTATCCGGGCGCGGAGGTGGTCATGATGGATCCGGAAAACGCCGTGGGGGCCGCCATGGCAATCTTGTCGGGCGGCGGCGACGTGGTGTACCTGTTCAACTACTTCCAGAATTCTCGCTGGCCCAAGTCCGAATACCAGGCCCTGTTGAGCAAGTTCTTGTCGCTGGACGAACTCGCCAGGCTCCCGCGACGACATGCGGTGGCGGTTCCCGAGATATTCGTTCCCGGCAAGCCGTTCAAAGCCGTACTGCCGGCAACGGGCAGTGCCTTGTCCTTCGATCTGCCCCTGGGCCCAAGACCGGCAGGGAACCGCAAGGTCGAAGTGTCCCTGGAAGTTACCGGCGAGGAAGGGGATGATCCGCCGACCGTGAAGGTCAACCAGGTTGCAGGGGAACGGAAGACGGCAATGGGCCAGGGAAACGGGCGGCGCGTGCTGACGTTCGTTGTACCCGCCGAGGCTGTGTCGGGCAACAACTCCGACACGATCGAGGTGGTTGCGCCCGAGGGCGGCACAGTTACGGCCTATCGTGTGGAAGTCTGCATCGATCCTGGGGGCTGATGGCCCGGCTGCCGCCGTTGGTCTTTGAGGAGACCTTGCAGCGACGGGAGCTGGGTGATTTGCAGCCGGGCTTTTGGAATCGTCGGCAATGGAGGACAAGAGCCGGGCTAACTCCGCAACCTTCGCGATCAGGCTGCCCAATGTGAGGTGGTTAATTGAAGAGCCCGGCTGCTGTGCTTCAGCCCGGCTGCTGCCGTTGGGCTTTGAGGAGACCTTGCAGCGACGGGAACGGGTGATTTGCAGCCGGGCTTTTGGAGTCGTCGGCAATTGAGGACAAGAGCCGGGCTAACTCCGCAACCTTCGCGGTCAGGCTGCCGGATGTGAGGTGGTCAATTGAAGAGCCCGGCTGCTGTGCTTCAGCCCGGCTGCTGCCGTTGGTCTTTGAGGAGACCTTGCAGCGACGGGAACGGGTGATTTGCAGCCGGGCTTTTGGAGTCGTCGGCGATTGAGAACAAGAGCCGGGCTAGCTCCGCGACCTCCGCGGTCAGGCTGCCGGATGTGAGGTGGTCAATTGAAGAGCCCGGCTATTCCGCTTCAGCCCGGCTGCTTCCGTTCGTTTCCGAGGAGACGCTGCAGCGGCGGAGCCGGTTGATCCGCAGCCGGGCTTTTGAGGGCGGCAGCAATTGCGGGCAAGAGCCGGGCTAGCTCCGCGACCTCCGCGGTCAGGCTGCCGGATGTGAGGTGGTTAATTGAAGAGCCCGGCTGCTGTGCTTCAGCCCGGCTGCTGCCGTTGGTCTTTGAGGAGACCTTGCAGCGACGGGAACGGGTGATTTGCAGCCGGGCTTTTGGAGTCGTCGGCAATTGAGGACAAGAGCCGGGCTAACTCCGCAACCTTCGCGGTCAGGCTGCCGGATGTGAGGTGGTTAATTGAAGAGCCCGGCTGCTGTGCTTCAGCCCGGCTGCTGCCGTTGGTCTTTGAGGAGACCTTGCAGCGACGGGAACGGGTGATTTGCAGCCGGGCTTTTGGAGTCGTCGGCAATTGAGGACAAGAGCCGGGCTAACTCCGCAACCTCCGCGATCAGGCTGCCCAATGTGAGGTGGTCAATTGAAGAGCCCGGCTACTTTGCTTCAGCCCGGCTTTTGCTGTCAGATCCAGTTGCCCGTGATTCGAAGGGTGAAGTCGACGGCTTCGGTCCGATCGGTGTCGGTGCCGCCGTTTTCGGAAACGGCACGGACCCAATCGAAGTCGGTCGCTTGATTGCGAACGACGGGGCCCGTGATGGAAGCCGTGTTTCCGGACGCATCGAGGTTATCGTTTCCCGGCGAATCGTAAAGGAAGGCCCGGTCGGTCCCTCCGTTGCCGAATGCCTTGACAGAGCGGAAGAACTTGACCCGCTGCGTGGAACTTGTCCCGATCATCTTGCTCCATTCGGTCGTGCTCTTGAAGGTGTCGTCTCCGCTGGAACCGTACATTCGAGCCCTGTCGTAGCCCCCGTTGCGGGCGTAGCCATGTGCCTCCTCGAAGAACTTCGCCCGCAGGTAGAAACCGTCGCCGAAGAGCTTCATGAACTCGTCGGTGGAAACGAGGGTGTCATTGCCGGCCGAATCGACCAATTCGGCCGTGTCCGTTCCGCCATAGAGGGCATAGGCCTGCACCTCGTCGAAGCCGGCGGCCGATTGCACGCCCGTTTCCGCGGTCATCGTGGCGATCTCGGGATCGGCCGCAAAAAGATCATCTCCCGCGGAGTCGTAGAAGATCGCCTCGTCCGAGCCGCCGTTGACGGCGCTGACTGCCGTTGAATCGAAGAACTTCGTGCGCACCAGGTTCCCATCGGAATCGGTCAGTTTGGCAATCGTAGTTGCCGTCCCCTTGTAGCCGGCATAGGCCTGGAAGAGGTCGTCGCCGGCCGTATCCTCCAGAGTGGCCGTGTCGTTGCCGCCTGCCCGGCTATAGGCATGAACGGACTCGAACCCCGAAGCGGCGTTCAAATATTCCGCTCCAGACATCATGGAGATGCCGCCCAGCAGGACGAAGGTGTCGTCGCCTGCCGAGTCGGCCAGTTCGGCCATATCGTTTCCGCTTCCGCCCAAGGCGGCGATCTGCTCCACATTGCTCACCGAGACCGTGAAATCGTCTGTTGTCAAGGTCGCCGAAAGGGGCGACAGCAAGACGTGGTCGTCGCCGTCGGTGCCGGTCAGTTGGGCCGAGTCGGCGCCGTCGCCTCCGTCGTAGGTGACGGAGGTGAGTTCAGCCGCGGTGAACTGGTACTCGACGTCGAAGTTGTTGACGTTGATGGCGTAGGTTTCTACCGTGGCCCCCTCGACGGGGCCGAACTCGAAACTGTCGTCACTCGAGGTCCCGTAAACGACGATGTCGGTGGTGCGATCGTCGACGAGGTTGAGGATCGTCAGTTCCACGTCGGTCGCCGTTCCCGACAGGCTGACGTAATAGGTTTCGCCGGCCTCCACATTCCAATCGATCCTCGGCTCGCCAGTGGTCAGCGACACTCGGGAATCGCTGAGCAAGGCGAGTTCTGCGGTTCCGGCAGGCGTGTTGGTCACGGCCACCGTGAGAATGCCGGCATGAGCCGTTTGCAAGATGTAGTAGGGCGAACTGGTCGCGTCCTGATTGGTCCGCTGGAGGAAGTCGACCGTGCCTAAATCGTCGGGCGCCGCCGTGGCGAAGGACCAGGTGGTCGTGTCGCTGATGCCGGCGAAGGCGTTGCCCGCGGTGTCTTCAAAGGCCGTGGCGTCGATCTGGACGTAGTACGCGGCCCCCTCGGCGAGCAAGTCACTGGGATCGATCGTGACCGTGGCGTCAGAAACGGTGACCTGGCCGCCGGTCACGTCAATGGCCTCGACGAGGTTGTCGTCGCTGTCGTAGATGGAGACGTAGCCCGTGCCTGCGACAACGTTTTCATCGAAGGTGATGACGAGGTTTGTGGCAACAGCCACGTCGGTGGCGTTATCCGCGGGCGTGGTGCTGCTGATCGTGGGAGCAGTCTCGTCTGCCGTGGTAAACGACCAGGTCGTCGTATCACTGATTCCGGCAAAGGAATTGCCGGAAGTGTCGTCGAAGGCGGTGGCGTCGATCTGGACGTAATAGGTCGTCAACTCGGCCAGCGCATCGGTCGGATTGACGGTGACCGTCGCCCCAGAGACACTCACCTGGTCGCCGGTCACGTCAATGGCCTCGACGAGGTTGTCGTCAATGTCGTAGATGGAGACGTAACCCGTGCCAGCGACGACGTTCTCATCGAAGGTGATGACAAGGTTGGCGTCGATGGCGACACCGGTGGCGTCGTCCGCGGGTGTGGTGCTACTGATCGCGGGGGCGATTGTATCCACAGTGAACGTGCCTTCCGTGGCCCAGGCGGAACCGGCCAGGGCCGTGTCGACGGCCTGGACGGACCAGTAGTAGGTTCCGTCGGCGAGGCCCGTGATGGTCCAGCTCGTCCCCTGGCTGGGACCTATGGTGGCGATCCGCCGCAGCCCGTCGCTAGTTCCGCCGGAGAGGTCTGCCATGGCCGGCGCGACATTGTCATCGCCCGACGTGGTGCCGATGTAGATATTGTACGAGAGCCCGTCCTGGGGAGTTTCTTTATCGGTAGCGGCGTTCCAGTTGAGCGTCTTTTCGCCGGGAGTGCTTCCCGCCGTCACGTTCAACCCCGTTGGCGCTGTCGGGGGCGTATTGGCGATTGGGCTGTCGTTGCGATAGATTCTCGTGGTCTCGAATCCACCTGAGTTGAATCCGGTAAGCAAAAAATCGAGATCGCCGTCGCCGTCGTAGTCTCCCCATGCCAGCGAAGGGCTATGGACGTCGACGATCGAGGCGTTCGTGTTGGTGAAGGTATCGCTGCCGTCGTTGCGGTAGATCGCCGAGACCGGAACCCAGCCGTCAGCGTAGCCTGCGAGCAGGAGGTCGAGATCGCCGTCGTTATCGTAATCGCCCCAGACGCCCGAAGATTCGCTGACCCCCGTCAACGAGGCGCCGATATCGGTAAAAGTATCACTGCCGTCGTTGCGGTAGATCTTGGAGATTCTGTTGGCGCTGCCGTCGAGACCGGAGAGCAGAAGATCGAGGTCGCCGTCGTTGTCATAGTCGCCCCAGGCAACCGCGGCACTGGACATGTCCGTCAAGGAGGCGCCGACGTCGGTGAAGGTATCGCTGCCATCGTTGCGGTAGAGCTTCGTGATACGGTTGAGGCTCGCATCCTGACCGGTGAGAACGATGTCGAGGTCGCCGTCGTTGTCGTAGTCGCCCCAGGTGGCCGTGGAAACGTAGACCCCTACCAGGGTGGCGCCGATGTCGGTGAAGGTGTCGCTGCCGTCGTTGCGGTAGATTTCCCCGTGCTTGTTGCCGCTACCATCGCTTCCGGTGAGGAGGAGATCGAGATCGCCGTCATTGTCGTAATCGCCCCAGGAGAGCGATCCCAGGCGAACGGCAGGCAAGGAGGTGGCGATTTCGGTGAAGGTGTCACTGCCGTCGTTGCGGTAGAGTTTGAGAATGATGTTGCTGCTCGAATCGCGCCCCGTGATCAAGGCATCGAGATCACCGTCGTTGTCGTAGTCGCCCCAGACGGCCGAGGAACTCCAGAGCCCCGGCATGGAAGCACCGATGTCGGTGAAGGTGTTGCTGCCATCGTTGCGGTAGATCTTGGAAACCATGCTGCTCACGGTGCCGTCAGCTCCCGTGAGCAGGATATCAAGATCACCGTCGTTGTCGTAATCCCCCCAGGCAACCGAGGAACCGCCAACGCCCGTCAAGGCAATGCCGCTGTTCGTGAAGGCGTCAGGCGTGGTGAAGTTCCAGGTCGTCTTGTCGGCAATGCCGGCGAAGGCGTTGCCGCTGGTGTCCTCGATCGCTGTCGCGGCGATCTGAACGTAGTAGCTCGTGCCCAAGGCCAGCGAGTTCGTGGGGTTGATCGTGACCGTATCGCCCGAGATCGAGACTTTGCTGCTCGTCACGTCGATCGCTTCGAACAGCGTGTCACTGTTGTCGTAGATGGAGATATTACCAGTGCCTTTGGCGACGTTCTCATTGAAGACAACTGCCAGATCCGCAGCGACGGCCACGCCGGTGGCGTTGTCGGCAGGTGTGGTGCTGCTGATCGTTGGGCCCGCGAAATCGGCATTCAGGACGACGACGTTGTCGGCGCTCGCCGAGGCTCCGTTCGGTGTGGCGCCGGCGTTGGTGGCCACCCCGGCGGCGACGTAGGCGCTTACCCATCCGTTGGACGTCATCCCGCTGACGACGACGGTGTAGGTGGTGCCGCTGCCGGTGACGGTGGCGGTGGTGGCGCCCGTGGTGCCCGCGATGGTCACGTCACCCGTGGCGAAATCGCTGACCGATTCGCTGAAGGTCACCGTGAATTCGACAGGAGAGGAAGTCGCGGGATCGGCCTGGGCGCCGGCTTGTTCGATGGTGACACTGAGCGTGCTCGCCTGCCTGCCGGCGTTGGTATCGCTGGTGGAACCATTGGAGCCACTTAGATTTCCGGTTCCGGCCCAGCCAGCCGTGAGGCTGTTGGTGGCGACGGCTCCGGACTGAATCGCGGCCATGTTTCCGCCGGTGAAGTAGGCCCCGCCGCCCCGGGCCGCGCCGCCGTCTCCGCCGTTGCCCTGGGCACCAACGGTCATGCTCGTGCCACCGGAACCACCGTTTCCCCCCTGGCCGCCGGTGGCCGTATTGCCGGTAATCGCCCCGCTCGTGGGCACGGAAAGGCTCCCGCCGGAGACGAACGCACCGCCGCCGGTAGCGGTTCCGCCGGTGCCGCCCGTAGCGCCCTGCCACCCGGCGAACGTGGTGTAGCCTCCCTGTCCGCCCGTGCCTCCGTACCCGCCAGTGGCGGAATTCCCGCTCAGAGTGGATGTCCCCGTTAAGACAGCATCACCGCCGGATAGGTAGAGAGCGCCGCCGCCGGCCGCACCGCCCTGTCCGCCGGTTCCGCCATTGGTCCAGCTCCCTCCAGCAGTTCCCGTTTGCCCCGCTCCTCCGGTAGCCACATTGGAGGTCACATTGGTGTCGGTGAGCGTGAGGCTCGCACTTGCATTGACGACGGCAATTCCGCCACCGTAGGCAGCCTCACCGGCACTACCATTGGCCACTCCCGCGGTCCCGGTCGCCGCGTTCGCCGTGACGCTCACGTTGCTCAGCGTCACATCGGCGGCCCCCGAGATGAGAATCCCGCCGCCGAGGGCCTCGCCGCTCGTCGTGCCGTCGTCGTCGCTGGTGCCGTTCTGGATCGTCAGGTCGGCGAGGGTCACCGTCGTGGCGCCGGTGATATGGAGGACGCGGTCGACGTAGTTGGCGTCGATGAAGGTCGAGCCCGCCCCTGCTCCCTGAATGGTCAGCGATCCGCCGGTCTTGGTGATGTCGAGGTCGCCTGAGGCGTTGGCGTTGTCGAGTGACGCCCCGCTGAGGGTATAGGTTCCGGCAGCCACGTTGATCGTGTCGTCGTCTGAAGTGGCATTAAACGTGTCCAAGGCGGCACGCAAGCCGGCGATGTCTGTCACACTGGTGATCGACAGGAGCCGTCGGTGTTCGAGTTGCTCCAGCCTTGCCTGCCTCGACGGCATGGCGATGCAAGGTCTTCGCTGCGTTGAAGCACGAAACACCGACAGAATCGATTCGATCATGACAGCTTCCTTGATCTCCGTAAGACGAACAGCTTCCTATCAGGCCGGGCAATCTGCTCCGGTGGACGAGCGCGATAGACCTCGCCATGGCTATGTATGTTCGGCATATCGCCCAAATGCCCTAAAATGCATCGCCAACCACAACTTTCTGTTTTTCTGAATCGCCATATTTGAACCGCTACGATCCACATCACACATCTCGTCGCTATACCCGGCTCAACCGGGGGGGCGATTGCTGCCGATACGTTAGCAGCCTCGCATATATTGCTAGCAGAGATTACGGGACGAGGCGAAAGGGCGCAACCAGGGACGAACGTATGGCGGCGAATCTGGAACATGCCTTCGCGTTGCAGGCTGGGGGCCGCTTGCTGGAAGCGGAGAGTGCGTGTCGGACGGTGCTAGCGCAAACGCCGAGCGATGATCGCGCGCTGCACCTGCTGGGGATCCTGGCGTATCAGCAGGGTCGTCTGCAGGAAGCCGTTGGCTGGATTGCGCAGGCAGCCGCCGCCAGCCCCGAGAAGGCCGCCTATCGGAGCAACCTGGGGGAACTCCAACGTTTGGGAGGCAACCCGGCCGAGGCGGCGCGATCATGCCGGGTGGCTTTGGCGATTCAGCCCATCTTCCCCGAGGCCAGGAATAATCTTGGCCTGGCCCTGCAGACGCTGGGCCAGTGGAAGGAGGCCGAAGAGGCCTTTCGCACAGCCCTGGAACAGGCGCCACGGTTTGCCTTGGCCTGGAACAACCTGGCAAATCTGCTGAGGCAATCGGGCCGCACCGACCAGGCGATCGCCACCTTTCGCCAAGCCCTCGCCGTGGAGCCCAATCATGTCCAGGCCCACCTGAACCTGGGCCAACTGCTCCTGGAACAGGACACGCGGGACCTGCTTGACGAAGCGATGGGGCACTGCCGCCGGGCCGTCGAACTGGCCCCCAATCTTGCCGAAGGGCACAACAACCTGGGCAATGTGCTCCGAGAAAGGAACCAGCTTGCCGAAGCCGAGGCCTGCTACCAGCGAGCGTTGCAGTTGGCGCCCGGACTGGCCATGGCCAAGAACAACCTGGGCCAGGCGATGCAGGAGCAGGGACGTTTGGACGAGGCCGAGGCCTGGTATCTTGCCGCGACTGAAGGCGTCCCCAACAACGGGCGTTTCCTTTCCAACTGGGCGAGCGTTTCTGTTGATCGCGAGTGTCTTCATGAAGCGTTCGAGCGATATCAATATGCGGTGAAATGCGACCCGGCCTGCGTGCAGGCGCATGTCGGACTCGGAACCGTGCTCCAGCGTTTGGAGCGTTGGGACGAAGCCGAGGCCTGTTTGGAAAACGCCTTGCGTCAGGAGCCAGACGCAACCGACGCCCAGTGCGAGATCGCTCAGTTGCACCTGCACTTCGGGCGTCTCGACGAGGCCGAGGCGGCCTACCGTTCCGCGCTTCGCAGTCGTCCCCAGTCGGCAAGCGCGTTGTGCGGGCTGGCCCTGCTTCGGCGCGGCAAGTTGCCGGAGGCCAACCGCCGAGCGATCGAGCGATTGCTGAACGACCCGACCCTTTCGGATCCAAAAAAGAGCCCGCTCCATTTCGCCCTGGCCGCGGTTCTGGACGCCGAGAAACACCACCAGGAGGCGGCGACCCACCTGGTATCGGCCAACCGCTTTCGCCTGGTTGGCGATCGGCGCAGGGCTCGTGGTTACGATCCCGAGAACCACAGCGAGTTTGTCGATCGAATTGCCGAGAGTTTCACGGACGAGCATTTCGCTCGCGTGGAGGGTTGGGGCGAGCGGACGCGCCGCCCAATCTTCATTCTGGGAATGCCCCGTTCGGGAACGACCCTGACCGAACAGATCCTGGCCAGTCATCCGGACGTCTACGGCGCCGGTGAACTTCCGTTGATTGGGCGTGCCTTTGACGGCCTCCTGGATTGCCTGCCCCAGTTAACCGAGTCGGTCATCCGCGAGGAATCGCATGACATTCTGCGAGAGTTGGCATGCCTCGACACGGAACATGCCCGGATCACCGACAAGATGCCAGACAATTATCTCTACGTGGGTTTCATTGCGACCCTCTTTCCGCGGGCCACGATCATCCATTGCCGGCGGGATCTCCGCGACGTGGCCGTTTCGTGCTGGCTGACCGGGTTCCAATCGATCCGCTGGGCCTCGGACCAGGAGCACGTGGCGAGGCGGATTTGCGACTATCATCGGCTCATGGCCCATTGGCGGCGCGTGCTGCCCGGGCGGATGGTCGAGGTGGATTACGAAACGACCGTGACGGACCTGGAGGGCACAGCCCGTCGTCTCGTCGAGGCGGTTGGCCTCCCGTGGGATCCCGCCTGCCTGGCCTTCCACGAAAACCAACGTCCCATTCGCACGGCCAGCGTCACCCAGGTCCGCCAGCCCATCTACACCCGATCGGTCGGCCGCTGGCGGCATTACACGGAAGCCCTGGCGGACGTGTTTCAGGCACTGGAAGAATTGCTGCCTCCAGCGACGGAAGACGAATCCGTGCGCCGCGTGGCCTGAACGGCCATGCCACCACCACGACGTCTCGTGGAGCTGCGACGGCGTTGCCCCCCTGTTGCCGCTTCGCTGGACATTGCGTCCTCCCGTGTTTCTCGTCGGCGCCCCCACCTTCTTACGGTTGAAGTGCAATCCTGTCGGATTAGAGTAGACAGAGCGGGTACATTCGCATAACGGGTCTCGCATTAGGGTTATTGTCTGGGTAAGGATGTTATAAATCGGGGTCATGCGGGGGGTGTTATGGGGACGCCCCTCGAGACCCCGTCGTCCGTTTCCCGCGAAACCATCATGACCGCCTCGCGGGGACAATGCTCCACGCAGGTGCAACATCCGAGACAATCGGACGACGACGGGGCCAGACCGTAGGGACAAACTTCCTCGCAGACGCGAGCGTCTCGCTCCCGGCAGCCATTGCAGCCGCTTCCCCGAACAGCCCGGTATGGAGTGGGACGCACGGCCTCGGGAACGCCTGCCTTATAGGCCCGAACGACCGAACAGGTTTCCGCGCAGCAATTGCAGACTTCGTAAAGGCTGCCAAAGCTGTAGATCGCGTGGTGGACCATTCCCGACTCGGCGGCGCGGCGGCAGACGGCTTCCGCTTCGTCCGGTGTGAGACGCCGGCCCAACCCGCTACCGATCTGAATCAGGGCGGCCAGCCCGAAGGAAAGGCAGGCGTCGCTTTCGTGTTTCCCGTGGTGGGGAATGCTGCAGGTCGTTCGTCCGACGCGGCACGCGCACGGGATAACGGCGATCAGCCGATGGCCCCGGATCAGGTCGCCGAGTTGCAGCAGGCCGACCAAGTGGTTCGTTCGCGAACCGCGCAAAACGTAAGGCCGGGCATAGAGAACGAGGCGGCAACCGGCGCGAAACAGGGGGCGGAGCGTGTATCTTCCCACGCGAGTCTCGGCGCCAAGCAGAAGCCACTGTCCGAACTGGATCAACAAGGCGCCCGGCCAGAAGAACAGGACGCGTGAAAGTCGGTTGCCGGACATTCACGTCACCCCGTACTTCTTCAAGTAGTAGCGCATCTGGTGGTACTTCAGGCCGAGGCGTCCGGCGGCCTCTTTCTGATTTCCTCCGGCTTGCTTCAGGGCGCCTGAGAGAAGACTGACCGCCAGGGCATCGATCTTCTCTTGAAAGGAACCGCCTTCCGGGCCGGTGCCGTTGAAGGGCAGAAGACCGAGATCGTCAGGGGTGATCACGGCCGTCGTGTCGCGATAGGCGGCCCGCTCGACGAGGTTCTTCAGTTCCCGAACATTGCCGGGGAAGTGGTATTTCCGAAGGGCGAGAACCGTTTCCCTGGCCAGTTGCTTTCCGCCCAGAGACGGCGTTTCCCGAGCGAACTCGTCGAGAAAGTGCCGGGCCAGGACCTCCACGTCCCCTTTGCGCTCGCGGAGCGGCGGCACGCGGAGAATCTCGAAGGCGAGGCGGTCGTAGAGATCGGCGAGGAACTCGTCGCGCTGGATCAAGTCTTCCAGGTTGCGATTCGTGGCGGCAATGATTCGGGCGGACGTGGTCCGCTCGGTGGTTCCTCCCACGCGGGCGTAATGACCGTATTCGACGACGCGGAGGATCTTCTCCTGGAAGGGGAGCGACATGTTCCCGATTTCGTCGAGGAACAGGGTGCCGCCGTCGGCCTGCTCGAATTTGCCGCGTCGCACGGCGTCGGCGCCAGTGAAGGCGCCTTTCTCGTGGCCGAAGAGTTCACTTTCGAGCAAGGCGTCGCTGAAAGCGGCGCAGTTGACGGTGACCATGGGCCGCTCGGCGGCGCCGGCCGCAAAATGGATCGCCCGGGCCACGAGTTCCTTGCCCGTCCCACGCTCGCCGACGATCAGGAGCGGACGGGGAATGGCAGCCACACGGCGGATCTCGTCGAGCAGGCGGCGAATCTGGGGCGAATTGCCGACGATCCGCGATCGCGACTGGATCGCTTCCCGCAACTGGACATTGTGTTCGTCGAGCATGCGGTTGCGATCAACGACTTCGAACAGCTTGCTGAGTTTGCCCAGGAGGGTGGCGATCCGTTGGCGAAGCCGATCGCCGCAAACGAGAAAGTCGGTTGCTCCGGCTTCGATCGCCGCGGCGGCAAGATCGACATTGCCCTGCTGGGCCACGACAACGATCGCCGCATCGCGAGCTGTCTTGCGGATCGACGCCGCCATAGCCGCCGATTCCTCGCAGTGAGAAATTACCACGAGATGATGGCGTGAGGAATCCGTCAATCGCGAGAACAGGCGAGCGACCGAGGACACGAGCGAGACGTCCCATTCGGGCGGCGCCTCTTCGCAGAAGGCCCGCTGCAATTCGGCGAAGCCGTCACCCTCGGTGAGCAGCAAATGGATCGAAACAAGCATCGAAGCCGGCCTCGCGAGAGTAAGAAAATGTGTCACTGAGTGAGATATTTTATCACACAGCCGCGTGGCCTGCAATTCTCGCAACCTATAACTATGCAAACACTTACAGAGATTAGCAGATTTGGCCCTCCGTTTGCCTGAGGATTCCGGTGGTACGTTTCGCCGCGGCGGAACGCGTGTTTCTTGGCCAGGGCAGGCATCAGAAAGGAAGTGGCGATGAGTCCCGAAGAGGCAATGGTTCTGAAAATCCTGGCCTCGGCGGTCGGTCTCGTAATTCTTGTCGTGACAGGACCGGCCCTCGTGGGAATTCGGTACATTCCCAACACCCGCGTGGGGATCGTCGAGAAGTTGTGGTCGAGCGAGGGCTCTATCGCACAGGGTCGCTTCATCGCCCTCGGCCGTGAGGCCGGCTACCAGGCCGAGGTTCTTCGTGGTGGGCTCCATTTGTGGTATTGGCCCTGGATCTATCGGATCCACAAGGTGCCGCTCGTGGTCATTTCCGAGGGCAAGATCGGATACGTCTTTGCTCGCGATGGCCAGGCCCTGCTCCCGGACCACACCTTGGCCCGGGTCGTGCCCTGCAACAATTTCCAGAATGCCAGCGCCTTTCTCATGGGCCAGCCGAACGATCCGGAGTCGGTCGGTCAGCGGGGACGGCAGCGAGCCATCCTTCGCGAAGGTGTTTACGCCCTGAACCTGGCCCTGTTCGTGGTGATCACCGAAGAGCAGAGCTACGTTCTCCCGATCGGCGGACGGCACGAAGCCCGCACGATCGAGCGATGGCGTTCGGAACTGAAGGGGCGACGGGGCTTCGCTCCCGTCGTAGTGGGCAACCGCAGGACGCTTGAGTTTCCGCCCGAATCGGAGGCTCCCGAGGCAGCCGCCAACGACGACATTGGGATTGTGACCGTTCACGACGGCCCGGCCCTGGAGCCGGACGAGATCATTGCCCCGGCTGCCGGCATCAGCGTCAGCGAGCCGGATTATCACAACAACTACCAGGATATCGAGGCCTTCCTGGCTGCCGGCGGGCATCGGGGCCGGCAACTGATCCCCCTCACCGAAGGCACCTACTTCATCAACCGTTGGTTTGCCACGGTGGAGACGATCCCGAAGACGATCGTGCCGATTGGGCAAGTGGGCGTCGTGGTGAGTTACTGCGGCAAGCTGGGTCTCGATGTCCCGGGCGACAGCTTTCGCCACGGCGAGCGCGTCGACGATGGAAATCGCGGCGTGCAGGCCCGAACGCTTTGCCCCGGCAAGTATGCCTTCAACACCTTTGCGGGCTACGTTCACCTCGTGCCGACGACCAACTTCGTGCTCCACTGGATCACGGGTCGCGTGGAGAGCCATCGCTACGACGAGAGCCTCAAGTCGATCGACTTGGTCACGGCCGACGCCTACGAACCCGTGCTGCCCCTGTCGGTGGTCGTTCACATCGACTGCCAGAAGGCGCCGGGCGTGGTTCAACGTTTCGGCGACATCAAGAGGCTGATCACCCAGACACTCGACCCGCTGCTGAACGCCTACTTTCACGACATCGCACACAAGAAGACGATGCTCGAACTGCTTCGCGATCGCGACGCGATCCAGAAAGAGGCCAAGGCCGAATTGAAGGCCCGGTTCCTGGAGTTCGATATCGAACTGGTCGACGTGATGATCGGCAAACCGGACACGGCCGAATCGAGCGGCGAAATCAAAACGCTGCAGGAACAACTCCGCCATCGTCACAAATCCGCACGGCGCTGGTTTTCGGCGATCTCGATCTGGATCATCGAATGGGTCAGTTCGATTCTCTTCGCGGCCTTGGCCTTTGCCATTTTCAGTTCGCGCAGCTTATCGGCGGCCGGCGACTGGTGCTGACGCAGTAGTCCGCACGGCGTGTCCAATCGCCGTGCGACCCCAAATTCAAGGCATCGGCCCCCCTTTCCTTAGGGGACGCCCATCCGAAACGTACAATTCGAGAAAGGAAACTGCTGGCGGCGTTGCCGTACCAGCCTTCCTCTTCGGATGAGCGCCCCCCATGGAACAAATTCTCGCCACCTCGCTTCGGCTGCTGGAAAACACGTGGACCATCTGGCTGGAGGTGGCTCCGTGGCTCCTGGGTGGGTTGATTCTCGCGGGAGTTCTGAAGGTCTTTCTTCCCGCTCGCGTGCTTCAACGCTGGCTTGGCGGGGAAGGGATTGCTCCTATCCTCAAAGCGGCCGTGATCGGAACGCCGATTCCTCTTTGCTCATGCAGTGTGCTTCCCGCGGCGTTGCAATTGCGCCGATCCGGGGCGTCGAAGGGAGCGACCATGTCGTTCCTGGTAGCCACGCCGGAGAACGGCGCCGACTCGATCGCGTTGTCCTACGTGCTCCTCGGTCCGGTTATGACGATTGTGCGTCCCGTGGCGGCAATCGTCAGCGCCGTCACCACGGGGATGGTTGCCGATTCGGTTGCTCGCCTCTCCAAGCAGACAGACGATCGTCCTGAGAGCGACGTTGAGAATTTGTCCTCGTGTTGCGGCGATACGGGGTGCTGCAAGCTCGAGGCACAGAATTCGGAGAGCCGAACCTGGCGAAAGGCGGCGTCTGCGGTCGCCCATACGGCGTTGGACCTACTCAACGACATGGCAGGCTGGCTCGCCGTCGGGATTGTCGTCGCCGGGGTGCTGGAGACCTTTGTTCCGCCGAACGGGCTGTCGGCATTGGGATCGGGACTGGGGCCCATGCTGGTAGTGGCGGCGGCGAGCGTTCCCATGTACATCTGCGCGACCGCCTCCACGCCAATCGCCGCGTCGATGCTTGCGGCCGGGGTCAGCCCGGGAACCGTCCTCGTCTTTCTGCTCGCGGGGCCGGCGACGAATTTCGCTTCGGCGGCGATCCTGCGGAAGGAGTTCGGCCTGCGCGTCACGTCGCCTATCTGGTCGGGGTGGTGGGAAGCTCGCTGGTGCTGGGCATGGCGACGGACTTGCTGTTTCGCGGAATGAACCTGCGCGTGGCAGAGCAGTTGGCGATAACCGGAGAGATTCTCCCCGGATGGATTTCGGCTCCGATCGCGATCGCGGTGGGACTGCTGGCGGCAAGATCCCTGCGGTCGCTGATTTGGCGAGGAAAGTGAGGCAGCCCAGGAGAAGGGTCCAGGTGTCAGGGTTTGAGGACCGGCCTGACACCTGAACCCTGAACCCTCAATAAAAAACCCTCCACAAGATTCCCGACTAGGTCGGGAGTGCCTTGTGGAGGGCGTTTGGGAGAAGTGCGGCGCCGGGATGGGACGCCGCCCTCGATATGGTGAATCGTCGTTATCGGGTGAACAGCTCGTCGAGAGGCGTCTGCGTCGTTTCGACGGGGGCCTCTTCTTCTTCGACCTCGGTGGCCAGGGTCGGTTGTTGCTCAAGCGGTGCGGCCGAGAAGTCGGTCTTCTCGACCAACTTGCCGTCGTCCTGCCACTTGTACCACACGCCGATCGCTGCGCCGGACTTGCTTTCGCCCATCATGGACTTCTGGCCGTTCGCGTGGCGCCAGACCCACATTCCGTCCTTGAGGCCTTCCTTGAAGTTGCCGCTGACCTCTTCCTGGCCGTTCGCGTACCACCAGGTGAACTGTCCGTTGGGCTCATCGTGGTCGTACACGCCCTGGATCCGCATCTGCCCGTTGGCGTGCCAGCCGGTGGCCAGCCCGTGCTTGACGTCCTCGCCCTCGGTCTTGAACGTGGCGGGCTTGGCATTCCACCAGTCCACTTCGGTGTCGATCACGAGTTGGGCGTGCATGAACATGGCTTCCCAGATCTTCTGGCCCGCGTCGTTGTGCTCGACCTTCAAGGCGATCTTGTGACCGTTCTCGAATTTGAGTTCCTCGACGAGCGTCGAGTCCGCGTCGTAGGTGCGAACGTAACCATCGAGAAGACCGTTCTTGAAGACGGCTTCCTTCATGAGGTTGCCGGACGCGTAGTTCCATTTGGTCACGCCTTCACGGACGCCGTCGGCATACTCGGAATCGCTCACGATTCGACCTTCGCTGTCGGTGATGGTCCACTTGCCCTGGAGCTTGCCGGCCTCGAAGTTGGCTTCCGAGCGGAAGGGAGCGGTGAACTCGGCGTAGGGCTTCTCGGCAAACAGCGGCGCGTCGGCGGCCGCGTGAATGCGGAACCAGGTTCCTTCTCGCTCGTTGTTGCGATACTCACCCGCTCCGACCAGGTTCCCATCCTTGTCCCACATCTTCCACTCGCCGTGGAGAATGTAGTTGTCCTGTTTGTCCTGGGTGACTTCCCGGCGGATCTTGAGTTGTCCGCCCGGGTAGCGTTCCTGGATGATTTCCACGGGCCGATTGGGATCCGCAACTCCGGTGGATTCCTCGGCCTCCTCGACGAGAAGCACTTTCCCGTCCACTTGCGGAGTCATGGCGAACTGCGGCACCTCGTCCGCAGCTGCCGTGCTCGCAAAAGCACAAAACGAAAACGCAATTCCAAATGCACACGGCAACGCATGTCGCCAGAACTGCCCGGCCATAGTCGATTCCCCCACGAATTGAGTTCTCCCACCGCTCCAATACTACGGGCGGCCAGGAATGAAATGCCTTTGCAAGATGGGATCGACCACTACTCGCCGAGTATTCAGCATCCTCCAAACCGCCGGAGAATGCGGTACTTGTGCGAGAGTCCGGCTAACCGGCAAGGTTTACCAGGACTATCGTCTTCAAAGTGAAAAGCGGGGCTTTCGGCAGCTGCGGACTCTCTGAGATGCTGGGCGAGGACTGGAGACTGAAGACTGTAGGTTGCAGGTTTCTAATGCGAGGTCGTTTGACGTGGCAAACCGACTGTGATGCGACGAAAGCCGCTGTTTTACCGTCCTTCAGCCTTCGGCCTTCAGTCTTCCGCCTAGCCTCCGCCGTTATTCGTTTTCACTCTGAGTATCGTCCTTCATGGGGGGCACGGATCACGCCCATCGCATCGCTCTGGGACGCGTCACCCGTGCACAATCCCGCCAGCCTATTCGGGAGCCGGCAGGGCGAGACGCGGATCGGCCAGGTCGAGGCGATACATGACCTGATTGTAGTCGTAGCGGGGAGTCTTCTCGTCGTTGCCCGAAAAGGAACTCGTGTACGTTCCCTCGAAGTAGATCTCCCTCCCCCCCTCGGCATCGAAGATGGGATGGTGGCGAGGATTGTAGAAACTGTAGCGATTATGAGTCACGATCTTCCGAGCCTTGCTCCATGGCCCGGCAAGTGAGGCGGCCTCGGCATACCAGATTTCGCCGAGGTGGGACGTACCCCCGATCTCGCAGAAGATCATGATCCAGCGGTTTCGGAAGGCGTTGAATGCGACCGTGCCGCGATGAGTCACCACAACGCTGTCCGTCTCAAAGTCCCGAAGGGTGAGCTTCGCGTCGCGGCGATCCCATTGATCACGGCGGACGAACCGCTCCTGGTCTTGGGGGCGAATGACGTCGGTGTCCCGCTTCCAACTCCAGCGGACTTGTCCTTCGGTGTCTCGATCGAGCCGGCCGTCCCCGCGGCGAGAGCCCTCTTCGAGGCACGTGTAGGCCTCGTAGCGGGAGAGATCCGCCAAGGCTGCCGGAGTGGCCTCGACGCGGACGAGCGGGAAAGGATCGCAGAAGTAGACGTAGGGCGTTCCATGGTCCTCGTGCAGAAGGGCGTGGGCTCCGCTGGGAAAGGGCCCATCCAGGGGGAATTCGGCAATCTTGCGAAACTCCTGCGTCTCAGCATCAAACTCAGCCAAACCTTGAGCTGACGCCCGAAAGGAACCTCCTTTTGACTCGATGTCCTGGTAGTGTGCAAAGAGCCGCTCATCGTCGCCGTCGCCCAGGGCAACCAAACCGCTGATCCACGTGGGGCCGGTGCCTTTCCAGGGGATCGTCTTCTTGACGAAACCGTTTTCGGCGAGGAAATAGTCGAGATCGATTCCGACGGCCGGATCGAGGCCCCCGGCCTCTGGAAGGTCGGAGGCGGCGCCCGTGGTCTTGAAGTTGCCAAGGGGATAGCCGAGCCAATTCGTGTCTCCCCAGAACCAGTAGATGCGACCTCGGAATCGCGCCGACTGGACGCTGTCGCAACCGAGCACCTGGGCGTTGCAGACGGGCTCGCGCAGCGGGACGGACAGTCCGGCGAGCACACTGTCGCGATAGATGCCGCCGCCGGTCACGCGGTAGAGACGTTCGGCGATGTTCAGGCGGCGGATCTTGAGCTCGGCCCTCCCGCCGGGAATCGTCTTGAGTCGCTTGCCTGCAAAACCAAACCCGTCCTTGGGAAACTCGTAGCCGTCGCTTTTGATCGAGAAGAACACCTCGCGATTCATCAGCCCCGGTTCGTAGAAGGCCACGACGCCGGCACTATCAGTCCAGTGACGCGTGGCGTCCGTGGTCGACACCTCGACAAGAGGCACGCCGCGGCCGGTTGCTTCGTCGACGATATGGATTTGAAAACAGTCCTCGGCCGATGCCGCGGCGCAACCGGCCAGAAGGACTGCCAGACAGGCGTGTTTTGCGAACATGGCCGCACCCTGAACATGGAAGGTGACACGTAACAGCCATGCAGGGTAGCGGTCGTTCATTGAGCTGGCAAGGCAGCGGGGTTCACGGGCTGGGCTGGAGGGCCGGTTCCGCCGCTGTCTCGGAAAGGGGCTCAGGCACGCCGTCTTTCCCGTAGTAGGCCTGGAGGAGCAGTTCCTTGATTTCGCTCATGAGAGGAAATCGCGGATTGGCGCCGGTGCACTGGTCGTCGAAGGACTGCTCGGCAAGCGAGTCGAGCTGGGCCAGAAATGCCTGTTCGTCGACGCCGGCCTCGCGGATGCTGCCCGGGATTTTGAGTTCCTGCTTGAGGTCCTCAATGGCCCCGATCAGGCATTCGACCCGCTCGTCGTCGGTTTCGCCACCCAGTTCGAGGAACCGGGCCACGCGGGCATAACGCTCCTTGGCGCTCGGATACTCGTACTGAGGGAAGGCGGTCTGCTTGCTCGGCGCGTCGTCCGAGTTGTAGCGGATAACCTCCTGGATGAGCAGGGCGTTGGCCAGTCCATGGGGAAGGTGGAAGGCGCTTCCCAGCTTGTGGGCCATGGAGTGGCAGATGCCGAGGAAGGCATTGGCAAAGGCCATGCCGGCCATGGTGGCCGCGTTATGGACCTTCTCTCGTGCACGCTCGTCGGCCGCGCCCTTGTGATAGGCGGCCGGCAGGTACTTCATCAAGATTCGGATCGACTCCAGGGCGAGCCCGTTCGTGTAATCGGTGGCGGTCACGGCGGCGATCGCCTCCAGGGCATGGGTCAAGGCGTCGATGCCCGAGTGGGCCGTCAGGGTCGGCGGCATAGTGGCCACGAGGTCGGAATCGACAACCGCCATGTTGGGAGTCAACTCGTAGTCGGCAATGGGGTACTTCCTGCCCGTCCGCTGATCGGTCACCACGGCGAAAGGCGTTACCTCGCTGCCGGTGCCGGACGTGGTGGGAATCGCCACCATCTTGGCCTTGACGCCGAGCTTCGGAAACTGGAACACCCGTTTGCGAATATCCATGAAACGGAGAGCGAGGTCTTCGAACTGAACGTCAGGGTGCTCGTAGAGGAGCCACATGATCTTGGCGGCATCCATAGGGCTTCCGCCCCCAACGGCCACGATCAGGTCGGGTTTGAAAACCCGCATCTGCTCCACGCCGCGCTCGATCGTGGCCAGGTCGGGATCGGGGGCCACGTCGAAGAACACCTGGGTCTCCAGGCCGAGGTCTTCGAGCATCTCGGCCACCCGCTCGGGGATCCCGAGATCGAACAGGGGCTCGTCGGTCACAAGGAAGGCGCGGCGCGCCGAGGCCACGTCGCTCAGGGCGACGGGGAGGCTCCCCTTCTTGAAGTAGACCTTCGGCGGAACTCGGAACCAAAGCATGTTCTCGCGCCGTTCCGACACGGTCTTGACGTTGAGCAGGTGCTTGATGCCCACGTTCTCGCTGACGCTGTTGCCGCCCCAGGAGCCACAGCCCAGGGTGAGCGACGGTTCGAGGCGGAAGTTGTAGATGTCGCCGATGGCGCCCTGGCTGGAGGGCTGATTGATCAGCACCCGGCCGGTGGGAACCCGTTCGCCAAAGCGGTCGATTCGCTCGGCGTTTCCCGAGGCGGTGTACAGAACGGCCGTGTGCCCCATCCCGCCGAACTCGAGCAGGGCATCGGCCTTCTCCATGGCGTCGTCGAAGTCGGCGGCCCGATACATGGCCAGCAAGGGCGACAGTTTTTCGTAGCTCCAGGGCTCGTCGACACCGATCTTGTCAACCTCGGCCAGCAAGACCTTGGTACCGGGCGGCACTTCCAAACCGGCCATGCCCGCGATCTTCTCGGCGGGTTGTCCAACGATGTTCGCATTGAGCCTGCCGTCGCGCAGGAGGACTTCCGCCACGGCCTGCTTCTGCTCGCCGTCGAGCACGAAACCGCCTCGATGCTGGAACTCTTTGCGAACGGCGCCGTAAACGTCGTCGACCACTACAACCGACTGCTCGGAAGCGCAGATCATGCCGTGATCGAAAGTCTTGCTGAGGAGTACCGAATTGACGGCCATGCGAAGATCGGCCGTTTCATCAATGATGGCCGGCGTATTTCCGGCACCGACACCAATGGCCGGTTTGCCGGAAGAATAGGCGGCCGAGACCATGCCCGGTCCGCCGGTGGCCAGGATCAGGTCGATATCCGGATGGGCCATCAGGTGGCGGCTCAACTCGACGGAGGGTTCGTCGATCCATCCGATGATGTCCCTGGGGGCGCCCGCCGCCACGGCCGCGGCGAGCACCGCTCGGGCGGCGGCGATTGTGCAGCGCTTGGCTCGCGGGTGGGGCGAGAAGATAATCGCGTTGCGGGTCTTCAAGGCCAGGAGAGCTTTGAAGATCACGGTCGACGTGGGATTGGTGGTGGGAATCACTCCGGCCAGGATTCCCAAGGGCTCGGCGATCTTTCGGATGCCGAAACCGGTGTCGTGCTCGATGATGCCGCAAGTCTGGGCATTCTTGAACTTGTTGTAGATGAATTCGGAGGCGAAGTGATTCTTGACGACCTTGTCTTCGAGCACCCCCATGCCGGTTTCCTCGACGGCCGAGCGAGCCAGGGGGATTCGTTGGGCGCTGAGATCAAGGGCCGCTCGGCGAAAGATGGCGTCGACCTGGCGCTGGTCGAAGTCGGAATACTCGATCTGGGCTCGGTGAACGCGAGCGATCAGTTTGTCGAGTGCTTCGACAGTCCCGGTCGACTCCTGGGCAGGGATTCCGGGCTCTTCTCCGGGGAGAGTTGCGTAGATCATGGGCTTCGCCTCCTTCGACAAACAGGCAGACTGACCGGCGGCACCAACCAGCACGACATCAGTCGTTACTAATCGATATGCTTGTATCGATAATTTAGCATTTTTATGGCGGCCGTCAATAGCGGTGGCAAGAAGTGACGACAACCACTCAAGAAGCAAGAACCGTTGCTTTGCCTAAGTTATTGCGGAAAAGCACTTTGCGTGGACGGGATCGCAGAGAGGATATCCACGAAAATCGCTTGGCGTTGAGTGAGACATTCACGAGCGTCCTTGGGGGGGGGGCTACGTGAAAAAAGCGAGAGGAGGCTGGGCGATGAGAGGGAGAGCCCGAGTGATACGGAGGGCGAGAAGCGTCCCGCGGTAGGGGAGGCACATGGAGCCCAGGGCGATTTTGCGCCGGCTTGCTTCGGTAGATCGGGCAAGCCGGCGGAAAATCGGGGGATATCTTCTACTCTTCGGCGGCAGCCGGTTCGCTAGCTTCCGGCTCGACGCTCGCGACCACGGGCGGCGGATTGAGGATCCGCTCCAGGCATTGGGCGGCCTTCTCGATCAGGAGGTCGCGTCGTCCACGGCCCAGGGTGCGACGACTCGGCGCCACGGTCACGGGGCCGTCGTAGCCGATCTCGCGGAGGGTATCGATAATCGCGGCGAAGTCCACGCGACCCGTGGCGGTCGGCATGTAGCGGTGATCCTCGGTGATATCCGCGGGGGCCACGTCGTCACCGGGCAGGTCCGCCAGGCGGACGGAGACAACCTGGCCGGCCTTCAGTGCCTTCAATTCGTCAAGGGAGGCGCCGCAGACCTTGAAGTTCCAGGAATCGAAGGCCAAGCCGATGTTCGGGGCATCGATCATGCCGATCAGGGTCATGGTGGCTTCCAGGTCGTGAATGAACTGGAAAGCTTGTTCCTTGCGAAGATTTTCCGCGGCACGGAAGGCCAGGCCGACCTGGATGCCCAAGGGGCTGAGGGCCCGGCAAATATCGCCGAAACGGAACTTGTGGAACTCGAAATTCTCGTGATAGGGGCGTTTGTCGCCGGCCGGCGCGAGGGTTGCGATGCAGCGTTTGCAGCCCAGATCCGCGGCCATCTTGGCCAATTCGGGCAGCTTGGCGAGTTCGGCGCCGAAGGCTTCGTCATCCACGTCCCAGGCGATGGGCAGATCGAAGGTCCCCATGCTGATCCGACCGGTTTTGAGGGCGCTGACGATCAGGCGTTGGGCGTAATCGATCCCCTTGGCCTGGGCTCGGTCATGAAAATCCTGAAAGTTGAGATCCAGGCCCTTGAATCCGTAGGTGAGAGCCAGTTCGATAATCTCGCTTTCATGCCCGGAAACACCAAGAAACGAGGCATTGAGGTTTTTGAACATGGCTATCTCCTTCTAGAATTCGATGAATTGATTCAGCCGAACGAGGCTCGAAAGGGCGGCGCCAGGAAGACACCGCCGTTGAACAGACGGACGCAAGTCGCGTCCGTTGTTGAGAAAAGAGCCCCGGGCAACGTATTCTTCGCGAGCGGCTTCTGTCGAAACGCGTATTATGGCAAATCCTGCGATTAACTCCTAGGGGGGCCCGAATCCTGCCTCCGATTCCTTCTGGCCACGGATGACGCCCTCGGGCTATACTCCACTAACTGCCTGGCAGGCCCCTTTTTGGGGCAAACTGTTGGGTGTTTCGCCGATCCCGCTGTTCATTGACGAGCGTCCCCCCCCTCCAGGAGCCGAGCCGTCGTTGCCGTCGCACCCATGCACCTTCTTGGAATTGTCGTTCTTCTTGCCGTCGTTCAGGGGGTCGCCGAGTTTCTCCCAATCAGTTCGTCGGGCCATATTGTCGTCCTGGGCACCTTGTTTGACCAGGATGAAATCCTGACGCTGAACATCGTCCTTCATTTGGGCACTCTCCTGGCAATCCTGGTGTTCTACCGACAACGAATCCTGCGTCTGCTCACGCGCGACCGGCGGACGATTGGCCTGGTGATTGTTGGCACCCTTCCTGCGGTGGTGATTGGCTTGTGGATCAAGAAGACCTGCGGCGACGTGCTGGAGAACGCCCTTTTGACGGGGTTTATGTTTCCGATCACCGGGCTGGCCCTGCTCTGGACGGCGAGGGCGAAGCCGGGCGACGTCACCTGTATGAACCTGCGATACGATGAGGCCCTGCTCATTGGGTTTGCCCAGGCTTTCGCGATCCTGCCGGGGATCTCGCGGAGCGGGGCTACGATCGTGGCGGGGCTGGCGCGGGGGATGCGCCGCGACGAGGCGGCCGCGTTTTCCTTTCTCCTGGCCATTCCCGCCATTGCCGGAGGGGGGGTGCTCCACGTGGTCGACCTGTTGACCGAGGAACCGACCGGGCCTCACGTTGCTCCTGGACTGCTGGTGCTTGGCGCCCTGGTCAGCTTCGTGATCGGACTGGCGTCCCTGGTGTGGCTCATTCGCTGGCTGGAACAAGGCCGTCTCTATCTCTTCAGTTGGTATCTTTTGGTTTTGGGGCCGGCGGTTATTGTGTGGCAACTTCTGCTGTGAGCTATGAGCTATGAGCTATGAGCTATGAGCCATGAGCTGCGTAAGGGGTTGAGAGGGAAGAGGTTGGGTGTTTTTTGGGGAGAAGGGAGTTTTGCAACGTACCAGGGGTGTGTTGCAAAATCTTGGGCGATGCTGCAAATCGTAAATTCTTACGGTGCATGGCTTTGCGGATACAGGCAAAGCCGCAAACAGGCATGGTCATATAGCCGGGTGTTGCAAAACAGGGGTCTGGCCTTCGGTCCCGAAGCACGCGGGCTCACCGCTCACCGCTCAAAGCTCACAGCTCATCGCTCCCTCTGCCAAAATGGCAGATCTTTGGCTTCAGGTATGGCGAGGCCTGACATCTGGGGTAAGGCGAGAGACATGGGGCTGCTGTGGTGTCTTGCTAACTTCTTTGATGGTTGTGCCTTATTGCGTTCCGGGAGATTTGGCGCGCCACTTGCGTAAATAGCCGTGATCCGGTTGGGTTGCGCGCCTTTTTGGCAGTCGCGGTCCAGCCCCCTACGAAAACGCAAATGTCCCGAGACCTGGTTGGCACCGCGGAGATCGCAAGCGACAGGGACGACCCAAGGGCGATAGCCATCGGGTTCGACAAGGACAGCGGACATCACGAGAAACCTTGGATTTCACACGATTTGGGAGGTAACTAGGCAATGGCGAAGAAGAAGGCCGCAAGCAAGGCCGGTGGCGGGATCAAGCTCCAGCCGTTGGGAGATCGTCTGGTGGTTGAGCGAGCGGAGTCGGAATCGGTGACCGCCGGCGGGATCGTGCTGCCCGACAGCGCCAAGGACAAGCCCGCTCGGGGCGTGGTCGTGAGTGTTGGGGCCGGTCGTCTGCTTCGCGACGGGACGCGAGCCCCCTTCCAGGTGAAGAAGGGCGACGTGGTTCTGTTCACGAGCTACGCGGGCGAGGAGTTCAAGATCGGCGATCGGGAACTCATGCTGATGCGGGAAGAGGATATTCTGGCGGTGATCGGTTGACAAGGGTTCACAAAGGGCTCGGTCGGGCCTCCCACCGGGAGCACGACTTGGCAGCCCCTATAGATCGAAATTGATTGAAGGAGATACCTCTCATGGCGAAGATGATCGCATTTGACCAGGAAGCCCGAGACGCCATGCGTCGGGGCGTCACCAAGTTGGCCCAGGCCGTCAAGGTCACGCTCGGTCCGCGTGGCCGGAACGTAATCCTCCAGAAGAGCTTCGGTTCGCCGACGGTCACCAAGGACGGCGTGTCCGTGGCCAAGGAAATCGACCTGGAAGATCCTTACGAGAACATGGGCGCCCGGATGGTCCGCGAAGTCGCGTCGAAGACGAGCGACGTGGCGGGCGACGGCACCACGACCGCCACGATCATGGCGGAAGCGATCTTCAACGAAGGGCTCCGCGCGGTCGTGTCCGGCGTGAACCCGATCCAGTTGAAGAAGGGCATGGAGCAGGCCGTCGCCGACATCACGGCGAAGCTCAAGAAGATGTCGATCTCGATCAAGTCGAAGGAAGAGATGGCCCAGGTCGGTTGCGTGGCCGCCAACAACGACCGCGAGATCGGCGAACTGCTCGCCGAGGCGATGGACAAGGTCGGCAAGGACGGCGTGATCACCGTGGACGAAGGCAAGAGCCTGGCCACGGAAGTTGAGTGGGTCGAAGGTATGCAGTTCGACCGGGGCTACCTGTCGCCCTACTTCGTCACGGATTCGCAGTCGATGGAATGCGTGATGGAGGACGCCTACGTCCTGATCAACGAGAAGAAGATCTCGACGATCAAGGACCTGGTTCCGGTCCTGGAGGCGGTCGTCAACTCGGGCAAGCCGCTCCTGATCATCGCCGAAGACATCGACGGCGAAGCCCTCGCGACCCTGGTGATCAACCGGCTCCGCGGCTCGCTCAAGATCTGCGCCGTGAAGGCCCCCGGCTACGGCGATCGCCGCAAGGCCATGCTCGAGGACATCGGCATCCTGACCGGCGGCGAGGTGCTCTTCGAGAGCCTCGGCCGGAAGCTGGAGACGATGGAGCTCAAAGAGCTTGGCCGTGCCAAGAAGATCGTCATCGACAAGGACAACACGACGATCATCGAGGGCGCCGGCAAGAGCACCGAGATCAAGGGCCGGATCGATCAGCTTCGTCGCGAGATCGACAAGGTCACGAGCGACTACGATCGCGAGAAGTTGGAAGAGCGTCTGGCCAAGTTGGCCGGCGGCGTGGCGAAGGTCAACGTCGGCGCCGCTACCGAGAGCGAGATGAAGGAGAAGAAGGCCCGCGTGGAGGACGCCCTTCACGCGACCCGTGCGGCCGTGGAAGAGGGAATTCTTCCCGGTGGCGGCGTGGCTCTGCTTCGGGCTTCGGCTTCGGTGAAGCCGGGTGACCTGGCCCAGGACGAACTCGTGGGCTACAACATCATCCTTCGCGCTTGCCGCGCCCCCTTGACCCAAATTGCCGCCAACGCGGGCCAGGACGGCAGCGTCGTGTGCGAGAAGGTCCGCGAGATGAAGAACGGCATGGGCTACAACGCGGCCACCGACCAGTACGAAGACCTGGTCAAGGCGGGCGTGATCGACCCGACGAAGGTCACTCGCACGGCCCTGGAGAACGCCTCCAGTGTGGCCACTCTTCTGCTGACGAGCGATGCCCTCATCGCCGACAAGCCGAAGGCAGAAAAGGGCGGCGCCGGCCACGGCGGCCCCCAAGACATGTATTGATCAACCCGGCCGGCAGTGGGCTCGATTGCTGATCCAGGCGGAGCCCATTGCTGCGGTTTATCATAGGCGTCCGGGAGCACGATCGCGTGACTCTCGGACGCAGACAATTCCCCCTAAAGCCCGGCGGCCCAATCTCTCCCCCCAATCGGCCGTCGGGCTTTCTTCGTGCGCGGTCAGTACGTTTGTTGCGTCGCCAGCGTTGGGAAGAAGAAAAGACAACCACAGAGGGCACCGAGGACGCAGAGGAAGGTTTAGAGTATCTCCCCGGTTTTCACCTTGGTGAAAACGTCGGGAGTTGTTAGTTTGCCGGGGTCGAAATTCGTGCCATCCGGGCTATTTCACTGACGTTGGCCCCGGTAGACGGGGGAAGGTCGGCGATTGCGCACGGACAGAGAAAACAGCGAGTTTGAGGGATCTGTCTTTCGTTAGGGCGTGGTGATTGCGACTCAGCCAGGAAGGTGGTGGGTGAAGATGTTCGTTCTGAAGTGGAAGCGACATTTGGCAGGTATGGTTCGCTTTTCATGGGCAGGCGGTTTGCTGGCCATGTTTCTCGCGGTTCTTCCTGCTTTGGCAGAGGATGACATGCCCGAGGCGTCTGATTCGCCGACGGTTCCGTCGGCGGATGCCAAGACGACGGCTGATCGGCTGAACGACGCCTTCGAGCTTCTTGCCGACGGAAAGCGGGAAGCGGCTGAGCAACAAGTAGATATCCTCCGGGATCGTTGGCGCGAGCGGTTTGGGCCGAGTGAGGAAGCTCGCCGCAATTGGGAGGTTTGGCTTTCTGATTTCGAGAAGCTCAAGAAGCGTCCGCCGTCCGATATCGCCGAGTACGTGGCGGCACGGCGGCGAGTACACAAGATTATGGGCCGCGTCGACCGGATGCAGGCCAGAACGCTTCCGCATGGTCCGACCCTCGCCGAGGCCGAGAAGGCGTTCCAATCAGGGATGCAGATTTTTCGCCGTGCGCTGGGGTGCGAGAGCTACCAAAGCGTCGAGTGTCAACTCTGGTTAGGCTATGTCCACGGCTGTCGGCGCGATTGGCAGGCGGCGGAGAAGTCCTTTGAGCAGGCGTTGGAATTCCTGGCGGCCGATTTTCCCGATGCCCGGCAGGACACCGTTGCGACTTGCCAATGGCTCGCCTGGATTCTCATGTTGCAGAACAAGGATTTTCCTCGGCAGACGGAGTATCTTGAGTCGGCGATCACGTACGCGGAGAGCCGAACGGACGAAGAGGCTCGCTACTGGCCCCTGCGTACGAAGATCCTTCTGGCAGAAGTGACCTATCGCAGCGGCGCAAGAGAAGAGGCGGACCGGATGTTCGCGGAGCTGCGCCGGCAACTGCCGGAGGACGGCGGAGAAGGCGGCAAGGACTCGTACGTTCTCTGGTGTCAAGCCTGGTGTGATCGGCACGAAGCACGCAGGCTGATGGCCGCGAAGGAGCATGAAGAAGCGCTGGCTGCTGTCTACGCGGCAAGAAAGGCTCTTGCCGACAACGGGAACAAGGCAGAACTAACTGCCGGTTTGACGATCCAGGAACTTTGCTGCCTTGCAGCCGAAGCGGTGAATGGGTTGGGGCAAAACATGCCCCGCAGGCAGTACACGGGCGAATACCATCCGCAAGCGGAATTGCCCATAGCAAACGCGATCGCCGAACACGCCGCGCGGCTTCGTGGCGCCCCCCACGAGCCACTCGGCCTGCTGCCGAAAGGCCAGGAATCGACAAGCTCAAGGGGAGGGGCGTTGGTCAAGACCATCTGTTGGGCAAACACCGAGAGTATCCTGTGTTTTGGCACAAGAATCACTCCCGAGAAAGGCACTTCTCCAGCAGACACCAAGATCAACGTGGAAACTTGCCTGAGACTTGGGAAGTTCGACGAGGTGCGCCAGTGGGCCAATCAAGGTCGCGATCGGGCTGAAGGCGTCTTGGGGCGGGACCACGTCATTGTGAAGGCCAGTTCCGAAGTGCTTCACGTGATGGACGTAATCGACGGGCTTCCCAAAGAGGATCAACAGGCCTTCTGCCGCACCTATAGCATGCTGCAAGGGGCCATCGGCAAACTCCGCGCAGCCAAACAAAGCGCCTTTGCCTCCTTCGCGGAGATCAACGTCGCCATGGACCGCCTTCGGGTTGCTTCCGAGCAATTCGCCGCGTTTCCGGAGCCGCTGAACCGATTCCAGGCGAACTGTGACGTTGGGCTTGCGGAAGCTCATGTTCTGCTGCGCAATTGGTCCGAAGCCGAGTTGCTTTTCAATCGCATATGCGAGGGTGAGGGCGAACGCGACAGCATGCTCTTCGGCTGTCGTTTCTGGGCACGGGTCCCGCTATCGTATGTTCTTCTTCAGCAGGGCAAGGACGAAGAACGGATCAAGGAACTGATGGAAGCCCAAGCCGAGTTCATTCGCGTCATTAAGAACTTCTCGTTTCGCGGCGTGAAACTGGAACAGGTCTGTATGATCAAAGCCGAGGCTGCGGCCGCCTTCGGCGACCGAGACGAAGCGGAACGGGCCTATGAAGAATTGCGGTCTCTCGTCGACGAAGACGATCTTCGCGAGAAGTACTACCTCACTTTTTGTGACCGCCATCGCGCTCAGTGTCTCCTGGAGGACGACGATCCGGTCGGAGCGTGCGAGTTGATCGAAGATGCCTACGCGAAGATGATCGTTCACGGCAAAGGATCGTACTGCCACGGCCCTGAGATCGAAAAGACCCTGCGGCTTCGGGCCGAGATCTACGAGCGGTTAGGACGCAGCGACGAGGCCAAGGCCGACATTGCCTACGCCGACGACATCGTTCGCCATACAGAAAGGGTCCGCGGGATGTGCGCCGCCGATGCCGAGCAGCGCGGCAAGTGGGCGAATGCCAAGGTGGACATTCCCAGTCTGTCGACGGAAGAGTCGAACGACCAAGAGTGTGCCAAGAAGGAGACGACCGGGCTGGAGGAGTGGTTGCGCACCGGCACGGGAGAGTATGCAACCGGGCAATCGCTCTTCAGCAAGCGGCGGTGATCGTGTGTGGTTTCTGGATTGGGGGATGAACCTGAGCTTCAGGGTTCCGTGCGGCGCCCGGAACCTACTGGGTTCGTTGTCCGTTGATCTGAGTCCGGTTGCCAGCGGAAAGACTTGCCGTCGTGGACGAAGCGAAACGTGGCGGACTTTGCGGTCCTTTTGTTGTTGATATATTCCCGCACGTGAATGGTGAGGCAACGTGTTTCCTCGTGAAACTCGCAATCACAGAAGAACGCGCCGTCGACAGTGCCGCCCCCGTCACGCCCCACACAGAGGAGGTAGTCGGACCAGTCCGGAGCATGCCATCCGTAAACCTGCTCGGTGACATTGAATGCGCAGATCCCGAAGTGGTCTGTGTAGCCGATCTCGAGTAGAGTCTGATTGACCTGCTTGGCATCGGTGTGCTCAGTAGGAAAAGCACTTGTGAAAACGAATGGATCGGAAGGTTGAGAGAGGCCCGAGTGACCGCCTTCCCAGGGGATCGGCGTCCAGTCGACGTGCACGATCTGGGCGTTGACCGTCACCGTTTCCGAGGCCGGGTCGATCGAGAACATCTGATGGGCCCATTGAAGCAGACCGATGACCAAAGCGACAATCGCCGTGACGACGAATAGGCTGCGGAGCGAGAATTTGTAGCGATGTTTCATCTTGGTGTTGTTTTGTTGCCTCGCAGGTTTGCTGGGAAGAGAGGCTTCGCCTCGGTGCGCCAAGACGCCCTACGGTTCTTTTTGGCAGGCGGCGGCGATCGTGTGGGGTTTCTGGGTTGGGGAATGAATCTGAGATTTAGGGGTCCGTGCGGCGCCCGGAACCTACTGGGGGCGGAGTGCGACGTCCAGGATCCAGGCGTCGGGTAGGCGGGTTTCGACGACCTGGCGGGCAAGGTTCAGCCAGCGGCCGCAGTGGTCGAGGATGACGCTGTCGGCGGTAGCCACGATCTGGGGGCTTTCGGCGAGGAGGGGATCGGGGTCGGCGACGAGGTCGACCGTCCAGGGCCAGTGGCGCTGGGCGGCCATGTCGAGCAGAATCTGTTTCAATCGGCCGCTGTTGGAAACCGGCTTGTCCAGAAGCCAGCGGACGTCGCGAGGATTCAGAGCGGCAAGCGTCTCGCCGATGAGCACGATAGCGGGCTGAGTCTCGGCCACCTTGCGGTAGCTGCCGTGCATGCTTGCCATGTCGCGATAGGTCTCGTCGCCGGCGGCCAGAATGACGGCGCCGGCCAGGGCGGCCTCGACGGTGGTGAGCACATTGTAGCCGTCGATCCAGAGCGTCTGCCCCGCGAGGGCCGCCGGGTCGACTTGCCGGGCCAGCCGCCCCTTGCGCTGCTCCGTGGAACAGGTGCAGCGGGCCACGGCCGTTCGCTGCCGGGCGGCCAGTTGGTAGCGATCGCCGACCAGTTTCAGCGACGACTTGGGGGCGTAGCCTCGGTCGAGCAGCCAGGCCAGGTCGGCGCTTGCGGCCTGGAGCGGCGTCTCAGCAGCGGAGCCGAACAGGGCGGGGTCTTCAGGATGGGGGCCGCGATGGGCGCGATGGTCGGGCATGGGGAGAAATGTCTAATGTCGAATGAGGAATGACGAATGTCGAAACTGTTTTGCGATTGGTGAGACGGGGAGGTTGTTCTTCGGTTTGCAAGAGCCGGGCTAAGTTTGGTTCTCAACGGGTGGGGCTACCCGGTGGGAGATGGTGGGTTGAAGAGCCCGGCTAGTCGTTGGTTCTGGTTCGGAAGAGCCGGGCTAGGTTGGGGGCTCAACGGATGAGGTTACCCGGTGGGAGATGGTGGGTTCAAGAGCCCGGCTAGTGTGTCGCCTCCAGTCTACAGTCTCCAGCCTAAAGCCTAACGCTCGTAAGTGCCGACGAGTTCGGCTTCGGCTAGGATGTGGCCTCGCATGGCGGCCAGGAGGGCGACCTTGGTCAGGCCGGGTCTCACCTGAAGGGGCGAGTCGAGGGCGTAGAGGGTGAAGTGGTAGTGGTGGGTGCCGTGGCCGGGAGGCGGGGCGGGGCCGCGAAAGCCAACCGTGTTGCCGGCGGACCAGGAGTTCGCGCCCTGCAGCACCCCGGCAAGAGCCTTGGGGTCCTGCACGGGTTCAACACCCTCGGGCAGTCCGGGTTGGTCCTTGGGGATTTTGTAGATCACCCAGTGGACCCACGGCTGGGGCGTGGGCGCGTCGGGATCGTCGCAGATGAGAGCCAGTTCGGCCGTGCCGTCGGGGAGCGAGGACCACGCCAGGGGCGGCGACAGGTCGACTCCGTCGCCCGTGTGTTTCTTGGGGATGGGGGCGTCATTCTCAAACGTGTTGCTTGTGATCTGGAACATTTTCTGGAGTCCCTAATTCAACTATTTCACTTTGCTATTGGATAGATCGCATTGCCCCGCAACGAGTTGTAGCGAAAAGACAACCACAGAGGACACGGAGGGCACAGAGGAAGAACTAGCCCAGTGAAGAATGTCGAAAGAATGACGAATGGCCCAAGACGCGAATGTCATATTCTGCACAACCTCCGTCGTTCAGGACTTTGGATTTGTTTCGTCATTTGGTTTTCCTCATTCGTCATTTCTTAGTTACTCCGTTTTTCTCCGTGTCCTCTGTGACCTCTGTGACCTCTGTGGTGATCCGCTATTCTTCCGAAGTCTCCTTTCAGGGCTGCCCGTCGAAGGGCTGTTCCATGTCTGGCTGCGCAAAGGGATCGACGTCTTCACGAGAAAAAGGGTCGGAGCCATCCGCCTCCAACGCGGCAGGGCTCGGCTCGACGGGCCGACCGGTGAAGATCGCCATGAGAATCAGGGTCCAGCAGACGATATCAGCGATCAAGCGAACCACTTGGATTACCATGAGCATCCAGCCCAAGCTTGAAGGGCCGAGTTGGCTGGAAGACATGGTGTGAATCACCGCCATTTGGGCAATACACGCAACCAGAGAGCTACCAATCAAGCCGGCAAACGCAACGGCCGCACAGGTCGCCGCCTTCCGATGGGTGCGCAATCGCCGCATCGCCATGGCAATGCCCACACCCCAGATCAGCCACCTGGGAGTCAGGTAAATCGCCCACTGGAAAATTCCTGTCTGCAGAAGGTCAACGGCGGATATTCCGAAGAGGCGGCAGGTGCCCAGCACGGCGGACAAGACCAGGGCCGACACGGTGATCAAGACGAACAAGGCGGTGAGGCTGAATTGCAGGGCGGGTCGGTTTGACATGTGAGGGATATTTCCAGGATAGGCGAGGGCGTTGTTGTCAGCTCAAAGTGAAGACCGAAGGCTGAAGGGCTGGGAAACACGTAGTGGCACGCCGCGCGTCATTCGCTGGTCGCCGGTCCCTCGCTCGGTTGTGATGCCGCTACGCGGCATGCCCCCGCGGCTTTGACTCCAGGGGTTCCGCTTCGCTCCACCCCCGGCTACTCACATTATGCCGCTACGCGGCAGGATGCCGGCACGCAGACGGCGTTTCGGAACCTACAGCCTCTAGCCTCCAGCCTGTTCAGGGGCTCAATTCTCCCTCCATTGGGGAGATCTGTCTGCCAGCATGTTACCTGCCGGGTGATTGCGCCGCAATTGCCACCGGTTGGCGGGGGTAATGCGTCAGGGGAGTTGTCGTCAGAACCGGTATAGGCGGCAGGGCGGCCGTGTTCGGCAGGCTTCCGGCAGACTTCTCATTTTGCGCCACGCAACGATTATTCCTGCACGACAGAAGTTCCTCAGCTTGCCCAACCGGAAATCCCGATGCTAGTTCCCGTGGGAAGCCACGGTCAGAGCACGGCTTCGGGACACGACAAGGAGATACACGGCAATGTCGAGTTTGAGCAACATTCTGCTGGACAAAGAGATCCTCCTGGAGAGCGGCACCAACGAGTTGGAGGTGCTGGTCTTCAAGGTGTCTACGTACACGTTCGGCATTAACGTTGCGAAGGTTCGCGAAGTGCTCCCGACGGCCGAGATCACGTCGCTGCCGAAGGCCCATCCGTCGATACGCGGCGTGTTCAAGTTGCGAAACCAGGTGATTCCTTGTGTTTCGCTCCTGGATCACCTGGGGATCACGGCCAGCTCGGACCAGAGCGAATCGACGATGATCCTGACGGATTTGAACCAGCAGCAGACGGCGTTTCTGGTGGACGAGGTCGAACGAATTCACCGGCTGAGTTGGCAGAACATCCTGGCCGTTCCCAACCTGGACGATCTGGCGAACACGCCGGTGACGGCGTTGGCTCGTTGCCAGGAACGGTTGATCGTGATGCTCGACTTCGAGATGATCCTCGACGATGTGACGGAACAGTTCTTTCGAACCGACGAAGTGGCCAACCCGATGGGATTGCCGCGGGAGAAGCTGCACCTTCTTCTGGCGGAGGATTCCCCCACGGTGCGCCAGGCGATCACGAACACGCTCTCGGCGAGCGGTTATCGAAACCAGACCTTTTTCGAGAACGGCGCCGAGGCCTGGGAGTGGATTTCGAAGCGGATTGAGGCAACCGGGCGTGCGGAAGACGTGGGCGACCTGTTGATCTGCGACGTGGAGATGCCGCAGATGGACGGATTCCATTTAACGAAACAAATCAAGGAGCACCCGCTTCTGCGTCAGATCCCGGTGCTGCTGTATTCCTCGATCATTACGCCCGACAATCGCAAGAAGGGCAATGCGGTTGGCGCCAATGCCCAGGTGGCCAAGCCGGAACTGATCGAGGTGGTGCGGTTGGCGGACGAGTTGATTGTGGCCGCCCAGCAGGCGGGGCGTGCGGAGGCGTTGAAAGAGATTACTGAATCGGCGGCCCCTGGGTCGGAAGCCGCGACGCCCGCGGCGTCCGCAGTTCCCCAAGCCGCCAAGATCGAGGAGACGGCGTCTGTTCAGGCTCCTCAGTCGGCGCCGGCCGAAGTGCCTGCCGCCGCTGTTGCTCCGGCACCAGTCAAAACCCCGAATCAGGAAGAGACGACCAGCTCGGTCGCAGGGCCGCTCGTGGATCAGTGCGAACCGGAACCGCCCACGGTGCCGGCGGCCGAGCTATTATCCAGACCGGTTCCGTTTCACTATGACGGAACCGCGACCCCGCCCCCCCCGAGGAATGTGGACGCGAGCCTCTGGCGCACGTTTCATCGCGAGTTGGCCGAACGGAGCCGCACACTTGAAGACCTCCTCCGACAAGTGTCGCCCCAGGAACGTCGCGATGAACCGGCGCGCCAGATGGCTCGCGTTCTCCACACGATCAAGTCGGCCTCGATGGTGGTGCCCGTCAGTCAGGTCACGAGTTGCACCCATCTTGCCGAGAGCCTCGTCGAGAAATGGCAACACGCGGGGGGGGCTTGTCCGAAAGAGTCCCTCGAAAGCTACCTCGGTTGGGTGAAGGCCATCGTCAGCGCCACCGAACAGGTCCAGCCGATCCTGGATCATGCCCCGGCCCTGGAAAGTGAAATGAAGGCATATTTGGCCTGAGCCGCCTTCTCTTGATAGCAGATCTTCGACGTTTCCTGTCGACTACCCTCGATCGGGTGTATCGCCGCGTTAGACTAACTCGATCAGCGGGTGGCCGCTCTGAAAAGCGCGACCTATACTGACCATGGCGGGCGTCGCGACCTTCCGGGCGAGGCGCGATGCAATCGTTTCGATTTGGCACCACGGCGCTCTCGTTTCCTTCGACGTTCGCTGGTCCTGTGGTTTCCCGGTAGGAGTCGTCCACTCCTGCCTGTCAGGTTTCCATTTGCGAAGGAGACGATCATGCCTGCCAAGAAGTTGAAACGGTTTCTGGACGAGAATCACATCCGCTATGTTTCGATCCGTCATTCGCCGGCCTACACGGCCCAGGAGACGGCGGCCTCGGCTCATGTTCCCGGCCGAGAGTTGGCCAAGACGGTGATTCTCTACATCGACGGGGAGATGGCCATGGCCGTGCTTCCCTCGACACGAATGCTCGATCTGGAGCTTCTGCGTCACCACACCGAGGCCGAGTCGGTCACGCTGGCCACGGAGAATCAGTTCAAGGATCGGTTCCCCGACTGCGAAGCCGGCGCCATGCCGCCTTTCGGAAACCTCTACAAGATCCCGGTTTACGTGGATCGGAGCCTGACCCTCGACGACCAGATCGCCTTCAATGCCGGCTCCCACGCCGAGTTGATCCAGTTGGCCTTCGAGGATTTTGAGAACCTGGTCCATCCGATCGTGGCCGAGTTCGCGTACATGTCGCGAGCGAGGGTGTAGAAAGCTCGTTGTAGGGTGTGGCCAAAGTGGACCACATCCACCAGACCTTTCCGAGTCACTCGCTTCCCATTTCGGAGCGGGCTCGTAGCGTCAGCACGCGAACGTCGGCCCACCGTATTGCGGTCTCCCTTTCACCGATCCGCATTGCTTCGGTTGAATGGCGCAATGCAACCGCCCCGAAATGGCTCGTCACTCATGGTGGGCCGCCGCTCGCTTCCTGGCTGTGTATGCTCTTTGATGTTGGACGGATTTCTGGTTAGGTAACGTCAATCCATTGGTCCGCTCTGGCACCACCCTACTTCTCAACCGACCCGACGACGAAGTCGGCGTCGTCGTCCAGGGTGCCGCCGTCGTCGATCAGGTTGCTTCCGACGGAGTAGACCTTCCAGCCTTCGGGCGTCTTCTTAATGATCAACGGCTTGCCGTTGAAGGGGTCGGTCGTCGCGTCGGCGGGCAGGCCCAGTTTGCTCAGGTCGGCCGGTGGGGGGGCGTCGGGGTCGGGGCGATTCAGGAGGGCGTCCAGCACTCGCAGGGCCCGGGTGTTTGCCCGGATCCGTTCGGTGGAAGGCTTCGTTTCGAGCGACTGTAAACGCGTAAGCTCGCACGTTCTTCACGCCTTGCAATTTGCGGCGATTCTGCGTCAGGCGTTTGAAGGTTTCTTGCAGCACGTCGTCGGCATCGTCGCGGGACTGAAGGGTCACGGTCAGGTAGTGATGGAGCGAATCGGCGCAGGTGTCGTAGAGACGCCGGAAGGCCGACTCGTCGCCTTGGGCCAGTCGGCCAGCCAGTTGGAGGTCCGGTTCGTCCATCATGGGTTCCGTGGGGTCGTCTATGAAGAATGACCCCAGCGAGGGTGTCGATTTATTGGCACGATCGGAAAAAAAGTGGGAATTCTCAAATGGGCTAGCATAGCGTCCGGTTCGGGCGATCGGCCATAATCTATTCGAAGGCAACCATATGGAGCTTGGGATGTTTCCCAAAAGGGACCTCAAAAATGAGATTACGCGACGCGGGCTTGAGGCAGTTTGCGACCTTTTTGATCCTTGCTCTCTCCTCGACAAGCCTTCAGGCAGCCAAGCCCAAGACAGACTTTCCGCTCTCAAAGGCCACGGTTTGGGATGCCGACGAGAACCACACGTTCGTCTGGCGCCGCCAGTGCGGCAACAACGGCCAGGACCACCAACTCCGCGGCGGGGTCGAGTGGGACCAGGACGCGCGCGGGTTCCTGGCTTCCGGCAAGGGCTGGGTGGGCCAGGAGTATCGCGACGGGCTGATGATGCTCGCCTTTCCCGACAACAACGTGCTCAACGCCCGATGGAAGGTGACGATTCCTCCCGGCAAGCATCTGCGGATTCTCTATTCGCTCACGAACCAGGCGGCGGCGTCGAGCACCAACGGGCTGAAATTCACGGTCACCGCCAGCGACGGGGAGGGCCACACCGAAACGGTCCTCGACCATGTCCTGCCGCGGGGCGACAACAAGCTCTACGTGAAGCATTTTCGACCCGATTTTCCCGTCGAGTCGATCACGTTCAGCCACGATAATCTGGGCCAGGAGCACTGGGACGTGCTGTGGTTCCTGCCGGAGATCACCGATTCCGACGGGCCGCAGACAACCAAGTTGGTTCGTTCAATGCCCGCGTCACCTCCTCCACCGACCAACCTGCTACCTCCGCCGATCGACCCCGAGGCTGTACGGCAGGCAGTCAACGACCTGGCCGAGACCTTCGGTCCTCGCTATCCGCGAGCCAAGGAGTTCTTGGACAGGCTGGAGAAGTTGGAAGCCCTTTCTGGAGAAGCACGAGCGGAACCCTTGGCAGCTTTGCAGCGCGAGGCGATCCTGGCCAATCCGTTGGTCACGGATCAGCCGATCCTGTTCGTCACCCGCCATCAGTATCGCAGTCATTACCACGCCATCGACACGCTTTTCCACACCAACGAGTTCAATCCCGATCGGGGCATTGCCCATGCCGATTTGTTCGAGGGCGGTGGGGCCATGAAGACCCTCGATGTGAAGACGGGGGAAATCAAGACGCTCGTCGATGTGCCGGAAGGAATCGTCCGGGACCCGGACGTTCACTTCGACGGTCGCCGGATCGTTTTCGCCATGCGCCACGGCAAGGACGAAGATTATCACCTCTACGAGATCGGCGTGGACGGAGCGGGCCTGCGACAATTGACGCGCGCCGGGGGCGTTTGCGATTTTGATCCCATCTACCTGCCCGACGACGGGGTCGTGTTCTCGTCGACGCGCGAGCCGAAGTACAACATGTGCTCGCGGGATATTGCGGCCAACCTGTTTCGGATGGAGGCGGACGGAGCGAACATCCGTCAGATCACGAAGAACACGCTTTTCGACAACCACAGCGAGCTTCTGCCCGACGGACGGATTCTGTACGCGCGCTGGGAGTATGTGGACCGCAACTTCGGCGACGCGCACGGGCTCTGGACCGTCAACCCGGACGGCACGAACCAGGCCGTCTATTGGGGCAACAATACGGCGGTTCCCGGCGCCGTGTTCAACGCCCACGTCCTGCCGGAGAGCCAGGAGACGCTTTGCATCTTCGGACCCCATCATGATCGGTTGTGGGGAGCGTTGGCCATTCTCGATCGTCGCTGCGGCATCGACGGACAGGAGGCCGTGGTGCGAACGTGGCCCGAGGAAGTGGCCGAATGGACGCGGATCGACGGCCCCTTCAACTGCGACGCCACCACCCGACTGCCAGTGAAGTATGAGGATCCCTGGCCGCTGAGCGACAAGTACTTCCTCTGCTCCCGGATGACGGGGCAGGGCGAGCAGATGGGGATCTACCTGGTGGACGTGTTCGGCAACGAGGTGCTCGTTCATTCGGAAGCGCCCGGCTGTTACGATCCCATGCCGTTGAAAGGTCGCCCGCGGCCGCCGATGATTCCGGAGCGGTGCGATCTCGCGGCCGGCGAGGGGACGTTCTACGTGGCCGACGTCTATGAGGGGACGCACATGGAAGGCGTCGAGCGAGGCTCGGTCAAATGGCTGCGGGTGGTCGAATCGCCCGAGAAAAGGCACTGGTCGCCGGGGAGTTGGAATGGGCAGGGCTACACGGCCCCCGGAATGAACTGGCACAGCCTGGAGAACAAGCGAATCCTCGGCAAGGCGCCGGTCGAAGCGGACGGCTCGGCCTGTTTTGTCGTACCGGCCGACAAGTTCGTGTATTTCCAATTGCTCGACGAGAACGAGATGATGGTTCAGTCGATGCGGAGCGGCACGGTGTTGCAGCCGGGTGAGAAGACGGGATGCACGGGTTGCCACGAGCCTCGCCTCGACGCCCCGCCCTGGCTCGACCGGCCGGCGCCGCTGGCCATGAAGCGGCCTCCGAGCCGATTGGAGCCGTGGTATGGACCGACGCGAGTGTTCGGATTCACGGCCGAGGTCCAGCCCGTGTTTGACAAGCATTGCGTCCAGTGCCACGACTACGGCAAACCGGCCGGCGAGAAGCTCAATCTCGCCCCCGACCGTCTCATCGCCTTCAACACGGCCTACAACGAGCTCTGGCGAAAGGGTTATGTGACCTGCGCCGGCGGGGGCCCCGCCGCGATCCTCAGGGCCTACAGTTGGGGCTCTCACGCCAGCCGGTTGGCTGCGGAGATCCGTCGTCCGACGATCGACGAGCACAAGGAGCTTCGGCTCAGCAAGGAAGAAACCGATCGGGTGACGACGTGGCTGGATCTGAATGGGGTCTACTATCCGACCTACGCTTGTGCCTATCCGGACAGCCTCACAGGACGGTGCCCTCTCGACAAGGATCAACTGGGGCAACTCGCCAAACTTGCCGGATTGGATCTCGGGCGATTGCGAAACCACAGCGGAAATCCGGGACCCCAGGTGAACTTCACTCGGCCCCAGTGGAGCCCGTGCCTGGCGAAGTTCGCCGATCACGGCGATCCGGCCTACCGGCAGTCTCTGGCGATCATCGAAGCGGGGAAGCAAATGTTGACCGCGAAGCCCCGAGCGGACATGCCCGGTTTCCGGCCCTGTGAAACGGACTGCCGACGCGAAGAGAAATACGCAACTCGCCTGGGAGTCGAGGCCGCCAACCGCAAGGCGATTCAAGCGGGAAAGAAGCTCTACGACTGACCCGGGGCTGGCCCTACGCCGGCTTCTGATTCGAGCAGTTTGATCATCTCTTCCCCGGCCAGGAGAAACAGGCCCATAGCGTATTCGTGGGTCATTTCGGCGGTGGCCGGCTTGGGGGCGGCGCCGACCGGTTGGACGAATCCGAGCTTGCCATCGTCGCCAAGATGGCGGCACAGCCCGGCCCAGGCGCGCTTGACGACGGGCTCGTAGCGCCCGCGATTGAGCAGGCCGTTGTTGATGCCCCAGGTCATGGCATAACAGAAGAAGGCCGTGCCGCTTGTTTCGGGGTTGGGGCAGTCATTCGGATCGTCAAGGTTGGCTCGCCACAGCCCGTCGGGCTGCTGGCGGTCGGCAATCGAGGCGGCCATCTCGCGGAACAGGGCAACATAGCGATCGTAGTGGTCGTTGTCTTTGGGCAGGTACTGGAGAATGCGGGGCAGGCCGGCGAGGACCCAGCCGTTGCCGCGAGACCAGAAGACCTTGCGGCCGCCCGGGCTTGTGGCGTCGAAGTACTTGGCGTCGCGGTAGAAGAGGTGGTGCTGCTTGTCGTAGAGCAGGTCGGTGACGGCCCAATAGACTTCGTTCAGGTAGTCGAAGTACTTGGGGTCGCCCGTGGCCTTGCCGAGCATGGCGATCGTGGGCGGGCCGACGTAGAGCGTGTCGCAGTAGTACCAGCCCTTGGTGGGCGGCTCACCGGCGTGAACCGCCGCGATGCGAGAGTCAACATAGGTCTTGGTCTTCTCGATCCGCTTCGGGTCGGGGTCGAGGAAATACAGTTCGAGATAGGTCTGGCCACAGGTCTTCTTGTTGGCCCGTTCCCGCTCATTTCCCTCGGCCCACCGGTGTTTTTCTGCCCAGCCGACAGCCTGGTCGAGAATCTTCGGATCGCCCGTGGCGCGGTAAAGACCCATGACGCCCGTGTAGTAGGTGGCGCGGATCCAGTTGCGGTCCGTTTCCTTCCACGGATGGGCGAGTTGGTAGTCGCGCACGGCGAGCATGCGGCGAAGGACGCCGGCCTTGGAGAAAACGTCGCCAGGCTCAGCGGCCTGGGCAAGGCACGGCAGGGCGAGCAGGAGTGTGAGGGCGAGTCGAGTTCTCATCGGCGGGGCTCCCAGTGAGGCAAAGCGAAAAGCGACGACTGGCCGGGTCACACATTCCCATCGCCCGGGAAGGGCCGGCCTGCCTTCTTGTACGCCTTTCGAACCTGCTTGTTCTTGCCAAGATCGGCGACCAACTCGGGCTTCAATTCGAGCAGGCGGTCGTAGCATTTCGTCGCGGTTTCGAAGTCCTTCGCAAAGTTGGCCAGGTCCCCACCGTTGGCCACGAAGAAGACGCTGTCGCGATTCGCGTCGAAGTAGGTCGCCACGGCCGCGGGGATTTCTTTCTTGCGTCCCGAAACGGCCAGCAGTCGCAACATCTCGACGGCGAGGGCGTCTTGGGCGGGATCTCGCATGAGGAGTTCCTGGAACACCTCGAGGGCGGCACGATCCCGTTTCGACGCCACGTGGCGGCGGAGTTCGATGAGGGCGGTGTGGTCGGCCGACAGGTTAGCCTGGGTGAGGCGGAGAAGTTCGTCAATCTGGTCAGCCTGCCCCGTCGCGATCAGGACGTCGCACAGGGCCAGGAGGGCGTCGGTGTTATCGGGTTCGTTTTGCCAGGCCTCATGGGCCGTCTGCAGCGATTCGGCGACGGCCTGGGTGTAGTCCTTGTGCCCCATCACGCGGTGACGGGTACACGTGGGGCAGTAGTTCATCACTCGGGCCTTGCCGTAGGGGATGACCGGGATGAACAGGAAGCAGACGCATTTGTAGGTTGTGTAGTCGGAAAGCCAACTCAGCCCGCCGCAGTTCTCGCAATGGTCGATCGAGTAGCAACGGTTCTTTTTGAGGAAGTAGGTCGTGCCGATTCCGTTGACGGTCGAGGGCATGGTGGTTCCCCTGCGAAAGAGTCTCGCGAGCTACCCACGGAGGCTGGCGAAGAAGAGCAGATGCCGCAGGGCCATCGTAACGCACAAGTCATGTCGCGACAACAGGTTACTCAAAGTGAGAAGGACGGGACTTTCGAGAGACGCGGACTTCCTGAAATGCTGGGCGAGGGCTGGAGACTGGAGACTGTAGGCTGTAGGTTTCTGAGGCGAGGTCGATTGGTATGGAAAGCCGGTTTCGATGCGACGAAAGCCCTTGTTTTACTGTCCTTCAGCCTTTGGCCTTCAGTCTTGTTTGCACCGTCATTCGTTCTCACTTTGAGCAGCTTTCCCCCCTTCCTGGTGCCTCCCTCGTGTGAGTGGGCGGGTGGCTTTTCGGTCCGGCAGCCAAGCGGTAAACTCAAGGGTTTGATTTTGCGATTTGCCCGCTTCCGGGTAGGGATGCCGCCTTCGGAGGGTCGGCCACGGGACGCGGATCGAGAACCATCGTTTGAGGAGCTGAGACACCCATGGCGAAGAAGACCATTGCGGACGTGGATGTAGCTGGCAAGACCGTATTGATGCGGGTGGATTTCAACGTGCCGTTGGACGCCGACCTGAACGTGACCGATGATCGTCGCGTGCGGATGGCCCTGCCGTCGATCAAGTCGGTGATCGACCGGGGCGGCAAGCTGATTCTGATGAGCCACCTGGGACGTCCGAAGGGCGAGCCGGGCGACGAGAAATTCAGCATGAAGCCCGCCGCGGCCAAGCTCGGCGAGTTGCTGGGCAAGGAAGTTGCCTTCGCCACCGACACCGTGGGCGACGACGCCACGAGCAAGGCGGCCGCCTTGAAGGACGGCGAAGTGCTCGTCCTCGAAAACCTCCGGTTCAACGCGGGTGAGAAGAAAGGCGACGCCGAGTTTGCCGGCAAATTGGCCGCCATGGCGGACATCTATTGCAACGACGCCTTCGGCACCTGCCACCGGACGGACGCCTCCATGGTCGCCGTTCCCGAGGCCATGGTTGGCAAGCCCAAGGTCGTGGGATTTTTGGTTGCCAAGGAAATCGAGTACCTGACCGACACGATCAGCGCCCCGAAGCGGCCCTTCGTGGCAATCCTCGGCGGCGCCAAGGTGTCGGACAAGATCGAAGTGATCAAGAACCTGCTGGGCATTTGCGACAAGGTGCTCATCGGCGGGGCCATGGCCTACACGTTCTCCCTGGCCCAGGGCGGCAAGGTGGGCGGCAGCCTGGTCGAGCCCGACAAGGTCGATCTGGCCAAGGGCCTGATTGAAGAGGGCGGGGAGAAACTCGTTCTGCCCCTCGACACCCAATGTGGCGATCGCTTCCCCAAGACGGCCGAAGAGGCCGCGGCGGCCGAGAAGAAGACGGTCGACACGGGCGAGATTCCCGACGGATTCGAGGGTTTGGACGTTGGACCGAAGACGGCCGAGATGTACGCCAACCTGGTGAAGGACGCGGGCACGGTTGTGTGGAATGGTCCCATGGGCGTTTTTGAGACCCCGCCCTTCGACGCCGGCACCAAGGCCGTGGCCCAGGCCATTGCCGACAGCGACGCGGTCAGCATCATCGGCGGCGGCGACAGCGCTGCGGCCATCGGCCAGATGGGCTTCGCCGACAAGGTCTCCCACGTGAGCACCGGCGGCGGGGCCAGCCTCGAAATGCTCAAAGGCCAGAAGTTCGCAGCCGTGGAACTGCTGGACGACAAGTAGACGGGCGCTGGATGCGTTTTGACGCATCGACGTTGATGTTTGAATCCACAAACAACCGGTCCCGGGCAGATTGCCTGGGACCGGTTTTTTGGTGCGCCGTTGCTTCTTCAAGACGCCGTGTCGTGGGCGGCACGCTCAGAGCGAAGCGATGGGCGTGGGGAATCGACTGTCCACGCCCATCGCTTGCGCTCTGAGCGTGCCACCCATAAATCACACCCTGTGGTTGTTCCTGCCGATCCTACAGGGCCGCTTCGCATTCTGCGACTTTTTCATTGTAGAAGTCGTCGGTGAGGAGCCATTCCTCGAAGAGGAGCCTGAGCTGGCGCAGCCGTCCGGCCACCTGGCGCTTCGTGAATTTTGGCGCGGCGTCGGGGTCCGCGGCTGGTTTGGCTTCCTGTTTCGGGGCCTTGGCGATGCGGGTGGGGGCGGGTTTGACGGCGGGATTGAAGACGACGACGGGGAAGTCCTCCGCCGGCAGGAGATGACGCCATAGGAAGGCCTGCATGCGATCTTCCGCGGGCACGACCCGATGGACCACCATCCGATCTCCGATGCGGGCGCGGCCCTCCAAGACCAGCGACACGGGACCGTCCGTGCTCTTGAGCGTGGTTTTCATCCCGAAGCGGACCTTCTCCTGGTCGCTCTTGAGCGTGGAATTGTAGGCGGAGAAACCTTGCGGGGGATCGCGCAGGGCGAGCTTGATGTCGCCGTCGAAGCCGTCTTTGCGAATCGCGTAGACGGTCACGGCCGCCCCCTTCCTGCTGCGGAAGGCCACCGTGGAAGGAACGCTTCGCAGGGCGAAGTCGGGTCGCGGGTGGCTGAGACGAAGGCGGTAGGCGTAGGCCGGGCCGCCGTGGCGTGCCGTGTCTCGTAATCGAACGTAGTAGGCGCCGTCGGCGGGCAAGGTTGCTCGCAGGTAGGAATCGGCGTGGTGGGTGTTCAGGCCCACGGCCGGGTCCTCGTGGTCGTCGTTGAAGACCAGGACCTTGCCTTGAGAGTCGGTCAGTTCGAGCATGGAGTCGACCGGGGAGTCCAGGCGGCGGGCCATGACCTCGGCGACGATCGTTTCGCCGGCCTTTCCTTCGATCCGGAACACGTCCCAGTCATCGCTCTGATCGATCCGGCCGTTGACGATGATCGGAAGCGTAACCGCCTGGGCCTTGGCCGGGGCGTTGTTGGGTTCGTGGTCGAAGCCTTCGGGCAGCGTGTCGAGGACAAAAGGCACACGGTTGGTGACCGCGGCGCCTTTCTTGGCGGTGACCCAATGGACTCCGGGCTCGGCGTCCTTTCCGGGCGCCTTCACCTGGGCGTTGCCAAGATTCCAGCCTTCCGCCTCGACTTCTGTGACTTCTCCCACACGGCCGCCCAGAGGAAAGACGCCGGTCAGGTAGGGAACCTGGCCGAGGGTGATGCGGTAGACGAAGTCTTCCCGTCCGCGGTAGAGCGCGTCGGTGATGGTGAGCACATACTCTCCGTCCTTGGGGACTTCGAAGTGAAACGCGGGGTCGGGGCTGAAACGGAAATCGTCGCCATAGGCCACTTCGTTTCCATCGGAGTCGCAGACCGAAACGACGGGCTGAAACCAACCGGGGACGGCGTCGGCGATATAGGGTACGAGGCTTCGGGCTTCCACCGAGGCCACGAGCCGCTGCCCCTTCTTGGCTTCAAACCGATAGCGGTTCAGTTCGCCGGAGGCGATCTGGCCGTTCATGGTGCAGGGGAGCGTGATTTGCACTTCTTCCTCTTCCGGCGGCCGCTTGCGCTGGGCAAAGGCTTCTTTGCCGAGCACTTGCTGCCTGGCCATCAGCATCGGTTTTCTAGCCACTTCGGGGACTTGCCCTACGAAGAAGGGCATTGGGTTGCTGAGCCCCATGGCGCTCTTCAGACGCACCTCGCGGGGGCCGGGCTTCGCGTCGGGATCGATGGTGATTTCGAAGACGGCGACGCTGGAAAGGGCGCGACAGGCAGGACGATTGGTCCACTCTCGGGTACGAGCCTCGAGCCGGGCAATCAATTCCTGGCGATCCTTGCTTTCGGGCGTGGGCCTGGCGGCGACAGGCTTGGCCTTGGTCTTGCCTTTGCCCTTGGCGTTGGCTTTCCCCCGGTTCGCGGCAGCCTGCTCTTTCTTGAGGATTCGGAGCTGCTCGCGCAGGAGGGTCACTTCTTGATTGCTCAGGAAGCGGTAGTAATGGACGAGCCTGGCGGAAACGCCCTCGCCGGTAACGATGGCGTCGGTGGGGCCGTCGATACGCTGCCCGCCCATCCTGACCTGGACGGTGGTTCCCTGTTGTCCCCCGGCCGGATAGACGTAGCCGATATACTGTGCCTGGGCGTTGGAAAGCGCGGTCAGCCATCCGACCACTCCCAGAATGGTCAGCCATCGAACTCTAGCCATGAGTCGCTCCGCAGTGGAAGAAACGCTGAGGGAAAGGAATTGAGTGTTGCCCGTCTTCACATGATTTCCGTAAGGAGTCCGGCCGACTTGGCGCCTTCCGCTTCGGTAGGCAGGACGTGCGCCTCTTGCCCCAGGGGATGGGGCAGCTTGGCGCCGGGATCAATGCCCGCCAGGTGGTAGATGCTCCCGAGCAGATCCACGGGATAGACGGGGCGGTCTTTTACCTCAGCGCCGGTTTCGTCGGAAGAGCCGACCACCTGGCCGCCCTTGAACCCGCCGCCGGCCACAAGGACGGAGAAGACCTTGCCGTAGTGGTTTCGACCGCCGTTCCAAGGCGGCTGCCAGTCGACCTTGGGACCTCGTCCGAACTCGCCGCAGCACCAGACGACGGTGCTTTCGAGCAGGCCGTGATCGTGGAGGTCCAAGAGCAGGCTGGCCAGTCCCTGGTCTAGTTCGGGGGCCTGGCGTCGCATGGTGCTGAAGTGGTTCTTGTGGGTGTCCCATCCGCCGGGATAGTTGATGGTGATGTAGGGGACGCCGACCTCGACCATTCGGCGGGCGGCGAGGCATTCCTGTCCGAAGGTGTGGCGGCCGTAGCGGTCCCGAAGTTCTTTCTTCTCCTTCGAGAGATCGAAGACTTCCTTGCCGGCGCCAAGGATCAGTTCGTAGGCCTCCTTTTTCGTCGCCTGAGCCGCTTCCATGACGGGATTGGTCGCCATGGCGGAGGCCATGGTATCGACGTTCAGCAAGAGATCGCGGCGGGATTTCTGGCGATCGTCGGTGATGCCGCGGGCCACAACGCCTTCCACCTCGAAGCGGGAAGCGTTGGGATCGCCGCCGGTGGCAAAGGGTTTGAAGTTGGGGCCGAGGAAGCCCTCTTCCGAGAAGCGTCCCGCCGCCTTGGTCAAGACGACATAGGGTGGGATCATCCCGTCGTAGTCTTTGCCTTTGAAGAGGGCGAAGATAGCGCCCACGCTGGGATAGGCCAGCCGCTCTCCGGCGGAGTGACCGGTTTGCATGAGATAGGCGGCCGTTTCGTGGCCGTTCACGCCGTGGGTCATGCTGCGGATGAGCGAGTACTTGTCGGCCTGTTTGGCCAGTTCCGGGAACAGGGCCCCCAGGCGGATGCCGTCCACGTTCGTGGGGATCACCTGCATGAAGTCGCCCATATAGTCCCGTCCGGCCTCGGGCTTCGGATCCCAGGTGTCGTTGTGGGACATGCCGCCCCAAAGGAAGATCTGAATGACCGACTTGGCTTTGGGCGGTGCTTTTGCCTCTTTCGACGCCGCCAGGGCCGGCGCGCCGAGGGCCTCGGCCAGCATGACGCTTCCCACGCCGCAAAGGCCTCGACGCATGGCCTCGCGCCGCGAGATCGACGCGGCGTTGGATGGGTTCTGGTTGGGATTCATCCTGTCATGTTCCTTTTGTTAGTCAAACAGGCCGGACGTTCAGTCGCTTTTCGCTCCACGAAAAGTCGCTTGTTCGCGGAGCCAACAACGACACTTGTTGTTACGCCGGACGTTAGTGCCGGTACAGGAACTCCGTATTGTTCAGCAGGGCCCACGCGATATCGACGGCGGCGGCCGACCTGTTGTTGGTCGACCTGACATGCTCGCCCAGAGTTTTGAGTTCCTCCCGTGTGGGACGGCGCGAGAGGATCGTCAGGTAAAGCCGGTTGATGATTTCCTCGGGCTTGCGGCCCGAACTGAACAGGGCTCGCAGCTTGGGGCCGCGTTCGATCTTCGCTTGAATGTGGCTGGAATTGAGCATGTGCAGCCATTGGGCGGAAACGACGTCGTTATCCCGTTCGGTGGCCATTCCCGTGGCCCGGGCCGATCGACCGAACATGGCCAGGAAAGGGCTGGTGATGCTTCCGTCGGCAATGGCGACGGCCGTCTGATCCTTGGGGATGTAGGTGAAGGGCTCGGGAATGGCGCTGGTGTAGAGGTCGGTCGTGCCGGTGATCTGGTTGACGGCGTCGATCAGCACCTCGGCGTCCAGGCGACGCAGGGGGTAGGTGGCGAAATTCGCCACCGCCTCCGGCGTTTCGTGGCGGGGCATGGACGTCATCTGATAGGTTTTCGAGGTCAGGATCAGGCGGTACAGGTGTCTCAGGTCGTAGCCGCTGGCGACCAGTTCCTTCTGGAGGTAGGCGAGCAGTTCGGGATTGCTGGGCGGGTTGTCGTCGCGGATGTCGTCCGGCTCGTGAATGATCCCCCGTCCGAGCAGCCAGGCCCAAACACGGTTGACGATGCACTTGGTGAACCAGGGATTGTCGTCCCGGATCAGCCAGTCGGCGAAGACTTCGCGCGGGTCCTGGTTGGGCGGCAGCTTGACCTTGGTGCCGTCAGGAAGAACGGCATCTTGCGAGGAAGGCTCCTCGGGCGAAGTCTCGGTCGCGGCCTCGTCTTCCTTCGTCACCTGGCCCAGCGTGGTCGGTTCGGCATGGCCGGGGGCGACGTTGTCGGCACGTTTCGAGGCCATGAGAGGATCCCAGAAGACGCATTCTTCCTTCCATTCACTGGTGGGCTTGTAGCCAACCTGGGAGAAGAAGGCGGCCACTGCTTGCAGGCGACCTTCGGGCCAGGCGTCGGTGCGGCTGCCCATGAACGTGAGAGCAGCGGCCGTGGCGATGCCTTCGGGCGTTTTGTTCTGGATGGCCCGGTAGAAGTTGACCGGGCCCACGCGGAAGTTGCTCCCGCTGGAGGTGAGCATTTCGCGGACGAACTGGTCGTAGGGTTTGTTTTCGACAATGGACGCCCGCACCCAGCGATGGTAGGCCTGGGCGGCGTTGGGCCAGAGGTTGATGGGAAACTCGGCCTTGATTCGCAGCACGTCGCCCCACTTCATGGCCCAGTAGTCGGCGAATTCACTGCGTTCGAGGAGCCGATCGATCAATTCGGTCCGCTTGTTTTCGCTCTGGTCGGCCAGGAAGAGCCTTGCCTCGTCGGCAGTTGGGAGAACGCCGATCACGTCGAGATAGGCGCGGCGAACGAAGACGGCGTCGGAGCAGAGGACGGGGTCGATACCGAGGGAGGCCAACTTCTTGAAGACGATCTTGTCCAACTCCGACTCGGCCTTCACCGGGCCCAGTTGTTCGTAGATGGGATGAACTTCCACGGAGAACGCCATGCCGCAGGCAACCAACGAAAGCATGGCCGCAAGAACCAGAGAAGAATTCTTCATGCCGTTTCAACTCCATGGAAGGGCGGCAGGGGCGTGAAGTTGCAGGGGTTGAACCAAAGGCAGGAGGCGGCAGGTTCAAGGCCGCGAAGATCGGGTCTCGGGAGGATCTCCCCCAAGCTGGTATTCTAGCAATGGGAGGGACGGGATGCACGCTCGTTTCCGGGACGTCAAACGTTTTGGTGCCGCGGCCTGGGGAGTTCTTTTGGGCCAACAAAGGCCCATTAGGTAATAGGCGAGATTCCAGCAAACCGGGACTTTTGTCAGGGAGAAACAGGGCCGACTCCCTGGAAGGGGGGCGAGGACGTGTTAGAGTGTGACAGGACTGTCAGCTCGATGTTAGAATTCGGCCTGTCGAAATTGGGGCGGATTAGCGATCTTCCGTTGATATGCCGGTGGTCTCAGAACGACGTTCTCTTCTCTACGAGGTCATTCGATGTTCATCTTTTGGGGTAGCACGAACAAGACGAAATGCGTCGGGGGCGGCGTTTTCTACTGCCCTGCGTGTCGCGGGCAGACAAACTACTCGTTGATTCGCGTATCTCGACATTCCCATCTCTATTTCATCACACTCGGTTCGGGGACGCCCTTGGCCGAATATGTGAACTGCCACTCGTGCGGCGGGCAATTCCATACGGAGACGCTCTCGAAGGACGCGGCGTGGTATGAGTCTCTTCAGCGCCCCTGGGAGTGTCCCAGTTGCAAGAACCAGAATCCGGGGAACAACGACGAGTGCCTGAAGTGCCATCGATGGGTTTGCGGCAACTGCCGATACGACAACCCTTCCACAGCTCGGGAGTGTCTGCGATGCCGGACGACGCGAGGCGGGGCGTTTTAGGATTCTCTGAGGGAAGGGGGGCGGATGGGCCATGCATGACCATTTGGAGCGCACCTATCGGCTAAAACCGGGCTACCGCAATCTTGGGATCCTGGGCACGTTGGTTTTTTTTCTCCAGTGGTTTGGCTCCGTTCTCTTCTCGTCGACTTTCGGCTTTCCGGGAAAAGAAACGGGGCGACGCGATTCCCAGAAGGGAATCTGCGGTCGCCCCTGAAATCTGGTTCCTGCGCGAGCAGGCAGGGTCTCGCTCGGTTCAGTTGGAGGGGCGTCGGCCGCGGCGCCTGGGAAGCTCGAACTTCTCGCCCTTCATTTCCTCGAAGGACTTCTTCTGGGCGTCGGTGAGGAGGGCCAGGGCTTTTTCGTCGGCCTGAGCGCGGAGTTCCCGCATCTTCTGGAAGATCTCCGAACGCTGATCGCCTTCGGCCTCTCGCATCTTGCTGAAGAGTTCCGACTGCTTCGCCTGGATGTCCTTGCTGATTCCTTCAAGCTTGGCCTTCTGTTCGTCGGTAAGTTCCAACCGGCCGGCGACGAATCGGTTGGCAAGGCTCTCGATGGCGGATTGGACCTGCATCCGAATTTGGTAGAGACGCATCATCTTTTCGCGAGGAATGACGCCGTGAAGCGCTTCGCGGGCTTTCTTGTCGAGTTCGTCGCCCAGCTTGGTCATCTTCTCGCGGCGTTCGGCGCGATCCTCAACCGACTGGAGAGCGGAAAACTCCTCGCGCATCTCGCCGCGCAGTTTGTCGACGACTTCCTTGACCTTGGCCGTTTCTTCTTCCGTGAGCTTGATTTCCTTCTGAACCTCTTCGATGCCGAGCAGGCGAAGGAGGCTGGAGCGGTCGCCGCCTCGGGGACGGCCTCTTCCGCGCTCCTGGGCCTGGGCGGTGGAAATGGCAACGGCAGTGGCAGCCAGGGCGGCCACGAGGACGAACAGTGCTTTCTTGTGGGACATCTCTCTCTCCAGTGATGGCGTGAAACGGAACGTCCAGGCAAGCTTCGAGGCGAGCCGCGCGAGAGAACGTGCGTGGAACGCCCTGCATTGGCTTAACGTACTGGCCGGGCGAAGTCAATTGTCCGGAAGTGCGCAGGGGTCGAAGAAGAGCCAATCAGTCCGATGAGGGGGGAGGAGCGAGCTTCCGCGGGACGTTGCTCGTCGCTATGCGAGAAGACGATGGTACGCATCCCCTGTCGCGGCTTCGCCGCCCGGACGTTTCCCCGGCATTGTCGAATGGTGTGGCAAGGACTCTTGCGGGAGAAACATCCGGGCCACCCGTTTGCTTGGCAATGGCCTTTCAGAAGCGGTAGCGGACGAAAGCGGTGAGAGTGGTTTGGGTGGACTTGACGATGACGCCGTTGTCCCAGGTATAGTCGACGCTGTAGGGTTGGCCGCCATAGGGGTCGTTGTAGAGGCGGTGACTGCCGGTAGTGCGGATCTGCATGTGATCGGCCTGGAAGCCGAGGCTGAACTGGGCGGTAAGATGGGCCTCGGCGAGGAAGCCCACGTGCCACATCCCGCCCTGGGTTTTGTCCATGGTGTAGCGGTCGCCCTCCCGCAGCAGGTGGTGATCGACGGCGTAGCCGGCCACCGGACCGCCGTCTATCTGGAAGACCATGTCGACGGGAACCCGGCCGAGGAAGGCGGTCCTGCGCAGCTGGCCGCCGAAGTACCCCACGTAGTACTGCTGGTTGAAGGTGATCACGTCCACTCCTTCAAGTTCCGCGACGGGGCCGGTGGCGGGAACGATGTAGTCCAGACTGTAGGCCGAGATGCTCAGCCGCTGGAACCGAAAACCTCCCGTGGGCCAGAATTCGACGGGCCAGCCGAAGAAGGTATTGGTCAACTTCATTTCCGTTCCCAGTTCGAGCATCTGCCCGTCGCGCCATCGCTCGGAGGACAAGGTGAAGCTGTCGAGCCGGGTCGGATCGTCTCTTGGCTCGTCGATGTTCCAGTCGAAGTCGGCCATCTGGCCGTCGATGTGATCTCCGATGGGCATGAGCCACTCGAAGTGAAAATGCCAGTCGGGCAGTTCGACCCCGATCTGAAGGCCGTGCCAGTTCGAGTCGAGGTCGAACTCGAGCTTGCTCAGGGGAGCATAGTTGCCGGCAGGGTCCCCGGGCACGGTGCCGAATTCGTAGGAAGTGTCGCTGTCGAGGAGGGATCGGGCGCGGTAGTCGATGCTCCAGATCTGGGGGACGGGGTCGCAGGGAGCGTCGGACCAAAGGGCGCCGTGGTAGCCGAGCCCGCTCGCGGGCCCGTAGCCGCAATACTCGCCCCAGCAGGCGGAGCAATCCAGGCACGGCAGATGAGAGGCCGTGGCGGAGGCGGCCCCGTCGCAGGGGCAAGTCTCCCAGGAACCATCCTGCGTCTGGGCCAGTCCGATCTGGCATGCTGCCAGGACGACCAGCCACCCCGCTGCAAATCGTACATGCACCGCCATGTGTGCCTTTTCGCCAAAAACAGGAAAGATGCAATAAGTTCCGCGCCGCACTGGAGGAAAGCGTGCTTTTCCCCCATTTCCCCCTTGAGTAAGTTCGCCTGATCGGGCCCGAAATCTGAGTTTCCCTGCGGGCACGCCGTTCTCCTACGTGACAGGAAGGACCGGTGCGACCGGCGCAATCGGGAGAATGAAAACGAAGAGGGGAGCGCGGGGTGGCCACGAAAAGCACGAGAAGGCACGGAGGGGGAAGAAAAGCCCGGCTTCGGTGGATGGCGTACTGGAGAACGCGAGGGTTGCTGATGTGGAAGGGGAAGAAGCCGGGCTGTACTGGTTGGGGGGCACGCTCAGAGCCGGGCTTCACGGGATGGTTGCTGGGCTGGGAGCGGAAGATCTCTGTCCGGGCACTGCTTGGCAGGCAAGCAGTGGCACACGGCGAGGGATCAGCGGGTCGACCAGCGGGCGAGGATGCCGCTGGGCATTTTGCGGCCGTCGGTGGAAGAGATCGTGAGAGGGACCGCGTGGATGTTGCCCGGGGTGTCGGCGCAGCACTCGCGGAGCAAGGCGGTCAGTTCCTCGGGGCCGTAGCCCGGGGTGTGGCAGGTCAGAAGGAGAAACTGGCGGCGGCCCGAGGTGAGCTGGGCGCAATTCTCAAGCAGTGGGACCAGGTGCTTGGACAAACGCCAGACTTCGCCGCGGGCGCCGTGACCGTAGCTGGGCGGGTCGAGGATGACGGCGTCATAGGCGTTGCCGCGTTTGACCTCGCGGCGGACGAACTTGGCGGCGTCGTCGACGATCCAGCGGACGGGGGCGTCGGCCAGACCGGAGAGTTCCGCATTGCGGCGGGCCCATTGGACGGTGTTCTTGGCGGCGTCCACATGGACGACTTCGGCGCCGGCCGCGGCAGCCGCCAGGGTGCAGCCGCCGGTGTAGGCGAACAGGTTCAGGACTTTCATCCCCGGCCCCAAGGAGTTCACCTGGCGGGCGATCCAGTCCCAGTTGACGGCCTGCTCGGGAAAGACGCCCAGGTGTCCGAACTCGGTTCGCTTCAACTCGAAGCGGAAAGGGCCGTGATCGATTGTCCAGCGGTCGGGCAGATCGGCGTTGTCGGTCCAGGTTTCGTTGCCGCTGCCGCGATCGGAGAAGCGGGCGACGGCGTCACGCCATTGCCGGGGGTGGGCGCAGGGGATTCTTTCCACGGCCGGGCAGGGGCGATCGAGCGTGAAGGCGCCGAAACGCTCAAGACGGCGGCCGGCGCCAAAATCGAGGAGGGAGTATTGATCGGGAGTGAACATGGGTGGCGGGTTGGAAAGGGTCAGACGATGATACTGCGCCGGTTTCTTGTATCGATGAAAATGCCACGAAAATGGGTTGCCCGGATGTTTCTCCCGCGAGTGTCTTCACCACAGCGTTCGGCAATGCCGGGGAAACGTCCGGGCGGCGAAGCCGCAAGAGGAAGAGCGTAACGGCTGCCTTCCGTTGCTACGCAACACCGAGGATTTTCCGCCCCACGCGTCAACAAGTGGAGAGCCCTTTGCGGAAAACCATCGCTGGTACCCTGTATGCCAAAAGCCGGGCTAGGATGGATGCCGGACCGATCGGGTTGCCTGATGTGAAGTGGTTTGCTCAAGAGCCCGGCTTTGTCGATGGCTGGCCCAGCACTTCGGCGATGCGTTCGGTGGTGACCGGTTGGATGACGCCTTTTTCGCAGATGAGGCCGGCGATCAGTTCGGCCGGGGTCACATCGAAGGCGGGGTTGTAGACGTCGATGCCGTCGGGGGCGGTCTGGCGACCGAATCCGTGGGTGATCTCGCGAGGATCGCGTTGTTCGATGGGGATACCTTCACCGCTGGGAAGGGTGAGGTCGAAAGTGCTTTCCGGGGCAGCCACGTAGAAGGGGACTTTGTGAGCGGCGGCCACGAGGGCCACGCTGTAGGTCCCGATCTTGTTAGCAGCGTCGCCGTTGGCGGCGATGCGATCGGCCCCCGTAACGACGGCCTGGATGCGTCCTTCACGCATCACCTGGGCGGCCATGGAGTCGCAGATAAGGGTGGCGGGAATGCCGCGCTGCTGGAGTTCCCACGTGGTGAGCCGAGCGCCTTGCAGGAGGGGGCGGGTCTCGTCGGCGTAGACGTGGATCTTCTTGCCCGCCTCGGCAGCGGCGAAGAAAACGGCCAGGGCGGTGCCGTAGTCGGCCGTGGCCAGTCCACCGGCGTTGCAGTGGGTCAGCACGCCTTGTCCGTCCTGGATCAACTCGGCGCCGTGGCGGCCGATCTCGCGACAGATACGGCGATCTTCTTCGTGAATCAGCCGGGCTTCCTCCAGGAGCGCCACGAGAATCTCTTGGGGAGCATGGTCACCGCGGAGGGAGGTCGCTTTCTCTTTCAGACGATCGAGGGCCCAGAAGAGGTTGACGGCTGTGGGGCGGCTTTCGGCCAAGTACCGGGTGACTTCGTTGAAGCGTTTGAAGAACGAGGCTTCGTCGCCCGCGGCCTGGTTCTGCATTCCGATCACGACGCCGTAGGCGGCGGCAATGCCGATGGCCGGTGCGCCGCGAACGCGGAGCATCTTGATAGCTTCCCAGACCGTTTCCACGTCGCGGCAGATGAGGGTGACAAACTCGGTGGGCAGGAGCGTCTGGTCGATCAGTTCGAGGTTGCCGTCAATCGCACCGTGCCAGCGGATCGTTTCCACGTTCTTGGGCGTCATCTCAGCCTTCTTCCCGGATCTTGGCTTGGAGCTTTTCGTTTTTGGCAGCGACTTTGCCAACGAGGTCGTTTTTGAAGGCCGCAAGTTTTTCGGCAAGGCCGGCATCGCTGAGGGCGAGGATTTGCACGGCGAGCAGTCCGGCATTGCGTGCGCCGCCCGAGCCGGTTCCCACGGTGGCCACGGGAACGTCACCGGGCATCTGGACCGTGGCGAGGAGGGAATCGAGGCCTCCGGCGAGGTCGGTGGCCACGGGGATTCCGATGACAGGGAGCGTGGTGTGGGAAGCACAAACGCCGGCCAGGTGGGCGGCGCCGCCGGCGGCGGCGATGATCACCTTGATGCCGCGCCCGGCGGCCCCAGCGGCGAAGTCGTGAACGACGTCGGGAGTGCGGTGGGCGCTCATGACGCGGACGTCGTAGCCGACGCCGAACTGGTCCAGGGCCGCGGCGACTCCCTTAATCTTGGGCCAGTCGCTGTCGCTGCCCATGACGATTCCAACCTGGATGGGTTTGTCAGTCATCGTTGCTCTTTCGTTGGTCGGTGCGTCGCCCTACGTTTCAGGACACGGCGTAGGGTGCGTCTTGACGCACCGGATGCTGTTTTGGGGGGCTTGGTGCGTCGAGACGCACCCTACAATTTACGATTGAGGTTCTGGGACGAGGGGCGATTCCGAAGCCCCTCCCCGGCCCTCCCCCTCGCTCGCAAGCTCGCTGGGGAGGGAGTTAGTGTTCGAACATTGCGTTGTAAGGCAAGCCAAAGGTCTCGGCAACCGCCTGATTGGTGATTTCGCCGCGGAACATGTTGATGGCCCACGCGATGGGGGGCCACTTGCGAGCGGCTTCTTCGAGGCCCGATCGGACGATTCTGAGGGCCCAGGGAAGGGTCACGTTGCAGAGGGCGAAGGTGCTGGTGCGGCCTACGGCGCCGGGCATGTTGGTGACGCAGTAGTGGACCACATCGTCGACGACGAAGGTGGGATCGCTGTGGGTCGTGGGGCGGCTTGTGGCGGTGCTGCCGCCCTGGTCGATGGCCACGTCGATGATGACGGCTCCCGGCTTGATGAGGGCCAAGTCCTCCCGTTCGATCAGATGGGGCGCCCTTGCCCCCGGCACGAGAACGGACCCGATGATGAGGTCGGCGAGCTTGATCTGTTCGCGGATGGTGTGGCGGTCACTGAAGAGCGTGGTGACGTTCGGGGGCATGACGTCGTCGAGGTAGCGGAGGCGATCCATGTTGACGTCGAGGATGGCCACGTTGGCGCCGAAACCGGCGGCCACCTTGGCGGCGTTGGCGCCGACGACGCCGCCGCCGAGGATGGTGATTTCGGCCGGTTTCACGCCGGGAACGCCGCCGAGAAGGATGCCTCTTCCCATCTGGGGACGTTCGAGATACTTGGCTCCCTCCTGGATGCTCATGCGGCCGGCCACTTCGCTCATGGGCGTGAGCAGAGGGAGGTTGCCCCGCCGGTCGCGGAGAGTTTCGTAGGCCACCGCGGTGCAGCCCGATTGCAGGACACCTTCGGTCAGATCGCGGTCGGCGGCGAAGTGGAAGTAGGTGAACACGATCTGGCCCTCCCGAAGGTGTGGGATCTCCTCCGCCTGGGGTTCCTTGACCTTGATGATCATGTCTGCCCGGTCATAGATCTCGGCGCCGCTGGGCATCATCTCTGCGCCGTGGCGGAGATAGTCGTGGTCGGCCAGTCCGGAGCCCAGTCCGGCGCCGGCTTCGACCAGGACCTGGTGGCCCGCACGAGTGAATTCCTCGACACCAACGGGCAGCACGCCCACGCGATACTCGTCCCGCTTGATTTCCTTGGGCACGCCAATGATCATCGGCCGTCTCCTGGGTTCCGGGGTCGCAGTTGCCGTAGCTGTTTCTGCATTGAGGAGTCGCTAACAGACCCAATGGGCGGGGGTCCTCCACGTCCGTTGGAGACTCCCCAGTTCTCTATTAGCGCCTCTAAAAAATACCCGTCAGGGGCTACGGCGAGAAGTCCCTCGGTGGTGTGGCGCAGAGAGAGTTGGCTCGCGGGAAGATTATGGCGAGCCGGCGTCTGAGGACGGATCTCCCGTTTTTTTCTGGTTCATCCGATTCAAGAATGCGCTCGCCCGACCAGCGCCGAATCGAGCCGAGGCTGATCAGAGAAGAGGCACCGGTACTCTGCCGCGGAGTACCGGTGCCTCTTCTCTGGCTCCCCTTGTTCCCGCAAAGTCTGCGTCGAAACCTGTTTCGATGCAACAGCTTGCACCTGCGCACGTTTCGGTCGGATGAACCTTTTTTCTTGAGCTATGATTGAGGAGAACTTCGGATCATTTTTGGGAACTCCGGGCGTACCGGAGCCGTCTATGAATTCATGCCTGCGAGATACCGCGTATGTCAGAGATGACGGGAATCGAATCTGTCCTGACGGAATGGCCTTCGAGCATACCCCGCCATGGAGTGATTACGACCATCCAGGCGGAGAGTATCGTTTTTGCAGATTTTTCCCTTGGTCATGGCTGTGTGCTGCTGCAACGAGCCACCCCCGATTCGATGGGTGGGCGAGAGGTGATTTTGCCGTTTGGGCAGGTTGCGGTAGTCAAGCTTACGGAGTCCCTCTCCGCAAAATCGCGTAAGGAAATGGGATTCGAGGCTCCGGCGGGCTAATCCAGGCAAGACACGCAAGGTATTACGGAAGCGACACTTAGGAACCATCAGTTATCCAGGTAGACATGGACGGTCGAATTCGAGCGTGTTTTTCTCGTGACCTTTTGGTCCCCCGTTCTTTTTTTGTGCTATCATTCCTATAATGTATCTTCTTGGGGGGATAACACTCGCTAATCCGAGTGTGTAACCCCAAAATGTGACAAAATCCGCAACAGGGCCCGGATGGTGGGCTTGGACCCGCCCCGGATTCATTAGTTCGTTCCAACAAAGGAGTTTTCCGTGGCCGACAACGAGAACACCCCGGACCAAGCACCGGAAGCCGCCCCCGTCGCCAGTGAAGGCCAGCCGCAACAGCAGCAGCGCGTCGCCCTTCAGATCGATGACAAGGGCGCCATCGCCAACTACGCCAACTTCTGTCGCGTGACCGGCACCCCGGAAGAGCTGATCATTGATTTCGGCCTGAATCCTCAGCCGATCGGCGTTCCCACGCAGCCGATTCCCGTCACACAGCGGATCATCACCAACTTCTACACGGCGAAGCGAATGCTTCACGCCCTGACGATGACCGTGCAGCGTCACGAGGCGACGTTTGGCGTCCTCGAGATCGACGTCCAGAAGCGGGTTCGCCCCGGCGTCGGCAAGTAATCGTAGCGGGGTTCGCCCGTCAAGAGCGAGAAGGCGGGGTGTCCTGCGGCACTCACGCGAGGCTCGCCAGGTGTTGAATCAGTACACACGCCTCGGCGTCTCGGACGCGTATTGCCGTCCGCGGACTCTGGGGCGTGTGTTTTTTTTGGGTAACCATTTACGGGCAAAGCCTGTGACCGGTTACGCTTTTTGTTTACGTCCGAATCTAATGCGATCCATTTACCTCGACTACAACGCGACGACGCCCATTGCTCCGGTCGTTCAGGAGGCCGTACTTCCGTTTCTTGCGGAGCATTTCGGCGCCCCGGCGAGCCATCACGCGGCAGGGCGAGCTGCCCACGAGGCCATGGATGATGCGAGACACCAGGTGGCGAGGCTGCTTGGCGTGGATCGCGACGAGATTGTCTTCACGTCCGGGGGGACGGAAAGCAACAACCTGGCGATCCTGGGAATGGTTCAACGCCTTGCCCCGGACGGGGGCGGGCATCTCGTCGTCACTGCCCTGGAACACGTTTCGGTGGCTGCCACGGTGAGATACCTGGAAACGCGGGGATTCGAGCTGACCGTGGTTGGCTGCGACCGCGACGGGGTGGTGGCCCCGGAGGATCTCGAGAACGCCCTGCGGCCCGACACCAAGCTTGTCAGCGTCATTCACGCGAACCATCACCTGGGCTCGATTCAGCCGGTGCGTCAGATCGCACACCTCTGTCGCGAGGCGGGCGTCCTGGTTCATTGCGATGCCGTGCAGAGCGTGGGCAAGATTCCCGTTCGCCCGGCCGAGATGGGAGTGGACCTGCTCAGCCTGTCGGGGCACAAGATGTACGCGCCGAAAGGGATCGGCGCTCTCTATATCCGGCGCGGTCTCGATCCGGCGCCGATCTTCCATGGTTCCGCCGATGAAGCGGGACTGCGTCCAGGCACCCCAAACGTTCCCCATTCGGTTGCCCTGGGCCGAGCGGCGGCCCTTGCGGAAGCACATCTTGACGAGGCCGCCCTTCGGATGGAGACGCTTCGGGATCGCCTGGAGACGCAGTTGCTCGATGATTTCGGCGACCGGATACGAATTCTCGCAAGGGGTGCGGAGCGTTTACCGAACACGCTGACGGTTTCGTTTTCCCGGATTTCGGGCGACGAGTTGCTGGCAAAGATCCCGGAACTCTGTGCCGGCACGGATACCGCTTCGTGCAGCGGCAGCGAGACCATTTCGCCCGCCCTGGCTGCGATCGGACTCACGCAGGCGGAGGCCCGAGGCACCATTCGCCTGAGCGTGGGGTGGTACACGACCGAGGAAGAAGTCGAGCGTGCTGCGAACCTGCTTCGGGCAGGGTGGGATAGTGCGTCGGCTTGAAGCTGGCGGAAAAATCACTTCCCGGTTTTTCCGCCTCACGGGGCGCAGCGATGTTCTTCCGCAGTGGGGCTCCTCTTGCGGCTTCGCCGCCCAGACGTTTCCCCGACATTGTCGAACGATGTAGCAAGGCCCCATGCGGGAGAAACATCTGGACCACCCGTGCGGCTCTACCTTCCCTGCAAAGTCAGGACGAGGTGGCGGCGGTGGTGGCTGTGGCGGTGTTCGCAAAGGAAGATACCTTGCCAGGTGCCCATTCGCAGCCGTCCTCCACCGACAGGGATGGTCAGGCTGCTGTCGGTGAGGGAGGTCTTCACATGGGCCGGCATATCGTCGGGCCCTTCCATCGTGTGGGCGTAGGGGAAGTCTTCGGGGGCAAGGGCGTCGAGTGCCCGGTGAAGATCCTCAGGCACGTCGGGATCGGCGTTCTCGTTGAGCGTCAGAGAGGCCGAGGTGTGGAGGATGAAAACGTGGAGCAAGCCGACCTTCAGCGTTGCGATCTCCGGGATCGCCTCGAGAATCTCGCGGGAGATGGGATGGACACCGGGTCCCAGGGGCGGCAATTGCAAATCGCGTTGGATCCAAACCACGGCAACGTTCCTGGAGGGGCTGCGGGAATTCTTGACGGTTGCTGGCAAGTTGGGGCTCATCACGGCCGAGCGTGATGGTTACTTCAGAGGACTGCCAGTCTAGCCCATGTTGCGGTGGTGGCCAAGACGCATGAGAAACGGCCCGGATCTCGCCGGGCCGTTGGGGAGCTTTGTCGCGGTGGCTTTCAGTCGCCGTCACGGTGAAACGCGGGCTGCCGATGGAGGAAAAACGCCGGGCTACGTTGGCCATCCAACCAGGTCAGGCAACCTGGTCTGAATTGGATGGTCCAAGAGCCCGGCTTTGTTCAAGGGAAGTCAAGCCCAAAGGTCGTCGCTGGCGAAGAGGCCGTCGATCGCCAGGGTCGGATCGGTCTCTTCCGAGATTCCTTCCAGGCCGGAATCCAGGTCCGCCAGAGTGTCCGCGCCGGCCGGACCTTCGTCCAGTTCGTCGTTCGAGACGGAGGTTGAGGACTCGCTGGAACCGGACAGGGTGTACATGGCGGAACTGAGCAGATCGAGGTCGGCCTGGTCAATCGCACTGTCCGAGTTGAGATCGAACATCGACTGGTAAGCCACCGAGTCGGCCGAGGTTCCCGAATGGGGGACCCAGAGGGCGAGGTCGAAGTGATCGATCACCTGGTCGCCGTTGAAGTCGGCGAAGATGAGGTCGAGATCGGTTGAGCCCATTTCCACGTCGGCCCAATCGACGGCGTCGCCGGAGCCGGTCAGGGCAAAGTTGGCGGGAAGGATCGTTGACGTGCCTTCGGCGGCGTCGACGGAGAACTGGACGCTGCTGGTGGCGAAGGTGGACGGGGCGCCCGTGCGAGTGAACTGCCAGGAGACGAACTGGGCGGCCTCTCCCGCTCCCACGCCGGCCGTGGCCGTGAGAGCTCCGGTTTCGTCGATCAGGCCTTCTTCGCTGCCGGTGTCGCCCTGCTGGAAGAGACTGAAGGCATCGCCGTAGACGACCTCACCGGTCGGGGTGACGGCCGAAGCGTCGTAGGCGAGGTCGATGGCTCCACCAATCACGCCGAGTCCCAGGTCGCTCAAGTCTTCCACGGAGACGCTGACCCAGAAAGTGGAGTCGGTCCACAGGGTGTCGACTTGCTCGCCGAAGGGCTTGGAGGTGACTTGCAGTTGGATCGAGAGCTGGGCCCCGGCCACTTCCACGCTCACCGTAGAGGCTTCGCTCTCCGCCTGGCCGTCGCTGGTCACGTAGGTGAAGGTGTCGGTGCCGGAGAAACCGTCCTCGGGCGTGTACTCGAAGGAGCCGTCTTCGGCAAGGACAACCGTTCCGTGGCTCGGGCTGTCGACGAGTTGGACGCTGAGGGCGTCGCCTTCCACGTCGGTGTCGTTGGCCAGCACGCCTTCGGAAGCGTCAACGGTCAGCGAATCGCCCCTCGAGGTGGAATAGGCGTCGGCGACCGATTGCGGGGCGTCGTTCACGGCCTCCACGGTAACGGTCACGATGTTCAGTTCACCGTTGGCCTCTCCATCGGAGGCCAGGTAGGTGAAGCTGTCTTCCCCGTAGTAGTCGGGCTCGGGCGTGTAGACGAAGGAGCCGTCCTCGGCGAGGGTCACGGTGCCGTGGGACGGTTCGTCGGCGAGGCTCGCCGTGACGGCGCCGGTGTCGTTGGCCAGAACACCGTCGGCGGCGTCGACGGTGAGGATCGCGTCCTCAGAGGTGACGTAGGTGTCGGCGGCCGAAACGGGAGCGCTGCTGGCGGCCTCGACAGTGATGGCCACCGTGGTCCCTTCGCTTTCGGCCTGGCCATCACCCGCAACGTAGGTGAAGCTGTCTTCGCCGGAGAATCCCGCTTCGGGCGTGTACTCGAAGGAGCCGTCCTCGGCGAGGATCACGGTGCCGTGGGCGGGCTGGTCGACGAGGGTCGCGCTGAGCGTGTCGCCATCGGCATCGACGTCGTTGGCCAGGACACCGTTCTCGGTGTCGACCGTAAGGACGCCGTTTTCGGCCACCGAGTAAGCATCGGCGGCGCTCACGGGCGCCTCGTTGATCGACTCAACCGCGATGGCAACCAGGGTTGTGGCGCTTTCCGCCTGGCCGTCACTGGTCACGTAGGTGAAGCTATCTTCGCCGGAGAATCCCGCTTCGGGCGTGTAGACGAAGGAGCCGTCCTCGGCAAGGGCCACGGTGCCGTGGGCGGGCTCGTCGACGAGGGAGGCCGTCAGAATGTCGCCGTCCTCATCGGTGTCGTTGGCCAGGACTCCGTCGGCGGCGTCGACGGTCAGCACGCCGTCTTCGGTCGTGGAATACGAATCCGCATCCGCGAGCGGCGCGTCGTTCACCGCCTCGACGAAGATCGTCACCGACTCCACTTCCGAGTCAATTTCGCCGTCGCTGGTCACGTAGGTGAAGCTGTCTTCGCCGGAGAATCCTGCTTCGGGCGTGTACTCGAAGGAGCCGTCCTCGGCGAGGGCCACGGTGCCGTGGGCGGGCTCGTCGACGAGGGTGGCGGTGAGGATGTCGCCGTCCGCGTCGGTGTCGTTGGCCAGAACGCCGTCGGCGGCGTCGACGGTCAGCGAGCCGTCCTCGGTCGTGAAATACGAATCCGCGGCAGCGACCGGAGCGTCGTTCACCGCCTCGACGAAGATCGTCACCGACGCCGGTTCGGCGTCAATCTCGCCGTCGCTGGTCACGTAGGTGAAGCTGTCTTCGCCGGAGAATCCCGCTTCGGGTGTGTACTCGAAGGAACCGTCCTCGGCGAGGGTCACGGTGCCGTGGGCGGGCTGGTCGACGAGGGCGGCTGTGAGGAAGTCGCCCTCCACATCGGTGTCGTTGGCCAGAACGCCGTCGGCGGCGTCGACGGTCAGCGAGCCGTCCTCGGTCGTGAAATACGAATCCGCGGCAGCGGCCGGACCGTCGTTCACCGCCTCTACGAAGATCGTCACCGACGCCACTTCGGTGTCGATCTGACCGTCGCCGGCCACGTAGGTAAAGCTGTCTTCGCCGAAGAAGTCGGGCTCGGGCGTGTATTCAAACGACCCGTCGTCGGCGAGGGTCACGGTGCCGTGGCTCGGCTCCTGGACCAGACGCACGGAGAGCGTGTCGCCATCGACGTCGGTGTCGTTGGCCAGCACCCCGTCCGTCGTGTCGACGGTGAGGGTTGTGTCTTCACTGGTCGTGTAGGTGTCGGCCGCCGAGACGGGGGCGTCGTTGACGGCGTTGACGGTGAGCGTGACCGTGGTGGGCTCGCTGTCGCCGTCCAGGTCGTTGGCCATATAGGTGAACTGGTCCGTGCCGTTGAAATCGGCATCGGGCGTGTAGGTGAACGAGCCGTAGCGTCCCACGGTCAGGGTGCCGTGGGCCGGTGCGTCCACCAGGTTGGCGTAAAGGGGATCGTCTTCGGCGTCAGCATCGTTGGAGAGCAGGCCGTCGGAACGGGAGACCGTCAGGCTGTCGTCTTCGGCGAGCGAGTAGGCGTCTTCGACGGCCTCGGGGGCCTGGTTCTCCACGCCCGTCACCTCGATGGAAACGGTTGCCGGTCCCGATTCGTTGACACCGTCGCTGACGGTGTAGGTGAAGGAATCGATTCCGTTGAAGTCGCTGTCGGGCCGGTAAGTGAACAGCCCGTTGGAGTCCAGGTTGAGTTGTCCGTGGGAAACATCGGAATCCAGGGTGACGACGAGCGCATCGCCATCGGCGTCCACGTCGTTGGCGAGCACGCCGGCTCCGAGTTGCTGACTTGAGGTCATGGCGAACGAGTCGTTGGTCAGCGCGGGGGCCGTGCCGGTCTCGTCCGCGGCGCTGACTTCCGCGACGATGTCTTCCGCAACGCCGTCGTCAGCGGCGCTGACATCGGCGGCGACGTCGACTTCGAGGACCGCATCGCCGATCACGGCAGAGCTATCCGCCGCCGGATCGAGGGTGGAGACCAACGCGGTTTCTTCCGTGTAGGTGTCGGACTGGGTCGCACACAGTCCCAGGTCAGACACCTCGTCGGGGGAGACGCCGGGCGACACCGACAGCAGTTGGCGATTTTCGAGCGATTCCAGATTCAGAACGCGAGCGCGCCGATTTGCCGGCTTCATGCCACGTCCCTTCGAGTTTTCCATTCCGTGATCGGAGAACAGGTTTCCACCGCGCTTTTTCGCATTTCGAAACATAGCCATCACTCTTCCTTCCGTGTTATCAAACAGGGCCTTGCCCTCACATCACATCTCCAGGTATGGGGCTCCCCAGCGAGGCTTCCCATGCCCGTTCTACGAGCCGGTTGTGGTGGCGGATCACGGCGAGCGGCACGTGTTTGGGAAACGCTATCACGGGATTTTGCGTTCCGGACACGCCATGGGTTCGGGAGCGGCCGTGCCGTGTTTGGAATTCAAATCCGCTTGTCCTTTGGACTTTGGATGCGATGAGCAGACGGTCGGACGAGGCGTGATTCGGAAAGAAATTTTTTCGAAATCGTTTGCCGTGTTTGAGAACCTTTGCGGCTGCGGCAAGCGAGGTCGTTCACCGCCTGCGTATCGCTTTGGGATGCGTGACAAGCCTTGCCTGCGGCAGCGGGTTAAACGAGTCTGCCACAAAGGTCTCGGTTTCTTGCACCATCCCGAAGTGGCGCTGTCCCACGAAGAAAGAGCGGCTCATCCTTCGCCTGCTTCCGTGCAGGAGAAAGACTTGCTCGAAGGCCGCCGGGAGCATCCGGCGGTGAAGAATGCGGAGTTATTTGTCCGCGAGTTTGCCGCCAGAACGATCAGAGAGAGTTGGCGGCGGAGGAGGTCGCGACGGAGAGTCCGTCGACGGGGGAAAGATCACTCAGAACAGCGGCGGGTGTCTGGGTTCGAGCCCGGCGAATGGTTTGTTCAACATGGCGCCACGTTCCGTCGCTTTGCCATTGTTGATGGTAACCGTAGACCGTGCGCCAGTGGGGAAAGTCGTGGGGCAGCAGGCGCCAGGCGCACCCGCTTCGCTGGCGATAGCGGATCGCGTTGACCACGGCGCGAAGCGACACCTGGCGGCTGAGGCCCACCGGTGGGCTCGGCGGAATGCAGGGGCGAACAGCGTCCCATTGCTGATCGCTCAGGTCACTCGGGTAGTTCGACATAGAGGTCCTCCTCGATTCTAGGGCCCGCGGTGCGACCGTGCTGGCGCAGAGCGACCGCGGCAACCGTTGGTTGTGTATTCTTCCGCTCGCCGGAGTTCGGCCGGGAGGCAGGCACCCGACTGGGGTTGCAGAGGCACCGTTTCCAGCAGAAGCCGGGCTACTGTGGTTACTTACCAGGACAGGCTACGCGGCACGAAGTGGTTGGTTCAGGAGCCCGGCTTCGTCAGGTTTGTCACCGGGCTGAAAGTACGCGACGTTTTGTCCGGGTCGGGTCCCCTCGGAGTCGATTCCTGGTTGTTCCGGGGAGGATTTGGTGAATCGAATTGCGGGAGCAGAGATTTCTGGACGGCGAACCCGGCGCTCCTTCAGGCCGCGGTTGCGGGCCGCCCGGATTCCTTGAAACCGATCTTGGATCGGCCGAGGGGGCTAATCTTGGATACGAACCGGCCCGAAAGAGGGTTCAGAAGTCCGCTGGGGTTGAAGGCCTTTCCCGAGGCCAGGCTGGAAACTGGAGACTTTAGGCGGGAGTTTCTCATGCACAGTCGGTTTCGAAGCGCCGAGCCTCCCTGCTTTGCAGTCCTACAGCCTCCGGTCTTCAGCCTCTCGCCTTGACAGGGCGGCGGCTGCCGAAGACCTCGTTCAAAGGGGTGTAGCGTATGAAGACGTGGTAGGTGGCCACGGAGACAGCCGAGGCGATGGCCAGGACGACGGCGAATCGAGCTGGCCCCGCCAGGTTGGCGGGCAGGCTGCCTTGCAGCCACAGCACGATGGGAAGATGGATGAGGTAGCACCAGTAAGAGGCGTCGGCCAGGTAACGCAAGGTGGGGCTGGGCTGATCGAGCAGGAGGACCATGGCGCCGAGGACCAGGAGGACGGCGAGCCATGTGCAAAGGGATGCACACCAGCGGATCGCGATCGCCGAGGTCCACGAGGCGTGGGCGGGAACGGCGCCCACGTTCCACAGGAACACGACGAGCGCGACGGCGCTGGCCGCAAGCAGGAAGGCGTTTCGCCAGTTCAAATGGCGAGCTGTCGCCATGAGCAGTCCGGGGTTGCGATGCATCATCCATCCCAGGGCCACGAACACACCGTAGTAGAGGAAGAAACGTGCCTGGGGAATGAGGGACAACGGGGTGTCGACGACCCAACTCCGCATGGGCAGCAGGGCGAGTGTTGTCAGGGACGCCATGAGCAACGGCATCCAGTGCTGACGCATCAGCCGCACAAGTTTCTGTTCCCCTCGATCCATCCAGACTTCCCAGCGGCGGGGGCGAAGCACGTCGAGCGTGACGATTCCCAGGTAGAAGAGGGCCAGGTATTCGAGGAACCACAGGTGGCAGAACCAGGGATGCCACAGGGTCGACGGTTCGGCTGCGACTTCGGAGGGCCAGGGTGTGCAGACGTAGTCCGGAAAATGCGCCGGGGCGGATGCGAGCGGGACAAAGGCCCATACCGCAGCGGCCTGCACGACGGCCATGAGCACCATGCCGGCAGCCAACGGCAGGAGGATGCGCCGGGAGCGATTGGTAATGAAACCGGCCAGTCCGTATCGGCGCAGGAGTAGCCGCCCGAAGAAACCGGAAAGGAGAAAGAAGACTTCCATTCGGAAGGCGTGGGTGGCGAAGGAAAAGGCGTCGAAGGCCCCGTGGCGGAAGCGGTCCGTGACGGGCCACCAATGGGGGCAGCCGATCGCGTGGGCGTTGGCGGTGTGCAGGACAATGCCCAGGAGCATCATCCAGGAGCGGAGGGCGTCGAGGCAGGCGAAGCGGGGCATTTTCGGGGCCGGCGCATTGGCGGGCGCCACGGTTGCCCCTTCAGGCAGTGGGGCCTGGAGTACGTATCCATCCACCACGTGAGAATCCGCGCTCGTCTCGCTGCTCATAGGCGTTGATCTCAATCCTCACGGCCCGGAATAACAAGCGTTCCGCATTCCGGACAACGCTGGGCGGCGCGGCGGGACTTGGATTTCATAACCATCTCTTGCTTGTCGGGGGACCGGTCCTTCTCGAACCAGAGGTGGTCGCGGGACAGGCCGAACAAAAAGGCGCCCAGGAGCGTGCTGTTGAGAGTTGCGTTGCCTGGCGTCATTTCAGTGTTGCAGGTTGGACATTTCATAGAACCTGCGTCCCAGGGACAAGTATTCGTTCCAGAGGAAAGAGTTCATTTTAATTGTGGGATGGTTATTTCGCAAACAGGGGACCACGGATCACACGGATGGGCACGGATAAGAGACGGGGAAGAATGGCTGGGCAAAACATTGCTGGCCACACCGAGGTTGCCCCTTCATCGGAACACACGCGGATCCGGGAACCGACTCGGACCTTCGCAATGGTGTTGGGATCGTTTTTCATTCACGGTCGGGGGAAGGCATGGTTTGGTCCGGTCTGCCAGGCTCGGCGGAACGCGATCGAAGGATGGTCGCGATTATCTCGTTCGCGGCCCAGTCAATGCAAGTTTCGCCGTCGGAATTTGCGGCCGTCGGGTCGGCGCCATGATCGAGCAGCAGGCGGACGAGGAGGTCGTTCCCCTGGTTGGCAGCGTAGTGAAGCAGCGTCTGGCCGGTCTCGTTTCGCTGGTCTACGCGGGCCCCCGACCGAAGCAGGACGGCAACCACTTCGGAATGCTCTTCCAGCAGGGCAACGAGCAGAGGCGTGTGGGCGACATCGTCGACAGCGTTGGGATTGGCTCCGTGCGTGAGGAAAAGATTCACCATGGCGACGTCCCCCTCGGTGGTCGCAAGGTGCAAGGGCGAATCGTCTTCGACTGTTGAGTGATTGACGTCGGAGCCCCGGCTCAGGAAGAACTCGGCCAGTTCCAACCGGTTGCGGTAGCAGGCCGAATGAAGCGGGGTCCAACCGTCGGCTCGTTGCTGGTTCACCGAGGCCCCGTGATCGAGCAGTGCTTCGGCAACCTCGACGCTGTTGGGCCAGTGGATTGGCAGATTCCCGTGGCTGTCGCACGCGGCGATGTCAGCGCCGGCTTCAAGCAGGCACAGGGCGGCCTGGGCCGACTTGGCCAGGAAGAGGGCCGATCTCCCGTCCTCGCAAACCGCGTTGACCAGTGAAGGCGAATGGTCCAGCATCTGACGCATGGCCGGCACGTCGTTGCGGTGAACCGCATCAAACCATTCGTGGGTATCTGTCATGAAAAGGTGCGAGACAAGAAAGGTGGTCTTGGAAGCGGAAACACGTGCTGGCGGAGGCGTCCTATCAAGCGGGCCGAAACCAGAGACTAGCAGAAGACCCCAGGCGGGTCAACAAACGGGCAATTCGCGTGTCGATCGATAAGGCGGGCTCCCTGCCATTCGCTCGGCGAAGCGTTTCCGGCGTTGATTGCAGGCGTCGTGTCTGTCTGCCACAATGAGCCTTTCCGCCGTCATCTGCCCAGTGAACAGGTTCTGACAGTCGCAGGTGGCGTTCCGTCCGGTTTCGGAAACAACAAGGAGTGACTCGCATGGCCGGTCTCACGAGCTTGTCGAATACGGATCTTTCTGGAAAAGAGCTAGGAGGGGAGGCCGATTCGGTGTCGCAGAAGCCGGGCTACCATTGGTCCTCAACAGGTCAGGTTGCGCGACACCAAGTGGTTGATTCAAGAGCCCGGCTTATCCAGTGGCCTGTTGGGAGCGCATGTACCCTCGTCCTATGCAGCGCCCTGCTGGGGACCGTGGCCGAGGGGGCCGAAACGAAGATGCGTTCCCTTTCCGATCTGGCTGATCGGCACGTGACGATCGCCCGGGCGGATGCGGATTATATCAGCTTTCCCGACGTATGCGTGACGAAGGGCGGACGGCTTCTCTGCGTGTATCGGGTGGCCGACAAGCACGTGGCCACGCGTTCGCGACTGGAATTGAAGAGGAGTGACGATTGGGGCAAGACGTGGTCGCAACCGGTGGTCCTGGCCGAGAGGGGTCACTGTCCACGGTTTGCCGTTCTCGAGAGCGGCGAGGTGCTGCTGATCAGCGACGGCACGCCGTTGGGGACGTCGGTCTATCGTTCACGCGATGAAGGAAAAACGTGGACGAAGCCCACGGCCGCGGGACTAAGGCACGGCATCCCCGATCGGCCGGTGCGGATCGGCGAGAGCAGCCTGCTGACGACGGGACACCGGCACATCGGTGCCGCCAAGAGTCCCCTGATTCGCCAACCTCCGAGCGAGCAGGTGCTCTACCGTTCCGATGATATGGGAGCTCACTGGCGGGAGTGGGCCCTGCTGGCCTGCAATCCGAATCTCGTGTTGTGCGAAGCCTCGATGTTCAAGATGCCCGACGGATCGCTCCGGGCCTATCTGCGGGAGAACTCGGCCGTGCAGGAACCGACGTACGTGATGTCGAGCTTCGATGAAGGGGCCTCGTGGACGCCGCCGGAAGACTCGCCCACGATCGGCCATCGCCCTTGCGCCGGATTGCTGAAGAGTGGGCGAGTGCTCGTGACCTATCGTCATGTGGGGCCCAACGGCGGCAACCGCGCCTGGTTGGGCGACGTGGACAAGGACCGGTTCTTCGCCCCATCGGCTTTCGATCTTGGCAACGGGACGACGTTCGAGGCGGATCGGCTGGTGCTCGACAACGACGCGGGCGAAGCTGACGCGGTGATGTACAGCCTGCGGCCCATGACCGACCCCCGTCTGGCCTCGGCGCAACTGGATGTCGAATTGGCCGTGCAGGAAAACGAGGGACAGCATTGCGGGATTCACCTCGGCTGCCTGTGGCAGATCTTCCCGGACCACATCGAGCCGAAGGCGCCAGGCGTCGAGCCGATTTCTCTTTCGGCGTCCGACCCGCATCATTATTCGTTCCGCTACGAACGGGGCACGGTCTCGCTGATGGTCGACGGCCAGGCCAAGGCCACGATCGATCTTGCCGACCATGGTCTCGCCATTGACTGCACCCGCCGGCCCGTTTATGTGGGAAACGTTCCCACGCGGTTTCCATGGTGCGGGCCGTTTCATTTCGAAAAGAACGGCGGCAAGAGCGTGTGGAAATCGATCCGGCTGAGCATTGTCGAGCCGCGGTTTCGCCGTTACGAATGGAACTGGAAGCCTTCGGACGGGCTGCCGAACCAGTATGAAGTGGACCACGTTCTGGAGCTTCAGAACGATCGGAATTCTCCGCCGGGCGATTTCGGCTATTCCGGTTGGACCCAACTACCAAGCGGAGACGTGTTCTGCGTGAGCCACTTCCGAGGCGACGCACGGCGCTCCTACGTGACCGGAACGTGGCTCAAAGAGAGCGATTTCGGCAACGCACAGGATTGACTCAGGAATGACTTCGGTACGCTTGGTTATAGGGAGCTCCAGTGAACAGGAGTCAACGGAGAGAACGGAGTAGAGAGGCTCTGTTCTCTCCGTCTGCTCCCACGTAATCACTCCGAAGTGACTCCAGGCAGGATGAGCATGCCAATGACGGACGACCACAGGATGCTGGCCAGGTGGATTCGCGAGTCCCGGCGGGCGGTGGCCTTCACCGGAGCCGGGATGAGCACGGAGAGCGGGATTCCCGATTTCCGGTCGTCGGGCGGGATCTGGTCGCAATCGCAGCCGGTGCTGTTTGACGAGTTTCTGCGCAGCGCTGAGGCGCAGCGGGAGTATTGGCGTCAGAAATCGGTGGCCCACGCGGACTTTGCCGCGGCCCGGCCGAATGTGGGCCACGAGGCACTTGCCCGATGGGAAAATGCGGGGAAGCTTCGCGGCGTGATCACGCAGAACATCGACGGGCTGCACCAGGACGCGGGAAGCCGCGCCGTTCTCGAACTGCACGGGACGGCTCGCTGGATCGCCTGCCTGGGATGCGAGGCGCGGTTCGAGCCGGGCCCCATGGTGGAGGCCTTTCTGGCAACAGGCGAGGCGCCGTCCTGCCCGGAGTGCGACGGGCTGTTGAAGCACGCCACGGTCTCGTTTGGTCAGCCGCTGCCGGAAGCCGTCTTGGCCGATGCCCTGGACTGGGCCCGGCAGTGCGACCTCTTTCTGGCGATGGGATCTTCGCTGGTTGTCGAACCAGCGGCCAGCCTCCCACGGCTTGCCGCCGGTTCGGGAGCGCGATTGGTGATCATCAATCGCGATCCGACCGACCAGGACCGCTCCGCGGCGCTGGTATTCCACGCGTCGATCGGCGAGACGCTGTCGGCGGTGGACGAGGCGCTGGGAACGCAGAGGTAGGGTGCGTCTCGACGCACCAATCGCCGTCATTGGCGTGCCAATCGGTGCGTCAAGACGCACGCTACGAGGGGTGTTCGGTGTAGCTGTCGGGCACGTCCGGCAGGACATCGACGAAGCGGCCTCCACTTTCGTACCATCCCTGACGAGTGAAGCGGCACCAGCCGAGATCGACGACAAAGGCCGAGGTCACGCCGTCGGCAGCTTCGAGGGCGACGACCATTTGCCGATGGGGGAGGGGCTTGGGGTGGTAGAAACCGATCCCTCGGTCGGAGAGGTGCTTGCCCACGGCGACCACGGATTCGCCGTGCAAAACACTGCCGTCCTTGTCAACGGGAATCAGCCGCACGAGATAGGGATAGGGATAGCGCCGTTCGGCGCGTCGATCGATGAATTCACCGCCGGGGTAGATTCTTCCGATCAAGCAGCGCACTTCCGCTCGGATCTCGTCTTCCAGAAAATCGCCACCATCACACCACACGTTCACTCGGGGGTCGCTCAATGCCGTCATTCTCAATTCTCCTGGTAGGTGCATGTTACCCCAGTTCTTGGAACGGATATGGTGATCGCCGGGTTTGCAGGCCAGAGGGCGCTGGGGAGCAACGAAGGCGGGACCGCACGGTGCGGCGTGGGTCCGCATCCCGGTCGTTGGGTTCCCGATAGCGATGATTCGGTTCTGAAATGCCTGCAGGTAATCATTCCCAAAAGAGGGCGGGGCCGGCGGATGCCGATGTTCGGCAGGATGGGGCGGAGGATGGCCGCTGGGAATGGTCCTTTTTCAGGACCGGCAACGCCACCGAAGCCATCAGAAATTTACGTCATGAATTTCGGATGGTCAAACGAGAAAGAGACGTGGGTTTTCAGCGCTCGTTCAAGAGGCGCGATTGGGGCCTCCGGTCGAGTCCACGTTTGAGGAGTTGCTCGTCCTCGTGGATCGATTCCGGCTCGCTGGCGAGGGCGTCGCCATCGATCGGCACGAGGGAGCCGGCGGCGGGACGGCTTCCCGCTTCGGCGGTTTGCAGCAATTGCAGGGCCTGGGTCGATTTTCCTTCCTCGATCATCTGGCGAGCCCATCGGCGGTAGACTCTCTGCTGCAACTGGGCGAGGCGATCGAGGCCGAGGGTTGCCGAGTCGGCCTGGCCGAGCACGCCGAGGGCGGCGGCGTATTCGTGCTGGGTGCAAAGGGATTCTGCCCACTGGTAGTACAGGTGGACGTAGTTGGCGCCGAAGGTTTCGTAGTGGGGATCCAGTTTGATTCCCTCTTCGAGCAAGCCGATGGCCTTCACGTAGTCGTGGCCGGCGCCGGCCATAATGGCCCAGTTGTTGAGTGTTGCCAGCAGGTTGCCCCGAGCCGTTTCGCTCGAAGGATCGAGCCGGAGAGCTTTGGCGTTGGCGGCGGCGGCCTCTTCAAAGTGGTGGGCCGTGAGGAGGTCCACGCCGCGGTTGTAGTAGATCATGGCGACGAGTTCGACGGCCGAGACCTCGCGTCCGGGACGGATTCCGGGGCCCTGGGGGTCGACCCCGATGGTCTTGGCAATGAGCGCGGCGCGGCGTTTCGGGTCGTGCTGGAGGCGGAACCAGGCGGGGCACGTCGTTTCCACGTCGAGGTTCTTTCCTGCCAGGTGGAGGCGACTCATGGCATGGCCGGGCAGTTCGATACCGACCGCTTCGAGTCCGAATCGGGACGCGAGGCAGTTGAAAAGAACCGTCGAACTGACGCAGTTGAATTTGCCGTGCTCGAGGGTTGCCGCCAGATCGGTGCATTCCAGTTCGTAGCCGTTCACCAGGATTTCCCGGTGCATGAAATCGAAGAGCTTGCGGGCAATCGTCTCGGGGGCGTCGTCCGGTTTCAACAGGTGTGTTGCCTTTTCGGCAAGGCGATCGAATCGGGCGGTGGCCTCGGCAAGGTGTTTGGCGTCGCTGACGCCGCCGGCAATCAGGGCGGCCTGGATCAGGGCGTGGCGATCCCACCTGGAGTCGATGGCGTCGTCGAAGAGGGCGACCTCGAGGTCGTTGAGACGACCTTCGTAGTGCTGGTACGGACGAGCCAGCGAGATGGGCTTCGGCGTCGGAACAATGCGGATCGGCTCCGCACTGGCGAGCGACTCGGCGTCCGACGTGTCGGGGCGGGTCACGGCGAGGGCCGAGTCCGCAAGACACGTCAGAGCGACCAGCAGGAGGATCCCCGCCACGGGCCGCAAAATCGTTCGAGGGAAGCGACAGCTCATAGGAAACGCGAAGTCCGAGGCGTGGGGGGGTACCGAGTTCCGATCGATCGATGCGGCGCCCAGGGCAGGACCCGGAGATCTGCGAAATACCCGGAGCCGTTCTCGAGGGCAGGCTCGCGGGGGAGGGGGATTCTGTCCCGGCTCACTTCAAGAGCGATGCATGATCGCAACAACTATACGTTGCGAAAAGACAACGTGCGTAGCGAATCGGTAAAAAATGAGGGCCCCTCGGCGAGAATCCGTACCGGTTGAGCCGAATGGATGGGCTGACCGCGAGGCAAGAATTTCCGTCAAACGCTCGTTAACTAGCTACGGTCGGTTGAACGGGGTTGTTCGGATTGCGCGGATTCCCCCCAGGCTGACGAGACTGGAGGCTGGAGGCTATGATGCGAGATCAACTGCCAAGGGATGCCGATTCCGATGCACCGAGAGTCCCACGAAGAATTGAACAGGAGTTAACAGAGGCAACGGAGGGCAGGTTCTCTGTTGCCTCTGTCAACTCCTGTTCGAAACAGACAGATCCCCCTGTCTTGCCGTCCTTCAGCCTTCGGTCTTCAGCCTTGTCCCCACCATCATCCGTTTCCATTTTGAGGAAGACGTCGAAAGGCGGCGTCAGATGTCGTCGGGGAGCCGATGGCCCATCTTGTCGCGTTTTGCTGCCAGATAGCGAGCGTTGTGCTCGTTGATGGGGCCCAGGATGGGAACCTGGTCGACCACCTTCAGATCGAAGCCGCCGTAGATGAAGGCGTCGGTCTTCTTGGGGTTGTTCGTGAGCAGGCGAATTTCGGAGAGGCCGAGATCCTTGAGGATCTGGATGCCCACACCGTAGTCGCGGAGGTCGACCTGGTGTCCCAGGGCGAGGTTGGCTTCCACGGTGTCCATGCCGCCGTCCTGGAGATGGTACGCCTTGATCTTCTCCGTCAGGCCGATGCCTCGTCCTTCCTGGGGAAGGTAGACGAGAACGCCGGCGCCTTCCTGGCCGATCATCTCCAAGGCCATGTGCAACTGGTCGCCGCAATCGCAGCGCAGGGAGGCCAGCAGATCGCCCGTGAAACAGGAGGAATGGAGACGAACGAGCGGGGGCTGGGTGGATTCCACGGGGTTGCCGATGACGACGGCGGCCGGTTCCATGGCTTCGTATTTCACGCCGTAGACGACCACGCGTCCTTCGCCATACTTGGTGGGCAGATCGGCTTCGGCCTGGCGATAGACGAGTTTTTCGATCCGGCGCCGGTAGCGGATCAGTGCTTCGATCGTGATGATCGGCAGATCGTGCTGCTCGGCGAAGCCGGCGAGTTCCTCGCGGTTGGCGCGATTGCCGGTATTGCTGAGGATTTCGCAGAGGACGCCGGCCGGCTTCAACCCCGCCAGACGGGTCAGGTCGACGGCCGCCTCGGTGTGGCCTGCGCGGCGAAGCACGCCGCCTTCCTTGGCTTCGAGGGGAAAGAGGTGCCCGGGGCGCACAAAATCGGAGGCCTTGCTGTCGGGATCGACGAGGGCCTTGATGGTGGTTGCCTTTTCCTGGGCAGTGATCCCCGTTCGGGCGGTGCGGTGGTCCACCGGCACGGTGAAACTGGTGTGCAGCGGGGCCGTGTTTTCTTCCACCATGGGAGGCAGATCCAGGCGTTGGCAGACTTCCGGCAGAATGGGCATGCAGACCTGGCCCCGCCCGTGAACAAGCATGAAGTTGACCAGTTCGGGGGTGACTTTTTCGGCCGCACAGATGAAATCGCCTTCGTTTTCACGATCTTCATCGTCAACGACGATCACTATCTGCCCTTTGGCGATGGCATCGATCGCCTCTTCAATGGTTGAGAATTGCTGCGACACGAAGGGATTCTCCGAGGTAAAGGAGGCGGGGGGACGCTCGATTGGTTGAAGGGAGTCAAACCAAAGCGACCGAAACCGTCGTCGGGCAGGCAGTGCCGATCGCATCTGAGCGTAGAACCACGGTCCACCGTTGATCGGCCAAGACATTCAACTCATCTATTCTAAACGGCGGCATGGTTCCTTTCCAGGGCCCCTCCCCCCCACAAGGCTGATAACGTGGGGTCTGTCGCGAGGCATGGGCCGAGCGGATATACTGCAAAAATAAGTTCCGCAACGGCCTGAACCCACTTTCTTCGGAGGTCTTCTGGTGAAGCGTCGTCAATTCCTGAAAACGAGTGCAGCGGCCCTGGCGTCCCTCACGGCCGCCAATCGAGTCGGCGCCGGTCTCAAGCAGTCGGCCAAGAAGCGGGTGGGCCTGATCGGCTCCGGATGGTATGGCAAATGCGACCTCTGGCGACTCAACCAGGTGGAGCCCATCGAGATCGTCTCGCTCTGCGACGTGGACAGCAAAATGCTCCGCGAGGCGGCGGATATGGCGGCCACGCGGCAGGAATCGAAGAAGACGCCGAGAACCTACGCAGACCACCGCGAGATGCTCGCGGAAAAGGACCTCGACATCGTCCTCATTGCCACGCCCGATCACTGGCATGCCCTGACGGCCATTGCCGCCATGGAGGCGGGGGCCGACCTTTATCTGCAAAAACCGATCAGCGCCGACGTCATCGAAGGTGAAGCCATCCTGGCCACGGCGCGCAAGCTCGGGCGGGTTGTGCAAGTAGGCACCCAGCGGCGAAGCACGCCTCACCTGATCGAAGCACGCGACAAGATCATCAAGACGGGCATGCTCGGGAAGATCGGGCTCGTCGAGACCTACTGCTACTACCACATGCGGGTTCGGGGGCAGTTCCCGCCGATCGATCCACCCGAGAACCTCGACTGGGACGCCTGGACCGGCCCGGCCCCCATGCGTCCTTACCACGAGCGGATCCATCCTCGGAGCTGGCGTTCCTACAAGGAGTATGGCAACGGGATTCTCGGTGACATGTGCATCCACATGTTCGACATGACCCGATGGTTGCTCGACCTGGGATGGCCGGCGCGGGTGTCGTCGTCCGGAGGAATCTTCGTCGACACCGACTCGGTGGCCAACATTCCTGACACCCAGACGGCCATCTTCGAGTATCCGGAGAACGATCTGACGGTGACGTGGAACCATCGAACGTGGGGCAGCACGCCGGATCCCGAATACCCGTGGGGCGCCACGATGTACGGCGAGAACGGAACGCTCAAGCTCAGCGTTCACAAGTATGATTTCATCCCCCGAGGCAAAGGCGAGAAGCTGCACGCCGACGTGACGTACGAACTGGAGGAGTATCCGGAAGACAAGACGGAAAAAGGTCTTGAGAAGCACGTGGCCCCGGCCCTGCGCCGTCACATGGCCGATCTGCTCCAGGCGATCGCCGATCGAAGCCGTCCCGTAGCCGACATCGAGCAAGGCCACATTTCCACGGCAAGCTGCATCCTCGCGAACCAGTCCCTCGAACTCGGACGCCCCCTGGTCTACGACCCGAAGACGCGGACCATTCCGGGCGACGAGGAGGCCACGCGAATGCTTCGCCGGACGTATCGTGCTCCGTGGGTCCATCCGGAAGTGACCCTATGAAAACTCATCGAATTGCTCTTTACCCCGGTGACGGCATCGGCTCGGAGGTGGTGGACGCCATGCTCCAGGTGATTGAGGCGGCGGAAAAGGCCGTCGGCGGATTTCACCTGGAGTACGAACGTTTCGACTGGGGTATGGACCACTACGACCAACACGGCCGCGTGGCGCCAGAGAACTTTCTGGAAACAGTTCGTCCCTTCGACGCGATTTTCCTGGGGGCGGTGGGTTGGCCGGCCCGGTTGCCCGACAGTGTGACCCTGGTGCCGCTGATTCGCTTGCGTCAGGCGTTTCGACTTTATGCGAACGTGCGACCGGCGCGGACCTTTGCCGGAGTGCCAGGTCCCTTGCGGAGCGAGGAGCCGATCGACCTGGTCGTGGTGCGTGAGAACTCGGAAGGGGAATACGTCGATAATGGCGGGCTGCTGGCGGCGGGCACGGCCGACGAAGTGGCCACGCAGACGGCGATGCACAGCCGGCGGGGTGTGGAGCGGATCCTGCGGTTCGGATTCGACCTGGCCCGATCCCGGAAGGGCCGGCTGGCCATGATCACCAAGTCGAATGCGCAGCCCTACGGCTACGGTCTGTGGGACCGGGTGCTGGAGGAACTGACGCCGGAGTTCGCCGACGTGGCCGTCGAGAAGCTCCACATCGACGCGGCCACGCTGCACATGGTTCGACGTCCCCACACGTTCGACGTGATCGTCGCCTCGAATCTCTTTGGCGACATTCTCAGCGACCTGACGGGCGGGATCACGGGCAGCCTGGGCCTGAACGCGTCGGCCAATCTGAATCCGGAGCGAGAATTTCCCTCACTGTTCGAACCCGTTCACGGTTCCGCGCCGGACATTGTCGGCAAGGGAATTGCCAACCCAACCGGCGCGATCCTCAGCGCGGCTATGATGCTCGATTGGCTTGGCCAGCAGCAGGCAGGCGAGTCGTTGCGCCGAGCCGTAGAGCAGGCCCTGGCCGAGGGCCACCTGACACGCGACCTGGGCGGAACAATGAGCACGGCCGAACTGACGGCCGCGATTGCCGAGCGGGTGGAAGGGGCGAGCGGCGAGAAGCCCTCGCAGCGGGCGATACGTCAATAGCCCCAGGCGTGAGCCTGGGGAGGGTGACCGCAGTCACGGATGAAGCCCGCGCAGCGCGGCGGGACATCTGTAGCCACGGTGCGTCAGCCCGTGGTGTGCGATGCGGGCTCCTTTTCCCATCCTCGTCGGTCTCAGGAAGCCCGCGCAGCGCGGCGACACGACGCGTCTTCGGAAACGGCATCCACGCGGTTGTATCGCCGCGCTGCGCGGGCTTCGGGGTGGACTGCGCGTTTCGATCCCCCAGGCTCACGCCTGGGGCTACAAACGTGCCGCCGCGCTGCGCGGGCTCTTTTCAACAAGCACCGTCAAGGATCAACCGATTCCCGACTACTTCTTGCCGCTTTCCGGCTGCACTCGCCACTCCAAAATGCCGCCGGAGAACTCGGGCTGCAACTGGACCTCGATTCGCAGGGCGCCGGTCTTGACGGGGGCAAATTCCAGCTCGACGAAGCGGTCTTTCGACGTGTCGTACTTGCCCTTCGCCTCCACGGGTTTCCAGGCATCGCCGTCGCGGTAGAGGAGCTTCCACGATTGGGGCACGCGGCAGCGACCACGACCCGTGTCGTCGAACCAGTAGACGTCGATCTTGGAAACCGTTTCCGGCTTGGCGAAATCGTATTGGACCCACTCGGTCGTTCCGCGATGGTCCCACCAGGTGAAGCGGGGGATGCTGTGGTCGATCGAGTTTTCGGGCTCGATCTGGTCGTTCATGGCCTCCACGGCGTCGCCTTGCCAGTTGTGAGAGGCGCTAGCGCGGCTCGTTCCGGCGATCGTCGGCAGGGGCGGAACGACGGCCAGGTTGGGCGAGCCGGGAATCCAGACCTGCATTTCGTTGGCGCCGCGGTGGCACCAGGCGTAGTAGGGGATCATCGTGATCGGCTTGGGTCGGCTGCCAATCGTGCCGTCCTCATTGCGATACACGCCCGAGGCTTCACCCGTCAACACGGTCACGCCCCCGAGCAGGTCGGGCCGATGTTCCGGCGTGAGGGTGACGTTGTCGGCAAGCCACATATCGAGGACGCGCCCGTCGTGATCGGCGCCCTCGATGCAGTAAACGAGCGGGCCCCGTTCGATGGCCACGCGGCCTCGATCGAACTCGATCTGCTCATTGGCCAGGACGCGGCGGATCGGCATGGGCAGGTCGAGTTCGACCGCATCGCCCGCCTTCCACTCGCGATCGAGAACGGCATAGCCGTCGACCAACTCGGCGTCCACCGCCTTGCCGTTGACGCGGAGCGTCCAATCGACCGGCTTCGGGTCTTCGTAGCGGTAGAGATCGCTGGGCAGCACCTCGCCGCGGGCCCAGGCGGGGATCCGCACGCGAAGGGCGAACTTGGACGCCTTTTCGGGTGACACGGTCATGTGGATCTTGCCGCTAAACGGGTAGTCCGTCTTCTGGACCAGCCCGACGGTCTGGCCATTGAGCGGGATCGTCGCCTTGCCGGCCAGGAAGAGGTTCACGAACAGGTCGCGATCCCGAACGGCATAAACGTAGCCCGGAATGGAGGGCATGAAGCGGACGACATTGCTCGGGCAGCACGAGCAGCCAAACCACGGGCTGCGTTCCAGACTGCCGTGATTGAACTTGAACTTCATGTCGCACTCGAGCGGGTTCGGATAGAAGAACAGGTCGCCGCTCAGCGAGACGCCGGAGAGAAAGCCGTTGTAGATGATCCGTTCCAGCACGTCGGCGTATTTGCCGTCGCCGTGGAGGAGGAACATGCGGTGGTTCCAGAGGGCCAAGGCGATGGCCGCACAGGTTTCGTTGTAGGCCTTGAGGTTCGTGAGCTGGTAGGCACCCGCATAGCCTTCGCCGGCTCCATGCTGGCCCACGCTTCCGATGAGGTAGAGTTTGCGATCGACCACGTCCTGCCAGATGCGATCGATGGCGTCGATGTAGGGTTTTTCACCGGTCAGGGCGGCCACGTCGGCCACGCCGGCGTAGAAGTAGCCGCCGCGGACGGCGTGTCCCACCGCCGTGGACTGGCTCACCACCGGGGCGTGGTCCTGGGCGTATTCGCCGTAGAGCTTGTCGCGTTTCTCTTCGTTGCCTCGCATGTCGACGAAGAACTTGGAAAGGTCGAGGTACTTCTTGTCGCCCGTGGCGCGATAGAGTCGCACCAGGCCGATTTCGATCTCTTCATGGCCGGGCACGTGCGTGAGTTGGCCAGGATTGGGGCCGAAGACCTTGGCGATCAGGTCGGCGTTCTTGATGGCGACGTCGAGGAAGTTGCGTTTCCCGGTGGCCTGGTAGTGGGCGACGGCCGCCTCGTACATGTGACCCACGTTGTAGAGCTCGTGGCTGTGATTGAGACCCGTCCAGCGGGGATCGCGTCCGTGGGGGCCTGTGGATTGCGCCGTCTTGGCCGAGTAGAGATAGCCGTCCTCTTCCTGGGCGGCGGCGAACTTGGCGATGAGCTCGTCGAGATACTTGTCGAGTTCGGGGTCCTGCTTGAGGGCCAGGGTGTAGGCGGCCCCTTCGACGATCTTGAACACGTCGGAATCGTTGAAGTAGATCCCCTTCCATTTGTCCGGATTTTTTTCTGCCGCAGCGACAAAGTTGCTGATTCGTCCGGTATCTTCGCAGCGATCGAAACAATACGGCACGGTCACTTGCCGATTTGTCTCCATGCGGGGAGCCCAGAAACCTTGTCCGACCTCGACGGCGGTGAAGGGAACGGGCTGAATGGGATAGTCGGAAGTCTCGCCGGCCCACAAGGGAAGGGCGGCAAGAGCGAAGAAAACAGCGGAAAAACAGGCGGATTTCATGGGAGAGCGCTCTCGGGTCAAGGGAACATGCCGCTACCGATCGCCGGCAAGGAGGCATGTCATTATAAGATGGCTGTGAGGGGGCTCGCAAACCTGAAATGCTAGGCTCTGTTTCAAAACTCAAGGTGCCGGGCTTCGAGCGGCTGCACGAGCCATCCGCTGCGTTGTCCTGCATCGACATATGTCCAATATGCCTGTCTCGGACGCCTTGCGGCCTGGCTCGTTCGCTCGCTCTCGGGCCTGCGGCAGACTTTTCAAACAGAGCCTAGAACCCGATACTTGCGCCGCCGTCGACGGGAAGAACCACTCCGGTGACGAACGCCGCGGCGGGAGAGCAGAGATAGACGGCGGCCCAGCCCACGTCGCCCGGCTGGCCGAAGCGGCCCATGGGGGTGCGTCCGAGGATCTTGGCTTTTCGTTCGGGGTCGCTGTCGACGGCCGACCGCATCATGGGGCTATCGATCCAGCCGGGGGCGATGGCGTTGACGCGGACGTTGCCGGGAGAGAGTTCGGTGGTGAGGGAATTGACGAGTCCCAGGTAGGCCGCCTTGGCCGCCGTGTAGGCCACGACCTTGGGGATGCCGAACAGGGAGGCCATGGAAGCGATGAAGAGGATCGAGCCGTGGCGGCGATGGATCATTCCCGGGGCGACGGCGCGTGTCAGCGCGAAGGCCCCGGTCACGTGGGTATTGAACACCCGGAGCAGTTCGTCCTCGGTGGTCTCCAAGGCCGGTTTTTTCAGGTGGATGCCCGCGTTGTTGACGAGGATCGACACGGGGCCGTGCTGCTGCTCGATCCGGCCGACGAGGTCGGGAGCCGCAGCCACGTCGGTCACGTCGAAAACTTCGTAGGTGGCGTCTTGGCCCAACTCGGCGGCAGAATCGCGCAGCACGTCCTCGCGGCGTCCAACGATGACGACCCGAGCGCCAGCGGCCGCCATGCACCGGGCGATACCCAGTCCCAGGCCGGTGCCGCCACCGGTGATCACGGCGAGTTCTCCGTCCAGTCGAAAGACTTCCATGGGGTCAGTTTCCTTCCGCTTCGACGGCCTGGAGCGCAGCCCGCATGTAGCCCAGGGCGTAGGCCATGCCGGCATGCCAGGGAGCGTCGCAGGTCATCTGGGGCGTGTGGTCGGGGATGAGGACGCCGTCATAGCCCACTTGCCGCAAGGCTCGGAGGGCCTGGAACATGTCGAGATCGCCCTCATCGACGAAGACCTCGTGATAGCGCGGCACCTTGCCCTGAACGTTGCGGAAATGGACGTAGGCAATGGCGTTTTGGCGGCCGTACTGTTCGATCGACTCGCAGACGTCGCCTTCCGACATTTCCTGGAGGCTGCCGAGGCAGAATTCCAGGGCGTTGTTGGGGCTGGGGACGAGGTCGAGGAGGCGCTGATAAAGGTGGGGTTGATAGACGAGTCGCGCCGTGCCGCGAAGGGTGGGCATGGGCGGATCGTCGGGATGGGCCGCCAGACGCACGCCCGCCTCTTCCGCCACCGGCACGAGTTCGGTCAGGAAGTCTTCGAGTCGCTGCCAGAGTTGATCGCTGGAGACCGAGCCGATATTGCCCGGCGGCGCGTCGGGATTGTAGGCCATGTTCCAGACCTGCCCGTTGGGGATGGGCGTTTCGGCGGGCCCTTCGGGACCGAGGAAGCCGACCGAGACCGCGTCGCCTCGGGCGTAGGCCCCTTCCACATGGCCCCACACGCCGGCGATGCTGAAGTTGTAGCCGAGGGTGGGGATGCCGGCCCTGCCGATCCGTCGGACAAGCGTCTTGAGATCCTCCACCTGTTGACGTTTCTTGGGGCCATCGAGGAGGACGTCGTACCAGAAGGCCGGGTCGAGGTTTTCGATGGCTTCGAGTTCAAGCCCTTCAGCGTTGATTGCACGGCGGAGATCCAGGAGCTCCTCCTCGGTCCATAGCTTCCCTTCGTTGCGGGTCACGCCCCAGTGGCGATTGCCGTCGGTGCCGTGGAGGGTCCCGTCCTGGAAGTAGTCGACCAGGTGAACGACGAGGTGGGTGCAGCCCGCCTGTCGGGCAAAGCGGAAGTTGTCGGGCGTGAGGTTGCGGCGGTAGAGGCCCAATCCGAGTTTCATGGTGCGGCTCGTTCGGTGGTGGGGTACTGAAAGCCCATTCGTTTTCGAGACTTCGGGAATTCTCCAGATCGGCAGGGGGAAAGTGAAGGGACGGTATCCGCAAAGGGAGGGTCGTTTTGCGGATGCCGGCGGGGGCGCTTCGCTGAGGCGTCCAGATGGTTGACAGGTCTGCAAACCAGGGATAGGATTACTTAAACTGGGGGGGCTCCTGGCGGTATTTGCGCCGGCAACAGAAAGACGAGCAGTGTCATGTTCTTATCTCGCCAACGTTCAGGTGTCCCTGCGTCCCTTTTCCTCGTGGTGATGGGGGGGCTGGTCCTTCTCTGTGGCTCGGTCCGATCCTCATATGGATTGACGCGAGAGAGTCCGGAGGTGAAAAAGGCGGTGGCTGAAGCCACCGAGTATCTGAAAAGCGCCAAGACAACGAGGGTGGGAGGCGAGGCGCTTCTGGGACTCGCCTTGCTCAAAGCGGGGGTGGCGAAGGACGACCCGAGGGTTGTCCAGGCGCTGAAAGCGGTTCGCCAGCAATCGAGCAGATCGACCTATGAGTTTGGCGAGTTGTACACCCCGGCGGTCTTCGTGACCTTTCTTCTTGAATTCCGCGATCCTCAGTACGACCCCGACGTCAAGAAACTGGTTCGCTATCTCGAGTCCTCCGCCAGGCCCTACGGCGCCTGGGGCTACCCGAAGGGCCACGGCCACGACGAGACGTCCGACACGTCGATGACGCAGTACGTGATGCTGGCCCTGTGGGAAGCGGATCGATCCAACATTAGCGTGTCGCCACGGGTGATCGAGAACGCGGCCGTCTGGCTGTCGAAGACCCAGGATCCGTCGGGGGGCTTTGGATACCAGGGCAAAATCGCCACGGGGGCAGGCCTTGTGAAGCAGTCAGCGGTTTCTGTCAGCCTGACGACGGCCGGGCTGTGTGCCACCTACCTGGCAGAAGACACCCTCGGACTGCTCCGCAAGAACAAGAAAGAGGACGACGGACTGCCGCCCGGGCTGTCCCGCGTTGACACCAGCAAGAAAAGCAGCAAGAAGACGAGCCTTTCCCCAACGCTGTTTCATGGCATTGAAGGCCGCAGCAACGCATGGCTCGAGAAGAACCTGACTTTCAGTATCACGTATTACCAGTATTACTTCGCTTACATCTACGAGCGTTATTGGTCGCTTCGGGAATATGGTGGCGATCGGGCAAACGGCGACTGGTACACGTGGCTTGCACGCAACCTGCTGGACAAGCAGGGCAAGGACGGCAGTTGGACGGGCCATCATGGCCCGGCAATTGAGACCTCCTTCTGCGTTCTCGCCCTGGTTCGGGCTATGGACAACACCCTCAAGCAGGACCGGACCTACGGCACGGGAAACCTGGTCGGAGGCCGGGGGCTGCCCAAGGATTCGGATCTCGTGAAGATTCGGGACGGCAAGGTGGTAAGCGAGGGCGAGGCGACGGCCCTGGACATTCTTCTGAAGGACGTGACGAAGTCGAAGGACGGGGAATACGAGAAGGCGATCGGCCAACTCGACAATCTGCCGCCCGACGAGGCGAAGGTCTACGTGTCGAAGCAGGCCGCTCGCCTTCGCGAACTGGCGGGCGGAACCTCGGCAGACGACCGTCTCGTGGCCGTGAAGGCGCTTGCCCGGGCGGGAACCCTGGACGACGTGCCCACGCTGATCTACGTGCTCACCGATCCCGAATCCGAAATCGTGCTCGCCGCCAGGGACGGGCTGCGGCGGATCAGCCGCAAGATTCACGGATTTGAAATGCCCGACGACTTCGAGGAGAGGGATCGGCAACAGGCGATCAACCGCTGGAAGGCGTGGTTCCTCGCCATTCGTCCCGACGCTGAATTTGAGAATTGACCCCATGCCTCAGCCAGACAAGATCGTCCCCCTCGGGCAACTGGCGGGCATCTTCGACCAGTATCGAAAAGACGGGAAGACCGTCGTCCATTGTCATGGCGTGTTCGACCTGGTTCACATCGGGCACATCCGCTACCTGCAGAAGGCGCGCGGACTGGGCGACGTGCTGGTTGTGACGATCACGCCCGACCGGATGGTGAATAAGGGGCCGCACCGTCCGGTCTTCGAGGAGAACCTCCGGGCCGAGGCTCTGGCCGCGCTCGATTGCGTGGACCACGTGAGCATCAACGAGTGGCCCACCGCGTGCGATACGCTCAAGCTTCTCCGCCCCCACGTCTACGTGAAGGGCGCCGAATTCCGCCACGCCAAGACGCCGGAACTGCAGGAGGAAGAGCGCGTGGCGGCATCGGTCGGAACGCGGGTCGAGTTCATCGACGAGCTGACTTCGAGCTCCACCTACCTGATCAACAACTACCTTTCGCCCTTCAGCGAGGAGGTCGACCAGTATCTTCTCGACTTTCGCCGAGCCCACTCGGCCGAGAGCATTCTCGCTCCCCTCGACAAGGCCGCGGGGTTGAAGGTCCTGGTTGTCGGCGAGGCCATTCTGGACGAGTACTGTGCCTGTGCGATGCTGGGGCAGTCGATGAAGTCGACGAGCGTGGTGGGCCGTTATCTCTCCCATCAGCGTTACCTGGCGGGCGCCCCGGCCGTGGCCAATCACCTGGCGGCGTTTGCCGATCAGGTGGAACTGATTGCCATGGTAGGCGACGCGGACACCGACCGGCAATGGATCGGCGAAGAGTTGTGCGAGAACGTGACGCCCCGCTTCTTTCGCCGACGAGGCGCGCCGACGATCGTCAAACGCCAGTACCAGGAGTCCTACTTCGGAACCACGCTGTTCGAGGTCGATACCTTGAACCAGGAACCGCTCGGGGAAAGGGACGCAGCCGAACTGGACGGCCTGCTGCGCGAGCGTGCCTCCGAATTCGACGTGGTCGTCGTGGCCGACTACGGCCATAGCATGCTCGGTCCTTCGCACGTGGAAACCCTGGCGTCCGGCGCTCGCTGCCTCGCGGTCGCCGCCCAGGCCAACGCGGCGAACGTGGGCTACCACACGATCTCCAAGTACCGCCGCGCCGACCATTTTATCCTGTCGGAACATGAACTGCGGCTCGAATGCCGCAGTCCCGCGGGCGATCTGCAACCTATGCTGGAGAAGACGGCGCGACGTCTCCGCGCACGGACGGCCGTGGTCACCTCCGGAAGCCGGGGCTGCCTGTGCGGCAACTCGGCCGATGAGTATTGCCGGGCCCCCGCATTGGCCACCCGGGTGGTCGACCGTTCCGGGGCGGGCGAGGCCTGCCTGGCGCTTACCTCCCTGGCCTCGGCACTCGACATGCCCCTGACGCATGTCGGATTCCTGAGCAACGTGGCGGGCGCCGAGGCCGTGGCCGTGCCCGGCAATGCCTCGTTTCTCGAAAAGCTATCCTTTCAACGCCACGTTCAGTCTCTTCTCAAGTAGCTTCCATGACCATGAAACAGGTTCTCGTCACCGGCGGCGCCGGATATGTCGGCGCCGTCCTCGTTCCCAAGCTCCTTCACGCAGGCTACGCGGTCCGCGTCCTCGACCTTTTCCTTTACGGCGACCATGTGCTCGACGAGTCGGCCGGGGATCCCCACCTGGAGATCGTCAAAGGGGACCTGCGTGATGCCGACGTCGTTCGCCGCGCCGTGGCCGGCTGCGACGCCGTGATTCACCTGGCCTGCATCTCGAACGATCCGAGTTTCGAGCTCGATCCGGACCTGGGCAAGTCGATCAACTACGACGCCTTCCGCCCGCTGGTGGAAGCCTCGGTGGACGCGGGTGTGGGACGGTTCGTCTTCGCCTCGTCGTCGAGCGTCTACGGCGTCAAGGAAGAGACGCGGGTGGACGAAACGCTGCCGCTCGAACCGCTCACCGATTACTCGAAATACAAGGCAATCTGCGAAAAAGAACTGCTCGAGTACCAGGCCGACGACTTCACCACCGTGATCGTGCGTCCGGCGACCGTTTGCGGCTACTCGCCCCGGTTGCGGCTCGACCTGACGGTGAACATCCTCACGAATCACGCGTACACCAACGGGCGAATCCGCGTCTTCGGCGGTTCCCAGTATCGTCCCAACATCCATATCGAAGACATCACCGACCTTTACGTCGACCTGCTTTCCCGTCCGGCCGACGAAGTGGCCGGCAAGATCTGGAACGCGGGCTACGAGAACCAGACGGTCGACCGGATTGCCGAAGCCGTCCGCTCCGTCGTGGGCGGCGAGAACGTGGAGATTGGGCACGAACCGACGGACGATTTGCGATCCTATCGGATTTGCTCCGACAAGATTCGCGCCGACCTTGGGTTCACCGCCCGGCACACGATCGAAGACGCCGTCCGCGACCTGGTCGAGGCCTTCGAGGCGGGGAAGATCCCCGATTCGATGACCGACCCACGCTATTTCAACATCAAGACGATGCAGGACATCGGCCTGGGATGACGTTGCCAACGGGACCATCCATCGAGAGACTCGAAACGATCGCCGGGCGTCTGCGCGCGGAGGTCGTGGAGATGTCGCATCGCGCGAAGGCGCCCCATCTGGGATCGGCTCTTTCCTGTATCGATATTCTCGTGGCAGCCTACTGGGGTGGCGGATTTCGGATCGATCCCGATCAGCCTGACTCGCCCGATCGCGACCGCGTGATTCTCAGCAAAGGGCACGCTTCCAGCGCGTTGTATGCCGTGTTGGCCGAAGGAGGTTTCTTTCCAAGAGAGGAGCTGGCCAACTACGCTCGAACCGGCAGCCCGCTCACGGAGCACATGGGACCGCATTGTGTTCCCGGCGTGGAGGCCGCAACCGGGTCGCTGGGCCACGGACTGTCGCTCGGCGCGGGAATGGCCCTGGCCGGGCGGATCCAGAAGCGGGACTATCGCGTGGGCGTCGTTCTCAGCGACGGCGAATGCAACGAGGGCTCCGTTTGGGAGGCCGCCATGTTCGCCGCCGCCCAAGGTCTGGGCAACCTTCTCGCCGTGGTCGACTTCAATCGCTGGCAGGCCACAGGCCGGAGCGAAGAGGTCCTGGCCCTGTCGCCCCTGGTCGACAAGTGGGCGGCCTTCGGCTGGCAGGCCGTGGAGGTCGACGGGCACGACCTGGCCGCCCTCCTGGCAGAGATGTCTCCCAAGAGCTGCATCGAGGATCGTCCCAAGTGCGTCGTCGCCCGCACGATCAAGGGCCGGGGCGTGTCTTTCATGGAAGACGACAACAACTGGCACTACCGCATCCCCACAGCCGAAGAAGTCGACGCCGCCCGAGATGAACTAGAACGTAGGGTGCGTCTTGACACACCGAACGACGAAAACAAGTGAGAGGTGCGTCAAGACGCACCCTACTCCAGCCTCCAGCCTCTCCATGAGAAACGCCTTTGTCCAGCAACTTGAAACGCTTGCGGAGCAGGACGATCGGATCGTGCTGTTGATGGGCGACATCGGCAACCGCATGTTCGACCGTTTCAAGGCTCGGCATCCGGAGCGGTTCTACAATTGCGGCGTGGCCGAGGCGAACATGATGAGCGTGGCGGCGGGGATGGCCCTCTCCGGGTTGCGGCCGGTCGTCTACACGATCGTGCCCTTCGTCACAACGCGATGCCTGGAGCAGATTCGCGTGGACGTATGCTATCACGAAGCGCCGGTCACGATCGTGGGTGTGGGCGGAGGCCTGTCCTATGCGGGGTTGGGAACGACGCACCATTCCTGCGAGGACATCGCCTTTCTCCGCATCCTGCCGCAGATGAAGGTCGTGTGCCCGGGTGACGCCTTCGAGGTTCGTGCCGCCTTGACCGGGGCCCTGGCCCAGGAAGGGCCCGTCTACCTGCGGCTCGGCAAAAAGGGCGAGCCGACCGTTCACGACGAGGTGCCGGACCTTGAAATCGGGCGGGCCCTCACGCTCCGCGAGGGCCGCGAGATCGCGGTCCTCTCAACGGGGAACCTGCTTCCCACGGCCGTGGAAGTAGCCGTGAGGCTGCAAGAGGAGGGACTCAGCGTTCACCTGGCCAGTTTCCATACGGTCAAGCCCCTGGATGACGCCCATCTGCAGCAATGCTTCACCCAGGCCCGGCTCGTGGTTACCCTGGAAGAACACAGTGTCCTGGGCGGGCTCGGCGGATCGGTGGCCGAATGGCTGGCCGACCGGGGCCCGCTGGGCGCAAAGCTCCTTCGGATCGGCACCCCCGACACGTTCATTCACCGCACAGCCACGCAAACCGACGCCCGACGAAACGTCGGGCTGGATGCCGACTCGATCCACCAACGAATCGAAGACACCTATCGCACGCTTAAGGAAGGAAACGCCAGAGGATGAAAACGACTGCCGCCGTGCTGGAAGAACTGGGCAAGCCGCTTGTTTTGGCGGAATTGGAAACGCCCGACCTTGCCCCGGGGCAGGTGCTCGTCGAGGTGGCCTTCACCGGCGTTTGCCACACCCAGTTGCTCGAATGCCAGGGCCATCGGGGCGCCGATCCCTATGTGCCTCATTGCCTGGGCCATGAAGGGAGCGGCGTTGTTGTCGAGGTAGGCTCCGCCGTGACCAAGTGCAAGCCGGGCGACGCCGTGGCCCTCTCCTGGATCAAGGGCAGCGGGGCCAACGTTCCCGGCTGCGTGTACCTCTGGGGCGACCGCAAGGTGAACGCCGGCGGGGTGACCACCTTCGCCAAGCATACGGTGGCCAGCGAGAACCGGGTAACCGTTCTCCCTCAGGACTTCGATCTTCAGGACGCCGCCCTGCTCGGCTGTGCCGTTCCCACGGGCGTGGGCTCCGTGCTCAACACGGCCGCCGTTCGGCCTGGCGAGAGCATTGCCGTCTTCGGTACGGGCGGGATTGGACTCTGCGCCGTGGCGGGAGCCGCCCTGGCCGGTTGCCAACCGATCATCGCGGTCGATTTGAGCGACGAGCGTCTGCAGTGTGCCAGCCAACTGGGTGCCAGCCACATGGTCCATGCGGGCGAGCAAGCGCCGCTCGATGCAATTCGCGAGATCTGCTCCGGCGGCGTTGACGTGGCCGTGGAGGCAAGCGGGCGTCCCGAGGTGATGGCCCAGGCCCTGGCCGCCGTTCGCAGCCAGGGAGGCCGGGCCGTGGTGGCCGGCAATGCCCATCATGGGCAGACCGTCGCGTTGGATCCCCGCGAGCTGAACCAGGGCAAACGACTGCTGGGCACCTGGGGCGGCGATAACGATCCCGATCGCGACTTCCCCCGCTATTGCCGTCTCATCCAGTCGGGACGCTTGGACGTGAGCCCCTTGCGAAGCGAGCCGTTCTCGCTTGGTCAGATCAACGAGGCCCTCGCGGCCCTTGAGGAATGCCGTGTTGCCCGGCCCATGATCGATGTGCGGAAGTGAGATGCTGATCGGTGTCGACTTTGACAATACGATCGTCTGCTACGACGGGCTCTTTCATCGCCTTGCCGCCGAACGAGGCTGGATTCCCGTGGACCTTCCGGCCGACAAGGGCTCAGTCCGCGATTATCTGCGAGGTGAGGATCGCGAAGACGATTGGACGCTGCTTCAGGGGATCGCGTACGGGAGCCGCATCGACGAGGCCGAGGCGTTTCCCGGTGTGAGCGATTTCTTCGCCCGTTGCCTGCGGGAAGGCTTGCCTGTTTGCATTGTCAGCCACAAAACGCGCACGCCTTACCGCGGCCCCGAGTACGATCTTCACGAGGCCGCCCGCGGCTGGCTCCGCGTTCATGGTTTCTTCGATCCTTCCCGCATCGGGTTGCCGGAAGACTGCGTCTTCCTGGAAGAGACCAAGCAGGCCAAGCTGGCACGGATCGCCACGCTGGGCTGCACCCATTTCATCGACGACCTGCCCGAGTTCCTCCGGGAAGAGGCGTTTCCCTCAGGCGTCCAGCGGATACTCTTCGATTCGGCCGACCGCCATCCGGACTCCACGGACTGGCTTCGCTTCACAAGTTGGCTCGGCTTGCAGAACCACTTTTTGGGTGGGGCAAGCGGATGAGTAACCCGCAATCCCCAAAAGGCCCCGGTGAGCCGCTTGTCGCCGGCGCGATCGATCTGTTGCAGCAAGCCGGCGTGGAATGCGCGGAGCCGCCGGTTCTCGAACGGTTCCCGGGCGGCGCCAACAATGCCGTGTTCCGTGTCGATCGGGCCAGACAGTCCTTCGTGCTGAAGCAGTACTTCTCCCATTCGGGAGACCCCCGAGACCGGTTCGCCACGGAAACGGCCTTCATCGACTTCCTTTGGCGGGGCGGGGTGCGGACGATCCCTCAACTGCTGGCAAGGTGCGACAAGCAGCGTCTGGCCCTTTACCGGTTCCTTCACGGTCGCCGGCTGGATCCGGGCGAGGTCGACGCTTCCCACGTCGACCAGGCGGCCCAGTTCTGCCGCGAACTGTTTCGGCTCCAGGAGTTGCCCGGGGCCGAGAGCCTCGCCCCCGGTTCGGAGGCGTGCTTTTCGTCGGACGAGCATCTCGCGTGCGTCGACCGCCGCCTGGCCCGGCTCGCATCGATTCCGGCGGAAACCGAGATCCACGCACGCACGATCCGGTTCGTCCGCGATGAGCTGTCGCCCTGCTGGAACCAAGTGAGACGGGGCGTTGAACAAGGCCGCGGCGAGACCACGAAATCCGCGCCGCGGGTCCTCTCTCCCTCGGATTTCGGATTCCACAACGCGATTCTCGACGATTGCGGGCGTCTTTTTTTCTTCGACTTTGAATACGCGGGCTGGGACGACCCGGCCAAGCTGGTCTGCGATTTCTTCTGCCAGGTGCAGGTTTCTGTGCCGCGATCGCTGATGCCGCGGCTGATGGAGGCCTTTTCCGGCAGCCCCAGTGGCGAGGGTCTTGCTGAAAGAGTCGGCTGCCTTTTGCCTGTCTACATGGTAAAATGGTGTGCCATCGTCTTGAATGATTTCCTCCCGGTCGACAGTGCCCGGCGGCGGTTTAGTGCCGCCAAGCCCCCGTCCGCCCTGCGGCTCGAGGGCCAGCTCGAAAAGGCCCGCCGGCTGTTGAAGGATGTCGATACCTGCTTCTGATCAATGCCCATGACCTCCTCTCGCACAATTCTCGTTCTCGGTGCCAACGCCTTCTCCGGCCAGGACTTCGTCGACCTCTTGCTCGACGATCCGGCGAACCGCGTCATTGGCGTGAGCCGGTCGCCGGAACGATCCTCGCTGTTTCTCCGCTATCGCACGCGAGAGAGCCTCGACGCCTACCGCTATCACCAGCTCGACATGAACCGGCAGATGCCGGAGATTCTGGCTCTGCTCGATCAGGAGCGGCCCCAGTGGATCGTCAATTTCGCCGCCCAGAGTGAGGTGGCGCCCAGTTGGGAACATCCGGAGCATTGGTTCCAGACGAATACGGTGGCGCTCTCGCTGTTGATCAATCACCTTCGGCGGCGAGACTATGTGGAGCGTTACCTTCACGTTTCCTCGCCGGAGGTCTATGGGACGTGCGAGGGAACGGTGGCCGAAGACGCTCCCTTCCACCCGAGCACGCCCTACGCGGCTTCGAAGGCGGCAGCCGACCTGCTGCTTTCGACCTTCCGCAGCCAGTTCGATTTTCCCCTGCTCACGGTTCGTGCCACGAACGTCTACGGCGCCCGGCAGCAACTCTTCAAGATTATTCCCCGCTCGGCCATCTATATCCGCCAGGGGCGCAGAATCCCGCTGCACGGCGGCGGCGTGGCCGTGAAGTCCTACATCCACGTCCGCGATATTTCCCGCGGTGAACTGGCGATCCTCCAGGAGGGCACACCGGGAGCAATCTACCATCTTTCGCCTGACGAAGGCATTGCCGTGCGACGCGTCGTCGAGGCCATCGCCCAGCAGTTCGGCAAGACGCTCGACGAGGTGGCGGACATTGTGGACGAACGGCCCGGGCAAGACGCCGCTTACGTGATCGATTCGACCCGAGCCCGGCAGCAACTGGGTTGGGCCCCGCAGATCGGATTCACCGAAGGCATCGACGACGTGGTTCGGTGGGTCGAAGAGTATTGGCAGGAAATCCTTCAACAACCGCTCGACTATCAGCACAAACCATGAGTTACATCGAATTCATCACCAGCCTGCACAAGTCCACCGCCCGCGATTACCTGGGCCGGGTTAATTCCCACGACAAAGCGGAGTGTGCCGAAAAGGCGATTCAGTGGGGCGAAGACTATTGGGACGGCGAGCGGCATCTGGGCTACGGCGGCTACCGCTACGACGGTCGCTGGCGTCCGGTGGCCGAGGCCATGGTCAAGCACTACAACCTGCCCGACGACGCGAAGATCCTCGACGTGGGTTGCGGCAAGGCCTTCTTGCTCTACGAATTCACCCAGGTGCTCCCCAAGGCCCAGGTGGCGGGCCTGGATGTGTCGCAGTACGGGTTGGACCATGCCAAGGAGGAGGTCCGTCCTTTCCTGACCCAGGGGACGGCGGCCAAACTGCCCTGGCCCGACGATTCCTTCGACCTGGTCTATTCGCTCAACGCGTTGCACAATCTCTACAACTACGACCTCTGGTCGGCGATCCAGGAGATGGAGCGGGTCGGACGGAACGCCAAGTACATCACGGTCGAGTCCTATCGCAACGAGCGGGAGAAAGTCAACCTGCTCTACTGGCAGCTCACGTGCCGGGCCTTCCTCGCGACGCAGGAATGGGAATGGCTCTTTGCCCAGGCCGGCTACACGGGCGATCACGCGTTCATCTACTTTGAGTAGGGTGACCATGGAGAAGAAAGCCAACGTGCCCGATCCGAATGAGCCGCCTTCGGAGGATTCGGAAGCTGCGCCGACGGAATCTGCCCGTCCCAGCGATCCCCGCGAGTTGTGGGGCCAGGCAAGGGAAGTCCTCGCGCCGGTGGAACTCCATCTCGGTTCGTATTTCGCGAGGCAGGTTCTGTTCCAACCTCGACACCTTCTGTTCACCCTGGCCCGATACAAGTTCGCGGCCAAGTTGCTTGCCGACAAGGGCTCCCTGGACATTCTGGAGCTTGGCTGTGCGGAAGGCCTGGGCACGGTCATGTTCAGCGAGGGCGGACATCGGGTCACCGCGGTGGACTTTGACGAAGAATCGATCGAGCATGCCGGAAAGACGCTCGGCCAGCACCTGGACATTGATTTTCGCTGCGAGGACTTCCTGGGCAAGTCGTTTGGCTCCTTCGACGCTGTCGTCTCGCTGGACGTGATCGAGCACATCACGCCGTCCGACGAGGACCGGTTCATGGAGACGGTCGTCTCCAGCCTGAAGCCGAAGGGGATGTGCGTCATCGGAACGCCGAACGAGACGGCGTCGGCCTATGCCTCGGAAGCGAGCCGGATCGGGCACGTCAACCTCTACGACCACGATCGGCTCACCGCCCTGTTTCACAAGCACTTCCACTACGTGTTCATGTTCGGTATGAACGACGAGGTGGCGCACACGGGCTTTCCGGCCATGCGGCACTACCTGTTCGCCCTTGGTTGCGACCCGCGAGAATCGGCATGACGAGGCCCACCCTGTCGGTGATCCTGCCCAACTACAACCACGCCCGGTACCTGCCGGAGGCGATCGAGGGGATTGCCGGGCAGTCGCGTCCTCCCGACGAGTTCCTGATCCTCGACGACGGCTCCACCGACAACAGCCTGGAGGTGATCGAGGCCTATCAGAAGCAGTACCCGGCCATTCGTCTCATCCGCCACGAAAAGAACCGGGGAGTGCTCGCGGCAAACAACCGCCTGTTCGAAGAAGCCCGGGGCGACTACCTCTTTGCCGCAGCGGCCGACGACATTCGTCTTCCCGGCTTCTTCGAGTCGGCCATGGAACTGGCCGATCGCTACCCCCAGGCCGGCTTGATCTTCGGACAGGTGGGGATGGTTTACGAAGACGGCAGACCGGCGGGAATCGTCGACGTCCGCCGCTGGCAGGAGCCGCTCTACGCCGATCCCGAGCGGTTTCTTCAGGAATACCTGGAGTCCGAACTGGCTTCCCATTCACCTTGTTCGGGCACGATCTACCGAACCGAGGCGTTTCGAGAGGTGGGCTGTTACCGCAACGATCTGGGCTCCTGGAGCGATACCTTCGCCGTCCGCGCCATTGGACTGAAATACGGGGCGTGCTACATTCCCCGGGAAGTGGTTCGTTTCCGCAAGTCGGTCGGCAGTTTCAGCCACGCTGCCTCGGCCCAGCCCAAGCGTCAACTGGATATGATCGCACGGGCAGCCCGGCTCATGCGGAGTGCCGACTACCGGGATCGTTTCCCCGCCGACCACGTTCGCCGCTGGGAGCGAGCCTATCGCCGACTCGTGCTCTGGAACGATTTTCTCGGCGACGATCGGGACGAGTCGCCCCGTCCCGGCTTTCTGCGACGAAATCTGCGCCGCCTGCCGCGCCTCGTCCGGATGCTCCGTCTGGCCTTCTACCGACCTGCCCGCGTCTGATAGAATGCTCCTCTCCTAGAGACCGGACTCCAACTCCGGACGAAAAGCCAAGGATTACCCCCTCCGTGAACGCTACCACGCAACGCGGCCCACTGCGACGCTTCGTCAATCGCCTGGAGGTGGACCGCGCCGTCTTCTACGCGATCTGCCTGCGGATCTGGCAGCTCCTCGCCGGTGCGGTCAGCGTGGTGTTCATCGGACTCTTCTTCACGCCGGAACTCCAGGGCTACTACTATACCTTCGCCAGCCTCATGGCCCTCCAGACGTTTTTCGAACTGGGGCTGAACATCGTCGTGATCAATGTGAGCAGCCACGAGTGGGCTCACCTGAGACTTGATGAACAGGGGCGAATCGAGGGAGACGGGGCGGCCCTCTCGCGACTGATCAGCCTAGGGCGGCTTCTGCTCCGCTGGTACGCGGTGGCCGCCACGTTGTTCGTGATCGTCGTGGGCATCGGCGGCGCCGTGTTCCTGGCGCAGAAGCACACGGCGGATATTTCGTGGCATGGCCCATGGATGGCCCTGGTGATCCTGTCCGGGGGGCTGCTGTGGACGCTTCCGTTCAACGCGGTGCTCGAAGGCTGCGGCCAGATCATCGTGGTCAACAAGTTTCGTTTCGCCCAGGCCGTGCTGGCCAACCTGGCGGTCTGGACGACCATGCTGTGCGGCGGAGGCCTGTGGGCGGCCGCGGCGGCCACGGGAGCTCGCCTGCTGGTCGACCTGGTACTTCTCCTCGTCCGCTATCGCCATTTCTTCTCGCCCTTCTTCCGCCAACCGGACGGCCCGTTGCTCCATTGGCGCGACGAGTTGTGGCCCATGCAGTGGCGTCTGGCCGTGATGGGGGTGTTCTCCTATTTTGCCACGTTCCTGTTCACCCCCCTCATGTTCCACTACCACGGCCCCACCGTGGCCGGCCAGATGGGGATGACCTGGCAACTCGTCATCATGCTGCAGCTCGGGGCTCTCGCCTGGGTGCAGTCGCGGGCACCGCTGTTCGGGCGTCTGCTTGCCCACGAGGACTACGCCGAATTGGATCGCGTGTTCTTCCGGGTCACCTGGATCTCCCAGGTGATCTTGGTTCTCGGCGCCGTCTGCGCGTGGTTCGGCTTCTGGCTGTTGAACTACCTGAATCTCGGGATTGCATCGAGGTTGCTCGACCCGCTGGCGGCGGGCTTGTTTCTCCTGGCGATCGTCATCTACCATTTTCCGCAATGCCAGTCGTTCTACATCCGCGCCCACAAGCGCGAGTTGCTCCTGGGAATCAGCACCACGTCCCACTGCCTGATCGGCGCCGGGGTCTGGTGGTTCGGCAAGACCTACGGTCCCGTCGGCGCAGCAGGGGCCTACCTGGCCGTCGTATCCCTCGTGGTCTTCCCCTGGCAAACCACCATCTGGCATCGCTGCCGCCGGGAACACCGGCTGGGACACACTCGCCAGCAGTGAGGCGGTCGGACGGCAGCACGTATGCCGCGGCGAGCGTCCTGTGGGAAGACGGTCAGTCAAGAAAATGCGCCGCATCATACGCGATTCCATGCCGGTCGAGAAAAGACCGATACTCATCGGCAAAGGAAACGCACCGATGGTGTTCTTCCTGACGCTCGATATACGCGATCACTTGCGATCGCGATGATTGGCTTACCGAGAAAACGCCGTATCCGCTCTGCCATTGGAAATCGTGAAGTCGCGGATAGGTGTCGTGAATCCATTTCGACGAATTTGTCTTGAGAGCCCGTACGATACCCATTGGAGCATGCACCGGTTTGGTGTTGATCAGGAGGTGGACGTGATCGTCAACCCCACCTGCCTTGAGTACCCTCACATCGAGGTTCTTCCCGATCCCGTGGAAATAGCCGTAGAGATCGTTGCGCATGTCTCGAAAGAGCCGGTTTGTTCGGGCCTTCGTGCTGAAGATCACGTGGAACAGCAGTTGAGAGAACGTGTGGCCCATGTCTTTTCCCCCTGACGGTGTCCGAGACGATTCCATATGAAGTTTACACCCAGGGTATGTTGCAAGCAAGGTATTATACGGAGTAAGCAACCAATAGTTGCGCGGGATTGCCGGTTGAAAGCCCGCGCAGCGGGCGACAAGTTTGTAGCCCCAGGCGTGAGCCTGGGGAACCGAGGTGCGGCGTTCCCACCTGAAAGCCCGCGCAGCGTGGCGATACAGCCGCGAGGACGTCATTTCCGGAAACGCGTCGTGCCGCCGCGCTGCGCGGGCTTCGTGAGATGGAGGAGAATCGGGAAAAGAGGGCCGATTCGCAGACCACGGGCTGACGCACCGTGGCTACAGATGTTTCGCCGCGCTGCGCGGGCTTCACACCCGACGCCGTAACAACAAACTGTTGGTCACGACGGAGACGCTGCTGACGGCCATGGCGGCGGCTGCGGCAGCCGGGGGGAGGTGGAGTCCGGCCGAGGGAATCAGCAGGCCGGCGGCCATGGGGATGAGCAGGAGATTGTAGAAGAAGGCCCAGGCCAGGTTCTGGCGGATCGTGCGGAGCGTGGCCCGGCCCAGCCGGACAGCGTCGACCACGGCGCGAAGGTCCTGCTTGACCAGCACCATGTCGGCCGACTCGACCGCCACATCGGCGCCCGTGCCCAGGGCGATGCCCAGGTCGGCGGCCACGAGGGCCGGTGCGTCGTTGATCCCGTCGCCCACCATGGCAACCGTCTGCCCATGAGAACGAAGTTGCTGCACGACGGCGTGCTTGTCCTGGGGCAGAACCTCAGCGGTCACGTGCTCGATGCCAACCTCCCGGGCGACTGCTTCGACGGTCGTGCGGTGATCGCCCGACAGAAGTTGCACATGGAGCCCCAGGGACTGCAAGTCGCCGACAGCCTGGGCACTGTGCTCCGCGATCCGATCGCCCACGGCGATCAGGCCCAGGAGCCGGTCGTTGATCGCCACGGCCAGGGCACTCTGACCCCGGGTCTGGATGGCGTCGATTGCCTGTTTCAGGGGGCCGGGATCGATCCCCGCCGCGGCGAGAAGGCGGCCGTTGCCCACGCGGACCTTGCGACCGTCCATGACGGCCTGGATGCCTTGACCGGGGATCACGCGAAGCTGGTCAGCGTGGGGAACGTCGATCTCTTGACGCTCGGCCTCCTCGACGACGGCACGGGCGAGCGGATGGTCGCTCAGTTGTTCCACGGCCGCTGCCGCTGCCGTCAGCGTGGCGGCATTCACGCCTTCGGCGGGCAGAACCTCGATCACATTGGGTCGGCCCTCGGTCACGGTGCCCGTCTTGTCCAGCACAACGACCGTCAACTTCGCGGCCGTCTCCAGGGCGTGGGCCTCCTTGACGAGAATTCCCCGTTCGGCGCCCCGGCCACTAGCCACCAGGATCGCGGTCGGCGTGGCCAGGCCGAGCGCGCAGGGACAGGCGACCACGAGCACGGACACGGTGCAAGTGAAGCCCGTCGACCAGTCGCCGGCCAGAAGCCCCCAGCCCGCCAGCGTAGCGACGGCGGCCAGGAGAACGGCCGGCACAAACCAGGCCACGACGCGATCGGCCAGGCGTCCCACGTCGGTCTTCGACTCCTGGGCGTGGCGAACCAGCCGGATCACGCGGGCGAGCGTGGTCTGTCCTGCCGGGCGAAGCACGCGGGCCGTCAGCGAACCCTCGCCGTTGATCGTGCCGGCGAGGATCTCGTCGCCCTGGCTTTTCTCGACGGGCAGTGATTCACCCGTCAGCCACGACTCGTCCACGTTCGAAGCCCCGGAGAGGATCTCGGCGTCGAGCGGCACCCGGGCACCGGGGCGGACGAGGATCGTTTCCTCCGGTAGCACGGCCGCCACGGCCACCGTCACGGGCTGGTCGCCGCGGAGCACGACGGCCTGTTGAGGCGAGAGGTCGAGCAGGCGGCGGATCGCTTGCGACGCGCGGCCCTTGGCTCGGGCTTCGAGGTATTTGCCCAGGGTGACGAACGTGAGAATCATCCCAGCGTCCATGAAGGCCATGGTGGCATGCGGCGTCGAACTGCCGGCCATAAAACGAACGACCTGGACCGTGCCGCTCACGTAGGCCGCCCCGGTGCCCAGGGCGATGAGCGTGTCCATGTTGGCGGCCAGGCTTCGTGCCCGGCGCAGGGCGCCGAGGAAATAGGGCCACCCGACGTAGACCTGCAACACGGTAGCCAGGAGGAACTGGACGCCCGCCAGAATCGGCCCCGCAACGACCCCGCCCCAGGCGATGGCCAGTTGGACACCCAGCAGCACCGCCCCAACGACCAGACGCCGCCACCAGCCGGTTCGCTCGCGAGTTTCCTTTTCCGCTTCCCTCGCCCCAGGTGCTTCGTCTTCCGGAATGACGTCGGCCTGGTAGCCGCCCCGGACGAGCGCACCGACGAGATCCTGTGTGCCGATCCGGTCGGGGTCGAATTCCACCGAAGCCCGTCCGCCCACGAGATTGACCCGGACGGAGGCGACGCCATCCAGTTTGGACAGTGCGTTCTCGATCAGGGACGCACAGCCGGCGCAGTGCATGCCTTGCACGTCGAGAATCACGTGATCGGTCGGAATTTCCGCCGGTGCGTCCTTGGTAGCGACCATGATTTCCGTGTCGGTTTCTCCTCCCTGCACCCCGCCAATCGGGGCAGCGTTCCCCTGCGGTCAGTTATGCTTCATCAATTATATCCCCCCGTCCCGAGCTTTCTATTCAGACCTGGACCTGTTGGAGTCCAGCCTTTAGGCATTGTCCCGCTCAATAGACGGCCATTCATGGTCGTTCTCCGCCGTAGGCGGTCCTAGGCCCGTCGTTTACGGCGGGTCACATGGGCTGCCTCGCTCCGTCCCACTCGTTCCAGTCGCCGGAGGCGGCGGCTGGAACGAGTGGGAGAGATGTCGTGCTTCACAAACCCGTGCTAAAGCACGGGCCTAGGACCGCCTACGGCGGAGAAGGACCGTAAACGGCCCTGTTACGTCTGCGCTGCACACTAAAGCGTGGACACCGGCAAATCGTCCCCGCCGAACATAAAAATCGACGATTGTCAATTTTCTCCTTGACAATATCGACAAACGTCAATATATTGCCGTTCAGCAGGGCAAGGGAGCGTATTCTTGCCGGTGCGATTTTCTGATCGAGGGAGGACATGCGAGTGGTGGAACAATCGCTGCCGGATGCGGAACTGGACGTGCTTTCTTGTCTTTGGGAGTCGGGCCCCATGACGGCCCGCGACATTCGGGAGTCGCTGAGCGACCGCCGGCCGTTGGCCCATGCGTCGATCTGCACGCTCTTGGGACGATTGGAATCGAAGGGGCTCGTCCGGCGCGAGAAGGCGTCGGCGGGGAAGGCCTTTGTCTACCAGTGCACGGTTCCGCCCAAGGTCACCAAGCGGAATCTTGCCAGGGAACTGGTCGACCGCGCTTTTGGCGGCAACGGAGCCCAGTTGATGGCCTCCCTGTTTGAAGGCCGCCGCCCGACGCGGGAGGAGATCGGCCAGTTGGAATCGCTTCTGGAGGAACTCAAGGCGGACGAACGAGCGAAGAAGACGTCGCGATCGAAAAGGGGAAAAGCATGAACGCGGTGGTGGACACCTGGGGACGTTTTGTTATTCACGGCGCATGGCAGGCCGCGGTCGTAGCGGTCGTCGCGCTCGCACTTGTTCGACTTGGCCGCCGCTGGCCGGCGCCGATCCGTTACGGGCTGCTTCTGGTCGCCTTGGCCAAGTTCGCCCTGCCGCCGGTTCTCTCTTCACCCACGAGCCTCTTCAGCCATTGGGGGCCCACGGCAGTGACGGTTGAGGAACCGGCAATACGCGTGAAGGGGCAAGTTGTCGAGAAAGCCTCGCGCAAGCCGATCGCCGGAGCGTCCATCGGATTGCAGTACGGGAACCGCGGGCAGCAGCACGAGCACGTCGTCAGCAACGACGATGGCCAGTTCACCGCCTACGTGCTGCCCGGCGAAGTCCGCTTTTCGATGGTTGGCACGCCCCTCGGGTTCATGGAGACCGAAGACTCTCGGCGCAAGTCGGATTCTGCTCGCTTCTTCGTGTCTGACGAAGATAAAGACTTCTCGCTTCCCACGCTAGAGGTGGAAAGGTACGAGATCATCTCCGGGCGGCTCCTTGACGTTCACGACCAACCAGTAGCGAACATGCGAGTGACGGGACCTCCCCGTTCGCGTTCATTTACCGACGGCACGGGGGCGTTCCAAATCGCGGTCCCCCTCGGATGCGATTTAACCAAGCTTGATGTCTTTGTTGACAGCGTCGGCATGCCAGCCACACGCGCCGAAGTTGTCGGAACCAATCCACTGGTCCTGCGATGGGAAGGCCGATAGGCGGCGAGCACTGAATCTTGTCGAGAGAGGGGGACTGTCGTTCGTGGTGCTGTCCCTCGTGTCAAGATCTTGCGTCCCCCTACGTATGCACGTGCTGCCGCTGCCCCTGTTCGAGTCCGTGATGGGCGAGGCACTTCAGGCAGATCGGCCAACCCTCGATGTACTCGATCTTGCGGACCCAAAGGTCGCACTCGCTGCAGCGGTAGCGCCAGACGCCGTAGCGGACGTGGCGGGCCGTCTGGTCGTCTTCCAGGGTGAATCCGTAGGCAATCCGTTGCTCGTCCGTCAGAAGATCGGGAATCGCCATCGCTGCACCTCCGAGCGAAGAGAAGAACGTGGTTTCTCTATTCTATAGTCTACCCCATATGGGAGCATCGCCCGATCGAGGGTAAACCGAGTTCGGACCAGCGGCTATTTAGAGAAGCCAAAACCACGGATGAGTAAGTGTTCCGGCCCCCATTTCACTGATCCGCAAGAAAGGTAGCAGGCACGCTCCGCCGTGCCGTCCGCCAAGTTGGCGGAAAGGCTGGAACGCTTCAGCCGCGTTGTTTTCCGATGAGGCAGAATCGGCTGCCGTCGGCCACCGGCTCGCTTGTCCGCATGAGGCTGACTCGATGGAACTCGCAGAGTCGCTGATCTGCTTGGCTGCGGCACGGCGGAGCATGCCTGCTGCCTTGCGACTTCGGCGGCATCCTTGCCACCGCTACTGTTGACACAGCGGCGACTTGAACCATCGCCGGTCCCCAAGCACGACCGACGTTTCGACCTGGCGCTCGGGGATCGACCAGTAGCGGCGGAGGAGGCGGTCCTTTTCCGCGTGGCTGACGAGGCGAAAGCCGTGTTTTTCGTAGAAGTGGACGGCCCAGTCTGCGTCGGCCCAAGTGCCCATCAACGTGGGCGTCTCGATGTGGTCGAGATGGGCCTGGAGCAACTTTCCCCCAAGGCCTTTGCGACGCTGGGTCGTGCGGACGTAGGCATGGCGAATGAGGGTCACCTCGCCCAGGTCCTGAACGCCCATGACGCCGAGCAGCAGGCCGTCCTCTTCGCAGCCCCAGAAGACGACCCCCGAGTCCATCTCGTGCTGCAGCTCCTCGCGGGGCATATAGGGGTCCTTCCAGCGATCGGCCGGAATCGCCTCGCGATAGGCCTCTGCGGCATCGTTGACGATCTCATAGATCGCGTCGAACTCGTCCTCTCGACAGGGCCGAATGATCATGGTCTTTCCTGTAGCCTGACTTTCCCGAGTCGGGGCTCCTGTAGGTTGACTCTCCCGAGTCGACCCTTGAAGCGGTGAGTGGTTTCCCACGGGCTTGAAGGCTCGCTTGTCGGTTGGGTTTCATACACTGGCGTGGCAGACGCTATCTTTCGCAAGTCACGGCTCGGAGAGCCATGCTACGGGGGGTTACGCAGGAAAGGCGGTTTGGGTTCGATCAGGGCTTGGGGGGGCGTCGGGTGAGGGTGTCGCCCAGTTCATCGCGGGCGGTTTCGGCGAGGCGGGCGAGGTAGCGGACGACCTCCTCATTGTCGGCCGCCACGTTGACGGTCTCACCTGGATCGGTCTGCAGATCGAAGAGGCTCAGGCCGATTCGTTGCCAGGAGGTGCGTTGGGGCTGTCCGTTGGAAACGGAGCCTTCGATCACGGCGTTGTAGCCGTGGGGGAAATGGAGTTTCCATCGCCCGCTTCGGACCGCATGCAGGGCGCCGCCCAGGTAGTAGTAGAAGCACTGGTGCGGGCTGGTTGCGGCCGTGGGTAGGGTGAGCACGGGCCAGATGTCCTGGCCATCGAGTCTGACCTGGGCGGGCAGGCTGCCGCCGATCTGCCGGGCCACCGTGGGGAAGAGGTCGAAGCTGGCTGCCAGTTCATCGGAAATCGTCTGGGCCGGGATCTTGCCGGTCCAGCGGATCACGCAGGGCACTCTCATGCCGCCTTCGAAGGTGGACCCCTCGCCACCGCGCAGAACGCCGGCCGAGCCGCCTTCCTGGCCGTATTCCAGGGCAGGACCGTTGTCGGAAATGAAGATCACCATGGTCGACGCGTCGAGTCGGTTGGCGGTCAGCGTGTCGAGGATCCTGCCAACGGACCAGTCGAGTTCCGTCACCACATCGCCGTACAAGCCGCGTTTGCTGATGCCAACGAACTGGCCGGACACGGCCAGGGGGACCTGCGGCATGGCGTAGGCCACGCAAAGCAGGAAGGGGCGTTCGTTATTCTCGCGGATGAATTCGATCGCTCGATCCGTAAGTTCCTGGGTGAAGGTCGCCATCCTGGGATTCGAGCCGATGATTTGCTCACCATCGTAGAGCGGCAGATTGGGATGGAGCGCCGTTCCACCGGCGACGTGGACGGGGTGGACGTTGTGGGAAAAGGGAATGCCGTAGAACAGATCGAAGCCCTGACGTGTGGGAAGGAATTCGGGCCGACTTCCAAGGTGCCACGTTCCCAGGAGCGCGGTTCGGTAGCCGACGTCGCGTGCCACTTCGGCGAGTGTGATTCTCTCGGGGGCGAGGCCTTCCTCCGATTCGGGGCGAAGGTCGCCGGCCACGCCAACGCGGCAGGGATAGCAGCCTGTCCAGAGGGCGGCTCGCGATGCCGAGCCGACCGGGGCGGCGCTGTAGAAGTTAGTCAGCCGGACCCCATCACGAGCCATGCGATCGAGGTTGGGAGTGCGGATGCCGCGCATGCCGTAGCAACTCAGGTCTCCGTAGCCGAGGTCGTCGGCAATGAGAATCACGACATTGGGAGGAGCCGGCACGGCTTGCGCTACGAGAAGAAGGAACAGGAGGATTGGAGCCAGGCACAGCGCAGGCCCCCACCGCGCGTGCCGAACCGGCTGTTCGTCCTTGAAGCGGACGATCATCGTGTATCCCCCAAATTGTCAGTCCCGCTGCCCAGTCAACGATCGGAACGTGCCTGCCACGAGCGGACCGCCCCCGCGGCCAGCACGATCATGCCGAGCATGGCGGGCTCCCGGTATCGAATCGACCCGATGAACACGACGTGCAGCACGGTCAGGTAGACCGCCGGCAGAAAACACAGCACGTAAGGCCATCCGCGAGCGACTGCCTGATAGGCTCCGATCATCCCCAAGATCAGTAGTGGAAGATAGGTGACGACCACCGCCAGGCGAACGACGGGACGGGAAAAGGTCGGTTCGTTGGGCCAGATATTCCAGATCCGCACGAACTTGACGGCCGCCAGACGCAACACGTCAAGGGGATGTTGCCTGGCCCACGCCACGGCGGCGTCGCGCATCCTCCGATCCAATCGATACTCGAAAGACTCATGGGTGTCAACGGAGCCGTCCGCTTCCGCCTGGCGTTCGGCCTCCTCGAAAGCGGGCACATAGGACATGTCGCTGGCGCCTGTCGCCTGGGGATTCCAGCCGTCGTAGAGGCTGGCTCCGACTTGCAGCGTGGTCGGAACCAAGTGGCCCGTTACCCGCGCATTTCGGATCCACCAGGGCATCATTCCGACGATCAACCCGGCGATCACGGCGGAACCGATCAGGAGATGACGCGATTTGGGGCGACCAAAAACGAATCCCAGGCCGATGGCAAAGGGCATGAACAGGAGCCAACTCGGGCGGACAAGCGTGATGGCTGCGCCGAGGAGGCCTGTCAGCAGGGCCCAGAAGGTGGTTTGTTTCCTGGTGGTGGCCTGCCAGGCCAGCCCCCAGACCAGGAGTTGAAAGGGAAGCAGGGCGCAGTAGGCTGTCTCGCTGAGGATGGGCACGCTCAACGCGATCAAGCCCGGGTAGATGGCCGCCACCAGTCCGGCCAGGTGGGCCGCGCGAACGTCGAAGAGCCGCCGCGTCAGGAGCCATACCCCGAGAACGGCCATCGTGCCAAAGGCCACCGACTGGACGCGGGCAGCCATGATGGGCGGATCGTCGCCAAAGAGCAGGAAAAATGGAGCGAGGAGGATGGGGTAGCCGGGCGTTCGAAAGACTTGGGAGCCCCCCGATCCGTACTGGTAGGCTTCGCCCCTGGCGATGTTCCGGGCCAGGACCCAGTAGCCGTCGCTATCGCCGAAGTGGAAGCCGCCGTCGGCGAAACGGGCATCCCAGTAGAAGGCGGCGCCGAGCCTCAGCAGGAAAGCCAAACCGAGCACAAGGGCCAAGCCTCCGGCGGCTCCGATCCTTCGGGATTGTGTTTCTTTGATCTCAAGAGACTCGGTCATACCAAAAACAGTAACAAAGCAGGAGGTTCTTTAGTGCCCCAAGGATTCCGCCGTGACGGGAATCAACGGCCGGCCATAGTATGTTGCAGGCCAACAAGTTGTGAACATCCCCCTCAAAGGCACTGTGCCACCCATAAATAATCCGGGCTAAAATCCTCACTTGATTTCTCGGACTACAACAACTTTAGGCCCTGCCCGATCTCATGTCATCTTGAACGCAGCAGGGGATTCACTCTTTTGTGGAAAGAGGTATGGGACTTGGTCCATTTGCGGGCTCTGGGTATACTACAGGCGATGGGGACTTGTCGAATGCGTGCCCCAGAATCCTTAACTCTTGAGAGGGGATCGACTTCCAACAAATCGCGGCGGCTTGTTCCGCCGCGCCCCCCGTCATCTTGTCACTATTGTTCGAGACTGTCCGCATGCCTGAGAAGCACTTCGGTTATGGCCCGTGGGAATATCGCCACATGTGCAAGTCCTGCGGCCACGCTGTCAAACCTCCGAAACATCAAGTTCCGTGCAGCCGATGCGGGGGAGATTTCGGCGTCAAGACCTCGATGCGCAAGGTGTATCTCGAACCGGAGAAGCCCCCCGAAACGGTTGAAGTCGAATACGAACTGGAACCGACCTTCTGGGACGGCATCAGGTCGCTCCTGGGCATGAAGGTGGAGCAGCGTACCGCGGTTCGTCGCGAGCAGAAGCGGGCCTCACGGCGTTGGCGATGGCAGACCCACGCCGAAGTCGAGGAGGAATCGGGCGTCATGCGCCACGACGAGTTTCTCAGTTAGGGCTCTGCCGCGGTTCGGTTTCCGGGGGCCACTGGCCGCTTGTCAGCCAGTGCCAACGTGTCGAAACCGGCATCAATTCTCAAGCCGAACTTGTACAGCACCAGCGTGCTACGGCTGAGTCACGTCGAGGAAGCCGTTTGCAAACTCCCCGTTCGGACAGTTGTCGCTTCTTACCGCGGCACTAATCTCGTATTGAGTACCCACCTTGTCTGCCTTGACGCGAATGGAATACTTGAGTTGCTCCCGCCCCGGCAACGAGGCGATCGGGGCGAATTCGACCGTGTTGTTGGCGATCCCCTTGGGCGACGGCATCGTTCGCCAAAGGTAGGGCGTCAGGCCGGGCGGAAAGGCCACCGCCACGTCGATATTCCGGTCTTCCGTATAGCTTTCGTTTGTCACAAACACCTGGTAGATGAACGTGTCTCCCTGCCGGGCCGGATTGGAGGCGGTGGAAAGGGTTAGCTTCAGGTTGGACGTTGTGTCCGGTTCCTGGGAAGTTTCCCCGGGAGCCGGTGCCGTGCTCGCCACGACCGAAAGGTACGCGTCCACCGATTTCTGTTGTCCCGTCGAGTCGGATATGGTGCCGCGGAAACCCGCGCTCGGTACGGCTTCAAGACACTTGCACTTGACGGCAAATCGCCCCAAGGCCCCGGCCGAAACTTGCTGATCCCGCCAAGTGATCCGCGAGCCTTCCCGTTTGTTGCCTCCGGATGCCAAGGTCGCTTCAAAGGAGCTGTCGATCTCCACCGAGACCGCCAATCCGGAAAGATCCTGGTTGTCTGAACTGATCACTTCGAGGAAAAGCAGGACTTCATCTCCCACCGAAGCCGAGCGAATTTTCTCGCTATCAAGGTTGGCGAAGTACGCCTGGATCGCAAATTCCGGCGCACTCGCAGGCGCCTGCGGCGGCTCCGTATAGGGAATCTGCGGTGCGGATGGCGGAGTCTCCTGCGTAGCAGCCGGCGGCTGCTGGCTATCGCCCGGCAGCGGACTTGGTTCGTTCCAGGGAGAAGAAGGTTGCGCCGGGCTCGGAACAGGCGCCGACGGCGCCGGCTGGCGGACTTGGACACACACCCGGCGACGGGCGTTCAACCCGCCCGCCCCGGTGACCTGCACCGTGTGGCACTGCTGGCCCAACTCCAACGCCCGGAAGGTGATCAACACCTCCTGGGATTGCATGGCGCCCAGGTTGCCGAGCGACTTGCGGATTTGCGGCGTCGAAACGTCGTGCCCCAGACCGGCGTCGCGGGTGTCGGTGATGACCAACGCGGTAGCCGGCACACGGCTCCGATTGCTCACCAGGATGCGGTGGGTAACCGAATCTCCCTTGGCGGCCTCGGTGGGGCCCGTTACTTCCACCACCAGGTCGGCCGTCTCCACGGCCAGGTTGGCGCACCCGCGAGCCGACAGGCCGCTGGCCGCGGTTGCTTCCGCGCAGAGTTCGAACTGTCCCGCCCTTTCCGGACGCAGATCCACGGCGATCGATCGAACCTCGCCGGCGGCAAGACGCGGCAGCGTCCAACGCAGCGTGCTGCCCGTCGTTTCCGAACTGGGGGTCGCACTGACCGGCGTCAATCCCGGTGGAACGGGTATGCTGAGCGCAACGCCCTCGACGGCCATGTCGCCCGGGTTGCGAACCTCGACGCGGAAACCGAGGTTCGTGCCCACGCTGCCGACCGAAGCGCCGAGAACCTGCACCGCCAAGTCGGGCGCCGACCACGTTTGGGCCAGGCAACTCTGGGCCATCACGACGCGCCGATTCGGGCAACCCAGGCCCTCGGGCCGGATCACCTGGATCGAGACCTTACTCGTGCCGGGCTGCGGCTGACTCTGGAAAAGGTCCACCTCGGCCTTGCCTTGGCTGTCCGTGGTCACCTCGACCATCTGGGAGCCATCGGGAGCAAACCCGGCCGGCGGACCGCCCTCGATTTTGTAACGCACGATCCAGCCGCACCGCGGCGTATTGTCCGTTTGCCGGCTCACCGTGGTGGTTAACCGTTGCCGGCCGCCTGCCTGGGCAATGGCCACAGACGGAAAGGTCCAACTCGCGTCGACCCAGTGGACCTGGCAAAGCTCTGTTCGAGCCTCCCAGGGCGATACGGCCGGACAGTAGACGGTAACGTCGCTCGTTCCCTCGCGGGCCGAGGTCAGCGTGACCCAGGCTTGGCCCTTCAGCACTTGAACGTGCTCTTTCTTTTCGGGAGTGCCTCGAGTCAATTCAAGGAACTGTCGCGATGTCGTATTCACGACATAGGTGTTGTCAATCTTCTGGGCCTTAACGAAGTCGCCCACGAAAGGATCGGTCCAAGAGCCCTTGTTCAGATCGACGAACTGGCCCACGCTTCCGGAATCGATCATCCACTCGACCCGCTCGTTCGTTCGGAGGTACTCGTCCGGCCCGCGAACGCCGGCCAGAAGAATCACCTCGCTGCCGACCGGGGCGACGGTCTCACGGGGAGTGAGGATCAGTTCGGTGCGCCGGGGCTTGCCGTTGGCGGGAGGCACCTCGCGGAAGTTAGGTCGGCTGGCAGTGGCCGGATCGACGAAAAGGCGTTCACCGGACGGGTCGATTTGTGGCAAGCGGCAATTTGCGCAGCCCTGCACAGCGATCGCGCAGAGCGCAAACGCTATCAGAAGCAGGCCGAATTGGGCTGTCCGCCGGATCATTCCGTCCTCACGTGTCCCAGCCACCCGATAAGCGGGGTTTATGTGGGATGGCGACACTGGCCATTTTGGGGAGACACCGTGCCTCCGCACCGTGCGCAGTGGCGCACCATGGGAAAACTACCATGCATTTTGGCAACATGGGGACCTTTTGCTACCTGCCTTGATGCCAAAAGGCAACATTTCGGCACAATAGGCTGAATAGTCGGGACAATCGTCCCGTTTAGCCCCCCCCGTCAGGGAGCCTGTCCGCTGATCTGGTGGCTCAAGAGATGACTCAGAAGCAGCTTCGGCCGTTCCAGGTCTTGTCGAATCTGCCGGAGTACAGACGCCTTGGCGGCTTCCATGGTCCGATACGGCGCACCAGGCGGCCTGGTTCGTCCTAAAGGCTCTGAGCGTGCCACCCATGAATTCAACCGTGCTACGGCCTGTGGCTTTGGGCGTAGCGAACGAGGGCCTCCACGTTCGCGTGGGAGGTATCGCGAGTGACCTCGCAGCCGGCGGCCACCACGTAGCGTGCTCCTGCCTCCTGGTGGCACTGAGCGATGGCCGCCGTGACGCCCTCGGGGGTTCCGTTGCGAAGCACGGCCACGGGATCGATGTTCCCCGTAAGGATCTGGTCGGGCCCCATGGCCTTGCGTGCGTCCGCGACCGAGACCATATAGTCGAGATCGACCAGGTCGGCCTTGAGGGTACCGATGGCTTCAAGGCTCTTGCTCGTGTTGCCGCAGATGTGAAGGCGGACCCGTCCGCCCATGGCGTGGATTCCCTCAATCATGCGGATCTCGTAGGGAAGAACGAGCTCTTCGTAGATCTGAGGGCCCACAAGGGACGCGGCCGCGTCGCCCAGCCCCAGGATGTCGGCGCCGGCCTCGATCTGGGCCTTGGCGAAGGCAAGTTCCATCTCGACGACGAATTCGAACAGGTCGCGGATGAAGATCGGATCGTCGAAGAAATCGAGCATGAGGCTGTTGATCCCGCGCAGGTCGGCCGCCTCGGCACAGGGCCCTTCGATCCAGCCTTCGATCAGCAGGTCTCCGCCCACGCGTTCTTTGAAGAGAGCCGCCGCCTGGACCCGATCGTGCATCCGACCGCCGCCGAGAGGATCGGGCATCTTGAGTCCGGCCAGCGTTTTCTTGTCGGCCAGAAGGGCACGCGTTTCGTCGATCGCCGGGGGCTGGTCGTCGTAGAACTGCACGGCAGCTCCGCAATCGGCCGCTTCGCGAGCGGGATCCGAGATGCTTGAAACGTAGTCGAACTGAAAGCGTTCGGCCGTGACCAGTTGGGCCTCGACGAGTTTTCGATAATCGGACGCGTACTCGCCATAGCAGATTCCCGCCAGGTCGGCCGCGAACATCATCGTGATCGGCATCAAGGGGAGTTGATCGACCGTCTCGCCCCGCATCATTCCCGTCAGACGTTCGTATCCGTTCATGATCAGCTCCCAGAGGATTGCGGCGAAGGACCCGTGCCGGGCAAACGTCGCCTCGCGCCGGCGGACAAACCGCCGCCATTATAGCGGTCCGCCTCCCGCTTGCCGAGCGAGCGGTCAGCCGAGCGCTAACCAAGCAGGTCCCGGCCGCCGCACGGGACTTTGAAGCGGAGTGGACACCATTGATTCAGAGCCCCGAATGTCCGCGCAAAAAACAACCCTGGAGGTCGCTCGTTGGGGGGAGAGAGTGAGCGACCTGCCAGGGTCTCGCAAGGGGTTGCGAAGGGGGATCGGTTGTATGGCGGAAAGACCACACGCTGCGCAAACGCAACACGCCGGTGGTGACCGCCAAAAAAGCCCTTCGACGAGGAAAGCGAAAGCGTTTCACGTCGAGCCGAAGGTGCAAAGTGGGTTGGTTTTGTTCGGCGGGAAAGACGGCACTTGCCAGTGCCGGGAGATGCCTCGTCTCCTGTCCCGAACCACACCTTCATTATACTGAACAAGGTCCGCTGCGCCAAATTGCTTTTCGGAAATCCGCACCGGACGCGGCGGGAATTTCCCCGATCGCGACGCACGCAACGGTCGCGCGGTCGGGACGGGGCAAATTTCGGGCAAACTACCTAAATAAGGAAAGTCACCGAAATGACCGCTTCGGCGGTCTCCCCTCCTTCCGGATTGCGGCGACCCCGTCAGGACAGGGGCGCGAGCCGATCGTGAACCGCCCGGATGAAATCGGGAGACGTGCCGCAGCAACCGCCCACAAAACTCGCTCCCGCCTCGATCAACCCGGGAACGTGCTCGGCGAAACCCTCTGGGGTCTGCGTGTAGACGGTTTCTCCGTCGACGACCTTGGGGAGTCCGGCGTTGGCCTTGATCCAGATGGGCAACTCGGTGGCCTCGTGGAGCCTTTGGCAGATGGGCAGGAAACCCTCAATCCCTTGTCCGCAGTTGGAGCCGATGCAGTCGGCGCCGGCCGCCGCGAGAGTCTGGGCCGCCTCTTCCGGGGTGGTTCCCATCATGGTGCGATCATGGTCCTTGCCCGAGTCGAAGGTCATGCAGGCGACGACGGGAAGCCCCGTGGAGCGGGCCGCTTCGACGGCGAGCACCGCCTCGGCCGGATCGGACATGGTCTCGACCACGAGGGCGTCGGCGCCGCCCTCGGCGAGGGCCCGAGCCTGAACGGCGAAGGCTTCGCGGAGGTCGTCGACCGCCACCTCGCCCATCATCAGCATGACCCCGCTCGGCCCCATGGAGGCAAACACCTTGGCGCGGTCTCCGGCAGCGCGGCGGGAGATTGCGGCGCCCGCCCGGTTGATATCAACGACCTTTTCGTCCAGACCGTGCCGGGCAAGACAGTAGCGTGTGGCGCCGAAGGTGTTGGTGATAATCACTCGGCTGCCGGCCTCCACATAGGATTGAGCAACCTCCTCGACCGCCTCAGGGTTCGACAAATTCCATTCGTCCGGGCAGGCGCCCACTTCCAGGCCCCGGGCCTGCATCTGCGTTCCCCACGCGCCGTCTGTGAGTACCGGCCCATCCGCAAGCAACTCGGCAATCAATTCGTGCATCGAATCTCTCTCCTAAGGCAAGGCTGGAGGCCGAAGGCTGAAGGACGGCAGAACATGGGCCTTCGATGCATCGAAATTGGCTTTCCACCCCAATCGACCTCGCATCAGGGACCTACGGCCTACAGTCTTCGGCCTCCAGCCCTTCCCCAACATTTCAGGGAGTCCGCGTTCTCGAAAGTCTCGTCCTCTTCACTTCTATGAATAGAAATCGCGAACACGCATAATCGCTTCGAAACCGCCCACTTTCAGGCAATCGTCCAGGCACTGCACGGCGGGGTCGTCTGTCGAAAGGAGTTGGTACTTCCGTCGAACGGAACCGATCACCATGTCGAGCCCAAGAGGCATCGCCTTGGTGAGGAAAGCGCTCTCCAGCGCGCTTTTCACGGGGGTGCCGTCAGCCGTCTTCGGGGGCAACATGACCGTGAAGTTGCTCAACCCAACAGACGCATGAAGGCCGGCCAGGTTCGCGTCGTTGTGAATCAGTTCCATGGCGCCGAGCAAGCGGGCCAGGTTCCCCTCGGAATCGGTCCCAATCGGCGCAATTCCCGGATCGATGATCAACTCGTCATTGGCCAGGCCGGCCTGCCGGGCCCGCTGAACCATGTCGAGGGTCGCCTGGTAGGTTTCCTCCGTCGAATGGCAAGCTTCCGAGCGACCGTCGACAACCCGCTCCGATACGAGCAGGATCGGCTTGAAACGTTGAACGCTCAACAAGTCGAACATCTCAGGACGGAGGGCGGAGATGGAATTGAGAATGGGAAGCTCGCCCCCGGCTCGCTGCGGATCGTAGGCTTCCAGGCCCGCCTTGGCGATCTCGGGGTCGGGCGTGTCGATCGAGAGAGGCTTGGTGGTAACCTCCTGGACCTTGCGGACCATGTCGGCCATGAACTCGGCGGATCGCGAACCCACGTTCACGTCGATGTAGCCGGCGCCCCGTTCATCCTGAAAACGTGCCAGTTCGAGGATCCCGTCCAGATCGCCCGCATCGAAAAGCTTGTTGGTAGAGGGCACAGAATCGTTGATGCTCTCGCCGATAATCGTGAGGCCTTCGAGTGCCACGGCCATTCCTTTCCTGCGAAAAGTGCAAACAAAACGGGTGCCATGGCCGTCCCGTTTCCTGAAGGAGGAAACGACGGGGCGGCAATGGCACCTTCTCGACGTTCGAACGGATCGGGCGGCTATTTGGCCAGATTGCGTGCCAGGGCCACGGCCGCACTGGCGTTGTCGCTGTATCCGTCCGCACCGATTTCGTCGGCGTATTGCTGGGTGATGGGCGCCCCGCCGACCATAACCCGGGTGGAGGCGCGAAGGCCGGCCGCTTCCAGGGCCTCAATGACTGCCTTCATCTGGGTCATCGTGGTCGTGAGCAGAGCCGAGAGCGCGACGATCGTGCCGTCTTTTTCCTGGGCTGCTTCGACAAACCGGCTCGCGGGAACGTCGACGCCAAGATCGATCACGTCAAATCCGCCGCCTTCCAGCATGGAGGCCACCAGGTTCTTGCCGATGTCGTGCAAGTCGCCCTGGACGGTGCCGATTACGACTCGGCCCGCCGCCTCGGTGCCGGCTTCGGCCAGCTTGGGCGTCAGGATTTCGAGGGCGGTCTTCATGGCCCGCGCGGCGATCAGCAACTCGGGAACGAAGTACTCGTTGCACTCGAACCGCTTCCCCACCTCGTCCATGGCCGGGATCATGTACTTGCCAAGCAGCTCGGTCGGGTCGGTTCCGGCCTCAAGTGCCGCGTTGGTCACTTCCTCTGCCTGCTTAGCATTTCCGGTAAGAATTGCGTCATACAACTGTGCCGGGTCGGACATGGAACCCTCCCAAAAGAACAAGATCGGCCGGAAAAGCCTCTATGGTAGCGATCTGGCGTCAGGGATTCCAGCCCTTGACAGTAAACCACCGCGCCTTAGGTAGGTCACCGCTCACCGAGCGGGACCTCACCAGTCGGCGATCCAGCCCCAACACGCGCCGCCCGTGTGGGGACTGCCGATAGCTGATTGCCCGACCACCGAGTGCGACCCGCCGGCCGTGCTTCATGAATAATCCGGCTTGGCGCCCAATTCAGCTTCCGTCTCGGATTTTGATCGCAAGAAACGCAATACAGAGGACGCGGAGAAGAGTGGTGCTCCATGACCTGCCCCCAAACGGGTGGGTCCGAGGTTTCCCCAGTTTGACAGGCAGGAGATGGACTCGTAAGCTCGTAGGGTTGGTCCCAGGGCCAATCCGAGAAACGTTGGATCGAGCAGAATGAAAGGTGCTTTCTCATGAAACAGAAAAAACAGTCCGTGACCCGTCGTCAATTCGTGTGTGTTGCAGGAGCAGCGGCCGCCGCCAGTGCGATTTCGTTTCCGGCTTCTTCACGCGCCGGCGAGTCTGCGGCAAAGAAAGTACCGTTCGAACTGGGTCTGGCCTCGTATACCACCCGAAAATTCACCCTCGAGCAAAGCATCGAGATGGCCGTTCGCCTGGACCTGAAGAACATCTGTCTCAAGTCCTTCCACCTGCCCATGGATTCCAGTGCCGAGGCCTGTGCCGCGGCCGCCAAAAAGTGCAAGGATGCCGGCCTGAACCTCTATGGTGGAGGGGTCATCACCATGAAGAACGAGGAGCAGGTGAACCAGGCCTTCGACTACGCCAAGGCCGCCGGTATGTCGGTGATCGTCGGCGTTCCCTACCCGGAGATTCTGCCACTCGTCGATCGCAAGGTGAAGGAGTACAATATAAAGGTGGCAATTCACAACCACGGCCCCGGCGACAAGATGTATCCCACGCCCGAGTCGGCCATTGAGCGGGTCAAGGATCTGGACAAGCGGATCGGCCTGTGTATCGACATTGGCCACACGGTTCGCATTGGCGCCGACCCGGTTGTTGACGTGCAACGTTTCGCGGATCGCCTCCACGACCTCCACATCAAGGATGTCTCCAAAGCGGCGAAGGACGGCTACACCCTGGAGATTGGCCGTGGCGTGATCGATATGCCGGCCTTCCTCAAGGCCCTGATTGGAACAGGCTACTCGGGCGTTGCTTCGTTCGAGTACGAGAAGGACGGGGACGATCCCCTCCCCGGCCTGGCGGAGTCCGTCGGCTACGTCCGAGGGGTCCTGGCGTCGATTTGATACGGTGCCCGGGGATAAAACTTACCCCACAATGCCTAATTCCTCCACGGGAGGCTTAATTCCCGTGGAGAGTCGATAAGACGGCCTTATTTGTGCTTGCAGTGCTAGCACAATAGTGGTATTCTGCCCGTTCATGCAGAATCGGCAGGGGTCTACGCTGCGCAGTGGACTTGTGCCGCTCCCATTGCGACGGAGAACCTTCATGCTCGTCCTTTCCAGAAAGGTCGGAGAGAGAATCCTCGTCGGCGACAATATCACGATCACCGTGGTACGCATGGCGCAGGGAGTGGTGCGCATTGGGGTCGAGGCTCCAAGCGACATGCCCATCGTGCGGGAAGAGATCAAAGGCCAGTTGGCAACCTCCAAAGCGAATCGCTCGGGGGCTCCCAACAATCCCAAGTAGTCGCGGGCTACTGCCTCGTCGGTTTAGCCCCTTACTTCTCGCCCTTCAGGTGGCTGTTGCGGATCTCGAACAGCAAATCGAGTTCGCGGCGCCAGTCTTTGGAGACCTCCAGGGTTCCGTAACGCCGGATCTCTTCGTCCAAATAGGCGATCTTCTCTTGGGGCTTCGGTTCATCGGCGACCTTCGCCCCTGGTGCGGCTCCCCATACGACCATGCTTCCGCTCCGCGTGTAGAGGCGGTAGACCGTGTGTGCCGGCCGATCACCGTCGGACGACTCCACTGCTTCAATGCGATCGAGATGGTAATGCTGCCAGCGATCCCCTAGAGCGGCAGCAATTTGGGCGGCGCCCACCACCCGAGCATCCCCCCAGCGGTCCCCAACGGGACCTCGAGGCGTCGAGAGGTCGGCACATTCAAAGCGAGGGTAGCGTTCCAGTTCACTGGGAGGCAGGTCCCGTGCGGGCAGGTGGTTTCCCTTCACGTCCACGGGAATCAGCTCGTCGCAGATATAAACGACACAAACCGGATGGTGGTACTCCAGATCAACCATCACTGTGGCTGGATACCGTTTGGTGACACGGTTCACCTTGGCAACCCACGGATCAACCGAGAATGCCGAGGCAACCCGTTCGGTGAGTCCGGGATCCATGATCGACAGGTTCTGGGAAAGGCTGGCGTTCTGGAACACCTTTTCCCGAATGTCGAAACTCATCCAGGCAGGTCGATCCGTCACCACGATGTCTTCGGGGGAGAGCATGTAGTCGCGGGAGGCCAGCACATCGCCGTGCACCTCCTGCCAGCCCCAGTAGCAGGCACCACCAAAGAGGGAGAGAAGCAGCAGAATCAGCACGACAGTGCGTCCCGGGCCGACGAGAAATCCGGCGAATTGCGCCAACGGCCCGGGAACGACTGGTGTTTTGGAAGCTCGCTTCCTGGGACTCATCAAACTCGGACCTCGCTTCGTCAAGCTGCCGGAATCAGGGATGCGACCCAGTTTTTTCAGCGGGCGGCATAGGCCAATCATCGGCCAGACCCTCGGTCCGAGCATAGAGCCCTGCGAGGCGGTGGAATATCCCGAAATATCCGATTACCAGATATCGAGTTCCAATTCCAATTCCACTCCCAGGCGTTCCGCCACCTGGACGCGGATCAGCTCGATCAGACGCAGCACGTCGGCGGCCGTGCATTCCGGCTCGGCAACCACGAAGTTGGCGTGGCGTTCGCTGACAACAGCCCCCCCAATTCGTGTGCCTTTCAGTCGAGCCTGCTCGATCAATTCACCGGCCCGCATTCCCCGGGGGTTCTTGAAGACACACCCCGCACATTGGTGCCCCATCGGCTGGGCCGCTTTTCGCAAAATCCATTGCTTCTGCAAGCGTTTGGATAGCTCCAGGGGGTCGTCTTCCACGAGTTGGAAGGTGGCATCCAGGATCACGAGCTCGTCGAGGCTACTCTGGCGGTATCCGAAGGCCATGTCGTCACGGTCACGCTCGGACGTATCCCCCGTGACCGTAACAACCGTAGCGCGGCTGGTCCATTGACCAACATCCGTGCTCTGGGTCCCGGCATTCCCGTGGAGAGCCCCCCCCACCGTGCCAGGAATGGCAACCAGACCTTCCAGGCCCGCGAGTCCTCGGTGGGCAGAAGTAGTGACAACTCGGCCCAATCGCGCGCCTCCGCCGGCAGTCACGGTATTTCCGTCGACGGAGATTTTCCGGAATGCGGGAGAGGCAAGGCTAAGCACCAGGCCGGGAACTCCCTCGTCCGACACGAGCAGGTTGGAGCCCCGCCCGAGGAGGCGGACTGGAACCTCGTTCTCCGCGCAGCGGCGAACCAGCGTGAGCAGGTCGTCGACGGTTTCGGGTTCGGCGAAGTACTCTGCCGGTCCCCCGAGTTGGAACCACGTGTGCATGGCCAGCGGTTCATCGCGCCGCACGGTCTTCTCGAAGTCTGCAAATAAGGGCATTACCAATCTCTCGGATGTTTCCCGCTCCCAAGGTGGCCAGAACATCCCCCGGACGAAGTCGAGCCGCGAGGAATTCCAGACAATCGGAAGCGGGATGAAAGGGAGGCACGGTGGCGCCGAGCCCACGGGTCCGCGCCGCCAGGTCGGCGGCGGAAATCTCTCCCGGAACCGGGGCAGGTTCCCGAGCTCGGAAAATCTCCGTCACAAGAACGTACTCCGCATTTTGAAGGCTGGCGGCCGTTTCGTCTAGTAACCGAGCCGTCCGGCTGGCCTGATGAGGCTGATAGACACAGAAAACGCGGCGATCCGGAAATCCCTCCCGAATGGCCGAGAGGGCCGCAGACACCTCCGTAGGATGGTGCGCGTAGTCGTCAATCCAGGTGACCTGGTCAAACTCTCCTGCGACCTCCAGGCGGCGGCAGAGCCCCGGCCACCGGGACAGGCTGGCAGCCGCACGGTGCGAAGGGACCCCGCAGCAAACGCCCGCCGCGATAGCCGCCAGGGCGTTGGCCACCTGATGGCGGCCCAGAGCCTGCAGGTTGACCCGGCAGAGCTCCCGAGCGGTGGAGCGAAGGGTGAACGAGTAGCGCCCAAGGTGCGACGTGATGTCGGTCGCCCGCCAATAAGCATCGGGCGCAAACCCAAACGTCTCCTGGCAGCAGTCGACCGAATCGGCCACGCGCCGACTGGTCGGGCATTCGTGACGCACGAGCAGTCGCCCGTCGCGTCGTACGGCGCGCACAAATAGCGCGAAGGCGTGTTCCAGATCCTTCTCGGTCGGATAGCAGTCGAAATGGTCGGGCTCAATTCCGAGAAGGACGGCCTCGCGGGGATGAAAATGAAGGAAGTTTGCGCGATACTCGCAAGCCTCAACAACCATGCGAGAACCTCGGCCTGCTCGGCTTGCCGCTGGCGTCGAAGTCCCGGTTGGCAGCGGCTCGGCCCCGTAGGCCAGGGTCGGATCCGCACCGGCTTGCATGAGAATGGTCCCCAACATGGCGGCCACGGTGGACTTGCCGTGCGTTCCCGCGACAGCCACCGTTTCACGCGTGGCGGACAACAGCCCAAGGGCCTGAAAGTAACGCACGGTCGGAATACGCCTCTCACCGGCGCAGCGCAACTCCGGATTGTCCTCCGCCACGGCGTCGCTGAAAACCACGAGGCTCGTCGCCTCCGGCAGATGCTCCGGCTCGTGTCCGACCCGAATAACCGCCCCTCGGGCTCTCAGGGGGGCGAGGGGAGCGTTCGAACTGTCCGAGCCGCTGACCGTCCACCCCAGATCCAGGAGAATCCGGGCAAGCGACCTCATCCCCGACCCGGCGATGCCGATCAGGTGAGCGTGTCCGGGCTGGCCCAGGTCCAGCGGGACCGGTTGCCGGCAACTGGACGACTTGGGAGCGGATGAAAGCGGGTCGTTCAATGGGGAATCCTCGGATAAGCGTCTTCCTTACTTACCCGAGCCGGCACCGGCCGTCAACGGCAGTGAGACCGCTCGCGTTTGCTTGACCGCCCCGTGCGGAGACGTGACAATCGACTCCACGATCCTGGTCCGAGAGATAGGAGAACTGCGATGAAACGCTCCTTATCGTCATGGAACCTTGTCGCAGCAAGCTTGCTGCTCCTGGTCATGCCCATCATGGATGCGGATGCAGCCGAATCGGTGTGTGACCCCCCCGAGCCGCTTCGGGCCGGGGCAGCCGCCGTGTGCGTGACACCGCCTGTGGGCGTGTCGCTGCGGGGCTATTTCATGAAAATCGGCGACGTCAAGTCGGTCCACGACGACCTCTATGCCAAGGCCCTGGTCCTCGACGACGGGCACTGCCGTATCGCCCTGCTGATCTGCGACATGACCATGATCGATGGCGATACCTTCGATCGGGCCAAGAAGTTGATCGAACAGCGGATCGGGCTGCCCGACAATCGAATCATGATGGCCTGCACCCACACGCACAGCGCCTGCCGCGTGCCCCTTCTCAAAGCAGAACAGGATCGGGCCTATCTGGATCATCTCGTGCAAGGCCTGGCCGACGCCGTATGTCAGGCCGTCGAAAACCTGGCGCCGGCCGAGATCGCCTCGGGCTCGGTGGATGTTCCCGACTACGCCTTCAACCGGCGCTGGTGGATGAAACCCGAATCGATCCCCGCCGATCCTTTTGGCAGGAAGGACGATCGCGTTCGCTTCAATCCGCCGCGCGGACATGCCGGCCTGATCGAACCGGCCGGGCCCGTGGATCCCGAGGTTTCGTTCCTTGCCGTCCGCCACGCCGACGGTCGACCTTTGGCGCTATTGGCCAACTACTCTCTCCATTACGTGGGCGGCTTCCGTTCGGGAGAGGTGAGCGCCGACTACTACGGCGTCTTCTCCAGGCGAATCGGAGAACTCCTTCACGCCGAATCGGTCGATCTGCCCTTCGTGGGCATGATGTTGAACGCCACGAGCGGGAACATCGGGGCGGGAACCGATTTCAGAAAACGGGCGACGAAGAAATACGCCCCTTACGAGCGAATGGAGGAGGTGGGCGGCGCGATTGCGGCCAAGGTGGCCGAGGCCGTCCGTGATTTGACCTACCAACGTACCGTTCGCCTCAACGCCTTGGAGTCCGTCCTCCAACTGCCGGTTCGCCGGCCTGACGCCGATCGCCTGGCCTGGGCTCGCGACGTGCTTGCCCATCCGGAAAAGAAGCATCCTCACGGCTGGACCCGCAACTACGCCGAAGAGGCCGTGCTCCTAAACGAATGGCCTGAGCGAGTTCCCGTCAAACTGCAGGCCTTCCTGGTGGGAGATTGCACGATCGGTGCGATTCCGAGCGAAGTCTTTGCCGAGACCGGCCTGGCCGTCAAGGAGGCCATGCGAGGCAAGGACGCGTTCGTCGTGGAACTTGCAAACCAGTACTACGGTTACCTGCCCACGCCCGAGCAGCACGCACTGGGCGGTTACGAAACCTGGCCCGCCCGCAGCAGTTGCCTGGCCGTCGACGCCGAGTCGGAAATTCGAGCCACGCTGATCTCGCTCATGCAACAGGTCGGCGAGTAGGAGGCTGGAGACTGGAGACTGTAGGCTGGAGGGCAGTGGTCGCCAAGCTTCTTCGTGTGCCGGGGTCGGCTGGCTTTGACAATCTGCCTCGCCTCAAATCCTACGTCCCACAGTCTCCAGCCTACAGCCTCCAGCCTACAGCCTAAAGAAGGAGTCTCTCCGATGATTCGCATACTTTCCTCGCTCGGTGTTGTCTTCGCGGCCTTGTTCGTTGCCTCGGCCCGTGGGGCGAGTGTCGACGTGGTGGTCTCCGCAGGAGCCCTCGACCGTGCGGCCACGCCGGTGTTCTTCCAATTGCCCAAGGCGATGCGTCAGACGCCGGGTTACGTTCTCACGGAGGCCGAATCAGGAACCGCAATTCCCGTCCAGGTTGTGCCCGGCCGGCCGCCTTCAGTTGCCTGGATGGTCCGTGATCTGCCCGCGGGCCAGACGCGGCGCTATCGTCTTCAAACCGCGGACTCTCCGGTTGCAGGCGAGAACCGCGTCACATGCACCGACGACGGAACGCGGCTGACACTCTCGGTCGGGGACCGGGAAGTGCTGAGCTACAATCACGCCGTCCTGCCGTCGCCTGAAGGAATCGACCCCGTCTTTGCCAAGAGCGGACACATTCACCCCATGCGGACACCGGCAGGGAGGCTGGTGACGGATGACTTTCCTCCGGACCACGCCCACCAGCACGGCATCTTCTTCGCCTGGGTCAACACGACCTTCGAGGGCCGCTCCGTCGACTTCTGGAACCAGGCGAAGAAGTTGGGAAGCATCGAGCACTTGAAGGTAATCAACACGGTGAGCGGGCCCGTCTTCGGCCAGTTCACGGTCCGCCTGCGCCACAGCGATTTGACGGCCCCCGGTGGGCCTGAACCTGTCCTGGAAGAAACCTGGACCGTTCGAGCCTACGACGTGGAGGATCCCCTGCTTGTCGACTTCCTCTCGGACCAGCGATGCGTGGCGAAGGAGCCCCTCGTGATCAACGAATATCACTACGGCGGCCTGGGCCTGCGGGGAGCACGGGAATGGTTCCAACAGGACGGAAGCGATTTTCTGACCAGTGCCGGCAAGATCCGTGCAAGCGGCAACCACACTCGGGCGCGGTGGGTCATCACGCATGGCCGGAGCGAAGGCCAGCCCGCCGCGGTCGCCGTGCTGGGCCACCCCGACAACTTCCGGGCTCCCCAGCACGTCCGCCTCCATCCGACAAAGCCCTACTTCTGCTTCGCCCCCATGGTCCTCGGCCCCTTCGAGATCGCTCCAGGAAAGCCCTACGTGTCTCGCTATCGCTATGCCACCTGGGACGGCGAACCGGACAGTGAGCGAGCAGATCGCCTCTGGCAGGACTACGTCGAGCCGGCCGAAGTCAAGGTCGTAGAAAAGTGATCCGCTGACACCTCGGTAGACAAGCACGCATAGTAGCCATCACGCTCCGCCGTGATGAGCCCCCGACTTGCCAGAGACGCCCGCATCCTACACAGCCCAGGCTTCGCAGTTCTTTTACAGCGGGCCCCCCGCTGCGATTGTTGCCGGACCGCTGAATCCAAACGATAATAGACGGAAAAGGTCGCAGCGTGAAAGAGAGCGGGACTTGTTCGGTTTTCTTGTCAAGATAGTTGGAATCTCGCTCTCGGGCGTGTTGGCGCCGGGCCCGATGACGGCGGCGACCCTGGCGGCCGGCGCCCGCTCCCGTCATGCGGGAGCGTTGATCACCCTGGGCCATATCGCGATCGAAGCGCCCCTCATGCTCATGATCCTCACTGGGGCGGGCATCATCTTCGAAATCCCCTCGGTCAAGCTTGGCATCGGGCTGGTCGGCGGGGCCTTCCTCCTCTTTCTGGGAGCCCAATTGCTGGCGGCGCTGCCAAAAGCCCAAGCGGCCACAGACACGGCGGACGGGCGGCACCCGTTTACGACCGGCGTGGTTCTTACGGCCGCGAATCCCTACTTCCTCTTCTGGTGGGCCACGGTGGGACTGGCCCTGGCCACCGATGCGATCCACTTCGGACTGCACGCCTTCGTTCTGTTCGCCCTGCTCCACTGGCTGTGCGATCTCATCTGGTTGGAAATCCTCTCGCAGGCGAGCTATCGCGGGACCGAAGTGCTTGGGGACAGGCTCCAAAAGGCCGTGCTCCTCGTGTGCGGCCTCATGCTGGTCTTTTTCGGAGCCATGTTCCTCAAGGACGCCTGGCAGGGGCTGATGTCGACTTAGAGTGGTCCCTTTCTGCTTTACGGCCGGACGAGGACATGGCAGAATGGCTTCTATTCTCGACAAGCGTCGAACCGCCCGGTCGCGGTGGGAAGCGGACGGGCAGTGTGGCATCTGCGGTGGTGTGGAGACGTGCCATGATCAAGCCCAAGATTGCCCCGGTAACGCCCCGCGTCATCTGGCCCGAAACGGGCGACGCCCTGCCCATCGACGAGGTCTTGCGTTACCTGAATCGCAAGCCGACCGGCGTCATCGAGATCATCGGCGGGTGCGGCACGGGAAAGACCACGGCCCTGCGGCACCTGGCAGCCCTGGCGCCGGAGCAATCCAAGATTGTCTGGCTCGACGATGCCGAGCCCGCGGTCATCAAGACCGCCAAGCGAGACGCTTGGGTTATTTGCGCCCACAAGCACCGGGAAGGCCATGCGGAGGGCCATCGCTTTACGTTGGCCGGTTGGGGCGACGACGAGCGAATCGAATATCTTCTGGCCGCCCATCCCGATCAATGCCACTCGGTGGCTACAAGGCTTATCGCGGTCGACAGTGCCTCCCTCGGCGACAGCCCCACCCTGTGGCAGGCGGTGCTCGATGAGATGGCCTGCGACGAGTCGCTCGAAACCATCGACGACGCCCTCTGGCGGCGCGTGATGCAACTCGTGCCCCAGGAGAAGAAACTCCGGCGACTGGAGGAGTTCTGCGTTGCCGTCCTTTCATCCATGCTTCTGAAGGTTTCTCCGAAGAAATTGGAGCGCCATCTGGCAGGCTGCAATGAGGAAACGGTGCGGCTGGCGAGTCTTGGTCGCGTGATGACGCTTCTGCGGGCCGACTACCTGGCTTGGTGGCTGAGTTCATCAACACAGGGCGACCCGATCCTGGCGAGCGACAACTCGCTGCTCGCCCGTGCTAGCAAGGCTCTGGGCTCTTGGAAAAAGGGCAAGTCGCCTCGACCCATTTTTCCGGAAGAAGACCTCGACATCACCACCAGGTGGATTGCCGGCAGCCGCGAGGCACTGGCCCGATTGGACGAGATCCTGGCCAGCGACGAGACGCATCTGTATGCCATGGCCGCGAGCGTTCGCCACCGCTTGGGCAACGGATGGAGGCCCAAGCGAAACTTGGCGATCTACCTGAACCATGCCAGCCTGTGCAAGGCCGACTGGCCGGAAATCGATCTTCGCGACATGCAGATGAAAGGCGCAGATCTGAGCCAGAGCCGGCTTGATGGCGGACGACTGGATCGTGCCCACGCCGTTGGCGCACGCTTTGTCGCGGCTTCCATCACCGACGCTTCCCTGGTGAAGATCGTGGCGCGGTACGCCGATTTTACCATTGCCGACCTTTCCCGCTCCAATCTTCGCGGGGCGGAATTCGACTACGCCCGGCTGATCCAAGCACGCTTCGTGGGGGCCGACCTGACAAGGTCCATTCTGAAGGGCGCCGATCTGACACGTGCTTGCTTCGCAGAAGCTATCATGCGTGGGGCCGTGCTCCGCGGGGCCCTGGTTCAAGGCGTTGATTTCACGAGAGCGAATCTGGAGGGAGCGGACCTGCGCGAGTTGGAGCTGCGCAGCGCCGTGTTGGATCGAGCCTGGCTTGCCGGGGCGCTCTTGCGCGAGTGTGACCTGGAGGGCATGCAACTGGCGGACGTCCACTTCGCGAGAGCCCGACTTGGCCACGCCTTGTTTACCGGAAACGCGGCCCGGCGATGTTCCTTTCACAAGGCGGACCTGCGAGGCGCCGGGCTGGCCAACGTGGACTGGGAAGGAGTCGACCTGCGCAAAGCCGATCTCCGCGGCGCCGTTTTCCATCTGGGCACGAGTCGCTCCGGCCTGGTCGACAGCCCCCTGGCGTCCGAGGGCACCCGCACCGGCTTCTACACCGACCAGTATCAGGAGCAGTCGTTCTGCTCGCCGGAAGAGATCCGCAAGGCAAACCTTTGCGGCGCCGACCTTCGCGGGGCAAAGCTCACCGGCGCCGACTTCTACCTCGTCGATCTCCGCGGCGCCAAATACGACGCCGATCAATTCGAACACTTCCGCAGTTGCCGGGCGATTTTAGAAGACCCGGCCTAACAGAATCAGAATCGAACGATGCCGAACGGCCAGTCCACACCGCAGCGCAAACGATCGTCTTCCGGCAGCCTCCTATTGCTGGGGCTTGCAGTCGCATTCCTGCTGTTTCTCGTCCTCGGACTGTTTCAGGCCAGAAAGGCGGCTTTGGCTGAGCAGAAACGCCTGGACCGGCAGCGTCGCGAGGAAATAGTGGCCGAAGTTCGGTCGGGAGAAACCCGCATAACACTTTACGACGCTCGATTGCTGGAGATGCTCATCGAAGACCCGGTTTGTCGAGAGAACGTCAAGTCGATCGACTTCTTCATGGCCAACCTCGGCGATTCCCGCTACCGGCGCGTTTGCGACCTTCCCAATGTGACCGACATCTTCTTCTACGATTGCGCCCATGCCGACAACGTCATGGCCGCGCTGCACGACATGCCGAATATCGAGTCTTTGGTCTTCGAGGTCACGTTAATCTCCGACGAGTCCATGCGTTCCCTCACGGCGCTTCCGAAGCTCAAACACCTGCAATTCGAGCAAGTCGTGCCGGACGCAACGATCGATTCGTTGAAGCAGTCGCTTCCGCACGTCAAGATCGAAGCGTGTCTTGAATCGGAGGAAAAAGAGTATCGCCGGAAGGTCAACCAGGGGGGCAATGTCGGATTACGTAGCGACGACGGAACGACGAAAGCCAAGTGACGAAACGCTAAAGCACCGCTACGATTCGTCCTTCGGACTTCCGTCATTCCTTCGTTATTTGATTTTCGTCATTCGATATTCCCGCGGCGGCAGGGATGCCACCGCGACAGCGGGTCACACCGTCTCCGGAATCACATAGGGCGCCCGGTAGGTTCGCTTGAACAGCTTCATCGCTTCCGCGTTGCCCTTGATCTCCTCGGTGGCCGCGTCGATTTCGACCTTTTCGGCGCCGAGGCGGTAGCTGATGTTGGCGTAGTGGATCAAGAGGGCGCTGAGGTGGCCTTCCTTCACGTCGGCATTGGGCCGCTTGCGACTGCGGATGCACTGGACGAAGTTCTCCTTGTGATCCACGTCGGGGAACCGGCCGTACATCTGCTCCTTCACCACGGGCAGGCGGCTCTTGGGCCGATCGAAGACCTGCCAGCCGCCGCCGTGCCGACCGACCACCATCATCCCCTTCGTGCCGAACAGCTCGATCCGGGTGGCGTTCTGGGGCCAGTAGGGGAAGATGTCGTTCTCCCGCAGCTCGGGGTCGCTCTTGAGCATGTAGGGCGTGTAGAGGGTCAGTTCGAAGGTCATCACCATCTTGTCGAACTGCCAGACAGCCACCTGCGAATCGGGCGTCTCGGCCACGCCCGTGCTCGTGTAGCGTCCGCCGGTCGAGTAGGCGCTCTGGGGATAGGTCACCCCGCAGAGCCAGCGTGCCAGGTCGATCTGGTGGCTGGCGTCGTTGGCGATGTCGCCGCCCGAGTAACGCCACACGTGGTTCCAGTAGCGGTGCCACCCGGCGTTGTACTTGTGCTCGGGAGCGGGCCCGTTCCACATGTCCCAGTCGAGTCCGGCGGGAGGGTTGCTGTCGGGCACGGCGTCGCGGTTGGGCCAGTTCTTCTGGTTGTAGATTCGGCACATGTGAATGTCGCCGAGATGGCCTTCCTCGATGTATTTCTTGGCCGCCCAGTTGTAAGCGGCACTGCGGTTCTGGGTGCCGATCTGCACGACGCAGTCGTTCTTGCGGGCCGCCTCGATCATCTTCTGGCCTTCCCAGCAGCTATGGGTGGCCGGCTTCTCCACGTACACGTCCTTCTTCGCCTGGCATGCCCAGACGGTCGAGAGGGCATGCCAGTGATCGGGCGTGGCGCTCACGATCGCGTCGACCGACTTGTCGTCCAACGCCTTGCGAAAATCCTGGACGCACGTGGGCTTCTTGCCGCCCTGACGCTCGGCAAAGGCCTCGGCCTTGGCGAACTGGTTGGCGTCCACATCGCACACGTAGGCGATCTCGCAATCGCCTCGATCGAGAAAGCCCTGGGCCAGGTGGTTGCCCCGGCCTCGAACCCCCACGCTGGCCAGCACGATCTTCTCGTTGGCCGCATAGGCTCGGGCCGACTTGGCGTTGGCCAGAATGGTCAACCCGACCGCCGCAGTGGGAAGCGATTTCTTCGACACATCGAGAAACTGGCGACGATTCAGGCGTGACATGTTCGGGGCTCCTTGGCATGGGGATCGGCAAGATTCGACTCGCTGCGGGGTCGACCGTGGGTGGGTCAATCCGCTCACAATTATGGGGGGGCGGAATAGGCCGAGTCAACAAGCGCCCGGCAATTCTGCCGCCGAAGCGTGGGATTCTATCCAGCTTGCACGCTCCGAGCCGCCATAGTATCTTCGATCAATGTGTGCCCGGGGGGACGCGTCGAGTGGAAACGCGGGGCCACGAAAGTGACAACAACACCTCGTTTTTTCAGGTGCTTCCAACAAGAGGGTGGGATTCATGCAGCGGATCGTAACTCTGACTGTGGCTCTGCTTCTGATCACGGTTGCCACAAGCGACGTGATGGCTCAACGCCGTGGAGCGGCTTCTCCTTTCAAGGTGGGTCAGCAGGTCGAAGTGGAACGGTTTGGGCAATGGGAGAAAGGCCAGGTCGAACGAATCCTTCCTACCGGATCGGTTCAAGTACGTCTTGCGGACAGTGGGCACCCGCGAATCGTTCGTCCCGATCGTGTCCGCCCTCTTTCCGGAGCGGGCGGATCGACGGACGCCCCATCGCAAGGCGGTGGCTTTGGGGGCGGTGGTTTCGGAGGAGGCGGCGGCCTCAATATGGACGATCCGGAGCCCGCCCAGGCCGACTCGATGCGCACTTGGACGGACAGCTCTGGAAAGTTCCAGGTCCAGGCCAGGTTCGTCCGCCGCGAAGGCGATCAGGTCACGATCGAACAGGAGGGCGGTAAGCAAACCACGTTGCCCTTGGACCGGCTCAGCGCCGCGGATCAGGCATACGTCAACTCGCTCGGCAGCTCCGACCCAGCCATCGGCGCACCGTTCGGTAGGAGTCCCGGCGATTCCGGTATTTCATCGACAGAATTCGATGCCAAAACGGCGAAGCAGATCGATCTGTCGCAGGCCAAGACGGTACCGGTGACACCCGACGGTGTTGCCGCGATCGATTCGCTGACCAAGAAACCCATTTCCATGGGGAGCGGACGCGGAAAGCGGGCTCCCTCGGCCTTCCCGCCGCAGATGCAATCGGTCGTGATCCATCGGCCTAGCGCCCGGGCGTTTGTCACGTGGGGTGGCCAGTGGACCGGCCCAATGGGAGGCGCTTCCGACGGCCAAGTGGTCTGCTTCGACCTTAAGAAAGGCAAAACGGTTGGCAACCTCACCCTTTCCGCAGGCATGCGAGCCGTCGACCTTTCGCCCAGTGCCAAACGCATGCTCGTTCGGGGACCGATCGTGGACAACAAGGTCTACGTTTGGGACCTGGAGGGCGGCGCGAAGATGGCGGCGGCATGGCGCCCGGGGTCTTCGGACTTCGGGGGGCTTGACATGGTCGCCTTTCTGGACGATCGCCACGTGGTGACGGTGGCCGACCAGGGGAAACTGACCGTGTGGGATATCGAGGAAAAGAAGGCCGTCTACTCCATCGCCACGTTCCCCTTCACCGTGCCGGCAGTCAGCCCGGGACGCAAGCAGATCGCCCTGGCGACGAAGGAAGGCATTTTCCTGGTCGACGCCCGTGACGGGACTCCCCTGGCAACTCTGCCCGGCGAACCGGGCACCTTCATGCGGCTTTGTTTCCGGGACGACGGTCGCCAATTGGCGGGAGTGTCCCATACTCGAGTGCAGATCTGGGATCTGGAAAAGGCCGAGCGGACCCGGGATATCTACCCTGTCACCCCCCTTGGCCCCGGACCAAGTCTTTGGTTGAGCCCGAACTATATCCTGGTCAACGGGACGGACTTGGTCGACCTTGAGCGGCGGGTCGTTCTCTGGAAGTATCAATGGCACGGCTTGTCGTCGGCAGGAGCATCCTATGGAGGCCTCTACTGGACGATGCTCGCAGGCTTCATGGGCGGCCAGCCGGCACTCGTGGCGATCAAGCTACCCCACCCCGAGGCGGAGCAGATCGCCCAGGCCCTCCTTCCCGAGAAGATCCTGGCCTTGAAACCCGGTAGCGCCGTGAGTGTTCGGGTGACCGCCGCCGTTTCCGGCGAGGATCAGCAAGTGATTCGCGATGCCCTGGTGAAGCGGCTTACCGACAACCGCATTCGCGTGGTCGACGGCGCCGACCTCGTCCTCTCGGCCGAGACGGCCCAGGGCGCTACGGAGGAGGTGGCCTACCACGGCATGGGCGGAGGAACAGCGCAGGTAACCCAACAGATCTCGCGGCTGAAGATCACCGAAAAGGGAAAGGAACTCTGGAAGGTCACGCAAGTTAAAGGGGCTCCCATGTTCGTGTCGCACAAGCAAGATGAATCGCTTGAGTCGGCCATCGCCCGAAACAACAAGCCGACCACGGCATTCTTCGTCAACACCCCCCTTCCCCAGTACCTGGCCCGTGCCGGAGAGAACGGCGTCTACGGAGAAAGTTCGATTTCCGCCGACGGAATCAAGCCGGTGCAGAAGAAGTAGAGTTTCTCGCGGCCCTGGTGGGGTAACGGTCGCATACACCCCGCGGCCCGCGATCTCCGGGAACATCCGGCGCCCTTGGCTCGATCGCAAGAGGCGGTATCATGAGCAAAGTAGGTGTCGTGCGCCGCACGGTTCCTGAACATGGAGCGATATTCCACTTCAGAGAACCGTGCGGCGCCCGGTACCTACCCAGAACTGCCGTCACTGCTCATGTCGTCGTCTCGTGAAGAAGGACCTTGCCGATGCTTCGTTCTCGCCTACCCCTGGCTGTCCTGTTGACCCTCTTCTTCGTTTCCACACTTGTCGCCGCCGAACCCGAACGAAAGTACCTCCTCGAACGGGTCGACGACGTGGCGGTCGTGCAGGTCTACTGCGACGGGTTCGACGAGCTGCCCCTGCAAGAGAAGACACTGATCTACCACCTTTACCAGGCGGCCGTGGCCGGACGCGACATCTTCCTCCACCAGAAATACCGCCACTCGCCCATGCTTCGCGACCTGTTGGAGGAGATCATCACCCACAGCGACGGAATCGAGGCCGACACCCTGGCCGAAATCCGCCGATACACAAAACTCTTCTGGATCAACAACGGGGTCCACAACACGATCACCAGCAAAAAGAACGTGATCAAGGTTTCCCTGGAAGCCTTCCTCGCCGCCGCCGAGCAGGCCGAGAAGAACGGGGCCCAGTTGCCCAAGCGGAAGGACGAGTCGATCGCCCTGTTTCTCGCCCGGATCTGGCCCATCCTGGCCGATCCGGAGGTGGATTCCCTTTGCACGAACAGTTCCCCCGGCGAGGGCAAGGATATCCTCGAAGAAAGCTGCAACAGCTTCTACCGCAACGTGACAGTCAAGGATCTCGAAGGCTTCGAGGAACGCCACCCGCTCAATTCGACCCTCGTCAAACGCGACGGCAAGCTCCGCGAACTGGTCTGGCGTGCCGGCTTCGACGACGTGGTTCCTCCCGGAATGTATGCCGAACCGATCAACGAGATCGTGGGCCACCTGGAAGACGCCATCCCCTACGCCGCGCCCAAGATGGCCCGGGCCCTGGCCCTGCTGGCCCACTACTACCGGACGGGCAACCCCGTCGACTTCCGGGCCTACAACATCGCCTGGGTCGAAGATACGGACTCGCCCGTCGACACGATCAACGGTTTCATCGAGGTCTATCTCGACGCCCGGGGCCAGAAAGGAGCCTTCGAGGGCGTTGTCTACTTCAACGACCCCCACAAAATGGAGCTGATCGCCAAAATCGCCGAAAACGCCCAGTGGTTCGAAGATCACATGTCCTTCGATCCCAAGTTCCGCAAGGACAAGGTCAAGGGCATCTCGGCCAAGGCGATCCAGATCGTGGTGGCCACCGGCGACGGCGGGCCCGTCTGCATGATCGGGATCAACCTGCCCAATGCGGGCGACGTTCGCGAGCACTACGGCAGCAAGTCCGTCTCGCTGAGCAACGTCCTCGAAGCACGCGACAAGTCGGCCTCCAAGGAATCCAAACGCGAATTCTGCTGGTCCGACGGCGAATTCCAACGATCGGCCAAGTGGGCCAACCTGGCCCTCGACCTGGAAGTCAACATGCACGAGGTCATTGGCCATGCCTCCGGCAAGAACGCCGAAAGCCTCAATGTCGATCCGTCCACGGTCATCGGCGAGTACTACTCCGCCCTCGAAGAAGCTCGGGCCGACCTGGTCGCCCTCTGGTTCATCGGCAACCCGAAACTCGTCGAACTGGGACTGGTCGAAACGAGGCCGACCTGAAAGACATTGAGCAAACGGCCTACGAGACCTACACGCGAAACGCCCTGACCCAACTCCGCCGCATCACCGAGGGCAACCGGATCGAAGAAGCCCACATGCGAAACCGCCAGATGATCGTCCAATGGCTCCTGGAGAACACCGACGCCGTCAAGGTCGAGAAGCGCGACGGAAAAACCTACTACGTCATGGCCGACGCCAACGCCTGGCACGAGGGCGCCGGGCAGCTCCTGGCCGAGGTCCAACGCATCAAGTCGGAGGGCGATCGCAAGGCGGCCGAAGAACTGTTTCTCCAGTACGGCACGTTCTTCGACCCGGCCCTCCGCGACGAGATTGTCGCCCGCTACAAAGAGCTCGACCTGCCCTCCTATGCCGGCGTCGTCATGCCCAATCTCACGGCCCGACGCGACGCCTCCGGCAAAATCCTCGACGTGGAAGTCTCCTATCCGTGCGACCTGGAAACCCAAATGCTCCAGTGGTCAGGCCGGAAGTAACCCGTCAACGCCGCAATATAGTCTCCCTCCCCAGTGAGCTTGCGAGCGAGGGGGAGGGGCGGGGTGGGGCAGAATCGTCACCCGTTTCAAGTTCTGAGCACCGGCAGACAAGACCGCGAACCACAGAACATTGGCGACATCCCGTACGCTGCTTCGTCGAACCGGAAGCATCAGCCGGGCTAATCCAGGTAGCCCGGCTGCTGAAGGAGGCTTCTCAAGAACTGGACAATCCAAGAGCCCGGCAGGATTTCGCAGCCGGGCTCTTGAACTTTCCAGAACCGCAGAATATCGAAGGCGAAGAAGCTGTGCTGCCGGCGGCAGGGATGCCACCGCTACGGCCGTCGCCCCCAAAGGCGAATTCGTCCAATCCACTCGCAGCAATGGTCGATTGCGATTACACTTGCAATCGCTGGTATCTGGTCTTCCGCCCGGGGGGACCTTTGCGGTAAGGTTGGGGCTGGTATTCAGACTCATTCGAGCGACGGGACGTCCGTCAGAAAGCAACGTATCGAGCCATGCGATCGAGTCTCCTGCTCCTTCTCATGCCCGCCTGCCTGGCCTATTATGCCGACACGACGGGCTACCTGCCCTTCAAGATGGGCGTCCCCCTCGTGTGTGCCGCCCTGCTCATGGTCTGTTTCCTTGGGAGATTGCGTCTGCGAGCTGACGTGTGGTTCGTGATCGGGGCTTTCGTCTTCTCGGCGATTGGCGACTACTTTCTGTCTAGCCGGCGCGGCCACGAGCACTACTTTGTCATCGGCATCGCCGCGTTCTTCGTGGCCCACCTGGGCTACCTGGGGTTCTCGCTCGCCAACGGCCGGCTCCACCGCATCACGATGGCCGTGCTCCTGGCCGGCTATCTGCCCTATTTTGTCTTCGCCTTGAGGCCGGCGATCGGCGATCCGATCCTGTTCGCCGCCGTTCTGCTCTATCTGCTGATCTCGTGCGTGGGCCTGGCCGCCGCCGCCGGGCTGCGTCTGCCCCCGTTGGCCAAGTGGCTCTACGTGTTTGGCATCTTCATGGTTGTCCTGTCCGACACGATCATCTCCTTCAGCGAGTTCCTGAAATTCCGCGACTGGAACTCCTGGATCCTGCCCACCTACTACCTGGCCCACCTGACCGTGACAGCCTCGGTAATGTCGACCGGAGCAGATCCTCCCGTCCTGGCCCCCGAGCGCGTTCCCGTGGATGTAGCCGAGCCGCTGCCCCAGGCCGAAGGCTGAAAAGACACAAGCGTTCACGATCCTTGGAGTGCGACGATCTGGCATCGCCTTCCTTTCGCAGAAACGTTGTTGTTGCGAGAACGGTGAGCGTGCTTGAACGTCGCACACACCTCAAGGGCGGTGAGCGGTTGCGAAAAAACGCCCGCAAACATGGGCTTGCGGGCGTTTTGATTGGTTGTCGATGGGTCGGCTCAGGAGAGCCAACCTACTGCAGGTGGGCTTAGAAGATTCCGAGGGCGGCGAGGCTGTAGCGGACAATGAGACCGGCCGCAACAACGCTGACCATGCTCATGAGCTTGATGAGGATGTTCAAGCTGGGACCGCTGGTGTCCTTGAACGGATCGCCGACGGTGTCGCCGACGACCGCCGCCTTGTGGGCGTCGGTGCCTTTGCCGCCGTGGGCGCCGGCTTCGATGTACTTCTTGGCGTTGTCCCACGAGCCGCCGGCGTTGGCCATGAAGACCGCCACACAGAAGCCGCAGGTCAAGGTGCCGACCAACAGGCCCATGACACCGGCAACGCCGAGCAACAGGCCGACGATAATCGGAGTGGCCAGACCGAGCAGCGAGGGAAGGATCATTTCCTTCTGGGCCGCGGCGGTACTGATTCGCACCGGCTCGGTGTAGTCGGGCTTCTCCGTGCCCTCCATGATGCCGGGCTTCTCCTTGAATTGGCGGCGGACCTCTTCGACCATGCCGAAGGCGGCACGTCCGACGGCCTTCATCGTCATGGCGCAGAAGACGAACGTGGCCATGGCCCCGAGGAACATGCCCACGAGAACCTTGGGATTCATCACGTTGACGGCATAGTAGTTCATCCAGTCCATCATCGAGGCGCTGTGAACGGGCACCATCGCGGCGCCGGTCTCCGTGAACTGGTATTCCGTGATGCTCTTGCCGTCAACGGTTTCGGTGACCTCCTTGGCGATCTCGGCGGGAATCAGGGCGGGCCCGTTGCCCGTCTTGATGTCTTCCCAAGCCTTCTTGACTTTGCGGTGGCGCATGTCGGTGGGCATGGCCAGGTAACCTTCAACATTGACCTTGCCGTTTTCTCCAACCGACACGGCCTTGCCGAGGAACTGATCGTTGATCTTGTAATAGCTGCCAATCTGGACGTCATCCGCGTCCCCTTCGTAAACGGCGGTCATCGCCGAGTCGCCCCAACGCTCGAAGCCGATGCGAACCTCTTCGACGTAAGCGGCCAACAGGGCCAGGGCCGTCAGGGCAGCGGAACCAATAGCAAAGCCCTTGCCCGTGGCGGCGGTCGTGTTGCCAAGGCTGTCGAGGGCGTCGGTCCGTTCGCGGACAATCGGCTCCAAACCGGACATCTCGGCGTTGCCACCGGCGTTGTCGGCAATCGGGCCGTAGGCGTCCGTGGCCAGGGTGATGCCTAGCGTGCTCAGCATGCCGACGGCGGCAATACCCACGCCGTAGAGTCCCATGGCGAAGTAGTTCACATCGGTGAACTGCCAGCTCGCGGAGAAGCCGAAGGCGAGAATCGTGGCTACGCCGACGACGATCACGGGGGCCCATACGCTCTTCATACCGTCGGCAATACCGCCAATGATCACGGTAGCGGGACCGGTGACGGCCTGGTCGGCCAGTTTCTTGGTTGGTGTGAATTCGTCGCTCGTTGCGTATTCGGTCCACTTGCCGATCAACCAACCGGCCCCCAGTCCGACGACAACGCTCCAACCAACCGAGACATATTCCCAACCCAAGAGCCACCACGCAAAGATGAAGGCGGCAAAGGCAATCGCAATGCTCGAAATATCCACGCCGCGAGCCAAGGCCTTCAGAAGCGTGCCCTGGTCGGCGTTTTCCTCGGTCTTCACAAGGAAGATGCCGCCAATCGACAGCCCGATTCCGACGGCCGCCAGGACCATCGGCAGGAACAGGGCCGCAAGCTGCATGTCAACGATGCCCATGCCTTCCGGACGAGGCAGTTCACCGCTGGCGAAGGCGGCCACGCCCAACGCGGCGGTGGCGAGGATCGAACCGCAGTAGGATTCGTAAAGGTCGGCGCCCATGCCGGCGACGTCGCCCACGTTGTCGCCCACGTTGTCGGCGATGGTGGCGGGGTTACGCTTGTCGTCTTCAGGAATCCCGGCCTCGACCTTACCGACCAGGTCGGCGCCGACGTCGGCGGCCTTCGTGAAGATACCGCCGCCAACGCGAGCAAACAACGCCTGGCTGCTGGCACCCATGCCGAAGCAGAGCATGGTAACGGTCACTTCGATCAGATCGAGGTGGAAAACCCAACGCAGAACGAAGAACCAGAGCGTGATGTCCAGAAGACCCAGGCCGACCACCGTCAGGCCCATGACGGCCCCGCTGCGGAAGGCGACCTGCAGGCCCTGGTTGAGCGACTTTCGGGCGCCGGCCGCCGTGCGATTGCTCGCCAGGGTGGCCGTGTTCATCCCGAAAAAGCCAGCCAGACCGGAGAAGAAACCACCGGTGAGGAAGGCAAAGGGCACCCAGTGGCTCTGCACTTCCCAAACGAAGGCCATGAGCGAGAGCAGGATGACGATGGCCACGAAGAACATGGCCACCACTTTGTATTGTTGCTTCAGGTAGGCGAAGGCGCCGTCACGGACGTGTCCGGCGATTTCTTTCATTTCGTCGGTGCCTTCGTCGGATTCCTTCATCGCCTTGAAGAACTTCCAAGCGAAGATCAACGCGGTAATCGACCCCACTAGCGAAAGAAACCAGAAAACCTTGTAGATAAACGGGTCGCTACCGGTGGATGCAGCAGCGCCTTCGCTCGCCCATGCCGGCGTGGTCGTCGCGAGCACTGCCAGCATCACTGCCAGCACCGGCCCAAATCGACGCCACACGGCGTCCCTTAGTCCAAGACTTTTCATCCTTCACCCTTTTCGCGTGTTCGAGGAACAGATACCTGTTTGGCGACGTGCTCGCCCGAGCGAGCTTGCTACTCACGTCCTGCCCGACCGGCGATCTTCGGCCTGGTTTTGGGGCGACCTAAATTAGGATTCGTGGGTCAGGCAGCAGAGTACCGCCCGACAAGGAAGATCGAGGCCCGTGAAACTGCGTAGTTTACAGAGCGGCATCTTGCACTGTCAACCATACCACACAGGTAAGATACGGGCTTTGCGTTGCCTTTCGCCGTTGTGACAAAAGTGAAGGATTCGGTGGGGCGGAAAACTTTGCAGGAAAGGACTGTCTCCTAGCCCCGAAGGGGGATGGGAGGCGCAGTTTTGTCAGCCCTCGCGATTTCAAGATTTTTTTCAGTTTCTCACACAGGCCAATCAAGCCTGCCCACGAGAGGGGGGGCCACTTTCCCGATTTCTCCGGTTTCGGTCGTAATTGATGGACAAGACGGAACTCCCGATTACCATGAAGGGTAGCGGCGGGGTCGTATTCTCGCCGTCTACCGAAATCGAGCATCTGGCTGCCCCCACCAAGCGTAACCGGGGATTCCCCGCTTCGCCCTCGGGTCTTGTCAGAGCAATCCCGGCAATTTCCCCGTCTTTTCTGCGGAGGGTTTCCGTTATGTCCTTTGGTTCGCGAATTCTCTGGGTAGCTTCGCTACTCGCCATGTGCATGGTTTGTGCCGGTGTGACCGCCGGGGAACGCTCCACGCCGGCCACCTCCGAGAGCGTTGAAATGTTCTCGGCGATCGACCAGGGACAGATTGAAGTCAAGCTGATCCCCAAGGATTCGACGCTCTGCAACGTGCTCGTCGAAAACAAGACCGATAAACCCCTCACCGTCAAACTTCCCGACGCCTTCGCCGGTGTGCCGGCCCTGGCCCAACTGGGTGGCGGACTGGGCGGCGGCGGCTTCGACGGCGGCGGGAGCAGCAGTTCGGGCTATGGTGGCGGCGGCGGTGGCTCCCAGGGCTTCGGCGGCGGCATGGGCGGTATGGGCGGCATGGGCGGCGGCATGATGGGCGGCGGCTTCATGAACGTCGCTCCTGAAAAGGTCAGCAAGTTCAAGGTCACCACCGTCTGCCTCGAACACGGCAAGTCCGAGCCCCGTGCGGCCATCCCCTACAAGATCGTTCCCATCGAACAGTTCACCAAAAAGAAAGAAGTCCACGAACTGTGCAAAATGCTCGGCTATGGCAAAATGCCCCAGCGAGTCGCACAGGTGGCTGCCTGGGCCCTCAATAATGACATGAGCTGGCAAGCCCTTGCCGCCAAACGCATCGAGCACGCCAACGGAACCTGGGAACCCTACTTCCACCCCATGGAAATCCGTGCGGCCATGCAGGTTACCACCGCGATCGCCAAAACGCTCCAAGAGCAACAAGAGAAAAAATACGCCGAGTCGAACTCCCTCAGCCAGAACTGAACGAACTCGACTCGTCAATCTCGAACAGCCGAGAACCGCCCCGTCTTCACGAGGCGGTTCTTTTTTGTCCGTGACGGATTTCCGAATCGAATGCGTCTTACCGCGACAGCCCTTTGTGGTACGTGTTGTAGAAAACAGCACTCGTGACCAGGCCCTTGTCGTCCGGAAAATCCACCACGATCTTGTTCTCTCCTCGGAGCAGCGCCGCGGCCAGCTTGATTTCCTGGGTCCCAAACCAGGAGGTCCGCACTTCGCAGAAGCCGGGAACGCGAAAAGCAACGCCGTTCACCGTGACCGTTCCCCCACGCGGAAAACTACCCTCGCGCCATAGCCCGAGACGCAGAACGCAATCCCGGACTGCCAACTTCTCCGCCGGAAGATCGATGGAGAACTCGGCGGTCTTGCCCGTGGGCTGAAGAATCTCCTCGGCGCAGAAAAGCTCGCGATTCACCTCGCCGATGTACCTGGGCGACTTGTCCAGTTCCACAACCAGGATCGTGGTCTCATCATAGGCAACCGGCACCGCCGCGAGACTCGCCAGTGCATCGGTGCGACACTGGAGCTCGGCCAGCTCAAGGTAGAGCCGTCGTTGGCAAATTCGCTCGATCTCGGCCCCGCCAATGAGGGCATCCACGGAAACGTGCAGACGATGTCCCGAGAGATTGCTCAATGCGATATAGAGCTTATTCCCATCGCGGCAGGCTATGACGTTGACGTCCGCCCGTGATGATTTTACCGGGACCCGGACCCCGTCCACATCGCGCCACAGTTCGAGCAGGGCCCCCAGCCTGGTGAGCTTAAGGCTCTTGTCGTCATCGTAGATGAACAGCCGGAACGAATCGGGCTGAAAATGAGGGTCGTTCTTGTGCCACCAGGATACCGGGAGAACAAAGGGCACGGCCATGTCGATCAGGTCCGGATGATCCATCATCTGAACCATCAACAGATTGATGGAACGCAAAGTTGTCCAGATTCCAATGTCCGTTGCGTCGCCATGCGCCCCGCCGTACTCGGTAATCAACAGCGGCTTCTCACCGCCGTTTATCCGCAAATGGCAGCGATACAGATCAAGGCTTGCCGCCAGTCGCCCGTACAGGTAGCTGTGGGCCGGATCGAGCCGGAACGTGTCGCGCTCGTAAAGGTGCCAACTGTAGTAGTCAAGATCGTCGCACGTACGTTCGACAAACTCCAGCATCCGGCGCCCGCGTTCAAAACGCTGACTGTCGAACACCGGCAGGCAGCTTGAAGGTCCCCCGACCTTCCAGCCGGGATTCCGGGCTTTGACCGCTCGGGCGACCTCGTTGTGATACTCCGCCAGCAATCGCCACGCATCGTAGGTCTTGGGGTTTGTGAAGTATCCCCAGTTCCTGCCGATATCCGACTCGTTCTTGACCTCGCAGTAAGGGCCCGCGTACTCGCCCAGCCTTTGCTCGCGTTGGGCGATGGTCGCAGCAATGCGTTCGGCGGTTTGCCGAAACTCGCTCCGGTCAGGACAACTTTCCGCACTCTCCAGAGCCGAGTCCGTGCACTGCAGATCCTCTGGCAGTGAGTCGAAGCAGACCACGTTTTCCAGTCCGTCCGGATAAAAGTGCTTCAGCTTGCTCAGCAGATCATGGTCGCGAGAGAAGACCCGGTCAGGATGGGCCGTCAGCCGATAGCCCGCGTCTCGGCTGGCGGCGAAGCCCCGTTCCACGAAATACTCGGAGGCCGAGTAGAAGTCGGGAATGCAGACCGCGTCCGGCTTGTTGTAGACCCGCATCCACTTGCGGCGATCGAATGTCGAATCTCCGTGGAACGCCATCTTGTTCGTGGCAGCGACCTCGACCTCAACCGCCAGTTCGGACAGGCCGGCGCCCGGGACAAGGAAGGCCTCGCTGTCAAATTCCAGGCTGATCGGCTGGAAGGCCTTCCAGGTGAATTCTCGAACTCGCCCCTGTCCGGCAAACCGGATATGGAGATTCTCACCGGGCGTCCCGCAGGCAAGTCGTGCCTGCCTGCCGTCAGACGCTTTCCACCAGAAGACGGGGCTCTCCCAGTTCTTCCGATCCAGGCTCCAGCTAACGTCGATGTCCCCCTCCGGCATGTAGGAGAAGCCGCGGAAGTACTTACCAAGCAAGGCGACCTCCGACCCCGGCACAGTCACAATCGCTTCCCCGTCCACCACGATCTCCCGGTACAGCTCCAGGGAGTCAAGCTGTTGCTCCAAGGTGTTGACGTTCCGGCGATAGCCGGCGGAGTACTTCTCCGTCAGGCGGACAAGCCTGGCGATCTCGTCACGGATTGCCCTGCCCTGAGGCGGGAGCGAATCCTGGGCTCCGGCCGCCACGGGCAAGAGCAACAACACGGCCATAAGTTGAATCGGCAACAAGCACTTCACGAATCGCCCTTTCCAAAACCCACACTTCGCTACCCACAGCAATGACTTCGACGAGCCGGAACATGACGGCTCCCATCAGGTAACTTAAGTTTAGCGACTCACGATCCCCGCCAGAAGGGAACGGAGCGTCAGCCGTACCTGTCCCGAAGATCGGCCAGGAACATCCTGGGGATGGTTGCTCGATACGTTTTGAGTACAATGACCTTCGGGGTGTATGGGTAAGGCAATCCCACGCCCCCCATCTCATCGATCAATGTGGGCCAGGACCCCGGCGTCAGTGGCTTGCGGGGTCCTCAATCGCTGGCCGGGGGGCAATTCTATGAGAACCGAGCGATCTCGAAAGCGCTATGGGGCGCCGAAGGCGTGTACGCCGTGTGTTGAGACGTTGGAGCCACGACTGCTGCTGGCATGCCAGGCCTTCCTGGAGGAAGGCGTTCTGACCATTCGCGGCGACGAAGCCGACGACCTTCTGAAGATCGTTGATGACGGGTATGGAAACATCCAACTTCAGTGCACGGAACGCCTCAACGATCCTCCGGCTGATGACGGGACTGTTGAAACAGCAGATCCACAACTCTTTGAGGGGGTGGCCCTCATCGTCGCAAATACCGACGGTGGGGACGACAGAATCCAATACCAGTTGGCTTCTCTACCGCGTCTCGACGTCCTTTCTCAAGATGTCCAAACGGGCCAGCAGCCGGTCGATTTGAGGATTGCGACAGGAATTGGCGCCGACTCGTTGACCATTGTGTGCGATGCGGTCATGGGACCCCAGGGCAGTGCCGACCTGGGCCCCTGGAACATCGAGTTCTTTGGGGGAGACGGTCCGGACACAGGTCGCATGGAATTCGGCTCGCTCAGCAACCTCGAGGGATTGACGGTTTTCGCGGATCTTGGGGAAGGGGTTGACCGCCTGAAGGGTATTCTCGGCAACATGGCCGTGCCCACCGCAATGACGGTCGTTGCAGGCCCGGGCGATGATCTCGTTCGCTTTCGACCGCTGGAAGGCGACCAGGTCATTGACTCGTTCTTCGACATCAGTTTTGATATCGATCTCGGCCCGGGCGACAATGTCCTGGCCCTCGACGGCAAAGGCAACGACATTGCCGTCAAGGCCCAGGCTGGCGCCGGCGCCGACAAGGTGATCGTTCGCGTGAAACCCGTTCCCGCTTCCCCCGCCAATATGGAACCCGGCACACTGACCGCCCAGATCAACCTCGGCGGCGGAAACGACGTCGCCCGAATTAAGACGCTCGACGGTGATTCCGCGGTCGATTCGTTCTTTGACGTGTTTTGCGATGTCAACCTTGGCAACGGCAAGAATCTCGCTGCCATCCAGGGCAAGTTCTTCAATGTTGTTGCCAACGTCCAAGGTGGCACGGGAGTCGACAGGGTGCTTTTCAAGTCGATTCCTGTTTCACTGGCCGGCATGGAACCGGGCAACCTGACCGCCCAGATCAACCTGGGCGGAGGAGACGACATCGCCCGAATTGAAGCCTTGGACGGTGATTCCGCCGTCGATTCGTTCTTCGACGTGTTTTGCGATGTCAACCTCGGCAACGGCAAGAACCTCGCCGCCATCCAGGGCAAGTTCTTCAACGTGGTTGCCAACATCCAAGGCGGCACGGGGCCCGACAAGGCAATCGTCCGGGTGAAGCCGGTTCCCGCCTCAGCAGCCAACATGGAGCCCGGCGCCCTGACCGCCCAACTCAAGCTTGGCGGCGGGAACGATGTGGCCCGGATTGAAACGCTGAATGATGATTTCAACGTCAATTCGTTCTTCGACGTCTTCTGCGAGTTGGACTTGGGCAACGGCGACAATCTCGCCGCCCTCGACGGCAAGGGAAATGACGTGGTGGCAAACATCCGCGGAGGTCGAGGCGTCGACCGAGTGCTGATGCACATGCTGGCAACAGGCGCCGTCAACTCCACGGTTCGCACCGGCGTCGGAAACGACCTGGTCGAGGGCAATTTGATCCTCACCCCGTCCCGCGTGGATGTGCGCAGTGCGAATGAAGACGTTCTTTCCTCCACCGTGCAGGTCTATGCTGGGCTCGGCGACGATCGCGTGACCATGCGGATCACGGCTCCGCGGGAAGCATCGTCACGGTCCGCCGTGCCCTGCTCAAGTCGGCACTCGTGATCCTCGCCGATCGGTGGCCCCAGAGCGTTGCCGTGCAAGATCTCGCGAGTCTCGCCGCCGGCAGCGGCGCCCCGGCGACCACCGACGAAGATCGCCGTGCCCTGGCGGAACTGTTACTACGGTCTTTTGTGAAGAACTTGATTGCCCTTCACATGCATCCGCCGCGGATCGTCTCGTCGGTGAGCGGGCGACCGGAGGCAACCCCGCTTGCTCGGCTGCAAGCGACCTCGAACCAACCGGTCACCACGCAACTGCACGACACGGCCCATCTCGACAATACGCACTGCCGGATCCTCGGCCTTCTGGACGGCACACGCAGTCCGTCCCAACTCTCCAACCTCCTTGTCGAACAGACACTCCGGGGCGAACTCAAGCTCCAGAAGAACGATGATGCGATCGCCGGTTCCGCGGAAGTTCGTCGGCTCATCGAAAACGAGATCGGCCCCTGCCTGCAGCGTCTGGCGAAGCACGCTCTCCTGGTCGGCTGACATTCAGGAGCCTGGGACGCACCTGACGAATCAGCGCGTGCGCAAGACGCCTTCTGCTTCAGAGCCACAGGGCAGCGAAAGGTCATCCAGCGACGTGATTGACTTTGCGACTCACTCGTCGGGCGAGCAAGAAACGACCAAAACCCACGAACGAACTCCGCAGGCAATAAGTCCTTGTCCACAGGGTAGATACTGAGTTTCAACCGCTTTCGCAGGCGAATGCGGAAGAGAAACGGAGCCTCGCCTCGCGTGCCACTTGTCCTGGCTACCCACCACGCGAAACTCCGCCACTGTCGCATCAACCGCCATCGCACGTTCGCGAAGACCTTCCCCGCCACCGTCGCACGAGACGGATCGTGGTCAGAACGATGCCCACGGTAAGGGCAAGGGTGAACACGATCGTCCGCACGACGGCCTGGTCCGTGGAGACGGGGGGGCCGTTGACCCATGTCAGGATCGGCGCCAACACGACCATGAACCAGGCCGAGAACTCGGCAAGCGCACGGCAGTCCACGGGAGCTTCTTCCGGATTGACCCCGTCGGGGCGTTCTGATTCAGTCACTTGACAATCATCCTCAGGCATAACGAATCCCCAGGCAGGGTTCCAAGGCCTCAGACGGGCCTTCTGGGGCGTCTAATCATCGGTTTGTCGATACTCGGCAGGTGACAGCATCCCGTCGGCGTCCGCGTCTCGTTTTCTGAATGCGGCGCGCGCCGCAGCCGTGCCTTCGCCACTGGCACGGGCGAACTCCGCGAAGCAAATCACTCCGTCCTCGTCCCAGTCACTCAGCAGCAGACCGCAGGTCTTCCTGCAATTGTCGAATTCGTGTGGAGAAAGTTCTTGATCGTTGTTGGCGTCCAGGGCAGCGAAGACGGTTGCTGCATACGAGTCAGTCGCCCACGGGAGCTTGCCCCGATGAAACTCTGTGGGAGACAGCTTTCCGTCATCGTTTCCATCCAACTCGCCGAAAAGACCATCTGCATCGCCATCACGACTGGAAGTCTTCAAACCAAAGGCGACGGATACGTCCTGGTTTCGCCGGAGGAACTCGTCGATATCGAGCAACTCGTTGGAATTCCGGTCCAGGGCGGAGAAAGCAGCCTGACGGTCACCGAAGCACTGGGTGCACTTGGCTGCCGCGAACTCCTTCTGGTCCACGACCATGTCCTTGTCGGCGTCCATTGCCCAGAACTTGGCGGTGAGCGGACTGAAGAAGAACTCGCGCAAAGTGATGAATTCGTCCGCATCCGTGTCAAGGCGTTTGAATTCGCCGACACGCTCGGCAATCCCCCTTGCCCCGCTGGGATCGTTCAGGAACTCGGCAAGCGCGAGGCGGCGATCCCCGTTGCTGTCTTTGGCCAGGAATGCCTCCGTAACCGGTGACTCCCGCATCTCGGCGGGGACAATCTTCTTGTCGCCGTCGAGATCGTAGGCTGCAAACAGCCCTGCGAGTTGCCCTTCGCCGGCAGAGGGATATCGCGTCTTGCCGAACTCATCGAGTGTTACAATGGCATCCTCGTCCCTGTCATAATCCAGGAACTGTTTCAGACCACGGGTTCCAGCTGATTCCTCCAGATTGATCGACGAGTCTCCGTCGCGATCAAGGGCGGAGAAGACGGCCTTGCTCCGCCGTGGCGACACCCACGGGACCGCTCCAACGTGAAACTCGCGAAGACTGAGCAAACCGTTCCCGTCGCGGTCCCATGCGAGGAACTCCATTCGCTGCTGTCCCGCCTTAAACTCGGAGAAGACAACAACGCCGTCGTGGTCCGTGTCGACTGCCGCATGGGCGCTGGCCACGAAGTCTTTCAACCGGCTGCGCCTCGACAACTCAGGAAGAGTCAAGCGTCCATCACCGTCTGTGTCTAATCCGAGAAACGCAATTTGTGCCAACGTGCCTTCCTCATCCTGTTCTTCCAACACAGGGGGCACGGTCAGGCGGGTTTTGAACTCCTCTTGCGTCAAACGGCCGTCCGCGTCCAGGTCCGCAAGACCAAAGTTCCGCCGGGCGATCCCGATCGAAGCGAAGCCAAAGGCCGAGAACTCCTCCAGCGACAAGTGGGAATCGTGGTCTTGATCCAGTTCGACAAGGATCATTCCGCAAGATCGCGTTGCGTACTCCGCGAGCTCGTATTGACCATTGTGATTGCGATCCAACGTCTTGAAGATCGTGGCTGCCATGGGTCCCATTTGGGCAAGTCGGCCGGCTTCCTGCAGTTCTTCCAGGCTCACCGAATCGTCCTGATCCGCATCCATGGCCCAAAACGCTGCCATCTCCGGCTGCCAGAAGAACTCTCGAAGCGAAAGACGTCCGTTCCTATCCCCATCCCGCACGGCGAAGTTCTTCTGTCTCGACTCGGCGGCTGCTTCGTTCTTTGCATCGGACGTGAACTCGGTCCCGTCCAATGCACCGTCCCCGTTTCTGTCCAGCATCAAGAACCGTACGAGCCACGGTTCGCGGCGGAACTCGTCCCGTGTGAGAGTCTTGTCACCATCGATATCGTGACATTCGAACGCCTTCGCAACTTGCCCGCTAGCCGCAAGCATCGGACGCCCCTGAGCGAACTCCACCAGCGACAGGCGCTCGTCTTCGTCCACGTCGCAACGAAGAAACTCCGTAGCGGCCGCACGAGCGTTGAACTCCGTGATGGTCAGCGTCCCGTCCCCATCCAGGTCGGCGGCCGAGAACATGTCGCCAATTCGCTTTCGAGTGAACCATGGCGGCTCTGCCTCAAGATACTCTCCGCTGGAAACCAGTCCGTCACGGTTCACGTCGACCAAGACGAACTCAAAGCGTTGCCCCAGATTCGAGAACTCCCCGGGATCTACCCGTCCGTCTCGATTGGCATCGATCGTGTCAAACTCGTACCGGAATCGTTCCGCCAATCCACGTGAGCTATCGTCCTCGTACAACTCGCCGGGCACGAGTTCTCCGTCGTTGTTCCGGTCGATCCTGGCGAACTCCTTCGCCGCGTTTCCCCGCCAAAACGGGATCGGGCTGCCAAAGGTCTCGGCCATGTCTTCGTCGCGCCGCCGGTACTCATCGATCGTCAATCGCCCATCCGAGTTGTCGTCCATGGTGGCGAGCGCAGCCGCCGAATTATCGAGTCCCTTGGCGTAACGCGAAGCGGCAAACTCGCGCGAGTTGACAATCCCGTCGCCATCCTGATCCATGGCCCAGAACTTCCCGTCTTCCGGCCGGTAGAGAAACTCGCTCATGGTCAGGTTTCCGTCACCGTCCAGATCATGAGATCGAAAACCGGTGGCCCCTGATTCTGGCTGTGTGGGACTCTCACGGCCCTCTGCGAACTCGGTCGGCGACACCTGCCCGTCGCCGTCCCGATCCCTCTCGAAGAAGGGCGTCACGAAGGGGCGAGTCTCTACTTCGGCCGCCGAAAGCTGCTTGTCGCCGTCGCGATCCAAGATCGTGAAGAACGCGCCAAGACGCCCGTTCTCCTTCAGGATCGGCCAGTTCCCGGCCACCTCCGCAGCCGACAGAACTCCATTGCCGTCTTCGTCAAGGCTTGTGACCGTTGCAATGCCGGGCGTTTGCAGAAACTCCTGTGCCGTGAGTCGGTTGTTGCTGTCGCTGTCGAGGAGACCGAAGATCTTCGCCGCCCGTTGACGAATGCCATCCCGCAACATCTCGGCTCGGAACTCTTCGAGCTCCAGTTCGTTGTCACCGTTCGCGTCCAACGCGCCGAAACGAGACACTTCCCCCCACTTAACCGGCCGGAAGATCTCGGAGCCCTTGACGACCAGGGCGGGGTCATCATAGTTGGGCAGCGAATGTGGGTCTTGGGAGCAGCCGGCCAGAAGGCACCAGGCAACCAGGCCGGCGCGGAGTCCTGCTTTGCTCCACGTTGTCAGCGCAGCGATGCGTTTTCTTCGTCCGTACTGCATTTCGCCTCTTCCACTCGCCCTGCGGATGCCTACGTCGGTCACGGTACGCCCCCGGCATAGGAAAGGCGTCTCACCCTTCCCGTTGTCACAGCCAAAGGACCATCCATTGACCCCCAGTTTACCTTCGCCACCACCCCCGTCAATTCCAGCCATGGAGTATGTGTCCTGGCTACTTCTTATCTTGTTGGTAGTTATTGCCATGAAGGCCCCTGCGAATCCAAAAGCCGCGTTGAGAGACGGCCTTTCGACGCACTTCGGAAATAGGCTCCGCTGGACGCCGCGGCGATATGTCCGGCCCTACTGGACCGAACGATCGGGCTCCCACCCAGGGATAGTCAGCCTTCACCCCCCCAGATCATAAGCTACGTCTCGTCGAGATTCCCGGGAGCACGTTCACGATAGCAGGGTGACGTCATTAGGCCGTCCCAACACGACTAGTAATATGCACCGGTGCACTGGGTGTTTATGCACGGTCACTCGAGGTGGGCTGCCTTCTGGCATCAAGTACGGTTACCAGTGTGGCTTGCCCGGTGTGCGCACGGGCCTATGACGTAGATTATACCGCATTGCACGAAATACCCTTACGGGGGTATTGCACGCATGGTCGATAGTCGATAGAAACAACGTACACTCTCATGAACTGTTTATTGTCGGTAGCGGTAGGGCTGCAGTATGGCGGCTCTCCGAGAACACATAAGTGGTCGAAACCGTCAAAAACTGAGCCTGCTTGTCTTTTTTGGGGGGGTGTTGCTTGCGACGAAAGATGCTAGGTTACCCGGGTTCCACTTTCGCGCCAGTTGGAGGCGAGTGACTATCTTATCTATATCCCTTCCAAGCGTGAGCTACTAGGTTCGAAGTGGCCATTAGCGATATCGTGCGAACAAGGAAGCACAGCTTGTCTCGTCGATTCCATTACGGTTGGGGCGTGAACGTGCTGACAGAATTCCTGGGCCAATCGTCGAGCGATCCAACGTTGACGCCAAGGAACTTTTGGGTGGGCCTTTCACGGCACATCTTGACTTGAGCACGATTGCTGGACAAGGACTTACGACAATCCGGAACTGTGTGCGCGGCTGCTCGATCCGAAGGGTCAATAAGACTGACTCGAAGTGATTGGGAATGCTGTCAGAAATGGTGGTTGGCAGGAGATGCGTTTGAGCACTCCGAAGTGCAGCATGAGCCTTGGGCCACGAGCGGCTATTTGAGCACGCGGACTGCGATGCGTGTAAAGTTCGCCACACACTCAATCAATTAGTGCGATGTTGCCAGTCTACACTTGGCAGGAACGTCACCGAGCGTATTGCCCTAGCAACAATAGGAACGGCCCTGGCGGCGCGTGTTTGGAAGCCTCCACGGTACTTGCCCCTTCTCGGGGGTTAGTAGCGAGATTCCCGTTTCTTAGATTGGTGTAACCCATGAAGCCCCATACCAGCTGGATTACGCAAGAATGCCTGCGCGTTGTTGGCCTTCCTCGTTTTGTGTATTCTCTGTTGCCATTCATTATCCTGTCTGTTGCCAGAGCGCACTGCGGCGATCAGTCAGCGGGCGATTCTCGCAATGGAAATGCCTATTGTGGTGCACGTTGCGTGAAGTATCTCCTGGAATGGTATGGGCAAGACGACGTCGATCTGATTTCGCTCATTCGAGAGATTCAATGGCCCGATTTGGAGAGCGGGGCAACAATGCAATCTCTTGATCAGAACCTTCGCGCGAAAGGCGTTTTTACCTGCCCCTTGCGATTGAAAGCCTCTGCCAGATTGCGGTGGCCTTACCCCGTGCTGGTGCATATCAAGCAGATAACGCCGGACGGTGTTGATCGTGGCCACTACGTTGTGTGGCTGCCGTCGTCCACTAACAAAGATATTCACATCTGGGATGGATTGAAGGGGATTGTCGTACACCCCACGAGGGAATTCCGGAAAGTGCAAACCGGGTTTGTCTTGCTCACTTCTCCTGCCGCAATTGTCAACGCCGATGATGCCGTTGAGACGTCTTGGTGTTGGGACCGAAATCTGACATTGGGAGTAGTCGCTCTATTGGTTGGCGTAACTCTGTTAAGTCGCCGCGGACATTTCCTCTGTGTGCGATGCCAACAGCTTGTTTTGAGGAAGAAAACATGATGCGAACGAAAGTCATTGGAGTATTGCTCGTATTGGTTTCAGGGGGCGTGTTGACTCTGTCGTATGTGGATTCCAGTGTTCTTGGTTACATACTATTAGACTCGCGGGATCTCGCGCGCGTTCGGGGGGGGCACACTTGCTACCGCAACATCCAGGGGGGGGAATGTGGTTCTCATCCCTCCACATGTGATGCGGGAATGTCGGAGCCGTGCGAAAAGGTCACGGTTGAAGGTGAAGATGGTGAAGACGAGGACCAATACCAGTGCAAGAACAAGGGAGAGACGAAGTACGTGGAGGGTAGTGGAGAAGACTTCTATCCACAGACTGAGGAAATCGACCCCAATGAGAGCGGCAGTGGATATCTAACACGGTCTGATCCGTATGATTTCATTTGCCACAGGATCGAAACCTGCGTAACTGAATGCGATGGGGAAGCCGACCTCGCTCACTGTGTCGGTGAGAATCAGCGAGATAGTGACGACCAACATACTGTCAGAAAGGTCACCGGAGAACAGAACTGCGAACACCCCCATGAGGATCTTTGACGAGCAGGACCTGAGATAGGATGCCGGACAACTACTGGCAAGAGAACAGAAACGTCAAAGCAACTAGAATCTGAGTGCATTGGATGTCTTGAACGGAGGCCTCGCATGAACTGTATTCTGATCGCCATCGCGCTGGCCGGAGCAGCGGAACCCGAAAGGGCTGCGCCCTCGCGCGACATTAAAGCGGAAGCGCGTTTTGTAATTGCGGGATTCACTGAGGGACGTAGCAGGCTGCAGTCCGGAGAATACTCCGTTGACGGATATCTTGACGAAAGCTGGGGGGACGTTCGCGACGTTGGTCCGGTCGAAATCTATTCGGCATTCGATTTCCGACGCGATGCGCTTCGGTTCGACCGTTCTTGGATGTCTCGGCCTGCAGACATTAATGTTCTAGATCCGAGCCCCACTGGTCCTGCAAGGGAAAAGGGTGGCATGTATGTCCGGCTTCCCGATCGCACTATTCGATACGGACGCAATGGGAATCGACTCGTTACTATTAATCTACCGGACCGTGGCGCCCCCCCTGGCGTCTACCCGCTTGATGTGCGACTCATCGGATTCTGTTGCTGGCTCACATTAGAAAAAAACGAGAACCTGGAAGGTCTGCTCCAACGCTACGAACCATATCTTTTTGACGCGACAAGAGCCGGGGCGATTCATCAGCTTACGTGGGTATGTGACAAGTACACGAGCCGATGGGAAATCCATTTTGATAGTGAACGGGACTATGTGCCTATTCGTTACGAATTGTTCTCAAGGAAAAAGCCTACTCAGAGTATTATGGAGTATCCGTTGGTCGAAACGGTGCAGGTAACCTGGAAGGAGCTCGACAGTGTGTGGGTTCCCTCGTCCTGTTCCTTTGACAAAGTCCGCCCATATCCCAGTCGACGAGAATTGACTTTTTCGTGGAAGTCAGTTAATCACGATCTTGAAGATGCCGTATTCAGTTGGCGTTCGATGGATCTGCCAGTCGGCATTCCTGTCTTTGACGAACGTCTCGGCACCATGGTTCATCTTGGAAATGTGGGTGAGACTCGATCTCGCGCGTCTCGCACGGACGCCGCAGCTATCCCTGAACCGCCAGGCCCCGGGATACGTTTGTGGCTTGTGGTCGTCAGCTGTGCATTGCTTCTTGCAGTGGGCGTGGTTCTGTTGCGAAAACGCTCGTTTCGTGCGACAGATTGATATGTTGTTTGTCACAGTAGGTAACAGCACGATTTGCGATGGACCGTTCCACGTCATTGAACCATGTCGCGAAGCCACGAACTATTGCGATTGCAGTTCTGCTTTGTATTCACACTTGCCTTCTGGCGTATGTCGCGTTCCGGAACAGTCCCAATCCAGATGAGGTCGCCAACTTGCCAGCCGGCATATATGTGTGGCAATGTGCTCGCTTTGATCTCTACTGCGTGAACCCACCGCTTGTACGGACATGGGCGGCCATACCGGCCGTTCTATTGGGAAGCACGACCGATTGGAGCGAGTACAGTGCGACCCAGGGGCATCGCACAGAATGGTCACTTGGCAGGTCGTTTTTTGCGGTCAACGGTGGGCGAGCCTTTTGGCTCTGTACATTTGGGCGTTGGATGTGCATTCCTTTTAGTATCCTCGGTGCGTGGGTCTGCAGCCGATGGGCCACGGAGCTCTATGGCGAACCTTCCGGCGTAGTCGCTGCGACAGTATGGTGTTTCTCGCCTAATATGATTGGCTGGGGCAGCACGACAATGCCCGATGTTCCGGCGAGTGCTTTCGGCGTGACGGCCTGCTATGCCTATTGGCGATGGCTACAGGCGCCCCGATGGCCCAGAGCGTTCGCCGCCGGCATAATGCTCGGACTTGCCGAACTAACAAAGATGACCTGGATAGTTCTTTTTGCAGTTTGGCCGTTAGTGTGGGCGCTGTGGATTCTGAGCTATCGGAAGACGTATCCGCGATCACTTCACTCTTCACTCCAGGTGCCCTTCATCCTGTTCCTGGGAGTGTATGTGCTCAATCTGGGATATGCCTTCGACGGCACAGGCACTAGGTTGGCGGACTTTACATTTGTCAGTCGTTCGCTCGCCGGGACCGATTCAAGTATCGATGGAGGAGGCGGCGGCAACCTATTCAAGGGGACTGTTCTAGGTCATGTGCCGGTTCCCTTGCCACGTGACTATCTCAGGGGCCTGGACATCCAGAAGAGCGACTTTGAACGAGGGATGCCGAGCTTCCTGCTTGGTCAAGTGGAATCTGGCGGGCGCTGGTACTATTATCTCGCGTGTGCAGTTTTCAAGATTCCTCTGGGAACATGGATGCTGGGGCTTTTGGCCGCCATGTTGACCGCTTGGTCCATTGGGCGTCAAATGGGGGCGCACCGATGTGCGTCACTGCGTAGCTGCTACTATATGGGGACAACTGCAGAATTGGTGCTCCTTCTTCCGGCCATCGTGGTATTTGTGCTTGTAAGCTCGCAAACGGGCATTTGCCGTTTCTTCCGGTATGCGTTTCCCGCCCTACCGTTCGTGTTCATTTGGATCAGCAAATCTGGCCGTTCGCTTACGCTCGGACATAGAAATGTTGGACGCATTTGCGTGATCACGACATGTTGGCTCGTTGTTAGCAGCTTGATGATTTATCCACACAGCATGTCATATTTCAACGAGCTCACGCAAGGGCCACGTGGGGGACACGCCTACTTGGTGGATGCCAATATCGATTGGCAACAGGACATGTGGTATCTCAAGGAGTGGTTCACCCTCCATCCCCAATCGCGGCCACTCTACGTGATACACCATGGGCATCTGAAGCCGGCGTGCTTCGGCATCACCCCATGCCGCGTCCCTGATTGGTCACACAATGGTATTGAACCGCCCAGACCACTGCCGGGTTGGTACGCGATGAGCGTCCACAGAATGCGTGTTGAACGCGACAAGACGTGGAACCTATTTCTCCACCGACACCCCATTGCGATGGCCGGTTACTCCATGTACATCTACCGGGTTACGCTCAACGACGCAACCACTCTGCGTGAAACAGTTGGACATGTGACATTGCCGGCTCGCAGGAACGGGGCACATACTAGTGGCCCTTCCGAAGCCGGAGACTACTACGTCCCGGCCAATTGCACCGAATGACAGTGGCATTGACGTTGAACGGGTGGATCACTGAGGGGCGTTCTGCAGACTAGTAAGGAGCACCACATGAGTAATATCCTACCGGCACGCACGCATCTGCCGTCGCCCCAACGGAGCGATCCTCCGCTGGCTGAACCCGCACAACCGACCCAGGAGGGCAGTGTTTGGGCCTTTTCAGCTCGTTTCGTAGCACGCCAGTACTATCTTGCGTTGCTGCTCTCATGCATGTGTGGATGCAGCAATGCTACTTCCACCGCGTTGCAGCAGCGAGACGAGGGAGATGGCGTGAATTGCACGTCCGGCAATACTGGTTCCGGCAGCGTGATTACATTGCGCCACGATTTTGGGCTGGTACGCCCCGGGGAGGTTCTTCGCCACACATTCAAAGTAAGCAATTCTTCTGAAAGTGTGTGGACGCTCAAAGAAATCAAGACAACGTGCAGTTGTACGATAACCACGGCATCCTCGGAGACGATTGCCCCAGGTGGCAGTACCAGCTTCAACGCGAGATTCCGAATGCCTGGATCTTCAGGTGACAGGACCTATAGCATGACTGTACTTTTCGCCGAGCCCAGTGCACCGACTGTAGAGATCATTGGTGTCGCAATCGTTCGTGATCGACTCGTGTGCACCCCCTCGGAAGTGAGCTTCGCGAGCCTTGAGCCAGGAAACAAGGCGAGCACTCAATTCGAGGTCTTCAACTATGATGATCTCGATTGGAAGGCTTTGAAACTGGAGGCAGATGCTTCGTGGATTACTGCCAACGCATCGATGATTACTCAGATAGACTCAAACGTAGCGGATGGAGAACCTCATGCGAGACAAGCATGGCGAGTGTCGGTGGGGTGCAACACATCGGGGCTCAAACCTGGAAGGTACAAAGCACGGCTGAGTGTATCGCCCGCGAAGCGACCTTCCCAGCCTGGGCGAACCGTAACGGTTCAGGCAAGGGTCGTATCGCCTGTTTCTGCGGTTCCGGATCGGCTATTCTTCGGAAAGGTTGTTGTTGGGCGCACTGCCACCGCGAAGATCGCGCTGCATTTCGCTCAAGGGTCCACTCCTTCCTCGCCGGACTCCGTCCGAATTACACACACGCTCGGGTCCAGCCTGGAATATGAATGGCTAAGAGATACAGACTCATTTTGGCTGCTGGGGGCCCACCTAACTCCCAGTGCACATTCGCGAATTCTAGAGGGTTCGATAGTGCTGTCGTTTGCCGACGGGAAGCTCCCTGACCTGACAATTCCAGTTTCTGCCATGGTTCAAGCTGGTGACTCGCTCTGACATTGAACGTATTGCAGCTAGTTCGTCTCTTCTAGGCTCTGTTTGAAAAGTCTGCCGCAGGCCCGAGAGCGAGCGAACGAGCCGGTCCGCAAGGCGTCCGAAGCAGGCATATTGCGTATATGTCGATGCAGGACAACGTAGCGGATGGCTCGTGCAGCCGCTCGAAGCCCGGCACCTTGAGTTTTGAAACAGAGCCTAGAACACGATAGAGATCGTGAGACCGTGACGTGACTGATAGAGACTTCCATTTTCTGCATGGAGTGGTTTTCCATGTGACACAACAAGTCCCATTCTGAAGGGAGCTGATGTGATGTTTAGGAATGCTGTTGCTTCTATCCTATTGATCTTTGCAGTCGTGCTGATATCAATCGCGACGACAGGTAGACATTGCCCCGGCTATGTGCTGCTCGATCAAGATGACTTGACCGACGTCCGTGGCGGGCACACATGTTACGGCTATAACGAAGAAGGTGGCCAGTGCGAATCTCATCCAAGCAGCTGTGATCAAGGCATGACGGAACCGTGTGAGAAAGTGACGGTTACGAACGAAGATGGGGAAGAAGAAGAGGAATGGCAATGCAAAAATAGGGGCCAAGAAAAGTACAAAGAGGGCAGTGGTGAAACACACTATCCGAAATGGTATTTCATTGATGAAAACGAAGAAGGTTCCGGGTACGACACCCTGCCAACAGAGACTCAGACGTTCGTCTGCCATAAGCTTGTCACGTGTGACACCGGATGCGACACACCTCAGACTAGTCCCACATGTAAGACAAAAGACGAAAGAGATGGCGATGCGAATCACGAATACAAAGAGCCATATGGGGACGTGTGCACGCATCCGCACGAGGATCTCTAGTGCTGCATGCGTTGCGGCGAAACGCAGCGCAGACGGAAGAATCGGTTGACGTTGCTGCCATTCTCGATCGTATCTGCAGGGAGCCGATCCATGAGGCGCTGGAACGCAGGACGCCGAGGCGACGAGCACGTCTCCGCCTCGCGGATGTCGGGCGAAGGGGGCGGTGATTTTTCGGGCGAGGGCGACAGTCCCGTGTTCGCGGAGCGAAGAGTGGGCCAGTCCCCGCGTGGTGGCGCCCAGTGCCGCGAGTGCGGCGCCGCCGTGATGGACGCGAGCAAGTTCTGTCCCAACTGCGGCACCCGGATGCAGGAGGTCTGCTTCGCCTGCGGCGCAGTGAGTGCCGCCGGCGCCAAGTTCTGCGGCGATTGCGGCGCCGACGGAACCGTTCGCTACACGGAATACCCTGACTTGAAACACGATTGCTGGACAAGGACTTACGAGAATCCGGAGCTGTACGCGTGGCTGCTCGATCAGAAACGCCAATAAGAACGATCGGCGCCTCAGGCGATCGCCGCAGGCCGGCCCGTCAGGGCTGGACGCTGCTTGAGGTCTGTGTGGTCGTTGCTGTGGTGGCAGTGGGGATTGCCTTGCTGCTGCCCGGGGTGCAGTACCTCCGCGAGTCGAGCCGCCGAAGCCACTGCCGGGCCACCCTGGCCGACATCGGCGTTGCCATGCAGAACTACCACCAGGACAACGGCCTCCTACCGCCAGCCGTGGTTCGCCCCGACACGAGCGATCATTTCGATCTGGCCACGCTGAACAGCCGCCACCAGGCACACCGGCAGTTTCGCAGCTGTGCCAACTGGGCCGTCATGCTCCTGCCCTATCCAGGCGAGCAGGAACTGGCCGATTCGTTCAATTGGACCGCCTCGGTGATGGCTCCGGAAAACGAGGGCCCCCGAAATGTGGACCTGGCGATCATGAAATGCCCCTCCGATTCCCACAATGGGGCCGACAACGCCTACCGGATGACATCGGTGGATGGGACGGTGGATACGACCTTCGCGCGGGGCAACTACGGGCTCAATTGCGGCACGAGTGGGCTGGATAATTCGCCCGGCAAGCCCTGGCGCATTGCCCCTGGCGGGGCGGCGGTCAAGACGGTCCGCATTGGCGCTCAAGTCATCCAGCAGCAATGGGGAAACGGCGTCGGCGGGATCAATAAGTCCTACTCGGTCCAGGACTTCCAGAACGGGCTGTCGAACCTCGTGGGGGTCGAAGAGTTGCGGGCTGGCGTCGTTCCCGAGGATGCTCGCGGTGTTTGGGCCCTGGGTGATACCGGCAGCAGCATGACTTGGCGTCACGGCCTGCTCGGCGATGCCGGCGGACCCAACTGCCCCCGTCACCGGGCCGACGACATCATCGGCTGCAATCAGGCCCATGAAGCGATCGGCGAGGACGGCCTGGTTGCCGAGTGCATGACCTGCTGCTCTTATTCCCAAACAGCCACCCAGGCCACGTCCCGAAGCGCCCACCCGGGCGGGGTCAACGCCTTGATGATGGACGGCTCCGTTCGATTCATCAGCGATGATATCGACCTGAGTGTTTGGCACGCTATCCATTCCAACGAAACCCGGGGGACTGGTCCATTTTTCGGTCAGGAGACGTCGCCTTCCGAGAAGACGACGGCCGAAAACATGGACCTGTCCCCTTCTGCGGCTGCGTCCTGGACAGCCATCTCCTCGCGCAAGACACCTCCTTTTCCCACGCCGAAGCACGAGCCGGAAGGCGAGCAGCGGCCCACGATCACCAACAGCATCGGCATGCGGCTCGTGTTGTTGCCCGCCGGTGAGTTCACCATGGGCCTGCCCGACGAGGGTCAGGACTCCGACGAGCCCGAGATCGGCGTCCCACCCGAAGTGCTGCCCCACAAGGTGCGTCTCACGAAGGACTTCTATTTCTCGGCCTTTGAGGTCACGCAGGCCCAGTACGAGTACGTCATGGGCGAGAACCCGAGTTGGCACTCCAAGGGCGGCGGCGGCGAGGGCCAGGTGTACGGACAGGATACGTCAAACTTCCCGATCGAGAACGTCTCCTGGACCGACGCGGTGAAGTTCTGCTGCTGCCTATCTGAACTTCCGGAAGAGAAGGCCGCCGACCGGCGCTATCGATTGCCGACGGAAGCGGAATGGGAATACGCCTGCCGGGCAGGCAGCACCCAACCGTTCAATGCGCCCCGCACGCATGACCCAAACGATCGCGACGGCTTCAATGTGTTTTTCTACGGCGAGGAGGGATTTCCCCTCGCCGAAGTTGGCAGTTATCACCCGAACCCCTGGGGCATCTACAACATGCGTGGAAACGCCTGGGAGTGGTGCCAGGACTGGTTCGGTTGGGATTACTACGAGCATTCACCCACGGATGATCCGCAGGGCCCCGATCACGGCGTGTTTCGCGTGATTCGGTATGCCGATTGGCGATTGACGGGACACGCGTGTAAGCACACAAAGGTGCAATGTGAGCCTTGGGTGAAGAATGGGTTTGTGGGATTTCGGGTGGCTCATGACTTTGAAAGTCGGCGACGTACGTCAAGTCGCTGATTTGTATTGCAGATGACGGAGATTGGTATCGGACACACGTTTTCCAACGACAATCTCAGTGTTGCTTCTGGCGGTTTCGTCGTGGCAATTTCCGCGCGACGCTGGCGTCAAAGTGAGTTCGCTCACCTTTCTCCGTCTTTTCACAGCGAGAGGCTCTAGCTCTGTTGTTTTTCCGCACATAGGGCTGGTGCTTCTGCCGGAGGAACCGAGTTCGATAGAGTTATCGAAAGCAACGTGAAATACCGTCGCAAGCTATAGAACTGATGATTCGGAGGTTGTGTGAATGGTCATGCAAGGTGAGGAAAGCCAAGTGACTGAGGAACGGCCACATCCGTTTGCGCCGCGTACGGTTGGCCGATCCCGTGCGAATCGGTGCCCAGGATGGTGTTCAGCCGATTGTCTCACGGGGGCGGTTTGCTTGACTGCCATTTTCTTTTTGGTTGCAGGCGGGTGTGTGCAGTCTCGCGCTCCTGAAGAAATGGACACTGAGGGGAAATGGGTGGCCGAGAAAGCAACTCACCGTTTTCCTGCCGACTTCCACAAGCGAGGTGCTGTGCTAAGGCACGACTTCGAGGTTGTCAACGACACAGATATGTCCGTGCGATTCGAACACGTTCGGACGTCCTGCACTTGCACGACAGCAGATTTGTCGGCAAAGACCTTGGGGCCGCACGAGAAGGCAGTACTCAGTGTGTCATTGACAACGACAAGTCTGCACGGTATTCAGGGCGCGTCGAGCGTCTTGATCGACAGCAAGGGAAGACCGTGGATATATCGAATGACTGCCATGTCCTACAGCCCGATGCAGTTCTCCGGCGGCGGATTGCGATCGTATGTCAGTTTGGATGTGTCGAATCCGGGAGAGCAAGCGACGGGTGAAGTAGAAATCCACACGTTTGGCAGGCCGGGGGGTGAACCTCCGTACGTGGATGTTCTTGGCGACGTTCCAGAACCGATTCATGTTCAGCCGAGGGTCAGCTGTGTGACCACTTTCCCCGATGGGTTTCAGAGACGCACGACAATACTTACCTTCAAACTCGCCGAACAGTCCGTGTCAGGTATGAGAAAGTCTTGCGTTGGAATCAGTTGTCTCGCCGATGGGAAATTGGTCGAAGGAACAGTCGTTCTGACGTGGGAAACGCGATCCATGTATCGCGTCCAACCGAATCACCTCTACCTAGGGGCATTTCAAGGAACAGAGGGCATTGTTTGCGGTGACGTTGTCTTAGAACGAGTGGATGGCATGCCGGTTGAGATCTCCACGGTACAAGTACACAACCCCGCGGTGGTTGCGAAAGTTGTCGACCCTAACTCGAAGAAGACTCACGTGCTTAGGTTGAGCGTCGACATCGATCAGCTTGATGGGCCACTGTACGACGATGTCCGGGTCGAAATGAATGATTCCACGAATCAAGTGATCGTGATTCCATTGTCGCTGTTCTTGTGACGAAGCATCTGTCAGTCTACTACATCTGTCGGTATTCGTTAGTGGCCGGCTGTCGAACGCCGGACTGTCAACGTTTTTTGTAGAAGGAGATACTGCGATGAGGATTCGTAGGTTGCGCTGGATTGTTGTCCCTTTCGTCCTGCTGGTAGCTACTGCGGTCATTGTCCACACCGAGCAGCCGGTCGGTGCGGAAGATGAGCCATCTGCTGGTTCTTGTACGGCAGGGGCGAACTCAACCGGTCAGTTCGTGAACAAGGGAAGTGATGAAGAGCCACAGAAGTGTGGCTTGCTCTCCTACTGTAACGAACATACCGCCTGCTACAACCAGGGAGGCGAATGGAGGTCTGTTCGGGAGAGAATCGGTGTGGGATGGTGCGAACTTGCCGTTTGCCCGTACACCTCGCGCTGCGTAGAGTGCGACGGCTTTCTTTTGTGCGCGTGGGGGTATAGATATTCCACGCAAGCGTTGTGCGAGGCAGATGACCCCGCCACCAAGCTCGGCGCGTGGTACAATCACGATGGCGAATGCGTAGAAACAGCTGGTGGTTGAAAGATACATCTTGCCATTCGGATGGGTGGCATGGAGCACGCGCTATTTGATTGACCACGCCGCGAATAGTGTTGCGTCCCGCTCCATCAATTCGCGAACTGGGGCGGGACGCGCTACGTAAATCTTCGTGTCTGGGGCCGGAGTGATCGGCAATTCCAGGTTCAGAGGGTATCTGTGCATTAGTTCCTCACGGGATTGGTCTCATGTACGAATCAAAGGCGCGCCATTTGGCGAAGTGTCAAGGAGAAGTTGACCATGATTTGCGGTTCATCGTACACATACAGCCTAGCGGTCGTGAGCGTACTGCATTTTGGCGTGTGTTATGGAGCGGTTCCGAACGCGGATGGCGCCCCAACGCGTTTGAAAGTGATTGCCGAAGGTGCATTGTCCAACCGCGAAACCTTCCTGTTCCTAACGAGCCGCTTTCGTCTGTTGCATGGGACGACCGACACTGAAGAGCAGGCGATTGCCAGCGGCCCCGCAGCGATAGTGGTAGACGCAGAAGGGATCTGGGTGGTCAGGCAGAATCAGGTTCGTTACGAGCTGCTGGTGGACGAGAGTTACATACAACGGGCGAGACGCGCAGCCCTGCTAGCGCAAAGGAAAGACCCTTTGCGATCACGGCAGAATGGCCCGATTTTGATCCAGACGAACATTAAGTTCGCATCCGAGAAGCTGCTTTGGGCCGATGGGCGAGGTATAGCATTCTCGCCCACGATCCAAGGGGGAGGGTTCTCTCCGCCAGACAAGGTGAATCCTCAGATCACGATTACCCCCTTTGACATGATTGGTTCCATGGGAAAAGACGAGAAAATGCACCCATCGCGTTTGATTCGCGATAGCTTCACGAACAGCGAAGTTGTTTGTCGCGTAGATGGAATCGAAGAAGTTGATGGCCGAAAGCTCGTCGTCGTGTCTCATGCCTACGTGAACTCGAAGGACCAGCCACACCGCAGGTTTTGGCTCGATCCCGCTCGTGGGTTTCTGCCTGTTCAAATGACCAGCACGTATGATGACCCGGAACAACGCTTTGTGAAGACGGTTGTCACTGAAGTACGTGAATGCACTGGGGGACGTTGGTTTCCCATGCGAACCGTGAAAATGTGTTTTCCGACTCCGGCCCAGATCGAGCAGAAAATTGAGGTGTTTGAACTCAGAGTCACAGAACTTGATGTGGACAAACCTCCGACTGACGAAATGTTGGCGATCGACCTCCCAAAGGGTTCGCATCTGCATAACGGAATTGAAGCGAATTCTCAAATTACATTCCAAGCAGATCAGCGAGTGTCGGTGACAGATTTCGACGAACTCAGCGAACGAATGGGAATCCAGAACCAGAAGCGACTCCAAGAGGCTCAGCAGATGGAACCCATCGCGCTGTCAGAACCGTCGGTTTCGTCTACACGCTGGCTTGTAGTTGTCGCGGGAGTAGTCGTTCTCCTCTTAGTGACCATATTGATTCTGTTTTATCGCAGGGCCGCGCGACATTAGAAAGACGCTCGGAAGGGCAGTTTTGTTGTGGTTGCAAGTAGATGGCGAGTCATCACTGTCGCTCTAACGCTAGCGTTGCATGGACTCATGCTGGCGTGGGGTGCTCTGCGGAACAGTCCGACAATCGATGAGCCCGCTCATTTGGCAGCAGGGCTCAGCCATTGGTATTTTGGTCGGTTCGAGGCGTACCGGGTCAACCCGCCGCTGGTGCGAACTGTCGCTGCTATTCCAATCCTATGTGTCGGTGCAAATATCGACTGGAGCGAGTTTCACGACTACCCTGGCAGCCGAGTAGAATTCACACTGGGGCGTAGTTTTCTAGAGGAGAACCGTGCGAGGGTCTGCTGGCTTGTCACGCTTTCGCGTTGGGCATGCATACCGTTCAGTCTCTTGGGAGGCTATGTTTGCTATTGTTGGGCTTCTCGGTTGTACGGGGTCACATCGGGGTTATTCGCGCTTCTGTTGTGGTGTTTCGCGCCGAGTGTCTTGGCTCATGGCCAGTTGATAACACCAGACATTGGGATGACGTCGATAGGGTTAGTGGCAAACTACGCGTTCTGGTTGTGGATAACGCGCCCGAGTTGGCTCATGTCGTGGTTGGCGGGAATCGCCCTTGGGCTCGCTCTCCTGACGAAACTCACGTGGGTAATTCTCTTGGTCATGTGGCCCACGATATGGGTTGTCTGCTTATTGATGGAACGAGAGAAGACGCCAGGTCGGATGTGGCCACGTCGGGTGCTTCAATTGGCCATGATTCTGGCCATGGGACTCTATGTGCTCAACTTGGGGTATCTGTTTGAAGATGTGTGTACACCATTGCGCGAGTTTCAATTCGTCAGTCGGACCTTCGGAGCGGCGAGATATGCGTCAGTAGCGACTTCACAGGGCAGTCCTCTCGTTGGTCAATCGGGGTTTGATCGGTTTCTTGTACCGTTGCCCAAGAACTACCTCTTGGGGATTGATACACAGAAAAGGGATTTCGAAGCAGGAAGGCCTTGTTTCATCAACGGACAATGGCAGATGGAAGGCCGCTGGTATTACTACCTCTATGCACTAATAGTGCGATGTCCTGTCGGGACGATTGTCCTTGTCTTGATGGCGATACTCATGAGTTGCGCTACGACCGAGTATTCGGCCATGTGGCGAGATGAGATCGTTCTCCTGTTGCCCGCTCTGGCTGTATGGGTTCTGGTAAGCTCTCAAACACGGTTCACCGAGCATTTCCGCTATGTGCTGCCGACATTTCCATACCTTTTCATCTGGGCGAGCAAATTGGGGCGGGCGATTGTGTTGAAGCACCGAGCGGTTGTCGCTGTTGCGATGATGGCACTGTTATGGGGAATCGGAAGTAGTCTGTCAGTGTATCCCCATTGTTTGTCCTACTTCAACGAGTTAGGGGGAGGCCCATTTCACGGGCAGACGCACTTGCTCGGTAGCAATACAGACTGGGGACAAGATTTGCTGTATTTGAAACGGTGGATTGCGGATCATCCATTCGCAGAATCGTTGCGAGTTGCTCTTGAACGGGGTACCGCTGTCGATCCAACAATCGTGGACATGAGGGCGGGCCCAGCTCCTGGGGTGAGGAAGGACAGGAGACAAGGACCGTTGTGTTCTGGGCTAGTGGGGCCCCGACCAGGGTGGTATGGAATAAGCGTGAACCGCCTGCAAGAGCGATCCCAAGAATACAACTACTTTTCCCGCTTCGAGCCCGTCGCCACCGCAGGATACTCAATTTACATTTATTACATTACCCTCGACGCTGCAAATCGCGTCCGCCGCGACTTCGGTATTCCTGAATTGCCCGCGGAATGGGATGCAGACCGTCGCGAACCAGAGGACGACAACGGCGAATGCGGCGTTCCGGGTGTGGTTCTGGGTCAGCCAAGCACGCAACAGAATGCGCTTCGCCCGGGTTTCCCGATTCGTGTTTGGGAGGATGGACAGAGTGCTCAAGCACACGTCCCCTCATGTGACAGATCATCCCGTCAAACGCCATGAAGATTGTCGTCGTATTCCGACGCAGGAATGACCTATGGCTAACATTGGGGGCCCGAGAGTTCAGAGTTGTGGCAAATACGCCCTGATTCGTGTCGTGCTGGGGGTAATTCTCCTCGTCGCAGCAGCCCTCAAGGGATATCAACTGGCCACCGAACCGACCGCCGAGATCAGTCTCATGACTTCACGGTGGTTTCTTGTCTTTTCCGTTGAATTCGAACTGCTCCTGGGGCTGTGTCTCATCTCGGGGCTATTCGTCAGGACAGTGTGGCTGACCACACTTGGCTGCTTTGCCCTGTTTTTCTGCATTTCCCTGTACAAGGCCCTGTCGGGGGAGGTGAGTTGCGGGTGTTTTGGCTCCGTCCAGGTGAATCCCTGGTACAGCCTATGCCTCGACCTGGCCGTGGTTGGCGCCCTCGTGCGCTACCGGCCGGCCCTGTGGGGGAAGGAGGTTGGGATAGATACGCGACCTGCTTCCTACTATGGGGTGGTGTTTGGCACGTGGCTGGTCGTGGCAGTATCGGCCGGATGGGGGATGAGCCGGTTCGAGGCGACTACGGTGACTGAGGACGGGATGTTTCTGGGGGATGGCGAGATCGTCGTCCTGGAGCCGGAGACGTGGATCGGAAAACGTTTTCCCCTTTTTTCGCATATCGAGCAGGGGGGGCAACTTGCCAGGGGCGTGTGGCTCGTGTTACTATATCACCATGATTGCCCCCAGTGCCAGCAGGTGCTGCCGAACTACGAGTTGTTGGCGGCGAAAGTTGACGAAGACCAACGCAGCGTGGCCCTGGTGGAAGTGCCTCCGTTCGGGCCAAGGGAGGGGGGTGACTTATCAACAAGCCCGGTTCATCGGGTGAAACTACAGGACACCAAAGACTGGTTCGTCCAGACACCGACCGAGATCCAATTGACCGACGGCATCGTGACGACCGTTCGGGGGGCAAAGGAACTCGAAGAGGCGAGCAAGAAAGAAGAGGAGAAGGAAACGGCCCGCTCCGAGGGGCTGCAAGCGAAGGGGGCAGTCATTCGTCACGTCAATTACGATCAGGGAGGCGATCCATGAGCCGCTGGAATGCAGGGCGCCGAGGGGACGAGCAGGTCTCCGCCTCGCGGATTTCGGGCGAAGGGGCCGGTAATTTTACGAGCGAGGGGGACAGTCCCTGTTTCGCGGAGCGAAAATTGGGACAGTCCCCACGTGGTGGGGCCCAGTGCCGTGAGTGCGGCGCTGCCGTGATGGACGCGAGCAAGTTCTGTCCCAATTGCGGCACCCGAATGCAGGAGGTCTGCTTCGCCTGCGGCGCAGTGAGTGCCGCCGGCGCCAAGTTCTGCGGCGATTGCGGCGCCGACCTGATCAACGGGCTGGAGACCCAGGTCACCCTGTTCGAAGAAAAACTCGCCGAAGCGAAACAGTTGCTCGACGAGTCGGGCTACGACAAGGTTGTGGAACTGCTGCTCCCGCTGACCGGGACCAAACACCCGATCCTGGCTCGCTACTCGGCCGAAGCCCGGGAACTGATCGCCCAATCCCGGCAGCTCAAGGCCGAAAAAGAGGACGGGGCGCAGCGGGCCTACGAAAAGGCTGAGTTTGCCCGGAAACGCCGCAACTATCACCAGGCCCTCGCAATCCTGAAAGAGATCGAGCCTCAGTTCCGCACGGAAACGATGGAAGAATCGCTCGGCCAGGTCCGAGTATTGGTCGGCGAAATCGATCGTTTGTCGGCCGAGATCAGCAATCCGGCCCAGAGAAAGGACGTGCGTCAACTGCTGGTGAAGGTCGAGCGGCTCCTGGACTTGCAGCCGGAGCACGCCGGCGCGCTGCAGACGGCCGAACGGTTTCGCGAGTCGGCTCATCGCCAGGCCAAGGAGCGTCTGGGCGCAGGGCAACACGATCGGGCGGCCGACATTCTGGAACTGGTTCCCAAGCTCGTGGCCACGGCCGAAACGCACGACCTGCGGCACCGGGCCCACGAGTTCGGCTCGCTCCAGTGGGACCTGCTCCACGCCCCGACCGTCGATCGCGTGCTGGTCGACGTGGGACGGCGGTTGTCGGAGACGGCGCCGGAGAACCAGAAGTTTCGCGAGCTCCATGACAAGCTGACTCGTTTTGCGGCCAAGCACCCGGAGAACAACGCGTTGCCGCCCACTCGCTGGGCGTCACACCCCAAGGACACACCGTGGGAGTGCCCCATTGAATGGCTCACCGGTTTTGGCGACATGGAGACGGCCGACACAGTGGACGAGGCCCTGCTGGCTCGCTATGCGGGCTGTCTTTTCCCGGCCCTGGGCCTGGCCCTTCAGGGACTGGGCCAGGCGGCGATGGGGATCCACTTCTCGGCCAATCGCAAGTTGCGGGGAAAGGCCCGATCGGCCTGGGGGCTCGACCTGAGTCCGGCCGGTTTGAAGGCCGTCCGCCTCGACGTTCGCAAGAAGGACCAGCAGGTTGTCGTAGGGGCCTGCGACGTGGTCGAGCATCGCAAGCCGCTGGGACAAGCGAGCGGTCCGGACGAACGACAGCAGCTTCTGGCGGAAACGATCGAGGTGTTCCGCAAGCGGGCGCCGGGCAAGCTGGACCGTGTCTGCGTGTGCCTGCCCGACATGCGGTCCATTTCGCGGCACGTGAAGGTCCCGCCCGCCAACGCCGCAAAGCTGGCCGAGGTGATGCAGCACGAAGCCCGAGCCCAATTCGCACAACTTCCCGAGGACCTGACCTGGGATTATCAGCCGGTGGAGCAGCAGGACGAAGCCTCGCCCCATCGGGAGCGGCAGGTTCTGCTGGTGGCGATTCGCAAATCAATCCTTCAGATGTGGCTCGACGTGCTTCAGAAGGCGAAGCTCAAGGCCGACCTCGTTCAGGTCGATTGGCTGGCCTTGGCCAACGCCTTGATTCACCTGGGGCATCTGCGCTCGCCCGAGGCGGCGTGCCGCGGGGCGATCGCCGTTCTCGATGTGGGCTGTGAAATGAGCCAGGTGCTCGTCCAGAAGCCCGGTTTTCTGGACGCACGGCCCGTTCGCGTCGGGGGCTTTGCCTTCACCCGTGCCCTGGCCCAGGAGTTCCAAACGTCGCTGGCCGACGGGGAGAGCCTGAAACGCGATCCGTGTTCGCTGGAACTCTTGAGCCGCTTTGACGAGGCGATCCGGCCGGTTCTGGAGGATCTTGTTTGCGACGTGCGGTCAGGGCTGACGGTCCAGTCTCCCGAGGAGAAGTCGTTCCCCTTGCAGCGGCTGTTTGCCGTGGGGGGCGGTATGCATCTTCATGGTCTTTGGCGACATTTGCTCTATGGGCGTTAACCTTCAATCGTGAGAGGAAAGAGATGATGCGGAGCGGTAGAAACCAGGGATTCACGCTCGTGGAGGTGTTGGTGGTCATCCTGATCATCACGATTCTCATCGGCATGCTGCTGCCGGCCGTCCAGATGGCCCGGGAAGCCAGTCGCCGATCTCAGTGCCAGAACAATTTGAAGCAGATCGGCGTGGCCATCCAGTTGCACGAGAACGCCTTGATGCGATTGCCGTCGGGCGGCTGGGGCGAACAGTGGGTCGGCGATCCGGACCGCGGAACGGGCATCAGGCAGCCCGGCGGCTGGGTCTACCAGATCCTGCCCTACATGGACTTCCAGGCGCTCTACGACCTGCAGTTCGATGAAGTGGCGGCGGCATCGACCAGTTCGGGGGATTCCACGGCGACCAAGGATGCCTTGCGAGCCCGGCTGCAGGCAACCCAGATCCCCGGATTCAATTGCGCCTCCCGCCGCAGTCGCGGGCCCTACCCGCACACGGCGTCGGAAACGGCCGTCAACTCGGACGCCACGACCAGCGACGCGCGATGCGACTACGCGGCCAACGGCGGCGACTTCGTCTTCGATGCCGGCACGGGACCCGGCGTGGACGATGTCGACGACTACTCCTGGCCTCTGAACACCGAATGCACCGGTGTCATCTTCATGCGGAGCAACCTGAGCCTGGACGACGTGTCCGACGGCAAGCCCCAGACCTACCTGGTGGCCGAGAAGTACGTCAATCCGGAACACTACGACGACGGAGAGGATCCCGGCGACAACTTCAGCATGTTCTCCGGCCATAGCTCTGACACGATCCGCTGGGCCACCGTGGCAAGCAGCAGTTCCAGCGCCGATGCGTCCACGACGGCGCTGCGGCGCGACTATCCCGGCTTCGCGAACGCCGAGGCCTTCGGCAGCGCCCACCCGGGCACGTTCAATGCCGTGTTCTGCGACAATTCCGTGCGGGCGATCAGCTACGAACTCGACCCCGAGGTCCATCGCCGGATGGCCAACCGAAAAGACGGATTGGTGGTGGAACCCGACGCGATCTAAATGACCTTGCACGATTCCAGGAGATCGTGCGCCACTGTTCGGCCACACGCCGAAGAATCCTTGAGTCCTCGGAGACACGTGCTCTTGATGTGTGGACAAGCAGTGCCGCATTTCCAGTTCATTGAGTCCAGGACGCACGGAGCCAACGTTCCAGGGCAACTTTGCCGGTCAGTAGTAAGGAGTCGCCAAGATGACTGGTCCGAAGCGACGCGGCATGACGCTTGTGGAGATACTGGTGGTGATCCTGATCATCACCATCCTGATCGGCATGTTGTTGCCGGCGATCCAGATGGCCCGGGAAGCGGCCCGGGCGGCGTCATGCCGCAACAACCTGAAGCAGCTCAGCCTGGCCGTTGCCCAGCACGAGCAGCACCTGGGCCACTATCCGGCCGGCGGCTGGGGCTGGCAATGGATCGGCGACCCCGACCGCGGATTCGGACGCCGCCAGCCGGGCGGCTGGATCTACAATATCCTGCCCTACATGGACCTCCAGGCCGTTCGCGACATCGGACTCGGACTACCGGAGGCCGAGAAGAAGGCGGCGCTTGTTGCGCTAGCCCGTACCCAGATTCCCAACGTCACCTGCCCAAGCCGCCGTCGTCCGGGCCCTTACCGACATGTTCGTGATTCAACGATCAATGTCGATCTGTGTGACGAAGAAGCGCGTACCGACTACGCCATGAACGGTGGAGATTGTTCGATTGGAGACGTGGTAGGGCCGGAAGCCTTCGACGATCCCGAGTTCGAATGGCCCGATTCAGCCAACAATACGGGCATTGGTCGTTTGGCAAGCGCCATTCGGCCGGAAGAGATACTCGATGGGCGGGGATGTACCTACCTGATCGGCGAGAAGTACGTGAATGCCGCGGACTATGAAACGGGCCTGAGCGGCGGCGACGATTTTAGTATCTACCAGGGTTACGATCATGACATATACCGGTTCTCGGGCGCCATCTGGCAAGATGCCCAGATCATGTTGCCACCGTTACCGGATTCGGCTCCGCCCCAGCCCTATGAGCTGACCAATGACAGCTACGGCAGTGCCCATCCGCAGGTTTTCAACGTGGCGTTTTGCGATGGTTCGGTGCGGCCCATTCGTTTTGACATCGATCCGGAAGTACATCGAAGGCTGGGCAATCGCAAGGATCAGTTGGTGGTCGACCCTGAAAAAGTCCCTTGAGACATATCGCCCTCAGGAACGTGTCGCGTGACGTCCGATGGGGCGGAACCTCATCCTGATTGGATCGGGATGGGCATGGCGCGGCGGTGATTCTGGCGGCATATCGGAGAGCATTGGGGCTGTTTGAGAGGGGAAAATGGCATGAGAGTTGATATCTGTCACAAAGAAGGCCCAACTCGAAACGTCCTCTCCCGGAAGGTGATGGTGTCGGTGGTGATGCCATGCCTGAACGAGGAACGAACGGTGGGGGGATGTGTCGAGAAGGCATGTCGTGCATTCCACGCCATGGGGCTCCCCGGTGAGGTGGTCGTGTCCGACAACGGTTCGACCGATGATTCTGTCAAGATCGCTGAACAAGCTGGGGCACGAGTTGTTCATTGTCCGGCGCGAGGTTACGGAAATGCTGTGCGATACGGCGTCGAGGAGGCCCAAGGGGAATACGTCGTCATGGGGGACGCAGACGCCAGTTACGACTTCGCCACGATCGGGCGTTTCATCGAGCCGCTAAAGGATGGAGCCGATCTGGTCATGGGCAATCGGTTTCTTGGGGGAATACGTCCGGGAGCCATGCCGTGGAAAAATCGGTACCTCGGAAATCCATTACTGACCAAGGTGCTAAACGTGCTCTTTCACGCTGGCGTTGGCGATGCTCATTGCGGACTGCGGAGCTTCTCCCGCTCCGCGTTTTGGCGGATGCAGTTGGAGTCTCCGGGAATGGAGTTTGCGAGCGAGATGGTTGTGAAGGCCGCCAAACGCAGAATGCATATCGTGGAAGTCCCCACGACCCTCGATCCGGATGGCCGGGATCGTCCTCCTCATCTCGCACCGTGGCGGGACGGGTGGCGCCACCTCAAATTCCTGCTCATGTTCAGCCCACTGCATTTGTTCGTGTTGCCCGCGGTGCTCTTGATGGTCGTTGGCGTGGCTCTACTGGTTCTTCCATCCTTTGGACTCGTGCACTTTGCCGGATATCACATGGGAACGCATTGGGCGGTTCTAGGATCGCTGTTAACGTTACTGGCGGCCCAGATCATGGAATTCGGAACGCTGGCCAGGCTGTATACGATCGAGCACCGTTTCCGTGAAGAGGACCGCGCCCTCAACTGGTTCCGACGGTCGCTCTCGCTCGAGATAGGCCTTCTGTTGTCGGGAGGGCTATTTACTTGCGGGATGATCATGGACAGCTGGATCCTGTGGGAGTGGATCGATTCCGGTTTCGGCCCACTGGCAAGAATCGAGCTCTCCCTGATTGCCACCGTGCTGATGGCCCTAGGCGCCCAACTTGGCTTCTTCTTTTTCTTGTTTGCGATCATGAACGAGCGTCCAAGCACGAACGCGGAGGCCGAACGGGGATGACGTCGAACTCGCCATGGCTATCGGTGATCATGCCAACCTACAACGCCACGAACTACTTGCCGTGTGCCCTCGACGGACTGGTCGCCCAGGAAGATCAGGATTTTGAAGTCATTGCGATCGATGACGGTTCAACGGACGCAACGTTGGACCTGCTTCGTGCGTATTCGAATCGTCTGACAATGCGAATCGTAAAACAGGATCATACCGGGAATTGGATCGCGGCTGCGAATCTCGGCATCCGTATGGCAGAGGGGCGATATCTCAGTATCTTGCACCATGATGACACGTGGTCTTCGAATCGGGTCCGCCAACTCAAACGTTGCACGGCAAGATGGCCGGCGGCGTCGCTTTTGCTTCACCCGGCGCGGTTCGTGGATTCTGCCGGAAGGGTAGTTGGAACCTGGCGTTGTCCTCTTCCCTCCAATATCGGCACTTTGGGCCCCCAACACGTGTTGGGGCCGTTGTTGATTCAGAACTTCATTGCTCCGCCAGCCCCGTTGATCCGTACGGAAACCGCCCGTCAAGTCGGAGGCATGGACGAAGAACTGTGGTACACGGCGGACTGGGATTTCTGGCTCAGGTTGGTTCGGGTATGTCAGACAGCCTACTATTCGTTCCCGCTGGTCAGCTATCGTATCCATGCAACGTCGGGAACTTCGACGACTCCTGGTCGTATCGAGGAATTGCGATCGGAATATGAGAAGGTGTTGGCCAAGCACCTGGAAGACGGGGACGCAGGAATCCACGATCGTGTTTCTCGGTTCTCGGTTGAAATGAACCTGGCGCTCATGCGACTGGTCGGGGGGCAAAGGGTCGGCTGGCCTCGACTGATCGGCGCATTCGCGAAATTGGGGCCCTTAGGGTGGTATCGCTATCTCCGATGTTCACGCATCCTGGAACGCGGAACCAGCCGCGTCCGCGCAGGGCTATTGCGCGGCGTTCGACGCCGTTCTGAGGCTGATCATCCATCACACGAATGAGGCCGCGGAGCGGAAATATGTCCGTCGTGCAGGCAATTCGCCGAGTCCGAAACACGGTCTGTCAGCGACCGCACCGTCTGTTGCCGATTGCGATTCTTGGCATTCATGCGGGGCTCCTGTGCTACAGCGTCTCTCGGCATGCCCCCACGGTCGATGAACCGTTTCACCTTGCGGCAGGAATTCGTCACTGGCAGGATGGACGATTTGACGTGGACCAAGGCAACCCACCTTTGGTGGGAACCGTCGCTGCAATTCCTGCACTCCTCGCCGATCCGGCAATCGACTGGACACATCTTTCAGACGACCCGCTGGTCGGAACGGACTTCATGCGAGTGAACGGCCAACACGCATTCACGGTGATGGCTCTGGGGCAATACGGGTGTGTGGTGTTCAGTCTTCTGGGAGCGTGGTTCTCCTACTTGTGGGCAAGCGAATTGTATGGCCGCCCCTGCGGACTTGTCGCGATGCTGCTTTGGTCGTTCGATCCCAATATCCTCGGAAACGGGCATCTTATCACCGGAGACGTGCCAGCCACTGCCATCGGACTCGCGGCCTTCTATTTCTTCTGGAAATGGCTCAAGCAGCCATTCGCAGATCGCGCGATGCTGGCCGGTCTTGCACTAGGGCTGGCCGAGCTGACAAAATACGTCTGGGTACTCCTCTATCTTCTCGGGCCCCTCCTCTGCTTGGCATGGCATTGGGCGGAGCGCGACGTCGCCATGCGAGGGAAGAAGGCCCGTCGACTCCTTCATCTCGCCTTGATGGCAATCGTGAGTGTCTATGTCGTCAACCTCGGCTATGCCTTTATTAGCCCGTTCAAGCCGCTCGACCGTTTTCATGTCGGCAGACGCCTGGTGGACCAGAGTTCCATCTGGGAGACGCGACTCGGCCTGCCGAAGTCCTGGCGAATATCCCAGCGACTCCCTTCGCTCCCGGTGCCGTACCCAGAGGACTACATCCTCGGACTTGACGGAATCTCGACCGTGCGAGATTACCGGGAACCGACGTACTTGCGAGGTCGTCTGCAGGCTGGTGGATGGTGGCTGTTCTATCCGTATGCGATGATGATCAAACTGCCGCTAGGGACTCTCATGTTGTTCGTGCTCAGCGGTGTGATGCTGATGCAGAAGCGGTTCCGTCCTGGGAGTCCGGCGACGGAGACGTTCCTTGTTCTGGCGGTTCTGGGAATCCTCGCTTTCGTAACCTGTAGCGGTGTTGGACAACGAATGCGGTACGTTCTGCCGGCACTGCCCCTGTTGTATGTCTGGGCGAGCAAAGTCGGGCAAGCCTTCTCCGCCAAAGGGGGACTCGTCGCCTGGGCTGTCGCCGGCTGCCTTGTCGCATCCGTGGGCAGCTCCCTTTGGTCTTATCCGCACAGCCTGGCCTATTTCAATGAAGCCATCGGCGGTCCACATGAAGGACATCATCATCTCATCGATGCGAACCTCGATTGGGGGCAGGATCTCTTCTACCTCAAACAGTGGCTTCATGAGCATCCGGAGGCAAGGCCGATTCAGCTTGCCTATTTCGGAAGATGTGACCCCAGTTTTGCGGGAATCGACTACACCCTTCCCAGTCGCGGCCCGGGACGCCCCGACGACTGGCGACTTTCGCCGGATCTCTTCGGACCGCGACCCGGCTGGTACGCCGTGAGCGTCAACTTCCTCCGCGGACTCTTTCCGTGGGATGCGCCAACCGGCTACGGCGACATCGAGGTTGCCCAGATTACCGACTACCAATACTTCCGTCTCTTCCGGCCCGTAGCCAGCGCCGGCTACTCGATCTACATCTATCACCTCGAAGAGGAAGACGTCTGCCGCGTGCGAGGCGAACTCGGCTTCCCAACGATACGCAGTGTGCGGGGCGAAGACGTACTTCGCAGAGCATGGATCATCGACAACCAGGAGCTTCCCAAGAATGAGTGAAATAGCCGTTGTGGTTCCTACCATTCGTCAAGATTCCTATGAAGAATGGCTTTCGGCCTGGGAGCCCCTCTTCTCTCGCCACGCCGTTTATGTCGTCACGGTATTTGACGGAAGAGACGCGTCGGTTCAAATCGCCCCTTTTGACTCCGCGGCAACTCCGTCCCGACTGTCGTTGCATGAAGTGATGGGCGACGACGCCGACCTCATCTGCCGGTTCACCCCCGCTGTTCGCAATCTCGGGTTTGCCGCAGTGGCGAAACTCCTGCCAAACATCGAGTACATTGTCACGCTGGACGATGACACGGCGCCGGAGGGTGACACAATCGAAGACCACCTCCGGGCTCTGCAAAGCCTTGCGCCCATATCGTGGCTGTCCCTGTGCAGCGAGTACATGCGAGGCTTCCCGTATGGCGTCCGCACTGAGGCCCCCGTCATGGTCAGCCATGGGCTTTGGGCCGGGTGTCCCGATTGGGATGCTCCCACTCAGTTGACGGTTGCGAACAGCCAGACGGTGCGCGGCGCTTGCTCTCCTATCCCGCGAGGCATCTTTGCTCCGCTCTGCGGAATGAATATCGCGTTTCGTCGGAGCGTATTGCCTCATGCGTATTGGGCCCCCGCGGCGTTGTTGCCCGGGGCTGAACGATTTGACGACATCTGGATGGGCTTGTATCTCAAGCGTGTTTGTGACGAGCACAATTGGGCGGTCCTTTCCGGTGCCGCTATTGTCCGGCACGAGCGTGCGAGCAACGTCTTCAAGAACCTGCGACAAGAAGCCGTCGGCATTGAGATCAACGAAGCTCTCTGGAAAGACCTCGATCACCCACCCGAGCCATATCGTGACTTCTTCGAGGACTATGCGAAACGGCGCGAACGTTGGCGAGCCCTGCTCGCGAACTGGCTCGATCGACAGAAAGACCGCGTGGACGCAACGCCGAATACCGTGGATGCCCCCCTCGGTCCTCTATGAAGGCCATATCAGGCGACTCTTGAAACTCTTCGGGAACTTGTGCGAGAAAGGAACACATCGTGACATTGCATAGGCGAGTGATCGTGCAGAGTTTGCTTGGAATCTCGCTCCTGACGACGGGATGCCTTCAAGACGAAGAGCCGGTTCCTCGGTACGACTATGGCGAGTCTGCCAGGCAAGCCGCGACCGGAAAGGCAACCGCTCCGCGCGCCCCCTATGATCCCAATCGTGCCTTCCGTCAACTTGACCGCAGCGGAGACCACTTGGTCGACCTGGACGAGTTCGTGCACAACGCGAGAACGCAACCGGAGAGGACTCGGCGGGCAAACGTGTTCCACGCCGTGGACCGCAACAACGACGGCCAATTGACACCCGACGAATTCGCAAGCCGTCCGCCCGAAGCCGACTTTCGGAACAAGGACAAGGACTCCGACGGCGTGATGTCCTTCCCGGAGTTCTTCCAAGGCGACATGAACTGGGCGCGTATAGAACACGCCAGACGCGTATTTGACCTCACAGATCAGGACAGCAACGGCGCCCTCGATCTCGACGAATTCAGGACTCGTCCGTACGAGGTGTGGTTCGTGCGAACCGATCGAGACGGGGACGAGTTTCTCAGCCTTGCGGAATACGAAGCGGCAAACGGCGGGTTGGTTCAAACCGGTCGCAGTGAACTCGTGTTCGGCTTGTTGGACCAGAACCATGACCGCAAGCTGGCGCTCGCCGAGTTCGTTAGCCACCCCCTGGAGGAGAGTTTCTACAAACGCGACAGAGACGGAAACGATGCCCTGACCTTAGTTGAGTACAGCGTCTGGTGCGGTACCGAAAAGCAACGTAGTGACGCGGCAGCCGCATTCGAGGACAAGGACTACGACGGCAATGGGCATCTCAGCCTCGTCGAGTTCAAGTTGCCAAGGCATGAGGCCGGTTTTCGACGCCTTGACGCGAACCGGGACGGAAAGCTCGACCTTGAGGAATTCGCGGCGAAACACGCCACGGCCGAATCGTTGGCTCGCGCCACGAGGGTCTTTTCCGCCAAGGACGCCGACAACGACGGCAGCCTGACCCTCGAGGAGTACGGCGCCCGGGCGGAGGCAACGGTGTTCTTCGAAATGGATGCGGACGCCGACGGAAGCTGGAATGCGGAAGAATTCCATCAGGCGGACATGCCGAAGGCATCACCCGAATGGGCCCTTCGGACGTTCGCGATCATGGATCGGAACGGCGACGGGAAGATGAGCCTGGACGAGCGGTCCACTCGGGCGTGGTTCATGTTCATCGACGCAGATGAAAACGGGAGCATTTCCGAGGCGGAGTATGGGAGCTTCAATCCGTGGCTCGTTGCACTCGGGCATTGCAAGACGATATTTGAGTTGATGGACAGGAACGGCGATGGCGGCGTGAGTTCGGACGAGTTCAATAACAAACGGCCCGAGGTGGAGTTCCTGAAACGAGATCGGGACAGAGATTCGATGCTCTCTCTGGAAGAGTTCATGGCGTTGGTTGCCAGCAAGGAGAAGACGCCGGCCGTGATGAAAGCTTTCGGGGAGAAGGACATCGATCATGACGGGAAGATCACGGTTGAAGAGTACGTGGCCACGCCGGAAGATCGGCTGTTTCACGCAACAGACACGAACCATGACGGGGCGTTGAACCTCGCAGAATACGCGGCGACAAGCGAAGCGTCAGGTTCCGAGACGTATGCAGACAACCTCTTCAGGGTTCGGGACACCAACGGCGATGGAGCGTTGCAGCCTGAAGAGTACCGCGCCGCCTCGCAAACAATCAATTTCGCGAGACGCGACACGGACGGCAACGGGGCTTGGAGTGTGGAGGAGTTTCGCCAGGCCGATATGGCCAAAGCCTCGCCCGAGTGGGCCCGGCGCACATTCGAGTTCATGGATCTTGACAAGGACGGCAAGATGACCTTCGAAGAACACGCGAAGCGAACTGAGCAGGTGTGGTTCATGATGATCGATGCCGATGAGAGCGGAAGCGTTACCGTCGCGGAGTACGAGACGTTCAATTCCTGGCTCGTCGAAGGTGGCCGCTCCAAGACAATCTGCGGCCTCATAGACCGGAACAAGAACGGCGCTATCGAGATGGACGAGTTTGCGAACAGGCCACCTGAAGTGGAGTTCGTGAAACGTGACTCCAACCACAATTCGACGCTCAATCTCGAAGAGTTTCTTGCGAGAAGCAAGGGGAAGGAACGAATTGCCGCCGATACCAGGCACTTCGAACTGAAGGATTCCGACGGCGACGGAGAGTTGACGATGAAGGAGTACCTCGCATCTCCGGAGGAAAGCCGATTCCAGCGACTTGATTCCAACGGCGACGATCTGCTGAGCCAGGAAGAGTACCTGACCGGCAAAACGGGCGACGCCGCCATACGTCTTGAGAGCGATCTTTTCGCGCTTCGTGACGGCGACAAGGATGGCCATCTCACGCAGGCGGAGTTCTCGTCAACATCCCGTGCCATTTCCTTCCGAAAGATGGATCTGAACAACGACGGCGGCTTGGATTTGGGCGAATTTCATCGCGGAGACATGGCGGATGCATCCGTCCCGTGCGTTCAGCGAGCCTTTGGGGCAACCGACACGAATAAGAGCGGAAAGGTTGAACTCCAGGAATATCAGACGCGTCCGGCCGGGGCATGGTTTGCCAGGATGGACGTCGACCTCGACGGCAACCTGTCGCAGGAAGAGTTCTCGGCGGCCAATGCGTCGTTCGTTGCAACGAAGCGAGTGGAGCCGTTGCTAGCTCTGATGGACGTGAACGGCGATGGAAACATCAGCGAGACGGAATACTGCCTGGACTCCGAGGAGATCTCGTTCGTCCGAAGGGACGAAAACGCCGACGGCAGGCTCTCTCCCTCCGAGTTTGGCAGTTGGGCAAGAACGCCTGAGGCACGTGCCGAAGCAGAACACAGCCTCGAAAAGAAGGACGGCGACCACGACGGACTTCTGAGCTTTCGCGAGTACTCCTGCCGTCCGGAGGACATGGACTTCTGGGCATTCGACCGCGACAACGATGATCGCCTCAGCCTCAATGAGTTCTGCCTTTCCCCTTCGCTTGTTTCCGGACTCTCAACGGATGACCGTGATGCTTCTGTCGAACGCGACGCCGAGATGACTGAGTTTCCGCAAAACGCAATTGCATGGAAGAGGTTCTTCGCATCCGTCGATGCAAATGGCGACGAGCTGGTGTCGTTTGACGAATTTCGCAGGCAGCCGCTGAAATGGCGGTTCCATCGACTCGACGCAAACGGCGACGGAGCGGTTTCGGTTTCCGAGCTTGTTCAGATCGACGGGATTCCGGATATCCGCGACCCGTTGGCTTCTCTGCTTGGCCTGAGAGACGTGAACGACGACGATGCCGTCACCCTGCAAGAGTTTCTGGGAGAAGTTGCGCCGGCCAAGACGAAGTAGGGATTCCGGAGAATCGCTGTACGAACAATGCCGAGAGGCGGTAGATTTCCCTTCCCTTGTCGACCAGGACGAGCACCGGGAGTCCCCGCACAATACCTCACGTACGCGCGAACTGGGCGTTTTGCCGTCCCCCCAACTGTTGCTTTGCTGACCGGGAGAAATGACACCGTGCTTGCCTGCGACGTTTCCCGAGAAGACAACGTGCCACGAGAGGCGCCGTCTTCGATTCACCGAAAACAACTGGTTGCTGCAAGCCTCTTGACGCTGCATGCGTTTCTTCTGGCGTGGGGGGCCCTGCGAAATGCCCCTACCGTTGATGAGCCGATGCACCTGGCTGCTGGTGTGTATCATTGGCAGACCGGACGCTTCAATCTCGACATCGGCAATCCGCCTCTTACGGGCCTTGTCTCCGCCCTGCCTGTCCTTGTGGCTCATCCTGAGACAAACTGGAACCACGTGCCAAACTGCTATGGCGTGGCAGTCGATTTTCTCGCGGCGAATGGGCCTCGAACATGCTGGCTCGTGACACTGGGGAGTTGGGCTTGCATCCCGTTCAGCCTGCTCGGCGGGTACATCTGCTTCTGCTGGGCGACCGACCTCTATGGGGATGCCGCAGGCATGACCGCTCTCACGCTATGGTGCTTTTCTCCAAACACGCTCGCCTACGGGCAGATGATTACCGGGGACATGCCCGCAACGGCAACCGGGGTCACGGCAGCCTATTTCTTCTGGCGATGGCTGGACCAACCTACCTTGGGTAGAGCATTTCCGGCAGGTGTCGCCATGGGGTTCGCAGAACTGGCGAAGATGGTATGGGTGACACTCTATGCTGTCCTGCCAATCCTATGGATCTTCTGGTTCGTCGCCAGCCTGAAGAGATGTCATGCAACGTCTTTCATTTCCCAGTTCTTTCAGTTGGCAGTGATTCTCCTTGTTTGCCTGTACGTTCTCGGTCTTGGCTATGCTTTTGAGGGCATGTTCCGTCCGCTGGACAGCTACCATGTCGGCAGGTTGCTCCTGGAAGGGGCTTCTGAATCAGAACAAGGGGACCAGTCTCTCGCGATGAGGAGCTTGGCGCGAATCCCCGTGCCTCTTCCGAGAGACTATGTTGAAGGAATCGACTCGATTGTGGAACTCTCGGAGAGGCCACCTGCATCATACGTTCGCAGGAACTGGCGCGATGGAGGGCATTGGTACTACTACCTCTATGCTGTCCTGGTCAAGCTCCCCACCGGACTGCTGGCCTTGGGAGGTCTTGCCCTATTCCTCACGCTGTGCCCAACGTGTCAGACACTCGATTGGAGAGCTGAGTTTCTGCTCCTTGCGATGAGTGGCGTGGTGCTCGGATTCGTGTCTGCGTCCGGGATGTTGCAGACGTTCCGCTACGTACTACCGTTCCTCCCCTACGTGATCGTCTGGGTCAGTAAGACCGGCCGATTGCTGGTGGGAGGACGACGTTCCTTCGCTGTCGCTGCCAGTGCATTTCTGAGTTGGAGCATACTGAGCGGAATTTATGCCTATCCTCACAATCTGTCCTACTTCAATGAACTGGCTGGTGGGCCTGTCAAAGGACATGCGCACCTCATCGGGGCTGATGCCGATTTTGGACAGGATTTCCTCTTCCTGAAGAGATGGCTTGAACAACATCCCGAGACATCTCCTCTGGGACTGACGTGGCGACATCCGCTGATTGAACCTCGCGAGTTGGGTATCGAGTACATCGACGTACCTTCTGGCCTGGCTTATGGACGCACCTATTCTCAGGCGCAGCAATACGCCCTGGGGCCCCAGCCAGGATGGTATGCGGTGAATGTCAATGCTCTGAGGGGCCGGTCTGGCGGCTATGCCTACTTCTTCTGCTTCAAGCCCGTGGGACATGCGGGATACTCAATTGCCATATACCACATTACTCGTGAGGACGCCAACCGTGTCCGGAAAGACCTTGGGCTGCCGCCGCTTCTTGCTGAATCGGAGTTTCAACGGTGAGCCGCCGGGTGGTGCTTCGCTTCCTGGCCAACGCTGAAGAAACGACCGATCCGGCTGCAACACTCGGTGCCAATGGGCGGTTGACAATCAACTGTGAGGTGAAGATGATTCACAAACTGACGTTTGCACAACAGACAAACCGCACGAGTGGGCTCCGCCGCAATCGAAACAAGGATGAGCGGATAGTATGGGTGACGACCCCACGACCGGGATGGACCCTGCTGGAACTTCTCACCGTCCTGATTGTTGCAGGCATTTGCTCGGTCCTGCTGGTCACAGGCTTGCTCTCGGCTCGTTCCAACAGCAGGCTAACGCAATGCAAGGATAATCTCCGCCAGATCGGGCTTGGGTTGCAGAGCTACCATCAGGCAAATGGAATGCTGCCCCCTGCGGCAATACGGAGCCCTCTTGCGTCGAGTGCGGAGCTTTCCATCCGAACAAGTGCGGGAACGCCCTACACAATGCCTCACGTTTACGCAAACTGGGCAATTCTCCTTCTCGATCACGTTAACCGTTCTGAGGTGGCAGCCAAACTCGATACCACGCAGCCCATCACGTCGCCGGCCAACAAGGACGGAAGGGAGTTGCAGGTCCCACTCATGATCTGCCCGGCTGACTCGTACAGTGGCGAGGATAATCGCTACCAGCTTGCGCCGCTTGACGGTCCGCCCAGCGAGTTCGCTCGCGGCAACTACGCGATCAACGCCGGAGTGAGCGGGCTCGGCTATGCCCCAGGATCGCCTTGGGATCCGGCCCCGAACGCAATGAGCCGCGACTACTTGGGCGGCTGGGACGACTTGGTTGAGCGAGTCTGGGGCAACGGGATCGCCGGGTTCAATCGTTCGTTCTCCATTGACCACTTCGACAACGGTTTGGCTCATCTCGTCGGAGTCGAGGAAGTCCGAGCCGGGATGATCCCCGAGGATTCACGCGGTGTCTGGGCGCTTGGGCATTTCGGTTCAAGTGTCACATTCGGCCATGGGCTCGCGGGCGACGATCGTGGACCGAATTGTCCTCACGCGCGCTCAGACGACGTGATTGGCTGCAACCAGGCACACGAGGCCTTCACCAGCGAGGGCCTCGTTCAGAAGGGCATGCCCTGTTGTTCCTATGCTTCGTCGGCCCAGGCCACTGCACGGAGCATGCACAAGGGGGGGGTGCAAGTGCTCATGATGGACGGCACCGTTCACTTCATTGCCGACGAAATCGACCTGAACTTGTGGCACGCAATGCACTCGCGTGAATCCCGCGATCCCGCTGCGATTCACGAACTGGCGGCGACAGTTCCTGACGCCGCAGGTGAGGGTCATCGTCCTAACCTCCCTGGCAAGAAGAACCCCGCAGCAACTCACCCCGCCGACCCTGCCCCAAGCGTCTTCACCAATTCGATCGGCATGTCGCTCGTTCGAATTCCCGCGGGCCGGTTCGTGATGGGGCTACCCGATGCGGGGACCAATCCAGACGACCCGATCGCTGGTGTTCCCCCCGCGGTACCTCCCCACCCGGTTCGCCTGACTCGCGACTTCTATATCGGCGCCTATGAAGTCACGCAGCAACAGTACGAGGAGATTACCGGGACGAACCCGTGCGCCCACACGCCGCAAGGTGATCGCCGAAAGGACGTGATTGGCAAGAATCACAAGCAGTTCCCTGTTGATCAGGTTTCCTGGGAAGATGCCGTTGCCTTCTGTCAACAATTATCGGCAAGTCCGGAAGAGAAGGCTGCCGGCCGCCGTTATCGTTTGCCCACGGAAGCCGAATGGGAGTACTGCTGTCGGGCCGGCAGCGAAGAGCCGTTCGAAATGCCAGACGTATCTGACGCTCAGAAATCCGGTTACAACGTCTGGCCTAAGAGAAACGGAGGCTTACCAATCACCGAGGTCGGAAGTTACCCCGCCAACCGGTTCGGCCTGTTTGACATGCGTGGAAACGCCTGGGAATGGTGCAACGACTGGTTTGCGTGGGACTACTATTCCAAGTCGCCGGAAGATGATCCGCAGGGCCCGAGTTCAGGGGCGTTGAAGGTCGTTCGGGGGGCGGACTGGAGGTTCACCGGCATGGGATGCCATTACCCGCGATATCACACAGAATCTTGGCGTACGAACCCGTTCATCGGCTTTCGCGTGGTTTGCGAGGTCCCTGAGACACGATGAATGATCAAGCAGCTCATTCGCGGTGTGAACTACGGAACTCGTTGCTCCCACGGTCCCCAGAAGCCCATGAGCCACAATGCATGGCCGACGGCTCCTCCCAAGTCGACAATAGCCTCTGAGTTCGAGCTCTATTTGCCACCGCCACCGCCACCGTAGCCAAAAGTCCCGTTAACCTAGAGGGGGTTGTGAACCAGAGAGTCGGAGAGTTTTAGCCCGTTGAACGCGGCCACCGTGGCGAAAAGTCGGTGTTTGGCGTGGTCGCCGTGGCGAACGGCCCGAACCAGAGAGTCGTTGTGGCGGGGCAACGGCAGAGCGAAATCGTGGCAAATGCCGCGATTTCCAGGCCCTTTCTCAACGCGCAAAACGAAACGCCGGGAGGTCTCCCTCTCGGCGTTCGGCGTAAACCTACGGGCCGCGAAAGTTCGTGGCCAAATGAAAGGCTCCCCGACAAGGACTCGAACCTTGGACTTAGCGGTTAACAGCCGCTCGCTCTACCAACTGAGCTATCGGGGATCGTTGGCCTCAGAAAGCGGGAAGCCCCACACCTGAGACTCGCTATGATACTTCAACAATTGCTTTTCGGCAAGAAGGGGGCCAAAGCACAAACGATTTTGTTCGAGCCGAAGAATCGCTAACTCTCGGGAGGGGTCGCCTCCTTCTCCATGGTCACTGTCGTCCCGCCGTTGGAAAATTCCACCGTGGACATGAAATTCCGCATCAGCATGATGCCCCGACCACTCGGAACCTCAAGTTGCTCCGGATCCGTCGGATCCGGAACGTCGTCCGGATTGAACCCCTCGCCCTGGTCGGAGATCCGAACCCACAGGCGCTCCGGCGAAACCCGGCACTCGCAACGGACGACCTTGTCCGGCGAGAGTTGATTGCCGTGGCGGATCGCATTGACCAGGGCCTCTTCGACCGACAGGTGAACACCGAACACGTCCCGATCGGGCCATCCGGAAGACTCAAGCTGGCCCAGGAGCGTCTGAAGCACGTCGCGTCCGGCTTCCACTTGGCTGGGAATCTCTTCGTCGCAGGTCCAGTTCCAGAGGGGCTCACTCATCAATGTTGGCTCGCAAGGGAGGCGGAATTTGCCCTCGAAAAGAAGGGAGACGATCGATCAGAACCCTGCCAAGGCGTCGGCTTCCTCGTCCTTAATGTCGAACAGACGGTTCAGCCGGGTGATGGCAAAAACCTCGTAGATCTCGGGGCGAATGTTGCACAAACGGAGCTTCCCCGACTTGGTCTTCATCTTCTTGTCCAACGTGATGAGCTTGCCGAGGGCTGCGCTGGAGAGGAAATCGACGGCCGAGAAATTCAACACCATCTTACGGCAGTTGGCCACCTCGACCAACTGGAACAATTCCTGTCCCAACTCCTGAATCCCAAGGTCTTCGATGATCTTCTGGTCGCGAAAATGGACCACCGTGACGTCGCCAACCTCGTTGACTTCCAGTCGTCGGAATGCGGCCATTGGACAGGCTCCTCTCGAATTGAACTAGACCCCCAACAGCCGCCAACAACACCACCGAGGGCATGGGCTCTTCCGCCCGTAGCGGACACACTCGTCTTGGCCAGGGCTCTTAACATTCCCAGGGCAAGCCGGCCACCCAATCGGGAAATCCCTTCGCGCCGAGATCGACCATCCAAGAGACCCGCAAGAAGCCCCGCATACCGACCCCTTTCGGGGGCTTCTCGCCCGTCCGCCGACAGGTTCCATGCTCGCTGTTGGACTCGCCAAACCTCCACAAGGAAGTGGAGCAGTCCCAGTGTAGATTGCTACCCCCGTATGATATAACCACCAAATTGGGTGTCAAGATGCCCCGCGACTTCCTCCTGCCTTGCAGAAAAACGTCCTGAAAAGCCCCCGGGGGGGGAGTTCACTTGGGGGAGCCAGGACCCGAACCAGCCTCGTTGCTCGCCGATTTGGGGGCTAGGGCCGAAGGAGGGGCCTTGAAGTCGGGCGCCGCTCGCGAAAGCACCGCACGCCGGACCAGCAGGTAGTTCGTTCCGTGGTACTCCGTGATCGTGCCCACAATGGTCCACTCCAACTGGGTGGGGTTGTTCGTGATTTCGGACACGATCCGTTCAAGGTTCAGATTCTCCAGTCCCGTGTAGCGGGCATCCCCGTCAGACTGAAAAAAGACCACCCGATCCTCCACAAAACGAAAGTAGCCGTGCGCGTCGTGGAGTTCCGTTCCCTCACGCAAACGCGTCTTGACCGGCTTGTCGGTGTTTGGGGAGGGGAGGACGTTGCTCGAACCCGCCGAAAGCCGGGCCGGAGGGGGCGTCTGCGACCAGGCTGCCGACCACCCTATCAACAGCGTCGCCACGGCCACCAACGAACCTCGACGGAAACGCCCCGGCAAACTTCGCCAAATCCGCTGTTCTTCTCCTCGTTTCCTATCCATCGACATCTTGCCTCGATCACGTGGAATGGAAGATGATCCCCTCGGTGGAATCGTGCTTCATCCCCAAATGGCCATTCGGATTCAAAGATCCCTGTTTCCGATCCCACAATCCTCAACAGCGAAATGGGGCGGGGCGACAACATATGTCGTTGTTCGCTCCGCGGGCAAACGCCTCTTCACGGGGCACAAGACGACCATGCACGCCAGTCATTCCCGCCCCGATACTATAACCCCATCTATCCTCAGATTCGGATCTTCCCGACTCCGGAATCCCCATTTCACGCCGACCTCATCACAGCCCGATCAACCGGAATAATCCGCACGATCGATACCCTCCCCGGAAGCCGCAAATCGGGACAAGCGTGGGAGCCTACCCGCGTAGCATTCAGGCAACACCGGGGGTTTTTCGCATCGGTCCGATCCTCACTCCGACCGCCGCCGACCCTCGCTTGCCTGTCGTAACTGCCAACCCGGCTTCGGGTTCCGCAGCGGGAGCGGAACTCGCATCGCTCCAGGCACAGGGTTTGCCCCGCATCAGAGAACAGAACACCTCTTCTCCCTCATTGCGGCCCCCTGAGGCTCTTAATGCGTCGCTTCGCGAAGTTACTGACCCTCGGCTTTCTCCTTCTGGCACCTCCCGCTCTGGCCGCTGACCCCGTCGTCGTTCACTTGGCCAATGGCGCCCGAGTGAAGGCGGAAATCGATCCCCGATCCAATGCAAGCCAACTTTGGCTCTCCACATTTCTCAACCGAGGCCGCATTTCCCAGGTGGTTTCCTGGGATATGGTGCGGCAGATCGAGATCGACGGGCAGATCCTCGAAGGTGCCGCCGCTTGCGCCGCCGCAACCCAGCGAGCCCGCGAAGCCCTTCAAGACATCGCCCCGGAATCACACCCGTGGCCTCAAATGGAGCCGAGCGACACCCCACCTCGACAGTTCGAGGCTCCCGCAAGACCCCCGGCTCGGCCCCGTTCGACCGCCAAAGTGCAGGCCATGAGCGTTTCGGCATACCTTGCCAATTGGGATCAGGACTCGGCAATCGATGGCTTGGAGGTGGAAATCACTCCCCTGGACTCGTACGGGGCCCCCGTTGCGTACGATGGGGTCGTGAATCTCACCCTGCAGGCCTGGAAAGACTCTCCCCATGCCACCCGGCCCGTGCAACGCACCGAACGCTGGACGAAGTCCGTACGTGCAGACCAGTTTGAACACGGCCGCATCGTTTTCAGGCTTCCCTTCCGCGTTCTCAGGCCGGGCGAGAGTTCCCTCTGGCGCCCCCACGGGGCCCTCCTGGTTCGCCTGACAGTTCCTGGGTCGGGGGTCATCGAGCGTACGCTCACCGATCTTCGGATCCGCCCTTTCGAGCCCATGCGCGACGGGCTGGAAGCCGCCACCGGACGACGCTATTTCCCCGGCGAGAACGCCCACCGTCAAGCCTGGAGCCCCAGGTGACGGTCAGCCAGGCTTCTGCATTGCCAGGCTGTGAAGCACGAGTACGGCGCCCAGGGAGAGAAAACTGTAACCGACCCATTCGGGCGGAGTGACTGTCTTGGCCGGAACCTTGATTTCCGTGCCCAGGACACTGTCCACGGCGTCAGTCGTCGCCACGGCGGGATGCTTCGTCTTCCTCGCCAGAAACTGGGTGAACTCCTGGGTCAACTGGATGGATTCAATCGCCCTGAATTCCACGCCCAGGAAAACGAGGAGCAATCCTGCGAGAAAGTACTGATTGCGCGTGATATCCATGCCACACCCTCCCAATATCGCCGAGCCGGCGCCCGCCCGACAAACGCCATCCTATTCGGGGCAACCTCGCCTCATCGTCCTGGACGTGTTATCGTTGCAAGCGGTGGGCCATCTTCAATAGGCCTCCACCAAGTATCGGTTATTCCGTACCGGTCAGGCCGGATCGTCGGGATGTGGCAATCAGGCCGGTTTCAAGGCTGCTGCCGCTTGGTGGTGGAAAACCCCACGCGGGAATGCAAAGTCTCTCCCCGCATCCCTCCTTTCCCGCTCTCCACCCGAAATACACGTCCTATACTTGAACACGTTCGTGGATACCTCTGTGTGTCATGAGAAGGAACCGTAAGATGGCCAATCGGGTACTCGTTGTCGACGATTCGATGCTGATGCGGAAGATGATCTGCGAAAGCCTCGTCGATGCTGGTTGGGAAGTTGCCGGAGAAGGCCACGACGGCGCCGAGGCAATTCGCATGTACGACGAGTTGCGCCCGGACGCCGTAACGATGGACATCGTCATGCCCGGTACGGACGGAATCTACGCTCTTGAGAAGATCCTCGAACTCGATCCGGAAGCCCGCGTCGTCGTCGTCAGCGCGTTGAATCAGACCAAGCTGATCTCGCAGGCGATTCGAAAAGGCGCCCAGGATTTCATCGCCAAGCCGTTCCTGCCCGAGCAGCTTCAGGCCACGCTCCGCACCTGCTTTGCAGAATCCGTGACTTCCTGAACCGAGAAGTCCACCACCCGAGCCACTCGCTTTCAAAGATAGACGGTCGCAGGCCCCGCGTCTTCGGCCGTTTGGCTTTTCTTGACGCCCTCTGCGTCTGGCTTAGGGTACGATCGGCCCTCCCGGAACCCCGGTCGAAACCGCTCGAATCCGGCCCGTTACGAGGCGGGACGCCGCCCGGGCCGTTGCATCTCGCCGGAAACACCGCCTAATCCTCGCAGAGACAGGCGGAAATCGCCGATGGAAACCGTGATGGAGGCCTCCATTGCCGAGGCAGGTCTTCCGCCAGCCTCGCTCCAACCGTATTGGCTCCGGATGGCATTCCCCCTACAATCTGAGGGGGTCTGGGGGTGATGGGGTGCTGCAACCGCTCGATCGGACTGCGCCCGCACCCCAGTCCGGGGCGTCAATCGACCCCTTTCGGAGTCTTGGTTTGCGACTTCTGCGCCTGGTGCGTGGGTGTTTATGGAAGTTGGTATGCGGGCTTGACCCGCTTTGGGCAATACTCGCGATATCGGATCAATACCTATGGCAGACGGGCACGACGATTCCAGCAGAACCGGATTCGAGGACATCCAAGCAACGGATCCGGACGCCGTGCATGGCGATCAGCCGTCCTTGCAGGAGACCGACCACGGCAGCCTCTGGACTAGCAGCTTCATCGCCCTTCTCGTCACCCAGTTTCTTGTCGCGTTGAACGACAACATCTTCCGTTGGTTGATTGTCCCGATCGGCGCCGTAATGTTCGGCGACCAGGCCAAGGCCATGCAATGGGGAAGCGTGGCGTTTCTTATTCCATTCCTCGCGTTGGCAGCGCCAGCAGGCTACTTTGCCGACAAGTTCAGCAAACGCCGCGTGATGATTGGCTGCAAAGTGGCGGAGATCGTGGTGATGGCCATGGGGATCGGCGCCATTCTGTCCGGCGAAATCCACATCATGATGTTTGTCTTGTTTCTGATGGGGGCGCAGAGCGCCTTTTTCAGCCCCGCCAAGTACGCCAGCATTCCCGAAATCGTGCATCACGAGCACATCTCCTCGGCGAACGGCGTGATCGGCATGACAACCATGGTGGCCTGTATTGTCGGCGCTGGCGTGGGGACAAACCTCTTTTCCCTGACGACGCTGCCGGCAGACTCGAACTTGGGGCTGGGCCCCGGCCAGTACCGCTGGTGGATTTCTGCAGCCGTCCTGGTCGGAGTGGCCATCGTCGGCTGGATCGCGAGTCTGTTCATTGGGCGGCTCAAGGCGGCCAGCCCCGATCGCCGGTTTCCCCTCAACCCGGCTGGACAGGTGGTGAGAGACCTGCGAGAGCTCTTCTCACGTCGCGCCCTCTACTGGGCCGCTCTTGGCAGCGCCTACTTCTGGTCCGTCGGATTGCTCGCCCAGTCCAATATTGACCGCATGGCGATGCAGCAGTTCTTCGAAGATCGCACCTTCGGCCAACCCTACGTGGGAGTGATGCTCGGAATCCTGACTCTGGGAATCGGTGCTGGTTGCGTCCTCGCCGGGATCTGGTCGAGAGGCAAGGTGGAACTGGGACTCGTGCCCCTGGGCGCCGCCGGCTTGATCGTCATGTCCCTGGTCCTGGCCTTGTCGCCGGAAGCGCAGGGAGGCAATTGGCACGGCCCGTTCAGTTGGACGTGTGCCTTCCTGGCATTGCTGGGTATCTCGGCCGGACTCTACGATATCCCCCTCCTGTCCTCCCTTCAGGAACGGAGCCCAACCGAATCACGGGGAAGAATCCTCGCGGCATACAACTTCCTCTCCTTCTCGGGCATGATGTTGACCGGGGTCCTGTTCGGCGTCCTGGGTCGCGAGGACGGCCTCAATCTCTCCGCCCGCTGGATCTGGGCCATAGCGAGCGTGGCCACCATCCCGGTCTTCTGCATCATCGTCTACCTGGCCTTCACCCCCATGATCCGCGTCCTTGTGCGCATTGTCATTTCGCTCTTTTATCGCGTCCGCGTGAAGGGGCTGGAGAACATCCCGGAAGAGGGCGGCGCCCTGCTCATTTCCAATCACGTCACCTGGCTCGACGCCGTCCTGCTGATCCTCTTCTGCCCCCGCCCCATCCGCTTCATCGCATACGCCGATTTCGTCGAGAAGGGCCCGTTGGGACGACTGGCCCGGGACTATCAGACGATCCCCATCAGACCGGGGCGAAAGTCCATGGTCGAGTCGCTTCGCGCCGGCCAGGAGGCCTTGCGTAACGGCGACCTGGTCTGCATTTTCCCCGAGGGCGGCTTGAGCCGCACCGGCCAGATCCAAGGGTTCCGGCGCGGCTTCGTCGCGGTCCTTCGCGGCACGGAAGCCCCCGTGATCCCCGTCCATCTGGGTGGACTCTGGGGAAGCATCTTCAGCTTCGAACGCCGAAAATTCTTCTGGAAATGGCCCCGGAAGATCCCCTACCCGGTATCCATCGTCTTCGGCAAGCCCATGCACGGCGTCAAGGACCAGCAGGAAGTCCGCCTCGCCGTTGAGGAATTGGGCTACGAAACCATGCTGGAGAACAAGCAGCACTTCATGGCGCCGGCCAGGGCCATGCTGCGCGGCTGCCGAAGGAATCGATTCCGCCGGAAGGTCGACGACACAACCGGCACCGCGATGACGGGCGGCGACATTCTGACCCGCTCCCTCATCATGCGCCGACTCCTGCGACGCGAGGTCTTCGATCATGACGAATCCACCGTGGGCGTCCTGTTGCCTCCGTCCTCGGTCGGGCTGCTCGTCAACGCCGCCCTGGGCCTCGATCGCCGCGTCGTCGTCAATCTCAACTACACGGTCTCCAACGAGATCATGAACCAGTGCATCGAGATCGCCGGAATCCGCCACGTCCTCACCTCCCGAAAGGTGATGGAAAAGTTCGATTTCCGCTTCGATGTCGAAGTCGTCTACCTCGAAGATCTGCGCGAGAAGTTGCGTTTGACCGACAAACTCGCCGGCGCCGCCGCGTCGTGGCTCCTGCCTTCCTGGCTCCACGAACGACTCCTGGGGCTCACAAAAATCAAACCGGACGACCTGATCACCCTGATCTTCACCTCCGGATCGACCGGGCTCCCCAAGGCCGTCATGCTCACTCAGCACAATATCGGCTCCAACGTCGAGGGATTCAGCCAGGTCCTCCACATGCACGCCGACGACGTGCTCATCGGCATCCTGCCCTTCTTCCACTCCTTCGGCTACACGACCACCGTCTGGACGGCCCTCATGCTGGACCCGATGTGCGTCTACCACTACAGCCCCCTGGAAGCTCGCCAGGTCGGCAAGATGACAAAGCAGTACAAGGCCACAATTCTGCTTTCCACGCCAACCTTCCTGCGTTCCTACACCCGCCGCTGCGACGCCGAGGACTTCGCCAGCCTGGAGGTTTTGATTACGGGCGCCGAGAAGTTGCCTATCGATGTAGCGGATGCCTTTGAGGCCAAGTTCGGGGTCCGTCCCGTCGAGGGCTACGGCACCACCGAATTGTCGCCCGTCGTCTCCACCAATCTTCCCGATGCGCGGATCATGAGCGAGTTCCAGCAGGGAAACCGAATCGGATCGGTGGGCCAGCCCATGCCGGGAATCTTCGCCAAGATCGTCGACCCCGAAACCGGGGAGAATCTGGGAACCGACAAGTCCGGCATGTTGCTCATCAAGGGGCCCAACGTGATGAAGGGCTACCTCGGGCTGCCCGAACTGACCGACAAAGTCCTCCAGGACGGTTGGTACACGACCGGTGATATCGCCAAAGTGGATGCCGACGGCTACATCCACATCACGGGCCGGCAGAGTCGCTTCTCCAAAATCGGCGGCGAGATGGTCCCCCACCTGCGAATCGAGGAAGTGCTCACCCAGGTTCTCGGCGTCGATGAAGAAGGAGAGCAGGCTGCCGTTGTCATCGGGGTCCCCGACAAGAAAAAAGGCGAGCGGATTGTCGTCCTCTACCGGACCCCCGAGATCGCCGCCGACGATCTGTGCCGCAAACTCGGAGAGGCGGGCCTGCCGCCCATCTGGATCCCCTCCCCCGACAGCTTCTTCCGTGTCGACGAAATCCCCATTCTGGGAACCGGCAAGCTCGATCTCAAACGGGCGAAAGATATGGCCCTCCAGTTGACCGGAACCACTCTCGACGACTCCGACACAGACGATTCGGCCGACTTCAGAACACGCCCCCCCACCTGACCTGGGGGCACTTCGATGGCCAAGTTTGGAAAAATACTGCGAGATCCTTGACAACCCACAATAAGATGCTCCAACTTGAGGGGAGGCGTCACTCCTCTCTCAGGAAGGGGGCCGTAAATCCTTCCGGAAATACCCCCTCTTTCGGAGCGGAAGACGCATGTGTTTTCCACGCCCCCGTTTCCTTTGGCTGTTGGAGGGATCTCTCATGCGACGCGTTATGCTCCCAAGCATCGCCCTGATTTTGGCGATCTGCCTCGCTGACTCAACTGCAGAGGCCGGACGACGGTGCGGACCCCGAACCTGTGCCCCAGTAACCTGTGCCCCAGTAACCTGTGCCCCAGTAACCTGTGCTCCGAGAACCTGTGCTCCGAGAACCTGTGCTCCGAGAACCTGTGCTCCGAGAACCTGCTCACCTACCTGGTGTGAGCCGATTTCGTGCCGACCCCACACTTGCCAGCCGCGAACGTGCCGACCCCACACTTGCCAGCCGCGAACGTGTCGACCCCACACTTGCCAGCCGCGAACGTGTCGACCCCGCACCTGTCGGCCCGTCTGCTGCGTTGTCTCGATTGACTCGTGTTGCGAAGCGGCTGTAATCGAGGAGTCGAGCCCTGCGACCACTCTGCCGCCCGCTCCGCCAGCAGCTCCCGCACTTCCGCCCGCTCCGGAACCGTCTCCTGCCGATACAAGCGTTCCAGAGGATTCCGCCCCCCCCGCTCCAATGCCCGCCACAGCGCCCGCAGCAGAGCCCGCGCCCGCAGCAGAGCCCGCGCCCGCAGCAGAGCCCCCAGCAACGCCCGCTCCTGCGGAGACTCCGGCCGAGCCCAGCCCGCCCGTCAGTGAACCCGCTCCGGGCTCCGCGCCGCCGGCCCCCAGTGCTCCCGCACCCGCTGCAGAGCCAGAATCGCCTGTGGGAAAAACGACCAGCCTACCCGGCTTGCGAACCTGGACGAACACCCTTGGCCAGGCTCTTGCAGCGGCATGGTAGCAAGTACCCTTCCGCTCCCAAGAAGATCTCGCGGTTTCCATTTCATGGCCGAGAATCCTGTGCGCTGAGCGAATAGTCAACTGGCATAAGGCAGGGACCGCCAAAAACCCTGTTGCCGCGGAAGCTATGCTCTGAAACCGCCGAACTACGGAAACCGCAGTTTCATCACGTAAGCCTCCCAGTCGGCCTGAAACTTGGCCATGTCCTTCGTGCCCAGAACGGACATCAGCGTGTTGTACCCCGTCGGGTCGCTCGCCACGTTCGCTCGAAACTCGCGATAGAACTTCCGGAGCAGATTGCGCTCCTGCAGGTAGTAGCACAGATACCGGGCCTGGGCGTAGTTCGTGCCGTGGGAATCGTCGTAGAATTCGGCCGTCGTCGTCGAACAGAGCGTCTTGAACGTCGGAAGCCGCTTGCCCTGAATCGCCTTCTGCAATCCCGCCAGACGCCAGTTCGTGAACCCCTCAATCCGCCCGTCGACCGTGCCGCACTGCTCGAACAGGGATCCCATCCCTTCGTTCAGCCAGGAAGGACACGCGGGAAAATCGACGGCCACAAAGGGATGGACGATCTCGTGGACCAGCGTTCCTCCCCCCGTCGAGATGTTCATCACGAGCGCCTTGTGCTGTGATGAGAAGTAGCCGTAGGGCGTTGTCGGCCGGCTGCCGAACAGGGCCGTCGCGTGTTTCTCGTAGCTCGCCTTGTCCTTGAACAGCCAGATGTCCAGGATCTCGCGGGGCTCTTTCTTGAAGAACGACGCCTTCAGATTCTCGACCGCCCACTTCACCGTTCGCTCGCTTCGCGTCTGAACGGTCGCCGGGGGCTCGTCGCCGATCACCACGAAGGGCCTCTGGATGATCACCGTGAAGCCGTCGTGGGGCAGTTTCTTCTTAAGCTGCAACACGTGCTGGGCAAAGTCGGCCGCCGTCAGCCCTTCCGCCGGTTTCAACTCCGGACGCTTCACCAATCCCATCCGAAGCCAGACGACGGTCCACGTCTCGGGCCGGTACTTGAGCGGCCAGAGATCGAGCAGCGCGGTCCGCTTCATCCGCAGGTAGGCGCCGCGCGCGATGGCCGGATCGTGATAAACGACCTCGTCCGTCTTCGCATCGTAGCCCACGATGAGGCGAAAGTGCTCGCTCGCGCCGGGCCGGGAGTCGAAACGCGTGCACACGATCGACGCTTGCCCCGCCTCCAGGTCCGCCCGAACCTGCTGCCACAGCCCGTCAAGCTGCTCGGTCGCCTTCCGGGCGTCCACCTCGTACCATACTTTGCCCGTCGCAAAGCCCAGCCGGGTCATGGCCGCGGCAAGTTCCTTCGTGTAGCAGCCCCGGCCCCGATGGGGATCCAGCCCCGATTGGTCGAAGACGGTGTCCTGATCGATGTCCAGTCCCAGTTTCCCACACCAGGCCGCCACGCACGCCTCGCCGCAGAAGTCGGGCTTCTGCCGCACGTGGGGCACATCCCCGATCAGGACCGACTTCGGGGTCGGGCTCGCCCCCAACAGGAACAGGCCGAGCCCGGCCACAATCAGGATCGGCAACGCGGCAGAAAATCGCTGAATCATCGGCTTTTCCGGGGCTAGGGTCATTGTGAGGCACGGATCACGAGACAGTCTCCCCCCCCCCGTTATTACGTAGGAACCAACGAAATGTTACCAAACCGGCGCCCCCAATTCTCCAACTCTGCGGTTCATCGTCAGCTCCTCAAGAACTGCGCCTCTGGCCTACCCCGATCGAGCGATATATACTCCCAAACTGCCAGAAATTAGTGAACATCGGCACGACACAACTTGGGAGACAGCATTGCAAGCCGCAAGACCATCTCAACAACTGGTGACTGTAATCCTCGCAGCGATCCTGCTCGCGACCTGCACAACACTTCACGCCGATCCGCCCACGGTTGTCTTCGAGGACAAGACGGATGCTGTGGGCCTCACACTCTCCAATGGGGCCGCCTGCTGGGCGGACTTCGATGCCGATGGCTGGGTGGATATCAGCACCGGTGTCGGCGTCTTCAGGAACGTTTCGGGGAAAACCTTTGAGAAGATCGGCCACGCAGGGGCGGCGGTCGCGGCCGACTACGACAATGACGGCGACCTGGATCTCGTGTCGGCCGGCCGACTGTTCGAAAACCAGGGTGGCAAGCAATATCACTGGCTGAAGGTCAAGCTGCAGGGCGACGGACCCGTCGTCAATCGGGCTGCCATCGGCGCCCAAGTCCGCGTGACGGCGGGGGACCGGATTCTCACACGCCAGGTCGAAGCAGGCACGGGCGAGGGCAACCAGAACGAACTAACGCTCCATTTCGGACTCGGCCAACATGCCGACGCCGTCCGCGTGGAAGTCCTCTGGCCCAATGGGAGCAAACAAGAGATTCGCGAGGCGAACCCCAACAGCCTTCTGGAAATCCAGTTTCAAGCGAAGCGCTAGCCGCAATCGTCCTGCTCGCCGGTCACTCCTGGTCCCTCTTTCTTGTCGCAGTGGCAGTCCAAGCGGGGCCGACGCTCAACGAGACGCTGTGCTTGAACCCCGGTGATCGCGGTGTGATTGAGATTCAATCGTTCCATGTTCTCGAACTGTTCGAGGACCTCAAGGCAACCGGGGGTAATCTCCGTCTTTCGAAGGCTCAGCCACCTGAGATTGGCCATGCTCTTAAGGCTCGCAACACCGGCATCGGTGATCCTGGTCTCATCGAGCAGCAGGAACTCCATTTGAGCGGAGCCCGCCAAGCGTCTGATTCCGGCGTCGGACACCCCTGTCCGCGACAGGCTGAGTCGGACAAGACTTGGCGCGGCCGCCAGATCGGCCAGGATTTCATCCCCGATCTGGGTGTCGCTGAGATTCAGCCATGCGATCTCTGGAGCCTGCTGCAGGAACATTCGGACATCCGCGCTGGTCAACGGCAAGCCCGACAAATCGGCGTCGGTGATGGGGGAACCGGGAAGATCGGAGGCTCGGCAGATCCGACCGGGGGCCAGGTTTGGCAACCCGGGAATCAGGACACCCTCCTCGGTCTGACCCGTGCCCTGACGGACCAGGTGGGGGCGAGCAACCCCAGCCAAGCCCCAAACCGCCATGGCAAGAAACAAGCCGGCAACGACAAGCTGACTCAACCCGTCAAACCTGGCAGCCCGTAGGGATCTCTTCCGGGCCCCCACACAGGTGGTGTTGGCGGCGGCAGCTCTTGTCTTTCGCAGCCCGTCCCGCAGAACCCAAGCCGCATAGACGCCTCCCGCGAGGCTCACCAAAACGATCGCACTACCTTCTAGCAAATCCATGGAGCACCCATTCTCTGAACCGAATTTCCTCCAATTTGAACCCCGAAGGTTCGTGAAAAGTTGTATTGCCCTGACAAGAAAACTTCGCCAAGTCACCAGTTCGGGGGGGGTAGCCGATAGTGGCGTTCGAAACGCTGTGGTTGGCGTTGCTGCTAGAAGTCGCGGCCGATTACGACCCGTCGATCCCGATTGAGGGCCTCGACGTGGTCGTTCAGGTCGGTCCAGGGTTCGAGGACAGAGTCCTGGTAGAGGCCGCAGGCCGCCACGTAGGCGGTTTGGTGATCCGTGCCGATGGCCATTCGGGCCAGGCGAATCGCCGGGTTGGTGAGTTCGATTTCGTCGGTCACACGGACCTTTGGATCGCCCGACTGCAGTTGAATGGTCCGGATCAGTCGAAGAGGCAACTCGTTCCGGCCGGTGATCAGGCGTCGCTGGAGCAGTTTCCGCACCAACGTACGACACCAGCGACCTGCCGCCCACATGCTCACGTGGAGAATCGACTGTTTCAAGGGCGTGGCCGTCTCGAAGCGAACCGCATGGAGAGGGCCGGAGACGGTAATCCGTGTCGACCCGTTTGGATCGCGGGCCACTTCCACCGAGCGGGTGCGATCGTGCATCTGCGAAACGCAGACGGTCCCGTCTTCCATCGCAAGGATCAGGCCGCCGTCCGTCGTGCACCTGCCGGAATCGAAGTGTTTCACGATTCCACCCCGAGCGGTGGAAACAACCGTGTGACGATCGCCCTCCTGGAGGACAAAGAGGCCGGCGCGGGGGAAGTGTCTTTCGGATTCCCGCTTCATTTCCTCGGTTTCCGGGCATGCCGGGGCCCAGTCCTGGTAGGCCTCGATCCGATTGGCCAGGCGGTGGGCGAACATGCGGTCGTCGTTGAACCGGGCGAACGACCCGAGTTCCTGTGACTTCAAAAAGCCCTCCGCCAGATCGGCGGCAGCCGGCAGTTGTCCGGCGAGCAGTTCGAAGCCGTGGGGATAGAAGTGGGCCGTGCCGCGGCTGCCATATTCTCCTGCGTAGCTTCCGTCGGGGTGGAGGAAGTGGCGGGCAAAACCGACGGCCCGAGCAATCGGTTCGTCAAGCCGGACATCTCCGGCAGCCCGCCGCAGCTTGGCGAGACAATCGATCGTCACGGTCTGATAGCCGGGGTCGGCGCCGCCGTATTCCTCGAACCATCCCTCGGCATCTTGCCACGCCAGCAGCTGTTCGATTCGCGCGGCGGCGGTGTTGCGGAAAACGTCGTTGTCGGTGATCTCGCCGACTCGCCAGAGCCCAAGAGCAGCCAGGGCGTGGTGATTGGCCAGGTGTCCCGACTCGTCATTCTCCATAAGCCACTGGGCGCGACGCTCGAACCAGGCGACCAGTTCCGGGTCGTCGAGAGCGAGAAGGCGATAGGCCTGGGCCGCGGCCTGAAGAGAAAAGACAGCGGCGCCCAGGGCTCGCTCGAAGGGGTAGTAGTCGTCGCACGAGCCGTCGCGATGACACGACCGGGCCGAGTAGCGCATGGCGGCGATCGCCAACTCGCGGACTCTCGGCGATCCGTACCATCGATTCCCGGGCAATTGGGTCGCATAAACGAGCGCCAGGGGCAACACGCCTTCCTGGTACATCTCGGAAGGGAAACAGGCCGTGCGATAGTGCCAAAACTGGCGGTCCAGGCATCCGTAGGTGGGGCGGAAGGGGTTGCGGTCGATGGCGCCGAGGAGGCGAGTGATGTCCTCGTAGACGCCGTCGAGATAGAGTTCCCTTCGCCGGGGATCGCGTCCTGCGGCGGGAGCCACGTGGCCGGGATCGACACGGCAGGCCGCATGGTCGGCGACGAAGTCGGTTCCCGGGACGAAATAGCCCTTGTCGACAGTGCTGAAGATCGACATGAGATTGGATTCCGTTTCTTCAGACGCCCGCTTTTTCGTCGGGGGTTAGCGGCGGTGATGGGCGACGATGACCTCTGCCAGGAGGCCCATCATGCAGGTCATGAAGCCGGCGGTGAGAACAACGATATTCGACTCCTGCATGCTCCCCGTGAAGAGGAAGCTGAGGACGCTCATGAGCACACCCAAGGCAATCACAAGCGCCGACAGGGGCAGGAACACCTTGAGGGGGCGGAAATAGAGCACCATCCGCAGAACGGTGCTCAAATAGGCGGCCGTGTCGCGGATGGGATGAAACTTGCTCTTGCCGATGCGGGTCCGATAGGGGATCGGAACATACTTCACGGCATAGTTGTTGGTGAGGAAGGCCAGGGTCATGGTCGTCACACAACTGAATCCGTTGGGCACAACCCAGAGCCAGGGCAACATGGCGTCGCGTTTGAAGGCCTTCAGACCCGTATTGAGGTCGGGGATCCGGACCCCCGTCAGGTAGCAGGCCAGCTTGCGAATGAACCACTTGGCCGGCACGCGCAGCCAGGGAAGGGTCCCCTGTTCGCTCGTGCGGGCGCCGTTCACCTGGTCGTAGGCGGGAAAGTACTTGAGCAGTTCCGGGATCTGGTCGGCCGGATAGGTCCCGTCAGCGTCGAGCATCACCACGATATCGCCTCGGGCGTTGCGGATGCCGACCTTGCGGGCGGCGCCGGCGCCGCGGTTCTCCGGACAACGAATCACGCGAACCTGGCACTGCCAGCAGTCGGCCGCATAACGTTCCGCCAGGTCCGCGGTCGCATCGGTAGAAGCGTCGTCAACCACCAGGATCTCGTAGCGAATCGACTCCTGGGTCAAGGCGGCTACGATCTCGTCGAGAACGGGCTCGATGGCCAGTTCTTCGTTGAAGGTGGGAAGAAGCACGGTCAACTGGCAGGTGGAAACAACTTCCGTCGCCGCGGCCGTGACAACCTGGGTCTGCCAACCGTCCATGGTCGGTCTCCAATCGGGAGGGATCGTCTGCCTTGGGGCAGTCGATCGTTTTCGAGTCTTCGTCAGGGATTTCTGCGCGTGGTGCGCACATGTTGAATTGCGGGAGCCCGATTTATAGCACAGGGCTTGCCGCACTCCCAAGGTCATTCGCGTTTTGAAAAGCGGAAAGGCAATCTCGCGGCGGCCTATTTTCCCCGCTCTTCCCAGCTTCGCCCGCGGCCCTATTTTCGCCTTGACGATTCCCGTTGGCGGATGATAGACTTTCCCCCATACTTGGCCGAGTTTGGAACGAGTGTCGACCATCAAGGATGTCGAGGGTAGTCGGATGCTAGAGACCTTGGGAATCGTGGAAGCCTGTTTCAGTTCGCCTCGTGCCCGCATCAGGGCAGCTCGCAAGCTGGGAACGAAATCGGTTCTCGAGTGGATCATCCGGCGGATGACAGACTGCCAGCAACTTGACGGCGTGATCGTGGTGACGAACGACGATCCGGAGAATCAGATTGTCAGCCAGTTGACGCCGCTGGACGTCCCCGTCTTCGTCTCCCGTCGCGAGGACGCGATTGGCAGCCTCGCGGCCGCACTTGAGGAATACCAGGCCCAGGCGATCGTTCGCATGTCGGCCGAACGGCCTTTTGTCGATCCCACCCTGGTGGATCGCTTGATCTGTTCGGCCCGGGAGAACCCCGGATGCGACTACGTGAGCTACCAGTCGCGCAGCGGTCGTCCTGCCGTGCTCTCTCCAATCGGTGTTTGTGCCGAGTGGTTTCGAACGGACTGTCTCCGCGCGGTCTCCCGAAAGGCAACGGCTCCCGCTGATCGGGATAACCCCACGCACTATGTGTGTTCCCGTCCGGATCGATTCCGGATTCGTTTATTGCCGGCTCCAGCCGAGATCGATCGAGAGGATGTCCGTCTCACGGTCGATATCGAGGAGGACTGGGAGAACGCGGTCGCGATCTTCGAGGCCCTGGGACCGGAAGCATTGGATTGGCAACGGATTGCCGACCTGCTAGACCACCAACCGGCCATGCGAAAACGGATGGCCGCTCTCAATCGCGTCTATGCCGCGACGTGACGGTGAGCTGGCAGGCACGCCTGCGAAAGGACTCGAATTCTCATGCGACTCACGCCGAGCCGGCGCCAGCGCCGGTGTCCTTTTGCCGCACGCTCTCAAGTCGTCGCCCTGATCGGGCCGTTGTCGCGTGCGTCGCGAGTCGGTAATCCTGTGTCCCCCGCATGTCGTTTCGTCTCCGCCCGGAGGCGTGCGCTTTCGTTGCGAATGTGGCGACAAGGACCCTACCATGCGTTCCCTCGCATTCTCCGTATCCCTGCCTGCGCAGCCCATTCTTCGCTTGAAGAGGCCGGTTGAAGGGGTGCTCCTGGACAATTGCAACATCCTCTACGACGCCACAGGTTGGCGTCGCTGGCTGCTGCAGGTCCTTCGACGATTGGGGTTGCACAGCCACTACGGCTGCCTTTTCCATGTTTGGGAAAAGGACTATTTGCCGCCAGTCCACCGCGGCGAGTGTGATCCGTGTGAGGCCGTGCGATTGTTCCTTCGGGCCCTGGGCCTGAGCCGAGGACAGGTCGAGGAAGTGGCAACCACGTGCCAGACGCGTCGGCGCCGCTGGGAGGCGGAGACCCGACTCCTGCCAGGTGTCAGAAGCACGCTCAAACAACTCGCGTCCGAAGGAATCCCACTGGCCGTGGTGGCCAACACGGAGCATTCGAGCTTTGTGCTCCGCGAGCGGCTTGAGGAGATGGGCTTGCCGGACGTTTTCTCCGCAGTCGTCGCATCCTCCGAGTTGAACGCCGTCAAGCCGGAGCCGATCTGCTACCAAACCGCCCTGGATGCCCTCGACCTGCACGCTTGCCAGGCGGCGTTCGTGGGGCACGATGCGGACGAACTGGCCGGCGCCGCACGACTCGGAATGCAAACGATCGCTTTCAACCCCACTCACGAAGTCGACGCTGACGTGTTGCTGACACGGTTCAAGGACCTTGTGGAATTGCTGGCAGTTGCCCATCGTCCAAGTTGTCGGAATATGGCCGGATGAACACACGCTCGGACATCATGGAAAGACATAATACCGGCTCGGGGCTGCTCCACGAATCGAATCGGGCAGACGACATGTTGTCCACCAGGGCTGCATTCGCTGTAGCGGACTGCGCCGACAGCGCCACCGAGATGGACCGATCCATCTGCACCCGGGCGGAACTTGTCACCCCGTCCCTTGCCGGCAAGCCGGTGGTGCTTCTCACCGGTCCCTGGCCTCACGGCCCGTCGAAGTCGGTGATCGAACTGGACCAGGTACTAGATCGCCGCTACCTCCAGCTCGATCGCGAGGCCGAGCGTCTGGTCGAACTGGCCGGCGGCGAAGGGGATCGGCAGGAGGGACCATTGCCGCTGGCCTGGGTGAACGCCCTCGGACTGCGATACTACCTCGTCAAGCTGCTCCGCGTTGTCGAGTTCTTCACGCAAGTTCAGCCACCCAGGCAGGGGGAGCGAATCGGCCTGGTTGCCGACCGGGCCGATCGCGACGACGTGGCCCTCATCTCCACAATCTGCCAGCGAGCGGGGGCATCCTGCACCGTTCAATGGAACGGCCAGCAAGCCGAGCCGCCGGCACCCGCAGTCCTTCAGGAAGAATGGTGGCGGCGAACTCTGCGCCACCTGGCCTATCGGCTCCGCCGCACAGACCGGTCACCGGATGCGCATCCGCGTGTCATCCTGTGCGGCAATCCCCGGTTTCTCGATCCCGTTTGCCAGGTGTTGCACGAACGGAACTGCCACCTTTGGTGGCTTTACGATCGTTTTGCCGTGAAGCCCTTTTTCCAGTGGCACGCCAAAGGGATCCACCAACTGACATGCCAGGAAAATGCGGCGCCGGGCCCCCATGAAGATAGTCCCGTTACGTTGCCCCCCCTCGTCTACCGCGGCATCGACCTGCGGCCAATTGTGGCCGAGTGGCTCACCCAGCGGCTCGCCCAGCGGAAGCGCGATCAGCGCCGGTGGGAAGATCAGATAGCCGCCCATTTCCAGAGAATTCGCCCTCACCTGCTGGTCATGGAAGAAGACGCCACCCCCATGAAGCGGATCGCGCTGGCGCTGGCTCGACGCTGCGGGGCCCAGTCGTTTGTCGTTCAGCACGGCGCGCCGGTCGCGCGATTCGGATTTGCTCCGCTGGCAGCCGACGGCTTTTTTGCCTGGGGACACTCGACTCGCGAGCAACTGGAGCGTTGGGAAATCCCGACCGAGCGGATCTTCGTGACCGGGTCGCCCGTTCACGACCGGCTCCATGAATGCCTTCGCGGCGTGTCACGGAAAGGCTCGCCCGGCGGTTCACCGCGGATTCTGCTCCTGGCAACGGTGCCCCCCCGGGACCACCGTCCCGACGTGATCGAGATGAATCTCAACAGCCGCACCTATGCCGAGATGATCGAAGCCGCCTTCGGCGCCGTCGAATCGCTTCCCGGAGCCACGCTGATCATCAAGCCCCATCCACGAACAAAGAACGATCCGATCATTCAGGCCGCAAGGGCCCGCCATCCGAACCTCCGGGTGGAGACGGCCCCTTCGCCATCGCTCGCCGAATCGCTGCGTGGCGTGGACTGTGTCCTCAGTTGCCTGTCGAGTGCCGGCATTGAAGCAACGTTAGCCGGCATTCCGGTCGTGCAATTGGTTCCGCGCGGAGCCGGCGAGATCCTGCCGGCGGAACGTTGGGGACTGCTTGGCTCGGCATCCGACTCCGCTCAATTACGTCCGCTGATCAACAAGGGTCTCTGCCAGAGCGACACGCAAGACGCTGGCGACCTGGGTTCGGTATTTGCCAACGCCTCGTTCTGGGGACGTCAATCGGCAAAGGCACCGGACGCGGCGACGCGGATCGCGGAGATCCTGCTCGGACACGGGCAGACGGACAAAAAGAAACTACCAGTTCGATCCACAATTGGTGATGGATGGCAGGTGAGAGCGTGAAACGAGAACAGAAAAGAGCATGCACTGCCACTGAGCGGACGATCGTTTCATGCTCTCGCCGGCCATCTATCTCCAATTTGGCGCCACCAGAATGGTCAAAACATGCTCGCACGGCAGGACAGGAAAAGAAGCATGCAATTGCGGAACTTTCAGATATCTGGCCATACTCACCGATCCCTGCTCCGCAACTGCACACTTCTTTTCATGTCCTGGAGGATCGAACTGGTAGTTTCTTTTTGTCCGCCTGCCACAAAACAAAGGCCTTCCCTGCCACGTAGCAACGGAGAGCAAGGACGCTCTAGACCCGCCGCCCATCAGGAAGATTAGGAGAGGCGCCCCGTGGCAGCCCGCTTGCAAACGCTCGATTCCCCCACCCTTCATCACCCAACAGCGCCGATCGGCGGATGGCGTCGCGTCGCCATCGACTGGCTGACGGTCAGCGGGGCCGCCGCCATCTGCCAGAGCTTGGGGGTGGTGACAAGCCTGCTCCTCAAGATCTTCCTGAGCCCGGCGCAGATGGGCATCTGGCAGGCGCTCAAGATGCTCATGAGCTACGGCAACTATGCCAACCTGGGAATCAGCAAGGGAGCGCTTCGCGAATACACGGTGGCCCTGGGACGGGGCAAGACCGAAGAGGCCCGACGCGGGCTGGACGTGGCCTTCACCTTCAACTCGGTGACAAGCCTCGTCTACGCCAGCCTTCTTCTGGGCGCCGCCGTCTGGATGGGCATGACCGGCGACGGGTTTGCGGCGGGCCCCTGGGCCGTCGGTCTGGCCGTCGTTGGGGGACTGGCCGTGCTCTCCCGCTACGTGACCTTCCAGGTGACCATCCTGCGAGCCCACAAGGCCTTCGACCTCACCTCCCGCCTTTCCGTCCTCGAAGCCGTCCTGACCCTTTCGGTCTCGTGCGTGGCGACCTGGCTGTGGGGAGTCTACGGCCTGTTTTTCGGAACGCTGGTCGTTCTGCTGGGAGCGTTTCTCTACATCCAACGTTATCGAGCCGTCGACCTGCGCTGGGCCTTCGACGCATCGAGAGTCTGCCAACTCGTCGGAATCGGCGGTCCCATTCTGCTCGCGGGAACCATGGTCACCCTGTTTCGCTCCCTCGACAAGCTCATGATCCTGGGCTACATGAGCGATCGCGAGTTTCAACTCGGCTGCTATTCCGTGGCCATCATGGTTTCGAGCCAGATCTACGGGCTGGGCAACATGTTTTCGATCGTGATGAATCCCCGCTACGCGGAGAAATACGGGCAGACGGGGGATCGCCACGAGGTGGCACGATTGGCGGCCGCTTCGAGCGAATTGCACGCCGCCGCAATGGCCCTCCCCGCCGCCCTGGCCATCATCTTGGCCGTGCCGCTCCTGGCCCATCTCCTGCCCGACTATCGAACCGGCCTGCCCGCTCTTGTGTGGCTGGCTCCCGGATCGCTGGCCCTCGTGCTGTCGCTCCCGGCCGGTCAATACCTGGTTGCCGTGGGACGGCAGAACCGGGCCTTGCTGGCAATCGTGCCGGCCGTGCTCGGAGCCGCGTTGGGGAATCACTTCGCCCTGCGAAACGGCTTCGGGCTGACCGGAGTGGCGGCCACCACGGCCGTCTCGTACCTTGCCTACACGGCCCTGGTGGTCGGCATCTCGTTCTGGAAGGAGTTGGGAAGCTCCGAGCAGGGACGTTTCCTCGGTCTGACCGTGCTCGTAGCCGTTCCCGCCCTGGCCACGGCCGTTCTTCTGGAGCGGTTGTATCCCGGCCAGCAGGCAACCCTCGCCACAACCTTCGGCAAGGCCTTGCTCGTCACCTCCGTGTGGGCCGCAACATGCGGAGCAAGCTGGTTCTGGGGCGGCTGGGACCATCTGCTCGGGAAACGCCGCTTCCGGAGAATTTGAACAACCCTGTTTGTACGCCTGACCGGTAGATTTTTTCGTCCGCCTGCCCTAGACTCCCGTCATGAAACGGATGCCCATCGCCGAACTCGAACGGCGCTGCCAGAAGCCTGATCACCGCCGGATCGGCAACTGGATGGCCCGCCGCGTGATCCGGCCGGCGGCCCTGCGCATCACGTGGGTCGTGGCGCCGTGGGGAGTCTCGGCAAACAGCGCCACCCTGGCCGCCTGGGCCTGCGGAATTGCGGCCTCGGCCGCCTTCGCCACGGGTTCCATCGCTGGATGGGGGTCGGGAGCCCTGCTGCTCCAGATCTGGTATCTGCTCGACCACGTAGACGGTCAACTGGCCCGATACCACGGCACGGCCTCCCTTGATGGGGTCCAACTCGACTACCTCATGCATCACACGGTCAATATCCTGGTCCCCTTGGGAATCGGATGGGGACTGTTCTCGGTGAGCCATCAGGCCATTTGGATGCTCTCGGGCGTAACCTGGGCCATGGCGTTTTTCCTGCTCTCCGCCCATCACGACGCTCGCTACAAGGCCTTCAATCAGCGTCTCAAGCGACTTCATGGCGAGTTGCGGGTCCAGGGAGGCGGTGGGGGACGTCCGCAAGCCCAACCGAGCGTTCCCCGGGGAAGGTTGCGACGCATTGCCTGGGCGGCGCGAAAGTCGTCCGAGATGCACGTGATCATGAACCTGCTCACCCTGACGGCAGCCATCGTGCTGGTGGCCCAAGACGCAGCGTTGATCGTGCCCCGGATCTACGTCGCCCTGGCCGTGCCCCTGGCCTTGGCGACGGCCGTCTGGACCATCGCAAGGTCCAATTCCCGGCAGGCCGCCGAAGAAGAGTTCGCGGCCTGGTATCGGGTGCCAGCCAACCACAACCTCAGCTTCCGCGAAGGCTGGTGGTTTTGCGAAGATGAGCAGGCTGGGGATCGCAAGCAGTAGCGGGAAGGAATAAGCCGGGCTCTTGAACTGCCCACTTCCTGCGGGGCAGTCAGGTCGAAGGCTCTGAGCGTGCCACCCACAATATTGCCCGGTCGAAACTCTTGAAGTTTGCCCACATTCATCTTGACCTGGGCACCGCAAAACACCTATTGTGTGGGGTCTGGCAAGGACGTCCACGAAGCCCCAAGGAAGGGACTACAGACCCTCCCCATGCTCATCCCGCTACTCGTTCTCAACTACAACGGCCGATCCCTTCTGGCCGAATGCCTCCCCTCGATCATCAGGGCGGCACAACAATCGCGCCATCGCTGCGAGATCATCGTCATCGACAACGATTCGACCGATGATTCCACCTCGTGGCTCGGACGCAAGCATCCGGACATCCGCATCATCCGCTGCGAGAATCGAGCGCTCTGTTCGTTCAACGAAGTGGTGGCAAGCCTTGCTTGTGAAGTGGCCGTCCTTCTGAACAACGACGTGAGACTCGCTCCCGACGCGATCGATCCGCTCATCGAGCCGCTGCTGCCAAACGGCCCGGCCCGGGATCCCAATTGTTTCATGACGGCGCCCCTGTGCTGGCAGATGGACGGGCGGACCTGCGAAGGTTTGAAGACGTCGGTCCGTTGGCGATGGGGACTCGTTCAGGCCACCGGTCGGTTTCCCGGCCACGAAACGGCCGTCCACCGCCCTGATCTCACCGCATCAGCCGGGGCAGCGCTGGCCGTGGATTGCCGCGTGTTTCAGAAGCTAGGTGGATTCGATCCGCTCTACCTGCCGGGCAGAATCGAGGACCTCGACTTCTGCTATCGCGGGTTTCAAGCCGGCTACCACGCTCAGTACGTTCCCCATTCGGTCGTGTATCACCACGGCATGGCGTCCTTCGGCCCTGCCTACGGCCCCTCGGGCAACGACCACCTGGCACTGCGCAACACGCTGCTGTTTCAGTGGAAGAACCTCCGCCATCCGGCACACCGGGTGCGTCAATGGTTCTGCCTTCCACTGCGAGCCGCGTGCGACGTGCTTCGCGCGCCGGTTGTGGGCCGCCGTCGCCGTTGGGCCTTCCTGCGTGCCTTCACGGCCGCGCTGGCTTCGTGGCGAAAGCACCGTCCCCAGCCTGTCAGCCCCGGCGACTCGGACCGGGAGAAGGAGTTCTTTCGCCGCTTCCATCCCAGCGTCCTGCTGGCGGCAGCCCCCGCGGGCGAGGTCCACACGGGGCGTTGGCGTCAAACGACGTCGGTTCGCCCTGACGCAACCAACGGGCACGAAGCATGTGAACTTCCCTGCCAGGAGGTTCCCTAGTGGCAACGGCTGCGGATTCCAAGTCCGATTCGGCCCGGTCCCAAGGCCGAGCCTACCCGATCTCGCGATGGTACGTTATCCCCATCACGAGCCGGCTCGCGGCATGGCTTTGCCCGACGAAAGTTCGCCCCAGCCACGTGACGTTCACAGGACTTCTGCTGGGGCTGAGCGCCACAGGGCTCCTGCTGGCAACCCCCCACGCAACCCTGCCGGCCGCCGCGTTGATCCTGGCCGCGTGGTTCATGGACCGCACGGACGGGCTGCTCGCGCGAAGTCAGAACACGGCGTCGCCGCTCGGCACCTGGCTCGATGCGAACGTCGACGAGTTGCACGAAGTGGCCTGGCACACGGCCGTGGCCGGCGCGGCGGCCTCGCTCAACGACAGCCGCGTACCCTGGCTGCTCCTGGTCGCCTTCCTGGGCGGTAAATACCTGTTCATGACGGGCCTCGTCGAGGAGCGTGCCCTGGTCCCTGAGGCTGCCACCGAATCGGCCACCGCTCCGGTTGGAGGTTTCCGTGGCTGGCTCCGCGCTGCCTACCACCTGCCGGGAAACGCCGATATCCGTCTTCACCTGCTGATCGCGGCCCTGGTGAGCGGTCTGCTCACCTTGGAACTGGCCCTGATCGCCGTCTACTACAACTTCCGCTGGATCGTGCGGTTCGGTCTGGTGGCCCGACGCCTGGAGGGCTGCCGATGACTCGATCCCCCTGCATTTCCGTGGCCCTGATCACGAGGAACGAAGCGGCCAACCTCCGCGAGTTGCTGCCCCAACTCGACTGGGTCGATCAGGTCGTGGTGGTCGACAGTGGATCAAGCGACGGCACGGCGGACGTGGCCAGCGCCCACGGTTGCTCTGTTGCCACCCATCCTTTCGACAACTTCGCACGGCAGCGGAACCGCGCGATCGATCTGGCCCGGGGCGACTGGATCCTGTCCCTCGATGCCGACGAACGTCCCACGCCACGTCTCGTCCGGGAGATCGCGCAAGCGGTCCGGCAGAATCGCTACGCGGCCTATCGCGTGCCCATCCGGAGCAAGATCCTGGGCCGCCCAGTTCGGCGAGGCGGCACCCAGGACGATCGACCGATCCGCCTGTTCCGTCGCGATTCCGCACGCTGGAAGGGCGATGTTCACGAGGTGCTCCAGGTGAGCGGACGCGTCAGCGAATTGAAGGGCTGGCTCCAACATGTCACCCTCTCCACCTATGCGGTTTTCCTGGAGAAGATCGACCGCTACACGGCCCTGGAGGCCGAGGCGCGAGTCCGCGAGGGCCGGGCTCCCCGCCTGCTCGACGCAGCCGTAGCTCCGCCGCGCGAGATCTTCCGGCGTCTGATTTACAAGCTCGGCCTGCTCGACGGTCCCGTCGGCTGGCAGTTCGCCCTGCTCAGCGGCTACAGCGAGTGGGTCCTGGCCCGTCGCCATCGGCGACTCTGGTCGGCCCGAACCGCTTCCCCTTCCTTGTCCCGAACGGATCATGTTTCTTAGCAGACTCCCCCTGTTACCGCTGGTGCTCGACGACGTCCCCTGGGGGCTGCGTCAAATGCTTGCGCAGGAGGGAATCCCCACGGTGAACCGCGACCACCGGGGCGGACGAGGAACGTACCTGCTCTACGACTCGCGAAACGGCCCCTTCCGGCCCCCCATGCCCGGGCAGATCGCGATCGACATCCACCGACTTCGGAAGGGTTTCGACCGCGACCCCTTCCAGCAATGGGTCGACTACCGGACATGCGGATTCCAGTGGCAGATGGGAAAGCTGTATCCCTCGGAGGAAATTTGCCGGGTCGACAAACGAAGCCTGCGTCAAAAGGTGCTGGCCCGTCTTCGTCGGCTCCTGGAGCGTCGCGGCGGGGTCTGGCTCACCCTGGCAACCTGTCCGTTTCCCTACCGCTGCGCCTTCAACCTGCGGATCGACTACGACCAATACGATCGCGGGGATTTCGACCGGCTCCAGGAAGCGTTGGACGGGCGTCACGACGCCGTCAGCCACTACATCAACGGAGCCGCCTACGAGTCGCACCCGGACGCGGTCGCGCCGCTCCAGGGCCTCGACGTGGGCAGCCACGGCTACCGACACCACACTTACCAAACCGTGGCAGAGAACCTGCGCAACATCGAGCGGGGGATCCAGGTCCTCGAACAGATGCGGATCATGCCGATGGGTTTCACCGCGCCGCACGGGCGGTTCAATCGAGCCCTTCTGGCGGCACTGGAGCGTCTGGAAATCAGTCACAGTTCGGAATTCGCCGCCGCCTACGACGAACTGCCGCTGCTTCCTGCCGGATCGAACGTGCTCCAGATCCCCATCCATCCGGTTTCCCTTGGGATCATTTTGGAGGCGTCGCGAGCAGAACCGGGCCGAGACGATTCCCTGGCCGCCCTCGTCGCCGAGGCGCATTTCCGATCGGTCATCGATGCAAAATACACCGCAGGCGAGCCGATCTTCCTGTACGGCCATCCCACGGGACGATTGGGACGTTATCCCGGACTGGTGACGCGGATTTTCGAAGAGATCGACGCGCGGAGCGATGTCTGGCCCGTCACCATGAGCGAGTGGGCCGCATGGTGGCGAGTCCGAAGCCGTGTGCGAATCACGGTGGTGCGCGAGGGCGACTCGCTCGTCGTGGAGCTCGACCGCAATCCCTCCCGCTATCGCATCGGCTTGGAGTATTGGCGAGGCCGCGAACTGGCGAAGCTTCCGCTGGACGGCGCTCGCCTGCGAATTTCTCCGGATGCGATCCCCTACGAATCCCCAGGCGAGCGTTCCACGTTCCAGGCGATTCGCATCGATCCGCCTCACGACCTGCGATCGCGAGTGCGACGTTGGCTCGACTGGGAACGCGAGACCCCGGTCGAAGAGATCGCGCCCACCAATTGGCGCAACCTGGCAAAACGAACCTTGAGATCCCTTTGGCGTTGATCGGAGCAAAATCAATATGTGGCCTCACGACCTGCCCGAAGTTTTCGAGCTTTTTCCGCTCGCGCCCGCCCCGCTGTGCGACGCCTTTCTGGCGGGCAAGCTGACGGCCCTCGACGCGCCGGGCGGTGGAGAAATCCAACTGCTCGCGACGGCCCAGGCTTTGCGCGATCTGGGCGTGACGGCCCGCCTCTGGCGTCCCTGGGAAGAATCCCTGTCGGAAGCCAGGTGCCTCCATCTGTTCGGAAGCCTTCCCGAACATCTCCCCCTGGTCGAGGCGGCGAAAAGGGCCAAGGTGCCGGTCTTGCTCTCGCCCATCACCTGGTTCGATTGGCGGAGCTACTGGCGCGAGCCCAAGAGCCTCTTGCACCGTTGCAAGGCCGTGGCGGGATTTGCCGCGCGGGCAGCCTGGCCCAAACTGCCCTCCTGGCGACGTCGTCTGTACCACGCCGTGGACATGCTGCTTCCCAACTCGAACGCGGAGGCTGCCCAACTGACCCGCTATTTCCAGGTCCCGCCGCAGAAGATCCACATCGTACCCAACGCCGCCGATACCCGCTTTGCCGGGGGAACGCCCAACGCCTTCCTGCGGCTCCTGGAACGCCAGGCCCCGGACGGCACGCCCACGGATATTCGCATCAAGCTGGCCGACAGTCGCTTCGTGCTCTCCGTGGGCCGCATCGAACCGCGAAAGAACCAACTGGGCCTGATCCGCGCCCTGCGGGGAACCGGCACCCCGGTCGTGCTCCTCGGCGACGCGGTTCCCGGCCACGAGCGTTACAGGGACGCCTGCCAACGAGCGGCGGATGCGTCCGTGGTTTTCCTGCCCCGCATGGAGCACAACGATCCTCTGCTTCGCTCCGCTTACGCTGCTTGCGGATGCCTGGCCCTGACGGGATGGTACGAAACTCCCGGACTGGTCGCCCTTGAGGCCGCCATGACGGGAACGCCGCTCGTCCTGCCCCGGGGCGGATCGGCGGAAGAGTACTTCGGGCGGGAAGCCGCCTACGTCGCCCCCAACGACCTCGCGGGGATCCGCCACGCCGTCTCCAAAGCGCTCGAGAGCCCGCGAAGCAAGACCTCCGCCCAGCGAGTCCAGGCCTGCTTCACTTGGGAAACCACCGCCGACGCCACGCAGGAAGCCTACCGGAGAGTCTGGTGACGCCGACCATGCCGCCAATTCGAGAAGTCGACCAGCAGCAGCGGGCGCATCTGCGCCGCCGTGCGCTGGGCGGCTACCGCTACGTCCGCCTTCGCTGGCGCGTTCTCTTCGCGCTGGTCGACGGGATCGGATCGGTGTTCTCGGCGGCGGCTCGACTTCTTGCCGGCTTGCGGAACGGTTTGCCCCCCGACGATCCGCGGCGAATCCTCGTCGTTCAATTCGACCACCTGGGCGATGCCATTCTCACCACCTCGATCTTCGCCCCGCTCCGAAAGCGTTTTCCCCAGGCCCGCATCGACGTGCTGGCGGCGTCCTGGAATCGCGCCGTGTTCGATTCCGCTGCGGAAGTGGACCGCGTCATCGTTTGTGCCCGCAACCGTTTCACCCCGGGCGCGGGACTTTCCTGGATCCCCGCCACAATCGTCTGGGGCCTGCGACTGCGGCAGCACCGCTACGATCTGGGGATCGACGTTCGCGGGGAATTCCCGCACAACGTGCTGCTCTGGCTGTCGGGCGCCGCCAGGCGACTCGGTTGGGCCAGCGGAGGCGGCGGCTTCCTGCTCACGGACAACCCCGACTACGTGTCTGACCGCCCGGAGCTCCAGTCGCGAGCCGCCCTGCTCAAATGCCTTGGCATTGACTGCGACGACGGCCTCCGAGCCACGTTCCGCCCTTCGGCAGCCGCCTGCGAACGTGCGAAAGCCGCCTGGTCTGAAATGGGCGTTGCCGGCCAGGACACGCGAATCGTTCTCCACGTGGGCGCGGGCACGGCAGCCAAGCGATGGCCCGTGGAATACTGGCGTCGTCTCGTGGACCGCCTTGGTGCGGAAGGCAACGTGGCCGTCGCACTGGTCGGCACCTCGAGCGACGGGCAGACCGCTCGCACCATCCTCGGCAACGCGAAGCCACCGCACGCGGTCGATTGGACCGGGCGTTTCCGCGTCGACGAACTGGCGGCCGTGCTGCAACAGGCCGACGTGCTGGTAGGCGCCGACTCCGGTCCCGCCCACTTGGCAGCCGCCGTGCAGACTCCGGCGATCGTCCTGTTCAGCGGCACGAACTCGATGCAACAGTGGCAGCCGCGCGGCAAGGTTGTCCACACCCTCCGGTACGAGGTGGCCTGCTCGCCCTGCCATCGCAAAACGTGCCCCATTGCGGGCCACCCCTGCATGCGAGGCCTTCGCCCCGGCCACGTGCTCGACACCCTCAAGGAACTCCTGGGCGCACGTCCTCCCGTGGATTCCTCCGGTAATCCCACCGTCCAAATGCTCCCCAGCGCAACAGGTTCAAACCTATGATCGCTCCCATACGCGAAACCGAGCCCCCCGTCGAAGAAGGAACCCACGCCTCGCGCGAAGTGCGCCGCCTCGTGGCCTCTCTGTTCCTCGACGAGGACCGCGAGGTCGACTCGGCGCCGTCGTCCGTCTCCCACTGGAAGGCATGGCTTCTGGTCGGCTGGGCTGCCGCCATCACCCTGGTCTACCTGGCCTCCATGCTCGACTTGATCTGAAGGATTCCCAACTCCGACGGTTCCTATTTCCATGCTCGCTCAGCTCCAATCCTTTGCCGTTGTGGCCCTGATGGCCGTTGCCTCCTATGGGCTCGGATCGGCCCTGCTGCGCGGTCTCCGGGTTTCTGTCCCGAGTCGTCTCGATCGGCTGGTCTTCGGAATGACCCTGGGATGGATTGCCGCGGGCACGATCCTGGCCGCCCTCGGGCTCGTGGGGCCGCTCCACGTACCGTTGATCGGCCCACTCGCGGGTTTGCTCTACGTGCCGTTGATTGGCGTGCTCACGCTCACCGGCGCCTTCTGGACGATCGGCACGTTTCTCGCTTCCCAGGACTCCGGCCCCGTCGACATGGCAAGCACTCTCCACGATGGCGTCGGAGCGAGCCAATCGTCGGGGCTTGCGGCGCCGCGCTGGCTCCTCGCTTTCGCCGCATTCGCGGCCGTCGTGGCCAGCCTGGGGGCGTTGATGGGAGCTGCGGCGCCCACAACCGCCGGCGACGCCCTCTGCTATCACCTCGAACTGCCCAAGACCTTCCTGGCAGAACATCGACTGGTCTTCGATCCCTACAGCGAAAACGCGACCTTTCCGTTGCTCACCGAAATGTGGTTCCTCTGGGGCATGGCCCTCGACGGGCCCGTGGCCGCCTCGCTGATCCACTGGTTCGTCGGCCTGCTCTTCGCAGGCGCTACGGTGGTCCTGGCCACCCCCATCGTCGGTCGCAGTTGGGGCTGGATCGCCGGCTGCGTCGCCCTGCTCGTTCCCGGCGTGACGAACCAGATGACCGCGCCCATGAACGACCTGGGACTGGCCCTCACCACGACTGTGGCCCTGGCCGCGTGGTGGCGAGCCGTCATGCTCGAAGAGGGACGGCGATGGCTGATCGTGGCGGGAATTGCCGCTGGAGGCGCGTTGGCCATCAAGTATCTCGCGCTGCTTTTCGCCCTGGCTATGGCAGCCGGGTCTCTCTGGGCAGCCCGGAGCAAGGGCCCCAAGCGGCAGTTGGTCCTGGAGGCCGCCGCCGTCATCACCGTCGTCGCCGTCAGCACCGCGGGCCTGTGGTACGTTCGCGCCGCCTGGCACCGTGGCAACCCCGTCTATCCGTTCCTCACCGAGGTCTTTTCCCCCGACACCCCCGTCTATGCAGACGCCCACGAGACATTGCCCGAGAGCAAGTCGCGACTCGGTCGGACGCCCTGGGGCGCGGTCGCGGCCGCCTGGCACGTCACCATGCACCCGGAACGCGTCGGCGGCAGGAGTCATCAGCCGGGCGTGTTCTTCCTCGCCTTCCTGCCGGGGCTCTTGTTGGCACGCCGGCTCCGCGGCCTCGGCACGCTCCTGGTGATTGGGGCCGCCTACTGGGTCGTCTGGTATTTGCTGCGTCAGAACGTGCGTTTCCTTCTGCCCCTGATCCCGATCGGGGCAGTGGCCGTCGTGTGGGTCCTGGCCGAGATGGGACGATTTCCGGTGAAGGCTCGCTGGGCCGGCATGGGGCTGGCCTGCGGGATCCTGGCCGTTTACATGCTTGTGGCCGCCGAACGCTGCCGCGGCCAATGGGCGGTCGCCGCGGGACTGGAATCTCGCGATTTGTACCTGGCTCGGAGTGAACCCACTTGGGAGGCTGCCAGCGTCTCCAACGCTTCCTTTGGCGCAGACGCGCACCTGCTCAGCCTCGATCATCGGGCCTACTACTTCAATTGCCCTGTCACGCGAGAGAAGGCCTTCCGCCGTCACACGGGCTACCACCTCGCCGTCGCCAGTCCGGACCAGTTGGCCCCCCTGCTCCGAAAGGCAGGCTTCACGCACCTGCTGCTGGCCAAGAATCTCAACTGGCAGGGCGTCCAATTCGATCCCACCCTGCCCCGCCTCATCGACGAAAGCCGCGTCGTCCAGGGCCGCCATTCTTTTCGCGTCCTCTGGGACTACACCTTCGACGACGCAGACGGCGGACGCAGACACTACCAGTTGGTTCTGGTCGATTGAACGCACGGCGCCAAGAATAGTAGCCATCACGCTCCGCCGTGATGAGCGCCCGATTTATCGGAAACGCCTGCGTGGCAGCGTCTCACCCACTCCTCGGCCCGAGAGTTCTCAACCTGCGGTCCGGACTTCGTAGTTCTCCTGTAACGTAGGGGGGGCTGTTGGCAGGCCTTTGCCGTAGAGGTTACACTGGTCGCCACCGGGAAGGAATTAGCTATGCGTTCAAGCGATGGTCTCGTCCTGCTTTGTCTGTTGCCCGTTCTGGCCGCACCGGCCTGTCGCCACGTTTCGGAGTCTCCCATGTCGCTAGAATCCAATGAATTCCAGGCCCTGCTTGACGAAAGCATGGCGGAATTGCAAGCCAAGACGGAAGCAAACATGACTTGGGGGCTAGGCTCTTTCGATCGATGGGATATCGACCAGGAGGTCGGCGACCTCATCTTCTCCAACGCGGATGGCACCACGGCCGTAGCCCCTGCGCAGATCATCGGTTCCTTCAGCGCAAGCGACAACTCGTGGCTCTGGGCCTGGGACAATCCGTCGATCGTCGATGCCCTGACGGTTGATGCCCGGCAGCTCAGGGAATATGGTGAGGAGCACGGTATCGAGAAGCTGACAACCGCCAAGTGGGAGGCGACGGAAAGCGATGGCTGGGAAATGGCCGCCCTGGCGGCAAAACTCTGCAACGCCCAATGTGTCTATCGGGCGCCGGCAGGGAATGTCTATGTCTTCATGACTTTCGGCGAGGTGACAATCAGCAAGCCGGAGAGCGGTGCCCCGTAACAGGAAAACGGACCCATGCAGCACGACGATCAGTTCAATGACTATAGCAATCCATACGCGGCTCCGCTCTCTTCCTTCGAGGACGCTTCCTACCAGGACGTTCAGGGGGACATCTACGGCCAGGACGAATTGAGGCCCTTCCAGACAATCTGGTTCCATCCCCGCAAGACCGTCCGGTCGATTGTGGCATTCAACCCGGAAATGCACGTCGTGCTCCTGGTGTGCCTGTCCGGAATCGGGGAAGCCCTGGATCGCGCGTCGAACAAGAATGCCGGCGATTCGATGCCCATGGGAGCCATCTTCGCCCTCGCCTTCGTCTTCGGCCCCCTGAGCGGCCTCATCGGACTTTGGATAGGTTCCCACTTGCTCCGGATCTCGGGCGAGTGGCTCGGGGGCGAGGCCCCTCGTGAACACATCAAGACCGCCATGGCATGGTCGTCGGTGCCCGCCGTTTTCGCTCTTCCCCTGTGGATCCCCCAACTCCTGCTTATCGGCGAGGAGATGTTTACGAGCAACACCCCTCGGCTCGATGCCCAGCCCGCCCTCCTGATTCCGTTCCTTGCAGTCGCCCTGGTCGAACTTGTGCTGGGAATCTGGGGATTCGTCCTGCTCTGCAACACGATCGCCGAAGTGCAGGGCTTCCGTTCCGCGTGGCGCGGCTTCGGCAACCTCATCCTGGCAGGCATGATTATCCTCGTGCCGCTGTTGGTGGTCGTGTTCGGGTTGGTGTTCCTTGCGGGAGCCCTTTAGGCATATCTCGCTGGCAAGCCGCCCAGGTCCTTGACCGGACTGTTTCTCAAAACAAAGGACACTCGATGCCCGACTATCTGACACCTCCCGAGATGTTCGTGCTCTCTCCTTTCGAATATCCCCTGCACTGGCTGGTCTATGTGCTCAAGTGGGGAAGTTGCGCCCTTGTCGCCGTTCTCGCATTTCGCTTGTGGCGGCAAACCGGCAAAACGTGGTGGCTTCTGATTGGCATTGCGTTCCTGTGGGAGCCTGCCGTGATGCTCTGGATGAGTGCATCGATAGGAATGCCCCCGGTTCCGTTGGGCCAGCGGGCGGGCAACATGACGGTGGTTTCCACCGATCTTACCTTCCTCCATCACCTCATGGCTGCAGCCGCCCTGCTTTGGGCCTATCGCACGACTCGCGTCTCTTCGGAGACAGGTGCGGCAGCAACAACTCCACCACCATGACCGCTGAATTCAACCCCTACCAGTCGCCGACCTCGATCAACACTGGGGATTCACCCACAAGCGACGCACCCAGGCGAGTCGACCGGGTCGCCTTCATCACGTGGCCCATCGTGTTCGGATTGAACATGATCGTCCCGCTTCTGTTCGGCCTGGCGATTACCTACGAACATGGCCGGATCGGTCTTTGCGCCGCCTCAGGCCTCCTGTTGGCAGCCGGCTGGCTGCTGTGCTACGCCAGCCCCCCGGCCGCCCGAAGGCTGATTCTCGGCTCCGCCGTATTGGCATTCACCCAGTTCCTCCCGATCATCCAGATCTTCGCGGGAATGATTGCTATTTCTGTAGTGGGAAGCGACCCGCTATTCGAAGAAGGCCCCGATGTCACCGAGTTGGCCGGTTTCGCGATGACTTTCATCGTCGGAACCATCCTCCTCGCACTCGCGGGCGGCCTCGGAGTGCTGCTGGGCTTTGTCTTTCCGCGAAGCTGGTTCAACCTCAATGCGCCGGACTTCCGGAAAAGCGGGAGTGAAGCCGTTCAAACAGGAAGCGTGTGACGAATCGAGTCCATGGGGATGTGTTGTCTTGCCATTGCCCACATCTTCTTGGATTGACGGCGAATTTCCCATTCCTGTCGGGAGGAGTCCGCGCAGCGCGACGGAACATCTGTAGCCTCGTGGCGTGAGCCCGTGGCCTGCCGGGCGATCCGATTTCGTCGAAGCCCGCGCAGCGCGGCGACACGACGGGATACCGTCCCATTGTATCGCCGCGCTGCGCGGGCTTCCGGTTGATTGCGAAATCATGTCCCCCAGGCTCACGCCTGGGGCTAATTGCGTGCCGCCGCGCTGCGCGGGCTCTTCTCGTCGAATCGAGCCGCGGGGGCATGCGAAGAACACTCCCCTACTTCTTCCCCTTCGCCTTCCGCTCGCGCATGGGCCAGTCGGACGATTCCGTCCGGGCGCCGCGGAGGTACGCTTCGATCTTGGCAACGATCTCGGGGTGCCCGGCGGCGACGTCGTCAGACTCGTCAAGGTCCGTTTCCAGATCGTACAGAGCGATTGGCTTCTTCCACTGCCCAACGGCCTTCCATCGGCCCATGCGGACGGCCTGCTTGGACGAGCCGCCCTCGTGGAATTCCCAGTACATGAATTCGTGGCGAGGTTGCTCGCCCTGCCCCAGCAATGTGGGCACGATCGAGATACCGTCGATCGGCCTGGTCACGGCCACGCCCGCCAGTTCGGCGGCCGTGGGAAGGAAATCCCAGAAGGCCCAGGGAAGGTCGCTCTCCGTGCCGGGACGGATCTTGCCGGGCCAGCGGGCGATGCCGGGAACGCGGATTCCGCCGTCGTGGAGCGATCGCTTGTAGCCCTGCAGCGGCCCGGAACTGTGGAAGAAGGCCGGATCGGCGCCGCCTTCCTTGTGCGGCCCGTTGTCGCTCGCAAACAGGACGAAGGTGTTCTCGTCGATCCCCTTGGCCTTGAGCAGGGCCAACAGACGCCCCACATCGCCGTCAAGCCGCGTGATCATGGCAGCGTGGCCCTTCTGGGGCTCGGGCCAGTCCCGATCCGCATAGGGGCCGAAGTCAGGAACCTCCATCCCCTTCTTCCCCGCCTCGTTGTTGGCGTGGGGAAGCGTGTAGGCCAGGTAGAGGAAGAAAGGTCCCGCCGCGTTCTTCTCCACAAACCCCAAGGCCTCTTCGGTCATCAGGTCGTGGGAGTAGTCGACTCGCTTCGTGGCCACGCCGCCGGGATGGTTCGGTTTCTTCGAACGATCCACCACGTTGCGAAGGGGGACCTTCTCTTCGTTTCGCCAGAGGAACTCGGGATAGTAGTTGTGGGCGTGGCCCTGGTTGAGGTAGCCGAAGAAGTAGTCGAATCCCTGGCGGTTCGGGTGACCCGTGCTGCCGTCTTCCCCAAGCCCCCACTTGCCGACCAGGGCGGTTGTGTAGCCGGCCTGCTTGAGCAGTTCCGCCACCGTGACTTCCTCCGGCGGAAGCGGAAAGCGGCCGTTGCCGCGGACGAAGGCGTGGCCCGTGTGCAAGCCCGTCATGAGGCAACAGCGCGAAGGGGCACAAACCGTGCTGCCAGCGTAGCAATCGGTGAATCGCAATCCCTCGGCGGCCATGCGGTCGAGATTCGGCGTCTGGATCACCTTCTGTCCATAGCAGCCCAGGTCACCGTAGCCGAGATCGTCGGCCAAGATGAAGATGATATTGGGCCGATCGGCGGCGAGGGAGATGATCGGGCAGAGCAGCAAGAGGACGACAGCGAGAACGCCGAGATTTCGCGACATGGAACACCTCCGGGAAACACAAAAGGGACGCGGTGGTTACCGCGCCCCATTGTGATCTAGGAGGATAGCCTGTGCAACCGAACTGTCTGGCCCGTCGGGAGGTTGACTACTCCGACTGCCGGTTCTTTGCTCCGGGCGAGGGCACCAGGGGTTGCCTGGTCTCGTCGCCGTCCGGGTACCGGCCGAAAGCCACGTCGTCGGTCTGTCTTTCAAACCGCACGTAGTCGACCACGTAGGTCGCCCCGTCCTTCTCCGTCGTCAGGAAGATCTCCTCGCCCTTCTTCGACAATTTGAAGCTGGCGTGCAGGCCCGGGGCGGACGTCTTGGCGTCGTCGGCCCAGACGAGCAGATGCCCCTTGGGCGGAATCGTCGTTCCTTCCGGGAAGGACCACTTGCGCAGGTTCTCGCCGGAGTCGCTCAAGCTCATGCCAGAAAGATCAACAGGGCGGTCGCTCCGATTGAACAGCTCGATCCAGTCGCCCTCCCGATCCTCCGCCTCGACCGCGGGCTTGCTCCTGGCGGCGAGGAACTCGTTGATCACAACCGGCGACTCCATCGTTTTGGGCGGAGCGACCGGTTCCGGGGCAACTTCCTTCTTCGGTTCGGGCAAGGCCACGGCAATGTTCTTCGGCAATTGGGCGATCGCCTCGTTGCTGAGGAGATAGTCTCGACGCTTCTCGAAGAAGCTGCGGAGGGTTCCGCTCTGTCCGTCCTCGCTCGTTGTGTCGGCCGTGGCTTGCAGGAAGGCATCCAACGTGGAGAGCTTCCTCGTGTCGGCCTCGACTTCCTTCTCGAGCAGGCTTCGGTAGCCGGCGACAAACGGTCCGACTTCGTTCCAGTCGAAGGACTTTTCGGCCAGGATGCGAAGGTACTGGAGATACTTCTCTTTCAGACGCGGGACCTGGAGGAGCTTGCTTCGCAGGGGCTTGCCGCCTTCGTTTAGGGCAACGAGCGGGTCCAGTTCGGGACCGCCATGTCCGCCCGGGCCACCACCGGGTCCGCCGGGGCCGCCGCGCCCACCGAATCCGCCTCGTCCGCGACCACCGCGTCCGAACTCGCGCCCGGCTCGCTCGCGATTCTCGTCGGTTGCTCCCTCGGCAGTTTGGCGAGGATCGGAGCCGCCCCGTCGATCGGCGCGTTGTCCGGAAGGCCCCTGGGCCATATCGCCTTGCGACTGTCGCTCCGCACTCGGAGTGAAATCGCCGGGCATGCCTCCATCCCGAGGCGGACTGAAGTCGCCGGGGAAGGCTCCATCCTGCGGCGGTCCGAAGTCGCCGGGCATCCCGGCTCCCTGGGGAGGTCCGAAATCGCCGGGAAAACCACCGGGCATGCCGGGGCCGCCCATGGGGCCAAACCCACCGGGAAATCCTCCACCCGGTCCGCCGGGGCCGCCCATCGCCCCGCCGGGACGTCCGGGACCTCCAGGACCGCCCGAAGCGCGAAACGCCTCGTTCATGTCATGGGGGGCGATGTGGAATTTCCCGTCCGCCTCTTTGAAGATGTAGTAGTCGCTCGAACGGGTCCAGTAGCCGTCGCTATTGGCCACGGCCACGTCCATGGCAAGGAACCAGAGCGTGCTGTCGATGTCGAGGATCGGAGAGATCGCTTCTTCCAACTGGTCGGTGGGCGTCTCGTTGAGCACGCGGCACAAGTTGATCAGCTCTCGCCACGACTCCTCCTTGTCTTTCGACTTGATCTCGAACCGTTGCCGGTAGTCCTCGATATTCTCGCCCAGATAGCGAAGTCCGCCGTCGGCCCTGGGATTGCCGGGCACCTTCCAACGCGCGCCCTTGTCGGAGGCGTAGTTTTCCTTCAGAAACTGCTTGTCGAACTGCTGCACGTTGCAGTAGAGGCCCCAACTCTCGCCGTTGATCACCACTTTGACGAAGTTGGCCTTCGGCGCCGGCAGGTGCTGCCGGGCGATGTGCGAATAGAGCACCGAACTCAAGAGCGACGAATCACTGGCGCAGTTGAGCAGGTTGAGCGTCTTGTAACCGTAGAGCCGCTGCTGCGGATTGACCAGGTCGAGGGACAGGTTGAGGGAACGCTTGTAGCCGGCCGGAACCATCATGTAGGACGACATGCCCCGGAAATGGACGCCCACGTTCGGGTAGGTCTTTCCGTCGACCGTCAGCGTGGCGGGCACGTCCACGTCGGTGCCTTTGAAGGCCGCCAGTTCGTCTTCCCAGTCTTCGCTTTCGAATTCAAGGAACAAGGTTCGAAGGACGGTCGATTCGTAGAGAGACGCATCGGGGTAGTTGGCCACGTCATCGGGAGACACCTTGGGGCCGGGCTGGGCCGGTTCACGATTGCGTCCGCCGGGGCCGCCGCCGGGTCCTCCGCGACCGCCTCGTCCGCGGTCTCCACGTCCACCACCGGCAGCCTCGCGGGCCGCTTTTCGCTCGGCCAGATTGAGGATCCCGTCGTCGTCGAGGTCGAATTCCTCAAGCAGTTTGCGTTCGCTGCTGTCGGGGCCGCCGAAACCGCCCGGGCCTCCCCCCGGTCCGCCGGGACCGCCGCCGGGACCGCCGCCGGGACCGCGGAAGCCATCGCGGCCTCCGAAGTCGTCACGCCCGAACTCCTCGCGTCCAAAACCGCGGGTCGGACGAGCGTCCTCGTCGTTTGGTCGCTCGCGATCGGACCAGCCCATTTGCCACCACGGAGTTTGCGCCGCCGGACCTTGGCCCGCACCGCTGGGCGACTGGGACCAAAGAAGCGGAGCGGAAAAAAGGGCGACTCCCAAAGCTGCCACGCTGACCATGCCAATGGCGATTCGTTTCATTGAAGAACTCCTCGAGCGGCGTCCCTGCCACGGATTATGAAAATAGGTCTTGTTTCGGTCGTTCACACGGTTGGAGGCGGAGGCTGCCTTCACGCGGCCGAAGGGATTAATCCCAGCAATCGGCATCCGTGTACATACTTGGAACACCGCCCAACGCGAAAAGTTAGGGGATAAAGCAAATCTTTTAGTTCCCGTTCCCGTCCGACAGGGGTTTTCCCCTCCACGACGACCAGGTTGTGGAGTCGATGGGGAAAGGCGGTTGCCACACGGGTCCGGCCTGTCTGATCGTAGAAGGTGAGTTCATAGTCGAGCGTGATTCGCAGGTCACCGTCACGCGAGGCAAAGTGTTCGCGGCGATACTCAACGATCGAGACGGGATCGCTGGACGCGAGGACGCGGGCCACGTGTTCGTCGGGGAGGGATTCGATCAGGCCGTCGCGGATTTCCCGATAGGACATCTCGGACAGGGGTCGCGGGGCCTGCATCTGGAGGCGGTGTTTGCCGGTCACGCGATTATCGCGCCACTTGATTTCGAAGAAGAAGTCCCGTCCCGGGGCGAGCGTATCGTACCAGCGAAGTCGAAGCTTCTGGCGTCGGCCCACCCCGGCCAGGTTGGCCCGGCACGCGGATAGGCGCACGTCGTCGTAATAGATGCTGCGAACCGTGGAAATCGGATCGTTGTGAATCTGGCGGCGGCAGTTCATGTCGAGCACGTTGCGCAGCTTCCCCAGGTCGGCGATTGGCAGCGTGAATTTCACCTCGCGCCGTGAAGCGAGATCGCTCCGAGTCTCTCGCGATCCGAGGATCTGGAAAGTGGTTGAGCGCGATCCGTCGTCAGGAAAGTGATTCACGGCAGGGCCTCACAGGATGGAGTTCACGTTGACGTAGGAGAACTCGCAATCGGGAAGCCGCTCGCGAAGACGGGTCATCAGGGCGATCGTTTCGCGTCCCTCGGCCCGGTTCAGGACGATGCGCAACTGGCCCCGTCCGTTTTCGATGTCGCACCGTTGCAGCGTATACTGGCCGGCCAGTTCCTCGACGACGTCGAGGACGCCGGAGTCGCCGTTGAAATAGCGTCCGGAGTCACCCGTGATCGTCAGGAGAAGGTTCTGTTGCCTTCGGCCCCGTCCGGCCAGATGCATGGCCACGATGAAGACGGTCGCCACCAGGACAAGAACAATGGCCAGCAGGGGCAACCCGGCGCCGAGCGCCAGCCCCACACCGATGCACAGGAACAGGTAGACCAGTTCTTCCGGCTCCTTGATCGCCGCCCTGAACCGGACGATCGACAGGGCGCCGACCAGTCCGAGCGACAAGGCGAGCGATGACTTGACCACGGAGATGACCCCGATCGTCACCAGGGTGAGCAAGGGGAACACTCGCGTGATAGAATCGCTATCCGAGGCAGACGAACCGCAACACCGGTAAAGAAGCCGAACATAAAGTGCCAGAAAACCGCCCAGGATGAGGTAAACTGCCAGGGTGATGGCCGACACGTTCTGGGCAATCGACACCGAGTCTTGTAGCTGATTCCAGGATTCTCGTATTTGATCGTGCATGGTCCTGCCTGAGGTGGGTTCCTAGTTTCAGGAACGAGATCTGCGGGGGGGGATTCACGGGGAAACCACAAAATTATCAAGAATCTCACATTTCGTCACCAGGGGGAAGATTTGCCGAATCGTCTAAAAACCATATCCGGCAACACCTTACGAAACCGGAGTTCCTCAGGCGGGGTTGCGAGAGGGGGAGCGTGTTCATTAAGAACTAACAGAAGGCGGTAACCTACAACCTGACTCGGTCATCACCCCATTCAGCGGAGTTCAGTCCTCCCCCCAGAGGCGATAAAATCAACCACTCAGCATCTGCCGGGCTTGGGAGATCGCCCGCCCTGTGGATCGGTTCCCGGTATCCACGTTCCAGAAATTGGACAGTCGACATGACGGACCTCACCATTCGCCAACGACTTTGCGACGACGCGGAGGGCGTGCTCGCGGAAGAGTTTTCGCGAAATCGCGACCGCTTCTGGCGAATGGTCGATTTCCGCCTCGACGCGGCTCTCGCGGGGCGTATCGACCCGGACGACGTGCTCCAGGAGGCCTGGCTGGCCGCGACCCAGCGAGTCGAGCATTTCCTGCAGAACGAGTCGCTGTCGTTGTTCGTTTGGTTGCGGTTGATTGTTCAGCAGACGGTGATTGACGTGCAGCGGCGGCACCTGGGAGCCAAGAAGCGGGATGCCTATCGGGAACGCTCGATTGACCACAACGCCTGGTCGCGAAACACATCCGTGTCGCTCGTAGCGCGGCTCCTGGGAACCTTCACTTCTCCCAGCCAGGCGGCCGTTCGGGGTGAGCGGGCCATCAAGTTGCGCGAGGCCATCGAGGGCATGGACGAGATTGATCGCGAGGTTCTCGCCCTCCGCCATTTCGAAGAGTTGACGAATTCGGAGGTCGCCGAAGTGTTGGGAATCCAGGAGACGGCCGCGAGCAATCGCTACGTGCGAGCCCTTCGGCGTCTGAAGACGATCCTTGACGGGCTTCCCGATTTCGCGGAACCGGAGAAATGAACGAGCAGACCTCCCGCGACCCGATTGAGATGCTGGCCGAGCAATTCGTCCAGAAGTATCGCCAGGGCGAGCGTCCCACGATCGAACAGTTCGCTCTGGAGAATACGGAGCACGCTGACGACATTCGGAACCTCTTTCCGATGATCGTCGACATCGAGCAACTCAAGGGCCCGGAAGGCGAGTCGTCAACAGGGGGCGCCGCCTCGGGAATCGGCGCGCGGGAGCGGCTCGGAGATTTCCGGATCATTCGCGAGATCGGTCGCGGTGGAATGGGCGTTGTCTATGAGGCCGAGCAGCAGTCGCTCGGTCGTCGGGTTGCGCTCAAAGTGATCGGCGGCAACGTGGCCACCTCGACGCACGGAGTACGCCGCTTCCGACGCGAAGCAGAGGCGGCCGCCCGACTCCACCATACGAATATTGTGCCTATCTACGGCGTGGGCGAGGAAGACGGCATCTCGTTCTACGCCATGCAAATGATCGACGGCGTGGGGTTGGACGTGGTGCTCGACGCATTGCGGAACGGTACGGCTTCCCCCGGATCGCCGAGCGCCGCAGAGAAGGCGGACGCCACTACCGCCGAGGCGGCGTTGGAAGTGGCCGCCGTCTTGCGCGACGGCTCCACGTCGCAAACCCGCAAGCGGTTCCGGCCCGACAGCGAAACTCCTTCGTCCCCGGCCCATGACGCCGAATCGCTTGCCGTCAGCGAAGAGACGCGATCGCAACCGTCGGGGACTGCCCCCAAGTTCGGCGCGCGCTATTGGAAAAGCGTGGCTCACCTGGGCGCCGCGGCGGCCGGGGCCCTGCACTACGCGCACCGCCATGGGGTCCTGCACCGCGACGTAAAACCCTCGAACCTGCTCCTGGACCGGGAAGCCAACCTCTGGATCGCCGATTTCGGCCTGGCCAAGCACGCCGAAAGCGATAACCTGACGAAGACGGGCGACGTGGTCGGCACCCTCCGCTACATGGCTCCCGAGCAGTTCGAAGGAACCACGGACCACCGCAGCGACATCTACAGCCTCGGCCTGACCCTCTACGAACTGCTGACTCTTCAGCACGCCTTCGAGGATACGCAGCAGGGCCCGCTGATTCGCCAGAAGATGCACGGAGCGCCGCCCCCGCCTCGCGCCCGCAACCCGGCAATCCCCCGCGACCTGGAAACAATCATTCTCAAGGCGTCGGCCGCTGCTCCCGGCGATCGCTACCAGTCGGCGGGCGAACTGGCCGAGGATCTCGAACGCTTCCTCGATGAACGCCCCGTTGCCGCCCGGCGAGCCGGACCCGCCGAACAGTTCTGGCGATGGTGCCGCCGCAACCCGGCCATCGCCCTGTCCTCGGCCTTGACCCTCGCCCTGCTGATCACCACGGCCGTCGTGTCGCTGGCAAGCAACGTCGCCATCCGCGCCGCCCTGACGGCGGCCGAGCAGGCCCGAAACGACTCGCTCCGGTCGCAGCAGCTTGCCGAAGAGAACCTGAGCCTGGCCATCGACGCCTTCGAGAGCATCTTCGACAACGTGGCCAATCGGGGCGTTCCACAATCGCTGGAACTCGAATATGAGGACAACAGCGCCCCCAAGTTCGAAACGGTGCTGAGCGATGCGGACGCGGACCTGCTGCGTGAACTGCTGACCTTCTACGAACGCTTCGCCCGGCAAAACAGCCCGGACGAACAACTGCAGGCCAGAACGGCCGAGGCCTATCATCGAATCGGTCTGATCCATCAACGTCTCGGGCACGTCGAAGAAGCCAAACGCTCGTATACGGACGCGCTGGCCATCTACGACAAGCTGTCGGCAGAGCATCCGGCCGATGTGGATCGAGTCGTCGCCAAATCTCGCCTTCTGAACGATCTGGGGAACCTCCTGGACGATCAGATGCGGCGATCGGAAAAAATCGCCGACTGCCACGTGCAAGCCATCGAATTTCTCGAACAGCAGCCTGCCGCGATCGCAGAAGAACCGCTCGTGCGCTACCAGTTGGCGAGGAGTCATGACCTGGCCGGTTCCGCCCTCTTTCGCAATTTCATGGGCGGTCCGGGCTTATCCCAAACGGGAGCAGGCGGCGTCGATTCCATGTCGGGCCCCATGTTGGATTCGCCGGGGCGCCCTCCCCAGGGCAGGCCTCCGGAGGGGCCCCGCCGCGATCGTCCGCCTCCCAGTGGACCCCGTTTCGGCCCGCCTCCCGATTTCGGTCCCGACGGTCTTCGCGAAACCCCCAAGGAATTCACGGAACGTCATCTGTCCATGGCCTACGAGATCATTTCCGGACTGTTGGAGGAGGCCCCTGCGGATCCGGAGTATCGCCTGCTCCTGGCCCAGATCGAACGTCACCGCCTTATCCACCTTCGTCTTGGCGACCGAACGGCCGAGGCCAGCGAACCGTTTGAAACGGCCCGGAGCGTTCTTTCCCAACTGGTTGATGACTATCCTCGAGAACCCCAATACCGAATGGAACTGGCCGACACACTGGCGCTGGCCAGCTCGTGGCTGCCTTCGATCTCCGAAAAAGAGGCCGAAGACTACCTGGCGGAAGCCATCGAGCTGTGCAGGCAGTTGACCACGGCCTTTCCCAACACTTCCCAGTACCAGGCCCTCCTGGCCACGGCGTATCGCAACCTGGCCCGAGTTCAACAATCGAGCGGTGATTTGAACGGGGCCGAGCAGAGTCTCGACCTGGCGCGAGAGCGTCTTGAAGCACTCGTTGCGAGGGGCCCCGCCAAGGAGTTCCATGAAGCCGCCCTGATCTTCGTGCTGCGGGACCTGGCCGATTTGAAGCGGTCCCGGGGAGAGAAAGAAGACGACAAGGCATTGCTCTCCCAAGCACGGGACCTGCTGGACAACGCAATCGGTCGATATGCAGAGGTGTCGCCAGAACAACAGGATCCGTTTCGGCGGGGGATCCAATCGAGTCTCTACGACAGCCTTTCCAAGACCCTCGCCCTGCTGGGCGACCAGGCCGGCGCCGAATCGGCGGCAGCCAAAGCCCGCACTCTCAGCGACGCCCCCTTCCGTCCGCCCTTCGGCCCCTTCCGCCCCCGTTTCGGCCGGCACGGCCACGGGGAGGGGCCGCCCGATCGCCGTCGCGATGATCGCTCGGAATCGCAGCAGAAGGATCCGCCAAAGCCTTCCGACGCCAAATGACCATGCACGATTTCAGGAAGTCGTGTGCCACTTCCCTGAAAGAGATTAACTTGTCAAGAGGATTCCTGGTGTTTTTCGCGCGTACGTTCCGCGCACGGCCCTTTTGAGAGGGCTTTTCTGGGGGTGAAGAATGGTAACGTCGTTACGTCGCGTTTGCCTTTCCTCTGCCTTCGTGCGGCAGGGAGGTCGAACGCGTAGGGGAGGTTCATTGCGGATTGTCGATTGTCGCTCACGGTCTTGATTTCGGGGTTGTTGCGCCGTTCTTTTCACTGCGGCTGCACCCCAACACATCCCTTCGTGGTTCCGCCTGCGCTTGTTTCGCAGGTCGCTCAGGGCAAGGCCTGACACCGAATAGTCTTTGCGACCGCCTCGCCGACACCTACCGTCTCATTCAGCATTGACGCTTGGCCGCTGGGGCCAAGTCCAAGTGGCACAGCAGACTGGTTGGGTGTCGCGAGGGCCTCTTCTTCCTTACGGAAGGAGGGCCGATGCAACCATCAGCAATCCGTGTTGTTCCTCATCGTGTCTTCGGTTGATTCAAAAAGGGTTCTCGGGAGTCCCTTCCGCCTTCACCGTCACTTCGGCCCTCGCCCCGCGTTTTTGGGGGCCGGAGTGATGGGGAAGGTGGAAGGGACGGTCCCCTTCTGTCGAGCCTGAACTGAGGCTGAACTGTTAGGGTTTGGTTCCGTAGACCTTCTTCCAGGCTTCCGGACCGCCAGGCACATAGGCTTGTCTGTATTTGACCATGTGCCAGATGATCTCCGCCAGGCGTCGCATTACGGCGACTCGGGCGATCTTCGAGCCTCGCCGTTTCTTGATTCGCTGATACCACTGCTTCATGTACGGGTCGCGCCGCAACACGTGCAGCACCAGTTGCCCCAAGATGCCGCGAACGATGCTGCTGCCCTGTTTGGTGATGGAGCCAAGGCGATCGGTCACGTCGCCCGAGTTACGACAACCTGGTGTGATGCCCCAGAAATTGGGCAGGCTCTTGGCTCGCGGAAAGCGATCGATCGGCCCGATCCGGCTGGCAATCGTCAGGCTGGAAAAGGCCGCCGCTCCGGGAAGCGTCGCTACGATCATGGCCGTGTCGTCCTTCTGCTGACGTTCCTTGATTCGTTCTTCCGCTTCGTCGAGTTGCTTGTCGCACAGCTCCCATTGGTCGAGCAGTTGATCCAACTCCAAACGATCCATCCAGTCCAGTTCCAACTCACGCAGCCACTTGCGAGCCTTGATCGTCTTGATCCCTTGGTCGGACATTCCTGCTGAAGATTATGCCGAAGCAACATGTGCTGAACCCGGTTGATGGTTCTGGTTCGCAATTGGGTCAGCCGTTTCCGCAACGCGGTCAATTGACGATCCCGACGCTCCTCGCTCTCCGGCGGGAGCACCCGTCGCACCTGGTGGACGGGCTTGCCTTCCAGCAACCGTTTTCGGTTGACCCACAGCAGCTCACCCAACGCGTCGGCGTCCCGGCGGTCGGTCTTCTTCTTGGACCGCTTCTCGGGTTGGATCAGCACCGTCTCCCGGCAACCGTATTCCTCCAGCATTTCGAGCAGCCAATCGTTGAACCCGCAAATCTCCAGAATCGTCACAAACCCTCCCTCCGGCTCCGACCGCTCGCGGAGCCCCGCGAAAAACGCCCGCACACGCTCCCATTCCGTGCTCACCTGACGCTTCTCGAGCACGTCGCCCTCCTCGTTGCGGATATTCACGGTCAATTGCTTGCGGTGTTGGTCAATTGCGAGGTACAACATCAGTGGTTCTCCTTGGAGTAGTGGGGGGAAGTAGTGTACTCACAAACTCTACTACACCAGGAGAACCTCTCTTTCATAGAATCAGCTCGCCCACTCGCCGCAGAATACGTGAATCTCAGAGTGATGCGTTCCCGGCGTGTGGGCAAGCAGTGCCCAACGCGACAGCATTTCCCGGAATCACGAAAGCCCATTTAGCAACTCATTGCCGACTCCTCCGCCTCCGCGGGAGTAAGAACCTCCATGCGCGAGAGGCGATAGCCGAAGTGGCGAAAAACCAGCAAGGTCGCCGAGACAACGCCAAACAGAACCGCTGCGAAGAAGCCGTTACGTACGTACAGGAGCGGGCTGCCGTGCAGGTAATACGCTATCAGCAGTGCCAGGGAAATGCAGGCAGCGGCCCCTACCGCAAGGCGGCTCCAGACTTCGCCAAGCGAGAAACAGGCCCAGATCGAAAGGGAGATCCCGCCCACGAACAGGGCAAGCCCCGTTGAAACGACCAGAATCCGCTGGCGCAACAACCCAGAATCGTTTTCGGCCAAGTTCATCGAAGGAGGGGGTACTCTGAACAAAACCGGCTCTGGGAGATTGTGGCCCAAGCTGAAAAGCACGGCAACCAGGATCGTGACGGCCAACAATCCGCGAATCGAGATCTGAAAAGCGGCTCCTCGCGGCGCCGGTTCGTCTGCGAAAAGCAGCAACCGAAAACCCGCCCGGCGAAGCAATGCTCCCGCCCCTGCCGGAACGGCGACGATTGCAGAAGCGACGAGGAAGAGCCACTGGACCATCGGCGAGCAGTTCAAGAGCAACAGAAGCCCCACGCCACTCGCTGCAAAGAGCGTTGCGCGTGCGAACGTGGTTCTCGGGAAGCGGCGAAACCATGAACCGGTTCCCAAGGTCCCCCAGATGCAGAACAATCCAAACTGGGCGACGTATAGCCCCGAAACCCCGGTCCACAGCCAGCTCGCTTCCGTCTCAGCCGCCAAATAGCCCCCCACGAGGTTCCCAACGAGATGGGCAACCAAGGTGGCAATAACGAGGCTATGACGAAACGGACGCATGACAAACAGGCCCTTTCTGCGTTTGCTGTTCGTGTCATGAAAACCAGATTCTCGCACGTCGCATTGTAGCAAGGGGCGAGCATGAATCGCCACCGCGCGGGATAGCAGAAGTTTTCCCCCAACAAATCCGCCTCTTCCCTTTCCAATAGAGATTTCCTGGGGCGAGGTTTCGGGCTACCATGAGGACAGGCCCTCAGCGAAACACCCTGAACCCCGCCCCCCCAACCATGCCACGTTTCTGGGATTTCCTCCTGCCCACGCACGTTCAGTTCGGACGCGGCGCCTTGCGCCGCTTGGGCCAGTTCTCCGCCGGACTGGGCACATCTGCCCTGCTGATCGGCTACGAAGACCAGACGGGCCTGGAGGACGTGTACGCCAAGGCGGAAGCCTTGCTCGCCAAGGCCGGGCTGAAAACGACCGCCTTCTATCGAATCTCCCCCGACCCCGACGCCGAACTGGTGGAGCAGGGCGCGGAATGCGCCCGACAGTGTGACGCGGACCTGGTGATCGGCCTGGGGGGCGGCAGCGTGATGGATGCCGCCAAGGGCATTGCAGCCCTCGTGCGACTGGGCGGACGGCTCTGGGACCACACCATCGCGAATTCTGCCTCGAAGCCGGTCACGGAGTCGCTGCCCGTTGTGGCCGTACCGACAACGGCCGGCACCGGAAGCGAAGTGAGCAACGTGGCCGTCTTCACTCACGAAGAGAACGGCCCGAGTGGCGGAGCCGCGATCAAAGACGCCATCGTGGGCCCCGCCCTGTGCCCCAAGCTGGCCCTGGTCGATCCGGATCTGGCCATCGGCTCGCCCCCCGGCCTCACGGCCGCCTGCGGCGCCGACGCCCTGGGCCATGCCATTGAAGCGTGCTTGAGCCGGCGTGCCGCGCCCATCGCCTCGGCCCTGGCCGGCCAGGCCGTGCGACTGATCGTCGACCATCTGCCCCAGGCCGTCGCCGAGCCCGAAAAGGGCGATCATCGGGAGCCCCTGGCCGTCGCCGCTACGATGGCCGGGGCCGCCTTCAGTTCGGCCGGCGTTGTCGTGCCCCATGCACTGGCCCAGGCGCTCGGCGCCGTGCTCCACGTCCCCCATGGGAACAGCGTTGCCTTGGCCACTCGGGCAGGCTTGCAGTTCAACCGCTCGGTTTGCGCCGGCCAATACGCCGAACTCGCCCGAGGTTGCCAAATCGCCGGCGATGACGACGAGCAACTTGCTGACCTCTTCGTCTCCCGGATCCAGGAACTCCTCGACCGTTGCGGTCTCCCGGCAACGATGCCAATTCCAGCCGATAGCCCCGATCCTCTAGTCGACACACTCGTCCAGAACGCCCTCGAAAGTTCCCGCGTTCCCATCACGCAGAACCCGCGCAAGGCCAGCGAGGAAGATCTGGCAGCCATGTTCGCGGGCATCCTCCAAACACCGCCTTCGTGATCGTCACCTTGGCCAACAGAAATGTCGCTTCCGCGGTGAAAACAGACATTCTTGGCTCCCCAAAAATTGCCCGCCCCTTCAGAAACTGCGTGGATTAAGTGGCACGCGAGCAATCCGCTGTCCGGCACAGCATTTGCGATTGTCTTCGCAGCGTCTATGGCATCGATGAGGAGGAAGGACGACATGGCGGCAAAACATCGCCGGCTCGGACTGCTGGCGGCAGGAGTCGGATTTTTCAGTGCGGGAATCGGGATCGGAGGTGGAGCGATTCTCGTGCCGGCACTCGTTCACCTTGGGAAGTTCGACTTTCGCAAGGCGAGCAGCCTTTCCCTGGCCACGATCGCCCCGATCAGCCTGATCGGAGCGGCCACGCACGCCATGCTGCTGAAGGAACATCTCCCGGTCGGGATCCTCGCGGCCTTTCTCGTGGCCGGTGCCATCGGTGTTCTTCTGGGAAGTCTGCTGGTAAAACGCCTGCCCACACCGGGGTTCACGATTGCCTTCGCCTTGTTTCTCCTGGTCGTGGGGCTCAAGATGACCACCGGTTGGCAATTGGCCGGCATGTCGATCAAGGCTATGGGGGCCGGCCTCAATGCCCACGCCTACCTCGCCGTGGCGGGCTTCGGCGTGGCAGTCGGAATCACCTCCTCCTTGCTGGGCGTTGGATGCGGGCTGATCATCGTACCCTTTTGTGTCTATGCCCTGGGACTCAACATCCATGTGGCGATCACCTTTTCGCTGATCGCCATGTTCTTCCTCACGTCGGGCGGAGCCTGGGGGCGCCATCGCGAGGGCTTGCTCGATGGCGCGGCGGCGTCGAAAATGATCCCGGCGGCCCTCGTGGGAGCCGTTCTGGGAGCGATCGTGTCCTCCCAATTGCCCGAACTGGTTCTGCGTCAGGCCTTCGGGATCTTCCTTCTCGTTCTGGGCACGAAGAACCTGATCGAGGAAATTGCCCGCGTGGTCACCGAGCGAACGGGAGGCTTGCGATATGCCAAGGCGGACGACTGAATCCCTCTATGACCGGTTGAAGGCGGCCCTTGCCGACTTGATCGAGCAGCATCAACTGGCAGGGAAAGACCTTGAGGTTCGCTGCCGCATCCTCGACTCGGTCGAGGCCATCGGATCGCCCGAGGATCAGGACTACCCGATTCTTCGGGGCCGCGAGCACATGGTCGAGGCCGTCTTCGACGGATTCCGGGGCCAGGCCTTTGCCGACGAATTCGAAAACCTGCATGGCCCCGTAGAATCTCTCCTCGAGATGCCGGTGGACACCAACGCCCGGCGGGCCATCTTCATTGCCGGGCTGAATGCCGTCTATCGGCGATGCGGCGTGTGTGAGAAAACCGTCCATTGCCGGGACGAAGAACCTCGCGATTGCGCCGGGCGCCTCCCCGAAGTGTTCCCTGGGGAAGAAAAGGTCCTGCTGGCCGGATTGCAGCCCCGCTTCCTGGAAACGCTCGTTCAAACCAACACGGTCCGAGCCGTCGACCTGGACCCTCGCAATGTGGGCGAACAGCGATTCGGCGTCGAAATCGAACCGGCCGAAGCGACCGCCGATGCAATCGCCTGGTGCGACCGGATCCTGGCCACCGGCTCGACGGTCGTCAACGGCACGATCACCACCTTCCTCGACGCAGGGAAGCCGGTAGTCTTTTTCGGAGTCACCGTCTCGGCCGCGGCAGAGATTCTCGGCCTGGAGACCTTCTGCCACGCACCGGTCCGATAGGAAGCCAACCCAACCATGGTCCGGCATCATGCCTGTTTCGCTTCGCACCGCGATGTTCGAGTTTGTCGCTGCGCCTTCACCCTCGTCGAACTGCTGGTCGTGATTGCCATCATTGGCATTCTCGTTTCCCTTCTGCTCCCGGCAGTTCAGGCGGCCCGCGAAGCCGCCAGAAGAATGCAGTGCTGCAACAATCTCAAACAGTGCCTCCTGGCAGTGCACTGTTACCACGACAGCTACCGCGCCCTGCCCGGCATGATGCCGGCCCAGCAACAGACGTTTTCCGTTCAGTCGAAACTCCTGCCCTTCGCGGAGCAGGCCAACCTGCAGGATCTGATCGACTTCAGCAAGCCGATCCTGGGCTCAGGCCCAACCGGCGCCTTGGCCTCCGACAACGGCCAGGCGGCCCAGCACGTCGTGCCCATGTTTCGCTGCCCCTCGGACGCCGAAGACGATCGCTACACCGAGTTCTTCACGTTGACTGCCGACCAGGCCTTCGCGGGTGGCAACTACATGGTTTGCACCGGCTCCGCAACGAGCACTTTCTACGACGTTCGCCACAGGACGGACGGCCTCTTCTACGTCAACTCGTTTCTGCGGCTGGCGGCCGTCTGCGACGGCCTGAGCAACAGCTTGGTCATGTCTGAAGCCCTTCTCGGCAACCACACCCAATCCGCCGACTCGGATTCCGTCGATCCCCGGCGCGTCATGGCCCGCGGCAACGGCTGGGTGCCCAAATCGGCCGGGCCCGGCTACTCCGGAATCGAGTGCCCGAATATCGAAACCGACCTGCTCGCCCACGACGGCAACGCCTGGGTCGGCTGGCGCGGCATGGCCTGGATCATCAGCAAGGCCCAGTTCACCACGTTTTCCACCTACAGTCCGCCCAACCCGTCCTACGCCGACTGGGTGGCCTTCGGCAACGGCTTCATGGCCGCGCGGAGCAACCATCCCGGCGGAGTCAATGCGGCCATGGCCGACGGCAGCGTTCGCTTCATCAGCGACTCGGTCAACCAGGTCGCCTGGCGCGCCCTCGGAACCATCGCCGGCGGCGAAGTGCTCAGCGGATTGGATTGAAGAGTGGCGCAGGCCTCTATTGCAGCTTGTCCCAGGCCTGCTTTGATCGCTTCAGGTTGTCGCGAACGTCGCCCTTGATCGCGTAGCACTGCAAACCGACGGGCCCCTCGTAGCCCTTGCTCTCGAGCATGCGAAGAAGTCGGCCCACGTCGAACGTGCCGCGATCGAGGGTCTGGATCAATCGGCTCCAGGGCATCGTGCGGGTGTCGCCCGAATCGGCGCCGTTGATGCTGACCAGCATGAGATAGGGCATCGACTCAGCGATCACCTGCTCCATTTCGGACTCGTCCTGCTGCTTGAGGAAGTGGCAGAGGTTGAAGGAGGTGCCCACGTTCTTGCGCTCGACCTTCTTCACCACGCGCAGGGCGTCGGCGTTGTTGGAGACATAGAAGCCCACGTGGGGATAGAGCACCACCTGGAGCCCGGACTTCTCGGCCATGTCCGCAATTTCGCGCAGAACGCTGACCGCCCGATCGTCCAGTTCGTCCGAGGACGACTTGCCGCCGTGAAGGTGGACCCAGAGGGCCGTCTTGTGGGGCTCGAAGAGCTCGATGGCCTTCGGCAGATCGGGATCGTAGGGCACGGCGCCCGGTGCGAGATCCACCTTGAGATACGTGCTGAACATCTTCAGTCCTCGGGCGTCGAGGGCCGCGAGCATCTGCGGAATGTTCTTGACGCCCGTGTAGCCGATGCCCTGGTAGCCCAGGTCGGCGAGGAGTTGGGCCTGCTGTTCAGGCTTCATGCCCACGTCCCGTCCGACCCCGTTGTCGAAGGCGAAGAAGGCCGGGGCACCGTCTTTCGGCGTTTCCGCGCGGAGTTCTGCTTGGATGCCAAACGCGAACAGCGTCAGAACGACAAGAGAAGATAGAGACCATTGCGACTTCATGATGCGTATCCTTGAAAGTTGGCGACGAGGGTAAGCGAACGGGAGTGTGGCAATCGCCATCCGGCTATTTCAACCGTTTGGCTTGTCAAATCAACGCAGGGCAAATACAGAAGCCCACTTAGGAAGAACAGAACACCACAGAGGGCTCGGAGGACACGGAGGAGAAAGGAGATCAATGACCTAGCAGGCCAGGTTGGCGATTGCATTGAAGTTCATCGCACTCTGGACTCAGGACTGAAGCTCTCAGGAGTCTCCGTTGGGTTTCTTGTCAATTTCTACTCCGAAGTCCTCAAGGATGGTATCAAGCGACTCATGATCTAGGTTTTCCTCTGTGACCTCCGTGTCCTCTGTGGTTGTCTTTTCGCTCAGACCCGTGTGCGGGCCAATTGGTTCCATTCGGTAGTGAAGTGAAACAGTCGTGCTACGGAGTGGACGTCTTAAGAAGTTCCTTCGCGGCGGCAGCCATGGCGGTGATCCCTGTCACGAGGGCCTTGCGGACCTCGGGGCTGTATTGCGGGGTGTGCAGGGCACAAACGCCGCCGCCGGCTTCCAGTTTCTCCGGAGTGGCCGTTCCCAGTCGAAACATGAACGTGGGTACGCCGCCCCGACCGTACATGCCAAAATCCTCCGAGGTCATGGTGGGCGGAATCTCGTGAACGTTCTCTTCTCCCAAGGTGCGGCGGAAGGCCGCCACGACCTGCTCGACCAACTGCGGGTTGTTGTAGATCGGGTCCGAACCTCGCCGAATGGTCACCTCGGGCGCGGGGGCGCCCATGGCCTCGGCAACTCCCTTCGCGCACCGCTCGATGCCTTCGTGGAGCTGCGTGCGAACGTCTTCCGAATAGGAGCGGATGGTCAGCTTCAGGTGGCATTCTTCGGGAATGATGTTGTGCTTTGTGCCGCCGTTGATCGCTCCCAAGGTGACCACGGCCGGCTCGATCGGATCGACGTTGCGGCTGACAATCGTCTGCAGGGCGAGAACCAGCTGAGCGGCCTGGACGATCGGGTCGATCGTTTCATGGGGCCGAGCGCCGTGCCCGCCCCTGCCGCGAACCACGATGTCGGCGCCGTCCGAGGCGGCCGCGGAAAAGCCCGCACAGTAGCCCACGGTACCAGCCAGTTCCTTCGGGGAAACATGGAGGGCCAGGGCAAAGTCGGGCTTGCCGAATCGCTCGTAGAGCCCGCCCTCAAGCATCGCCTTGGCCCCTTCGACCACTTCTTCGGCCGGCTGGGCCACGAAGAGGATCGTGCCGCTCCAGCCCTCGCGATTTTCGGCCAGGTAGTTCGCCGTGCCGATGAAATTGGTCATGTGCAGGTCGTGGCCGCAGGCGTGCATCACGCCCACCGTTCCGTCAGGGCCCTTGGCCTGAACCGTGCTCGCATAAGGCAGGCCCGTCTGTTCCACAATGGGCAGGGCATCCATGTCGTTCTACCCCGGTCGGGTTTGAAACGCCCGGAGCCAGTCGCCTTCCGTTTCCAGGATCTGCTGGCCGTAGCTGTTGGGCCGTTCGGAGCGGACAATCATGGCGACCATCACGGAGCCGAGGTGGGTCTTGGCCATGCCGGCGGCGGAGGAAAGGGGCGTACCCTTGCCCGCGTCGCCCGGTAGCTTGGCGTGGACGAAGAACGAGTGGGCGAACCCCGAACCGCTCAGTTGCTCGGGCCAGCGGAGCCGGACGGGGTCGTGGGCCGCGACCACATCGGCCAGCCCCGGCACGATCGCGTCGAGCAGGCTGGGCATACCGGCGGTATCAGGAATCGTGCCGGCCCGACCGGCCGGGGCGAGGACGATCGCCACCAGGCGGACCGGCAGATTGTAGAACGTGAGGCCGGGCCCTGATTTGGGCGGTGGGTTGAGGCAGAGTTGGGCCACGTCGATGGCCAATTCCGGCTCAAGGCGACCGCGAGCCTGGCGTCTGCGACGCATCACGTTGCGGAGTGCCACCGCCGCGACGAGTACCAGGACGGCCGCCGCGATGAAGATAATCAGCCCGGTGACTCCATTTCCGGAAAGCGCTTCAGGCGGAGCAACGTCGGCAAGTGAAGCAGTAAGAACAACGAACATTGCGATTGAGACCATATCGGTCCGTGTTCAGTGGTGCAGTACGTTGACTCTCCCGAGTCGACCCGGACTTATTCTCCAGAGCCAACTCCATTGGCAATCGTGGGTCGGCTCCGGAGAGCCAACCTACTAGCCTTGGTTCTTTTCGGCGAACTGGCGAAGTTCCTCGGCCGTGGGCAGGGAGGGCTGGGCGCCCATCTTCGTGACCGAGAGGGCCCCGACCATGGCCGCTTGCCGGACGGCGTCTTCCAGAACATCCCCCGATCCCAGGGCGGCGGCCAGCCCGCCGTTGAAAGCGTCGCCGGCAGCCGTACTGTCGGCGGCCTGTACTTCGTAGCTCGAAACGAGCGTGTCCAGTTCCGGACCGATCACCAGGGCCCCTTTGGTGCCGAGGGTGATGATCACCTGCCGGGCGCCGGCCTGGACGAGCGCGGCAGCCGCTTGGCGAGCACTTGCCTCGTCGCTGACCGCGATCCCCGTAAGTCGCTCCGCCTCCGACTCGTTTGGCGTAAGCACGCTCACGTTGGGAAGCAGCCCTTCCGGCAACGGCGCCGCGGGCGCCGGGTCGAGAACCACAGGCACCCCCGCCTCGGCAGCCAGGGCAGCCGTGTGCTGGACTACGTCCATGGGAATCTCCAATTGCAGCAGCACCACGTCCGCCTTACGAATGACCTCGGCCGCCGCATCGACATCGGCCGGCGTGATCGCAAAGTTGGCCCCGGGCGCCACGGAGATGCAGTTTTCGCCGGCCTCGTCGACGAGGATCAGGGCCACCCCCGTCGCGTTCTCCGAATCGAGAACGATGTGATCGGTAACGATTCCTTCCTTCTTGAAGTTCTCGATGGCCTGATGGCCGAACATGTCGTCGCCGACCTTGGCCACGAGGGTGACCTGGGCGCCGAGACGGGCGGCGGCGACCGCCTGGTTGGCTCCCTTTCCGCCGGCGGGCATGAAGAATGTTCCTCCCGTCACCGTTTCACCGGGACCGGGAATCCGCTCCGACTTGACAACCATGTCCGTATTGACACTGCCCACGACGACGATCTTGGCCTGACTCATAGCGATCTCCGTAAGCTTTGCGATCCGTTGGCGCCCGTGGCTGCCGTAAACGTGGGTTTACATTCCTGCCCAGACAATCACCCCAAGCCCCGAAAGGTAACAGGCAAACATGATCCAAAGGAGGATATTGGTTCCCTTGGGCGCTTCGCGGAACTCACGCCAGATGAACACGCCCCAGAAGGCGGCGATCATCGTGGCCCCTTGCCCCAGACCGTAGGAGATGGCAGGGCTGGCCACGCCCGCAGCGATGATGCTCAGCGTCATGCCCACCGCCCAGATCATTCCGCCCACAACGCCCCAAAGGTGATCCATCGTCGTGCCGGTGAAGTAGTCGGGCTTGGGCGTCTCCGGGTTGGTGGCCCAACCGATGATATGGGCGAAGTTGAAGAAAACCTGGCTGGCCAGCATGCCGAACGAAAAGACCACCATGGCCGTGTAGGGGCTGAGCTTGCCGGCGGGCAGGTTGATGAAGTTCTCCGGCGAGGCTTTCGGCATCGAGTCAGCGACGAAGCGATAGAAAAAGCCCATCATGATTCCGCACAGCACGGCCAGGACGAGGCCCCGCACTGTCCCGCCCTTTTCCTTGCGAGGCAGCTTGCCATAGGCAATGGCGTCCACCACGATGGCAACGGTGACCAGGGCGACACCGATGAAAAGGAGATAGGGATTGCCGTGTTTGTCGGCCATGTAATTCACGATGACGCCGACGACCAAGGCTAAGCCGATGCCAACCGGAAAAGCCACGGCCATCCCGGAGACAGCAATCGCGGCGACCAGCAGGATGTTGGCCGCATTGAAAACCGCCCCACCAATCAGTGCCGATTGAATATTATCCGAACTGGCCTGGCGAAGATCCTGGACGAAACTGCGTCCCGTATCGCCCATGCTCCCCATGGAGAAGGCGAAGATCAGGGCCATGAGAAGAACTCCGAAGACGTAATCCCAATAAAACAATTCGAAACGCCAGCGGGAACCGACCAGTTTCTGGGTATTGGCCCACGACCCCCAACAGAGCATGGTGATGAAGCAGAGGACAATGGCGAGGGAGTAATCCTGGAGCACGAACATGGGAAGAGTTCTCCGCGGGAATCGTTACCGACCTGGGCAAGTATCTGCGGCGAATATATCGGGTGGGGGGCGGGGCGTCAATTCACGGGCCAAGGAACCGAGGAGAACTGTCGAGTCAGATAGTAGCCATCACGCTCCGCCGTGATGAGCCCCTGGACGCGAAGAAGAGCCCGCCCCACGGTCCTCCCCAGTGCGCCGCGCCCGCCCCGACCGCCCTGTCGAAACTTCGCAGTTCTCCTGCCACCGCGGTGGAATTCTTGGCGGGGGGGCCCAGATCGGTTATGCTGTTGGGGTTTGCCCGGCCGTCCAGCGGAGGGTTTCCGGCTCCTGTTGCGATGGGGAGCCGCTCCGCCTCCGGTTCGGCGACCGTCCCCAGCAGGCCCACGCAACGACTGTTCCCACAACGGGAATCCTGCCTCATTTTCGATGGAGATTCCGACCATGAAGCGACGCGATTTCCTCCTCCGTTCCGGTGCCCTGGCCCTGGCCACGACCGCCTTTCCTCTTCGCTGGGCTCGCGCCGACGAAGGAAAGAAGAAGGTTCTCTATTTCACCCGGTCTGCCGGTTACGAGCATTCTGCCATTGCCCCGATCGACGGAGGTCCCAGCTACTCCGACCGGGTCCTGACGAAACTGGGCGACGAAAACGGGGTGGAGGTCGTGTGTACGAAGGACGGAACCGTCTTCGATGGCGATCTGGATCAGTACTCCGCCATCGCCTTCTATACGTGCGGAAATCTCTGCGATCCGAAATCCAAGCAGAACACTCCCCCCATGTCGCCGGAAGGCAAGCAGAAACTGCTCGATTGGGTCAAGGCGGGCGGCGGCTTCGTGGCCTTCCATTCGGCCAGCGACTCCTTCCATTCCAAGGGCAACTCCAACACAGTCCAGAAGCTTGAAGATCGCGACCCCTACATCCAGATGGTTGGCGGCGAGTTCATCAAGCACGGCCCCCAGCAGGTGGCCACCATGCGTGTGACCGATCCCGGTTTTCCCGGCGCCGAGGACCTGGGCCGTTCTTTCGACTTGAACGAAGAATGGTATGCCATGCGCAACTTCGCCCCCGACATGCACGTGATCCTCGTCCAGGAAACCGAGGGCATGAAGGGCAATTGCTACCAGCGCCCCCCGTTCCCGGCCACATGGGCGCGCATGCACGGCCAGGGACGCGTGTTCTACACCTCCCTGGGACATCGCCACGACGTGTGGGACAATCCCAAGGTTCAGGACCTCATTGTCGGCGGATTCGGCTGGGTCATGGGCATGGCCGAGGCCGACCTGACTCCGAACCTGAAAGAGGTGACCCCGGACTGCGACACGCTCAGCGCGGAATTATGATGTCCGGAACGATGTCGAAGTAATTCGTGAATCTTGGCGCCCTTTCCTCCGCCTACGGGAGGAAGGGGCGTTTTTGTTGATGATGGTGTTCGTGAAGGAATCCAACCATGTGGCTGCTCCTCGCCAGTGTTCTCGGCGCCCTGTTGATCTCGGCTTTCTGCTCGCTCGCGGAAGCCGTACTGCTGAGTCTGCGTCCGGGCCAGATCGCCGAAATGGCCGACTCTCGGCCCCGCATCGGTCGCCAATGGCAACGCATGAAGACGAACATCGAGCGGCCCATCGCCGCGATTCTGATCCTCAATACGGCCGCCCATACGATCGGCGCTTCCGTGGCCGGCGCAGAGTTCGATCGACTCTACGGCGAGCAATGGCTTTGGGTCTTCTCCCTTGTTTTCACGTTCCTGATGCTCCAGTTCACGGAGATTCTTCCCAAGGGCGCGGGAGTCCGCTACAACCGGGGCATCGCCGTCTGGCTGGCCGGCCCCCTGAAGACGCTCGTTCGGATCATGAGACCCATCGAGGCGCTGGTCCGCTTCATCAATCGCCCCTTCACCGCAGCCGGAACGGCGCACCAGGCCCTCACGTCCCTGGAGGAAATCGACGCCTTGAGCGGCTTCGCCCGCATGGCGGGCGAGATCAGCGATGAGCAGGAACTGATCATCAAACGCGGTTCGCGCCTGTCCGGCAGCAAGGTCCGCGACGTGATGCGCCCCCGCGTCGACATCGACGCGCTCGACATCAACACGCCCCCCGACCAGATCCTAGGGGCCGTGGCCATGTCCGGTTTCTCCCGCGTGCCGATTTACGACGGCGATCTCGACGATATCCTCGGTTTCGTCTACACCAAGGATCTACTGATGGACCTGCACATGCAGCGTCCTCTGGACCTGCACCGTGTCCTCCGTCCCGTGCTCATGGTGCCGGAAACCCTGCGGCTCGATCAGCTCGTGGAAATGCTCCGCGAGGAAAGAACCCAGATGGCGGTTGTCCTCGATGAGCACGGCGGAACCGAGGGAATCGTCACCCTCGAAGACGTGCTCGAAGAAATCGTCGGCACGATTCACGACGAGCGGCGCGAACCGGATGCTGAAATCGTCCAGGAAGACAAGGACCATTGGTTGGTCAGCGGCTCCCTGAGCCTGGAACACCTGCTTCAGAGCACGGACTGCTCGGACCTTCGCTCGCAGGTACCTGGCGGCGTCAGCACCGTGGGAGGGTTGATTCAGGCCCGACTCGATCGAATCGCCGTCGCCGGCGATCGTGCCGTCTGGCACGGGCTTTGCTTCGAAGTCCTGGAAATGGACGGCCTGCGGATCGACCAGGTGCGTGTGACCGTCGTCAAAAATACCAATTCACAGAAATAGGGTGGCGCCAGAGCGGACCACATCCGCCGACCGTTCCCAAATCGCCATGAACCGCCGAACACCGAACAAGGAATATCCAATCACGAAGTGTTCTATCCCAAACCCTTCGACATTCTGCGGTTCCTTGTTGGATATTCTGCGGGTTCTTTGTGCGTCAAGGGGACCATGAAGTGGCGGAGTGTCACCTGCTTCAGGGTCCCGTGCGGCGCCCGGGACCTACTGGGGTCGGTATTCCAGCAGGGCGACCCGTTTGCCTTCCTTTGGAACAAAAGACGCCCAAATCCCAAAGCCTAGTTCCTCTTCAATTGCGCAGGGCAGCGCCACCCCTACAGGCCGGTTGGCCTCCATCGGAAGGATCGGCTACAATAGAACTGTCGCCGGCGCACGAGCGACTGGTCCACCGGAGGGGAGCCGGCGATGCTATGACGTGATCTCGCGAAAAGCCAATCCGACTCGACGGAGGCAACGCCATGGACGACGAACGACCGGACGAAACGCCGACCGAAAACGTCTCGCTTCTCGGTTGCCTTCTTCCGACTTTCTGGATGCTCGTGGGAAACGGGATTCTTGCGGTTTGTGCCGTTTCCATCGCAGCCGAAACCAGGGCATTCAGTGCTGCCGATGTGGTCTATTGGATCACCGTGGGCTGTCTCTTGTCGGCACGCTACGCGGACATCTCCTACTACAACGGGCGCACCTCCCAAGGGACCCCCGCAACGATGAGCCACTGGCGGCGCTACGCGGCAATCCTCGTGGGCGCAGCAACTGCCCTTTGGGTGATCGTTCACCTGATCCCCAGCCCGGAACTTTCTTGATCAAGGCGAGTTACTTCTGCGGCTCGTACAGTTCAACTTCCCAGATGCGACTGATGCCGCCCTGGGCCTCGCGGATGAGAAGCCGGAACTTCCGGCTCGTGACGGACGGGAAACGGACGTTCCAGTCGACGGCCGTGTTGCCTGTCGTGTCGGTGCCCTGTACGTCGCTCCAGACGCCGCCGTCGTCGAACTGGAGTACGAACGACGAGATCGGCGCCGTCACCTTGCCGCCCGTCCGGTAACCCGAGAAGATGCGGATCGCCGTGAGCTCCTGGGGCGACGGCCAGCTGAACTCGATCCAGTTGGGCACCTCGGCTGTGCTGAGCCAACGGCCGTCGTTCTGGGCCAGGTCGATGCGTCCGTCGTTGACCAACGCCGGCGGTGAGACTGCCCCGTCGCGATCGCCGGAGGTGGTCACCTGAGCCCGCAGGGCCGCGTTTTGTCCGACGTTCAGCAAGGCCGGCGGAGGCAGCACGGGCTTGCCCACGCCAAGTTGCATGAGTTGCTTCAGTTCGGCCAGATACTCCTCGTAGACGGCGCGCGGCGATGTTTGGTGTTGCAGGCAAACCGAAGCGGCCATCCCCACGATCTCGCCCATGCAGCCGCCGGTGCGCATCACCCGCGAGGTGCCCAAGGCCTCGTGGCTGACGCTGATGTCGCGCCCGGCCATGAACAGGTTCACTATGTTCCGTGAGTACAGGCACCGGTAGGGGATCCAGTAGGGTTGAGGAAAGTCGGTGAACTCGGCGTAGGAGATGAACGCGTCGCCCTCGACCCCCTTCTCGTAACGCGGGTCGGGCAGGTGTAGATCAATCTTCCAGCCCGTGGGAACGCAGCCGTCTTCATAGACGCGGCTTTCCAGGACGTCCTGCTTGCTGAGGATCACGTCGCCCAACAGTCGCCGCGATTCGCGTTTGCCGGCCACGAAGGCCGCCCAGTTGAGCTTGTGGTTGGGCAGCACGCCGTCGACGTTTTTCATGGCGTCCCATGCGCCATACATGGCCCGGAAGTTCCAGTCGCGGACATACTCGTTCTTCTCGATGGGATTATGGTCAAAACCGCTCTCCCAATACCAGCCGCCCAGCTTGAGCGTGTTGGGCTTGTCCTTGCTCCGCCCAGGGAAGGGCTTGTCGGCCAGATCGAGGGCCCACGGGCAGCGAGGAAACGCCTGCGGCTCGTCCGTTTCGATCACGTTCCACAAATTGCAGCGGCCCATGTGCCCGTGGAGCGTCATCTCAAGGTCGGCCCCCGCCATCGCCCCCAGGCAGCCGTCGCCCGTGCAGTCGGCGAACAAACGCCCTTGGAACCGGAGCCGCTTGCCGGTCACCGTGTGCTGGGCGATCACGGCGGCGATCGCCCGGCCGTCCATCTCGACGCCGTTAGCCCGATGGAGGGTGAAGAGTCGCAGGTTCGTCTCCTCCCGAACGATATCGAGTTTGCGCTCGTCTTCATAGAGTTCGGCCGTGTTGGCCGGTCCGTAGTGAGCCCAGCGGCTCTGCTCCAGTTCCGACACGACGTCACCCACCCGAGGATAGGGTGGCTTGTTCCTGGCCCCTTGCAGCCAGACCCGGACCTCGCTGCTGTTGTTCCCCCCGAGCACGGGGCGATCCTGAATCAGTGCCACCTTGAGGCCGAGTCGCGCCCCGGAAAGTGCTGCACAGGTTCCGGCGATGCCGCCGCCGACCACCACCAGGTCATACCGACCGGCCTCTTCCGGCTTGCTGTCCAGCCCGAGCAGCTTCTCGCGAAAGCTCCGCATCTCCGGATCGCTGTTCGGCGGTGTGAAGTCCGGTTCCGCCGAGAAGACGATCGCGTCGCAGCGGCCTTCAAAGCCCGTCAGGTCGTGCAGCGCCAGTTCGACCTTGTCTGAACCGACTGCAACCGTTCCGCCGTCCTGCCAATGCCACTCGGCCCCCTCGGTGCCAAAGGTCGTCCCGAGCACCTTGCCGTCAATGAGCAGTTGGAACTTGCCCGGAGTGCCGGGAGCGTTCCACGGAGCGACCCAATCGTAGGTACGAACCCAGACGCGGTACGAACCCGCCTTGGGAAGGGTGACGGAGGTCACCGCATCGGCCACGGGCACGCCCAGTCCGTGGGCAAGCAGATAAGGCGAGCCCATCTGGTCCATGAACTGGCAGTCATGGACCCAGCCGCCCAGGTTCTCGAACTGCTCGGCCTCAACCAGAACCGTCTGGGCATAGCCACAGGACGTCAGAAGCAGCACGATTGCAGTTGTGAGGAGACGTTTCATGGCAATACCATCTTGCTCCCTCCCCAGCGCTTCTTGCGAGCGAGGGGGAGGGCCGGGGAGGTCTGTTGAAAACGTTTGATAAGGCTCAGCCATTTCTGTTGCGACATTTCGTGTCGCCACGCTGCGCGGGCTTCCGAAGAATCGCCCTGCATCTGAGTCCACGGGCTTACGCACCGTGGCTACAGATGTTTCGTCACGCTGCGCGGACTCGCTGCCCCAAAAAGCCCGCGCAGCGCGGCGATACGATTGTAGCCCCAGGCGTTAGCCTGGGGAAAGACGCCGAAGCAAACCAGAAGCCCGCGCAGCGCGGCGACACAAAAGCAGAGCGTCTACCGATGGGTGCCCTACATGGGCTAGTGCGCCCGGGCTATCCTACTTCGTAATCGCCGCCGCAAAATTCTCCTTGCCCGGCGAGGCGATCTTCACCTTCTTCCCGCCGTCCACCGTCGCTTCCGGGCCCCACTCGCCGGTGGCGATGTTGATCCAGTGGACTTTCCACTTACCCTCGGCCTTGCGCAGGTCGAGCGTCACCTCGCCGCCGGCAGGAAAATAGATCGCATAGGCCTTGCCCGGTGCAGCGGCCACGTACGCCTCGTTCGGCTGGCGATCGCCGAGCAACTGCTGGGCAGGATCGACGGTCCAGAGGGGAATAAGCGACTCCAACTTGCGGGCGGCCCGAATGCAGGCGACGGCTTTGCCGTTCAGGCCGAGCCCGGAATCGGGACGGTGGAACCGCATGGAGGCGGCGCCCGCCAGCAGGTGCCGCCAGAATCGCTCCAGGCCGTCCTGGTCCGTATGGCCGAACTTGTTGCCGCTTGCCCCGTAGGTCTTCGTCGTGTTCATGGGCCGCGGCTGCTTCTTAAGGTACTGCCGCACAAACAGGAAGTTCTCCCAGTGCTTGTCGACCTTGTTGTGGTTGTTCTGGGAAACGTCGACGAAATCGTAGATCTCGGGATGATCAAAGGTCTGCTTGTGCTCGTCCGAGGTCAGCTTCCACGCGTCCCACATCTCGGTGGTCATGACCGTCTTGCCGGCCGCGGCGGCGCGAGCCTTGATGAACTGCGACCAATAGCGTCCCCAGGCGGGTTCCGCCTTCGTTTCGTTGTCCATGCAGTAAAGGACGTGGTCGTACTTCAACGAGTGCTCGACCATCTTGCCCACAAACGCCTCTTGATATTTGAGCACGACGCGGTTGTTTCGCTGCTTCGGCGTGGTGAAGAAGAAGGGCTGCTTGTTGGCGCCGGGGTGGTCCGGGTAGCGTCGGGCAAAACCCGACTCCTCATAGCTGTAGTTGACATTGTTCTTCGGGTTGTAGGGGTGGATCTGCCAGCGCTCGTTGCCGCCGTTGTCCACGTAGTCGAAGCGGTCCCAGACCTCGATCTGAACGAAGATCTTCCGCTTATGGGTCTCGCGGAGCATTCGTTCGAAACGCTTCCAGTACTCGCCATTCCATTGGTTCAGGTCATACTTGCCATTGTCCAGTTTTCGAAACGGGTAAACTTCAAAGCCCTTGTCCTTACGATCACTCATCGTGTTGCGGATCACGTTTCCGCCCGCCGCCGCGAGTCGATCGAGTTGCGCAACCAGCTTTTCTTCCGGCCACTGAAACAGGTTGTCGTCGTCGCTCCCGCCCAGAAGCAGCACGGGCTGACCGTGATACTGCCAGTACCACGGATTCTCTTTCCAGGGGCCGAGGGGGGCGCCTTCGGCGCCGTCGCTCCAGGCAGGAGCAGCCAACAAGGTGATTCCGACAATCGCGAACAACGACAGGCGAGCAGCGGTCATAGCGGTATTCCCCGGGAGCAAATGATTCGAGCAGCAGGAAAGCGTATTCCTTGCCGGCATTATGGCAACCGAACCACGCAGGGGCAACAGTTCGGCAGTCCCAACTTGTTCTCCGGTTGGAGTCCAGCCTTCAGGCTGCCTTCTGCACGCTGAAGCGTGGACATCAACAGTCCGCTGCCCGCAATCTCACGAGATTTGACTCGACGGCGTCCCGCAGCTAGCATCAGCGTTGTTTCGGTTGCAGGAAGTTCTTGTTTGCAGGGGGATTGCGCTGATGGGAGGTCGCTGGTTCACGCTCGTGCTGATGGCGTCCTTGGCCCTGGCCTGCGGTCAGGTAAGGGGAGATGAAGGGGCAGTCTATAATCTGCATCTGTACACCGACAACGGCCCGGACTACACCGACCTCGATTCTTTCGTCTCCACGGCAATGCAAGGGACGGCAACTCCGCAAGAAAAATGCATCGCCATCTGGCGATGGGCTCGGCAAAGCCGACGGCAGACCAGTTGCGCCCAGGAGGACGGCAGGCTCATCTGGGATCCGATCCTGCACTACAACTCCTACGGAACGATGAACTGCGGCGTCATCTCCGGGCTGAACATCGCATGCTTCCTGCGGCTTGGCTACCAGGGACGCTATATCCAGCTTGGCGACCACACGGTGAGCGAGGTTTCCTGGGATGAGGGCCAAAGCTGGCACCTCTTCGACACGTCGATGAGTTTCTACTGCTTCAACCATGACGGCGTGGTGGCAAGCTGCGAGGAAATCCGCCAGGCGCACGGCTGCGAGCTCTCGGGCGGAAAGAGCGAGCCTGGCCACTACTATCTGTATCACGGCGCCCCCGCATGCACCTCGCACCTGGGCCCCGGCGGCTGGCGCTACGCGAGCGACCAGCCGGTTGCCTACAAGCGAACGCTCATCAACGGCGCCTCGTCCTACACCGACGGCTTCTCGGTCAGCGAGTACACCCAATACGCCCGCTCCGGACGCCGCTACGTGCTCAACCTGCTGCCCGGCCAGTCCTACACTCGCTACTGGACGCCCCTGGATCGCCTGAAGAAAACGCCGGCTGAGCAGCGGCCCGACTATTATCGACCCCTGAAAGACGACGATCCGGACAATCAGCACGGGCTCAACAACATCCGCGGCAACGGCGAGTGGATCTTCTTGCCCGATCTCGAATCCCCCGACTGCCGCAACCTGTTCTATGACTCTTCTGCCGTGGAGATTGCCCCCGGCGACCTATCCGCTCCAAACGTTCATCCTCAGGCTGTAGGCGAACCGGCCTCGGTCACGTTCCAGGTCTCGGCGGCCAACGTGATCACTTCTATGCAGATCCAGGCCACGGGCCGGCTCGGAAAGGACGATACGCTTGCTATTTCCGTCAGTCGGACCGGCGGAATCGACTGGCTTCCGGTGTGGAAGGCAGAAGCGACGGGAAGTGAGGATATCCGCCTGAACCTTCGCGACGAAGTGGCCGGCGTGACCGAGTGCCTCGTGCGACTGGAGATGCTGGCAAAGTCGAGAAAGACGAATGTGGGCCTCGACCGCCTGAAACTGACCACGCTGACCCAAGTCAACCGGCGGACCCTGCCCAAGCTGACGCTCGGCACGAATCGTGTGCGGCTGCGGGCCGACGAGCAGGAGCAAACGACCACCGTCTGGCCCGTCCTGCACGGGGGCCGCTACCGGGAAACCGTTCTTGCAGAGCACGGCGTTCATTGCACCGACAAGGCCGACGGCATCTACAAGGCAACGCTCGGCTCGGCCGTCAACGGCAAGCCCTGTTGGGCAACCTGGCGGCTGGAACTTCCCACTGACGTGACGGCTTTGAGTTACGGGGTGGTGGCCACGAATCGTTCTTCCTCCGGCTACGTTTCCGTGCAGCACTCCTTCGATGGCGAGCAGTTTGCCGAGAGCTTCCGCAAGTCCGACGGCGCCTTCCCCTTCGACAAGCAGGTGCTTCGCACGGTGGAGGGTACTGCCATCCCGTCGGGGACGCGGCAGGCCGAGGTGAGGTGCGAGTTCTTCTCGCGCGGAGGGGCCGGCACCTATGGAATGGAAGGGATTCAGGATCTCTGGATGCGGGTTCGCCATGCCCCCCGCATCGCGAGCTTTGCCCCGTTGGAGGTCACCTACAACTGGACCGAGCATCGAACCTCGGGCGACGTGACACGAAGCCACACGCAAGTGGTCCGCAGCCTTCCCTGCGACTACACAATCAACACGAGCGGCTATCGCGACCCCACGATGAACTGGATCCGTGTGAACCTTGCGGGCAGCGCCCCTGGCGCATTGGCCTCGCGGTCCGGGTACTCGGACGGCGTTGATGTGGGACCCGGCTGCGAGGTGGAACCGGTCCGTTACGTTTGGGGAACCAATCTCGCCAAGGGCCGCTCCTATACCACCAGCCGACCGTCGAGCGAGCGTTCGAAGAACGGCGACTCGGGAGGCGCGGAACTGACCAACGGAGTTGTGATTGCGCCCACCGACTACGCCACGAGCGATGCCGTTCAAAACGCCACGGCCTTTTGGGAAGACGGTGATCCGTTGGTGATTGTCGTCGACCTGGCGGCGGAGAAGAACGTGGCGGGAGTGCGAGTTTGCACCCATCAGCCCAGTGCCGAGTACTGCCACCCGGCCCAGGTGGCGGTGGCCCTTTCCTCCGACGGCAAGACCTGGACCGAGGCGGGAACGATCCGCCATAATGACCTCTGGAAACCGCCAACGGACTATGAAGCCTGGGAGCATGACGACGACCCGAGCTACCAGAACTTGCCGGCGCAAGGCCGGTTGGCCTACCGCTACCCTCTGGCCTTCGAAGATTGCCGCCCTGCCCGGTATGTCCGCTTCACCTGCACGCCGCTTGAAGGTCGCGGCATGGGGCTCTCGGAGCTGCAGGTCTTCGGCCGTGTGCAAGTGATCCCCAATTCATGGAACAAGTCCACCGTCCATTCCCCGGAGAAGCTGCCGTGAGTGAACCGACGCCCCCTGCCGTCCCCGCCTCCAAGCCTGCGGTGCGACTCCAGTCTCTCGACGCCTACCGGGGCCTCGTCATGGGCGCCCTGGCCTTCGTCGCCTTCGGTCTCCACGCGGCCTCGAAGAACTTCCCGGACAGCCCCGTCTGGCAGGCCCTGGGACACCAAACGGAACATGTGCGGTGGGTGGGCTGCGTGGCCTGGGACATGATCCAGCCCTCCTTCATGTTCCTCGTCGGCGTGGCCATGGCGTTCTCCTATGGCAAACGCCACGCTCGGGGCGACTCTTACGGTTCGATGCTCTGCCACGCCGTGATCCGTTCGATTGTGCTGGTCGCGTTGGGGATCATGCTTTCATCAAACTGGTCGAAACAAACGAACTTCGAGTTCCCCAACGTGCTGGCCCAGATCGGCCTGGGCTACACCTTCGTCTTCCTGCTCTGGAACCGCCGGCCGGCTGTGCAATTTGCCGCGGTCGTCGCGATCCTGGTCCTCTACTGGGGCTTGTTTGCCCTTTACCCCCTGCCGCCCCAGGGCTTCGACTATGCCAGCGTGGGCGTGCCGGAGGATTGGAACCATCTGACCGGCTTTGCCGCCCATTGGGGCAAGAACACGAATCCGGCCGCCGACTTCGACGTGTGGTTCCTGAATCTCTTTCCGCGACCGGAACCGTTCGTTTTCAATAAAGGTGGCTACCAGACCTTGAACTTCATCCCCTCCATTGCAACGATGCTCTTGGGCCTCATGATCGGCGAACTGCTCCGGAGTAATCGCGGAGCAGGGGCCAAGTTCGGCCTGATGTTGGGAGTCGGCCTGGTGGGGGTGCTCGGCGGCTGGGCCCTCGATCAATACGGAATCTGCCCCGTCGTCAAACGGATCTGGACGCCGAGCTGGGCCATCTATAGCAGCGGCTGGGCGTGCCTCGTGCTGGCCTTATTCTACGGGGTGGTCGATCTTTGGCGCGACTCGGGGTTGTCGCGAGTGGGAAGATGGATCACTTTCCCGCTCATCGTGTTCGGCATGAACTCCATTCTCGTCTACATGATGTTCCAACTTGCCCGGAGCTGGACCCGCGACACGCTGAAGATCCACCTGGGGGCCAACGTCGTCGACATGATGAACCGATTGGTGGAGTTCTGTTCGCTCGGCAGATTGCAGCTTCTGGGAGCGAACTACACGGAGATCTTTGGCCCCAACTACGTCCCGATCGTGGAGGCTACCTGCGTGGGGATCGCCTTCTGGCTCTTCTGCTTCTGGCTCTATCGCCAGAAGATCTTCCTCCGAGTCTGAGCCCTGTTGGAGTCCAGGGTCCAGCCTGTCAGAACCGTGAAGAGCCCGGCTGCGATATCCAGCCGGGCTCTTGGATTGCCCAATTCTTGAGAGGTTGCCATCAGCAGCCGGGCTACCTGAATTAGCCCGGCTGATGGCTTCAGTCCCCCTCCCCGGCCCTCCCCCTCGCTCGCAAGAAGCGCTGGGGAGGGAGGCAAGTTTCAGCCTGTCAGAACCCTCTTCGTAACCCTGGATGAAGCAAGGGCCTCAAATCTGGGAAGCCGGCAGCGGGCGCAGGACCAGGTTCGTGATGCGCGAGACCGTGTCCTTGTACTCCTCGTTCTTGCTCAACACCTTCCAGTCCGGATGGCTGCGAAAGCCCTTCCAGGCCTCTTCCATGGCGGCCGTGTCGTCGAACTCGAGCATGTAGGTCAGGTTCGGAAGTTGCGAACCGATCAGGGCCTGCCCGAAGAAAACGGGGTTGAGGCCGACCTTGTGAAAGATGCCGATCTCGCCGCCGTTGTTGAACATGTCCACCTTCTTCAGGTGACGCTCGATCGAGTGGCTCTCGTAGATGCGGAGTTGCACCACGCGGGTGTCCTTCTTGGAGGGCACGTCCAGCTTGGGCATGCCGTCGAAGGCCAACAGAAGCGAGCTTTCATAGCGATCGTAGGCCGGGTCGTCTTTCGGGGCCATCAGGATCGGCTCGGCCCCGGCCCACGCGCCGTCCTCGGCCAGTCGCTCGGTCATGGTGATCACCGACTCGAGCGACTTGTGGGGCAGGAGCACCCAGAGTTCGTTGGGGTTGCTTTCGAGCTCCAGCTTGGGGTTGTCTTCCTTCATCAGGCGAAAAACGCCGACCGGCTCGACGCCCGCACGGTTCAGGGCCGGCACGGCCAGCTTGAGAAACTCGGCGTAGGCCTCGAGCTTCTCGGGCGAGGCGAAGCTGAACTTGTTGAGAACATAGAGTTGCTTGTCCCCGGCGCCCTCGGCCCCAGCGGCCAGTCCGGTCATCCCCAGCGTCAATCCGGTAGCCGCCGAAGCGGCGAAGAAGTCGCGTCGTTTCATCGGAAATGTCTCCCGTGAATCAAGTAGAGTGCGTCTCGACGCACCGGCGGTATTCAGAACATGCGTTCGCCTTCCGGGCCTCACGCCCGGGACTGGACGGCCCTTCATCCTAATCGCGGGCGAGTGAAAAGGGAATCTTTTCGGAAGAGTCCTGTCTTGTTTCGCAGAAGCCGGGCTAGCACCGTCGCGTTGCGGGTCGGGTTGCTCCGAGTGAGGTGGGCAATCCAAGAGCCCGGCTTCGTCGACGCACGATTAGCAGAAATTCCGGCTCCTCGCCGCCAGTTCCCCCAGCCGCCCGGAAAGGTCTTCCAGATGGGAGGCCAACACGTGGATCACACGCCCCTCCCGCTGCAAACGACCCCGGACGAGCAGGAGATGGGCTCGGAGGGCCACGTTGCGAAACCGCTTCCACACGTCCGGGCGGATGATCAGGTTGGCCACCCCCGTCTCATCTTCCAGGGTGACGAAGGTGATCCCCTTGGCTGTCCCCGGTCGCTGGCGAACGAGCACCACACCCGCCACCGACACCGGCCGGTTCCTGGGCAACACCCGCAGGTCGTCGGCCCGGGCAACCCCCATCGCGTCGAGACCTGGGCGCAGAAAGCCCATGGGGTGCGTCCCCAGCGTCATCCCCAGGTTGCGATAGTCGGCCAACATCTCTTCCACCGGCTCCATCTCAGGCAAGGACGTCGCCTCTTCCACCACGCTCGGCAAGGCGTCAAACAAGGGCAGTTCCTTCCGTTCCTGCCCCAGGGCGTGCCAAAGGGCGTCCCGCCGATTCAATCCCAGCGACCGAAACGCCCCCGCCTTCGCCAACCGCGAAGCCACCGCCCGACTCAGCCCCGTTCGTCGCGTAAACTCCTCCATCGACAAAAATGGACCGCTGGCCCTCGCCCCCTGAATCGCTTCCGCCTGCAACTCTCCCATCCCCCTCAGCAACCGCAACCCAAGCCGCAACGCCAATCCCGCTTTCCGCTTTCCGCTTTCCGCTTTGCTCCCCTCCCCCGCTTTCCGCTTTCCGCTTTCCGCTTTTTCAAGAGTACAGTCCCACCCGCTGTGATTCACGTCCACCGCCCGCACTTCCACCCCATGGTCGCGGGCATTGCGAATCAACTGGGCCGGCGCATAAAACCCCATGGGCTGGCTGTTGAGCAACGCGGCCGTGAAGGCGGCCTGGTGATGGTACTTGAGCCAGCACGACACGTAGACCAGCAAGGCGAAACTGGCCGCGTGGGATTCGGGAAAACCGTAATCGCCGAACCCCCGGATCTGCGTGAAGATCGCCTCGGCATACTCCTTGCTAAAACCGTTCGACTTCATGCCGTCGATCAGCTTGCGGCGGAATTCGTCGATCACCCCCGGCCGGCGCCACGCCCCCATGGCTCGACGCAACTGGTCGGCCTCGCCGGGCGTGAACCCGGCTGCCACCACGGCCAGACGCATGGCCTGCTCCTGAAACAGCGGCACGCCGAGCGTCTTTTCGAGCACCTCGCGCACGGCCTCGTTGGGAAACGTGACGGCCTCTTCCCCGTTTCTCCGACGCAGGTAGGGATGGACCATGTTGCCCTGAATCGGCCCGGGGCGAACGATCGCCACCTCGATCACCAGGTCGTAAAAGCACCGAGGCTTGAGCCGCGGAAGCATGCTCATCTGGGCTCGGCTCTCAATCTGAAACACGCCCATCGTGTCGGCCTTGCGGATCATCCCGTAAACCTGCGGATCTTCCGGCGGCACGGTGGCCAGCGTGAGCCGCTCGCCCGTATGTTGCTCGATCAGGGCAAAGCATTTCCGAATCGCTGTCAGCATCCCCAGGGCCAGGCAATCCACCTTGAGTATGCCCAATTCGTCCAGGTCGTCCTTGTTCCACTGGATCACCGTCCGGTCGGCCATCGACGCGTTTTCGATGGGCACCATCTCGCACAAGGGCCCCTGCGTCATCACCATCCCGCCCGTGTGCTGCGAGAGATGGCGAGGAAAACCGACCAGTTGATCGACCAGTTCGACAAGCTGCCGCCCCACGGTCGACTCCGGATCGATCCCCGCCTCGCGGCAGCGCTGGGCCAGTTCCGGCTCCGTGTGGAAATGTTCGATCCGCTTGGCGAGTCGGTCCACGCGATCGAGCGACAGCCCCAGGGCCTTGCCCACGTCGCGCACGGCGGACCGGGGCCGATAGGTGATCACCTCGGCCGTCATGCCGGCCCGATCGCGACCGTACTTCTCATACAGATACTGAAGCACCTCCTCCCGCCGCTCGTGTTCGAAATCCACGTCGATGTCGGGCGCCTCGTTCCGCTCGCGGCTGACAAAACGTTCGAACAGCAAATCGACCCGATTGGGATCGACGGCCGTCACGCCCAGGCAGTAACAAACGGCCGAGTTGGCCGCCGACCCCCGACCCTGGCAGAGAATCTCCCGCTCCCGGGCGAATCGAACCAGGTCCCACACCGTCAGAAAGTAGGCCTCGTAATGCAGTTCCTCGATCAGGTCGAGTTCGTGGCGAAGCAGTCCGCGAATCTTGTCGGGAACGCCGCCGGGATACCGCTTCTTCGCCCCTGCCCAGGTCAAACGCCGCAGGTGCTCGTTCGGCGTCTGCCCCTTGGGGACCAGCTCCTCGGGATATTCGTAACGCAATTGATCGAGAGAGAAATCAATCCGATCGGCAATTTCCAGCGTCCGCCGCACCGCGTCCGGCGCATCGGCAAACAGGGCCCGCATCTCCTCGGGCGTCTTGAGATAACGCTCGGCATTGGCAAACAGATGCTCGGTCACCTCGGCCACCGTGCCGTGGTGGCGAACGGCCGTCAGAACGTCTTGCAATGCCTGCCGCTCGGCCACGTGGTAACGAACCGCCCCCGAAGCCACCAGCGGAACCCGTCCCTTTCGAGCCGTGTCGACTAATTCCGCAAGCCGCCGTCGATCGTCGGGCCCGTAGTGAAGCGAGCCGACCAGGTAACAACGGTCGCCGAACAGCTCGCGATACGCCTCCAAATCGCGGCGAAACCTCGCCGTGATCTTCACTTCCGGAACCACACAGGCAAGCACTCCGTCGGCATGACCGGCCAGATCCTCCATCCGCAGCAGGCATTGCCCCTTCTCTACCCGCCGCCGTCCCTCGGTGATCAACCGGCAAAGCCGCCCATAGGCCGCCCGATCCGTGGGCAGCAGCACGGCCGACGCGGCATCCTCCAGAACAATCTCCGCCCCCACCAGCAGCTTGATCCCCGTATCCTTGGCCACCATGTGCGCCCGCACCACCCCGGCGAGCGAATTTCGATCGGTCACCCCGATCGCCCCATACCCCAACTCCGCCGCCCGACAAACAAGCTCCTCCGGATGAGAAGCCCCTTCGAGAAAGGAGAAATTCGATTTGGCATAGATTTCAGCGTAATACATCGAAACACCGCGAAACAAGAAACCGAATTCCTCCAACACCGCAACGCGGTGTCATGAATGTACGCCTTTCATTTACCAAAACACCCCATGCAAAAACCACCTCCCATCCCTCCGTCGACGAAAAACCCAATAACGCCCGCCCCCCGTCGTTTCCACGCGGTAATAATCGCGGCCGATCGCCTGCCCTCGCCACCAGCCGGTCTGGATCCGCTCGGGGCCCCACGCCTGGGCCACGCTTTGACGACCGCCCGACAACGTGAAATGCAAGGGCGGACCGTCAGGCACAATCGACACCGCCTCCAAACGCAACGGCCGACGCAAAAGCTGCAAGGGCCGCGGCGGCAGGTTTCGTGACGACGATCGGCCGGAACCGCCCCGCCGCCGGTCGACCAGCGACTCGTAACGCCAGGCCCGCTCCGGCTGGGCCTCGGCAAGAAGACGCACTCCGAGAATCCGCTCCCGTCCCAAACGACTGGCCAACCGATCGATCAAGTTTGCCGTCTGCCTGTCTTGCCCGGAGGCGGTGCCCGACTCGAAAAGCTCGCCCTGCTGCTTTTCCAACGTCGCCGTTTCCGGAAGGCTCACGCAGAGCGTTTCAACGCGGCCGGGAAGCCGCAACCGCTCCAACCGCATCGCCACCAGGCCGCACAAATGCTCGGCCGAAGCCGAGGGGCGAAACAAGCCGACGTCGAAATCCAAGTTCCCGGACGTTCTGCAATCGAACCGGACCTCCACCCGCAAGGCCCCCCGGCCCGCCATGGCCGCCATTCGGGCAACCCGCTCGACAAGCTGCTTCAAGACAAACTCCAGCGTCGCCCGATCACCCACCGGGTGTTCGAAGAACTGCTCGGCCTCGAACGTCTCCGGCAGCGGCAAGGCCACGATCGGCTCCTCGATCCGTCCTGCGGCCTGATCCCAACGGCGCAGCAACTCCGGCCCGAACCGGCTATTGAAATCCGCTCGCGGCAGCCGCTCCAACTCGCCCACCCAATGCAAACCAAGCTGCCCCAGCAGATCAAGCACATCCTCCGGCAAACGCAGCCCCGCCAACGGCAACGCCCGCCAAAACTCCCCCATTCCCCCCGCTGCAACAATGTACCACCCACACTCCGCTTTCCCCTTTCCGCTTTCCGCTTTCGCCCCGCTTTCCGCTTTCGCCCCGCTTTCCGCTTTTGCCCCCCTTGCGGCAGCCCAGGCCGCCCCAACCGTGCCCGCCGCTCCGATCCGCACGACAATGTCGCGCCGGGAAAACAGGGCAGCAATGCGCTGGACCAACGCCTCTTCGCCGCCGAAAAAACGGGCCACTCCCGTCACGTCGAGCAACAGGCTGTCGGGCTGCGGTGCGTCGTCCAGACCGACGAGGGGACTGTAGCGATGGCACCAAACGCCCAACCGCTCGAGCGCTTCCCGATCGGCCCTAGGGTCGTGAGCCCACTCGTGGCGTCGCTTGCCGAGCAGGGCGGCCGCCTCGCTCAAGGTTATACCGACGCTGACTCCCAACTCCCGGGCCCGGGCCGAACAGGCCGCCACCCGCTTGCTGCCCCGAACCCGCTCGTAGAGCACGATCGCCTGGCTGCGATAGGGCTGGGAGCCGCAACGATTAAATTGCGTCTCTCGATCGAGCACCTGGCGCAGGACGGGCCAGTCGGGCAACCAGACGCACAGGATGCGTTTCTTCGTGGAGTTCGACTTCGACCGTTCCATATCCGGCGCCTCGACGACTGCGCAGCAAATGAATCTTCAACCGGCGAACCTCGGCCGATTCCGGCGAGCACACCGCTTCAACTCCCAACCGCACGTCCGCCCAGGAAGGCTCCTTCCTTGCAGCCCAGGGCCGCAACAACAACCCCAACGCTTCGCAGGTCTCGGCCGCAAGTTGCAAACGGCGAAAGTCCTGGCTCTCGACCCCGTCCAGCCACACCAGCCCCGCCGCCACGCCGGAACACCGCAGCACCTGCGTAAGTGCCCAAACCTCGTCGGCCTGATTTTCCGGACGCACCACGATCAACTGTTCCGGTTCGATTCCCATCCGCACGGCCGCCGGGGGATAAAACGTCTCCGCCCGATCGAACACCACAATCCTCCCGCCCTCGCGGCAAGCCTCACGAGCGACGAGCAACGCCAGGCTCCAGGCCCCGCAGCCTTCCCCGGCCGCCAGCCATTCGACCAGGCTCCCTCGGCGAAACCCGCCGTCCGGCAAGAGCCGGTCCAGTTCCCGGCACCCGCACGGCGCCACGACCGCCTCCGCTTTCCGCCGCCCGTTCTCCAATTGAGAAATCTGGCGGCGCAGATTCTCCACAAGTTTGGATGAAGGTCGATCGTTCACAGCAGACCTCTCACGTAACAGGGCTCCTTCCCACGAAGCATAGTCCGAGCGAAAACCTTATCCTTACCCGCAAATTGACGGCCATTTATGGTCGTTGCGCGCCGTAGGCGGTCCTAGGCCCGTCGTTTACGGCGGGTCGCCTAGCCTGCTTTCGGTCCCTCCCTCTCGTCCTTGCCGCCACCAGAGGCGGCGGCAAGGACGAGAGGGGGAAGGTGTCGTGCTTTACAAACCTTTACAAACCCGTGCTAAAGCAAGGGCCTAGGACCGCCTACGGCGGAAAAGGACCGTAAACGGCCCTGTTGTACCTGCGTTGATACCATTCGGATTTGCGGGTAAGGACAGGGTCCGAAGCATCACTCGCCCCAAATTCCACTCGACACAAGAAGTGTACACCTGTACCGTACTCGCGTCAAACCCTTTTATCGGCCTGCTACGCGAAGATCTGCAGAGGAATCGGAAAAAAGAAGGCGGGCGCAGCAATAGAATAGCTCGCCAGGGCCAAGAGCCGGGCTTCTCGCATAAGCGCAAGCTGAAACACCACAGCATCTGAAATGGCACGTCCAGAAGCCCGGCTAGGGCAAAGCCGAAATAGCGACGAAGCCAAGAGCTACATCTTCTCCACCACGTTGATGCCCAGCAGCTCCAATCCCTTCTGGATCGTTCGAGCCGTCAGGTCGCACAAGAGGAGCCGGCTGTCGCGCAGCTCCGGCGTTTCCGCCTTGAGCACGGGGCAGTTCTCGAAAAAGGCCGAGTAGCAGTTGGCCAGATCGAACAGGTAGCTCGTCAGTTGATTGGGACGATAATCCCTCAGGCAATGCTCGATCGCCTCGCCGAAGCGAAGCAGTTCGAGAGCCAGGGCCCGCTCGGCCGGCGTTTCCAGAACAATCCGCGGCCCGCTGGCTCGGAGGGCGTCGATATCCACGCCGCCCTTGGCGAAGATGCTCCGCACTCGGGCGTAGGCGTACTGCATGTAGGTGGCCGTGTTGCCGTTCATGGCCAGCATCTTGTCGTAGCTGAAGACGTAATCGCTCTCGCGATTCTGCGAAAGGTCGGCGTACTTGAGCGCCGCGATCCCGACCGTTTCCGCGATCTTTGCCCGCTCCTCGGATGACAGCTCGGGCCCCTTGGGCTTGGCCTCGTCGTTCGCCTCCACCACCTTGGCCGCCCGGGCCACCGCCTCGTCGAGCAGGCTCTCCAGGCCCACGGCGTCGCCCGCTCGGGTCTTGAAAGGCTTGCCGTCCGTTCCCAGCACTGTACCGAAGCTGACATGCTTCAGTTCCATCTCCTCGCAGCCCATCAGCCGGGCGGTAGCGAACAGGTGCTCGAAGTGCATGCTCTGCCGGAAGTCGACCACGTAGAGCACCGCGTCGGGATCCCACTCCTGCATGCGGTAGCGAAGCGTGGCCAGATCGGTCGTGGCATAGAGGAAGGCGCCGTCCTTCTTGCGGATCAGCATGGGCACTTCCTGGCCTTCCAGGAACACGCAGATCGCCCCGTCGCTCTCCCGAGCCACACCCTGCTCGATCAGTTCGTCCACAATCGGGGCCAGCCGGTCGTGATAAAAGCTCTCGCCCAGCGTGTGGTCGAAGGTCACGTCCAGCCGCCGATACGTCTCTTCCAGCACCTCCAGGCAGGGCGGCAAGAACTCCTTCCAGAGCTTCAGGTTCTCCTCGTCGTCGGCGTGCAACTTGGCCGTTTCCTGCAAAACCGCCTGACTGATGCCCGGATGCTCGGCCGCCAGCTTGGAGAGGGTGGGACTGTCGTCAATCGCCGCGATCTTGCCGCGAAGCGACTCAAGGGCCTCCCGGCCTTCCTCCACATCCTTTCGCAGCTTGTTGAGGGCCTTTTTCGCCTTCTTGTCGAGCTTCTGGCCCTCCGTGCTTGCCACGGTCTCTTCCAGCCGTTCTTCCAGCTCGGTCAGTTTTCGGGCCGTCTCGTCCACCTTCGCCTTGCCGTCGTGGTAGTCCATCAACTGGCGGACGAGCCGATAGAGCCGGGCCAGTTCGTGAACGGGATCGTCCTGGTAGGCCTCGGCATCGCAGAAATTGCGGAAGCCGTAGATGATCATGCCGAACTGGGTGCCCCAGTCGCCAATGTGGTTGTCGGTGACCACCTTGTGGCCGGCAAAACGCAGTGTCCGAGAAATCGCGTCGCCGATCGATGTGGAACGGATGTGTCCCACGTGCATGGGCTTGGCCACATTTGGGGCGGAAAAGTCGACCACATAGGTCTTCGGCTCAGCCGCCGCCGGCACTCCCAGCCGCTCATCGCCCACGGCCGAGGTCAACTGTTCGACGATCCAATCGTCGCGGATCCGCAGGTTGATGAACCCGGGCCCCGCCACCTCGGGCCCCTCGCAGAAGCCTTCCACGTCGAGCCCGGCCACGATCTCCGCGGCCACGTCCCGGGTCGGCTTGCCGAGTTGCTTGCCCAGCGACATGGCGAAATTCGCCTGGTAGTCGCCAAATTTCGGATCCTGGCTGCGACGGATCATTCCCAGCAGGGGCTCGGGATCAACCTCCAGCGAGGTCAGGGCGGATCGGAAACGATTTTCGAGTTCGGGGAGAATGCTCACGGCAGGTTGGGGGGGTAGGGTGCGTCTTGACGCACAAGTGGCTTGTTCTGGTAGGGTGCGCATCGACGCACCAAGAAACTTGATGGTTCCCCCATTTTGACCGTTCGGAAGACATCGGCCAAGGGGCCTGCCCCAGACTACCGGCGCCGCGATCTCCAGTATTCCAACTCGTCGCGAACCGCAACAACAATCGCCATCACGAAGCAGACAATGCCGACAAAGCCGAGGCCCAGCGAGATGACCAGCCCAAGCAGGCTCCATCCGTCCTGGTACATGAGCCAGAACCCCACCCCGGCCGGCGCAGTGGCCAATTCCCCAATGAGTAGAAGCCCCACCCACCGGAACACGAACAACCAGCGGCCTCCGCGATGAAGGACCGGGGCTTCCCGCCACTCCGCCGTTTCCCAACTCTCGGGCGACTTGTACGGGTTCTCACGCATCGCCTAGGTAGGGTGCGTCTTGACGCACCAAAGCAGAGTACGAAGTTTGACCAATGCGTCAAGACGCCCCCTGCGAATCTGAGGTCCGGCTCGGCGAGCCGTGACCTACAACGCCTCCGGCTTCTTCTCGCTGGCCGGCTCGAAATCCACCTTCTTCGCCTTGCCCCAGAGGTTCTCCAGGTCGTAATACTCGCGAGTTTCCGGCTCGAAGATGTGGATGACGATATCGCCATAGTCCAGAAGGATCCAACGACTCTCGTTGTAGCCCTCGATCCCGAGACGACGATCACCAAGCCCCTCTTCAAGGGCATGGTCGATCTCCTCGCTGATGGCGTGCAGTTGCCGGCGGCTCGATCCCGAGCAAATGACGAAATAGTCGAAGAAGGTCGTCATGTCGCGCATGTCGAGAATGACAATATCGCGACCGCGATTGTCGTCGGCCGTCTGGGCGGCCACCAGGGCTCGCTTCAGCGCAGGATTGCTCTGGTCGTCCGTCACGGCCGCCGCACCGGCAGGGCTGTTAATCACGATGGTCCTCTGGTTGGGGGATGTGGTTAACATTTCCACAGTAATTCCATTCTAAACGGAGCTTCTACGGACGCAAAGGAGTCAATTTCCCGGGTTTCCAATGCCCAACATCCGTCGAGCGGTAGATTGCCGGGCCCCACTGAGAGACACGCCCTTCCGCCCGGGGGTTCGGAGGCGGGGATTCTCGTCCCTTCCTTGGCCCGGTTCCTCCCCTCCCTACAATTCCTGGACAATGCTCGTTCGCTCACCTCCCGCCCGAACCAACCTGGAGCCCCCCATGGCCGATTGGATTGAAACTGGCAAGAAGGCCCCCGATTTCACCCTCCCCTCCGATGACGGCAAGAAGATCAAGCTGAGCAGCCTCCGGGGCGCCCCCGTCGTGCTCTACTTCTACCCCCGCGACAACACGCCCGGCTGCACGACCGAGGCCTGCGCCTTCCGCGATCTGAAGAAGGAAATGACCAAGCTGGGAGCCACCGTGCTGGGCGTCAGCACCGACTCCGTCGAAAGCCACGTCAAGTTCCGCGACAAGTTCGACCTCAACTTCCCCCTCCTGGCCGACACGGAGCACAAGGTGGCCGAGAAGTACGGCGCCTGGCGCGAGAAGACCCGCTTCGGCAAGACCTCCATGGGCATCCAGCGTTCGACCTTCATCATCGACGCCAAGGGCGTCGTGCAGAAGATGTGGAAGAGCGTCAAGGTCGACGGCCACGACGAGCAGGTGCTCAAGGCCCTCCGGGCACTCAATGAGGAATGACGAAATCCGAATGACGAAGGAATGAAGAAGCCCGAAGTGCGTTTGGTTATTCGTACTTCGGGCATTTTTTCGTCATTTTGCTTTCTTAATTCGCCATTTCCAACTCCGCGTTGACTTTGCCCGCGCAGGGACCGATACTGGCCTTGGCGGCGCCCCCCGCAAGCAGTGCCTGCGGGGTCTACCTCAACCTGGAATCTGGAGGATATCGGAGATGGCTAGAAAGACCGATCGTCGTTGTTTCCTGGCTCGAGGGATTGCAGGAGCGGCCGGCGCCGCGGCCTTCACCAGCATTGAGGAGGACACCCTCCGCGCAGCCACCGAAGACGGGACTGCCGGCAGCAAGCCCACCACCGACATCCCGCCGGGCAGCATGCCCACAGGCAAGATCGGCGACGTCACCCTGAGCCGCCTCTTCATCGGCGGAAACCTCATCGGCGGCTGGGCCCACAGCCGCGACCTGGCCTACGCCTCCCAGTTGTTCAAGTCCTACAACACGGAGGCCAAGATCTTCGAGACCTTTGACCTGTGCCAGGCCTGCGGCATCAACGCCATCCAGATGGACCCCAAGTGTTGGGAGCCGATCGAGAAATACAACAAAGCCCGCAGCACCCCCATGAAGACCATGGTCTGCATCCCCTTCATGGAAGACAAGACCGCCATGAACGACACGATCAAGGAGCAGATCGACAAGGGCGCCAACCTGATCTACTCCCACGGCGGCGTGACCGATTCGCACATGATGAAGGGCGGCACGATGGATGTGATCGCCCAGATGGTCGAACTCATCCAGGCCCAGGGCGTGCCGGCCGGCGTGGGCGGCCACTCGCTCAACATGCCCATCGAGTGCGAGAAGCACAACGTGGGAAACGATTTCTACGTCAAGACCTTCCACATCGACCGCTACTGGTCGGCCACGCCGGAAGACGACCGGGTGGAATACGACTGGATGAAGCGATCCAACGACCACTCCCGCAACAACGACAGCATGTGGTGCAACGACCCGGACGAAACGGCCGAGTTCATGGAAAAGGTCGACAAGCCCTGGGTGGCCTTCAAGGTCATGGCCGCCGGCGCCATCAATCCCCGCATCGCCTTCCCCTACGCCTACAAAAACGGCGCTGACTTCGTCATCGCCGGCATGTTTGACTTCCAGGTCGAAGGCGACGCCAAGATCGCCATCTCCACCCTGCCGAAGGCCCAGAACCGAAAGCGGAAGTGGCACGGGTAGGAACCGTTGAACAAGGTAGGTCACCGCTCGCCGAGCGGGACCTTGAAATGGAATATCGCTCGCCAATCCAGGAGCCGTGCGGCACCCGGCACCTAGCAACTAGGAGCGTAGTGGCGACTTCCCCTGAACCCAGACACGAGGAGAACTCGTAATGGAAGTGCCCGTGTTGGTAGAGCGGCTCAGCGCCAACGGCTATCGGGCAACCAGCCCGGGCCTGGATGCCGCCTCCGAAGCTCCCACACGTGAGGCGGCGTTGGAGGGACTCAGCCATATCCTTCGCGACAGACTTGCCACAGCCGAATTGGTTTGTCTGGAGATTCCGGCGGACGTGGAGAGCCATCCCTGGAAGTCCCTCGTCGGCAGGCTGGATGGTCATCCGGACCTGGACGAGGTTGAGCAACATATGCGAGACTATCGGCAGGAGATGGACGAATCGGGAGACCGTCCGTGAGTCTGTTTGTACTCGATACGGACCACATTTCCCTGCTCCAACGCGGTCATCCTCTGGTTGCGTCCCGCATTCTGGCCACACCGCCAGCACAACTGGCGGTGTCGGTCATCACCTTCGAAGAGCAGCTTGGTGCCTGGTATACGCAGATCCGCCGGGCTCGTGATCCCGAGAAGATGGCGAGGGCATACGAAGGGCTGCTCAATGTGCTCAACGATGCCAAACGCCTGCACATTCTTCCGTTTTCCAGAGCCGCAATCGAACGCTACCGCAATCTCCGGCAGGTTCACCGTCGCATCGGCAGAATGGATCTGGCAATCGCCGCCATCGTGATTGAAAACGGCGCGATCCTCGTCACGCGAAATCGCGTGGATTTCGAGCCCATTGAAGGGCTGGCCTTTGAGGATTGGAGCCGCGCAGATTAAGGCCTGGCGGCCGCTGTCTGGTAAATCAGGAGCCCCCCATGCCCCCGGCAATGGACGAACTCTCGCGGCTTCCCGCGTTTGAGCGTCTGGAGCTCGTTCAGCAGCTTTGGGATAGTGTCCGCCAGTCGCGAGAACAACTCCCCGTCCAACAATGGCATCGCGAACTCGTGAAGGCCCGCCTCGCTGATTTCGAGGGTGATGCGGGACAGCGCGGGATCTCGCGAGCGCAGGTGTGGCAACAGGTGGACCAGCGACGTGGCTTATGAACTGAGGTTCCATCGATCCGTGCCCGATACCCCTCGTAAATATCCGCTTCACGTGTACGCCGAAGGCGTTGAATTCCTCAGCCCGGCGTCGCGCAGCGCACGCTGGGATGGTTGTCACCGAATCTCGCTGTACCCCGAAGGGGTTCAACAACGCCACGCGACCGGAACGTCTGCTCCACCTACCGCCCCTCACGTTCCTCGAATTCCACTTCCGGCTGAACCGACACAAGCAGGAACTGCCGAAGCGACGCCTTCCGGTCGTCGACCAGGTCAGTGATCTCCAGCATGGCCGTGTCGCCAAATTGGATGGCCGCCTGTCTTTCCGCGCGTCTCTGATTCGGCCAGGTGACGGCGGTCAATGCCCTGGGTCTTCCGTTTTCGCCGATCACTGGCCGCAACTGCACACGGCAGTTTGCGTCGGCCCGGGGAACCAAGGCGGCGAGACAGCAATCGAGCGTTTGCCCGGGAAGCAGGGAGAGAACCGGCCCCTTGGCCACCTCTCCGATTCCCGCGTACTTCCCTTCCTTCTCGCGGACTTGCTCCAACAAACGCTTTGATTCCGCTGGCGACAGGATTGCCATGTTGCCTTCCGCTGCCGCAGTAGGACACAGCTCCCGGCAGAAGCGATCAGACATTTCGACAACACGTGGTCGCAACGTCACGCCGCCGCACTTCCTGCGCCGCAGCTGTTCGAGGAGATCAACGATTTCGTCGTGAACCTGCTGCGTTTGCCGAATGACGAGGCTCTTGTTTGTCTCAAACGGAGCAATGCTGCCCGAACCGCCGGCATCTTCCCAGGAATGAGGAGCAACCGTAGTGGCGATCTTCTCGATCAGCGGGGCGAAGTTGGGGACCGCCGTGACAGATGGTGTGAGAGCAGGAAAATGGACGAGTTCGGGTGGGCTCACTACGAGATCCGCCACATCATAGGTGCAGATGTAGATATCCTCTTTGCTCGGAGATCCGGTTCGTCTGGCCGACTTCGCCGCCAGGTTGAAATGGCCATAGGTCACTTCCTTGCCTCGCTGAAGAAAGTACTTGATCGGCGAGAAGTCGTCCCGGTCCTCGCGACTCAGAACGTAATTCAAGTTCTTCAGCGACCTCGTTTCCCATTTGTGCAGCCCGACCAGGACGTCTCCAACCTTTAACGCTTCGGCCGCTGCTGGACTGCCTGGCCGCACCTTGGTTACCCGCAGCCCGCCGCGAAAACGCGTGCCAAAGTCACGGACGAACTGGTCGGCCTCAATAGGTTCCAATTGAAGCCCCAGCAGGTCCCAGGCATAGCCGGGCTCCGGCACCGGCGCCAAGGCGTAGGGCGTGACTTCTTCCGCAACCGCCCTCTTCGCTTCGTCGGCATCGGACTGCCGGGGCACCGGTTGCCCCTCGCCATCCTCTCCCGACACCACAAACGCCCCGCCCGGCAGCACCACCACAGCCGTGCCCACCATCACCGCCCAACACCACCACGGACTCCGACGCCGACATCCTTGTCCCAGTCGCATGATTCTCTCCAATCGTTTTGAGGTTCCACCAATCCGCCCGGCGCCGGGAAAGGCCGCCGCGGGCGCCCACTCCATTTTGTATTGCAACACGCTCAACAGGCTTTGGGCATACTGCCTCGGCCTGCATTGCAGTTCCGCCAACACCGCCTCGTCGCAGCACCGTTCCGCCTCGGCCATGGATTGCCGCACCGCCCACCGCACCAGCGGATGAAACCACCATAGGGACAGCACGATCGTTTGCAGCAGCCCGACCCAAAGGTCGCCGCGGCGGACGTGGAGCAACTCGTGGGCCAGCAGCGGTTCAAGCTCCTCCGGCGTCTTCTCGGCAAGAAGCCCCTCCGGCATGAGCAGCGTGGGGCGAAGCAGGCCCGTCACGGCAGGCCCGAACGGGCTTTCTGTGACGAGCACACGCACCGGCCTTCGCAAGCCGAGGCGACGGGCCAACTGGCCGACGCTTCCCTCGAACTCCGCGTATTCTCCCCGTTGAACCGTCCCCGCCCTCCGAAGACAGGCCCGCCAACGCCAGACGGACATGGCCAGCGACACGGCCGCTCCAATTGCCCAGGTCAGCAGAGCGAAAGCGGCCGCATCGTTCCAGGTTAGAAGCGGACGAGAACGCTCCGCGGCAAGCGGCTCAGTGGCAGTCGGCGTCTCGGCCAACTCGACCGGGTACAGAGGAATCACCAATTCCTCGACCGGTTCTGCCACCGGTGCAGGGGCCTCCAAGGCCTCACATCCAACCACCGCAACCTGCCGCGCCGGCTGGAGCCAGCAGAACAGCCCGCTCGGGCTGGCAAGCACCGGCGGCGCGACGCACTTGACCAGCACCACGAGCCACAAGGCGTAGGCCAGGTGGGGACGGTTTCGGGCGACGAGCCGGGCGAGGATCGCCACGACGATTACCAGGAGTGTCACTTGCCAGAGCTGCGTCCAGGCGAGTGAGGCCATCCTTGGATCTTGCACGTTCATTGGACTTACCTTCCAACCGCAGGCTGCTCCGTGCCGGCCTCATTCTTTGGCAACTTCGGAGCGGGCTTCTGAACACGGAGAAGGATCAACTGCGACACCGCTTTCGGACCGGGGCGAGCGATTCCCAACGTATCCCGGGCAAGACGTTTCAGCGTCCCCTCTTGAGGCATGGCAGCGGCTTCCGCGTCAGACTGAGGTCTTTCCAGCCCGGCAATCACCAGCGTGCTTCCAAGGGCGAGAATATTGCTCCCGTCCACCTGCATGGTTTCCACGACTGGGACCTGGACCGTGGCCGGATTTTCCATCCCGGCAACCTTGAAGCTGCAGGTATCCACCTTCTGGATGCACGCCATGCAGGTCTGGTAGTCGAGTCGAACAGAGCCGCCTTTCTGCATAGTGGGATGGAGTTTCAACTTGGTTCCCTCTTCGACAATGCGAATCACCGGCTGAAGTGCCGTTGCATGCGGTCCGGTGATCGGCTTCACGTTGATGACGAAGGGGGATTGCGATGTGTTGCTCACACATGCCGTCTGCCCGCTGACGAGAAACACTCGGGGCGCCTGCGTCAACGTCACCCGAGATTCTGCCTGCCACTGCTCGACCAGTTGAGCGGCCTCCTCTTCGTCAAGCAGGGCATAGCGCATCGGTGTATGTTTACCCACAACGTGACGAACGCGAGTCACAGGAGGGCCCTGCTGCTTGTCAGCCGAGCGATCGTGATCTGCCATCAGAACCGAGTCCCGTCGCCGCGCAAGGCGTTTCATAAGCTCATCCGTCGACGGAGTGGGATTGGCACGCAATTTCTCATTCAGAGAGATGAGGAACTCTTCGGGCGGTGGCTGGTATCCTTCGTCGATTTCATCGCTCAGCAGGCAGTTCCACTCGATATCCAGCGATTGAATTGCCTTGCGCGGGCCGGAAAGAAAGGACACCTGCACCTCCAGGGGCTCGCCGCTTTGGCTTTGAACGCTTTCCTGTCGCGCCGGATCGGGAACGGCGAGTGTCGGGCGGCGATTACCGAGTTCGCCGCCCGACGCGACAAACGTCCCGCCCGGCAACACGACTGCCGCCGTGCCAACCATGACCAACCAGCACCACCACGGACTCCGACGTCGACATCCTTGTCCCAGTCGCATGATTCGCTCCAATCGTTTTGAGGTTCCACCAATCCGCCCCGCGCCGGGAAAGGCCGCCGCGGGCGCCCACTCCATCTTGTATTGCAGCACACTCAGCAAGCTCTGGGCATACTGCCTCGGCCTGCATCGCAATTCCGCCAGCACCGCCTCGTCGCAGCACCGTTCCGCCTTCGCCATGGATTGCCGCACCGCCCAGCGGATCAGCGGATGAAACCACCACAGGGATAGCACGATCGTTTGCAGCAGCCCGGCCCATAGATCGCCCCGGCGGATGTGGATCAACTCGTGGGCCAACAGCGGCTTGAGTTCCGCCGGCGTCTTCTCGGCAAGAAGCCCCTCCGGCATGAGCAGTGTGGGACGAAGAAGCCCCGTCACGGCGGGCCCGAACGGGCTTCGTGTGATGAGCACACGCACGGACCTTCGCAAGCCGACGCGACGGGCGAGCTGGCCGACGCTTCGCTCGAACTCCGCGTATTCTCCCCGTTGAACCGTCCCCGCCCTCCGAAGACAGGCCCGCCAACGCCAGACGGACATGGCCAGCGACACGGCCGCTCCAATTGCCCAGGTCAGCAGAGCGAAAGCGGCCGCATCGTTCCAGGTTAGAAGCGGACGAGAACGCTCCGCGGCAAGCGGCTCAGTGGCAGTCGGCGTCTCGGCCAACTCGACCGGGTACAGAGGAATCACCAATTCCTCGGCAGGTGCTGCCAACGGCACGGGAGCCTCCAAGGCCTCACATTCAGCAACCGCAACCTGCCGAGCCGGCTGGAGCCAGCAGAACACGCCGCTCGGGCTGGCAAACAGCGGCGGCGTGACGCACTTGACCAGCACCACCAGCCATAAAGCGTAGGCCAAGTGCGGCCGGTTCCGGGCAACAAGCCGGACCAGAACGGCTACTGCTAGCACCAGCAGCGTTACTTGCCAGAACGGCACCCAAGCCATGCTGAAGAGGCTACTTTCCATGGCCTTCCTCCTCGAGCCGATCCAGCAGGGCTCGCAGTTGGGCCAGGTCGTCGCTGCTCACGCCGCGGTCCTCGATCAGGTGCTGCATGAGGGGGAGCGTGTCACCGCCAAAGAGCCGCTCGACCAGGTCGTCGACCGTCTCGCGAATCACCGTGGCCGGCTTGACCGACGGGGCGTAAACGCGGGTTCGGCCGGAAAGCCACGTTCGGGCATAGCCTTTCGATTCCAGCCGCCGCATGTAGGTCTGCACCGTGGCGAAATCGATCTTTCGGCTCGGCGAAATCGCCTCAAAAACCTGCCGAACCGTCGCCTCACCCAGTTCCCAGAGCACCCGGGCCACCTCCAGTTCAGCCTTCGAGAGAGCGGGCCTCTCGCCCATCCGTCACCTCCTTCCTCCGTGCGGGAGCTGTCACGTACAAGTGTACGCAAACACATTATGCGTACATTTGTACTGGAGTCAAGAGGGGTTTTCGGCGGCTTGGCGAGGCCTGCGTTTGTCTGTCCGGAGAGAGTTTTACCGAGCAGGCCCCACGTAGCCCGTGGAGAGAACCACGTCGTCATACCAGACCGTGTTGTCCTGCCGGGCGTGATGCACGTACAGCCCCACGTTGAAACGCTTCAACGTGACCTTCGGATCGGATCGCCAGCGCAGGCCCTGGAAGTGGAGGTAGAGCTTGCCGTCAATCCAGGCCGCCAGTTCGCCATTGGCCTTCCCCACGTCGTTGGCGCGGATCATGTGCTCCAGACAGTACCAGCGGTTCCGCTGAAGTGTGAGGCGGTCCTGCGATTCCGGGCCCAGCATGTTACCCCAATAGTGACCGTCGCGGTCCTGCTTCATGTCCATCCAGTAGGTGTAGAGGAACATGTAGCCTGGCGCGGGAGAACGTCCCCAATCCCGCCAGGGCTCGAAGCTGCTCGTGAAGCGGTCGTCTCCCTGGGGGCGAACGCCGGCCGATCCCATTCGATCGTAGCGATTGGTCCCCGCCACGGCCGCCAGACCGCCGCCCACGTGGTTCAGGTCACCCTGGTCGTAGTCGGCGGCGAACTTGATGTAGCGGCGAAAATACACGCAGTCGTAGCCCTTCGGGCCAAGCCAGCCGTTGGCGCCCACGCCCGACTCGCGCCCGTCTTTGGCCACCGCGGTGAACTGGATCGCCCCGCTGCCCGAGTGGGCAAGGCCCGGTGCGCTCACGAGTCTTGCCCCGCCATCCTTCAGCCCCCGGATTTCGAAATACTTCTTGAGCGACTCGGGCGATTCGAAGTCGTCCCGGAAGATGACGGAACCCGGTTTCTCCAAAGCGGCTCGGGCGGCGGGATCCGCCTTGGTGGCCGCCGTAACCAGCCGAGGCGCAGCGGGGACGCCGTCATCACCCGCCACCTCGCTGGCCAGAACCATCATCGCTGCGCAAAAGAGGCATACGCATTTCCACATCGTCTCTCTCCCCAAGACCTGGATGGAAAACTTGTGAATACTGTCGAGAACTCAGTCTTCCGGCAACTCGGGCGGCTTGGCTTCACTTGCCGGACGCTCCATCATCGACCGTAACGGACGCGACATGCTCGTCTCCCCCCCAGTCTGCAGATAGAACCGATCACCGACAACACCTGCATCGATCGTCTCCTTGGCCTCCCAGGTCGCGCCCGACGCCGTGAAACGAGCCTTCGTCAAAGCGGTCCATTTGCCGTCGGCGTCGCACACCCAACCGTTTCCGAAACTGGCGCGGCGCGACTCTTGAGCGCTCTTCGTGTCGCGCCGAAAATCCTCAACGAAGGAATAGAGCCCCTTCAACGGATCGCCCCCGGTGCGAGTACGAAACGTCACCAGGTGTTTCCAGGTTTTCGCTTCAGGCAGATAGAAATAGCCCGCGTAGGCGGTCTTCTTTTCTTCCACCGTGGCGCGAACCAGGAAACGACAGGTCTCGCCGATCTTCCAGTCGTAGTCGAAAAAGCTCTGGCCGCCCGTGCCTTCACCCCCGAATCGTCTTGCGACCACATCGTCGTCCCGGTGGAGGATCTCCACCCGTTGCTCCTCGGCCACGGCATTCGGATCGTCGCCCTTCGTCGGATCCCACACGGAGAAAATCACGACCTTCTTTCCGTTGCTCTTTTCCTGGATCCCAAAATAGCCGTGACGAAAACCGCACGCCATGAAATAGCTTCCCGGCACGGATTGCTCCACGGTCATCTCGTTATAAAAGACCGTTGCCTCCGGCGCCGGATATCCCAGGTGAACCGAGCGGGCAGCCCGCGGCGGCTTCGTGGGCTCATCTCCGTGGGCGGCCACGGTAAACGAGATCGAGAAAAGGCATGCAAACGCAGTCCAGAAAGGTCGAGTGGGTTTCATGGGGTGCCTGGCGAAACAAGGAAAGAAATGCTGTTCCATCGAGTATAGCCTTGCGCCGAAAAAGCGACAGAGCACGCTGAGACCCCTCCTTTGCGGACAGCGTGAACAACGGGCATGAACCGGAGCAGCCACGAACGAATGTCCCCTGTTTGCTCACCTTTCCCCGCTGTCGCACGCAATTGCCAGGTGTCTTGTAGCGAGATAGGAGACCTTCCATGCCAATCTTAAGCAGGCTGGATCAGGAGCTGGACCTAACTCACGTTGTTTGCCCAGCTTGCAGAACTGTGGCGGAGAACGGCGAAAGACGCTCTGCGTGGGCCGCCTGCGCGCGAGACAAACGAAACCTTTCCCGCCAGCCGGCGTTTAATCCCATGTGAAAACGTCGATTGGTCGCCCGTGAGTCGGGCCAGGATTCCCCCCTCGTGGCAAGAAGTTCTTCGGATTGAGCCAAGAGTCGTCGAACATCTTCCTCCCTGCCGCGTCTTCCTGGTAGCGGGTGACAAACACATTGGAACCCCCGAAGGGCCATGGCCCCCCCCGGAACAGCGACTCTTGGCCGGCCGTTTGCCCGCCGTACAATTCCAACAACTTGGCTCAAACAATCACAATTTCACGTCTGCTTCTGCGAATAGACCTGGGAAGGGTCTAACCATGTTTGTCGAACGATTTGTCGAATCCATTGTGAAAGAAACGCTCGCTCGAATGGGCGATTTCTCCGAGGATGCCGTGCGCAAACCCGTCTATGGCCAATCGGGACGCACCCTCGCCGTGGAATTCGGCACTCCCCATAGCACGGCCGTCTGGCTTCCCGGACGCGATGTCGTCGTCTTCCACAAGAAGAACGGACGTTGCGTGCGGATTCTCAATGTGGGGGAGACGATGCGCGCTCGCGGCATCGCCGCTTGAAGCAGCATCTTCTCAAAACGTCGGTTCCCTGTCGGACACCACGCTTACCTCACGCTGCGCAGTCAGGCAGTGTCATTCTGCGATGCCGTGGTAACCCGGCGATCTCGGATTTCCGTGTCTGTCCCTGGCTGTGGCGTGGTTTGTACGGCATCGGCATATAGGGGCAAATGCTCACTTGTATCAGTTGGATCGATCGCTCGGGAGACGCCACCATTGGGAGTCCAAACCAACACTTAGTTCATCATCTTTGTCCGCACTTGAGCTACTCTTCTTTGTTACAGCAACTCTGTTTCTTGGAAGAGGGGAAAGGTGGACAGTTTGGTCTTGGAATCCATCCGCGCAATCGTTCTGGCATTTGCCATGGCGTGCTTGGTATACGTGGGATGCTGCCGCGCCGATTTTCGCCACCGCGGTTGGCATCTCTTGTTGGCAGGCGTCAGCCTCCTCGTGTTCGGTTCGGTGGTCGATGTCGTCAGCGAATTCGGCCTGCTCGATCCGCTCGGCGCCCTGTGGGGATGCCCTCTTGGGTCGATCTTGGCCGAGATTGTGGGCTACTCCTGCGGCGTGGGTCTTGTTGTGTTGGGGTTTCTCTGCTGGCTTCCCGCCATGTCCAGTCTGGACCGAATCAATCGGCTGGTGGAAGAACTGCAGCTCGCCAATTCGCGACTTTGCGAGAGCAATTTTCGATTGCGTGAACAGATGGCGGCCCGTGAAGCTGCCGAGCAGAAAACCTGCGAGGATCGGCGGCTGCTGCGCACGATCCTCGAATCGAGTCGCGACGCGATCCTGGTCGTCGGGGAGGATCGCCAAATCCTCCACGTCAATCAGAGCTTCATCGAACTGTGGGACTTTCCGAAGGAACTCGTCCGCTGCTGGGACGACCACGAGATCCGCAAATACGTGCTTCGGCAAGTCCAACAGCCTGTGCCTATCGATCAGACTCTGGAAGCGTTCTATTCCGCCGACGAGTTTGGCCAGCAGACCGTTTACCTGCGCGACGGACGCGTTTTGGACATTCAGTTCCGGCCGCTGGAACTCGGCGACGGCCCGAAGGGGCGAATTTGGGTGATGAGCGACATTACGGAGCGGCACCGTTCCGAGCGGGAGTTGAAGGAATATGCGGCCGCCCAGGAAAAGGCCAACGAATCCCTTCGCCAATTCACTGTCGCGGCTGAGGCGTCCACGAAAGCCAAAAGCGAATTCCTCGCCAACATGAGTCACGAAATCCGCACGCCCATGGCGGCGATTCTCGGCTATGCCGATATTCTGCTCAACGAGGGCGAGTCCCAAACCCGCGAGGAACGAGTCGACGCCCTGGAGACCATCCAACGCAACGGCCAGTATCTGCTGGATCTGATGAACGACATCCTCGATCTTTCGAAGATCGAAGCGGACAAGATCGTACTGGAACGAAACCTGTGCTCGCCCATGCAAGTCGTTTCTGACGTCGTCTCCCTCATGCAGGTTCGAGCCAAAGCCAAGAACCTCGCGCTGGCCGTTGAATACGACGGGCCCCTCCCGCAGACCATCGAATCCGATCCGCTGCGTCTGCGTCAGGTGCTCATCAACCTGGTGGGCAATGCCATCAAGTTCACGGAACTCGGCTCGGTCCGCGTGAAGGTTCGTGTCCTCGCGAATCTGGAGACGCCTCCCCGATTGTCCTTCGATGTCGTCGACACCGGCATCGGCCTCACGACCGAAGAGACCGAGAGGCTGTTTCAGCCCTTCATGCAGGCCGACAATTCCACCAGTCGGCGATTCGGCGGAACCGGACTCGGCCTAACCATCAGCAAACGACTCGCGAGGATGCTCGGCGGAGACATCTCCTTGTCGAGCGAGCATGGACAGGGAAGCACCTTCACCCTAACGATCGACCCCGGACCGCTTGACGGCGTGCCGATGATCGACGCTCGACCGCCGCGCCGCGAAATGGACCGCGCCGAGGCCCAAGAAGCCGCAGCCCAATCGCAGCTCGAATGCAGGATCCTGCTGGCGGAAGACGGTCCCGACAACCAGCGTCTGATTGCCTTCCTGCTCGGCAAGGCGGGGGCCGAGGTCGACCTGGTGGAAAATGGTCAAGAAGCCTACGAAAAGGCGATCGAAGCCCAGGAATCGGGCTGCCCCTACGACGTGATTCTCATGGACATGCAAATGCCCGTCATGGACGGCTACGAGGCCACGCGGAAGTTGCGCAAGTCCGGCTACAACCGCCCCGTCGTCGCCCTGACCGCCCACGCCATGGCCGGCGATCGCGAAAAATGCCTCGACGCCGGGTGCGACGAGTTCGCCACCAAGCCGATCGACCGGAAGGTACTCCTCGCAACCGTCAACGCGGTTCTTGTATCTTAATCCTACTCCTGATCTCAATCGCTCTTGCGAGCCGTTCAGCCATTGCTCTGCTGCTGATGGAATAGGTGGCACGCCGGGCGCCGGGGAGAGAAGGAGCCGGGTATTGAGGTCCTTCCAGCGGGCCGCGATTAGGATTAAGATTAAGAACGTTCACACCCCTTAGCCATGAGCGGATCTTCCCTCCGCCAACCTCTTCGAACGCCCCTTCCCACGTTCGCCGTCCCGATCCCCGCAATGCCCGCCCAAACCGGCACGAGGATGGCTGCCGCCATGGCAGCCGACATCCAACCCAGTCCGGCCAACAGCGCCGGTCCCAGCATCCAACTGATCAGCAGTCGCCCAAAGCTGCTGGCGCCGTGGCCGCTTCGGACCGAAGCAATCGTAACCATGCTGCCCGCGGCAAGGAAGGCGACCGCCACGGATCGCGACCAATCCAAAACGACCCCATCTCGTGCAGCCGTCAATCCCGGTTCGCCCCACCCGCCGATGACGATTCCCAGGCCGACTCCGGCTCCGAGCAGAGCCCACCCGCCTGGCAACGCAAAGAAACGCAGACTCCGCGAGTTCTGGGTTCCCAGAACGGTTCCCAGGCAAACCACGGCAATCGGCGCCATCGCGGCAGGCCCCGCGAACGCACACGCCAGGCTCGCGCCGAAGAAGAACCCCCACATCGCCCGCTTGCTCCTCCCCTCGGATTCTCGTTTCGGCAACTCGCCGAGGGCGAAGGCGAGAATGGCCACGACTGCTCCATGGGCGGCCACCAGCGTTTCAGGAAGAAACAGCCCAGCCAGGATTGCCTCTCCCAGAAAGCCGAGAACTCCCGCCCACAAACCGCTCGCCCTGCCCGCCCATCGGGCCACAGAGGTTGCCAGGCACAAGAAAACAACGCTGGCTAGGCTCCCCAAACTGATCGCGATCGTCGGAGAGACAGCGTGCCCAGCAAGCCACGAAACCGAGGAAACGACCGTCAGCGAGGCAATCGCCAATCCCGTCGCGTCGGTTCCCGTCAGGCGAAACCGATCAGCCCCCCCGGAAAGCATGCATCGATAGACCGGAACGGCCGGTTCTTCCGCAACGGGCCGGCCGATCGTTGGACACGCCATTTCGTCCGGGACGCCTGCCGGTGGCGGTGAGAGTTCCAGTTGAGGAGCCATGTGCGGTCTGTCGGGGGGCGGGGGAGCAATTCCACAGTTCCAAGCAGGGCCATTCTAGCCCACACCGCCGAATCCGACCGATAGCACTTTGTGCCCTCAGGGGTAGTCTTCTCGTTTCTGAACTCGCTGCCCGGACTTCGCAGTTCTCCCATTTGCCCCCACACCTCGCTTGCCCGCTGCCCGGCAAACGCGGTATCCTTGGAGAAGGCGGCTTGCGGCCCGCCATCAAGAAATGCCCCGTCATGGAGAAGCCAGGTGCCCCCTATCTTGCGAACGGTTGCCAAAACCCTCGGGTGGCCTTGCATCGTCTTCGCGATGGTCGGGCTTCTACCGGCTGTGATGGCGAAGGCCGACAATCCAACCGATCCGGAAATCGCCACGCTCATCCAGCAATTGGGCGATCCCGATTGCGCCGTACGCGATCGCGCCCAGGAGAAACTCGAGAAGATCGGCGAGCGGGCTTACAACGCCCTGACCATGGCCGCCAACCACCCCGATCTGGAAATCGCCGCCCGTGCCCGCTACTTGCTGCAGGTCCTGGAACTACCGGTGATCCGCGAAAGTGATTTGCCACAGGTCAAGAAGATCCTGGAAGGCTATAAGGAGTTGTCCGCCTCGGAGCAACTTCGGAGGATCCGTGCCCTCATGGCCCTTCCGCAGGGGAACGGCTACCGAGCTGCATGCCGTCTCGCCCATATCGAGAACTCTCCGCTGCTCTCCAAGTACATTGCTGTCACGATCCTGAATCGTTGGCCCCTCCACGCGAAAGGTCGGGCCAGAATGCGTGAGGCCGTTAAGGCCGAGGTCGAGGCCAGCGGGCGCGTTGCCGCCCGATGGCTGGCCGTTCATGCCAGACTGGACACCGAGGCACGTTCCGCCTTGGACGATTGGCGCAAGCTCGTCGACGAAGAGAAATCGGGACGCGACCGGAGTCTTCCCACATCGACAGACCAGATCGTGGCCGCCCTCTTCTACGACCTTGCCTACTGGGAATCGGTGGCGAATTCTCTTCAACAAGCCAAGAACTATTTCGATCAGGCCCAGGAGCAGAAGCTCGCTCTCTCCAACGCCACCCTGTATTTCTACCTCGACATGGCCTACTTCTTCCGAAACCGGGGGATGATCGACTGGGCCGTGGGAGTCTACGGCCGGATTCCCACTTTGGGGATGGCTGAGGCGATCCCCCTGGCTCAACTCGGGTTGGCCGAGATGCTGCACGATATGGGACGAAACGAAGAGGCCGCCGCCGCCCTGGACGTCATCCTGGATCTTGTTCGCCGCAAGCAAGTGACGGACTTGGGATACCTCGACAGCAGTCCCGAACAGATCATGGGACGCAAACACTACTTCTACGCCTGCACCGCCCGGGACCAGGGAGACCAGAAAAAGTACCGCGCCGAACTGCTCCAGGCCGTCAAGTCCGACCCCAACGAACTCGACGCCCTCATCGCCCTCTATCGGATCCCCGATCTCGAACCCTCCCAACGCAAACAGACCCTGGAAATGATCCAGGCAGCGACCGAGAAGTTGCGGCAGGAAGCCGCCACCCTTCCGGAAACTGTCGCGTCATCCGACGAGGCCTCGGCGCACAACCAGTTGGCCTGGATCATAGGCAACACGACGGGCGACATGAACGAGGCCCTCGAACACGCACTCCGCGCCGTCGAACTCAGTCCCGAATCCGGCGCCTATCTCGACACCCTCGCCCACGTCTACTTCTACGGGCTGAAGGACTACCAAAAAGCCGTCCAAACCCAAACCAAGGCCGTCGAGTTCATGCCCCATTCCGGACTCATTCGCCAGAAATGCGAACAGTTCCGCAAAGCGGCCGCCGAAAAACATCCCGACTGGAAGCAACCCACCGATAAGCCGGGCTCCTGACACCAACCAGTTGAGCCGCCATCGCAGCCCGGCTTCCGGAAAAGCCAAACCACCTTCCTGCCACCTCCCATGCCCCTTCTTCGCTCTGTCACTCTGGGTTGCAAAGTCAACCAATACGAAACCGAACTGGTCACCGAGGGCCTTGCGCGGGTCGGATTCCGAGAAGCTGCCGACGGCGAAACCGCCGACCTGTGCCTCGTCAACACCTGCACCGTGACCGCCGAGGGCGCCCAGAAAAGCCGCAAGGCTATCCGCCAACTGGCCCGCAAGAACCCCGATGCCCAGATCGTTGTCATGGGCTGCTATGCCACCATGGCCGAGGACGTGGTGGCTGAACTGCCGGGTGTGACCGAGGTGCTCACCGACAAGCGTCAGATTCCCGACTTCCTCGCCCGATGGGGCGTTCTCGAAGTTCCCAACGGCATTTCCCGATTCGGACACCGCGCTCGGGCCTATGTGAAAGTCCAGGACGGCTGCCGCATGCGGTGCAGCTACTGCATCATCCCCTCGGCACGAGGCGACCTGACAAGCCGGCCGGCCGAGGAACTCGTCGACGAGGTTCGCCGTCTCCTCGACACGGGCCACCGCGAGATTGTCTTCACGGGAATTCATCTCGGCCATTGGGGCCACGAATGGACCGACCGCCGCCTCCGTCTCCCCGATCTTGTCGAAAGCCTGCTCGACCTGCCCGGCGACTGGCGTCTGCGGCTTTCCAGCCTCGAGGCCGTGGAAGTCGACGAGAAGCTCATTGCGCTCATGGCAGCCCATCCGGAACGGATCTGCCCCCATCTGCACCTCTCCATGCAAAGCGGCTCGGACACCGTGCTCCAACGGATGCAGCGCCGCTGGGCTTCCACCCGGTTCACCGAGAAGTGCCTGGAAATCCAGGAAGCCCTCGACCACCCGGCCCTGACGACCGATGTCATTGTCGGCTTTCCCGCCGAAAGCGACGCCGAGTTTGAAGCCACCTGCCGCGTCGTGGAGACGATCGGCTTCTCCAAGGTCCACATCTTCCGCTTCAGCCCCCGAGAAGGCACGCCCGCGGCCACCATGGCCGGGCAAATCGACGGGCGAATCAAACAGCAGCGCGCGGCTCAACTCGACGCCCTCTCCCACCCGCTTCGCACCGCCTTCTTCAAGCAACTCGTTGGACGCTCCGTGCAAGTCCTCGTCGAATCGGCCGACCCCGCCCAGCCCGGACTCCTCCACGGCACCTCCGCTCGCTATGCACCAGTCCAACTCACCGGCACCTTGGATCAGGTCGGCCAACTCGTCTCAGCACGGGCCGCCGCCGCCACCGACGACGGGCTAACAACCCAGTAGGTCCCGGGCGCCGCACGGGACCCTGACCAACCAACCGCTACCCAATCTCACCCGCTCCACCGGCCGGCCGACCTCCGAAATGGATGACAATGCTCCACTTCAGGGTTCCGTGCAGCGCCCGGAACCTACCGGGTAATCGGGACCCCGAATTCGACATCACCCGGTTTCACCGGACTCTATGCGGCGTCCCGTACCTACCGGCGCCAGGCTCAACACAGCCCCCACGACTGTCTGCGTGACAAACGAAAGGGGCATCGCCCAAAGGAAGCTGATGGGGCCGGCGACGCCCGTCAATTCCTTCCAGAAATTGATGGCGATGACCACGGCAAGGCCCGCTATCGCGCCCACCATGGTCGCCCACCCCTTGGCCCAGGGTACGAAGATCGCCATGAAGAACAGCCCGAAGAGGGGCACGGTGATCAGGTTCACCACCTTGTAGGTCACTTCCAGCAGGTTGCCCTGCACAACGCCCACAAAGGCGCTCAACACCACGACCAGGGCCCCGACCACAACGGAAACGTACTTGGCAAGCCGAACGTGATCCAACTCGTTTTCCTTGCTCCTCCGGAAGCGGTCAAGGAAGTCAACCGTGATCACCGAGCACGAGGAATTCACTCCGGACGAGAGGCTCGACATGGCCGCCGCGAGCAGGCCTGCCACGACCAGTCCGCTCAAACCGGCCGGCAAGGCCATGGCGATGAACTGGGGAAACAGCCGATCGGCATTGCCCAGAATCGTCTGCCCATCGGGAAGCAGGTGCGGATTGAGCCGGAAATAGGCCAACAGGGCCAGCCCCACCAGCGTCAGCAGACAGTTGATCAGCACGTTGACGCCGAGCGTGGTCACCAGCACGGTTCGGGCCGCCTTGACGTCGCGCGTGGCCAGGTAGCGTTGAATAGCCATCTGGTCGGATCCCGAAGTGCATGACCACCACGTGAACGTGGCCAACACGATGGCGAAGAACGAAATGCGTTCGCTGGGATCGTAGAGCTTCGGTTCGGGCCAATGGGCCGGCCACTCGGCGGGCCACCAGTTGCCCACCCCTCCCAGGAAGACCGTAACCAGGACAACCGTGAGAACGGCGCCCCCGAGAAGAATCAAGGTTTGCACTACGTCGGTGACCACCACCGCGCGGAGGCCGCCCATCGACGTATAGGTGATTGTGATGATCCCAAGCACGGCACAAAGCCAGGGAGTGGCCGAAGAATCGAGCCCGAGCAGGGGAACGAGAACCTTGTCGGTCGTGGCGTAAATAATGACCGACATCCATAAGAGTCGCAACGAGAGGAAGAAGAGCGAGCCCAGCATCCTCACGCCCAACCCGAGCCGCATTTCCAGGATCTCGTAGGCGCTCGTCACCTGAAGCTGCATGAAGAAGGGAATCATCAGCCAACCCACCACGAACGCCACGAACGGATAGGCCACGATCATGGCCAGGACCATCGGTCCGTAGCGAATCATCTCGCCGGGAAAGGCCAGGTACGTGATCGTGCTCAGAAGCGTGGCGAACAGCGAAAGGCCCACATTCAGCGGGTTCATGTTGCGCCCGCCGAGCAGGTAGTCTTCCGTGGTGACCGTCCGTCGCGAGTAGTACCAGCCGACTCCCAGCATCCCCAGGGCGTAGAGACCGATCACCGCCCAATCCAGCGGGCCCAGGGCATGATGGCTACGGCGCCCCAACCGCAGAATCGCGTAACCGGCCGCCGACCGAACGTCCGCCTCCGGGTCGTCCAGAAGTCCCACGAGAAGGCCCAGGTCGTCGCCTTCCGCAATTTGCCCCAGGGTCTGGCATGCCTGGTACCGCGTGCCGCTCTCTTCCCCGTGGCAGCAGTGCCGCAATTCGCCCATCCACTTGGCGTGGCTCTTCGCCGGGCCATGAACGGCCATGGCGCAGACCATGTGGACATGCCACGCAGAATCGGTCGGTTCGGCCTCGGCCGCCGCGGTCAATGTTTGCTGAGTCTCCGCCGAAATCGCCGGTAGATGGCGCAGCCCGTAGGCAGCCAGCCCGCGGACCCGCGGCTCCTCCGAAGCCAGCATCTCCCGCAGTGGCGTGTCGTCATGCGCGGGGTCGCTATTGACCAGAATCCAGCGGACGCACACCGCCAAGGCATCGCTGCTCGCGGCGGCCTGCTCAAAAACCTCCCGCTCCGCGGCCGCTTCCGACGACGCGGTTGCTTCTGGAGCCCGGTAACCCAGCTTGGCCAACGTCTCGGCCGCGTGAAGCCGATCGGGCGCATCGCGATCCAGGAAGATGTCGCGAATCTGATGGACCCAAGCTTCCTTTTCCTTCGGCACGCCAGCGGCCCTGGCCAACACGCGGCGGATGCCCACTCGGTATTCCGGCTCTTTCCCAAACGTTTTCAGCTCCGCCTGAAATGCTTCCTCCACGCCGTCGGGATAGTCCAGTTCCAGCAGAAACTCGGCCGCATGGACCTTCACCCACCGCTGCTCGTCGGCAAGCACGTCGCGCAACGTGCGAAGGGAGTGCTCTCGCAGTTCCTGGGTGACTTCTGACGCCTCTTCCGCAGCCGTCGCCAGCGAAGGAAGGCAGGCCAACAGAAGTAGCAGCACGCACGCGACTCGCAATCGCCGATTCATGAGGGAAGATGCCTTTCGAAGAATGTGAGCCAGTTGCCGTGAAACACTGCGTCGATCTCCTCGTCGCCGTAGCCCCGGCCGGCCAGAATCTCACCCAGCCGCTGCAAGTCGGCAATCGAACGGAGCCCCTCCGGCGTCTGCTCGGTGCCGTAGCCGCCGTCCAGGTCGCTACCGAGGGCCGCGTGGCGGCAATCGCCCGCTAGCTGGCAAATGTGGTCCACGTGATCGCATACAGCGTCGAGCCGCACCGCCTCATGGGGCGTCTTGCCTTTTTCCCAACCTGGATAGAGCATCCAGGCGTCGAGGGCCACGCCGATCACCGTGTCTCGCCCGAGGAGTCGCCGGATCTGCTCGTCGGAGAACTGGCGATCGCCGGGCACCAGGGCCCGGCAGTTGTTGTGGCTGGCCATGAGCGGACCGCCGAACAGGTCCAAGGTCTCCGTGAACCCCGGTTCCGCAAGATGGGTCACGTCCAGGATCATCCCCACCCGTTCCATTTCGGCCAGCAGGCGGCGACCGTCCGGCGTCAGGGGCCCCGTAGCGCCGGTCCCGGTAGCGTAAGGGCTCGGCCCGTAGTGGGCCAGGCTGAGCGATCGCAAATCATCCTCCCACCACGCCTCGCACTGCTCGGGGCGAACGATCGGATCGGCGCCTTCCATCGCCAGGAGGATCCCGATCGGTGGCCGGTTCTCACCCGGGTTCTGCCAACGACTCCAATGGTTCCGCAACTCCTCGGCCGTGCGCAAGAACACGATCTCGCCCAATGTCTCCATCAGCCGGTAGTAGGCCAGTTGCCCCTGGGCGAAGCCGTAGGCGGCCGCGGCGTGGCCGAAGTCGATGCTCCGTCGCCGTTGCCGATCCGCAGCAGGCGCCTCCGGCTTGACCCGTGCCAGCACGGTGGCCAGGCAGACGGCCACGCCGGCCTCACGCAGCTCGGGCCAGCACGTCGTCGCTCTGCCGCGTGCATCGCTGTCGGCAAGACCCGCCTCCGTGGCGTTCAATTCATCCAGCGGCAAGGTCAGGTCGCGATCCCAGCCAAGAACGTTCCAGGCCAGATCCAGGTGCGAGTCGATGATGAGTCTCATGAAGCATCCAGGGGAAAATATCGGTTCATCAATTCTCGCACCGTCCACGCATGTTCGCGGAACCGCTCTTCCCACTCACGAACTTCCTCGTCCGTATACTCGTAAAACCCGTGACCGTTGGCGACGCCCCGTGCGTCGGCCTCCCGCAGGGCCTGCATCGCTTCAGGCAGCTCCGTGGCGTTGCTCAAACTCGGCAGCACACCTTCGATCGCCTTGCCGTAAAGAGCGGGACCGCCCGTCAGGTCCATCCAGCGGAAGGGACCGCACATGGTCGCCCAAAGCCCCAGGGCGTTGCGCACCGAACGATCGATCGTCTCCACGTCGGCCACGCCCATCTCCAAAACGTGCAACGCCTCGCGATACATGGCGTAGCCGATCCGGTTGACGATGAACGCCGGTACGTCCTTCTCGACCATCGAGGGCTCCTTGCCGATCTTTTGGGCCAGGCGTTCCGCCACGCCAAACGCTTCGTCCGACGTCTGCTCGCCCCGAATGATCTCCAGAAACCGCGTCGCATGGGCCGGTTCCGCCCAGTGCATGCCCAGGAATCGCTCCGGGTGCCTGCGCCCTTGCTGCAAGTGCGAGATCGGCAGAGCCGACGTGTTGCTGGCAATGACCGTGTCCGGCGACACAAGCGATTCCAGCCTGTCAAAAACCTCCTGCTTCGCCGCCATGTCTTCCACGACCGATTCGATCAGAAAATCGCAGTCGCCCATCGCTTCCAGCGACGTGACCGCCACGTAACGCCCAGCCCACTCGTCGAGCAGGACGCGGGAAAATCCGGCTCGCTCGACCAGGTCGGCCATGGCCCGGGCAATATAGCCCTTTGCTTCTTCGTGCGTCGCCTCGCGCCGTGTGAAGGCAATCACGCGAAACCCGTGGCCCAGGAAGCACGAAGCGATCCCTCGCCCCAGAAGCCCCAATCCCGCGATTCCAACCGTCTTAATCTTCATGGAAGCAATCCATGGCTTACTGTTTGGTTTTCCGGCCGATCCGGCGACGACGGAGGACCCACCTCTCACGCAGGTTCGCCTGCCCATCCGCGTGAAGACGCGCGCCTGGCCTTGCCGGGCTGTGCCCTTGATAACCCAGACGCTGCCACGCTGTCAAGAATCTCGCCCCTCGGTGACGGTGAGCGAGCAACGGGCCTGCTTGCACTCCGACAGGTCGATGTCGTAGTGAAAACCGAGCGGTTCGAGCACTCGGCGATAGAGAACGTCGCAGTGGCGACAATAATCCTGATAGGGCTCGACGTGCTTCAATTCGAGAAGCCTGGCCATGGAAGGACAACGGTGCATCACGATGCGAAACCAGCCCGCCTCCTCGTCCAGTTCCATCGTGAAATCGGCCGCCTCTTCGTTCAGCGTGTGGCTCCAATACGTCCAGCAACCGCGAATTCCCTCCGCCTCGACCGCCGACTTCAGGTTGCCCAGAAACGTGTCCGACAGATACTCCCAAAACTGCTCGACGGCCTCGGGACCACCCCGCGATTCCAAGAACCGGAACAACTCGCTGTACGCCGGAATGAACTCGGTGCAGGATATCATGTCTGTTTGCTGCTTCCTATTGGCGTGGTTCCCGTCGTCTACACCGAAGGCGTAGGGGCGGAATCCCCGTGCGCGACGCTCCACGATGCGACGTCCAAAGGGCTTCCCTTTTCCTTCCGATCCGTGCCCATCCGTGTTATCCGTGGTCAACCAACTTCTTTCCGAAAAAACCGCTGCACGCTCTGCCCGGTCTCTTCGTCGTACTGCACCAGCTCTGCTTCAAACGGTGTTCCCTCGCAAATCGCTCGATTGACCGTCTCCGTCGTCTCGCGAAAAAGCCGAGCAACGGGATATCCGCACTTGCGCATGTGCATCACAGCCGGGCACGCCTCGACCTCGATCCGCAGTTCGCCTTCCGACCGATCAATCCGGACGGAGCCACCTTCCAACGCGTACATCCTGCCAAAATGCTCTTCCAAGGCCACCAGTCCCCGAGCGACAAGCGATTCCGTCAAGGGCGCGTAGAAGGAACGCGCGAACTGGTGCAGATACTCCCGGACGGCCTCTTCACCATAAGTCGCGTGGAGATACTCGATCCCCGCACTCAATGCCCCGTGAAAGTCTTGGTGGAGGTAGGCGTTGTCGCTCGCCTCCCGACGTATGATTTGCCTGGCCATGGTGGGCGGACTCATTTCTGATAGAGTTGCTCGAGCAATCTCACGGCCGATTCGACGAGCCGTTCCCCCGCACCGGGAGCGTAGAAAGTGCTCCCGGCCGTTGTTTCGTAGCCACGCTGAAGAAACGCTTCCATCGTGGGCAGGTAGCCAATGGCGTCGTTGCACAGCCCCGCCACGATCGTGTAGCGAGCCGGACTGCGACGCTTGATCTCCATTCCAAGGTCGCAAAAGACCTCGCCCGGCAACCCCACGATCGCAGTCTCGCCCAACCGGATCGCCATCACCTCGACCGGGTCCGGCTCCTCCTGGATTCTCGCCATGTCCAGGCGAAGCTTGGCGAAGTAGGCCTCGGGCAACCCGTCCACCTGCCCCTCGGGTGGATTCTCTTCCGCCTCTTTCAGCACTTCCCGGCATCGCTGCTGTTCACGCGGGCTGATCTGCAGACGCTTCAACTCCACGTGCTCCCGCAAAACGCGAAGACATCCACTGTCGACACCTTCCCCTTCGTCGATCGCCCCAAAAGCCGCACTGGCCAGAAGCGTCCCCACCCGCTCGGCCATTTCGAATCCCCGGCCTTGATCCGGGTCACGGTAGTCCACGTGGTTCACGTCGCCGCAGCATCCGTTGACGAAAAGGCACTCGGCTTCGTTGCCCACCGATTGCGACAGGATGGATCTCAGATAACCGGGGTAGTCGGCCGAATACTGCCAGTTGTCTCCGGCAAGAATCGCCGGATGGAGTCCGAAATTCACCAGCACCGCCGCCGGCGTCCCCTCCCGCCACACCGTCAGACAGGTCAACTCGGAATCGATCGTCCCCCAGGCCTCGGCAACCTGCCCCGGATCGAACCCGGGCTGCAGGGCTTCCCAGTTCATCTGCGTCGTGCCGTCGGTGCGCCGCAGGCGGCGATGGAAAGAAACCCGATCTTCCTTCAGACAACCGACTTCCAGCGTCGCCTCTTCGAGTCGCCTGTCGGCTTCCATCACGGCCGAGGCCGCCTTGCGAAGAATCGCCTCAATGGCCGCGGCATGGGGCGCGACCTCTTCCGCCATGCCCAGGTTGCCGCTCGTGGCCGGGCCACTGTGCGTGTGCGTGGCGTGAACGAGCACGTTCTCCGGAGGCACATCGCAGCCGTCGCCGATCGCTTCCCGAATCAACGCCACGTTGTCGCGATCGAGCATGCACACGTCGACAGCCAGCAGGGCCGCCTTCGTGCCCTGCGCGTCGGCGAACACGATCGCGTGCGCCCACAGCGGGTCGTGCATGCCGCGGGCGGCGTAGTCGTCGCGGAAATTCCCCATCAGCGGCAGGCCCGGCTCGGGGGTAATGTCGACGGCAGCCGTGCCAACCCGTATCTGCGACATGGTCTTCCTACTCCACTCTGAACCAAACCTCGCCCCTACCAACGTATCGAACTGCCACGCTCGATGCCAGTCCCGTTTGCCTGGGATGGCTCCAGCCACGATAATAGGGCGACTACCGTTCCGCCCCGCTCGACCCGAACTGCCAGTATGGAACTCCCCGGTTCCTGGGATTGCCAACATGTTGCCCGAATCGTTTCGCTGCTACCTGGTCGACAAAAACGCCGATGGCCAGGTCTCTGCCCGAATCACCGAAGTCCCAACAGCCGACCTGCCACCGGGGGACGTCGTCGTGCAAGTCGACTATTCCTCCCTCAATTACAAGGACGCCCTCGGAGCCACGGGACATCCCGGCGTCAATCGGACCTTCCCCAATATTCCCGGCGTCGATGTGGCCGGATGCGTCGTCGAGAGCGGGGTCTACGAGTTCTGCCCCGGCGACGAGGTGATCGTGACCGGCTTCGATATGGGCTCGAATCGCTGGGGCGGGTACGGCCAGTTCATCCGCGTTCCCCAGGACTGGGTCGTCCCCATGCCCGCGGGCCTGACGATCCGGGAGAGCATGATCCTCGGCACGGCCGGCCTGACCGCCGGCTTTCTCGTTCAGGCCCTCCTTGACCACGACGTGTCGCCCGAGAAGGGGCAGGTCGTCGTCACCGGTGCTTCCGGCGGGGTGGGCTGTTTCGCCGTGGCCATCCTGGCCAGGCTGGGCTACGAGGTGGTGGCCGTCACCGGCAAGGCCACCGCCCACAACCTGCTCCGCAACCTTGGCGCCGTGGAAATTGTCGGACGCGAACTGCTCGCCGACACGAGCGGCAAGCCTCTCCTGCCAGGCCGCTGGGCCGGTGCCGTCGACACCGTCGGCAGCGCCCCCCTTTCCACCATTCTTCGCGGCCTGAAACACGGCGGCTGTGCGGCCATCTGCGGCAATGCGGCCGGCGTCGACATCCCCGACATGACCGTCTTCCCCTTCATCCTCCGCGGCGTCACTCTCACCGGAATCGACGCCGCCTGGTGCCCGATCCCCTTGCGCCATCAAACCTGGAACAAACTGGCCGACGAGTGGAAGCCCGGCAATCTCGAACAGGTCGCCCAATTCATCACCCTCGAAGAACTTCCCGCCAAAATCGCCGAGATTCTCGAAGGCCAAATCACCGGCCGCGTCGTCGTCGCCGTCTCGAACATGGAGGCCGAGAGGGAGGCGGGAAAGTAGGAGAATACGGATTGCCGCTAGTGCAGGGTGGTCATGGGTGGCACGCTCAGAGCGCGAGCGATGGGCGTGGTGATTTGGCCGTCCACGCCCATCGCTCGCGCTCTGAGCGTGCCACCCACTACACAGCACCTTTGACGGAGCTGCCACAACTTGTTGGCCTGCAACGGCCGTGGACTCTTCATGAATAATCCGTGCTAGTGCTTTGTCGAGCTTCGAACTCGGAAAACCAGAATGTTGGAGTCCACGCTTTAGCGTGCAGAAGACAGCCTAAAGGCTGGACTCCAACAGATGGCCAACGCCGAGAATGAAACTCGACTGAACCCTAGTCGTCGCCCTCCAAAGCCCCAACCGGCAGACGCGACACCTGGAGCAGTGCCAGGCCGTTGTTCTCGCGCCGATCGCCGGCGCAATAGGCCAGGAGAACCTGGTCGTCCACGAAGTCAATCGCCGTGTAGCAGAACCAGCCATGGGGATTCGTCTCGATATTCTGCACGTGCTGCCAGGTCTGGCCTTCGTCGTGCGAAACGGCCACGCTCAGCGGCGTTCGCTTGCCCTTCAGGCTCGGCTCGATCCCGTCGTGGTTGTTCCAGACCAGGAGCAGGTCACCCGTGGAGGGAATCCGCTCAATCGAGGCTGGAGAGATCGGGCTGAGAAGGGTTGAGGGAACCAGGGGGGTCCAGTGGTCGCCGCCGTCCTTCGAGTGGGAGATGTATTGGCAGCCCGCGTTGGTTCGGCAGAACATGAGCAGACGCCGGTCGGTGAGTTCAACCACGCCCGGCTCCTGGATCGTGACTCGCCGCTCATCGCTCACGCGGCCGTCCAGTTCGGATTGGCCTCGCTTCCAGGTTCGCCCGCCATCATCGGAGAAGTAACACAGCGCAGTGCCCTGCCCCGTCCACTTCGGCCAGCCGATGCCATGGTGCTGCGCCACGGGCATCACCAGTCGCCCGTTCCTCAGTTGGATCACCCGATCGTTGTTCAGAACATAGTAGCCGAGTTCGGCATCCGGAATGCAGAGGACCGGTTCCGACCACGTTTGCGCTTCATCCTCTGAAAACCGCACACAGGGGCGGCAGTCCTCATTCGAGTTCTTCCGGGCGTAGAAAAGGGCGATCCGCCCGTCCTGCAATCGGAGCAGCGAAACGGACATGACATTCTGTTTCGCCTCGTTGGCCAGAACAAGCAGATCGCGATCCGTCCACGTTTGCCCACCGTCTTCCGAAATCCTGCCCGCCAGGTAAGCGGTGGCGTGGTCGGCGGCGCCCGAGATGAAATGGGTGTAAACCAGCAGAATCCGCCCGTCCTTCAGGCGGATGAAGTCGCCTTCGCTGTTCCTGGGATTATCCGCACTCGGGGGCAGCGAAAGCACGCGCGATACAAGATCCGCACCTTGCAGGCTGGCGGAAGCCAGGATTGCGAGGAGGAAAACGAGCAACAATCGGGTGACGGGCAGATTCATGATGCGACTCTTCAGATGCGAAGTTTGATAGAGATCGGAAAGAGACCGAGCGGCGGTGCGTATCGGTTGGCTCCTTATCCTCACCCACAAGTTCAACAGGTACCAACGCAGCCATAACAGGACCGTTTACGGTCCTTTTCCGCCGAAGGCGGTTCTAGGCCCGCGCTTTAGCACGGGTCCGTGAGGCACGATACGTCCCTCCCCTCCCTCCCTGCCGCCGCCGGAGGCGGCGGCAGGGAGGGGAGAACGGGGCCAAGGTAAGCTACGTGACCCGCCGTAAACGACGGGCCTAATAGCGTCTACGGCGGGTAACGACCATAAATGGCCGTCTATTGAACGCGAGTACTACCGGCAATTTGTCGGCAGGGACAAACGCTCGACGCTCCCATCATTTCGGCCCGAATCCTCGACGGCTGTTTGTTCTCCGCGATAGTCACGCTTCAGCCTGCACTTCCACCAACGGCAACTCCACGGCAACCGAGGTTCCCTTGCCCGGCTTGCTGCGAATTCGGCAGCGCCCCCCCAACAACCGGGCACGCTCGCGGATTCCCTCCAGGCCAAATCGATTCTTCTCGATGCTTCCCGGATCGAAGCCGATGCCCCAGTCACGAATGTCGACGTGCAGAACATCTCCTCGCTGCACGAGCCGGATTCGGAGCTTCTCGCTCTTGCTGTGGCAAACGGCGTTCGTCAGACTCTCCTGGACGATGCGATAGATCACGTTTTCGAGAACGGAGGCCAGGCGGTTGAACTGCACCTTGCTCTCCAACTCCATTTGTATGTTTTGCTTGGAGCTTTCCTCGTTCACCAGGTGGGCCACCGCCGGAACGACCCCGGATTCGTCCAGGATGGGCGGCCTCACACCGCTGATGAGCCGCCGGGCCTCATAATGGCCCTGCTTCAGCATCGTCATTGCGCCGGCAAAAGCCTTTTGCGCTTCGTCCGGTTTGTTCCCTTTCTGGTATTCGTAGATCTGAAACTGCATGATCGCGCCGGCCAGGTGTTGGGCCAGGCCATCGTGGATGTCGTAGGCGATCAATTGCCGCTCATGATCGCTCGCCTGCAGCATGTGCTTCAGCGTGCGCCGCTCCCGGTCGATCGCGGCCCGGGCCTGGAGACGTTCGCTGATGTCGGTGATGACCACGGCCAGCCGGAACGGCCTGCCGTTTTCGTCGGGAATGACAAAAACGTTGTGCCAGGTGGGGACCTCCGTTCCGTCGACGGACAAGAGGGGCATTTCTCCTTCCCAATGCCCTTCGCTATCCATCCTCGGGCGAACCTGCTCGGTCCCCTTGCGATTCGCATCATTGGAATAGCAAGTGGAAAGATGCTTGCCGATGATCTCGTCGGCGCTCTTAAGCCCCAGCATTCGACACAAGGCCGGGTTCAGATAGGTCAGGTGGCCATCCAGATCGGCCATGCTGAAACCCTGCCACGACGCCTCCGCAAATTGCTTGAAGATGGCGAGTTCTTCGTTGGCAACGCTAAGTTCCTCCGCAAGGTGTCGATCCGTGCCCGAAACCTCCCGCCCTTGGTCGTTGGCTTCCAAGACCGCAAGCTTTTCTCGCAACTGCGTTACTTCTTCCTGAAGCTCGGCGCGTGTCTTCTCATCCGTAGTCACGAATTCGGCTTCCCCCAAGTTGTGCCCACATAGTCGACTGCTCTGTGAGTTTAGCAGCTTTGAGGGCCCTGGAAAAGAAGAAAGCCGCCCGGCGAACTCGGGTACTCGAATTTCCCCCGAGAGAGTAGACTGCTCGATAATTGCCCATTCCCTCGGCACGTAGCCCCATTCCGATTTCGGCCTGAAATGCGAAGGAGTCCCTCATGGTTCACAAGATGATCAACTTGGACGAAATGAACGAAGAACAGACCCTCCTTACGCCGGCCTACGGGGCCCGGGCCATGAGCCAACCCGTGCCCAAGTACGAGCTTCCGCAACAAGGACTGGAATCGCAAATCGCCTACGACCTGATCCGCGACGAACTGATTCTCGACGGAAATTCGCGACTCAACCTGGCCACCTTCGTCACCACCTGGATGGAAGATCACGCCAAACGCCTGATGGCCGAGACGTTTGACAAGAACATGATCGACAAGGACGAGTATCCCCAGACCGCCGAGATTGAACTCCGCTGCGTCAATATCCTCTCCCGCTTATGGAACGCCCCGGACGATGGCGAAGCGACCGGCTGCTCCACCATCGGCTCCAGCGAAGCCGCCATGCTCGGCGGAATGGCGCTGAAGTGGAAATGGCGCGAGCGCCGCCGCGCCCAGGGCAAGCCGGCCGACAAACCCAACATGGTCATGGGCATCAACGTCCAGGTCTGCTGGGAGAAGTTCTGCCGCTACTGGGAAATCGAACCCCGCTTCGTGCCCATGGAAGGCGACCGCTACTGCCTCAACGCCGAAGAGGCCCTCAAACTCGTCGATGAAAACACGATCGGCGTCGTCGTCATCATGGGCAGCACCTTCGACGGCCGCTACGAAAACGTCAAGGAAGTCAACGATGCCCTCGAAAAGCTCAACGCCGCCAACGGCTGGGACGTCCCCATCCACGTCGACGGCGCCAGCGGCGGTTTCATCGCCCCCTTCCTCCAACCTGAATTGGAGTGGGATTTCCGCCTCCCCTTGGTCAAGTCGATCAATACCTCGGGCCACAAGTTCGGCCTCGTCTACCCCGGCGTCGGCTGGGTCATCTGGCGCGACAAAGCGGAACTCCCCGAAGACCTCATCTTCCACTGCAACTACCTGGGCGGCGACCTGCCCAACTTCGCCCTCAACTTCTCCCGCCCCGGCAACCAGGTCGTTGCCCAATACTACAACTTCCTCAGGCTCGGACACGAGGGCTACCGCCGCATCCATCAAACCAGCCAGGACGTGGCTCTCTACCTCTCGGGAGAAATCGCCAGGCTCGGCCCCTTCGACCTCATCTCCGATGGCAGCGATATCCCCGTCTTCGCCTTCCAGGTCAACGACAAGGCAAGCTTCAGTGTCTTCGACATGTCCGACAAGCTCCGCGAACGAGGCTGGCTGCTGCCCGCCTACACCTTCCCGAAGAACTGCGAAGACCTGGCCGTCCTCCGCTGCGTCTGCAAAGAAGGCTTCACCCGCGACATGGCCGACATGCTCCTTCGAGATCTCAACAACGCCATCCGCTTCTTCGACTCGCGCCCCGGCCACACCCCCAAAGCAGAAGGCCAGAGCTTCCACCACTAACCCACCGTTGAACAAGTAGGTCACCGCTCGCCGAGCGGGACCTTGAAGTGGAATATCGCTCGCCAATCCAGGAGCCGTGCGACACCCGGCGCCTATTGGCATGGCGCGTGCCGCGTCCTTCAACGGGCTGCTAACACCCCCGTTGGAGTCCGGGCTTCAGCCCGCTTGAATATTCCAGAGTCGTCACCACTTCGGCAAACGGCACAGGAAAACACCCCTCGTTGGTTTCCAACCTTCAACCTGCTACCGTGTCCCCCCCAAGAAACCCCCCGGGCCTCCCTCCAGATCCCTGTTGACCCACCTCCCCGAATCGCTATATTGACAGACAGACGATCTGTCTGTCTAGCAATCGGAGGTGGTGGCGGTGGATATCGAACGTGTCACCGATGGCGAACTTTCCATTCTCCAGGTCCTTTGGGACCGGGGAGAGGCGACCAGCCGCGAAATAACCGACGCAATCTTCGAGGAAGTGACCGATTCGAAGATGGCGTCGGTCCAGAAGCTCATCGAGCGTCTGGAGACCAAGGGCTGCGTCCAACGCGATCGTTCCGAGCGGGCCCACCGGTTCCGGCCCCTCATCAGCCACGAGCAATTCCTTCAGTGCCGGCTCCAGGCCCTGGCGGACCGGCTCTGCGACGGTGACCTTCTTCCGCTCTTCACCACGCTCGTTCAATCCCGGGGGCTGCCCGACAGCGAACGGCAGCGTCTGGATCAATTGATTCACAAGCTGTGGCCCGAGCATAAGAACTGATTCTACCGACCGGCATACGAGGCAATTGCCATGTCCGTCTTCTGGGAAATCGTCGCAAGTAATGCCCTGGTGGTCGCCCTTCTGGCCCTCGTTCTCACTCTTCTCGGCCGCAAGTGGAAACAGCCGGCCGCGCTGCACGTCCTTTGGGTGCTGCTATTGCTCAAGCTGTTCCTTCCGCCGGTCTACAGGATCGAACTGCAACTGCCGGCCGAAGACGCCGCCGCTTCGAGCCCATCACCGACCGCCACCCAACCGGCTGACCGCGGTGAATTGCCCTGGTCCGTCACCTACGGCCCAAAACCTCACACGTCTGCAACCAAACCGGCCTCTCCGCAAGACGCGACCACTCCCATCCTGTCCGTGCCCGAGATCTCCTGGTCCACGTGGCTCTTGATCAGTTGGGCCGGCGTCACGATGCTGCTTGTGGTGTTGTGCTGGCGCCGAGTCAGAGCCTTCAAGAAGATTCTTCGCTCCGGCCACGCGCCGTCGGAAGAGTTACAACAAATGGTGCAGCATCTCAGCCGGCGTTTCGGATTGCGCCGCGTGCCGCCTGTGATCGTCGTGCCCCTTCGGCTCTCGCCCATGGTCTGGGCCGTGGGCGGCCGCGTGCGGATCGTGCTGCCTCGTCACCTGATGGAGCAGTTCGACTCCTCGGGCCGGCAGGCCATTCTGGCCCACGAACTGGCCCACATCCGCCGCGGCGATCACGTCGTCCGCTGGGTCGAGCTGGCTGCCACCGTGCTTTTCTGGTGGCATCCTGCCGTCTGGTGGGCTCGTCGCCAGCTCCGCGAGTTGGAAGAGCAATGCTGCGACGGCATGGTCCTCGAAGCCTTTCCCGACGCTGCCCGAAGCTACGCCGTCTCTCTCGTCGAAACCCTGGATTTCCTTTCCGATACCTCATTCCTGAAGCCGCTGGCCGCCACGGGCGCCAGTCCCGGCGCCTCGCTCACAAGGAGAATTGCCATGCTCAAGGAACCTCGCCGCACTTCCGTAAGACTCACCCTCGGTCGAACCCTGCTGCTGGCCCTTGCCGCCATCCCCATGACCTTCGCCCTGGCCTCGGAACCGGCGAAACCGGTCAAGGACAAGAACAAATCCAAGCCGGCTGTCGCCAAGTCTCCCCTTGCTGAGGCGGCCGCCGACCTTGACCCACTCAAACTGCCAGCCCTTCCTTCTACCGTCGAGTCCGCAGGGGCGCCGAAGCAGAAGGCCAGCGAACTTTCACCCGCCTTTGACCAGTCCTGGCGAGTGGCCGAACCCAACTCCGAACAGCCGCCCGACGCAGTTCCCAGCCCACAAGGCTATCTTCGTCCCATGGCAGCACGCACCAATAGCCCTGCGCAAGCTCCCACCTATGCCCCCGCCGGCACGTCCCCCGCACGCAAGCGGGCCATCTTCCGGCTCAAGAACGCCCCCGCCATCGATGTGGCCGAGACCATCGAGAACCTCTTCAAGGGAGAGGCCCAAGGTCCCTACCCTGTCGTGATCAGTCCGGACGCCGTCAGCAACTGCATCCTCGTCAGCGGCAGCGAGGACGACATCACCCAAATCGAAGAGTTCATCGAAACCCTCGACGCCCCCAGTTCCATGGTCCGCGTGGAAATGCTCATTGCCGAGGTGAAGACTCCGGAATCGGAAGACGCGGCCGAAGACGTGAGGAATCGATTGCTCGCCCTCGGCAAGTCCGGCGGTGTCGACTCCGACCTGTTCGCCAAGGAGCTTGCCGAACTGCGGGAACAGGGGGTCCTGACCGTCGTCAGCCGTCCCCAGATCATGACGCTCGACAACCAGCCCGCTTCGGTTCAGATCGGCGAAGCCTTGATCGGCAAGCCCAGCGACGGCCCCGTCCCGGGCGTCACCGTGGGACTAAGCCCCCGCGTGTCCGACGAATCGGTTACCATGGAAATCGACGTCGAAATCGTTCGCGTCGAATCGGCCGGCCAGGCGATGATCGCCACCGGAGGCGACGCCAACAAGGGCGCGGAGTTGGCCGTTCAGCGACTCGTGACGACGACGGCCCAAACGACTGTCAGCGTCACCAACGGCCGGACCGCTATTCTCGGCGGACTGGTTCCCGACGCCGACGCCAAGGACGAACAACTCCTCATCGTCCTCACCCCGCATATCGTCACCCAGGGACCGAAGAGAGCCGTGGCACGCTCGCAACGGATGCAGGGGCCGGTTTCAGATGGAACAGCAAGACTGCCGAGGGTGGTTGTTCCGCACCATCCCGGCGTGGCATACCCAGGTGTGTCCGACGATTGGGCTCCCGCTCCGAAGTGATTTCCGGGTGGCACGCTCAGAGCGCAAGCGATGGGTGTGGTGATTTGACGGCCCACGCCCATCGCATCGTTCTGGAACGTCACCCATGAATTGGCGGATTCCAAATTCCTTCGACATTCTGCGGTTTCTGGAAATCGACGATGGACGGCGGCAGGGATGCCACCGCTACGACGATGGGCCTCGTTGATCTGCTTGGCCCGCGGCACGACGGAGCGTGCCTACCTTAGCCCACAAATCCGCGAATCGCCTCATTCACCGCGCCCGGCTGCTCCAACGGCGACATGTGCCCGGCCTGCGGAACCGTTGCCAGACTCGCTCCGGGAATCGCATTGGCAATCCCCTGCATCTCCGCCACCGGTGAGATCACGTCCTCTTCACCGACGATCACCAGCGAGGGACAATCGATCTCCGGAAGCAGACTTGTGGCGTCGATCCGCTGGGCCATGCCCAGGGCGGCCGCAGCAATTCCTTGTGGGCTGGTACCGCGGATCACGTCGCGCGTCTGATCCACCAGTTCAGGTCGCTCGGTGAGCGTAGCCTGGCTGAAAAGCTCGGCGAGCATCCCCTCCATGATCTGCGACCCTTCCGCCACAACCTTGGCGGCCGTGTCCCGTCGATTCTGCGCAACCTCCGGCGCATCGCACGCCGCACGCGTATCGCACAACACCAGGCCCCGAAGCCGGTCCCGATGCCGCCGGAAAAACTCCCACACCACGTAGCCCCCCATCGAAAGCCCACACAAGACGACCGGTTCCTCAACTCCCAACCCGTCCAGCAGACCGGCCAGATCGTCCGCAATCTGCGCCATGGTCAGCGGGCCTTCCGTCACATCGCTCTGCCCAAAACCCCGAAGGTCCGGAGCAATCACCCGACAGATGTCGCTCAACCCTTCAATCTGCCCCGCCCACATGGAGTGATCCAAAGGAAATCCGTGAACGAGCAGCAAAGGAATTCCCTCGCCCTGTTCCACAACGGCCAATTCCACGCCATTCACCGCAATTCGTTTCATCATCGTCCTGTTCTACCCGTTGTACGTCGGCAAAACACCCGAAAGCCGCAGCAGCCATTGTGCCAGAATGGCAACGACAAACAACCACAGCAAGACCCAAAGAATCCAGTGACTCCACTCGGGCTGGCCCCGACGCAATCGCCGGATCTGAAACAAGCGGTAGGGAATCTGGGCCACGAGCGCGCCGAAAAGCACGATGCCCACCGGATGGTAGCCCCAGGCCGCCGCAATCTGGCCATGCCCCATGGCAACAAAACACCGCGTCAGCCCGCAGCCGGGACAGTCGACGCCGAACTCGCGTTTCATCGCGCAGATCGTTGGTAGCGGAGTCTTGGAGAAGGGCAGCCGAAGCTGCCCGCCTGCCCCGGGAGACGGCAGCAAAACACAAGCACAGAGACCGGCCAGCGAAAACGCCAGAAGCAATCGATGGTATCCCGCCCGATCCTCCCACCGGTTCTGGGGTAGTTTCGGCGGTGGGGTGCTTTGGGAGGCGGAATCCATGAATTTGGCTCACCCGGCGGCCGGTTCGATCGTGGCGTACATGGCCCCCTGGCAATCGTCGATCTCCTCGTCCCGACCGAAGGCGTGGATCTGATCCCGCTTCAACTCGGCATGTTCGAGGGTCGTGGTCAGCACAATCGCCTTCCCCTGGGTATCAACGGTCTTGGCGATCTGGTAACCACGCTCAAACGTGTGCCCAAAAACCTGCATCATCATGGCAATCACGTAAGCGTAGGTGTGATCGTCGTCGTTCCAGAGAACCACGTTGTAGGGGGGCTGCCGCTTCGGCTTCTTCCGCTCATCCGCGTCCGGCTTCTGGGCCGGTTCGACAACGGCAGCCTGTTCTTGTGCCATGTTTTTCGAGTCTTGGTTTGGGACTTGTGCGCAATTCGCACGAATGTTCGCCAGCCACGTGGGGTTGCGAGTTCGACCCGCTTTGGCTACATCGGGTGGGTTGAGTACGTATCCGCGAGGTCCAACCCCATTGGCCGGTGACGCCCACGACCATTATATTGGACGATTCCTTGGATCGGGAAGTCACACCCGGCGCGACATGTCCACGCAATCGCAGAGGAAAAGCAACCTCATGGCCAAAATCGAATCCTATCTCAACGAACATTCCGACACATTTCTGGCCGAATTGTTCGACCTCTTGCGAGTGCCCAGCGTGAGCGCTGACCCCGATCACGCCGGCGACATGACCACGGCCGCCCAGTGGCTGGCCGACAAGCTCGCCGCCATTGGCATGAAGTCGGAAGTCGTTGCTACAGAAGGACATCCGATAGTCTACGGCGAGTCCCCCCGAGTCGAAGGGGCCCCCACGGTCCTTGTCTACGGACACTACGACGTCCAGCCCGTCGACCCGCTGGACCTTTGGACCTCCCCCCCCTTTGAGCCGGAAATCCGCGAAGGTCGGATCTTCGCCCGGGGGGCCACCGACGACAAGGGCCAGGCCCTCACCCACATATTCAGCGCCCAGGCGTGGCTCCAGGCCGAGGGGCGGTTGCCCATCAATCTGAAATACCTCATCGAGGGCGAAGAGGAGATCGGCAGTGACGCCCTCACCAAGTTCGTTGCGGAGAATACGGACAAACTAGCCTGCGATTGCATCGTCGTCAGCGACTGCGCCCAGTTCGGACCGGGCCAGCCCGCCATCACCTACGGCCTGCGCGGGATCGCCTGCTTCGAGATCGTCGTCCAGGGCCCCAATCGCGACCTGCACTCCGGCTCCTTCGGCGGCTCGATCACCAATCCGGCCATAGCGCTGTCTCGTATTCTGAGCGGCCTGATCGGCGATGACGGCACGATCCAGATCCCGGGCTTCTACGACGACGTGGTTCCCCTCACCGAAGCCGAACGAAGCCAGATGGCCGACTTGCCCTTCGACGAATCCGAGTACCGGACCCAGGTCGGAGTACCGGACACTTGGGGCGAGGCAGGCTACACCTCCCTCGAACGCCGCTGGGCTCGACCCACCTTCGACATCAACGGTCTGACGAGCGGTTACCAGGGCACGGGCGCCAAAACGATCATCCCCAACCGAGCCTCGGCCAAGATCAGCTTCCGCCTGGTGCCCAACCAGTCGCCGGAAACGCTCGATCGGGCCGTCCGCGATTTCGTCCAGACCCTGGCCCTGCCGGGTGTGAAGGTCGAAGTGCTTGGTATGCACGGCGCGCCGGGTCTGCTGGTTTCACCCGATAGCCCCTATGTGGCCGCCGCCTCGAAGGCCATCGAACAAGCCTTCGGCAAGGCCCCTGTCATGACCCGCGAGGGAGGCTCGATTCCCGTCGTGGCCACTCTCAACCAGCAGTTGAAGGCCGACGCCCTGCTGCTCGGTTGGGGCCAGGACGACGACAACGCCCACAGCCCCAATGAGAAGTTTCTCGTTGAGGATTTCTATCGAGGAATCCGGGCGAGCGCGCGATTGTGGGAAGAGATTGCACAGATTTGAGTGGCAGATAGTTTTTCTGTCCGCAGATGGCGCAGATGGACGCAGATAAGGAAAAGAGAGAGAACCCCGGAGTAAAAAGCGAACCAGTCACCAGCTTCGGCCCCTCAAACCAAACACCTGTTCCCCCTAAAAACAACATCTGCGGACAACTTGGACCCAGCCTCACAAGGATTCCATTGAACCGATATTGGCACGCCGATGAATGGTGACCCGGAGACCTACGCGGTAATCGGTGCATGCATGGAAGTGCACACCGAACTCGGACACGGATTCCTCGAAGCCGTTTACCAAAAGGCGCTGGCTGCAGAACTCACTCTCCGCAACATCCCCTTTGCACGCGAACAAGAATACGAGGTGCTATACAAGGGCAACCGAATTGACGCAAAGTACAAAGCCGACTTCGTCTGTTTTGGCTCCATCATCCTCGAACTAAAGGCTCTCACCGCCCTCTCCAGCGCCCACGAAGCCCAAGTCATCAATTACCTCAAAGCAACCGGGCTGGAACGAGGACTACTCATCAACTTCGGAACCCCCAAACTCCAATACAAACGCCTGATCCTCTCAAAACAATATCTGCGTCCATCTGCGCCATCTGCGGACAGCATGGACCCAGCCTCAAAAGGATGTCATTAGACCCATGTTGGACCGAAAATTCATCGTCGAAAACGCCGAACAGGTCAAGCAAAACTGCGTCAATCGCGGCGTCACCGCCGACGTGGACCAGTTCGTGGCCCTGGAAACCCAACGCCGGGAGTTGCAGGCGGAAGTGGAAGAACTCAATCGCAAGGCGAACGAGGTCTCCAAGTCGATCGGCAAGGCCAAGGACGCCGACGAGCGGGAAGCCCGCAAGGAAGAAGGACGTCGCCTCCGCGAGGAGACCAACGCCAAACGTTCCACGCTCGACGAGTTGTCGGCCCAGATGGACGCGATCCAGCGTTCCATTCCGAACATGTCGCACCCCGACGCCCCGGTGGGCGAAGACGACAAGTCGAACCTCGAAGTGGCCCGGGGAAAGACGCCCCTGCCCAAGTTCGATTTCGAGCCCCTCGACCACGTGGCCCTGGGCGAGAAACTCGACCTGATCGACTTCGAAGGCGGCGCCCGCGTGGCCGGCCACGGCTTCTACTTCTTGAAGAACGACGCCGTCCTGCTGGAACTCGCCCTCCAGCGTTACGCCCTGGGCCTCCTCATGGCCGAGGGCTTCACGCCCATGACCACGCCCGACCTGGCAACGAACGAGGTGCTGGAGGGAACCGGCTACATCCCCCGCGGACCGGAGACCCAGATCTACAGCATCGAGAATCAGAACCTGAGCCTGGTGGCCACCGCCGAGATCACCCTCGGCGGCCTGCTCGCCGGCCAGACCATCGACGCCGAGGCCCTGCCCCTGAAACTCTGCGGCATCAGCCACTGCTTCCGAACCGAGGCCGGCGCCCACGGCAAGGACAGCCGCGGACTCTACCGCGTCCACCAGTTCACCAAGGTGGAAATGTTCGCCTTCACCCTGCCCGACGACAGCGAGGCCATGCTCGACCACCTTCGCGACCTGGAATGCCGCCTCTTCGACGGGCTCGGCGTTCCCTATCGCGTCGTCGATACCGCCACGGGCGACCTGGGCGGTCCGGCCTATCGCAAGTTCGACCTGGAAGCCTGGCTTCCCGGCCGCGGCGGCTTCGGCGAAGTGACCAGCACTTCGAACTGCACCGACTACCAGGCCCGGCGCCTCAACGCCCGCTTCAAGGTCAAGGGCGAGAAGGGCACCAAGTTCGTCCACACCCTCAACGGCACCGCCATCGCCATCAGCCGCGCCATGATCGCCGTCCTTGAAAACTACCAGCAGGCCGACGGCTCGATCGTCGTCCCCGAAGTCCTGCGAGCCATCGTCGGCAAGGACCGCATCGAACCCCGCGGCTGATGACCGGTTCGGGCCGCTGCGTTGCGTGCGCTTGGTGTCGCCCGTAGCCCGCGCAGCGCGGCGATACGGTTGTGGCCCCAGGCGTGAGCCTGGGGGCAAGGCGATCGCAAAACAACTCGAAAGCCCGCGCAGCGCGGCGAAACAGAAGCCGTTTTCGGGCCCAGTCCTGGTCCGTACAGCTAGAGAGACACAACAAAGCGCGCAGGTCGCTGTTTCACCACGCTCCGACCTCTTCATCGGCCCAGGGACGGGGAGCGGCCGGAACGATCACTCCTTTGCCGTCTTGTCTTCCGCCCGGGGCACCGAGTTCGGAAAAGGCTCCATGGTCCGCAGTTTGGCGCGGAGCGTCACCTGGCTCAGGCCCAGAATCTTCCCCGCCTGGCTTCGCACACCTCCGGCATGCTCCATCGCTGCCAGAATAATCAGCCGGTCAAATTGCTCCCTGGCCCGACGGTAGAGATCCGTCTCGCCATTGGCGATCCAGGCCTCGAAGTCCTGCCGAAGAGACTCCCACGCCGTGTCCGGCACGGATTGGCCCTCCACGGGCTCTTCTTCCTCGGCCCCCGCCTCCTCCAGCAACTCGACGGGAAGGAACTCCGGGACGATGGCCACGCCCGCCGAGGCAATGAGCGCCTGCCGAAGCACGTTCTGCAGTTCTCGCACGTTCCCCGGCCATCGATGCGACTGCAGCAACTCGATGGCTTCCGGCGAGATCGACTGGACCGAAGTGCCAAGTTGCCGGTTGTAGCGGTAAAGGAAATAGTGGGCCAGTTCGGGTAGGTCTTCCGGGCGATCGCGAAGCGGTGGCAACGAAATTGTCACGCCTCCAAGCCGATAGTACAAGTCCTTGCGAAACCGCCCTTCCTCGATGAAAGAGTCCAGGTCCTGATTCGTGGCTGCCACAATGCGAACGTCCACGGAGATGCTCTCGCTCCCTCCGATGCGTTCGAACCGCCCCTCCTGAATCAACCGGAGAATCTTGGCTTGAGTGTGCGGGGCCATGTCGCCCACTTCGTCCAGAAACAGCGTGCCACCGTGGCATTGCTCGAACTTTCCTATTCGCCGGCGATCGGCGCCCGTGAATGCGCCTCGCTCGTGGCCGAATAGCTCGCTCTCCAGCAGCGATTCAGGGATCGCCGCACAGTTAATTGCCAGAAACGGCTTCTGATTCCTTCGGCTGTGATGGTATATCGCCCTGGCAACCAGTTCTTTGCCCGTGCCGCTCTCGCCGAGAATGAGAACATTCACGTCCTGCGGGGCAACTCGGCCAATTTGCTTGCAAACCGCCTGCATCGCCGCACCGCTGCCGATAAGACGATCGGGGCGATCTTCCGGCCGATCCCCCTCGTCGATGAGGGCGGGCACCTGCGCCAATCGGCTGATCGCAATCGCTTGCTGGACAATTTGCTTGAGCTGTTGTGCGTCGAGTGGCTTGGTCAGGTAATCGTACGCCCCGAGCTTCATCGCCTCGATCGCCGTCTCCGTCGTCCCGAACCCCGTGATGAAGATGATCAGGCTTCGGGGACTGACTTCACGCAATTCCTCGAACACCTCGAGCCCGGAGCGGCTCCCGAGCCGAATGTCGAGGAGGATCACCTCGGGAGAATGTTCCAGGGCAAGCTGCAACCCCGCCTCGGCCGTCTCCGCGTCAAAGAGCAGGATCTCCTCCCTCGCAAACACGGCCTTGATGCTTAACCTGATGCTCGGTTCGTCATCGATAATGAGCAACTTCGCCATAGATGGCCACCAACCCTATCCTCGCCCCAATTCCATGGGCGTCGTTTCTTTGAAGTTCTCAGGTCGTTCTTTGCCGATCGCGGGGAGTCCCACTCGGAACACGGCGCCGCACGAGTCTTGATTCGCCGCCGTAAGCTTGCCTCCGTGCCGCTCGACAATTCGTTGGCTGATCGCCAATCCCAGGCCCGTGCCTCGTTCCTTCGTGGTAACAAACGGCTCGAACAGCCGTTCCAGAACCGACTGGGGAATTCCCGTGCCGGAATCGGTGAAGATGACTTCGACCGGAGCCTCCGAATCCCGACATTGCACCACGACCTCCAGGTCGCCGCCTTCAGGCATCGACTCCACGCCATTCAGAAGCAGATTGACAAACACCTGGTTCAACTGTTCCGGATCGCCGTTGACTTCAACCGGTTCGTCCGGCCAGTCCTCGCGTATGGTGACACTTTGCCGGACCGCGTGCCCTTCCACAAGGTTGAGGGCACGATGCAGAGTGTTGCGAATGTCGTGGCGAATCATCTGCATCTGCGGAGGACGCCCAAAGTCCAGAAGCCCCTGAATCGTGCTCTCCATGCGCACGATCTGTTCCAACACGACTCGCATGTGCTCCTCGCTGAGCGACTGGCCGGGCGGCCCGTCCGCGGCGGTCTGGATCAGAAGCTTCACGGAAGTGAGCGGATTGCGAAGTTCGTGCGCCACGCCCGATGCCATCTCGCCAATCGCCGCCAACCGGTCGGCTCGCATGGCCTCCTGCCGGGCTTGCTGAAGCTGTTCCACGATCTCCTTGATACGCGACGACACCGCTTGCACCTGTTGCTGCAGGGCCGGCAGATCGTCCGTCGGATGCACGTTCACACAGCCGATCTCCTGCTCCATTCCACTCGCGGCGTCGTTGAGGTTGATGCTGATCTGCGAAATGGAACGACGCAAACCCCGCGCAACCCACAAGCCCCAGAGGATGCCGACCACCGGACCGGCAATCCAGAAAACCACCATGATCAGATCGAACGCAACGTGAAACCGGCCGCGGTCCGAGGTCGCGTCTGCAATCGTTTGTTCCTCGGCCTTCAAGTATTGCTGGCAGGAATCGGCAATGGCATGCGCGAGCTGTACCATCTCCCTGGGACGAGGACTTTCAACGCCCGGCTCCGACGCGGGATCCAGCCGCCGCGCAACGCACTGCTCGTACCTCGCGAACTGATCGCCAATGGTCGCCGCCAGAAGTTGTGCCTCGGGCGATTTTGAATCCTCCGCAAGGGTGGCAAGGTGAGTCTTGAACGACTCCTCCAGTTCGGCAACTTCCATTCGCGTGTGGCTGTCAGCCGTCTCGCTTACGTCCGTCGCTGTTGCGTGCAATCGCCACAAAACCCCCACCATCGAGTCGGCCGACTGGATCGCCGTGACACTTTCGCTCAGCTCATCCGACTGGGAGTTGTAGACGTGGTTCACGTAGTAGATGGTTGCGCACCCTATCGCCAGCCAAAGCAGGCTGACTACAGCGGTCGGTGTCGCCACCCTCTTCAACATGGCCCTGTCTCCACAACCCGATCAATGTTTCGCTCAACGACGGCGATGGCGGATTCCATAATCCGCAACGTCGGTATCAATGGGATCGTGCAATCGCAACCACGAAGTGACCCGAAATTCCACGAAGACCCGATCGTGACCCTAAGAACCTATCCCAAAACCACCGCGATGGTCTCCCATGGGCGGAGAATCGCCGCATCACCAACGGTTTTGGAATCGGCTCTAAATATACTGTAGCACAAGAGTTGCGCCCCTTCGAGCTGGTGGCAGGCCTCTCAACGCACCTGAAACAAACTGTCATCCCGCTGACAGTATCTTTCATCCGCCTCCACTCGACGCACGCTGCCGCCCGCACCCCAGGCGTGCGCCCATTGCCGTAAACCTCCTGACAAATCTCAGTTACGACAAATCAGAAGAACCGTCGGAAGATCGGCATGACGGTTGCTCTCATTTCGGCCATCGGAACTGAGCCTCCCTGCTCCTTGCACGCACCATTCCCAAAGGCTCGTGGCCGGGGGGGCGAGGTCCGGACATTCCAAGTCGTTGAGATAGACCCGGTAGGAACGTCGAGTGTCACGGAGAAATTGCTATGCAGCTACAGATTCACCTCAAGCGTTTACAAATCGGCAGGGCACTGCGGGATCAGATCCTGGAACAGTTTGAAACGGCCTTCGAACGGCTGGCACGCCATATTCGTTCCATCACGGTTCGCCTCATCGACATGAACGGTCCCCACGGCGGCCTCGACAAACGATGCCAGGTCGCCGTGCACCTTCATCGAGGTGGAACCATACGCGGCGGGCGCACCGACAGGGATCTCGTTGCGGCCGTGAACCTCGCGACAGATCGGGTAACCCACGCCGTCTCCCGTGAACTGAAGAAGAGGCGGAGCCGAGCGGACCGGATCAAAGCTTGGCCCATGAACGAAGACAACGGCGACTGGATGCTCCCCTCGCAAGCCTGACGGATTACGAGAAGTCACGTCCCGTGGTGCAGAGCACCGCCCGGAAGCACGTGATAGGCCCAGTCCTTCGAAACCCGCCATCATCCGGGTAACCAGAAAGAGAGGCTGACATGGTTGAGGAGACAGCCTTCAAATACGTACTTATGCTGCCGGCGGCGCTGGGCCTGGTAGCCCTTTGGATTGTCATTGGTAGCATTGGAGCCCAAATTGCCGCTCGACACGCAGCCCACCGTTCGTCTCGGAAATGTCCGCGATGTCAAACTCACCTGCAAGATGTGCGGCAAGGCCTCCACAATCGCTTCCTGGCAACGCTGTTCCTCGTGGATATTGCGCGCCACGCATGCCAGCAATGCGGATTCCGGCGTTCGGTTTGGAAAGCCTAAGCCCGGGAGAGAGGGAGGAATATCATGCAAACTGAACCCATGCCAAGGGCCGACGCCAACACGTCGCTCGCCGGTTGTCTGGTCGCGGTAAGATACGCGGACATCCGATATCTCGGCGGTCGAACTGCTGAAGGAGTCCCCGCAACCATGGCCCATTGGCGCCGCTATGTCCTCGTCCTGATGGTCGCATCCACGGCCGTGTGGCTCACCGCCCACATAATCCCAGGCTTCGGACTCTAGGGGCCCGAAGTCATCTCGAACACCCTACCGCATCGCAAACGCGTCGCCGGCCACCCCGCCCGCGACGCGTTTACTTTTGGCCCCCCCTCCTCCCGCAATCGTCCCCACAGCCCAAAGCTCATAGCTCACCGCTCACCGCTCAAAGCTTGCTCCCCCTCCCCAGCCAGACCAGCCTCCCCGACTGGCCATCTCCTCGCAGACGGAATGAGTGTTTCGTGCGGTACGGCAATGGACGGATTTTCCTTCCATGCCTGCGTTTGGGGGGGCCGCTGCCTTGAATCCAGGGTCGCATCGGACGAAGATAGTAATGGCTATGGGAACCAACCCCCTTCTCGGACGGATGGGGGATCTAACGTCCTAGGACGGGCTTTCTCGCTGCTTGGGGAATCGCCCATGAAGTTCGGAATCGGCGCCAGACTTGTCTTGATGGCAACGGTCCTCGTCTGCGTCACCTCCCTGGGACTTCTCAAGTACATGGGCGACAAGTCGGAAAGGCTTGTTCTCAACCACGAAGTGCTCGACCTGGGAGACGAGACCGAACTCCGCGCCCGCGAGATGATGTCCGAGATCTACGCCCTTCGCGCCGATGTCGACAGGCTCGCCGGGCGGCTGGCCGACCCGAAAGCCGGGCCCCCCGACGAGAAGACCCTCTGCCAGTTCTGTTTGAATAATCTCTACCGCTCAAACTACGTTCGCATGGAGATTGTCTGGCTGGATGGCTCGCAGCAGGAGACGTGGGTCCCCGAACCGTCCTCGAAGGTCCCCGCGACGATCAGCAGCCGCGACCGGTTCGTGGAGCAAGTCAAGCAATCCAGGCAACCCAATCAGCCCCAGCAGAACATCAAGTTGGTCCTGTCGCCCTTCGAGCGCGCCGACGTGACCTGGGCAGGCTCCTCGAATACGGAGAAGATGAATCTCGTGTGGGCGGGCCAGCGCCTCTTGCCGTCCGAAACCGGCGGACGAGAGGCGCTCGTGATCGCCGCGTTGGATCTCGACGCCCCCCTGCCTCGCCCCGCCGGACTCGGCGACAATCGATCGCCGCTGGCAAGGGTCAACGCGTCGCCACGTCACCTCGCCGTGCTGGCAAACGAACCGGATGCGGGCGCCTTCGGCAACGAACATCTGGTCTACCCCTACGACAAACCTCTCCAGTTGCTTCCTGCCGACGATCTCATCGGGCGGTTTAACAAGCTTTTCACGCAGCGCGTTGAATTGGTCGGCGAACTTGCCGATATCCACCCGCGCCAGGCTCCACGTAGCATCCTCAAACTGCGTGAGAAGCCGGATATCAAGTTGCAGCATCCCGTGTGGTTCTTGCAAAGCAACGAAATTGGGGAGGAATCGCAGCGCGAGGCCGCCGACGCCACCCTGGTCCGGCTCACCCAGTCCAAGGCCAGCGGCGAGCGGATCGGGCGGCTTATTGGCGGTGTGAAGAACTTGCGCCTCATGGCGGATTCTTACGAGGGGATGCTCGCGCTCAGGCAACGCGTCGAGGACGCCTGCCAGAAAGACATCTCCGACAAGATCGTGTGGCAGTCGCCCACACGCTGCGCCGATTGCTACCTCCAATGCGTTCTGTTTCCCGTTTCTTCCAATTCGGGAGTCCGCTACTACGGGCTTGCCCAGGCGGCCTTTCAGGAAGAGATGGCTGCCGACGTGAAAGACGCCCTTTGGGCCCTGCTCGTTCCAGGAATTTTCATCGTCCTTGGCGCCGCGGTGGTCACCTTCGCCTTCTCCCTCTTCATTACCCGACCCCTCAAGCAGATCACCGACGCCGCCGAAGGCGTTGCCGACATCGACGTCGGCGTAGACCCCGCCGAAAGCGGCTGGCGATGCAGTGTTTCGTCCATCGTCGACAATCTGCCTGCCAATCGACGCGACGAGATCGGCGTCCTGGCCCGGGCCTTTCAGCAAATGCTCGACGAGATCGTGACCGGCCATGAACGCTTGCGCCGGTTGAACGCCGACCTCGACGGCCTCGTCAAAGAGCGGACCGCCGAACTCCAGGAGACCAACCAGGCCCTCGAAGCCAAGATCCTCGAACTCGTCGAGGCCCGCAACGCCCAGGCTCGCTTCGTCGCCTCCATCAGCCACGACCTGAAAACCCCGCTGACCACGATCAAGGGCTACTGCGAACTGCTGCTCGAATCCGAACTCACCGAGGAGCAGCGGGCCGACCAGGTCACGATCTATTTCGCCCGTGAACGCCTCCAGCGGTTGATCGAGGACATCATCGACTCCCAGCGGATCGACCTCGGGCAGCTCAAGATGGAGTTCGACGAGTTCGAGGTGGCGCCCCTGCTTCGCGAGGTGGGACGTTCGATGAACCCGACCGCCGAGCGAAACGGCAATACCCTCGAACTTGAGATCGCCGACGGCATTCCAACCATGCACTCCGATCGCGAGAAGTTCGCCCGGGTGGTCACGAATCTGCTGAGCAACGCTTGCAAGTTCACCCAGAACGGAACCGTTTCGCTCCGCGTTTCGTACATGGGGGAAGAGGCGGAACCGTGGCTCCACGTCGAAATCGCCGACACGGGACGCGGGATCGAGCCGGAGTTTCAGAATCGCATTTTCACGCCCTTCCCCCAGATCCTCGACAAGGGCGAGAATCCGGAGGGCACGGGGCTGGGACTTTCCAATTGCCGGGGATACTGCCAGGCCATGGGCGGGTCGATCCGCTTCGAGAGCACGCCCGGAAAGGGAACGACGTTCACCGCCGAGTTGCCCCTTCGAGCCGACGTCATGCTTGGCGGTCCGGCCTGCCCGACCGAAACTCTGGCGCCACGCCCCGACCGCGCAGCGATGGGCGAGCCCCAGGGGCCTCCCTCGGTGCTGGTGGTCGACGACGAAGCAGAAGTCCGCGTTCTCCTGAAGCGTTTTCTCGAAAAGCTCGGATTCGTCGCCGAGACCGCCGAAAACGGCGCCGAGGGAATCCGGCTCGCCATCGAGCATAAACCGGCCCTGATCACCCTCGACGTGATGATGGCCGACGGAGACGGCTGGACCGTGCTCAAGGAACTCAAGTCGGAAGAAGGAACGCGCGACATCCCCGTCGTCATGATCTCCGTGCTCGACGACAAGTACAAAGGCTACGCCCTGGGCGCCTCCGACTACGTCACCAAGCCCATCGACTGGAACCGGCTTGCTCGCACGCTCAACCGATTCCGCCGCCACGCCAACGACGGCCACATCCTCGTCGTCGACGACGATCCGGATCTCCGGGCCCTGGCGTCCCGCCATCTTGAGCCCCTGGGCTGGAACGTCGCGGAGGCGGCCAACGGGCGCCAGGCCCTCGACAAGCTCTCGGAAGGTCGTCCGGACATCATCCTTCTCGACCTGCTCATGCCGGAGATGGACGGCTTCGAACTGCTGCAGCATCTGCGATCCCGCGAAGATCTCCAGTCGATTCCCGTGCTGGTCGTCACGGCAAAGGATCTGACCCAGGAAGATCGCGATCGCTTGAACGGACGAGTGTTGCAGGTTCTGCAAAAGGAAGCCATGGACTGGGATGAACTGGAACGTGAAATTCGCCGTGTGCTCTCGCCCCAAGGCCTGATCGACGGCAACGCATCGAAGAGGTGAACACCGTGAGCAAGCTGCTGATAGTGGAAGACGACCCCGATAACGCCCGCATGATTGCCCGCCGGCTCCGCTCGCGAGGTTTCGACGTGGAACTAGCCGTCGACGGCGCCTCGGCCATCGCCATGAGCCAGGAGCACCTGCCCGACGCGATCATCATGGACCTCAACCTGATCGGCGGCATGAACGGCCTGGAAGCAACCCGCCGAATCAAGAACATCCCCGAAACACAAGCCATCCCCGTCATCATCGTCTCCGCCGTCCAGTTGTCGTCCTTCCAGGAAGAAGCCATGGAAGCGGGCGTTGCGGACTTCGACGACAAGCCGATTGAATTCGATCGTCTCGTTGGCAAAATTGACGCCCTCTTGAACCCCTCGTAATCGTCATGCCTACTAAAAAGACAAACGAAACGGAAGTCGTTCGCGACAAATCGAAAACCAGGCACGGCCGGCTCGACGGCGCCGAGTGCGTGACGCCTTCGGCCCACATGCTTCGCCAGTTGCGGTGCGAGCCCATGGCGCGACTGCAGTGCATCGAGAAGCTGTGCGGCTCGATTCTCGCGGATCCGCTCTGCCAGCACATGGTCGAGAAAAGCGACGACGACAACGGCGACGACGATTTCGTGACGGTGGTTCACCAGATGGAGGACCTTTGCGAGAAGGGCACGCAGTTCCTGCAAGACACCTTCATTCCGGACCATCTGGCCCCGGACGGCCGCCTGAGCATGGACGAAATCAACAAGGCCGTTCACGATTTCAAGAACCTGGTTGCGGGAATCAAGTACCGCTCCGAGATGCTGCTCGAAGAGGCCGACGAGCGATTCCTTCCCTTTGCCGAGGACCTGGAAGACATCTGCCAGCATTTCAGGGCCTCCATGAACGCCCTGGACCAGGCCCGGGGTGTGACGGCCAGGCCGGCGCCCGTCTCGCGGTCCCGGCCGGCGCCGGCTCCCCCGGCCCCCAAGCAGCCGCCCTTGACCGTGCCCCACCCGATCGAGACCCCGGGTTGGAGCCAGCCCGGACGAATCCTCATCGTCGACGACGAAGAAGAGGTCCGACGCCACCTCACCCGCGAACTGAAACGGCACGGGCACCAGGTCGTCGCCGTCGGCGACGGCGCCCAGGCCCTGCAGATGCTGGAGTCGAGCTGCTATCAACCGGAGGTCGGCGAAATCGATCTCGTGCTCCTCGACCTGCGCCTCGGCAGCACCAGCGGAATGGACGTCCTCCAGGAGCTGAAGAAGGACTTCGGGCTCCGCTACATTCCCGTCGTCGTCGTCTCGGCGAGCGACGATCTCGATTGCATCGTCCAGTGCCTTGCCACCGGCGCCGACGACTACCTCACCAAGCCCTTCGAGCCCCGCCTCCTCCAGGCTCGGGTCGCGTCCTGCCTTGCCAAGCGGCGCCTGCAGAAGCAGGAACAGTTCCTCAGCGAGCAGATCCGCCTGTCGAAAGACCGGGCCAACGACCTCCTCTACCACATCTTCCCCTACACCGTGGCCGAGGAGCTTATCACGAGCGGGGCGGTCAAGCCGCGCGGTTGCGACCACGTGGCGGTCATGTTCTGCGACATCGTCGGGTTCACTCCCTATTGCAATGGCCGTTCGCCTGACGAGGTGGTGGCCCATCTCGACGAGCTCTTCAGCGGTTATGAAGAAGCGATCTCGCGGTACAAGGTCGAGAAGATCAAGACCATCGGCGACTGCATGATGGTCACCGCGGGACTGATGCAGCGTTTCGACAACCCGGTCCTCGCCTTGCTCCGTTGCGGCGCGGAGATGATCGAAACGGCGAAGAACTGCTCGGCCGCCTGGCAGGTCCGCGTCGGCATCCACACCGGCCCCGTCGTGGCCGGCATGGCGGGCAACAAGCACTACGCCTTCGACGTCTGGGGCGACACGGTGAACACGGCCGCCCGCATCGAGAGCACGGCCGAACCCTCCACGATCAGCGTGAGCGAGCCCGCCTGGGGCCAGGTCTTCCAGCACTGCAAAGGCCGCTCGAAAGGCGTCCAGCCCCTCAAAGGCAAGGCCTCCATGGAAGTCTTCCAGTTCGAAGGCTTTCGCGAAGACTAGCCCGTAGCGGTGCCGTTCTTCCCCTTCATCATTCTGCGGTTCCTTGTTCGATATTCTGCGGTTCACTGTAGTGGGCGGCTCGCCGTCAAGAACACCCACCCAGTAGGTTCCGGGCGCCGCACGGAACCCCGAAGCGGCAACGCCCTTGCCATCCCAACAGACGCCCCGTGAACTGAGGGGCCTACTTTTGATCTCCTGAAATGGCTTTGCCTTCATCGTTCTACGGTTCATGGTGGTGGGCGGCGTGCTTTGGGAGTTGGGGTGGTTGAGTCGTTCGGTATCGCAAAAAGCCGGGCTAAGGTGGGGCGTTTATGCATGGTGCGGAGCGGATTGGGGTGGAAGGGATAAGAGCCCGGCTTTGGTTGTGGGGTGTGTTAGCCGACGGGGAGGCGGTTGCCTAGGCCGTCGTCGTGGTGGCGGCCGGCGAGGAGTTCGGTGGCGAGGCGGAGAGCCATTTCCAGGGCGTCGGGGCCGTCGTCGTGGGCGGCGATGGGGAATTCCTGGAGTTGGTGGAGGAGGAGCTTGGTTGAGGGGCAGTCGGCTTTGAGGCGGGGCTCCGACCACCCAGTAGGTTCCGGGTGCCGCACGGAACCCTGACGCGGCAACACGCTTGCCATCCCAGCAGACGCCCCGTGATCTGAGGAACCACGAATCCGGAAGATCCTCACGCCCACCCAAGCTATCCGGGCGCCAGTCCCGAAGGGACGTCCCTAATCCAGCCCAGGGTGCAGCGATGTGAGCCCCGCGAACCATCGCGCAACCCTGGGTCAGGAACCTCATCGCATTGATGAACCCCGAAGAGGTGGCCCTATCGCTTCGCGAGTGCCCGCAGTCCATAGCGGTGGGTGTCGATGCGCGAACGCGCAAAAGCGGTCTGGACGGGGCTCTCATGCAAGTGGTAATGTCGCGCGCGGCCGTCAGGCGGGTCGAAATCTCTGCAAGATACCCGCGTAGTGTCACCGGCAATAGCGTTGTGCGATCATGGGTGGTGCGTTGCTGACGCCAAGTCCCTTTCCGCAAGAACTTCTTGTGACCATCAATGGCTCATTGCGGGTCGCTGGTCGTGCCCGGTATACTCAACACTCATAACTACACCCCGCTTCGTATGGCCCCAGAAATCATGTAGTCACGTGAATTAATATCTACCTGTATGGCCAATTAGCGCATGCAGGAACACATCAATGGCACGACCGCAGAGTCGCCGGTCGCGAGTTTCCTATTGGTCCATCGTGCGAGACGGCCCGGTCACGCCGAACATCTTTCCCCGCGGAACACTTGAATGTTTGACCATTTCGACATCTCCTTGCTCGACGCCCCGGAATTCAAGGAGGACTCTGTACGCGAAGAAATCGTCGTCCCGATCATCAAACGGCTTGGATACGAACTGTCTGGGCCCCGACGAATCGTTCGCAGCAAGTCGCTTCTGCATCCATTTGTGATGATTGGATCGAAGAAGCATCCGATTCACATCATCCCAGACTATCTTCTTTACAGCGACGGACGCCCCGCACTTGTACTCGATGCAAAGAAACCGGAGGCGAACTTGATCAAGTCGAAACATGTAGAGCAGGCATACTCCTACGCTATTCACCCGGAAGTCCGCGTTCGCTTCTACGCATTATGCAACGGCCGCTCACTCGTCGCATACGATATCTATGGCCTTGCGCCAGTATTCGACATCGCGTTTGAGAACATCGACCGTGACTGGGAGGTGATCAGCAGTGTCATGTGCCCAGACAACACTTCCTTTGCCGGCCCCCATCACCTTGCTCCCGATCTTGGAATCTGCGTGATGAAACTGGGCTTCGAAACGGGCGACACCTGGCTGTTTCTTGCCACAAGCATCCTGCATTTCGGGAGGATGACTGAATCCGAATATACGATGACTGCGAATGTCACGGTCGGTGATGTTGATCACATGGTTTCCTTTGATGCCCCCGCTAAGGTCTTTGAGCGGATACTTGAATGCACCGATGAACCGAATCGGGAGTTCTTGAAAAGTGTGTTGGTTCCGGGACAACATACATTTGCAAAACGTCCCATTTTCCTTTCCCTTGAAACAACCCTCGGTAGACCAACGCGAGGACAACACGACACGTTCGTCCCGTTTGTAATCGAGAGCGTGGAACGACTAGATGAGCGTGTTTACAACGAGAGGGTCGCGTCGTTGAGCCAAGACGGGAAATAACAATACGGTGAACCAGCGATGGCTCGCGTGTCCCGCCCCGCTCCCACACACCCACCGCACTCCCTGATTAAACCACCGCCCCAACCCTCATCTTCCTTTCTTCTTCCTATCCTCCCCCGCCACTTTTGCAACACCCCTCCATCCAACTACCCCAACTTGCATCCAGCCACAAAACCGTAACCCAAGCCCCCGCAACCACTTACACCCACCCCCATCGCCCAACATTTCGCAACACACGCCAAACACGTTGCAAAACTCCCCCGCCACCAAACCCCCATTTTCGGCCACCTGAAATTTTTCTACCCCTTACCTACCACCACCTTACAAACACTACCCCCTCCTCCGCACAAAAATCCGCGCCAACCATCCTGTATAATCACTCCCGGTATCAGCAGAGCCAATCCGGTATCCCAAGAGCCCGACACAAGAACACCCCCTTGTGCCGGGCTCTTTTCATAGACACACAGCTCACCGCTCATAGCTCATAGCTCAAGGCTCACCGCCATGTCCCCCGAAGCCGAAGCACAAGCCGAACGCGACGCCGCCTTCCTCATCCGCGCCCAGTTCCTTTCCTGGCTCGAAGAAGACGAGAGAAAAGGGGACATCACTCATTTCTGCGCGGGCTTTGCGGTTTGTTTCGCGATCAGCTTTCCCCAGGCTCACGCCTGGGGCTACAAATGTACCGCCGCGCTGCGCGGGCTATTGGCGACGGCAAGCCCGCGCAGCGTGGCGATACGAAACGGCGTAACAGAAATGGTTGCGCCGACGGTCCCCTCCCTAACCCTCCCCCCTCGCTTCGCTGGGGAGGGAATTGTTGCTTCCTGCCGCCCACCATCATGAACCGCAGAATATCGAACAAGGAACCGCAGAATGATGAAGGGGAAGTGGGATACTGGCGGCGGCAGGGATGCCTGCTGCTATGGCTTCTTGCCGCAGGGATCTTCGCTGCCTTGCGTCCCCCCACTGGACCGCTTAGACTCGGTTTCCGAGTTGTTATGCAATCGTCCCGAAAGTCCTTGGTAGGCTGGCACTCATGCGACAATATGGTTCCCTGGTTGCCATTCTGGCGGCCGCGATACTTCTGCCAACGCTTCTTTCCGCGGAGGAGAATCGCGAGTCGGTTCTCGAGCGGATGAAACCCTATGCCGGGCCCAGCGTGCCCGGCGTGGACAGGTCCACGTTGTATGGCAAGGTGATGTGCGGTTATCAGGGCTGGTTCGCCGCCGAGGGCGACGGGTCGGATTCGGGTTGGCGCCACTACTCGGGCCGCCGGGGGCTGCGACCCGGCAGTTGCACCTTCGACCTCTGGCCCGATGTGTCCGAGTTCGATGCAGATGAACGCTATCCGACTGCCTTCAAACATGCAGACGGGCGCACGGCCGAGTTGTTCAGCCCGTGCAACAAGAAGACGGTTTTGCGGCATTTCCAGTGGATGGCCGACTACGGGATCGACGGGGTGTTTCTCCAGCGGTTCGGCGCATCGGTGCGTTCGGCGCGGAGTTTGAGCCATCGGACCCTGGTGACGGAGAATGTTCGCGAGGCGGCCAACCGCACGGGGCGAACGTGGGCGATGATGTACGACCTGTCGGGACTCCGGGAGGGAGAAATCGAGCGGGTTGTGATGGAAGACTGGAAGGTGCTTGTCGACCGAATGCAGATCGGCAGCGACCCGGCCTATCAGCATCACGACGGCAAACCGGTCGTGGCTGTCTGGGGGATCGGTTTCAACGACGGACGGCGCTACACGCTGGAGGAATGTGACCGGCTCGTGCAGTTTCTGAAGGAGGATCCGAAGTACGGAGGCAACACGGTCATGGTGGGGGTGCCGACCGGATGGCGGACCCTCTCGCGAGACGCGGTGCGTGACGAGAAGCTTCAGGAAGTCATCCGTCGGGCAGACATTGTCAGCCCGTGGACGGTAGGCCGCTACCACACGCCGCAATCGGCCCGGCGACACGCACGGGAGTGGATCGGTCCGGACATCGCCTGGTGCCGCGAGGCGGGGCTGGATTTCCTGCCGGTCGTATTTCCCGGTTTCAGCTGGCACAATCTGCACAAGAATCGGGGCGAAGAGGCGCGGCTGAACCAGATTCCGCGGCTTGGCGGCGAGTTTCTCTGGTCTCAGGCGGTTGCCGACCGCGAGGCGGGGGCGAAGATGCTCTACGTGGCTATGTTCGACGAGATCGACGAGGGCACGGCCATTTTCAAATGCACGAACGATCCGCCGGTGGGCGAGAGCCCCTTCGTGACCTACGAAGGGCTGCCTTCCGACCACTATCTTTGGCTGGCGGGCCAGATCGGCCGAATGCTGCGAGGGGAGATGGAACCGGCGGAGGAATTGCCGCAACGGTGAGGGAGGCTGCCGAAGTCTGCCGTCTGCGTGGTCAGCGGCTGCGGTGTTCGCTATCCATGAACCAGCGGAGCGCGGCAATCCGGTAGATGATGACCAGCACGAAGGCGCCGCCCACGGCCGCGAAGAAGCCCAGAGGGCTGATCGGATTGAAGGTGGGACGTTCCAGTGCCCAACTCAAGGCGCACAGTCCCACGGCCGAGCCGACGATGCCGATGACGACCGTGCCCACCGCGCCTTCCGGTTCCCGTCCCGGAACCAGGGCCCGGGCCAGCAGTCCGGCCAGGGTGCCGAAGCCCACCCAGATCAACGTGACGTTGATCCATTGCTGCGCAACGTTGGACAGCTCGAAGTCTGGCACGGCAGTTGGACCTCGGACTCAAAGGGTTCGGGCTCGGCGTCCTCGCGGGTGGGAAAAGGAGCACGGGGCTTCCCCTTGGGGACAGCGCAGAGCGGCCCCGTCGGCAGCCGGACGTTCCAAGCCGGCGCGGAAGCCTTGCGCCTTCCACGCCGTTTCTTCCGGGCAGCCCCCGACGGGGATTCTGACAGGCAATCCACCCGAGACGGGCAGAGGACCTATCGCACGCTCATGTTCGCTTCTTCCCTCGCCTTCTGGAGGGCCGTTGCTTCACGCTGCAACTTGAACTCCGGCCCCGGCGGGAAGTACTGGACGTCGTCTTGCATGTAATAGGGGCTCGGCAACGTCTGCCCCCCCATGTCCACCTGGCAACCGGTGGATGCTACGGCGGCGGCAGCGACCACGAGACCCGACAAAATGGCTCGCAGCGGACGCAAACGCATGGTGGTGCCGCTCATTGGGCATCTCCTCAGCATGCAAAAAGTTCTTCAGGGGCTCGAACGGCAACCCTCCGCGCCGCGCACGAACCCCACCAACCGACACAATCGTTACGATCCCTATCGTCCGCAGTACCGTTCCGACTTGAGGATCAACGCAGAGAATCGGGATCCGGGCGTTCAAGGCCCGCGGTTTTTCGTGGCTGTGACGGGCTGAAACGTCACTTAAAGGCTGTGTTCGCAGGGGTTTACGTGGTTTTGCCTGCTGGTTTGTTGTGCCAGCATCGCTTGCACTGCTGCGCCGCAAGACCGGGGAGCTTCCTTCTGGTTTGTCCGCTTGAGCCTCATTTCCCTCGAATGAGGGGCGAAGAATCTCCCGAATTTCTCCCGTAGCGGGTCGGAACGGGGACCGAATTGGCAGAAAAGTAATATCATTGTAGGAAGGCCCCAGCGGCAGGAGTGAGGCTGCCCTTTCCGAGGGGCTACCGCCTGTCGATTCGAGATGTCCGAGGAGCACGAGCCATGCCGAGCCGACCCAGCGCTCAGGAAGTCAGCCGCAGACAACCAACCCGTCGCGCCCCGTTCGTGCCGGGGGAACCGCCGTTACGGGCCGCTCTGGCGGGCTGCGTCGTTCTGCTCCTGATGGCGGTCGACTTACCGGCTCAGGGATTGGGGTCGAACCAAATTCCGTCCATCCGCTATGACGCTGTCTTCACCGATTTCCAGAACGGCGACTTTGCCAGGTCGCTGAAGAATTTCGACCGTGAACGGAGCGGTGCGGTCAAGAAGCCGGGAATGCTCTGGCTCGACTCGATCTGCTACTTCACCATGATGGGCGAATGCTACTACCAGATGGGCCAATTGGAGAAGGCCCTCGAGTGCTACACCAACGCGGTTCAGCTCTACATCCAGCACAACGACTGGCTCCTCCTCGTCCAGTTTCAGAATCCCAGCGTCGCCAACTGGCGACCTTGTCCTTGGGGAACCAGCACCCGCGGAGCCAAACTGGGCAACTATCCGAAGTCCATGAGCATCACGCAAGGTGAGATCAATGTGAACCAGCAGATTGAACGGGGAGGGGTGGTTCAGCAGGCCATCAAGATCCCGATCCGTGTTCCCGAGATTCTTCGCTGCACCTGTCTGGCGATCCGCCGGCGTGCCGAGATCCTTGGTCCCCTTGCGCCGGAAGAACCTCTGACCAAATCGCTGCTTGACACCCTCTCAAGGCGCCCGGGACCTCCCAACCACTGGTCGCAGGCGTGGCTCGACGCTCAACTCGGTCTGGCCCTGATCGCGGCCGGGAAACCCAACGAAGCCATTCCGACTTTGAATCGCGCCATTGTGGCCTCGGGTCAGTTCGACCATCCGCTCACGCCCACCGTTCTGCTTGCTCTGGGGCGTCTGGCTCTCGACCGGGGAGACTACAAGACGGCCCTGGGCTATTTCAATGAGGCCAGCATTTCCGCGTATTTCTACGACGCGGGGGTTATCGAAGAGGCGTTCCGGCTGGCTACAGTGGCCCATCTGGCCTCCAACGCCCCCGGCCTTTACGCGCCGATTCCCGCTGCGGCCGCCTGGGCCAAGACCAAGGGCCATCGCCATCTGCAGGCTTCGTTGCTGCTGGATGCGGCCGAGTGCTCGCTGGCCGACCGCAAGTCTCGCGACGCGGCGAAATCGCTTGCCGACACGAAACTTCTTGCCGCACGGCGCGACATGAGAAACGGCATGATCGGCGGTCGATACCACTTCCTGCTCGCCACCTTGGCTTTCCAGGAAGGGCGACTTGGCGACGGCTATCAGGAATTGACCCAGACGTTGACGTTCATGCAGGGGGCCTCCCGGTGGCTTTTCCAACTCGGACGCCTCGATCGGCTTGCCACGACCGGCGGTATTTCGATTAACAGCGACCTGAGCCCTCGTGCGGCCATGGACCTTTACGAGATCCTGCTCCGCGATCCCTCCGGGCTGGACTGGGCTCTCGATCCCATGGAATCGCTGGCGATCCTCAAGACACCCCATCCCCAGTCTTACGAACACTGGTTCCTGATCGCGGTCAGCCGTAAGAACCAGGACCGCGCCCTCGAAATCGCCGATCTCTCGCGAAGGCACCGGTTCCACAGCTCCCTCCAGTTCGGCGGGCGGCTTCATTCGCTTCGAGCGATCCTGGAAGCTCCCGAACGCGACCTCAGCCAGGAACTGCTGCTCCAGCGTCAGAACCTTCTGACCGAATACTCCACCTATGAAGCCATGTCTCGCGAGGCGAAGGAAATTCGGCGCGAACTCGAGACGATTCCCCTGGCCGGCGTCGATCAGGAGACGTTTGCCAAGCAGCGGAAGCTCTTCGAACGCTGGCAGCAAGCGAGCGATCACCAGGAGGCCCTGCTTCGGGAGATCGCGGTCCGGCGCGACGGTTCCAGTCTCGTCTTTCCCCCGGTACGATCGCTGAAGGAGATTCGAGCAGCTCTGCCCGAGGGCCATGCCATCCTGGCTTTCTATCGAGCGAAGGGCGAAATCTACGGATTTCTGATCAATCGGGACGATTACAATCTCTGGCGACTTCCTCCGCCGGCCAAGCTGTCGCGGGCCCTCGTCACGGCCCTGCGCGACATGGGCCAGTACGACGGCAATCGAGAGTTCACCGTTGAGGAGTTGTCGGACCAGAAATGGAAGGAGTCGTCCAAGGCGCTCCTTCAGACCATCCTCACCGGCTCGCAGGCTGATTTCGCGGCCGAGTTTCTTGAACTGGCGATCGTTCCCGACGACGTGCTCTGGTACGTGCCCTTCGAGGCGCTCCAGGTCGACATCAACGGCCAGCCTCGGCCGCTGATCGACCGTTTCAAGATCCGCTATGCTCCCACGGTCTCGCTGACGATTCAGACGAACGCGCCTGCCGGCGACGCCCCGGGGAGACAGACGTACGTGGCCCTCGGCAAGCTATTCCTGCGCGATGATGGATCTGCGGCTCGCCGGGGCTTCGAACGGATTGCCCAGGCCGTTCCTCGAACGATGGAATTTCCGTCCGCGCCCCTTCCGGGTCCGAGCAGCCTGCTGGCGCCCCTGACAACGGACCTGATCGTCCTCGACGACATTCGCCGGGCCGACCGGGGGCCCTACAGTTGGAGTCCCGTGCAAGCCGAGCGAGGTCGCCCGGGCAACAGTCTCTCTGATTGGTTCACTCTTCCCTATGGCGGGCCGGAAGTGGTCATGCTTCCGGGATTTCATACTGCAGCGGAAGACACGCTCAAGTCGGCGCCAGCCGGTGCGCCCGGGCAAGAGCTGTTCCTGGCCGCGTGCGGCCTGATGGCCAACGGGACGCGCACGATGCTCCTGAGTCGCTGGTGTACCGGGGGCCAGGCGGCAGTCGGATTCGTCCAGGAATTCGCCCAGGAACTCCCGCACACCACGCCTGCGGAAGCCTATCAGCGGGCCGTTCTGGTCACGGCCGGATCCGCCCTGGAGCTTGACCGCGAGCCGCGAGTTCGTGATTCGAAAGGCGCGGGGCCGCAAGCGAATCATCCGCTATTCTGGGGCGGCTTCATGCTCTTCGACTCCGGGGCACCGGAGCCCACCTCTCCGGCCGCCGGGGCTGCGCTGCCCGCCGTCGAGCTCCTGCGTTGACGCCCTATGGTATTTGCGGGGCGAAACCGCAATAATTGCACGGGTAGATACTACGACTGAAGAAGAGCGGTCGCTGTTCGCTCTGCGCCAGCGACCTCCGGAAACACTGCAAGGGAGGCTTCCCATGTCCGGAACGATTCGTGTTGCGCTGTTGAGTGGCTTGTTGGTGGTTGCCCTCGCCACGGCGACGAAGGCTCAGAACCCGGGTCTGGAAGACCTGGATCGAGCCGCCGAACTGAAATTGACGGCACGGTCCCTGTCGGACCTGGCCGAAGTGATTCGCCGTTGCGAAGGGGCGCTCGAAAAGGGCCTGGACGAAGAGCACCGCCCCTTTGCGGAGCAGATCCTGGCTTCCACGCGAATCAAACGGGGGCTGGCGGTGGGCGAAGAGATTTTCCGCAAGGTTCCGCCGCCCGCCATGTGGCCCCAGTTCCGAAAGGCGGCGCTTCGCGACCTGGAACTCGCCCTGGAGTTGTTGCCCGACCAGATCGACGCCCTCCAGATGGTGGCACGCCTGAATGCTCTTCCGGAAGGCGACCGGAAACGAGCGTTGGAGGCGATTGACAAGGCCATTCGCTTGAGCGAATCGGATCCGCCTGCCAAGGCCGGTTGCCTGATTCTGAAGGTGACCCTCGAAGAGGACAAAGCCAAGAAGGTCGAGTTGCTGGATCAGGCGATCAAGGCCGATCCCAATTGTGCAGATGCCTACCGGCTTCGAGGCTCGCTCTTCGCTGACGGAGATCAGCGTCAGAAGGCAATCGACGACCTGCGAGAATCCGCCAAGTTGCGGCCCGGTCATCCCCTGACACTTCTGGGCCTCGGCATGGCCCTGTTTGACGAGGCCACGGCGTTGGAAGGGGAGGGGAAGGAAGTTGAAGAGAAGCGGGAGAAACTCCTGGACGAGTCGCTGGAGGCCCTCGAACAGGCCTCGAAGCTGCTCCCCAAGGCGGTTCAGCCCTTGGTCCAGATGAGCCAGATCTACGCTTTGCGTTCCGAGTTCGACAAGGCCATCGAGGTACTCGACAAGGCCTACCAACTCGACCCGGCCAATCTGCAGGTGCTCCTTTTGCGGGCGAGCGTCTACCAGGAAGTCGACAAGCTCGACCTGGCCCTCAAGGATGTCAAGCGGGCGTTGAGCGATCCGCGTATGAACGATGAGACACGCCTCCGCGTGAAGAAGTTCCAGGCCTTGCTGCTTGCCGGTTCGGACAATCTCCAGGACGCCATCGACGTTCTCAAGGAACTCGAGAAAGACTCGCCCGACGACATCACCGTTACGCTGCAACTCGGCACTTTCTACGGCAGCGAAGAAGAGCACGAGAAAGCCGTCGAGATGTACAGCAAGGTGCTCGAGAGGGAGCCCGACAACCGCGTTGCCCTTCGATTGCGAGGCGACGCCTACCTGTCGCTCGGCAAACACCTGGAGGCCATCGCCGACCTCAGCAAGGCGGCCGAGTTGATGCCCGAGGATTCGGGAACCCTCAACAACCTGGCCTGGGTCCTCTGTACCTCGCCCAGCGACGAGCTTCGCGATCCCAAGCGGGCGATCGAATTGGCCACGAAGGCCTGCGAATTGACCGAATACAAGGCGGCCCACATCCTGAGCACGCTTGCCGCCGCCTATGCCGATTCGGGCGACATGGAAAAGGCAAAAGAATGGTCCCGCAAAGCCGTCAAGCTGGCCAAGGAGGACGAAGAAGGAGACCCGGAAACGCTCGGCCATCTGCAAAAGGAACTGAAGAGCTACGAGCAGGGCAAGCCCTGGCGGGAAGCGGAGACGCCGTCGGCGAAGAAGGACGACAAGTCCCCGGATGAAGGGAGCAAAGATAAGCCTACTCCCGAAGAGTCCCCGGTGCCGGAGAAGGAGTAGGCCGTGTCGTTTTCGGATCTGGTCCAACGCAATCGGAGCTACCGGCGATTCGACGAAAGCCGTCCCGTCGAGCGGAGTTTTCTGGTCGAATTGGTCGATTTGGTACGGCACACGCCGTCGGCCGCCAATCGCCAGCCCCTGAAGTACATGGTTGCCTGTACGGCCGAGGAAAACGAGCGGGTTTTTCCGCACCTGCGCTGGGCGGGGGCCCTCACCGACTGGTCCGGCCCCGAACCGGGCGAGCGTCCGACGGGCTACGTGGTCATTCTCGGGGATGGGACTCTTTCCAAGCAGGTCCGCTGGGATGACGCCATCGTCGCCCAAACCATGCTCCTGGCGGCCGTGGAGCGGGGGCTGGGCGGGTGCATGATCGGCTCCATCGATCGCGACGGCCTTCGCTCGGCCCTGGAAATCCCCGAACACCTGGAGATCCTGCTCGTCGTTGCCCTGGGAACGCCGGCGGAGAGGGTGGTTCTTCACGACGAGGCAAGTCCCGAGCCTCGTCCCTATTGGCGAGACGAGGCCGGGGTGCATCACGTGCCGAAACGGGGCCTTGATGAGGTGCTGTTGGCCTGGCCCGGTGGGTGATCATTTCACCAGTTGGGGCTCTGGATAGAGCCCTTGGCCGAAGGCCTTCGGCCAAACCTGGCGAGGGTGCTCGATGCTGCGTGTTACGGGATCAATCCCATCTCTTTCGCATCACTCTGGCTCGAGATCATCTGATCGCGAAAGACCTCGTACTCGATGCGGTCCGAGATGAAATCGGCATGGCCGTCGGCGTAGACCGCGTTGACGCCACCGGGATGGTTGCTGGAGGGACGGGGGGCATAGGACCCAGCTACCTCGGCGTTGACGGTCACCTCGTCGGGGACCATGCCGGACGTCACCCACGGAGCGCTACTGTTCGTTGTCGACCACCAGACAATCCCCACGTGATGCTGCTCGACCGCGTCTATTCCCAGGTTATTGGTCGGGTCTGATGACCAACTGGTTGCATCCAGGTTTTCTGAGAGCATGAGCGTTTGCGACGCTCCGTCGTTGATGCCATCTAAAGCGATGGTGACCTTGGTTGTTCCAGGATAGCCATTCGTGTTGTCGTGGTCGAAAAAGAGCCCGGTGGCAGATTGATCGTACGCTTCGGACGGGTAGTAGCTCCTACTGTCCCCCTTGTCGGTGATCCCACAATTGGCGACGAAACTGAGGGCGCCAGCCTTCCCCCGTTTTTCAAGGTCGCTGGGGCAGATGAATTCGGGGACGACAACAGTGTAGTTCGCACTGGTTGTACGCGTTTCGGTTCCGCTCAGGGTCGGCTTCTTGCGCCAGACCTTCCAGAGGTCTGCGCGTCCGATGTTTTCGAGGACTGTGACTGGCCAACTCAGGTTATTTGTGGAGGCGAGGGAGCCGGTGCCAAACCTGTCGGTCCCGATTTGGTTCACATATCCCGGAAAGTGTCCCTTTGCGTTTTCGTACTGCAGGACGGCCTTGCCGGTTTGGCTCATCCGGTTCATACAATCGGCGCGGCGGGCGCGCTCTCGTGCACTGATGACGGCGGGCACGAGGAGGGCGACGAGCATACTGATGATCACGATTACCACCAGCATCTCGACGAGGGTGAAGGCTTTTCGATTCGTCCGGGCCATGGGCCACACACCTCCTAGGGTCAGATACGGTCAACTCACAATTGCCCTCAGACCCTATTCTCGCAAAAAACGCCGAAAAACGCCAGTCAAAGGCCAATAAACTTCCTACCTTTGCACCCCCAGCAGGTTCCGGACAGCGCACGGAACCCTGAGGCGGTGCTCCATTTGACTATCCAGAGTCAGTCAACCGTCCGTCAAACAGCAACTTCAACCCGAAAAACGACTTGGGAGCGAAGAGGGGGAACCGCAGAGGGCACAGAGGACACGGAGAAGAATGGTGAGAGAGAAGTAACGAAACAAATCGGAAGACCCAAATGACGAAGGGGGTGCATGATTCATTGTTCTTTCGACATTCTTCACTGGATCTTCCTCTGTGTCCTCCGTGCCCTCTGTGGTTATGCTTCCTTCTTCCAGCCTATGTAGTCTTGACGGGGGGGTATGGAGGCCGAATATCGAACCCTAATCCTACGATAACCAGTCCAACATTCCTGCCTGAGATCGCGAGCTGTCTTGCCCCTCTCGGCGGGGGTTTTTCGGGCCTTCCCATCCGACGTATCTTGCGAATTGTGGCAGAAATTCGTGGGATAACGCTGGAACTTCGTTACGGATTTTGCGACAATGATTAATGAGAGGGCAAGGCGATCACATCGTATCGGTCCCCGTTCTGGGGACAAAGGGAGTCTTTCTATGAAACGCCACATTTCCAGAGGGTTCACGCTTGTTGAACTTCTCGTGGTCATCACCATCATCAGTATGCTGATGGCCCTCCTGTTGCCCGCCGTTCAGTCGGCCCGTGAAGCCGGACGAAGGGCAACGTGTTTGAACAACCAGCAGCAGATCGGCAAGGCCATGCTCAGCTACGAGTCGAGCCTTGGCGAACTCCCCGGTTACTTGGAGACGATTTGCACGACGAGCGACGGTACGACGACGACTTACCGAAACGTCGGTTGGCATGTCCTGCTGTTCCCGTACTTGGAAGCCAACGACATCTATTCCCGTTGGAAAGACCCAAACGTGACGGATGCGGACCTGCCGACCCCGCAACTGGCGTACTTCATTTGCCCGAGCGATACAACGGCGTCGAAGACCGCGGGGGACCCGCAGACTTCGTATGTGGTCAACACGGGCATTCCGGACGTCCTGATTGATGACTCGAGTACGCCTCCCATTGCGGAAACTCTCGCCATGGGGGTCTTCCATAACCGTGCCGACAACGCAGGCATCCCGAAGCGGGTGATGACGCTGGATTACCTGACCCAGCGAGACGGCAGCACGAACACCCTTCTTGCTTGCGAGAACCTGCAGGCCACCGTTTGGGCCGCCAAGACGTCCGGCGTTTATTCCGCACCGACGGAACAGTACTTGGGCTTCATTTGGTTGTGGGCGGGGGGCGCTTCCGGGACGATTCCCCAGTTGAAAGCCGAGACTGGAGTGGCCGGCATTCCCTTCGGAATCAACGAGGATCTCGGCAAGACGACCACCATCGCCAGCGCCCAGAACTTTGAGTGGACCCGGCCCTCGTCCCGTCACCCGGGGATCGTGGTCGCCACCTTCTGCGACGGTCACTCGCAAGCCATTCGCGAAGGAATCGATTACCTGACTTTCAAGCACCTGATGACTCCGGACGGTGAGGAAGCTGGAAACGACCTGGGCGATGCGCGACTGAAGAGTACCGTGCTCGATCCGGGCAATTTCTGATCGGGCCAGGGCTTGCTTTTCGGATGATCGCCGACAATTCAAGAGCCCTTGCTGCACCAGGTGCGGCGGGGCTTTTGGTTTTTCTTGGGGTGGAGGTGGGGGCTAAACGGGTTCCGGATTAGCGAGATCTTCTCCGCTTCAGGATCCCGTGCGGCGTCCGGGACCTACTGGGGTGAGTGGCGAAAGAGACGCTGCCCAAGGGCCCAGACGGCGGCTCCAGCCGCCAGGCCGAGGAGGTTCTCGGTGCAGTCGATGGGGTCGACCACACGCGTTTCCACGAGGCCTTGCAGGGATTCGGTGGCGATGGCGTAGCCGACCAGGATGGCGGTGAGGACCGGCCTTGGCCACGACAGCCGGCTGGCTGCGCACAAGATGGCGAGTACGAAGAACGCGCAGAAGTGGACGCCGCGATCCGGAGGCGACACCTCCGGTGTGGCGCCCAGCAGCCAGGCCCAAGGATGGGGGATCAGCAGCAGGGTTGTCAGGAGGATGAGGTAGAGGCAGCCAACTGCCCGCACCGCCCAGATTGTCGCTCGCATGTCGATTTCGGAAAGAGAAGACGGAACACTAATAAACGCTAATCTTCGCTAATCACTGGGAGGCAAGGCAGAACGTCGGACGCAAATGACAATTGAGGGTGCCGCACGGTTCCTGAATTGGCAAGCGATGTTCCATTTCAAGGTCCCGCTCGGCGAGCGGTGACCTACTTGTTCAACAGTTCTCACGGGAGGGTTGTGAGCGACTCGAAGGCGTAGGACGTGCTGAAGGGCATGACGCCGTAGATGCCTCGGGTGAAGACCAGTTCGATGAAGTCGGTCGACTCCAGGATGGGGCCTTTCGGCACGATGATCACGTCGGAATCGGAGAGCCAGATTTCTCCTTCGGGGCAAGGTGTCTTCCCACGCAACGCGGCGCGGAGATCCACCATGGTGGCGACCAGTCGCCAGTTGTCGTCTCGCCGGAAGACGACCACTTGTTCCAGGTGGGCGCCGTTGTTCCAACTGCCCGCCATGGCGATGGCCTGGAGGATCGTTGTAGGCCCGGTCAGTTCGAACTTGCCGGGATTGCCCACCTCGCCGAGCACGAAGGCGTAGCGGGGCGCCCAGGAGACGATCACGGGAATGACTTCCACGCCGGGGATCAGTTCCGCGTAGCGCTGGCCGAGTTCTACTTGGAGTTCCGCGAGGGTGAGCCCCTGGACGTAGACCCAGCCGATGCCGGGGAGCGAGATGGAGCCCTCGGGGGTGATTTTGGCGATCTGGCTCTGGCCGCCCAGGCCCATGCGCCGGTCGACTGCGGCTCGCAGGTCTTCGAGCTTGGTATCGACCTTGACGGGGGTGACGGTGATCGACGGTGTCTTGTAGTATTTCTTATAGGCCTCTTCCACGTGGCTGCCCAGTTGGGTGACCGTCAGGCCGTTTGCCTTCACCTGTCCGAGCAAACGCAGGGTGATCATGCCGTCGGGCTGAACGATCAGGTCCCGGTCCAGGGTGGGGTCGGCCATCGATTCCACGCGGATCTCGTCGCCCACGTTGATCCGATAGGGGGTTGGAAGCTCCTCTCGCGTCAGGCGATAGACGAGATCCAGTTCGTCTCCCACACGCAGGCGATACTCCGACACGTGGGGCGTGCGGTCCCGGGCAATATATTCTCCCTGTGCGTAGGCTTGCCAAGTTGCCGTGCGGATTGACTCCCACTGGCATCCAGTGCAGCATGTGGAAGGGCATGTCCGTTGGCAACAAGTGTTTCCTCGGGGAGCGAAGGGCATGGTGAGTGCGCAGCGGCGGACTGCGGTGTCTCGATGGACCGCAGTGTCGTGTAGGCCGTGCCCCGGTTCGTCCTTGAGGACGTCATGGAGGGCGTCGGAGTTGGTTGAACTCGCCGGATCGGACGGCAGGACGGTGACGGTTGCCAGGAGCACCACGGCGAGGGCCAACGCCGCGGTTCCATAGCGGCTGAGGCAGCCTCCGTAACGAGTGCCGAACAGCAGTATTGCGGTAGCCCACACGGGTTTTGTTGCTCCGGATGAGAGTGCTCTTGGTGGTTATTCAAAGTGAAAAGGACGGGACTTCAAAAAGCGGCGGACTCCCTGAGAGGTTGGGCCAGGGATGGAGACTGTAGGCTGTAGGTTTCTGATGCGACGTCGATTGGGGTGGAAAGTCAATTGTGATGCGACGAAAGCCGCTGTTCTCCAGTCTTCGGTCTTGTTTCCGTCGTCCTTCGTTTTCGCTTCGAGTTTCTAACGAACCTAATGTGCGGTTAACGAGTTCGTCCTGATGCGGCCGCCGCCGTTCGTACGTTGCCACGGGGGTTGGCCAGCTCGCCAGGCGAGACCCAGCGGATATCTCCATGAGCCGAATTTGCCGAACTGGCCGGTTGACTTGCTTTTTTTCGAAGGGCGAGGGATTGCGAGGCGGCTTGATAGGCGAGTTGCGTTTCTCCAAGGCGTTCGCAGGTCAGTGCCAGATTGCGCCAGCCTTCCGCGGTTGGATGGGTTGCTACGCTGTGTTCGAACGCCGCTCGTGCGTCCCGGTGGCGACCGTTCCTGGCCAGCAGCACGCCGAGTTCGTTGGAGGCCATGTGGTTTGCGGGTGAGGCCAGCAGGGCTGCCTGAAACATGAGCATGGCCTTGGTGCGAGCGGAGGTGATCCCGTCCCCCCGCTGTTCATCGCCGATCGTCGCGTAGAGTTTGCCCAGGCCGCACAGGGCCATGGACCCGGCGACCTCGCGGCCCGCGGCGGCTGCCAACTGTTCCTGGGCAAACGTGTTGTACAGCCGAATCGCTGCCAGCGGCGTCAATTCGCTCAGGTCGCGATCCTTGAGCACCGGGCTGCGGTGAGCCCCCACGATCGCGCCGAGGTCAAGCTCCGCCTCCAGGTGTCCGTCTTTAGGCAGGAAATCCTCAGCTTCCGTCAGGGCGTAAAGCCCGGCCGCCAGGGCCTGGCTGTGGCGTTTTGTTTTTCTTTCGGTGTCCAAGCCCTGGGCGAGGACGCGGAGGGCGCGGGTGAATTCCATGCGGGCCGAGTAGTAGGCTTTCCTGCCCGCCAGTTCGAATCCGCGGCGGGAGTGTGCGTCGGCCTCCTTGGCCACCAGTTCCAACTCCCAGGTCCGCTCCAGGGGCTCCGCTTTGCCGGATGGGACGCTCGATGCTGCGGTTTCCGTGGCCTCTTCGGACTCCACCGGCGGTAGGAGGAGAAGAACCGCGTCCTCCGATTTGGAACTGGGGGATGTCTCTTGGCCCTCCGACAGCCCGCTCAGGATCAGGGCGGCTTCCTGCTTTTCCTCTTTTCTGGCTTCCACTTTCTGGGCGATGGGCTTTAAGAGCCTGTCAATCATCGCCATGGGCACCGGCGTGTCCCATCGGGGAAGACGTGGGCCAACCGGTTCCACCGCCGGAAGCGGAATCGGCGAGGGGGAGGCCAAGTCATCTCGCGGCTCGGGATGGGGCGAATCCGTTGAACCGATGGGGGGCAGCGGCACGAACCATTCGCCCGGAAGGTCCTCGGTCGACAGGGGCGTCTTCTCTGCGGCAAGGGGGGGCAACGGCACGACGGCAGCAAGTCCTGGCGTGCTCAACGTTTCCGCGACCTCGATCGTAGGATCTGTCGGGGCGTTTTCCATGTCGGCGACGGCCTCGTCATCGACAGGGGGAAGCGGGCGCAGCACGTCCGGCGCATTCAGCACTGGAACCGGCGGCGCTGCTTCCGCCACGTCGGGAAGCGGCGCCAGCACTGAGTCAATCCGGGTCCCCTCCGGTTCCACGATGTTTTGTTGTTCCGGATCGTGCTCGACAAATTCGGGTTGAGCCGGTAAGCGACCTGGTTCCTCGCCAAGGGCGGGAGGCAGGAACATCTCGTTGACCAGGCTGGCGGAAGAGGATTCCGTGCCAGCGTCGGCCATTTCAATGGGGGCTGTGAGCTCGCTTTCGTCGAATTCCAGGACATTCAAGCCGAGTTGCGGAGACGGTTCGGCATATCGTGCTTGGGGTGGCAGGAGCGGCGCTGGGCGAGCGACGTGTCCGGCTGGAGAAGTCGCCGGAAGCCATCCGGTGTTGGCCGGCGTGTCGCCACGAACCGAGGCCAGCACCGAGACGGCATCCAACGACGCCAGGCACCGCGTTCGAGCCGCTCTCTCACCCGGGGTGAGCACGTCCGACGCCTTGGCCGACTCTGCCGACTCGCGATCCATGCGAGGAAGCAAACGTGGCGGCGGATTGTGAAGAGCGGCGACCGATGGACGCCTGGCTACGGGAGGTGTTCTGCGTGCAGTTTGACGCGAGGATGTGGAGTTGTCTGCCTGGGAAGAGGCACGTGCAGTTGCGGATCGGTCGTGATGCTGCTCGCCTGCCGAACCGGTCGGTCCCGCAGTCTGCAACACCCGGTGTCCCAACGAGAGGAGGAGGCTTGCGCCGAGAACGCTGGCCGCCAGAACCCACGCCGACGTGTGATCGAGAGCACGTTTCATAAATCTTCCGTGACAATTCCGTCACCTGCGCCGAAGCGCATGATCTGTCCGATTTCCTTCGTTGTGACCGATCGTCCGCATGTTCCTTTGGCGATGAGGAAAACCGGACGTGCCGCTGGGAGTCGCGCGAGAGGCGCTGGCAAAGGCCTCACAAGCCCTTTCTGCGGCCCGGAGCAATCGGAAGACACCGGATGCTCGGCATCAATCGTTCCACGCTCGTACCCCCTGCCATCGTCACAAGCGTTTGCCGGAAAGCGCGAGAGGGCAGGCCACGAACATCCAGGCAGAGGGGTCACATAGCGACCTGCTTGTCCGAGGGGGTAGCGGACAACCATTCCCAACCCGAGGGAGTCACAAATGGCGTGTTCGGTAGATCCTTCCTTATCGGATCGGCCTGTCACTTTTCCTGCGGCTGCTCTAGAATGCAAAGTTTCGCACGGAATGCTTCGTGTGCTGCTCCCTCCCTGCGGGGTGAGCCTAGGCAGGCGGACGAAAAACAAGCCTTCAACGACACCTCCGGAACATGGCCGCTTCCGATATTGCTGTAAAAGGTGCACGAGAGCACAACCTACGCGACGTTCAGCTGCAATTGCCTCGGAATCAGTTGATCTGTTTCACGGGCGTTAGCGGCTCCGGCAAGAGTTCTCTTGCCTTCGACACGCTTTACGCCGAGGGCCAGCGTCGTTACGTGGAGAGCCTGTCCAGCTTTGCGCGACAATTTCTCGGCCAGATGCCCAAGCCCGACGTCGATTTGATTTCCGGGCTGAGTCCGTCGATTTCGATTTCTCAAAAAACGACCAGTCAGAGCCCACGCAGCACCGTGGGAACGATCACGGAGATCTACGACTACCTTCGAGTGCTCTACGCCCGTGTTGGCAAGGGGCACTGTCCCAAGTGTCGCCAGCCGATCACCGCCCAGACTCGCCAGCAAATCGTCAGCCAGATCGAAGGTCTTCCCGCGGGCAGTCAGCTTGTGGTCCTTGCCCCCCTGATTCGCGGCCAGAAGGGCGAACACCGTGATTTGTTCGTAGACCTTTTGAAGCAGGGGTTCGTTCGGGCAAGAGTTGACGGGCAGATCGTCAGCCTCTCCGACGATCAACAACTCGACCGGCAAATGCGTCACAACATCGAGGTCGTGGTTGACCGTATCGCCCTCAGTGCCAACACGAAGTCGCGTCTGGCCGAGGCCGTCGAACTGGCCCTCAAGATCGGCAGTGGGAGCATGATTATCGCAGGAGAGGAGGGCGGTCGCGCCGATATCCCCCTCTCGGCCCACTACGCCTGCAATCATTGCCAGCTCAGCTTCGAGCCGCCCAGTCCCCAACTCTTCAGCTTCAATAGCCCCCAGGGCATGTGTCCCGATTGCACAGGCCTCGGCGAAATCTACACCTTTGATCCGGCTCGACTGATCCCGGAGCCCGGCAAGTCGTTTCAGCAGGGCTGCGTGGAACTGGTAGGGACATGGAAGCAAATGGGACGTTGGCGCCGCCACATCTACCGGGGCGTAGCCGACACGCTGGAACGACTCGACGAACTGGAACCAGGGACGATCCTCGAGACGTCGTGGGAGGATGTTGACGCCAAGTATCGGGAGGCCCTGCTCTGGGGGACGGGTGGCCTGCACATTACGTACACTTGGCGAGGGGGGGCTCATGGCCACAAGTGGGGCGGCCAGTTCGAGGGCATCATCCCGCGTCTCCTTTCCAAGTACAAATCCTCCAAGAACCGGATGCAGCGTCGAGCCTACGAGCGTTACATGGATGTTGTTCCGTGTGGAGCCTGCCAGGGCGCCAGGCTCAACCCGCAGGCACGTTCGGTGACGCTTCGAACGGGCGTTGAGTCGTTTCCGGGCGACGGCCAACTCACGCTTCCCGAAGTGTGTTCCCTGCCGATCAATGAAGCCGAGAGCTTCTTCTCCCAGCTTGTTCTGGGCGAGACGTCCCAGCGAATCGCCGAGGAGGCCCTCAAGGAGATCCGCGGGCGGCTCCATTTTTTGTCGGACGTGGGTCTGGACTACCTGATGCTCAGCCGGACCGCCCCGACGCTCTCGGGCGGCGAAATGCAGCGAATCCGGCTGGCCAGCCAGATTGGTTGCGGACTGGTGGGGGTTCTCTACATTCTCGACGAACCCTCGATCGGTCTCCATGCACGAGACAACGATCGGCTCCTGGAGACCCTCGCCCGGCTCCGCGACCAGGGCAACACGGTCGTGGTCGTGGAACACGACGAGGACACGATCCGAGCGGCCGACCACGTGGTCGATTTCGGGCCCGGCCCGGGGGTTCGCGGCGGCGAGGTTGTTGCCACGGGCCCTGTGGCCAAGGTTCTCGAAGAGCCCCGGAGTCTGACCGGCCAGTTCCTTGCCGGCGAGCGGAAGATCGAGGTCCCGTCGGTTCGCCGCGAGCCTAACGGCAAACACCTGGCCGTGCGCGGCGCGGCCCACAACAACCTGAAGGACATCGACGTCGAGATCCCGCTTGGCACGTTCGTCTGCGTGACGGGGGTCTCCGGTTCCGGCAAAAGCTCCCTGGTCAACGACATCCTCATCGAGACCTTGCGCCGTGATCTGAACGCGGGCAATGGCGTTCCTGGAGCCCATCGCGCCGTTGAAGGGCTGGACCATCTCGACAAGATGATCGCCATCGATCAGTCGCCCATTGGGCGAACGCCGCGATCGAATCCGGCCACCTACATCAAGGTCTTCGACGACATCCGCCAACTTTTCACCCAACTGCCGGAGGCAAAAGCCCGGGGCTACAAGCCGGGCCGATTCAGCTTCAATGTTGCCGGCGGACGCTGCGAGGCCTGCGAAGGGAACGGGTCCAACAAGCTCGAAATGGACTTCCTTGCTGATATTTGGGTAACCTGCCCTATCTGCGAGGGACACCGCTTCAATCGAGAGACCCTGCAAGTCCGTTTCAAGGGCAAGTCCATCGCCCAGGTTCTCGAAATGGATGTTCAGGAGGCCCTGGAGCATTTCGAGAACGTTCCCAAGGTTCGCCACAAGCTTCAGACGCTCCACGACGTGGGGCTCGACTATGTCAAGCTGGGGCAACCATCTCCCACGCTTTCCGGCGGCGAGGCGCAGCGGGTGAAACTGGCTCGCGAACTCGTGAAGATCGGGACCGGACGCACGCTGTATCTACTCGACGAGCCCACGACCGGGCTCCATTTTGCCGACATCGAGCTGTTGCTCAAGGTTCTGCACGGATTTGTCGAGGCCGGCAATACCGTGCTGGTCGTCGAGCACAACCTCGAGGTTATCAAGACCGCCGACTGGATCATTGACTTGGGGCCCGAGGGCGGAAAAGGGGGAGGTCGGGTCGTGGCGGCGGGAACTCCGGAGCAGGTTGCGGAGGTCGAGGCGTCGCACACGGGGCGAGCGCTCCGCGACGTGCTGGGACTTCCCGCTCGGAGCCGCCGCCGAAGACCGGCTGCCCATGGCGCGAGACGCCAACGCCAGGCCACCTCGATCGAGGTGCGTGGGGCCTCCCAGCATAACCTGAAGGGTGTTTCTGTTAAGATCCCGCGCGATCAGATGACGGTTTGCTGCGGCCCGAGCGGTTCGGGGAAGACCTCACTCGCCATGGACACCATCTATGCCGAAGGGCAACGCCGCTACGTGGAGAGTCTCAGTTCCTACGCGCGGCAATTCGTTGGCCAGATGCAGAAGCCCAAACTCGAGCATATCGAGGGTCTCTCCCCTGCGATTGCCATCGAGCAGAAACACGCGGGCCAGTCTCCCCGCTCGACCGTGGGCACCGTCACCGAAGTTTACGACTACCTGCGAATCCTCACCGCCCGGCTCGGCAATCCGTACTGTCCCGAATGCGATCGTCCCATCGGCACCCAGTCGACCGACGAGATCATCGGAAAGGTGATGGCCCATCCGCCGGGAACCAAGGCCTTCCTGATGGCTCCCCTCGAAGTCCAGGTGGGAGAGAAATATGAGACCCTGTGGGACGAGATGCGAGCTTCCGGGTATATCCGCGTTCGCATCGACGGGCAGACCTATTCCCTCGACGAGACTCCCACGATCGATCGTCGTCGGCGGCACCAGGTCGAAGTGGTCGTCGATCGAATCGTCATCCGTCCCGACGCACGGAGCCGCATCGCGGAAGGCGTCGAGAATGCCCTGTCGCTGGGCAAGGGCGTTCTGCACCTGGGCTTCCCGGACGACGATCGCCCCGAACCGGACTGGGACGTCGACATCCACAGCCAGCACTTCGTTTGCGATGCTTGTGGTCGTTCCTTCGAGCCCCTGTCGCCCCATCACTTCTCCTTCAACAGTTCGCTGGGCTGGTGTCCGGCGTGCGAAGGTTTGGGGGTTCAAACCGGGGCGAATCCCGCGGCTCTGCTTCACAGCTCTCGTGCCACCCTGGCTGAGAACGCGGTCGCCGTTTGGCCTTCCATGAGCGGGAAGATCTTTCCCCACATGCTCGACGCCCTTGCTCGCGCCACGGGCATTCCCACCGACGTACCTTTCGAACAGCTCGGGGCGAAGCACCGACGCCTTGTCATGCACGGGACCGGGGATCGCTGGTTCGATGTGTCTCTGGCCGATGTCGCCAAGGGGAAGGCGGATGAGGGGGCGAAAACGTCTAAGAAGAAATCCGCTTCCCAGCCGGTCCTTCGCTTCCAGTACAAGGGCCTCTACCCCGCCCTCGATGAGGCCAGTCGGATTTCGCCGGCCTTCCGTTCAAAGCTCGAACACCTTGTGGACGAAGTGGAATGCTCTCTATGCAACGGGAGCCGGCTCCGGGACGATGCGGCGGCTGTCCAACTGCGTGGTCGAACGATCGACGAACTATGCCGCATGCCCCTGGGGAAACTCCAGGCCTGGATCGAGGAGTGGACCCCCGACGCAGCGGAACAACAGGTGGCGGGCGAACTGATTCGGGAAATCCGGAATCGGGTTCAATTTCTCGTTGATGTGGGGCTCGACTACCTCACACTCAGCCGGCCCGCCCCGACCCTGTCGGGCGGCGAAATGCAGCGAATCCGGCTTGCGGCCCAGGTGGGCAGCGGTCTGTGCGGCGTCCTTTACGTCCTTGACGAGCCGACCATCGGGTTGCATCCCCGAGACAATAAGCGTTTGTTGGACGCCTTGAAGCGACTCCGCGACCTGGGAAATACTCTCCTTGTGGTCGAGCACGATCGCGAGGTGGTTGAAGGGGCCGACAAACTTCTCGACTTTGGGCCCGCCGCGGGTCGTCTGGGCGGAGAGATTGTTGCGCAGGGCGCTCCGGCAACGGTCGCCAAGCGTCGCAAGTCGGTGACCGGTCCATACTTGTCGGGAAAGAAAGCCATTCCCGTGCCCACCAACCGGCGTATTGAAAATGTTCTGGGAAAGAAAGCCAAGGGCGTTCCTCCCCTGGCACCGGGCGGGGGATGGCTCGAAGTCCGCGGTGCTCGCCAGAACAATCTCCAGGACGTGACCGCTCGCATTCCGCTGGGGACGTTCTCGGTTGTCACGGGGCCGAGCGGAAGTGGGAAGAGTTCGCTCGTGAACGACGTTCTCTACGCCGCCCTGGCGCGAATGCTCCATCGCGCCAAGACTTCCCCCGGGGCCTACGACGAACTGTTGGGCATTGAGCAGATCAACAAGGTCATTCGTGTCGATCAGCAGCCGTTAGGGCAAACGCCTACATCCAACCCGGCTACTTTTACGGGGGTTTTCGAGCACATCCGCGACCTCTTCGCCCAGCTGCCGGAAGCGAAGCTGCGCGGCTTTTCGCCGCGGCGTTTCAGCTTCAACGTGGCCGGCGGACGTTGCGAGAAATGCGAGGGCAACGGGCAACTCAAGATCGAGATGCACTTTCTCCCCGACGTGTGGGTCGAATGCGACGACTGTCGCGGTCGGCGCTACGAACCGGAAACACTTGCGGTGCGCTATCACGGTCAGTCGATTTCCGACGTGCTCGAAATGTCCTGCCGGCAGGCCCTCGAACTGTTCCGGAATATTCCCAAGATCCGCCGCATCCTGCAAACGCTTTGCGACGTGGGCCTCGACTACATCACTCTGGGCCAGTCCGCTCCGACTCTTTCGGGAGGCGAGGCCCAGCGCGTCAAGCTGGCGGCCGAGCTCTCCAGACCCGATACCGGACGCACCCTCTATCTGCTTGACGAGCCCACGACGGGGCTGCATTTCGAGGATCTTGCCAAGTTGCTTGACGTGTTGAATCGGCTCGTCGACCTGGGCAATACGGTCGTGGTGATCGAACACAATCTCGACGTGATCAAGACCGCCGACTGGGTTCTCGACATGGGGCCGGAAGCCGGCGAAGAGGGCGGTCGAATCGTCGTGGCAGGAACTCCAGAAGACATCGTCGCCCATTCGCGAAAAGCGAAGAGAACCAGTCGCACGAAGTCTGAGCCGCTTCTGCGGTCCCATACCGGCGAGGTTCTTGACCCCGTGCTTGCCGCGGGGCCCCACGAGCGGCGCGTCGTCCACGACTTTGCGGCTGAGGAAGAGAGACGCGAGGGCGACCTCGAGATCAAGGAAATCGGCGGCGATGCCCACATGCCCTGGGAAATCGACGGACCCCGCTGGCACACGAAAGACCGGGTTGGTCGGAACGGGAATCCCTGCCGATGGGACGGGCAGATCCTGGCCGATGTGATCGAGAAGATCCAGGAGACCGATCTGTTCAGCGAAACGAACTGGAACCACCGCAGCGTCGTGGAGATTTGCGGGCACAAGAAATCGGACGGTTGGTTCTTCCACGCGATCACGGCGGAAGAATGGCTCCTCAAAATGAAGTTTCGCACGACGAAGAACAGCTTTCGCCGTGAGGAGATCGTCCAGCGGCTCGATCTCAAGCCTCTTAACGACATTCCCGACCTGCCGCTCTACGGTACAGAACCGAGGACGAAGTGCAAGAATCTCCGCGGCCCGTGGCAGGAGGTCGAGCTTCGCGTCCACAGCTACCATGAAATTGACCGGCCGGAATTTTGGACCTTTCTCGACGAAGCGGTCGCGGGCTTCCGCCAGTTTGCCGAGCATGCTGCCGCCAAGCCTGAAGACGTGATGCCCTGGAAAGCCCTGGGGCGCCGCTGGCACTTCACGCGGCGCGGTTTCACCCCTGGACGAAAGGTCCGCTGGTCGGGTGCCGTTCTCGAGCAACTGGTCGAACTTCTCGCCGAGGTGGCTCCCAAGGCTCAGAGCCTGTGGAACAACAAGGTCCTCGTTCCGTTCTACGTGAAGCCTCAGAAGGAGCCCTGGGCGACCCTGTTGACCAAGAAGACCGACGCGGTCCATCTCGTCCTCACGGGCCCGAAGGGGCGATTCGCCCTCGGGCAGGTCCTCGCCTTCGGCGCCGCTCCGGAACTCGACGCCGAGAAGTCCGACTACGACCAGATCCGCCTCAAGTTCCACAATGCCAAGCAACTTGAAGACGCAGCCCTGGCGGACTTCCTCAAAGAACACTACGAGGCTGTTTCCCGGAACGGCAACTGAAATCCCGAACCCTGAACCCCGGACCCTGATAACTCCGATGTCCCTTCTTCCTGCTCGTTTCCTGTTTCACTTTTCCGTGCCGTGCATGCACAAGAAGACGCTCTGGTCGGAGAAGGGGGCCGAACTCGATGCTCGTTATCGCCTGGTGGGGTTGGCCGAACTGGAAGGCGGTACGCCGTGGGCCGATGTTCGGGCGGCTTGGAGCGACCAAGGGTTGGTCTTCTCGGTTCTTGTCCAAGGGAAGACGAACGCCCCCTGGTGCCGGATTAACCGGATTGACGACAGCGATTCGGTCCAACTCTGGGTTGACACGCGGGACGTCCACAACGTGCACCGAGCTTCGCGTTTCTGCCACCGGTTCATCGCCTTGCCTTTTGGGAACGGGACGCGAGCGATCGATCCCTTCGTCCAATGGATGCCGATTCACCGGGCAAGAAACAACCCCAACACGATCGACGACGGACTTCTTCAGGTTCACAGCGACCGGCAAGCGGACGGCTATCGACTGGACCTTTTTCTTCCCGCCGCTGCGTTAACGGGCTTCGATCCCGTGGAACATCCCCGCTTGGGGTTCCACTACGCCGTCGTGGATCGCGAATTGGGGGAACAGACCTTTGCTGCCGGTTCTCCCTTCCCCTACCGAGATGACCCTAGTCTCTGGGGAACGCTCGAATTGGTTCCCGAATAACGTGGTCAGGAGGTTCCTGGCTTCGTTTCGATTTCGGCGCCGCGTTTCGCGTATTCGTCGACCAGACTGAGCAGTCGATTACGATCCAGGGGCTTGCTCAGGTAGTCGTCACACCCGCAGTTCAGGCACTTGTCGCGGTCCGTGCTCATGGCATGGGCGGTCAAGGCGATGATAGTTCCTGAGTAGTAAGTTTCACGGAGTTGCATTGTGGCGTCGTAGCCATCGAGGACGGGCATTTGCATGTCCATGAGAATCACGTCGAAGGGATGGCCCTCCTGGCGAGCGGCGAGGGCCAGGTCGTAAGCAAGCTGCCCGTTTTCCGCCACCGTTACTTGGGCCCCCGCTTTCCTCAGCAAGAACGAGATGAGTCGCTGGTTGTCCGGTCCGTCCTCGGCCAGCAGCACCCGGCAGTCGAGGCGGATGGCGACGGCCTGGGACTTTTGGCTGGCTGACGTGCGAGAGATTTCGGTTTCAGACGGAGTCTCGATCCATTGAACACCGTCCAGTGGCCCCGTTGCGACGATGACCGTGAAGGTGCTGCCTTCTCCGGCCGTGCTCTTGACTGTGATGTCGCCTCCCAGTTTGGAGGCGAGCCGCTTGCTGATGGCCAGGCCCAAACCCGTTCCACCGTGCCTGCGGCTTGCGGACGTGTCGACCTGGCTGAAGGGGCGAAAGAGCTTGGCCACCTGCTCCTCGGTCATTCCGATCCCGGAATCAATCACGTCGACCTGCAGCATGGGGTTAGCCGATCGAAGGCCGAGCATGCTTGCCACAAGGCGTACTTTGCCTGCCTCGGTGAACTTGATGGCATTTCCCGTGAGGTTGATGAGGATTTGACGCAGGCGGATGGGATCCGATTGGATGAACTCGACCATCGGCCCGTCGAAGGCGAGTTCCAGGGCCACGTTCTTGGCATCGGCTCGGACCCGCATCAGCGAGGCCACATCGGCGAGGAGATGGCAGGGCGAGCATTGGACCTGTTCGACATCCAGCTTGCCCGCTTCGATCTTCGAGATGTCGAGAATATCGTTGATGATTTCGACGAGGTATTCGCCGTTCCGCTTGACGGTTGCGGCGGCATCGCGGTCCTCCTCGGTCGACACGTTCTCGATCAGGATGTCGGAATAGCCAAGGATCGCCGTCATGGGCGTGCGGATTTCGTGGCTCATGTTGGCGAGGAATTCGCTCTTCGCCCGGTTCGCCGTTTCCGCCTGGTCTCGCGCCTTGGCTAGTTCCTCTTCGGTCCGTTTTCGTTCCGTGATCTCCCGCTGTAGCGTCGCCGTGCGTTCAATGACGCGTTGCTCCAGAACATCGTAGGCCTGCTGCAGGTCGTTGCGGGCGATCTCAACCTGGTCCATCATGCGGTTGAAACCTTCGCACAGGACTCCCATTTCGTCTCGCCCGTACGACTCCACTCGCAACGGCGAGGCTCTGTCTGCGGAGACTCCTTCCATCACCGCGGCCAACTCGGAGATCGGCGAAGTGAACATTCGCTGCAGGCGGCGTGTGAGAAGCATCGAAACGGCGAGGGAGACGACCATTACGGCCATCGTGATCCAGGCGATGTCGGTCAATTCTCGATCGATCTCTTCCAGGTTGCTCCTGATATAGACCGTTCCCACCTTGTCTCCGTCTCGAACGATCTCCTCGGCAATGACGAGGTAGCCGTCCGTGAAGACGGCCCTTGTGGCTTCGGGGCAGTTGCTCAAAGGTGGAGCGGTGGCGGGGTAGGAAGCGAGCAAAGCGCCTTGAGCGTCAAACAGGGCGGCTTCTTCGACCGCGGCTACCAGGCGGAGGGAGGCAAGAACCTCCCGGGCCGTCGTGGGATCGTTGAATTCAAGGGCCGCTGCCGAGTTTGAGCCCAGGATGTCGGCCAACGCCGTGATCTGTTTCACCTTCGAATCACGGATCATCCGCACGTCACGAACAATCAGAATCGTACAGGCCAGCAAGAGCGCGATCGCCACCCCGATCCCGATGAGCAGGGTGAGTTTTCGGCGAATCGGCCAGTCTGCAAGGCGAAACATCATGAACGGTACAAGGCGTTGTCTGGGGGAACGAAGTGCTCGCCAAATCTCGTGTCAGCGATCGAGCGGAGAGAAATGGCACAAATGAACTTTACTTTATGACATTGGCAATGCGCAGCAACTGGGAGCTTACTTCGAGTTGCTCTCGTTCGTAGGCAGGTTGAGATATGTGGATCTGGATGCGATTTCCCGCGACCACGAAGTCGACGACGCCCCCTTGCTCCAGGAAGTCGGTCTCTTCCCCGACCAGGAGAATGCTCCTTCCGGCAAGGAGTTTCACGGCTTTCTGTCGGATTTCCGGGGCCAAGCCGCGCGGCATGAAGAGGATGTGGCAGTCTTCGATCTCGTCGGGACTCTGGTAGTTGAGCACGTCAATCCGCCGACCGTCGATCTTTTTCGCTTTGGCGATCTTGCGCAGGTTGTTTCCGACGGGATCGGGGCCCAGGATTCCGATGACAAAGGGGCTGCCTGCGTCATGGAACGCTTGCTTGGGCCACTCGATGTACGTGGCGAACTTGTAAAGATAGACGGCCTTCAGCGTGTATTCTCGATCGATGCCCTGGGCCCAAGCTGGTGAGGGGGCGACTGCGGCGATCGTGCAGGAGAGGATGCCGACCCATAAGAGTAGACGGACGAGCACACGGCGCAATGCGATCGCTACCTGCAAGGGCGCAGGTATCGAAATTGACGTTCGTGCGCTTTGGGATGATTGTTGCAACGGATCTCTCCGAGTGATGGCCCACCGATGGGCTCCTCAACTATAGGACGCGCCATCGTGGGATTCCAATGAGGATCCTGCGTATCTCCGAGATTGGCTAGTATCGCCACGACACCATGCCGTACACTTCCCGCTCCACCTCCGAGGCGTAGAACTTGGGCGAGCTGAATTCGAGGTGGCGATCGTCAAACAGGTTCTTGCCCACCACGGAGAATTCGAGCCGTTTTGTGGGACGCCAGGCCACGCGAACGTCTCCCTCGAAGTAGCTGTCCGTGCCGATGAGCATGGCGTCCACGTACCGCAGCATCACGTCGAGCGACACGTCCTGCGTCAGGTCCCAGCCCGACTGGACATAGAACTTGTTGCGAGGCGTGGCGCCCCGCTGAATCATCGGGTAGTTGTAACCCGGCACCGTTTCCACCTCTTCGATGAAGAACGAATAGGAGCCCGTCAGACGCCAGGAATTCGTTACGTCGTATTTGGCGTCCCATTCGAATCCGTAGGTGTCGGCGTCCCCCAGGTTCTCTGAAGAAGAATGGTCCTTCACAATGAGATCGTTGTAGCGTGAGAAGAACAGGGAGAACTCCCAGAAGAACTTTTCCGAGGGTTGACGGCGAAAACCCGTCTCGTAGGAGATCACGTCCTCCGATTCGAGGGAGAGCAGGTCCGGTGTTCGGTTGGACAGCGACGGCGTCCGCACCGCTCGGCTTACGGCGCCCCATAGGGAGGTTCGTTCGTCCGGCGTCCAGACCACCCGCACGCTTGGCTGGTATTCGAAATCCGTCACGCTGTTGTGGTCCAGTTTGATCCCCGCCGTTGCATAGAGCCGCTCGTCGATCAGGGCTATCGTGTCCTGAACGAAATAGCTCGGAATCTGTTCGTTATCTTCCCGCGGAGTCGCGGTGATCTTCAGGAGTTCGTCGCTGTTGCGATATTCAACGCCGGCGACCAGGTCGTGGTCGCCAAGCTGCTTGTGGTATTGGAAGTCCAAATCGAACGTGGAAACGCTTTCGATTTGCGTCGAGTCGTCGTCGTAGCTGCAATAGCCGTAGTTGCTATAGTAATAGAGTTGGACGGCCCAATCCGTTTCATCATCAATCCGGCGTTTCCATCGTGTCAGGAACGTGGTCGTCTGGAAGTCGAGATCCCCGGTCGTTGCCGCGGGCATGCCGGGGAAGCCCGGGCCGCCAGGTCCAGGAGCCCCGCCGCCCGAAATCTCTTGGGGGTTGGCGCCGTTGTTGAACACGCCTTGAAGGGTAATTGTATCACACGCCGTGGGCGTCCAATCCACGCGGAAGCCGCCGTTGGCCGCTTGGTAAGGCCCGGAGGCGTTGTCGGGCGCGATTGCCCCGCCTTCGCCGTCGTCCACGTTAAGGCCCCACACTCGGTAGTGAACGTTGCCTTCCTGTCCGCCGAGCCGGGCACTCGCAAACTGGCGATGCTCCGTTCCGCCGCCCACCTCGGCATAGAGGCCGTGGGTCTCCGTTGCCGACTTGGTGACGATATTGATGATGCCGTTGACGGCGTTTGCTCCCCATACTGTCGCGCCGGGGCCGCGGACGATCTCGATTCGATCCACGTCTTCCAGCATTACCAGGTCGCGTTCCCAGAAGGTGCCCGAGTGAAGGGGCGAGTAGATCGCCACTCCGTCGATCTGGATCAACAGCTTGTCCGAGAACACCCCTCGAAAGCCGCGGATTGAGATTGCCCATCGTCCTGCGTTGACTCGCGCCACGTCCACCCCGGGCGCCATCCGGAGAGCTTCCGGGACGTTTCGGGCGCCGCTGCGGCGGATCATTTCGTTGGTAATCACATAGACCGCCGAAGCCGTTCGCGAGATGGGCTGCGCGGTTCGCGAAACGGAGGAGACTTCCTCGGCCATGGAGGGAACCACAACCGCCTTCGTTGACAGGCTCTCGAGGGATTCGTCGGCCAGGCTGAGAATGTCGTCCAGGTCCTCCGCTTCCGAGGGCTCGGGTTCCTGCGAATCGTCCGACTGAAACGAAACCTGGTTGAGCCAGGAGGAGGGAGGCGGGCTGGTCGACAACTGCTGGCCCGGGAGTTGCCCTGGAACCGGCTCGGCAAGAACGAACACACCCAATAACCAGACGCAAGGCAGAAGACGCCCTCTCCTCGGCATCGGAATGCAGACTCGTCTTTTCCCCATGTCGTACCCGACTCCTTGGCGCGTGGCACTGGCGTGAGATTGGTCTCGAAGGGAATCCTTCCCAGGAAGATGGCACGGGACCCGCGGATTATGCGTTGCCGATTCTGCAATCTCCCCGGTCGAGATCGGGTTGGCCGCAGCTGAATCTTGATGAGGGCAGGAGAAGCCACGGGGAAATGGGGTGCTTCACGCTAACGACAAGAGGGGTTGGAGCGAATCTGCCGACAGGACCGCGCAGCATGACAGGGCCGTCGCTGCTTGACTGGGGGCAGAGGGCAGCCGGAGGGGCCAAGCCCTCGTGGCGCCGGACTCGCTACACGTAGATGATCTGGTCCCGGCTGGGTCCCACCGAAATGTGGGTGATGGGGGCTCCTACGGAGGATTCGATCAGGTCGAGATAGTTGCGGGCTTCTTTGGGAAGGTCTTCGAGTTTTCGAACTTCCGTGATCGGCACGGACCAGCCCGGCATTTCCTGGAGGACGGGCTCAGCCTTGGTCAGCCCGTGGTAGATGGGGAAATCGTCGGTTTCCTCTCCGTCAATGCGATAGCGTGTACAGACGCCGATCGTATCCACGCAGGAGAGGACGTCGAGCAGGGTGACGCAGAGAGATGTGGCCCCCTGGATCTGGGCGCCGTGGCGGGTGGCCACCGCGTCGAACCATCCGATTCGTCGTGGACGTCCGGTTGCCGCGCCGTACTCTTTGCCGACCTCGCGGATTCGGTCGGCCTGATCGCCAAACAGTTCGGTAACAAACGGACCTTCTCCCACGCACGAACTGTAGGCTTTGACGATTCCGAGGACCTTGGTGATCGCCATGGGCGGGATGCCTGCTCCCACCGTGGCAAAGCCGGCGACCGGGTTCGAGGACGTTGTGTATGGATAGATTCCCCAGTCAAGATCGCGGAGTGTTCCGAGTTGGCCTTCGACGAGGATCTGCTTTTCCTCGGCGATCAGTTGGCGGAGGGTCGGCAAGGGGTTGGCAATGTACGGGGCCAACTTGGGCGTGTATGGGCGGAGGTACTCGAGTGTTGCATCCACGGTGGTGGTTGGTGCATCGAGGCCCCGGAAGAAAATGTTGGCAAACTCGACGGCCGGTTCGAGCCGCTCCCGCAGGGTCGCCTCGTCGGCCAGGAGTTCGCCCACCTGGAGCCCTACCTTGGCAGCTTTGAATTGATAGGCCTGGGCGATGCCCCGCTTCGTGGAGCCGTACTTGAGGGTCTTGGGCGACTGGTCCAACGCCTCTTCGATCTGGCGGTGGAATGGAAGAACCACGTGGGCCCGGTCGGAGATGATCAGTTGCCCAGTTTCCGATACGGCACTCTGCAGGTTCGTCAACTCGTCGACGAGACGCTCGGGATCCACCACCACGCCCGTTCCGACAATGTTCACCGTGTGGGGGGAGAGCATACCCGAGGGAAGCAGGTGGAATACGAACTTGCCCAGGTCGTTGATGATCGTGTGCCCCGCGTTTGCTCCGCCCTGGAACCGAACCACGGCATCTGCCTCTGCCGCGAGCAGGTCGACCATGCGACCCTTTCCTTCATCTCCCCATTGTGTTCCAACGATCGCGGTGGCGGGCATGGTGGTTCCTGTTCCCCCGTGTGGGGCTGGGAAGCCCTTGTCAAACAGACAGGCTCCCGGGGCAGTCGAAAAGTACGAGAAACGGCATTGTAGCCGCACCCGGCCGGGCAAAGCCTTTGATTCTTGCACCTGGCCGGGGGAGTGTCAAGTTGCTCGCCTTGTTCTTTCGTGGGGTTTTGGGTGCCCGAAAAAACCGCGCAATCAGCAAATTCCTCCCAATTCGCCACTTCGGTTATAGCAGAACACGCGGAAAACCCGATTCACAAGGATGCGGCCGCAGAAGGGCCAGCCAGCGCTTCCGGTTGGGGGAGATTTGCCGACAGCCGTTCCGGGACGGCCGACAAGCCCCGACCCCTGCGTTGGAACGATGCGGTCGGTGCGCAGGCTGCGCAAAGTCTCGAGGAACAGCATGATGCAATTTCAATTCTCTTCTCTTCCCAATCGAATCTTTGCATGCGCCATTTCCGGCCGAGGCGACCAGCTCCGGCGGGGAGGGGGCCATATCACCAATTCAGGGAGACGTTACGTGAGCCGGTTCCTATCGCGAGGCCTCATGCTCGCCGTCGTCCTGGGCCCCGTTCTTGCGGCATCGGCAGTTGCTCAGACGGGCTCCCTCTATCCATCTCAGCAACCGGAACCGTCGACGGCATCCAAGGTTTCCTCGTCAGTGAAAAGCGGTTTCAGCAAAGTCACGAACGCTTTGATCCCGAAGGCCTCGGTCAAGAAGGCCGCCGACCCAATTTCCTTGTCCGTGCCTGCCAAGGAAAGCGCCGAGTTCAATGTTGCCGTGGCACGCATGGCCGAGCAGTCGGAGAATACGGCCAAGGCTGAATACCACTATCGCAAGGCCATCCAATTGGACGCCACGTACCTGGATGCGCTGATGGGCTATGCCCACATGCTGGACCGCCAAGGAAAGCTCGCCCAAGCTGCGGAGCACTACCGCATGGCGATCAACGCGGTGCCCAACAACCCCACGGCGCACAACGATCTGGGCATCTGTTACGCCCGCCAGGGCAGGCTTGACGAAGCCGTTGCCTCCCTTGAGAAGGCCATTCAACTCCAGCCCAAGCAGGCTCGGTACCGCAATAATCTCGCGACGATCCTGGTTCAAGCGAACCAGCCCGAGAAGGCCTTCACCCATCTCTGTGCAGTCCATCCGCGAGGCGTTGCCTGCTACAATCTCGGGTACCTGATGCAGAAGGCGGGCAACCAGGAGAAGGCGGTCCAACTCTTCGAGCAGGCACTCGCCCTCGACCCGTCTCTCACTCAAGCACGGGTCTGGCTTACGTCGCTTCGTCCCGCCGTCGCCGCGAAAAAGCCGGGCACGCAACCAGTTCGGGAGCCCCAAGCGGTCGCGCGGCGTGGCTCGCCGATGTCCCAGGGAGGCACGGCCTCGCCCGTCACGGTTCCCTCGGCAGCTCCCATGCCGCCCAGCACCAACCTGGCACCGTTGCCGCAAATTCCTGTCGCGGCTCCGAGCCAAACACCGCCGGGCCAACTGGCCCCCATGCCCTCACTCAAGCCGTTGCCCCCCATCCATCGCAACTATTGAGCCGGCGGCTGTTTCGTCCCCGAGTCCTTTGAGGTTGGATTTGTCAGGTCCGCCGCGGCCTTTGTGCGTTGGCCTTCCTTGCGGCGGACCAGCTTGCGGGTCTTCTTGTCCCACCACACGGTGCGAAACTTAAGCCGGTGCTGGCCGTGACAGTCGGTGCACACGAGCTTCTCCGGATCGGTTTTTGCAGGGCAGCGTTCCTGCCATCTGGCGATCACCTTCGCCGCCGGTGCATCGTGGGTCTCGTGGCAGTCGGCACAGGCCGAGGCGATATCGGCGGGAGCATACATCGTGTCCGGCGGAGTGATGTTGTCTTCGTCGTTGCGGTGGTCGTGGGACTCGCCATGGCAGTCCACGCACCCCACGTCTTCCTTGGCGTGCCAGAGGGCGAAGGGCTCCTCCTGGTAGTTGCCGTGGCACACGAAGCACGCGCTGTTGTCCGCAAGCGGCTTCTCGTCTTCTTTCGGCGCCTCGGGGAGTTTCTCGTTGAGAAGGTGTTCGATCGAAAGAGGAGGCGCCGCTTCAACGGTCTGATTCCAGGCAGCGGAAAGCCCTGCCACGAGCAGCGCCACGCCAAGCAGTCCGGCCAGCAGCCAAGAGGTTCTTGCCATTATGTCGATTCCGAAAGAGCGGGCGGATGGCGACGGCTATTGGATGCCGCCATCCGCCGATTGAAAACAAGGGGTTGATACAGGGCTTCCGATGCGATTCTAGATGTAGTTCCAGTCGTTGAGCCATCGGTAATGATAGGGCAGGTTGGCGAAGGCCCGATCCGTAGCGGCATCCAACTCCGCTTGCTCCTTTGCATCGAGAGCCCGGCGGAGCAGCACGGCCGTGGCCACATTGTCCACCTGCTGCGGTGTGATGATCCCGGGGATCGGCGCCGTGATCACGGGGTTCGTGAGAATCGCACGAATCGTGTTTCTCGCGATCTTGTTGTCCTCTTCCTCAAAGGGATTGCCGGGGGAGCTGTCGCCCTTGAAGAGCGAGCCGCTGGTGAAGGGCTTGATGCCGAACCAGGCCACGTCGCACTTCTGCATGGCGTACCAAAGGCTGTTCTCCCAGCTTCCGTCTTCCATCTTGGTCACGCGGGTCGTATTGCCCTCGTCCGACACGTCCACCTTCGTTCCCGTCATGCGGGTCTTCGCGGTGTAGGGCGTAACGATGACCTCCAGTTCCTTCGGCGCCGCCTCGATCCACTTCTTGATGTGGGGGCGATCGTGCGAGGAGATGCCGGTGAAGCGGGCTCGGCCCGTCTTCTTGGCCCACGCCAGGGCTTCCATCATCTCTTCCATCTGGCGATCCGAGTGCTGGCTGCTTTGCTCGAAGCAGGTGATGCGCCAGACGTCCACGTAATCCAGGCCCGTTTCCTTGAAGCCGTTGTCGATGGCTTGCTTGAGCATTTTGGTGATCCAGCCCGACGGCTTCGGCTTGCCTGCCTTTTCCGCCTTCTGCATCTCCCGGGTGAGGGAACGCATCTCCTCTTGATACCAAGAGAAGCCGAGATACATCTTGTCGCGGCGTCCCTTGAGCGCCTTGGAGTACATGATCACTTCCTGCTTGGTGCAGGCGTCGATGTAGTTGATGCCGCGCTCCATGCACTGGGTCACCACGTCGTAGCGGTTCTTCTCGAAATCGCCGCTCGTCAGATCGGCGCTCAGCCAACTCGCCCCGTCGAAGAGTCCGGGGACAACCGCATTGACTCGCTTCCAGTGTCCGCCAAGGCACACGGCAGAAAACATCAGTTCCGTCTTTCCGCCCCGGCGATACTCCATTTGCTCGTTGTAGTTCAGAATGCTGTCGGTCTTCTCGTCGGTGGGATTCCCCGCGTACACGGTGCGGTTGGGCACGAGACTTCCCACCATTCCGGCGGCCGCCGTTGCCGCTCCCGTTTGAACAAATTGGCGGCGGTTGATTCGGTCTTCCGACATGGCATCGCTCCTTGAATCGAGGGCGGGAAAATGCCGGGAAGGGAGGAGTGCGTGTGAACGCATCTGAGGTGGTTGTGCCTAGGCTCCCGGGCGGCGTCTTTCCGCGACAATAGCGTGAATCGGACGGGGGAACGGCGGCTGGCGGGCGGCAGCTTGCGAGGCCGCAATAGTGCGCTCACCGCATGCTCGACCATGCTAGCCCGCCGCGCGGATCCCTGTCAAGAGAATGCCGAGTGCCGGCCCGGCTTGCGGCATTCGCGCCGCCAAGAAATGGCACCGACGCGGGGCGTGAACCCCGCGTCGGTGCATTGGATTATCGTTTCAGGCCGCGTCTTTCGCGGATGGTGTGATAATACGATGGATGCAATCGTGTTATCGCATGGCGCGGTTGAAGTTGACGGGGCGGGCCGTCTGGGTCGCCTTGGGACCGCTCTTCGGGACGTGGCTTGTGCCGGCAAGGAAGTTGTCGATCGTTGCCTGGTTGCGCAGGTCCTGGAAGTAGTTGCCCACGGCCAGGCTCAGCTTCTTCTCCTGGACGTCTTTGTAGATTTCATCGCGCACCTCCTGGGTCAACTCTGTCTGCACCGGTTTGGTCCGGCCTTCGCAGAAGAGGATCACGTAGTGCTGACCGACCTGAACGATGCTGGAAAGTTCGCCCGGCTTGAGTTTGAACGCCACGTCTTCGAGCGTTGGTTGTCCGCCGTGACGCTGGATCGGGGGCACCTCGCCTCGCAAGGCGCGGCTCTCGGCCTCGATGGAGTACTTCTCGGCCAGGTCGCCGAATTTCTCGGCGGAGAGGTCGGCTCTTGCCTTTCCCCACACCTCGGTGGCGCGGCGATGGTTGTCGAGCACGATCGCCAGGCAGCGGACGCGTTCGCCGAAGTTCGCTTCGAAGCCGCGTTGGATATCGTCCTCGGTGACCTTCACGGAGGGACCAACGATCTTCCGCAAGGCAATCGAGGGCCAGACGGCATCGCGGCGGTAGACCTCGACGGACACACCCTGCTGCTCCTGGACCAGATTCAGCCACTTCTGGACGTCCGGGCTCCCGTCGGGAAGCGGTTCGAGCATTGTGTCCGCAGCGTTGACAATCTCGGCGTCGATCTCTGCCTCGGTAACGGTGATTCCTTTCCGCTTGCACTCGCGTTCGATGATTCGGCGGCTGATGGTTCCTTCCAGAACCTCTTCGCCGTGACGCTCAATGCACATCTCGGCCAGTTCCTGAAGCTTGACAGGCAGGCCATTGATGAAGGCGGCGATCCCGGGGTTTTCGTTTCGCTTGACAGGATCGTTAAAGACGTTGACCACCTTGGCGTCGGCATGGAGTTTCTCAAACAGTTCGCTTGCCGCCACCCGCAGTTTGGCCTCGCTCACCGATTCTTCGAGCAGGGGCCGGGCGTCCTCAAAGCGAACCTTCTGGGCGGGAATCTGGTCCTCGCACTTCAGGATGACGTATTGTCCGGCAACCTGGATGATTGGGGAGATGTCGCCCGGCTTCATGGCGAAGGCGGTGTCCTCGATCTCCTTGTAGCCGAGGTGCCTTCGGATCGGGTTAACCATGCCGTTCACGCTGGCGCTGGCGGTGTCGTCCGACATGTTCTTCGCGATCGCGCCGAACTGGCCGGGATTAGCCTTCACGAGTTCCAGGGCTCGCTTCGCCTTTTCCAATGATTCACACGCGATCATCCGTGCCTTGACCGACGGCCCGTAGTACTTCTCCCATTCGCCCCGCAATTCCGCCTCGGAGATCACAAGCTGGTCCTTGGCGATCTTCCGGAGCGCGATCGTGGGGTAGATGATGTCGTTGGAGTATTGGGTGGGATTGATCCCTCGCTCGTCTTTGAGCAACTTCAGCCACTGTTCCACGGGCAGCTTGAAGCGGGTGGCCATCCGCTCGATCTCTGCGTTCACCTCCTGTTGGGTGACCTGGATCCCCCGCTTCTTGCACTCCTGGATAATGAGCAGCTTCTTCGTCATTCGTTCCAGGACATCGTCGCCGTAGTGGAGAAGGCACTCCTGGGCCAGCTCTTCGCGGGTGATGTTCTGGCCATTGACACGGGCCACGACCTTCATCTCTCCGTCATCGGTTGGACGCTGAGGCCCGGCCTTCTGGGCCGCGTTGACCAGCGCCGCCGAAGCAACCGACGCAATTACTACGGCCGAAACAATCCATACACGCTTGGCCCACAGCCCATTCTGGGGCCTTCTCTCCTGGAAATCCCTACGGGTCATCGTGGTTCCTCCATAAACCATTTGCTTACAATCGTTTACGCCTGAATAACGGGTCGCGGGCAGGCGAAAGGGCGCGGGAGTATAGGGCCCTTTCCCCTTTTCGGTCAATGCCAATCCAGTATCCCGGACCCAACCGGACTCTCAGCCGGCTTCCGTTTGCATCTCCTCGTCGATCAGTCCGCATACGTGCTCGCGCAGGCGATCGAACTCGTCGTGGTTGCGGAAGTGGATGACCACCTTCCCTTTTCCTCGGGCGTTGTGGCTGATACCCACACGCATGCCCAGCACGGAGCGGAACTCCTGCTCCAGGGCCGCCAGGTGTTCGTTTGGTACGCGAGGCTTCCGGGTGGCGCCGTCGCGGTCGACCACGCCAAGGGGCACGCCGTCCTCGGCGGAGATGATCTCTTGAACGAGGGCCTCGGTCTTGCGAACCGACAGGGCCTCGTCCTGGATTCGCTGGCAGAACTCAACTTGCTCGCGCTCGTCGCCCAAGGGCAGCAAGGCCCGAGCGTGCCCCTGGGTGATCCGAGCCTCGCGGACGGCCGCCTGGATCTCGTCGGGCAGTTCCAGAAGACGGATCAGGTTGGCCACCGTGGATCGATCGATCTTCAATCGCGAGGCAAGTTCCTCCTGGGTGCAGCCGTAGTTGTCCAGGTACCGTTGGAAGGAGGCCGCCTTCTCCAATGCGTTCAGGTCCTTGCGTTGAAGGTTTTCAATGATTGCCAGTTCGGCGGTTTCCCGATCGTCGGCCTCGACGACCAGAATTGGAACTTCCGACCACCCGGCCCGCGCCGCCGCTCGCAGACGACGTTCTCCCGCCACCAATTGGAAGCGGTCGCCCATGGCACGCACGACCAGAGGCTGAAGCAGTCCGTGGGCGCGAAGGCTGTCGGTCAACGTGTCCAACTCCTCGTCGCCGAAATCCTCACGGGGCTGGTAAGGGTTGCTGTCGATGAGGCGAATATCCAGTCGAGTAGGCGGCCCCGCGGGCACCGCGACGGCGTCCTCCTCTTCCAGCGTTTCTTCCCGGGCGGAGGATTGATGGGCCCCGTCCACCCTCATGGGCGTATCCTCCGGGGGGGCTTGTGGCTCCGGAGCATACGGTTGATCGTTCAAGCCGTAGGGCGACTCCGGCGCCGACCAAGGTCCGGCGGATGAGTTGTCCAGGGCTGCCGAACTGTCGTCGGCCTGCTGGGTGGCCACCTTGCCGAGCAAGGCCTCCAGCCCCCGGCCCAGACGTCTTTCCCTAGTCACGTTCGAGTACCTCCATGCAGAGTTCGACATACGCCCGGGTCCCTCGCGAGCGAGGCGCGTAGTCCAGCACGGGCAGCCCGTGGCTGGGGGCCTCGGAAACGGCGACGTCCCGTGGTATGACCGATTGATAAACCACTTCTCCAAAAAAGTCGCGCACCTCCGCCTCCACCTCGTGGGTCAACTCGAGGCTCGGATCGTACATGGTGAGCACGATACCGCCGAACTCGAGTCGCCGATCGGGCCGCTCCATCACTCCGCGAATGACGTCGATCATTTGGGCCAATCCTTCCATGGCGAAGAACTCGCACTGGATTGGCATGATGACCTCGCTGGAAGCGGCCAGGGCGGTCTTGGTAAGCTGGCCAAGAGACGGGGGACAGTCAATGAGCATGAAATCGTAGGCGTTCGCGGCCGCCATGAGCCTACGCTCAAACACGGCGGCCTCCTGGCCCCGGTTCTGAGTTAGCGCCTCGACGTCCTGAAAACGCCGGCTTCCCGCCAGCAGGTCCAGGTTTTCCTCGTCCGTGCCTTCGATCGCCTCGTGCAGAGGCTGGCCGGAGACAAGGGCGTGGCTCTGGCTGGGCGAGCGGCCCAGGCCCGAGGTGGCGTTGCATTGGGGGTCGAGATCAACCAGAAGGGTCCGCGCACCCGACTTCGCCAGGCCGGCGGCCAGGTTCACGGAGGTGGTCGTTTTTCCCACGCCACCCTTCTGATTTGCCACGCAGAGTACGCGTCCCAACGTTTCGGCCTCCCTGCCGACATGCGCAGATTTCCACGAAAGCGCGCCGAGAATTCTAACACCGAACCCCAAATTCAGGAAATGCCAATTGGAAACGCGCGGAAACGGGGGCTTTGAAACAAGGGGAGGGCACCACGGAGGGCACGGAGGGCACGGAGCAAAAAAGAGAAATGACGAATGTCGAAAATCAAATGACGAAACAAATCGCAAGGCCTGAATGACGAAGGTCGTGCCGGAATACGACATTTCGTGCCTTAGGTCATTCGTCATTCTTTCGACATTTGACTTTCGGCATTCTTCATTTGGCTGGATCTTCCTCTGTGTCCTCCGTGCCCTGTGTGGTTGCCTTTCACGTTTTCCATTCCGGTCCCTTTTGCGGCTCAAATCGCGTCGTCTCAGCTCTCAAATCCATCACGTTTCACGTGAAACGCGCCGTTTTCCGGACCTTCCGGGTCTTCGGGATCGGCGTCGTCCTCTGGTTGCGTGCAGGACGCCTGCGCATCGGACGACTCTGATTCCGCAGGGGGCTGCAGTCGCTCGACGAACCATCGGACGCCCATGGCGATCGCGCCGTAGGCCAGGAAGACAAGGAAGGCCCCAGCGACAGAGATGAGAACGAACAGCTTCGCGAGGGTCGATTCGTCGTTAGCGCTGAATTCAGCGGCATATGCCACGAGAACGTAGGCGCTGATGATGCTGAGCGACGCAGGAAAGAGGGCGCCGATCGCAAAGGTTCGGAAGTAGCCCCGACCATAGATGACGCACACGGTCAGCACCATGGGAGCCAGGACGAAGAGAAATGTGGCGGTGATGAGTCGAATCGGGAGCGGGGCCCCGATCAGCAGCCCGCAAAGGACACCCGCCAACGTCATCATGGCCAGAAGCCCTCGTAGCGTGAACTGGCGGCATCCCGGACGCTTGACTGTTGCGGCCACGTCAGAGTCCTCCCTTTCCTCGATCCGGCGCTGCATGCGCTCAATGAACAAGCGAACGACCACTGCGGCTGCCCCGTAGATCGAATAGACGAGCAATGCAGGGGCGACGCCCAGCAGGAGCATCAAACGTGCAACAATCGACATTTCGTCGATGTCCACGTTGCATGCCGCCACGCCGGCCACAATCGCTTGGGCAACGAGAAACCACAATGAAGCGGGGAACACGGCCCCGATGGCAAAGGTCCGAAAGAAACCGCGGCCGTAAACGATGCACACGGCCAGAGCGACTGGCGCCACAGACAGAGTGAATAGCAAGGCAAACCCGGAGAGCCAATCGGGCGGACTGAAGAACAACGCGTAAAGCACCGCGAGCACCACGAACAAGCCCAGCAGAAAGGGCAAATGTAGCAGACGCTTTCCAGCCCTGTCCGTTTTCCCGGCCACCGTGACCACCTCTCCCCTGGAAGTTCCACTGCCACCGACTGGAGATCCTTGCAAGCCGTGTCATTGGAACGATGCGTGCGGGCGAGGTCAAGAGTTTACCGAACTGCGCGTACCTGTCAGGAAACGGCTCAGGGGCGAGGGCTGTACGGCGCCACGTTTCACGTGAAACGCCTCGTTTTCGCAACCCGCACGGCTTCGCCAAACCCGTTTCACGTGAAACACGGCAAATAGTAGCAGGCTCGCTCCGCGACGCCACGGGCCGATTGAATCAACGACTCGATCCAACCGGCGGCAGGGATGCCACCGCTACGAAAGGCAGCAGGCTGAAGCCTGGACTCCAACAGGGACCCTGGGTCAGAATCGACGTCGTGGTTGGTGAACGTCGCTGGTGAAAGAAAGCGATGACAAGTCATCGCACTCCAAGGCTCGTCCTACGGTGCATATCGATTACGTTTCACGTGAAACGCCCCGTTTTCGCGATCCGTACAGGTTCGCCAAACCCGTTTCACGTGAAACGTGGGAGATATTCGCGGGCACGCTTCGCCATGCAGGCAGAAGAACGCAACCATGCCTCACACCGCTGCCATTCCGCCACGGTGCTCTCAAGTTTTTGCGGCGGCAGGGATGCCACCGCTACGGAAGCCAGCAGCCTGAAGCCTGGACACCAACAGTGGGCTACGGCTCGAGGGGGTTGAAGACGAGGCCGCTGAGGAGTTTCGGGTAGAAGTAGGTGCTCTTCGCCGGCATGCGCTCGCCCGCCATGCTGATTTGGCGGATGTGGTTGACCGTGGCGGGCATGACCAGGGCAGCCACGGGATACTCGCCCGACTGGATCCCTTCCACCACCTCCTCGACGAGGTGAACGTACTTGGGCTGGATTTCCCGGTCGGGGGAAATGAGGGTTTCGATCACGAGTCGGTGAAGAATGCTCACTCCCAACTGGCGCCAGACGGGATCGCGGTCGGCGGCCACTTCGTCCATCTTCTCGCGACCGGCGTCGCTGAGCTGCAGGATGGTCCAGCGGTCATCTCTCTTCGTATAGAGTGCCAACGTATCCTGGCGGTCGGCGGTCTCGATGTCTTCCCAGACCTCGTTGGCGGCAGCGGGGCCTTGGCCTGCTTCGCGAGTCGTGAACAGGTCGCCAACTTTTTCGGCCAACTCGGCGGCATCCATCTCGGGCACTCCCGGCAGGAGCCGGTGGGTGGGTAGCACGGCCAGTCCGGGGTCGTCCATGGCCACGCACTGCATCATGACGTAGTTGGCCGGGTGTTCGGGGCTGAGGAAGCCGCTATCGTAGACCTGGTCGCGGTAGTTGCAGGCCGTTTCGTAGCGATGGTGACCATCGGCGATGAAAATCGGCTTGGGGCCCATCATTCCCGTTACGGTTGCGATGACCGCCACGTCTGTCACAGGCCACATACGATGCGTAACCCCGAGGTGGTCGATGGCCACGAGGGGCGTCTTATCCGCGATGGCCGCGTCCAGGGCCTGCTGGACGTCGCAGGTCTCGTCGGGGTAGAGCCCGAAGACCTGGCTCATGTTCGCTTTGCAGACCGCCGTAAGCATCAGGCGATCCGCCTTGGCCTTGCTCAGGGTCTGCTCGTGGGGGAAGATCATTCCTTCGCCAAACCGCTGGACCTTCACTCGGGCCATGAATCCCCGTCGAACGAAGGTCTGTCCCAGGGCTTCGAACTCCTGGTGATAGACGTAGATGGCCGGATCGGCCTCCTCGAAGAGGACTCCCTCATCCTTCCAGCTCTTGAAGAAGCGACCCGCCCGGGTGTAGCGGTTGCTGGCCTCGTCGTCGCTGGGCTCCATCCGATTCAGGATCAAGCGAACCACGTTGCAGGGGTGCTTCTTGTAGAGTTCCTCCTGGAACTCGGGATTGATCACATCGTAGGGCGGGGCGACAACGTCGCTGAGAGAGCCGACGTGGCCCAGGTCGTAACGGATTCCGCGGAAGGCTTGGATTTCGGGCATGCTAACTCTAGAGGGGAAAACGGTTTCGTGTCGCAAGCAAAGACCAAGCTTCGTTTATCACGGAGGCTGCGGCGACTGTCAACCGGGGCTGCCCCCCGAGCGGGGTGGCCTGGCGGAAGCTGAACGATGGGCGGAGAGAGCGGAGACGGGAGGGGCTGGGAGTAGAACGACTACCGGGTCCATGCCATCAGTGCTGGCATAGCGACACGCTCTGCATGCCGGTCGTGGGAGGCGAGATTTTGGGCTGCTTCTGCAGGCTGAGGCAGCACCTGTACAGGAATCTCCGGTACGCTGTCCCCCGAACGAACAACGCAAACACCATTACGAGCTACCGCTATTGTCGCCGTTTGTGCGGTAGCATAAGCTTAGATTAGAGAGCCCGTTTGCAGCACAATCCAAGACCTCTATCCACGACAATCCCGTGAAGAAATCGCTAGCCGTCACGACCCACGAGTCGCAGTCCCAAGCAGATCGGGAGTATTGGCGTCAGAAAACGCCTGAGGAGCGACTGGACGAGGTTGAGCGTCTTCGGCTGGAAGCGGGGAAGTTCCTCTATGAATACCCAGCCCGACTTCGAAGACTTCTTGAGGCTACTTGAGGCACACGAAGTCGACTACATGATTGTTGGCGGCTACGCGGTGGCTTTTCACGGCTTCCCCCGTTTCACGAAGGACATCGATATTTTCTTTGATTCCACCGCCGCAAACATTGACCGTTTGGTCAATACTCTTGTTGCGTTCGGGTTTCGCGAAGAAAGCGTGTCTCGTATCGTGTTGGAAACTCCCGGGGAGATTTTGGCGATTGGCGTACCTCCAGTACGAATCGATCTAATCAACCAAATCAGCGGACTGAGTTTCGCAGAGGCCAAGGCAGGGGTTGTCCGCGGAAAGTATGGAGCCGTCACGGCAGCGTTCATTGGTCGAAATAGCCTCATTCGCAACAAGCAATCCACGTCACGAGCCAAAGACAAGGCCGATGTCGAAGAGTTGCAGTAGTCTGACGCCTTCAGTATTTGCCCGCTGACAAACGAAAAAGCCCCCGCCGGATCCGATAACCGACGGGGGCTTTCGTTTGATTGCTCGTGAAGCAGGGGCCCATCAATAGCGGTAGTGGTCCGGCTTGAAAGGACCTTCGACGGGGATGCCGAGATAGTCGGCCTGCACCTGGTTGAGCTTGGAGAGTTTCACGCCGAGCTTGTCGAGGTGGAGTCGGGCGACCTCTTCATCAAGCTGTTTGGGCAGCACGTGAACGCCGAGGGGGTACTTCTCCGGCTCGTTCAACAGGGCCATCTGGGCCAGCACCTGGTTGGTGAAGGAGTTGGACATGACGAACGACGGATGGCCCGTGGCGCAGCCGAGGTTCACCAGGCGTCCACCGGCCAGCAGCAGAATCGAGTGGCCGTCGGGGAAGGTGTAGCGATCGACGAGGGGCTTGATGGTCGTCTTCTCGATGTTCGGATAGGCCTCGAGGGCCGCCACGTCAATCTCCAGATCGAAGTGGCCGATGTTGCAGACGATCGCGTCGTCCGGCATCTGCTCCATGTGCTCGGCACGGATGACGTCGCGGCAACCGGTGGTGGTCACGAAGATGTTGCCCTGGGAGGCGGCCTCTTCCATGGTCACCACTTCGTAGCCTTCCATGGCGGCCTGGAGGGCGCAGATCGGGTCGATCTCGGTGACGAGAACGCGGGCGCCGTAGGACTTCATCGAGTGGGCACAGCCCTTGCCCACGTCGCCGTAGCCGCAGATGACTACGACCTTGCCCGCCACCATCACGTCGGTGGCCCGCTTGATTCCGTCGGCCAGCGACTCGCGGCAGCCGTAGAGGTTGTCGAACTTGCTCTTGGTGACCGAGTCGTTTACGTTGATGGCGGGGAAGAGCAGCGTGCCCTTGGTGTGCATGTCGTAGAGACGATGCACGCCCGTGGTCGTTTCTTCGCTCACGCCGCAGATGCCTTCCGCGATCTTGGTGAACCGGGTTGGGTCCTCCTCAATGCTTCGCTTGAGGGTGGTGAGCAGCGCCTTCTCTTCGATGTGAGTGACGGAATCCGGATCGGGGGTCTCGCCTGACTTCTCGAACTCGGCGCCCTTGTGGACCATCAGGGTCAGGTCACCGCCGTCATCGAGGATCAGATTGGGGCCTTTGTCGTCTTTGAAAGAACCGATCTGTGTCAGGATGTTGTCCCAATAGTCCTGGAGGTCTTCCCCCTTCCAGGCGAATACGGGAACCCCCAGGTCGGCGATTGCCACGGCGGCGTGATCCTGGGTCGAGTAGATGTTGCAGCTCGTCCAGGTGACCTCGGCGCCAAGGGCCTTGAGGGTCTTGATGAGCACGGCCGTCTGGATCGTCATGTGAAGGCAGCCGGCGACGCGAGCCTTGGCCAGGGGCTGCTCCTTCCCATACCTCTCACGGAGGGCCATCAGCCCCGGCATTTCGTTCTCGGCCAGCATGATTTCCTTGTGGCCGAAGTCGGCAAGCTTCTTGAATTCCTCTGGCGAGCAATCGACGACTTTGTAGGGCAGTTTGGTTTCGACTTGGGACACGATGGACCTCCCTGGGGGGAACGCGAATACGAAGGATCGCCTGACGGCAGGCTGGCGCGTGGGTACAAAAAGAACACCAGCGACGCCCGGGGCCTGGCAGACAAGAAAGTCTAGACGCGCCACTGGCGCCAAGAGTCTTGATAATAGGAAGTTCCGGTGGGTTTGGCCAGGGGGGAGGCTTGTAACCTGGACGAGGCAAACGCCCAGCCAACCATTGTACCGAGGGGTCCCGCGGCCTGATTCACGGCAGGGGCCGTTTGGGAATTTGCTCGGCCCAGTCCTTCTGGAAGATGACGGCCGGGATTTTTAGTCGCTCAAACCAGGTAGTAATGAACTCGGTGTCGTCGTCGATGAGGTTGAAGGTCGCGCTTCCGCCCTGAACAACGCCGGTAGCGCCGATGGTCAGGTCGCCGTGCTGCTCGAAGAGTTCCTGCCCCCCTGGTCCGAGAATCCGCACCTGGTAACGCCGGGCCCTGCGATCGATGCGGCGTCCCAGGTTATCCGACGCACCGGTCTTGTTCACTTGCGAGACGAGAAACTGAACACGAACATTCCCGCCCGTCGTTTTCCAGCCGAGGTCCTGGATCTTCTTCTTGGCCGTTTTCCGAAACTGCTCGTGGGCGGCCACGGGCGATTTGAACTCAAACGCAACCGAAGTTCCAGGGGCGAGGTTCGGCGCAATCTTCCAGCCCCGTTGTTGTGTGGCAGACGCCAGCAATGATTGTGCCCGCAAACGGTTTCCGTCTATCCGCCACAATTGGTGGGCCACCCGTTCCTTCGCTGGCCAATCGCCTTCATAAGCCAGGCGAATCCGTTCCTCTTCCACGTCGATCAGGTATTGCAACTTGTCTTTTCCGGGGACGCCCACCGATGCTAGCACGTGCCGCTCATCCAGAGGGTGAAGATCACCGGCCGCCAGGTTGGGCAGGGGAAGGTCGTTGAGCAGGTTGCCGCTCTCAATATCCCAAACGAGCAGTCGCTGATAGTTGGCAATGGTTGGCCGCAGAAGGGCAACCGCTCGCCGGCCATCCGGGAGGAAGGCCATGGCGTCGGGCCTAAGTCGCATGTATTGTTGCGGCTGCACAAGCCTTTTCACAATTCCGCCAGTGGCGACTTCTCGCACGGGGAAGTACCTGCCCGACTCCGATCCACCGACACTGTCCCCCGCCAGCAGATATTTTTCACCCGGGTCGACAACCGCGCGACTGAAGCTGCCGACACTATAGAGGAGTCGGCACTCGGGCACTTGCCATGCGGTCACCCGGTTCTTCTGTTGGACCAGCACGATCCGCTTGCCACAGAACCTGGCCGAGGAAACCAACTCTTCGAGGGGCGCGCTTTTCGGGACGGGCTGCCAGCCTACGAGGTGGTTTCCGTTGGTCGAATCCCAGATGTCGAGGCGGCTGTAGACGGAATGGTTCGGGTGGACCCGCTCGCCTGTCAGATAGAGGGCCCCGTCGCTGGATACGGCCAGAAGTACGAAGGGGCCGGGCACCTCGAACTTGCCCAGAGATCTGCCGGAAGCAAGATCGAGTGTTTCGAGCGCGTTGGTCTTCTCCGACGGGATCGGACCGACCGCTGACCTCCTCAGCCAATCCGATGCGGAGTGTTTCTGACGGTTGACAACAACCCTTTTAAGACCGGGCAAGACTCGGAAGCAGGAGACATCTTGGCCAGAAGTGTCCGGGATCGTCAACGAACGGGCAGTCTCGTCCAGAGGTTCCGCGGCCGTCGGTTGCCATGGATTGGGCGATTCCCAAAGGGCCACCGACTTGACCGAGCTCGCATCATGCTGGCACAAATCGGGCATGCGTTCCGATCGGGAGCCTCGGACGGCCTGAAAGGCCTTGGGCGCAGCTTGCGGCAAAGCGTTCACCGCGACGAACTGTTTCCCGCGGGTCGTAGCTACAAGTCGTGCTTGCACCGATAGCGGTAGAAGCGTTTCCGCGGATTTGGTGTCGATCCGCCACACGGGCGCGCCCGTCTCGGCGTCCAGCAGGAGGTTGCCGAGGAACAGGAGGCCTTGCCGATCCGAAAACCAAGTGAGCGTTTCTGCTTGTTGCGAGACCCCCAACCGGGTGTCGTTCAACCTGGTTCCGTAGCGCCGGTATTGGACGAGCTGCCCGTTGGCCATGTCCCACACAGCCAACTCGCTGTTGCCGGCCAGCGGGTTGGCCAAGGCCGCCAGACGCGCGCCGTCTCGCGAGAAGGCCATGCCCAGACAGCCCTCGCGATTGTCGTGAGTACCGCGGTAAGGCCATGACATTCGGCCCGCCAGCCTGCCGGTGGCCGTCTCGTAGACGCGGACCGTCCTGCCAAGTTGCACGGCCAGATAGCGGCCTCCCGGTGAGACGGTTCTTCCAGTGGTGTTGTAATCATAAATCGTTGGCAACTTGCCTTCGGCCAGGGCGGTTTCGGAGAGAGTTGTTCCCGCGGCGGGATCAAACCTGCGCAAAACGAGTTGGTGGTTTGTTTCCGTCAACAGGGTGGCCATGCCCTCTCCGTCGAAGGTGGCAAGGAGACAGAAGTCGTTCTCGATCGCGAGCGGCATGGTCTGTCCGGATTCCAGATTCGCCAGGGCTACCGAATGGGTTGCCATGAGAAAGACGAACTTGCCGTCCCCTCGAATAGCCAGATCGCGAATCGACTGGAGGCCGGCATCTGCTTCGCCAACGAGCTTGCCGGACTTCAGGTCATGGAGGGCAATACGTTCCCACTTGCTGCTTGCCACACAGACGTAAGGGGAAGGTCGATTGCCGAGAAGGGGGGGCGTTGAACTAAGGATTGGGATTCGCAGGTTTTCAGAGGGTTCCCAGGTGCCGGGCGGCGCTGGGTCCACGGCAACATCCCACATAGCGGGGGCTGCTTCGGTTGCGTAGTCGGCCGCATGGGGGTTTTGGAGAGGATGGCGTTCCACGGCGGCAAGCAACTGGGCAGCAACTGGATTGGCCAACTGAACCGGCGAAAGGAGGCAGGTCATCACCTGGTCCCGACCGAATGTGCCGGACTTGCCCCGGTGCGACATGATCGCTCGCCCTACTCCGACGACCGACACGACCCGCGGCTCCGGTTCAACATCCAACGGGATCGAGCGACCGGTCTCGCCGTCAATCACGCAGCTCCCCGCCAGCAGATAGGGGGCATCGTTGGGGACCCAGCCGGGCTGACGCCAACCGACCGTGTGGTCGCACACCCGAGCCGCAACCTCCGGTTCCAACATCACGTCCCGCACCAACTCCCCGTCGGCCATGTTCCAGGCAAGCAATCGAGCAGCATCTCCGGGGGCACGCAAGACAGCATAGAGGCGCGAACCGTCCAGGCGGAAGGCCATCCGCAGCGCCGTCCAACCTCTCGGATCGCCTTCCGCAAAAGGAACCTCGCCCACAAACTTCCCCTCGGACAAATCGAAAAGAAGGAGGCGGTTGTTGGAAACGAGGGCCATGTAACGGCCCCCCGGACTGACTGTGCAAGCCATGTTTGTCAGGCGAGGGGTCTCACCGGGCTGGTGGTCCAGGAGGATCTTGCTGTCCAGGAACTGGACCACGCGAAGGTGGGGAGGATAGACCGCCACAAGGAGCCGATCATTGGGAAGGAAGCGGAGTACGGTGGGAGGTCTGTCTAGCGGGAATTGAAAAATGGCCCGGCCCGCGGCGACATCCCATACGCGGGCTCTCTTCTCTTCTTTCGTTTCGGTGGTGATCACGTATTTGCCGTCGGGCGAGACATCGCTTGGCACGCAGGTCGTTCCCTCCGGCAGATCGAGTTCGTTCTTGACCGCTGCTTCCGCCACACTGACAACGTAGAGGCGTTTCCGGCTTCCGGCGACAGCATAGGGGCTGGGGGTCGCGGAGAATCGCGTTTCGCCCGGCCTCCCGTCTGGGAGGGCGATTTCCTGGGCCATGGCTCGGACCGCGTAGTCGCTGCCATCCGGTTGAGCATTCCAGTAGCGTTCGGGCTTGGTGTCTCTGGGCCAGGACACGCCCGCCGACGCGATGGCATTTTCCTCGGTGACCAGGAGGGCCTTGTCTTGCCCTCGATTCAGAAGGGTGAGGGCTGCGACCTCCTGGGCTACGGGGGAGCGAACGATGGCCTGGCTGGCGCTGATCAAGTGTCTTGGGGTCATGTCGCCGGTAGGGGGGAAATGGAGAACTTCCGCCGATTCCTCCCGCGGGACCACGATGTGACCATCCAGGAGCCAGCCGCTTTCGTCGGGCAGCCACTCGACGGCCGGCCCTTCGTAGGCAAGGAGATCGATCCCCCCGTGTTCCGCCTCCCAGTCGGAGCGTGCTACAAACCAGACGCCGGAAGACTCTCCGGTTGCAGCATTCCATGTGAGCAGTCGATCGACGCCATCGCCCCCGCGGAGCAAGGCCACAATTTCGTCGCCGTCGGGGGAGAAGAACAGGCTGCCTTCACGTATTCCCTCCGGCGCCATTCCGTCTTCCATGGCCGCCGTGCCCACGCAGTTGCCTGACTGGAGTTCATGGATGACGAGCTGCTTTCCCACGAGGGCCGCCACGTAGCGTCCGCCGGGGGAAAGGACGCACGCTCCCTTGAGCGGCAGCGAGCCGAGGCCTGCTCCTGCCAGGGAGAATTTCTCGGGGCCCTGCCGACCGGGGAGCCAATTAAGACGCATCTCTGCCTGGACGGTTCCCACGTGCAAGCTGATTCCCACTTCCCCCGCAATCAATCCCAGCCACTGGGCGGTGTCTCCGGAAAGCCCGCCAATCGACAGTTCTCCTTGCCCTTTCGGAGCGTTCGTTGCGTTTGCGATGACGAAAGAGCCTGGTCGTTCGTGGATATAGACCTGGCGATCGTCGTTGGAAAACACGAAGGCGTCTGGGAGGAGGTGCTGATAGTGCAGTCGCGAACTGACAACTTCCCCTGCCGGCAGGTCGAGGCAGTCCAGTTGTGTCCGAAGCCCATCGTTCCGCGGCACTTCGCTAGTGAGAATGACTTGCGAGTTCGGGATCGCAGCGTAGTGGAGTTTGGCATTTCCCGGAATGAGAAGGGGGAAGCAGTTCGCCTGGGGATAGGTGGGTGTTTTTTCGGGCGGGTCCACCTGGGCCGCCCACGCCACTTCCTCTACCGGCGCGGCCTCGCCATGCCTCGGGGTGTCGACGAGGTCCATGGGGAGGGGCGCTCCTTGGTAGACCAGGTCTGTCTGGCGCGTCTGGCGATTCTCTCGACAGAGGAGGAACTCGGATCGACTGAGGAGCCGGGTGGGACAAACCTCGTCGACGGGGAGCGTTTCGAGCGGTTCTGTCCCCTCACGCGGCCAGACGACTCTGCCGAACAGGACCCATCCAGAACGATCCGGCAACCATTGGAGCCACGGGCGGGGGCAATCCGGCGGCCGAGCCTTGGTCCGCGAGGCGGAAATCACGTCGGCGGAAATCGGGTAATGGGAAACGAGTTCTCCCGTGGCCCAGTCCCAGCAAAGGAGGACGCCGGGTTTGACGTCCCCGCCCTGCGGAATCATCACGCCGGCCACTTCTTTGCCGTCGGGCGAGAACTGGAGACGATCGCACCAACCGGCCCGGGCCAGGATCTCTTCCTGAAACTCGACGCCCCCGGCGCAAGCCCCGGTAGCCAGGTCGTGCGCTACCAGCGAGTTGCCCACAACGGCTGCCAAGTATTTGCCGCCGGGCGAGATGGCGACGGCCTCCCGGCGGAGAAAGTCTCGCCGGTTCCGTTGAAACAGTTTGAACGCTCGCGGCGCCTCGGTCTGGCCCGGGGTCCATACGTAGACCACGGTTTCCCCGGCCCCTCGCATGGCCACGAGTTCTCCGCTCGGCAGGATCTCGAACCAGGATGGCAGGCCCAACTGGTTAATTCCGAGATCCTCCGACAGGACACGTTCTTCGATCAGCTCCCCGCTCTCGGTCGACCAGATGCGGATTGCGCGGTCTGGATGACGGTTGATTGCCAGGAGCTTGCCGTCGTCGCTGAGCACGACGCGATCTACACGGGTCAGTTCGATCCCCGAGAGATGGCATGTTTCCTTGCCGGTTTGCAGATCGATTACGCCGATCTCTGCCTTATTCACCGTACCCGGGGTGGGGGTGGACGCGGCGACAAATCGCGTGGAACCGCGGGAGAATGTAACCTTGGTCGATCTGGGCAGTTCGTAGGGGAATACGGCCGAGTTGGGCAACTGGGGCGCTGACGACGCCGGATCCACGACGGCCTGCCACGGGGGCTGTGGACTTGAGGCTGGCTGGGAGCGGCCTGCCGGCGAAGGAGGCATTTGGAGCGACGGCCCGTTGGGGTCGCCGCATCCGAATAGAAAGCAGAGCAGAAGCAGACAGTTCACCCGGGAATCGATCATCGCCCACCCCCACCGTTTGCAGATGCTTTTCAGGTTTTTCCGAAGGCCTCCCTGGCCGAACGGACAAATTGCTCCACGAGACCGGGATCCTTCTTTCCCGGCTCGCTTTCCACCCCGCTTGCCGTGTCGACCCCGCTCGGCCTGACGGCCCGAATCGCCTCGGCCACGTTCTCCCCGGTCAGCCCACCGGCCAGGACAAGGGGCGGATGCCAGTCCTGGGAGGGATACTGTCGCGCCGTGGTCCAGTCGGCCGTCGCACCGGTGCCGCCATACTGACCTTTGCGAAAGGAATCGATCAGCACCAATTTGGGGAGGCACTCCAGTTCTCGGCAGGCCCCGAGATAGGCGAGAATCGGCGCGAGACCTTCTTCGCCCAGGCGAAAGGCCCGCATGACGGGCCGGGGGATCAGTTGCCTAAGAAACTCGGGCGGTTCGTCGCCGTGAAGTTGGATCAAGTCGAGGCCGACGTCGTGCCAGGTCTGATCGATTTGGCTCGTCGATGCATTGACGAAGAGTCCCACCTTCAGCACGTCGGCGGGTAAGGCCGATACAATCGCCACGGCCCGATCAGGTGGGAGGTAGCGGGGGCTCTTCTCGAAGAAATTCAAGCCCACCGCGTCCGTCCCGGCCTTGGCCACCGCCCGGGCGTCGGACTCGCTGGTGATACCACAGATCTTGACTCGAAACATGATCGGGACGGGCCGCCGACAAACGGGGTCTTGGGAAGGACGTTCCCACTAACCTACGCGACCCCTGGGTCGGCTGCAAGTCTCGCCTTCACCAGATTGACGATCCCCTCGACCGTAAAAACGCTGGGAAACCGGCGGACGTCGCGACTTTCGTCGAGGGGCGCGAGATCGACCTCGGGAAGACGGCGACGGAGTTCCTCCAACCCCTCGTCGGTGATCATGCCTTCGCGAACGTACTTCTCGTCGTGGAGGACGGAATTGACCGCCTGCTCGTTGACCTCGATCCGAACGCCGAACCTCTTTTCCACATGGAAGAAGATGTCCAGGTAGTCGATCGACTCCGCGCCCAGGTCGTCCGTCAAGCGGGCCTTCGGGGTCACGTCTTCCTCTTCGGCGGCCAGGGCGTCGATGACGATCGAGCGGACGCCTTCGTAGATTTCCTGATCAGTCTTCATCGCACGTTTCTCCTGATGGCATGTTAGGAGCCCGGCGGTACACCTGTTCCGCCATGGCCTCGTAGGACTCATTCACAAACTGGGCGTAGACGCTGGTCACCATGGGATGGGCGTGGCCAAGCTGGCGTTGGACGAAGAGGAGGTTGCCACCCGAGCGGAGATAGGCCAGGTAGCCGTAGGTGTGGCGGAGCAACTGGACGCTCGCCCGGCTTCCCAGGCCTGCGGCCGTGAGGATTCGCACCACGCGGCGGTACAGGCCGGTGCGTTCCATGGGGTTCTTTCGCTGGCCGAAGAGGAGCGGCTGGGCGGGGTCGTCCGACGCCACGTCCTCGGGCAGAAGAGCCGGTCGCACTCGAGTGTGGAATCGCTCGATTAGCCAGCTCACCTCGCGCGGAATGTGAACGGTTCGGTCTCGTCCAGGCATGTCGGAGATGACAAACACGGAGCGGCCTTGGCCCACGATCGTGTCGGCCACGCGAAGGCGGCAGAATTCGGTCGTTCGCAGCCCGGAGAAGAGCAGCCCTTCCACGATCACGCGATCGAGTTCCGCCCCCACGAGGGCCTGTCCGGACGCGTGGCGGCAGGCCAGGCGGACATGCTCCAGGAGCGTATCGACTTCCTGGGGTGAAAGGAACATTTCTGGGGTCAATTGCCAGGACGCAGTCATATCAACATCTCCAATTGGTGATGTTGCAATATTAATGCAACATATCGGATGAGTCAAGATGCATTCGGAGATGCCTCGCCGCGGCCCAAAATTGGCTGAATGTCAGTAACGTGTTGTGGTCAAACAGGTTACTGTGTGTGGTGCAGGTAGGCGATGGTCAGGAGGATAAAGGTCTCCCCGACCACGACAAAAAGACATGCGGCGAGGGCGCCGAGCAAGTTTGCCTTGCGGCTCTTCTTCTGCTGGAGAAACATGAGAACGAGGATGAAGGCCATGGCCAGGAGGGCGTTCAATCCGACGAAGGCCGAAATCCACGTGCCGAGGATGTGTGTTGAGCTAAAGCTGAGGGCCACGACGAGCATGGCTGCAAAGAGGTGACGCAGCCCGAACTGAAAGGGCAGTTCCGAATTCGGCTGCCCGGTTTCCTCGCCGTTTGAGCGTGCACGGTCATTCACACCGTTACCTCCGCCTGAAGCCAGGCCGCGCCGCCACGCCCATCGCTCGCGCTCTGAGCGTGCCACCCGCGTATGATCCTGGCCAGGATCACCCCGCCTCAGAAGAGCCCTTTGAAGAAGGCGAGGTCGGTGGCGGTTTGTTTGAGGCAGCCTTCGGTGTCCATATCCTGGAAACTGTGGCTGCCCTTGTACTCGCTGTGGAGGGAGTAGACGCCGTCGTAGCCGGCTTTTTGGAGGGTTTTCACGTAGTCGGGCAGGGGCGAGATGCCTTCGGCGATGGGGACCACCTTGGTGGCCCAACGCTGCTGGCCGTAGTCGTCCCGCTTCGTCTTCTCCCACCAGAAGTTCTTGACGGCCACGAGGGAGATCCAGGGGGCGAGGAGGTCCAAGCCCTGCTGCCAGCCGGCCTTGCCGCCTTCGAGGACCATGTGGAGCATGTCGACATAGGCGCCCACTTCGCCGGGCGGGTAGTTGCGGATCAATTCGTAGAGCAGGGTGCCGTGGGAGGGGATGTACGGGCCCGAGTGGACGTGGAGGCAGGGCAGGATTCCGTGTTTCTTGCCGAGCCCAACGACGCCGTCGATTCGTTTCCGCGTTTCGTCGATTTGCTCGGCCAGATTGCCAAAGGGCTTGTAGCGGTAGTAGCCCAGCTTGAAGCGGTCGATGCCCAGCCCGGAGGCGGTGGCCAGGGTCTGCTCGGCTTCGGGGGTGGCGTCGGTGATGTCGGTGGTGAGGAAGGAGATCTCCATGCCGGCTTCCTGCACGGCCCGGGCTGCTGCCGGCAGTTTGGTCGGCACGTCGACGGGTTCGATATGGCCTTTGCGGCGAACGGTCAGGTCCAGGCCCTCGAGCCCGATTTCCCGGAATCGCTGGCAGACGGTGGGGATGTCCCAGTCCTGGAAACTCTTGGTGAAGGCCGCAAATTTCATTTTGTCTCTCCCGGGGGGCCGTGCGAGGAATCGTAGCAGTCCCCCCATCGTGGCCGCACGAGACGGCGATTGCAAGGCGCGTGGGGGGAGTGGGGGCGAGAAATCCGGTTTCTGGTCCCCGGGATGTCGAGCCGCGAGGGGGCAGTCGAATCTCAGGAAGTTCGCCAGGAGTGGCTGGTCGACCAATACGTGCTTGACCGCTACCTCGCACGCATCACGCCCTGCAACACCTCCTCGTAGCGGGGCAGCAGCGTCTCCGTTCGCCACGCTTCAGCTCGCTTCCGGCAGTGCCGCGCGGATTCCTCGTACAGGTTGGTGTTGTCCCAGAGGCGAATGATCGCGTCGACCCAGGGGGCAACCTCCTCGGCCGTCGCCACGGTGCGTGTCTCCGGCGTGTAGCACGCCGGAATCTCGAAGAGAAACCCGGCGTCGCCAAGCACTTCCGGCAGCGCGCCGCGATTCGACGCCAGGACGGGAATCCCGTTGATCATCGCCTCGGCGGCCACGCGGCCGAAGGTCTCCTGACAGAGCGACGGAACAAGCATTGCGTGACTCACGCGGTAGAAGTCGCGCGGGTCGGGCGTCGTATCCATCACGTGCAGGTTCCTCAGAAGGCCGAGGTTGGTGCATGCTGCGCGAAGCCACTCGACGCCCGAGCGGCCTTCGACGATCAACAGGGGGATATCCGGACGCCGAACCTGAAGCTGTTCGGCAATTCGGGCGAAGACAAACACGCCCTTGGCCGGCTGAGGGTTGACGAAGGTGATGTAACGCTGCCCCTCGCTCCGTGTGCATGTCACACGCAACCAGTCCATCAGGCACGGCAACGCGACTGCTTTGCAGCCGAGCGTCTTGTCATAGTAACTTGCCGCGAACTGCGACGGAACGACGATGCGATCCACTGAATCGAAGAGCCTGCCATCGCGATAGGCGAGATTCTGAAGCCAGAAAACGGTGGCAGTGCCGCTTCGATGGGCGCACGATAGAACCGAAGCCCCGATGCGATCGCCGCCATAGGTGAGAAGCACCTCCGGCCGCCACGTATCGAGCACCTGTTTTACAGCGCTTACGAAGAGCCTTTCGGCTTGGGGCGCCGCATCCCGTGGACGGAAGTCGCCGCAAACCAGAACCTTGGACTCGATCGCGTCATCTGCAAACGACAGCACCGAGCATTGCAGACCTTCCCAAAGGCTCGCTGTTTCGCGAAAGGCGATCCCTTCGTCGGCGAGCAGTTGGGCGATACTCTCGTGGCGAGTGAAGTCGAGTCGAGGCCCGCACAAGGCGCGAACACTCCAACCCGCTTGACTAAGCAGGCGCAGAAGTTCCCGCGTCGATACCGCCGCCCCGCTGGACGGGTCCACATAGCAGTGGTACGAGGCAAACAGGAGCCGTTTGCCGCTCGACATAGTTGGGATCCTCTGATTCGAAGAACTCGCTCATCCACCGATTTCCGCTCCATAGTCGCCCCTGGCAGCCCGGCTGACAAGTGGGGCTCGCGCCGCCGAGACAGGCCCCAGCAGCGGGGAGAAACGAGCGAATTCAGAACGCGGTTGATTCGCAACCGGGCTTCCAGGGCAAGGAGGCTCCCGTTCCGCCATTGCTTGGCCAACAGTGCGCCGTTTTCCATTCCCCCCCACGCCAGTGGGCAAAAGCCCCACAATACCCCTTGATGTGGGGCATTTATTGCGCAATGCTCATGAGTCCATAAAAACACTTGACAAGTCTTCCGCACGCGTTAAATTCACGGCCATGGCGTGGTGTGTTCGCGTAGTTATTGATAAGTCCACATTCCAAAGAGGGGGCTTGTGCGATGGATGGAGGTGTTCGGTACGCAGGTAAATTGCGGGGGGGCGTAAACTAGAGGCTCCTGAGTTGCTGGAAGTCCGCGCAGCCCCCGGCGGGGGAGTGGCTGCGTTGATGGTAGGCGCCGCCTGGTGGGGATTCGGGGAAGAGGCGGATTCATCGTGTGCCAGGAAGGCGTCTTCGGAAGACCCGATGTGGGACCTCGTGGCGGCCGCGTACGCGAGCGACCAAACAGTTCATCTACCTCTGTCGATTGCCCCCGCGGAGTCGTTACCCCTGTTCTCCGCCAGTTGGATCTTTCTGTTTCCGGCGAGGCGGCAAGTTCGGGGCTGGACGTCGTTTCGACCCTCGACGACTCCGGCGGTGACGACAGCGGGGGAAGCGGCGGTAGTTCGGGCGGTGATGGTTTCCTGCCGATCGCGGGCAACGACTACTACCTGATGACCCACGACTACGTGCCAATCGCCGAGTATCCGCCCGGCCTGCTGTCGAATGACACCTCGGAGGACGACATTTTGAGCGTGACGCTCGTTTCCGAGAGCGGCCCGGAGCATGCCGTGGTATTCACTTTCGGAACCAACGGGCTCGGTTCCTTCTACTACCGATCAGAGGCCGAGTTCGCCGGCTTCGACAGTTTCTGTTACTACTGCACCGACGAAGACGAGTCGGATGACGGCATGCTTACGTTTTCCATGACGGAGCCGCCCCTCCAGGCCGCAGAGTTTGAGTTCAATTCAGACGGGACATTCACGTACACGCCGAGTTTGCATTACGTGGGGCTCGACAGTTTTGACTACGAAGTGACAGACGGAGCGCGAGCAACCGCCACAGCGAGCGTGTCGATCGAGGTGACGAATCAGTCGCCGACGTCCTCCGACATTAGCGAGGTTTTCCATTGGGCGCAGGACGAGACCAATCAGCAGATCAACCTCTGGGACGTGTTTGACGACTCAGACGATACGGACCAACAGCTCACGTATTCGATCGTGGGCACACCGGATGCGGGCGTGGTCAGTACGTCGATCGATCAGGGGACGGGCGTGTTGACGCTCGATTTCGGCTCTACACCCGGCACGACGGAAGTCACCGTCCGGGCCACTGATCGCTGCGGGGAGCAGGTCGATACGGCGTTCGACGTGTGGGTGGTTGAGGTGACCGGCTGCACGGCCGAGCGGCAGTTGGATGACGGAAGCTGGGTCAGCGTTCCTCACTCGGAGGTGTCGTGGTCTCATGACACCATGCGTTGGACGGCCCAAGTGGCCCCCGAGGGCGTGACCGTCTACTCGGTCGACTGGCAGACGACAGCCTGGGAAGATCGGGACGACCCCTTCGCCACGTGGACCAGTTTTGCCGCTTCCAGCGGGCTCGAAGCGGCGGAGGGAACGCCGCCCGTCGGCGAGTTGGCCGTCTCGCCCTATGTTAGTTTTCCCGGAGTGTCCGTGCGGATGGACCCTGCGGTGCGGAAGATTGTGGCGGAGATCACTTCCATTCAGTGGGCGACTCATTCCAATGCCCAGACCGCTGCCGAATTGTACGATTCAGGAGTTGACATCCAAGCCCACCCCGACGCGACCTCTCCAGGCGGAAGCCTTCGCCCAAATGTGGATGTGCTTGTCCAGGTGACACCGCAAATCGCGGGGATTTCGATTGTCATCGAGTCGCTGGACGTGGACGATCCCAGCGACGATGACGGGCCGATCGACGCTGACCCGGCGCCGATCGACTACAACTACATGTACATGCGTCCCGAGAACGGCATCGACAACTTGGGCGGCGTCGGAGCGGGTTCGCTCGACGCGACTCCGCGCGAGACGGATGCGAACGGCCAAATTCGCGTCACCTTTGACATGGGCGCTCAGCCGGGAAACAACTTCCGCGTCGTCGCCGGCGGACGGCAGGAGGATCTCGATCGCGTGTTGGCCCGTTCGGCCGACCCGAACAGCGAAGTCTTCTACGACAACGACGGCAACGGCATTTTCAATCCGGAGGCGTACGGCGGCTACGAAGGCGGCGACCTGACCCTCAGCGAAACGATGTCCGTTCGCAACTTGGTCGCCACGCGCCGACTCACCGTGTGGCGGTATTTGCACGTCGAAGTGGACTCAATGGGAAATGTAACGGGAAACACTCTGAATACCGCCGTCGTTCAGAGGAGAGACAACGAAGACGGTACAAGCAAAGTGGAATTGACGACCACTGTCCCAACTCAGTTCGTGTCTGGCACGCTCACCGATTCTGTGGGCAATGCGTTCGAGATTTTGGCGGTTCTCGGCAATTTCCTTATCCAGACCAAGAACTTGTCCGGCAACACGATACCGTTCTTCGGCGCCGCCTCGATACGTGACGACGATCACTTGCTGGACGGACAAGACGTTCCCATGCCGGATACCAGCCAGCTGGGTAACGCCATGGCTGAGGCGTTCGTCGAAGTGCTTTATGACGTTGGAGACTCCAATGACAATGTGCCGTTCGTGCTTAACGTCACAGACCCGGTGAGTGCGATGGACTGGGATTCGAAGAGCGATAATTCAGTGGGGTATTGGGTGGCCTATGTGTTGGGCGCTTTTCAAGGTCCTGCGGGTGTCGACAACGACCCAGATACCGAGCCCGTCGTGGGGGTCGGAGCGACACCGGTCGACTACGGTGGTTCATTGATCTACATCGAAGCGATAGTTGACATAGCTCGTCAGTGTGGTTGGAATGCAACTCTCACGGAGCAAGATACGGTTGTGCATGAGGTCGGCCACGCGGTTGCCGATAGCCGAGCGGAACCCGTTACTCGCAGGCCAAGCGAGCCAGGTCGGTACACGGAAGAGTATCTCAAGGAGATTCGCGAGAGCACGAAGCCTCGCGATTGAGACGAATGTTGGGCTATTCCGGCGTCGCGGCGGGAAGTTCCCGGAATACAGTTGGCGTCTTCCAGAACATCTTCTCACGGGACATTGCGATGCGCACACGAACGTATCTCGTTCTTCTCGTCCTGGTCCAGCACTGGACATTGATGAATCTCGCATCTGCGTCAGACGAGCTGGTTATTGAACTCGCTTCCGACAAGGAGGAGTACGTGCTGGGTGAGACGGTCGTTCTTCAAGTCGCCGTTCACAATGAAGGCGACCAGGATCTGCCCGTTTGGGTCGACAAGCTGGCCGACGAAATCCAGATCTTCTTGGGCAGCCCCGGTGATGCTGTACCCGAACTCGAGATTGGAAGCGAGGTGAATTGGGAAGTCATTCCCAGCACCGTTCCGCTACGAAAAGGGGAGTGGAAACACTATGCTCTTCGTCTGCTCTACAGTTTCGGGCCGTGGACGACAGAGAAGCGTGCCTCGACTCTCGCATTTCCCGAAGCTGGCGAATACACGATCCATGTCAGGTATCCGCTCGCGCCCAAACGCAAGATGTTCAATTCCAACACAATTAGGATTCTGGTCAAGAGACCTCAGGGCATTGACGCGGAGGTCTGGCGGGAACTCAACCATGAACCGACCTTGTTGTTCCTCCAGCACGGTGAGCACGCAACTCAGGAGTTGGCCTGTGCCATCGCCGAGATTCTCATACGCGTTCCGGACAGCGCGTACCACCCCACGATGCGTTGGGCACTGGGACGCTACTACTATCGGCTCCGCAACGCAGGTCCGATCGTGCCGAACCCTGAAGACATCGAAGACGGCAAACTGCTTCGAAAGGCCCTTGGAATTGTCCTGCAGCACCCGTCCGACCGCTGGGAGCGAGCGATCCCTGACGAGCGGCTCTATGTGCGGCGCGTTGTCTACTCTCTCCCCGAGCCTACTCCGCTCGACGAGGTCTTCGCACTGGCGACCCGTCAAACGGGGGTTCCCTTGATAGTCGACGCGAGCATAAGCAAACGAGGTTCCCTAAGCGCCCTCAAGTCCGACAAGTCGCTCGCGGATTTCATGCGGATCTTCACGATTTCCGGCGATCGTACGTGGCTCCGCGACGGCCGCGGCTACCGCTTGGTTTCGGTCAAGGAAACGGAACCTGCCGGAGAAAAGGTAGAAGGACAGGAATGAAGGGAAGAGACGCGTCCAGGCTAAGGCAGAGTCAGCGCTAGTGTAACTTCAGCCTCGGCTGCAAGTTTCTTGAGATGTTTTCAGGACTTTCTCTAAAGTCGTGACAGACCTTTCCGTTAAACAGAGCAGAGTGGGGGAGCGTTCACTTCTGAAAAAAGACATCTGGATGGAACGCACCATACCGGACTTGAAGACGGGGCTGGAAAAGCACCAGAGAGGGGATCTTGCCGGCGCGGAGCGGGTCTACCGCTCGATTCTCGCGGTGCAGCCCGACCACGCGGGCGCGTGGCACCTCCTCGGATTAACCAGTTTCGCAAAAGAACAGTACGAGCAGGCAAAATCGCAAATCGAGCGGGCGCTTGCTCTTTGCGACACGAAGGGCGTTTACTGGAGCAACTACGGGGCCGTCTTGCGCGAACTGGGGCTGATGGCAGAGGCCAAGGAGGCCTGTCAGCGCGCCCTGGCGATCGCGCCGCCGTTTCCCGACGCCCTCTCGAACCTCGCCCTCTGTCTTCGAGACCTGGGCGAGAAGGACCGTGCTTACCACGTGTTTCACGAGGCCCTCACCATCGATCCGGGGCATCGAGACGCCTTGCGGCATCTGGCGGAACTCTGCCGCAAATCAGACCGCGTCGACGAAGCGGTGCGCTGCTGTCAGAACCTGGTGAAGCGCTACCCCAACGATCCGGCCTCCTGGCGAGGATTGGCCGAATCCCACGTCTCCGCAAAACGTCCGACAGAAGCGGTCGAGGCATTCCGCAAAGCGGCGGCCCTCGACCCAGACAACGCGACCGTGCAGGTATCGCTTGGCCATGCCCTGGCCGCTCAGGGCAAGCACGCAGAGGCGAAGGCGGCTTTCGGCCAGGGCGCTCGCCTGCAGCCGGATCGCCCAAGCTGGCGTTTCCGTCACTTGGGAAACATGCCCCACGTATTCCCGGATGCCGACGCCATCGACGACTATTTCCACGAGCTAGAGGAACAACTCGACGGCGCTCGCTTCGATTTCGATTGGCGTCGGTGCCTGGAAGACGGTTTCGCTCCTCCCTTCGGCATCACCCACCAAGGGCGGTGCTGCCGGGCGATCAAGGAGAAGTTCGCCGCCCTCTTCGCGCGCCACTTCCCCCACCAGAGGCCCGTGCCGCGTGAAACTTCGCGTCTGCGCATCGGCTTTTTGGTTGCCCGTGGCCTGGAGAGGGGGTTCCTGCGGAACATGGAACACATTGTGGCCAAGATCGATCCCGAGCGATTCGAGGCGGTGGTGCTCTGCGAGGAAAACGGTGAGGCGGTCTGCCGCAAGCGGATTCCGGCAGAACATGTGCGTTGGGTGTCGTTTCCGGCCGACTTCGAGGCAGCCGTCAAGACGATTACCGAGTCGGCGTGCGACATTCTCTACCACCGTCAGATCGGCACTTCCGCGTGGAACTACTTCCTGCCCTTCGCCCGTTGCGCCCCCGTCCAATGCACCGGATGGGGGAGCCACGGGACGACAGGCCTGGAGGCGATCGACTACTACCTCTCGTCAGACCTGATCGAGATCGAAGGCGCCCAGTCCCACTACACCGAACGGCTTTTTCAGTTCCACGGCACACTTCCCACGTGCCAATCTCGCGTCAAACGCCGGCAGCCTGCCTCCCGAGGCGATTTTGGGTTGCCCGAACAAGGCGCCTTGTACTTCTGTCCCCAGAGAATCGAAAAGATCCACCCTTGTTTCGACGCGCTTGTCCGCGGCGTGTTGGACTCCGACCCGAGCGGCACGGTCGTCATGTTGCAGGGGCGTCATCCGGCGGCCTTGGACGAACTGCGGGCACGCTTCCGTAGGACCCTCGGACCATCCTTGGCCCCACGTGTGACATTCGTCGGCCCGACCCTGCCGGCCGAGGTCTACTACCGCCTGCTGTCGCTGGCCGACGTGGTGCTCGATACGCCCAACTACAGCACCAGCCTGACGGGTTTCGACGCCTGCTCCTATGGAATCCCGATCGTGACCCTGCCCGGCACAAGAAACGTGGAACGCTACGCCCTGGCCCTCTATCGCAAGCTGGGCGTCGACGAACTCGTTGCCGATACGGCGGAAGACTACGTGGCCAAGGCAGTTCGCACCGCACGAGACCCGGACTATCGCAAGGACCTTCGCGAGAGGATCCTCGCGCGGAGTGAAGCCTTATTTGAAGACATGGCGTCCGTGAAGGAACACGAACGCTTTTTTGAGTACGCATGGCAGCGTCGAGAACAGTTGAAGACCGACTAAGCAGTAGCCTCAGGGGGAGTAATCATGCAGCGCGATCGCACGGGGAAGTCGTCTTTTCGGAGTTTGTTTCGGGACCTGTTCGGAACATCGCCGGACCGGCGGCGAGAACTCTCGGGGCGGCGGCTGATTCTCGAGCCGCTGGAGAAGCGGCAATTGCTCGCGGTGCTTACGGTGACGGCTACCGATCCGGACGCGGCCGAGGCCGGCAACGATCCCGGCTCGTTCTCGATCTCGCTTTCCGACACGGACCCGGACGTTTCGTACACCGTCTATTTCAACCTGACGGGCGACTTCGACGACGTGACCACCAGCGGCGATGAATTCGAGGGCGTTAGCGGCACGCTCAAGAAGATCGACTTTAGCGGCGACGGCACGGCCGAGCTCACATTCACGCCGATCAACGACGCGCGGAGCGAAGGCGACCGGTCGATCACGCTCACGCTGACCGAGATGGAGTGCTGCAATTGCTGCTGCATGTGGATCGAGTCGCCCGGTGATCCGTCGTCGGCGAGCATCACGATCGTCGACGACGACCAGTGGATCATCTCGGCCGAGGCCGACGACCAGAACGACGACGCGGTGGAGGGCGACTCGGAGGATTCGGTCGGGTTCGCGATCACCCGCAGCGCCGATCCGGCAATCACCTCCGGCAGCGCCACCGACACGCGCTATGCGATCGCCGTCGACTTCGTCCTCGGCGGCGACGCCGTTCGCGGCACGGACTACGTGGTCATGTCCGGCGAGTCGGTCATCACGTCCAACACGATCTCGATCCTGGAGGACGAAACGGCCGTCGCCCTCTCGATCGTGCCGATCAATGACGCCGTCAAGGAGGCCGACATGCCCGTGACGCTCACGATCACCAGCGCGTCGAGCAGTGGGGTTGAAGATCCCGCCGGTTGCTGTTGCACAAACTGGGGACCCGGCGGCGCCTTCCCGATCGACGAGAACGCGGACACGGGCACGGTGACGATTTTGGATGATGATCATTGGGATATCCAGATCGAAAGAACGTCGACGTCTGAAGGGATTGTCGAACGGACGGGCGAGGCGGAGTTCCAGGTCAGCAGGGTCGACGATGGCACAGGGCGGAGCGGCGACACGAGCTACGGCATCCTGGTCGATCTGGCCATGTCGGGCTCGGCCGATCAGTACAGCGACTACAACCTGGTGGACGACGGCGGATACCTGGCCATCTACGGCGACAAGACCGTCATCGAAGAAGGCGAAACGAGCGTTGTCTTCCAACTCGTGACCGTGAACGATCACATCAAGGAAGGGGACCAGACGGCCGTGCTTACCGTGGAGGAGGGCACGAGCATCAACATGGCCGGCGGCCTGTTCGGGGCGGATGCAGCAAACGGGGAAGCGAGCGTCATGATTCTGGACGACGATCACTGGGTCGTTTCCTTGACCGAGAGCGGTCAACCGGGAGATCCTCGCACGCTGATCGAGGAAGAGGGGACGACCTCGACGGGAATTGTCCTCACCCGCACCCACGAAGTCATGACTCCCACGCGGCCGGGGGACACAACCTATCCAATCGACGCAACGCTCGCTTACGACGGCGAGGCGACAGCGGCCGACTACCAGATGATCGAAACGGTGGTGCAATCCGGTGGGGGCACGGAGGAAGTCACTCGGGACGGAGGCACGACCACCTTCGAAATTCAGGAGGGCCAGACGCAGAAGAGCATCGAAATCAAGGCCGTCGACGATCAGTACATCGAACTCCTCCACGAACTGCTGGAGATCACCCTCACCGACGCGGAATACAGCGTGCAGACCTACCCGCTCGGGACGAGCCAGTTGGTGGAGTTGCAGATCGAGGATAATGACGAGCCGATTCTGGTGCTGGTTTCCTACGAGGATGCCAATTCGTATCGGACGGATCCCGTGTACGTAGGTCAAGAATTTCAGTTCATCTGGAAGAAGAACTCCGAGATCACCGGCAACCAGTGGCAAGACAGGACGCTCAACGGCCTGATCGATGTTCCTGGCGAGTATGGAGACCAATGCTATCCCGTCACTTATGAGCGCACCGATACGGAAGCGAGCCGCTTTCAGGTGATAGCGAAGTGGGTGGGATACGTTGAGGAAGGCTACAGCATGACCGTGAAGGCAACAGGTCCCGACTGCATGGAAGTGCCCGAAAGCAACGTGACGGCGGACGCGGGCTGGATCGTGACCGGAGTGGTCCAGTCTACAGGCGACCCGTTTCCCGACGTGGTCACATACTACTCGAGCTTCACACTTACCTGGACCTTCCAAATCGACGACGAGGCGCCCGCGGAAGGGGAGGCTGCGCGATCTGCGGGCCAGTGCTCCAACGAGATGTATGTGACGTACGATGTGCCCGATCCAAACAAGTTGATCTATCACTCCTCGCTTCACTTGGGAACGGTCGCAGCGGCAGGAGACCTCCAGTTAGCGTGCGTCGTGAACGACGTCTGGAGCGCCTTCGTCGGCAGAAGTGTCCAGCGACGAGACGGGACAACGATGACCTACTACGGCAACCCGCGCTCAACGAATGATTCCGCTGTATTGCTACTACGTGACGCTGACGGCAACTGCAGTTCGTGGCAACACCTGCTTCAGACGGTGTTCTTTGCACAAGGGCTTAACGCTGAAGCTAAGAAATTGAGGGCGGACGACCTTGACGAAGGAATCATGGTCAACAACTACAGTGGATTCAACCAAGATGGAAGCATCACAGAGGGAGCAGTTCTCGCCGTGAGTAGCCTCGGAAACAACAACCTTTCTGACTACTCGCATCTGGCTATCACATCGTCCGGAGAGATCACCACAGGTGATGTTGCCGACGTGAGCGGAATTCCGGGTCAATCGAACACTGATCCAACGTCGATCTTCCGGTTTCACGCTATTGTTCGCATCGGCTACGACCTCGATAATGATGGCGAAATAGACTACCGCTATCTCGATCCGAGCTATGGAGTCGAATATGCAGACTGGATGTGGCAGGGAGGCTACTACTACACAGAAGCAGAGCAAGACGCCTTCGCAATTGCAGACTTCGTTTCTACCGCCCTTGCCGCGATCTACTATATGGGCGGCACCAGCTACTTCCTGCCCTCAACAGGCCTGCCAACGGCAACGATCAACGAGACGATCACTGGGGATCTGGATGGCGACGGGAACCTGGACACCAAGAGTTTCAACAACGTTCTCCTAATGCGAATTGGAGACGAATCCGACATCGTGCTGATTTAGTCGACGACGGTGAGAAGCGTATTGACGCCGCAGAGCGGGACATGAAGGCGCGCCAGTGAACTTGTTCCACTCCGCAGCTTCGCTTTGGATTGGAGGTAGGAAGATCTGACAATGAAAACAACTTCTCATTACGTACTGGTCTGCGCAACGACCTTGTGCTGCCTCATCGGACTTGGAATCATGCCCGGAAGGGCGCCCTGTGCGGAGAATCCCACACCTCCCTGGGAGTTCCCCACGCCGCAGCGCATGCGTGTGGGAATGATCCGCGAGGGGAAGGTGATCGCCCAGGAACTAAAACAGGTGACCAATCCACGGACAGAAGAAGAATGCCCTGCATTCGACTGGTTCGAAGGCAATCTGGCGTCCGATTCGATCTCCCCACTCTGGCTCTACGCCGACTACGAGGCAGGGCGAACCCGCGCGATACGGATACAGCACGGTCTGGGACTTCGAAGATGGCGATGGGCGCACGGTCAGTTCTGGTTCGCCTTCGAGGCCCTGTACGGGCCCATTGGCCCCTATGGATGCTCACTCTGGCGAACCTTGCCATGTTCGGCGGTTCCATTGAACCGTCCTCGCCCGGACCGTGATCTTCTCCGCAATTCCGATTGGAATGAGCAAAACGGAACATTCAGCCGAGCTCTGCCCCTCGAATACAGTGTCTATGACGAGAAGGAGGGCCTCGAGCGGCTTTCCACCCTCGATGCATTGAGGCGGAGTGTCAAGCGCGCAATGAGCTGGGAAAAGAAAATCGGCAGGACGGACTTCTCCCATGTTGTGGACGGCTTCGACATCGTTCCCCACGCCGCCGATTGCTGGACGCTGTTCATGACCGTTGAGCACACCATGCGAATCTGGGATTGCCGGAACGAACGCGTCGAATCCGACGAAGGAGACCAGGTCGTCAACCACTGGCGGCTGAGGAGCGAATTCTGGCTGCCCTGGCGAGGCCAGTTCTTCATCATCCCGCTTTCGGAGGCGACGGTGAAGGCCAGATACTTGGACTATCGATACGTTCTCGTCCGCGATTGCGGCGAGGTCTACCAACTCAGCACCACCCAGCCAGACGGCGAGTGGCACGGCCGGATGACCCTGCAAGACGGCGTTCCCGACACCTATCAGGAAGGCGGGACATGGCACGGCAGCCAACTCCTCGATCCGGTGCACTACCTGGTCGCCCTCCTCTACGTGGAACCCGAACGCGCCGTCTACGGCTTCGGCCCGAACTTCTACGTCCAACTCGACGCGCCCGCCCAGGACTTCGTACGCGTACCCTGCCGCTACGTCACCCGCGGCAACGCCTCCTGGACGGACGACGAAGGCAACACCCACGAGCTAGAGGATCCCTTCCGCACCATCTGGCAGTGCGCCAAGGTGCTGAAGGAAGACGGGGTGCTGGATTGAGGCCGACGACCAGAACGACGACGCGGTGGAGGGCGACTCGGAGGATTCCGCCGGGTTTGCCATCACCCGCAGCGCCGACCCGGCGATCACCTCCGGCAGCGCCACCGACACTCGCTACGCGATCGCCGTCGACTTCGTCCTCGGCGGCGACGCCGTTCGCGGCACGGACTACGTGGTCATGTCCGGCGAGTCGGTCATCACATCCAATACAATCTCGATTCCGGAGGACGAAACGGCCGTCGGTCTCTCGATCAAGCCGATCAACGACGCCGTCAAGGAAGCCGACATGTCCGTGACGCTCACGATCACAGACGCTTCCAGCAGTGGCGTTGAGGATTCCGGTGGCTGCGGCTGTTGCAGCGCGAGTTGGGGGCCCGGAGGCGATTTTCCGATCGACGAGAACGCCGACACGGGCACGGTGACGATTTTGGATGATGATTGGTGGAAAGTGGGAATTACGGCCGATGGCGACGTGGCGGAACCGGATAACAGCGTCACAGCCGCGTATGCCGGAAAATGCACGCTCACTCGGACCAAAGATCGGACAGTCGACTATGAGATGGACACGTCCTACGCCCTTCAAGTCAAGGTTCAAATTCCCGTGGCTGACCCCACGGCGGATCCACAGACGCTTGCCACGTACGGTTCGGACTACACACTGGACGCGGACAGTCTTTGGGAAAACGAGGGCAACCAATTCGTAATTTTTGCCATCGCAGCACAACATACCACCAGGGACATCGCCATGGAAGTGATTAACGACGCCAAGCCGGAGGAGAACGAACAGGTCACTCTCACCGTCGTAGGCTCTGCCGGCACCCCGGAGTTTGCGGTGGATGGTGAGGCCACCTTCGTAGCGGTTGTGATCGAAGACAACGATTGGTGGAGCGTGAAATTCATCGCCTGGGACCCGAACGTAACCGAGCGTCTGCCCGAAGTTGAGCAGGACTATGGCGGTTACCAAGCAAAGCGCTTCGACGCGAATACGGAAGACGACCACAAGGCAACCGATAAGACCTACCCGATCTCGTACACGTTTTGGACAACCGGCACAGCAACTCGCACGACGGATTTCAGTTTGTCGGCGATCGCGGCGACGGGAGAGGGCGGTGCGTACGAGTTGATCGGCGGGCCGACCTACGCCGGGACGGTCTTGCAAGGCGTCGTGTCCTACGATACCTGGTCGTCCAGTATCCCCGTGGGACAGACCGAAGCGTACATCCGCGTGGAACCCGTCTTCGATTGGCTCGACGAGGGAGAACCAGGCAACAGGGCCGTGGCGTCCAGCCCCGAAGAGGAAGCCGCATACGGCGAATATATTGACGGTTCCCTCGCCACGGCCAGTTGGTCGGGCAAGCCGTCGACATACGACGCGGTGGTCCCCACCGAGGAAGAGGAGAAACGTGTGGTCATCCACGACGGGGGGATCATCCGTGCAAGGACCGACTCGGACAACGACGGGGATCTGGATGCTGACGATGACGAGGAGGAGAACGACGCGAACTCGCTGGGGCGAGTGATCATGGCGAACACCGACCAGGATCTCACCGAGAACGATCGGGCTGAGACGTCGGTCTACGCCTGGGTCGACTCGTTGACCCCCGAAGACGCTTCGCAACCCATCGAAATTGACGTGTATCTGATCGGAGATTCTCCGCTCTTGCCATGGGACGCGGAAACAGGGGGAACCGAGCTCCCATACGGAGACGACAGTAACCCTGCCGACGGGCGAATCGATGTCGAGACCAGGCTTGTAACACTCACCGAGGCTACGACGTCATACGAGGAGACGATCTATGTTGAGGCAACCGTATACGAGGACATTCGTTTGTCGCTCGCGCTGGGCGCAGACGTCTCGAACGGGAACCCGTCGGGATGGGACAACACGTACTATACCACTTTGAAGATCGATGCCTTGGCGATGGCCTTCAATTACGACGTGGGCGACAACTCGGGCGCCGACGGCGTGAATCTCCGCACTGACGAAAACGACGATAACGAGCATAGCGCCCCCGAATGGTATACGGGCACGTTGCCGCTCCCCAGTTCTCTCCCGAACGACGGCCTTGTCAATCAACGGACCGTTCTCTATTTGGCCGATCAAGCGGTTACGGTCTGCAGTCGAATTACGGTTGATCCCAAGTACGCCGGGATGATCGTCAAGCTTACAGCTTCTACTGATGGCACAGCAATTCTAGGACTCCAAGAGGTGGAACTTATAGTCTCTGAAGATGGGACTCTGCTGCCCGCCTATTATTGTGTCTTGACATACGTCGTGAACGGAGTCGACGATTTTGTCAAGTTTGAGGCTCAGAACAACACGAGCAGCGTCGTGCTGCGCGAGGACGTTCAGTTCTATTGGGAAGTCACCTATATCGGGGCCGACTTGGTCAACGGAAATGAGACCGGTTCCAATGAAGCCGTGGTTACCGATTCCATTCGGATGTACACGGTGCTGGATACGCCTCAGAGTCCCTGGGATGTCAGTGACAATCTCACCGCGGACGATAAGCACCAGCCATGGGTTAAAGCTCTGGAGTTTGTCACAAATACCGCTGGAGTTAATGCGAAAGACGACGTTGCTGCAATGGCCACGTTGACGACGTACCTTCACGGAGGGCACGGCCTGGTATATGACACCCGCTACGGGGCCTGTGCGTACGCGGGTAGCCACCTCGGCGACAGCATGAAGCTGTCGCAGTACATAGACAAAACTCTGAACAATACTGTCAATTGCTATGATCAAGCGGCTGCACTTACCTCCTTCGGATGCCTGCTGGGATTGGACGTCGAGTACAAGTTTATGCAGCCCTTCGGGTATATCAACACGGTCGATCTCGTCGGTGTCGGGAACTGCAATAACCCGTTCTTTACACTCAACTCGTTTCCGCAAATCGCTGGCGCAGATGAAACAGGGCGCAGCCTATTTGGAAACCATGCCTTTGTGATGTATGGAGGCAAGGTGTACGACGCATGTGCACTCGAGGCTGGCACGAAGACCTTGGCTGAATACCTTGCGGCAGTCATCGACACCTCAACCTGGACGGAATGGTGGGCATCAGGCACGGCTTCCGATGTTGAAGACGGAAGTGTTACGCTATCTCCATAACGGAGTTGCGATCACAGCAACAACTACTTGAAGACATGAGAACTCACGCCGCAATGGATTCTCTCCAAGCCCTGGATTTGCTTGTTTGGTTTGAGTTGTCGTGGGTTCGAACCGATCTCCGATGTTTCAAGGAAGGAGACTACGATGAAACTGTCTCATGTGAGCGTCCTGAGCCTGCCTCTTCTGCTGTTCGCGGGTTGTTCGGAGGCTTCGGAGGAATTCGTGACCGATGCCGCGCGAATGGACGTAATTGACTTAGCCAAGGAACCCGATTCCAAGGAAAGTGTGCTCTGGACAGGCAGGCGAGTGAAGGATGTCGTCGACATCTCGCAGGTCGCTCACTTCATCCTGGTCGACAGTTGCTCTTCAGCGCCTCCCCAAGTGCTTTTCGTCGGGATGATCGACCTGCTGTCTGCTGAAAACGCGGTCTTTGAGGCGGAGCCGCCCGATTGGGACCCGCAGGCTCTTCCAGCCATGGATGTCTTGCTGGTCGCCCAAAACGGTGATGTGTACCGAATCACGAAGCGCGGGCCCTGGTTCCGAATAACCTCTGCGCAGGGGCACGGGAGTTTCCGTCAGTCCGACCGGGATGGAACTGCGGAAGATGGTTCGCGCAGCATGGACGGAATGTCCATCAAAGCCATGAACGACTTGGCGAGCCGAATGGGCGTCGACTTGACCTACAAGCCCAACTTGAAGAAGAACCGCCTGTGGCGCAAGGGGGCGGTGTCCGACGCGTTTGAGCTTGGTGACATTGTGGAGATTGTCATCTACCAATCGACCACCGGCGAGCCTTTCGAAAGCGACGAGAAGAAGCTACGCACGCTAATCGAACACGGCCGCGCCATCGCCCTCGAGCAGCATGGCATTAAGCCCGAGCAACTGCGCGAGCATGTCCCGGTCATCAGTGCGCTCATCGTCACGCGGAGCAAGGCGTACTATCGGATTGTTGTCCGCGAAGACGTGGCGCAAATCACTTCTGTCGCGGGGCATGGCTATTATGCCATCGCTGCGGATACTGATTAACCTCATCCTCCTTCAGAGGCTGCGAATGGGATCGCCGAAGTGAAAATCACATCAAATTGGGGGAGTGGTCTATCGCCCATGCCCACACACCAACCGAGACATCCCGGAACGCAGGGCCTGTTCCTGATCAAGTTGGCCGTGCTCCTTCCATTTCTGATTGAGCCCGTGTCTTACGGCCAAGAGACGAAGCTCTCGGATCTCGTCGAGAAGCGTCTTGCGCAGTGTGCGCAATTTGAGACGGACGAAACGGGATCTTCCCTGTTCGTCTGGGCGCCGACCGGGTCGTTGCAGATGTCTGACCGAGCGTTTCTGCCCGCCCAATGCAGCAAAGCCTCGATCCCTTCCGAACGCCCTGCTGTACTGCTCGCGGAAACATACACATTCCGGCACGAGCAGCACGACTTTGTTCTCTCCCTGACCATCCTGGCATCCAATGAGGCGGCCAAACGTCTTGCAGCAACGGAGCAGACGCTCAATATGTTGCCCGTTGACGATCGGCTTCAGTGGCATGGCAAGAACATTGGGCAACTCTCATTCGCACGGCACGTGCGCGGTCTGGGCGAACTCCCGCTCTATGAAGTGACGTTCATTCGCGGGAACATCCTGGTACGTGTTGCGCCGACTGACGTACAGCTCGCCGAGCAAGAAACCAGCATTGGCACACAGTTGCTGCAACTCGCTGCACAAACCGATGCGTACTTCGCCGTTCCACCTCCAAGAACACGCGAACGCCCGTCCCCTCCGGGAGAGCAAGACCTTACCATTTCGCTTGGCTTGTCCGAAGCGGCAAGGACCGGAAAACGTTACTCTCTCGACTGGCGCAAGGACTCACCCAGCGGCACGCCGATCGAGGTGCGCCTCTATGCAACGGGGTGCGACATAGATCGGATAAAGGGGACAGTCGCATATACTGAGTAGCCTGGGCGATCTGGCTGACTTACAATTGCCTCCTGCGAGGGCATCCTCGCAAATTCGGGGGACACCATATGGCGTCCCCCAAAATCCGAAATCGTACCATGCGTTGTGCGTACGATGTTCTGCCAATCGCGGAACCGTACTACTACGTTGCCAACTCTCCGGCGGAGGAAACCAAATGGAAATAGCGAGATTGGCTGCCTACAAACCATTGCGAACCGGGCTTGCTGTCATTGGTGTGGTTGCAGCGGTGTGCATAGCCATAGCAAACGGCGATGATGCAACGATCCCGAACGCAAAGCTCGTTCTGGGCAAAGAGTATCCAGAAGACTCGCAATTAACTGCCGTTTCTGCCGAGGACCCAAACTCGAGGATAGTCACGGATGAAGTGCGATCGATTACCGATGCGCCGCCCAAGGCTATCTACAGGAATGTCCTGCACGGATCACCGAAGCAGATCCACGGCACAGGAATCAGTAGACTGTTTCCCGATCACCGCTTCTACACATTCTCATTCGGCCAGAAACCCGCATCCGAATCGCAGCAACTTCCAGGACTGCTTTACAGCATTCGGTTCACAATTGCCGTGGCCAAGGACAACTCCGTATTTCGATTGAACGGAATGACCACGTGCGAGTCGTTCGGCGAATTCCTTGCCCAACAGAACGTGAAGATAGAGGACGCCGAGGACGCGCGGCTTGTCGCCGATGCCTATTCGGAGATCTTTCGCCAACCAAGGGCCGTGACGATCTCGCAAGTTTCCGACCGGCAGTGGAGGTTCATGATTCCAAGGGATCAGCCGGGCGTCCGACGCGACGTGTTGGTCTATCTAGACGCCCAGTCGAAAGTTCGCTCGACGGAATATCGGGTCGTGAGTTCTCCGCGTGAGGATCCTGCCGCGGCAAAGAGGAGAGCGAATTCGCAGGAGGAGTGAGCGCCCTTTCGAGGCGGAGTTCACGGTCACTCGCGTCGACGACGGCGCCGGGCGGAGCGGCGACACGAGCTACGGCATCCTGGTCGATCTGGCCATGTCGGGCTCGGCCGATCAGTACAGCGACTACAACCTGACGGACGAAGGCGGATACCTGGCCATCTACGGCGACAAGACCGTCATCGAGGAAGGCGAAACGAGCGTGGTCTTCCAACTCGTGACCGTGAACGACCACGTGAAGGAAGCGGACCAGACAGCCGTAATCACCGTGGAGCAAGGCACGAGCATCAACATGCTCGGCGGCCTGTTCGCGGCGGACGCGGAAAACGCGGAAGCGAGCGTCATGATTCTGGACGACGATCACTGGGTCGTTTCCTTGGCCGAGAGCGGCCAACCGGGCGATCCGTACACGGAGATCAAGGAAGAGGGAACGACCTCGGCGGGAATTGTCCTCACCCGCGCCCACGAAGTCATGACTCCCACGCGGCCGGGGGACACAACCTATCCAATCGACGTGACGCTCGCTTACGACGGACAGGCGACGGCGGCCGACTACCAGATGATCGAAACGGTGGTGCAATCCGGCGGGGGTACGGAAGAAGTCACTCGGGACGGAGGCACGACCACCTTCGAGATTCAGGCGGGCCAAACGCAGAAGAGCATCGAAATCAAGGCGGTCGACGACGTTTACATTGAAATTCTGTACGAGATTCTCGAAATCTCCCTCACCGGCGCTGCATATGACGGCGAAACGTATCCGACAAGTAGTTCGGACAACGCGGTTGCGATCGACATCAAGACCAACGACAATCCGGAACTGTTCGCAGTAACCTATCAGAACGCAAACTACATTACGACAGATCCGATATACGACAGCGCCGAGTTTGATGGGTGGCTGAGAGACACTACAATCACGCAAGACCACTGGTTTGACAAGAGCGTTGCCGACGCGGCAGGGATCGATCGGGGCTACGAAAGCGACCGCGAATATCCGGTCAGCTACCTTCGTAGCGAATACTACACGGCGAAGGCAGAGTGGTATGGAATATTAGAACCGGGCTACGTGATGTACGTGCAGGTTGAAGGTCCCGTCTGGAATGGAGTGCTCTATTCGGACGCAACCGCAGCAACCAGTGGCGGTTCACAAGTACTCACGGCGACTGCGGTGAGCAACAATGCGTTCTCGATGCAGACCGGGGGGGCGATCAAGTACTACCCTGAGTTCGAATTGAACTGGGAATACAAAGTCGTAGAGGACAGCGATCCCGTTATCCTTGGGGGCCTTTCTTACCTGCCCGCTGGCAAGAGCACGAATGAAATGTACGTAACATACCAGGAGCCTATTGGCACCAAGTTGTACCACTCGGTCGTACACATCGGCACTACCGACGGCGAGAGTGCAGGCCAGAATCCGGAAGAAGCAGCAGTGGTCGCAGCAATATGGGCGGATTTCGCCGATCGCAATGTTGAATGTCGCGAGGGGCTGCAAATGCGATACTACAATCCCCGAGACACAATGGTTGGAACCACGGGAAGTGGAGTTTTCGGATACGCCGGCGCCTGCACAAGGAAATGCATCGCCAATGATAAGGAACTTCCCATTGCACTACATCGTGGAATACGGCGGCAAGTACTACGATCCGTCGTACGGCCTCGGACCGTACGATTCCCTGGTAGATTACGAGGATGCGGCTTTCGATGGCTATGTCATAAAACTGGGGGAGGGCATAGACGGGTGTTGCCAGGATACCAAGGGGGTGCAGGAAACAGTTGCCAATGTCCGGCCCTATAGTCCAAACTCCGAATGAACTCCCGCTTCTGCCGAGAGCGATGTCCGCAGGCTTCACGATTTCAAGGAACTCCCATGTACTCCCAACCCAGGACAAAACGCCGTTCCGTCAAAGCACTGCCGCTCTTCCTGTTCACCTCGGCGCTCATGGCTCTCGGTCCCGCGGCCTTGCCGCGTGGTGGAGCGATGGGAGCCGAACAGCCGTTTGAGCTTATTACGCAGGAGGAGTACGATCAACTGATCGTGAAGTGGGAGCAGCGGGATAGACACTACCGCGAATTGCGAAGACGTGGAGTTGACACGACGCCCAAGGTTACGGAGATGCTGAAAAAGGAAGTGACCGCGATCCGCGGGAAATCACTGAAGTACCTCGTGTTTGCGGTCGACAGCAAGTCGATCTACGAAATCCGTTCGCGAGGCCTGAGTCACTTCTTCCCCGAGTGGGCGTTTGTGGTGATTCCCGTCCTGCGGGCCCAGGCAAGCGAGGACCAACCGAGAGAAATCATGTATGGGATCCTGCCGGAATTCTGTGTGTGCGCATTGCGTGAAGCAGATGGCAAGGTGCTGAGCATGTACGAATCCGAGTGGTTCGATGGATTCGGCGAGTTTGCGAGAGAATGTGGCGTCATCGTGAAAGGAAAGCGAGATGCGGGGCTGCTTTGGAACGCGTATACGGCCATCTGTCGCCGTCCGCCGGCGTTTATCCAGGTGCGTGAACTGAAGTTCGGAGTCTGGAATATTTCTTCCGAATCGTGGAAAGGCACAACCCTGGACATCCTCACGGACTCCGAGGGACGGCTTCGCGACTTCATTCAAAAGACGCCCGGCAAGAACACCAAGAACCCCGAAGCGTTGTAGGAACTCTGGGTCGTGCTGGGCACCCAAACATGGACCGATACCACATCGAATTCGGTGTTCCCCACGGTCCCAGAGCGGAACGGAGGGGACAGACGCATATACTGACGAGGCCGGGAGGTTTCGATGCGGTTCACTCGGGCAGGGCAACGCGTACGAGTGAGCGGTTGCCGCTGACGAGCCACTTGCCGTCGGGGGAGAAAACCCAACGGCCGGACATGTGTTCGGGGTGGGTGACGAGCTTCCGTTGTGTCGCAAGGTCCCAGACGGCGGTGCCGGCGGAATGAACGATGGCAACGCGGTGGCCGTCGGCAGAAACGGCCACGGGCCAGCCGTAGGCGTGATCCCACAGCTTGCGATAGGTGTTGCTGCGATGGTCCCAGGCAACCAGGGCGTCGGAGCCTTCGTTGTTTTCACTGAGCGCAAGGATGGCGCCGTTGGGCAGGAAGCCGGCAACTCGGCATGGAGTCGCCGCTCGGCTCGCGATTTGTCCCGACGACAGGTCCCAGAAGGTGAGGCCGAAGTTGGGATTGATTTCCCCCGCGTCGGCGAGCAACTGGGTGCTGTCAGGAGAGAAACGCATCCAGCAGTTGGGCTCTCGCAAGCAAGAAAGGGTGCAGAGCCTTTCGCCGCTGTGGAGATCCCAGACACAGCCGTCCCCCAGGTAGGGAACACCGACGACATAGCGGTCGTTCGGAGAGATCGCCACCTGGCACCATGAACCGCTGTTGGTCTGGAAACGCCGACACAACTGGCGAGTCGCCGTCGCCCAGACGAGTACCGTTCCGTCGCGAGACATTGCGGCGAAGTACTGCCCGGAGGGGCTGAAGGCGATCCGGCTCATCCCGCGAGGATGATCCAGGAGGCTTGCCGCGATGTGTCCTTCGCCATCCCAAAGCCGCACGCAGTCCTTGTTGTCACCGGGCACTTGAAAACCGGCCAGGGATGGGCGCTTCAAAACCGGCCAATTTCGGGTTGAGGTTGTTGATTTGACATCATCGGTCGAGTTTCAGCAAGACGGTGGCCGGTTTTGGACGCCGGACCCGGTGGGCGCTTGTGGCCGGTTTTGGGGTCATTTGCCGGGAGCCTCCTCGCAGACGGCCGGGTCCGGTTGTTTCGATTTTGACGCGGGCTTCTTCACCACGCGATCGCCTGCCTGTTTCCGCAGACGGTAGCTCCGGCCGGTGATCTCGATCACCTCGGCGTGGTGCAGGAAGCGGTCGAGAATGGCCGAGGCGGCCGGCACGTCGCCCACGAGTTTGCCCCAGTCTTCCAGCGGCCGGTTCGACGTCATCATGGTGCTCTTCACTTCGTGACGTCGCATGATGATCTCGAACAGGAACTCACCGCTTCGCTTCGGAAGTTGCTTCATACCCATATCGTCGATGATCAGAAGATCCGGCTTGAGGTATCGTTTCAGGATCTTCTCTTCGCCGTCGAAGGCCTCGTCCTGCAAGAAGTCGCGAACCACGTCGAAGATAGATCGGTAGTAGACGAGCAGGCCCGACTTGATCGCCTGATAGCCGATGGCTTGAACCAGAAACGACTTGCCTACGCCCGGAGGTCCCATCCACAGAACGTCCCGGCCTTCGCGGATGAAGCGGCACGTAGCCAACTCGTAGACCTGTTGCTTCTTGATCGAAGGGTTGAAGGCGAAGTCGAACTGATCGATCGTCTTCAGTTCGCGGAAGGCGGCCGCCTTGACTCGGCGCTGAATGAGCCGTTCGCCGCGGATCGCCAGTTCGTCTTGCAGGATCAACTCTAGGAACTCGGCATGGCTCAGGCTGTGGCCGGCCGCTTCCTGGAGACGTATCTCCAGGGACTGGGCCAAGCCCGACAGCCGGAGCTTTCGGAGAGCGGATTGAAGGTTTTCGTTCATCGTCGTCCTTTCGTGAAAAGGGTGGTAAAGAATGGGATGTCGTGTTGCGCTTGCGAGCGAACCTTGGGCAACAAGCCTGAACCAAGATTTCCCAAGGGAGTTGGCTGAGCCCCTTCCGCCTTCGCTCCTCGCATCGGCCCTCGCCCCGCGTCTCTTGGGGTCGATGGGAGGAGTGAAGGTGGTAAGGGGCGGTCCCCTTTTGTCGAGCCCGAGCGGAGGCTGGGTGGCATTCGGGATCATGGTTTGTTACCGATCTGCCAACGACAGTGCGTTGGCGAAATGGGCGTCATTCGGCCGCCACTTCGATTCCCGCCTGGCGTTTAATGGCCGAGCGAACCAACTCGCCATAGACCTCCATGCTGCGGATCAGCGGGTGCTCGTCCATAAACTCCAATTGTTCCTGTTTTGCCGCGTTTTTCAGGATCAAACGGCGGAGGTTGGACAACTGGTAGGCCCCGTAGCTGTGGGCGATTTCGCAGGCCTTTTCAAGGTCCTTGACGGTATGCTTGTCCGACAAGGCAAGCAGGCCTTGCAGCGTTCGCAGTCCCTGAACTCCGCGACGCGAGATCATCTCCGTGGCCCAGGCTTCGGTGTGGTCGCCGATCGTCGCGGCCCTGGACAACAGCCGGGTGGCTCCTTGCTCGACCGTCGAGATCTTCTTCTCAGAAAGATGGCTCGAATTGGTGCTGAATCGGCCCGGCTCCTGCTTGGCATGGACGGCGATTTGATTCCACTGTTGGTTGAAGATCCGTACGAGCCGGCTTTCCCACCGCACCCACACGCGCCGTCCCACATACTCCGGCGGAACTGAGTAGTACGACTTGTCGACCTCGACATGGCCGTCGCGATGGACCGAGCGTTGCCCTTCGTGAAAGAAAGGAAACCGTTCCAGCGGCAACTCTTCGAGTGCCTCTTTCTCCACCTCGCGAAACAACTTGCCCACCTGCTTACGCGTCGTGCCGTGAATCCGCGTGTCGGCAATCGTCGTCTCCCAGTTGAGGAGATGCTCGTTCTGCTGCCTGAGGCTCTCGAACTTGTGCCCTTTGAGGGCGTTCTCCTGGACATAGTCGACACCGCGTTCCACCTTCCCCTTGTGCCGCGGCATGGCCGGCCGAGTGGGCAGGATCACCGTCCCGTAGTGACGGCTGAAGGCGTCGACCTTGGGATTGAGTTCCGGCTCGAACCAGTCGACCTTCTTGACGGCCGCTCGCAGATTGTCGATCACCAGCGTTCGCGGCACGCCGCCAAAATGCCAGAAGGCGTTCTCCAGGCAACGAATGAAGGCCTCCGTGGTCTGGCCGTAGACGACCTCGCTGTAGCCCTTGCGGCTATGGCTGAGCACGACGCGAAGAACGTGCGTCTTCCGATACCTGCCATCTCGGTAAACTCGGGCGCCAGTGCCGAAGTCGACCTGGGCTTCTTCGCCCGGCCCGGTCTCCAGACGTCGGAAGGGAAGCGATCGGCCGGCGTTCAGGGTGGCCACGAACCGGCGGACGCTGTAGTAGCTCACGTCGACCTCTTCACGCAGATCCTGGTAGATCCGCTGGGCCGATAGCCCCTGCTGGAGCTTGTCGGTGATCACCTCCCGGTAGGGTTCGCAATCGCTCCGCGACACCACCGCCTCGGCCTCGGACCCGGGGGGCGCTTGTGGCCGGTTTTGAGAGTCCGACCCGGCGGGCGCTTCGGCCGGTTTTGCGTCCAGTGCCAGATATCGGGCCACGGTCTCACGATGGATGCCCAATTGCTCGGCAATCCGTCGATTCGACCAGCCCTGTTGATGTAACGTGAGAATTGCATTGATCTTAGCCATCTTGAGTTGATTCGCCATCACCAGGCCTCCGTCAGTTCGAGTTCTGACAGAAAGCCTAGATCGACGCCTTTCAAGATGGCCGGTTTTCAAGCGCCCCTAACTGGCCGGTTTTGAGCGCCCGGTGACACCTTGTCGAACAGTTGGGTTGTCGCGATCCACTTTCCATCGGGCGAGTAGGCCAGGTCGGTGATTCCGTGAAGTCCGCCCTTCAACGCGTCTTTTTCGTCCTGCGGCCAGAGATTCCCGGGTTTTGGCAGCGGTGTGGCTTCGCGAGGTTTGACCGATGGCGGGGGTGATTGGCTGGGGCTGTCTTTCGGAAAAGACAGTTCCGCAAGCGGCGATCCCGATCCGTCAAACACGATTTGCACGAGCTCTCGTCGCATCCGGCGGTCGGCGACGTTGCCGTAATTGCCCACAATTCCGTAGTGGTTGCTTCTCGCAAGCCTGTTGAGAACGAAACGCCTTTTCGGCAACGGTTGGCCTTCGGTCGAGCGAGAATCACCCCAGAGCTGCCAGGGCGTATCGCCCAGAGACCTCCACTTGCCGGTTGACAGGCTTCCCCGTTGCCATGTCCGGCCGACCACATGGATGACATCTCCGTCTATGACAAAGAGCCCTTCCTGGATGCCGGAGAAGACGGGTATGGGATCGCCTTCGGGATGTCTTTGGTGCATGAGACAGGTTTTGCCGTCGATCGGCTCGAAGTAATAGGGGCCGCGCGGATCCGACGTGTTGTAGACCCCGGTTCGCGTGCCGCGATTCTGCCACTTCGTCTGCATGACTGCGACGGAATGATCCGCCGCGTTCACCAACAGGGGATGTTCAATGAAGATGGAAGACTGCGCATCCGGCAAAGGGCGCAGAAACATGAGGGTCTTGCCGGACTCGGCGCCGTCAAAGCTCCGGATGCTGCTTGGTGCGAAAGCGATATGAGGATTTTTCCAGCACTCATCGTGCGCTGCGTCTCCCGGTCCGTGGGATTCGTGGGAATGGGCGAGGCGCGCTTCGTGAAAGACGTGGACGCGATGGTTGCCTTCGGGATCGAAGCGGACGTGGGCGATCCACGTGTCGCCATGACTGGCGGCCACAATCGCTTCGCCAGGGCGAGTGGGAGCGACGAGCATGGGCGAGGGCTGGGGGCCTTGGACGCCTTTCGCGAAGTCTTTTACGGCCGGCAACCCGTGCTGTTGTTCGATTTCCCAGTTGCGGCCTTCGATGGGGTCGACGACGAAGAGCCGCTGCCCACGGGCCGCTTCGGTATCGTAGACGATCCACAGGTAGCGGCCGTCGCTGGCGACGCTTCGCCTCGGATCGTAACGTTTGGAACCGAATCGGAGCGGTTTCCAGATGAGCGTGGCTTGTCCGGGCTTGGCGACATGGTAGATGTTGCCGTTCTCCCCCAGGAACACGTCGCTCCCGTCGTCGAGGGCAAGGCACGTGCTCAGGTCGTCGATTGGTCCGCCAGACGCCTCGCACGAGATGTTGACTCGGCGGAAACCAAGTTCAGGCGAGACACGGGCTGCTTCGATCGGGGCCGCTTCTGCCGCTTGGCTCGCCGCACGAGAACGCCGGGAGCGTTCCTCGTTCATGTTTGTGGATTTCAGGGCAACGCGAAGCCACGATTCGACCTGCTCGCTGAGGTCGTCCCACGCCAGAGCCTCCTGCCACATGGCCTGCTTTTCCACGGAAGGCGGGGCGCCGTCGCCTCGGCAGAGTGTTGCCGTCATCGGTCGGTTCAAATTGTGCTGGTGCTTTGCGAGGAACTTCAGCGATTCATCGGCGGCTCGTGCGGGCATCATGCGGTCCAACGCGAGTTCGAGAAACACCTGACTCCGATCCCATTGGTCGCGATCGGCATGGTGATAGGCCCTTTCCAAGGCGAAATCGCGTTCCATTTCGATCTGTTGCCACAAGGCCGGTGCAAGGGGCTCCGGCACGTGGGAAGGGTAGCGACCGCATCGGCGCGAACCGAACGCCGTTTGGATCGTCACATCCGAAACCTGATCGGCGTCCTCGCCGGCCAATGCGTGTTTCAAGTGTTCGAAAGCCCGCCGTCGCAGTTGCAGGACGTCTGCGTGGAGGGTCACCATCTTCGCCACTTCCGCCTCGGATAAGGAGGGCTTGCTGGACACGGAACTTCTGCGTGTTTGGGGCCCACGACTTTGGACGATGCGGGAGATCGCCTGAATGGCTCCCGCCCGTGGCTCGATCCGGTCGGGATCCAGCAAGAGACTGGCCTCCGCCAACGCCAGAGCCTGACGCCAATCGCGGAGCTTCAGGAAGTCGGCGCTGCGCTGCGCCAGATGGCTCGCTTCGGCCTGCGGGTCGAACCTGGCCGTCTTGGCTTCGCCTCGCGCGAGCAACTCGGCGGCAACTTGCTGAAGATAGGCGGGGACTTCCGGCGGCGACATTGTTTTCGAGGCTTGGCCGAGAATCGCATTGCCGCGTTTGGTTTGCAGGGCGATCGTGACTTTCTGTGCGTCACCCAGGCCCTCATGACGGTATTCCCCCATGAGGTAGAGCGGCATGGGACGCACAAGCCTGTCATCCGGCCCCGCCAATGCAATCTCTCGGGCGATTGTCTCCGCCTCCTCGATCTCGACGACGAGCACACCCGGTTGAGCCAGGAGCACTTGTTCGACCAGTTTTGCGTAGGCCGACATGAGGTGGTCGTTCTGATGGCCCAAATCGCGACTGAGGAAGGGCGGAACGGCGTAGACTTCACGGATCGTCTCTGCGTACTTGCGCAAGGCGCTCGCGATCAGGGCGAGCGCTTTTCGGGCGTCGGCCGCGGGGTCGTCGGTCTGGGGCACGGCTTGAGCCAGGATCCGCATCCCGCCCACCGTTTCTGCAACCACCAGATCGATCCGGTCGGCGGGCCGTTCGGCATTTGGCCCGGTTGCCGGTTCCGCCGGTTGGATCCGCACGAGAACGAGCAGATCGGCCTTGAGCAAGCGTCCCAGGGCGACACGGGACTTAGCGGCGCGTGCCGCGAAGGCGGCGTCCAACTTCTGCTCGGCCAGGATCCGATCGATCTCGCCACGTTCGAGCCACTCGGCAGAGCCGGTTTCCAGCAGGGCGGCTTCCAGCAGCGTGGCCGTTGGAGAGGGGGTGGCGGTCACGAGAGCGCAACGTGGTTTGGGCGATTCGGCGCCGCTCGCTGTGCCTCCCTCGATCGAGGGAAAGACGAATGGTGCAACAACCAGGATCGTCAGGAAACCGAGCCGAAAACCGCCCACGCCGCTCATGCTGTCACCTACGTCTTCCTGGAATGGATCACAAGGCCGGGCCTCCGGTCTACCGAGTGCTTGACTCACCGGCGCGAGTAGTTCTTTGCGGAAATCTGAGCAATTCAAGAATAAAGGGGACAGGTGCATATACTGGCAGTACTGGGAGGGTTGGGCAAGGCAAGGCCATGTCCCGAAGCACCCGATTTACGTCGAGGGCGAATGTTGTCTTACGAACTCAGTCGAGGCGTCGGGCGAATCGAGGTGTTTCGGACCGGGGACGCTGTCAAAGGGAGTATCCGCAACAGACTTCGCAAAAGGAAGGAATCGGGGTTCCGATCGCCCGCGCTTGTGCGATCCTCTCGCTGGCCACGGCTTGCACGATGAATCTGGCCGTTGGGCCTTATGCGGGAAAGGAGACAGGCGAAACCGCTCTCTTGCGCAGCTTCTTGGATTCGCTGCAGCCGAACGACGTTGTCGTGGCCGATCGGTTCTACTGTTCGTTCATGATGATCGCCTTGGGGAGCCGGAGCCGGGGTCAACTCTTCGAGCCGGGGTCAACTCTTGATTCGTGACGAATGTGTCACGAGTCAAGAGTCGACCCCGAATCGCGAATCGCGAATCGCGAATCGCGAATCCCGAATCCCGAATCCCGAATCCCGAATCCCGAATCCCGAATCCCGAATCCCGAATCCCGAATCCCGAATCCCGAATCCCGAATCCCGAATCCCGAATCCCGAATCCCGAATCCCGAATCCCGAATCCCGAATCCCGAATCCCGAATCCCGAATCCCCCGAATCCCGAATCCCCCGAATCGCAGTCAACGTAGATTCACACCTCGACCGCGCAGGTAGTCCTTCAAATCTGGGATGCCGATCATGTGGAAGTGGAACACTGAGGCCGCCAGCAGAACCGTGGCGCCGGCTTCGACGGCCTCGTAGAAGTGCTCCAATGTTCCGGCGCCACCCGAGGCGACGATCTGGGCTGACGTGCAATCCTTCATGGCACGGATCACAGGCAGATCGTAGCCGGTCTTGGCTCCGTCGCCGGCCTTGCTGGTGGGTAGGATGACGGGCACGCCAAAGGAATCGACCTTCTTGGCCCACTCGACCGCGTCGGCGCCGGTGGCGGTGCGGCCGCCGTCGATGTAGACCTCGTAGCCGGACGGCATGGCCGCGTTCTGGTCGACGTCGATCGCCACGGTCACTTTCTCCGGTCCGAACTCCTTGACCATCTCGGCGATCACTTCGGGCTTGCGGAAGGCAGCGCTGCTGGTCGAGATCTTGTCTGCCCCGGCGCCCAGCACGGCCGCTGCCGATGCGACATCCGAGATTCCTCCCCCTACGGTAAACGGCACGGTGGCGGCATGGGCGACGCGCTTGACCACGTCGAGCATCGTCCCGCGGCTTTCCACCGTGGCCGTGATATCCAGCAGCGCCAGTTCGTCTGCCCCCGCCTTGCAGTAGGCCAACGCGCACTCGACGGGGTCGCCGGCGTCACAGATGTCAACGAAGTGAACGCCCTTGACGACGCGACCGTTCTGCATGTCCAAGCACGGCATGATGCTGATTGGCTGAGTCATTCCGTAAATTCCTTTGCTTCGTGTGTTGCATTCTCCATGGGCAGAAGTGCCTCTGCCGCGGGCGTTCAGTATCGAATAAACGGCCCCTTTCTGCAAGCAAGCTGGAACCAGCGTTTCACCCTGACACCAGAGCTTTCGACCCCTTATTGATGTCTGCATTCCCAATGCGCAGGCTATGAATGTTAAGGCCGCGGGTTGCCTGGTGGAGCGAGTGGAGATTTCGGCGGAGGCGATGCCGCAGCGTGTGTGAGATTGGTGGAGCACGTCAAGTCCTATCGCCGGCCTTCTCACTGGAAAGGACTTCTTCTTCGAACGACACGCCCCTTGCGGCGAGTTCCTTACGCAGTATCTCGCGAACCAATAGTCTGGTTTCATGCTCCAATATAGCGAGGGACAAAGAACAAAGGGGACAGGCGCATATACTGGCGAGACTGGGAGGGTTAGGCGTGGCTTGGCTGCCGCAGGGAACGAGCAGGGTTGCCTAAAATCGCCAACCTGACTAGTATATGCGCCTGTCCCCTTTATTCTCGTGATCCTCAGCCCAGCCTCGCGGACATCATGCGTATGGTTTCCCGGATCGGAAGGTGACGCGGACAAACTTCTTCGCAAACGCCGCAATCGACACATGCCGCCGCTCGCTGCGCAAGCCCCAGGCGGGCGTATTCCGCGCCGGCTCGCGGAAGGTCGTTGAAGACCTCCGCGTAGAGACGCGTTCGCTGCATATCGCAGGGACGCACGGCGTTCGGGCAGGCGGCGCTGCACAACTCGCAGAGTTGGCAGGTGGTGGCCGCCAACCGCGCGCCGGCCTGGCCCATGAAACGATTCTCCCGTTCCGAGAGCGGCTTTCGCACGGCAACGAGGTTCGACTCCAATTGCTTCACGTCTCGCATGGCACGGATTATCGAAACGAAGCCCGGCTGCGCGAGAACCCAACGCACCGAAGCCTGTTGCGTATCAATGCCCTCGGCCTTGGCCTTCTCGAGCAACTGCGGCGTGAACTTGACCTTGTGAGGCTTGAAGGCAATCATGCCCACGTTGAGTTTTCGGGCAAGATCAACAGGGACCGTTCCCTGTTCGGCAAAGGAATACCCGCCAATCGTGCCGTCATACACCTTGGCGAACGCGGGCAGGATATTCGCCATGTCTTCCTGCGCCATGCGATGGGCTCCCCGCGTCAGCGCCTTGAGCTTTCCCGCTTCCTTGAGTTCCGCAACGGACTCGGCGAGATGTTCGGGCATGAAACTGTATGGTGCGTTGACATCCAGGATGTCGAGCGAGTGAACCCCCAACTGCTTCAAGATTCCGTCCACGTGTCGGCCGAGTCGCACCTTGTCGGACAAGGCGTCCGGTTTGGCCTTGGCGATGACGAAGAGACGGTCGGGATGCTTCTTCAGCACGCGAGGCAGCGCAGCGTCGCCGTACCATTGCACATAGTTGATCCCCGCGTCCAGAAACTGCAAGTACATGTCTTCACTAGGACGAATCGCGCCGCCGACTCCCAGTGCGGAGAGCATCATCCGGGTTCGGCCGAAGCGCCGGTACTCCATTCCTTCAGTTCGGTTTCGGCATTCGGCCGGAGGTGGCGACGGGGCTTCCGCCGCGCACGTTGCGCGAGGAATAAGCGACTCTACTGCGCTCATTCCAACGCCGACAACCGCCGCGTCTTGAGCGGCCGCTTTAAGGAACCTTCTTCTGTTGACAGGGTCGTTGTTCGTCGCCATTGGGAAATATTCTCTCATCAAACGCAAACGGCCGCGCCGTTTGCAGGGTGCGGAACCAATACAATCCGCATCGTATTTCCCACATGCCGCGGCGTCAAGTCAAGGCTGCTGTTGACGTTGAGACGCGAGAGGCCCAGGTTCTCGGGCCTATGGGCCGTCGCCCCGGCGGTTCAAAGACCGGTTCTGCCCGGGGTGACGAACTCGTCGCGGGTGAGTTTGCCGTCGCGGTTCTTGTCGAAGTTCTTGAAACGGCCTTCGGCGTTGGTGGGTCTCGTCAGGCCGGTGCGGTATTCTTCCAGGGTCAATACGCCATCCTTGTTGGTGTCCCAGCGGGTGAAGGCTCGGGCTCGGTCGGGAGCGGGGCGATTTGGTCGAGCGGGCGGTTGAGAGGCCGCTGGGGGCGTCGGCGGGAGCGGCAGTGTTTTTTCCCATCCCTGGAGGGCTTCGATCATGGAGGCGACCTGTTGGGGCTGTTCGGCGGCCAGGTTGTTCTGCTGCTCCCGGTCCTTGACCAGGTCGTAGAGTTCGACGCGCCCGCCGTCTTCCGTCATGAGCAGGCCCCAGGCTGCGTCGCGCATGGCCAATTCCGGCCAGTTGGCGTCCTTGGCATGGGTGCCCCGCCACTGCCAGAAGAGCGGCCTGGTGCGGGTGAACCGTTCGCCGAGGAGGGCCGGCAAGGCGTTGACGCCGTCGGGCTGATAGCCGTCCGGGAGCGGGATGTTTGCTGCGGCCAGGAGTGTGGGGAGCACGTCCACGCCGGACAGGACGGAGGTCGCATCCACGCGTCCGGCAGGAACGTGGCCGGGCCAGTGGACGATGAAGGGCGTGTTGACGCCTCCGAGGTAGAGGCTTCGCTTGCGGCCGCGCAGGCCGCCGGTGTCGCCGACGCTGTAGTAGAACTTGTCGCCGGGGTTGGGATGGGAGTCTTCCGGGCCGTTGTCGCTGGAGAAGACGACGAGCGCCTTCTGGTCGAGACCAAGCTCTTCGAGCGTATCGAGCACCGTGCCGATGAGGCGATCGGCACGGGTGACGGCCGAATAGTAGGTCCGTTGCGGCTCGGCCGTGTCGGGGTAGGCCCGCTTGTCTTCCTCGGTGGCGGCGACCAGGTGGTGTGTCTCGTGGATCCACAGGTTGACGTAGAAGGGACGGTCCTTCGCCGCCCGGATGAAGCGGATCGCGTGTTCCACGGCCGCGGCGGTCAGGAAGCTGGCGCCGACCTTGTCGTGCGCCGTGCCGAGTTTATCGGCCACGGTGGTTCCGTCGAAGACGTTTTTGCCCGGTCCGGTCCAGACGGCCGCGTCGTCGTAGCCGTAGTCGGCGGGCAGGGGAGCGTTTTCGATCCCGCCGCCGGACAGGTGCCACTTGCCGAAATGTCCGGTCGTGTAGCCGGCCTGCTTGAAGAGTCGCGGCAGCAGGGTTACCTGCGGGTCGAGCCAGTCGGGCATGCCGCGAGCGACGTTGGCGGCGTGGGTGGCGAAATGTTCGTGCACTCCGTGTCGGGCCGGGAAATGGCCCGTAACGATCGCCGTGCGGCTTGGCGAACAGACCGGGTTGCAGACGGTGAACTGGTGGAAGTCCGTGCCTTCGCCGGCGAGGCGATCGAGGTTCGGAGTTTTTAGGTGGGGATGGCCGTGACATGCCAGGTCGCCCCAGCCCCAGTCGTCGGCGTAGATGAAGAGGACGTTGGGACGCGGTTCGGCTGCCGGGGCGGGTGTGGCGACTGCAATCAGCAGTAGGAGGATTGCGGCAGGTTTCACGGGGTTATCTCCTGGGCGTTTGGGGTCAAGGCCGTTGAGAGTTTCGGCGTATCGAGGGTCCGCGTGATGCGGAAGACGCCGGCGGGCCCGTTTGGATGACCTGCGTACACGAAGACATGCTGGACGCCGCGCCGCTCGTCAACCACCGCGCCCGCGGGATGGAAGCCGTCCGCGGTGGAGTAGAATTTCCCTCTCGTGGCCAACAAGCGGCACTCGCGTCGCCATTGGCCGGTCCGCCAGTCGGTCGGGTCCATGCTCCAGAGCCACAACTCCATGCGGTATCGCTCGCTACGGATCAACTCCAACCGCCGAGTGACGGGGTTGAACGACAGGTCGACCGTGTCCACGTAGCGAGGGTCTGTCAGGTTGGTGTTGATGACGGTGGGCTTGTCACCCGGCAGCCAGGTCATCTGCCGATGACCGCGTCCTGTGGTTTGATTACGAGTGACGAAGAAGAAGTTCCCATCGTGGACGAGGGCGGACGGCTCATACTGCTGAAATCCGGCCTCGTACGACACCGCCTCCCAGTGTTCACCGCCATCATGGGACTGCAGTACGACGAGCATGTTGCTCTTCGTCGGTCCGGACGCAGAACCGAACCAGTTCCCGAACGCGAGCAGCCCGCATTCGGGGGAGTCGATCAGTCGGGGCCCGAGGTTGACAATCGGATGGGGAAACGTGTCGTCGCGCAGTGCGGAGGCAAAGTGCTTCCAGGTGTGGCCCTTGTCATCCGAACGAAACACGCCATGGTTGTTTATGGCGACGACAGCGCCGTCGCGTGTGGTGCCGATGGCGTGCAGATGTACTTTGAAGCCCTCGGTGGAGTTGTTGTTGGTGTCGAACTTGAAGCGGTGTGAGAGCGGCACGATGCCGCCTCGGCAGCGATCCTCTGGTTTCATGCAGTCGCGGAGGTCGTAAGGCGGCGACCAGGTTTTTCCTCCATCGTGGCTACGGAGCACGATGCCGTAGGACATCATTTCGTTTGGCCCACCGGCGCCGCGAGGGTTGTGGCCCGGAATCCTGCGGTGCATGACGACGATTGAATCGCCGACCATCGTTGCGATGGGCCATCCGTAGTGGTTGCAGTCTCCGGGGCCGTCGACCGGAAGATCGACGGGGGCAATTTCGATGAGGTCTTGCCGGGCCACCGTATCCAGTTGCTCCCTCATCTCGTCGGTCAAGTCCAGCAACTTCGCGGACAGATCCGGCTCATCCGCAACGAGTTGGAGATGCGGGACAAGCAGCATGAGGAACGCGAGTTTGGGGAGAGCCGTCGTTGGATTCATGATCTGCCGCTGGGAACACCTCCTTACAAGTCACCGCAACATCCACCGGGCAAGGCAGATTGTGGCGTTCGAGACGGCCCGCCGAGCGATCAACAGCCGCCAAGGTCACTTCGCCAACGCTTCCTTCCACTCGGCGCCCAATTCCTCCAGGTTTCGCCCGGTCCATTCCTTCCAGAGATCCTCGCTGTAACGCGCCTCGCGGGCCGCAGTATTCAATTGCTTCAGAAGTTCCTTGTCGTACGTATTCGAGACCCAGTTGATGAAGTTCGCGCTGACCCGATAGCTGGCGTCGTATCGCGCACTGGCAACTCTTCGCCCCGTAATCTCGGCGCCGTGTGATTCCGGTTCGTACAGGAACCAGCGGACGTAGTCCGCGATCCCTTCCACGACCCAACCCGGAGTGCGCGTCGTGTTGCGTCCGGACCTGCGTGCCCGGTTGTATTGCTGCACCACGTGGACCATTTCGTGGACAATCGCGCCCTTGGCTTCGCCTTTCAAGTTTTGCCGCATCCAGTTCGCTGCGCACTTCACGCGTGTTCCACCGGTAGACGCCACGCCCTGCATATTCGCACTGAACACGATCGCGAATTGCTTCGGCGCCTCGTAGCCTTCGCTGGGCATCATTTCCACGAGTTTTGGGTACCACTCCTTCACAAGCGGCGCCAATTCATCGCGAGCCCAATCCGAAAGGTCCGGTGTCTCCGTCGTATCGATCGTGATCTCGTACTTGCCGTTGCCGGCAGTGACCATCTCCCGACGCGGCTCCGGAGCCAAGGGCGTTTTGGCTTCGTGCTCCTTGCCGTCGACCACGTCGATCTCGCTGTAGAACGTATTTCCGAACGGATCTCTGTCTTCTGTTCGTGAAACGTCGAACAACAGGTAGCGGAACTTGCCGAGCGTGCCATCCGAATCGGAAATGCTCACGCCGTACTGTCCGCCGCCAACTCCTTCCTTGGGGCGAGTGTCGACTTTGGCGATCCGCTTCCAGCCACACGTGACCGGGTCTTTCTCCGCCTTCGGCTCCACCTCGAAACCGTCGGCCTTGCCGTCTGCCGCGAACAATTCGTACACCTGCGGGCCGCGTGTAGAGGAATGCCACGAATAGGAGTTCACCTTCTGCACTTCCGTGATCTCTCCCAGGTCGAGCAGCAAACGTCCGCCCTTCGTTCCGGGCGCGAAGAAGAAATTCGCCCCGGGCTCGTCCTGCCCGCCAGACCCTCGCCCGTCTCGAAGGACTCCGACGTCGCCTCCGTTCCTATCCCGCCGTCCGTTCGCGATCGTTATCTTGGCGTTCGTCGCCGCGTCCGTTCGGGATGGAGCCGGGACGTTCTCGAACTTGAAATCACCCGAGGGAGCCTCGCGTCCATTGTGTTCGACCACGGTCTGAACATCCGCCTGCGAAACGGCCGCAGCGGCGAGGACAATCAGCACACCAGCGACCCGGTTGCCAGAAACTCTCATGCGATTCTCTGCAGTATTGTCATGGAAGTGGAGCCCGGCGTCAGCACAGGAACTCGACGTAAAGTATCGATCGCCACGGGGGGCACACCGAAATGCGTTTAATACTCGGGCGTTTTGAAGAGACTGCGGAGCGGCTCCCGCCACGCGTGGGGGGCGGTCCGTACAGGCGTCCCATCCCAAGATACCACGCCAAACAACTGCCTTCCACCGCAGGCGACCCAGGGTCGTTGTGCCCGGGCAGCCTTGCCACAAGAGGCCCCCTGCGGCTGTCCCGTCCAGGGAATGTCACGCCGAGCGAAGGGTGACCTTCGAGCATTCTCGCGGAGGTTCTCGCGGGGCACAACCTCGTGGGGCTTCGCTTCAGCCGTTCTTTCTGTTTCAAGAAGAGAGGATAGCCACGAAAAACACAAGAAGGTACGACGAATTGTGGGGAATGCGTCGTGGATGTTGACCGTACAGGGAGGTGGGAGAGGGAGATGCGGTGTGCCAGTGCTTGTTTGCCAAGCAGCGCTGGACGGTGATAGGCTCCTCTTGTGGCAAAGCCACTCAGGTTTGAAAACCTGGATCACCCGCCGGACATCGGAGTATCACCAGTCCGACGTATCGTCGCCCACTGCAAGCCACTTACGCAACTCGTGACGTATTTCATGCCTTGCTCGCAGGGCGATAATCGCGTCCGCGTACACGATATCCCGTGATGATGATGCTATGACTCCTCGAGCACGAACAGCCATCTCAAGTCTTGCTATGCAGAGCAAAACGAAATTCAGGCCGTTTGCGGCTGCAATCGCACAACGATACGTTTTCCTATGCCAGACATCTGACGCTGGGGTCGGAGCATGCGTTGAGCCAAGAGGGAGTTGGCAAAGCGTTAGTGAGTTCTCATGCAGTTCCAAATAGTACAATGCACTCATACGTGAATCTTCCAGCCCGCGAGCCAGATCCCGGCAGGTCTTCGCGATGTGTCGTCTCAAGCAGGCACAGGGGACGCTCGACTGGCCCCACACAACCAAAGTTTCAGCATGTGAGTCCGGTGATCTGGCCGGAACGCTCGGTGAGCACCTGGCGGGCAGAACCGCCTCGGGGACGGGGACCCCTTTGTCAGGCAGGCTGGACTGTTGCTGCGGGGGTGGTTCGACGCCGGGCTGCGGCTGCACCGAATCGGTGGGCAGCGGCTCTCCCTGTTGCTCTACGTGTTCCCAGGATGAGACGACGAAGTATTGGTAATCCTTGGGGGGGACCTTCACCATTTTGCGGGTGTCCGTGAGGGTGAAGGCGTCCCAGTTCTGAATGCCCTGGAAATGGCCGTGGAGAACAAAGGCGCCCTTGCGACTCTCCGGGGCGGCTACGCCCTTGGGAAAGACGAAATGAACCGCCTCGCCGGATTCTCGACGTCGGAAGCACATCTCACTGCCCTCTGGATAGTCTCCGTCAGGACGGCACATGAGAGGGTGTTCCGCCGGGTTGCCTTTGGGGAACGCGTCAACATGGATAACGCTTTCCGAAGTGACGGAGTCCGGGGCTGTCGGATCAAGGAGCCCGTCCTCCTTCAGCACCTTGGAGCATTGCCAGATGGTGCGGAACGGGTCTTCCAACTCGTGGGTCGCGGCCTCCTCGTCCGTCCAGGAGGCCTTGCCGCGGGTCACGTAGCGGCAGGGGACGCGTTTGTAGTCCAGGGTGGGCACATCGAGTCGGACGTAGAAATTCGGGCCGAAGCCGTAGACGGCGCGCTCGGGCTCCACGTAGAGGAGGGCGATCAGGTAGTGCGCCGGATGGAGGGGTTGCCAGCCGTGCCATGTCCCGCCTTCCTGATAGGTGTCGGGAACGCCGTCTTGAAGAGTCATTCTGCCGTGCCACTCGCCGTCCGATTGATGCGTGCTGAGTTCGTAGACCTCGCCGCAGTCGCGGACGAGCACGTATTGATAGCCCAAGCGTCTGGCCTTCACCTCCGCCTCCGGCAGGGGAATGATGAAGAACTGGCCGCGCCACGGCGCCCAGAACTCGCTTTTGAGCCGCCAGTGAGTGACGACCTGGTCCCCTTCGTCGGATTCGATCCGTTCGCTGCGGCATTCCCAGATCTGCATGGTGTGCTCGACGGTCATGAAAAACGTCCAGCGATCTGCGGCGCGGGGGACGAAGTCGAAGCCGTCTTTGAAGTGGTAGAAGCTTCCGCCGCTGATCTTCTTGTCCCGGCTCATTGCCCTCTCCACGCCCCGCCTCAATGCGTCCAGGGCGGAGACCTGCACGAGAGCCTCTTTCTCGTCGAAGACGTTGCATTCGAGACGCAGGGCCTGGCTGAACGTTCCGTCCTGCTCGTTCCAAGCGGAATTGCGGAGAAGATCGCGGTCCAGGCGAGGGCGGTCCGGTTTCACCGCCGAACTTGGCCGCGTTTGCCAGAGCGAGCATCCGTAGGGGCCGACAGGTCCGTACAAGGCTTCAAAGGCGAACCAATACCGGCCGTGGGCCCATCGCCAGCGTCGAAGTCCCTGGCCATGCTGCATCCGTATGAGGCGAGATCGGCTCGCCTCGTGATCGGAGTAACGCCAGAGCGGGGAGATCGAGTCAGACTCCAGATTCCCCTCAAACCAGTCGAACACGGGCCATTTGAGGGTCTTCTGTGGGACGTCAAGCAGTTTCTGTTCCGGAGCGATCACGTTTCCGTCGCGGATCGTTCCCACGCACATCCGTTGCGGCGTGGGGAACTCCCAGGGAGGCGTGGGATTGTCCGCACAGGCCGGCGTTCCGGGGCCGATTCCCGTGTCGCCAAGGCAGCAGAAGATCGCTGCGCCGATCAATATGCAGCAACGCGGCTTTGGCATGACAGATCTCCGCATCTCAGGTCCGGTGTGGAACTGCATGGTGGGCGGATCGCCCTGTTACCCAACTTTAGTGTGTCACTGCCTGCTTGCCAAGCAGCGTTGAACAGCTCTGGCTCGTGTCCTCCTGAACGCACGTCGGCGGCGTCCGAGCAGTCCTTTCTTGTATTCCTTGTTTGCATGGGCACTGCTTGCAAGCAAGCAGCGGCACGCAAAAAGAGCTGCGTCCCCGTTTCGGGGTCGTTCTCCCTCATTGGAGTGGGGGCAAGAAGCTACTGGAGGCGCCCCCCCTTGGATGCCGATTCAAGATATGGCGACTCTTGTTTTTGTAGCGCACGGACCGCGCTCAGGGTGACCCAGCCCTGATAAAGCGGCAAGCCAGGAAGGCTAGGCAATGCACGAAGCTTCATTTGGACTTTCCCGCCGTCCTTTTCCGTCTCTGCCCCAGGCAGATTTTTACTATGCGGCGTCGGCGACCGAGTATGCGCGCCAGACGCTCGTCCGCTGTGTGCAGCGTGGTGAGGGCGTGGCGGTAGTGGTGGGGCCGACCGGTTGCGGCAAATCGTTGCTGGGGCAGATGGTGGCGCAGCATTTCCAGGCGTCGATGCACGTGGTTCAGTTGGCGAGCGGACGTTTGGACAGTCGCCGGGCGCTGCTGCAGGCGATTCTGTTCGGGCTGGGCCGGCCTTTTCGCGGCATGGATGAAGGGGAGTTGCGCCTTGCCCTGACCGAGTTCTTGAGCCGGGACGAAGAACGCCGGCCCATGCTGCTGATCGTGGACGAGGCGGAAGCCCTGCCCATGCGGCTGCTGGACGAGTTGCGAATGACGACGAATCTGGCGGCGCACGGCCAGCCCTGCGCGAGGCTCGTGCTGCTGGGCGGCCCGGCGCTGGAAGAGCGGCTTACCAATCCGCGGCTGGAGTCGTTCAGCCAGCGAATCGTGGCCCGATGTTATGTGGAGGCCATGAACCGCACGGAAACACGCGAGTGCATTCGCTGCCAATTGGAGAAGGCCGACGCGAAGGACGTTGTTTTCAGCGACGAGGCCTGCGACGCGGTCTACCAGGCTACCGACGGCGTGCCCCGGCTGATCAACCAGCTTGGCGATCATGCCTTGATCCTTGCCTTTGCCGACGGTCGGACGGAGATCGATCGGGCCGTTGTCGAGGAGGCCTGGGCCGACTTGCAGCAGCTTCCGACGCCCTGGAACGGCGACTCCGGGGAATCGGCTCCGCAGAACATTATCGAATTCGGCAGTCTCGACTCGATGGAGGAGACGTTCGAGTCGGCGGACGAAGACGACAGCGAGGACGCCTACAGTGTGCCCGCCCTGCGCGTGACGCCGGACGAAGACGACCTGATCGAGCAGTCGAGCCAGCGTTTGGACGGGATCGAAGAGTCGCTGGAGAGGCTGGAGCAGGAAGACGATTATCAGCCGTTGGGAGCGGAGGGGCCCGAGATCGAGCTGGTTTTCCACGATCCGGCCGACCTTCTCAACGAGGATTTTCAGGAAGAGGAGCCGGTCGTCGATCGCTATTCGCACTCCCAGGCCTCGGAGCCGGAACACACCTATCGCGTCCGGAGCGAGGAGGAGACGCTGGAGGCGGAGCCGGCTGCGGAAATGCAGAGCTTCGAGACGCCGATGGTCGCGGAAGCCGAGGTCGCGGAAGCCGAGGCCGCGGAGGTGGATGAGCCGGAGCCGATCGTTGCGGAAGAGGAGGTGTTGGAACCCGAGGTTGCGGAGGTGGCTGCCGAGGAACCGGCCGAGACGCACACGCTCGACATGCGATCGGAACCCCCGGTTCCGAAGCTCAAGCACGCCGATTTCGCTCGGCTTTTCTCGAACTTGCGACGGACGGCTCAGTAGGCAGCTTTATTCTTCGGCGAATGCTTCGACGAGGGAGGATTCGCACAGGGACGAGGCGGCGATTTCGATGGCTTCGACGGCATCGCGTTGCACGATAGCGACGGGGCAGTGGTGGGGGGTGAGGCGGAAGACGGCGTTGTGAACGGTCACGTCGGTCAGGCCGAAGAAGGGCTGGACGGTTCCGTTTTCCTTGATGGAACTCCAGGATGCCGAGGTTTTTGGCAACTGGACGACGCCGGAGAGGATGTGGCCGGGGAGAATCACGACCACTCCGCGTCGATCCTTCTTTTGGAACTTGTTGATCCGCTGCCCGCTTGACTGGTCGAGTGAATCTCGCGGCATGGCCACGAGGATTCGGTTTTTCTGGAGCGTCAGCACGGAGCATTCCACGGAGGGCGTATTGCGGGCGGCGCCCGTGATCTGGACGTCTTTCAAGGTGATGAAGTCGCTCGCTGTGTTGCTCAGTTCGTCCGAGAGGCGGGTCCCGTTGGTGTTCAGCCAGCCACGGTAGTGGTGATGCAGGGTAATGCAGTCAACGAGAACGGATTGGGACTCGGTCATGGTTTCTTCTCCGGTTTGGCCGACGTCGTCGGATTCCGGGCGTTCGGCGAGCATGTTTCTCTTGGAGCTGCTAGCAGAACCAATGGTTGGAAGCCCTCCACGCCCGTGAGAGAGTTCCCCGTTCTGCCAGGGCCTACTTATTCAACGAGGGCGATGGAAGGGGGGCTCAGGGCGTCCCTGATGCGGTTTTCGGAAGGCCATTTTTCGGACCAGCTTGTTTCCGGAGAGGGCAGTTTTGCCGCCACGAGTTCCGCTTCCTGGCCGACAGGAACCACGTTTACCGATTGGCCCAGTTCGGCCATTTCGGCGATCTGGCGAGCGATTTCTCCGTCGGCAGGCGGCACGTTCGTGGTTACGAAAACAACCGAGCGGCATGCCTCGGCGCCCTGGGGACGTTCGTGAATCGATTGACACAGCAGGTTTCGGGCACGCTGCAGGGCCTCCAGGCCCGAGGTTGCGGGGGCTCTTTCTCCCACCGCTTGCAGGCGGGCCAGTTTTCTCGCGATGGTGGCGTAGTCATTTGTCAGGGGCTGTTCGATCCAGAAACCGCCGGGGCTGAGGGAATCGAAGGTGACGAGGGCCACGCGATCCTGGATCTGCCCGCGGCCGAGGGCACGGTTCCGATCCGCGACTTCCTGCAGGGCGGCCAGCAATCCGCGCCGCACGTCGTGCATGGGCTGGGTTCTCGGGGGGAAGGAATACTCGCGATGCTCGACGGTTTCGGTGTGCCAGCGACATTCTTCACTGTATTTGGAAAGGGGCACATGGCGGCCTCGGGCACGCAGGTTGCGGCCGTGGGCGAGCATGAAACGCAGGTAGGTTGCGTAGCCGATTCGAGGATTGCTCGCGTCCGCAGCCAGCAAGTCGTCGAGGTACTGGGCCCAATACTCGAAGTTCTCGGGGCGATGCGGGCTGGGCTGCACTTCCGGCATGACTCGAAGGATCTGCTGTTCGATTACGGCCAGGAAGGCCTTGCGGCGGCGGGTCGAGATCGAGTCGCCGGGGACGATCCGGTAGCGAGGGCCGATTTCCGGTTTGGCCAGGGGGCCGGTTTCCGAGGTCAGCGCCTCGTAGACGTTTTCGCTTTCACTCAGATGCCAGGGGGCGCCGATTCGTTCTAAAATACCTGGGCAAGGGCCAAATCCAAGGTCGGCATAGAGCGATGGCAGGGAACCGTCGGTGACTGTGGTTTCTTTTTCCTGTTTCGCTGCGAGCAGGGAATCCAGCTCGCGCGCGGTTTGGCCGGTCACAGGGCCCGACAGATCCACGACGAAGACGATGTCGCGAGGGCGGACGGCAGCCACGGCCCGGGTTCTGCCGGCCAGGGAGTGCGGAGTGAAGGGCGAACTGCCTGGCTTTTGGGACGCCTGGCGAGCGGCAGACTCGACGACGACTTCAACGGCGTTGGCACCTTGGCGACCGGGCACGAAACGGCGCTGTGCGGTGTCCCATTGGCCGAAGGCGATCGTTCCTGCAAGGGGAGGCCGTTCTCCCGGCTGGACGCCCCGAGGATCAGTAATCAGGGTCTTGGCGAGCTGCATGGCGGTGCGATCGGCCTGGCTCTGCAGTTCGGCGCGGCAGTAGCCTACGGCGGCCACTCGAAGCAGCGCCATGCTACCGCCCAGGCCCGCGGCGAGGGTTACGAGGACCGTAGTCCATGCGATCGCACTACGACGAATCTTCATAGGAGGCTTTTGTCCTGGAATTGGCGATGGTTGCTTCTTGCTCCGTGAGCAAGCATCCGCTCGCTGCACAGAATGGGCGCAAGAGACTATCTGGCGATCCAAATCAAATGTGGGATTGGAAACAGGTCGCGTCAAATGAAGTCCGGCGCGAAGGGACAAAGCGTCCTTACTTTCCGGGAGAGAAGCCCAAAGAGAGGTGGGGCGTTTCCGTAGGATCCGCATAATCGTTATGGCCGATTATGGAGTGTTGCAGGCTCACAAGTTGTGGACAGGTCTCTCGAAGGCACTGGGTGTTGTGGGATGGAGTGCCTGCTGTGAGGTCCCGCCCGGCGAGCGGTGACCTACCTGGCGGCGAATCGCTGGGCCTGTGCCGCGATGTCGAGGCCTGCCACGTGGTTCCATGCTTGGAGAAGGCGCCGGAAGAGGGTGCCTGGGCGGCCAGTTCCGATGGGAGCCCCATCGAGGCTCACGACGGGGAGCAGGCACAGGGGGGTGCTGGTCAGGAAGACTTCGTCGGCTGTCCAAAGATCGTCCGGCGTCAGGTTTCGTTCGACCACACTTTCGCCCAACTGTCCGGCCAGTTCAAGAGCCTGGGCCAGACTGATTCCCGGAAGAACCGTGCCATGAGGGGGGGTGATGAGGCCTTCCGCGGCGCGATAGACGACTATGTTGGCGGTTGATGCTTCCGTGACGTGGCCCTCGTGGTCGAGCAGGAGCGCTCGGGCGCCGGACTCACGTGCCTGGGCTTCGCGGTCGGCGAGGTAGTAGTGCATTCGACTCCGGCATTTCAGACCAGAGGGCCAGCAGTCCGTGGGCACCTGACGGGTGGGCGGGATGACGAGGCTTTGGCCACGGTGATATTTCTCCTGCCAAAGCTGGAACTGGAGGGGGTAGGTGTGAAGGAGGACGGTGGGCTCTGGATGGTCGGATGGACCGTAGCCGGCGTAGCCGCCAGGGGTGACGAGGACGCCGAGGCCGAGGTCGTCGTCGGGGTCGAGGAGCGCATGGTTGTGCTGAACGAGTTCGCGGGCAATGGAAGCGAGACGATCCTTCGACTCGTCGAGGGAGACGCCGATCACGCGAAGAGATTCGGCCAGACGAGCCAGGTGGTCTTCAAGTCGGAAGAGCTCCCCCCGAAAGGTTCGCAGTTGTTCGGCGACGGTGGTTCCCATGACGAATCCCGCGTCGAGGGGCGAGATGCCGACGGAGGAGAAGGGGAGGGTATGGCCGTTGAAATAGGCAAGAGGCTCGTTCATGGAGGCGACGGTGGGGTTGGCGGGAGAGGGCTCGGACGGAGTGGCGGGACGTGCGCCAACTTCAAGGTACGCTCAACGGATCGATTATGGGAGGAGCCCCGGTCGGATCCGGTACGTTGTTCAACGGGGCGTTTGGTTGTTTGCCAGGACGGCCGGTAAGCTGGGAGGATTGGGTCGCTTGAGGTAGTCTGTGGTTTGCCACGCCTAGCAACGAGTTGTTGAGCGGTCTGATTTGTGAGTCTTTTCTGGGTTTTCTTCTGGCACCCCAGAGGGGATTCAGCTTGACCCCCTGTTTCGATGGCGTTAGAATCCCGGGTCAGTGTAGCAGCTGCCTAGGTGTTTGAGGAAAACACGGGTTCTCCTCGGACGCGGAACCTACGAGAGACTTTTCACTGATACAACAGGCTGCTACGAGAATAGGGGGGTGAAGGATGCACCTCCGTGATTTGGGTCGGCATGTGGTTGTCCACACACCGGCCAAACTCAATCTTTTCTTCGAGGTCTTGCACAGACGTAGCGACGGGTTCCATGAAGTGGAGACTGTCGTTTACCCGATCGGGCTTTGCGACACGGTGTACCTTCGCAAGCGGGCCGACGATCGTGTGGCCTTGCGTGTCATGCGAGTTGGTCAAGGGGCCACCGTGGACGGCGCATCCCTCGGCGACGTTCCGGCCGACTCCTCCAACCTGGTTGTCCGTGCCATCGAGTTGCTTCGTAAGGCGTCGGGGTCGGAACTGGGAGCGGACGTGGTGTTGGTCAAGCGGATTCCCAGCGAGGCGGGGCTTGGGGGAGGATCGAGTGATGCCGCGGCAGCCCTTGCAGGGGCAAATGCGGTGTGGGGATTAGGACTTTCGACCGAGCGGTTGGCTGATTTCGGCAGCCGTTTGGGAAGTGATATACCGCTCTTTTTCCGTTCCGGGGCCTCGGTTTGTCGAGGACGGGGCGAGATCGTCGAGGCGGCGCCGCGGTCGCCTCTGCTGCATTTCGCCCTTCTTCGCCCTCCGGTTGGACTCAGTACGGCCGACGTATACGGGGCATGTGAGATCGGGGAGGACAAGCGATCGCTCGGTCCGTTGCTCAGAGCACTCAGCACAGCGGACCTGGGCGAGATTGGGCGGTCGCTTCACAACCGCCTGGAACCGGCCGCTCGTCGACTCACTCCGTGGATTGATCGAGTGCGGTACGTATTTGAAAAGCTGGACTGCGTGGGCCATGCGATGACAGGGAGCGGGACGTGTTACTTTGGGCTATGCCGTCACGCTCGCCACGCGCGGCGAGTAGCTCGACGATTACAATCTTTCGGATTAGGACAAGCGTACGCGGTGCGAGGATGCCGCTAGTAGGTGTTCAAACTCACTTTGCGTTATAGGTACGGATCGCTGAGGGGATTTTGGACGCGCACCATGAGGCCCGAACTAGAAGGAGTAAGGCCGTGGAGATCACTGAGGTTCGCATCAAGCTGATGGAAGAGCCCGGCGAACGTCTCAAGGCGTTCTGCTCGATCACGTTCGACGATTGCTTTGTCGTTCGAGACCTCAAAATCATTGAAGGGACCGGCGGTCCATTTGTGGCCATGCCGAGTCGCAAGCTAACGGCTCATTGCCAGAAATGCCGTTGCAAGAACCACTTGCGAGCGGCCTACTGCAACCAGTGCGGCACGCGTTTGAAGGAACCGGAGGCCCTTCGGGACGACGATGGGAGGGCGAAACTGTACGCCGACATTGCCCACCCGATCAACAGCGCGTGCCGGGAACTGATCCAGCAGAAAGTGATTGAAGCCTTCGACGTGGAAATTGCCGCGGCGGCGAAGCCGGGCTACCAATCGAGCTACGATGACTTCGACCAGTTCGAAGCGGGGGTTGCGGAGGACCGTCCTGCGGTGACTCCTACCCAGGTTCAGCAGGCGGAAGCACCGCGGGGACCTCACAAGGCTCCTTCCCGTCGCCAAGAGGCGTCGCGACCGCAGGGCGACCGCAAAGAGTTCGGTGAAGGGATCTTCGACTGAGGGGGATTATTTTCGGGCGTGGTGATTTGGCCGTCCACGCCCATCGCTTCGCTCTGAGCGTGCCACCCACGACCAAGCGTGCCACCGCGCGACAAGATACGTCCCCGTATGCCTGTTCGAGATGCAAACGGGGACGACTTGCGGAGGGGCTCATGGGCCCGGCGCGGGCATGATTGTGGGAGCCTTGGTGGTGGTTGTCGTGATTGACGTGTCGGAGGTGCAGGAGTCGCACTGCCCGCACGACGATTCCGGTTCGCAGGTGGTGCAGCTCTCGCAATAGGGCATGGTGGGGGCGTTCCACGGTTGGACGAGCGAACCGCGGCGCAAACTGTCGCAGTATCTGCAGCCGGCCAATGTCACTGCCAAGAGTGCCACCGCTGTCAGAACCAGCATCTTCCTCATGATTCTCTTCTCCTGTCCATAACGTTCACATTCGAGCGGATCTCGGCCAGACAACTCTACCCCGCGCCCATTGATGTGCAAACGCAACAGGTGGACTTTTTGCCACATTTCTGGGGTCCGGCGCTGGCTCCGCGTTGAACAAGAGCTACACTTTCACTGAGCGGCAAAGTCAACCAACTTGCTGTTTGTGGATCGTAATACAGGTTTTTCCTGCCAGGATTGCATCTTATGAGAACTCCGACTCGTGATTGGAAATCGACCTGGATCTTGAATGGGTTTGCTCTTGTGGCCATGCTGCTTCCGGCCGCCGCGTTTGCGGAAGGGAACGGACCCTCCGCCGAGACCGCGGCGGTTCAAACGCCCCCGGTCGCGGAAGCCTGGCTTGTCAGCACGCGTTGTGCTCCCTTGACGTGTCCGGAGGGAGTGGAGCCCGCGAGGTTTTCCTTTCGGGTGGCGCGAGGAGAGTGTTTCCAATGGCAATCGTCGGATAGCGAGGCGTTCTTCGCCGGGTTGGATGGTTCCTGTCCGGTTGTTGTCTTCATCCACGGAAACCGGACGGACTCGTGTCAGGCAATTCGGGAGGGCTGGCCTGCTTATCGGCGATTGCTGGCCGAGGCGGAAGGGCGTCCTTTTCGGTTTGTGATCTGGTCGTGGCCTGCCGAGCACATTCGCGGTGGTCCGAGGAACGACGCGCTTGTAAAGGCTCGGCGCAGCGATACCCAGAGTTTCTACCTGGCGTCGTGGCTGGAACGGCTGCCGCAGGATACGCCTGTTGGCCTGATTGGCTACAGTTTCGGGGCTCGCGTGATTGGGGGCGCCCTTCACCTTGCCGAAGGCGGCAGCCTGGTCGGCAGGGTTTCCGAGGGGGCCAGGGGCGAGGAGGGCCGGCGTCCGTTTCGGGTGATGCTTGTGGCCGGTGCTCTCGACTGCGAGTGGCTGCTCCCGGGCAGTCGGAACGGGTTGGCCGGGCAGGCCGTGGAACGCATGTTTATCACGCGGAACTGCTGCGACCCGGTGTTGCGTCTTTACCCGCGGATGCGACGGTGCGACTCGTCGAGCGCGCTGGGGTTCGCGGGACCGGCGTCGTCCGGGCGGTTGCGCGAATCGGGGCTCGACTTCGAGATCGCGCCGGTCGAATGCCAGGTGGGGCGCGACCATTCGTGGCACACCTACCTGCGGAGCAACGCCGTTCGCTCGCGGCTGGCCTGGTATGCGTTTCTCGACGACGCTATTTGATCGTTCCCGTTGCTTGGCTGCTGGCGGTGGCCGGACGAAGCCGTTCGGGGCCGATGGCCAGTGCGAACCAGCCATCCTCGAGGTTCAATTGGGTAACCTCCAGCCCCTTCAGGCGTGGATCGGCGGCCAATTCCTGGGGCACGATCGGCAGATCGCGGTTGCGCGCGAAGGTCTTGCTGAAGATTCCGCGGAGGGCAATCTGCGAGCTCATTCGCAGGGAGCCGATCAATTCGACGACGCCGTCTCGTTCGAGCACCGCTGATTGGCCGGAGGAAACAGGACGGTAGTAGGCCCGAACGCGGAAATGACGCCAGACGCGGCGTCCTGCTCGCAGTTGGGCGATTCCGAGGGAGATGGCGACACGTCCCTCTTCGAAGTCGATGCGGGCGGCGTCCGTCGGTGCAAAGGTGATTGTCGCGTCGTCATGTTCGGTGGTTTCTTCCAGCAGTTCCGGCCGGTTGAAACGTTCGGCAATGCACTCGCGGATTTCTCTGATCGTCATGGTGACGCCGTCGAGTTCCAGGCCGAGCAACACGTTGTTCAGAGCGGACTCGTGCAGTTGGAAACTGAGGACGCTGTCGGAGGGAGCCCAGGGGCGGGGCGTGTTGCTTCCCATCTGGGTCGGGCCGGCCAGGTTGAGCTGCATCGACATACGAGACTCGCTCGTTTCGGCTTCGGCGACCTCCGGGCGGAGCGACATCTCCGCGAGGGGGTCCAGCAGGCGCTGTTTGAGGCGGTCGTTCAACTCGCCGAGTCGGGCGTCCACTTCTTCGTCGATCTGGTTTTCCGCCTGCCGTTGGACCTTTCGGCTCGTCTCGCGTCGAATGGCGGAACGGCTCATGTCGTGCTGCGATCGGGCCACCGATTGGACAATGGAACTGATGAGGGGGATTCCGTCATATTCCGTGCGGATCTGGCGCAGTCGGCTCCGGTTGTCGACGGTCACCTTGGTTGGGGCAAAGCGGATGCCCATGGGGGTCAGTTCCAGTTCCTTGATTGCGGAGTATTCCGACTCGGTGTCGTTGAAGAAGGTCGCCGGTCCGGCCGTTGACGAGGTGGACGCCGACACGAGGCCGTCGACCGTCAAGGCCGCACGCATCTTCTGGGAGTCCGGGATCAACGCGAGTCCGACCTCGGCGCTCGTGCGGCTTCGGCCGCGGACGGGATGGCCCAGGACCGTGTCGCGGACCCACTGGTATTCCGGTTCGCGATCGGGGAGCATACGATTCAGGAGATAGCCGGTTACGGCGATGCGAACGTTAGGGCCGCAATAAAGCTCGCCGATGCGGTCGGCGAGGGCGTGGTGGGTGGGAGCGTTGGAGAGGGACAGCTTGAGGCGTTCCAGGGCGAGCCGCTGACCCACCGAGGGCGAACCGGTCCGCTCGAAGGCCTCGACCCAGGCGACCCATGACGCCGTGTTGACAGGGCGGGTTGCGACGATTCGCAGTGCCGCCTGCAGGTCGGTAAGCTGTGGCAAGGCCAGAAAGGCCTGTTGCTCCTCGGTGACGTTCTTCATTTGGAGCTTGTAGAGCACCAGTCGGACGGTGGCCAGGTCGTCGTCTGTCAGGCCTTCCACGCCTCGGGAGGCGATGTTCGACAGAGTCGGCAGCTCCAGGAACATTTTCCATGCCGCCCCATTCTCCGTGTCTGCCGTGAGAGTTTCGGCTTGCCTGACGAGCTCAGCGAACTGGTCCCAGTCGACCGGCGGCGACTGGGTTGCATCGTCCGCGGCGGCATCGGCAATCTGATCCCAGAGGACAACTCGCCGATGCAAGGTGGTCAGCAGCTGATGGAACTGGTTGTATTGGTCAGTTCCCTTCATCTTCTGAGCCAATTCCACGCCGGCACGGCCCAGTTCCAGCAGAGCTGTCAACGATTCCTTCTGGTCCGCCGAGTTTGCGGCCAGGTCTGTCGACGCCAAGCGGACTGCATCGGCTACTTCCATGGCCCACTGGCCCGTCTCACAGTCCCAGCAGAACGGTTCGAGCGACTCCAGGATGGAAACCGGCTCCGTCCAATCGGCAGAGGCGTCGATCGGATCTTGCGAGGTACGGGCGGCGGCCGCCAGCTCCTCTACCTCGTCGAGCGTGAGAATCGAAACTCCCGGCACGGCGCTCATGTCCTGGTCGTCGAGCGTTACCTCGGAAGGGGTCTCGACGGCTGGTTCGCTCTCCTGCGTTGCTGCAGGCTCGTCCTCGGACGTTGCGTCGTCAGCGGCTGCGAGCTGAGGTTCCTCTGCGAGGTCCGCTGTCTCCAGTCCCAGATCGATCGCCTCGGAGATGGAGTCCAGCTCGGGCTCTTCCTCCGCAGGGGCATCCTCGGGGATCACTTCGGAATCGGAGTCCTCGGGCGCAATCGACTCGGGGATGGAGTCCAACTCGGGCTCTTTCACCGCAGGGGCATCCTCGGGGATCACTTCGGAATCGGAGTCCTCGGGCGGCAGGGGCGCGTCGAGGATCACCGGGGCCGCCACGATTTCCTCTTCTGACGCCTCTGAGTCCTCGGCCATGGGGGGCAACGCGAAACCGGGCTCCAATGGCGGCACGGACCCGCTTTGCTCGGAAACGAAGGCCGTGGATTCGTCCGAGAGAAACACGTCGGCCTCGGGCGAACTGGAAGGAGGCACGATCAGCAGCTCAAGGCCTCCCTTGGGGGCCGACAGTTCAAACTCCACAGAACTTGGGTCGGTCACTCGCGATGCAATTCGCGGCGAGGGAACGACCATGAGAGCGCCTTCGGACGTCTCGATCGTGTTGGAGCCAAACGAGGGAATCTCGCTCGCCAAGGGAATCATGGGCTCCGACTCGTGCTGCGTTACGGGGGCCACGTCTTCGTCGATGGGGGGCTCCACGGCAGCGACGAATTCTTCCTGATCGACTCCGTCGGTGTCCGAGATTGCCTCAGAGGGCGAGGCATCCTGCGTGCGAATGGACTTCTCCCAAGCTTTGGGGGCTGCCGCGCTGAGGACGAACAAGCAGGCCAAAATGCATAGAAAAGGCCAAGTCGGCTCTTTTGGTTGCCGGCTCATTACGATCTCCAAATACCCAACGAATCAAGTTGTGGTTTCCCGTACTGGTTAAGATCGGGCGTTTGGGGCAAGTGAGTAAAAGGAGATTTGGCAAAAGCACGGACTATACGCAGATTAGCGGGGCTGTCAGTTGGCGGGGTGGTGCCATCGGGTGGTAGGGGTGGTAGCCTTTGGTGTCCCTCTTTGGAGGATCACGGAGGATTTCGCGTTTTGGACAGTCCAAATTCAGGTCTCGGGAATGGATGAATATCTGGACGCGAGGTATTGGCACTGGCTGACAAGCAGCCAGTGGCCCACGATTTCCTGGAATCGTGCAAGGTCATTCAGGGATCGAGGACGGTGTCTTCGTGCTCGTAGGTCGGGGCGCAGCAGCAGAGGAACTTCAGGAGGGTTTCGCCCGTGTTGGTGATCTGGTGGAAGGTCCCGGGGGGCATGGCGATGGCATCGCCTGGAGCTACCTGACGTTGTTCCTCGCCGACCTGCATGAGGCCCTCCCCCTCCAGGATGTAGTAGATTTCCTCGGTTTTCAGGTGGCGGTGGCCCGTCGTCGCCGCGTCCGGAGGCAGGCGTGCCTCGGCGAGCGATTGATTTCGGATGCAGGAGTTTCGGTAGGCCAGAAGCTCGCGGATTTCCGAACCATCCTTGGTCGTGAACGGTTCCACCTGATTGATGTTGATGACATCCACAGTGAGGCTCTCCTCTTCGGTTGCTTGATAGTCACTCTCAAAGTGAAAACGAATGACGGCGGGGAGAGGGCTGAAGACCTAAGGCTGAAGGACAGAACAAGGGCTTTCGGCGCATCGAAGTCGGTTTCCCGCTCCAAACGCCCTCGCATCAAAAACCTACAGCCTACAGTCTTCAGCCCTAGCCCAGCATTTCCTGGAGTTCGCAGCTCTCGAAAGGTCGTCTCTTTTCACGTTGAGGTCATTCTTTCCAGCGAATTCCGACAACGGCCGGGGCGTAGCGACGGGAGTCCCATTCTTCGGGATCCGGGAGCAATGCATGATCGAATCGGTCATCCGACTCCACGACGATGGCGCTGCCGACCGGGCAGGCTTTCCACATCCTCTCGATCAATTCGAGCATGTCTTCGCGGCGTTCTACGAAGAAGTCGTAAGGAGGGCAGCAGAAGACCAGCCAGGGTTCGCTGCCGACTTGGGGGTTCTCGGCGACCCATCGGAAGGCGTCGGCCGTGATGACGGTACATTGGCTTTCCGCCTTCACGTTGGCGATGTTCTTTCGAATGATCCGCGCCGTGGGCAGGTGTCGTTCGATGAGAACGGCGCTGATCGCCCCCCGGCTGATGGCTTCGAGGGCCATTGCCCCGGTTCCGGAAAAGAGGTCGACAGCGATGCCCCCCCGAACAGCCGGACCGAGGAGGTTGAAGATTGCCTCGCGTGTGCGGTCCTTCATGGGTCGGACGCGGGTGTCGCCGCCGTAGGCGATTTTGCTTCCCCGGAGTCGGCCCCCGACAATCCTCAGCCCCACGGGGCCGACCTGGCGGCTTCGGGGGTTGGGGTTCTGAGTTTTCTTGGACGGTTTGCGTTTGGCCATGAGTAGCGAACCATTGGGTGTGGAAACTACGTAGAAACAGGAGGGAGTGGTTCGCGCCGATTCCCCCCGCGACAAGCCTCGCCTCGTATGGTACTCTGAGCCAAGTTTGAGTCTGGCCTCGCGTCGTCACGCGAGGATTATCTGAGACCGTTCAGTGTACGGCAATCGAGCGAACCACGATAGACGCGTTGTCGGAGGCGAGGTGGGCCATCATATGGCCCCATTGGAACCCAACTCAGGAGCCCATGATGAAGCATACGGTGTTTGCAGCCACAGCCATCTTTGCGTTGTTGTTTTGTGCGGTAGTTCGGGCCCAGGACGCGCCCGCGGAAGATCCGCCGGCTGCCCCGGCGGAGGCCGCGCCGGCTCCAGCCGCAGAAGCTCCAGCTCCCAAACCTGGGGCTAAGGCGGAAGCCTTTAAGGCGTTGTTTGAAGACTGGAAGAAGATCCTCGGCGAACTGAGAGAGCTGAAATACAAGAAGTACCCGGACGCGGGCGTGGAAGAACGGGCGGAGATCTCCAGGCGTTACGACGAACTCATTGCCGAGGGCGAAGCGATGCAACCCAAGTTGCTGGCGGCCGCTCTCGAGGCGTTCAAGGAAGCTCCCAATCAGGACCTGGTCATTTCGACGTTTCTTGGAAACGTGGCTGTCTGGGACTGCAGCAAGGACGACTACGAGAAGTCCTTTGAACTGGCCCAGTCGCTGATCGAGGCGGGGCTGGAGGAGCCGTCTTTTTATATGTGGGCGGGGGAAGCCGCGTTCTGCACGAATCATTTCGATCTGGCGGAGAAGTACCTGAAGATTGCCGACCAGGCCGGGCTCTTTTCCGATATCGGCGACAACCAGCAGCTCCAGCAGATCCGACGGCACCTGAAGCAGATCGGCTACTACAAGGTCCTGTGGGCGAAGGAGAAGGCGCTTCGCGAGGCGGAGGCCAAGGCCGACGATCTGCCTCGCGTGGAAATCACCACGCAGCACGGAAAGATGGTGGTGGAGCTCTTTGAGAATGAGGCCCCGAACACGGTGGCCAACTTCATCTCGCTGGTGAAGAAGGGCTTTTACGACGGCCTGACTTTCCACCGCGTTATTCCCAACTTCATGGCCCAGGGAGGCTGCCCGGAGGGCAACGGCTCGGGAGGCCCGGGCTATTGCATCGAGTGCGAGTGTGTTCGGCCGGACAGCCGAAAGCACTTCCGCGGCTCTCTCAGCATGGCCCATCGCGGCGCGGACACGGGTGGCAGCCAGTTCTTTCTGTGCTTTGCCCCGACCGCGAACCTGGACGGTCCGCCGGTGGGAGGCTCCCATCACACGGTGTTCGGTCGCGTGATTGAAGGGTTGGATCAACTAGCCCAGATCAAGCGGCGCGATCCGGAAAAGGACGCGGGCAATGCCGAGAAGATCATTTCGATGAAGGTGATCCGCGACCGTGGTCACGAGTACGAGCCCAAGACCCTGCCGGATCGTTGATCGAGCTAAGGAAATCTGCTGAACCCTGAGGGCCAGTGCCGGCAGTCCCTGCGAACTGCCGCTTGGCCCTCTTGCGATTTTGGCAGCGTGTGGCCGTTCCTTGGAACCGCAGAATAACGAACAAGGAATGTCGAAGTTAGAAGGGACGCTGCTTTTCAGACGTCCATGACGTCTTTTTCGCGAGCCTTGGCGAGCTCGATGGCGTCGGCCTCGTACTTTTTCGTCATTTCCTGGATCTCTTCCTTGACGCTGTCGCGTTGATCCTCGGAGAGGGTTTTGTCCTTTTCGGACTTGTCGGCCGTCTTGTTTCCGTCGCGGCGGATATTGCGGATTGAGACCTTGGATTCTTCGCAAAGTTCCTTGACGCGTGCCACCATTTTGCGTCGGACTTCCATCGACAAGGCGGGGATCATGAGGCGGATCAGCTTGCCGTCGTTCTGGGGATTGAAGCCCAGATCGCTGGCCTGGATCGTCTTCTCGATATCCTTGAGGGTTCCCGGGTCGAAGGGGCGAATCACGATCTGATTGGGTTCGGGGCAGGCGACCGCAGCGATTTGCTTGAGGGGGCAGGGGGAGCCGTACACCTCGACGCGCAAGGAGTCGACCAGGCCCGGGTTGGCCCGGCCGGTACGAATTCCGGCCAGGTCGCTCTTCAGCTTGGCGACGGCCTTTTCCATCCGTTCTTCGACGTCCAGGAGGATTTCTTCGTCGGTCATGGCACGAGCCCTCTCAGCAAGGTAAACGCAGGCTGCTCAGGAATCTGTTTTCTTGGGCGTGACGAGAGTGCCCACGCGATCGCCTCGGACGGCCTTCTCGATATTGCCTTCTTTTTTGAAGTTGAAGACCATGATCGGCATGGAGTACTCCATGCACTTGGCGATGGCCTCGGGGTCCATCACTCGCAGGTTCTGCCGCAAAACGTCGTCGTAGGTCAATTCTCCATAGAGCACGGCATGGGGGTTTTTTTCGGGATCGTCGCTGAAGACCCCGTCCACGCGAGTTGCTTTCAGGAGGATGTCGGCGTCGAGTTCAAGGGCACGCTGCGCTGCCGCCGTATCGGTGGTGACGAAGGGGCTCCCCGTGCCGGCGGCGAGGAGGATGATTCGACCTTTTTCCAGGTGGCGTCGTGCTCGGCGCCGGATATAGGCTTCGGCGACGCCTTCCATTCGAATGGCAGTCATCAGCCGGGTGTCGCAGCCGAGCGACTCGAGGGCGTCCTGGAGCGCGAGGCCGTTCATCACGGTAGCCAACATGCCCATGTAGTGGGCGGTTGCCTCGTGGATGTTGGCGTTTCCGGAGGTGAACTGGGCTCCGCGCAGGATATTGCCGCCGCCCATGACGACGGCGATTTGGGCTCCCGTTGCCGCCGCACGGCGGGTCTGCTGGGCCAGATGAACGACGGCGTCCATGGCGATTCCGCGTTCACCGGGCTGGCAGAAGCCTTCCCCGGAAATCTTGAGGACAACGCGGCGTGGCTGTCCCGCGTTGTCCGATCCCGACTGGTCTGACATTAAGCTACTCCTTGCCGACTTCCCAATGGACGAAACGGACGACCTTCAAGCCACCCGCCTTGGCGACCTGGCCGACGGTCTGCTTGTCGTCCTTGACGAAGGGCTGCTCGTTGAGGCAGCGTTCCGCGTAGAAATTTCGGAGGCGTCCTTCGACCATCTTCTCGATGATGTTCTCGGGCTTGCCTTCCTGGCGAGCGGCTTCGCTGAGAATTTCCCGTTCCTTGGCCACCATGGCCGAGTCCAACTCCTCGATTGCCACGACGAGGGGGCGCATGGCCGCCACGTGCATGCAGATATCCTTTGCCAGGACCGCGTCGTCGCCTTCCACTTCGAGGAGGACGCCCACGCTGCCATTGTGGTGGACGTAGCCGCCGCAGGTGGCGTCGATTCGCGCGATGCGGTTCAGGCGGAACACCTCGCGGATCCGGTTGTTGAGATCGTCGAACACCGTGCGCAGCGTTTTGGAGGTATCCGAAGGCGAGGGCTGGTCCAGCAATTCGTCGGGCGTGGCGGCACCGGGGCCGGTGGCGAGTTGCTTGGCGAGGTCCTCTGCCAGGGCCACGAACTCCTCGTTGCTGGCGACGGGGGCCGATTCGCAGAGCAACTCGACCATGGCGCCGAGGCCGGCTTCCTGGTCGAGGTAGATGGCAACGCGTCCGGTCGAGGTTTCCCGGTCGGCGCGTTTGTCCATGGTCTGCTTGCCCGCTTTGCGCAGCGCCTCGATGGCCGCTTCTTCGTCGCCGCCTGATTCTTGCAGAGCCTTCTTGCAGTCCATCATGGGCAATCCCGTCCGCTCACGAAGGGATTTGACTGCAGCTGCCGTGATATTAGCCATCAGAGAACCTCCACAGGTTGGTCGCTTGATTTGGTAATGCGTCGTCAGTAGGCCGGGGCGTGGTGGTAAGATGCGCCGGCCTCTTGGTATGTTTCGTGTGCTCTCTTTGGGCGATTTCTTCGGAGATGCGGACACTCTTGGCGTGGGTGCCCCGGGGCTCCAGGCGTGTCCGGTTCCGAATAGAAGCCAACCAGAAAGACCGACCTAGCCAGCCACCGGTTCGGCGGCGCCCTCGTTCATTTCTTGCTTTCGTTGTCCGGCTGCCGCTTTACCCGCCAGAACGGCGTCGGCCAGCAGCGACGAGATCAACTCGATGGAACGAATGCTGTCGTCGTTGCCGGGAATCGGCAGATCGACATCGTCCGGATCGCAGTTGGTATCGATCAGGGCTACCGTGGCGATACCGAGTTTCTGTGCTTCCCGGATCGCGTTCTTTTCCTTCTTCGGATCGATGATGATGAGGCACTCCGGCATGCGATTCAAGTGTCGAATGCCGTTCAGGTTGCGGTACATCTTCCGATATTCGCGGTTCAGTGCCGACTGCATTTTCTTCGAATAGGTCGAGAGCTCGTCGCCGGCTCGGATCGATTCCAGCTCTTCCAGGCGACCCAGACGACTGCGAATGGTGCGGAAATTGGTCAGGGTTCCCCCCAACCAACGATCGCTGACGAAGGGCATGCCGCAGCGATTGGCCTGTTGTTCGACGGTTTCGGAGGCCTGGCGTTTCGTGCCGACGAAGAGGACGAGGCTTCCGCCAGCGACCACCTGTTGGACGTACTTTCGTGCCCGAAGCAAGCCGCGAATGGTCTCGCGAACGTCGATGACGTGGATGAGGTTGCGTCGCCCGTAGATATAGGGCCGCATCTTGGGATTCCACCGACTCGCACGGTGACCGAAATGAACCCCCGCCTCAATCAGATCCTTAACCAGAACGGTAGCCACAGATTCTATCTCCTACAAGTAACAGGCACACCGGCCCTGCGCCCACTTCGGGTGTCATCACCCGCGGGATGTCCGGCGTTGAAACAACGCTCCGGTCAGGAAAGAAACACCTTGTGCGCCGGACCGTGCAGCGCAACAAGCCCTTTATGCTATCAGTTCGCCATTGGGTGGTCAATCGTGCCCCATCGCGGGCATCGGAAAGGAGGGTTCATCGGCTGATGGGGAGATTTTCACGCAGAGAAACTGGGAAATTCCAGGAATTGGGCAAATCGTTGAGCTTGGACGCCCCGGCTCGGTAGACAAGCCATCATCCCACTTAGAGGCAGGGGCATGTCTTCTTTCAGATGGCTCACGACGACTTGCCGGTGCCCGAGGACCTGATCCACCAGAAGGCAGAATGCTCCCTCCTTGCTGTGAACGAGGGCCGACATTTGCTTGCCATTTTTGGGGGGATTGGCGGAGGACAGTGCGAGAACCTCGCCGAGGCGGATTGCATCGTAGACGGTTTCGCGGATCTTCACGCAGTTGCGGGTCTGCTGGGCGCTCAGCCAGAGGTTTCCGGTCTCGGGGACACCTCGGACAAGCCGCTGCTCGGGTGTTTCGATGCCGTGGTCCACGACGTTGCGGATGAGGTGCGTGAGGGGGGAATCGAGGTCTTCGGCGAGGGTCTTGTCGATTTCCGTATCCTCGCCCGACACGTGGACGGCGATTTGCTTGCCGAGGTTTGAGGCCAGGCTCCGGGCCATTCTGGGGAACTTTGAGAACAAGCCCGAGATCGACACTCTGCGAAGTCCCATCGCGCCATGCTGCAGCGCTGTCGAGTCGGCTTTCAGGTCCGTGATGATTCCCTGGATCTCGTCGACGAGTTCGCCGAGTTGGCCGCTGGCGGCCATGCGGGAGTGGACGTCCTTGAAGCGTTCCGAGGCGATGAACAGGCGTGAAACGTATTCGAGGAATTCGTCGAGACGTTCCTCCTTCACACGGACGAAGCGGGATTTGGCCTTTCCGGGTTCGCTGGTTTCTGCGGTTTCCGCGGTTTGCTTCTGGGGTGGGGCCGCCTGTTCCGTCGCGGGGGACTGTGGTTTGACCGGAACGCGGGTGGACGCACGGAGGCCAGCCAGTTCGGGCGCCAATTGACCCCAAATCAGGCCGAGGAGGTTCTCGTCGAGATCGATGGGGCTGTCGACGATCATCTTCAGATCGGCGGCAGCGTGGATGAGGCATTTTGCTGCCTCGGGATCGCCGGCCCCTTCGAGTCGCTCGGCCAGACGCTGAACACGTTCAAGCAGGAGAGAGCCGGTTCGGCCTCCCGGTTTTTCCTTTTCGGCGGCAACGAAGGCCTGGGCGAGTGGCCCTACCGTGTCGCTCACCTCTTCGTCGCCGCAGAAACAGCGTGCCGAGAGGAAATCTGTCGGCCGCAAGGTTGACGGGGCTTCGGAGGACGCCGCCTGGTCCGGGTTATCTTCGGCCAGATAGTTGTCGACGAGTGCGCGGAGCGATTCGCTCCAGGTCTCGGGGGTCCCTTCTTCGCCCTTTTTGATGTTCTCGGCCAGGGCAAGTAGTTCTTCGCAGAGAAGACGGTCGGCCGGTTTTCGGGCCGGAGATTGGAACGCCAGCTCCTTGATTCTCTCAAGCAGTTCCTTCTGCTGCGGATCCAGTTCCCGCTGGACGTTGCCTTGGACTGCTTCCTGGAGCATTTCGCTCAGGCGATCGAAGGCCTCGACGAAGCTGCGCTGGAGTTCCTCGCTGAGCGAGCATGTTTCGTCGCGGACGGCGCCGAGTACGTTTTCCAGTTCGTGGGAGAAGGTGCGGATTGCATCGAGGTCCAGAAAGGCGGCGCAGCCTTTCATGGAGTGGATTGCCCGGAACACGGCGTGGATAGGGGCCGTTTCCGCCGGCGTCAAGCGGTAGGTCTGCAATTGGTCCGGCAGAGCTGCCAGGGAATCGAGGGCTTCCTCGACAAAGCCCTCGATGGCTTCCCGATTGGCAAGCGTCGTGCTTTCGGTGGAGGTCATTGCGTCAACTCCCTGGCCCCGTCATTGAAACGCTCACTTCAGGGTCGCGGGTTTCGCCGAGCCGCCGGGCTCGCAATTCCCCCTCGCGTTTCTCTTGCGAAAGGTGTTCCAACGCGATCCACCATTGGTCGATTTTCCAGAAGGTTCGCTGGATAGCTTCCAGGAGGGGCGCCATGTCGGTGATCGGTTTGAAGATGCAGAATTCGGCCCCGTAGCGAAACGACTGGAGAGTGCTTTGCATGGTGACGAGCCCGGTGAGCATGATCACCTGAGTGCCGCCAAAATCCGTGTGGATACTTCGAAGCAGATCGAGGCCGCTGATATGGGGCATGTCGATGTCGAGCAGGACCAGTCGCTGCTGGGAGCGTGCCAGCTCGGCCAGGGCCAGTCTAGGGTCGTTGAGGCTGGTCAGTTCGTAGCCATGGCCCTCAAGCCGCTTGGCAACCAGTCGGGTGATCTCCGGGTCGTCATCCACGTGTAGGATCGTGTGTCGGTATTTCATCTCAGCCGTTCCCTGCCCAGTCGTCGAGTACGAATCGCCCTTGCGGATCCGAGTGGTCGTTCAACTCGGCCGATACGTGGCTTCTGCAAGCGTGTCGGCGTGGTTGTTTCGGCACCGGTTAGGGTGCAAGAAGGGGCCGCGAAATCAGGTCCCCCGAAAAGGTACCCTGCAAAAAGTCAACGAGGTTGCCTGAGGGCAACGTGGTTGTTGCGGTGATGCAGAAAAGCAACGGTGGCGATGCTGGCGGCGACGGTTGTGAGGGGTGGGAGGGGGACTCCTCCTCGAGACGTTGCTGAGGCGGATGTTGCGGGCTCGCCCCATTCGGGGAGGGGGTGAGTGCGGGGCAATATGCCTGGGGACGCTTGCCCGAAAGAGAAAAGCCGCACTTGCCCGATCGTTGCAAGTGCGGCTTTTGTATTGACTTACGAAAGCTACCCGGCCAGGACTTGAACCTGGAACGAGGGAACCAAAATCCCTTGTGTTGCCAATTACACCACCGGGTACCAATAAGCAAAGACGGAACCGGTCAAGACAGGTCCCGTCGCTGCTTATGTGTGTAATTTATTGGCTGAGTTCCGTTTCGGCAAGTGGGCCTTGCTCAGGAAATCAGCCCTCGTCCTCGCCCTGGTCCTCCGACGCGTCTGCGCTTTCCCAGTACTCGGAGTTGTTGGGCCAGATTCCGCCGGTGTCCGGATCGTACTGCCATCCCCCGTTGCTGTTGGCGGTGCCCGTGGGCGTGTCCGTCCCCGCGTCGTAGACCGAGTTGATCCCGTCAAAGGGGTTGTCCGGGATGGCGTTGTCCAGGTAGGGGCCGAACTCGCCTGAGTCGCTGATTGTTCCCGAGGCGTCCGTCTTGGACAGCAATTTGGGCAGGCTGTTGCTTTCGATCGGCGGGTAGGAGCCGTGGTGGATCTTGTACAGTTCGATCTGCGACCGCAGGGTGTGCATGTTGAACTTGAGGGCGCTCTCTTTTGCGTCGGTCGTCGAAGACGCGAACTGGGGGATCACGGTCGCAGCCAGGACCGCCATGATCACCACCACGATAAGCACCTCGATCAAGGTGAAAGCCCTGTTCTTTCGTACGATTGTCATTTCTAAGTCGTCCTTTCCAATGCGATTGGGACAGATCACACGGCAGTCGGCTTTCGGTTCACGCCGCATTTGTGTTCTGATCGTTCCGGTGTGTTGCTGATTCTGCCCCACCAGCGCAAGTTATCTGGAGCAAGAGGGAAAAGGCTGCCTTGCTCCGTGTGTTGCCGGGGCTCGCTTGCGTGCAACGCTGCGAACCTCGGGCTGGTCGGCTGCCTCAGGCAGTCGTACTAAGAGTAGTTAGGTTGCAATTGGGCGGTCGTCAAGAAAACCTGGACGTATTTGTCCGCCCCCCGGCAGAAGTTGCCGCTGGAAGGGATTTTTTCGCTTGGGAAACGGAGCGTTGTCCGGCCGTGCGTGGACTTGTCCGCACAATCCCCACAAACGACAGCGTCGCCGCAATTTTCCACATCTGGCGGAATGGGATCGATTGGTCTGAACGGCGCAACGTGTTTTGAAGACAACTCTTACCGAGACTTCCGGCCCTTCCGGTCCTTCGTGGCCTTCCTAGAGGCGAGGACCCCCTTCGATTGCGTAGTCTTGACACAATAGGGGGGGAGGGCGGGATGTAATGGGGTGGATGGACCGCCTTCAGGGGAAAGACGGTGTACGGAAAGTGGGAGATTCCGGAGTTGTTGTTAATGTACGCACTCTGGGCTGTCCGAAGAACGTAAGGACGGAGATTATCCGTTTAACCAGGCCCAGAGAGAATTGTGTGTCTTTTGAAGGAGGCAGAGGATGAGAAGTGCCCTTGGGGTGCCCCTGGTTGCCGTCCTCCTCGCGGCAATCGCGGCAAGTTCTGCCGACGCCGGCTACTGCGGCGCGGCGAGGTATCGGAGGTGCAAGACGGCGTGTTGCGTGGACTACACGTGCGCACGCCAGCAGTGCACCACAGTCATGAAGACGTGCCGAGAGGTCGTCTACGAGAAGCAGCAGTACACCTGCTACAAGACGTGCTACGATCGTGTTTGCGAGCCGAAGACGATCACGTGCACCAAGTGGGTCCCGGAGACGTGCTACCGCGAGTGCGAGTACACGGTCTGCAAGCCCGTCTGGGAGACCTGCAAGAAGACGATCCAGTACACGGTTTGCAAGCCCGTCTGGGAGACCTGCAGCAAGGATATTTGCTACACGGTCTGCAAGCCTGTCTGGGAAACGCGTGAGCGCTGCTACACCGTGTGCAAGCCGGTGTGGGAGACGCGTGAGCGGACCTACACGGTGTGCAAGCCGGTGTGGGAAACCCGCTCGAAGGACATTTGCTACACGGTGTGCAAGCCGGTGTGGGAAACTCGCGAGCGAACCTACACGGTGTGCAAGCCGGTGTGGGAAACCTGCACGAAAGAGATTCCTTACACGGTGTGCAAGCCGGTGTACGAGACTCGTGAGCGAACCTACACGGTGTGCAAGCCGGTGTGGGAAACCCGTGAGCGAACCTACACGGTGTGCAAGCCGGTGTGGGAAACCTGCACGAAAGAGATCCCTTACACGGTGTGCAAGCCCGTGTACGAGACTCGCGAGCGAACCTACACGGTGTGCAAGCCGGTGTGGGAGACCCGCTCGAAGGACATCTGCTACACGGTGTGCAAGCCCGTGTGGGAGACCCGCGAGCGAACCTACACGGTGTGCAAGCCGGTGTGGGAAACCTGCACGAAAGAGATCCCCTACACGGTGTGCAAGCCCGTGTACGAGACTCGCGAGCGGACCTACACGGTGTGCAAGCCGGTGTGGGAAACGCGTGAGCGAACCTACACGGTGTGCAAGCCGGTGTGGGAAACCTGCTCGAAGGACATCTGCTACACGGTGTGCAAGCCGGTGTGGGAGACCCGCGAGCGAACCTACACGGTGTGCAAGCCGGTGTGGGAAACCCGCGAAAAGGAAGTTTGCTACACCGTCTGCAAGCCGGTGAAGTACACGAAGACGATCCAGTGCAAGACGGGCCATTGGGAAACGCAGATTTGCGAGAAGCCCGGTCCGGTCCGCACGAAGTGCATCCAGGAGCCTGGCTGCTGGACCTGGGATCCCTGCAAGTGCCGTTGCGTCTACGTGCCCGGCAAGACCTGCCGCGTCCAAGTGCACTGCCCGCCGATCAAGTGCCGCAAGCGAGTTTGGGTTCCCGAGATCTGCGAGAAGGAAATCTGCTGCACGAAGTATGTGCGTGAGACGCGTTCGAAGACCTGCACGTACAAGGTCTGCAAGATGGTGCCCGAGCAGCGCACTTGCACCTACAAGGTTTGCAAGATGGTGCCCGAGCAACGGGTGAAGACCTGCACGTACAAGGTCTGCAAGATGGTGCCCGAGCAACGCACTTGCACCTACAAGGTCTGCAAGATGGTGCCCGAGCAGCGAACCTGCACGTACCAGGTCTGCAAGATGGTGCCCGAGCAACGGGTGAAGACCTGCACGTACAAGGTCTGCAAGATGGTGCCCGAGCAACGCACTTGCACCTACAAGGTTTGCAAGATGGTGCCCGAGCAACGGGTGAAGACCTGCACGTACAAGGTCTGCAAGATGGTGCCCGAGCAGCGGACCTGCACCTACAAGGTCTGCAAGATGGTGCCCGAGCAGCGAGTGAAGACCTGCACGTACAAGGTCTGCAAGATGGTGCCCGAGCAGCGGACCTGCACGTACAAGGTCTGCAAGATGGTGCCCGAGCAGCGGACCTGCACGTACCAGGTCTGCAAGATGGTGCCCGAGCAGCGGGTGAAGACCTGCACCTACAAGGTCTGCAAGATGGTGCCCGAGCAGCGAACCTGCACGTACAAGGTTTGCAAGATGGTGCCCGAGACCTGCACGAAGACCTGCACGTACAAGGTCTGCAAGATGGTGCCCGAGCAGCGGACCTGCACGTACAAGGTCTGCAAGATGGTGCCCGAGCAGCGGACCTGCACCTACAAGGTCTGCAAGATGGTGCCCGAGCAGCGGGTGAAGACTTGCACCTACAAGGTCTGCAAGATGGTGCCCCAGACTTGCGAAAAGGAAGTTTGCTATCGCAAGTGCCGAATGGTCGCTGAGAAGTGTGTCAAGCAGGTTCCCTACACGGTCCGTAAGCCCGTGCAGTACACGAAGACGGTCAACTGCGTGCGGATGGTCCCGAAGAAGGTCCCGTACACCGTGACCCGATGCGTGCCCCGCGTGGTCTGCAAGCAGGTTCCCGTCAAGGTCTGCTGCCCGGTCCCGCGATGCTGCTGCTGCGATCCGTGCGGAAGCTGCGGAAGCTGCGACTCCGGTTGCGGATGCGACGCTCCGGCTTCGAGCGAACCGGCTGTGGAAGAAGCAGCTCCGACGCCCGCTCCGGCCCCGGCGCCTGAGAAGAAGGCCTAAGGCCTGATAATCAACCGCCTCTCCTTCGCTTGATGCGATCGATGGGCCTGGTTAAGAAACGATGATGCGGCGGCTCAGTCCCTCGGGATGAGCCGCCGCTTTTTATTTTCTTGAGGTCAGGCGGCGGGTTTCTTTGCCCGGTAGAGATAGGGATTGAGGGACGGATCGTTGTACATTTTCATTTGCCGATAGACTTTCAGGCGTGCCCGACCGGCCACCAGGTCTTCCAGCAGCAATTCGAGGGAACGGGACAGGTCCGCATACTGCTCCTGGCACAGACGCAGTTTTTCGCGAGCCTTCTCGCGGTGCGTCTCCTCCACGTCTTCCCGGTCGATCTGTTCCTGCATGTGGAACATTCGGAGCGACATGATCGAGAGGCGATCGATCACGCTGCCGGGGGTTTCCGTGTGCTGCCTTGCATCCGCTTCGGGATGGGCTCCTGCGTCCGCCAGCATGTGGATCAGGACGTCGTCGACCTGCTCAATCAGATCGTTGCGGCGTTGATTGTAGCCGTCGATCGCTCGCTTGACTTCCGCGATCCTGGCGTCTCCCACGTCGTGGCTTCGGGCGACGTCTTCTTCGTGCCAGAGGCGGAAGTTCTGCTCGTGCTGTCGGCAGATCAGTTCAAGAAATCCCTCGTACGGGGTGTCGATTTCCTGCTGGTGCCAGCGTCGGACGGTGGTACGATGAAGTCCGGTAATCGTGGGAACATCGAACATTGGGTTCTCTCCCGTCTGCTTCCAGAAAACGTCTTTTTTGCCGGATTGTAGCGTCCTTCACGTCGAAGCACCGGGGCTCGGCACACCGGGACAACCACGGATACCGGTCGGATCGTAGTCCTTTTCCCTGCGCGGGGCAACATGAAATCTTCGGGATGGTTCCTCAGCCGCTGTCCCAGGTAGAATGAGGTTATGAGTTCTCGAAAATCCAAGTCGCGAGTTCGTTCCGCCCCTCCGCCGAAGCCGCAGTTGCCCTTTCGCCGTCTCTGGTTTGCGGCCGGGATTTCCTGTGTTCTCGCGATGTCGGTCTTCATGCTTCGCCCCGGTTCGCGTTCGAGAGGCGAAACGGACGAGGCTCGCCGCTCGGACCTCACGCTCGAGGAGATCCCATTCAACGGGCAGCGTGCCTATGGGTATCTCGAACAGGTTTGCCAGTTGGGACGTCGTCCGAGCGGTTCGGACGGCATGGTTGCCCAGCAGGAACTTCTCGCAAGGCATTTTCAGGGGTTGGGGGCGACCGTCCATCGGCAGAAATTCGAGTATCCCCACCCGCAAAACGGCCAGCCTGTGCCGATAACGAACCTGATTGTTCAGTGGGCCCCGGAGCGCAAGGAGCGAATCCTGCTTGCCTGCCACTACGACACGCTGCCGAATCCGATGCTCGACACACGGGATCCCTTTGGCGAGTTTGTTGGCGCCAACGACGGGGGGAGCGGAGTGGCGATTCTCATGGAATTGGGGCACGAGATGGCCGCGATTCTCGCAGAGGACCAGCTCCATTTCGGGGTGGATTTCGTCTTTTTCGATGCCGAGGAGTTCATCTTCACGCCCCGGGGCGGCCGCTATTTCGTGGGTTCGGAGTATTTCTCGCGTCAATACGTGGCCGGCCAGCTTCCCTATCGTGCGAACTACCGCTGGGGCGTGCTCCTGGACATGGTGGGCGATGCCGATCTTCAGATTCCCCAGGAGGCCAACGGACGCTGGTGGGAAGACTGTCGTCCGCTGCTCGAGGAGATCTACGGCACGGCCGAACGGCTCGGCGTTCGGGAGTTCGTTGCTCGCCGGGGAACGGAGATCCAGGACGATCATATCGAGCTTCACAACCGGGGCAAGATTCCTACGATTGATCTGATTGATTTCGACTATCCGCCCTGGCACACGATGGGCGACACGCCCGACAAGTGTTCCGCCTTGAGCCTGGCGAAAGTGGGTTGGGTTGTCCGCGAATGGCTCAAGCAGACCGGGCCGGCGGCCCCGTCTTCGTCTCGTGCGACTTCTCCCTGACTGATGTTCCAGGTGGCTTGCCATGGATTCCGATTTCTGGATTTCGTTGACTGTTTGTGTGGCGATGGTTGGAGCAGCCTTGTGGCTGATCCGCGTCCATTGGGAGCACTGGCAAGAGGCCGATGCCGATACGAGCCTTTCGGATCGGGACCGGGATCACCTGAAGAGACGCCATCGCCGGCGCATGCAGACCAGTACGATGCTTGGGGTGGTGGGCATTGCGATTCTCGCCGGGCGTCTCTTTCCTCTCGACGAGCCCAGCGCTGCGGCCCTCCTTTACTGGACCGGAGTCCTTCTGCTGGTGCTTTGGATGGCCCTGCTTGCCATGGCCGACATGGTGGCGACGCGGGTTCACTTCAATGTGCAGCGTCGCAAGGTGGAAGGAGAGCGTGCAAGGCTGGAGGCTAAACTGCGACGACTTGAGGAGGGAGGCGGCCAGAAATCCGATTCCGACGATTTGGGAGAGGAGTCTCCTGGTCCGGATAAGTCGTGAATCGAGCTACGTCTCCGACCAGAACCGCAAATTGGGGGAGATGGGCCAGCTTTTCCGGTGGGGTCGGGGCTTTTCCCCGCACTGTCGCTCACATAGAATAGACCCTGTATCGTCGCTTGCTCCAGCGTTCTTCGTGACGCGTTTTTCCCTGGGAGTCTCGCCAATGGACCCGTTCCGACTATCTGTGGCCTTGGGGCCCGTGGCGGTCTACCTTCTTCTCCTCGGCGTGTTGAATCTGTTCCGACGTCCGTTTTGTGTGTCGGGAACCCGGGACACGGCCGTGTTGGGCGTTGCCGTTTCGGGCTTGGTCCTGGTGGGGCCGGTCGAGTTGCTCATGCCGGTGGCCGCCTCGATCCAATTCGGACCTTTTGTCTGGCCTTTGTTGATCGGCCTCTACTTTGCGGTTCTTTCGGCGATTCTGCTGTTCCTGCGGCCCCGCCTGGTGATCTACAACATTTCGCGAGAAGAGCTTCGTCCGGTCCTGGCCGATCTGGCCATCGATTTGGATTCCGATGCTCGCTGGGCAGGGGACTGTTTGGTGCTTCCAAGTCTGGGCGTCCAGCTCTACCTGGAGTATTCGGCCACGTTCCGGAACGTGTCTCTGGTTTCGGCCGGCGGTACCCAAAACTACCTGGGCTGGGGGCATTTGGAAACGGCCCTGGAGGGATCGCTTCGACGCCTGGAAGTGGCACGAAATCCCAAGGGGATCAGTTTGCTCAGTGCGGGGGTGGTGCTGGCCCTGATTCTCGTACTCTCGATTGCGGCCAACCCGGAAGCCGCGGCCAAGTCGTTCAGCGAAGTGATGAATATGTAACGCTGTCCAACTAAGGGCCGGCCGACAAATAGCTTTCCGGTTTTTCTTGGGCAACATCACGACGGAGCGTGATGGCTACCATGCAAAGGCGAAAGTTATTCATCGGCCGCCCCTAAGGCATAGCCTGCTCACGATATTGGAGGGGGTGAATTGCCACTTCTTCCCCCGACTGGAGCCCTTCTCGAATCACGCGCATCTTGCCGTCACCCGGTCCGGACACGACGGGACGGATGCGCCATTGCGAACCGCTTCGAACAAGGCAGGCCTGGGTCCCGGCTTCTTCGAAGATGGATGTTTCCGGTATCTGAATGACTGCGTTCTCTTGGGCCAGGGTGATGGTTACCTCGGCGGTCAGGCCGGGGCGGAGCGTTCCCGAGGGCTGTTCGATGGCCACGTGGACCTCGTACCGTTTCCGGTCCGTGTTGCTTCGCGTGTCCCGTGTTGGGAAAGGGGAAACCGTTGAGACGTGGCCGTCGAAGGGCGTTGCGGGCATCGTGTCGACGGAAATCAGGGCCGGCATATCCGGATGGAGACGGGCGATGTCCGCTTCCGGAACCTCGATGCGAACGCTGAGGCGATCCAGTCGAGCGACGCGGAGGATCACCTGGCGGCGTCGAACCGAGACTCCCTCGCCCATGAAGACCTCGTCACCCTCGGGGTTGGCGGGAAGGTTTGCGTAGAAGACGACTCCCGGGGCAGGGGCCTTGATCGTACACGCAGCGATTTGAGCCCGAATTCGGGTCAGGCGATCGTTTTGCAGCGCCAGTTCCTTCTTCTTGGCAGTCATTTGCGCCTCGGCCGACTTCACCTCGCCCGAGAATTGCTTGAGTCGCAGGGGCTTGGTGTGGGTTTCGAGGACCGAAAGGCGATTCTTGGCTCCATCCAGGTCTCGTTTTGCCATTTCCACGTTGAATCGCAGGGCGTCGATATCCTCGGCCGGGTTCTCTTCGGAAGTGGTGCCCCCTTCGGCGACTTCGAGGACGCGTTTGGCCCGGTCGAGGTGTTCCTCGGCAGCCAGGATATCGTTCTCGGCCGCTTTTTTCTGTCCCGGATACAGACCTTCGAGAAACTCCTCCATCGAGAGCTTGGCCTTCTCGCACTCGTTTTCCGCCGCCGTGGCTTCCGCTTCCACGTCGTTGCAGTGGATTTGCTGTTGCAGCAGTTCTTCTTCGAGCCCCGAGGTGTCGAGTTGGGCGAGGGTGTCGCCCGTTTGCACCGAGGTTCCCTCGGGGAGGATTTCGAGGATCATCGTGCCTTGAGGGTCCTGCCCGTCCACATCGCATCGCACCTCGGCCGCCCCGTCGCTGAAGACGGTTCCGCGGGCGGCGACGGTGTGAACGAACGGTCCCTGCTGCACGAAGAAGGTGACGGGAGTTCCGTCCGGTTGGCCCGTACATCCGGCAAGGAAGAGGCATACCATCGCGAGGAGCGAGCGGCGGTTCATGGTTTTGGTCCTCGGTTGACCTGCTGGGCCCATTTTCAGCAGAAGCACACGGTCACGGCGGTCCAGCAAACGGCTGCGAGAAGCGCCGCAACCGATGCTTGGGGAATCTGGGTGCGCACGTGGTCCATCAGGTCACAGCCGGTGCACATGGAGCTTAGGACCGTGGTGTCGGAAATGGGCGAGCACTGATCGCCGGAAACGCTTCCGTCCATGACGGCCGCGAAGCAGATTGTCATGAAGAATTGGGGGTGGGCGAGTTGGCTTTGCATGGCCACGTCGTAGGCCAAGGGCATGGCCAGGGGGAACGCGACGGCGTAGGTGCCCCAACTCGTACCGGTGGAGAAGGCGATGACGATGGTCATGACCTGGAGCATGACGGGCAAAGCCCAGTAGGGGATCTGGCCGCCGAGGAGGTCGACGAGGAATTTTCCGCCGCCGGCCTCCTTGCTGATGTTGCCGATCGTCACGGCCAGAAGGAGGATCACGGAGCCCAGGACAACACCCTTGAGGCCGTTGCTGATGCCGTCCATGAGGTCCTTCAATTGCATGCCGCGGATGAGGGCCTGGGCGATGGCGACGACGAGTGCTGCTCCAAAGGCCCAGCGGACCATCGGGTTTCCCATGGCGATAAACGTGCCGACGGCAATGCCGATCAAGACGATCAGGGGCACGAAGAAGTCGATGCTGCTGGGCGTGTAGCCCTCGGGGACGTGGCTGCATTCGAGTTCCTTGGCGCTGAGAGGCTCCGCGCCCGGGGCATCGAGCTGTCCCGTTTCGCGGGACCGGCGGATGGCTTTTTTCATGCGTCCGCCAATGAAGGGCGTTTTTTCGATGCTCAGCAGGAAGGTGAAGCTTACGGCGAAGATTGCGTAGAAGCAGAAGGGAACGCTCTTGAAAAAGAAGAGGATCCGATCGGCTTCCGTGGCCAACCAGGGAACGCCGGCCACGAAGATGAAGGCCTGCACATAACCGGGCCAGGCGTTGAAGGCCAACTGGGAGGCGATTGGCGAGGCCGTTGAATCCACAATGTAGGCCAGTTCCTCGTGGCTCACCTTCTCGCGGTCGGAGAGCGGCTTGACCGTGGTGCCGACCAGGACGGTGCTTACGGTTCCGCCCTGGAAGAAGGCCACGCCCAGTCCCCAGGCGACGAGCTTGGCGGTCCGTGGTCCACGGACGAATTTGCGGGTCATCAGATCGGCGAAGGCCTGGGCGGCTCCGGTACGGCTCCAGACGCCGAGGAGTCCTCCGAGCAACCAGAGGTAGAGGAGCAGGACCCCGGCCGCGTTTTTGGTGGCGAGGTTCTTCATGAGGACGCCGTCGGCAATGTCGTAGACCCCCAGCAGAAACGCGCCCACGATGATTCCCCCTGAGAGCGAGACGAGGGGTTCACGGGTGATCCAGCAGAGGCCCACGGCCACGGCGGCTGGCAGGAGGGACCACCAGCCCCAGTGGGACTGGGCCAGCAACTCGTAGTAGAGCGTTTTCGGTTTGCCGTCGACGGTTTGCTGAACCGAGACGAACTGCTGCTTCCGGGTCGGGGCATTGCCCTCGGCATTGCAGCGTTCGATCTGCTTGGGCGCGATCGCGGATTCGTCAAAGGGGACGACATCGTCGAGGTAGACCGGTTTGTCTTTGCGCACGACGAAGAGTCGTCCCGTGTCGTCCTTCGCCACGTCCAGGTTGATTTTCTCGACAGTCCAAGTGGGGCTTGCAAACCGCCCCACCAGTAAGGCGCAGGTGATGGCGACGAGAAAGAACGCCAACGCGGGATTGGCATAGCGCCGGAGGAGGGCAAGAGGGCGATTCGACCCGGTTGAGGGGGAGTTGCTGCTCACACCGATCTTTCTGAACGAGGAACGGCACCCTCGCCAGGACGGCCTCCGTGAACGGCATAGGAGCTACGCCCGCGCGTTCAGGACGTTGGCTGCAAGGCACCGGGAAGAGGCGGCTGGAGGCACCACCCGTTTGGCCACAATGGTACCCTCCAGCCCCCTCTCCGACAACCCGGCCGTTGGCAGGTCTATTCGCGAATCAGCTCGCGCACCGTTCCTCCCGAGGGGATCATCGGGAGCACGTGTTCCTGGTAGGGAACGGCGACGTCCAGCAAATAGGGACCTTCCGAGTCGATCATTTCCTGCAGGGCGTCGGCCAGTTCCGACTTGTTCATTACCTGCCGGGCCTTCCAGCCGAAGCCTTTCGCGACCGTGACGAAATCGGGGTAACGATCCTCAGGGCCGATTCCCTGGCCCTTGCCGACGGCCTCCGGATTGTCGATGGGGCCGAGGTAGGTGTGGGCGCGGTTGGCGTTGTGGAATCGGTCCTCCCACTGGACCACCATTCCCAGGTGCTGGTTGTTGAGAAGGAGGACTTTAACTGGGATCTTCTCGCAATGGCAGGTCGCGAATTCCTGGATGTTCATCAACAGGGAACCGTCGCCATCAATGTCGACGACCAGCTTGTCGGGATAGGCCACCTGGGCGCCCATGGCGGCCGGGAGGCCAAAGCCCATGGTTCCCAGGCCAGCACTTGTGAGCCAGGTGCGTGGCTTGTCGAACTGGTAGAATTGGGCCGACCACATCTGGTGCTGGCCCACACCGGTGGCGATGATCGCGTCGCGGTCCTTGGTCGCCTTCCACAACTCGCGGATCGCGTGCTGGGGGAGAATCGCCTCGGCGTCTTCGTTGTACTTGAAAGGATCCGCTTTCTTCCAGTCTTGGACCTTCTCGATCCAGGGCGCCAAGTCGGCCGGCGCCTTGGCGACCTTGTTCAGTTCGCTCAGGGCGAATTTCAGGTCGCTCACGGAGGCCAGGTCGGCTCCCTTGATCTTGTTGATCTCGGAGGCGTCGATGTCGATGTGGACGATCTTGCCGTGCTTGGCGAACTCGGCCACGTTCCCCGTCACGCGGTCGTCGAATCGTACGCCGAAGGCCAAGAGCAGATCGGCTTCGCTGATGGCGAGGTTTGCGTAAACGCTCCCGTGCATGCCGAGCATGTGCAAGGCCAGGGGATGGGTGGCGGGAAATCCGCCAATTCCCGTGAGGGTGGTGGTCACGGGGATCCCGGTTTTCTCGACCAGGTCAAACAGTTCCCGGGACGCATTGGAGGCAATCACGCCGCCTCCGGCATAGATCACGGGACGCCGCGATTCCGCAATCAATTTGGCGATGGCCGCGATGTCCTCTTTGGCTGCCATGGGCGTCACCGTCGGATAGCCGGGCAGGTCCATGGGTTCGTCGTAGTCGGGAACGACCTGGGCCATCTGGACGTTCTTCGGCAGGTCGATCAGGACCGGCCCGGGGCGGCCTGTCATGGCCACGTGGAATGCCTCGCGCACGACTCGCGCCAGGTCGTTCGGGTCGGTGACGAGGTAGTGGTGCTTGGTCACGCTCCGGCAGACTTCCACGATGGGCGTTTCCTGGAAGGCATCGCATCCGATGACCGAGGTTCCCACCTGGCCCGTGATTGCCACTAAGGGGATGCTGTCCAGTTTGGCGTCGGCGATTGACGTGACCAGATTCGTTGCTCCGGGGCCGCTTGTGGCCATGCAGACGCCCACTTTTCCCGTGGTTCGGGCATAGCCCTGGGCCGCGAATCCCCCGCCCTGTTCGTGGCGAGGAAGGACCACGCGGATCTTGTCGCGGAAGCGGGTCAAGGCCTGGTGGAGGGGCATGCTGGCTCCGCCTGGATAGGCAAAAACTGTGTCCACTCCGTGGTTGACGAGAGCCTGTACGACGACGTCGGCCCCACTGGTCGGTTGCGTCGAACTGGCAGTCGAGACTCTCGTTGGTTTCTCCACGGTAGACACAGAGCTTTCCTCCACTTCAGGGGAACTTCAAAAAAGATGATCTCACCGGAGATCGTGTCAAAGCAAGTCGATTTGGGATTGGTCGGGGGGAGGTTCGCCTCCATGAGCGCACACCACACCCCTGGTCAGGTATTTCTGAAGCAATTCAGTATATAGTGCGGTCCATTGGCGTCCAAGGCGGCAATCGCATGGGTAGTAGTCCGGAGTGGGGGCACTGGCCGACAAGCAGCCTGAACGCGAAGTTTGACAGAGTGCGAGCCCGTCTCTTTTCGCAACCTTGTATCACGGACTTCCATGGGGGGGAGAAGGTTCGCCTTTCTCTGGGCTATTCCTGATTGGACCGTGCCGTTTCGCCCGGCTGGATCAGGCGTAAGGTGTTTAGGAGTAATTGTTTAGAGCCGGGTGGCATGGGTGGCACGCTTAGAGCGATGCGATGGGCCTGGTGATTTGAACGTCCACGCCCGTCGCTTCGCTCTGAGCGTGCCACCCCTGCGTGGCGGAAAACCGGTCTGGTTCAAACAGGGCGGATCAGGTAAACCATGGCACGTTGGAATTTGAGCCTTTTCCGCGGTCATGGAGGACCGTTTTTCATGTCACAGCCCGCCCCTCGACTCCGCGTCCACACGACGAGCCAAATCGTGATCCCTGCCCGACTTGCTTCCACGCGGCTTCCGCGGAAACTGCTTCTGGACGAAACGGGCTGCACGCTCATCGAGCACACATACCACGCGGCCCAGAAGGCGCAACGTCCGGAGGGCGTGTGTGTGGCATGCGATCACCCGGAAATCTACGACGCCGTGCAAGCGTTCGGCGGACGCGCCGTGATGACCGATCCGGACGCACCCAGCGGAACGGATCGCGTGGCCGAAGTTGCCCGCCAAATGGATGGGACGGACGTGATTGTGAACGTTCAGGGTGATGAACCGGACTTGGCCGGTGAGTCGATCGATCTTGTGGTCCGTCTGCTGGAAGAGCAGCCGGACGCGGTCATGTCGACGCTCGCGACGCCGATTCGCAGTCAGGAGCAGCTTCTTGATCCTGCGTGCGTGAAAGTGGTGTTTGACGATCGCGGTCGGGCCATGTATTTCAGCCGCAGTCCGATTCCTCATCCCCGCGAGTGGGACGATTCGCTTCTGGCGGCCCAGCCGCCGCTCTTTTACCAGCACGTGGGGCTCTATGCTTACCGTCGGGAGTTTCTCCTTCGCCTGGCTGAAATGCCTCCGGCGCCCGTCGAATTGACGGAACGGCTCGAACAACTACGGGTTCTGGCGGCAGGGCACACGATCCTCGTTGGGGTTGTCGACGAGCCTACCTTCGGCATCGACACGCCGGCCGACTATCGGCGTTTTGTGGAACAGCGGCGTTCGGCCTGATTGGCTGGGGCTGAGTTTCGGACGGCGAACGAGTCCGCGACGTAGAAGTTGCCAAGTCCCTGCATTCTGACGACCAACAACCCGCGACGGCCCCTCCCCGGCCCTCCCCCTCACTCCCTGCGCTCGCTGGGGAGGGAGTGTGATTCTCCACGAGCGTTTCGAATTGGGACGCCCTTGTCCGGTTATGCAAGCCCCGCCATGGTGGTGGTTTGTGAAAAATCGCGATGCTCGGTAAAATGCATCGCTTGGTTCGGGCTGCCGCATTGCTCTCCGGGCAATTTCTTACCGACATGGCCCTGCCGGGACGTGTTCGCCTGAGGGATGCCGGGGCTGCCGGCTCCGGCCCGCTTTCTCGGCCCTCCTCCCACCTACTCCAGCCAGGATGGTGTTTTGATGACCAAGCATATCTTCGTGACCGGTGGGGTTGTCAGCTCCCTCGGCAAGGGACTGACCAGCGCCTCGATCGGCATGCTTCTGGAAAACCGCGGCCTGTCCGTCCGGATGCAGAAGTTGGATCCCTACATCAACGTCGATCCGGGAACGATGAGTCCTTATCAGCACGGCGAAGTTTACGTGCTGGACGACGGCAGCGAGACCGATCTCGACCTGGGCCATTACGAACGATTCACCAACGGCCCGTTGACCCGGGACAGCAACTACACGACCGGCCAGATCTACCAGTCGGTGATCAACAAGGAGCGGCAAGGAACCTACCTCGGCCAGACCGTGCAGGTCATTCCGCACATCACCAACGAGATCAAGAGCTGTATCAGCAAGCTGGCTTCGGACGACGTGGACGTGGTGATCACAGAAATCGGCGGCACGGTCGGCGATATTGAAAGCCAACCCTTCCTCGAAGCGATTCGCCAGTTCTCCCTCGATATCGGCTCGGAGAACTGTCTCTACATTCACCTGACGCTGATTCCGTATCTCAAAGCGGCCGGCGAGTTGAAGACGAAGCCGACCCAGCACTCGGTAGGGCAGCTTCGCGAGATCGGTATTCAGCCCGACATTCTCATTTGCCGCACGGAGCGTTCCCTGGGCAAAGAGGAGTGCGCCAAGATCGCCCTTTTCTGCAATGTGCCGGTCGAGGCGGTCATTGAGGAGAAGGACAAGGATTTCTCGATCTACGAGGTGCCGTTGAGCCTGGTGGATCACAAGCTCGACACATTGATCGTCAAGAAGCTTGGGCTCAAGGGAGGCGAACTCGATCTGAGCGGGTGGCGTGACCTGGTTCACCGGCTGCGGAATCCCTCTTACGAGATCAGCATTGCGGTCGTGGGCAAGTACGCCGAGCATCGGGATGCGTACAAGTCGATTTACGAGGCCCTCGATCACGCGGGGATTTCCAATAAGGCGACCGTGCGAGTGCAGCGGATCCACAGCGAAGCGGTGGAGCGGGAAGGGGCGGAGCGGCTCCTTGCCGGGGTGGATGGAATTCTCGTTCCCGGCGGTTTTGGAGAACGGGGAATCGAAGGCAAGGTGGATGCCGTTCGTTTTGCTCGGGAACGAGGCATCCCCTACTTTGGCATCTGTCTTGGCATGCAGTGTGCGGTCGTCGAATACGGTCGCAGCATCTGCGGTCTCGACGATGCGAATTCGACCGAGTTCGACAAGGACACCCCCCATCCGGTCATCTGTCTTCTCGATGAGCAGCGAACAATTACGGACAAAGGCGGGACCATGCGTTTGGGCGCCCAGCCTACGCGGCTAAGAAGCGAGGGCAAGGCCTTCGGGGCCTATGGGGCAGAGGAGATTTCCGAACGACATCGGCATCGCTACGAATTCAACAACGATTATCGGGAGGCGTATGCCAGCAACGGCATGAAAGTGATGGGCACCAGCCCCGACGGCACTCTGGTTGAAGTGGTGGAGATTCCCGACCACCCGTGGTTTGTCGCGGTTCAATACCATCCGGAGTTCAAGTCTCAGCCGACGAAGTCGCACCCACTCTTTCACGGGTTTATCCAGGCCGCCGTGGCGAAACGCTCTGAGCGGTCCGACAGACAGACCAAGACGGAGGACACCCCATGAGCGAACAGCCCGAAGAAAAGAAAATTATCATCGACGAGGACTGGAAGTCACAGGTTCAAGCCGAGAAAGAAGCGACTGAGCAGGCCGCGGAAGCCCCCGCGGAAGAAGCAGCGGCTGACGGGGCAGACTTCGCTTCCCAGGACGTCCCGCTCCCTCCCGCCTCGCTGGAGATCCTCATTGGATCTCTGGCCACCCAGGCGATGGTTTCTTTGGGGATCCTCCCGAACCCGATCACGAACCAGCGTACCCCTCTTCCGAACCAGGCAAAGCACTTGGTTGATATGCTTGCCGTGGTTCAGGAGAAAACCGAAGGGAATCGCACGCCCGAAGAGTCGGCCATGCTTGAGGATACGCTCCACCAGCTTCGGATGGCCTACGTGTCGGTATCGCAGGCATCCCAGGAGAAGAAGGACTGACTTTTGGCAATCAAAATCCGGTGCAGGGCCTGAGTTGCTCTGGTCCTTGAGAGGGGGGGGCGTGAATCGCCGTTGACCGAACCGCCCTCCTTCGCCATACTCTCGCGGCTTGCCGTATGCGCCGCCCGGCGCGTGCTGCAGCCCATTGCGTTGCGGGCTACCATGGCCGGAAGATTTGATCGTCGAGTCGTTGGGATTTTTCGTCGACGCCGGCGGTCATGCCGCGTCGCATCAGCCCGTCCACGAAGTGAAGAGAAGAACAAGCGATGACCAACAACAACGGCGAAGAGCAACTGCGAGACTACTGCCTGGACGTGGCCCAGAGGGCGCATCAAGCTTCCGCCGAATTGGCCCTGGTTACCGGAGGCCAGAAAAACGACTGGTTGCGCAGGAGCGCCAAGCTTCTTCACGAACGCTCGGTTGCTTTGGCCGAGGCCAATCGGCTTGATCTGGCGGCGGCCCCCGGCTTTGGCCTCACGGACGCCCAGGTGGACCGCCTGCGTTTGACGCCGGAACGAATCGCGTCGATCTCGCAGGCCCTCGAAGACGTGGCGATGCTCCCCGATCCGGTCGGGCGGATTCTCGAATCCTCCGTTCGCCCGAACGGCCTGGAGGTTCAGAAGGTCCAGGTGCCGCTGGGCGTGATTTTCTTTATCTACGAGTCCCGTCCCAATGTGACGGCTGACGCTGCCGCTCTGTGCGTCAAGAGTGGAAACGCGGTCATTCTTCGTGGCGGCAAGGAGGCGTTTCATTCGAGCACAGCCATTGTGGAGGTTCTTGCGGAGGCGGCCGCCGATGCGGGGATCCCTGCTGATGCCGTTCAGCTTGTGTCCACCACGGATCGGGAGGCGGTTGGGCATTTTCTCCGGCTGCCCGAGTACATCAGCGTGGCGATTCCTCGCGGCGGCGAAGGGCTCATTCGACGGGTGTCGGAAGAAGCTCGCATGCCCGTGATCAAGCACTACGCGGGAAACTGCCACGTCTATGTGGACAAGGCGGCCGATCCGGACACGGCCGTCCAGATCGTCGTCAATTCCAAGTGCCAGCGGATGGGTGTCTGCAATGCGGCTGAATCGCTCGTGATCCATGCGGACGTGGCCGAGAGTCTCTTGCCTCGGATTGCCGGCGCGTTGCTGGAACAGGGCATCGAACTTCGCGGCGACGAGACGGCGTGCCGGCTCGTGTCCCAGGCCAAGGCTGCTACCGAAGAAGATTTTCGGGAGGAATACCTGGGCCCGATCATCTCGGTCAAGGTGGTCGTTTCTCTGGACGAGGCCGTCTCGCACATCAATCGTTGCAGTTCGGCGCACACGGAGGCCATTGTCACGACCGACCTTGGGGCCGCGAGGGAATTTGCGGCACGGATTGACAGTTCTGCGGTGGTCGTCAACGCGAGTACGCGGTTCAACGATGGAGGCGAGTTTGGCCTTGGAGCGGAGATCGGCATCAGCACCGATAAGTTTCACGCCCGTGGCCCATGCGGGATCAACGAATTGACAAGCTACAAGTACGTTGTTTACGGATCAGGGCAGATCCGCGGTTAGCCGTGCGGCAGGGTTCCGGTTTTCGCCGGGCGAGATTCCTGTCTTTCGGTGTTTTGCGGGACGCCATTGAGATTCAAGGATGAATCGATGGGTGGAGACGTCTTAAGCCAAGCGGAAGTCGAGAGCCTTCTGTCGGCCATGGCGACGACGGGCGAGTCGGCAGCCTCGGCTCAGCCCAGTGCGCCTGCTCCCCCGGCGCCCTCGCCGGGAGTTGCCCCGGCCAAGCCGCGCGAGAAGATTACCCCCTACGATTTCAAGCGTCCCGAGCGCGTCGGCAAGGAGCAGATGCGTGCCCTTCAGACGCTTCATGAGGGGTTCAGCCGGAACTTCGCCGCCGGGCTGTCTGCCATGCTCCGAAGCATGATCGAGGTGAAGCTCACCAGCGTCGATCAGTTGACCTACAGCGAGTTCGTTTTCAGCCTCGAAAATCCCACCTGCTTCAACCTTCTCAGCGCCGAACCGCTTGAAGGTAACCTCATTCTGGACATCAATCCGTCGATCCTCTACCCGATTATCGATCGCCTCCTCGGCGGTGGAAGGGAAGCCAGTCCCCTGGCTCGCCGGCCCTTGACCCAGATTGAGCGACTTCTCGTCAAGCGGATCACCGACCTGTTCCTGTCCGAGCTGGCCCAGGCCTGGAAGAACGTGCTCGAGCTGCAACTGGAGGTGGTTCGCGTCGAGAGCAACCCCCAGCTTGTTCAGATCGTTCCCCCGAACGAAGTCGTCGTGCTGATCAGCTTCGAAGTTGCCTTGGGCGAAATCCGGGGAATGCTCAACTTGTGCATTCCCTACAATTCGATTGAGCGAATCAGCGGCAAACTGTCGGCCAACAGTTGGGTCACCTACGGCAAGCGAAAGGCTTCCGAGGAGTCCATCCAGCAGATCGGTCGCGCCCTTCGCAACTCCCTCGTGGAGTTGAAGGTGCGTCTTGCCCAGACTCGGATCACGACGGGCGAACTTGTGGGTCTTCAGGTGGGCGATATCGTCACGACGCAGAAGGACATCCGGTCGCCCATGCTGGTTTCCGTGGAGGGGATTCCGAAATTCCACGCTGCCCCAGGTTCTTTCAAGGGCCACAAGGCGTTTCAGATCGTGGATCTGATCGAGGATCCGTCCGGCGCTATCGGGGACTGATTGGGGCGTGCGGGTGCTTTCCGAGGGGAGCTGTTCGTTCGGCGATCAAAGAGCCCGGCTGCGAAATCCAGCGGGGCTCTTGGATTGTCCGGTTCTTGAGACTTCGGCTTGAGCAGCCGGGCTACGTGGACTAGCCCTGCTGAAGCATCCGAGCGTCTCCCCCCTCGCTGGCAAGCTGGCTGGGGAGGGAGGTAGTCGTCACTCCTCTTCTTTCTCTGCCTCTTCTTTCCCACTTTGTCTTGTGGGGGAGTCCAGCGGAATTGGGCCGGAGCCGAGAGGGTCGTCAAGTTCGACGAGGTCCGGCTCGATCGGGTCAGACAGTTCGATGGGGGGCTCGGTTCCGGGGGGCGCCTTGCCCAGATGTGGGCCAGGAGTGGCGTGCTCATCGACGCCGTAGTGGATTTCAAAGGTCAGGGGGCCGACGGTGAACCGACCCTTGGGGGGGAGTTGGGTCCGTTGAACCCGGCGAGTGCCGCAGTAGGTGCCATTGAGGGATCCCAGGTCGGTGAGAAGGACCGCGCCCTGGTGTTCCCGGAGTTCGCAGTGCCTTCGACTTACGAGGGAATGGGCGATAGTGACATCGGCCTGATGGCTGCGCCCGAGTAGAGTGGGAAGCTCGATGTTGAGGTGTGGCTTGTCGGCACGTCCACCAACAATGACCAGTTTCACATGCATCGAATTGCCTGTTCTGTGCCGCTTCGAAGCAAGAATGGTTGTTCCGGGCGATGTCGATCGCCGTGGAACACGCCGTATGATAGTGGTCAACTCGCTTGGCTGCAAGTGTTTACGGTTGTGCCGGTTATGCCCGGCCCGTCGGAATAGAAGAAAGCCAAGAGGCGAGCCTGGTCGAAAGAGAAGGGGTAAGATGGATGATGGTGGGTGAGGGCGAATTGTGGGCGGCGATCTGCCGCTTGGCGGTTTCGACAAGGCCCATTGACGATTTCAGGAGAATAGGTTCTATTAACGAGACGCCCCATCACCCCCCTTGAACACGTGATGGGGAGTTTTATAATTCGATTTCTCAGAGTCGTTGAGTGTTTGATTCTTCACACTCATGGCTCGACTGTTGCGGGTGTAGCTCAGCTGGCAGAGCACAACGTTGCCAACGTTGTTGTCGTGGGTTCGAATCCCATCACCCGCTCTTTCTATTTCTTTGAGGCAGCCTTTTTCCGCAAAGCACGAGCATGGCCGAGAACGATCGCCCCGAGAACGATTCTCTCCCCTCTTCTGAGGATGTAGCCGTTGAGGATAACGCCGATCAAGAGGCGCCTGAAGAAGAGCAGGTTTCGCTTTCGCTTGAGGTCCAGATTGACCAGCGAAGCGCGTGCGAGCGCCACGTGACGGTTACGGTCTCTCGCGAGGACATCGATCGCTACTTCGACAAGGAGTTCAGTGAGCTGATGACCTCGGCCCAGGTTCCCGGTTTTCGTCCGGGCCGGGCTCCTCGCAAGCTTATCGAGACCAGGTTCCGGAAGGACGTGGGTGAGCGGGTCAAGAGTTCCCTGCTGATGGACAGCATCGGGCAGGTCAGCGACGACGGGGACCTTTCGCCGATCAGCGAGCCGGATTTCGACTTCGAAGCCATTGAGCTTCCCGAAGAAGGGGCCATGACCTTCGAGTTTGATCTCGAGGTTCGTCCCGAGTTCGATTTGCCCCAGTGGAAGGGCTTGAAGATCGAGCGTCCGGTGCGGGAGTTCTCCGAAGAGGACGTGGACCGCGAGTTTGAGCAGGTGCTCTCGCGATATGGTCAACTGGTTCCCACGGAGAAGCCTGTCGAATCCGGTGACTACATCACCACGAACCTCACCTTCCTTCACGACGGGCAGACTCTGTCCAGCGCCCAGGAAGAGGTGATTCGGATTCGTTCGTCTCTGAGCTTCCGCGACGGTACGATTGAGGACTTCGATAAACTGATGGCCGGTGCCAAGGCGGGCGATACGGTCACCGCCGAAGCCACGCTCACCGATGACGCTCCCAATCATGCCTTGCGAGGCAAGGCGGTTACGGCTCAATTCGAGGTTCTCGAGGTCAAGCGTTTGGAATTGCCCGAGCTGACCCCCGAGTTCCTTTCCATGATTGGCGACTTCGAGTCGGAAGCCGATGTCCGCGATGCGGTTCGCGACAATCTGGGACGGCAACTGGAGTACCAGCAGCACCGTCGCGCACGGGAGCAGGTGACCGCGGCCTTGACCGAGGCGGCCGATTGGGAGTTGCCTCCCGCGCTTCTGGAGCGTCAGAGTGAACGCGAAATGCGTCGGGCTGTGCTCGAGCTGCAGCGTAGTGGTTTCGGCGAGGACGAGATTCGCGCCTACGAAAACCAGCTTCGCCAGAACAGTCGGGAAGAGACTGCCAAGGCGCTCAAAGAGCACTTCATCCTGGAGCGGATCGCCGAGGATCAAGACATCGATGCGGAGGAGCAGGATTACGACGCCGAGGTGACTCTTATCGCCCTCCAGAGTGGGGAGACGCCCCGACGTGTTCGTGCACGGCTTGAGAAGAGCGGCAACATGGATGCCCTTCGGAATCAGATCATCGAGCGCAAGGTGATCGATCTGATTTTGGGTGAGGCGACCTTTGAGGAAACGCCTTACGAGTTGGAGCGACCGGACTCGTCCGCGATCGACCGGGCAGCCGGCGGCGGCGAGTCGGAGATTCCCGAGGCGCAGGCTGAAGGCGAAGCGGAAGCCGCTGAAGAGTCTGAAGAGACTGCAGAGGAATAGGCAGGCCGAAGTGCGGTGTCGCTACCACAGGGGCCCCTCTGGATGGTGGTGAATCTGCGAAGTTCCAGGGACTCGCGGGCCGTGCCGGCGGCGGGGGGGGCGTTTTTCCCGTGGGCAGGCCTCATGCGCTCTTGTGCCAAACGCCGGTTTGCGCTAAAGTCTTACCCTTCCGCCCATCGTGCACTGTGGCCTTCGGTTCAGACCGTGCGCCGTTGCTTTGCCCTCAAGACGCTCTCCGGCGATTGCCGGAAGGTGCGGGGCAAGGAGACGCGAGGTTTCGGGGGCCCGAGAACGGCACGGTGGAAACAAAACAGGATCAACGGACAGGTCCCTTCAGGGAAGCACCCATCAACGGGCGCCACCCAGGATTTTCCTTGTCTCCAAATCGGCCCTTATTGGAACACGTCGGAGTCATCATGAGCCGCCCCTTCTATCCGCTGCCGGTCGAACCGATGGCGAGTTATCGAGAATACCAGCGACAGCGTCAGATGACCTTGGGCGATATGTTGCTGGAGAATCGCATCATCTTTCTCCAAGGCGTCATCGTTGACGAGAGCGCCAACGAACTGGTGATGAAACTGCTTTATTTGCAGAGCGAGAATCGTCGGAAAGACATCCACTTCTACATCAACTCGCCGGGCGGGAGCGTGAACGCCACGCTGGCCATCTACGACACGATGCAGATCCTGTCGTGCCCCGTGGCCACTTACTGTGTGGGACAGGCGGCCAGCGGCGGGGCCGTGTTGCTCGCCGGTGGCACGAACGGCAAGCGTTTTATCCTGCCCCACGCCAAGGTGATGATCCACCAGCCCTACGGAAACGTGGGCGGGCAGGTCTCGGACATCGAGATCCAGGCCGAGCAGATTCTGAAAACGCGTGAGACGCTCAACAAGATCCTGGCGGAGCACACCAGCAAGCCGCTGGATGTGATCGCCAAGGACACCGATCGCGATTTCTATATGACCGCCGAGGAGGCCAAGGAGTACGGCATCGTCGACGATATCCTGACGAAAACCGTGTCGGGTTCCGATTCGGAAGACGACGACTGACGACCTGCCTTCGGCGGGCGGTCCCAACCCATATACGGAGCGAGGAATTCCATGCCGTTGATTCCATACGTCATTGAAAAGAGCGGTCGCGAAGAACGGGCGATGGACATCTACAGTCGCCTCCTCAAGGATCGCATCGTCTTCCTCGGAACAGGGGTCAACGACGAAGTGGCCAACGCGATTGTGGCCCAGTTGTTGTTCCTGCAATCGGAAGATCCCAAGGCCGACGTCCACCTCTACATCAACTCCCCCGGTGGATCGGTTACGGCGGGCCTGGCCATTTACGACACCATGCAGTTCATCACGTGCGACGTGGCCACGTACTGCGTCGGGCAGTGTGCGTCCATGGGAGCCGTGCTTCTCACGGCCGGGGCTGCCGGAAAACGCAAGGCGCTTCCCAATTCCCGCATCATGATCCACCAACCGCTCGCCGGCATGGAAGGCACTGCCGAGGAGATCATGATCCATGCCAAGGAATTCCGGAAGATCAAGGACAAGCTCAACAACATCCTTCTCAAGCATACCGGTCGGGAGTTGGCCGAAATCGAGAAGGACACCGATCGAGATCGCTTCATGTCGGCCGAGGAGGCCCGCGACTATGGACTGATCGACGAGGTGATCGAGCAAATTGCAGCGGAGTGAGGCGAGTGGCCGTCGCAGAACCGGGAATTCAACCAGTTCTGTTAGCGGTCGAGATAGGGCGGGTGCATGGATGGCGCCGCGTCCGGGAAATCGCCGGGAAGTCGTTTCCCGGCGGGTAAGCGTAGCAAGGAATTCGACGCACGGATGCGATCAGGCTCTTCGGGGGGCTCGCGCTTTCGGCGAGCGACCATGGCCCATGGGCCGGGTGTCGCCATCCGAATTTGGCGAGTTGGAGCGGTTTTCCACTCCGTGCCTGCGAGGGCAAAATGAAATCCTGCTGGATTCTCTTTCTCTCCCTGGTCTGCCTGGCCTCGAGTGGCTGCTGCAGCACGTACCAGCGGCGGCTCAGCGCGCTGGAAAAGGAGAATTCGCAACTCAACGGCCTTCTCTGGGAAATGCAGTTCCAACTGGAGGATCTTGAGGGGAAGAACCAGGTCCTCAACGATCGCCTGACAGCCACCGACGACGAAGGCGAGGCCGAACCTCGGCGAATTGCTCCGTCGCGACGAACTCCGGATGAGGATCGAGGGGGGGCTGAACCCTTCGACGCGGACCAGTTCACGCCGCCTGTCATCCAGTTTCCCGACAGTCCGTCTCCCGAAGGGGAGATTCCCGAGCGGCTCCTGCCGGCGATGCCCGGCGGTTCTGTGCCGCCTCTTCCCGGGCAGACGAGAAATCGTCGACGGTCCGCAATTCCCGTTTCGGCGACCCGGCACCAGGAGCCTGCGCCTCCCGAACCGAAGCTTGAGGTCGTGCCTCCCAGCGAAGTTTCCATGAACAGTTCCGGGATTCGGCGAATCGCGTTGGCGCCCGTCATCGGCGCCCTCCACCTCGACGACAAACCCGGCGAGGACGGGTTGGTCATCGTGGTTGAGCCGTGGAACGAGGCGAGGAAGATGCTCGCCGTGGCCGCGGATCTCAACGTGGTGTTGATCGATCCCGCCGAGCCTGCCGCCAGGTCCCGTTATGCGCAATGGAAGTTCGAGGCTCAGGAAGTGGCCAAGCTTTTCCGGGCCGGCGATGTTCCCGGCCTGCACCTGGAACTGCCGTGGCCCGGCGATCCCCCTCGCCACGATCGTCTCCACCTGTTTGTTCGTTACACGACCAGCGATGGTCGCAAGCTTGAGGCTGATTCCTTGGTCGAAGTCGAATTGAGCGGACGCGGACGCTGGGTGGCGACGGAAACGCCACGGGTCCGCCCGTACGAAGAGCCTATTGCCATCCCGAAGCCGGCCGCGGTTCCCGAACTGCTTGCCGTGGATACGGCGCCGGCCAAGCCGATTGTTCAGCGGCACAAGGCTCCTGTGCAGACCGTTTCGATTGCGAGGGAAGCCACCGAACCCGCCAGGCTGCCGGAAAGGACGGCGTCGGAGCCGACTCCCCGGTCCAGGGAAGTCATCCGGACCGCGGAGAGCCATCGTGCGGTGCAACCCCTACCGAAACCGGAGCCCGATCCGGAGCCCGCTCGCCAGCGGCCCACTTGGTCCCCCGACCGCCCCTGGTAGGGCCGGCTGAGCTCGCCAGTTCCCGGCAAGGAAAGCGGCAGGTCGATGTTTTCGGGCGGCACGCTGAAAGCACAGCGACGGACGTGGTAGAATAGAGATTCTTGGAGGTTCGTAGAAGAACCACGTCCCGCGCGCCGCACGGGACTTTGAAGTGGAACATCGCCCGGCAAATTCAGGAACCGCGCGGCGCTCGGTACCTACTGGTGCGGCGCGTGTCGCTTGGCGGAAGCAGAGGCATGATGAACGAGACGGCCTTCCTCTGGATTTCCGCAGCCTGGGTTGCAGCCGTTGGCGGATGCGTTGGAAGCTTCTTGAACGTTGTGGTCTATCGCCTGCCGGCCGGAATCAACCTGAGTGTGCCGCCCTCTCATTGTCCTCGCTGCGGCCATCCCATTCGCTGGTACGACAACGTGCCTGTTTTCGGCTGGCTTGCACTCCGGGGAAGGTGCCGCGACTGCCACAGCTGGATTCCCGTTCGCTATCCCGGCGTCGAGGCCACGGTTGCCGCCCTTTTTCTTCTTCTGTTCCTCGTCGAGGGAGCCTCTCTTGGCGGAAATCTTCCGGTCCGACCGGTGGCTGTTGTGGGAGGGCTGACCTATCCCGAGTTGCTTACGTCGGAGCTGGCCACGATTGTGGGCTGGCACCTCCTCATGCTCTGTACGCTACTGGCGGCTTCCCTGATCCGCTACGACGGTCACGACGTTCCGCCGCGTCTGTTTTTCTTCGGTGCTGCGGTGGCGCTGGTGGGGTCCATCGTATGGCCCCATTTGCACCCGCAGCCCGCACTGCTGCTGGCCGGCGGCCCGACTCCCGGGGCAGTGGACGGTCTGGCGGGGCTTGTGGTCGGAGTGATCTTTGGGGTTGTCGGCTGGAAACTGTTCGACGGCGCGAGCCGTCCCGATTTTGTATGGGCCAGCGCTCTGACCGGGACCATTCTCGGCTGGCAGGCCTCCGCCGCCCTTGGAGCGGCCGTCCTGCTGCTGGCTCTCCTCTCGAAAGGAATCGGCCGGCTTTGGACGCCGTGGCGCCGCATTGCTCCGGTGGCCTGGCTGACGATTGCCGCCACCCTCTGGATCATTTTCTGGCGTCCCCTGACCGAGATGCTCCCCTTAGGAACATAGACCCGCCCTAACAAGTAGCGGCGGCATTCCGCCGCCGATTCGAGACAATTACCAAAACACGTCCTTTCACGGACTCCCAGGAGCAAACCGAATGAGTCACGACCACGAGGTTAAGAAGAACATCGAGCGGATCCTCCAGTCCCCAAGCTATCGGCTGGCCTACAAGGACGTGGATTTCCTGTCGGATCCCCGTCTCAGACCCGCTCGCATGGAGCTCGAACTGCTTAAGCCGGAGTTGGCCTTCGAAGAGGAGCACGTTGCTTCCACGATTGTGGTCTTTGGCGGCACTCGGATCGTGGAACGCCCCGATGCGGAGAAGCGGTTGGAGTTGGCCAAGGCCAGGCTGGCCGAGACTCCGGATGATCACCGGCGTCAGCGAGAAGTCGCCCGGTCTGAGCGCCTGTTGGCCAAGAGCAAGTACTACGACGTTGCCCGGGATTTTGGTCGGCTGGTGTCCTCGACCTGCCAGAAGGAAGGCAAGTGCGACTACGTGATTGTCACGGGAGGTGGTCCTGGGGTCATGGAGGCCGGCAACCGTGGGGCCTACGACGTGGGCGCCAAGTCGATCGGGCTGAACATCAAGCTTCCTATGGAGCAACGCCCGAATCCCTACATCACGCCCAACCTGTGCTTCCAGTTCCACTATTTTGCTTTGCGGAAGCTTCATTTTCTCATGCGGGCCAAGGGGCTGGTTGTTTTCCCTGGCGGCTACGGCACACTGGACGAATTGTTCGATACGTTGACCCTTCGCCAGACCGGGCGGATGCAGGACGTGCCCGTCATCATGTTCGGGCGGGAGTTCTGGGAGAACGTGATCGACTTCCAATACCTGGCGGATGAAGGTACGATCGACGATCGCGATCTCGACCTCATCACCTTTGCGGAAACTGCTCAGGAAGCGTGGGATGTGATCACCGCCTTCCATGCCAAGTGACGCCCAAGAAGGCTTGCCTCGGGCTGACCATTGGCGACAATCTATGGAGACGCCCCACGGTGTCTTCTCTTCGCCGACCTTCCTGGAGATCCCTCCGTGAAACACATTTCCTTCCCCATGCGGCAGATGTTCTTTGTGGCGGCTCTTGTCCTGCCTGCCTTCTATGCAGGCTGCACCAAGAGCGATGGCGATGCCGAGACGCCCAAGCCAACGGAGGCTTCGACGACGGAAACCGCCGCGCCGGCCAAGCACTCCACTGCGCCCGAGCCGGAGACCTTTGCCATTCCGGAAGGCGCGCCGGAAGAGTTGTTTGCCTTTCTTCAAGGCCTCTCCTCGGAGGAGCCGGCCGGTCGGGATCAGGAGTCGATGCGGGCTTTCTACTCCAAGTTGGGCCATACGGTCGTCAAGACGGCCGACCAAATCCTCGCCGGCAAACCGACCAAGGAGCAAACGGAAGAGGCTTTCCAATACAAACTGGAAGGCCTCATGCTCCTCGACCAGATCGGGGATCCATCCGTCGCAGCCACCCGGGCCGCCATGCCCGAGGCGTTGAAGGCTGCGGGACTCGATTCGCTGATCCGTTTCGTTACCTTGCACGAATTGCTGGGTCGCCTTCGGCAACTCGGCGCGGCCGAGCCGAAGGAGATCCAGGCCTTTGCCGACGAACTCGCCAAGTTCTTTGAAGAATCGACCCCCGAACCCCAGGAAGCCGGGCTGGCCATGCAGGTGAGCGGGCTTCTCAAGCAGGCCCTCAAAGCGGAGACGGCGGCAATCTACCTCGAACGCTTCGGCAAGGTCTTTTCCAAACTGGAAGACGAGCAGGCAGCGGAAATGGGGGCCGTGATGTTGGGCATGGCCCGGCAGATCCGCCTCGTCGGCCAGGAAATGCCCCTTGAAGGACTCACCCTTGACGGGGAAGAACTCCAGTGGGACGCCTACCGCGGAAAGGTTGTTCTCGTCGACTTCTGGGCCACCTGGTGCCCGCCTTGCATCGAAGAAATCGCCAACATTCGCCAGAATTACGACAAGTATCACGACCAGGGTTTCGACGTGGTCGGCATCAGCGCGGACAAGGACCGCGGCGCATTGGTTGCCTTCCAGAAGACCAACAAACTCCCCTGGGCGATCCTCTGCGATTACGACTTGGAGCGTGCCGATCGGGAAATGATGTCGACACGCTATGGTGTCACCCAGTTTCCAACCGTGATGCTCGTGGGAAAAGACGGCAAGGTGATCGCCATGGATCCCCGCGGTCCCGAACTGGGACGCCGTTTGGAGGAACTCCTGGGCCCACCGGCTGAGACGCCGAAAGAGCCCGCCGAGTCGAAGTAGTCCGGGGTGGCTCGCTCTGATCGTGCCACTCAATCATCCAGGCTAGGGCCACCCCTTCGGGACTAAGGGGCAAGATATGGATTCTCCCTTCCTCTCCGGGTAGCATGGTGGCGGACATCGTCACTATGTCGCCTGCCTTGGGAGGGAGAGCTCCATGTTTACACCACGTCCGCTGCGGTTCCTGCTGACGGTCGCCCTGCTCCTTGTTTCGTGTTCTGTCGCCCTTGCCGTCGACCGGCCCGTGAACCTCGTACTCATCCTCACCGATAACCACGGGGCCTGGACCCTTGGGTGCTACGGCAATCCCGACATCCGCACGCCCAATATCGATCGTTTGGCCGCGGAGGGGACGCTGTTTGAGCGGTGTTTCAGCTCCAACGCCGTCTGCTCGCCCACGCGGGCGACACTTCTCAGCGGGCTCATGCCGTCTCAGCACGGCGTCCACTGTTACCTCGGCGGGGGCAACGTTCAGATCGGCCCGAAGGCCTACAACACGCTCGACGAGATTCGCTCCTTGCCGGAGATCCTGGCCGATGCGGGCTATGTCTGCGGGCTCGTCGGCAAGTGGCACCTCGGCGACAACCTCCATCCCCAGGAACGCTTCTCCTATTGGATCACCATGCCCCACGGCGCCACGGCCACCTTTTACGATGCCCAGGTGATCGAGGACGGCAAGATCCGCAAGGAGCCCCAGTACCTGACCGATCTTTGGACCGACCACGCGATTCGCTTCATCGAGCAGAATCGCGAGCGGCCCTTCTTCCTCTACCTGCCCTACAACGGACCCTACGGACTGGGCGGCAGCCTCAACCGGCCGGCCCGAAACCGGCACGCCGAATACTACGCCGACCAGCCGCTGTGGTCCTTCCCACGCGGGCCCGTCCATCCCTGGCTCGTGGCCAATCGCCAGTTCATCAACAACGTGGCGGCCATGCGCCGGTACGCGGCCGAGATCAGCGGCATCGACGACGGCGTGGGACGGGTGATGGACCGCCTCAAGCAGCTCGGGCTCGACGAGAACACGCTTGTTGTTTTCACGGGCGATCAGGGGCTCAGCGGAGGGCAGAACCATGTTTGGGGCATGGGCGACCATTCGTGGCCGCTGCACACGTTCGACTCGACGATGCACGTGCCCCTGGTTTATCGCCACCCCGGCGCGATTCCGGCAGGCGTGCGGAGCGATATTCTCAACTCAAACTACGACATCCTGCCCACGGTCCTCAGCCTTCTGAGCCTCGGCGACCAGGTTCCGAAGGACCCGCCCCGTCCGGGCCGCGACTATTCGGCGCTTCTGCGAGGCGAGCCGCTTGAGAGCTGGGAGAACGTCGTCTTCTACGAGTTTGAGAACTGCCGCACGATTCGCACGGACGAGTGGAAGTACACGATCCGCCGCCACCCCGACGGTCCCACCCAGCTGTACCACATCGCCAAGGATCCCGGCGAGCTAGACGACCTTGCCGGGCGTCCGGGCTTCGAGCAGATCGAGGAAGAACTGGCCGCACGGATCGACGATTACTTCGCGAAGTACTCGGTGCCCAAGTACGACCTCTACCACGGCGGCGGCTCGAAGTCGCTTCTTCTCACCCGCCGGCGGAAGTGAGATCTTCCTCCCCAACGCTTCTTGCGAGCGAGGGGGAGGGCTGGGGTGGGGCTGGTCCCATCGCGGCAGACCTGCCCCGCCCAGTACCAGCCTGATCTGGTGAAGACGTTGAATAGGACGCAACCATTTCTGCTGTGTCATTTTCGTGTCGCCACGCTGCGCGGGCTTTGGGTAAATCGTCCTGTGCCAGAGTCCACGGGCTGACGCCGCGTGGCTACAGATGTTTCGTCGCGCTGCGCGGACTTGCTGTCGGAGAAAGCCCGCGCAGCGGTGCGATACGATTGTAGCCCCAGGCGTGAGCCTGGGGAGGAGTGGTAGCGAAGCAAGCGAGAAGCCCGCGCAGCGCGGCGGCACAACGGTGTTTCGTCCACCACTATCGTCTTTCGGGGTTTTCAACAGACCAGCCGGGGGGGCGGTGCCGTTGCGACAGACCTGCCCCGCCCAGTACCAGCCTGATCTGGTGAAGACGTTGAATAGGACGCAACCATTTCTGCTGTGTCATTTTCGTGTCGCCACGCTGCGCGGGCTTTGGGTAAATCGTCCTGTGCCAGAGTCCACGGGCTGACGCCGCGTGGCAACAGATGTTTCGCCGCGCTGCGCGGACTTGCTGCCAGGTAAGGCCTGTCCCTCGCAGCCCCGACCTCACTTACTCCGGTGCTCGGCAGGTGGCGAACAATCGGCCGCGCTGGCCGTTGGAGGCGAAATCCACTTGGGCTGCGGAGTAGTAGCGTCCACCGTGCCAATAGTCGCCCGTCCGAGCCCGGGAGACGTCGGCCGTAACGCTCCATTGCTCGCCCGCCGCAAGCTCTTCGCGATCCCGGCGCAGCAGCCCGGGGGCGAACGCCGGGGGAAGGGAGACGGTTAAGGCGAGGTCCGTCAGCGCCGTCTTTCCCGCGTTCTCTAGCCGATAGGTTACCTTCCCGCTTTCCGGATCGAACGTGACGGACGCCTTCAGGCCGGCGAACTTCTTGCTGCCCTCTTCGGACATCGCGTCGATTTTCACGGGCGCACCGCAACGAGGGTCGTGGGGCACGTTGATGATCGTCTTGCCGTCGGCCTTGTGGACCACGCAATCGGCGCCGTCCACCTTGGCGGAACGGATCGAGTCGCCGTTGAAGACGAGGGTGAGGGGGACGTCGTTCCCCAACTCGAATCCGCTGGGACGCACGATCGCGTATTTTCCTGCGCCGAGCGATTCGACGGTCGTGTTTCGACGCTGCTTGGCGAAGGCCGCATATTCGGTTTGCGTGCAGTGCCAGAAGTCGTCCCAGTCTTTCAGTTCGCCCATCACCTGGCCGAGATGTTCCAGTTCGTCGCCCACCTGCCAGGGATGAACGCCCAGGAAGATGCAGTCGGATGTCTTGCGGCTCTGCGCCTCATTGTCGCGGACCTTTTCGATCTGTTTCCAGAACTTGTCGGCGTCGACCTGCCGATCGCCGGGAACGACCTGCAGGCCGGTGGAAATCACGTCTTTCGGAAGATGCGGGTTACCCAGGACGAAGTGGGCGTAGACGCAGTGGAGATACCGGGTGCGAAGCACGGCCTCGGTTACGCCTTCGAGCACTTCGGGCCGATCCTTGTCCTGATAGGCGCCGTAGGGGAAGGCCAGCGAGTTGACGGGGCGGTCCGTCAGGCATTCCAAGGCGATGCGATTGGCCATCAATTCGTAGAAAGCCTCGTTGACCGGCAGTTCGGGCAGACGCGGATGGGAGACGCTATGGCCGCCGATCGAGCATTCGCCTTTCCCGGTCAGCGTGTAGGCGAGCGATCCCTTTTGCTCTTCGGGCTTGCGGGAGTTCAGGTAGAAAGTGCCGCGAATTCCGCTGGCCAGCATCTTGCGTCGGATGTTCAATGCGTTCGGGTTGCTGTCGTCCCATCGTGTCGACATTCCCCAGCGGTGATTGTCGTACACGGACGCAAGCTGTGGTGTGTCGGTCGTTCCTTCCACCACGAGCACCTGGCGGTAGGTCTCGACCTTGCCGTATTCGGTCTTGCCGTCGTCTGCCGTCGCGTTTGAGTTCACCATGCTTGTTGCCATCACGAAGAGACCGGTTATCGCCATCGTCCACTGTTTCGTCACGGAGTTCTCCTTGTTATTCGAAGCCGAGCTCTTGAGATAACCACTTCACGTCGAGTACCCAGGCCTGTTGACGTACAAACGTAGCCCGGCTTCTGCGGAACAGGAGCCGGCTACTCATCTCACGGCTCCCAGACCTGGGCCTCTCCATTGTAATCAAAACGCCGTCCCATATCATTTACCGATAGAGTCTCCGCCCATCAGCCTCAGGCAGACCACCCGATCTCGCCCCCGAACATACAGCAGCCCGTGGGCCAGGATTGGGGCGGCCCAGGCCGGGGCGCGGAGCAGTCGCTCGCCGGCGGATTCGTCGCGGAGCACCACCTGGGCCTTGAGCTGATAGGCTTCCGGCGTGGCTTCCACGAGACGCAACACGCCGTCCTCGCTCAGGCAGACGAAGTGCCCGTCGACGTAGAGCAGCGAAGCCCGCGACAGGCCGAACTCGCTCCATAGGACCCGCCCGGTTTTCCATTCAATGCACCGGAGTTCCGCCTCCGACCTGTGACGTCCGCTGGACCCGTAGAGATATCCCTGGTGATAGATGGGCGTGTTCCAGTGGGCCTTCATCGCCTTGTCGCGCCTTGTCGGAGAATCTTGCCACACCACGTCGTAGCCGCCCGGCTTCACTCGCAACAGGGCCGAGCCTGGCCCGTAGGCTTCGGTCATGAACACCTCGTCGCCCACAACCACGGGCGTGCTTGCGTTCACGCTGTCGCGGAGTCGGCTTCGCCAGAGAAAGTGGAAGTCGATCTTGCCCGTCTGGGGCTCGAAGCCCATCAACCCCGCCCGGGCGAAGAGGAATCCCCATCGGCGACCCTCAATGGTTGCCAGTTGCGGCGCGGCGTAGCTGGCCAATTCGTCGCCCACGGCGTAGCGAACCTCTCCCGTGCGTTTGTCGAAGGCGACCAAGGCCGTCCCGTTCGGTTGAGCCCGGTCCAGGTCGTAGCGTCCGGCGTCCTGGGATTCGGGCGGACTGCCTCCGACCATGGCGAGCAGCAAGTCGCCTTCCACAACGGGTGTGCTGCCCACGCCAAAGAAGTTCTGGACGACGCCGAACCGCTTAAACGTGTCGACTTTCCAGATGAGCGAGCCGTCGCCGGCGTCGACGCAGTGGAGCATTCCTCCGGCCCCGTAAAGATAGACCCGCCCTTGGTCGACCACGGGAGAGCAGCGGGGGCCGTTGTTGTATCCGAGATAGTCCTTGTAGTCGGTAGGGTAGCCGAACTTCCACAGGAACTTGCCCGTGGCGGCGCTCAGGCATGTGAGCCGCGCTTCGTCGCCGTGGCGATCGAACTGGTAGTAGCGTCCGTCGGCCACCGCGCCGATTCCGTAGCTCGAACCCAACTCACGCTGCCAGACGATCGGCGGGCCGGTCTCGGGCCACTCGGTCAGCAGGCCTGTTTCGGTCGACTTGCCGTCCCGCGTGGGGCCGAGGAAGCAGGGCCAGTCGGCGCCCGCAAACAGGAGAACGGCCAAGAAAGCAGTGACGATCGGTTGGTTTGTGGGGGTCTTGCTCATAAGCACCATGATAATTGCAGCGGACGGCACTCAGTAGGTCCCGGGCGCCGCACGGGACCCTGACCGATCATGTGATGTTCAATTTCAACCGCTTCACAGGCCAAGCGGCGTTTGAAATGGAGAGCGAGGTTCCACTTCAGGGTTCCGTGCGGCGCCCGGAACCTACTGGGTGTACGGCCCCCTGACCGATCGTATGATGTTCGATTTCAACCGTTTTGCAGGCCAGACGGTGTTCGAGCTGGGGAGTGGGGTTCCGCTTCAGGGTTCCGTGCGGCGCCCGGAACCTACCGGGGGCACGGGACCTGCTGGCGCATAAGAGAATCTCGGAGCCCCGGCTTGTGCCGCTTTGCGGTGGGATTTGAAGAATCGCGTTTACAGGAAAGAAACGTTGCGGGTTGGACGTCGGGCACGTTTGCGGGAATGCCTGGCGTCCTCGTTCTTCTACCTTTCCCTGCGGCAGTCGCTTGATTGGGGCTCCGAGATATCGCGGGTAGGATTGGTTGGGGACTCTGCCCCTTACGAACTCACGGTTCACGCGGCCGGTCGCGCCGACTCGATCTTCTTGGCATCGACGGCGACGATCGTTAGTTTATGCCGATCGGCGAATTGCACAACCTCGGCTTCGTCCAGAATAATCGTTCGTCCGGCTTCGACGGCCAGCACTTTGGCTCGGGCCGCCACCATCGTCTCCAGTGTTTTCACGCCGATGGTCGGCACGTCGAAACGCATGTCTTGTTGTGGCTTGGCCACTTTCACGACGGTGAATCCACCGGAGCGGCAGAGTTCCCCCGCCCGTTGGATGCAGCGATCCGTGCCCTCGACCGCCTCGACGGCCAGGACGGTTTGGTTCTTCACGGCCACGCTCTGGCCGATGTCGAGTCCGCCCATCTGCTTGGCGACCTGCCAGCCTATCTCAATATCGAGTTGCTGCGGCGCAGTCACTGCTCGCTTGGTGAGCACGCCTTCCTTGACGAGCAGTTCCGGGGCAAAATCCGTGGCAGGGCACAAGTGAATCCCCTCCGATTCAAACAGGTCGACGACGACGCCCATGAGGGTGTCGTCCTTGCAATCCTTGCGGCGCGTGAAGAAGTGGTGGATGAACGCCCGCGATGTTTTGAAATCCGGCATTTGCCGCAGGATGAAGAATGGCTGGAAGAGAAGGTGCTTGAAGATCTTGCCCGCCATGGTGGCGTGTTCGATGCCGCGGCGGCGCATGTATCGGCTTGCCCGGCCGAATTTTGCCATGCCGCACAGCTGAAACTCGGTACACACCTCGGCCAGTCGCGGATCGGCGTGATTCGGCACGCCGAGACAGTAGACCTCGCAGCCTTGCGCCCGCAGGGCCTCGGCGATCAGCACGGGATAGCGTCCCCAGCCGGCAAACAGCCCGACACGGCGCACGCCGTCACGGGGCAACGATGGGGTCGGGATGTCGTTGGAAGCGGCCACGGGGACATTCCGAAAAGGGGACGAGATTCACGGTTCCGCCAGGCGGGCGTATTCTACGACACGCTTTCCTGCTGGACCTGGTCTGCAATCTGGCTCGCCAGTTTCTGGACTTGCTTCTGCAGTTGCTTGAGTTGTTTTCGCATTTCCGGCAGGCGGGCGAGGGCGGCCTGCTTGATGGCTTGCTCGCGGACGGGCGTGGCCGGTACACCCACGTAGCGTCCGTGGGCCGGGATGTCGCTGATCACGCCCGCCATCGCTCCGAGAATCGCGCCGGTGCCGATCGTCGTGTGGTCTTTCACGCCGACCTGGCCGGCCATGACCACGTAGTCGCCTGTCGTCGTGCTTCCGGCGATGCCGACCTGGGCGCAGAGCATGTTGTGCCGGCCGAGCCGGCAGTTGTGGGCCACCTGGACGAGGTTGTCGATCTTGGTTCCCTCGCCGATGAGCGTGGCGCCGTAGGTGCCGCGGTCGATCGTGCTGTTTGCTCCGACCTCCACATCGGATTCGAGGACCACGTTTCCGAGTTGCGAAGAGAGCCGGTGTGTGCCCGTCGAGCTGTCGTAGCCGAAGCCGTGCGCTCCGAGGACCACGCCCGCATGAAGGATGCAGCGCGGCCCGACGACCGTGTCTTCGTAGAGCACGGCGTTCGGATAGATGGTTACGTCGTCGGCGATGCGGCAGCCGGCTTGGATTTTCACGCCCGAGTGGATCGTAACCCGGTCGCCAATCACGACGTCGTCGCCGACCACGGCGCGGGGGTGGATGTCGATTTCCTGTCCCAGGGTGGCCGTGGCGCTGACGAACGCCTCAGGGCTGACTCCCCGGCGTGGCGGCGATCGATGGGGCCGGAAATGAGACACGATCGTCGCGAATGCCCCGTGGACGTTGTCGACTCGAATGAGAGGGCGACCGTTGGGGACGAGATCGGCCGGGGCCAGGATTGCCGAGGCCTGGCATTCCTTCAGGCATGCTTCCCGGTCTGCTCGGTCGAGCATGGTGATGTGGCCGGTGCGGGCGTCGCACAAAGGGGCGGCGCCACAAATTGCCAGATTGCCGTCGCCGTGCAGTTCTCCGCCGACGAGCTCGGCCAACTGCGCTAGAGTCGCTTCCATCCTAAGGAATCCTTTCCAAAACGACCGTCAGGTGCCCCCCTGATTTGCGGGATGGGCGAACCAGGGCATCTCATGCTACCCGATCGGATGGAGGTGGACAATAGCAGTCCCAGCACAGGAGGAGAGGCTGGAGGCTGAAGGGCTGGAAGACAGGGGACTCGGCGTATCGGACTCGGTTCGGGATCCCGTCTCTCTTTCTCGGATGCTGAACTGGTCGGAAGCTGAAGAGGGCGAGGATTTTTGCCGATGGAATACCCATTGGCCCCCGGTTGACGTAGTGCCGGGTCGCTGGTAAACATAATGGTTTCCACGACACATGGTGGCGAAGCCAAGTGTCGCCCAATATGGGGGATTAGCTCAGTTGGGAGAGCGTCTGGCTGGCAGCCAGAAGGTCATCGGTTCAAGTCCGTTATCCTCCACTATCAACAGAAAGCCCGCTGTAACAACGAGTTACGGCGGGTGTTTTTGTTTCTTGGGGGCGGGTGTCTTCCGGCAGATTTTTCTCGTCGATGCACTTCTGCGTGCAGATGTGCGTATGGCGGTGACGGCACTTTCTGGATGGGGAGGTGCTTCTGGGGGGGCTCAGTCTGCGCATCCTCCCCTTTCCTCACCCCCATCCTTGCCCTTGCGTGCATGATCGTGCGGCGGGAGCAGATGGATGTCAAGTTCTCGAGCCGTTTCACCATGTACTGAATAGAGAACAACAGTGAATCCCATTTGGGAGATGGAGCGATGCCAGACGGACGACGAAAACGACGGCACAGTGCGATTGTGGCCAAACGCGAGTGGTACGCCCGGCACCGCGCCATGCGGTTTCGCAGGAGATTCGGCCTGGCAGGCGACTCGGTTTGTCAGGGGCCCTCGGCCCGCGTGGCGTGCGGTCAGGAACGGATCGCAGTCGAGAAGAGTGGTGGCGTGGCGTTCACTGCAATCTGTTAATTCTCTTCCGGCGGAGGAGCCCGAAATCTCAATCGGTGCTCGCCGCATACGGAGGCTGTGCTGTTGCCTCCGGCGCCCTGTCAGGTTTGGAAATTGGGGCACATCTTGACGCAACGTGTTGGCACTGGCTGGCAAGCAGCCTGTGGCACCGAAGCCCAGGTTTGACGGAAAACGTCCTGCCTGATGGCCCTTCTTGCGTCTGGCTCGCTTCGTCTGCTCCGGCGCGTTATGATCTCGGACGTTTGGTGAAGAAGCTCCATTGGGGAACATGATTTGAGCCCCGGCGAAAGGGAGGAAGCGTATCATGCAGGATCAGAACATCACTCGTCGCGGATTGCTTAAGGCCGCCCTCATCAGTGGCGCTTCTCTTGCCGTTTCGCCGCACGGTCGCGCCAGGGCCGGGGTTGGCGGGGGCGGTGTCCCTGCCTTGCTCGGCGGCAAGCCGGTGCGGACGGCTCCTTTTCCGTCTTGGCCCAACTTCACCGAGGCCGACGAGAAGGCGGTGCTGCCCGTTCTGCGCAGCGGCGTCTGGTCCCGATCGAAGGTGGTGGGCGAGGCCGAGAAGCGATTTGCTCAGCTCATGGGAGCGGACCATTGCCTGGCCACCTGCAACGGCACGAACGCCATCTTCACCTCGATCAACGCCCTCGACATCGGGCCGGGCGACGAAGTCATCACGACGCCCTACACGTTTGTGGGCTCCATCCATCCGATTCTGCTCGCCGGCGCGCTGCCCGTGTTCGCGGATATCGACCCGGACACATGGCAGATCGACCCGGCGAAGATCGAGGCCAAGATCACCCCAAAGACGGCCGCCATCCTGCCGGTCCACATCCTCGGCGGCGTTTGCGACATGGATCGCATCAACGCCATCGCCAAAAAGCACGACCTGGCGGTGATCGAGGACGCCTGCGAAGCGCACGGGGGCGAGTGGAAAGGCAAGAAGGTCGGGAACCTCGGCGACCTGGGCTGCTTCAGCTTCCAGACGGGCAAGTCGCTGAGTTGCGGCGAGGGCGGGGCGATCCTCGGACACGACAAAGACCTGATGGACCGCTGCTACTCCTTTCATGACTTCGGCCGCGGGCGGGGAAGCGTCAAGCCGGGGCGTGGCCAGCACTATGCCATGGTGGCGACGAAGTGTCGCATGGCCGAGTACCAGGCGGCGATCCTGATCAGCCAGATGGAGCGGTTCGAAGCGGAATGCGAGCGGCGAAGCGAGAACGGGGCCTATCTGACCGAGAAGCTCGCGGAGATCCCCGGCATCGTTCCCCGTCAAGACTACCCGGACGTGACCCGGAAGGCCTTCTACTACTACGGGCTGCGCTATCAGCCCAAGCAGTTCGACGGTCTCTCCCGCAAGAAGTTCGTTTCCGCGTTGGGCAAGGAGGGCATTCCCGCCAACACCGGCCTGGGCGTCCTCAGCGGCACGCCCATGAATCGCGAGGGATGTCTCGACGACGCCTTCCAGTCCAAGCTCTTTCAGATGGCCTATCCGGCGGAGAAGCTCGCCAACTACCGGGCCGAGAACGAGTGCCCCGCTTGCGATCATCTCATTGAGGAGACCGTCGGCTTCCATCAGAGCGTGCTGCTTGGCTCCCGGCAGGATATGGACGATATTGCGGGTGCGGTGGGCAAGATCTACGAGCACCGGGCCGAACTTGCGGCGAAGTAAATTCGGCCACCGCGAGAACATTCGGGAAGGAATCCGAAGCACGAAATCCGAAACAAGCACAAAACTCAAATACCAAATGATCGAAACGGTAAGCCGAGAGTTGGGCTGCTATTCCAGGCGATTTGGCTGGTCCCTGATTTGGGCATTGGAATTTGGAGAATTTGAATTTGTTTCGTATTTCGGATTTCGAGATTCGGATTTGCCGTTCAGATCAGCACGCCCATGAGTAATCCGGAATGGTATGCGAATCCAGCGGGAGCGGACGGTTTGGCCTATTTCACCGTCCGCGCTCGCAAGACGCTTCAGCTTGCCGTCCAGGAGTCGCAACGTCTCGGTTGTGATTCGATCGGGACGGAGCATCTCCTGCTGGGATTGGCCAAGGAGGGGGGCGGCGTCGCCGCTCGCGTCCTCCGATCATTCCGATTTGACCTTCGACGGGCGCGAGCCGCGGTCGAGAAGACCGCCATGTCGCGGGACGAAGATCCCCGTCCGGGGAGGCTGGAGTTCAATGCGGACGCGAGCGGGATTATCTGGCAGGCCATTGAGCAGGCCAATCGATTGGCGCACACGCGAGCTTCAACCGGTCATCTGTTGCTTGCGCTGTTGGCGCATTCGGAATGCCGCGGCCAACAGGTCATTCGGGCATCGGCGCTCATGCCCGAGATAGTTCGCAGGAAGGTCCTTGCCTGCTTTGACAAGGTGGAATGGGAACGGCTTGAAGATATGCAGGTCGACGACAAACAGCGCCCGGCATCGGCGGAATTCAAGGCCGCACGCCAACTCGTATTGAAGGAGGGCCTGGGCGACGAGGGGATCGTTGTGGCTGTCCGCATGGGAAATATCCCGTCCTCCGATCGGATGTCTCCACTGCTTGCGGCGCTCGAAGTCGTGTATCGGGATCTTCACGGTCGGGGCGTGATTGATCGTGAATTGGCGGGCGCCCTGCACGGGCTGACATTTCACATCCAAGGCGACATCCACGGGATGCTCGACCGCGGCATCGCTGTTTCTGACAGGTTCATCAGCGAGGAAATGACGCGTATGTTCCTGATGGTCGAGAGCATTCTGGAAGACAAATGGATGCTCGATTGATGTGAGGAACGGCATTGGGGCAGGCAAGGTGCTGGCCTGCGGTGTTGGCGGCTGCTCAAGGGTTCGGTGGGAAGACAGCTTGTGGTATGATTGTGGCATGACAAACGCCCCGCGAACACGCCGCTGGTTTCAGTCCCGAGTGCGAATACTGCTGATCGCAATGTTGGTGCTTGTTTTCTCGCTTGCGTGGTTCGCTGTGAGGATGGAAAGGACGAGGCCGCAGAAAGCAGCGGTGGAGGTGGCGGAGTTGGATAGGCTTGCGCGGATCGAACAGGAGTTTTTCGACAAGAAGGATGAGTTTTCCGTCCTCTACGAGATGTTCATGGAAGATGACGAGTTGATGCAACTGGGTGACGGCATCAGCAGCAAATGGGCGATCAACGACTACAGATTTGACTATTACGGAGAATATGAACCTGGTGACGGGTGGTGTTACGAGGAAGACTCGAAGACCACGTTATCGGAGATTCTGCTGGATGTGAGAATCACGCAGGAGAAATACGATCTCTACCTGGAGCGGATGGACGCCTTGGGCGTGAGGGAAATCAACAAACACGGCGTCGGCGGCTACTCCTTTGAGGCGTCATTCGGCATGTTGGATGGCGCGGACGTTGCTGTCAGGTACATACCTGGGGGGGATTTCAACGAGTTTGTGCATGGGCTGATGTTGTCAGATGCGCATGAAATACCGCCAAAGACCGTAGGAGGCTATTACCTCCCGCTTGAAGGCAACTGGTATCTGTACTACTTCTGGCACGGTCCATTAGAGTATTGAACCTTGCTGACCATGACCACCGCCCCTCCCGAACGCCGCCGCTGGTTTCAGTTCCGATTGCGAACGCTCCTGATCGCAATCCTGGTGTTGAGCCTGCCGTTGTCGTGGTTCGGCGTCAGGTTGCGGAAGGCACGGCGGCAGAGGGAGGCGGTGGAAAGAATATTTCATCAGGGAGGGCAGGTGTTCTACGACGATGAATCCTACGGCTGGGTGGCAGAAGAACACTTCCCCGGGCCGGAGCAACGTCGCTGGTTACGTCAGGTTCTCGGCGTGGACCTGTTTTCCAATGTTTGGAAAGTTGATCTGGGCGAAGCCGATATTGAGAACGTGGCCGCACTGCCGCAACTCAGGTATCTATCTGCTTACGACGTTGCCGATGCTGACCTGGAACACGTTGCTCGATTGACGCAACTGCTCGAACTACACCTGTTTTACGGCCAGCTCACTGACGCTGGTTTGGTGCATCTCAAGGGGTTGGGTCAGTTGGAACTGTTGGAGTTGGTAGGCACCCGAGTCACGTCCGAAGGCGTCGGCAAGCTCCAAGAGACGCTGCCCAACTGTGCGATCCTGTATTGATCGCGGCTGACGGGCGTGGAGTGGTCCCGGGAAGCTGCCACGCGGCTTTGGAGTGGAATGTTGCTCGGCAATTCAGGAACCGTGCGGCGCCCGGTACCTACTAGGGCCGGCGTTTCCAGGGGATGAGCTCGTTCACTTCGCTGCGGTACTTTCGGTAGGCGTCGCCGAAATGGTGCTCCAGGTACTCGTCTTCCCGGCGGATTTGGATCTTGAACACGGCATAGGCTACCAGCGGCGTCAGCAGCAGAGGCCAGGAGCGGCTGAACAAGACAAGTCCCGGAATGAGAAACACGATCCACGCCGAGTAGATTGGATTGCGAACAAGACCCAAGACGCCGGTGGTGGCCAATTCGTCGGACCCGTAGGCTCGCGTTACTGCTCTTCCTCCGGCGATCAGCATGGGAATGCCGGCAGCGAGCATCAGGATGCCCAGGGCCTGGAACACGGGGTACGGAATCGTCGAGACGAGGCAGACCTCGGGCCAGAACCAGGTGGCCAGCCCGGCGACGGTCCCATAGGCCCCGGCGGCGAGGATGATGCTCGGGCCGACGCCCCATTTGCTGAGTTCTCGGATCATGTGGATTTCTCTCGGCTTGCCTGGTCTTCCGAATCGTGTTTCGTCGGCCGTGCCGGTTTCTTCCAGGGGACGGGCAGCAGCATGGGCACGGACTTCTGGTACACAAGATACTCGTCGCCGAACTGCTTGAGGAGTTTCCGCTCTTCCAGGATCGTTCCGAGAATCAGATAGGCCGTTAAGATCGTGTTCATGACCAGGGTCGCCATGTCCAAGTTTCGGTCGTCGGTCCAAACGAACAGGATCCCGCCCAGGTACCATGGGTGCCGCGTGATGCGCAAGATGCCCGAGGTGTCGAACTTCTCGGTTTCGCTCAGGCCGTGGTGGAACGATCCCGTTAGAATCTGGCGAATGCCGCTGAACTGGAGCAAGTCATACTGCCACGCCCCGGCCAGAAAGAGCAATGCCGAGAAAGCGAGCAACGACACTTGCACGCCGGCCAGGAGGCCCTGCCATCGAAAGACGACAGGGCTCTGCAGAGAGTTGGTGTAGGCAAACAAAGGGAGGACCGTTGCGATGGCGAAGAGGTTGAAGAAGAGCCGGTAGAAGCGAAATCCGGTCCCGAGTCGGCGCTTCAGGTACTCGGTTGTTGTGAGCGAAATCATGCCGCTGTGGATGGCACACCACGCAATCCATAGTAAGGTGAGAAGAAGATAGGTCATTTTATGAGGGGGGGGGCGTGCGTTTGGTCGCCAGTGCTCTGCCACGTGTGTCAATTGGTGCAACGTGTTGGCACTGGCTGGCAAAATCGCAAGTGTTGTGCCGGAGCACGGTTCGTTGTTCTGTAGGATACCTTTTCCGGAGGATCGAAGGGGAGAGGCGGCAAGGGCAGTGATTGTAGCGAGGACAAGAAAGGGCCCGAGGTTTCAGCTCAATCTCAGGAAGTCCCTTCTGTGGACGCCCACGTCGTGAATAGTATTGGCTTGCCGTGTGGAGGAGCTGCCTGGAGTAGTGTGTGGGGGGGCGGGGAGGCGTGTGGCCTGCAAAAAGAGGGATGGGCGCCCCACCCGCAAGGACTGCGCTAAGCGTCTCTGGTCCAGCTGCTCCTGGGGTGATGCCAGAACAGAAGTTCTCCCGCTTTCCGCCCCGGCTATTTTGTAGGGGGATCCGGCTAAGAAAAACGATGATTCCGAGCTTTGCGGGAAAACGCCGATCGAACGAGGACGTGCTTGACACAGCGCAGGGCGGTTCGCTAGTATTGTGTGCGAACGAGAGAGGCCATTCCGTGCGAGTTGTTTTTGGGCTTGGGTTCTGACCCACTCTTCTTCTTTCTCTCATTCAAGGGGATCGTCATGAGGGTGACTCGTCGTTCTCGATTGCCTTCGAGTGGTTTCACGTTAGTGGAACTATTGGTGGTAATCGCCATCATCGGGATTCTTATCGCGCTGCTTCTTCCGGCAGTGCAGGCCGCGCGGGAAGCGGCCCGTCGTTCTCAGTGCAGCAACCAACTAAAGCAATTGGGGCTTGCGCTGCACAACTACCACGACACGAACAAGTGTTTCGTGGCCCTGAAGGCCGGCACGTCTGCAGGCAATCCGGACGGGAATTCCAATCGTTTGTGTGGTTTCGTTGCCATGCTGCCGTACATCGAGCAGACCGCGTTGTACGACCAGATCAAGGCGGGCGATTCGAGCATCCCACCGTGGGGAGCGGGCCCGTGGACTGGCTGGGCCGTTTGGAACACGGCCCCCGCGATGCTCTCTTGTCCGTCCGATTTTGGCGTCACGTCGCAGGGCACGCAGACCCACAGCTACGCCTTTTGCGTTGGCGATCAGGTTGAGGGGATTCGCGACGGAGCGAGCGCGGGCGGCACCGCCCGCGCCGTGCGTGGCTTGTTCACCTATCGTTCGTGGACCAAGTTCTCGGAAATGCGTGACGGGACGAGCAACACGATTGCCATGAGCGAACGCATCAGTTCGCTCATCGTCAGTGCAAACCGCGGCGACAGCGGCGGACGGAGCGTTGTAGCCCAGGAGGTTCAGCACACGATTGGTCCCGCCCAACAGGCCGGCATCATTGCCAACCCGCAGCTTTGCTACCAGGTGACGGATGGCAAGTACTTCGTTTCCGGTTCTACGATCTGGCCTCGCTTCGGCGAGCGTTGGACGGACGGGCAGGTCATGAAAGTCGGTTTCAACACGGTGCTGCCGCCGAACGCTCCCACTTGTACGGAGGGCGGCACGTGGGGTGACCATCATCACATGGTCCTCCCGCCGTCGAGTGGCCATCCCGGCGGGGTCAACTGCCTTATTGCCGACGGTTCGGTTCATTTCGTCAGCAATACGGTCGACACGGGCAACCTCAATGCCCAGGTGACTGTTGGCTATGCCGGCGCAAGTCCCTACGGCGTTTGGGGCGCGCTGGGCTCGAAGTCTGGTGGCGAATCGGTCTCGCTTCCGTAAGGCTTTGTCTTGTTGATCTTGGCGCAGCATGGCGGCGGATCGGTCCGCCGTCGTGCTGCGAGTTTTTTCTCCTTGCAAGCTGCAAGACCGGAACAAGTGATCGGGTTGTCGTTGGCCTGCTGCGTAGCGCTGTGGACTCGGGCCATTGGAACTGACACTTCAGACGATTCAGGTGACAGGATGACTAAGCGAATGATGCGAGTGTGGGGAACAGTGGCCGTATTGGCCTTGGTGGCGGCGATGGGTTGTACTCCTCAAACCGAGGTGGTGCATCCGCCAACGTATGCGGTGACGGGGGTGGTGACGTACAACGGCGACCCCGTTGAAGGGGCCCAGGTGGCCTTTGTGGCCGCGGGTGGCGGACAAGGCGCCGCGGGGACAACCGACGCCGATGGAAAGTACACGCTGACGACCTACGAGGCCGGCGACGGCGCCGAGGCCGGCGAGTACGGCGTCAAGATCATGAAGTTCTCGAAACCTCCGAAGGCTGAAGGTGGTGGCGAGGAGGAGTATACCGGCGCCGCCGAGGACGATGCGTGGGTTCCCACCAATGAGCTTCCCGCGAAGTACGCGGATCCCAGCACGTCCGGTCTGACGGCTACCGTGGGAGAAAGTGCCACGACCGCCGATTTTGAGTTGAAGGACTGACGTGACCCAATAAGCTACGTTTGAAATTCGATCGCGGCGGGCGGTTCATGCCGCCCGCCGTCTATTCTTTGGCCGCTAACAAGACCTATGGGGTCCACCACGCCCGTGGGAGACTTCCCCGTTCTGTAAGAAGGAGCGTCCGTGCGGACCCCCGTTGACCGTTTCTTCTTCGCCCTGCTGATCGTTGCGTCTTTGGGCTTGGTGGGTTGCCCGTCTGAGTCTCGGCAGAGGGCAGACGAGATTCACAAGGAAGTCCCTCGCCAATCAGAATCGGTTCAACTTGTCATTTCCTATCCGTCTGAGGGCACCGTTTTCCCGCCGGAAATCGCCCCTCCCACGTTTCGCTGGGAGTTCCATCCGCGCAACGGCAACCTCCGTTGGCGGGTTAGCCTTGATTTTGCCGACGGCGGCGAACCCTTGCGAGCCGATTCGGACACCGCCCAGTGGTGTCCCTCGCACGATCTGTGGGAAGAGATCAAACAACGCTCCGTGGAGCAGGCAGTTCGGATCACCGTGAGGGGATGTCCCACGCAGGATCCTGAGACCGTTGTTGCCGAAGGTTCCGTTCGTTTCAGCACGTCGGCTGATGAAGTCGGGGCACCTCTGTTCTTCCGAGAGGTGAACCTGCCCTTCCTGGACGCCGTCAAGAATCCAGCCGCCTATATCCGCTGGCGTTTTGGGGAAATCTCTTCCGAAGAGCCGCCTCCGATTGTGCTGGAGAAGCTGCCCGTGTGCGGCAATTGCCACTCCTTCTCCGCCGATGCCTCCGTCTTCGGCGTGGATGTTGACTATGCGAACGACAAGGGCTCCTACGCAATTTGTCCGGTGAGCGATGAGACCTGCCTGTGTGACGAGAACATCATTACGTGGTGTGATTTTCAGAAGGAAGACGGGAAGAAGACCTTTGGCCTGCTTTCCCAGGTATCGCCGGATGGTCGGTATGTGGTTAGCACGGTCAAGGACCTGTCGGTGTTTCAGGCGGTCGACAACCTCACGTTCAGCCAGCTCTTTTTCCCGATTCGCGGCATTCTTTGTGTCTATGACCGGGTAACCAAGACTTATCGAGCACTCCCGGGCGCTGACGATGAGCGCTTCGTCCAAAGCAATCCCACATGGAGTCCCGACGGCAAACAGATTGTCTTCGCCCGATCCGCGGCATACTATGGTCAGGAAGCGAAAGCGAACGAACTCGGATTGACTCAGGTGGAGGAGATTTCCAGATTCCTCGCAGAAAGAAAGACGTTTCAATACGACCTGTACCGAGTTCCTTTCCATGAGGGCCAAGGGGGGGAGGCCGAGCCGCTGGCCGGTGCGTCGCAGAACGGGAAAAGCAACTATTTCGCCCGTTATTCGCCCGACGGCAGGTGGATCGTGTTCTGTCAGGCAGAATCGTTCATGCTTCTTCAGCCCGACAGCGAGCTCTATATCATTCCGGCGGAAGGAGGAGTGGCTCGACGGCTGGGCTGCAACACCGATCGGATGAATTCCTGGCACAGTTGGACGCCCAACGGAAAGTGGCTGGTGTTCTCCTCGAAGGCTTTCTCCGACTACACGCAGCTCTTTCTGACGCATGTCGACGAGGCGGGAGAGAGCACGCCGCCGGTCCTGTTGAAGAACTTCACCGCCGACAACCGGGCCGCCAATATTCCGGAGTTCGTCAACGCCAGTCCCACCGCGATCGAGCGGATCCGGGAAGCGTTCCTCGACGACACCAACTACTTGAGGGCCGGAGACGAATATCGCAAGCAGAGAGACTATCCGGGGGCCATCGAACTCTATCGCAAGGCCCTGGAACTCAACCCTGACAACGCCTTGGTCCACACAAACTGGGGACTGTGCCTGGTTTAAATGGGGTTCATCCGATTCAAGAATGCGCTCGCCCGACCAGCGCCGAATCGAGCCGAGGCTGATCAGAGAAGAGGCACCGGTACTCTGCCGCGGAGTACCGGTGCCTCTTCTCTGGCTCCCCTTGTTCCCGCAAAGTCTGCGTCGAAACCTGTTTCGATGCAACAGCTTGCACCTGCGCACGTTTCGGTCGGATGAACCTTAAATGGGCCAAGTGGATGCGGCGGAGAAACGCTTTCGCCGGGCGATCGAACTCGATCCGGATCTCGCCACGGCGCATTGCAACCTCGGCATCGTGCTGCTCCAGCAGAGCCAGCCGGTTGAGGCGGAGGAGTTGCAGCGCGAGGCGATCCGGCTCGATCCCGACTATGGCCCGCCCCGTCTGCACCTGGGGACGCTGTTGCTGGGGCGGGGACGCCTGTCGGAAGCCGTTGAGCAATTGACCGAGGCGGTGCGGATTGCTCCCCACGACCCGTTTGCCCAGTTCAACCTGGGAATCGCCTTGCTCGGTGCGCGACAACCCGGCCAGGCGGTCGAGCACCTGGAGCAGGCTGTCGCTCGCGATTCGGAGTTTGTGCCCGCCATGGTGAGCCTTTCCCTTCTCCGGGCGACGAGTGCTGATGCCAGCCTGCGACGGGGCCAGCAGGCCCTCGACCTGGCGACCCGGGCACGGAAGCTAGTGCCGCCCGAGAATCCCGAAATTCTGCACGCCCTGGCCGCCGCCTATGCCGAGGTGGGCCAATTCGGGGAAGCGGTTCGGACTGCCGACCTTGCCGTTCGCACGGCCCGCAGTGCGGGCAATGCTCCCATGGCCGCCGCCATCGAGCAGGCATTGAACCTCTACCGGCAGCGTCAGCCTCTGCGAGCCAGGTACGAGTAGTGCGGTAGCTGCCCTTGAAGAGGCTCGCCGCGTCGGGGTGCGTTCCTGCAAATCCCGGCTTCTGCTGCGCACTGTTGAGGCAATCGCCGATTTCCATATCCCGATGGATTTTCATTCGCATTTGCATAACGACGGTTCGCCACGTAGTGGCGTAATTTGAAGAGCCAGGGGTGTCAACCCCTGGACTTGTCGGCCAATCACAAATGTGCCACGTAGTGGTACGACAGACGTTATTCGGTGGTCACCAGCCTCTCGGTCGGTTATGATGCCGCGACGCGGCAAGGTTGATCGATGCAACACGTGTTTGTGCCGTGGGCGCGGTATCCTCTCTTTGTCCCATCTCGGGGCCAGGGCAAATCCCAACCTTCATCCCACCGCCCCCTTCCACAGCAAGACCGCTCCCACCGTCCAGAAGAACAACGCGTACGAGAGCAACACGCAAAGGACGTCAACGACGGGACGGGGGCGGGCCGTGAGTCGATAGGCCGTTGGAATGGCGATGGGCCACGAGGGCAGAAAACCGATCAGAAAGGTCCATTCTGTTGCCAGGCTCAGTCTTCGGCATGCGAGATAGTAGCCCAGGCAGACGGCCAGGAAGAACGCGGCCACGGCGAGGGAACGCCACTTTCCTCGATTCGGTTCGCCCGATCGATTCACGGCGACGATCGTGTTCAAGGCCACCTGGTGCGCCACGAACAGGCACACGGGCCACGTGAACACGAACGGTCCGAACCAGCGATTGAAAAGGGCCGTGCCCGCAATGCCTAACAGGAAAGCGGTCGTCCAGAACACGGCCCAACCAACACCAGAGGCCTTCTGGGGCCAACGAGTCGCGACCAGGAATCTCATCGACACGCCCGCCAACGAAGCCGGTATCAGCACGCCCAGCACGCAATAGAAGAACCAGCGACTCAACTCTGCCAGGTCGGCCGGGTCGAAGGCGTATTCCCTTTCGCCCGCGACGAACCAAGCCAGATCGAACCAGTCCGAAGCCGGTTCCCCCAGTGCGGGTCGCGATGCAAGAGTGGGTTCGACGTTCAGCCTTTCCGGACGTCCCACGTAGACGCAGACCAGTTCGCTTGGGCTGCGCAGATAGAGCCGGCCGCAGTCCAAGGCCGGCGGCGTCCAACAGATCTCGTCCTGGAAGATCTGGCTTCGTCCCAACGGCTCAAAATGCTCCGGATTGGCCCGGGCCAGAATCAGCTCCCCGGCGTCCGATAGCAGAAAGAGTTTGCCGTCGGCGGCCACGCCGGTGGCGTGTCCCACCTTGTCCGTTTCCCAGAGCACCTCGCCCATCGAAAAGTCGAGGCATTTGTACGTTCCGCGCGACGGTCGCTGGGCCTTGGCCTGGGCTTCGCGCAGATCGAAGCCGTACACCTGCCCGTCCACCAGCAGGCTCGAGGCCGTGTCGTTTGAGAATTGGCGATTCGTCCATACCGGGGTCAACTTGATTGCCCCGTCGGTTGCGCCGGTCGTTTCCTGTCGTTCCAGGCGATAGCAGGCCGCTCCTGCGCGAAAGGGGCTGGCGACCATCAAGAGAGGTTCTCTGTAGAGCGGCGCCGCGGCGTGCTCGTCGTAGCCGGAAGAGAAGACCTCCAGCGCCAGTTCGCGGCCCGTCTTCAGGTCGAACAGGGCCAACGCGTTTTGCAGGAAGGCCACCACGCACCGCCGACCCTCGAAGTCGATGGGCAATGCGGAGCAATAACTTGCCTTTTCGCTGCCGGAAGCCCACACCGTGGAGCCGTTCTCGGCGTTCAAGGCCACCACGCTCGCTCCTTCGCCACCGACAGGCAAGATGACCTTGCCGTCTTCGACCAGGGGCGAGCAGGAGTAGCCGAACCCGGTTCCGCGACCGTCGAATCGTTCGTTGACGTTCACCAGCCAGATTCGCTTGCCGGTGTTTGCGTCGAGGCAGCCGATTTGCCCATCGGGGCCTGCGAAGTAGATGCGGCCCTCGTGCCAGGTCGGCGTCGCCCGGGGGCCCGGGTACATTCCCGCCGGTTCGTAGGGCCAGGCGTAGCCGTGTCGCCAGAGCAATTCGCCGGTGGCGGCATCACGGCACTCCACGTCCTGGCTCGTCAACGACTGCGTCTGGGTGAAGAGCCGGCCCGCCACGACAATCACGCCCGAGTAGCCTCGCCCGCAAGGCTGCGACCAGAGCAGGGGTGGCCCCTCGGCGGGCCAGTGGTCCGCCAGGTCTGTTTCAGACGAGTGACCGTCATAGGTCGGTCCACGCCGATGGGGCCATCCCGGTCCCGCGTCCTCGTCTCGGGCCGTTCCGACCGGCGTCACCGGAGATCGCACCGCTCGCCGGAACAGCGAACCCACGTCGCCAAAGGCCAGGAAGACGATCAAGCCGAAAACGGCTAGCGCCAGCAAACGCGTGGCCAGGAAGCCCGCGATCTTCCTAGCACGCCCGTGTTTCGTCTCGTCGTGTTCGGTGGATGTCATGTCGGTGTGGTGTGCCTGAAAAACGCAACGATTCGATCAGGGCCTGTCTCGAGGGGGGGAGATCCTATGGCAAGACTCCCCGAAGCGGCATAAGGCGGTCGTGCAGCTCCTGCATTTCATAGCGAATGAACTTCCCACAACCCCGCAGCATTGCCTCTTCCATCGTGATCCATTCGCCGGGTTCTGCCTCATGAGGATTCAATTCCTCCCACGCCATGACACGCTCGTGACATTCCGGGCAGTGAGTCTCCAACAGGGCCGAGCGGCACTCCGCCGTCAGTATCTGGTCGTCGCTCTCGTCCAGAACCGCAAGCAGTTCCGCTCGACACCACGGCTGATCGAGGACGGCCAGCGATGCGGCCGCGCTGATTCGGTTGCAGGGAATGTCCGAACGCAACGCCCTGCGAAACAGTGCAATCGCGACGTCAGGGAGATGCTCCAACGCCACGATTGCTGCTTCCCCGACGAATTGCGAATGCTGGGAAAGCAGTCTTTCCGCCATTCCTTCGGAGTAGCCACTCTTGAGCAGCAGTTCACAGCACGTGAAGTGAATGCCAGGGGCCGGGATATTGTCGTTGGAGTCGATTCGGTCCAGCAAGGTCTCGAGTTGCACACGCCACTTGTCGGCCGTTTGAGAAATGGCATCCAAGGCAGCCCCCATTGCCGCGTCGTCCGTTCCGTTTAGGGCTTCTTCAATCATCGCGTCAAGCTGGTCGCTCTCGATTTCGGCAAGGGCTTTCATCGCTTCGCCGCTTCTATTTCCGCCCCGAAATCTCTCGATAAGCCACTGGCTTCGTTCCTGGCGGCACGCGTCCACTCGCCTCGCGATATGGACCTCGCGGCTTTTGTCCGGAGATGTCCGTTCCATGAGGAACCAGTCGCCGACGGCCGAGGCGAACTGCCATTGCGTTTCTGCCGATTCCCACTTCGGTTCGATCCGTTCGAGCAAACCGCTCAACTCTTCGTGGTCGAATGCCAGCCGAAAGGCCCCTCGATCCTCGTACCTTTCCAGCAAACCTGACTCACGGAGACGATCGATTGCGAGAAGCACGGTTCGAAAGGACGGATGCAACTGAATCAGCCGTTGCTCGACCAACGTTGGCGTCTTTAGCGATTCGAGGTACCAGATGAAAAAGAACGAATCGAACCAGTCGGAGGAGGAGTCGTAGAAATCGACATCGATGGCCTCACCCGTGCCCCGGTGCGTGAGGCAACATCCGCGTCCGTGAAAATTGTAGGCCCAATCGGACAGCCCGGGGACGACACCGCGACCCGGACAATCGGGATGGCCCAGGCAGCCGGCTCTTGCCAGGGCCTGCAAGTCGGCGGCCAACCGCGACGTGATCGTCTCGGCCACAAATTTCTGCCGCTGGCGATGGCGAACCAGTCCCAGAAGCGTCCAGACCTCCCAACATGAGAGAGGATTTGGCTGGTCAAGCCAGCGGTTCGGCCAGTCCCCCTCCGGGCATTTCCCGTCTGCAATCAGGGCCAATCGTTCTATGAGAATCGAGATCACATCCACCACCCGGTTTGAACAATCGCTCCGGCTGCCGCGTGCCGCCTTCTACCCGACAACACGTTCATCCTACCCCAAACGGGAACAAAACGATGTCAAATTGTTCTCGTCCACAGACGATCTGGCACGCTTCCCCTCTTCAACGATCAGGGAGCCGTCAGAATCTCCAGTGTCTTTGGCAACTCTGTCGGATCGATCTCTGCCACCTGCCTGCCTTGTTCTCTCGCCTCGGCCGCGGCCAGCCCCGCGACCTGGCCCGTCGTCATCCAGACCGGTTCCATCCGGAGGACCGACATGGCCACGTGGGTGCAGGACATGGCAACCGGCGCCAGCAGGTTGTCGATTTGCTTCGGCAGCAAGGCCCCGTAGGGGATCTGGCCTGGCTGGGCAGGACCGGCCGCCTTCTTCGGGTACCACAAAACGCCTTCCATGAAGCCGTCGATGGCGAAACGTCGATCGTGGCAAGGATGAACGTCGAAGGAATGCTCGCCCAACGCGATGGGGTGCTCGACGGTTGGTGTTCGACCGGTCTTCTCGTCCACGGTGAAGTTGTGCTGCGTGATAATCGCCCGACCTTCAATCCGCCGCCCCTGCCGGACGTAGATCTGCCAGGGCCAGTGGTCGTTGTCGACGAATTCCTCGTCGTGGAGCCCGATCCGCTGCATCTTCTCCCGGATCGAGTCGGGCATCCGCGGATCGTTCTGCAGGAACCAGATCATTCCGGCCGCATGGTCGATGTGGAACTGATCGAGCCGCTGCCGGTGGTGGCGGTCGGCCTCCGGGTAACCCCAGTTCATTCCCGGGCAGTTCAGGCTGCTCAGGCCCGTGATGCTTCCGTTCATCTGGTACTTCCGCCGCGGCATGGTTGTGCCGTAACCGTAGGATCGCTTCCGTCCTGTTTTGTGGTCATCAATCAACGGCAAGTAGTCGGGCAGATGCTGCTCGTAGGTGTCGGGTTTTTCGATCGGGATGCGGTGCTCCGGATCGTCGGTGAAGATCGATCGGGCGCAGAAGGCCTGGATGGCCAGCGAGGGTTCTCCCGTGTCGGCCGTGAGGATCTGCTCGCCGGTGCGCCAGTTCATGTAATGGATGCCGGCCTTCGATTCACCGTATTCGTCCCGGCCTTCCCGGCCCACGCGGTAGGGAACATCGGCTCGTGCCGCCAGGTCGCCCTCGTAGGTCCCGTCGATGAAGGTGCGGGCGGCGACCTCGAAGACCACGCCCTTCTCGTCTTCCAGCCTTACCGAGCGGATCAGGCCTTCGGTCACGTCCGCCTCGGTCAGCCACAGGCCGGGCAGCCACTGCAGACGCTCCTGTTCACCGGCCAGCATCTCGCGGAAGACATGCTCGGCGACCGACGGTTCGTAGAACCACCCGTCCTGGGTCAGCCGCAACTGGCCCGGATCGTTGCCGAGTACTTGCCGGTAACGTTCGCGGACCCCCTGGATGAACTCCAGAACCAGGCCCCCGAAGAGGTGGCGGCGAACCGCGTCCGTAGTACACAGTCCGCTGGCTGCCATCCCGCCGGGGTTGTTCTTGGGGCAGGCGAGGACCACGCGATCTCCGCGCCTCGCAGCCTCGACTGCTGCCGCAATCCCGCCCGGCGTGGAACCGTAGACGAACGTGTCGCACACGTGTCGGGCGGCAACCGTTTCGGCCTTGGCTGAGCCTTGCGCCAGGCAGCCGGTCGCGGTGACGGCCGCCCCGGCCGTTTTCAGGAATTCGCGTCGTTGCATGGTGGGGGTCCTCAGAAGTACAGTGTCGTGGGTGGCACGCTCAAAGCCCGAGCGATGGGCGTGGTGAATTGGCCGTCCTCGCCCATCGCTCGCGCTCTGAGCGTGCCACCCATGAACAACCCGTGCGGAGACTCGCCCATCTTCGGTGATGGGAAGGGCCAGGGCAAGTTCCCACGAGGGATCGGCAAACGAACCGGACGGGGCAGCGGCGTGTCTGCCCGGTTGTAGCCCCATTTCGCCCGATCCGAGGAGCCATGCCCGTGCAGGTCAGCCCCCGTATTCACGCCCTCCCCCTTCCGTTTTCGATTCCCGTCGGTCCAGGTCAGACGATCCAACGGCTGGTCTACGTCTATGTCCTGCTGGGCCAACGCGAGACCTGGCTGGTCGATTCCGGAGTGGCGGGCAGCGAGGCTGCCATTGCTGACCACCTGGCGGGACTCGGGCGGGATCTGGAGAGCATTTCCACCCTGGTCCTCACCCATTCGCATCCGGACCACATCGGCGCCGCGGCAGCCATTCAGCAGGCGACGGGGTGCCGTATTCTCGTCCACGAGGCCGAACGTGCCTGGGTGGAAGATGTGGATCTTCAGGAGCGTCAGCGTCCCGTGCCCGGCTTTTTCACGCTGGTGGGCGGGCCTGCCCGTGTGACGGGGACCTTTGTGGACGGGGATCGACTTGAGATCGACCAGGATCTTGCCCTGGAGGTTATTCACAGCCCCGGTCACTCGGTGGGTTCCACGTCGTTTCGGATCGAGTCCGAAGGGGTGCTGATCACCGGTGATGCACTCATTTCGCCGGGGGATTTTCCTATCTACGACGATGTTGTCCAGGCGGCTGCCTCGATCGAACGTCTTGCGAGCATCGCCGGGGTAGAGATCCTGCTATCATCGTGGGAGGAGCCACGGCTGGGCGACCACATTCCTGGACGGTTTCAAGCAAGCCTCTGCTATTTGGAACGGATCGGTAGGGTGGTGCGAAAGGTTGCTGATGGTTCAGGCCGTATTCAGCCCATGGAACTCTGCGACGCGGTGGTTCGGGAACTGGGGTTGCCGCCCGCGGCTGTTAATCCGCTGGTGGCCAGGGCCGTGATGTCCCACTCGAGATGCGAGTCCGCCTGACTGGGGTCTTGCACGGGGGAAGAAAATCCGGATGATCAAGGGCAGTTCCCTGGTTTGGGATAGACTTTCACGTTGCGATGTCCTGGTGCATTCATGTCGGAAGACGTACCAACCGTTCCTCGCAGAAACTGGTTCCTGCTGCTTGGCAACGCGTTGTTCTGGGTGGCGTTCACCATGCTGCCTTACGGCAATGGTCGGTGGATGGCTGCGTTTGCTGTCGCAATTGGCCTGGCGACCGTGCTTTCGTGGTATGGCAGAGCCAACGATCCACCGCCTAAGGAAGAGCCGCCGGAGCCGCGTCATGAAGGTGTCGTTTCCTCCGATCCCGAGGAAGCGGCCGAGGCCCGGGGCAAGCTTCTTTCTCAATTCCTGATAACTCTCTTCTTCGTGGCCATGGTCAGTCTGTTGCTGGCTGGACTTACGGGGGTGAACTACATACTCGTTTTGGCCGCTGTCCTGTCGGGGCTGTTTTTCACGGGGGCGATGGTTCTGGTGTGGGCCGTGTCTCACGCGGTCAGCGGCAAGAGGCAATTCAGCATCTCGTCCATGCTTCTGTTGATGGCGATTGTGGCAGCCTATCTGGGCGTGATCCGGTTCCTCGCGGATCGGAGCGGGTTGGGGCTGGTCGGCGGCGACAATCCGTTCCTGGTTACGGCGCTGATCTGTCTCGGCCTGACGTTCTTTTCGGCGCCCCTGCTGGCACGCTTCCTGGAGAGTTTCGTGTGGATGGCGGCGTGGATTGTTCGCACGTCGACCGTTCAACGTTGGCTTCGAAAGTAGCGTTTGCGACCATGGCTCCCATCGTGGCCGGACCGTAGAATAGCAATAGCGGTTGATGCATTGCCGAACGCCCAAGACAGGGGCCCCTCATGCCGATTCACGACTGGACTCGCGTAGGCGCTGGAACCTGGCTTACCGCGGTGTTCCACGACGATGGCGTGAAGTGATTGGCTAGCATGTCAGGCGAATTTCCCGGCTTGCGCCACCGGCGCACTTGCCGGAATTGTCAGGCTTTTCCAGTCGCCTGGAAAAAAACTTTTCAAAATTCTGCCGGGGGCTCCTTGACGATTTTGGCTTGGCATGAGAAATTGATTCTCTCGTGAGACGCACATGTGTCTCGCAGGGCAACACCGCCCTGGAGCAAGTCTCCAGCGGAGTTGCAAATCGGGCCGGTAAAAGCTCAAGGCGGATACCGAAAAGGTCCGATGGTTGGTTGAGTCGTTTCGGGCCTCGCCTTTAAGGCAGGTCAAAAACGGTTTCGGCGGAAAGGCCAAAAAAACTTCGAGGCCTGGTTGACAACCGCCGAAATACTACTAAAATCAACCGAATGGTCGTGCGGCGGACCGTTGAGAGGCCGCGACAAAACGACTGATGTGAGGAGGCTTCGGTCTCCGAATGAGAAGTTGTTTTGTTGTAGGCTGAATAGAAAGACGCAAAGCTGCTCGGCCGTGTTTGTTCTTTGACAACTTGGTAGTGTGTGATAGATGCCTCCTTATATCCAGTTGAGAGACTGGAACAATTACCGTGCATCGGTTGCTAGACCGGCAATCGATGTCCCGGGCATCGAACCTTTTTGAGTTGGTTCATACACTGTTGCTTTGGGTGAGTCGAGCTTGCTTGGCGAGTCTGGAGCGATGGTTAAAAGCTGACATATTAATTGAAGGGTTTGATCCTGGCTCAGAATGAACGTTGGCGGCGTGGATTAGGCATGCAAGTCGTGCGAGAAGTCTTTTGCTTGCATTAGACGGACAGCGGCGAAAGGGAGAGTAACGCGTGGATACCTACCTCGAGGTTCGGGATAGCTGCGGGAAACTGCAGGTAATACCGAATAATATCCCCGGATCAAAGGTGTGATTCCGCCTTGAGACGGATCCGCGTCCTATTAGCTTGTTGGTGGGGTAACGGCCTACCAAGGCTGCGATGGGTACCGGGCGTGAGAGCGTGACCCGGCTCACTGGGACTGAGACACTGCCCAGACACCTACGGGTGGCTGCAGTCGAGAATCTTCGGCAATGGACGAAAGTCTGACCGAGCGACGCCGCGTGCGGGATGAAGGCCTTCGGGTTGTAAACCGCTGTCAGTTGGGAGGAAATCATATGGGGTTCTCCCCATGTGTTGACCTATCTTCAGAGGAAGGACGGGCTAAGTTCGTGCCAGCAGCCGCGGTAAGACGAACCGTCCAAACGTTATTCGGAATCACTGGGCTTAAAGGGTGCGTAGGCGGTGCTGTAAGTTGGGTGTGAAATCCCTCGGCTCAACCGAGGAATTGCGCCCAATACTGCAGTACTAGAGGGAGACAGAGGTGAGCGGAACTTGTGGTGGAGCGGTGAAATGCGTTGATATCACAAGGAACACCTGTGGCGAAAGCGGCTCACTGGGTCTCTTCTGACGCTGAGGCACGAAAGCTGGGGGAGCGAACGGGATTAGATACCCCGGTAGTCCCAGCTGTAAACGATGAGCACTAGTCCGGAGGACCCCCCATAGTTTTCCGGACGTAGCGAAAGTGTTAAGTGCTCCGCCTGGGGAGTATGGTCGCAAGGCTGAAACTCAAAGGAATTGACGGGGGCTCACACAAGCGGTGGAGGATGTGGCTTAATTCGAGGCTACGCGAAGAACCTTATCCTAGATTTGACATGCACGGATGGGCTACCTGAAAGGGATAGTTCCTGCCTTCGGGTGAAACGTGCACAGGTGCTGCATGGCTGTCGTCAGCTCGTGTCGTGAGATGTCGGGTTAAGTCCCTTAACGAGCGAAACCCTTGTCACTAGTTGCCAGCGAGTAATGTCGGGGACTCTAGTGAGACTGCCGGTGTTAAACCGGAGGAAGGTGGGGATGACGTCAAGTCCTCATGGCCTTTATGTCTAGGGCTGCACACGTCCTACAATGGCGCATACAAAGGGAAGCGAACCTGCGAGGGTAAGCAAATCCCAAAAAGTGCGCCTCAGTTCGGATTGCAGGCTGCAACTCGCCTGCATGAAGCCGGAATCGCTAGTAATCGCGGGTCAGCATACCGCGGTGAATGTGTTCCTGAGCCTTGTACACACCGCCCGTCAAGCCACGAAAGTGGGGGGCCGACGAAGTCGCTGAGCTAACCCTTTGGGAGGCAAGCGCCGAATCGGAACTCTGCGATTGGGACTAAGTCGTAACAAGGTAGCCGTAGGGGAACCTGCGGCTGGATCACCTCCTTTCTAAGGATTTCAGTCACCTGGTGGCGACATCAGGTAACTAAAATTGTGGGGCCAGTCCTCTTGCTGGATGGATGCATCACACCTTGCCTTCTTCGGAAGGGCACTACCATAGTTATATTCAGGCCCGCTGGAGCTTCGGCTTCAGCGGGCCTGTTTTTTTCTTGCTTCGAGGAGGGAACGCTTCTGCCCCCTTGTCACTTGTCTTCGGGGCACGTAACAATAAGGGATCTGCCGCAATGCCGGCGCCCTGCGTTGGACGCGTGGTGTCGTTGACAGCAAAAGGGCATTGCGGATAGCTGCTTACGAGGAATGCTCCATGGCGGATTCGGATTTCCGTGCGAAGACGTTTGGCCCCGAAACTCCCTCAATGGTCGTTTGGCCGTCCATGGCGGGCTTTGCTCTTGGTCGGCAAGTGGGACAACTATGTGGGGTCTCGCTCGGCGCGGGGAAATTCTTCACGATTGGCAAGCTCATGGCGCTGCTGACGATCCCTGTCAGTCTGCTGCTCTTCTTCTGGCGACTTGCCCCAGTGGTGGCTCGGCGATACGTGTTGACGGATCGGCGGGTTGTTGTTCTCCGCGGGTTGGGGGGAGAATGCGAGGACGCGTCGGTGGATCTGGATGGTTTCGACGGGATCGACGTGCAAGTGTTGCCGGGGCAAGCTTTCTTTCGGGCTGGGGATTTGGTTTTTCTGGACGGGGGCAAGGAGGTTCTGCGACTGGCCGGAGTCCTGCATCCGGAAGCGTTTCGGCAGGCATGCCTTCGAGGCCAGGATGCCATTGTTCGGGTGGAGCGGACGATGGCGTCGCAGGAGCATCGGGCCGAGGTTGCCGGGGCAACCGGGTAGCGGCCAGAAGGTGGGGGCCGGGGCGGCGTCAATTCTTGGAAATAGCCTTTCGGGGGAGACTTTGCTGTCCCCGGTCGAGTTGTTTGCTTGCCAAATCGCCTTCGTCGGTCTAGAGTAAACCTAATGGGGGGAGACCGGAATGGGGCAAGCGCTCCGGTTGTGACCACCATGCGGGAGACTCACCGTGCCATTGAAGGACACCTTCAAGTCGTTGCTGGGCGGCGGAGGCGGCAAGCTGAACGTGAAGAGCCGCTTCGAACTCCTGCGCGAAGCGATTTCCGGCACGATGTCAAAGGTCTACATGGCTCGCGACCGGAAGGAAGACCGGATCGTCGCGTTGAAGATCCTCGATCCGGAAAAAACGGCCTTTCTGGAAGGCCGCTTCAAGGGGCTCAAGAAGCCTACGGAAGGGCAGATTGCCGTTCAGTTTGACCATCCGTATATCGTGAAGACCTACGAGCACGGTCTGACGACCGATGGGTCGCAGTATCTCGTCATGGAATATCTTCGCGGGGCCGGCTTGAATTCGGTCCTTGTGATGAGGGACGATCCTCTCAAGGGACGGCGCCTTTCACTGATTCGGCAGGCGGCCGAGGCTCTGAAGGCGGTTCATGAGGCGGGGTTCATTCATCGCGATGTTTGTCCGAGAAATCTGCTCTTCACGGATGATGGCCAGACTCTGAAGCTGACCGACTTTGGGCTGACTGTTCCAGCGAAGGGGGCTTTTCTTCTGCCCGGGAACCGGACCGGCACCCCGAACTATATGGCGCCCGAGCTGGTTCGCCGGCGATCCACGAACCAGACTCTGGATGTATTTGCTTTTGGTGTAACGATTTATGAGCTATGTACGGGGGAGCTTCCCTGGATGAGCGGGGATACCGGCCAGGCCGCCATGACCCACGATACGCCTCCGACCCCCATTAAGAACTGCCTCCCTGAGATCCATCCCGCCCTCGCCGAAGCCATCCACGACTGCCTGGTTGCCGATCCCGCCAAACGCTGCGCCTCCATGGAGGCATTTCTGAAGGCGATTGAGGGCCTTGAGTCTGAAGACGGTCCTTGATAGACCGGGCAACGACACCTATACTGATTGGTTTCCTATCGGCAACGGTGCGTGGGCGTCACCCATGGGCCAAAGGCTCATTCCTGTTGGAACCGCCAAGGATTTTGACGCGGGTCGCCGATAAGATTCCAATTCTCGACCAACGATGATGGCCGGGGCGCAGCGTTTCGGTGCTGCCCGGACGAGCATTCATATAGACTACGAGAAGGACCCTCAAGATGACCATGGACAAGAGCCTGCGGGTGAGCAAAGGCCTCATTCGCGCTCGGAGCGTTTTGACCCGCGCCGAGCGAATTGAACGTTTGAAGGCAGCCGACCGCTGGAAAGACGGAGACTCTCCTCTCGGCTTGGGGAAAGTTCGCGTCTACAAGCTTGCTTTGAAGAAGAAGAAGAAGAAGAAGGAAGACGAGGGCGAAGAGGAAGACGCCAAGAAGAAGAAGTAGTCGTTGGTCCTCGGATCCATTCGCCCGTTGTCATTTGCCCACGCGCCGGCCACCTGACGTTCGGCGCTGCTCGGGGGGACGTTCTCGATGCGCGTAACCCTGGAATATGGTCGCGACGGTCTGGAAGTTTCCCTTCCTGACGCCAACGTTGCGAAATGCCTCGGCTATCGAGCGGCGCGGCCCCTCGAGGATCCCGCGGTCTCCATCCGCGATGACCTTGTCTCCCCAATCGGTTCTCCGCCCCTGGCGGATTTGTCTCAGGGACGGAAGAGTGCGTGCATCGTTATCAGCGACGTGACGCGGCCCGTCCCCAATCCGGTTCTTTTGCCGCCTATTCTCGAGACTCTTGAAACGAGCGGCATTCCACGGGACGGGATCCTCATCCTCGTGGCCACCGGTCTTCATCGTCCCAACCTGGGGGCGGAACTCGAAGAGATGGTCGGTCCGGAGATCGCTCGCAACTACCGGATCGAGAATCACGACGGTCAGAATCGTGATCAGCACACGTTTCTCGGCGAAAGTCCCCGCGGGGTACCCGTCTGGATCGATTCCCGCTACGTCGACGCCGATCTGAAAATCACCACGGGCCTGATCGAGCCCCATTTCATGGCCGGTTTTTCGGGGGGGCGCAAACTCGTCTGTCCGGGAATTGCGGCCCTGGAGACTATTCGCGTCTGGCACGGGCCAAGATTTCTCGAACATCCCAACGCCCGGGTGGGTGTCCTGGAGGAGAATCCCGTCCACGAAGAAAACACGTGGATCGCTCGACGGGCCGGTTGCGATTTCATCGTCAACACGGTGATCGATGCCCGGCGCCGGATTCTCAAAGTCGTTGCCGGCGACATGGAGGCGGCTTTTCACGAGGGCGTCGACTTCGTTCGTTCCCTTGTGGTCGATACGGTTCCCGAGTCCGTCGACGTGGTGGTCACCAGTTCGGCCGGCTATCCTCTGGACACGACTTTTTACCAGTCAGTGAAAGGAATGGTGGCGGCGGCCGACATCGTCAAACCGGGCGGGACCGTGATTCTGGCCGCCAGCATGAGCCAGGGGATCGGCAGTGAGCCCTTCCAACGTGTGTTTGAGGAAAACACGTCCGTTGACCAGTTCATGGAACGAATTCTCGACAGCGACTACTTCCGCATGGACCAGTGGCAGGTGGAAGAGTTGGCCAAGATCCTTCGCAAGGCCCGCGTTGTGGCGGTTACGGACGGGTTGCCCGCGGAAACGCTGAAAAAACTCTTTGTCGAATCGGCCCCCTCGGTGGAAGAGGCGGTGGCTGACTGTCTGACGCGGTATGGGGAAGACGCGACGATTGCGGTGGTGCCCAAAGGGCCGTATGTGATTGCCGAAGTCGGCTAGCCCACCCACTTCATAGTGTCCTTGGATCCTGCCTGGCATTCTGAGTCTTCTCCCGGCATGCACGCTTGCAGACTTGCCCCCTTCCTCTCCAGAACTGCGACTATTCCGTCGAACCACGTTCGATGTCACGTCTCCCCGGCGTCAATCGTATCCCATTCCACCGAACCAACAACAGGCTGCCTCCCACGGCAAGAGCTTGAATTCCGTGCAGGACGAAAAATAGCTCGAAATTCAGGCCAGGGCCAAACAAAGCCCGGAAACTCCAGATTTCGCCGGCGCACAGAATCGCTGAGCAAGCCAACGCCACGCCGCACCAAACGAACATTCTGGATCGCACAAAGGCTGCCCAGATCATCGGCCATGCGGCCAGCGAGTTGAACACGACAAGAATGAGGGTTACCAGAATCGATGACGGAGGGTCCATGTTGCTCGGATCACGGGAGCCACTCGCAATCGTTGTCTTGGCGATCGATAGGACCGCCGCCACCACGGCAGTCCAGGCCAGCAATTGCCGGATCCCGAATTGCAGGTCCTGCAGCCTTGCCCCACTTCCAGCCGCGGGCGTACGACGCAGGCACCAACCGCTTCGCAGGCGGAACATCCAGAGCGGAATCTGAACGGCGATCCATTGCAGCACCGTGACCCCCGCGAATACGAGGCGTTCTTCTCCAGTCGCGTCGCTAAGATGGAAGGCCGCAACGCAAACGAATGTCACCCCCGCCGTGCTGAGAGCCACTCGCACGAACAGCGAAAAAGGCGCTAACGCCGCAAACACGGCCAGGAGCGTCGTTTCCGCGGCAATAACACCCAGAATCAGTCCCCCAGTCACCGGGCTGACACGATTATCAGTGAGCATCACCACGTTCATGACAAGAAAGAAGACGCCCATTGCGCACAGCAGGGCAGGAGCGACCGGCGAGTTGCCTTTCGGTGCAACCATCGGCGTTTTCAGGAACGCCTCTTCGGCCGACTCGTTCTCAGGATGGACCGTTTCTTCCGTCATGGCTGACTCCGTTTCTTCGTGGGCTGCGACGGCTCGCCGTCGCTTTCTTTCTATACTTCTTTCCCCGCCGAGGGGAAGGGTGGGGGGGCTTCGGGGGGCTTTTCTTGCCCGTCCGGGAGTTTTCTTCTGAACTCCCGGGCCTCGGCGCTCGTCTAAAGTCAGCGGGGTTAATTGATGTGAGCCATCCCCGGGGGGAGGGACCCGGCAGGGACGCGCCACCCGCACGACAAGAAAGACCCGCAGATCTTCGAGGGTTATGGCGGAAATTGCGGTGGCTGGGGACTTTTTTTGTCTCCCGAACGTGACGTTTTCTGCCCAATATAAGAAAGAGGCCCTCTTTTTGCGCCACCTCCCCACGATCACCTGATTGAACGGACCCCCCATGAGCGTGCGACGAAACCCGCGTTTGGCCAATCTTCTCAGCCGCCGAAGCCGAAGTCTCCGCCTGGAACCGCTGGAATGCAGGACCCTTCTTTCGGCAACCCCGACCGACGACAGCTTTCAACTGGCCATCTACACCGAAAGCTCCGAAGTCGAAATTCCGGCGGAAGTGGGGGTTCAGTCCGACGATAGCACGGAATCCCTTTTCACCGTCGATGACAGCGGCGAGATCTACATGGACTCGACCAGCGACCTGACGCTGGGCGATTTCTTCGACATCTGGCAGAACAATGCCGGAGAGGCCGGCAATCAGGCCGACGCCGTTCTTGCCGAAGACCAGTTGATGGGCTATGTCGAGAACGGCGAGAGTACCGTTCAGATGTTCGTCAATGGCCAGGTCTCGACCGAATTTGACGAGTATGTCGTCCAGGACGGCGACGAGATTGTTCTCGTCTACGGGGACAACCCTGTCGTCTCGCTCAATACCAACTATGGGCCAATCGTCATCGAGTTGTACGCCGAGGACACGCCCGGCACGGTGGAGAACTTTCTCAACTACGTGAACGACGGCGACTATCTCAACTCGATCTTCCACCGGTCCGTGGAGGATTTCGTGATCCAGGGCGGTGGCTACACGACCCCCTCCACGACCCTCACTGCCGTCAGTCAGTTTGACGACGTGCCCGAAGACGACCCGATCACCAACGAGCCTGGCCTCTCGAATGTCCGCGGTACGATCGCCATGGCGAAACTCAGCGGCGATGTGGACAGCGCCACGAGCCAGTTCTTCGTCAACCTGAGCGATGACAACGTGTTCCTCGACTCCGAGGACTACGGTGAATTCACGGTGTTCGGCCAGATTCTCGACATGACGACCGTCGACGAGATTTCCAACCTCACCATCGACACGTCGAACAGTTCGCCCTTCGGCGAACTGCCACTCGGTGAGGATGGCGAGGGCGAGACCAACCAACTCGTCGTTGTTCAGAGCATTACCGGCCAAGGTGAGATCTCCGGCGTGAAGTATCTCGATGCCGACGCCGACGGCGAATACGACGACGGGGAAGAACTCCTTGCGGGCGTCACGGTCTATCTCGATGCAGACGACGACGGCGTTCTCGACTCGGACGAAACCTGGACGGTTACCGACAGCGACGGCGCCTACTTCTTCCAGGTCGAGGCTGGCGATTACGTTGTCCGCTCGGAGGTGACCCCCGGCTATCTCGCCACCGGTCCCCTCGATCCGGACAGCTACAGCGTCACCGTCGAGATCGGCGTTGAAACGAGCGACCTCAACTTCGGCGAAATCGCCCTGTCCGCGCCTTCCGGAGTCGACCTCGTGGCCGACTACGACACGGGCGATGCGGACGACGACGACCTGACGAACAACAACAACAGCGATTCCTCGACGGTTCTGCAGTTCCTCGTCAGCGGCGTCACCTCGGGGGCCGAGATCCAACTCTTTGCCGGCGACACCATGATCGGCAACGAGATTGCCACCGGCGACACCGTGACGATCACCACGGATGGCGTCCAGGCCCTTGCCGACGGAACCTACGACATCACGGCCGTCCAGGTCCTGGGCGGAACGACCGATCCCTCGGACGCCCTCGTGCTCACCATTGATGCCACCGGGCCCTCCGGCCTGACCAACACGGCTCCCGACACCGCCCAGGTGGGCGTTGCTTACAGCTTTGACGCCGAGAGTTCGGAAGAAGGCGACATTGTCTACTCCCTCGTCGACGCCCCCGACGGAATGACCATTGACGCCTCCACCGGCGAGATCGCCTGGACCCCCACCAGCGACCAGGCCGTCCCCCAGTCGTTCCAGATCGCGCTTACCGATGAGGCCGGCAACACGACGACGGAGGACATTGCGATCACCGTCCTCGGCGTCATCCCCGCCTATCCCGACAGCTACAGCACGGACGAAGACGCCACCCTGACCGTGTCCGTCGATGAGGGCGTCCTGGCGAACGACGACACCGAGTCGGGAACGCTCTCCGTGGCCGTCTACGATACGCCGAGCCACGGCAGTGTCACCCTTGGTTCGAACGGCTCCTTCGTCTACATACCCAACGTCGACTTTTCCGGCACCGACACCTTCAGCTACTTCGCGACCAACACCGAGGGCGACGAATCAAACGTGGCCCTCGTGACCATCACGGTCAACCCTGTCAACGACGCTCCGGAAGGGACGGCCGACTCCTACACGACCTCGGAAGACACGACCCTTACCAAGGCTGCGTCCAGTGGCGTTCTTGCCAACGACAGCGATCCCGATGGCGACGACATCACGGCCACGCTTGTCGACCAGGCTTCCCACGGCACGGTGACCCTCTCCTCGGACGGTTCCTTCACCTACGTGCCCGACGACGACTACTACGGCACGGACTCCTTCACCTACAAGATCAACGACGGCACGGACGATTCGGAGGACATCACCGTCTCGCTGACGGTCACCGCGGTGAACGACGCTCCGGCTGCCGAGGCCGACGCGTATACGGTCGATGAGGACGAGACCCTCACCGTTACCGCCGCCAGCGGCGTTCTGGCCAACGATTCGGACGCCGAAGACGACACCCTCACTGCCACCCTCGTTTCGAATCCGTCCAACGGTTCCGTCAGCCTCAGCAGCGACGGTTCCTTCGTTTACACGCCCGACGACGACTTCTACGGAACGGATACCTTCACTTACACGGCCAGCGACGGCGAAGACACCTCCGAGACCACGACCGTCACGATCACGGTTAGCGCCCAGCCCGATGCTCCGACGGCCGTCGCCGACACGGCCGAGGCGCCGAACGACGGAAGTTCCGTCCTGATCGACGTGCTCGACAACGACACGAGCGACCCGGACGGCACCCAGGCCCTTACGATCACCTCCGTCACTCAGGGCTCGCTTGGGGCAACCGTGGTCATCGAGGACGACCAGATTCGTTTCACGGCCGCCGCCGGGACGGAGGGCACGGAAACGTTCACGTACACGATCACCGACAGCGACGGTCTGACTTCGACGGCGACCGTGACGGTCACCGTGGCGGAGGCGGGCGACAATACCCTTTCCGGTTACGTCTACATCGACGTTGATGGGGACGGTGCCCGCGATAGTGGCGAAATCGGCGTGCCCGGCGTTCTCATTACCCTTACGGGCACGGACAATTTCGGGAATTCGGTCAGTCTCAACGCCCTCACCGATGACGACGGCGCCTACCGTTTCGAGGGGCTCTGGTCGGGGACGTATCAGCTCTCCGAACGCCAGCCGACCGCCCTGGCCGATGGGGCGGATTCGTCCTCCGTCGAGGACGCGGAGGTGAGCGACGACGTGATTTCCAGTCTCGCGGTAAGCGATTCGGAAGTGTATGGTGAGAACAACTTCGGCGAAGCCGGGTTGCACCCCGAGTACATTTCCATCCGAATGTTCCTCGCCTCGGCCCCGCCTTTGGAAGAGTATCTCCGCGACGTTGTTGCCAACGCCGAGGACGGGGCGGGCTACGACGACCTGGCCGACGCGATCCGCAACGGCGACACCGAGTACGACGATGGCGAGAACGACGCCCCCACGGTCGTTAGCAACAGCTATTCCGTTGACGAGGGCGACACTCTCACGGTCGACGCCTCCTCCGGTGTGCTGGCCAACGACAGCGACGCCGACGGCGATTCGCTTACTGCCTCCCTGGTGAGCGACGTGAGTCACGGCACCCTCACTTTCAACGCCGACGGTTCCTTTACCTACGTTCCCGACGACGACTACAACGGCACGGATACCTTCACTTACCTGGCCAACGACGGCCTCGCGGATTCCGCTACGGCGACCGTGACCATCACGGTCAACTCCGTGAACGACGCCCCTGTGGCCACGGCCGACTCCTATGACGCCGCCGAGGACACGACCTTGACGGTCGGCACCGCTTCCGGAGTGTTGGCCAACGATACGGATGCCGACGACGACTCGCTCACGGCGACTCTCGTGTCGGACGTGAGCAACGGGACCCTGACTCTCAATTCGGACGGTTCCTTCGCCTATGTGCCCGACAGCGGATTCAACGGCACGGATACCTTCACCTACACGGCCAATGACGGAACGGACGACTCGGATGCCGTCACGGTTACGATCACCGTGAGCGCCGTTCCCGAAGCCGAGGACGACAGCTATTCCACGGACGAAGACGAAGTCCTGACCGTCGACGTGGATAGCGGCGTGCTGGCCAATGACAGCGACGCCGATGGCGACACGCTCACCGCCTCGATCGTCACGCAGCCCTCCAATGGCACGGTCACCCTGAGCAGCAGCGGGGCCTTTGTTTACACGCCGGACACCGATTTCTACGGCACGGACACGTTCACGTACGTGGCCAACGACGGCACCCATGACTCGGCCGAGGCCACCGTGACGATCACCGTCAGCGCCGTCAACGACGTGCCCGAGACTGCGGCCGACTCCTACGACACGATCGTCGACGCCACACTCATTGTCGACGCCGATGAGGGCGTTCTGGCGAACGACACGGACGGCGACGGCGATTCCCTCACGGTGACGCTCGTGTCGGACGTGAGCAACGGGACGTTGACCTTCAGTTCGGACGGCTCCTTCACCTACGTGCCCGACAGCGGGTTCAACGGCACGGACACCTTCACTTACACGGCCAGTGACGGAACGGATGACTCGGCCGAAACGACCGTGACGATCACCGTCAACGCCCTGCCCGCCACGGTCGACGATGCCTACTCCGTCGACGAAGACACGACGTTGACCATCTCCACCGCCTCCGGCGTGCTGGCCAACGACAGCGACGCCGACGGCGACGATCTCAGCGTCACGGTGGTGACGGAGCCCACCCACGGCACTCTCACTCTCAGCACGGACGGGTCCTTCACCTACGAGCCTGCTGACGACTACTACGGCACCGACACGTTCACCTACGTGGCGAACGACGGCACGAACGACTCAGCCGAGGCGACGGTCACGATCACGATCAACGCAGTGGAAGACGCACCCGACGCCGTTGCGGACTCCTACAGCGTGCCCGTCAACGGGCAACTCACCGTAACCGACGAGCTCGGAGTGCTTGTGAACGATGCCGATGCCGACGGCGACGCGATCACGGCCGTCGTCGTGACGGAGCCCAGCAACGGTACCCTGACCTTGAACTCGGACGGATCGTTCAGCTACACGCCGGACGCTGATTTCTACGGCACGGACACGTTCACCTACGTGGCCAACGACGGTTCGAATGATTCCACCGAAACGACGGTGACGATCATCGTTGATTCCGCTGCCAGCGTTCTGGACGACGAGTATTCGGTCACTCGCAACGAGTCGCTCGTCGTAGCCACGGCCTCGGGCGTGGCGGCGAACGACAGCGATCCCGACGGCGATTCCTTCACGGTCTCGGTCGCCACGGAGCCCTCCAACGGCACCCTTTCGCTCAATGCCGACGGTTCCTTCACCTACGTGCCCGACACCGATTTCTACGGCACGGACACGTTCACCTACGTGGCGAACGACGGGCTGCTCGATTCCTTTGAAGCCACGGTCACGATCGAAGTCAACGTTCTGCCCGACGTGGCCGACGACTCCTACACCGTGGATGAGGATGATACGCTCACGGTCGACGCCGATTCGGGCGTGCTGGCCAATGACAGCGACACGGACGATACGTCGCTGACCGTGGCCGTCGTGACGGAACCGTCCTACGGCACGCTGACGCTTAATGCGGACGGCTCGTTCGAGTACACGCCGAATGCTGACTACAACGGCACGGATAGTTTCACCTACGTGGCCAACGATGGGACCGACGATTCCGAGGAAGCGACGGTGACGATCACTGTCGCTGCCGTGGACGATGCTCCCGTGGCTGCCGGCGACGTCTACAGCGTGGCCCTCGACACCACCCTTACCGTGTCTGCCAGCAACGGTGTTCTGGTCAACGACCAAGACGCTGACGGCGATTCGCTCACCGTTACCTTGAGCGACACAACGAGCTACGGCACCCTCTCCTTGGCGTCGGACGGGTCCTTCACTTACACTCCGAATTCCGGCTTCCACGGCGACGACACGTTCACGTACACGGCGAGCGACGGCACCAACGAGTCCGCAGTCACCACGGTCACGATCAACGTGAACACGGCGCCCGACGCACTGAGCGACTCGTATTCCGTGGACGAGGATGGCGAGCTTACGGTCGACGACGCTTCGGGCGTGCTGGCCAACGACAGCGACGATGACAGTGATGCGCTGACTGCCACATTGACCATGGAGCCCAGCAACGGAACGCTCACGTTCAACTCGGACGGCTCCTTCGTTTACACGCCGGACGCCGATTTCAACGGTACGGATGGGTTCACCTACGTGGCCAACGACGGCTACGACGACTCGACCGAAACCACGGTGGTCATCACGGTCAATTCGGTCAACGACGTTGCGGAAACGACCGCCGATTCCTACACGGTTGCCGTCAACGGTTCGCTGACCGTGGACGCGGACGCCGGCGTGGCGGCCAACGATACCGATGTCGACGGCGACTCTCTGTCGGTAAGCGTTTCTGCATCACCATCCAACGGAAGTCTGACGCTGAACTCGGACGGTTCCTTCACCTACACGCCGAATACCGATTTCCACGGCACCGATTCGTTCACCTACGTGGCCAACGACGGCACGGCTGATTCTGCGGAAACGACCGTGACCATCCAGGTGAATACGGCGGCTGCCGCCACGGACGATGCCTACTCGGTTGATGAAGACAGCACCCTCACGGTGGATGTCGCGTCCGGCCTTCTCAGCAATGACACCGACACCGAGAGCGATAGCCTGACGGTGGCTGTGGCGACCGAGCCGACGAACGGCGCCCTTTCCCTGGCGGCGGACGGCTCGTTTGTGTACACCCCGGATGCCGATTTCTCCGGGACCGATACCTTCACGTACACGGTCAACGACGGCTACACGGATTCGGCCGAGGCGACGGTCACGATCACCGTCAATCCGGTGAATGACGCTCCGGTTGTGGTGGACGACTCCTATTCGGTCGTCACGAACGAGCAACTCGTGGTCAGTGCGACCTCGGGCGTGTTGGCCAACGATAGCGACGCCGACGGCGATTCGCTCACGGTTACGCTCGTGACCGGCCCTGCCCACGGAACCCTGCTTGTCAGCGGCGATGGGTCCTTCCAGTTCACGCCTGAAACCGACTACGAGGGATCCGATTCGTTCACCTACACCGTCAACGACGGTACGGAAGACTCGGCGACGGCGACGGTGTCGCTGGAAATCGCCGACGCCGTTGACGCCGCCATGGCGGCGGAAGAAGACTGGAGCTAAAGGGCCGTGTAGGAGGCTGAAGACTGTAGACTTTAGGCTGTAGGTTCCTGATGCGACGTCGATTGTGATGGAAAGCCGCTTTCGATGTCCCAAGTTCCTGTCTTGTCAGTCCTCCGGTCTTCAGCTTTGTTTCTGCCGTGATGAGCCCCTTGTTCAACGAGTTGTCAAACAACAAGAGGTCCCGTGCGATGCCGCACGGGACCTCTTGTTGTTGGTCGCTAACCCGGATTATTCATGGGTGGCACGCTCAGATCGCGAGCGATGGGCGTGGCGATTTGGCCTTCCACGCCCATCGCTTCGCTCTGAGCGTGCCACCCATGACACAGTACCTTTCTCAATAGCGTCCTTCGATTCCGATGCTCAAGCCCTGCGCCCAGAAGCCGGTTGATCGGAAATCGAATTCGGGGAAGGCGGCGCCCTCGAGGGTTCCTCCGGAAAGCTGCGATACGTTGATGTCCGTATCGATCTGGTCCCCTGCTCGGAGGACGTCGCTCAAGTAGAGGAAGGTGTAGCCTACGGTGAAATCGATGCCGTTGCCGAAGGCCCGCTTCAGCTTGATTCCCACTTCCGTGGCCGTGGACAGCGTGTCGCGTTCGTAGTGTCCCATGTTTGTGGGCTGGGCGAGCAATCCTCCCTGGCTTACCGTCGTCCCGGTCGAGGCGACCGTGATCGTTTCTCCGTCGATCGTCACTCCCGAGTTGAGGTTGCCGATGCCCACCTTGGCCAACAGTTCCATCGACCAGAAGCGGGTGAGCTGACCCTGGAAGCACATGCCGACCTGGGCACCGCTGAAGGTGTTGGTCGTGTCGAAGCGATCGAAGAGATCGAAACTTGTTCCGGCCGTTGCCGAGGCCAGTGATTCTGTCGATTCCTCGATCAGCAGGCCGTCGTCCAACTGCATCCACCGATACCCCACCAGGAGGTCGATGTCCGCCCAGCAGTCCCGTTGGAGGCCCTGCCGAAACAGGACCTCTCCCCCGTCGAACTTGGTCGACGCGGTCACGTGGACCGATCCGGTTACCAGGCTGTTGTACACGAGCAATCGGGCGTCCTGCGCTCCGTCCACGGTGTTGTAGATCGGGCGAGCCAGAACATCGTAATCCGAACCGGAAGCGCCGTAGGTCAACGTCTGGGTGCCAAGGGTGAAATAGGAGGCCTCGATGCCCCGGCTATGGCACGGGTCCAGCCACATTCCCAGTGAGAAGCGGCCCCCGGAACTTCCGTCCATCTCCAGGTTGCTTCCGCCGAAGAGAATGGACGTTCCGGGTTGGCCCAACACGCCGGCCTCTTCCTGAACCGTTCCCGAGGGACTGGTCGTGACCAGCGGGGGAGTTCCCATCCCGTCGATCCACCAGAGCAGGTATTCGCCGCCGCCGTAGAATCGAGTTGGGGGGCAACAGGGGGCGGCTGCGCAGGGCTCACACTCCGGCGCACAGGCGTCACCCATCATCTCCGGCACGGCGAGTACCGGTTCGCCTTCCACAACCGGATCAAACGCCGGTGTTGGCTGGTCGAAGCCTACGGATAGGACTCGTGGCTCCTTGCCGGCACCGGTTCCGTCCAGCAGTGTGCCACCGAATTTCTCATCCGGATTGGCCTCGGCAGGTTCCGTGGCGGCAGCCGGTTTCACCTCGTCATCCGACTTGCCGCGCAGACAGGCCGTAATGTCGGGGATGGAGGTGCGGAAAACACTTCCCGTTGCCGACTGCGAACTCTTCTGATGGGACGGAACATACCCCACCCACTTCCCATTTCGCTGGTAAGCGGTCGACGGTGTCGTCTGGGCCGCGGCGAGGGTGGTGATTCCGAATACGATAATAAGTGAAGTCGCGAATGCCCTAATATGGCGAAGCATCCCACCTTCCTTTGCGTGATGGATGTTCGCCCCCCTGAATCAGTACGATGAGCACGTTATCTCATCATACGCTTAGCTTTATCGGGTATCTCCTGCGTAATCGTTAAACTTTTTCTGACCGGAAATCTCTTCCGGGTTTCCGGACGCACAAGGTTGACTTGCCCCTGCCAACTCGGCAGACTAACCTCCTGATTCAAGGAGGCGAATTCCATGGCAGCTTGCCGAATTTCCGCGATTGCACTCGTTTTCGCCCTGCTTCCCATCTTCTCGCCGCCAGGCCTTGCCGGGGCGGAAGAGGTCCCTTCTCTCGGCTGGGTTTGCCCCTCTGACGATGGGACTCACTTTGTCCTGGACGGTTCCGGGGAAGCGATCGTGTTCTGGGGCGTCAACTACGACCACGACGGCGATGGCCGCCTGCTGGAGGACTACTGGCGTCAGCAGTGGAGTACGGTGGTTGAAGACTTCCAAGAAATCAAGTCTCTCCGAGCCAACGTGGTTCGCATTCATCTGCAAGTGGCGCGCTTTCTCGACGAGCCCGACAAGCCGAACCAATCCAGTCTGGAGCAGCTTGGCAAACTGGTGGAACTGGCAGAAAAGACAGGGCTCTATCTCGATATCACCGGGCTCGGCTGTTATCACAAGCAGGACGTGCCGCCATGGTACGATCAACTCGACGAGTCCGCCCGCTGGAAGGCTCAGGCCTGTTTCTGGAAGGCTGTGGCGGAAACGTGCCACGAAAGTCCGGCCATCTTCTGCTACGACCTGATGAACGAGCCGATTCTGCCGGGAAAGGAGCCGGAGACGGAGTGGGTTACGGGCGAACTGGATGGCAAGTCCTTCGTCCAACGCCTCACCCTGGATCTGGGGGGCCGAACACGGGAAGAAGTGGCCGCCCAATGGGTCACCCAAATGACTTCCGTCATTCGCGAGGTTGATACCCGCCACATGATCACGGTTGGCGTGATCCCGTGGGCGCTCGTATTCAAGGGGGCCAAGCCGCTTTTTTACTCCCCGGACGTGGGGCGCCCCCTCGATTTTGTGAGCGTCCACTTCTATCCGAGAAAAGGCCAGGTGGAAGAAGCTCTCACGGCCCTAAAAACCTACCATGTGGGCAAGCCTCTGGTCATCGAGGAGATGTTCCCCCTCCGATGCACTCCGGATGAGTTGCAGGCCTTCATCGACGGAAGCCGTCCGATGGTTGACGGGTGGATCAGCTTCTACTGGGGAAGGACGATCGAAGAGAACGAGCAGCGGGGCGACCTTGTCGGCGCCCTCATCGCTCAATGGCTCAAACGTTTTCGGAGCCTCTCGCCCCTGCCCTGACGTGGCGAGGGGCCTTTCCACGGCCTGTGGTAGGTCGCCGCTCGCCGAGCGGGACCTTGAAATGGAATGTCGCTCGGCAATCCGGGAGCCGTACGGCGCCTACCAACGCCACGTGCCGCGTTCTTCAACGGGCTGCTAGGCGGCCTTCCGCTGCACCGGGCAAAGACAACTTTGTGCGTCCGGCCAGCGCCGCAAGGCGATTGCTGCCATCGTGCCTCCGAAGGCGATCGAGAGCTTCAACGCATGTTCGAAATGGCCGAAACGCCCCACCAGCGGAATACAGTCGAGATTGCAGTCCGGGTCGGGATTGGTGAGGTTGACGGTGGGGGGGGCGAAACCGTCGCGAAGGGCCAATGTTGTCACGGCAAGTTCCACGCTCCCCGACGCGTTAACCAGGTGGCCGAGCATCGACTTCGTGGAACTTACGAGCATGGAGTCCGCCGCGGCTCCCATTGCATTGCGGATACCGCGGGTTTCCGCAATGTCGTTGGTCTGAGTTCCCGTGCCGTGGGCATTGATGTAGTTTACGTCAGTCGGCTCGAGTCCCGCCTGTTTCAAGGTGGCTGTCAGCAGATACGTCAACGAGGGGCTGTCGGCGTCCACGCTGGTGACGTGGTAGGCGTCAGCTACCATGCGTCCCCCGGTTACCTCGGCGTAGATCTGAACGCCTCGTCGTCGCGCATGGCTCAGGCGTTCGAGCACCAACATGGCGGCGCCTTCCCCCATGACGAACCCGTTCCGGCCTGAATCGAAGGGACGCGCTGCTTGTGTCGGATCGTCGTGTTCTGCCAGGACTCGCATCTTGCTGAATCCCGCGGCAAAAAGCGGGTCGATCGCCTCGGAACTCCCTGCCAGGGCAATGTCGCATTGCCCCGTACGGATCGAACGCACGGCCGAAAGAATATCCACCATGCCGCTCGCGCATGCCGAGGAATGGCACATTCGCGGACCGTAGAGCCCAAAACGATTCGCAATGATCGAGCACCCGCTGTTCGGCAGGCACTGCGAACGCCAGTCGACTGCGTCCTCGTCGGGGTCCTCGGACCCTCCCTGGAGCCAGCCCGTTGTGATCTCGCACATGTGGGCGCTCATGGCACAGCCGAACTTGTGGAAATCGATTCCCGAATGGTAGACCTGCGCGTCGTCCAAGGCTTCCGCAGCCGCCTGCAGCGCCAACGAGATCACCTTCAGGCGACCGGGCTCGTCGGCCTCCACGGCAGCCGGGGCGGCGATCCGCAGACAGTGGGGCATGCCATCCGAGGGGGCCAGGAAACGAACTCCACTCACACCCTCGCGCACGGCTTGCCACACCGATTCGCGGTCCTGGCCCACCGAGGTAATCATACCGATCCCCGTGATCACGATCGGTTCCCACGCATCGGGCTTTCGAGAATTATGCACATCCATGCGGCGTTACCGGGATATCAACGTGAGGTCGACAGCAGGAGCCCCAGCAGTAGCCAACGCCTCCCTGCGCCGACTTCCGCTGCTGGCGGCGCGGAAAATGTACCAATGCAACCGAGGCAAGTCCAGAGACAATATGGAAATGCTTGCCTGTTCCAGCAGCATCGATTTCTTCCGCCTGGTCTTGCAGAGCACGGCCCCCCCTTTGGTGCCCGTTCGCGAACAAGGTTCTCTTGTATCCCCACTGATTGATTAACCCACTTCCGTGCCGGCCGCCTGATCGGTCGTCTTGATGTATTCCTAAGAAGAGTAGTACCTCGCGTGAGGTGGGGTGAGGGGCCCCTAGGGGAAGAGGGGGCTTTCTCTGTAGTGGGGGGTGTGATTGGCTAGATTATGCCATTTTCTCTATATTTCACATTATTAGTGTCAGGATTTGCTGCTTGGCGGCCTACAGGTTTAAGGCGACACCTTCTGTCGATTCCTACCACCAGTACCCACTCATCTATGGGGGACACATCATGCGACAATGTGGCGTTTTCCTTGCCTTCCTGGTTGGCAGTACATTGCTGTGCGTCCAGGCGGAGGCAGCCATCTACACCGATCTCACATCCTGGGAATCGGACGCCGGAACAACGGTTGTGGAAGATTTCAATGGCGAAACGGCCGGGGCCTTCAGTACAAGCTCGGTCACGGGCTTCACGGGCTTCGACCTGTCCATCGCCACGCTGTCCTACAACACGACCAATCAGACCTATGTCTACAACGGCGACTATGTCGGAATCGCAACGGCGACGAGTTCGCTTGGCGCCCTCGACGACAGCCAGTCGCTCGCCTGGACCCAGTACCAGACGTATGCCGGATGGGGGGACGCCGTTGGGAATGGCAACGACGGTCCAACCATCACACTTTTGCTCGCTGCGGGGACAACGGCCGTTGCCTTCGATTGGCTCGACATGGATAGCAGCGACGTGTATCAAGTGACCATATCCGGTACGGATTACTACCTCCCCCCCTTCACTTACAATTCTACCGGAAGCGGGTTCTTCGGGATCGTCTCTGACGTGGCTATCACCAGCATCACTTTTTCGCATCTGCTCGATTCCGGGGAAATCTCCGAGGGCTTCGCAATCGACAACGTGCGGACCAACGCTCCCGTCACCGCCGACGTTCCCGAGCCCATCAGCCTGGCTGTGTGGGGCGTGCTCGGTGGTCTCGGTATGGTGGCAACTCGCCGCCGAAAGAAACTGGCGGCCTGAGAAGGTCCGAAGACGCGAGCCGATGTGCATCTTGTTGGCCCAGTCGCCTGGGGTCTTGATGCCTCAAGTCGATTCGTGCCGGACGCGTCCCAACGGCGGGCATGTTGGGACGCGTCCGGTGGACCCTGGCATGGCGGCGAGTCCGATCTTCGGTTCTCGGTCACTTGGCCCGGGAAGGGCCGGGATGCCCCCTGGTAAGCATCCCCTGACCGTCAAACCGTCCATCGACACGCCAAATCTGTCGCCCCGATGGGCTACAAAACGTACGTCGACATACGACGATCGTCTGCAGACCGTGCGCTGGCCCTCGATCGCTGGAACTCCAATCCGGGCTTCCTTGCCTGTCACGCGACCGCGTGACGTCGTTCGTTATCGAACCGTTCCGGTGGTGTTCCTTGCCGTCTCAAAAGGCCTTGCGCTTTCGCCTCGTCATTCGGGATCAATGGCAGGAGCTGCATCCTGCCATGCGATCTCGATACCTGCTCGCTTCGATTCCTGAATGGAATATGTCCCTTTGGTGGCGGGCTTGCGGAGGGGACATCCTCCGGTCCTCGGCGACGAAGGAAACCGAAGGTCCAGTTCAAATCGGGCGAGCGGGACGCGGCTCAAGCGGCAACGCGATCCAATCGTGGGGCAACCAACAGTTGCGTTTTCAGGATCCGTTCCCCAGTCGATCCGTAAAACAGGATGCGATTGTGGTCCGTCTCCCAAATGGCCGTAAATTTCACGGCACGGGGGCCATGAAGGCAAAAGTACATTCCGCAGGGACGGCCTCCCCGACAGAGTACTCGTTCCGTCAACTCGAACGCGTCGAGTTTCAGTTCATAATGGTCGCACAGGGTCTCGTTCACGAATTCTCGAAGAGCGTCTAAGTTGCTAAGCTGGTTCAAACGAGTGTGCATTTTGTTGACAATCCTCCGTGCTGCGCACAACCTGATCGCAGATCAATCGGGATGTGCATGTGAGGGAGATTAGGATGGGTGCTGACAAGAGATACTATCGGCAAATTAGGCAATCAAGTTTTGAGCAGAAACGGGTAATTTGAGCAAGGTTCGTAGTTTAGGGGGCAGTGAAAGGCGTGCTATCTCAAGGCACCATACGAACCTAGGCCCATTCCGCTTCTCCAAAATTCCTGTCAAACCGTCGTGCCTGAAGCTACGTCCTGCGACGGACGCGTCCGACGTCTCGCTCGATCGTCTATCTCTTTTCGGCAGCATAGGCCTCAAACGCCTCTGCAACCTTCCCTTTTTTCTCGTCTCCCTTGTGCAGCAAGACCCGGTAGCGGAAGGTCATCGACTGGCCTGGCTGCACCGTCTGCGAACCATCCTTCGACTTGTCGCTCTCGAAGTCGTGGACGCCGAAAGGATTTGCGGCGAACAGGCCGTAGGTTCGCACGTGCCAGTAGGTGGGATACCGAAAGCTGGTCGGGTGATTCAGGATTGCCAGTCCGACGGTCTCCCCTTCCACCGGTCCGTAGTAGTCCACCCAGGAGGAGCGTTTGCCCCACGCAGCGCCGTCCCGAAGCCCCTCGGAGTTCACGAGATGACCTCCCCAACTCGGGTCGGTTTCCGGAACTCCCATTTTGGGGTTCGGCTTTGCCGCGTCCACCTTCATCGTTCCCGCAACTCGAACTCCGAAGGTGCCTTCCTTGGTGTCGCCGAACTTCACCGGTTTCTCCCCTGCTTTCACGACGATCTCGACGTCGATCCAGCGTGAGTCGGCATCGCCTCCGAAGACAAATGTTCGCACATCGCTGCACTGCACGTTGCCTTCCCGATCAACCCACTGGTTCTCGGCTACGATCTTGCCCGTTGGTCCACTCGTCATCTCCACAAAACGAAGGTGCTTGATGGCCTCTTGATGCCAGAAGCTAAGCCCGTTCACGTCGCCATGGGTGAACCACAGGGAACGGTGGTGGGGGTGATCCTTTCGCTCGGATTTGTGGCCCTCGGCCATCGGATAGGATCGGGTCATCGCCTTCCCGGTGGGTCCCATGATGGGCCAGAGAATGGGAGTTTCGAGGATCTTCCCCTCGCCGAATCCGGTGATGTACTCCGTGAAGAACTGCCCGTCCACCTTCACAATCGCCCCCTTCTTCGATGGCTCGACCGTAACCTCCCCCTGGGCTCGGGTGCCTGCTCCCAATGCAAGAATCCCGACCATTCCGGCGCAAATCATGGCACGCAACATCGAACTACTCCTCTTTCATCTTCGGTGGAGACTGGTAAACTCTCAGGAGTTTGCCCGGAATAACCCTTATGCGGTACCGGGCGCTGTTGCCATATTACTCCGCCCCGAGTTCACATGCCACCGTTCGATGAAGGAGATCTAGCCGTGCGATGTCACGAAATCGACTACGAAATCTTCGGTGACGATATGCAAATCGTCGAGATCGAGTTGGATCCCAACGAAACGGTTGTTGCCGAAGCTGGTGCCATGAACTACATGGAGGAGGGCATCGAAATTGACTACGACATCCAGGCCGCCGGGAGCTTGAAGTCCATGTTTTTCGGTGGAGAAGGCCTGTTCCTCGCATCCCTCTCGGGCGTTGGGACCGTTTTGCTTCAGAGCCTCCCGTTCTCCCGCCTCGCCGATCGCGTGATCCAGCACGCGCCGTCTGCGGGCGGTTCAAGCAAAGGGGAAGGTTCCGTCCTTGGGGGACTGGGCAATCTGTTTGGAGACTGAGGTATATGCTCGGGGCACAGGCTGGCCTGTCTACTGGAAGATCTTGGCCAGGGCGCCCAGGGCGCCTGTGATCAGGAAGAAGCCAATAATCCCCACACGAAACAGGAAACGATGGTTGTTCCAATTGAACAGGCCGGCGTCGGTCCTAGTTCCGTCCGCTTCCATCTTGTACCTGATGTAGGCGCCGCAGTGGGGACAGTTGTCTCCCGCTTGGATGTCTGAGGGCACTACCTTTTTGCACTTGGTGCAACGGTATTCTCTTTGGAAAGTCAGAGTAGGAGTGCGTGAAGGGCCTTGGGGGATGGGGGCTCTCGTATGCGGGATCGTAGGGACGTGGCTGATTGGCGGTTGATGTCCGCGCGAGGTTCCCCGCGAGTTTCTTCGCGGGGCGTCGTGTTCGCCGCCCAGATCTTCAGGTTCACCCCTTCCCGAGGACGTGATTACCTCGTAGTCCGGAATTTCCGGTATCTGGCTTCCCCTCTCCATTGGGCCGGGACCGCGGTTAGACTCTTCATCAGGGCTCTCGCCTCTCCCGGTTTGCTCTTGTTCCTCTTTCTTTTTCGGGATTTCGTCTTCTCGACCTTCCGAAATGAGGATCTGCGCCACGTACATTTGGTCCGAGGGGCTGAAAAGCTCGTATCGATACGAAACTCGCTTGCCCTCCTTGATAAGCTCGATCCGACCCCCATTGAAGCCCGTGTACTGGGCCAGGATCTTGTTCCCCTGCAGGTCGCGCCATGTTCGCAATTCACGGGCGTTGTCGTCCGTCTCCTCCGGGGCCACCGGACCGCCAATCTGGCTCACGCCCGTGTGACGCTGCGATTTCGAACGGTCAGCCTCCATCTGCTGACGAATGTAGGCCTTATCCAATTCGCTGAACTGGTCGTAGGGGCACCGGATTACCCGAGAGCCCTGGCTCAGGATCACCTCCCCCTCGTGAACCCGGACATACTCCGCATTGATCTGATTGCCGGCCACGTCGGTCCACTTCCTCGCTTCTGCGAGCGAACAGAACGCCAGCAAAATGCCCCACGCAGCCAGGAATACTCGCCGGTCCATTGCAGTCGTCCCCGTATTCACCAGGGGGAGTCAACCGACTCCTCAAATCACCCACCAAACGCCCATGTTCTCCACCGTGGGGAACTGACGCCTATCAAGCAGGATAAGCGAATCTCTACAATTGTCAAGCGCCGCTGCCGGGTGGAGAAAACGGGCATAGCTCCCGCACTTGGAGGGGGGATTGCGGCTCCGGGAACCCTGGGGGAAGAAAGCTTATCCCTATTCGGGGGGGGGCTGAGGCGTCCGCTTTCGGTGACGAAGGGGGCCGTCACGTGCTGAGGCAAAAACGGAGCTTCGCCGGTGCGCATCGAATTGCGACAGATCGGCAACGAGATTCGGGGTCCTTCGATTCGTGTTGCCGCGCAAAGGAGGCTATTCTGGTTCCGGCTGAATCCGGGACTGGTATTCAGCGAACGGCAAGACCTGAAACGTGGCCATGTAGCGGTCGGTTTGGGCCACTCGATTTCGGTCCGATTCCACTAAATGCGGGATGACTCGATGAATGCTTCGAGCCGTCATCTTTTCTCCCAGGAACCGATCTCCTTTGGGACGCACCGTCAATTCAATCTCTTCCGGCATCCGTTGCAGACGAATCAGGGCGTGATTGAGTTGGATTCGCGGAAACGGTGGGCGCGTTCCCGGATTGAGCCGAGCATTGAGCAAGCAGTACCGGTCACAGAAATCGAGATACAGTTTCAGCACTTCGCTGCGGTTTGGGGCTTTGCTGGTCACTTTGTAGGTGACCCACGGGCTGGTCAGTTGCAGCGTGCCCGTCGAGGGATCATACTCTTCCTCGAATTGTGGAGATGCCGAGAACTGGAGGAATTGGTCGGGCTGACTCGCCGACCAGGCTCTCAGCCGTTCGGAGAGGAGTTCCAGGTCTCGAGCCGTCAGGTTGGTGCGGATCTTCTTCGCTGGATTCAGAAGGATGATCCGGCCCGTAGCCCGGTCGAAAACTGTGATTTCTTCCGGCGCCTTAAGAAAGTCGTAAATCAGATTCTCGTAGAAGATCGTCGCACTCTCGATTCGCGGTGTTTCCTCATCTTCCACGAACACTTGGTTCTCGACGCGAAATGCTTCCCCTAGAACGGGAGATGCCGCGAGAGAAGCGACAACGGCAACTGTGCATATGACGAACGGTCCAATTGACTTGATCATGGGTCTACCCATCCCAACCATCTCCCATAGAGGATCTGATTTCTCGCCTCCGCCCCTGGACGCGAGAAACATCGACCCCCGAAGCATACCCCACACCGGGAATTCGTGTAAATCGCAATCAGGACCACCCATTCGACCGCCGGGCGACTGAGTGATAAGATGAGCGTCCTTCCCTCCGCGCAGGTACCCTTCCCCAGCGTGTAGAAAAACGGGCCCGAAAGTCACCGGGAAGTCCCGGTTCCGTTTTGACTCCCCTCAACTAGTAGTGCGAGTTCAGTTTCGCAAGAGACAGACCCTCAATGAAGACTGCCTATTTTGACTGCCTTTCCGGGATTAGCGGTGACATGACGCTCGGCGCTTTGGTTGATGCGGGCGTCGACCTTGAATACCTCAACGCCATGATCGGCTCGCTCGGACTTCCCGGTTGTCGATTGACGGCCTGTGAGGTCAAGAAGCACGGATTTCGAGCCACTCAAGTCACCGTGGAATACGAGCAGGAGCACGCGCACCGCCACCTCTCTCACATCCTGAAGATGATCGACGGCAGCCAGTTAAGCGATCGTCAGAAAGAGACCGCGTCACGCATTTTCCATAGACTGGCCGAAGCGGAGGCCAAGGTGCATGGAACCACGGTCGAGAAGGTGCACTTCCATGAAGTAGGCGCTGCCGATTCCATTGCCGATATCGTCGGCGCCGCAGTGGGCTTGGAGCATCTGGGGATCGAACGCATCGTGGCCTCGCCCGTTCCCGCCGGTTGCGGAACCATCCGAATCGCCCACGGGATCTGCAGCGTGCCTGCTCCGGCAACCGCGGAGTTGCTTACGGGCGTTCCGCTCGCCGAGTGTTCCATTCCCAAGGAAATGACGACGCCCACGGGAGCGGCCATCCTTTCAACTCTTGCCGAGAGTTATGGTTCTCCTCCTGCAATGCAGATCGAACGGATTGGCTACGGCGCCGGGACTCGCGATTTGGATGAGCAGCCGAACATTCTGCGACTCTTGATCGGGAACTCCGAAGTCAAGGCGAGTGGCCCGACCGTCTGGGTTCTTGAGACGAATCTTGACGACATGCCTGGCGAGCAGCTTGCCTATTGCACGGAACGTCTGTGGGAGGCGGGAGTCCTTGACGTGTACACGGCAGCGATTCAGATGAAAAAGAACCGTCCGGCGGTCAAGGTCAGCGTGCTTTGCACCGCCGACCGAATCGAAGAGGCCGAGCACGTGCTCCTGCGTGAAACCACAACGTTGGGAATCCGGCGTTGGCCCGTTCGGCGAACCGTGCTCCCGCGTACGACACACACCGTGGAAACCCATCTGGGACCGATCGCTGGCAAAGTGGGTCGATTGCCGGATGGCTCATTGCGGTTCGCTCCTGAATACGAGGCGTGCCGCGAGGTTGCTCTGCGGAGCGGCATCCCGCTCGGAGAGGTGTTTCGACTTGGCCAAGGCGACTTTGACCCGAAGCAGGTCAACTGGCCGCCGGGGGAATGACCGGTCGTTGTTGTTGCCGGTCGACTGATGATCGAGGAGGGGCTCGATGAAATCCTGTCTTGTATGGTTGCCTTTGGCGGCTGAAGGTGGTGGTGATGGCGGTGGTGGTGGCGTTGCGCAGTTTTTCCTGATCGCGGCGATACTCGTGCTCACGATCACCATGCTCCTGCGGCTCTATCGCTACCAGGCCCGAAACCGCCGAACGGCGACGACACAGCGCAAACCTGCCGCCGAACCTCCCCGTTCGCACAACGCTGCCCCCGATGCGGTTGTGCGTTGGGAGGTCCAGATGCATGAATTGGCCAGGGACCTGAAGGGAGAACTCGACAGCAAGATGGTCGCCCTGAGCCACCTCATTCGCGACGCGGATCGAGCGGCTCAAAGGCTCGAAGATGCCCTGGAGGCTGCCGCGGATTCCAACCCTTGCCTACTTCGGAGCAAAGACGACCTGGCAACTTCTCGCGAGGGGGGCGATGAGCAGGCCCTTCGAGAAGAAGTCTACATGCTGGCCGACTACGGCTTTTCCCTTCGCGACATCTCCAGCCGGCTGGAGATCTCCACCGACGAGATCCAACTCATTTTGCGACATCGGCAGGAGCAGGAGCGATAGCCCGGGCAAGGCTGAAGGCTGGAGACCGTAGGCTGAAGTCCCTGATGCGAGGTCAACCGCCAAGGAGAGTTGATGCCGATGCGTCGAACGTTCCTGTTTTGCAGTCCTTCAGCCTCTTCTCCGTCGTCATCCGTTTTCACATTGAATGACCTTCTTGGACTCTGCGATTTCGATTAGCGCTGCTTCAATGGCCGCCAACCCCACTGCGGGCTCTTGGCACGCACCGTTTGTGCAGACGTACATCACGGGCTGGTGGGCGTGGGGCGTTCTGGCCGCGAACAGCCCTTGCAATGCGCTCGATGCGTCCTTGGGCCGCACTTCCTGGCTCCGACAGGCAATCACTCGGTTTCCGAGGAAACGAGTCCGAACGGAACGAACGCTCGCAACGGATTCCTCCGGCGCCGCCGGGACCACCAGGACAATCTCCGGCGAGGGGCCCAGCAGGAAGTCCAGGCCGACGAGCATCTGAGAAGCGGCCTGGGGAGCGCGTTTCATCACGGTTGCCGTGGCCTGGATCGTCTTTTCGGCTGCTTCCAGGTAATCGCTGCGTCCGCACAGGGTGCCCAGTCGGAGCAACGCCAGGGTCGCCAGGCTGCTACCGCTTGGTACGGCGTTGTCGAGTAGATCACGTTTGCGAGCGATCAATTCTTCGTGACGTGCGGACGTCGAATAGAATCCGCCTTGTTCGTGATCCAGGAACTCGCCCATCAGGACGTTTGCCTCGGAAGTCGCTCGGGCAATCCAACGTTCGTCAAAGGTCGCCTCGTAGAGGGTGACGAGCCCGTTGGCAAATGCCGCGTGGTCTTCGAGATAGGCGGGATGACGCGCCTGTTCATCCCGCCGACAGTGCAGAAGACGCCCGTCCTCGTCACGCAGGAAACGATCCACGTACTCCGCCGCCGCAACGGCCCCCTGCACGTAGGCTTCCTCACCAAATGCTGCTCCGGCCAGAGCCAGGGCGTCGATCATAAGGCCATTCCAGCCCACAAGGATCTTCTCGTCGCGCGAGGGGCGGACTCGTTCGTCCCGCTTCCGAAGAAGCAGGCGGCGGCAGGACTCCAATTCGCGCTGCAGATCGTCAACTGACCAGCCCAGTTGGGAGGCAGTCTCCGAAACGGAACGCGGCAAATGTGCGATCGATCGCCCCTCAAAATTCCCGCCCGCCGTGATGCCGTACGCCTTGGCGAACATCTCCGCACGTTCGGCCCCAACGGCGGTCGACAGTTCCTTGGGGGTCCACGTGTAGAAGCGTCCTTCCTCTCCTTCGCTATCAGCGTCCTCGCTGCTGTAGAAGCCTCCCTCCGGGTGGCGCATGTCGCGGAGCACGTAGTCGAGCGTCTCCCGGGCAACACGCCCGTATCGCTCGTGTCCCGCTACCTGCCACGCCTCCACGTAGGCTCGTGCAAGCAGTGCATTGTCGTAGAGCATCTTCTCGAAATGGGGCACGAGCCACTGGCGGTCCGTGCTGTACCGATGGAAGCCGCCGCCAACGTGGTCGTAAACCCCACCCTCTGCCATGCGATCCAAAGTGGTTGTGACCATGCCGAGCAACGAAGCGTCTCCCGTTCGGTGCCATCGTCGCAGAAGGAAACCAAGGTCGCTTGGGCGAGGGAATTTTGGTGCCCCGCCAAAGCCTCCCCAGTCCGGGTCAAACGCCCGGGCAAGGGAGCGGACCGCTTCGTCGAGAAGGGGGGCCATTTCCGCAACGCTGCCGCCGCCCGGACCGCCCGCCAGATTCTCGTTTTGAAGGATCGAGGTCAGGTTCTTCGCCTGGTCCACAGCGGCCTCCCGGCGGTTTTGCCAGGCATCGTGGACGGCCAGGAGAATCTCCTCGAAGCCAGGCATCGGCCCCCGGCGATGGGGCGGAAAATACGTGCCGCCGTAGAACGGTTCACGTGTGGGAGTCAAGAACACCGAAAGGGGCCAGCCGCCCGTGCCCGTCATGGCCTGGACGGCTTCCATATACACGTCGTCCACGTCAGGACGCTCTTCGCGATCCACTTTGATCGAGACGAAATGCTCGTTCAGGATCACGGCGATTCGTTCGTTCTCGAAACTCTCGTGGGCCATCACATGGCACCAGTGGCAGGCCGCGTATCCGATCGAGAGGAAGATCGGCTTGTCCTCCTCCGTTGCCTTGGCAAAAGCCTCGTCTCCCCAGGGATACCAATGGACCGGGTTGTCGGCGTGTTGTGCCAGGTAGGGGCTGAGAGCGTCGGCCAGTCGATTCGGCATGGGGAGACTCGATCGGAGGATTGCGTGATAAACCAGAGCAGCGATGGAATTGTAGAAGCCATCGCCTTCCGGCTGCCCGTGACACGCATCTCCCTGTGACAGGGGCCGCTGGACACTTGGTTCAGCGGTTGGCACGCTCCTGAGCCGGTCGCGGAAAAGGAGGACAATCCAACGGGTACGGTGACTGATCGTTAGAACGAAGAAGGACGTGAGGAAGGTCGGCTTTCCGACTTCAGTGCATCGATTGTCGGGATCTTGACAGACAGTTCCACACCAATCAACGGAACTAATCACTTCCCGCGGATAACTCGTGCAGCCGCTCGAATCCGGCACCTTGAGTCTTGAAACAGCGCCTAATGGAACGTCTGCCGGTCGTCGGGAAAGGACCCTTCACGCACTTCGTCGCGATACTGGGTCACGGCACGCACAACCTGGTCCTTGAGGTCCGCGTAGACCTTCACATGCCGTGGCGTTCGGCCGGGGGTCAAGCCCAGCAGGTCGTGCATCACGAGCACCTGTCCGTCGCAACCGTTTCCTGCTCCGATGCCGATCGTCGGAATCGACAGCGTCTCGGTGATCTCATTGGCGATTTCGGCCGGAATGCACTCCAGCACGATGGCAAACGCCCCCGCCGATTCCGCTGCCTTCGCATCGGCGAGCAGTTCCTCCCGGTCGCGTTGAACCGAGTAGCCGCCCAGGCAATGAATGTTCTGGGGGCGCAGACCCACGTGGGCCATGACGGGAATGCCGGACGACGCCAGGGCCTCGATGACCTCGGCCTGCTCCATCCCGCCTTCCAACTTCACCGCGTGGCACCGCGTTTCCTTGAGAATCCGTCCCGCGTTCTCGATTGCTTTGTACTTGCCCAGGTGGAAGCTCGGAAAAGGCATGTCGACCACAACCAGGGCGTGACGGACTGCCCGGCCCACCATTTCGGCGTGGTAGATCATCTCGTCCAGGGTGACCGGCAACGTGTTCTCGTGCCCCTGGACTACCATCGACATACTGTCGCCGACCAGGATGCCTTCGATCCCCGCCGCGTCGACAAGCTTCGCCATGGCGTAGTCATAGGCCGTCAACATCGTGATCTTCCGCCCGGCCGCCTTCATGGCGGCGAACTGTGGAACGGTGATTTGACGAGCTTCTGGAGACATGGCAATCGTGCCGAAAACAAGAGACTGCAAGGACTTCCGCCATCGAGACACATCGTCGAGACGGGGGAACGAATCCCTTCCATTCTATGCGATCCGCCCGCCTTCTGAAACGGGGGTGTTATTGGGCCGACCTGGCCAACGCCTCGGCGGCGACCGATCGAATCTCCGCCGCCACCTCCTCGATACTGCGGCTCGCGTCGATCACCGCCACCCGATCCCCCTGGCGTGCCGCCTCGTCCAGAAAACCCTGCCGGACCCGGCCGTGGAATTCTTCCCCCTGCTTCTCCATGCGGTCCAATTCGCCGGTCAACCTGTCCGCCGCCGCCTCGCTCGGCAGGTCTAGCACGATCGTCAGATCCGGAGCCAGGTCCGCAGTCGCGATCTCGCCTACCCGCCACAGGGTGTCCACGTCGAGCCCGCCGGCATGCCCCTGGTAGACCACATTTGCCAACAAGTACCGATCCGAGACAACCGTCTTGCCTGCCTCCAGCGCGGGGCGGATCACCTCCTCCACGAGTTGGGTCCTCGCCGCCATGTAGAGGAGCATTTCACTTCGACGGTGGATCGACAGGTCGTGCCGATTCAACAGCAACTCGCGGATCGCCTCGCCCAGTGGCGTGCTCCCCGGGTCACGGCAGGTCACCACGTCGTGTCCCTCCGAACGCAGCCATTGGCAGAACCGTTCAATCTGAGTGCTTTTTCCGACCCCGTCGCCGCCGTCAATCGAGAAGAACATTCGCCGCAGTCCATGTCGAGAATTGAAGACCATCCAAGGCGAAACATTTTAGCGGAGGGAACGGATCTCTTCTACTCTGCTTGAGTCATTCCTTGGTCTCCCGGGCGAAAAACTTCGCGATGTTGATGCCGCCGCGCAGTTCTTCCTCCAGGAGCTTGATTCGCGTTTCCAATCGCTCCACCGTCCGCAACAGCTTGGGGATCGCGTTTTCGATCTCGTCGGGCGGCTTGGGACGTGGAACGCCCGGATAACCCAGGTGCCTGGCCAAGGCGGAGAAAAGGAACACCGGGTCCTTCTTGCGATTTGCCTCCGCAATCCGTCCTTCCTTCTCCCCGAACAGGACCGCCTTGTCCATGCTGGGGTCCTTCGTCTTGCAGTACTCGCTGCGGGCGTAGATCATGTCGGCGAAGTCGATCAAGCCGATCTGCTTCCGCACCGCCAGAATCCACTCCGACCAGTCCTCGTCGTAGATGGGATCCCCGGCCATTGCTCCCAGCCCTGCGTCGTATCCCAAGCGGTTGCGGCACAGCGTCTCGAACTGGTAGAAGAAGATGCCTTGTCGGCTGGCGCCCTCCGATCGATACTTCGCTTCCCGCTCGAGGATCGTCAAGGCAATTCGAAAATCGAACCGTCCTTCCTGTCGCTCGGCCTCGGTGATTACGAACGTCTGGAATGTCGTGAAGTAGTGCGCCATGTGCGCCATGGCCGTTCCGAAACCGCCCGTGTGCTTCAACTCGGTCCGCATGAAGTCCAACGCCAGCGGCAGTTTCGAAGTCGAAAGCAACTCCTGCCGAATTGCATGCAGCAGGTCCTGCGTCGACATTCCCTGCTGCATCCGTTCGTTCAGCGTCCGGTAGAAGTAGGCCTGTTCGATGTATTCTTCGCGTTCGAGAAGTTGAGCCATCTAGAGCGTCCAGCCTCCACGATACTCCCGCTTGAGGAACTGCTCCGCTTCGGGGCAGTTTGTCGCTTTCAGGTTTTTGGCGTCCCAATCGAGTTTCGAGCCGATGCGATACGACACATTTCCCAGCAACACGGTCTCCGTCAGCACGCCCGAGTAGCGGAAGGGACAGGTTGTCGTGCCGCCGTTCTTGCACGCTTCGATCCACTCGGCATGATGGCCGATCGAGGCGGGAATTGTCGGTTCCGGCGGCTCGAAGTCCGCGAATTGCTTCTCGGGCAGCAGTTTCCACTTCGTGTAATCCGCCACCAGCATGCCGTCCTTGCCCACGAACAACACGCCCGCGGCCCAGCCTCCCAATCCGAGCTTCGCCAGGATTTCCGGACGGGTCTTTCCGTTCGTCCATGTGAGCTTGACCGGCACGAGCTTGCCCCGGGCAGGGAATTCGTAGTGGACCGTCAACTGCGGCGCCGTCGTTTCCTGGTGGGCCGGCGGGCCGACCGCTTCCACGCTCGTCGGATAGCCGAGGTCCAACGCCCAGTAGGGCAGGTCCATGTAGTGGCAGCCGAAGTCGCCGAGCGTGCCATTGCCAAAGTCCCACCAACTTCGCCATCGCCCCGGCTCGTAGACCGGGGTGTAGGGGCGCTCGGGAGCCGGGCCCAGCCAAAGGTTCCAATCCAAGTCTTTCGGCACGGGGGGCGTGTCGGTGGGGCGATCCTGACCGCCAAGGGCGCCGGGGTGCCATACGTGTACTTCCCCCACCGGGCCAATCGCGCCCGACTGGATCAACTCCACCACGCGACGGTAGTTGTCGCCTGCGTGGATCTGGGTTCCCATCTGGGTTACCAGGTTGTTCTTTATCGAGAGCTCCGTCAGGATGCGTGCCTCGTAGACCTCGTGCGTCAAGGGCTTCTCGCAGTAGCAGTGCTTCTTGAGCCGCATGGCCGCGGCCGCCGCCGGGGCATGGGTGTGGTCCGGGGTGCTGACCACGACCGCGTCAATCCGATCCGCAACCTCGTCCAGCATCTTTCGGAAGTCGGCAAATTTCTCGGCCTTGGGGAAACGCCTCGAGACGGAATTCAGCTTTGTTTCGTTCGTGTCGCACAGGGCGACGATGTTTTCTTTGGAAACACCGTTCAGATTGGCTCCGCCACGTCCCGCCACACCGACAACCGCCAGATTCAGCGACTGGTTGGCCGACTTTGGGGCCGCCACTGCCCGAGCCGTGATCCCGGTCGCCAGGGACAGGGCGGTCGGTGCAAGGGCCGCTTGACGTAAGAACTTACGACGATTCAAATAAGACTGCATGGCGATCCTCCGGCAAACGGCACTCTGGTGGTGGGACGGACACGTTCCGCCCGGCGTCTCATGCTAGCCCCCCGGGGCGGGCGATGCAATCGTGGCCGCCCAAACCTCGGAAGAACTGCAAACTCAAGCATAGTAGCCATCACGCTCCGTCGTGATGTGCCCCTGAAGCGTCAAGAAACCATGCCTGGCGGGCCTCTCTCGCTCCAAGCAGGCCTAACTGGACTTAGTTCTCCCGGCCCAAACCACGCCCTTTCCTTTCTGAAAGTCCCCCTGTGACGAACAACGGCCCCCAAGACAACGACCAAGACTCCCCTCTGCCGGAGAGCCCGCAAATCCCCGGAGCTTCCGGTGGCAGCAACGCCGATTCCCTGGCCGCTGCCCTTGCCCAGCACGGGATCGACTTGCCCGACGACCGCGTCGCACTCCTCGACCGCTACTGCCAACTCCTCTGGGACTGGAACTCCAAAATCAACCTCACACGCCACACCGACTACGACAAGTTCGTCGCCCGGGATGTGGTCGACAGCCTCGCCTTTGCCGACCACCTGGGCGAAAGCGAAAAGATCCTCGACGTCGGCACCGGCGGCGGCGTGCCCGGGATCATTCTGGCCATCGTGCGATCCGATCTACACGTTTCGCTTTGCGAGTCCGTGGGCAAGAAGGCTCGTGCCGTCGCCGACATGGTCAACCAACTTGGGCTCGACGTTCCGGTTTACCCGGAAAACGTTCAGAAGGTCCTGCAAGCCTGGCGGGGCGACACCCTGGTCCTCCGCGCCGTGGCCCGGTTGCGGAAGATCCTCACCTGGCTCGATCCCCATTGGAACGCCTTCCACCGCCTCCTGCTCGTGAAAGGCCCCGCCTGGGTGGAAGAACGAGGCGAAGCCCGCCATCACGGCCAGATGAACGACCTCGAACTGCGGAAACTCGCTTCCTATCCCCTGGCAGGCACCGACTCGGAGAGCGTTCTGCTGCAGATCACACGCCGGGAGTCATAGGTGTGATCCCGCCTGTCGCCAGCGTCCCCGCCGTTCCCCCCGACTTCCTGCTGACGCCCACCTTCTGGATGTCGCTCCTGGCGGCGTTCTTCTATGCCCTCAGTGCTCTGTTACTGAAGCGAGCCGCCAAGGAGAACGTCGACGTCTGGCGAATCACCTTTGTTTCCAACATCGCCACGTCGATCGCCCTGGCCGCCCTCTGGGGATTTGGGGGACAGGTTCCTTCACTCGGCCTGCTGTGGCAACCGGCCGTCGTGGCTTTGCTCTTCATCGCCGGCCAGATCACGGCCATCCTGGCACTCACTCGCGGCGACGTTTCCGTAGCCACGCCCATGCTGGGGTTGAAGATCCTCATGGTGGCGTTTTTCACCTGGCTGCTCCTTCGCCAACCGCTGCCGGCTCGGGTGTGGGCCTCGGCCGGACTGGCGACCTTCGGCGTGGCCCTGCTCGGCATGAGTCGCGATCGGGCTGCTTTGCACCGGGCCGCCTTCACGGCCGGCCTGACCCTCATCGCGGCCGCGTCCTACGCCTGCTTCGACGTGCTCGTTCAACGCTGGTCGCCCGCCTGGGGCGTCGGACGCTTTCCGCCCATCATGGGCGCTTTCGCGGCCGCCTATTCGCTCGTTCTCATGGTCCGCTTTCCCAAGCCGCTCCGCGCCGTTCCCGCACCGGCTTGGCCCTACCTGGCCGGCGGTTCCGCCCTCGTCGGCCTCCAGGGCCTTCTGATCATCTCCACCATCGCCCAGTGGGGCTATGCCGCGGCCGCCAACGTCGTCTACAGCTCCCGCGGTCTGTGGAGTGTTCTGCTCGTCCTCGCCCTCGGCCATTGGCTCACGCAGGACGAACACGCCCTCGGCCGAAGTGTGCTTCTCTTTCGCCTTGCGGGGGCCGTATTCCTCTCCGCGGCGATTTTTTTGCTCGTGGGGTGAGCAGTGAGCAGTGAGCGTCTGCTCCCTCCCCAGCGAGCTTGCGAGCGAGGGGGAGGGCCGGGGAGGGGGATTGCACGGTCACTCATATCCCATCAGCAGCAACTCCCATCTCACAATCCACCCGTTTTCTTCCTCCCCAGCGCTTCTTGCGAGCGAGGGGGAGGGGCGGGGTGGGGGTGGAACTATCACCCGCGCCAATTCCCAAAGCACAACGCCCGCCGCGTCGAACCGCAGAATATCGAACATGGAACCGCAGAATGATGAATGCAAGAGGCAGCACCGCCGGCGGCAGGGATGCCACCGTTACTCCCTCCCCAGCGCTTCTTGCGAGCGAGGGGGAGGGCCGGGGAGGGGGATTGCTCCTTCAATCGCCACACACCTCTCGCCCGGGCAATCCGAATCAACCAACCAGAGACGATCGTTACCGACGGTTTTGCTAGTCCGGCCTGACAGAAATCACTCTTCCACGTGGATTGCCACACGCTGGGCCCGCGGCACCGAAAAAGGCAGGCCGCTCCTTTGACATTCTGTCGATACCCAACGACAATGGATGTGGGTCGTGTTCCCTAAATGAGACCCATCCTGGTGGTGGATTCTTGGTGGTGTGCGAGCCTCCGGCCCCTCGGGCGGTCGGATCGGGCTCCCGACGCAATCGATTGGAGAGGCAACATGAACTGGACAGAGCGTCTTTCGCGACTTTTCCGAACCGGCCCACTCTCTGCAAGTTCACGCAGGCCGAAGTCGGCTCCCCCCCGAAATCGCCGGGTGGCCGTCGAACCCCTCGAAGATCGTCGCCTGCTGAGCGTCTCCCCCGCTCCGGACTTGGCCGGCGCCGCCGGCGAATACGATTTCGGCGATGCCCCGGACAATTACGGCACCACCCTCGCCGCCGACGCGGCCTACCACGAAGCCATCGGCCCCACCCTTGGTTCCACCCGCGATGCCGAGTCCGACGGCCTGCCCACCACCGCGGCTGACGGCGACGACGCCGATGGCACGGACGACGAAGACGGGGTGACCTTCGGCACGATTCAGGTGGCGCAGCTTGACGCCACCGTGACGGTCAACGTCCAGAACGTGACGACCACGGCCTATCTCGACGCCTGGATCGACTTCAACGGCGACGGATCGTTCGGCGGGGCGGGGGAACACATTGCCGCTTCGGTGAGCGTGTCGGAAGGCGACTACGTGATCGAGTTCGACGTGCCGAGCACGGCCGTTTCGGGCGAGGTGTATGCGCGGTTTCGATTGAGCACGGACGGGGATCTGGGTTGGACGGGAGCGGCGGCCGATGGGGAGGTGGAAGATCATCAGACAACGATTTCTCCACCGGAATCATCGGACGGCGATTTTGTCTCACGCGGCGCGATAGTTGAGGACAGCGCGTGGTGGCGGGAGGTTTGTTCTGCGGATGTGGATGGCGATGGCGACATGGACCTTCTCGCAGCCTGCAACAGCGAGAACACGATCGTGTGGTGTGAGAATGACGGACAGGGGAACTTCGCAGCTCATATAGTGACGGCGAGCGATATGGGAGTCTATTCCGTGTTTGCAGCGGATCTGGATGGTGACGGCGATATCGACGTGCTCTCTACTTCCGAAACGGACGACCAAATTACTTGGTATGAGAACGATGGAGCGGAGAACTTCTCGTCACATACGATCGCAACGGAACTCGATGGTGCGAGGTCCGTGTTTGCTGCCGACGTGGACGGGGACGGTGACTTGGATGTTCTTTCGGCATCAGGCAACGACGCTACCGTTGCCTGGCATGAAAACGATGGCAACGAGGGATTCACAACTCATACGATAACCAATTCTGCCGATGGTGCGCGCTCCGTATTTGCTGCCGACGTAGATGGAGATGGCGACATGGATGTGGTTTTCGCCTCTTTAGACGACAACACCATTGCTTGCTACCTTAACGACGGGGACGAGCATTTCACGGTTCAAACGGTAACCGCGGCTGGCAGCGGGGTGCATAGCATCACATCCGGAGACATGGACGGAGACGGCGACTTGGATCTTCTGTCCGCCGCCTACTACGATGGCACGATCGCCTGGTACGAAAACGATGGCTATGGTAACTTCATATCGCATGTCATCTCCGACACAGATGAAGTAGCCTATTCTGCCATCGCTGCCGATCTCAATGGAGACGGCAGCCTCGACGTACTGACTGCAGGGGTAGAGAGCGGAGGCCCCAGGTGGTATGCGAATGATGGAGCAGGGAACTTCACCGTTTGCATGACCAGCAGTAGCACTGACTACTCCACGTATTCAAATGCATGTGCCGCGGATTTGGATTCAGACGGCGACCTGGACATTGTGCTTTCGCCTTCACGTAGCGGGCAACAAATCACCTGGATGGAAAACTCTGGTGCTTCATCCAAAGACTACGGCGACGCGCCAGACAGCTACGGAACAACGCTGGCTTCGGATGGAGCACGTCATCGAGCAACGGGGCCCATGCTGGGCGCAACTCGCGACGTGGAAGCCGCCGCATTGGCCGGTACGGGCGCGGACGGCGATGACTCTGATGGCTCCGACGACGAGGATGGAGTGGCCTTTGGCTCGATCCAGGTTGGTGTTCTAAACGCCACGGTCACCGTAAATGTTCAAAATGTCTCCATGGGGGCGAGACTCAGTGCCTGGATCGACTTCGATGGGGATGGTGTTTTCGAAAGCGATGAGCAAATCGCCGATTACCTCGCCGTCTCTGAAGGCGACAACATCGTCACCTTCGAAGTTCCCGTCTCGGCAATTGTCGGCGAAACCTATGCGAGGTTCCGTCTCAGCAGTACCGAAGATCTCGATCCGACCGGGCCGGCTGCCGATGGCGAGGTGGAGGACTACACGGTGACAATCCTCGCGCCGACCGCCGACTTCGGCGATGCACCCGATTCCTACGGCACAACGCTCAATACCGATGGCGCCTGGCACCTCGTTACCGGTCCCACTTTGGGCTCTACACGCGACGATGATAGCGATGGTCTGCCCACAACCTCGGCTGACGGAGATGATACGGATGGGACCGATGATGAAGACGGTGTCGCCTTCGGCACAGTCCGTGTCGGCGAAGGCGGGGCACTGACCGTCAACGTCCAGAACGCTGCCAGCGGGGCATTGCTCAACGCCTGGATCGACTTCGATGGGGACGGTGTGTTCGACAGCGACGAACAAATCGCCGATTGCCTTGCCGTCGTGGAAGGCGACAACACGGTCACCTTCACTGTGCCCCTCACGGCGACCCTCGGCAGCACTTACGCCCGGTTCCGCCTCAGCACCGCGGGCGATCTCGATCCGACCGGGGGCGCAGCCGACGGCGAGGTGGAGGATTACTCGCTCACGATCCTCGCACCGATCGCCGATTTCGGCGATGCGCCCGATTCCTACGGAACAACGCTCGATGCGGACGGAGCCTGGCATCTCACGACCGGTCCCACCCTGGGCGCCACCCGAGACGTCGATAGCGACGGCCAGCCCACGACCGGTGCGGACGGAGACGACACAACGGATACCGCCGACGAAGATGGGGTGACCTTTGTTTCCGACATCATTCCCGGCCAGACCTACACGACCGTGAACGTGAACGTCCAAGGGGCCGCCTCGGGCGCGAAACTCGATGCGTGGATCGATTTCGATGGCGACGGCGTCTTTGAGAGTTCCGAGCAGATCGCCGACAGCGTGGATGTCGTCAACGGTGACAACCTGATCGCCTTCGACGTGCCCGCTTCGGCGGTGACGGGAGGAACTTACGCCCGATTCCGGCTGAGTACCGACGGCGACCTGTCGGCCACCGGCGGGGCGACCGACGGCGAGGTGGAAGATTACGCCGTTACGATCATCGCCCCCACGACCGACTACGGCGACGCGCCGGACACTTACGGAACGTCCTTGGCTTCCGACGGGGCCCGGCATGTGGGAACGGGACCAACTTTGGGGGCCGCACGCGATTTGGAGCCGGGTGGACTGCCCACCGCCGAAGCCGACGGTGACGATGCCGACGGCAGCGACGACGAAGATGGCGTGACATTTGTCTCCCAACTCATAGCCGGACGCACGGGACGGGAACTGACCGTCAACGTCCAGAACGCATCTAGCGGCGGCAAGCTTGACGCCTGGATCGACTTCAATGGCGACGGCGTCTTCAGTTCCGACGAGCAGATCGCCGACAGCGTCGACGTGGTGGAAGGCGACAACACGATCACCTTCGACGTGCCCGAGTCGGCGGTAGCCGGAACATCCTATGCCCGGTTCCGCCTGAGCACGGCGGGGGATCTCGATCCGACGGGCCTGGCGGACGACGGCGAGGTGGAAGACTACGCGGTGGCGATCTACTCCGAGAACCTGGAACTTACGCGAGTCGATCTGGGGACCGTCGATTTCCTCGAACTGTCGGGGATCGACTTGTCGTCGGAATCAAGGGCATATAGCCTGTCGACCATGTACGGAGGCTATCTGACCATTGCTGCCAGCCTCGATTCGAGTGGCGGCGAGGCCACGGTGCGCCTGATCGACGGAGATGAGGAAGTCATTGCCGAGGTCACCACCGAGAATGGCTATGCCAAGATCGACCATCTTGACCTGGTAGCCGGCACGACTTACGCCTTGCAGGTCACCGGCACGAACAGCGACGTGACCCTGCGAATCTGCAACCTTGTGGAAGTGGATGACCAAGCCGTCACCGTCCACAGCACCAGCAACGACGATGCCTTCACCTACGCCTCCGGTTCAACGCACGCCCTGTCGATCAACGGGATCGATTACGAGTTCGCCCTTGACGCGATCACGACGGTCGACTTCGACGGCGGCGAGGGGACCGATTCGGCCACGCTGACCGGCTCGGCCGGCGACGAGACGGCGGCCTTCTATCCCGGGCATGGCTCGATGACCACGACGGACAGCGGGTTCGTGGTGACCGTGGCGGGCACGGAAGACATCACCCTCAACAGCGGCGGCGGCAACGATGAGGTCGAACTGGAAGACTCGGACGGCGACGACACGGTTGTGGCCACGACCACGCAGATGACGCTCAGCGGAACGCCGGTCGACGGCAGTCCCTATTCGCTCACGGCCAACAACTTCCGCTACGCCCACGCCTACGCCCGAAACGGCGGCGACGACACGGCCACCCTCGAAGGCTCGGAAGACGCTGATCGGATCAAGGCCTATCCCGACTTCGTCCGGCTCTTTGGGAGCGGGTTCTACAACCGTGTCAAGTTCTTCAGCACCGTTGCGGCCGACGCCCTCGGCGGCGACGACAACGGTGTGATGTTGGCCTCGGACAACGCCGACGTTGTCTGGGCGATGAAGGACGACATTCGCATCGCCCAGAACGTGGAACTCGGCGCCGACGAGTCTCCCGACTACGACACCCTCGCGTACAACGTGACGATCGCCGGTTGCGAGATCTTCACGGCTCGGGCCGATGGCGATGACGACTGGATCGAGCTGCACGACTCGGCCGGCAAAGACGTGCTCATCGCCAAGCCGCACAAGATCATGATGATGAACGGGCCGACCAGCAGCGTCGCTCGCGGCGAGGAGTACACGATCACCGCCCGGGGCTTCACTCACATGGCGTCCGTTGCCGATCAGGGCGGCGACTACGACGCCGCCAAGCTCTACGACTCGTCGGAAGACGGCACGGATGTTTGGGCGGCCGCCTACTCCGATGGCGAGACCTGGTCGACCATGAGCTCTCCCAGTCGCCTCCTCTACGAGGTCGCTGCCTTCGAGCAAATTGGCGGCTACGGCTTCAACGGCGGCCTCGGCGAGGACCACGGCACGAACACGAAGGACCACGCGGACGATGTGGACTTCGTGTTCGAGTATGGGTATTGGGAGTGATGAGTGATGAGCTATGAGCTATGAGCTGAATGGCACTGAATATTTCGTAAGTCCTTGTGAGGAATTGATCTAACAAGAAACGGCCTGCCTTGCTACTAGGGTGTTGTCCAATCAGCCCAAGCAGTAAGGAGGCCGCTATGAGTGATTGTACTCGATGGTCGTTTCAGCAAAAGATCGATTGGTTCCGATGTCAGTTTGCCCAGCATGCCAGTCTGCCGTTTTCGGAGGTGCTGCCGGCGAAGATAATCGGTCTGGCTGTGACGCAGCTGTGCCTGCATTGCTATCACGGGGCGCTTTACAATCCGGTCACGGTGGTGTGGTTGTTTCTCAGTCAAGTGATCCACGCCAATCCGACGCTGGCCGTGACGGTCGAGAGCTTTCTCGCTTGGCGTCTTGGACAGGGAATGTCGCCTTGCTCGACCGATACCGGTGCCTATGCTCGGGCGAGGCGTCGGCTGCCCGAAAGTCTGCTGGCCTGGCTTGTGCGACACACCGGCCGAGCCACGGATCAGGCATCGCTCGTTCCATGGCGGTGGCTGGGCCGAACCGTCAAATTGTTCGACGGTTCGACGGTCTCGATGCCCGACACAGCAGCGAACCAAGCGGCCTATCCGCAGAGTCGCGCTCAAGCTCCCGGCGTGGGTTTTCCGCTGGCACGCATCGGAGTGTTGTTTTCCTTGTCCGTCGGAACCGTGCTGGACTTGGGAATCCGCCGCTGGGCGGGCAAGTTCCAGAGCGAGTTGGCCATGCTGCGCGACATGATTGCGGGGTTCGACGAAGGCGACGTCTTGCTGACCGATCGCTATCTTTGCTCGTACATGGAAATCGTCTTGCTGCAGCAACAGGGCGCCGATTTTGTGGGACGAATCCACGCACAACGGAAAGTCGATTTCCGTCGGGGCGAGCGGTTGGGACGTTGGGATCACATTGTCCAATGGGTCAGGCCAAGATGTCCCGAGTGGATGTCGCCCGAACAGTATGCCACGATCCCCGAGCGTCTTTCGATACGCGAGTTTCGCTACCGCCTCGTTCGTCCCGGTTATCGTGCACGCATGATTGTGATTGCCACGACACTGCTGAACAGCGAGCAGTATCATGTATCGGAAATCTCCGATTTGTATCGTCTTCGCTGGGACGTAGAAATCAATCTCCGTTCGCTCAAGACGACGATGAACATGGACGTGCTTCGCTGCCAGACTCCCGAGATGGTTCGCAAGGAGATCTGGGCTCATCTGCTGGCGTACAACCTGATCCGCACAGTGATCGCCCAAGCAGCCGCCAACACCGACAAACGCCCGCGGCAGATCAGTTTCACTCGCGCCATGAGAACCCTGGAGTCCTTTCGGTCGACCCTGGCACACACCACCACCGAGCGACTTCCTTCGATCTACACCGAAATGTTGAACGCTATTGCCTCTCATGAAATCGCCAATCGCTCAAATCGCCTCGAACCACGACATCGCAAACGCCGACCGAAGCCGTATCCTCTCATGACCAAACCCAGAACTGTCGCCCGAAAACAAGAAGGCAAAACGCGTTAACAAAATATCAGTGCCATTCAGCTATGAGCTATGAGCGGTGAGCGGTGAGCGGTGAGCGGTGAGCGGTGAGCGGTGAGCGGTGAGCGGTGGTGTCAGGAAATGGACACGAAAGGTGTCGATGGGGATGCCTAGCGCCTTTGGTGTTGATTCTGCTTGCAGGGAAGGCCTGCTCATAGCACAAAGCTCAAAGCCGTCCACTTGCGTGGACACTCCTGTTCACGCGGGCTGTTCACTGAACACTCTTCTCCTTCCCTGCCCGCTATGAGGATCGTGGACGAAAACGCCCGAAGGTCTTTCCGTAATTCGTCTTAGGGATCGAGTTCCCGGTTCCCGACCTCTTCGGCACAGCGATTGCTACCTCCCAAGGTCTACAGGAACAGACACGGGCCGGTTGCACGGCGGCAACCGATTCTCTGGGCTTCTCTCGGCGAGGTAACTCGCCGAGCGCCAATGGAGCCCGTCCCCCCAACAACCAGCAAGGACGTTGTACCTAGAGGAGAACGAGATCATGACGACTCTCTTGATGGCGGTGGTGTTGCAGGCAAGCGTGACGGCCTCCGGCGAGAAATCCTATGCTGAGGCCTACCACGAAAGCACGACGAAGGGGCGACCCCTTGTGGTCATGCTCGGGGCGGACTGGTGCCCCGCCTGCGTCAAACTCAAAAACTCGATCATGCCCCAGGTGGCCAAGCAAGGCGCCCTGGCTGGTGTGGAGTTGGCCTACGTGGATGTCGACAAGGAGCCCAAGCTCGCCAAGCAATTGGTTCGCGGCGCCTCGATTCCCCAACTCATTCGTTTCGAGAAAGGGCCCAAGGGTTGGGAAACCAAACTCATGGTCGGTGCGCAAAGCCCGTCCAAGGTGGCCAAGTTCATTGCGGGACCGGAGGCCAACGCGACCGCCAAGAAGCCCTTCCCGTTCAGCCTTGGAGCCATCACCCGGACGATCGGGATTGACGAATAGACCATTTCTGGCTCCCCCGAGGAACACGAGTCAGTCATCACGAAGCCGGGCTGAAGCAGAATAGCCCGGCTCTTGTCCTCAATTGCCACCGACTTCAAAAGCCCGGCTGCAGATCACTCGGTTCCCGTTGATGCAACGTCTCTCGGGAAACCAACGGTAGCAGCCGGGCTGAAGCAGACTAACCGGGCTCATGACTTAGCCGGGTTGCCGTGCGAATCCCCCCGCCGGCAACCCGTTTGCTATTTCTTGCCCTCTCGAACGCGTCAACTGGCATCCTCCGGCTTCGTGTAGCAAAATGGAAGGGTTGCCCGGCAACGGGAACTCAATCGCCCTCGGAAACCAGAAACATGGGGAGCTTCACGATATGGCACAGCGGATCGATCGGCGTCGTTTTTTCCAGGCGGGTACGGCTGCGGCAGTCGGAGTGGCCGGCTCAAGCATCGGATCGCCTCTTCACGCTCAGCAGTCCGTCGAGGCGGGCACCATCCCGGAGCCGGCTCGCTCGACGCATGTCGTCGAAGACGTGGACGTCCTCGTCTGCGGAGCCGGTCCTGCCGGGGTCGCGGCCGCCATTGCTGCGGCTCGATCCGGCGCCACCACGCGGCTCGTTGAATTCAACGGCTGCCTTGGCGGCGTCTGGACCGCCGGTTTGCTGAGTTGGATCCTCGACACGAGCAACAAGACGGGACTCATGCCGGAAATGCTCGATCGTCTCGAGGAGCGAGGCGGGCTCACCCGCCATGGAGGTCTCGGCTACGACGTGGAGCAGATGAAGATCCTCCTCGAGGAGATGTGCCAGGAGGCCGGTGTCCGCATCCGCCTCCACACCCGCGTCTGCGACGCCGTCTGCAGCGATGGGCGTCTCGAGGCCGTGATTACCGATTCCAAGTCGGGACGCGAGGCATTCCGCGCCAAAGCCTTTGTCGACGCTTCGGGAGACGGGGATCTGGCCGCCCAGGCCGGTTGCGGGTTCGACTACGGCCATCCGGAAACGGGGCAGGCCCAGCCTATGAGCTTCATCTGTCTGCTGGCCGGTATCGAGCCGGAAGGCGTTGCTCCCTTCGTTCGTGGGCTTGCCGAGAAGGCCGACTGGGGCTCCCCGAAGCACAACCTTCGCAAGGCCATGAACGAGGCCGGTGTCGATCCTTCCTACGCCATGCCCACCCTCTTCTACATCCGTCCCGGCCTCTTCTGCCTGATGGCCAATCACGAATACGGTGTGGCCGGCACCAACGCCGACGAAATTACGGCGGCCAGCCTCCGCGGTCGGGCTGAAGTTCACCGCCTCGTCAGCGCCCTCCGCGCCGGTGGCGGTCCCTGGAAAGACGTGCAGATCATCGCCACGCCCGAGCACATAGGTGTCCGCGAGGGCCGGCGCATCCACGGGCGGTACACCGTCAGCACCGAGGACCTCATCCAAGGCGCCTGCCACGAGGACGCCGTCTGCAAGGTTCGCTTTCCCGTGGACGTTCACTCCACCGACCCGAATCAGACGAAGGGGATCGCTTCGAAGCGGGTCCACGCCAAGCCTTACGACGTTCCGTACCGAGCCCTTGTGGCCAAGGACGTGGACGGTCTCCTCATGGCCGGTCGAAACATCAGCGGCGATTTCATCGCCCATTCCAGCTATCGGGTCACCGGCGACTCGGTTCCCATGGGTGAAGCGGCGGGCGTTGCGGCTGCACTTGCCGCCAAAACCCAACGTTCCCCCCACGAATTGCCCTGGGAGGAAATCCGCAAGCTCCGAGACGGGCTGGTCTCCAAGCAGGGTTGAGGCCACAATGAAGAGAGCCAGGACTGCTTCACCCCCAAAGACCGTGCGACCGAAGGCAATCGCCCATGCGGACGAAAGATTTGATCGAACTTCTCAAACGATTCGACCCGGAATCGAACGTTCGGCTTTGCGTCAACATGCCCGGGCGGGTCATTGAGACCCACAGCACGCTGTGGGTGGCCGACTACGGTGAGGGACCCCAGATCAACGCCGCGCTGGATTTCCGGCCCTTTTCCGTCTACGTGGGGTGCGGCCTGGAGCAGTTCGTCCGCAAGGTTTCCGAGATCGCCGTCGATCTCGGAAAGTATGACAGCTCGGAAATCACCGCCAAGGTCCGCGATTTCTACGTTCTCCACCGCGAACTGAACGAGCCCCTCAATTTCCCTGACTTCGATTACGAAGACTGGCTCCCGCCCCGCACGGTCACGGGTGAGTACAACGAGCACATCGCCAGGATTCTCAAAGAGAAGCTACTTCGCGATTGACGGGAGGGGCAAGAAAAAACCGGACCTCCTGATGGCAGGAGGTCCGGCGTGACCAGGAACGCGTCGCAGCTAAGCAACAGGGCAACTTGGCTCGACGTTCTTGGGACGCGCGGGTTGTCTTGCGACGACTCGCGCTAATGGCTTTCAACTCAAGCTTCGGGAGCCTTTGCGGGAGCCGCGGGGGCCGCAGGAGCGGCTTCGGGGGCGGCAGCCTCACAGGCCGGCTCACAGCAAGCGGGTTCGCATGCGGTGGGGCAGCAGCTCACCGGGCGGCAGCTGCGAAGGCGGGCCAAGAGGCCGCAACGCTTCGGGCAGCACGTGGCCGGTTCGCAAGCGGGCTCACAGGCCGGTTCGCAAGCGGGCTCACAAGCCGGTTCGCAAGCGGGCTCACAGCACTTGGGCTCGCAGGTGCTCGGACGGCAGCTGCGAAGGCGGGCCAAGAGGCCGCAGCGCTTCTTGGGGCAGCAGGTGGCCGGTTCGCAAGCGGGCTCACAGGCCGGTTCGCAAGCAGGCTCACAGGCCGGCTCACAGGCCGGTTCGCAAGCGGGCTCACAAGCCGGTTCGCAAGCGGGCTCACAGCACTTGGGCTCGCAGGTGCTCGGACGGCAGCTGCGAAGACGGGCCAAAAGGCCGCAGCGCTTCTTGGGGCAGCAGGTGGCCGGTTCGCAAGCAGGCTCACAAGCCGGTTCGCAAGCGGGCTCACAGGCCGGTTCACAAGCGGGCTCGCAGCACTTCGGCTCGCAGGTGCTCGGACGGCAGCTGCGAAGACGGGCCAAAAGCCCGCAGCGCTTGGGGCCACAGGTCGCCGGCTCACAGGCCGGTTCACAAGCGGGCTCACAGGCCGGGGCGCAAGGCGCGGGAGCGCACGTCGCCGGCGCACAAGTCTTCGGACGGCAGGTCAACGCAGCGTCGGCCGTCGCGACGACACTCAGCATCACGAACATGATCGCGATGCAAACAACAAAGATGCGATTCATTCAAGAACCCTCCAACTTGACAGGTACCGTAGCGTTAAGGGGTCTGCTCTGACCGTCCTCGGTTGGTTGCTCCCCGGCCACGACGGCCAGGAGCCGGAGAGCCACGAAAGAAGCTGCACCGTGACGTCCGTTCCGCTGGTTTGCCCTGTTGAAGGTTTGCGGGTTGGGACGACAGTAGCAATTTCACAGCTTAGATGGTTAAGTTAGCATGGATGGGGCCCATGTCAAGCGGGGCAACGTGAGAAAATAGCACCTTTGGGTGACTTTCGCCGTCTCGGTGAAATGAGAAGGGCCGCCGCCTTTGGTCTGCTTCTAGCCAAAAAGTGGCCATTTTGACATGTCTGCCCTCACTCGCGCAAAAAAATGCGGGTTGTGCCCGAATGGGCACAATCCGCATTTTTGATCGTAAGTTGCTTGTGGTAAATGGTTTAGGGGCTTGGTGTGGCTGCTAACGCCGTACCGGCGCCTGCGGCGCAGACGGTTGCTGGGCTTGCTGGGCCGCCTGTTGCTGCTCAAGGGTGCCTCGAAGCATCCGTATCTTCTCCATGGCCTGTTCCAGATTCTCGAAATCCAGCAGAAGACGCGGCTGGCCCTCGAACACCGTTGCTGCCATCCCGGCAATCCGCCAACCTTCTGTTCCACTGCGGAGCATCCACAGCATCTCGTCCGTTCGCCCAAGGTCGGTCCACGTAGCTTCGACCCGTGCGCCGCCTCCTTCCAGATAGATCACCTCACCCACCGAAAATGTGGCCGTGTCGCTCTTGGTCGGCGCCACCTGGTATCCGAGCTGCGACACCTGGGCACGCGCCGCAGGAGTGAACATCAAAGCGGCCTTCTGGTCGTTTCCCGTTCGGACTGCTTCGAGGAATTCTGCTACGGCGGCAGCCGGCGGCTCGATCTGGGGAGCCTTTACGGCGGCAGTTTCACTCGTTTCCTTGTCCGGCGCCGGCGCACTGTCGCCATCCGGACCTCCGCATCCGATTCCTGCCACGGAAAGCAACGCCATTGCCAGCATCCATCGCTTCCACTGCATTTTCCCGATCTCCTCCTGAGCGGTCGGACGCTGAATGCCGAGACAACGTCGGACTTCGGCGATCCTTGCCAAACGGTGTATTGCCCCGAATTGCCGCGCACAGCGCACCGGCAGTTCCTGTCATTGAGGCGGGAGTGTCCCAGGATTTCAGCAATCCGTCAAGGCAGAATCGGAAGTGGCCATGCTCCTGGTAGCCTGCACAGCCCGGTTTCCCTCTTGGGTCTGGGAGTCGTTTTTCAGATACCCGCCCAGCGCAAGAATCAAGATCGCCAGCAGTAGGAGAAATGCAGCCACCAAGACGACGATCAAGCCGATGCTCGGGCCTTTCCTCCGGTGTCTCGGTCCCGTTCGATACGAGGCCGTTGCGCCACTTTCACCGACCATGCTCACAGGCGGCGCTTCGGGGGCCGTCGACGCGGGTTGCAGTTGCGGAAAAACCGCCCCTGCCTCTTGCCAGTCTGCCCAGCCTTCTCGCCACACAAGGGTTTCCGGGCTGACCCGTCCCTCGGTAAGCCAGCCCCGCATCATGTCCGCCTGTGCCGGTCCGAATTGCCCTCCGCTGGGCGGCCGAACATACCATACCGCATTCGGCACTTCCGCCAGGGGATCGGGGGTCGGGGGTGCTGGTTGTGCCGGAGCCGGAGGTTTTGCGTCCGCCGTTACTTCCTCATGCGGCGATTCCGAAGGCATCGACAGTGCTTCGGCGGGAGTCGACGGAGTCTCGGGGCCTGGTTCCGGTTTTCCAGATGGCGCTTCAGCTTGCCCTTCTTCAGTCGCTTGTGGAGGCGCCGAGGTTGTCGTGGCTGTCTCGGCAGGCTGGATCGATAATTCGGGCTCCTGGACTGTCCCCGCGTTCACGGGGGCTTCTGGAGTGGCTTGATCCGTACTCTGGATGTGCTGCTCGAGGTCCTGCTCAAAGGTGCTTTTGCCCACTTCCGAGGGGGCTGCCGCTGTCGGCGTCGCCGGAGTATTCGCAGCGGACGAATCGTCAGCCGACGGCTTTCCGGACGGAAGAACGCTCTCGGTCGGAATCGTAAACTTCGCCCCGCAGTAAGGGCAGATCCCGCGTCGTCCCGCCTGAAACGCCTTGACGTTGAGTTTGTGGCCGTTGGGGCAGAGAAATCGAATACCCATGCTCCTAGTATATCCTCCCCTTTCCGGGTTGGAAACGATCCCGTAACAGCTACTGCGGATGGGGGGTGAATGAACTGATCTGGGGGCGTTTCCCGTTTTCTGCTAATTTCCCTCTTGGTTTTCGGCGAGTCCGGGCCCTCGACCGAGTCGGCAGGATATTTCCCCAATTCTCCCCCCGCGGAGTCTCGACCCATGACCCTCTCACGGCCTCTCTCGTTGCTTCTGGTGGCTTCTCTTGCGCTGCTCGCCGTCCCCGCACTCACGGGATGCGGGAGAGCGAACCAGGAGGCAGTTTCCAAGCCTTCGACAGGCGAAAAGTCCTTCGACCAAGAGTCGGTGACTCCCAATTTCGGAACGGTCCCCTTCGCAGATGCCGGTTCACAAAACGAAGAAGCTTGCGAGATCGAAACGGTCGCCCCAGCCCCGGGCGTTCCTGAGGCCGCTCCCCTGCCTCAAGCTCTCGGCATTCGCGTCTCCGAAACGGGTGATCGTGCCGAGACGATCGTGGCGGCACCAGTTATTCCTCGTGCCAGCTCGATTTCCGGTTCGACCTCGGTTCAGCCTGAAGCGGCCGTTTCCTTGCCTGGTCTGACTGCTCCCAAGGCGATGACCCTCGCCCCTGCCGCCCCATCGGCCAGCCCGCAGGCTATGTCGGCCGGCGCTGCTCCCGCGCCAACCGCCACGATCCTGACGCCCTCAACCGAAACCGCGGTTCCCAGAATGGCGACCCGGTCGCTCGAAACGGCCTCTCCCGAAATCGAAACCGCTCTCGATCCCGCACCGGCTTCCGAATCCGATGCTGCCACTCCCGCCACGATTGCCGCTCGCGAGCCCGTCGCCGAGGATCGAGGCGACTACGAAGCCGTCACCGTCTTCTACGGCACCGATCGCAGCTCAACGGGCCACGTCCGGCCAGCCCGATGAGCCTCACCGGCTCTACCTCTACGCCGCCGGCGTGTGCCTGCTCCTGTTCGGCCCTGTTCGTTGTTGTTTGCCCTGGCCAGTGCCAGAAAGAAGACCTTCACGGCCTTTGCCGTCCTGGCCGGTTCGGCGGGGGGCGTTCTGGCTGTCTTCGGAAACGATCGCCTGGCTTCAGAGCGGACCGGGCTGTCGCCGGTCCCAATCTGGAGTACGGAAACGACCGCGGAGACTTTGTGATCGGTACCTGCGAAGTCAGTATCCCCAGGAATCACGAGGTCCGCCGAGCTCGAAGCCCCTTCGGTCTTCAAACTTGATTTTGTCGAAGACCCCACGCGCCACGTGGCCCTGCTGAATGTGGAAAGAAAAGGACCTCCGAGACCCTTCTTTTCCCAGCTCCGCGAACGAGTTGACTACAGTTCCGCTAAAGACGCTTTTCGTGTTTGTCCACGGCTTCAATGTTACCTTTGAAGACGCTGCTCGGCGAACGGCCCCAGCTGGCCTACGACCTGAGGTTTCAGGGGCGCCCCCATCTTCTATAGCTGGCCTTCTCAGGGGCGGGCTGTTCCAATACACGATCGACGAAACCAACGTCGTATGGGACTGTCCCCCCACCTGAAGCAGTTCCTTAAAGATGTCGCCCAACGCTCCGGGGCAAGATCCGTCCACCTCATTGCGCACAGCATGGGCAACCGGGCCCTCACCAGCGCCCTCCGTGAACTCGCGCCGGAGATCGATCCCGCCTCGCCACCTTTTCACGAGGGTCGTCCCTCACTGCCCCGGACATCGATGCTGACGTGTTTCGTCGCGACATTGCCCCGGCGATCGTCGGCACCGGCCGGCGCGTTACCCTCTATGCCTCCTCCAACGACGAGGCCCTTGTTCTCTCCAAGCAGGTTCACGGCTACGGCCCGCGCCGGCGATACCGGTGACGGGCTCGTCGTCATCAAGGGGATTGAAACCATCGACGTCTCGGCCGTCGACACGAGCCTTCTTGGGCACAACTACTATGGAGACAACGCCACGGTCATTTCCGACATGATCGATCTCGTGCGCAATTCCAAGTCCGCCCAGGAACGCAGCTGGCTGGAAACTGCACGGCTCGACGACCTGTTCTACTGGGTTTTTTCGCGTCGATCGCCAAACTGCCGACGCGGCTACAAGCGGCGCGTCCACTCGCTACTGATCAGAAGAGGTAGATGCGGCATATTCCGCGAGTCGCCGCCGCTGCACGCCGTTCAAGCGAACGAGTGGCCTGACTCGCTGTAGCCCTCGCGATCGCCTCCTCCGTGCTGTCCGCTTCACCCGTTGCCAGCAGGTAGGCCCCGCCGAGCAAGGCGGCCCGCCCGTGCCCCGCCGCGCAGTGGATGTACACCGGGCCGTCCTTCGATTGTTTCAGCAGCCAGCCGACTCCCTCGGCCAGCGCCTTCAGGGATGGGGCGCTCCCGTCCAGCAGTGGTAAGCTGCGATACATTCGGCCTTCCCGAATCGCCCGGGGCTCCGGTGTTGCTGCTGTCAGGTCCAACACCGCGTGGATCTTTCGCTTCTCCAGGCTCCGGCTTTCCCGCCCCAGCAGCCGGCGTCCAATGTACAATCGCTCTGAAATTCGGTGGCACACCGCTTCCCGCATGCTCCAGCGGCAAACCGCGGCGATGATCAAGGCCAGCAGGAGGTACGGAGCAAATACCAGAACAGCCATCGGTGAGACCGTTCCATCTGCTCGCTTGCCGAAGATGCGCCCGCCCAGGCCAAAGTAGCCGATGGCCACCAGAAAGAAGTTGGTGGCTGTCCACCCCAGCAGAATCCGAGCGGGGAGAGAGGCGAACAGGAGCCCTGCGCAGGCAATTCCCAGGGCGAGCATCAAGAATAAGAGCCCTTGTCTCATGGTCGACCGTGGCAAGAGGCATGGAGAAGGAAACGTCTGAGTATTGGATCGGTCCCAATGGCGGTTCACGCAACGCCAATTTGGACGGGATTGAAAAAGTCGCCTTCGCTAGCAATTCCCCCTCTCCCGCGGGCGTACGAAATGGGGGGCGGACGTAGAGACCTTCAATTTCCTTTCGGCAAGGGGCGCGACCTCGGGAAGGAACAGAACCAGCGATCCGCTGCAAGATTTCCATACCATTTGCGGCGTGTGTTTCTTTATTTTATTGCAATCAATCGCAGTTATTGACTAATGACACATTGTATTGTATGCTTGATGCGTAATGTCATGCGCATTTGGGTGATACAATGACTCTTGTCTCGATTGACTCTGGACGCATCAGGAAACTAGTCGAGTCAAAAGGTCTTACACAAAAAGAGCTTGCGGAGAAATCCGGGGTATCACGATCCCAGGTCATTCGGCTGCTCAAGGGCAGTGGGTGGGTGAAGATCCGCGCGGCAACGCTGGAGGGATTAGCCCGGGCAGTGGAGGTGCGTCTGTCGGACCTCACTGACCGAGACAGGTTTAGTCAGTACCGGCGCGAAGTTGCCGCGGAGCATTCCAAGATGTCTTTTCGGGGGCTTGGAATGCCCTGGAGCCCGGAGCAATCCATTGACGACCTTTTTCTTGATCCGAGGCTGATCGACAACACGCCGGCCTGCTGTGCGTGTGAGAAAGATGAGTTCGATCCAACAAGCGTGCCTGGCGAGGGAGAGCTTGTGCAGCGCTGCTCCGAGACAGACGTCATCAGGGCGACCGACTGCGTGCGACAGAGAGACAGGGTCGTGCTTCTGGGAAGTCCCGGTTGTGGCAAGACAACGATTGCAAAGTACCTGATCCATCGTGCCGCGGTTGATTCCTCGGCGGACGCTTTCCTTCCCCTCTACGTTCGCGTTGTGCAGTTGGCCCAGTTTCTGGAAACCGTCCCTGGGGCTGATGTGTTGGCCTACGTTTCTGCGTGGGCAGCCGAACGCGGATGCGAGCGAGCAACGGAGTTATTGCGGGAACGCCTACAATCGAGGCAAGCGAGATGCCTCGTCGTGCTGGACGGACTCGACGAGATGGGCGACGGGGATTCCCGTGCGGGCGCACTGGAAGCAATCTCGCAGTTCGTTCTCGCTTATCCTTGGAACAGCTATGTGCTCACCTCACGTCTGATTGGCTACAGCCACGAGAAATGGGAGTCTCTCGGATTCACACCCTACCGGATATGCGACTACGACGCCGAAGAGCAAGACGAGCTACTAAGCAAATGGAGTTCCCTCCTGGCCTGCGATGATGATGCAAAGGCCAAGGAAACCCTGGCTGGTTTGAGACATGCCATCCTCTGCAATCCCCGCGTGAGAACACTTTCGGAGAACCCGCTCATTCTGACGATTTGCGTCCTTCTTCATCAGGCAAGAGGCGGTTCGCTTCCCCGCCGACGAGTGGACTTTTACGAGAAGATTGCTGACGTCTTTCTCGATACCTGGGAGAGCAGCAAGGCAGACGACAGCCAGGCTCACCTGCTGCACAGCATTCCCCTTGATGCGAGGGAGTTTCGCTGGCTTTTGGCCCGGCTTGCTCTGGCAATGCAGAAAGCGGGTCGCGTCTTGGCGCCGAGATGGTGGGCAAACAGTCTCATTCGAGAGTATCTGACCGGCACCTTGGGATTTCAGGAGTCGGAAGCGGGAAGGACGAGCGACGGGCTTCTTCGCTATCTTTCGCAGCGTTCCGGTTTGTTCGCCGAGCAGGGCGACGACACATTCGCCTTTTGCCACCGGACGGTCCAGGAGTATTTCGCTTCCCTGGGGATCATGGACGAAGCCGATTCCCGGTCCGTTTCCGACTGTTTGTCAGGGTTCTTCTACCATGCGGACTGGTCCGAGGTTATGCGTCTTGTGGCAACGCAGCTTACCCCGGCGGCGGCCGAATCGCTCATCCGACGCATTTTGGACGACCCCGATCCGACGGGGAGATTCTTGCGACGCGGCGAATTGCTGGCTCTACGATGCCTGGTTGACGGCGCAACCGTGACCTCCCGCCAATTAACGGAACAGGTCTTTCGCTCCCTGATTCAGCTTGGCGAATCCCGCTGGCTTGGGCTGACCATGGAGGCACTCGATGTTCTCGAAGGTTTCGCCGGAACGAGGCTTGCCGAATTGGCTGAAACCACAACGAACGCGATCATGCGAACGGCGCGTCGCGTCCTGACGACCGATGAATTCAAGCAGCTTCATCGCATGAAGCGCCGCCGGGAGATCTTGGAGGCTGCTCGGGCTGAACTGAACGAGGAATTGACCGGTTGGGCCATGCAGGCCGTTACCGTCATGCACGATGATGTCGAGTACGGATTTGTATTCTTCAACGGCGATCTGCGCGACAACGATCCGGAGGCGTGGCTGCAGAGCGCGCGTCTCATGCTGGCGGATGAACGATTGGACCACGCACTTGCTCGCGCGATCATTCACGAAATGGGTCATTGGTCGCAGTTTGACAATCTTGCACGAGACGAACTCATGGCCCTGGCCGCTTCTGAATTACCTGCACCACTTCGCCAAGCTTGCATAAACACATTGCCTCGCAAAGACACAATGCATGGTTTCTTCCGGCGACTTCTCCGGGATGCCGGCGAGGACGCCGCCGTCCGCGGAGCCTGTGCCGTTTCTCTCGTGAATGCTGCGAAAGAGCACAAAGTCGTGGCCAATGAACTTGCTGGTCTACTCGACAAAGGGACGCCCGAGACGCTTCGAGAAGGAGCGGCTCGCGGCCTGAGCGGTGTCGTGGTTCGGTGCTCGCAGATTCGCTCCCGCCTGGTTCGCATGGCGTGTGATGAGAATGAAAGCCAAGGAGTTCGGGTTGCCTGCGCCTGGTCGCTTAGTGAGGCGATCGGCAAAGCCGCTGATGTAGACCGAGCATTCCTTGGGTGGCTGGGCGGCGATCGCTGCCCGATCCTGCAGCGAATCGCGGTGCAGGCCGTTGCGAGGGCGATTGCAGATCGCCGGATGGCCTGGAACCACGAGATCGTTCGAGATGCCGAGGATTTCCTGAAGGGGCTTTCCGAACCGTGCCCCGAGGCCCTTGACTCCCTGGTTGCCCTTGTTTCAGAACGGCAGTCTCGAACCGCGTACCGGCTTGAGGGCATTCTCGCCCTCGCCTTGGGAGCCCTTTCTTCTCAAATCGAACTGGCGTTCGTCTTCGGTTCTGTTGCTCGAAGCCGGCAAGGGATTGAGAGCGATGTGGACTTGTTCATTCTCGGAGACGTTTCTCTGAGGGAGCTTTCCGGTCCCCTCGCAACAGCTGAGAAGAGCTTAGGGAGGCGGATCAATCCCGTGATCTACTCAAGGGAATCGTTTTGCCAGAAGTATCAGTCGGGCGATCCGTTCCTGGCCGATGTGTACCGGCGGGAGAAGATTCCGATCCTCGGTCCCGGAAAAACGCCGACTGTGCAGGATGTGAATGATGAGCTTAGAACAATGGCGGCGGAACGACTGGCTGCGGCCAAGTGATCCCACCGTGGCAGAAGTCGCGCAGCCTCTCAAGGTCGTCGACCGCGAGATTTCCGATGCTGACGCCGGCGGGCTGAGTTGCGACGGGCGATTCATGCACGCCTACGACGCAGCCCTCGTGCTGTGCAAGGTGGCGCTTCGTGCCGAGGGGTATGCCGTGACGAAGGGCCAGGGCCATCACAAATACATGATCGAGAGCCTCAAATTCACGCTGGGAACGCCGTGGAACGAAACTTCCGATTTTCTTGAGTACTGCTCCCGGAAACGAGGACAGGCGCTCTACGAGCAGGTTGGCGTCGTTGGCGAGAAAGACGCCAATGAACTTCTCGCCCAGGCGAAGAAGCTACAAGGGGACGTTCTCGCGTGGCTTGAAGATCGGCATCCTGAGCTTGTTCCTCCCGCCAGGTAATTCTGAACGAGAGGTACTGAAGGGCGGGAGAAAGGTCCCATCACCCCGTCGTGACCGGGAACGGTTCCTGCAAGCCCAGACGTTTCATCTTCTTATAGAGCGTCGTCCGGTTGATGCCCAAGGCGTCGGCCGTCTCGTGGCGGTTCCAGTTGTGATGCTCCAAGGCGTCCCGAATGATCTGACGCTCCGGCCCCTCCAGGGCCTCCTTGAGCGTTCGTGTGCCCACGGGTTCCACGTGGATCGGGCCGTTCTGGACCAGGTCGGGAGGCAGATCCTCCAAGCCCACCGTTTGGCCTTTGCCCAAGAGGACTGCCCGCTCGATGATGTTCTGCAGTTCCCGCACATTGCCCGGCCAGCGGTAGGCCTGCAGGGCCGCCAACGCCGCATCCGAGAATCCGTCGACGGTCTTGTGGTTGTCTTCGCAGACCCGCGCGAGGAAGTGGTTTGCCAGCAAGGGAATGTCGCTCAATCGGTCCCGCAGTGTCGGCAATTCGATATTGATCACGTTGATCCGATAGAACAGGTCCTGCCGAAATCTTCCTTCGGCAACTGCCCGCCCCAGATCCTCATTGGTGGCAAGGATGACGCGTGAATCCACGTTGAACGTCTTGGTTCCACCGACCTGCTCGAATTCGAAGTCCTGGAGAACTCGCAGCATCTTGACTTGCATTCCCATGCTGGCCGTCCCGATCTCGTCCAGGAAGATCGTGCCTCCGTCCGCCTGTGTGAACTTGCCCATCTTGTCGCCCGTGGCACCCGTGAAGGCCCCTGCCACGTGGCCAAAAAGCTCACTCTCCAGGAGGGTTTCCGGCAGCGCCCCGCAAGCGACTTCCACAAACGGCTGGTCGCGGCGTGCACTTCGCCGATGGATTGCTCGCGCGATGATCGACTTGCCCGTTCCACTCTCGCCCGTAATCAATACGGTGGCCTTCGTATCGGCCACGCTGTCGATCACGTCAAAAATCCGCTTCATCCGGTGGTCGTTTCCGACAATATTTTCCATTCCGAAGCGGATGTCCAGCTGTGCCTTCAGGGTCTCGTTTTCTTCCAAGACCTTCCGCTGGTCCAGTGCCCGCTGGATTGCCATCTCCAATTCGTCGTCGATCAGCGGTTTGGTGAGGTAGTCGAAGGCCCCTGCCCGAATCGCGTCGATGGCCGAGTCCACGGTTCCGTAGCCAGTGATCATGATCACCGAGGTGTTGGTTTGCTTCTTCCGCCATTCGGCCAGCAGATCGAAACCGTCTCCGTCGGGGAGACGCACGTCGACCAGGGCGACGTTGAATTCGCGGCGAGTCATTGCGGCCCGGGCTTGCTGGCAGTTCTGGGCCGTGTCGAGTTCGTACCCCAGGCTCCGCAACCAGTCCGCCATTGAAGCCAGAACCTGGCGATCGTCATCAACCAACAGAAGTGTGCCCTTGCTCATGGTGTGTGCCTCAATCAACCTCGGTCCGCTTGCCGCCTGCATGGTTCGCGGGACTTGAGGGTCCTCGTTCTCGGGTTCCTGGCTTTGGATCCGTCCCTCGTGCGGTTGCGCTGCCCATGCGAGCCCCACCACGAGCCGAACGGAATCCTCATTTCACTGCTTTCCCACCCAATCAAGTGGGAGAGAAAAACGGCATCAAGTGTCGCCAAATATCTACGTCACCGGATGACGAGGGTCAACGCGGCGGTTTACCAAACTGGCCGAAGAGGTAGAAACTGCCTGTTCGTGGGGTTTCCTGAGAGGATTTTTCTGGTTTTTCTGGCGAAATGCACGTAACCGGTGGGGGGGAGTTATCGCAAAACCGCCCCTATAGGGGAAGAAATCCGGAAATATCCCGCTGGACCGGGGGGTTCAACTAGTCTTACAGGGGACTTCCAACCTAGCCGCAGGTACACTACGATTGACATGAAAAGTTGACCCAATGGGTGGAGTCGATCCCCCGATGGGCCGTGAACTTTGCGACTAGCTTCACGAAAAATGCTAGTCTATTCGAGGGGCATACTCGACCGACGTCCGTCTCATCCTTACGACTTACGTCTCCGAGACCTGCCGCCACCCTACAAAGCACCCGTTTTCCTTTGTTTTTGGGGGTCCCCCATGAGCGTCAGACTCCTTGTTGCAGACGACCACGAAGTCATTCGGACCGGATTGAAGAGCCTCTTGGCTGATTCAGACATTGAGGTCGTTGCCGAAGCGGCCACCGGAAAGCAGGCCGTCGAAGAGGCGGAAAAGTGCAAGCCCGACGTCATCCTGCTTGACATCAGGATGCCCGACGGGGACGGTCTCACCGCGCTCGAAAAACTCAAGGCGGTCGTCCCCGAGAGTCGCGTTGTCATGCTTTCCACTTATGACAACCCCACCTATATTGCCCGCGCTGTCGCGCTCGGCGCCAGTGATTACGTCCTCAAGGGCTCGAATCGCGAGGATTTGATTACCACCATCCGTGCCGCGGCTGCTGGCGAGTCGCCCTCCCGCGCCGGAGAGCTCCGCCGTGTAGCCGGCGCCATGAAGGTGCGACAGGTCATCGACGACGACGATGTTCCGCTCACCCAACGGGAAACTCAGGTTCTTCGCCACGTGGCCCTGGGCCTGAGCAACAAGGAAATCGGCCGGTCCCTGGAGATCAGTGTCGAGACCGTCAAGGAACACGTTCAGAACATCCTTCGGAAGATCGCCGTGAGCGATCGAACCCAAGCCGCCGTTTGGGCCGTCCGCAAGGGCCTCGTCTGACGACGCGCCGGGTAGTTCCCGGGCTCAACGTGAAAACACACACGAAGGGCGTCCCCTAACGGGGACGCCTTTTTGCTTTTCTGTTGGCGAATTCCCCGCAAATGGAGCAGGTCGAACCCGTCCTGCTCGATACCGTCGCCCAGGAATTCCGAGCGGCTTCCCTCGATCCCTATCCCCTGCGACTCAGCGACGCCACAAACTCGTCAATCGCTTGCCAGCACTTTGCCCTTTCCTCCGCCGGTATCCAGTTGTGGGTCGCGTCGTCCAGCCAGCAGCACTGCTTCGGCTCCTCCGCCTTTTTGTAGAGCGCCTCGCCGTGCCAGAAAGGAATCACGTCGTCACTTCGGCTGTGAATGACCAGGACCGGGCACCCCACATCGCCAATTCTCGCGATGTTCCGCAACTTGTCGAAAGGCATTAGCGGAACACAGGTTACTACCCGGAAGGCCGTGACAAAAGAACTCTCGGCAATCAGCCCTGCCACGTCGTATTTCTCGGCGAGGTAGGTCGCCGGTCCGCCGCCCACCGATCGCCCGTGGAGAATGATCCGATCGAGCGGCACCTTCTCATGCTCTACCAGGTACATGAGGGCCGCCTCGGCGTCCTTGCAGACACCACTCGACGTGGGCCGGCCCTCGCTCGTGCCGTAGCCGGCGTAGTCATAGGCGAACACGGAAAAGCCCCGCTCGCGATACTCTTCCAGGAGCCGGCGTAGATCTCCCAAGTCTTCCGCATTCCCGTGACTGAAGAGAACCGTGTATTTCGCCTCCGGATTCAGCAGGTGGATCGCCGAGATCGTTCGCCTTCTGTCCGACTCCAGGTGGAGAGTCTCCGGCGTGTCCTCATAACTTGGCGGTTGAGGCTGAAAGATCAGACGATCCGACCCGAAGAGGGCGAACAGCAAAAGAAAGCCGTAAACAAAGGCAAACGAACGCAGAAACCGCCGCCACGAAAAATCCCCCACCAGAATCTTCTTGAGACTCCCCTTGTCCATCGCTTTGGCTCCACCTCCAAGGATCGTTCCAGCCCCGACAACTCCACCTTATCCAATGGTAGTCAATTGTTCAGAATCTGCCCATCCAACCCTCGTCCCACCCAAGAGTTGCTTCTGGGCAGGCGGAACGCTACGGTATCTCTCCAGGAGACCTGCCACTCACAATCAGCGGGAGCCGAAATCATGTACTCCATCCGCTTCTCGATCGCCTGCCTCGCCGCAACCCTGTTGATCTCTCCTCCCGTCCCCGCCGCCGAGACAATCTTCATCGTTACCGAAAACACTCCGCGTGCTGCTGTCGTCCTGCCTGCCGACTGCGACCCGCAAATTCGCGGCGCCGCCGAGTTGCTCGTCCAGTACGTCCACGAGTCTTCCGGCACGGAACTGTCAATTCTCGCCGACAACGATCCTGCAGTCGCCTCGCATCCCGTTTCGATTCACATCGCTTCTGATGCCTACGTCAAGACGCTCCAACTGGAACTCGACCAGCTTGACGACGACGGCTTTGTTATCCGCGGTGTTGACGCCAACCATCTCGTCATCGTCGGGTCGACTCCTTACGGCACGGAATTCGGAGTCTGCGAATTCCTCGAACGCTACCTTGGCGTTCGCTGGCTCATGCCGGGTCCCGATGGCACCGACGTGCCCAAGTGCGACACGATCGAAATCCCCGTCGAAGAGGTGCGTCAGCAGCCCGCGTTCTTCTCGCGACTCTTCAGTGGGCTTTCGGGTCCCCAGTTAACCTGGGCTCAAAGAAACCGCATGCACGGGCGAGTCAAGTTCCACCACAATCTCCAGCGTCTCATCGCGCCGGAAAAATACGCCAAGTCTCACCCCGAGTTCTTCCCCATCCGCAACGGCGAGCGTTACATCCCGCCCGACAGCAACACGCACGGCTGGCAGCCCTGCTTCTCTGCCCCTGGTCTTGCCGAAGAGGCCGCCCGCACGATCTGCGACTACTTTGCGCAGCACCCCGAAGTTACCTCCTATTCCCTTGGCGTTGTCGATTCGAGTGGCCACTGCGAGTGCGAGAAATGCCAGGCCCGGGACCCTGAGGCCAAGAACTTTTTGGGACGGCGGGATTGCTCGGACCGCTACTACGGCTGGTGCAACCAAGTCGTCGAGCGTGTGCTCGGGGAGTATCCCGACAAGTGGTTTGGATGCCTGGCCTACAGCGAGGTCGCCCAGGCGCCCTCGCGGGTCCAGGTCAATCCCCGCATTATTCCCTACATGACCTACGACCGCATGAAGTGGATCGATCCGGAACTGGAAGCGGACGGCAAACACATGACCGAGGTCTGGCAGGCGGCCAGTCCCGTTCTGGGTTGGTACGACTACATCTACGGCTCCTCCTACTGCGTGCCCCGCGTCTGGTTCCACGAGATGGCCGACTACTACCGCTACGCCCACGCTCATGGTGTGCGAGCCTTGTATGCCGAAGCCTATCCCAACTGGGGCGAGGGGCCGAAGCTCTACGTCTCCCTCAAGCTCCAGTGGGATCCGGAACGCAACGTGGACGAACTTCTCGAGGAGTGGTACGAGCGCACCGTTGGCCCCGAGGCCGCTGACGACCTGGCCGCTTACTATGCCCTTTGGGAGGACTTCTGGACCCGTCGCATTCTCCAGTCGGAGTGGTTCACCAAGGGGGGGCAGTACCTTCGCTTCAACCACCCCGGCTACCTGGCCGACGTCACCGAGGAAGATCTTGCCAAGAGCCGCGAGCTTCTCGAAAGCGTTTTGCAGAAAACCAAGACGCCCAAGCAACGGGCCCGCGCCGAGCTGCTCATGCTGGCCTTCGAATACTACGAGGCCTCGGTCATCGCCTACGGCGGCGAGCGTCGCGCCGAAGAGCAGACCGTTGAAAATGAAGCGGATGCCCTGGCCCTTCTCGACGAGGCCGCCCGACGTCTCGAGATGGCCGCCAAGCGTCAACACCTCGTGGCCGACGTGTTTCCCAAGCACCGTGAACTGCTCCACCAGATCGACTTCGCTCGCTACCCCCTTCTCTGTGGCAACGGCTGGGGGGCCGGCCTTATCTGGACCGTTTTCGACCAGGCCGCCACGAGCGAAAAGGTCCGCGCTCGCCTCGCCGAACTGGCTCAATCCCCTGGTGCGGCAAGCCTGCCCGCCCAGACCATGCTCGTCATGCTCGACAACGAATCGAAGCCGATTTCGGAGAATCCGTCCTTCGAATCCGCCAGTGGCAAGTGGCCCGGCGACTGGTCCCACTGGGTCAAGTGGGGCGTGGGCAGCATGTCCGTCAGCCCCGAGGCAGCCCACTCCGGCAAGGTCGGCGTGTTATGCCAAGGCATGAAGCGGGGCGGGCCGTTCCAAACCCTCGACTTCACCCCCGGTCGCTACGCCGCCCTCTGCATGGTCCGCGTTCCCAAACCACCGCAAGCGAGCGCCACCGTTACTGTGAGCCTCACGCCGCTGGATGAAAAGAAGGCCAACCTCGCGGCCGTCTCGACCACCATTCGCGCCAAGGCCGGCGACTGGACCCGCGTTGCCGCCGCCGGCGAGATCCCTGCCGAGATCAACGGCAAGCCGGTCCACGCCCTCCGCCTGATCGTCGTCGTTGACGGCTTCGCGCCGGACGAAGAAGTCCACCTCGACGACTTCGCCATCCACAAGCTCGATTAGCACCCACAATAGCCGGGCTCTTGAACTTCGCGTCTCAACAACCCCCAACCGAAATCGACGTTCTTGCACTAGCCCGGCTCTTCTCGCCCAATACAATAAACACGGGCGCCACCGATAGTTTTCTACAGGTTGCGTCTCACCTTGCAAACGCTGTTCGGAAAATCGTCGCCTTTCGCGTCAGAGACAAGAGGCCTCACCGTCAATCGCACCGCTGTCATGCGTCTCTGGCGCCAATCGGACCCCGCTGGCGCGAATCAACAGGAGGCTGCCACCCACGGAAACAAACTGAATCAGGTGCAACAGGGCGAAGATCTCGCTGCTCACTCCACCGAATACGGCCCGAAAGGCCCACACTTCGCCGACGCACAGGATTGCTGAACATCCAGCCGCTGTGAGGCACCAGGTAAACACACGGGACCGCACGAAGGCAGCCCAGATCATCGGCCAAGCTGCGAGCGTGTTGCTCGTGACGAGAATAAGCGTGACGATCAGGATTTCCCCGGCCTTGTTCCCGGAAGGACTGTGAGAATCCGCCGGCAATGCCGTCTTGGCAATCGAGAGCACAACGGCCACCATAGCCGTCCAGACCATCATTTGCCGGATCCCGAATTGCAGATCCCGGCTCCTGGCCCCCGCTTCGATGCTGGGCGTCCATCGCAGAAGCCAACCTCCCCGCAGACGGAACACCCAGAGCGGAATCTGAACGGCGATCCATTGCAGGAAGGCGGCGCCGGCAATTTCCAGGCGTTCATCACCGCCTGGGCCGTCCATACGGAAGATGGCGACGCAAACGACCACCGCTCCTGCCAATCCGAGTCCCATGCGCAGGGACAGGGAAAACGGCGTGAGCGCCGCGAACACGGCGCAAAGCGTGATTTCGGCTGCAATGACACCGAGGCACAAGCCCGCAAACGCGTGGCTGAGGTGGACCCCCGAGAGCATCGCGCCAGTGACGGTCAAGAGGAAGATCGCCATCAGCACCAGAAGCAGCGGAGCAACGGGGTGAGAAGTTCCCTTCGGCACGCGTTTTTCCGTGTTTTCCTGCGTTGTTGTCATCGCACTCCAAGGGGCTTTTCGCCATCCCGATCAAACAACAGCACGAGCGCCGGCAAGAGCAGCAAGTCTGCCAATACGGCGCAGCCCAGAACGAACACCAGGTACGTTCCCAGGAACCGGATGGAAAGATAGCTCGAAAAGGCGAAGGGCACCAGCCCGCAGCCGAGAATCACCGTGGTGCGAATGATCGCGCTGCCCGTGTAGTCGAAGGTCCGTTGAAGCGCCTGACGCCGCCCGCTGGATCGCCGTCGCTCGATGTCGTAGCGATGAAGGAAGTGGATAGTGTCGTCCACGGCCAGACCCAGGCTGATGATCGCCACCCCGAGAATATCCGTGTCGATGGTCTCGCTCGTGATCGCGAGGATGCCGCCCAGCAAGGCCAGGGGGAGAATATTCGGCGGCATGGCGATCACGCCGAGTCGCAGCGAGCGGACGCCGAGGGTGATCACGATCATCACCGAAAGAAAGCAGAGGGCGAATCCTTGGATCTGGCTGAGCAGGATCTCCCGGGCCGCCTTGCCCACCACGACGTAGAAACCGGCCGTCGTGACGAGCGCATCCTCTGGAACACACTCCCCGGCGATCCGTTCGATCCTGTCGGCCAGGCCCGCGACCTCCATGATCCGTGTCGACGTGACTTGCACGGCAACGCGAAGCAGGCCCGAGTCTCGCGAAACAAGCCCGTCGACCGTTTCCGGTTCGAGCTTGTGGAGGAGTTCCACCGTGGCGGTCGCTTCTTCGGAACTGTCCGGCAACATGCGAACGGGATGGTGTCCCAGCATGCTGTCAACGATCTGGAAAACCGTGGTGATCGAGGAGACGCTCTCCACTTCGGGCAGCTGTTCGAGCCGTTGCTCAAGCCGTGCGAGGCCTTTGAGAGTTGCCAGGTCAAGAGTCTTCTTCGGGACCGTGCAGACCACGAGTTCAATCGACGTGGTGCCCGCGACCTCGTCGTGGAAGAAATCGACGCTCTGGCGAATCGGGTGCCCTGGGACGAATCGGGCGGGAAGGTCCGCGTCGAGTCGCGTGGTCACGGCCGCAGCCACCGAGGCGGCGAGGATCAGGAAGTGGACCGCCACCACCGTGCGTGGTCGGCGAAGGCTCCAGCGGCGGCAGAGGCCGACTAGTCCGTCCAAGGGCCGATTCATCCGGGAGGGCTTCTTTCGGGCGGCAACCGGGGGCGCCAGGATCATCAAGGCCATGGGCACCAGGGTGAGGGCCAGCAGCAACGCGCTGGCCGTTCCTACGGCGCAGGCGATCGCCAGGTGGCGAACCGCCACGGCCGGCACGACGGCCAGGGAGAGAAACCCGATGAACGTGGTCAGACTGGTGAGCAGACAGGCCCCGCCCACTTCTTGGACGGCTCGAGCGACCGCATCGTGGCGACTGAGCCCCTGCCGCAACTCGGCCGCATAGGCGCTGATCAGGTGGATTGTGTCGGCCGTGCTCAGGATCAGGATCAGGCCCGGGGTGGCCGCCACCAGCAGCGTCACCTCGCCAAAAATCGTCGCCGTCAACCCGAGCGTCCAGGCGATCGCAATCCCGGCAATGAGCAGCGTAAGCAGCACGTAGCTGAGACGGCGGTAGATGGCGAACACCAGCAGGCTGACCACCAGGGCCACGATGGGAAGAATCCAGGCGATGGCCCGGATGACCTCCTCGTACATCCAGTCCTGGATGATGATCGTGCCCACGCAGTAAGTCCCTTGCCGTCCCAGGCCGTGCTCGTGGATCACTTTCTCGATCTTCTGGCGGATGCCCGACTGGGGCATGTTCAGCAGGTTCGAGGATTCGGCAAGCCAGACGAGCATGGTCTGGGCATCGCCGCCTCGCGAAATCAGGCGCCCTGCCACAAGATCGCTGCGCATCTCCCTTTCCAATTGAGCCAGATCGATCCGGGCTTGTTCGTGCGCCGACTTGGGCCAGTATTTTTCGGGGTGGATCTCGCCGGGGGCCACGTCGGGGACAACACCGCGAGCCAACCGGCGGCGAAGAACGGTCCGTGCGGCAACCTCTCTCGCCGAAAGCGTCCGGTCTGGCGCCAGCCGAATGGCGTCGGCGATCGAGAAGACCCGCCCGACTTCCGGTAGCCGCTCAATTGCCCGGGCGGCTTCGCGGATCCGATTCAGCGTGTCGGCCGAGAACAGATCGTCCCCTTCCCCCGTGGCGACGTAGACCAGATCGTCGCTGCCTCCCCCGAATTGAGAGGCCCGCTCCACGTAGGCACGATACTCCGCTTCGTCCGGCATCAGCCCCTGCAAGAGCGATACTCGCAGATGGCTTTGGCACGTGGCGACGACCGCCAACGCGGTCAGAAGGGCATAGCAAGCCAGCACCCAGAAGCGGCGGCGGAGGAGCCTTTCAGCAAATGAGTCGGGGATTCGTAGACGATGCAGCATGGGCGCTCAGGTGGCTTCTTCTCCGCCAATCGGGCACGAAAAGCGTGAGTGACCCCCTTCCACGCCGTGGGAGACGTTCCTTGGCGATGCGGACTTCGATAGTAGGCGGATCAACTCTTCAGAATAGCAGAATTCTGCGCGGAGGGAATAATTCCGGACACTGGCGCATCTCTCTTCTCAGACGGCGGCGTTGTAACACAACCCAACCCTCATCCGTCAACCTATCGAACACGCGACAGCAACAGGCCGGATTATTCTTGCCGCGGGCAGGAAACCCGTTGGGTGGGAAGGTTTCGGCCAGGAGAATCTCTCCACACTCCCCATCTTTCATAAGGAGCTACCGGTATGCGCTCACGGACAGCTTCCCTCATCATGGTTGGTCTGGCTTGCCTCGTGTCCGGCTGCGGCCAGGCCGCTCCGGAGTCGAGTTCGGGTAACTCCGTCGCTGCGCCTTCGTCGCTGCCGGCCCTAGACCGTGGTCCCGCCTTAGCGGAATCGGCCGATGCCCATTCGACGGGCTCCTTCGCTGACGCCGCTCCCTCAGAAGAGTCCGCTTCCTCTGAGGGCTCCAGTACCAAGTCGAGCCCGTCCGGCGATCGCCGTCGCGCCCCCGAGGAACCTGCTCTTCGCCGTCAAACTCGTCCTGCGGGCCAGTTGACCGCCGGGAGCATTGACGACGTCGAACGGTCCGACGAATTCTGCCAGTTCCTCGACCGGACCCTCGGCGCCCGCATGTTCGCCGCGAGCGTCCAAGACGTTCGTCCCTGCGTCATGTTCCAGGTGAAAACCGAAGGCGGACGTCCCGTCGGCGGCGCCGAATTGACTGTGCAAGTAGACGGACGCCAGGACGTATTGCACCTAACCACCGGCAGCGATGGCCGTGCCATGCTGACCGGCGCCGACGTGAACGTGCAGGATCGTCGTGCGGAAGTCGTGGTGCGACTCCCCGATGGATCGTCGCCCCTTCGACGAGAGCTGGCGCTGGCAGAGCCCGTTTGTGAGATCGTCGTGCAGGACTTCCAGGCAGAGCGTCCCCAGCAACTCGATTTGGCCCTGGTTCTCGACACGACCGGCAGCATGGGCGACGAATTGGAATACTTGAAGACGGAACTCGACGACATTGTGGCCCGGCTTCGCGAGACGTTTCCCAATGTGGATCAACGCTTTGCACTGATCGTCTATCGCGATCAAGGGGACGAGTACGTTTCGCGCCGCTTCGACTTCACCGGCTCGCTCGACGAACTTCGTCGTGATTTGGCCCAGCAGCGGGCAGCAGGCGGCGGCGACGGCCCCGAGGCAGTTCATATTGCCTTGCAGCAGGCCGCCGCCCTGGATTGGCGGCCCGGCAACGTGGCACGCGTCGCCTTCCTGGTCGGCGATGCCCCGCCGCACGATGCCGACATGCTGGCCGCCTTCGAGGCCGCGAGCGGACTCCGCGCCCGCGGTGTGCGTCTCTACCCTGTTGCCTCCAGCGGCGCCGACCTGAAGGCTGAGTTCCTTATGCGATCGGCGGCCTTCCTGACCATGGGGCAGTATCTCTTCCTTACGGATCATTCGGGAATCGGCAATCCTCATGCCGCCCCTCACACCTCTCAGTACCTTGTCGAACACCTCAATCGGCTCATGGTTCGAATGATCACCTCCGAACTTTGCGGTCGACGCCTCATGCCCGACGAAGTGTTGGCGATCGAGCGGGGCGACATGGCCGTTCCCTACGGAGCCGAGCCCGCTCCGTTTCAGCGTCAGCAGCAGGGGCAAGGTGACGCTGCGTTTCCACACGCGGCATCGTTCTCCCTCCCGGATGGCACGGGTATCTGGGTGACTCTTGGCGTAACACTTTTGGGAGTCTTTGCTTACGACTCCCTTCGTTCACGTGAGGCCGATAGTTGACAAGGCAGACCTGAAAAGGCCTGCCCCTGCGGAGGGGATATTTTTGTTAGACGATCACGGAACCGGGATACGTTTTCCCACGTCCAAGTTTCGTGTGGAGCTCCCCCCCCGGGGTCAACTTCCTCGATCGTGCCACCAGGCATTGCGTTTGGTACCCGGGTCTTGTTAAGATAAGCCCTGTCAAGCGAGTGTTCCTGTTTGGGTCAGGAATCTCGCGCGGCGCGAGGGGGGGCATGTTCCTGTTTTGGGGATACGAAATAGCAAGTGGAGTTGAGTGGACAGGGTGATAGCATAGGGCGCTGGGGGCTCCGGCGATTTGGGTGGCCGGATTTGCTTCCTTCTCAAGAACTGGGTGTTGCGCAATGTCAATGTTCTTTTGCGCGATATTCGCTTGAGTGCTCCATGATCATTGCCTAACAATAAGGATTGAGACCTGCTGGTTTTAAACCGGGATGATTCTGACAACGGGTTTTGGGCATATTTCCCGTCCTCACAGATCTCGCACAAGTTGGTTGTCTCGATGGGCGCAGCCTTGGGATAGCGGGTGCTACTCCAGGCACTGTCGGCCACGGAGAAGAGAGCGACCAAGAGAATCAGGATTTTGGGATGCTGTTGCCATCGGAGTCTTTTTGATGGCTGCAGCGGTAATTTTATTCCACGCGGAACTTGTCAGTTCTGCTGGGCGTTTGGAACAGGGGAAGAGCAGCGTTTATGGCCTGCGCCGTCCGAAATAGACTCGGGCGGTGGTCGTTCGCGTTGCGCGCGTCTTGAAGAATAGAGTTCCTCAGGTCAACCTCTGTGCGCAGATTCTGAGTCAGCATCCGGATGATAGAGCATCACATTTCAGAAAACGAACTTGAGTCGCAGAAAGACTGCGATTGTCCCGCTCCCTTTGGGCGCCCTCGTCCGGGACGCTATGTGACATGGCTTCTCGGATGTCTCGTCGTGGCTCTCATCGTCGTCGTTGCGGTTCTGGTTCTCAATCCGCCGTCGCAGCCCCAGCAGCAAGAGGGGCCCGTCGCTCTTGCTCGGTCTGATTTCAATCCAACGCTGCCGCCTTCGATTCCGGCGTCGGCCCCGGAAGATGCGTCTCCGAACTCCGAGAATACGCCTCCGAGTTCCGCGACCCCCACCAATTCCCGCCAGGATAGCCTTCCCACGATCCGCCTTCCCAAGGCCGCCATATCCGCGACGTCGGACGAGTTGCTCCAGGAGGCCGAGAGGGTGGCCGAACGCTTGAATCAGGCTTATCCGGACGCCCCCCAGTCCCTCCACGTGGCGGCCATGCTCGCTTCGCGGACTCGCCATAGCGAGGACGCGGAACGCCTTTGGACGCGTTGTGTCGAATTGGCGCCGAAGGAGGTTGCCTACTACGTCAATCTCGCCGCCGTGGCCATGGATCGCGGCGATAGCCAAACGGCGGCCAGCACGCTTCGCCGTGCCGTTGAGGCCGGTTGTGTCTCTGCCGACGTCTACCACCATCTGGCCGTCGCCCTGACGAAATCGGGCGAGTGTGAAGAAGCGGAAAAAGTCATCACCAAGGCCCTTGAGCTTTATCCGAATTCGCCGGCTTCCTGCCTTGTTCTCGGCCAGGCCCAGTTGAAACTGGGCAAACTCGAGGAGGCCGAGGCGAATCTCCGCCAAGCGATCAAGTCGGGGACTGCCCCCGCCAACGCCTATTTTTCGCTGGCCAATGCCTGTGCCCGATTGGGCAAGGACGAGGAGGCCGCCAAGTTCCGCGAAATCTTCACCGAGATGAAGGCTCGCACACCGGTGGACAAGCAACAGCGTTTTGAAATCCTGACGACTGCCGAGGCTCGCCAGACAGCTGTTACGATTCTCTGCGAGGCGGCCGCTGTCCACGCCCAACAGAAGAACTCCCTGGAATCCGAGAGGCTTCTCCTTCGCGCTGTCGCGTTTGAGCCGGCCAACTCCCTCCCCTGCCATCTCCTGGGCGACCTGTATGGGAATGCTGGCATGGTTGCCGAGGCCAGGGTCGTTTGGGCTCGTCTTGTCGAGATTGAACCCTACGCTCCATCCAACTACCTCGCTCTGGCCCAGGCCGACGCTCGGCTCGGGCGTCCTGAGGCCGCCGAAGCTACTCTGAAACTCCTGGTGACTATGCTCCCCGAGGCGGTCGACGGCTATGCGGTGCTCGCCGAGTTCTACCGGGAGAAAGGCAGCGCCGGCAAGGCACGCTGGTTTGCCCAGGAAGCCCTTCGTCGGCAGCCGAGCCCGGAAGGCTACGAATTCCTTGCTACGGTTTGCCGGATGACCGGTGATGACGCTGCCGCCAAGGCGGCGATTGCCAGTGCCCGGGCGATGACCGAAAAAGACAATCGCGTCCGGGTCGACGACCTCCCGCAAGAGCCTCTCGTCCATTCCACCACCGATCGAAGCCCCTAACCAATTGCGAAGTCACTTCATGGTCGAGTCAACCACACAACGGACGCTCTCCAGCCGAAAGCAACGCGGCGCCGCCACGCTCCGGGCATGTCCGTTCGTTGCGACTCTCGGTTTCTTGGTGTTCGGGATTGTGTGTGGTCCGCTTGCCCCGGCTGTGGAACCGGGAGACTGTCCCATGCGGCTGGTCGACGTCACGGCCGACTCCGGGATCGGTTTCCGGCACAACGCCGGCGGAAGCGGCGAGGGCTACATTGTGGAGGGGGTCGTTGGCGGAATGGTCCTCTTCGACTACGACAACGACGGGCTGATCGACGTCTACTTCGTCAACGGTGCGCCCCTCCGCGGCACCCCGCTGGCGGCGCCTTTGCGAAACGCACTCTACCGGAACAACGGCGACTGGACCTTCACCGACGTGACCGAGGCGGCCGGGGTCGGCGATCTCGGCTTTGGCCTCGGCGTGACGGCCGGCGATTACGACAACGACGGCGACGAAGACCTCTATCTGAGCAACTTCGGCCCCAATGTCCTCTACCGGAACAACGGCGACGGCACCTTCTCCGACGTTACCGAGGAGGCCGGAGTCCGCAACGGGAATAAGGTTGGGGCCGGAACCTGCTTCCTGGATATCGACGGCGACGGCGACCTCGATCTCTATGCCTCCAACTATGTCGACTTCAACTACGACAACCACGTGTCGATCGTCATGGGCGATGAGCACTTCCATGCCGGGCCCCGGTACTACGCTCCCGTTCCGGATACCCTCTACCAGAACAACGGCGACGGGACATTTACGGATGTGAGCCAGCCCTCGGGCGTTGGCCTCCACCCTGGCTATGCCATGGGCATGGTCTGCGGCGATTTCGACGACGACGGCGATCCGGACGTCTTTCTCTGCCACGACGAATCGGCGAACTTCCTTTTTCAGAACGACGGTCGCGGGAATTTCGAAGAGGTCGGCCTCCTGGCCGGAGTTGCCTATGACTTCGACGGGAAAGAGAATTCCAGCATGGGGGTCGATTGCGGCGACTACGACAACGACGGCCGGCTCGACCTGTTCATGACCGACTACCAGGCCGAGATGCCCGTCCTTTACCACAACCTGGGCGGCGGTCTGTTTGAGGACGCCACCAGTCGGGCCGGGATCACCAACAATCTCTATCCTCACGTCAACTGGGGAACCGCCTTCGCCGACTTTGACAACGACGGCGATCGCGACCTCTATGTGGCCTGCGGACACTTCGACCGCATCCAGAAGATCGACGATCGCACGTCGCTGAAGGTTCCCAATTACCTGCTCATGAACATCGGCAGCGGCGCCTTTGTTGACGTGTCATCCCAGGCGGGCGACGGACTGAAGGCTATCGAAAGCAGCCGAGGGATCGGCGTCGACGATCTCGACAACGACGGCGATCTGGACGTGGTCGTCCTTAATTCCAACGCGCCTCCGACGATTCTTCGGAATGAATCACCTCGTTCCAACCATTGGCTCCAACTCCGCCTTGAGGGCGCTGCGTCGAATCGGGGGGCCGTTGGCGCTCGCGTTCGCGTTGTTGCCGGGGATCTGGTCCAGGTCGACGAGGTGCATAGTGGACGTGGTTACCAAAGTCATTTCGGTTCGAGATTGCAGTTTGGTCTCGGTTCCCGCGCCGCGGTCGATCGTGTTGAGGTCCGTTGGCCCGGTGGGGGGAATGAGGTGTTCCGGGAAGTCGACGTGGATCGGCTTGTCCATTTGAAGGAGGGCACAGGCGAAACAGCTGAATGACGCGCAAACCAGCCCTGGGCTACGCGACAATCGGGCCCCGGCCCGGACCAGGATCATCGAGAAAAGGCAAGGGCGTGAAATGGTCGTGTGGAGAAGAAGCCGACCGTTCTCAATTTTACCTTTTTTGTTCCTATCTATTGGGAGGTGACTTATGAAAGGACGTGGGGTTTGCAAGGGTTTCACCCTTGTCGAGTTGCTGGTGGTCATTGCGATCATCGGCATCTTGATCGCACTGCTTCTGCCGGCAGTGCAGGCCGCTCGCGAAGCGGCTCGAAGATCACAGTGCACCAACAACCTGAAACAGTTGGCACTGGCATGCCACAACTACCACGACACGTACAAGGCCCTGCCGGCCTTGGGAATGAGGGGGATGGGATCGGACATGGGGTGGAACTACTCGGGTCTCATCTCGCTGCTTCCCTACATCGAACAGCAGCCGCTCTACGATGGGATGATGGCCCAGGCCAGACCCTCAGGGTCGGGCTTGCCCACACCCTGGAGCACTGCCTCGAACACGTTCCAAAACGCCTACTGGAGCGTCGATATTTCTGCCTACATCTGCCCCTCGGAAGGCAACGAACCGCCCGATCGGGGCGAGAGCCCGGCGCTGACCAGCTACAGGTTCTGCGTGGGTGACGATTACCATCAGAACCATTTCCGTCCAGATCAAGGTCGCGACAACCGAGGTTGCTTCCAGATCGAGCGCTGGCTGCCCTTGGCCGGAATCAAGGACGGCACCTCCAACACGGTTATGCTCGGCGAATCGTGCATTGGCAGCGGCGGCCCGGCTGACCTCAAGGGTGGCGTGGCCGTTACCATGCAGGCCTGGAACCCGGCCGCTTGCTCGGCTCGTTACGACGTGACGACCAAGCAGTTGACCGATCCGGTGCGTGCGAATTTCCGTCCTCCGGGAGGGCGTGCCTGGGATGGACGTCCCTACTTTGTCGGTTTTGCCACCCTGGTGCCGCCCAATGGGCCAACTTGTCACTGGGGTAGTGTGGACGGCAACGAGCACATGGGAACCGCCTCGAGCTACCATCCCGGTGGTGCCAATGTGGCCATGGCGGATGGTTCGGTTCACTTCGTCAGTGAAACGATCGACGCAGGCAGCCAGGCAACTGACGACATTGCGACGCCCGGTTCCCGCCAGTCGCCCTGGGGCGTCTGGGGGGCGTTGGGAAGCCGCTCTGGCGGCGAGGCCGTCACGCTTCCGTAATTGACTGCGATTTCATGAGTATTGCGTCTTGCACCCGGTCTCTCCGAGGCCGGGTGCGAGGCCTTTGACACAACACGACGGCAGGCGGGCCGATGCCCGCCCGCCACTATTGCATGAATGGGAGGGTATCCATGATTCGAATGTTGGCCATCGCATGTTGCATTGCTGCTGTGGCATGCGTGGGATGTGGAGAGAGCGGGCCGCCCCTGGGCCAGGTGAGCGGAATCGTCACGATGGACGGCAAGCCATTGGCCAACGCCTTGGTGACTTTCACGCCGGAGGCAGGCGGACGCGGTTCGACGGGCAAGACGGACGCCAGTGGCAAGTATGAACTGGCGTTCGTGGACGGCAAGGGCGCCCTTATCGGCAAACACAAGGTCTCGGTTACCACGATCAAAGAGGCTGCTGCTGCGGTCGAGATGTCTTCGGACAGTCCGGAGTATGCCAACCAGGGCAGTTCGGCTGATTACGATACCGCCAAGGTGGAAGAGCCGATTCCGGAGAAGTACAACACGAAAACCGAACTCACTTTCGACGTGGTGGCTGGCAGCAACACGTACGACATCCCGCTCGAATCGGGATCGTAAGCTAAGCGGCTGAAAACGCACGGACAGGGGGCGACTTATGCCTCTGGCGTGCTGTTTCGGATTCAAGGGCGGGTGACCCCTCGGGGGTTACCCGTCCTTTTTTCTTTTTATATTCTCGAGCAAGAATTGTGGACAAACGAGCATTTTGGGCCGTTTTGGGGGCTCAGGATGCAATACCCCTTGGAACGGGGGGGAATTGGCACACTTAGTATGGGCGTTGTGCGAGTACACAGTCCAGGGTTTACTGATGGAGTGTGTTGTGTGGGCCTTGCGGTGCGTGTCTTGTACGCTCCGCACAAATACCGTGGGTATCCGCGGGCAGGTTGCTTCTGCGCCCTCCATTGCTGACGTCAGTGTGGGGGGAGGGGATCCTGCTAGGCGCACCAATAGATTGTATTTGGTTGTCTTATTCTATCTACCCCTGGGAGGTGACTTGTGAAGAGACGTATGTCCATGAGGGGCTTCACCCTCGTCGAGTTGCTTGTGGTCATTGCGATCATCGGCATCTTGATTGCACTCCTGCTGCCGGCCGTTCAGGCCGCACGTGAAGCGGCCCGAAGGTCGCAGTGCACCAACAATTTGAAACAGATGGCACTGGCCTGTCACAACTACCACGACACATACAAGGCGTTCCCGGCGTTGGGAATGCGGGGTATGGGATCTGACGCGGGCTGGTACTTCTCCGGCCTGATCTCGCTGCTTCCCTATATCGAGCAGGGTCCGCTCTATGATGGAATGATGGCCCAGGCTCGGCCTTCAGGGAGTGGGTTGCCCACGCCGTGGAGCACGGCCAGCAACACGTTCAGCGACGCGTACTGGAAGGTTGACATCTCTGGATACGTCTGTCCTTCGGAAGGCGGCGAACCACCTAATCGGGATGAAAGCCCGTCGCTGACCAGCTACAAGTTCTGCGTGGGCGACGACTACCACCAGAACACGTTCCGCCCGGACCAGGGACGCGACAATCGCGGTGTTTTCCAGTGCGAACGCTGGTTGGCCATGGCCGGCGTCAAGGACGGAACTTCCAACACCATCATGCTCGGTGAAACGACCATCGGCACCGGCGGCAGGGCCGACCTCAAGGGTGGTGTGGCCGTCAGCATGCAGGCATGGAACCCGGCTGCTTGTTCCGCACGCTACGACGTGACGACCAAGCAGTTGACCGACCCGGTGCGTGAAGTTTTCCGTCCGCCTGGAGGACGCGCCTGGGATGGACGACCCTACTTTGTGGGTTTTGCCACCCTTGTCCCGCCCAACGGCCCAACCTGCCAATGGGGCGGCGGCGACGGAAATGAACACATGGGAACCGCTCAGAGTTTCCATCCCGGCGGCGCCAATGTGGCCATGACCGACGGCTCGATCCACTTCATCAGTGAGACGATCGACGCTGGCAACCAGGCCATCGACGACGTCGACTCGCCCGGTTCCCGCAGGTCGCCGTGGGGCGTCTGGGGCGCTCTCGGAAGTCGTTCCGGCGGCGAGGCCGTCCAGATTCCGTAGTCGTTCTTGCGTGACTTCGTGACAATTTACGCATCCGGCGTCTCCGGGCGCCGGGTGCGAATTCTTTTTTCAGGATGACCCGGTGGCCAAAGCACCCCGTGCGACCGGGATTATTCAAATGGGAGGGTTTTGATGTTTCGTTTGATGGCCATTGCTTCTTGCGTGATTGCCTTGGCGTGTGTTGGATGTGCTGATAGTGGCCCGCCGCTCGGTACCGTGAGCGGTATCGTCACCATGGACGGTAAGCCTCTCGCCAACGCCCTCGTGACCTTCACGCCCGAGGCCGGCGGACGTGGTTCCACCGGCAAGACGGATGCCAGCGGCAACTATGAACTGGCGTTCATCGACGGCAAGGGCGCCCTCATCGGCACCCACAAGGTCTCCGTGACGACGATCAAGGAGGCTGCCGCCGCAGTCGCGATGTCGTCGGACAGCCCCGAGTATGCCAACCAGGGTAGCTCGGCGGACTACGATAACGCGACCACAAAAGAGCCGATTCCGGAGAAGTACAACACGAAAACCGAGTTGACCTTCGACGTGGCGGCCGGCAGCAACACGTATGACATCCCGCTGGAATCGGGATCGTAAGCTGAAGAAACGCTCAATATCAGGGGAGAATCTTGATTTCCCTCTGAATATTTATTGGCAAAAGGGCGGGTGACTCCTTGGGGTTACCCGCCCTTTTGGCGTCTCTGGCAAAGAACCTGGACGAGCAAGCATTTCAGGCCGCCTTGGGGGCTTAAAATGTGAAGGTTTCCCTGTAATGGGGGGAATTAATAGGCCTAATGTAGGTGTTGTGCAGGTACACCGCCGTGTGTTTACTTGGGTGGTGATGTATTGTGTGCCTGACGTTGCATATTCTGCGCACGTTGCACACAGCTCTGCCGTTCTCTGGGAGCGGCAGGCTGTTGCCGTGTTGAGGGTTGCTGGGGTGACCGGGGGGGGGGAACTGCGTTCGGCACACCGTGATTTGTTTTCGGTTCTTGTACTGTTCTACCTCTGGAGGTGACTCGTGAAACAGCGTCTGTCGAAGAGGGGCTTCACCCTCGTCGAGCTGCTGGTGGTCATTGCGATCATCGGCATCTTGATTGCGCTCTTGCTGCCGGCCGTCCAGGCCGCACGCGAAGCGGCCCGAAGGTCGCAATGTACCAACAACCTGAAGCAGTTGGCACTCGCCTGCCACAACTACCACGACACGTACAAGGCTCTGCCGGCCTTGGGCGGTCGCCAATGGGTGCCCTCCCGAAGCGGCTGGGTGAGCTACTCCGGCTTCATCGCCTTGCTTCCCTACATCGAGCAACAGCCGATGTATGATGGGATCATGGCTCAGACCACGCCCGCCGGCTCGGGCCTGCCGAGTCCCTGGAGCACCTCGTCGAACACGTTCCAGGACAACTACTGGAGTGTCGATCTTACGGCCCTGATCTGTCCTTCCGAGGGTGGCGAGCCGCCGAACCGGGATGAAAGCCCCGCGCTCAACAGCTATCGCTTCTGCGTGGGTGACGACTACCATCAGAACCACTTCCGTCCCGACCAAGGTCAGGACAATCGAGGTTGCTTCCAGATCGATCGCTGGTTGCCCATGGCGTCGATCAAAGATGGTACCTCGAACACGGTCATGCTCGGCGAAGGCGCGATCGGCACAGGCGCCCAGACGGACCTGAAAGGCGGCGTTGCCCTTTCAATGACGTCGTGGAATCCGTCGGCCTGCTCGGCGCGCTACGACAGCTCCACGAAGCAACTGACGGGCTCCGTTCGCGCCCTCTACCGTCCGCCGGGAGGACGCGCGTGGGATGGCCGCCCGTACTACGTGGGCTTCTCCACGCTGGTGCCGCCCAACGGCCCGACCTGCCATTGGGGAACCTGTGACGGCAACGAACACATGGGCACCGCGTCCAGTTTCCATCCCGGTGGCGCCAATGTGGCCATGGCCGACGGTTCCGTCCACTTCATCAGTGAGACCATCGACGCCGGCGACCAGTCCGTCGTCGACATCGCGTCGCCCGGCTCCCGCACGTCCCCGTGGGGCGTCTGGGGCGCTCTCGGAAGTCGTTCCGGCGGCGAAGCTGTCCAGATTCCGTAGTGGTTCTTGCGTGCTTTCATGACAATTCTCGCACCCGGCGTCTCCGGGCGCCGGGTGCGATTTCTTTTTCAGGATGACTCGGTTGTCGGAACACCCTGGCGACCGGGATTGTGCAAATGGGAGGGTTTGATGTTTCGTTTGATGGCCATTGCTTCTTGCGTGATTGCCTTGGCGTGTGTCGGATGTGCTGATAGTGGCCCGCCGCTCGGTACCGTGAGCGGCACCGTCACCATGGACGGCGAGCCTCTCGCCAACGCCCTCGTGACCTTCACTCCCGAGGCCGGCGGACGCGGCTCCATCGGCAAGACGGATGCGAGCGGCAAGTACGAGCTGGCGTTCGTCGACGGCAAGGGGGCCCTCATCGGCAACCACAAGGTTTCCGTGACGACGGTCCAAGAGGCCGCCGCGGCAGTGGAGATTTCGTCCGACAGCCCCGAGTATGCCAACCAGGGTAGTTCGGCCGACTACGACAACGCGACCACGAAAGAGCCGATTCCGGAAAAGTATAACACGAAGACGGAATTGACCTTCGACGTGAAGGCCGGCAGCAACACCTACGATATTCCGCTCGAATCGGGATTGTAAGCCCCGGGAAAGCAAGCTCGATCGCCACGCTTTCGACTTGCACGACAAGTGATCCAAGGGCGGTTTGGCAGAGGCCGATCCGCCCTTCTCTTTTTCTTGAGGGTTGTGGCGCCGCAAGCCTCAGGCGGCTCTTCGCACGGGGAGCGGAGAGGCCTGCTTCTTGAGTGGGGCAGTGCCGTGCTTGTCGGCAATCTGTTTGAGAATCGCGTTGCGATAAGGATACCAGATGCAGTGCGGAATGACCTCGATCCGGCCCGTTGCGACGTCCTCGTAGATTGATGGTAACGGGAATTAGAAAGGGGACCAGGGCGGGCGTGAAATTGGGGACCACATGATTGCTAAAAAAGGCCCCGGAGGCTGGGGGCGAGAGAGAGGTTAGCCAGGTTTTGTGGTCGTTTACCGCTTGGTGCTGTGGTTCCCTTGTTTGTCCTTGAGACTCGATTTGAGCCGGTAGCTGTCTCCTTCTATATCTACTATGTGGACGCGGTGTGTCAAGCGATCGAGCAGGGCTCCGGTCAATCTTTCGTCTCCGGCGAACTTGGCAGGCCAGTCGGCGAAGGGAAGATTCGTGGTGACGATCAGGCTCGTCTGTTCATAGCACTGGCTGAAGAAGCCGAACAGATGCTCCGCCCCCTGCTTGTCCATGGGAACGTAGTCCAACTCGTCGACCACGACGGCGTCGAGACGGCGGAGGCTCGCCGCCAAAGAGGCTCACCACCGGCTGAGGACGCATCTCGGCGACTGCCTGAAACACCTTCTCGAAGTATTCCAACGGCGGGTTGAACTCGAAGCCCATTCCGCGGAGGGAGAAGCCGCACATGGGGCAATCCATGTTGCAGCGATTGGTAACGTCCAGAAACAGGGTCGTTGATCCGTGGTTGTTGCGGCACTTGTCGCAATGCAGTGTGCATGCCACGGGGGCGCTCTGCGGATCACCCTCCCACAGTACTCGCTTGGCCTGCCAACTGGCAGCGTCCGAACTGACCAACGATTCGGTCGTTCCACAATCAGGGCATGTCTTGCGAAACCAGACGTGGCCCTCCTTGATATGGTAGTCGGCTGGAACTCGCTCCTGACAGTGTCCACAGAAACCCAGCGATGGTTGGGGCATGACGCGGTCTCCCTGCTCGGCATGGCCAAGACGCTTGCAGATGCCACTTGCTGGGTGGCTGTTGGCCACAGTAAGTGGGGGGGGTAACAAAGGGAGTGGAATGAATCAAGGCCGCTTTGTGAAATCATCCTTCCGAAGAGCCAATCTAAATCGTATTCCAGAACCACCGCGAAGGTTCCACGGGGCAACGCCCCCTTTCACTGTTCATATCCTGGCCACGGTCGTTCCCGTCAAACGCCGAATCAGCCGGCGCATTTCCAGAACGCTCAGCGTGGAGAGGATGCGGGGAACGGGCAATCCCGTGCTGCCCACCAACTGATCGACGGACGTAGGCGACGTGGACACCGCGTCAAGCACCTTCTGCTCCAACTCGTTGAGCTGCACTTCCGCCGGGTGACGCACCTCGGTTCCGTCCGGCTTCGACGCCGGATGAGCGAGGGGCCCCAACTGTTCCAGGATATCATCCACCGATTCCACGAGCGTCGCTCCCTCCCTCAGCAGACGATGGCAGCCCTGCGCCGAACGATCGTCGATCCGTCCGGGAACCGCAAACACTTCCCGGTTCTGTTCCGCCGCAAGCCGGGCGGTGATCAACGCTCCACTGCGAATCCCTGCTTCGACAATCACCACCCCCAGCGAAAGCCCGCTGATAATCCGATTTCGCTGCGGAAAGCTGCCCGTCCGCGGGGCGGCCTTTGGGGGCGACTCGCTGATCAAGGCCCCTCGCTCAAGCACTTCCTCGGCAAGCGTATCGTGCTCGGGCGGATAGATATGGAGCACACCGCTCCCAAGCACGGCCAACGTTCGCCCTCCCGCAGCCAGGGCACCGCGATGCGCTGCCGCGTCCACCCCTCGGGCCAGGCCACTGACGACCGTAATTCCCGCACGAGCCAGTCCTCCCGCAAGGCGTTCCGCCTGCCGCAGTCCGTAGTGCGTGGCGTGCCGGGTCCCCACGATCGCCACGGCCATCCGATCTTCCGTCCGCAGACTGCCCCGGACAAACAACAGCCCCGGAGGGTCTGCAATTTCTTTCAACACGGGCGGATAGGCGTTTTCATGATCCGCGAGGATCTGTACGCCGCTGTTGCGGCAAAGCTCGATCTGGCCGTCCGCATCCAATTCCCCCTCTGCCGAAGTGATCGCCCGGGCGACTTTCGAGCCCACACCCGGAACCTCCCGAAGCCGATCCATCGGTGCCGCAAGGACCGCTTCCGGGGTGTAGAAGCGATCCAGAAGCGCCTGCCTGATTCGTGGTCCCACCCCCGGGATCATGGCCAGACGAACGTAGTTTCGCAGCCGATCGTCAACCTCGGCTGGCATACGAGATGAATCCGCGCTCATGAATCGTCCTTCCCTTCCGAGATGCGAAATACCTGGGAGAAGAGAACGTGATCATCAGTATAGATTCCGGCGATTTCCAAGTCCAGGCGTCCTCCGCCCGCGTCAGGAGAACTGCAAAGTCCGGACAGCGGGTCAAGCGCCCCGGGCCAAGGAATCGACGAGATAACGCCATGCAGGTGTTTCCGACAAGTCGGGCGCTCATCACGGCGGAGCGTGATGGCTACCGTTCGTGACTTTGCACTTCTCCTGCAGCCTGCCTTATGGGGCAGGGGCGTCACGAAACACGCCCGGGAAGAGTTGTAAGTAGGCCACACGCAGGTACTTCGGGCATGTTTTGGGCTTCGTCTTCTTGTCCGTGAAATCTGTGGTATCCGTGGCCCAAGTTCCCGAAGCCGCAATGGAAAGGGGGCGTGAATCAGGGAGCATGATTGACCACGGATTCCATGGATACGAAGAGGAGGAGAAATCAGCAGCGGTCCTTCTCGTTCCAAAAAGCCGGCGGCCGGCAACGCGGATCAGAATCCGCGAGGCCGGCCGCCCATGCTTTCCCGTCACGAAGTCACCCCCCCGGGTGTCTTCTCTTTCACTCGTCGGTCCAGTCGCCGTCGAGATACAGCCAGTCGAACGCTTCCGTCCGATCGACCGTGTCATTGCCTTCCGTGTGATAGGCCCTGACAAATTCGAAGCCGAGGGCCTCGTACAGCATATCCTCGGGGGTTGCGTTGATGGCCAGTTGGGCCCACGTTTCTCCGTCGATTTCCTGGGCGTGGAGAATGTCGTCTCCCTCCGTGTCGTGGAACTTGGCCTTATCGTAGCCGCCATTCTTCGCTTCGGCATAGACCTCATCGAAGTATCGGGCGGTGATCGAGTAGCCCGAGCCGGTCATCGTGGTCTTGTGACTCCGACCTCGCAGCTCATCGTCGCCGTCGGTATCCTCGATATGGACGATGTCGTAGCCATCACCGGCCTTGGCAATCACCGTGCTGAATCCGAGGAACTCGAGGTCCACGAAATCATTGTTCACACGTCCGACTCCGTCGGTCAGGAAGAAGTTGTCGTCGCCGGATGAGCCATAGGCGACTGCCAGGTCATCGCCGCCCGACGACGAGGCGTCGATCGTCTCGAAGTTCTTCGCTCGCGTGTAGTACGAGCCGCCGTAGAGCTTGCCGAAGAACGTCTCGTCGCCCGTCCAGTCGAGTTTGAACTTGTCCTTCCCGGCCGAGTCCGCCATGATCGCCTGATCCTGGCCTCCGGAGTCGTCATCGCCGGAGCGATTCGTCGCGTAGCCGAGAGCGGAGAAGAAGTCGTAGGCCGTGTGGGAGTAGCCGGGGCCAACCAATGTCGTTACCTCCGGACCCGACGTGAAGGTGTCGTCGCCCGGCGAGTCGTACATCTTGATGAAGTCGGAACCGCCGCCGCTGTAGGCAACCAGGTTCTCGGCCTCGGCGTCCACGAAGAAACCGGCTTCGTCGTAGGTTTCCAGGCCCGAGTAGAACTCGCCGCTTCCGGTGAAGAACCGGGCCGATTCATTGGCCTCACTGCCGTAGAACGTGGCCGAGTCCGTCCCGTCGCCGCCGGTGAACGTGACCGTTTCCACCACGCCCTCGGCGTCCTCGAAGTGGTACTCGGTGTCGTTGATGCGGACGAAGTAGCTGTCGGTCAACTCGAATTCGAAGGCATCGTCGTCGTCGGTTCCCATCACGGTCACCGCGGCGCCGTCCACGCTCACGAGGTTCGTCAGCCGCAGATCCACGTCCGCCGCGTCGCCCGAAAGCCTCAGGAAGAAGCTCGTTCCGGCGCCCACGGCGTAGTCCGCCCCGCTGCTCGGCCCGTCGGCCAGGGCCGTCAGGGCGTTGCCATCGGCGTCGTAGAGGGAGGCTGCTGCAGTTGCGCCGCCGTCGCCGCCAAGTTCAATCGTGAGCAAGGCGTCGTTTGCCGCCGTTAGCTTGAACCAGAGATCGCCGGCGGACAGATCCAGATCGGCCATGTCGTTGTTGAAGTCGACTGTGCCGAGGTCGTTGACCACGTTCACGGTCGTCGCGGCTTCGTCGGACCCCGCGTCGTCGTCCGACACGGTGGCCAACACATTGAACTGGCCCGCCGCCGCGAAGGAGTGCGTGGCCTCGTAAGTCCCGGCTTCCTGGTCCACCGTCGCGTCGGAGGTCGTCCCGTCGCCCCAGTCGATCGAAACGGTGTGGGTGTCGTCGGTCCCGGCGTCGGTGAACGAGCCCGAAACGGTGATCGTGTCGCCCACTCCGATGACCTGCTGGCCGTCGATGGTGGCCACGGGGGACGCCGCCAGGTCGCCGGCCTCCGGATCGGCGTTGAGCACGGTGATCGTGTCGGTCACCGTGTCCGATCCGCCGTCGTTGTCGGTGACAACGAGCTGAACCGTGTAGTTGCCGTTGTCTGCCGTCACGAAGCTCAGCGTGCTGTCGCTGCCGCTCGCGACCTCCGTGGCGCCAAAAGTGACGGTCCACGCGTACGTATGCGTGTCGTCCACTCCGGCGTCCGTGACCAGGGCGCTCAGGTTGATGGTCTGCCCTTCGACCGGATCGGTTGGCAGGCCGCCGATGTCAGCCACGGGGTCGGCGTTGTAGACCGTCAGCGTCGTTGTGGCGATGTCCGACAACGAGCCATCGTCCGTAACGCGGAGGGCGATCGTGCGCGTAGCGATGTCGTCGGCAAACATCCTCGAGGGTTGCACGCCGGTCGCGTCCACGTCGAACGTCACGCCGTCGTAATCGAAATCCCACTCGTATGCCACGATCCGCATATCGTCCATGGAACCGCTGCCGTCGAACACGAGCGCCGTGCCTTCGGGGACCGTGTAGGGGCCACCCGCGTCGGCCGAAGGCGCCACGTTCGTGACCACCGTCACCGTCGTCGAGTCCTCGCCCGTGAGGCCCATGCTGTCTACGACCTGGAGGCCGATGGTCTCGGGCGTGTCGAGCGCGAACGTGCCGGCCGGCAGAGTCACGGTGACGCCGTTGGCGTCGTCATAGACACCGTCGTTGTCCAGATCCCATCGGTATTCCACGATGCTGTCGCCGTAGATCGCGTCGTCGTCGTAACTGCCGCTTGCGCTGAGCACGATGTCGGAATCCGAACCGACCACGTACGGTCCGCCCGCGTCGGCCACCGGGGCGTGGTTGCCCAGGCTGACCTCCACGGTCAGAACCGACATGGCGGTCTGGCCGGCGTCGTCGGTCACAAGGAGAGCCACGTCGAAGTCGCCGAACTGGCCGAAGGCATGCGTCGAATCGACCCCTTCCGCATCCGTATCGAACGTCGAACCGTCGTAGTTGAAGTCCCACTGGTAACGCACGATCGAGTGATCCGGGTGCGGATTCTCGGAGACGCTCCCGTCGAAGGAGACGTCTGAGCCCGGCGCTGTGGGATTGGGCGTGGCCGTGAACTCCGCCGTCGGTTCATTTTCGTAGATTCGGAAGGAGGAGGTGGCCGTGTCCTGGTTGCCCAGGCGGTCGGTCACGGTGAGGGTCACCTCGATGGGCGTTCCGTCCGTGGCCAGACCAAACCCGGCAAGATCGTCGGCGGTGAACGTGGGGGTGGCTGTGTCGAGCAGCGGATCGATTCCGCCGATCGTCCACGCATAGGCCACGATCGCGTCGCCGTAGAGTTCATCCGGATCCGACGATGCCGAACCGTCGAGGGTGATTCCCTGGCCCACTTCGATCACGTCCGGTGCGGAGATGTCGGCCACCGGATCGTGGTTTCCTTCGCTCACGGAAATGTCGACCGTGGTCGTATCCGTCTTGCCCGGCACGTTGCTGTCGGTGACCCGCAGCGAGACCGTGTAGACCTGGAACAGCGGGAAGGTGACGTCCTCGACCATGCCGAAGTCGGCTGCCGTAGGATCGTCCTGGACCACTTCGAAGATGCCGTCGCCGTCGAAGTCCCACTCGTACATGACGATTTCGCGATCCGGGCGTCCGACCGTCGATGCCGTTCCGTCGAAATCGACCTCAGTCGTCCGGCCCACGATGCCGTCCGCGTCGTCCGTGTCGATCACGGCCGTCGGCACGTTGTCGAAGATCACCAGCAGGCTCGTGTCCGTTGCCTCGCCCGTCACACCGAACTCATCCGTCACCTTGAGCCCGATCGTGTAGGCCACGTTCGTGTCGTCCACTCCGAGGGCGACCAGGTCCGTCCAACTCACCACGGGCGTCTCGCCGCTGGCGTCGTCGTACTGGCCGTCGCCATCCAGGTCCCAGGCGTACGAGACGATCGAGTCGCCGTAGGTCGCATCGGCGCCCACGCTCGACAGGGTCGCGTCGAGTGTGAGGGCCTGGCCGGAATCGAGGTAGTAAGCCTTGTTGAGACCGATCAGGCTTTCGCCGCCGGCATGGGCCGTCGGGTCGATCGCTCCTTCGAGCACCTGCATTTCCACCTGGGCGACATCCGTGGCGTCGAGATCGTCGGTTGCCCGCACGCTCACCGTGTAGGTTCCATACTGGCCGAAGGTGTGCGTCAGCAGGCCGAAGTCGGCGGCGCCGGGATCGTCCTGCGTCGTCTCGTAGAGCCCGTCCCCGTCGAGATCCCATTCGAACTTGACCACGTCGTGGTCGGGATGGGAGTTGGCGGACGCCGTGGCGTCGAAGGTTACCGAGGCGTCGGGACTGACATAGTACAGGTCGTCCGAGGTCCGCAGGTCCGCCGCGAGCAGGATTTCGTGGACACTCAGGACCGTCGAGACCTCTACGGAGGAATCGGCAGTGGTCACGCCGGTGATTTCCGTGTCCTCCACGCGGAGTCGAAGCGTGTAATCCTGGTCCAGGGTCAGCAGACTCAATTCGTCCCACGCCAGCGTGTAGGTCGGGCTGGTCGTGGTGAAGACCACGTCGCCGCCATCCGCCTCCAGGGTCCAGGCGTAGGTTGTGATTCCGTCGCCCGCCGACTCGTTGGCGTCGTACGAGCCGCTCGCGTCGAGCACCACATCGTCGCCGACCACCACGCGGTAGGGTCCGCCCGGATCGGCCACCGGGATCACGTCGCCCTGGTTGACCACGATCTCGATCGTCTCGTCCAGGTAGTCGCGACGAGCCGGTGAGTTGTTGTCGGTCACCCGCAGATTGGCGTTGTAGATGCCGAATTGGGTGTAGGTGTAGGAAGCCACTCCGAAGTCAGCCGCCGTCGGATCGCTCTGGACCAGGTCGAAGGCGCCGTCGCCGTCGAAGTCCCATTCGTAGCGGACGATCGCCCGATCATCCGCGGAATCCCAGGTGTGGTCGGTCACGTCGGCCGGATCGCGGTCGTGCCACGATACCGTTCCGTCGAAGGTAACCTCCGTATCCGGGGCAATGACCGTGGCCGAGGCGTCGGCCATCGCGTGGGGCTGGTTCTCGTGGACGTACAGTTGGGTCACCACCGTATCGCTGGCTCCCAGGCTGTCTTCCACACGGAGCCGCACGTTGTTGACCGTGTAGCCTTCGTTCGCCGACGGGATGTCGATGCCGAAGGTCACCAACTGGCTCCAGGTCAGGGTGACCTGTTGACCCGAGACGTCGTAGGTTCCGTCGTTGTCGATATCCCATTGCCAGTCGACGACGCTGTCGCCCCAGGTTGCGGGATTCGTGCCCAGAGCCGGATCGTCGTAGAGCGAGGCAACGCCCGTCATGGTCACGGAGTCGCCCACGTCGATCGTGTAGGTTCCGCCCGCGTCGGCCAGCGGGTTGTAGTTCCCCGCCGTCACCGAGACGATCACGCTGGTCAAGGCCGTCTTCGCCGGATCGTTGCTGTCCGTCACCCGCAGGACCGCCGTGTACTCGCCGAAGGCGTCGTAGGTGTAGCTTGTGTCGCCAAAGGTCGGATCGCTCAACTTCGTCATGTCCAGCGAACCGTCGGCGTTCACCGCCGTCAGCGTCTTGTCCGCGGTGAACGTTCCGTCGTAGTCGAAGTCCCATTCATACGTGACGAGATACTTGTCGAAGCCGAGGTCCGCGCCGCGATCGTGCCACGATTGGTTGTCGAAGAGAATTGTCTGCTCCGGTTCGTACTCGGTCTGCGCCGTGCCGTACTCGTCGGTCACCTCGAAGCTGGCATGGACATCGTTGTCGAAGATGTAGAGCTCGGCGCCCGCACCATCGACCACGTTTCCGTCGCCGTCCACGACCGCGCTATAGGCGCCGAAACTGTCGACCACCCGCAGGTAGATCGGCAAGGCCCCTTCCGGACGCGGTTGCGGCACCTGGATAATGTCCCACCAGGGCCACTCGACCACGTCGATGGCCTGGTCGGTGACGAACTCCGGATTGAAGTAGGTGCGCTCGTCCGTCGGATCGTAGGCCAGCGTCGGGTCGTAGGTGAAATCCCACTGGTATTCGACAATCGAATCGGGCGGAATGTCCACGTCCGACGAACCCGATCCGTCAAGCCACAGGTCCTCGTCCGTGTTGATCCAGTACGGTCCACCCGCGTCGGCCACCGGCGCGGCGTCCAGGTAGATCTGGTAGTCTTCCACTTCCCCGTCGTAGGCCAGGCCGTACGGGAGGTCGAGATCCTCGCTCGACACTCGCACCCGAGCGTAGGAGTAGCCCGTGTAACGGTTGGCGGGGTCCGGATCGGGAATCGAGAACGTGTCGTTCAAGACCACGGCCGTGGCGCTTTGGGCCACTTCTACGTCGAGGACGTGCTCGTCCGCGTCGTCCCAGTCACCGTCGCCGTTGAAGTCGATCCACAGGTCGACGTAGGCGTTGGCGTCGCCCGTGTTCACCGTGATGTTGTATTCGGGATCCAAGGCCGGATCCGTGTTGCCGACCCAGAACAGCGGGCTGAAGCTGACGCCGTCCTCATCGTCGTTGCCGTCGAGTACGTCGTCGGCGTCGGCGTCCGTCGACGCGATCCCGTCAATGTCGTGATCCACCAACGAGCCGAGGTACGGTCCCGTCGACGTGATCACGTGGCGAGCTCCGTCCTGGGCCCATGTGACGGGGAAGGAAGGCGCCGTCAAATCGTCGCCGTTGTTCGCCGCATCGCCGTAGTCGATCTCCTCGACGTGGTACAGGTAGTCTTCCACCTCACCGCTGTAGGCCAGGCCGTAAGGCGTGAGCGCCTCGCCCGTCGAGGACAGGCCGTTGGACGTGATTCGGAAGCGGGCGAAGATCTGGCCGGGTTCGGCGTCCTGCGGCACGTCGAGCGTGAGCAGGGTCGAACCGGAGACCCACACCTGGCCGCCGAACACGTGCTCGTTTGCATCGTCGACCCACTGGCCAAAGGCGTACTGGCCCCAGTTCCCGTCATTGTTGAAGTCGAACCAGGCGTCCAGGTAACCGGATCCGGTTACCTCGACGACCACCTGGGCCTGCTCGCCCGGAATCAACAGGGTGGTCAACGTCACGCCCGTTTCGTCGTTGCCCGAATCGGTATCCAATTCCTCGTTGTCGCCCATCGCGTCGGAACTGGGGAACCCGTCCAGGTCGTGGTCCGCCGTTCCCAGCAAGGGACCGGTGATGACGTGTCGGGCGCCGTTCACCGATCGCGTGGTGCCGAAGGTGTTGACCGCGTCGCCGTAGTCCATCCCGACCACGGTCCACTGGTAGTCCTCCACTTCGCCGTCGAAGGCCAGGCCGTCCGGCGCCAAGCGACCTTGAGAACTGATGCGGAATCGGGCGAAGGTGTCGCCGACCACCGCGTCTTCCGGCACCGAGACCACAATCGTGGTGAAGCCCGGAGTGACGTACACGTTTTGGTAACCCTGGTTGCCAAACAGGTATTCGTCCGAATCGAACACCCCGTCCTGGTTCCAGTCGATCCAACCGTCCAGCCAGCCGCCGGCGTCCTGCACCGCGATTCCCAGCGTCACGGTTTCGCCGGGCATCAGTTGGGGCCAGTAGAAGATGCCGTCCTCGTCGTCGGCGCCGGTCAAGTCGTCGGAAGTCGCGGTGGCCGATCGTACGCCGTCGGCCTCGCTGTCGATCGCTGCCGCACTCGTCCAATGGAACGCCGGGCCCACTTCGTCCGTGTCGATCACGTGCCGAGCCCCGTCGTTTGCCCATGTTGTCGCGTCCACGTCCGCGTCGCCGTAGTCGAAGCCGAGGACCTGGAACTCGTAGTCCTCCACCTCGCCCGTGTAGGCGATTCCATCCAGCGGCAACGTCCAGTTCTCGTCGATCGCCAATCGAGCGTCGTACTCGGTCTGGCCGATCAGTCGGAAGCGAGCGCTTACGGCTCCCGCGTTGATCTCGTGGGGCACGAAGAACGGAATCAGGACCGTCTCCCCCGGATTGATCACCAGGTGCTCCGCAATCTGCTCGTTCCACGCGTAGCTGACGCCGTTTTGCATATCGACGCCCGAAGTGTCCCAAACGTCGTCGCCGTCGTAGTTGATCCACGCATAGAGATGACCGGTCTCCGTGGCCGCGGCGTCCGCCGTCACCTCGACCCAGGCCCATTCGCCCGGGATCAGCTTCGTGGTCACCTCACCGGCGCTGTTGTACAGGACGACGCCGCTTTCGTCGTCCACAATCATCGCGTCCACTTCACTGGCCGACGCGTTGTTGATGACGTCCACCAATTCGGCGACGGTGGTTACGCCATCGTCGAAGGTGACCGTCAGGGTCTGGGTGGCGCCGCTCCAAGCGGCCGTCGCCGGTTCGCCGGGAGTGCCGATGGTGAACACCACGCCGAGATCGTTCACCCCGTCCGGATCGTAGATCTGGAACGTGTTGTCGATTCCGTCAGGATCGATCGTGATCGTGGAAGCCGTCAGTCCGGGAATGCCTCCCGAGGTCAGATAGGTCGTGCCGACCAGCAGATCGTCCGAGGTCAGAACGTGCGAACCGTCGTTGTCCAGGTCGTCGCCCAGGGCGCCCGCGGTGGGCTGGCCGTCGCCGTCGTGGTCGGGAATGCCCGCCAGGAAGGGCCCGCTGATCACGTGCCTTGCCCCGTCGTCTTCCCACAAGGTGTGGCTGTCGGCCATGTCGCCGTAGTCGACGGACAGCACCTCGAACTGGTGGTCTTCCACTTCGCCGGAATAGGCCACGCCGTCGTAAGCCAGCGTCCAGCCCGGTGTGGCCGCATCCCGCGCCAGATATTCCTCCTCGCCAATGAGCCGGAACCTCGCCTGGATCATGCCCGGGTCGATATCGTTCGGCACAAGGAACTCGATCTCCGCGGGACTTCCCGGACCGATCAGCACGCCGTCGACGATCTGCTCGTTCCAGATCGTCGCGACCCCGAGCTGGGTCAGGATGCCCGAATCGTCCCAGTCACCGTCGCCGTTGAAATCGATCCACGCATAGAGATAGCCGTTCTCTGTGGCCAAGGGGTCGATGGTCACGACAACAGTCGTGAGTTCGCCCGGTACGAGTTGGGTCGTTGTCTGGCCAAGCCAATCCAGCAGGGTCACGCCGTCCTCGTCGCCGCCGGTCACGTCGTCGCCCGTCGCATCCGCGGTGGGCTGGCCGTCGTATTCCCAGTCGGGAGCGGTTGCCAGGGTCGGTCCGGCAATCACGTGGCGAGCACCATCGTCGACACGCAACGTGTGCGGCAGATCGGAATCGCCGTAGTCCAACGGCAGAATCTCGAACTGGTAGTCTTCCACCTCACCCGAGTAGGCGATCGTATCGATCGGCAGCGTCCAGTCCTCGTTGGGAGTGGCCGTCCGAATCGTGTACTCGCTTGCTCCGATCAGTCGGAACCGGGCATCCACCATGCCGGGATCAATGCCGGCATAGGGCACGAAGAACGTGATCTCGGACGTTTCGCCCGGTGTGATCAGGAGGGCTTCGGCGATTTGCTCGTCCCAAGCCCCAACGGGGTCCGTGTCGTCGGAATCGCCCCACACGCCGTCGCCCGTGAAGTCGATCCAGGCGTAGAGATAGCCGGCTTGGGGCGAGGAGGCGTCCACGGTCACTTGGATCGTGGCCCATTCGCCCGGCACCAACTCGTTGGTCTTGTCGCCGTTCCAGTCGAGGAGGCTCACGCCGTCCTCATCGTTGGCGCCTGCCAGGTTGTCGCCCGTGGCGGTTCCGTCCGGCTGCCCGTCCTGTTCCCAGTCCGGAAGCGTGCCTGTGGTGCTCATCCACGGACCCACGTCGAGCACGTGCCGGGCGCCGTCGTCGGCCCTCAGGGTGGGGGCATTTGACGCGTCGCCGTAGTCCATGTTCAGGATCACGTAGGCGTAGTCCTCCACCTCGCCCGAGTAGGCCAGGCCGGTGCTGTCCAGCGTCCAGTTCGAGTTCACGCCTGTCCGATAGGCATATTCCTCATCGCCGATCACGCGGAATCTTGCGTACACCATTCCCGGATCGATGTCGAGGTGGGGCACGTAGAAGGAAATCGTCGCCACGTTCTCCGGCGTGCCGTCGCCGTCCGTGTCGTTGATCCGCAGCACGTAGTTTTCGGCGATCTGCTCGTTCCACGACGACACGGCGTCGGAGCCCGAATCGTCCCAATCGCCGTCGCCGTTGAAGTCGATCCACGCGTAAAGGTGGCCGTTCTCCGGCGACGCCAGGTCGAGCGTCACCTGAACTGTTGCCAACTCGCCGGGAATCAGGCCCGTGGTCGCGTTGCCCAGCACGTCCAGGAGCACGACGCCGTCCTCGTCGCTCGCTGACGATTCCGGAAGCAGGGACGCCACCAGCGGGCTTCCCACGGCCGAATCGTTGATCAGGTTCAGCAAGGCGTTGGCCGTCATGTCGGCTTGAATCTGAACCGTCAGCGTTGCCGTCGTCTCATCCCACGCGGCATTCACGGGGGTGCTCACCGGCACCGGCTCGAACACCACCTGGAAATCGCCGGGGGCGTCTTCGTAGGTCACCGCGAAGTCGTTGGCGATCCCGGTCAGCAGGAACGAGATCGACGTGGTTCCCACGGCCGTGTACGTTCCGTACAGTTCGGTCTCGTCGACCATGCCCGTCCCGTTGTTGTCCGTGTCGTCGCCCGTGGCGTCCGCGTTCGGCTGACCGTCGTATTCGCGGTCCGTCCGCACGCCGTCCGTCGTGGCCGCCAGCCAGGGACCGTGGTCCAGAACGTGTCGGGCCCCGTCGTCCAGCAGCATGGTCTCGTCCACCGGGGCATCGCCGTAGTCCACGCTCACCACCGTGTACTGGTAGTCTTCCACCTCGCCCGTGTAGGCGATACCGTCGTAGCTCAACGACCAATCGGTGTCCTGGACCCAGCGAGCCTGCTGCTCCTCGACGGCAATCAGGCGGAATCGGGCGTTGACCTGGCCCGGATCGATCCCCGTGTGCGGCACGTAGAAGGTGAGAGTTTGCGTGGTGCTGAAGTGAATCGGGGAAACGAACCCTTCGCTCCACGCCTCGCTTCCGCCGCTCGCGGTGTCGATTCCCGAATCGTCCCAGTCACCGTCACCGTTGAAGTCGATCCAGGCGTAGAGATAGTTGCCCACGAAGGCCGACACGTCCACGGTCACCACGATCTGCTGCCATGTGCCCGGGATCAACTCGGTTGTTTCCCGGCCCAAGGAATCCAGCAGCACGATGCCGTCCTCGTCGGCGAAGGCCGTGTTGTCGTCGCCCGTGGCGGTGGCGTTGGGCTGGCCGTCGTATTCCCGGTCGGTCTGCGTGCCCGTGCTGCTCATCACCGGACCGTAGACTTCGTCGCCAAACGCGTTCGTGTGGACGAGCACGTGTCGTGCACCGTCGTCGATACGCATGGTCGGACCGGTCGGAGAGTCGCCGTAGTCGATTTCCCGCATGATGAACTGGTAGTCTTCGACCTCGCCCGTGTAGGCGATTCCGCTGTAGCCGAGGGACCAGTCCGGATCCGCGTCTGGCGCGACCTCTGTGTGGTAGACGTATTCGGAGTCGCCGATGATGCGGAAGCGGCCGTTGATCGTGCCGCCTTCGATTCCCGTGTGGGGCACGAAGAATGTGAGCGAAACGTAGTTGTCGAACGTTCCGTCCCCGTCGTTGTCCTGGAGCAGGTTGCTGACGAGGAGTCCGTCCGCGATCATTTCGCTCCACGCCCGGTCGGCAACGCCCGTGTCGCTGTCCGTTCCGGAATCGTCCCAATCGCCGTCGCCGTTGAAGTCGATCCACGCGTACAGGCGTCCCATTTCTTCGGAGAAGATGCTCACGGTCAGTTCGATCGTGTTCCACTCGCCGGGGATCAGGTCGTAGTTCGTCCACCCGTTCCACGCACGGACCACGATCGCTCCCTCGTCGGCGCCGGCCGCGTCATCGTCATCTCCCGTGGCGTCGGCGTTCGGTTGCCCGTCGTCGTCGTGGTCGGGTTCACCCCACATCCACGCCCCGTAGTCCGGGTTGATGACATGGCGCGCCCCGTCGCTCACACGCAGGGTGGCAAAGGAGCCGTCGGGATTCGTTGTCGGATCGCCGTCGCCGTCGTCCGGCGCGTCGCCGTAGTCGACGGCCAGGATCTCGTACTGGTAGTCTTCCACCTCGCCCGAGTAGGCGATTCCGTCGTAGGACAGCGCCCATTCCGTGCCCATGGCCGTACGAATCTGGTATTCGCTTTCGCTGATCAGGCGGAATCGGGCGTTGACGGTGCCCGGGTTGATATCCGTGTGCGGTACGAAGAACGAGAGGACAACCGTTTCTCCCGGCGCGATCGGTACGCTGCCGTCGGCGATCTGTTCGCTCCAGGCGAGGGCGGCGTTGCCCGTGTCGGTGTCCACACCGGAATCGTTCCAGGCGCCGTCGCCGTTGAAGTCGATCCAGCCATAGATCCGCCCGTTCTCCGTCGACGATGCGTCCAGGGTCACTTCGACCGTTGTCCATTCGCCGGGGACCAGGTAGGTCGTCACGTCGCCCTTCCAGTCGCGGAGAACCACGCCGTCTTCGTCGGCGCTGCCCGACTCGTCGTCGCCGACGGCCTTTTGGAAGAAGTCGATCTGGCCATCGTCTTCCCAGTCCGTTGCCGTTCCCGTGGTGCTCATGAACGGGCCGTACTGCGACACATGGCGTGCCCCGTCGCTGATTCGGAGCGTGGGGAAGTTCGGCACCGTCAGGGGATCTCCGTCGTCCGGCGAGTCGCCGTAGTCCACTTCCACGATCAGGTACTGGTGGTCTTCCACCTCGCCCGAGTAGGCGATGGCGTCGATGGGCAGCGTCGAGATGCTGTCTTGTTCCGTCGCGCTGATCAGACGGAATCGGGCGTTGATCGAGCCCGGTGTGATGCCCGTGTGGGGCACGAAGAAACTGATGGTTGCCACGTTGTCGACCGTGCCGTCGCCGTCCAGGTCGGTCAGGCTCAGTTGAACGCCGTCGGCAATCTGCTCATTCCAGGCCTGCGAGGCGTTGTCGGTGTCGACATCCGTGCCCGAGTCGTCCCATTGGCCGTCGCCGTTGAAGTCGATCCACGCATACAGGTATCCGTCTTCCGGCGAGTTCGGGTCGAGCGTGACCTGGATCGTGGCCCATTCGCCGGGGATCAGTTCCGTCGTTGGATTGCCCAACACGTCGAGAAGAACCACGCCCTCTTCGTCGTTGGCTGCCGACTCCGCCACAAGTACCGCATCCAACTCGCTGCCCGGCGCCGCGTTGATCGCGGCCACCAGTTCCGAGGCCGTCGTCACGCCGTCCTCAAAGAGGACCGTCAAGGTCGCCGTGCCGCTATCCCATGTGGCGACAGCCGGGTTCCCGGCAACCGAAACCTCCCCGAAGATCACGTGGTAGTCGCCGATCGCGGCGGAGGAAATCTCGAAGGCGTTGCCCGTACCCGCCGGGTTGAAGGCGAGAACGGCGGGCACCGTGGCCGTGTAGGCCGTACCGAGGGTGAAGTCGCTTGCCGCCACCGTGCCGGCGCCGTTGTTGTCGAGGTCGTCGCCCGTGGCGTCCGCATTGGGCTGTCCGTCGGCTTCCCCGTCCGCCGTAACGCCGGTCGGCGAGGTCGTCATCCACGGACCGTAACTGGTCACGTGCCGCGCTCCGTCGTCTTCCCAGAGCGTCGAGTCCGTGTCGGCGTCGCCGTAGTCCATGGCGACCAGTTCAAACAGGTAGTCTTCCACCTCGCCGCTGTAGGCCAGACCGTTCAGCGAGAGGCCCGTCCACAGCGGGTCGGTGCTGAGCACGTCGTATTCCGCCTTGCTGATGATGCGGAACCGGGCGTAGACCGATCCCGCGTCGATGGCGTTGCCCAACTCGTCGTAGCGGGGTACGAACAGGTCGAGGGTTTCGGTGGTTCCCGCGGTCACGAGCAGCCCGTCGGCCAGGACCTCGTTCCACGCGAACGAACCTTCCGTGCCGCTGCCCGTCCAGTCGCCGTCTCGTTCCATGTCGATCCACGCGTAGAGATAACCCTCTTCGCCGACGGTGCCGCCGATGGTCACCTCCAACGTCGTCGACTCGCCCGGAATCAACTGGTTGTCCGCCAGAACCGTGTCGATCAGGCTGTCGTTCCAGTTGATCACCACGCCGTCTTCGTCCGCCAAATTGGTCAGGTCGTCCGAGTCGGCGCCCGCCGAGGGGACTCCGTCGTTGTCGCTGTCCGGCCCCGTACCCAGGTACGGACCGCCGATCACGTGGCGCGCCCCGTCGTCTTCCCAGGCGGTGGGAACGGGATCCATGTCGCCGTAGTCCACGTCCACAAGCGTGAGCACGTAGTCTTCCACTTCGCCGCTATAGGCAGTCGTGTCGATGGCCGGGCTCCAACCGTCCGAGGCGTTTACCACGCGGAACCGCAGGTTGATCGTATCGGTGTCGATGTAGGTGCTTCCGTCCGCCATTCGCGGGACGTACACATCGAATGAGTAGCTGTGCGTACCTTCGTCGAAACTCACGCCCTGGAGGAGATACTCGTTCCAGGCGAACGTCGTTGCTCCCTGGGTCTCGCTTCCGGAATCGGTGAAGTCGCCGTCGCCCGTGAAGTCGATCCAGGCGTAGAGCAACGCCTCGTCCATTGCCGCCGTCACGTCGGGGACGTTGACCGTGATCGTGAAGGAAGTGATTTCTCCCTGGATCAGGGAGGTCGTTTCCGCGCCCCACCAGTCGGTGATCGACAAGCCGTCCTCGTCATCGACACCGGCGGTGTCGTCACCCGTCGCATCTGCCGTCCGCGGACCGTCATGCTCCCAGTCGGGCGCCGTTGCGCCCAGATAGGGGCCGGCGATCACGTGCCGCGCACCCAGGTTCGCCCACTCGGTCGAGTCGTGATCCATGTCGCCGTGGTCGACCGGCAGGATCGCAATCGCGTGGTCCTCCACTTCGCCCGTGATGGGAAGGCCCTCGCTCGATAGGGCCATTCCCTCCGGCGAAGGTGTCCACCCGGCGTCCGCGTCCACGACCCGGAACCTGGCGTAGACGGTGTTCGGATCGACCGTCGAAGGCACGTAGAACTGGATCGTTGCCACGTCCCCGTTCATCGTGATCATCAGGTCGCTGTAGGTGAGATGTTCGTTCCAGTCTTCGACCAGGCCGCCCGCATCGTTGAGCGTTTCGCTTCCCGAGTCGTTGAAGTCGCCGTCGCCGTTGAAGTCGATCCAGGCGTAGAGCAGCGGGTTGGCGCCGCCGAGTTTCACGTCGACCGAGGCCCACTCGCCGGGAACCAGGCCTGGCAGGACGAGGTTTTCGATGTTCTCACCGGCTGCGTTGTAGAACACGATGTCCGCGTTGTCTTCGTCGTCCACGCCCGTGTTGTCGTCGTCGGGCGTCGAGGCGAACGGCAGGTCGTGGTCGGGGGCGGTCGAACCGATCCACGGCCCCGGAACCGATGCCCACGGGCCCGCAACGGCGATCATGTGGCGTGCACCGTCGTCTGCCGGCAACGTTGCGTAACCGGCGGCCGGCGACGCGTCGCCGTAGTCGACTGCCTGAATGAACGCCATGTAGTCTTCCACCTCGCCGTCCGGCGCCAGACCCTCGTAGGAGAGATCCTCTTGCGAACTGATCCGGAATCTCGCGTAGGTCGTGCCCGGAATCGCGTCCGCCGGTACCTCGAAGCTGAACAACATGGGCGTCGCCGTTACGGAGGTGATCGCCTGCGCCGCTCCGCCGAAGATCTGCTCGTCGAACTGCCACAAGCCGTCGCCGTCGAAGTCGATCCACGCATTCAAGTAGACCGGGCTTGACGCGTCGATGCCCGTGCCGCCTACCGTTACGTAGAACTCGGCCGTCTCGCCCGGAATCATCAGCACGCTTGAGAAGTCGACCGTGCCGTCCGCATCCGCAAACACGCCGTCTTCGTCGTCGTTCGCGGCGTCGTCCGCCAGTTGGGCCACCATCGGGCTGCCCGCGGCATTCACGGTTGCGATCAGTTCCGCCACGGTCGTCACGCCGTCGTCGAACCGGACCGTCAACACGTTCGCGCCAGCGTTCCATGTTGCCGTGGGCAGCACTCCTGGCGCACTGAGTTCGAAGACCACCTGGACGCCGTCGAGCCCGCCGCTGTGGTGAATCTCGAAGGCGTTGCTGATGCCGGCCGGATTGATCACGCCGATCGTGCCTGCCAGCGTCACGTAGTGGCCGGCGCCAAGCTCCACGTCCGTGCCCGACAGTTCCGCCGACCCGTCGTTGTCGTCGTCGTCGCCCAACGCGTCCAAGGAAGGCTGGCCTTGCAGGTCGTGGTCGACCAGGATGCCCAGGGTCGGACCCGCGATCACGTGACGCGCTCCGTCCACGACGATGTTGCCTTCCGCGTCCTTGAGCAACTGGGTCGGATAGGTGTCCGGCGCATCGCCGTAGTCCACCGGCTGGATTTCCAGACGATAGTCTTCCACCTCGCCGCTCAGGGCCAGGCCGTCCGGACCGATCAGGTCGCCGTTGGCGTCCAGACCGTCGCTCGTGACGCGGAACCGGGCATAAGTCTCCGTCAGGCTCGCCAGCGACGGAACCTCGAACGTCAGGGTGTTCACCTGGTCGTCGATGTCGTACAACGCCGCATTCGTGAAGATCCGCTCGTAGGCCCCGTCCGTCAGGAACGACACGCCGTTCAAGTCGGCCGGGTCGATATCGCCCGTCGAGGCGCCGACCGCGATTGCCTGGAAGGGAGTGTCCGACGCCGCGTTCACCGCGTTCAGGACGTCCACCACGGGAATCGTCGTGCCCGCCTGCAGGCTGATCGTGAGAAGCTTATCCGCGTAAGTCACCACCACCGTGTCGGCCTGGCCGGCGTCGGTCACGAACGCGACCTCCACCCGGTTGAGAATCTGACCCGGAATGGTGGCCGTGATCTCGAAGGCGTTATCGTCGCCCGCCGGATCGATCGTTCCTGTCGAAGAGTATTCGTCCTCGAACACGCCGTCGCCGTCGAAGTCGATCCACGCGTCCAAGACGCCGGGCCACTGGCCGTCGGCCAGGGTTCCGGAGAACCCGTCAAGCGATGTGTAGCTGATGTCCGCCGAACCGTCGTTGTCCGGATCGCCGTCGGGATTCACCTCCGCCACGAACGCTCCTGTCGCGTTGATCGCGTCAATGATCTGCGCCGTGGTTGTTCCCACGTTGTATTGGACTTCCAGCGAGTAAGGCGTCGTGTCCACGTCGTAGGCCACCACCGGAAGGGCGTTCATGTCGTCGAGAACGACGAATTCCAGCGGGCTGCCGGCCGCATTCACCAGCGTCTTCAAGTCGCCGATCGGTGTCACCTCCGGATCGAAGGCGATCACAAGCGTGCTTGCGCCGTCCCAGGTCGCGCTCGGCGCCCCGGACGGGGAATGTTCGAACCTCACCGTCAGGCCGTTGTAGGCCGAGCCGGTGCTCAGGGCGCGAATCACGAAGGCGTTGTTCGGTCCCTCCGGATCGATCGTTCCCACCGTGGCCTTCGCGGATCCCGTACCAAAGGCCGTCACGTATTCCTTCCCGTCCATGTTGTCGGCAAAGGCAATCGTGCCGGTCTCGTCGTTCGGCAGTCCGTCCACCTGGATGAAGGTGACTTCCGCGCCGTTGTAGTCCTCGCCATAGCGGGCGGCCCGAACGAGGAAGCCGTCGTCGGAAAGGGTGCTCGACGGATCGACGGACATCCAGGCCCGCCCGTCGAAATCGTCTCGATCCATGGTCACGTCGACGGAGACGTTCTGGCCCGGCACGAATTCCTGGATGAAGACGATGCCGTCCTCGTCGTCGTAGCCTTCCAGATCCACTTCGGTATCGTCTCCGTCGGCCAAGACGCTCGGAAAACCGTTCGAGTCGTGGTCCACGGCGTTGACCTTGGTCTCGCCCGCGAGGGCCCGTCCCAGCCAGGGGCCGGCGATCACGTGCCGGGCACCGTCGTTAATCACGTTGCCGAAGATGTCGCGTTGGAGCAGCGTGCCGTAGGTATCCACCAGGTTGCCCGTGAGCGGCGCATCGCCGTAGTCCACGCCCTGGATGACAACCATGTAGTCTTCCACTTCGCCGCTGTTGGCCAGTCCGCCCGTGCCCAGCAACTCGCCGTCGGCGCCCACGCCGTCGGCGGTGACGCGGAATCTCGCGTAGGTTTCGCCCGGCAGTGCGTCGGCCGGCACGAAGAAGCTGTACGAGTTCGTACCGGGATCCACGATCTGGTTCGTGAAAATGCGTTCGTAAGCCCCGTCGATCAGGAACTCGGCGCCGTCGTGGATCACGCCGGTCGCATCGTCCGTAAGAACTCCGCCGCCCTGGTTCGCATCCACCGCGAGGGAGGCCGTCAGGGGGCTGCCCGCGTTGTTGATGCGGGTGATGATTTCGTTGATCGTCGTCGTCCCCGGCACGAAGTACACGTTGAGCGTGTCCAGGCCGTTCCAACTCACGGAAGCGCGGTTGGCGTCGTGGTAGAACGCCACCGTGATCCCGTTGTAGGCCGGATCGGCCGTTGCGCTGGTGATCTCGAAGGCGTTGTTGATTCCCGCCGGGTTGATGATTCCCGTCGTCGCCGGGTCGGCGTAGGTGCCGCCGGAGGTGACGTAGGCCGGACCGTCGGCGAGGCCGTCTTCGGGGATCGTTCCGAAACCGGTTCCCAGAAGCTGGGCCGTGAAGGGGCAGCTTCCCGGGGCGACGAGGTTCAGGTCGAGGATGGCGTCGACAATTTCGTAGGCATGGGAAACGCCGGGCTCGTAGCGGATCGTCAGGGTGTTGGCCCCGTTCCACTCCGCCGTCACCGGGTCGCCCGCATTGGCCACCTCGTAGAAGGTGACGCGTTTGCCGTTGTAGGCCGAGCCCACGCCGGTCGCCATGATTTCGAACTCGTTGTCCGCGCCGTCCGGGTCGATCACGCCCGTTGTGGCTTGCGTCGTCGAGTTCCCGTCCGCGGTCAGGTAGGTCGTGGCGAGAACGACCTCACCTTCGCCGATCGTTCCCGTGCCGTCGTTGTCCTGGGCCGCGGCGAAATCGGCTGCCATGGGCAGATCGCTCACCAGGCTTGCGGTCGGACCGCCCTCCGCGTTGATGGCGTCCACCAACTCCAGCGCCGTTGTCGCATCCGGCTCGAAGGTCACCGTCAACGTGCTGCCGTCCCAGGTCGCGGAGGAGCCCACGCCGTAGTTCATCACGATCGAGAAGGCGCCGCTCGACGTGACGGTGAAATCGTTGTCGTATCCGCTCAGTTCGATGGCGCCCGTCGTGTAGTCGGTTCCGTCGAGTTCCGCGGCAATCGTTTCGCCGTCGGCGATGTCGAAGGACGGAATGGCGCCGGTTCCGCTGGCTGCCGCGTTGATGGCCGCAACCAACTCGCCCACGGTGGTCGTGCCCGGAACGTAGTAGACGTCCAGAACGCGCGTGGCCACGTCGTAGGCGATCGAGAGGGCCGTGTCCGCATGGAAGACCACGCCGATCCGCGTGCCTACCTGGCCCGGATCCTTCGCCGTCAGAATGAACTCATCGTGCTGGCCCGCCGGGTCGATGATCCCCGTTGTGGCATATTCGTCGGCCCAGACGCCGTCACCGTTGAAGTCGATCCAGCCTTCGAGCATGGCGCTTGTGGCGCTGCTCAGGGTGACTTCCACCAGCGACGCGTCATCGCCCGGCACCAGGTTCGTACCCACGAACACCACGCCGTCGTCGTCGTCGTTGTCCAGGTCGTCCACGAGGTTGGCCACCAGCGGGCTGCCCGCGGCGTTCACGGCGTCCACGATCTCGTTGGCCGAAGTGGCGCCTTCCTCGAAGGTGATCAGGAGCGTTTCCGTCAGGTTGTCCCAGGTGGCCGTTGCCGGGCCGCTCGCGGCGTCGAAGTCCACCTGCAATCCGTTTGTGCCCGCCGGATCGTAGATCTGGAAGGCGTTGTTGATCCCGCTCGGATTGAAGACCGGAATGGTTGCCGGCGTCACCGACGAACCGCCTGAAGTGACGTAGTTTGTGACGAGGTTGATCTCGCCCGCCGGGATCGCGCCCGTACCGTCGTTGTCCAGGTCATCCCCCGAGGCGTCCTCGGTCGGCTGGCCGTCCATCTCCGCGTCGATGCGCGTTCCCAGGTAGGGGCCCCAGATGTAGTGCGCGGCCCCGTCCAACTCGGCGAGGGTCGGGAACAGGTAGTTGCCCAGGATCGGGTCTGAGGGAGCATCGCCCCAGTCCTTCTCGGAACGCAGAATCTCGAACTGGTAGTCTTCGACTTCGCCGTCGTAGGCCAGACCGCCGAACCCGCTTTCGCCGCTGCCGGCCAGCCACGACACGCTCGCGAAGGCCATGCTCGAGAAACGGAACCGGGCAAACCGCTCGACCGAGACCTCCCCGACCATTCCGATGGTCGCTTCGTCCGGAACCGCTATCGTCAGCGTGTTCTCTCCCGCCGACAGGAGCACGTCCTGGGCGATCCGCTCGCCCGCGTCGGCTACGTCGCCGTCGCCGTTGAAGTCAATCCACGCGTTGAGGTAGCCCTCAGTCGAGGCGGTGATGGTCAACACGCCCTCGCTGTCGAGCAACAGCGCCGAGGTGATGATCACGCCATCGTCAAACAGGTCGCCGTTGGCCGAGTACTGGAAGTCGCCGTTCGACTCGTAGAGCGGATCGGTCGCCGCGGCCGTCGTGTTGGCGTCGTCTTCCACGTCCGGGGGCGAACCCAGGTACACGCCGCCCGTCACCACGTGCCGCGCGCCGCCCTGGCCGTCGGCCGGTCCGCTGCTGAGCAGCGTCACGTAGTCCGGGTCGACCAGGTCGTCGGCATCGTCTGGCAGGTCGCCGAAATCCAGGCCCGTCAACTGGATCGTGAACAACGTCTTTCCAGTGAAGGGGGCCGTGGAACGGTTGGGCTGCAACACGTTGCCCGCCAGGTCCTGGACCATGGTGTTGTCCACGTCGATCACGTAGTACGCGCCGCTTTCCCACACGCCCGTCGCCGGGATCACGTGCAGGATGTTGTTCACCGTGTCGTAGTCCAGCAGGTAGTCCGTTCCAAGCCGCAACGCGGGCCAGTCGCTTTCGGCCACGGCGCCGAATACGTCCAGCGAGGGGGCGCGATAGACGGTCACCAGTCCCGCCTTCACCTCCGGATCGGCGGCGGTGGGATCGACCAGAACGCTCGAATCGTCGATGCCGATTCCGCCCGAGTCGGAAAGTTGGATCGCAAAATCTGTCGTCTTCTGGTTGATGACGACCACGTTGTGGACCGAGCTGTCGTAGTCGTAGCTTCCGTCCACTTTCGGGTTCAGGGCATCCCGAGCCGTGGCATTGTCCAGGGGATCGACGACCATGGCGGTGGGGCCGGCGAAGTCCGCGCGCTCGATCGCCCCGCGATCCTTGAAGATGTTGGCGCCCATGCCCGAAGGCGGCGACTGGGACGGATCGTCCAGACGCAACTGCCCGTAGCGGTCCCGCTCCGGTGCGATGATCGGTGAGAGCGGAATTACCAGCGGCGACTTGACCACCGCCAGTGCCGTTCGTTCGCCCAGGGCGTCGATCGAACTGTCGATCGCCAGGCTCCCCGCCGCCAGGTAAAAGTTGTAAACCGCCGGGTTGACGAACAGCGAGGCGCCGCTTGCAAGGGCGATGTCGTAGCTGTTGGTCGTTCCGTTGCTGGCGTTGTCCTGGAAGAGGTTGTAGTTGCTGACCGTCGACGACGAGTTGCTGCTGATCGAGATCGCCGTGCCCGTCGTCGTGATGATGTTGTTCAGAATGGTCGGGCTGGCGTAGTCCGTGACCCGAATGCCGTAGTCGCTCACGCTCGTGCTTGTGCCCACGATCGTGTTGTTCACGATCCGGCCGAAGGGCGTGACCGGATCGGCGTTCTGGTCGGCGTCGCCGCTGAACAGGATGCCCGTATCGCCGAAGTAGGCGATCACGTTGTTGCTTACCACCACGCCGGGAACCAGGTCTGCGCTGTTGAGCACCGGGTAGTTGATCGCCGAGCCGGGCTGGGGAACGTCCGTTCCCTCGCGACTGCCGGAGTCGATCAGGATGCCGGTGCCGGCCACGTCGCGGATCGTGTTGTTCTCAATGATCAACTCGTCCTGCTGCCGTTCCACATTCTGGTCGCCCCGATAGTTGCCCACGTACGTGTCGACATAGTGGTGCGTATCGAAGTACACCTGAGTCTGGTCCCAGTCGGTTCCGTTCCAGGTCCACTCCCAGTCGTAGCCGTCGGGAATGAGACGGGCGTTCGTGTCGAACAGTTCGTAGATCGCGATCGGGCTGGCATTCTTGATCACATTGTTGGCGTACTCCGTTCCACGCCGGATCTCGAGTTGATACTCGCCCGTGTACTGCGGTATCTGGTCCGTGGGGTTCGCCTGGATCCAGTCGGGAACCGAATAGGTGTCCTGATTGTTGTTGGCCGCGGTTACCATTTCGCCGCGTTCGGCGTAACCGACGATGATGTCGTCAATGTAGAACCCGATGTGCTCGTTGTCTTGGTTCCGCATGTTGTTGTTGGCGCCACCGAGTCCTTCGACCGAACCATCCAGATTCGTGTAGGTGTCGGGCATGCGGCCGGCCGTGCTGAAATCGAACCGCAACCTTAGTCCAGAGAGCCCGGCGAAGTCGCCGAGATCGACACGAGCCTGCCGCCAGTCGGCCGCGTCGAAGAGCTCCTGGACGCGCTGGCGAGTATGAGAGGAAGCATCCGCGGACGTGGAAAGGAATTGTGGCAGTTCGTAAGTAGTACTGCCTGAAAGCTGCGAATTATTGGTTGCCAACAAGTACCACTGGGCGTTGATCGCGATCGCTCCGGCCCCAGTGCTTTGGGGAACGCCGGGCTCGGGAAGAACCGGTACGGCGATCAGCGGGGCGCCCGAGGCGGCAATTGCGCTCCAGATCTCGGCCGCTGTGGTCAGGCCGGGGTTGAATGTCACCGTGAGAACGCCGTTTCGGCCGGCGGTCGGGTTCCAAGTTGCCGAAACCGAGGTGCCGTGGACGAAAACGATTCCCCGATCGTTCCCGGCAGTGCCGGAAATGGTCGACTCGATTGTGAAGTCGTTGTACATGTCGATTAATGTGAACGGACCGGTGGTGGCAATGTCCGTTCCCAGGATCGCTCCCGAGGTCGTTGCCGAAAGGGTCTCTGCCAGGGGACCGATCGCAGAAAGTGGGCCGGTTCCGTCGTTTGGAGTGGTTTCGAATGCCAGTTGGGCAATTAGAGGCGCTCCTGAAGCATTCACCGCAGCGACCAGATCAGCCGATGTAGAACTGGCGGGATCAAACGACACGACCAGCACTCCGTTAAGCGCGGCCCCAGGCACCCAGCTTGCGCTGGTCATCCCGGACGAGTTGTGCACGAAAACGATTTTTCTGCCGTTTCCGGCGCTCCCCGTTGTGCTCGCGACGATCTCAAAGTCTCCATCGCTACCGGCGAAGCTGTAGATGCCGGCCGTTGCGGCCGCGAAGAAAGTGCCGCCCGTCGTGAAACGCGAGGGAGAAGCGTCGGGCAGGTCGGCGCCGAGCACAACATCGGAGCCGTCATTCACGGCCTCCGCAATCAAGCTCGCGTCCAGCGGAGCGCCGGAAGTATCAATGGCGTTGGTGATTTGCAGGGCGGTTGTCGTGTTGCGGATATAGTGGACGGTGAGCAGTCCCGTGCCGGCGGTGCCGCCGGCCGCGTTCCAGTCGGTAAAGAGGGAGCTGTCCTCCACGAAGTTGATTTCGATGCCGCTTCCTGAAGGGCCGTCAACCGTTGCGATGATGTCGAAGTCGTTGTGGGGGCCGGTGGAGTAGATCGGACTGGTCACGCCGTACTGACCGGCCGCTACCGTGCTTGTCGTTCTCGAAGTGGCGGCAAAATCGACAATCCCCGAACCATCGTTGGGCGGATCGTCTACGAGCTGGGCGTCGAGAGGTGCCCCGGCCGCATCGATGGCGGCAACCAGTTCTGCCGCCGTGGTAATACCCGGTTCGAAGGACACCAGGAGCGTGCCGTTGGAGCCCTCATCGGGGAGCCACGTGGCGAATTCCGGCCCGCCCGTGCTGTCGTGGACGAAGACGATGCCGATGTCGTTGCCGGCGCTGCCGGCCACGGTCGACAGGATACTGAAATCGCCGTTGGTCCCTGTGAGCGAGAACGTTCCCGTGGTGGCAAAAGCCGTCCCACTGCCGCCGGAGGTCATCCGCTCGACACCTGTATCGAAATCCGCATCGCCGACACCCGGAAGCGGGTCGGTTCCGTCGTTCTCCGGCACGAGTTGCGCTACCAGCGGAGCCCCCGATGCGGTAACGGCCGCGCTCAGTTCGGCCATTGTCGTCGTTCCGGGGTCAAAGGTGATGAAGAGTACGCCGTTGGTGCCGGCAGACGCGTTCCAAATGGCCGAGACCGCGGACGAGCCGGAATCGTGAATGAAGACAACGCCTCGCCCGTTGCCGCCCGTACCTAGAGACGTTGCCGTAATTACGAAGTTATTGTTGTCGCCCGGTACGATGAAGCTTGGGGTTGCCGCTGCGACACCGGAGGCTCCGCCGCTGGTTACCGTCGAAAGGCTATCGGGCAGATCGGCCCCGGCAACAACTCCCGAGCCGTCGTTGTCTGGTTGCGTCAGTTGGGCAGCAACCGGACAGGTTGGATCGGAGATGGCATTGATCAAGTCGACCATCTGTTGCGCAGTTGTCGAGCCCCATTCGTACACGAGGTACAGTGTTCCCTTGGGCCCCGCCGATCTGTCCCACGTGGCCGATGCCTTTTCGCCAGGAGTCGTGATGTGAGTTAACAGTACGTTCACATCGTTTGCCAGCGTGCCCGTGGTCTTGCCCACCACTTCGAACCCGGTGTCCTTCCCCGGAGATAGTATCGACCCCGTGCTGGCCACCGTGAAGACGCTTCCTCCGCTCAAGCTGCCGCTCCAAGTCGTGCTCAGGGAGCCCCAGAGCCAAGCGCGGGCGCTGTCGTACATGGCGCTGCCGTTGTTCGACTGTTCGCCTTCGGTGTCGAGGAAGTAGTTGAAGTAGAGCGTCGGCTTGTCGGCATATTCCGAGCCGCTCAAGTCAAAGGGATCGGTGATCAGGCTTCCGTAGGCCCCGCCCGGCGTGTTGTAGTTGCCGCCGATTGCGCTGTTGCTTGTCAGATCTTGGAAGCTTTCCTCGTTGGAAAACCCGTACTGGGCATTGATTCCGTACGGTTCGTACTCGGCGTTCTGGCTCGTGCTCGTATTCGTCCACTCTTCCAACCCAAAGTAGAAACTCACAGAACCTCGCTGCTGCCCGTTTGAGGCGACCGAAACCGGATAGTTCTGGCCGAAATTCGTGTCACGGCTTCCATCAAGTGTGGTATTCACGCCATGCCCCGACTCGGTGCCGCGGGATTCCGTCGGATGCCACAAATTGACATCCAACGGCGAGAAGGCCAGGCCGGTGATGCCGCTTGCCGCGAGGGTCACATGGTCCGAGTCAACCAGGCCGTCGCTGTTCGTGTCGAAGCAGTAGGCAGAATGCCCCTGGGATGTGAACGCGTAGATGGCGTTATTCGTGCTGGCAAACAGGACGTTGGCCAAGTCGTAGACGCCGTCCTGGGCCTCGTCGGGAAAGCCGTCATTGTCCGAATCGAGATTGCTGATGACGTCCAGGCTTTGGGGGCCAAGGGTGAGTCCCGTGAAGCCGAGGTTATTGATATTGGTGATGAGATTCCAGCCGCTTGCGTACCGGCGACCACTTCCGCTTCCCGTGACGCTCACGCTCCACAAGTTGCCGCTGCTGTCTACCAGGTACAGCGTGTTGTCGATGAACTCCATGCCCGTGACGGTTCCCATCGCCGAAGGAAGATAGGCCACCGGCTGGATTCCTGGGTAGTTTGTCTGGTTCGGCTCCTCGTCGTGGGCGCCGCCGTCGGAGTCGATTCGCCACAGGGCTCGCCCCGCATCGTTGTAGTCGCCCGGATCCGGCTCATTGACAATGTCGTAGGGCAGGTTGTTGACCGCATAGATTTCCCAGGTCGTTGTTCCCATGTCCCGGAAGGCCAGGGCCCCGAAATCCTGCGCCGAGTTGTTCACCGTCGGCAAGCCGTCGTCGCCGCCGCCGCTGAGGCCCGCGTTTTCCGTGCTGATCGTCCGCAAGTATCCGGAACCGGTGCCGCCCGTAGTCCCGTCCGTCTGGCCCATCAACGTCCCGTCTGCCCGCATGGCGATGTCGTCCATGCCCGGCGTGGAGTTCATCGCTCCCACCGTCGTGACCGTTGCACCGGTGAACGGGTTGACCGTTCGAAGCTGGACGCCGCTATTGCTCGCAACGTACAGCACCACGTCCGAGAACGTGTAAGGCACCACATGCGACTGCAGCGTGATGGAACTGCTGATGTCGAGAATGCCGTCCGATTCGACCGGATCGATATGCACCGGACCTACATCGCTGCCCGAGGTGTAGCCGCTGAACCCGATGTGGTCCTCGACGATTCGCATGATCGAGTTGATCGGTTCCAGCCGAACGTCCGCATTGGTCGCCGTGGCCTCGAAGGTCTGGTCCAATTCCTCCGGCACCTGGGCCGCCGACATGACCGCCACGTAATAGGTTTGATTCGTTGCCGGCAACTGCACCGGTCCGATGTAGGCGTCCAGCGTGTCGAAACTCCCCCGGCTCAGGTCGTCCCGGTCCAGACCCTCGTCCGTCGCCGACTGGTCGTCTTCGATGTTCGAGTCCCGGCCGATGTAGACGAGCTGGTACTGGCTGCCCACTTGCCGATAGACGGCCATCACGGTGTCGGCTCGCGAAATCCCATCGGCATAGTCGATGTCGAACACGGTCGACCAGGTCTTGCCGCCGTCGTTCACACCGCCGATCGACTGGATCTGGTCCAGGTCCACGTCAAAACGGTACCAGTCGACATCATTCTCGGCGTCCAGCTCCGCGGAGACCCCGACCGCGGTCAGGTCGTTTGCGAGCAGGTTGCCCAGGTCCTGGTTGCCGGTGGAGAACGTGTCGTTCCCCGATTCGATCTCACCCGCCTCGGCAGCCAGAATCGAGTGCGCCGGCTGGCCGTAGATTTCCACGCCATTGTCTGCATAGCGGATGTCGGCGTAGCGGATTGTCGTGCCCGGTTTCTCGTCCACCTGGCGCAGCCGCAACTGCATCAGGTATTCGCCCGAGGTGTCGTTTTCGCTGCTCACGCGGACGAAGTAGGTGGCCTGCGTTCCCGCCACGCCTGGCAGGATCACGTACATGCCCGGGTCGAGCGGATTCGTGCCGTAGAAGTCGTCGCCCAGGTAGTCGTCCTGGATGAGCCCGTCGGCCGTGAAGGTCCATGTGCCGTTCGCATCGGTCACCGTCGTGCTGCCGCTGATTGTGCTGCTGTCGCTCGACGAGGCCAGGACCGTCCCGTCGTACTGAACCAGTTCCACCTTGGCGTCCAGGTCGTAGCTCGTCCGATCCAGGTCGATCCAGACCTCGCTGCCGGCCGTGGCCGTGAAACTGTAAATGTCCCAATCGCCGGTGTCTTCCAGGCTCACGGTTCCCTGGACCTCGAAGCCGAGACGTTGCGTCTCATCGCCGCCCTTTTCATCGTCCGTGGTTCCCTGGATCGTCACACCGTCTTGGACGACCTCGAGCGTGTCTTCCAGGTCCGGGGCCAGGTAGCCCAGGAATTGGGCGTCTTTCGTCTTGTCGTTGACGTTCGTGTCGAACGACGATTCCGTCTCGACCACGATCGCCACGTTGCGCGTGTTGGCGTACTCGTCGATGACGATGCTGTCCCAGTCGCCGGCCGACGGCGTCTGGCTGCCCGGATAGGTATTGCCCTGGGGATCGCCGTTCAGGTCGAAGCCGGCCGCGGCCGTGTCGTCATAAAGTGACGTGAGGATGACCGGGTAGTCCGTCGTTCCCAGGATCTGAAGGGTTCCGCCGATCCGGTCTTCGATATCCAGCGGATCGCCGTTGACCAGGAATCCCGCGTTCGAACCGGCCAGTTTCACCACCAGGCTCGCATCCTCGCTGCTCTGAAGCTGCAGGCCGCCGTAGGTGTGCAAGTTGCCGATCTCGATCTGGTCGCGCATGACGTGAACGATGTCGGTATCGTCCCAAATCGATTCGGCCGTGAGGAACTCACCGCGAATCACCATGCCGTTCAGTTGCGAACCTCCGCCGTCGGAATTGTCCAGCACGTTGAGTCGAACGAGCGGGCCCCGGTTGTCGTCGAACTGGCTGAAGTCCTCGATGGCCCCCGTGCTTCGTCCCGGATCGGTGACCACGTCCGACTTCATCGAGTTGGCGTCGATCGAGATCGCGTCGCCTTCGTTGTCGATGATCGTGTTGTTCACGATCACCGGCTGGGCCCCTCGAATGAAGATGGCCGCGGCCGTATTGCTGCCCAGTCCGCCACGCGTGCTACCGCCCGCGTAGCCGTCGGCGTTGTTTTCGATCACGCTGTTGGCGATCCGCACGTCGGCCTGGTGAATCTCGATCGCGTTGAACGTGTCGAAATCGCCTGCCAGAGAGGTATCGCCTCCCGCGTAGGACAGTTGCACGTAATCGAGGCTGGCCTTGCTCGTGGGGGTGAAGATCAGGCCGCCCCACTGGCCCGGCTCTGCCGGGTTGACGCTGCCGTCGTTGCTCGTGTCAAACGAACCGCCCATGCCGTAGGTGTCGTCTTTGAGCGACGTGAACACGACCGGATAGCCGGGCAGCCCCTCGGCGATCAACTGGCCGGCGATTTCCGTCTGGATTCTCGCCCCTTCCAGCTTCACCACCACGGCCGGATCGACCCGCAACCGTGCGTCTTCGCGAGCATCGAACGTCCCCGTGTAGATTGAACCGCCTGCCGTGCCCTCGATAAACAGGTTCTCGGTGACCACGTGGATGATGTCCGTGTCGTCCCACCGCGCCGCCGTCTGCAGGGTTTCGGCCACGCTGCCGTACTCGGTCGGGATCCGCACGAACAAGCCGTTGATCGAATTGTCCAGAACCGTGTTGCCGTGAATATCCGGACCGATCCGGTCGTTGGTTTCTTCGAAGCTCGCCAGGTTCGCCGAAATCGCGCCGCCCGCCCCGTGCTGCACGGTTGTGAAGGCGATCGTGGGCCGGGCGCTTTCCAGGTGGATCGAGGTGTACGTGTCTTCAATGGCGCCGACCATCACCTTGCCGCCGCCGTGTTGGATGTCGGCCCAGCCGACCCAGTTCAGGAAGACGCCCTGGTCCTCGTAGTCCGAATCGTCGCGGAACACCAGGCCGCCCCAGTCGCCTCCCGATTCGCCCGAACTGGAACCGTCGCTGTCGCCGCCGATCGAATCGTCGCGGAAGGAGCGGAAATGAACCTGTTCGGAGGGCGTGCCCAGCACCTGCAACGCCGCTCCATCGTAGTAGATTCCCTGACTCGATGAGCCGACTTCGATGTTGGCGTCCTGGAACTTCAGGATCGCGCCCGCGTCGATCATCATCGTCACGTCGGCGGGAATTTGCACCAGGGCCCCGTCTTCCAGCTCGTCGCCCACGTTGTCGTAGCCGATCAGGTAGGGCGTGTCGTCGCCGTTGCCCACCACGCGCACCACGTCGCCGGGCCCGGCCGCGGCCAGGGCTTCGTCAATCTCCGAATAGGGCGAGCCGAGCGTGCCCGGCCCGGTCGCGTTTCCCGTCTCCTTGTCGACGATAATCGTGTCGTCGCCCACCTGGAACCAGAAATCGAAGGTTCCGCCTGCCACCCCGTCCGCATCGCCGTCCAGGGGCATGTCGGTGGTGTCCACCAACGCCGAGCCCGTGTCGTCGGCCTTGAAGTTCAGGCTCAACTCGTAGGAGCCCGTCGACTGGCCGCCGAAGCCCGAGTCAGCAATCGTCGGGTCCACGTCTTCCAGGCCGGTGCTCATCACGCCGATGTAGTACGTGCCCGGCTCCAACTCCATCTCGATCAGGGAGTCGTTGCTGTAGTAGTCGTCGTTCTGGGCGATCACCTCCCGCACGAGCGTCCCGTCCACGTCGACTTCGCGATACAGGATGAGTTGCGTGTCGAGGTTGCTTGCGCCCGAGTCCAGTCGCTCAGCGATTGTCTCGGCGGTGAATACTCCTGATTCCGTCACGTCGAACTGGTACAGGTCGATTTCGTTCCAAACCGCATTCCAAAGATAGTTCAGGTGGATCAGGTCGTTATCGCCCGGATAGACCGCTTCCCCGCCGCTGTCTCCCATAACGGCAATAATGTCATAGGCATGGTCCAGCCCAAGGGCGTGGCCCATCTCGTGGAACGCCGTATTAAACCAACTGCCGCCATACTCGCTTTGGCCCCAGTCTATGTTGGCGTTCATCATGGCGACCCCCATCCAAGGCGATGGCCAGGTTACGCCGCCGAGTCCAGCCACCAGATCCGTAGGCACCAACGGCATGAGAATGCGGAGATCGGCTGTGGCAATGGTGATGCCCGACGAAGGCGTTTCGACGAACTGGACCCCGATGTAGTAACTGTAGATCTCGAAGATCTCTCGAGCTCGATCCTTCTGGGCCTCGGTAATCTGGTTTGGCCCCGAGTTGCCCTGCCACCAAACGGTGTCCTGGAAATTGTAGTAGATCACCGAACCGTAACCGGCAGAAAAAGAGACATGATTCTCGCCGGGAACCAAGTTATGCTGGTGGCCCGGTTCGTCGTCGTTTCCCGCCTGATCGAGAATGGTGGCCCCGTTTCTTCCAATCACCTCGCCCGAAATCAACGTCGACGCCGCCCCCAGCAGGCCCAGATCCGTGGCCGTGTCGTAGCTCGTGTTCGAGCTAGCGATCGTCAGGCCCCCACTGACCGCCAGGGCGAGTTGGTAGGATCCGGCCGTGCCGCTGTTCACCCTGACGTAGTACGTCTCGCCCGCCGTCACTGCCGCTGTCGATCCCGTGGCGATCCAAGTTCCGTTCTCGTCCAAGATGTCGGACGTGAACCCGCTGGTCAGGGTCACAGTCAGGGCCCCCGACCTACCCGCCTCGAATCGATACAGATCGGCATCCGCCACGCCGTCGGCGGTGTCCCCGATGTAGCCCTCGAACTCGGCCGTTGTCGTGCCGGACCAGAGCGTCCCTACGTTGACGGCGTCCGCGAGCGCATCGTCCGATTCCGTCGACGTGCCGATTTCCAGGTGATAGGTCCCGGCCGGCAGGTCGCCGCTGAAGATCAACTGCGCCTTGTCTTCCCCGGCGTCGTACACGATCTTTTCCGGGATCAGAATCGCTTCCGATTCACCCGTCGTTTCGTTCAGAACGTGCAGTTGATAGAACGCGGGATTCGTGGCCGAGTCCGGATCGAGATCGTCGTCGTTGAAGTACACGTCGATCCGGTCCGTGGCCTGGGCGAGGGTTCGAATCGACTGGACGTCCAGGGCCGCTGCGCCCGCGTCCGCCGCCACCTCGACCTGGCTTCCCGTGACGCTCACCACGGCGCCCGAGTAGGAAACGCCCAGCAGATCGTCGTCGAACTGCGCGTCGATCGCCTGGGCGATGAGCATGGCTGCGTTGGTGGCCGTCGTGGGGCTCGTGAAGTTGATCGGCACGTTGCCCGAATCGTAGGACGGCTTCGTGTTCGCATTCAACTCGAAGGTCACCGCGTTGAAGCCGTCGCTCACCGTGAAGGTCTGGCCGTCCTGCGTCGTCGTCAGGGCCGTCGTGGTGATCGTGTAGCCCTCGCGATACACCGGCTGCGGCACGACCGACACGACCTGCGCCCCCAGATCCAGTTCGAAGCGAATGTTCAGGTCCACCCCGTTGTTGAAGGGCAGCCCGAGCGCATTCTGCAAGTCGCCTCGAATGGTGATCTGGTAGCTGTCGTCCGGGAGCGTCTCGGCGAAACGCATGATCACCTGGTTGTCGTTGTCGCCCGCCAGCAACTGGTACTCGATGACGCCGCCGTCGCGCGTGATCTCGATCGCGTCGAACGTGCTGTCGTCGATGTCTTGCTGGTCGTTGAACTGGAACAGCAGTTCCCGAGGGGCGACCGTCAACGTGCCGCCGTCGACCAACTCGCCGCCGTCGTTGGGAATGATGCTGACCAGTTCCGGCCCCACTTCGGTGCCCACGTTTTCCTGGCCATAGACCTTGAGTTCCCAGGCGCCCCAGGTTCCGATCTGGCCGGTCGACGGATTGGTCATCGTCAGCGTCCAGTCGCCGCCGGAAGCCTCGCCCCAGTGGGCCGCCGTCGTGAAGGTCCACCCGCCGGTCAATTCGCTGCCCGTGGCCTCCGTGGCGTCCGACCACTTGAGCACGGACTGGTACGCCTCGCCCGAGGGCGACGTCAACGTGATTTGATTGCCCGCCCATTCCGTCGGCAGGCCGTAGAGGGTCACCTCGACCCATTCGACGCTTCCCACGTCCGATGCCACCTCGATCGTCGACTCCACGCGGTTGTCCGACCCGTCAAGCACCAGATCGAAGTTCTGGATCAGGCCCGATTCCACGACGGATTCCGGATCGATGTTGATCCAACTCTCGGCGGCCTCCACCGCGCCCTTGGCGTCGACCGTGCCCCAGCCGAGGCCGTTCTGGTCGTAGACGCCGCTTCCGGAACTCCAATTCGACGAATTCTCCACCAGGATCTGTTGGACGTCCCGATAGGTCAGCGTCGGGTTCGCTTCCAGCATCATCGCCACGACGCCCGAAATCTGTGCTGCTGCCGCCTGGCTGCCCCCGAAGCCTACCGTTGTCGTGTAGTCGCCTGTGTCGTAGCCCGCGTTCCCCTGCCGATCCGTCGTAAGAATGTCGTCGTTGCCCGCAAACCCCGAAACCAACGTTGCCGTACCCGGCGCCGAAATGATCGTTCCGCTGTCGTCAACCGCTCCCACCGCGATCGAAAGACGGGAATTGGTCAGGGCGTCGTAGTTGCTGTTGAGGCCGCTCGCTCCGAACGTGTAGATGCTTCCCTGTCCGTCGCGTCCCTCGGTCACTCCCGTTTGAATCGCGCCCAGAACGTCGGCGCCCGGATAGTACAAGTCGACCGAATAGTTGAAGCCCACGTTGTAAATGTCAATCTCGTCGAGCCCCTGACTGAGGGCATCGGCGACCATGTCCGTTTCCAACGGGATGTCGGAGTCGAGCGATGTGATTCGATAAGAAACCAGTTCTGAATCATAAGCGACACCTGTCGAGGTTCCGCCCTCGGCAGAGGCGATGATTCCAGCGATCGCCGTGCCGTGATTGTCCGTCTCCAGAGTGGCGACGGCGGACGACGTCTCCGTCATGAAGTCCCAACTCAACGCGTCGTTGTACGCCGCGCTCAGGTCCGGATGATCGGCGTCGATACCATCGTCAATGACCGCGACGACGACTCCATCCCCTGTCGCCGTGCTCCAGGCCCCGGCCACGTCCAGGTGAGCATCGTCCAGGTAGGCCTGGCTGATGCTCAGCAGCAGACGCTGCTCGAATTGCTCCATCCGCAAATCCCGATGCTTGAGCGTCCCAGCCTTGGGGCCGCTTGGCAAAGTCGTTCGACTTGCTTCTGAGTCTTTGTTTCTTCTGAGACTGGAGAACCGGCGGAACGATGACCAGAGCGACATGGACCATCTTCTCCCAATGAAGTGGATTACGAAGCCTTTAGCGGCGCGATTTCTTGGGGATGCCTTCAACTGAAACGCACAACGCGCGGAGACAAACTCGCACCCCCAATTGCGTCGACGTCCAGAAAAGGCCCGATTATGACGTTTATGACGGCGATTGTGTTTGGCTACGCCCACAATGTCAAGTTTTTTTCGAGGAGAACGTGGAACTCAATCGGGGTCGCGCGCGTCATCTTCGCCAGCTCCGCCTGGTAAAAAAGAAACCGTTCCCCAAGGCGGGGTTTTCTATTAGGGGGGGAATACAGCGACTGGAAGACGTGGTTAACCACGTCGGTTCCCCGGAGAAGCCCTGGTCACCAAGAGGTCACCCTGCCCAACCCTGTCTACATGACTCGGTCCAGAGACGTTGTCCCGGTTGCCAGTACTGTGCGCCAGATGCGATCGAAGCAACCATCTTGCGATCGTTTTTCCGCAGAAAATCCCAGGAAGAATTTTCAGGAGATCCCGCATAATCAGGACGAATTGTCAAAAATGCCCCACGGGACGTATCCCCCTCAGTTAGCGCAGACAACCAGGGGGAACTGCAGCGCACGAGTATTCTATATTTTCTCGTGCCTTCCGTACTCCTTAGGCATCAACGGCATCCTGCCGTTGCTCACCAAACACCTTCCCCCCACGACTCTCCGCCGGACACAAGGGCTGCAAGCTCGCGCAGCCCACCAGGAGAAATTGGCTCCGGCGCGAGCGCCTTCACCCCCGCAATGGAGAAAGCACCATGGCACGTTCCCTCATGGCCGTCCTCGTCATTTCCGCAGGGCTTGCCCTGCCGTGTCCCACCACCGCCAGTGAACCCGGTTGGGTGGGGCAGGTCGTCAAGCCCCTGGATCAACGTGCACAAATTCAGCAGACACCTATCATTTACCGCCCCTACCGGCCTCTCCATTTTTACGGCAACACCGTGCGCAGGCTCTACTACCACGGCCGCGCCCTGCCCACCCCGGGCGAGATCGGTTCCGGGCTTCGGGCCATCGCGCAACCGTGGTAAGTTCCCGTCAATCTCGTCAAACCCGGACAGGACGACGTTTGACAATCGACTCAGTTTGCTTTTGGCCGAGAATCAACGCGTCTCGGGCGAGCTGGCCGTCGAGCAACTGGGACGGCGTGCCCGTGCGAACCGCCTTGGTCGCCTCGGTCAACTCGGCGGCGAAATCGTCGGTTTCGTCGCCCGGGGTGAATTGGGGGCGACGAACGCGACCATCACCGGTGAGCACGGTGACGGGGGTCTCGGTCCACGATTCGAACAGAAGGGTTGCGCGTTCCAGATGGATTTCGTATCCGTTCGTGAAGGGGCGTCCCTGCTGGTTGATGATCCCGCTTGTGGCCGTGACGACCAGCGAGGGATCCTCGAAGAAGAACTGGCTGTTGAAATACTCGGCCACCTCGCCCCGCATCCGCCCGATGCTGCTCACGCTCTTCGGCATCCCGCACAAGAGCCGAATGAAATGGGCGTCGTGGATGTGGAGGTCGATCATCGGGCCGCCGCAGCCCTTGGGATCGTAGAAGTCCTTCAGCCACAGTGGGTCGGAGATGACGCGCGTGAAGTTTCCGCCCAGAAATCGGCCGTATTTTTCCGTGCGAATGGTCTTCAACGCAAACCGGTAGGCCGCGAAGAACGGCAGGACGTGGGCAATCATCAGCATCTTGCCGCTCTTCTGAGAGGCGGCGACCATCCGCTTGGCGTCGGCCACCGAAAGCGCGATCGGCTTCTCGCACAACACGTGTTTCCCCGCCCGCAAGGCCGCCACGACGGCGTCGGCGTGGGCGCTCGGCGGAAGGCAGATGTCGACCATGTCGATTTCCGGATCCGCGAGCAAGTCCTCGAACTCGCTGTAGGTCGAGACGCCCGTGAGGTTCATCTTCTTGCCTTGGGGGCCGAAGTTCCCCTTGATTGCCCGCCAGTCCCCAGTCAGCCGTTCCGGGATCTTCTCGCAAATGGCCTTCACCTTTGCCCCTCGCACTTTCTCGTACGCGAGGTAGTGAATCATGCCCATGAATCCAAGGCCGCATATTCCGACGTTGACCATTCTCCGTGTCTCCAACTTCTAGTAGGTGGCTCTGTTCTCGAAATGTGATTCAGTTCACGACGCGTTGAAATCGTTCCCACGCATCGTTCCAGGCTGACCCATCGCGCGGTTCGTACTCTTCGACCGGAAAACTGTTCTTGATGACTTCGCGTGCCTCGGCAATCCCCGCCACGTCACCCGCCGAGACCGCCTGCATCATCAGGTTGCCGATTGCCGTGGCTTCGATGGGGCCTGTCACCACGCGCCGACCGCACGCGTCCGCCGCCGCCTGGCAAAGCAGCTTGTTTTGAGTCCCGCCACCCACGATGTGGATCGTCTTGATCGGCGCCCCGTTCAATTGCTCGCACATTCCCAGCACGTGCCGGAACTTCATGGCCAGACTGTCCAATGCGCAACGCAGGACGGCGCCTTCGTTCTCCGGAACGGGTTGCCCCGTCTGCTTGCAGTACTCGCAGATCGCTTCCGGCATGTTCTTCGGCGCCATGAATTCCTTCGCGTCCGGATCGATGAACGATACCCGCGGAGCTGCGGCCGATGTCATCTGGTTCAGGTCCTCCCAGCCCCAGTCCTTCCCCGACTGATTCCACACCTGCCGGCACTGCTGCACCAACCACAATCCGCAGATGTTCTTCAGCAGTCGCGTCGTGTTGCCCACGCCGCCCTCGTTGGTGAAGTTCAGCTCCATCACCTGGTCGTTCACGACCGGTTCCGGCGACTCGATCCCCATCAACGCCCAGGTTCCCAGGCTGATGTAGCACCAGTCCGGCTTCTGTCCCGGCACCGATGCCGCGGGCACTGCCATCACGGCACTCGCCGTGTCGTGAGAACCCGGAAGGATCACTTCGGCAATCGGCAGGCCCGTTTCCGCCGCCAATGCCGGGCGCAGGCGTCCCAGATTCGTTCCCGGTTGGGCGATCTGTCCGAGGATGCCCGTCGGAAGTTCGAGTTTCTCCAAGAGCTCCGTCGCCCAGCCTCCCTTGGTCGGGTTGTAGAATTGGGTTGTCGTCGCATCCGTCATCTCGTTGCACTTCTGACCTGTCATCATCCAATGGAACAGGTCCGGCATCATCAGGAACGACTCGGCCATCTCCAGAATCGGCGAGTTGGCCAGTTTCATCGCCAGGAATTGGTAGAGCGTGTTCAGTTGCATGAACTGAAGGCCTGTGTGTTCAAAAATTTCCTTCCGTGAGACCCAGTCCTCCGCCTTCTCCATCATCCCGTCGGTTCGGCTATCTCGATAGTGGGACGGGTTTCCCAGCAGTTGATCGTCTCTCCCGAGAAGGCCGAAGTCGACCCCCCAGGTGTCCACGCCCACGCTCGTGATTCCCTCGCCGGCCAATGCCCCGGCCGCTCGCATCCCCCCCGACACATGGGTCCATTGGTTCAGCAGGTCCCAATAGAGGCTGCCTCCCACATCCACCGGGCCGTTCTCGAATCGATACACTTCTTCGAGCGCAATTCGCTGTCCATCGAATCGGCCAACCACGTGCCGCCCGCTGGAAGCCCCCATGTCAATTGCCAGGTATGCTTTGTCCGCCATTGTTTCCCTTCAGTATCAGTGAGATATCCCGAATGGAACGGAAGTGTCCATCAGGGTTTGGGACAGATCCACTGTGGCAAATCGTGCCTGTTCTGCTGCCGTTCGTCAACCCCTGGCGGCACCTGATCCTTAGGTCCGAACCTATGCCACTTCGTCAAGCCAAAACAGCCGGTCACCAGAATTGGGGGGGCGCCCACGCTCGCCCCACGCGAGAAGGCGAAGGCCCGTCCGCCTTTTCAAATTATCCCTCGATCGCTGCGAAACACGCACTCCACTTTTTCAGGATCTCTTCACCTCGCGGGACTTCCTTCCCGGAACAAGACGCATGGCGAGTCGCATCTTGACTTTGTTTATCAACTTATATAGCATTCCTCGCGGTTCGAGGACCAAGCCAAATTAGCCTCCCTGTGGGGATGTACCAAGGGGCCGGAGGGAAGTGACACTTCGGGTGAATATGAGTACTAATATAAGGAATGATGGATCGGCCACCGCACGTCCCGTCGTGCCGGAACCGTCGGTCGAATTTTTCGAGGAACTCCGCCGGGCAAGCGAAGCCCTCGAATTGGCGTCTCCGGAGGAGATCATTTCCTGGGCGGTCGACAGCCACTACCCCAAATTGACAATGGCCACAGCCTTTGGGCCCGAAGGTTGTGTGATCCTGTCCATGCTCGCCAAAATCGAGCCCCGGGTCTACGTTTTCAACCTCGACACCGGATACCAGTTCCAGGAGACCCTGGATCTCCGCGAGCAGATCGCCGAGAGGTACGGGATCGAGGTTGCCTATGTCCGGCCTGAGACAACCGTGGAGCAGTACGAGGCCCAGAACGGAGGACCTTTGTATCGGCGGCAGCCCGATCGCTGCTGCTTCGATCGAAAGATTAAGGTCCTCCGGGAACATGTGGTCGGATTCACCGGGTGGATGAGCGGCATTCGCCGGGACCAGAGCGCCCATCGTGCCAAGGCGCCGATTGTCGGATGGGACAAGAAATTCGGACTCGTCAAAATCAGCCCGCTGGCGAACTGGACCAAGAAGGACGTGTGGAAACGCATCTCGGACGAAGGCGTCCCCTACAATCCCCTTCACGACCAGGGTTATCCGAGTGTAGGCTGCTGGCCATGCACTCGGGCGGTCCTCTTCGGCGAGGACGAACGCGCCGGCCGCTGGAGCGGCACGGCCAAGACTGAATGTGGTTTGCATACCGTTGAGGACGAGTGAGGCAGGCAGCTAGTTACCCATGAAAATATCAGCGAAAACCGAATACGCGTGCATTGCAATGCTCGAACTCGCCTCCCGATTCGGCTCCGGCGAGCCGGTCAGGATTCGCAAGATTGCGGAACGCCACGACGTTCCGCCCCGTTTCCTCGTCCAGATCCTTCTTCAACTGAAGGGAGCGGGTCTCGTTGCCAGTACGCGCGGCGCCGCTGGCGGCTACCACCTGGTTCTCCCGCCTGAGACCGTCTCTCTCGGCGACGTCATGGCTGTCATCGAGGGAGCGACTAACGGGGAAGCGAAACTGACCACCAGCGCCTCCCCCGATTCTCCCGCCGTCAAGGTTCTTAATGCCGCCTGGCAGGAAATTGCCGAAACCGAACGCAAACTCCTCGGCAACATCTCCTTTGCTCAACTGCTCGAACGAGCCCGCGAACAGGACGAGCAGATGTACTACATCTAGGGGGCAGGCTTCTGCTCTTGGTGGGGATGGGGCCGGTTTTCTCGCGGCACAAGGGAGAGAAATTGGGACCGGTCCCATGCGAGGCAGGTAGCTTTTGCCTGGAATAGAGCTGGTCTTCTCCCCCCCCGGCCATCCTCAGCCATCGTTGCGGGCTTCCTCCGGCAGGCCTATATTAATGGGTTTCAGCCAACCTCGCGGACGAACCAGGGAGGTTCAGTGCGCGATTGCCCAATACAGAACCAGATTCAACGCATTCCCCCCCCAAAGGAGACTCCTGTCCATGCCCGATCTGATTGTCCCTCACGGTGGCTTGAGCGAGCCCGTTTGCCGTACCGTCCCTGAAGAGGCGAGAAGCCAGTTCGTTGCCGAGGCCGCGCAACTGACCCGCGTCCCAGTCTCCGATGCCGACCTCTCCACCGTGTATCGCTGGGGTGACGGTGGGCTCAGCCCCACCATCGGCCCCATGGATTCGGCCACCTACAACCGGGTGCTCGACGAGTGCGTCATCCTGGAGGCCGGGAAAAAGTACGCATGGACCATCCCCCTCTCCCTCCCGGTTACGTCCGAACTCGCCGCCAAGCTGTCTTCCGGCCAGACCGTCGCCCTCGTCAATTCGAAGGACGAGATCATCGGCACGCTCGATATTACCGACGTGTTCGAGTGGGACAAGCAGAAGTACCTCTCCAAGGTCTACCTCACCGATCGCACCGACCACCCCGGGGCGGACATGGTCCTCGTCGGCGATGCTGACAAGACCCACCTGCTCGGCGGCTCCGTCCAGGTCCTTCCCCAGCCGAAGCATCCCGCCTTCGGCAAGTACGTCCTTTCCCCGAATGAGGTCCGCGCCCTCCTCCACGAAAAAGGCTGGGATCGCGTCGTCGCCTTCCAAACTCGCAACCCGCTTCACCGCGCCCACGAATACGCCCTTGTCTACGGGCTGGAAACGCTTCTGCGCAAGGGATTCAACGCCGGTGCCTGCCTCAACCCGCTCATTGGCGAAACGAAGGGCGACGACGTTCATGCTGACGTCCGCATGAAGACTTACGAGACCCTCATCGACCGCCGAAAACTGGGAGAAGGCGACAGCGATTCGGAACTCTGGCAGAGTCGCGGCGAGTCCGTTCCTGATCGGGTCATCCTTCTCGGGCTTGATATCAAGATGTTCTACGGCGGGCCCAAAGAAGCCGTCATGCACGCCATTTACCGGCAGAACTTTGGTTTCAGCAACATCGTCATTGGGCGCAAGCACGCCGACGCGCCCTATCACGACGGCTCCGCCATCTGGGGCGATTTCGACGCTCAGGAGATCTTCAACAACCTCGGCGGCGACCTGAAGATCCAGCCCCTCAACGTCGGCTTTGCCGCCTTCTACGAATCCCTCGGGCGCGTCGACCTCATGGAAAATCACCCCGACGAGAAGCCCGTCTTCATCTCCGGCAAACAGGTCCGGGCGTCCCTTCTGGCCGGTGAAACCGTCGACCCTCGGATCATGCGCGAAAGCACCGCCAAGATCCTCATCGAAGCCATGGCCCAGAAGTAGCCATCCCGCAGCGGTGGCGTTCCTGCCGCCGACATCTGTCCATACCCATCACGCGTCGCGGCGGTCCCGGGCTGCCGCGACGCGTTTTGCATTCCATCCCCGGCAGGTTCCGGGCGCCGCACGGAATCCCGAACCGGTGAGTGGCTTTCCCGCTCAAGACCGTCCAATATCCGAAATACGCAGGCTGACTCGCTTGGCCCACACCGTGGATTCTCGCGTCCCAATGAACTAGAATAGTCTGAAGGCAGCTACTACCTCTCCGTGCCTCTTCCTCCTCACCCGGCTAGAGAATTGCGAGCGTTCCCATGAGCACGATCGCGAAATTCACGCTTGCTGAATACGATCGCATCGCGGAGAGCGGTGCGATCGATCAACGTCGCTTGGAGTTCATCCGAGGGGAGATTCGTGAAATGACGCCGATCGGTCCGATGCACGAAGATGTTCTGGATCGCTTGAACCTGTGGAGCATCGAGAGCGTTTCGCCGAAGGAAGCACGCGTCCGCGTTCAGCAGTCCATCGGGCTTCCCGAATTCGACTGTGCCCCCGAGCCCGATATTGCGTGGGTCTCCCCCCGCAGTTACGCGATGGGCCGACCTCAGGCCGCCGATGTTTTGTTGATCATCGAAGTGGCCGACAGCAGCCTTTCCTACGATCGCGGCGACAAGGCCGCTCTCTACGCCCAGGCGGGAATCCCTGACTATTGGGTCGTGAATCTCCGCGACCGCACGATCGAAGTCCACCGCGATCCCCAGCCGAACGGCTATCGCACCGTGACGGTCGCTCGCGACCAAGACGAAGTCTGTCCCCTCGCTTTCCCCCAGGCCTCTCTCCTCCCTGCCACTCTGTGGGCGTAGCGCTCTGTAGCGGTGGCGTTCCTGCCGCCGACATTTGTCCATACCCATCACGCGTCGCGGCAGCACCGGCCACCTCGCCGCGTTTTGCATTCCATGCCGCCAGAAGTCGTCTTTTCTTTGAGGAAAAGCACCCAAAAAGACGATCAAGGAGAATATCCGGCCTGGGCAGGTTGTATCGGTCGCGCAGAATTCAACAGGAAAAGCGGATCGAGAAGCCATGCGAGTGGAATCCGTCGGCGCCGCGGCGTTGCCAAGCACGCAGAAAACCCGCGACCCCGGACACGTTGTTCAGGACGTTTTCACCGCCGTCCTCCGGGAATCTGGGCGAGATGGATATGTTTCCGCCCAGGCGATCTCCGACGACGAGCCCTTGGCGGATCAAATTGTCACGTCCTGGTTCGATTGGTTCGATGGCCAGCGGATCAACGGTCGCTATCAGGATTCCGCCGACGCCCAGCTTTTCGAGCAGTCCTATGGTGAGATTCTCGTCCAGGCCTACGATCAGGGGGGCTACGCCGACCCCAAGGCCTTCCTCGACAGTCTTTCTGAGGATCAACTCGAGGTCGTCCGTCGCGTCCACAGCCTGGCTGATCCGATCTCCGTCGACGAACTTTCCGAGGAAGGCGCTCTCAATCTCCTCCTGCCTCCGCCGGCTCAGGTCGATCTGAACCACGACGGGTTCACCCGCTCGGGCATTGCCTACGGCATGCGTTTCCCCGACAGCAACACGCCCGCCGACGTGACGGCTGCCTGGGAGGAGGCCACCGAGGGAATGAGCCTCCGCGATCGGATGATCTACGAACTCGAGATGATGTTGCCCCTGCTTACCGCCAATATCGTGTGCGACGAAGACGGGCGCTTCCTCGAACGCTACGAACCGGGCGATCCCCGATTCACCAATCCCATGGCCTCGGAGGACTATTCCTACTCCGACGCCGTCCAGGATTGCCTCGACTACCTCGAGCGGTTCCGCAACCAAATGCCGCCCGAACGCTATCAGAAAGATACGGCTTTCTGGACGAAACTCGAGGGTCTCTTTGCCGAGCGGGGTGTCGCCTGATCGCATGCCTCGATCCAAGAAAACGGCAGGTCCCGGGCGCCGCGTGGGACCTTGGCGCGAATCGGCGATTTGCCGAGGGGGGCCCATGCGACGCCCGGGACCTACATGCAAGGGATCAGAAGAAGAGGAGCCCGGCTTCGGAGGCAACGTGCCGAGCCCTCTTCTCCGTTCCGACCCGTGTCTTGGTCGTCGGGGAATTGTCTTGTCTTCTTCTAGGGACGATGCAGCCGGGGCGATGTCACATCCGGCATCTCCCGGACCTTCAGCTGAGACGAAGCCGTCTCTCTTGGAGATTCCGGCAGACCAGACCGTGCCGGCGTGGTAGTTCGTCCGGGCGATCCGCTATTGCCTCTTTTCGTGGATGACCTGTACCCCACGCTGGAGAACCGAGTCGGCCCGCTCGGTGAAGTCCTCCAGGGTCGGTTTGACCGGCACGTCGACCTCCACTCCGTTGCCGTCGAACAGTTTCCCGTTGGCGCGGAACGAAGCCATCGACGACAGCGCTATCCGGATCTCGGTGTTCGGCAGCGTGAACCGTCGCGTGGAACCGCTCCCGCCCCCGCTCGATTCACCCACAAGAGTCACCTGGGGCAGATCCGCAAAGGCGCTCAGAAAACCGTCCGTTGCGCTGAACGAACGAGCGTTGCAGAGCACGACCACCGGCTTGTCGTAGTAGAAGAGATCCTCCGCCCCGTCGCCGAGCAGGTCCCGGCTGCGATTTGGCGAAAGGACCATGTAGTGCCAGTCGCTGAACTTCCCCTCGGGCGGTTGCCACTCGGGCCGAAACCGCTTGGCGGCCTGGGCGATGGCGGCCCGCTCGGCTTCGTTCCAGCCGTCCCACTCGGCCCGGTAGGTGGGACGATATTCGATGTGATTCTCTCGGAAACGCTTGCTCAGCCGAAAGGCGGCGATGTTCGTCACATAGGGCTCCGCGTCCTTCGGCATGAAGAAGCCGTAAATCGCACGAAGGATGTGGTAGGTTCCTCCGCCATTGTCCCGCACATCGATGATGAGTCCGTCGGTGTCGCGGAATTCCCGAAGCTGGCTTACGACCGTGTCGACCAGTCGCTTGTCCATGGCCGGGATGCGAAGGTAGCCGAGGTTCCCGTCGAGGCGACGGGTTTTTTCCAACTTCACGTTCGCCACCGAATACCTCTGCCCGGTCAATCGCAGTCGCTTCTGGCAGTGTTTGCTGCCATCTGCCGATCGAAGCCCCACGGTCACGATCGCTTCGCCGGGCAAGCCCAGTTCTTCACGCAGCACGCTCACTCGGCCCAACCAGCCCAGCGAGCGCCGGTGAATCAGTTGCGGCGAGCCTTGGTCCACAAAGCGTCCTGCCGCTTCCAGCCAGCGTTCCAGGGGAATCCCGTCGATCGATTCCAGGCAGGGGCACTCCGCGTCCAACGGCTCGTTCTCATGGAGTTTGAGGGCCGCCACTCCGGAGTCCGTGTCGGCGGCACGGAGCGGCAGAAAACCGTCGGCGCTTGGCCAGGCCTTCGACGAGACGCCCGCATGGCAATCGCCGATCTGTGCCACGATCTTCTGCAGGCCGCAAACGAAGTCGCCCATCTGGGTCTCGTCGTTGATCGAATTGCGAAGCTCTTTCAAGGCCGGGGCGTAGTCGAATCCGCGGCGAGTCAGGTACGACGATTGATCGGCAAGACGCCGCCGGAACTCGTCCAGATCCGCCCGGTAGCCCTCCGCCCCCACCAGGCTCTTCAACTCCCCGGTGGCCAGGATCGGATCGAGCGAGAAGTCGCTGCTGTCGAGGTTCGCGTTGTGCCCCTCGACGGCCAGCACGTTCCGTCCCGGCTTGAGGAGGCGGGACGCATTCTCCACCACGAACGGCTCGTGTCCTTTCGCCTCGTGGAGCGAGACCTTCAAGTCGTTTTCTCGCCTGGCAACCGAGGCGGCGACAATTTGCGTTCCGTTCAGGTAGGCGACGAAGCCGTCGTCGAAGTTCACGTAGAGAACGAGGCGTCTGGCGGGCGTCTTTTCCTGCCACAGGAACTCGCCGCGAAGATAGACGGTCGTGTATTGGCCCTGCATGTCCTTGAGGACAGTGCGGTCGTCATCGTCGCCGTAGCCGAACCCGGCCGGCCCCGACTTCCACGAACGGTCGTCGAAAGCCGGTTCCTTCCACCCCTCGGGCGCCGCATCTGCCGAGGCCTGGTATTTCCACTGGGCGTGCTTGCCGATGAGAAACTCGGGCTGATCCCCGCCTAGAACGGGGGAAACGCCACAAACAAACGGCAGTAGGAGAACGGCCAGCACGAGGTCACGGGTCACACGATCCATAGCAGAGCTTCCTCAAGGTTGCATCTTCACGTCGCCGGAGGCCTTGCCGACCGGCACGGTTACAAACAGCGGCGTCTTGTCTTCAATGTCCCGAACGCGGGACGATTGTCGATCCAAAGGCATATAGGTGACATGATACCCCGATGCGGTCACCCGCAACCAGACTCTCCTCGTATCCACGTAGCCTGAGTTCTGAAGCATCCCGTCCTGACCGGCCGCGAAGAACTCGCACGGGAAGGACGCTTGCCCTCGTGCGTCGGTTCTTGGGACGGGCGCGGTGTTGGGCTGGACGACCTCGAAATCCCGCGTCACATTCGGCGCCAGACCCTCAACAGGCGAAGCGGGCCCATGGAGGATCTCGATCGTCGCCCCCGACATGGGCGCCAGCGAGCTTGCATCGACCACAGTGACATAAACCGTCAGGGTCTGGCGTCCGACCCAACAGGCAACGGTAAGGCCAGGGGCAAGGGCGCCAACGATCGAAGCGGCCAGAAACAAGAGCCCCACCACGAGCAATCGCCGCTTACCGCTACGAGTCCCGGCAAGGAGGAACATCAGCCCGACGACGCCAAGGCCGATCGCCACGCCGACCGGCAGATTCCAGATGCACGCCGCCGAAAACACCTGGCAGCCGGTGACGATCAATAGCAGGGTGCGAAGCGAAAATCGAGCTTGGGGCCCTTCGTTGGTTGGTGACATGTATATATGTATACATGTTAGGGTGGCCACGTCAAGAAGAGAATTGGCCACCCTGCCGTCGTTCCTGGGGGACAGGGCTTTGTCGAGACCGTTGAGTTTCGCAACGTATCAGGGGGTGTTGCAAAACAGTCGGGCGTGACGCGGCGGTGCAAGTGGTTTGTTTGTAGGTGTTTACACTAATCCGGCAAGTCATAAGTTCCCTGGCTCGGCAGAGGGGGTGTTGGAAAAGTCCTTCTGGTGAGGGAGGAGTCGATGGAAAGTGGAGCAGGCAGCAATGAACGACCTGGAAACAAGGGGAGAGCACCACGGAGACACAGAGGACACGGAGAAGAGAGAAATGACGAATGTCGAAAGTCAAATGACGAAACAAATCCGAAGGCCTGAATGACATAGGTTGTGCATGATACGAAATTCGTGCCCTCTGTGGTTGTCCATTCTCTTCCCGGCTTCATTAGGGTCTGCTTCCGGTTCCAGTCCACGATTGTTGGTCGGTCTGTTCGGTGCTAGACTGCCGGCATGAAAGAGCGAAGCCGATTTCCGGAACTCGGTTGTCTTGTCTTCGTCATCCTTGGCGTCGCGGTAGTCGTCTGGTTTCTGTCAAATGCGGTGCCGCATATGAGGTACAACCGGCGGACCGAGCGGATCAACGAGAAGATCCATTCGCTTCTGCAGCGGCGGCCGGCCGACGTGAGCGAGCGGCAGTGGACGGAATGCGTTGGCTGGGCAAGCATCGCCCACTGCAACATCTGTTTCTCAGAAGAGCACACGAGCTACGAAGCGATGTGCCGGTTTGAAGAACAACTGGACGACAAGCTGCAAGGAGAAGTGGACCTGGACACGATTGCCTGGATCTACGAGCGGTTGGCAGAAACCGGCCCTCACGGCCAGCGATACATGACCATGTGGCGGGAACACTGGGAGTCCATCCTGAAAGCACCGGAGCAGGAGGGGCAGCCTTAGTCGACTTGCCTCTTCTTCAGTTCTTCTTCAATCTCGATGTCGATCTTGCGAATGAGTTCGCGGTATTCGTCAACCGTTCGCTCAATCGAGGCTTTGTCTTTCTGGCGTGGGCCTTCGGCATCATCGTGAAGTGCCGGGTCCGGGCGGTGTGCTGCTTCGAGTTTTGATTCCAGGGCCCGGCGTTTCATGCGAAGTTGATCGATCCGCGGCATGGTCCCGACCAGGTCGCTGAGTTGCTTCTTCAGGCTTTCCAGTTCAGACGTCAGATATTTCCAGGTGGCCAATTGCCCGATGAACAGGAAGACGATCGCTGCCACAAGAAAGCTTTCGAAGAGGGACATACGCGTGATTCCGTGGAGCTGGGTTGGTCTTGTTCTCGTTTGGGCGAAAAGGAACTGTTGTTGAGAGTCGCCATGAAAAGAAAGCGGCGACAAGTCGCACGCACTCCAAGGTTCGCGGCGTCAGGTTGTCGACTTGTCCGGCAGTGGTTATTGACCGGTTGGCTTCAAGAGGGTGCGCAGTTCTTTCAAGGTTGACGCATACTCCGCCCGGTCCGCCACGTTGACGCTCTCTTGCGGGTCGCGCTGGTGGTCGTAGAGTTCTTCGGCGACCACGTTGCCGGAGGCGTTTTCTCGCCACTGGACGAAGCGGAAGCGGTCCGTTCGCAGGGCGCGGCCCATGATGTCGCCCGGGCCCTGATGGCGGAACTTGGTTCGATCACGCGGGAACAGGCTTCGGGCGAAGGCTCTGCCCGGGGCGGCCGGATTGTCGAGAAGGGCGCATAGGCTGGCGCCCTCCAGCTCGTCGGGGATGTTGAGGCCGCAGGCTTCCGCCAGGGTCGGGTAGATGTCGAGGGTTTCGACGAGGGCGGTTGACGAGCGGCCGTTGCCTGCCCGGTTCGGGACGGCCACGATGAGGGGAACGCGAGTGGCGAGTTCGAAGTTGTTGGCCTTGGTCCAAAGGCCCTGCTCGCCCAGGTGGAAGCCGTGGTCGCCCCAGAGCACGATGGCCGTGCTGTCGGTGAGGCCCAACTGGTCGAGGCGATCGAGCAGCTTTCCGACCTGCGCGTCGGTGTAGCTTACACAGGCGTAGTAGCCGTGACGCAATCGGCGGACGAGCTCGGTGGACAAGGGGCCTTCGCCGGGCACATCGGGGTAGCCTTCCAGTTCACGCCAGCTCCGCACGGCTAGCTCGGGCGCTCCTTCGGGGTGGTCGGCGGGCTGGGGCAGGGGGATGGCGTCGCGGTCGTAGAGGTCCCAATAACGCTTCGGGGCACAGAAGGGCAGGTGGGGCTTGCGAAAGCCCACGGCCAGGAAGAACGGCTCGTCTGCCTTGGCCAATCGCTCGAGGGTCTGGGTCGCTTCGCGACAGACGATCCCGTCGACGTACTCGTCGTCGGGCACGTCGGCAGCCTCCGTCGACGCCCGCTTGAGCCCCTTGCCGGCCCGGTTCTTGGGCAGGGCGTAGCGAAGCTTCACGTCGGTGACAATGTCGTATCGGGCGGGCTCCGACCAGGAGGGCGGGTCTTTCGCGGGTTCGCCGTTGCCGTGGAAGACCTTGCCGAGGCTCACCGTGTGATAGCCGTTCTGCTTGAAGTGTTGCGGCAAGGTGACGGCGTCCGGAACGGCCTTGCGGAAGTGCGTCTTGAGATCCCACACGCGAATCGTGTCGGGCAGCATCCCGGTGAGCATGGAGAGCCGCGAAGGCGAACAGAGCGCTTGCTGGCAATAGGCTCGCCGGAACACGACTCCGCGCCGGGCCAAGCGGTCGATATTGGGTGAAAGGGCGATCGGATCCTCGTAGCAACCGAGGGTCGGCCGAAGATCGTCGACGGCAATGAAGAGGACGTTGAGACGCGTCTCTGCGGCTTCGAGTGAGGAGGTGGCCAACAGGAAGGCCGCGAGAATGGCAGGCAGGAGTTTCATGGATTCTCTGAGTTGTCGAGCAAGGAGGTTCACGGTCGGGTGGACAATCGGGTTTTCAACTGCTGGGGCGTCAGCGTGTCGGTCAGGAAATAGACGGGCGTGGCCGTGAGCTCGACCTCGGGCTTGTCGACGTGATTGCCCATGATGTCGATAATGGCGACGTCGTCGCCCACGGTGACGGGAACAGGCGTTTCTTCACGGGTCCAGGCGATTGCCAGGATACCTCGTTTGACCTTGAACAGATAGACACGCATGTCTTCCGGTTGAGGTCCCGTGTCGACGGGTTGGAAATCGGCGTCGACCAACTGGGAAAAGGCCCATACGGCCGGGAGCATCTTGCGCGGAGTGCCGCCATACTCGAAGAAGACGCCGCCGGCACTCGATCCGTTGATCGGGCCGCAGGTTCCGGCGTGCAGGAAGAGTTTTCGCAGGCCGTGGCTTCCGAATGCGGCCGCCGCCTGCACGAGCGATTGGGCGGCCTCGCGTTCGCTGGGCCACAAGCACTTGCGCATGGCCGCGTCGCCCACCTGCTGAGGCGTTCGGTACGGGTCGTCATCGGCATAGCAGCCGAACTCGGTGAGCCAGACGGGGCGGGTTTCGCCGCGTTTCTCCATCAGTTGTGCCAACTGGGCCATGTCGGGCTCGTAGCTTTCGGGATCGGCGGTGACGGGGTAGTTGTGCAGGTCGAGGACGTCGACCTTGGCCAGACCGCCTGCGTTGACGAAATCATGGGTCCAACTGCTCGACGCCCAGATGCCCATGCCCCCGACGACGACCGCATCCTCACGCTCGGAACGGATCGCGTCGGCCGCCATGTTCAGCCAGCGAATGTAGTCCGAGACGCCGTAGCCCAGGCGGTTCGGCAAGGAATAGTGCGTGTAGACCGGTTCGTTGAACACCTGGTAATAGCGAATGCGATCGCGATACTGCCGCACGCAGCGGGCGACATAGTTGCGAAAGTCCTCCTCGCTGTCGGGGGCGCAGGCGTATCTCAAGACATTGTGGCGGTACTTGTTGGGTTCCACCTTTCGGATCGCCGCCATATCGGCCGTGGTTGACCAGTCGCACGAGGGGAAGGGAAACATGACTTCGAGATTCAGGCCCTCGTCCACCACGCGGTCGATCTGCGGATCCGTGCCCGAGAAATCGAACCGGCCCTTTTCCGGTTCGACTTCGTGCCATTTGACGGACCAGTCGCGCCACCAGGTCAGGCCCGCTTTCTTCGCCAGGTGGAGCATGAACGGCCAGCCGTAGGCGTGGTTCATGTCGAACACTGAGTCGGTCCCTTCGTAAGGTTCAATGACCATGCAGCGCAGGTCCTGCGGGGACGCCCGATCGTCCGCGGGGGACCAGGTGGCACGGAAGAAACCGGTGCGTCCTTTTACCAGGCCGTTGAAGGTTTTTGTGACATCCTCGCCCGCGTGAACCGGCAGCGATACTTCCTCGACGTGGACCGGTTGGTCGAAGAAGTCGGTGAGTGTGAGGGTGCCCTGCACGACGGCGTCGGCGGCGGTTGTGTTGCTCGCGGCGAGTTGCAGTTGGATTCCCTTGTCCGGGTCGAGGAAGGTGTTCCCCATGCTTGCCGTTTCGATCCGGCTTTCGACACCCTGCCTGGGCTGATAGTCGGTTGCCGTGCCGGCCTTCTCGAATTGCACGGCGTCGATCCAGAGCACGGCGGCGTGGAGATCGGACTCCGTGAGGTCCGGGCCGACGGCCATCCAGGCGAAATCCTGGCTCGCCCGAAACGTCATCGAGAACCGTTGCCACTGCGTGCCAACGGTCACCATTTTCTCCCGGTTTCGCTCGCCTTCGTGCACCAGGATACGCGCGGGGACTTCGGGCCTGTCGGCCTTGAGCTCGCAGGAGACAACGTAGGTCGCTCCCTTTTCCAGCGGCACCCAACCGAGGTTTGCGACCAGGGGGGTGAGGACCTTGTCGTCGACGAGATCGAACCAGTCCCACATAAACGTTGGAGCTTTGTCCTTCTCGATCGCCACTCGCATACTGCGATTGCCGTGGAAGGCGGTCTGGTCGTCGATTGTGCCGAAGAGGCGGAACATGTTGCCGGCCCATGTCCGCATGGCGGGGTTGTAGCTGCCCCAGCCCGCGGCGCCGCACTCGAAACTGCTGTTGGGAAGGAAGTTGGTGACCCCCTGCGTGCCGATTTGGGGATGATACTCATAACGTTGCTCGGTCGCCGGCTGCAACTTCACGTCGGCCAGCCACAAGGTTCCCGTGCTGGTGTACCAGAACTGGAGCCGGCTGTCGGAGGCCGGCAGGTCCTGACTGGCCTGGAAGACGTGTTCGTAGCTCCGCCAGGCACTACCGACGGGAAACGAGTGGCTCAGCCCCGTGTTGGACCAGTTGCGGGTATTGGAGAACGCCACTTGCACGGCATTGACCTGCATGTCCCGGGCCTTGGCTTGCCAGGTCAGCCGGTACCACTGTCCGGCCTTGACGGTCACGTGGCCGACCTGAAGGGCAAAAAAAGGGGACAGGCGCATATATTGGGCGTCCTGGGGGTATTAGGCGGTTTTTGCCGGTGTCTTGCGAGGGCGTCCTTGCCGCCGGAGCGTGGACTGCAAACCCAGCGACTCCGCCGTCTGTTCGACCCACGGAGCGTTGCCGTACGGGCTGCCGCGACGCACGCATCGCCGGACGGCCTCCAATTCCGCCTCTGTCTGGCGGGAGTTGACGTATTCGACCCAATCCGATGGCTGCGGCAACGGCCAGTCGGCCAGCGGCGGTCCAGACGCTCGACCGACACGCTGCGCCAGGCTTCCCCAGGGCCAGTCCTCAGCTCGCTCCACCAGTCCAGCCCGAAGGGCGTTGCGTTCCGCGCAGCGCACCAACATGTAGAAATGGTCGTCGCTTTCGACTGGGAAAGACTTGAACCGTCCTTGATAAAGGTGCCCGTAACCAACTTGCAGCTTGGCACGTTGCCATCGCTGCGCGTGCATGTTCGCCATCCGCTGCATAAACTTGGACAAGTCGCCGTCGTGTTCCGGCCACAAGACGAAATGCCAGTGGTTTGGCATCCAGCAGTACGCGCAAATCCGGATCGGCGCCACTCGGAGCGTTTCATTCACCACACGTGCAAAGGCTTCAAAGTCCTTATCGGTCCGGAATATCTCCATTCGCCCGACGCCACGATTGAGCACGTGAAAGAGCATTCCGCCCGGCGCTAGTCTTGCGGTTCGTGGCATGGGAAAACCTTACCTAGACCTCCCGGCTTCGTCAATATATGCGCCTGTCCCCTTTAATTCTTTAATTGGCTTGGATGGCAACTCGCGTTTCCGGCAGGCCTTCGACCTTGGCTGTGAGCGTCACGGTTCCTTCTTCTCCGGGACGGCTTCGCAAGATTGCGACTGCCTTGCCGTAGAAAAGGGGATGGGTGTTGTCGGTGAGACTGTCCATGCCCATCTGGTCGCCGTTGCCGACGCCGGCAAGGCTGGCCGGGCCTTCGACCGTATAGGTCACCTTGTTCATCGCCAAGGGGCAGACGGTCCCCTTGGCATCGAGCATCTCGACCGTCACGTAGCACAGGTCCATGCCGTCGGCCGTGAGTGTGGATCGGTCGGGGGTGAGCCGAAGGCTTGCGGCAGGACCGGCCGTTGCGACCGTGGCTTCTCCGATCGGCTGACCGTCCTTATAGGCGACGGCCTTGAGCTGGCCCGGGACATAGGGAACGTCCATCCAGATGAGGCGGTAGGCTTCGATAATATCGTAGTAGGGGTTCGTCCGCGGCCCGGCTTCCTTCTTGATTTCGACTTCGGAGATGCTCGCCCACGACCCGCGGCGGGTTCCGGTGATCTGGACCCGCAGGTGTCGGGTCTCGATGGGATCGAAGCGGAGCGAACTGACCTGGCCGCGATCGGTGCGTGTGGGGCCAAGGGGTTGCCACGTGGCACCGTCAGTGGACGTTTCGACGGCAAAGGTGTAGCCGGCGGCCTCCTTCTCCCAGTCGATGTCGACGGCCGCGAACTGTTGCGGCTCGCCAAGGTCGACCTGCCACGTTTGCGGCATAGTGTCATCGGCGGCGCACCAGCGGGTGGACGCCAGGCCGTCGATCGCCTTGCCGGCGAGGTTCTCCTGGAGGACGTTTCCGCCGGAATCCTGCTTGATTTCTTCACTCGAAGCGGCGGCCTGCTTGCCGAAGGCCAAGTTGTTGCTGCGCAGGGCGTCGGGGTCGGTCTTCTTGCGGCGTCCGAGGCTTCGGTCACCCAAGAACAACTCGGCCTCGTCGCCGTTGGTGTAGACCATGACGGGGATGGGCTTGCCTTCGTGGCCAGGCCAGTTCCAGTGCGGGGCCAGATGGACGGTTGTCGTTTCCGGGCGCCAGTGACTGCGATAGAGGTAGAAGCGGTCCTTCGGCAATCCGACCAGGTCGACAATACCAAAATAGCTGCTGCGGGCTTCTCGTCCGTCGGCCGTTCGACCTCTGCCGGTGACCGGGGTGGGTTCGCCGAGGTAGTCGAAGCCGGTCCAGACGAATTCGCCGGCAACGAACGTGTCTTTCCGCATCCGCTCGAATTCGTGTTCGGCAATATCGGCCCAGGACGCGGAGGTCATCTCGTAGGCGGTGAGGAAGCCGTCGGCGCCCCAATCGGTCTTGCCGGCGGGCATTGTGAGCTTGTAGGCCCCGCGGGTGCTGAAGGCCGAGGCCGACTCGCTGTAGATCAGCGGCATGTTCGGGTAGGTTGCCCGGGCCGTCATGTACTTGGCGCCGTAGTTCCAGCCCGACGTGTCGAGGGCGTCGAGGATGTGTTTGCCGGGCAGGGCCGCGCTGGGGATGTGGCCGCCCATCGTGGTCGGGCGGGTCGTGTCGTAGGTCTTGAAATAGCGGACCATGTCGGCCACGTGTTGCGGCGCCTGGCCGTCGCGGTTGGCAAGGAGGTCGGGGATCTCGTTGCCGATCGACCAGAGGAAGACGCTCGGGTGGTTGCGGTCGCGGAGGACGAAGTTGCGGACCTCGGCTTCTGCGTAGTTCTTCACGTACTCGGCGGTCGAGCATTGGACCCCGGCCGTCGGGCCGTATTTGTCGAACAGCTCGTTCCAGACGATGATGCCCAGGCGGTCGCACAGATCGAGGACCTCGGGTGCGGGGGTGTTATGGCTTGTGCGGAGTGCGTTGACGCCCATCTCCTTCATGATGGTGAGTTGCCGCTCCATCGCCCGCGGAAAGAAGGCGGCGCCGAGCGGGCCCTGGTCGTGGTGCAGGTCGACGCCGTAGAGCTGCACGCGGCGACCGTTCAAATGGAATCCGTCGTCGGCCGTCCACTGGAACGTGCGGATGCCGAAACGGGTTTCCTCGCGGTCGCTCTCGCGACCATCGGTGACGAGCCGCGTCACGGCCGTGTAGAGTTGGGGATGGTCGACGTCCCATCGCTGGGGTGCCGTCACCTGCAATTCGAGAACGGCCGAACCGGTTTCTCCTGACGCAATTGAAACGGGTCTTGCCTGTTTGGCAACTTCCTTGCCCGACGGATCGAGCAGCGTTGTTTGGACCTCCACGTCTTTCGGCAGGTCCATCGTGTTGGTCGCATCGACTTGCACGCGAACGGTCGCCGCATCCTCGGTGACCTTGGGAGTCGTAACAAAGACGCCCCAGACGGGGATGTGGACCGGAGCGGCCAGGCGGAGGGTGACCTTGCGATAGATACCGGCGCCCGGGTACCAGCGGGAACTGTGCTTGCGGGTGTCGGCGTGGACGGTGAGCACGTTTTCCTCGCCGAACCGTGCGGCGTCCGTCGCATCGATCCAGAAGGAGTTGTAGCCGTAGATCCAGGAGCCGACGGGCTGGCCGTTGAGGAACACCTCCGGGCTGGCCATGACGCCGTCGAAGGTGAGCAGCACGCGCTGGCCCGCGGCCTCGGCGGGCAGCGAGAAGTGTTTGCGATACCAGCCCTCGCCCCGCCAGGGCAGCATGCCGGTTCCCGCTCCGAGCGTGGGGTCGAAGGGCCCGGAGATGGCCCAATCGTGAGGCAGGTCAACCACTTGCCAGGCCGAGTCGTCCAGGGCCGGGTCGGTGGCGCCGGGTTGATCGCCGAGGGCGAAACGCCAGCCCATGTTGAAGTTGTTCCCCGGCGTCGTTTCCGAGGCATTCAAACATGTGGTCGGCACAAGGCACAGGGCAATGAGCGTGACCGCCAAGACGATGCGGGGGGATGTCCGGTTCATGGGAGCCTCGGGGGAGGAGGTTGTTGCGGGGGCAGAGTACTCCGTTCAGGGTATCGCGCTGGGTGGGGGTTGGCAACTCGCGTGGGGTGAAGCGGACGGGGGCCGCGTGGAGATGGGGAAGAGTGCAGGCCGTTGGACTTGGTGGTGGGACGATTTCGCCAGCAATTCACGGTGCAGGCAAATCCAACGGCCGCAGAAATTCTTCGGGCACTGTTGAGGTCCGCTGCATCACGCACGAGGCAATTGGCAATTGAGCCGTGCGGTCTTCCAAAGGAATCGTATGTGAGTCTGCAGAACGGACATCGAAATCGCGGCGTCGACAACCAGGGAGAGCGGCGAATTGCCACGGTTCGGGTCCATTATTTCGCCGAGCAGGCAGAGTCCGTATATCGCGACGAAGAACACGCAGAGGAATGCGGCAAGCATCCATAATCCGTGTTCGGTTCGGTACTCGACGAGCGTCGCCGCGGAAGCCGATAGCGCCAGGATCTGGACGCACGACAGGATGCCCGGCATTTCGCATCTCGCAATCAGAAAAAGAGCGGGAAATGCAAGCAGCATGCCTAGCGGGGCGGACTTTGTTATTGATTCGGGTTCACCATTGATGATGGAGTATAGCATGGACTCGGCGAAGTCGAGGGGGGGCAGGATTTCATGATCCGGCGCAGCGGAGATGCGTTGAGGACGCATCCAACCGCCAATTCTGACGCCCCGTCAACTTCTTGTCAAAAACGGCCATTACTCCGAACACGGTCACGATTACATGCCGACGACAAGCCGAAGTAATCACCCTGTTGCCACAGAGCGTGGTTGTGCGTTACGATACGACAAGGTGGAACGGCAGAGATCTGACACACGGTGGAACGCTATGAAGAGGCTATCCCTTGTTGGCATTGGCGGCGTCGCCTCAGTTGAAACAAGTCCTTTCCGTCGCCGGGCATTCACGCTCATCGAGTTGTTGGTGGTCATAGCCATCCATCGCGCTGCTGCTTCCCGCCGTCCAGGCGGCGAGGAGGCTTCATTGCTCGAACAACCTCAAGCAGCTTGGCTTGGCCTTCCTGAATTTCGAGTCCGCGAGGAAGGGATTTCCGCCGCGCCGGCACAAGGGAGAGCCGCACAAGGGTTGGGGCCCCTATCTGCTGTACTACATGGAGCAGGAGCCCCTCGGGCGGCTCTACGATCTGGATCAGAACTTCTACGCCCCGGCGAATCAGCCGCACATCGAGACGCCGTTGAGCGTGTTTGTCTGCCCGTCCGCGCCCTCCGACCGCTTCGTCGAGATCATCGATCAGGACGGCAATGAAACGGGGGCGATCGGCGCGATTGGCGACTATTTTGCGGCGAACAGCGTGGACGCTTACTGGTGGCCCGAGGCGCAAAAAGCCGCGGCCGCCGACACCGTCAATTGCACAGCCCTGAAAGACAACGCGATTCAGAGGCTCGCCGGCATCACGGACGGCCTCTCCAATACGCTGCTCTTGGGCGAATTCGCCGGGCGGCCGGACCATTGGATCAAGGGCCGCAAACAGCCGACGAACGACGGATTGCGCTGGGCCAACTGGTGGGGGCCTTGGGCGTCCTACAACTCCTCGATCTACCGGACCTTTTCGGTGGACGGCACGACGCCTCAAGGGCCATGCACGGTCAACTGCAACAACAACTGGGGAATCTACGCCTTTCACACGGGAGGCGCCAACATCCTGCTGTGCGACGGTTCGGCGCACTTCGTGTCGACGTCGCTCGATCGCGACATTTTCGCGGGGTTGGTCACGAAGGCGGGCCGGGAGGTGTTTTCGGTCGACGACCTGCGATAGACGAGCCCGCCGAGCTGTTCCAACGCAAGACAACCTGGAGACGACACCGTGAATGCCACCCTGCTTTGCCTGGCCCTGTTGGGGTCGCCGGGCGACAACGCGAAAGCCATCGTCTTTGTCCAATCGATGCAAACGCCGTCGGGCGGCTTCGTCACGACGCGGCAACCGGGCCTAGACCAGAAACTGTCGTTGCGGACCACTCGCACCGCCTTGCGGGCCCTTCGGCTGCTGGGCGGCAAGCCGGCGGACCGCGACGCAGTGATCCGTTTCCTGCATGGATGCTACGACGCGAATCGCGGCGGATTCGCCGCCCGGCCGGGCTTGCCTCCCGACCCCATCAGCACTTCCGTGGGACTCATGATCCTGGGAGAACTCAAGCTTCCCAACGACCGATACGTTGACCGGGGCATGTCGTTCATGAACGAAACCACCGAGGATTTCGGCCAGATTCGCATGGTGGCCTCTTCCTTGGATGAACTGCACCGCACCGTTCCGAACGTGACGAAGTGGCTGGAACTGATCGACAAGGCGAGAAATCCCGACGGCTCCTTCGGTTCCGGTTCCGACGCGGCCCGCTGGACCGCGCTCTATGTGGTGGCGGAAATGCGGCTGGGAGGGGAAGTCGACCGCTCCAAGATTCTGAACATCCTCCGCGCCGGCCAACATGAGGACGGCGGGTTCGGAAACCAGGCAGACGACCGGTCGGACTTGGAGTCGTGCTACCGGGTAGTGCGGCTCTTTCGTCGCCTGGACGCTCAGCCCGACCGCGTCGACGATCTTCGGGCGTTCATCGATCAATGCGAGAATGAAGACGGCGGGTTCGGCCGCACTCCGGAGGAAAACTCCTCACTCCACGGGACGTACTACGCGACGATCCTCCGCCATTGGCTGAACGGGGGCAAGTAGGGGTTGCGGACGCAAGCAGATCCCGGCGAGATGCCCGGTCGAAGGGCAAAGACACGTCGAACATGTGTCGTCGCTTCCGCTCAGACAACCTCGCGCATTGGTCTAACGGTGGACGCGGGAAGCTCGCGGCGTTGGGTCTCGAAGTGGGCCACCACCTCGTCGACCACCTGGCAGAGTTCGCCGTAGACGCGGACCGGATCGTCGCCGTGGATCCCCGTGATCAGGTCGGGGCACTTGCCGAGGTAGACTCCGTCCTCGTCGCTCCACTCGACCCATTTGTGGTAACGGTCACTCGCTTTCACTGCTGGACGTCCTCAATCGCGCGTGTCGGATCTTTCTCGGCATCCGGCAAGCTTCGCCACCGCGCAGCAAGAAAAAATTATCCGCCGCGGGGGTCTGCCGCGGCGGGTTGTGTGGGGCCGGCGCTTTTTTCATGCCACGAACAAGATAATGATCGGAGCTTCCGTTGAAGAGGGAAGACCCTTCGTCTTGCCGTGCGTCGAAATAATGGGACGCCTGAGAAACAGCTCACCGGGTATCCCCCCCTGCATTCCCCTTCCCGCAAGCGAGAAGGGTCATAGGTGAAGCTGTTTCTCAGCCGTCCGTGTCGGCAGCCATCGCCGGAACGCTCGCAAGGGCGTCTGCCATGGGCAGGTTCCCCGCGTTCCGGCGAGCTCGTCTCGCATCCGAAGAAACGCGTCGATCGCGGTAACGATCAGACGAGTTCCTTTTTCGCTCCAATGAGCGTGCGAAGCCGTTCGGCGAGCAGAGCTGCGTCGAAGGGCTTCCGGAACGTTTCGTTGATGCTCGAGCGATCGAAGCTGGTGGAGCTTCCGTCGTCGGGCAGCAAGGCGATCAAGATCACCTCGGTAAACTCGCTGTTGCGTCGCAGGTTCTGACAGATCTGCAAAGCTTCGGTTCGACCGATCGAGAAGTCGACGATGATGCAGTCCGGGTGGAAACTTTCCGCCTGGATGCCGGCGTCGAATCCACTCGAAGCCACGGCGACCTTGAAAGAACGCTCCAGGGGCAGCTCGCGTTTCAGATTCTCGGTGAGAACCTGATCCTGAGCCACGATGAGCACTTTCGCCATCGCTTCGTCTTCGAGGTCGCCCAAGGGCATTCCGTGTTCCTTCAGGAACTTGATCAAATACTCTCGCGGAATGCGACGGTCCTGGGAACCGGGAATCCGGTAGCCCTTCAGACGTCCCGAATCGAACCACTTGCTTACGGTGCGCGGGGCCACCTTGCAGATCTTAGCAACCTGACCTGTAGTGAAAACCTTCATTGCAGGCTCTCCGATATCTCACTCGCTAAGTTTCGTAGTGCCATCGAGGCAACTCTGAGTCACCTGAGGCTTTCAAGCCCCATGCCTGCAGACAAACGGTCGTAAGTCGTTCCTTCGTGTCGGTTTCTTGAACCGACCGACCATCTGCAAACAGCTGGGTCGGGGCCTAACGTTACTCGCTTCCAGTTTTCTGGCAGTGGTTCAGCTCCCTCTGATCCGCGCCGTACTTACCTCATCGGCAACCCTGGCATCCGGAAGTCAGTGAAAATCCGTAAAATAGAGAAGGCATCTTTCGACCGCCCTATCGGGAATCACCGGCTTGCTCGCGCAGGGTTACCGCAACCGACCAAAACCACTGGAGAAACCTGCAGAAGAGGCACAATCGGACCACGACGGACCGACAACCTCGGTAGGCAGAGCCTTTCAGACATGTTCCCCCCCAAACTCTCGACTCCCTGCCGTCGGGTGCAGGCCGCACTTGGCCTGCCAGCAGGAGAAGCCATCCGATGATTAGTTTCGAGCTAATCGGCCCACTGACTTTAGAAACTTTCACCGATCGTGCCGACCATGGCAGCCCTGGCAGTCGTAGCGACCCCGGCGAAACTGCGGAGAACAACGGCTATTCCGGCCTCAGATGATGGATCGAATCCGCGAATTGGCAAAGCCAAGGAAACCGTTCGGAACACAGAACAGACGCAAAAGAAGCCATTGAGTAGGGGCGGGAGGAGTGGGATGGCCACGCTAAGGCTGCCGATCGTGCGTGTTGAACAAGTCGGAGCGTTCACTGCGCTTTGCGAATCGGGAGAAACGTCCTGCCGAAGTCGCGCAGGCGCCGCAGTCCTCGCAAGCCGAAAGGTCGCGTACAGAGTCCGAATCCACGTGAAGCGGTGGGGCGGGGGTCAGTCGGAGATGTCGGTGGTGTCGCTTTCAAATGAGTCGGAGATGTCGATTACAAGCGGAGCTATTGAACCGGAGCCAACTGTGATCCATTGCGAGTCCTCATCGATATTGCGAATCCAGTCGTAACTCTCTCTTACCAAGCGTGGGAGCCATCCTTCTAACGGAATCACGCGCGCCGACTTCGAGGCCCCCGCAAGCGCCTCCACCGCCCTTTCCACCACCGAATCCGTTCCGTTGATGACATCCTCGAGGGTTAATTCCGCGTGGATCTCGGGGACATTTCCGTTGACTTCGACGATCCGTCCCTTGATGTCGGTCGTGTATCCACTCGAAATGCGAACGACCAACCCGCACGGGAGAGCCGCATAGACACAAGTCCCGGTCGAATTGCCGTGGGTGGTCGTTCCAACGGTGACGGGCCGCCCGGTGCCGATCAAGTCGCGGGCGAAGAGGTCGGAGGCGCTGCCCGTAATCACGTTTGTGAGGAGCGCAATCGGCTTGGTGTATTGCCAGTCCCCCGTGGGAAGCATGGACGCCTTGCGACGTGAGAAACCCCCGCGCCCCGGCCTGTTTTTCACGTAGCTGAAGCCGACCGTCTTCCGGCTGTCGAGAAATCTCCCGACGATATGGCGCTGTCCCTGGCCGAATCCGCCCGTGTTGTTGCGGATATCGAGGATCAGGGCGTCCGTGTCCTTCAGGGTCTCCAGGGCGACGTCGAACTCATCGGCCACCTTCTCCTTGCCCATGAAAGACACGATCCGTATGTATCCGTACCCGCAGGGATGGCAGCCGCTCCAAACATACTCTCCCTTCTTCAGAGGGAATCCGACTTCCAAGTACGGTTCCATGACCGGTTGATCGCGCACGAGCTCAACTTGTACGGAAGTCTCCTTGCCCGGCGGCAGGAAGGACACGGTGAGCTGGCTTCCCTGCGGGCCGCACAACAGGTGGCGGCAGGCAAATTCCTGGAAGTGTCGCTCGGAGGAAGAGACGGGGAGCAGCGGGCGGAGTTGCTCGATTCTGTCGTCGACGGTTGAGTTGTCGACCGCTGCAATCACCCAACCCGGCTTCACTCCCGCTCGCGACGCTTCCGAGTTCGGGGCGACTCGGTTCACCACGGCTTTCCCCACAATCCATTGGACGGCCAGACCGGGGCAAAACATCGGCAGGCAGTCTTTGGGCTTGTAGTTGTAGAATCTGGAGTGGTTGTCTTTCAATTCGCGGACGAACCGGTTGAGCACGTCGTAGAACTCCTCGGTCGTTTGTGCCGCCTCGACCTTTGGCCGATACCGGGTCCGCACTTCCTCCCAATCGATCTTCTTGTGGTCGAAGAAGGAATACCACTGATCGATTGCTTGGCCAAGCGCTTCGAAGTCGGCCATCCGTTCTGCTTCGGAAAGGTCCATCCGCGGTGTGCCATTCTCCGGGGGAGGCGAACGGAGGATTTGGGCCCCGGCGACTTTGGGCACGGCACGAGATCCCCCCGTCCTGCCGGATGGGGGCAACCGCTTTCCGTCGAGATGCGTGAGTGTGGTAACCGGGTCAGTCATCCCCTTCTCGGCCGTACGACGAATACCGTCGAGGCCGTCCCCTTGAAGCGAAACGACCTTCGTGAACCAGGAAACTGCCGCATCGCGACGTCCAGCCCGGTCCTCGATGTATCCGAGATAGAGGTACGCCAGGCCCAAATCCTTCGGACTCAGGTCATCGAGTTGATCGACGACAAGCCGGGTCAGGATCAGGTGGGCCGCGTCCTCCTTCTTCTCTTGCCCCTTCAGTAACTCCTGAGCCTCGGTCAGAAGTTGCCTTGGTTCCCTTTCGGAGGATTTCTCCTGGGCCAGTCCGTCAACCGTCAGACTGCAAACTAGAAGGATCGTCAGCCACCTCGTCCCACCGCCCGCTCGGCGTCTCATGATCGCGTCCTCCAAAAAATGGCGCATAGAAGATACCCCGTGCTTCCCCACCAAGAAGAGTGCAAGCGCGTGTATTTGACGCCTTTGCCGGCGTTCTGTCAAACGGCGCGTCTGAGAATTCAGGATCCCGTGCAGCGCCCGGGACCTACTGGGTTACGCCGCCTGGGTTTCGTCTTCGTCTGAATCGGCAGGCGTATCGGAGGCCACTTCCTTGGGCGGGATGCGGATGTGGCCGTCGTCGCTGACGTCCTCGAAGCGAACAGAGACCGGTTTTGAGACCCCGGATTCCTGCATGGTGACGCCGTAGATCGTGTCGGCGCAGGTCATCGTCTTCTTGGAATGGGTGACGATGATGAACTGGGTCATGGTGAGGAAGTCGCGAAGGACGTTGTTGAACCGTCCGATATTGGCCTCGTCGAGGGCCGCGTCGACTTCGTCGAGGATGCAGAAGGGACTGGGACGGCTGCGGAACAGGGCCAGCAGCAGGGCCACGCAGGTCATGGTCTTTTCGCCGCCGCTGAGCAGCGAGATATTGCGGGGCTCTTTGCCCGGCGGTCGGGCAATGATCTCGATCCCGCATTCCAGGATGTCGCCCTCGTCCTCGATGACGATGTCGGCCTGTCCCCCGCCGAAGACGTCGCGAAAGAGCGAGCGGAAGTGACCGCGGACCGTTTCCAGGGTCTCCGAGAACAGCCGCCGGCTGTCCACGTTGATCTTCTCGATGATTCGCTGGAGGGAATTCTTCGCGGAAGTGAGGTCCTGGAACTGGCTGGAAAGGGTTTCGTAGCGGTTCTCCAGTTGCTCCAGTTCCGCGAGCGCTTCGAGGTTCACGTTGCCCAGGTTGTTGATCTTGCGGCGGAGTTCTGCGATCTCGTTCTGCACTTCCTCCCGCTGCTGCTGCTCTTCGTCGGTCGGAGAGTGCTCCAGTTCGGCCAGTTCGATCTGGTAATCTTCCCGGAGCCGATCGGCAAGGGCGTTCCGCTCCAGGCGAACCTCATTGGCCTTGAGCTGTTCGGCGTGGATCTTCTCCTCGAGGTTGTGGGCCTGTTTGCGGCTTTTCTGGGCCTGGTTTTTCAGCACGGAGCGATCCTGTTGCATGGCCTCGCGCCGCTGGACCAGGGCGATCGTCTGCCGCTGGAATTCCTCTTTGCGCAGGTAGAGCTCGGCTACCTCCGATTCGGCTTCGAGGATCTTGCGTCGAGAGGAGGCAAGACGCTGGGTACACAGGTGCAACTGCTGCCGGTTTTCCTCGACCGCCTTTTGCCGCTCCTCCTTGCTTTCCAGAAACTGCTGCATCCGGCTGCGAAGGTTGCGGAGGCGTTCCTCGCTCTTGGCGAGGGAGACCTTGATTTCGGTCGTGTCGCGACTACGGACGGCGCGATCGGCTTCAAGCCGGTCGATCTGTTCGCCGTAGGCTGCCATCTGGTTCTCGGTCGCGGCGATATCGGCCTCGGCCTCGCGCAACTCGACGCGGCACGTTTCGAGCGACTGCTGGGCTTCGTCGTGGCCCCGCGTGACGGTTTCCTGTTCCTTGCAGGTATCTTCCAGTTGGCGTTGGATCTGGCGGAGCCGTTCGTGGTTGGCGGTGATCTCGTGGCGGTGCTCGACGACTTCCGCCTGGGCCTCGCGATGGCGCTGGCCCAGATCGGCCGTCTTCCGCCGCTGCTCGGCAAGTTGGGAATCGAGTTTAGCCGCCAGGGTTTCGGCCTCGGTGATCTGTTGGGCGAGTTCTTCCACCTGTTGTTTGAGGGCGCGCAGCTCGCTACGTCGGGAGATCTGCCCGGCGGCGCCTTGTCGCGGGCCGACCATGAGAATGCCGTCGGGAGTGAGGGTTTCCCCTTTCAAGGTCACAAACCCGGTTCCGGGCCCGGCTGCCTGGGCGAGGCTTACGGCATCGGACAGCTTTTCGACGATCCAGATACGGCTCAGGAGGCGTCGTGCGAGGGAGCGGTACTCGGGCGAGGTTTGAATGAAGCGATCCGCCCGGCCCAGCACACCGGAGCGTCGTTCGAAATCGGGCCCTTCCGAGCGTGCCGGCGTACTGGCATCGTCGAGCCAGAGGAAGCCTACGCGTCCGGAGAACTGGGCCGCTTCGGATTGTAAGAAGGTAAGCAGGTCGCGCCCGCCGGAAACGACGACGTGCTGAGCCCGGTCGCCGAGGGCCACTTCCACCAGATGGGCCGCTTCCACGCTCACGTCGAAAAGGTCGGCCACCAGGCCGCGCACGTGCGTGAAGGGACCTTCGCTTGCCTCGCGGGCTTTCTGAAGAACCTCCTTGACGCCGGGACTGAGCCCCTCGTGGCGGCGAACCAACTCGTCCAGGACAGAAGCTCGCTCGGCCACGGCACTTTGACGCTGCTGAAGCCGAATCTGGTCCGAACGCCGGCCTTCCAACTCGGTGCGAAGTTGCTCCGCCCGCGTCTCGGCGGCGGCGACCTTCTCGTTCCACTCGGCCGCGTTTCGTTCCAGTTCCTGGCGGCGGAGATCCAGAGAAGTCGCCTCGCTCTGGAGATGATTGGATTGTTCGCCCAGTTCGGCGAGCCGCGCGTCGCAGCGGAGTTGCGCCTCGGACGTGGCGACGGCCCGGCTTTCCAGGCCGCTGATTCGGTTGCCGAGGACGGCGGTGGCACGCATTTTCTCCATCAGCCCTGTCCGGCACTGCTGGGACTGGCTGCGGATCTGGTCGAGGCGAGCGGTCAACTCGGTGAGAAAACGTTCCCCTTCGGCAAAGGAGCGTGCCACCTGGCGGTGCTGCTCCTCGGCGTCTGCCACCTGCTTTCCGGTTTCGCGGAGTTGTTGTTCGAGTCCTCCGGCGCGTCGGTTCATGTCGGCGACCTGGACTCGGTGCAGGGCGAGTTCTTCTTCGAGGTCGCAGCAGCGCTGCCGTTCGTGTTCGATGGTCGACTCATGGCCGGCGATGCGTTCGCGATTGCTGCCGATCCTGGCCTCGGCGGCGCGGATTTCATCGTGGATCTGGGTGCCACGTGTTTCCGCCTCTGCGAGGAGCGCTTCGGTGGCTTCGGCGTCGGCGACCGCGGCGTCACGACGCTCGCCGAGATCCGCAATCTGCGCCTCGAATTGGCTCAGTTTCGCCGTCAGGCGGCGCCAATCGACGAGGCCCACCTGGGTTCGGAGTTCCTGCAAACGGCTCGTGTGTTCGCGGTAGCGTCGGGCTTTGCCTGCCTGGGCGCGAACGCTGCGCAGACGGCTGTCTACCTCGTCGACGATGTCGGAAAGGCGGAGGAGGTTCTGTTCCACCCGGTCGAGACGGCGGAGGGACTCGAGCTTCTTCGCCTTGAAGCGGCTGATTCCAGCCGCTTCTTCGAAGATGACGCGGCGTTCGCGGGCTGACGACTGGAGGAGCACGTCGACCTTGCCCTGCTCGATGATGCTGTAGGCCTGGGTGCCCATGCCCGTGCCGGAAAGGAGATCCCGGATGTCGCGCAAGCGACAGGGCTGGCGATTGATCAGATACTCGCCTTCGCCGCTTCGATAGACGCGGCGAGTGATGTGGACCTCGTCGGTATCGATTTCGAGCAGTTGGTTGGCGTTGTCGAAGGTGAGCGTAATCTCGGCGGAATTCACCGGGCGCCGGGCCTGCGAGCCGTTGAAGATGACGTCGGCCATCTCCTTGCCTCGCAGACTCTTGACGCTCTGCTCCCCCAGAACCCACTTGACGGCATCGACGATATTCGACTTTCCCGAACCGTTCGGGCCCACGACGGCGGTGATGCCGGTATGGAACTCAAACCGCGTTCTGGCGGCGAAGCTCTTGAATCCGATCAGCTCGAGGGCTTTGAGCATGGTCGATGCAACGGGACAGTGGCAACAAAAAAGAGGGAGACGACGTCCGGCAATCTGGTGTTTTCAAGGCCCATCCAAGGTTCACAGGGCGAACAACCAGACTTGTTGTTGCCCTGCACCGTGGCCACATCCCAGTGGCGGGAACGACTCTCGCTATTCTGTTAAAATATCAGGAGCGGTGTGAACCTAGTATTTTAGCAAAAAAGGACCCGGAAGGTTCCGGTTTCTCCTCGGTTTCGTCCGATTCCGTACCGTCGACACTGCCACTGGTGTTGGACGTGGAGTCCTTGAAAGCTCCCGCTCCCCCCCCAGAGAAGAGATCGGGGACGGGACTGTTGGCCTGAAGGTGGGGGGCTTCGTCGCTCTCTTCCGAGTTTGGCATGCGATCGTAAGTTCTTCCCGCTTGGGGAAGTGCGTCGACTTCGAAGCGGCTGGCGAGGGTGCCTTGGGCTTTTGCCTCCTGGAGTGCCTGGACGACATCCGGGTAAGACCCACCCAAATCTACTATCGCCCCGATCACCTCTTCGAGTCGCGGTGAGACCGTTCTTCGTTGGTCGGGCTGGCCGACCACGTACTTGGCGAGCACCACGTCTCCATTGGGCGTGCTGTTGATCAGGATTTCGTTGCCCGCCTCGATGCTCAACGGCAGATTGAGAGTTTGGTTCTGTCCGAAGAGGACGATTTCCGGTCGCTTGCTTCGGGAGACATGGACCATGGGCGAACCGGAGGTGGGCAGAATGTGGAGACTGAACTTGTCTTTCATGTTGAGGCCTTGGACCAGGGGATCCGGCATGCGTCGCACAGTAAGCGAGCGAAAGGCCCCGTATCGAGTCTCGGCGCTTGTCGATTCGAGCAATTTGTGCAATTGATCCTGCGAATCGTAGTCTTCCATAACGCTGAGGGCCGCCAAAGCGAAGACGCGGAAAGCGGGTTCCTTGGCGGCGGCTTCCGCCAGGTATTCGGCCACGCCGCTCTCGTCGAGATAGGCAAGGGCTTCGGCGGAATAGAATCGCACCTCGGGATCGTTGGATTTCAGACCTTTCCTGAGGGTGTCCGCGCCGCGTTTGCCGATGGCTTCCAATTGCAAGGCCGCTCGAGACGACGAAATAGGATCGAGCAATTGCTTTTCCAATACGACGAGTCGTTGCGAGAGTTCGCGATCGGATTCCCGCATGGGGAGGCTGCGAATCACGCGGAGATAGCGATCGACGTTGTCGAAATAGCGCGGGTGCATGACCAGTTCGATCGCCTCGTCGGTTTTCGCCTTGGCCACACCGACCTTGTTGCCGCGATCGAACGTGTGGAAGCGGCGGTTGATGACCTCTTGAATGCGAGCGCTGTTGCGAACCGATTGATGCTCAGGCTTGAGGACCAGCATGAGAGGTCGCGATTGGTTGCAAATGCCACCGCCGAGGATTCGACCGCGGCACTGCAGGATCCGGCTGTCTTTCCCACTTGTGCTTGGATCGACCAGAACGGCTCCGCTACCGGATGCGAGCGCGTGGCCACCATGGATGCGATTGTCGGACATCAAGGCCATCTGTTTCAGATCGGTCGTCCAGAGGTTTCCGCCGCGAAGACTCGTCGTTTCGCTACGATTCAGGATACGGACTTCCAGGTCGAAGCGATCGCCCTTCTGGATTCCGGCGTGCAGTTGGCCGCGCACTTTGACCAGCGAGGTATTCGGGGAGGCCAGGAGTGCGTTGGGATTCTCGATTTCTTCGAGTTGCAGTTCATGGATCACGAGCGATCGCTCGGGGGAAGGCTCCGGATCGCAGCCGGTTCCCTTCAATCCGCCCATGAGCCCGACGGCCTCTACGTAGATAGGATGACGCCCGTAATCCACGGCCAGATCGCCCACCAGGCGAGTGGAATGGGTCGGAGTTTCTTCCGGGTCGGGACTTTGGGTACGAACCGACAGGGGGTTCCACACAGAGCATCCGCTCAGGAGCAGAACAGCGCTAAGCCCAAACGTCCAAACGGTTTTCATCGCTCACCAGGCTCCATCAGAAGTGCCTTCCGTTCTATCCGACACGATCGCATCGGGGCGTACCGCGTCTATTCCACCGACTTCCGGCAAGAAAAGAGGACTGCCGGGCGGAGAATCTAACGTGGGGGGGACAATAGGAGTTTGCAGACCGCCAGTCAAGGGGAGATTGGGGGACCCCACGAACTTGTCGAGGGCGTCCAACCTGAATCCCTGGCTCGGAGCATGCCACCCAGTCGGCCCTACGGCGGGTCGTACCCCCCCGGATGCCATGGATGGCAACGCAAGATCCGACGGACGCCCTTCCACGTTCCCCGAAGGAGGCCGTGCTTGCGGAGTGCCAGAATGAAGTACTCGCTGCACGTTGGTTGGAACCGGCAATGAGGCCCGATCATGGGACTGATGAATCGTTGGTAGACCCGGATCAGAAGAATGAGGATTCCGCCAACGACCAGACCGGGGAGTCGGATGGCAAGACGCAGCGCGTTCATCAGGAGACCCTGGCCAGTTGCTAGGTAGGTTTGCCTCGTGGGGTCCGCTTGTTCTGGCGGGTGGCAATTCGCCGAGCGACGCCGCAAAGGGAAGTCTGGATGTCGCCCAAGGAGGGCGGCGTGTTCTGTTTTGGGATGATGACCAGATCAACCGACCGCGGCAAGCGAGCGAGGTTGAGACGAAAGGCCTCGCGAACAAGCCGCTTCCAGCGATTCCGCACAACGGCGTTGCCCACCTTGCGCGAAACGGACAAGCCCAGACGCGGATGATCCAATCCGTTCGGTCGGGCATAGACGAGAAGAAATCGATCGGAGGCTCGGTTCCTTGCGGCGTAGACCGCACGAAATTCGGACGTCTTTCGCATGTGGTGGCACGGCAGAAAGCGTTGATTGTCCGGACTTTCTACCATTGCAGCTTCGCTCGCGGGTTCTCGCCGGGCTGTTGAGCGAGGCGTTCGATCGCCACACGAGCCTGCTCGTCAAGTTCCTTCGGCATGGCGATCTGGACTTCGGCGATCAGATCTCCGGGGCCGTCCTTGGAAGGCACTCCGTGGGCTTTGACCCGCAGCTTGGCCCCACCGGATGTACAAGGCGGCACCTTGACTGTGACCGTGCCCTGGGGCGTCGGGATATCGACTTTTGCCCCGAGAGCGGCCTCGGCCAGCGTGATGGGCACGGTGATATGGAGGTGCTTTCCGTTGCGTCGGAAGCACGGATGGGGGGCGACATGGACTGTGAGCAGGAGATCTCCCGCCGGCCCCCCACGCGGGGCCGGTTCCCCTTGCCCGCGGAGGCGGATTTTCTTGCCGTCTTCGATTCCCGGGGGAATCTTGACGGAAAGGGTCTCTGACTGCCCTGTGGGCCGTGCCACGGAGAGTTGGACTTCGCCACCTTGAACGGCCGTACCAAAGGGCACGGTAATCTCGTGGCGGAGGTCGGCTCCCCGCCGTGGAGGGCCGGCCTGGGCCTTACGTCCTCGGGGGGCTCTCCCGGTGAAGTGGCTGAAGATGTCCTGGAACCCTCCTCCTCCGCCGCCGCCAGCTCCAAACCGGTCGCCGAAGAACTGGCTGAAGTCAATATCCTCGAAGGAGGCCCCACCTCCCGGGCCACCGGCCCAGGGCCCGCCGGGATGGGCTCCGCCACCCATGGTCTCGAAGGAACTGCCATAGCGGTCGTAGAGTTCCCGCTTCTGCTGATCCCCAAGGACGTCGTAGGCCGCCTGTACTTCCTGGAACTTCTTCTTGGCGGCTTTGTCGTCGGGATTGAGGTCCGGATGATACTTCCGCGCAAGATCTCGATAGGCTTTCTTGATCTCGTCCTGGGAGGCGTTTCGCTCGACTCCCAGCACCTTGTAGTAGTCCTTGGACATCTTCGGCGTCTCAGTAACCATTTCCGACCGTATCACTTCCGATCATTGTAGGAGCGAGTGGGCCGCCCCTTCAAGGCGTCTGGGGATGCTAAACTTGAGGCACATACCCCTTGTCGAACCGTCCTACGCTCGCTCGCCTTCGGAAGTTCTATGCCAAGTCCAGACCGCGCGACTGCTCCCACCGTCAGAAACGTCGTCCTCGGACTGCTGGCGGCGTTTTCGCTCACAGGCCTGCTGTCCTTGGAGGCCGGTGCGGCGGACGGAACCGTGCAACTGACGGCCGTGGACAAGGACACGGGCAAGCCCATCCCCTGCCGCATGCACCTGCGTCAGGGACGAGCGAACGGAAAAGCCCGCAAGGTGCCCGATTTGCCCTTCTGGCACGACCACGTTGTGTTTCCCGGGCAGGTCACCCTTGAGTTGCCCCGTGGCAGCTACTTTTTCACGATCGAACATGGTCCAGAGTACACGTGGAACACCGGACATTTCGCTGTCGACCGCAATTCCCAGGGCTCGGAGACGATCGAACTCCGGCGCGGCGTCGACATGGCGTCGCACGGTTGGTTCGCCGGCGACCTGGATGTGCGCCGACCCCTGGACGAGATGGGCCTGCTCATGAAGGCCGAGGAACTGCACCTGGCCCAGGTCGTCACCTGGGACTCGCGAAACGGGAAACTGCAGAAAACCAAGATTGACGAGTGGGACCTTTCATTCGGGGACCGTTTCGTTTGCCAACTCGGAGCGGGGCAGATTCGCCATCCGGGCGGCACGCTCACGGTATACGGCCTGCACGATCCGCCGACCTTTCCGCGATCTTCCGGGGAGTTCCCGCCGTTGAGCGATCTGGCGGCGATCGTCCGCGATCAGCCGGAGGCCTGGATCGATCTGGCTCATCCGGCCTCGTGGGATCTGCCATTGCTGATTGCCCACGACGGGATCGACTCGGTGCGTGTCGTCCACGAGCAGTTCTCTCGCGACGGCGTGGACGATTCCGAATCGGGACTGAAACCGCGAGACAAGACGCGCTACCCGGGCGTCGAGGGGTCGGCTCGCTGGGCTCAGGACATCTACTTTCACTTGCTGAATTGCGGGCTGCGGCTCCCTCCGACGGCGGCGAGCCTTTCGGGCTCGGCTCCCAATCCGGTGGGCTACAACCGCGTCTATGTCTTTCTGGATGAGCCTTTCTCGGCCGAGGCCTGGTGGGCGGGACTTCGCGCCGGTCGCGTCACGGCGGGAAACGGTCCGCTCCTCCAACCTTGGGTCAACGGGCAGCGTCCCGGCCATGTTTTCGAGTCCCCCCAGGGAACGCCGCTCACGCTGGAACCGGTCCTGTCCCTGTCGTTTCGCGGCCAGGAACCGATTCGCTACCTCGAAGTGGTTCGCGACGGACTGGTGGTCAACACCCTGAGGCTCGAAGAATACGCCCAGAGGCAGGGCAAATTGCTGCCCCTCACGTTCGAGGAGAGCGGCTGGTTCCTGATTCGGGCGGTGAGCGATGTTGAGCACACCTGCCGATTCATGCTGACAGCGCCCTACTACGTTGAAATCGGCGGGGCGCCGCGAGTCAGCCGCACCTCAGCCCAGTTCTTCCTTGACTGGGTCTACGAGCGGGCTCGGCAATTCCGTCTGAACAACCCGGAGCAGCAGCAACGCGTGATCGCCGCACACCGCGAGGCTCGGGATTTCTGGCAGGGACTGGTTGACGAGGCGAACGCGGAATGAAGATCGTTTCGCGAGGTTGAAAAGCCTACCACTTGAAGAGATCGGCCACGTGGAGGGAGAATCCTGGCAGAAGAGACTCCTCCCTCAACGTGTCGCCTTCCTGGAACATATCCTGAGCGTCCTGCCGATAGATCGTGACCGTCTTTGCCTTGGGATTCACGTCCCAGACAACCTCGACCCCGGTTGCCAGGTAGTGAGAGATCTTGGCCAGGACGTCAGCGTTCTGATCGCTTGGCGAACGAATCTCGACGGCAAGGTCTGGAGGGATCGGAAAGAAGCCTTCAACAGGTTCACGGGGAACTCGTTCCGCGCGGACGAATGCCACATCGGGGGCGCGGACCGTATCGGGTGAGGTTTCCAGCAAGAAACCGGTATCTCCCGAAAAAACCTCCCCCAACCCATGTGTGTCCGCACAATTTCCAATCTGCGTGGAAAGCCTGCGTTCGATCTTGCCGTGATATGCCCCTGCTGGTGTCATGAGGACAAGTTCTCCTCGCACGAGTTCACACGGATCGAAGGCTTGACAGTGTTTGAGCAACTGCTCCGCCGTTTTGATTTCCGTGGGGCTGATCGTTGACATTCGTCGGGCTCCGAAGGCTGGCTCACTGACTGCTCTATTCTACCGCGAAGGTTGCTTGCAGTCCAATAGAGGGGGCTTGCGTCTCGGCTGCCTATCGACATCCCGGGAGGGCCGCTATAGTGGGGGAGTGTCGTAATTCCTCGTTGTTTTCTGCAATGGTTACCATGTCCGACGCTTCTACCTGGCGAGACCTCTACCCGTTTGAATCGCACTACGCCGACCTGGGCGGACGGCGGATGCATTACCTGGACGAGGGAGAGGGATCTCCGCTGTTGATGGTTCACGGCAATCCGACCTGGTCGTTCTATTGGCGCAACCTGGTGACGGCCTTCCGCGATCGCTACCGGGTGATCGTGCCGGACCACATCGGGTGCGGATTCTCCGAGATGCCCTCGGCTGGCGACTACGATTACCGGCTGGCTAGCCGAATCGAAGATCTGGCCGCCCTCGTCGAGCGATTGGACCTGAACGACGTGACGCTGCTCGCCCACGACTGGGGCGGGGCCATCGGGATGGGGGTGGCCGGGCGAATGGCGAAGCGTTTCCGCCGGTTCGCCCTGTTCAACACGGCGGCCTTTCCTGGGGGACGTTGTCCCTGGCGGATCCGCGTCTGCCGCATTCCGATCCTGGGGGAGTTGGGGGTCCAGGGCCTCAACCTCTTTGCCGGCGCTGCGATCCGCATGGCGGTCTGCGACCACGACGGGATGACACCGCAGGTGAAGGCAGGCCTCCTGGCTCCCTACGACACCTGGGCCCACCGGCTGGCCGTCCATCGTTTTGTGACCGATATTCCGCTAGCCAAGTCGCACCCGAGCTATGCCACGCTGCACGAAGTCGAGGCCGGCCTCGCCCAATTCCGCCAGTCGCCGGTCTGCCTGATCTGGGGCATGCAGGACTGGTGCTTCACGCCGAAGTTTCTGGAGCGTTTTCTCGATTTCTTCCCCGAGGCAACGGTTCATCGCCTGGAGCACGCGGGACACTATGTGATCGAGGATGCCCATGAGGCTATCGTCCCGCTCCTGGAAGAGTTCTTTCAACGCACGTCGTAGGCGGTCGTTGATGAAGCCGGGCTCTTGGATTGACCACTTCTTGCCGGATAATCCGGCCTGTTGAGGTGCTCACGTAGCCCGGCTTCTGCGAAAAAGAGCCAGACTCCCCACCACGCCATTGGCGAGACGGAGCGTTGTCGACAAGCGGCGCGTAGTCTCAGGCATCGCGAAGAGCCCGGCTGCTGCTGGTGAATTCGATCAAGCGTGGAAGGCTGCGCAACTGGCAAGGGTGAGCAGCCGGGCTAGAGAGTGGGCTAGGGAGCAGCCTACCCCAGTTCGAAGGTGGTAACGCCGTAGACCTGATCGACCTGGAAGTCGGGAGTTTTCTGGGTATACATGCGGGCTGTTTCGAAACAGGGTCGCATTCCGTACCGCCGTGCAAGGTCCATTGCCTTCGTGTTCGGTTCAGGCACGTCGAGGAAGACGGACGCCCCATGATTCTGGGAGCAGAGGGACTGGAAGAGAGCATCTGCGATCCGATCGTCCTCCGCGAAGAGAGGTCCGATCTTGTAGCCTACGCGGCAGGGACGGAGGACGCCGTAGCCAGCCAGTCGAGCGTCGTCCACGTATCCAAAGGCCGACGCGCCGGGCTGAACGAGCCAGCGGCGAAGAAAATCGTGCCGTGCTACGGAAAAATGGCGAAGGTCGCATTCGGCCACGCGATCGAAGGGCAACGTGTGGAGAGGAACGACGTTCTGGTGAAGCTGGCCGTCGCCCTCGCCCTCAAAGCGGATGTTTCGGTAGGCCAAATGATATCCGAATTGGGCGTAGCGGGACTGCATGGCCACCACGCCATCGAGTCCGCAATTGCAGTCGCCGACGTAGTTCATTGCAGCACGGGTCAGTTGCAGCCCGATGCCGCGTCCGCGGCAGTCAGGTCGAACGATGAAGAGTCCGAAGAAGGCGAACTGCCGTTGGTAGACCACGGCCGAACAGACGCCGACGGGTTTCCCCTCCTCCAAGGCAAGGAAGAAGCCTTGCGGATCGGCGTGGTAGAACACGTCGCTGTCGTTGATTCCCGGATTCCAGCCCTCCTTGCCCGCCCAATCGACGGCAATGGGGACTTCGTCGCGAGTCATTCGGCGAATTTCAAGTCCGCACTCGGAGGGGGAGCGCGACGTGGAATCAAGCACGGTGGGTCCGGTCATGATGCATCTCCTGGGGAGGACTACTCGTGCAAGCGAGCCGGTTTCACCCGGCTATCCGCCAGAGAGATCGGGCGGCGCGTCAGCAGAGACCGAGGCTTTTCCATTCACCCGGCCTTCTCGAAGTATACCTCATTCTAGCGCACTTTTTCCCACCTCGCCCCACCGTTAGAATGTCTCATCGATTTCTCACACAACGGCTCCGCACGGAAACTTGCCGGGGTGAACCACACCACCTCCCTCACAATAAGTAGCCGCCAGATGACCGAACGATTCTCCATTCGTATTGCCGACCCCTCGACGTTTTTTGCGGCCGCCCATTTCATCACCTACGATCGCGACACGTGCGAGGCCCTTCACGGGCACAATTTCGTCACGTCGGTGACCGTGCAGGGACCTCTCGACGAGAACCACTACGTGTTCGATTTTGTGGCCCTGAAGAAGATCGTCGATAAGCTACTGGCCGAACTGGATCACCGGGTTCTCCTGCCAACACAGCACGAGCAGATCCGGGTGGAAGTCCAGGGGGAGGAAGTCGAGGTTCGTTTTCCGGGGCGGAGATGGATTTTCCCGCATTCGGAGTGCGCCCTGCTGCCCCTGGCCAACACGACGGTCGAACTCCTGGCCCGCCACCTGGCTCGGACGCTCGCCGATCGTCTCTCCGATTCCGGGGGGGGCGACGACCTCCGGGTAACCGTCCGGGTGGAGGAATCGCCGGGATGGTCGGCCACGTGCTGCTTGCCGTGACTCGCGTCTGGACACGGGCGGCAAGGAGTCGATGGTCATTGGCATTGCTTCTGGCGCGTCCGGCTCGGCAAAGCCGGAATAATCGTTCTTTTCCAGGAAATTGCCTTGGCAAGTGGGGCTGTAACAGTTCTGTCAGAAAATATCTGATCGCTTGGTTGACGCGCGTCGCGTGAAACCTACTCTTTTGCTAGATCATCCCCCGCGGGGCCAAATGCGACACAATACGACTGTTGCATTGGGGGGAACGACCCGGCTGCCGACTACTGGCACGTTTTCGGTATCAGCCATCGACCTTTCCGTGCCCGAAGACGAAGACGCGACACCCTGCCGAGTCCAAGGACGACAACCATGCAAGTGGAATACATCAATCCGTTCATCACCGCCCTGAAGAACACGTTCCAGACGATGCTTTCCTGTGAAGCTCGCCGGGGAACGCTCGCCGTGAAGCAAGACGCTCGCGCTGCCCACGAGATAAGCGGGGTGATCGGACTGTCAGGGCTTGCCGTTGGCACGGTGGTGGTGAGTTTCTCGGCTCCCGTTGCCATCAAGGCCGCCTCGACCATGCTCATGATGGAGGCGACCGCGGTCGACGATGACGTCCTGGATGCCGTGGGCGAGTTGACGAACATGGTGGCGGGTGCGGCCAAGGCGGAACTCGAAGAATACAACATGCAGGTCAGCCTTCCCAACGTGATCACCGGCGCCGGCCACGAAGTCCATTTCCCTTCGGAGGTGTCTCCTATCAGCATCGCCTTCGATACCGATTGGGGCCCGATCTCCCTCGAAGTGGGGCTTGCTCCGGTCCGGCAAAAAGTGGCTACCTAGAGCGGTTCCACTTCGTCTGTAGCGTTTTGGCGGCTTGCGGCTTCGCCTGGCTTCGTTGTCCTCCATCGACGAATCTGCAATTCGCCTGCTTCGGACGCCTTGCCAGGCTTGCCTCAGCAACGCCAAAGCCGCCACGTTCAAAATGCAACCGCTCTGACCAGGGCCACCGGGCTTTCCTGGCTCTCCTTCTTTCGCGGCGTCCCTCATATCTTGCGTTACGGTTCAAGTTTGCGCAATCGGCAAACCGATACATTGGCAGGCGTCACCCTAGCGCGCTCACGGTGAACGGGGAAGTTTTTGAAGGACCGCAAGATCTCTTCCCGCCGTTGTGGGAGCCCGACTGGGTCGTCTGCCCAACCGCAAAACGTTTTCTCGTCGTCCCGGAATTCTCGATGGCCAACGACGTCCACAAGGCTGCCGTCCTTCTCATGAGCCTGCCGCAGGAGCAGGGGGCTCAGTTGATGTCGATGCTGAGCCCGGCCCAGGTGGAGGCCGTGTCGATCGAGATCGCCAAGACGAGCGGTGTGGCGCCGGAAGAACAGGCGCAGGTCATCCAGAGTTTTGCCGAGGCCAATCCGAACGCCCTCACCGGGAGCACGGGGGGGCTCGACGTGGCTCGCGGGTTGCTGGAAGAGGCCCTGGGCAAGGGCGCCGCGGCGACCATCGACAACGTCCGCCAGTCGATTGAGGCACTCCCCTTCGGATTCCTGCAGAAGGTCGACAGCCAGAACCTGCTTACGTTCATCATCGACGAGCATCCCCAGACGATCGCGTTGATTCTCTCGCACGTACCGCCCGCCCAGGCCTCGGACATCATCAGCGGTCTGCCCGCCGAGCGGCAGCTTTCGGTGATTCGCCGTGTGGCCATGATGCAGCAGACGAGCCCGGAGATCATCCACGCAGTGGAAGCCGGCCTCGAGCGGCGAATGGCCAGCGTCATGAGCCAGTCCTTCGAGAATGCGGGCGGAATTCAGGCGGTTGCCGAGATTCTCAACGTGATCGACCGGGCCACGGAACGCAGCATTCTGGAGAACCTGGCCCAGGAAGACCCGGAACTGGTGGAGGAAATCCGCCGGCTCATGTTCGTCTTCGAGGACATTACCAAGTTTGCGGATCGCGACATCCAGACAGTGCTCAAGAACGTGGAGAGCTCCCAGTGGGCCATGGCCCTGAAGGGGGCCAGCGAGGATCTGAAGAACAAGATTCTCAACAATATGTCGAAGCGTGCCGCCGCGTTGCTCCAGGAGGAAATGGAGTATCTGGGCCCGGTCCGAGCCTCGAACGTCGAGCAGACGCAGCAGCAGATCGTCGATATCATTCGGCGTCTGGAAGACGCAGGCGAGATCACGATCCAGGCGGGCGAGGAAGAGGAACGTTTCATCCAATAAGCGCCCCCCTTGAGAGATTCGCGGGCCGTTTGCTAGCATGGCGTGATGCCCGAAAATGTCACGCCCATGATGAAGCAGTACTACGAGGCCAAGAAGGCCTGTCCCGATGCGCTGCTTCTGTTCCGGATGGGCGATTTCTACGAGATGTTCCACGACGACGCGAAGATTGCCGGCAAGACGCTGGGGATCACGGTCACGAGTCGGGACAAGGGGGAGAACGCCACCCCCATGTCGGGTTTTCCCCACCACCAGCTGGAAACCTATCTGGGCAAGCTGATCGCCGCGGGTTTTCGCGCCGCGGTCTGCGACCAGGTGGAGGATCCCAAGGAGGCGAAGGGGCTGGTTCGCCGGGAAATCACCCGGATCGTCAGTCCAGGGACCGTGACGGACGAGGGGCTGCTCAATCCGCGCGAGAGCAATTTTCTGGCGGCGATCTGTCCCGGCGAGTCGGTTGGCTTGGCGTGGGTCGAGTTGTCGACGGGGCGTTTTGTTGCCGCGGGCGTTTCTGCCAAGGGGCTGGCCGATCAGCTTGCTCGCATCGCCCCTTCGGAATGTCTCCTCTCGGAGGAGATGGACCAACTTCCCGAGTTCTTGAGCGAGCGTACGATGGTAACACGGCGTCCGGCCTGGGCCTTTGCCCAGGCCGCGGCGGAGGACGTGCTTGCCAAACATTTCGGCACTCGGACGCTGGAGGGTTTCGGCTTCTCCGATTCGCCCGCGGACAAGGCGGCGGTGCGAGCGGCCGGCGCGGTGCTGGACTACCTGTCGGAAACCCAGAAGAGTTCCCTCGAGCACATCGACTCGCTTCTTCCCTACCGCAGCGGGCAGATCCTCGAAATCGACGAAGCGAGCCGCCGGAGCCTGGAGATCTCGCGGACCATCCGGGACGGACGGCGTGAGGGCTCGCTGCTGGCGGTGCTTGACCGCTGCGTTACCGCCATGGGGTCGCGATTGCTGGCCGATTGGGTGGCGAACCCGTTGACGGACCGTGAGGCGATCGAGGCCCGGCTGGATGCCGTGGAGGAGTTTGCGGCGGGCGCCGATCTGACGGAAGATCTCCGCCAGGCGCTCAAGCAGGTCTACGACGTGGAACGCCTTCTTGCCCGGGTTACCACGGGCCGCGCCACGCCACGGGATCTGGCGTTCCTCGGACGCACGCTGGCTTGCCTTCCGGCCATCAAAACGCGATTGGCGGGCTGCCAAAGCGGACTGTTGTGCGAACTCGAAAATCGCATTGAGCTGTGCGAGGAACTTCGGGAGCGGATCGAGAAGTCCCTGGCCGACGAGTGTCCGATCACCAGCCGGGAAGGCGGGTTCATTCGCGACGGATTTCACGAGGAGTTGGATTCGCTCCGCGAATTGCAGCGCGGCGGCAAGCAATGGATCGCTCGCTACCAGGCCGAGGAAATGGAGCGGACGGGTATTCCCAATCTCAAGGTGGGATTCAACAAGGTCTTCGGCTACTACCTGGAGATCACGAATGTTCACCGGGAGAAGGTGCCCGACACCTACATCCGCAAGCAGACGCTGAAGAACGCAGAGCGTTACATCACTCCCGAACTCAAAGAATACGAAGAGAAAGTCCTGACGGCCGACGACAAGGCCAAGACACTCGAATACGAGCTGTTTGTCGAGTTGCGCGACGCGGTGGTGGATCAGCGCAAGCCGATGCAATCGACGGCGTCGGTCCTGAGCCAGGTCGACGTGCTGGCTTCGCTGGCCGAGTTGGCCCGGGGACGCAATTACACGCGGCCCGTCGTGGCGGATGAACCGGTTCTCGACATTCGGGACGGACGTCACCCGGTGCTCGACGTGACCGAGCCGGACGGGACCTTTGTGCCCAACGACATTCTGGCAGACGGGCAGTCGGGGAACATTCTGCTCATCACGGGCCCCAACATGGCCGGAAAGAGCACCTACATCCGCCAGGTGGCGCTGCTCACGCTGATGGCGCAGATCGGGAGTTTCATTCCGGCCGCCAAGGCAACCGTGGGGATCGCGGATCGGATCTTTGCACGCGTGGGGGCGAGCGACGAGTTGTCGCGAGGCCAGAGTACCTTCATGGTGGAGATGACCGAAACGGCGCGGATTCTCAACACGGCCACGGAGCGGAGCCTGGTTATTCTCGATGAGATCGGTCGCGGCACGAGCACGTACGACGGGATCTCCCTGGCCTGGTCGGTCGTCGAGTACTTGCACGACCGCTTGAATTGTCGGACGTTCTTCGCCACCCACTACCACGAGTTGACCGACCTGGCCCAATCCATGGATCGGATCGGCAACCTGAACGTGGCCGTCCGGGAATGGCAGGACGAGGTTGTCTTTCTGCACAAGATCATTGCGGGGGCGGCGGACAAGAGCTACGGCATCCACGTGGCCCGCCTCGCCGGCGTGCCGCGTCAGGTCATCGACCGGAGCAAGGAGATTCTTGCCCAACTGGAAGAGGAGCACGTGGACGCAACCGGGCGACCGAAGATCGCCCGCAAGGAGGAGAAGCGGGCCGGGGGCGACATTCAGCTCAGTCTCTTCGGACCCGCGGACCATCCCCTTCTTGCCGAGATTCGGCAGCTCGACCTCAATGGAACAACGCCCATGGAGGCGTTGCGGGCCATCGAACGCTGGCAGAAGACCCTTGGAGATGAGAAGAAGGCGCCTTAGGGTAACCGGCGCGCGGAAGCGGCCGCCTTGAGAGTGGTTGGCGGCCGCTTCGTTTCTCTTCAAGTTGACGGTTCAGCGAATGGTCACGCCCGAGACGACCGGCGGCAAGGGAGCCGGAACGGCTGCCTGCTTGGCCGGAACGGGAGCGGCCTCCGGGGCCGCGGCCGCAGCGCCGCACTCCCCACAACCGCCGGCGCAGACGACGATCGTCCTATAGACGGGCACTTCGCAGGTGATCGTCTTCCTTACCAGCGTCTTTCGCGTCCGAACCTTGCCGCACTTGGGCGGGTGCATGGGCCGCTTCAGCGAGGCACAGGGATCGCAACCACAGTCGCAGCCATCTTCGGGACCACAGGAAGCGTCTTCGTCGCAACCACAGTCGGAGCCCTTCTTGATGCAGCAGCCAAGTGCTCCCAGCGGTCCGCATCCGGGCAGTAGCGGGCAGAACTCCTCGCACTCGGCGGTCCAGACGGTTTTCTTGACCTTCTTCATTTCGCAGACGATCTTGCACACCGTCTTCTGCCCGCACCGCGGGCAACAGGCCGGTGCAGGATTGCAGCACCCGGCTTCCGTGCAGCGGTCCGCCGCAACGACTCCGCCGGCAAGGAGGAGGCAGAAGGCGCTCGACAGCATCATTGTCTTCATCGCGTTTATCTCCCTGGGGATCGACGATTGATCCCCGCTAAGGACTTGTCAGCCAATTGGCTGGAAGCCAGACCTGTACGAATCCACGAACCAAGTCAATCAGAAGTCAACCTGGGCTCTCATCTCAACGATGTCGATCGTTCCGTTGTCGACTCCGCCGCGATCCGCGTTGGAATGAACGTAGTTGAACATCATTCGCGTGTAGGGCGTGAGGTACCAGTTGAGACCGAAGGTGTGGCCGTTTGCGATTCCCCCGGCAACGGTTCCATCGTTCAGGTCCACGTAGGAGTAGCGGTAGGCCAGTTCCCAGGCCCCTTTGCCCGTGATGGCGCATCCGTCCTCGCCGCGAACGCGGAAGAAGTTCTCGAAGGGTTTGACCCGGTTGCCGAAGGCGCCCAGATTTCGCTTGTATCGACGGTTCTCCCCGGTAAGGAAGTAGCTCACGTAGGCGTAGTAGCCATTCAACTCGGCATTGGGGGCGCCGATCATGTTCAGGTTGGCGTAGTAGAGCTCCGACTGGACGGAAAATGGACCATAGAGGTACGCCAGTTCGGCGCCGAAGACTTGCCAATCGGAAACATCAAGCGTTCCGGTGTCGACGATGTAGGGGCCGAGATGGGCCTCGGGGCGAGCTCGGAGTTGCAGGGTTTCATCGGCAACGGCGCGGTAGCTGTACGCAAACCCCGTATGCAGCAGGCCCCGTCCTTCGCTCGCTTCGTCGTACCAGGGCAGGAATGTGGTGCGCAAGGTCAGCGCGGTCCCCCCACGGTCTTCCTGCGTTTGTGGAGGCTTGTCGCCCTGCTCGCTGGCAAAGGCGCCAATGGCCCAGGTCATACGCTCGTTGTCGGTGCAGTCGTGCGCCATCACGCCCATGTTCCGCGCCGGAACGAACACGCCCGCGTCGCCGAGCGAACGTTCCATGAAGGTCGTGAACTTGCTCGCTTCGAGTTGCTCCATGCCGAAGGGCTCTTTGAAGTGACCGATCCTGACGTGCTTGAGAACGGGCAGTTCGTTGATCTGGACGAAGGCGTCTTTGAAACTCGTCTGGCCCGCGATGTCGAATTGGAGCTTGTAGTCGATCACGTGGAACGCTGAGCCGGAGAAGGCAAGCCAGGCGGCACGCATTTCCGTCCCGTTTTCGACATCGCCGACCTGGGTCATACTGGCCGGGTTCTGGGTGAACATGGCCGTGTCGGCGAAGATCCGTCCACCGATCTTGAGGATCGGGGCCGCTGCCTTCTTTTTCTCAAGGGCCGCGTCGGCTGCCTCCACCTTGGCCTGCCAGGCCTTCAGTTCGGCGATCTGCTTTGCCAAATCGGTCTCGCCGGACGCGGACGTGCTCGTTGAAGCATAGTAGGCGCCGGGTCCGGCGTCTTCGGCCAGCGAGCCAGTGTCGGTCGCGTCGGTGGACGGCAGCGGAAACAGGACTTCAGCGCTTGCCGGCGAAAGCATCGTGAACACGGCGACCACAGCAATCGCGAGTGTCACCCTCCCTTGGAATAATCCGTTCATCTGGTGTTTCTCCTTCAACCAAACCAATCCATCTCCGGTAAGGTAAGGGGTGGACATCCCGCTGGCCGGACGAAAGCCCTTTCGCCGTTGGCTGGCCGAGTACGGACGCCATCCCCCCTCAGAGAAACGCTTTCGGCAAGAGAAGCGAATGTCGGGGAAGGATTAGACGTGGTTTCTATTATTTGCCGCTCGCCAGACGACATTTGTGTCGGGTCGTGACGGTACCGGCGACATTGTCGAGATGGGGCTCCAGAATCCGGCAAACTTCATTTCTTGCCGCCTTTGTCCCCGGTCCACCGACCTAGGGTTTCTTGAGGCCTAATGCTTTTCCAACAAAGACGTGGACTGCGCGAGAGTTGCGCAATGATGTCGAATGTCAGGCTTGGACGCAACGAAAACCGCCCTTGATCGCCATCAAGGCGACGAGCCGAAGTGGCAGAATTCCTACAAGGACGGCCAGGGAGGCGTGGATATCGGCAAGAACAAGTTGGACCGGTCGTCGAACCGGACCATGCAGCAGGTGTCTCTGCCGATCATCAGCGATGACGGCCAGGTGATCGGAGTCGTGACCTTCGGCCTGTCGACCGACGCCATTTGAGAATCCGGTTTGAGTAGGCAAATCAGTAGAAGATCGGTGAACTGGCGGTCCTTATCCCATGGAGCTTGCGGCTCGCCGTACGAAGTGCATCTTGGGAGGCAGATTAGGTATGAGTGTTAAGAACAAGATCCTGACGATTGTCGGCCTTTCGGTCTTGGCCTCGGCCCTTCTTGTGGGGCTTGGGTGGCAAACCCTGGCGACCATGACGAACAACCTCGACGTCATTGTGAACGACGAATTCCTCGTTCTCCTCGACGACGAGATCGCGCCGCTGATCGACGACGACATGCTTCCGCTGATCAACACGGACGTCGCCCGCCTTCAGAACCTCCAGCATAGCATCGAGTTGATGCTGGAAGCCGACCGCGACGTCCACCAGGCGGTTCTCGCGGAAAAGGCGGCGCTCGTGGCGGCCGATGACGGCGAGATGGAGGCGGCCGACAAGTCCAACCAGGAGAACATCGAACAGGCCTTCGGGCGTCTCGAAAAGGCGTCGAAGTCCTTCGATACCCCGGCGCCCAAGGAACTCTACGCCTCGTTTGTCCCGGCCTTCGAGAAATGGCGGGAAGCGACGAGGAAGGTGATCACCAACAGCAAGGATCCCAAGAAGCTCATCTTTGCTCGCAAGGCAAGCGACAAAGGTTCAGCGTTGAAATCGTTCGACGCCATGCGGGATCTCGTTGACAAGATGCAGCAGGCCCAGGAAGAAGCCATCCAGACGGCCCTGGCAGACGTGGAGGCGAAGAAGGTCCGAGTGGATCAGCGTCAGAAGAAGATGGCCCAGAAGCGAGCGGCCGTCCTTGAGGTCGCCGACTCGATCAAGCAGGCGGCCTTTCAGCGGACCGTGCTCTTCGTGGGAATCGGCGCCGTTGCGGCAATCGCGCTGATTGCAGTCGGCATGTCCATTTCGCGGCGCATCACCCGTCCCATCGCCCGTTGTGTAGCAAGCGTGACGGCTTTGGCCAATCAGGACTTCAGCCACCCCGCCGACGTTCGCAGCAAGGATGAGCTGGGCAAGATGGCCCAAGCGATCAACACCTCGATCGCCAACACGAAGAAGGCCTTCGACGACATTCGCGAGGCCGCCGAGCGGGAAGAGAAAGCCCGGGCGGAGCAAGCGGAAACCGAACGGAGAGCGGACGAGGAACGTCGCCGCCAGGAAGCCGAACTGGCCGAGGTGGAATGCCAGCGGATGGAAGAGGAAAACCAGCGGAAGGAGGAACTGGCCGAAGAGGAGCGGCGTCGTAACGAAGCCGATCGTCGGAAAGCCGAAGAAATCCAGCGCAAGGTCGACAGCCTGCTCGAAATCGTTGCCGCCGCCGCCGAGGGCGACCTCACACGACGCGTGGCCTTCGAAGGCGATGAAGCCATCGACGAGTTGGCGGCCGGAATCGACCGAATGCTGCAAGACCTGTCGGGGATCATCAGCCAGGTCACCGAGAGCGCCTCCCAGTTCAACGAGGGAAGCCGGGTCATCGCCGAAAGCTCCCAGACTTTGGCCACCGGGGCCCAGACCCAGAGCGCCAGCGTCGAGGAGATGAGCGCGTCGATCGAAGAACTGGCAAGAAGCATCAACAACGTCAAGACCAGCGCGGAAAACGCCAACCAGGCTGCCGAGGATGCCAATACGTTGGCCAAGTCGGGCGGCTCGGCCGTCACCAAGTCGATCGAGGCCATGGAACTCATCCGCACGAGCTCCGACCAGATCAGCGAGATCATCCAGGTCATCTCCGAGATCGCCAGCCAGACCAATCTCCTGGCCCTCAACGCGGCCATCGAGGCCGCTCGTGCCGGCGAACACGGGATGGGATTTGCCGTGGTGGCCGATGAGGTCCGCAAACTGGCGGAACGCTCCAACCAGGCAGCGGGTGAGATTTCGGGCTTGATCAAGGAATCCTCCCAGCGGGTCGAGGAAGGCGCTCGCCTCAGCGAGGAAACCGGCAAGGCCCTCGAGCAGATCGTCAGCGGCGTCGAATCGACGGCCAAGATGATTGCCGAGATCGCCACCGTCACGGTCGAGCAGGCCAGCAATGCCCAGGAAGTCTCCCGAGCCATCCAGGGGATCACGGAGGTGACCGAACAATCGGCAGCGGGCAGCGAGGAGATGGCCTCGAGCAGCGAAGAACTCGGCGCCCAGGCCGCGACCCTTCGGGACGTGGTGGGCCGGTTCAAGACAGAGAATTCCTACCAGGAGGTTTGACCATTCCCCAGGTCGCGGCAATCGTCCGGCGGCCACCTCTTTCGAACTCCTGTCTTCGCACGCGGCGTCCGCCTTCCCTCCTGGACGTCGCGTGCGTTTTTCTTGACGCCCCGGGGCCTTTCCGGCCGGATCAATTCTCTCAATCATCGTGGCCTGGACGGGGACTGACGCGTACGTGATAATCGTGGCGTCCCCCAAGTGCAACCAGCGTTGCATGTGGCTCCACTCGCTCTACCCACGAGGACAGAATGGCTGCTCCTTCGACCGCCTGGAAATTGCTGATCAAACGGACTCTCTGCCTTGGCATCGGTTTGGCCTCCGTGCTGCTTGGCTCCAACACCCTTGCCGCAGATCGCCCCAACGTGCTGTTCCTCGCCGTCGACGACATGAACGACTGGGCGGGATTTCTCGAGGGTTCGCCGACACCGGTCCAAACCCCGAATCTCGACGCCCTGGCCGCACGGGGAGTCGCCTTCACCAACGCCCATTGCGCCTCGCCCCTGTGCTGCCCGAGCCGAACGGCCGTTATGTCGGGCAAGCTGCCCTCGACCACGGGCGTCTATAACAATGGCCAGTGGTGGAAGCCCCATCTGCCCGATCTGGAGACGATCCCCGTCCACTTCCGCCGCCACGGTTACCAGGCGATCGGAACGGGAAAAATCTACCACCACACGGCGGGCAACAATCCGCCCAGCCAGTGGAACGCCTACCACCGCCTCGTGTTTGAGGACGATCCGTGGTTTCGCGGAAACCAATTGAACTACCCATGGTCGGAAGCGGGCAGCTATCCCGAAGAGTTTCCCTTCAGCGGCGTCCCGGGCCTGGGCCATGAAAACGACTGGGGGGCGCTGGGCCTTGCTGAAAAGGACTACGACGACGCGAAAACGGTCGACTACGCCCTTGAGTTTCTTCGGAGCGATCACGACTCGCCTTTCTTCCTGGCTTGCGGCCTGTTCCGTCCCCACCTGCCCTGGTACGTGCCGCAAGACTATTTCGACCGCTATCCGCTGGAGAAGATCAAGCTGCCTACCGTTCGCGAGGATGACCTGGACGATGTGCCTGAAGAGGGACGGCAACTGTCCCGAGCCCGCCGAGCCGATTTTGAAACGATCAAGGCGGCCAACCGATGGCGCGAGGCCGTCGGGGCCTACCTGGCTGCCATCAGCTTTGCCGACGCCCAACTTGGACGCGTGATCGAAGCCCTCGACGCATCCGGGCTGGCTGACGAAACGATCGTGGTCCTCTGGTCCGACCACGGCTGGCACCTCGGCGAGAAGAATCACTGGCACAAGATGACGCTGTGGGAAGAAGCCACACGCGTTCCCCTGATCGTCATCGCCCCGGGCGTAACCGAGGCGGGCACCGAGTGCGCAAGCCCCGTCAGCCTTGTCGACCTGTACCCCACGCTGAACGACTTGTGCGGCCTGCCGCGGACGCCGGGACTCGACGGCGAATCGCTCGTGCGCCTGCTCCGCAATCCTGAGGCAAAACGCAGTCGCCCCGTCGTCATCGAGTATCAGCGGGGCCAATGCGCCGTGCGCTCAACGGACTACCGCTACATTCGCTACCGCGACGGGAGCGAAGAACTCTACGATCACCGCAACGATCCGAACGAGTGGACGAACCTGGCGGACGATCCCGCTTCGCAAGCAGTCAAATCGAGGCTCGCCGAATCCGTCACCCAGGATTGGGCGCCCTCTGCCCCCTCCAAGAAAGCCTACGTCTTTGATCCCGAGACCTACTCGTGGACCAAGAAAAAGGGCAAGTAGTCGCCGGACAGGACTGGAGGCTGGAGGCTGGAGGTGTTAACGCGAGGTCGATTGGCAAGAAGAGTGGTTCGGACGTGCCGACAGCCCCTATTCGTGCGGCCCTCCGGTCTCCGGCCTACAGTCTCCTGCCTTGTCTCGGTCAATCATGCATTCCCACGGTGTCGGTGGGCCCGGTGAAGCCCGGGCCGCCGGCCGCCACGAAGCCGTGGCTGGCGCCGCTTGAGTCGGGGCTGACCCAGAAGGCGTACAACTTGCCGTTTTCAAGTTCGAAGCGGAATTTCACCTTGCGTCCGGCGAGGCGTGCCAGGTCGTCCACGCCGCGCCAACCGACCGCCAGGCAGGTTCCGTTGCCGCTCACGGCCTGGCAATTCTCCAGCGTGAAGGGCTCGATGGGCTGACCCGATTCATCAAGCACCTCGGCGCGGAAGTGTCCCTCCGGGGCGTCGAGGTTGACGAAAAGGTGCTTTCCGCCAAAGGACACCGTTCGAGTCACGATTTGCCCGGCCTTGTTGTCGGCATTCATCGACGCGAAGCCGTCCCGGCGCAAGGTGGCCAGGCCGGTGGCGGCGCCGGCATAGACGCCACCCCCGTCATTCGGCGAAACGCCCGAGAAGGCGCCGTAGTAAATGTAGAGTTCGTCGCCAACAATCAGGCAGCATCCGCCCACGCTGTGGATGTAGCCCCGCTCCCAGTCGCCCGGTTTCTTCGAGGCGGAAGTCCTTTCGGGGCGCGATCACCCGATTCGTTCCCGGGACCACGTCGAGATCGGGTCGATTCCAATGAACCCCGTCCTCGCTGGTCGCGTAGGCCGTGCCGTCGAACCAGCCGGCGTGATACCAGATCTTGAAGAGCTTGTCCTGGGGATCATAGAACACGCCATCGCTGAAGGGGCAGGCTACGGGGTTGCGGCCCCCGTTCATTTCCAGTTCGGTTTCCGGGGCGAGAACGGGATTGCCCGCGAACTTCTTCGCCTTATGAAACTCCCGTTTCAAGGTGGTGGATTCGATCAGGAACTCGTCGACGAAGAGTTGCCGCCCCACGTCGATTGGAATCACCTCGGGGGGCGACTCCAGATAGGGCACGGGCATCGGTTCCCGGCTGAAAGGGTCGAGATGACGCGGTGGCCACTGCTTGGGCAGGAGGATGCCGTTGTAAAGAAGCTCCCCGTCGTTTTCGCTCCACGGTCCGGCCTCGGGCTCGTGACAAGTGAGCCCCGGGCTCAGCAGCAGAACCCATTTGCCGAAGGAAAGTTCCCTCTCTGGCGGCAACCTCCTTTCGATAAATCGAGACTCGGTTGATCGCGTCGTCGCCGAAAAGCTGAAATTCAGGCTCGTCGAGTTTGTCGAAACCGGCGGCCAACAGGGCGGCCTCCTGGTCGGCCACTCCTCTTCGGCCGGGCGTCGGCGAGAGGGCGTAGAGCACACCGGGCTTGAGGCACTGGAAGGACACGCCGTCGATCGACATCCGCAGGAATGTCATGCCAGCCAAGCACTCGGGAGGGTCAGCCAGCACGTAGCCCCGATTGTTGAACAGGCGGGCGCCCGGCGAGAACGGATCCGACCGGCATTCGTAGCCCGCCAGAACGGCGCCGTCCTCGGCATGGGCTGCCGTGAAAGACAAGCCAACCAGAAAAATCGCCGCACAACCGACAAGCAAGGACTTCCTCATCGCCAATCGATCTCCTCGGTGAACCTCGCGGGGTGATGCCAGTCAGGCACTGCTGCGTTGCAGGATAACGCCGGCCGCCGCGAAAAGAAAGGCTGCGTCCCGATCAACGTTCTCTTTGCGCTGCGGCTCTTTGCTTTTGCAAGCTGTCGAGAAGGCGGGCCCACTGAGGATTCTGGGGCTGCATTTCCCGGAGTTTCTCGGCGCAGGCGATGGCTCGATTCCATTGCCCCTGCTGAGCATAGAGAAGCAACAGAGCATGAAGTGTCTGGAGACTCCGCTCGTCGCGGCCCGAGATCCTCAGTGACTGCATCAAGGCCTTCTCGGCGTCGTCCCAACGCTGCAGTCTCTGGAGCGCGAGGCCGTAATTGTAGTGAATCCTCGCATTCTGAGGCGAGAGTTCAGCGGCGCGGCCGAACAACTCGGCTGCTTCCTCCATTCGACTCTCGTCTTCACCCACCAGCATTCCCAGGGAGTAATAGGCTTCCGCCATTTCCGGATCGGCCTGGATGATCTCGCGGAAGAGGTCCTCCGCCTCGTCCTTGTGTCCCAGCGTGTTGCACAACATCGCCAGGTTGACCTTCGCCGGGATGAAGTCAGGCTCAATTCGAAGGGCGTTGTGGTACTCCTGCTCAGCCTTGGCCAGATATTCGGGATCAGGGCGTCCCGGCGCCCCGTGATGGGCCTGGGCCAGGTTCGTGTAAACCACGGCCAGGTTCAAGTGGGCGGCGGACTGATCCCCCACGGCGTTCTGCCCTTCAAGATACTCCTCAAGCGCCTTGTCGAAGGCGTCCAGATTGTCCTGCGTGAACTGGGAGCGAGGGATTCCTGCAAGGATGCGGGCAGCCTCCACGCGAACGGCTCGGACCGGATCGCGGAGCATGGGTGCGAGGTACCGAAATGCCACGTCGGCCGTTTCATACTGCAGGCTGCGGACCCCGGTCACGCGGATCAACGGATCCACATCTTTCAGAGCTTGAATTGCCTCGCCCAGGGCGCGGTCGCTTCCGTAGCGGGAGAGCAAGGAAACGGCGCTTGCGCGAATCGCCCCCCGGACGTTCGGATCCCGCGCCGTCTTGGCCAGCTTGGCGTCGCCCCCGCGAGCCACTTCCCGACCTGCTGCGATCCCGTAGGCGAAATGTTCGGGCTCATTCCGCTTCTCGCCGTACCAGGCCTTCACCTGGTCGACCGCCCACTGGGCCGTCTCGCCCTTGGTCCGATCGTTGTGGCAACCGTTGCAGGCGTTGGGAATCCCCAAGCCAACGGTCAGATCCGGGCGAGGAATCCGCAGGCTGTGGTCCCGGCGAGGATCGGCCACCATGTATTTCGTGTCGGGCATGTGGCACTCGACGCAAAGCGTTCCCGGCCGGCTCGAATCGGGGTGGAAATGGTGGAGCGGCGTGTCGTATTGGGCCTTGATGTGACACTGGGTGCAGAGCCGGTTGTCGTTGAATTTGATTTTGACTGAGTGCGGATCATGGCAGTCCGAGCAGCGCACGTGGTTGTCGTACATGCGGCTCTGAATGAACGATCCGTAGACGTAGTCCTCTTCGAGGATCTGCCCGTCGGGATAGTAGAGTTGATTGTCGATGATCTCGGGGACGTAGTAGTCGCAGAAAGCCCTGCTGCGATGATCGTTCGGATAGATGATGCGGCGGCGGGAATGGCAGGGTGCGCAGTTCTCGATCTGAACGCGAGAATTCTCGTCCTTCAGGTTCGGCAGCCCGTAGCCGTAGTTCCTGTCCCAGAACCCGGACTTTCCGTCCCCCTCCGCCAGTTCCACATGGAGGCTGCCCGGTCCGTGGCAGGTTTCGCAACTCACGTCGATCTCGGACCACGTGGTGCGATAGGTGTTCGTGGCCAGGTCGAAGTTCTTCTCCAGGTTCGTTGTGTGGCACTCGGCGCACATGTAGTTCCAGTTCTGGAGCGACCGGGTCCAGTGGAGCGGATCGTCGTGCGGAATGGGCTCCTTGGGATAAAGGTGGTACCAGTGCTGCCGCTCCGTGTCCCAGGTGATGGGCAGGCACTGGATCCGGCCGTCGGGAAACTCGACCAGGTATTGCTGGAGCGGGCGGACGCCAAACACGTACTTGACCGCGAACTTCTCGATTTCGCCCGTTGGCCCGTCGGTGGTAATGAAGAACTGATCCCCTTCGCGGGTCATCCTGGAGGTCAGGGCGAACTCTGCGGAAAGTCGTCCCTCCCGAGCCAATTGCCGTGCCGCATCGCCAATGGCCTGCTCGGCGTCGGTCACGTCACAGGGTCGGACCACTTTTTGATTGGCAGCGAGGAATTCCACGGATGCGGTCGTTCCTTCGCCATCGCCGATCGGCGGGGTTTGTGCGGGAGTCGCGTCCTCGCCGGGACGGGTTCCTTCCAGCCAGGCCAGTTGGGCGAGCACGTCCTTGCGGTCGTCTTCTGCAAGGGCGGCAAGCACCCTGGCGCGAAGTCCCGGCTTGGCATCGGTTAACGCCGCGGCCCAGATCTCCGGGGCCACGGCATCCACCAACTGGGCCAACTCGGTATCCTTCAGTTTGACAAGATCGTCGAACGCGATATGGGTGAACTCGGCGTCCTCGAAATCGCCCAGCACGGTTTGGGGCGTGGCATGGTCCATGGCCAGGTCGTGATCGGAACCATGCCACAGATCGTATTGTTCCTGGTGGCATTCGATGCACTTCTGCCGTCCCACGTAGGTTGCCACCTGACCGAGCGGCATGACCAGGTACCAGTCAATGAGATAGGCCGCTCCGACAACAACTGCGACAATCCCAAGAGGCAATGCGATACGCAACACATTCGAGCGAGGAAGACGCGGCATGGCAGGAAGCGGATGACCCGCAAAAAGAGGTCCGGCCTGAAATTCAGGGTTTTCGGCCGTTGGTGGACACGATGGCAAAGGAACAGCACGGAGCCCCCTCGTGGCGGCAAGCCGTTCGCACGACGTCCGCCCCCACCACTTCCTTCATCATCTGGAGGTCGACGCAACAGACGGCGCCCGTCTCCTCATACATACTAATGAACGGGCAACTGCGTTTGTGCATGACCAGGCCGCCGTCTTTATCTTCGTCAAGGTGCAGAAGGACCCCCTCCTCCTGAAGCAGTTCCGTCATCTGCTTCAGTCGGGCTTCCGGACGCTTCGCCGTGATCTGCGATCGATAGTGAGCCGCAAGAGAATGACTCACGTCACGAATGATCTTCTGAAGGGTCGCCGTGTCGCAGGTGCGACTGACAGCCTGCCAGATCGCCGGGACGAGCAGACGTTGGTTGCTGGCGAAGAGCAGCATCAAGGCGGCATCCGTAACCGAGTAGAGGTGACGAGGACGCCCGCGACCAGCCAGACGTTCGACGGTGCGTTCCAGATATCCCGCCCCCACCAATTCGTTCAGTTGCTCTGTTACGGCTGTCCGCGTCACTCCGGTGGCCCTGATCAAGTCAGCGACGGTTTGGGGCGGCGTCCCCACGAGAAGACGTACGATCCGCATCCCCGCCGCACTTACGCTGACCTGATCCAACTCCGACATAGCGCAACTCTCACTGCTACAAGCACATACCAGACCAAAACACGGTCAACTGATATGGCGGATATGACAGTTTTGGGCTTTGCTCCAAACCATCTCACCACCGTCCCCTGAAATGTGGCGAACCAACAGGGGGCCCCGGACGCGGGCCTCTATTAAAACAGCCACTACTGATAATAACTGTCGCGAGGCCCTGACGCAAATCCCCACCCCTACTGGCCTGACGACGCACGATCCCCCAATCATGGGCAGATCCCTGTGTAAATGCAATAAATAACATGAGGTTTGCGATCATTTCCGCAAGGCCGACATCATCTGCCCTCGGGGGACGGTCGATAATTGACTTCTGACCTCCTTATGGCAATTCCTGCGCGCCGTCGTGATGCTGTCTAGGAGAACCTGGGACGTGATTTGTCGGCTGGCCCCTAATTTGGTAGCCAGTAAGACTCGGCATCGTGAGATCAGGCTTGCGGCACCGTCCCATCCGGCTTCCCATGCGAAAGGAAGAGCCCGTGTTCTACGAAACCGTCGCACGGCACCTGTTCACCGGCTTCAATACCCTTGAGGGACTCTTCTGGCTGACATTGGCGGCCGCTTTTCTCCTGATCGCTTGGAGACGCCGCCGGGACACTGGCTTGGCGATTAGCGCTGGACTTCTGTTCGCAACGTTTGGTCTTTCCGATTTTGTCGAAATTCACACGGGCGGTTGGTACAAGCCGTGGTGGCTCCTGGCATGGAAGGCGTCCAACTTGATCGGACTGGCCATGGTTTACGTTGCCTATCGCCGACAGGTATCCAATTCGGCAACGGAAACCTCGCGTGACGACTGAAGCACGATTCGCACGAACAAGTTTGCACATTCCGACGCGTTGATCGTATGGAGAAGACCGAGTTGGCGCGGTTTGGACGCTTCGTTCGGATCGTTTCAACAGCCTCGTGAATCAACCTTGAAGTCTGGATGCGCGTTTGCCCATTGGCATCGCGAGTTCTGTTACCGTGTCGCTCCGTTCGTTGAAGAATCCCGTTTCGACGTCTGTTTCGCAAAGAACCACGCGATTTTTTGGAAATTTTTTTCGTTTCTTTCAAGTGCTTCGCGGCGATACATTACCCTGTCCTCTCGCTGATCGCCACGGCGTGTTCTGCCGACCTTCCTCGCTGTTTCGTACGGACGAACACCCCCATGCCGCAATGCAGCCGGGATAGGGGTGAATTGTTTATCTTCTTGCAAATCAACGCGAGTCAGGGCGTTGACCTCGTTCTCAGTGACATTCGACAGGACCAGAGACTGCAGCTTCTGCGAACCCATGGGCGTGTCCAGACCTGGCGACAACGCACGTTTCTGTTGGCTGACTGCCGGATCGATGCTTCACGGCTCGTCGCGTGTGTTGTGTGGCTGCAAAAGTAAGTCCAGTATTTTCAATGACTTGCGGCAATGTGCCGATGCGGTGGGGCGTCAGGGGCCGACCCGTTCTGCTGACTGGCGAAGGCGTTGCGCGAGCAAGCGGAACGGACTGGCGTCTGTCAACACGCTACCGTCAACAGGCTGAGTCAATGCAAGGCCTGCCGGACTGCACGAAGACGCGATACGGCTTTGGAGAATAGGGTTTTAACATTCGTGTCACGCCGTTGCGTCATGAACGCGGCCATGGGTATTCACCCTGGTCGCGTTGAGGAAGCCACGTTCGTGATGGGAAAGCAAATCGTCTCGCGGCAAGAGGCCGCGTGACGATAGCGCAACGGCAGCTTTGCGTTGACAACGCGAGCGAGATTTTCATCGCCTCAGCAAGAATTGTGCTTGCAAGATTCATTAAACAAGGTAGGATATTTCCAAATCAAGGTGCTAGCGATGCTGGCCTTTTGATGATCCCATTCAGCCGAGTGAATGAAGCGGAAAACGAAAGACGACTTCACCTCACTGGGAGTTCTTAGCGAAAAGCAAGAAGAAGGATTCACTGAGACATTCAGACGACTCGGAAGCACTTGTTGACGGACACCAACGGCGCATACTCATTCTATCGCTTCCGATCAACGGAGACCTCGACTCATCGTGGCCATAGACGGTTGTCGCGATGAGAGGTATAGAGATTCGTTGTCTTGTTTCTGCGGCGACCGACCTGTCGATTCTCGGCCCCCAGCCCGACCATCGGCAAGAAGCTCGCCCGTAACTTAGTTAGGAGGACGTAAGGTGGCCAAGAAGAAGGCAACTAAGAAGAAAGCTGCCCCGAAAAAGAAGGTAGCGAAGAAGAAAGTCGCCAAGAAGAAGGTCGCGAAGAAGAAAGTCGCGAAGAAGAAAGTCGCCAAGAAGAAGGTCGCCAAGAAGGCGACCAAGAAGAAGGCTGCCCCGAAAAAGAAGGTAGCCAAGAAGAAGGTGGCGAAGAAGGCGACGAAGAAGAAAGCCACTCGCAAGAAGAAGTAGGGTGGCGGAAGGGCAACTCGCCCTGTTCCCCCCTGCTAGGGCTTTTTTTGCCCTTATCGATCCGACGAGAAAGAAACGCCCGCCATTCCGGCCGGGCGTTTCTGTTTTCTTGTCCCCTTGTCAAAGGCAAATGACCCTCAAGGCCTCATCGCTGGGGCGCGCCTGGCACACCCGCTCTCCATCCGTTCGGGCGATTCGAACCATCGCGTTTTCCGGGTCGCATTGGCGCGTGTAGCGGATCAGCAACGCCCCGGCCAGGGCCATCGCGTCGTCGTCGGGATGTCCCACGATCAGGCAAACCGGGCCGACGAAATTCTCCGGCTCAACGAGAACGGCCTCCGACGCGTCGCGGCGGCGAAACGCGGCTTGAATCGCCGCATTCTCGCGCTCGTCTCGTCCAACGACGAGTTTCAACTCGTCTCGGAGGCGAATGTGCCTCCCTGTGTTGAGGAGTTCGAAGTCCCAGCGATTCACCTCGGCTTGCCGTTCGAAGAGATCTCGCACACGGGGCGCGAACGTCTTCTCCGTCAGGGCGCAGCCCGTCGACGGCGTGGGGACTTCGGTAATCCCCAAGCGGTCTGCCAGTTCGATGAGTGGCTTGCGGCTTCGGCCTGTGAAGTCATAGAGCTTCTCGCGATCGATCAAACCTTCCATCTCGGGAATTGTCGGCGGCAACAGCTTGGCCGAGAGCGGACGAAGGAGTCGTCCCTTCAGGCCTGCGTCACGGGCAACGATGTCCAACTGCGGGCGCTTCTGACTGTTGGGGCGTTGCCCCAGCAATTCGCCGGTGACCACAATACAAGCACCGATTTCCTCCATCAACTGCCTGGCCATCCTGCCCATGTAGGCGCGGCAGTCGACGCAGGGATTGAACCCCTTGCCGTAGCCGTGGCGAGGATTGCGAAGAACGTCGAGGTAATCGTCGCCAACCGCCAGGACGGTAACGCGCACGCCCAGGTCCGACGCGGCCTGGGCTGCCGGAACCTTGCAGCAATCGAAGGTGGTTCGGATATTCAAAGCTTCCACCTCGAATCCCTGCTCCTGCATGATCCGAATGGCCAGCATACTGTCGAGGCCGCCCGAAAAAAGGGCGACGGCTTTCCGCGTCGATGAAGTAGGCATACCTTCTTCCGGGAAGAAGCGTTCGTGAGATGGAGAGTTGCGCCGGCCTGTACGGAAGAACTCAGTCCGACGGAAACGGCGGAGTTTCCTGATTCAGTTGGCTCAGCGCGTTCCGCGCGGCCCTCTGCTCCGCCTCTTTCTTGTTTCGGCCCCATGCGGCCTGGTACCGCCGCCTTCCAACCTGGGCACAGATCTTGAAGCACTTGCTGTGATCGGGGCCCTTTTCGTCGAGGAGTTGGTACGTCGGTGTCGTTCCGTGCTCCCGCTGCGCCAACTGCTGGAGAAGCGATTTGTAGTTTCCGCCCAAATCTCCATCAGCGGTCGCCTCAATCTCGGGGCCGACCAGGCGAGTCACAAACTCGGTTACCGCGTTCACGCCACCGTCGAGGTAGATCGCCGCAGTAAGCGATTCGAAGACATCGGCTAGAAGGGAGGGGGGGACTGAGGGGTGGGTCGTCATTCCCTTTCCCAGGATCAGGAACTCTTCGAGCCCCAGGGCATCACTAATCTTGGCGCACGTCTGGCGACTGACAACCACCGACTTGATCTTGGTCAGGTCGCCCTCGAGATATTCCGGATACTGGTGGTAGAGCGTCTCACAGACAATTGCCCCCAGGATGGCGTCGCCAAGGAATTCGAGACGTTCGTTGGAAGCCAGTCGATGTTCGGCGCCGGAGGCATGGGTCAGGGCGGCGCGGAGGAGGTCCTGGTCCTTGAATCGGTACCCCAGGCGCTCCTGGCAACCCGCCAGTTGCCCGAGGACTTCATCGATTTCATTGGCTCCGGCAGCCTCTGCCATGGCCCCGATTCCCAAATGGATTGATCGCGGGAGAGAACGCAGAGTGCATACAGGCGGTACCCCACAGATGGGGAAACCGAAGTGAGCGGCCCCTCACGGAATGTCACTTACGCCGAACTGGGGGGCTTGCAGGCACTGCTGCAACAATCAACGCAAACCTAACAGGGGGTAGGCGTTTTGTCAACGCTGCCGCGTGGGCGGAGACGCCGCCGTTGTTCGCGCTGGGAGGCGGCTTTTTTGCCCAGTCGAACCCGTTTTCGGTCCGAAACTGCATGGGCTCGGTTGAAATCAGATCTCGAATCGGGCTTGCCCGTGGCTCCTGCGAATACGACAATTCCTGCGTAGGATGCTAAACTTCCCATTGACGCCTCACTCACCAGGGAGTGTCCGGTAGGGGGCGTCACTTCTGGTGGGAGCAAGAGCGTAATCCCCTGTTCGAGGAGAGTTGGAATATGACGAAGTGGGCATGTGCCGGGAATCGCCGTTGGCTCCCAGTGTTGGTCGGAACCGTTGTGTGCGTGTTCGTTGCGAGCGCGGCGTCTGCGCTGTTCGCCCAGGGGATCTCGGAAGAGGATCAACAAGCGATCGTCCAGGCCAACAACCTTTCCCGAGCCTTTCGAGCCGCAGCCAGGTCGGTGATCCCCACCGTTGTCACCGTTCGAACCACGACCCGCGCGAGCGTTTCGAAAGAGGAGAATCCGTTCGAAGGAAGCCCCCTTGAGGACCTTTTCGGGACGCCAAATCGCCGTCATCCCATGGTTCCGCTCCCCGGCATGGGGTCGGGCGTGATCATTGGAGAAAGCCTGATCCTAACCAACAACCACGTGGTGGACGGGGCCGACGAGGTGACCGTTGATCTGGCCGACGGTCGTCGACTGCCCGTTAGCGAAATCAAAACGGATCCCCAAACCGATCTGGCTGTGCTCGTTATCAAGTCGGACGAGCCCCTGCCAATCGCAAAACTCGGCGACTCGGACAAGTTGGACATTGGCGATTGGGTGATCGCCGTAGGCAACCCCTTCGAATTGGAGCAAACCGTCAGCGCGGGAATCATCAGCGCCAAGGGACGATCCTTGGGGTCGGTGGAACGAGCCCGTTTCCTGCAGACCGACGCTGCCATCAACCCGGGCAATTCCGGCGGTCCGCTGGTCAATCTGTCCGGCGAAGTGGTTGGAATCAATACGGCCATCTTCTCGCGAAGCGGCGGATACCAGGGCATTGGTTTCGCGATTCCCATCAACCTGGCGAAATGGGTCACTCCCCAACTGGCCAAAGACGGGAGCGTTCGGCGAGCTTATCTCGGGGTCGGCATCGGCGAAATCGGGCCCGAACAGAGCGAGGAGTTGGGCGTTGCTCCCAACCAGGGCGTCATTGTCCGCAACATCGTCGACGACTCCCCCGCCGCCAAGGCCGGACTCCGACCCGATGATGTCATCGTCAGCTTCGACAACCAGGTTGTCGGTCGGGTGGCGGAGCTTCAAGAGATCGTGGAACGATCCGGAGCCGGCTCTAAGCACGATCTCAAAGTTCTCCGCGACAAAGAACCGCTCGAACTGGAAGTGGTCGTCGAGACAATGCCGGAAGATCTTGGACAAACGGCACGTGTCTGGACCGGTGCGCCCACCTTTCACCGGGACGAGAAACTCGGGCTGACGGTGATGGAGTTGAACGACTATACGGCCGGACAACTCGGGTTCAAGGGGAAGAAGGGCGTCCTGGTTATGAACATTGACAGAAGTCGCCCTGCGGGACGCAAGGGCGTCAAGGAGGGAATGTTGATCTTGGAGGTGAACGGCAAGGCCGTTTCCCGTGTGGAGGATTTCATTGAGGCGACCAAAGATGTCTCGTTGAAAGACGGTGTTTCGCTGAAGGTCCTCTCCGCGGCCGGATCTGGAACGATTGAATTGAAGGTCGATTAGCCTCTCTTTTCCTCTACGCCCGTTGACTTCTCAGGTCCGGCCGAAACAATTTGCATAGAGTCATTTGCCTTCACGGTCGGCGGGGCTGCGAACGTGGGGGGCAATGGCGTTTCCTTGTTCACGGACGTTCGATTCGTTGCTGGACCAAGAACCGTGAACGTAGCGTTTCCCACTTGCCGATTGGACAGCCGAAAAAACGTCTTCGGCTGCCCCTAACCTCCACGTTCTCTCAATTCCAAGCGGCTCGGGATGCCAGGTTTGCCACGCTTCGCGATTGGAACGATTCAAGATGGCGCCGATTCGAGCGCCATTTTGGCCGCCTTGTTGGAGACACTTCGTCGCGAGGGTCTCCAGACCCAGTGTTTCGCGTCTCAATCCAGCCTTCCCGGACCTTGGCTCGCCAGGGCGGTCACGGGGCTTCCGGCACGGTATCTCGACAGCTGGCTCATGGAACGTGAAGTCTGTCGCGACTTATTCTTCCGCGCCGCAGGAACTGCCGACCTGGCCGCGGTCGCAGGTCGCTTCGACTCCCTCAAGGCCGCTCCAGATGCCGGGGCAAGCCTGGACGCCCTCAGCAACTGGCTCGGCCTGCCACGTTTGGCGATCGTGAACGATTCTCTTGTCGAGCGGCACGGTCTGCCTCAACGCCCTCGGGCGGAGGCCATCCTCCTGGATCACACGTCGCGGCAGCGCGACTTGCCTGCCGTGATTACCGACCTGGAGGCCCTCTGGGGGTTGCCGGTTGTGGGGGCTCTCGATCACGCGGACGGAGTCCGGCGGCAACTTGCCGCAGTGGTTCCGGGGACCGACGCGCCGCCGGCCTTGTGGGAACGGTTGGCGGCCGAGTTCAGGGAGCACTGGCGTTCCAGGCGTTTCGCTCGCGTTGTCGAGGGAACCGATTCGTTCGCGGCTCCCTGCGACCACGCGATTCACGATTTGCCATCGTGTCGTCCGACGGTGGCGCTGGCCTACGACGAGGCCTTTTTCGAGTACTTTCCCAGCACCGTGGACCACCTTGAGATGCTGGGAGCGCAGGTGGTCGATTTCTCGCCTCTTCGCGACGAGGGCTTGCCCCCCGGAACGGAAATCGTTTACCTCGGGTGCGGGCGTCCCGAAGCCTTCGCGCGAGAGCTCTCGGAAAACCACTGCATGAAGTCGGCCCTTCGAAGCCACGTTGCTCGTGGGGGCAGGGTCTACGGCGAGGTCGGCGGCGCCGCCTATCTCTGCCAGATGCTCGAGAACCCGTCGGGCGAAATGCACCGCATGTGCGGAATCCTTCCGGCCATTGCACGATTTTGCTCGGCGGACGGCGAGTCGGACCGAGTGAAACTCACCGTGCGGCACGAAAACTGGCTCGCTCAGGCGGGAGCCGTGCTCCGGGGTTACCGCTCGCGTCGCTGGTGTTTTGAGCCTTTCAACTGCCACTTCGATTCCGGGCGAAAGTGCTGTTGCCAGCCCGATCTGATCGGCTGCAATCGTGTTGTCGGAAGCCTGCTGTACCTGCAGTTTTCCGTCTTGCCGGAGCTTCTCCAACGATTCTTCCAACTGCCGGCGCGATCGACACCCATCCTCGATCCCTGGCAGATCGCTTCCTGAGAGGGGATTCCGTAACCGTTGCCACGCCGTCGATTGTGACGCCTTTGTGCCCCGAGAAACTCGTTCCATTCGCCGGGGCTCTTACGGTTCTCCTGGGTGAAATGCTACACTTGGGAGGATATTCCTCGCCAGGAGGCCCCTTCGATGACGAATCCGCTCTATCTCCCTGAACTCCGCGAAATGCTGGCCGACAGCGACGTGGAAGGTCTGCGTGAATTCTGCGGCGCCCTGCACCCCGCCAGAACGGTTGAGTTCATGGACGGGCTGACGGCCGATGAATCGTGGCGTGTGATTCGCCATGCCGACGAACATCTGCGGCGCGAGATCTTCTGCTTCTTCGACGAAGATCTTCAGGTCGAGATCCTCGAATCCCTCGATCGCGAAGAGGCCGCCAAGCTGATTGGCGAAATGCCACCCGACGACCGCGTCGACCTGCTTCAGGAGGTCGCCCCGGAGGTCGTTGAGGAAGTCCTGCCCCTGGTTCCCCTCGAAGAGCGTCGAGACATCCAGCGTTTGCAGGCCTTCCCGGAGGACACGGCGGGGGCCGTGATGACCACGGAGTTCGCACGCGTGAGCGAAGCGACTCCAGTCAAAGAGGCCCTGGATCAGATTGCCCGTCAGGCCGAACAGCTGGAGACAATCTACTACATCTACGTGCTGGACGAGGAAGGGCACCTCCACGGACTGGTTTCGGCCCGGGAACTCCTGTCCGCCACGCGTTTCCCCGACCGGGCGGTGGGCGAGATCATGGAACGCGATCTTGTCACCGTCAATGTGGCTGACGACCAGGAAGAAGTGGCTGCCAAGGTGGCCAAGTACGATCTTCTGGCCATTCCAGTCGTGGACGACGAGCACCGCATGCTCGGCATCATCACCCACGACGACGTCATCGACGTGATTTCCGAAGAGGCCGTCGAAGACGCTCACCGCGCCGCCGCCGTGGAACCGCTCAAAGAAAGCTATCTGAACACTTCGATCTACGAATTGACAAAGAAGCGGGCCATCTGGTTGACCGTGCTGTTTTTCGGCGCCTTGGCCACCGTGATCGTCATTCACGCGTTCAAGACCGACCTCGAAGCGGTTGCCTGGCTGTGGCCTTTCATTCCGTTGGTCATCTCGACCGGCGGCAATTCGGGCAACCAGTCGGCGGCCCTCGTCATCACGGCCCTGTCGACCAACGACGTCTCCGTGGCCGATTGGTGGCGCGTGGTGCGCCGCGAGTTCTCCATGGGCCTCTTGCTCGGAGGCCTGCTCGGCGTGTTCGGCTTCTTCTGCATCTACATGCTCGAAGACGTTTCCCTCTATCACGCCACCGTGCTGCCCATCACCCTCGTGCTGGTCGTGCTCAGCGGCACCCTGATCGGATCGTCTCTGCCGCTGCTCTTCCGCCGCCTCGGGCTTGATCCGGCGCTGATGAGCAATCCCTTTGTGGCCGGAATCATCGACGTCCTCGGAATCCTCATCTACATGGGCGTCGTCTACACGATCCTTGGCCGTCCCGCGTGACGGCTGCGCGAGAACACTTGACCAGGAACCCGACAATGCCTCAATGGTTCATCGACTGTGGTCCCGTCCTTCAGGCCTTTCTGGCCACGCTCTTCACCTGGGGAGTGACCGCTGCCGGCGCGGCCGTGGTCTTTGTGGCGCGCCACCCAAGCCGAAAGCTCCTGGACGGCATGCTCGGAATGGCCGCCGGCGTGATGATCGCGGCCAGCTACTGGTCGCTCCTGGCTCCGGCCATCGCCATGGCCGAAGACGGTCCGCTCCCCGCCTGGATGCCGGCCGTGATCGGCTTCCTGGGCGGCGGCGCCTTTCTCTGGATCGTTGACCGCCTGTTGCCGCACCTTCACCCCGGCACGAATGAGCCCGAAGGAATCCACACCTCCTGGAAGCGCACCACCCTGCTCGTTCTCGCCATCACCCTCCATAACATCCCCGAGGGGCTTGCCGTGGGGGTGGCCTTTGGGGCCGTGGCCTACGGGATGGAGTCCGCCACCCTCGGCGCCGCCGTGGCCCTTGCCGTTGGCATCGGCTTGCAGAACTTCCCGGAAGGCACCGCGGTCTCGATGCCCCTCCGACGGGAAGGCTTTTCCCGATGGCGAGCCTTTCTCTATGGGCAGGCTTCGGGCATCGTCGAGCCGATTGCGGGCGTCCTCGGCGCCTTTGCCGTGATCTGGGCCCAGCCGATCCTCCCCTATGCACTGGCCTTTGCCGCCGGCGCCATGATCTACGTCTGCATCGAAGAGCTCATTCCCGAATCTCAGAACAACGAGGAGGCCACCGATGTGGCCACCATCGGCGCCATGCTGGGCTTCGCCATCATGATGACCCTCGACGTGGCTCTCGGGTGATTTGCCAGCCGGCCTACAGAATGAACTTGCTCAGATCCTCGTCCTGAGCCACCTCCTCCAAACGCTGCGACACATAGGCGGCGTTGACGACGACCGCGCCCATGTTCATTTCGGGGGCCTCGAAACTGAGCTCCTCGAGCAGGCGTTCCATAATCGTGTAAAGGCGGCGGGCGCCAATGTTCTGCGAGGACTGGTTCACCTTGAAGGCGTAGTCGGCGAGCGTCTCGATCGCATCCTCCTTGAAGTCCAGTTTGACCCCCTCCGTCTCCAGCAAGGCCTCGTACTGACGCGTCAGCGAGTTCTTTGGCTCGGTGAGGATCCGCACGAAATCCTCTCTCGTGAGATCCTTGAGCTCCACGCGAATGGGAAAGCGGCCCTGCAATTCCGGCATCAGTTCGCTCGGCTTCGAACGGTGGAAGGCCCCCGCCGCGATGAACAGGATGTGATCGGTCTTCACGAATCCGTAGCGGGTCTGCACGGTCGTTCCCTCGACAATGGGAAGCAGGTCGCGTTGCACGCCCTGACGCGAGACATCCGCACTGTGCGACTGCTCGCTCGCCACCACCTTGTCGAGCTCGTCGACGAAGATGATCCCTGAATCTTCGGCCAGGTTGATTGCTTCGGCCTGAACGTCGTCCTTGTTGATCAAGGCGTCGACTTCCTGCTCGAAGAGGACCTTGCGGGCTTCTTTCACGGGCAGTTCCCGCCGAGAAGTGTTTTTCGGCAGGATCTTCTCGAACATGCCCTGCAGGTCCATGTCCATCTGCTCCATGCCTGCCCCCGTCAGCATCATGGGCATGACCTTCTGCTCGGTGGTCAGTTCGACCTGGCGTTCTTCCAACTCGCCGGCTACCAGCATGGCCCGAAATTTCTCGCGGGTGCGTTCGTGGCGTTCGTGGACCGATTCGCCTTCGCCGGGCGGCTCGAAGGCGGGCTGCGGAAGCAGCAGGTCGAGGAGGCGCTCCTCGGCTCGCCGTTTCGCTTCTTCTTCGACCCCGGCGCGTTCCGATTCGCGAACCAGCCCGATGGCGTTTTCGACCAGTTCGCGGACCATGCTCTCCACGTCGCGGCCGTAGTATCCCACCTCGGTGTACTTGGTGGCTTCCACCTTGATAAAGGGTGCGCCGGTCAACTTGGCGAGGCGCCGGGCAATCTCGGTCTTTCCGACTCCCGTGGGACCGATCATCATGATGTTCTTGGGCGCCACTTCCGGACGCATGTCTTCGGCGAGTTGCTGACGCCGCCAGCGATTGCGAACGGCCACCGCCACGGCGCGTTTGGCTTCGTCCTGTCCGACAATGTAGCGGTCCAACTCGGCAACGATTTTTCGCGGCGTCAATTCTCGCACGCCAGTTCCTCCACCGTGATGTTCGTGTTCGTGAAGACGTCGATCCCGGCCGCGATCTCAAGGGATGCCCGAACGATCTCGGTGGCTCCCAGGTCGCAGTGGCGTGCCAGGGCACGCGCCGCTGCCACCGCATAATTTCCGCCGGAGCCGATGCCGACAATTCCGTCGACCGGCTGGATCACGTCGCCGCTTCCCGAAAGGAGCAGCGTGTGTTGCGCATCTGCGGCGATGAGCATCGCCTCAAGGCGTCGAAGGGCCCGATCCGTCCGCCACTCCTTGGCCAACTCCGTGGCGGCCCGGGGCAGATTGGCGGGATAGTCTTTCAGCCGAGCTTCAAAACGCTCCATGAGGGCAAACGAATCGGCCGCAGAACCCGCAAAACCCACCATGACCTTCCCGTCCGCCAGTCTTCGGATTTTACTGGCGTCGCCCTTCATGATCGTGTTGCCGAGACTCACCTGGCCGTCGCCCCCAAGGGCAATGGTTCCGGCGCGTCGGACGGCCAGAATCGTGGTCGCATGAAACTCCATTTCGGACCCCCGTAAGGCATGTCAACGCAATAGACTGGAACTAACCAATATCGCGGAAATAGAGGAGCTGTGCCAGCGGGGCCATTGGCGAGGTGTCCCTCCTACTGTCCTGAGCACCAAGCGGAGTCCCCTCTTCGGTGACGTAGATCCCGTGTCACCAACACGTTGCGCCGAATGGTCAAGCCAAGACTTTTCGCCGTTTCCAGATGCCGAAAGGTTGCAATCCCAGTCCCGGCGGATTAGGGTGGGATTATAGATGACCCACACCTTGAGCATCTCGCGGCGCGGAGGCGCCGCATGATTCTGCTCGTAAATGATGAGCCGCCACCCACCGTTTCCCACCTTACACGTTTTCGAGGTGATTCGCGGCAAGACGCCTGCACCGGCCAGTGGCTGCTCTCCGTACACACCTTTGTTTTACTCCTTAGGAGGACGTGTCCATGCGACGACTGATCGTGACGCTGGCCGTATTGATGGCAACGGCATTCGTTGTCGGAGAGACGGCAGAAGCTCGCGGCCTGTTCGGACGCTGCGCTCCGCGGTGCTGCAAGGTTCGCTTGTTCCGTTGCAAGCGGATCTGCAAGCCGGTCTGTTGCCAGCCATGCCAACCGGCATGCTGTGCTCCGGCGGCTTGTGAAGCGGCAGCCCCCGCGGTCGAGTCCGAACCGGCCCCCGCCCCGGCGAAAAAGGCTCCGCCCGCGCCGGTGAAGAAGCCCGAGGCGAAGAAGCCGGCTCCCAAGCCCGCTCCGCCCGCCCCCAAGCCCGCGGCGAAGAAGCCCGCGGCCCCCAAGAAGGAAGCTCCCAAGCCGAAGAAGGAAGCCCCTAAGAAAGCGGCTCCTAAGAAGGCTGAGGCCAAGAAGCCCGCCGAGAAACCGGCGGAAAAACCGGCTCCTAAGAAGGAAGCTCCCAAGAAGGCTGAGGCTAAGAAGCCCGCCGAAAAACCAGCCGAGAAGCCGGCCCCCAAGAAGGAAGAGGCGAAGAAGGCGGAAGCTCCCAAGGCTGAAAAGAAGCCTGCTCCGAAGAAGGAAAAGCCCAAGCCTGAAGCCAAGAAACCCGAGGCGAAGAAGGCGGAAGCTCCCAAGGCCGAAAAGAAGCCTGCTCCGAAGAAGGAAGAAGCCAAGCCCGAAGCCAAGAAACCCGAGGCTCCGAAGGCGGAAGCTCCCAAGGCCGAAAAGAAGCCTGCTCCGAAGAAGGAAGAGCCCAAGCCCGAAGCCAAGAAACCCGAGGCTCCGAAGGCGGAAGCTCCCAAGGCTGAAGAGAAGCCCGCTCCGAAGAAGGAGGAGGCCAAGCCCGAAGCCCCGAAGGCTGAAGAGGCTCCCAAGGCCGAGGAAAAGAAAGAGTAGCGAGCAGGGCCTTCCTGAACTCGCCAGCGTCTTTCGATCGCATCGACTAGAAAAGCCCCTCCTGCCACGAGCCGGAGGGGCTTACTTTTTGCGCATCATGCGTCCTGTCCGAGCCGAAGGGCGTCGTTCTCAATTCTATTTGCCGAACATCTCCGCGGCACTGCATGCGGATTCAACGATCCATTCCACGACGAGCGGGCTGGAAACGATCCCGTTGTTCGAGTACACGATTTCCTGATCGGAGGCATGCGTATTTGCCTGTTCATGGGATCGCGAGTCGTTCTTCAGGACGCGATCTCGAATACGTTGGGCATGGGAGCCAAGATAGAGTCCTACGACGAGAACACGTTGTTTTTTCTCTGCGGCCCGGCGGATTGCGGGGAGCCCCTCCTTGATGAACTCCTGTCCCACGCCTACATAGGCCCAGTCGGCGTATTCGATTCCCGTTCGCGCGCAGCAGTAGGAGGCGATCTTTCGCATGACGCGCTCACAGAGCAACTTATGATCGGGGTCGCCATGGGCCAGAAGGACGATTGCCTCCTCGGACGATGACTTCGATAGTTTCTCGACTTCGTCGAGTGCGTACTGTGGCAGGAGCCGTTCGTCTTCGGACATGGTTCCTGTGAGCGTGATTGGAACCGCAGAGCGAACAGGCATCCCGTGCTCCTCGGCATGCTCGTCCGATTTGCCGGGCGAATACAAGCCGAGCATGGCCGGTACGTCGAAATGGGTGTGCCCCGTGGGCATGACGAACAGGGGAACTGCGATGATCCGGCTGCAGCCTGCGGCCTCCAGTTCGGCCACGGCCGTGGGAATGTCGGGCTTGCCGAACTCCATCAGGGCCGTGCGGACGGCGGCGAAGCAACCCGTTTCCATGGCGGCGTGGGCCACCTCTGCCCCCCGCTGCATTACCGGACCGTTCCAGGTCGCGCTGGGCGATCCGTGGGCAATGAGCAGTAGCCCGGGTTTTGCGGTTACGCCTTCCGCCGCGAGGACGAGGCCGGCCGGAGCCAGGAACGAGAAAGACAGTAGGGCGAAGCAGACTTGGTTCATTCGTGTCATTGTGGGATGTCCGTGTTGAAGGTGAGGTTGTGTTTTCCGAACTCTGTTGGATGGGCACTGAAAAGGTGCAACATGGCATTGGCCTCAGCCTGGCGGCTATTGAAAAAGTCGGCTAAGCCGGCGCAAACAGCATTGCCGTTCCGAGCAGCATCAAGGCGGCGCTGGCCGTTCTCCGAAAGAGCAGGTCCTGTTGCGGGGCCAGGCGGCGGATCTTCTGGGAAAATGTGCCGGCCAGGAGCCCCATGACGACCAGAGGCGTCAGGCTCGTTCCCAGGCCGAACAGCATCATCACCACGGCCCCACTCAGCGGCGACCCCGCATTGGCCGAGCAGGCCAACATGGCCAGCATGGGCGGGCAAGGCGCCAAGGCGAAGGCAACTCCAGCCAACCAGAGCGGCATCGTCGATGGCGACCGGAGGCAGCCGCCACTACATGACGGAATGGGCTCGCCGATCCGTATTGGTTTCTCGGACTTCTCGTGCTTGGGAGCTCGCCTCCACATCAAGGTCCCGATCACAATCACGACCAGGCCCGGGACGAAGGAGTTGCCGACCTGCGACGAAAACACCGACATGCCCAGCAGGGCCGACGCTGCGCCCACGATTCCGTAAGTGGCTATCCTCGCTACGGTGAAGACCGCCATCGATCTTGCCGCCTGCACGCTTCCCGTGTCGGTTCCCATGATGTACGTGCACAAGAACGGTCCGCAGGACGGCCCGCAATAGGCGGTGCCGTAGGTGATGCCTGCCACAAGGGCAGCGGTGAAGGAAGCCGCAGATTCAGGAGTCATCTGTATGCTCCATTGGATAGCGCTCTGATTGTCCGGCGTTTGATCATCGATCGGCGCCGTTCTTTCTGCCGACGATCACGTCTACCGGGCCGTGGGCCGCCAAATCGAAGTCGTCGAACATCTGGCTCTGGGCGGAGACGAAGCCGGCACGGAGCATGGCGTCGGCGATCACGCCTCGCTCGAAGGACATGTCCGCCCCCATGAGCGACGTGGAGAGCCAACTGATCACGCTGGCGGCCGGCGCCGTCTTTTCCCGGCTAAGGCCGTCGGAGCAGACGATGAACACGCCACCGGGCTCGAGTGCCTCGTACACCTTGTTGAAGACCTGGTCCAGTCGATCCTTGTAGAAGTTCAGCGTGTAGTTGGCCATGATGAAGTCGTAGCCGGCGCCGATAGGATCGGTCATGTAGTTGCCGGGAAGCGTGCTGACGCGGGCTTCCATTCCGTACTCGGCGATGACCTCGTCGGCAACACGGCAGACGGCCCGTTGATCAAGCAGGACGCATTCGAGCGAGGGATGGGCGGCAGCCACGGCGATCCCGATTACGCCGGAACCGGCTCCCATGTCGAGCATCCGCCGGAAGGACGCGAACTCCGGCAATGCGGCCACATACTCCGCGACGCGCTGGGCTCGACCGCAGCGATTGAAATTCAGACCGGCCCGGGCGCCCGTTTCCCAAAGCGTTTCGTCCTGGACGGATCGGGGCGGCGGCGGACCGTTCTTGACCAGTTCTTTCAGCCCGCCGCCCATGAGCGGTTGATTCCAGCCGTCGGCAAACAGCAGAAAGTCGCCCAGAAAGGTGTCTTTGCCGCCGACCAGGTAGGCATCAGCAAGCGGCGCGTTCTGAAATTGCCCGTCCTGTTTCGACAGGCATCCCAGCGCTACCAGGGCGTTGAGCATGAACTTCGTGTTGCCCGGATGCGTGGAGAGCCGGGCGGCCAGTTCGGCCGATGTTGCCGGCTCGACCAGATGATCGAACACGCCCAACTCGATGGCGGCCTTGAGTAACTCCCACTTGACCGCCTCGAAGGACAAGCCAAAGACTCGCGAGACGGCGCTGTCCAGTTCAGGCAAGGCTTTCTTCATGGCATTCGTTTCCTTTCGTCGGTAACTTGGCGTGCCGAGCTCATTCGGCCCGTCTCTGTGCCAGCACGGCCGCGCCGATCGCGCCATTGTACTGAGCGTGTTCGGCCACGTGCACGTCGGCCATCAATTCGTCTTCAAAGGCCGCCTGGAGCCCGCTGTTGAGGGCCCCGCCGCCGGTCATGAGCACTTCCCGCTGCAATCCGTCCCGCCGAGCCATCTTGGCCACCCGCTTGGCCAGCGAGTTGTGCAATCCGGCCACGATGTCGGCCCGGTCCTTCCCCTGGGCCAGCAGCGAGATCACCTCGGACTGGGCGAACACGACGCACAGGCTGTTGATTTCGCAGGGATCGGTCGCCTTCAGCGAAAGCCCGCCCAGCTCGTCGACCTTGGCTTCGAGCGTTTCCGCCAGCACTTCCATGAAGCGGCCCGTGCCGGCGGCGCACTTGTCGTTCATGGCGAAATTCTTCACTTCCCGATCGTCGCCCAGGATAATTACCTTGCTGTCCTGGCCGCCGATATCGATGATCGTTCGCGTCAGGACACCGTCCGGGGCGGTCATGGTCGTGCCGCTGGCGTGGGCTGCGATCTCACTTACCGTGTCGTCGGCAAAGGCAATCGCCCTGCGCCCATAGCCGGTCGCCATGACCGAATTGAGACGATTCCGGGTCAGGCCGAGTTGATCGAGCAGCTCGTCGAGCAAGCGGCTCGCCGTGTCGGAGCAGACCACCCCGCTCCGGGCCACAAGCCGTCCGAGCACCGTTCCGTTGTTGATCACCGCCGTCTTGACGTAGGTCGAGCCTGCGTCAATTCCCGCATAGTACTTCGCCTGGATCACGCTTCACCTCGTTCTTCTTCGTTCCAGTCATTTCCACAAAGGCCTCGATTCGCGTGCGGAGCTGCTCCACGTCTTCGGGGTTGTAGTCCGTTTCCACACGCAGCAGGGGAATCCCCGCTTCCTTCATCATTCGCTCCACCCGGGCGACTTCGAAATCGTAAATCATGCAGCCCTTGAGCACGTGGTAGATCACGCCGTCGATGCGGAACTTCTCGGCCAACTGCTTGAGGCGGAACATGCGGTCTTCGTTGGGCGAGAAAGAGGGGCACGTGCACGGCATGATCAGCCGCGCGGCAATGCCCCGGATCATCTCGGTCATGGAGCCTTCGGTCACGCCCACGGGATCGTAGAGGAACCGGTCGCCCATGCACGTTTCGTCCATCACAACGATGCCGCCCATCTCCTCGATGAGCGTGGGGAGTTTCCAGTTCGGAAAGGCCACGGGGGAACCGGCCAGCAGGATCCGCGGCGAGCCGTCGGCACAGGCTGCCACGCCGTCGTCGCGGCGCTGGTCCAGCTCGTCGTTGAAGCGGGTCATGGCCTCGGTCCATTCGTCCACCGTATCGAAGGCGTAGGCGTTCAAGGCCAGCATGGCGTGGCGTCCGAGGACGACGGGCGGGGCGGCGGCTCGCAGTTCGTGGAGCCGGCGGGCCTGATACTGGGCCCGGCCGATCCGCGCGATCGCCTCGCGGAGGTTCTTCCGTTTGATTTTCTTGCGGGTGAGCTTCTCGATTCTCCGCTTGAGGGCGTAGATCTGATCGAGCCATTCCATGCGGGAACGCTCGGCCTCCTTGATGTGGGGCACTTCGAGCATCCAAACCGGGATGAATTCGGAGAGTGCCTCGCCTAGCTTGCGCTTCCCGTCGCAGGTGGTAGGCACAACGACGGCGTCGCATCGCTCGTAGATCGGCAGCAGGCCGAAGGAGGTGAACCCCGCCGACGCCCTCACGACCGGGCAGATGTCGCGGGGAACCAGTTCGTCCCCGGCCAGGGCCGCCTCGTGGCTGCCCCCGCAAAGCCGCACGGGCACGGCGCCGGCCGCGTAGATGAATTCCTCGGGCGCCATGATGCAGTACGTGCCGATCACCTTCTTGCCGCGAAAGAGGGCGGAGGCGTCCGCCTCGTCCCCTGCCGAGAAGGCTCGCCGCATCGTTTCCAGAAACCGGTCCGTTGCGGCCGGACGGCGTTCGTCGGCCTCGATGTCAGCCAGAAGGCGCTGGGTCGATCGGTTCATGCCGCGAAGGAAGCGCGCCTTCCGCCGCTGCAGTTCTCCGGATGTCTCTTCTTGGGGTGGCATTGATTTCTGACTCCTCATGGTAGCTGGCCGCCCGAAACGACCGGTTCTCGATCGTCGGCGCTGGCTTCGTCTGTCTGGTTGTCTTCGGTCTCCACCGGCGGCTTGGGCCCCAGGGCGTCTCGGTCTGAGAAGAACCCCTTCTGGGTCGCCCGATAAACGGTCATTCCGCAGAACGTGGCCCTCAGGGCGTTGTCCTCGGGGCAGTTTTCGATGCACTTCATGCAGAGAGTGCAGTCTTGGAAGGTCACGTTCGTCCGCTTGCGTTCCGTGTAGATCTCCTCGATATCGAGGGGGCACACGTTGTAGCAGATCCCGCAGCGAGTGCAGGCCTGGCAGTCCTTCTTGAGTTTGATGAAACTGATCTTGCGGCACAGCCCGATCACCAGCCCCATGGGGCAGAAGGAGCACCAGAACCGCCGTTTGGTCAGCGAACCGATGACGAACAGGCCCGCGATCGCCAGCCCCACGGTGGTCATGAAAATGCCCATGCCGCTGCGGAAGTTGATCGCAATTTCGTCTACGTCGCCGACGAAGAGCGGCGCCACGTACTTGGCCGGACACCACTGGCAGTAGGGCTGGCCCAGGTCGGTGGCAATCTGGGACCGCATGAAGAACGGGAAGCAACAGAGCGGCACGACCAGCGAGATGAAGAGCAACACCCACTTGATCGGGGCCAGCCGCTTTCTCAGCTTCTGGGAGAAGAACACATAGCCCACGCTGAGCTTGCGGCGAATCAGGTCGAGCACGTCCATGACGAACCCGAAGGGGCACACCCATCCGCACCACGCTTTTCCGAGCACGAGAATGAGCAGGAAGAAATAGAGCAGCACCGGGTCGGAGGGCCTGACGATGTATCCGGGCCCGCCGTGCCCGCTGAAATGGTGCTGCACGTGCCAGAGGAAGCAGTCGCCCCCCCGGGCATCGCCCACATACCAACAGGAGAAGGTCGGCAGGAAATCTCCCAGGTAGATGCCGATCAGCCCCCCGTAGGTCAGCACGAGGAACGACAGGGTCAGGACGAGCCATCGAAGCGATGATAGTCTCATGCCTCACCTCGACTGATTCGATGCTGGTCGAACTGGATCATGATCTCCCGGGCTCGCCTCCGCCGCCGATACATTCCGAAAGTCCCCGCCAGCACCAGGAAGCCCAGACCCGAGATGGTTGCCAGGCGAACTCCCTCCGACTTGCTCTTCCATTCCGGCCCCGGCATTCTCACGCCCAGCAGCAGCGAGGCGCAATGGTATTCGGCCTCATAGGCGGCGCCCTCAAACTCGCCGGGGTTCTCCTCCTTGTGAAGGACGACGTAGAGGCATTGGTTCGAGGAGCCCATGCGCATGCGGCCGTCCGATTTCTTTCCCACGGGCACGACCGTCAGAATGCCGTCCTTGTCGGTCGTGAGGCGATTTTTCCAACCATTGCTGGACAGAACGCTCACCTCGGCGTTGGCCAGCGGTTCGCCGTGGAAAAGGACCTGGAGCTTGTTTTCCTCCATGCCTGTCTGGCTGGTGGCCATGAAGCCTCCTCGCCCGCTTTCCGAGGTCACCGGTCCGATCTCCAGGGCCACCTTATCCGGGGCCTTGAAGAAGACGTCCGGTTGCTTGCCGGACGCGCCGTCGCGAGTGAAGCGGGTTGAAAGCCCGTTCGAGTAGAAGTGGACGCGTTCCATCATGCCGTCCGAATCGAGGTCCATCACCCCTGCATCGAGGTGCATGCCCAGCACGTAGACGCCGTTGGGCGAGTCGTCCTCGCCGAGCGACTCGGGGGGGGCAGATGGTCGAGACCGTGCTGTTATCCTCACCGACGACCGCTTCCACGATTTTGCCGTCAGGCGTGCGAACCCAGGCTTCGATGTTTTCGACCCGGATCAGGCGTCCTAATTTGCTGTCCTTACCTTGCGTGTCCGGGAACTCGCCCCAGCGGAGCAACATCGATTTCGGTTTCCGCATGGCGGCCATCATTTCGGTGCGACTTGGCATTTCGCCGTCGTCGGAAGCACCCGAGCCCGATGGCCCACTTCCAGTGCCCGGCATTCCGCCCGGGTGTTTGCCGCCTTGCCCGCCTGGGGGCATCCCATGAGGCGAGTCTCCTTCGCCGCCCTGCATGCGTTTCCTCATCCGCTCCATGACTTCCGGCGGTGGACCTCCTCCGCCTTCTCGTTTGTGGCGTTTCATCCGCTGCCTTGCTTCCGGCGACGGACCATGGCGAGGTTCTCCCGAAGCGTTGTTGTCTTCAGGCAGTTCGTTCTCACCTGAGAGGTCCGATTCACCTTTTTCGGGATTCGACTCCGACTCGGCGCCGCCGGCCTTCGCTGCTCCATGGCCAGAAGGATCGCCACCGTGCATACCGCCGCCACGGTTGCCACGCATACCGCCGCCACGTCCGCCCCGCATACCGCCGCCTTCGGAGGCCCACCAAATCGCGTCTGGGACTTCCGACCCCACGGCGCCGGACCCCAGCGCAAGAAACCACAGAAGAACAATCCACTTTTTCACAATCATGTGCCAAATCCTCGTGTTGCCATGCGTCAAAGCGGCGTCGGGAAGGGGCCGTGCCTAATCTTCCTGGTCTTCGCTTTCCGGGGCCCGGCCGACTTCAAAGGTCAGCGTAGCCGTGTACGAGACCTCGTCGCATTTGTCCACGAGGTCACCGGTGGGGGGCGCCTGGTACTTGACGTTGACAAACCAGACGCCGGTTTTCGAGATCTTCACTTCGCTTCGGCCGTGAACCACGCTCTTCGCATAGGCAAAGGCGCCGGTGGTCGAGAAACCCAGATACGTGGCGAGGAGCTTGGGATAACCAGGAACCGGCTCGCCTTCAAACAGGACCTTCAGGGGCAGCGAGTCGCCTTCGCGGAGAAGGGCAGGGTTTTTCAGAGGGATGATCTCCAGCTTGTGGCCGACGGGGCTCTTGAAGTTGTCCGTCACTTCGCCCGAATTGACGATCGCCTTGCCCTGCTGGCAATAGTGAAGGCTCATTTCCACATTCGCCAGCCCGGTCTTGGGGCCCATGTGGTGTTTTTTTTTGTCGCCGTCCTTGTAGATCGTGTAGAAGCCGGTCTTCAGCTCGGCGGCCAACACATGCGTGCCTTCCTCCTTGAATTGAACGCGAGTGAGGAACTTCTCGGGTTTGTCCAGGTCGCGGATCTCTCCGTCCGGGCCCATGATTTTGAGTGTTGTCAGCCAATCGGCGCCGAGCTCGTCGTCGATCGGCATGGTCTCGCCCCAGCCGAAGAAGAGTTTTGTGCCGCGCTTCGTGTGGGGAACGTAGTCGGTCACACTCACGTACATGGTGTGGGCCGAGGCCGTGGTCGCTGACAGAAAAAGTGCGAGCAGCGGGGCGACTGCTCGACGCGAGAAGATCGTTTGTTGACGCATTGGGGTCTCCTGGTTAGGTTTGTCAGAGTCAGACAGGAATGGTAGCTTCTTGCGCGGCTCGGAGCCGCAGAAGGTGAATCGCATAGCTGCGTCTCATCGCCGGCCACAGACGCCACATGATCCGCATGGCCAAGGGAAAACGCTTGATATGGGTCCTGGCGAGATGGTCGAACCGGGCCGAGTTGGCCAGCAAATCCTTGACCTGCTGTTCTTCAAAGTACATGAAGACGCCCTCGGCCACGAAGAAAAAAGGCCCCGGCGCGGATTCCTCAACGACCGGGAGCCATTCCGTGGTCAACACGGATCGGCTGATGAATCGGCGGCGTTCCGTTTCTTCGAAGAAACGGCGGCGGATCGCGATCACGTCGGGAAGATCGAGTTCGAACCATTGAACCTCGCCGTTGTCGAGACGCTCGAAGCGTGTGTCCAGGCCGGCGCCGATTTCGACGACCGTGCCGTCGGGATGCTCCCAGAGAAATTCTCGCACCCAGTCGTCGATGATCGATGCCCGAAGGCAGCATCCGACCTGGCTCCCCCTTCCCTTGGCGAACTTCTCGAAGTCGTAGTCGATCGCGCCGACCATCTCGACCGCCTTCGTGTCGCATAGGATCGGTTCGGTTCGGTTCGCTTCGACGGCGCGAGCCCAGAGAGGTATCAAGAGCGTTTCCTGAACCACGCCCAGATTGACGTTGACCTGATCATCGCCAGCCATTGTTCGTGCTCCTTATTCTGCGGGCTTTGCCGCAACCGCGGCCGGTTGTCGCACGCAATACAGCCGGGTTCCCGTGCGGATGAAAAACGCTCCTCCCGCAGCCGCCACGCCGTACACGGTCGGGTCGCCCCACGAGCCGCCCATGCCACCACGGCCTCCACTGCCCATGGAACCGCGTCCCTCGCCGCCCCTGCCATCGCGGCTGGACCGCTCTCGCATGGCGGCCAGTTCCTCCTGGTCAAGCACTCCGTCACTGTTGGCGTCGAGCCGCGAGAAGAAGCCCTGCATCGACTCGGGGAGTTCGTCCTTGGTCAGCTTTCCGTCGCCGTCCTTGTCGGCCTCGGCGAGGCGATCGGCGGAGTCCGTTCGTTTTCCCTCCGGTTGGGCCTGGCGATGTTCCGTGTAGGTTTCCGGTTTGGGCGGCTCCTTTGCGTTCCAGAGAGCGTTGGTTGCGACCCGAGAGAATTCGGGGCCCACCTTCAACACCGAGGTCACGCCGTTCTTGCCGAAGAAATAGGCGCGATCGGCAACAACAATCGGCGTAGCCCAGCACGGGCCGTCGATTCGCTCCGCGTAGCGTTCCGCCCCCGTTGCGGTGTCAAGGCAATACACAACGCCCACCTTGTTGACGCTGTAGACGAAATCGCCCGCCGGCACGGGGCTGGCATACGAGTTGCTCGCCTTCTTCGCCCGCCAGAGGACTTTGCATTCCGATTCGTCAGCCCCGTTGGGAAGCTGCAGGCAGCAGCTTGTGACGCCAGCCGCGGTCGGGCCCCGTTCCGATTTGGCGGCGCCGATGAAGATGCGGCCCTGGGCGGCAGCCGGCGAGGGAATCGTATTCCCCGCCACGCCCTCGACCGTCCAAAGCAGCCCGCCCGTGGCGCCGTCGTAGCCGTCGACGAAACCGTTGGAACTGACGACGACCTGCTCCTTTCCCTTCCATGGCACCACGATGGGCGAAGTCCACGAGTAGCGGGGCTCGCGATCGGCTTTCCATTTCGTCTCGCCCGTTGCCTTGTCGACGGCGAGCAGATAGGACGGCCCCTTGTGGTCGACGAGAACGAACAAGACGCCGGCGGTTTGGGCGAGCGAGCTTCCCAGCCCGTGCCCGTTCTCAAACGGACCGTAGTCGTTTGTGAGCGATCGTTCCCAGCGCACCTTTCCGTCGTGGCTCAGGGCGACCAGGTTCCCGCCCTCGAAGAAGGCGTAAACGCCCTGTTCGTCGACCGCGGGCGTCGGAGCGGCGCGGCTCGCCATGAAGTTCGAGGCCTTCACGGCGCAGGCCTCGAACTCCTTTTCCCAAGCGACATTTCCGGACCGAGCGTCCAACGCCGCAACGACGCACTTCTCCTTCATCGGTCCCACCACCGACGTGACGAACACCGTGTCTTTCCAGACCACGGGGGCTGATTGCCCGTAGCCCACCAGTTCCCGTTGCCATGCGATGCCTTGATTGGGCGACCATTGGAGCGGCAGATTCTCCGCATGGGATCGGCTCTTCCCGCCGTTGCGGAAACTCGTCCAGTTGTCGGCTCCTGCGGGATCGCCTGCCACAAGGACAGATATGAGAAGCACCAAAGTCACGTTCGTTCTCCTGGTAATGGAACCTAACGAAGTACAAGCCGGTGAAGGAGCCTACTCCTCCGCCGGCGATTCCAATTCGGCGAGCATTTCCTTCGCTTTCGCCTTGACCGCCTTGGAACTCGACAGTTTCATCAGTTTCTTGGCGTCCCGCTGGAGCGTCTCGGCTCTTTGCGCGTCGGTTTGCTCGATTCTCCTGAGATACGCATGGAGGTCTTCGCGCAGCAACTCCCCGAGTTCGCCGCGAACTGTGCCGACTTCCACGATTTGCGAGAGGACGGCCGCGAGTTCGTCTTGAGCCACAACTTCCGGGGCCCTGACCGGTTCCGACCCGCAGCCGCCAAGCGAGGCGAACAGAGGCAAGACGATCATGAATCTGAAGAAGGACTTCTTCATGGACTTGCGCTCCTTTCTTAGAACTCGCCGAGGACTTCACCGTCGTTGCGGCAGAACAGGTTCCGCCAGGTCGCGAGCTCCACGGTCTCGCTGACGAAGCGGGTGCTTCCGTCGCACAACCCGACGTTGACGCCGCCCGGATGGACGCTGCGGGCCGCAAGCAGTCCCCATGCATGGGCCAGTCGGTCCGGTTCAGGAGCGTTCGGAGGATAGAACCCGTCGACGGTGGTGAAGTAGTCGTAGGCGCGGATCCAGGACGTGGCGCGATGCCCCCGGTAGCCGCTGGCGGCCGCGGCGGCCAGGTCCTCCCCCGTGTCGCCTCGGAAGGGCATGGCGTTCCTCGAACAACTGGCCAATTGGCGCTGCGCATCTTCTAGTTCGTCGGTGTCCCGCTGGGACCCCAAGAGCGTTTCCGCCATGAGAACCGTGTTGCTCGATCCGTCGGTCATGTCCCGGAAACTGGTGGAGGAGTTGTACCAGAACATGCCGTCGGTGGCCTCGCGGGTGTAGTAGTTCATCCCTGTCCCGCTGCCCGTGTTGACTTGGTAGTTGCCGCCGGCCCAGGTGTTTCCGTCGTCGTCAACATAGAGTTTCTCGCCGGGGTCGGAGGGGCAGAGCAGCAGGGGGATCGGTTGCGCCTCGACGCCGTTGTGGACCGGGTTCGGATCGCCGCTTACAAGCAGCGGTTCGTTGAAATCGATCAGGTCCTGCAGGTTCGACTGTTCCACGAAAGGCAGAATCTTCGACTGGGCCGAAAAATAGCTGTAGCCGCGAGACAAGGCCGGGAAAGCCTTGTGGCATGAATTGTAGTTGTGCATGCCGAGCACAAGCTGCTTGAGGTTGTTTGTGCATTGCGCTCGCCGAGCCGCTTCTCTCGCCGCCTGCACCGCGGGCAGCAGCAAGGCGATCAGGATGCCGACAATGGCGATAACCACGAGCAATTCAACAAGGGTGAACGCGTTTCTTGAGGTTCGCATCGTAGAACTCTCTTTTGGCATGAGTTTCTATCTCATCGTGCGACTAGCGGCGGCTTGTCAACTCGAAGTCAAACTGGTTGTCGCCGCTTTCCGCAACCTCCGCGGTGAGCGTCGATTCCGCCCCGTAACGCTCGGGGATCTCCGCCACGACCAACTTTGGTTTCCTGCGACCGTGCGAAGCCCCAAGGGCTGCTTCGAACTCCTCTTCCGAAAGCGGCTTGGGATGAAATTGCACCCGGGCGAGGCCCGCCACGGGGCCCTTTTCCGCGTCGATTTCGTACTTGCCGTTTTCGACGAAGGCCTGCGCCACCATGAGTTGGTCGCCTTCGCAGCAATGAAACTGGACCACCCCCGCCTTCAGCGGTTTGCCGTCGAGCGTCACCGCGCCATGCACGGCGGCGCGCGGTCCCGGCGAACCGGATCCGCAGCCGCCGCACACGACGCTCAGCAGAAAGACGGCGACCGTGCCAAGCCGTCTGTTCATTTCAATACTCCCCCAATACGGCGCCGTCGGCGATGCTTCCCAGGTTATTCCAGGTGGTGCGATGGACCGTGTCGCTCACGAATCGCACGCTCCCGTCGCCCAATCCGGCATTGACGCCGCCGGGATGGAAACTGCGAGCCGACAACCAGCCGTAGGACATGAAGACGGCGTCGGGATGCTCGGGATTCGGAGTGCTGTACGTGCTGAACGTGGTCGAGTAGGCCTTGCCCGAGATCCAGGCGTAGCCGCGATAGCCCTGCCAGTAGTAGGCGCCGGCGCAGAGCGTGGCTATGTCCGGGTTGGCCGAACTCGACATCTGAAAGGCGACCATCTGGTGAGGCTGGTCGGGCGCGTCGGACGCCTGGCTCTCGCCATTGCCCAGGAGAGTCTCGGAGAAGACGACGCAGTTGCTCGTTCCGTCGGTCATGTTGGCGAACCGGCACGACGAATCGTAGTAGAAGAGTCCGTCCGTCTTGCTCATTTTCCAGTAGTCGTCCCGCCCGGAGCCGGTGCAGGCCATCACGTTCGAGCCGCGGTAGAACTGGCCGGCCGAGGCGTCGCAATCGAAGGCGTCGAACGTGTCTTCCTGTCCGTCGCTGGGGCAGCGGAAGAATGGGACCAGGCATTCGGCGGCCGCCAGGTTGTTCGGGTGGATCACCGTCGACGCTCCGCTGTGTCCTCCGCCGGAATAGATGGGCGATTCGAAGTCGATCAAGTCCTGCAAGTTCTGTTGCTCGGCGTAGGGCAGGATCTTCGCCAGGATCGAAAAGGCGGTCGTTCCCGAAGAGCCGATTCCCGGGAACTTGCGGTACGTGTCGTGGTAGTTGTGCAGCGCCAGGACGCACTGTTTCAGGTTATTGGTGCATTGGGATCGCCGGGCCGCTTCTCTGGCCGCCTGGACGGCGGGCAGCAGCAGGGCGATCAGAATGCCGATGATGGCGATGACCACCAGTAGTTCAACGAGAGTGAAAGCGGGTCTTGATGTTTTCATGCTTTGTATCTCCTAGCCATGAACAGAAGCGAGCACCGTCGACGCAAATCCGCACTGTGCACCAGCGAAGAAGAAGCGGCCGACATTTCCAGGAAGCCGGTAAAAAAATCGGCTGGCTGGGAGGCACGGAAACCCGAAGACGGGTATCGAGCCCCTGGCTGGCAAAGAGAGAACTCGGCAGCGGGACGACAGGCAATTGCCATCATGCCGCTCCACCCCGACGGAAGTTGGGCGAGAGCGAACTGGTCCCTATTTCTGCAGAATCAACTTGTTGTTTCGCGTTACGAGAAGCCGGTAGGTTTCACCGGCATGCACGATCTGAATTTCCCGGCGTCCGGCAAGAAGTTCCGCCGAATCGATCGACGAACGAGCCAAGGGCTGGACTTGTCCTTCACGGCAGGTGCAGCTCGACCCGTCGGGCTCCACCGGCTTGGCAGTGACTCGCAGAGGACGTTGACGCAGCCACAACTGGCTGCAGTCTGCCTCGACAACAGGGTCTTCTGTCTGATCGCGGGAAGATCTCATGGGGTTCCAATCCAACGGCAATCCGCGCCGAACATGTCCGGACGCGTCTTGAACGTGGCTGGCATCCGGCAGAAGGCCGGGCTGGCGGGTTCAATGAGGGTCTTGAGAAATGAGCACTCGCCTCTCGCCAGCGGGGTGCTAATCGCGGTGGCTTTATTGAGACTGAGACTCAATTTCGTATTTAGGAACATTTCTACCAGAATTGTCCCACAAGTCAATCCGATTTCCCATGCCGAGCCGGAAACAACTCGGAATGTGCTGCCTATCCCATTGCAGTTTCATGGTTTACGCTTCGAGGAAATTCAGCGGATTGTTTGGGGAATTCCTGCCATCCAACCCGCCCCGCGTTCGAACCGGGGTGTCTTTCTGAAGCCGCCCGCCTACCATTCCCCATTCTGCCATCATGCCCGATTTCGCCTGCGAGACCCCAGCCGTGGGAAACCTGATCCGCATTTCCGAACCCGCCTCCCTCTCCCTTCACGCCGCGGCCATCCTGGCCCGCCGCCCGGAAGAAAGGGTGGCCACCAAGGAGATCGCCTCCACCCTTCGCGTGTCGGAGCACCACCTGGCCAAGGTGATGCAGCAACTGGCCCGGGCCGGAATCGTCCACTCCACCCGGGGCCCCCACGGCGGGTTCAAGCTGGCCCTCGCCCCCAAGGACATCACCCTCCTTCAGCTTTTCGAGGTCGTCGAGGGGCCCTTGGGCGATGCCGAATGCCTCCTCAGCCAGCAGGTCTGCGACGGCGCCGATTGCCTTGTGGGGGAACTCGTCCACTCCGTCCACAAGCACGTTCGCCAGTACCTGGCCGACACCACCCTCGCCCAGTTGGCCCAGAAATTCACCCTCGTCTCGATAACCCCTGGCTGACGGCCCTATCGGTCGCTCATCCAACTCGCGAGACGCTCTTCCAGTTCTCGCCGCAGTTTCTCGGTCTCGGATGTTTGCAGGGCCAGGTTGTCTCCGGAGAACAGATAGTAAGTCCTGCCGCCGTGATGAAGGATAAGATCCTCCACTGCTTCGCATTGGCAATCGTACTCATGGCACCGGAACTCGGTGGTTTCGTCCGGGCAGAGCTCTGCGTCGTACCGGGGCAGCAAGATCCGACCGTTTGCTGCAAGAACGAGGTGCCTTCCCCGAGTCTGCTCGTTTCGATCCAACGCTCGCCCCACAAACGCTCCGAGGATCGGAAAGGCGGCGCCTATTCCGACAAGACCCCATCGCCAAGCCGTCTCGTCAACGAAATAGGCCACGACAAGGAACGCCACCGCGGCTAGCCCCCCCGAGATTGCGAGGCCCAGGAACCAGTAGCCCGGAACGGGCTCCAAGACAAGGTCTTTCCCCCGGCTAGCCCAACGGCAATTCAGCTCGGCCCCATAGCGTTTGATCGGAGATTCGTAGTCCCAGGATGGCTCAGTCATGGTTCACTTCTTCGGTGCTTTCTTCCCTGAATTCTTCGCTTTTTGAGCCGCCTGCTTCTGCATTTTCTTCTGCAAATGGGCAAATTTCGTCGCCGGACGGCGTGACGTCTGACGCTGGTTCTTCGACATTCTTGGTATCCCGTGAAATGGAGGACTCGTCTGGCTGCTTCTATTCTACGTTTGCCAACCGGTCCCTGGTAGAATGACGGGAAGACTCGTAGACGCACCGACTTATCAATGCGTCTTCTCTCCGTGCGTCAAGACGCGCCCTACGGCTGTGATGAGGGAAGGTGTGACGTTCTTTCTAACCCAACCGGTCAGAATCCCGTGAATGATCAGAACCCTTCCATCCCCATCCTGCCTCTCCTGCTGCGTGCCCGCCGTCCACCTGGTTCTGGCCCTCGGCATCTGGGGGGGACTTCTCTTCTATTCGGCCGCCAGCACGACCTGGCCCCGCGCATGGATTCACCTTGCCCTTTGGCTGATCACCTTCGCCTTCAATGCCTGCGTGCTTCTGCGGCTCAACCGTGAAGTGCTGGCCGCTCGCCTCCGCCCCAAACGCGGAACCCAACGGGCGGAACGGCTCCTCATGCTGCTCGTTCTTCCGCTCACACTGGCCATCCCCATCGTTGCTGGCCTCGACGCCGTTCGGTACGGCTGGTCGGGTTTGCCCTTCTGGACCGTCTGGTTTGGCGTTGGGGTCCATGCCGTGGGCGATGCCCTGATTCTGTGGTGTATGGTGGTTAATCCGTTTTTGGAGAAGACGGTCCGAATCCAGGCCGATCGGGAACACCGCGTGATCACGACCGGTCCCTACGCCATCGTCCGCCATCCCATGTACTCGGGCGTCGTTCTCATGCTTCTGGCCATCCCGCTCGTGCTGGGATCCGCCTGGACGTTTGTCCCTGTGACAGCCATGTCCCTGCTGCTCATGGTGCGTACCGAGCCGGAAGAACGCATGCTCCGCCGGGAACTTCCCGGATACGAAGACTACACCCACAAGACACGGTGGCGAATGCTCCCCGGAATCTGGTAGATTCTACACATTCGTTGTTTCGTACAGACCCGCAGCGTGCGTCATGATGCAACGTACGGTCCCCCTCCCCAGCGAGCGTAGCGAGCGAGGGGGAGGGCCGGGGTGGGGGCAGAACCTCCAGCAAGCCCGACCAGTACCGATCTTCCGTGCGTCAAGACGCACCCTACGACTGCGATGAGGGAAGCCATGAAAGCGATTCCTAACTTGACCCCGGTAGTTCTCCTTCTGCTGTCTCTCGTACCCGTTGCTGCCGACGAGCCTTCTCCCGTTCTGCTCGACGACGAGGCCGCCGAGTACGTTGGAGATTGGATCAGCAGCAACAAGCAGCCGCCCCTGGTAGGCCCGACTTATCGCCATGACAACAACGTCGACCATGGCGAGAAAACCGCCCGTTTCACCCCGGACATCCCTGAGGCTGGCCAGTACGAGGTGCGGCTCCTCTACGTGTGGCACCCAAACCGCGCGACGAGCGCCGCCGTCACCGTGCGAAGCGCTGACGGCGAAAAACAGTTCCACGTCAATCAACGTCAGCCCCTGCTCGTCGACGGCGTGCCCCGAGCGCTGGGCGTGTTCCGCTTCGACGCCGGGCGAAAGGGCAGCGTCACCGTGTCCAACAAGGACGCCGACGGCTACGTGGTTGTCGACGGGCTCCAAGTTCTCCCGCGTGCAATTGCCGAGGCCGAACGGGCGGGCCGGCGCAAGTCCGGCTTTGTTGAGCCTCCCCGGACCGACTATTCCCCCGCGGCAGACTCCGAACGCAAGCAAATGGCGGCGGCCGTGGCTGTCTCGCCCCTGGCAGACAAGACGGCCCCTACCATGGGAGACGAGTCGCCGAGAACACGCCGCTCCGACGAACCCGTGTGCCTGGCGTCGGCCAGTCCGGTCGCGGCGGTCGACGGCAAGTCCTACGACGTGGTCGTTGTGGGCGGCACAAGCGGCGGCATTGTTTGCGCCGTTCGGGCTGCTCGGGAAGGTTGCACGGTTCTGCTCGTCCAACACAACGGGCACCTGGGCGGGATGATGACCAACGGGCTCATGCAATGGGACGCCCTCTACGGCGGCCCCCGGGCGCCCCTTTTCACGGAACTGCTCGGCAACATCGAACGCTACTACATCGCCACCTTCGGCCGCGACTCGAAAGACCACCAGACAATCCGTTACACCCACGAGCACTATCCGATCGGCTGGGCCGAGCCCCACGCGGCCGAACGCGAATACAACCGCCTCGTGGCCGCCGAGAAGAACATCACCCTCCTGCTCAACCACTATCCCACGGCCGTCGACCGCGAAGCAGCGCTCATCCGCAGCGTCACGCTCAAGAAACTCGCCGAGACCGACGATTCGCCCGCCATCCGAGTAACCGGCGCCACTTTCGTCGACGCCACCTACGAAGGCGATCTTCTAGCCCTGGCCAAGGTCCCTTATCGCGTGGGCCGCGAAGCCCGCGACGAATACGGCGAGCCCCATGCGGGCAAGGTCTTCGTCAACATCGCCGGCGGTCCGCCCCTTAGCGTGATCCGGGAAGGCCTGAACATCCGCCCCTACAGCGCCCACCAGGGAACGGTCGACCGGACCAGCCCCTTCACGGCCGACGGCGCCGTGCAAGCCTACAACTATCGCTTCTGCGTGACCTGCGACCCGGCCAACCGTCTGCCCATCCCCAAGCCCGCCAGCTACGACCGCCAGGAGTACGTCGACTACCACCGCAGGTACATCGCCTCCCACAATGGTCCCAACTCGAAGTCCCACGTGAACAGCCCCATCCTGCCGGGCGAGAACCACGCCTACCCGGAGGCCGACTGGCAAGAGCGGGAGAAGATCATCCGGCGCCACCTGGACTTCGGCCTCGGCCTGATGTGGTTTTTGCAGAACGACGAATCGGTCTCGGCCAAGCAGCGTGAGAAGTTTCGGGAGTGGGGACTGCCCAAGGACGAGTATGCCGACAACGGGCACGTGCCCTACGAGATGTACGTTCGCGAGGCTCGCCGCATTGTGGGTCGGCACGTGTTCAGCGAACTCGACGGGATGCTCGCCAAGGACTACGCCCGCACGCCCATCCATTCCGACAGCATCGCCGTGACCGACTGGTACATGGACTCCCACTCCTGCACAACGGACAGCCGCCCGGGCTACCGCTACGACGGTAAGCTGATCCTCACCGACGAGTCCCGCCCCGCCCAGATTCCCTACCGCTCGCTCCTGCCGCAGGGCGTCGACAACCTGCTCGTGCCCGTCTGCCTGTCGGCCACGCACATCGCCTGGGGCTCCATCCGGCTGGAACCGGTCTTCATGCAGACGGGTGAGGCAGCCGGCTTCGCGGCCGCCCTGGCCAGGAAGCAGAAGACAACCCCCGCTGCCCTCGACGCCGATCTCCTCGTTGGAACCCTCGTTAGCCAAGGCCAACTCGTCAGCTTTTTCAACGACCTGAAGGTGACCGACTCCGATCCGGCGATCCCGGCCGCCCAGTATTTCGCCACAAAGGGTTTCTTCGCCGACTACAACGCGCGGTTGGACGAGCCGTTGACGAAGGCCGTGGCAGCGATCTGGGACGACGGTCTGGCCCAACTCAAAGCGGGCACGCTCGATCCTCGCCGGCTCGCCGTTTGTGTCCAGCAGGCCGAATCGGCCGATTCGCCGCCCACCGATCACAAACGTAGCGACATGCTGCAGAAGATGTGGGAACAGCACACGGCGAATTGAGGATGCGATGCCCAACCGACAGCGGGGGCCGACGTGGTTCGGGAAGTCATCTCCGTTGCGTTGCGCACGCGCTGCGGATATTGTTATAGTTAGACCACGTCAAACGACGACATGGCGAGGCAACAGCGAGTAGCCGAGGAGCCCCTCGCGATGGAAATCCGCTTCTATGAAGATCCGGACACCGGCCTGCCACATATCTACGGGCATGGCGTCAGCGAGGAGGAGGTGCGTCAAGTCCTGCGTTCGCGAGGAGAAGATCTGCCGGGGACAAGAGACTCGCGAATGAAGTTGGGCCAAACATCGGCGGGCCGTTATTTGCAGGTGATCTACGTGCCTGATGAAGACCCCGATAGCGTGTTTGTGATCACGGCATACGAGCTCCGCGGCAAAGCGAAGACCGCTTTTCGTCGCAGGCAGAGGAGAAAGCCCAGATGAGCGATAAGAACTTCCCTCCCGGTTGGGATGAACAACGCGTTCGCGACGTGCTCGCACACTACGAAAGCCAAACCGAGGACGAGCAGTTTGCGGAGATTGAAGCCGCCATCGACTCCGAGGAAATCACCATGATGGCCGTGCCCACCAAACTGGCTCCCGAGGTCCGGGCGCTGATCGCCCGAACCCCCCCGGCATAAATGGTGTTCGCGAAAGCATGCGTCAGACCATCGGATGTGCCGGGATCATTGCGACCGTGGCGTTCCTGATCGCCATCATTGCCTCGCTGTTTGCCACCGAGACGGATCTTGGCCAGCGACTGTTGATTGCTCTCATGACCGCCGCTACAGCCTTCGTCGCAGCCGTGATCCTCATCTCGCGGGATCGCAGGCGACGTGCTGCGGTGGTGCAATCGGTACGGCAGATGCTGTTGGATCGCGAAGATGTCAGCGACACCGACTTTGCCAACCATTTTCCCGACCACGATCCCACCTTGATCGTGCAGACCCGCCAGGCCGTGGCAGAATTCTTTGAGGTTCCCGCCGTGAAGCTCCATCCCACCGACGGCCTTCGGAAAGACTTGAAGTTCGACCTGGCGGGGGAAATCCGCCGTGTGCTGGACGAGTTCGAGTCGTAGGGTGCGTCTCGACGCACCAAGTGCAAGCGAATTGGAGCGAACGTGCGTCAAGACGCCCCCCTACAATCTCCCTCCCCAGCGAACGCAGCGAGCGAGGGGGAGGGGCGGGGAGGGGGCAGAACCTTCAGTCAGCCCACCCAGCAGTCCTCTTCCCCCGTGCGTCACGAAGTACGCGACAAGACTCGGATTTCTTCCTGAAAATCTTCCAAGCTGCGCAAGAAACGTCCGGCAGAGACGAATAATGCAGCGGGTTCGTCCTGCCTGTTCACCCTGCGGGCACTTTCTATCGTCTCTCTGGGGGGAGAGCACCACAGGGCCGATCGAGGTATAACGGTAGAGTAGGAATTGTGCATCCGCATTGATCCTTCGGCTCCGGAACACGAGGAATTTACTATGTCAGTCGTTGGAAAGCGTCTCCAAGCCACCTTGGCTCGCCTCCTGGGCGCCCTGGCCGTCTTTGCCGCCATCGCAGCGTCCGGCACGAATGCCCGGGCCGAACGGCCGCCCTCGGCGTGCCTGCTGCCGGAAAACACGCTGGTCTTCGTCTCCGTGCTCGATGTGCCGGACACCAAGGCGCGCTTCTCGCGAACGACCATTGCCGGACTGCTCGGCGATGCCGCCCTCAAACCCGTCGTCGACGACATGATGAAGGCCATCGACGAAAGGACTGCCCCGCTTCGAGAATCGGTCGGGCTGACCACCGACGACCTCCTGAACCTCCCCCAGGGTGAACTGACAATCGCCCTTGTTCCGCGCGAAGAGGGCTCCCCGGCTCCCGTCGTTCTCATCGACACGGGCGACCGCGTGGACGACGCCAAACTGCTCATCCAGGCCATCGTCAAGCGGATCGAAGAGGCCGGCAACAAGCTCGGCCAACGGGAGGTGCGGGAAACGCCCGTCACCGTCTTCGAGAGCGTGGGCAGGGCCCAGGAAGACGTGGCCTTCTTCAAACGGGAGAATACCCTGGTCTTGTCGAACGACCTGAGCGTGCTGGAGCAGGTTCTCACCCTCTGGGACGGGGAGGAGACCGCCACCCTGGCCACGCGCAGCGACTTTGCCACCATCATGAAGCGAAGCCGCCTCCATAATCCCAAGCCCCAGTTGACCTGGTACGTGAATCCCCTGGCCATCTTCGAAGAGCGGGCCAAGGATCGCATGGAAATGCAGGTGGCCATGATGATGGTGCCCGCCCTCGGCATCGACGGGATCGAGTCCATCGGCGGGGCGGTGGAACTCGACGCCGGCCCCTACGACAGCCTGTGGCATGCCCACCTCATCCTCGGCAGCCCCAGGAAGGGCGTCGTCGACCTGGTGCAGCCCAAGGGGGGCTTGATGACGCCTCCCGACTGGGTGCCGGCCGACGCCTCCGACTACCTGACCGTCCACTGGGACCTGCCAACCACGATCGACAAGCTGCGAACCCTTTACGATTCGTTCCGCGGCGAAGGAGCCCTCGACGAGTTCATCGCCACGCGGATGAGCGGGCCTCTGGGCGTCGACCTGATCCTGGAAGTGCTGCCCGCGTTGACCGGGCGTGTCTCCTTCGTTCGCTGGATCGACAAACCGATCGTCGACCGCTACGGCGAAGGCGGCGCGGTGGCCATCGAGCTTCTGCCGGAGGCCGACGGCGCCGAACTGCTCCGCTGCGTCGTTCAGAAACACGTGGCCCGGTTCATGCGTCGTGAGTTTGGCGACGTGGTCTACTACGAAATGATCCGTCCCGACCCGCCAGCCGAGATGCCCCCGGGCATGCCCCGACGGCGTCGGCCGCCCACTTCGCCCTGTGTCGGCATTCTCGACGACACGCTCATCATCACCGATCGCGAGTCGGTCTTCAAAGCCCTGGCCTTGACCCTGACCGGCGGGACAAAACGCCTGGCCGAGGCGGCTGACTTCCAACGGGCCGTCGTGGAAATGGGGCAGCTCGCCGGCACCACGGATCCCGTTCTGGCCCGGTTCCAACGGTCTGCCGAGCGGACCGAGTCCTGGTACGAACCGATGCGTCAGCAGAATCAGGAGGAAGCCGAGAACCGGCCTCGGCCCCGCGGTCCCTTCGCTGGAATTCAGCGGGCCCTCAGCGCCCACACGCTGCCCCCCTTCGACGAGCTCCGCAAGTACTTCCCGCCCAGCGGCGCTGTCCTCGTCAACGACGAATCCGGGCTGCACTACACCAGTTTTGCCTTGAAACCGGAAGAGTAGAGGCCAGTTCTGTAGGGTGCGTCTTGACGCACGAATGGTTGGTGCTGGCCGGGCTTGCTGAAGCTCCTGTCCCCTCCCTCCCCCTCGCTCGCTGCGCTCGCTGGGGAGGGAGATTGTTGGGTGCATCTTGACGTGCCGATTGGAAGGAACGCAGGACCGTAGGGTGGGCCAAAGTGAACCATATTCGTCAGTTCTTCCCGAATCAACCGCTTCCTATCCCGACGCCGGTTTGTGACACCAATCGACGAACGTCGGCCCACCATGTTCCGGCCTCCATTTCACCGATCCGCATTGCTCCGGTTGACTGGCGCGATGCAGCCGTTCTGAAATGGCCTATCGCTCATGGTGGGCCGGCGCTCGCCTTCTGGCGGTGTCAGCCGTTTCGGAATTGGACCTTTCCTCGGCTGAACATTGTCGACCAACTGGTCCGCTCTGGCGCCACCCTACAATTCGTTTTCCACTACAAGGCAGCGTCGAGACGCACCTCACTTCGCCTGTGACGCTTCCCCAACGAGTTTCATTCCCCGGCTGGTCGAACTTCAGTCCCTACGGTATCCTGGGGGGCATGAATGATGAATTTGCCATGCAACGCAGCTCGGAACTGATGTCGATCGGCGAGTCGGCTCTTTTGGTCGTCGACGTCCAGGAGAAACTTGTTCCGGCCATCGCGGACCACCAGCGTGTGGTGTTCAACACCCGGCGTCTTGTTGACGGAGCGAAGATTCTCGACGTACCCGTCGTCGCCACCGAGCAGTATCCCAAGGGGCTGGGCCCAACCGTCCCCGAGCTGGCCGAGCGGCTTGGCCCGATCCCCGAGAAGCTCACTTTCAGTTGCTGCGGATGCCCGGAGATCTTCGCCGACCTGCGAGCCAAGGGAATCCACAAGATCCTGGTGACGGGGATCGAGACCCACGTGTGCGTCCAGCAGACGGTCCTCGACCTGCTTGCCGACGGATGGCGTGTCTACCTGGCGGTCGATGCGGTCGGCTCTCGCTTCGCCATCGATCGTGACACGGCCCTGCGACGCATGGACTCGGCCGGCGCCGTGCTGACCACCACCGAGGCGGCCCTGTTCGAATGGTGCCAGGAGGCCGGCACCGAGCAATTCAAGGCCATCAGCCGCCTGGTGCGTGAAGAGATGGCCTAAATGACCTTGCACGATTCCAGGAGACCGTGTGCCACTGCTTGGCCACACGCCGCAGAATTCCTGGATCCTTGGAGACACGTCCTCCCGGCGTGTGGACAAGCAGTGCCGAATGGGAAGGCATTTCCGGGAATCACGCAAGTCCATTTAGTGCTTGTTGATGTCCGGCCTTCAGGCTGTCTGCTGCACGCTAAAGCGTGGACACCAACGCTCGTATTCCCTCAGAACCGCATGATGCAACTGCCGTCGCATTTGCCCTTGGGATCGGCGGTGGCCCCGCAGCCGCACTTGGGCCGGGAAGAAGCGGACTTCTTCTTTGAGGGCGAAGTTGGCTCGTTAGCCTGGGAGGCAAGCTGCGACGCGGCCGCATGCAGAAGGACTTGGTGAGCCCACTCGGAGAGCGAACCGGCGCCCTGCGCACGCGAGGCCGCACGGAGCAAGTCGATTTCGCGCTGTTCAAAGGAGAGCGCCAATGCACTTCGGGACTTGGATGCCATAGACTCCACCTGCGGGATCAGGGACTGTGTCTCAGCCCATTCTATACCCGGGGGCAATCCTCATGGCAATGGAAGATTTTCTTCGCGGCACGATCAGACGCTAGCGTCCACCACCGCGTCCGCCGCCGCCACCACCACCGCCGCGTCCGCCGCCCTGCATTCCGCCGCTTCCACCTCGTCCGCCGCTCTGCATTCCGCCGCCGGACATCCCGCCGCCTCCTCGTCCCCCGCCCATCATAGCCTGCATCATGCGCTGGCGGACATCGGTGGAGACCCCGCTTCGCGAGGAGGAACTCGAACGGTTGTTTGTGGAACTTCGCCGATTGCTTGAGGAGGACGACGAACTAACTGCGTTTTCTCCAATGATTGCCATAAGGGCAGCCTTCATGGCCTCGGGGTCGCCGCTGACAGTGACCACCTCGGTCGCCTCGTCGCTGGCCAGTGCGGCGTAGGAGTCCAACTGCTTGACAAGGTCTTCGACCTCTTCATAAGTTTGCAGCGTCGAGAAGACGATCAGCGAATTGCTGCGTGCATCAACACCCACGGTCATGTTTTCCGGCGCTTCCTGAGCCGTTTGCGCTTGGCTGTTTCCGCCACGCTGGCTACTCCCGCCCCGTCCGCCGCGCATGGCCGCGATGAAGTCGGCGGGGGAAGGTCGCTGCTGGTTTCCTCCGCCCTGGTTGCGTCCCGCGGCGCCCTGCATCTTCTCGGCAAAGACTTCCTTGACAATCTCTGCCACTTCCTCGGCCGGCATGTTGTAGACCTGGACCAGGCGAGCTTGGGGCTCAACCAGCACTTCCTCGGGGCTCTTGGGCTGATCGAGCAGCTTGAGCACTTCCTCGATCGTGTGGAGGTCGGTGGCGTTGGCTTCCACGATCAGGGCGTTCAGCCGGGGCTCGGCCGTGATTCGCAGCATGCCGGTGGGGCTGAGCGTCGTCATTCCCAGGTTCATGAGCCCGCCCATGGTTCCCAAGGCTCCGCCCACAAGCTCGCCGAGAATCGAGTCTTCGCTCGCCGTGGCCGAGCCGGTCGTGCCGCTGCCGATGATCTTGGTCAGCGTGTCGGCTACCACCTGCGCCTTGGCATACTTGAGGTAGAAGATGTTCAACTCGGTTCGATCGGGATCGGCGCCGCCGGTCATCGAATTGAAGAGCCGCTCGAACTCGTCGAGGGCCTCCACATCGTCGGAGGCGATCATCAATCCCGCGGGACCGCGGGAAATAACAATCGGCGATTTCGCCTTGGGAGCTTGCACGCCTTCAGCCGCGTCGGGCGCTGCCGGGGCAGGTTCCGACGCCTTGTCGGCTTCTGCCGGCGCCGGAGCGGGCTCCGATTTGGCTTCGGCAACCGCCGCGGGTGGGGCCGGCTCAGACGCTTCGTCGGCCTTCTTGTCGGAAGGCGACTCTTCCGCCGCAACCGGCTTCTCGCCCTCCTGCGTTTGGACCGCGAAATGGAAGGGGTTTCGATTGGGGCTGGAAGTTTGGCGATCGTCTCGCGGTTCCGTGGACGAGGCGGCCGGGGGCGCGGAAGGACGCTGCATCTCCGGCCCACGTCCCCGCCTGGGCGGGCCAACCGGGGGCATGCCGTCCGGAGACGTCGGGCGCTCGAACGACTCCGGCTCTCGGCTCCTCGACGGCACGATCGACGGGATCGACTCGCTGCCTTCCTGCGGTGGTCTGTTGGCCGAGGGCGTGATCTCCCGGATCGGGTTCTTGCTCACCGTCGGCCAGATCATTCGCAGGTTCTGAAGGGCCAGTTCGGCCGAAGGGCTGCTGAGGGACAACACGCGAACTCGGTCGCCGGTCGGCACCGGGCCCTCGCCAAATTCGGTTTCGCCCATCTTGGTCAGCAGCACGCGGATCTGGGCGATCTGGTTTTCCGTGCCGTTCACGATCAGTTGCCGTCCCAGGGTGTCGGCTTCCACGATGGGCGCCGTCGTGTTCTTCTCGTCGCTCGAATCGCCGAACATCTTCTTGATCGAAGCCGCGGCCACCTGGGGGTCGAGTCGGCGGAGGGTGATCATCTCGATCCGACGCACCTGGGCTTCCATCTGGTCGAGGGTTGCCCGAATCGTCTTGTGATCGTTGGGGCGGGCCAGGGCGATGAGGCTGTTGGTCTTCGGGTCCACCGAGAGACGAACTCCCGGCAGCCCTTGCAGCAAGGTTTGCATGACCTTGAGCACCGATTCCGGATCGGCCCGGGTAATCCCATAGACCTCCAACTGGGGCGACTCCAGGGTGGCCGTGGTTTCGCCGTCGCCCGACGGAAGGTCGATCGATTGGAGAATGCCCTGGGCCTCGGCAATCCTGTTCGCCGAACCGGAGAAATAGACTCTCGTCCCCATGGGGTCCATGGCGAACCGGAAGGAGTCGTCCTCCGTGGCATTGGCATCCGCGGGAATCTTCATGAGCTGGCGTAAAACGACCAGTCCTTCGTCCGGAAGAATGTTCTTGAACTCGTAGTTCTGCAACTTGCCCGACGCCAGCCCTTGCGGGTCTTCCACCCGTTGAATGATGCTGCGGATGGTCCGCAGCCGCCCGCCAGTCTCCCTCACGTAGAGTTGGCGGGTTTTGGGCAACACATCTACCTTGCCCTCGGGCCCGATCAGCTTTTCGATTTCCTTGGCGGCGTCGTCGGGCTCGAACTTGTTGAGCTGAAACAACACGGCTACCAGTTCGTATGCGCCGCAATTGTCGAGATCCTCCAAGGGGATCGTCGTTACCAACTCGTCGGGGATGGGATCCTCGTCCAGATTGATCACCATCAAGATGCGATCTTTGCGAAGAAGCGTGTAACCCTTGATGAGCAGGATGCTGTTCATCAGGTCGAGGGCCTGGGCGGGAGTGTACGATCGACGGTCCGTGTAGTTGAACGTTCCCGGAGGCGGCACTTCCATCAGCAACGACAGATCCGCCTGATCGGCAAACCACTGAATAACCTCCTCCCAAGGCTGGTGGCGGAAGGCGAACCGCAGGAAAGCCGGCTCCTCCTTGCCGTCGACGAAATCGTCCATGGCCTTTGCCAGATCTTCCGGAATTTCCATCTCGGACTCATCCACGTCCGACGGGGATGCCGTGTCCGACGGCGCCGAAGTATCTTCGGTCGCCACTTCCGCTTCTTCCGCTCCTTCGGCTTCTTCGGCTTCTTCAGACTCTCCAGCCTCTTCAGCCTCTTCAGCGGGGAGTTCGGATGTCTCGCTTGCCGGGGCGGGAGCGGGGGCCGGCTCAGCGGGCTCAACAGGTTCGGCAGGCTCAGACAGGGCGGACTCGTCCTCGGGCTTGGCTGTATCCGGCCCCGACACAACGGTGTCCAAAACGTCGGCTTCGGCCGGTTTCGGCGGAAGCGGGGCGGGCTCGTCGGCCTTCGGGGCTTCTTCAGGAGCAGCGGCAGGTGCGGTTTCCGCTGAGGGATTGGTTGGAGCTTCTTCCTTCGCCTCAGCCGGCGTTTCCTCGGGTGATGCCTCCGCAACTGGCTCTTCCGGCTTCGGCGGAAGTGGGGCGGGCTCGTCGGCCTTCGGGGCTTCTTCGGTGGGAGCGGCAGGCTCGGTTTCCGCAGGGGGATTGGCCGGAGCTTTTTCCTTCCCCTCAGCCGGCGTTTCAGCGGGTGACGCCTCCGCTGCTGGTTCTTCCGGTTTCGGCGGAAGCGGCGTCGGCTCGTCGGCCTTCGGGGCCGGGGCCTCTTCGGCGGGCGCCGGGGCGGGATTCTCGACCGCGGGGGCTGGGGCGGGCGTTTGGGGGGCCTCGCCTTCCGCCGGTTCGGCGGTGGGCGCGGGATCCGCCGGTGCAGGATCGTCCTCAGCAAATACGGCACGATCGGCGATCAAACCGATAGCAATCAGCAGGAAGATCCCCAGCATGACATGCTTCAGGGGGACCCAGTTAAACCTGCCCGATGAGGATTGCGGAACAGTCACAGAAAAACTCCCGATCCAGAGAGACAAATAGTGCTGGCATGCCTGCAAGACACGGGGGAATTGCCCAATAGGAACCCCAAACCAAGTCGAGCCTGTTGGGTTCATACGATGTTCCCTATTTTCCCATGGTAGTTACCTAACCCCGCGTGTAACAGGTTGTTCCGAAAATCTGGCCTTGAAGCCCCCTTCGCCGGTCCGAACGGGGGGATTATCTCGACCGGAGCGGCAAAGGGAGCCGACAGCCCCACCGCAAGCAGGGGCCCGTGACAAAGCGATTGGGCAAGGTCGCGAAACCACTCTTCGCGACCCAGATCGCCGCCTCGTCTTAGCTTCACCATTTGACGCAGGGGGCCTCGTCAAGAAATAGAACGTGAGTCAACCGCTCCGATTCACTGCTTACCTTTTGGCAAATCGATCGGATAGCCTGAGGGAGCGAGATCGTCCGTGTGATATGCGAAATCGTCCAGGCCTATCCTCGCGACGGCCCCTACCGGGACTCTCCTCCAATCGCCTTGGCAATCTCTCGGATCCGCTCAGGACTCAGCCGACAGGGCAGCAGTTGGCGAAGATTGTCGACCGAGGCGGCAATCCCCAAGCGCACCGCGTCGGGCACGGCGACCCCGTCGCGGATCGCCCAGGCCAGGGCCGCTGCCATCGAATCGCCGCAGCCAATCGGGTTGACTACCTCCGACGGTGGGACGACTGGAGGAAGAAAGCGGTAGGTTTCCTTGCGGCTCGTCAGCCACACAGCGTGCGGCCCGTCCGTGATCACCACCCATTGGGCGCCCCGCTCGTTCAAGGTCCGCATCGCCTCGACGAGGGCCTCGTCCGAATCCAGGGGGCTGCCCACGGTTCGGGAAAGCTCCTCGCGATTCGGCTTGATCACCGTTGGCTCAAGATCCAGCACGCCAACAAGCCCCTCGCCACGGAAATCAAGCACCGTGGGGCGCGAGACATGCTCCAGCAATCGGCGGTAATAGCCCTGAGGCGTGCCTTGGGGCAGGGTTCCGATGAGGATGACCGCCTCGGCCCGCTGCGCCGCCTCCGAAAACCGCAATTCAAAGGCCTCGAGTTCCACTTCAGAAACGGGCCGCCCGTTTTCCACCAGTTCGGTCATCGTGCCCGTGCTGCGATCGAGGATCGTCGTGCAGACCCGGGTGGCCGATTCGGTTTCGACCACCTCGAGGGGAACCCCGAGCGATTCCATCTCTTGGCGAATCAGCGTGAGCGGAAGCCCGCCGGCCATTGCCAACGTAAGGCTCTCGCTTCCCAGGTGATGAACACCGATGCCCGCGTTGAACACCTTTCCCGAGGCGCACCAATGGACCTCGGCCGCCCGGTTCACTTCACCGTAACGAAACGAGTCAAAAACAAGAATCTGCTGCCATGCAGGAGTCAGGCCGGCGGATAGGATCATGAGAAGTTGTCAGGGTTCAGGGTTCAGGGTTCAGGGGTCAGGAAGCAAGACTCAGCCCGGCTGCTGCATTTGCCAATGGCAAAAACGCAGGTTGCGACAAGGAGGTCCCCCACGCAGCCGGGCTTTTGGCGTATCAGAGATCGGTGGTTCGAAAATCAAACGACGAAAGAAATCCAAAGCAGCTTAATGACGAAGGCAGTACAGCGTCCTTTCGTCATTTGACATTCCGGCATTCTCTCGACATTCGATTTTCCTCATTCGTCATTAGATGATCCTCGGCGATAGTCCGCATCAAGCAATCCCCTCCAGAATCTCCGTCAGTTCCGCATCCGAAAGCTCGCGGGGGTTGCCGCTCATGCTGCTGCCGCGAGAACTGCCAACTAGGGCAGGGATCTTGTCGGACGAAATCCCCAGGTCGCCGAGTCGCCGGGGAACACCGACCTCGTTGCAAATCGATTCGACGTGTGCGATCAGGGCGTCCACGGCGTCTTCCGCCGCGCTGGTCGGTCCCTTGATGCCGAGGCCGTGGGCGAGCCTGGCAAGCTCCTGAAGACGGACCTCGCGATTCACCCGCAGGGCAACCGGCAACATGAGCGCACAGGCCGCCCCGTGCGGCACGCGGCAATGGACTCCCAACGCCGGCGCCACCCCATGGGCCATGCCAAGGCCCGAATTGGCCAGGCACATTCCGGAAAGCATGGCGGCATGGGCCATGGCCTCCCGCGCCCATCGCGAATGGCCGTCGCGAACCGCCTCGACGATGGCGGGCAAACCAAGCCGCAACCCATGCACGGCCAGGGCCTGCGGAATCGGCTGGGCCTTGCGGGAGATGTAGCTCTCGAAGAGTTGCGTGATCGCGTCCATGCCGCTGGCAGCCGTCACTTGAGGAGCGGCGGAAACGGTCAGTTCGGGATCGACCAGCGCGATCCGCGGAACGATCCGCTCGTCCCGAATGCTCTTCTTGAAGGCCGGATCGTAAGACGAGATCACGGCGTTCTTCGTGGCCTCGCAGCCCGTGCCCGAGGTGGTCGGCATGGCCAGCACGGGCAGCGGGTCGGCAACCATCTTCAACCCTTTGCCCACACCTTCCAGGTAGTCTTTGATCGTGGGACTTCCTGTATTGGTCGCCATAACGGCAACGGCTTTCGCCAGGTCGATTGCCGCCCCGCCGCCAACGGCCAGCAGGAAGTCGCCCGATCCGGCCCCGGCCTTGCGAAGTTCGGCCGAAGTGCGATCCACATCCTCCACTTCGGGCTCATGGGTCAGCGTTTCCAAACGCACGCTCTCCACGCCGCCCGAGTCCAGCAGGCCGGCGATCTCGTCGACGAGCCCCGCTCCTTCGAGGGTCCGCGACCCGCAGATAACAAACGCCCTGCGTCCGAGTCGCGGGGCGAGTCCGGCCAGTTCGACGCGCCGTCCCCAGCCGAAAACGATCTGTTGGGGGCTCACGTAGTCGTAGTGAATCGGTGGGGGGGCGGGACTCATTCCACAAGATCTCCAAGGGAATTGATATTGCTCAAAGCAAAGGCGAATGGCGGCGAGAACAAGGCTGAAGACAGAAGGACTGCAAAACAAGGCCTTTCGACGCATCGAAGTCGGCTTTCCACCTCGATCGACCTTGCATCAGGAAGCTTCAGCCTACAGCCTTCAGGCTCCAGTCCTGGCACGGCATTTCTGGGAGTTTGCGGCTCTCGAAAATCCCGTCCTTCTCACTTTGAGTTATTAGAACGCACGATCCCACACGATCAAGGGGCGGCCTCCTCGCCCGTTTCACCCGCCCCCTGAATGGCTTATACTGGGCTGCTTGAGGAGCTGCATTCTCACACCAGGGGACCCCATTGCCATGAACCGCCAGAGAGAACCGATTGCTGTGGCCGCAATCCTGATGGGACTGCTTGCGGCAACATGCTCGGCTGCCGATCTCGACGACGCCCTTTCTGCCTTGCGTGCGGTAGGCCCCCAGGGGGCCGGCAACGAAGCGGCGTCGGCCGCCTGGCCTCAGGCCGCTGCGGTCGATGTGAGCCACGTGCCAGAACTTCTGGCCGCCCTCAAGGGCGCCAATCCCCTCGCCGCCAACTGGATCCGCACGGCCGTCGACACCGTCTGCGAACGAGTCCTGCGCGACGAGGGCACGCTTCCCCAGGCGGCCCTGAAGCACTTCGTTCAGGACACGGGCCAGGATCCTAAGGCCCGACGCCTCGCCTACGAGTGGCTGCTAAAGGTCGATCCCAAGGCCCAGGAAGAACTCGTGCCCCAATGGCTCGACGATCCCAGCCTCGAACTCCGCCGCGACGCGGTCGCCCAACGGATCGAACAGGGAGAGCAGGCGGCCGCGGCCAACCAAAAAGACCAGGCAGTCCGCCTGTGGGAAGAAGCTTACGACGCGGCACGCGACCGCGACCAGATCAGGACTCTCACCAAACTGCTGAAGGACCAGGGCCGCCAGGTCGATCTGGTCAAGCACGACGGCTTGATCGTTGACTGGCTGGCCATCGGCCCCTTCGACAACACCGACGAGGCCGGATTCGATACGGTCTACGAACCCGAAAAGAGGTTCGACCCGAAACAAACGCTCCAGGGCAAGCACGGCGAGGTTACCTGGATCAAGGTCTCTTCCGCCAGCCCCGAGGGTGTGGTCGACCTGTATGCGGCGTTGAAAGACGACCTCGCCAAGGAGCAGGAACGGGAAGTGATCGCCTACGCGACCACGGAGTTCCACTCTCCCACTCAGCGAAAGGTGCAGATCCGTTCGACCAGTAGTAACGCGACCAAGATCTGGCTGAACGGCGAACTGGTCGACGCCCACAAGGTTTACCACGGGGGCACCGAGTACGATCAGTACCGGGCCGATGCAGTGCTTAGGCCAGGCGTCAACCGCATCCTGGTCAAGGTCTGCCAGAATGCCCAGACCCAGAGTTGGACCAATCACCTGGATTTCCAACTTCGGGTATGCGACGAGATCGGCAGCGCTATTCCCTCGCAGAAGTAGACGACCCAGGCTCCACGGCAACGGTGATCCACATGATAAAGAAAACGCAAGTGTACGTGATCCTGCTGGCAGCCTTGGTCGCAACCAGTGCTGGGGCCGACTGGCTTCAGTTCCGAGGGACCGACAACACGAGTTGCTGCGAGGAACAAGGTCTTCCCACTGAATTCTCCGAGGGGAAGAATGTGGCCTGGAAGGTCGATCTGCCCGGTCGCGGCCCCGCCTCGCCGATCGTGATCGGAGACCGGATCTTCGTGACCGGCTCCAGCGGCGCTCGCCAGGACCGCCTCCACCTGCTGGCCCTCAGCGCGGACGACGGCAGCACGATCTGGCACCGCCAACTGTGGGCCACGGGCCACACCGAGGCCAACTCGATGGGCTCGGTGGCCAACAACACGCCTGCGTCGGACGGCAAGCTCGTTTTTGCCTTCTACTCCTCCAATGATCTGGCCTGCTTCGACCTGGACGGGAACCTGAAGTGGCTCCGCGGCCTGGCCAGCGATTTTCCCACCACTCGCAACGACGTGGGCATGGCTTCGTCGCCCCTGGTTGTGGGTGACGTCGTTGTCGTTCAGTGCGAAAATCAGGGCGAGTCTTTCGTCGCCGGAATCGATAAGCACACCGGGCTGACACGATGGCAGATCCCTCGCGAACATAGCGCCATCTGGTCGTCGCCCACCGTGCTTCGCGGCAAGACAACCGAAGACGACGTGGTCTTGCTCCACGGCCGCTCTGCCCTCACGGGCCACGCCTGGCAAACCGGCAAGGAGCTCTTCCGCTACGAGACTTCGGTCCACACGGTGGCCAGCGTGACCACGCGAGGAAACCGCATCTACCTGCCGGCCAACGGACTGCATGTGCTCCAGTACGATCCGGCCAGCCATTCGCTTGAACCGCTTTGGGTCGAACGGAAACTGCGCGGCGGCAATTCCAGTCCGGTCGTCTTTTCGAACCGGGTCCTGCGAGTCCGCAATCCGGCTATCCTTTCCTGTGCCGACCTCGAAACGGGGCGCAAACTCTGGGACGTGCGTCTGGAAGGCGCCATCTGGGCAACACCGCTGGTGGCCGGCGACTATGCCTACGTGGCAAGCTACGAGGGCAACGTGTTCGTCGTACACCTCGGCGATAAGGGAAAACTGGCAAGCAAGAATTTCGTCGGGAAAGGCGTGCTGGCTTCTCCGGTCGCTGCCGGCGGAGCACTCTATCTCCGAAACGACACCCAATTGTTGAAAATCGCGGCTCCGTAAGATTGCAGGGTGATATACGTCTTGAACGATTCAATTGAAATAACCGTGTCGGGACCAGCGCGAGGATCGATCCGCCCGCCTGGGTCCAAGAGCATCACCAACCGGGCTCTCGTCTGCGCCGCCCTCGCCGGCGGCGAGTCGACCCTGCGCGGGGTGCTCGACAGCGAAGACACCCGCGTCATGATCGACTCCCTGGGCCGCCTGGGCCTGGACATCCAGCACGATCGCGAATTGCACACGGTAACCGTCATGGGCTGCGCCGGCCAACCGGCAGCAGGCGACGCCGATCTCTACATCGCCAACAGCGGCACAACCGTGCGTTTCCTCACCGCGTTGGCCACGCTCGGCCAGGGACGAATTCGCCTCGACGGCACGCAGCGGATGCGAGAGCGCCCCATCGCCGATCTGCTCGATGCCCTCGCCCAGTTGGGAGCCAATGCAACGAGCGAACAAGGCAACGGCTGCCCGCCGGTCGTGATTCAGGGAAACCGCCTGGCCGGAGGTACGGCTCGCGTGGCGGGCAACATCTCAAGCCAGTTCCTCAGCGCCCTGCTCATGGCGGCCCCTTGCACTCAGGGGCCCGTCGAACTTGTCGTGGAAGGGGAACTCGTTTCCAAGCCCTATGTGGAAATGACGCTGGCCGTCATGGGCAGGTTTGGTGTCGAAATCAACGCGGCCGACCTTCAACGGTTCTCGATCCCGGCTCCCCAAACCTACCAGAGCACCGATTACGCGATCGAGCCCGACGCATCCGCCGCCAGCTACTTCTTCGCCGCCGCGGCCATCACCGGCGGCGAGGTGACCGTGGAAGGGCTGAGTCGCTCGAGCCTGCAGGGCGACGTCGCCTTCTGCAACTGCCTGGAGGCCATGGGCTGCCGCGTGAGGTGGGGGGCTGACAGCATCACGGTCGCCGGCGCACCGCTGCGGGGCATCGAAGTGGACATGAACGCCATCAGCGACACGGTGCAGACCCTGGCCGCCGTCGCCGTTTTTGCAGAAGGTCCCACCCGCGTCACCGGCGTCGGCCACATCCGACACAAGGAAACCGATCGCCTCGGCGCCCTGGTCGCCGAACTGCGGAAGTTGGGCGCCGAGGCGGAAGAGGAAGAAGACGGCCTGGTCATCAAGCCCGCCGCGCTTCAGCCCGCCGAAATCGATACCTACGACGATCATCGCATGGCTATGAGTTTGGCCCTGGTGGGACTTCGCCAACCGGGCGTCGTCATTCGCGACCCCGGATGCACGGGAAAGACGTATCCGGAGTTCTTCCACGATCTGGACAAGTTGATAGTTGATAATTAGTTTCTGTTGATGATGCCCGTCGGCGGCCGGGATGGTGTACGGCTGGCGGGTCGGTTGGGTTGAGGTATTCGGTCTCTTGCATGAAGTAGTGCTTGCCGAGGCTGAGGGCGCATATCTTGCCTTGCATTCACGGCTGAAATCAGGGTGTTGTAACCACGACGTCGTCAGCCTCCCGGAGTTTTCGCCAGAATGGTCAAGTTGTGGCAGAACACGGCGCTGCCGACGGCCGAGACGAAGTTCTTAAAACCGCGAAAACAGCAACGAGCCAAACGAAATGCTCGTTTTAAGCACGAAATGCTCCCCTCAATTCCCGCTCGCCATTGCTGCCACACGCTCATCATCGATTGGCCAAAGTCTTGTGTCCGTCGCGGTACGCCCAGGTACTCGACCTGTTCCTCCAACTCCTCGTAGGTCTCTTCGTCCGGGCAGAAGCCTTTGTCGGCGGCCACCGATTCGGGCCGTCGACCAAAACGCTCTTCGTGGCGTTCCAGTACTAACGGCAGGAGCCTGTCGTCCGTACAGTTCTTCTCCAGCACAACGTAGTCGGTGATGAACTTCTCTTTCGACTGGGTGAGCAGGACCTTGTGACCGAACTCGACCGGCTTGCCTCGCCGGCCACGCTTGATCAACTCCGTATGGGCCTCAAAGATGCTGAAGACCTTGTCGCCGTTCGGCACTTTCTCCTTGTCGAAGACGCGGCGGCGTGCTACTCGGGCCACCTGACGCATCACGGGCAAACGGTCAGCCAGCTTTTGGCCAATCGCAGCCAGTGCGACAGATGTCGACCGCGCCGCCCAGGCGACGAATTGTTCCGCGTTTTCCAGGATATTCTCGACCCGAACGATCATGGTTTTCATGTCTTGCTGCACCTTGCGAAGCCGCTTCTTGCTCGTGCTCTTCGAGTAACGGCTAACATCCAAGTACAGCTTCTTGACCTTCTTCGGGTGGAATCGCCAGGGGCAACTCAAAGGATTGAGGTCACGGCCGGCCGCCATCTCGCGCGTGGCCACGCGGTACACGTCCCACAAAAGGCTCGCATCCGTCGGCCAGTGGATGTTGCACTCGGTGACTGTCGTATCGGTCCGCACATGGTCGAGCGAAACCGACTCCTCGGCACAAGCGTTCAGGGCCAGAACATGGTTGATTCGTTCCCACGTTTCAGACTGGATCGCACCGAACGCCCTGTTCAGCAGCGTGAAGTTGATGGTCGGTTTCTTCAGCAGGCGGCAGAACCGTTGCAGCGTTTCGCTTTCGGCGATCCGAATCGACGCCTGCCGGTAGTCGAGCCCTTCTCGCTGCATGACCAAAACCGCCCGAAACAGGTTCTCGCTGGTGAAGATCGGCTTGCGGCCTCGCGTCGACGTGGCCTGGCTGAGTTGTTCCAGATCGCCATGGACCAGATCAAGGATCACCGGGTGACTGTCCAAAATCTCGCTGAGCATCTTGTATTCGCTACGATAATCGCGTACCGTTTGGTTATCCGCCTTCTCGATGCCCCACCCAAAATCGAGAATGGCTTCGGCTTTTGCACGCATCGTTGTTCTCCTTGATTGGTTGTGCTTTCAATAGGATAACGATGCGTTTTTTCTTGCCTACCCCAACCTTCTCTCACCTGCAAAAACACCCCTTTCTCGATTTGAGAAACAGAAACTAATTAACGTGGGCAAACGACTTCGTCTGAAGCGGCCCCTCTTTCATTGTCCACAGTCGAAGTTCGGCACGGATTCCGGTCGTTCATGGCAGTGATTTCACCGTTGACACGTGCTCGACAGCAACGATACCTGGATTCATCCAAACGCAGTCGTTATCGCATGTCAGCAGCACCGCATCGGCCGCTTTCGTGGTTGCGGCAATCCACATGTCATTCTGACCGGTGTTATGGCCTCCCGCCTGATCCGCAGCGTAGATTGCGGCGTAGGCCTGCACGACGCCGGGTAAACCCGCGTCAACTCGAACAAGCTCAGCCAGCAATTCATCAAGCGAATCGAGCTTTGCGTTTCCCCACTCCCATATCTTGGCGAGCGCTCTGATTTCGCCTTCAACGATACTTGAGTAGATGGGCCGATCCTCGCGTTCGTGTAGCCGATACATGTCACGCAGTTGAATCCCCGTAGCGTTCTGGCGGATCCAATGGACCAACACGTTGGTGTCCAACGAAATGAGTTCATTGGGGAGCAGCGTCATGAGATGTGCTCCAATGCCTGTTCAATCTCCTCGTCCGTTTCATCGCCGGGCCAGCGTCCCATGATCGCAGCCATCCCGCTCCGCGCCCCTTGCGGCTTTCGCAGGCGATTCGAGTCAAGCCGAACGCTGCCGGCGACCGGGGGCGTCGAGAACAGCGACGATGCGTTTGAGCCGTCTTCGATCGATTCAGCTTCCACACGGAGCAGGTTTCCCGAAGCACGAAAAACGCACGTTCCGAGCACCAGCACGCGTTTACGCCAAAGCTGCTGAAGCTGGTCGGAAACACTCTCAGGATAGACTCCGGATACGCGTTCTTCCGAATCGAGCAATAGCGAAAAGCGTTGCGTGCTGGCTTCCAGTCCATCTAGGCTCCCTACCAGCCGAACTCGCTGTGGTGTCGGCGTGCGACCGTATAAGCGAGTACAGTTCTCGGTCGTTGTCTGAGTGACTCGGACTTCGGTGCATGCGCCCGGCACGCTTCCCGCGATCCGGAATCCGGAGAAGGGACTGGACCGGAAGAAACGTCTGAACTTGGCGAATTGATGAAGAAGTTGCGGATCGAATGCGTCGCTGTCAGTTTGAACGGCGTCGATATCCCGGACAACCTGTATCAACAAGTCCACGCCGGTCAGCTTTCCATCCGGCCGCCGCGGTCCGAACAGCAACTGCTGTTCATAAACTTCGCCAGCTGCATCCTCAAGTGAGGGCAACTCGAATTGCAGGTGTGTGGCTCCGTTTCCTCCGTGCCCGGTGAAGCGAATGTCGCTCGCTCGCTGGAGCCAGTTCGGTTGCACGCCCGGAGTCTTGCTGCGATTGCGCAGCGCCATGGAGACCGCTCCACGAATCGCGACCGGCAGATCAGCCAACAAGAATCCCAAATGGCGAGTCGGCAGGCGACCGGAAAAATGCTCATCGCTTTCCAGGCAGATTTCGTGTTGATGGATGGTCATGGTCATATCCTCCGTTCTCGGCAACGGACATTACTCAGGCCTTGTTACCCTTTCGACTGCATATCGATTTTATCGGCAATCAGGCTGGCCTGTCCATTTCAAGGCTCGCGGCGCATTTTCATCGCTGAAGGCTCCGTGCAGGAACGACGTCTTGAACTCGTCGAGTTTACGCTGGTAGATGGATCTGAAGCGTCCGGACAGCTCGTGTCATGATCACGTTCTGGCCGGCGCCGTCAAGGGCGTTAAGAGCTGAGCCCATTTGGACCCAGTTGCGCTTGCCCCGACATCACCGCGGATTTGGCAAGCGGTTGTGGGCCAGTACGTGGCGGGAGGCGTCGCGGAGAAGCTCTTCCGCCCGGCGTAGAAGTTCCTCCGCCTCGGTGCAGCCGGGATAGCGATGGCTCTCGGGATCCTGGGCCATGAACTCTCGTCGGCAGTGTTGGCAGATGACCTTTCTGCCCAGATACTCGACGCGGATCTGCAACCGTCGGCCGCATGTGGGGCAATCCTGCACGAAATACATCGAGTTTGCCATCGTCGGACCTCCTGTCAAACCGACTCCCCCCGACACTGCCCCAGGTGACATATCCTACAGAAAAACGGTTGGTTTGGCAACAGTTTGTTGTTGCTTTGGTGCACTGTGGCAGCGAGGCCCCCGAGATGTGTCGGTCAGGGGGAATAGGCGGTTTGGCTAAGCCTGCGGGTGCTCTTGATTTCCACCGGCTCAATCAGCACTCGATCCATGCCGTTCTTGGTGGTGACGTCTTTTTCGGCAATCTTTTCAAGCACCTCGATGCCGTTGCCTTCTACCTCGCCGAAAACGCAGTATCCCGCCGTTTGCCATTCCGGCTCGCCTTCCTTCTTCTCCCGATAGTCGAGCCCGATATTGTCGGCCAAGTTGATGTAGAACTCGCAGACGGACGAATCGATCTTCTTGTCCTCCCTCGTCATGCCAATCGTGCCTCGCTTGTTGAGCAATCCGTTGTTCGCCTCATTCGGAATGATCTCGCCCCGTCCGCCCTTGACACGCATTTGTCCATCCTCATACACCGAGTAATTGCCTCCAACGACGGCATAGTCGGGAAAAGCCTGATGAAAGACGGTTCCATTGTAGAACCCCCCATCCACGTACTTCAGGAAGTTCTCCACTGTCTTGGGGGCCGCCCTTCGATTCAGAACGACCGTGAAGTTGCCCTCTGCCGTCTGGAATTCCACCTTGGGAAAGGGGTCGAGGGCGTCGGTCGGAGACGAAGACTGGAGCTCACCCGCCTGAGGGGAATCACTCTTGTCAATCGGAGACGAAGGGGCGGGAATGGCATCGCTCGACGCGGAGTCCGTTTTTTCGTCTCCCCCGCACCCGATGGCCAAGGCAAGGGGGAGAATCACAAGCAAGAAATAGACGGTGGGCTGGAAGCAACGCATGGGCCTCCCCTCGCGGGTGTGTTGCAGAAGATTGAAGCGTCGGACCAAGAAAGCGGGAATTCCTGACCCATCCGGAACGATTTCAATAGGGCATCTTCAATCGAATGGGCATTTTTTGCAACCTCAGTTCACCAGGAAAGCCCAACACCACCCAACCAGGCTGCCTTGAGCCGACAGAAAAAGCACTCCATTTGCAGACCATCTGCTAGAATACGGGATGTCCGGAGCCTTGGTTCGCCGAAGCCACCCCGGGCTCGTATTGCCCATTCCATGGAAGGCCCATGAACAGTCGTTGGTTCAATGTTGCGGTCGTATTGCTCTGGCTTGCGTCGATGACCTGGCTGGTGACCGCCAAGATTCTGCCGTCCTTCGCCGTGGGCAGTCCCCCCGACCACCACGACATGTTCTGCGCCGAGGGACAGGTTCTGGGTTATCAGGTTCGATGGTCCGACGAACCTGTGGGCTGGGCTGTCGTTCACGGAAAACGCCTGGTTCAAGGGGGCAGCCAGATTGACAGCCGGCTCCATTTCAACCGTTTGCCCCTTCGGCAAATCATCCCCGAAGGAATCCTCGACCTGTTTGCCCTGAAGGACGCGATCCCGGGCGAAATCCGCCTCGACGGGCGCCACGAGGTGACTTTCCACAGCAGCGGACGTCTGCAACGCTTCCACTCCATCGTGACTCTCGCCCCGAACGTTTCGACGATCCAAGTCGAAGGATTCGTTGCCGGAGATGCGATCATGCTGACGATCCGGTCCGCCGGGGCAACCTATCACACGCAGCGTCCCCTTCCGGAGAACATCATGGTCAGCAACGGTCTGATGCCCCAGCCCCAAATGCCCGGCCTCTGGAAAGGACGCAAATGGACCGTGGAAATGTACAGCCCGCTTCTGCCTCGCACCAATCCCGTGCAGATTCTCCAGGCGGAAGTCGTCGGCCGCGACCACATCACTTGGTCCGGCCAATTGGAGAACGCGTGGCTCGTCGTGTATCGCGGCGATCCCGGCGATGGAGTGGGGCGGGAGGGAAAAGAACGGGTCTGGCTGTGGGTCCGCGACGACGGCATGGTCCTGAAGCACAAGATCGCCCTCCTCGACGGAACCCTGGCTTTCGTGCGTCTTCCTCCGGGGCAAGAGAGCGAATTGGACAGGATCGTTCAACGCCAGGCCTCGAATGACTGTGACTGCGTTGAATTGGAAACCGATTCCGAAACACCATGATTCAGTTCGAAAACGTAACTCGGAACTACGGCGCGAAGACGGCCCTGTCCGACTTGACCCTGACCATTTCTCCCGGCGAGTTGTTCGCCTTCCTGGGCCCCAACGGGGCGGGCAAGACGACGACGATCAAGATGCTCACCGGGTTGTTGCGTCCCACGTCGGGCAAGATCACCGTCTGCGGATTTGACACGGTGACCTCGCCTCGGCAGGCCGCTCGAAACGTGGGCTACGTGCCGGACGAACCCTACCTGTACGACAAACTGTCGGGCCGGGAATTCCTGGAGTTCGTCGGGCGAATGCACGGCCTGAGCCAGCGCGACGTGGCCGATCGCATCGAACGGGAAACCCAGAGGTTCCAACTGGCTTCCTATCTCCCGGACCTCGCGGAAAGCTACTCCCACGGAATGAAGCAACGTGTCGTCTTCGCGGCGGCCCTCATGCACGATCCGGCCGTTCTCGTCGTCGATGAACCGATGGTCGGTCTCGACCCCCGGAGCGCCAGCCTCGTCAAGGCCCTGTTTCGCGAAGCCACCGCGGCTGGAACCACCGTGTTCATGTCGACCCATGCCTTGAGTCTTGCCGAAGAACTGGCCGATCGGCTCGGAATCATCGACGAAGGAAAGCTGCGATTTCTCGGCGCCCTCGACGAACTGCACCACGCCTCACCGGGAACCCAACCCTCTCTCGAAGACCTGTTTCTCGATATGACCGGCACAGGCGGTCGGGCCATGGCCACAGACCGTAAGACAGGCCGTTGATGCATGGAACCATGAATCCTACAGCCTCCCCTTCAACTGACCAGCGTCCCTGTGGCAAAGGAACTTTGGTTTCATCGTCTGCGGAAGCCGGAGCATTCTGGCGAATGCGCCGCCGGGCCGTGGGGACGCTGCTCCGGCAGGCGGTCACCCGGACGCACCTGCGGTTCCTTCTTGTCGTGTTCCTCAGCGCCGTCCTGTGGCGAGTTCTCTTCTGGTTGTTCTTCGAGGGGTTTGCCTTCTTCCAATCGGCCATCGGAGCAAACGAACTGCTCGATGCCGTTACGCACACCGTCTTCAGCCACCTCTTCTTCGCCCTCATGGCGATGCTCGTGTTCTCGTCGGCCGTGATCCTTTACGGATCCTTGTATCGCGGCGCCGATATCGCCTTTCTGTTCAGTCTCCCCGTGCGTGCCGAACGGGTGTTTCTCCACAAGTTTCAAGAGGCCGTTTTCCTCAGCAGTTGGGCCTTCCTGCTACTGACCAGCCCCATCCTGCTGGCCTACGGAATCGTTGCCAACGTTCCTTGGTACTACTATCTGGAAATCCTCCCGGCACTGATTGCCTTCACCTACATACCGGCGGCCCTGGGAGGCATCCTCTGCCTCGCCGTCGTCCGCTGGTTTCCCAGCCAACGCATCCTGGTTCTCCTCGTGCTCGCAGGCGCTGCCCTTCTGGCCTTGCTGGCCTACGGGGGAATGCTCACGGCGGAAACTCGCAGCGACTTCTTCACCCCCGGCTGGATCCAGGAAATGCTCGAACGGCTCCGCATCACGGAGAGCCGGTGGTTGCCCAACTGGTGGCTCAGTACGGGCCTGCTCTCGGCCGCGAAAGGGGAAGCCTCCGAGAGCGTCATGTTTCTCGTCCTCCTCGTCTCCAACGCCCTCTTCATGCGACAACTCGGAATCGCCTTCGCGTCCAAGCTCTATCGTTCCGGGTACAGCCGCCTGCTCACCTACCACTCGGTAAAACGCTGTCCGCGTCTGGCCTGGATCGATCGACTCGCAGGCCGACTGGCCGGAATACTCTCCCCGGAAATGCAACAGTTGATCGTCAAGGACTTCCGGATCTTCAGGCGAGATCCGCTCCAGTGGACCCAGTTCCTGATCTTCTTCGGCCTGCTTGTGCTCTACTTCCTCGGCGTCCGACGCTTCATCTACAACACCCACCATGTGGTCTGGATCCACATGATCAGCTTTTTGAACGTCTACGTGGTCGGCCTGCTGCTGGCCACCTTCACCACGCGATTCATCTTTCCCCTTGTCAGCCTCGAAGGCCCCCGTTTCTGGATCCTGGGCCTCCTGCCCGTTCGCCGCGAAACGATCCTCTGGAGCAAGTTCGCCTTCGCCGTCGCAGGATCGCTGATTCCCTGCTCGGGACTGGTTTGGCTAAGCGATTTCATGCTCGAGGTCGATCGCCTGGTGCTCATCAGCCACCAGATCACCTGCCTGGTCCTGTGCGTGGGCTTGTCCGGCATTGCCGTAGGCCTTGGGGCCGCCATGCCCAGCCCGAAGGAGCAATCCCCGTCGAGGATCGCCGCGGGATTCGGCGGGACCCTGAACCTCGTCGTGAGCACCCTGTACATCATCGCCGTGGTCCTCCTCACCGCCTTGCCCGCCCACTTTTACTTCGTTTCACTCCGTTCCACCCCCGCGGACGCGATCATGAATCAACTCGACGTCGCCGTGTGGCTTGCCTGGTGGCCAGTCTGGGGGGCGGCGGCAACACTGACGCTTGGCACAATGGCGACATTCCTGCCGCTCTGGCTCGGATTTCGCGTCTTTCGGCAATTTGAGATCTAGACGCGAGGCCCTATCCTCCGCAAAGCGTCTCATATTGCCATTTCGTGCATTCGGGAAAAGTGGGCGTTGTCGGCAGAGTGCGCAGACCCTCCCGCCTGTGACGCTCCCTCTCATCCTGCGGGCGCGGTCATTCCGATGACTCTATTGCCCCACCGGAGTGGGTTGTGGCGAACCACGTACCCGCCACCGGTTTTCTACGCCCATGCCGCCGTTCGAGGAACCGAATCCTTGTTGATCCGATTTCCCGCGATGCCGACATGGCTTCTGTCGGTCCTGGTGCTGACATTGGTCTGTTCTGGCTGCGCTCGTCGTGGCATCCTCTTTGAGTCCAAGCGAGATCTGATGCCGTGCGATGAGTACGGCGGTAAGGTCTCAATGTCCATGCGCGGGACCCCCGTGGGGTCTGGCCAGGACGGCCCCGCCCAGCAGCCCCGCATTTTCGCCGAGCCCGCTTGGTCGCAATCGTATCCCACCCCCCAAACGCCACCGCCCGCTGCGTCCCAGGATGCCCCCGCGCCGGTCCAGTCCGATCCATTTTTCTTCGCACCGCCTCGTCTGGAACCGATCCCCTCCGGCCCCATCCTGCAGACCGGATTCAGCCAGACCGGGCCAACCGATAACACCGTCTTCGCCGCCTACCCGGGGCCCCGTCCCTTCGACCCGGCCTACGATCCGCCCGCGAGTGCGAACCCCAGTTCTTCCCTGTTTGCCGCTCCGGACTTGCCGGCAGACAGGCTAGAGGTCCCGCTCGCGCCGATAGACGAGTACGACCGACCTGTCCGCCGACGCCTTTACGGCGTATGCTGCGGGGTACGAGAGAACATCTTTGAGGATCATCGCAACTACTACGATCGCGGAACGATGGCCAAATTGGCCTACGGGCTGGTCCTCGGCAGCGTGCTGGCCAACACGTCCCTGGATCAGGACGTGCAAGACTGGTATCAGGACGACGTTCGCAGTCCCGATACGGATGACTTCGCCCAGTTCTGGAAGACATTCGGAGAAGGGCATATCTTCATCCCGGCATTCGCCTGTCTGGCCGTTGCCGGGAGAATGGTGGCCGATCGCCCCCTGCTCGGAACAGCCGGCGAATTCAGCGCTCGCACCACGCGGGCCTACCTCGTCGGGGCCCCTCCCATGCTCTTCATGCAGTTCATGCTCGGCGCCTCGCGACCGGGAGAGACCGGTCACAGTTCCCACTGGGATCCCTTCCAGGATACGAACTCGGTCAGTGGCCACGCCTTCGTAGGGGCCGTGCCCTTCATCACGGCCGCCCGAATGACGGATAACGTCCTTCTCAAGAGCGGCCTCTACACCTGTTCGACCCTCACCGGCTTCTCACGGATCAACGACGACCAGCACTACCTCTCTCAGGTCATTCTCGGCTGGTGGATGGCCTACCTTGCGTGCGAGGCCGTCGACACGACCTGTCTCAACCGCCAGGGCATGACCTTCATGCCCATCGCCTCCACGGAGATGGTCGGCTTTGGCGCCATCTGCGAATTCTGAAATTGCTGCTCGTCGCCGGCGCAGGAACCAACGCCTGTGATCGGCCCACGATTCGCCCGGCTCGCAGATCATCGCTTGAGGGCAGGCCGTCGCAATTCGTAGGCCGTCACCTTGTTCTCCAACATCTGGGGCACCACCAGCAATCGTTTGCCCGGAAGGTACCCGATGTCGGCTGCCCCCTTGGGGAGTTGCAGAATCTGCCGAGAACGCCCGCCGCGGGTCACGTAGAACACCTTCCCCGCCATCCAATCGCCGACCAGATACCGCCCCTCGGCCACGGCTTCCAATCCGTCCAGGTTGCCGAAAGGTTCCGCCGTGATCAGCGATTTCTTCTTGCTTTTCAGGTCGAGGGAGTAGAGTCGGCCAGGAACCTCGGTCGAGAAGTCCGGATTCGGTTTGCCCCAGGAGGCCACGACCAATTGGTCCCCCTCGATCAACAGCCCATTGGGATATTCGTATTCCTCCCCCTCGACGAACACCTCGACCTGACCCTCGCGGCAGCGGTAAATCTTGCTGATCATCGAGTCCGAAACATAGACCGTCCCATTCGCGTCACACGTCACATCGTTGAGAAACACCGCCCCGGGCACGGGGATGGTCGCCACGATCTTCGCCTTGGCAATATCGATTTCAACAAGCCGATCAATATCGCTGACCCAGAGCCGTTCCCCATGGCTCCGCAGTCCTTTTGGAGCATTGAGTCCGGAGATCCACTTTGCCGAAAGGACTTTGCCGTCGGGCGTCAGCCGGGAGATGTACCCGTCGCCATCCTTTCCTGTGGGGCCGCCGTCACCGATCAAAGAGAGGAAAAGAGAACCCGAGTTGCTGTCGAAATAGGCACTCTCGGGACACTCCACTCCGTCCGTCAACTCCCAGGCCACCGCGGGCGTTGCCGACTGCGCAAACCCTTGCTGGAAAACGGAATGGATCATCAAGGAAACGGTTAAGGCAAAGACAAGTGCACGCATCATGGTAGTCGTTCTCCACTTCGGCAACCGGATTCTTCCAAGCGAACGGTCCCAGTTTACGCCATCGGCCCTCCCCGGGCTACGGGCGGAGCCACCGCAAGATGGCAAACCGTCCGGCAAATCACTACAATCCCCGGAAACAGGCAATCCCTTTTCCGACCACACCAATCAAGGGGGAATCGCAATGGATCGGCGACACTTCATTTCCGAGTTGGGACGCATGGCCGCTTCGAGTGCGGCCCTGGCCGCCATGGCCGGCACCACGGGCGCCCAGGATGAGCCCGCAACGACGATGCCGATGATCACCTTGGGAAACCGGCGCATCACGCGCCTCGTGGCAGGCTCCAATCCGCTGCTCGGCTACTCCTATCAAGGCCCCCATGCCGACAACGCGATGAAGGAGTATTTCACGCCCGAGCGCACCGTCGAGTTCCTCCTCGATTGCGAAAAAGCGGGCATCAACACCCACCAGTTCTCCTTCACGCCGAAGGGAGACTCGTCGAACATCATTCGAACTGCCCGCGATCGCGGATCGAAGATGAACTTCTTCTGCCTGGCCAAGAATCCCGACGAGGTTCGGCTGGCCGTCGACGCCGTCGATCCCTTCGCTCTGGTCCATCACGGGGGAGTGACCGATCGCCGCTTTGCCGAAGGAGAAAGCGAGAAGGTTCACGATTTCATCAAGGCCGTTCACGATGCGGGCTTGCTGGCCGGCGTCTCCGCGCACAACCCCGACTGCATCAAGCAGATCGCCGACAAGGGCTGGGAAGTTGATTTCTTCATGACCTGCTTCTATTTCCTCACGCGCAAGACGTTCCACAAGCCGGGCGAACCGATTGAGGAACCGGAACTCCTCCACGTGGGCCACTACCCCTTCTACCGCAACGATCCGAAGGTCATGACCGCCGTCGTCCGCCAGGTCGACCAGCCCTGCCTCGGCTTCAAGATCCTCGGCGGCGGACGCAAGTGCGCCAACCAGGACATGGTCCGCGGCGCCTTCCGCTTCGCCTTCGAGAACATCAAACCCACCGACGGCGTGATCGTCGGAATGTTCCCCCGGTACTTCGACGAAATCGGGGCAAACACGAAGTACACGCGGACGCTTGGAATGTAGAAAAGAACATTGGGGAAAGGAAGATGCCGGTTCGTGTAGGCGTTGAATTACGGCGGATGGGCGACACGGAGTTTTCGGACTGCGTGTACGGCGTCATGGGGCACGTGTTTGACATTCAACGCGAACTGGGGCGACTCTTTCACGAGTCGATCTATCAACAGGAATTGGCAGGCCGACTCCGTGATGCACGTTGCGAAGTGCCAGTCCATGTGCATTTTGATGGATTCAACAAAACCTACTTCCTGGACCTGCTGGTCGATGGCGGCGCCGTCTTCGAATTGAAGGCGGTCGAGTCTATTTCGGAACAACATCGACGGCAACTGCTGCAATATCTGTTCCTGGTCGACCTGCCTCACGGCAAGCTGGTCAATTTCCGCGCGGAACGAGTGCAGCACGAATTCGTCAATAACACACTTACCCATCCCGACCGCACGTCCTTCGCTGTTGAAGACGCCGGTTGGGATCCACTGGGGCAACGACATCTTAAGCCGCAGATGATCGAGCTTCTGCGTGACTGGGGCACGGGATTGGACGTGGATCTCTACGAGCAGGCCGCGGCCTGCTTCTGCGGGCATCCGCCAGACGAACGGACCACAGCCACCATTCAGGTAGACGGTCGAACCGTAGGCAATCAGCCCGTTCGCCTGGCTCATCCCGGCGTTGCCCTGAAATGCAGTGCATTGCCTCGAAAAGGACAATCAGAATACGAGCCCCATCTCCGCCGTTTCCTCCACCACACCGATCTCTGCCATCTTCAGTGGATCAACATTACCCGCCAGATCGTTAGCTTCAAGACAATCAAGAAGAAATGAAGACTCCCATCTTCCTTTCCCCGATCTTCTTTTCTTCCCGCGTTTGGTTATCCAAGCTGCTTCGCCATCTTGTCCACAAAGGCAACGCACTTGGCCACGTCCTCCATCAACTCCGGCGAGTCGTGCTCGTACTCGATCGTCATCACGCCTCGATAACCCTGCCGCTTGACCTCGGCCAGAACCGCCTCGTAGTTGCCCTTGCCCTCGCCGAGCGGCATGTCGCGTGCCTTCACCACTCCCATCTCGGCCACGTCCTTCAGGTGGAATCCAAGGATCCGCCCTTCCATCTTCTTCAGACAGGCAACCGGGTCCAGACCTGATCGAATCCAGTGCCCCGTGTCGCAGCAGGCCCCGATCCGCGGCCCGCGGCCCTTGCATACGGCCAGCACATTCTCCGGCTTCCAGTACTTCGACGTGGGCGACTCCGGATGATTGTGGACGGCCAGGTTGATCCCGTACTCGTCGCAGAGCCGCTCGATCATGTCGAACGCCTCGGCCACCGGTTCAGCCACGATTGCCGCAATCCCCATCTCCTTGCAAAAGTCGAAGATCTTCTTCGCCTGCTCTGCGTCGGTATTCAGGTTGGAATAAAAGGCCGAGATCGTAATCCCGCAGTCTCCCAGGTTCTGCTTGAGTTCCTTGCGAACCTCGGGCGAAAGATCCTCATTCACCTTCAACTCGGGCCGGGCTTCGTCCAACTTCAGGAAGAAGGCGGGCTCGATGTTGCAAACGCCAAGCTTGGCCAGCCTGTCCAGGGATTCGTAAAAACAGAAGCGGCGGAATGTGTATTGGGCCACGCCCATCTGCCAGCCCATGGCCTCGGCTGCCGGCGAACTGCACTGCACCTTGTCGGCCGCCCACGCAGAGGGAATCCCGGAACCAGCAAATGCGACTCCGGCAACAGCAGCGGCCCCAGCCTTCACAAAATCGCGGCGTCCCATATTCCGAACCATGGTGGTCTCCTTGGTCTTCCTGGAGTCGAGATTCTTGGCAATTTCCATTTCACGGAGGCAATCGGTTGCTTCCCACACCTCGCTCATTGTAAATTGGGCCCACCGGGACACACAATGTTTGGCCCTTCCAGCAGAAGGAGATTTCCAGGATGCCAGCCACTCCCACCCGCCGCAGCTTCCTTCGCACCTCGGCCGGGACCATTGCAGCCAGCCTGGCCCTGCCCACCCTGATTCCCTCCACGGTTCTGGGCAAAGACGGGGCCACTGCCCCCAGCGAGACGATTGCCGTCGGCTTCATCGGCACCGGTAGCCACGGCACCTCGTGGAACCTGCGGGCCTACTTGAAACAAGCTGACGCCCGCGTGCTCGTCGCCTGTGACGTGGACCGCAGGCTCGCGGAGAATGCGAAGCAACAAATCGACAAGGCCTACGGAAACGAAGACTGCACGACCACCCAGGACTTTCGCGATGTCCTCGCCCGGGATGATATCGACACGGTTATGATCTCCACACCCGACCACTGGCACGTCCTGCTGAGCGTGCTGGCGATACGAGCGGGCAAGGACGTCCAATGCGAAAAGCCAACGCTCACCATCGACGAAGGCAAAATCCTCATCAAGACGGTCCGCGAGCACAACAAGGTCTTCCAGACGAGCACCGAGGATCGCTCGCTGCCCATGTATCACCGTATGGCCGAGCTGGTCCGCAACGGGCGGGTCGGCAAGCTCCAGCGGATCGAAGTGATCCTTCCCAAGCAACCGGGCAGACCCGGCGACGCCACGCCCCAACCGATCCCGCCCGAACTCGATTGGGACCTGTGGCTCGGTCCCGCCCCTGAGGCCCCCTACACGCCGGACGGCGTCCGCTTCAATTTCCGTTGGATCTCGGCCTACTCGGGCGGAATCATCTGCGACTGGGGAACCCATCTCTTCGACACCGCCCAATGGGCCAACGACACGGAACGCTCAGGCCCCGTCGAGATCGACGGCACCGGCAACTTTTGGGAAGGCGGCCTGTACGACACCGTCAAAGACTATGACGTTACCTACAAATATGCCAACGGCGTCGAAATGACCTGCAAGCCCGGCACGCCCAGCATCAAGTTCATCGGCACCGACGGCTGGGTCGGCAACCACGGCTGGCGGGGCAAGGTGGAGGCCAGCTCCGACAAGATCCTCAACTCGGTCATCGGTCCCGACGAAATCAAGCTCTACACGAATCCGGCCGGTGAACACCGCAACTTCCTCGACTGCGTCAAGTCGCGCAAGGATCCCTATTTCCCGGTCGACATCGGCCACCGCGTTTCCACCGTCTGCCACCTGGCGAACCTGTCGATTCAATTGGGACGCAAGCTCAAGTGGGATCCGGAAAAGGAAGAATTCCCCGGCGACGCCGAAGCCAACGCTCTCATGTCCCGACCCATGCGTGCCCCGTGGAGCCTGACCTGATCCGTAACCCACAACAAAGCCGGGCTCTTGAATTTGCCACTTCAAACCAGACGCCCTCATCAGTTGAGAAACCAACGTAGCCCGGCTTTTTCGAAGTAGAAATCGTACACTCCTGCCGCCTGGCATTTCCATGGCCGACTCGGGAGAGTCAACCTACGTCCCTAATCCGTCTACGAGTTCCACCATGCCCTCCTATCGCACCAAGGCTTGCCTTTACATCGCTGTTGCCCTGTGCCTGACCTTGCCCGCCTCGACACTTCCAGCAGCGGAAACATCTCCCCCCACGATCATCTTCGATACCGACATCGGCTCTGACTGCGACGACGCGGGGGCACTGGCCGTGATGCATGCCTTGGCCGATCGGGGCGAGTTGAAGATCCTGGGCGTGATCTTCAGCAGCGGAAGGAACCGTTACGGCGTGGGCACGTGCGACGCGATCAACACCTACTATGGTCGTGGCGATCTGCCCCTGGGCCAGTACCAGGGCACGGACGTGGGCGACCCCAAGAACACCTACACCGAGCAGATCGCCAAAGACACCCAGTGTTTCGGCCACGACATCGTCGACAAGGCCCCCGACCTGGTCGAGGTCTACTGTTCCCTTCTCGAGTCGCAGCCCGACCACAGCGTGACCATCTGCACCGTCGGGCATCCCCACGGCCTCGTTCACCTGCTTCGAAACCCGCGGGGAGAGAAACTGGTTCGCCAGAAGGTCCAACGCTGGGTGGCCATGGGAACCGGCGGCTGGAACTTCCAGGCCATGGGCATGTCCGCCTATTGTCAGGAACTGCTCGACAAGTGGCCCTTGCCGTTCTACATCTCGCCCAGCGGCCGATCGATCAAGACCGGGAACCGCCTCCTGCCCGACACCCCCAAGGACAATCCCGTCCGCGAGGCCTATCGCCTTTGGGGCCCCCGCACGGCACTGACGAAGGGCCGATCCAGTTGGGACCAGATCGCCGTGCTCTTCGTGGCCCGCCCCGAACTGTTCACCGTGGAAGACACCGGCCGGGTAAAGCGTCTCGACGATGGCAAGACCGTCTGGGACCCGGAAGTCGACGTTCCGAACCACCACATGATCACGCCCAAGCCGTCCGACGAAGAGATGGCCACCATCATCGAAGGCCTCATGGCCGCCGAACCCAAGACCCCAAGGTAGCAGGCACGCTCCACAGCCCGGCTGCTCAACTTCCCACGACCGAAGGCTCCGCAGCTGTCACGCACCTTCCACCAGCAGCCGGGCTTTTTCCCCTCGCCCCGGGATCGCGATTCTTCCCTACCGCAGCCTCGTCGTGCCGCCGGTGAAATACTCGGCCGTCTCCCGGGTAATGCGGCCATCCTGGAGAAGACGCTTGACGGACTCACTCAGCGGAACCATCCCTTCCGACTTGCCGGTCAGGATGTTGTTGTCGATCGACTCCAGCTTGCCAAAACGGATCGCGCTGGCAATGGCGTGATTGTTGAACATGACTTCGAGAGCGAGCACCTGCTTCTCGTCGGGAAAGGCGCTCGGCAGCAGGTGCTGGCTGACAACCGAACGGAGACCGAGCGAAAGCTGAGCTCGGATTTCTGTCTGCACGTTTTGTGGAAAGAGATCGGTGAAGCGCGAAATCGCCCCCTTCGCGTCGCGCGTGTGAAGGGTCGAGAAGACAAGGTGCCCCGTCTCCGCCACGCTGAGCGCCATCTGGGCCGTCTCGCGGTCGCGGATTTCGCCAACGAGCACGATGTCGGGATCCTGCCGCAATCCGTACTTGAGTCCGTCGGCAAAGGTGTGGACGTCGACCCCGACCTCCCGTTGCGTCACGACCGAGTTGGAGTGCCGCGGAAACAGGTACTCGATCGGTTCCTCGACCGTGATGATCCGCCGACCGCCTTCCCGGTTCAGGAGGTTGATGATCATCGCCAGGGTCGTCGTCTTGCCCGAACCGGCCACGCCGGAGATCAGCACCAGTCCGTTGCGGAAATGGGCCAGCCGCTGGGCCAGTTCCTCCGGAAACTCGGCCCATTCGAAATCGGGGATCTCGGCCGGGATCACGCGGAAGCAGGCCCCCCAATCCTGACCGCACAGAAAGTAATTGGCGCGAAACCGCTGCTGCTTGCCGTCGATAGGCAATTCCAGAGAGAAATCGACGTTTTTCTCCGCCGCGAACTTCTCGAGCGACTCATCCCGGCAAAGGGGCTCCAGCAGCGAACGCAGCGTCTGGGCTTCGAGCGGCGGCTCTTCCGACTCTCGCAACCGGCCGTGAATGCGATATACCGGGCGATACCCGGCCACCAGGTGCAAGTCCGACGCAGCCGTTTGAACCGCTTCGCGCAGCCAGCGGCGGACGGGTTCGGGACAGATCGCGTCAATGGAAGATGGGGGCATGTTCAAGCGTTTCAGCGGGGTTAGTAGGGCGATGACTTCCGGTCAATGTAGCGACCGCTGATGCGAGTGCCAAGCTGCTTTCAGGAAGAGGGGGCATCTTGAACGTCACCGGAGACTTTTGTACACTATGCGTTTGTGTGGAGATTGCAGCGGGAGGAGCCCATGCCAACCATGACCGAATACGCCCTCGCACGCCAGGCGGACTATCTGGCTGGGGCTGACTCTTCGCACTGCAAGCAACAGGGGCAAGTCTTCACACCGCCTGAGATCGCCGAATTCATGGCGGGTCTTTTCGATCCGATTCCCCCGTCATTTCGTTTGCTCGACCCCGGTGCAGGAGGGGGAGCGCTGTCCGTGGCGTTCTGTGAGCGGCTGGCGCAATGCCGTAAGCCTCGTACGCTTCACATCGACGCCTTTGAAACGGAGCCTCGACTGGCTCGATCCCTGGAAACGATCTTTAGCGAATGCAAGAAGCGGCTGGAGGTTGGAGGTCACACATTCAGTTTTGCGGTGCGTCAGGAGGATTTCATAGCGGCCGCAGCGTCTCAAGTGGAAGAACAGCACATGTTGTTCCAGTCGCCCGCTGTGGGCGAATATGATGGCGTGATCACCAATCCCCCCTACTTCAAGCTGCGAAAGGACTCGGAGCATGCCAAATTGATGGAGAGAGTTTTACACGGCCAGCCCAATGCATACGCGTTCTTTCTCGCTCTTGCAGCAGCCGTGCTGAAACCCAAGGGGCAGCTCGTCGCCATCACTCCGCGCAGCTTCTGCAACGGCCTCTATTTTCGAGGCTTCCGTCACTGGTTCTTCGAACGCATGTCGCTGGATCGCATTCACTTGTTCGAGTCGCGGACCGAAGCATTCAAGGACTCCGGCGTTTTGCAGGAGAGCCTGATCACCAAGTCGCGCAAATCGCAAGAACGTCCCAGGTGCGTGTCGATCAGCGGCAGTTTCGGAAAGGACATCCCGAACCCCCTCGATTGTCAGGAAGTCGCACGCGATCTTATCGTTGACAACTCGTGCGGCGAGGCCTCGGTGAGAATCCCGGTAACCGAGACAGACAGCCAAACCATGGGACTCATCGAAGCATTGCCGCAGCGTTTCAAGGAAACGGGCCTGCGAATCTCAACGGGGCCTGTGGTTACTTTTCGCGCAACGGAGTATCTCCTGCGACAGCGGAACGGCGAGAACGCCGTGCCCTTGCTCATGCCGCACAATGTCAAGTTCCTGACAACAGAATGGCCGGTCACTCGAAAGCAGCACCCCATCCACATCATCGATTCGGAAGGATCGCGACGCAGGAAACTCTTGATCCCGTCGCGCAACTACGTTCTCCTCAAACGATTCAGCGCAAAAGAGGAAAAGCGAAGGCTCACGGCATCGTGTCTGTTTCGTTCACAGTTCAAAACGAAAAGGATCGGGCTTGAGAACCACCTGAACTATGTCTTTCATGCGGACCGTGAATTGAGTGATGACGAAGTGCTGGGTATCGCTGCCGTGTTCAATTCGTCTCTCTTGGACGGCTATTTCCGGATCCTCAGCGGCAATACCCAGGTGAACGCCACAGAAATCCGCAACATGCACTTCCCCTCGCTCAAGACTATCGCCCAGATCGGCAAGCGTGTCGGGGCAACCTCCGATAGGACTCCGTTGGAGATTGAGAGCATTGTCTCGGAGGCGTTAGGGACCGGAAGCAGATCTACCTCTTGCTTGGCAACGGGAGCCGTATGAAGAAAGTCAACGACGCCCTGAAGATCCTCCAAGCCTTAGGCTTACCCCGTCAACAGCAAAACGAACGGTCCGCCCTGACACTACTGGCGTTGGCAAACCTGAAGCAGAGAGGGAAGTGGACGAACGCCGAGCAACCGCTTCTCCGAATCTGGGACATCATGGACTTCATGAGAACTCAGTACGGCAAGGACTACGCGGCCAATTCGAGAGAGACAATTCGTCGCCAGACAATTCACCAATTCGAACAGGCAAGGCTTGTTGACCGGAATCCGGATGATCCGTCACGACCTACCAACAGCGGCAAGAACGCCTACGCGTTGACTGACGACGTCCTTTCCGTACTGCAAGCCTACGGAACAGCTTCCTTCGATTCGGAAGTCGCAGCATTTGGAGCGAAGTTCGGCACGCTCCATGAAGCGTATGCCAAACGGCGAAGGCTCCAGGAAGTCAACTGCTCTACCTGGGCGACACGGCGAAGAAACACGTTGTGTGCGACAATGATGCGCTTTCCAAACTCGGCATCGAAATCACGGAACACGACAAGCTGCCAGACATTGTCCTGTTTGACACCGCAAGAAATTGGCTCTTCCTGATCGAGGCGGTTACCTCACACGGCCCAGTTAATGCCAAACGCTACACCGAAATCGAGCAAATGCTTACCGATTGCCCCGCCGAGAGAATCTACGTGACGGCATTCAGCACAAGATCCGACTTTCGAGCCCACGCAGCAGAGATCGCCTGGGAAACGGAGGTGTGGATTGCCGAAAACCCCGACCACATGATTCATTTCAATGGCCTGAAGTTTCTCGGACCGTACCAGAAATAGCGTCGGAAGTCGTGTGGTTTCAATGACAGAACACGACAGACTCGCATCCGCTAACACCGATGCCGATTGGCACCTACCCTCTAAACGCAAGTAACAGCCCCCCCTCACTCCTTCGCCTTGAACCCCACGCCGATCGAACGCAAGAGGGCCAGCAGGGCGCCGCCGGGCTTGACCTTGTCGACCTTCTTCTTCTCTTCCACGATCGCGTTCAGCTCCTGGTCGTCGAGCCAGACGCCGAAACACTTCTGGCAGCGATCGATTTTGACGGTCTTGCCGTAGGAGACGGTGTATTCGATCAGCCGCGCATCGTCGCCGCAACGGGGACATCGCATGTGGCCATCCGTCGTGTCCTCATGAAAGGACGGACTGCCGTATTTCTGCTCCAGCAGTTCTTCCACGTCGGAAATCTTCCGGTCGCGAAGCTGCTCCATTTCGCCCCGGTCACACCAGATCCCGTCACACTTGTGGCACTTGTCCAACTCCACGCCGTCAACGACCACCTTGGCCAGATGCGTTCCATCCCTCGGACATTTCATGGGGGCTCTCCTGATGGCCGGCCGCCGCTGCCTATTGGGGCGGGCCGCCAAGCCGGTTCTCGTAAATGCGAAGTTGGAAGTCCTGCTGCTCCACCACGCCTATCGACGCCTTCTGGCCAAGCAACTCGATGGCCATTGCACCACGCACGTGGAACGTCTCCGCCGCCTGCTCAATGCGCCCGCGGCGACGATCAAACAAGATTATACCCCCCGCCTTTTCCGTTTGAAAAGTGGCGTCGCGCGGTTGAAACGGCAGGGCGCCGGCGGCCTGAGCGTCGGGCGCCTGGTGGACAAGCTTCAACTCATAGGCCACGCGATCCAGCCCGTCTTCCTCCCCGTCGTAGCGATAGTCCGCCTGGCCCTTCCAGTTCCCCAATGGCCCCCAGGAGTGCGCCACCTGTCGCTGCCAGCGATCGTTCGGTTTCAACGTCCGGTCGGGCTGAAAGAACGTCAACTGGTTCAGCTCCCGCCAACCGTCGCGATCCACCAGCGACGCCATCATGAGCGGCTGGCCCGCCATCGGATTGCCGCCCGTAACGATCGGAAACGCGTCTTCCCCCGCCTCCAGGTCCACGACCTCCATCCGCGGATTCAACGTGAGCCGAAACGTCTTGCCCGACAACTTCGCCAACAAGTCACCGAAGATCGACCGTGCCATCCCGTCCGCTTCCAGAAGCCGAGTCGACTCGATTCTTTGCCGCACGGTGGCCGTCCCGTCCGAGGCGATGTCTTCCACCAGGAAACTCGACAACACCAGGTACTTGAGCCCCGTTGCAATTTCGAGCCCCTGCACCTGGCACGACGACTTCTGGGTTACGATCAATTCCTGATAGAGCCGCCGCCCCGGCTCAAGGGTCCACGCAAGACGAACGGGCTCCTCGGAGGCCGATACGTCCCTGGACGCCGCCTCGTCACCCTGACGCGATTGAAGCTCCGGCGCTGAACGCCCGGAAGAAGGCTCCTGCCCGAGGGCGACGCAAGGCAGCACAGTAAGAAAAACGACCGAAAACACGGCAGTTTCTAGAAGACGGTTCATTTGACCACCTGGCAAGACGCGTAGGCCGCGGCAATTGTCCCCACCTCTGCAGTCTAGCAGAGGACGCCCCCGCGCCCAAGCAAACCGCCGGAAAAACGTACGCCCGTTGACGAAGCACGGCTCTTGAATCGACCACCTCGTGCCGTGCAAACCCGTCCGTTGAGCAGCAATCCTGGCCCGGGGTCCTACGAATCGAGGCCCGCCTCCAAGTCATTTGCCAGCCCGTCGAGCACAACCTCAAAACGCGTCCCCCGTGCGACCAAATCGAACTGGCGGGTCTCCGCCCCGGTCACCTCGATCTGCACCTCCAGATACTCCCGCGGCAGGCAGTCCTCAACCCGATCTGCCCACTCGATGAGCGTAATTCCGTCGCTCTCGAAGTACTCCTCGGGACCGAGTTCAAGGAATTCGTCCTCGTCCTTGAGCCGGTAGGCGTCGATGTGGTAGAGCATTCGATCGCCCGGATACTCGTGGATAAGAACGAACGTGGGGCTCACCACGTCCCGGCGCCGGATCCCACAGCCCTCGGCGATAGCCTGAACGAGCCGTGTCTTTCCTGCCCCCAGTGTTCCCAACAAAGCCACCACGGAACCATCGGGAAGACGCTCGGCCAGGGCGGCGCCAAGCCGAAACGTATCCGCTTCGCTCTCTGCTTGAAATCGAAGAACATTCATAGGGAAGAACGCCGTCGCGGCTATCGGAAATCGTGCTCAAAACCTCGTACCGCGAGCGGCACAAGATTTCCCTGTTCATCCTCGCGCCAAAGGCCGGGGTCGGCCACGAAGCGCCCCACTTCCGTGATTGGAACCGAGATCGCAGGGTCGGCAACCATTCGCCCTGCCTCTTCCGTCGTAGCGGCGAGGATCAACTCGAAATCTTCTCCGTCGGAGAGCGCGTGGTCAAGGGGCGTCGTCCCGTCGCCCCGCTCGCGGCTCAGCCGAACGGCGTCCTCCGAGATGGGAATGTTCGCCAGGTCAAGCACCGCCCCGCATCCACTCTCCTCGACGATGTGGCTCAAATCCCGTAGCAGCCCGTCGCTGATATCGATCCCCGCATGAAGCTCGTAGCGTTCCGCCAGATCGAGAGCCTCCCGGACGCGAGGTTGAAAATCGAACTGGTGTCCCAGAATGCTTCCGCCGAGCGTTCCCGTGACCAGGATCCGGTCGCCGGGCCGGGCCCCGTTTCGTTGCAAGGGGCCTTGTGCAGTCGCCTCGCCGAGGGCCGTCACGCTTAGGGCCAGCGGGCCGTCCCAACTGTTCGTGTCGCCTCCGGCAATCGCGATCCCGAACTCCTCGGCCAGCGGGATCATTCCTTCGTAGAGGGCCAGGCCCAGTTCCATTCCGCCTACACGAGGCAGGACCAGGGCCACCACGACCGCCACCGGACGGCACGCCATCGCCGCCAGATCGCTCAGGTTGACCGCCAGAGATTTTCGCCCCACCCGTCGCGGATCGACCTCATCGAGCAGAAAGTCGACCTGGTCGGTCAACATGTCGACCGTCACCACCCAGTCCGCGCCGCGAGCCCCGTCGAGAATCGCCGCATCGTCGCCGATTCCGAGCTTGAGAAGAGGGTGCGACGGCAGACGCCGGCGGAGTTGGGCGATCAGTTCGGTTTCCATGACGTGCCAAGAACGCGAGGCGGACGGAGGGTGCGGGTCACACCCTCAGGATACCGAAGGAAAATGCCCGTGGCCACGGGGGGCAGGAGAACGGCAAAGTCACCGGGACTGGTCTGTTTTTCGGTCACCAAGGCATTTTGGCGAAGGTGCGCCGCCCGAAAACATGGACCTGTCCCCATCGTGGTTTCGCCGTTCTCCTGCCACACAGGGCGGCGCGCTTGGGTCGTCGCGCCGCCCATACGGACACATCGAGAGAGGAGCTTGCGGGATTGGGACTGAGCAAGGGTGAAGATAGACGACCGAACTGCACGTCAGCGTTGCTGGGTCGGCTTCATGCTGACGGGAAGGTGGCCGTAAAGAACGTCGTGGTCTCTCAGGATGTAGAACTTGATCGGAGTGAACTCGTCGAAGTCGGGGCGACTCATGATGTACGCCACGTTCTTCAAGGTGATGGTTTCCCAGATGTGCATCCCCACGAGAATGTCGCCCGCGAGAATACCCTGGTCGGCGGCCGGACTTCCCGCTCGAACTCGTTGAACGGTCAGACCGCCACGGTACCGTGTGCGATACTTGCGTCGAAAGACTTCGCCGGGGACCGGCTCCAATTCGACGCCTAGCAGTTCCCAGGCAAGTTCCCCCGTGTCACCGCTGCCTGCCGCAACGGTGGAACTGCTCCCCGACATGGCCAGTTCCAGTTCCATCGACTCGCCGTCGCGCTCGATGGCCAGGCGGAGCGTTTCGTTGCTTTTTCGCCCGAGAAGCGTGCGGTGAAAGTCGAGGGGCTGGCGGATGGCATCGTCGTTGATTTGAACGATCCGGTCGCCCGTTTCAAGCCCCGCTTTTTCCGCCAGGCTATTGGTGTGAACCGAGGTGACCGTGAGACCCGTTCCGCTGTGTTTCGCGTCCTCATCGACCTCGATTCCGTAGCGACGGCTGCAGCCGGCTTGCTCCTCGACCAATTTCGAGACCACGACCAGCACCTTGTCGATGGGAATGGCAAAACCAATGCCTTGTGCCCCGGCTCGAACCGCCACGTTGAGCCCCACCATCTGCCCGTCGATGTTCAGCAGGGGCCCGCCCGAATTGCCGGGGTTGATGCAGGCGTCGGTTTGAATCAGGTCTTCGTAGAACTGGGCGTCGCTCACCTGTACGGCGCGATGCAATTGGCTGACGATCCCCTGCGAACACGAGTTCTCGTATCCGTAGGCGTTCCCCACGGCAATCACCGTTTCGCCCAGCATCAAGTCCGCGGAACTGCCGAGATTAATCACCGGCATGGGGGACCGGGGATCAATCTTGATGATCGCCAAATCGGTAACCGGATCGTGGGCAATCAGCCCGGCAACGTATTCGTCGCCGTTCACCGAGGTGACCAGGATCTGGCGAACCCCCTTGACGACGTGTTGGTTCGTGACGATATACCCCCGGGGATCGATGACAACCCCCGTGCCCATCCCGTTCACACGGCGTGCATTATCCGACGAGCCGTACTGGCTTGTCTCCGTGACGGTCTTCTCGCCACGAATATTCACGATCGATGCCGCTGCGGAATCGATCGCACGGACAGTCGGCGTCATCCGCAATTCCGACCCCGAGAGAGGCGGTAGCGCGACGAGCAGCAATCCCAAAGCGAGTGAACAGGTCACGGCCGCCGGTCGTATTGGGGTCGGCAAGCAACTGAGGCGAGATACCATAGGAGTTGACTTCGTGGCTGGAACGGCTCGGAGCAGTACTTGGGCAAGCGCGGCGGCTGCCATGTCTGATCTCGAACGAGTCGGGTGCGGTTCACTTCTCGGCTTACCGATCAAGCGGCTTGGACTTGCCCCCCCAATCTGGGTTGGCCTGTGCGTACAACCGCAATAACCGGTGCCCTTGGTAAATCGGCTACCTCCGGTACATCCCTTCAACGGCGGAGGATCGAGCCCGTAAATCCTTCCCAGGTTCCCAAACGGGGTGGCCTCCGCCCGTGCGAACCGCCTCTAACTCCCCAAAACACCTGCCTGAATTCTCTATCTTCCGGTTCACTCGGTTCCCCCTCTTCGCACGACCGTGGCTTGAACGGAAAAAAATAAGGTGTGTTAGCACCCTTCGACGCCATCTCTCATGGAATTGCCCCAACACGACGGTTGGTTGACGCCCCGCTCAACCAAGCCGGAGACTGCCCCTCAGCTGCACTATCTCGTAACTCTGCCGGACTTTTCGGGCTGGAAAATCCAGGCCGCGCTCGTAACCGAACGGTCCAGTTGCGACGTTTCCATCGCGGACGGATTACCGGACGGCGTCGGGATCACCTCCCGCTGGGCTGGCTTCTGAATGGGCCTCGGTGTCGCGGGAACCTCTGCCTCCGGTTCGGGCATCGGACAGTTCCACGGCGTGAAAACCGGGCGGGTTGGCACCGGATGGAATCGACTGTGGGCAACCTGCTGCGGTGCTGGACTAGCGACAACCTGGTTCGGGCTGGAATACCCGCAGCAGCCGGAACGGCATCGCTGCGTCACGGGCATCGGGTAGCCAACCGCCGGTCCGGTGGCGTCAACACAGCCCTCGGCTGCCATCGGCGTCGCCGCAACCCCTGGGGCGCAAACGCCTTCCCCCACTTCGTCATAGGTCTTCGTCCTGGAGTTCAACCACGGCACGCGATTCAGTTCCAGAGACCAATCGCCCCGTAAGATCATCCCATGACGAGGATTGTAGATGCCGCAGCCTGTACTGGTCAGCAGCACGCCTGCCACCGTCAGGAGCATGGTCCCAAAAAGGAGTCTTCGACGCACTGGTCGTCCTCCATCTTCTGCGAATCGAGATCGGCTCGGCCTCGGATTCGGCAAATCCCGCCAGGACGCCCGGGATTCTCCCCCCAAGAGCCTCTACACGCGAATGCCGCAGCGCGAACCGAGATACTACGTCCACGAGGCCGGTCCGGAATTGACCTTGACAAGACCGTACTAACACCGTGGCTTCTGGAATCATCGGCACGGCGCAGTCGGAATATTAGGAATAACCGCTACAGTTGCCGCAGCCGTTGCAACCCGCAGAAATTGCCAGGCCGTCGTCTCCCCCCGAAGGAGTTAAGAACCTGTCCGAAAAGCACAGACCATGTCTCCAACGGGCGGAAACCGCCTGCATCTACGACAGTTTTCAGATCGGCTCCAAGAGGCCGAGCTGACATGAACTAGGGAAGCAACCCCGTCGCCTTCAAGAGCCCCTCGGATTTCGCGATCAGCTTTCCGTCTGAGAAGACCAACAGCCCTTTCCCCCGGCCATACCTCTCGCCCGTCCTGTCCCAGAGGATCGTCAGCGTGTGCCCGTGGTAAGACAAGCGATCCACGCAGAAGAAGTCCCACGTGCCGCTGGGCAGCAGGGGATTTACCTCCACCACCGGGTCCGGGCGGGGGCGAAGTCCCACCAACCCGGTGATGATCAGGTCATTGTAGGTTGAGTGGTTGTAGTCCTTTCCCCGTTCCTTGCCCCCTTTTCCGGGAAACCACTTCCCGTTCTTCCACGTCTTCAACCGGGTCCGAGCGATCCACTCACCCGTAAACGGATTCAGGTTTTCGTCGATCCACGGCACGACCTTGCCGTCGTCTCGCGCAAGCTGATGGCAGCGGGTGTAGGTCTTCAGTGTTTCAAAGTACTCCGCCTTGTCGATCACGTCCTGATCGTAGTTGTTCAGCAGATTGGCCAGGGCCGTCAGCACACTGCATGTGGCCAGGGGCCAACTCGGCCCGTTCCACTGGCACTCGTGGCCCTCGTAGGAAATGGCAAACGCCGGGTGACGTTGCTCGGCGAAAGTCGGTCCGTATGGAGCAAGGAATCCCTCGGGGTCCGTCAACTCCTTCCAGCCCGCTTCATAGCCGCGATCGGGCAGGTTGAAGTACCACGGCGTGTACCCGTACAGCTCGCGGACATCAGCCAACGGGCCCTCGCCGCCGTCTTCCCCCTCGGGCAAGACTTTGAAGAACCGGGCCTTCTCGTCCCACAACTTCTCCTGGACGAGCTTCTTGAGTCGAGCGGCCTTGGCCTCATAGACCTTCGCCTGTTCCGCCTTGCCGGCCATTCTCGATATGGCGGCAATCGCCTTCGCGTCGCCGTACATGAAGCTGTTCAGCGTGGGCCGAAACCCGCTTCCGCCAATCGACAGCTCCCCACCGTCACGATCGTCCGTCGTCCAGAACAGCCCGTTCTCCCGCTGGCCGATCCGCTTTCCCCGCCAGTCCCAGCCCGCTTCCCAGGCCTCGTAGTTCTTCACCAGGTCCGGAAGGAGATCGATGAGAAAGTCCCGGTCGTTGTTCACGAGGAAACGGGCATAGCAGGCATCGGCGACCCAGAAGCTGTACAGGCGAGGATCGCCCCCCTTCCGAAACCAGAAGCGAATGTAGTCGTCCAGGTACCGCGGATCGCGCAGCCAGCGCCCCTCGTAGATGTGGTGCGCCGCCGGGCAACTGATCGTGTTGTGCTTACCGGCCCACGGAACGTCCGGAAGAAACTCCGTGACCACGTAGCCGTCCACCGTCTTCTTGACGTGTTTCCGATAGGTCCACCAACGGAAACAGAAGGTCCGCTCAAAGTCGCGATCCGGACAATCGAACAGAGGGATGTTCTCCTCCAGGAACGCCAAGGCGCCCCTATTCGGTACGTTCGCATACAACTCCTCGTCGTCGGCGTTGAACCGCTCCACGTAACTGCGGAGAGCGGCCGTGGACAGGACAAACGTCCCGCCGTCCTCACCATAGCCGGCAGAAGCCAGAACGAGTGAAAAGATCAACGCAAACGGGATGACACGATAGCTCTTCATAACTCAATGCGAAAAGAACGGGATCTCCGCGAGATGCGGATTCCGAGGAATTCCAGGTCAAGGCTGAAGACCGTAGGCTGGAGGTTTCCGATATGCCGAGAGCCCCTGTTTTGCCGTCCTTCAGCCTTCAGCCTTCAGCCTTCAGCCTTCGGTCTTCAGCCGTCGTAGATCTGGCCAGCCCGGAAACGTGCCCAGGCCGTCTCAAACCACGTGTCGGAATCGGGGAGCGGGCGGCATGAAACCCAACGATTTTCCACTTCCCCAACGCCCTGCGTCCACGTCTCCTGGACCTGCGTCCGGAAGTCCGTGTTCTCCGCCACGATCCGCCAGGCGTCGTCAAGACCCGGATGGACGGGCTGGCCAGACGGATCGACCACCATGGCGGAACCTCGACTGCCGGTTCCGGCGGCCACGGCAAACCGAAGCGCTTCCAGGTAAACGGCGTGGGCGAAGGCCAGTTGCCGTGTTCCCAGGGCCTCCACGGAGTCCGTCTCATCGGTGTAGCGGCAACCGGACTCCTCGAGCCGCCGGACTTGTTGCCACGCCTCGGCCACGGCCGAGACAAGATCCTCCTGGCGGCGAATGTGGGCCCCGCAGCGGCTCATCCGCATCTGCAGTTCGTCCCGTTCTTCCTGCCAACTCTTCCCGGCCGATTGGGACTGATCCAGCCAATCGAGCAACTCGGTCACCTCGTCCTGCAAGGCCGCCAGGGCCGCCTTGTGAGAAACGCTCCATTCGGCGTACCGATTTCCGATGTACTCGGCTGCCCGAAAAGCGCCGACCTGGCCGGAATTGAGCGCCGCCCCGCCGGGGCGATAGACGCCGTGCGACCCGTTGACCTCGCCCACGGGGAACAGGTGCTTGATGTTGATCGACTCCCACCACTGGTTCCCAGCCAGGCCGCCGTTGTTGTGCTGGGCACACACGGCGATCTCCAGCGGTTCGACACGGATGTCGATGTCGTGGTCCAGGTAGATCTGGATCGCCCCAGGATTCATTCTCTCGAGCCGCTCGATGGGCGTCGGCAGCAGGGCGTCCGAGTTCCTCAGGTAGTCGTGCGCCTCGTTGCTCAGGTCCTCGAACCGGAACCCTGAGGGATTCTGGCGATAATCCAGAAAGACCCGCCGCCCTTTGAGCACGGTTTCGATGTAAACCAGGATATCGACGATGGAGGAACCGCCTACCGCCTTGCGGGAATCGAAGGGCCACTGATAACCCTTCAGAAACACGTTCGAATTCATTTCGCCGAGCGACTCGAAATACTCGGGCAGGAACTCGCGCTCATCGCTCGTCCCGTCGGCGGCCGTGCTGACGACCCGGGGCACGACCTGCATGAACGTTCCCGAAACATTCCAGCGATGCTTGATCGACGCCATGCCGTATTGCGATTCGGCCAGATTCTGGGCAGCCGCTCCGGCCGCCAGGGCCACGCCGATCGAGCCGGTGTGGACCTTCGGATAAACCGCCGTCTTGTAGATCCCGCCGGGACCTCCCACGGCGAAGATCACATTCTCTGCGAGGTAGGCTTCCAACTGCCCGCCCTCGCCCATCGCCACCACGCCGCAGACCCGCCGTTCCGCTCCTTCGCTCAGCGTCACAAGTCGAACCACGTGCCGGCCTTCGGCCACCGGGATGGCCAACTCCTGCACCCTCCGGATCAGCGCCCGACACATTTCCCGGGAGGTGTAGGGACCGATCGAGGTGGCTCGCTGTCTCGGATCGTGATCCGTCTTGTATCCCACGAACTGCCCGAAGGCGTCTCTTGGAAAGGGCACGCCGAGGTTCACCAGGTGCAGGAAGGCCCGCGGCGAAACGCTGGCCTCGACCAGGGCCAGGTCGCCGTGCATGCCGCCGCCCGCGAAGAAAGTCTGGGCCAGTTCACGGGGCGAGTCCGACGAATCTCCGCACAGGGAGAGTTTGTAGTAGGTCTGCTTGTCGGAACCCGTGTTGATCGAGGTGCCCTTGTCGAGCCCCTCGGTGAGAATCAAGAGGTCCTCCACGCCGACAGCGCGAAGCTGGACGGCCGCGTTCAGGCCGGCGGCGCCGCTTCCCACGACGAGCGTGTGGACCCGCCGAATGGCAACCTCGTCCTGAATCGTGCCGTCGCTGATGCCGGGAGAATCCGCCATGGTCAAATCGCTCGAAAGTGGAAACCGCCGTCCACGTTGAACACGTCGCCGGTGCTGAAGGGGAAATAATCCTCGACGAGGGCCGCCACGGCCTTGGCCACGTCCTCCGGCTGGCCCCAACGTCGGATCGGCCAAAGCCCCTCGGAAATGAGCTGGTCGTACTTCTCCTTCACCGGGGCCGTCATGTCGCTGGCGATCACGCCCGGGCTGACCTCGAACACGTTGATCTTCTCGTCGGCCAGACGCTGCGCGAAGAGTTTTGTCATCATCCCGATCGCCGCCTTCGTCATGCAGTAGTCGGCACGGTTCGTGGAAACAGCGAATCGCGAGATCGAGGAAATGTTGATGATCTTGCCCGCGGGAATCTTGCCCTCGCCGATGAGCCGAATCATCTCGGCGGCCGCCAGTTGGGTGAGAAAGAAGGGGCCCTTGAGGTTCGTGTCGAACACCAGATCCCAGCTCTCCTCGGTCGCCTCCAGAACGTCCTTGCGGCCCTGCGACGTGATCCCGGCATTGTTGACCAGCACGTCCAGCCTCCCGAAGGCCTCCAACGTGTCGGCGATCAGCCGGCCACGATCCTCGCCAGAACCCACGTTGGCTCCGACGGCAATCGCTTTGCCTCCGGCCGCCTTGATCCCGGCCACAACCTCCTCGGCCGCATCCGGACGGGTGGCGTAGTTTACCGCCACGGCCAGCCCTCTTCGGGCCAGTTCCTCGCAAATCCCTCGCCCGATTCCCCGTGATCCCCCCGTGACAATGGCGACTCGTGTTTCAGGCATTTTTCTCGCTCCAGCCTCTGAATCATCTTCCATTTTCCAGAAACCGGTAGCCTACGACGCCTCTGGATGACTGTCAATCCGCGGGCCCCAGCGACCTTCTTGCGATCCCCACGCCGAATCGGGTTGACGGGCAGGAACGGGCGGTACTCTCAAGGACGTTGGATGCATCATTCATCGAATCCGTCGAGAGATTTCCGATCGCTTTGGCATGGATATTTCGCAAACAAGGGGTGGCTTCCGATGCAGTGTAGAAAGATAACACTATCGTCTCTCAGCGGTCTATCCTACGAACTAACACTTGCGTACTCCGAACCAGAGCAAATAGACATTATCGTCGTGGCGTTTCACGGGACGTACGGTAGTGGGTCGTTGGGAAATGGTGATGGTCACTTCATGGCTGGAATCACCAGCGCCGTCTTGACGTCTGCCCACGCGGGTCGTGGTTTCCGACAATTCGCGAAGCGGCATGGAAAGCCTGATGACATTCGTGAAACGTGATGCGGCAGATTGGCTGTGCTCAACGGTCGAGGAGGCGATCGAGCGACTGGCGGCGATCGTCCGCGAAGGCTGATGACGACTCAGTGCGGATTCGTCGACTGGCGCCGAGGGTTTCATTCGAATACCAGGACGGAAATTCGAACTCGCGATGCAACGCAATGGGGTGGGGCAGTGGCATCGTGGAACGGATCAAGTATGGTGCCCAAGAAAACACAGCGAGTGTGGATTCGGCAAACGCATACCCAAAAACACAAATCTGCACGAACAATCTTCTCCCGGTTTGCGTATTAGATGAGGCCACCTCGTCTCCCTGGCCTGTGAGGGCATCCGCGGCAAGCCGCCCGGTGAAAATGTCGAAGTGGCCCTGGGTTATGTCGACCTCAGGATCGTTTGCCGTTGACCGAGCATGTTGCAAGCCGAGTCCCCCCCTCGACACGCGGGGTCGTGCCGGTCGTTTGTGGGTCAGTTCCAGCCGGATTTCGGCGTTGTCCCTCGGAGGCTGCGCCGAAAAGCGAGGGGCCGGCGGGAACCTGATGGTGGCCTTTTGTGTCTCACAGGAGTGGAGTTCGTTGGAAATGTTCGCTATTTCTGAGAATTTCTTGAGCACCCCATTGACACAGGCCGAACTGTTGAGATAATTGCACGTCTATGCCACGAGCAGAACCCCACCTTTTTGGTGGTGGATGAGTATTCTGCTCAAGCTTCTAGGCACTTTGGCGGTGTCGGTCCGGTTTCCCGAGACGGTGGTGCGTCTCGAGTCGGAAGGTTCTCGCCGGACTTTTTACACCTTTTGCTGTTTGGAGTGGTTTTTAGCCATGAGGAACGTATTTGAGGCCATCCTTGAGTGTGGCCACGACGAGGACTTCGCGCCTGTTGACTGCGAAGATTTCAAGCCCACGGACGCCCCGGCCGGTTCGAAGGCCAAGCTGGAAGTTTTGGCGGAACGCATCCGCCGCGGCTTCCCCCTTTGGCACCCCGAAGATCGGTTCGACTACAGCGGCCTGACCGGCGCTGTTCGCCCTCGCGAATAGAAGGCGTTGGGTCGGCAGCCTTGCGGGCTGCCCTGTTCGTGGGCCTTTGATGCCGCCATGCGGCATTCTGTTGTGCTGCGCAATTGGAGTCTTGCGCTCACGTCCCCAGGGAGCAAACCACGGCTTGGGGTGCGCGCCGACCCATCCGGAGCGATAACGGACTATCGCTCTAGGCCTCCGGCCGCCTCGAACAGCAGCAAGGCCTGCTGTACCGACAACACGTCGTGGATCCGGAGGATATGAGCCCCTCGCTGGGCCAGGGCCAGGGCCACCCCGAGGGTCCCGGCTCCACGTTCCGCCTCGGAATCTCCGAGTACCTCCCCAATGAATCGCTTCCGGGAGTGGCCAATCAGCACCGGGCACCCCAGTTCGTGCAATCGATCGACGCTGCGCAGCAAGGCCAGGTTATGCTCGGCCGTCTTTCCGAAACCGATCCCCGGATCAAGGCAAATCCGGTCCTGCTCGATCCCAGCTGTCACGAGGACGTCGCGCCGTCTGCGCAGGTATTCAATTACGTCGGCCACCACGTCGCAGTAGGCTGGGGCATTCTGCATCGTGCGCGGCGAACCGAGCATGTGCATGACGCAAATTCCGGCCTTCGTCCCCGAGACCACTTCGATCATCTCCGGATCCGCGGCCCCCGTCACATCGTTGATGATTTCCGCCCCTGCGGCAAGGGCCTCCCGGGCGACACGGGGCTTCGACGTGTCGATCGACAGAGGAACGTCCACCTGCCTCGCCAGTTTCTCCACAACCGGCAACACCCGTCGCAGTTCCTCCTCTTCCGAAACCGGTTCCGAGTAGGGACGCGTGCTTTCGCCGCCAATGTCGAGAAGGGCGGCGCCTGCGCGGACGAGCCCCATTGCGTGCGCCACCGCAGCTCCCGGTTCGAAGAATCGTCCTCCGTCTGAAAAGCTGTCCGGGGTTACGTTGACGATTCCCATCAGCAGCGGGCGCCCGGGGCAGGGCAGAACGCGCCGGGGCAGTCGCCAATGGTCGGCACGAAGGGACGGCATGAAAGAGAAATCCTGGGATGCAAGTGCTCGAAGAAGGAACGCTTGCCTAAGTGTAGTGCCGCCATGGGCGTCCCGCTACCAGGACGCTTCCATCATTCCCACAATTTGCTCGGCAACCCGCTGGATCGCCTGCTGCTGGGCCGTGGCGACCGACTGACCGTATTCGGGCAGGAAGGTGGCCGACGAACTCACCGTGCTCAGTTCCGGCGGCAGGCAGACAGAGCCGTCATAGAGAATGCCGCCGTTTCGCTCCACCCAACTTACTTCAACCTGGAATGTCACATCCAGCTTGCGAGGATCGTCATACCGATTCTGGGCGACCAGACGTTTCGTCTCGCCAAGGATCCTCCCACTGAGAACGCTGTCGGCATTGGGTGTGCTCACGACCTTGTAGGGCGTCTTGTTTTCGATCTCCTTGGCTACCGCCTCGGTGAGCCGTTCGCCCAGGTTCCGCCGGAAACTGTCGGAATCGAAGATCGGCACGTAGACCGTTTGCACGTCCTGCGGATAAAGCGAGCGGTTGCCGAGTTGGTAGGGGCCAACACAGCCCACCGCCAAAATCGCCCAAGTTCCAAGGAGCGATAGGGCGACCGCCCATGAAGGGCTTCGCAAAGGAAGGCAGGTTTTTGATCGGCTCGGAATCGTCATGGCATCTGATGGAACGCGTCGCAGTGACCTCGGACGGGGCACGCGGTTCAGTCGTACTGCTCCCGTTCGAACATGCTGGTGAGCCACTTGAAGTGGTTGGTCGGCTTGTCCGGCAGTCCGGCGATCTCGGTCAACCGCTGTCGGGATTTTGTGGCCGCGGCGGTGTGGGGATATTCTTCCACAATGGAGTTGTAGTAGATCCGTGCGGCGCCGTAGTGCTTCTTCTTGTCGTAGTAGCCCGCCACGATCAGGTCGCGAGCGGCCATCTCCTCCACGATCTTGTTCTTGGCGGCCACCACGCGAGGACGATCCTCCCCGAGTTCCGGACCGAACTGGACCAGGGCCTGGTCGGCCACCTCGCCGGCCTTCTCCAAGGGCCCCGCATCGTAGTAACCGCCCTGGTAGATGCGCTGGCAACTCTCGATACCGAGCAGGTGCGCCTTCAACTGATGCTCGCTCTTCGTGTATTCGGTCCGAATCAGGTCGTAGTGTCGAGCGGCGTCTTCATAGCGGCCACGCACGAAATACAGATTGGCCGTTGCCATGACCGCGTCGTCCGCCAGGGGCCCCGTCGGGTCGTACATGCGAATGTCGTCGTAGGCCTTCAACGCGTGGCCCACCGTATCCACCCAGGGTCGAGTGTCGTCGGTCACGTTGAACGGAGCCTTAAAGGACGGATCCTGCAGGGCGCATTGTTCCCAGTATTGCGCGATCTTGAATAACCGACGCGTGACCGCATCGAGATGGTGTGTGTAATCATGTTTCTTGAGCAGTTTTTCGTAGGCTCGCTTGGCGTCGGGATACTCGTCGGCGGCAAAAAAATTCTCGCCCGCCAGGAAAAGAGCGTCCTCTTCAAGGGTGGAGTCGGGCCAGCGTTTCGCCGCATCGAGGAATTTCTCGCCGGCCTCCTTGTTCTCCCCCGCCCTCGCAAGTCCCTCCGCCTCTCGGTACAGGTCTCGCGCGATTCCCTCGTCGGGTCCATAACCCATGGCGTCGCGAATGGAATGCGCGACGTTGACCGGATCGAGATCCTCCAGATCGAAGCCCTCGTCCTCTTCCGCCGACTCGACCACCGCGGCTACGACCGCCTCGTCGGAGACTTCCGGAGGCAAGGAACGATCCACCGACGCTTGGCGGACCCCGTTGTCGGGAGCGGAATCTGGTGGAGAATTCTCGCCGAACTGGAAGAGACGTCCGCTGTACTCGTCGTCGTCGCTGTAATCCCCCGGCCGGCTGTGCGAAGAAGCCCCGTCGGATTTGGGCAAGATGCCGCAACCTCCGACCACCATCAGGCAGCCGGCAAGCAGAACCACAGTTTGCAGAACGTCCAGTCTCATCCGGGACATCCTTGTCCTCTTTTCGTGTCAGGAGGCTTCGTGCCACCCCAAAGCGGGTCACGCCCTCAACCCAACGTCCACCAGCATGCGCCACCATGCGCGCCAATTCACAACCACGATTCCAAAAACGCATGCAGCCGGGGCTTGCGTCCCAGCAGGTGACAGACGAAGTGGTTCAGCAATCCTCGAAGCTCTCCATGGCTCCGCCTGTCAATCTCAATACGTCGCCATCGGTCATCCGTGCTGGCGAACTGTGCCATAATCCTCAGGACCCCGGCCGACACCGAAACGAGTCGCCGCTTGGACTGTCGGCACCGAGAGCATAACACGCCCCCGTCGAGGAGCCCAAAGCTAATACGTCCCGAAATCGGGATTGGTTTGGCACACTCGGCGCAACAATCAAGCGCCGGAAGGTGGCCCAACTCGCGCAAGGCGCCTAACTCGAAACGCAGCAACCGTTTGCTAACTTCCTCACCTGCCGATAGTGCGGCCAACGTCTCGTCGGCCAAATCAAATAACTCCGGGTGCGGATCGTACTGGTCCGTCATCTCCGAGAGCAGTTCGGCCACGTAGTAGCCGGCATACAACCCTCCGAGCCCGGGACCGGCGACCCGAAACCGCCGCTGGAGCTTCGCTTCTGTCAGTAAGTCGAGAGCATCTGATGATTTGCGCAGGAAGACTATTCGACAAAGGGCTAGCACGTCAAGGGCAGACTCAAATGGCCCCTTCAATCGCTTCGCTCCTTTCGCTAGAGCCCCTAGCTTTCCGCAGTCCCGCGTGAACAGGGTGACGATCAGGCTCGACTCGCTGAAGTCGACCGTTCGCAGCACAATCGCCGTGGTTTTTTCAGCGGCCATGGAGAGGGAATGACTGGGGGATTGATTTTGTCGGGTGAGCTTAGGCAGACGGACGAAAAGAATCTGCCAGTTAGACGCTCTAGGATAGGAAAAAAGCGTGGACATGTGGAGCAGAATTGTACTTGGCATGGTGGCCGACCTTGCCGCTCCACATGTCTACGCTTTTTTCCTATCCTACGCGTGCGAGCACGCTAACCCACATCTGCGTCAAAATGGAACTGAACGGTCGATGAGCGTGCGAAACAATGGATCGCCACCGGTGATGCTTGCTTCTGCGTGAGATTTCGCACTCTCATCGACCGCCCAGCCCCATTTGTGCGTCTAACTGGCAGATTCTTTTCATCCGTCTGCTTTACGAGACCTTTTCGCGAAGATCACCATCGAGGATCTCGATCTTTACCCGCTCAATCCGGCGCCGCGTTGCCTCGATCACGGTGAAACGCACATTCTGGCGGATGAGTTCCTCGCCCACGACCGGGACGTGCCCCAGTTCGGTGAAGATGTAGCCCGCAATCGTGTCGAAATCCCCGTCTTCCGGCAAGTCGAGGCCCAGCCGTTCATTGATTTCGTCAACGTGGACTTTGCCGAGCGTTTCTGCCAGGTGATCGTCGATATGGCGGATTCCATCGACCAGGTCCTTGTCGTACTCATCGACAATCTCGCCCACGATCTCCTCCAGGACGTCTTCCATCGTCACCAGGCCGGAAACACCGCCGTATTCATCGAGCACGACGACCATGTGACTCCGATCCCGCTGGAATTCCTGGAGCAGCACGTCGACCGGCTTGGTTTCCGGGACGAAGTGAGGTTCCCGGAGCAGAGACGTCCACGGCGTCTGGGGCTGGTCCGGCCCCTTGGCCAGTTCCGGCAGAAGGTCTTTGGCGTAGAGAATCCCGACGATGTCGTCCCGCGTCTTCTCGTGAACGGGAATACGGGTATGTCCCACCTTGACCGCAAACTCCAACGCTTCCTCCCAGGTAAGCGAGCGGGACATGGAAACCATGTCGGTGCGTGGGGTCATGATCTCGGAAACCACCACGTCGCTCAGTTCGATGACTCCCTCGATCATCTCGCGAGCGTCTTCCTCGATCACGCCCTCGCGATGCCCCTCGGTCACGATTGTTCGAATCTCATCTTCGAAGGACTCTTCGTCGGGGGCTTCCATCGGGCGATTCGCCAGGCGATGGAACACCGTGTCGACGAAGCGGGCACCGAAGACAAAGGGAGCTGCCAGGTAGCTGACGGCGCACCAGAGCGGCCACGTGAAAAAGAGAAACGGTTCCGCCCAAAGCCGTGCGATCGTCCAGGGGAGCCAGATTTCCACGATCAGCAGGATGGCGAAACAGGCCCCCACGGCCGCAAGTGTATGGCTCCCCCCCGGAAATGCCCCGCCATGAAATCGGAGACTGGACCAATAAACGGTTGCCGCAACGGCTGCCGCCGTTCCCAGGACCTGGAAGGTCTCCGCGGCCAGGGCGAAGCGATCGTGCTGCTTGAGAATCTCCCCAAGTCGCTCGGGCATGCCGTTTCGGCGACACACTTCCTCAAGGTCATGGCGAGAGAAGCCGGTCAGCGATCGCGTCCCTATCGCCGCAAAACAGGTGACAACCGTCGCAGCGACGGCAGACCAGAACATGATATCGGCGGTCATAACGTGAGGCCGAGCCTCCTGAGTGCGTCTCTAAAATACTTGAGAAACGGGGTTATTCTTCCGCATCTTGCCACGGGGCGGTCATACCGAAACGAGCCAGGTAATGGGCCTCGCGGCCCCGCATTTCCTCGCGATCCGATTCGGTTTGGTCGTCGTAACCGACCAAATGGAGCGTACCGTGTACCACGTACAATAGCAACTCGTTTTCAGCTGGCCAGCCCAGGTCCTTGGCTGTCGCACAGGCCGTATCCGCGCTGGCGATCACCTCGCCGTCGAGGCTTGTGCCGTCCCGATCGAACACGAAACTGATCACGTCGGTCGGGTAATCATGATTCAGGTGCTGGCGGTTGACCTCGTGAATCGTGGGATCGTCCACCAGGGCCACGCTGATCTGCCCCCCCGCGACCCCCTCTCCCGACAGGATTTCGGCGACAACCTCGCGAATCAGCGTCTCCTGAATCGCGCAGGCCGACTGCTCATTGGCAATCTCGATGATCAATTCGTCGTTCAACAGAGCGATCCCTTTTCCGGCCGGGGTTCAAGCGGGCTTCTGGTCGGGGTACTTGATGCGACCGTGATAGTTGGCGATCAGCGATTTGATCATGCTGTCTTCCACGGTGCGGAGTTCGCGAAGGGTCAACCCGCTCTCGTCGAACTGGCCGTCTTCCAGCTTGCGTTCGGCAATCTCCCGGACCAGCGCTTCGATCCGCGCCGGGCCCGGTTCCACGAGCGAGCGGCACGCGCTTTCCGCCGCGTCCGCCAGCATGAGCACGGCCGTCTCCTTGATCTGGGGCTTCGGCCCCGGATACCGAAACGACGATTCCTCCACCTCGCCTCCGTCCGGATCGTTTTGCTTCTGCTCGCTGGCCCGGCCGTAGAAGTACTCCACCAGGGTGGTCCCATGGTGCTGTTCGATGAAGTCAATGATCGGGCCCGGCAACTTGTGCTGCCTTGCCAGGTCCGCCCCGTCCTTGATGTGAGCCACGATCACCAGCGTGCTCATCTGGGGCACGAGCGATTCGTGGCGGTTCTCGTTCGGCGGCTGGTTTTCGATGAAGTAATTCGGCTTGAGCATCTTCCCGATGTCGTGGAAGTACGCCCCCACGCGCGCCAGAAGCCCTCGGGCGCCGATCGCGTCCGCCGCCGCCTCGGCCATCGCCCCAACCGTGATCGAATGGTTGTAGGTGCTCGGCGCGCGGCGCACCAGTTCCTGGAGCAACGGGTGGGACACGTCCCCGAGATGGAGCAGGCTCATGTCGGTCAACACGCCGAACAGTCTCTCGACGAAGGGCAACAGGCCGTGCATGACGAACCCGGCGGCCACGGTCCATAACGTGTTCCGGCCGGCCACGGCGAGAAGGTCCATCGAGAAGGGTTGCGAGTTGAGGCGTCCCTCAACCAAAGTCAGCACGAATGCGGCGATGGCGGCGAACAAGCCGACAAAGATCAGCTTGCTGCGACTGCGAACGCGGTGAAGCTGCAGGACGGCCACCGCCGTCACGCCCCACAGAATGCAGAGCGAGTTGACGCCCACTCCCGTCCCCATCACGACCACCAACGCGGCCGTTCCCGCCGCGAGGAGCGCCATTTGCCGATCGAAGGCGATGGCGAGGATCTGTCCGAACAGGAGGATTGGGATCAACTCGGCACGCCAGGCGTCATTCGAGGCCCAGACGGCGGAGCCTACCGCGATCACCAGAAGGGCGGCTACGAGCGAAAGCTGGCGAAGATTGGCCATGAGGACGGGCTGACGCGTGGTCAGATAGGAGCCCCAAAGGGCCAGCATGGCTCCGAACAGGATCAAGGCCGCGAGCGTGCGAGATAGCTTGCGGTGCAGCAGCCGGTCCTGGTTGACGGCCTGGTGCTCCTTGGCCAGAAGGGCGAGGTGCTCGCTTTCCAGCACGGTTCCCGCGGCAACAAGCCGATCTCCCGGCGCATATTCGATTCTGGCCGGGCGAACCTCGGCAACCGCCTTGTCCAGAGCGGCTTTCGTCGCTCCTTCATCCAGAACGAGCGTGTCGGGCAGGTTCGCATAAACCCACGCGAACACATAGTCCGTCACCCCCGACAACTCCTGCTGCCCCAAATGGTGTTCGAGTCGTTGACGCAGCAAGGTGGCGCTGCCGATCAGGACATCGCCGATGCTCACACGAGTGCCCTCCGGGTCCTCGTCCGATTGCCGAACGACGATTTGGTCCCGGTTTCCCTCGCCAAACCTCTCTTCGGCTTCCTTCTTCTGGGCGAGCGATCGCAGCAGGCCGTTCGCGTCGTATTCCTGGAGGGCCGTGCTAACCGCCTCGGTAAATCGCTGAAGATCGTCGTCGCCCGCAAGCATCTTGCGGAATGTGTCGAAGCCGTCGCGAAGTTCCTTCTCGCCGGGCGTCCTGTCCGGCGTGGCCGGTATGAAAGCCTTCCATGCGTCCGGGTGGGGCATTTCGTCATAAGACGGCGCCGCCAGGAGTTCCAACACGGTGTTTCGCAACGTCTCTTCCAGACGATTGAGCGGCTCCCGATCTCGCACGAAAACGTAGGGAACCTGCCAGCGGGCACGATCCTGCAAGGATTGCGTTTCCGCCGAGTCTTCCACCTGGAACGCCACACGTGCCGTCAGGTCCCAATTGGGACAGTCCCCCGAACGAAAGGAAAAGGGCTGATTCCAGGCGCGGACCACCACGCAGAGCAGGAGTGCCGTGGCCGCTGCCAGCCCGACGCGTATCAAGACTTCGGGACGGCGCAGGTTCGCAAGCAGTCGCTCCCAGTGGTTTGGCGGGAGTTCGAGCGCCGCGACACGATCCAAGCGTTTTCGTTTCTTGCCGCCTGTGGCCATGACTCAACTCGCTGCGAGCGCCACTCACTTCCCCGATCGGGACGAATGCTTGTGCGGGACGGGCCCTCGGGGCGCGGGCCGCCGACCGGCTCCTCGCTCGTAGGCGTCCACGATTTCCTGGACCAGCCGATGCCGGACGATGTCCGTCCGTGTCAATCTCACCGATTCGATCCCTTTGATTCCGCGAAGCCGTTCCAGGGCATCGGTCAGACCGCTCCGCGTTTCGCGGGGCAGGTCCACTTGCGTCGTATCGCCGGAAACAACAATCTTCGACCCGGCTCCCATCCGCGTCAGAAACATCTTCATCTGGGCGACCGTTGTGTTTTGTGCCTCGTCCAGAATGATGAACGCGTCGTTGAGCGTCCTCCCTCGCATATAAGCCAGAGGGATCACCTCAATGACGTCTTCCTCCATGTAGCGGCGGATCATGTCGTGTTCCATCATTTCCCGAAGTGCGTCAAACAAGGGACGCAGGTAGGGATTGATCTTGGCCTGGAGATCACCCGGCAGGAATCCCAGGCTCTCTCCCGCCTCGACGGCCGGACGGACCAAGACGATCTTCCGGATCCGCTCCATCTTCAAATCGCCCGCGGCGGCAGCAACGGCCAGGTAGGTCTTGCCCGTGCCGGCCGGACCAACACAGAACACGAGGTTGTTTTCGCGAATCGCGTCCAAGTAGCGGGCCTGACCCGGGGTCCGGGGACGCACCATGCGCCCGTTGTAGACCTCGATGGGGCGACCTGCCGCCACCGGATCGCCCGACGCCAATTCGGCCAGGGCACGACGCACATCGTCGCCATCCAATGCCCCGTCCCGTCGAGCCTGGGCGTTCAAACGCTCTAGAAGCTTCGTGGCCTGCGCCACGGCCTGGGATTCGCCCTCGACCGTAACTCGCCCATCGTGGGCGTGGATGCTCACCCCAAGCGTCTCGCGAATGGCACGCATGTGCTGGTCGCGAGCCCCGAAAAGGGCTAGCAATGTGTCGGTGCTGACAACGGATATGGTCGCTTCACTCATGATCTAAAAGCAAACGTGGCGTCCGTTCCCAGGAACGAACGCCTGATGGGTCACACAATCTCTTCCAACATTCTACAATATTCGTGCCGGAGTCCACGCCCCCGGGACCAACGGGAAGGAATTCACCACCAGTCAGGGGGAGAGAATAGAGGGGTGGTATGGAATGGGCTGATCTCAACCGGGCAGACATCGCGATCGCCAGCGGTCTTCTCCGCGAGAGTCCCCGAAACGCGCGTAGCTCGTCGGCGGGCAAGGAAAAGACAGAATCGACACCGACTCGGTTCGGCAAAGCTAGCCAAAATCTCCCACTCCGCCAATGTAGTGGTGACAATAGGGGCAGATGTGAGTTTCGGCTTCGATCTCGCGCTCGCAGCTCATGCAACGGCGCATCTCCACTTTCGAAGTCTTCTCCTCGCCATCATCATTCCCAGCGCTTTTGGGGCCAACAACCTGGGACTTGGACGGATCATAGGGGCCGATGACCTGAAGGATGCTGCTCTCGTCGATTGGGTCCGTTTGGAGCTCCGGAACCGAGACCCTGGCTTTGCAGGTAGGACAGAGGCCTGTCTTTCCTGCGAGCGAGTCCTTGACCCGAAGTGTGTGCCCGTTGGGACAGGTCACTTTGATTGCCATTGACTCTCCCTCCCAAGTATCAGGCAGTATTCGATCTCACGCCTTGAAACGCGAGTTCCCTGAACTTCCCCTCCCTAGCTCTATCATAATGCGTGAGGATTTCCGAGAAAACCTTTCTCCCGACGAATCCGCTGTCAGGTCTTCTGGCTATCCCACAAACCCGAAGGCCCAGAAGGCATAAGCCACAGGAGCTGCCAGGAGCAGTGAATCGAGGATATCGAGGACCCCTCCAAAGCCGGGGACCCATCGGCTCGAATCCTTCTGCTTCACATCACGTTTGATCAAGGATTCCGCCAAATCGCCAATCATGCCGCTCAAGCACACGGCCACGCCGAACGTCGCCCATCCCCACCAAGTTGTGGGGTTGGCGTCCTCGTTCATGATCGGCACGAGCCATAAAAAGGTGGCCGCCGACGCGCCCACCGAGAAAATGACGGCTCCCACCGCTCCCTCAATGGTCTTTCCTGGGCTCAAGCCCGGGGCCATCTTGTTTCGTCCGATAAGCCGCCCCACCGTGTAAGCTCCAATATCGCCCATCTTGGTGACGATGACCAAGGAGGCCAGTGCGGCGATTCCCCACGACATCCGCAACTGGATGAGAAAGGTCAGAAGCACTCCCAGGTAAACCACGGCAAAGACCGCAGCAGCAACATTGATTGTCACGCCTCCCGGACGCTCGTAGCGTCGCATCTCGGCCAGGAGAATCAGCATCACCCCGGCCGCCAGCGCCAGGAGGATCCAGTTGCTGGTCGAGGCAGGATAGTTGACGGAGAAATATCCCGACATCTCCGGGCTCTTGTCGAGGAGATCGAAGTACAGGGCCGATCCCCAGGCCACGGAAATGACCAGCAGGTTGCTCACATGCACGGTCCATCGTATGGGACGAATCCCGCCGACCTGAGCCAAATCCAACACTTCCCCCGTGGCCATCCACAGCCCCACCACGAGAAGCGGAAAAAGGCACATGCCGTTCAGCGGAGAGATATGATCAAGCCAACAGAGGCCGATCAGGACCGCCACAATCAGGATTCCCAAACCAAGTCGCCAACGTAGCATAGAATCAGCAAACCTCTCCGGCTGCCGCAGGCAGGCCTCTACTTCAAACCACCAAAACGACGATCGCGCGAGGCGTAATCGCGAATCGCCTGATGCAAGTGGGCTTCATCAAACTCAGGCCAGAAGGTCTCGGTCACCCACAGTTCCGCATAGCTGATCTGCCAAAGCAGGAAGTTGCTGACCCGCATCTCTCCCGCCGTACGAATCATCAGATCGGGATCCGGCATTCCACGCGTGTAGAGCCGCGATTCGATGGTTTCTTCGTTAATCGCATCGGGAGCCAGGCGGTGTTCCATCACATCGCTTGCGATCTGCTTGACGGCATCCACAAGTTCCGCCCGTGCCCCGTAGTTGATGGCCAGGCAAAGTCGCAAGCCGCTGTTCGCCTGGCTCATCTGGACGGTTTTGTCCATCTCTCGCAAGGCTGCCTCCGCAAGCCCCTCCCGGCGACCGATCACGCAGGCACGGATGTTCTGCTCGAGGATCGTCGTCCGCTCCTCGATCATGTACTGCTCGAGCAAGCGCATCAGGAAATCGAGCTCTCCCTGGGGACGCTTCCAGTTCTCACTCGACAGGCAGTAGAGGGTGAGCTGTTCGATTCCGAGCCGGGCGCACTCTTCCACGGTGCGTCGAACACTTGCGACCCCTCTACGGTGCCCCTCAATTCGAGGCAGCCCCTGCGCCTGAGCCCAGCGTCCGTTTCCGTCCATAATGACGGCAATATGCCGCGGTCGGCGTTCTTTTGGAACGTCGAGTAGCTCGGTCGGGTGGGTTGTTGTTGATTCAGCCATATTTGAGTCCCACCGGGAAGGCGGACGAAAACTCGCTCCTCACAGATATTTAACCCCCCGCGATGGGCATCGTCAAGAATCGTAGGCCGGAAGGGCCCGCTAGACGAGTGCCCCCGCTCAATCATCCCTCGGCATATTGGCGGCAGTATTCGTACAGGGCCATGGCGGTCGCGGTGGCTGCGTTGTGGCTATAAGGCAACCCGTACACGGGGATCTCCACGACTCGATGGAGCAGACGGAGTACCTCCGGGTCGATCCCCGTACGCTCGTTTCCAATGACGAGAACGGTCTTCCTCTCGAAGGGAAAGGTATACAACGACTCGGAACCGCTCGTCTGCTCCAACCCCACGAGTTGGTAGCCTTCCCCTGCGAGCCGCCGAAGCACAGGGGCGAGGGTCCGATGAATCTCGATGTCCAGCGTTTCGCAGCTGTCTCGTGCGATTTTCGAGACCACCTTGGCCGTGCCGCAACATATCAACTTCTGAACGCCGCAACAGCCGGCTGCTCGTGCGATTCGCGACAGGTTGACGTTGCTCCGCATGGGTGGACAGGCAACGATCAGGCCACGGGGCCGATTCAACTCGGACGGGGACTCGTGGCGTTTCTGAACGAACTCGTTCATTCCAAACAGGCAGGCCAAGGGGCGTGGAAAGCGGATCTCTCAGCAGGACAATACGATGGCGCCAGGCACGAATGAAGCAGTCTAGCAGGGAACAGGCCGGATTAGAAGAAACGTAACACTTCAGCCAAGTGAAGTAGCCGCGTGTTTCACTTCTTCAGATGGCTGAGTAGATTCGAAAAAACAAGGCCGGGCCCCCACCGAGAGAATGGCTATCCGGTGGGACCCGGCCTATGTAGCGATTTCTGGAGAAAACGCTACGGTACCTGTTCGGATCGTTCGGTCAGCTCCCTTCCAGGGGCCCCAAACCGGTCGTGTATGGAACGTGCTCCTCTTGGAATCTGCACGGGTAGCGTCTCGACCAAAGGACGTTTCGCCTGGCGCAGGTCTCTTGGGGTGCGAATCGAAGTCGTGAAAAGTCAGGAAAAGTCCGGAGTCGTGTGCTCGCCAATCGTCAGGAGCACGCGGAACGCCAAGCGGCAGATGAGGAGAAACTGGTTGGTGGTGCTTGACGTTGAACCTCCAACTTGATTCTACCCTAAACGCCAAAATCAAGAAAGGCGATTTGGCACCAAATTAGCGAGTCTTCATGGTCCCAAACGCGTCCCGGCAGTCATGAAACTTGACCCCACCCGAACAGCATCGCTACACTACCCCGAGTGAGTGGTGAACCTGTCCCTTTTTCAGCAGTCGAACACAAGGAAAGAACCATGAGCCACGACGAACCAGCGGCAACGTCCTCTTCCGAGGCTGCTTCCGGCGACAGGCGAGCCTTTCTTCGCGCGGCCGGAGCGACGCCGGCCCTGGCCGTTTCAGGATTGGGAACGGTGGCCGCTGCCAGCGAACCAGCGGCGACAACACTGCCGCAGATCCAACTTGGGCCTCATCGTGTTTCCCGCCTGGTCTGCGGCGCCAACCCGTTCAACGGCGGCTCCCATCTCTCCACCTTCGTCAACCGGCAGATGAAGGAGTATTACACGCCCGAGCAGATCTTCAAAACGCTCCGCCGTTGCGAGGAGGTGGGAATCAACTGCTGGCAGTCGAGCGGGGCAAACGTGGAACTCTACGACCGCTATCGCCAGGAGGGCCTCAAGATGCACTACCTCTCGATCGAGGCCCAGCGGGACGACGACTCGAACCTGAAGCGGCTCGTCGAGGTCGGCGCGATCGGCTGTGCCCACCATGGCGAAGTGACCGACCGACTGTTCAAAACCGGCCGAATCGACCAGGTCCACGATTTTCTGAAGAAGATCCGCGATCACGGGCTGCTCGTGGGTGTGTCAACGCACATGCCCGACGTGGTCGACACGATCGAATCGAAGGGCTGGGATCTCGACTACTACATGACCTGCGTCTACGAGCGGCACCGCAGCGCCGAGGACCTGGAAGCCCTCCTGGGCCAGGCCCCGATCCCGGTCGGCGAGGTCTACCTGCCCAAGGATCCGCCGCGGATGTTCAAAGCGATCCAGGCGACCAAGAGGCCCTGCCTGGCCTTCAAGATCCTGGCGGCCGGACGTCTCTCCGATCGCCGCCACTGGGTGGAGCAGGCCTTCCGCGACACCTACGCCTCGATCAAGCCCACCGACGGTGCGATCATCGGCATCTACGACAAGTACGACGACCAGCCCGCCGACTGCGCCGCCATGTGCCGGAAGTACACGTAGCAAAGGGGGAGATTCGCGATGATCGAGATCGGATTGCACACCGACAACTGGCGCACGCTCAGCGGCAGTTTTGAAATGGCCGCGGAATCGGCCGTCCGCCACGGCATCGAGCATATCGAGTTTGCGGTGATTCAGGGCCAGTACTTCATCCAGGCGATGGGGTACGATCCTTCGGTGTCGCTTCAGGCCAATCCGAGGGCGTTGAAGCGATACTGCGACGAGCGGGGGCTGAAGATCTCGCAGATCGACGGATCGTTTCCGATGATGGGGCCCGACGGTTCGTCCTTTGGCGTGCAATACGTGCAGCAGTCGATCCGCTTCGCCGCAGAGATCGGATGCCCCATGGTCGACACCGTGGACGGCGCGTTCGAGATCCCCGGCTGCAGCAAGGAAGACGTCTTTCGGATCACGTGCGACAACTACCGCCAGGTTCTGCCCTGGGCGGAAGACTATGGCGTGATCATCAACGTGGAACCTCACGGCCCCTACACGACCGACGCCGAATTCATGGAACGCCTCTTCGAATACTTCGATTCGGAGTATCTGCGTTTCAATTTCGACACGGGCAACTCGTTCATTGCGGGGCTCGATCCGTTGGACTATCTGACCCGATTCCGCAAGTACCTGACCCACGCGCATATCAAGGACGTGAGCGAAGAACTGGCCGCGGCGCTGCGCGGTGAGGAAACGGGCATTGCGTGCAGCAACGTCCCGCTCGGAGGCGGAGTGAACGCCGCGAATATCGCCAAGTGCGTTGAATTCCTCAGAGCCACCGACTGGAGCGGGGTGATCTCGATCGAGTGTTTTGGTTCCGAGGAGAACATCGCGGCCAGCAAACGCTTCCTCGACGGGCTGATCGGGTGAGCGGGCAGGCGGCACGAACCATACTGCCGTCGTAATCGGAAGTTTCGCTATCGGGTTCCTTCGCCACCGTGAGGCTGGCTCCGAGCGGCGTCCACATGACCTTTCGTGATTCCCGGAGATGCGGCCCCGCTGGGCACTGCTTGCCCACCCGCCGGGAGCGCATTACTCTGAGATTCACGTGCTCTGCGGCGAGTGGGCGAGCAGTGGCACACGACTTCCTGGAATCGGGCAAGACCGTTTAGCATGCTATCCTTTCGAAAAGGGCTATTCTCACTCTTTCGAAGGGGTCAAACTCGATGGCTCAGTTCAGCGAATTTGTTTCAGCGACTCTCCGCGACGGCCAAATCACCGAATCCGAGGTTCCTCTCATCGAGGCCGAACTCGTGCGTGACGGGCGTCTGGACATCGAGGACGTCAAACTGCTTGTGGAACTCTACTGCAACGCCCGGGAGTATTGTCCTTCGTTCGAGAAACTGTTCTTCGCCGTGCTCGAGAAGGTCATTCTGGAAGACGGCGAGATCCAGCCGAGCGAGCAGTACTATCTGCTGAAGATGCTCTATTCCGATCGCGTCATCCGCGATGCGGAGAAGCAGTTCTTGACTCGCATCCGCAATCGGGTCGCCTCGATCGCTCCCGAATTCGCCCAGTTGTGCGACGAGGCCATGCAGACCGAATCCAATGTCGTTCGCGTGGGCGACTACGGATCGGGCTTGTCGTGATTGGCCAGATTCGGTCTGTTCCTGTCGGGCGAAATCTCCGATAATCGGGTTCTGTGAATCCCCGCCCCTCGGAGAGAGGGTGCTGGGCGAGGTAAATGGCGTATAATCCACTTATCTTGAACCTGGGTCCCGACTGCGCATCGGATGAAGAAGATCGTTCACACGCTGGCAATGACGGTCGTGCTCTACCATCTGCTGGTAGGGTGCTGCGTCCATCATGCGCATTCGGACACGACGCTTCGGACCCCGGGCATGCAGACGGCAGCGTGCTGTCACCATGATCATGGGCAGGGGGATCATGGGCAGCGCGATCATGACCAGGGACATTCGCTTCCTCACAATTCGTCGGGGGAACCCGAAGGTTGCGAGGGCGGAAAATGCGCGTTCGTGGTGCCCCAAGTGGATGGCCGATCCGTATTGTCTGAGCGGGGGCTGGATCCCGGTTTGGGGGCTCCGCTGGCTGCCGGGCAGGAGATCGTGCCGGCATCGACCTGTCCGACTTTGGAGTTCTCTCCCCCGGGGGGCCCACCGCCGGTGCCCCTGCATCTTGCGCATCAGGTCCTGCTGATCTGATTCTCTTCCGACTTCTCTCTCGTTGTTGTTGCGCGATGCGCTCACCGTATGGCAGCGCGCGGTCGGGGCTCCTTCCATCTCGTGGAGGACAAAGGCGTGAATTCTGTGGATACTGGCCAACGTTCCAAGCCAAGTCGTCGTGACCAGGTTCAGAGCGGCGGAGACAAAAAGCGGTCGCAGGGAGCGAAGTGGATCCTCATGTCCGCGGTTGCCTGTTCGCTCGTGTTGGGAATTCTGCTCGCCGAGGGCTATCGACGCTGGAGTGAGCGGTCGTCCGTTGCGGAGCAAGGCGGCGCAGGCCAGGAGGCTGACGAGCACGAGGCGTCGGCGGAGGCCGGCCACGCCCACGAGGGCGAGGCTGCGCCCGACGCTGCGGAGGTCACTTCGCTGAAACTCAGCGACCAGGGGCGAAAGAACATCGGCCTGACTCTGGCAACGGTGGCGCTGAGCGATTTCGTGCGAACGGTCGAGATCCCGGGAGTCCTGGTCGAACGACCGGGGCAAACGAGGATCCTGGTTTCGGCTCCCATGACGGGGATTGTTACGCGAATCCACGTCATTCGAGGCGAGGCGGTCGTGCCCGGCGCCCCGCTGTTCGATCTTCGTTTGACCCACGAGGATCTCGTGGAGAAGCAGAGCTCGCTGCTGCGTCTTCTGGAAGAGTTGGATGTTGTGAAACAGGAGGTCCGTCGCCTGGAAACGGTGACGGCGACCGGGGCCATTGCGGGCAAGCGACTTCTGGAACAGCAATACGAACAGCACAAGATCGAGGCCGCCATTCGAGCCGAGAGGCAGGCCCTCCTGCTCCATGGGCTGTCCGAAGCGCAGATCCAGGCAATTGTGGATCAACGGCAACTCCAGCAGAACCTGACGATTTCGGCTCCCAATCTGGACGAGCACGCAAATACGGCAGAGCACGAAGATTTCCTTCAGGTGGCCGAGGTTGCGGTAAACGTGGGGCAACATGTGCAGGCGGGGCTCCAGTTGGCGACCCTTACGGATCAATGCGAACTCTACATCGAGGGCAAGGCCTTCGAGCAGGATGCCGACGCGTTGAACCGTGCCGCTGAGGAAAAGGCCGAAGTGACCGCGGTTATCGAGGGAGGCGGTTCGGACAAGCACCAGGTTTCCGGATTGCACATCCTGCTGGTGGAGAACGCCGTGGAGCAGGAATCGCGAGCCCTCAAGTTCTACGTTCTTCTGCCGAACCAGCTTGTCCGAAACGAAGTGACCCAGGCCGGCCACCGTTTCATCGGCTGGCGTTACAAGCCCGGGCAGCGGGTCGAAGTTCAGATCCCGATCGAGCGTTGGGAGCGGAAGATCGTCTTGCCGGTGGAGGCGGTCATCGAGGAAGGACCCGAACGCTATGTCTACCAGCAGGTGCAGGGGACCTTTCATCGACGGAGCGTCCATGTCGAGTATCGCGATCAGCGTCACGCGGTGATCGAAAACGACGGGACGCTCTTCCCCGGCGATCAGGTGGCCGTCCACGGTGCGTATCAGATTCATCTGGAACTGAAGAAGAAGGCGGGAGGGGGACCCGATCCGCACGCAGGACACCATCACTAAGAAATCCGAAATACGAATGTCGAAATCCGAAACAAATTCGAAATTCAAAGTGAAAGGGACGGGGCTTTCGGGAGCTGCGGACTTCCTGAACTGCTGGGCTAGGGTTGGAGACTGAAGACTGTAGGCTGTAGGTTTCTGATGCGAGGTTGGCTGGTATGAAATCTGGTTTTAACGTGACGAAATCGCTTGCCTTCACGGTCCTTCAGTCTTCGGCCTTCAGTCTTCAGCCTTGTCTCCACCGTCATTCGTTTTCACTTTGCGTTCGAGACAAATTCGCCCCCCCGTTGTCGCCGGGCTGACAAGGAACTGCTGAATGTTGGGCAAACTGTTGAATGGCGTCATTCGATTTTCGCTTCATCAGCGAGTGCTGGTGGCAGTGCTGGCCCTGTTCTTGCTGGGATTCGGCACGTGGCAGATCGCCAAGTTGCCGATCGACGTCTTTCCCAGCCTGGACCGGCCGCGCGTGGTGGTCATGACCGAGGCGCCGGGCCTGGCTCCCGAAGAGGTCGAGGCGCTGGTGACGTTTCCGCTGGAATCGGCCCTGAACGGCGCCACGGACGTGCAGGCGGTGCGGACGTCGTCCGGGATCGGGTTGTCGGTTGTCTACGTGGAGTTCGACTGGGGAACGGACATTTTCAACGACCGGCAGATCGTGGCCGAACGATTGGCCTTGGCTGCCGAGCGGATGCCGCCCGGCGTGACGCCCCAATTGGCGCCGATTTCCTCGGTCATGGGGCAGATCATGATCGTGGGCATGTGGAGCGGCGACGGGTCGACCTCGCCCATGGAGTTGCGAACCCTGGCCGATTGGGTTGTCCGCCAGCGACTGCTCACGATTTCCGGGGTCTCCCAGGTTTTTGTCATGGGGGGAGAACGAAAGCAGTTTCAAGTGCTCATCGATCCGAATGAACTGCTCCGCTACGGGGTGACCCTCGACGAGGTGAAGACAGCCCTGGCGGAAAGCAACGAAAACGCCACGGGAGGCTATCTCGTCGAACAGGGATTCAACGAGCTGCTTGTCCGCTCGCTGGGCAGGATTCAGACCGTTCAGCAGGTGGAAGACGTGGTGGTCACGATCCGGGACGGTCGACCGGTCCTGGTAGGGCAGGTGGCTCGCGTCGTGGAAGGGCCGCAGGTGAAACGGGGCGACAGCGCCGCGTTCCGCCGGGGCGAAGACGGCCAATACGAGGGCGGCCCGGCCGTGCTGCTTACGATCAACAAGCAGCCTAATGCCGACACTCGCGATGTTTCCAACAAGATTGTGGAGGCCATTGAGGACCTCAGAGTGGGCTTGCCCGCCGACGTTCGGCTCGACCCGAACATGTACCAGCAGCGGGCGTTCATTGATCTGGCAGTGACCAACGTGGTCGAGGCCCTGCGCGACGGCGGCGTTCTCGTGGTCGTCATTCTCTTCCTGTTCCTGCTCAATTTTCGAACGACCTTCATCACCCTCACGGCGATTCCCCTTTCGATCGTGATCACGGGGCTCGTGTTTCGGGCTTTCGACCTTTCGATCAACACGATGACTCTCGGCGGCCTTGCCGTGGCCATCGGCGAATTGGTGGACGACGCCATTGTCGACGTGGAGAACATCTTTCGCCGTCTGAAGCTCAATCGGCACAGCGAGCGTCCCAGGCATCCCCTGGTCGTTGTTTTTCAGGCCAGCGCCGAGGTGCGCAACTCGATCGTGTTCGGCACACTGATCGTCGTGCTGGTTTTCATTCCGGTTTTTTCCTTGAGCGGAATGGAAGGACGCCTGTTCACGCCGCTGGGCATTGCGTACATCGTTTCGATCGTTTCCTCGTTGCTGGTGTCGCTCACGGTCACGCCCGTGCTTTCCTATTGGCTGCTGGCGAAGAAACGGATGTGGCCTTGGGTGGCTGGTCTTCTCGCGCCCGGGCTATTGTTTGCCCTGGGATTCTGGGGACTTCCCGCGGTTTTCTCGATTTTCGAGTGGAAAGCGGCGTTGGCCTGGTGGTCGGCCCTGCCGTGGTGGACGCACCTGGTCGGCAGCCTGGTGCTGGCCCCGCTTCTCTGGTGGCTGATGCTCGGCGCCGATCGTCTTTCGGACCGGGAAGACGACGGACTTCTGCTTCGTGCGTTCAAGGGGCTGGGGGGCAGGTTGATCCGCTTGAGCCTTGCCGCTCCGGTTCCCGTCCTCGTACTTGCCGGGGTGAGTGTTGTGGCTAGCGTGGCGGCCATGTTCCACCTGGAGCGAGATTTCCTCCCCCCCTTCGATGAGGGCGCCGTTCAGATCAACGTCGTCCTTCCTCCGGGCACTTCCCTGCAGACGTCCGAGGAAATAGCCCAAAAGGTGGAAGCGAGACTTCAGAGAGTGAAGGCCATCAAGGCCTTCGTGCGGAAGACGGGCCGTGCGGAACTGGACGAACACGCCGTGCCCGTGAGCGCTTCGGAGTTCATTGCCGCCCTCGACACGGAGAGTGGCCAGAGCCGCGAGGAAGTCCTTGAAGAAATCCGCGAGGCCCTGGCCGACGTTCCCGGCATCACGACCAGTGTCGAACAACCCCTGGCGCACCTGATTTCGCACATGCTCTCCGGGGTCCAGGCCGAGGTTGCGATCAAGCTCTACGGCGATGACCTCAACCAGTTGCGAACGACGGCCAAGGAGATTGAAGCGGCGATTGCCGGTGTGCCCGGCGTGAAGGACCTTCAGGTGGAACCGCAGGTTGCCGTTCCCCAGTTGCGAATCGAAATCGACGGTCACAAACTGACTCGGTACGGCCTGCGGCGCAAGGACATCAACGAATTCATCGAAACGGCGATGAACGGTACCGTCGTTTCCGAGGTTCTTATTGGCCAGAGGACGTTCGATCTGCTGGTCCGGTTCGACGAGCCTTTCCGCGAGGACGTGGAGGCGGTCCGGCGACTTTCGATCGATCTGCCCGAAGGCGGCACGACCAGCCTTGACTCGGTGGCGAAGATCTACGAGGCGGACGGCCCGAACACGATCAACCGGGAACAGGTGCGCCGCCGGATTGTCATCCAGTGCAACACGGCGGGCCGCGGGTTGGTCGACGTGGTCGAGGACATCCGGGCCCGCGTAAGACCCATCGAGCACCGGCTCACGGGATACTATGTCGAATACGGCGGGCAGTTTGAAAGCGAGCGGTCGGCGTCCGAGCGAATGGCGATCTTCTTTGTCGGGGCCATCGTGGGAATGTTCCTCGTGCTCTACACGATGTTCCGTTCGACCAACCTGTCGATCCAGGTGATGATCGCCCTGCCGGGAGCGTTCATCGGATCGGTTGCCGCGCTGTTTCTCACCGGGCAGACGCTCACGGTGGCGGCTATGGTGGGATTTGTCTCGCTCTGCGGGATCGCCACGCGAAACGGAATCCTCCTGATCAATCACTACCTGCACCTGGTCCAGCACGAGGGGGAGACCTGGTCCCAGGCCATGATCCTTCGGGCCGGCCAGGAACGGGTCGCCCCGGTGCTGATGACCGCGCTGACTTCCGGGATCGGGCTCGTGCCGCTGGCCCTGGCGGCCGGGGAGCCGGGCAAGGAGATTCTCTATCCCGTTGCGACGGTCATCATCGGGGGCCTGATCACCAGCACGATTCTCGAGTTCCTGGTTCGACCGGCCCTCTTCGCGCAGTTCGGAATCAACTCGGCGCGTCGCGTTGTCCAACGCAATGCCGAAAGCATGCCTCTGGAGGAGATAGAAGAGGCTGAAGACTGAAGGCTGGAGGGCGGCAGAAACAAGGCCCCGCGATGCACTGGCAATCAACCTCACGTCACGGACTACAGCCTACAGTCTCCAGTCTACAGCCTTGCCCGATTTTTCAGCGAGTTTGCACTTCTCTTGGCCCTCACTACACTCACTCGGAGAACCTCATGGAAAGGAACCTCATGTTAAGAAAACGATTTTCGGTTCTGGCCAGTCTGGCGGTTTGTGCGCTGCTGGTTGGCTGTGGAGGCGAGGCGGATCATGGCGACCATGCTGCGGAAGTGGCGGGGCATGACGAGGGAGACGGTCACGCCCACGAGGGTGATCATGATCACGACGCGTTGGGGCCGCATGGTGGCCATGTGATTGTCCTGGGCGAAGAGGAGTATCACGCCGAGCTGACCCACGATGAGGCAAGCCACACCGTTGCGGTGTATTTGCTGGACGGCGAAGTCAAGGAGCCCGTCACTTCCGGGCCCACCGAGGTTGTTTTGCAGGTCTTCCAGGACGGCGATTTTGTCGACTACACCCTGGCGGCTTCCGGCGACCCCGGAGGCTATGCGCTCGCCGACGAAGCGTTGTGCGATCTGCTGGCCCATTCAGAAACACTGAAAGGTCGCATTCGAGTTCAGATTGGCGACAAGGAGTATGTGGGAATCGTAGAACACACAGCCCACGAGCATCACTGAAGGTGAGATGAAACAGAGGGAGGAGGCTGAAGACTGGAGACCGAAGGCTGAAGGGCCGGAATGGCAGAGGCTCTTGGTTAGCAGAGATGGGGAATGATGTTTGGCCGAAGGCCTATGTTCACCGTAGCCTGGGGCATCGTCTTTGGCTTTGCCCGCAAATTGACGGCCATTGATGGTCGTTATCCGCCGTAGGCGGTCCCAGGCCCGTCGTTTACGGCGGGTCGCTCAGCCAGTCTCGAACCGTTCCTCTCGTCCCTGCCGCCGCCGAAGGCGGCGGCAGGGACGAGAGGAAGAGGTGTGGTGCTTTCCGAACCCGTGCTAAAGCACGGTCCTAGGACCGCCTGCGGCGGAAAAGGACCGTAAACGGCCCTGTGTGACTGCGTTGGTGCAGTTCGAAGGACGAGGTCCTTGAAATTCAGACCTCCCCAGCCATTTGAACAACGGCCGTATCCACATCTTCTCCGTTCCGCAGAGGGGTGGCCGAATACGTCCGGCCGAGTCGGCTGCCTGCCACCCCTTGTCGCGGGGGACCAGTTCCGGTAGCTTCGGCGGTGCGGCATGGTGGCTGCTCCGATGGTCGGAACCGGCCTGCCTGCGAACCCAAAAGCGAAGAAAACGATTTGCCTGTGCAAATCGTCTGATTAGGCGAGCGAATGAATCGGCTTCCCACGTCCCCGCCCGATCCGGAATCGTCCCAGGACAAGGTCCAGGCGGTTCTCGAGGAGGCTTTTGCCAAGTATCAGGATGAGCTGCTCGGCACGCTCTATTACCTGGTTGGCAATCGGGAAGACGCCCAGGATGCGTACCAGGAGGCCTTTGTCCGCTGCTGGCGGCATCGCGAAACGGTGCCGAGGGTGACGAATCTGAAGGCGTGGGTTTTCCGGATTGCGTTGAATCTGGGACGCGATATCCGCGGCACCGCTTGGCGCCGACGCCGCAAGCCCCTGCCGGAGGACGAATCGGTTCTGGCCTCGCGTCCCCAGGACCAGCCGGACCAGGAGTATTCGCGACGGGAAAGGCTGGCGATTCTGCGACGCGAGATGTTGGAACTGCGCACGGAGGAGCAAGAGGTCTTTCTGTTGCGATTGAACGCGGATATGACGTACGAAGAGATTGCCAAGACACTGGATGTGCCTCTTGGCACCGTCAAGACGCGAATGCGTCTGGCCATGTCAAAACTCCGGGAGGCTTTGTCTCCCCCGAAGCCGGATTGAGTTTCCGAACCGATGGACCACGACCCCGACCTGCAAAGCCGAATGCTGGAAATGATCTTCGGGCTGCTGCCCGACGAGGAAGCGGAGGCATTGCGCGGCGAGATTGAGAAAGACCCGGCCTTGGCCGAGGCCTACTCCGAGGCGAAGGAGACGGCCCAACTGATGGGCGAGGCAACGAAACTGGTTTCGCCCAGGATCGCTCTCAGTCGCCCGGAGCCGAATGCTCGGAATCGTCCGACGCCAGTCGAATCGCCCGCCCAGCAAGGCAGTGCCGAAACACCGCCCTGGGATCGTTGGGGCCATTGGGTGGTTGTGATCGCGGCCGGCCTGTTGCTTGCCGTGTCGGTTCTGGGCTGGACCCGGTCGCGAAGTCACCGGGCCGGCGGCGGATCGGATTCGCTCCGTCTCCTCGTGACCGGCCCCTCCGAGATCCAAACGTCGCTCGATAACCGCTATTCGGTCACGACGACCACGGCCGCCGGACGGCCCGTTTCGGCCAACGTCCATTTTGCCTTGTACTCGCCGGAGGGCGAACAGATCCTCGGCCATACGGAGAAGACGGACGAAAGCGGCACCCTGCAGATTGATGTGCCGGCGGGCGATACGTTTCCCCGGGAAGTGCGACTGGAGATTCAGGCAAAGGGAACGCGGGCGAGCCAGTCGGAAAGCGCGAGTGTTGCCGTGCGCCGCGAACCGTTTTCCACCTATCTGGGGCTCGATCGTTTCCGCTATGCGCCCGGCGACGTGGTTCGCTACCGATCCGTGACGCTGTCGCGATTTCATCTCGAGCCGACCCAAGAGCCAACCGTGCAGTTCGAGGTTCTCGGCCCTTCGGGAATGCCTGTTGAGGGTGCTGGGCAGGAAGTTCCCACGCGGCGCGGCGTGGCGGCCGGCGAGTGGCACATCCCCGACGACGCTCCCGGAGGACGCTACGCGCTGTCGGCCGTGGGATCGGAAGAGCCCTCTGCCAGGGCCCGCCGGGAGTTCCTTGTTGAACAACCGCCTTATTCCGCCATCCGGAAAGATCTGGAATTCGGTGCGGCCGGATACGGGCCCGGAATGGATGTGGCGGCAGCGTTGCGGCTTGTCGACTCCGAGGGAAATCCCGTGGCGGGAGCGGAGGTGGAACTGGCCGTCAAGCTGGGCGAAGAGACGATCTATCAGGAGTCGAAGCGTCCGGACCCCGAGGGCGGCTTGGCGATTCGATTCCGTTTGCCGGACGAACTCGGCGCGGACCAGCCTGTGCTGGTTGCGACGGTGGACGACGGCGTTCACCGGGAGAGCCTGGTCGAAGCCGTGCCCATGGGGCATGGCCGGATCTCGGTTGACTTCTTTCCCGAGGGCGGGGAGTTGGCGGCCGTGGGGGAGAACCGGGTCTACTTCGCCGCCCGGGACGAGAACGGAGATCCGGTCGACTTGTCGGGAGGAATCATCGACGAAGAGGGGCGGTACGTGGCGGCCGTGGCGACCGTTCATCAGGGACGGGGCGTTTTTCGCATCTTGCCGCAAGTCGGGGTCCGCTATCGTCTTGTCGTCCAAGAGCCGCGCGACGTCGAGGTCGTGGGCCAGATGCCTTTTGTCATGCCGACCCAGAAAATCGTCCTCAACGCGGGGAGCGGGGTGTTCGGGCCGGGCGAGCCGATCGAGTTCAACGTGCGCGCGTCCCAACCCGGACTGCCGCTGGTGGCCATGGCGACCAGCCGGGGCGTCCACGTGGGCGAGCAGGCTTTCCTCACGAAAGCCTCGGAAAAGGACAAGGGGAACGGAAAGGCGAACGCCGTTGCCATTTCCCTTCCCGACGAGGTGGCGGGGGTGCTGCGTCTGACTGTTTTCGACTACAGCGTCAGTCCGCCCCGTCCCCTGGCCGAACGCCTTGTCTACCGTCGGCCCGTCGAACGACTCGATGTGGAACTGGATGCCGATCGGGAGTCCTTCGCGCCCGGTGACGAATGCCGACTGGCAGTGCGAGTTTCCGACGAGAAAGGCCGCCCCTCGCCGGCGCTCCTGGGATTGGCGGTCGTGGATGAGCAGGCTCTTGAACCGGGGGCGAAGGGGCCCGCCACGATGGCCACGCATTTCTGGCTCACGAGCGAGGTCGAGGATCCGCGGGATCTGGAAGACGCCAACTTCTTCCTGGAGCCGACCCCGGAGGCCGAAGTGGCGCTGGATTTGCTGCTCGGGACACAAGGGTGGCGGCGTTTTGCAGAGCGTTCCCCGGAACAACTGCGTGAGCAGGACGACGATTCCGGCCCAACCGGCCGACTGATGGCCCAGGCCGCGGAAACCTCGCCGCCCCTGATGCTCGACAACCTCGCCTCGCTCAAGGCAAGTCGCCAGGCGAATCAACAGTCGGGCCGGGGCGGAGAAATGCTGGCGGCCCTGATCGTCCTCGGCGGGGCAGGCTTGATGGTTCTGGTCATGATGATGAGCCTGCTGCGAGTTGGCAGCGGTGTGCGTCTTTGGGGACCGGCCTCCGTTGCCGTGGTGGCCAGTTTCTTCTTCGTCTTCCTGATCATGACTCCCGACCGATCCGGCGAGCGGACCGTGGCGTTTGCCTCCTATCGCCCCGCAGAAACCACCGACGCGGCTCGGCGGATGGAAGGGGAGAAAGCGGAAGACGGTTTGTCGCTTGAGACAAAGGATAAGGACGCGCTGTTCGAACGCGTGCTTGCCGACGAGACGGTTGGAGCGGTTGAAGGCATGGAGACAAAGCCGGCATTGCCCGAAGCTGATCCGTCCGAACCGGCGGAAATGCCTGCCATGGAAGAAGCGAAGGAGAAACGGCAGGACACGCACGACCTGTTAAAGGCCGAACCGCTGAAGTCGGAACGGCAACCGATGGCGGCGCCGGCCCAGCCCGTCCCTGAGGAGGTGGAAAAGGCCGAGGCAAGGCCCGGGCCGAAGCCCGAGACTGTCGCGCCGGCAGAACCGGTCAAGCTCCGTGCCGCTCCAAGGCGAGGCGTTTCTTCGAAAGCGGACAAAATGAAGAAACTTGCCGTTGCGGATTCGGAGACGCCGGTGGTCGTACGCGAGTACAACTTCGCTTTCAGCAGGAGGGATCGGGAGAGCCGTTCCCATTTCGACCGGACGGTCCTTTGGCAACCTCTTCTCGAGACGGATGGCAAGGGACGAGCCGAGGTCCGATTCGACCTGGCGGATTCCGTGACCCGCTATCGGGCGATTGCCGACGGGATGGGAGAAGGACGCATCGGTTCCGCCGTGAGCACGATTCGAGCCGGACTGCCGTTCCACCTGAACGTCAAACTGCCCGAAGAACTGACCCTCGGAGACCGGTTGGACGTTCCCGTGGTCGCCGTCAATGGAACCTCTCAAAAGAAAGAAGTCCATGTCGAGTGCCAGGCCGGCGAGGCTATGCGGCTTGCCGATCCGCGAGATCGCACGCTTGCTGTCGCCGGGGGCGAACAGGTGAGTTGCTACTTCTCGGCCGAAGCCGTTCAAACGGCAGACGCCGTTCGGTTGGAGTTCCAAGGGCAGGCGGGGAAACTCGCGGATTCCGTCGAGAAGACCGTCCGGATTGAAACCCCCGGCTACCCTCGCTCTCAGTGCATCAGCGGGCTCCTGAAAAATGGGCAGTCTCTTGATCTCCAACTTCCAGAGAAGGCGGTCGACGGTTCCGTCCACGCGGCAATCACCGTGTTTCCGTCCTCGCCGGCCGAACTTCTCGCGGGGCTCCGATCGATTGACGGCCCGGGGCTCGATTCGGCATTGGCTGCCATTTCGCTTGCCGATCTGACCGTTGAGTGCCTGGTTTGGATAAGAGCGGCAGATCCCGACGGATTGCGTGTTGCCAAGCAGCGACGCCAGGCGGCCCTGCAACGCCTGGCTTCCTTCCGCAATTCGGAGGGCGCCTATTCGTTCGTGGAAGGCGAATCGGCCGACCTCGTTGCCACAGCCCAAGCGGTTTGCGTGTTGGCAGCAGATCGCGACAACCCCTGGATAAGCTCAGCGGCACTCGATTGTACGGTTCAATGGCTGACCGACGAGATCAGCAAGACGGAAGAAGCGGCCGAGGAAACGGGGACGGATCAGGCCCGAGCCTACGCCTGGGCGATCCTGGCCCTGGCCATCTTGGAGGCCCCTGATGTGGATGCGGGGCTGCAACGGGTGGCCACAGACGCCATTGCGTCGCGGGATAGTCAGCAGTTGGCCCTGGGCGCCCTGGCCGCTGATTCGCTTCACAAGGACGAACTGGTTGTCGATCTGCTCACGCACCTTGCCGAATTGCAGGGCGAAGATGGGAACGTGACCGGCAGTGGTCTGGACGACGTGGAGCAGACGGCCCTGGCCGCGCGAGCCTGGCAAATTCGGCCTGCCTTTGCCGAACAAGCTTCGCGAGCGAGTGCCTGGCTTCAAACCAAGCGAGGCGAGGACGGCGGGTTTGGCAGCCCCTGGGCCACGGCCTGGGCGCTTCGGACCTTTGTGAACAAGGAGATGACTCACTGGGATGCTGAGTCCACGGGCAAAGTTGTCCTCCGTTGCGGCGAGACAGTCCTGGCGGAGCGGCCCTTGGGAGTGGAGAGTCGGCGTGCGATCACGCTCGACGGCTTGGAAGCAGGTCTTGCCGCGGGCCCGAATACGGTGAGTGTGGAGTTGTCGGGCACGGAGTCCAAACCCTATGCCGCCGTGGTTCGGTTCAAGTCCTTGGAGATTCCGGCAGATCCAAATCGTTCTCCCCTGGAACTCACAACGCGTCTCGAGCCGTCAGAAATGGTGGAAGGCAGCGTTGGGCAACTTCATCTCTCGCTGAAGAACCCGAGCGATCAGGCGGTGTCGACGCCGGTCCTGGACATCGGCCTTCCGGCAGGGGTCGAGGTTGCGCCCGCGCTGCTCGATGCGGAGAAGAAGGCCGGTCGTTTGGTTGGCTATGAAACGCAACCTCGCCGATTAATCCTCTTTGGGAAGACTCTGAAACCCGGCGAAGCATTCCAATGGGCTCTCGAAGCAACCGCAAGCGTGCCAGGTAGCTTCTCCGCTCCGCCTTCATTTGCCTATCCTCGCCGGAGTCCCGAGGCCAAATGTTGGGCAAAGCCACTCGTCGTTGAAATCACGCATAGTAGCCATCACGCTCCGCCGTGATGAGCCCGCGTCGGAAACGTGTGCCTTTTGGCTCTCTCAAAGGCGCTGTGTCGTGGGTGGCACGCTCAGAGCGCAAGCGATGGGCGTGGACGGCCAAATCACCACGCCCATCGCTCGCGCTCTGAGCGTGCCACCCATAATGATCTGGGCCAGTCGGACCATCCCGTTCTCTTGGGCTCAGACGCCGATTGTTCGACAGATTGGAGGCGAATCGGTAGAATTCGGAAATGGAGCGAGGCGGCAGGTCGGCTCCGGGGTGGGAGCCGGTTTGAGGGCGACCTTTTGAGGAGGAGCAAGTCATGTCCGGCTGGATTCTGTTTCTGGGTCTGACGGTCGCAGCACCACCGGCGGAGGCGAGCCCGTCTGCACCAACACCTCCGGCAAGCGTTTCTTCGAGCCCGGTGACGGACCAGGGGGCTGATCAGGACAAGTCGCGCAGTCCGTCGAAGGATCTCTCCAGCGAACAGTTGCGCAGACGCACGGGGCGGAAGTTGCTGGCGGCAGTGCGAGAATCCCTGGCGCGGCTGGTGGACCCGAAGAACGAGCAGCTCGAAGCCGCAGTAGAAGAGTTGCTCTATGTTTATCAAGAGCTGCGTGAAGACAGCGAGATGGCTGGCTCCCAGCGAGAATACTACAGCAAGAAAGTGGCTTACCGCCTGGAACAGTTGAGCCTGGAACTGAAGAAACGCATCGCCCGCAATAAGCGTCTCGGCAAGTCGAAACCGCCCGAACGGGTGCGGGGTCATGGGGAGGTGGCCGAGAATCTAGGCCAACAAGCGGCTCCCGCGGGTGGCGCCCCAATGACGCCGAACGGGAGCGGCATGGTCGGAAGACGACGAGCCCCGAATGACGATTACGGCCAGCAACTCGTCGACTTGATTCAGAAGACCATTGCCCCTTCTACGTGGGACGTCCACGGAGGGCTCGGCGTCATCTACTACTGGCGTCCCGGACGAGCCCTGGTCGTTCGCCAGACCGGCGAAGTCCATGAGCAAATGGGGGACGCCCTGGACCAACTTCGTCGCGCCGGTCCGTAGCCCAGACTCGTTCGACCCGCTGCCGCAGGTGAGAATCGTCAACCGGTTTGTAGACGGTGACCGACCTCGCCTACGGCAGCGGGTTAAACGATTGTTCTCCGAGCGCGCACGCGCACCCTTCACCCAACGCACTGGTGACTCAAAGGGAAGGACGCGGTGGGGCGGAAGCCGACCGAGGATTCAGTCGGCGGCGGGATCTTACGGTCGTGGCGTCAGGACGCGGTCGTTCCCGGCACTGCGGAGGCGATGCTACCAGTCGAACCAGGCACGGCAACGGGGATTCCCGTCGAACCGGGGCAGCAACCTCCGGCTCCGGTCGAGCTGCCACCAACGAACTGAACGTCTTGGGAAGCGGGGGGAGTGCAACCGGCGAACGGAAGGACCACGAAAGCAAAGAGACAAACGAGAGTAAGCAGAACGCGATTCGACATTTAATTCACCTCACGATTGGGGGGCAACCGATGTTTCGGATAGACCTGAACCGGGCCACTCGTTCCCCGCGTTTCGGGCGGCCGCTGTTGGAGCCCTCACCACTCTAGACAGGACCCCATAAGAAGTTCCGAACCGTCCATACTAAACGCTGAGACCGCAGCTCACAAGGGCGTGAGCCCCGTTTCTACTGCTGCGGGAAGGGGAGATTCCCCTGGCTTTCGGGTGGCAAAGTCCCCACGACTGGCCAGTTGCGATACCCTGAAAATGGCGGAATGGTGCTCAACAGATTCGCCTCGAACAGCCGATGCTAATACTGAGCGAGACCGGTAAAACCACGGGTGTGTCGAGGCCGAGCCGTCCAGCATTTCATGGCGCATTTCCCCTGTACGTTTGGCGGGGGAGGGCAAGAACGCGTCATGATTCGAGCTGGTTTGGGACGTAGAACGGCCAACACACATTACGGCCAGGACGTGGAGTTGGGATGACTCACTCAATCAATTTCAAGAAACGTCGAGCGGAATTCGGGGCGCGCGTGGAACTTCCCCTTCTGCTGGATGGTTGGGAATTGATCGAGCGGGTTGCCGAGGGGGCCTATTCCTCCATCTATCGTGCCCGTCCTGCGGATCGTTGCAGTCCGCTTCCCGCGGCCTACGCGGTCAAGGTGCTTCGCAAGCCGTGGAGTGAACGTCCGGAAATCGCGGGACTGCTTCGGCAGGAGGCCCATGTGGCCCGCCAAGTCTGCCACCCCCATTTGATTTCGGTACTCGCGGCCGGCACTAAGGAGACGCCTCTTTTCACGGTTTCACCCTGGCTCAACGGCCAGACGTTGGCGAAGCTTCTTGCCTTGCAAGACACGATCGACCTGCCCACGACCTTGTGGATTTGCCGCCAGGCGGCGGAGGCGCTTCACGCCCTGGAAAATGCCGGTTGGACTCACGGCGACGTGAAGCCGGGCAACATGATTGTTTCGCCCGAAAGCCATGTGACGCTCATCGACCTCGCGTTTGCACGACCTTTGGGAGAAGGCGGTTCGGCCGTCGATCGACCGGTCATGGGAACCTACCAATACATCGCTCCCGAGTCGATCACGTCGCGTCTGGCGGCCGATATTCGGAGCGACGTCTACAGTCTTGGCGTCGTCCTTTTTGAGATGCTCAGCGGTCGGCTTCCATTTGCTGGAGAAACGCTTGCGGACCTGGCCGAGCAGCACCGATCTTGGCGCCCTCCCGATCTTCGGCAACTCGTTCCTTCCCTTCCCGGAGGACTGACCAGGCTTGTTCGCGAGATGCTCTCGAAGAATCCGTGGCGTCGCCCCCGTCATGCCCGCGAGATTGTCGAGCGCCTTGTGGACCTCGAAATCGCTTCGTTTGGGCAGAGGTCGATCGCGTAGCGCCGCGGTTATCGGATTCGCGCTTTGCCTTTGGCGCCGGGGCGGACGTTGTGCTTTCTCGCACCCCGGTCACTTTCCGTTCTTCTCCGGCAGAACCGGCTGTTCTCCACGATAGCTCATATCGAGAAGGTCCATGGGGTGGAGCACGGCAATCGGCAGGCGTTGGCGGCGAATCTCCCGCCCAATCTGAAGGAGGCAACCGGCGTTCGAGGCGAGCGTGATCTGCGCCCCCGTGCTAACGATGTTTTCGACTTTGCGGCGGATGAGCCGGTCGGCCATTTCCGGTTGGTTCAGATTGTAGGTGCCGGCTGAACCGCAACAGACTTCGGCTTCCGGAAGATCGCGGAGTTCCAGCCCGGGAATGGACTGCAGGAGTTGGCGTGGTGCATCGACGACCTTCTGCCCATGCCGCAGGTGACAGGCGTCGTGATACGCCGCCGACGCATGGATCTCGCCGGTGGGCGGCACGGGGCCGAGCTCGGCGAGAAACTCGTTCACGTCGCGGACCTTTTCGGAGAACTTCTGGCGAATCGGTTGCTGGTCGTCCTGCCAGTGGAGGCCATACTCCTTGAGCATGGCGCCGCAACCGGCGTGATTGACGACGATTGCGTCAATTTCATCGAGACAGAAAGATGCCACGTTGGTGTCGGCCAGGCGGCGGGCGCCGTCGTTGCTGCCGGCATGGAAGTGAATCGCGCCGCAGCACCCCTGGCCTTCAGGAAGCAGGATATCGCAACCGTTCTGCTGCAGCACTCGGAGTGTGGCCCAGTGGGTGTGGCGAAACATGGCGTCGGCCACGCAGCCCACGAAGAAGGCCACCCGTGCCCGCCTCCTGCCGATTGCCGGCAGGAAGGACGGCAGCTTGGGCCCCGGATCGACGGGCGGATTGACGAGGGTCGCCATCTGCCCCAGCCGACCAGGGATAAGTTTGAACAGGCCGAGCCGCTCCAGCCAGTCGTAGAGGCCCAGCTTCTGCATGATTCGAACCGGTGTCATGGCCAGCCGGATCCGGCCGGCATAGGGAAACAGGCCGAAGAGGACGAACGTGCGAAACCAGTCCCAACCGGTGATTCCGCGGTGTTTCTCCTCTTCCATGGCCAGCCGGAACGGTTCGATAATTCGTCCGTAGTGGACCCCCGAGGGGCAGGCCGATTCGCAGGCCCGGCAGTCGAGGCACAGGTCCAGGTGGCGTCGAACGCCGGGTAGGGCCTCCATGGTCCCCTCGGTGACCATTCGCATCAGGTAGATCCGGCCTCGGGGACCCACATTCTCGTCACCAAGTTCCGTGTACGTGGGGCAAGACGAGGTACACAGCCCGCAGTGAACGCACTCGAGAAACAACTCGGGACGAACCGCGGCCTGAAGGGGATCGCCGTTGCCGTGTTGGGAGGTGATCGGAGAATGGGGATTCATGGCGTCGAAAAAACGGCAAAGTGGTCAGGTTGGAGTGTTGGCCAGGATTGAGTCGAAGATGAATCGTCCCGGATTGAGGATTCCCGGCGGATCGAATTGCTGCTTGATCCGTTCCATGACGGTCAACTCGCTTCCCCGGTGGCCCCAAACGGTTTGCTGATCCAGCCGGCTTTTGGCTGGCCACGAGGTCACGACCGCTCGTCCGCCCAAAGCGACCGCGGTTTCGCGGACCTGGCAAACTCGTTGGGCGGCGTGATCCGCGGGGCAAGGCATCCGGATGGAGAGGACGCCGTTTCCGGCGTGCGCGTGAAGGGAAGCGTCGGGAGTCTGTTCACCAAGCTGCGTGGCCAGTTCGGTGATCTTGCCGGGCAGGACCGTGGCTTCCACGGCCAGGATTTCGGAAGACGCGTCCGGCGGCACGAGGCTGCCGTGTTGCGTGAGCTCGTCCCAGGTGGTTTCGACCTTGTCCGGCTCGACATGGGGCTCGCCCTTGAGGCCGAGATCGCGGCAGAGTTCCGCAACCTTATCGAGCATCCAACGCACCTCCGGGTCGCCTCCCTCGAAACCGATCCAGAGGCTTGCCGGAGTATCGCGCTTGAGGGATTCCGGACAGCCCTCCCCGGCCAGCAATTCGAGGGCGGCAGGCTCCACGCCGCTCGTTGCCAAGGCTTCGAGGAGCGCATCGGCCTTCTTCAACGCCGGCAGCGGAATCGCATACAGCGCCGACGTTTCCGGGCGCGGACGGACCATGAGCGTGACTTGAGTGAGCACGCCAAGGGTCCCCTGCGAACCGATCATGAGGCGAGTCAGGTCGTAGCCGGCGGCGTTCTTGACGACGCGGCCGCCGCCCGAGAAGGCTTCGCCGGTCCCGTCGACGGCGGTGAAACCGAGCAGGTAGTCGCGAACGGTGCCGTAGCGATAGCGCCGAGGGCCGCTCAAGTTGGCCGCCACCACGCCTCCCACGGTTGCCGTGTCGCTTCGGGGAATATCGAGGGGAAGACGCTGGTTTTCCGCGGCCAGGTGTTGTGCCAGTTTCGCGATCGACATGCCGGCTTCGACCGTGATCGTCAGGTCGCGCGAGGGATAGTCGACCAATCTGTCCAGCTTCGCCAACGAGAGAACGATTCCCGGCTCGTTCACCGCGGCTCCGAGGCCGAGAGTCGTGCCGCCTCCAACCGTGTAAACGGGACGCCGCTCGGCTGCATTCGCCGCAACCATGGCGGACACGTCCGCGGCGCCGTCAGCATGAAGGATCTCACTTGCGGGAAGATACCGCTCAAACATCGCTGCCTGCCTTGACCGAATGAAGTAGAACCGGAGCGTGGGGCGAAGGAAGGACCTTCCCGAGCCCGAGTTTCCCGCCGGGATTGAATGCGTCGCGTACTCGCTCCATTCGCTGCAGATCGCCTGGAGCAAACAGTCTTTCCATCAGGCTGATTTTCTCGATGCCGATCCCGTGTTCCGCGGTCACGCTTCCGCCGCAGGCGATGCAGTCTTCGAGCAGTTCCTGCCCTGCCGTGAGCGCTCTCTGAACCTGGTCCGGGTCGCGCTCGTCGAAGAGCAGGATCGGATGGATGTTGCCGTCCCCGGCATGGGCCACGTTGACGATGCGAATCGAGTACTTCGCGCTGATCTCAACGATCCGGCGAATGATGTTGGGAAGCTTTGTTCGGGGAACGACGCCGTCCTGGATGCAGTAGCTGGGGCTGAGCCTGCCGACGGCCCCAACCGCCATTTTGCGGCATTTCCAAAGGAGGGCTCGCTGCTCGGCATCGGTCGCCTGCAGGACCTCGCGAGCCTTGTGGCGGTTGCAGATTTCGGCAACCTGGTCTCGTTGCATATCCAGGCCGACGCTCGGCCCATCCAGTTCAATGACGACCAGGGCCTCGGCGTCCTTGGGAAATCCGAACTGGAAGGCCTCATCGACGGCGGCAAGAATTCCCTGGTCCATCAATTCCATGGCGGCGGGGACGATTCCGGCCGCGATCACGTCGCTGATGGCATTGGAGGCGTCGTCGACCGAGTCGAAGGTGACTCGCAGGGTCCGGTAGTCCTGGGGGTCGGGCGTCAACTTGACCCACACCTTGGTGACGATCGCCAGTGTGCCTTCGCTGCCCACGAGCACCCCTGTGAGGTCGAGACCGGCCCGATTCTCCAGGGGACCAAGCTGGAGGGTGGAGCCGTCGCCGAGCACGGCTTCAAGGCCGAGCACGTGGTTCAAAGTGACTCCGTACTTGAGCGTGTGGGGACCGCCGGCGTTTGTGGCCACGTTGCCGCCGATCGTGCATGAGACCTGGCTGGAGGGATCGGGGGCAAAGTGGAGACCTGTCCCTGCAAGGGCTCGGGCAAGCTGAAGATTGAGGACCCCTGCCTCGACGAGGGCCATTCGATCGCGAACGTTGATCTCGACGATCCGCTTCATCCGCGTCAGCATGATCACCACGCCGCCGCCAATCGGCAGGCACCCGCCGGCGAGGCTCGTTCCCGCCCCGCGGGCGACGATGGGAACGTCGTGGCGATTGCAGATCCGCACGACTTCGGCTGTTTCTTGGGTGGTTGTGGGGAAAACAACCGCTTCGGGCAAACGTTTTTCGATGGTCAAGCCGTCGCAATCGTAGACCTGCAGATCTGCGGGGTCGGAGAGGACTCCCGCGGCGCCAAGGCAACGGCGCAAGTCGCGAATGAGCGGCTTTCTTAACGTGCGTGATGTGGTCATGGAGGATGGGGCGGATCGATAGGGCGGTGGCCGGTGGAAGAAAGAGGCCAGGAAGCCCGATTATAGTCGCACGGTCGCCAACTCGGCAAATCCGAGAGTCGCCGTGCTATTTCCGGATCGTCCGCCCCAACTTCTCCTCCACGCTGGCGACTTTCTGCTGCATCGCTCCCGATCGACCCCGCCGGAAGTCGAATTTGATCACACATTCCACGCGATCGCAGTCCTCTGTCATCCGCTGATAGCACTTTCGCACAACGTCCATGACTTCGTCGTATTCGCCCTCGATCACGGTCCCCATGGCGTGGCATTGGTAATCGAGGCCGCTGCTGTCCACGATGTCGAGACTCCGTGCCACATAGGGGCTGAGGCTCGCACCCTTGTCGAGGGGGTACATGCTGAATTCAAGAAGGACCATTTTGCGTCGTTCTCCGTCGTTTCCTGGAGTTTTCGAGATCCGTGGCCCGCTGCACTAGCCCGGATTATTCATGGGTGGCACGTTCTGAGCGTGCCACCGGAGTTATTGTAGGCACTTGGCGGATACTGGGGACTGGTCCATTTTTCGGGCAGCGAGGCACTTTGGCGAACGTGCGCTGCCCGAAAACATGGACCTGTCCCCTTCCTTCGCCGTCTCCAGGGACGCCTCTAAGTCTCTTGGAAATGGGTTCATCCGACCGAAACGTGCGCAGGTGCAAGCTGTTGCATCGAAACAGGTTTCGACGCAGACTTTGCGGGAACAAGGGGAGCCAGAGAAGAGGCACCGGTACTCCGCGGCAGAGTACCGGTGCCTCTTCTCTGATCAGCCTCGGCTCGATTCGGCGCTGGTCGGGCGAGCGCATTCTTGAATCGGATGAACCAAAAAATGGGGCAAAAATCAAGAATAGACTAAAGAATCCGCTCTGCCCCTGGGAGCGAGAAATCGCTACACTTCGCAACCCGATACTGCGAAATCGACCCGTTGACCGTGGCGCGAGGTCGTCCGCCCGTCTCGGTTTGAGCCCATGGGGAATCTCATGAAACACGCCGCCTACCCTCTCCAATCACTGATTTGGTTCGCTTTACTAGCCGCTGTGATGCCGGTCCCCGGCTCCGGACAGGGCCTGGAATCGACGGGGCAAGGGATGATGCTGTCGTTTGGCGATGAGCAGCCGCCCGTGCTCATTCAGCCGGGCCAAATGACGGACTCATGCGTTCCGGATTGCACGGTGGTGCCCCAGGCTTCTCCCGAGGCCCAAACGGCTTGGGGATCTGGTGTTCCGCGCGGCCCCTGGCATTGGCAGTTCCTGCCAGACGGGCTTACTTACCCAGCCTATTTGGCTTCGGGAAGAGAATCCCGGATGGGAGGTGTCTGGTCGTATGAGAAGGATCATGGCTGGTTGTGGGATATCGCCCTTGGGGGCCACGTGGGAATTCTCCGGTACGGCGACGATGATCCCGAGCTTCCTCACGGTTGGCAACTCGACATTGAGGGTGCCGCGTTTCCACGGCTGGACCTGGAGGCGACTCGGGAAATGATCGCGACGGATTTTCGGTTCGGCGTGCCCCTTTCCGTACGGCAAGGTCCCTTCGAGACGAAGCTGGCATACTACCATCTGAGTTCCCACTTGGGTGACGACTACATTCTCGCCAAACCAGGCTATCCGCCGGTCAACTATTCTCGCGACACGATTGTTTGGGCCGTGGGGGTGCGGGTGGTGGAAAATTTCCGCATGTACGCCGAGGCGGGTTATGCTTTCCACCGCAACGGCGGCAGCAAGCCTTGGGAGTTTCAGTTCGGCATCGATTGGAGCCACGCCCGGCAGGACTCGTTCTTCGGGTCTCCCTTTTTCGCCATCAACGGTCGAATTCGCGAGGAAGTGGACTACGGCGGCAATCTGACGGCCCAAACCGGTTGGCAATGGCGAGGCGATCACGGCAATCTCCTTCGGTTCGGCTTCCAGTACTTCAACGGCAAGTCCGATTGCTACCAGTTTTTCACCGAGCACGAAGAGCATTTCGGGGTCGGGCTCTGGTACGACTTCTGAGATCCTCAAGGGAAGATTTGTCTGCCTCTTGTGGGTGGTGTCACGGCCGTCGCCTTGTTCGGGCTTGGGGGGGAGCTATACTGAAGGTGCGGTTGTAAGAGGCTCGAACGAACCGAGTGGATCTTGAGCGGGCAAGGGGCTGCGCATCCCCGACATTGCCTCCAAGGTGGGAGTTCAATTAGGACTCGCTCGGAACGAACATCGCCTTCCCTGTTGCGGAACGCTCCTTTCTGGAGATTCTGGTATGGCCCGACGGCTCCTTCTCTGCGTGGTAACGTGTGCCCTCCTTCTTGTTCCAAACCTTGGCTTCGGGGCGGACGACCCCCTGCAGCCCAAGACGCCGGATGACTACGAACTTCACAAACTGTTGATCGATACGATCAACCAGGTGGAGCAGAACTATGTCAAACCGGTCGAGCGCCGCAAGTTGGTCGAAGCCGCGATCCGGGGTGTCCTCAGTGAACTGGACGATTATTCCGGATACGTCGGCCCGGACCGGATGACCCGCTTCCAAACGGCCGTCTCTCATCAATTTGACGGCATTGGGGTGAATGTGAGCCTGGACCGCGGACGGCTCACCGTGATTAGCCCCTATGTGGGGTCCCCGGCCTATCGGGCCGGTCTTACGGCTGGGGATCAAATCCTCGAAATCGACGGGAAGTCGACCGAGGGGCTCGGGCTGGACGATGCGGTCAGCCTCCTGAAGGGGGAAATCGGGACCTCCGTGTCTCTGAAGGTCAGCCATCCCGGACGTTCCGACACGGAGGAAATCTCGGTGACCCGTGCCGTGGTTTACCTGGAAACGGTTCTCGGGGACCTCCGCGGCGAGAATGACCAGTGGGACTACCTTCTCGACCACAATTTGCGAATCGGATATGTCCGGCTGACCGGATTCGGTACCCATACGGCCAGGGATCTCCGCAAGGTGGTCCGAGACCTCGAAAAGGCGAAGGTGGCTGGTCTGATTCTGGATCTCCGCTTCAACCCGGGGGGGTTGCTCAGTTGTGCCATTCAAGTTGCCGATCTTTTCGTCTCCGAGGGCAAGATTGTGAGCACCGCGGGGCGAAATGTGAAAGAGAAGGTCTGGGAAGCCAGCAAACGAGGAACCTTTGGCGGTGTTCCCATGGTGGTTCTCATCAACGGTCATAGTGCCAGCGCCAGCGAGATCGTGGCCGCGTGCCTCCAAGATCACGATCGGGCCGTCATTGTGGGCCAACGCAGCTACGGGAAGGGCTCCGTTCAACGGGTGATCGAGATGGAAGGCGGCCACAGCGCCCTGAAGCTGACAACGGCGGGCTATCTCCGCCCGAACGGGAAGAACATCGACCGCCACCCGGGCGACAAGGATGAGGACGAATGGGGAGTCAAACCGAACGAGGGATACGAGTTGAAACTCAGCCCTCGGGAAACGTACGCCCTGGACACGTACCGTCGCGAACGGGACAACCAGAGGGAGACGCCCAAAGCTGAATCCGAGTCGGGGGATGCGGATTCCGAGCCCGATTCTGAAGGGGACGCCGAAGAAACGAAGTTCGTGGATCGCCAACTGGAAATGGCCTTGGAATACCTTCGTGGGAAGTTAGCAAAACCGGTCGTGGATGATTCGAAGACCAAGTCGGAAGATGCCCGCGAGCTGGCCAAGGCGGCTTCCGAAGCGGTTGAAACCGCCGCAGAACCGGTTGAAGTGAAGCCGGAGGCCGAGGCGGCGCCCAAGGCCGATTGAGCTTGACGCATGCGAATTCTCACGATTGAAACGACTTGTGACGAGACGGCGGCCGCCGTCATCGGTGACGATCTGGAGGTTCTGGGAGCCGTGGTTGCCTCCCAGGACGAACTGCACAAGGCCTATGGCGGCGTTGTGCCGGAGATCGCATCGCGAGCCCATCTGGAACGCATCCTGCCGGTGATCGACGAGACCCTGCGGCGAAGCGGGATTGGCCTGGACGATCTGGACGCGGTGGCCGTGGCCAACACGCCCGGGCTGGCCGGTTCGCTCCTGGTGGGCCTGGTGGCCGCCAAAGCGCTCTGCGCAGCAACCGGTTTGCCTTTGATCGCGGTGAACCATCTTCAGGCCCACATCTACGCTTGCCGGATGGCGGCGGGACAGAATGTGTTTCCCTGCATCGGGATGATTGTCAGCGGCGGCCATTCCAGCCTGTATCGCTGCCGAGACGCGCTTGACTTCGAGCTCCTCGGGGCCACGATCGACGATGCCGCGGGGGAAGCCTTCGACAAGGTGGCCAGCATGTTGGGCCTGCCCTATCCGGGCGGGCCGGCGATCCAGAAGGCGGCCGAGGGCGGCAGTCCGAAGGCGTATCGCTTCCCCCGCGCGCTTCTGAATAATCCGCAGGTGCTCGATTTCAGCTTCAGCGGCTTGAAAACGGCCGTTCGCTACACGATTGCGGGGCCGGGGAAACCCGATTTCGACAAGGTCTGTCTGAGCGAGCAGGAGGTTGCCGATCTGGCGGCCTCGTTCCAGGAGGCCGCCGTCGATTGCCTTGTCGGCAAGGCGATGCTCGCCCTGGAGAAAACGGGAATGGATACGCTCTGCGTTGGGGGCGGAGTGGCCGCGAACTGCCGTTTCCGGACCCGCCTTGAAGAGGAGAGCGAGCGACGTGGCGTCCAACTTCACATCGCCCCGCTCCGTCTGTGTACGGACAACGCCGTGATGGGGGCGATTGCGGTGGAACGGTTCCGGGACGGACGGTTCGAACCTCTCGATCTGGACGTCGTGCCCGGACTGCTACGAAAAAAGGGCTGATCCGGATCAAGCCGGACCAGCCCTGAAGTGAACTCGTTGGAAACGAGCAGGCGGGTTTAGCCGAAAGGCCTACATGAAGCCGCCGCCCATGCCGCCGCTCATACCGCCGCTCATGCCGCCGCCGTAGCCGCCGCTCATGCCGCCGCTCATGCCGCTACCGCCGCCGAATCCGCCGCCACCCGAGATGCCGGAGAAGCCCTGTCCGCCCGTTCCGCCTTGTCCCGTTGTATTGGCACCAGTCGCCATGTTGAACACGTTGACTTCGGCGATACCCGAGAACATGGGGTAGGGCGTGATCCGCACATAGCGTCGATCGGCGGAGATGACTGCCGTCACGGAGAAGCTGGCCCCCTCGCTGAGGGTCTGGATTACCGGTTGATAGCCGACGGCCCCACTACGAACCAGGAAGGGGGACACGCTGTTGTTCCCGCCGCCGCCTCCTCCCGACTGATAGAAATCGGAAAGGGAACTCATGTCCGCCTGGCCGGCGATCTGCTGGGCAAGGATGTCGTGACGCTGGGTGACGATCTTCGCGTTCAACGCCAACTGGTCTGCCACGGCGTTGGCGACCTGCTGCTCCTTGAGCGGTTCCTGGCGTCGCCCGGAATCCAGGTCGAAGACGACCATGGCTTCCTTGTCGCCCAACTCGACGGTCTTTTCCAGGGTCTTCTGGTTCTTCGTTCCGTAGTTGGTGTGGATCTGAACGGTGACGCGGCCCGCGGTCAAGTCGCCCCAAACGCGGCGGAGCAACATGCGGTAGTTGCCCGAATAGGCCTTGGGGCAGGAGTAGACCTCGGAACACTTGCCAACGCTGGACAGTCCGGCGGTGGATGTGTCGCTTCCCATCACGCCACCGCTGGTGGTGCGCGGCGAACGGTGCGAGCAGATCGTGCCGGCCGGCTCTTCCATCAACATGTCCACGTCTGCGTTGCCGGTCCAACTCACCGTGACCACGCAGTCGCGAACCAGAGCCTCGGCCAGTTCCGCCTCGTAGGCTTTGGCTTCCTCAAGGCGGTTCTCTTCGTGAAGCTTCTTGCGCAACGCCTCGGCTGCCCGGATTCCAGACATCCACACGTCTTGTCGGTTCGTCTGCCATGCCTGGCTCAGAATTCCGAGGGTGGCCCATCGGATCCCCTCGTCATCGTTGATCCGCTGGGCAAGACGGAGCCCGTGCACATACGGTTCGGGGCTGGTGGGCAGAAGCTTTGACACCTGGCGATAGATCTGCAGGGCCCGCTGTTCCAGTCCGAGGCGATCCATGTAGACGCCGAGGAACAGTAATTCCGCCGGGGTTTCGCAGAAATCGGCGGCCGAAAGGACGACCCGCTCGATGTCTTCCTTCGGATGGCCGGCGGCCTGCATGGCGATGGCCATCGCTTCGTACATCCACGGCTGCGGCGTGCTTTTGCGGAGGGCCGCCTGAATGAAGGCCACCGCCGAGTCATACTGCTGCGACTTCACCAGCTCACGCACTGCCTGCTTGACTGCTTTATGCTCAGGCTGATTCTTCTCAAAGTACGCATTCCAGTGATCGGCAGCGCTCGTACCTTCGGGTAACTGGAGGTCGATCGGCTGGAATTCCTCCTTGGCAGAGGTCTGCGTCTTCACGGGCGAGACGGTTTCCGGGGTCAGGTTCAGGTCGTCCTTCACGGCAAAGGCCTGGAACTGGTTGGCATTCTCCAGAATCTGATTGCGGATCTGGTTGCGGACATCGCCGGGCACGTTCATGAAGCCGCCGCCCATGCCGCCGCCCATGCCGCCCATGCCACCCATGCCACCCATGCCACCCATGCCCATGCCGCCCATGCCGCCCATGCCTCCCATGCCGCCCATCATTCCCATGCCTCCCATGCCGCCCATGCTCGCCGACTGAACAGGGATCACGAGATCGGCCACGGGATAAACCTTGGTGGTCAATTGCAGTTCGGCTTCTTCGGGGGTGGTGATCATGAGCACTTCGTCACGGATCACGTAGGTCAGGTCGAGATCGCCCAACACAAGTCGCAGGGCGGAGCGAAGGGAAATCCCCTCGAGTTGCTTGTTCACCGGGGTGTCGGTTCCCATGCTGACGTCTTCAAGGGCTTTGACATCGATGGTGATCGGAATGTCATGGTAGTCCGCCCAGAACCGTACGACGCCGCTGAGCGGTTCGTCCGGGAAGTCCACCATGGTCTTCTCGTCCAAGGCTGCACGGATTCGCGTCTCGGCCGATCCCGGTCGAGCCAGATCCATGGAGCGATAGCGTTCTTTGCGGCGTTCCGTGAGGTCAGCCCAGACTTCCGCGGGGGGATAGATGATGGGCGGTTCGTCGGGGAAGGGGATGTGGGCGAGTTCGGTCTGGTAGAGCGCGTCGACCACGCCCTTCTGTCGTTTCACTCGCAACACCAGCGCGTCGGTCAGGTAACCAATCGAGCGGGCGTTCATTGTTCCGGCGATTCCGGCAATGTTGTCCGGATCGATGGCCTGAACCTCGTTCGCGGCAGCCTCTTCCGCGTAGCGGTACTTGCCTTCCTCCATGAGCGAGTTGAAACGCCGCATGAGCTGTTTGAGCTTGTTTTCCTTCTGCTCCATGGCAAGGAGGATCTGGTCCTTCTCGCGGGCAACGGCGATTCGCTCCTGTTGCTCCTGGTTTCGACGCTCGAGGATTTCCTTGCGCTGTTGCGACTGGCGAACGGCCGCCTGGAGTGCATCGAGCATTTGATCGGCACGATCGGGGTCGAGTTCCGTGAGGGATCGAATGGTTTCGATCTGTTGTTTGAGGTTGTAGATCGAGGTGTCGGGAGCCGACTCCAGGTTTCGGCGTGCCTGATCGATGACGTTGCGGGTTTCGGATTCGATCTTCTGCTGGAAGGCCTTGTTCATGGCCTCGACTTCGTAGGCGAAGGCGCCGGCGGCATCCAGGGGCGCCACATCGGCGGGAGCCGGGGCGGCGTCGGCGACCAGATTGAGGCCCTCCGGCTCGCCGCGTTTCTTGGCAACGGCGCGAAGGATGGCCTGGGCTTCCGGATTGCCGGCGTCCTGGGACAGGGCTTTTTGGGCAAACGACTCGGCGCCGTCCAAATCTCCGGCACTGAGTTTTTCAGCGGCCAGCTTGGCCATGGTATCTCCGCCCGCATTGATGCTCTTGCGGACGGCATCCAGGGTCTTCGATCCGGCGATCGGCAGGATGGCGCCGCCATCGACCTGGGCCATCAGGACCAGCGGGTCGAGGTAGCTGTTGTCATTGTTCGAGTCCTGGGGGGCGGCCGACCACTGAAGGGTCTTCGGGCCGTCGGCCGTGTTCACGGTGGCCGAGATCTCGAAGGGACCCTTTTGAGAGGCTTCGTATTTGCCGATCAGGACGGTGTCGCGGTCGCTTCGCAAGGGCGGCATCCGCATGGGGTAGACTTCAAAACCGCCGGGGAAGGCCACCTGGTCCTGCTGGGGCCACACGACCGTCGCCTGAGCAACTGCGGCGAGTTCGGCGCCAACCTGCTCGGGGAGCGCCTTTTCCCAGTCGGCAACGATGCAGCCTCCGGTCTGGCCAGCCAAAGCGGTGAGCATGGGCTGATCGACCTTCGGGCCGATGGCATGGACCGACACGGGAATCTGCTGATCCACCAGGTCCGAAACCACGGCATCGAAGGTGGACGTCCCCAGGAAGTTGGCCGCACTGATTCCGTCCCCAATATAGATGACGGACTTCGGGCGAGTGGAAGCTTCGTCGAACTCGTCGGCGGCCGATTCCAGGGCCTTCTTCATGTCGGTGGCTCCAAGCGGAACTCGCTTGTCGAGCTTGGCCAGGGCCTTGGTCATGGCCTCACTTCCGGGGGCCACGAAGCCGTCGCTCATCGGCACGGCGTTCACGTCCACGGCCGTGAGCTTCACTCGCGTTCCCTCTCCGAGGTTGGCCAGCAAAGCGTCAAGAGCGGCCAACGCATCGGCGCGGATTTGGCCGGCCTGACTGGCCGACGTGTCGAACAGAACGACCACGTCGTGGGCTTCGGCAGGTTTGGCCAAATCGGCTTGGAGGCCGAGGGCGAAGTAGTTCGTTGCCCCGTCCGCGTGGGCATACGTGTCGAGCCGAGCCGCCTCGCTGCTCGGGTCGGCGCCCATGGCTGGGAAGGCGATTGCGGCCATCACAACCGCAACCATCGGCACGAGAGCCAATCGGAAACCGCAGTGTTTCAACATCTTTGGGAACTCCGGCGCAGAAAAGCGATAGGACCGTCGTGTTCCGCAGCGACAGCCCGTCCTTAAAGACTGATCGCAGAAAACAACCTGTTTAGACCAACGGACATACGATTGCCCATGATTGGAGCATCTCGCGTGGCCGGCGAATTCGTCTTCCCTGGGGATAAGACGCTTTTCGTCTGGCAGCGCACGAGAAGAATGCCTGCTGATACTACGGGTTCATTCTACTTAAGCTTTGCAAGGGATGCCAAGGAAAATCTCGTGACTGCGCAAAATTGGTCGACTGTGCGACTTGGGGATGACGGGTCGTGACGACATTCCCCTCAGATGGGCCGGGGCCTGTTGACCTCTTCGAACCAGATAGGGGGGCCGCGTGGAGAGGGAGGAGACAGTACAAGGATCGCCAACAAAAGAAGGCCTGCCGGACGGGAGCCGGCAGGCCCTAAATGGCGGTGCTGAGCCAATTAACGATTATTCAGACCTGACCCATCAGAGAGTCAGGTTGTCATCACCGTCCAGCGGTCGGAAGGCCGAGCGAATCTCGCCCAGGCGATTGGAAAGCTCTGCCCATGGCAGATCGGCGAATTGCTGGGAAAGTCTCGCGGCAAATCCGCCGAACCCCTCGATAGAGCGGTTTGCGACATTTGCCATCGCGCGGACCACCGGATGCGACGCGGAAACAACCTCGTCGGAGGGCATGGCCATCCGGCTGACGCTTTCGATCCAGTCGAGGCTCAGCTCGGAGAGGGCGCTCTCAAGGGCGACAACGCCGTCATCCATGCTCATCTCGCCCTTCTCGACCAGGCGGAAGCTGGCGAGAAATGCGGCCAGACCGGGCAGGTCGTCCGCCAGGGTGAGGACGTCCGCATCGGCCGAATCTTCGTAGCGATAGGCGAAGTCGATCGCCTCGAAGCCGAGGGCTTCGATGTGATTGTTCAGGCGAGCTCGCCTGATCGCAGCCGGTTCTCCAGACACCTGGCGGAGGGAGCGGATCAACTCGATGTCGGATTCTCGGAGGAGATCCGAAGGCTGTTGCTGAAGGAGATCCTGATCGAGTTCCGGTTCTGTCTCTATCCACTCGCTCGGGATGTCGTACTCGTTTCCATACTGCTCAGTCGTGTCGGCCTGCTCGAAGGCCTGTTCCGTCACCTCGGCCGATTCTTCGCTGGCGGCTTCCATGTCGGAATTGTCTTCCATGCCTAAATCGCTGTCGTAGTCGTCTTCATAGCTGTCGTATTCGTAGTCCTCACGGTCCGCCTGGTACTCGTATCCATCGTACTCGTACTCGTCGGCCCACATCTCTTCCGATTGGGCCTCCTGCATCATCGCCTCCTCGGCGGACATCTCTTCAGCGACCTGGTCCTCAGCGACCTGGTCCTCAGCGATGGGCTCGCTGTCGCCCTCGTACTCGGCGTGGTAGTACTGGTACTCGTCTTCGTAGTAGTAGTCTTCCCATTCCGATTTGCTCGGTTCGGCGGCCTCCTCGGCAACCTCCTGGACGTCTTCCGATTCTTCGTCGGCCTCGGCTGCGTATCCCTCGTAGCTGTAGTACATCTCGTAGTCGTCGAATTCGTAGGCGAACTCGTCTTCGGCGTCGGAATTGAGATCCGCGGCAACTGCCGGTTCTTCGATGGATTCGGCCGGCTCTTCCGGTTGGCTGATTTCGGAGGCGCTCAGTTCGGCTTCATCACCATAGTCATACTCATCTTCGTAGCAGTACTCTTCATCGTCGTACCAGAAGTCGTCGCTGGCTTCCTCTTCCGCGCCTGCCGTCTCTTCCGTGGCGTCCGTTTCGGTCTCGTAGGCGTATTCGTCGTAACTCTCGTACGCGTCTTCGTCGCAGCACGCTTCGTCGTAATCTTGGAAGGCGGGATCGGGACACGAAGCCTGCTCCGATTCGGAGCACGTTTCTTCTTCGGAAGCCTCGGAGGCGTAGGTTTCCTCCGAGGAGGCGTAGTCGTACTTGCTGTAGAATTCGTCGCTGTACTCGTCTTCCCAAACGTATTCGTTCTCGCAGACGGAGTCGTCCGGGGTTGGACCCGTGTCCCAATGGGTGGGTGTGTCGGCTTCAACAGGTGCGGCGGGGACAGCGGACGACACAAGGGGCGATTCGGGGGAGGCCAGGGCGTCGGGCGCACTGGTCGGGGTAGGCGGCAACTCGAGTTCGGTGGCTCCCAAAGGACTACAGAAGGTGGTTCCGAGCCAGATGGCCGACCCACCAAACAGAATATGCACAAGACGCTTTCGTGTGGAATAATGACTCATTATCAACATCCTCCCAGGATCTTGTTTAACCGCGTTAACGGGACGTATGTGTCTGGCGAATTGACTTCGCGTTCGCGACAAGTTTCGTCAGTCGTATCGGAGCGGAAAAACTGGGGGCATTAGCGAAATGAGGCCTTCTGGAAAGCTGCGGGTATCCACGTTCCCTGGAAAAAAGAGACGCATAATCCGGTCTGTCCGGTTTTGCGGCGAGATTGTTACGGTTCTGTCTTGGCTCAGGCAAAGTTTGGCGGTCGTAAGGCCGAAAATAGCCAAGGCAGGTATACTAGAGAAACAATAACGGTTTCTCGGCCCTTGCCCGCAAACTCCAACATCTTTTTGCCTGTCACGCCAAACTGTTGCCGTGAGGGAAAAGGGATTGCGGGATTTCGGGACGCTACGCTGTCCGTGCCGATTTCCAGGAATTCCCATTCCTGGCTGTCGGAGGGTGAGGTAGGCTGCTGCTGTTTCATTCGCCAGAAAACATCCTCAAGTGCCCGCGTCTCCGACCGATTGCTCGATGCCAGTTCTCGCCTTTGCTACGACGCTGAGTTTCTCCGGCTGGATTGCCATTGCCGTAACGATTGCGGTGTTTCTGGTGATGTTGCTCTATCGTGGCGTGCCCACTGATCTGCTCTTCCTGGGCGCCGTGGTGGGCCTGGCCATGCTGGGAGTCTTGTCGCCGCGAGCGGCGTTGGGAGGTTTTGCCAATCCCGGGGTGCTGACGATTGGGGCCTTGTTCGTTGTCTCGGCAGCGCTGCGCGTAACCGGAGTTCTCGACCGCGTGGGCAATCAACTGCTTGGAACGGCGAAGACGGTGAACCAGGCGTTTCGCCGTCTCATGGTCTCCGTTCTGGCAATTTCCGCGTTCATCATGAACACGGCGTTGGTGGCCATGTTCGTGCCGATCGTGCTGGATTGGTGTCGCCGAAGGGGGATTTCACCGTCACGGCTTCTGATCCCCGTCAGTTACTTCGCGATCATGGGAAGTACCTGCACGTTGATCGGGACGAGCACAAATATCATTGTGAACGGGTTGCTGAAGGAGGAATATCGAGCCGAGGAACAACGGATCGAACAGGGAACTGCCGCTTACGGGCACCTGGAAGGGTTCCGGACCGAACTCCGGCCCATGTGGTTGTTTGAGATCGGCGCCGTCGGCTTGCCATGCGCCCTGGTGGGCAGCCTGTATCTTTGGTTTTTCGGTCGCCGTCTGCTCCCGGACCGGACCGACATGATCGAACAACTGGACGAACAACGTCGCGAATACCTTGTGGAGATGCTGGTTCAGCCGGAATGCCACCTGGTCAACAAGACGGTGGAAGAGGCCGGCTTGCGCCACTTGCGGGGCCTGTTCCTGCTGGAAATCAACCGGGAGGGCGACGTTCTCACGCCGGTTACGCCGAATGACACGGTTCGAGCGGGCGACCGCTTGATCTTCACGGGAGTCGTGACGACGATCGTCGACCTGGAGAAGATCCCGGGATTGGTTCCCGCCGGCGAGCCGACCTACGATTTCTCGCCCGAGGGTGAGCGAACGAGGCAACTGAGCGAGGCGGTGCTTTCACCGTCTTCGCCGCTCATCGGGACGACGGTGCGGCGAGCGAACTTCCGCCGCCTCTACAATGCGGGCGTCGTGGCCGTGCACCGCAACGGAAAGCGGCTGAAAACGAAGATCGGCGACATCTTGCTGGAGGCGGGCGATACGTTGCTGCTGCAAACCCGGTCCGGGTTCACAGACCGCTATCGTCACAGCCGGGACTTCTATCTGGTCGCCGACGTGGCGGGGTCCGAGGCCAGGCAGACGAGCCGAGCCTGGTTGGCGATTCTGCTGCTTTTCGTGCTCGTGGTCTGGCTGATGGTCACCAGTTGGTTCGATTCGGCGGGACCCTTGTCGGGACTCGGTTCGCCCGCCATTGCCGGGATCGCGATCGCAGGGCTGATGGTCGTGGGACGCTGCCTGCCTCTTTCCGAAGCTCGGGCCAGCGTGGACATGCACGTCCTGGTGACGATTGCCGCGGCGTTGGGGTTGGGGAAGGCCTTGACGGAAAGCGGCGCCGCCGAATGGCTTGCTCATGGGTTCGTCGGCATTTTCGGTTCTCAGAATCCCTACGTGCTGCTGGTGTTGCTCTACATACTAACGGTCGTGTTCACGGAAACATTGAGCAACGCGGCGGTGGCGATCATGCTGTTTCCCTTTGGCGTGGCCATGGCCGCGGCGGGCGGCTTCAGCCCCCGTCCTTTCGTGATGGCCATTGCCCTGGCGGCCTCGCTGAGTTTCCTGTCGCCCATCGGATACCAGACCAACCTGATGGTCATGGGCCCTGGCGGATACCGGCCTCGGGACTATCTGCGGGTTGGCTGGCCCCTCGCCTTGTCGATCGCCGTGGTGGCCCTGATTCTCATTCCCATCGTCTGGCCGTTCCAACTGGGATCCTGACCGTTCGGGAAACGATCGGATGCTTCGCATCCCTCTTCTGCGGGTGTAGAATAGGAATCGAGCAAGAGACACAGGCAGATTGTTGTCGCTGTTGCCTGGAATAATGGGAGACACCGTCATGCCCTTTCACGACTGGACCCGTGTTCCTGCCGGGCTCTTCCACCATTTTCACCAGAGCTGGTCCATTCGGATTGCCGACGCCTTGAATGCGGGGCTCCTTCCCCAAGGGATCGCCGCACTGGTCGAGCAGCGGTCGGGGCCCCGTGAATCAGACGTTCTGGCGATTGAAGCTCGTTCAAGCCAGCCTCAAGTGGAGCTGGATGTCCGCGGCGTGGCCACCATGGAGCCGCCCGTCTCGCAAATCGTGCGACGGTCCGACAAGCAGATCTACGCAGGGCGCGCGAACCGGATCGTGGTTCGCCATCATCTCGGGCGAATTGTGGCGGTGATTGAGATTCTCTCGCCTGGAAACAAGGACAGTCGGGCTGCGCTGCGCGATTTCGTCGAAACGACGGTCCAATTCCTTCAGGAAGAAGTTCACGTTCTGGCAATCGACCTCTTTCCTCCTACTCCTCGCGATCCGAACGGGATTCACCAAGCGATTTGGGATGAAGTCGGCGACGACTCGTTCGTGTTTCCGCCAGGAAAAGACCGGCTCGTGGCATCCTATGAATCGTCCGAGGAACTCGTAGCCTATCTGGAACCGGTTTCCGTCGGCGAGACGCTTCCCGAGATGCCTCTCTTCCTGGTTGCGGGCCATCATGTGCCGGTTCCCCTGGAAACGACGTATCAGGAAACGTGGGAGGCCGCCCCGCAAGAATTGCGTTTGGCGGTTGAGAGCGGAACCTTGCCGGGCGTGAATTCGGATTGAACCAACCCCAAGAGACAAACGTACTTCGGTGAGCTTGATGATCAAGGATCGAACAAGGGAAGGAAGACCAGTGGCTCAACGACAGATCTGGATGCTGTGTGTTCTCTCGGCTTTGGTGGGGGCCTTGGCGGCCCTTTTCGTGACCGGGGATTGGCTCGCGGCGCCCACGGCGGTGGCCCAGGAACCGGGGCGTCCTTTGGCGGCCGAGGCCAAGATGGTCCCCGTCACACCGCCCCCGAAGCCCGATTACCAGGGCCTGACCGAGGAAGAAAAGGTCCACGTTCGTGTCTACGAAGCGGTCAACCGAAGCGTGGTGAATATCAGTACGAAGAGTCTTCACACGGACGGCTTCTACATGTTCGAGGTTCCCGCCGAGGGGGCGGGCAGCGGCGCCGTGATCGACAAGCAGGGGCGGGTTGTGACGAATTATCACGTTATCGAGGATGCCCGGCAGATCCAGGTCACCCTTTTTGACGGCAATTCTTACGATGCGGAAGTTCTCGGAATCGATCGGAATACGGACGTGGCCGTGCTTCAGATCGCGGCCCCTGCCGATTCCCTCTTTCCGGTGGTCTTTGGGGATTCGGCGAGTCTGCTCGTGGGGCAGCGGGTGTACGCGATCGGCAACCCCTTCGGGCTGGAGCGGACCTTGAGCACCGGCATCATTGCGAGTTTGAATCGCCAGTTGCCCAGCCCCATGCGGAATCGCCGCATGGAGCACATGATCCAGATCGATGCCGACATCAACCCGGGCAATTCGGGTGGACCCCTTCTGGATACGTCCGGTCGCATAATCGGGATCAACCAGGCGATCGCCAGCAAGACCCAGGAAAGCGCCGGGATCGGCTTTGCGATTCCGATCAACACGATCGCCCGCATTGTGCCCCAGTTGATCGAGAACGGGCGGGTGGTTCGGGCGGATATCGGCATCGAGGTGGTGTCCAGGGCGCCCAACGGGCTGCGGATCGTGCAGCTTCGACGGGGCGGCGCCGCCGAGCGGGCCGGGCTGCAGGGACCAAAGTACGAAAAGCGGCGGCGGCGACAGGGAGCGATCGTTTTCGAATACACCGAGGTGGACCGCACGGCGGCGGACCTGATTGTGGGAATCGACGGAAAACCGGTGACGACCGTGGAGCAACTCCTGGCCGCGGTGGAAAGCCGGCAGCCGGGCGATCAGGTAACCGTCAACATCGTTCGCGACGCGCGCCAGATGGCTGTGCCGGTGGTGCTCGACGCCGACGAGTAGAAAATAGCTGCGTCCCCTTTTTTTGGGTTCGTCCGACTTGACCCCACTCGATCGGGTTGAATTGGCCCGATTTCGCGCATTGTGAGCCTGGGATCGGTTTTTTCGCTTGAAAGTACGACTGCAATCGTATAATATCAGCAAACGTACGAGCGGTGTCGTACTACGGGTCCTCTCGGATATCGGAGCCTGCCATGTCCTCATCCAAGATTCCGCCGCCTACGGAAGCGGAATTGGCTATCCTGCGGGTGTTGTGGAGCCGCGGTCCTGCCACGGTCCGGGCGGTCCATGAGACGCTCGGAGGTGACGAGAGGACACGCTATACGACCACGCTCAAGCAAATGCAGGTGATGGCCGAGAAGGGGCTCTTGGAGCGGAACGATTCCCAGCGTTCCCATATCTACACCGCGGTTCCGAAGGAGGCGGAAATCGAAAGGTCGCTCGTGAGCGGCTTCATCGATCGCATGTTTCAAGGTTCCGTGCAGAAGATGGTGGTCCACGCACTCAACTCGAAAAACGTCACCAGCGAGGAACTCGACGAGATCAAACGATTGCTCCGAGATCGGGGGGACGCGGAATGATCCAGCAAGTGGTCGCCTGGCTGTCACCGTCGGCGACCAGGATGTGGCCCTCCAAGTCTGTGAACGTCACGTGATCGATGCGCGATCGTTGGTTGCCGTGGCAGAAACTGAATCATGAAAATGAGGACATGGCCTGGTCCCGCGACGGCCCGCGAATTGCCTGCATTACGTGGGAACCCGATTGAGTCGCAAGGCGTAAAGAGCAGACCGGCAGCGGTGGTGGTAACCAGCGGCCTGGAGAATTCTGGAACACCGATCGGCTCTCCTTACGCGCACTCGGTGTGAATGCGAACGAGGGGCGTCGAGAGGTCTTCGAAGGCGGGAGGTATCGCGATGAGTACGAGGTGGTTGCTGCGCGGTTTGGGGCAGGTATCGGAATCCGGGAGTCGTGGAGCCGAGGCCGGCGTCGCCTCTACGCGGCAGATTGTGCTGCTGGCAGCGTTTGCCCTGGCGGTGATTGGGGCCTTGGCTTGCGATGCCCGATGTTATCAGGGGCTCGACCCGTGGGGCCGACCGCTCTATCAGGAGGATCCCGGGGCCTCGTGGGACGGCTCGTGCCCGGTGACGGCTGAAGGTCGGAGGCCGTAGGCTGGAGTCTCTGGTGCGACGTCAATTGCCAAGAAGAGCCGAGTCGGATGCGCCGAAAGTCGCTGTTTTGAAATCCTTCAGTCTTCGGTCTTCAGCCTTCAGCCTCATCGCCATCCGTTTTCACGTTGAGTCACAATCATGGAGTGTGTGCTCCCTGGTTAAACGGAGATTGTCATCGTGTGGGACCTGATAACGGCGGCCCTCCTGTTGCTGGGCCTGTCATGCCTTGCGTTTCTGGCCGGCCTGCGATTGGCTGCCGAGGCGACGCCTCGGGAAGTCTCGGACACCGAACGCGTGTGTGCGTCTTTCTCGTTGCGGCGGTTTCTGACGCAGTCGCTGTACGCCGTGATCCTCGCGGCCCTGTTGCTATACGTGTTCCGATACCACGGCACGTGGCAAATGGCCCGGCTCGTTCCCTTTTCGGGAGCCATCATCCTGACGAACTGGATCCCGCCGGCCGGGGCGTTCCTGGCCGCGTCCGTGCTTCGCCAGCAAGCCACTCCGCCATGGCGTCGAGCCGGGTTGGCGATTCTGATTCTTCTCGTCTCGTTCTACTCGTTAACGTGCTGTTTTCAGGGCCAACTGCCCCTGCGAGCCTTTGACGGCAAGCCGGCCCGATGGCGCAACCAGCAAACCCTGCCGAGTTCGTGCGGTCCGTGCTGCGCCGCGTCCCTGCTTCGGGCTCACGGGATCGACGCAACCGAACAGGAGATGGTGCAGCTTTGCCTGACAAGCTATCGCGGCTGTCCCGCATTGGGGCTGTATCGCGGATTGAAGCTGAAGACCGCCGGCACAAACTGGGACGTCGAGGTGGTAACCTGTTCGGTCGAAAGGCTGCTTGAGACCCAAGGGCCCCTTCTGCTCCGAATCCAACTTCCCCCCATGAAATGGTCTTCCTGCAGACGCACCATCTGGCAGCGCCGCGGCTATGAGCACGTGGTGCTGATGGAACGCGCCGATGGCGAAGGACACGTGAAAGTCCTGGATCCGGCAATCCCCCTACACGCACGTGCCGACTGGCACGTGGAGGACTTGTACGAAAAATGGAGCGGCGAAGCCCTGCGGCTTGTCCCGCGGTGAGCGGCGCTGCATAACGGAGAGCCGGTGGCGCAGTCGCCACGCGCCACCCTGGATGCCTGACCCGCTACGGCCGACTCCTCCCGCTCGCCTTCGACTGGTCGAGCAACGCCTTCAATTCGGCCGCGATTTCGGGGTGACGGAAGTAGAGATTCGTCGTCTCGCCGGGATCCTCAGCAAGATCGTATAGCTGCCCCGGCGCCTCGGGGGCGGTCTCCGGGAGCGCGAAGGGCTTCAGGGCAGGCGAGTTGTAGTTGTTGCCGCCGGAGCCCTGGTGGTCCAGGTATTTCCATTGACCCCGTCGGATCGACAAGGTACGCGCACCCCGGAAGGCTTGCGTGAGCAGGTAGGGACGAATCGGTGCGGTGGCCGTGCCGTTGAGCGCCGGAAGCAGGTCGAAGCTGTCCTCCGCGGCGTCGTGAGGAATCTCTGCGCCGGTAATCGCCGCCACGGTGGCCATGACGTCGGTCAGGCAGATGAGCTGATCGCTGGTCGTGCCGGCCTTCACGCGCCCGGGCCAGCGGACGATGAAGGGCGCGCGGTGTCCACCCTCCCAGTCGTCGCGTTTCACACCACGCCAGGGCCGGGCGCCGTCGTGTTGGTAGTCGGCTCGCATGTGGACGACGCTCGTGGTTTCCGGGCCGTTGTCGCTCGTGAATATGACGAGCGTGTTGTCGGCCACGCCGAGCCGTTCCAACTCGGCCAGCAACTCGCCGACGACCTGATCCAGCTCGAAGATGAAATCGCCGTGGGGCCCGGCCTGGGTCTTCCCTCGAAAATCCCGGCCGGGGAAGGACGGCAAATGTACGGCCTGGGCGGCGTGGTAGAGGAAGAAAGGCGTGTCTGGAGTCTTGCGAACATGTTCCTCCAGGAACTCGCGGCTCTTCCTGAGGAAGACCATGTCCACCTCCTCCATCGGGAAGTCCGGCGCGATGAGGCCCGGTCGGCAATCGTGCGAGTAAGGATGGACGGGCAGTTTCGATTTGTCGATCGGGCCCTCGGGCGGCACGGGAATGCGATCGCCGTCGATGAAGGCGTAGAGCCAGTCGGTGGTGGGGCAGCAGGCCGTGCCGAAGAAGCGATCGAAGCCGTGATCGATCGGTCCGCCCTCGACGCGACGGGAGAAATCGATGCGGCCAGCGGCCTCCAACCGGCCATTGTGAATGGGCTCGCCTGCCTCGTCCCGAAACGTCCATCCCACGTGCCACTTGCCGACGGCGGCGGTGGCGTAGCCCTGTTTCTTCAGCATCGCCGGAAGCGTGAGGCGACCGGGCGCGATCAGCGAAGGCCCGCCTGCGCCCGTGAACACGGTTCCGCCTCGGGGCACGCGAAAGGCCATCTGCCCGGTCATGAGGCTGTATCGCGTGGGCGTGCAGACCGTGGCCGGCGTGTGGGCATCGGTGAACCGCATCCCTTCGCGGGCCAGCCGGTCGATGTTCACCGTGGCCACTTTCGACTCGCTGTTGTAGCAGCGCACATCGCCATAGCCGAGATCGTCGGCCAGGATCAGGAGAATATTCGGCCTGGCGGCAGGCGTGGGGGGCTCGACGGCACGCAGCGAAGCCCGTGATGCGAGCAGCAGGACGACAAGAAGGAAGAGGGCAGGTCGGATGCTTCCGGTCATGGCAAGAGGTCCTCACGCGATCGGGCGGGCAGAGTGGCAGCACGTTTGGCAATGCAGCTCATTGTAGTGCAGGGCAAGGCGGCGTCAAAAGGGTTGGCTGTTGGCACTGGCTGGCAAGCAGCCAGTGGCTCCCGATGGAGGCGAAGTGGGACGGAACCGGAACAAGCATATGGGAGGCGTTCGTGCACAGTTGTCATCATCATGGACCACACACTCTAGGTGGACTGTGCCACCAGCTGTCCTACGACTGACAATCTCGCGCCAGACTTCCCACGCTCCCAAACACGCAGAATTTGCTTCATTGGCGTTAGCCAGGCTCAATTCCCGATCTCGTCGCTCTCTTGCGATTCTATCAAGACAGACGCCCGGCCGGCTCGCTGGAATTTGGTGAAGATGTTGCGATTCCTTGGCACAGCGGTTAATGCAGACATATTCTACTGCCAGGGATGGCCTATGGTACGTATTGAAAGCGGGGCCTCCCATGAGTCCATGGCTTGAATCACTTGGCAATCTAGTCGCTGGTTTCCTGCGCGACTGTTCCCGTGAAGTCGTCTTCTTCGTCATCGGGGGCCTCTCTCTTCCCCTTGTACCGCTCTTGTGGCGGTGGTGGGTACAGCGCAACCTCGCTTGCGAGAATCGCCAACTTCGCCAGGAGAATCAAGATCTTGTAGAGACACGTACTCGTCTGGACATTAAGTCTTCCACACTTCAAGAGAAATTGCGTTATGTGGAACCGGAACTCACCCGCGTTCGCGACGAAGTTCGGCAACTCACCTCAGACAGGCAGCGTCTTGAACTCTTGCTCGCAAAGGCCAACGCTAGCGAAGCAAGAGCGATCGAGAATGCCTCGCAAGCGGAAGAAGCCAAACAAGAAGCCGTCAAGCGTGTGAACACTCTTGAATCGGGCAAGGACGAGCTTCGCGCTCGAGTGGCGGAGCTTAGTCGGGAACTGGAGAGGGAACGCGAAGCCCATATCAACGTGGCCAACGAGTTGGAGGAATCCCAGAAGCAAGTTGCCGAGTCCGACGACCGATTCTCTGCCCTGTGGGACTCGGATGGCGAAGTCTGGGAATGCTCGACGAACCTCCCAGCAGACCCCTTCGTGCCGACCGCCGACCGACGTGCGAGGATTCTGTCTTTTGTGAATCTGAAAGGGGGCGTCGGCAAGACGACACTGTGCGCCAATCTGGCTGCTACGCTGGCCCGCAAGGGACATCGTGTCCTAGCAGTCGACCTGGATTTTCAGGGCTCTCTCAGTTCGCTCTTTCTGGGCGCTGAGGTGCTTGGTGAGATTCGCAGACACAATGGCTTCGTCGATCGCCTCTTTGATCGTTCAGCGTTGGCCATAGATAACTTCTGCCAATGCCAACACTCTATGCCAAGCATCCCTGGTCTCGATCTCGTTCCTGCGGACGAACCGCTCTTCTCTGCTGAGACGTTCGCCATGGCGAGATTCCTGGTAAGAACGGATGAACGGGACATCCGATTCGTACTTCGCGAGCACATCCACGCGCCAAGTGTCGCCAACGAATACGATTTTGTGCTATTCGACTGCCCGCCGCGGCTTTCCGCGGCGTGCGTCAACGCCCTCGCTGCCAGCGATGGAGTGATTGTGCCTGTTATCCTCGATGCCACGAGCGCCGAAGCGACACCTCGCCTCTTGCGTTCCCTGGCAAAAATGCGTCATACACTTTGTCCCCAACTGCACCTGCATGGTGTCGTTGCCAACAACGTCAAGCTCCACAACAATAGTTTGCGACAGGATCAAGCCCGCATCTGGTCGCAACTGCCCGCAAGGTGCCAGGACACATGGGGCCAACCGGTGCATCACTTCGATGCCATGGTCAAGACGGACGTGGCTTTCGCCGCCGCAGCAGCCAGAGACCGATTCGCGATCGACGAGTCGCGTTCCATTGCGAGCGCTTTTGCCGACCTTGCCCAGGAACTGATTCAAAGGACCGATACGCGTGAACGTTGCCCATCTTAAGAAATTGCTGTCAAATCTTAGCGAAACCCTTTCCGAATCCGGCGCCAGAACCGTCGCCAAGGACCTTGGTCGGATTTCAGAGGCGCTGGACCCTTTCGCAGACCGCACGCTTGCCAAGTTCGCCGACTTCCTGCTCAAAGCCCACGAGTTCGAGCAGACCGGCGCCGTTTCCGGCGGCAGGAAGATCGCCGCGAAGCCCGTCGACCCGAAGATGGTCGAAGACGCACTGAATTTGCTCAACGATCTGTACGAACGGGCAACCAGCCCTGAGGTGACGTACCAGCAGCTCGACGCAGAGGTCGCGAAGATCGACAAGCAATTCAAGAAGGACGCGATCGTCGAAATCGCAACCCGATTTGGCGTGTCAGGCAAGACAAAAAAGGCGGCTGTCGAAGCGATCCATCGTAAGATCAAGGATCGCAAAGAGAGTTTCGAACGGACTAGGTTCTGACAACCATGGCCTAATAGAATCGCCCGTCAATAATCACTCGCAGTTGTTCCTCCTGCTCCGGAGTGAGCGATTCCAACGCCCGATCGAGCATCTCGCAGTCGATGCGATAATTCTGCGCGTGGGCTTCCTGCTCAAGCTGCTCGAAAGCGGCAAGCTGCTGTTCGGTGATGCCGACCTTTTTTCTCTTCTCGGGATAGCTGAGAGCCAGGGCGACCTTTCTGCGAAACTCGATCTCGTTGAACTTCGCCAATTGCTCCGACGTGAGAATGGCCTCCACCTGCCTCTTCGCATCGTCTTCCCACAACCCGAGGGCATCCGGATGAGACGCCTTCCCCGACTGTTGTTCCTGACGCGCAGTTCTCCTGCGCTCAGCGCATGCGGCCACGACGGCGTTCAACTGCTTCTCCTGTTCGTCGCTCAATCCCACACGTTCGCGTACGGGCGCTTCCGCAAGTATGGGATAGCCGGGCACCGCGTTGTCCATGTCGAAACCAAGTTCCCAGGCAATGGAAAGTATTGCCGACGTCGGGCCCTGACGCCTCACGACCTCCGGAATCGCGGCCTGCTGCTCCCGGGTTAACATGTCCCATTGCTTCTCGGCCTTGTCGATTGACACTGCTTGGATCCGAGCCAGCCTCTCTCTGGCAACGCGGCGAAACTGGCCTTCCTGCTGAGGGGCGAAACCGAGTTCCCCTCGAATCTCGGCGTCGTACAGAAGGCCGACGGCGTACCTGGGGAAGTAGAAGTCCTTCATCTCCTGGAGTTGCTGAGGCGTCAGCACGGCTTCAATCCGGGTGCGAGTCTCTTCGACGAACTGCTGCCGCCAAAGTGAGGTCTTCCCTGCCCGGGCCTTCACTTCCGCCTGCCGCTCTTCTGGCGATAGCTTCTTGAATTCCTCGGAGTGAGCCTTGCTTCTGGCCATGGCCTCGGCATGGATCGTCAACAGCGAATCCTTCTGCTCCGTCGAAAGGCCAAGCTCATCTTGCCACCGCGGTTGCCAGATGATTGCGTACGTTGCGAAAGGAATGGGCAGGGCGCCTTCTTCCTTCGAAACTTGTGGAAACCTGGGAACGGGCCTCCACATCGGGGCGAAGCGGAACCGGGCCATCGGGTCCTTCGCCGCTTGCCCGGCAGGCTTGCCGGGTTGCGGATCCGCCGCCGCCTCGCCATGGACGGAGGAAGCGGCAAAAACGACAACGCCGACGGCGATTAGGAGCCACTCAAGAAGAACTTTCCGATTCCGATGTGAATGAATAGCGGATTTGGAAGCCCATGAAGACGGCCGAAAACGGACAGGAACAGGAGAGAACCAAGATAAAAGAGACGATTTCTCCGTTTCCGCGGTCCTCTCTGTTTCGAAAAGCCCCGCCATTTGTCCGCTCCTGCTTACTTGTCGAAGTGAAGGCGTGTGAGGAGACCTGTCCCATTCACAAAGCTCAATGGCTTAGCGATAGGAAACAGATCGACAGAACATCAACTTCCACTGTTTGAAATTGGCCGATGGGATTTCCAAGGTGATCCCATATGGAGCTAATCCGAAATAGTTGCTCGTGGGAGTAGACGGAGAGAACAGGATCTGTCTACATTAAAATGAAAACACCATGCTCAGAATAGCCACAAAAAGGCAAAGAGACGCGAAACCTCTGTCGGGCACACTCGAAAGCTCTCGTTTCAGCTTTTCGTGTTTCTTGTGGCTATTCCCAGTCTTTCGCACAGACTGTGTGCTCAGTTCGAGTATCTGCTCTGTTTTCTCCGTTGACTCCTGTTCACCGACGTTCCTTCCAGCGCCCGGAATGCCCAAGTTATTCGTGAGTCATTTCATGTCACGGCGACTCCCGCAACATGGTTGAGCTATTCCAAGAACAGGAAGTCGTTGATCGTGACCTTGCCGTCGGAGTCCCCTGGGGCCTCCAGTTGTGAAAGGGCGTACTTCGGGGCCTTGCCCACGTACTCGTCGCGACTCAGGCTGCCGCTCGAATCGGCGTCGATCGCGTCGAAGACGGTCCTGCAACGCGGGGACTTGGCCAGGGACGGGTTGCCCTTGGCGTATTCGTCGTACGACACGCGTTTGTCATCATTCGCGTCAAAGCTGACGAACCAGGCCTCCGCCGACCGATCCATGAACTCCTCGGGGTCGAGTCGGCCGTTGTCGTCCCGGTCGACGAGCCGGAACAACTCGAGGGCCCTGTCGCGCGAGGCCGACTTCATTTCGCCGAGGGCAAACTCCTCCTCGGACAGCGCTCCATCAGCGTCCAGGTCATAGCGCAGATGGGTCGCCTTCCGCGGGAAGGCTTCAAACTCCTTGTAGGCGAGTATGCCGTTGTGGTCGCGGTCGAGGATGGAGAACAGTTCTTTGGCCTGCCGGATCGATTCGGGGCTCGGGCGGTCGGCGATGAACTCGTCGAGCGTCAGGGATTCGCTCACATCGGGATCGAGCACCTGGAACTGTTTGTACGTGGCGTGCCCGTTGTATTGGATCGCCCTTGCCTTCGCGGCGGCCATACGTTGCAGACGCAGCAACTTCCGGTCGGGGCCGGGCTCGAACGATGCCGGGGCAGGCGCGTTCAGTAAGGTGCTCATGCACACGACGAGTTGATCGCCTTCAAATCGGTAGGACGCGTTGATCTCGCCCCGGTCGCCCAAAGACAGACTGAAGGTTCTGGGGTTCGCCTCGGGCTGAACCGAGAAATCCAAGTGCATGGCTTCCTGGCGTTCGACGATTGCCGCCGAGGTGCCGTTGAACGTGAACTGCGTGAAGGGAAGGGAGTCGGTCAGTTTCCTGCTCCCGGGCTTGGCGGCCAGTTCCCAGGCCCCGTAGAACTTCTGCCGCTCACGCTGGGCGGGAACGTCTCTTTCCTCGGCCGTGAGAGAACGGACCTCGATGAAATCGAACACCGCATCGATCGACTCCGAAGTGCCGTTGTCATTCGTGGCGTAAAGGCCGATGCGCTCGGGCGACCCGTCCTCCCAGACATGCTCGTTGATCCGGGTGTACTCTTTGCCGTCCAAGCTGTACAACGCCTCGTAGGCGTTCCCCCGCTTGATGATGCGGAGCCAGGTGCGGTCCCACTGCATGTTCCGGGCGGGAATATCCTTGCCCTCAAGATACGACCGTTCCTCCCAGGAGGAGCCGATGAGCACGTTGCTCCTGCCGACTCCCACCAAGGCCTTGAAGTAGTTGTCGTGGTCGTCGTAGATCACCGGCCCCGCCTGCTGATAGCGACCCGTCGGATGAAAGTCCTCAAGACACGTGGTGACCACGAAGTCGCCCCCGTCTTGGGGAACGGGAATCATGTACAGGTTGTTTCCCGGGTGGGTGCCGCGGGTGTCGCTCGCGTCGCCGTGAAAACCGCCGTATTGAGAGGAGATGGTGAGCTTCCCGGGATTTTTCTCCAGAGAGGCGTGGGTGGAATCGGGACGAATTACTTCCCAGTCGAGCGCCAACTTCCCGTCGAAGTCGTCCACAATGCGGAACGGGCGACCGTCGCCCGCTGCAGCAAGAACGGCCGGGGCATCCGATTCGAGAGGGTTCCCATCGCTCGCAGACCGTTCGTGCTCGTCGGCCCGAGCGAGACGGACCATGCCGTCGAAGGCCCAGGCCGCCGCAAGGCTTGTCAAAACGACCAGGATCATGACGCCCGCCGACCACGACGTGGTGTGCGTTGGTGTCGCGGGAGAAGTCTTCAGAATCCGACGAATGCGGCTTAGCAGGTCCGCTCCACTGGCAGCCGCCGTCAACCGGTTGTGCCGTGCGGCAAGCTGGGCCATGTCGGCAAGAGCAGAGGCATACAACAAGCGGCCTTTGACGATCGCCAAGGCCATGTCGTCGCAGCAATTCTCGCGTTCGATGCGAATCTGGCGAGAAACCCACCAGACGCCGGGGTGGTAGAACAACAGCGTTTCCACGAATGCCTGGATCACCGTAACCAGGCAATCGTGCCGGCGGACATGGCCCAACTCGTGGGCCAGAATCGCCTCCAGATGCTCGGGGGCCAGACCCGTCAAGGCACTGGCAGGCAAGAGGATGCAGGGACGGAAGACGCCGATCAAGCACGGAACGGTCACACGCGTCGACTCCAGGATCGCCACGGATCGTCGCACACCGAGTTGCCGCGCCAGACGCCTGGCCACTTGCTGAAGCGACGTGCCAACGGGCCGCGTTCCTCGCCACCTGAGCCTCGTTGCCAGGAACCAACTTCCGGCCAGACGAACAGACAGCACCAAGACGCCCAGGGCCCAGAGCGAGACGACCCAGGGCAGCATCGCTGGCGGCAGACGCCCCCACGCAGCGACGGACAACCGAGCCTCCGGCGGGGCCGCGCGCTCCGCCGTCTCTTGCTGCGATGGTTCTGTGGGGGGCGCGGCCGGGAGGCTTCCCAGAAGCGTCCCTTGCTCCAGGTCGAAGTCGCGCGATACGGGAGGTTCCGGATCGCCGACGATTGGCGCGAGCGGTTTGGCCAGTTGGACCGGCTTCGGTCCCAAGGCCGGCGGATCGGCGTGCATGACCGCGTCAGGAACGCCGCCCGGAGGAGATACCAGGAAGAACGTTCCAATGGGAAATGCGACCATCAAGACCAAGGCCGCCACGGCCAACCCGTAGCGTGCGTCGGCACTCTTCTGCCGCAGAAACCGCAGTCCACAAGCAAGGGTGAACGCCACCAGGACGCCCTGCCAGACGAAGTGCAGCAGCACGAGCCCGAGGCGTTGCACCACCGGTTGCTCAAACACCAGCAAGAGATGGTCCATTGCAATTCCCCTTCCGTCGCGGTCCCAGGGCGACAGCCCCGCCCACCACGCGATAACTCCCCAGTGACGGTACTCCCCATGCCGCACGCGATTCTATACGAAACCCTTCGTGGATGTCAACGAAGGGCTTCGTATTCTAAGGGAAGTTCTTGTTTCTTTGGGGGGGGTATTCGGGAGAGTGTCGGGATTTGGCGGGCGTGTGCGGCCCCGGAGCTTGTCGGCAGGATACTTGGTGGTGCAAAATGGGCTCATCGCAACGCCCCCCACCAGATCATTGACGACCGGTCCTATGCCTGGTGCTCTGTCGAGCTTAGGATTTTGGTTGGCACTGGTTGCTTGTCAGTCCGTGCCAACACGTTACATCTCAAAGTGAAAAGGACGGGACTCTCGAGAACTGCGGACTCCCTGAAATGCTGGGCGAGGGCTGGAGACTGAAGACTGTAGGCTGTAGGTTGTAGGTTGCTGATGCGAGGTCGTTTGGCGTGGCAAACCGGCTTCGTTTCGACAAAAGGCCCCGTGTCTCTGACACGATTCTCAGAGGAGTTCTTTCATGCGTGATTTGCTTCTTCGGCACACCTGCCGCGTGGCGGTATTCCTGCTTTGCCCGCTATCGCTGACGGCGGCAGAACTCCACGTCGGCCCGACGGGCAGCGACGCCAACCCTGGCACGAAAGACGCACCGCTGAAGTCGCTTGCCGCCGCCCGGAATGCCGCTGGCCCTTTTGCCGGAAAAGAGGCCGTCACGGTTCATGTCGCCGATGGCGTCTACTACCTGCCGGAGACGCTGGTTTTCACATCGGCCGACTCGGGAACCGAGGACTATCCGATCGTCTACGCTGCCGAGCATGAAGGCGGGGCCGTGCTCAGCGGCGGCACGGAGCTTCGGCTTGCCTGGCAGCCCTATCGCGACGGCATTTTTCAAGCGGCGACTCCGCCGGGGCTGGAGATCGACCAACTCTTCGTCGACGGCGCATGCCAGCGCATGGCCCGCTATCCGAACTACGATGCAGCAAAGACAACCGCCGCTTATCAAGGATATGCCGCCGATGCGTTTTCGAAAGACCGTGCCGCCGGATGGGCGGATCCGACCGGCGGATACATCCACGCCATGCACCGCAGTCGTTGGGGCGGCTACCATTATCGCATCACGGGCAAGACGCCGGACGGGGAAGTTGCCTACGAAGGCGGTTGGCAGAACAACCGCCAGATGGGAATGCACAAAGACTTCCGCATGGTCGAGAACATCTTCGAAGAACTGGACGCTCCCGGGGAGTGGTTTCACGACGCCAAAAGCAACATGCTCTACTACCAACCGCTGCCCGAAACGAACCTGGCCGAGGCCAAGGTCGAAGTGGTCCGTCTCCGGCGCCTCGTCGAGTTTCAAGGCTCGGAAGAATCACCCGTCCGACACATCACACTCCAAGGGTTTGTCGTCCGCCACGCCGCACGCACCTTCATGGAGACGAGAGAACCGCTGCTCCGCTCCGACTGGACGATCTACCGCGGTGGCGCCTTCCTGCTCACGGGCACGGAACATGTCAGCATCCTCGACTCCGAATTCGATCAACTCGGCGGCAACGCGATCTTCGTCAACAACTACAACCGCCGCACCCTGGTCAAGGGATGTCATATCCACGACGTCGGCGCCAGCGGGATCTGCTTCGTGGGCGACCCGGACGCCGTGCGCAATCCGCTGTTCGAATATGGCCAGAAAAACGACCTGTCGGCCATCGATCGCACTCCCGGCCCCAAAACCAACAACTTTCCCGCTCAGGGCGTGGTGGAAGACTGCTTGATCCACGGCGTCGGCCGGGTCGAACGCCAACCGGCAGGCGTGCAGATCGCCATGGCGATGGAAATCACCGTGCGCGACGCCTCGATCTACGATTGCGCCCGGGCGGGCATCAATATCGGCGACGGCTGCTGGGGCGGCCACCTGATCGAGCGTTGCGACGTGTTCGACACCGTGCTGGAAACCCACGACCACGGTTCGTTCAACTCGTGGGGCCGCGATCGGTACTGGAGCAGCGACCGCTCCGCTTCCCAGGTCGAAGTGGACGCCGATCCGAACCTGCCTTTCCTGGATGCGATCAAGACGACGGTCCTCCGCAACAGTCGCTGGCGTTGCGACCACGGATGGGATATCGACCTGGACGACGGCTCGTCGAACTACGAGATCTACAACAACCTGCTGCTCAACGGCGGGCTCAAGTTCCGCGAAGGATTCCGCCGCCGTGCATGGAACAACATCATGGTGAACAACGGCTTTCACCCGCACGTCTGGTACGCCCAAAGCGGTGACGAGTTTTTCGCGAATATCGTCATGGCGGACGTGAAGGGCATTCGCGCTCCCACCGACACGGCCACCGGCAAAACCATCGACAGGAACCTGTTCTTCGTCGCCGATCCGAAAGCCAAAGACAAGTACGCCCGGCAGGGATGGGATCGGAATTCGGTTGTGGCCGATCCGAAATTCGTGGATCCGGTCGCCGGTGACTTTCAGGTCAAGGAGGACTCGCCCGCACTTGCGATAGGATTCAGGAATTTTCCCATGGACCAGTTCGGCGTGAAGAAACCCTCGTTGCGAGCCATCGCCAGGACGCCGATCATTCCCGATTTGAATACGGATCGCAGTGAAGACGCATCTTCCGCAAACGCATCGCCAAAGGCAGCAACCGATGCCTTCTGGCTCGGCGCGAAGCTCCACAGCCTGGCGGGCGAGGAGTTCTCCGCCTTCGGCGCCCGTAAGGAAGACGGCGGCGTTGCCCTGATTCAAGTCCCGCCCGCTTCCGAAGCAGCCCGCTGCGGATTGAAGGAGAACGATCTCATCCAGGCCGTGAACGGCCGCCAGGTTGCCGACACAAGCCAGCTACTGAAGGCCCTGATCGACGCCGGCCAGGCCCCCCTGAACGTCAAATTGATCCGAAATCAACAGGTGGCTGCGGTCGCCATTGCCGCGAGCCCTTACCTGGTCGCCGAGTCCTCGGAGACCGCCGAAGGATTCAAAACGCTCCCCCTGCCGTCCTCACCCGCCGGGAAGGTGACGACAAACCAAGGCACGGCAAATCAGCCCGTCAGCGTGCTTGTCGATGGACGGCTCGCTCCGAACTATGGTCCCGTGTTCAGAAACGGAGTCAGTAGCGGAATCTACAAGATCGACCTCGGCGAGAGTCTGCCGATCGCGGCCGTCACCAGTTGGTCCCACAACCAGAACAACATCCGTGGGCCGCAGAACGTGACGATCTACGGAAGCGCGACGAAGACCGACCCCGGCTGGAACCTCCATGACGCGAGCCGCTTTGTCCCCCTCGGCACGATCGATACGACGGGCCTTGCCGCCGGCACGTTCAACGCGGCCTCGCTGCGTGCCCGCCCGGGCCAGGCCCTTGGCAAATTCCGCTGGATCCTCTGGAGCGTTTCGCCGGTCACCTCGCGAGCCGAGAACACCGCCTTTCAGGAACTTGCCGTAGAAGTTGCCGAGTAGGCGCTGCCTGGCGTCAGACAAAACCACCAAGCATCAACTGCCCGTTGAACAAGTAGGTCACCGCTCGCCGAGCGGGACCTTGAAATGGCATGTCGCTCGACAATTTTGGAACCGTGCGGCGCCCGGCGCCTACCAGCGCGGCTCGCACCGCGTTTTCCAACGGGCGGCCGAGCGAGGTTCCGTTTCAAGGCCCCGTTTGGCGAGCGGCAACCCACTTGTCCGGCAAGCTGCTAACGACCGCTCCGTCGTTCTACCGATTCCTGGACCATATCGTCACGCTTCCCCCGAGGACCTTCTTCCATTGTAAACGTGACTGCATGAACGCCTGCAGATCGTCACGATTGTTCGGAAGAGAGATCCGGTCGATGGTCGCGTTTGAAACCAAGAACCTCAATCCGGTTGCCGAAAACCTCCCGCCTGACAACGCAACTCGTCTGAGAGCCGGAAATTCGCTTACTTCTGCCAGTATAAAATCGTCAACGAACTCTCCTTCAAGAACCAGTGTTCCCAGGAGTCGAATTCTGCCGAGGAGTCGAATCCCTCTCTCGGTGATCGCGGGACCACTCTGGTTCCGGTCCGACCTATTAGCAACAACAACGAGCTTTCGCAGTTCCGACATCGACGCCAGATGGGCAATTCCAGCATCCGAGATCCGATTGCTCCTCACGACCACACCGCCCGCGAAGTCTTCGAGGTTCGCCAGTTGCAGCAGTGTGGCGTCTGTCACGTCAGGCCCCTCCAGGGCTAGGCTGCTCAGTCCCGGCAATGACGGAAGTGCCTGCCAATCGGCCACCTCGAGTGGCGGCGACCCCGGCGACATCAGTTCCAGGTGAAATAGTCCCTCCTGCGCAACGCCCCTTTGGTAGCTTTGGTAAACGCAACCGCTGAGCTTCGACGTGAGTCGCGCAGCCGCGTCCGGCGAAAGACTGTGATCAGAGTTTTCTTGCTCAAGAGCAGAGAGATTGAACCGGCGCCACGGCGTGGAAACGGGCTTCCCCGTCTCTGGGTCTTGTGGCGGCGGCCCATCCCTCTTGTCGTAGGCACATGTTGCCGAAAACGCGGTGGCGCGGCAACGGACGGCTTCGAATTCAACGTGAGGGCTATAGCCAACCTGGGAGCAGTCACCACACTGCCCTCGCAATTGCCCGTCCGTTGAAAACACAAAGGTCGAGGCAATCTGAAGCGTTGCCCGCTTCTGCTTCAATCCTTCTGGTACCCGGTACCCATCTTCCTGTTTGCTGATTTCCTCAATCGCTCGAAGTGCTTCGACGGGGGATTCAATCAACTGGCCCGCAATACAAGAGAAGGAGGCTGTCGGCAGAGGTCCTCGCAAGGAAACCTGCAATTCGCCGGGGGATTCCGTATGCCCTTCGCCCCCTTGACCGGGAACTTCCTTATCCTCTCGCCACAGGATCTTCCCGTCCAACGGATCGACGTCATTGCGTGTTGCAACAAGGGTCACTCGCTCGTTAATAGTCGACACCACCCATTGCAACTTCTCTGTCTCGTCGATTTGGAACCTCTTGCACAGGATCGCCGCCACCAGATTTTCCTGAAACGGCCATTGCTGCACGGACAACGGGATTCTGGATTCACCAATCACAGCAACCGGACGAAACGAGACGACAAGCTCACTTTTCACGTGCCAGTTGATGTGTCCCGCACGATAAGTCGCCGGCTCCAGCAATAGCATCCGTTCCTCTGCCCAAGAGGCAGAAGTACACCAGAGCACGACCCCCAGGCAACACGCCAATCTCAAGCCAGAAGTTCGTGTTTTCCCGCCAACCACCATCTCCACCATGCCCAACCCTCCAATCGAGTTTCTAAGGTTCATCCGCATTCAAGAATGCGCCAGTCATCCCCGAAGCGGCCCAGACGCCTGCTTTCTCCGCAACGCCAAGATCGAATAGAGAAGAGAAACCCGTACTTTGAACCGGAGTACGGGTTTCTCTTCTCTGATTTCTGTTGCGTCAGGGGAAGTTTGCGTCGGAAACAGTGACAGCACAGTTGCTTGCGTATACGCACGCTTCATTCGGATGAACCGTTCTCATACTCCTCCACAACCACCCCGTAGCGCCGTCCTGCCAATATATCGGCAGCCCTTCTCTTGTCCAGGGTCGCCCACGGCAGTGCCGCTGAAAAGATCGCCCCCTGGCCAATTTTCCCCTTCACACCGCCACTAATTGAACATATACTTATGTACACTTTCCCGAAATACCCACCTCGCTCTTTGACAACCCAGCCACCGCCATCACACGACCCGTGGAAAACGTCCCACAGCGATTTCCGTCCACAAAAACCCCACCGATGGGCCAAAAGGGTCGAAATCGGAAAAAAGCGCAAAGTTCAAAAAGTTCAACTCTGCTCTTGCCCCATCTTCACACGCATCTTGCCCATCCTGAACACCTCCCCTCCTGTTAGCGTCGCTCAGCGTTCATAAGCGATTCACGCCCCTCGCTTCGACTCGCCGTCATCACGTCGTCGAGCCAGTCGAGAATCCGAGCGTTGGAGATGAGCATGGCGCCCATCTGGCAGTGCTCCTCCGCCCCGTCCTCCTTGGTGAAGAGAAGATAATCCCTGGGGCACGTCAGGGCTGCGTAGAGCTTCTTGGCTTGTCCCGGCATGTCGCGGTCGCCTGCGGAATCGACGACGAGCGTGGGGCACGAGATCTTCGGGGCGGCCTCTCGCATGTTGTACGCCCGGGTCATCCGCAGCCACTCGGTGGGCGACTTGGCGTGGAAGGTGAACATGCCGTTGCCCATGGCCCAACGAAGCGAAGGATCTGATTCCATTCGCTTGGCGATTTCCTTGTCCATCGCCTCGGCCGCCTGGGGAATGTCGAGATATTTTTCTTGCTCGGGCGACAGATTCGCGGCCGTGTGAAAATCGTAGACGCCGCCGTTGGCAATGCACGCCATGATCCGTTTTTCGTAGGCAGCCGCTCGCGGGGCAAGATACCCGCCGAGACTGATGCCCATCAGCGCAATCCGCTTCGTATCCACTTCTTTGAGCGTTAGCGCGAAATCCACGACGGGTCTGACCACGTTTTCCCAGTCGGGCCGAAAGGGCAGCTTCTGCACGCGGATCACTTCGCCCTGCCCCGGGCCTTCGAACAACAGGACGTTGTAGCCCCGCTCGACGGCGAAGCAGGCCGTCTCCAGGTAGAGTTCTTCCTTCGTGCCGTCAAATCCGGTGTGGACGATCAGGAGCGGCCTCTTGACGCCCGACTCGTCCGCCAGGCAAAGGTATCCGGGAAGGGTCGTGTCCTCGTACGGAATCTTCAGCGGCACGATGGGACGAGGGCTCAGCTCGGCCGCCTTCAAGAAGGCATCCCGGCTCTTCTTCCAGGTCGACAGGATCCGCGGATCGTCGGGATGGATGTGCAAAAAGAACTCGGCCGTCCGGTAGTAGTTGGAGGCTTTTAGAAACTCCCGCCTGGCGGCGACGGTGCTGCCGCTGGCGAGAAATTCGCGCCCGTTGCTTTCGCAGCGCTCGGCCGTCTTCAACCACTGGGTGTACCAGCTCTCGTCGTCACCCGCTTCGATGGCGTAGGCCGTCTTGAGCACTTCGCCCACATCGGCGCCCTCGCTCACCGAATAGCCCACGGCTCGAAGGGTCTGGAACGAGTACTGGGGGTCCTTGAAGATAAGGTCGGCCGACTCCGCATTGGGAACCGTCCACAGACAGGCGATCACCAGCCATGCCAGCCAAGGAACGAGGATTGTCGGTCGGTTCATATGGGCATCCTTTCGCTTCACGAAACTCCTCTTCGAGGTGAGGCCGCGGCCACTCCGGGTAGATTTGGAGACAAGGGGAGAGCACCACGGAGAACACAGAGGACACGGAGAAGAATGGAGCAACAGAGAAACAGCGAAACAAATCTAAAGGCCTGAATGACGAAGATTGTGCGGGACGCGACATTCTTCATTGGACTGGATCTTCCTCTGTGTCCTCCGTGCCCTCCGTGGTCGTCTCTCCTGTTTTCCGATCCAGGCAGGTCAGCCGTATGTTACAGCATCAGGCCAAGAGGCAATAGGCAGCGGCAGCCAGCCCTGTGACGGCGAGGAGGACCATTCCCGCGCAGCCGGAGCCCTGGGCGGCGATTCCGTGTTCGCCGGCGAGGGCTTCCACGGCGTCCTTGGCTTCTTTCAAACCGACACCGTGGCGCTCGCGGTAGAGTTTGATGGCGCTGATTTTCTGGCCGGCATTCAGAAGTTCGAGCAACTCGGCATCGTCGGGACTCGACTGGTCGGCGATTCCCCGTTGGCGGGCGAGGGCCTCCACGGCGGCTTTGGCCTCATTCAGGCCGACGCCGTGACGCTCGCGGTAGAGCTTGATGGCGCTGATTTTCTTCCCCGCATCCAGCAACCCGAGCAATTCGGCATCGTCCTCGCTTGGCTGGGCAGTTGCTTCGGCCGGCTGGGTCGGCAAGGTCGCGCCGCACTCCCGGCAGAGGGGCGTGCCTTCCGGATTCTCGCACTGGCATTCGGGACACTTGGGCATGGTCGCGTCTCCAGGGAATAGGGCTGAGGCCGGTTTGCAGTGTCAATAGAATCGGAAAGCAGTTTTGCCGCAAGGGGCAAAGTTCGACAAGGTTGTGTGCCAAGATGGCTGTGGCCAGACGACGCACGAAGCAGCTTGTTCGGTTCAGTCTCCGCGTCAATCGGCTGAAATGACGCCGCCATTGCAGCAATTCACGAAGCAACGTCCCTCGCCAACTCAAAGTACCGGTGCCTCTTCTCTTCTGTCCCTGTAACGTGTACGTATCACCAGCGTTCAATCCATGGAACCTCACGTCCCAAGACACGGCAGAGGTCCAACGCGGCTTCGTATAGGGAGAGCTCGTTGGCAGAAGCCCAGAGATCTAGTTGATTTCCACGGCTATGGCATTTGTGGCAGTAGTAGCGTCCGGTGTCGAGGTTCACCGAGAACGCCCGGCTGTGCGAAGATGCTGAACCATGAACGGGGCATGGTCCCCGCAATTGACTCCCGGATCGACTGCTGGGTCGAAAGCCGAGTTGATCCAAGACCTGTTGCATCGTAATTTCAGTGCGTAAGATGTTGAAGTCAACTCCTGGCATGGTGTATGCTCTCCCCCAGGCAAAGTCGTATTATGGCTCAGAGAGAAGAGGCACCGGTACTTCGCTTTCAAGGAATGTGTTGGTCGCTATTAGCATTGACACGTGCGTTTCGCTCCTTGCGTGAGGCTTTAGTCTCGCGTCGGCTGGGTCGGTGACTCGGAAGCACGCGATTGCCCTCCGCGTTCCATGTTGACGGCGTCGGCTGATTATCTCGCTCGCACGCAGACCTGGCCGCTTCGCCTGCCCACAACGGCAACGTCCGTGCCCACGTCAAGAAACTCGCCGGATTCGGAAATGACGCTCAGGCGTTTCCCGTCAAATATCGCCTCGCCGCAGGGGCGAAGCGGGGAAACGGTGGCGCCCTGTCTTCCGACGAGTTCATCGTTCGGTTCGCCCTGTTGAGCGCCCGTCCGTTTTTCGCCCGGGGGATGGAGGACGAGTTGGGGGAAGCCGAAGGCCCACTCGCGGATCGCATGGGCTGTGAGGACGGGTGGAATGATGCCGCCGCCGGAAACGTCAGCCAATGAGAGTGCTCCGAGTGCCAGCCCGATCGCAACCAGGAATGCGAAGATGGCCCAGACGGCGAAACCGATAACCCAGCACACGGCGACGATGACGGCAATAAGGCAGGTGACGCGAAAGCAGGCCTTGGGAAGCCGCGAGGAAAGGTCGACGGTGATGTCCACATCGTCCGTGTGGGTCCAGGCCTGGAAGTACGCGAAAAAGCCGATCAGTGTTGCCGCAGCCAGCGGGAGATCGACCAGTGCGTTGAAGTGCAGTTTGTCGAGCATGGATGTGGACGACTTGTGTCGAGAAGGTCTTGGTCCGTTGCCTGATGGCGGAAAGAAAGAACGCTGATCTCCACTAATCAACACTAATAATAGCAAGTAGGAACACCCGCCCACAAATCACTTTCCCAAAGCGGGTCAAGCCCGCAACCCGACTTCCGCAAACATGCACGCATCATGCGCAGAAATCCCAAGCCAAGACTCCAAAGCCCCGTAAGCGTCGAGACGGTTCCGCTATGAACCGCCGTTTCGGGCGGCTATCACCCAAGATTAGCGTTGATCAGTGCCGATTAGTGTTCCTTTTTCTCGATTTCCCGGATGGGGCCGAGGTCGGCGTATTGGAGGCCGCCGAGGCGGGAGAGGGGCTGGAGGGCAGCGGCGTCGATTTCCACCCTGCCGCTTTCGGTGTGGGCGGCGTTCGGATCGAGCCACATGCGTCTGACCTGGCCCAGGATCAGGCCCTGGGGGCGGTTGCCCACTTCATGAATGGCGTGGCGGGTGCAGAACAGGGCGGCCTTGGGGCCAACCACGCGGGGGAGGCGTTCGCCTTCCACGGCCTCGACCGTCATGCCGACCAGGTCCAGTTCCGACTGGCCGTGAGGGAGGGCGGCCGAGGTCTGGGAGACCTGCTCGCCGTGGGGCGAGTCGGCAATGTGGACGACGAACTCGTCGCGCTCTTCGATGTTGACCCAAGTGTCCTTTTTCGCTCCGTAGGGACCGCGGCCCACGGAAATCATGATCAACGGCGGGTCGGAACAGACGCCGCTGAAGAACGAAAAGGGAGCGAAGTTGTACGTGCCGTTGCCGTTGTCGGTCAGCACCCACGCGATGGGACGCGGGATGATGACCTGGGCCAGCACGTGGTGTACGTCGGCGGAGGCGAGTTTGCTCATGTCGAGGATCATGCCCACAATATACGGGTCTGCCTCGCCGAGGGCCAGTCCCAAATACACGCACAGAAGATGGCCACGAAGAACGCAAAGAAACACGAAGAAATATATGTCTCATAAGTCGTATGCTCCAGTCGCCCGGGTTCTGAAGGCCCGGTTTCTCGAACGTCCCAACCGGTTTGTCGTGTTCTGCCAGCACAAGACGCTCGGCCGGATCAAGGCCTTCTTGCCGAATCCGGGGAGGCTCTGGGAGTTGCTGTTTCCGGACGTGACGCTTTACCTCACACGGAACAAGCCGAAGGCCCGCAAGGAAGGAGAAGGGCCGGCCACGGAGTTTACGGTGGTGGCGGTGGAGCGGGACGGCGAGCCGATCTTTCTGCACACCCATTGGACGAACCACGCGGCACGGTGGCTGCTCGAGAATCACCGGATTCCCGGACTGGAAAAGGCCGACGTGGTCGGCAGCGAGGTGAAGTACGGGCGGAGCCGCTTTGATTTTCGCATGCGGCAGGGGCGGCGCGAGTTCTTTCTGGAGGTGAAGTCCTGCACGCTGTTCGGCAATCGTGTGGCCATGTTTCCCGACGCCGTTACCGACCGCGGCCGGCGGCATCTTCAGGAGTTGGCCGAGTTGGGGGCGTCGGGACCTAAGCCGTGCGCCCTGCTGCTCGTGCAGACACAGAACGTCGACTACTTCATGCCCGACTATCATACGGATCTGGCGTTCAGCGAGACGTTTCTCGACGTAAGAAAGAGCGTACGGATTCTTCCGATGGCGGTGCGTTGGGACAAGCGGTTGCGGCTGTCTGACGAGGTCCGGCCGCTGGAGATCCCGTGGGGCTACCTGCGCCGGGAAGTGCAGGATCGGGGGAGCTACCTGTTGCTGATGCGGCTGGAGAAGCCCTGCCGGATTCCGGTCGGGAGTCTGGGCGAGGTGGATTTCGAGGCAGGATACTATGTGTATGTCGGTTCGGCCATGAAGAACCTGACCTCGCGGGTAACGCGTCATCAACGGCGCCGAAAGACGCTCCATTGGCACGTGGACTATCTGCGTCAGCAGGCCAGCGAAGTCGTTCCCCTGCCGATCCGCTCCTCCCGGCGGCTGGAATGCGAGTTGGCCGAGGCCTTTGGAGATCTTCTCAAACCGGTCGCTCCCGGATTCGGCTGTTCGGACTGTTCATGCCGCACGCACCTGCTTTGGCAAAAGCAGGATCCCCTGGCGGATCCGCGGTTTCACGAGTTGTTGCAGCGGTATCGGATGGCGAGGCCGGCGTGAGGGAAGATTCGGACGACAGGGATGAGCACGAAAAACGCGAAGAGGCACGAAGAGGGGAGGCGGCGGAGCACAGTGTTCATGCGTGTTGTTCGGCTCTATCTCGCAATTGAGCGGCAAAACCGCTCAATGAACGTATCTGGTCCGTTGGGGGGCCTCGATTGACGCTGTGTTGAAGTCGGCTATAGATTGTCGCTCATATTGTTACTCACAGAAACGGGTAGTTCAGAACAGGCCGATCCATGGCGAAAATCATTTACGGCGTTTCCGGCGAAGGTTCGGGGCATTCCTCGCGGGCTCGGGAGATGGCGACTCATCTGGTCGGCCAGGGGCATACGGTGAAACTGGTGAGCTACGATCGGGGCTACCAGAACCTGAAGGACGATTTCGACGTGGTCGAGACGGAGGGACTGTGCATCGCCAGCGAGGACAACCAGGTCTCGATCGTCAAGACGTTCACGGAAAACATCAAGCGGCTGCCGGAGGGTTATCGCAGCTTGCAGAGGTTGCGGCACGTGGGCTTCAAGGACTTCTGCCCGGATTGCGCGATCACCGACTTCGAGCCGATGACGGCCTACCTGGCCAACCACTACGACGTGCCGCTGGTCACGCTCGACAACCAGCACCGCATGCGCTATGTGGACTACGAAAAGCCGCCTCACTCGGAGGTGGACGCCCAGGCGACGAAGACGATCATTCGGGCCATGGTGCCGCGGCCCGACGTGTCGCTGGTGACCGTGTTCTGTTTCGGCGAAACGACAAACGAGCGGACCTTTCTGTTTCCACCCATTCTGCGGAAGGCCGTGCTGGAGAAGACGCCAACCGAAGGGCAACACGTTCTCGTGTACCTGACGGGGGGCTTCGATTCCTGCCTGGACGAGTTGCGCCGCTTCGAGCGGGAGTCGTTTCTGGTTTACGGCTACGACCGGTCGGACACGAAAGGACCGGTCACGTTCCGGCCGTTCAGTCGCGATGGTTTTCTCGACGACCTGGCCTCCGCCAAGGCCGTGATCGCCACGGCCGGGTTCACCCTGATCAGCGAGGCCCTGCGTTTGGGCAAGCCCTATCTGGCCATGCCGATGAAGGGCCACTTTGAGCAGGAGTTGAACGGTTTTCAACTCGCTCGGGAAGGTTACGGAAAGAACGTGGACGAACTGAGTGGCGAAGCGATCGGTGACTTCTTGTATCGGCTGCCTGACTATCGCGGGCGGCTGGAGGACTACCGACCGGGAGACAACCGGGAGATCAAGGCGAAGTTGGATGAACTACTGGCCGACGACTGCGCGTTGGCGAAGCGGTTTCATCAGTTGCGAAAGTGAAGGGATTCTTGAACCGCTGATGGACGCCATAGGGCGGTTGTTGGTGTCCAGGCTTCAGCCTGCCTGGGTCGATCGCTAGCGACGCGGATTCCCTGGCTATCGAAGAGCCCGGCTGCAAAATCCAGCCGGGCTCTTGGGTTATCCAGTTCAGGGGAGGCCCCCTTGAGCAGCCGGGCTAAGCAGGGTAGCCCGGCTGATGCTTTCGATGTTCTCGATCTGTCAACGGACCTCCCCGCCCCTCCCCCTCACTCGCTACGCTCGCTGGGGAGGGAGGTGTTGTTGCGTCATTTGCTGCTGGTGGGCAACTCGTTTCGTACCTTGCGGGTGTTGTACTTGGCGCGGTAGGCGCGGGTTTTTTCGGTGTCGGGGTAGGACTCGTTGGGGCCGTAAGGGTAGGCGCTCATTCCGTGGAACGGGAGAGGTTCGAGCGTGTCGGGGAAGGCCGTGTAGAGGTCGAGGTCCTTGCAGTAGGCGTCGCTCTTTAGGAGGAATGTGCGGCGGTATCCTTCGGGGACGGGCTCAAAGGCCTCGACCGGGAAACGAAGGGTAAGCCGCTCGCCGCGACCCATGATCACGTAGCAGTCGTCAGGCTCACTGAGGAGTTCGCCGACCTCGCCAAAGCGGGTGAAGTCGCCTTCCATCAGTTTCCAGCCCATGGCACGATCCACGTTGTGGTAGTCGTAGACGTTGGGCATCTTGCCGTCAGGGGTGTATTCGCGGGGATAGCCGAAGAAGGACAACTCGGCCGAGGCAACGGGCACCTCCTGGATCTGCAGGGGCAGGTCTTCCGCAACGCCCAGGTAGATCCGGTCCCAGTAGAGTTCCATGTTCGAGGTCACGCGGACCTTCTGATCGCCGGGCAGGATGGCCCCGGTCACGTCGAGGGTCATCACGTGTTCCAGGCCGGCCGGGTAGCCGACTTCGGAGAGCACATCGACCCACTTGCCCTCGCGGAGAACCTGGATGGTCGGGGCGCGGAAAGCCATGCCGGCCTGGTAGGCGGCGAAGTTCGTGGAGGAATAGCCGTACTCGACCCAGCCGAAGAAGTACATGACGAGGCGTGCGTCTTTCGACAGATTCGCGAGCTGATCGCCAAAATCGAGTTCGACGAAATGGGGCTCGGCAAAGCCGAGGAATTCGGGATGGACGCGGGTCGTGCCGGCGTACTGGCGATCGACGGCCGCGAGGCGAGAGGTCACGTCCGTGCCTTCGTGATCGATGGCGCGGACGGCTTCGATTTTGTCGCGGGTGCAGAACAGCTCGAAGGGTGGCGGGGGCGAGCTGACGGGCATCATCTCGTAAGGCCAGACCTCGGTATCGGCCGGGTGGTCGACCGCGAGGAGTTTGGCCTCGTCGAAGTAGACGGTTTCTTCCAGCGGCTCCAGCACTTGCAGCACGTACTCGCCGTTCTGCGGTTCGAGAACCGGGATGGGCAGGTACTCGGTGGGATCGGGCGGCGCGTACTGGCCGGGGGCGAGGAAGAAGCCGAGTCCACCCACGCCGGCAAAGTCGGCCACGAAGCGGTAGTGCGTGCCGTCCCAGGTGAAGAGCGTGGGGCAGGACGAGGTTTTGCGAGGAAGTTCCTCCAGGGTCATGACTTGGTTGGCGGCCAGTTCCAGTTCGGCCTGGAGAACGGCGTCGGGCCAATAGACCCGTAGCCAGTCGACTTTCTCGAAGGGACCGAGGCCGGCATGGATGCGCAGCGGCGGAACGACGCCCGCCCCGGTGGGCACGCCGACGGTGAACTGCTGGAGGATCGATCCGGTCTTGACTTCGACGCGAGCGCCGATGGCGGAGTTGTTCGAACGTCCCTTGTTGTCCTGGCGTTGAACGCCGCGAAGGTCGATCGCCAGCCAGTGGTTGCCCGCGGTGAGGTTTTCCAACAAGACGGGCTTGCCGCCCACGGGCAGGAGGAGAAGATCGCACACGCCGCTGGACGTGAAGTCAGCGACGAGGCAGGCGGCATCGCCGGGCGTTTCCACCGCGTCGAGCACGATGCCGGGATCGAGCTGGGCAGCGTTGTCAAACTTGCCGGCGCCGCGATCGTTGAGCAGGAGGACCGGACCGCGTGTGCCCCCCCGATGGGCGTCAGCAATGAGCAGGTCGAGGTCGCCATCGTTGTCGATGTCGACGGCCTGACCATTGGTTCCGCCCAGCTTGCCGAAACGGTTCTCGAAGGATTCGTCGCGAACAAAAGAAAGGCGACTTTCGTTCAAGAAAAGGTGGAGCTGCTCATCGCAAAAGACGAGCAGGTCCTGCCGCCCATCCTTGTTCACATCGGCCGAGGTGGCTCCGACGACCTGTTGGACGTTGAGGCCCGCGGCTTCCGCATCGAGCCGGTGGTACTCCCACACGCGATCGTTGAGCCAGACGATCGGTTTTTCCTTCCCGGCCGGAAAGGCGATCATGTCGAGGTCGCGATCGTTGTCGAAATCATCGTGGACCACGGTGCCGATCGCCGTGTCGGCGAATTGAAGTCCCAACTTCTCGGCGATCTCCTCGTAGGAGCCGTCACGGTTGTTGTTGTAGACGAGGGACGGCGCCGGTTTGGTCTTCCCATCGACGGGCAGGTTTCCGCCGGTCGAGCGGAAGGCAAGGCAATCGAGATCGGCGTCGCTATCGACGTCGACGAGCCGGGCGCAGGAAGTGAGCCCGGGCGGATCAAGGGATTGATCGGTGTAGGTTACCGGTTCGTAGACGCCTGTCCCGTCGTTTTGCAATAGAAGCGGCGCGCCGGCCCGGCCGAGCCACAGATCGAGATCGCCGTCATTGTCGACGTCTCCGAGATTCGGGGAGGTGACCTGGTCCGCCAGATCGGCGCCGCGGGCGAAGTTGCCCTTTCCGTCGTTGAGCCACAGGCCGCAGACGCCGTTGTCGGCCATGCCGCTGAGGCAGAGATCGAGGTCGCCGTCGTTGTCGACGTCGCCCGCGGTCGCCGCCGGAGCAGCTGCCGTGCCGCCCTCGGTGCGCCAGGGCTGGAGGGCAACGTCGAGCGTGCGTGTTTCAGGTGAAAAGACAACCCTTATTCCTTCCCGCGGCTCGGGGCTGGGCAGGGGAAGGTGATCGGCGCCCATGGCATGATAGTACTTACCCGCGGAACCATAGACCTTGCGGACGGCAAAGGAGCCTCCCGTCATCTCGGCCAATTTCAGGGCCTTGAAACGTTCGAACAGTTTCTTCGCTTCCTCGACCTGGCGATTCCGCTGGTAGAGGAGAGCGAGGCGGTAGACGGCGGAGATGAATCCGGGGTCGACTTCGACGGCCTTGGCCAACACGGCTGTGCCTTCGTCGGTCTGGCCGGCCTCGACGAGCGCCTGCCCGTACTTATAGAGCACGTGGGGGTCGTCAGGGTCGATTTTCGCCACGGCCTTATACTCAGCAGCCGCCTTTTCCGCCTCCCCGAGATGTTCGTAGAGCATTCCCAGGCAGTAGTGGGCATAGGCGTCGTCGGGATTGGCCTCGAGGAGCTTGGAAAACTCCTCCTTGGCCATGTCGAGGTGATCTTGGGCTCCCTCGCTGCCCTGCATGTTCAGGTAGGCCAGGCCGAGGTTGAAGCGAGCCGCTGCCCAATGGGGTTCGTTCTGGATGACCTGCCGGAACTCCTTGGCCGCATCGGAGTAGCGGTACTGTTCCATGAGGGCGGCGCCGCGATTGAAGGCGGCCAGATCCGCGAATTGCTGAGGGGAGACGTCCGGTTGCGAGGGAGCGGGAGCCGGGGCTTCGGCGGGGGCGGGCTCCGTGCCGGCGGTGGGGCTGACGATCGGTCCCTTCGACGGCTGGCCCGTACATCCGCAACAGGCGAGCAGCACGACAGCGGTGAGGCCAATGCTTGCGTGGGCGAAACGGTTTTTCCCTGCCGAATCCATGATGGGGGTCTCCGAGCGGTTCAATTCACGACAGCCAAGTCATTATTGTATGCCTGTCGGGGTTGCGCACCAAGCGGTGCGATGCGTTTGCGCGGGGCGGCATCAGGCCAACAGATGGGAGGCGAGTGTTTTGATGCCGATCAGGATCAGCACGCATCCGCCGATCTGTTCGGCACGGGGGCTCCAGGAGGGGCCGATGCGGCTTCCGAAAACGATGCCGACGGCGCTGAGAAGGCAAGCCACCAGGCCGATCAGGACGCTGGGGAACCACACGGAGACGCCGATCAGGGCCATGCTCAATCCCACGGCCAGGGCGTCGAGGCTGGTGGCAATCGAGAGGGTTACCAGGCTCAGGCCGCGAGTGGGGTCCTTCTCGGGGTCGAGGCTCCGATCCTCGTGGGCTTCGCGAAGCATTTTGACGCCGATGAAACCGAGCAGACCGAAGACGATCCAATGGTCGAAGGCGGCGACGATGGTGATGGTGTCGCGGCCCGCAAGCCATCCGACGATGGGCATAAGGAACTGAAACAAGCCGAAGTGGAAGGCCATGCGGAAGGCGTGGCGTGGGGTGACCTTGGCCAAGGTGAGCCCCACGGCCACGGAGACGGCGAAGGCGTCCATGGCGAGGCCGATCGAGATTCCAAGGAGGCTGAGCCAGTGCAACGTCCCACGCTCCGAGTTTCGGGAAGGGCGAGAAAGCAGTTGATTATAGCTCTTGACCCCATGGGCGACGAGCGGCGGGTTGAACCGTGTCCGGAAAGGCGACGGGTCGTACCGGTTGTGCGAGCGGCGCCTCCGTTGTTACAGCCGGAAGGGCCGGTGTTCTACGCTGCGATCCTCGCGACGTGATTTTCCCGCGTTAGCGGTTGTGGCCTGTTCAATGCGACCGGGGGTGGATGGTGTGTAATGATTATGTCGGATGGGCGGGCAAGAAAATAAATCGCCCGTTTGACCACCCCCAAAACGTGTCCTATATTCTCTCTGGCCGCGGATTTTTCTCGATTTTTCCGGCCTCTCCAGTCCTTTAAGCAACGATCCGCAGTGGAAGGGATTATGCGACGAACGCTGCTTCATGCCGGTCTCCTGGGGTTGATCGCAACCTTCTCTCCGCTCGGTTTCGCGCCGGTGGGGCACGCCCAGAGCACGATTCAGATCAGCGAAGAATCGGCCGAGGTGGGCGAATTGCTTCGCGTGGGGCGCGAGTTCGAACTGGATCATCGCTGGGCCGAGGCGTTGACCCATTACGAGGGGGCACTCCGGAAGTTCCCGTCCAACGAGACGTTCCGACGTCGCCTCGACTATTCCCGTTTGCACTACGATGTCGTTCGTCGCTGTGGAGACGAGAGTTTCGGCCGGCTTCTTCGAAGTATGTCGATGGACGAAGCGCTGAGCCTCTACTCGGAGGTGCTTCGCAAGATCCAGACCCACTATGTTGAATCGCCAAACTGGAAGGCGCTGGTGGTTCACGGAGTGAACGACCTGGAAGCGGCGATGACCGAGAGGGCCTTTCGAGATCGCAATCTTCCCGGCGTCGATGACGGGCGGGTCGATGATTTCCGCTATGCCGTCCGGAGAATGATGGCGGTCGAGGTGGTGCAATCGCGCGAGGCTGCGATCGACGTGGTATCGCGAGTCGCCGAGCTTGCCCGAGAGAGAGTTGGCGCGGAACCGGTAGCCGTGGTTCTCGAGTGCATGTGCGGGGCGGCAAATTCGCTCGACACCTACTCGACGTACCTGACTCCCGATCAGTTGAACGACGTGTACTCGCAGATCGAGGGCAATTTCGTTGGACTGGGGATTGAGATCAAGGCCCGCGAGGGCGCCCTCGAGATCATTCGGGTCATTCCCAACAGTCCGGCGGAACGAGCGGGGTTGCACGGCGGCGATCGCATCGTGGCTGTCGACGATCAGCCCACGCGGGATGTCACCACCGACAAGGCGGCAAGTCTGCTGCAAGGCGAGGCAGGAAGCATCGCGAGGCTGGCGGTTCTTGCCAGCGGCGACCAGATTCGCAACGTGTCGGTGCGGCGCGAACGAGTCGAAGTTCCGAGCATCGACGGCGCCCGGATCGTTGATTCGACCTATGGGATTGGATATCTGAAACTGACTTGCTTCCAGAAGACCACGGCCCGCGATCTCGATGTGGCCCTGTGGAACCTGCACCGGGCGGGAATGCGAAGCTTGATCATGGACCTGCGCGGCAATCCGGGAGGCCTGTTGATCACCGCCGTGGAAGTGGTCGACAAGTTCGTCGAGAGCGGCAAGATCGTGATCACGCGAGGACGCACGTCCCAGGAAGACCTGACCTACTCGGCTCATGCTGTCGGCACCTGGTCGGTTCCGTTGATCGTCCTGATCGACGAGAACAGCGCGAGCGCTGCGGAGATTTTCGCCGGGGCGATTCGGGACCACCAGCGCGGGGCCATTGTGGGCACGCGTAGTTATGGCAAGGGATCCGTGCAGGGCATTTTCCCGCTGAACGGTTCGGAAGCCGGAGTGCGGCTCACCACGGCTCGCTTCTATTCTCCCCGGGGGCGGCCCTACAGTCATGTGGGGGTCGAGCCGGACCAGGCGTTGACCGTCCATCGCGTGGCGCGGGTGACGGAGACCGGGGAAACGATCGAGACACCCGACCAGGATCAGTACCTCGATGCCGCGATTCAGGTGGCTCGTCGCTCGGTTGCCCAGCTTCAGTCGGGCTCTCATTGAGAACAGGGGCGTGGCGGGAGCAGGCGAATGCACGCTCGCTAGATCGCGGTCCTCTGGCAATTCTTAACGGTTGGGAAGACGTGGGGACGTCTTCCGCTGCTCGGATTTCATGTGGCATCGAAGGACGCCCTCCATTGGCTCTTGAGAGGTGTTGGCGATCTGCTAGGATGAGGTTGTTGGGACCCTGTGCCACGAACCTCAAATGATCGTGAAGTTCTTGACAAAGATCCGCGACCAACGGGAGCAGGCCATCTCATCCGAGCGATAGCTCGTATTGATTGGCGGCCCTGCCGCCTTTCCGTCTGGAAGGATCATCCGACGCGATGTTTTCACGCCTCGGTTTTTTGGTATCTCGCTGGTGGCTGCTCGTACTGGCCTGTTGGGTGAGCGCGGTGATCGGGGTGCGCTTGGGCACGCCCCGTTGGGACGACGTGACCCACGACGGCGATTTTGCCTATCTGCCCCGGGAGATGCCCAGCTCCCAGGGGGAACGCCTTCTTGTTTCGGCGTTTCCCGACACCCTGTCGAAGAGCCAGATCGTTCTCGTGGTGGCAAGGGACGGTGCGCCCTTGAAGCCCGAGGACATCGCCGTGGCCGATCAGCTGGTGATCCAGTTTGCCCCCACGGACGAACCGGACGACCCGGTGGTCGGGTTGCTCAGCCATCGAACGGAAGTGGTGGGGCAGAAGTTGGTGAGCAAGCCCACGGAGCGCGGGCAAGCCCTGCTCATCCTGCTGCAGCTTCGCAACGAATTCATGGCCGTTGACAACATGCGGCTCATGAGCGAGTTGGAAGAGACGTTGCAGGAGGTGCGCGCCGACGCGGCGTTTCCGCAGGGGCTTCGGCTGGGAATCACGGGGTCGGCGGCGATCGGTTCGGACATGCTGTTGGCCGCCGAGCAGAGCATTCACAACACGGAGTGGACGACGATCGCCCTGGTGCTCTTGATTCTGCTGGCTGTCTATCGTGCTCCTGGGCTGGTTTTCATTCCTTTGGTGACAATCGGTGTGTCGGCCGTGGTGGCCATGGGATTGGTGGCCTTGGCCACGCAGATCTGTGAGCGGATCGGTGTCGACTTCATGATTTTCAAGACCACCCGGATTTTCGTGGTCGTGATTCTCTTCGGGGCGGGGACCGACTACTGCCTGTTTCTCATTGCCCGATACAAGGAGGAACTGCAACGCGGGGTGTCGCCCGAGTCGGCGATCGCGCGCGCCCTTGCCAAGGTGGGCGACGCACTGGTTGCCAGCGCCCTGACGACGATCCTGGGCATCGGCATGATGGTGTTCTGCTCTTTCGGCAAGTTCCGCAACAGCGGTCCGACGATTGCCGTGTGCCTGGTGGTTGCCCTGGCCGCGTCAATGACACTGGCCCCGGCGCTGCTGCGGGCCACCCGGCTGTGGGTTTTCTGGCCCTGGGGGATCGGGCGGCAAGAGGCAAACCCGGAAGATGATGGAGGCGATCAGACGGGGGGCGGCCGGTCGTGGAGCACCCGATTCTGGGATTGGATGGGGCAGCAGATCCTGAAGCGGCCTGGCGTGGTCTTTGCCGGCAGTCTCGTCGTACTCCTGCCCTTGGCATCACTCGGGTTCCGCACGCAGCAGACCTACGACCTGCTGAGTGAACTGCGGCACGATCGCCCCAGCGTGGAGGGAACGAATCTGCTGCGTCGCTATTTTCCAGGCGGGGAGATCGGCCCGGTGACCGTTCTGGCCTATGACCCGAGGGGCGGGCTCGATACGGACGAGGGGCTGTGGGAGCGAATCCAGCCCTTGGCCGAGCAACTCCGGGTATTTCGGCCTCGCGAGTCTGCCGCAGACGCCGATCCGCCCATCAGCACGGTCCGCTGCCTGGCCGCGCCGCTTGGGGAGCGGCAGAAGACCGGCGGTTTCGGATCGTTCAGGGAGACAATGATCCGCCGCCATGACCGGACGCGGAGCACCTACCTCGCCCAGACGCCGGCCTACGAAGGCAAGGTCACTCGGTTCGATCTCGTGTTCAAGCCTGACCCCTTTTCGATCGAGAGTATTCATCTGCTTGACGAGGTGGAGGCCTATCTGTACGCGGAGGCGGAGCGTCCGCAGTCGCCATGGTACGGAGCTTCGTTCTATTTCGTGGGGACCACGGCCGGGATCCGTGACCTGAGGGCCGTTACGGCGGCCGATCTTGTGCTGATCAAGAGACTGGTGCCCATCGCGGTGCTGGCGGTCTTGATCGTCATTCTGCGCCGTCCTTGGATCTGCGTGTACTTGATTCTCTCGGTCCTTCTGGGCTACTTCGTGACGATTGGGATTACGGAGGCGTTTTTCTGGTGGCTCCAGGGGGCGGCCTACCAGGGACTGGACTGGAAGGTGTCGATGTTCCTGTTCGTGATCCTCATCGCCGTGGGGCAGGACTACAACGTCTACCTGACCACCCGTGTTTTCGAGGAGCAGCAGCGGCACGGTCCGGAGCGGGGCGTCCACAACGCCCTGGTCCGAACGGGAGGAATCATCACCAGTTGCGGCGTGATTATGGCGGGGACCTTTGCCTCCATGGCCACGGGAACGTTGAACGCGATGCATGAACTGGGCTTCGCTCTCTCGCTGGGGATTCTGCTCGACACGTTTGTCATCCGCACGGTGGTCGTTCCCGCGTTTCTCGTCTTGTGGCAGCGGGGCAATGGGGGCGGCTCGAAGGGAACGCAGGAGGACGATCGGAGTTCAGAGGCCGGACAAACGGGCATCGATGTGGCCTCCATCCTGGATTGAGCGGTTGGCGAACGAGGGCGGATGGGCTGCCGACGGCATGGCATGCCTTCTTTCGGGTGGGTTGACTTCTGCCGATTTGTGGGATTCTTTGAGATGAGTTGATCGCCGCCGCAAGATTCTTCCATATTTGTCATTTTACCTAACCCGATCGAGGTAACGAGAGCAGGAGCGGAGGTCGGTTTGTGACGAAAACGGCTCATTTGCCTGCGAAGAAGGCACCTCTTGCTTGCGAATTGGGCAAACTTGGCGTTTTTGTAGAATTTTCAAACCTGCGTGGGCGTGGTGTAAGTTTCTAATTTGAAATGAGTTGCATTCAGCTCGGGCCACCTACCGATAGGCTTGCGGTACACGGTTCGCGGCTTTGACGCGGCCATAACGTTGTTCTGCGTCAACGAGACAGAGAATCATATACCGTTCAGGCGCCCGGAGGTGGGCGACATCTCTGAATCAACTTTTTCACCCTCCATTTACAGGAAGGAGTAGCCTGTGACTCCGAAGGAAGTTTTGGCACTGTGTCGGGAGAAGGACGTCAAAGCCATTGATATGCGGTTCATGGACTTCCCCGGTCTGTGGCAGCATTTCACGATCCCCGTCAACAAGTTGGACGAGGATGTGTTTGAGGACGGCCTGGGCTTCGACGGTTCCAGCATCCGCGGCTGGCAGGCGATCAACGAGAGCGACATGCTCGTCGTGCCTCAGCCGGAGACGGCCTCGCTCGACCCCTTTGCCGAGCTGCCGACCCTCTCGATGATCTGCAACATCCAGGACCCGATCACCCGAGAGGACTACTCTCGTGACCCGCGCAACGTGGCTCGCAAGTCGGTGAACTATTTGAAGAGCACCGGCATTGGCGACACGTGCTACATCGGTCCGGAAGCCGAGTTCTTCGTTTTCGACGACATTCGATACGATCACCAGCCGAACGGCTGCTTCTACTCGGTGGACAGCGTCGAAGGCCAATGGAACCGCGGCCGCGACGAAGGCCCGAACCTGGGCTACAAACTGCGTTACAAGGAAGGTTACTTCCCGGTCCCGCCCGCCGACCAGATGATGGATCTGCGCAACGAGATGATGCAGACCATGATCGATTGCGGCCTGGACGTGGAATGCCAGCACCACGAAGTGGCCACTGGCGGCCAGGCGGAAATCGACCTGAAATTCAACGATCTGGTCTCCATGGCCGACGACATGATGATGTACAAGTACATCATTAAGAACGTGGCCAAGCGGCACAACAAGGTCGTGACGTTCATGCCCAAGCCGCTGTTTGGCGACAACGGATCCGGCATGCACACGCACATCTCGATCTGGAAGGGCGAGGAGCCCCTCTTCGCTGGTGGCGGCTATGCCGGCCTGAGCGAGACGGCCCTCTACGCGATCGGCGGCATCCTCAAGCACGCCGGCGCCATCCTGGCCTTCAGCAACCCGACGACCAACAGCTACAAGCGCCTGGTGCCGGGCTACGAGGCTCCGGTCAACCTGGCCTACTCGCAACGCAACCGTTCGGCTTCGGTCCGTATCCCCATGTACAGCCCGAGCCCCAAGGCCAAACGCCTCGAGTTCCGCTGCCCCGATCCGAGCTGCAATCCCTACCTCTCGTTCTCGGCCCTGCTCATGGCCGTGATCGACGGGATCCAGAACAAGATCGATCCGGGCGAACCGCTCGACAAGGACATCTACGATCTGGCTCCGGAAGAACTGGCCGCCGTCCCCCAGACGCCCGGCTCGCTCGAACAGGCCTTGGCCGCCCTCAAGGAAGACCACGACTTCCTGCTTCGCGGCGACGTGTTCACTCCGGACGTGATCGACACGTGGATCTGGTACAAGACGGAGAACGAAGTCGACGCGCTTCGTCTGCGTCCGCATCCGTACGAGTTCTGCATGTACGCTGACATCTGATCGGCGCCCCGTTCAATGGGCAGCAGCGATATCTCTCTCCCCCCAACCCCTTCGCTCTGCCCTATTCCAAGAGCCCTGAACGCCGAGCGGCGAAAGCTGCTCGGCGTCGGCTCGATGGGAACCGCCGACTGTGATCTTGGCACGGTCCTGAGCCCGGCCGGGAGACTTCCCCGAGTCGTTCGTCCGGGTCAGGCCGTCTTTCCTTCCGCTCCGCTGCCCGTTGGCGCCCCACGGCGGTCTTGCTATGGGGGGCGTCCAGAGCCAGCTCGACCTCGAATTGCACCGTTCGTTGAACGAAAGGAGAGGGCCACGGATCTCACGGACTCCCCGGACAAGGGGTACAGCGCAGGGATGCTCCTCTTTCCGTTGAACCGAGACGCAACCGCAATCCGAGAAGTGGAATCCGTATTCTGCTTCGAAGTACGGGCTCCTCTTCTCGGTTGAATCCTGGCGTTGCCCGGAAAGCAGCCGTTCGAGCCGCTTCAGGGAGGGTTGACGCATTCTTGAATCGGATGAATCGGAATTCTTGGGACTTTGCGGTTACGAATTCCAACGGACTCCTGGTTGATCAGCGGGAAATGAACCCAAGGTCGAGCCCGAAGACCCAGACCATCAGTCCCAACAGAAGGAACAGGCCGACATAACTCAGGGCCACCTGGACATTCTCGCTCGGCGGCTTGCCGCGAACGCCCTCATAGGCCAGAAAGACGATGTGCCCGCCGTCTAGTACGGGAATAGGCAAGAAATTGATCACGGCGAGATTGGCGCTGATCACACAGAGAAAGATCAGCAAATCAGAAAAGCGATCCTCAGCACATCGATAGGCAATCTTGACGATGGTCCAGGGACCGCCCATCATTCGCGGCGACACCTGCAGAGAACCGACCTTGCCGATGAATTTGAAAACCATCGCCAGGGCGTTCTGGGTCTCCTTCACGCCGTAGCCGATCGCTTCTCTGAAAGACTGGGCCTGAACAAAGGTCTCTTTGGGGTTGAAGCGGAATCCGCGATCCGGATAGTGCCACTGGTCGTCGACGACCCAGTCGACGGTGACGCTTCTGCCGTCCTGCAACTCGAGCTCGACGGATGTGCCGGGCAGGAGCATTTGGAGCTGATAGAAGATGCCTGACCAACTCACTTCCTCCTTGCCATCCTTGACCAGTTCGATCTTGTCACCGGGCTGGGTAAGGTCTTTCGGGATTTGGTACTTCTCGCGTTTGGCCTTGTCGGGGGGGACGGGGGTGACCGCCACAACGACGTCGCCGGGGCGAATTCCGGCACGTGCGGCGGGCGAGTCCTCGTCCAGTTCGGCCACCCTTCGGGTAACCTCCAGGGCGATCCCGAGTGAGGGCACCGACATGTGTTCATTGCCGTAGAGCGGCACTTCGAGCCAGTCGACGGGCCGGATGGGAACGTGGACCGGGTCGGCGTGGCCCTGAAGAGTCAGGGCGACCGTGACTGGTTCGGCGCCCGGTTCGTCGGAAGCTGTCCGGAGACGGCGCTGCAGTTTCTCATCCAACAGGAAGACGTTGCCCAAAGGTTCGCCGTCGACGGCGGTGATCTTGTCGCCGGCCTTGAGGCCGGCCTTCTCCGCTGGGGAATTCGCCTGAATGGCATCGATGGCGCCCACGTCCATGGTCATTCCAAGGTGGCGCATCGGTCGCGGCGCGACGTCAATGGTGATTTCCTCGGCTGGCGGCGTTTTGGGGGACTGCCCGCCACGTCGGACGGTGAGGCTCATGGTCTCGTTGCGATGAATCACCTCCTGGCGGTGGTATTCGAACCCGGAGTCTACCGGCTTCCCGTTCACCGCCACGATCGTGTCTCCGGCTTGCACGGGAACGCTGCTGCTCGCCGCCGGCGTGCCGAACCAGGTCGGCTCTTCATCTCGGAGAGTCGTCGTGTCGGGGCCACTAATGCCGATCGTGGGAAGGCGTTGGTCGCGGTCGGGTTCGACAACGGTGCGCACCGGCTCGGCAACCCCGGGCCGTTTGACCACGATTTCCACGCCGTCATCGATATCGCCGAGCATCGTTGCTTCACGGAGCTTGTCGAAAGCGGTGATTCGTTCTCCGGCGACCTCGACGACCTGATCGCCGGCACGCAAGTCGGCCTTCCAGGCAGCGCCTCCGGGAGCGATGTGGCCGATTTCGCTGTCGACCTTGAAGACGCCCATGCCATAGGCGATGACCGCCAGAACCAACGCGAAGATGACATTCATGAAGACACCGGCCGAGATGATCGCCATCCTTTGCGGCACGCTCTTCGAGAGATAGCTCTGCGGATCGTAGAGCGCTGCCTCGGCGGCCTTGATGTCCACTTCCTGGCCCGCCGGCTCGTTGTCCTGTTTCGCGGACGGCTCGTCTTTGCGGTGAGCCAGCTTGTCGGCCTCGGCGGCCTTGGCTCGTTCCAACTCCTCCCGCAAGCGGCCTGGGTTGTCCTCCTGCCCCAGCATCTTCACGTAGCCGCCCAACGGAAGCACGCCGAGGCCGAACTCCGTGTCGCCCCATTTGAATTTGAACAGCTTCCAGCCGAAGATGTCGAACCAGATGTAGAACTTATCGCACCTCACGCCGCACATTCGCGCGACGATGAAGTGTCCCCATTCATGAACAATGATCAGCATGTTCACGCCGACCAGCACCAGAATGACCGCTTTGGCAACGGTCAGGATGGTCGTCAGCAGATTGGGGTCTTGTGTCGATGCTAGGAGGATTGAATCCAACGTGTTATCTCCTCGCGGGCCCAAAGGTCCAAGGTTTGGAGTTGATCCAGGCTTGGATCGCTCAAGAAATGATGATTGTGCAGGATGTCGCGGCAGGCACGGACAATTTGATCGAAACGGATCCGGCCGTCCAGGAACGCAGCCACGGCCGCCTCGTTGGCGCCGTTGAGCACCGCTCCGGCAGAACCGCCTTCCCGGGCGACTTCGAGCCCCAGGGAGAGGGCCGGAAATCGTTCGAAATCGGGAGGATGGAATTCCAGAGCGATTGACTTCGACCAATCGAGCTTGGGGGCGACTCCCTCACAGCGATTGGGCCAGGTTAAGGCGTACTGGATGGGCAACTTCATGTCGGGGGGGCTCAATTGGGCCACCACCGAACCGTCTCTGTATTCTACCATCGAATGAACGATGGACTGAGGGTGGATCATGACCGAGATCTGTTCCGGATCCAGGCCGAAAAGCCACCTCGCTTCAATGATTTCCAGGGCCTTGTTCATCATGGTGGCCGAATCCACCGTGATTTTGGGGCCCATGCTCCAGGTGGGGTGCCTCAGGGCCTCGTCCACGGTCACGTGGGCCAACTGGTCACGAGTGTGGTTTCGGAAGGGCCCCCCGCTGGCTGTAAGGACAATTCGGCGGACTTCGTGCGTTTGTCCGGCCTGGAGGGCCTGAAACACGGCGCTGTGCTCACTGTCGACCGGGAGGATCCGAGCCCCGGTTTGGGCGGCCATGTCCATCACCAGGGGGCCGCCGACTACCAGGCTCTCCTTGTTGGCCAGGGCGACCGTTTTGCCTGCCTTGATGGCGGCCCACGTTCCCTGCAAGCCGGCGCTGCCAACCACGGCCGAGACAACGATGTCCACCTCCGGGTGGGAGGCAATCTCGGCCATGTGTTCGGAACCGACCAGAACCTCGGTCGCGTCGGCGATTTCCGAGAAATCCCGGGCCAACGCCGCCTCGGGGGAGGTGATGAGGATGCGGTCCGGCTTGAATTGACGAGCCTGGTCCAGCAGGCGTTCAACGCTGCCGTGTGCCGAGAGAGTTCCCGCGCGCATGGCCCCTTGGGAAGCAGCGATCACCTCGAGGGTGCTTCTGCCGATACTCCCGGTTGAACCGAGGACGGCTATGTTCTTGGGCGCAGAGCACATCGGCAGTGGGGGGCTCGCTCCGATTTGAGGATGGCGGGCACAGTTGTCGGGAAAAAATGTACGCAAGTTGGTTATTGTAGGTGGGGGGGCAAAGCCCAACAAGCCAGCTTTCCAGGTCGTCCCGTTCAAACCTGCCCTAGGAACTATGCCTATTGGGGCGACCTCGAAACATAAAAATCGCGTAAGATTGCTAGGGAAGCCGAACGTCGGTTGCCCGGCGAGTCGAGCCATACTAAATGGCCCTGGCAGAACGAGCGAGTCATCCCCCGGCCATCGACGTGCGCAGCCTCTGGTTTTGATCGCGGCTCCAGGACGGAGCACGCCCGGGCCGGCACACCCTCTTTGGAGTGGGAGGCGGGGCCTCTCAACTGTTGTCGCGTCATTTCTAGCCAACTAATCCAATCAATTACCTGAAACCGGTATCTGCCGATGGACGAAAATCGCCAGGATCCCCAACGTACCCCGAATGACAAGAAATCATCCTCGTCGGGCGGCGGAACGATTGGGCTTGTTGTGCTGGCTGTGCTCATTGTTCTGTTTGCCGGCTTGCTCGTCCGCACCCCTTCCCGTGCCGAGTTGCCTCTCACGGAGCTGAGGGACCTGATTGCCAAGGGGGCTCCCAACACGGAGTCCAATCCCGATCCGTCGATCACTATCGTTGAAAACGAGGGGAAGGAGTCGCAACGGACGGTCAAGTATTCCAAGCTCGCCGTGCGCCGCGTGGGAAAAGAAAAAATCACCGGAACCGTGACGCGCCAAGTCATCGCCCCGCCGGATCAGGCGGGCGAGGCAACGGACGACGTTGCTTTCATCACGGATTGCTGGGGCGTGGAAGACGGAAATGCTGAACTCATGAATCTGCTCTATGAGAAAGGATTCAAGGGAGTCAGTGGCGAGGACAACCCGACCTTCTGGAAGAACTACGGCCCGTTGCTCCTGTTGTTCCTTGTCATGCTGCCGGTCTTCGTGATCATGATGCGGCGTCTCAGCGGAGCCGGGGGCGCCATGGCCTTTGGACGAAGCCGAGGGAAGCTGTTTGCCCAGGAAGATATCGAAGAGTCGTTCAACGATGTGGCCGGCATTGACGAGGCCGTGGAGGAACTCCGCGAAGTCGTCGAGTTTCTCAAGAATCCCGAGAAATACCGCGTTCTGGGCGGCCGGATTCCGAAGGGAGTCCTTCTCGTTGGCCCTCCGGGAACGGGCAAGACCCTGCTGGCCAAGGCGATCGCGGGCGAAGCCGGCGTGCCCTTCTTCAGTCTGTCGGGATCCGATTTCGTCGAGATGTTCGTCGGGGTCGGAGCTGCCCGCGTTCGCGACCTGTTTCAGCAGGCGGAATCCAAGGCCCCCTGTATCGTGTTTATCGACGAACTGGACGCCTTGGGAAAAACGCGAGGGTCGGGCATCGTGGGCGGCCATGATGAGCGGGAACAGACACTCAACGCCCTGCTTGTCGAGATGGACGGCTTCAGTTCCAACAGCGGAACGATCGTGATGGCGGCCACCAACCGCCCGGAGACGCTTGACCCGGCCCTGCTGCGCTCGGGGCGATTCGATCGCCAGGTTCTCGTTGACCGTCCCGACGTGCGCGGACGGGAGTCGATTCTCAAGGTCCACGTGAAGAACGTGAAACTCGACGAGGCCGTCGATTTGAAGAAGGTCGCCGCGATCACCTCGGGGTTTGTGGGGGCCGATCTGGCAAATCTCGTGAATGAAGCGGCGCTGTTGGCGGCTCGCAACAGCAAGGCGTCCGTCACCATGGCCGAGTTCAATGAGGCCGTGGAACGGGTTACCGCCGGCCTGGAAAAACGCCAGCGTTTGATCCAGGAGGATGAAAAACAGCGAGTGGCCTACCACGAAAGCGCCCATGCCCTGGTGGCCTATAGCCTTCCCAATACAGACCCCGTTCACAAGGTGTCGATCATCCCCCGAGGCCTCGCGGCCCTGGGGTACACGATGCATCGGCCCGAAGGCGACCGGTACCTGATGACGCAAAGCGAACTGGAGAGTCGGATCCAGGTGCTCCTTGCAGGGACGGTGGCCGAGGAGATCGTGTTCGACGACGTTTCGACGGGCGCCCAGAACGACCTGGAACGAGCGACCGACATTGCCCGCCGGATGGTCATGGAGTTTGGGATGAGCCAACTTGGCCGGGTTGCTTACCGAGAGAGTTCGGGGAACGTGTTCTTGGGAGGGGGGGCCGAGTTACCTCGCGACCGTTACTACAGCGAACGCACGGCCCGTGAGATTGACGAAGAAATCCGCAGAATCATCGACGAATCTCTCGATCACGTTCGCCATATCCTCAAGACCCGCAACGAAGCCCTGGTCGCCTTGGCCACGCTTCTTATGGACAAGGAAGTCATCGACTTCGACGAACTCAAGGAGACGGTGGAAGAGGCGTCGCCCAGTCCCCAAATCGTGCCGGGCACCGAGGGGGCGGGAAAGCGGACAACCAGCGTCAAGGTCGTTGATCGGGAAGACGACAACGAGCCGAGAGAACCGGGGGAAAGTCACGGCTGAGGAAGTGTCTGGCCGGTTTACGTGCCCGCTGTCGGTCCTGGGGGAAAAAGCTGGTCGAGCCGCCAGTTGTAGGTTCGTTCCAGGGCCCTGCGGACCACTCCCGTGATTTCCCGCCGGGATACCGGTTTGGCCAGCACGGAAAAGGCACGCACGATCCTCGCTTGTTCCACGATGCAGTCGTCCAGATTGGCCGACATGAGGATGCACGGCAAAAAGGCCTTGAACTGTTTCAGCCGGCGGATCGTCTCCAGGCCCGTCAGTTTGGGCATGTGCATGTCGAGCAGCACGAGATGCACTTCTTCGCGATGCACGATCTCCACAGCCTCTTCGCCGTCTCCGGCCGTCAACGTACGCAAGCCGTGCGGCTCAAATACGAACTGAAGCGTCTCGCGAAAAGCGAGATCGTCGTCAGTTATCAGGATAGAGGGTGCTGGCGTCGACATGGCGTCGCTCTTGGTGCCAAATTGCGACGGATGACGTTTGGCGTACCCAGTATCCCCGCCCCCGTCGCGGTGTTTTCGGCAGGGTGACTGGTGGAAAGGCTACCACCAACCTCGAATACGCTGCAAGTTGAGTACCAATCGAAAGGATGTGCCCCGAGTATTTGCTGCAAGTTCCATTATAATAATAGGTTAATGAAACAGGATAGCAATGACCGGAACGCGGGAGAGCTGCCGAATTAGGCAGAACCGCCGCGAGGCGTGGATTGTACGGTGCCAATCTGGCAGATGGCAGAGGCCACCCATGAAAAATTCGGATGAAGAGTCGAAGGCACGAGAGGGGGATGGGAGAATCCATAACTAACCCGGGTGGGGTTAGCGATGGAAGCCCTGGATGTCTTTCAAGCGGCGGGCTTTGACGACTCCAACTTGCCGGTGAGGCAAGTCGAGGAATATACTTCCCACGTTTACGGGGCGTCGCGGCCCCGCACATCGCGGGCACGGGAAGAACTTGCTTGCCCCGCCCTCGTTGCCTCCCCCGAAAGGCCAAGAAGTGCAAGTCTCCGATTGTGCCTCCGTCTTTGGACGCCACGAGTTTCTCATCCGCCGCCTTCATTCCCTCAGCGGCCTGCTCCCCATCGGTGGGTATCTGGCCTTTCACCTGGCGACGAATGCGGCGATTCTCGATGGCGTGCCCGCCTACCAGCATCGGGCCGACCAGATCCACCGGCTCGGCCCGACGACGATCCTGGTCCTCGAATGGTCGGTCATTTTCCTGCCGATCCTGTTTCACGCGCTGGTGGGGATGCTGATTGTCTGTCGCGGCAAACGAAATCTGGCCCAATACTCGTACACGGGCAACCTCAGGTACACGCTCCAGCGTGCCACCGGCGTGATCGCCATCATCTTCATCCTCTGGCACGTGTTTCAGATGCACGGCTGGCTCCGCTGGGACTGGTGGGTCGACACGGTAGCTCGTCCATACGGCGGGGCAAAGTTCGATCCGGCCAACGCGATGACGGCGCCGGAACTGATTCAAAGCTCGTGGGCCTTCGTGGTGCTCTATGCGGTAGGCACACTCGCTTGCATCTACCACTTGGCCAACGGAATCTGGACGATGGGCATCACCTGGGGCGTGTGGACCAGTCCGCGAGCACAACGGATGGCCAATATTCCCTGCATGGTAGGCGGTTTGCTGTTGGCCGTGGTCGGGATGGGGGCCCTCTACGGGATGTGCACCGCCGATCTGACCGCCGTGCCGGAAGGAGAGGAAGGGCCGGCACCCTCGCATGTCCGTTCGGCCATCGGCTCCGAAAGCCCGGTTGTTGGGATTGAATTGACCGCAGAAGGCAAGATCTGATGACGAAACCGAAAGTCGTGGTGGTTGGAGGCGGGTTGGCCGGTTTGTCGGCAACCATGCAACTCGCTCAGCTTGGCGTGGATGTTGATATTGTCAGTCTCACTCCCGTGAAGCGATCGCACAGTTGCTGCGCCCAGGGCGGGATCAACAGCGTCAACAACCTGACCCGTCAGCTCGGCGACACGGAATGGAAGCACTTTGACGATACGGTCTACGGCGGCGATTTCCTGCAGCATCAACCGCCGGTCAACGAGATGGCTCAGTGGGCTCCCAAGATCATCGAGTTAATGGATCGGCTCGGCGTGACCTTCAATCGCACTCCCGAGGGCTTTCGCGATCAGCGACGCTTCGGCGGCACGCTCTACGCTCGAACTGCCTTTGCGGGCGCCACCACCGGGCAGCAGCTTCTCTACGCCTTGGACGAACAGGTTCGCCGCTGGGAAGAGCACGGCCACGTGACGAAGCACGAGTTCTGGGAATACCTGGGGCCCGTTCTCGACGACGGCGGCGAGTGTTGCGGTTGCGTCGTCCAGGATCTGGTGAGCATGGAGATTCGAGCCCTCCGGGCCGATGCGCTGGTCATTGCCTCCGGTGGATGTGGGTTGGTGTATGGCCGGTCGACCATGTCGATGGCCTGCACGGGAAGTGCTGCCAGCCGAACTTATCAGGCGGGAGTTCCCTATGCGAACGGTGAGTTCATCCAGGTTCATCCCACAGCCATCCCGGGCGCCGACAAGCTCCGCCTGATGAGCGAGTCGGCTCGCGGTGAGGGCGGACGCGTGTGGGTTTCGCGTGTTCCCCAGGATTCCCGCCACCCGACGCAGATTCCGCCGAGTGATCGCCATTACTTCCTGGAAGAACGCTATCCCAAATACGGCAACCTGGTACCCCGCGATATTGCCACTCGAGAGATTTTCAACGTTTGCACGAAGGAAGGGCTGAGCGTCGAGAAGGATCGAATGTGCGTTTATCTCGACGTGAGCCACCTGCCCAACGACGAGTTGGATCGCAAACTTGGCGGGATCCTCGAGATCTACGAGAAGTTCCAAGGGGTTGATCCGCGGGAGGTTCCCATGAAGATCTTCCCGGCCGTCCACTACTCCATGGGCGGGCTCTGGTGCGATTACGAACGAACGGCCGAGGGCGGGCTCCACGTCGGTTCGCCCCGCAACCATGAAACGAACATTTCTGGCATCTACGCCGTGGGCGAGTGTGACTATCACTATCACGGCGGGAATCGTCTCGGCGCCAATTCGCTGATCGCGTGCATCTTCGCGGGTCTGACGACCGGCACCGGGCTGGCCAATCGGATGAAATCCAACGACCGCCCCCTCGCCGCCGAGCGCGACTCCTCGCTCTTCGACCGGGCTTGCCAGGCCAAGCAGGCCGACTACAAGGCCCTTCTGGCACGAGAAACCCAGGGAGGCAACCCTTACGAAATTCACCACGAGCTCGGCCGGATCATGACCGAGACGGCCACGGTGGTCCGTCACAATCCTGATCTCGAAAAGGCCCTGGAGAAAGTCGACGAACTTCAGGACCGGGCGAAGAAGTGTTCGCTTTCGGATACGGGAAACTGGACGAACCAGAACGTCGTTTTCACTCGTGCCCTTCAGGACATGTTTCCCCTGGCCAAGACGATCCTTCGAGGGGCCTTGGCGCGGGACGAATGTCGCGGCGCCCACTTCAAGCCGGAGTTCAGCGTGCCCCACGTGGACGCCGAGGATGCCGGCGAGCGTCGGCGTCAGGCGGAAGCCTGGTGCGACCGGTTCGAAGAAAACAACAAGAAGTGGCTGAAGTCGACGGTGGCCCGGCTCAACTCGGATGGCGAGCCGGAACTGAGCTATGAAGACGTTGACACATCGTTGATACCGCCCCGCCCGCGGTTGTACGGCATCGTCGGCGGCGAAGTGATTGAAGAGGTCTGGAACGAGCGAAGGCGAGGAACAGCCCATGAGTGAGACGACTTCTTCGCGTCAGTTCAACGTGGTGATCCTGCGGCAGGACGGGCCGGACAAGCCCAGCTATTGGCAGCGGTTTGCCGTCCCCTACGAAGCCGACATGAACGTGATTAGCGCGTTGCAGAAGATCGCCGCCATGGGACATACGGCCGACGGTCAGCCGGTCGCCCCGGTGGTCTGGGACTGCAACTGCCTGGAAGAGGTTTGCGGCGCCTGCACCATGGTGATCAACGGCAAGGTACGCCAGGCCTGTACGGCCCTGGTGGACCGGCTTCTGGAAGACGACCCCGACAAGATCGAACTGCGACCGATGACGAAGTTCCCCGTGGTACGGGATCTGATGGTGGATCGCTCGCGGATGTTTGCCACGCTCAAGAAGATCAAGGCCTGGCTCCCGGTCGACAGCTACTACGACATTGGCGATGCCGCCCGCCAGTCGCAGGACAACCAGCAGATTGCCTACGTGCTGAGCAAGTGCATGACCTGCGGCTGCTGCCTGGAGGCGTGTCCGCAGTATCTCAAGATCGAGTTGGCTCGTCACGAGGGTGAATCGGACGAAGAGTTCCATGCTCGGGAAACCGAGGCTTTCTTCCGCTCGTTCATGGGCGCATCGGCGATTGCCCAGGTGGACCTGTTCAACACGAACCCGACCGGGGCGATGACGTCCCGGGAGCGGCTCGATGCGCTTGTTTCCGAAGGGGGCATCCAGGTCTGCGGCAATGCCCAGAACTGTGTGCAGGTGTGCCCCAAGGAGATCCCGCTGACCACCTCAATCGCCCGCATGGGCCGGGCTGCTACTGTGCACACGCTGAAACAGTGGTTTGATCGGTAGTCGGGATTATTCATGGGTGGCACGCTCAGAGCGCGAGCGATGGGCGTGGACGGTCATCAGCACGCCCATCGCTCGCGCTCTGAGCGTGCCACCCGCTACGCAACGCTTACCATTGACCTCGCGCCGGCAGGTCATCGAAGGGCGGATGCCAGAAGGCTTGTCGTGGGAAAAGAGTTCGGGCGGCTTGCTCGGCAAGCTGGCTCGAGAACTCCATTTCCTTCGGTTGTTTCCAGTTGACCTGTCCGAGCAAGAGCTGCGCCAGTCGCGAAGGCCGGGTTCGCAAGTAGCTGCGTCCGATGGATCCGGACGCCACGCCAAGGCTTCCGCTTGCCCCGTCCGCACCGGAGGAATCGATCGAAAGGCGGAACTTCTGGCGATCGGCCGCCAGTCCGAAGTCGAGAGGAATCGGGAGATGGGCTTCGATCGCTCGGTTCCTCAGATCGGGCCGCAGATGGCGGAGCATGAGTTCCGGGCGGAGGACTTTGGCCATCAGCACTTCGCCCTTGCCGGAGCGTGTGTCTTGTCGAGTTGCTGCAGCCGCTCGAAGCAGTCGGGTCACCCCATCCCGTGGGGCGAGATGGATCCGCAAGGAGTCGACGCCGCATTCCATGGCATCCGCGCAGGCTCTCGAAAGAAGTTCGATTGCCGCCCGGCTGTGATCGGGGAGGGTGAACAGTTCCACGACGTCGTTGCCGACGAGAACGGCATAGCCGACGATTCTTTTCTTGCCCTGTTCTGAATGGCGAGCGCCGCGGGTCTCGATCGCCACAAGAAACGTGTCGTAGGCGCCTCGATTGACCAGCCAGTGCCAGTGGGCTTCCGATCGCTTCAGCGGGCCGTGCTGCCGGGCCACGGCGCTCCGGTAGACCTGGGCGACCTGATCCACTTCCATGCGACGCAACGGACGGATGTCGAGGGGGTGGGGAATCCTGGGATAGAGCCCCTTCGAGGCTAGCACGGAGAGAACCTCGCAAACACAGGCGCGATAGACGTGGTTCCGGCCGCAGGGGGCCCAGCCCAACCGGGCGAAATATCCAGGGATGGTGGTGGAGAGCAGTCCGAGAACATCTCCCGCTTCCATCATCCGCCGTTCGGCTCGACGCACCAGGAGCGATCCGAATCCCTGGCGTCGGAGACTCGGCGCCGTGGCGAGGCTGTGCAGTTTGCCGGTGGGAACAACTGCCTGGCCAAGCTGCACGGTCTGGTGGCGGACCAGGGCGTGGCCGAGAATCTCGTGCCCGCGTTTGACGACCAGGCGATCGCCAAGACCATGGCTTGGATCTTCGATTGCCGCGCGGAACTCGACGGGTGGAATTCCGCGAAAGATGGTGGCCAGGAAAGACTGGCACGTCTGGTGATCGCCGGGTCTGGCGGAAACAACAGCCAGAGGCGATCGTGCCCGCGATGGTCTCTGGCGAACTTCACGATGGGCCGGCGCCAACGACGAAAGAGCATTTCTCCCGTGCATCGCTTCGAGTCCTTTCTGCATGGCTTCCGATGAGCAAACACCAAGCGAGCAGCGCTTCTGGGTGTTCCGAATCGAACGCTGCACGTTGCTTTGGCGGAGCCGTTAGGCCCTGCAACCAGCTCCCGGTAAGGGGAAGCTGCGGCGCACCCTGGCATGGCATGCCGCCGTGCGATGGATGGGCCTGTTTGTGTTTGTTGCGACTCTTGTCCTCACGAGCCCTGAGGTGTGCGTCACAGATGTCGGACCAAGGGATGAGAATGCGCACCTCATGTACGCTACCGTATCAAACCCTATTCACGCACGTTTGGGAAGCAACTGGGAGAAAAAACTTTGAAGTTCTTCCCCCGGAAAGAGGCAGAACGCGTACTCTCGTCGAGTCAGAACCGACGCCGCATGCGCGTCTTGTTCGCACTTGGCGAGCCGACAAAGTGTCGCCTTTCGAATCGGTTCGGCCCAAGTTTGAAGTTCCGCGTTGAGACGACGGATGGCCAGAAATCTCTCCCGGTAGTTTTCCGATGTCACCTCGGCGTTGATCCAATTGCGTTTTTCGTCCGCCAGTGGGCGCCATTGCTGCGTTTGCTGCACGCCGGACACTCCCGTACGGTCGAGGAAACGCTCCGGCTGAAATTCGAGCCGTCGCAATTGCTCACGCAGGTGGCGGACCTCGCCTGTGGCTCCCTCACGATGGGCCACCGGTAAATGAAGCGTTCCCGACACCGTGAGGTAGGCTGGAGGCTGGATGCCGAAGAACTGCGCGATGATCGCGTCGGTGACCTGGTCGTATTTCGCCCCCCCGATTCCGTGGACAAACAGATCCCCCAGCGCCAATCGAGCCCACATGGTGGTGATTAACGCACGGGAACGAATGCGGATTCCCCTGGCCGAGCAGTCCTTCAGGCATTGCACACTCGCGGACGGGTTGCTGTCACTCGGCAGGGGCATGGAGAATTCCAGCTCGTGTCGGTTCGTCAACCGGAGGGTTTTTCCTGTGCGACGTACGAACAGCCGGCGGCGACGGGGATTTGTCTCCGTCCAGATCCAAAACGGGGCCTCGACCCACCCGTCCTGTTCCGCAAGATCGGCGACGGGGTGCGCTACACTTCGTATTCGGTGAATGCGGCGGTACGCTGCCACCACCTCGTTGTGGATTCGCCGGAATTTCGCCGATTCGTCGAGCAAGTGGCAGGCAAACCAGCGATACGATTCCAGATCACACACCGCACTTTGGGGCAGTTCAAGCGTACGCAGCCCCCATTCTTCCTCAAGTCGATGACGTCCCTGTGCCAGACACAACCCCAGGCGGTCTGTGGTTAACGCTCGATCCTGAACGTGACGCCAGTAGTCTCCCACCACCGGATGCGCAACCAGCGAACTGATCTGTGTCTCCACGCGCTTGGCGAAGGCGGTGAAGAGGCCGGAGTCGAGAATCCGCCGTTCTTCATAGGGGACGGCAGGACCGGGCGCATCGAAAGGGATTTCGGTGACGATTGGGGCAGCAGGAGTTCCACCCGGGACGGCAATGGCCTGGCTTCGGATCGTGTCGCTGTCGACGATCAGGTTGATCGCCGTTGCCTCGTACTCCTCGGCAAGGTGGTTGAGGGCGAAGTTTTTCAGCCAGACCCCGGGATGAAACATCTGCGGTTGATGACCGGCGAGAAACACGCGATCCGACGTGCCGGTCGCTTGGGACGCCACGTTGCGATAGGTGGCGGTCCAGTCCCGTGCAGCGCGGACGAATTCTTGTCTTGCTTCCCGGGCCAGTTGGCTGAGACACTTCCCCTGCACGTCGTAGCAGGCCCGCCCGGCAGCTTCCGCATTCCCGTCAATGAGGTCTGTGAGGTTAGCCCACTCAGGGACGAACAACCCGGCGCGGTTCTCGCGAGGGGCTCGGAGTTGGCGATAGGCCAGGTATTCCCCACCCTGCCTCATTGCGGAGACTCTCCGCACGGGCATTCAACCGGAGACTGGCACGAGCAGGTGCAGCATGCCATTGGCGCGACGCTTGGGATCGAGAGACACGAGCACCGAGTTCGTGCTGCCTGAGGAAATCGGGCACGGATGCTGCGATCGAGAACCTCGCGGTAGATGGCGAGCCGCTGCATCACGTCGTCCAGGGCTCCCCCGAAGGATCGTTCCTCGTCGAGGTAGATCAGGGGGACGGGGGTTTCGACAATTCGAAGCCCTTGGGCCACAGCTTCCGCCCAGAATTCGAGGGGCATGGCGTAGCCACGCTCCGACACGTTGACACGCCGAAGGGCTTCGACACGGTAGGCCTTGAAACCGCAGAACGTGTCGGTCAACTGAAGGTTCAACCGGCAATTGACCTCGTCGGTGATCACTCGGTTCACATAACGCCGCTCCTTCGGGGGGAGACTGTCGCCCTCGAACGCCTCCAGGTAGCGGCTTCCGGAGACGATATCGGCCTGGCGGCATGCTTCCACAAGTTGGGGGATGCGTTTCGGTTCATGCTGGCCGTCGCAATCGATCGTGACCAGAACGTCGAAATTCTCCCGAATCGCGTACTCGAATGCGGAGATTAGGGCCGCTCCATAACCCATGTTTTGGGAATGATTTACGACGCGGATATCGTTTCGCTGGGCGAGCAATTCGGTCGTGCCGTCCGTCGAACCGTCGTCGACAACCAGAACCTCGGGGCTGTGACGCAAGGTCTCGTCCAGCACGTCCCCGACGTGCCGGCGTTCGTTGTAAACAGGAAGTGCCGTGAGGTAGCTTAACATCATGCTCTCATTCTAGAGCGGGGCCACCCTCACGGAAAGGCGGCAGGCCTACTCGGGGTCGATCGGTCCATCCAGGTCCCCCACGGCGAATTGGATCGCGTCGAGGTAGAAACGGAGCATCACGGGGTCCCACCAGCGCTCCGTCCGGTGGCCAAACTCGCTGTAGAAGACACGGCCGTTTCCGTAGGGTTTCACCCAGGCAAGGGCGTAATCCCCGTCGGTCCGCCGCAACCATTTCACGGTCATGTCGGTCGAACTCGTGTCAATCGACAGCAGGACATGCAGCTTCTTTCGCGAATAGGGTTCCAGGTACTGGAAGACCTCTTCGGTTATCCGAAAATCCTTGCCTCCGTAGGCGGCCGTCAGCGGGTGCTGCGGATCGTCGACATGGACCCCGATCTCCTCGTTCCAGGGATGACCGCCGCAACTGGCGCCGAGCAGTTCGTTCAGTTCGGGCCAATGCCGCCCTGCGCCGATCGCGTAGTGGTAGGCGACGACGCCGTGGCCGCTCCGCACCCAGTTCAGAAAACTCTTCTGCAGGAGGGCCGTGATTTTGGATTTGTCGGTCCCGAACCTGGCGAACCGTGGCATTGCCTCGTCGGTTGGCGTTGTCCAAGGGCCGCAACTGTTGTTCATCACGATGGCGTCGAACTGCTTGAGATTTTCCGGTAGAAGGAGCGTCTGATCGTCGCTGATCACCCCCGTGAAGACGCCGGTCTTCTCGCCGAGCACTTTCATGGCGAAGGCCCCTTGAGGGATGGTGTATCCCTTGTGAGGAGACTTTTCCATGTAGGGTGTGTTCCAGATCAGGACCCGTCGCGGCTGTTTGGGGGAAACGGTTGCCTTTTCGGGCGCCGCCTCGCGGATCTTTCGTTCCTGGTCGGGAGTGAGGTCAGCCCGGGCCTGCACCGACACGACCAGTAGGCAAAGTAGGGTCAAAGTCAAAGTGAATAGAACAGGCCTCCGGAGAACTGCGAACTTTGTGAAATACCGGCCCAAGGCGGTAGACTGTAGGCTGGAGGCTGTAGGTCTTGATACAAGGTTGATTGGCAAGGAGAGCCGATTCCGACGCACCGGGAGCCGCTGGTTATGCAGTCCTCCGGTTTCCCGTCTCCGGCTTTCTGCCTCGCCTTGCCCGTCATCAGTTTTCATTTTGAGTACCAAATACTGCCAAGCACACATGGTAGTCCCCTGGTTCTTTGGCGTCGGCGGAAAGACAAATTTGTGGTCTTCGCTGGGCAGCAAGACGACGGGCTGGGATCGCTACTCGATCGTCCAACCTCCGCGATGTTCCCGACGCAGTGCCGCATTGGCTTCGTCGTCATTCTCAAAGGCCATGGCAAGGGGATCGTAGACGAGTTCGCGATCGAATTGGGTGGCCACGTTGCCGAGAAGGAGAAACTCGGTGAGCACGGCCCCGTAATCGAAGTTCGACATGGCCTTGGGGCCGCCGCGGCAGGCTGCCAGCCATTCCCGTTCGTGGCTGCCGTGTCGGGGCAGGAATGGATCGGGTTTCTTGAAGTCGGCGGCGAACGCTTCTGGAAGGAGCGTGTAGGTCGAATTGTGTCCCGTCGAGTGGATCTTCCCCTCGCTGCCCACGACCAGGCAGCCGGCGAAGTCGACCCAGTTCTCTTTTCCGCCGCCAATCAATCGGCGTCCCAGAAGCGGCTCGATGGTTTCGCGAAAGGTCGGCGCTTTCAGGCCGGCGAACCAGTGAACGGTGACGGGGGACATTCCTTCTCGTTCGGGGATTTCGTAGCGGATTTTTTCCCATCGCGGGAATGCGTATCTCGCAATTTCAGACACCTCCGCTCGAACCCGGATCCGCGGCTTCGTGGCCGGATCAGCATACCAGAGCGAAGGAATCTTCAGACCCATGAAGGCCATGTTGGCCGAATGGACCGCCCAGTTGCCCAGTTGTTGGGTGCCGAATTCCCGCCAGTTGTGCCACTGCATCCAGCGCCGATGGTAAGGCCGGAACTTGCGGGGGCCAAGCCACAGGTTCCACTGGAGCCCTTCGGGAAGTGGTTGTTCGTCGGAAGGGGGATCAACGTTCCCCATGCCGCCGTTCATATTCCAGACGTAGACCTCGCGCACCTCGCCCAGCCCGCCGGTCTGGAGGATCTCGACCTGTTCCCGAAAAGCGCCGGTGGCCGTGCCCTGGTTGCCCATCTGGGTAGCCACGCCGGTTTCGCGGGCGACACGGCGCATCGTCCGCGCTTCGTGGATCGCGTTGGTGAGCGGCTTCTCGCAGTAGAGGTGCTTCCCCATTCGCATGGCCATCACACCTGCCGGTGCGTGGATGTGGTCGGGAGCGGCCACGATCACCGCGTCGATTTCCTTGTCCTTCTCCTCGAGCATCCTGCGGTAGTCGGTGAACTTGGGCACGTTCGGCAGTTTGCCGAACGACTCGGCGGCGCGCCGCTCGTTCACGTCGCACATGGCCACGTGCGGTTCGCCAATCTGCGGAATCGCCTGGACAAACCAACTGCCGCGCCCGCCGCAGCCGATTTGGGCGATGCGGATTCGGCTGTTTGCCTGAGAACCGAAGGCAAGGCCTTCGGGAATGAGCGCCATTCCCACGGATGCGGCGGCAGAACGCTGCAGAAATCGACGCCGAGCCTGTCGACTTGGCATGGCAGATCTCCTTTTCATGACGAGGCAGGAAACCCTTGGGAAGTCCCAATAGACTCAAGCACACGTATCTTCTTGCCCACGGGAGAATTGCCTGCTCGCGGGGCCTCCCGCGGAGCGGCGGGCGCTTTGTGTATAATGAGCCCCGGCCACGGTGTCAAACGATGCTGCCTTGCGACGCTCTGCCGCGGGTCATCAAACGGCCTCAGGCCTGTCCTGATGGATCGCCATTTCGAGCCAAATTCTTCCTGCAGGTTCCGATTATCCCCCCCTGTCCCATCCTGGCTCAGGTTCTTTTGGCCGGTCCTGCCATTGGGATTCGTTGCCGTTGTTCTCCCTTGCAGGTAAACTGGAGATAGGCAGACTCTTTCGTCTTTCCCAAGGAACGCCGTCGTCGGACAATCTGGCTCATCTTGCGTCCGATACGGGGAAAGGTTGGTCTCTCGTGGAGGAGAGGCGTGCGCATGAAGAGTATTGGCACGCGGTTCTCGTTGGTCGTCGGCGGCTTTGCGCTCGCATTTTCTGCGATCATTTTCTACCGGGCCTGGTCTGCAACCCGCGAGCACGTGGAGGAATTGACTGCGGCTCAGGCGGAACTGGCGCTCGAATTCGATTTGGCCATCCGGCAATATGCAGCCGAATCAATCCGTCCCGAAATGGCCAAGCGGGTCGGCGAGGATGAATTCGTCGTGGAGGCCATGTCCACATCGTTCATTGCGCGTCAGGTTTTCGAGAAGGTTCACGAGAAGTTTCCCAACTACGTCATCAAGTTCTCGTCCGACAACCCGCGCAACCCGAACAACCTGGCCGGCGCCGAGGAACAGTCTCTCCTCGCATTTTTCCGAGGTAATCCGGACGAAACGCGGTGGACGGGAAGGCTCCGCATGAACGGCAGCGAGTATCTGGCCCACGTGAGCGCCATGCGCACCGTACAGGCCTGCCTCCAATGCCACGGACGTCCCGGCGATTGCCCCCAGTCGCTTATCGAACGCTACGGCGCCAAAGCGGGGTTCTATCGCGAAGTGGGCGACGTGGCCGGAATGGACATGATTGCCGTTCCCATGGATTCGCTCAACGGGGCCTTGAGAAAGGAAGCGGCCGGGACCGTGTGCGTCACGTGTCTCTGGCTCCTCGTGCTCTTCGGGACCATTCTGATTGCGTTTCGGCTCATTGTGTCAGGTCGGCTGGCAGCCATCGCCCGCCATTTCAAGACGGCGGCCGAACAGGCGGAAGACGTTCCGCTGACCGAGCTTCAAGCCCGGGGCAGCGACGAAATCAGCGTGCTCGCGCAGAGTTTCAACGTGTTGGCCGGCCGGTTGCGGACGCTCCATGAATCTCTCGAAAACCGCGTTGCGAAAAGGACGGCGGAGCTGGCCCAGGCCAATGAGGAACTCGAAGCCGCCAAGGAAGCAGCCGAGGCGGCCAACCAGGCGAAGAGCAACTTCCTGGCCAACATGAGCCACGAGATCCGCACTCCCATGAACGCAATCATTGGGATGACCGACCTCGTGCTCGATACCGAGTTGGCTCCCTCCCAGCGGGAATACCTGAAGATGGTTCAGGATTCCGCCGACTCCCTGCTCACGATCATCAACGACATCCTCGACTTCTCCAAAATCGAAGCAGGAAAACTCGACCTGGAAGAGGCGCCCTTCAGCCTGCGGGAGCGGGTTGGTGACGTCGTGAAATCACTCGCCCTGCGCGCCCACGCCAAGGGCGTCGAACTGGCATGCCATGTTCACCCCGAGGTCCCCGACGCCCTTCAAGGAGACTCGAATCGACTGGGCCAGGTGGTTCTCAACCTGGTGGGCAATGCCGTCAAGTTCACCGAGCAAGGGGAGGTCGTTCTGGACGTTCGATTGGACGAGCAGACCGCCCAGGAGTTGTCGCTGCACTTCTCCGTAAGCGACACCGGGATTGGAATTCCGCAGGAGAAACTGCAGTCGATCTTCGACGCCTTCACCCAGGCCGATGCGTCCACGACGCGCCGCCACGGCGGAACCGGGCTGGGACTTGCCATCTCGGTTCGACTGGTCGAACTCATGGGAGGGCGAATCTGGGCCGAGAGCACGGTCGGCCAAGGGAGCGTCTTCCATTTCGTTGCCCGCTTCAAACGGGCCACTGCCGCGCGTCGCGAGCGACGGTGCGTGGAACCGGGGTTTTTCGACGGGACTCGCGTCCTGATCGTGGACGACAACGCAACGAACCGCCTCATCCTGGAGGAAATGACACGAAACTGGGGCATGCAGGCCGTGACTGCCGACAACGCCCGCGACGCGATCGGGCTTCTGCGACAGAACTATCAGGTCGGCGCCCGGGTCGAACTGGTGCTCTCCGACGTGAACATGCCCGACGTGGACGGCCTGACGCTGGCCGAGTGGATTCGTCAGGACCCGGAATTGAAAGACACGCGTGTGATTCTCCTGACCTCGGGGGCGCGTCCCGACGACTCGCGACGATGCGAGGACCTCCGGATTGCCGCCAGCTTGATGAAACCGGTCAAGCAGTCGGAGCTGTTCGACGCCATTGCCGCTTCGCTGGGCATTGGCTCAACGGAGAAAGAAAGCGAACTGTCGAACCGTGAACCGGAGGCGACGTTGCCACCCCTTCGCGTGCTTCTCGCCGAAGACAGCCTGGTGAATCAGCGACTGGCTGTGGGTCTCCTGGAGAAGCACGGCCACTCGGTCACCGTTGCGAACAACGGAAAGGAAACCGTCGAGTGTTTCGCCGAAGAACCGTTCGACGTGATCCTCATGGACGTGGAGATGCCGGAAATGGATGGGTTTGAGGCTACGGCCGTCATTCGCGTCAAAGAGAAGCTCTCCGGCGGCCGCGTTCCGATCATCGCCATGACGGCCCACGCCATGAAGGGCGATCGGGAACGTTGCCTGGAAGCCGGCATGGACGGCTATGTTTCCAAGCCGATTCGCGTGCAGCAGGTGCTGGAGACTCTTCAGGCTGTTCTTAACGGGCGTTCATGATCGGGTCTTGCGACCGAAGTTCCGAGGTTGTGATGCGTCCAGGATGCCAGATGTGGACATGATGGGAAGGCGGATCTAGAATGACTGTAGATTGGAGGCGATGCTCATGACACTCTTTCCCACCACAGAAGTTATCCCCCTTCGCGTCGATGCGGACGCCGTTGCACGCGTTGGCGATACGCGGATCACATTAGAGACCGTGATCGGGGCATTTGCGGATGGGGCAACGGCGGAGGAGATCGTTCAGCAGTATCCCTCGCTGCAACTTCCTGATGTGTACTATGTGATTGGGTATTACCTGCGAGGCCCTGCGGAGCTTCAAGCGTATTTGCGGCGGCGCGAGAGTGACGCGAACAGGATCAGGGAGCGGAACGAGTCACAATTCGATCCTCAGGGCATTCGCGACCGTCTATTGGCACGTCGGAAAGATGGGAATTAGCAACGATGCTTGCCCTGGCCGCGGACGAAAACTTCAACAACAATATCGTTCGTGGACTGCTTCGTAGAAGATCCGATCTCGACATTGTTCGGATTCAGGATGTGGGGGTGTCCGGCGCCGACGATCCCGCGGTCTTGGAGTGGGCAGCGCAAGAAGCCCGAATCCTTCTCACCCACCATGTGGCTACGATCACCCTTCATGCGTACGAACGAGTTCGCGCCGGCAAGTTGATGCCCGGAGTCTTCGAGGTCAGCCGCAATGTACCCATTGCCGTCGCGATCGAAGACATTCTACTGCTGGCCGAGTGCAGCCTGGACGGTGAATGGGAGGGGCAGGTTCGCTATCTGCCGCTTCGCTAGTCCGGGAATTGCCGAGCGTCTTACCGACCGCCCCCTTGCGGTTGCTGGTTCAATTCGTAGAGCCCGTGCTCGATCTTCCTGAGCTTGCCCTGCCGCTCCAGTTCGTCCCAGACACACTGGGGATACTGGTCGGGCGGGGCGATCCCCACGATGCTCGACTCGCGACCGCTGCTCATGGGGCCGACGCCGATTCGCGACTGGTCGTCGAGTCGCGCGAGCTTCAGCTTCTTCTTGAACGCCTTGACAGCGGCCTTGAGCTGCTGGGGAGTGGGGGCGGATGGCTGGGAGGCGTCGGCAGAGGACATGGGAAACTCCTGATTGGGCGAGGGAAGACGTTTCCCGATAGTATAGCCAAACCTACGGGGGAGGGTGAAGGGGCGGAGTACACCTTCCAGGACCCAGGGCTAGGCTGCGGCAAGAGGGAGCGATGGCACCATGGGAACGTGGCCTCTGTTTCGCAGAAGCCAGGCTACGGTGGCAGGTCGTCGGGGTTGGTTACCCGATGTGATGTGGTGCCTTCAGGAGCCCGGCTTAGTCAAGGGGCTTGGCGACTGAGTAGATCGTAAGTCCCTCCGTCGATTTCTTCTGGGCCGGGAAGGCGAAGCTCGCAAGCAGCCCGATGACAAAGCAGATCGCGATACTTAGGGCAGCGTAGAGGTAGCCGTTGATCTGCGTGTAGAGGGGTAGCAGCACCATCACGGTTGCTCCGAGCAGGGCGCCGAGAAGGGCGCCTCCGGCATTGGCGGTGCGTGTAAGCACCCCTAAGGCAAACAACCCGCCGAGGGTGCCCATGAACATACCGATTACCATGATGAACGAATCGAAGAGTGACTTGTTTGCAGGGTCGATGAAAAACAGCCCCAGGAGGGTGCCTACCACGCCGAAAGCGAATGTGATCACTCGGGCGGCGTTCAGGTAGCCCCGGTCCGACCGGAAAGCGCCGAAAGGTCGCAGGAAGTCGCTGACCACGGCCGTGGCGGTTGAGTTCATGCTGGTGGAGATGGTCGACTGGGCCGCGGCAAAGATGCCGGCCACGATCAGCCCGGCGATCCCGATGGGCACCTCATTGGCAATGAACAGGGGTAGAACCTGGTCGGTCAGGTAGGTGGGATCGAGCTTCTCCGGGTGGGTCTTGTAGAACACGTACAGGCCCGCTCCCAGTCCGAAGAAGAGGAAGGAGGAAGGGATGGTGAGGAAGGCGGCCGTCCAGATCGAACCGGCAGCCCGGCGGATGTCGGGGGTCGTCATGTAGCGTTGCACCACGGCCTGGTCGGCCGTGTAGGACGAGAGGTTCTGTCCGATGCCGCCGATCACGACGACCCAGAGGGCCAGGGAGGCGCTGGTTGCGTCGAGGTGGAGATTGACCACGTTAAACTTGCCGTCGGCCCAGGCGGTGGAGACGAAGGCCCCCATGCCTTCTCCAGCGCCGGCGAGCATCAGCCCAAGGCATAGTAGGGCCCCACCGAGGAGCACGAAGGTCTGGATCGTGTCGGTCCAGATAACGGCCTCCACGCCGCCCATCGTGCAGTAGAGGATGCTGAGGACCCCCATGATCAACACGCTTTGAGCGGGGCTTAGCGGTGTGACAGTGGCCAGGGCCAGGGCCGCCAGCGACATGACGATGCCCATCCGAAAGACGTGAAACAAGGTGAACGAGGCGCTGGCGAAAAGACGGACCGGGCGGTTGAAGCGTTTCTCCAGGTACTCGTAGGCGCTGGTGGCGTCGATCCGGCGGAAGAAGGGCAGGGCCAGGAACACGGCCACGGGAGCGACGACGGGGATCATGAAATTGCCCAGCATGTAGACCATGTCCTGGGCAAAGGCCTTGGCCGGGATCGACATGTAGGTGATCGAACTGAGCATGGTTGCGAAAATCGAGCAGCCGGCCGCCCACCACACGACCTTCTGGCCACCGCGAAAATAGTCGTCCGTGTTCTTGTTCTTCCGCGCGAAGAACACGCCCACGCCCACCATGGAAAGCAGGTAGAGAACAAGCACCGAAAAATTGACGGCGCCGAACTTCGGTTTGTGTTCCACGGCCGTGATCGCCCAGACCTGGGGCGTGCGAACGCGCGGCTTGACTTCGCCCGAGGCAACAATCACAGCGTTGCCCCAGCGAACGGCCGGCGTAGTCACCTGGTTGACGGGCGAATCGCCGGCCTCGATCCACGTGTCCGTAATCGTGTGGTAGGCAAAGACCTTCTTGGGGAATCCGGGGTGGTCGAGTTTCAACTCCTCGGTCTTGGCTGCGTCGTGACCCGTGTCGCCGCCGAGCACGAAAATGTGCGCCTGACCGATCGGTCCGGCGGGGCCCGCCATCAGGCACTGGGGCGCGTCCGCCCGACGTCGCCAGGGCGAGGCGAAGCGGCCGGCGCCGGAATAGGTCTTGCTCGCGGCGTCGAACGCGGCGCCGTCGTAGTGCTGGGGATTGAACTCGTACACGTCGCGCAAGGCATACCATGTTTCGGTTACCGCCTCGCCGGGAAATTCCGTAATGCCTTCCACGCTGCGCGATCCTCGCCCGCTGATCACGTAAATGCAGTCATCGAAGCCGTTGTGCTGGGCGACGGCGATCTGGCACACGCGTCCCGGCCCCGGCCAGGCGGGAAGCGTCTCCCACTGGACGGAGTCGGCCTTGCCGTCGTATTTGCTCAAGTCGAGTCGCCAGAAGTCGGCCGTGGCACTGGCCAGTTCCGAATCGGCCTGGCCGGCGGCGACGTAGACGGTGTTGCCGATTGCCGCCGCCGCCCCGAAGGCGCTCGCTCGTGGCAGGGGCGGCAGCGGCGCCTGCTTCAACGTGCCCGCCGCTTCGTCCCACTGGAGCAGGAAGCACTCGGCAAAACACTGCTCGCTGTCGCCCCCACCGGCGCACACGACGCCAAATTCGGTGCTGGCACACGCGCCATAGGCCACCGGCCGATCGAGCTTGAAGCCGCCTTGCCAGGAGTATTCATCGCCGTTGTGGGTCAAGATCCATGCGGTGTCTCGCCAGACCTTGCCATTCTCCCAAACCGGCTGTGGGAAGTTGGCTCCGCCGGCAACGATCAAGGCGTCGTTGTGAACGCCCACCAGCGGGCCGCCAAGGCCCAAGGCGTCCGGCAGCGGCGGCAATGCCTTCCAGTCCAGTTGGGCCCGAACCTCGCCGGCTTGCACGCTGGTGGCCACAAGGATCGTCGACAGGCAAAGAAGCCATCGCGGCATGGTTACACTCCCGGTTAGTCGTTTCTTGCTCCGCAACAAGGTGTTTCGCCGCAACGTGCGCGAAAACTAGCCCTTTAGTTCAACGCCGCACCACTCGAAGAACCCCAAAGCGTCCAGCTCGGCCCGAACCTGGGCGGCTTGTTCCGACGACAGGTTCTCCTGGGGCACGCGGCAGCCTCCGCACGGCATGCCGTACAATCCGAGCAACCACTTGAGGGCTGCCAGGAAGGGGTATTTCAGCAGCACGCGGATCATCTGGACGGCCTGCAGTTGGAGCCGCTGAGCCTCGGCCATATTGCCTGACTGGAAAGCGTCGAGGAGCTTGCGGTAGAGCGGAGCGGCGATATTGTAGGTGCTGCCGATGGCGCCGCGGGCCCCCACGGCCAGGGCGCTGAGGAGCATCTCGTCGCGACCCCAGAGGACGTTGAAACGCCCATCCTGCAAGTTCAGGCAGGCCTGGTAGACGCACGCCTGGGGAGTCGTGTACTTCATGCCGACAAGGTTGCCGATGCGGGCGTCGGCCGCCGGCAGGAACTTGACCATGTCGAGCTCGGCGCCGGTGAGGGAAGGAATGTGATAGTAGTAGAAAGGCGTGTTCGGGGCGCCCGAGGCGATCTCGGCCATGCAGTCGACGAGCATGTCGATGGTGCCGATCTTGAAGTAGGAGGGGGCGGTTGCCGAGATGGCGTCGGCGCCGATCTGGGCCGCATGGGCGGCCAGGGCCTGGGCTTCCGCCATGCTGTTGTGGCCCACCTGCACCACGGTCTGCATGCGTCCCTTGGCGGTTGCCACGTAGGCTTCCGCAACAGCACGCCGCTCCTGGGTGGTGAGCGAGATGCCTTCGCCCGTGCTCCCGCAAATGTAGATTCCGGACACGCCCGTTCGTTCGAGGTGATCAACGATCCCCGGGATCGGTTCCAGATTCACTTCGCCGTCATCCCCAATTGGCGTCAAGGTGGCCGCAATCAAGCCAGACAACTCGTACTGCATTTCACTTTCCTTCAGCGTTTTGGTTTCCCGCTTCTGCACCTGGTACGGGCATGTTTGCGAGCGTTGAGTTATGGTCTCGACCCGCTCAAGGGAAACTCTCACGTCGTTCGATGAGAACAACACCTGTCGGGAAACGCTCGGCCGCTTTTCCCGACGCGATTTCGTCCCGCGTCACCGCGACGCGGATCAGGGCGATTTTTCTCTTCTTTGCCTTCCGATAGACGTCGTCCACGTCGTTCATCTCCGACTGGCCGAAGTCGAGAGAGCAGAGCGACGGCAACGCCAGGAATTCGTCGACCAGGTGGGCGATTCGTCCGCAGCAGTGGAGCCCACCGCCGCCCAATTCGCGTAAGACGTACTGGTCGTGGGGGGCAATCTGCTCGCGATATCTCTCGGCCGACACCATGATACACGAATCGTTTCGGAGGAGAATACTGCCTTTCAGGCCCACGGCGTGCTGATGGCAGAAGCCTTCCGGACCGTCCGTGGCCCACGGGGCCAGGTACTTCGCCGCATTCACCTGGGCGGCCGCCAGGTTCGCAAGGGCTTTGTCCACCTTTTCCGGGGCCGTGGCCATCTGCAGGAAGACCTCGCTGCCGCCGATCAGTTCCAGGTTGTCGAAGGGTCCTTGCAGGTCCGGCAGCACGATGCGAACCAGGCGACTCACTTCGGGCCATTGCGAAAGGGTCTCCTGGTAAAACTGCATGGTTTCCGCGACACGCGGAATCCAGCCCCGGGTCATGTCGCTCGGGTCGGTCTCTGCCACCTGCTCCAGCGAAACCGAGGTTTCACCGTGTCGGACCCAGGGTGGGTTGTCGCCCACCTGTTCGGCGACGGCCCCGAACATGGAGGCAATCAGCACGGTGCCGAAGTTCGCCCGAATGGTCAGCGGAAGGTCGTCGTCGATCCAGTCTCGCGAGGCGATGCTCGTGTCGAAGGCGAAGGCCAACTCGTTGAAGAGCATCTTTTCGCGGTCCGAGATGCACTCGCCCAGCGGGTACGGCCGCAGTGGTGCGTCGTCGGGCAGGGGACCGTAGACGACGCACGGCGGACGATCGACCGGGCGATACTCCAACGCGAGTTGGAATCGGCGATCGATCGTTTCCTGGCGATTCGGATCAAGAATCTTTGCCAGGTGATCCAGCAAACGTCGCAGGGGATCCAGCATGTCAGCTTCGGTGTTGTGGGGCGGGCCATTTCTCGCCGGTCAGCCAATCGATCCGAAACCGGACGAAGGTGCAGGATGGAAGTCGCAGCAGAACAGCATGCCCCGGTTCAAGACAGGAACCGTCCGGCCTTCGACGTGCTCGGAGAGGTCGAGGCCGGAGCAATTCACTGAATCACACGGTGAGTGTTGCGTCAAGTGCCGGCAGGCACCTCGAAGTCCATGGTGGTCGAACCTTCGGGAAGGTCGACCGTCGTTTCATAGCTGGGGAACAGGGGGATCGTTCCGGAATCCGGATTGTCCGGCTCGACATACTCTCCCGTGTTGCCGTTGATGGTGACCCGGGTCTTGCCGGCGAGGTGGCCGCGACCATCCTGGGAGGTGTCGTACTTGCCGTCGCGAATGAGGGCGAACCCGCCTCCGACTTCTCCCTCCACGGGCTCGAAAGCGATGGTGCCTTCAGGAACCGGTTTTCCCTCAAAGGTGATCGTTCCCGAAAGGTCGTTGCGTTGGACTCCGCCCTTGCCGCAGCCGGCCATGACCGGCAGGGCCAGTGCGATCAAGCATGCGAATGCGTAACAACTACGTGATGTCATTGAAGTTTATCCTTGAATAAATGATCTGATCCATCGACGATTGCCGGGGCACTGCCCGACGATTCCGCACGGCTCAATAGTCGCCAACCGGTTTCCTGTCGGCGCGAACAAAGAGCCTCTGATAGACGTGATCCGTGTTGATGCTGTCTTCCTCGGTGTCAGTGCAGGATGCGTAGCTGGTGAGGCTGTCGATGTTCTCCGAGATGAATCGGACCGATCCGTCGCAAAGGGAGATATTGATGCCACCGGGATGGAAACTGCTCCACGCGTGCCGCATGCAGGGATCGCTGCCCGAAGTGGGATAGGGCGTGTTGGGGGGCCATGAGCCGCGCGCAATCAAGGCTGCATTGGAGCCGCCGTTGCGCCCCGTCCAGACGGCGCCGCGGTAGATTGGGTTGTCTTCGTTGAAGGCCCGCTCTCCGAACATGATCGTGTTGCTCAGGCCATCGATAATCGATGCCATTTTAATCGGCTTGAGTTGGTGAGCCCCGTGGGGATGGGAAAACACGGCCTCGCTCGGTGGGTAGTTCATCTTGCCGTAGTCGTTGTAGAAGGAATTGGCCTCCGCTCCCGGACAGGACGGGCAAGTATAAGGGGGAAGAGCCGTTCCAAGAACCGGTTCCGCCGTCGCCGAAGGAAGGTTGACGCCGGCATCCGGATTCAACTGGTCGTGCAGGGGGACCTGCTCGATGAAGGGCAGCAGGAACGTGCCCAATCCCCATTCATGGCTGCCAACGCCCATGTAGGAGTAGGGGAATACCTTGTAGGTGTCGTGGTAGTTGTGCACACCCAAAGACAACTGCTTGATGTTGTTGGTGCATTGCGATCTCCTCGCTGCCTCGCGTGCGGCTTGCACGGCAGGCAGGAGCAAGGCGATCAGGATCCCGATGATCGCAATGACCACGAGCAGTTCGACCAGAGTGAAGCCTTTCCCGGGCTTCACGTTTCGACGAAAGTTTGCCGCTTTCATGGTTGTTCCCTCTCTAAGAAGATCTAAAACAGAACATGGACAACAAGATTGCAAATGACTATTTTCCGTCGAGCAACGCGTCCAGCCCGAAGGACACGAACGTGATGCGCCCGTAGGTTTTGTCGCCGACGGCGCCCTCATAGAGCAGGCCGGCGTTCTTATCGTCGAGGCGTTCAAGACACGAGTAGGCCGAGAAGCCTTCGTTGATCAGTTTGCTGTGGGCCCAGGTGGCGGCGTCGTCGCAACTGACGCGAACGGTCATCTTTTCCCTGCCTTTCTGGGAGGCGGGGTTCGCAAACAGGATCACGTTTCCGGCATCGCCGCTCGGCCAGGACAGTCGCCGGATCGAGGCCTGGCAAATCGGTTCGATCAGGACGGGGTCGTGCTTCTGGGTGTGCCAGGTCAGGCCCCCGTCGTCGCTGAGGGCCGTTTGGCGAGTGCGGTTGTCGCGATCGTAGTTTCGCATGTTGAGCATGAGTCGGCCCGGCGGGTCCGCCAATTCCACGAGTTCGCATTCGTTGACCTGGTCTTCCGGCGTGGAGCCGCCAAGTTCCCAGGTCAGGCCGCCGTTGTCGCTGTAGATCACATGGGAGAAGTACTTCTTGCTTTCCGCTTCGATGTGATCGCAGGGAATCACCAAGCGTCCCTTGTAGGGACCGTTCTGAATCTGGATGCCGGCTCCCGGTCCGGTGGCGTACCACGTCCAATTGGGCTGCTTCGTGGTCGCGGTGATCTCCTTCGGCTCGCTCCAGCTCTTGCCGACGTCGGTGCTTCGCAAGAGCCACACGGTTCGCGTGCCCTTGCTCTTCAGGTCGATGATTTGCCGCTCGTGGTCAATGCCCAGATTGTGGGTCGCCAGAAGCGAGATGGCCCCGCTGACCTGATCGACGACCGGGCAGGGATTGCCGCAGGTGTTGCCCGCGTCGTCCCAGATGACCTCCGAGAGGGACCACGTGCGGCCACCGTCTTCCGAGCGACGCATCAACAAATCGATGTTGCCGCTATCGCCGCGGCCCGTCTTGCGACCCTCGCACAGCGCCAGCAATGCGCCGCTCTTCGTCTGAATCAACGACGGGATCCGATAGGTGTCGTATTCGCCCTCTCCTGATTTCCAGAGATCGACCCCGTCTTGGCCCTGGGCGGCAGAGACGAGCATGACGGCGGCAAACGCGAGAAGGGAGATTCTCGCGACAATCGGGTACGACTTCGCTACAAGGAACATGGCATTCTCCGGTGAGCATGGTTTGGCGAAGAGTCGCCTGGTGTGTGCTGGGAGGATTGCAATTGAGGGTGACGGTTGCTCGGTTGATCTGTCCTTCACATACAAGGCAGAGCAAGAGCGACGCCGTTGGTTTGCCCCCCCGCCCCGGAGGCAAACCCGATCCGACTGAACCGGGGCTAACTGAAACATCATACTTGGGCGAAATAATTCTTCAATAGTTTGGAAATGTTTCTGTTGTTTGGAAATATTTTGTTAAAATAGGGTCTATGAAAAACGAACGCGAAATTATCCCCCGAATCGTTCAACTCGCCCAAAAGGTCGAACTCGACATCCAGAATCGCAACCTTCAAGCGGGCGATCCCTACCTGACCACCGCCGAAACGGCCCGCATGCTGGGCGTGAGCACCACGATTGCCAATCGAGCCCTCCAGTTCCTCGCCCGGAGCGGACGACTCGTCCGCAAGCAGCGGCGAGGGAGTTTTGTCGCCGAGCCAGGGCGGCGCGAGAGAGAAACACGTCTAGCCCGGGTCCATCTCGTCGTCCACCAACACTACATGCGGACGGAGGGCCTGCTGGCAGACGGCGTGATTGTGGGCCTGCAGAGCGAACTGCCGGGGCTCGATGTGTCTTTCAACTTCATGCCCTATGGTGGCGAGCGGGAGTACGTGGAAGGGCTGGTCCATTCGATCATGCAATCGGGGCAGCCCGAGGGGCTGATCCTTGTTCGCGCTAGCCTGGAAGTTCAGAAGCTGGCATCCGAATCGGGGCTTCCGGCGGTTGTGTATGGGACTCCCTATCGCTCGATCGCCCGGCTTCCTTACGTCGACGTCGATCAGTACGCCATGGGGCAGCTTCTCACCGAATTTGCCTTGAACCGGCGGGCTCCACGATTGTTCGTCATCATGCGCGATCGCACGCTGCCGGGGGATACTCCCTATCTCAACGGGATCTTCGAAACGGCAGGGCGCGCGAAGATGACGGCCGACCGGATCCAGATCCGTTCTCTCGCTCGCGATCGGGAACTGGTGGCTGCCGAGGTTCGAGATCTTCTGGCCTCGTCTCCCGCAAGGAAGGGCAGGCCTCGTGCGGCGATTCTATGCCGCGCCGAACCTCACGCCGACATGGTTCTGGAAGAACTTCTCCAAATGGGTCTGAAACCGGGAGACGACGTGATCGTGGCCGTCTCCACGATCTATCGTCGGGGCGGGGAACGCTTGCCATTGATTCCCTATACCCAGCACGCCGGATCCCCCATCCAGATCGGCGAACACCTGGGACGACTTCTGGCTGCTTGCGCCCAGCAGAGTGATTCCCCCGAATCCCGAGCCGTGGTTCTGCCGGTGAGTTTGCAGAACGGGAACTGAATGGCTTACCCCGTAGGCGGCGTCATTGCTTCTCCTGCCACCGCACATTCCGAAACTTCGCCCCCGCACAGCCCCAGGCGTAGAGAGCAATCGCGCCGTCGGCAAAGGTCTCGTCAACGGCCTCCAGGTCCTTCTGCCCGTCCACGTAAACGGTGATCTTGGGACCGTCGAGGACGATTCGCAGTTTGTACCAGCGGTTGCTTTCGTACTTGACCTTGTTCTGGGCCAGCGTTTCGTAGTGGTCGCCCTGCTTCTTGCCCAGGATATGAAAGCTTCGCTGACGATCCATGGACCATACGTAGTAATTCTCGGGACCGTTGAAACGGAAGGCCATCCCCAGGCCGTCGTCGTCCGAGGAGGCGATTTCCAAGGACAGTTCGCCGTGGGCGGTCGAGCCGGCGGGTTTGAAAACGCGGTAGCTGCCGGGCCGATCGACGGTGGGGTCGAGGTTGCCCGCCACGCCGAGGAAGTGATTCGAACGCTCGGTGATGTAGTCGCCTTCCAAACGCCAGTCGCTCTTCGGCGGTGTGCCTCCCGGGCTGTCGAAGATCGTCCAGCCGGGATCGTCAAGGGGGATGAACGTGGGATCGACGTTGAACTCGGCCGAGGCGATGTTGCTCGGCGGGAAGCGGTCGGCAAAGGCCCGTGCCCGAAGGGAGACGGCCGACTCGATCATGAGCGGTTGGGTGTAGCGGGGCGAGTTGAGCGTTGGCGACGAGCCGTCCCGCGTGTAGCGGATCTCGGCATCCTCCTGGTCGCTCGAAATCTGCACTTCGAAAGGCTCGCGTCGGCAGGCGCCGTCGGGCGAGATGGTCGGCGACCGCAAGCCGTAGGGCGCCAGGGCGATCGACGCCTTGTTCAGATAGCTGCACGTGCAGCGGTCCGTGGCGTCGGGCATGAGGATAAGACCTCCGGCGGGGATCGCGTTGATCCAGCACCCCGGGCGGATGCCGCCGTAGTTCTCTGTGCCGTAGTCGCGCAGGAGGTCGATATAGCCCACGGTTGCCGAGCGGTAGACGAGCATATTCGTGCACCCGGACGGGATGCCGCAGCCGTAGGAGCGATCCAGCACAAAGTCGGTCGCCTTCCCTGTGAGCAGATCCCATGCGCCGGGTTGTTGGTAAACGATCCGGTCGTTGACGATGGGGCGAGTTATGTAGGAGGCCTCCACATCCCACCGTCTCTTCCCCGTTGCCGAATCAAAGCCGGCCATCCGGCCGCCCAGTTCCGAAGCCAGTTTGAAACGCCAATCCTGGTAGGCCATGAGCAGCACGTGGTGCTCCTCGCTCAGAACCAGGTTGGTTCCAAAGATCTCCTGGTCGACCTCCCATAGCACGTTGCCGGTTTCTGCGTCGAGGGTGACGAGTTTGCCGAAGGGATGCTTGGCTTCTGGATTGGGAACGCCTCGACGCTTCTCCTTTTCGCGATCTCCGAGCGCGGTGGGGCGGTCGATCAGGTGGACGCGGCCCTCTCCGATGGCGACGGCGTTGTGGCGGATCGTGTGCTCTGGGGAGTAGATCCAGCGGACCTGACCGGTCAGGGCGTCCATGGCAAACAGGCCGATCGATTCGGTGTATTGCAGGTTCATGTCGCCCTGAAGATAGCGATAGGTGACCAGGTGGCGGGTGTCGGCGAGGGTGCCGAAGAGGGTGTCGCCTTCGAGGGCCACGATTCCCCACGTGCCCGGCTTGCCGTCGGGCTGCTCGGGGGCCTTGAAAGTTGCCAGCCGCTCGCCCGTGGCCGGATCGATGCGAAGGCACTGGCTGCCTGTATGGATGTAGAGGCCGATCTTGCCGAGGCAGTAGTTGCTGCCGGTTCCGGAAGTGCCCATCAGGTGTTCGCCGTCGTAGACCTTCTGGATGCCCGGCAAGGGATACTCCCAGAGCTTTCGGCCGTTGTAGGCGCTGACGCAAAGGAGGCCGTCGAGCCCTTGGATGAACATGCGCCCGTCCAGGAACAAGGGAGCCCGGCCCCGTCCATGGCGACTCGGGACGGGGAAACCGAAATCGTTGAACCAAAGCACACCCAGGGGACCGTGAACGAGCGTGTCACGGGAGCAGTTGCCGTTCGTGGGATCGCAGTACTGGTGCGTCCAGGTTCCGGCGCCTTCGAGCGGGCCCCGCCGGACGATTTTGAGCGAATCGGGCGTCCCCAGGCATACCACGCCCCCGAAGGGGCGAAGAATACGATTGATTTCGCTTTTGGGATCAATCGGAAGTGACTTCCGGGAAATCACGAGATCGGCGACGTAGTCCGGGAGGGAAGCGAGGCTCTCGACCGGCATGACGGTGACGCGGGAGCCGTAAAGGCCCGCGGCATCGAGATTTCGCCGGGCGGCGGCGACCTTCTCCGGATCGGAGTCGAACGCATAGACCTGCAAGTTCGTCTTCTTGGCCAGGGTTGCGGTCAGAGCGGCGTCGGCGCAGTCGGGGATCAGGCAGTAGCCTTCGGTCACGCCGGTGCGGGCGAGGATCTCGTCGGCATAGGCCTCGGTCTGAGCGAGGTTCTGGAAGGCCGGTGATTCGGGGCTCCTGGAACGGGCCAATGGCGACGAGGGGCTTGTGGCGGGGGCCCCGTAACAAATCAACTTGCCTGTTGTGGTGGCCACGAGAAGCCGCCCCTCCGCCACGGCCAGTCCGAGCGGTTCGCCTTCGATTGCACCGACCCGGCGAACGGAACCGCTGTTCAGGTCGATGGTTGCCACGGCGAACCCCTCGCCCTCAGGACCTGCGGACACTGCCTTCTTGCCGGCCACGATCAGCCCGTTTCCGCCGCAGGGGCACGGGAAGGATTGCGACAGGGAAACGACCGCGGTTGTCACGGGCGTTCCCTTGCGATCGGTCGAGGTCTTCTCTTCCATCAACCCGCGGTGAATGGCTCCGGCTTCCCAATAGACGATGCCTTGGGGGCAAACGGAGGCCAGTTGCGGAGCGATTTTGGAGATCGAAGTATGGCGGATTCCCGTCGCCAGGTCGAAGGCGGTTCCGCCGTTGAGGAACGAGTTTTCTGCCGCGACAATGTCGGCGCCGCCGGCGTGGCCGTTTTTCTGAAGGTGGAAGTACAGGAGTTCCCCGGCTTGTCGGTCGAATACGGCCGGCACGGCTCGGCCTGTGGGCACGAGCAGTTTGTCGCCGCTGGTGACAAGATAGCCTTGGGCCGAGACGCCGCTGGCGGCGTTTGCGCCTGGGTGGGGTTGGGCCATCCACACGTTGCCCGTACGATCGTTGCACCAAAGGACGTTGCCCGTCTCTGTGTCGAGAGCGTAAAGGAAGATGCCTTCGCTGGGCCAGATGCCGGCGGCGAAGTAGACGACGTCGTCCACGACCACCGGTCCGCCGCGAGCAGGCCAGCGGGAGATCAAGTGCTCGTTGCCCAGGACCTTGCTGTCCGTCGGGCCGCCGCGGCGCCGCCAGAGCAATTGGCCGTCGCTTGCCTGGAAGCAATAGAAGTAGCCGTCATCGCTTGCAACGAAAAGCCTCGGTCCGCTCACTGCGGGGGCGAAACGGATCGGCCCGTCGGTGAAGTAGGTCCAGAGAATTTCACCCGTGGCGACATCAAGGGCGCAAACCTTGCCGTCGACCGAACTGCCGAAGAAGACACGCCCGTCCGCAATCACGGGATGCATGACTCGGTCGAAGGGCATCCGCGTATCGCGATCCGACCAGGCCGGTTGCGGAGGTGTCGTTGAGGTAACCGTCCAGTGTACGACGAGATCGTCGGGGAGATTCTCGTCGGTATAGCCTCTTCGCTGGGCGTCGCCCCGGTAAGTCGGCCAGTCTCTTGCGGCGACCAAATCGAAACCGTTTGCTAATACGACGACGAGGAACAGGAGCGAGCAGCGTTTCATGCGACACCTCGGACCGGAAATGGGAATAGAGGTATGTTCGCGTGTTCGGCGTTCCGATGCAAGCGCGAAGCTGGTGCCGTTCAATTTCGCTGGCGCAAAGCCTCGTAGAGAATCACCGCGCCTGTGACCGACACGTTCAAGCTGTCGGCCACGCCGAGCATGGGCAAACGAACGGCCTGGACGCCCGGGCCGGACCAGATATCCGTCAGTCCGTCTGCTTCGCTGCCCAGGACCACGGCCGCCGCGCCCCTGTAATCCGCTTGCGTATAGGGGATCGAGCCGTCCACGCGGGCGGCAAACACCGAGAAATCCCGGTCGAGGAGCCAACGCAAAGTTTCGTCGATGGAAGCCTCCGCCACAGGGACCGTGAAGATGGTCCCCAGGCTTGCCCGGATCGCGTTCGGATTAAAGAGATCGGTCCGTCCGCCGGCAACGATGACGGCGGCTGCTCCAGAGGCGTCGGCACTGCGGAGCACGGCCCCCACGTTTCCGGGCTTCTCGACGCCTTCGAGTACAACCACGAGGGCCTTATCGGGGAGGTTGAGGTCGGCAAGGGAGGCCTGCGGGGTGGGAGCCACGGCAACAATTCCCTCGGCCCGGGCGCCGAAGGCCAGTTTTTCGAAGACCTGGCTCGTCACCTCGACAAGCTCGACCTCATGTTGCCTGGCGACGGCCAGGACGCTCTGGGTGGAGGACGTCTGGCACAGGGGCTCGCAATAGACCAATTCCGCGGGCACGACCCCTGCGCCCATGGCTCGCTCAATCTCGCGAACGCCGTCAATCAGAATCCGGCCCTGCTTGCGCCGATGCCGGCCGTCGCGCAGGCGAATCATCTCCTTGATTCGTGGATTCTGCAGACTGGTGATTTGAATGGGCATGGACGCAGGCTGTTTGGTTTCAATGGGGTCTGGTGCCGCAAATCGGCAGGATGTATGGCCGACGGCCTATGTTCACCGTAGCCTGGGGCATCGCCTTTGTTTTTGCTCACAAATCAGCGGCAGTATTCGCGTTCAATTGACGGCCATTTATGGCCGTTTCCGCCGTAGGCGGTATTAGGCCCGTCGTTTACGGCGGGTCGGCTAGCCGGCCTCTGGCCCCCCTCTCATTCCTGCCGCCTCCGGCGGCGGCAGGAATGAGAGGGGGGGAGTTGTCGTGCTCTACGGACCCGTGCTAAAGCACGGGCCTAGGACCGCCTGCGGCGGAAAAGGGCCGTAAACGGCCCTGTAGCTGTGTGGATTGAACTTGTATCCCATGTACCCCGAAATTGCTATCAGGCACCGGTTCGACAGACCGTTACACCCTTCCGAAACCGCCGTAGGTGGCGAGAAAGCGTCGGAGTCCATCCCGCTCGAAATCCCGAGGATGCCAGGGGGCGGAAATGACCTGGCTGCGAAATTCTCTTTTCCAGACATACACGGCGGCCGGCACGTAGCCTCGGGTCAGGTCGCAGAATCGCGGAACGCGATCGTACTGGGACCCTTCGAACCGATCGAGCCGCTCGAGGTCCTGGCGATTGATGTCGAAGTACAGGCGGCCCTCAACCGTCCCGCGCCCGGGAATGAGGCACGGATAGGTTTCGCCTCGGACCTTCCGACGCTGGAATCCGTGGATCCGTGCCGGGGCCGATTGGTAGTTGGCCCGGACCACGCGGGACCACACTTCGGGGTACATCAGGCTGCCGTAAGTGAATATGTGCATATAAGTTGGGTTCACCTTGCGGTATCTGGACGGTCTTGGAGCCGCTAACAGAACCAATGGCGGGGGCCTTCTACGCCCGGGGGGGAGACCGGAGGATTCGAACTTCCGCATTCCATGGTAGGAGCCAGTTCCGTTCTGCGTCAACTGACCGGGTGGGCAGTTGGGCCGGCGGGCGGACGCGAATTAGCAAATCGCGAGTTGACAACGGTTGGGCATGGAATTAATCTGGCGGCAGATGAATCGCATGTCGTGAATAACTATTCACGCGGACTGCTGGGCGGAGGACGGCGTCGCTGGCCCGGCTCGCGGCTCGGGAAGTGCTTGGCGGGGTGAGAAAGGGATTGGCTGCTTCCCGTGGTCCCTACGAATGGATAGGGGGGAATGAACGATGACGGAAAACTACTGTTCGGACGAATTGCTGCTGCAGATCGCGAAACTCTACTATGTGGATGGTCTGCCGCAAACGAACGTGGCTCGCTTGGCCAACGTTTCCCAGGCAAAGGTGTCGCGCCTTCTGGCCAAGGCCCGGGAGAAGGGCCTTGTGCGAATCACCGTGGCCGAGTACGACCCTCGGGACCGCGAGTTGGAACAGCAGTTGACGGAACGTCTCGGATTGCGGCAGGTGGTGGTGGTGAAGACTGCCAAAGGATTGAATGCCCTCGAACTGAGGCAGAGCCTGACCCACTTTGCGGCGCCGTGGGTCGCGCAGTGGATTCCCGCCAACGGCACACTGGCCATCGCCGGCGGGCGGACCATGCAATGGCTCATCCGCAACATGACCGCTCCGCCCGGCGTTGAGGGGCTGACCGTTGTGCAGGCCATGGGCAACATCGACGCGAATGTGGGGCCCTACGACGCATTGGAACTGGGCCGGATTCTGGCGAAACGATGGTGCGGCAAGTTTCTCATCCTCAACACGCCTGCCATGCTCCCCGACGTGCAGACTCGCAAGACGTTGTTGGGGCTGGATTCCGTTTGCTCCGTGGTGGCCCAGCTGAAGAAGGTTCGAGCGGCTCTTGTCGGAGTCGGCACCATTCACAATTCCGTATTCGTTGAACGAGGGATACTCGCCGAAGCGGATACGGAACGATTGGCCCAGGCGGGCGCCTTGGGAGAGATCTGCGGCCGCTTCTACGACCGCGACGGAAACGAATGTTGCACCGCGTACCGCGATCGGGTCATCAGCATCGATTTCGCCGATCTGCGGCGTGCCGACGACGTGATCGCCGTGGTGGCCGGCAGCGATCGCACGGAAGCAATACTCGGGGCCCTTCGCGGTGGTTTGCTCAAGTCACTGGTGATTGATCACGCCGGCGGCGAGGCGCTGCTGGACGCGTGTTCCTCGTAGGAGGACCCAACCAAACAGGGGAGTCTCGCACGGGCGTGGCGGACCCCCGACCATTGGCACTGTTAGCGGCTCTAAGAAATTCAACCGGGAGAACCGACCAATGATGCGAACTTTTCTCAAGCGGGTTGCGGCCCCCGCGTATCTTATCGGGTTTGCTTGTGCCGTCCTGGTCTCACCCCTTCGTGCCGACGAGGCGGCGTCAGGGGCCCTGAAGAGCGCATGGAACGTTCGCGACCACATTCCCCTGACGGACATCACGGTTCAGAGCCATCGCGGGGCGGGAAAGCTGGCCCCCGAGAATACGGTCGTGGCTTTCAAGCTTGCCTGGAAGCTCAACACCGTTCCCGAGGCTGACCTCCGCATGACCCGCGACGACGTGATCGTGGCCTTCCACGATTCGAATTTCAAGCGGCTCGTGAAGGACGCTTCCCCGGAGCTGAAGACCAAGGGAATCGTCGACCTGACCTGGGACGAGGTCCGGCAACTGGATGTGGGCTCCTGGCAGGGAGACGAGTTCAAAGGATGCCGGGTGCCCTCGATCGACGAGATTATTGGACTGCTGGCCGAGGACCACAAACGGCGTCTTTACCTCGACATCAAGAACGTGGACCTTGCCCGACTGGCGAAACTGGTGCACGACGCCGGTGTGGAACCTCAGGTGGTTCTGGCCAGCACCAAGTATGACATGATCCGCAGTTGGAAAAAAGTTGCCCCCGCGGCCGGAACGTTGCACTGGATGGGCGGCACGGAAGAAGAACTGGCGGGGCGACTGAAGAAGCTCCGCGAGACCGACTTTGCCGATATCACGCAGTTGCAGATCCACGTCCATACCCAGGAGACCGACCAGGGCAAGGTGCTCAGCCCTTCCGAGTCGTTCCTGATCAAGGCGGGAGCGGAGCTGCGGAAGCACGATATCCTCTTCCAGTCGCTTCCCTGGGGCCGATCCGACGCGCAAGTCTACTGGCAATTGATGGATCTGGGCGTGGCGAGTTTCGCCACGGACTACCCCGACGTGACCATGAAGGCGATTCAGGACTATTACGCCAAGAAACGGTGACCGCTGCCATGTCTGACAAAAAACCATCGGAAGACGAGGTATTGCTCGAGGGGGCGCTCAAGGCCGCGGATCGGACCCGGTTGGTTCGAGTTCAACGCGGCATTCGCCACGAGACCCCAACGGCTTTTCAGGAGTTGTTCGGCAACCGGCCGGCCGCCTTGGTGGCGGACGTGAACACCTTCGAGGTGGCTGGACGGGACGTGTTCGACAGTTTCCGCCGCGCCGGTCATGAAATCTGCGAGCCGTTGGTTTTCGACAATCCGGACCTGCACGCCGAATATCCCCACGTGGACAAGATCGATCGCTACCTGGAATCCCACGACGCGATTCCCGTCGCCGTCGGTTCGGGCACGATCAACGACATGACCAAGCTCGCCTCGCACCATTGCGGGCGACCCTACATGTGCGTGGCCACGGCGGCCTCCATGGACGGCTACACGGCGTTCGGCGCCTCGATCACCCGGGAAGGTTCCAAACAGACCTTCGACTGCCCGGCCCCCGTGGCAGTGCTGGCTGATCTGGAGGCCATCGAAGCCGCTCCGGAAGGAATGAACGCATCGGGCTATGCGGACCTGCTGGCCAAGATCGTGGCCGGGGCGGATTGGATCGTGGCCGAAGCGCTTGAGGTGGAGTCGATCGATCCGACGGCCTGGGAGATGATGCACGGTCGGCTTCGCGCCTGGGTGGGCAGTCCGGAAAAGGTCGGTTCCGGCGATTCCGAAACGGTCCATTGCTTGATTCTCGGCCTATTGGTGAGCGGCCTGGCCATGCAGTGGACCAAGACGAGCCGCGTGGCCTCCGGGGCCGACCACCAGTTCAGCCATCTCTGGGACATGCAGAACCACGTCTACAACGGGCGGGCTCCGTCTCACGGCTTCAAGGTCGGCATCGGCACGCTGGCCTCGTCGGCCCTCTATGAGCAGTTCCTGCCGCAAGCGTTGGACGAACTGGATGCGGAAGATCTAGCCTCGCAGTGGCCCGACCTCGCCTCGTTGGAAGCCGATATTGAGAGCCGTTACGACCTTCCGGAACTGAAGGCCAAGGCCCTGGAAGAAACGCGAGCGAAGTACGTGGGAGCCGACGTGGTCCGTGCACAAATCGATCGGCTTCGGATCGTCTGGCCGGAGTTGCGGCAGCGCCTTGCGTCGCACCTGATGCCCTTCGACGAACTTGCCGATCACCTGGCGGCTGCCGGGGCGCCCGTGACGCCGGAGCAGATCGGGATTTCCCGGGCGCGGCTTTGGGAGAGTTATCGCCAGGCCTACTACATCCGCCGCCGGTTTACCGTTCTTGATCTGGCCAAACGGATCCAGAAGTTCGAGCCGGCGCTCACGCAAGTATTCGGTCCCGAAGGACGCTGGCCGATCGAGTAACCCGAGTTTTCCGGAGGGCACGCTCAACGCATCGCCACGAGCGTGGTCCTTGTCGGCGCAACGTGCCTTCCAACCCGCGAAACGAACCCCATGATCTTCCCGTTCAGCTTTCTGAAGCCGGCCCCGGTGCGTGAGCCACTCACGTATCCGGAACTGATGCGAGATCACTATCGCTACTGGCAGAACCGGATCTTGATCTCGTCGATCATCGGTTACGCGCTGTTCTATTTCGTGCGGAAGAATCTCAGCGTAGCCATGCCCGTAATGGAAGAAACGTTGGGCATCAGCAAGCAGCAATTGGGGCTGTTCCTGACGCTGCACGGGGTGCTCTACGGCGTGTCGAAGTTCACCAACGGGATGCTCGGCGATCGGGCGAATGCGCGGTGGTTTATGGTTTTCGGCCTCATTTGCTCGGCCGCGATCAACGTCGCTTTCGGTTTCAGTTCGGCGATCATCGCCTTCGGCGTGTTCTGGATGCTCAACGGCTGGTTTCAAGGGATGGGGTTTCCGCCTTGCGCACGGCTCATGACGCACTGGTTTCCGCCCAAGATTCTGGCAACGAAGATGTCGATCTGGAACAGCTCCCATTCGATCGGGGCGGCCCTCGTGGTTGTGCTCTGCGGATATTTGGCCGGGATGGACTGGCGGTTGTGCTTTTTTGTGCCCGCCGGAATCGCCATGTGCGGAGTCGTGTTCCTGGCCATCTTCCTTCGCGACACCCCCGAGTCGCTCGGCCTTCCCGAGGTGGAAGGAACGGCCGTGACGGATGTGGGCGAGAGCGAAACGGCCCCGAGCTTTGCGACAACGCTTCGGGAACTCGTCTTTTCGAATCCCTACATCTGGCTGATTGCCATCGCCAACTTCTTCGTCTACACGGTTCGCTACGGCATTCTCGATTGGGGTCCCACATTCCTCAAACAGGCCAAGCACATCGATCTTGAACACGCCGGTTGGATCGTGGCGGCCTTCGAGATCGCAGGAATCACGGGAATGCTCGTCAGCGGTTGGGTTACGGACAAGGTGTTTGGGGGCCGGGGAACGAGAACCTGCCTCGTCTACATGACCCTGTGCTTTGCCGCGTTGTTGACTTTCTGGCAACTCGGGTCTGATTCGATTCTCGTGAACACCGTACTCCTGTGCATCGCCGGTTTCTTCATCTATGGCCCTCAGTGCCTGGTGGGGATCGCGGTGGCCAACCTGGCCACGAAACGAGCGGCCGCAACCGCGGTTGGACTCACGGGAATCTTCGGCTATGCCAGTTCCCTCCTGTCAGGATACGGGATGGGAGTTCTGGTCGAGAAACACGGCTGGGACGCCGGGTTCATGATGCTCGTGGCGGCAACGCTGATCGGTATGGTCCTGTTCGCCCTGTGCTGGCCGGCTCGTGCCGACGGCTATCAACGTGACTCCTGATGACACGGCAGAGCTTGCCCTGATGATATCCATGTCACCGTCCCTGAAAAACATTCGCCACCTCGTCCTCGATATGGACGGAACGATCTACAGCGGCGCAACGCTCTTCGATTGCACGCTGCCGTTCCTCCGCCAGTTGAAGGACCTGGGGATCGGCTACACGTTCATTACCAACAACTCGTCACGCGGGATCCAGGACTACGTGGAGAAACTGGAACGACTGGGCATTCCCGCGTCGCGCGATGAGATTTACACGTCGACCGACGGCGTGATCGAATACCTCAAGGCCCACATGCCCCAGGTACGCAAGCTCTGGCTTCTCGGCACGCCCAGCATGGCCGAGCACCTGGAGGAGGCGGGATACGTGATCGGCGACGGTGATCCTGAGGCCGTGGTCGTGGGCTACGACACGGGGCTCAACTACGAGAACCTCTGCCGGACCGCGTGGTGGATCAGCCAGGGGCTGCCCTTCATTGCCAGCCATCCGGATCGCGTTTGCCCGACGGACCAGCCGACGGTGCTGGTGGATTGCGGGGCGTTCCTCGCGTGTCTCACGGAGGCCACGGGGCGGACTCCGACTGTTCTGGGCAAGCCCGATCCGCGGATGCTCGACGGGGTTTGCCGCCGCTACGGGCTGCGGCCCGACCAACTGGCGGTCGTGGGCGATCGGTTGTATACGGACATGGCCATGGCCCAGAAGGCCGGGGCTCTAAGCGTTTTGGTTTTGACGGGCGAAGCAACGGCGGAGGAAGCCGCGGCCTTCGATCCGCCCCCGGACCTGGTACTCCGGGATGTCGGTGCTTTGGGTCAATTACTGCTTGCGCATTGTTGCGAGAAAGAGACAGAGTGATGAGTCAAGAGAATGGTTCTGCCGCCGAGGACATCGAACGCCTTGTTGAGGGCGATTGGGATGTGTTGATTGTCGGTGGGGGCATTGTCGGGTCCGGAGTTGCCCGTGACGCGGCCATGCGTGGTCTCCGCGTTGCCCTGGTGGATCGTCACGATTTCGCCTTTGGAACGAGCAGCCGCTCGTCCCGACTGCTTCACGGGGGCCTTCGCTACCTGGCCCAGGGACGCGTGGGACTGGTTCACGAGGCCAGCGTGGAAAAGGTCACGCTTCATCGTATCGCGCCGCACCTGGCGTCCCCGCTGCCCTTCCTGTTTCCCACGTATCGCGGGACACCCTGGATTCGCTGGCAACTTTCCATCGGCGTGAAGATCTACGACCTTCTGTGCGGGCGTCGCAACCTTGGCCCGAGCAGCACCCTTTCCACCTCGCAGATGGCGGAGAAGTTGCCGGACATCAACCGTGATCGTCTCACCGGTGGAGTCCGCTACTACGACGGCCTGACGAGCGATTCGCGCCTGACGATCGACACGCTGCGGTCGGCCGTGAATCACGGGGCTGCCATCCGAAACTACACCTCGTTGGTTGCGGCCGATCGGACGTCGGCGGGCTGGGTCTGCCGCGTCCGTGATGAACGCGGCGACCGCGAGGTCGAGGTGAAGGCCCGCTCGATCGTCAATGCCGCCGGATGCTGGGCCGACAAGATGCCGCACAGCCAGGTCAAGCTCCGGCTGACGAAGGGCATCCATCTCGTCGTTGATCAGGAACGTTTTCCGGCGAGCGAAGCAGTGGTCATGGCCGAGGGGAAGCGAATCCTGTTCGTCATTCCGTGGGGGCAGCGCGTGATCCTGGGAACGACGGACACGGACTACGACGCGTCGCTGGAAAACGTGCCGACCAACAAGGAAGATATCGATTACGTGCTCAAGGTGACGAACGACACCTTCCCGCCCGCGGCGCTCACGCCCGACGACGTGCTTTCCCATTGGGCGGGCGTGCGTCCCCTCATCGCCTCGGGATTGGACCGGAAGGGCAGCCCGTCGAACACGTCCCGCCAGCACCGGATTCGCATGCCCGAGCCGGGGTGGATTGACGTGGCCGGCGGCAAGCTGACGACCTACCGGCTCATGGCGGAGCAGACGGTTGACCTGATTGCTCGACACTTGGATACCAGGTTGCCGGCCTGCCAGACCGCCAAGGAGCCGCTTCTGGAGCCGGCGGCCGCAGCCTTCAGCGGCGTGCTTCCCCCGGCGCTCTCGCGCGAGGCCGTGGAGCACTACTGCGGTCATGAATGGGCCGTCCATCTCGACGACGTGATGGTTCGCCGCACCGGCTGGTACTACTACGAGAAGGACTCCGCCAGCGCCGCCGAGCAAGTTGCCACGTGGATGCAGCAGTGTCTTGGCTGGGACGATGCGACGCGAACCGCAGAACTTCAACGCTATCACGAGACGACGAGCCTATGATCGGTTTCCTGAAACCGCCGCCCCACCGCGAGCGTCTGCCCGAGAACGACGTTCCGTGGGCCTATTTCCGCTTGAGAACCCAGGTGTTTGCCGGGATCTTCATCGGTTATGCCGCCTACTATCTCGTGCGGAAGAACTTCACCCTGGCCATGCCGTACCTGGTGGAGGAAGGATTCTCGAAGACGCAACTGGGATTTGTCCTTTCCGCGGTCTCGATTGCCTACGGCCTGTCGAAATTCTTCATGGGGAGCGTTTCCGATCGCAGCAACGCGCGGACCTTCATGGCCCTGGGGCTGGCCTGCAGCGCTCTGGCGATGATTTTTATGGGTGTCTCGCCCCTCGGCACCGCCTCGGTGGGCGTCATGTTCCTGCTGCTGTTGCTCAATGGATGGCTTCAGGGAATGGGATGGCCGCCCAGCGGACGCGTGATGGTCCACTGGTTCTCGCCGGGAGAACGGGGGATCATGATGTCCTTCTGGAACGTGGCCCACAACGTGGGTGGCGGACTGGTGGGACCGATCGCCATTCTGGCCATGATGCTCTTCGCAGACTGGCATTCGATTCTCTATCTGCATGGTTTTTTCGCTTTGGCTGGGGCGGTGATCGTTCTCCTGTTGGTCCGGGATACGCCCCAGTCGTGCGGGTTGCCGCCGATCGAAGAGTATCGCCAGGACTACGCAAAGTCCTTTGACTACGACGAGAGCCACGAGACCGAGTTTTCGGTCAGGCAGATTTTCTTCGACTACGTGTTGAACAACAAGCTGCTCTGGGCCATCGCGGTGGCCAACGCCTTCATCTATTTCGTGCGTTATGGCGTGCTCGACTGGGCCCCAACCTATCTGAGCGAGGTGAAGGGCTTTGATTTCTCCAAGGCGGGATGGGCCTACGCCCTTTACGAATGGGCCGGAATTCCGGGCACGATCGTTTGCGGTTTCATGTCCGACCGTGTCTTCCAGGGCCGTCGTGGACCGGCCGTTATTCTCTATATGGCTGCCACCGCTGTCTGTGTGCTGGTGTACTGGCTGAACCCTCCGGGGAATCCTCGCATCGACATGGCCATGTTGATCGCCATCGGTTTCCTTATCTACGGCCCCGTCATGCTGATCGGCGTGTTTGCCCTGGATCTCGTGCCGAAGAAGGCGGCAGGAACGTCGGCCGGTTTCACGGGGCTCTTCGGCTACGTCGGCGGAGCCCTGTCGGCCAGCGTCGGGATCGGATATGTGGCCGATCGGTTCGGCTGGGATGCGATGTTTCTGTTGATCCTTGGGGCTTGCGTGGTGACCATCATCCTGACGGCCTTCACGCTCGGGGCGGAGAAACGTGCCAACCACGGATCCTCCAACTCTCCCGAAAGCGATTCGACCTGACCAACTACAACGGGGCTTCAGCCAGACTATTCTCACGTTCCTCGGAGGGTGTGGCGATGTTGCGAAGCGAGCAAGCGGACGTAGGGGAGACGACCTTTCTCGAACGGATCGGCATCTTCCCGCCGCTCGTTTGGGGCTACGTGGGCCTGCTCCTGTTCATGATCGGCGACGGGGTCGAGGCGGGGTATCTCTCGAAATACCTGGTCGATCGCGGAATCGCCACCAAGGAATCGGTTGCCCTGGTGTTCACGGCCTATGGGATCACGGTTGCCATCTCCGCCTGGCTGTCGGGGGCTCTCTCCGATCTGTGGGGGCCCCGGCAGGTAATGCGCCTGGGGCTCTGGATCTGGGGGATCTTTCACACCGCGTTCCTGCTCCTGGGCGTTGCCCCGGGCAGCTACGCCATGATTGTTGGCACCTACGCCCTGCGAGGTTTCGGCTATCCCCTGTTCGCCTACGGATTCCTTGTGTGGATCTCGGTGGCTACGCCGCAGAAACGCCTCGGAACGGCCATGGGCTGGTTCTGGTTCGCCCTGACCGGCGGGCTGATGACCTTGGGGCCGCTCTTCGCGAGCAAGATGATTCCCCGTATCGGCCCGTACCAGACACTTTGGTGCTCCCTGGCTCTGGTGGTTGTTGGCGGGCTGATTGGCATTTGGGGAATCCGCGAACCGACCGGCAAGAAACGCCTGGCTCCCGATGGTGAGCATCCGCTGGGAACGCTGTTCACCAGTGTTTCCATCGCCTGGAAGAAGCCCAAGACGGCCATTGGCTGTGTGGTCCGGATCATTAACACGGCCCCACAAAACGGCTTCATCGTGTTCCTGCCGATCTACTTCACCGAGACGATCGGGTTTGAACTGGGGCAGTGGTTGCATCTGCTCAGTTACATGTTCCTGAGCAACATCATCTGGAATCTGTTGTTTGGTTTCATTGGCGATCGGCTGGGCTGGAGACGAACCGTTGCCCTGTGCGGCGGCGTGGGATCGGCAATCACGACGCTGTTACTCTATTACTCTCCCTCCGAGTTTGGAACAAGAGTAACGACGTTCCTGCTCGCTTGTCTTCCCACACGGACCTCCGAGTTCCTGCTCGAGCACTTCGGCGACGCAATCCAGACCAACTACCCGCTGGCCGTTCTGGCTGCCATGTTTTATGGGGCGACGCTCGCAGGCTATGTTCCCTTGTCGGCCTTGATGCCTTCCCTTGCGCCGGAGAACAAGGGAGCCGCCATGTCGCTGCTGAACCTCGGGGCCGGTGCGAGCAACTGGGTGGGGCCCGCGATCGTGTGGGTATTCCTGCCGATCGTCGGTGTCGGCGGCGTCATGTGGATCTACGCCGTGCTCTACCTGATCAGCGCCGTGTTGACCCTGCTGCTGACGCTGCCGGAAGCGGAGGCTACGGAAGACCCTGCCGCGCAATCCGACGCTTGATCATTCGTCGCCGACTACCAGCGTTTATCCTGCCTTCTCGGCGGCTACCGAGCTTGCCACCCGTTGCTGGGCGCCTTCGAGCGTCTGGCGACGAATGGTCCACAGTTCCTCCTCGGAGACGCCCATCATGGCTGCCGTTCGTGCCCGCCTGGCGGGCGAGGAGAAATTGATGCGGTCCCATTCGTAGGCGCGCAGGATCGTCAGATCGTCCGGATTGAATTGATCCGTTTCGATCTGCCCCGTGTTCCAGCGAATCCCGTCCACGTTGAATCCCGACTTGAACGCGCCCGTTGTTTCACAAAGCTCCCAGAGCCGCGTGTGACGGAGCGGGATGGCGTGGAAGAGCTTGACATAGTCCGTCCCAAGATCTTCCGCGAAGCGGATGGTCTCGCGAATCTCGTCCCACGTTTCCGTGGGGAAGCCGACGATGAAATTGGCGGCCACGTAGATGCCCACGCTTTGGGCCTTGGCCACCATTTGCCTGGCATGGTCGTAGTCGACCGGCTTGTTGATCACCTCGTCGAGCACGCGCCGACAGCCGGATTCGATGGCGATGCAGATGTATTCGCAACCGCTTTCCCGCATCAATTCGACCAGTTCCTCGTCGAGGCGGAAGACCGCCGTTGAGATCATCGCCCACGGCATGGCGAGGCCCTGATCGATCATTCCCTGCAACAAATCGACTGCGTGGCTACGGTGGGAGAACAGGTTGTCGTCGTCCAGGATCAGGGATTGAATCCCGTAGCGGTCTTTCAACCATGCGATTTCTTCAAGCACATTTTGGGCGCTACGGCGGCGAAAAGTGCGTCCCGAAATGTGTTCAACCTGGCAGAATACGCACTGGTAAGGGCATCCTCGCGAGGTCATGACTCTCGCGTAGGGAAGGGCACGGGGCGAATCGACGCTTCTCCGCGGGGCATGGTGTGTGTAACGCTCGTAGTCGATCAGGTCGTACGAGGGAAGTTTGACGGCATCCAGATCACCAATCAACTCGGCACGCTCCGCCACCACATAGCCCGCGCCGTCTCTCCGGCACACACCGCGCCCGGGAAATGCCTGCTTCCCCTGGAGGAACAACAGCAATTCCCGAAATACGTACTCCCCTTCGCCACGCACCGCGTAGTCAATCACCGGGTCACACATCACTTCGTCCGGATCGACGGTCACGTGAACCCCGCCGAGCACAACCTTGCTGTCGGGACAACCTTGCTTGGCTGCCTTGGCGGCCAGGTGTCCCGCCTCAGCAAACTGGTCCATCATCACCGTGATTCCCACCACGTCGGGACGGCGCTGCTCGACAATCGCGGTGAACTGCTCAAGGCTCAGGTCGTCGATGTAGGCGTCGAGGATCTCCACTTCACAAAGATCTTCCACCATGGCGGCAAGGAGGCAGAGATTGTACGGGACGAAGTGCCAGAAGGTGCTCGCATCCCCCAGGCACCAACGCAGGTTCGGAACGACAAGCAGGACGCGATCGGTATTCATGAAGCATACCCATTAGGCGACGAACCGGGGCGAAGTCGATACCAGCCATTCTACGGTGTTTCCGCCTGGATTTCACCGCCGCGACTCTGCTGTGCCAAGAAACAGCCGGACGCGTCCCGATGGGAACGCGTCCGGTGATTCGTTTCGATCGTTGCACGCAGTGCTACGGGCCGAGGGGCGCGGGGTCGCTGACGAGGAAGTCGCGCGGTCCGCGGGTTGTGTAGTACGGGTACTGCATTGCCGACATCGGAGGTCCTCCCATGCCGCCTCGCAAGCAACCCCCACCCAGGCAGCCTCCTCCGAGGCAACCTCCCTGACAGCCACCCAAGCATCCCCTGCCCAGCAGTCCGCAACCGCAGGGAGCACAAGTTTCAGGAGCCGCCATGCAACTTCCCGACATGCACCCACCCATGCAACCACGTTGCATCCTGTGCTGGGCACATCCGCTCACTCCTACGGCCAGGACAACCGCAAACAAGATCAGCCATGCGTTCTTCATCGTTCTGTGTTTCCTTTCCCGTCGTTCCCTGCGCCGTTAGCCACGCAATGTCCGTCACCCACGTGACGTGTCTTGCCGCGGGAACCGGCCCCCCCGGTGCGGCGCTTCGGAACGTTTTATGCGGATTCGATTTGCAACTCGCCCGCTACGAGCCCTTCGGATCATCATGGGGCTCGAAGCAAACGCACGGAACAAGTCAAATCCCTCCAGCCAACAAGTGGCCTCCCGGCTCGGACTGGGTGGCCTGAACCGGTATCGAGGGTCTCTCCTGTCAATTGACATCGACCGGACATCCCGCAGAGTCCAGAAAATCGGCAGAACTGGTCCATGCGGCAGGACATGAACAACCCGACCCACCCGACTTGGCAAGACGGGTGAAAAATGAGGGCAGCGCGCGACGGAACGTCCGCTCTGGGCGGTGGTAAGACCGCGGAGACGAAACCGCCCCAAAGAATTGCCTGCGAGGGACTTGACTTCGATGACGTAAGTTCCTGATAGGGTTGCGGTTATCGTGTTGGCTGGAGATTTGCTCAGCATCGTCGAGAGGAGGCGGTCAAGGTGGTCCACAGGCCTTGGTCGAACGGAATTGCGGGATTCTCCTCTCTTCCGACATTCCGGACTTCCCTGGTTTCTCGTTGCCCAACCCCGATCCGCCTCAAGACAAGGGGGCGACGGGGTTTTCGTTTGAAGAGGCGGCGGATATCCTTGGCATTGAGGGCAGGATTCGTCGATTACGTTTTCCGTGCGGGCAACCCCTTTGGCACGTCACGCCGCCTGAGAAATGAGAGATCCATGGTCGCGTCGATCGAGTTCATCGAAAAAGTGATTGAGTATTACACGGACGCCGCTCGTATCAACGAGGAGAATCCGGACCGCGAGGGAAACGTGGTTGTCATCGATCCAGAGTCGGTCGACGAGGTGATGATCACGGGGGATCTCCACGGAAACCGTCACAACTTCAACGCCATCCGCCGCATTGCCGATCTGCGAAACCAGCCCCGCCGCCACTTGATCCTCCAGGAAGTGTGCCATGGCGGGCCCACGTACCCGGTGAACGGCGGCTGCATGTCGCACACGTTGCTGGAAGACGTGGCCAAAATGGTGACCGAATTCCCCGGTCGGGTCCACTTCCTTCTCGGGAACCACGAACTGTCGGAACTGACAGACTATCCGATCCAGAAGAACAACCAGATGCTGAACCTGCTCTTCCGCCTGGGCTTGCAGCAGGCCTACGGCGCCGCGGCGGACAAGGTCCGGGAAGCCTCGTTTCCGTTCATCCAATCGTGCCCTTTGGCGGTCCGACTGCCGGGGGGCGTATTTTGCAGTCACAGCATTCCCCAGGGAAGCGACACCAGTCCCTTCGATACGAGTGTTTTCCAACGAGAGTTGGAGACGGCGGACTTTCACGGACGCTCGGCGGTATTTGACCTGGTGTGGGGGCGGGACTACCGGGAGGACAACGCGGACGCCTTTGCAACGCAGGTCAAGGCCGAGGTCCTCATCAACGGGCACGAACCGTGTACGGACGGTTTCAGCACGCCGAACAGCCGCCAGGTGATCGTCGACTGCTGCAACGACAAGGCGTGTTACGTACTCCTTCCGACGGATCAGTCGTGGAACCAATCGCAGGTTGTTGCGCGGATTGCGAAACTAAAGACGTAGGGCAGTCAAGGGCGTCGCGCCCGGTCCCGGTTCGACTACGGCATCCCATTCCCTCAGAGCGTTCTGTCCCGTGTCCAGCAACCCTTTTCAGTCGGGTGGAAATCGTCCAGGCAAGGGCCGTTACCAGTTCGGGATGGCCACCTTGCTCTTCCTGGCGGTTCCCGTTGCACTCCTGGCCGGTGCGTGGAGCGTCCTGACGAGATCCAAGCCGGGAGAGCCACTGTTCTGGGTCGGGTTCGCCATGGTGGCGGCCGCTCCGATGGCGCTGACCTTTCTGGTCAGCCTCTATCAGAAGCTGCGCAAGTAGGGTTCAGGAAGCAGGGTTCAGCCCGGCTACTCCATGTCTTGGAAGCAAGAACGCTGGTTGCGTCGGAGAGCGCCCCAACGTAGCCGGGCTTTTCGAGGCGTCAGGCTTCAAGGTTCAGGAAGGAAGGGAACAGACCCTGTACCCTGCTTCCTGAACCCTGAACAAAAAAGGGCCGGATTGCTGGCTAGCAACCCGGCCCCTCTTGGATGGGCCTGTGTTCCCGCATGTTACGGACGCGACCATTCCTGGTGTGGCAGACGGCCTTGCCCTTGGGGCCGTCTGCATCTCTCACGCGTGTCGTATCCCTCCGTTCAGTCCCACCACCACTGTCCGTCGGCGAGGTTGACTTCCAACTTCTCGCGGAGATCGGCTACCTTTCCGCCCTCGTCCTTAAGGAGATTTTCCGGATCCAGAGCGGCTTCGGCTTCGATCTGGACACCGCCGCCGATGGGCGTCATCAGGGTGTTGCCCTTCCAGACGGCGTTGACGGCCGATTCGACCTGGGTCGGGGCACTGTAGAGCCGAACGGGGAAGGCTTCTTCGCTGCCCAGGAGACCCATGTCCCAGCTGGCCTTGTGGTACATGTCTTCGTGCTGGATGTAGGCGGCCGCCACCAGCATGTCGATCAGATTGCGGAGTTCGGCGTAGACCGGCGACTGGGCGGCGAGCTGCGGATAGGCCCGGGTGAAACTCGTCACAAAGGCCTTGCTGGCTCGGCTGCCGCGAGACGATGCGGAACGGTCGCCCGAGGCACTAATCAACTCCTGTTCTCCAATGAGCTTGACGCCGTCGCCCACCAGTTGCATGGCAAGGCCGTCGTCGCTGGCGCGGACGCACTCGTATTCGGGGACGAAGAACCAGCGGCTCATCGCATTGCGAGAAACCTGCGCCGGGTTGGCGAGGGCAACAAAGCTTGTCAGACCGCGGACCTTGGGATCTTCCAGGCCAATGCCGATCATCTTCATGCGATAGTCGGCCTCCACGAGAACCTGGGCGAAGCGAGTGTCGGCGGGGACGCCGTCGATTCGCACATTCTGCAACCCCAGGCTGGAACGCAGACCGTTCGCCAGGTATTGAGTCTGGGCTGGGGTTGCGTAGCGTCCCGTCGATTGGAGGAATCGCTGCATGGAGGCGAGTCCTTCCTGGGTCGGGTCGATCGAGCAACCAACCAGGGCCGTCTTCGTCTGGTTTGGCGGGAAAGCACGGAGAGCCACCACCAGATCCTGCAACTGAAGGACCGGGCGACCGGTGCGAAGCCCCGTCATCCGTCCATCCGATTCCGGGGCCCAGCCTTCGGCCGGTCCGGCAATGACAATGTCGCCCGACTCGGGATAGAGGAACACGTAGTGAAGGCGTTGAAGTCCGGCCAGATAACGCATGTCGTCCGTCAGAACGCCACCGTTCGCCTTCAAGGCCTTCTCCAGGCGAGTCAGCGAAACCTTGCGAAGATCGCTCGGACGGGAGAGTTCCCGCGGCAGAGTTGCCTGGGCAGCGGCGACCTGTTGGCGACGCAACATGCCCGTGGGATCGGGAACGATACTGCGACGCAGAACACCTTGGGCGTCAACATACACGCCGCCTGCAGAGGTGCCCCCGCTGTTATTATTATTGTTATTGTTATTGTTGCTGCTGCTCGAGTTGTTGCTCGAACTGCTGCTACTGGAACTGCTCGAACTGTTCGAGGAAGTCTGGGCCCAAAGATCACCGGCCAGCAGCCCGAAACAGACCAGAGCCAGGGCTGCTAAGAGGACGGGCATTCGCAATCCGAGTGCTTGCCTGCGCATTACTCAATTCTCCGATTCGACAGATATTGGCCGGTACGCTCCCACCGAAGCCACCCGCCGGCGACAAGGTGGGAGCGGGGATAAGCTGCTTCTAGTCTCCAGGCAGCAGCGAATCCTCGCATAAAACAGCGAAGTCGCTACCCTTTTGATCTTAATTTGGAACCCAGGGCAAAGCAAGAATTTCGTACTAATTTGGCGCGTGAGGTAATTTGCCGGCGGATTCGTCCTGATTAGGCCCTTGAGGCCCCGCTTGCGACGCCATTTCTCCGTGACTCTCTCCAATGGTTCCCCGCTAGAGGGGGTGTGGTTGTTCCGTGGAGGGGCGGAGGCTAGTTTGGGCTGTTGCTTCAGGGAGACCATTCCCCTCCCCTTGAGAAAGCGATTCCGCCCCCGCCAGTCCTAGGTGTGCTCCACGATGCATCCATCATCCAATGTCCTCGCCAAGCTGCGTGACTACGACACGCCCACCATCTGCAACGTGATCGAGCTTTTTGATATTCGCCCCCGAAATGCGGGCTACATGGATCATCGAGTGCGGGCTGCTTTCCCCGAACTGCCGCCGATGGTTGGGTTCGCCTGCACAGCCGCCTTTCGAAGCGATGCCCCCCCTTCAAGCGGTGATGCCTATGGCGACCTGGTTGACCAGGTCGAGTCGTTTGCCGGCCTCCCGGGGCCCCCTGTTATGGTCTTTCAGGACCTGGACGACCCGGCGGTTGGAGCGACTTTCGGTGAGGTCATGTGCTCCGTCTACCAAAGTTTCGGCTCAACAGGATTGATCACCTCGGGGGGCGGACGGGACCTTCTGCAGGTCAAGGCGCTCGACTATCCGGTCTTCACGGGGACGACCCTCTGCGCCCATGCCTACTGCCACATTCTCCATTTGGGCCTTCCGGTTCGCGTCGGCGGCCTGACCGTCCGCCAAGGCGACCTGTTGCACGGGGATGCCAATGGCGTGACGAGCATCCCTCTAGAAATTGCCCCGGAGGTCGCCGATCTGGCCGGCCCGTTTATTGAAGCCGAGAAGATCCTAATCGATTATGCACGAGGCTCGGGGAAGAAGACCCCGTCCGGCCTGGCAGCAGCACGCGACGAGTTCCAGGCCGCGATCGCCGTCCTTCGCGACCGTATTCGCCGCGTCTGACGGACTTACATTCCGCTTTCGTCCGCAGACGGACCATACAGGGCCGGCACGGGAACCTCATTTACCCGCAGATACACGCACAAGTGGGCACGGTGGTGGATGCTGTGGTTGAGCACGAAACCTCGCAGCATCGCTCCTCGGGTGACGGTGAAGATTTCTTGACTCCCCCTTGCGATCCTATCCAAGATAGAATGGCTGCGGTGACCGCCTATCCGAATCCTTGGAGATGACCCCAATGCGAGCTTTGATCCTGTGGACTCTTCCGGCCTTGTCTCTCGTAACCTTCTGCTCACAGGCTTCCCGGGGAGCCGACGAGGTGACGAAACCGACACGTTCCCTGATCATTCACGCAGACGACGCCGGGATGTGCCATTCGGAAAACCGTGGCACGATCGACGCGATGGAAAAGGGCATCGTTTCGTCGACGAGCGTGATGGTGCCTTGCCCGTGGTTTCCCGAGTTTGCCCGGTGGGCTCGGGAGAATCCGGATCGGGATTGCGGCGTCCATCTGACGCTCAACTGCGAGTGGAATCACTATCGCTGGGGACCGGTGGCCCCACGCGAGCAGGTTCCCAGCCTGGTCGACGAGGACGGCTATCTCTGGGACAACGTGGACCAGGTGCGGGAGCACGTCAAGGTGGAAGAGGCCGCGATTGAACTTCGGGCGCAGATCGATCGCGCCAAGGCATTCGGGATTCCCGTGACCCATCTCGACACCCACATGGGGGCCGTTGTAAGTCGGCCGGACCTGGTGGAGCTCTACGTTCAACTGGCCCTTGAATACGATCTGCCGATCCTGGCCCTACGGGAGATCGACGAGGAACTGGCGAAGGAGTATCCCGCGTTGGTCCAGCGGCAGGAACAACTCCTGGCGGTTTTCAAACAACGGGGACTTCCGGTGCTGGACAACCTGGCCCAGTTCTACGGAGGAGAGACGCATGAGGAGCGGAAAGAGAACTACCTAACGTGTCTCCGGACGCTGCCGCCCGGAACGAGCCAACTGATCATCCATTGCGGCTACGCGGATGACGAACTGCGGGCGGTGACCAGCAGTGCGTCCCGCCGCGACAGCGATCGGCAAGTGTTCTGCGATCCGGAAGTGATCGCCGAGATTGACCGCTTGGGGATCAAGGTCATCACGTGGAAACAGTTCCGCGAGATGCAGTAGCTTCAGAAGTGGGAGAAGCCCGGCTGTTCTGCTTCAGCCCGGCTGCTATCGTTGTTTTCCAAGGAGACGTTGCAGCGACGAGACCCCGGTGATCGGCAGCCGGGCTTTTGAAGTCTGCGATAATTGAGGGCAAGAACCGGGCTAGCTCCGCAACCTCCACGACCCGGCTGCCCGCTAGGAGGTGGTCAATTCAAGGGCCCGGCTTTCTGCAGCCGGGCCTTGGACTACTTCGTCTTCAATTCGATCCGTCCAAGGTCCGTCGGTTTGCCTTCTTCGACGGTGAACTTGTGTTCCGATTTCTTGGGATCGGAGTACTTGTTCTTCAGCTTGTCGGGGCCGCCGTAACCGGAGATCGAATTAAGCTCGCCCCACATGAAGGTCAGCGCGTATTCGCCTTCGGGAAGTCCGTCGCCCTTTTCGTACGTGGAGATCTCGAATTTCCCTTCCTCGTCGGTGGTAGCGGACGAAGTGGTGGGATTCTCTTTGTCCATCCCGTTCACGTCGACGCACGTAACACGTAACCGAGCGGCGGGCTGACCATCGACGTAGACTTCACCGGTGGCGGGAAAGGTCTCTTTCCAGTTGGGATCTCGGCTGTTGCAGGAACAGAAGAGGACCGCTAGAAGTAGAAGCGGAAGCGTGGTGGCTGATGTCAATCTCATAGGGCGTCCTTCCTGGGGCCGTTCGCCGAAACGGCGAATTCACTTGGCCTTGTGAAACACAACGACCCGCATTCTCCCTCCGCTCTGGAGGAGCAAAGGGAGGAGCGGGAAACTGAATCAACAAGCGGGGCGGAGTCGCCCCAGTCTACTCTTCGGCTGTCAGCCTAGTTGGCCACTTCGCCGCGTGCCCGGGTCGTGAGGGCGGCCAGGACGAAGGCGTCAACGGTCTCGCTCACGAACTTCACGGCCCCGTCAGCCATGCCCATCTGCACGCCGCCGGGATGGAAACTGTAGAAACCGCCGTTGCGGTAGTTGGAGCAATTCACGGCACAAGGCCCTTCCTGAAACGGCACGTCGGAGCCGTCGTGGAGCGTGCCCGCGTACCACATTTCACCGTTGAGGATGTCGCCCCATCCACCGCCATTGGCCGGTCCGACCAAAGCGGTTGCGTCGTTGTCGATTTGCCCTCCCTTCCTATAGATCTTGTCGCCGCCAATCCGCTCGCCAATCATAGCCGTGTTGGAGGTGCCGTCGGTTATATTGGCAATCCGGCTGCTGCCCAGTTCCCAGGAACCATCGTCCAGGTCGGTTCCGTTGTACTGCAACACGCCCGATCGGCTTCCACTTCCTGACCAGCCGGCGTAGGCGACGCTGGCGAATTCGCCCATAACTCCCGTGATGGCCGAGTAGTCCGACGGGGCGCAAGTCCAGCTCAGAGTCACTGTGCTGCCTGCAACATCCACTTCGGCTTGCGCGTCGTATACGCGGTCCGTGCCGCCCGGAGCAGACGGGCACACAAAAGCTGTCAACGGAGTCTGGATGACGTCAAGGTTCTGTTGCACGGCCGTGGAAAGGGGAATGAACTGGTCTAATGCCGGATAGCGACTGTCGTACAGATCGTAGAGAGGCTGTTGCTCAAGGTAGGGCAGGATTCGTGTTCCCCAAACCTGGGCGTTGGTTCCGGGGCCAACGCCGCTGCTCGACAAGTACACCATCCATGCGAAGGGAAACGTCTTGTTCGCGTCGTGATAGTTGTGCAGGGCCAAACCGATTTGCTTGAGATTGTTCGAGCACTGGGCTCGCCGGGCTGCCTCGCGCGCCGCCTGGACGGCCGGAAGCAACAGTGCGATAAGAATGCCGATGATGGCAATTACCACGAGCAGCTCAACGAGGGTGAAACCTGCGCAGAACCCTCGCTCGCCAGATGGACGCCTGGTCTTCATCCCGATTCCCCTTGTGAAGATAAGATAGAGTGCAAAGTCCACCGAGGACGCCAATAGAGCGCGGTTCGGTGAACGGGAAACTCTCTGCGAAAAGCTGCCAAACAGGCTGACTCAATTCTAGGTTCGGCCCCGGGGAGCGCCAAGTAATACCCGTATTGCTCGGCGACAGAGCGTCGACGCACTACTTGAAACACCTCGTTAAATACTACACCGCAAGTTGCCTTTGGCAAGATGCCTGCGACCAGGGAGACAAAGATTCTAACGGTCGGCGACTGTCGGTATCGCTCGCCTCGGAGGCCGTCTCCTCGTAGCAGGGATGAAAACCTCCCTTATTGTCTCGGTATCTTGCGCCGAGTGACCTGAAATCCCCTTCCTCCACCCTTGGAAACGCGCGTGAGGGGGCAGGGAAGCCTCGCTGGACCGGGGAGAATTGTTGACACATGCGCAGTCACTCGCATTGTGTGACTGGCCACAGGGTCGCCGTGGTTGCTACGGGGCCTTTGGGGAGCTTCTCACGAGCGCTCGGCGCCATCACGGATTGTCAGGCTGTCCTGGGGAGCCGAGGTTTGCGACAGAGGGGATTGCAGCACCGACGAGGTCCCGTCGATCCGGGTGATACCCGAAAGAGCCGGTTTCGCAGGACGGTGGTGGACGTTGGAGGAAGCGACGCAGAACTTGTACAGGTCATGGACGGCGCCAGCCTGATCTCCAAGGAACGTCCCCGAGGTGTCCACCACGTGGCAGCCGAATCCGTTGGCGGCCATAAAGGCCTCCACGGAGTCGACGCCGAACGTGAAGGGTTCTCCGAGAATCTGCATTCCCCGCATGAACGAAGCGATCCCGTCGACGCATGCTTCGGGCGTTTCGACGGCCCTGCGATCGACCAGGTCCAGCCACAAGCGACTTTCCGGGTGACGCATCACTCGCCGAATTCCCGAAAGAACATCGCGGATCTCGTCCTGGTCGAAATACATGCTCATTCCTTCCCAGGCGACGAACACCGGTTCGTCCAGGTCGAGGCACGATCGAAGCACGTCGTCGGCAGGCATGGTCCGCAGATCGATCGGGGCCTCGATGCGCGTGATTTCCGGCGGGGTCTCGACGGAAAGGTCCAGCAAACGCATTCTCCGTTCGGCGAGCGTGGTGGGGAAATCCAGTTCGTAGATCTCCGTGCCGGCCGGCATGGGCAGTCGGAACGGTCGCATGTCCCACCCGACTCCGAGAAGAACCACGTTCCTCCCGCCGCCTTCGAGGAACCGGAGAATCTCCTGATCAAGGTGATGCGTCCGTGCCGCGACCATTCCACCGAGTTCCGGCAAACGCTCACAGAAACGCGTTGCCAGGGCCACGCCGTGCTGGCCCGCCATTTGCATCGCGTACGGGTCCTCGTAGAGAGTTCCGCTTTCGCGGGCGCGAACGCCCGAAATCATCTCGGCCGATGAGGTGAGTTTCAATTCGTAAAGCGTATTGACCTTCGCCCCTTCGATTCCCTCGGTCCGTAAGGCGTCCGTCTGCCTCGCGTAATAGGTGAATGTTGCCGAGGCGACCTGAGTCGTCCCGTTCCAGAACGTCATGGGCACCGACTCGATGACAGGTTTGCCGGCCGCAAATCGCCGTTGGATGCGTTCCCGATTGGCGGGGTCGATCTCGGCTGTCACGACCAGGTCCGCCACGCTTGGACGCATGAATTTGAGGTCGGCTTTCAACGTCCACAGGGCCATGGATTCGGAAGAGGTGACGGGATGGACGCCAATCACGGGCCAACCAGGGGTGAGGGAGAGAATCGCCGTTCCACCCGCATAGTCGGCGGCAAGGGCAATCAGCGCCGCCTGATGGGTGACCTGCTGATTGGTTGACTGCGGGTTCAAGGGAAGAACGACCGTTGCCATGCCCTGGTCGATTGCCGAGACTCGGCACTGGGTGAACTCGAAGACGGGAACCTGTTCCCTGAGGAGTTCGGTCAGAACGGCGGGATTGGCTCGATAAAGCTTGTCTTCGTGCCAAGAGACCTCGAACAGAGGGTGGGCGTGCCCCGCATCGATCCGTGCGTTTGCCATGAGACTCTCCGTCTGGAAGGGAACTCCAGGCGCCCCACTGAAGCAACGCGCAAAATGGTCCATTGCACGACCGCGATTTCGAGATCGCTACCAATGCAAGGAAACCATGGATGAGTCTTCCGTGACACCGCAACCTTCTTTGCGCTTCAGCCCCTCCTGAACAATATACGCATTGTTGTCGTATCGCGACCCGATTGCAAGTGATTGAGGGAGAGGATTCTTAAGAAAGCGGCGTGATCTACCCTGCCAGGGTATAAGGCCCCCTCTCTGTATGCGTGCGCGGATCGGCGCAATCGACACGAGCCGCATAAGCCGCGTAACCCGCCTTTGGTCGAGCCCCGTGAACACCCTGTGGCAAAAGCCGCCCGGCAGGAAGACCCGGTGAAAAGATGACATCAGGACCGATTCGGAGGAGAAAGCACGGGGATCGGGAGGTGTGCCGTACGTTTGGCGGGTTAGAAAGCCCCTCTGTGCGTCCGCCGAAGACGCGGCCTTGGCCACGACGGCCCGTGTATTCAGTCAAATCGGATTTCTCCGTCCCGTGACTGGGGGCAAACGATTTGGCGGAAGCCCCCCCAAGCTCCCTTGGGGGGAGCTATATTTTTCGTGCGGAGGGAGTGCGCCCCTTCGCTAATCCGAGTCGGACGCCGGCAGGGCTCTTCCCTCGGAAAATGTGAAGATAACGTGTAGGGCGGTTCGGTATCGCCATCAAGAGCAGGTCCCCCCGGAACGGAACGCAATGCGGTGATGAAGGAACAACGGGTGTACGACGAGACAGGAACGAGTCGCGAGCCGGGGGATGTTCTGGAACAGGAACGCCTGATCGCAGGGCGGTTCTTAATCAAGCGGAAGCTGCGAGAGTCCCCCGGCAGCGATACGTATCTCAGCGCCGATGTTCGCATGGGCGAAGAGTACGTGGTGAAGGCCATTCCCATCGAGACCCTTTCCGCAGGGGCCTTGATGCGCCTTGAGCACGAGACGGCGCAACTGAGCCGAGTGCGCAGCCGTTGGGTCGCGCCGCTGGTTCACTCGGGGCGCGAGGGGAATGTCTTCGTCCTCATCATGAAGCACATCGAGGGGATCTCGCTGGAGGATCGGCTCTCGGAGGGGGCTCTTTCGTGGTCGGATGTGATCGAGGTGGGGCGAGGTGTCTTCTCGGCGCTGCGCGATCTTCACGAGCGGCAGGTGTTGCATCGTGGCGTGCGCCCGACAAATCTCATCGTCAATGAGTTCGGCCCGATGCGCGAGACAACGCTTGTGGATTTCGGGCCGGCCCGAGCGATTCAGACCGATCACGGCATGGTCGACGATTTCCTCGCCACGGCCCAATACGTCTCGCCCGAGCAAGCGGGACTGATCGATCATGACGTGACCGACGCCGCCGATCTCTATTCCGCTGGTCTCGTCTTGTTTCGCTGTCTTGCCGGCCGACCTCCCTTCAGCGGGGATTCCGTCGGCACGGTCCTCTTCGAGCAGATGACGACTCCTGTGCCGGAACTCAGCCAGTTGGGCATCTCGGTTCCCAGAGCCTTCGACGAATTGTTGCAGCGACTGTTACGCAAGGACCCGCGGGATCGCTATCAATCGGCCGACGCCGTTTTCGCCGACCTGGAGGCCATTGCGTCGGGCGTACGCAAAGGTGGCGACAATCCCGCCGTCGTCATCGGATCTCGCGACCGGCGCGTCACCGTCGTCGAGCCGGCCTTTGTGGCGCGAACCGACGAGTTGGAGGACCTGGACGCCCAGTTGTCCAAGGCAGGCGAAGGGCAAGGGGGGCTTGTGTTTCTCGAAGGCGAATCGGGAAGCGGGAAATCGCGACTGCTGACCGAGGCGGCCTACCGTGCCAGCGCTCGGGGGATGGCGGTCTTCCGTGGCCTGGCAACGGTCGAAATTGCCCAGAATCCGCTGCAAGTCCTGGATGGCATTGTAGAACGCGTGGTGGCCACGGCCAGAGCCGAGCCGGGGCTGGCCGAATCGCTCCGCGAGCGAATCGGCATGCACTGTGAAGCGGTTACAGCGGCACTGCCCCAGCTAGGCCAGTTGCTGGAGACGGAAGAGCAAGCGGGTTCCGCTCCCGAAGCCACTGGAGAAGTGCGGACGGTTCAGGCCCTGGCTCAATTCCTCCGGTCCCTCGGGTCAGCCGATCGTCCGGCGCTCGTGATTCTTGACGACTGCCAGTGGGCGGGCGAGTTGAGTTGCAAGCTGCTCCGTCGTTGGAGCCTGGCCAATCAGGAGGAAGCAGAGTCGAGCCATGTTGTTCTCCTCGCGGCGTTTCGAAGCGAGGAGGTGGCCGAAGACCATCTCCTTCGCCAAAGCGAGCCGATGGCTCACCTGAAGTTGGCGCCCCTGGAAGCACGAGAAGTCCGAAAAGTGGTCGAATCCATGGCCGGCCGTCTCCCTTTCGAAGCGATCGATGTGATCGTTCGGCTTTCCGGGGGAAGCCCTTTCATGGCCTCGGCGGTGCTGCGCGGACTCGTGGAAACAGGGGCCCTGGTGGCCGGTCCGGATGGCTGGCAGGTGGACGACCTCGCCATGGCGGACGTGAGTTCTTCGAGTCGGGCCGCGGCCTTCCTGACACGGCGTCTCGAACTCCTGCCGCGACGAACGATCTCCCTGTTGTCGGCCGGAGCCGTCCTGGGAAAGGAATTCGATCTGGGAGTCGTGTCGGCCCTTGCCGATCAAACCTCGTCGCACGCCATCAACGCCCTGAACGAGGCTCGGGAGAGATGCCTGGTTTGGCTGGGCCCGGACGGAACCCGCTGCATGTTCGTCCACGACAAGATTCGTGCGGCCCTGCTGGAGCGAATGTCCGCCGAGGAGCGACGCGACCTGCATCGGCACGCCGCAGCCTGTCTTCAGGAGAGAATGCCGGACGACGTCTCGTCGCTGGCGTACCACTTCGACGCGGCCGGAGAAAGCGAGGCAGCGCTGCCCTATGCCTTGATTGCCGCCGAGCGGGCACGGTCCCAGCATGTTCTGGAAATCGCAGAACAGCAGTATCGCATCGCGGAGCGAGGAAGCGCGGCGGCGTCCGAAGCGATCCGGTTTCAGATCGCCGAAGGGCTCGGGGACATCCTTATGCTGCGAGGCCAGTATGATCCGGCCGGCGAACTGTTCCAGGAAGCGACGAAGGTGGCGGAAGGGGCCTTCGCCCGCGCCAAAGTACGCGGTAAGCTCGGCGAACTGGCCTTCAAGCGGGGCGATATGGCGGTTGCCATCGGGTATTACGAGGAGGGGCTGGAATTCCTGGGCAGATCGACTCCCAAGCAAACCTGGATTCTGGCGATCTTGACCGTGTGGGAGGTGTTTCTTCAGACGCTGCATACCTGGATGCCTCGTCTCTTCCTACACCGCAAACGAAGGCTTCCGGACGAGAACGAAAGCCTCTATTTCCGGCTGATGAGCGGTTTCAACCACGGCTGCTGGTACAAAGGCAACGTGTTGCAGTGTTTCTGGGGCCACATGCGGACCATGAACTACGTGGAGACCTTTCTGCCTTCGCCCGAAATGGCCAATGTCTATTCGGAGCACGCCCCGGTGATGACCTTGGTTCCGCTCCATGGGCGAGCCGCTCGCTATGCGGAAAGATCCCTGCAACTTCGGTGTTCCTTTGGCGACTTGTGGGGTCAGGGCCAATCCTTGTGTTTCTACGGGATCGCCCTCTATTCGGCGGCCCGATATTCCGAGTGCATCGTCAAGTGCCGCGAGGCGGTGCGCTTATTGGAACGGACCGGCGACTTCTGGCAACTTCATATCGCACGCTATCAGGTGGCGGCGAGCCTTTACTACCTTGGCGAATTCGAAGGAGCGCTCAAGGAGTCGCAACTCAACTACGCTTCGGGGATCGAGCTTGGAGACAGGCAGGCTTCCGGGATCATCTTCGATGTCTGGGCTCGGGCAACCGGCGGGATCGTTCCTGAGGACCTGCTCGACGTCGAATTGCAGCGGGAACGCACGGACACGCAAGCCATTGCCCAGGTGCTGTTCGCCAAGGGACTGTCGCTCCTGGGACAGGGAGAACTGGACGAAGCGGCCTCGGTCTTCGAAAAGGCGATTGCCACAACCGATTCGGGCGGCGCTTACAATGCCTACACAATCCCCGCATTGGCCTGGCTGGCCACGGTTCGAAGGCGGCAGGCGGCGGAGTTGTCGGACTGCACCCGTCAGCGACGCGACGACTTGCTGCGCCGTGCCGAGAAAACGGCTCGCCGTGCTTCCCGTTTCATGCCGTGCTTGAACGATCATCCCCAGGCTCTTCGCGAGTATGCCCTGGTATCGGCCATGAAAGGCAACCTCCGTAAGGCTCGGCGGTTGTTTGAGCGGAGTCTGCTGTTGGCTCGCCGCCACGAGGCGAAATACCAGCAGGCCCAAACCTTGCTGGCCATGGCCAAGGTCGGCCAGGAAATTCGCTGGCACGACGCGGCTCTGTGTGAGGCGGAGGGGCAGACGCTGCTGGCTCAACTCGCCTCGTTGTCGGCGGAAACCTCCACCACGCAGACCGCCACGCTTTCTCTCGCCGACCGGTTTGATACGGTGCTGGACTCCGGACGCCAGATCGCCTCCGCGCTGACCCCGGAGGCGATTTACGAAGCGGCCCGTCATGCCGCCTTGCACCTTCTCCGGGGAGAGAAGTGCAGCGTGATTCACTGTTCGGAAAACGGCGGACAACTCGTGGCGGAGTTGCTCGTCGGTGAACTGGACGCGATGCCACCTACCTCGCTCTTGCGCGACGTCCTGCGAGCGGGCCGCGCCGTGGTGATCGGTGACGATTCCGACATCGTGGCGATCGATACGGCCAAGCATGGCGACGGACGCTCCGTGCTCTGCGCCCCCCTCTTCGTGCGCGGACGAGGGGTGGCGTGCCTCTGCGTTACCCATGAACATGTCAAGGACCTGTTCGGCCCCGACGAGGAGCGACTGGCCGATTTCGTGACGACCATCGCGGGCGCCGCCCTGGAGAACGCGGAGAACTTCGGCGAACTCCAAAGCCTCAACCAAACCCTGGAGGGAAGGGTGGCCGAACGTACGGCGGCGGCCGAGTCGAGGGCACGGCAACTGGCCGCCTCAAATCGCGAATTGGCGAGAATTGCCGACGAACTGCGCCAGACCGAAGAGGATCTGCGCGTGGCCAAACAGGCGGCCGAAGCGGCAAACGAGGCCAAGAGCCGCTTCCTGGCAACCATGAGCCATGAAATCCGCACCCCCATGAACGGCGTGCTCGGCATGACCGAGCTTGTCCTGGGCACGAACCTGACCAACCAGCAACGCAACTATATCAATGTCGTCCGCGATTCCTCCGAGGCCTTGCTGGCGATTATCAACGACATCCTCGACTTCTCGAAGATCGAAGCCAATCGAATGGAACTCGAGAACGTGCCGTTTGTTCTGCGAAACGTGGTCGGCGATGCGGCTCGCCTGATGGCGCTGGCCGCCGCCCGCAAGGGCGTTGAACTGGTCTGCCGTGTCGAGCCACGTCTTCCGCAAGAACTGATGGGCGATCCCGGACGGATTCGCCAGATCATCGTCAACCTGGTCGGGAATGCCGTCAAGTTCACCAGTGATGGCGAGATCTACGTGAACGTCTGGCTCGAACGCCAGGACGCCGACCTTCTCGCGATCCATTTCATGGTCCAGGACACCGGCATTGGGATTCCGGAAGACAAGATCGACTGCATCTTCGAGGCCTTCCGGCAAAGCGACAGCTCAACAACCCGCCGGTTTGGCGGAACGGGATTGGGACTGGCAATCTCATCCCAAATTGTCGAACTCATGGCCGGCAGGATCTGGGTGGAGAGCCAATTGGGACACGGAAGTCAGTTCCACTTCGTACTGCCGTTGAAAGCGGCTCCGGTCAAGGACGAAACCACGATGCCGGTTGCGCGCGATCGAGGCCGCGTGCTGCTTTTCTCGGAGAACCGGCACTCCCAGCAGTCCGTTCAGGAGATCCTGGAGGCCTCCAGTTTTCACCCCTTTGCCATCGACGATGTGGATGAGGCGATCCAGTATCTCGGCACGGGGCCTTCCCCATCCGTCGACGCAATCGTTGTTGACGTGCACGTGACGAGTCACGGTGGATGCCAGCTCGTCCAGCACCTCGCCGAGGCGAGTATGCTGGCCACGATGCCCATCGTGCTGTTGACGGTGGCGGGGCGGATGGACGTTGCGGAAGAATGCGCGAAACTCGGGCTGAAGCATTGCCTCACCAAACCGGCCAAGCCTGCGGAAATCCTCGAGGCCCTCGAGGAGGCCCTCGAAGCAAATCATCACGCCGAAAACGAGCAAGGCAACACCTCCGGCTCCGAGAGTCCGACGTCTCTCTCGATCCTCGTGGCCGACGACAGTCCGATCAACCAGGAAGTCGCGTTGGGGCTGCTCGAAATCAAGGGCTACCGCGCCCAGGCGGCAGAAAACGGGCGGGAAGCCGTCGAGGCCTTCCTGGCGGAGCGGTTCGACGTCATTCTCATGGATCTGGAGATGCCCGAAATGGACGGCCTTGCCGCAACGGCGGAGATCCGTCGTATTGAGGCGGAGTCGAATCGCGGACGGACTCCGATCATTGCCCTCTCAGCCCACGCCGTCGACGACGTTCGCCAGCGATGCTTCGACGCCGACATGGACGGCTACGTGCCCAAGCCGATTCGCCCCGAGCAACTCTTCGAGGTTCTCGAGGGCCTTGCGATTCCGGCTTCGTCGACGGTCTCCTAGCACCGACGCCATTTCAGGAGACCGTGTGCCACTGCTCGGCCACGCGCGGCGGAATCTCTGAACCCTTGGAGACACGTGCTCCCGGCGCGCGGACAAGCAGTGCCAAATGGGTCGGCATTTCCAGGAATCACGCAACTCCGTTTAGGACCGGCACGTCGCAAGACACGCCCTATTTCATCCACCACGGTTTGTCGGCGCTGGACGAGGCGGGTTTCTCCGCGGGTTTTGTTTCGGCTCCTGGACTCGGGCCTTCCGAGCTGGGACCCGCCGGACCTGGCCCTTCCGAGGAAGGCGGTCCCGCGCCGGGACGACTCATGCCAATCAGGCACTCTTCCGGAGTGATGACGCCGTCGTCGTTGATGTCGTAGCGGAGAAACTCGCGAGCCTTGCTGTCGGTCCAACTGCTCGAATACTCGGCCATCGTCACCTGGCCGTCCTGATCCCGATCACGCTCTTCGAACCAACTCGGCAGGCCTTCGGGAAGTCGCTCACTCGCGGACAGGAACCGGTAGGATCTTCGACCGGAATTCGTGTCCATCTCCCGATCACCGCCTCGGTCCCCGTCGCCGCGATCTCCTCCACCACGGTCTCCTCTACCGCGATCATCTTCTCGATTGCCCCCTCGTCCCCCCATGTAGGCAGAAACACGGGCGATCATCTCGTCGCGGTCGATGCGACCGTCGTTATTGCGATCAATTTCGTTGGGATCACCGCGAATGCCGTCCCATTCGCCCTTGTCGCGTTCAAGCACTCCATTGCCGTCCCGGTCGTAGCGACGCATCATCATGTCGGCAAAGCCCTGGGCTCGGGCATCCTGCTCGCCACCAGCGCCGCCTCGTGCCGAGGAACCTCCACTCGAGGTGCTGCTCGCCGTAGGCTCTCGTTCTCCGAACGCCAGAACCGTTCCTTCTTCCTCCTCAACCCCAAAACCGGGAACGAGCGGTTCCGGCTCGTTGCTCTTGCCTCCAAACTGCTGGGAAGCCTTTTTCTTGAGCTTGTCGATGGAGACCGGCTTGCTGAAATCAACCCCCATTCGAGCGCCGATGAAGCCCAGGAAGCGACGTCGCTCTTCGGGGACTTCGTTCGGATCGATCACGCCGTCCTTATTGGAATCGAAGCCTCGCAGCATTCCTTCAAACCGGGCGAAACGATCTTCGGCCGACTGCCCGCCTTCACCCGAAGGAGGCCCAAATCCTCGGTCTCGTCCGCCTCCCGATCGATCCCTTCCACTTCCTCCTCGGTCGCCGCCAGCGGATCGGTCTCCCCCACCTCCTCGGCTGAATCCGCCCGAACCGCCACGGTCACCACCCCGGCCGCCCATCATACCGCCACCGCCGCCGGGGCCACCCATCATGCCGCCACCGCCTCCCATCATCCCACCACCACCGGGGCCGCCCATCATGCCACCACCGGGGCCGCCTCGCATACCGCCCTCGCCTCGACTTCGGCCTCCCCCCATTGACGGGGGCTGGGCCAGGGAATCCGCTACCAGAAAGACAATTGCGACGATAGGAGCGACCAGTCTGAGATACTTCGTCATGGCTAACCCCCTCTTTCAGAGGGAATACGAGGTTTCTGATAACCCTGCCTTGCCCTGTGTAAAACAGGAGCACCACCCAATGCACGTACGGTTGACCCGCAAGGAGCGGATTGGGCCAACCTCTAGTTTATCAAGGTGTATCGCGGAAACCACAAGGTTCTCCCCGATTCACCACTGTCTTGCATTTCACCCGCGCAGCTGTAGATTATGAACCCCGTAGGGTTGGGAGGGTTCCTGATAGGTTGCTGAAAAGGCGTTCTCGGAGACGTTTGCCCGTCCAGGCTCTCTCGTCGAACGAGATCCTCCGTCACCGGGGCAGCAGGCATGGGGCATCTTTTTGACATGATTGGTGGACGGCAAACAAATTCGTACGTTCTCTTGGTTGACGGAATCGTTGGTTCCCATAACGGTGCCGTTGCCCTCTTGGAACCGGGAAAACGATACGTCCTCGAACGTTGCGGTTCCACGGAACCCAGCCTGCGAAGTGGTGTTAAAGGGATTGTGCGACGAAGCAGCTTGCGGTGTCGCGGGAGAAACCATTCGGAAGAAACGTCGTAGATGAGAAGAAAAGGAGCTGTTCAATGATGCGTCCCCCCCGTTTGATGGCGTTGGCAATTTTCGCGTTGAGTATTACCCTTATAGCCGGCTCGGCAATGGCTCAGCCGGGTGGGCGCGGCGGCTCAGGTGGTCGCGGCGGAATGATGGGTGGCCGCGGAGGAATGATGGGCGGCGGCGGAATGATGGGTCGTAGCAACATGATGGGTGGCGGCGTGGTCAGCCTCCTTCGGGCTGAAGTGGTCCGGACGGAGCTCGGAATCGACGACGCCACCGTGGAGAAGCTCCAAGAGAGTCTGCGCGAGTCGATGGGTGACCGAGACCGTGGCGGCCAAGGCGCCCGCGGTGATCGGCCCCAACGCGGTGAGGGCGGAGAACGTGGTGATCGTCCCCAACGCGGTGAGGGCGGCGAGCGCGGTGATCGTCCCCAACGCGGCGAGCGCGGTGATCGCCCCCAGCGTGGAGAAGGTGGCGAACGCGGTGATCGGCCCCAACGCGGCCAAAGTGGCGATCGCGGCGGCCGACCTGACTTCAGCAATATGTCGGACGAAGATCGCGAAGCAATGCGTGCCCGCATGGAAGAGATGCGTGCCCAAATGCAGGAACGCCAAAAGGAAATGGAGAAGAAGGTCGCCGAAATCATCGGCATGGAGAAATTCGGCCGCCTCAAGGAGATCGAACTGCAAGTGGCCGGCGTCCAGGCTTTGTTGCGCGAAGACGTTCAGGAATATCTCGGGCTGACGGACGAGCAGAAGGCGAAGCTCCAGGAAATCATGCAAACCTACCGGGAGAAGCAGCGAGAGCAGATGCAATCCATGTTCTCCGGGGGCTTCCGTGACATGAGCGAGGACGAACGCCGCGCCGCCTTCGAAAAAATGCGTACTGCCCGCGAAGAAGGCCAGAAGAAGCTTGAGCAAGACCTCATGGGCGTCCTGACCGACGACCAGAAGACCAAGCTTGGCGAGATGATGGGCAAGCCCTTCGCGAAGATGGAAGAACTCCAGGAGCAGATGCGCAGCGGCTTCGGACGCGGCGGCGACCGCGGCGGTCAAGGCCGCCAGCAGGGCCCCGGTGGTCGGACCCGCGGCGGCGATCGCCCGCAGCGTCCGTCGTAAGGACCTACCATCCCCATAACGTTGGCGATTGGGCCAGCGAGTGTTAAACCAACTGTCCCGGCCCATCGTTCCCTCTTTGGAGGGGGCGCTGCCGGGACGTGCTGTTTTTCCCCGATTAGAATGAATGTAGTAGACGAGGAGGACGCCAAGGCCGTATGGTGGAGTTTGGTGGGTCAGCTGACCGCAAGACGGACAACTGACCGGGAAGCCAGGCTCTGACAAGGCGAGTGAGTTTCCGAAGGGCAACGGATGCACACGTGCGGTGTTTGTTGACAGTTCAAGGAATTTCCTGCTGGGGCAACCGCAGACCGGGATGGCCGGTTATCCTCACCCTTACGATCTCCCACTTGCCGACCTCCTTAGCCGTCCACGCCTTCAGGGCCCTCCTCCCATTTGATGGAATCGAGCGATGGAAGCCGGTGAAATCCTGTTGAAAAAGGGTCTGCTCGACTCGAACCAACTCGAGCAATCGCGACGCGCGCAAATCGACGGCATGCGACTCGACGAGGCCGCTGTCCAGTTGGGCTTTCTGACGGAAGAGTCGGCCCTGCGAGCGCTCGGCGACGAGGTCGGGGTCCGTTTCGTGGACTTGAACGAGACGAAGGTCGACCTCTCCCTCCTCAAGGGCTTCCCGGCCAAACTGATTCATCGAGAATCCGTCTTCCCCATCGAACAGCGAAACGGCTCGTTGATTGTCGCCACGAGCGACCCCTTCAACCTCTACGCCCTGGACGAGATCAGTTCTGCCACGGGCAAGTCCGTGATTCCGGTTCTGGCGTCGGGCGAAGAAATCGGCAAGCTCATCAAGACCCACTTCGGGGTCGGCAGCGAGACCGTCGAGGGCCTGATCGCCCAGGCGGATGATTCTCCCATCGAATTGCTCGAAGACATCGAGTCCGACGGCTCCGAACTTTCCGAGATGGCCCAGGAGCCCTCGGTCGTTCGCCTCGTCAACGAGATCCTTCTGGAAGCCCTGGAGTCGCGGGCGAGCGACGTTCACATCGAATCGGAAGCCGAAGCCTTGCGGATCCGCTACCGCATCGACGGCGTGCTCCATCCCCAGCCGGTTCCCCCGGAAATCAACCGCTTCCGTTCGGCCATCATCAGCCGCCTGAAGATCATGGCACGCTTGAACATTGCCGAACGGCGTCTGCCTCAAGACGGGCGAATCCAATTGAAGGTTGCGGGACGCGAGGTCGACGTGCGTGTTTCCGTGTTGCCCATGATCCACGGCGAGGGGGTTGTCCTTCGTCTGCTCGACAAGAGCTCCATCGACTTCTCCCTTGAGAAGTTGGGCATGCAGCCGCGAACCTACCAGATGTTCTCGGAAATCATTCACCTGCCCCACGGCATCGTACTCTCGGTGGGTCCCACCGGTTCGGGAAAAACGACCACCCTCTACGGCGCGCTGCTGGAAATCCGCTCACCGGAAACGAAGATCATCACCACGGAAGACCCGGTCGAATACCAGTTGGCGGGTATCAACCAGATTCAGGTCTATAGCAAGATCGGCCTCACCTTCGCCCACTGCCTGCGGAGCATTCTGCGTCACGACCCCGACGTGGTGCTCGTCGGCGAGGTTCGCGACCTGGAAACCGCGGAGAATGCCATTCAGGCGTCGTTGACGGGCCACATGGTGTTCAGCACGCTCCACACCAACGATGCGGCCGGGGCCTACACGCGATTGACCGATATGCAGGTGGAACCCTTCCTGGTCGCCAGCACCCTCGAGGCCGTCATGGGCCAGCGTCTCGTCCGAGTGCTCTGCCCCGACTGCCGCGAGGAATTCGAACCTGCCCCCGACGAACTGCCCGCAGATTTCCCGATCGATCGGCTGGGAAGCAGCGGCAAGATCTATCGGTCTCGTGGCTGCCGCGCATGCCGGCACTTGGGCTACCGAGGACGTGTCGGCCTCTTCGAGTTGCTCGTCACCACCGAGGAGATCCGTCGCCTGGCCCACGACCGGGCCAACACCTGGACCATTCAGAAACAGGCGCGTGAGCAGGGCATGATGACCATGCGTGAGGACGGCTGGGAAAAGGTCCTCTCCGGCATCACCACGGTGGATGAGGTGGTGCGCGTGACGAAGGAAAATCCTTACTAATCAAGAACGATCTTTACAAGGTCGGCGCCCACCGGGTTTGATTTGCGGTGAGTTGAACAATGCCTGAGTTTTCCTACATTGCGCGTACTCCTGAAGGCGAGAAGGTCACCGGGGCCATCACCGCGGGAACCGAGCGAGAGGTCCTGTCGACGCTGGCCGGGCGTTCCCTGTTTCCCCTCGAGGTCCAGGCGGATTCGCCCATCACCGCGCCGAGCAAAGTGCGCCGCGTGCCGGCGCAGCTTCGCGCCACCATGTACTCCCAGTTGGCCGACCTGCTTCGAAGCGGCGTGCCCCTGCTTCGCAGCATCACCGTCCTCATGCGCCAGACTACCCATTCCGGCCTCAAGGAGGTTCTGGGAGAAGTCCAACGTCACGTGGAGGACGGTTCTACGCTCGCCGAGGCCATGGCCCGCTATCCTCGCGTCTTCGGCGAAATGGCGATCAGCATGATTCGCGCCGGCGGCGAGGGCGGCTTTCTGGAAGAAGCCCTCACCCGTGTGGCCGATTTCACCGAGGCCCAGGACGATCTCAAGAAACGCACCAGCGGCGCCCTCGCCTACCCCGCCTTTCTGGCCGTGGTTGGCACCCTGGTGATCGTCGTGCTCATGGTCTTCTTCGTTCCCAAATTCGAAAATCTGTTCCAGAACCTGCGCGATCGAGGGGAGTTGCCCGCGCTCACGGAGGTGTTGCTCGAGACGAGCAACCTCATGTGGGCCTACGGGATTTATGTGGTGTTGGCCATGATCGCAGGCGGCTTTTTTCTCGTTCGCTGGTTGAAGACCGATCAGGGACGCCTCCTCCTGGATCGCTTCCGCATCAAACTGCCCATCGTGGGAAAGGTGTTCCTGAGCCTTGCCGTTGCCCGGTTCTGCCGTGTTCTGGGAACCCTGTTGCATAACGGGGTGCCCATCGTTCGCTCCCTTGAGATCTCCGCGGATGCGGCAGGAAACCGGGTTCTGGGCCTCGCGATTATGGAGGCTTCCGAGAACATTTCGGCCGGTGAGTCCCTGGCCGGTCCCTTGCAGCAAAGCGGTCATTTTCCGCCCATGGTCGTTGAAATGGTCGCCGTGGCTGAAGAATCGAACACCCTGGAAAATGTCCTGCTCGATATTTCCGACTCGCTGGAACGGCGAACCTGGCGCCAGTTGGATATTGCTGTCCGGCTGATCGAGCCGCTCATGCTGCTCATGCTGGCAAGCGTCGTTCTGGTCCTGGTCATTGCCCTGCTATTGCCGGTGCTGAAAATGAGCACCACGATTTAGAATTAGGAGTAAGAAACAATGAAACGACGAACTCACGCGCGTCGCCGACGCCGAGCCTTCACGCTGATCGAAGTGTTGCTGGTTCTCGTCATCCTCGTGGTGCTCGCCTCCATTGCGGGAACCAACTACGCTAGAATCCAGCGGACGGCCAACATCAACGCCGCCAAGGCCCAGGTCGGCGCTTTGGAAACGCCCCTGGAAACCTACCGCCTCGACATGAGCGATTACCCTTCGACGGACGATGGGCTCGAGGCCTTGCGGACCGCCCCCAGCGGCGCCGACGAGAGCAAGTGGGCAGGCCCCTATCTGCAGAAACCCATCCCCGACGATCCCTGGGGCAACCCCTACCAGTACGAGTATCCCGGGAGCCGCGATGAGACCCGCCCCGACATCTGGTCCATGGGACCCGACAAGGTCGACGGCACGGACGACGACATCGGGAACTGGGTTGACGAAGAGAACTGATCTCGCGGTGATGCAGGGATGCCGATCGCCACTGGAGCCGAGGTGCGGTGCGTCGCGACGCACCCTGCTGGAGCCGAGACACGAGCTGCCGGATAGACCGATGGATCCCTCGCCAAGAGCCAACCGCAAGGCCATCACGCTGATCGAGGTGCTCCTCGTTCTGGCCCTGCTCGTGGTGTTGGCGGCGATGACCTGGCCGGCCATGGATCGTCCCATGGCCAACCAGCGCCTGCGCAAGGCCGCCGACAAGGTGCGCACGGCCTGGGCCAAGGCCCGCATCGAAGCCATGTCGACCGGGCAGACCATCGTTTTCCGCTGCACCCTCGACTCGGAAGATTATTCGATCGAGGCCCAGGCCGGACCGGAATCGGTCAGCTTCATCAGCAGTTCCACGCAAGGTGAGTTCGCCGAAACGTCGTCCCAATCAACGGAATCGATTTCCACGACCAATCGACAACTTCCCGAAGACGTCACGTTCGTCGACGGGGAAGTCGCCTTCGATACCCGGGCGACCATCCTCACAGATGGGTCGCTGGGAACGGACAGCGATTCTGACTCCCTGGGCCTGGACCCCATCCTCTTCTTTCCCGACGGAACCACCTCCACAGCGACCCTGGTCCTGGAGAACCAGTATCAACGCCGCATCGAGCTTTCCCTTCGGGGGCTCACCGGCGTGATTACGGTGAGCGACACTTATTCGGCTGAGGACACGATCTATGGCACCCAAGACTAGCCGCCCGCGCACGGTCTCCGCGGCGAGTCGTGTGCCCCGCCGCCAAACACGTGTGCCACTGCTTGCTTGCAAGCAGCGCTGCCACACCAAAGACGCCCAGAATAACTTGTCCCGTCGGCAACGCACTGATCGAAAGCACTGCTTGCAAGCAAGCAGTGGCACACATCACGCAAGCATTGGTGCACGTGCCGCCTTCTCGCTTCTGGAGGTCGTCCTTTCCCTGGCCATCCTGGGGGGGGCGATGGCCGTGCTCGGCGAAGCGGTGCGCAACGCCATGGAGAACGCCCGGATCGCCCGTGACTTGACCGATGCCCAACTCTTCTGCGAATCCAAAATGGCCGAACTGGAAGCCGGTCTGCTTACCACCGACCCGGTCTCGGACATGCCCATCGAGCCGCTTTCCGAGTCGATGCTCGAATCGACGAGCGATCCCGAGGACGTCACCTGGCTCTATTCGGTCGTCACCGACCTGGTCGATGACGAAGGACTCGTGCTGGTTTGCATCACCGTCTCCCAGGACCCGGACACCGTCAAGACGCCGGTTTCCTTCTCGATGACACGGATGGTCCTGGATGAATCCATGATCAGCACCGAGACAACGACGGAGGAGTGAAAGTGGTGCGGAACGGGTGCGACAACAACCGCTACAAGGGCTTCACGCTCATCGAGGTCTTGCTCTCGCTGGGGCTCGCGGCCCTCGTTCTGGTGGCGCTGGCCACGGCGGTCGACGTTCACCTTCGCTGCCTGCAGATCGGGCGAACCCACGCCGAGGAAGCCCAGCTTGCCCGGGCCCTCCTCCTGCGCATTGAAGACGACCTGCGCAACGCGGCCGTGATCAATCCCGTGGATTCGTCGAACGTCGCCCCCGCATCATCAAGCAGTGACGAAGAGAGCGGCGACGAGGGTGACGTCGCAATGACGGACACAGCCACGGAATCGGAGACCGAAACGTCCGAGGATTCAACCACCATCGAGGAAGACGAATATCCCATCGGACTCTACGGCGAGTCGGACTGGATGCAGGTTGACGTGCGCCGCATCCCCCGCCTCGATCAGTACGACTACGAAACGCTGCCCAGCGGTTCCGAACTGCTCCCCGATGTGGTTAGCGGCGTCAAGACGGTCTACTACATGCTCGGGGAAGACACGGGCATGGCCCCCTCCGGCGGCGAGTACCGCGGCGGGCTGATCCGACGCGAAGTCGATCACGCCCTCACCCGCTGGGCCGAGGAAATGGGCAACCTCACCTCGGTCAATCAGGAGTTGGAGCCCATCGCGCCCGAGGTGACCGACATCGAGTTCCGTTATTACGACGGCAGCGCATGGGTGGATTCCTGGGACAGTTCCGAAATGGGCGGGTTGCCCCTCGCCGTCCACGTTTCCCTGTCCATCATGCCCCGCGATCAGTTTAACCTCTTCATCGACCCCGACGTGGACTCCTATTCCTTGCCGGAAACCAACGTCTTCATCTACTCCCTGACAATCGCCCTGCCGGTGGCGGAAGGCGACACCTCGAGCTCCACCACGGAGGAAACCGAGGAGAGCACCGAGATGAGCGAAGAGACAGAGGGGGAGGTGATGGGATGAACCGTCTTAACCGACGAGGCATGGTGTTGGTCGTGGTCCTGGTGGTCGTCTCGTTGCTGACCCTCACGGCCCTCACCTTTTCCCACATGATGCTGGCCGAACGGGAGGCCACCGAATTGACCGGGCGCCGGCTGCAGGCCCGAGCCCTGGCCCAATCGGGAGTCGACTACGTCCGCCTCATGCTCATGCTCGACGAGACGACCCTTCAGGAAAGGGGCGGCCTGTACAACAACCAGTACGACTTCTCCGGCGCCCTGGTGGTCGATGACGAAGATGCCCGACATCGCGGACGATTCGCCGTGGTCGCCCCCGGACAGTCCAACGGCTACTACTCCGGAATCCGCTACGGTCTGGAAGACGAGTCCACCAAGCTGAACCTTAATGCGGTTGCCCAATTCGACGCGGAATCGGAAGGAACGGGGCGGGAAATCCTGCTGACCCTTCCCGGAATGACGGAAGAGATTGCCGACGCGATCCTGGACTGGATCGATGCGGACGACGATACGCGGGACTACGGCGCCGAATCCGACTACTACTCTGCCTTGAGCCCGGGCTACGCCCCGAAAAACGGGCCCCTCGACTCGATCGACGAATTGCTCCTGGTCTGCGGCGTGACCCCCTGGCTCCTTTACGGCGTCGACGCCAACCGCAACGGAAATGCCGACACCATGGAGCCCGACAGCCAGAGCCTGATGGACGTGGACAACAGCGACGAGTCGCTCAATAGCGGCTGGGCGGCCTACCTCACCGTCCACAGCATGGAAAGCACGACCACCGACGACGGGGAGTCCAAGATCGATCTGAATCAAGACGACCTGGAAACCCTCTACGAGGAAGTTTCGGAGGCCCTCTCGGCCGACTGGGCCACGTTCATTGTGGGCTACCGGCAGAATGGTGCCTCGAGCGAAAGGGGCACCGTCCAGGCGTCGACCATTCAGCAAAGCAGCATCACCTTCGATGGCGAAGCCAGCCAGGAGAATCAAATCGGCAGTGTTCTGGACCTGGTCGGGGTAAGCGTTCAGATCAACGTGCAACAAACAAACGGCCGCGGTGGCAACAACAGTGGAACCGTTCTCGCTCCGATGCTGGAAGAGAACTCGGGCGAGTTGGAAACGGAACTGCTCGCCCTGCTCGACGCGGTGACGGTTTCCTCCGAGGACACCATTGCCGGCCGAATCAACATCAACCAGGCTTCACGAACGGTGCTTCTGACGATCCCGGGCATGACGGAAGAAGCGGCCGACCTGATCATCAGCAACCGGATCGAGGACCCCATCGAGGCGGATGAAAGCCAGGCCTACACGGTTTGGCCGCTTCTGCAGGGACTCGTGGATCTGGAAACGATGAAGAGCTTGGAAGGTTACGTATGTACGGGTGGTAGCGTCTATCGTGCCCAAATCGTGGGGTACTACGACGGCGGGGGACCGTGGTCCCGTATCGAAGTGATATTCGATGCTACTCAGAGCCCCCCCGCCATATTATCCTGGAATGATATAGGGCATCTCGGGCAGGGTTACCCGCTCGACATGCTCGGAACCGAGGAAACCGGAGCCCAAAACTGATCCCCCAGTGTTTAGTAGTAGGGGGAAGGACCAACACCGCGTCCTGCAGCCTCCAGTCTCCAGCCTCCAGCCTTAAATCGAGGTGCCGCCATGGCACGACATGTCGCCATTGAATGGAACGACCAGGAAGCCCGGATCGCCGTCGCAGGCGGACGTCCCGGCCAGGCCGTTTTCGAGCAGGCGTTTACCGTTTCGCTCCAGTCGCCGGACCCGTCGGAAGATGCGGCGCCGGCCGACCCGGGGGATCGAATCGCCGCGGCCCTGGCGGCTCGTGGGATCGGAAAACTCCCGGCCGTGATCGCCCTTGGCCGCAGCCGGCTTGAATTGCGTCAGCTCTCCCTTCCGCCTTCGCCGGACGATGAATTGCCGGACCTGGTGCGTTTCCAGGCCATGCGAGAGTTCGGCTCGATGCAGAGCGACTGGCCCCTCGATTTCATTCCCCTGGACAGCGACCCGGAACAGCCTCGGACAGTTCTGGCTGCGGCGGTGGCCCCGGAACAGATGAAGGAGGTTGACGCCCTTTGTCACAAGGTGGGGCTCAAGCCGGCGCGGGTCCTGCTCCGCCCATGCTCGGCCGCCTCGCTCATCTCCCGAGCCCGTCCCGCGGAAACTCCCGGACAGGTTCGCTTGATCATCGATCTGCTGGGCGACGAAGCCGACCTGACCGTGCTTCGCGATCAGACGGTCGTGTTTCTTCGCAGCGCCCGACTGCCAGGCAACGCTCTTGAATCCGCCGACGCCGTGGAGGTTCTCGAATCGGAAATCCGCCGAACCATGGCGGCCGCCCAGAACCTCTTGAAGGGGCAGAGGGTCGACGCCCTGCTGCTCTTCGGAACCAGCCTGAAGCACAACGGCCTGAGCGAGACCCTTCACAAGAGATTCAAACTGCCTGTCGACGTCTTCGATCCTTTTGAAGGGCTGAAGCTCAAGGGCGACCTCCGCCGGAACGTGCCGGACGACAGCGACCGCTTCGCGCCGCTCTTGGGCGCCCTCTTGGACGAGATCGAGCGGGATCGCCCCGCCCTCGATTTCCTTCATCCCCGCCGTCCCGCGGAGAAGAACACCCAGAAGAACGTGGCCACCGGCGTGGGCCTCGCCGTCGCCGTGCTCCTCCTCGGCCTGGTGGCGTACCACGTCTACCAGAAGAATTCCCTGCAAAACGAGGTCACCGCCTTCTCCAGCCAACTGAACAACCTCAAACGGGATGTCAAGAAAGCCGAGAAGGCGATCGAAGACGCCAAGGCCATCCAGGATTGGGAGGCGGACAAAGTGGAGTGGCTCGATGAACTCCTCTGGATTTCTGAAAAGGCCCCGCCGGCCGAAGACGTGCTCATCACCCAGATGAGCCTCGCGGCCAACAACCGGACAGGCCAGTTCACGCTGCAAGGGGTTGTGAAAGACCAGGACGCCTACAAGTCCATGGAAGAGGATCTCAACGACGAGAAACACGAGATCAAGTCCGGGACAGCCAGTCGCGACGAGTCTCGAAAGGGATACACCTACAAGTTCAACTCGTCCATCCTGCTCAGGACGGAGGATAAGTGATGGCACTCAGCAAACGAGAAAAGAACCTGTCCATCGCGGCCGGAGTCCTATTCATTCCCTTCGTCATCTGGCTCCTGATCGGCATCTTCGGGGGCTCGACGAGCGAGCTCAAGGCACAGAAGGACAAGCTCATTGAAGACATCAATGCGGCCCAGAAGACGATCCGCAAAGGCCGCGAGGCCCAGAAACGCCTGGATGCCTGGAACAAGATCAGCCTGCCCGAGGATGTTCAGGCGGCCGCGTCACGCTACAAGGTCTGGCTCATGGAATTGTGCGATTCGGACGAGTACAACGCCAAGTTCCGAAACACCCAGTTCAAGCCTTCGACTCCCAAGCCCGTCGGCGACGTCGGCGCCCAGTTGACCGTCAAGGTGAGCGGGGAAGCTTCGCTGGAACAGTTGACTCGCTGGCTCTACGGCTTCTATTCCGCCGACTATCTTCACCAGATCAAGGGCGTGACCATCAATCCGGAAGATGAGTCGAACAAGCTCCGGGTCGATATCACGGTTGAGGCCTTGGCCTTGAAAGGCGCCGTCGGCGCCGACGACAAGCCTCGCAAAGAGGCGCTTCCCGAACTCCCCGAGGAGCCCGTCGACGCGGAACTGCTCGGAAAGTACTGCGACGCGATCGGTGGCCGGGCGATTTTCTCCCGCTATAGCCCGCCGCCTCCGGTGCGCCAGCCGGATCCGCCGCCCAGCAGGCCCGTCGAACCCGCCCGTCCGCTCTTCGACCACGGCAAGTTCACCGAGGTGACCGGGATCACCGAAATCGACGGTCGCCCCCAGGTCTGGATCCGCTCGCGGACCCTTGGCAAGGAGTACCGCCTCTTTGAAGGCGAGTCCTTCGAAGTGGGCCCCGTCCGCGCCAAGATCCTCGATATCCAGGTCGCGCAGCGAACGATCACGTCGGAGGTCGACGGCAAGCAGTACCAGATCGCCCTGGGTGACAATCTCCGCGATGCCAAGGAACTCGACGCCGGCAACGAGTGAGGCTGAAGGATGTAGGCTGGAGACTGGAGGCTGGAGCGTTGCAAGCACAGCGGGTCTCGGCACATCGGCATCGACCTCGCCTCAACAACTTCAGTCCATAGCCTACAGCCTCCCAAGCGTCTGACGCCGCTTTTTGATCCGTTCGGCCTGCACGCGGATTCGCTCCGCCGGGTCGTTCCGTGCAATCGCCTCCACGCGGTCCAGGATGTTCGGGTCGTTGGTGGTGGCCAGAAGGCTGATCGCCGCAAGGCGGACCTCTTCATCTTCGTCGGCCGCCATCTTGATAAGCCACTCGCTTGCGCCGATGTTTGGAATTCCCGGAAGATCCCTGACCAGTTTCAAACGCACGCGGCGATCCGGATCGCAGACTCGCCGGGCAATCGACAATCGCATGGCGTCGAACCCGCGGCGTTTCAACTCCTGCTCGGCGGCCAAAGACTCTAAACCGGGAGCGTGGAGACGCTCCATGCACTCGCTCAGACTCAGTTGGCTCAGGGTCCCCGCCATTTCGGACGTTTGCGCCGGCGTCTGCGAGGCCGGCGGAACGAGAACGCGATCGCTCGTGCTGGGGTAGACGTTCAATTCCGACCTTCGAGAATCTCCCAAGCGTCGGCTCCGCATGGCCCAGGCATCGGCCAGATCGGACGAACGCGAGTTTTTGTCTACGCTCGGCAGCGGGACCACGTTGGCCTGCAAACCGGCGCCCATTTGGGGCCCCAACTGAGCGCCAAATCGTGGCCGAGGTTCGATCTCCTGGGGCGACTCCGGAATCTCCAGTCGACCTGGAACCGTCGTGCCCGCAGCCGAAGCGAGCGGGCCTGCGGATTTCGGTTGATCTACCTCGCCCGCCTTCGGTTCCATGCCTTCTCGCATCCTCGCAACCACTTTGTAATCCGCGGCGCGAAGCACCCGATCGCACAACCAGGTGAACCGTTCCCGGTCGACCGTCTCGGCATCCAGACGCCAGGCGAGCATCCGCTCGGCAAATCGGGCCGCCTCCAGCCTGGTCGCCGGAGTGAAGTGTTCCAACTCGGTCGCCAAGGCCTCCGCAAGAGCCGCGACGTTTCGTTGTGAATCAACGGTCGACTGGCGTTCCCAACTTCGCAGTTCCCGATCGATCCACAAGCGGCCGGCGGAAGAAACGCTTTCCCTGGGAGACGCCAACGCCGCCACGAGCACGGGGAGCCCGGGCCTGCCCAGCCGAGCTGCCGAGGCAACGAGGACTTCTGCCCGATCGTCAGAAACGGTTTCGAGGCTTTTCTTCCAATGGTTCGCAAGGGCCTTCGTCACCCAGTGCCGGCCGACGAAGAACAGCACGAGGATGGCGGCGGTCATGGCCAGAATTGTCGCCAGACGTCGCCCGGATGAGCGGTCGCCCGCCGGAACATCGGTAACGGTGGCAATGTGGGTTACCCGAGCGGAATGAGAGTTTCGCAACCGCATGGTAGCTAGCAACTTAGTTCCCGAATGCTGCCGCACTTGAGTCAAGGCAGGCGGAGAAGAAGCGATCACAAGGGCCCACCAGGGGGCGGGCAATTGTCCAAGATCCCCCCCGCAACCGCAAGGTCAATCCCGTCGCTCGTTGTGGATGGAGATGCTCGACGCTGCTTTGAACTCCGACTATTTGTCGTAAATGCCCTGCTTGAACACCCGTGAGAGGGGTGTGGATATTTTCACTGACCCGCACGACCCGTAAAAGCCGAATAACCCTTAGCAATGGATGGTCCAGGGGCCCAGGCTTCTACGAGCTGCTATCAGAAACACAGGCTGAGCACGCCAACGCCCGTGGGAGATTCACTCGTCTTGTCAGGGCCTCCAAGCGGAAATGAGATCGTGCGTCCAGGGGGAGGCGGAATGCTGAAACAACGACCAGGCCCAAGGGTGGCAAGGAGACGGTTTCTCCTGATCTGCGTCGCCATTCTCTCGCTGCCATCGTCGGTCATGGCGATTGGGCCCTTGTTCGGCAAGTCGGACCCCATGGGGGCTAAGACGGGGGCCGATGCGCGCGCCAGTGCCATTGAGTCGATCCCCCGGCATCTCCTCACACCGGAAGCTCGGGCCAAGGTAGACTCCGTGCTGGCCGATACGGCCATGTTTCGCCGCATGCCCGTTCGGGTTGTTCCGTGCGACCCGGACATGTATCTGTTCCTCGTTCGCCACCCCGACGTGGTAGTTAACATCTGGGAAGTGCTCAAGATGAGCAACCTGGGCATGGAGCAGACGGGGCCCGCTCGCTACGCGATGGTTGACAACGCGGGGACGGAAGGCGCCATTGAGTTCCTCTATCAAAGTCCTGACACGCACGTTCTTTACAGTGAAGGGCATTACAAGGGCCCCCTGATTCGCAAACCGGTCACAGGTCGAAGCATCATCGTCCTCAAGACCGCTTATGTTCGCGAACCGAACGGACGCCACTACATCACGAGCCGGTTGGACGCTTTTGTTCAAATCGATCACGAAGGGCTGGAACTTCTGACCAAGACCATCCACCCCTTGCTCGGCAGGGTGGCCGACATGAACTTCACGCAGACGATCGCGTTCGTGGGCAGCCTGTCGAAGACGGCGGAAGTTGACCCGGAGGGGATGCGTCGCCTCGCAGGCCAGTTGAAAAAGGTTTCGACCGAGGTTGCCACCCAGTTCGCCGAGGTCTCAAGCAAGACGGCCATGAAAGCGGCCCAGAATTCCGTGCCCCCTCCGCAGGAGATTTCTTCGGTGGCAGAACGCCCGAGCAACACACGCACCCGCTAGCGTGGAGAAGGCTGAAGACTGAAGGCCTAAGGCTGAAGGACCGAAGAACAACGGTCTTCGGCGTATCAAAATCGGCTTTCCAGCTCAATCAACCTCGCATGAGGAACCTACAGCCTACAGTCTCCAGCCCTACCCCAACATCTCAGCGAGTCCGCAGCTCTCGAGAACGCCGTCCTTTTCACTTTGAGCTCTTGAGTCGTCCCTATCGCCGCATCGATTCGGTAAGCAGGACCGCGGGTGGCACAAAGATGAACAGCGGGAGCCAGGCTCCCAGTGCCGGACTCACCAGGGGCCAGGACGCCGTGCCAAGCTGTCGGCAAGCGACCGTCACGAGCATGAAGAGCGACACAAGCGCGGCACAAACGCCGATGGCCATGAAGACGTTGCGGTTCTCGCGACGCAAGACCAGTGGCAGCCCGAGGAAAAGCAGGGTGATGTCCATCAGCGGCTGAACCATCCGGGAGTGGATGTTGACCCGGACCTTCGCTCCGAAGTCGAGGCTCGGATTTCGCAACCCGGCGATGAGTTCGGAGGTCGAGGAGTGGGTCTGCCAATCGTCGCCCCGGGAAAGCTGGGCAAAGGTGATGCCGCTTGCCACGAAGCATTCGTTCGGTTTGAGCCAATCGGCATCGCCCGGCATCATGAGCACAGGCTTTCCGTCCATACAAAGCGTCTTCTTGCTGCTCAGCTCGGTTGGTTTCGAAACGCCGGTGAGCAGATATCCGGCGGGATGGTTTTGGGCGGCAGGCTGAAAGTACGCATTTTCCGCGACCAGGTACTGTCCGTACTGGTCCAGGGGCGAGGGACGCGGAAGACGCAGATCCGGCTTGCTGAACCGCTCTTCGTTTGCAAAGGTGCACTCGCCGCGGAACAGAATGTCGGTCTGATTGTCGTGGATGAAGTCCATGGGCTGGCCCACGTCACCAACCAGGTCCTGGGGGCGGCGGGAAAGGGCGTCGCGGATTCGAGGTATGACGAGTTCTCGGCTGGCCGCCCCGAGGAAGGCAATCACGACCGCCGCGCCAATGACGGGCCCGGCCACACGCGTCCTCGCTACGCCGGCGGCCATCAGGGCCGTCAGTTCGTTGTGACGCTGGATCCAGGTGAGCGTGAACATGGCCGCCACCAGGGCCAGCAACCCCGCCGACCTGTCGAAAAAGGCCGCCGTCTGGTAGCCATAGTAGGACGCGATCAGCGGCAGCACTCCTCCGTGCTCTTTGCCGCAACGGAGGAATTCTTCCAGGTTCGTGAACAGGTCGAAGACCACATAAAGACCGAAGAGGCTGACCGAGCAGATCACAAACGTCGAAAGAAACTGCCGCAGCATGTAGCGGTCGATAATCCACATGGTCCACTCGTCATCCGATGACTACTGGTTCCGATGTCGCCCCAAACCTCGCTCCGGCGAGTCGCTTTTTGCTCCGCAAAAAGGCATTTGTTCGCGGAGCGAACAACGACACTTCCTCAACACTCGTCCTGCACACACCGTATTGCTCTGGCCAGCGCTTCCACTCCCGTGTGGATGCGATCGGCCGACTGCACGCCGAAACTCAGGCGGAGGGTGTTCCTTGCTACGGGAACGCCCTCGCGAGGATAGCAGACTTCTCCCGGCACGTACAGAACACCTTCCTCGACGGCTCGGTCGAAGAGGGGCCCCGACACTCCGGCGTCAATCGTTTCCGGCAGGCGGACCCAGACGTACAGGCCGCCGTTCGGTCGGATGCACTCGACGCCCTCGATCGGCGCGAGGAACTCGTCTGTGGACTCCACGGCGGCGGCCATCTTCTCGCGATAGCACTGCTGCAACTGCTTCACGTGGCCGTCGAATTTCTCCTGGGCAAAAACTTCGGCCATCAGCATCTGGTTGAAGTTGGCCGAGCCGAAATCAAAGTGCCCCTTCTGGGCGAGAACGGGCTCGACCAGCGCTGGGGGCAGGATCCCCCAACCGACCCGGATTCCCGGGGAGAACGACTTGGAAAACGTACCAGCCTGGATGACCGTGTCTCCCTCTTCGTCGTACGATTGCAGGCTCGGATAGTCCTCGCCGTGGTAACGCAGCTCGCGGTAGGCGATGTCCTCGATCAGGTAGACCCCATAACGCTTCGCAATCTCGACCAGGGTCGGACGCCGGTCGTCGGCTACCGATACGCCAGACGGGTTGTCGAAATAGGACGTCACGTAGACCGCTTTCACCCGGTCGGCCTGGCCCGCCTTGGCAAGTTGCCGGAGGGTGGCTTCCAGGGCCTCGGGCACGATTCCCCGATCGTCGGCTTGCACGCCGGCCGTCCTGGCGCCGAGGCTTTCCAGGATGCCCAGAAAAACGAAGTAGCTGGGAGCGGCGCAAAGGACAATATCCCCCGGGTTCAGCAGGACTTCGCCCAAATGGTGCAGGAGTTGATTGCTGCCCGAGGTGATCACGACCTGGTCGAGGGACAGCGACGTGTGCTGGGACGCTTGGCCATCGGCGTCCAGCAGACGGTCCAGGATCGCTTGACGCAGGGCGGGGAGACCTGCCGTCGTGCCATATTGCAGGGCAGCCCGTCCACGATTTGACTCCGAGAGGAGATTCGTGACCGCGGACAGGGTGGTATCAACCGGCAGACCGGCCGAATCGACGAAACCGGCAGCCAGCGAGATCAACTCCGGATTTGCAAGGGCCTTGGCCATGAGCACGCTCACGATGGTCTCGCCGCCGGCGCGGAGGGCCCTGGCGCTCAGACCAGTTTTTCCCTCGTTGGGAAACCGGGGCGGGGATACTTTGTCCGGGTCGGCGGACTCTTGATCACATTCCGCTACCATCACGGGCGTGCTTTCTCGCATTGCTTGGGGCCTTCCGGCCGCGCCCAGGGACGCGACTTGTCAAAAAAGGGGTAACTTGGCAGCATAGGGTAGTTTCGCGGTCCGAGTCAAGGTCCAACGGGCTCCCACCTGGCTGGCCAACGAAAGGGGGGGCACTGGCTCCGACACTCGTTACCGAATCGTCACAAAACCGACAAGGACGGGGCTGGCCTGGTTCGCCCGATTCCTAAGCCTGAAACCGGCTCCTTGCGGGAAATGACGACAACCGAAAAAATGGAGCCAATTCAGAGGTCCAACTTCCGAAGTCTTAGGGAGACAGTGCCTTGGTTGGGTTGCTTCGCGGTGCTCGCCGAATGCTGAGTGGGGTCGATGGATGGGCCACGGATCTTCTCCTTCCACCTCGATGTGCCTGGTGTGACACGGATCTGCCTTTGCGCCGGTCTGTTTCACTGTGCGATGACTGCCTTTCGTTGCTTGGGGCTCGCGGCGAAGGCCATGCTTGCAGACGGTGCGGGATACCCCTGCGGAACGGAAGGCTGGAAACGCCGTGCCCTGAATGTGTCAAAACTCGCTTTCGATTCGACTCGGTCGTATGTCTGGGCCCCTATCGGGATACACTTAGAGATGCCATCCTGAAGATGAAACAGCCTCAGGGCGAGTATTTGGCTCGGACCATTGGACGACTGATCGTAGACCAGAAGGGGGGCGAACTTCGCGATTTTGAGGCCGACTGTGTGATTCCTGTGCCCATGTATTGGGGGCGGCGGATTTGGCGCGGAATCAACGGACCGCAGGCCATCGCAGAGGAAATTGCGGCCCAACTAGCCGTTCCCGTGCTCTCCGGGGCGATTGTCAGGCGTCGCAACACCCTGCCGCAAAAGGAGTTAGGTCACGCGGGTCGATTTCGGAATGTTCGCGGTGCCTTTGCGCTAAGTGGGGGCTACGGTTTAGAGAACGCACGAATCCTGATTGTGGACGACATTATGACGACCGGAGCCACGAGCAGCGAGGTGGCCAAGACGCTTAAGAACGGCGGCGCCAGTGTTGTCACGGCCGTCATCGTCGGTCGAGCTGGACATCCGCGGTGACTTGCGGACAATTCAGCAACGAGCGGAGAGGTGCGCGGGAGCGCAGACCTCTGGCGGGGGCGGTGATGTTTGCGGGACAGGAAACTAGGTGACACTTCAGCCAGGTGAAGCAGCTGGAAAGGCCGGTAGGCGACAGAAGACTGACAAGCACGGAAACCGCTTTGGGGCGACATCGGCTCGCGCTAAGTCATCTCAGTTTGCCCGCCTTCCGGACGCGCGTTCCATCCCTTCGGATGGCTGAATAGATACGAAACTAGTTTGAGGCCGGATCGAGTATGACGGCGAGGAAGCAGAAGGAAGAGCAGGAACCGAAACAATGGTCGTTTCGGCCTTTCCGCACGGCGGTGCTTCGTGGGCTGGCGGTGGTGTTGCCGCCTCTGCTTACGATCGTGATCTTTCTATGGGCTGGGGGAACGATCCACAAATATCTTCTCAACCCCGTCATGTCCGGGACCCAATCGCTGCTTCTGTGGTGTGTGGCCGACGTGAGACATGAAGTGGCTGAGGCCAAGCTCCCACCGGCAGAAAAGGACCGTCTCAATAAGCTCACGCCTCAAGAGCGCAAGACAGCTGTCGTGCAGATTCGAGGCGAGGAGTACAAACCCTCGGGAGCAGGAACCTATATTCCCGCCGACATGCCCATCGACTATGTTCGGCTCGACAACGGGGACTATGTGCCCGCCCTCGTCTGGCACGAGGAAGCGGTGGAACAGGTCTTTTCCGATCGTCCCGACGAAGCGACGGGGCGCTCCGTCTACGAAGTCTACGTGCGAAGTAAATTCCTGCGCCCCCACATCAGCGTCCCCTTCTTTCTTTCCCTGTTTGTTCTGGTTCTCTATCTGCTGGGCAAGTTCATGGCCGCCGGGATCGGCCGCTTCTTCTGGACCATGTTCGAGCGGGGAGTGGACCGGGTCCCGTTGGTCCGCAATGTTTACGGATCGGTCAAGCAGGTCAGCGACTTCGTGTTGAGCGAGAAAGAGATCGAGTATTCGCGAGTCGTGGCTGTCGAGTGGCCCCGAAGGGGGATCTGGTCTCTTGCCCTGGTTACCGGGGAGAGCATGATTGATATTGAGGCGGCGGCAAACGAGCCCGTGCTTTCCGTGCTGATCCCCACGTCGCCCATGCCGATGACGGGCTTCACGCTGACAGTGAAAAAGAGCGAGACGGTGGACCTGACAATTTCCTTTGACGAGGCAATTCAATTCATCGTCAGTTGCGGGGTGGTGGTGCCGCCTAGCCAGATGAGGCACCTGGATGCCAAATCGAGTGCCGTGGAAAAGAACGGGCAGCTTCCCAAGCCCACAGAAGAAGACTAGCCCAGACCAGCCGAGGAAACGCGGGGGGCCCGCTCAGAGTACGGGTGGCACGCTCAGAGCCCGAGCGATGGGCGTGGCAATTTGACCGTCCACGCCCATCGCTTGCGCTCTGAGCGTGCCACCGCCTTCCTGCAATTCTTGCCTCTCGACCGGCCGATTTCGCCGCTTCCCTCCGTCCCGCTTGGAGAACCTTCTTCTAGATGAGACGCACACATTCTTCTCTAAGGCATGTCAGCAAATAGTCTTACGGCTTTTCTGACCCCTGCTTCTCCTCTTTCTTGTTGACTTGGCACGCCTGTTGCTAATCAGGGGCACATGCGTAATTCGCCGAGGCGACGGCGATTGGTTGCAGGGGGGCGTGTTCGTATTGTGCCAAGTGAGGCGAACATGCCGTACGGGCTTTACATGTCGGCTGACGGGGCGCACGCCCAAGCGACCCGACTGGAGGTCATTGCGCACAATCTGGCCAACGTGGATACCACGGGCTTCAAGCGCGAACTGGCCGTCGTTCAAAGCCGGTATGCCGAGGAGATTGCCGAGGGATCGGCCGTGCCCGGATTGGGAGAGCTCAACGATATCGGCGGCGGTGTCGAGGTCGTGGCGACCCAGACCGAGTTCTCGCTTGGACCCTTCAAGGACACAGGTGTGGCGACAGACGTGGCCATCAAGGGCGAGGGGTTCTTCGTTGTCGGCAAGGAAGATGAGCAGTTCCTGACCCGAGCCGGCGATTTCCACGTCAACGCTCGCGGCGAATTGGTCACCCAATACGGAAACCAGGAATACTCCGTCCTCGACGATTCGTTTTCCCCGATCGTCCTCGACCGCGAAAGCCCCTGGCAGTTCACGCCGAGTGGAGAGATTGAGCAGGCAGGTGGAAAGACAAGCCTCGCCATGGTGAAGCCCCAATCCTACGGGGATCTCGTACGTGTCGGTGAGAACGTCTTTCGCCCCCTGGCTGAAACGGTCCCCCTCACCGCCGGCGAACGCGAAGTGGCTCCCGGCTATCTGGAAGCCTCCGGAGTCCAGCCGACCACGGAGATGACGGCCATGATTGAAGCCTCGCGCCTTCTCGAAGCCAATCTCAACATGATGCAGACCCAGGATGAAATGCTCGACGGACTGATCAATCGCCTCATGCGAGTCTAACCGCGGCGAGAAGACGGTCCCGACAAAACGCTTCCCCCCTGATGAGAAAGTTGGATTCATGAGCGTTCAAACCCTCTACTCCGCCGCAACGGGCATGTCGGCTATGGAGACCAAACTCGATGTGATCGCCAACAACCTGGCGAACATCGAGACGACGGGCTTCAAGAGGTCGCGCCCCAATTTCGAGGATCTGTTCTACCGCCACTACAAGCTCCCCGGAGCCCAGGATTCCACCGGCAACTACACCGCCACGGGGATCTCCGTCGGACTCGGAACCCGCGTTTCCAGCATCCAGGCGAACCTGGAACAGGGAGCGTTTTCCCAGACCGAACGCGATCTGGACGTGGCGATCGAAGGAAAGGGATTCTTCACCGTCATCGATCCGGCGACGGGAGAAACGCAATACACCCGCTCCGGCAACTTCTCCCTGAACGCCGACGGCCAGATGGTGCTCGGATCGGCCAGCACGGGGCGACTCCTGGAACCATCGATCGCGATTCCCGACGATGCCACCGGCATCGAGATCAGCGCCCAGGGAACCGTGAGCGTTCAGCAACCGGGAAACACGGCAATGACCGTTGTCGGCGAAATCGAATTGGCAACGTTCGTCAACCCGGAAGGCCTGCTTCGGTTGGGCGAAAACCTCTTCGCCGAAACGGATTCTTCGGGACCGGCGACGACGGCCATCCCCGGCGAATCAGGGCTGGGCGTGCTTCGCCAGGGAAGCCTGGAAGCCTCCAACGTCGAACCGGTCACCGAACTGATCGATCTGATCACCACCCAAAGGGCCTTCGAGATGAACTCCCAGGCCGTCCAGGTTGGCGATGAAATGATGCAACTTGTGGCCAACCTCCGGAGCTGACCCTCCCAGCGCTCTTCTGACCAAGCCCTTTGACGGAAAACACCATGTCACGCCTCGCACCGTTCTGCATCTCCTTCGTTCTTCTCGCCGTGCTCGTCGCGGCCGAGACGCGTTGCGGGGGCGCCGAAATTCGGCTGAGGGCCGAGTGCTCCACCGAAAATGCGATCATTACGCTGGGCGATCTCGTCGACCTGCGGTGCGATTCGACGGCGGAAGCCGAACGTCTTGCCCGAATCTCGCTGTTTCCCGCGCCGGCGGCCGGCATGCGACGCTTCGTCACGCGGCGCGAGATCGAGGACATGCTCCTGATTCGCGGGATCGACCTGATCAACCACGAGTTTCGCGGCGCACGGAGCGTTCTGGTTGTGGGAAAGGAACCCCGCAGGGAGACGAGCGCCGTGGTTCGTGTGGCGTCCGCGTCCCCGCGACTTGCGGATAAGAGGCTTGGCGAGGCTTTGAGCGAGTATCTCGCCCGGTCGAGCGATGAGCCGTGGAAGATCAATTTCCAACTCGATGAGGACACCGCGAAGTGGATCGCCGCCGCCCAGACGCTTTCGATCCGCGGCAGCGAGCCACCTGCCGCCGGTCGGCAGTGCTTCGAAGTGACGCTCCAGGTTGCCGACAAGACGAAGACGGTCGACGTGGTGGCGGATATATCGCTGGCTCCGCTGGTGGCCGTTCCTGCTCGCCCGATCGCCCGCGGAACTCGCCTGGACGAGGCCGACCTGGTCTTGCAGCGAGTCGATGAATCGATGGCAACGGCGGGTTGCATCCGACGCATTGAGGATCTTGTCGGCAAGGAAGCTTCGCGAGCCCTGGCGCCCCGGAAACCGATCTCGCAGGATTCGGTTTCCGAACCGGTTCTCGTGCACCGAGGCGATGTGGTGACCGTGATCGTCCGATCCCCCGGATTCCGGGTTCGCACTCAGGCTCGTGCCCGTGACGACGGGGCCCGGGGCGAACTGGTGGCCGTCGAATCGTTGCCCGATCGGAGGACCTACTTCGCTCAGGTCAGCGGGGTTCGCGAGGTCGAAGTGCTGGCCACTCCCGTTACCGTCAATGCCCCAAAAGCTACCCCCAACCAAGGCTGATTCGATGTTCGACCTTGCCACTCACGCTCGACTCCTGCTTCTCGCGATCGCACTCGGCCTGCTCGGGGCCAGCCAGGCAAAGGCCCAGAGTTCGAGCATGTTGGGCGATCCGGATCGCCGCGGGCCCCTGCGACTCTCGAACCTGTCCTACAGCTACGTCGAAATCGAACCTCCCAAGGAACTGCGAATCCACGACCTGGTGACCGTCATGGTGGACCAGTCCGCCCAGGTGATCAGCGAGGGTGAGGTCGATCGGCGCAAGAAGGCCGATGGCAAATACTCTCTCGATGACTGGATTGTCCTGGACGGATTGGGAATCCGCCCCGACCCGCAGTCGACGGGAAGTCCGAAGATCACCGGCAAGATGGAGAACAAGTACCGCGCCGAGGGCGAAATGGAAACTCGCGAAACCATGCGATTTCGACTTGCCTGCGAGATCGTCGACATCCGGCCCAACGGAACGATTGTTCTCGAAGGCCGGAGTTTCATCCAGGTCAACTCGGAGCAATGGGAACTGTCCCTGACGGGGATTGCCCGTCCGGAAGACATCCTGCCGAACAACACGGTTCTCAGCGAAGACCTCGCATCGCTTCGGATCAACAAGCGGGAGGCGGGCCACGTTCGCGACGGCTACCGCCGAGGCTGGCTGATGAAGTTCCTCGACCGCTATCAGCCCTTCTGATCCGAGACGCCCCGAGAATCGCACATCCCCAAGAGCCAAGCCATGAAACGATTTGCCACCTGCCTCCTTCTTGCGGCCCTGATTCAAACGCTCGCGATGGCGCCGGCCCGAGCCGGGACGAAGTTGGAAACCCTCTGCCGAATCAAGGGACAGGAAGAAAACACGCTCCACGCCATGGGGATCGTCGTTGGGCTGAACGGGACGGGAGACGGCAGCTTCACGCCCACCCATCGCACCCTCGCCACGATCATGGAACGGATGGGCATTCCCGTCAGCGTTGAGGAAATGAAAGATGCCAAGAACGTCGCCCTGGTCCACGTAACGACTACCGTTCCGGCGACTGGCGCCCGCCAGGGCGACGATCTGGATTGCGTGGTCAGCGCCGTCGGGTCGTGTAGCGATCTGACGGGAGGACGCCTGATGATGACCCCCATGCTCGGGCCGGTTCCCATGCGAGACGCACCGGTGTTTGCCCTTGCTCAGGGCGACATAACCGTGGAAAACCCGGATGTGCTCACCAAGGGCAAGGTTCGCCGGGGCTGCCGACTGGAACACGAGTTTCGCTACAACTACATCCAGGACGGCAAGATCATGCTTGTCCTCAAGCCCCAGTTCGCCGAGTTCTGCGTTGCCCAGGAAGTGGCCGAGATGATCAACGGCCCGCAGATCCTGTATCAAAACAACTCCCGATTGGTCGCCAGGGCCCTCGACGCCGTCACCATCGAAGTGGAAGTGCCCGGCCAGTACCTGGCCGACCCCGTGCTCTTCGTAACTCAACTCCTTCAGTTGGAAATGACGACCGTGCCGGTGGGACCGCGAGTGGTCATCAATGAGCGTGCCGGCATCATCGGATTCAGCGGCAACGTGGAAATCGCTCCCGTCGCCATCGCCCATCGCAACATCGTGGTCGAGGCGGGAGCCGTGGGAGCGGGCCCCTTCGTCTCACTCGACCCGGCCGATCCCCAAAACCCGCAGCTCAAGTCGCTTGTCACCTCCCTGAATGCGATCAACGTCCCCACGACTGACATCATCGAGATCATCAAGCTGCTCGACGCCAACGGAGCGATCGCGGGCGACGTGATTTTTCAATAAGAAGACGCCCCCTTTTCCGCTCCGCACTGCCCGACCTCCCCGAGGCTCACCGCAAAACAAGGCCCCCCATCCATGAACGTCAGCGCCCTCAATTCGAGTCTCTGGGATTCGTTCGGAACGAACGGCTCGTCCGCGGCCCCCTCCGCGATCCAAGCCGCCCAGAATGGCGCGTCCGGCGAAACCGATGGGGACAAAGAACTTCGCGAGGCCTTTCAGGACTTCGTGGGAGAAACCCTGTTCAGCCAGATGCTCAAGGCGGCGCGAAAAACTCAGAACAAGCCGGCCTATTTCCACGGAGGCCGCGCCGAAGAAATGTTCCAACAACAACTCGATCAAGTGCTTGCCGAGAAGATTGCCAACTCCAACGGCACTCAATACAGCAACGCCATGTATGAACTCTTCACGTTGAAACGCGGCTAAGAACGATTTCCTTCCCAGTGGTCTGTCAAGCCTGGGATTTGGGGGGCCACTGGCTGCTTGTCAGCCAGTGCTAACGACCTGCACATCAAGACATTCCCCAATTCCTAAGTCTGACAGAGCACTACCTTCCCAACATCATCCAGACAGACTTTCTACCAAGGCGAAAGACCATGACGGCTGGAACCGGACTTCCATTGCAAAAACAGCAGGCAAACCCGACAACGGCTTGGGAATCCGAGCTGGCTGGCTTCATGACTGATCTTTCGACCATCCAAAACGAAACCCTGGAGGTCCTCTCGCAGAAACGCAAGTGCCTTGCGTCCATCGACGCCGCCGGACTCGCGGCACTCACCGCACGCGAGCAAGACCTGATCAATCGCCTTCAAGGTTGCTTGCAGCGTCGGACCGAACTGCTCGAACAGGCCGAGCAGCAGGGCCTCCCAAGCAACAGTATTGGCGATTTGGCAAAGTCGCTTGCTTCGGGGAGGCAGGGTGAATTGGGTAAGCGAGTGAAGCAGGCGAATGGCCGGACCCGTCTCCTGCGACACCAAAGCCTCACCAATTGGTTGCTGGCGCAGCGAACTTTGCTTCACCTGTCCCAGATGCTGGAGATCATTGCGACCGGCGGGAAAAAGAAGCCGACATATTCTCAAGAGGATCCTGTCGGAAACGGAGGTTCTCTGGTTGATCGAGTAGCTTAGCGCGGGTGCGAATTCTGGCGCGTCTGCAAAGAGTAGGCAAATGACACTCTACAGTACTCTCCGCATGTCGGCGAACACGCTGCAAGCCAATCAAATCGGCATGCAGGTGATTAGCCAGAACATTGCCAATGCCAACACCGAGGGCTATCTCAGGGAAGAGATCGTCTATTCCCCTGCGCCCACCCAGGAATACGGCGGCCTCCTCCTGGGCCTCGGCGTCGAGGTCGAAGCGATTGTCCAGAAGGTGGACTATTTCCTGGAAGATCGCCTTCGCAGTGCCTCAAGCGATCTGAGCGGGAGCGAGGTCGTTGAGGATACCTACGCCGAGTTGGAGGGAATCCTCAACGAACTGGAAGACAGCGACCTGAGTACCGCCCTGAACGACTTCTTCTCGAGCATCTCGGAGATCCTGAACCAGCCGGAAAGCGTCTCGGTGCGGAACCTGGCCGTTCTCGAGGGCGAGAGCTTCGCCCAGGATGTGACCCGCCTTGCGGAACGGGTCACGACCCTGCGCACCGACCTCAACGATCAGATCGATGCGGTTGGCGAACGCATCAACGATCTCACGGAACAGATCCGGGTCCTCAACATCCAGATTGCGGAAACCGAGGGAGGCGATGTCTCCAGCAGCGATGCCGTCGGGCTCCGCGACCAGCGACTCGTCGCTCTCCAAGAGCTGGGGTCGCTCATCGATATCCGCGTGGAAGAGCAGGAGAGCGGCGCCACCAATGTGTATGCCGGCGGCGACTACCTCGTCTTCGAGGGCACCCGGCGCGAAGTCGAGATCGTGCAGGAAACCGATCGAGGCATCGCCACTTCGGAGATCTACCTCTCGGAGACCTACTCGCCCCTGGATGTGTCATCCGGGGAGTTGGTCGGCTTGCTCGAGTCCAGGGACGACGTGCTTGGCGACTTCGTCGATCAATTGAATGACTTCGCGGCCACCGTGATCTTCGAATTCAACAAGGCCTATTCCTGCGGCCAGGGCCTTCAGGGCTACGACGAGATCACCAGCGAGTTCTCCGTCGACGAGAGCGATGTGCCCCTCAATGAGGCAGGGCTTACGTTCACGCCCGAAAACGGCTCCTTCCAGGTGATGCTCTATAACGAGGAAACGGGGCTCACCGAAACCACCGAGATCCGCGTCGACCTGAACGGCCAGGGCGACGACACGACTCTCGACGACCTCGTCGACCAGTTGGACGCCATCGACGGAATCTCCGCCTCCATTACCTCAACCCGGCATCTGGAAATCTCAAGCGACTCGTCCGACCAGCAGATCGGCTTCGCCGAAGACACGAGCGGCATTCTGGCTGCCCTGGGCATCAACACCTTCTTCACGGGAACGGATGCCCTGTCGATCGGCGTGTCGGAAGCCGTTCAGGACGATCCCGCCTTGTTCGCGGCGAGCCAGTCCGGGATCGGAGCCGACACGGAAAACGCCGTCCTTCTGGCGGACCTGGCCGATCAAGAAATCGACTCCGCCAACGGCAAGTCCATTCGGGACCTCTACGATACCATGGCGAACGACGTGGCACAGGGCTCGGCCATGGCCCAGTCGGAGGCCGAAGGAAACCGCGTCTTCCAACAAACCCTGTATTCCCAGAAGCTTGCCGTCAGCGGCGTCAGCATCGACGAAGAAGTCGTCAAGATGATCTCCTACCAGCAATCCTACAGCGCCGCCGCACGCGTCATCACCGTTCTCAACGAGATGCTCGATACCCTGTTGGCCCTCTAACGAGACAGGTAGGCCGAGCATCGCGGTGACCCAGGAAAAAAAGTGTCCCCATGACGAATATCATCGGAATCGCCACCACTCGCGTGAGCAGTCTGCTCGTCAGCCAACGGCTCATGCAACAGGTGCAGGGTGATCAACTCGACCTGTTCCGCCTGCAGAACCAACTCAGCACCGGACAGAAATTCGAGACGCCGAGCGAGGACCCCATCGCCTCGGGACGAATCATCACGCTCCAGAGCCTTCTGGAACGAAAAGAGCAGGTCCAGATAAACCTCACCACCAACCAGTCGTTCCTCACGGCCACCGATACCGCCCTCTCGACGGTTTCCGAAATGATCACGGACATCCAGGGAGCCGTCTCGGGAGTCGTGGGGACCACGGCCAGCGACGAGGAACGCGCCGCGGTGGCCATGCAGGTCAGCGAGGCCATCACCCAACTGCTCGACACGGGAAACCAGAGCTTCCGCGATCGATACCTGTTTGCCGGTTCGACGACCACGGTCCAGCCCTTCGCACTGATTGGCGACGGCGTCGTCGAGTACCTGGGAAACGAGGAGAACCTTCAGAGCTACGCGGATATCGACATCCTCTTCGATACCAACGTCGACGGAAACTACGTCTTCGGCGCCATTTCCGATGAGGTGGAAGGAAGTGTCGACCTCAATCCCGTGCTCAGTCGCGATACCCAACTGGCGGACCTCTACGGCGGTGAGGGGATCTCGCTCGGGAGCATTGCCATTTCAGGCGGGGCCAGCACCAGCATCATTGACCTGTCCAGCGCTACAACCATCGGGGAAGTCGCTCAGCTCATTCGTGACAATCCGCCCGAGGGGCGCACCCTCGAAGTGGAGATCACGACCACGGGCCTCAACATCCGCCTGAATCAGGACGAGGCCGGCGACCTCGCCATCAACGAGGTGGGACGAGGGACGACCGCCAGTGAACTTGGCATCCTCACCGAGACCGGGGTCGGGCTTGCCACCGTCGTCGGCAGCGATCTCGATCCCGTCCTCGATAAAACCACGTCGCTCGACGACATCGTGGGATCGCGAGCTCGCGCGGTTATCTGGAGTAGCGGAGATGACAACGACATTCTCCTCGAGGCCGAACGCAATGGCGCTGATCTGAATGGCGTGACCATCCGGTTCGAGGACGATCCAATGGTGTCCGCCGGCAGTGAAACGGTCAACTACGACGAGACGACCGGGGAAATCGTCATCGGGATCGACGAGAACAATACGGAAGCAAGTCACGTGATCGAGGCCATCAACTTGGCCAACGAGGCAGGGGACCTCCCCTTCACGGCCAGCCTTGATCCACTCGACGACGTCCACGGTTATGGCACCGGGTTGATCCCGGAAACACCCGTCGGCGAGGTCGCAGCAACGACAAGCCAGGGAAGCGGCGCCGATTTCGACCGCGACAGCGGCCTGCAAATCGAAAACGGGGGCGAAGTTTTCACCGTTCGCTTCAACACGGCCGAGACGATCGAGGACGTGCTCAACACCCTCAACGGGGCCGGCGCCGGACTCGTCGCCGAAATCAACGAGGACGGCACGGGAATCGATATCCGCTCCAGACTGAGCGGCGCCGATTTCGCCATCGGCGAGAACGGCGGCTCCACGGCATCCCAACTCGGTGTCCGCACCTATACGGAAGAGACCGAACTGGCCGATATGAACTACGGGCGCGGCGTGGTCGATGCGGATAACACCGGCTCGAAAGCGGAGGCCCTCTTCGACTGGGGAACTGGTTCCCAGTTGTCGATCGAGGCGACGCAGGCCGGTTCCGATTGGAACGACTTCCAGGTCCAGTTTGTCGACTCCGGCGGCGCCTCCGGAAGCGAGTACGTCACCTGGGACGAGACGGCGAAGACCATCACCATTGGGGTCGTCCCCGGTGTCACCACCGCCAACGAGGTTGTCGATCTCTTTGCCGCCACGGATGGGCCCCGGGATGCCTTTGAGCTATCCCTCGACACAAGCGTGGATGAAACCAACGACGGGTCCGGCGCGGTGAATCTTGCCACCGAGCTTACCGACGGCGGCGCCACCGGCGGAACCGACTTCATCATCACACGCCGCGACGGCACGCAAATGGAAATTGATATCGCCGGCCTGGGAACCGTCGAGGATGTCCTGGCGGCCATCAATTCCCACGACGAAAATGCCGATGGACTCCTCACCGCCCAGCTCTCGGCCTACGGAAACGGCATCGAGCTTGTCGACGAGAGTCTGGGCGATGAAGCGCTGACCGTTGAACGGACCCTGCTGAGCACCGCCGCGATCGATCTGGGGTTCATTGCGACCGGCGAAGACGAGGCAACCGCTCAGGTTGCCGGCACTCTTGGCGAGGTCACCGTGGATTCCGTCGGCACAGACAACGCGCTGACCTTTCGTGCCCAATACGCCGGATCCTACGCCAACGAGTACCAGGTCGTCTTTGAGGACACCGGCTCCGAGTCGTTCGTCTTCGATCAGGCCAACAAGGTCCTCTATTTCGAGATCGATTCCATCGGTGGAACAACGGCCCAGGACGTGATCGACATGTTCAATGCCGATCCCGACGCCTCCGCCCTCTTCACCGTGGAACTGGAGGCCTCAGACGGAAACGACGGGAGCGGGGCCGTGGCTGCCACCGATCCGCTCGATCCCCCGAGCCTCTCGGGAGGCTCGGCCGCCACGATGACCTCCGACGATACGAACCCCATGGAGACCGAGGGGATCTTCACGGCGCTGCTTCGACTGGAGACGGCTCTTCAGGAGAACAACTCCGTGGAAATCGAGCGCGCCATGACGATGCTCGACGACAGCGTAACCCAACTCAACTACGTTCGCGCGGAAGTCGGTGCTTCTCAACAAGGGCTCGACACGCTCTCCCTGCGACTCGATGCGGAAGAAGTCGAACTCAAATCGGTGCTTTCGGAAGAGTACGATGTCGATCTCGTCGAAGTCATCTCCAATCTGACCGCGCGCCAAACGGCTCTCCAAGCCAGCATGCAGGCCGCCGGACAAACCCTGAGCATGACGCTCCTCGACTATATCTAAATGACTTTGCACGATTCCAGGAAACCGTGTGCCACTTCTTGGCCACACGCCGCAGAATCCCTGAATCCTTGGAAGCACGTGCTCCCGGCGTGTGGACAAGCAGTGCCCAGTGGGACGGCATTTCCGGGAATCACGCAAGTCCATTTAGGCTTTGTCAGGCTTAGGATTCTGGGGGCCACTGGCTGCTTGTCAGCCAGTGCCGCCTTGCATCAGGACATTCTCCAAATTGCCGATGCGATGAGAATTGCTTCAAGCGCTTCGACCGAGTCGCGTGATTCGTTTTCCTTGGGGCGGATTCAGGTGGCTGAGGCGTTTTCGATCGCGCGGTTGCTGCTTGTGAAGTCTTCGCATGGGCTGTTTATTTCGCAAACATTCCATAGCCCCAAACTTTTCCTGTTTGCCTAGACTGTTGTCTCCCGATAGACAGTAAGGGTAGGTAATTCAGTCGTGCTGTATGGGACGGAAGCCAAACGCCAAGGAACCGATGTTGTTGGCGGCACGACCGAGAAATCAAGGAAGGAGGCCTCGATGCTTGTGTTGTCCAGGCAGCGCGACGAGAGCATTATCATCGGTGATAACATCGTGGTGACGATTGTAGATATTCGTGGTGACAAGGTCCGTTTGGGAATCGATGCCCCCAATGAGATCCCCGTCCATCGGCGGGAAATCCACGAGGCAATACAGCGGGAGAACGAACGTTCTGGTCAACTCCAAGCAGAGACCAAGCGAACCTGAGGACAGCCTGAAATTCCCCCTCCCATTGGTGAGGTGCAGCGAGAGGAATCGTTCCGGTTAGTCACGTTCTAACAACCACAAGGCCCTGCCATCAGCATTGTCTGTCTGGCAGGGTTTTTTTGTTTCTTGCGGTTATCTGGATTGTCCGATAGGTCCTATGTTGGGCAGGTAACCAAAAGTACGGAAATTCTCTAACTTACCTAAAGTGCCTTGTGTCGCATTCCGATGTTGCACCATAAGGTCCGTTGAACTGAACCCTGCGGCTGCCCTGACGGCATGCTCTGCGGGGTCCAACGTTCCGAAGCAACCCAGGAATTTCCCCTACAACCTAAGTATCGTACGTGCCGCCTTCTACCGGAGGATCGCGTGATCCTTGCTCGGAGGCGGTCAAGCTGGCCCGGACTCGATGACTCCCCGCGCTCCGGTCAGACTTGGACGTAGTCCTCTAACTGGAGGTGTCTGGCATGACCCGAATTAACACGAACGTCAGCTCACTCAACGCCCAAAAGACTCTGGCGCGGTCGAATGCTTCCCTGCAAGAGTCGTTGACCCGTCTCAGCACCGGTCTTCGAATCAACTCAGGTAAGGACGATCCCGCCGGTTTGATCGCGAGCGAAGTCTTGCGATCCGACATTGTGAGCGTTGAGAAAGCGATCAGCAACAGCGAATCGGCCAACATGATGATCTCGACGGCCGACAGCGCCCTCGGTGAGGTCAGCTCGCTGCTGAACGATATCCGAGGCCTGGTTTCCGAGGCCGCCAATACCGGTGCCATGAGTGCCGAGCAGATCGCGGCCAACCAGTTGCAGATCGATTCATCCCTCGAAGCCATTGATCGCATCGCCCAAACCACCAAATTCCAGGGCCAAACCCTCCTGGACGGCAGCCTCGACTTCATCACCGAGGACGTGGATACGAGCTCGCTCCAGGATATCCAGATCGACCAGGCGAACTTCGGCTCCCTCAGTCAGATCGACGTGAACGTCGAGGTCGTCGAGCAGGCCACCCAGGCTTCGCTCAACTACAACCAAGGGGCGATCGGTGAAGACGTGGTGCTCGAAGTCGGTGGCGCCAACGGCTACGAGGCCTTCAGCTTCGCCGCGGGCAGCAGCATCGAGGACATGGCCGCCGCCATCAACCTCGTCTCCGACGCTCTCGGCGTGACCGCCGAAATCCAGACGGAAGCGACTGCCGGCTCGGTTACCCTTTCGAGCTTCGGCGAGAACAACGACGTCGTGTTGACCGCGAACGACGCGGGCTTCGACGAAGGCGACATCCGCGTCAAGTACACCACCGGCGACAGCCTCAAAGCCTATTACGTTCGCGGAAACGGAACCGATCCGGGCACCCTCGAGATCCAACTGGAAGAATCGGCATGGGTGGCGGCTTCCTACCTGGTCGGCGACAACGACGAGGTTGCCAAGAACGATCTGGAGATCACCGCCAAATTCGCCGGCGAGGACTACAACGGCTGGACGTTCGCTGTCGAAGCCCCGACCGGTGGCGCCGCGACGGTTGACGTCGATACGACCAACAAGACCGTGACCGTGGCCTCCAACACCAATGCGGCGTCTGAAATCAAGACCGCCCTGGAAGCCGACGACGCCTTCAAGGCCTTGTTCACCGTGGCCTACGGCGCCGGAAACGACGACGGCAGCGGCATTATCGATGGTGTGGCGGACCCCGAGAACTACACCACGCAACTCACCACAGGCAGCGACGGAGGCACGATCCTCACCACCGCCAACGACGTGGTGAATCTGATTAACAACGGCGTCGAAACCACCGACGGCACCGGCCTGGAAGACTTGCAGGAAGACATGACCGCTTCCCTCGCAACAGGCGACAACGGTTACGGAACCGTGAACGCGTTTCAGGAATCGGCCTACTACGGCACTTCTGAGGCGAACAACCTCATCCAGTTCCTCGGTGTCGAAGACTCCCAGAACATTCAGTTCGCCTCCACGGTCGACACCGACCTGAGCGTGACCGTCGAGGATCGAGAGGAAGGCTTCTCCTCGTCGATCATCAACCTCGGAATGGACCAAGGAACGATCAAGATCTCCGCCAAGCAGAAGGGCGCCGACTACGACGACGTGACGATCAAGTTCGCCGCCGACACCGGCTTGACGGCTGGTGAGGGCTTCGCCATCTGGGACGAGGAGAATAAGGAGATCACCATCTACGCCGACCAGGGCGCCGGTGCAGACACCGTCCAGGACGTCCTCGACTACATCAACAACGACGAGGTCATCAGCGAGGTCTTCCGAGCCGATCTGTGGGGCTCGGCTGACTCCACGGCTGAACTGGACGCGCTCACCGACGACGTCATCGTGGGAACGACCAGCGGCGGCGTGATCAGCGAAGGCACGATCACGGTCAACCTGGCCACCGATGAGGACGGCATCGTCACGACAACGGCCCAGGATCTGATCGACTACTTCGACGAAGATCCCGACAGCGTGATCGCCGACTTGGGGATCAGCGTCAGCAACGTGGCGGGCAGCGATGGGTCGGGCCTGCTGGCTGCGACGACCGAGGATATCGAGTTCAGCACGAGCGGCACGACCGTGGAAGACAGCTACGCCACGGCCACCGTCGACACGAGCGGCGGCATCAACTCCATGTTCGACATCACCGCCAAAATCGCTGGGGCTGCCTACGACGGTGTCACCGTGCAGTTCGAGGATACGGCGAGCGTGTCGACCGAACCCACCTTCGCCTACGACGAAGCGAGCAAGGTCCTGACGATCGGCATCGTCGACGGCCAGACCACAGTCGATGATCTGCTTGACGCCACAAACGGCATCAGCAAATTCGAAGAGGTGGACAACCTCTTCACCATCTCGAAGACGCTGGACGTCTACGGCAGCGGCACCCCTTCGGACGGTTCGGGCGTGTTGCGGATTTCGGACACGGCCACCCTTGCCAACGGAACTACCGTCTCCGGCACGCCCACCGGCGTGGCCCTCTTGGGTAACGACGACGAGGCCAACACGGGCCTGACCTTCAAGGCCACGGAGTATGGTTCCGACTCCTTCATCTCGGTCACGTCCCTCAACGGCGGCGCCTTCGCCACGACCGATGCCGACGGCAGCACCTCGGACCGGGCCGAGGGAACCGACGTGGAGGCCTTGATCAACGGCGTCCGCGCCTTGGGCAAAGGCCTCACGGCGAGCATCAACACCTCGGCTCTCGACGTCAGCTTCTCGGTCAGCGAGGACCTGGCGGACGGTGCATCGACCAGCTTCTCGATCACTGGCGGCGGGGCGACCTTCCAACTCGGTCCGGACGTCGTCTCGAACCAGCAGGCCCGTCTTGGCATCAGCAGTGTCAACACGGCCAAACTCGGTGGTACCTCCGGCCGGCTCTACGAGTTGCGATCGGGCAACTCGGCGAGCCTGGAGAACGACACGATCGCCGCCGCAGCGATCGTGGAAGAAGCGATCACCGAGGTAGTCACCCTTCGCGGGCGACTCGGGGCCTTCCAGTCGACGACCCTCGACTCGAACATCGCCTCGCTGGAAGACACCTTGGAGAACCTCACCGAGGCGGAAAGCACGATCCGCGACGCCGACTTCGCCGAGGAAAGTGCCAACCTCACCCGGAACCAGATTCTGGTCCAGTCCGGCACCTCCGTGCTGGCCATGGCCAACCAGAATCCGCAGTCCGTCCTGTCGCTCCTCGGCTAAACAAGCCGGGCTGACCGCTCGACATTCTGAACCTTCACCGCCGGCCTCCTCTCGTGGGAGGCCGGCGTTTTTCTTGCGCGCCCAGCCAGGGGGTGGCACGTCCCAGAGCGTAGCGATGGGCGTGGTGATGGGCGTGGTGATGGGTGTGGTGATCCAACCGTCCATGCCCATCGCTTCGCTCTCTGCGTGCCTCCCTTCCGCGACACGATGCTCTTGAGGGGGACTGGCCGCAACTCGTTGGCCAGCAACGCGCTGCGCCCGGCTGACGACGCTTCATGAACGCCCGGTGGATATCGCTCGGCGCGGTCATAATGAATATGCCTGGAGTTCCGGGAATCCGTAAAATACTTAAATTGCGTATAGTATCTATTTGTCGGGGACGATGATATTTAACGTGGTTTACCTGTGGGGCTCGGTAGAACCTGCGTGAGCTACGTATTCCGATCCGCCGTCGACCTGGGCGGATTGTGTGTTTTTCCACATTGCGTTCCAAGGAGGGGACGCAATCCTCGCAACTGGAGTTGTTTGCAATGACCCGAATCAATACGAACGTCAGTTCGCTCAATGCCCAGAAGACCCTGGCCCGCTCCAATGCCGCTTTGCAGGAATCGTTGACCCGTCTCAGCACCGGTCTTCGAATCAACTCAGGGAAGGACGATCCGGCCGGTTTGATCGCCAGCGAAGTCCTGCGGTCCGACATCGTGAGCGTTGAGAAGGCGATCAGCAACAGCGAATCGGCCAACATGATGATCTCGACGGCCGACAGCGCCCTCGGCGAAGTCAGCTCGTTGTTGAACGACATCCGGGGCCTGGTTTCCGAGGCCGCCAATACCGGCGCCATGAGTGCCGATCAGATCGCGGCGAACCAGTTGCAGATCGACTCCTCCCTCGAAGCCATTGATCGCATCGCCCAAACCACCAAATTCCAGGGACAGAACCTGCTCGACGGCAGCCTTGGCTTCATAACCGAAGACGTCGATACGAGCGCTGTTGCGGACCTCCAGATCGACCAGGCCAACTTCGGCTCCCTCAGCCAGATCGACGTAAACGTCGAGGTCGTCGAGCAGGCCACCCAGGCCTCGCTCAACTATTCGCAGGGCGCCATCGCCGAAGACGTGATTCTCGAAGTGGGCGGGGCCAACGGTTACGAGGCCTTCAGCTTCGCCGCGGGCAGCAGCATCGAGGACATGGCCGCCGCCATCAACCTCGTGTCCGACGCCCTCGGTGTCACCGCCGAGATCCAGACCGAGGCAACGGCCGGCTCCCTCACCCTTTCCAGCTTCGGCAGCGACAACGACATTGTGTTGACCGCCAACGACGCGGGCTTCGACGAAGGCGACATCCGCGTCAAGTACACCACCGGCGACAGCCTCAAAGCCTATTACGTTCGCGGAAACGGCAACACTCCGGGCACCCTCGAGATCCAACTGGAAGAATCGGCATGGGTGGCCGCTTCTTACCTGGTCGGCGACAACGACGAGGTTGCCAAGAACGATCTGGAGATCACCGCCAAATTCGCCGGCGAGGACTACAACGGCTGGACGTTCGCCGTCGAAGCCCCGACCGGTGGCGCCGCGACGGTTGACGTCGATACGACCAACAAGACCGTGACCGTGGCCTCCAACACCAATGCGGCGAGCCAAATCAAGACCGCCCTGGAAGCCGACGACGCCTTCAAGGCCTTGTTCACCGTGGCCTACGGCGCCGGAAACGACGACGGCAGCGGCATTATCGATGGTGTGGCGGACCCCGAGAACTACACCACGCAACTCACCACAGGCAGCGACGGAGGCACGATCCTCACCACCGCCAACGACGTGGTGAATCTGATTAACAACGGCGTCGAAACCACCGACGGCACCGGCCTGGAAGACTTGCAGGAAGACATGACCGCTTCCCTCGCAACAGGCGACAACGGTTACGGAACCGTGAACGCGTTTCAGGAATCGGCCTACTACGGCACTTCTGAGGCGAACAACCTCATCCAGTTCCTCGGTGTCGAAGACTCCCAGAACATTCAGTTCGCCTCCACGGTCGACACCGACCTGAGCGTGACCGTCGAGGATCGAGAGGAAGGCTTCTCCTCGTCGATCATCAACCTCGGAATGGACCAAGGAACGATCAAGATCTCCGCCAAGCAGAAGGGCGCCGACTACGACGACGTGACGATCAAGTTCGCCGCCGATACCGGCCTGACGGCTGGTGAGGGCTTCGCCATCTGGGACGAGGAGAATAAGGAGATCACCATCTACGCCGACCAGGGCGCCGGTGCAGACACCGTCCAGGACGTCCTCGACTACATCAACAACGACGAGGTCATCAGCGAGGTCTTCCGAGCCGATCTGTGGGGCTCGGCTGACTCCACGGCTGAACTGGACGCGCTCACCGACGACGTCATCGTGGGAACAACCAGCGGCGGCGTGATCAGCGAAGGCACGATCACGGTCAACCTGGCCACCGATGAGGACGGCATCGTCACGACAACGGCCCAGGATCTGATCGACTACTTCGACGAAGATCCCGACAGCGTGATCGCCGACTTGGGGATCAGCGTCAGCAACGTGGCGGGCAGCGATGGGTCGGGCCTGCTGGCTGCGACGACCGAGGACATCGAGTTCAGCACCAGCGGCACCACCGTGGAAAACAGCTACGCCACGGCGACGGTGAATACGAGCGGCGGCATCAACTCCATGTTCGACATCACCGCCAAAATCGCCGGCTCCGACTACGACGGTGTCACCGTCGAGTTCGAGGATACGGCGAGCGTGTCGACCGAACCTACCTTCGCCTACGACGAAGCGAGCAAGGTCCTGACGATCGGCATCGTCGACGGCCAGACCACAGTCGATGATCTGCTTGACGCCACAAACGGCATCAGCAAATTCGAAGAAGTCGACAACCTCTTCTCCATCTCGAAGACGTTGGATGTCTACGGCAGCGGGACCGATTCGACAGGGGCCGGCGTCCTGCGGATTTCGGACAGCGCCACCCTTGCCGACGGAACCACCGTGTCCGGCACGCCTACCGGCGTGGCCCTCCTGGGCAACGACGATGAGGCCAATACGGGCCTGACTTTCAAGGCCACAGAGTATGGTTCCGACTCTTTTGTCTCCGTCACGTCGCTCAATGGCGGCGCCTTCGCCACCACCGACGCCGACGGCAACTCCTCGGACCGGGCTGAGGGAAACGATGTGGAGGCCTTGATCAACGGGGTCCGCGCCTTGGGCAAAGGTCTCACGGCCAGCATCAATACCTCGGCTCTCGACATCAGCTTCTCCGTGAGCGAAGACCTGGAAGACGGCAGTTCGACGGGCTTCTCGATCACCGGCGGCGGGGCGACCTTCCAACTCGGTCCCGACGTCGTCTCGAACCAGCAGGCCCGGCTCGGCATTAGCAGCGTCAATACGGCCAAACTCGGTGGTACGACCGGGCGACTCTACCAATTGCGGTCGGGCAACTCGGCCAGCCTCGAAAACGACGTGATCGCCGCCGCGGCGATTGTCGAAGAGGCGATCACCGAGGTGGTGACCCTTCGCGGGCGTCTTGGGGCCTTCCAGTCGACCACGCTCGACTCGAACATCGCCTCGCTCGAAGACACCCTGGAGAACCTGACGGAAGCGGAAAGCTCGATCCGCGACGCCGACTTTGCCCAAGAAAGTGCCGCCCTCACGCGGAACCAGATCCTGGTCCAGTCCGGCACCTCCGTCCTGGCCATGGCCAATCAAAACCCGGAATCCGTTCTCTCGCTCCTCGGCTAGGCCAATTGGACTGACAGCCAAATACTCGGTGGATTTCCAAAACCGGCCTCCCTTTTGGGGGGCCGGTTCTTTGCGCGCTCTTGGTACGCTCCCGACCGGATCTCGTCTGCGCCCGACGGCGATGCTTGTTGGCCTGGGGGCTTTGCGGGGACTTTGCGGTCTGTGGGGGAGGCAGGCAGCCCGCGCAAAACCCGAATAACCGGCAAATTGGGACCAATCCGCACAAGTAGATTGATGCGATTAACCGGAATAGCCCGATCAACAAGTAGGACTGGAACTGTTTTCCAAGGAGACTTGCACGGTCAGTGAGCGAGGATGACGGGGCTCGATGATTTGCCCTGCACTCGATTGCTGCTGAGGCAGACGTTAATCAAGCTCCTGGACGCGGGCTCATCAGGCCGGCGCCGAGGAGTGGCAGACGTTGTTAGGGAGGCGCGTCTGGCATGACTCGAATCAATACAAACGTAAGTTCGCTTAACGCTCAGAAGACTCTCGCTCGCTCCAACGCGATGCTGCAGGAGTCGCTCACTCGGTTAAGCACCGGCTTGAGGATCAACACCGGTAAGGACGATCCCGCCGGTCTCATTGCCAGCGAGGTGTTGCGAAGCGATATCATCGGCGTGGAGCGTGCGATCACCAACAGTGAACGCGCCAATCAGATGATCGCCACGGCCGACAGCGCCCTGGGCCAGGTCAGTTCGCTGCTGAACGACATCCGCGGGTTGATTTCCGAGGCGGCGAATACCGGAGCCATGAGTGCCGAGCAGATCGCGGCCAACCAACTCCAGATCGACTCGTCGCTCGAAGCGATCGACCGGATCGCCCAGGTAACCCAATTCCAGGGACGCCGCCTGCTTGACGGAAGTCTCGATTTCGTCACCGATGGCATCGACACCGACTCGATCACCGATCTTCAGATTGACCAGGCCAATTTCGGCACGCAAACGGAAGTGGGCGTTGCCGTGGAAATCGTGGAGCAGGCCACCCAGGCCGAGTTGTACTACGAACACGGGGCCATCGCCGACGACGTGGTCCTGGAAATCGGCGGGGAAAGCGGTTTCGAGGCCTTCAATTTTGCCGGCGGCAGCACGATCGAGGACCTGGCCAGCGCGATCAATCTCGTGGCCGACGCCCTGGGCGTGCGCGCCGAGGTGCAAACCGAAGCCACCCAGGGCTCGATCATTGCGTCGAGCTACGGCACGGATAACAACATCGTCATCACAGCGGCCGAGGCCGGGTTCGACGCGGGAGATCTTCGAGTCAAGTACGAAACCGATTATATCGATCCCGACACCGGACTCCTGGCGACTCCCGGCGCCTACTACGAGCCGCCGACGGGGGAAGAGCCGGGCCTGATCGTCGTCCAACTGGAAACCGAAGCCTGGGAATCGGCCGAATACACCTTTGGCGCCTCCGATAGCCTTGCAGACAACGCCTTTACGCTTACCGCCAACCAGGCGGGCGAAGACTACAACGACTACACGTTCACCTTCGCTTCCACCGGCGCGGCGAGCATCAATATCGATGTTTCGGGCAAGACGATCGCCATCGACGACGGTACGTCCGGCGCCGGCGATGTGGCCAATCTCAAGACCTACCTCGACGCCGATCCCCTGTTCAGCTCCATGTTCACCGTCACCACGTCCGCGGACGGTGGTGGAGACACGGGACTGGTCGACCTCGGAACTTTCGCCCCGGGCGCCTACCAGACAACCCAGGGCGTTGACGGCGGAAACATTCTGTCGACGGCCAACGACGTCATCACCATGCTCAATTCCGAGCCTGCGCTCGACGGCGTCATCACCGCGTCGCTCGCGGAAGGCAACGACGGCCACGAAACGGTCACCGTCTTCCAGGAGTCGACCTATTACGGGACCAGCGAGGCGGACAACCTGATTCAATTCCTCGGTCCGGAGAGCTCTCGCAATATCCGCTTCGTGAGCGAACCGGGGCAGGAGCTTGGGATCGACATGACCACGGATCCCGAGGTCCTCGACTTCGCCTCCGCCGTCTTTCAGGGAACGAATGCCGACTCGAGTTTCAAGATCTCCGCCCGCCAGAAGGGAGCGGAGTTCGACGATGTGCAGGTCGTCATCGCCGATTCCACGACCGAGGTGGCCGTTTGGGACGCCGAGGCCAAAACGCTCACGCTGAATGTTGATCTGACAGGCGGTGCAACCACTCTGCAGGACGTGATCAACCTGGTCAACACCAACGAAAACGTATCGCAGTACTTCCGGGCCGAAACCTGGGGCCTTGCCGACGGCACGGCGACCTTCAGCGATACCGATCTCGACACCGCATCGGTCACCTTGAGCGGCGGAGTCAAGAGCGAGGGCACCCTGATCGTCAACCTGGAGACGAATTCGGCAGGACTCGTTCAGACAACCGCGAACGACTTGATCGACTTCTTCAACGACACGGCGTCGCACAGCGCCGAGTTCGCCGCCCTGGGGATCAGCGTCAGCAACGTTGCGGGGAGCGATGGCAGCGGAATTCTCGAAGCGACCGATGAGGACCTCGAGTTCAGCACGTCGGGAACGGACATGGAGGACGCCAATTCGTCGACCACGATCAACGCGGCCAATGGCGAGGAAGCGATCTTCACGATCACCGCGAAGAACTCGGGGCCGGAGTACGACGGCATCACGGTCGAGTTTGAAGATACGGCGGCCGTGGGGGCCGAGACTGTCTCCTACGACGCTTCGACTCAGACGATCACCGTATCGATCAACGCGGGGACCACGACGGCGGGGATGATCGTCGACATCATCAACGGCACGGTCGCCGGGGCGAGCGAAGAGGTGCTCGAACTCTTCGAAGCGAATCTCACCGAGGACATCTACGGCATCGACGCCATCGATTCCGCCGGTACGGGCCTGCTCACCGTCAACGACACTGGAACCTTCAGCGGCGGCGAGGTCGACGCCGGCACGGCCGACGGGGCCGCCCTGATCGGCAACGAGGACCAGGCCAGCGTGGGGCTCAAGTTCATGGCCGTCGAGTACGGCTCCGACGCGTTCGTTTCCGTCCGGGCCCTCAACGGGACCAGCTTCAGCGTAGTGGACAACAACGGGGTGGAGGCGGACCGCAGCAACGGCACCGACGTCGATGCCCGGATCAACGGCATCCAGGCAGTCGGCTCCGGCCTGACGGCCACGCTGAACACGTCCTCGCTGGACCTCAGTTTCTCCCTGGACGAGACCGTCGAAGACGGCGCCGCTTTGAGCTTCCGCATTACCGGCGGTGGGGCCCAGTTCCAACTCGGCCCGGATGTCGTCTCCAACCAGCAGGCTCGGCTCGGCATTTCCAGTGTCAACACGGCCAAACTGGGCGGCGTTTCCGGACGGCTCTTCGAGTTGCGTTCCGGCGGGGTCAAAGATCTCGAAACCGACGTGATCGGAGCGGCCTCCGTCATCGAAGAAGTCATCACCCAAGTGACAACCCTTCGCGGTCGTCTCGGAGCCTTCCAGCGGACGACGCTCGAAACCAACATCGCCTCGCTCAGCGACACGCTCGAAGCCCTGACAGAAGCGGAAAGCTCGATTCGCGATGCTGATTTCGCTCAGGAAAGCGCCAATCTCACCAAGAACCAGATCCTCGTGCAATCCGGCATCTCGGTCTTGACGATTGCCAACCAGAGCCCGGAAGCCGTGCTTTCCCTGCTGCAATAGACCAAGAAGACACGAGGATTCGGGGGGAAACCAAGCCTCGGCGCCGCCATGGCGTCGGGGCTTGCTGCATGTTCGGCACCCTGGTCGACCGCGTGCGTCCACATGGTCTTGTGGCTCCGAGCCACCCTCCTGTTGTGGAACAGGTGGCCGCGGACCTTCTCTACTTCTGCCGATTATGTTGGTTAGACAAAATCGCTAAACTCCTCCGAAAACGCTGCCGATGGTCATTCGATGAGGGCCTTTTGTGCGCGCCGGGCACTCGGTGTGCCTGCACGTGGTTCAAGGGCTCCACCCTTTCAACGCCCCTGGTGAATTATGGGAATCACAGCCACCACCGGACTGATCTCCGGAATCGACTACGGCAGCATCGTCGACCAGCTCATGGAGATCAACGCGATTCCTCGCGACAACCTGAGCGCCCGCGTCGAGGAACTGACGGAAGAACAATACGCCATTACCGAATTGGCCACGTATGTCCTCTCCGTCCAATACATCACCGAGAACCTGTCTGAAGAGGATCTGTTTGAAGACAAGAGCGTGGAGAGCAGCAACTCCAGTGCCCTTTACGCAGCCATCACCGGAGATCCCGCAGAAGGAACCTACTACTACACGCCGGTTCAGACGGCCCAGCAGCAGCAACTGCTCACCTCCGGCGTCGAGTCCTCAACGGACGGATTAGGGGGAGGCACCGTCAGCATTCGTTTCGGCGCCGATGTGGAGGATGCCCTTGATCTCGACGCCATCAACGGAGGCGATGGATTCGATCCTGGTTCCATTCGCATTACCGACCGGAGCGGAAACAGCGCCGAGATCGATCTCTCCATGGCCCAGACGATCGACGACGTGCTCGATGCCATTAACGAAAACACCCAGATTGGCGTGACCGCCGAAGCCCACGGCGACGGGATCCGCCTCGTCGACGACACGGGATCGGAGATCTCCAACCTGATCGTTCAGGAGGTCAACGGCGGCACCACGGCCGAATCCTTGGGGTTGAGCGGAATCGATGTGGACGAGAGCGTGGTCGACGGCGAAGACCTGGTTTCCCTGTCCGAAGACATGGACCTCGATTTCCTCAACGACGGCAACGGGGTAGGCCGCAATCCGGCCCTTACCGACATCGTCTACGAACTGAGCGACGGGACCACGGGGACGATTGACTTCTCGACTGCGGCCACCACCGATTCGGAGGCGACGGAAGAAACCTCGCTTGGCGAGATCCTCGACATCATCAACGCCGAGGCCCCCGATAAGCTCCGCGTGGAGATTTCCGAGGACGGTAAGCGGCTCGTGGTCCATGACCTCACCGAAGGGGATGGCACCTTCAGCATCGAGTCGGCGTCGGGGTCCACGGCCGCCGAGGATCTCGGAATCGCCGGCGAGTCGACCGACGGGGAGATCACCGGCGAACGCATTATCGGCGGGCTCAAGTCGGTCCTCGTATCAACGTTGGGCGGTTCCGAAAAGTTGGGCGACCTCGGCTCGCTGGAACTGACCGACCGCACGGGAGCGACCGACACGATCTCGCTGGCCGACGCGGAGACCCTCGAGGACGTCATCGACGCGATCAATGCCGCCGACGTTGGGATTACCGCTTCGGTGAACAGCGCCAAGAACGGCATCCTGCTCACCGACACGACGGACGGCTCGGCGAGCAATATGATCGTGGCCAGCGCCGATTCCAAGGAAACGGCCGAGAAACTCGGCATTGCCGTGGACGATGCCGTGGAGAGTTTCAATAGCGGCGACCTCCACCAGCAGGTGGTCTCCCATAACACGCTGCTGGCCGACCTCAACGGCGGAAGCGGTGTCTCCTTGGGAACCATCACGATCACCGACAGTGACGGCCTGAGTTCCGACCTGGAAGTCGACCCCGACGTTGAGACCGTGGGTGATCTGATTCGGGCGATCAATCGTCTTGGCGCCAATGTCTACGCCGAGATCAACGAGACGGGAGACGGAATCTGGATCCGCGACCAGGCCGACGGCACGGGCACGCTCACGGTGGCCGAGGACGGGTCCTCGACGGCCGCCGACCTTCATCTTCTCGGCGAGGCGAAGACCGTGGAGATCGACGGCGAAGAGTACGAAGTCGTCGACGGTTCCACAACCCTCACAATCGAACTGGAGGAAGACGAAAGCCTCGAAGACCTCATTAGCCGGATCAACGAGCTGGATGGAAACGTGAGCGCCTCGCTGCTCAACGACGGCTCCCGAAATCCCTATCGCATGACTCTGATGAGTGGCTCCACCGGCGAGGCCGGCGCCATGGTCGTCGACCTCTCGCAGTTGGGCTTCACGGTCACCGAAACCGCCGAAGCCCGCGACGCCCTGCTCGTTCTGGGGGAATCCACTTCCGCGGGATCCGGCGTCGTGCTTCGTTCGAACACCAATACCTTCACCGGCGCCATCGACGGGGTCACCCTGACCGCCCTGAGCTCTTCCACGTCTCCGGTAAAAGTCACCGTCTCCACATCGAGTGAGAACTTGGTCGCCAACGTCCAGACGTTTGTCACAAACTACAACAGCCTGCGAGAGTCGCTGAGCGGTTTCACCGCGTACGACGCGGATACGGAAGTAGCCAGCATTCTCACCGGCGACGGGACCGCGCTGCGTCTGGAGACGGCGTTGAACGGCTTCGTGAGTGATATTTTCTATCACGCGGGCTCCATCCAGTCACTCGCGGAAATCGGGATCGAGATCGAAGACGACGGAACCCTGACCTTCGATTCCACCGTGCTCGAAGACCTGTTCGAGTCGGATCGTGAGGCCGTCATGGATTTCTTCACGACGGAAGACCATGGATTCGCCGCGAAATTCAATGCCGTGGCGGACAAGTTGGCCGATGAGGAGACAGGCCTGCTGACTATCCGCTACACCACCATTGGCGAGACGATCGAGGAGAAAAACGAGAAGATCGAGTTCATGGACGCGCGGCTGGAAATACTGGAGGACCGCCTGTATGCCGATTTCACCGCCATGGAACTGTCCATCGCCAAGATGCAGTCGAATCTGGACTTCCTGGACTCGATCCAGTACATCGACGCAAACGGAAATAGCAGCAGCGACGATTGATGAGACGTTGCCGGCGAAGTGCTCTCCGCGTCCCCGGCAGAGGCGTTTGCAGGAGTTGTGCATGACCTGACAGCAACCATCTTAACCCCACCTGTTCGGCGGCGGCAGGACGCCGTTATGCCGACCCCGGGACCCGCCCCCCTCCCCGCAATCTTCAGGGCCGGTTCCGTTTCCGATCGATCCCAGACCACGCAGGAGCCCGTTCGTGCAGCCCTCGACCCGCAACAACTACCTCGAAACCGAAGTGATGACCGCCTCTCCCCAGAAATTGCAGTGCATGCTCATCGAAGCGGCGATCCGCAATTTGCAGCGGGCCAAGCACTTCCGGGGCGAGGACGACCACGAGCAAGCGTGCGAGGCGATGATTCGAGCCCAGGAGATCATCACCCAAATCCTCTCGGGCTTAAACCACGAAATCGGCGGCGACCTGACGCGCAAGGTTGCTGCCATCTACATGTTCTTGTTTCGCACCATCAACGAGGCGCAACGGAGCGAGGACGACGTCAAGATCGACGAGTGCCTCGGCGTCCTCGAAATCGAGCGCGAAACCTGGCGTCAACTCTGCGAAAAACTCGATCAGGAACAGTCGACTGAGAATGCGTCGGCCGCCGCGATACTCTCGGGTGGGGGGGGAGGGGCCGCCTCGGAGTTGCCCTATCCGTCAGCTCCCACCATGCCGCCCGTGGATCTCTCGTCCGATTTCGGGGGAGGAGACGGGGTCTCCTCGGGGTTCTCGATCGAAGCTTGAATCGGTAGGATGGGGAATGCAGGCGGAGGCCTGGGCGCCAACTCAAGTTAGCAGGCACGCTTCGCCGTGCCGTCCGCCAAGCAATCAACGACTTCCCGTGAATCACAGCGGGCTAAAGCCTGGATTCCAACACCGCGTGGCGGTGGCATCCTTGCCGCCGTAGCATTTGCCACTCCCGAGGATCCAAGCAGGCTGAAGCCTCGACTCCAACTCCGGCAGGCAACCGTGACCGACCCTCGACAGCTCATTCGCGTGGGGCACAGCCCCGATCCCGACGATGCCTTCATGTTCTACGCCCTGGCCAAGGACAAGCTCGATACGGGCTCCTTCCGCTTCGAACACGAACTGGTCGACATCGAAACCCTCAACCGCCGGGCCTTCACGGGGGAACTGGAACTGACGGCCGTCAGCCTCCACGCCTATGCCCACCTGAGCGACCTCTACATGCTCTGCCCCTGCGGGGCCAGCATGGGCGACCGCTACGGACCCATGGTCGTCGCCCGCGAGGGCCTCGCCCTCGACGACCTCCGAGGGAAGACCATTGCCGTTCCGGGCACGCTGACGACGGCCTTCCTCGCCCTGAGCCTCTGCCTGAAGGGTGAGTTCGAACACGTCGTCGTGCCCTTCGACGAGGTCCTCAACGTCGTCGAAGCGGGCCAGGCCGACGGCAAGCCCGTCGACGCCGGACTCGTCATTCACGAAGGCCAGCTCACCTACGCCGACCAGAAGCTCAAGCTCGTGGTCGACACGGGCCAGTGGTGGTTCGAGAGAACCGGCCTGCCCCTGCCCCTGGGCGCCAACGCGATCCGCAAGGATCTCGGCCACGACGCGATTGTCGAGGTCACGCGACTTCTCAAGGAGAGCATCCAGTACGGCCTCGATCACCGAGCCGAGGCCCTCGACTACGCCCTCTCCTACGGTCGCGGGCTGGATCGTTCCATGGCCGACGAGTTCGTCGGAATGTACGTCAACGACTGGACCCTCGATTTCGGCCAGCGCGGTCGGCAGGCCGTCCGGGAACTTCTCGCCCAAGGCCACGCCGCTGGCGTAATTCCCAAGTTGGTCGAACCGGAATTCGTGGGATAGCAGCCATCACGCTCCGCCGTGATGAGCCCCGAACAAGGCCAGTGAGTTACTTGATGGCGGGGGCTCAACAGCCTACGGCAGGCCAAACAGCGCTTTGGCATTGCTCGTCGTCTGAGCGATCAACGCTTCGACGGAAACATCCCGCAACGCCGCCAGCCCCTCGGCCGTGTGACGCAGCAGCGCCGGCTCGTTGCGCTTCTGCTTGCCTCGCAGAGGATGCGGCACAAGATAAGGACTGTCGGTCTCGATGAGTAGACGATCGGCGGGTACCATTCGGGCGGCGCGGCGCAGAGGCTCGAACTTCTTGTTCGTGTAAGTGACCGGACCGGCCAGGCTGATGTGCATGCCCAGGTCGAGGCACGCCGTAGCAAAATCCTCGTCGCCGCTGAAGGCATGGATCACGCCCCGAAGCGGCCCGCGGGCAACCGCCTCTCGCAGCATCTGGAGCGTGTCGGGTTCCGCCTCCCGGCAATGAATGATGACGGGGAGATCTCGCGCCTGGGCCAACTGCAGGTGGCGATCGAAGTAGTCCCGCTGCACTTCCATGGGCGTGAAGTCCCAGTAGCGGTCGAGCCCCGTTTCCCCCAGGGCGACGGCCGACCCTGCGTCGACGAGCGCCACGATGCGATCCCAGTCGTCCGGGGCGGCTTCCGCTCCGTAGTTGGGCTGGATGCCCACGGCGGCGTGGAGAAACTCGTGGGCCTCCGCGAGACGCACGACCGCTTCCGACGAATCGGCTGTGATGCCCGGGCAGATAACGGCCTCCACCCCGGCCTCCGCAGCCTGCTGAAGAACGGCGGGTAAATCCGAAGCAAACTTGTCCTCGTCGAGGTGGGCGTGGGTGTCGATCATGTCTTCACGCCGCGCCCGCGTAGATCGCGAGGGCCTCTTTCAATTGCGCCACGTGCCGGATCGTCAGGTTCACGACCTCCCGTGCGAAATGGAACACCGGCGCCTCGGGGGCCCGTTGCGCGAGGGCTTCCGCCTCCGATGCGGTTCGCTCCATCAAGTCGATGGCATGCTCCAGAACTCGCGGAAGGGCCACGTCGTTCCAGGAGGTGAACTCGATCGGAAATTGGCCGGGGTCGGGCGGGGCCTTCCGCTCAAGGATCGCGTCGGCGATGCGGCGGGAAAGCTGCTCCTGGTCGTCGACGATCCGGCGGAGTTGGTCGAGCATCTCGTCCGGGCCGCGGAACGCCACGGCCCGCACCTGGACCGAATAGGCCGGGAAAGATCGCTGCATCAGGTGCAACAAACGGTTGAGCGGCGATATCACGTCGGTTTGCGGCATGGTCACGGCAACAGGAGAGAGGCGGCGTTGCGGGCTTCAACGAACAGGGGATTCCAGAACACTCCCAACACGACGAGCAGGACGGCGATCAGCGTGCAGTAGTAGCCCGCATTCGACCAGACCGTAATGGTCGGGGCCGGTCGCTCTTTCGGTTCGGGATCCAGCACCATGGTCTTCACCACACGCAGGTAATAGAACAGGCTCAAGACGGTGTTCAACACGCCGATCATGACGAGTGACAACAGCCCGGCTCGATAGGTTTGGGCGAAGATGGCGAACTTGGAAGCGAAGCCGGCCAGCGGGGGAAGTCCCACCAGGCTGAACATGACCACGGCCACGCAAATGACGAACCACGGAGAACGCCGGGCGAGACCCGCATAGTCGGGCAGTTGCTCGCTCCCCAACTCGTTCCGAAGGAAGGCCACGATCGCAAAGGCGCCCAGGTTCATCAGCAGGTAGACGGCCAGGTAGAACAGGATGGCCGCCACGGTCTGGCGAGCCGCTTCCACGTCGCTTCCCACCAGCAGGATCGCCGCCGCCACGGGCATCATCATGTAACCCGCGTGCGCGATCGTCGAATAGGCCAAAAGACGCTTCATGTTGTCCTGCCCGTAGGCGACCAGGTTTCCGAAGGTGCACGTCACCGCAGCCAGAAACGCGATCAACCAGGCCAGGTAATGGCGAACCGGGGCGAGGGCGGTCGTGCCGCCTTGGGCCCGCACCTCAACACCTCCGGAGGCGGATTCGACCGCGGCGCTGGCAAGCTGCGGTACCACGGCGGGTTGCGATTCCTGGGACGCGGGGACATAGCCGAGGCCCAGAGTCAATCGCAGCAACAGGGCCAGCGCCGCCGCTTTCGAAGCGATCGAAAGGAACGCGGCCACTTCGGCTGTGGCCCCTTCAAAGGCGTCGGGGGTCCAGAAATGAAACGGCACCGCCGAAAGCTTGAAGGCGAAGCCGACCAGGATCATCAGGCCCGCCAGAACGAGGATGAGCTGGTAATCGGACGCGACGGGCGAACTCAGCAGCCCCGCCAGCTGAACGCTCATGGTGGGCAGGTGAGCCGTCCCCAACACGCCCACGAGAAGGCTGATCCCGTAGAGCATGACCCCGGCGGCGCCGCCGCCAAAGACCGCGAACTTCAGGGCTGCCTCCGCACTCAGGCGGCGGCCCTTCATGATCCCCACCAGGGCGTAGGACGGCACACTGGCCATTTCGATGCCCATGAACACCATCAGCATGTGATTGGCCGACACCATGAGGCACATGCCGAGCAGGGCACCGAGAATCAGCGTGTAGAATTCGGTGGCGCTCTCCCGGTCCGGCACACCGCTCAACCGCGTCATCCACGTGAACAGAAACACGAACAGCAGCAGCAGACGCCGCATGAACAGGGAGAACCCGTCCTGGACGAGCATGCCGGTGAAAATCTCCACCGGTTGATCGGGAGCCTTGGTTTTCACGGCCACGTAGAAGGCGGCCACGGTACCCACCATCATCACCACGTAGGCACTGTTGCTTTGCCCGGAAGTGAACATCCGTGCAAACAGCAACGCCACGATTGTGGCACACACGATCAATTCGGGAGCGAACGCCCAAAGCGACGTGCCCAGGGAATCCTGGAGCGAGTGATGGACCAGTTCGAAAAAGGTCACGGCTGGGTGGCCTCCTCGCGATCCACTCGCGTCTCAAGGGCGGCCAGATCCGTCGGCAGGGCTTCCGACCGCTCGGCGTCGGCTGTCCTCCGGAGACGCGAATAGTGGGTCTGGGTGGCCGCGATGTCGTCGACCACCTTGTCAACACTCGGCGACATGTAGTTGAAGACCACCTTGGGATACACGCCGAACACGATGGCGAAGGCCAGCAGGGGAGCGGCGATGGCCAGTTCCCGCTTCGTCATGGGCTTGATCTCTTCCGCATGGGGGCCCCTATATTCCGCTCCCAGGTAGACTCGCTGGATCGTCCAGAGGATGTAGCCCGCCGTGAGAATGACCACGGAGGCCGAGATCACGGCCAGGACCTGGCTGTAGTTCCACACGGAAAGGACGACGAGCACTTCGCCGATGAATCCGCACAGCCCGGGCAGGCCCAGGGCCGCGAAGAAGATGCCCATGGAGATGCCCGTGTAGACCGGCATCTTGCCGAACAGCCCGCCAAAATCGTCCAGGTTGCGGTGGTGGACCCGCTCGTAGATCACGCCCACCAGGAAGAACATGCCGGCCGAACTGATGCCGTGGGCGATCATCTGGAACATGGCGCCGTTCATGCCCATTTTCCAGTAGTCGCCGGTGGCCGTGGCTCCGCCCAGCGACCAGACACCCAGGCCGAGTACGACATAGCCCATGTGCGAAACGGAGCTGTAAGCCACGAGGCGTTTGAAATCCGTCTGGGCCATGGCGGCGAAGGCCCCGTAGACCATGCTGATCACACCGAGAGAGCACACCAGCCAGGCCAGATCGTAGGCCGCTTCGGGGCAGATCGGGTAGCAGATGCGAATGATCCCGTATCCGCCCATCTTCAGAAGCACCCCGGCCAGGATCATGGAGATCGGCGTTGGAGCCTCCACGTGGGCGTCCGGAAGCCACGTGTGGATCGGCACCGACGGGACCTTGACCAGGAAACCGATCAGCAACAGGAGGAACACCCACCACTGGATCGACTTGCCCCATACCAGATCCTGCGAGAAGGGCGAGTCGGCGGCCTGCCCCTGATGCGCCAGGGCCAGGAGGTTGAACGTGTGCAGCGGCGTCTTCGAGTCCGGATCGTATTCCTCCTGAACGCTCTCGTGAACATGCGAACTGGTAACCGCCATCACGTTCAGCTTGTTCACGTCGCTATTGAAATACAGGACCAGAATGGCCACGAGCATCAACACGCTGCCGGCCATGGTGAACAGGAAAAACTTGATGGCCGCATATTCCCGCCGCGGACCGCCCCAAATGCCGATCAGGAAGTACATCGGCAGGAGCATGACTTCCCAGAACACGTAGAACAGGAAGAAGTCGAGGGCCATGAACACGCCCAGCATCCCCATCTCCAGCAGGAGGAACAGGATGCAATAGGCCTTCACGTGCTTGTTGATCGTCCAACTGGCTCCCATGGCCAGGATGCTCAAGAACGAGGTGAGCAGGACGAGCGGCAGGCTGATGCCGTCGATTCCCAGGGCGTAGTAAATGTTGAACGACTCGATCCAGGGGATGCTGAAGGCGTACTGCATCTGGGCCTTGCCCAACTCGAATCCCACGGATGAGTTCCCGCTGGGCGAGGCTGGCATGGCCACGACGATTGTTAGAATCGCCGTGAGGATCGTCGTGGCCAGGGCAACCTGCTTGAACAGGTCGTCCCGTCCCTTCGGCAACAGGCCGATCACCAACGCTCCCAACGCCGGGAGAAAGATGATCAGGCTCAGGAGGACAGGGGGACTGGTAAGTGTCATAATCGTGTGAACCCTTGGCCGAAGCCCCTAGGGAAGCAGGGTCATGTTTCGGTAAAAGAAAATCAGGAGGAACAAGGCGACGGTCGATACGGCGATCATCACCACGTACTGGCGCAAAAGACCCGACTGCAAGGGTCGCAGCCTCTGCCCGAATCCGTAGGTCAGCCGTCCGAGCCCGTTGACTATGCGGTCGACCACAAGCCGGTCGATCAGGTCGTCGATGCGGGCCACGGCCACGCAGAAGCGGGCGGAACCATCGGCGAGCCGGTCGATCACCAACCGGTCCAGTGCCCCGGCCACTTGGGCCAGCAGCAGCGTCGGCTTGACGAACACCAGGTCGTAGAGCTCATCGAAGAACCACTTGTGGATCAGGAACGCGTGGACGGGCCAGAGGGCACGCCGCACCGTCTCCGGATTGAAAACCCGCACCAAGTAAAACAGCACGGCGATCAGAAAGCCGGTCACGGCCGCGCCGGAGGCGATCATGGAAACAGGCCTGTGAACGGCATCAAGGTGCGAAAGATGCTCTGCCGGCACGACGAGGCTGGCGATCTCGACGCTGCCCGGGAATCCTTCCGCCGTTCCCACAGGCCGAGCCTGTTCGAGCAGTCCGGGCAGGTTCAGCCCCGGCACCGGCCAACCGGCCGTCACCGCGAAGAAAGCGAGAATCACAAGGGGAACGTACATCGATGCGGGCGACTCATGGGCATGGTCGTAAACACGTTGGTTTCGCGGCTTGCCCGCAAAGGTCATGAACCACAACCGGAACATGTAGAATGCGGTGATCGCCGCGCCCGCGGCGGCAACCCAGAACAGCCAGGCCTGGGAGGGGGATCGCTGGCCGAACGAAAAGGCCTGGGCCAGGATCGAGTCCTTCGAGTGGAATCCGCTCAAACCGTACAGAAGGGGAATCCCCGCTCCGGAAATCGCCAGGCAGCCGGCGAGCATGGTCCAGGCCGTCCACGGCATCTTCTTGCGTAACCCGCCCATTTCGGGCATCTCGTTCGTGTGGCACGCGTGGATCACCGAACCGGAACACAAGAACAGCAGGGATTTGAAGAAAGCGTGGGTGAAAAGGTGGAACAGGCCTGCCGCCCAACCACCAACACCCAAAGAAAACATCATGTAGCCCAACTGGCTCACGGTCGAGTAGGCCAGGACTCGCTTGATGTCGGTAGCGGTAATGGCGATCGTGGCGGCCATGAACAGGGTGGCACAGCCCACGTAGGCGATCACGAGCAGCACCTCGGGGGCGAAAACCGGATAGAACCGTCCCACGAGGTAGACGCCCGCCGCCACCATCGTGGCCGCATGGATCAGGGCGCTGACCGGCGTGGGACCTTCCATGGCGTCGGGAAGCCACACGTGCAGCGGGAATTGGGCGCTCTTGCCCACGCACCCGCAGAAGATCCCCAGTCCCGCGAGGATCAACAGCCAGTAGCCCGTGTTGTGCTTCCGCAATTCCGTAATTCGCTGGGCAATCTGGATCTCCGCTTCCTCGGCGCTCGGCATCGACTCGTAGATCGAATCCATCTGGCTGGCGGCCGCCATGCGGACGAGCCCGTCGGGGACGGTCAACTCGCGGCCGTTTTCGTCGGGGCGAACCTGGCTGAAGATGCCCGGATGCACAGTTCCGTTGGCGTCCTCGATGTCGCCGAAAGCGAACGTGCCCAGCCCGCCGAACAGGACCATCAGCCCGATGATCATGCCGAAGTCGCCAACACGGTTGACGATAAAGGCCTTGTTGGCCGCATTGGAAGCCGATTTTCGTTCGATGTAGAACCCGATCAGCAGGTAGGAACAGATGCCGACCAGTTCCCAGAAGACGAACACCATGGCGATGTTGCCCGCCACCACCAGGCCCAGCATGCTGAAGCAGAACAGGGAAAGGTACTGGTAAAAGCGGTGAAATCTCCCGGCCCGGACGAGCGGCTTGCCGCTCGAGGTGGACGCCAGCGGGTCGGTCACGTCTTCCAATTCCTCGTGCATGTAGCCGAAGGAATACACGTGGATGCACGTGGCGATCAGCGAGACCATGACAAACATGCCAAGGGTCAACGCGTCGATGTAGTAGCCGATCGTCAGCTTGAGCGAACCGAATTCGGCGAGCGTGTACCAGTCGTCGGTGAAATGGACAGGCGAAGCGTGCTCGCCATGGGCTTCCGGCGTTTCATGCTCCTCGTGGTTGCCTGTTTCACCGTGGCGATCGGCTTCGCCGTGGACCGCGGCCTCGTCGTGGTGAGTGCTCACGATCGGGTGGTGCCAGAGCCAGGATCCGAGGGCGATGAGCGAAAGAACGAGCGACGTGCCAATCGCGCCGGTGGCGATATAACCGGCCTTGTGGCCGGCGCGGCCCAGCCTTGGTCCGGCAAACACGATGACCGTGAAGGAGGCCAGCGGCAGCAGCCAGGCGAGCAGGAGCAACAGCGGTAATAGCGTGGCGAGTTCCATCAGCCTTTCAACTCGTCCCCTTCGTCGACGTCAATCGTGGCGTGGGTGTTGTAGTAACAGAGCGCGATGGCCAGGGCCACGGCGGCCTCGGCGGCTGCCAGCACGATGATGAACAGCGTGATCAGATGCCCATCCAGCCCCAGGGCCAAATGGGAGTCGGCCCGCAGGAAGGGACAGGAAAAGGCGACGAAATTGACGGCGGCCCCGTTCAAAACCAATTCGACGCCCATCAACACGCCGATTGCGTTTCGCTTCGTCGCCATGCACACGATCCCGCACACGAACAGGATCGCTCCCACGACAAGGTAGTGCGAGAGGCTGACTGGTTGACCTAGGATGAACATGGACGGCAACGTTCGGGGTTCAGTAGGGTGCGTCTTGACGCACGGGGATTTGGTTTTCGCTGGCTTACGGTGCGTCTCGACGCACCTACGCGCTGTCTTCGGCTTCCCTTCTTCTTCGCGTTCTCGCCAGGTAGGCGGCGCCGATGAGTACGACGAGCAGGTGGACGGACACGATCTCGAAGGGCAGGAAATAGCCCGACATGCCGGATTGCAAAGTCGCTTCCGGCTGGCTCAACCGATCGACACGAATGCCGAGCAATCCCATGCCGAGGGGCGCCACCGTGGGCTCGGCTTCGGCCGTGGGAGCGCTCTGGGCGACGGTCTTGGGCGACCAGGCGTCGACACTCAGGGCCGCGCAGCCCAGCAGCAGAATCAGAAGGGCGCCGCCGGACAGACCCGCCATGAGCCAGTTGGTCGACGTGATCTTCATGGAGGCGTAGCCTCCCTGCCCGGTGAGCATGACTCCAAACACGAGCAGCACCAGGGTGCCGCCCACGTAGATCATCAACTGCATGGCGCCGACGAAGTCGGCGGCTGCGAGAAAATACAATCCCGCCACGCACGCCAGCGACGCGATCAAACACACCGCCATGCGAACCACGTTGGCAGACACCACCACGGCCACGGCAAAGAGGCACGTTGGTATGGCAAACAGGAAGAAGAACAGCGTATGCCAGTTGATCATGGCGTTTCACCTCCCGTCGCTTGCGGAGCCGGCCACGTGGGACCCTCGGCAACCGCCCCCAAAGGAGTCTTGCGGGGGAAGATTCCGCCGGGCAAAGCGTAGCTCCACAGCACCACGCCCACGAACATGGCCGCGGCGAGCGGCACGCAGTATTTCAAACACGTGGTCATCACCTGGTCGATCCGCAATCGGGGCAGCGTCCAGCGAAGCCACATCATGACCGTCACGCCCAGGAACGCCTTGAACAGGAAGTTGCAGGCTCCCAGCAGGTCCCCCAGCCATCCCAGGATCGCGTGGTTGGCATGGGTCAGCCCGAGCAACTCCGCCACCGGGATCGGGCCGTACCAGCCGCCCAGGAACAGGATCGCTCCCAGTCCACTGACCATGACCATCGAACCGTATTCCGCCATGAAGAACACGCTCCAGCGGAACCCGGAATACTCGGTCAGGAAGCCGGCCACCAACTCGCTTTCCGCCTCGGCCAGATCGAAGGGGGCCCGATTCGTGCTCGCTACCGCACAGGTCACGAAAATGAAAAAGGTCACGAACATGAACGGACTGTGGAAGATCATCCAGTTCCAGCCCCAACCCTGCTGCATGTTGCCGATCGTCACCAGGTCGAGCGTGCCCGCCACCATGACCGGGATCAGAACACACAGCCCGAGCGGCACCTCGTAGCTCACCACCTGGGCCGCCTCTCGTATGCATCCGTAGAGCGACCACTTGGAACCCGACGAATACCCGCCGAGCATGACGCCGTATACCTCAAGGCCCGCCACGGCCAGGATGAAAAACACGCCCATGTTCAGGTGCTGGGCCACCCAGCCGTTGGCAAAGGGCAAGGCCAGGAACACGGAGAAGGACGCACTGAAACTGATATACGGAGCCAGCCGAAACAGGATCGGATCGGCGTCTTTCGGGATCAGGTCTTCCTTGCAGAGCAGCTTGATGCCGTCGGCGGGGGATTGGAGCCAACCGAAGCGGCCGCCCACACGCGTCGGGCCGAGACGATCCTGGATGCGTCCGGAAACCTTCCGCTCCATCCAGGTGAAGGTCGCCGCAGCGCCCATCATGATGCCCAACAGAATCATGCACTGCACCACGGCAATGCCGCCGTAGGCCAACCAGACGGGGAAACCGAATTGAACGAGGTACTCTGCCATCAGCGGTCAATCTCTCCCAACACGATGTCCAGCGATCCCACAATGGCGGGGACGTCGGCCAGAAGGCAGCCGCGGCAGATCTCGCCGGTGACGGACAGGTTGCAGAAACTGCTGCTCCGCGCCCGGACCCGCCAGGGGATCGCCGTGCCGTCGCCCACGACCATGAATCCCATCTGGCCCTTCGGCGCTTCCGTCTCCAGGTAGGCCTCGCCCTTGGGAAGTCTCTGATTTGTCTTGATCGGCTCGCCCAGGGGCTCGTCGCACTGGCGGTACTTCTCCATGGCCTGGCGGATCAGGATGATCGACTGAACGCACTCGATCATGCGGATGTAGAAGCGGTGCCAACAGTCGCCCAGGACGGCCTCGGGGGGCACCGGCGGATAGTCGTCCCGGTCTTGGGGGTAGTGGCCCTCCACCTCGACGATGACCTCGAACTTGTAGTCCTCGTACATCTTCGTCACCCGAACTTCCCCGTCGCGTCGCAGGTCCCAATCCACGCCGCTTCCGCGAAGCACCGGGCCCGAGGTCCCGTAGTTGACGGCCATCTCGCGGCTCAGCACGCCGATTCCCGCCGTGCGGCGGATGAAGATCTCGTTGCTCGTGAGGACGGCATGCAACTCGGGGATCACTTCTTCGAATTCACCGAGGAACTGCTCGCAGCGATCAAGCCACCCGGGGGGCAGGTCGGCTGTCACGCCGCCCGGAGTGATGTAGCTGTAGGTCAACCGTGCCCCGCAAACCTCCTCGAACAGGCTGAGAATCTTCTCTCGCTCGCGGAAGGTGTAGAGGAAAGGCGTGAAACTTCCGAGGTCGAGCCCGTAGCATCCGGCCGCCACCAGGTGGCTGGCGATCCGGTTCAACTCGCACATCATCACCCGGAGGTGCCGAGCCCGGTCGGAGATCTCCAGGTCCAGCAACTTCTCGACCGCCATGGCCCAGCCGAGATTCATGTTCATGCCGGCCAGGTAGTCCAAGCGGTCCGTGTAGGGAATCCATTGGCGGGGGCTGAGCTTCTCCCCGATCTTCTCGGCGCAGCGGTGCAGGTAGCCGATGTGGGGAACGACGTTGGTCACCACCTCGCCGTCGGTGCGCAACACCAAACGCAGCACACCGTGCGTACTCGGGTGCTGGGGCCCCATGTTGATCAGCATCTCGTCCGTGCGGACGTCGAATTCGACCAGTTCCGGATCGACTTGTTCAATCGCCATGTCTGGATATCTACTTCACTCGAATCCCGTGGTATTCCTGCGGGGTTTCGTAGTCTTTTCTCAAAGGGTGGCCCTCCCAATCCTCCGGACAGAGAATTCGTCGGAAGTCCGGGTGGTTCGCAAACGACACGCCGCAAAGATCGTACACTTCCCGTTCATGCCAATCCGCCGTTCGCCAGAGATCAGAAACGGAGGCAACCTCCGGCAGGCGTCCTGGCTCGTCGTTCTGCCAACGGGGCAACACGATGCGGAGCACGATCCGATGACGGTGCTGCAAGCTCGAAAGGTGATAGAGCAGTTCGAAATGGGGCTCCCAGTCGATCTTCTTCGCCTTCTTGGGATCCGGCTCCAGGTAGTCCACGCCCGTGATGCAATGGAGATAGTCGAATCGCAATTCTTCGGTGTCGCGAAGGAACCCGCACGCGTCTCGAAGACGATCCTTGTCGATCTCCACCCACGGATCCGCGCACTGGACATCGGATTGCAGGACGCCCTCGCAAAGCTCTTCTTTCAACCGTTCGACGATATCGGCGACGTTCATGGAATCCGATCTTGACTGCTCACGTATCCAACAAGATTTCAATTCAAGCCGCAAAGGGGCTATCCGTCCGTTTCGGCCGGCGACCCTCGTTCGGCAGGCACGGGGCGAATGGCGCGGACCCAGTCCAGGTCGCCTCGATACCAAACGTAGGCAAAACCAACCATCAGGACGGCAAAAAACACGGCAATGTCGATCATCGCGGCCAAGGCCAATCGATTGGCGACGGGTTTCACGTCAATTGCCCCTTGGAGGTCGGCCTTGGGAACACCCAACTCCTCCAACTTCTGGCCTACCGGGTCCATCTTGGCTTCCACGGCAACCCGTTCCAAAGCCGGATCCCTTAACTGAGTGGCCTTGCCGAAAACGGCCGCCCACGGAAAGAAGAACGCCACCTCCACATCAAATATGATGAAAAGCAACGCGACCACGTAGAAGCGAAGATCGAACTGGACGCGACTGGAACCGACTGGCGGCTCGCCGCACTCGTAGGGCTGCAACTTCTCCGGCGTTCGATTCTTCGGCCGGAGAAACCATCCCAGCAGAAGGGCCACAAAGATCGTGGCAAAACCCACGACGGCAAATAGCGCCAGGTAAGCGACGATCGAAGTGGGAGAGAAAGTCATCGAGTGGATGCCAAAATGGGGACGCTGCCTTCTGCGGATAGATCGCCTCCCTCTAAGGCAGGGTGCCGAACGTCTCGCGGGCAAGTGTCCCGTCTCTGTCGTTATCAAAAACGGCTTATTCTAGGCGATGGCGGATTGTTTGCAAGGCTTCGGTTATCGAAACCGACCACTGTCAGGGGAGCTGCCGACCATTTCTTCCGCTTGGGATTCTCATTCCGTTAAGGGAGAAGCCAGACGTTCCAAGGAAGGAGACGTGAATATTTATTTCACGAAATGCTGCCACTTGAGCCTTGGTTATGCGGGGATGTCCAGAAATAGTGCGTGAGTAACCACTTAGCAAGGCAAGAACTCTCAGAATAGCTAGTGGATTGTGTACGATATGCGCCAAGCCACAGGCCCCGTGTGGTCTTTCCCGTGGAGTTCGCTAGCAGGCTCACCGATACTTAATCCTGAGGGTTATTGTTTGCCCCATCTGGGGGCGGCGTTTCGGAGCGCACATCACCCGAGGAGCAGAAACGGAAACTTCAATTCTTGCGGGGCAGCTTTTCCGGCTTATCGCCTGGTAGTCCACCTAATGGGTGGCGTGTGTCGCTCTTGATCCGTGGTTGTTGCTTTCCGCAGCGCGGAAGGCGATCTGTCATCCTGTACACTTTTGCGCACTAGTTTGCCTGGTGGGGCACCCTCCCGCAAAGGCAACCTGGTATGACCAACAATGTCTGATTCCTTTGCCTCCTCCGGGTCTTCACTTTCCACGCTCGATTGGAGTTGCTTCCACTTTCTTCTCGTGGAAGACAACGAAGACCATCAATGGCTCATGGCGACGGTGCTTCGCGATACGGGGGTGAAGGTTGCCGTGGCGGAACAGGGGGAGGAAGCAATTCGACTTGTCCAGTCCTCCCTGGAAACAGAGCATTTCTTCGATCTCGTTCTCATGGATATTCGCTTGCCCACGATCGACGGATATGAAACGACCCGTCAACTCCGGCGAGTGGGTTACCAAGGGCCCGTCATTGCCATTACGGCAAGGGCCATGGAGGAGGAGATCGAAGAGTGTCATCAGGCAGGCTGCGATGCTTGCGTCAGCAAGCCCTTTGATCGTACGTCTCTTCGTGAGACCCTGGCCGATCTCCTGCCGAAGACAGTTTCGAAACATCCGGGCTGAGGGGCAATTTGGGTAGCTCTTGGGAGTCGCTTGAGCTTAGGAGACGTTGACAGAACTGGGGAGTCTTCCGCGGGCGGGGAATAACCGCACCGCCAACAGTTCTGGAATCGGCTCCAAAACATTTGTGCCAGCCTTGGGGGAAGCAGGGAAACCTGATTCCCCCGTTTTTTTGGGGCTCTCCCCAAGAACTCGTGGCTCTTCTCCAAGGATTCCCAACCCACGACGAAACCGGATAGCCAACAGCGAACAGGCTCGTCTTCTTGAATCGGATGAACAAAAAAAGGGTTCATCCGACCGAAACGTGCGCAGGTGCAAGCTGTTGCATCGAAACAGGTTTCGACGCAGACTTTGCGGGAACAAGGGGAGCCAGAGAAGAGGCACCGGTACTCCGCGGCAGAGTACCGGTGCCTCTTCTCTGATCAGCCTCGGCTCGATTCGGCGCTGGTCGGGCGGGCGCATTCTTGAATCGGATGAACAAAAAAAGGAACCCGCGGGCCAAATCGCCCGCGGGTTCCTCGCAATGTTGCCAAGTCGTGCCGAACGCCAACACGCGGCGGTTCGGCCCGGTTTTGGACGCAACTAGATCGCTTCGCCCGTGAACGAGGTCAGGGCCTTCATGTAGTTGCCACGCTCAAAAGCGGCCGGCTCGGGGCAATTCTCCTGGCTCATGCTGCCCTTGAGCTGCTCCACCGACTGGTACTCCTTCTCCTCCATCCACTGGGTCATGTTCGCCAAGATCTTGCCGACCTTGTCGAAACCCTTCTGGTAGAGAACGGAGGCGATCATGCCGACGTCGGCTCCGGCGAGGAGGGCCTTGATCATGCCCTTGGAGCCGTGGATACCGCTCGTGACGGCCAGCGAGGCGTCCACGCGACCCTTGAGAATGGCGATCCACCGCAGCGGCAGGAGCAGCTCGTAGGAGTTGCTGAGCTCCAGCTTGGGCGAGATCTCCAACTCGTCGAGGTCGATGTCGGGCTGGAGGAAACGGTTGAAGATCACTAATCCGTCCGCTCCCGCCTCAGCGATCCGCTTGGCCATGTGGCCGGGCGAGCTGAAATAGGGACCAACCTTGACGGCCAGCGGAATCGAGAGCGATTCCTTGACCGCACCAACCAGCTCAAGATACTGCTCCTCAACCTGGGCGCCCGACAGGTTCATGTCGGCCGCGATCAGGTAGATATTGAGCTCGAGAGCGTCGGCCCCGGCCTCCTGGATCCGCTTGGCGTACTCGACCCAGCCACCGCGAGAAACGCCGTTCAGGCTGCCGATGATCGGCATGCTGACGGCCTTCTTCGCTTCGGCGATGGCGTCGAGGTAGACGTCGGGAGCGGCGCGAAACTCAGCCGGTTCCGGGAAATAGCTCAAGGCTTCCGCGAAACTCTCGGTGCCGAAATCCTGTGCCTTCGAGAGCTCGACCTCCTCGTGGGCGATCTGCTCTTCGAAAAGCGACGGCATGACGGCCGCGGCGGCTCCGGCTTCTTCGAGCTTCTTCAGGTTGTCAATCGACTGGGTGAGCGGGCAGGCCGCCACGACCAGCGGATTCTTCAGCTCCAGGCCAAGATACTTCGTGCGAAGATCGACACTCATGCTTGCACCTCCTTTTCACCGCCATCGCGGGTCGTGGCCGCCAGTTGCTCGTAGAAGTTCCAACGGCTGTTGATGTCCTCTTGTCCAAGCTGAACCAGGCGTTCCGAATCCTCGGGCTTCGCCCGGGCGAGCATGGCGTAACGTGCCTGCTGCATGGCGAAGTCCTTGAACGTTCCCTTCGGCGGCTTGCTGTCCAGGCTGAAGGGTTTTACGGCGTCGTTCGGATCGAACCGATACAGCGGCCAGTAGCCGCACGCGACGGCTTCCTTCTGGAGCCCCATGCCCGTGGTCATGTTGATGCCGTGGGCGATGCAGTGGGCGTACGCGATGATCAGCGACGTGCCGCGGTAGGCCTCGGCCGCGCGGATCGCCTTGATCGCCTGGTTGGGATTGGCTCCGAGCGAAATCTGGCCCACGTAAACGTTGCCGTAGCTCATGGCCATCATGCCCAGGTCCTTCTTGCCGGCCGGCTTGCCGCCCGCGGCGAACTTGGCAACGGCGCCACGAGGCGTGGCCTTCGAGGCCTGGCCGCCCGTGTTGGAGTAGACCTCGGTGTCGAGGACCAGGATGTTCACGTCGCGCCCGGAGGCGAACACGTGGTCCAGGCCGCCGTAGCCGATGTCGTAGGCCCAGCCGTCGCCGCCCAGGATCCACACGCTGCGGCGTGCCAGGTAGTCGGAAGAAGCCAATAGGTCCTTCGCGTCCTGGCTGCCCATGCCAGCCAGCTTCGTCTTCAACTCGGCAACAGCCTTGCGCTGCTCGGCGATTTCCTCTTCCGTTTCCTGCTTGTTGGAAAGCAGGGCATTGACGAGGTTGTCGCCCAGTTCGCCGCTGAGCTTCTTCAGAAGCGTTCCTGCGTACTCGATCTGCTGATCGATGGCCAGGCGGAAGCCGAAACCGAATTCCGCATTGTCCTCGAACAACGAGTTCGACCACGAGGGGCCGCGCCCGTTCGCGTCCACGCAGTAGGGCGTGCTCGGCAGGTTGCCGCCGTAAATCGACGAGCAACCGGTGGCGTTCGAGATCAGCATCCGATCGCCGAAGAACTGGGTGATCAGCTTCACGTAGGGCGTCTCACCGCAACCCGCGCAGGCCCCGGAGTACTCGAACAGCGGCAGCAGCAGTTGCGAACCCTTGATCGAGTCGGCCTTGACCTGGGAGCGATCCACGTCGGGGATGCTGAGGAAGAAGTCGTAATTGGCTCGTTCTCTTTCGAGGTGATCGAGCTTCGACTCCATGTTGATCGCCTTGCGCTTGGCAACCTCGCGATTCTTGGCGGGGCAAACGTCGACGCAGAGACCGCAACCCGTGCAATCCTCGGGCGCCACCTGGATCGACATCTTCCAGCCCGGATACTCCTTGCCTCTCCAGTCGGTCGACTCGAAACCCTCGGGGGCATTGGCAAGTGCTTCCGGCGGATAGGCCTTCATGCGGATGGCCGCATGGGGGCAACCCAGGGAGCACAGGCCGCACTGGATGCAGATTCCCTTGTCCCAGATCGGGATGTCCAGGGCAACCGAACGCTTCTCGTACTGCGTCGTCGCCGTGGGGAAGGTGCCGTCGACGGGCATGGCGCTGACCGGCAGGTCGTCCCCGTTTCCGCTCATGATCTCGCCCAGGACGCCCTTGACGAACTCATCGGCGTCGCCCTGGAAACCGGCCAGGCGATTGATCTTCGAGGTTACTTCGCCGGGAACCTTGACTTCGTGCAGGGCGCTGATGGCGCCATCCACGGCCGCGAAGTTCCGCTTCAGGACCGTTTCGCCTCGCTTGCCGTAGGTCTTGGTGATCGCTTGCTTGATCTTCTCGATCGCCTCGGCCTCGGGCAGCACGTTGGCCAACTTGAAGAAGCACGTTTGCATGACCGTGTTGATGCGGACGCCCATTTCGGCGTCGCGAGCCACCCGGTAGGCGTCGACCACGTAGAGCTTGATCTTCTTGTCGATGATCTGCTTCTGCGTCTCCATGGGGATCGAGTCCCACACCTCGTCCGGACCGTAGGGGCTGTTCAACAGGAACGTGGCGCCCTCGACCGCCGTGGCCAGCATGTCGAGCTTCTCGATGAACACCGACTGGTGGCAGGCGATGAAGTTGGCCTTGCTCACCAGGTAGGAACCCTTGATCGGGCGGGGACTGAATCGCAGGTGCGAAACGGTGACCGAACCGGCCTTCTTCGAGTCGTAGACGAAGTAGCCCTGGGCGTAGAGCGGCGTGTTTTCGCCGACGATCTTCACCGAGTTCTTGTTGGCGCCGACCGTTCCGTCGCTGCCAAGCCCGAAGAAGATCGCCCGGGTGACGTCGTCCAATTCCGTCGAGAAAGAGGGATCGTAGTCCAGGCTCAAGTTCGTTACGTCGTCCTTGATGCCCACGGTGAAGTGGTTCTTCGGCTCGGCTTTGGCGGCCTCGTCGAAAACGCCCTTGACCATGGCCGGCGTGAACTCCTTGGACGACAGGCCGTAGCGTCCACCGATGACCCGGGGCAGGTCGCCGGACCAGCACTCCGCAACCGCCGTGACCAGGTCGAGATAGAGCGGTTCGCCAATGGCGCCCGGTTCCTTGGTTCGATCCAGGGCGATAATGGTCTTTACCGACTTGGGAAGCGCGTCAATGAAGGCCTTGGCGTCGAAGGGGCGGTAAAGACGAACCAAGACCAAGCCGACCTTCTCACCCTTGGCCGCCAGGAAGTCGACGCATTCTTCGACCACGCCGGCCCCGGAGCACATGGCCACGATGACGCGATCGGCGTCGGGGGCGCCCACGTAATCGAACAGGTGATACTCGCGGCCCGTCAGCTTGGCGAACTTGTCCATCACGCCCTGGACGATGCCCGCCGTCTTGTCGTAGTACGGGTTGCACGCTTCGCGAGCCTGGAAGAACACGTCCGGGTTCTGGGCTGTGCCGCGGAGCACCGGTTTGTCCGGGTTGAGGGCCCGATCGCGATGGGCCTCCACCAGGTCCATGTCGATCATCGACTTCACGTCGTCTTCGCTGAGCTGCTCGATCTTGTTCACTTCGTGGGAGGTCCGGAAACCGTCGAAGAAGTGGACGAAGGGCACGCGACTTTCCAGGGTCGCCCCGTAGGCGATCAAGGCCATGTCCTGGGCTTCCTGGATGCTCACAGCCGCCAACATCCCCCAACCCGTCGAACGGCAAGCCATCACATCGCTATGATCGCCGAAAATCGACAGGGCGTGGGTCGCCACGGTCCGCGCGGAGACGTGAAACACCGTCGAGGTGAGCTCGCCGGCAATCTTGAACATGTTCGGAATCATCAGCAAGAGACCCTGAGATGCCGTGAACGTGCATGTCAGAGCTCCTCCTTGCAGTGAACCATGAACGGCGCCGGCGGCACCCGCCTCACTCTGCATCTCCACCACGTGGGGGACTGTGCCAAAAATGTTCTTTTTTCCGGCTGCAGCCCAAGCGTCGGGCATTTCGCCCATGCCGCTGGAGGGAGTGATCGGGTAAATCGCCATGACCTCGTTGCAGAGGTGAGCGATCGACGACGTCGCTTCATTGCCATCGATGGTCACGAAGCGTCTTTCTGCCACGGGTACGTCTCCTTATGGTCAAAAAAGGGTTCGGAACAAGAGGTGTGGCCGACTATTGCAACATCGGGGCGACCAATCTGGCTCCCACTGCCTCGAAGCAAACCGAGACCGGAGAAAACCACTGCCCCGACGAGAACCGAACCCACTTGGAGCCACGTCCCAAGATCTTCACGCGAAGATTTCCCCTTCAAGGGAATCAATGCGGACGTTGTTGGGACTGGGTCTCAAAAAGGGCCGAACGATCGGCTCGTCAGGGATCGGTCGATCCGCGCCACTGCGGTGAAACAGGAAAACGCCAGAAAACCGGCGTTTTCAAGCAGGCGTTCCTGCCCGATCTCGCCTTGGCTCAACCGTGAAATGGACTTCTGGAACCAAGAAACCGGCTCCTCCGTCGCTCCACGACCACCACTGGCCAAAATCGGGTGGAAATGTAATACGCCATCTGCCCAACTTAGCGAATCGAACGCCAACCGACAAGTTCTACCCGCGGGGGAGAAAATCGCTATTTAAGCAAGCCGTTCTTGACAAAAAACTCCCCCCGAATGCTTGGTCGTCGTGTCGTGCGCAGCAAGATTGGTGTATCTTGATTTAGAGACGATGTCCTGGGGAAAATTCGACGGGGCTTGTTTCGGAGGAAGCCCAGTGGCGAGGGAATTGCCTAACAACGAGATTGCTGAAGTCCGGAGGATTCGCCACCAGATATCCCAAGAACGCGGTCATGACATCCGTCAGATCGCCGCGTACTATCGACAATTTGGAGAGGAATTAAGAAGGTCTGGAGACTTTTGTTTTGAGGAGCAGTCGGAGGATATCGACCAATGAAACTGAAAATCACCTACTGGCGGGAGCGTGACGGGAAGTACCTCGGATTCCTGAACGACTACCCGGATCATTGGACCCAGGGCGAGTCCTACGACGATCTCATCGAACACCTTCGAGATCTGTATCGCGAGTTCCAGGATGAGAGCCTTCCGGGAATCCGAAAGGTCGAGGAAATCGAGATCGGATGAAACGATCGGATTTGATCACGCCTCAAGCAACCCCTCAAACTCCTCCTCCGTCAACACCTTGACCCCCAGACTCTCCGCCTTGGCCAGCTTGCTTCCTGCTTTCTCTCCCGCCACCACGTAGTCGGTCTTGCTCGACACGCTTGAGGAGGCCTTTCCGCCGTGGCGAATGATCAGTTCCTTGATCTCATCGCGCGTGTACTTCACGAGCGTTCCGGTGACGACCAAGGTCTTGCCCGCTAGGATCTCGGACCGCTCTTCGCCGGCCACCTGCGGGACCTCCATGACGATCCCCAGGCTGGCAAGGTCGTCGATCGCGGCCGTGCCGAACTCGCCGACCAGAAACTGGTGTACGCTCTCGGCGATGATCGGACCGATCTCGTTGATCTCGCCGAGCTGCTCCACCGTGGCCCCACGAAGGGCATCCATCGAACCAAAACTCTCCGCCAAAACCCGGGCGACCGTCGTCCCCACGTGGCGAATGCTCAGGGCATTCAGCAACCGGGCCAACCCACGATCCTTGCTCGCCTCGATGCCGGCCAGGAGTTTTTCGCTCGAACGCTTTCCCATCCGCTCCAGGGTGAGAAGCTGTTCGCCGGTCAACCGGTACAGATCCCCGTAGTCCTTGACCAATCCGCCCGAAACGAGTTGATCGACCAGCTTGTCGCCCAACCCTTCGATGTCCATGGCGTTTCGGCTGGCGAAGTAGCGAATCCGTTCCTTCACCTGGGCAGGGCAGTCCAGGTTCGGGCAGCGGATGTAAACGCCGCCCTCGTCCTTGACCACGGCCGTGCCGCACTCGGGGCACTTCGTGGGGAAAACAAATTCCGGAGGCTCGCCCTTGCGCTCGTGCTTCTCCACGCGAACGATGTGGGGGATGATCTTGCCCGCCTTCTCAACCACGACGACGTCCCCTTCGCGCACGTCCTTGCGGGTGATCTCGTCGGCGTTGTGCAGACTGGCCCGGCTGACGGTTGTCCCGGCCAGTTCGACCGGTTTGAGTTCCGCCACCGGCGTGATCGCGCCCGTCTTGCCCACCTGCACCCGGATCTCCTTGAGCCGGGTGGTGGCTTCGTATTTCTCGAACTTGTAGGCAATCACCCAGCGGGGGCTCTTGGAGGTCGTTCCCAGCCGCTCTCGCTGGTCGAAGTGGTTGACCTTAAGAACCAGGCCGTCGATTTCGAAATCCAACTCGTGGAGCCTTTCGATCAGGGCCTCGCAATGTTCGACGGCCTTTTCGAACGAGCCGAAGTAGGCGACCATGGGAGTCACGGGCAGACCGAAGCTCTGGAGTTCATCGAGAAACTCCATGTAGTTTTCGTTCGTGACCCCTTCCGTGTAACCCACGCCATGGCAGAAGAACCGCAAGTGACGCCGAGCGCAGATTTTCGGATCCAGCAGGCGGATACTGCCGGCGGTTACATTGCGCGTATTGGCATAGGGGGCGTCGCCCCGCTTTTGTTGTTCTTCGTTCAGCCGGACGAGGTCCGAGTTGGTCATGTAGATCTCGCCGCGAAGTTCCAGCACGGGGGGGGCGGACGAGCCTGTGAGTCGCAGGGGCACCCCCGCCACGGTGCGGACATTGTGGGTGATGTCGTCGCCCACGCGCCCGTTGCCACGCGTGACCCCGCGGACAAGCGTGCCGTTCTCGTAAAGCAGCGAGACCGCCACTCCGTCGATCTTCAGTTCCACGACCCACTCGATCGTCTCTTCGCCGAGCAACTTCTGGGTTCGCTGGCCGTAAGCCCGGAGTTCTTCCAGGCTGTACGTATTGTCGATCGAGAGCATGGGCACTCGATGCTCGACCGTCACCAGGCCCTCAACGGGCTGGTCGCCCACCCGCTGCGTGGGACTGTCGGGGCTGACCAATTCCGGATGGGCGGCTTCCAACTCTTTCAGCCGGTTGATGAGCCGGTCGTAGTCGAGGTCGGAAATCTCCGGCGCCGCCTCCACGTAATACTTGCGATCGTGGTGGCGAATCTGTTCGCGCAGTTGCACAACTTCCTTGGCGGGATCAGCAGGCATGGCATTCGGCTACCGGCAAGAGGAACGACAAACGGGGGCGTAAGGCTGAAGGCTAGAGACTGTAGGCTGTAGGATTGTAGAATAGCAGGTCTCGGTATATCGGAACCGGCACTTCTTGGCAATCAGTCTCGCGTCAAAGCCTCCAGCCTACAGTCTCCAGCCTCCCGCTAATCACTGGCAGCCGCAACTGGCGGCGCAACTTCCTGAAGAATCATCCGAGAGGTGGGGAATCAGGCAGAGGAATCGGAGCGGTGTCGAACCCGTGTTCTTGAACTGGTGCTCCGTGCCCCCGGGGACGAACACGGCCGTGCCCGGCTTGATTGAGTGTTCCGTCTCGCCTTCCATGACGAGGCCGTTTCCCTGCAGGACGAACACTTCGTGCTCGTGGGGATGGCTGTGCAGCGGGGTATGGCCGCCCGGGACAACCTCGAAATGACGCATGGCGAAGGTGGGGGCGCCGTCCGAATCGTCAATCAGGCAGCGGATCTTGCAGCCGGTGGCGCCGGGGGTATCAACGGGAGCGGCCTCGATGCGATCGTAGGGAACGACCTTCATGGGAAGATTCCTTGTCTGGCGTCGTGGGGCGAGTTGGCCCGGCATAGAACAGGTCCGGGGCAGAGATTCTATTATACTTGCTTTCGCCAGTCCCCCAAGGTGCCGTTGATTGTTCGGGAGAACTGCGAAGTCACGGGGACTGGTCCATTTGTCGGCCTGCAACGTACAGCGGAGCATTCCTTTCCGGTATACAGAAAGCTGGCCAGAGAAGAGGCACCGGTACTTCGCTTCAAAGTACCGGTGCCTCTTCTCTGGTACCGCGTTTCTCGGGAAAAGCGACAATTCACGACCGTTGTCTCCTTCTGGATGCTCCTTGGCTCGCTCGGCGCACAAAAAAAGCCTCGCGATGAACGGTTCCCAGCGTCATGAAAGTTTCCCACAAGGAAACGACACAACCGTCGACCCCGAGGCCATGATCGCCTTTGACAAGCAAAAGCGTTCCATGAACTTTATCGGTTTCATTTGCTGAATGTCAATAGACATATCGCAAGAGATGTCAAGGTAAGGCTGAAGTCTGGAGACTGGAGGCTGAAGGTCTTGAAGCGAAGTCGATTGCCACGGAGAGCCGATTCCGATGCGCCGAGAGCCCCCGTTTCCCTGTCCTTCAGTCTTCGGCCTTCAGCCTTCGGCCTTGTCTCCCCACGCATCCGTTTCGACTTTGAGCTTGATACAACCGAGTCAGTTCCACGAAAGCCTCGCCGCGCGCTCGGTAGTTAACGAACTGGTCGTGACTGGAACAAGCCGGCGAAAGAACGATCGTTGCTCCACGCGGCGCCCGCTCCATGCACACCGCGAAGGCTTCCTGAAGCGTTCTTGCGACGTGACAATCGAGACGCGTTGCGTGGGTAGCGGTTTTTGATGCCAGTTGCTGAGCCACCTGTCCGAAAAAAACCGCACCGTCGGCTTCCCTCGCGATGTGATCCGCAAGTTGCCCGTAGTCCACGCCTTTGTCGGCGCCGCCCGCCATGAGCCAGAGGGGTCTGTCCAGGGCTTCGAGGGCAGCCATGGTGGATTCGGGGGTCGTCGACGACGTGTCATTGACGATGCAACGACCGTTGAGATTGGCCACCGTTTCAAGCCTGTCCGGAAGCCCGCGGAAGTTGCTCAGGCCGGTTTCAATCGCCCGCTCCGTGCATCCCACGGACTTTGCCGCTGTTGCCGCCAGCGATGCGTTGACCTGGTTGTGCCGGCCGGGAATCAAGAGAGAGGGAAGATCGGTCAGGCCGGATGGGGCGATGAAATCTCCTGGCACGATGTGCTTCCAATCGGACAAACCGGCGGCTCCAGGATCGAACACGGCCGTGTCTCGCAACGACTGTCGCGTCAGGATCTTCTGCTTGGCGGTCCGATAATGTTCCAGATCCGGGTGCCAATTCAGATGGTTGGGCGTGAAGTTCGTGATCACGGCCGTGTTCGGCGAAGCAGCGCTCGGACCCAGCCGGTGAAGTTGAAAGCTGCTGAGTTCCAGAACGACCCAATCGCTCGATTTCATGGCCTTCAAATCGTCGAGCAGGCTGCCGCCCAGGTTGCCGCCCAGGCAGACACTCCGTCCGTCGGCCTTCAGGATTGAGGCGATCATGGCCGCCGTGGTCGACTTCCCGTTGCTGCCGGTGACGCCAATGGTGGGGGCCGGACAGTTCTCCAGAAAGAGCTCGATTTCGGAAGTGAGGATCGCACCGGCCCGTCGCGCCAGATCAAGCCACCGATCTCCGGGCCGGACCGCCGGGTTGACCACGATCAGGTCGGCGTCGCGAAAGTCCTCTTCCCGATGCTCGCCCAGCCGGTAGCGATGAATCGAAACCCCGTCTAACGCCGCCAATGAACTTGCCAGGCGATCTTCGCTGGCCTTGTCGGTCACCGTGACCACGGCCCCCTGGCGGGCAAGCCAGCGAGCGGCGGCCAGGCCCCCACCAAAGTGGCCCAGTCCCATCACCGTTGCTCGCAATCCCTGGTATTTCATGGGCCAAAGTAAAACGCAGCGGCCCAAGCCTGTCAATCCGGGTTTCGGGACCGCGTCCCGCTGCCTCCCTCCGCCTCTGGGCGTTGCCCCGAGAGCGTGGTACCATAAGGGTTTGCGCACCGCTCGCTAGGGCCGGCGGGGGAAACCCGTTATGGATTTAAGAGCCCGGCTGCCTTTGGAACAATTTCCGGTTGTGAAGGTCGTCGGTCGAGGCAATGTCCAGCAGCCGGGCTAGCCTGGTCCCCGAACCCTGAACCCTAACAACTCAACCTGAACCCTGAACCCTAACAACTCAACCTGAACCCTGAACCCTAACAACTGTCGATGAGCTTTCACGGGCATATTTCGTTGCGTGGCGTCGAAGTCCACAATCTCCAGGGGATCGATCTCGACATCCCGCACCGGAAACTGATCGTGTTCTGCGGGCTCAGCGGTAGCGGGAAGAGCAGCCTGGCCTTGGATACGCTCTATGCGGAGGGCCAGCGTCGCTACATCGAGAGTTTTTCGGCCTACACGCGCCAGTTTCTCCAACGACTCGAAAAACCGGATGCCGAGCACATCGACGGTATCCCGCCTGCCATCGCGGTGACGGGCAAGAATGGCAACCGTTCGAGCCGCTCCACCGTGGGCACCGTCACGGAGACGGCCGATTATCTACGGCTCCTTTTTGCCAAGATCGGACACGTCTTCTGTCGCCAGTGCGCCCGCGAGGTTCACCGCGACTCTCCCCAAAGCGTGGTGCAGCAACTGGCCGGCTTACCGGACGGGCGACGCTTCATGGTGACCTTCCCGGTTTCCCTTGAGTCCGGGGATAACCTTGCGGAGGGTGAAGCCTCCCTGCGAGAACAGGGATTCGTGCGCCTTGTCGCCGCCGGGCAAACGATCCGCCTGGCCGAGGGCGGGACCTTGCCCGCCGAAGCCGAGTCCGCGGAGGTTGTCGTAGATCGTCTCAAGATCGGCACCGACCCGTCGCGCGTCCACGACTCTCTGGAAACCGCATTTGCTCACGGGCGGGGCCGTTGCTGCGCCCTCGTGGAGGAGAGCGACGAGGCCAGCGACTTGGGCGGCAAGGTGGAAACCATTAACGGACGACCGTGGCGCCGCTTGGCCTTCAGTTCCCATTTCGCTTGTGACGATTGTTCCCTGGACTACCCGGATCCCGAACCGCGCCTCTACAGTTTCAACAGTCCCCTCGGCGCGTGCCCCGAATGCGAAGGATTCGGCAACATCATCGACGTTGACATGGAACTGGTCGTCCCCGACCCGTCCAAGTCGATCGTCGAAGGCGCCATTGCCCCCTGGAACAGTCCGGCCTATGAACACGAGCTGCAGGAATTGGTTGCCTTGGCCGGCGACTATGACTTGCCCATCAACATTCCCTTCTCGCAACTCGAACCCCGGCACCTGGCCTTGATCACCGAGGGGGTGCCCGAGCGGAATTTCGGGGGGCTTAACGGCTTCTTCGCGTGGCTCGAACGGCGCAAGTACAAGATGCACATCCGCGTCTTCCTGAGTCGGTGGCGCAGTTACCGGCCTTGCCCGTCCTGCGCAGGGGCACGGCTTCGCCCCGAGGCGCTTGCGACCCAGGTGGGCGGCAAGAACATCGCGGAGATCTCCGCGATGAAGATCTCCAATGCGGTGGCCTTCTTCCGAGATCTGCAGCTTTCCCAGTGGGAACAGCAGGTCGGACGAATGATGCTCGAACAGGTGCGAGCCCGGCTCGGCTACCTGGAAACGGTTGGCCTTGGCTACCTGACCCTCGATCGAACGTTGCGGACCCTGAGCGGCGGCGAGATGCGCCGCGTGGCCCTCACCTCGGCCCTCGGTTCGAGCCTCGTCAATATGCTCTACGTCCTCGACGAGCCCTCGATCGGACTTCACGCCCGCGATATCCATCAACTGCTGGAGGCGATCAGCGGGCTCCGCGATCGGGGCAACACGGTTGTGGTGGTCGAGCATGAGGACGCCATCATCCGGGCGGCCGACCAGGTCGTCGAGATCGGCCCGGGGGCCGGCGAACGCGGAGGGCGAATCGTTTTCCAGGGGACGCCCGAGGAAATGGCCGAATCGCCCGACAGCCTGACGGGAGATTACCTTGCGGGGCGTCGCGGTGTCGCTCTGAGTTCCCGCCGCCGCGCTCCCGATCACGGCTGGGTGCGACTGGCCGGCGCTCGTGGCAACAATCTCCAGGACATCACCGTCGAATTTCCTCTCGGGGTACTATGCCTGGTGACCGGCGTGAGCGGATCCGGGAAGAGCACCCTCGTCCAGGGCACCCTCTTCCCCGCCCTCTGCCGCCGGCTGCGGAAAGACGCCGAGAAACCTTACGACTACGATGACGTGTTTGGCGATGGCCAGATCGACGACGTGATCATGGTCGATCAGAGCCCCATCGGACGCTCCCCCCGCTCGAACCCCGTCACCTACCTCAAGGCCTTTGACGAAATCCGGGCCGTGTTTGCCAGCACGGTGGAAGCTCGCACCCGTGGCTACACGGCAAGCCATTTCAGTTTCAACGTGGACGGCGGTCGATGCTCGGCCTGCCAGGGCGACGGCTACACCGAGATCGATATGCAGTTCCTGGCCGACGTCTACATGAAGTGTAGCCAGTGCGGCGGCACCCGCTACCGCAACGAGATCCTCGAGGTGAGCTACCGGGGGCGCAATATCGCCGAAGTGCTCGAAATGACCGTCCGCGAGGCCTTCACCTTCTTCCGCGGTCGCGCCAAGGTTCAGGCACGTCTGAAGCGGCTGATCGACGTGGGCCTCGACTACGTGCGGCTCGGCCAGCCTGCTGCCACCCTGTCGGGCGGCGAGGCCCAGCGACTCAAACTGGCCGGCTACATGTCCAGTGCCCGCCGGGGCCGTTGCCTCTTCCTTCTTGACGAACCCACCACTGGCCTCCATTATTCGGATGTCGTGCAACTCCTCGACTGCTTCGATGCCCTCCTCGCCGTGGGCCACTCGTTGATCGTCGTCGAACACAACCTCCAGATGATGCGGGCGGCCGACTACATCCTCGACATGGGACCCGACGCCGCCGAAGAGGGCGGCCGAATCGTCGCCAAAGGGACCCCCGAAATGATCGCCCACAACGAAGACTCCATCACCGGCCGCTTCCTGCAAGATTTGCTCGAAGAGCAGTGAGCAATGGACAATTGACAGTGGACAATGAGCTGTGAGCTGTGAGCTGTGAGCAGCGTCGCTTCACTCATCACCTGAACCCCGAACCCTGACAACTCAACCTGAACCCTAACAACTCTCCCCCATGCCCGACTTCACCCGCTACGCCCGCCAGATGCGCTATCCGCCCTTCGGCGAGCAGGGACAGGAGCGGCTTGCTGCCAGCCGTGTGCTGGTCTGCGGCTGCGGGGCCCTGGGCAGTGTGTTGGCCGACACGCTGGTGCGAGCCGGCGTGGGACATGTGCGGATTGCCGACCGCGACTTCCTCGAAACGAGCAACCTGCAACGCCAGGTCCTCTTCGATGAAGACGACGTGGCCCGCAGACTTCCCAAGGCGATTGCCGCCGCCGAAAAACTCCGCCGGATCAATTCCGAAATCGAGATCGAACCGATCGTGGCCGACGTGGATCACACGAACCTGGCCGAGTTGGCCGCCGGCGCGGACATGATCGTCGACGGGACCGACAATTTCCAGACGCGATTTCTGCTCAACGACTATGGGGTCAAGAACGGTCTCCCGTGGGTCTACGGCGGATGCCTCGGCGCCGAGGGGCAGACGATGACCATTCTGCCCGGCGAGACAGCCTGTCTCCGGTGCCTGATGCAGGACTGCCCGCCGCCCGGCACGACGCCGACCTGCGACACCGCCGGAATCCTCGCCCCGATTGTCAGCGTGATCGCCTCCATCGAGGCCATGGAAGCCCTCAAGGTTCTCAGCGGGAACCTGCAGGCCGTCGCCCGTGTCCTCACCGTGGTCGACTTGTGGAACGGCCGTCTCCGCCAGGTGGATCTCTCCGCGCTCCGCGATCAGATTGATTGCCCAACCTGCAAGGGAGCCGACTTTCCCTGGCTCGACGGCAAGGAGGGAAGCCACACGGCCGTCCTCTGCGGACGCAACGCGGTTCAGTTGAGCCACGCGGGTGCGGCCGTCGATTTGGGCCGACTCGCCCAGCGACTGGAAGGCGTGGGACAGGTTGTCCGCAACACCTTCCTCCTCCGTCTTCACGTCGATTCCTATGAGATAACCGTCTTCCCCGACGGCCGGGCCATCGTGGGAGGAACGGACGATATTGCCACCGCGAAAACGGTTCACGCCAAATACATTGGAAATTAGCCGGATAGTCTCTCTACCATGCAAGCTGAAATCATTGCCCTCGGCGACGAGATCACCTCGGGCCAACTCCTCGACACCAACACCCAGTGGCTCAGCCAGCGATTGGAGGAACTGGGGATTCGCGTCTTGTATCATGCGGCCGTGGGCGATGAACTTGACGCCATCACCGACGTCTTTCGCCGGGCCATCGATCGGGCCGACGTGATCATCGCCACCGGCGGCCTTGGCCCCACCGCCGACGACCTGACCCGGCAGGCGATCGCCGACGCGACGGGCCGGGAATTGGTGATGAACGACGCGGCTTTGCAGCACGTCCGCGGCATCTTCGCACGACGCAACCGCCCCATGCCCCCGTCCAACGAGATCCAGGGCCTGTTGCCCGAAGGGGCGCAGATGATCCATAACCCCCATGGCACCGCGCCGGGAGTCGAGATGGCGATTCCCCGCGAGGGCCGGGCCGATTCCCATTTCTACGCCCTTCCCGGCGTTCCCGCCGAAATGCGCGAGATGTGGTACGGCAGCCTCGAAGACGCCCTGCGCCGGATCGGCGGTGGAGAGCACGTGGTGCGTCACCGGAAGATCAAGTGTTTTGGCGCCGGGGAGAGTCATGTTGAAGCCATGCTCCCCGACCTGATCCGCCGTGGCCGGGAACCTCGCGTCGGCATCACCGCCAGCCAGACCACGATCATCCTGCGAATCACGGCGGAGGGCGACACGGACGAGGCCTGCTACGCCGCCATGGAACCCACGGTGGACACCATCCGCGAGTGTCTTGGCGACCTGGTCTTCGGCGAAGGGGAAGACGAACTGCAAGACGCCGTCTGCCGGATCCTGAAATCGCAGGGCAAGACCCTGTCGGTCGTGGAGTGGGGCACTGCCGGCCTGGTCGCCGATTGGCTCGGCGCCGCCGACGAAGAGGGCGAAGTGTTCCACGGCGCGATCATCGTTCGCGATGAGCAGGGCACGCAGAACTTGCTCGACCTTCCCTCGAACTGTTTCCGGCAGCACGGCGCGATCAGTGAGCCGGTTGCCTCCGCCATGGCCAGTGCCTGTCGAGACCGGTTCGGGACGGACTACGCCTTGGCCGTCGGCGCTTTTCCGGAGCATGATCCTCAGGCGGCAGAGCCCTCTCACTTCTGGCTGGCATTGGCCGGGGCCGACGGTGTGACCACCAGGTCCCACCCCTACGCCTCCCATCCGGCCATTCTCACGAACCTCTGCGCCAAGCGTGCGTTGGACCTCGTGCGGTTGGGACTTCCCAAGGAAATCTGAGTGATCGCAAGACGGAGAGTGAGCGGCGCGTCAGTCCGGCGCTAGAATTGGGTTAAAGCGTTAGGTTGCCGCCAAAGGACCGCGAAGTCCGTTGAACCGCGTCGCCGTCCTGATAGAAAGAATCCGGGTGGCCCTGATGATTTTCCGCATTCTGTTCACCATTTCTGTTGAGCGAGTCGGAAAATCGTCAGGGCGGCGCAGCCGCAAGAGGGCTATTCAGAAACCCCCGGAGACCCGGACTTCAGGATTTCTTGAGTGGGCCGAGGCCAGCGACTAAACTGGAGAGGTTACAGAGATTTGGGCTGATGCAACTGGACATGCGGTTCATGGTTAAACGACTCGCGGTTTTCGGCTTTTTCGCGGTAGTTTTCCACTTGGGGCTGCCCGCCTGCGCATTTGGGGCGGACTGGCCCATGTGGCGATGCGATGCGGGACATAGAGCCGCCACGTCGCATGAACTGCCTGCAGTCCTCCACCTTCAGTGGGTTCGGCAATACCCTCGGCGAGTTCCCGTTTGGGACGATCCTCTCAATCGCGACATGATGCCCTACGACCGGATCTTCGAACCGGTCGTCGCCGGCGGGCTGATCTTCGTCGGGTTCAACGATGCCGACAAGGTCGTAGCCTTCGAGGTTCGCGACGGCTCCGAGGTCTGGTCGTTTTACGCCGATGGCCCCATCCGCTTCTCCCCCGTTGCCCATCAAGGTTCCCTTTACGTGGCCAGCGACGACGGTTGTCTCTATTGCCTCAACGCAGCGGACGGCAAGCTCCGCTGGCGATTCCGCGGGGCGCCGTCGGACCGGAAGGCACTGGGCAACCGCCGCGTGATCTCCTCGTGGCCTGCTCGGGGCGGACCCGTCGTGGCCGACGACACCGTCTATTTCGCCGCCGGAATCTGGCCCTTCATGGGCACCTTCCTCTACGCCCTGGATGCGCAGACCGGCCAGGTCCGCTGGCTGAACGACGACACGAGCTCCGAGTTCCAGAAACAACCCCACAACGCACCGTCCTTCGCTGGCGTGGCGCCCCAGGGGCAATTGGCCATCGGTGGCGAAATGCTGCTGGTGCCGGGCGGACGCAGCCTGCCCGCCGGGTTCAATCGCGAGGATGGCAAGCTCGAGTTCTTCAACTTCGGCGGCAAAGGGCAAGGCGGCTCCTTCGTGGCGGCCGATGACTCCCGGGCCTTCGTTCACACACGCGTTCGCGGAACGATGGAGCTGAAGCTGCCCGCTGGCAACGCGACCAAGTTGCGCGTGAACGAGCCCGTCTTCGACGGAGACTTGCTTTACAGCGCCATCGACTCCACTGCGGCCAAGGAAGACGAACCAGCCAGGCCGGCCCGCGTGGGCGCCTTCGAGTCCGACGGCAAGACCCGTTGGGTGGTCGAGGCCGACGCCTCGGGCGACCTGATCCTGGCCGGCAGCCGCCTCTACGCCGCCGGAGGCGGCGCGATGACCGCAATCGACCTGCCCCGCGACGACAACCCGGCCAAGGTCGCCTGGTCCATGCCGGTGGAAGGCGACGTCCGGCGACTTCTGGCCGCCGCAGATCGCCTGTTCGCCGTTTCCCTGGACGGTCGGATCATGGCCTTCGGCGCCGCCGAGGGCGCGCCGGCTGAAGTCCCGCAAGAAGTCGCGCCCTTCGCCCCCTCCGAGGAACTGCTGGAACAGGCGAAGAAGCTGTTGGACGCGACAGGCCAGCGCGAAGGCTACGCCTTCTGGTTCGGCGTGGACGACGCCGATCTTCTGGCGGCCGTGCTGCTTCAGTCGGAACTGCGCGTCGTGGCCGTCGATCCGGACCCGAAGAAGGTCGAGAGCCTGCGGCGGCGTTTTGACAAGGCAGGGCTCTATGGCACACGAGTTTCAGTGCACGTTGGTTCTCCCGGCCAATACAACACGCCGCCCTACATCGCGCACCTCGTTGTCGTCAGCCCGTCTGCGGCAACGGCCATGAACGAGCCTGAGCAGTTGCTGCGGGTCTACAAGTCGGTGCGGCCTTATGGCGGGAAGCTCTGGATTGGGACCGATCCCGAGTCGGTCGCCTCGCTGGCGGCCTCCATGGCGGTTGACGAGTTGCCGAAAGCCGTGTTGCGGCTTGCGACCTCCTCCATCATGATCACGCGCGAAGGGGCGCTGCCCGGCGCGGCGGATTGGACCCACGCCTACGGCAACGTGGCCAACACCGTGAAATCCAACGACAAGCTCGTCAAGCTGCCTCTGGGCATCCTCTGGTTCGGCGGCCCCACCAACATGGATGTTCTTCCTCGCCACGGGCACGGCCCCAGCGAGCAGGTTGTCGGCGGTCGCCTGTTCATCGAGGGAATGAACTGCCTGAGCGCCCGGGACGTCTACACGGGCCGCACGCTCTGGAAACGCGAGTTTCCCGACCTGGGGACCTACCAGGTCTACTTCGATGAAACCTACGCGAACACGCCGCTGACCACGGCCTACAACCAGGTTCACACACCCGGCGCCAACGCTCGGGGCACGAACTTCGTGGCCACCGATGAGGGCGTCTATCTCGTGATCGGCAGCCGCTGCCTGTTGTTCGATTCGGCCAGCGGCGACACGATTCGCGAGTTCAAGCTGCCGGCGGACGAAAACAACCAGACCCCGAACTGGGGCTACGTGGGAGTCTATGACAAATACCTGCTGGCCGGCGTGGGATTCGGCAAGTACTCCAAGCGGCTGGGCTACGAGTACGAACCGGCGAAGAAGAAGGGCGTTGCCTGGGCCCCCGACCACTCGGGCAGCCTGGGACTTGCCGCCTTCGACCGCCGCACCGGCGAGATCTGCTGGCAAATCGAGGCGGAGCACAGTTTCCTGCACAACGGCATCGTGGCCGGCGGCGGAAAGGTCTACCTGCTCGACAAACTTCCCAAGCGAGTGGAAGAACAGAACCGACGCCGAGGAAGAGAGGATGCGGAAAGCTATCGCCTCCTGGCGGTCGATGCCCACTCGGGCAACACGGTTTGGACCTCCAATCGAGTCTTCGGCACCTGGCTCGGATACTCCGAGCAACACGACTTGCTCCTCCAGGCCGGAGCGGCCGCCTCGGATCGCAGCCCCGACGAAGTCAGCAAGGGCATGATCGTCCATCGCGGAGCGGACGGGAGCATCCTCTGGGAGAAGCCCGACTTCTCCTACGCCGGCCCCTGCATCCTCCACGGCAACACCATCATCACCAACACGACCAGCTACAAGCAGAGCCAGGGGGCCTTCAACCTGCTGGACGGCTCGCCGGCCACGGTCGAGGACCCGGTCACGGGTGAGAAGTTTCCCTGGCGTTTCGTTCGCACCTACGGCTGTAACACGGCCGTGGCGAGCGAGAATCTGCTTACCTTCCGCTCGGGAGCCGCCGGCTTCTACGATCTGTCCTGCCATGGCGGAACAGGCAACTTCGGCGGCTTCAAGTCAGGCTGCACGTCGAACCTGATCGTGGCCAATGGGGTGCTCAATGCCCCCGATTACACCCGGACCTGCACCTGCGGCTACCAGAATCAAACGTCGCTGGCCATGGTTTCCATGCCCGAAAACGAGATGTGGACCTACAGCCTGTTCGCCCAGCCGAAAGGTGCGGGACCGGAAATCGAACGTGTGGGAGTCAACCTTGGGGCGCCTGGCGATCGGCTGGACGACGCCGGTATCCTCTGGGTCAACTTCCCGGTTGACGAAGGCGCTTCGCCCAAGGTGTTCATCGAGGCCAACAACGACGCCTCGTGGTACCGCAATCATTCCAGCCGGATTGTCGAGGGAACCCATCCCTGGGTGGCCGCTTCGGGCGCCGAAGGGATTAATCGCCTCACGATTCGGCGGATGCCGCCACCCAAAGTCGAGACTCGGATCACGATTCCCGTTGCCAAGTCGGCCGACGATGCCGAGGAATCGGCCGGCGGGGAAGTGAACCTGAACAGCAGCGACCTGGAACTGACGCTCGAAGACGATCAGCAAATCGTGGGCGTCCGGTTCGCCAAAGTGCCTCTTGCCGCAGATGCCAAAATCAACCGAGCCTACCTCCAGTTCGAAGTCGATGAAACCAGCAGCGAGCCCACCGAACTGGAGATCCGCGGCCAGGCGGTCGACGATGCCCCGGCCTTTGCCGCCAAGGCAAAGAATATCAGTTCACGGAAAACCACCTCCGCGGTCGTCAAGTGGAAACCCGTCGAGTGGGCCGGTGGCGATGATTCCGGACCGGATCAGCGGACCCCGGATATCTCGGCGATCCTCCGCGAAATTCTCGGGCGTTCCGGTTGGAAACAGGACCACGCCATGGCCTTGATTGTCCGTGGAACCGGAAAACGCGTGGCCACTTCGTTCGACGGCGATACAAAAGGGGCTCCCAGGCTCATTATCGATACGGAGCAGCTCGCTCCCATCTCGACGCCGAACGATCACCCGCCTCAGCCCGAACCCTACACGGTCCGCCTCGTCTTCGCCGAACCGGACTCGAATATGGACCCGGGAGAGCGTGTTTTCGACGTTGTCCTGCAAGGGCAAGTCGTCCACCCCGACCTGGACATTGTCGCTCGGGCGGGTGGGGCCATGCGCTCAATCGTGGGAACCTGGAAAGACATCCCCATCGGCGAGGCTCTCGAGATCGAACTCCGCCCGAAAGGCGCGCTGTCCCCCATCCTCTCCGGCGTAGAAATCCAACGCCAGGAGTAGCCCCGTTGGAGTCCCTTCGTTGGAGTCCAGGCTTTGGCCTGTCTTGGTTGCCCACACATCCACCTTTTGCCGGAACGCATCTGCAAGGTCGTTTACGACCTTTCTCCGCCGCAGGCGGTATTAGCCCCGTCGTTTACGGCGGGGCCCTCTGCGGCGAAGAAGGGGGGGCTTGCGGCAGGTTCTCCCCGTGCTCAAGCACGGGGCTAATGCCGTCTGCGGCGGAGAAGGGGCATGAATGCCCCTGGATTACGAGCCCGCGGTGGACTACTCCCCATTCTCGCTCGGCCGAATGTCGGTGTAAAGACACCTCGGCTCCCGTTCCTCTTCCGGCAGGTCCTCCAACTCCCGCAGAGGAAAGTGCGTCTCGCCGTAGCGCTCGCGGAACCGCAACGCGTCTTCCGGAGTGATTTCGAAGGAGGCCGCTACTGATTCATCAGGGAGCTTCAAGGGACGCACCACGCGGAAACCCACGTGGTAGGCGTCGGTGTGGTTTCCTCCAAGAAACTCGGAGCTTGGCCGAGGACCGACGCGGCAACGAAGAGGAGAACCAGTGAGATGAAGCATGGTGTTCTTGTCATGGTAGGCTCCGAATTGACCGGTGACGGCGTGCCTCTCTTCGGTCACCGCGGCTTCGACACGTCCTCTTGACACTCCCGCTCATATTCGAGAAATCGTTCCCAGTCCGCTCCCGTGGCATCGTACAAGACCGCTTCTTCTTCCTCGGGCAGCACAAGGGGCCGGACCACGCGAAAGCCTACAAACAGGGCGTCGGTGTGGGCAAGGCGGTGTCGCGGGATCTGCGGATCCTGCATCGACCAATCAGGATCGGAAGCTCGCCGCGCCGCACTCCGCAGCTTGTCCGGGTCATCGTCCCAGCTGCCACCCCGCACCACGACAGGGTACGTCGTCTGCACGGCGGCAAGCGGAGCCACGAGCACTTCCCCCGTCGAGCGACCGTAGAAGTCCGGCAGATACTGGTCGATCGTCCACTCGGCCACGTTTCCGTGCATGTCGTAGAGTCCCCACGGATTCGGCCTCTTCAGCCCCACTCTTTCCGGCAGATCGGGACAGTTGTCGTAATACCAGCCGTAGTCGTCCAATTCAGTCGGATCATCGCCGAACGAATAAGCCGTCGCTGTCCCCGCCCGGCATGCATATTCCCACTCCGCCTCGGTAGGCAGGCGATAGTATCGGCCCGTCTTGGCCGACAGCCATTTGCAATACATCTTCGCCCCAAGCTGCGACATGTTCGTTGCCGGTCGACCGTCCCGTTTCTCTTCCTCCATAAAGTCCCAGATGATCATCGAGTCGCAAGTGACGGCATCGGCGGCTTCATCCCATTGGGTCGGCCTGCGGCGCTGCTGCCTTCTCCGATCGAAATCCAATCGATCCGCCAGCAACGCATACTCATTCCACGTCACCTCATACTTGCCCATCCAGAACGGCTCGATCCGCACGCGGTGCTGAGGTCCTTCATCCGCCTTGCGCTTCGGCTCGTCCGCCGGGCTGCCCATGAGGAACTCGCCGCCGGGAATGGGAACCATGTCGAAGGTCACCCCCGTCCCCGAGATCTGCTCCGTGTAGGCCTTCATCTCCGCCTCGCATGTGGCGGCCGAATCCTCCACCGGAAATGGCTCCGGAAGCCACGTGACCGTCGGCGTGAATCGCGGGTCCTCCTTCGTCTCACCATTCGGTCCAGCCGGCTCGCCGGCACGACCCGAGGCGGCGAAAAGGGCCAGGACAACGTATGCACAACACGATATCAGAACGCCTGTTGCCGCCATTGCGTGCGTGGAGCTTTTCATGGCCATGTCCTTCTCACTTTGCGTCTATCAGCGGTTTCTCTCAACCGATTCACTACCTCCATGGGGGTGGTCAAGAAAAGGGGTGAAATCCTTCGATCATTATGGCAGAATACTGCGTCGCCGGGTGCGTCCCTTTCCCGCTCTTTGAAAACCTATCCACCAATCTCCTCGACCCCCCAGTTGGTCACGGACGCCCGACCTCTTCTGTCCCAATTCACCCCACCAGTGAGCCAAAAGGGGCAAAACTCGTACGGGCGATTTTGGGAAAGTTCGGAAAGTTCACCCGCAATCTCAACCCATCTTCACATCCCCCTTCCCTAGTTTTACTCCCGCAACCAACGAGCGCCCCTGGACATTGACTAGCGGGCCATGCTGCGCCGTCAACCATTTCCCGCCACATTTTCGGCGACTATATGACCTTGCACGATTCCAGGAGATCGTGTGCCACTGCTCGGCCACACGCCGCAGCATGCCTGAATCCTCGGAGACACGTGCTACCGGCGTGTGGACAAGCAGTGCCCAGTGGGATGGTATTTCCAGGAATCACGCAAGTTCATTTAGCCCCAATCTTGCCCAGATGGGCAGATTCCTTTCCGGTGGGCCATTTCCCGTCTCGCCCTGAGCGAGGCCCAAAGTGAGCGGATGCTGTTGTCGTCGAGCATGTCGGCGGCCTTGGCGAACTCGTCTTCCGCGTCATCAAGCCGGTTCTGCTGCATCAGCGTTTCGACCAGCAGGACGCGGCCCTTCCGATGGCCGGGCATGGCTTCGACCAATGCCGCGACGGCCTGGTAGGCCCCGTCCCAGTCGCCGCGGCGAAAACAGCGGACGGCGGTCCGATACGGTTCGGGTTCGAACAGGTGGAGCAACCCATAGAGCGCGTGCGAGGCGATGGGAATTGCGCACAGGAGCAGCAATCGGGGATTCTCCATCGTGAGGGCCGGGATTACGCACATCGCGGCAACCGCCAAAGTCATTCGCCATGGGCGAAAGAGCATGACCCGCAGAGGGAGTTCGATCCATTCGTCCTGCGATTTCGCTGCGGCATCTTGGCGACGTAGGATTTCGGCCACCAGTTCTTCCGTTTCCCGTTTCTGGTGGTTCTCGACCCAGAAGCTGAACTCGGAAAACATCCGGTCGGCGCGGGTGAAGGAAATGTCTCGACGAAGATGTTGGAACAAGAGTGCGCCGACCAGAAATCCGGGAACCGCCCACGGGGTTACCATGGCTAGAAACGGGAGACTCAAAACGACGATCCCACCCTCGATGAACGCACGGTCCTTCCAGGTCAGCGGGGCTCGCACGGGAGCAAGCGGCTCGGGAGAATTCTGCTGCCGGTTTTTTGCGGCGTTCACGGTCGCTTCGAGATACTCTTCTTTGGGCCAAATCTGTACGGTGGCCCGCCGGATGAAGAACCGGATGAGGTAGACGAGAAACAGGAGCCCTCCCAACGCCGCGCCGGAGCCCATGGCCACGGCTAGGACCAGATCCGGAACGTTGCCATGGATGAAATACCAGACGGCAAGGGCCAGACCGCCTAACGCTGGGCCCAGAGGCAGCGAGAGAAGTGAGATAATCAAGAATCGGCCCTGGAATTGCCTCCGCTGCTTGATAGAGAACCACGGGAGAGGAATGTCGATGGTCTCCGTGAACACCCGGCCTGCGTGGTGGTAGGTGAGGACATCGCCTTGCAGGCTCAACGCGGTCGTTCCTCCCCCTTGGACAAGCCGGACTATCAGCCGTTCCCCTTCGATCATGGTTCCGCAACCCCCGCGATTGTCATGGCCACCGTGTCCGCTTTCGAGCCACGGTCGCAGAAACATCCCACCATCAACACCTGATCGCGATTATTGCCGCAAGCAGCGGTCCGTGCAAGCATGGCGTCCCATGCTTGCGTCGGGCCGCCGGGCAGCTTGTTTCAGAACCCTTCCTGACGGTCGAACAGGTTGTCGACGATGCCCGATTGGAGCCCGAGATCGTGGACGGCAAGGCCGTAATTCGGCCGCGACTCGATCCGCAACAACTCGGATGCGTGGTGCAACAGTGGAAACAGGAGGGAACCGAGGCAACCGACGTAGGTTGCGTCTCGACGCACCGATCGGCGCGTCAATGATGGTGCTTGGTGCGTCAGGGGAACCAGAATCTATTACACTACTGTTTGGGTAAGGCGACGGCTCCCCGCACGATACTGGCAACAGATTGATGCTGTCCGCTATGTCACGCAAAAAAGTCGATCAACGTGGAAGTGTCAATTTCGCCCGGTGAATAAACATACAATCCTGCGTCGTTGAGACCTTCTGGACACCCCATGACATCAGTGACGATGTAGCCATTTTCCATGATTAGATAGGGTGAAAAGTGACAAGCGTCAGAATCCGGTCCTTCCCGAAGAACGTTGAGGATTCGTTGGCCTAACACGGGCTTCAGCTCTGGATAATCCTGCGGGGAGCATTCAGGTCTGGGTTCCTCTGCGAGAAAACCACCTGCATCGTCCAGGGGCAAAGCAAACACGGCGCCGTTGTCAAGTCGGAAATACGTGTAAACCCACGCCATGCTGCGCTCAATGAGCAAACCGGACTGCATGATGGCGACGAGTGTCCGACCGACGACGTCATCACGGCCAAGTTCGCTTCCGGGCAGAATCTGGGACATGATCGCTTCCTGTAAACCGTCCTACGCCTACCTGTCGAAGACTACTGTGCCGACGAGAAAACCAACTCGTGTACAGCATTGAACACCAAATCCAGGACATCGTCCAGCGCCGCGATGCGATAAAACGCTATCCGTTTCTCAGGAGACTGCCGCCGATGCCCAGACAATTCCCGAAACTGGGCTCTAACCAGTCACTCCAGGGAACGCCGTTGGACGTCGCCCAGGGGGCGGCGGTACAATAACCGCGATGTTCCTGGCCGCGATTACGTTTCCTGGTTGGTGTGTGGAATGCGAATGCCTATTGCTGCTGCTTGTGTCCTTGCTCTGTGCCTGGCCGCCTCACGTGGCGAGGCAGGATCGTTCAACGTTCGCGACCACGGCGCCGCCGGGGACGGCGCCACGCTCGACACGGCCGCCCTGCAAAAGGCGATCGACGCCTGTGCGGCCGCCGGGGGCGGGCAGGTGGTGTTTCCCAAGGGAGCCTACCTCTCGGGCTCCCTCGAACTGAAAAGCGGCGTCCATCTCGTCCTCGCGCCGGAGGCGGTCCTGCTCGGCAGCCGGAACCTGAAGGACTACCCCTCGCGGAAGTTGATTATCGCGTCCGACGCCACCGACGTGGGAATCGAAGGGGGCGGCACGATCGACGGGCAGGGAGAAGCCTTCTGGAAGAAACGGGACAAGACCTACGCCGGGCCTCCCTATCGCGGCACCGCCCAGTTCAACTACGAGGCCCTGTCCAGGCCGTCCTTCCTCTACTTCCGCCGCTGCCGCGACGTGACGATTCGCGGGGTGACCCTGAAAAACTCGCCGTCCTGGACCGTCCATCTCCTTCGCTGTCGCAATGCCCTGGTGGAGAACGTGACGATTCGCAATCCCCTCCACGGCCCCAATACGGACGGTATCGACATCAACTCCTCGATCGACGTGACGGTTCGCGGTTGCGACATCATCACGGGCGACGACGGCGTCGTGCTCAAGAGCACCGAGCCGGGGCACGATCATCCCTCGCTCAACATCACGGTCGAGAACTGCCGCATCTGGTCGGCCTGCAACTGCCTGAAACTGGGCACGGAGACCCACGACCGGTTCGAGAACGTCGTCTTCCGCAACTGCCATCTTTACGGCGGTTCGGACGTGGCGCTCGAGCGGCCCCTTTCCGGCGTGGCCCTGGAATCCGTCGACGGGGCGCATCTGTCTGGTATCACGGTTTCCGACATCACCATGAACAACGTTCGGGCGCCGATCTTCGTCCGCCTGGGCCATCGCGGCGGCAACAGCGAGCGCACCCGGCAGGTCGAACCTCGCGTGCCGGGCCGGATCGAGAAGGTCGTGATCCGCAATGTTTCAGCCGAAAACTCCATGTTCGAGTCTTCCATCACCGGCATTCTTGGCCATTGTGTGAGGGACATCGCTTTGGAGAATGTCAGCCTTCAGTACGAAGGCGGCGGGAAGGAGGACTGGGTTCTGTCAGAGGTGCCGGACGAGCAGGTCATCCGACACTACCCCGAAGCCCAGATGTTCGGCCGGCTCCCGGCGTACGGGCTCTATTGCCGGCATGTCGATGGGATTCACCTCAAGAACGTCGCGGTTAGCTACCTCGCGGCCGACCCGCGACCGATGCTCGTCTGCGACGACGTGACCCACCTGACGGCCGAGCGGGTCAGTGCAGAATCGGCGGCTTCCTCGCTTCCCGTTATGTGGTTGATCAATACTCGCGACGCCCTTGTCCGCGATTGTACGGCCCCGGCTGGCGCCCATGTCTTCGTGGGGGCCGAGGCGTGCATGAACGTCCACCTCGATGGATGCGATACGAGCCAGGCCAACGAAGCTCTCAAGCAGATCGAATCGGGGACCCTGATTGACATGAATCTGCCCGTGTTTCGCGAAACCAAGCCTGGCGAAGTGACGATTGAGGCCGCTTCGATTCGTCTGCTCGATCCGATGATCGCCCAGACGGAGGACGATGGCCAAAGCTACGTCACCGTACCCCCGGGCGCATCCCGCAATCAAGGTTCGGCCCTGTGCCGTTTCGAGTTGGCCGAGGCCGGGAGCTATGAGATCCGCGTCCTCGCTTTCGGACCTTCTGGCGAGGCGAACAGCTTTTATGTGGCTGTTGATCGTGGGCCCGCCGCCTTGACCGACGTGGATCGGCTCAACGCGTGGCGTTGGGTCACGGCGCAAGACCGTGACGAATCCGCCGATTCTCTGCGATCCAAGCAGAGTTACCGATTGTCGGCAGGAGTCCATACCCTCCAAATTCGCAACCGGGAGAGCGGAACGCGTATCAGCAAGATCCTCGTTTCCCGAATGAAAGAAACCACGGATTAATTCAAAGAGATTCATCATGAAACGACGCGACCTTCTCAAGGCAGCCTCGGCCGCGGCCGGGGCCTTGGCGATCAGTCCCTTCGCGGCCCGGGCGGACGAGATTCCGGCAGAACCTCCGCGCGAGGTCGACGTGCTCGTCGTTGGGGGCGGCACGGCCGGCACGATCGCCGCCTTGCAGGCGGCTCGGGCGGGGGCCAAGACGATGCTCCTGGAGATGGGCAGCCAACTCGGCGGGACGACCACCACCGGCGGCGTCAACTTTCCCGGCCTGTTCCACGCCTGGGGCAAGCAGGTCATTGCCGGGATCGGCTGGGACCTGGTCGAGAAGACCGTGGCCCTCAATAGCGGCTCCATGCCCGACTTCACGCGGACCGATCTCCGTCACTCGGCCTTGCAGGTTCGCATCAACGGCCAGCTCTACGCGGCCCTGGCGGAAGAAGCTTGCCTTGAGGCGGGCATTACGCTGGCCTACTATCAGTTCCCCCTCGCCGTCGAGGCGACCGGAAAGGGCTGGACCCTGGACGTGGTTGGCAAGGGCGTTCGCTACCCGCTGGCCTGCAAGCAACTGATCGACTGCACGGGCGGCGCCGACGTGGTCGGCATGATCGGCCTGGAACGCCTTCGCGAAGAAACGATCCAGCCCGGCACGCTCGCCTTCCGCCTGGGCGGCTACGACGTGAAGAAACTCGACGCCAAGGAGATCCAACGCCGCTATCTGGCGGCCCTGGACGACGGCGAGTTGGAAGAGGGCGACTACAGCCATGCACGGGGCTCCTTCATGGGCTTCCTGGGTGGCGGCGGGAAGAACGCCCAGCACATCTTCGGGGCCGATTCCTCGACGGCCGTCACCAAGACCCAGGCGAACGTTGCCGGCCGACGCTCCCTGCTGCGGCTCCTGCGTTTCGTCCGTTCCCTTCCCGGTTGCGAAGACGCTCGGATCGAGGAGATGATGCAGGAGACGGCCGTTCGCGAAACCTATCGCATCGCCGGCGAAACGCTCATCACCTGCGACGACTACACCTCGGGACGCGTGTTCGACGATGCCGTCTGCCACGCCTTCTACCCCGTCGATCTTCACGACAAGCACGGGGTGAAGCCGCAACCGCTCAAGCCGGGCACCGTTCCCACCGTCCCACGGGGCGCCCTCATCCCCAAGGGCAGTCGCAACCTGCTGGTGGCCGGACGGTGTGTTTCCAGTGATCGGCTGGCCAATTCGGCGCTCCGCGTCCAGGCCTCGTGCATGGCCATGGGCCAGGCCGCGGGTGCGGCTGCCGCTATGGCTGTCGTGGATAACACGACCCCCGGAGCCGTTCCGCTTGGGCAGCTCCGCACGCTTTTGCGCCAACACGGGGCCATTGTGCCCACATAATTGGTTCTTAACGCCCTGGTTGCCTAGGCAAGATACGCAGAGCCGAGGGGCCTTGGGGGCGTTGCTTTGTTCCAACTTTTCTTCTTCTGTCTTGAGGCGTGACACGCCCAGCCAGGAATCGTTCCTGGGGAGGAGAGTGTTCTGCAGTGGCGGAACCTCCCGGATCCGGTGACGGGCTCGATCCGGGAGACGTGTTGGAGCATGGCAAAGGAACCAAGACATGAGCAGGAAGCGTGTGAAGCACAACCATCTGCGAATCGAATCCCTGGAACCTCGCAGGTGCCTCTCGGCGAGTGTCGGTTGGGACGGTGTGGGGGAAGGCAGCGCCGAACTGACGTACTACATCGGCGATGTTTCCAGTGACTTCGCCCTTTCCCAAGAAGAGGCGGAAGCGGCGATCGAGTCCGCCCTTGATACCTGGGCTGAAGTGGCGGACATCGTGTTCACCGAAACCTCCACTCCCGGTCTGCAAGATTCCATCGACATTTCCTTCGATGAGATTGACGGCGAGGGAGGAACCCTCGCTTATGCCTATCTGCCCGACGATGTGAACCTGAGGACCGTGCTGGCAGGCGATGTGGTCTTCGACATAACCGAATCCTGGGAGGTGGGCAACGATCAGGGCAGCGAAGCCTACGACTTCCTCTACGTGGCCGTTCATGAGTTGGGCCATTCCCTCGGCCTCGAGCACTCCGACTCCGAAGACGCCGTCATGTATGAGAGTCTCTCGGCGTCGACCTATTTCAGTGGTCTGTCTGAAGACGATGTGGACGCCATTCTCTCGCTCTACGCCCCAGCCGACGACGATGGCGACACGACCGACGATGGCGACACGACCGACGATGGCGACACGACCGACGACGGCGACACGACTGACGACGGCGACACGACTGACGACGGCGACACGACCGACGACGACACGACCGACGGCGACACGACCGACGGCGACACGACCGACGGCGACACGACCGACGGCGACACGACCGACGGCGACACGACCGACGGCGACACGACCGACGGCGACACGACCGACGGCGACACGACCGACGACGGCGACACGACCGACGATGGCGACACGACCGACGACGGCGACACGACCGACGACGGCGACACGACCGACGATGGCGACACGACCGACGATGGCGACACGACCGACGACGACAAGCCTGTGGACCCGCGTCTTGAGCCCTTCTCGCCGAGGAGCCACGGATTCAATCCGTTCCATCAGTCCTTTGGGCCGGGTCGCTTCTATGCCGACGAGCCAACTGGCCGGAACGGATCGACGGGTGATCCCAACTCGATGAGCAACCGTACGGCCGCTTCCCGAGGGAGCGTTTCGGGGAACGTGACCGGCACGAGCCTTCGGAATTCCCCGCAGACCGGCGGGACGTTCTTTCGCCGATGATCAGCTTCAAAAGGAGTGAAAAGCGGCAATCGAGACGGGGATGAATTCCCCGTCGCCGGAATCAAGAGCAGCCCCCCACAGGCCGGCAATCAACGCTGCCATGGTCATTGCCGGTCAATGGGGGGCTTCTTGTGCGCGGATTCCGGTCGTCAAGAGCCCTCTCGCGGCTGACGCCATGTGGTGGAGTTGCTATAACGGAGTGGATGGAGAATCTGCCTAGCAAAACGCCTTCTGAGGACCGTCACCGCGACCGTTGCTACGGTTGTTTCCGCCCGAAGGAGGCGTGTTTTTGCTCGAAGATTCCTTCGATCGACAATCGGACGGACATCCTGATTCTCCAGCACGTCCGGGAACGTTTTCATCCCTTCAACACGGCCCGGATTGTGCGCCGGGCGCTGAATCACTCGCGTCTGATCGTGGAGCAGACGGAGCGGCTTCTGAGAATGTCGCTTCCGATTGGACCACGTGCGGGAGTGCTGTACCCGGGGCCCGAAGCTCGGATTCTCTCAGAGGTTCCCGCTTCCGAGCGACCGGACCAGTTGGTGATTGTGGACGGGACGTGGCACCACGCGAAGACGCTGATCCGTGACGTTCCGGCCCTGCACAACTTGCCGAGGTTCGGAATTGCCCCCGCAGCGCCAGGCCGCTATCGGATCCGCCGGGAACCGACGGCGACCTCGCTTTCGACCCTGGAGGCGACGGTGGAGGCCCTGCGGGAACTGGAACCGGAAACGGAGGGGCTCGATGAACTTCTGGGGGCCTTCGACGCGATGATCGAAGGCCAACTGGCTCACCCGAGGTCGCAGTTCATTCCACGCAGCGACCGGCGTCGTAACCGCACGTCGTGCGGTGTTCCCCGGGTGCTCGTTCAACAGTTGGAGCATGTGGTGGTGGCCTACGGCGAGTCGCCGTACGGAGGACCGGGAACGAAGCCGACGGGATCCGCGCCAGTCTATTGGGTCGCCGAACGACTGGGAACAGGAGAGGCCTTTGCACGGACGATCCAGCCTGAGATTGCCCTGAACGACAAGTTCCTGGGTCACCTGGAGCTTTCGGTGCAGGATTTTTCCGGAGCGTTGTCCCTGGAGGAGTTCCGTCGCGAGTGGGCGGATTTCCTGAATCCAACGGATACGGTGGCCGTTTACAGTCAGGGGACGGCTCGTCTGCTGGCCGGCGCCGGGGCGGACCATGCCAAGTGCCTGGTGCTCAAGTCGGTGCCACTACGATTTTGCGGCACGCTTGAAGATGTTCTCGCCAAAGAGGGGCTGACCAGTCCGTCCCCACGGCATCCTGGACGAGCGGGCAAACGGCTGGCAAATGCGATCGCCCTGGCTCGGCACTTGAGCAAGCTGGGAGCTGCCAGGCGACCGGATGATGCCGGCGACGGCCGTCCTTGATTTGGGACGTTCCATTGGCTCCCACGCACTTTTTCTTGGTTGGCGGAGACGCCGGACTCCCTCTTTTCGCCGACGCTCGCCCTCAGGGAGAGTCGTGGTGATTATAGCGGTTTGAGGGGACGCACGGGCACGTAGTTGATCGAAAACGTGACGTATACTTCCCTTGGTGACGTCGCCGACGAATGGCGGCGGGAGATGGTGTCATTAGGGCGTGACGGGCAACCTGCGGGCTGCCCTGCAACGGAGGACAGACCGATGCTGTTGTTCTCGCGTAGGAAGACCGTGGGGGTCCAGTCTTTCTTGCTCAACCTCGTCAACAGTCATTGCCCGGAACTGATCCCGTTGTTTGAAAACCGTCGGGACGAGACGCGTGTTCCCGTCTGCGTGGTCGCCCTTGTGGTACCGGTTCACGACGGCAAGCCGTGTCCGGAGGAGCACTTCGCCACGGTGACGAAGGAATTTTCGACCACCGGTGTGTCGATCATCCTCGATCAGCCGCGGGGGCTTGATGAAGTCGTTCTCGCCTTCCGCTCGGAAAACGAGATGAAGTTCATTCAGGGCAAAGCAAAGCACCTCAACCCGATGGGGGCCGGTTTCTATCATCTCGGGATTCAACTGACATCCATCGCACGTGTCGACGAGTATCCCGAGTTGGAGAATCTCTATCTTTGAAGGCTTCTCGGGCGAATCCCGGATCAGCCGTCTCGATCACCGGTCCTCACGAGATCGAGGAATGACTTCTCTCGTCCTTCGATCGTGAGTTGTCGGGTCTACCAGGTGTAGTGCTGCGCGAGAAATTTCTTGGCTCGCTCCCGGCTTGCGTAGTTGCCGAGTCGTCGCATGCGATCGACTTCTCGCCGGCAGGCCTCCGACCCGCAAGCGGCTCGCAATTCCTGGTTGTTGGACTCTCCTTCGATGAAGTGGATCAGAGCGTCAACGGTCTTCTCATCCGCCAGAAAAACTTCCCATTCGATTTCAACGTTGGGGTTGCAGTAGGCGTTGTTGGCCTTTCGCGGCATGGCGATTCCTCAGAGCTGTGGAGTGCGGAAATCCGGCGAGCAACGTGAACGTTGCCCAACACCCATCCTGCGAGCCGGTCGGCTCTCGGAAACGCCTCTTCTCGACAGTCCCCCCTCATGATTGACCCGCACATATCCCGCGTTCCAAAGGAGGATACGCGCACAAAGGCCAACGTAGGTTCAAGAAAGAAGTAGGATCGCAAACACGCTGCCGATCGAACGCCCACGAATGTGGGATCACGTGACAAGTCAAGAGTTCGTCCAGGCAACGCCTCGCACGTTCCACCCGCACCGGATTCGTCCTGCCGGGTGGAAAACCGTGTCGATCCGCTCCGGAGTGCCCGCTCATTTCCCCCATCACGGAGGCGGAACGACAAGTAGCGGCTCAGGGACTCGAACCCCGGACACGCGGATTATGATTCCGCTGCTCTAACCAACTGAGCTAAGCCGCCAAATCACGTGGACCCCACGTGAAAAGTAATAAGATACCAAGTGAAAACGGATCTGACAAGCACTCGTAAGCCGCTCCAGGGGAAGACCGAACCCGGCGAAATGACCATCGCGCAGCGGCCTGATCACCGTCATGCAAGTGAAAGGAACAAGCCTGCACACACCCCTCGTCCCAGGTCGGATTTCACTTGGTGCCGATCACGGCAGTTTCCCATTTGGGGAGAACATGCAAATCTTCCACGGTTCCAGGATCGCGTCAGAGGATCTGGCCCTCGTGGGGGGCATGGCCTTTGTGTGGCTCCAAGTCCTGATCTGTCGGATGGGGTTGCTCGGGGTCGACCTCAAGCACTTCCTTGAAGCGGTCGGGCAGGGCCGTGGCATCCACCAGCGAATTGGTCCGGAATGGACTGTACAGCGGATCACCCACGAGGATCATGACCCACGAATTGAACGGTTTGGTCCGGTAGTAGCACTCGACCAGACTGTATTTCCCGGACAGAAGAGCCACGAAGAACTCGTCGGGGCGAGGGAAGGCGGTCAGGTAGGGTTCATGGACAGGCCCCAAGGTGGCGCAGATACCGTCTTCAAGCATCCGTTTGCACCAAACGTTGCTGTTCGGATTGCGAAGCGTCGTGGCCTCGCCGCTGGCAATATGGTAACCGACGGCGCCGCGAACGAATTCGAAGGCGTCCACGTAATTGGCCAACGAATACCAGCCGCAATACAGTCCGGCATCCGGACACTCGTCTTCTTGGAACAGTTCCTTCCGGTCGTCCAATTTCACGTCGAGCTTGGTGTGATCTTGAAGCAAAGCGGCCAGATCGCGTATCGCCAGGTCGTAATCGCCGTAGGAACCCTTTCGCATGGGGCCTTTCGGCGATGAAATGCCACGGGCGTCAAGATACACCTTGCCGCCGAGACCTTCAGCCTCCGTCGCGATCGCGTCATCAATAAGCCGCCGAGTGTCGCCAAGGGTCGGCGCTTCCAGGCGGGAAACCATGAGCGTTGGTTTCCGCCTTCGCGCGTCGGAGCCGTCGTAACGGTGGTGCAGCAAGTTCGGCAGCCAGCGATTCAAGGGATACTCGAGCCAGAACAGAAGTGAAAGTTCGCTGTCGAAACTGGAGTAGGTTTCGTTCTTGTCGAGTAGCTTCAACTGGGCATCGATCCATCCAACGACGCCCGCATGGCCTGCCGCGGAGGACACGATCGAGAGAATTTGTTCGTCCCGTTCGATCGATTCGGGCATTTGTTCCATCGCTTGCTTGGCGTCGAGCAGGCCGAGAGCCCGGCCTTTGGCGAATTCCAGTTTTCGCACTTGTTCCGGGGCTCGCTGCGACGCCGCCGACTGGCCGGCAAGAATCTGGAGTCCGGCAACCATCCCGCCAAGTTCGGCAACCGGTTGCATCAGTTCACGATTGGCGGTTTTGACGGCATCAGGGGAGGCCAGGGCCAGGCGTTTTTGGGCAGCCTGGACGGCCGCTCCGAGCAGTTCCATCACCTTTCCGGTGCTAAGATCGTTGGGGAGTTCGGGGGCTGCAGGGGGGGCTCCATCCGGTCGTATGTTGTCAATCCGTGCGAGTCCTGCCAGGATTGCCTCCCGACGCAGACGCTTTTCCGCTTTCAGAAAGGCTTGCCGGGCATCGATACCGGCGGTTTCCCTGGAGATTTTTAGTGGAACGTCCCAGACGGTGACCAGGCAGCGTAGTTGCGACTCGAGGCGCTGGTCGAGGATCCAGGTGCGGATCGCCGGACGCACAGAATCTTCCCAGACCGCACGATCGAGATTCTTGCCTGGGGGCACATCGATCAGGCAGATGTGGGCCAAGGGAATAGCGCGGGCCTTCGCATAATACTCGGCGATGCTCACCGATTCCGGGCTACTGCGAACCGCGATGATTGCGATCTCTTCCGGTTTCAATTCGGCCCACGTGACATGCGGGAAAAACAGGACCAGGAGAAGCAGATGGCTCGGAGAGATTCGCATGAAAACCCGCCTCGATCAAGGGGCAACTCGGTGTTCCATCTCCTGGACGGCTAGCCTGGCATCCCTTTCCACGTCCACGTCTGGATCGTCAACTGCCTCTCTTTTACTGCCGTAGCACAGACATAACCAGGGGTCGGCGCCAAAAAACGAAGATACCACTGACTGGCGGGGCCGTGTTCTTCGGGAATCCAGGAAACTTGGGGAGTGGCATCGCGAACCCCCACAACCTCGATCTGGTCCGGGCCGAGAGAGAGCCCCATACCGATTGCCTTGAGAACCGCCTCTTTGCACGTCCAGAAACGGAGGAACGTCTCGTGAAAGTCCTCCGCGTGGTCTGCCATGACATCCTGTTCTGCGGGACGGAGCACCGAATTTGCTTCCCGACGCGAGATCTCCTTCCCACCTGCCGCCTCTAGGTCTATGCCCGGTTTCAGGGATTGGGCCACACAGATCACCGCCAGATCCGAGGAACTGGAAACGCTGAAATTCAAGGCGTCGAGATTCCCCGATCGGACCAGAAAGGGTTTTCCATAGTCGCCATGTCGAAATTCCAGGTCCGCGGGCTTGATTCCCGTATAGCGGCCGAGAATGCAACGAAGAGCTGCTCTGCGCTGGCAGAAGCGGAGCCTGTCCTGTGGGAAATGATATCGTTCGGCAGCGGCTCGCTCCGATTCGGTCAGGATCGAATCCAGACCACGGTCCGTGTTATGTCGATCGATTCTCACACGCCATACGTGGAGGGAGCCTGCATTCAACGCAAGTTCCTCATCGGGGAACGCCCATTCATCGGACCTGCTTGGCATTGTCCGCCTGCCTGTCTTGTAGAACTTGGGGAGAGGATTGCCGCCCATCAACGTCCCGTACAATTCCCGTCGACGGAAAAAGCCACGGGGCGTCTGCATTAGACGCCCCGTGGCACGAATCGTTCTCTCCGACGTCACCCGTTACCAGGTGCCGTAAGTGAGGAGGTTGTAGGCGAGGGTACCGATGACGTTGAGGTCGTCGTTCCCGTCTTCGGAGTCGCCGGAATCAACATGGACCTCGTCGACGGACCGGACGTAGTTGTAGTAGTCCGAACCGCTCGTGTCAGTCAAGTAACCGAGGTCGTCATAGCCGAGGAACGTGTCGTCGCCGGTGGTGCCGTTCAGATAGGCGACGTCGCCCGTGCCGCTCGTCCCGTAAACGCGCATCAGGTCGAATCCGTCGGCGTCGATCTGGATCGGTGTGCCGACCGTGGGCGCCAATTCGGCCGTGAGGCTGGTCTGATTGAACGTGAAGGTGTCGGCTCCGTCGGTGTCGTACATGTAAATGCGGTTGTCGATGCCGCCGCCCGCCGTCACGGAGATGCTGTCGAAGCCGTTCACCTGGCTGAAGAGCGACGAGCACGAGAGGATGGTATGGTCGGCGTAGCCGTAGAGCCAGTTGCTCCCGGCCGCGTCGCCCATCATGCTCACCGTGTCGCCCGCGTCTCCGTAAGCGTACACCCGCTCGAAGCCATCGGTGCTCACGGACTCGCCGGTGCTCCAGTCCCGGGTAGCGGTGTCCGTCGTGATGTCGACAACATCCGCCCCCGTTCCATCATACAGGTACAGGCGATTGTCGGTTCCACCGCCCGCGCTGACTTGCACGTCGTCGAAGCCGGACACCTGGGCCGTCGAGGAGGATCGGGTGAGGATACTGGAGGTATCGTAGGCATACAGGCGATTGCCGCCGGCCCCATCGCCCGTCAGGTTCGCCGTGTCGCCCGCCGAGCCATAGGCATAAACCTTCTCGAAGCTCTCTGCCGTAGCCACTGCCCCACTGGCCCAGTTCCGCGTCGCCACGGTGGGCAGCAGGGTGACGCTGTCTGCGGCGGCATCGTCGTACAAGTAAGCCTTGTTGCCGGTTCCGCCGTTGGGATTGGCCGTCACGGCGCCGAAGTCGCTGGCCTGAACGAAGAACGACGACGTGAGGTAGATGCTCCGGGTATCATAACCGTAGAAGCGGGCGTCGCCGGCGCCATCGCCGGTGATCGTTGCATTGTCCTCGGTCGTCCCCTCGGCGTAGATTCGTCCGAAGTCATCGACCACGGCGCTGACGCCCGTACTCCAGTCCATGGTCGAACTGGTCGGGGTGACCGAAAGATCGTCGATTCCCGAACCGCCGTACAGGTAAGCCCGGCTATCGGTTGCTCCACCCGCAGTGGCGGTGACCATGTCGAAGCCGCTAACCTGGGCAGAGGAGGAGGCGGTCGTGTAGATGCTTCGCGTGTCGTAGCCGTAGAAGCGGTTTCCGCCTGCGCTATCGCCGCTGAGGGTCGCATTGTCGCCAGCCGAGCCGTAGGCGTAGACCTTGGCGAAGTCCTGGGCCAGGGCGCTGACACCCGTGCTCCAGTCCATAGTTGCATCGGTCGGCGTGACCGAGAGATCGTCGGCCCCGGTCCCGCCGTACAGGTAGGCCCGGTTGTCGATTGTCCCGCCTGCCGTGGCGGTGACCAGGTCGAAGCCGCTGGCCTGGGCAGACGACGAGGCAGTGGTGAAGATGCTCCGGGTTTCGTAACCGTAGAAGCGGTTCCCGCCTGCGCTGTCGCCGGTAATCTCCGCCGTATCGCCAACCGAGCCGTAGGCGTAGACCCGAGCGAAGTCCTGGGCCACGGCGCTGACGCCCGTGCTCCAGTCGATGGTTGCATCAGTCGGTGTGACCGTCAAGTCATCGGCCCCGCTGCCGCCGTAGAGATAAGCCTTATTGTCGGTCGTTCCGTCTGCCGTGGCGGTAACCAGATCGAACCCGCTTGCCTGGGCGAATGACGACGACGTGGTGTAGATTGCACGGGTGTCGTAGCCGTAGAAGCGGTTTCCGCCGGCACTATCGCCCGTCAGGGTCGCACTGTCGCCCGTCGAGCCGTTCGCGTAGACCCGGGCAAAGCCCTGGGCGACGGCGCTGACGCCCGTGCTCCAATCCATGGTTGCGGTGTCCGGCGTGACCGTCAAGTCGTCGACTCCGCTGCCGCCGTAGAGATAAGCCTTGTTGTCGGTCGTCCCGCCCGCCGTGGCTGTGACCAGGTCGAAACCGGTTGCCTTGATGGAGGACGATGCCGTGGTGTAGGTCGTGTGTGTTTCGTAGGCGTACATGCGGTTTCCGCCGGCGCTGTCGCCGGTGATTTCCGCCGTGTCGCCGGCCGAGCCCTCCGCGTAGATCCGGTCGAACCCGGAGGCTGTGGCGACCTCCCCGCTGGCCCAGGTTTGCGTCGCGTCGGTCGACGTGGCCGTCAGCACGTCGGCTCCGGTTCCGTCGTAGAGATAAGCCCGGTTGTCCGTTCCGCCGCCTGGCAGGGCCGTTACCGTTCCGAACCCGGTGGCCCGGTTCACCGACACGGCATTGGACACGATGCTATACACCGGGTAGGCGTAGAACCGATTGCCGCCGGAGGCGTCGCCCGTCATCTCGGCTGTATCGTCGGCCCCACCGTAGGCGTAGAGACGATCGAAATCAACGATCGTCAAATTGACGCCGTCGCTGCCCCAATCCAGGGTCGACACGTTGGGGCCGGAAACCAGGGTATCCGGATCGTCGCTGCCGTAGGCATAGATCTTGTCTGTCCCGCCTGCGCCATCGAAGTAGAGCGTCTCATACGTCGCCGCGGGATAAACGGTCACCGTTCCGTTCACGTCCACCGTGTGGTCCGTTCCATCCGTCGTCACGATCACGACATCGTCGCCGGACGTGCCTTCGATGATCACGTCGTATTTGTCCCACGTGTCGCTTGCACCAACGGCCAAGGCGTTGCCCGCCTCGTCGGTGATGGCTCCGGTCGAGAGATCCAGGACATAGGTTCCGTGATCTGCCGTCAGATCGGAGAAATCGGTCAGATCATAGCTGGTGGTCAGCGTCGCTGCATCTGGCGTGGCGGTGACACCTGAGATGGTCACCGGGGCGGTGTCAAGAGTCAGGCTCAGGTCTGAGACCGTCAGGCCATAGACGAGTTCGTTGAAAGTGACCTCAACGTCGGTCACAACTGTATCGCGTGGATCGGGGCTGATGGCCGTGATGGCTGCCGTCGGGGCAGCCGTGTCGATTGTCACCGTGGTCGTGTCCGACCAGTGGTAGATTTCGCCTGTCGAACTTGAGGCGACGCCAACCTGGAAATCGTAGGCGCCGTCGAATGCGGAACTCCAATTCGCTCCAAGAAGGCCGAAGATGGCGGCATCGGCGTCGAAGGTAAGGGAATACGCGCCAGTGGTGGCGTCCGCCGTGGTGGCGGCCACGGTGTACCATGTGCCTTGGAAATCCACCTGCAACTCTACATAGGAACTGGGAGGAACGACGCCGGTGAAGGTCGGCGTAATGTCGTTCGTAAGAAGATCGGATGGGCTGAAGCCGGTGTCACTGGCGGAATCCAGCGTGGGAGCGTCCGGCTCGTACATGAAGTAGGCCGCTTCCAACGCGTCGATGAGCCCGGCTCCGGACAGATAGTCGTACCCCGACGTTTCAATGTCGTTCGCGGTTGCCTGGAGAATGCCCTGAAGTTCTGTGGCCGTGATGTCCCCCTCGGATGCTTGAACGGCGAGCACCGCCATACCGCCCACGTGTGCGGCCGATGCTGCCGTGCCGGCGAAGTTCGTGGTGCCGAGAATGGAGGTGCTCACGTGGTCCATGGCGACCACATCAAGGCTGTTTCGCGTGGTGCCACTGACCGTGGAACCGCCCCGTGAACTGTCCGCGGTCACATCGACGGTGGTCCAATCCGTGATGGTTTCCCAATCGGTCTGTGAAGTGTAGTCAACCGCGCCAACCGTAACCGAGGCATCGAGAGCCGCGGGGCCGAAAATGGCGTCTTCTTCCGAGTAGGCGATTGAGGCGCCGCCGTTGCCGCTTGTTGCGGCCGACACGGGACCGTCGATCATGAGTTCCAGAGTTACCGAGGCATCCGAGTAGGGGTTGCGAACGGCAACTGCCATCTGGGAATAGGTGGAGCCTGAATTGTTGAAGCTGACCGATTCATAGGTCAGGCCGGTGGAGTCAGCACTGGAGCTGACGTAGTTCCAAGTGCCGTTCCAACCATACAGATAGAGATCGTAGTCGGATGTGGCCGAATTCCAGGGGTTGTTCCATTCCAGGGAGACATCAACCGTTCCGGCGGATACGTCGAAGGCGAGATACTGGCTTCCACCGAAGTCGTGGTAGTCGGTCGTGGAGTATTGCGAAAAACTGTCTTGGTAGTGCAGTTCGCCGTCATCGCCGGCAGCGCCAACGAAGATCGTACCGCTGGAGATTGCAGCCGCTACGGCGTCCGCCGCGTCGCCGTCTTCGAACCACGGTTGGTTGTAAATCCCCGAATCGGCGACAATAACGTCGACGCCCTCTCCCGTCAGATAGGCAACGGCGGCCTCGAATTCGGTGGCGGTGTCTGCGGGGGCAAAATACAGGTCCGCATAGGATGCGATGTCGTTGATCACTTCCAACATGGCGGTTCCGGTGGTCCCGCTGCCCGTGCCAAGGCCGGCTTCTACCGAGCCTGTTGGCAAGTCGGTGCTCGCCGTGTAGCCGTCGGCGATCACGCCCACCTTGACGCCGTATCCCTCGTATCCTGTCGGGAAGAACCGATCCTGGACGTCATCGATATTCATGGCCGCCAGGCCTTCAGAAACCGACAGGAGTTGCCGTTGCTCGAGGGGTTCAAAGCCATTTAGGTGGTTTCGAAGGGCGGATGTTCTGCGAGTGCTAGATATGGTCCTCTTGGTCCCGATCCAACGCTTGGTGATCGACTCGAAAAGCTTTCGCATTGTAGGACTCCACTTGGAAATGTCGGTACGAATGTTCCCTGGCTCGCACGTTATGGGAATGTGCAAACCAACCATCGGGACCCGTGAGGGGACTTCCCACCAAACTCAGTTGCGTGAATTGGCCAAATTACAGAATATGCAGAGAAGAACGGCGATGTCAAATTTTCCTGATTAGGGAAATCTTAGGGGTCGCAGAAAACGCACAAGGCACGGCAATTACACTGGTGCGACAAGAGCGCAGCCCGTAGGACTTCACGCGGAACCGGGAAAGCGGCTCGAACGAATTGGCGCAGGCTCGCTTCCTAGCCATCCCCTTATGTGGAGGGGATGGCTTCGGTTTCCGGATCAGATCCAGGCGATGGCCTAGAACTCACCGCGAAGCGGCTCTCCGTCGTTACGAATACTGAGCTGCTGGAACAATCCGATCGCTGAGCGATCGTAGTTCAAGTCCATCGTAGACGGGTTTGAACTGATGGTTTCCGCGAGGAAATGGACGGAGCCATCGCAGAAAAGAAACTGAGCCCCACCAGGGTGCGTGCTGCTGAAGCCTACCGCACAATGGTCCAATGCGGGGTCGTTGATTGGGTAGAGAACATTCCCGACCGCGAAGTAGACACCGCTCGGGAAATTCTTCATCTCAGGAACACCAAGCCAAGTGCCCGGGCCTGGATAGCACTCTTCAGTTCGTTCCCCGACAGCAAAGACGGAACTGGTTCCATCGTTGATATCACGTAGTCCAATCACAGAGCTGCTACCGAAGAGGACACCGTTGTTCTCGACAGTTCCAACGCAGTCAAGAAGGCCATAGTTTCCAACGTAGTTGGAGACAGGGGGGTGGAAGCCCGTATTGGCGGAGACACCAGCACTGTCCCAGACGCGTTCGCTCGCGACGTTCGTGCCAGTGACATAGTCGGCGGCGATGTCGGAGGGGCAGCGGTAAGCGGACAGGGTCGTGAGGAGTGCGTCGCTGATCGTCGAATTCGTTGTGGCGGCGTCGAGTGCCGCCAGGAGCGTGAGACGCTTGACTTGCGCCGCTTCATGGACCGGCCCCTGTTCCAGATACGGAAGAATCAACGCCGACCACCCCCACTGAGGTTGGGTTCGTGTCGCTGTGGTCATACCGGCGATAAATCCGGGGGGGAAGCTCTTCATGGTGTCATGATAGTTGTGTAACGCAATTCCAATCTGCTTGAGATTGTTGCTGCAATGCATGCGACGAGCCGCTTCGCGGGCAGCCTGGACCGCGGGAAGCAGGAGGGCGATCAGGATCCCAATGATCGCGATAACCACGAGTAACTCGACCAGAGTGAAACCCGAACGGGCATGTCTCTGGCGAGAGAACAGGATTCGATACACCGATTTCATGAAGCCATCTCCCTCTCTGTTGCGCACCAAAGGTGCCAAACCTAAATAAATAGCCCTTATTGCCCTGTTTTCATGCCCGTCTTCATGTTTCGCCCCCCCAGGCAGAGGGTCTTCGACGATTTTCTAGTATAAGCAGCCATTCGCAAGAAGCAATAGATTTGGCAAGATTCTCCGGAAGGGGACAATCCAAGAGAGGGCTTGGGCCTTACGATGGCGGCTTTGCGTCACAGGACTCGGAATCGGCTCTTCCGTAGTCTCGCTGGAAGATCGGATGCCCCTGAACGAGGCGACAAGAATGGAAGGATCGGCACTCGGCTCTTGACGCCAGTTTCCCCACCACCCCTCCGGCAGCGCAAGCCACACGCTGTGTTGTCGTACGCGACGGGGATCTCACCCGAAAGTGGCTAGCCCTCTGGTAGCCCCCCCAAGAGTCTTGGCAGCGAGGTCTTGTTGCTAGCTTGACTGCTGGAGGACCAGAAAACGAGCCTCAACGCCCTTTGGGGCCTATTGCGGATCCGCCCAGATTCCGAGCAGTTCCAGTACGTAGTCGATGGTTTCGACACACTTCGTGTCGCTACCGCCGGAACTGGAGATGGCTTGGACCCAACTGAAGTCGGACGCCGTGACTGTTGTGGTGTCGTAGTTGAGTTTGGCTAGGGAGCCCGTTCCTTCCAGATAGTCGTTCAGTGCCGAATCGTAGAGATAGCCACGATCGTTTCCGCCGAGAGTCGCATGGGCCTCTGCGGACTCGAATCCGTATGCCAGATTGTAGTAGCCACTGCCGGTCATCCAACTGGCGTAAGATTTGCCGTAGAAGCGGTCGTCGCCAGCGGAATCATAGAAATACGCTTGGTCGTCTCCTCCCGACGTCGCGTACGCGATGCAAACATCGAAGGCGTATGCCAGATTATGGTAACCGTTCCCCATCATCCAACTGGCATAGGATTTGCCGTAGAAACGATCGTTGCCCGCGGAGTCATAGAAGTAGGCTCGGTCGTTTGTGCCTTCCGTGGCATAGGCAATGACAACATCGAATCCATAAGCGAGGTTCTGATAGTCGTCGCCAACCATCCAGCTCACGTTGGACTTGCCGTGGAAAGTGTCGTTGCCTGCCGTGTCGTAAAGGTAGGCTCGATCGTTTGTGCCGTCCGTGGCGTGGGCGGCTACGACGTCGAAACCCGAAACCGAATTATAGAATCCGTCGCCAACCATCCAACTGTTGCTGGACTTCCCGTAGAAGCGATCGTCACCGGCCGAATCGTATAGGTCCGCATGGTCAACGCCGCCTGATGTGGCATGGGCGTTGACGATGTCAAAGTAGTATACGAGGTTATAGTATCCGGGGCCGGACATCCAACTGGCGTACGATTTGCCGTAGAACGAATCATCACCAGCGGTATCATAGAAGTCCGCTTGATCGGCTCCTCCCGCCGTCGAATACGCGATCACAATGTCAAAGCCCTGGGCAAGGTTATGATAACCGTTCCCCGTCATCCAACTGGCGTACGATTTTCCGTAGAAGCGATCATCGCCAGCAGAATCATAGAAGTAGGCTCGGTCATTGGTGCCCGATGTGGCATAAGCAATGACCACGTCACAATCATAGATGCGATTCTGATAGCCTTCACCGGTCATCCAGCTTACGTTGGACTTGCCGTGGAAACTATCATCGCCGGCTGAATCGTAGAGATACGCCCGATCGCTTCCGCCGCCGCCGGACGCTTCAACGTACCCGAAATTGTTCGCGTCAACCTGGTAACCCGAACCGGCCAGGGTCGTTGAATCGGGAAGCATGTGAATCGTGTCATCCGACGACGAACCAATCAGGACTGCGGTGTCTTCCGCCGCGCCGTCGAAGGTGATCAGGGAAACATCGGTCGACGCAAAAGAATATGCGATGCCGTTGGCGACCACCTTGTGCTGCTCGCCCCATGTAAATTCGAACCGGTCATTTGCAGCCGTTCCATAGACAGCGACGGCTTGGCCGTTCCGCTGCAGGAGATTCGCCAATTCCAGGTCGACGGCGACTGCCGCTCCGGAAAGTTCCACGTAGATTACCTGGCCGCCACCCACCGTCTGATCCAGCCGTTGGATGCCGGTCGGATCAGACGACTCGGCAAGCACGTTCCATGTCGCGTCATAAAGGGTGATTCTTCCCGTTGTGTCAGAGCCAAAGTCTGCCTCGGCCGTCAGGAGGCCCGCCCGCATCGTCGACAGCGCATACCACAACGAGCCCGAGTTGAGTGGCTCGCCTGGCAAGGCAAGGTAGTCCGTCGTTCCCAGAGGCTCGACGACGTGAATTGCGAAGGAAGTCGTAGAGGTCAATGCGGGCGTTCCGCTGTCAGTGACGCGAACGGTCACATCGTAGGTTCTCGGCTCGGTCAGGCTCCCCGGTGTCCAACTGACCACTCCGGATGATGGATCAATCGCAAGTCCCGAGGGTGGATCTGATTCGAAAGAGAAAGTGAGGGTTTGCCCAAGGTCAGGATCAGCTGCGGAAACTACGATGGTAGCCTCTTCACCTTTCACGACATACTGTTGTTCCAGCGGCGCGACAAGCGGGGCTTCGTTGACATCCGTCACGTTGATTGTGACCGTGGCCGTGTCGGATAGGTTGGGCGACCCGTCGTCACTGACCTGGACGGTCAGGCTGTATTGGCTGGTCGTCTCGTAGTCCAGCGACGAATTGTCGGCCACGGTGATCTGGCCCGTCGAGCTGTCGATGGCGAACACGCCATCGCCGTTGCCGGCCGTGATTGCGTAGGTCAGCGTCTGGGCGGGCGAGTCTTCGTCCGTGCCGGAGACGGTTCCCATCAAGGAATCATTTGCCGCATCTTCACCGATCGAAAACGTGGCGTTCCCCAGCACCGGGGCCTCGTTGACGTCGTTGACATTGATTGTGACCGTGGCTGTCGTGGATTGGCTCGGATAGCCATTGTCTTCGGCCTGAACGGTAAGCGTATACTGATTGGTCGTTTCGTAGTCCAAGGTCGAGTTGTCATCGACCGTGATTTCGCCGGAGAACGGATTGATCTTGAAGACGCCTTCATCGTCGCCCGCAATAATCGTGTACACGAGAGTTGCCGGTGGATCGTCTTCGTCAGAGCCCTCGACCACGCCCACGACAGCATCGTTGGCGGCATCCTCAGATACGCTGAAAGTGTAGTCGCCGAGGACCGGTGGATCGTTCACGCCCGTCACATTGATCGTGACGGTGGCCGTGTCGGACAGATTGGGGGACCCGTCGTCGGTGACCTGGACGGTGAGACTGTACTGGCTGGTCGTTTCGTAGTCGAGCGAGGAATTGTCGGCCACGGTGATCAGGCCCGTGGAAGTGTTGATGGCGAATACTCCGTCGCCGTTACCGGCCGTGATTGCGTAGGTCAGCGTCTGGGCGGGCGAATCCTGGTCCGTGCCGGACACGGTTCCCACATTCGCCCCGTTTGCCGCATCTTCGCCGAGCGAGAATGTGACGTTCCCCAACACCGGGGCTTCGTTGACATCCGTCACGTTGATTGTGACGGTGGCCGTGTCGGAGAGGTTGGGCGACCCGTCGTCGGTGACCTGGACGGTGAGGCTGTACTGGCTGGTCGTCTCGTAGTCCAGCGAGGAATTGTCGGCCACGGTGATCAGGCCCGTGGAGCTGTTGATGGCAAATACGCCGTCGCCGTTACCGGCCGTGATCGCGTAGGTCAGCGTCTGGGCGGGGGTATCCTGGTCCGTGCCGGACACGGTTCCTACGTTGGCGCTGTTGGCCGCGTCCTCGTCCAGCGAGAACGTGGCATTGCCAAGCACCGGGGATTCGTTGACGCCGGTGACGTTGACCGTGACGGTGGCCGTGTCGGACAGGTTGGGCGAGCCGTCGTCGGTGACCTGGACGGTGAGGCTGTACTGGCTGGTCGTCTCGTAGTCGAGCGAGGAATTGTCGGCCACGGTGATCAGGCCCGTGGAGCTGTTGATGGCAAATACGCCGTCGCCGTTACCGGCCGTGATCGCGTACGTCAGCGTCTGGGCAGGCGAATCCTGGTCCGTGCCGGACACGGTTCCTACGTTGACGCCGTTGGCCGCGTCCTCGTCCAGCGAGAACGTGGCATTGCCAAGCACCGGGGCTTCGTTCGTGCCGGTGACATTAATTGTGACAGTGGCCGTGTCGGAGAGGTTGGGCGAGCCGTCGTCGGTGACCTGGACGGTGAGGCTGTACTGGCTGGTCGTCTCGTAGTCCAGCGAGGAATTGTCGGCCACGGTGATCAGGCCCGTCGAACTGTTGATGGCAAACACGCCATCGCCGTTGCCTGCCGTGATCGCGTAGGTCAGCGTTTGGGCGGGCGAATCCTGGTCCGTGCCGGACACGGTTCCTACGTTGACGCCGTTGGCCGCGTCCTCGTCCAGCGAGAACGTGGCATTGCCAAGCACCGGGGCTTCGTTCGTGCCGGTGACATTAATTGTGACAGTGGCCGTGTCGGAGAGGTTGGGCGACCCGTCGTCGGTGACCTGGACGGTGAGGCTGTACTGGCTGATCGTCTCGTAGTCCAGCGAGGAATTGTCGGCCACGGTGATCTGGCCCGTCGAACTGTTGATGGCGAATACGCCGTCGCCGTTGCCTGCCGTGATCGCGTACGTCAGCGTCTGGGCGGGGGTATCCGCATCGCTCGCCGTGACGGTTCCGACGACGGTCGTGTTGGCCGCCGATTCGGAGACTGAAAAAACGGCGTTGTCTGCCACCGGGGCCTGATTCTCCGATCCCCCAGTCAGTGCCGTCCCAGCGAGGACAACATCGTCGATATTCCACCCGGAGTATTGCCAGGTGCTATTGCTGCTTAGGCCCCAGCGGATATAGACGGTTTCCTCGTCGTAGGCGACGTCGGAGATGTCGTAGGAAACGAGGGTCCAGAAGTCGTCGGTCAGCAGGCTTGAATTGCTCCAGATTTCCGTCCAAGTGACTCCGTCGTTGGACGCTTGCAGGTAGGCGTGGTCGTAGGCGGAGCGTTGGATGTTCAGCCACCGCTCGAAACGCAGTTCCACGTCGCCATATCCCGAACAGTCGATGGCCGAGGTGGTGACCCACACCGTCGAGGTATTGGCTGCGTAGTCGCCCGCCAGGTTGTCGCCGATCACGTTCAGTCCCGTCGAAGCGGAGGTTGGATCGGGATAGCCGTGGGAGCCGCCCCCTCCCTCAGGGACTCCCCAGGCCCAGTCCCCTTCATAGGTCCAGCCCGGCTCCTCGTTCAGAAGGGCCACATAGATCAATTCGTCGTCCACTTCCTGAACCCGCACCGGCATGGAAAGCAGGCCCGAAGCGGCAATTTGCAGCGTTGCCAGCCCGTTCAAGTCATCCGCGTCCTGGCCGGCCGACACCTCGATCGCCTGGTACGTGTCCCAGTTGCTCGATGTGAACACAAGCGTGCTGCCGCTGCTGACGGCCAGATCCGAATCCCCGCTCAGCCAGTTCGCCGTCACCGTCACATCGCTGACCGGTTCAGCCGCCAATTTCACCTGGATACTCGTCGTCGAACCTTCCTCCACGCTGGTCCAACTGGCATCGACCACGAAGTCGGTCAACTCGCTGGTCACCGAGGCATAGACGGTCGTGCTGGAATCATCCCCATCGGTTTGAGGGACGTCGCTGGCGCTGGCGATCACATTGCCGAGTCCGTCCGTGATCGTGAAGGAGGTGATCGTTCCCTCCACGGTTGCGTCCGTCGTGTCGTTCAAGCCCAGGAAGTAAGTGCTTGCCGTCCCGAAATCCGGGCTTAGGTCGGTCAGGTCGAGCGCAAACGTGCCCGCCGGCGCCAGCGAGGAATCGCTGTAGGCAACGCCGTCAAAACCATAATTGCCGCCATCGCCGGTCAGGCCGGTCGGCGTCCAGGTCATTTCGGGCGTTGTCCCGCTCTCGGCCTTGCCCACACTCAGTTGCATCTGACTTCGTTCGCTATGCTCAACGGTGAACACCGCCACCAGTGTGGGCGTGTAGCTCTCCTCGGCGGTCAGCCAATAGACTTCGCATAAGTCAATGGCCTCTTCCCGGTTGGTGCTTGGGCCACCGGCCTCCGAAACGGCGTTCAAGGCGTCGTACGACAGCCAGGTGAAACCGCCGTCCTTCCAGCCTGTTCCCCACGAATTGGCGATCCGAAAGGCCCCCTTCTCCGCCTCCTCCACCTCGCCGTTGCCGTTGATGTCGACCCAGATGTCGTCGTTGTAACCCACGATCGTCATCATGTGGCCGCCCGTATCGCCGTTGACCCAGTAGGCCGCCTGCTTGCCCACCTCCGAATCGTCGGCCGTTGTGCTCGGGTCGTCCGAAATCGTCCCGTACTGCCAGCAATAGATGTAGGTTGCAAAATTCAGAACGTAGCCGTTGGCCAGCAGGGTCTTGGCGGTCTCCTGGCCCGCACCATCCACGTCCGACACGTAGCCGGTCTCGCCGATCCGGTAGTTGAGGGCGTCAACCCAAACGTCCGAGTCGTCGTAGACCCATTCCCGGTAATTGCTGTTGTAGGGAACGTCGGCCCAGGTCGCCGCGCCGTGGTCCATCAGCACGTTCACCGTGCTCGACAGATACGAGCCCCCGTCCATGCCCCCGTTGACCATGTTGTACGTCCACTTGGGAGAAAACTTGGTCGTGTTGTCCGTCGGATCACTCGCGTCCCAGCCCCGAGCCATGGCCGTCATGTACGTCATCGTGTAATAGCTCACCGCGAATGACACGCACGAACCGAGACTCCCCTGGCTGCGGATCCCCGGGAAATACTGCAGTTCGCTGTTGTCCACCGCCGTGGGCAAGTCGCTCGAACCCAGCAGAGCCTCAGTCGCCAAGTCCCCTTCGCTGGAGGCCGCCAGGAGAAGCGAACTTGCGCTGGATGGTTCTTCCGCGAGCCGCTCGAGCCCCAACTCGTTCAGCTCCACGTCGGTTGTCTCAACCAGGTTCTCCTCTTTCCAAGTCGCTTCCGCCTCCGTCTCCACAAGAAGGCCCGTCGCATACTCTGTCTCGTTTGGCTCCTCCAAACTTCCGGAGGTTGCGCTTAAAAGCGTTCGCGCCTCCAAGCATTCAAGATGCGGACGACGCGGATGAAGGTGCGGGCGGTTCTTAGGTGGCTTGTTGCCCTTGGACTCGCGTAACTTGGAAAGGTGAACCAATACGTTGCGGATGTCAGCCCAGGGAGACATAGAGAACCTGCCAGCGAAGAGATTTCGAGAAGAGACTGCCTAACGCACTAAATAAAACCTAGCTCACGTTTGCGGTGGTTTTCCGAGGGAACGGTCGGCTCTTGTGAAACGATATTGAATGGTGGTACCTCCGGGGAGGGGTGGGTGTGTTCCTGAGCTTGCTTTCCGGTGGCTCTTAGGCGAGTGCCGCTTTCGGCGGTGTTGACAACCTTAACTTTCAAGAACGATTCACGTTGCAACCAAGGCCATGACGGCGCCACGAGGAGATTCGTGACCGCAACACCGGTCCGGTGCAATAACCGATTCGTGGCGGACGCCCCCCACGAAGGCACTGTCCGGATGATGTGCAATCGGTGCCTCGGTTCTGGCAGCCAGGACTCCACAGCCATCGCGCCCCCCCCACAAGGAAGGCATTTTGGGAAATTCCAGTTTTTTCTTGTCAGGAACCCCGCCTCTGCGGTCTATAGGGCAGTAGAAGAAGGGGTGGGTGAGCAACTCTCACCGATCTTCCCGCCTAGAGCCCTAAGGAAGGAAAGACTCATGCGAAAGAAAACTGCTTTGTTAGTTGTTGCAGCCCTTATGGTTGCGTTTACGAGTGCCGCCCAGGCCGGCATCGACTTTGGCAAAGACGGTCGATTCGTTGTCGACGATGTTGTGTACGTAAATACAGCTCCAGCTGGCGCTGATGGTGGCGGCCCGTTTCTCATGACCGAAGTAGGCGATTCAACAAACGTGCTGGAGACATTCTGTGTGGAGATCGGTGAGTCTATTGGATCGGGCTCGTACAAAATCGGCGATGTCTCGGGAGACGTTGACGGGGAGCCGGTGTACGGGGAAAGCGCACAGACCGGTCGTCAGTTGGTTGAATACGGGGCGTGGGCCTACTACGTCTACATGACCAGTGAGACGATGCACACGGCGGTCAACAACGACACAAACGCTCTCACGGCTGTCCAGAGGGCAATCTGGTGGTCGATGCAGAACATCGATGCCAACGAGCCCTACTTGGACGGTGGCAACAACGAGCTCGATGTTTTGTTCGGTGGGCCTGCTATCACGAACTGGGTGGCTGGTGATGGCAGTGATTCAGCGTGGAAACAATGGACAAATTCGACCGGGGACGATGGTGACCTACAGGATTTGGTGGCCGGACTCACGATCTACTATGAGGGCATAGGAACCGCTACCGTCACTGGCTTGAGCTGGGATGACTACCAGATCGCCCTGGGGGTGGCGGGAGATAGCATTTTGAAGGACGAGGACGTATTCATTTACAACCTTGTGACGAACGACGCCAACGAGTGGGACGTGCAATCCATG
>CAXXQT010000002.1:0-2111789 GCA_963674575.2 Thermoguttaceae bacterium
GTGGCGGCAGTTGTCCTTTTGTGAGCCATCCTAATGCAGTATACCCCATACGGGGAGAGTGTGGCTGGCTGTCCCCTGCGTTTCTTGGTGTTGGATAAGGAAAAACTTGTCGGAGTGTTGCAGATTTCCAGCAGACAGATGTTGTTTCGGACTATGTGGATAGGCTATTCTAGAAGCCGCATGTCGCCGGTTCAGTCGGTGCCAGTCAACGGTTAGTCACGGGGTGACAACGTTTTCTCTTCCTCAAAAGCGGTATTCTCCGCTTGCGTGATTGATCGATCCGGAACGTGAAAGTGGTAGATCATCGTCGCACGATGGCGGGTCCATATCGTGACGGTGAATGCTCTCGTACGGAGACGATATGCGCAGTGCGATGTACTGGTAATTTCGTGATGGATGATTGGGCAGTTCATTACCTTCCGCGAAAGACGAGACATCATGAGAGTTACGTTCTCTCGGCTGATGGCGGTTTCCATTTCTTTGCGTACATTGCCTACTCGGCGACCGGAGTCACACCGGACTGAATTATCAACGCGTCGTCCGCATCTTGAATGTTTGGAGGCGCGAACGCTTTTAAGCGCAACCTCCGGAAGTTTGGAGGAGCCAAACGAGACGGAGTATGCGACGGGTCTCCTTGTGGACACGGAGGCGGAAGCGACTTGGAAAGAGGAGAACCTGGTTGAGACAATCGACGTGGAGCTGAACGAGTTGGGGCTCGAGCGGCTCGCGGAAGAACCATCCAGCGCAAGTTCGCTTCTCCTGGCGGCCTCCAGCGAAGGGGACTTGGCGACTGAGGCTCTGCTGGGTTCGAGCGACTTGCCCACGGCGGTGGACAACAGCGAACTGCAGTATTTCCCGGGGATCCGCAGCCAGGGGAGTCTCGGTTCGTGCGTGTCATTCGCGGTGACCTATTACACGATGACGTACATGACGGCCATGGCTCGGGGCTGGGACGCGAGTGATCCGACGGACAACACGACCAAGTTTTCTCCCAAGTGGACGTACAACATGGTCAACGGGGGCATGGACGGGGGCTCGTATCTGTCGAGTACGGTGAACGTGCTGATGGACCACGGCGCGGCGACCTGGGCCGACGTTCCCTACAACAGCAATTACCAGGAATGGGTCTACGACGACTCGGACGTTTGGGTTGACGCCCTCAACTACCGGATCGGCGAGACCGGCTACGTGTCGGACGTGGATGGTGCGGGCCAGGAGACCGCCAAGACCCTGCTGGCCAACGGCTACGTTCTGAATTTTGCAACCTACATCTATTGCTGGCAGTACGGGACGATTTCGGACGACCCGAGCACAACGGCCGACGATTCGGAGGTGGGCAAGCAGGCGGCCTACTGGGTCAACGGCGATACGGGCGGCCACATGATGACGATCGTGGGTTACAACGACGACATCTGGGTCGACATCAACGGCAACGGCGAGGTGGAGGAGGCGGAGAAGGGGGCCTTTCGGATCGCCAATTCGTGGGGAACAGGCTGGAAGGACGGCGGTTTCACCTGGCTGTCGTACGACGCCTTGAACGCCGTTTCGGAGGCCGGTGGCCCAAGCACCAACCGGGAAGAGGCCATTGACTTATGCGAAGTCTATTGGCTGACCGCCGAGGAGAGCTACACGCCCACACTGGTGGCGGTGTTCACCGTTGAGCATAGCGAACGAAGTCAGATGCAACTGAGTGTGGGCAAGGCCGAGAGCGGGACAACGCCCGAAATGACCTGGACGCCGACCGGCCTGACCGGCGATGGCGGCAATTATGGTTTTGACGGCGTTGCCTACAGCGATTCCTCGCTGGCGCCGGCGGGCACGTTTGCGCTCGACCTGACCGACCTAAGCCCGGATTTCGGGACGGCAAGCACTTACTTCCTGGGCTTGAACGACACGACGGACGCAACCGTGGAGGGAACGATCACCTCCTTCACGCTCACGGACGGACTCGGCAATGTGATCGCCAGCGCCAGCGACGTCCCTCAAACCGATGGGGATGATTCCAGCACGACCGTCTATGCCTCGGTGACCAGCGAGTTGACCGACTTCGTGGTCGATGCCAGTTGGACCAGCGTGGAGGAAGGTTCGACGACGAGTATCCAGGTGAAATTGGCGGCTGAACCGGTCAGCGATGTGACGGTGACGGCGAACTGGCTGAGCGGGGATTCGGATCTGGCCGTCAGCAGCGGCAGCACGCTTGTGTTCACATCGAGCAACTGGGACACGTACCAGGCGATCGAGGTGTCGGCCGGCCAGGACGCGGATGACTTGAACGGGCTGGCAACGCTGCAAATTGCCGCTTCGGGCCTGCTTTCCATGCCGGTGCGGGTTCAGGAAGTGGACGACGAATTGATCTATGTGGCCCTTCTGAACGAGGAGCCGGGCTGGACCTATGAAGGGGACTGGGCCTGGGGAGTCCCTGAGGGAGGGGGCGGCTCCCACGGCTATCCCGATCCAACCTCCGCTTCGACGGGACTGAACGTGATCGGCGACAACCTGGCGGGCGACTACGCAGCCAACACCTCGACGGCCTGGGTCACCACCTCGGCCATCGACTGTTCGGGATATGGCGACGTGGAACTGCGTTTCGAGCGGTGGCTGAACATCCAACGTTCCGCCTACGACCACGCCTACCTGCAAGCGTCCAACGACGGAGTCACTTGGACGGAAATCTGGAGCAATTCAAGCCTGCTGACCGACGACTTCTGGACCCTCGTTTCCTACGACATCTCCGACGTCGCCTACGACGAGGAAACCGTCTATATCCGCTGGGGCCTAAGCAGCAATAGCACCTGGCAATACTCCGGGTGGAATATCGACGATGTTGTCCTCGCTGGGACGGCACTTGAGCCGGCCGGCGATGCGCCGACTTCTGTCGATCTGGTTTCAGCGTACGACACGGGGGTTTCCGATAGTGATAACTCCACGTACTTCGACAACAGTTCCACTGATGAGGTTCTCCAGTTTGATGTGACTGGTACTATTGCTGGGGCCACCGTCAAGGTCTATGCGGATGGTATTGCCATCGGAACGGCGATCGCCGCGGGCGAGACAACCACGGTGACAACGAACGGTACGTATGATCTTGCTGATGGGGCTCACACGATCACGGCCTGTCAGGCCGAACTCGGTAAACGGAAATCCCCGCAGACACCTGAACTGACCATTACCGTCGACTCGGCCGTCACTCTTCCTGACGTTGTCGATCCAGTTCCGAACGCGAGAACTACCGCGGTCGATAGTATTGAAATCACGCTTAGCGAACCGGTCACCGGAATGGACTTGAGCGATCTTTCGCTCATGTTGGATGGCACACCGCTCGATCTCTCTGACGCGACCCTGACTCCCAACAGCGGTGAGGGCTATGCCACCTCGTTCATTCTCGGCAACTTGACCACGATTACAGAGGCTACCGGGTCGTATGAACTTACCGTGTCCGCCGCAGACACGGAAATCATCGACGAGGCGGGCAATGTCTTGGTTGCTAATGCGAGCGGCGCTTGGGCGAGATACGATCTGGTAATGGAGGGGACGTCGGGCGACGACATCGTCGTTGTGACAACGGACGGAACGAACCACACAGCGGAAATCAACGGAGTGACGGTTTGGGCTGTGGCAGCTTGTCAGACGTTCTACTTCAACGGGGGAGGCGGGACGGACAGGATCGATGTTTATGGCAGCGACAGTCCGGACGTCCTGGTTTCCGGTCCCGATGTGTCGACCCTGGATTGGGGCAGCGACGGAGTCAATTTGACGATCGTTGATTTCGATCGTCTCTACGCCTACGGTGGGGCCGACGATACAGCCGAGATGACGGGCGACGCCTCCGGCGGCAATCGGTTCTACGCCTACCCGGTGTATAGCATCGTGTCCAATGCCGTGTCGGTAAACCGTGCCACCGGGTTCGGAACGGTAACGGCTCTGCCGGGCGGCGGAACGGACAACCGGGCCTATTTCTACGACGCAACCGGAGCCGATGTGCTAACGGCTACGTCGACCGACGCAACGCAAACCTGGGCTAGCGGCGAGGTTGCCACAGCCTCCGGGTTCGAGCGGGTCTACGCCTACGGCTCGGCTGGCGATACAGCGGAGATCACCGGCGACAGCGTTGGCGGAAACCGCATGTACGCCTACGAGACGCACACGATCGTCACCACGGCGTCGTCTTTCATTCAGGCAAGCGGATTCGATTCGGTCACGACCACCGCGGGCGGGACGACCGACAACCGGGCCTACCTGTACGGCGGGAGCGGTGTCGACGATTTGGCGGTCACGCCCGACAGCGCAACCATGGACTGGAGCACGGGTGTCAGCGCCCTGGCCCAGGACTTCGCTCGGGTCTACGCCTACGGCTCGGCTGGCGACAATGCGACTCTCAGCGGCGACAGCGCAGGCGGAAACCGCTTCTACGGTTACGACACCCGGAGTATCTACGCAACCGCCTCGTCGTATGCCCAGGCCAGCGGCTTCGACATGGTCACCGCCACCGCGGGCGGGACGACCGACAACCGGGCTTACCTGTACGGCGGTTCGGGAATCGACGATCTTTCGGTCACCCCGACCAGTTCGACCATGGACTGGGGCACGGGGGTCAGCGCCGTGGTCGATGACTTCGGACGAATCTACGCCGAGGGGACGACCGAGGACAATGCAACGATCACCGGCGATGGCGCCGGCGACGCCCGCTTCTACGGTTATGATACCCGGAGCATCTACCTCACGTCGTCGTTCTTCGTTCAGACCAGCGACTTCGGCGCCGTGACGGCCAATCCCAACGGCGGAACCGGCAACAAGGCTTACTTGTACGACGATGTCGCCGCAGACAGCGTCACCCTGCTGCCCACCGTGGCGATGCGGAACTGGGCCAGTGGAACGGTAGCTACGGCAGAGAGCTTCGAGAAGGTTTATGCCTATGGCTCGGCGGGCGACACGGCGAACCTGACGGGCGATGGGGCCGGCGGCAATCGCCTGTATGCCTACGATACCTCCAGTATCCTCACCCGATCCTCCTCGACGGCCCAGGTGTCCGGCTTCGACGACGTGCAAGTCAGCGCGGGCGGTGGAACCGACAATCGCCTGTACCTGTATGATGGAACGGGGGCGGATGTTGTCGACATCACGACGGACACCGCTACCCGGGACTGGAGCACCGGCGAGTCCGTGAGCACCGATGGCTTCGAGCGGGTGTACGCTTACGGAGACGCGGGCGACACGGTGAGCATGATGGGCGACGCGGCCGGGAGCAACTGGCTCTACGGCTACGCCGACCATACCATCCTCTCGTGCTCGTCGCTCTTCAGCCAGGTGAACGGCTTCGACAGCATCTCCGTGACGGCGGGCGGCGGCATCGACAACCGCATTTACATGTACGACACCGACGGAGCCGACACCTTCACGTTCAATCAGACCAGCCTCACGGCCGAATTGGCGCCCACGGTCGGCACACCGATCCAGATCGACGCCGACGGATTCGACCTGATGCGCGTTTACGGGACGAGCGGCACGGGCGACGTCGCCTATCTGAACGGCACCACCGGCGACGACACGTTCCTCGGCTATGACGACCTCGGTTACTTGACTGACACGAGCGGTTCGGACTACTACAACTACGTCCGGTCCGTCGACGAGGTCCATGTTGATTCCGGCGACTCCGAAGACGGGAACGACGACCTCAACGTCATCGGTACCCTCGCCTACAACCTCCTCACTTACGGCACCTGGTAGCTCCGCCGTAGTGTTGCCCCGAAAAGACCGGCAAGATACTTGTCGGGTGCCCCTTAGTCGATTCGTTCGAGGAGATGATCGTCGACGGCGACGGAAGCTCCCTTTTGCAGGAAGTTCACGCAAATCAACAGCCGGCTAATTCCCCGCCGAACGAGGACGGTTCCTTCCAGGCCTGCCAACGGGCCTCGACGAATTCGCACCCGGTGCCCGGCCATCAGGCGACTTTCAACGGTCATGGGCATCCCTGATGCGATCATTTGCTCCAAACGAAGCAAGTCGATGTGCAAACGAACGGGGTCATCAACGGGAAGGATCCTAGAGATCCGGTTCGTCTGGAGCGCTTTGATACGTTCGTCTTCGGTGCCGTGCAGAAAGACGTAACCCGGGAAGACCGGCAAATAGGAAGAGACTCGGCGTTTCTCGTACTTGGTTGTCTTCTTGGCCAGCGGCAGGTAATAGGGAACCTCAAACCCAAACAGATCCCTTGCCAGAGCCTTCTCTTGTCTTGCCCTCGTGTAGATGACGCTCCATCGGCGTCTTGGTCCGTCGAGGCTCGACTCCGTCAACACAGTTGGCGGAAACAGATTTGGTGTCTGAATCAACGTTGACATGATCCACCTGATGCCCGAATTCGTTTCTAAGCTGTCTGCCCGTGGTGGGGGGCGGCAACGCTGGCGGTTGGCCGCTCGAAGAATATCTACTCGATAACCCTTCACTTCCTGGAAAACAGTACGTCACTTCTGGAAAGAAATCTGAGGCGAGTCAAAGCGTTTTGCCCGCGGTTGCCTACCCCGAAAGGATGGGCTGGCTGTCTTGCAGTGCGTTTCATTTGCGGCAATACGAGCATTTTCTTTTTGTGCAACCTATTGCTGAATAGTAGGTTGCAATTCTGTGGCCCTCGAAGATCTAGATAGATCGGGGGGGCAAACAACCACTTGGCTCTCAAGGAGGAGTGGCACGGCGGGTTGTCTTCTGAAGTCCGCCGAAAAAACGGTCTTCCCCACGGCAAAACTGACCCGCAAAGCATCTACAATATCCACGGAATAGTAGTCCGTCAAGGTGGATGGCATTCGGCCCGAAGTAGTTAAATTTCTACAAGCAGAGTTGGGATTCCAAGTAATCGTGCTGGTGGGAAGAATTTGCCGCTGTATCGGCGCAACTACTTTTGAGAGAACACGATAGAAATTGGTTTGACGGCGCGGGAAAGTGCTGAAGAAAGCTGGAAGGAAATAGTGAATGGACGGACTTTTCGGAAAGTTTTGATTGATCGCGAGGTATCGATTGGACGATATCTGCCAATGTGGCAATCTTAATGGACTTTCCATGGGCCGATTCCCGCGGCCAAGACGGATTCGTATTGAGTCAGATAGCATGACTGGTTCCAGAGCAATCGCCCACGCACTGACGCGTTTCGTGGTTCTCAGCTTGGTGGCTGTGAGCTGCGGTTGCACGTCGTTGCCAATCCACCGTTTGGAGGAGCCCATCCCTGCCTGCGGAGTGGTTCCTGCGGCGGTCCCGAGAGAACTGTCGAAGACCGTTTTGCCCACATACACGGTTGCTCCTCCCGACATTCTCAAGATTGAAGCGACTCGAGTGATTCCACGATCTCCGTACTATTTGCGGACGTTCGATGTTCTCGACTTGGAATTGCAGCGAAGCGACAACGGGGTCCTGCAGCAAGGAGATACCATTCAGATCTCCGTTCCGGGAGCGTTTCAGACGGCGCCCATCGAAGGCGTCTATCCTATTCAACGCAACGGTACGGTCGATCTTGGCTATAACTACGGGGCGGTTCGGATCGCAGGCTTGGGGGTAGAGCAGGCCCAACAGGCGATCCAGGAGCATCTGTCGACGATTTTGAAAGCCCCGGCGGCGGTCGTGTACTTGATGGATGCCAGTGAGCCCATCAAGGGCAGCTATGCGATTCAAATGGGAGGCGTCATCAATTTTGGGGCGCCCTACGGAACCGTTCGCGTGGAAGGCCTGACGCTGGAGGAAGCTCAGGTTGTCCTGGAGCGGCATCTGAGTCAGTTCTTCGCGAATCCGCGTATCCTCGCCAGCATTGTGGAAATCGGGGCCCAGCAGCAGATTGCAGGAGAGCATCTGGTGGGACCGGATGGAACGGTAACGTTGGGGACCTATGGAAGCGTTCCTGTCGTTGGGATGACGCTTGCTCAAGCGAAACAGGCAATCGAGGCTCACCTATCCTATTTCCTTCAGTCTCCTGAAGTGGCGGTGAGTGTTTACGCCTACAACAGCAAAGTCTACTACCTGATCACTCAAGGTGGGGGAATGGGAGACGGTGTCTACCGTTTCCCAATCACGGGAAACGATACTGTCCTGGATGCTGTCGCCCAGATCAACGGTCTTGAGCCGGTTTCCTCCAAGAAGATCTGGATTGCTCGGCCGAGTCCGTGTTCCGATTCGTGCCAGATACTCCAAGTCGATTGGAATGGGATCACGGCCATGGCTCAAGCGGGGACCAATTACCAAATCCTCCCGGGCGACCGGGTGTTTGTGGCTGAGGACAAACTCGTCGCTCTCGATACGGCTCTCTCGAAGCTGATTGCACCGGTTGAGCGAGTGATGGGCTTCACAATCCTAGGAACGTCGACGGCAACGCGTCTTTCAGGCAATGTACTTCGAGGTGGAGGCAATCCCTCTGGCAGCCGCAACTTCTAACGCGGTTTGGGCGAGTATTGAGGCAGGGCAGGACGTCGAACCTTGGACCATCGACTCCCTACTACGGCGGAGTCAACAGTTGAACATGTCGCAAACCACAGCCTATCACAGATTTACAGTTGCATGCATCGCGGTGCTGATGCTGGCCTATGGAGGTTGTGCGTCCCCCAAGGGAGCCGTGCCTTGCGGGGCCTCCTCCTGTTGTTGGCAGATTGTTGATGCAGAATGCTACGGTTACTATCCGACCTGCTGGCGAACGTGGTCGGAAGCGTGCGAGATGTGCATTCCGCCGAATGGAGTGGTGCCAAAATCTCCCCCGCCGGAGATGAACATTCCGGCACCATCTGAATCCCCAGCCGTGCCGTCTGAGTTTGAGGAAATCAAGCCGCCTGTTCCTGCCATTCCGGAAGGCAATACGTCCCTTCCGGAAAAACCTGTTTCGCTGAGGGACCCGGCAAAGTCGAGTTGGGGATCTTCCGCGATCAACAAGGAACCGTTCTTCACGCCGGCGCCTCCGATTCTGCAGAATCCCCAAGCCGGCCCCCGCCCTGAATCGTTGTCCCTCAACAGCGTTCAACTTGGAATCTACCAAGCGTTCTGAGGGGCACACCAGGGCATATTGAGCAGAAGGAAATGGAGAGATGGCGAGCTTCTCGGAGACGTTGAGGCAACCTGTGGACGTCCTGGGCGACAGCGGTGTGAGTTCAAGTGATCGTCCCTTCTCGTGGCAAGTTTTTGGCGGACTTGCCATCGCGTGGTTGCTTGCCATGTCACCCATCCAGTCGATGGGGCAGTCCCCGGTAACGCGGGCGCCGATGCTTGTGTCCGATGTCGAGCTAGGGCCCAATGGTGAGTGGTCTGGTGTCGTGGTTGACTCGCAAGGTGTGGGGGTGGCCCGTCTGCCTGTCCGACTGCGGAGCGGTCGGGGCCCCGGGATCACCGCAATCACGAATGCAGAGGGGCGGTTCGCGTTTACCGCCGTGCCGACTGGGACCGGTTGGGTGGAATTCGATCGCAGTCCCCGCATCTGTCGTTTCTGGAAGAACGGCACAGCGCCGCCCAAAGCAACTCGCCAGTTGTTGCTTGTCAGTCAAGGTAACGTTGTTCGTGGGGTGCAGGGAAGTCGAATCTATGACTGGATGTCCGATCATCCCGTTCTGACCTATGCGGGAATTGCCACGGCCGTTGTCGTGCCCGTGGCTGTAATCGGATCGAATCACGACCGAACGCCCGCATCACCGTAGACAGAACGGATTCCGTCGACAACGCGAGCGCGGTCGGCATCGGACATGCATGAGCCGCTGGGAAGGCAAAGGCCTTGTTCGAAAAGGGCCTCGGAGACCTTGCCGCCGACGACACGGCACTCTTTGAATATCGGTTGCAGGTGCATGGGCTTGAACACGGGGCGGGACTCGATATTTCGCTCTTCCAGGGCCAAGCGAATGTCTTCTGCCGTGTGGCCAAATGCCTCGGGGGCTACCAGGATGCAGGACAGCCAGCGAGTGGAGCCCCCTTCATCGATCTCCGGCATGAATGAAATCCCGGGGAGGTCGCCGAGACTGGATCGATAGAACTCGAAGTTCTTCCGGCGTTGTTCGATTCGCGAGTCGAGGGCTCCCAGTTGTCCGCGTCCGACAGCGGCAAGCAGATTGCTGAGGCGGTAGTTGTAGCCGACCTCCGAGTGCTGGAAGTAGGGTGCCGGATCCCTTGACTGGGTGGCGAGGAATCGGGCCCTTTGGGCAAGTTCCCGGTCGTTGGTGGTCAGCATTCCTCCGCCGCTGGTCGTAATGATTTTGTTGCCGTTGAAGGAAATGGCGCCGATCGTTCCGAAGTTCCCCGCGGCACGGCCGCGGTACGTGGCGCCTATCGCGCCGGCGGCATCCTCCAGAATCGGGATGTCGAAGGACCGGCACGTCTTCTCGATGGGATCGTAATCAGCGCATTGGCCGTAGAGGTCAACAACGATCACCGCCTTGGGCAAGCGACCGCTCTTGGCGCGGGTCTCGAGTTCCTCAGCCAGCAACGCGGGGTCCATGTTCCATGTTTCTCGATTGCTGTCGACAAAAACGGGCTGTGCCCCCACGTAGGTGATCACATTGGCCGTTGCTGCAAAGGTGAGGGTTGAGGCGAGGACCTCGTCGTCACGACCAACCCCCATAAGGAGAAGGGCCAGGTGCAGTGCCGCCGTGCCACTGGAAAGGGCAACCGCCTCCTGGGTACCGACTCGCGAGGCGACCTCTTTTTCGAAGAGATCGACATGGGGACCGAGCGGTGCGATCCAGTTCGAATCGAAGGCGTCGAGAAGGAGTTCCCGTTCACGGGGAGACATGTAAGGTGGAGAGAGGAAGATACGTTTGCTCATGTCGTTGTCGCGTGGTTTCTTGTTCAGAGGGTTTACAGGTTTCTTGACTCTTGCCGGGACGCCCACCGCGACGACGTCGGCTTCCAGGTCGTTGAGGACGGCCGCGTTGGCGCCCACGGTGGTCCCGGCACCGATGCTCACGCATTGCAGGACCGAGGCTCCCATTCCAACGAACGCTCCGGCCCCGACCTTCACTCCCCCGGCGAGATGCGCGCCGGGGGCGATGTGTGCGAAATCTCCGACATCGCAATCATGGTCGACCGAGGCCGAGGTGTTCACGATCGCATGATTGCCGATGCGGGTCCCTGGCTGGATAACCGCACCGGAAAAGACGACCGTTCCTTGGCCTAGCTCCGCCGAATCATCGACGCTCGCGTCCGGATGGACCGCGGTGAGCCAGTCGAGGTTGAGTTTTGCTGCAATCGCTTTTCTTGCCTGGACGTCGCCAATCGCGATCACCGCAGGCAGCCGATCGTGCTTCGAGATCGAATCCACGGGCCCCGTGATCGGAATTCCGGCCAACGCGGTTCCCCATCGCGCGGGGTCATCGTCGAAGACCGCCGCAATCTCATATTCCAGGCGGCGCAGCGTTGCCACAACGACCTTCGCGTGTCCGCCGCAACCGATTACATGAACGCGATGCTCCCTACTCACTTGGACTCCCTCTCGATGTCGGACGAGCCTTGGAATTCAGGCATGGTGGCATGCGACGCGGCGCTGATCCCCTCGCGGCAAAAGACCTTCCACACGGTGGCGAGCAGTATTCTAATGTCCAGCCAGAAACCGCGATTGTCAACGTACCAAACATCGAGGCGAAACTTCTCTTCCCACGAAATCGCGTTGCGGCCGTTAATCTGCGCCCAACCGGTAATGCCGGGACGCACCTCATGACGCCGAGCCTGTTCCGGAGAGTAGCGTTCCAGGTACTGCATGAGCAGCGGGCGAGGCCCAACAAGGCTCATGTCTCCTCGCACAACATTCAGCAATTCCGGTAGTTCGTCGAGACTTGTACTTCGCAGGAATCGTCCCACACGTGTTAACCTCATCGTATCAGGCAGGAGGTTTCCATCCGCGTCTGTCGCGGTCGACATGGTACGGAATTTGAACATTCTGAACGGTTGGCCGTGCCGCCCTGGACGCTGTTGGCGGAAGAGGACCGGTCTTCCCATTGTCAGCATGACGAGGATCGCCACGACAAGAAGGAAGGGCGAAAACATTGCCAAGGCAAGAGTGGCGGCAATTAAGTCGAACGCTCGTTTGACGACCTCGTTCATTGGGCGGTAACCTCCCGGGAGGCTTCTTTCTCGCATCTTCTGGCGTCGGGGGGCAGCAGTCCCTGCTTTTGCAGCAACTCGTCGTAAAGACCGGCCCACGCTTCCCAGACGAACTTCCGCTGAAAGCATTCCTCGACCCGACCTCGGCCTGCCAGGCCATGCTTCTGTCGCAGTTCCGGGTCTTTCGTGTATCGCGTCAGGGCTTCGGCAAATGCATCACGATCGTCCTTGGGAACCACCGTTCCGGTGACTCCATGACGCACGGCATCCACAACGCCAGTTGCCCGAAAGGCCACGACCGGCAATTCCATGGCAGCCGCTTCCAGGGGGACGTTAGGAAATCCCTCACGCAGCGAAGGAAACGCCAGGATGTCCATGGCTGCGTAGTACGGCCTGGGGTCGGCAACAAACGGCACACGAATGACCTGGGGATGGTCGACGAGAGTTCGCTCGCAGTCGCAGGGAACGGGATCACCCTTCTCGAAATCTCCCACCAGGAGCAACCTCGTTTTTGACGCGTCTTGAAGCACCAGCTCGAAGGCCCGGGCGAGATGATGGATTCCCTTGTCACGTGTCAACCGCCCGACGAACCCGATGAGCGCAGCTTCGGCAGGGATTCCAAGGCGATCACGGAGTTCGCGACCTTCTCTCCGGGTGGTTTCCGTGTCCCGATAGTGATCGCTGTCGACTCCGTTTGAGGAACCCGCGCCGAGGACTCTTGCCTTTTCAACGGCGAAGAGTCTCTTCTCGACACAGACTTGCCGCAGGCTCTCGCTCACGCAGACAATCTCCGTAGCGCATGCAATGGCAAGCCGCTCGGATGCCGACAGCAGCAGTCGCTTCAGGCCCGAGGCAGTTTCCAGCCGCAGACCCCGCAAGAGGTAGACCCGGATTGGCACACGCGTGAAGCACGCGGCCAACATTCCCAACAGGCCGGCCTTCGGGGTACTGGCGTTCACAATCGTGGGGCGGTACCTGCTCATCAGGCGGCAGAGACGCAGCAGGGACATCCCGTCGCTTACTGGACGAATCTCGCGTACCAGCGGGATCTCGAAGGCCTCACTCCCGTTCTCCGCCGCAACCTGGTGCAGTCGTTCCCCTGGCGCGGAGCACAGAGCCGTTTCAAAGCCGTGCTCGTTCATGAAGGCCATGCGGCCTCGAAAGAACATGCACGCCATGCTGTCTGTGACGATGTTGAGCACGCGGGCTTTGGGACACGTCATGTGAAAATCCAGACCACGCATGCCGAGCGTGGGAAAGCGAAGAAAGCGGTCGTAAGAAGACTAAAGGTCAGGGGGATGAACGTTTGCGCCGCCTATTTGTTCGCTCGGGCTCGCAAGGCGGACCAAAAGGCGAGTTTCTTCTCAAGAAGGAAGTCGTCACGAAAGTCCTTCGATTTCCGGTAGGCGTGGGCGCCATCAGCCCGGGCCAATTCGTACTCATTGTAGGCCTCGATGATCTTGTCTGCCATCCGCTCCGGCTCATGAGGCGGCACCAGCCAGCGGGGTTCAACGAGTTCGCGGATCCCCGCGAGGTCGGTGGAAACGATGGGGATGGCTCTGGCGCATGCCTCAATGACTGACCTTGGCATCCCTTCGGTGTGGGAAGGAAACACGTAGAGGTCGGCATGGTCGATCATGGCGAGAAGTGACGATCGATCGCCGACATATCCCTCGAGTGCGACTGCGTCCTGGAGGTTCTCTTCGTGGAGATATGTCTCCATTCGGTTTCGCAGAGGTCCCTCGCCGACGATTCGCAGATGAAACTTCCGGTCCCACGTGTCACGGAGAATCCGGGCGGCATCCAGCAAGTCCATGACGCCCTTGGCTTCGATGAGGTTGACGGTCGTGACGAGTCGGAAGACCTGCTTGTTTCGAGAGGGACGCAACTCGGGTCCGCGGTAGTCCGAGTCCGACATGTTAACGGTTGAGAAGATGAACGCCTCGTGTGGTGCCTTTGAGTAGGCATCGGCCAGGAAGCGAGCGACGTACGATTCGGCCGCAGCGCGGCTCATGCCGATTCTTCCAATCCGGTCCCAGAGCCTTACCAGGGGGTGCATGAATCGCGGAAGTTTCCCCTGGGTGCCGATTCCGACTCGCGTCGTCCCAAAGGGTTTCTTCTGGAGACAAGCGGCCAGGGCACAGAACCACCCGGTGAAACTCGGCAACCGGGCCCAGACAACATCCGCTTGGCGAACCGCCTTCCAGACTTCCCGAAGTTGATGGGGAAGCAGGAACAACAACGAGAGGACGGAATTGAATTCGCGGATCGGATGGACACGGACCCCCGGACCCGTCACCGGATACCATGACGGGAGGGGCGGCCCCTCTACTTTCTTGGTTCGCGTAATGACCGTCACGGAATCGAAGACCGCCAGGGGTTCTTTGTAGAACGGATCGTAATGTAGCGGCCCCGCGTCGTAGTATTCGCCGTCGTCCGCTGAATGAATGTGTCGATGGTCATGGGCTTCAAGAAGATGGACCTGTTCCGAGAACGGATTCTCCAGACGGTGCTCGTAGAGATCGGTGCGTTTTTTCAAACAGGTTTCGATGGACAGGTGGTCGACAACCCACTGTTTCGCTTGTTCCTGCATGGAGGGATCTCGACTCGTGTGTTCCAGCAGTCTGAGGCAGCTTTCCGCCAATGCGTCGTAGTCCGTGGCTTCCGCCATGTAGGGGTGATAGAGCGGATGCAGAGCTTCACGAACACTGGAAAGCGTCGAGGTCACGCAGGGAACGCCGGCCGCCTGGGCTTCGGCGACGACGATGCCGAATCCCTCCCAAAGCGACGGGAAGAGGAACAGATCCATGGCCGCAAGAAGGCGGGGGACATCGTCGCGGATACCGGCGAACACGAAGTGCGATTCGAGTCCTGCCTTGCTCACGGAGTTTTCGATGAGAGGGCGGAGGAATCCGTCGCCCACCAACAGAAAACGCGTGTCGGAGTTTCGGGCGATGATTCGCTTGGCGACTTCCAGAAGGCCCTCGTGGTTCTTCTGGGTTGAAAAGCGTCCCACGTGGCCGATCACGGGAACTTCCTCCGGGATCCCGAGTTCGGCACGCACGGAACGGCGATCCGTTTGGCCGTAGGGGGACAGGTCGATTCCGTTGTGGATAACCGTGGAGAAAGCTCGCGGATGGTAGGGGGCGACGCGGCTTTGGATGACCGCATGGGAGCAGCCGACGATGTCGGTCGCCGAAGCGAAGCCCATGGCGCGGTACTTGCGGAGGTAAGCTGCCCTGGGCCATGCGAGAAAGGGCATTTTACGGATGAGGGCTTCTTTGGAATTGATGAAGGCGTTTTGATATTCGCTTACGCGTACGGGAACACCTTCCTCTTTGGCGATACGCAGAAACGTCCCGTTGAGATCGGCGCAATAGGCGTGCACCACGTCGTAACGCCGTTCGCGCAGCAGGGCTCGGAAGCGACTTGCCATTCGACGCTGGAGCAAATCCATGGGGCAATGAAACACATTCGCCCCGAGCGTTTCGACGCGAAATGCCATCTCGCCGGTGTTCTTCCCTTTGCAGAGGAAGTCGAATTGATATCGGGAAGAGAGGGCCTCGGTGAGCTGCGCGAGGAGAACCTCAATCCCCCCTCGAACCAGCCAATTGACGATATGTAGTACTCGGATCTTTTCGGGCGACACGGTCTTGGTTCTCATTGTTCCCCTGCATCGTTGCGAGGAAGCGGCATGCGTTTGCTGACGAGGATCAGAAAGAGGCAGGGTAAGGCCCCGTTCTTGATCACGTTGAAAACCACCAGATTCAAGTCGGCGATCATCGTCAACGCGTTAATGTAGAAGAAGGGATAGGCCAGGATGCGTATATCGCCGTTCGGCAGCGAACTGGGGAAACGGGCGACTGCGGTTTGCCATAGGGCAAAGGCAATGAAGGCCAGGGGGACGCCAATCATTCCGAAGTTCAGCATGGCCTCGCCCGCCCAACCATAGACGCGCGAGCTGCCGCCTTGCTGGAGCCCTGTCAAGCTGCTGTCGGGAATCATCTCATGGCCTGTGAGGGCATACGTTCCAGCGACGACTTTGCTGGTCAGGTTCGGCCGAAAAGAGCGGGGGATGGCCAAGGAGAAGGCGTGCAGGTAGGTTTCCCCGTAGCGTGGCCTGGCGTGCTGAGAGCACACGTGATAGCAGAGGATGGCCTGCACGTCGCTGCGCCCCAGGTCGCTGAGGATGGTTGTTTTCCAGTTTCGCGACTGTTCCGTTCGGGCTCGATAATCGGCAAGGGACCGCACTTGCGTGATGTCCGATCGCATGGTCTTGAAAAGCCCGTAGAGAGTGACGAAGCCGAACAAAAGCGGGATCCCCAAGAAGATCAGTCTTCGGGGAATGGGACGCCAGGTAAGGTGGACTGTGCAGACCAGGACGATGACGGCCGAGAGGATGTTCGAGCGACTTCCCCGAAAGCCGGTTATGAAGAAGATCAACACGAGCATCGCCATGACGAAGAGGAACAGGGTGTTGGCGGAGACGCGTCGGTTGTCCAAGAATCGCCATTTCAGGGTCACGGCAAAGATCACGAGGGTGGGAATACTCTCGCCGATCATCACCAGAAATCCTTTACCGTCCAGGACCCCGTACTCGGTTATGCCCACCAGACCGCCCACCGAGTAGAACACGTAACATTGAAATGCCACGGCGACCAACAGGAAGACGGGGGTGAGGATTGCCAGACGACGTCGCGAAACAGTCCACAATCGACGAGTAGGGAAGCGAAAGCTGTTCGGGAAGAGCCTGCGAGTCAGGTGGAGGAGAACGAGCCCCAGGACGTTGAACCAAGCCATGATGCCGAGCCAATGGACCCAGTCATGGGGCGTGTTGGGCACCTGCGGGAAGATCCGCCACGCCACGTGGAGAAAGGGAATAATCTGAAAGGCGAGAATGCCAAAAGCGCCGAAGATCCCAAGAGGATCGAGAATGTCATAGCCACGACGGAGCCAATGCACGCCATCAATGCCGATGAGGAAGCCGCAGAGCGTAAGCGGGATCACGAACCAATGGATGCAGCCTTCGGAGAGGGCCATGAAGGCTGCGGAGATTGTGAGGGCGAGCAAGGCTGCCGCCAAGCCGGAACCGAGATAGCTCACTCGCTTCTTGTGCGTATCGATCATGACTCTTGCGACGCCTTTGTGTAGGTCAGGTTGATGAAAGGCGGGCCAGGTAGCGGATATGGCTCCATTTCACAACACCGAGGAGGGCTCCAAACGGGGCAAAGGACAGCAGCATGCCAAGGCGTATGACGAATCCAACAGGCGTATCGTGGACAAACCACTGCTCGATGCCGATGAGAAGCCATGCATACGCGAAGCAGAACACGCCGATCCTCCAGCGATAGGGGGTTGGGTGGTGTTTCTGGCTCGCGGTAAATAACAGGAAGACGCAACTGGTGTATCCGATGAGGGTCGCGAGGGCGGCGCCTTCTCTTCCAAAGACGGGAACCAGGGCGAGATTCAGCCCGATGTTGACCGTCACTCCGACAGCCACCGACATGGCCGCAGGCACGGATTTCTTGGCGATTGAGCATCCCAGGACGGCAATCGCGCGTGCCCCATACATCAACGCGGAAAAGGCAAGAATGGGAATGCAGGTGATGGCTGGATAATAGGCTTTGGTGGACAAAATGGTCAGCAGCAGGGGCGAGAAGAAGGCGATGGCGGAACAGAAAAGGCACCCGAGCAGGCAGTAGAGCTCGAATACCTTTGCGTAAACGCGCTGCGCGTCTTCCTGCTGGAGGATTGACAGGGAGAACGGCCCCCACGCCAGGGAGAAGGCGGTGGTGATCAAGGTAGTTCCCGAGGCAACCAGCGCGGCGACACCGTAAAGGCCCACCTCGTCTCGACTGCAAAATGAATTGAGGCAGAAGCGATCCGCGAAGGCCATCAACCACATGCCGAGGGCGGCTGGCACGAGCGGCAAACTGAAGCGGAGCATCTTCTGAAGACGCTGCCACGAGCAGGCCCGAGGAATGATCCAGCAACGGAGAAATGGAAGGCCCAGGGTCGCCGACAGCACGGCTGCGGCCAGTTTCGCGAGGAAGAGGCCGTAGAGGCCTTGTTGCCAGCCCAAAACGAAAAGCACGATGAAGCCGATGTTGCACAGGAGCGACAGGCCGAGGTAGGATGCGGCTGCGATGGCTCGGCGCTGCAAACGCAACGACAAACCGCAGAAGAAGCGAATCAGGGAGAAAGGGAGGGCTGCCGCCAGCAGGCAGACGGCGGGGACGTTGTCTGCGGTTCCCGAGAATAGCGTGGAGATCTGAGGGGACAACAACGCCATGACGCCCCCGACGATCGCGGACGACGCCATGCTTGCCCAGAAGCCCGAACTGATTGTGCGTTGACGCTCGTGAGTTTCTTCGGAATCGTAAAACCACCGTGTGATTGCGTTGTCAAGGCCGAGAACCGTCAGCATGCTCAGCAGGCCTTCCACGGTAAGCAGAAGGGTGACAACGCCGAATTCACTCGGGGTGAACGAGCGCGAATAGACCGGCAGCAGGACCAGGCCGATGAGACGAGTTGCGGCTCCCAACGCCCCGTAGATCACCGATTCGCCGGCCAACTGCTTGATATGCTTGGCAACGCTCACGGCTCCAGGCCTCGCTCGCGTTGCTCAAGCACATCCTCGCCGATGCCGACGAACCGCGGGGCAGCGCCGGCTGTGGCCAACTGGGAGTTCTGCGGCATGATCGCCTTGCATGGGACGGTGTTTTCCGCTCGAACATTCATCAGCGGGGCGTCGCTGTCCGAGGGGACGCGGTTTTCGTGGCGGCATGGGGCACGCTCGAATTCCTGGGAAGCAACGGTGCCGATCGGGACGAAGTGGTTCATGATTTGGGAGTTGACTGCGGTACAAGCGTGCGCGTAATCTGGTCGGCCGGACCGACCACGTCGCGCGCGAGGGGCCCCTGTCTGAATCGACCGGAACGTGGTGACGGAGTGAGGGCGTGGAGAAGCGATACGATAGGGACGGGTCTGCCGGTCCCTCCGGGTATGCGGATATTCCAGTCTCGACGAATCGTTTTGGCCGGTCCGTTCTTCCAGGAAGCAGGGAATCCGCGGCCTTGCAGCGGATTTCGAGAGACACGCGGTGTGAAGCCCCGGTTCTCGAAACGCGCGAGTCGTTCGGCCGCGATCTTGAAATCCGCTTCCTGGAAGACGTCTTGCCCTTTCACTCTTTCGTGCGTGGTGCAAACGCCTTCGTGCGATCCTGCGTAGCACGCAATCTACCGCGCCGAATTGTCAGGCTTGCGTCTTCTCCGCCCACTGGTCATGGACCCATCGGTCTGTTGTGCGGATGGACTCAATTCCGCCGGACTCGCTGAGGAACTTCACATTGCTGTAGCGGGGATCGCGGTAATCTTCCAGATCCCCGCCGGCGATCGCTTCGATGACCTGCTCAATACCGTCCTCGACCGTCCAGTTCGGCTCGAAGCCGAGCTTGTTCTTGATCTTGGCGAAGCTCACGCGGTAGTTGCGGGGATCATCTGTTGACTCGTCGATGAGCAACTCCGCGGAGAAAACACGCTGATGGACCAACTTCCCAATGTCGTTGATCGTGTAGTTCTGGGCGTCCGATCCCACATTGAAGATCTCGTTGCCGACCAGGGCGAGCGGAGCTTCCACTACGCGCACGATTGCCAAAGCCACGTCGTCCACGTGGACAAAGGGACGCCACTGGTCGCCACCGTGAACCGTGATTTCGCCTTCCGTGCACGCTTTCGCGGTGAGGAGGTTCACGACCAGGTCGAAACGAGTCCGTCCGGAGAGACCGTAGATCGTGGCAAAACGCAGAAGGGTGGGCTTGAATTGGGAATCTGCCATGGCGTGGAGACCCGCTTCCGCGGCCAGCTTCGTGGTTCCGTAGAGAGAAACGGGCTGAACCGAAGATCGCTCCTCGAGGATCTCGTCGCAGGCCCCATAGACGGAGCAGGTGCTGGCGAAGATAAACCGTCGAATTCCCGACGCCTTTGCCACCTGCGCGATCATCTGGGTCGCGCTGAGATTGACATCCACCGTCAGGTCGCCGTCCAGGCTGCATGCGGGATCGCCTACAATTGCTCCCAGATGGATAACGGCATCCATACCTCGCATGGCTTCCACCACGTTCTGCACGCTCCGGAAATCGCCTTTTACCAGTTCCAGTCGGCTGTTTGTCAGCAAGTGCTCGATGGGTTCCACGCCGTAGACGAGGGAATCCAGAACGCGCACACGGTACCCTCGGGCAAGCAACTTGGGCAACAACGCCGAGCCCACGTAGCCGGCACCGCCCACGACAAGAATGTTCCGGACGGAGTCGTTTACGGTACGTATTTTGGCAATTCGTTCATCGCGGACGAAGTATTCCCAGATGTGGGTCCACGTGCGGCTGCCGATCATCGCCGCCAGCGTGAGCAGGAATCCCAGGATCACGACCCCACGCGGCATCGAGGGGAGGTGGAATTTGGTAAACAAGATGTATTGAAGTACGGCGATGAACAGGTAACTCTGCGCCACGGCGTAGCAGACGAGGAAGACCTTATAACGTCCCAGGTAGTAGCGTCCGTATGTGTAAAAACCACCGAACGCGAAGGTTCCAAGGCAGATGGCTGTCACGAGCCACCAGTTGAAGCCGTAAATCGCAACGAAACGTTGAAGTTGGACATGAGGGTCGGTTGCCGGAATCCAGGCAATGTCCAGAATGAGCCGCAGAGCCAGGGCTGTGATCAGGGCCACATTGACGATGACTGTGTCTGCAAGAAAGCGGATGACCATTCCCGAGGAAATTCTGCTTGGTGGTCGCATCACTGTTGTTTCTCCCGAATCTCTTTGCCACAGAGGCGAAGTTTGAATAACTGACTCAAGATGCTGTCTTCAGGACTACACTCTCAGGGCCTTCTCTTCTTCCCCGTAGTAGTGGTTCATGTCGTCATTGCCGGCGCCGCTCCGATCGCCGTAGCCATACCCGTATCCATAGCCGTAGCCGTATCCGTATCCGTAGCTGCTGCTGCCGTACCTGTTCCCATAGCCATAGCCGGTTGCCTTTCCGGAACCGTTTACCACGACGCCGAGAATCTTGATTCCGAGGCTGCTCAGGATCTCTCGCGCCTGAAGGACCTCCGGACGCCCGTGCTTGGTGATGCGGACAGTAAGCAGGACGCCGTCGACGCGAGGGGCGATGATGGCCGGATCGGAGACGGCGAGGACCGGAGGACTGTCAATGATGACCAGGTCGTACTGCTCCCGAACCATTTCAAGCAGTTGCTCGAATTCTCGCGAGGAAAGGACGTCGGCGGGATTGGAGGGTTTCGGTCCGCACGGCAGAACCCAGAGGTTTTCGACCCCCGACTCGCGAACGGCGTCCGAAAGCTCGTATTCCCCGGAAAGGGCTTCGACAAGCCCCATGTCGGAATTGACCCCGAAGGCGGCGCTGATCTGGGGACGTCGAAGGTCGCCGTCGATGATGAGCACTCGTTTTCCCGATTGAGCCCAGGATACGGCCAGGTTGGTCGCCACGGTCGTTTTGCCGTCGCGGGGATTGGCACTGGTAACCTGGATAACGCGGCAGGCCGAACCCATGGCACTGAATCGAAGGGCTGTCCTCAGGCCTCGGAAGACCTCCGCGAACCGTGAGGCGGGACGATGTGCCGCGACGACCGAGTCGTCGATGACCGCGACTCCCGTGGCGGTAGTCTTGCCACGTCGTTTCTTGCGTTTGCCTGCGGCAGTGGGAACGTGGGCCATAATGGGCAAGCGAAGGGCGTCGTGCAGTTCCTCGGGGCTTCGGAACGTCTTGTCGCTCATTTCCACGAGGTAGACGAGAAGCGAGCCGAGAACAAGCCCGAAGATCCCTCCCAATCCAACCGAGACGATCAGCAGGGGAGAACAAGGTTCGGAGGCCCGTTCCACCGGAGACAGTATTGGCGTGTTGTATCCCCCGTAGTCCTTGATCAGGTTGATCTGCCGGAGGTTTTCGACGACGGCGTCATAGAGACCGCGAAGGCGTTTCATCTCCGCCAGCTTATCCGCGTCTTCGATTGCGAACTGGGCGACTTTTTTCGCCTCTGCCTCTTCCGTCTTGGCCAGTTCCTCCAATTCGAACTTGCGCTTTTCCAATTCGTTCAGGTCATGCTTGAGAAAACCCACGTGGGCGGCTAGCAACTCAGCTGGCTTGAGACGCTTGTCCGCGTCCTCTTCGTTCTTCTCAACAGGCGCGGCCGCGTTGTTTACCAGGAAGTCCTGGGTAAGGCGGATCTGTTCGCGAATGGATTGGACTCTGGGATGGTCCTCTCCGTAATCTTTCAGGAGCGTCGCTTCCTGAAGCAGGAGTTCCAGCAGCTTGTTGTATTCCGTGTTGGCCGTCTGCTGGCGGATTGGGTCATCCTCGCGATATTGTTGATACCAGTCTGGGCGTTTCTCCGTGGTGACGTTGAGAATGAAGTTGAGGCGTTCCACGTCGCTGGCGCTGAGCAGGGCCAATTGCTCCAGATCGCTCAGTTCGAGGTTTTCGTTCTTGGCAAGCGCCTCCTCGATCACATCCAGGCGCGACTTGGCCTCGGTGTACTTGAGCCTGATTGCCGAGAGAGCTGCTTCCGTATTGGCCAGGCGTTCTTGATTGATATTGAGACTGTTTTCGCCGGTCCAGAGCAGCGGGGCGCTCTTGCGGAAGTCGCTGTAGTCTCCAGCTGCCGTTTCGAGCTGTTTCTCCAGGTCCTTCGTAGCCTTTTCAATCAGCTTTGCCACTTCGGAACTGCTATCTTCGTACGTTTCTTCCAGAAAGTCCTGGTAACTGGCCACGATGGCATCCAGGATCAAAGCGCTGTCCTCGGCCGATGGGCTTGTGTACGAGGCGACCAGAACGCTGGCCGATTTCGCCTTGCCTTCGCCGCCCCGATCAACGAATAGCTCGTCTCGGATTGCCCTCACCGGATTGCCTCCGTCGGCGACAATGGCGGCGATGGTCGGCAGTTTCGTGAGCTTGGCTTGATCGATTGCCCGCTGAACCACTCTAGGGCTCGAGAAAATCTGAATGTGGCTCGCGAGCGTTTCTTCCGCCGCCGACTGCTGCTGGAGGGCGGGGGCCATCGAATTGTCCTGCGTGGGCAGGTTCGATTTCGGGATCACAAGGATCTCGACTTGGGACCGGTACTGTCGCGGCGCTTTGAAGTAATGGAGCGTGCCCAGACCGATGCCTACGGCCAGCCCGAACACAAGAAGCCAAAAACGTCGGCGGACGATCGACAGGATGTCGAGCAGGCCAGCTTCCTGGTCTTCCTGATTCTGCTGGGGCAAGCCGGGGATATTCGGCTGATGGATGCTCACGTCCGATGAAGCCATCTAGATTCTCCTCGTGGTTTGCGCCGACCACCTTGCTTGGTCGGTGCCCTGTCTGTCCCGATTTGTGTCGGTTAATTGCTAGGTTGTGGAGGCAAGTGGGGATGTCTCTTGGAAGTTTCGTGCCGCGCCCACTGGCCTTGGCCAACGTCTAGGTCCTAAGTGGTGTGTGTCAAATAATTTATGTGATTTCGCCCGGGGGGGGTAGGCTTCGCCAACGCCCATGGCGATGTTGTCTTCGTGCCACATGCGTCGTTTGAGACGATGCGTGAAGGCAACGGGTTTGTCTGCCGGTCGTTGCTGGTATGTCCGGCAAGCAACTCAGCTTCCATGGATGGAGTCTGACTTCGGAAACTGCAACGCGAGGATTTCTTCAAGGAGCTTGGTGTGTTTTTTTTCGCGGGGCTCGAGACGAGCGCACCTTCGTGCCTGCTCGCGTGCTTCTTCGAGGAGGCCTTGTTGCTTGAGCAAGCGTGCCAATTCGTATCTCCACTCCACCTCGTGGGAGCGAAGGGCCAACGCTTTCTCATAGGATGCGATTGCTTCCGGAAACGATCCACGCATGGACTGAATCGAACCGCGAAGGAACACGCGTTCCGCTTCCGGGAGGGGGGATGCCGTGAGCAGCGTTTCTGTCCGCGTCAGGAGAGCCTCCCGAATCGGTTCGTCTGCCTCCATGTTGTACTGCTCCCGGGCAATGTGGACGAGCAGTTTCGGGTCATCGGGAAGTAGTCTTGCAATGATTTCCTCGTTGGCAAGTGTGGCTCCCGCAATCTGAAGGACCGGTGTCAAGTAGCGAGGCGTGAGCGTCAAACTTGCCTTCCATGACGCATAGGCGGAAGTGAATCGCGAGGCCTGGAAGTCCAGAAGCCCACATAGGTAGAGCAAGTCAGGGTTGCCCGGTGCGAGTTGCCGGGTCCGTCGGATATGGATTTCGTCTTCCGATACGGGGCCCGATATCGCACACAATTGGGCGAAGGCGCAGTGAACCTCGGGCAGGAGCGGGCAGGCCCGACGCGATGCTGTCAGGTGCTCTAACGCCGGGGTCAGGTTCTCTCGCACCGTCGGGGACTGACGCAGGGCTTCGAGTTGATCGAGTGAATTCGAACGCACGAATAGCCAAGCCCGTTGATGCACAAGCAGGGGCGAGGCCATTTGGGCAAGGCGAGGGTCGTCGGGCGCGAAGGAGGTTTTGGATAGCAACTCCTTGACGGTCTCTACCTCGTATCGCTGGATCCAGAGTTCTGCCAACCTTCGTTGGAGTTCCACATCGTCGGGGCGCGAACGACTGGCATCGGTGAGGTGCCGAATATGGGACGCGAGTTCGTCGGAAGACAGGTCCGCCACATCTCCGGCGAGCCGCACTTCCCGCATGGCCCTCTCCGCGGGGATCGCCAATTGGAGCTCCGTTCGTCCCCAAAAACAACCGGCAAGGAGAAGGCACGTTACGAGGAGGGCGGCACCGCGATGACAACGTGTTTTCCAGACGCCAATGCCATTCCTGTGGAGTTTGCGGAAGCAACCGGCGCTTCCCACCAGAGCCCCACAGATCAGGGCAAACAACAGGAAGTTTGCTGGAATCAACAGGCCAAAATCGAACAGAGAGGCCACCATCTGGCCTGCCATCGCGAAAGTGCCGGTGACGGCAAATGCCAGCGTTGTCAGGTCACTGCAACGAGCCAGGAGGCGTCGGACAGCGGTCGCCACAAACGCGAGCCCCACAAGGAAGAGAGCCAGCCCCGCAATGCCAGCTTCGACGAGGACCTGTAAATAGACGTTTTCGGCATAGCGAAACCACCATTCCGCGAGTCGCTGCTGGTACTGGGCGTATACGAAGCGGTAGGTTCCCAATCCGCTGCCCGCGGTCGGGTAATCGGCCGCAGCTTTCAGACCATCCTGCCAATGCAGGATGCGAGCCTCGTGGGCTGTTCCGTCCTGGAACAGGGTTGCAAGCTCGGCTCCGAGCTCGTCGCTCATTCCGAGCCAACCGATCAGGAGGAGGCCCAGCGCCAGGGTTGCCAGGGGCCACAGGATCGTCCAGCCGCGTCGTTGGTAAGCCGTCATGATCATTGTGGTGACCAGAACGGCTGACAGCATGGCCAGAACCGAGCCACGGGAGAGCGTGCAGCATATAGCAGCGACGAGCAGGCCAGCGATTGTCAACCAAGTCAAGGTTGAGGCATTCAAGTCGGCCAGCGCCGACATAACGGCACGCTGGGCACGGATGGCAATCCCGTCCGGACGGCTGTCGCGGCGCGAAGGCGTCGAATCCCATGCCGTGAAATACCGCCCCAGGCACCACAACGTCAGTCCCAGAGCTGCCGCGAGGCACAGGACGAGGTAGCCTCCAGCGTTGTTCCGGTTGACGAAGGGGCCGAAGGCGCCGCCCCCTTGAGTCAGGATGATGCTCCAGTAGATTTGTCCATTCCACGTGAGGTTCTGTGCGAGTCCGAAGAAGGCAATCGCTCCACCATTTACGGCAATGAGACCGAGCAGCCACAAATGGGTTGCGGGTTGGGCGAACAGAACCACAGCCAGGAAGAAAACCGATGTTGCGAGAATCAGGTGAGCGAGGCTGTGGCGCGTGGCCGACGGGCAAACGGACACGGCCCACCGATCTGACGAAAATCCTACAGTTGATTCGTTCGGGTTTTCCTGTCCTGGCAAATTTGCTGCAGGAAGGAACTCCTCAACAACCGACAATCCTCTGGGGGACACCCAGCCCAGGGTGGCCCGGTCCAGCGGCACCAGGTGAAAAACTCCCAGGCCAATCGCCAAGAAGAGCGGGATCATGGCCAGCGGAACGGGAGGAAATCCTTCCCGTTCGGGGGCCAGCATCAGGTAGACCGACGTCGAAAGAAGCGAAACGAGTACCGCACTGATGAGCAACACCTGGACCCATGCCTGGACTGCCCCTAGAAACCAGGGCGCACACAGCACAGCTCCCAGGAGGGATACCCGCCCGGTCCAGGCAGCCACAGCAGCAACCAAGCCCAGGAGGGGAGCCATACGGGGTTTGAATCGCACGTCGTGCTGTCCCTCGCGGGACTGCCACGCACTCATGGAACGCTCCAAGACCGCTTCGAAGCCTCTAGCACTAACCGAGGAACCACGTCACCCTGGCCAGCAATTCACACCTTGGCATACTAGCTGGGATAACAGAGGTCACTCGGCGGATCATCTAATCGTGCAATCCTTTGCCGATCCGAAAGCGACGGCGTTCCATCAACCGCCTCACGTCTAGCTCACTACATACGCCTCGCGCAGTCCCCCCCTCGATGATCAAAAACAGCCAACGAATAAAAGACAATTCCTGCGGACAACCACGTCCCGTGGCTCATTCGCGGCTCGAAGTACCGACGGCAACATGAGCTACGGAGTTGCCGGGCTGGCTGCACCGGAACCGCCCAGGCCAGCCAAGCCTGCGAGGCCGGCAAGCCCTGCCAAGCCGACGAGCCATCCGCCACCTCCGCCGCCACCACCCCCGCCGGACATCACCGGATAGGAGTAATCTTCCATGACCATCGGTTCGTAGGGGGGTTCCGGATCGGTTTCCCCATACAACACGAGATCAAGTGAAGGCTCGCCGTTCGATGCCCCGTTTCCCTCGCTCTGCGCTGTCAGGGAAACATTCGTTGCTGCCTGAGGCGGCAACACTTCCACAGCAAACACGCCCATGTGCTTGCCCGCATCCGCGATGACCGAATACGTTCCGGGTTGAAGTCCGGGAATCTGGAAATGACCTCGTTCCGCCGATTGAGTTGTGGTCAACAGCAAGCCGTTCTGAAACACAGACACGGTTGCTCGGACGGGGGTCAAGATGCCGGCCTTGTCAGATGCTTTCACGTTACCAGGCACATTGCCATCCACAGCCAAGTGAACTCGGTGCAGAGTGGCGGAGGCCGGTGTGGGAACACCAACGGCGGTTGAAGTGGGTACCGCTGGTTGCACAGTCGGGATCGATCCCGATTGAGCGTGTGCCAACATGGGGCACAGCAGAAACGCAACAATCGCAAACGTTAGGAAACGAATTCCGGCCTTCATAGCTGTTAACCTTTTGGAGTGAATGCCTCAGAAACAATGCCCTTTTCTGCATCCGATCAAAACCCTGCGTATAGGGATTGGCCACCGTCCAGTCTAACCAGCGGAAGTCCCGTGTCAATGCCTGGACTAAGAAGATCCCCCCGATGAAATCGGCTTCTAATATTCTCTATGTGGGGGGGCGTGGTGTCCGCCTCAAGCGGTGGTTCCCTGGTCTGCCGAAGGACGGGACTGCCTGGCGTAATTCTCATATAATTTATGAATTAGAAGACGTTCTCGTTTTGGATGCCTGTGTACTCCCGTAGTGGGGATTTCTTTGTCTTTGGGCCGAAGAGCTCATGGCACTTCTGGCGACCGCTCGCTAAGAGCTTCCGGATACGGTCTACTGAGGCTTTTGTGATTTCCTCCGTTGAAGGAATAGAATGATGCGGTCCAGCAAGACACTTCCCGTGTTGCTCATTCTGATGGTTTGGCCCATGCCAGCCGTTCTGGCTGTGGAATCGGGGCTGAGCACCTCAATACGAGGGACCGGTGAACTCGGTGAGGGCATCGAGATCCAGGAGTGTACCCTGACGAATACGTCGGGGATTGAGGTCAAGGTTCTGACCCTCGGGGCGATGATCACGTCCGTCAAGACTCCGGACCGCGACGGCAAACTCGAGGCGATCACGCTGTTTCGAGAGAATCCGGACGAGTACCTGAGAAAGCGAGGTGTCCTGGGAACGGTCATCGGGCGGTTCGCGAATCGAATCGCTGGGGCTCAATTCACGCTCGACGGAAAGGAATACCGTCTTGCTGCCAATTCGCAGGGGAACCACATTCATGGGGGGGTAACCGGGTTCCACACCCAGGTTTGGAACGTGGAGGCCCTGGAGAAGGACGAGAATTCCGTTGCCTTGCGCCTGTCGCTTACGAGCCCAGATGGCCACGAGGGGTATCCAGGGACCCTCCGGGTGACAGTCGTCTATCGCCTGACAGACCGGGACGAGTTCTGGATGGAATACACGGCAACGACGGACAAGCCAACCCATGTGAACCTGACCAACCATGCCTATTGGAACCTCAAGGGGGAAGGGGACGTTCTTGGACACCGCCTCAAGTTGAACGCTGATCGCTACCTCCCAACCGACGAGAAGAAGATCCCCATCGGCCAACTTGCCCCGGTCGAGGGGGCCGCGATGGACTTCACCGATTGGAGGACGATCGGATCCCGAATCGAGCGGGTGGAGGGGAAGAACTACGATCACTGCTATGTGCTCAATCAAGCAGATGGGCACAAGATGGTCTTGGCGGCGCGTGTGGAGGAACCGACAACCGGTCGAGCCATGGAGGTTTTCACAACCCAGCCTGGGGTCCAACTCTACACGGCTCGAGGGATGAAGTTTTCTCGGGGCGATCGAGTTTACGGAGAGTACCCGGCCCTCTGTTTGGAAACGCAGCATTTTCCAAATGCTCCGAACGAACCGGGCTTCCCGTCCACGGTGCTCCGTCCAGGCGAGACTTTGCACGAGACGACCATGCACCGGTTCTCGACCGTCTCGTCCGCGGAGAATCCGTGAGTCGGTGCAGGGCTGTGCAAATCGCTCGACCAACTCAGCATTCCCACCTACGATGACGGTGGAGGCTAAAATTTCTGCTTTTCAGGCCTTCTGAAAGGAAGGCGTCACCCAGGCCATCTCGTTGGGTGGGGCCCTGGCGTCCCTGTCAGCAAGTGCATCGCGTGAGCGTACTATTGAGGTGAAGAAGGACACGGCAACGCCGACCATGATTCTCCCCCAACTCAGGAATTCCCTGCCGGCCGTGCTTCTGTTCACGCCGCTCGTCGGGGGGCTGATCTCTCAGCGGGCCTCGGGCGAGCCGCCGGAGTATTATGCACGGCTCATCGAAGAGGCGGCAGTGTCGTTTGTCTTCTACGATCCGATCCGAGATCCACGGCCACATCGCGGCTTCACCACGTTTCACTACGACGTGCGTTACCGTTCAACGTACCGATACTGGGTCAAAGGGGGGCGAATTCGAATCGAGCCGGAAATCGGGTCGTTTGCGCACCGACTCTCGAACGAAGTTCTCCTTCCCGAATCGCTGGATCATGACAGGCGGTGGACGGACTCGTTGGTCCAGCACGAATTCGACCATGTGGCGATGACGGTTGATCCACGAGTGCGGATGCTTATCGAGCAGGTTTGCCGTGTCACCCCCACGATTGTTCGCGATTTGCCGTCGGGAACCGAGGTGAACGGCCCGCTCATTGATCGCCTGATTCATGAGGTCGTGGAGCCACGGTATCAGGCCGTCTTGAACCTCCTCATTGCCAACGAGAACGATCTCGATAAGGTTACGTTGCACGGGCGGCACGATCCTCCCGATCGTCGAGCCTACTTCAAGGCTCTCTTCACCGAGTCGAACTTGAAGCGGCACGGCTTTCCCTATCTTGCCGACGTGAAATCGTTGCTTCGGAAGCGGGCATATCTCGAGACCCCATTGCCCTATCGGTTTAACGACTGACAGAGCGGACCTGGTTCGGACGAGCGGATGAGGGCTTGGTGGCGGAGTTTTGCAACGAGTCAGCGAGTGTGGCAAAACCGTACGGCGAGGTGGTGGGACGCAAGTAATTTGCGTAGAAGTGTTTACGCTATGCCTGGCAGCTGTAAATGTGCCTCGCTCGATCGTGGGGGTGTTGCAAAATTCGAGCGAGCGGTGCGACGCCGTTGTGAACCGCGGACGGGTGAAGGGGGGAGCGGGCCACGGTGCCCTGTCGATAGCCATCTCTGCGGTACTCTCCGCGACTCGTCTCACGCGTAGACCGCCAAGACATTCTCGGGCGGGATGTCGGGTTGGAAGAAGTGGGTGGGGCCGAGGATGTAGCCGCCGTGGCGGCCGAGGGTTTGGGAGTAGCGTTGCACTTCGGCCTGGATTTGTTGGGGCGTGGCGGAGGGGAGGAGTTTTTGGACGTCGATGCCGCCGTGGAAAGTGAGGCGGCCGGCGAATTCGGCCTGGAGCGATTCGGGGGCCATGGCGGGGCCGACGGGCTGGATGGGGTCGAGGGCATCGATGCCCAGGTCGATCAGGTCGGCGATGAAGGGTTGGATCATGCCACAACTGTGGAAGAGGACCTTGCCGCCGAGCGTGTGGATGCAATGGGCCATCTCGCGGATGTAGGGAGCAACGAACCGGCGAAACATGGGGAGCGAGATCAGTGGGCCGTTCTGGCTGCCCAGGTCGCTGATCAGCAGATAGAGATCGATTCTCCCGGCGGTCGCCTCGGCGGCTCGGGTGTAGTCCTCCTTATAGAAGTCGGTGAAGGTTCGGGCGAGGAAGTGGACCCAGTCGGGGCGTTCGATCATGTCGACGAACATGCCCTCCCATCCGCGGACCAGGGCCGGCCTCTGCCAGACGTCGGCAAAGCCGTACAGCAGGGCATAGTCCTCGCGTCGCCGGCATTGTTCGGTCAGGGCGGCGTAGTCGAACTGGTCCGGGTGGGGCCAGGGGAAGCGTTCGAGGTCATCGAGGCTCCGGGCATTGGCCAGGGCGCCCGGGGCATCCTCCCGCATGGGGCCCCAGGGCGTTTCGCGGTAGACGTAGCGTTCGCCCCAGAAATTCTCATACAGCCCGGCGTCGAGGGACCGCTCCGGCGGGCCGGCGATCTCCAGATGGCGGACGTCGATGCCCAGATCGTCGAGGACGCGGTCCCGATCGTTGTGACCCAGATGGGCCAGCAGCCGGTTCCACGTGGGTGGCTCGGCCCAGAAATCGCGGGGCGTGCGATCGGGTTGTTCATGATTGAGGGTGGCAAGGACACGCTCGCGCGGCGAAAGGGACATAAGGCGACCTCTTGACACTCCATTTCTGTCTGGTTCATGATTTTATGGAGCTTCGTCGACGCAATGCAACTCAAAGTGAGAAGGGCGGGGCTTTCGAGAGCTGCGGACTCCCTGAAATGCTGGGCGAGGGCTGGAGACTGAAGACTGAAGGCTGAAGGTTTCTGATGCGAGGTCGTTTAGCGTGGCAAATCAACTGCGACGCGACAAGAGCTCTGTTTCACCGTCCTTCGGTCTTCAGCCTTGCCTCCGCCGTCATTCGTTTTTACCTTGAGTAATGCAACCATCAAGCAGGAAGAGGGAATCCATGCGTTCAAAAATAGCTGCGTCCCCTTTTTTGGCCTTTGTTGCCATGATCGCAGGGGCTGGTCTTGCCATGGGCGGCGATGAGGACTCGTTGCAGGCTGGGCTGGTGGGGCGTTGGGCGTTCGACGGGAGCGACGGGAAGACGGCGGCCGACCTTTCGGGACGGGGCAATACGGGACAGATCGAGTTCGGCTCAATTGAGAAGGAGAAGGCGACGCGGTCGCTGCAATTCGACGGGCTGGGGAGCCATGTGCTGATCCACGAGCAGACGCCGCTGGAATTCGACGGGGCGATTTCGGCCGCGATCTGGGTCAAGGCGGCCCAGTGGCGGAACCGGACCGTGTTGTTCGGCGAGCCGAACCCAACGGAATCATGGACGACGCCGATCTTCGGGATGTCGGCGTCGGGCAGCGACAACCGCGTGGTTTTTGGGCTATGGCTGGATCGCGGCAAATCCAAGACGCTCGTCGAGAGCCCCGCTCCGCTGCCGCTGGATCAGTGGTTGCTGCTGGTGGGCACCTACGACGGCACGGCGGCGCGGCTCTACATCAACGGCCGGCAGGTTGCCGAGGAGGCAGCCCACGGCCACGTTACGCGGATGGGAAATCCGTTGTGGATCGGGATCGGCCGGGGCGGCAAGCCCGCGTTCAAAGGCCGCGTGGGAGAGTTGCGTCTCTACGACCGGGCGTTGGACGCGGATGAAGTGCAGAAGCTGTATGAAACGACCAAGGCGGGCTACGACCTCGCCGGGCCGCAGCCGGCTTCGTCCGGGGACGGTACGGTGATCGTCGAGACACACGGGAGGAGTCCCGATGGCACGGCGCCCTGGCGTCCCAGGCCCACGCGACTGTTGGATTTGGTCAAGGGCTATACTCCGTCGGCCAGCGTGCCGAAGGTCGACCAGTATGGCGGCTGGATCGAGCGGCCCGGCCGACGAGCGTCGGGTTTCTTCCGCGTCGAGAAGATCGAGGGCCGACACTGGCTGATCGACCCCGAGGGCCACCTCTTTTTTCACGTGGCAATCAACGCGGTGCGGGAACCGCGGAACGTGGAGGCGGGTTTCGGCTCGGCCGATCGCTGGGCTGAGACGGTCACGTCGGAACTCCGGGCCAACGGATTCAACGGGCTGGGCAATGGAAGTTCCCGGCGGCTGCAGGAGGTGAAGCAGCCCCTGGTCTGGGTGCTGCGAAGGAACTTCATGTTTTCCTTTGCGAGAAGCAAGAAGCTTGTCGAACCGGCCTCGGGGACCCAGGGCTTCACCAACCACTGCATGCCCGTGTTTCATCCGGAGTTTGAAGCCCATTGCCAGGAGTACGCCGCCGAGTTAGCCAAGACGGCCGACGATCCGTATCTCCTGGGGATCATGACCGACAACGAACTGCAGTGTCCGCTCGATCTGCTCGACCGCAATTTGGCCCTCGACGCAACCAATGCCGACCTGAAACCGAACCGCGACGCGGCGGCGGAGTGGCTCAAGTCGCGGCACGGCACGAGCGACCCGGAGGCAATCACGCCGTACGATCGCTACGAGTTCATCGCCTATGCGTTCGAACGCTACTACCGCATCGTGACGAAGGCGATTCGAGAGTATGACAAGAACCACATGTACCTGGGCTCGCGGCTCAACTACTCGACGGGCGAGTTCGACAATCCCTATTTCTGGAAGGCGATCGCCCCGTATCACGACGTGGTTTCGGTAAACTACTACACGAGCTGGGGCCCCGATCCGGCCCGACTTGCCAAGTGGGAGGAGTGGGCCGGGCGTCCCATCCTGTTCACCGAGTGGTACGCCAAGGCCATGGATGTGCCGGGGCTGGCGAATCGGCGCGGCGCCGGTTGGCTTGTGCGGACCCAGGAAGATCGCGGCAATTACTATCAGCACTTCGCCCTGGCGTCGTTGGAAGCACCGAACGTCGTCGGTTGGCACTTCTTCAAGTATGCCGACGACCCGGCCGAATCGACAAGGCTGGATTCGGCGGGCGGAGCGAACAAGGGCATGTTTGATCTTGAAGGCCGTCCTTATCTGCCTGTGCTGGATCGAGCCCGGGCCGTCAACCGCGAGGTCTATCCGCTGATCGAGTTCTTTCAGAAGCGAGAAAGGTCAAAGCCGTGAAGGTCTATTTCGAGCACAACACGTGCGTCAATTCGGGCGGCGGGTTTGCTATGCAGGGCGAGAATCCGCCGCGGACGACGGACCCGTATCCGCAGCCCGTGGGATACCATGTGTGGGCCTGGAAGATCGATCCGGGAACCCAACCCGGTCGTGTCTACGTTCGCCACAACATCTTCTGCGAGAGCTACGGTCCGGCCGTCTGCTTGAGCGTCGATCCGGTCGATGCCGACAAGTTCGTTCTAGACGGTAATTGTTACTGGAAGACGATCCCGGGCAGACTCATCGAGTGGGGCGGGGGGGGCTATGAATCGTCGGAGTTTGCCCGGTATCAAAAGGAACGCGGGCGGGATGAGCATAGCAAGATGGCGGAGCCGGGCTTTGTTGACACGGAGAAGAGCGACTACCGTCAACGGTTGGATTCGCCATGTCGGGGTGCGGGGATGGCCGAGTCGCAGGTGGGATCAGAATAGCCACAAAAAACACGAAAAGGCACGAAGAGAGGATTGGTGACGAGAACGATGAGACGGAACACTCATCTTCGCTAATCAACACTAATGGAAGAAGAGCTTTGTAGTGATTCGCGAAGGTTTCTTTCTTAGGGCGGCGTTGGGAGGGGGCAACGTTGCTGATTGAAAGGCGTCGCTGTGGAAGGAAAGCGATGACAAGTCATGCGCACTCCAAGGTGACGTGGCGTTACCTTTCCTTGGCTTCAGATTCGCCGTCAAAGCGGAGTTGCGGGTTGGCGGCGCCGCGGATTTCGATGAGGCGGTCGGCGCGATGCTGGGTGAGGTAGGCGGTGAGGTCGACGCCCAGGCCGGCCAGGGTGCCCAGGTGCTCGGCCTGGCGGAAGTCTTCATTCCGCTCGATCTGCAATTGCGTCTGGGCGGCCAACTCTTCTTCCTCGCGTCGGGCGGCCTGGTCGGCCTGACGGCGTTGGATCTCGGCTGCCTGGCGTTTGCCGGACATTTCCAGTTCGTGTTCGACTTCGAGAGTTTGTTCAGAGCGGCGTTTGCCCGCCCTGGCCATCTGGCTTTCGAGCTTGAAGTTTTCCAACTCCTGGGCCTGGGTTTCCGTATCGCGTTCCAGTTGTAGTCGCGTGCGGGCTTCGATGGCCTGGTCGTGCATCTGCTGGAGGGAGTCGGCGGCGCCGTAGCCGCGGTAGACGACGTTGTTGATGCGGTAGCCGCACTGTTGGGCGCGGCGGGTCAACTGCTTGTAGGTTTCCAGTTCGTTGAGCCGGTCCGTGTTGGCTTTGAACGACTCGAAGTTGTGCTTCACGGTAAACTCGACGATGTCGCTCGTGGCCGCGTTGACGAAATCGCCGATCGGATCGTGGCTCGTTTCGAGCATGCGTTCGATGTCCAGCAGTTCGAAGAAGATCATGAGCCGGATTGTGAGGACCGCGTCGTCGGCCGTGCGGACGTCCTGGACGTCGTGGTACATCTGGTCGGGCATGAGCCACAACTTCTGGAAGACCAGGGAGTTGGCCGACTTCTTGACGCCTTGCGAACCGCCCTTGGAGCCATGCCAGGAGAAGGTGTGGAGCCACTCGCCGGGGGCCGGCACGAACTGGGCCGGTCCGTATTCGATACGCCGGGCGATCTCGCCGGTCGCTTCCGTCTTGCTGTAGACGACCACGGCCTCTTTGGCCGCGATCTGGAGGGCGTCGTGCTTCGCCACTTCCAGGTGCTCTCGCGGATCAAACCAGACTTCGGTCGGGCCGGGCAGGTGCTCCTGGCGACCGTCGCGGAAGCGGACGATCAGGTATTCCCCCGGGTGGGCGACGTAATGCTGCATGGTCCGAAACGTGGAGAAGCCGCGCCAGACCCGCTTGGGGCCGACGATCACGCTCATGGTTCCATTGGGGCGCACCATCAAGGCCCGCTTTCCATCTTCCACGGTGTACAACATCATTCCTTCACCTCCGACCAGCGAGGGTGTCGTGTCAAGTCCGTCGTCGTCGTCCGAAGTGGTTGCCTCAAGATCGAAATCGTGAAGACTGGCGCCTGCCCAGCCGAAGTGACTTTCATTCTGCTGGGAATGACTTCTCCGGCGGGGAGCCTCGTTGCATTCGAGGAGCGACTCAACCGATTCACCACGCTCGGGTGTTCCGTAGTTGAGTCGCAACGCCTTCGCAATGGTCTTCTGCGAGGCGGGGACCATGCGAACATTAAGCGCCAGTTGGAAGCGGATGGAATCCTGCACCGCGAGGTTGTTCGGGTCGAATGACGCCAGGGTCAACGTCTCGCCGTCGAAGGCGATGGGGATCACGTTATGGCGCCACGCGATCTCGCCTGGCAGAAGTTCCTTGAGATCGTTGGGGATCTTGCGTCTCGTGAGTTCGGCAATTGCGATGCGCGGTTGCCGATCGGGCGTGGGTTGCTCCGCCGACGGCCGGGTGGCCGTTTCATGAAGAGCGCCAGCATGGGATGAATACTGGTACTTCACTTCCCCACTCCCAGGCAAATACGTCAAGCCGGGAAAAGGCGTTTGTTCGCAGAGCGAACTACGACACTCCGACGGCCATTGTTGGATAAGACGCAAGGAGAGGCCGCGAGGTTCACCTTACTTCTCGTCAACAAGCCTGTCAAAGGAAGTGTCGATTTTAGCAGGAGAACTGCCAAGTCAGCAGATTTCTTCGAAGTCTGCCAGCGAACCGTGGTCGAGGCAGCAGTCGATGATCTCGCGACCCTTGGGGAGCAGATCGGCTTGCGTTGCGAGCAGGGAGAGCTCCCGGGCGAAGAAGTCCCAGAGTAGCTCGGCGCCGGCGTCGTAGCCGTCGTTGCCAACCTCCGATTGCTGGTTCACTTCGAGCAGCCAGTGGGGAATCTGGGTTCCCTCCACTTGCATGTAGTAGAGAGCATAGCCGAGCAGGGTGCATCGGGCCGGCGTGAGCTGTTCTGAGCGGAATCGCGCGCCGCCGCGTCGGGCCAGGTACTCACGCGAGAGCCATTGGGGCATGAAGCCGACTCGCCATGCGCCGACGTGTTGATTCGGCATCAGCACAAAGCCCGTCTTCGGTGTTTCCAGAATCTGCGACAGCAGCAGGTTGGCCTGATCGACCCGCCGTCCTGTGGCGAAGGGCCAATAGGAGCCTACGCCTTCGCTGCTCATGCCCTCGGTGTCGGTAATGCTGGGGTTGGCATGGCCGCGTGGGGCCACCAGTCTCCACAGCCAGGCTAGTGCGGGGGGCAGATAGTGCATGAATCCGAGGATGCCGTAGGAGGGGGTTTCTCGCGTGCACGGTGGCGTTCGCACGCCGAAACTCCGAACGTCGACTTCGACCGGGCGGTTCACGACGCCCGGCACGATCCGCCGTGGGAGGATGACTCGCGGGTTGGGGCAAGGTTGGCCCGGTTCGTCTTCCGTGTGTTCCCAGATGAGCGACGTCGACCCGGGAACGGCGTCGAAATTCAGCATCACCAACGGTTCCGGTGGGTGGATGCAGATGCGTTCCAGGTTGGGGGCGATTCCGTATTCCGTGATGTGGTCTACCCGCACGAACCAGGCGTCTTCGGCATCCGTAACGCAGACCCGTCCGCTGCCCGTTGCGTGGCTGGGATGGCAGATCGCCATATCGTCTGTCACCGGGTGGAGTGTGCAGCCCTGGGTCAGGGCAAGGTAGCGGCGTTCGTTCGTCAGCACGTTTTGTCCGAGCAGCAGACGTCCGTCGATCTCGCGGTGGGGCGGTTCGAGCATTTCGCTCTTCCCGCCGCCGCTTGCTCCTTCGTGCATGATGGTCACGATATTGTCGTAGGGCGTGACAACCTCGACCGTCGAGCCGTGGAGAGTCGTCCAGTTCTCGCGTTCGCCGACGTTGAGAAGGACTCCGTAGACGCCCTTCTTGGCGCTCGGGCCAGGATAGAGGTTGAGGGAGTACATCTCGTGGATTTCGGCCGTGCGGTTGTGGACGACAACCTGGCGGCCGTTGCAGAACGTATGCCGGAACGGCGGAGCCAGGTAGATGACGGCCATTGCCTTGAAATCGTCCGGAATCTCGCTTGCCGGGATCATGGCTTGAAGGTTGGCCAGGGCGGCGGCGAAGAAGGCCGCGTTGGCCGGGGCGATCAGCACGCCGCCCACGCCGGGATCGGGCCCGCCCGCATGAAAGGCCAATGCGATCAGGTCCTGACGCATGAGCCAGTCGAAGACGTCCTTCTTCAAGGAGTCGAAGGGCTGATCGAATCGATCCGAGAAACGGGCCTTGTCCGTCGGTTGGTCGTCGGCTACCACCATGCAGTTCGGGTCGCGGCGGCGCATGTAGGGTTCCACGTAGTTGGCCACCAGGCCGTTCTTGCAACGGACGACCTCGGCTTCGACGACGGGCCCTTTGCCCGGGACGTCGTAGACGACCTCAAAGCGATCTTTCCCCGAGCCGCCCAAGGCAAGCTCTGCCAGTTCCGTACGAGAATCGGCGAGCATGCAACTCGGCGCCGCCTGGAGAATGGACAGGGCTTCGGCTGGGAGATGGAGTCGAGACAGGAGTTCCTGCGAGTCGGCTACGGACATGGTCGGCCTTTCATGAGTTTCAAACAGGCGCCCTATGGGTCCGGGAAGGGCATCCCCTCTCCGCGGTTCCACGCCCCCTGTTCGCGAGGGAACGGGGACAAACAAGGCATTATTTCCGCGAGGTTTCGCGAGGCAATCCCGAGGTCCGGGCATTCTTGCGGCCTCAGCCCTGCCAGCGTACCTGTCTCGCCGATTCGGCCTTTCTTTTCTGCTGAGGTGTTCCTTGCGACATATGCGTGAGACGCGGTTTGCCCACACTGGTGGGGTGTGGTGGGGTGTGGTGGGGCAGAAGCGCGCGATAGGGAGTTGAAACCCGCTACGTCGCCTTTTGGACGCCCATTGAAAAACGGCGGCTCCCTGGAGGGAACCGCCGTGTCTGGAAAATCTACCTGGAGAGCGAGGTTTACTTGACGCCTGCGTTCATCAGGACCCAGGTGCCGGTCTTGCCGCTGACGGCCAGATCGATGCGGCCGTCGCCGTTGAAATCGGCGGTGCAGATCTGCATGCCGATGCCCACGCCGCCGCCGAAGTCGCTGATCGCGTGGCGGGTGAACTCACCCTTGTCCTTGTTCCACTTGTAGTAGAAGACGCATTCGGGTTCCAAGCCGCCGGGATCCCTGCCTGCGTGGCCGCGGACCCGCTTGCCGGTGACGTATTCATCCTGGCCGTCGCCGTCGAGGTCGACCGCCACGATGCAGTGGGCCTGGGACCACTCCTTGTCAATTTCGTGTTCTTTCCAGGTCGTCGTGCCGTCGGCCTTGGGCTCGCCCTGTTCCCACCAGAACAGGCCGTAGTCGTGGGCCTTGCCCCAGAGGATGTCGTTGCGGCCGTCGCCGTTCAGGTCGGTGATCACGCAGGGGCAGCTCGGATGGGGCAAGGCGGTTTCCGGATGGAAGGTCCACTTGGTGGCGAAGGGATCGCCTTCCGGGCGTTCGTACCAGCCGAGTTCCACGAGCAGGTCTTCGCGGCCGTCGCCGTTGATGTCGCCGAAGGCGTAGCCATGGCCGTGGCCCTGATCGCCGAGAAGCTTCATTTCGAGGGTCGGCTTGCCTTCCGCGTCCTCGGTGAACTTCCAGCAGACGGTGTCCGCCTTCTTATCCCAGTGGTTGACGAACCACTCGGGCACGCCGTCGCCGTCAAAGTCCTTGAGCAGCGTGGCCTCGTTCTGCCCGCGGGTTTCTTTGAGCAGGTTCGGCTTCCACTTCATGCCCTTGGTGAGGCCCGGTTCGCCCGGGTTCTTGTACCAGTGAACGACGGAGGTCATCCAACTGTTGGAGACGACGTCGAGCCAGCCGTCGCCGTCCACGTCGTAGAGGTGGTCGCCGTTGTTGTGCAGGAAGTCGTCCTGGAACTCCTCGATGTCGCGAAGGGGGCGGGCGATGAAGTCGGGACCCGCGAACCAGGCGGGGCCGGCCACGATGTCGAGCTTGCCGTCCTTGTTCACGTCGCCCACGGTGCAGCCTTCATTCGGGCTGATCATGAGGCAGCGCTTGGAGAATTGAACGGAGGGCTCGTCGGCCGCGACCATGGAAACGGCGCCGAAGACGAAGGCGACGACGGCAAGGCAACGGGCCAGGCTTTCTGTTTTCATTCGCACGAAGTTGCTCCTTGTGAGGCAGAGATTTTTGAGGCTGTAGGTTGGAGACTGGAGTTGTTGAGGGGAGGTCGATTGCTACCAGACGCCCTCTTCGCCCACCAAGCCCGAGATCATGGTGCAGGCTCCGATAAAGGCGAGCACCGCGGCCCAAATTGGTATTCTTCCTACGGACCATCCTAATAGAGTCACACCGCCGCCGAGTATTAACATTCCGGCCCCGGATGCAACCTTCCCCCACTGGAATCCCCAACGTACCTTCTTCTTTGCCATGGTTATGGCCCCCCTGTGTGTTCTGTCGACATGACCCTTAGCACAACCGATCCGAGTCTCGTGTCACAAACGACCACCCCCAAGCTTCACCGCTCATCTTGAATCAATTGCCGGCCGGACGCAATGGTCCCGCTTTGGGAGAGGCGAAAGGCGGGAGGCGAGGTCATTCGGAAGATGGCGGATCGAGGTAGTAGCGGAGTTGAGCCATGATTTCGTCGCGCCGTGAGCCCCAGGGCAGGAAGAGGCCGTGCATGACGTCCATAGGGGCGCCGCGCTCGTAGGGGAGGAGAAGGACGCCGGAGGAGAGGATCTGGTGTCCGCGGATTTCGCTCCATGGGATCCGCCGATGGCGTCCCCAGACCCATTGGTGAACTCCCTCGGCATTCAATTCGAAGGTGACGGGCAGAAAGAAACGCCACGCCGAGATTGCCAGGGCCAGCCCGGCCCCGATGGCCAGATGCAAACGATCGGTCTGCCAATAGACCAGGGCCCCGGCAGCAACCAGGGCGATGGTCCCGATTGCACCGACCAGGAAATTGTCGCGCAGGGGCCAACGTCGCCACCGGACCAATGGGGGGGGCTCGTCGGTCCAGGTTGTGCTGGTGGGAGTGGTAGCGCTGCTCATGGGAGACCGGGATCTTGGAGGACGGGCTTTGCTCGGCCAGTATCCAGTATAGCCTGGAGATCTCGGTGATTGAGTTCGCGGGGGAGTTTTTCAGAGGTCAGCCGTTTCCGGTCCTTCAGAAGCCGGGCTACGGTGGTCGGTCAAGAGTTAGGGCTACGGGGTGTGGGGTGGGGGATTCAAGAGCCCGGCTTGGTATTCGGCGGAACTTACCAGGTACCGGAATCCAGCAGTTCTATGAGGGCTGGAATCAGGCGTCGGGCGGCTCGGGCCCGATGGCTGAGGGTTGCCTTGGCGGTGCCGCCCAACTCGCCGAAGGTCCTGTGGTACTCGCGGACCAGGAACAGGGGGTCGTAGCCGAAGCCGTGGGAACCGCGTGGGGCGGTTTCGATCCTTCCGCGGCAATAGGCCTCTGACTCGGCACGGACGGCCCCGGTCGGATCGGAAAGGGTCATGTGGCAGACATAGTGGGCTGAGCGTTTCTCCGGCGGCGTCCCTGCCAGTTTTTCCAGGAGCAACTGGTTGTTCGACTCGTCGGTAGCCTGGGGGCCGGAAAACCGGGCCGAGTAGATGCCTGGCGCCCCCGTGAGGGCGTCGACCTGCAGGCCACTGTCCTCGCCCAGGACCCAGACGCCGAGGTGTTTGGCCTGCTGGCAGGCCTTGAGGGCGGCGTTCTCGGCGAAGGTTTGGCCATCTTCGACGACGTCGATTGGCCCGTCGCAGTCGGCGAGCGTTTTCAGGGTCAGGCCGAGGGGGCCGAAAAGCTCGCCCAATTCGAGGCCCTTTTTCCGGTTGTTCGTTCCCAGCACGAGGATCGGCAGTTCGTGGGTCATTCGACAGGGCCTTGTGACGTGGCGAGCGTTGGAAGGGGCAAGAAAGCACGTCGCCCCGTGGGATGCGGGGCGATGGGCAACACTTTTCTGTTGTAGGCGGTCGGTCAACCGACGGCAAGGCGTCTGGGACTGGAACAACTGTCGCAGATCACTTCTCGCTCCGCGAAAAGGCGCTTGTTCGCGGAGCGAACAACGACACTTAGTTCAGTCCCCAGCCGCGGGAAGCGTAGCTGGCGCTGATGGAAACCTTGGGGACCTCGACGGGGATCGGTTGCATGTCGTAGGGAATTCCGAGAATGGCCTTCCGTTTCGTGCCTCCGCCAGGGGTCGTTTCCGCTCCGAACACCCGCATGATGCGAAGGATGTCGGGATGGATTTCGGTCTTGCCGTCGGGACGCGGGGTTCCCACGGTATCGAAACTGCCGACCGTGACGATGCTCGCATTGCGGTCGTGGAACACGTAGGCTTCGAAATGCTTTTCGCGGAGGGCCTTGACCATCATTTCCGCCTTCATCCCAGCCTCTTCCAACTGGTTGCCCATGTCTGCGCCGTTGGTGATGGCCTGGACCTTCTTGGGTTCGATGACGACGCGCCCAGTGAAGTGGGCGACCTGAACCGTGTATTTGCCGGGGCATTTCAGGAGGGTGTAGGGGCGGTTCTGATTCATGTCGACGAGGAATTTTTCCAGGCCCGCCGGGGCAAGGGCGCCCTCAGGCAGAAGGGGGTTGGCGACCAGGAAAGCCTTCCACATGGGGCCCTTCTTCTTCTCCTTGTCGTGGGCCATTCCAAAAAACAGGCGCCAACTCGCCAAGTTCTGGGTCGTGGGGCGGTTCGGATCCAGTTTCAGGCACTCGGGGCTGGCATTCTTGACACGCTCCAGGTCCTTCTGGGCGCGATCGTCTTCCAAGGTCGGATAGTCCCCGACGAGAACGGCGATCTCCGTGGACTCGTTGCCCCTCATATAGGACAGGTTTTGCCGTTCTCCGAATCGATCGACGCCTCGGCCGTCGTTTTCGACCTCATGCTGGAAAGTCTTGCTGTAGAGGTAGGCGGGCAGGCGGTATTCACGCCGCAATTCCAGGGCCAGGTCGTGGGCCTGGTCGTAGGCTTTCTCTCCGGAAAAGGAACACGCCATGACGAGCCAGGGGCCGTTTTCCCTGGTCAGTTGGTAGTCCTTGTTGGGATCCGCTTCGATTTTCGAATTGACGAACAGATTGTCGAGCGGGCCGGCAGAGGCCAAGGCTCCCGAGGCGGCAACCAGCAGCATGACGATTCCCTGGAAGATTGGCTGTCGCTTTCGCATAACGCACTCCTTGCGTTTCCTGGAAGGGACGAAGAAGAGGGGGATTTTTGTTTTCAGGGCCCGAAAGGGCGAATTGGTGGGCAGCGGCGCACCGCGGATGCAGGGGCTGATGCCGAAATTGGCTCGGGAGTCTACCAGATGGCCGAAAGAGGCTCCAGGTCGATTTCGCTCCTTCACGACGCCACTCTTGTGAGGGGGGCGCCGCAGTACGGGGCGTTATCTGTCGACGGGCTTGACCGAAAATATAACTCGCCGTAGGGTTCACCACGGGGCTAACCGTAGGCCACGCAAATGGTTGCGGGCTGCAACAGTACGAACCCCGGTTCCAAATGGAGGTGACTTAAGGTGAAGCTTAGCGCTCGAAACGTACTGAAGGGGAAGGTCAAGTCGATTACGGACGGTATGGTCAACGCCGAGGTCATTGTTGAATTGCCCGGCGGCCAGGAGATTGCCTCGGTGGTGACGAAGACGTCCGTGCAGTCGCTGGGACTGGTCGTTGGGGGCGACGCCTATGTCGTCATCAAGGCGACCAACGTGATGCTCGGCGCCGATTGAAAGGGTCTCGATGAGAATGCGATGGGCAACGGCCCTGCTGATCGTCGCCCTGGCGGCAGGCAGCGGCTGTAATTCAGGTTCGCACTCGCCGGCTGATTCGGTTGATGAGGCGGCAGCCAAGACGGTGACTGTTTTCGCTGCCGCCAGCACGACCAACGCCATGGACGAGGTCAAGGCGGCCTTCACTGCCGACAGTGGCATCGAGGTGCATGCGAACTATGCGGCCTCGTCGACCCTGGCCCAGCAGATCGTCAACGGCGCCGACCCCCACGTGTTCCTCTCGGCCAATGTGGGATGGGCGGATTATGTCGAGAGCAGCGTCACGGTGGAGAGCCGACACAGCCTTCTCAGCAACCGGCTCGTGGTCATTGTTCCAGCCGACTCCAAGCTCGCCCTGGAAAAGGTGGAAGACCTGGTTGGCGGCAAGGTCCAATACGTGGCCCTTGGCGATCCGGAGGCCGTGCCGGCCGGCAAGTATGCCAAGCAGGCCCTGGTCAAGCTGGGGCTCTGGGAGAAGCTGAAGGGAAGGGTGGCTGCGGCGAAGGACGTTCGCCATGTGCTGACCTACGTGGAAACAGGAGCGGCCGAAGTGGGGATTGTCTATGCGACAGACGCGGCCGTGAGCGACAAGGTCCGGGTGGTGGCCGAGATTCCTGCCGAGTTGACCGAACCGGTGCTCTACCCGGTCGTTCTGTTGAAGCGAGGGGCGGAAAGTGAATCGGCCAGGGCCTTCTATGATTTCCTTGGTGGCCCGAAGGCGGGGAAGATCTTTGAGAAGTTTGGGTTTGTGGTTCTTGAGTGAGGGGGGAGCCGCTGCTGATTCGCAGAAGCCGGGCTACGATTGCAAGCCGATGGGTGAGGCAACGGGCTGCGAGGTTGGGGATTCAAGAGCCCGGCTTCGACTATCCGCGATCGATAACGACGACTCGCAGGTCGCATACGTTGGTGTGGGTGGGGCCGGTGAGGATCAGGCCGCTGAGGGGCTGAAAGAAGTGGTAGGCGTCGTTTCGGGCCAGGAAGTCGTGCGGTGTGAGATTCTTGTCGCGGGCGGCAGCGGCCAGATCGGCGTCGAAGAAGGCGCCGGCCGCATCGGTCGGGCCGTCTTCCCCGTCGGTTCCTCCGGAGAGGATCACCACTCCTTGCGCATCGTCGCCGAGGTGTTCGAGAGCGGCCAGGACCAGTTGCTGATTGCGCCCGCCCAGGCCTCGCTGTGATTTCTCGACGAGTTGCACGACAGGTTCCCCGCCGCTAATCAGGCAGTCGGGACCGGTCTCGGCTCGCATCTTCCTGGCCATCTCGGCCAGGTGACGTCCCACGTCTTCGGCCAGGCCTTCGCTCTGGGCGGCGCTGATCATGGCGTGGTTGTAGCCGAGCCGTTCGGCCTCCATGCCGGCTGCATCGACGGCCGTGGCGTTGCTTCCGATGATCTCGTTGTGAACCCGGCAACTCGTCGGGGCCGGCGGCTCGTTGGGCTTTTTGTGCAGGTAGTCGAACACACGCTGGGAGATTCCCGCCTCCCGGGCGCCGAACCGTTCCAGCACGTCGAGGGCCATTTGGGGCGTGCCCGAATTGGGCGTGGTCGGACCAGAAGAAATCACGTCGAGGGGATTGCCCAGCACGTCGGAGATGATCAACGCCATGAGCCGTCCTGCCCCGCACGCACGGGCCAACCCGCCGCCCTTGATCCGACTGAGCTGCTTGCGGACCACGTTGAGCTCTTCGATGTTGGCCCCGGCCGCACTGAGATGGCGGGTAACGGCCTGCTTGTCGGCCAGCGTGATCCCGGCAGCCGGGGCGGGAGTGAGGGCCGAGCCGCCGCCGGATATCAGGCAGAGGCACAAATCGTCAGGGCCCAATGCCCCGACCAGGCTCAGGATCTTCTCCGTTCCTTCCACGCCGGCCTCGGTGGGCTCGTTCACTCCGGCCGGCCTGGCGGGATGAAGATGGATCCGCTCAAGCGGCTTCTCGCAGCCCTCGGGCACGTGTACCCAACCGGTCACTTTCTTGGCTTCAAGAAGCTCCGGGCCCAAAACGGCCTCCACGGCCTCCGCCATGCCGGCTCCTGCTTTTCCCGCCCCCACGACGACAATCCGCTCCACCTGGTCCAGGTCGACTGTTTCGTCGCCGAGCAAGAGCGACGGGCCTTCAATCCTCAGCGATTCCTGAACGAGTCGGCGCGAGTCCACAGCAACCACCCCGGCTCGCCAGATCCTCAGGGCGTCGTCACGAAGTTGCGAGGTGGAACGGGACATGGCGGGGTCTCGGGGGATTTTGAACAGGACTTAACAGAAAGCGATTACTCAGAGTGAAAACGAATGACGGTGGTGCTCGGTCACATCAGGGGAAAAATCGAAAAGTCCCTACTGCTTCTCCATAATCCAGGCCAGGTTGAAGCGGGCCAGGGCGGTGTGGTCGTAGAGTTTTTCTTCGCCCCGCTCGAAGAGCAGGTAAATGCTGCCGTCGGGGCCGGCGGCCAGGGACGAATAGGCGCTCATGCCCTCGTTGACCAGCCACTTGACGGGCCAGGTGAGTCCGCGGTCGAAACTGGCGAAGACGCTCATGCGGTGGCGGGACGCGCCGGGGTTGTCCGGGGCGCTGAACAGGAGCACGTCCTTGCCGCCGGTCACTTCCGAGGGCAGGCGGACGAGTCCGGCGTTGCAGCCGTAGCTGGGCTTGGTGCCGTATTTGAAGTAGAAGGGCTCGCCCACTTCGAACAGGTCGGTCGTCACTTGCCAGTCGACCCACATGGCGCCGCCGTTGTGACTCCAGGCGAGTTGGCGGCGATGGTCGATCGACATGTGGGAGCGGGAGTTGTAATAGATCGACCCGGTCGAGACCTCGGCCAGCGTGCCTTCGCCGGTTCCGCTCTGGACCGGCCCGCTGGTTTGCCAAGTCTTGCCGCCGTCGTCGCTGAAGATGGCCGTGTTGTAGTTGTAGGGCCACCACTCCTGGTCGTTGTTGCCGTAGGGGGGCTGGATCCGGGCGGGCATGATGAGCCGGCCCTTGTGCTCGCCGAACTGGAGGGTGAGGCCCGACTCGGAGCAGCCTGTTTGGACAGGAACGTTTCCCGGCCCGCCGTGGCCCATGGCGTTCGGCTTGACGACGATTTCTTCCCGTTTCCAGGTCTTGCCGTGGTCCTGGCTCCGCAGGAGGCAGCCCTTTCCTGAATCGACGACCATCACGTCGCCCGTGTTGGTGTCGACGATGGCGCTGCCGGCGTTGTCGCTTACTTTCTGCAGAGGAGAGAAGGTCTTGCCGCCGTCTTCGCTTCGGCGCACCACGCGGCCCATTCGGCCGAAGGCGAGCACGGAGCCGTCGGTGGCCACGACCACGTTGGGAATGCGATATTCTTTGCCCTCGTAGAGATCCTGGACCTCGAAGAAGGGTTTTTCTTCGGCCAGGCAGAGTCCGGAGAGGACCAGCAGGATCGTCGCCGTGAGCGGGGCGCAGGTGCAGATTCGCGTCATGTTGTTTCTCCTCGTTCGGTGATTGGGCATTCGGAAGATGTGCGTCCAAGGTACCCGAAGGGGGTTGGGATTGCCAGTGTCGCGTTCTTGAGAAGAGCCCGCGCAGCGGAGCGATACGTCGGTAGCCCCAGGCGTGAGCCTGGGGGAATTGACGCGACAACCAGGCAAAAGCCCGCGCAGCGCGGCGATACGATAGGTTATAGCCGAGCGTTTCGTCGTGCCGCCACGCTGCGCGGGCTTTGAGGAAATCAGGTTGGCCGCCAGTCCACGGGCTCACGCCACGTGGCTATAGGCGTTTCGCCACGCTGCGCGGGCTAGAACTCTTGCGTCCTCACTCCTCGCAGACAATCGCGTAGTAGCCCCGCCGTCTTGCGAGGAGGAGCGTTGTTAGGAAGATTGCCGTGGTTAGGGCGAAGCCAATGGCCAAATCGGGGCCGCCGGTGTCGAACTCGATTGTGCCGGAAGAGGTTTTTGCTGGAAGTGCGGCCAGGAGAAGAAGGGCGAGCGACCAGAAGTAAGTCGCAACCGCCAGTCTTGGCGCCACCCGTCCCGGATAGAGGGCGATCCAAACGCAGACGATTGTCCAACTGAGGAACAGCGTTATCCCAAGAACGAAGACGGTTACCACCGCAAGGCCGAAGGCCACTGGGTTGCTGTCCTGCGACTTCCAGCCGTGTTGGACAACTCCGAACAAAATCGCGGCCAGGGCCGTGAGCGTCAGGAGACGGGAGATCCGAAATTGAAGCGGCTTGGCCTCGGGCGGATCGCCGGAGGCCAGTCGTCGCACGCGCAGGCCCTCGTGTTTCACGAACGTGAACGCCAGATTGAGTATCTCCGTGAACATGGCAGTCGAAAAGAGCAGACATGGAAGTTGAAGAAGAACCTGCGGTTCAAACGGGCGAGGATCAGAGACCAAGGAAGCCACCAACGGGAAAAAGGCTACGAGGGCAATGCTACGCAGCGTTTTTTCGGGGCCAAGGAACAGCCACACCGACAGGAGCCCCCACTGGGCGATCGTCAAGGTTGCGCAGGCTCCGCGAAGGACATAGGAATGTGGCCAGCAAATCCAAAGCGTCACGGCGGTCGCCAGGAGTAGTGCGTGGCCCACAATGAGCGGCCGCAGGGGCGCGAGTTCGAATTCCTCGGCGAACACGGCAGTGGGCGTTTGGTTTTCGGGCGGTTCCAGGGAAGTCATGACGGAGTTTCAAGCGTAGTGAAAGGTGCTGACAGAATCAAAGGTCCGGTTCCTTCGCGAAGGGAGAACGGCCCTCGCCTTCGTTGGAGGTCCAGATTACCCGATAGCCCAGCCTGTGGAGTCGAGCCAGTGTGAGCAGGACGAGAGCTGTTGCGACCAGGAGCGTTGGACCGAAATAGAAAAAGACGTCGGGGCGGCCACGGTTGTAGTGGGCGATCAGCAAGGCCGCCAGGCCCCAACCGAACAGTGCGGTGGCCATGCGGGGGACTCTGCTGCCGGGGGTCAGAACGGCCCACACGCCGACGAGCGGGATGCTGAGCACGATCGCCAGTCCCACCAGAAATGTGGCCAGTTCGGCGACGGCCCTCGCCGTTTGGATGCTTCCGGGGCTTTTCGCCCCGATCTCCGCCAGTTGGCCCAAGGCGAAGAGGATCGCCATCAAGGCCGTTGCCCAGAGCATGTGCGCCAGCCTGAACTGAAATGGCTGAGGGGTGGGCATGTCGTCTGCGGGAAAGTGACGCAATCGCAGGCCTTCCGAGCGGGCGACGGCGAGTGGCAGGCCGAAGATCGCGCAACCGAAGGCAACGACCGGAATCCAGATTCCAGCCAGGAAAAGCAAGCCGATAATGAGACCGGCGCCGAAATGAAATCCGAGAGCCATTGCCAAATCGCGCAAACTGTGAACGACAAACGCCAGCAGCAGGTGACCGGCAATCAAGAATACCTTTCCCGCTGTCGGTTCCCCGCTGAGATTCATCCAGATCAACAGGAGCATTGTCTGCGAGAGTACGACAGCCGAACAAACGACGGGCATGAAGGGCTCGTTCGGCCACGCGTTCGCGACGAGTGACGACAGCACAAGGAGAACGGCATGAACGACGACGATCCCTTGGATGGACGAATCGGGGGCCGAGTGTCCCAAGGCCGTTTCAGGATCGTTCCATTTCATGCGTCTTGTCTGGTCCATGTCGCATCCGCAGGCGAAAGTTACGAAGGAATCCGGGAGCTTGGCGGGTCGCCCGGTTCCACTTGCCAGACGGCGCGGTAACCGAAGGGCCGCATTGCAAGCAAGGTTGCCAGCAGGATGGTCGTGGCCAGTCCGGCCACTGCCACGGAAGCTCCCAAAGGCTCCGAAACGCCGCCGACATAGTGAATCAGCAAGACCACTCCCAGCATCCAGCCGACCAGGGCGACGCCAAGGCGGGGTAGAACCTTGCCCGGCGAGAGCACGGCCCACACGCAGACAACCGGGATTGTGACGACCGTGCCGGCACATGCGAGTCCCACGACCACGACGCCGATCACAGTCAACACGTTACCAAATTCACCCAACCTGGCGGCATACACCTCTCGCTGACCGGGCCCGAACTGGCCGAGAGCGAACAGGACGATCACGACGATTGTCACTCGCATTAGTTGGATCATGGAGAACTGCAACGTCCGCGGGGGTGGAAGGTCGGCAGGGGTGAATCTGGTCAGACGCAGCCCGTCGCTCTGGGTGAATACGAGTGGTAGCACGAAAACGAGAATCGGACAAACGACTCCCGGAAAAACCAGGAAGAGCAGCGGCAGGCACACCAGGATGACGAGTTTTGCTTTTGCCGACCCCCAACCGAGAACCAACCAAATGGAAATCAGCGAAGCCTGGGCCAACACAACCGCCGCGAAGGCAAAGAGAACATAATGAGTGCTGGAGTAGTTCAACGCCGAGCCGAAGAGGACAGCGAGCAGTGCGAGATGCGCCATCACGATCCAGGGGATCGGCGATCGGCCGCACGGGACCGGTGAGGATGTCGTGTCCGGATTATCTTGCATTGCTGCCTTCTGCGCCCCACCACCGACCCGCTCAACTGGTAGGTCTCGGGCGCCGCACGGGACCCTGAAGCGGAAAGACAACCACTGCCTAACTCGACAGTGTGATTTGTCAAGTCAACACGGATTCATACAGAAGAGGGCTTGCGGAGAAGAGTGGAACACCACAGAGGCACGGAGGACACGGAGAAGAAAGAAGTTTCTGGAAGTCTCCCTGAATAAAACCAATTGTCTCGTGCTTAAGTTCTTCCTCTGAGCCCTCCGTGTCCTCTGTGGTTGCCTTCTTTCTCCCAACCGCTATGGGGCAAGTAGTTCTAGCGAATAGCAACGTAAGCCAGTCGAATTCGTAGGGCGTGGCCCCGCTGTCAGCGGAAGGAGACTTCGCCCTGTCCGTTGTCGCTTCGCAGTTCCACCACCTTGCTTTTTCCGCCGACGGTTACGCGATGCTTGCCGTAGAACGCCTGGACCTCGCAGCGTCCCTGGGCGTCGGCCTTGCCCGAGGCACGGGTCCACCATTGGCGATAGACCAGGTCGTGATAGGCGCCGGCGGCCGGCGTGGGTGTCCAGTCGCGCTTGTAGAGCGACGAGGCGGGGATCCAGTTGGCCCCCTCCCAGAAGCCCCACATGAGGATTCCCTTCACGGCCGGTTGGGCGAAGCAGATGCGATAGTAGTCGACGATCGCCTTGGCCTTCGCCTCTTCCTCGGCCTCAGTCAGACGGAGTCGTTTGTTCTTGTAGACACGCGAACGCTGGCCGGGGAAGTTGAATTCGGTGATCCGGATGGGGAGATTCAGCTTCGCAAGCGTTTCGAGTGACTTCTTGAGCGCCTCCGGATCGAAGGAATCGCCGTGCAGATGGCCTTGCACGCCCAGTCCACCGATCGGCACGCCCTGGTCGAGGAACCGCCGGGCGTGGGCGATGAAGTCGTCGAGGCGGTTGCCGGTGAGGATGTCGTAGTCGTTCAGGTAGAGCACGGCCTTCGGATCGCTCTCTCGAACCCAGTCGGCCATCTCCTTGGTGATCTGCGGGCCGAGACGGTCCTCGTAGTAGTTGGCGTGCATCATCTCGTTGTTCAGGTCGTATTCGGCGAACCGACCACGATAGCGGCGGCCGATCGTGAGGGCCCGATTCTTGATCAGTTCGCGGAGCTGCTCGTCGCTGAGCGACTTCTGCCAGCGGGGCACGAAGTTGGGCACGCCCCAGAAGATGTTGTGCCCGCGGAGCGGAATGTCGTTTTCGTCGGTCCACTTGAGAATCGCGTCGACGATCGAGTAGTCGATCTTGCCTTGCTCCCGTTCCATGGAGTGCCACTTGAGGGCGTTCTCGGTGACGGCCGAGTTGAAGTTCTCCAAAAACACCTCGCGGTACTTCTTCGCGTCCGGCGAGTCGGCGTGCCAACCGAACATGCCGCTCGAAATGGCCGCCCCGAACCAGAACTCGTGACGCTGCTGCTCCACCCGGACCTCCTGCCCCGGTTCGGCCAGGACGGTGAGCGTTCCCATCCGGTGCTCGGCGATGGCACGATCGAGAGCCGCGTCGTCGGCCCGGGTTGTGAGGGAAAGGAACGAACAGCAGAAAAGAACGCTTGCCGCAGCAGGGAGTATTGTGCGAAACATCGTGGAACCTCGCAAGGCAGGATCGTGGTCGTCACACAGTGGCCATCACACCATAGTAGCCATCACGCTCCGCCGTGATGAGCGCCAGCGTAGCGGAAGACGTCTTACTCTGTTGCGATGAAGAGCAACCGTCACTCGCCAACTCAACAAGACGACCTATGGTCCTCATCATAGCAGGCTTCCGTCTCGAAACAAGAAAGGGCGCTCCTCACGGCGGAGCGTGAGGGCTACTTTGGTGAACGGCCCTCATAACAAGATTCCAGCCTGGAACAAGAAAGGGCGCTCGTCACGGTGGAGCGTGACGGCTGCTATGACGCAAAAGGGCTGGTTCCCGCGCTAACGTCGGGATGGGAGGCGGCCTGCTCGTTGAGCCATATGGCGCGATAGCCCATGGCGCGAAGCACCAGAAGGGTGGCCAGGAGAATGGCCAGCCCGCCGGCCGTGGCGAAGGCCGGAAGCAACAGGTCCTCGGGCGAGGCGCCGAGTTGCTGGTTGAGATGGAAGAGAAGCGCGCCGGCGAGACTGCCTGCGAAGAGGGCGATGGTCAATCGAGGGAGAATCGCGCCCGGGCGAAGGACGGTCCAGACGGCCACGGCGGGGATGCTCAGGAAGACGCCCAGCATAACGAACAACAGGATGAGGTGCGCCAGACCGAACACGGGGGGGCCGCCCGTTTTACTGAACGCATGGGGGAGGCTTCCGAGCCCGAAGAGGAAGGCCAGGGTGATCGAGGCGACAAGGACGCTACGGATCGAGAACTGCAATCGCCTTGACGGGGGCAGATTGTGTGGGTGATAGCGTCTGATGACCAGACCCGCCTGGGCGACAAGCAGCGTCGGCAGGCTTGCGACGTTCAGCACCATGAAGATAGCCGGAACGAGACACAGCATTCCAGGGTCAATGAGCCCCAAAGGCGCCATGTGAGCCAGCAGTATTCCCCAAGCAATGATTGCCGCTCCGAAGAACCTGCGGATCGTCGATGGTTCGTCGAGGGTCATCCAGATCAGCAGCAGGGCCACCTGGGCAATCACAAGCGAAGCGTCGAGGAGCCATGCGAGATAAGAACCGAGCATCGCTCGGTTTAGAATGATCACTCCCACCAGGAGCATCGCGTGGACGGCAACCACCCAACGGATCGGAGATCGCCCGAACTGCAAAAGGAGCCGCTCCAATGCCCCTTCAGGAACCCCATCCATTACCGCCTCGTTCGTCCCTCGGCTCCGCTGAACTCCTCCATGATCTCCGGGCGGGCTTCGTCGTGGTTGTTCGTTTCCCGCCTGGTTTTCGCTTGGCATGACATGGTTGCTCGGGGCTCACGAGGATCGAGTCGGCTCGCGAGTTGCTTTGCCTGGATCACTTGCCTGATTCGTAATCCACACCATACGATATCCTGTCCCTCGCAGCACGAGAAGTGTGACCAGGAGCACGGGCATGCAGGCGACGAATGACGACAGGGAAAACAACAGGAGCGACTCCTGGCTGAATGACATGTACTGAAACAGGAGTATCGCGCCAAATCCCCAGCCAACCAAGACCGCCACGAGACGCGGCAGCGACTTCCCGGGAGTGAGCGTCAGCCAGATCACGCTCAATGGAATGCAGATACACGTGCCGAGCACGACGACATACTGGGCGGAAATCGCAAATGCAGAACAGAGGTCATTCAGCGGCGTTGGCGATTCTCCCAACATCGCGGGGATGGCCGCGATCGCCAGGAGCGCGGCCATGCAGGTTGTCACTGCGAGCATCTTGCGCAGCGAGAACTGAAGTTGTCGCGGCGGTGGCATGCTCCCACGACGGAATCGTCTCAATCGCAGGCCCCATGACCATAGCCCGAAGAACAGGAAAGGCGCCAGGTTCAACAAGAGATACCGATCGACCATTTGTGCTTTCCGCACCACGGCCACATTGGCTGCCAACATGGCCAAATTGGCTACGAATGGGATCAAGCAGAGCAGCGCTCGGGACGCTCTCGAATCAAATGCCAGACCGATGTACATCGACACCAGGATGATTTGGGCGTACTCGATTCCGCTGTCCAGTACACGCCACGATGGCGAGAAGGGATCGACAAGCATGCACCACTGCACGGCAACCGAAATGGCAACGTGAACCACAGTCACCCAAAGAAAGGGCGCATGGTAAGACCAGTTTCTTTCCCCACCAGCGTCTTGAACCCCGTCCATCACCGCCTCGTGCGTCCCTCCGCTACGTATTGGTCCTTGAGCTTCGTAAGATGCTCGACGATTTCCGGGCGAACCTCGTAGAGGTTGTTTTGCTCCGCCGGATCGTCGGCCAGGTTGTAGAGTTGGCCTGCGGGGGCGGCTTTGGCTGGCTTGAGCTTGGTGAACCCGCCGCTGCCTTTGCCGAAGGCCAGCTTCCAATCGCCCTCGCGAACGGCAAACATGCCGTTGCCGGAATGGTGAACGATCGTTTGACGGATGGGCGTTTCGGGCCGTTCTCCCAGGAAGAGCGGCAGCATGCAGAAGCTGTCCTCGGCGCAGTCTTCGGGGAGATCGTGTCCGAGGATCGCTGCTACCGTGCTCATCAGGTCCACGTGGCAGATGAGAGCGTCGTTGACGGTTGCCGCCGGCGTCTTGCCGGGCCAGCGGACGATGAAGGGCACCCGGTGTCCGCCCTCGTGGATGTCGCTCTTCATGCCCCGCCAGGGGCCGCTCGGGTTGTGCCCGCTGTCGCGAAAGCAGGAGCCGGTCGGGCCGCTGGCGTTCTCTCCGTTGCGGCCCGGAGAACCGTTGTCGGAGGTGAAGACGACGAGCGTGTTGTCGGCCATGCCGGTTTCGTCGAGGGTCTGCATCACGCGGCCCACGCAGTGATCGACCTCGGCCACGAAGTCGCCGTAGAGCGTCGCCTTGGTTTTGCCACGAAACGCTTCGGAAGGGGCAATCGGCGTGTGCGGGGCCGTCAGCGGCATGTAGAGAAAAAGTGGCTGATCCGGATGCTCTGAGCGATGCTGGCGGATCTTCTCGGTCGCCTTGTCCGCCAGGCCGCCCAGGATGCGATCGAGCCGCCATCCTTTCTGCATCCGGCCCGCGTGGCCGAACATCGATTTTGGCTTGGGACGATCGGGGATCGGGCCGACGATGTGATCGTTTTCGAGGAAGCAGTAAGGCGGGAAGTTCGGCACGGCGGTTCCGAAGTAGTAATCGAAGCCGGCCGTGAGCGGGCCCTCGGTGATCGGCTTGGTCAGGTCGATTTCTTCATCGGCGATCCGAACGGCGTCGGGCGGGTTGTCCGTCCCGTCCTTTCTTGCCCACTTCATACCCAGGTGCCATTTGCCGATGCAGAGCGTGGCGTAGCCGTGCTCCTTGAGCATTTCGGGCAGCGTCATCCGCTCCGGCTTGATCAGCGGCATGGCGTAGGTCCAGAGGACGCCCCGTTTGAGCCGTGTGCGCCAGCAGTAGCGACCGGTGAGCAGGCCGTAGCGGGTGGGTGTGCAGACCGAGGTGGGCGTGTGGGAATCGGTGAACCGCATTCCCTGGGACGCCAGGCGATCGATGGCAGGCGTGGGGACCTTCGACTCGGGGTTATAGCAGCCCGGGTCGCCCCAGCCCAGGTCGTCAGCCAGAATGACGACGAGATTCGGCGTTGCCCCGTGAGCAACGCTTCCCGGCAACAGCCACCCGAGAAAAAGACTCGCCAGAAGGACGGCGATCTTTCCAACACGTCGAAGGGGTCCCATGGGAAACCTCCACTTCACACATGAATGGTCGTGCTCGGTTGTTGCGTGTCGAAATCAGCAAGCGTTTCCAGCGAGGGCGTTTCCTGCTTTGGGGAAAGCCGGAAACGCCCCGCCGGATGCTTGGTGGTCCTGCGCGATGCGGCAGGACAGGTTCCCATTGAAGGGGGCTCATCACGGCGGAGCGTGATGGCTACTATTCTGCGTTCCACTCCTTGATCTTCTTCTCCCATTCGTCTCGCTTGAAGCGGTTGTTGGGTTCGAAGTCCTGGTTGAGGAGCAGTTCGTCCATGGTGGGACGGGGCGTGTCGAAACCGTTCTCGGGCACGTCGAGTCCGGCGGTCCAGAGGATGCCGTTGACGACGGACTTGCGGAAGCTGTCGCAGGCCCAGTTCCAGTGCCAGTGGCCGCCGGTGAAGCCAAAGCCGCGGCCGCCGCCGGGACGCTCGTAGGCCCAGGCGAGGTGCTCGGGCATGCCCTTGCGGGAGCGGACGGTCGGATTGTTGCTGTGGGCGCCGTCGGGACGCTCGCGGGTGCTGTCCGGAGGAACGGCCGTGAGGATGGGCGTCACGTTCTTCATGTCGGGCTGGAACCGCATGTGGTAGTACCACTCGTCATCGATCGCGAAGGGCTTCACGCCGTTGGCAACCGGGTGCTTGGGGAACTCCTTGAACTCGGCCGTCCAGTGCGGATTGACCGACCAGTCGGTTTCGAAATAGCCGCCCGTCCAACCGAGCATGGCGTCGCCGGGTTCGCCCTTGGGGATCTCGACGCCGTAGTGGAGGCAGGCGATTCCCACACCCTTGGCAGCGAGGGCGTTGAGTTCGTCGAGGTGGCCCATGGCCACGTGTCCGCCGCCACCGTCGCAGAACATGACGACCGAGTCGGCGTTATCGAATGCCGAGGGATCTTTGGGCCAACCGTTCTGGTAGACGGTGGCGAAGGCGCCGGGCACGTTTTCGTTGATCAGCTTGGCCAGCAGCAGGCAGCCCGCATTGTGCTCGTGGCCGCCGAAGCCGTGGCTCTTCCGACCCGCGATAAGCACGATCTTCTTCACGTCTTCCATAGGAAGCCGCTTGAGGCGGATGTCTTTGACCTGGACTTTCATGGACTGGCCGCGAGGGATGCGGTGGATCTGGAAGGCGAGGATCCCGCTGCGGCGGCGCATCTCAGTGTCTTCATCGGTGGCTTCGACCATCTTGTGGCCGTTGATCACGTGGGTGAGCGTGAAGCCCTTGAAGGTCACTTCGTAGTCGTTCCAACCGTCCATGTTGATGAACTTCTGGAGTTCGGCCTCGTTGCCGAACTGCTCAACGACCTTGGGCTTGTGGTCCGGCCCGATCACGACCTTCTGGCCGCGGAGAGCGAGGATGCCGCGGAACTGTTCCCCGTAGAGAATTCCGGTGTACTTGTCGTTGGAGGCGAAGTCGCCTTGGTAGCCGCCGACGGACCAGGGCCTGCCCGCTTCAAAGCTGCGGTACTGAACGCCCGAGTTGCCGCCGATGAGGCGGTACTTGAAACGCAGGACGAAGTCGTCCAACTCGCCGCCGCGCCAGATGCAGAACTCGTTGTACTCGAGGGGGTTGTCGGGGTCCGGAGCGCCGGTGATGGCGCCGTCCTCGACGGACCACCACTTGGGATTGCCGTCCCAACCTTCGAGAGTCTTGCCGTCGAAGATCGACTTGAAGCCTTCTTCCCCGTCAGCCGCGGTGGCTGTGGGCGACAGCAACAGGGGCCCGGCCAGGGTGGCCAGGATCGCAAATGGCAGGAGTGCCAAACGCCGTTTCATCTTCCGCTCCTTGATCGTTAAATCTTGGGTGCTCAACGTTTTTCGCCACTTGGGCCGGCCCCCGAAAGGGGGCTGCAATCCTGTCAATTCTAATAGACACGCAAGCCGGACGCAAAGAGGCTTGCGAAAGTTCCCCGGCGGGTTCCGGGTGGCGTCAGGAACCCCGGAGCCTCGAGACGGCCTCCTATCACGTTCCACCAATACGGGCCATTCTTGGGCGAAGCGAGCTGAAATAGAGAATCAAGGGATTGGTCAGGGTTCCGTGCGGCGCCCCGAACCTACTGGGAGTGCTTCGCTCACAGTTCACAGTTCACAGCTCACAGCTCACAGCTCACAGCTCACAGCTCACAGCTCACAGCTCACAGCTCACAGCTCACAGCTCATGGCTCATGGCTTCTCAATCACAAACCGATCGAAGCGGACCCAGCGAACCACGTTTTCCGGGCCGTTCTGGGTGAACAGGCCGAACCGGGGCTTGCCTTTGGGGTTGAACGTGCACTTGTCGCAGTCCGACCAATCGTCGTCGTCTTTCAGACGCCACTGGCCGGTGACGCCGTCGGGCTCCACCTTCAGACGTAGTTCCAGGTTGGCGGCTGGAACCTCGATCTTGCTGATCACCTTGCTTCTCACCTTGCCGTCTTCGACAACCTCTCGGGCAACAACGACGTACATCTTGCCATTGATCTGCTCGCTGATGAGCTTGATGAAGTTGTCGTCGTCGACGTACCAGAGCAGTCCGGCCTGTTCGTACTTCTCCTTGGGCTCGTGAGCCACCTTCACCCGTGCCGCCATCTTCTCGATTGGCAGGACCTTGTAGAGCAGCAGGTTCTTGGCTCCGCTGCCGCCCCAGATTCGCCCAAACTGGGACCGGACCCGAAGCTCGCCGTTTTCGATCTGCCACTCGTTCTTGTCCTCTCGGAGCCATTCCAGCCCCGGCTGGAGTTTGCCATCAAAGGTCTCTTCCAAAAGAACGTCGTCGCCGCCGGGCGCCGCCAGCAGCAGGCTCGAAAGAATGAGTGTCGCGCATGTCATGGTCGTTAGTCTCCGTCAAAGGCCCCCTTCAAGTCGTGTGAAAACCGTGTTTCCAGTCTATCGACGATTCCAGCCTGACGCCAGAAAACGGCCCTCTTCTCCAGGCCTCCTGCGTCCGAAATCTTGCTGCCCGAACGGCCCGCATTCGCGATCAGTAGGAAAAGCTAATGGGAAGTGTGTTTTTTTACGTCGTCTCGACAATCCCCCTGGAAGTTCGCCTCGATTTTGCCTCACCTTCTGGCCTTTCGCTCCTGGAGCAAGTACAACGGACAAGCGACATTCTTGCGACGGGCAACCCGTGACATTCTCAAGAGGATTCTCCCATGCGATATCCCTCCCTAGCCTCCCTACTGGTGCTCCTGGCGGCATCCAGCCTTTCGGCCGGCGACCTGGACGATCTGGCCAAGCCCCACGAAGGCCGCAGCATGAGGTCCACCTCCACGGCCGTGGATGCCGACGGCAACTACGCTCACAGCAATAGCGACAACTCGCGTGTCGCTCCCGGTGCGACCAAGGTCGTGCTCGACGCCGAGGGCCCCGGCGTGGTTACCCATATCTGGTTCACCTTCCTCGGTCCGGAACCTCAGAGTTGGGCCAAGGAAGGATCGGCCAACCACCAGGAGGTCCTTCTGCGAATCTACTACGACGGCAACGAGCTTCCCGGCGTGGAAGCCCCGCTGGGCGACTTCTTCGCCAACTCCTTCGGCAAGAGGAGCGAAGTGATCAGCGTGCCCGTCGTCGTGGAAGACGCCGACTCCTACAACTGCTTCTGGCGGATGCCCTTCCGCAAGTCGATCCGCATCGAGGTGATCAACCAGAGCGAGAAGAAGCTGAATCTGCTCTACTACAACGTCGACTGGATCAAGCTGGACCGGCTCGCCGAAGACACGCCCTACTTCTACGCCCAATATCGGCAGGAATACCCGGTGAAGCAGGGCGAAGACTACGTGATTCTCGACACCAAGGGCAAAGGCCAGTACGTGGGCACCGTTCTCTCCGTTCGCACCCGCAGCCCCTCATGGTTCGGCGAGGGCGACGAGAAGGTCTACATCGACGGCGAAGAGAAACCGTCGATCTGGGGTACGGGCACGGAGGACTACTTTCTGTCGGCCTGGGGCCTGAAGACAACCAGCACGCCCTACTTCGGCACGCCCTATTTCGACCAGTGGGGCATCGTGGGCGGACACACCAGCGCCTACCGCTGGCACATCCACGACCCGATTGTCTTCCAGAAATCGATTCGCTTCACCATCGAGCACTGGGGCTGGATCTCGTCGGACGAGAACGCCGAGGGCAAGGTCCACAGTTGGAACGAGCGGCAGGACGATTTCTCCAGCGTGGCCTTCTGGTACCAGACCGGCCAACCGACTTTCACGGCCCGGGCGCCGAACGCCAAGGAGCGAACGCTGCCGAACCTGGACTTGATCATCCCCGCCATTTCCTTCACAGATGCCAAGCACCACGGCGTGGGCGAAGCCCGCGTTCAGAACAACCTTGGATTCTTCCCCCAGGGCCAGCTCTTCTATCGGCCCGAACAGGCTGAAGACGCCTGGCTGGAAATTCCCTTCACCGTGACCGAAAAAGAACCGCGTCGTCTGCTGATCCGCGGGACCCGGGCGCCGGACTACGGCCGCTACCAGGCCTATCTGAACGGCGTGAAGATCGGCCGCGTCATCGACCTCTACCACGAGAGCGTGTCGGACTGGGAGTGGCACCTGCTGGACTTCTGGCCCGAGCCGGGCCAGTACACCCTTCGGCTGGAGTGCATCGGCAAGAGCCCGAAGTCGACGGGCTATTTCCTGGGCATCGAGTCAGTTCGGCTCCGAGAACGGCGTCCCCGGGTGAAGGAGTGGGCTCAGGACAAGGGTAAGAAGTGGCAGGAGAAGCCGATTCTCTACAACTGATGGCCGGTTTCTGCGTTCCGGATCAGCCTCAAACACGTTCGAATGGCAATGGATGAATTGCCACGTAGTGGCACAACGTGAATAGCCAGGGGTGGCAACCCCTGGCTTCAATCTCATGTCTTGGCTGTGCCACGTAGTGGCACGACACGGCTCCATCGGCTGATGTCGCCACATAACCCATTTGTTATGCCGCTACGCGGCATGGGGCCCTACTGCTTCAACTCCGGGCGTTCCGCTTCGCTCCACACCCGGCTATTCACGTTATGCCGCTAACGCGGCAGATTCTGGCGGTGTTGCCCGCGGCTTATTCCAGGATCCAGCCGCCGTCGACGACGCAGTTGTGGCCGGTGGAGGCGGCGCTGGCGTCGGAAAGGTAGAAGAGGATGTGATTGGCTACGTCCGCGGGTGAGATCTGGCGGTCGATCGACTGCACGTTGCGGAGCGTGGCCAGGTGGGTTTCGCGATCGTCGGCGTCGGTGAAATACTCTTCCACCTGCCGCTCGGTGAAGATCCAGCCCGGGGTGACGGTGTTGATGCGGATTCCGTCAGCCCCCAGTTCCCGGGCAAGGCCGGTGGTCAGCCCGAGGATGCCGGCCTTGGTGGTTGAGTAGATCGACCGCTTGGGCAATCCGAGCCGGTAGTTGATCGACGAGACGTTCACGATCGCCTTGCCCTGCCCTTGCCGCAGGAGCGGCACGGCCCCGCGGATCATGAGGTAGTAGCCGCGAAGGTTCAGGTTCACCAGGGCGTCCCAACGGTCCGCGTCGCCTTCCTCCAGGGTGAACTTGGGATCGTAGCCGGCCACGTTGACCACGTAGTCGAGCGTGTCGTGTTCCGCCGCCACCCGTTCGAAGGCTGCCTCGATGGCTGCTGCGTCGGCCAGGTCGCACCTGAGGTGGGTGTAGCGCGCGTCGTCCTCAAAGCGGCTCTCGCCCCGGGCCAGCCCGATCACCCGGGCGCCCTGGTCGAGAAGCATTCGGCACGCAGCCCGGCCAATCCCCTGGGTGGCGCCGGTCACTACGGCCAGTCGGTCTTGGAAGTCGTCGAATCGGATCATAATCGTGCCCTGGAGTCCTGCGTGAAGACAACACCACCATACCAACCGATCGCCCGTTTGTCGAAGCGGGGTGGTCCAGTACCCAGTAGGTTCCGGACGCCGCACGGAACCCTGAAGAACCGAGACACTCCAAACCTCCAGTCCGGGATGAATGCCTTGTCATCACTCTCATTTCTTCGGTTTGATGATAGATCTTGCGTCTTGCCATGGCGCAAGAGCCCGCGCAGCGTGGCGTCACAGCTTTAGCCACGCGGCGTGAGCCCGTGGATTGCCGGGCAAACGAAGTTCCCGAAAGCCCGCGCAGCGTGGCGGCACGACGGAAGGGCCTACAATACCCTATCGTATCGCCGCGCTGCGCGGGCTTCGGATTGGTTATGCCGTCATATCCCCCAGGCTCACGCCTGGGGCTAACAACGTTTCGCCGCGCTGCGCGGGCTCCTCCATGCTGCCAACCTCTCCTCAATCGCTGCAAAAGGGGCTACAACGGTCTTCGGAAACCGACCTTTCCACAAAAACCAAGAAAAACTCCTTTCCCCTGACCCCTTTTTCAGCACCTCACGCACTTGGGCAGTAGTCCGCCGGGGAACACGAGCCTCCGCCATGCGTGGACAACCAGAATTTGCCAAGGAACCCGCGGTACCCAAAGGCATGAAAGCGACGATGATCGATCGGCAAGCCGAAACGGCGGCCCTGGTTCGCTCCCATCAGGCGAGCGTGTGGCGATACTTGCGCTATCTGGGCTGCGAGGCGACGGAAGCCGACGATCTTACCCAGGACACGTTCCTGGCCGTCCTTCGCGACGGTTTTGAGGACCGTTCGCCTGGCGAGACGGCGGGCTACCTTCGCACGGTCGCTCGAAATCGGCTGCTGGCCCTGCGGCGGAAGCAGAAAAGGGCGCCGGAGGTTGACTTGGAGGCGGCCGAGGCCGTCTGGGTCGAAACGCTCGGCCAGCATGATATGGACGATTACCTGGTGGCGCTAGCGGACTGCCTGGAAGTGGGCGTCACCCCGCGGGTCCGCCAGGCGGTGGAACTCTTCTATCGCGACGGCCACAGCCGCGGCGAAATCGCCGAGCGTCTGGAGATGGCCGTCGAGGGTGTGAAGACCTTGTTGCGCCGGGCCCGATCGGCCTTGCGCGAGTGCGTGGAGAAGAAACTGATGACGGAACACTGATCGGCACTGATCTTCGCGAATCATGTTGAGGAAATGGGCCACAAGAGACACAAAAAGGCACGAAGAGTTGACGGCCGTTTATGGTCGTTGCCCGCCGCAGGCGGTATTAGGCCCGCCGTTTACGGCGGGTCGACTACCCTGAACCGCACGTTCCCTCCCGTCCGCACTGCCGCCGAAGGCGGCGGTGCGGACAGGAGGGAAAGGGGTGTCGTTCCCAACGGACCCGAGCTAAAGCACGGGCCTAGGACCGCCTGCGGCGGAAAAGGGCCGTAAACGGCCCTGGTAGGCCTTCGGCCAAACATTGTCACCGATTTGCGGAAGAACGTGTATTTCTCTTGCGGCTTCGCCGCACCGTTTCAAGAAACGGTGTCACCCGGCGTGGAAAGGAAACTGGGATCATGAACGAGCCAAACGATCCAATGCGTGACGACCTTCGCGATCGCCTGCTCGATCAGGCGCTGCGGGACACGCTGGGCGCCGAGTCCCCGCCCGACCTCTCCGAGCGCATCCTCGCCGCGGCCGACGAAGCTCATTTTGAACTCCCCGAGGGAAAAGGAGAGAAGGTCATGGAGCGACCGAAGCGGCGGCGTTGGGTGTGGGCGGTTGCAACAGTAGCGGCTTCTCTCTTCATTGTCGGAGGCGTCCTGTGGGCCCACGGCAAGTGGAGCCGCGGTCGGAAAATTGCCAGGCTGGAAAAGGCAATGGAGGAGTACGAGCGGATTCATGGTGTCCCGGCCGATGCGGCCGACGTGTCGAGTTCACTGAGCCATCAGTTTTCGGCAGATCTCGACATTCCCTTCGACAGTTCGGCGGGACAATTTCCCGGCTATGCTGAAAGCCTGCAGCCTCCAACGGGAACGGCTGAACCGCCGGTCATTTTCGGTCACGTGATCTCAGACGATGAAGCACCCGTTCGGCAACCGCTGATGCAGGGCGGCGGTGTGCAATACAACCGAATTGCCGGGCCGGGAACGCTGCCATCAAGACCGGGGCACGGATCGCAACAGAGCCAGTCGAGTAGGTTTGCCCACTCGCCAGACAGGAGTCACTACACCTTCAGCGCACGCGTGAAGAGCGATGTCGGCGCGATCGGGAGCATCGTTGTCCATGAAGCTGACGGCTATCCACCGTCGAGCAGTGGTCTCAAAATGATGGTCACGCCGAGAGTAATCATCCAGAAAGGGGAAGAAAACCGATTGTCTGAATTGATCGGGGAGGTAACGGCGGCCGATGCGCAGTCTGGGGCGTTCGGTGTGGAAATGGGTCTAAGAGATAGTGTCCTTTTCTCCGGCCAAGGCCCCGGACGAGGCGGCGACCAATACGTCCGCCTCGTCGAAAATCCCTTCCTGGCCGCGAAGCTGCACCGGTGGTCGACCTTTTCGATCGACGTCGATACGGCCTCCTATGCCAACGTGCGGCGGTTCCTGCTGAAGGAAGGGCAGCTTCCGCCGCCCGACGCGGTGCGGATCGAGGAACTCGTCAACTACTTCGACTACAACTACTCGCCGCCGGAGGGCGATGTGCCCTTCGCCTCCCACATCGAGGTGGCCGGCTGCCCCTGGGCCCCGGAACGCCGGCTCGTGCGGATCGCTCTGAAGGGACGTGAGGTTGAGACGAACCAGCGCCCGGCGAGCAACCTGGTCTTCCTGCTCGACGTGTCGGGCTCGATGAACGAGCCGGACAAGCTGCCGCTCCTGCAGGCCGGCATGAAACTGCTGGCCGGGCAACTGCGTGAAAACGACCACGTGGCCATCGTCGTCTACGCCGGCTCGGAAGGCCTCGTGCTGCCCTCCACGCCGGGCGACCAGCGGGCGAAGATCCTGGACGCCATCGATCGGCTCTCCGCGGGCGGATCGACCAACGGCGGGGCCGGCATCGAACTGGCCTACAAGATCGCTCGAGAGGAGTTCCTCGAAGGCGGCGTCAACCGCGTGATCCTCTGCACCGACGGCGACTTCAACGTGGGTACGACCAGCACCGGCGACCTGGAACGGATGGTGGAGGAGAAGGCCAAGAGCGGCGTGTTCCTCTCCGTGCTCGGCTTCGGACGGGGGAACCTGAACGACGCCATGATGGAGACCATCTCCAACAAGGGCAACGGCAACTACGCCTACATCGACGGCATGACCGAGGCCCAGAAGGTGCTCGTCCAACAGATGGGCGGCACGCTGGTGACCATCGCCAAGGACGTGAAGATCCAGCTCGACTTCAACCCGAACCGGGTGGAGGCCTACCGGCTCATCGGCTACGAGAACCGCATGCTGGCCACGGAGGATTTTAACGACGACAAGAAGGACGCCGGCGAGATCGGCGCCGGACACACGGTAACCGCCCTGTATGAGGTCGTGCCAGCCGGCGGGAAGGTGGACCTGCCCCAAGTCGACCAATCGCGGTATCAGCCGGATCTGGAGGGGGAAGAGAAGAGCGAGTTCGACGACGAACTGCTCGTGGTCAAGGTTCGCTACAAGGAGCCCGACGGTGAGACGAGCAAGCTCCTGGAGTTCCCCGTTACCGATCAGGGCGATTCCTTCGCGAAGACGGATGACGACTTCCAGTTCGCCGCGGCCGTGGCCTCCTTCGGCATGCTGCTCCGCGGCTCGGCCTACCTGGGCCAGTCGAGCTACGACGGGGTGCTGGAAATCGCCGAGTCGGCCAAGGGCGCCGATCGCCACGCCTATCGGGCGGAGCTGGTCGAGATGGTCAAGCGGGCCAAGCCGCTCGCCCAGGCACGGGCCGCTCTTCAGAAAGAAATCCGCGAAGCGATCGAAGCGGCCGAGGCGGAACTGGCGAAGAACAGGCCGCCGGTCGGTGGTGTTCAAGGGGTGGTTCTGAACGTGGCGGAAGACGGCACGGTCGAGATCAGCCTTGGCAAGGACGATGGGCTGGCAGCGGGAGGGCAGCTCGACGTGTACCGAACCGAGGGTGGGAGCAGTACGAGGCTCGGCACGATCGAGGTGGTGAAGCCCGAGGCCGACAAGGCCACGTGCAAGGTTTTGCCGGAATCGAGTACGCGCGAGATCAAGGCGAGTGATCGGGTGAGTACCCGGGCGGTGGAAGAGGAGTAGGGCAGCCCGCGCAGCGCGGCGACACATCTGTAGCCACGCGGCGTAAGCCCGTGGTTTGCAGAGCGAGCCGATTGGACCGAAAGCCCGCGCAGCGCGGCGATACGACACGGAGAAACCACAACTCCGCATCGTGTCGCCGCGCTGCGCGGGCTTTCTGTTGTCTGCGATGTCAGCCCCCAGGCTCACGCCTGGGGCTACTGACGTATCGCCCCGCTGCGCGGGCTTGTTCGCTTCCTACAGCGTCACCCACTTTTCTTCGCGGTGGCTCTTCAGGATGGCTTCGCAGAGGATGACCTCGCGGTGGCCTTCGGCGAAGGTCGGGAAGAGGGGCATGGCCGAGAAGTCGCCCGCGGCGATGTACTGATAGAAGGAGCGGAAGCACTGCTTGAAGGCGTCGGGGAAGCCCTCGTTGTGTCCGCCGGGATAATTGGTGAAGCCGGCGGGCAGGTCGGCCAGCAACGAGGGATCGCGAGCGAAGCACTCGTTCGGCTTGTTGCGATAGCCGATCCACAGTTCGTTCGGCGTTTCGCTGCTGAAGGCCACCGAGCACTTGGCGCCGGCGATCTCGTAGCGGAGCGTGTTCTTGCGGCCCGCGTTGATCTGCGACACGTTCAGGCTGCCCCGGGCGCCGTTGGTGAACCGGAACATGATGCAGCCGTAGTCGTCGGTGGTGATCTCGATCGGCTCGGTGGCCACCTCGGCGGCCTTCTTGCCGGTGAAGGTTTTGACTTCGCCGGTGGGGCGTTTGCGGACCTTGTGGACCGTGTTCAGGTCGGCGAAGACTGATTCGACTTCCAGCCCGGTGATCGACAGGACGAGGTCCATCCAGTGGGTGCCGATGTCCGACACGGCCCGGAGCTCGCCGCCCTGCTCGGCCAGGACGCGCCAGTTGTAGTCGGTGTCGTAGAGCAGCCAGTCCTGGATGTAGCAGCCGTTGATGGCGTAGATCTCACCCAGGTCGCCCTGGGCGGCCATGGCCCGGGCCTGGAGGTTCATGGGGTAGTAGCGGATGTTGTAGCAGACGGCCGCGGCCACGCCCGCCGACTTGGCCAACTCGACCAGTTCACCCGTCTCTTCCGAGTTCATGGCCAGGGGCTTCTCGCACATGACGTGCTTGCCGGCCTGAACGACCTTCTTGGCAAAGGGATAGTGGAGCACATTGGGAACGGCCAGGTGGACGGCGTCGACGGACTCGTCGGCCAGGACGTCGTCGATGCTCGAATAGGCCTTGGGCAAGCCGAGCGCTTCCTTGGCCGATTGGGACTCGTTGTCATCGCAGCCGAGGATCCCGGTGACGGTCACGCCCAGGCGGCGCAGGGCCTCCACATGGACCGGTCCGATGAATCCCGCCCCGACGACTGCTGTTTTCAGATGGTTCATTATGGTTCTCCAGAAGATGGTTGATCGTGTTCTGTGTTGGAGTCCAGGCTTCAGCCTGCCGTGTGCCACGGCTTGCTCGCAAGCAGTGCCTTCGGATGTGTCTCTTTCAGCATGCACTGCTTGCAAGCAAGCCGTGGCACACCGCGTATCCGGTGGTCGGGCAGGAGAAGAACTTGCCTCAGACCGAGAATCTCTGCAATCTAGCGGTCACCGAGAGGGGGGTCAAGGAGCCGGATCTCCTGCGGTTCACTGGGGCAGAGCGTGCCGGAGCTGCCCCAGTTGGCCCAGGAACCAGCGGGAGAACACGACCAGCACGACCACCACGAGGGTGGTTTGGAGAATCACCAGGGCCAGGAGCACCATTTTCCAGAACCGGGAGAAGCGGGGGCTGCGGAACAAGACGGGAAGCGCCAACGGGCCGGCCGCCAGAAAGAGCAGGGCCAGCACCTGCCAGCGACTGGCGCCAAGCCGATCATTGGGCGAAGGCTGAGCCCGGTCGTCTGTCGCCACCTCGGCGACAATGATTTCCGAGTCAGCGGCGGATTGCAATTCAGGCGGCTGAAGAGGGCTTGGTTCCATGGCGTGACAGTATAGCGGCACGAGGGACCGGGAAGAACAGCATCCAGTAGGCTCCTCCCAGTAGGTTCCGGGCGCCGCACGGAACCCTGAATCAGCAAGTCGCTTCGATTCTCCGAACGGGGCCAAATGGTCTGAAATCGGTCCATTCAGTGGAAGAACCAACGCGGGTTGAGGTAGCAGGGTTCCGTGCGGCGCCCGGAACCTACTGGGTGTCCAGGACCTACGGCGGCTAGGTTGCCTAATTTGCGCAGACTGCATTGACGTTGCCCCTCTCGTTGTGCTAGAAGACCGGGCCACGACAGAACTGCGACTCTCACGGATGGGAACGGCCGTGTATCGGCGTCACGGAAACAAACTCGGACTGGTCTTTCTGGCCGGCGACCTGGCAGTGACCACGCTTGCCTGGCTGGCAGCTTATTGGACTCGTTTCGGCCTGTTTCCATCGCCCGAGGGGATCCCCGATTTTCACCTGGTCCTCGAAGCGTTGCCCCTGGTTCTCGTACTGGCCACGGTGTCTTATCGTCTGGCCGGGCTCTACGAAATCCACCGCCTCCGCGAAATGCCCCGCGAACTGGGCGTCGTCTTCAGGGCGGGCGGACTGTTGTTCGTGCTCGTGATCACCACGGCCTTCTATCGTCGCGACCTGTATGAATCGCGAACCGCCCTGGCCTTGTTCTTCGCTTTCAACGCCGTTGGGATCACCGCCGCACGGCGTCTCCTCTGGCGGGTGTTGTGCTATTTCCGTGGGCGTGGATTGAACTATGGCCGGGCCCTGATCGTGGGAGGTGGTCGAGCCGGAGAACGGGTCGCCCGCACCATCGAGAAGAACAACTGGACCGGTCTGGAAGCCGTGGGATATGTGGACGAAGCCAGAGACCGTCAGGTGCAGATGCCGCCGCGACTGGGAACCATCGACGAGGTCGCCGAGGTGGCCGTGGAGCACGAGATCGACCACGTGTTCGTCGCCTTGCCCCTGAGCCGATACGGCGAACTTCCCCAGATCTACCAGGCCCTCTCCGACGTCGTGGTCGAGGTGCAAATCGTTCCCGACGTTCCCGGATTCACCGGGATCAAGCCGCGACTCATGGAAGTCGACGGGGTGCCCTTTGTGAATCTCCGCCAGAATCCTCATCGAGGCTGGCCGCGGCTGGCCAAGCGGGCCATGGACCTGCTTCTGGGTACGGTGGCCCTGATCCTGCTCGCGCCGTTGATGCTCCTGCTGGCCCTGGCGGTCAAATGCACCAGTCCGGGCCCGGTCTTCTATCGCCAGTGGCGCACCGGGCTGGCGGGGCGCCAGTTCGGCATGCTCAAGTTTCGCAGCATGCGAGTCGACGCCGAATCGGGCACGGGGCCCGTGTGGGCCCAGCGGGGCGACGATCGCTGCACGCCCCTGGGCCGATTCATGCGTCGCTGGAGTCTCGACGAACTTCCGCAACTGTTCAACGTCCTGGCTGGGGACATGAGCCTGGTTGGGCCCCGCCCGGAACGGGCTGTCTTCGTCGAGAAATTCCGGCACCAGATTCCGGGCTACGCTCAGCGTCACCAGGTGAAGGCCGGCATTACCGGCTGGGCCCAGGTGCACGGCTGGCGAGGCAATACGTCGCTGCGACACCGCGTTCAGTGCGATCTCTATTACATCAGCCACTGGTCGATCTGGCTCGACCTGCTCATCCTGCTGATGACTTTTCGGTATGGCTGGCGCCATCGGAACGCGTATTGATGAGGCTTCAGGCTGGAGACTGTAGGCTGTAGGTCTTGATGCCAAGCCGATTGTGATGGGGAGCAATTCAGCCGCTGCCAAGTTCCCTCTTCTACTGCCCTCCTCGTCCGCTTCGTCATCCGTTTTCAAGATGGGCAATAGCGGCTGGGAGTACGTGGGTCTCGTCCGCAAGAGGGGTGATTCGCCTGGACTGTTCCGCATTCGATGATCGCCGGAGGCAAAGAAATAGTTGCGAAACGCCGGATTCTTTGCTTGAAACGCCAGGGGTGCAGATCTTCGATGGGTTTCCGGGGTTTGTACGTTCCTAGAAGATAGAGAGCCGACCTGTGCCGGAAGTCGTCGAGTGGGAGTGACGTGACGGCGGAGGCGGGGCCGTTCCTTCTCAAGTCTGGTAGGTGTCATCGCAATCGAAATTCTCCGAATACACGTACCAAACAGTTTGCACGGACAGAGCAACAGGCTATAGTCGAAGGGGTAATCTTTTCAAATTAGTCAAAAAGCCGCCGAATTGACGGAACCAGGGAGATAAGAGGCTCTTCTCCTTCTCCGAAGACGCTGCTCCACACGACGCTCGGGGAATCCCCCACGTGGTAAATACTGGAGCAGGATCGACTCGTCAAACCGGGGGCGCTGTTCCCTTTTCTTTTTCAACTTTTCGAGGAGAGGCATCATGTCCAAACAAGGTACCTGGGGGCGAAAAGCGTTCACGCTCGTGGAACTGCTCGTCGTCATTGCGATCATCGGAATCTTGATCGCCCTGCTCCTGCCGGCGGTGCAGGCCGCCCGCGAAGCGGCGCGTCGCATGTCCTGCACCAACAACATGAAGCAAATCGGTATCGCGATGCACAACTATCACGATACGTACAAGACGTTCCCGCAGGGCGGCTTGGCCGGCGAGAACAACACCGACTCGACGATGGACGGAACGCAATACTACATCACCGCCTACGCGGCGATCCTGCCGTTCCTTGAAGGGCAAAACGTTCTGTCCCTCTACGACTTCCAGGATCCCTGGTACAACCAGAGCACCGAACTCGCTCAGAGCGTGATTGCAGGGTATGTGTGCCCTTCCGCTTCCATGGACAATCCCTTCTACGACGCCGAATTCGCAGCGGCCGGCTACAACATCGGGGGAACGGCCAGCGCCCTGAGCTATCTGCTGTGCAAGGGATCGCATTGCATCTGGTGCCGCAACGGAGCGGTCAGCAATAGCGTTGCCGGCGTCTTCGACCTGGAAGCCGGGTCCAGCTTCAATGAAATCACCGACGGCACAAGCAACACGATGATGATCGGCGAAGGCCCCATGGGCACGAACTGGCAGGTATGCACGGGCCAGGGTTGCGACAGCAGCACGGCTTCGGTGAACGCCTTCGGCGACACGTCCGTCTCCATGATCAGTTGGCTCGTTCCCCATCCGAACGCCGCCTACATCGGCATGACGTCCCACGTCAGCATTTTCGGATCGACCCTCGACCCGATGAACAAGGAATACGTCACCGAGTCGTTCGCCAACGGCGGAACTTTCAGCAACTGCACAACCGCCAATTCCGACGACGCGGCCACCAACTTCGGCAGCAACCATCCCGGCGGCGCCAACTTCCTGTTCAGCGACGGCTCGGTCCACTTCCTCTCGGAAACGATCGACATGGACGACTACTGGGCCCTGTCGACGAAGGGCGGCGGCGAGGTGGCCAGCATTCCGTAGCGGCCGGCGCAGCATCGGCTCCCAAGAGAATCCATCCCCCTCGGCTTCCAGCCATCCACGTCGTTTCGCAGAGGCGACGGATGGTTGGAAGCCGATTTTGATAGGGTTCAGGGTTCAGGAAGCAGGGGCAGGATTGTTGGAGTCCAGGCTTCAGCCTGCAATAACTCCCTCCCCAGCGAGCGCAGCGAGCGAGGGGGAGGGGCGGGGGAGGGGGAATGCAGCGTACCAGGGCTCAGGGTTCAGGAGACCGAGTGAGCTTTGTACCCCAATCAATACTCAGCTCAAAGCAGGCTCTCGACGAACTGCCGGGCTTTCTTCGCCTCGGCCAGAATGGCCTTCTGGTCTTCCGGATCGGGGCGAGAAACGCACTCGATCACGAGGTGGCCCTTAGTGAAACCGCCCTTGCGGAGCCTGGCCAGGACCTTCGGAAAATCGACGCGTCCCGTGCCGGGGGTGAGCCACACGTCGCAGGCCGGCTTTCCGTCCCGCTCGACCATGTCGAAATCCTTGATGCACATGCCGGTCCGGACCAGGCCGTCGACGGTGGCGGCATCGTCGACGGGGTCGAGTTCGCCCTTGGAATAGTAGAAGATATTGCCCGGGTCGTACCAGAGATCGAAATCCTTGTGGCCGACCTTTTCGATCCACTTGCGGCACTGGGGGCCGGTGGAGTTGAGTCCGCCGTGGGGTTTGACGGTGACCGCGAGCTTCTTCTCGGCCGCATAGTCGCAGCATTCGGCGATGGCCTGGTAGTAGGCGGCCACGAGATCTTCTTTGCCGACACCGCCCATGAGCAGGGACTTGGCGCCGGCCGCGGCGCAGGCGTCGATCAGCCGCCGCATTCCGGCGATCCCTTCCTCCAACGATTTCTGGACGGGGATCCCGCCGCCGTAGATCGATGGGATCGAGAGCCCGCGTTTCTTGACTTCCTCACCGATCCGGGCGGCTTCATCGACCGGCGTGTCCTGCTGGATCACAAGACGCCGGCCGTCCGTGTTGGTGGTCATCAGCCCCGCATGCTTGAAGCCGGCCTCGGCAATCGCGTCGAGGGCGATACGATAGTCGAAACGATCCCAGGGTCGGGTGTAGATTCCGACCGTGTAGGAAGCGGACGGCGTCTCGGCCTTTGCGGAACTTGTCCATGGAGCCGCCGTCCAGGCCGCTCCCGCCACAGCCGCCGCCTTGAGAAAGTCTCGCCGATTGGTCGTGGTTGCCTGATTCATCGCCGGTCCCCTGGATTGCGTGTTTCCGAAGCAACAGAACTGGCCACATTGTAATGGGAGCCGAGCCTGGAGGGAAACGATCGAAAGCGGAAAGCGGGGAGCGGAGAGCGGAGAGCGGAGAGCGGGGTCTCGCGATGGAGTCTCGACAATGTGTTCCATTGCCAATGTTGAAATCCCTCCGTGGGGGTGTTACTGTGGCAGGTGAACAAGCGGCTCATCCCACATTCCTGACCTCCGGGGGCTTCCTTCATGAAGATGTGCATTGCCACGGCGACTCTCTGTCTGAGCTTTGTCGGCACCGCTGTCCAGGCAAGGGCAGACGAGCGGAACTCGGAAAACACGCCGGCTCTCAAGAAGCTCCTGGAGCGTCACCCCGAGGCCGATCTGAACAAGGACGGCATTCTCACGCTTGAGGAGGTTCACCAGGTCCAGGAGCGGATCAAGCAACTTCGTCAGCGACGTGAGGCCGGGAGGAATCGCGGGCCGGCCGTCCCGCCAACGGAAGCCGATGTGGCCTACGGCCCGCACGAGCGAAACGTGCTCGACTTCTGGAAGGCCGACTCGAACGAGCCGACGCCTCTTCTGGTCTGGATTCACGGCGGCGGATTTCGGGGGGGCGATAAGAAGTCGATTCCGGGCACGTTGCTCAAGGGCTGCCTGGAGGCGGGGATCTCCTGCGCGTCGATCAACTATCGCCTTACCGACTCGGCGCCCTATCCGGCCCAAATGCTCGACAGCGCCCGGGCCGTCCAGTTCCTTCGCACGAAGGCCGGCGAATGGGGCCTCGATCCGAAGCGGTTTGCGGCGGGCGGCGGCTCGGCCGGCTCCGGCATCTCCCAATGGCTCGCCTTCCACGACGACCTGGCCAAGTCGGACTCGGACGACCCCGTCAGCCGCCAGTCCACGCGGCTGACTTGCGTCCTGCCGATCGGCATGCAGTCAACCTACGATCCGCGGGTGATCAAGGAGATCATTCCCGGCAAGGCTTATGAGCACCCGGCCCTGCCCGCGTTCTTCGACGTTCCCGACGACTGGAACCTGGAAACTGGTGCGATCGATGAGAAAACCGATCGACTGTTCAGGGATGCCTCGCCCATCAATCATCTGACGGCAGACGATCCGCCCATCTTCGTCATGAACTCCGCCCGGGCCGCCACCGACGGCAACATTCACCACCCCAACTTCGGCAAGCATTTGAAGGCGGCCGCCGACAAACTGGGAATCGAGTGTCACGTGACACTCGACACCGACTACGAATCCCAGGACGCCGCCTATGCCGAGATGGTCAAGTTTCTGAAGAAGTGCTTTGGCATGCCGTGATGGCAGAGTACTTCCATTAGCGCTCCTCAGCGTTCATGAGCGGTTTCCCCTCTCCAACCGGAGGCGAACCGATTCTTCGGGCTTGGATGGACTCACCGCCCTTGCGGATGAAGACGTCGCGAGCGCCCACATTCCCGATGACGACCCAGTAGTTGATGTCGCCCACGCCGAGGTTGTTCGGGTCGTTGAGGTCCGCAGCCGTTGCCTGCCAGGCGTTTTGCGCATCGGTCTGCCCCTGGCCGGGCTGCTCGATATTCAATTGCTCGATCGAGAATCCGTGCCTGCCCGTCACCGTGATCATGTTGGTGTTGCGGTATGCGCCGACTCGGGCAAAGCGGGAGGCATGATGAGCCTGGACGAGTTCCAGCCCGTTGATGTTGCCGGCAACCACGAGGTTGTCCCCGTCGGTGTGCTCGTTGACGAGAATGCCCGTGTGATAGCCGGTCACGACCACGTTGCGGAGGACGGTCAGGGCCGCGTTGTTGATGGCCGGGGTGACGATGCCCCGGGCGCCGTGGGTTGGCTTGGAGGCCTGCACGTTGTAGACGCCCGTATTGACGAACACGTTCTCCAGCTTGCATTGCAGGGCGTAGTTGAGGTCGATCCCGCCGATGCGTGGATCGTCATAGGTTCGGACCTCCAGGTTCTTGAGGACGACATTAACGGCCGAGAAGCCCGCATAGAGCGAGTTCGGCGGACTGTCGGCAGTGATGACGGCGGGGCCCTCCTGCGACAGACACTTGATGATCGTGCCGTTGTTTGGCAACGAGTTTGATCCGATTGTGCCGAAGACGGGTGTCGGTTCACATTCGCCCACGATTTCCACGGTGAGCCAACTGGGCACTTCCTTGGAAACGCCGGGGATTGCGATTCTGCCCCGGTAGACGCCGGTTGGCAGAAACATCCGCCCACCCCCCGCCTCAATGACCGCCTCCAGGCATGCCGTGAACGCTGCGGTGTTGTCGGTCTTGTCGTCGCCTACGGCGCCGTAATCGAGGGCGTTGAACACGTGCGATCCCGCGGCGCTGACGCCTGGGCTCGCTTCCTTGGTTCCGTCCCGTCCGACGGCGCCGCTCGCTATGAGCCAGGCAGAGATTGTCATCAGGAGAATTGTTGTTCGCATCGGGGTTCCTTCTATTTCTTACATGGCACCGTCACGTATCGTCCAACGCGGGCGCAATAGTCGCGATACGCCTCGCCGTATTGCCCGCGGAGAAAGCGCTCCTCGCGGCAGATCGTTTCGTGGATCATCAGGAAGAGGATTCCGGCCAGCAGGAGGAACACCAGCCGGCCCTGAACCAGGAACATACCAGTGAATAGCAGGTCGAAGCCCAGATAGATCGGATTCCGCGTCCACTCGAAGATCCCCGTGGTGACGAGGCCCCCAGGAGTCTCGCGGTCGATCCCCAACCGCCAGGAGTTGCCGAATACCACGAGCGCCATCCCGTAGATCACCACCCCGGCCGTGAGCAGGAGCGAGCCGACGACCTTTGCGGCGGTGTTGTCGATCAGTTTCACGCCAAGCGACGAGATCACGAAGGACTTGGGAAGGGGCCACGAATACGCAATCACATGGTAGGCCCAAGCAAGAAGGGATGTGACCAATACTAGGTCGCAGAACATCTCGACGGGCGTTCGCTCCCAATCGACGGCAATCACGCGAATCCCGCGACGGTAGAGCATCGCGCCGCGTGCGATTCCCAGGCAAGCCAGGCATATCAGGGTCACGAGCGGGAACAGTTCGAAGAATCGGTTCATGGTCATGGGAGAAGTGCCTTGGCGGTTGGGATGGCTCCTGAAGCCTCTGGGCTCGGTTGCCAACGCTCGTTTTCTGCAATTCTGGTTCAGAGAGAGACAAGCGAGAACTCAGAAAGAAGAAGGATGGCCACGAAAAACACAAAAATGCACGAAAAGATAAGGAAGGAAGCTCCTTTCTGAGGCGAGTCGTTTCTGCGTCGGTCAAATGTCGGGCCTGGCGACATGATTCTGAGGGCCAGGGTAACAGGCTGTCCATTCTATTCAAGTTTGTTTGCTTCAGATGGGGCCTGGCCATGCCTTGTCATCTGCACGGGGCTCTGCTGCTCGTCGTAAATCCAGAATTCGACGAGCGGATTCTTGGCAACTTCGGCACACGCGAATTCCAGAGCCGCCTCCAATGAATCGAAGACCCTCCACGCATCGCCTTGGTCTCCGAGTCGCCACTGCCCGTCAATTCGAAGCACGATGCCTGTTGCAACTTCGGCACTGATTACCGCGTGCTGTCCCGCTTCCAATTTCGGAAAGTCCATGGTTTCAGACCGCCCGTCAAGGGCGGTTCCTATTCGCTGCTTCGACATCTGCTTGTGCTGGGGGCAGTTGGATTCGTTGCGACAGGAGGACGCGGTCTTTCCCGCCGGTTGTCTCAACATAGCTGACGATGACTTCCGGGTCGTCATGCTTTCGCAACGGAAACACGAAACCACGGGAATAGGCAACGGTAACGTAGCCTGGTGGAGACTCGAACTCGTACTTGAGTATAACGGTATCGGGAGATTCCTTCTTGTCATCGAAGTCATGGAGGCTTCGGCCTTTCGTGTCGAGCACCTCCAGCGAGAAACTCCGCTCAGTTGCGGGGTTTCTGGGTGGGTGCTCGAAATTGCAGAACAGGATGTCGCGGTCTGCATCGACCTTCACGGCGAAGTAGAAGCCGTTCGTGTCGGCCGCAAAGAGAAGTCGCGTATTGGGAACGTCAATGATGCGAAGCCAGTTGAGCAGCGAGTCTGGCTTCAGCGGCGCATCTTGAGCAGCGGTGACCGTTGAAGTTGACAGTACTGCCAGCAACATCAAGGGAATGAACCGGACCATGTCGTCTGTGTTCCTTTCCTAGGTATCCGTGGATACGTCGTCCCATTCTTGATCCATGTATCCGATCAGCCAATTCAAGGCGTAATGGCGTTCCATGACGATGCCGCCATCCAATCCGGCCGGAGCTTCGCGGTTGTTGATACGGGCATCCACGACCGCCCAATGATAGCGATAGAGCAAATCGGCGGCATCAAGGATCTCGCTTTGGGGTCTGAGCTTTGATTTCTTGAGGAATCCGTCTCGGCCATTTTCTTGAAGGAACGACACTGCGAGTCCTGCGTCGCAGATCTTGTCGGGTCGCTCCAGTTCGTCGACGAAGCCCAGGGCCCACAGCATCACCCAATAGCACTCGTATCGCCAGGCGAACTGAACGCGATCGTGCTCGGTCGGGTTGGGATTGTTGATGAACTGCTTCTCTTTCGGCGTGAATGCGGACGCCAGTTCGTATTTGTCGATCAGTTGATCGACAATCGGCTGCTCGAGCCCTTCGCCTTTGACGGCCACAACGCAGAGGGCCATGGCACGTGTCGCGACCTGCTCGGTTGTCCGGCGTGTGGATTCCGCCTCGGTCTCGATCACCGGCAAAGACTCAAGGACGGGAACCTCCTCGGCCTTGAGGATCGCGATGGAACGAGCTCTTCGTGATTCGGCTTCGGCAGACATTTTTGATTCCTGCTGTTTGACGTGTTGTCGTCGTGCTGCCAGATCGTCTGTCGGCTTGCCGTCTGAAGACCTCGTGCCGTCGGAGCAGCCGGTCATCATGGCAAACGCGAGCACCAGAACAATGGTCACTACCAGACGCATGGGAAGAGACTCCTGAGTTCTTGTTCTTCGGCGATCACTCTTGTAGCGGGATACGCCAATCCAACGAGAACAACCTACCTGGATCTGGCCCTGCCGACAAGCATTTCGGGCCGCGGCGCAACGAGAAATCTCACTCTCTGAAGAGGGGGTGATTGCGGTCGTCGCGTGCTGTTGAAACTCAGGCTTTAGCGTGCCGTGATTGTCGCGAAGTCGTTGATTGTTTGGCGGACGGCACGACGGAGCGTGCCTGCTACCTTGAGTTGGAGTCCAGGCTTTAGCCTGCTTGGGTCTTCAGGAATCGCGAAGAATACGGCGGCAAGGATGCCACCCTACGGAGGATTGGAATCCAGGCTTGAGCGTGCTGTGATTTTCGCGAAGTCGTTGATTGTTTGGCGGACGGCACGACGGAGCGTGCCTGCTACCTTGAGCTGGAGTCCAGACTTTAGCCTGCTTGGGTCTTCAGGAATCGCGAAGAATACGGCGGCAAGGATGCCACCGCCACGGAGCGTTGGAGTCCTGGCTTCAGCCTGCTCTGATTCTCGCGAAGTCGTTGATTGCTTGGCGGACGGCACGGCGGAGCGTGCCTGCTACTTTGTGTTGCGGTCGGCGGGGCTGAGCTTGTAGCGATAGAGCACGAACGAGTACGGGCGGGGAAGCGCGATTTCGATGCGGCCGTCGGCATCGACCTCGGCCTGAGAATCGTTGCCTTCGCCGAGGACGTGCGTCAGTTGCACCGTGGCGCGGGCGCGTAGGTAGGTGGCCAGCTTGCCGGTCGGTTCTTCGTTCCACTCACGGAACACGAGCAGATAGCCCTCGCGGCCGCGGATCGATTGAAATCCGGTCCAGCCCGTGCCGCTGGGCTCTTCGCCGATGGGCAGGATGCAGCCGGCGTGCAGGTCGGTTTGGACTTCGCGGTACTTTCGTACGAGGGGCGCGATCTGGAAGGCTTCTTCCGGCAGTCCGCTGCCCTCGAACCAGGCCAGCGGCTGGGCCGCCATGGTCACGGCGAACTGGTAATCGAAGGGAATCCGGCCGGGAGCGAGCGGATCGTCGGCCAGGTACTTGCTCTCGTTTCGCCATTTGTTGAGGAATTCGATCTGGAGTTTTTCGGGCGGAACGTATCGGGAGAGCATCCACAGGTTCCGCAACGTCCAGTGGGGATAGTAGCGGCCGAAATCGGTATAGCGGTTTTCGAGGAAGATGTTGCCGTATTCATAAAAGTAATGGTACCCGCCGCGATTGTCGGCCGTGGCGTCCAGGTTGAACACGACTTGGCTCTCCGTGGCGGCCAGTACCGTGTCGAAGAATCGGCGAAGATTCACCTCGGCCTGTTTCGTGGGCAGCTTGATCCCGTCGATCTTGAAGTAGCGCACGCCGAACTTGCGATACAGGTCGATCACCACGTCGGCGTCGTTTTTCCAGCTTGCGTAGTCATTGGAATTGCTCGGATGGAACCACAGGCCAAGCTGCACACTGGCCTGGGCCGCGTGCTCGACCACCGGTTTGAAGCCATTGGGGAACCGTTGGGCATTGGGCTGCCAACTTTCTATCGTCCACTGATCCCAGAGCCGGCCGGAACTGTTGGCCGAGTTCATCGAGAGCCCTTGTTGCCAGCCGTCGTCGATCTGCAGGTGAGAGATGCCGAGTCGCCGGCAGGCGTCGACCTGCTCGTTGACAAAGGCCTCGCCGATCCGTGCGTCCCGGTTGCGGTCGCCCCAGGTGTTCATCATGATCATGTTGTCGCGATCCGCGATCGATCGCCGGAGATGCTTCTGGTAGTTGCGCAGGGCCGTCAGGAAGCCGAGTTCCGTGCCGTCGCAAATGCCCGTGGCCACGCCGTACACGCGAACCCACTCGCCCCGCGGCAGATCGGCCGGCGAGACGCCCGCCCCGGCCACCTGAAGCTGGTTCATGGAACACACGAAGTCGTGGCCGGGGTAGTGCAGTTGCACGAAGGAACAGGGCGCCTCCTTGACGAAGAACAGGCCGCCACTGCCCGTCAGGGGCCGGGTAAACAGCACGTTGCCCTTGAGCTTCGCGGGGGCCGTGTATCCCATGCAGCTCGACTCGTAGACCAGCGTGTTGATCTGGTCCGTCCGATCGTAGAACTCCGCGGCCGAGAACCGCCAGTGGCGTCCCGGAAGGCCCAGCGTTTGGAGGACCGTCGCCTTGGCGTCGAAGTCCAGCGGCTTTTCTCCGGTCCGGCGGACATAGAGGTCGCAACCAATCGCCGGGCACCCAGGATAGAGGCGGAAAACGCGTTTCACCTCAACCTGGTCGTAGATTTCAACGACCTCGACCTGCAACTGGGCCGGCGCGATCGGCGTTTCCGCAACCGCCGAAGCGTCCCACTCGATTCGCACCGGTTTCTTCGTCGGCTCCCCCAACGAGAAATCCGGACGATTGCTGCTCACGTTGAAAGCCGCTTTTCCGGCGGCGATCGATTTCGGTTGAAACCGCCCGCGAAGGGTGTAGGTCCGCTGAATCGCCGAGTTGCCGAGAACGAGCGTATCCCCTTCCGTCCGGGCGAAGCAGTCGCCAAGGGTTGTGGCCGTGTCGCCTTGGGCCTCTGCGGTCGACAACGTTGTCAGCAACACGAAGCCCACAACCAGAACCACTCGGGCAGAGACTTCTCGCATGGCGTCCAGTATGAATAGCATTCCGCAGGTTCCTTTTTTGTGCATTCTCGTGTTCTTCGTGGCCACCTCGTTTCCTGGGCCACTCACTGCATCTGCCGGATACGGATCTCAACCCCATCATCCTTCATGAGTGAAACGAGCTTTGACGTGTCCGTTTTGCCGTAGTGGTAGGGGTACAGAATCTTGGGGCGGAACATTCGGGCCGCCTTGGCCACCATTTCGGGAGTCATCGTGTAGGGCAGGTTCATGGGCAGGAAGGCAATGTCGATGTCCTTCAGTTCGGCCATCTCGGGGATGTCCTCCGTATCGCCCGCCACGTAGACCCGCTTGTCGCCAAAGGTAATCACGTAGCCGTTGCCATCGCCCTTGGGATGGAAGGGTTTGCCGGGGGCTCGCTCGTGGGCGACGTTGTAGGCGCACGCGGCCTCGATCTTCAGCCCGAGGATCTCGCGCACGTCACCGTTCTTCATCACCTCGCCCTTGCCGAGTTTTTCGCGACAGATCGGCGTGAGCACAATCTGCGTCTTGGCCGTACTGATTTTCTGGATCGCGTTTGGGTCGAGATGATCGCCGTGCTCGTGTGTGACCAGAACAAGGTCGGCCTTCGGCATTTTGCTGTAGTCAGCGTATTGCCCCACCGGATCCACGTGGATCACCTTGCCGTCGAACCGAAACATGAGCGTGCCGTGTCCGATGAAGGTGATCTCAAGATCACCCTTCGATGTAGGGATGATGTCCTTCTCAAACTGGCTCTTTGACGCCGCGTTAGCGCAGCCGGCGATCAACAAGGCCGCCACAACCGTTAGCGTTTTCATGGTCGATCCTCCACTGAGAGGCATCAGGACAGTTGAACAGGTACACCGGGGGTGTCCCGAACAGGGCCACGCCGGCCAGCCTGTCATTCTACCTCGCCCACCCACCAATTGCAGCGAGCCCCTCCATTTCGTTAAATGGTAATGTCCGACTCCCGCAGGACAGCCTCACAGCGGATGTGGGGCTCATCACGGCGGAGCGTGATGGCTACTCTTCTTGCAGTCCTGCAACGCCACTTAACACTCGCCCGCGCGAACCGCTCTGGCAGACGAGGTGTCTCCCTCGACAAGCCGTTCGGCTCTCTCCATCGGTCGAGTGTTGTGTTAGAATTAGAACCTACAGTCTCCAGCCTCAAGTCTCCTCATGCTCCATCTCGACGGCTCCCGCGGCGAAGGGGGCGGACAGATCCTCCGCACGTCCCTCGCCCTTTCCATAATCACTGGCAAGCCCTTCCGGATCGAGCGGATCCGGGCCGGGCGGCCCAAGCCGGGCCTGATGCGCCAGCACCTCACGGCCGTCAAGGCGGCGGCCGAGGTGTGCGATGCGCAAACGATCGGCGCCGAGCTTCGTTCGCAGACCCTGACGTTCGAGCCCGGCGCGGTCCGACCCGGGGAATATCGCTTCGAAATCGGCACGGCCGGCAGCGCCTCGCTCGTACTCCAGACGGTGCTGCCGCCCTTGATGCTCGGCGAACAGGCGTCTCGTTTGACTCTGTGCGGCGGCACCCACAACATCCACGCCCCCCCGTTCGACTTCCTGGCGAAGGCTTTCCTTCCCCTCCTGGCTCGGATCGGACCGCAGGTCTCGGCCACGCTCGTTCGGCCCGGATTCTATCCGGCCGGCGGCGGCGAAGTCGTTGTGGACATCCAACCCGCCAGCCAGCTCAAGCCCATTGAACTTGTCGACGGCGGGCCGATTGTGCGCCGCCACGCCACCGCGATGGTCTCGCGCTTGCCACGTCACGTTGCCGAGCGGGAACTGGCCACCCTTTGCCGCAAGCTCGGGCTATCCACTAAAGAAACGACCGTCGAGGAAGTCCAGTCCCCCGGCCCCGGCAACGTGGTCGTGGTCGAACTGGAGCGAGAGCACGTCACCGAGGTGTTCACCGGCTTCGGTCAGAAGGGTGTGTCGGCGGAAAAGGTCGCCAGCGGTGTGGCTCGGGAGGCCAAGCGGTATCTGGACGCTGACGTGCCCGTGGGCGAGCACCTGGCTGACCAACTGCTTCTGCCCCTCGCCCTGGCCGGCGGTGGCCGCTATCGCACCACGGCTCCCACGCCGCACACGTCGACCAACGTCGAAACGATCCGCGAGTTCCTCGATGTGACGATTGGGGTGCAAGAAGTTGACAAGCAGGTCTATGAGATTCGTGTGGCGGGCTGATTCAGCCTTCGCAGCTTGTCAGCGGCCGGGGATCCACGTGCCCAGGCCCATCATCTGCAGGAGCCAGCGTTCCGGGGGACGCTTGATTCGGGTGAACCACTGTTCCTCTTCGGGATGAATGGCCCGGACGAAGACGGTCGTCAGCCCGGCCAGGTTGCCGGCCACGATGTCGGCCAGGAGCTGGTCGCCCACCATGGCGGTTCGCTGCACGTCAAACCCGTGCTCGCGAACTGCCCGCTTCAGTCCCGAGGGAAAGGGCTTGCAGGCCTTTGCCACGAAGGGCAGCCCCAGTCCCGCCGCAAATCGTTCGATCCGCGGGCCGCGACCGTTGGAAACGAGGCACAGCCCGATTCCGGCCCCGTGCAGGCCACCAAGCCATTTGCCCACGGCCTCGGAGACACGGGTCTCCCGATAGCGTTTCAGGGTGCAGTCCACGTCGAGGAGAAGGGCGTCGAGTTTGAGTTCACGGAGACGATCCAAGGAGAGATCGGTGACGGTCTCCACGCAATGGCAAGGACGGAAGATGCGGGGCATGAAGAGACGGAATCTAACCTGAGAGTTGAGAGAGTTTGAAAAGACGTCGAAACCAGCCGACAAACGCAATTGCTGCGGGACTCTCGTGACCGAAGTATCGGGCGCGAATGGCGGAACCGTAGGGTAATCCCGGCTTCTCCTGCCACGCAAGCCAAGTGTGAACCACCGCCTTGGGGCGGTCCACCTCGCGAAAAGCTGCGCCAGCCTTTTTGGCTTCGGCTGTCGATTGGACAGCTTGTTGATACACGGGGTCTTCCGCGTCAAGAAGCGTTTGTAAAAACGTTTCCAAGGCGCCAGCCTGTTGATTGTCGGGCATCAACCAAACGCCCACCGTGGCTTTGTACTTTCCGGACTTTGCGACCAGACCCTCTCGTGGCGTCTCCGACGGAACGGCAACATCAACCTGCCTAAGACGGCTGCGAACGGCATTCCAGCGATCTTTGAGCGGTGAGTCAGCATCGAGAACGAAACCTACAACGCGACCAGTACTCGTTCTGACGGCCAACTCCATGCCTGCCAAGAGTTTTTCGCAACTGCCGATTTCCTTGATTTCCGGCAGATCGAACCCCCAGGGCTTGGTGTCGTATTCGATCCCGTGGCGCACGAGGAGATTCGCGATGGCATAGAGATCGTCCTTTCCCTCGACGTGAAGGACTGATCGCTCCATCGTACCAGCCATCAGCGAACCTCCATTCGCTGTTCATCAGCCAGCATGATTTCATCGGCATGGAGGGCAACAGATTCTTCGAGTTCGCAGTTGATCTTCTGAACGGAGACCTCTTCTCGCATTTCTGGATGCTCGCGACAGAATTGGGCAAGGCCGCGAACGCAATCGGAGTTGTGGGTTGTCGCGAAAATTTGAGTGTTGGCACGCCGAGCAGATTCCACCACCAGATGCCACATTCTCGCCATGACGGAGTAGTGAAGGCCTGTGTCAATCTCGTCAATCAGAAGAACGCCACTGCTGCACTGAATTAGAGCTAATGACAAAGCCAACAGGCGTCTCATTCCATCACCGTAGCTTCCGAGTGGAACTCGCAGCTTCTGTGCTGCGAGTTGCACTAGTATCATCGGACTGTCGTTAGTGCGGCGATATGTACCAGCGTTTGCCAGGAAGAAGATGCCGGTTAAGTCACCTTCGAGAATTCTCAACGCTTCTACCGCTTCCGCCTCCCGTCCATCCATCAGTACTTGATTCCATATTAAGCCCATGGAGGTGGCGTCAAGCGATTGAGAAGAAACTAACAATACGGGAAGGCGTTTGCCATTCTCTTGCCTAAGGGTTCTCGAATACGAGCGAACTGCGTCCTCCTGGATAACTCCGGCATCGGATACAGGCAACGCGACAAAGCGCTTCTCGCCTGTCCCTGCGCCAATACACAGAGCCGACTCAGCCCACGAGTCAGGAAAGAGAGGTTTCTGCAAGTAGCGGGACGGGCTACGTTCCATTTCCGTGTCAAAGGCGTCGTCGACCCACATTGAAACGCCTTCTCGGGGAGGAGTGCCAACTACACGAAGACGAACACCGGGCAGAAGCTCATGACCAGGAAAGAAGTGGCTAATCACGGGATACGAGCGTTCGCGAGCATCATCTAGTGCGTATTCACCGCGATCCGACGCTCGCCCCAAGAGCACATTGAGATCGCCACCAGAGGCGAGAAAATGAACTGCTTCGAGCAACGACGATTTCCCGCAGTTGTTCTCACCAACAAGCAGATTCACTCGCGCGAGATCCCCCAGGCGGAACCGTTCAAATCCGCGGAAATTCTCCATTTCAACATAAGACAACATGGTACGACTTCCTCTTCGGTCGGATATTTGCTCTCCGGCCCTACGGTCTACAGCACAAACGCCAATTCCCCAACTATTATCCCTCATCGGCACCCCTTCGACCAGCCTGGGTCGGCTTTCGTGTCAAAGTGGCTCAAGGCCGGTCGTGTGGGCCCCCACAGCGTAAGTGAGAACGTCTGAAAGGGTTATGCGGCTTGAGCCTCGCTTCTTTCCTCGAAGCCCTGCGGTCTCCACGGTCGGCCCCACCTGATCTTGTCCTTCGCTGCCAATAGCCTATATTGTCGTGAGCCCCCCACATACAGTATCCCTGTTTCCACGAATTTCAAAGGCTGCCTAAACTATGCCGATCGACATTGCGGTTGTCCCCGTTGCAGGCCGGGGAACCCGGTTGCTTCCCCTTACCAAGAGCCAGCCCAAGGAAATGCTGCCAGTCGGCTCCAAGCCGGTAGTGCAGTACGTGGTGGAGGAATTGGCCCGCTGCGACATTCACCGGCTCCTCTTCGTAACCGGACCGGGAAAGACAGCCATCGAAAATCACTTCGACATCGACGCTGAACTGGTCGATCACCTTCGGGAAACCGGCAAGGAGGAACTGCTCGAGGAATTGGCCTTCGAGCGCGAAGATCTTCAATACTTCTACACTCGGCAACGCCGCCAGTTGGGCCTCGGACACGCCGTTCTCTGCGCCGAGCCGGTGGTGGACGGGCAAAACTTTGTCGTTGCCCTCGGCGATTCGATCATCGGCTTGCACGCCCAGTCGACGGTCGTCAAGAAGATGACGGACCTGTTCGAATCGGCCGCGGCCGCCGCCGTGATTGCCTTCGAGGAAGTTCCTCGCGAGGAGGTCGTTCATTACGGCATCGCCCAACCCAAGGGCGAAGTGGACGAGGTCTTCGAACTGGCCGATCTGATTGAAAAGCCGGACGTGGACGAAGCCCCCAGCAACCTGGCCGTCGCCGCACGGTATGTCTTCAGCCCTGCGATCTTCGACTACCTGAAGAAGACGGAGCCGGGCAAAGGCGGCGAGATTCAGCTTACCGACGCGATCCGAGCCCTCCTCCATGACGGCGGCCGGGTCATGGGCGTTCGCCTCCCCAAGGCACAGGCCCGATTCGACATCGGCAACTTCGAGAGCTACTTCCAGGCCTTCATCGAATTCGCCCTGGCCGATCCCGCTTATGGAGAGCGAGTGAAGGCATACACCCGAAACCTGCTTCAGAAAAACGGCGGCGAGGGCACGGGATGCAATTGATCCGCAAGACGGCCTGCGCCCGCGCGGGGCTCCTCGGAAATCCTTCCGACGGCTACAACGGCAAGACCATTTCGGTCATCGTCGACGAGTTCTCCGCGCGTGTGACGATGTATGAGTGGGACCAACTCGAAATCGTCTGGAGTCAGGAAGACCGCAGCAGTTTCCACTCCGTTCGCGAGCTGGCCCAGGACGTCCGGCTCCACGGCTACTACGGCGGCATCCGCCTGGTCAAAGCGGCCATCAAGAAGTTCGTCGAATACTGCATCGCCGGGGGACTTCGGCTCCACGACCGTAACTTCTCCGTTCGCTACGAATCCGACGTCCCACGCCAGGTCGGCCTCGCCGGCTCCAGCGCGATCATCGTTGCCACCCTGCGCTGCCTGATGGAATTCTATGACGTTCAAATTCCGTTGGAGGTGCAGCCTTCGCTCGTGCTCTCCGTCGAAACGGAGGAACTTGGAATCGCCGCCGGTTTGCAGGATCGCGTGATTCAGGTCTACGAAGGGGCCGTCTACATGGACTTCGCCAAGGAGCGGATGCAACAACTCCGCGGCCTGTCGTGCGGTGTCTACGAGCGACTTGATCCCGCCTTGCTTCCGCCCCTCTACGTCGCCTACGCTACGGACGTGAGCGAACCCACCGAGGTCTTCCACAACAACCTTCGTGCCCGATTCGAACAGGGCGAGCCGGCCGTTGTCCAGGCAATGACGCGATTCGCCGAATTGGCCCGCGAAGGGCGCCAGGCAATCCTCGACGGCGATGCCGCAAAGCTCGCCCGGTTGATCGACGAGAATTTCGACCTCCGCCGCGCGGTTTGCCAGCTACCCAAGAAACAGATCGACATGATCGAGCGGGCTCGAACGGCGGGCGCCTCCGCCAAGTTCGCCGGCTCCGGCGGGGCCATCATCGGAACCTGTCCTGACGATGCCACCTTCGGCCGGCTGACCGCCAACCTGGCTCCCATCGGGGCCAAGGTGATTCGCTTGAAGTTGACGAAATAGCCGGCTCAGATGATCCCGTGAAGGGGCTTGCCCTTCACGCCCAATTCATCGACCCGCCGGGTGATCTCCGGGTCCTCAACGAGCGGGGGGGCGTGCTGCGGCTTGCTGCGGGCGTCGATGACCAACGAACCGAGACATCCCCAGTGCTTCCGGTGAACCACCGACTCGATCCCGTAGATGTCCGACGCGGGATCGCTTCTCGTGAACGTTGTCCAAAGGAAATTGTCCAGGCTCCTCGCCACAAACTCGCTATCGTCAACGATGATGATCAGTGGAAAGCCATTAATCGCGTCGGTGCGCGTGTAGCTGGCGCAGAATCGTTGCACGAGCATGTCCCGCCCCGTGTCGCCGGGCTCAAACGACGGGCCCTGAATTGCCAGGATGCCCGGCAGGATCACGCGGGGATTTTTGAACTGCCCGCCCGCCGGCAATTGGATCCGCGAGTCCATCGCCACGGGCAGCGTCCTCCGTTCGGGCCCTGCCGCAGCCATGACAACTTTTGAGCCCTGGTTCAACGCCTCGCCGCTATAGTCGAGGGTGTCCATGTTGGTGCAGGTCTGGAAGTGCAGGTCTCGACGCCAGTCGATCCGTTCCAGCAGGTGACGCAGGAAATCGGGAACGTATTGGATGTCCAGGTCCGGGTTGTCTTCCCCGGCCACGATCATCAGGTACTTGGCCAGCGAAAGTTGCCCCTGGCCGAGCAAGGCGTTGGACTGGGTCAGCAACTCGCGCACCCGCCGCGGTTCGTCGTAGGGTACATAGCGTTCGCTGCCGATTGCCAGCAACAACGGATGAACACCGGCCGCGTCGACCGCATGGACCGCTCGAACGCCGGGGATGGTCTTGGGAATCACCGGCCCGACCAGTTCGTGGATCAACTGCGCGAAGATCGTGTCTTCCTGGGGCGGACGTCCGACCACGGTGAAAGGCCAGATCGGTCGCGGACGGTGGAAGACGCCCTCCACTCGCATGACCGGGAAATCGTGGGCCTTGCTGTAGTAGCCGAGATGGTCGCCGAAAGGCCCCTCAGGCATGAGCTTGGCCATTTCGATGTGACCCGTGAGGCAGAAATCGGCCTCCGCGTAGATCGGCAAATGGCGCGGCTGGTTGATCATGGGCACTCGTCGTCGCCCCAGCAGCCCCGCAAAGGCGAGTTCGCTCACTCCCTCGGGCAGCGGCATCACGGCCGCCACGCTCATGGCCGGCGCCCCACCCACAAACACGTTGACGCGAAGCCGCTCTCCGCGCCGAATTGCCGCCGCATGATGGGCGCCGATTCCGCGATGCAATTGGTAGTGGAGCCCCACCTGCTCGTCTTTGTCGTACTTCCCTCCCGAAAGCTGGACCCGGTACATTCCCAGGTTGGAATGGGCTGCGCCCGGGTTGTCGGGGTCTTCCGTATACACCTGCGGCAACGTGATGTAGGCCCCACCGTCGTCCGGCCAGGATTTGAGCTGCGGGAGTTGAGAGACCGTCGTCTCCATCGACGTCACCGGTCCCTTACGGACTTTCTTCGGACGCGCATAGAGTGCGGAGGCCGGCGTCTTGAAGTTCAGATAGAGCCGCGGTCGGCGGAGCAGGTCCGTAGGATCAACGGAGAGCGAGGTCAGCCGCTGAACCATCTCGATGGAATCCCGGAACAGGTATCGCATCCGCTCCATGGTTCCGAAGAGATTGCTGACCATCGGAAAGCGGCAGCCCTTGACGCTCGCGAAATAGACCGCCGGGCCTCCCGCTCGAAAGACGCGACGCTGAATCTCCGCCGCCTCGAGATCCGGATCGATGGGCTGCTCGATTCGTACCAGTTGCCCCGTCTTCTCAAGGTCTTCCACGCATTGACGAAGTGTTCGATATCCCATGAGCCTTCACCATGATGCCGTGCAAGGAACTGCCCTCGTTATTCCTCGCGAATTTTTCCGCTCCTTCGTCCAAAGCGCGCACGGAAACGTCCACATTCCGGACGTTAGACGACTCTTGTCCGCGTTTGGTTCAGCAAAGGAACCCGGATTAGGGCATCCCTTCCCACCGCGTTTCTGGGACGGAACCGATCCTTTCGGATGCGGCCCCCATCCACCTCAGAATAGGACAGACTGTATTATACCGCAAGTCGTTGGTTGAAAACGTCTTGCGGTGCCCGAAAAGAAGCCGAATCGGGACCACGAATCAGGCTTCCGCGAAGCTCGAAACAACCCACTTCACGTCGCCCTCCAAACCGCCATGATCCTGGCAGCGAGCCCCAGCCCACCTCCACGTTTGGTGAACCCCTCCGGTGGTGGGGGCGTCATTCTTGTCGCTTCTTCTGGCGTTTGCTAGTCTAAAAGGTTTCGATCGAGTTGGATCAGGGTGACAGGGCAACCGATGAGTGATTGTGCGGCGGAGACGACTGGCGACGAGAGCGTCCTGGAGTATATCCATATTCGTGGGGCCCGGGTTCATAATCTGCAGAATCTGGACCTCGACATCCCCCGAAACCAAATGGTTGTCGTGACGGGCCCGAGCGGGTCCGGCAAGAGTTCTCTCGCCTACGACACGCTCTACGCCGAAGGGCAGCGTCAGTACATCGAGAGCCTCTCGGTCTACGCCCGCCAGTTCCTCAACCAACTGGAGCGGCCCGACATCGACCTTATCGAGGGGCTCCAGCCGACCATTTCCATCGATCAGCGGGCGGGAATCCGCAATCCCCGGAGTACGGTCGCCACGGTGACCGAAATCTACGATTACCTTCGTCTCCTCTACGCACGACTGGGCGAACCGGTCTGCCACCAGTGCGGCCAGCCGATTTGCCAGCAGTCCCCCGAGCAGATCCTCGACGAGTTGATGGCCCTGGGGGAAGGGACACGGGTGATGCTGCTCGCCCCCCTCGTCCGCGGTCGCAAGGGCCAGCACAAGGAGGTCTTCGAGGCCGTCCGCAAGGCCGGCTTTGTCCGCATCCGTGTCGATGGCGAGGTCTGCGACGTGGAGTCGCCGCCCGAATTGGTCCGCCAGCGAGCCCATCACATCGAGGCGATCGTCGATCGGATCGTGATCCGCCAGGGAGTGCTGAGCCGGCTTGCCGATTCGATCAAGCTGGCCATCAAGCACGGCGACGGCCTCGTCCTGGCGACCTACGAGGAGAAGGACGAGCGGGGAAAAGGCCAGTGGTACGACCGCCTCTTCAGCACCCTCCATTCGTGCCCCAACTGCAAGATCAGCTACGAAGAGTTGGAGCCTCGCACCTTCAGTTTCAACAGTCCCTACGGTGCCTGCCCGGCCTGCGAGGGCCTGGGCAGCCTCGTCGAGTTCGATCCGGAACTCGTTGCCCCCGACCACACCTTGTCGCTCTCCAGCGGGGCGGTCGTCCCCTGGAAGGATTGTTCCGCCAGTGCCAACGAGAAGCACAAGGCGGCTCTCAAGGACTTCCTCTCCACCTCGGGACTTCGTTGGAACACCCCCTTTGAGAAAATCGAGCCCGAGGTGCTTCAATGCCTCCTCGAAGGCGACGGGCTCGACTTCCCTGGCGTTTTGGGCCTGTTGGAGGATGAATATCGCGCCACCTCAAGCGACGCGGTGCGCCGCAAGCTTGAACCGTTCCGTGCGGAACTGGTGTGTGCCGAATGCCACGGAGCGCGTCTCCGTCCCGAAGCCCGCTCCGTCCGCATCGCCGGGCGGGCTATTTTCGAATGCACTTCCCGGACCGTACGCGAGGCGCTTGGGTGGTTCGAAAGCCTGGAATTCGGCGAAGACGAATTGCTCATCGCCGAGCCCATCGTCACGGAGATCGCCGCACGGCTCCGATTCCTCGACAACGTGGGGCTCGACTACCTGACCCTCGATCGCCCGGCCGACACCCTCAGTGGTGGCGAACTCCAGCGTGTCCGTCTTGCCACCGGTCTCGGCGCCGGCCTCGTCGGCGTCTGCTACGTCCTCGATGAGCCTTCCATCGGTCTCCACCCCCGCGACAACCAACGGCTCATCGACGCCCTCCGCGACTTGCAGCAGCGGGGAAATACGGTGCTAGTCGTCGAGCACGACGAGGCCATCATGCGATGCTCCGATTGGCTCATCGATCTCGGCCCCGGCGCCGGGCGCCACGGCGGTCGGATTGTTTCCCAGGGCACCCCGGAGTACGTCGGTGCCGACGAAGCCTCGCTCACTGGGCGGTACCTGACCGGCGCCGCTCGCATCCCAACCCCCAAGAAACGTCGCCGCACGGCCAAGAGCCGATCGATCACTCTCGAGGGCGTCACCACCAATAACCTCAAGGACGTGACCGTCCAGTTCCCCCTCTCCGCCTTCGTTTGCGTGACCGGTGTGAGCGGTTCGGGAAAAAGCTCCCTTCTCAACGAAACGCTCGCCCGGGCGCTCATTCGCCGCCTTGGCGGACTGGCTCCCAAACCCGGTCCCCACAAGAGCCTTCGCGGGACGAACCGCATCGACAAGGTTGTGGAAATCGACCAGTCGCCCATCGGACGCACTCCGCGAAGCAATCCGGCCACGTACTCGGGTGTCTTCGACGAAATCCGAAAGGTCTTTGCCAATACCCGCATCGCCAAGCAGCGAGGCTACAAGGCCGGACGGTTCAGTTTCAACGTGAAGGGCGGACGTTGCGAGGAGTGCCAGGGGCAGGGCCAGCAGAAGATCGAGATGAACTTCCTTCCCGACCTTTACGTGACCTGCCCGGTTTGCGAGGGAAGACGCTTCAACCGGCAGACCCTGGAGGTGAAATACCGCGACCAGTCCATCGCCGACGTGCTCGCCATGCGGGTGGACGAGTCGGTCACCTTCTTCGAGAACTTTCCCGCCATCTCACGCCTGCTCAACTGCCTTCAGGAGGTCGGCCTGGGCTACCTGACCCTCGGCCAGGCCTCCACGACCCTTTCTGGTGGCGAGGCCCAACGGGTGAAATTAGCCTCGGAGTTGGGCCGAGCCGACACGGGCAGCACCCTTTATATCCTCGACGAGCCGACGACCGGACTCCACTTCGACGACGTGAGCAAGCTTCTGGAAGTCCTCAGCAAACTCGTCGACCTGGGCAATACGGTCATCGTCATCGAGCACAACCTCGACGTGATGAAGACCGCGGACTGGCTCATCGACTTGGGGCCCGAAGGCGGCGAAGGCGGCGGCCAGATCGTCGCCACCGGCACCCCCGAGAGCCTGGCCGCCCTCGAGCACAACCACACCGGCCGGCATCTGCGGGAAGCGTTGAACGGGCAGGCGGGCGAAGAAAAAAGGGGACGCAGCTAGTTTTTCTTTCGCGTGCCGCTCGGCCGGCCTTTGCGTCGGAGAGTGTGTGTCAAGTCGAGACGTCTGGCCTGCTCACGTTGCCACCATTCGTTTCCGAAAGGACGATTCCGAGTGATCGAAGTCTGAATTCTCTGTACTTCTTTTTCGGTCATCACCGCATTCACCAAGGCCCGCCAGTTCGTTGGGCATCGAATGGGCCAGTTACTTAGCAGTGCCTTCAACGGATGGTTTCGGCGGTGTCTCACCCACAGACTTCCCCAACGCCAGTTCTCGGCATGCTCGACCACCTGCGCTGTGAGGGCATTTCGTTCCACGTAACGACAGACCGTCAGGAAGTGCTCGTCTTCCTGGATCGGGAAGCTCTTGAAACGTCCTTGATACAAGTGCCCTTGGCCGACCGTGTTGTGTGCCACGTGCCATCGCATGACATGGGTGTGTGTCAGCCAGCGAAAAAATTCCGTCACTTCTCCTTCCGCCTGCGGCCAGACCACGAAATGCCAATGATTGCGCATCAGACACCAAGCCAAAATTCGCAAGGGGTGGCGTTCGTACGCCTCAATCATGATTCGCTCGAAGGCCTCGTAGTCCGCCCTCTTGCGGAACAAAGGCAACCCGGCCACTGCCCGATTCAGGACGTGGTACACGAAACCGCCCGGCGTGACTCTACTTCTTCTTGGCATGCCATAAAAAATACCGGGTTGTACCAATCCGGTCAATCTAGCTGCGTCCCCATTGTTGTGCCGAAAAAGAGCTGCGTCCCCTTTTTCGTAGACGCTCCACGACAGCTCGCACGACGCACCAGAGACCTACGAGGGGCAGCGAGACGACGAAGCCCACCCCCCCCTCCGAAAATGCCGCCTCCGATTGGTAACAGGACCAGTCCGGAGAGCACGGGCGTTTGCGACGCTTCCTTGGGCACGAAAACCAGGATCCACACCATCGTACCGATCGTGTAGCACATGGCCGACCAGGCGGCCGCGGCCAGTAGGGCCCGGTCGGGATGCTTGCTGTTGTCCCAGGCCAAGGCTGCCAACGCGACGATCGGACTCATCAGTGCGGGAAAAGCGATCAGACCCTGCCAGCCGAAGCAGGCCCCCAGCCCCAAGCCAAGGACGGCGATGGGAATGGCAGAGCAGAAGAGCATCGCAATCGTGTGACGGGAAAGCCCGCGCCACCGGGCGTGAGCGAGCCACATGCTCACCTTTCCTGGCGAAATCCCATTGTCCGACTCCGGTGCGAGGGCCTCCTGCATATCGGTTGCGAAGCGACGCCAAATGAAGCGAAGGTATACGGTGACCGCACCGCAGAGCAGGCCGATATGGCCCCCCAGAAATCCCATCACAATGCCCATGGCAACGCCCGCCACGACGCCGATACTGCCCGCTGGTTCCTTCGTCGCCGCGGCAAACGCCAAGGACATGGCCGTCCAGGTCAGTCCGGTGGTCGCTGCGCAAGCGACGAGCAACCTGTCCTGGTGGCAGTTCGGGCGGGTGAGAAGGCACATCGCGGCCGATGCCGGTCCGCTGATCACAAACAGCGGGACCACGGCGACAGGGCCCAACGAGCGGACCAGGCTGCACGCAACGGCCACCAGCGTGACCAGGACGAGCAGGTCTCTCATGGAGAACTGAAAGGGGTTGCCTCTTTCTGGCTGATCAAAGTTCCCGTTCTCAACCATTCAATACCACCAACCACCTGAACTGGATCACCGAACGATCAACCGGCCTTTCCGAGGGCTGCCGGTTGCGCCATCGGATAGTCCAACGTGAACGTGTGCTCGTCGCCTTCCATGGTCTTGTCGAGCGTGGGCGAGTAGGCGCGGATCTCGATCTTGTTCTCGTCCGGAACGAACCGCATGATCCGAAGCCAGCCGTCGCCGCCGTTGTCAAGGCCCTGGTAGTCGACAAGCGTTTCATGAACCGGCAGGCCTGCGTCGTTGGCCGTTACCTGCCGCCCCACGCCGAGCACGTGGCCGCTCGAAACCAGGAAGACGTTTGGAGAGCGGCGAACGAATTTTTCCCAGATCCCGTCTCCCGAGTTGCCGATGCCATCGCCGGCCTTCGTGTCGCGCTGCTTCGGACGCATATAACAGTGAGTGGCCACGAGCACGCGGTGCTCCGGATGGGCTTTGGCGACCTCCGTGGCCCACGCCAGGACCTCGTCGCGAGGCGCGTATTCCAGACTGATCACGAGGAACTTCATTCCGCCCGCTTCGAAGGCACACACGTTGTTGTCGTTCGTTTCGCCCCAGTGGCCCAGATACCATGGGCAGTCGGCATAGCGCTCGGGGCCAAAGTACTTGTTGTAGAACTTCGTGTCGCGCGAGTAGACCTTTTCCTTGTACTCCAGATCGTGATTGCCGGGCAACATGCTGTAAGGCACAGCACCGTCAAGCAGCTTGTGAGCCCGATCGGCAACCTTCCACTGCTCCTCCACGTCGTTGTGGTGCTGAACGATGTCGCCCAGGTGCATGACGAACTTGATGTTCTCCTTCGCGACGTTGTCGCGGATCCATTGGGTCTGGGCCACGTAGATGTCGGGGAACTTCTCGGCATAGTTCTGCGTGTCGGGCAGAACGACCACGGAGAAGGGCTCGGCGCCGAAAGCGAGACTGGCGACGGAAAGGAGGGAAAAACACGCAAGAACGCAGAGCAGGTTCTTGGGGATCTTCATGGGAGATAGTCCCTTTGTGGTTCGGAAAGGTGGGTGGGAAATTCGGTAGGTGTGAGGCCAATTCTATTCGATTGCCGGTGCGGATTCCAGATTTGGACGGCCCGGTTTTCGTTCAGATTCTATTTGGACAGCGCCACCTTGGCCAATGCGCGGGAACGCAAATCCCGGCAGCGGGTTAAACGAATCTGTCGCAGAGGCTTTGGTTTCTTGCCCTACGCCTCACAAGCCTCGCCAGGATTCGGGGCGGAAGGCCCGGCGTCCCCGGTCGAGGGCCGCATCGAGCGTGTCCAGCAGACGCTGCTTGTCTCGCGAGAGGGCGCCGGCCAGGGGCACGTAGTTCGACGCGTGATTCGTTCGGAAAACGCAGCGTGTGAGCCCCGAGGTTCCGGCGAGGACGCGTCGCAACTCCCCGAGAAGGTGTTCCGGTTCGGGCAATTGAAACGTGCCCGCCTCCCATTGGCGATGAAGAGGAGTCCCCGGCACGAGCATCAGCGTGAGCATGGAAAAGTATTGGGGATCCATGGCATTGACAACCTCGGCCGTGGCGTCGGCGTGTTGATCGGAGAGGTCGACGCCGCCGAGTCCCAGAAGGGCGATCACCGAGACTCGGATCCCGGCTTCCTTCGCCCGGACCACGGCGGCGACCATGTCGGCGGCGCTGGCTCCCTTGTCAACACGACGCAACACCTCGTCGCTGCCGCTTTCGAGACCGAGGTAGATCAATTCAAGCCCCTTGGCCCGGAGCGTTGCCAGATCCTCGGGCGACTTGGCGAGGATGTCCCGGGCGTTGGCATAGATGCCGATGCGGCGAAGCAGGGGGAAGGCTTCGCTCAACGCGTCGAGGACGGTCGCGAGACGATCCATGTCGAGGACGAGCGCGTTGCCGTCGCACAGAAACACCCGTCGCACGTCGCCCATGCGCCGCGAGGCCACGGCAATGTCTTCGAGGACCTCGTCCAGAGGCCGGACCTGAAAGGGCTTGTCCGGATAGGTCCCGCAGAAGGCGCAGCGATTGTGGGAGCACCCGTAGGTGATCTGAAGCAGGTAGCTGTCGGCCTCGCTGGGCGGCCGGATCACGGTTCCGTGGTAGCGCATGACACTTTGTTGAATAAACTCGGCTACCGCTGATAGATGGGCAGATAGTGATACTTCACCGAAAGACTCAGCACGGCGAGGGAGGTGGCGTAGACCTTGCCGACTCCTTGTTCCTGTCCGCTTTCCGATCGCCAGGAACCGTCGCCCTGCTGTTTGTCGAGGAGGACTTCCTGAACGAGCCGCTGGGCCGTTTCGGCATGGTCGCCGCCCCGCTGGTACATGCCCTGGGCGTAGTAATAGGTGCCGTAGAAAAAGAACCGCTCTCGCCATTTGGGCGGGTGTTCGAGAAGCCAGTCGGCGGCGCCGGCGACCAAGGGAGACTCGTATTCCCCACAGACCTGCATCGCCAGCAGGCCCGCGGCGGTCATCGTGTAGGTCGGGCTGCGTCCGGTGGGCGTGTAGCAGAAGCCGCTAGCCTTCTTGTCCGGCATCCCGTTTTCGTCGAGGGGCGAGGCGTAGGAATTCTTCAGATATTCGACCGCATCGCGGATTGCGGCGGCCGGCACCTGCAAGCCGTCGTTCTTCGCCGAACGGAGGGCCATCAACTGCCAGATCGTGACGGAGAGGTCGGCGTCGCGAGCCTCCGGATAGTAACGCCAGCCGCCGCGGTACTGGAGGTCTTTCTTGACCTTCTGGGAGCTGAGGATCAGGTCGATCGCGCGTTGGCAGCTCTCGTGGATTCGGCGGTCCTGCTCCATGTCCGTTCCCATTCCGAGCATTTCCGTGAGCATCAACGTGGTGATCCCGTGCCCGTACATGCGGGAGCCGTCACGCTGGCCAAAGTAGCCCTTCTTGTCCTGTTGCTCGTCGCGCAAGACATAGTCCAAGGCCTTGCGCATTGCCAGCCCTCGCGAGTCCGGATCGGAAGGCTGCACACCCACGCTTGCCATGGCCATGATCGCCAGCGAGGTCATCGTTACTTCGTGGCTCCGGTCGGTAATGGCGCCGTCGGGTCGCTGCTGGCTCACAAGATAACCGATCGCCTTATCGACGGCGGCATCGGTCAGATCCCTTTTGAAGGGAGAACTGGTAGAGTCGTTCTCCTGGGGGTCGGCAGCGCTATCCTGGCCCGGGGCGCGCACCGCAAAGAGCGTCACAAGCAAGGCGATGAGGCAGAGGATTCGGCTGGGGCAGGCGAGACGTGTCATTTCTTCTTGCGGGCTCGTTCGGCGATAACTCGGAAATAGGTTTCGACCTGCTTGCGGTACTCGGCGGAAACGGCATCCCGTCCACTTCCGACGGTATCCTCGGCGGACTTGCTTCGGAGCTTGCCCCAATCGTCACCCGCGCGGGCAACGGACTGCAGGGCCTCGTTTCCTCCTCCCTGATCAGCCAGCATGGCTCCGAGCTTTGACTCCTCGGCTCCCTCGCGCCCCGGCATCTGGGCGGCCATCCGGGACTGCATGCGGGCCTGCGACATCTGGTTTGCCTGGGACTGGGCCGCCTGGGCGAGCGCCGTGGGCGGCGTCGGCGTGTTCGTCGGCGCGCTGGGGGCGGACGGCGAGCCGGCCGTCGAGCGGTCCAGTTCGTCCAACGTGCGAGCCAGCATCTCGGCCCGGGCGGCTTCCTCCGGAGTGGCCTGGCGCGAAGGCTGGCTCGACTGGGGGGGCGATTGCGCCGTGGACGGCATGCCCGCCATCATCGGATCCATGTCACCTGCGTCACCCGGGGACTCGGCCGGAGTGAGTGCGTCCTGCACGGCCTCGGCTTGCTCGCGGATGGCCTCCTCGGCCTCACCGATAGAAGCATGAGCCTGAAGGGCCTGCTGGTTCCCGTCGCGAGACTCCTCGAAAGGATCGGATTCTCGCACGGCATCCTCCAATTCCCGCTCAGACTGGAGCACCTCGCCCTCCGCAACCTCGAGGATGTCTTCCGACCTCTCCGCGAGTTGTCGGGCAAGTTCGGCCTTTTCGAGGCGGGCTTCGTGGCGTCCGGCGCGGGCAACGTCCTCGGACGCCTGTTCCACGTCGATTCCGATTTCCTCCTGCTGGTCGCGAGCCTGCTTGAGCGTCTCGTGCTCCGGGGCCAGTTGCTCAGCCCACTGGGGTTGCTTTGCCAATTCCTTGGCCCGCTTGGCGATCTGTTCGGCGATCTCGGCCGCTTCCTTTGCGTAGCGATTGGCCAGTTCGGCGGCCGGGTTCGGCGAATTAAGCGACGGCAATTCCTTCTTCTCAAGGGTCTCGTTCGCCTTTTCCGCATCCTCTCTTCGCTGTTCGGCCCGATCCAATGCTCGCTGGGCCCGCTCAAGTTCTTCCTGCTCTCGGCGATTGCGTTGGTCGGCTTCCAGCGAAGCCCGTTGGGCCGACGAACTCTCGGGATCGCGATTGAGCGCCTCCCGCTGCCGATTGGCGTTGTCCTGGGCCGCCTTCGCGTCTCGTTCTTCGCGCCGAACCTGCTCCTGGGCACGCTGCTCGTCTCTTTGGCGGTCACGCACGCGGTCTCGAGCCTCCCGCTTCATCTGCTCGTGGAAGTTCTTCTGACTTTCTTCAAACCGCCGCTGATGGTCCGCTCGTTGCTCCTCGCTGCGGTGGATGTTCTCGTCCTTGGCTTGGGCGGTGGACTGTTCTCCCTCCCGGAACTTGGCGGCGGCCTCCGCCGCCTGCTCGGCCGTCTGCCTCGCTTGTTCGAGAAGCTCGTCAAGGGCCGTGTCGGGATTGGCTCGTTCCGCCTGGGACACCTCTTGCGACAACTTGTCTCTTGCCTCGTCGAGCTGCTCGTGGCCTTCTGGGTCCTTGCCTTGGCTTGCCATTGACGTAGCCTGGTAGGCCTGGCGATGGGCCAGGGTTGACGCGGTTTGCCCCAGCTCGCGCAATTCTTCGGCGAGAGCCTGCTTCTGCTCGCGGAATTCCCGATCGGAGTTCTCAACGGACCGCTGCATGTCGGCCTCGCGGTTGGCCGAATGCTCCAGGGATTGCTGCGCCTGGGCCAGGGCGTCCTGAGAGATCTCCGAAAGGGCCTCTTGCATGGCCGGGTTGTGAGCCAGCTCCTCCTCCAGTTCCGCCATCAGTTCCTGGGGAGTCTTGGCGGCCATTTCGGCAAGCTCCGCGGCATCGGAATACTGCTGATCCATCTGCCGGGCGATTCCCATGTCCCGCTCGGCCTGGCGAAGGGCCTGACGTGTCTCGTTCACGTTCTCGCCGCTTTCAAGTCGTTCGTAATGTTCGGCCACCTTTTCCAGGGCGTCGGCGGTTCGCTCCTGCTGGTCGGCAGTCTTCGATAGTTCGCGGGCCTGATCGTCCGGCTCCTGGGTCGTGCCGGCCTGCTCCATGGCGCGGTTCATCTGCTCGGCCGGTTCTTCGATCATCCGAGTGCTGTCGTCGGCGTCCCGGGCTCGCTCCCGGCCTTCTTCCGTAAGCAGGTCCTGCTGATTGGCGTCCTCGGCCAGGGCGTCGAGCAGATCCTCGAGTTGGCGATTCACTTCCTCCTGACGCTGCTCAACCTGGTCCATCTGTTCGGCGGCTGCCTGGGGCTCGCCCTGGGCGAGGTTTTCGGCCGTGCTTTCCGTCTCCTCCTCCAGCCGGCGGACTTCTTCGGCGGCCTGGCGGGCCATCTGCGGCAGCGTGGGCGCGTATTGGGCAATCAACGCTCGGGCTTCCGCCATGATGGGCTCAATTTCGTCGAGAGCGGCTTCCGTCTCGGTCTTCAATTCCGCCAGTTCATAGGCGGCTGCCACCCGATCCTCGCGCCGCCAACGCCGTGCCCCGATCTTGCTGCCTGCCTCGTTTGCCGGTCGAGTCCAACGCAAGTGATCGATCTTTCCCGAAAGGCTGGAAGGGTAGTCCGCATCCCGCATTGCCTTGGCGACGAACTCGCAGCCCTCGTGAAATGCGTCCCAGCGGCGGGGGTGGTCGAGCCGAGCCCACACCTCCTGGGATTGCCAGCGTTCCCTGGAAGCCAGGTCCCCCAGATCCTTGTCGAGTTGAACGGCGCCGTGTCCTGCTTCCAGGACGGCATAAGCCCCGGCAATCTGGTGGAGGATATCTGGGATCTCGGATTCGGCGGGCCCTTCTTCCGTGAAACGGTTGAGCAGGGCGATCAAGGCCCGACGTGTCAACGCCGCGTCAGAGGCGTACTGGGTGTCGGCGTCCGGCCGGGCTTGTGTCGAGTTGCGACGCGACGAGAGCCGGGCAGACCCTTCGCTGCGAAGCCGCGCCAAGGAGACCTTGGCCCGATCGATCGACACCTGGACTTTTTGGCTTTCCGTCGAATCGCTTGTTTCACCAAGGCCCGCGGTGTCTTTGGCGAGCGTTTGGGCAGCCTCGGATGCATGTTGGATCGGTTTGGCCAGGGAACCGATTCGCTTGCGGAACTCCGACCGGGCCTCCACGAGCCTCCGCGACAGATTGCCGTCCAAGGTGGCAATTTGCTGTTGTCCGGGCAGTTCGTCGGCGAGTCGCTGGGTCCTTTCTCGAAGCCGGGACAACTGGTCCTCCGACTCCATCGCCTCTTCCAATTCGAAACGCCGCTGGCCGATCCATTCCAGGTTGCCGCGAAGCCGCTCCCGCAACGAGGAATTCAGCCGCGGCGCATGTTTGCGGAGCAGCTGCTCCACCGCACGCATCTGGCTGGTGATGACCGTCTCCTGACGAAGCAGTCGTTGCCAGGAAAGCGAGACCTTCGAGCTGAGCAAACGGGCCTGGTAGGCATGAATGGCATCCAGGTCCGCCGCCGCGGCCGCGAGGATGTTGTGGGCCACCAGGTCCTGGAACCGCTCGTGCAGTTGCTTCGCATCGTCGGACGCCCCGGAGAACGCCTCGGCCACCTTCTTGAGATCCTCGGAAAGGGCCGACGAATCGTCCGCATTGCGAGGCAGGTCGAGATAGGTGGCCGGGATCTGCATGCGGTCCGACTGGATTCGAGCCACAAGCCTCGCCACCAGTTCGACGTCTTCCGCATCCACGCCGGCCGGCATCTTGGGGAGGATCTCCAAGGCCAGGGCCACGACCTCGTCGCCCTCCTCCCGGATCTTGTGAGCCAGGTCGAGGAGGGTAGCGCGGTCGGCCGGCCCGATTTCGGCGACTGCCGGATCCTCACGGAGCCGATCGATCACGGCAGTGGCCGTCTGGTTGTGTTCACGCACGGTCGCGGCAAAGTCGACAAGCCGGTCGAAGAGTTTCTCCTTCAGCTCCATGGCCTCGTGCCGATTGGGATCGAAGTCCGGCGAGGCAATCACGATCTGAAGCGGAATCGACTCCCCTTCGTTTCCCTTGCGATCCGTGGCCACCAGTCGCGTGGACACCTGGTCGCCCGACTTCAGGTTCAAATCGAGCATGTCCCACTGCCAATCGACGGTCACGGAAGGCTCTTCCTTGATCGGCAGGGGAATATCGAGCCACTCGCGGCCGTTCACGGAGATCTGCTGCTTCAACTCGGCCAGGGGCAGGTCGTCTTCGGCAAGTCCTTCAAGGTCGAGGATGTCGCTGGGCGGCAGGATCAGCGTTGTTTCGTCCATGCCGACGAAGCCAACCCGAGGAATCAGGTCGGGTTCGGGGCGGATTTCGCACTTGGGGCTGAAGGGGTTGTCGAATCCGGTTTCCTTGCTCACCAGGTGGACCTGGTAGATCCCGGGGGTCTTGATGGGCATCGCGGCCCGGTAGCGGAGCGGACCGGCTTCCGTCAGTGGGACCACGGTCACTTCATCGGCGCCGCTGTGTTCCAGGCGGAGTTCGGCTTGGGAGACCGGCTGATCCAACTCGAAGACAACCTCCGCCTCCGTTCCTTCCAGGGCGATCAGGTCGCCGTGAGATTCGGAGACGGTTTTCTCCGGCATCTTCGCATATTCGGGGGGCCGGAATGTCTTGTGGTAGGCAACCACGTAGGGACGCATTTGCGAGCGGATCGTGTAGTGCCGGGTGACGGCGTCCCCCGCGAGGATGCGGTAGTCGACTGATTCCTCTTCCACGCTGATATTGGCCGCGAATTGCATGGGCCCGTTGGGTCGCATTGCCTGCTGGACCACTTCCCCCGAAGGCGAGCGAGTTTCGAGGGTGACCTCGTCGACCGTGGGGCCGGAGATCTCCACGATAATGGCGACGGCCTCGTTGCGCGGGGCGGTCAGCGAATGGGGCGTGGGCTGAAGAATCTCCACCTGGACGCGGGACACCCGGTCGAGATTGGCCCCCGGCAGGATGGCTCGGGTCATCAACAACCGAAAGGGAAATCCCGGCAGCATCATGAGGAGGAAGAAAACTGCCACGATGCCAAAGGAAGCCAGCAGCCACCGGGCCAGGATGCCCATCGGCAGAAGCGAGGCGACCTGGACCGTCTCCATCTGCCGGCCCACTCGATCCTGGAGCAGTTGCCGAAAAACCGGCGAATCATGAACGCTGCTCGGATCGTCGGTGCAGAGTTCGATGGCCGAAAGCAACTGTTCGCGGAGCTCGGGGGCCGTTGTTTCCACGAACTGGGCCAGTTCGTGGCGGCTTGGGATCCGAACGAGCAGACGCACGCAGGTGAGCCAGACGACCAGCCCTGTTCCCAGGTAGCCCGCAATGCTCATGGTCCATCGTGCGGAACTGGGCAGGATCCAGAGCCAATCGGCCGTGGCGATGAGCGTCATCAGCGCAAGGAAGCTGACAAGCCCCGCACAAATGCCGCGAACCAGAACCAGCCGGCGCCGGCGGCGCTCGAACTGGTCGAGTTTTTCGCGGGTGATTGGATTCAGGCTGACGCTCATGTCTGCTGTTTCCTGGCATACCTTGGAGGCACAACCTGCCTCAGAGTACTCCGGCTCGTTTTCGCAACATCCATTCTATCGAAAGTAACAGGACAATGGCAGCAAACCACCAGTAGCTCTGCCAAAGGAGGGTATCCGATTCGACGACGCGCCCGCTGCTCAAGGGACGGAGCAGATCGATCAGCCCACCGGCCTCTTCTTCCCGCAGGAACCGGCCTCCCGAACTGCGTGCCATTTCTTCGAGCAATTCGTCGTTGCAGGCCGTCAGTTCCAGTTCGCGATTCTCAGGGGGCTCGACCACGAACCCGCTACGGGCGCGGAGGGCATCCAAGCTGTAGCCCGACGCCCGAACGCTCACCTCGTAGTGTCCTTCCGGAAGCTGGCCGGTCCGGCCTCGGTACACTCCCGTGCCGTTTTCATCGGGGGCAAGGCTGACCGTCGACACGATCTGACCGTCCTGCCAGACGAGGGCGTCGACGGTGGCGTCCGCTGCGGGGCGCCCGTCGGCCGTTCGAAGCCCCACGCGAATGTCGACTTCATCGCCTGCGGCGTAGGTGGGAGGTCCCGTATCGATCGAGACGTAGTCGTCGCTTACGGCATAAGGTCGCGGCATGATCCACTGGATCAACTGGTTCCAGAATCGCTGGTGATAGGTGTCGGCCGCCTTGCAACGCCATCGCCAGGTTTCGTCGGCTGCCGAATAGAAAACCCGTCCGGCGCCGAAGGCTCGCGTGACCATGACGGGAACCACTCGCGTGCCCGCGACGGCTTCCACGAGCGTCTCCGCATCGGCGAGCGTCTCCACGGAAACGATCGTTCGCGGGAATGGCAGCTCTTTCCACAGACGCTCGTTTGCCTCGCGCGAGGAGGCCAGCATCAGGGCGTTCCGCTTCTCGCCGGAGGCCGTCAACTGCAGGCCCGAGATTTCCGAATCCAAAGGAGCGTTCAATCGCTTCACGGGCAGCAAGGAAGCCAGCGGACTGGTGTCTGCCAGATCCAGGTTGCCGCGGTTGCCGTCGAGGAACACGAGGCCCCCGCCGCGAAGCTCCACGAAATCGCGAATCCACTCCAATTCGTTCTCGTTGAACACTTCAGCAGGAACATCGCCGAAGACGATCACATCGTATTGATACAAGGCGCCGCGATCTGCCGGGAAACGGTCCGGCCCCTCGCCTCGCGGCAAGGTCGCCTGCTCCGTGCCCGGGCCGACCAGAATCGTGTCGATGTGCCATTGATCGTCCCGCTCGAACACGTTCCGAAGGTAACGAGTTTCCCAACGGGAACGTCCGTCGATCAGGAGGATGCGGTAGCTTTGGGTGATCGCGGCCAGGCGGAATTCCGACGCGTTGTTGGCCAGTTCCGTCTCTCCTTCCAGGGGAGCCAGCGTGGCCGTGAGCACGACCGGAAGGGCGTGGTGTTTCACCTTCGGATCGAGGGCCGCCTTCTGTTTTTCCACCAGTTCATCCAGAGAAAGGTCGAACTCGATTCGGCGGAGTCGCACATCCTGGGTGGTGAGCTGCTGCTGCCAGAGGATTTCGCCGTCGGCTTCGATTTGTGCCACAAAGGACTGGCCGGGCGGCATCTGGTCCTTCATGACGAGCGTGCCGCGGACGCGATCCTTTTGGAAGACCAACGCGGGATGTTCCACGTCGAGGAGGGCCAAGTCTGGGGCCTCTCGGACGGCGCCGAATCCAACCGTGTGAAGCGGGCTCCCCTGGCTGCCCAGGACGCGGCCTGTTACCACAGGCGACGCGCCGCGATTGTGCCGTCCGTCCGTGAGTAGGACGGCGGCCGTTCGGCTCTCGGTGGGCGTCGGTGCATCGCCCTCGGCGCCCTCTTTGCCTTCCGTCATGCGACCGGCAATCGCGGAGCCCAAGTCCGTCCACGGTCCGTTCGGCTCGGCTCCCAGGTTGGCGGGAACCGAATCTTCACGGAGTCGACTCCAAAGGGTCTGGCCTTCGTCCCCGGCCAGGGCGACGATCTCCACGTCGTGGGTGTTTGCCAGTTGCGAAAGCAGCCCGTCGTCGGGATTGAGAAGACAGTTTTCCGCCCTTTGCCAACGCGTGCTTCCATCGATGTGGGCTACGGCGGACAAGACGGACGAATCGCCCGAACCGACCAATTCACGCCCGTAGGCGTCAAAGGCCGCAAGGATTTCGTTCTGGTAGCGTTCGACGGCGCCGACAAGATCGAGCAGTTCGGCAAGGACCGCCTGACGAGCGGCGATCTGATCGAGCGGCTTGGCCAACAGGGCGTCGGCCGGCTCGCACACCTCGGATCGGAACCGCACTGCCAAGTCTTTCCACGGCGGATCTTGGCCCGATGGAGCGGGCAGAGACGCCCAATCGTAGGCATCCAGCGTGTCGCCGACGGAAGTCGCTTCGCGGGCCAGGGCGTCTCGGCAGCGACTCGCCGTGTCGGCATCGACCGAATCTCCTCGAAGCGATTCGGTCAACTGGCGGCGCACCGCCGCCAGGCGTGTCGACGCAGTGTAAAGGGTCGCATCCACGCTGCCCTCGGGAAGCAAGCCCTGCCTTTCGGCGAGCAGCAGTTTCCGGGCCTCGGGCATCTGCGGATCGTGCACGCCCATGCTGAGCGAGGTGTCGACAAACACAACGACTCGCCCGAGCTGCCCTTCCACCCGTCGATGGTGCAGAACCGGGCCGGTCAGGACGAGCAAGGTCAAGGCCACCGCGGCCGCACGCAGCAGCGGCAGCCACACACGCAGCCTTGGCGGGAGATCGTGCCGCTCGCGACGGTAGTAGAACCAGACAGCGAGCGCGGCGGCGAGTGCCAGGGGCACGCCCACCCAGAATGGAATATCGCCAAGAAATCGGATGCTTGTCATGGCCGCACCCGTGCAAATCGCTGTTGGAGAAACAACTCCGCCACCATCAGGAACAACACGGCCGCAAGCAGCAGACGCCAGATCTCGCGACCGTGCCGGCGCGTGCGTTCCAGTTCGAGGAATTCGTCCGCCGACCCAACGTGCTCGGCGCCCAGTTCTTCCGCGAGCCGGCTCATTTCCTCGGAGGACAGGGGCTTGAGATCCGACTCGCTGCGGGGGGCCTGGGCGACGAAGTGGATTGAATCCGCATCGGCTCCGCTCAAGGTGTATACGCCGGGCCGATTAGTGCGATCGAACTGCACCACGCTCTGCGTGCCCCGGGCCACCGGGCGGACCGTGTGACGCGTGCCGTCCGGCGCCGTCAAGGAAAGGGGGAGCCCGGCCGATTCCGAGGGCAGGACTGCCACCAGGGGCTCGCCCGTTTCGAGATTTCGCGACGGCATCACCTGGGTGGCCAGCGTTGTGATCACTTGCTGGGCGAGCGGCAGGAACACGGGCTGAAGCGGGAGCGTCGACCAGTCGGCGTCGCACGCGGTGGCCATCAACACGACCGTTCCGGCACCGAAGGGCTGCTCGACAATCAACGGGTCCCCCGTTTCCAAGCGGGCCATGACCATTGCCGTGTCCGGTCCAGTCTCTTCCGGGCTCGAAGTGGTCGCTTGCTCCGGGGTCCCCAGGCGATACCAGTTCCAGATCTCCGCATCGGCCAGGTTTCCGTTGGCGCGGTCATTGAACACGGCCAGGGCCGGATGATCGAAATGCTGAGCCACGATTCGCACTCCTTGCCGCTGCTCGGGCGAATCGCCCTCCCGGGAGAGGATCGCCATGGGCAACAGGGCGGCCTGGCCGGAACGCAGCGCCCGGTTGTACCAGGCCATGTCGATCTTGTTGCCGAGGAAGATCAGCAGGCTGCCGCCGTCGCGGACGTAGTCGGTCAGCAGACTCACCTGGTCGTCGGACAGTTTGGCCACATTGGCCAGAACCACAACCCGAGCCTCCTGGATCGCGTCCTCGGCAAAGTGCCTTGTCGCGACTGTACGGGTCTGCAGGAGGTCGCTCAGCTTGACGCGGCCGAACGTGTAAGGCGTCAAGGCGACGGCCAGAAAGTCCGTCTCGCCCTTGAGGGGTTCCGAACTCGGATCGCCGTCCACCAGCAGCACATCGATTTGCTTCAGGACAGTCACGGACGCCGCGAAGACGTTGTCGGTCGCCAGCCGATCATCCACCTCGACCTCCACCTCGACCACATGGGAACCGGCCTGGTCGAAGCGGCAGGTGAACAGAGCCTGGGCCGCCGAATCGGGATCCAGGGCAACCTGCGAGGCCGAATCCGGTTTGCCGTCCAGTCGCAACAGGACCCGTGCAACCGGGTAGCTCCTGGGCCCGTGATTCCGGAGGTTCACTCGGAGCCGCAGATCCTGGCCGACTCCCAGAGCCGTTTTGGAGAACTCGATGGAATCGACCGACATGTTGTCGCGGACCTCGTCACCCACCTGGATCAAGGTGAGATTCGGGCGGATCGGCATCGCATCCAGTTGAGCCCGAAGTCGAGCGGCGCCATCGCCCGAAAGAGGTTGCCAGTCTGCTGCCTGGAAATCGCTCAGGAAAACGAGGTGCCGCCTGGCGTTGGCCATGCCTCCCAGAACGCCCAACCCGGACGTGAGGGAATCGACGGCCGCGTTGGCGCCGAATCCGCCGCTCAGTCGCTGGAGACGCCCGGTCATCATTCGGGGATCGAAGACGGGACTGTCGAAAAGCGGTGTCGGGCTTCCTCCGGTTGCGATGGCGGCAATGTCCGAGCGCCGGTCGAGCTGGTCTGCGATTGTCGCGGCCTGGTCCACCGCGTCCTCGAAGTGGGTTTTTCCGTTGCTTCGTGCGTCCATGGAATAGCTGTTGTCCAGGAGCAGCACCGTGGACGACGGGACCTCTCCGGGCAGGGCCTGCCAGCCCGTCAGAACCGGGCGAGCCAGGCAGAAGGCCAGCATGGCAGGAATGGCGCAACGAACCAGAAGAAGAAGGAACTGCTCGAGGCGGATCCGCCGATTGTTGGTGCGGATGACCGAGTCGAGCAGGTGCATGGCGCCCCAGGGAACCGTGCGAAAGCGGCTGCGGTTGAGCAGGTGGATCAACAGCGGAATCGCTGCCGCTGCGGCCCCGATCGCAAGAATCCCATTGAGCAGCGTCATTTCAACCGCCTCCGCATGGCCAGGTAGGAGGCGAGTGTCTCGGCGTAGGGCCGGTCGGTGGTCATGGGAACCAGGTCGATCCGATGACGATAGCACCCGGCGGTGAGCTGTTCGCGGAAGAGCCGCAAGTTTTCCAGGTAGGCGTTTCGCAGATGGGCCGGATCGACGAGTCGGCGGTTTCCCGGAGTTTCCAGCGATTCGAAACGGGTCCACTGCCGGAACGGGAACTCCAACTCGTCGGGATCCCAAATCTGAAAGACGATGATCTCGTGCTTGGCGTGCCGGAAATGGGCCAGCGACTTGAGCAGTTCTTCCACGTCGCCAAACAGGTCGGAGAGAATGATGAGCAGGCCGCGGCGGTGGATCTTCGGCACCAGCTCGTGGAACACCCGTCCCAGTTCCGTCTCGCGTCCGGGCTTGGAGCGGCCGAGGGTGTCGAGGATGGCTCGCAGGTGCGTTGCGCGGCTGCGCGGTGGAATGTAGCGTCGGACTTTCGTATCGAAGGTGACCAAGCCCACGCTGTCTTGCTGCTGCAGCATCAGGTAGGCCAGGCACGCGGCCGTCCGCACCGCGTAGTCGTGCTTGCTGATGGCCCCGTTGCGCGAGCCGCAGTAGCCCATCGATCCGCTTCGATCCAGCAGGATCGTGCAGCGGAGGTTTGTTTCTTCCTCGTACTCGCGTATGTAGAGCCGGTCGGTTTTGCCGAAAACCTTCCAGTCGATGGAGCGGATCTCATCGCCGCGCACGTACTGGCGATGTTCCTTGAACTCCACGCTGAACCCCTTGTGGGGCGAGCGATGGAGCCCGGAACAGAACCCTTCCACGACTTGCCGGGCAAGAACCTGCAGGTTGGCAAGTCGGCTCAGGTCGCGCGATGTGAGGAAATCGGACAGGTGGGAAATGGCGCCGGCTCCAGGGAATCAGGCCACGGGGAATGCAGGGGGGCGCTCGCGGTGACAAACGTCAGCCTACAATAGCGCCGGCTTCGGGCGGGGGATGTCGGCGAGCAGACGACCAACAAGTTCGTCCACGCTGACGCCTTCCGCCTCCGCATTGAAGGTGGGAACGATCCGGTGTCGGAGGACCGGATAGGCAAGGTTTTCCGCGTCGTCGATGGTCACGTGATGACGCCCGCGAAGAAGGGCTCGGGCCTTCGCGGCAAGCACCAACTGCTGGCAGGCCCGCGGTCCGGGGCCCCACTCGATCAACTCGCGGACCCAGGGCAGGGCCTGGCTGTCCTTGGGACGAGCCGCCCGAACCAGGTCCAGAATGAAGTTCTTCACGTGCTCCGGAAGCGGAACCATACGGACCGTCTTCTGGCATTCGATGATTTCGGGACCGTCCACGACCGGCGTCAGGTCCGTCTCGAAGGCCGTGGTTGTTCGATCGATGATTTCCCCTTCCTGGTCGCGATCCGGATAGTCGACGACCACGTGGAACAGGAAACGATCCCGTTGGGCTTCGGGGAGGGGATAAGTTCCCTCCTGTTCGATCGGGTTCTGCGTGGCCAGGACGAAGAAGGGCTCATCGAGACGGTACGTCTTGCCGCCAATGGTGACTTCGTGTTCCTGCATGGCCTCGAGCAAGGCGGCCTGCGTTTTGGGCGGGGTTCGGTTGATCTCGTCGGCCAACAGCATCTGGGTGAAGATGGGGCCTTTTTCAAAAATCAATTGACGCCGGCCCGTGGTGGCGTCCTCCTGGATGATGTCCGTCCCGGTGATGTCGGCGGGCATCAGATCGGGCGTGAACTGGATTCGATGAAACGACAGGTCCATGGCCTGCGCCATCGATCGGACCATGAGCGTCTTGGCAAGCCCGGGTACGCCTTCCAGCAGGCAATGGCCCCGGGCAAGAATGGCGATTAGCAGTTGCTCGATGACCTCGTCCTGGCCAACGACGATCCTCCCAACCTGGGCACGGATGCGATCACAGGCCTCAACCAAGGACGCTGCTCGCTGCTCATCTCCAAGGGATTCGGTGGGTTTTTCTTGATGCACTTGAGAGCCTCGCACTGTTCCCCATCACACCGCAGCAAAATCAACAGACTCTTTCCCGCACGCAACGCATTTACCGCTTTGCGGCCAATACGACATCTATGGGCTAGCATAAACAGAGGTTGCGAAGAAAGCTACGAATCGATCGCGAAACCCCTCAGTCGCGGGGACGTCTGCTGCAAGAAAAGACATGGGGCCTTCCGCAACCAGCGCTGGTCGTGAAAGGCCCCATGGCAGAGTACGAATGTTACGTCTGTGCGGTCATTTCTTCTTTTTCTGGATGTCGGGCGCCGGAGTGAACTGAACGTCCTGGGCCGACTTGGTCTTCTCCGGGGCAAGGTCCTTGAGCTTGATATTGCGCCAGCGAACCTCGAACGGGCCGCGATCTCCAACGCCGTGGACCTGGAGGCCGATGAAACCGCATTGCGACCACGCATCGTCGCTCAGGTCCTCGACCTGCTTGCCGTTGATCCAGGTTTGGATTCTCGGTCCCACGGCCAGGATGCGATATTCGTTCCACTGATCGTTCTTATAAGCATCCTTGATGTTCTGGTTCGGGCTGACCCAGCCCCGTCCGGTTGCCTCGCCATAGATGTATCCTGATTCGCCCGGTGCGGTTTCGATCTCGACCTGAGGCCCGTGGACCCGTTCCTTGTTGTAGTCCTTGCTGCTCCGCGATCGGATTTGGACCCCCGAGTTCAGCCCGGGATCAACCTTGACCTCGAAAACCAACTCGAAATCGCAGTAGGCCTTCTTGGTGCAGAGGAATGAATTGGGACTGTTTTTGGCCGTGTGCCCGACGATGGCGCCGTCCTCGACGCCATAAGTGGCCAAACCGTTGCGTTGAATCCAGCCGTCGAGAGTCTTTCCGTCAAAAAGCGACACGAAACCGTCGTCGGCCTTGGCAACGGTGGTTGCCAGGGCGATGAGGGCCGTTGCAGCCAGGAGTTTGGTGTACTTCATAGAGCCGTCCTTTCGTGGGAAATCATGGGGGGGCACACCTCGCAGACCCGAGGCCGGCGATTGGCCTGGGTCAGTGCCCATTCTAGTAGGCCCAACCGCGCAATATCCAGGCCTTTCGTGGCTCCCCATAAGAGGGGTGGCTCCGGGGTTGTCCTGATTGTCCGTAGGTAGCATGTTCGGAGTGCCGTGCGTCAGAGTTGCGGTGGATCGGCAAGGGCGGGGGAACGCAGGAGTCTCCGTTTTTCGCGGTGTCAGACCTTTGTTGGTCTCTTCCGTTCTGATTGTAGGGATTTGTCGGGGTGGGAGACGCTTTGCCTCGGAGCACGCACATTGTATTCCAATCAAGCACGTTTGATTCGTTGACGCCAAGGGGAAGTGACCTAGAGTTTCCACAGAATGCCGAGAAATACTCGACGGAATGGCGGCGTTCGATGGAGCAAAACGGAGAAGACCGGCTCGCCGCGTATTCGGCGACTTGATGCAACCGCCCATCGATCGGCGAACCTGTGAAGCGGAAGAAAGGGTGTGAAGGCGATGGATCTTCAGATGACGGACCAGACGACAGACGTCCTCGACGTGGAGGATCTCCTGGCTCGCTGCCTCGGCAACGTGGAATTTGCCTGCCGGATTCTCGGCAAGTTTTGCCAACGTTGCGACGAAGATCTTGCGGCACTCGAAGAAGCGGTCTCCTGCCACGACAGCGAGTCCGTCGCACGCCTGGCCCATCGCTTGAAAGGAGCGTCGGCCAACGCCTCCGCATTGGGGCTTCAGAAGCGTGCGTCGGACATCGAACGCGCCGCCAGGAATGATGCCCTGAACGACGTGCCGTCGAACCTGGCAGATCTCAAGCAGGAATGGAACCGATTCAATGCAGTCGTTTCGCAGTTCGGAACCTCGGCGGATCCGTCAAACTGACCGACATGACAGCGAATCAGGAAGGCTTCGGAGCGTCCAATGCACGTTTTGATTGTTGAGGACGATTGTATTTCTGCCGAGATCCTGGCGAACTCGTTGCAGCACTTCGGCTACGAAGTGACGATCACCGATAACGGGCGGGAAGCCTTCGAACTGATTCGCACGGGCAAATTCAGGCTTGTTGTGTCCGACTGGGATCTTCCTGAAATGAGCGGCGTGGAGATCTGCCGCGAAATCCGCAAACGCCAAACGAGCAGCTATATCTACTTCATTCTCGTCACGTCGTTCGAGGGGGTGGAAAATGTCGTTGAGGGCCTCCATGCCGGCGCCGACGATTTCCTCACCAAGCCCCTCCAACCCGACGAACTGAGAATGCGATTGCGAGCCGGGGAACGCATTCTCGCCTTGGAAGGTCGCGATGTCGTGATCTTCTCGATGGCGAAATTGGCCGAATCTCGCGATCCCCAAACAGGCGCTCACCTGGAAAGGATGCGCGAGTATTGCCGCATTCTTGCCGAGGAACTTTCGACCTGGGACAAGTTCTCCGACGAGATCGACGGAGAATACGTGCAACTCGTCTACATGACGAGCCCGCTCCACGATATCGGGAAGGTTGGAATTCCCGACAACGTTCTCCTCAAGCCGGGAAGATTCACGGAAGAGGAGTTCGAAATCATGAAGCAGCACACGCTCATCGGGGGCCGGACCCTGGATGCAGCGGTTCGGGCCTATCCCGAAGCGCAATTCCTGCGGATGGCACACGACATTGCCATGACCCATCACGAGCATTACGACGGTCGCGGTTATCCCTATGGTCTCATGGGAGACGAGATTCCTCTGTGCGGACGGATCACCGCCCTGGCCGACGTCTACGACGCCCTGACCACGCGCCGCGTCTACAAGGCCAAAATGGCGCACGAGTCGACTCGCAAGATCATCCTCGAAGGAAGCGGTCGACACTTTGATCCGGACATCGTCCAGGCCTTCCTCAACCGTGAGGCCGATTTCATTGCCGTCAGCAAGCGGTTCGACGAGACCGAGGCCCGGACGGGAGAGCCGTGCCCGTTCTTCGGGATCCCCGTTGCGGCGCCTCCCACCGTGGCAACGGGCAGCCCCAACTGAGAGCGGGGGAGGAGCGTCACGTTTTCGCTGCTTTGAGGCCCTGCGACGTCCGTCGCTATTCTGCCGAAAGGGTGAGCGGGTATACTGAGGGTTCCCCCCGCAACCTCACCCCGGACGCTTCCTTTTCCCATGCTTCGGACAAACCCCGCTTCCTCTGCTGTCGTCGTGTTGTGTCTGCTCGTTCTTGGGGCCTGGTTTTCGCAAGCGGATGCCCAGGGCACGCGTGCCGACTACGATCGAGCTGCCGAACTGCGTGCACGTACCGAGAACAAGGTCTATCGCGATCGCGTTCGTCCCCACTGGTTACCGGACGGCCGAGCTTTCTGGTACCGGATTGAAACGACGCCGCGATGCCACCAGTTCGTTCTCGTCGACCTGGAGAAGCCGGAGCGAAGCCCTGCCTTCGATCACGTCCGGCTGGCTGCAGCCTTGAAGGCCAAGGGAGTCGAAAACGCAACCCCGGATCGGTTGCCCATTGATCGGCTTGAGTTCGATCGGCAGCGGAACCGCGTGGTGTTTCGCTGTGGAAACGCGTGGTGGGCCTGCGACCTGGCTTCCTACACGCTTGAGCAGCACGAGCCGAAAGAGACGCCCGCCAGCGGATTTCCGCCGGACCGGGGACCCCGCCAGAGCCGAGGGACGGGGGGGGCGACCGAAATCACCTTCGTCAACAAAACGGAAACGCCTGTCGAATTGTTCTGGCTCTCCACGGACGGGGACCGTCGAAGCTACGGCAAGGTGAAATCAAACGACCGACGGAGGCAGCACACCTATTCCGGACACGTGTGGCTCGTTGTGGACGAACAAGGCAAAGAACTCGTCGTGTTCGTCGGCCGGGACGATCCGCTCTTGGCGGAGATCGAGGGTCCCGTGGACAAAATGCCGCCGCGCAGCGATGGACGCCGAGGTGGTTTCCGTCGCGGACGCCCGTCCCAGGCCCGCTCTCCGGACGACCGTTGGGAGGCGTTCCTCCGCGACGGCAACGTCTGGCTCCGCCGGCAGGACGGCGGCGAGGAGTCCGTTCTCACGAAGGATGCCTCGGAGGAGTTCTTCTACCAGTCCAGGTTCCACTGGTCGCCCGACTCGCGTTCTCTCGTGGCAATCCGAACGAAGAAGGGCGATGACCGCAAGGTCTACTTTGTCGAATCGTCGCCCAAAGACCAACTGCAGCCCAAGCTCCAATCCTACGACTACCTCAAGCCGGGCGATCAGATCCCCCAAGACAAGCCCGTGCTGTTTGATGTGGAACAACAACGCCAGGTACCGATCGACGACGCCCTCTTTCCCAACCCCTGGAGCCTCGACCGCATTCGCTGGGCCGACGATTCCTCGCGGTTCACCTTTCTCTACAACCAGCGTGGCCACCAGGTTCTGCGCGTGATCGCCATCGACACGGAGGGAAAGGCCACGCCAATCGTCGACGAACAAAGTAAGACCTTCATCGACTACTCCGGCAAGCTGTTCTTCGAGTTCCTTGGCGAAACAAGCGAGATCGTGTGGATGTCGGAGCGGGACGGCTGGAACCATCTGTATCTCTACGACGCCGCGTCGGGCCAGGTGAAGAACCAAATCACCAAGGGGCCCTGGGTGGTGCGGCGCGTGGAGCGGGTTGACGCGGAGAACCGCCAGATCTGGTTCGAGGCGGGCGGCATTCGCGGGGGCCAGGATCCTTACTACGTCCACTTCTGCCGCGTCAACTTCGACGGTACCGGGTTGACGATTCTCACCGAGGGAGACGGCACACATCGCGTGGAGTTCTCGCCCGACCGGCGATTCCTGATCGACGAGTGGTCCCGCGTCGATCACCCGCCGGTGACAGAACTGCGGCGGGCCGACGACGGCAGCCTGGCCTGTGTCCTGGAAGAGGCCGACTGGACCGAGCTGCTGGCCACCGGCTGGCAGATGCCCGAGCGGTTTTGCGAGAAGGGCCGCGACGGCACGACTGACATCTACGGCCTGATCTATCGGCCCACGAACTTCGATCCGAACAAAAAGTATCCGGTCATCGAGGAAATCTACGCGGGCCCCCATGGCTCCTTCGTGCCTAAGGGCTTTCACGCCTACGCCAAGGGCATGTCCATGGCGGAACTGGGCTTCATTGTCGTGCGGATTGACGGCATGGGAACGTCCAACCGCTCAAAGGCTTTTCACGACGTGTGCTGGAAGAACCTGGGCGACTCGGGGTTCCCCGATCGGATCCTCTGGATCAAGGCGGCAGCCCGGAAGTACCCTTATATGGACCTGGATCGAGTGGGTATCTACGGCGGCTCGGCAGGCGGTCAGAGTTCCACCCGGGCTCTGTTGGCCTTCGGCGATTTCTACAAGGTGGCCGTCTCCGACTGCGGCTGCCACGACAACCGAATGGACAAGATCTGGTGGAACGAGCAGTGGATGGGCTGGCCCGTCGGTCCCCACTACGAAGAACAATCCAACGTCGCCCAGGCCCATCGCCTCCAGGGCAAGCTGCTGTTGATCGTGGGCGAGATGGATCGCAACGTCGATCCTGCCTCGACGATGCAGGTGGTTAATGCCCTCATTCGGGCCGACAAGGATTTCGAAATGCTTGTCATTCCCGGCACGGGCCACGGCTCGGCCGAAACGCCCTACGGCACTCGCCGCCGTGCGGACTTCTTCGTACGCAATCTGCTGGGCGTGGAGCCGCGCAGGTAGCAGCCGGGCTGAGGGAGAATAGCCGGGCTCTTGAATTGACCACTTCACTGTCGGTTGTCCTGACCGCGCAGGTCGCGGAGCTAGCCCGGCTCTTGGTCTCAATTGCCAACGACTTCAAAAGCCCGGCTGCAAATCACGCGTTTCCCGTCGCTGCAACGTCTCCTTGGAACCCAACGGTAGCAGCCGGGCTGAGGGAGAATAGCCGGGCTCTTGAATTGACCACTTCACTGTCGGTTGTCCTGACCGCGCAGGTTGCGGAGCTAGCCCGGCTCTTGGTCCCAATTGCCAACGACTTCAAAAGCCCGGCTGCAGATCACGCGTTTCCCGTCGCTGCAACGTTTTCTTGGAACCCAACGGTAGCAGCCGGGCTGAGGGAGAATTACGCCTTGTCCTGCCCCAACGCCTGCAGCCTGTCGATTCGCAGTTCCAGCGTTCGTATCCAGGCCGACTTTCTAAAATTGGCTTCGAGCATTGCCGAGATCGCCGCGGGCACCCCGACCATTGCAGCCAGGGCTCCGAATCGTCCTGAATCTTCGAAAATCCCTAGCAGCGCGACGAGTGCGAAGACCCCCAGTTGCATCCACACGAGAACGCGATACATCGAAGCCTTCTCGAGACACCGTCTTACAACCGGGTCCTGCGTGTCATACTGAATCTCATACCGTGCCGTCGAACCTGACGGGGCCATGATGTTGTCCTTTCGGAAACTGCCTTGGAACGCACCACATGAAACATACGGATTGTGCAACGCCAAGTATTGCCGACTTGATCGGCGGCGTCCAGAGTCAAAGGCGATCACGCCAGTAGCCCGGCTCGCGGTGCAGATGAATCGATTTCACCGGAAGCGTCTTCAGAGACCCTCCACAAACCCCATCACCTTCCTCGTCACCTCATCCCCCGCTTTCCCTAAATCCTGATTCAAAGTCCCGTGGTTCTTGTCAGGGGCTTCGACGACTTCAGCCCGAGTTCCCACCTCACGCAGCCGAGCGGCCATGGCCCTGGACTGTTCCAACTTCGCCTTGTTGCCGCCAGCCACGACGAAAAGAAAAGGTGGGATCTGCTTGTTGGGAGCCACGTGGTGGAGCGGGGAAACCCTCTTGAGAGACTCTGGGTCGGTTCCAAACACCTTGGCATAAAGGCCTCGTCCGGAGCGGACCGCCTTCGGCACGTCCAGGCCGGCGGTGTCCAGTTCAATGACTCCCTTGATCACCGAGAGGTTCTTTCCACACTTGCTGAGAAGACCGTCATCGGTAGCCACGAGCGAAACCAGATGGGCCCCGGCCGAGTGTCCCATGAGGAAGAGACGGTTCGGGTCGCCTCCGTATTGGCGGGCATGGCCGTGAACCCAGGCGACCGCGGTGGCCACGTCGCCCGCCTGATCGGGAACCTGCACTTTCGGCAGCAGCCGGTAGTTGACGCTCACAAAAACGTAGCCGTGGCTGCAGAAGAAAGGCATCTTTTCACCCACGGCTCGTTTGTCGCCCCGGGTCCACCCGCCGCCGTGAACGTAAACCATGACCGGCAGGTCCTTCGCTCCCTCGGGCTGATAGACGTCGAGCGTGAGCAACCCGGGTTGCTTGGTTTCGGCCTTTGAGTAGGGCACGTCCGCCGACTTGCGGACACCCTCGGGAAGCCCTGAGCGATCGCCGGCCCGTCGCTCTTGAACAACTTCCGCCACGCGTTTTCGGGCTTCTTCCCGGGTGACGTACCCGTCGTTGTCAGCATCCGCCCGGACGAAGAAAGGCCGCTCCCCGGCCTCCGCCTTGCTCAACCGACCGTCGCCGTCCTTGTCCAGCCGCTCGAATTGCGACTCCAGGAAGGCGCCTGGCTCCTGGCCAAGACCCGCGGAAGAGCACGCCAATACGAGAAGCGACGGTACGAAGAAACGATTCATGGGACGTTCCTTTTTGGGGTCTGCCGTTGAGGTAACGGAGGTCGGAACCCGAGTTTGCCCTGATTCCTCGGGGCTCCCCACAGCCTATCCTCGCCGCCACTCTTCTGACAAGCTCTGAGGTTTCCCCCTTCTCTTCCCTTCCCTTCAGACGTACTTTAAAGTGCGTGCGACCTGTTGCTGGTTTGGCTTGGCTCGGACCAAATGGCATGTCCGTCCGCAATGCCTGTGCCGGATGCCAGAAAAACAACCAGCCACCCAGCCAGAACTTCTGTAAACAGATTGAACGTTGAGGTTCACCATGGAATCCGTTTGGGTCTTCAACGGCGCCAGCGAGCCCTTTCCAAGTGCCGTATTCAGCACCCGTGAAAGGGCCGAGTCCTGGAACTGCCAGAACAAACTGGAGGGAACGCTTACCAAATATCCAGTGGATGTCTCCGTTTACGATTTCGCCATCCAAAGTGGCTGGTTCACGCCGAAACGCGACTACCAACATTCATCGAAGTTCATTCAGCGTTTCACTTCCGCAAGCCTGGAACACCACCACTACGAAGACGGCGTCACACCGTCCTAGCAAGATTCCGAGACAGCCGTGAGTATTTGGGCCTGTGTCAACAAGGAGAACTTGAGCCATGAGAGGCAGCGTAGCATTCTTGATCTGTCTGGTCGTATGCACCGGGACGGCCCATGGATACCCGGTGGGGCCGCCCGTCTGTCTGGAGAAGATGACCGAGCAGGCCGATCTCGTGTTCAAGGGAACGGCCATTTCGAGTGGGCCGGTGCAGGACGATTCCTTCAAGCAGTACCCCGACTTCGTTGTTGAAGAGACGCAGTTCAAGGTTGTCTCGGTCATCAAGGGCGATCGGCCGCCGGGGGACACGGTGTTGTTCCGGCACTACGATGAGGCCCCCGAACCGCGCGGGCGCATGTTTCAGCCGCAGCATTACCACTTCGTGCCCGGCAGGTCCTACGTGGTTTTTGCGAAGAAGGGCGAGCCGGCTGGGAGCTTCCGTCAACTCTGGATGAATCACACGATCAAGGAGGACCAGGGCGTCTTCCTCTGTCCCGACGAGAAGTCCGTTGCGAAGAAGGCTGTCAAGGAGGTTGTGTGGAGTGAGTTGACGACGATGCTTGCCAGCCAGGACACGAGCGACGTCGTGTACGCCGTCCGCCAACTCGATCAGATAAGCGGCGGTCGGAAGGGGGTCGACACCCTCTCTGACTTCGACCGTAGAGACGTGCTGTCAGCGGTGCGAGGACTGATGACCAGCCCCGACCCCAAGGTCGCCCGCGCAGCCATCGTCCTGGTCGGCTCGCACAACCCCTACATGTCCGACGAGCGAACGATCCATTGGCTAGCTACGGTGGGGAGCGGCTGGTTCCCTCGCATCGGCGAGATGGATCGGAAGACGGCGAATATCGGAGGAAAGCTGTATTGGAAGGATCTCGTCGCCCTGGCCGACAGCAAGGCCCCCGACGCGACACGGGCCATGGCGATCCAGGCGTTGGGACTGGTGCGCGAGCCCGCGCTCCGAGAACCGATCGAATCATGGCTCGCCGATTCCTCCCCGGCCGTCCGGGCCTCGGCTGCCTTGCTGCTGGCCGACTTCCCCGGTCCGGAAAGCTGCAAGCACCTGACGGCCTTGGCGAGCGACCCGGCGCCGGAGGTCTGCTCACATGTGGCTCGCGCAATCGGCTTTGCCCAGCAGCCCGAACTAGCGGACGTCCTGGTCCGGCTCCTGGCCGACGAGGAGTTCAACGTTCGCCAGACAGCGGCCATGAGCCTGTTGTCTTTCTCTCCGAAAAACAAGGCGATCGCCGCGGTTTTTCGGGCCAACCTCGAGAACCAAGAATTCCACCCCCTGTTTCTCCTCTCGCTCGCTCGCGACAATCCCGCGGAATACCTGGACGCCTTGGCGAAGGCCGTGGAGGAACATGCGGAACCAAAGCACTTCTGGGGAGGGCAGATACCGGCCTTCACGGCATGGGAGATTCTCTTCAAATACCTCCAGGCCCGGTCTGCCGACGAGGTTCGTTCCGGCAAGTTCGACCGCTATCTCGACGCCATGGAGAAGGTGGGCAACTACTCTTCTTCCGAGCCTCGCGACATCTACGCCTTTTACCTTCAGCGGGGAATGACAGAGCGGGCCAAAGCGTTCCGCCAAGCGGCGAAACAGGCAGTCAACTACGATCTCGACTACTACTTCAACCAGGTGGATGCGAACCCTTCGCAATACATGCGAGAATAGCAGGAACCTCGATCGGGATTCAGGCTGTCTTGAGCGTCACCGCTTCCACACCGTCCAGCCACACGCCATAATGGAATCTCACACCAGCCCTTCTTGCTTCCGCCGGCCTGTGGACCTCATTCTGCGGGGCGAGGACTCGAAACCCCCACCAAGACCCCCCTCCTCATGCCCCACGAATTCCTTCCCTACCTCTTCGGCGCCCTCGCCGCCTGTCTTGTTGGACTTTCCAAGACGGGCGTTCCCGGTGTTTCCATTCCCGCCATCCTCATGATGACCGAGGCCTTTGCCGGAAACGAAAAACTCTCCGTCGGAGCCATTCTTCCCGTCCTTCTCGTGGGCGATCTCTTTGCGGTCGGCTACTACCGCCAACACACCCAGTGGGATCGACTCCTCGGGCTCCTCCCCTACGTCGTCCTTGGCATGATCCCCGGCGTTTTCGTTCTGCTCAAGGTCGACCACCAGCAGTTCAAACTCGTCCTCGGTCTTCTCGTGATCGTGCTTATGGCCGTTGAGGGCGGCCGGCAGCGTTTTGGCTGGACCGAAGTGCCCCACCAGTGGTGGTTCATCGCCCTTATGGGCGTAGCCGCAGGCTTCGGCACCGTTGTCGGAAACGCCGCCGGGCCCGTCATGAGCATCTACCTCATCAGCCGCGGCATGTTTAAGGACGAGTTCATGGGGACCTGGGCCTGGTTCTTTATGATCGTCAACCTCTCCAAACTGCCCCTCTTTGGCTCCATGGGGATGATCACGGCGGAAACCCTCCGTTTCGACCTGATCCTCATCCCCTGTGTCATCCTTGGAGCCCTCGTCGGCAAGCGACTTTTCCGGCTCATTCCTCAGAAGGTCTTCGACCCGCTCGTCCTCGCACTGGCCCTCATCGCTGCCATCCGAATGGTGACGGGTGGTATCTGGGGATGAATAGCCTCAGAGCCCCTGTGCCTGGCCCTATTCCAAGAGGAGAGCCAACGCCAAGGTGTTGGTTAGATAGGTTCCGAGGGAGCACGTGCCCTTTGGAGCGGAAGACCGCTTGGGAAATCAGGAGTCGTGCGGCCACCGATATCTTCCGGTGCGGGATTTCGTTCACTTAGCTAAGGGGGGGTAATCCGGCAGACGGAATGGTTGCAGCGTGCCGCTCTTGCGAGGTACAGGTCGTCCCCTTCAGGGGTCGACGACATTCGAGAACCGGTCCAACCAGGCATTCGCCTGTGACTGCCAGCGGTCCGCGGCCGCCTCTTGGCCCAATTGGCGAAGTTCTCTCGCCAGCAGCAGATAGCGAACGGCCTCCACGGCCGTGCTGGGTTCTTCAATACCCACTGCTCCCACATCGCCTCCCATGGGGAGGCAAGGTTCCTCTGTTCGGCCGCTCGAACCCGGATCCGACGAAAACAACTCTATCTGACCCATAGAACCTTCCCATATCACATGGGTTCACTCGGATGCTCTTCAGATCTTCAACGGGTGGAAGATCCACCTCACCGCACTACTATTACTAACGCAGGACTCTGTCACGATTTCTTCCCTTGGTCCGTTCGCGTTCCCTCAACTCCCCCCCCAAAAAACGGGCCTCGACATGACCCCCTCTCCTGGGTATTCTAGCAAGGTCCCAGATTCTAATCCGACAAGTCGTGAACTCGACTTATCCACGACGATTTCGGCCAAATTGATTTCACGAAAAAGGGCCTTTGCGGCTTTCTTCGGCGACAATGTCTTCGCGGCACAAAGACATGACAGATCCGCTCGTTAATATAAGGGGAGCGTTACCAGAACTCCCGTCTTCCACATCGCTGAGCCTCCTGGATCGTGTCAGGAGCGGCGAGGAGAGCGCTTGGGAGAGGATGGTAACGCTCTACTACCCCCTTGTGTGTAGGTGGTGTGCGTGTGGCGGATTGCAGCCTCATGACTGTGTGGATGTGGCCCAGGACGTTTTTGTGGCGGTGGCTAGGTATATTGACCGGTTCCGAAGAGAATCCAAGCAGGATTCATTCTGCGCCTGGCTGCGCACAATCGCGACCAGCAAGATCAACGACTACTGGCGCCGCAACGACAAGCAGGCCGTGTCCATCGGGGGAAGCGAAGCGCGTCGCTGGCTGGCGGAAGTTCCTTCGGAAGAGGAGTTGGAAAGCGCTGCCCAGACCGTTGACGAGGAAGCCGTCGTTGTTCGAGCGGCTTTGGACGCTCTGAGCGCCGAGTTCGAACCCCGCACCTGGAAGGCCTTTTGGCGAGTGACTGTCGATGGGCAGTCTGCTGCGAGTGTCGCCGAAGAACTTGGAGTAAGCAGTAACGCAGTCTATCTTGCCAAGTCACGAGTCCTGCGGCGTCTTCGCGATGAACTCGATGACTTGGGGCCTGATGAGCAGATCTGAGCATGGTTTCCAAAGGTTGCCCAACACGCGAGGAACTGCTGGCCTTCAGTCTTGGCCGCGTTTCCCACGGCACCCAGTCCCAGATCTGGGAACACCTTCAGAACTGCACGGCCTGCTTGGACGTTCTCATGGAACTGGAACGTGAGGCCGATTCCCTGCTTTCCGCCGTGACCCGAGCGTCCCTCCAACCCGCCTCGGCTGAATTGTTGGGGGATCGAGCCATTTATTACCAAGGGCTCACTCGAACCATGGCCTTGGCTGGGAGGGGAAGTTCTGCCTGCGTCACCGCGGACACGGAGGACGCACTGATTGAGGCACACGAAGGATGTCTTGGCCAGTATGAATTACTGGAAGAATTGGGACGGGGCGGGATGGGCGTCGTATTCCGGGCTCGCCATACCCGCCTTGAGAAAATCGTCGCCCTCAAAATCCTTCACGGGGCCCGCCTGGAAAACCCCGAGATAGTCGAACGCTTTCAGTATGAAATAAAGGCCGTCGGGAAACTCGACCACCCGAGTATTGTCCATGCCACGGATGCCGGACAGGTTGACGGAACCTATTATCTCGCCATGGAATTCGTCCCGGGAGCCAACCTTTCCCGGATGGTGCGGGAAGGAAAGTGCTTTCCGCCGAGAAGAACGGTTGAAGTCATTCGCGACGTGGCTCGTGGCCTGCAGCACGCCCATCGGCGCGGGCTTGTGCATCGCGACGTCAAACCTTCCAACATCCTGCTGGATAATCGGGGCCACGCCAGGATCACCGACTTCGGGCTTGTTCTGGCCGAGCATGACCTGACCGATGACCTTGCTTACGCCGGCACCCCCGCCTACATGAGCCCGGAGCAGGCCCGCGGGGAGGGGCACCGGGTTGACGGACGCTCCGATATTTTCAGTCTCGGGGCGGTTTTCTACCGCCTGCTGACAGATTGCCTGCCGTTCGAAGGGACTGGTGTCAAGCAGTTGTGCCACCAAATCGTCCATGCCGAGCCGACTCCTCCCCGCGAGATCGATCCGACACTCCCCGAGGAACTGGAGCGAATTTGCCTTACGGCCCTGGCGAAGGATCTCTCCGACCGCTACGTGACGGCTGGAGAACTTGCCGACGACCTGGACGGTTGGCTCCGACGCCAGGACGAACTCGCCCAATCGGCCGGCTCGGCCGGCGCCGGGCCTCTTGTAATCATACCTAGGGGCTACAGACCCTACGAGAGTAGCGACGCCACCTTCTTTCTTTCACTCGTTCCCGGTCCTCGGGATGGAAGCGGCCTGCCGCTTTCGATTCGTTTCTGGAAAAGACGAATTGAAGAATCGGGGCCTGACCGATCGTTCTCCGTCGGTCTGCTCTCGGGCCCGGTTGGTGCGGGGAAGACCTCGTTGATTGCTGCCGGAGTGTTGCCCTGCCTGGCAGACCATGTCGAAACGGTCTGCCTGGTGGCGACTGCGGAACATACGGAGGCTGCCCTGGCGTCTCGCTTGACCAGATTGGCTCCCTCGAATCGTGACGACCGGACTTTGGTCGAGATCATGGGCGACGTTCAGTTGCGAGTCGAAGAGGAACCCGATGCGAAGCTTCTCCTCGTTATCGATCAGTTCGAACAATGGCTCCAGCGGAATCAGGAAGGCTCAGCGACTGCTCTGTCGGACGCCCTTTCGGTCTGTGACGGCCGACACTTGTCATGTCTCCTGGTTGTCCGCGACGAGTTCCTTCCGGCAGCCAAGAACTTCATGAACGCCCATGGTTGGCCCGCAGAGCAGAATGTCAATTGGGCGCCGGTTGATCTGCTGGATCTGGACCGCGCCAGGAAGGTGTTGGCTGCTCACGGTCAGGCCTGGGGGGCACTCCCGGACCGAGCGGGCGATCAGACTGCCGAGCAAATCCAGTTTCTGGATGAAGCGGTTGCAGAACTTGCCGAAGACGGTCGCGTCAGCCCCTTCCGTCTGGCCATGTTTGCGGAAGTGTTCAAGAACGTCTTCTGGACTCGGGCTGGCCTGCGCCGGATAGGAGGCGGCCAAGGCGCTGGTGTCGCGGCCCTTCGGTCCGCCTTCAGTTCATCGTCCAGCCATCGGAACTACTGCCGCTATTATCAGGCGGCACGCGCTGTTCTTGCGGAACTTTGCCCTCCCTCAACGTCGCATCGCGCCGAGCATTCCTGCGAGAATCAACGTCTCCTTGAGGTCTCCGGCTGCGTCAACTCGCCGAGAGAATTCGAGGAGTTGATGAGCATACTCAACCATCGCCTGAGGTTGATCTCACTGGTCGACGCAGACGAAGAATCTGGCGAGAATGTTTCCGGAATCCGTCAGGCCCCACGCCGCTTCTATCGCCTGAGTCACGACTATCTGGTTCCCGTCGTCCGAGAATGGGTGTCCGAGGGTTGTTCGGAGGATTCCCGAAGGCCGACTCGCTCCCGATCCGGCTGGCGCCATGTTGTTGCCGCAATCGTGGTGATCGGGATCGGGCTGTTGCTCCTCCATTTGGCCCGCTGAATGAAGTCCGCTCAGCACACTTGGGGCAGGGCAGCAGGGGGTGGCAGAGGTTCCCCAAGCATAGGGTCATAGCGCCCCTGGGGGGCTCACCACGGCGGAGCGTGATGGCTACTAGGCTCGATTTGGCCGTTCTCCTGGTCTGGCGAGGGGGGATATGTTGACACCCCGCCTTAGAAGGGGATAATGATAGGTTTTGCAAGCCTATCCACTAAATCGGGAGAATGGCACCGTGGCTAAGTTCGCAGTGATCATGCCCGCGGCCGGCAAGAGCAGTCGATATCATGACAAGAACTACAAGAAGCCCTTTGCACCCCTGGCGAATCGAGCGGTTTGGCTTCATTCCGCCGAACGCTTCCTGAATCGCGACGACGTCGTTCAGGTCATCCTGGTGATCTCGTCCGAGGATCGCGAGTACTTCAATTTCAAGTTTGCGTCGAATGTGGCGATCCTTGGAATCGACGTGGTTGAAGGCGGAAAGGAGCGAAGTGATTCGGTGGCCAACGCCCTGGCAAAGGTCAAACCCGATGCGGATTTCGTGGCCGTTCACGATGCAGCCCGTCCGTGCCTGTGCGATGCATGGATCGACTCCGTGTTTAATGCAGCCGAGAAATCCGGTGCGGCAATTCTGGCCATTCCGGTGTCCGGAACGCTCAAACGCAGCGATGGTAAGCGGGTTGTGGAAACCGTTTCACGCACCGACGTGTGGGAAGCCCAGACGCCTCAGGTGTTTTCTCGTTCGCTGCTCGTCGAAGCGTACGAGAAGGGAGGGAGCCAACCGGCAACCGACGATGCGGAACTGGTCGAGCGTCTCGGGAAGTCCGTGACCATCGTGCCCGGCTCGAGGATCAATTTGAAGATCACCACGCGCGAGGATCTTCGTCTGGCCGAGGCGTCGATGAAGGCGCTTCCCAAGCCGAAGTTGTCCGGCCCCCTCAATCCCTTCGCGGATAGCGACATGTGGCGGTAGGCTGCCACACAGGCCCGTCTTTCACGGAAAACCCGTCCGATCGCGCGCGGGCTTTTCTGTTCCAACCTCTTACCTGGCACTTGACGATCTCATGCAAAACGTCTTTGAAGAGCTTACTTGGCGTCGACTGATCAACCAAACGACGGATGACGAGAACCTGTCGACGTGGCTCACCGACAAGTCGCGGACCGTGTACGCGGGATTCGATCCAACTGCCGACAGCCTCCACGTGGGCCATCTGATGGCCCTGATGATTCTCCGCCGCTTCCAGAAGGCGGGTCACCGCCCCGTTGCCTTGGTCGGTGGCGCCACCGGAATGATCGGTGATCCGAGCGGGAAGAGCCAGGAGCGTAATCTGTTGTCCGTGGAGACCCTGGCGGCGAACGTGGCCGGCATGGAAAAGCAACTGCGACGCTTCCTCGACTTCGATTGCGGGGAACGCTCCGCGCTGCTTGTCAACAACTACGACTGGATGGGCCGCTTTGGCTACCTGGAATTCCTGCGCGATATCGGCAAGCATTTCCCCGTCAACGTCATGCTGACGAAGGACTCGGTAAGAAGTCGTCTCGAGCGAGATGATGCCGGGTTGAGCTATACCGAGTTCAGCTACATGCTGCTGCAGGCCTACGATTTTGTCCATCTGAACGCCGAGTTCGATTGCGAGATCCAAGTCGGCGGCAGCGATCAATGGGGCAACATCACCGCGGGGATCGATTTGGCCAGGCGGTTGCGCGGCGTGCAACTATACGGGATGACGTGCCCCCTGCTCACCAAGAGCGACGGTACGAAAATGGGCAAGACCGAGTCGGGCGCCCTCTGGCTCGATGCGGACAAGACCAGCCCCTATCATTTCTACCAGTACTGGATCAACCTCGACGACACCGATCTCGACAAGTGCCTGCGGTTTTTCACCGACTTGCCGGAGGATGAGATTGAGGGGGTGGTTGCCGAGCATGAGGCCGCCCCGGAGAAACGAAGCGGCCAGCGAACGTTGGCTACGCAACTGACCCGCCTGGTTCACGGGGACGAGGGATTGGCCGCGGCTCGGAAGGCAACGGAGATCTTCTTTGGGGCCGAAATCGACGAATTGAACGATTCGCAGCTAGCCGCCATCTTTGCCGACGTGCCGAGCAAGGAACTGGCTCGCGACCAACTCGGCGGCGAGGGGCTGTGGATTGTCGATGCCCTGGTCGAATCAGGACTGGCCAAGTCGAAGGGAGATGCCCGGCGAACGATCACGCAGGGCGGGGCCTACGTCAACAATCGCCGGATTGAGTCGGTTGAAACGCGTCTGACTACTGAGCATCTGGCAAGCGAGACCGTGATGGTCCTGCGCAGCGGCAAGAAGCGATACGCCCTGCTGCGGTTTGGTGTTTGAAGCATTCGTGGATCGAAAAAAGAAACGGCCCCGATCTTCTGATCGAGGCCGTTCTCGTGTCGTTGCGTGAAGTCACGCGTTGGCAGGCTCTATTCGCCGGCGCTCTTAAGCTCGAAGTTCGCCGTGTTCTCGCCGGCAGCGACGGTGAAGGTCAAGATCGTCTCCGTGTTGTAGCAGGCCGGAATCGAGGCGGGGGCTTTCGCCTCGCCGTCCGTCTCGGCCGGGACGATCGACACCTTGTATTCGCCCACGGGAGCTCCCACTTTTCCACCGGGATAGGTGAGCTTGTAATTGCCGCTAGCGTCGGTGTAAGCGAGCGCGGTCGTTCCTTCGCCCGCGGTTGTGGGGTTAAAGCTCACTTCCAGGCTTGGGGCCGGGGCTCCGTCGAGAGTGATGGTTCCCGAGACCGTTCCCATCTGGGGTCCGCTGTCGCATCCGACCGCGAACATCATCAAAGTCAAAGCGAAACCAAGACCAAAGTACTTTGCGGTTTGCATCAATGCTCTTTCAATTAGGGGTTCAAACCAATACCGATGAATCGAGGGTGAGATAGGCGGCACGGCTTGGGCCGACGAACCTTGGATCCGTGAAGAGTGGCCGCCTTCCGGCGGCCTCTGCCTCGGCCGCGAAGCCTCGGTTTACCAGGGGGAGGCGAATGTGTGGCCGTCTTTACGCAGGCTCAAGTACTGGATCACATTCACGCGGTCCGTGGTTTCCGATAGGAAATGGACGGAACCGTCGCAAAGCAAGTAGTTGGCGCCACCGGGGTGGTAGCTCGCGCAGCCCTTGCCCATGTTTTCAGGAGACCCCGCCGCGTAGTAGTCGAAGTTGAGGACGAAGGAGTTTCTCGCCAGCGTTCGCAGCGTAGCGTCAGCGCCGTAGGAGTTGTTTCGCCCGACTCCAACCCACGTGGCGGCATGCTGATAATGGTCGCCCGCCCCCGGCTGGCCAAAGCAGCGTTCGCCGGCAGCAAACGTATTGGTGGTTCCGTCCGAGACGTCCGCGAAACGGTTCCAGCTATTGCCGTAGAAGACGCCCAGAGAATCGTTCGTTGTCGTCGGGTATCCACCGTATCCCGCCGAGGCCACGTAGTTCGTAAGCGCTACGTCAAAATAGTCGTTGCTGCCGAAGTTGATGCTAGTGGCAAGGTCCTTGCCGGTATCCGATGGGCAACGCAAGGCCGGGAACTTCTGCTGGAGCAACTCCTTGTCGGTGGCCGAGGCGCTGTCGGTGTAACGCTGGTAGAGCGGGATATCTCCCGAATCGAGCTGGGCATAGAACGCCTGCTGTTCCATGTAGGGCATGATCGCCACGCACCAGCCGTAGTTGCACTTCCCGCTGCCGCCTCGATAGATGAAGCCTGCGGGAAAACACTTATTGGCGTCATGGTAGTTGTGCAGGGCCAAACCGATCTGCTTCATGTTGTTCGTGCACTGCGAACGCCGGGCCGCTTCACGTGCCGCCTGAACAGCCGGCAACAACAGGGCGATCAGGATCCCGATGATCGCAATCACGACCAGCAATTCGACGAGCGTGAAGCCCTTCCTTCGGACAGAACTCATCTTCTTCTCCTTGCGCAAAACAAATAATGGGATAGAAACGGGAACAACAGGGGAGATAACGAACGATCAGGCCGTTGGTTGCCTTGGGGGAGGCTGGTTGGGGGGAGAGGGACGACGTTCGTCACGCAGGCATGATTTGGTCTATGAGTCCCTCAATGAAAGCAGCCCAATCTCACCCCATCATAACGTCGGCATAATAATGCAATCCAGAGGTGATTTTTGCAAAACATTGCCAATTTGCGAAGTCTGGGTTGCCCCCCGCAAGTACTGGCAACCATTTCTTGTAATGCGAAATCGCCCGTAAAACCTAGGGGTATTTCTTACCCTTGCTTTGTGGGTGCATCACGAGGCGTCGATTAATCAAACACGCTCCTTCGCTTCATCGCTACCATGAGAAATTTGCAAAGACCCTTGTGTAAATGGGTCGAATTCTGCAAAACTAGGGCCGTGGAGCTCACTCTTGGGGAGACTATTCTGACGATCGAGGGGAGTTATGGCCCAGCCGGAACGGATTGCTTTGGCATTTCCGCTTGGAATGCCGCATCACGAGTTGCTGATTGAGGGCGTGTTGGCCTACGCCCGGGAACATGGACGCCAGTGGTCTTTTCTGACGGCGCCCGAGTCGATGACGCTTTCCATCCTGGATCTGAGAGGATGGCAGGGAGCCGGCATCATCGCCAAGTTGAACCTGCCGGCCGAGGCTCGGTTTGCGGCCAATCTGAAGATCCCGATTGTCAATGTGTCCGGAGCGTTGCGAAAATCGCCCGTTCCGCGAGTCACGGTCGACAATCGCAAGATCGGGCGACTTGCCGCCGAGCACCTGCTCCATGCTGGGTTCCGAAACCTGGCCTTCTACGGGGTGCGGCGAACCGGGTACTCGCACCTGCGCGAAGTCGGGTTCCGGCGACGCCTCGATGAGGCCGGATTGGACTGCGCCGTCCTCCGCGCGGCGACCACCTTCCGGACTCGCGGCAACCGCTGGTTCGATCAACACCAGGACCTGATCCAGTGGATCGGCGAGTTGGAGAAGCCGCTCGGGCTGTTCGTCGTGTCCGATTACCGCGCGCGGATGGTGATCGACGCGTGCCAACAGCACGGGCTGGGGGTGCCGGAAGATGTGGCGCTCGTGGCGGTCGACAACGAGCGGACGATCTGCGAGCACTGCGACCCCAAGCTGACGAGCATCGACCGAAACGCCTGGACGGTGGGGTATCACTCCGCCGAGGCCCTTGACCTCATGATGCGGGGAAACCAGCCGGAGAAACGGGAGATTCTCATTCCCCCGAAGGGCTTGATTGCCAGGGCGTCTTCAGACACCCTGGCGGTCGATGATCCCCGACTCCGCGAAGTGATCGCCTACATCCAGAGCCATCTCAAGGAAACCTTGAGAATCGAGGATGTCCTCGCCCACACCGGCATGTCCCGCCGATGGCTGGAATACGCGTTTCGCGAGTATCTTGGCGAAAGTCCACACCAGTACATTGGCCGAAAGCGAGTTCTTGCCGCCAAGGAACTTTTGCAGGAAGAACCCGACCTCAAACTCCACGAAGTCGCGGCCATGACGGGGTTTGCTCGTCCCAAGCAACTGACCCACGCCTTTCAACGCTTCGAAGGCGTTTCTCCGCGAGAGTACCGCCAGGCTAACGGCGCCGGCGATCTCGCGGCGAAATAGACGACCTCCTCATAGGCACTATGCCGTGCGTGGGTGGCAAGCTCAGAGCGAAGCGATGGGCGTGGTGACTGGCCGCCCACGCCCATCGCTTCGCTCTGGAACGTGCCACCCATGAATAATCCGAACTAAAGGGTGGCAAGAATCTCTGCGGCCTGGCGGCAGAGTTGCTCGGCCCCGGCACGATCCGGGGCCTCGGCAATCGCCCGCACGATCGGTTCTGTGTTGCTGGGACGAACGAGGAGCCACCGATCGGACCAGTCCAGCCGAAGTCCGTCCATCCGATCGGTGTCGGCATCGCGAAAACGCTCGGTAAGGGCGTCGACGGCCGATGGCACTTTCTCCGCCGGCAGGCTGATCTTCGTCTTTACAATCTCGTAGCGGGGCAACTCGTCCGCCAATTCGGCCAGAGGGAGCTTTCTCGCGGCCATGGCGGCGAGCACCTGGGCCATCCCGACGAAACTGTCGCGCACGAGGCCGACCTTCGGGTCAATGGGGCCACCGTTGCCCTCTCCGCCGAAAACGGCACCGTTGGCCAACATGCAGTCGACCACGTTGGCTTCGCCCACGGCCGAGCGGAAGTAGCTCACGCCGTTCTGTTTCGCAACGTCTTCCGTCATCCGGCTCGTGGCGCAATTGGCGACAATCGGCCCCTTGCGAGTGTTCAGGACGTGGCCGGCGCAGATTGCCAGCGTGTATTCCTCCCCCACATATCTCCCGCTGCCATCGAGAAGGGCCAGGCGGTCTGCGTCCGGATCCTGGCAGAATCCGGCGTCGACTCCCATGGAACGCACCTCGGGAAGGATCGGGGCGAGGTTCTCTGCTGTGGGTTCCGGCGTGTAGTCAAACTGTCCGTCCGGTGTTCCGCCGAAAACGGTGACCTTGCATCCGAGCGACTTGAGCAGACGTTCGCCGAGAAGGCTGCCTGCACCGTGGTTGGAGCAAAGGAGAACGTTGAATTGGCAATCTCGGATGGCTTCGGCGTCTACGGTGGCAAGTACTGCTTGCAGGTGGTCGGCATGGGCGTCCTCAACAGGACGATTTTCGCCGAGTTGCTCGTGGGTCACCCAGCCGGGTTCTCCGGACCGATAGCGTTCCAGGACCGCCTGGCCCGGCCCGGCGGGGATTACCCGTCCTTCGGCCGAAAACAGTTTCAGGCCGTTGTATTGGGAGGGGTTATGGCTGGCCGAGATCTGGATCCCCCCTGCCGCGTGGGCCCTGCGGACGAGGACTCCGGTTGTCGGAGTTGCGGCGATGCCACCGTCGATCGTGGTTCTTCCCACGGCGTGCAGTCCGGCCAGGACGGCCTCGGCGACCATATTTCCTGTTGCGCGCCCGTCTCGAGTGACCACGAATGGGCCGTCCGGCGATTCGGCAGAAAAGGCGGTTACGTAGCGAATTGCCACTTCAGGGGTGAGTGTCTCGCCCACGATGCCGCGAAGTCCTGAGACGCTGATGATCAACTCGGCCACAATTGGTTTCCCCCGGGGATTCTGTTGTCTTGGGTCTTGCTCTCCAACCTTAGAATACAAGAGTATACCACCCTTCTGGTATCCGTGAACGGCATCACTGCGATCCACCGACCCGGTGGGGGCCCCATTGCCATTTACTCCCGATTTGTGTGAAACTATCGAATTACTTTCGCGCAAGGCTTTGCGGCCCTAACCCAAACCAAGCGAGTCTATCCTTCGAGCGAGCAATGTCCCCAGCAGAAAACGCATTCGATCGTGAAGCGGCCCTGGCCGCGGTGGAAAAGGCAGCCGGCAACCATCAGCTCTCGGCGGGGGCTGTCGAGAACCTTCACGCCTGGTTGACCGAACAGCGATACCAGAAATACGTCCCCCAGATCGTCGAACACCTCGAAGCGGGCAAGTGGAAGGAGCTCGACGACGCGTTCGTCACCGTCATTCCCTTCGGCACGGGAGGACGGCGGGGCCGGATGTATCCGATCGGGAGCAACGTGATCAACGAGCGGACGATCGGCGAAAGTGCTCAGGGGCTGGCCGACTACGTCCTCGAAGCGACCGGAAAGGCCCAACCGGCGGCCGCCATTGCCTACGACACGCGGCATCGCTCGCGGGAGTTCGCCGAACTTTGTGCCGCCATCTTCGCCGAAGCCGGGTTCAAGGTCTGGTTTCTGGACGGGATCCGCAGCACGCCCGAGCTGTCGTTTGCCGTCCGCTTCAAACAATGTGATTGCGGAATCATGGTCACGGCGAGCCACAATCCGCCGAGCGACAATGCGGTCAAGGCCTATTGGTCCACGGGAGGCCAACTCCTGCCGCCCCACGACAAGCGGGTGATCGACTGCGTCATGAACGTCCAGGAGATCCCGCAGGTCGACTTCCAGAAGCACGTCGACTCGGGGGCCATCGAGATCTGCACCGAGGAGGTCGATAAGGCGTTCCACGAAGCGGTTGCCGTTCAGAGCCTCCCCGGCCCGCGGGAACTGAAGATCCTCTACTCCCCGCTGCATGGCGTGGGACGAACGGCCGTCGAGCCGGCTCTCGCGGCCGCGGGATTCACCGATGTGGAGGTCTACGGCCCGCATGCGGAGCCAAGCGGCGATTTTCCGAATGTGCCCGGCCATGTTTCCAACCCCGAGAGGCAGGTCGTTTTCGAGGCGATGATCGAGCATGCCCAGGCGGAGGGGCACGACCTGATTCTGGCCACCGATCCCGATTGCGACCGGGTTGGCTGTGCGGTTCCGGCGTCGAGCGAGGCGGGCGCCGAGTGGGTGACCCTGACGGGGAACCAGATTGGCGCGTTGCTCACGGACTATCTGCTGGGAGTGGCCAAGGTTTCCGGCACGCTCAGCCCGGAGCACTACGTGGTGAAGACGCTCGTGACGACCGAGCTGATGCGGCGTATTGCGGACAGCTACGGGGTCCGGACGATTGGTGACCTGCTGGTCGGATTCAAGTGGATCGGCGGGGTGATGGAGCAGGAAGACGTGGGGAAATTCGTGCTGGGAGCGGAAGAATCGTACGGATTTCTCGTGGGTCCCCACGCCCGGGACAAGGACGCGGCCGTGGCTTCCATGCTGCTTTCGGAACTGGCTGCCCGGCTCAAGGCGCAGGGGATGACCCTGGCGGAGAAGTTCGACGAGCTTTGCCGCCAGCACGGTTGCCACGTGGAGCGGACGGTTTCCGTGGTCATGCCGGGGGCGGAGGGGATGGAGCGGATGAAGGAGGTCATGGCCGCGTGCCGAGCGAATCCGCCGCAGCAGATGGCCGGTTTCGACGTGGCCGACGTTCGCGACTACCTGGGGGAGGCGGCGCCGACGCTCTATCAATACAACGATGCCGAAGTGCCGCTCAAGGGCGACCTGGTGATCATCTCGCTGGCGGCCGAGGGAAACTATGTGGCGGTTCGCCCTTCGGGCACGGAGCCGAAGGTCAAGTTCTACATGTTTGCGTACGCCCCGCCCGCCGAGAGCCAGGATGTGGCCGCCGCTCGAAAGGTGCTGGAAACGCGGCTGGACGCCATGGAGGCCGATCTTCGGAGATTCGCGGGGGTGGAGTGAGAGGTTGTGGACTATGGCGATTGCTGATGCGCGGCGGTTTCTTTTCGATGCGATGGAGAACGGGGAGCTGCGCCGTGCGCTGAACCGGGCCGCGGACGAGGCGGCGCGGGAGGCTGTTCTGGCGGAGGCGGGCTACCGGTTCAACGGGGCGGAGTTGGAAGAGGCCTGGCGGAATGAGCTGACGCGATGCCAGACGGAAGAGCTGGCTGCGTGTTTGCACGACATCTTTCAGTGGTGGCGGATGAGCTGACGAAAGCGGAGAGCTGAAAGCTGAAAGCTATGAGCTTCAGGGGTCCGCTTTCGGCTTTCAGCTTTCCGCTTTGGGATCATTTGGTGCGGAATTTTTGGACGATGGTGACTTCGCGGACCTGGCGGCTGCCGGGTTCGAAGACACGGATGCGGACTTGGATGCCTTGAAGCGGAATGTCGTAGGGGGGCTGGGTTTCGCGTTCGCCGATATCGTCGACGCCGTTGGCGCCGTCGTTGTCGAGACCGTCCGTGGCCTGATCGAAGATGCCGTTGCGGTCTTCGTCACCAACAAAGCCCGTGGACGCTGAGTTGGTGGAAGGCAAGACGCGATCACTGTTGGCGGGGTTCTCGGAGACGTAGTTGACCCACTGGTGGTTGTATTCGTAGTGGAGAGACCAGGTGTCGTAGATGGCGGGGTAGTAGTCGTGGGGCTGGAGATAGACGCCAAATCTGTCGACGGTGCCGTAGGCGAGGGAGCGATGGTTTCCTTCGCGGCCGAATTGGGGGATGGGCAGCACGACGTTTGTCCCCGACGTGTAGGGGCCGTCGGGATAGAGGCTGCCCTGGGCGAGGATGCGGGCCATGAAGTCGAGATCGACGTAGGCGCCCGTGGTAGCATTCATGCCGCTGGTGCCGACCGAGCCAGCCATGATGTGGTCGCGCAGACGCTGCACGGTGTCGCGGTAGCCGGGATCACCGGGCAGGTTGACGATTTCGTCGAGGACGTTGTCGGAGGCATCCGTGATCTTCTGGACAAGGACGGCAGCATTGGGGTCCCAGGCCTTGACGTCGAAGCCGATGACGTTGGTGAGGAGGACGTCTTCTCCCATACGGGTTCCGGCGGAGTAATCGTTGGGGACACCGAGGACGGGGTCCACGTTGGACCATGGATGGGGGTCCATCCAGGCGTCGAAGGGGCCGGTAGGACGGATATCGTCTGAGAATCGGGGCAGTTGGACCTTTCTGGGGTCATTGACGTCGATGCCGACGTTGTTCTCGCTGGGGACGGCATCGCCCGCGACCCAGTTGGGGTCGGAGCACTCGGCGAGGGTGGGCAGTCCGAGGCCGGGGACCCACTTGAAGTTGGCGGTGATATTGTCAAGATCGGTGTCGTAGGGCTGGCCGAGCCAGGGGCGGAGGAAGAAGGGGAAGGGTTTGCCTTCTCTCCAATAGCGGAGGATGCTGTTGGTGCGTTGGATTTTCGGCAACGGGCTGGTGACGGTGGCCGTGGGGGTGGCGGCAGTGGCGGACCAGATGCGGAGGTCGGGGTGGTGGGCGAAACGACACTCGGGGCGGGTTAGGTCGGCAAGGGAGTTGGCGGCGAGGACGGGACGGTCCTGGGTACTGCCAGAGGGCAGGGTGACGCTGAAGTCGTCCCAGACCTTGCGGACGGAGAGGTCGTAGTTCTGGTAGAAGCCGGAACGATCGACGGTTCGGACGTCGACTTCGGGCTTAATGAGGAGGATGCGGCGGTAGAGGGTGGTGCCGCGGACGAAGTAGATGATTTCGGCGGAGTTGGAGCTTGCCGCATTGCCGGCAATGAGGCCGTTGTAAGGCTCGCCCTTGGTGGTGACCGTGAAGAGAATCATGTCGTCCATGTCGCCAACGGTGCTGTCGGCGAGGCCGTTCTCCAGGTTCACGGCGACGTCGGCGGGATCGACGACGGGGCCGATGGGGCCTTCCACGTATTGGAAGTAGCCCTCGTTGGACTTGGGAGAGCGAGGGGGATCCATGATCACGGTGACGTTTTCGAGATCCTGCTTGAGGATGGCAGCGGCGGCGCGGAGTCGCTGGCTCATTTCGAGGGTGGCGCGGGACTCGCCGATGCTCTCGGTGACCGAGGCGAAGACGACGGTGACCGCCATCATGATGATGAGCATGAGGACGGTGGCAGTGAGGATTTCGACGAGGGTGTAAGCTCGTCGGCGGATGAGTTTTTTGGGGCGTCTCATGGGACGGGTCCTTGGGAGCTGTGAGCTTTGAGCTGTGAGCTTTGAGCTGTGAGCTTTGAGCTGTGAGCTGTGAGCTGTGAGCCTTCCTGGGGGTTCAAGAGCCGGGCTGGTCTCTGGCGGTTTGCTCGCTTTTTATGGGCGCGATTGGTGCTGGTGTTGAGGGGCTTCTGGGTATCAGAAGCCCGGCTAGGACAGTGATCGGGGCGTTATTCGATGAAGCGTTTGAGGAGGACGGCTTTTTCGGTGTTGAGGTTCTCGCCGGGGATGAAGCCGACGGGGATGGAGCGATCGAAAATGTAGAAGGCGCGGCGTCGGGTGACGTCGCCGGTGTCGATACCGAGTTCCTGGCCGAGGGTGTAGCCCTCGGGATAGATGTAGTCCTCGCTGGTGGTGAAGCCAGGAACGGGTTGGACCTCGAAGTAGCCGACGGTGATCCAGACGGCGTAGACGTTGGAGCGGTTGGTGACGAGGTTGCTGAGGCGCTGGAGGGACTGGTGTTTAAAGTAGGGGGTCTTTCGGGTGTCGGCGTATGCGGTGGTTACGTTGTTGGTGAAGAGGGGGTTTCTCGTTTCGATGGCGTCTGTGTAGTTGGTGCCGGTGACGGCAGCGCGGAGGAGCGTGGCGTTGACGCCTTGCTGGATGAGCCCGGTGAGATAAGGCGGATTGGCGCCACCGGGGTCGCGACCAGGGACGGGTGGAACGAGTTGGACGCCTGCGAAGGAGCGGAATGGGTTGGCCATTCGGGTGGGCAGGGGCGGGTCGGGGGAACTTACGTCTTCAAAGCCGTAGTGATCGGGCACTGCGGCAGCGGTTGAGACGGGGAAAGCGCGTCGGGTCTTAAGGAAGTCGTCCCAGGTCGGCATTTTATCATCGTAGTCGTTTGAGAGGGCTTGCCAGACGAGGGAATCGGTTCCACCGGAAACGTCGTAGCCGTAGACGGTGTTGAGGTTGATTTTTCCCGGTTCGCGCCAGGTGGGGATGAAGTTGGAGGGGTAGCAGAAGGCATGATCCTCGCCGTTTGTGGTCATGTACGTGGCATTCATGAAGGTGGGGTTGCCGCGTGTTTGGGAATCAACGAAGCGGGAGGGAACGTGGACGTAGTCAAGGAGTCGGTAGAAATGGGGCGCGAGAGCAGGAACACTATCTGCAGGCGTGGTGGTGAAGCCCCTCAGCCGTCCTGTGTCTTTTGGCGTATCCGAATCGATGGCGGTGAAGAAGGGAAGAGTCTGCGCAAAACTCTCCCTGCCCGCGGAGTAGGCTTCAAGACCGGCAACCGTCTGTTCGTTTTCAACGGACAGGAGCAGGCGTGCTGAATCCACCGCCGGGGCAAGGGTGACTTCACCCGGGTTGGTGAAAGGGCGATTCAGCCAAGTGAACCAAGGGAAGGGCTCGGGAACAAAGGAGTAAGAACCGGGAGAGCCGCTTTCCGTGCCCGGGGCTCCGGCATAGGGAGCGTAGGCAAAAGGCAGAGAAAGGTGGCTGGTATTCAGAGGCGACTGAACGAAGAAGAAGTCGTTGAGATAGCCGAGGGAGTGCGAGAGACGGGGCGGGACCCCGGTATTGGGAGTTGTAAGAACCTTGTTTGCGGTGTTCTTGCAGTACGGAAGGTCACCCGACGCTTCCGGTTCGGTGAGGACGAGAGATGTCCAGAAGGCGCTCGAGTTGGGTGTGCCACTGCCCGTCTCTCCGCGTTGGCGCGTGGCGATGCAGTCGGCCGTCCCCTCCTGTGGATAGCCGTGCAAGGAACCGTTGTTGGATTGGTGGGTGGCAATGTCCATGGCGCTATCGAAGACCGTTAGGTCGACGGGCGAAGAATCGATGGTGCGATAGGGATTCGTGACCGGGTCGTGGGCAATCAGCGGATTGGCAAGACGCTGAAGATGGACGTATCGGACACCGGAAACAGTGCCGGGAACGGCGAGCGGTCCGTGCCAATCAGGCGGGCTAACCGTCGTATCGGCTCCCCAGTCGGTTGTTCCGCGGGCGAGATCCTCGGCCGAGAGAGGGGTTGCGTAGCCCGTGGTCCAGTTGTAGGAGGGGTCTGCGTCAGCGGCGTAGCCATCGACAGGCTCGGAGATGCTGAGGCGAAGGTCTCGAAGCGTTGCCGTCGAATTCGTTCGAGCCTGGTCGATCATGATCGCCACGGGGGGCTGCATCGCTCCGCCGGTGCTGCTGCTGTAGTCCACAACTCCCAGAGACGCCAGGTCGTCGGCATTGCCGTCCGAGAAGACCTGAACCTGGTCAAGATCGTCTGGATTGGAACTGGGATTGAGTTGGATTCTTCGTGCGGTTGAAACGGAGGCGTTGGGCAGCGAATTGAGAAGCGTGGCGCCGGGGCTGTACTGGCCGTTGGCGGCATTGCCAGGCCCGACGACTGCGTATCGATGGGGGCCAACCGGAGCAAGCGCCGAGGCGGCGGGGGAGAAGGTCACTTGTGCATTGTCGATCTCGGGAAGAGTGCTCGTCGCTCCTGTGTCTTGGACGAAGTAGACAAGACGCACTGGATCGGAATTGTTGGTGTCGGTGCTGTCGTGGGGATCGTGGTAGCCCAGCCCCGTGGGGATATCCTCGTCCGTGGTGTCAGGATCATAAACGGCCAGTCGCCAGACGGGCGAGTTGCCGGAAGGCGATTTTTGGTTGAGTCGGACGCCGCCCGAGTGCAGGGCGCTGGAATAGTCGCGATACAATTCTGCGGGAGCGCCGTCGGCGTTGGTCCACGGATTGTAGAGTTCGACGAAGAGTGAGCCTTCGGGGCGGAATGCATTCACGTAGTCTGTGGCTGTCGGGTCCGGATCGACGTCGTACTGGCGTCGGTCGTGGGTGGCCAGCGTCTCGGTAATCAGGAGTTCGGGACGCTCACAGCCCCACACGTGGTCGCAGCCTGTGTTGTTGGTTGTGAGATCTCCATCAGCATCCCACGTGGCGATCAATTCTCCCGGGGTGACGGTCGTGGCGGTGAGTCTGGCGAAGGGGTAAACGTCGTACTCAAAGGGAGTGATGACGGAGTCGGCGTCGCGGAAGTCGACAACATTGACGGCCCACTGGGCAATTGCCCTGGCGCGTGCGGCAGCGGTCTCGACGGGCCCAGGCGTGTAGGCGGGAATAATCTCCAACTCGCGTGCGATCACCGGATCCCAATTGGGATACCAGTCGTCGTCTATGAGAGCCATCATTAGGAGGTAGAGCGTCTTGGCATAGGCTTGGCGTCGAGCCAATTCATCGGCGCCGGTTTCACCGGGTTCATCCACCACAAAATTGTTGTCGTCGTCCTGACCGTTGCCGAAAGGCCTGTTGAGGTCCATCAGCAAGCCCATGAGCGCATCATGGGACAGCATGTTGCCAAGGTCGGCGCGGAAAGCCTCATCCGTCGTCAGAACTTGGTGCAGAGACGGGAGGCTCTTCGTTGAATCTGCGGCGATGCGCGCGGCGATCAAGTCGGAAAGATGTTGAGGCGGACGTCCTAGGCCAAGGAGTTTCCAGCCGTCGCGGAGTTCCTTGGTCATGCCCATGGAGGGCACGGGCACACTCCAGCTTTCGGTGGTGGCGTTGAGGCGGTAGAGGGAGGAAGTGCCGGCGCCGAGGAGACGGCGGAGGCGGGAAGGGAGACGGAGGATGTCGGTATCGTAGCGGCGGAGGAGGGGTTCGAGTTCGGCGACGGTGAAGGGATTGTCGACGCGGGAATGGAGTCCGGCGGACTGGGCTGCGGCGGGGGCGAGTTTGAGCTGGTAGGGACTATCGAGCCCCGTGTAGAGCCAGGCGTCGAAATTCCAGCCCGAAGAAATGGATTGGTAGCCGCTGCTCTTGTAGATGGCTCCGCCCAGGTTGGAGTAGATGGGCTGGCCGAAAAGGTCGAGGCCAACGAGGAGGGCGCCGTTGAGGTCCATGGGCGTGCCATAGGCGAGGGCGTCGCCGTTGGCAACGGCGTAGAAGTAGTTGCTGGGATAGCCGAAGAGGCGGGCGACGGCGAGGCTATCCAGTGTGGAGGGGCTGGTGTAGTCCGAATAGTTCTTGGGCGTGATGCCGGGGGCTGGCCAGCGGTATTCTCCGCTCGGGGCGTATTGTCGGAGATCGAGTTCGCCGTAGCGACCGTCGAGTTGGGAAGTGGCGTCGCCGAGGAGGAGTTTTCGATAGAGATTGATTGAATCCCCCAGAACAGGCATGGGGTTGATTTCCGCCGTGCCGGCGCCCTGGCCGCGGGAGAGGACGGGAGCGACGGTGGGTGTAGCGCCTTCGTTAAGCGTTTGGGCGTAGACGGTGTTGTCGCCGAGATAGTTGGTGGCGGCGGGGTCCTGGGCGTAGGCGTCGTAGAGTTGTTCGACGGTGCCTGCCGTATTGAGGTTAACGCGGCCACCGAGATCGATGCAGTGGATGGCGGCAAGGGGTTTGTATTTGCGTCCGTCGGGGAGGGTGCGGACGGGGAAGCCGAGGTCGACCCAGATGCTGTCGGGGATTCCGTCGCCGTCGTTGTCGACGTCCCAGGGGACGATTTCGCCGGAGCCCATATCCCAGGGGTAGGTCAGGCCCGGGGTCAGGTTGACGGCGCCCCATGAGCGGGCCGCGGCTATCTGGAGTTGGGCAAGCGCCATGCTGGAGACCTGGGCGACCGTATAGACGGGCCAGCGGGAATTGCTCCCGTCGAAATTCGGGTGATCTTCCGGCAAGGGGCGGAGGAGGCACCGCCGTTTCAGTTGAACGATCGTGTTGCGAAGGGCCGGGATGTAATCGGGGCAGGCAAGAACTCTCCAAGCCTCGGTGTCGTCGGGGAGGTTGTAGGGAGCGGATTGTAGTACGGTCACCATACGGTTGAGCCAGTACCAGGCCAGCGCCGGACGGTGCAGGGAGGGGCTGCGGGTGAGGACCATGGCCGTGCCGTCCCAGTGCTCCATGGCAAGGAGCATGTTCTGGTAGTCGGGCGCGTCGTAGCCCTCGTTGGGAGATCTGAAAGTGACGTTCTGCTGGTAGTCGGGGTCGGTTGGGTTGGGCAGGAGGGCGTAGGGATAATCGTCGGGATTATTGTTATCGTAGCCAGCGTCGTTTGTGGCGTTGGTATCGTCGTAGCCGACGCCGGTCCCTGAGAAGGGGACGCCGTTGATGATGAAGTCAACCTTGTCGCGGGGCGTTTTGGACAGATCGCCGCCGGCATTAGCGAAGAAACTGACGGTATCGGAAACGGGAATGCCGTCGAAGGGCAGGATCTGATAGCGGTGGTAGACGATCTGGAGCGTCCCGCCGCCGTCGTAGGTGGTTTCTCGGCGGTAGCCGACAATGCGGGTGCTCTTGTTGGCCAGGTTGTAGAAGCGGCTGAACTCGGAGTCCTTGATGGTGAGGACGCAGCCGACGCGGCGCTGGAACTCGATGGCTTCGTTGTCGTTGCCGGTGCCGTTGGCCTCCTCACTGCCGAACCAAGCAGGGATGGTGATGGTGTTGGCTGCGGTGGTGCTTCCGATGGGGGCGCCGGTAGTAACGTCGAGTCCGCCCGTGGCACCGCCGTTGGGGATCGTGTAGCCGGCGGTGAACTCGATGATCTGGCCGCCGGCGATGCTGGCCTGGTAGCTACTCGTAACTGTTGTGGTTCCAGGCAGTTGTTCAGGCGGAAGCGTGAGAGGCAGTTTCTCTTCCTTGACATTGCTTCCGGAATGGATGATCGCGTTCTTGGGATTGCGGAACGTGCCGGCGGAATTCGGCGCGACGGTGTAGTGGTTGATAATCCAACCTTTGACGTAGTTTGCGCCGTAGATGTCTTCCAGGAGGGAATGGGTGAGGAGGACGGAGCGGCGGTTGTCGTCCTTGGGCCCGGAGGCTACCTGGTCGAAGATTTGCTGGAGGTCTTCGTCGGGGGCGAAGACGACGCGGTCGACCTTCTGGAGGGCCTTGGAGGTCTTGTTGCCGTGGGAGGCAATGACGACGAAGGCGAAGGCCGTGGCCGTGAAGAGGGCCAGCATGCCGAGAAGGACGAGGAGGATGACGCCCTGGCGGGAGGCGTGGGATGATTCGACCGGCCCCTCCCCGGCCCTCCCCCTCGCTGCGCTGGGGAGGGAGGGTGTGAGCTTTGAGCTGTGAGCTTTGAGGTTTGAGGTTTGGGTTGCCATGGTGTAGCTACCTCACGGGTTTTGGATCGCTCCCTTGCCCAGGAGCGGAGCCTTCGAATTGTTTTGTTTCTCGCCGCCAGTAGCACGACTCTCGTGAGTCGGCCTCTGCGTAGGTTGACTCTCTCGAGTCGACTCGTGGGAATCAATTCACGGGGGGTCGGCTCTGGAGAGCCAACCTACGGGGACCCGGCTCGGAGAGCCAGGCTACGGAGTCGTTGCTTGCGTTGTCACTCGCGGTCGTATTTCTATGTCGTTGGACGGTTTTGGGGCCGGCTCTGGAGAGCCAACCTACGGGGGGTCGGCTCGGAGAGCCAAGCTACGCGGGGGTCATAGGGCGTTTTTGTCGATGACGGTGGTGTATACGCCGACGACGTCTTTGATGATGGCGGCTTCGGCGATGTCTTCGTCAGACGTGAATCCGCTGGATCCGCCGACCGAGGGTCCCGTCGTGTCGACGGCCCAGTCGGGGCCGGCGAGGGTGACGTAGCGACCGCGGCCGGTCAAGGGGTCGCCAGTGAGATCCGTGGGGTTTTTTATGGTGAGCGGCGTTCCGTCTGCCTTCTCGGTGATTAGGTCATCGACGGCGAGGACGCGGTACCATTTGCAGACGGTTGGGCGAGTGTACATCACGGTTGAACCGTTACCGACCTGGCGGGATCGATCCAGGCCCTTGAGCATGATCCAGTCGTCTTTCTTGACGTCGAGGTAGCCGGCGGGCCGGGAGGTATCGCTGTTGGGGACGAAGAGAAGGACGTCGCCGCCGCCGATACCGCTGCTGACCTGGGCGTAGACGGAGCGTTCGCTGATCAGGTCGAGGTTGTCTGCGTCGTTAATCTCGGTGCCCGTGGGGCAGTAGAAATTGCGATTGTAGAAGATGACGACCGAGACCTCGTAGCGGGTGATTTTGGCGGGATCGACGAGGGGGACGACGCTGGTGCTGGACTGGTCGTCATCATCCCAGGTTCCATCGTAGCTGGGTGAAACCAAGGGGGTGAACATGACGGACCAGGTGTAACGCGGTTCGCTGACGGCGTGCTGGCGGTACTTGTCGGTAGGATCGAAATTATCGCCCACGAGGACAGGATAGGCGGCGTTTTCACTGGGGACGCTGACTACGGCGGGCGCGGACGTAGTGTTGGCGTAGAGCCATTTCGACATCTGGCGGGGGCGGGCGTTGTCGGCTTCGAGGGAGAAGATGAGTTCGTCGGCCCAGGTGGTGATGCGATCGGCAACGGCCTGGCTAATGGGCACGGTAACGCGACGGGCGAGGGCGCGGTCGGGCCAACCGCGGTCGGCCGAGCTTCTCCCGGAGAAGACGAATTCGTAAGTGGGAGTGGAAGAGGTGTCGTAGCCGGTGTAGGGAAAATGGCGAACGGAATCGATTGTATTGTTGCTGGTGAAGAACAGGGGGTCGAGGAAATAGGTTTCGCCGTAGACGAGGCCGCCGTTCACGTAGTTGACAGTCCACTCGGGGGTGATGCTGGAATCGAAGTAGGAATCGCGGGTGGTGATGCGAGCGGGGACGTAGGCGTTGCGCCAATACTGACGCCAGTTTTCGGGCTCACTCCAGCCGCGGATCTGGATGTCGTTGAGAACGGCGCGTCCGCAGGCGGCGCTGCGATCACTCTTGGCGGCCTTGACCATGAGGGCGCGGCCGGCGGGAATGACCATGGCGATGCCGAGTAGTCCCGTGGTGAGGACGAAGATCGCCATGAGGACTTCCATGAGGGAGATACCCGCACGGGAGGCTGGAGGCTTTAGGCTGGAGGCTGGAGGGTTGGAGGCTGGAGGGTTGGAGGCTGGAGGGTTGGAGTGGGGGGCGTGGGATGAGGCAATAGGCCCCACCCCGGCCCTCCCCCTCGCTTCGCTGGGGAGGGAGACTGGAGGCTGAAGGCTGGACTGCAACGGGGGGCACTGCTTGCAAGCAAGCAGTGGCACACGGGGCTCGTGCGTTGTCCGCTTTCCGCTTTCCGCTTTCCGCTTTTGGGCAGGCTGAAGCCTGGACTCCAACGGGGTCCGCTTTCCGCTTTCCGCTTTCCGCTTTGGGATCAGGGTAGCGATCATTCTTAGAGTGCTCCCTTGCTGATTTGTTTCTGTCGGGCGTAGGTGCGCGAGACGTCGAGGGTGGAGGGGACGTTGACACCGGCGGCGGTTGCGGAGTCGGCGTTGACCTCGGCCGTGGTGACGAAGCCGTTCTGGGGTCCGATGGAGATCCAGAGGTTGGAGGCGTCCTGCCAGTTGTGGAGTCCGTCGTCGGCGTAGGAGGTTCCATCGGCGTTGAGGCCGGTGCGTTCCCACTTGCCGACCATGAGGAAAATGGGGTTCATGACGGAGGTTGCGCCGTAGTTGGCCGTTGCGCTATCCCAATGGTAGACGTGGGAGATGGCGCCGTTGGGGGCGAAGAGGATCATGGGCCCCCGTTGGTCCGTGGCGGTGATGCAGTCAAAGGCATCGGGAGGGCCGGCGAGGGCGGGGTAGTAGCCGGAATCCGCCAGGTCGATGACCGTGTTTTTGGGGAGGCGAAGGGGATCGCCGGGAGACGGCTCCGGCTGGCGGAAGAATTGGAAGGTGAGGTCGGCGGACCAGACCGGCCTGCTCGAATAGGTCAGCCTCGTGGGATCGACGGTGGAGTCGGGAACGAGAGGCCAGGAGAGGCCTCCGAGTTGGCCGACGGGGGCGATGGCGGTGAGGACCTGGGTGTTGATATTAGCGGTGTCGAAGTCGATGTAGCCGTCGACGTCGACGGGGATGTCGGCTCCGTCGCTGCTGGCATCCGTGTCCCAGGGATCGTCGACGAGGGTGAACATGGGACCCTGGAAATTGAAGCGGACCTTGTCGCCCCGTTTGAGGAGGCGACCGCTCAGGCAGGCGGAGGGAAGGGCAATTTTGATGACGAAGTAGTTGATGCTGCCGCTGTTATAGTAGGTATGCGGTGTGGTACCGTTGTTCATGTAAGTCCAATTTTGGACGCGGAGGCGGGAGTCGGTGAAATCGCCGGCGTAGGGCGGGGGAATTTCTACCATGCGGAGGACGGTGCAGGTGTCGTCCAGGTAGAGCGAAGTGCCCGAGGTATCGACCTGCTGGAAACGCTCGAGGACGACGCCAACGGGGCGCTGGACAACGAGGGCGCGGGTTTTGGCCTGGGTGAGGTAGACGTCGATGGCGCGGGCGGCCTCGCGGATGCGCCGACCCTCGGTCATGGGGCGGATGGTGGGGATGGCAAAGGCGGCCAGGAGCAGCATGATCGTGACGACGACGAGCAGTTCGACGAGCGTCACGGCGCGGCGTACGGGCTGATAGCGATGGGAATCGTTCATCAGTTCATCCCCAGCGTGTGGTTGGTGATGTTGTCGAGGTGGTCGCCGGTGCCGTCGGGAAGGCCGACTTCGCGGCCCTCGTTGTAGATATTCGCGTAAGTTGTCCGGCCCATGTCGATGTTAATTCCAGACTTTTTGTCGGGCCCTTTGGAGTAGATCAGGGGCACCAGGCGAAAGGCCAATTTATCGGCGCGGCGCGAGTCAAACTCAGAGTGGTCCGCGTCGGCGTCGCCGGACATGAGGTCGGAGACCTCGTAGTAGCAGGTGGGCCAGCGGAGGAAGCGGATGGGCTCGCCCCAGGCGTCGATGAACTCGGGGAAGCCGTCTTCGTCGGTGTCGCCGATCTCATTGGGCTGGAACTGCTCGATAGCCTCGCGATCGCCGCAGGTGATCCAGATATAGAGGATCTCGGACGAGGCGGCGTTTTCCGCGGCATCACCCGTCGCCGAGGTGGTGTGGTATCGTTCGGCACAGCGGCGGAAGATGCGTTTTGCCAGGGCGCTGCGTTCGAGTGCAATCGAGAAGCCGGAAGTGGGCGTCGTGAGCGTTTCTGTCGCATTGATGTCGCCAGAATCGAAGGGGCTTCCCGAAGTTACCATGGGGTTGGCGACGTCTTCCGCCTTGTCGGGCATCTCCCACTGCTGCAGTTGGCAGAGGACCATGAATTTCAACTCGGCCATCGTCTTGGGCGCCACTCCCTTCGCGCTAATGGGGAGTCGGCGGGAGGCGAATTCTTCGTAGCGGGCCTGGACGATGCGGTCGATCTTGGTGATGGTGGCCTGGGTCTTGGCGATGCGAGCGGTCTCGCGGGCGGAGTAAAGGGCGCCGAGGCTAATGGCCGCCAGCATGCCGATGATGCTGATGACGATGAGCATCTCGGTGAGGGTGAAGGCGGGGCGGTGAGCGGTGAGCTTTGAGCTATGAGCTGTGAGCTGTGAGCCATGAGCTGTGAGCTGTGAGCTATGGGCCCCACCCCGGCCCTCCCCCTCGCTTCGCTGGGGAGGGAGGAAAGAGGAGGCTGTAGGCTGGAGGCTGGAGGCTGGAGGGGCAGGCTGAAGGCTGGGCTCCAACGACGGGCACTGCTTGCAAGCAAGCAGTGGCACACGGGCTTCGGCCGTTGGCTCGATGTCCGTTATCCGCTTTCCGCTTTCCGCTTTCCGCTTTGGATTCATTTTGGATCTCCTCGGTGGGAGGGAGATTTTTTTGGGTGGGGGGGCATCAGAGCTCTTTTTGGAGTTCGCCTTCGGCGAAGCTGGTGAGGTTGTCGTAGTCGGCGTCGGTGAGGCCTTCGCCGAGCTTGGAGAAGCGGAAATCGGGGGCGGTGCCGGTGGAGAATTTGCCGTCGAGTCCGGCGCCGATGACCTGGTATTTTTGGGGAGCCCGCCAGACGCGCTGGTCGGTCGAAGCATCGGGGGTGGCGGAGGCGGAGGCGCCGAGGACATTTTCGAGGTAGGGGACGCAGACGCCAGAGCTGGTGGTGTCGTAGGAGAAGGGAGTGAAGGTGGTGCCGGCGATACGGCCATATTCGAAAGTGCCGGTGCTGTTATCCTTGATGGCACAGAAATAGACGTAGGGGCTGACGGGCTGGATTCTGGGCTGCTGGAGTTGGAGGGTGGGGCTGCCTGAGGCATCCAACATGCGGGCGGGATCGAAGTCGTAATAAACCCTGCCACGAGGTTCGCCGCTCTTGAACGGATTGCTGGGATCTTCGCTGAAGCCGCTGGGCTTGCCGCTGGAATCGAGGGGACCGCCGAGCCAGAAGACGAGGGCGGTGGAGGGGTTGAGTTCGGTGGCGCCGGGGCCGGCGGTCAGGCCGCATTTGGTCTGAAAATCCGCCCAATCGGCAAGCCGGAGGCGGGGGAATCGCTTGCGCATGTGGATGAGAACGCGGCTGCGGGCGGCATCGCCGAGGGCGTTTCCGAGAGGCAGGTCGCAGAAGGCGAAGTCGGGGGGGTATTCGCCGATTTCGGTCTTGTAGTTTTCGAGGGAGATTTTGAGTTGGCCGATTTCGGCGAGGATGGTGGCGCGGCGAGCGGCCTTGATGGCGGAGATGGCGCCGCCGACCACGAGGCCGGAGAGGATGCCGATGATGACGATGACGGTGAGCATTTCGACGAGGGTGAAGCCGCCGCGGCGAGCGGGGCGGGACTTATGGGAGGCGATCATGGGAGAGACTCCTTTTGAGCGGAGAGAGATTTTAGGCTGGAGGCTTTAGGCTGTAGGCTGGAGGGATGAAGTGGGAAGCGAGTGGCGACTCGACGGGCGCCACCCCGGCCCTCCCCCTCGCTTCGCTGGGGAGGGAGGAAGAGGCCTCTCTCGCCTGGCTGGAGAGGGAGGAAGAGGTGTTCCGCTTTCCGCTTTCCACTTTCCGCTTTTCCCTGTGCTCTTCCCCGGCGAATGCCCTTGTTCGACTGGGGATGGCAGAAGCTATTTTCGTGTGGCGGGTGCCAACGGGAGACGGCAGAGGGTTTGCGTCTTTCGTTGGCGTATCGGCCGATCCCGACCGGCCCGGTGCGGGATCGGCGGCGCCATTTTTTGATCAGGATAGGGACGAAATCAGTTTGATGAGCGGGAGGAACAAGGCGATGACGATGAAGCCGACGGCGAGGCCGAGGACGATGATGAGGAGGGGTTCCATGAGGGCCATGAGGCCGTCGGTGAGGACGGCGACTTCTTCGTCGTAGGTATCGGCGACCTTGTAGAGCATGGTGTCGAGTTCACCGGTTTCTTCACCGACGTCGACCATATTGACGACCATGTCGTCGATGACGCGGTTATTGATTTTCATCATGTAGACGAGGGCGCCGACAGCGGGGATCCAGAAGGTGAACCAGAAGTGGGTGATGGGGTGGTATCCGGGCTTGGCGTAGTCCTTGAGGGGCTGGGAGATGGTTTCGCCCTCGCGGATGGCCTCGTTGGTTTTGCTGAAGAGTTTTTCGAAGACGGCGTTTCCGGAGGTTTCGCGGGTGATGTGGAGCGCTTCGAGGATGGGCACGCCGCTGGTGACGAGGGTTCCGAGGGTCCGCATGGTTCGGGCGACGATGTTCTTTTCGACGAGTTGCCCGAAGAGCGGCATTTGTATTAAGAAGAGGTGCCAGCCAAAGCGTCCATGGCTGAATTTACAGGTGAGTTTTATGAACAGCCAGATGCCGATGGGGATGCCCGGGATGAGGTACCAGAAGTTGACGACGCCGTAGGAGACCTTGATGAGGATGAGGGTGACGCCAGGCAGTTCGACGCCGAACTCTTCGAAGATTTTTTGGAAGGCGGGCACGATCTTCATCATGATGAAAGTGAGGATACCGGCCGCGAAGGAGACGACGCAGATAGGATAGATGAGAGCGCTTTTGACTTTGCGTTTGAGAGACTCGGACCGTTCCATGAACTCGGCGAGTCGCTGGAGGATGGTCTCGAGGGCACCACCGGCCTCACCGGCCTTGATCATGTTGCAGTAGAGGCGGTTGAAGGCCTTGGGCGATTTGGCCATGGCCTCGGAGAGGGTGGAGCCGGATTCGATTTCTTCGCAGACGTCCATGAGGCAGTTGCGGAGCTGTCCGGGTTTTGCCTGTTGCTGGAGGATTCTGAGGCTGCGGAGGATGGGGAGGCCGGCGTCCTGGAGGATGGAGAGCTGGCGGGTGAAGGTGGTGAGGGTTTTGGATTTGACCTTGCCGAAGGCGAAAGTTTTTCCGCCCTTTCCGCTCTTTTTCTGGGCCGCGGCTTTCTTGGCTTTTTTCTCCGTGAGCTTGGTCACGAAGTAGCCCATCTGGCGGATAGTGGCCTGAGCCTCCTCTTCGTTGGTGGCCTCGATCACATCTTTAATTTCCTGGCCGGTGGCGTCCATGGCCTCGAATTGGTAGGTCGGCATGGCTTTTCCCCTCTGAGTTAGGCTGGAGGCTGGAGGCTGGAGGTAAGTCCGATGCCAGTCTCGGGTCGCCAGACTGTCCTGTGCTTTCTCGCTTGAGTTTTCCGTTTTGGTCGCTAGACCTCGATGTACTCTTCGGCCTCCAGCCTTCAGTCTCCGGCCTTCAGCCTCTTCCTATGCCATATGGGCGACGGTTTCGCGGACGACTTCTTCGATGGTGGTGACGCCGCCGAAGACTTTTTCGAGTCCGGCATCGCGGAGGGATTTCATTCCGTTGCGATTGCAGGCGGCGCGGAGTTGTTCGGTGGAGACGCCCTGGTTGATCAGTTCGCGGATATCTTCGGAGACTTCGAGGAACTCGAAGAGTCCGGTGCGGCCTTTGAAGCCGGTGTTATTGCAAGTGGGGCAGCCGGCCCCGCGATAGAAGTGTTTGTCGGCGATGTCGTCGGGGGTAAGTTCGAGGTCGGCGAGGAGTTCCATGCTGGGCATGGTTTCTTCGCGGCAGTTTTCGCATATTTTTCGGACGAGGCGTTGGGCGAGGATGGCCTCGATGGTGGCGGTGAGGAGGAAGGGGGGGACGCCCATATCGCGGAGACGGGTGATGGTGCTGGGGGCGTCGTTGGTATGGAGGGTGCTGAAGACCATGTGCCCCGTGAGGGAGGCCTGGACGGCGATTTCGGCGGTTTCGAGGTCGCGGATTTCGCCGACGAGGATTTTGTCGGGATCCTGCCGGAGGATGGAGCGGAGGCACTGGGCGAAGGTGTTGCCGATGGAGGCGTCGATGGGCATCTGGATGATGCCTTCCATGTCGTATTCGACGGGGTCCTCGGTGGTGATCAGCTTGTCTTCAATGGTATTGAGTTCGTTGAGGGCGCCGTAGAGGGTGGTGGTTTTTCCACTTCCCGTGGGGCCGGTCACGAGGACAACGCCGTTGGGGCGCCGGATGACTTTGCGGAAGTCGCGGAGCATGTCGGGTTCGAGGCCAACCATGCCCATGTCGAGCATGACGACGGAGCGATCGAGGATCCGGCAGACGACGCTTTCGCCGAACATGGTGGGCAGAACGCTGACGCGGAGGTCGACGGGGTGTCCGCCGACGTTCAGTCGGATACGACCGTCCTGGGGGACGCGGCGTTCGGCGATATCGAGGTCGGCCATGACCTTGATGCGGGTGGTGATGGCGAAGGCGAGATGGCGCGGCGGGGGCACCATTTCGTAGAGGACGCCGTCGGCACGGATGCGGATTTTGAACTCGTTTTCGAACGGTTCGAAGTGCAAGTCGCTGGCATGGTCGCGGATTCCCAGCAGGAGGACCATGTTGAGGAGCTTGCGAACGGGGGCGCTTTCGGCGAGGTTTTCGAGGTCGGTGAGGTTATGGACGCCGGCCTTCTGTTCCGCTTCGGCGGCGGCCTGGGCGAGGTCGGCGTCGGCTTCCATATTGGAGATGAGGGATTCGACGCTTTCGCCGCTGGCGCCGTAGAAGCGGTCGAGGGCGGCGTCGATTTCCTGTTCGGTGGCGACGCAGGGTCGGATATCGTAGCCGAGGAAGCTACGGAGTTCGTCGATGACGGAAAGCTTTTGGGGGTTGCAGGTTGCGACGGTGAGGGTACCGTCTTTGAAGGCAATGGGGATCACCTTGTACAACTCCGCCATGGGCTGGGTGAGGTGGGAGAGGACCTCCGGGGAGACGACCATGTCGGTCATGTTGATGACCTGGAGGCCGAACTGTTCCGCCAGGGCGCGGGTAACGTGGTCCTCGTTGATCATGCCCATCGCGACGGCGATGGAGCCGAACAGTTCGCCGGGGCGCGTGTTCTGTTCTTCGAGCACGGCTTCGAGTTGTTCTTCGGTGAGGTGGCCTTGATCAACGAGGATCTGGCCGATGCGTCGCATAGCCATCGTGAGTTGTCGGGGTTCAGGGTTCAGGAAGCAGGGTTCAACTCATAGCTCACAGCTCACTCAATCCATATCCTCTTCGCTTTCGAGCATGCCGCGTTTTGCCTGGGCGATCTTGGCCGCGAGGTCTTCGGGCATGTTGGCTTTGACGAGGACTTCTTTTTCTTCAACGACGCCGTCACGCCAGAGTTTGAACAGGTGGTCGTCGAGCAACTGCATACCGAGTTTGTGTCCGGTCTGGATGGACGAGTTGATACGGAAGGTCTTGTTTTCTCGGATGAGGTTGGCGATGGCCGGGGTGACGACGAGCATTTCGTAGGCGGCGACACGACCGCCGGAGATCTTCGGGAGCAGGGCCTGGGAGAGGATAGCGATGATGGAGGTGGACAACTGGGTGCGGATCTGGTCCTGCTGGTTGGTGGGGAAGACGTCGATAATACGGTTGACGGTTCCCTGGGCACCGGTGGTATGGAGGGTGCCGAAGACGACGTGGCCGGTTTCGGCGGCGGTGATGGCGGCCTCGATGGTTTCGAGGTCACGCATTTCGCCGACGAGGATGACGTCGGGGTCTTGACGAAGGGCACGGCGGATGGCCTCGGCGAAGGAGGGGACATCGACGCCGACTTCACGTTGATTGACGGTGGATTTCTTGTGGTAGTGGTAGAACTCGATGGGGTCCTCGATCGTGATAATGTGGTGGTCCACATTGTCATTGAGGAAGTCGATACAGGCGGCGAGTGTGGTGGACTTTCCGGAGCCGGTAGGACCGGTGACGAGGACGAGTCCACGGGGTCTGAGGATGAGTTCGCGTAGTGCGGCGGGGGTCCCAAGCTGCTCCATACTGAGCAGGTCGTTGGGAATTTGCCGCAAGACCATGCCGGTATTGCCGCGTTGTTTGAAGACGGAGACACGGAAACGAGCTTTGTCGCCGAAGGCGAAACCGAAGTCGGTGCTTCCTTGTTCCTGGAGCTCCTGCTGGCACCGTTCGGGGGTGATGCTCTTCATGAGCGCGATGGTGTCTTCGGGCTCGAGGGTTTTGGTCTCGAGTTTGACCAGTCGTCCGTGAAGACGGAGGACCGGCGGTTGCCCGACGGCGATGTGAAGGTCGCTCGCGTTACGGTTGACCACCGTAAGGAGCAGTTTGTCGATAAGGATAGTCCCCATAGAGCATAACCCTACGCGGGCGCAACCCCCTTGCCCGGGGGCGCCGTAACTCAGTTTGATGAGACCCGCATGGCTGGGCACCACACTTGGAATCCCTTCCAAGGCAGCGCAATTTTCGGAATCGAGCGCCCAGCCGCTCATGCGGCCGTAGCGCACGAGCGAGAGTCCTCCGACTCTTCACGCGCCACGATTATTTCAGTTTCTTGTTGGATCGTCAGAAAAACGGGACGAGGACCCCGACCTATGGGTGGTTGTTTGTCCGGGATAGCTTCTGCAGGCTTGGCGGTATTGCTGTCAGTCGATTGGCTTGGTGAACCGGTTCGCGGTTGGGGGGCGAGCCTGAGTTTGTCGGCTCGAAATGTGGAGTTGCATGGATCGAGAGGCTTGTCTGTGCATGGGAGCGGGCTGTGCGAGCCGGCGCCAGGTTCAGGGACCCAAGTGGGGATTACATTTCGGCGATTTTGGCGACGCGAGCGACCTCTTCAATGGTAGTGAGTCCCTGGCAGGCCTTTCGGAGGCCATCGACGTAAAGGGTTGCCATTCCTTCACCTACTGCGGCCCTTCGGATTTCGCTGGAGGGGGCTTCGTTGAAGGTGAGTTCGCGAACGGCGGCGCTCATGAGCATGAGTTCGAAGATGGCCCTTCTTCCGCGGAAGCCGCTATGACCACAGCTGGTGCATCCTTTGCCCCTCATGAAGGTAGCCTTGGCGGCCATTTCAGGGGTGATGCCGGCGTTCTCGAGGACTGCGTCGCTGGGTCGGTATTCTTCCTTGCATTTCTGGCAGACGACGCGTACGAGACGCTGGGCCATGATGGCGACGACACTGCTGGAGACGAGGTAGGAGGCGACGCCCATGTCGATTAGACGTGTAACAGCACTGGGCGCATCGTTCGTGTGTAGCGTACTGAATACCAAGTGTCCAGTCAGAGAGGCCTGAATCCCCATCTGAGCCGTCTCAAGGTCTCGCATTTCCCCGACGAGGATGATATTGGGGGCTTGACGCAGCATGGCACGAATAACGCGAGCGAAATCGAGTCCGATGCTGTGCTTGATCTCGACCTGGTTGATCCCCGGAAGGTAGTACTCGACGGGGTCCTCGGCGGTGATGATCTTGCGATCGGGGGTATTGAGTTCGTTGAGGGCGGCGTAGAGGGAGGTTGTTTTTCCAGAACCCGTCGGGCCGGTGACAAGGATGATTCCGTTGGGTCGGGCGATGAGGGATCGAAAGACTTTGTAAGAGGCCTCGTCAAAGCCAAGTTCACGAAGGCCGACCTTGATGCTGTCCTTGTCGAGGATCCGCATGACGATGGACTGGCCATGATTGGTGGGGATGACACTCACCCGAAGGTCGAGTTCCTTTTCCCCCACGGTGATCTTGATACGACCGTCCTGGGTGCGGCGTCGCTCGGCAATGTCGAGTTTGGAGAGAATCTTAATACGGGAAAGGAGGGCTCCCTGCAGCCGTTTTGGGGGGCTGTCACGTTCCACCAGGACGCCGTCGATTCGGTAACGGATGCGGACCCGTTCTTCGAAAGGCTCGACGTGGATATCGGAGGCGCGAAGGCGGACGGCCTCGCTGATGATCAGGTGGGTCAGGCGGACGATGGGCGCGGAGGAATCATCGATAGCCTCGCCGCCACTGATGTTGTCGTCGTCGGCCTCGGTGAAATCGATGGCCGTGTCGGTGAACTCCTGGAGCATGCTGTCGGCGCTTTCGCCGACGGTCTGTCCGTAGTGGCGGTTGATGGCCTCGATGATGGCATCGCGAGGCGCGAGGACAGGCTCGATGGGTTTGTTGAGGATGAAGCGGAGTTTTTCGAAGGTTTCGAAGTCGTCGGGATCGCTGATGACGACGCGGAGGCCGCCCTCCTCTTCCGAAATAGGCAGGATGGCGTTTTCCCGGGCGACCGACTCGGGAACGAGTTCGACAACCGAGGGAGGAACGGTGATTTCGGCAAGATTGATGAAGTCGAGTCCGTGCTGTTTGGCCATGGCCTTGGCCACATCATTGCCGGAAACGTAGCCGAGACGGTCGAGGGCCTCGGGCAGGGTCATGTCCGACTGCCGTGCCATCTGCTCCGCTTCGGAGAGTTGGTCAGGGCCCACAATCCCTTTGGCAATAAGAATTTCGGTCCAGTGTTTATGCTTAGCCATGGGCGACTCCCGCCAGCGGATGCGCTGCGAACCTTCGCGAGTAGAGAACCAAGTTGCGAGACAAGAGGCAGATGTCTGGATTTTCGCTAAATCCTGACTATGTCTAGGCTAACGTTGCGTGATGGCGATGTCAACTAAAGAGTGAGGAGGCAAGGAGATCCATCGCGGGGAGGGAGGTTGAGGGACCGATATGGGCCAAAACGGCTCGATTTGGGGGGGATTATCGGGTCGGTCTGCGATTGACAGGGGTGGCCCGGTTCAAGATAATCCGCCGCCCGTTCTGGCAGGCCGTCATTTTGGCCCGCGTGCCTTGCGTGATTTCGAGAGCAGGAATCGTGGGCAACGCAGGTCGAATCGAGAAGATGACTTAAGAACGCGAAGCGGATTACCACAGAGGGCACAGAGGACACGGAGAGAAGGTGAGAGGGATGGGCCCATGCTGCAACGGCGTGAGCGCCCAACCATCCAACTTCTCGAGCTGGAAGTACTAGAGCAGGAAAGAAGCTCGGTCGCGAAAAGACTGTAGCGCGAGCCCCGTAGCCATGGATGTAATGAATCGAATCGGAGGCCGAAGGCGATTCACGGCGCGTGGGGTATGCGCGGAGGATGTTCGGGCTTTTCTTGCCCGCCGGACGGTTCTTCTTGCTTGCCTGGTTCTTCTGGGGAGTTGCTGTGTATCGGCAGAGGCCCAGGGGGTGCGCGGTTCCGGGGCGTGGCCGGGTGGTTCGGGAGGTTTTCTGGTTCTTGGCCAATCGCCGTCGGGTCCGCTGCTGGACGACGGGAAGTCGAGTTGGCTGGATCAGGTTCCGGACCCAGCGCCGGCGCCGGTGGCATCGAGTGCAGTTCCGAGGCCGGCGGCGACCGAGATCATGGCGTTTGGGGATTCCGCCCGGGCCTCCCAAGGTGGAGTGTACCGAGGGGAGGTCTACACCGAGGCGCCCAGTGTGAACGCGGCGATCGCCTACGGGCAGGGAGCTGCGTGCTCGGATTGCGGGGGCTCAGCGTCGCTGGCCTGCCCGACCTGTTCGCCCACGGGCCGAGTTCACAACGGATTTCTTTCGGGGAACGCGGCGGGCCTGGAGAGCCTGACCGAGTATGGTCCCATTGCGGGATGCCAGGAACTCCTGGAGCCGATGACCCACGAGAGCTGGCTGTACCGTCCCTTCAGCGCGGGCTGGTTCATGGGGTTCATGCAGGGGAACGAACTGGTCGAGAACTGGGTGGGCCAGGAACAGGGCTTCTTCGGCGGCTATCGGTTCGGGTGGGACGTGGATCCGTACTGGGGCTGGGAAACGCGTTTTGGTTTCGCGTCGGTGGCGTTGTACGATTCGAACCTAGCCGTTGCGGCGCAGGAGGCCGAGGACCTGGCGAACGGTTTCACGGAAGACGATCTGTGGTTCCATCGGTTCGACAAACGGCGGGACAGCGGCATCCGGGTGTGGGATGTGGAGATGCTCTGGTATCCCTTTGGGGACAGTACCGTCCGGCCGTATTTCCTGCTTGGTTTGGGGTCGGCACGGGTGGACTTCATGGACCGGCTTTCGGAGCGGCGGATCAAGTCGGTGCTCGCCATGCCGATCGCGTTGGGGTTCAAGTATCGGCTGCAGGAGTGGCTGGCGGTGCGGGTGGAGGCGACGGACAATTTCATCGCAGGCGCCGGGAGCGGGTTCAAGAACCTGCACAATTTCTCATTGACGGCGGGGATGGAAGTTCGTTTTGGTGGGACGAGGACGGGGTACTGGCCGTACTATCCGGGGCGGCGGTATTGGTAGGGGAGAGGCCGGAGGCTGGAGACTGGAGGCTGGAGGAAGCCTGGGGTTGGTGCTCGGTGAAGAGGGGGCCGCGGATGGGCACGGGTGATTTCTTGGGGAGGGTGTCTGCGGGAGATTATCGGTGTCACCCGGTTCGGTATGCAACGCTTTCAGCGTAGAGGTGGTGTTTCTTCACGTTACCCAGGGTGACGCTTGGCGGCTGCGCCGCTGCGCTGACCCTGGGCTGCGGTGGGTCGACCGCTTCGCGGTGAAGAGGGGCGGGGGATGTGTACGGCAAAATGTCGAACAACGGGCGGTGAGGCCTCTTGTTGCTTCGCAACACCGACGATTTTTCCGAATGGGTTTTCTGTAATAGGTGGCTGTCTGCGGAAAATCATCGGTGTCACCCGGGATGAACCGCAGAATAGCGAACAAGGGACGGCAGAATGAAGAAGGGGGAGGGATGGAGCCCTCTGGTTGCTTCGCAACACCGACGATTATTCCGAATGGGTTTTCTGGAGTGGGGAGCTATATGCGGAAAATCATCGGTGCTACCCGGTTGTCTGCCGCGGGGTGCGGACGCAGGTTAAGATATGGAGAAACGACAGACGCACGCGGGACGATTTGGAATGCTGAACTGGATTTGCGGTATTTATTGGGTGTTGCTGACGGCGGGGGTGTTGCGGCCCCATGGCGGGGACCATCCTACGGGAATCGAATCGGTGGACATGCACTCCGATCTGGGCCACTTTGTGGCTTTTGCGGTGCTCGGGGGACTCGTGGCCGCGGCATGGCGGGAGTGGGGTGTCCGTCGCACGGTCCTTGTGTTGGTAGGCTACGCCGTTGTTGCGGAAGTTGCGCAGGTTTTCGTGCCCGGGCGGGCGGCGAGCCTTGTGGATGGGGCGGCAAATGTGACGGGTGTGTTGTTTGGGGTTGCGGTGTGGTTTGGCGTTGTGAACCGCAGAATAGCGAACAAGGAACCGCAGAATATCGAAGTTGACGAGGGAGCTACAGGCCCTGGGATCTGAGGTAGGCGGCGCTTCGCTTGAGGATGTCTTCTGAGCCGATGATTTCGAGGGTGGAGCCGCGGACGTTGGCGTCCTTCATGACTTCGCAGACGCCGGCGATGTCGATGACGCCGTCGCCCAAGGCGATGGTGGAGAAGCCGCAGCCGAAGAGGGTGCCGCGCTTGTCGACCCATTCCTGGCCGAGATCCTTCCAGTGGATGTGGTGGATCTTGTCCTTGAAGACGCGGGCCATTTCGACGGGGTCGGACCCGCCGAGCCACGAATTGCCCGTGTCGAGGTTCACGCCCAGTGACTCGGGGTTGCCCAGCATGTCCATCACGTCCTGGATTCCCTGGATGGTGTCGGTGATGGGGCCGTGGGGTTCGAGGAGGAGGTGGACGCCGTAGTCGGCGGCCATGCGGACGGGGGTGTAGAGCTTTTCGGCGATGGTGAAAATCTGCTGGTCGTAGGTGAGGTTCTTAGCCCAGTCGGACCGGGCATCGGTTTCGGTGGTGACCACGTCCTTGATGCCGATGGCGGCGGCGAACTTGATCGCCTTCATGATCTCGGCCGTGCCGAAGTAGCCCGGGTTGGACGGTTCGAGGAGCATGGCATGGGCGCAGACGGTGGAGGGCTCCATTTCATACTTCTCGAAGAGCCGCTTCACCTCGAAGGGGTTCTCATCGAGGCTCACGGTGGGGGAGAAGCCGGCCGAGCCCAACATGCTTCCGCCGGCGTTCGTGTCGGTGATGTCGGCGCAAGTGAAGCCCATCTCCCGGGCGCGACGGAGCTGCACTTCCACACTGGCGAAAGGTTCGATGAGAAGGAAGACACCGATGTTCATGGGAAAGCCTTTCGAGGCTGGAGGCTGTAGGCTGGAGACTGTAGGGGTGAGGTGGTGAAGGATGTTGCTGGGGAGGGAGATGTAGCGGTGGCATCCTTGCCGCCGGTGCGTTTCCCTTCGATATTCAGCGGTTCCTTGTTCGATATTCTGCGGTTCGTCTTGTGTGTCAGTGCTCGGCGTCGGGGCGAGTGGCGGTTCAGGCCCCCTCCCCGGCCCTCCCCCTCGCTCGCAAGCTCGCTGGGGAGGGAGATGCTAAATGAACTTGCGTGATTTCTGGAAATGCCGTCCTACTGGGCACTGCTTGTCCACACGCCGTGAGCACGTATCTCCAGGATTCAGGGATTCTGCGGCGTGTGGCCGAGCAGTGGCACACGATCTCCTGGAATCGTACAAGGTTATTTACGACATACGGATGGATTGGTTGGCCTGGTCGAAGAGGGCGACTTTGCTTTCGCGGTGGGAGAGGATGCCCATGGAAAGGGGCGCCTGGACGCGGACGGCCATGCCGATGTTGCACTTGGGCTGCTTGCGAGTGCGGACACAGTCGAGCAGATCGGCCCAAAGCTTGCTCGTGTCGCCTTGCCCTTTCCAGGGCAGGAGGATTTCCTTCTTGCCTTTGCCGAAGGGAACGATACGGACGCCATCGCCCTTGCCGCCCTGGAGCATGGCCCAGGTGATGATGCCGTCGGTGCCGCGGATGATGGTGTCGGCGGGGACATGGTTGGAAAGCGAGTTGGTCATCACGACGCTCGGGCCGTCGGCATAGTCGGCGATAATATTGCACTGGTCGGGAACCTCGCGGTCATACTGGAAGGTTCCCCCGCCGCCGAAGACCCGCTGGGGGAAGTCGAGTTCGAGGATACAGAAGATGGGAGTGAAGGTGTGGACGAGCAGGTCGGTCGCCGGGCCGCCGGCATAGTCCCAGTACATCCGCCATTGGAAGAACCGCGAGACGGAGAAATCGACCTTGGGGGCGTCGCCCAGGAATCGGTCCCAGTTCAGGTCGGGACCGGGTTTGGCGTTGTTGTCGTCGATCTTCATCCGCTCGCCCCAGTCGCCGCGGCGGAAGTAGCTGCACTCGACATGGACCGGCTCGCCGATGATTCCGTCGTGGATCATCTTGATGATGTCCGGGTAGTTGTCGTCGGCCATGTGCTGGGTGCCGACCTGGACCAGTTTGCCGGTCTTTTTGGAGGTTTCCTCGATCTTCTTGGCCAGTTCGAACTGGGCCCAGTGGGTGAGCGGCTTCTCGCAGTAGACGTCCTTGCCGGCGTTGAGGGCGTCGATGGTCTGGGGGCCGTGGAGGCGGTCGGGGCTGGCGATGCACACGACGTCGACGTTGGGGTCGGCGAGGAGGGCCTCGTGTTCGTCGTACATCTTGGCGCCCGTCTTCTTGCTGGCCCTTTCCAGGCGGGGGCGGTAAACGTCGCAGACGGCGACCGGTGCAGCGAGGCCCTGCTCCTTGAAGTTGTTGACAATTCCGAGGTGGGCGTTGCAGCGTCCGCCCGTGCCGATGAAGCCAATGCCGAGGCGGTCGTTGGCGCCCTTGGCGGTTTCGGCGATCACGGTGGGGGCGGCCATGGCGCCGGCGGCGACGACACTGGCGGCTACGCTCGTTCGGACGAACTCTCGGCGGTTTGTCTTTTTCATGGGCTTTCTCCGTGGTGGATGGGGGTCTTGTTCGAGCGGTCTTTGGGAGGGTTTCGTCGTGGAACGGGAGCAGAACGGTACGCCTGCAGGATCCCAGCCCGGATTCGTCATGGGTGGCACGCTCAGAGCGCGAGCGATGGGTGTGGTGATTTGGCCGTCCACGCCCATCGCTCGCGCTCTGAGCGTGCCACCCACCAAAGAATTGCCTTTGAGGGAGCTGGCCACAACTTGTTGACCTGCAGTGCTAGGGCCACCCCTTCGGGGTTTCCGGTTCAATGATTCTCGCGTCCCAGGGTTACGCGACGCTCGCTGCGCTCGCACCGCTTCACCCTGGGCTGGATTAGGGTCGTCCCTTCGGGACTAACAGCACTATTCGAGTTTGAGTTCCTCCAGGTTCTTCAGGGAGGTTAGGGCTTGCTTGGCGGCGGCTGGATCGTTGAGGCTTCCGCGAAGGTCAAGCCGCTGGAGGTTAGGAGCGTGGTCGGGCAGGCTGGCAGGGACACTGTCGGCAAGGAAGGCGTTGGTGATAACCAGGGTCTTCCAGGGGAGCGGTTCCTTGCGGGCTTCACGGATGGATTGGAGGAATTCGCCGGTGAGGGGCAGGTCGCGGAGGACGACTGTTTCCAATTTCGAGAATCGGGCGAGTTGGGGGAGGGCTTCATCAGTCAGGCCAAGGCATCGGGCGAAATCGACGGTGCGGAGCCTTGCGGCGAGGGAGGCGTCTGCCGCCAATTTGTCGAGGAAGGCGCCGGAGATCTGGGCGTCTTCGATGGAAAGGGACTGCAGCTTGGGGAGGCTGGTGATCGTGTCGGCGAGGTCGTCGTTGACGGCCGGGCCGCCCAGTTTCAGTTCGGTGAGGCCCTTCAATGCGGCCAACTTGGGGAAGTCCTCGGCGGCAAGGCGGCCGCACTGGCGGAGGTCCAGGGCCCGAAGGTGCTGACAGGCTGCCAGTTGCTGCAAACCGGTGCCCGAGAGGTTGTTGATTTCGATGAGGGCCACAACTTCCAGGCTTTTGCAACTGGGCAAGGTGGCGATGCCGGTGTCGCTGATGTTGTTCAACCGGCGCAAGGTGAGTCGTTGCAGGCGGGACATCCCATGGAGCAGTTCGGCCAGGTCGCCATCAGCAATCGATGCATCCTGGAGTTGGAATTCCTCGAGTTGGTGGAAGTGGGCCAGCTCGGCCAGGGCGGTTGGCGGAAGGGAACGAACGGTCAGCCTGAGGCCGACGAGGTCCGGGAATTGCAGGACGGCGCGGAGCACTTCCTCGTCGGCGGAGACGCGGTCACTTGCCAGGTCGATCCGGAGGGGGACGCCGTTTTGGTCGGATTCGATCTGGGCGCCCGTGGCGGCGATGGCTTTGAGGGCGGCCTGTTGGGCAGGCGACAGGGTGGCCGGGGCGGGCGATTCGTTTTGGACGGGTGGGCTTGCGGGCGGGGCCGGGGGAGAGCTGGGTTGGCAGCCTGCGAGGAGGCAGGCCAGGGTGAGGGTTGCGGTGAGGGTGAGGGGGCGTTGGGGCATGGGGGGAAGTTTTTTCGTAGCGTGAAAAGCCGGGCTAGGGTGGTTTATGAACTGGTCAGGTTGCCTGGAATGAGGTGGAAGATTCAAGAGCCCGGCTTTGACAACTGGCGTCCTGCCGCCGAAGAAACTCCCCTTCGTCATTCTGCGGTTCTTTGTTCGAGGTTCTGCGGTTCCGTGGGTGCGCCGGTTCTCGGGGAGCGGGGCGAGTGGCGATTCTTGCCCCTCCCCGGCCCTCCCCCTCGCTCGCAAGCTCGCTGGGGAGGGAGTTAGAGCGTCCAGGGGGCGCGCATTTTTCGGGAGAAGAGGGCCTGGGCGGCGGGGGTTGGATTGACGAGTTGTTTCTTCGCGGGGTCCCAGGTGATCTTCTCGCCGGTTCGGACGGCCATGTCGGAGAGGAGGCTGATCACGTCGCTGCGGACGGCGTCGCGGATGTTGGAAACAGCCGGTTTTCGCGACTTGATCGCTTCGGCGAAATTGCCGGACTGGCTACGACTGACCTGGAGGCTTTTGTCGTTGGGTACAAGAGGTTCGGCGGGCTTTGTCGGCAGCAAGGCCGGATCGCTGGCCTCGTTGCGCCGCGGATCGCGGGCGACCTGGATCCAGCCGTCGGTTCCGATGAACCGGGTTCGCTCCGGGCCCGCCTTGAAGACGAGATCGACCTGGCCGAGCTTGATGGTCATGTTCCAGTCGTAAACGGTGTCGTAAAGGCCTTCGGTGGGGACGACGCCGGTTCCTTCGACGGTGACCAAGCCGCTTTGGTCGGCGTCGCTTCCCCAGACCATGATGTCGAGGGGATGGGCGCCCCAGCCGCCCAGGTAGCCGATGGAGTAGTCGTAGACCCAGTAGGTCCCCGGTGGTTTGCAGAGGTCGGTCGTGTAGGCGCGTTTGGGGGCGGGGCCGGTCCACATCGTGAAGTCGAAGCCGTCGGGGACGGGGGCCTCGGCCGTCGAGCCGCCGGCGCCGCCGTTGGGCGCGTCGACCTCGATGGTGTGAACTTTGCCGATGGCGCCGCGGCGGACGAGTTCGCAGCCGTTCCAGCAGTGGGGCATGCTTCGCTGCTGGGTGCCGTATTGAAAGATGCGTCCGGTTTCGGCGATCACCTTCTCAATGGCAAGGTCCTGCTCCAGGGCGACGCCGAGTGGTTTTTCGATGTAGACGTCCTTGCCCGACTTGGCGGCGAGGATTCCGATGGGAACGTGCCAATGATCCGGGGTGGCGATGTAGACGGCGTCGATGTCGTCGCGGGCGAGGAGGTCGCGGAAGTCGGCGTAGGGCGTGCCCTTGCAGATGCCGGCCAGGGCCTCGCGGCGGTTCTTGTAGCAGTCGGAAGTGGCCACGCTCTGGAAGTCGCGCACGCGCTGGACTTCACGGAACAGGGCGCCGCCGCGATTGCCGACGCCGATATGGCCGACGGTGACGCGGCTGTTGGCCGGGGCCTTGTCCTCGGCGCCGAGGGCGCTTCCGGGCACGAGCCACGGTGCGGAGCAACCGAGGAGAGCTAGGCGTTTGAGAGTCTCGCGACGGGACAAGGAGCTTGTTCGGTAGGACGTCATTTTGGTTCTCTCCCTTGTGGCCGGAATTTCACGACGAAAGATTCCAAATTGGCAGTTTGCACGCAAATATCGGGTGCCAGTATACTGGTTCGGGAAGACTCTCGAACTACAAAATGGTTCAGTGAAAGATTTTGAACTCTCGAGTCCAAGGGGCGGCGGTGGCCATGTCGAGGCGTGTTCCGATCTACACGAACGAGGATGAAACGCTTCAGGCCGATGCGTGCCGCCCGCTTCTGGAGGCCGCCGACGCGGGGGAGATTCGGCTGGAGACGCTGGTTCACGGGCACTATCCGGGGCGACCGCTGCCGCGAGGTTCGCTGCCGGGGCTGAAAACGGTGGGCTACTGGGACGCCGAAGGCCCGCAGGCCTGGGGCCTGGGGTGGCATCAGAACGAAGGGATTGAACTGACGCTGCTGGAGCGGGGAAGCCTGGATTTCGCCGTGGAGGGGCAGGAGCGACGGCTCAAGCCAAACGATCTGACGGTGACCCGCCCGTGGCAGCGCCACCGACTGGGCTCGCCGCACATTGGTCCGGGGCGGCTCCACTGGGTGATCCTGGACGTGGCGGTGCGCCGTCCGCACCAGGCGTGGCGTTGGCCTTCGTGGGTGATGCTGGGCCAGGCGGATCTCGAAGAATTGACGCAGATTCTCCGGCAGAATGAGCGGCCGGTGTGGCACGGAGCGGGGGCGGTCTGCGAGTGCTTCGTGCGGATCGCCCGGGCGATCGAGCAGGACCGCGAGGGTTCAAGCGTTTCGTGGCTGACGGTGCTGCTCAACGAGCTACTGTTGCACACGCTGGAGCTATTTCGGCGCCACGGTCCGACATTGGACGCGACGCTTTCGGACACGCAACGGACCGTCGAACTGTTTCTGGAAGACCTTCGCTCAGATCCGCGGCAGCTTGCCGAGGAATGGACGGTGCGTCGCATGGCCCAGTGTTGCGGGCTCGGCGTGACGCGGTTCACGGACTATTGCCGCCGGTTGACAAACACCACGCCGATGCAGCACTTGAATCGAATGCGACTGGAGCGGGCGGCCCGGCTCCTTCGCGAACAGGACGATTTGACGAACGAGCAGATAGCCGGGCAGTGCGGATTCAGTTCGGCGCAATATTTTGCGACGGTGTTTCGACGCCATTTCGGGCGGACGCCGCAGCAGTACCGGGGGGAGGTTCGAGGCTGTAGGCTTTAGACTGGAGGCTGGAGGATTGTTGGTGTCCACGCTTTAGCGTGTAGAAGGCAGGCTAAAGCCTGGACTCCAACAAAACGACGCGGCCATCACACCGGGGTGTGATGGCCGCGACAGGAAAGGTCGGGTTGTGGAGAGACTGATTTCAGACGAGACGGAAGCTCAGCGCCAATTGAACCAGCGGGAGCGAGAGTTGGAGCTCTTTCTGGTGGGTTGGCTTCGTTGTTGGGAGGCTTGCGTCGGCTTTTTTGCGGTTGGCTGAGCGGACTGGCCCTTCGCCGTCTGCTGCGTTCCGTCGGCGTTGATATGAACCGTGGTGGCCTGGATCTGGCTCTGGGCGCTGGTCAGGATGTGTTCAACCCGCTTCTGATACTGCTTGACCACTTCCTGTTCGACGCGTTGAAGGCGCTCGAGTTCCTTCTGGTCCTGCTTGTCGATGGCCGCATCGCGGAGCTTCTGGATTTGGGCGAATTGGGAGGCGAGGCGTTTTTCTTCCTGCTGGATCTGGTACTGGGTGGCGTTGACCTGGCGGTCGAATTGTTTGGACGTTTCACGGTTCTTGGCGGCTGCAGCGGATACGGTGGCCGCGCCGGCTTTTGTCAGTTTCTTGGCATTGGGCGCGCTCTTCAGCACCATGGGGTCGGGTGACGGGGCGGGCATGTGGGATGGGCCCCGATCGGCAAGTGCGGGACTGGCGATGAGAGCAAAGCCGCAAACGAGGATGGCCAAACGCATAAGGTTCCCCCCCAATGGTCGTTTTGTGGGCCCGCGTCGGGCGTGCCCGAGGTTCTTGTTGTGAGAACTGTATCACCAGTAACATCGGAACCGATGGGGCGTATCGTAAGAATTGGCGCTGGCATTCCGCCTGTAAGGGTTCTGAGGGTCATGAGGAGGGGAGTCAGGCAATCTGGGATGTGTATTCGTCGAGCAATCGGCGGAAGACGGCGTATTCCTCGAGGGTCACGTGGGGTGGTGTCTGGTGGTCCACACTGGGGATGAAGCCACCCGAGCGCATGAGGGGGAGGAGGCGTTCGAACTCGGCCCGAATGGCCGCCTCGCCCTTGTTCATCACCATTTTGTCGTAGTGGCCCACGAGGCAGACTTCCGGGTAGGCCTGGCGGAGGGCCATGCCATCGACGCCGGCCTGACGTTCGAGGGGCAGTACGCCGCGGATTCCCTCGCGCAGCAGCCAGGGGACCATGAGGGTGACGTCGCCGTCGGTGTCGACGAGGGTGACGGCGTTCATTTCCTGGAGCCGAGGCACGATCTGGCGGTAGTAGGGGGCGATGAACTCGTCGAAGCAGCTCTCGGAGATCATGGGGCCTTTGTTGTAGGACATGTCTTCGGCGATCGTGGCGAACGTGGGGATGCAGGCCTCTTCAACCTGTTCGAGGATTCGCAGGTTGAAGTCGGTCAGGTCCTGGTTGATGCGGTGGATCAGCTCGGGCTGGTCGTAGAAGGCGAGGCTGATCTTCGTGAAGCCCATGAGGGTGCGGGGGAACCAGAAGAAGCCTTCCAGGGTGATCCACACGACGGCCTCGCCCCGAGCCTGACGCTCGGCCCAGGGACGCATCGAGTCGATCGCCCGGCTGTGATCGGGGAAGAAGTTGGGGCGGAGGCGGAGGTAGTCGTCCATGTTGGACACGATGCCTTCGACGTGATGCTGGACGGCGTCGATCGTATCGTCGGTGGTGGAGAACCAGAACTGCTGGTAGGGATCGAGCCCCAGGTGGGTGGCGATGTCGAAGACGGACTCGAGATGGCCCGGCAATCCTTGCTGCCGCCAGTTGGCAATCGTCTGGTCCCACCACATGGCCCATTCCCAGCGGGGCAGGCGATCGACGGGCAGGAAGTCCATGACGGCGCGGAATCGTTCGACGTGGTTCATGGGCGGCTCAATACGGTTTTTGGGGCGACAAACGTGCCGTCTGCGGTGAGGGGGCCAACGATGAGATCCTACATGGGCCTTGGTCGGCTGTCGAGATTCGAAAAGGGGACGCAGCTCGTTTTCTGCTTGCTGGACGGTGGAAGTTCGAGGAGTCGCCGGAGGGCTGGATGATTCTACAGAATAGGGCCATGTCAACGGGTCGCCGATGGCCCCTATCTTGAAACGGGGCGGGCGGCGACATCGGGGGCCGAATTTAGTATGGTGTTACCGGAAATCGTGTGGAAACTGACAGGGAATGGCGAGGCAGCGGATTATTCTGAGAATGCAGGACGCTGTTGTCGGCCCTGTGCTTGAACCTACAAGGCTTGGTGGAGCGGACAACCACGAGCTTGGAGTAACTTGACATGCGACTGTTGACCTTTGCTTTTGTGGCCGGTTTTGTTGCGGGCTCGTGTTGTCTTGCAGCGCCGCCTGCGGCGCCGACTTTTCTGGAACTGATGGCGCCGGAGCAGTTCCCCCACCCGCAGATGGGGATGGTGGTCGAGTCGGCGGAAATGGCCGAGGGGGTGATCCGCGTTCGGACGACGGGGGCGACGATCGAGATCGATACAGCCTCGGGCGAGATGCGGTTTGCTCAGCGGATCGGTCACGAGCGTCCGGTGGCCGTGGTGCGGCTGGGCCGATCTCTTGAAGGGGCTGCGCTGGTCGATCGAGGCCCGGGAATGGCACGGATCACGTTCCGCGAGCCGGCGTTGGCCGTCCGGATCAACGGCGACTCGTTGTGCATGCTGCACGCGAAAGAGGCGCTCGCGGTTGCCGTGGACCGCAAGATCGACGTTGCCTGGCATTCGTCCTACCAGAACAACCACCTGATGGTCGACGAGTGGGGCGGGTTCGGGCTCTATTGTTCGGAGCGGGGCCTGGACGACCGGTATGATCCGTATCTGCCCACGGTGGCGACGGTTCCGCTGCCTCGGGACAGCGTTCTCTGGCTGGGCGTGTGTCCGCCGAAGCCGTACGATTGGGAGCGTTCCGTTACCGACAACGTTGTGTGGCACTGGACGCGGGGAGATGCCTATCCGGCCGACGACGTGCTACGGTCCTGGAAGGCCCACGGCAACATCGTGCTGCTGCAGTCGGAGGTGAAGCTTTGGAAGGATTGGAACCTGGATTTCGTTCCCAGGGAGGGGCCAGAGGAATTTGCCCGGGTGCGCCGCACGCTCCACGATATGGGCATGCGGTTCATCGTCTACACGAGTCCGTTCTATTTTCTCCGTGGAACGGCGTTGGAGCCGCAGGCTTTCAACAGCTTTGAGGGGTTCACGAATTGGCCGCCGGGGACGCCAACGGGCGAGAACATGGGGCTCTTCCTGCCCGCGATTCGACGGGTGATGTCAGAATACAAGCCGGACGGTCTCTATTTCGACGGGCAGTATGCGCACAATCCGGCGGCGCTCTACGCGCTGGCGCGGAGCGCACGGGAAATCGTGGGCGAAGACGGGATCCTCGAATGGCACTCGACCTCGGCCCTGGGCAACAAGGAATGTTATCTGCCGCAGGCGGACGCTTATGTGGACTTCATTCTGCGTGGAGAAGGCAGGGGCACCAGGTATGCGGATTTCGACTACATGCGGTTCTTTGTTTCCGGCTACAACGTGAACAACTCGATCGGCGTGCTCTGCAACAACGGACCGCCGGGCATGACGCGGGAACTGGCGCGGGACGTGCTGCGAGCCAACGCCCGGTTTCACACGCTTGCGGGATGGATCCCCAATGAGACGACGATGCAGATTCTGAGCGAGGAGTATACGAGCAAGCTCACATCGGGGTTGAAGGAAACGGTTGACCGGGAAGTCGACCGGCGGCAGGCGGAGGTGGCGAGGAAGGCCGCGGCGATGCAGGCGGAGCGTGAGACGCTGACTCGGCCCGCACGGCTTGGGAAGGCGGCGTACGAGCTGCGTTTCGAGGGGCTGCCGCAGGGCGAACAGCACGTGTCGCCAGCCAACGACGAGGTCTTTTCGGTCGGCGACGGTGTGCTTTGCGTCCGCGCTCATGCGCATACGTTTGCCTACCTAACGATTCCACTGAGCGATTTGAAGCGGGTGCAGGCGATGGAGGTGAAGATTCGGCAGGGGAGCGACGGCGGGATGTCGTGGGGGCCTGCCGCGATGCTGCGCTGGGCCAACGGCGCCACGCTTCGTGTGGGGACACGTTCGGGCGGCACCCTGCAGTCCGACATCAACGGAGATCAGCAGTACGGGGGTCAACACGATCCGAACAAGTGGGTCTGGCTCCGTGCACGGTGGCTTTCGACGTGCGGTGTTGTTGAATGCAGCACGGACGGGGTGACGTATGAACGGCTCTGGACGTTCGAACAGGGAAATACGTTCGAACAGGGAAATACGTTCGAGGGGGCGCCGGCAGCGCTTCTTGTGGGCAAGGTCCCGTTCAACGGCCAGCCGCACGACCACTCACAGGCCGGCAGTCTGGGAGAATGCGAGATCGGCCAGGTGCGGCTGTTTGGAGAGTAGACGGGTCTCCGAAGTTAACCGCATGGCCGGCGCGTGGAGGCGGCAGGTTGGGACGCCAAGCTGAGCTTTCGTCTCTTGTGGCTGACGCCACACGGCTTCGAGAAGCCGTGTCGCCCGGTGGCATGCGGCCGGTACCTGACTCCGGAAAACTCCATGCCAGGTCCCGCTCGGCGAGCGGTGACCTACCCGCATCAGGTCCCGCTCGGCGAGCGGTGACCTACTTTGGCGGCGTCCAGCGGGTGAGGCAGATGTGGGTGATGTTATCGAGGGCGTTGAAGTAGTAGATGGTGGCGAGGGTGTCGTTGGGAAGGCGCTGGGTGATGGGGTAGCCCAGGTCGCTGCCGCTGCCGAAGCCGTCGGCCCGAAGGACGATTTCGTGGTCCGTGTCCCAGGTCTTGCCGCCGTCGCGGCTGAGGCAGGCGCGGATTCCCATGGGGGCGCGACGGACGCCGTAGGTGGCGACGAGGCGGTCGTCGGGCAGTCGCAGCACGTGGGCCGGGTAGCCCCAGATGCCCGTGTTGATGGGCGGCGACCAGGTTCTGCCTTGATCGGTCGACGTGGCCTCGTAGAGGTAGCCGGCATTCTTCTTGTCGGATGATTCGGCCGTGCGGAGAAGGGCGACCACGTGGCCTTCGGCGTTGGCGATCAGGGCGGTTTCGTTGTAGCTCATTTGATCGTTGCCGAGGGCCATGGGCAGGCATTGCCAACGGTCGCCGTCGTCCTCGCTCCGCAAGACATAGGCGCTTCTTTGCTTGCCGGGCCCGGTTCCGTAGATCGCCACCAGTCGCACGCCGCCGCCGAGGTTCAAGCGGGATGCCTGGTGAAAGGTCATCATGCCGCTGGCCGGCGGGACCTCGATCTCCTGCCAGGGACGAATCGTCTCTCCGTCAACCGAGCGAACCATAGAGCGGGCGCCGCTCAGGTAAGCCACCGTGCCGGGGCGGACGAAGCGGACGGTGTAGCCTTTCTCCTTGAGGCGGTCCTGCTCGCTCTCATCCGCGTAGCGCCAACCGATGGCGTTGGCGAGGGCGAGATTGCCGTCGGCCCGGACGGTTTGCGGATCGTAGGTCGGCACGTCCTTGCCGGCTTCTTCCCAGGTGATCCCGCCGTCGCGGCTCACCATCCTTGCGGAGCCGCCCGTGTTGTCGATGTGGCTGCGGCGGGTTCGCGTGCCAAAACTGGAGACCAGCGTGCCATCGTCGTACTGGTAGAGGCTGGGGAAGCAGGCGTAGACGTCTTCCTGCTTGTAGACGATGTGGTGGGTGGCATGGGGCCAGACGTCGACGTGGGGCTGTTCGGCGGTCCAGGTGACATAGTCCCACCAGGCCTCGCCCGTGGCGGCCGAACTGAGGCTGCCAAAGCCGACGATGTTGCGGCCCGAGTGGGCGTCCCAGGTGGACTTGCCGGTGAGATCGAGGAGGACGGTGCCGTCGACTTTCACGAGGGCGTCGTCGCCGAGCATTTCGATGCGGACGACGTGGAAATCATCCGCCAGGTTGACGTCGGCCTGAACCTCAAGGCGATGGATTTCGATGCGATCGGGATAGAGGGTGAGCCCGACTTCGCGGACGCCGTCGGCGGCCACGAGGATGACGCCGGCGGGGCCGGAGCATTGGGCCACCTTGACGCGGGCTTCGAGCGAGTGGGGGCGGCTCGCGTCGGCGCCCCAGCCGGAACTGATGAATTGCAGTTGGCCGTGGGAGGTACCGCGGTCGACCACGTGGAGCGTGCCGTCTTCGACGGTGACGGAGCAGTTTTCGACTTGGTGGGACGACCACGGCGGGCGGGCTTCGCCGGGCAGGGTGGAGCCGTCGCAGGTGAGGGAATGGGTAATTGCCAAGGCGGCGAGGAGAGTGAGGATGGATGTCATTGTTAATGCAGATTCAATACTGGAAACGGTTTAAGAAGAAGGGCGGAACGCACGGAGGGAGACGCCTTGCCTGCCGCCCACGGATTATAGCGGGTCGTTTGCGGAGAATCACCATGAGGGGGCTGCATGGGCCGGTAATACCAAAGTGTTGCTGTCAGGTTTGTGCCGTGGTGGGGCGGTGTTGAGGATCAAAGGCGGAGCGGCTCATGAGATCCCGAGTTTGCCCTGGTTGGCCGGTTGAGGTGTTTCTTGGGGGGGGTGGAGTTTCCGGGATTGACAATGGTTGTCAGCATTTGGGGATGCGTTTAGAATGCGCCGTGATGGTGGGCCAGTGTGGGTGCTTCACTTCTTCTTCTCTTCAGGGCAATACAGGGTCGAGAGTAGGGTGGACACATTTTCTCCATGGGTCATTTGTTTTGTGAAAAGGAGAGAATGGTGGAACGTTTGCGCGGAAACACACTGTCAGGGGAGAAACGACTTCGTTTTGAGTCACTCGAGTCAAGGAATCTGCTCTCGGTGAGCGGCGCTGCGGCGTCGGGAGCCGGCGAGGTGGACCATGTGGCCCTGGGGCTTCCTTACGATCGGAGCGATTGGTTTGAGCCCCATCTTTCAAGCGATGGGAGCTGCGTGGCGTTCACGACGATCAGCTCACTGGTGGCAGAGGACACGAACGGCGTTGCCGACGTGTACGTTGTCGACCTGGAGACCGACGAGGTGACCTGGGCGTCGGCCACGTACAACGGGAGTCAGCCCGATGGCGGCTCGTGGAAGCCGGAGATCAGTCTGGACGGGCGTTACGTGGCGTTCATGTCGAAGGCCGACAACCTGGTGGCCGAGGACGACGATCCTTCGTTTGACCTTTTTGTTTTCGATCGGGAGACGGAGGTCCTCGAGTGCATCACGGCTGACGTGGATGGCGACGCGCTTTCGCCGCGATTCAGCGGCGACGCGGAGATGGTTGTCTACGAGTTCGAGATTGGGGACACGATCGCGGGGGACGCCAACGCTTCGACGAAGGACATCATTTTGTACGATCGAACGTCAGGCGAGCGTCTTGTCGTTACGGAAGGCTACGACGGCGAGACCGGCAATTCGATCTCCTGGCGTCCTCACTTGAGCGACGACGGGCGGTTTGTCGTCTTCCAGTCCAAGTCCAGCAACCTCGTGCCGAACGACGACTCGGGGACGTGGGACGTGTTCGTTTATGACATGTTGGACGACACGATGGAGTGTGTGAGCGTCGATGCGAGCGGCGATCCCGTTGGCGGAAGCCAGTCCATCCGCATTAGCGCGAACGGGGACTACGTGACGTTCGAGTCGTCGTCCATGAATTTGACGGCGCCGAATACCGACGTCTACTCGAACATTTTCCTGCTCGATCGAAGCACAAGCGAACTGATCTCCATTGCTGGCGACGGTTCGCCCGACGATGCACGGGCGGTCGTCCGGCCTGATATCAGCGCCGACGGGCGCTGCGTGGTGTATAGTGCGTCGACATCGAGTGGCTATCCCACTTCTTCGTTCACCCAGTCCGACATCTACGTGTATGATCGTCTGACCGGCGAGACGGCGTGTGTGAGCGTTGCAACGGACGGTTTGCCGTCGGCGGCGACGACCGCCTACGCGTCGATCAGCGCGGACGGGAGCGGGATCGCGTTTCTTTCGGACGCCACGACGATCGTCTCGGGGGTCGATCCGAGTTCGATGGACCTGTTCGTGATGGCCAATCCGCTTCTTCAGGAAACGGAACTGGGGGAGACCGCGTTCTTTGCGGCCGAGGGGCTCGACCTTTCGGAGGGCAGCGTGGCGTGTTCTTTTTCCACGGCAAACGCTGGGCTGCTGACCGTGGAGGGGAGCCTTATGACGCTGCCGGGCGATGTGACGCTCCAGTTGTATGACGGCGAGGGGACCCTCGTCGAGGAGGTGACCGGCGCGGACGAGGACGCGAGACTCGATCTGACGGCGGCGGCCGGAACGGCTTATTCTCTCTGGGTAAGCGGCACGGCGACCGACGTGGACCTGCGGATTTGCAGCATGGTCGAACAGTTCGGGACGTCGGTGATCGTTCACGGCACGGACGAGGGCGACGTGTTGGCCTGCGAGGCGGGGGCGACCCATCTGGTGACGGTGAACTCGGTCGAGTACGAGTTCGATTCGAGCGAGGTTCGTTCGGTTCACCTTGCGTGCGGAGCGGGAACGGACGAGGTTTCGCTCGTCGGTTCGACGGCGTCGAGCCGGCTTTTCAGCTATGCCGACCGGGCGACGCTCGCGGATTCGAAGGCTGGCTACCGGTTCACCGTGGAGGGGGTCGAGAGTCTGGCGGTTGACGCGCCCGGCGCGGGACGCGAGTATGCATTTCTCTATGATTCGACCGGGCAAGACAGCCTGGATGCCACACCGGAACGGGTGATCTTCACGCGGGCGGTGGGAACGGAGGAGGAAACGACCACGACCGTCACGGGGTTCCAGTACGTGTATGCCTTTGCAACGGAAGGCGACGGCGACGAGGCGAGCCTGAGCGGGTCGGAGAGTTCGCGAGACCGGTTCTACGGGTACGCGGAACGCAGCATTCTGGCGGATGTTGGACGGAGCTTTTACTTCTACGCCCGAGGATTCGGCTCGGTGGCGGCCGCTTCGGTCGGCAGCGCGACGAGCTATGCCACTCTCTACGACAGTCCGGGGGACGATCGCCTGGAGACGACGCCGACGTCGGCGAGCATGGAGCGTGAGGGAACGTGGACGGATACGGTGGTGACCGGTTTCCGGCGCGTTAACGCCTACGCGATCCGCGGCGGCACCGATACGGCCAGCTTGACGGGCAATGAGGCGGGCGGCAATCGCTATCGGGCCTATCCGACCTACGTGACGCTCACGGATGGTGCGGCGTCGTTCTACCACTCTGCACGCGGGTTCGATTCCACGGTGGCCTACGGTTCGCAGACGGACACGTCGAGCGATCGGGCGTATCTCTACGATTCTCGCGGGGACGACACGTTGAGTGCGGCCTTCCTGGACGGTGGCGAATATCAGGGCGCCGTGTTGACGGACACGGCCGGGACGTACGAGAACTCGATCGCCTACTTCGATTACGTCCTTGCCCGCTCGACGGATCGGGACACGACCGACACGATCGACGTGGACGAGGAGCTGCTGGCGTACCGCCTGCTTTACTTCGGAACGTGGTAGTGCCAGGTCGAACTTCCGGGGCGGCGGGGTGATGGACCGCCGCTCCGGGTGGTGTCTCGATTGCGCCAGACCGATGCGCGAGGTTGTTTGAGTGGGAGGAAGCGGCGACCGGAGAGGGGGCCGCCTCGCGTGGCCTGTCAGGCGATCAAATGGCCAGCCGATCGAAGTCCAGGGCGTAGCGGTTGCGTACGAAGAGGACGCCGGCGTCGCCCTCGCTGACGCGGGCGTAGAGATCGTGGGTCATGGTGGCGAATTCATCGCGCCGCCCGTTTTCATACTCGGCCGTGATGTAATAGGTGGTCGAAGCCGAGGAGTTCTGCCCTCCGCCGGAGACCTGGGTGCGCTTGCCGGCGATGATGGCCGCGTGGGATTGGATGGGTGCGCTGCGAAAGGCGCCCGTGCTCTTCACATGCTTGGCGAGCATGAAAACGCCGAGGACGATGAAACCGCCTGGCACCAAGGCCATGAAGGCCGGCATGAGGGCAAAGCCTCCGCCCATGGGGCCCATGCGGGAGAAGCCGGCGGCCGTTCCTGCCATGCCCAGCATCATCATGCCGATGAAGCCGGCGGCCATGATGAAGATGACCAGGAAGAGGATCGGAGCGACGGTGGCCAAGGGCGACATCTGCGGCAAACGGGCCTGGCGCAAGGGCGAATGTCGCTCGGCCCATGCTGGAGATTGGCGGATCCGGGCGAACACGTCGCGATCCTTGGAGGGAGCTACCGCCACCGCGGGCACAACCCGATCCCAGGTTGAGCCGCAGTACTCGCAGGTTGATTGTCCTTGGGGCAATTCAGCCCCGCAGCTCTCGCACCGCATCGCTTCTCGATCCCATCCGCAAGGCCCGACCAAGCAAACCACCGGGAAGTGATTATAACTCAAACTTCCCGCTCGTGGGAGGGGGCAGCATGAAAAGGCAGGGCTTTGCAGTTTCCTGCGGCAAGAAAGGGGTGGGCGCTCTGGCCGATCGGGGGGGCTTGTTGATAGGATGCGAGGTGTCTGAGTCGTCCAAATATGGGCGTCTTTCGTCCGAGGCTTCTGGCTGGCGGCCTCTCCCCAGGTATGATTCCAGTTTCGGATGCGGGAGTCTTGCGGGGAGATGCGGTGGCTTTTAAGGTGGGATGTCCTACATGTGGTCGGTGGTTTCTTGCCCGGGACGATCTGGCGGGCCAGCCGATTTCGTGCCCCGTATGTGGGGTGGCGTTTCAGATGCCGAGTCCTGATAGGGCGGCGCAATCGGCAGTCCCTGTGGCCACACCTCTTCCGGCCAGCGCCATCAGGCAGGCCAGCCTGCTGGACGAAGAACTCGCCCAGTCGGCAACGAGGCGGCCACAGGTGGAGACATCCGCTCCGGCGCCGAGGCGACCGGTGCTGAGGCGGTCCCTCCGTCGGCTGCAACGAAGGGGGCGTTCCGTCAGCATGTTGGAAATGGCAGTGATGCTCTTCTGTTCCCTCTGGTTCTTGGAAGGAACGTATCGGTGCGTCTTCTGCACGCTCGAAGGAGACTTCGGCTGTGGCTTCCTTTTGGGTCTCGCTTCTCTTGGGTCTGCGGTGCGTCTGATGGACAGACCAATTGTCGCGGCTCCGGTGATGATCTCGACGTTGATCATCATCGGGGTCATGTTGGCAACTTAGCGGAGACTCTTTTTCGAGGATATGGATTTCTCATTTGAGAGGACCATCGCGGCGGAAGCGGCACACTGGCAATGGCTGGCAAGCAGCCAGTGGTACCCGAAGCGCAGGCAGTGGCGTCCAAAACGCGGAGGCTGACAGAGCTTACATGACCGAGAAGTAGTTTTCGCAGGCCTGGTCGAAGAGTTCCGGGGTGAGTTCCAGGGGACTCTGCTGGTAGGTGCAGTAGTTGTAGACCTGGAGGAGAAGGTCCCGGGGGTGGCAGAACCGGAAGGGGCGGTTGACGGCGCGGTAGTGGTTCTCGATCAGGTAGTCGATTGCTTCTTCGTCGTGTTCGAGGTCCAGTTTTGGCGCGAACATGCGGAAGAGCTCTCGGAACTCCTCTTCCGAAGGATCGATGGCTTCGATCTTGTAGGGAATACGGCGGAGGAAGGCCTCGTCGACGAGGTCGCGAGGTTCCAGGTTCGTGGAGAACACGATCAACTGGTCGAAGGGCACGCAGATTTTCTTCCCGCCCGGGAGGCTGAGGAAGTCGAACCGTTTTTCGAGAGGGACGATCCAGCGGTTGAGCAGCTCGTCGACGGGCATGCGTTGGCGTCCGAAGTCGTCGATCACGAGGGTGCCGCAGTTACTTTTCAACTGGAGGGGAGCTTCGCAGATCCCGGTGGCGCGATTCGCGGTGACCTCCAGGGCCGACATGGTCAATTCGCCGCCGGCGATGATGGTGGGCCGTTCGATGCGGACCCAGCGTTTGTCGATCTTGCGTTGGTCCAGGAGGCCCGAGTGTTCGCCCACGGGAACTTCCACGTGGTTGATCGGATCGAAGACGCGGACGATGGTGCCCTCGATTCCGATGCAGCGGGGGATCCAGATGTGTTTGCCGAAGACGGCGGTGACGCGTTCGGCGATACTGGTCTTTCCGTTACCCGGAGGGCCGAAGAGGAACAGTCCGCGTCCCGAGTTCACGGCGGGTCCGAGGCGATCGAGCATTTTCTTGTTGAGCAGCAGATCTTCGAAGGCTCCGTGAAGGGCCTCGGCGGTGGGGCGCTGGCCGGCGAGGGACTGGGCTTCGACGCCGGCGATGTAGTCGCTGAGGATGACGGGAGCGGAGCCGAAGTAGCTGCACTGTTCGTAGTAGCGTCGGGCACGTTCTCGTCCCACGTCGCTGAGCTGGTACTGGTAGTCGTTCATCAGGGCGGCGCCCTTGTGAACGACGAGTTGATCGATTTTGAGTTGGCGGAGGAGTTCATCGACGAGGATGAAGGGGAGGCGGATCTGGTCGGCCACGTCGTGGCCGGTCGCGTCGCCGCGAGCCATCAAGTACTTGAGGATGAGGGCCTCCACCTCCGTGTCGGTGAGCCCGGCTTCCCGGAAGGAGTTCGGTTCGGTCGGCACGAAGGCGTCTTGCAGGTCCGAGGGTTCCGTTTCCGGCGGCGCCGTCTCGGCCGATTCTGTCGGTTCGGCCATCTTCTGGTTGATTCGCGAGAGCAGCTCGTTGAGCTTCTCGTCTTCCTGTTCCTCGTGTTCAGGTTCGGTGGTGGTGAGGGAGAGGAAGGGATCGCTGCCGTCGGCGTCGGCGCGAGCGAGTTTGGCCAGGAGTGTTTCGTTGGGAGTGGGGGCCATGGTTCCGCTGCGTTTTCGGGGTCCTACATGGGGGGCCTGGTTCAGAGTAAAGCTTAGCTTGTGGATGAGGGGGTGGGTGCGATTTCCGCGGGCGGCGTTCGGGTGGGCGTTGATGTGTTGTGTTGTCGGAAGACGTTGTTACGAAAGACGTTCCGGCGATTCTGCGGATGCAATGGGAGATTGGGTCGCCTTGACAGGGTGACTTGTCGGTCCTAGCGTGAGGTGGATTGGTCCCTCTGCGACGAGTATGCAGCTGGTTTGCGTGCCGGGGGAACGAAGCACCTCAAAGATACGAAAATGCGGAAAGAGTTGAGAATCGGCGCCGTTCAGTATCTGAATTCGAAGCCCCTGATCGAGTGTTTGCCAGAACTGTTCCCCGAAGCGGAAATCGTGACGGATCTGCCGAGCCGGTTGGCCGACGGGTTGGCTGGCGGGCGTTTTGACGTGGCCCTGGTGCCGTCGGTGGAGGCTCTCCGTCTGGCGGGGACGCGGATCGTTTCAGACGCCTGTATTTCCTGTCGCGGGCCGGTCCGAAGCGTGAAACTTTTTGGAAGGGTTGCGCCGGAGCAGGTTGCGACGCTGGCTCTCGACGAAGGCTCGCGGACCAGCGCCGCTTTGGCCCAGATTCTCCTCCGGGAGCGGTTTGGCCTGGAGCCCCAATTGCGGCCTTTGCCGATCGGCAGTGCCGTTTCTGATTTCGATGCCGACGCGGCCGTTGTGATTGGCGATCGGGCCATGGCGCCGATCGATGAGGAGTTTGCCTTCCAGTGGGATCTGGGCGACGAGTGGTTTCGGTGGACGGGACTGCCTTTCGTGTTCGCCATGTGGACCGCCGGCCCGAAGGTTGATCTCGACGGGCTGGCCCAGCCCTTTGCCGAAGCTCGCGACCGGGGCATGCTCCGGTTCGAGGAGATTGCTCGGCGCGAGGCACCGAGGCTGCCGATTTCGGAGCCGGAATGCCTCTCGTATTTTCGCAGCGCGTTGGTGTTTCGGCTTGGGGCCGAGCAACGGGAAGGGCTGCTCCGATTCAGCGAGTTGGCCATGGGCCACGGCCTGGCCCCCAAGGAGGCTTGCCTTGTCTTCGACGATTGACCAACTGCTTTGCCGAACGGTGGATGGGGGACGTTTGAGCCCGGAGGACGGTTTGCGCCTGCTCCAGTCGAGCGACCTGGCGGGCCTGGCCCGAGCGGCGGACGAAGTGACGCGGCGCAAGCACCCCGAGGGGTATCGAACCTACAACATCGATCGCAACATCAATTACACGAACATCTGTGTTAGCGGCTGCCGCTTCTGCGCCTTTCACTGCAAGCCCGGCGCGGAGGGCGGCTACGTGATCGATCGCGAAACGCTGTATCGGAAGATCGAGGAGACGATCCGTCTGGGCGGCGACCAGATCCTGTTGCAGGGCGGCATGCATCCGGACCTGGGGATCGACTGGTACGAGAGTCTGGTTGGGGACATCCGGGAGAGTTTTCCAAGCATCAACGTTCACGGATTCAGCCCGACCGAGATCGAGCACATGGCGCAGGTTTCCGGGCTTACGACGACGGACGTTCTGCGGCGGCTTCGAGACGCCGGCCTGGGCAGTCTGCCCGGGGGCGGGGCCGAGATTCTTGTCGATCGGGTGCGGAACCAGTTGAGCCCCTGCAAGGTTTCGGCGGGACGTTGGCTTGAGATCTGCCGCCAGTGGCACGCCATGGGGGGGCGGGGATCGGCGACGATGATGTTTGGGCACGTGGAGACCCTTGCCGAACGGATCGAGCACCTGGAGGGCTTGCGGCGGGTTCAAGACGAGACGGGTGGTTTTACGGCGTTCATCGGGTGGACTTTTCAGCCCGGCAACACGGAGCTTGCGGACAGACGCAAGGTGGGTCCGTGGGAATACCTCAAGATGCTTGCCGTTGCTCGCCTTTATCTCGACAATTTCGCCAATCTGCAGGCGAGTTGGGTGACCCAGGGGCTGGGGGTTGGGCAGATGGCGTTGCGTTTCGGGGCGAACGATATGGGCAGCCTGATGATCGAAGAAAACGTCGTCGCCGCAGCGGGGACGAGCTTCCGCACCAGCGAAGGGGAGATCCGCCTGGCGATCGAGCGGGCGGGATACGAACCGCGGCGACGAAACGTTTTTTATCAGTTGGTGGATGGGAAGGGCAGGGGAGACTGAGTTTCGCTGGCCGGGGGTGGAAGTCACGCGAGGAAATTGGTGGCGACTCGCTCTGGTTGCTTCGCAACACCGACGATTTTGCGATTCATGCGTGAACGAGTGGAGGACGCACTGCGCAAAATCATCGCTGCCACCCAATGGCGGCTGAGCGTGCCACCCATGAATCGTCCGGGCCAATGGTGCGGGGAAGGGCTTCGGCGGCAAGGATGCCACCGCTACGGGGGACGCTCAGTCTCGGCTTCCGGCGAAGAAGAGGACGATTCCGAGGCCCGCCAGGAGGATGCCGCCGAAGACCATTCCGAGTGATTTGATCAGGGGCGCCGGCTTACGTCCCGCCTGGATGATCACGACGTGTTCCAGGTCGGCGCTGGGGAAGCTGCTGCGGATCAGGTCTTTCTCTTCCTTGTCGAGGGACTCGATCTGATTGATCACGAGCCCTTCCAAAGCATCTTCTACCGAAAGGCCATCGGGAATGGAACCCACGGTCTTGAAGTGTTTGGCCTTCACGATGACGGAGAACGAATCCAGGTCGGGGAAAGGAGCGTCGTCGGGAACCTGGTCCATGCTCCCGTACTCCTCCTCCAACTTGGCAAGGCCCTCGACGAAGGGGTGGGAATGGGAGATGATCGGATAGAAGCACTCGGTGATCTTCGTGGAAGAGTCCGGTTCGGAACTGTCGTACTTGCTCTTGCTGTAGGAGTAAACGGCGCCGCCATAGACGGCCACGTGTTCTCCAATCTCAACGTAGTTCCGTTCGGGCGTCTTGCCCGCTTCAAAATCGGCCAATTCGACCGGCAAGGGGCTGCTTCCTCCGCCCCAACTCACGAGAAACTCCTGCCCGCCGATGAACGCCAGGATGCCGCCGCCAATGACCATCGCCAGTTTGATTCGTCCCATGGAAACTTCCTCCACCTTGTGTGGCCGCGGGATGAGCCCGGGCCGTAGTAAGACCCCTTGGACCTGTTGTTTGTGCGCAGAAGGACACCCCAAGCTGTCCCGATGCAGAACCCACACGACAGGTCGGTTGATTATGGGGCCGATCCTACATTCCCTGGGATAAGGGTGCAAGTATTCCCCCCCGTCCGGCCGGGGTATGCGTTCTGGCACGTCCGGATGCTCCTGGCGGCGGAACGCGAGGGCTGCTGTTCTTGCCTTCGCTGTTAGCTCGCGCGGGATTCCGACGATCTTCGCGTGACGAGTTGGAAGTCGACCAGCACGTCGCGGGCTGGCAGGTTCGGGTGTCGGAGACGCTGCTCCATGGTCTCGACGGCCGCCTGTCCCAGGGCCTCGCAGGGCTGGTGGATTGTTGTCAAAGGCACGGACAGGAGGCTGGCGAATTTCAGGTCGTCCACGCCGGTGACTCGCACGTCTTCAGGAACTCGGACGCCGCGCTGCATCAAGGCTGCCATCAACTGGGCGGCCGTGTAGTCGTTGCCGCAAATGAAGGCTTCGGCCGGCGACGGGGAAACCAACTTGCGAAGGAATTGTTCGTCGTCCGGTTCTCCTCGCCGAATCCAGCTTGGGCGAAGCTTGATTCCATGGGCGTTCAAGGCTTCCCGATAGCCGGCAATTCGAGCGTCGATGGTGGGGGCCGATTGGGGGCGGCAGACGAACTCGATGTGTCGGAAGCCCTGTTCGATCAGGTGTTGGGTAAGAACGTATCCGACGCGGCGGTTGTCGATCCCCACCAGGTCGAAGCGACTTCGCTCGGGGAAGGGGGCCAGATCGCAGTCGAGGAGAACGACGGCCACCTTGGAAGATTCCAGGCGTCGGGCAATTCTCGCGTTGGCGTCTTCCATTTCCGGGGCCAACTCGATGGGGGCGAAGAACACGCCGTCGACGCCTCGCTGAACGTACTGTCGGCAGAGGTCTTCGGCCTGCTCGCATTTCTCATGAGGCTGCTTGGCGCTGCACTGGCCCCAGACCAGTTGGAGTCCCCGGGTCTGAGCGGCCGCGGCGATGGAACTGCAAATGGGTTCGAAGATTTCGCCCTCGCCAAGTCCGGGGACCAGAAGTCCGACGGTTTTGTTGGTGGTGGATTCAGAATCGGCAACGAACGATCCTGCTCCACGTCGACGGACCAGGAGTCCCAGGTGCTCCAGTTCTCGGAGCGCCTTGGCGACGGTGGCCCGGGAGGCATTGAACTGTTTGCCAAGCTGGGTCTCGCTGGGAATCCGTTGTCCTTCGCGGAAGCGGCCCTCGCGAATGGAGCGGTGGATGTGGTCGAAGATCTGCTTGTGCTTGGTTGCCGCCACGGGGAGTCTCCGGCGAGAAATGTGTAGACAACTTCTTCCTTAAAAGTATAGTTTTTGTGTTTCGAGTAGTCTATAGTTGGATACTCAAAATGAAGACGGATGACGATGGAGACAAGGCTGAAGGGTTGCTGTAACAGAGGCACTTCGGGCATCGGGGTCGGCTGTTTCCGGCAATCGGCCTTGGGGCAAGACTGCGGGCTACACTCTTTGGCCTTAGCCCTGTTGTGATTGGAGAGCGTTGGATGATCCTCGGGTTGGACATTGGCACGACGAACGTGGCGGGAGTGCTGCTGGACGCGGGGAAAAGGCAGGCCGCTTTGACGGCGTTGCGGTCTCACGGGGCGGACGTGGCAGGGCTGCCGCCGGACCATCACGAGCAATGTCCCCGGAAGATTCTGGAGACCTGTTTCGAGCTGATCCGTTTCCTCGCGTCTCGGGCGGAAAGGCCGGTGACGGCGATTGCCTTGACGGGCCAGATGCACGGGATTCTGGCCGTGGACGAAGAGCTCAATCCGCTCACGAATTTGGTGACCTGGCGGGATCGGAGAACGGAAGGCAAGGGCCCTGAGGTGGGACGCCACAGGTACGCCGAGGAGACGGGCTGCTTTCTGCATCCGGGTTACGGCGCCGTGACTTTGCACGACTGGCTCCAGAAACGCTCGCTTCCCAGGGAAACACGGACGGTTCTTTCCCTCCCCGGCTTTCTTGCTGCTCATCTTGCCGGCAAATGCGCGGTGGACGAGAGCTTTGCCGCAAGTTGGGGCGTGTGGAACTTGCGACAAAAGAGCTGGCACGAACCACTTCTGAAAGAGCTTGGAATTTCCGAGGATCTGCTGCCCGGGTACGTGCCCTCCTGCTGCGAACTAGGGCCGGTGCGCCGCGCAGAGGCATTTGGACTGCCTCCGGGAGTCGTGGTTTACTGTCCGGTGGGCGACAACCAAGCGGGCGTGGCTGGTGTGTTGGTTCCCGGCGAATCGGAAGCCGTGGTGAGCTTGGGCACGAGCGGGCAGTTGTCGCTGCCGCTCGACGAGCCAGAGTACTCGGCTCGGGGCGAGACTCGACCCCGTCCCGGTGGGGGCTTTCTGCAGGTTTTTGCCGTGCTCTGCGGAGGCTGGTCCTACACGTATCTTGCCGGCTTTTTTCGCCAGGTGATTCGGCAAGTCGGCGGTACCGAGATCTCGCTATTGGAGGTGATGGATCGGATGCAGGATTTCTGCCGGACCACGGATGCCGGCGGGTTGGTCGTGGATCCCCGATTTGCCGGAGAGCGGCTTGGGCAAACGAGCCGGGGTAGCATCGGCGAAATCGACACGAAGAACCTGACGCCGGGCAACTTGACGCGCGGCTTCACCAACGCCATGGCTGCCGAGTTGGCCGAGGCTTCGGCCGACGCGGACTTCTCGCGATACAGCGGCCTTGTGGCGGTTGGCAACGGGGTCCGCAAGAGTCCGTTGCTTCTCAGGGCCCTGGCGGAGCGATTTGGGATGCCGTGCCGGTTGGCCGAGGCGGCGGAAGAGGCCGCCCTGGGGGCCGCCAGGTGTGTTCAGAGAAGACAAGGGTGAAGAGTGAAGGCTGAAGGACAGTGAAACAGACGTTCTCGACATATCGGAACCAGCTCTTCTTGACAATCGACATCCTGCTGGGGGCCGGTCCTTTTGACTGTGAATATGGAAGAGAAACTGAAGATTTCGGGGAGCGACTCATGATGAAGCGAATGTTACTTGGCGCCGCGGTTGCCTTCTCGGTTGTTTTGACTGCCACGACAACAATTGCGCAAGAGACCCCGTTTCGGGATGCCGTTGCCGTTTGGGGGATGGACGATCTGCAAGGGGGCGGGAAGGTTCCCGGAAAGCTTGTGGCCAGCGGGAAGGTGAACGTGGCCGTTCCGCTTGCAGGAGCGGATCGGGCGGCATCGCTCGCGCGGGGTGGCGACGGGCGTGTGGCTCGCCTGGACGGCGGCTACCTGAAGGCCGTTTCGGACAGGCCGATTCGACTCGAAGGCAAGAATGCCACGCTTTGCCTGCGTTTGCGTGATTTGTCCGGCCAGTGGAACTGCCCGCTTCTGGCAATTGCCGATCCGAAGGATCGGTTGGCCAACCTGATCTATTCGGATGGGAGCGACCTGATCTATCGTTGGCGGACGACGCCGCCCTGGGAGCGTGTGGAAGGGATTTCCGAGCCGAAACCGGGAGAGACGACAAGCCAAAACGAGGCGAGCTACGGCTTCAACGGCGAGTCGAACGACGCGCACGATCTCCTGTCGTACCGGGCTCGCCAGTGGTATTGCTCGGTGGTTCGGATGTACGACGACGGGAAGGTTGTGCTTGCGGACCAGGGGCGTCGCGCCGAGAGACGGATCGACCGCGAACGCCAGCACATCAGCGACGAGGCCTTCTACGTGGGGTCGAAGGTCGGAATGCTGGAATTTTTGAGCGGTGAGATCGCCCAGATTCTTGTCTACGATCGTTCCTTGTCGGACGAGGAAACCGAGGAGATCCTTCTCGCGTTGACGCCGAAAGACGGTGCGGGTTCGGCAAGGAAGGCTCGTCTTCCTCGCGAGGGACTGGTGCTTCATCTCGATGCGGGGGAGGTGGAGGCCGACGAGAACAACGGGATCGCGCGTTGGAAAGACCTGTCGGGCGCCGGGAACGACGTTGCTCAGTCCGATGCGGACCGGAGGCCGAAACGTTTGGAGAAGGCTTGGCAGGGACTGCCCGCGATCCGTTTTGCCGGGGAGCAGTTTTTGAAGGGCCCGGCCGTGCTCGCCGAAGGCGACGACAGTTTCACGATCGTCGCCGTGTGGCGTCGCGACCATCTCCAGGGTTCCGAGGTGGTGTGCGAGCAGAATTCATCGGAAAAACACCCCGGACGCCGGGCGGCCCTTCTGACGCAAGGCGGACACGGGCCATCCGGTTGGATGGGCAATCCGAACTTCGCCGCCGGCGTGCTGCCGGTCAGCGCGCCGGTGGACTGGTTCGGCCGGGACGGCTGGCACGATGTGGTGGTGCGTTTCGCAGATACGATCATTGAACTTTATGTGGACGGCGTTCTGATCGATGAAGAATGGCCCCACGGGACGCTCGATCGGTTTTGCAGCCCCTTCTTGATCGGAGCAGGGTATTCGTCTGATGGGGAGTTGCAGGCCGGGTTTCATGGCGAGATCGACCACGTCGCGCTCTGGGATCGCGCCCTCTCCCAGGAGGAGATTGTCGCGCTTTCCGGCGGCGAAGAGCAGGTTGCCCGACGGGATTTGGAGATCCTCGGACCGCCGCAGGAGAGTCTTCAGTACTGGAAACCGCGAGGAAAAGCCTATGCGGGCGACTGCATGGTCACTTGCCAGGACGGCGTGTTCCACGTCTTTTATCTTTACGACCGCCTTCATCATGCGGCCAAATGGGGCCTGGGCGCCCATCAATACGGCCATTTTTCTTCAAGCGATCTGAAGCACTGGACCCACCATCCCCTGGCCGTTCCGATCGACAAGCAGTGGGAATGCGCCATGGGAACCGGAAACGTGATCTTCAATGAGAAGGACGGCAAGTGGTACGCCTTCTACACGGACTGCGGCAGCCGGATCCAGTTTTTTGACAAGCCTCAGCGTGGGGCGTGGCTTTTCCGTTCGGTGAGTGAGGACGGAATCCATTTTCACAAGGATTTCAAGCCGGTTCTTCCGGGGTTCGACAGCGACATCTTCTATGTTCCCGAGACCGGCCTGTTCCACCTGATCGCCAAGGGAGGAAGGACCCACTACCAATCGGCTGATCTGGAAGAGTGGACCACGGTGGAAGACAGCGAGTTCCGCAAGACGGCCGAGCGGGACGGGCTGGGGGAAGTGTGTCCGGACACGCTCGCATGGAACGGCTGGTACTACTTCACGACCAGTTCGAGCCGAATCTACAAGTCGCGTAATCCCCTGGGCCCCTGGGAAGAGATTCCTCGGGGTGTTTTTGACGGGCTGTTTTTCTCAAAGATGCACGAGTTCAAGGACGGGCGGGCCCTGGCCGCCGGTTGGGTCACCTATCCCCGTTGGGGAGGCAACCTGGTCGTTCGCGAACTGGTACAGTATCCCAACGGCAACCTGGGTCTCAAGTTCGTGCCGGAGATGATCCCCGCTACGGACAAGCCGTTGACGTTGGCAGTTGCCGAGACAAAGGGGAAGGTGGTCGGCGATCTTGGATGTCTCACGATCCGAGGGGAGGATTCTCTGGCTTATGCGGCCTTGGACGACGTGCCGCAAGACGTCCGGATTCGCTTGACTGTGCGGCCTTCGGCCGGAGTCGAAGTTTTCGGATTGTGTCTTCGCGGCGAAGGCGACTATGCCAACGGCAGCGAGCTCTCTTTCCGTCCGGGCGAGAAGCACGTTCAATTCGGACGTCCCCGCGACGGAGGGCTTGGCGACAAGCAACCGGTCCGGCAGACGATGACGGGCGACCTGGGCGCCATGCCACCCGTCGAGGGGCTGGATCGGCCTTTCACGGTCGATCTGATCGTGAAGGAGCGGATTCTCGACCTGTGTGTCGACAATCGGCGGACCTTCATCGCCCGGCGAAGCGATTTGGGCGGCAGCCGGCTCTTCTTCTTTGCTGAGGGGGGCGAGGTGGTCTTCGAAGGGATCGAGATCTGTCCGCTTGCCGGGCAGTAGGAGCGGATGGCGGGGGGGATGTTCACCCAGGGGCAGGCCGGTCTATACTACCGGCGCTGATGGGAACGCGAAGGACCGTGCCAGGCTGAGAAGACGGCGAGGGCGTGCTTTTCGGAACGCCTTCGCCAGCTCGATTTAGGGTCGCGGTCTCTGGCTTTGGTTTTTCGCGCGTTTTTGCCCAAGGGAGAACGAACATGGTCCAGACTTTGCTACCCGAACTCGACGTGCATAATTCGGAAACCGGATGCTGCCCCAGGTTCGACCCCTCGGGGTGGGACGGCGAGACCTTTCTCTTTGACAACTGGCCCTTCGTGGTTGCCAAGACGATCAGTTTTCTGCACATACCGCTCAACATCGGGTCGGTCTTTCCAAAGACTTTCTCGCGGATCCAGGAAGCGCAAGCGGCGCCCGAGAACATGTACCTCATCCTGACCAACGAGCAGTCCGCCTGGCGTCAGGAGCACTTGTTTCTGGTGACGAAGGAGGTGCCGGGCCTGCAGATGACGTCTTTGTCGGGCAGGTTCCTGGCGAAGGTGTTTGAAGGGCCCTACCGGGAAGGGAAGCAGTGGTGCGACGAATTGACGAGATACGTGGCGGAGAAGGGGGAGAAGCTGAAGACGGCCTATTTCTTCTACACGACGTGTCCGAAGTGCGCGAAACACTACGGGAAGAACTACGTGGTCGGCCTGGCTCACGTGGAGGACTGAAGGGGGGCGGAAGAGTCTGCGATGCTGGTGGATCCGGCCTCTTCCTCATTCGCGTTCGGCAGGGTGAAGCAGAAGGTTGAGCCGCGGCCTTCGCCTTCGGATTCGACCCAGGTGCGTCCGCCATGGACTTGGACGATGCGGTGGACCAGGGCGAGTCCAATTCCCGAGCCTTCAGCTTTCGGGTTTAGTTGCTGGAACAGGCCGAAGACTTTGTCGAGCAGTTCGGGGGCGATACCGATTCCGTTGTCGCGGATGTAGAAGGCCGTTTCTTCCGTTTCCCGTCGGGCGCCGATTTCGATTCGGGGAGAGGGCTGGTCGCCCATGTACTTGATGGCGTTTTCGATCAGGTTCTGAAGCACTTCGAGGAGTCGGGTTCGGTCGCCGAGAACGACGGGCAAGTCCGGAGCGACCTCGATCTCTACGCCTTGCTGATTCAGTTTTCCATGGAGGAGTTGCAGGACTTCGGCAACCAGTTCCTCCATGGGGACGTTTTCGGGCGGGCCGTTGATGCGTCCGATTCGCGACAGTTGGAGCAAGTCGTCGAGGAGGTTGGCCATTTTGCCGGCGGCTCCGGAAATGCGGTTCAGGTCGCTCTTAGCCGAGGTTTTATCGGGTTCTTCCAGGTCTTCGGAGAGCATTCCGACGAATCCCTGGATCGTGATCAGCGGGCTTTTGAGGTCGTGCGAGACGGTGTAGGTGAAACGTTCCAGCTCCGTGTTCTGGGCCTCAAGTTGCGCAATCAGTCCCTCGCGTTCCTGTTGGGCTTGTTGGCGTTGGAGATCCACTTCTTCGAGGCGGGCGGCCATTCGGTTGAAGGACTCGCCCAACTCGGCGAGTTCGTCGCGGCCTTTGATATCGATCCGGTGGTCGAACTGCCCATCGGCGATTCGCTTGACGCCGTCCTGGAGTCGGCGGATGGGGCGGGAAACGAATCGCGACAGGAGATAGGCGAGGGCGCCGCCCAGCAGGGCGAGAAACAAGCCGAGTTTCAGCAGACGCCGGCGCATCGCCTGGACCGGCAGGAAGGCCTCTTTCGTGTCGATCTTGGCGACGAGTCCCCAGTCGCCGACAGGCACGTAGCGGTAAGCCGCCAGGACTTCCGCGCCGCGGTAGTCCGAGGCGTCGGTGATTCCTTCCTTCCGTTGCATGGCGAGCCGAATGGGCGGGAACAGGTCGGATTCGAGGGGAATGGTACGCTGCGGGTTGCTTGCCGTGGAATGGCGCAAAGGGCCCACCAACTCGGCATTGTCGCCGTCGCGTTTGGCAAGCACCCATTCGCCGCTTGTTCCCAGGCCCGTGTAGTCCGACAAGGCTTCGGTAAGGCGTCGGAATTCAACCCGGACAACGACCATGCCGAGGCGAGGTCCGCCTTCAGGGCGGGCGAGAGGAGCCGCGATGTTGCAAACAAGGGCTTCCGGCGTTGATTTCAGATTTCCAAGGCAGAAGTCCGTTTCGCTTCCGGGGAACAGGGGCGAGGTGGAAAGGTCCTGGTCGACCAGGCTTGGGTTGGTTGAGGCGACGACCTTGCCGAGATGATCGGTCGCGGAGACCTCCTGGAGGGACGCCAGCGAATGCAAAGCGTCGTCGAGGCTCCGGTGCATCTCCAGCTTGAGCTGGTAGGTTCGCGGATCTCCTCGCTCGATGCCGGCAAGGCATTCCCGCAAGCGGGTTCTGGACGCGATGAGAGCGACGCGTTCGAAATGCTGTTCGACGAGGGAAGTGATTTCGTCGGCCTTGGCGGTTGCCACGCCTTCGAGTCCGCTGAGGATCCTCGCCTGGAGGGCGTCTTCGGCCGAGTGGACGATTTCCAGGCTGACGACGGCCACCACGGTGAGGATCGACGCCGCAAGCAAGAGCATGAGCTTGGCGCCCAGGGAGAGCCTTAGAGCCGATCCGAAAACTGTTGCCGATACAGTCGGTTTCCGCCCGTGGGAGGCATGGTCTGTGGTTTTCGGATAGGTTCTTAGAACTCTGCCGCCTTCCTTATCCATGATGTCGCTCCACACGACAAACCGCTCGGAGAGTTGCGTTGGGACATTCCGACGTCCAAATCCCTTCCGACCAGGCAACCGCCAGTATAGGCGGAGTACGCGCGGACGCAAGCTGGAGGCGATCGGCCAAAGGAGTGTTGCCAGGAAGAAGTCAGCAAGAATGCCCCATCTGGTTTCATGGTCGGCGTGATTGCCTACCTCGTGTGAGCGGAAGTTGGCTCCCCGGAAGAGAAGTGGGGGAACTCGGAAACGGGATTCAGGGAAGGCGGAGAAACCCGTGCAATCGACCAGTAGTCCGCTTGGATATTCGTTACAATCCGTTTCGCCCTTCTGTCGCGGTGGGTGAATCGGACTCGGGAACGAAGGAGGTCTGGCGGGGGGCCTGTCGGCCGATCGTAAGGTAAGCTACCATATGGGCTTTTGGTGCGTCCTGGCGTGGCCGACTGGAGGGAGTCGTTGTGTCGCGCGTGCGGGATAGGGTTGGCTTTCTCGACAGGCTCGGCAAGGGCTGGAAGTCACCCGTCAGGTTATTTCTTTCTGTCCAAGTGTCTCAGGCTACGCAGGACCGTACGGCGATTGCGATGATTCATGCCCGAGAGTTAACGAAGCACTATAACGATCTCAAGCGCGGCAAGTTTGTTGCTGTGGGCGGGATTGATTTCGACGCCCGTGAGGGGCAGATTTACGGCTTGCTGGGACCCAACGGGGCCGGCAAGACGACGACGCTTCGGATTCTCAGCACGGTGTTGCGTCCCACATCGGGCTCTGTCACGGTCAACGGCTACGATGTCGTTGCCCAGCCGTCAATGGTGCGGCGCCAGATTGGTTTCATGTCGGCCAACACGGCGGTCTACGATCGGATGACTGCCTGGGAAATGGTCGAGTATTTCGGGCGGCTTCACGGGATTCCCGCCGAGCAGTTGCGGGAGCGGATGGAGCGGCTTTTCGACCGCCTCCAGATGAACGACATTCGGGACCTGCTGGGGGCGAAGATGTCGACCGGCATGAAGCAGAAGGTGTCGATTGCCCGGGCGATCGTCCACGATCCGCCGGTGATGGTTTTCGACGAAGCGACGGCGGGGCTCGACGTGCTGGTCGCGCGGGCCTTGCTCGATGCGGTGGCCGAATTGCGAGATCACGGCAAGTGCGTTGTTTTCTCGACCCATATCATGCGCGAGGCCGAGCGGCTTTGCGATCGGATTGCGGTCATGCACCGAGGTCGGATTTTGACCGAGGGGACGCTGGACGACTTGCGAAACAACCACGGCGAAGACGATCTGGAGGAACTGTTCTACCAGTTGATTTCGGAGAGTGAAGCCTGCTATCAACGCGAACTGGTTGCCGGCATGGACCGGCAGGCCGGGGCAGGGGAGGGCGGATGAACTGGTCGAACGTCATCCTGATCCTGACGCGTGAACTTCGCGACCAGGCGCGTGACCGCCGGACGATTTTCATGATCGCCGTGCTGCCGATCCTGCTCTACCCGCTTGTTATTTATCCGTTGCTCGGGATGAGCATGCAGTTCCTGGAGAAGAAGGCCAGTCGTGTGCTGATTGCGGGGGCAAGTGGGTTGATGGGTCGCGAGGATCTGCCGCCCCTGCTGGACCCGGAGGATTCGAGCCGTTTCGATGTGGCCTTGTTTGCGGATGCGGGTCAGGATCGTCTTCTGGACGTGACCCCGTTTTCCGACGAGCCGACTCGCCTGTCGCAGCCAGCCAAGGACGTGTCGGAACAGGTGCGCGAACTGGTTCGCGACGGCAAGTATGACGGGGCCGTCGTGCTGCCTGTGGATCTGGCGGAGAAACTCGCGGAGTTTCGCCGTGCCATTGAAGCGGAAGAAACCGCGCCTCGCGTGGAGGTCAAACCGGAGATCGTCTATTCCACGGCCAATGAGAAATCGCAGATCGCCTTTGCGCGGCTCTATCCGGTGTTGAATCGATGGGCCCAGCGGATCGGCGAGACGAATCTAGAGGCGGCGGGAATTCCCGCCGACGCCGCGCGTCCGCTCGATGTCGGGGCAGCCGACGTTGCCGGCGAGACGAGGTTTAAGGGCGCCGCCATCTGGTCGAAGGTTCTTCCGATCGTCCTGCTCCTTTGGGCCATGACCGGGGCCTTCTATCCGGCGATTGACCTGTGCGCTGGAGAGAAAGAACGGGGTACCCTGGAAACGCTGCTATCCAGTCCTGCGGAACGGACGGAAATCGTCTTGGGCAAATTGCTGACGATCATGGTGTTCAGCATCGCCACGGCCGGCCTGAACCTGTTGAGCATGGGCATGACCGGGTGGCTGCTCCTGTCTCGAATGCCGAATCTGGGCACGCCGCCGATCGAGTCGATCGCGTGGCTCACCCTGGCGCTGATTCCCGTGGCGGCGCTCTACAGCGCCTTGTGCCTGGCCCTGGCGGCCTTCGCCAAGAGCACCAAGGAGGGGCAGTACTACCTCATGCCCCTCCTCCTGATCTCGATGCCGTTGGTGCTTATCCCCATGACGCCGGCCGCCGAACTGAACCTGGGAAGCGCCCTCATCCCCGTCACCGGAATCGTGCTGCTCCTGCGGAATCTCCTCGAAGGCGCCTACTGGGAATCGTTGCGATACGTTCCCGTTGTCGGCCTGGTGACCGTTGCCTGTTGTGTGGCCTCCATCCGTTGGGCGGTCGAACAATTCAATTCTGAGGCGGTTCTCTTCCGCGAGAGCGAACGTCTCGATCTGGGGCTCTGGCTGAAAAACGTGTTCCGAAATCGCCAGCCCACCCCCACGGCCTCGGCGGCGGTTGTCTGCGCCATTTCGATCCTGGTCCTGAAGGTCTTCATCGAGTTGGCCGCGAGCCGATCGTCTGCCGCTTTCACGTTTCGCAATTTTGCCGTCCAGACGATCCTGCTTCAGGTGGCCGTCATTCTCGGTCCCGCTCTGATTCTTGCTTTCAGTCTGACGACCAGTCCGATCGAGACGCTTCGGCTCCGTCTGCCGCTCCGTCTGTCCCATTTGATGGCCGTTCCGGCGGCGATGCTGCTGGCCGTGCTGCTCCATCCGGGTATCGGGGCGATGCGGGTGGCGATCATGCGTCTCTATCCCATCAGCGAAGACATGGGCGTCCAGCTCGAGAGAGTACAGGCTCTCTTCTCGTCCGCGCCCTTGTGGCAGGCCCTGGCCCTCATCGCCCTTGCTCCAGCCATTTGCGAGGAACTCGCATTCCGCGGCTTTGTCCTCTCGGGGTTCCGCCACCTGGGACGAAAGTGGCGGGCCATCCTGTTCAGCGCGGTTTTCTTCGGGCTGGCGCACGGACTGCTTCAGCAGTCGATCAACGCGATCATCGTCGGGATCGTGATCGGATACATCTGCGTGCAGACCGGCAGCATCTGGCCGGGGATGTTCTTTCACCTGGTCAACAATTCGATCGGTGTCCTGATTGCGAGGATGACCCCGGAAATGCAGGAGCAGTATCCTATCCTGCAGACTCTTTTCGGGGCCACGGGCGAGAGCGGCGTCATCTACACGTGGCCGGTCGTTCTTGTCACGGGGCTTCTTGCGGCCGCCATCCTGGCATGGTTCTCCCTGATGCCGGTGAGCAAGTCGGCCGAAGAGCTGCAGCGTGAAGAGATTGCTCGTCTTCGGGATGCCGGGCCGGAGATTTGGGAGTGACAGTAGCGGGTCCTCTCGGGTCCGGGTTGTTCCACCCGAAGGTGTGGTGGCTGATGCCTGAAATCCGTGATTTCGGCAGGGATGGGCAACCTATACTTTCCGTGAGACAAAATTGGCCGAGAGGGTTCTCGTGAAGCTGCAAATCAAGACACTACTGATCACGGTCGCTACGGTCGGACTGATGTTCGGCACGCTCTTCGCGATTTCGGCGGTCGTGGTGTGGAGCGGTTTTGCGGCGTTGGAACGGCAGGACATCCGAGAGCGGGCGGCTCGTGCCCGGCACGGTCTTCGTATGGAACTCGGGTTCCTTGCGAGTACGGCGGGCGATTGGTCTTTCTGGGACGCGACCTACGAATTCGTTGCGAGTCCCAACGGCGACTTCGCGGAAGAGAACCTGAATTCTGAGACACTCGTTTCTCTCGGCGTCAACGCGATCATCTTCCTCGACTCCGCTGGAGGCGTGGTTCGGACTGCTTGTGTCGATCTGGAAACGGAACGACCAACAGCTCTCCCGCAGGGGTTGGCGGAACGCTCCTGGCAATCGGACCCACTGACACGCTTCCGACAATTCAATGGATGCCACGAGGGGATCCTCGTGCTTCCGGAGGGGCTCATGCTCGTGGCGGCCCGGCCGATTCTGAGGAGCAACCAGGAGGGCCCCGCTTACGGGACCCTTCTCATGGCGCGATGGTTGGACGACGAGAAGATCCAGCGAATCGAGGACTTGGCGACTTCGCGGGTCGAGCTTGTTCGGCTCGATGATCCCCGTTGGGGAGAGGATCAGCAGAGGCAGTGGCGGGATCTCGTCAACTCGCGGGAAGTCGGCTTCCGTTTTGTTGGCAAGGACCAGGCGGAAGGCCTGTTTGTTTTCGACGACGTCTACGGAAATCCGGCCGTGGTCTGCTCTGTGGAAGCGCCTCGCAGCATGACTCGCCAGGGAAGGGCGAGCTTGACCTATTTTGCGATCGGCCTGGTCGCCTGCGGGACGATCTTCGCGATCCTCGTGTGGCGTTTGCAGGCACGCCTCGTGTTGGACCGGCTTCTGACGCTCGTTCGGGACGTGCAGCAGGCAGGCACGACCCAATCGGAGGACCGGAAGCCGATTCATGTCGAGGGGAAGGACGAACTGGCCATGCTCGCACGCGAGATCGACGATATGGCGGATCGGCTCGACCGAAACCACGAGCAACTGGAACGAGCGCGGCGCGAGGCCGAGGAGGCGAACCAGCACAAGACGGAATTCCTGGCGAACATGAGCCACGAAATCCGCACGCCCATGACTGCGATCCTGGGCTACGCCGAACTGCTGGAAGAATCGGCTGCCGATGAGTCCGGCCGCGAAGCGTGCCGTATCGTGAGGCGAAACGGAGATCACCTCCTCCAGGTTCTCAACGACATCCTCGACATGTCCAAGATCGAGGCGGACAGGATGCAGTTCGAGATCCGGGCTTGCTCGCCGTGTGAGATCGTGGACGACGTGGTTTCGCTCATGCGAGTGCGCGTGGCGGAGACCGACGTGACGCTTCACGCGAGTTGCGAGGGCACGGTTCCCGCGGTGATTTTCACCGATCCCACGCGGTTGCGCCAGATTCTGCTCAACCTGGTGGGCAATGCAGTCAAGTTCACGCCCAGCGGAGAGGTGCGGGTTGTGGTTCAAGGGATCGAATTGAACTCCCCCCATGCTCAAGTTGCATTTGAGGTGATCGATTCGGGCATCGGAATGACAAGGGAGCAAGTCGCAGCCCTCTTCGAACCGTTCCAGCAGGCGGATGCGTCAACGACGCGGCGGCATGGGGGGACCGGCCTCGGTTTGGCAATCAGCCGCTGTCTCGCCCGATCGCAGGGAGGCGATATCGCCGTGCAGAGCGTGCGGGGCAAAGGGAGCGTGTTTCGGCTCAGCTTGCCGGTCGAGATGCATTCGGAACGAACAGAGCAGGCCGAAGATCCGCCGGGGCCGGTTGCCGGCCAGGCGGCCTCCACGGACCTTGCCCTTGTTTTGCCGGAGTCGTGCCGCATCCTCCTTGTCGAGGACGGCATCGACAATCAGCGGCTTATCTCGCTTCTTCTGCGCAAGGCCGGTGCAGAGGTGGTGGTGGCCGAGAACGGTCGCGACGCCTGCGAACTCGTGCTGAATCCGGCTTCCGACGCGAAACCCGTTCAACTCATCTTCATGGACGTCCAGATGCCGATCATGGATGGCTACGAGGCGACACGCCAATTGCGGCTTGCCGGGTGCACGCTGCCGATCGTGGCGCTTACGGCGCACGCCATGGTTGGCGAGAAGGAGCGGTGTCTGGCTGCGGGGTGCGACGACTTTCTGACCAAGCCGATTGACCGGGCACGGCTACTCCGGGTGGCTGCGAAGTTGGCTCGCTTGCACGAGGAGCAAGCGGTGGTTGCCGCGGGGTCCTTCTCAGAGGACACGGCATCGCCATGCTGACCCTGAAAGCGAGATGGATTCTCCCCGTAAGCGGCGAGCCGATTCGTGACGGCGTCGTCTGCGTCGAGCACGATCGGATCGTGCGTGTCGAGCAGGGCAGGGCAGGGCAGGAGGCACGCGATCTGGGGTGTGTTGCCCTTCTGCCCGGGCTGGTCAATGCGCACACCCATCTGGAACTTTCGGGGATCGACGCGCCTTTGGGCTACGCCGGTATACCCTTCGTCGACTGGATCGGCCTGGTGGTCGCTCGTCGCCGAGGGGAAGACTATGACGAGGCCGAGGCGATACGGTGCGGGCTGGAGGAATCCGAGGCCGCGGGCGTTGCGGTCATCGGCGACATCGTGCAGCCTTCGTCCACGGTGCCGGAAGCCTCGATCCTGCAAAGGCGGTTTCTCGAACTTATCGGTCCTACTCCGTCCCGTGCGTCCGAGGCGTTCCAGAGGGCCGAGGCATACGTGAGGGCAGGGCAGGGCAGGGGGGGGCTGCATCCGGGTCTCAGTCCACACGCTCCCTACAGTGTTACGGAGGGACTCGTGGAGGGCGCGTGTCGACTCTCGCGCGAGCATCACCTGCCGGTCGCCTTTCACCTGGCCGAGTCGCGGGAGGAGTTGCAGTTTCTTCGCGAGGGAACCGGGCCGTTCCGCGATCTTCTGGAGCGGCTTGATTCGTGGGATCCGAATGTCCACGGGGTCGGCAGACGACCGATGGACTTCTTGAGAGTGCTTGCCGAGGCGGATCGGGCGCTGGCGATTCACGGAAACTACTTCGATGAAGAGGAAATCGGTTTCCTGGCGGAGAGGCGGGAGCAGATGAGCGTTGTCTATTGCCCGCGGACGCACGACTGGTTCGCGCACGACCCCTATCCGCTGGAGGAGATGCTTGCGGCCGGGGTAAACGTGGCCCTGGGCACCGATTCACGGGCGTCTTCCCCGGACCTGAATCTCCTGGAGGAGATGCGGGCGGTTGCCAGGCGGCACCCCGAAGTTTCGGTCGAGAGGATCGTTGAAATGGGAACGTTGTCCGGGGCACGGGCCCTGGGGTTCGATGGGGAACTGGGCACGCTCGAGCCGGGCAAGCTTGCCCGGTTTGCGGTCGTCGAGTTGCCTGAAACTGCGGCCGACAATCCGTACGGCCTCCTGGGACGATAGTCGCTTCTAAGGTTTGCGGCTGGCTTTTTCTGCCAGGCCTGACTTGCCGAAGCGGCTTTCCAGTTCCTTTTCTACGTCGTCGACCGACACGTTACACACGGCCATAAGGACGAGCGTGTGGTACACGAGATCCGCCGTCTCGCGAATGACGAATTTCGAGGAGGAACTGCCCATGTCCGTGGCGGCCTCGATCAACTCCTCCGTTTCTTCCCGGATCTTCAACGTGATTTGCGGCAGCCCTCCATCCAGCAACGTGGTTGTGTACGAATCGGAAGGACGCTCTGCCTTGCGTTGTTCAATGACGCGCATCAAGCGTTTGAGAACCGTCTGCATTGCACGCTCCCTTTTTTGCAGAGCCTGAATCGGTCAGAATGGTACGGCTACAAGGCAGCGTAGGGAGTTGCGAGAAATCCGACAAGTAGGCGAGGCGACACGGCACCCAAATGGGAGACTTTCGAGCGACAAACTGTTGGTTTCTGACCGGTCCAACGGCAGGTGGGAAGACGGAGATTGGGATTGCGCTTGCCAGACACCTGGGTGCGGAGATCGTCTCTCTCGATTCGATGGCCCTCTATCGGGGCATGGATATTGGGACGGCCAAACCCACGGCCGAGCAAAGGGCGGCCGTGCCCCATCATCTGGTCGACGTGGTCGACCCGCACGAGGAATTCAGCCTTGCCCAATATGTTGACGCCGCTGAAGCGACGGTTGCGGACATACGCGAGCGGGGCCGGGAGGTCCTGTTTGTGGGGGGGACGCCGCTCTACCTGAAGGCCCTTCTCCGGGGGATCTTCGAAGGCCCGGCCGCTGATCCGGCCTTGCGTGAGCAATTGGCAGAAGAAGAGCGACGAGAGCCTGGCGCCTTGCACCGTCAGCTCAGCCAGTGCGATTCGCGATCTGCCGAGCGTCTCCATCGCAACGACACGCGCCGCCTGGTTCGGGCCCTTGAGGTTTTTGAGAAGACCGGCGCCCCGATCAGCCAGTGGCAGCAGCAGTTCGATCGTCCCACGCCGGCGGAACAGTGCCGGGTCTTCCTGCTCGATTGGCCTCGGGAGACGCTCTACCGCCGGGTAAATCGTCGAGTCGAGATCATGTTTGAGCAAGGTCTTGTGGAGGAGGTGGCGGCTCTGCTCCAGCGTCAGAGGCCTTTGAGTAAGACGGCCTCTCAGGCGGTGGGCTATCGGGAGGTGATTGAGCATCTCCGTGGCGGTCCCGATCTGAAAACCACCATCGAACTGGTTCAGACTCATACGCGGCAGTTCGCGAAACGGCAATGGACCTGGTTTCGGAGTCTCCAGGAGTGCCGTCCCCTTTCCATTTCGGAGCCGGTGGATGTGGAGGGGATGGCGGTGAAGATTAGGGCAGACGGCTTGGTTGGTGGGGGCGGTTCCCCGATTTCACAGACGTAGAAGTCGGATGTCTTCTGTTGGGCGGAAACTCTGCTACTTCGGTGGAACGCGAGCGTTCTCGGCATCTCCTTATTCGATCATGTAGCGTGCCCAGATTGCCTGGAGTCACGCATTGCCGATGGAAGAACCGCTTCACCCTCTTCAAGAGTGCCAAGTCCAAAATCCGGAGCCTGCAGCTTGGCTTTCAGCAGTGTCCGCACCTTCGGCAAAGCCAGATAGGTCCGGAGAAACCTGTCCAAGGCTCGCGACTGAATAACACTTCCAGTCATCCATCGAGATAGCGTCGCTTCAGCCACTCCTAACTCGTGTGCAACTTCCTTCTGGCTAAGTCCCAATTCCCGGAGTCTCCCACGGATTTGCTGCGGCGAGAGCAGATTCAGTTTCTTCCGCAATTCCCGTGTTACCGCCTCGTCGACATCATTTCCCAGAACGCGCTCGCCGCACGATTGGCATGTGGGAATCTCGATATTCTCGAGTTGGATTTCATGCACTTTTCCGTCGTGTTTGACTTCCACGGAATAGGACTCAGCTGCAATTGGATGCACCGCCCTCGCTCCGCACTTGAAGCAACGCCATGGAAACGGTTTGCGTTTAACTGGTTCGTCAGTCATGTTGGCATCACTATCTGTCGTGGATGTTGGCAACAAGGATCACGGGGTCGTCTGGGTCTTCGGGGTTGTCGAAGATCAGGCGAGTTTCGATGTAGATTTCGCGTCCAAGGATCGGGAACCGGAGGTCGTAGTGGAAAGGGTAGAGGTGGCGCCATTCGGGTCGTGTCTCCGCGACCTGATCAATCTTCCCTCCTGATGCAACGTGCTCATACATCAAGGATGAAATGGCGTTTGCAGTAACCCCATCGAGTTCTCGCCTTATCCAGTGAAGGGCAACTTCTGCCCACATCACATAGCCCTCAAACCGGCGGTTCTCGAGGGCGTTTGTGTAGGCCGTCAGCAAGATCTGGTCGTCAAGTGGTGCCATACAGCCGGACTCCGGTTACCACGTTGTATTATTGCACGTCATTAACATATATCAATAATGTTCTCGGGCGGATGTTCGTGGTGTCCCCTCTTGGTGGTGGTGCCCAGCGAGCGTTGTTAACTTAGGTCGCGTGACAACCCGCCATCCTTCGCGCGGGCCCGCTGAGGGTCTACAATAGGGGGTTTGCTATGTCTCGGGCCCCTGGATTTGGGGCGAGGCAGCTCGGGCTAACTCGCCCTAAGGACTTATAAGACAAGGGTTTCTGCATTGCTTCGATCTCATACTTGCGGCGAGCTTCGTGCGGAGCACATCGGTGAAGAAGTCATTCTCGGCGGTTGGGTCGACACCTACCGTGACTTCGGGGGCACGTTATTTGTCGATTTGCGGGATCGGTACGGCAAGACCCAGGTGGTGTTTGCCCGGGACGGCGACGAACAAATCCTGGAGGCCGGACGCAAACTCCGCAGCGAGGACGTTGTCTCGGTGACCGGCAAAGTCGCCAGGCGTCCCGAGGACACCGAGAATCCCGATCTGGCCACGGGCCAGGTCGAAGTTCGAGTTCAGAAGATCCAGGTGCTCAACAAGAGCAAGCTTCCGCCCATGAAGCCGAGTGCGAAGGAGCAGCCGGGCGAGGACCTTCGTCTCCGCCATCGGTATCTCGACCTGCGCCGCCCGGAGATGCAGAAGACGGTGTTTCTTCGGCATCGGATCATGAAGTTGATGCGGGACTACCTTGACGAGCAGGGTTTCGTGGATGTGGAAACGCCCATTCTCGGGCGGAGCACGCCTGAAGGGGCTCGCGACTATCTCGTGCCGAGCCGCGTGCAGCCGGGCACGTTTTACGCGTTGCCGCAATCGCCTCAACTCTACAAGCAGATTCTCATGATTGCCGGCTATGACCGGTACATGCAGATCGCCCGTTGCTTCCGCGACGAGGATCTTCGGGCCGATCGTCAGCCCGAGTTCACCCAACTCGACTTGGAGATGGCCTTTGTTGACGCAGACGACGTGATCGGCGTGATCGACGGGCTGGTTGCCCGGTTGGCGAAGGAGTTGCTTGGGGTGGAACTCGAACTGCCGCTTCCGCGGTTGACCTACGACGAGGCGATGGAGCGTTTTGGTCACGACGCTCCCGACATGCGTTTCGGGATGGAGTTGGTGGATCTCAGCGATTTGGCGGGCGAGACGGAGTTTCGCGTGTTTCGTGGGGCCGTTGACGGCGGGGGCAAGGTTCGCGGCATCAACGCCAAGGGGGCGGCCGACAGCTACTCGCGCAAGGGCATCGACGAACTGACGAGCTATGTCATTGGCGATTTCGGGGCCAAGGGGCTTGCCTGGTTCAAAGTGGGAGAAGGCAAACGTCTGGCGTCGCCGATCGCCAAGAATTTCTCGGACGACCTGCTCGCTCGCATTGCCGAGCGGATGGATGCCGAGCCGGGCGATCTTCTCCTGTTCGTGGCGGACAAGTGGGAAGTGACCTGCAAGGCCCTGAACGGGCTCCGACGGCGATTGGGCGCTGAATTGAAGCTCTACGAACCCGGGCAGATGCACTTTTCGTGGGTTGTCGAGTTTCCCATGTTCGAGTACGACGAGGAGGAGGGGGGCTGGGCGGCCATGCACCACCCATTCACCTCGCCGCGTCCCCAGGATATGGAGCTGCTCGCCGACCAGCCCGAGAAATGTCGCGCCCAGGCCTACGACCTCGTGATCAACGGGTTTGAGGCGGGCGGGGGCACCATTCGTATCCACGATCAGAAATTGCAGAGCCAGGTGTTTGGCCTGTTGGGCATTGACGCGGAAACGGCGGCCGAGCGTTTCGGCTTCCTGCTCGAAGCCCTCCAGTTCGGCGCGCCGCCTCACGGCGGAATTGCGTTGGGGCTCGATCGAATCGTCATGCTGTTCGCCGGGCTCGACAATATCCGCGATTGCATCGCCTTCCCCAAGACCCAGCGGGCGACCGATCTGATGACGGGCGCCCCGGGGGAAGTCGACGCGAAGCAACTCCGCGAATTGGGAGTGAAAATCAACCGGGAATAACCTTGGTCAGGAGAAACGACAATCATGGGCAAGTGGTTGATGCGTTTGGGAGTGGCAGGGCTCGCCGTGGCGGTTTTGATCATGACGGGCTGTCCGCCCAAGGAGGCGGCCGATGCTCCGAAGGAACCGGTGACGGAGCGTCCCACGCCGCCCGTTCCGTCTGAGAAGGCGGAGCCGCCGGTCGAGAAGGAGCCGATCCCGATCCCGGTGAGCGAAACGATGGCCCCGTCGCCCAAGTCGATTCCGGAGACGAAGTTCCCGGAATCCCTGCAGGAAACGAACCTGGTTTCGGTGGGCGACGTCTTCCCCCTGGGGGAAGCGACGACGGTGGACGGCCAGAAGCAGAGTCTGGCCGATTTGCTGGGCAAGAAAGGCACCGTGGTCTTCTTCTGGACCGCCGGTAGCTCGGAGATTGCTCAGATGACCGCGGCCCAGGCCCTGGGCGATCTGCAGGGCGATGCCCAGGCCCCCTACGGCGACCAGGGACTTGCCGTCGTCGCGCTGAATCCGAAAGACCCTGCCCAGAAGGTCAAGGACCTGCTGGCGAAGGTCCAGGTGGCCTATCCAGTGCTGGTGGATGACGGAGGAGCGTGTTTTGCCAAGGTGGCGAAGTCGGAGTTGCCGCGAGTGTACGTGCTCGACGGGGCCGGCAAGATCCTGTGGTTTGACGTGGAGTTCTCCGAGGTCTCCCGGGAGGATCTGAAGAAGGCCCTTCAGTTCATGTTCGGGACTCCGTAGAGACGGCGTTGACATAGCCGGGCTCTTCAATCGACCACCTCACTCGGGGCTCCCGGCCTGTTGAGTAACAACGGTAGCCCGGCTCTTGCGAAATAGAAACTGCTTTTCCACGGCGTTTGTTCGCGGAGCGAACGACGACATTGAGTACAACCGGGAGACGTGATGGCTGAGGCAGAGGATCGACCGGGAATTGTCAATATTGCTGCCCGGCTTGCGGTGATGGCCGATCGAATGCCCGAGGCGGTTGCCGTGGTCGAACCCCTGGACTACGACGCCCAGGGACGCCGGCGTTATCGGCAGATGTCGTTTCGCGAGTTGAGTGTTGACAGCGATCGCATTGCGTGTGGGCTGCGTCACATGGGAGTTGTGTCCGGCACGCGTCTCGCGCTGCTCGTTCGTCCTGGTGTCGATTTTGTTTCTCTCGTGTTCGCCCTCTACAAGGTGGGGGCGACGATCATCCTCATCGACCCGGGCATGGGGCGGAAGAACCTGATTCGCTGTCTGGAAGCGGCCGTACCGGAAGGCTTCGTGGCCATTTCGATGGTCCAGGCCGTGCGGGCCGTGCTTCGCCATCGATTTCCGCGGGCGAAGAAGAACCTGACGGTTGGGCGGCGGTGGTTTTGGGGCGGCCCGACGCTTGACCAACTGCGAAAGACTCCCCACCAGGGACCGGAACTGGCGACCACGAAGGCCGAAGATCCGGCGGCCATCATCTTCACCACGGGCAGCACCGGGCCGCCCAAGGGCGTCGAGTACAGCCATGGGAACTTCGACGCCCAGGTGGAACAGATCCGCGACTTCTACGATATTCAGCCCGGTGAGGTCGATGTGCCCGGCTTCCCGCTGTTTGGACTCTTCAATTGCGCCATGGGAGTGACGGCCGTGATTCCCGATATGGACCCCACGCGTCCGGCCCAGGTGGATCCCAAGAAGATCATCGAGGCGGTGGCCGACTGGAAGGCGACCCAGTCGTTCGGTTCGCCCGCGATCTGGAATCGTGTGGGACGCTACTGCGAAGAGACCGGCGCCACGCTGCCGACGCTGCGGCGAGTTCTTTCGGCCGGGGCGCCCGTGCCTGCCCATGTCCTGCGACGGGTGAAGGCGTGCATCCACCCGGAGGGCGACGTTCATACGCCCTACGGCGCCACGGAATCGTTGCCCGTGGCCTCGATCGCCGCCTCGGAGATACTGGCCGAAACGACGGCCAAGACCGACCTGGGAGCGGGGGTGTGCGTGGGACGCAAGTTCTCCGGGATCGAGTGGAAGATAATCCGCGTGGTCGACGGGCCGATCTCGACGCTGGCTGACGCCGAGGAGTTGCCGACCGGCGAAATTGGCGAGATCATCGTCACCGGGCCGGTCGTGACCCGGCGTTACGCGACGCGAACCGAGTGGAATGCCGCCGGCAAGATCATCGATGGCGACCGCGTCTGGCACCGCATGGGCGATGTGGGCTACCTGGACGACCAAGGGCGGTTTTGGTTCTGCGGGCGGAAGGCTCATCGTGTCGAGACGGCGGCCGGTCCCAAGTACACGGTGCCTTGCGAAGGGATCACGAATTGTCACCCGGCCGTCTATCGAAGCGCCCTGGTCGGCGTTGGCGAGCCGGGGAGCCAACGGCCCGTCTTGATCGTCGAGCCTCTTGCGGACCGTTTTCCCGGCGATGCGACGGCCCGCCAGCAGCTTCTTGACGAGGTTCGCGAGTTGGCTGCGGCCAATCCGCTTACCGCCGATATCGACACTTTCCTCATTCATCCTTCTTTTCCCGTTGATATTCGCCACAATGCGAAAATCTTCCGCGAGAAGCTTGCGGTTTGGGCCGCGGAACAATTGCGATAGCTCGGGGCAGGGCAGGGGGGCATACGATTGCTGGCCCGTCTTTCCGCCGCGGGGTAGACTGGAGATGGCAAGCCTTGGAGTGTGACTGTGCGGGGTATCGTCCAGCCATGACAATCGCCCCCTTGAAGCCGAACATCGCAATTTTGCGCAGCCCCTCCCCTGCCCTCGCTCGCAAGCTCGCTGGGGAGGGAGTTGTTTGCAGGCTGAAGCCTGGACTCCAACATCCTGAACCCTGAACCCTGACAACTCCCTCATGTCGGACTGGTACTACAAAATCGGCGAGCAGGTCGTCGGTCCTATGTCGGCCGACCAGTTGAGAGCACTGGCCACGGGCGGACGGCTCGCGCCCAGTGATCCGGTGGCCAATGCAAAAGAGGGGCCGTGGGTGCCTGCCTCCCGTGTGAAGGGGCTTTTTGCGCCCGCCTCGGTCGAGGAGGAACCGAAGGCCTCCGAGGCCGTGCAGCCTGCCCAGGCGTCGGAAGGGCCGCCGATTCCTCAGCCTCCGGTTGTGATGCCGGCGGGAATGTCGGGGGCTCATCCTTCGTCGGCGCCGCCGGTTGGCGAACCCTCTCCGGCACCCGGCCCGCCCGTCCAGGAGGAGGCGGCACCGGGTGGATTTGCGATCCAAACGGAGCATGTTGCTGCCGGCGAGCGATTGCACAAGAAAAAGAAGCGGGTCAAGAAGCCGAAAGAGCCGCTCACGAAGAAGCAGAAGAATGCCCGGTTGGTCAAATGGTTGGCCGTGGGCATTGTGGCGGGGATCGTTTTCTTCGCATGTATCCCGACGCTTCGCAGCCTCTTGCGAAAGACGCCCGAGTCGACGCCGGTGAAGAAACCGGTTGCCACCGACGTGGATCTGGATAAGGGCGACAGTTCGCTCGAAGACGCCTTTGCTCCGTCCTCGCAGCCGGCCCGCTCGGCTGTCCCGGCTTCGCCGGCTGCTCCGAAAGCGGACGTGTTAGCCGTCCCAGCCAAGGCCGAGGAGGAGACAGTGACCTTTGCTGCCCCATCGGGCGAAGTGGAGGTGACGCCGATTGAAGCGAAGCTCGATCTGCCGTTGATGACGAGCCCTGCAGGGGGCAGGGTCCGTCCGAAGCACCCCTATTTGGTCGTGACACTCGAATTGAAGACCAAGAGCCCCGACGCTTCCGTTCGCTTTCGCGGCTGGGCTGGTGCGATCCGTGACATCACCCTGACGGATGACGCCGGGCGGAAATACGAGGCCTGCGGGCCGTCGCGGTTCAGTGGCAGTTATGCCGACGGTCAATGCCGCGAAACGACCTTCGTGACGGCTGACGAGCCGACGACCGATGTGCTCATCTTCTCCTGGCCCAAGGGAGAGGCTCCCGAATTGCCTTCGGGGAGCGATGAGGAGCTTGTGCTTCGCGTTCCGAAAAGTGTGTATGGTGAACAGGGATATTTCAACGTCAAGATCCCGCTATCCGTGATTCAGGTGACGGAAGAGGCCCTGGAGAAGACCAGCGAACAACCACCGGAAGAGGGGGCCGCAACGTCCGATAATGTTGACGAGGATCACGGCGGGCCGATTCCGATCCCTGGTGTGACGGAAAAGCACTGATGAGGAATTGATGAAAGCACTTGTCACCGGCGCGGGCGGATTTCTGGGGCTGTATATTGTCGAGCAACTGGTCGCCCGGGGTGACCAGGTTCGCACGTTCTGCCGTGGGAAATATGCGGAACTTGATCAACTCGGCGTGGAGACGATTCGCGGCGATATCTGCAATCGCGAAGAGACCGTGGCGGCCTGTCAGGGCGTGGACGTTGTGTTCCACGTGGCAGCGATCGCGGGGATCGGCGGGCGGTGGCAGGAGTTCTACGACATCAACGTCCTCGGTACTCGCCATATCCTGGAAGGATGCCGCACTCATGGCGTCGGGCGGCTTGTTTACACGAGCAGCCCGAGCGTGACCTTCGACGGCGCTGACCAGGAAGGGGTGGACGAATCGGCGCCCTATCCTGAGCGGTTCCTGGCCCATTATCCGCACAGCAAGTCGATTGCCGAAGGGGAAGTGCTCGCGGCCAATGGGAGCGACGGTGTCCTTACGTGCGCCCTTCGACCTCACCTGATCTGGGGCCCGCGGGACCGGCACTTGATTCCCCGGCTTCTGGCTCGGGCTCGATCCGGGCGGCTTCGCCGGGTGGGCGAGGGGAAGAACCTGGTCGACATGATCTACGTGGAGAACGCGGCCGAGGCGCACCTGCAGGCTGGCGACGTCCTCCGCGATGGCTCGCCTGTGGCCGGTCGAGCCTATTTCCTCAGCCAGGGCGAGCCGGTCAATTGCTGGCAGTGGATCAACGAGATCCTGGCCCTGGCCGACATCCCGCCGGTCAAGAAGTCGATTTCGGCCTCCGCGGCCTACAAAGTGGGGGCGGTTCTGGAAGCCATCTACCGTGTGCTTGGGCTGAAGGGCGAGCCGCCGATGACGCGGTTCCTGGCTGCCCAACTCTCGACACACCATTATTTCGACATCACCCGGGCGCGGCAGGATTTCGGTTACAATCCAAGCGTGTCGACGGAAGAGGGGATGCGGCGTCTGGGGGCGGAGTTAAAATCGTAAGCGGTTGGCTGTTGTGGGGTTGTTGAAGAGCCTCATCATGGTGCAACCACTTCCATTGTGATGTGTTGTGTTGTCACGCTGTGCGGGCTTCAGGAAATCCGTTGTCAGACGGCCATTTATGGTCGTTGCCTGTCACCAGGTCCGTCGTTTACGGCGGGGCACGAAGGTCGACCTTGTGTCCTTCTCCGTGCCGCCGCCGGAGGCGGCGGCACGGAGAAGGGGGCGGGTATTGGGGCGCGGACCCGTGCTAAAGCACGGGCCTAATACCGCTTTCGGCGGGAAAGGACCGTAAACGGCCCTGTTGTGGCTGCGTTGATGCCGTTGGGAACGGGCAAGGCTTACGCCGCGTGCCTACCTTTGTTCTTGGCCAGCCCTTCACCTTAGTGGACCAGTTCCGACGGGGCATTACCAAAAGGACCTTCTGGAAAACACCATGAATCGTACCATTCTGCTCATCGCCGTCCTGCTGGTCTGTATCGCCAGTATCTGCCCATGCCTCGGCACCGAGCGGACGTCGTTTCGGCCGGGCGAGGTGTGGCCCGACGACAAGGGAGTGGCGATCAATGCGCATGGCGGCGGGATCCTGGTGCATGATGGCGTCTATTACTGGTTCGGCGAGCACAAGATTGCCGGAGAGGCGGGCAACAAGGCCCATGTGGGAGTCCACTGCTATTCGTCCACGGATCTGTACAACTGGAAGGACGAGGGGATTGCGCTGGCCGTGTCGGAGGATCCGAACAGCGAGATTACGAAGGAATGCATTCTCGAACGGCCGAAGGTGATCTACAACGAGGCGACGCAGAAGTTCGTCATGTGGTTTCACCTGGAATTGAAGGGCCAGGGCTACAACGCCGCGAGGTGCGGGGTTGCCGTGGCTGAGAAGCCGACCGGTCCCTATGCGTTTCTGCACAGCCTGCGGCCGAATGCGGGTCACTGGCCGATCAATGTTCGGCCCGAGCAGAGGGATCCGGCGTCGATCGCCCGGAGCAAGGCGGAGAAGGATGATTTCAGTGGCGGTCCCACGGAGAAGCACGGGCAGTTCAACATCCTGGGTTCGCATTTCGACACGGGCCAGATGTCGCGCGACATGACCCTGTTCGTGGACGACGATGGCAAGGCGTACCACATCTACTCCTCGGAACACAATTCGACGACGCACATCGCCCTGCTGACGGAGGACTATCTGCGGCACTCGGGCAAATACGTGCGCGCTTTCGAGAATCGCTGGATGGAGGCGCCGGCCATTTGCAAGCGGAATGGGAAGTACTACTTCCTGGCATCAGGATGCACAGGCTGGGCCCCGAATGCGGCCCGATCGGCGGTGGCGGACTCGATCTTCGGCCCGTGGAAGGAACTGGGCAATCCCTGTGTCGGAATGAACGCCAAGAACGGCTTGGGGGCCGAGAAGACGTTTGGAGGGCAGAGCACGTTCATTCTTCAGGTTCCCGGCCAGGATGCCTACATTGCCATGTTCGATATCTGGAATCCGCGAAATGCCGTCGATGGACGGTATGTGTGGCTTCCGATGGGGTTCACGGGGGAGGGCATTGAAATCCAGTGGCGGAGCGAGTGGGAATTGGATTTCTGAGGATTCCCTGAATCACTGGCCCTTGGCATTTTTCCGCCCAGTGGAGTACCTCGCATGGGTGGCGTGATGGGGCGGCACTGGTTGTCAATCTGCAGCGGAGTAGCTACCTTGAAGGGTTCCTAACCTTCTGCGATGACTACGCCTAGGATTCGCCGAGACTGGGCTGAAGAGTCTCTGACGGACCCGTGGGGGTCAATTTCCAGGGAAGACCGCTCGTTGTGATGATTGCTCCATTGCCTGATGAACAACGGATTGTGATGACCGGGATCGGGCTGACGGCCCCGAACGGGAACAATCTGCCCGAATTCCGCGACGCATTGCTTTCCGGCAAGAGCGGCGTTAGCGATTACGAGATCCGCTATTTTGGCAAAACAGTCGCCGGCGTCTGCCATTACGACGAACTGCGTTATCAGAAGCGAAAAGAGCTTCGCCGCGGGACGCGGGCCGGCAGTGTCGGCATCTATTGTGCCCGCGAGGCCGTTGTTGACGCGGGGATCGACTGGGACAACACGGACACTTCTCGGGTCGGCGTTTACGTGGGAGTGACCGAGCACGGGAACGTGGAGACGGAGAACGAGATCTACCAGATCAAAGGGTACGACTACGACACCCAGTTCTGGACGCACCACCACAACCCGCGAACCGTGGCCAACAATCCGGCCGGCGAGATCACGCTCAACATGGGGATCACGGGGCCTCATTACACGCTGGGCGCTGCTTGTGCCGCCGGGAATGCCGGGCTGATCCAGGGCGTGCAGATGCTGCGATTGGGCGAGTGCGACTTGGCTATTTCGGGCGGTGTGTCGGAAAGCATCCACACGTTCGGGATTTTCGCCGGCTTCAACAGCCAGGGGGCCCTGGCTCGCCACGAGGATCCCATGAAGGCGAGTCGTCCCTTCGACGCCAGCCGCAACGGCATTGTGGTGGCCGAAGGGGGCTGTCTGTACACCCTCGAACGTCTCAGCGACGCCAAGGCCCGCGGCGCGAAGGTTTATGCCGAGATCATCGGCTACGCCATGAACAGCGACGCCCACGACTTCGTCTTGCCCCATCCGCAACGTCAGGCCGAGTGCATGCAGCTGGCCATGAAGCGGGCCGGGATCACGCCTGATCAGGTGGACCTGGTAAGCTCCCATGCCACGGGGACCATGTCGGGCGATGTGCAGGAATGCGAAGCGATTCGTCTGGCCTTTGGCGGTGCGAAGAACGTGGTGGTCAATAATACGAAGAGCTTCATCGGCCACGCCATGGGGGCGGCCGGGGCGTTGGAGTTGGCCGGAAACCTCCCGGCCTTCGATGACGGGGTCATCCACCCGACGATCAATGTGGATGAACTGGACCCGGATTGTGCCCTCGATGGACTCGTGCTCAACGAGCCCCGGGGCGGCTGCAAGGTTGAGACCATTCTAAACAGTTCCTTCGGGATGCTCGGAATCAACTCGGTGGTGATCGTACGGAAAATCTAACCAACTGCTAATTCAGGAAATAAAACGAGAGAGTTGATAGGGTTCGGGGTTCAGGGTTCAGGAGTTGATGGAAGACGCGATTTCGCAATCCTGAACCCTGAACCCCGAACCCTAACAACTTCCTCCGACGGAGACGTTGAATGACTGGTGCCGAGATCAAAGAGGCGGTCGTTGAGATTCTTGCGGATATTGCTCCCGACGAAGACTGCTCGAACCTGAAAGAAGACGTGGCCTTTCGCGATCAGTTGGAACTGGACAGCATGGACTTCCTCGACATCGTGATGGAATTGCGGAAGCGTTACCGGGTCCAGATTCCGGAGGAGGATTATCCGCAGCTCGCCAGCATGGCCAGCACGGTGACGTATCTCGAACCGCTCATGAAGGACATCGAGAAGTAAGAGGTCCTAACAGAACTGTCCGCATATTGGGAGCACGGCGCGGCCATGTACGACGCGATTATCATCGGCGCCGGCATGTCGGGGTTGGCGGCCGGGATCCGGCTGGCCCATTTCGATCAGAAGGTGTGCATCCTCGAACGGCACACCACGATCGGCGGACTCAATTCCTTCTATCGGATCAACGGGCGGAATTACGACGTGGGGCTCCACGCCGTTACCAACTATCTTTCCAGCCGGGCTTCGAAGCGGGGGCCCATGACCCGCCTGTTGCGCCAATTGCGGATCAAGTGGGACGATCTGAGCCTCACTCCCCAGGTGGGCTCCTCGATCGCCTTCCCCGGCGTGCGGCTCGATTTCACCAACGAGTTCGAGTTGTTCGAGAGCGAGGTGGCCGCCAAATTCCCACGCCAGGTCGACAACCTGCGTCGTCTCGTTGAGGAACTGGTCGACTACGACGATCTGGGCCAGGTGGGCAACGAGACCTCGGCTCGCGAGGTGGTTTCCCGGTTTATCGACGATCCGCTGCTGGTGGAGATGATTTTCTGCCCCCTGCTCTACTACGGCGGCGCCCGGGAACGCGACATGGAGTGGGGGCAGTTCTCGATCATGTTTCGCTCGATTTTCCTCGAAGGCTTTTCCCGGCCTTTCAAGGGCGTGCGGCTGATTCTCAAGAACCTGGTCCGCAAGTTCAAAGCGCTCGGCGGCGAATTGCGGCTCCGTGCGGGCGTGGACCGGATCGTTGCTCGCAAGGGCCACGTGGACCGGGTTGTGCTGGACGACGGTTCCGAGCTGGAAGGAAAACGCGTACTTTCGTCGGCCGGTTGGCGCGAAACGATGCGGCTCTGCGAGGCTCCCGCTCCGGACACGGTGCCGAGCGGCCAGCTCTCCTTCATCGAAACGATTTCCGTGCTCGACACGCTGCCGCGGAACCTGGGCCACGATCGGACGATCGTGTTCTTCAACGACTCGGAAGAATTCCACTACGAGAAGCCGGAAGGCCTCGTTGACCTGCGGAGCGGCGTGATCTGCTCGCCCAACAACTTCGCCTACGAAGAACCGCTGGGCGACGGGCTCGTGCGGATCACGTCCCTGGCGAACTACGATCGCTGGGCCGAACTGGATGAGGAGGCGTACCGCTTGGAGAAGCTCCGCTGGTACGACCGCTCGGTCAACTCGGCGGTCCAGTTCATGCCCGATTTCCGCGGGCACGTTGTCGATACCGACATGTTCACGCCGACCACGATCCGTCGGTTCACGGGCCACGACAACGGCGCCGTCTATGGGGCTCCAGACAAACGCTATGACGGGCGCACCCACCTCGACAACCTCTACGTCTGCGGAACCGACCAGGGGATGGTCGGGATCATCGGCTCGATCATCAGCGGAATCACCGTGGCCAACGCCTACTGCCTCCGCGAGTGAGACCGCCCTCCCCTCCTCTGCGAGACGGAGTGCCACAAGAACTCCCTCCCCTGCCACGGGAGGAGGAGAAGCACAAGTTTCCCTCCCCAGCGAAGCGAGGGGGAGGGTTAGGGAGGGGGCCGAATCGCCAATCCGCGAAGCCACTTCAACCCACAACTACCGTTCAGAAAACACACCGAATCTCCAAATGTCCAAAGATTTTCTCCAAGGAGCAAGCGACGAGTACGACGTCGTCGTGATCGGGGCCGGTCTGGCCGGGCTTACGGCCGCCAACACCCTGGCCCGGGCGGGCCATCGGGTGCTGCTTCTGGAGCAGCACTACAAGCTCGGCGGGCTGGCCACCTGGTTTCGCCGCCCCGGCGGGCACATTTTCGACGTTTCCCTTCATGGCTTCCCCGTGGGCATGATCAAGAGCTGCCGGCGCTACTGGAACCAGGAAATCGCCGACTCGATCGTTCAACTCAAGAACATCCGCTTCGACAACCCCATGTTCTCGCTGTCGACCACCTTCGACCGCAAGGACTTCACCCGCCAGTTGACCGAGCGTTTCGGCATCGCCCCGGAGGCGGTGGAGGGTTTTTTTGACAAGGCCCGCTCGATGAGCCACCTGGACGACACGGCCATGACTGCGGGAGAACTGTTCGAGAAGTTCTTCCCGGGACGTGGCGACGTGGTTCGGCTGCTCATGGAGCCGATCACCTACGCCAACGGGTCCACACTGGAAGATCCCGCCTTGACCTACGGCATCGTCTTCTCGAACTTCATGTCGAAGGGCGTCTACACCTTTGAAGGCGGCACCGACAAGCTCATCGGCATGATGGACGAGCAGATGCGGGCCAACGGGGTCGACGTGCGGATCCGTTGCGACGCCCAACAGATCCACACGGAGAACGGGAAAGTTACGGGGGTCACGGTCAACGGGCGGCACATCAAGTGCCGGGCGGTCGTGTCCAACGGCAACCTCAAGGCGACGATTTTCGACCTGGTGGGGGAAGATCAGTTTTCTCCGGAGTTTGTTGACGAGGCTCGGGCCGTGCGGCTCAACAACTCGAGCACCCAGGTCTACATGGCGTTGAAGCCGGGGATCATTCTCGACGAGGACGAGTGCGGCGATCTGCTGTTCAGTTCGACGGCGCCGGCCTTCCAGACCGACATGCTGCTGAGCCGCGACATTACAAGTCGTACCTATTCGTTCTATTATCCGAAGACACGTCCGGGGCGGGACCGGTGCCTGGTCGTTTCCAGCACGAACGCCCATTACGACGACTGGGCGAACCTGTCGGAAGAGGACTACGAGGAGAGCAAGCTCGACCTGATCGAGACCACGCTCGACGCTCTCGAGAAGTACGTGCCGAGTGTTCGGGAGAAGATCGACACGATCGACTGCGCGACGCCCGTCACGTTCCAACGCTACACAAAGCACTGGGCCGGTTCCAGTTTCGGCACGAAGTTCGAAGGCCTGGGGGTGAGTCGCGCCCTGCCCCAGCAGATTGGCGGTCTCTACCATTCGGGAAGTGTGGGGATTATCATGTCGGGCTGGCTCGGCGCCGTGAACTACGGCGTCATCGTGGCCAACGACGTGGACGCCTTTCTGTTGAACAGCAATTCGCAGACGACTGAGTATTCATGACACGCCAGCAGATTCTTGACGCTATTCCCCATCGCGATCCGTTCCTGCTCGTGGACGAGATTGTGGAGTGGGAAGAGAACCGCATTGTGTGCACGAAGACCTTCTCGGGCGACGAGGAGTTCTTCGCCGGGCACTATCCCGGGTTCCCCCTGGTTCCCGGGGTGTTGCTGTGCGAGGCGACGATGCAGTGCGGGGCGATCCTGCTTTCCAGGCACCTGGAAGGCGTGGAGGGCAAAGTCCCGGTGGCTACCCGAATGAACGATGTGCGTTTCAAACGGATGGTGAAGCCCAAGGAGACCTTCCGCATGGAGGTCGAACTGCAGGAGCGGCTGGCCGATGCGTTCTTCCTCAAAGCCAAGGTGACGGTGGAGGGAAAGGTGGCCGTTCGCTTTGAGTTCGCGTGCACGGCCGCCTCGACCTGAACCAGGGCTGAAGACTGTAGGCTGTAGGTTTCTGATGCGAGGTCGATTGAGGCAGAAAGCTGACTTCGGTGCGTCGAAAGCCCTTGTTTTTTGGGGCCTTTAGCCTTCCCCCCCGACGTCACTCGTTTTCACTCCGAGTCAAACGGCAAATCTCAACGCGGGATGATCGATGGACTTCCTCCAACTTGAAGGCAAGCGGGTTCTAATTCTTGGCGTGGCCAATCGCAAGAGCGTTGCCTGGCACATTGCCAAGACCCTGGCCGAGGCGGGCGTCGAGTGCGTCTATATCGTCCAGAACGAAGCGGTTCGCGAGGCCCAGGCACGGCTTCTGGGCGAGGCGGACGTTTACCTGTGCGACGTGGAGCAGCCCGAGCAGATTGCTCGCCTTCGGGAGGAACTGGCCGCCAAATACGATTGCTTCCACGGGCTTGTCCATTCGATCGCCTTCGCCGACTATTCCGAGGGGATGAAGCCCTTCCACGAGACCCCTCGCAAGGCCTTCCTGCAGGCGGTTGATATTTCCTGCTACTCGCTGATTGCGGTGTGCAACGAATTGAAGGAGTTGCTCGATCCGGACGCTTCGGTGGTGACCATTTCGATTTCAACGACCCGGATGGCGAGCGAGAATTACGGGTTCATGGCCCCCGTGAAGGCGGCCCTCGATTCGTCGATCGCCTTTCTGGCCAAGTCCTTTAGCCAGTTCTCCCGTGTCCGTTTCAATGCCGTGTGTCCCGGGCTGCTGAAGACGTCGGCATCGGCGGGGATACCCGGTTACGTGGACTCCTACCTGTTTGCGGAGGAGATCATCCCTCGCAAGAAGGCCGTTCAGACGCAGGAAGCAGCCAATGTGGCGGCCTTTCTGCTGAGTCCCCGTTCCAGTGGGATCAACGCCCAGCAGGTCGTGGTTGACGCCGGAATGGCGATCAACTACTTCGACAGCGAGATTGTCCGGCGGGCGATGAGGGAACCCTGAGACCGAGGGGAGAATCTGTGACGAAAGGGGGGAAAAATCCGAATCTCGAAATCCGAAATTCGAACCAAGCACGAAATTCAAATACCAAAAGGTCGAACTGGCGAACTGCACTGCTGTTTCAGACAGTATGGCTGCTCCCTGTTTTGGTCATTGGAATTTGGCGGATTTGAATTTGTTTCGTATTTCGGATTTCGAGATTCGGATTTACCGTTCAGGGGTCCTGGGTCCTTCTTGCGAGGGGAGGTTGTTTCGTTCCTTGGTTGGAAGCGATTGCCCAAAGGCCTCCTCTGGCGGTACACTAGAACTATTAGCGAGTGGTTGACGTCAGACGCTCCCTCCCATGACTCCCCCAAGGGGGTCCTCAGCAGGCCGCTTGCGGCTAAATGCAGCTATTCCCTTTTTCCTCGCGGATTGCGCAACTCCGTTCAGGCGGCGGAGGGTGTCGCGTTGAGCCGCAATAGGAAAGGATTTGATGAGCCAGACGATAGAGAGACGTGATCCTGCTCCCCAGGAGCTGCAGTCCCTGTATGCGATTGTCCGCGAGGAGTTGGGTCAGGTTGACGAACTGCTCCGGAAGGAATTGACGAGCAAATACCCGTTTGTCGACAAGTTGGCCCAACACGGGTTCCGTTTGGGGGGGAAGCGGTTGCGCCCGGCCCTGGTTTTGCTTTCGGGCAAGCTTTGCGGCGGGATCACGGAAGAGCATTTCAAGCTGGCGGCGGCCGTCGAAATGGTCCATACGGCGACGCTTATTCACGATGACGTGCTGGACGAGGCGGCGATTCGTCGGCATCTGGACACGGTGAACGCCCGCTGGGACAACGAGACGAGTATTCTTCTGGGCGACTACCTGTTTGCGAAGGCCCTGTGCCTGGCCGCTTCCGTCGAAAATCCCTTCGCGGCGCGGAGCCTGATCGAGGCGAGCCGCAAAGTGTGTGAAGGGGAATTGCGGCAGGTGGGCGCTCGTGGCGACTACGAGTTGTCGGAAGCGGAGTACATGGAGATCATCGACGGCAAGACGGCGGCCCTTTGCGCCTGTTGCTGCGAGATCGGGGCCCATTATGCGGGGGCTTCCGAGGAAGAGACGCAGTGCCTTTCTCGCTTCGGCGGAAAGCTGGGAGTTGCGTTCCAGATCATCGACGACGTGCTCGATGTTCTCGGTGACGAGAAGACGACGGGCAAGTCACTGGGAACGGACCTGGTGAAGCAGAAGCCGACTCTGCCGCTGATCCGCCTGCTCCGTCAGAGCGGTCGGCAGCAGCGGGACGAGATGATCGAGATTCTCAGCAACACGGCGGACCACCACCGCGAGGCGCTCTGGCCCTGGCTGAAAGATTCTGACGCGATCGAATACGCGAAATCCAAGGCCGCTCAATTCGTGGAAGAGGCGTCGGTCGAACTGGCGAGATGGCCGCAGGCACCGAGCAGGGACTCGCTCGTGGGCATCGCGCAGTTTGTCATCGAACGGCACCAGTAGTCCCGCTCTAATGGGGCGTGGGCTTCGGTTCGGCCAGCATGGGCCTGAGTTCGTCGACGAAGTCTCTCGCGTCTTTGAATTCCCGGTAGACGCTGGCGAATCGGACGTAGGCGACCTGGTCGAGTTCCCGCAGTTGGTCCATCACGATTTCGCCCAGGAAGCGGCTTTCGATTTCGACGTCGCAGTTGGCTTCGATGTAGTTCTCGACTTCCGTGATGACTGATTCGATGTCGGCGTCGCCGACCGGGCGCTTCCAGCAGGCCTTTTCGAGTCCCTGCTTGAGACGCAGGCGATCGAAGGAAACCCGGGTTCCGTCCTTCTTGACCACACGAACCGTCGTACGTTCGACGCGTTCGTAGGTCGTGTAGCGTTTCTTACAGGCGTTGCACTGGCGTCGCCGTCGCGTGGCGGCCCCGTCCTCGCTCGCTCGCGAATCGATCACTTTGTCGTTGTCAACGCCACAGAATGGACATTTCATGTCGGATGGCCTCCGAATACCACTTTCTTACTATACACCGTGCGGCCCGTTCAGGAAGGGGGTGCACGGTGGTCGAAACGCCGGAAAAGTCGCCCGGGGTCGGGGGGCTTGCTGGTCCGTTTCGCGGCCCATCTGGCCAGTCGAGAGGGGTTGCGGTATGGCGACGTGCAAAAACGGGGCCCGATTTTTCGATATGGGGGGTGGAAACGACAATTTCTGGCGGTTGCCGGCGAAGTGCATAGGTAGTTTTGCGGGCGGAATTGCTTATAATAGGCCCCACCAACCGGTAGATACCAAACCACGCGGAAAGGATCGACGACGATGAAGTGTGCAGCGTGTCAAGCTGAAGTCGACGCCAGCTCGGTCTATTGCCCGAAATGCGGCGCCAAGCTCGAACCGATGGAAGAGCAGGATATGGCGGAAAACCCGGCGGAAGAGCCCGTGACGGACGAGACGCAGGCGGCTGCTTCGATGGAGGCGGACGGACCCGCGGAATCGGAAACGCAGGATCAGGGGACGATCAGCGATCGCCTTCGCAATGTGGCGAAATCCGGCGGAGAGAAGACCAGCGGTAACGATCCCGGAACCGCGTGGACCCAGGGAGGTTACTCGCCCAAGGCCCTCAATGCTCGGTTCCTGGCAACCTGTGTTGTTTCCCTCCTGCTCCTGGCATTCGGGTTGTGGCTTCAGATCGGCCACGAATGGAGCCCCGGCCTCAGCCTTTATCCGGCGTTGATCATCATCGCGGGGTTGTGGGTCTGGTTTGCCTGCGTCCGGATTTACCGTGTTGGAACCATCAAATACCAGTTGACGGCCCACCAGTTCTACCACGAAGAGGGCATCTTCAAGCGGGTCCGCGACGTGGTCGAGGTGATCGACATCGACGACCTCAAGCTCGAACGCACGCTCTGGGACCGGGTGATCAATGGGGGCGTCGGCACGGTGACCATTCAATCCACCGACCAATCCACTCCGGAGTTGCATTTGTCGGGCCTGGATGAGCCGGAAGTTGTCTTCCAGTCGCTGGACGACGCACGGCGCAAGGAGAGGGCCGCACGGGGACTCAAGTCGGTCTGAGCGGGGGACAATTTCCTGCCCGCACGTTCCTGCCCGCACGATTCATGGAGGGCACGCTCAGGGCACGAGCGATGGGTGTGACGACGACCGCCCACGCCCATCGCTTGGGCTCTCAGCGTGCCACCCATGAATCGTCCGGGTTAGTTCTTCTTGGGCTTGGACGTCCAGTCCCGGCGTTGGCGGGAACTGGGGATGCTCATCGCCTTGCGATATTTCGTGACCGTTCGCCGTGCCACGGTGATGCCGTGCTTGCCGAGTTCGGTCACGAGCTGGTCGTCGCTGAGGGGATGGCTCTTGTCCTCGCTGTCCACGATCTCCTGAAGCTTCAGGCGAACCGTGTCCCAGGCGACCTCTTCGCCGTCGGCGCTGACCGTGCCGCCGCAGAAGAACCGTTTCAGGGGGAAGATGCCACGCGGGGTCTGGATCCACTTGTCGTCGACGGCGCGGCTCACGGTCGTGACATGGACCCCCACCTTGTCGGCAATCTGCTGCATCTTGAGGGGCTCGATCGCCTCGGGGCCCTTGTCGAGAAACTCGGTTTGATGGTCCACGATCGCCTGTGACACTTTGGTGAGCGTGCTTCGGCGCTGCTCGATGGACTCGATCAGCCATTGGGCGGAATTCATCTTTCGCTTGATGTACTCGCGAGTTTCGGCACTATCGTCGGACTGGAGCATCTTGCGGAAATCGTGGCGGACAAACAGCCTGGGTGTGCGTCCGTCTTCCAGTCGAACGTCGTAACCGCCGCCGTCGCGAGGCTCCACGAACACGTCGGGAATGACCGAGGGAACATAGGCTTCGTTGTATTCGGCGCCCGGCTTTGGGTTGAGTTTCTTGAGTTCGCGAATTGTTTCCTGGATAACGTCGATCGAGTATCCCGTTTTCTTGGCAATGATCGGGATTCGATTCTGTTCGATATCTTCCAGGTGATTGGTGATCAGGGCTCGCAGTTGCTCGAAGTAGGGCATTCCCGGCTTCAATTGCAGGAGCAGGCATTCGCGAAGGTCGTGGGCCGCCACGCCGGGAGGATCGAGCCCTTGCACCATTTGAAGGGCCGCCTCGATCCGCTCCAGTTGTTCCGGCGTTGCGTCGACTCCCAGGAGATCCGGGAGGCTGGTCTGGAGATAGCCGTTGGAATCGAGGTTGTAGATAATGCGATCTGCCATCGCCCGCAACTCGGGCGAGAGGTCGAACCAACTCAATTGATCGTGCAGGTAATCCTGCAGGGATTGTGGGCGAGCCGCCATGTTTGCCATGGCGTCGTGTTTCCGGTCCGCCTCTTCGGAAATCCGATTGCTGGAAGGGCGGGAGTTCTCCTCGAAGTGGTCGGGCCACTCCGCGTCCATGTTCAGAAGCCGCTCGAAATCGTCCTCGCCGTTCGCCTCGTCGATCACCAGTTCCCGTTCGTCGTCGATACTGGAATCATCGGACCCGTTGTCTTCCGTTTCCGTCGGAAGATCCGGATCCGTCTCCTGCATTTCCAGGACGGGATTCTCCTGCAACTCCTGGTCGATGCGTTCCTGCAGAGCGAGGATCGGCAACTGCAGAATCTCCATCGATTGGATCATCCGCGGCGCCAGCACCTGCTTCTGGGCAAGCCGCATTTCTTGGCCAAAGGAGAGTCGCATCGTTGTCTGCTAAACCTCAGCAATGAGTGTGGGTTGGTGGTTGCCGGACGGAGCGAGTGGGATGGTGGCGGTTGGGGGCCGACGTCCAGTCGCATTGGATCATTAGTCAGGCGAGTTCATCGTCCCGGTCTCCGGGATCACTTGAATCGATCGCTGCTGTTCAGAGGTCCTGCCGGCCCGACAAGGCATCCGTCAGTATCTCCTTATTAGCAAATTCTAGCACACTTCCGGAAGTAATCCCCCGAGCGAGCCGGGTGACTCTCACCCCAATATCCGCCAATTGGTTGGAGATGTACAGTGAGGTTCCGTCTCCCTCAACGGTCGGATTGGTCGCCATGACGATCTCGCGGAAACTGCCTGAGCGGACCCGGCGGACCAGGGCTTCGATGGTTAATTGTTCCGGACCAATCCCCTCAAGCGGTGCAATCCTCCCCAGCAGAACGTGGTAAAGGCCTCGGAAGACCCCTGTCTGCTCGAGGGCAATCAGGTCTCGGGGTTGCTCCACCACGCAGAGGAGACTGGAGTCTCGGGCGGGGTTACGGCAGATTGTGCAAAGTTCCTCTTCTGCCAAGTTGAAACACTGTTTGCAGTATTTCACCTTTAGTTTCACGTCGCGGATCGCATCGGCGAGGGCCAGGGCCTCGTTTTCGTGCTGTCGCAAAACGTGATATGCGAGGCGTTCTGCCGATTTTTTGCCGATTCCCGGCAACTTGGCGAATTCGTTGATCAGATTGACGACTGATTCTGTCAGTTCGGGCACTTTTCCATCGCCCTTTCGTGTTGCCTATTCAGCCAGCTTCCTGCAGGCAGGGGTGCCCTAGCGTGGAGGAGGGATTCTACTGCGGAGAGGTCGGGTTGTCATCGGTCGTGCCGTCAACGTCCGTTTCGCCGGCGGGTTCGGGAGTCTCGGTGGGGCCGCCAAAGAACTTGCTCATCGCGTCGTCCAGACCGGGCAAAGGAAGTCCTCCGGTCATCGACTTGAGCGATTCGGCGTGGATCTGCTTGGCCTTGGCAACGGCTTGATTCACCGAGGCCACAACAAGCTCCTCGAGCATCTCCGCGTCTCCCTGGGCCACGAGGGTCGGGTCGATGCGGCAATTGAGCACCTCCACGAGGCCGTTCACCTCGACCTCCACCATTCCTCCGCCGGCAGAGCCGGTGGCACGGTGGGCGCGAAGTTCCTCGTTGAGTCCTTCCATCTTGCTTGAGATCTGGCTCGCCTGCTTGAGCAGCGAACCCAGTCCGCCAATACCTTTGAACACGACGTCGCTCCCTCATTCTAACTGTGGTTTACGCTACGATCGCTCCGGTGGATCGATCACTTCGGTGGGCGTGGCGCCGAAAAGCTCACCGGCACGACGAATCACAGGGTGTTTCGCGATTTCCATCAGGCGTTGATGGGGCGAGACCACCTGGGCGGCGGGCTTCTTTTCACGAGGCACGGCCGGTCCGTCTTCCACGTCGAAGGACACGCGAACACGCTGGCCGACCAAGCGAGCGAGTTCCTTCTCGAAATCCGCCACATTGCCGGGCTGTTCGCAGATGGTTCTGTTGAAGACGCCGCCTGGTCGGAACGTGACCAGGATCCGGTTCGGGTCCGGGAGCCGAACGTGGGCAAACTGTTTTGCGGGGTCGGCGGCCATTCCCCGGATCTTGCTAACTGCCCGACTCCAGACCTCCGTCACGTTGGCCTCGGTCAACTCCGTCTGCGGTGTTCCGCAAGGCTCTGGTTCGGCTGGAGGCGGATCTTCGATCGGAGATGCCACGGTCGAGGAATCGGAGTCCTTGGGGGTCTGCTGCGGCGTTGGAGGGGGCGTTTTTTGTTGCGGGGCCGGGCGGGGCGGCTCTTGCTGCGGGGCCCTGGCGGGTGGTTGGGGGGCTGCCGCCGGTCGCGGTGCAGGGGCAGACGAACCGGGAGAGCCACCACGGAGCCCTTCAATCAGCGCGGCAAGGTCGTTCAGGTCTTCGAGCGAACAAATTCGGACGATTGCCAGCTCGGCGAGGATTCGCCCTTGGGTGCTGTAGCGAAGTCGGGAAAGGGTCTGATCGAGGATCTGCATGGCGGCCAGCGCATTTTGCAGGCCGAGGCGGCGTCCCAGTTCTGCCACGTCCTCGCGTCGATTGGGGGCCGCGTAGAGCAGGATGTCGTTGGGGCAGCCGGCGGCGACGGCCATGGCATCACGCAGGTAGCAGAAGAGTTGTTCCAAAAGCAGGGCGAAGTCCACGCTTTCCTTGGCGGCGCGATCCAACTCCGCGAGTCCGCCCGCCGGATTCCGTTCGACAAGGCACACGGCCAATTGGTGCAGGCGGTCGTCGCCGGCCGTGCCCAGCATGGCGTGGACATCGCTCAGGGCGATCTTCTCCGGAGCAAACGACAGCAATTGCTCCAGGAGAGACTGGGCGTCGCGCATGGATCCTGCGGCGCGCCGGGCCAGTAGATCAAGGGCTTCGCCTTCCGCTTCGACTCCCTCGCTCTCGGCAATCTGCGACAAACGTCCCCGGATGGAGTCCGTCTGGATTCCCGCGAAATCGAATCGCTGGCAACGGGACAGGATGGTGATGGGGATCTTGGCGGGTTCGGTCGTGCAGAAGAAGAACTTCACGTGCTCGGGGGGTTCTTCCAGCGTCTTGAGCAACGCGTTGAAGGCCTCCCGGGTGAGCATGTGCACTTCGTCGATGATATAGATCTTGAAGCGAGTGCGGCTGGGGCGAACATTGACGTTTTGCCGCAGTTGGCGGATTTCGTCGATTCCGCGATTGCTGGCACCGTCAATTTCCAGCACATCCACGTCGTCGCCGGTGCTGATGCTTCGGCAGATTTCGCAGGTGTTGCAGGGCTGGGGAGATGGGCCTTGTTCGCAGTTGAGCGCCTTGGCGAAGATTCTTGCGGCCGAGGTCTTGCCGACGCCGCGGGCGCCGGTGAAGAGATAGGCGTGGCCGACTCGGTTCGTCTTGATCGCGTTGGAGAGGGCCTGCGTTGCATGCTCCTGTCCAATGAGATCCGCGAAGACCTGGGGGCGATAGCGGCGGGCCACGACCACGTAGTCGGCCGATCGCTCGCCAGGCGATATCGTTGACTCGGGGATCGGCGAGGCGTCGGACATGCCAGCGAGGATGGATTGGAGATCGAGCGGGACTGAGGAAGGATCCTGGGGTCTCTAGCAGGAGTTCGGTTATGCTCTACTGCGGTTGTGAGAGACTCCCCGTTGCGTAAGGCCCTCTGACTGTGGTTCGACGAACGGCCCCCGGCGAGGGACCCACTGCACATGAAGAAGACTGCTTATGGCTGCTTGGTTTCCCACCTGACCAGGTTCACAGGTCCCCATTGCAGGGGCCCCTCGCCGGAGGCCGTGGCGAAGGACTTCCAGGGTGCGACTCTCGTACTGGGAGATGGCCCAAAGCCGCACCGTGGTACTCATCCCTTTGTTGTACGTTCCCGTCTGGGGTTCGTCAAAGGGGGAGGTGCTGAATGGGTCTGTGGAGGGGACGGGGATTGTAACAATCCAAACGTGGTTTTCCCTGGACATTTGGTTGATAGGATTTTGGCGGACAAAATCCTATCCGTGCTGGCCGGGAGTTCGTACTGCTGCGTCGATATGGGGGGCAGGCACGCTGCGGGCTGAATCACTCGGTGATTCACTGCCACTGGCTGTGGGGGCTGCAGAAACACTCGCGATGCGCATCTTCTGGGCGGCTTCCATTCCCACGGACACCTCTCGGTCCGCCAGTTGAAGCGTGATAATGCCTGCTTCTGGTTGGTTGGCCACGACCGTTCCGCGCTGTCCAAGCATGAACCCCGACGCCGTCAGATAGCGCAGGAAGTGGGGGGTCTGGTCGATTACCTGGGCCAATTCGAAAGAAATCCCCGCGGGACACTCCGAAAGGGCCTGAAGCGATCGTTCCGGCAGATGGCCATCGCTTCCGGGGATCGGATCGCCGTGCGGATCCGACTTGGGGTGGCCGAGGAACTCATCGATTCGTTCGATCAATCGCGGGCTGACCGAATGCTCCAGTTGTTCCGCATCCTCATGGACCTCATCCCAAGTCATGCCGAGCACCTTGGCCAGGAAAGACTCGATGAGGCGGTGTCGGCGCAGGATCTCCAAGGCGAGTTTCTGGCCCGGTTCGGTCAGTCGCACACCCTCGTAGGGGGTGTAGGTTGCCAGGCCCGATTCGCTCAAGGCCTTGAGCATACTCGTCACCGTTCCCGGTGACACGTCGAGAGCGATGGCGAGACGACCGGTGGTGGCTAACTCATTTCCATCCTGCCGGCAGATCTTGAAGATCGCTTTGACGTAATTCTCTACTGTCAAACTGGCCAAGGCTCACGCTCCTGTCTGAGTCAGCCTGCTCGTGTGGGTCACGGTTCGTCCCGAGACTTGGACAACCCTAGCGATACTTGGTCCCTGCAAGGACCCGCTTTGACCCATCCCGGAGAGAATTCTAGGAGCGCGCGAAAGTTTCGGCAAAGGAAACTAGAATGCTAAACAAACTGCCGTTGGGGAAGGAGAGAATTGCTTGTTGGCGACTGCATGATCGCCGGGGGCATTAAGACGAGGGGAACATGCCTTGATTCACCCTACCGGTTATCCCTACTTCATTCGATCGAGGGCCGCTGTCAGAAGTTCGGACACGTTGCACGACTCCCGCAGGGGAGTGGACAGACGGGGATGACAGAAAATACGCACTCGTTTCACGTAGTCGTCAAATTGCTCGCGAGCGAGGGATCGAACCACGGGCGATACGTCGCCCAATGGGCGATAACAGTCCTCTTTGGCATAGTAGATGTCGACTTTGAACTCGACCTCTCGTTGGATCGGGGGGGCGTCGAAGAGGATCTCGTGGGGTGCTACCACGCGTCCAAGGGCGGTGCTGGCCACGGCCGCGAAATGTTCCGCACACGCGGCCAGCCACGGATAGGGTCGTCCTGCCAGTTGGCTGTAAAGGTCGGGTTGTTCGAAGAAACTGTACTGGTTCAATCGCTTGTAGAGACGACGAGCGGGGCCGAACAGGCCACCGAGCAACTCTCCCGCCGGTCCCCGACCTGCCGCCTTCTGCATGGCGTCGATCATCTCCGGTTCGGTCATGCGAAACAGGCGATCGAGATCCAACTCCCCGTGCAGGAGATAGAAGGCCCGTTGCAGCATGGCCGTGGCGGATCGAACTCCGTGATGCCAGTAGACTTCGCTGAACATCACGTAGCGAGCGAAGACCATCAGTTCGGTTGCCGTCTTGCCCTTGTCGCTGATCGCCAGTCCGTCGCCCGCCTCATTCATGCAGAGGCTGCCGATCAGACGCTGCTGATCGAAGTTCCGTCCGTAGGGGACGCCGGCGTGAAGGCTGTCGCGGAACAGGTAGTCCATCTTGTCGATGTCGATGGGGCCGGACAGCATGCTGGCCAGGATGCGGCTTGTGCGGTCCTGGGGTTTCTCGCTCAGCAGGGAGACGACGTCGCGAGGATTGATGCGCCAATCGTGACGCAGCACGTCGGCCACTTCCCCTTCCAGAAGAAAGCTGTTCGCAAACAGTTCATGATGGGGAACGCTCGGAAGGCGGACGTCTTCGATCGGGTGGCAGAAGGGCCAATGGCCCAGGTCGTGCAGCAGCGCCGTGACCAGGAAAAGCTCGCCGTCTTCCGGGCGCACGGCATCTGCGAAACGCGGGTCGTGCGCCAGTTGCTTCAGGAGCAGCAAGGCGAGCCGGTAGACTCCCAGGCAGTGTTCGAAACGTGTGTGCAACGCGGCGGGGTAGACGAGGGAGACGAGGCCCAGTTGGCTGATTTTCGTGAGTCGCCGAAACTCAGGCGTGTCGATCAGCAGGCGAACTCGCTCGGTGAGCGGCACATCGAGTTCGGGCGGGATTCGCACGAGGCTCCGCTTCGTGTCCAGGCCGATCACTTCCGGGATATCGAGCAGGCTGTTCATGACGGCTCGGAACGGGAGTTCCCAAAGAGTTCATGCACGATCCGTGCGGTTGGCCCCGCCGGTGGTTCCGCGCCCAGTTGTTCGAGCTTCTCGTAGAAGGCAAGCCCCTTGCGCAGCGTCCGGCCTACGTGCGGCGGGCAGGGAACCGGGGCGTCCGCCTCGAACGTGCCGTTTCCGATCACGCGATCCAGTTCGGGGCCGAGGGCCTCCATGGTGTCAACCAGATGGAAATCAGTTTGACCGACGACGATGGGATTGTCACGCCCTTCGATCAGGCTGCGCGAATCGGCCTTGAAGAACACCATGGGCTTTCCCAGCATCCAGGCCATGGTGGCTTCGGCGACAGCCCCTTCGTCCGGAACGCGCCCGTTCAGATTGAAGACGAGGGATCCGCAGCCGAGAATCACGAAATAGACGTCGAGGGCGAAGATCGCGTCGTGAAGCGTCTGGCCCGCCTGGGCGGGCGTCATGCCGAGTTCCACGAGCGACGGATGGACTTCCGCAAACTGGATTTCTTCATGGGGCAGAAAGGGGTCGAAATCCGCGGCGCGGAGTGCCTCCGCAATCTGGACCATCTCCCTGCGTTCCGCCTCGTTGAACAGAGGTCCCGCACAATAGACGCGTCGGAGATGGCGAAAGGGCTCGATTGTTTCCATACGTTGATCCTGTCGGTGCTTTCCTTGCTGAATTGTTGTACGTGTGGGCGCTCGGGGACGGAGACGGCCGAGCGGGGCCTGGACGTCTGGTGCGAGGCGTTCGGCTCAGAAGGGGCCTTGGACGGCGTTGCCGATACTCCAGATCCAGCCGAGTCCGGCGATGGCCCGGAGCACGATCGTCACGGTCACGTAGAAGCTGTAGTGCAGAAATCCGCTGGCGTAGTCGAGGTCGAAGCAGATCAGGCCGACGAAGCCGCCTGCCGCGAGAATCGGGGCGACGAGGACGATCCACTCCCAGACCTCGCCGGTCAAGAACTGGTCGGCCAGGTATCCGAAGACTCCCCAGAGGATGACATAGATGAGCGAGCAGATGGCCGCGCGGAGCCAGAGCCATTTTCCACGGTAGGGCAGAAGTTCCTCGGCATTGTAGAGGAACTTGTAGCCTCCAACAGCCAGGGGTGGCGACACGATCATGAGTCCCAGGAAGCACATGAGGGAACTATCGAACACCTGGGATCGTCCGAGAATCCAGGTGACGATGACGGTTGCCACCGTGGCGGCGCCGATGATGGCCATGACGGTCGGGGTGAATTCGGACTGCTCGCGGAGGATGGGCTTGCCGATTGCCTTGCCCTGAGCGTCCGTTCCGGCGTGGCCGAATTCCTCGCCGCCGTGGATGACGACCTCGTCACTCAGCTTGGGGATTTCGATAATCGTCTTGCATTTTGGGCAGGGGCCTTTCTGGCCCGCAAACTTATCGTCGACGTTGAAGCGTTTGAGGCATCCGGGACAGGTAACGTTGATCGACATCCGCCAGCTCGCGATGAACAGGGTGTAGGGCCGGTGACCAGGCTCTGCTTAGTCTGACACACATCGTAGCCCTGTCAAGACTTACGGCGATTGGATCGTCGGCGGTTCCCTCCTCCTTTCGGCTGGATTCGAGGCGTTTCGTTGTAAGGAACTCCCCCGTGAAGTACGATCAAGGAAGGAGAGGATGGCTTTGCAGGGAGTTGAGCCGAGATCGTGGTGGCCTGGGCCGCCAAGAGCAGGCCGAGGTGAAGTGTGCCATGGTGATCGAGTTTCTTTGTCCGCAAGGGCACAAAATCCGCTGCGGAGAGGATCGAGCCGGGAAACCGGCGCGGTGTCCTAAATGCGGGGTGAGATTCTACGTTCCCGGGCCCGACGACTCCGAGTCTTCCGATTCCGGCTCGTGGGCCACCGCCCCTGCCGAAACGTCCAATTCACCCGGCTCAACCGGGGCTCTCAAGGAGCAGATCGAGTTTTTGTGCCCCAACGGGCATCGGGTCTGGGCCCCCATCGCTTTGCAGGGTCGGGCGGGGCAGTGTCCGGAATGCGGGTCCAAGTTCCACATTCCGACCCTGGCCGACTATGAGGATATGCCCCTCGATATCCTTCCGAGCGAGGATTCCGTCGTCAATCTCGACCCGTTGACCAGCCTGCAGACCAACGGGAATTCGTCGTCTCATGCCAGCGGGCCCCTGTCGCTGCCCGGCAGCCACGATCTGGTTGCCGCCGTTCCCAGTTCTTGCGACGCAACGGCCAAGTTCCTTGCCGACCTGGTTGCCAATCTTCCGGAAGGCGCCGCCGTGGAATTGCTCACCACCGACGGGCGAACGTACGTGCCCTGCCAATTGGCCAGGAAGCTTTGCGACTGCACGCGGCTGGCCTTTTCGGTCAAGGCCGATGACGACACCCATTCACTGGTCGTCCTTCCCTGGCCCTCGATTGCCCGCATTGAGATTCTCGGGTTGAAAGAACTTCCTGCGGAGTTTTCGTGACGAGGCTCTGTCGCGTTTTACGGATTGGGCTATGTCTCGGTGTAACGTGTTGGCACTGGCTGACAAGCAGCCAGTGGCGCCCAAAATCCTAGCCTTGACAGAGCACCAGGTCACTTCTCCAGCAGATTCTTGAGCACCTCCAGGATTGCCGCCTCGCGACGCCCTTCCTCCGCATTGGGGATTCGCGTTGCCGGTGCGATTTGCTCGCAGGAGGGATTGAGATCTTCGGCCAGCAAGGCAATGCACCCGCCGCCGGGATACCGGAATTCCGTGGTGTAGTCGGTTGACGTTTGTATCGCGCCAGTCGTGTCCAGCAGCTTGGAGAGGGAGGCTCGCGGTTTGACCTTGTCTTCCTCTCCGTCGGCGGCGGTGGAGGGGAGAATCAGCAACTTCCCGCCCCCGTGCACGTACTCCGCAAGACTTGATACCTCCGCCTCGGAGAAGGAATGGCGTCCGTCGGCGACAATTCGCAAGTCGGCCGGCTCGTTCAGGCGATCATTGGCAAAGGTCCAATAGTGCCGTTCTACGAGGCAGAGGAAGCTGTAGTAGTCTTCCTCGGCGGTGCTGCCGAAGCGGGCGGCGTCGTCCGGTTCATAGAGCACGACGCGGGGATGGTGCTGGTTTTCGTAGGCCTTCCAGTCGACGAGGCTTGGGTCCCGGAGCAGCCACGCGGTCGCGTTGATCCAGAGGCGGTAGTCGTCTGCGTAGTTGATGAAAGCGTCGCCCCACATATTCTGGTCGCCCACGATGACGATCCGTCCCTTGTGGAAGTCCCGAGCAAGAACCACGCCGTGGGGGCCGAGCGGTTCGTGGTCGTCGCGTTTGAAGTTGCCGTAGTTCCCCACGTCGCACGTCCTGCCGTAGATTTCGATCGACCATTCGTCGGCCCAGGACTGGTCGCTCGACCAGGCCACCGAATAGCGAGGATCGAGACGGCCTCCGGTCTGGTATCCCAGACGCCGGAGTCCCTTGGTTACGGGGTGGTCGCTGAAATCGGTGACGGCGAGCCAGCCGTTGCCTGTTCCGAGGGTGTGGGGAGCCGAATCGCACACCGAGTCCAGGTAGATCTGAATCCCAAACACGGCCAGCAATGGCTTGATTCGATGGCTGTGGAAGTAGCAGTTGGAGTGTTCCACGATGACCAGCAACGAGCCGCCGTCTTTCACGAAGTCGCGAATGGCCATTATCTCCGAGACGAGAAACGGTTCCCGTTCGACGGACACGAGATTGATGAACAGGAGTTTGTGTCCGGCGAGTCGTTCTGGCGTGAGCCGCCCCTCGCTGATGTATTCGTGGCCCACGCCCTTAGAAGCAAGGTAGTCGATGCCGTGGCGGGAACCGCAGAGGACGTGGTAGTCGTAGACTCCCGGGCGGAGGCCGATCATCGAGAAATCGTTGGCGTGGATCCAATCGATCAGGATTGGAGCGGAGCTTTGTTGCTCCGGCGGAGGAGGAGTTTCCGGCGATTCAGTTTGGCCGACAAGGAAACTGCACGTCACGAGAAGGCAGGAGGAGATCATCGGGCTGGCACCGAGTGTGGAAGAAGGGATTTCCAAAGATGCTCCAATAGCGGAAATCCATCGCGGCGCGAAGCCCAGGCCCGGTTGCAACGACTGACTTGGAAAAGAGAGTCTCACGCGCCGGGTTGGAGGACAGGCAAACTGCTCATCTTGCGCAGCCTGTCTACGGCGTCGGCGATCGCCTCGACAACGTAATCGACCTGCGCTTCCGTATTGCCCCGTCCCAGCCCGAAGCGGATGCTGCCCCGGGTTGCTTCATCGTCCAGCCCAAGCCCGCGGAGGACATGGCTCGGTTCCGGGTGGGCGGACGTGCATGCGCTGCCACTGCTGGCCGCCAGGTTTCGGGTGCTTAGGAGCAGCGATTCCCCGTCGATTCCCTCGAATCGGAGGTTGAGATTTCCGGGGAGCCGGCAGGAATCGTCCAGGGCGGGTCCGTTCAGGTGCACTCCCGGGATTCGGGTCGTTAGCTCGCTGAACATCCGATCGCGAAGGTCGCTCAAGCGTTTGGCTTCATCCGGCATGGTTTCCAGGCACAGTTCGAGAGCCTTGGCCATGCCGACGATTCCGGGGACGTTGAGGGTCCCGCTCCGGAGGTTGCGCTCGTGGCCTCCGCCGAACTGGAGTGGCTCCAATTTCACGAAGGGTTTTCGACGCCTGACGAACAGGACACCTACGCCTTTCGGCCCGTACATCTTGTGGGCGCTGAAGCTCAGGAGGTCGACGTTCAGGGCGTCTGCGTCGACCGGGATGCGGCCTGCGGCCTGAGTTGCGTCGGTGTGGAAGAGGATTTCCCGTTCCTTGCACAACTGTCCGATTTCGGCAATCGGCTGGATCGCGCCGATTTCGTTGTTGGCCATCATGACCGATACGAGGATGGTGTCGTTGCGGAGCGCGCCGGCCACCTGGCCGGCCGAGATCAGCCCGGCGTCCTTGTCTTGCGCTGGGGCTACGGGAAGAAGCGTGACCAGGTAGCCCCGTTTTTCGAGTTGCTTGAGCGGATCGAGCACGGCCGGATGCTCCGTGGCCACGCTTACGATATGTTTGCCCTCGTTGCGGTACCGGGCGGCTACGCCCTGGAGTGCCAGGTTATTGCTCTCAGTGGCTCCGCTGGTGAAAACGATTTCGCTGGCCCTGGCGCCCACGGCTCGGGCGATGGACTCGCGTGCCGCCTTCACGGCCGTGGCAGCCACGTGGCCGAAGCCATGGGTAGTGCTCGCGGGGTTTCCGAATTTCTCGGTGAAGTAGGGGAGCATTGCCTCCACCACGCGGGGATCGGTGGGGGTGGTGGCATGGTGATCCATATAAATGGGGCCGGTCGCGGTCATGTTCACGCCGAATTTCCTCTTCTGTGAGGGTCTTGCCCTATGTGCTTTCTCAGGCCGCCAGCCCAAATCGGATTCGGCCTTTTGCCAACCTGTGGCAGGTCAGACATCCGCCTTCTACCGCAATTCCTTCAGGCCTGAAAGGCCGATCGGTTCGCGCGATGCAAACGGTTCCCCGTATTCGGCTCCGATGGCATAGCCCCAGGTGGCGGCCTGATCCCGTTGGCGATCCAGGAATGAGGGGGCGGACTGGGGACGTCCCTTCACGAACTGGCTTTCGTAACAGCGAAGGGCTTCGAGTTTCTGCTCCCAGTAGGCGCTGATGTCGACCACGAAGGCAGGCTGGGGCACGATCCGGAGGTGGACGCAGAAGTAGTAGAAGATTCGCTCGGGGTGATGGGGCTCACCCGGCATGTCCGTCTTCGTCAACTTCGACCAGAACCGGGCGGCTTCAATCAACTGCGTGGCCGCTACGTGGTCTGGATGGGCATCGACCCAGTAGGGGGCGAAGATCCAACGGGGGCGAGTTTCTCGCAGTACGCTGGCCAATCGGGCACGAGCTTCAAGCGTGGGCTCCAGGCTTCGGTTGGGAAGGCCAAGGTTCTCACGCCACGAAACCCCAAGAATCCGGGTTGCTTGGGCGGTTTCGCGGGCCCGGGTTTCCGGATCGCCGTGCGGGGTGGGTTCTCCGTTGGTCAGGTCGAGGATTCCCGTTGCGAACCCTTGGTCGATCAGGCGGGCAATCGTTCCGCCCATTCCGAGTTCGGCATCGTCCGGATGGGGGGCTACCACGAGGACATCAAGCATGAGGAGAACGCTCAATCGGCTAAGGGGGCAAGCGGTACGACGGCGACCTGTTGTCGTGTGTAAAACGTCACCTCATAACACTTTAGCGAAGATGGCCCGGTCGGCAAGGGTGATGTTGGGCATGGTCTTGGGTCAGAGACCATCGGTTGTGGAACGTGCGGTCCTGTCAGCGGTCTGTCGCATCCGGAGTTTGGCTGATCAAGAAATTGTAGGAAAAAACGGTCAGGCGACGCAAAACTGGTCTGGACCCGCATCCCCGAATCTGCCACACTCCCGCCCCCCGAATCTTACGGTTTCGAATTTGCGATGGTTCCCATGACCTGCTCCGCATTTCGACAATTTGGCAATCGGATCCTGCACCGTGCGGTGCCATGGATGGCCCTGCTGGCCTGCCTGGTACTGCCCGGATGCGCCTGGCAAGACTTGCGCGGCAGTTCGTTCGCGGAAGACAGTTGGACTACCCTGCCCAAAGCCATGCGCCCCGTCGATAACGAATCGATCCCCACGGCCTGCAGCAACAAGGCCCGACAGATCGAACGCAACCTGGGCGTGCAGTGATTCCTACCCCGCCGACGCCAGTCTTCTGAAACGGTGACTGGCGGTTTGTGCTGCGCGCTTCGTGCCGCTCTACAAGGCCCTTGCCTTGCCCCACCCCCCGTTTCATGGTGGCATGGATGCTTTCCCGGATGCTAGACTGCATGTTGGTACAGGAACGTGAGGAGTGCCCCCATGCCCAAGACATCTATCTGCCCGAACTGTCGGGAAGCGATCACTCTTGCCGACGTCTCGCCGGACAGCCTTGTCGAATGTCCCTTGTGCCAATCGCAGTTTGAGTTGAAAGAAACGCTTGAATCTGCGGTTGAGGGTGACGAGAGCGGTGAGGCGTTGCCCCCGGAAGTGGGGGTGGTCGACGTTCTGCAGCTCGAGGATCCTGAGGAGCCCGATCAGCTCGATTTTGCGGAATTCGCCCAATCTGAGGACGAATCTGAGGACGAATCTGAGGACGAATCTGAGGACGACGATCTGGTTCTGGTGGAGGAGGGACCCGTTCAGGCCCGGTGCCCCTGTTGCGGAGAGAGTTTCGCTCTGAGGGACCTGCTTCTTGCCGAGACGGACGAACCGATTGGCGCCGAGGCGGCATCTGCGATTTTGGCGGATGGTTCGATCAGAGAATCGGAACCGAGCGGGGGCATGCGGTTCAATTTCGGCGGCGATTCGGATGTGGATCATTCCGATTTTCGTCTGGAATCGGTGGAGCCCGGCCCAAGCACGCCTGCGGCGGCGTTCGAGTTTGCGGCCCCGGTTGGAGTCGACGGAGGGCAGGAAGAGGCCACGGAAAACGCTCGGGCGAGACGTCGCCGACGCGACCGGAGCGTCGCGAAGGAACTGAGGGGGGCGATTTTCGGCGGGGCGGCCGGATTGTTGATCACCTATTACTGTCTCAACTTGTTTGGTGGGGCGCGATTCGATTGGTTTCATTTCTACCTGCCCGGTGTGAAGCACACGACGCAGTATCGTCCTGGCTGGCTTGGCGGGCCGCCCGAGGAGGGAGAGTTCGATTCGGGGATCGGCGATGGCCTGGGGATAGAGGAAGAGCTTCCCGAGCCGGTATCCGCTCCGAAGCCGAAGCCCAAGAAGACCCCGAAGGTCGAGGAGCCGACCGAGCCGCCTGACGATTCCGCGAGCTCGGAGCCGGCGGCGCCGGAAGAAGCGGCTCTGCCCGACGACTATGTGGGTCTGCTTGACCCGCCCCAGGTCACCTCGGAGGAAATGGGCAAGGCGCTGCGCGAGCTGAGTCGGCTGCAGAAGGCTGGCCCGTTGACTGAGGAAGGGTATGAACTGTGGTGCCAGGTGGCCAAGGCGGCCACCTTCATCGACCGTTTGGACGGCAATCCCCAGACGCAGGGTCGAATCGACAACATGCGGATCCTGCTCTTCAAGTTGAAGATGGAGGACGCCGTTACGATTGGTGAGCTGGCCACCCAGAGGACCCTCGATCCAGATCGCTCGGACCATGGCATCCTGCTGGTGGGCACGGGCCACAATCCGAATACGCCCAAAGGCAAGGGGTTCATTACAGGTCTGGTTGTTGCCCAGACGGGAGCCCGCGTCGTGATTGCCAGCGATCGCAAGTTGCCGATCCGACCCGATGATCGGATTGTCGTTCTCGGCTATCTTGTGGACCAGCCCAAGGAGGCCATCCAGGGATTGGAGACCGAGGTGCCCCAGGTGGTTTGGGTCCGAACCGTTGTGAAGTTCGGCAAATAGGGGGGGGCAGCTTGGCTGGTCGACCAAGATTCGGTCGTCGGCGACGAACCAATTCCAGGGCTCATTTTCAAACCTCACGGTACCTCCCGCGGGAGAAGGTTCGATGACCGACGACCAGAATGCACCGGAGCCGCCCTCGGATCCCGGCTACGGGAGCGTGCGCGACTTTCTGCTCTACTCCCTTTCGGTCCCCGAACGGGCCCTGCGGAGCGCCACAAGCGTTGTCGGCGGCACCCTGCGAGAATCGGCAGCCCTCTTCGTGCCGCACGCCTTCCAGAGTTCGAAGACCTATTCGATCTTCGTTACCCAAATGCTCGATTTCCTCGTGGAAGACGTGGGGGGCGTTGAGCGGGAAGCGAAGGAGGGCGAGTCGGCTAAGGTGGAAAACTTCGTGGCCCGAAAGACGGTGGGCAATTTTGTCGAACTGGCGGGACTGGCCACGTTCCACCTCTCTCCGATGACCGTGCTGGCCATCGTCAGCGACGTGGCCTATGGGTCCCAGACGTATCTGAAGGAACTGGCAGGGGAACTCAAGCAGGCGGGCGTGATCGACGAAGACTCGACCATTAACAAGCTCGATGACTTTCTGGAAGCCGTTTCGGCCGCCAGCGGATCCACGGCCACGGCCTTCGACACGCCGCCCCTGTCTGTCGAAGGGCTTCGACAGACGATTGAGGAGACACGGCAGGCGATCGGGAAGGTGGATCCCAGCGCCGTGATTCCCGAAAGCGAGATTCGCCATCTCTGGAACGACATGCATGAGATCGCGTCGAGCAACGGGGTCGATCCGCTGGCCGTTTCCAGTGCCATGACGCTCTACTCGCTCAATAAGCTTGGCGCGGTGGGGCAGGGAGCGTTTTCGACGGTGCGGGCTGCCAGCAACATCTTCAACCGTACGATCGTCGATCACTACGCGGGGGCCCTGGATGACATTCAGGAGAAAGGTCTTTACGGTTCCCTGGCCGAATCCAGCCAGCCTTACCTGGCAGCCGTCTGGAAGAACTTTTCGAGCGAACGGACGACGATTACGGAAGACGTTGTTTCCGGGCGGCTCCTCTCGCGGGTATGGCAAACCGGAAGCGACTGGCTTTTCGGGGCCAAAAAGCCGCCGGAAGAAACCGCCGATTAGGCAGACGACGCGTCATTTGGTATCGCGAGACGAATTATGTTCGACTGACCAGCCTGTTCGAGGGGGGCGGTCCCGGGGCTGAGCCTACTCCCTTCTGTTTCTCGCTATTCTGTTGTCTTCTCCCCCCCATAGGTCGCATTTTTTTCGAGCCTTCAGTCCTTGACCGAACTCCCTGGCAGGACAAGGACTTGTGAAATCTTGTCGGTGAGCGAAAAAAGCATTTTCCACGGCCTTGATTTCGGTCGAAAATTGAAGTAGAATTTGTCGATAGTGAGAATGAGTCTCATTTTATGCAGGGCATGGCAGCCTTCCCTTCCGGCTTTCCGGGAGGTTTCCGTCCCCCCCCAGGCCCACCAGTTCTGCCGTTTCCTTGCCGCCGGTATCCGTCAAACCACGGAAGAGAGCAGGTTGCTCGCTTCCCGATTTTTACGGTGTCGCCAGGCGAGGCCAGGATGTCGGCGAATTAGCTTTCGGTTGATGCAAAAATGGTCCACAGTGTGATTCCTCTCTCGTTGTTGCGGCAAGGCCAGGCGGCATTGGTCAATCGCGTCTCCGGACGGGCCGATCACGTTCATCGGTTGGAAGAGTTTGGGCTTCGTGGCGGGGCGAGGATTGAGATGTTTCGCCCGGGGAATCCCTGTATTATCCGCATGGCGGGCAGCAAGGTTTGTCTCCGCTCCGACGAGCTTCTCGAAGTGTTCGTCGAGCCGACCGAAACGGTCGCCTAATCCCACGGAGGCAGGCGGACAACGACATGACTCCGTCGACCGCTCGCGATCTCACCACTGTTGCCCTGATCGGGAATCCGAACACGGGCAAGTCCACGCTGTTCGGCGCCCTTGTCGGCGTGAGGCAACGGGTGGGGAACTACCCCGGTGTCACGGTCGAGCGGCGCAGCGGACAGATGGAGTATGCCGGACGCAAGATCGAGATGATCGATCTGCCCGGTTTGTACAGCCTGGCCCCTCGCAGTCGCGATGAAATGGTGGCGGTCGACGTTCTCCTGGGTCGCTTTGATGAAGAGTCGTCGGTCGATCTGGTTGTTTGCGTTCTCGACGCGTCGAACCTGACGCGAAACCTCTATCTCGTCAGCCAGGTGTTGGAACTGGGGCTGCCCACGGTGGTGGCGGTCAACATGCTGGACGTGGCGGAGAGCCGCGGCGTGAAGATCGACTGGAAGGCCCTGGAGGAGCGGCTTGGCGTTCCCGTGGTTCCCACCCAGGCGGTCCGCCACGTGGGAATCGCCGATCTGAAAGCAGCCATTCACCGAACGGTCGGCTCGCCGGGACCGTCCCCTGCAAGTCCTTTGCCCGCGGAGTTTCAGAAAGAGGTCGGCGGCCTCGAAACTTGGTTCCGCGACGAAGGCAGGGGCGTTTCTCGCGAGATAAGCCGATTCCTGGTCGAGCGTTTGATTCTCGACAACAACGGCTATCTGGTGCGCGGAATGTTCGGCGACAACGGCGAGGCCGTTCGGACCCGTCTCGAAGAATCCCGCCAACGCCTGGAGAAGGCCGGGTTGCGAATTCCGGGGGTTGAAACGGACGCTCGTTACGGCTGGGTCCACGACGTGATGGCCGGTGTGGTTTGCGAACCGAATGACTACCAGCCGACACGCACGGATCGCCTCGATCGCGTGTTGACGAACCGTTTCTTTGGGACTGTGATTTTCGGCGTCGTGATGATCGCGCTGTTTCAGGCGGTTTTCGCCGGAGCCCAACCGTTTACGGGCATGATCTTGGCGGGTTTCGACGCCATTGGCGGATGGGTGGAAGGCCACATGGCGGAAGGCGCGCTGCGAAGCCTGCTGGTCGACGGAGTGATTGGCGGCGTGGGTGGTGTGATTGTCTTTCTTCCTCAGATCCTGATTCTTTTCCTGTTCATCGGGATTCTGGAGGACTGCGGCTACATGGCTCGGGCAGCCTACCTAATGGACAAGTTCATGTCCCGTGTCGGGCTCAGCGGGAAGTCGTTTATCCCGATGATCTCTTCGTTTGCCTGTGCCATTCCCGGCATCATGGCCACTCGGGTGATTGAGGACGAGCGGGACCGGTTTACAACGATTCTCGTGGCACCCTTGATGACCTGCTCGGCACGGCTTCCCGTTTACGCATTGTTGATCAAGGCCTTTGTGCCTGAGCGAACCGTGTTGGGCTTTTTTGGGCTTCATGGGCTGACTTTGTTCGCGCTCTACGTGCTTGGGATTCTGACGGCAGTCATCGCGGCTTTGCTGCTGAAGAAGACTCTTCTTCGTGGTGAGACGCCTCCCTTCATGATCGAACTGCCGAGCTACAAACGACCGTCGCTTCACACCCTGCTGCATCGCGTGTGGGAACGCGGCTGGTTGTTTCTCCGCTGTGCGGGCACGATGATCCTGGCGGTGTCGATCGTGGTCTGGGCGAGCCTGTACTATCCACATAATGCCGTTTCCGTGGATTCCCAGCCCCACCTGGTACAACTTCGCGCCGACATGGACGAGGTTGAACTCGGCAGCGAAGAGTATCTGGCCCTGGAGGCTCGATACGACCACGAACGTCTTGGCGAATTCCAGCGCCAGAGCTACCTGGGCCGAGCGGGCCACGCCATCGAGCCGGTCTTTCGGCCCCTGGGCTGGGACTGGCGGATCAGTTGTGCGGTTCTCGCGTCGTTTCCCGCACGTGAGGTCGTCGTCGCCACCTTGGGCGTGATCTTCAACCTCGGTGACGAGGTTGATCCCGAGTCGGAGGAGGGAGCCACTGTTTTCGGGAAGGAGTTGCACGCCGCCACCTGGAATGGCTCGGGCAGAAAACTGTTTACCCTCCCGGTGGCCCTGTCGATCCTCGTGTTCTTCGCCCTGTGCGCCCAATGCGCCGCGACCTTGGCTGTGATTCGCCGCGAAACCAACAGTTGGCGTTGGCCCCTGTTCACGTTCGGCTACATGACGTTTCTAGCCTACGTGGGCGCCCTGCTCACCTACCAAGTGGGCACCTGGATCGCTGGTTGAAAGGTGAGAGCCCATGAACCATTGGCAAGATTTCGTTGTGGCGGTCCTGATCGGGATGGCATCGATCTATCTCGCCCGGCTCCTCTGGTATCGCCTGAGCAAACGAGGCAAGATCGGCTGCCTCTCGTGCCGAAATTGCTCGTCCTATCCCAAATCGGGGAACCAACAGGACCGCTCCGTCCTGGTGAACATCCAGCCCTCTCCCCCCAAAGCCGACCAGGATTGACGGCGGAGCAACAAAGCCGGGCTCTTGAACTTGCCGCCTCAAACCGGCTGGCTTCTCCTGTTGCACCGAATCAGTAGCCCGGCTTCTGCGAAACCGAGATCTTTTTCACTCACCTGCTCATCGGTATTGAGTGACTCTCTCCGGGGCAGGTTTTCGGATTGCCTCGGAATCTGCTCCCTCCTTGCCCGCTGCGTATAATTCCACTCTCAGCCCGGAATCAGAGGTGGCGCGCCCATCGCTTCGCTCTGAGCGTGCCACCCCGCCACGACCTAGTGTTTACGAGAGGCCTGCCATGCGGATCGCCGTTTTCAGTGACAAACCCTACTGGCACCGCTATCTGACCGAGGCCAACGAGGCCTTTGGCCACGACCTGACGTTTATTGAACCGGCCCTCAATCGGCAAACCGTGGCCCTTGCTGCCGGCTATCCGGCCGTTTGCGTCTTTGTCCACGATCAGGTTGATGCTTCCGTTCTTCGAACTCTGCGGGAGGGAGGGACGGAACTGGTGGCCCTGCGGTGCGCCGGGTTCAACAACGTGGACCTGCACGCGGCCGCCGAGGTTGGGATCAAGGTCGTTCGCGTGCCGGCCTACTCGCCCCACGCGGTGGCCGAGCACGCGGTGGCCCTCGTCACGGCGCTCAACCGCAAGATCCACCGAGCCTACGCCCGCGTTCGCGAAGGCAATATGGCCCTTGCCGGCCTGATCGGCGTGGAACTCTACGGCAAGACGGTGGGAATCCTCGGCACCGGACGGATCGGCGCCATCGTGGGGCAGATCATGCACGGGTTCGGGTGCCGGATCCTGGCCTACGACCCTTTCCCCAACGAGGAGATGAAACGGTTCGCCGAATACGTGTCCCTCGATCGCCTGGCCGCCGAATCGGACGTGATTACCCTTCATTGCCCCCTGACTCCGGAAACGTACCATCTGGTCGACGAGGAATGGCTGAAGAAGGTCAAACGGGGTTGCATGATCATCAACACGAGCCGGGGCGCCCTGATTGATACCCGGGCGGTGATTCACGCCCTCAAGACCGAACGCATCGGTTCGCTTGGTCTCGACGTCTACGAGGAAGAAGCCGACCTGTTCTTCGAGGATCTTTCCGGCCGCGTGATCCAGGACGATGTCTTTGCGCGTCTGCTCACGTTCCCGAACGTGATCATCACGGCCCACCAGGGGTTCTTCACCGAGGAGGCGGTCGGCCAGATCGCCGAGACGACGCTTGACAACGTTCGGCAGTTCGAAGAGAGCCAGCCCCTGGTCAACGAAGTGCTTCCCGAACGCGAAGTCCGGCAGAAGTGACGGTTTCCTGGCCCACGTCGGGGCAAACCCGCCGGTAGGACCATATTTCTGGTTCATCCGATTCAAGAATGCGCTCGCCCGACCAGCGCCGAATCGAGCCGAGGCTGATCAGAGAAGAGGCACCGGTACTCTGCCGCGGAGTACCGGTGCCTCTTCTCTGGCTCCCCTTGTTCCCGCAAAGTCTGCGTCGAAACCTGTTTCGATGCAACAGCTTGCACCTGCGCACGTTTCGGTCGGATGAACCATATTTCTTGACAGACGCTTGTCAGCAAGATCAAATCTCCGTGTTACCCGAACCCCAAGGGAGCATGCCATGGATCTCCGACGAAGCGTTCGACTTGCGTTTCACGCGGTGCTGTTTGCCCTGATCTGTCAGATGGGCCAAAGTGCCGAGCAGGGGGGCATCCACGGGCCCTTGCGGCGTCATCCCGCGAACCCGAGATACTTCACGGACGATTCGGGACGCGCCATCCTGCTGACCGGCTCCCACACCTGGAACAACCTTGTCGAAATGGCCCCGGAGGGCTCGGCGGAGATCTTCGACAACGACGTCTGGCTCGACTGGATGGCCGACTATCCCCACAACTTCATGCGGCTCTGGACCTGGGAACTTCTGAACTGGGACACGAAAGGAAACCGCGAGAAGGACGCCCAGGTGCTCTGCGTGTGGCCCCATCCGTGGTTGCGTTCGGGGCCCGGCAATGCCCTGGACGGCAAGCCGAAATTCGATTTGACCCGTTTTGACGAGGAGTATTTTGCGAGATTGCGAGGTCGCGTCGAGGCGGCGCGGGACCACGGAGTCTACACGGCCGTCATGCTCTTCGAGGGCTGGGGCCTCCAGTTCTCCCCGGATGCCTGGCGGAACCATCCCATGAACCCGGAGAACAACATCAATGGGATCAACGGAGATCTTGACGGCGACGGGAAAGGACTCGAGGTTCACAGCGGGCGAGACGAGAAGATCACCGAGTTGCAGCGGGCCTACGTCCGCAAGGTGATCGATACGGTCAACGATCTCGACAACGTGCTCTACGAAATCTCGAACGAGAACCATCCACCGTCGACCGAGTGGCAGTATGCCATGATCCGTTTCATCAAGGAGTACGAGAAGACGAAATCCAAACAGCACCCGGTTGGCATGACCTTTCAATACAAGGGAGGCAGCAACCGGACGCTCCTGGAGAGTCCGGCCGACTGGATCTCGCCGAACCCCGACGGCGGCTATCGCGACAATCCGCCCGCTGCAGATGGAACGAAGGTGATTGTCGTCGATACGGACCACCTGTGGGGCATTGGTGGAAATTCCACGTGGGTCTGGAAGAGCTTCCTCCGCGGTCTGAATCCGATCTTCATGGACCCCTACGACGGGTCGGTGCTGAGCAAGGACTTCGACAAGAGTCAGGCCGAGGCGATCCGCAAGGGTATGGGATATGCCCTGAAATGGTCGCGACGCGTCGATCTGGCGGCCATGATTCCCCGGCCGGAACTGGCCTCGACGCGGTATTGCCTGGCCAGGTCCGGAGTCGAGTATCTTGTTTTTCTGCCTGGCGGCGACCGGGAGGTCGCGCTGCAACTTCCCGCGGGACAATTCAGTCCGACGTGGTTCGATACGAGTTCGGGGGTTGAGCAGAAGGGCCAGACGTTTTTACAGAAAACGGGGCAGCGTGTGCTGAAATCTCCGTTCGAAAACGATACGCTGCTCTGGTTGCGATCGTCGGACGGGGAGGCGGCAAGGTTCCCGGACGGTGTGCTCTTCCACTGCGACTTCGAATCGGACGACTGGTTCCGTGAGTGGGGGGAACGCAAGATGCCGTCTCGCGTGGAGCTTGTCGAGGCCGATCCCGGCCTTGGCTTCGAGACGCTCGACGGCAAGGCCCTGCGGATCGAAATCGACAAGGGTGGCCATTACGGGCTGAGTCTCGCCTATCGCTTTCAGGAGCAAGTGGGCCACGAGCCGGAAGAAATCTACTTCCGCTACTATCTCCGTTTTGCCGACGACTGGACGCCCCGCCGGGGCGGCAAGTTGCCCGGCATCGGCGGAACTTACGGCCAAGCCGGCTGGGGCGGTCGTCCCGTGCACGGCGACGACGGCTGGTCCGCCCGGGGACTCTTTCGAGGTCAGGAGGACGGGCGCACGCCGATCGGCTTCTACTGCTACCACATGGACATGCGTGGGAAGTACGGGAGCGAGTGGCGATGGGATCGCGAGGGACGCGGCCTGTTGGCCAACAACCGCTGGTACTGCGTCGAGCAATATGTGCGGCTCAACACGCCCGGTGAGCCCGACGGCGAACTGCGGGGTTGGGTCGACGGCCGGCTCGCCTTCGAGAAGAGCGACATGCGTTTCCGCAGCACGGATCGACTGAAGATCGAGAACGTGTGGGTCAACTTCTATCTTGGCGGCACCTGGACGGCCGAGTCGGAGCACCACGCCTACATCGACGAGGTCGTGATTTCGAAGACGCCGATTGGGGCCAGGGAACGGTGAGCCTGCGTCCCTTCCCCCGTTCGTGACGTTTTTGCCGACGGCGCAGTCTGTGACGGGGGACGCCTTCCAACAGAATTGTCCCTTCGGGACTATGTTCTTCTCCCAATCTTCCTTTCAGAAGCGGAAAAGCTACATTTTCCACAGGCGTCCAAAGAACGACGCTCCAGGGGGACTCGCACAGTGATCCGGAGTACGGACGATGAATGAATGGGCACGGGCCGAGGGATGTCTGGATCCGCCGGGATGTTCCTGGGTGGAAGAGGACAAGGCGTGGAATTTTGTGCTCTTTTCCCGATCGGCCAGCGGTGTGACGCTGCTGCTCTACGATCGCCAGGAACTGGTCGAGCCGGTCCTGGAATATCGTCTCGATCCCACGCGGAACAAGTCGGGCCCGATCTGGCATTGCCGAGTGCTTCGCACGCAGGCGCCCCATGCCAAGTATTATGCCTATCGCGTCTCGGGCCCCGTGATCGAAGGCCAGGGCTTCCACGCCTTCGACGAGGAGAAGATCCTTCTCGATCCCTACGCCAAGGCCGTCCATTTTCCCGACACGTTTGATCGTGAAGCGGCCCGGCGTCCCGGACCGAACGACGGAAAGGCCCCACTGGGCGTGATCGAGCCGGACCGCGTCTTTGACTGGGAAGACGACCGTTTTATCCAGCACGGACGGAACCTGGTGATCTACGAAATGCACGTGAAGGGATTCACGGCCCACTCCAGTTCCGGAGTGCCGAAGAGTCGGCGTGGAACCTACGCCGGGGCGATCGACAAGATTCCCCACCTGGTCGACCTGGGGATCACGGCCGTGGAGTTGATGCCCGTCTACCAGTTCGATCCCCAGGAGGGCAACTACTGGGGCTACATGCCGTTGAACTTCTTCTCGCCCCATCGCGACTATGCCGCCTCCGCTCGGTCACGCCACCAGAAGAACGAATTCCGGGAGATGGTCAAGGCGTTCCACCGGGCGGGCATCGAGGTCATCCTCGATGTCGTGTACAACCATACGTGCGAAGGCGATCAGCGGGGGCCGAACTACAGCTACCGGGGAATCGACAACGATTTCTACTATATGTCGTCGGGCCATCCTCACTTTCCCTATGCCAACCTGAGCGGCTGCGGCAACACGCTCGACGCCTCGAGCGTGGCCGTTCGCAAACTGATCATCGATAGTCTCCGCTACTGGCGCGAGGAGATGCACATCGACGGCTTCCGCTTCGACCTGGCCTCGATCTTCGCCATGAAATCCAACGGGCGGCTTGATACGGAACATCCGCCCCTGTTTGGCCAGATCGGTTCGGTCAAGGGGCTCCGGGGAACGCGTCTTATTGCGGAGCCGTGGGACGCTGCCGGCACGTACCAACTCGGCCGCTCCTTTCCCGGCTGGATGTGGATGCAGTGGAACGCCAAGTATCGCGATGCGATCCAGCAATTCATCCGCGGCGAACACGGCGTCGTCGGTGAACTGATGACCCGCCTCTACGGCAGTTGCGACCTGTTTCCCGACGATCGCTACCATTCGTGCCGCCCTTGGCAGTCGGTGAACTACGTGTCCTCCCACGACGGCTCGACGCTCTACGACCTGGTGAGCTACGAAAAGAAGAACAATTGGGCCAACGGCCACGACAACACGGACGGTTGCCACGAGTACAAGTGGAACTGTGGGTATGAAGGCGATGAAGACGTTCCCGCCGAGGTCCTCAACTTGCGAAAACAGCAGGTCAAGAATCTCTTCTGCCTGCTCATGCTTTCCAACGGGACCCCCATGTTTCGCATGGGCGACGAATTCCTCCAGACCCAGGGCGGCAACAACAACGCCTACAACCAGGACAACAAGACAAGCTGGCTCAACTGGCGGCGACTGGACGAGAACCGCGACGTGTTTCGCTTTGTCAAGGAAATGATCGCCCTGCGCAAGACCAGTCCGAGCATTGCACGATCCGTCTTTTGGCGCGAGGATGTTCGTTGGTACGGCAGCCACGAACCGGTCGACTTTTCCGAGGGCTCCCGCGTCCTCGCCTTCTGTCTTGGAGGCCACGCGACCGACTCGGACGATCTCTACGTCATGATCAACGCGCATCGCGAGTCGCTCACCTTCGGCATTCACGAAGGGACTGTTGGCCAGTGGCGTCTCGCCGTCGATACGGCGCTTCCTTCGCCCGCGGATATTCCCTCGTCCGATCTCCGCCCCGTCGTCAACGCCCCGACCTATCAGGTCCAGGCTAATTCGGTGGTGGTTCTGGTTCGGCCGAAAAAGGCGTGATGATGGGCTGCTTGTCAATTCAAGTCTCGGATTGCCTAGATCTTATATCGGACATATGGTCAATGGTGGACTGTGACTGCGGAAACAAAGGTTCGCAAAGGTAGACACAATGGTCTGGGGGAGTTGGGGAGCCTGGTGGCGTGTCGTGGTGGTACGGTACGCTCCTCCGGCAGACTCCGGTGGAAGATACGGACGCTCTTGCATGCCCTGACAACGTGTTTTTGGATTCGAGGGGGCGAACTCCGCCGTTTTGCGCCCCCTCAGTAGAGTTGATTCCGTAAAAACCACATCTTGGAATGTCAGGATTCCAGGAGCGGTGACCTATAGGTATATGAAGAGCGCTCATGTGTAAATTGCGTTCGCCGTTTCTGGGGGGCAGTATCGTGACCAACTTCAAGAATCTCAGTTGTGGTCTCACTTTCGTAATCGTCTGTTTGCTTGCTGTGAGCACGGCTCAGGGGGCCGTCTACTACCACTTTCAAGGTCTTGAGGATGTGCCGAACAGTACGGTTGACATGGCCGCGGCGATCGACCAGATCTTTGTCGAGGTGTTTGATGGGAGTGAAGGTAAGGCCAATTTCCGATTCCACAATGTTGGCTCTGTGGACTGTTCCATTGTGGATGTGTACTTTGACGTGGGAAACTCGCTGGCCCCCCCTATGACAATCACAGATAGTCTGGGAGTTGCGTTTTCTGAGGATGCAGCCCCGGGATCGCCTCCTGGGTGGGGCGGGTCTGTTGCGGCGGGGGTCTATTCCGGGGACTCCGACAGTCCTATTGTGGCAAATGGCGTCAACAATACGCTTGCTGATGTCGAGTGGGTGAATTTCAACTTTGCGCTAGCTACTGGGACGACCTTCGATGATGTGAAGGACAATCTCGGAACGGATGTGCAAATCGCTATTCACGTTCAAGGTTTTGACGACGGGGAAAGTGAGTGGCTGATTCTTGAACCCACCCCGTTCATTCCGCCTTGGGGGCAGGGCTCACCGGTCCCCGAACCCACTGCCCTCGCGATCTGGGGCGCCTTCGCTGGGCTTGGCCTGATGGTCGGGCGGCAAAGGCAGAAGCGACTGGGCTAACCTGCCATCCGCATAAGGACGCGTCCTGCAAAGGTGCAACGCTTCTTCTTGAGCGTTAACGGGCAAGTCACTTTGTGAGGTCGATGGTTCGCCCACGATTCCCAATGCGGACTGTCCGTGATCTCCGTCCTGTTCTTGTCTGGATGTGCGTCTTCCAGGCTGCAATGCCTCTCCGAGATTTCCTCCTTGGCCAGGGGCGATCTGCTGGACGAGACGTGCCGCCGGGGGGGGGCGGAAGACGAAAACCGTCTTCCCCTCTCATTGGCCTCGGCACGCAAAGCCGCTATCCTACAGGGTTTGTAGGAACCAAGCTTCCCTCGGCGGCTCCTTTCCCGGAAGGATCGGGTGTCATGAAGACCAAGAAAAGCGAGAATCTCACCCTCCGAGACCGGCTGTCTCAACTGACGTATACCGAAGCCTGCAACCTGCTTGGGCCGGACGGGCGAAAACTGATCCAACAGGGGGGCGCCTACGAGGCGGAGGATCTCGAGCGGGATGTCTACCTGAATGACGACTTTTTTCGTCTCAACCTACGCAATCTGGGGTGGGAGGACGGGATGGACCCCATCGTGACCATCACCCTCATGGCGGAGGAGCAGCAAAGGCTCCATTTCAACTGCACGCACTGCCACACGATGTGCGAACACGTCGGGGCGGCCGTCTCCCTGATCCTCGAATCCAAGTCGGCCCTCGGCCTGGCGACCCTTCCGCCCGAACAAGTTCCCATTGAGAGCCTGAACGAGGAGGAACTGGTGGCCCAGGCCCTGGCCGAGCGTCAGGAGCGAGCCAAGGAAGAGACCTTCCGCCTCCATTCCCGGAACACCAAACGCCCGTGGACGGACTACCTCATCACGAGCGCGGCTTCCGGAAAGACCTACCGAGTTGCGCTCCGCGGTGAGGAGCGAGGCGAATCCTATTGCAGTTGCCCCGATTTCCGGACCAACACGCTGGGCACGTGCAAGCATATCATGTATGCCCTGGATCGCACGCGGAAGCGGTTCACGGCGGCTCAGCGACGACGGAAGTTTCGCCAGAAGAACGCCTGCGTTCACCTGTTGTACGGCGAAGAGTTGACACTGCATCTTCGGCTGGCCCACGGCGCCGACGAGGAAGCCGTCAAGATCGCGGGGCGGGCGGCTAAGGGGCCGATCCGGGATGTGGGCGATCTGGTGCGCCGCCTGCGCCGCCTCGAACGGGCCGGCCACGAGGTGACCGTCTATCCCGACGCCGAAGAGTACGTCAACCGCCGCCTGTTCCAGGACCGGATCGCCGAGCGGATGGACGAAATTCGGAAAGCGCCGGCCAGGCATCCTCTGCGAACCGAATTGCTCAAGACGCCCCTCTTGCCCTATCAACTCGACGGTATTGCCTTCGCCGTGAAGGCAGGCCGGGCCGTTCTGGCCGACGACATGGGCCTGGGCAAGACGATCCAGGGCGTGGGTGTGGCCGAGATGCTTGCCCGGGAGGCCGGCATCCAACGGGTTCTCGTCGTTTGCCCCACATCGCTTAAATCGCAATGGCGTAGCGAAATCCACCGCTTCTCTGATCGCGATGTGCAACTGGTCATCGGGCGGGCCGAGGAGCGGGCCGAACAGTATTCCGGCGAGTGCTTCTTCACCGTCTGCAACTACGAGCAAGTGCTGCGCGACATTCTCCACATCGAACGCTCCTCGTGGGACCTGATCATTCTCGACGAAGGGCAGCGGATCAAGAACTGGGAATCGAAGACTGCCAGGGTGATCAAGGGGCTGAAGTCGCCCTTTGCCCTGGTTCTTTCCGGAACGCCGCTTGAGAACCGGATTGACGAGCTCTTCTCCGTCGTCCAGTTCATCGACGACCGCCGCCTGACGCCCGCTTTCCGCTTCTTCAATCGACATCGTGTGGTCAACGAGAAGGGAAAGGTGCTCGGCTACAAGAACCTGGACGAGTTGCGCGAGCGGCTCCGGCCGATTCTTCTCCGGCGCACCCGGGAATCGGTCCTCGACGAACTGCCCCCCCGCACCACCGAGATCGTGCGCATTCCGCCCACGGACGAGCAAGCCGAACTGCACGGGACCCACATGCGCGTCGTGTCGTCGATCGTTCGAAAACGCTACATCACCGAAATGGACCTGCTCCGGCTCCAGAAGTCGCTGTTGATGTGCCGGATGAGCGCCAATAGCACGTACTTGGTCGACAAGCAGGAGCCGTCCTACTCTTCCAAGCTCCAGCACCTGACGGGCCTGATTGACGACCTGTTCGAGGAATCCGATCGCAAGGCAGTTCTTTTCTCGGAGTGGACGACCATGCTCGACTTGATCGAGCCGATTCTCAAGCGTCGAAAGCTCGACTACGTGCGTCTCGACGGCTCCGTCCCGCAGAAGAAGCGTCAGGAGTTGATCAACCATTTTCAAAAACACGACGATTGCCGGTTGTTCATCACGACCAACGCCGGGTCGACGGGGCTGAACCTTCAGTCGGCCAATACGGTGATCAATGTGGATCTCCCCTGGAACCCGGCGGTGCTCGAACAACGCATTGCCCGGGCGCACCGGATGGGCCAGAAGAATCCCGTCCAGGTCTACTTGTTGGTGACGGAAGAGACGCTCGAAGAGAAACTGCTGGCGACCCTTTCGGCCAAGAAAGATCTGGCCCTGGCCGTGCTGGACGCCAATTCGGACGTGTCCGAGGTGGACATGGTCAGCGGCATGGAGGAGCTCCGACGGCGTCTGGAGGTGCTGCTGGGCGCCAAGCCCGAAGCGCCGGTCGACGAATCGAGCAAGGAGCGTTCCGTGCAGGAGGCGGAAGCCGCCCGGCAGCGGCAGGTCCGCGTGGCGGAGGCCGGGGGGGAGTTGCTCGGCGCCGCGTTCAAGTTTCTGGGCGAGTTGGTCGTGGAGTCGCCCAAGTCGAGGCCCGCTCCCGAAAGCCTTGTGGCCCAGGTGCGCGAAGGGCTTAGTCAATGCGTCGAGGTGGACGAGTCCGGCAAACATCGCCTCACCGTCGCCTTCCCCGACGCCGATGCGGTGAACGGTTTGGCCGACACGCTTGCTCGCTTCCTGGTGGCGGGAAAGAGCGGCGAGTAAGCCAACTCCAGCACGTCCGCAGCCCGGCTGCTGCCGCGGTTTTTCCAGTTATGGTGACATAACCGCACGACGATCGTCCTGCAGCCGGGTTTTTCGCCTGGTCATGGCATCTGCCGTTCCGTTGCGCCTATCCGAGAAACCTTGAGCTCAATGGCGTTTCAACAGCCGGGCTATTTCTATGGCTCTCGCTGATCAATGAGCCTCTTTTCGCTCTGGAAGGACTAAGAGCCCGGCTGGCGACATGCTGGCGGGCCAAGAGGCCGGTTGGCGACATGCCAAATCGGCTCCGGACTTGTGGCGGGACTCGCAAGAGAAACGGACGGAACAGGGCCTTCAATTGCCCTGTTTGTCAAGTAGAATGTAACGCAGGGCGTACGGGTTTTTGACAAAAACAGGAGTTTACATACCCACCATCTTGCAAGCGACCAAGATTGCTCTTCCGAACGGGGAGGTGACATCAGATGTTCGCTCTACCACTCGCGTTTCTCAATTCCTGGATTGGCATCCTTGCCCTGCTGGTCATCGCTGGCCTGATTTGGGTGGTCATCAAAGCGGCCGCCGATCTTGTCACTTGGTTCCGTGAAGAGGTTCTCGACGATCCCATCCGTCGAAACCGCGCCGCCCGGCAACGACGCGAATCTTAGGAAATTGAGAGCCAAAGGGATCCGAATCCCACGTTGGTCTACGAAAACTGCTTCGGGGTCCAAAAGGGCTTTGCCGTCCCTCGGCCTCGCTGGAATCGACCGCCTCCTATCTTCCTTGGCCGGACGAGGAGTCTACCTCCAAGACCGGGCACCTTCTCGAAATCAGGCGGTTGTGCGTGTCTCGTGTTCTGCACTATATTGCGTTAAGGGAAGTGCAGTCTCTTTCCGGGTAACGAGACATCGCAGGAAACATCCAGCAGAAGCGGCGAGAGGCCGGTGACACTATGAGCAACGGTCCCTCGGTCCACGTGCCCGTTCTTCTCCACGAAGTGATCCAGTGGCTCGATCCGCAGCCGGGCGGCGTGTTTGTTGACGGCACCCTGGGCGGCGGCGGGCACACACGCGCCCTGGCCGAGCGGGTCGGACCGACCGGTCGGGTCATCTCGCTCGACCGCGATGTCCTGCCCATTGAACGGGCGCAATCTGAGTTGGCCGACCTTCCGGTCACGGTGATTCAAGCCAACTTCAGCAACCTCCCGGAGGTGCTCGAAGAACTGAACGAGGCGGAAGTCGATGGCGTGTTGCTCGACCTTGGCCTGTCGAGCGACCAATTGGCCGACACGTCGCGAGGGTTCAGCTTCGCGGCCGATGGGCCCCTGGATCTGCGTTTTGACGTGGAGCGGGGCGAGCCCGCCAGCCGGCTGGTCAATCGCCTGAAGGCCGATCATTTGGCGGACCTGATCTATGCCTACGGGGAGGAACGCCACAGCCGGCGAATCGCCCGAGCCATCGTCGACCGGAGGCGGCAAGGACCGATCGAAACGGCCGGCCAACTGGCGGAGATCGTCCGCCGGGCCATTCCTGGCCCCCGAAAGAAGGGGCAGATCGATCCGGCGACGAGGACCTTTCAGGCCCTGAGAATTGCCGTCAACGAAGAACTCAAATCGCTGGAGACCGCCTTGCGACGAATTCCCGATTGCCTTGCAAACGACGGGAAATTGGGGATTATCAGCTTCCACTCCTTGGAAGATCGGCGGGTGAAGGAGGCGTTTCGCGATGATTCGCGACTGGAATCGCTTACCAAGAAACCCGTCCGTCCGGGGGAGGCGGAGAGCTGTGACAATCCACGGAGTCGGAGCGCAAAATTCCGTGTTGCCCGAAGAGCCAAAACTCGCGATGATACGAAATCTGCGAATTCGTGAAATTGGGGAGTGTGCGTCAAGTTGGAGCGACCAATGTTTGGCGTCCCTTCCGCCCTCAGCAAGGAGGCTGAGAGTTCCATGGCTGGAAAACGCGATCGGGAAGACGTTTTCAAACCGCTGAATGACCCCCCTACCGAACCGGATGAGCCCCAGGCTTCCGGTCGGGGTTGGGAAATCAAGGTTGGCTTGGCTGCACTCGTCTTATTGCTCGGTGTGGTGGGCTACTTTGGCTATGGATTGATGACGTCTGCCGGGGAGGATGACCAAACGGCGGAAGACTCGAGTCCCTTGCAAAAGGAAATAGATATCGACCCGTTGGCGTCCGGCGCGGTTGTTCCAGCGGTCGCGGAACCCGACGTCGAGGCAACGGCACGCTTGACCGAGTGGGCCGAGGTTTCGCAATCGGCTGAGACGAATCCGAGCGAGACGTGGTCAACGCCGGCAGCAGCGGTCGAGCCTTCCGCTCCAACCCTTGAGGAAGAGCCGACTCAATCGTATGCGGCGAACTACGGCGCCGATCCCACTGCTCCGTCTTCCGGAACGACGTTCGCCCCTGCCCCTTCGCCTGATCCTGCGAATATCGCCCCGATGGCCGCAGCTCCCCTGCCCGCGGAATCCGGTGCGATGGCTTCTGATCTGACACAGCCAAATCAGTACGGTGTGCCGGCGGCGAACGCTGGCTCCACAGTCCTCGCGCCCGGATATGGGGCGGCGTCTTCGCAGACCGACTATTCTCCCTCGCCCGTGCAGCAACCTCAGAGCCTGGCCCAGCCGCAACAGAACTCATGGAACGGGAGCCCGGCCGGCGCAACGCAGGATCTCGCCACGTCGTCGCAACAACCCGCTGACGACATGTCGGCCTGGAAGTCGCCTGTCCAGGCTCCTATTGCCCCGGCCTATGCCTCGCCTGCCCCCACGCAGTCGACCCAGGACTACTCAACATCAACGCAGGGCTATCCGGCTTCGAACTCCGACAACTCGTCCAAGACGCCGAGTTCCTATGCCGGTTCCTCGGCCTTGCCCTATGGGGAGGCGTCCACCGCCCCCTCGCCGCTGCAGAATACCTATGGGGGCTACGAGCCCTCGAACGCGTCGAGAACGCAGGCGGACTACGCGGGGTTGTCATCGGCTCGGACGTCGAACGAGACGGCCGATCCCAACGCGTGGCAGCAGCCCACGGCGGTGCCTGTCGACGGGAAATACACGGCCCAGCCGAACGATAACTTCTACACGATCGCCAGAAAAGTGTACGGTTCCGGCGCCTACTACAAGGCGCTGGCCAAGCACAATAAGGACAAGTATCCGAAGGCGAACCAAATCCGGATCGGCGACGTGGTCCAAACCCCGTCGGCGGAGACTCTGGAGAGCCGCTATCCCGAACTGTGTCCCAGGCCCGAGCACCGCGACGCGGCCAAGCAGCGGAGTTCGGCGGTGGCAAGCCGCAGCCTGGCCGGTCGGCGCGTTTATGTCGTCCAGGAAGGTGACAGCCTGTTCGACATCGCACGTTTCGAACTTGGGGCTCGGGCACGCGTGGCCGAACTCATCGAACTGAATCGCGACGTCCTCGGCGACCAGATCAACTACCTGACTCCGGGGATGCGGCTTGTGCTGCCGGAGACGGAGCAGAGGGGTCCCACGGTCACGCAAGGTCCCACCAACACGCTGAGGTAGCCTTGCCTCCGGGATCTTCTGACGAACGCCCGGCGACACGCGTCGCTAGAGTCGTGTCCGGTGGCCAGACCGGTGTCGATCGGGCCGGGCTCGACGTGGCGATCGCCCTGGGCATCGAACACAGCGGCTGGTGTCCCAAGGGACGCCGCGCGGAAGACGGTCCGATTCCCGCCTGCTACCTCCTCACCGAGACCGAGTCGGACGACTACGCGGTACGGACGGAACGGAACGTGGTGGATTCTGACGGAACGCTGATTCTCTATTTTGGCGTTCTTCGCGGCGGTACGGAACTGACCTACCGTCTGGCCCGGAAGCATCGCCGCCCCCACATGCTGGTCGACTTGTGCGATCCCAAGCCGGTGGAGGCCGTGTGGCAGTGGATTCGCGAGCAGGGGATCGGCTCGCTCAACGTGGCGGGGCCCCGGGCCAGCCAGAGCGACGACATCTACACGCTGGCCCGCGAATATCTGGAGCAGGTTCTCGCAGGTGAGTGAGCGCTGCGCTACGCGAACTCGGTCCATCATGGGTGGCACGCTCAGAGCCCAAGCGATGGGCGTGGCCGAGGGTGAAGGCCGAAGGCTGAAGGACGGCAACAGGGGCTTTCCTCGTACCGGAATCGGTCTTTCCACCTCGCGCGATTCCGATCTATCAATGAGTGGCACGGGCGTGGCTCCACGTTCACGCCCGTCGCTTGGGCTCTGAACGAGCCACCCATTATGGTGCGCTGGGGTGAACAGAAGAAATCACCTCTGTTGTCTTCGTTCCCTCCTGTTCCAGGAATTCACGTCCATCACTCGCGCTCTGAGTGTGCCATCCCTTAGGGGGCGTCGTTGCTGCGCCAGTGGTTCAAGCGGTCCTCGATGAACTCGACGATCCGCTCTTGTTCCTCGCCGCCGCGGCCCTGGATTTCGAGGGGCTCGGCGAATTCGAAAAAGACCTTCTTCTTGGGATCGATCGGGCCGAGGTCCTTCATCCACTTGCCGTTGGCCCAAGCGTCGGTCAGCAGGGCGGTGGGAACGACGGGCACCTTGGCTCGTGCGGCCAGCTTGACGCCGATCGAATTGAATTGTTCCCGGTCGAAGGTGCTGCTGCGCGTCGTTTGGGGAAACACGATGATCGAGATCCCCTTGTTCAGTCGTTCCAGCCCACCTTCCATGACCTTCTTGAAATCCTCGCGAGGATTGTCGCGGCCAACGGCAATCGGATCGCGTGAACGCATGACATGGCGAAAGACGGGATAGTCGAGCAGGCTCTGCTTGACGACAAAGGTGACGTTGCGAATCGGTTGGATGACGGCCGGCAGAACGGTTGTCTCCAGCATGCTCATGTGGTTGGCGATGAACACGCAGGGAGATTCCAGGCGGCGGATGTTCTTGATCCCGGAGAAGTCGGCTTGGACCCCGACCGATTCCAGGGCGGCCAGGACGTCGGCGCTGCTTTGGGCCCATTCGGCGTAGTCGTACGCGCCTTTCCGGGCCTTCACACTGGCCCGATAGACAATGCTGAAGAACTTCGGATAGAAAACCTGGGTGGGAAGCATTCGCGCGAGCATGGAAATGCGGCGTGACGCCGTCTGGTAGCGGTTGTCGGTGCAGTGGAGTAGTTCTTCGGAGGGCATGGCTCACCACCCCGGCCGGCTCGGGCGAGCCTCCGGGTTCGTCTGACGGAAGGGGAGGAATCGGCGGAAAAACGAACCATTATCTTCATCTATGGCTCGTCTTCCCGCAAGATATAACGTGTTAGAGGAATCCGGCTCCCATGCCTCCCTTGAGGCCGCCCTCTTTGTACATCTTGTCGAACTTCTTCATCTGCTTGCCCCGCAATTCGCGGTTCGTGCCCTGAAGGCCCTGGAGCAGGTCGGTTTTCTGTCCGGAGGGGGCGCCGAAACCGCCACCCATTCCTCCCATACCTCCGCCGCCCATGCCACCCATTCCGGGATAGTAAACGGGACGTTCGCGAACGGGAGGTTCCTTACCGTCGCGTCGTCCGGCCATCTCTCGCATGCGGGCGAGCAACTTGGCAATTTCGTCATGGACTTCGTCCGTCTGGCGAATGCTAATGACGTCGGTCCCCTGGAAGGTCATGGGGGAAATCGAGCCGGGGCCACCCACCTCTTCCCACGATTCTGGTTCCACGGTGGAGTTGATCAGCTCGATGAGCGTGTCGAAGTCGCTCCAGGCCTCTCCAGACGGGTCCTTGTAGCCGACCAGGTCGCCCACCGGGTAGAGTTTGGTGACCTCCTGGAGTTCCGCCTCCTCGGGCGTGGTGATCATCAGGATCTCGTCGCGGATCACGTAGGTGAGATCTAGTTCTCCCAGGATGATCCGTAGAGCCGAGCGGAGCGACACGCGGCTCAGGTCGGCCGTGACCAATCCTGCCTTCGGTGACAGGCTCACGTCGTCCAGGGCGCGAAGGTCGAGCTTGACCGGGATCTTGTGCAGGGCGCTGAAGTAGGCGGCCACTTCCGTGAGCGAGGCCTTCTTGAAGTGGAACGTGGTTGGGGAGTTCAGAACCGCCTTGATTCGGCTTTCCGCCTCGTCCGTGTTGAGGACCGCGCCGCTGGCGATCGTCGCCGTAGGTGGAAGTTCGACCTGCATCGGCGGCATGGCCGATGCGACGGGCTCGGCGCCGCGATGGAGGGCGTAGCGTGACGGTTCGACCATGGCAATCACGGTGGCGCTGCCGTGGACGCCTTCGGCCACGAAGATGCCGCGGAAGTCGGTCTTGCCCGACACGAAGTCGGCGTTGCGACTGCCGATGACCTTCACGTGAACGTCGCGCTCGCAACGATCTTCCACCTCGTTCTTGACGGACGTGCGGACTTCGCCGGACTCGGGATCTTGATGAACCGTGAGCGACAGGGGTGAGAGGATCACCAGCCCGCTCGTGTGCAGATCGTCGCCACGGCAGACGACGAGGTAGGCCCCTTCTTCTTTCAGGGGAAGGGTGAGCTTGTGGGTGCGGTCCTGGTAGTCCATCCCGTTGCCCAAATCGATGTGCTGGTCGTGACGCGGTCGCACGCCGGCCAGGTTCACGTTCGAGATTCCGCCCAGGTCACGTCGAAGAAGGCTGAACTTCATGAGGTCGATTCCGTAGACCTTCACGTCGCAGGACGCCAGGTTGCGGAACTCCAGTTCCAGTTCGACGGGCTCGCCCGGTGTGATCGTGGTCAGTTCGGGAAGGTGGATCCGTTGGCGAAGGAAGTCGTCGATGGATGCCTGGGCATCGGCGAAGCGATCCGCCACGCGGCGATAGGCTGTGATGGCCTTTTCCGGCTGATTCAGGCTGTGGTAGATCTGGCCGAGAATATAGACGGCCAGCCACTTGTTGCGAGCCTCGACCTCTCGGCCCGTTGCCGGGTCGATCCGGGTCGCCTCCGACACCTTGTGGCACATTTCGAGGGCCGCCTCGTGCCGACCGGCTGCAAAATGGCAATAGGCGATGACGTACCAGAAGCTGTCGAGCAGGTCGCTCTTGGGATATCGCTTTGCGTAACGATTGCAGGCGGCGACGGCTTCGTCGTAGGCGTCCATTTCCAACAGCGAGTTGGCTCGGGCAAACGCTGCCTGGTCGGCGGCCGGGTCTTCGGGGAAGGCGGTCAGGAAGTCGTCGAGCATCCGCACCCCGCGGCTGATCAGGTCGATGCGAGTGACCTTTGCGGCCCGGAGACGCTCGGATGCGGCTGCCTCGCTTGCTTTCGAGTACACCCGTTGGGCGAGGGAGAAGGCGGCCGTGGCGGCATAGCCTTCCGAAGGATATTCCTGCAGGAGGCGGCCGACGAAGTTCACGCTGCGGAGGAACTCGTCCTGCTCTTCGAGGAATCCTCCCACGCTGAGTTCCTTCATGAAACACCCTTCGATGGCGCCTCGGAAGGCCATAAAGCTTCGTTCGTACTCGCCCATCTTCTCGTAGGCGGCCCCGATCTTGAGCACCTTTCCGAAGGTGATTTCCTCGTCGGGCCAACGTTCGATGACGATTTCGAAGTTGCGCACGATCTCTTCCGGCGGTCCGAGTTCGAGGTGGATGTCGAGCAGCATGCGGACGACCTTCTGGTAGGTCGACTGGAGCAGCGGCCAATGGGCCACCAGGTCGCCCAGGTGCTTTGCAGCCTGCTCGTATTGGCCCTGGTTGTAGTAGTGGGCGCCCAGGTCGAGCAGTTCGACGGGCGAGAGCCGGTAGGGATCGCTGCTTTTTTCCCCGGCGGGGAGGACCGTCAGGGCGGTGGTTTCCGCCACGCACATCTGATCGGGATGGTCGGCATTACGGATGAGCGTTGGGGCGGCGCGATAGGCTCCGGAGATAACGCCGTGGAGTTCGTACTGGATCGTGCCGAGTTGGCGCTGATTGCCCACGTAGAACGTGATCCCGCCGGGCACGATCTCGTAGTGTTCGAAGGGGCCGGTCACCGAATCGGCGACCACTTCCGTTCCGCTGGGGATCGTCTCATGAATCACGAGGTACTCGGCCGGGTCTGAAGGGGATTGGGCCTTGTTCTGACGCTGGAGTCCGAGCAGGACGATTGCCCTCTGGCCGACCGGCAACTGGGTGATCGGGTTTCGAAATCGCTTGGCGTTGCCCTGCACGATTCGGAATCCCCGTTCGATCTCACGGCCGTCCACCTCGAGGGGCGCCGGTTCGTACACGCGCCGGGCGATCCATGCCCCGGTCGTGCTGCGGAGCTTTTCGGCGGGAACAAAGCCGGTGAGCAGGCACTGGTAGGTGTAGCGGCCCCGGCCGGTCATTTGGAAACGGATTTCCTGCCGCCCCTCGGCGAGGAGCGACGGTGGGACGTCGATCGTCTGCGAGGGCAAATCCGGCCCGACATCCAGGGAGTTGACTTTCGTCTTGCCTACGAAAACGTCCAGGTGGTAGCGTTCGGTTTCAAACCGGTTCGCGCCGATCCAACGGCCAAGGGCCATGACGGCCGGGCCGGTGGCCGAGTCGGGAGACCATCGCCGGCCCGTACGATTTGCGAGGAGCCATGCGACTTGCTTGCCGGTCTCTTCCGAAGCCGGCGAGACTTCCTGAAGGGCCAGGGCATAGAGGGCGTGAAGATCGGCGATGGGCCAGTCATCCTTGGCGGCGGTCGCAGTATCGGCCATGTTTCTGTCGTCCAGGTTCCTGCCGGCCACGATTTTCAGGAGTTCCTGGCCCGTCTCGGGGCGATCCATGGCCGCATAGGTGAGGGCCAGGTGGAGCAGCGCCGGCGTGGAGAGCTCATTGCGAACGCGATGGAGACGATTGGCCAGGTTGAAATCGGCCTGGCCGGCCATGGTGGAGGCGTGGAGAAGCACTGCCTTGGAGGTCCAGTCTGCGTTGTCCGCTGCCACGTTCAGGCTGTCTACGGCTTTGGCGGCCCGCAGAAAATCGTCCTCGGGGACCGGGTAGCCGGCGACGCGGGCAGTGCTCAACGCCCAGAGGGCACGCGCGGTCACGTTGCGATCCGTCTGGTTCTCTTCGCCCGCCCAGTTCCAGCCGCCCTCCTCCTTCTGAGAGGCAACGAGGGAAGCAACGGCGGCGCGAATCACCCGGTCAAGCCGGAGCATTTCCGGACGATCCGAGCCTCCAGTGTTGGCGAGCAGGTCCTGCAAGGCCAATGCGGCCATGAGATCGGCGGCCGTGCGCTGGTTCGGCGAACTGCACCCGAGGAAACCGAAATCGAGACCTGCGGACGATTCCAACACGCTGTCGAGCAGGCTCTGTTCGACCGTTGGGCCGACGACGATCTTCAGGCTGGGTGACGCAAGGGCCATCGACTTGGGCGGCTCGATCCAGGCGGTCGTGTCGCCCGTGGCCGATCCACTCCGGGCGGCAAACACCTGGGCCCCGTAGGGCAGGAGAGGCACTGAGTGAAGAAGGCGGTCCTGTTGATCGCCCGACGTGACGGTCAGTTCGAAATCGATCCGGCGACATGAATCGGAGCTGGCGGCGGGAGCCAGATCCTTGGCCTCGGGGATGAGAAATTCCCGCGAGAATTGCAGTTCGGAAATTCCCGTGGCGGACGGTTCGATCTTCCGGGTCTCTTCGACCGATCGGCCGCCGATGGTCGTCTTGAGCGTCGCCTCGATTGGGGCCTTCTGCTCCGCGGTGTGGTGAATGGTGACGGGAATGTCGGCTCGGTCGCAGTCGGTGAAGGCCAGGGGCAGTCTCAATTGGCCGAACAGGTCCTTCTTGACGATCAACGGTTCCTCGGCCTGGCCCACCAGCGTGTCGACCGTAAGCCCCTTGGCCAGGAGACGCCAGGCGGTGGACGCTTCGGGCAAATCGAAGGCGATCGTCGCGTGGCCGTTTTCGTCCGTGACCACCGTCGGATTCCAGTAGCCGGCGGCCTGGGATTCGCGACGGGGACTGTTCTCGTCAGCGAGGGGGCGAGTCGCGGTGGCTGAAACACCGCCGTACGCCCTGAGCGTGCGATCAGCAGGAGCGAGTTCTTCGGTCTGCCGGATGACCAAACCCAGATTCGTTTCGAATTCCATTGGCTCGGGTGCGCCAAAGGGATCGCCGGGCGCGGCAAACGGATCATCGGCCGGTGAGTACATTTCAGCATCAAGTGCCCCCGAGGGCTTTGCTCCGCCCATCGGCGCAGCGTTGGATTCGTATGCTCCTCCCATGTCGCCGAAGGGATCGACGTAGCCGCCCCCCAGGCCACCTCCCAAGCCGCCGTAGCCATACGATGCGCCGTCGCCATCTCCGGCCAACTCCGATCGGCTCTCTTCTTCCTCGCGGGCGATTTCGATTCGTTCCTGTTCGGAGAGGAGTTGCGAGGCGATCGGGACGGTTCTCGGTCGATATTGAAAGGAAATGCTCGACTCGGTCTCCATCTGGGGATCGCGAGGGAGGCCTTGGAAGACGGTCGAAAAATCGGGGCCGGACCACGGGAAACGATCCAGAAGGGATTGCTCGATCATGGCCAGGCTGAGATCGGCCGACACGGGCTTGCCCTGCGGGTCGGTCGTCGTGATCGCCACCTCGATCCGATCACCGGGACGGACCGACTTTCGGGCCTTGTCCGCGGGCCGACACTCCATTGTCACGACCAGGTCGCGCTGGACTTCAAACATCGAGCGGGCTTCGTGGAAACGCTTTGTTGCGGCTTCCGGTTTGGCCTTCCGGTCGCCGTCGGACATGAGTGCTACGGACAGTTCGAAGTTCGGGGCCAGGTCGGCGTCGAACGCGATGGGAACCGTGTTTGCCCCGGTTTTCAGTTCAACGAGCCGGTAGTCGAGGATTCGGGCGCCTTGGAACGTGACCAGGGCCAGGGCGGCGGGGCCGCGCCAGTGCAGCGGTACGTCGGTCTGATCGCCCGCCTTGTAGGTGTGGCAATCGGCCAGGATCCGCAGGCGGACCTCGTCGTCGTCGCCTGAAACGGTCAGGTCGGTTCTTCCGGAAACCGGATTGCCGAAGCGGTCGGAACCTTCTGCCCTGAGGATGTAGCTACCGCTCGTCTTCAAGGCGAGGGACAGGCGTGCGACTCCATCGGTCTCGTCAGTCGTCATTTCGTGAGTCTCGACGAGGCGTTCCCCCGCCTTTCCGGCCACGGTGGTTCGCTCGAACACCTTGAGGGTGAGGGGGTGGGCTGCCGGCTTGCCTTCCGGGGTGATCGTTTTGGCGGTTAGCTCGAAGGACTCGCCGGAAAGGAAGACGTCGCGCACGGTCGACAGCTCGATGGAGTAGCCTTGGGTGGCCAGGTAGAAATTGGCGGCCGTCTCCACGTTCTGAAGGGGCAGCGACGCTTCCAAGGTCAGTGTCTGCGACTGGAGGAATTCGCGGGTGGGGAAGGAGAAGTGCACGAGCCCTTCGGCGTCGGTGACGGCGGACTGCTGGGCGCCGTCGGCAAGGCGGTAGAGCAACTGTTGGCCCGCGACGGCGGCTCCGTAGTAGTATTCCGCCCGGATCGTCCCTTCGATGGTTTCGCCGCGGTAGTAGACTCGGCGCGGACTGTCGACGGCGAGCTGGATCGGTTGGCTTTCGTATTCAACGACGGTGAACGCTCCCTGAAACGAGCGGTTCTCCGCGTCGCGCAGCAGCAAGCGGTACTTGCCCTGGGGCGAGGCGGCGGGCAGGGCGAAGCGATCGTCGAAGGCACCGAAGCGGTTCAGGGCAATTTCCCGCTCGCGCAGCATGCGGTTGCGGACATCGAAGACCTGGAGGGTGTACTTGCCTTCCTCGTCGACGAGGTACTTGTCGTCGTGAGCCCGCCGGATCCATCCGCGGAGACGCACTTCCTCGCCGGCGCGGTAGGCAGGGCGGTCCGTGTAGAGGTAGCCTTCGTCTTCCAGCCCTTGGGCGACGGAAAGCCCGCTGAGGTCCATGGCGTTAGAGGCGACGTGATCGTCCGACAGGGCCAGGACACGGAGGGAGTCGGTGTTGGCAAGCGCATCGAGGGACTCGCGGAACACGCCGTCGTCGCCGCTTTCGCCCTCGGCCAGGAGCGTCTTGCCGTTGGAGACGAGGAGCCGCACGCCCGGCCACGCCTTGCCGGTCCGCATGTTTTCGGCGAACACGAACAGCTCGTTGCGGGAACTCTTGACGATCATGTCCAGGTCGCTGCGGATCACGAGGGTGGTGGCCTCGCGCCGTCGGCTGCTCACGGTGACGGCCATCACGCCCGCGGCGTTTTCGGCGAAGGGCAGTTCGATCGTGCTGTCGATTTCAAGGTATTTTTCGTAGTTGGGAACCTCGAACTCGATCGTCTCGTCCGGGTCGATCAAGGTGGTGTCGAGGTTTTCCAGTCCGGGGGCCCGGTGCATTTTGCGGAAGAAGGTCTCCATGTCGATCGGGTAGACGCGGACGGTGACGGCCTCGATGTTGCGAGTCGTCAAATTGAGCCGTGCCGGTTCATCCGTGCGAAAGACCCGCTCGGTGGCGATGGCCAGGTGCTTTTCGCGGAGACGAAGGACGGCGTGCTGGGCCTTGGCCTTTTTCGAGCCCCGGGACACCTTCTGGTAGGCCTGGAGGGCCTCTTCAAACCGGTGCAGATCCTGTTCCAGAGTTTCAGCGATACGCAGTTGGGCCTCGTCCGCCTCGTGGTGGTCCGGATACTTGGAGACCAGTTGCTTCCACGCCGTAATTGCGTCTTCCCACTTCTCCTGGTGATGGGCGATTTCGCCGAGGAGCAACAACACGCTCGGGCATCGCTCGTCGAGCGGGTATTGGGCTGCAAACTGGGTGCAAGCTTCGCGGGCCTTTTCAAAGGCTTCCGCGTGGTAGGCTTCGGTGGCGCGGAGATACTCGGTATCGATGATTTGTCGCTGGACGGCGTTCCAGTGCTTGTCGGCGGTGTGGGTCGCAAGGAACTCGCGCCAGACGGCGATTGCCTCGTCGTATTTCTTCTGCAGCAGCAAGGTGTGGCCAAGCAGGTTTCTGGCCTCTGGGATTTGTTCGTTGCTGGCAAATCGCGGATCGGTCAGGAAGGCCTGGAAGCACTCGGCCGCCTCGGTGAATTGCTGCTGGAGGAGGTAGCTTTCTCCCATCCAGAGTTGGGCTGTGGCGGCCTTTTCGTGTTCCGGAAACTGCTTCAAAAAGGCTTGCAAGGCGCCGATTCCCAGGTCAAGCGCCACCGCATTAGCCGGCTTGGGAATGCCCCACGTTTCCGCAAGGCGAAAGGTTGCTTCGGCGATCCTGGGCGAGGGAGAATCGGGGTGGGAGGCCAGCAGGTATTGCCATGTTCGGCGTGCCTCCTCGGGGCTGCCATTGTCAAGCTGGCACTGGCCCAGGCGGAAGCGAGCTTCGAGGGCCAGATCGCTTTCGGGATGGTCCTTGAGGAACTTGGAGTAGTCGTTGATGGCTGCTTCAACGTCGTCGAGGTGTTGGTGGCAGCGGCCTACGCGCATTTCGATCTCGGGTTGCTTTTCCGGTTTCAGGCCCACGTCGAGGGCGGCCAGGTAGAAAGTCAACGCCTTTTTGTAATCGGGCTCGATCAGGGCGTCGTTGGGAGTGAACGCCGCATGGGCGAACTCCAGGTAGACTTCGGCGATCTGTTGCCGCCGGTCCGGGCCGAAGAGGTATTCGGCTTCCTGGCGGTAGATGGTTTCGGCGGCCTGGAAATTCCCGTCCCGTGCGTAGGCCAGGGCAGCGTCGAACCGGGCATGGCGTCGCCAGGGGCTCTTGGGGAACGAGCTGTCGAGCAATCGGAACGTCTGGGCCGCCTTGGCATACTCTCCCTGGAGAAACAAGGCTCGGCCCTGGAGGTAGGTGAGGTAGTCGACGGGAGCCCCGCTTTGGCCCATGGCGGTGTGAATTGCGTTGAGCGCCTCCGGGTAGTTGCGATCCTGGAGGAGTTGCCGGATTTTTGTGTCGACCGCGGGAACCAGGATCTCCAACTCGACGGCCTCCTGAGCCGCTGAAGGAGCAGACGCGGTCGTTTGTGCGGGTTCGCCGGCCACTGCGGGGCACACGGCACAAAACGAGAACAGACACCACGAGAGAGAAGCCAGCCGGCACATCGTGCAGTCTCCTGAGATTCATGAAAGGGCCGGCCATACCACCTGAGATCCCCCCCAAGAGACCGGCTAGGTTTATCCTACCCCGCATTGCGTGGGGTGCAAGCTTTTTGGAGCTGATGCAGTGGGTTGTTGGTGAAAACATGGCAAGAAATGGTGGACACCAGATCTTGAACCGCGTATGAACGTCGAGGGACGCTAGGGAGAGGGGGTACTTGGGGGCCGGCGGACTTCAAGGCTCACATGGACGAAGATGGGGGGGTAGGCTATCTTGGGCGGGTGGCGTTATGACGATCCTGGGTAAGGAACACGATGGAGCATTCAGACGAACAACGGGAAGCGTTGCCGGAGCAGTCGGGGGAACGGTCTGGTGACTCCGCCGGGCGGCCCAAAGGGAAGATGTACTTCACGGTCCGGGAGGGGGAAACGGAGACCCGGGCCAGCGACGTGCGGCCGTTGGACAGGGGCATTCGTGCCTACTGCCTGGCCATGACGGTGACGTTCTGGTCGTTGGGCCTCGGGGCCTGGCTTCCGGTCCTCATGCCGTTTCTTTTCACGGCCGGGGAGCGGGTGCCGATTTCGGGAGAGTATGTTGTTCGGGCGGTGGCTCCCGTGATTGGCGGCTTCTTCTTCGCCGTCTATCTGTTTGACTGCGTGTCGCGCTGCGTCCTGGGCGGTATGACGCGGTCTCAACTTCGCAGGCGGCTGGCGGCGGCTGAGAAGTCTGCCCGCTATGTGGCGTCGTCCCGGCATTTGCGTGCTGCGAGGTTTGCGGCCCAACTGTTCGGAGGGTTGGCCGTCATCGGCTTTGCCATGTTGGTGGTGCGGTGGGCGAGCGGGGGAGTGTAGTGCATGGGTGGCACGCTCAGAGCGCAAGCGATGGGCGTGGACTGTCCACCCACCACGCCCATCGCTTCGCTCTGAGCGTGCCACCCAAGAATAATCCGGGGTACCGGTTGTGTTGTCCGGTTTGCGAATGGCTGCTTGATACGCCGCTTCAGGATCCCGTACGGCGCTCGGGACCTACCTAGCGGTCCGCGGTGGCGGTTCGAGAGCGGGCGTGGGGCGCGGGGACACTCGGATCCAGCGGGCTGGTTTGCCAGTCGACTCCGAGCATGAGGACGTTGATGCCGGAGCCGATTCCGAGCATGGCCACGCGATCGTTTTGCTGGAGATGGCCGTTTTCGATTCCCATGGCGGCGGCCGTGGGAAGGGCCACGGAGCCGGTGTTGCCGAGTTGGCTGATCGTGGGGTAATCGAGGGAGAGATCGAGTCCGAGGGATTCGAAGAGGAGTTTTTGGTGGGCGCGGCCGACCTGGTGACAGAAGGTCTTGTTTACGTCGGAGGCGTCCCAGTTCAATTCGGCGAGGAAGTCGTTGAAGGCTTCCTTGGCAGCGGCGACGCCTTCGTGCATGAGTCGTTCCGAGTCGGTCCACATGAGGGGGTTCATGTCGTCGCCCCCCGACTCGTCGCGCCCACTCTGGCAGAGTTCGCAGTGATCGGTTGCCGTGCGGACGACGCCGCCGAGGAGGCGATTGCCGGTGCGGCTGAGTTCCCGATCGGTAAGCAGGATCGCGGCGCTTCCGGACCCGATGGTGAGGGAGGCGACGGCGAGCTTGATGTCTTTGCGGGTGAGGCTCGTGTCGCTGTTGAGCCGTTGGATGGTGGTTTCGACAAGGGCGCGGCTGCTCTCGGTGCCCACGACCAGCCCGGCGCGGATCTGGCCCAGTTCGATCATGTTGGCGACCTGGACCATGCCGTTGAGGAGGCCGAGGCACGCGTTGGAGACGTCGTAGACCATGCACTCGGAAGGCAGGTCGAGGCGGTGATGGACGCCGCTGGCGGTGGCGGGTTCGAGGTAGTCGCGGCACACGGAGCCGTGAACGAGGGCGCCAATTTCCCGGCGGTCGATTCCACTGGAACGAATCGCCTTTTCGCCGGAGGCGACGCTTTTCTCGGTGATGGTGGAGCCGGCGGCCCAGAAGCGGCGTTGGACGATGCCGGTCATCAGTTCGAGACGCCCCTCGGGGAGACGCAAGCGGCGGTAGAGCGGTTCGAGTCGCTCTTCCAACTGAGTGGAGGTGAGGACCTCTTCAGGCAAGGTGTAGGAAATTGCTTCCAGGCAGACGTTTTGGTAGAGCATGAGCGTCGTGTTTCCGCGTACTTGCGAAGGAATCACCCCCGGATTTGTGGACTGGGGGCACACACCGGCAGACCTTCCAGCATAGCGGGGCGGCGGCGGCTCGTAAACGTACGAGGCGTGCGGTGGCGCTGCACCCCTCAGAAGGGTGCTAGCAATGCTATCCGTACACTATGTAGTAAGCAAGCATTGCAGGGACACAAAATAAGGGGGATTGGTTGCAGGACCTGAGCCGTATCCATAAACTGCGAGCCGACTTGCACATGCGAGTCTACGCGACGACCAAAAAAAGAGTTCAAACAGGAAACGCTGGCTACAAACAAAGACTGTTTACCGGCGACGTGCCTCCGACGAGGCATCGAAGTTATTGGGGAAAGATACGATGAAGAGGATGTCATCGCCCCCTCTATTGGGCAGCAACGGCAGGATGCCGTCAACTCACACCGCGCTCGCGATGTGCAACGAGCTGCCCACCAATCCAACGGTCGTCGTTCTTTTCGGCGTGAGGGCTCCCATGGCCTGTCCTTCCCCCTTGGCACGGGTGGGTGGCTTGGCTTGGAAAGTTTCCCGCACCTTCCAGCCTGGATGGCTGGTGAGCCCCAGTTCTCTCTCTCCCATTTTTTAACCAATTCGGTACAGGATGTACCGAAGGAGGAGTTTCGATGGCCAAGAAACCGTTGATCGGCCTGAACGCTGACTTTCGCTCCGAACGAAGGGATTCACCCGCATTTAGTTTTCTCTGCTCGGGTTATTACGACGCGCTCAGCCAGATGGGCGCCGTACCCGTTGTCATTCCCCCGCTTCGCGACGAGGAGGATATTCACCAGGTTCTCGACACGCTGGATGGCGTTGTGATGATCGGCGGATATGATCTGGATCCGCGACGGGACGGCTACATGCTTCACGCTTCCGTCCGGCCCCTTGAAGAGCGACGCGAGGATTTCGACCGCACGTTGGTTTCGCTGGTCGCCGATCGTCGAATGCCGTTCTTCGGTATCGGTGTGGGCATGCAGTTGCTGAACGTTTCCCAGGGCGGCACCCTGTTTCTGCACTTGCCGGAAGACCTTCCCAAGGCCCTTCCGCACCTTGACTCGATGGATCGTTCCCACCGCCACGCCCTGGAAGTGGAACCGGGTTCCCTCATGGAACGGGTCTACGGCGACGGCGAAATCCGCGTCAACAGCATGCACCACATGGCGATTGACGATTTGGCGCCGGGATTCCTCGCCACGGCGCGGTGCCCCGATGGCGTCATTGAAGCCATCGAGAGCACGATGGAGGAGTGGTTTGCCTTCGGCACCCAGTTCCATCCGGAATGCGATTCCGCTTCCGCGCTCGACATGCGAGTCTTCGAGGAATTCGTGATGGGAATCACGGGCCAGGTCACCGAGATGCGGATGGTTGCCTGAACCACCGCGCTGCGGACTCTCGCCGAAAAGAACAACCGTCTCGTGCCGCGACGTTCCGACCCCACTCCCGTGGTTTGCGTCCTCCAAGGGAGTGGGGCTGGTTCGGTGCGAGGCAGGGAGTCTGACTGCTGGAATGCCTGCCCGACCACAAATCGCTCCGCGCGCGCCGTCTTGCTCCGTTCGACACGTTCTGGGAGTGGATGTGTCGGGGGACTGTCGCCGTGTGCGCGCCGCGCCTCTGGCGGCGTATGGGAACGGCTTGCACTTAAATGTGCGGGTTGGCCGTCCCGTCGCGCTCGCTCTTCCGGGGCGGGCTGCCGAATTGAATCAGTCCCTTCTTTCCTGCCGCTCGGATGAATCGGATCCGTTCTCGCGGCTGATGGAGTTGCGAGCGATTCTGACTGAGCACGTGGCCATCGCGGCCCAGGAAGCGGTGGTGAAGAACTCGGGCGTTTTGAGCGAGATGCTCGCGATCGGCGTCAATGAGGCCGGAAAGGTCGCGAGCACGGAGGACGGTCAGCGAGGCTGCTTTGAGGGCCTCGACGCCGGGCGCCTGGCAGATCTGACGGGGTTGAATGTGGTGTCAGGCTTTCCCGCTCGGGATCTCGCCTCAGGAGGAAACGGGCAACCGCTGTCCCCGTTGCCACTGTGGCTTCTGTTTCGTTCCGCCCATCGCGAGCGGCTCTTCCTTCACGTTGGGCGGATGGTTCGCCTGGCTCGGTTGCCCAGGCTGACGGGCTCGCTTTCCAGTGTGTCGGGGTTGGCCTTTCGGTTGACGCACGGAATGGCGCTCGTGGATTTGCTGGTGCGGGAACTGACCGGCGGGCGGTGCGAGCATGACTTGGGAGGCCGCCTGGCTGTCCAGGGACGCCGGGTTGACGAACTGGTGGGCCACTGGCTGGAGCTGACGGAGACGTTTGAGCTGCCCGCCGAATGCGACACGCCCCGGATGCTCCAGTCGGCGGTTGCTGTGGCGGTCCAGGGCGGGTGGAGCATTTACGACATGCTTTGTAGCGCAAGCCATTTCGTGGCAGAATCGGCAGCCCGGGAAGTGGAGCGGATCGCCCGAGACGGCGAGTCCAACGAGGTGATTCTGTCGGGTGGCGGCTTGGCAAACGGGCTGATCCTGCGGCATCTCACGGCGAAGCTGTCGTGTCACAGCCTGCAGCGGATCGAACAGCTTGGCGGCGAGTCGGATGTTGTTCCTCCCGCCGTGGCAGGGACGCTGGCCCTGCTTCACTTCGACCAGGTTCCCGCGAATGTGGCCGGTTTGACGGGGGCGGAAACGGCCCGCGTGCTCGGCAACCTGACTCCGGGAACGCCCCAGGCGTGGCAGCGTCTGCTGGCGAGTTTTTCCTCGGGGGGACATTCCATTCGGCCCCTTCGGGTGGCGCTGTGATTCGCCGTAGCGGCGGCATCCTGGCGCCAGCCCTTTGACTTCCTGATTCTGCGGTTCATGGTTGTGGGCGTTGGTGTTGCTGCGAGTGACGCATCTGGCCCCACCCCGGCCCTCCCCCTCGCTCGCAAGACGCGCTGGGGAGGGAGAAGGTAGTGGTGGCATCCCGGGCGCGAAATTCGCAACGGATTCCGGCGGCAGGGATGCCACCGCTACGGAGCGTGCCTGCTACTTTGGGACGCGCGGCTGGTGTAACATATCGCGTGGAGGACCGTGTCCTCTTCGGACAGGTGGAAACGAGGCACGTCTCTTTAGTGGTGGTTTCAGATGAATGCCAGCGATCGATCCCGGCCGTGGCGGTTGCGCAGACTGTTGCAGTTCCGTTTGCGCTCGATGCTGATCCTCATGACGGTGACTGCGGTGGGGCTGGCCGTGTATCGGGGCTATGCAGTGCCCTACCGGCAGCAGCACGAGGCGGGCAAGGCCCTGGCCGGCAAAGGGGCGACTCTCGAGTGGCGTCCTCTTCGGCCCGTCTGGTTGGTCAAGGTGCTGAGCCTGGCGATCGACGAGGTCGTTCTCCAGGATTGTATCGCCGTACACGGGGAGTATTCGCAAATCGGCGACAAGGACCTGGCGAACCTCAGGCACATGCCGCGTCTGGAAAGGCTCTACCTGGCGGGAACGAAAGTCACCGACGAAGGTCTCCGGCACGTGGAGGGACTTGAACATCTGAAGCGTCTGTCCCTTTGGGGCACGCAAATCACGGACGAGGGCCTGCGGCCGGTTGGTCGACTGAGGGCGTTGGAGGCCTTGGACATCCATCAGGTGGCGTCGTTTTTCGTTTTCGGGTCGCGCACATGCAAGGACAAGTTGGATCTCCGTCGCGCGTCCCAGAACAGGCAGGGGAAGTTGACAGCCAAGAGCCTGACCCATCTGGTCGACACGCCCGAATTGCGCGAACTCTATTTCTCCTTTCTCGTCGACGACGAGGCGTTGCTTCACCTGGGACGCTGCCGACGTCTGAAACTCCAGACTCTGGTGCTTCGCGATGTGACGGAGGCGGGACTCTGCCAGTTGCCGACCTTTCCGGATTTGGAAAGGCTGACAATTCTGAAGGCCGACGCGGGCACGGACGGTCTGACGCACCTGGCGGCCCTGCCGAAGCTCCGACGGCTTTCCATGACCGATGTGCGAGGCGATCCCGGCGGTTGGGAGGCCTTCGGCGCGCTTTCGCGGCTTGAGAAACTCGTGATGATCGACTGTTCGATCGACGACGAAGGGCTGCAGGGCATCAGTCGACTGGAGCGGCTCGAGTCTCTGTCGCTGGAAGGTCCCACAATCAACGACGCCAATGTGGCGTGCCTGGCGAAAATGCCCAATCTCCTGGAATTGCACTTGGTCGGAGGCGACGTGTCGTCCGACGCACTGCGGGAGTTGAAGTCGCTTCCCCGGCTGTCGAAACTCACACTCGGTCCGAATTTCGACGACGAGGCGGTCCGGTGGCTTCTGGAGATGAAGTCGCTCGTGGAACTTCGCCGGTCGAGAGGCGGCCATTGCTTCTACCTGTCGGACGCCGGGTTGGCGGACCTGGCCCGATTGAAGGTCGCCAGCAGCGCCCGCGTGTTCGATGCCGCGGCGGGACGCGGCTTGAAAGGCGTAGACGCGGGGCAAGGCGACGGGCTGATTACCAATGAAGGACTGACGCAGCTTTGGGCGTCCCCGACCCTGACGCACGTGACGCTTGCCGGCAGGGCGGTCACGGAGATTGGTTTGTCGCAGACCGGCAAGACGAGACGAATGATGTACTTCACGCTTGTTTCTCACCGTCCCTTGTCGGAGCTCATTACCAGCGCGTTCGAGACGAAATCGAGGACTGCTTCGTTCAAGCCGCAAAGCCTGACCCTTGTCGGGCACGGGCCCGGGCTTCCGAGGCAGCTTGCGTTTTCCTATTCGGGAGAGGCGTATCCGCTGGAGGTTCTGCAGCACGTGCCGACGATCACCGCGCTTCGCATTGCAGACCATGGCCAGGAGGAGAGGCCCCCGTGCAATTGGGACAATCTGCGTTTTCTTCCCGGCCTTACGCTCTTTGAGATGGTTCCCCATTCGGCGAGCATGCTGCGCATTGATGGGATCGGGCTTCGCCGGCTTGGTGAGATGAAGGACCTTTGCCGGCTCACCTGCCACCTTTCAGACGACGTTGCGGCGGACGACCTGGAGGTTCTGGGCGGCTTGCAGAAACTCAGGGCCGTTACGCTGATCGGCTCCCATTTCGACGGCGATTGTTTGAGAGCTTTGGTCCCACTCCGCGAATTGAAGGAGCTTCGGATCATTCAGCCCCCGCGTGAGGATGGCGGGTCGCTCGGCGTATCCCATCTGAGCCGGCTGAGGAAGTTGGAATCGATCGAGCTGCATGGTGTGACCGAGGAGGATATAGCAGCCCTCGCGAGAATACTGAGTCTCACGCAGATTTCCTTGGCAAAGCACCAGGTCAGCGACGAGGCTCTGAAACAACTGGCCCAGCTTCCGAAGCTGCAATGCCTTCGCCTGGCGGGGATGTCGTATTCCCGAAGGAAGGCGTTGCAGGGCCTGTTCCCATCCCGAATTCGAGTTTTCTCTTACTCCGCAGACTATTTCTAGCTGCCGGACAAGTGAAGCCAGGAAAACTGAAGAATCTAGGATAGCTGTGACGATAAGCTAAGAAGCCGGTAGGAGACCGGCGGTCCGACTCAAATCGGAGGTTCTCAGTTTTTTGCAGGAGGCATGTGTCGAGAACCCGTAATTGTTTTCTGCGGTACTCACCATGGACTGCCTCAAACGACCTCACTTCTTACTCCTATCGGAGTCGAGCCAGCTTCGCGATTCCGGGCGTTGGCGATTTGTTCTGCGTCCCGCCGAAGGCGGGGAGCGGATTGTGGCTGACGATATCGATCCGGATGCCCGGGGTGACCGCCTCGAACTGCTCACGGTGGTTCGGGGGCTGGAGGCCCTGGAGCAGCCCTCGCGGGTGACTTTGTGGACGCCGAGCACGTATGTCCGCGAGGGAATCCGTCACGGGCTTCGGGAGTGGCGAGAAAATGGTTGGCAGTGGGAATACTTCGGCCGTATGGTTCCGGTGAAGAACGACGACCTTTGGAAGCGTCTTGATCGGGCCATGGAGTTCCATCGGGTCGATTGCCGTACTTGGCGAATCGATCCTGCCCACGTCCGAAAAGAGGATGGGAACTTAACCCATAAGGAGGAGGCGGCCTCCGAGGAGCCCGCCGCCGCCGAGCCATCGAGAACGGCCCAAATTCGCGAGAAACTTCGGCTCTGGAGGGATTCTCTGGCCAATGGCCTGAGTCCCGCTTCAGAACCGACGCGACTGGCAGGAAGTTCGTGAATTAGCTAGATTACTGAAACTACGTAGAGTCGTTTGTTTGCCTCGGGACGTTCTTCTACGGACGGGGTTTGCATTCTGGCTTGGAATGGAATGAGGACGGAAGGAGACGTAGGTGCGTACGAGTGTTTTGCTGGACAAAGTAGGATTGCTGGTTGACGGACGCTCTGAGAACCCCTTTGAGTTGTTGGGACCCCACGAAGTGGAGGTGTCCGGCCGAAAGGCTTTGGCCGTTCGGGCGTTTCTCCCGAACTCCGAACAGGCGTGGGTCGTCGACGGGCAGCACGAGATCACTCGCCCAATGCGGCGGATTCACCCGGCTGGTCTGTTTGAGGCGATTTGTCCGTCCTCGGAAGAGGAGAGTCGCCCCCACTACAAACTCCGCATCGCCGAGAACGGTGGAGAAAAGAAAGACATGCACGATCCGTACGCATTCCCGCATCTTCTTTCGGACTACGACCTTCACCTCATGGGCGAGGGTACGCACTGGCGGTGTTACGAGAAACTGGGAGCCCAGTTGCGGACCATTGACGGCGTGGAAGGCGTCAACTTTGCCGTCTGGGCGCCCAACGCTTCGAGCGTGAGCCTGGTGGGCGATTTCAACAGTTGGGACGGCCGCCGTCATCCGATGCGCAAGCACATTCCGGGCGGGTTCTGGGAACTGTTCGTGCCCGGGTTGAGCGAGGGCACGCTCTACAAGTATCAGATCAACAACAATGGTCACACGGTGGAGAAGTGCGATCCCTTTGCCTTTGGGGCCGAGGTTCCGCCCCAGACGGCGTCGAAAGTGATCGACTTGAACCGTTACCGTTGGCACGACACGACGTGGATGCAGAATCGTCCGGACACGAAATGGCTTGACAAGCCCCTGTCGATGTACGAGGTTCACCTGGGAAGCTGGCGCCGTCCGGGCGACGATCCGACCCGTTGGCTCACCTACCGCGACCTGGCCCATCAACTGGTCGAGTACGTCCAGGAAATGGGATACACGCACATCGAGTTGCTTCCGGTAAGCGAACATCCCCTTTCCGCGAGTTGGGGCTACCAGGCGGTGGGTTACTATGCCGCCACCTCCCGGTACGGCACTCCGCAGGATTTCATGTACCTCGTCGACCTGTGCCACCAGCACGACATTGGCGTGATTCTCGACTGGGTTCCGGCCCACTTCCCCCGCGATGGCCATGGTCTGCGCCGTTTCGACGGCACCGCCCTTTACGAACACGAGGACCCGCGTCAGGGCGAGCACCGCGATTGGGGCACGCACATCTTCAACTACGGACGGAACGAGGTTTCCAACTACCTGGTCTCGAACGCCCTGTTCTGGATGGACAAGTACCACATCGACGGGATTCGTGTCGATGCGGTTGCGTCGATGCTCTACCTGGACTACAGCCGGGAAGAAGGCGACTGGCTTCCGAACATGTACGGAGGTCGAGAGAACCTGGACGCGATCCGGTTTCTCAAGCAGTTCAACGAGCAGGTTCACCTGCAGTTTCCGGGCGCTCTGACGATCGCCGAGGAATCGACGGCTTGGGCCGGCGTGTCGAAGCCGACCTACCTGGGCGGACTGGGGTTCAGCCTCAAGTGGAACATGGGCTGGATGAACGATACGCTCTCGTACATGCGGCACGAGCCGATCCACCGCAAGTATCACCACGACGAACTCACGTTCAGCCTGATCTACGCGTTCCACGAGAACTTCGTGTTGCCCTTCTCGCACGATGAAGTGGTCCACGGCAAAGGATCCTTGTTGGACCAGATGCCGGGCGACCTGTGGCAGAAGTTTGCGAACTTGCGGCTCCTTTATACCTACATGTGGACCCACCCGGGCAAGAAGCTGCTGTTCATGGGCTGCGAATTCGGGCAGTGGCTTGAATGGAACTTCGATACGAGCCTGCAGTGGGACCTTCTCCAATGGGAGTCGCACCAGGGGCTGCAGAAGTGCGTGGCCGACTTGAACCATCTCTACCGAAACGAACCGGCCCTCCACCGCTACGACTTCGACGGCCGCGGCTTCGAGTGGGTTGATTGCCACAATTGGGAAGAGAGTATCTTCAGCTACCTCCGCAAGGCCGAAGATCCCGAGGATTTCGTGTTGGTCTGTGCCAATTACACGCCGGTTCCGCGTCCGGCATACCGGGTGGGCGTGCCCCGCGTGGGAACCTACGACGAGATCTTCAACAGTGACTCGCAGTTCTATGCCGGCAGCAACGTGGGCAACGGTCCGGGCAACGTGGCCGAAGCGATCTCGGCCCACGGGCGTCCGGCGTCGCTGGAAATCACCCTTCCGCCGCTGGGCGTGACGGTGTTGAAGCCGCGCCGATAGGACACGTAGCGGTGGCATCCCTGCCGCCGGTGTCGTTCCTACTTTGACTTCATGATTCTGCGGTTCCTTGTTGGATATTCTGCGGTTCATGGTTGTGGGGGTCGGTGGTTGCCGCCTGTGACGCATCCGGCCCCTCCCCGGCCCTCCCCCTCGCTCGCAAGCTCGCTGGGGAGGGAGGAAGTCGTGCTGGCATCCTTGCCACCCACGATGACCGGTCGAGAAGGCTCAGGGCCTTCCGGCGGCAAGGATACCACCGCGACGGCGGACGGCGAGTTCCAGCAGGAGGAGAATCAGGGCGGCCACGATCAGGTGGCCGCCAAGGGGCTGAGTCTCCAGCGATGGAGGCAAGTCTTCACCAGGTCCTTTTCCGGCGGAAGGATTAAACTGACCGCCGGTGGCTTCGGCCACCTGACGCAAGAGTGTCTCGTTGATCTCGCGGGGAATCCACTCGGCAGAGTACGTGGGGGCGGTCGGTTGTTCGGCCTCGCTGGGGGCGGGGCGGAGTGTTTCCCGAACGAGCCCCGTCCAAAGAGTTCTTTCGCCGTCCCACGTCTTCCACGGCCGCGTCCAGGGGCCCTGAAGTTCTGAGGTGAAGACGGCGGCGCGTCCTCGTCCCACTTGCCACCAGGCGAGCAGGGGATCGCCGTTTTCGGCGGTCATGCCGACTTTCGCCTCGGGCTTTGCACGAGTTTGCACGTAGCCTAGCAGCGTGGGAGGGACTTGTTTCGGGACCGCAACGATCGAGGCGAGAAGGGGAGTGATCTTGGGGAGGAATGGTTCGTCTCGAATGCCCATCCGTGCGGCCTCGGCGGTTTCCCGGACGAAGATCCCGGGGATCTCGGCGGCCGTGGGACAGTGGTGGTAGTTGCCGCCGCCGAGTTCGGCAATGGATTGCAGCAAGGGCTCGGCCGCCTCCGAACCAACGGCCACCGTGGAAATCGTGATGCCTGACGCGGCGGCATCCTCGGCGAGCGTATCGAAATCCGCGGGGTAGGAGAGGCCGTCGGTGAGCACGAGAAGGTGTTTCACGTCGGCGTAGGCTTCACGCAACGCCAAGTGGGCCTTGGCCAGGGCGGGGAGCATGTTGGTGCCGCCGCCGGCCTGGAGGGTTTCGATTTCGCGGAAGACCTTTTCCTTGTCGCTGCATGGCTTAAGGGGGGCGATCCAGCGGGTCGTGTCCTGAAAAGCGATGACGCCCAGGAGGTCGCGAGCGTCGAGCATCTCCACCGTCTTTCGCAGGGCAATCCTGGCCAACCCGATGGCTCCGCCCTCTTCCATGGAGCCCGACTGGTCGACAGCCACCACGAGGGCCAGCGACGGACGCTTGGCCTGGGGATCGAACTGGCAGGTGACGGGCATGATCCGTTCGAGGGCCGTGTCGCGATATTCACCGGCCGTGAGGGCATTCTCGCCGCCGAACACGATCAGGCCGCCGGCATGATCGCGAACGTAATGCTCCATGGCATCGAGTTGCTCGGCGTTGAAATCTCCTGCCGGCACGTCTGCCAGAACGACCAGGTCCCACGACGAAAGCGATTCCAGATCAGGCGGGAACTTCTCGGGCCCGGCAATCTCGACTTCTGCTTCGGCCTGCTGGAGAACGCGTGCCAGGAGGGAGAAATGTTTTGGATTTCGCCCGACCAGAAGTGCCCGGGCCGGGGCTCCGTGCCGGAGGGTGAAGTCGATTTCGTTGTTGGCCTGTTGGGTATCAGGGTCGGCCTGCACGGTCATGCGATACTCGTCGAGCGGGCTGGGGCCCAGTTCGAACTGGATCGACACGTTCGTTTGATTCTCGGCCAGGGCAACGTCCTTCTCGGCGACCAGTTCGCCTTGCCGTGTCACGCGAAGAGACGCACTGGAAGGCTGCATGGTTCGTACCACGACGACGATCTGGGCCGGGGTGCCGGGACGGACCTCCGACGGAGTTCGGACCTCTTCGAGCCAGACGTCCGGCCCAGTACGCGGGGCAAGGGGAACCGTGTCGACGGGGGCCTGGAGGGCCATGGCGGCGGCGAGCACGTCGCCCGAAGTGGTGGCGTTGCCGTCCGTGAGAAGGAAAACCCGATCGGGGCCGAAGGGGCGGTCGGATGCCGCCGTGGCCTTCAGTGCGCCTGCCAGGTCGGTTCCGGTTGCATCGATGTCGGTTGCGTTAGCCCATTGACCGGTGGCGGGGATGCCAGGCGTGGCGGCGAAGGGAATTACGTCGAGTTGTTGGGGGGCGACTTCGAGGCAGGCCTTTTCGACGAAGGACTGGGCGTGGGCGGCGCCTTCGGGACCGAGGCTCGCACTGTGATCGACGAGCAGGGCGGCCCATGGCTGGTGGTTCGGGCGATCGATCACGGGTTGGCCAAGGGCCAGGGCGAGCAGGACCAGCGCGAGCGATCGCAGTGTCCAAGTCGCAATCCGACGCAAACGCGACTCCCGAGCGAGACTCCCTCGCGTCGCAACGAGCACCAATGGCACTGCCACGAGCGCGGCGAGGCCCAGGGGCGAAGCAAGTCGGAGGCTTTGCAGGGTTTCAGGCATGGAGGGATTGCTAACAGGTATAGCGCCGATGATAGAGGGCCCATTCCCCGGCCAGCAAAACGATTGCAGCCAGCGCGAGCCATGGGGCCAGGGGACCGACGACATAACCGGCAGTTTCAGGGGCTACCGTGCCTTCGGCAAATACGTGGATCTGGAGACGGGTACCGGGGGCGGCTTGACGCTCGGCCAACTTCAACGCGGCATCAGTTTGCGAGGGGAGGCTTGCGGTATGGAGTCGTTCGAGCATTGCTCGAACTCGCTCCTTGTTTTGCTCGGCCGGGCAGACCACGAGGGGCTGTCCGGCGGTACTGATGAGGGCCGCATATTCTCGGGGACCGATCGTGTTGAGGTGCCTTTGGATGGTTGTTTTGGTTTCGGTTAGCCAAGCAGCCGAGTCGGTGGTTTTCGGGGTGTTCGACGTGTCAACGACGAAGACGACGGTTCGTGGGCGATTCCAGCAGGGATCGGCGGCGGCCAGGGCGAGCAGGGTGACGATGCTTGCCGTGAGCGTGGCCGACATGATTCGGCGGCGACGCCACGGGGCGGGGGCGGAACGAGGTTCGCCGAGCACCTTCTGCCAGAGGTGAGGCCGTACGACGACCGCACGGGGGGGTCGGATCGGACGCAAGTAGAGAGCGACCACTGCCCCGGCGGCGAACGCCCAAAGCAATGCGGCGGGATGAGTCAGGATGATCGCGGGGGCAATCACGGCGACGGGGCCCTTGCGGCGAGGATGTTGGCGAGTTCGCTTTGCGAGGGGACGCGGATGCCCGTGCGGACGTACGGCAGACGGTATTTCTGGCAGTACTGACGGGGACGCTCGCGATCCTGGATCAGCAATTCACGATAGCGGCAGAGTTGCCCCCGGGTGAGGGTGACCTGCCACGCGGCATCGCTTTCCGCGTCGGCCAGGTGGATGTCGCCCGGCGTCACGGCGCGGTCCTCTTCGGGGTCGACGAGATGGACGATGCGGAGCGGTCGTCCGGCAAGCCGCAGAACGTCCAGGCCCGACTGGAAGGTTTCGGGATTGCAGAAGTCGCTCACGATGACCGTGGGTCCGGAGGTTGCGTCGATCCGGACCAGGGTTTCGGCAACGTGGCGGAAGTCGGTTGGTCCTTCTGGCTGGGGTAGGGTTTCCAACTGGCGAAGGAGGAGTCCTGAGCGGGCCAGGCCGCGGATGGGGCCGATGCGTTCCAGAAGTCGATCGGAGAAGGGGAGGATCGAAAGCCGGGCCTGGCGGTCGATTGCGGCAAAGGCCACGGCGGCGGTGATTCTGCGGGCCGCTTGGAACTTCGTCTCGGAACTGCCGACGGCCATGCTTGCCGAACAGTCTAGGAGAACGCGGATGTGGCAATCGCGTCGTCCGCCAAAGAGTCGGACTCGCAATTCGTCATGGCGAGCGCAAACGTTCCAGTCCAGGTGACGCGGATCGTCGCCGACCGTGTAGTCGCGATAGCCGACGAGTTCCGTTCCGCCCATCGGCAACCTGGGCGGCGGCTCGTCCAGGATTCCACCGCGCAGGCCCCGCGTGGCCAGGGCCGCGGCCTGCAGTTCGATCAGGATGTCGGATCGTGGGGAACTGGCCATGGGGGTCAACCGGCCAGACCGGCGGTTTGGGAGACGACCTGGTGGATCAGCGAGTCGGGAGAGATTCCTTCGGCCTGGCCGTCGAAGTTGAGCGAGATGCGGTGGCGGAGGGCCATGACGGAGGACGAGCGTATGTCTTCCGCGGCAACCTCGCTTCGCCCGGCCAGGAGTGCTCGGGTTTTCGCTGCCAGAACGAGGGCCTGAGCGCCGCGGGGGCCGGCACCGTGGGCCACGTAGCGGCGGATCGTCTCGGGGGCCGCGGAGTCGTTCGGATCGGTGGCCGAGACAAGGAGGACCGCTTTCCGCCGCAGTTCGCTTGTGATTTTGACGTGGCGCACGAGTTGGCCCATTTCCAGAATCCGGGGACCATTCACGACGGGTTGAGGGAGGACGCTTTCCGTGTCGGTCGTACGTTCCAGGATCGTTTCCATTTCGTCGGGGGTGGGACGCTCCACGACCAGGTGGAAAAGAAAACGGTCCAGTTGGGCCTCCGGCAGCGGAAATGTCCCCTCCAGTTCGAAGGGATTTTGGGTGGCGATGACGAAATAGGGGAGGGGGAGTTCGAAGGTCTCGGTGGAGACGGTTACCGTCGTGTCGTCCATGGCTTCGAGGAGGGCCGACTGGGTTTTGGGCATGGCCCGATTGATCTGGTCGGCGAGGACGATGTTGGAAAAGAGCGGACCGCGCTGGAACTCGAAGGTTCGACGTCCTTCGGGGGTCTCCATGATCACGTAGGTGCCGATAATGTCGGCCGACATGAGGTCGGGCGTGCATTGGATACGTTGGAAGGTGACATCCAGAACGTCGGCAAGAGTTTGGGCGAGGGCGGTCTTGCCAGTGCCAGGCAGGCCCTCGATCAGCACATGCCCCCCGGTGACCAGGGCGGTGAGGACTCCGTCGACGGCCTCGGCCTGACCGACGATCGCTTTACCGATCTCGCGACGAAGTTTCTGGAAATCATCACGAAATTGATCAAATTTCCGCTCCAAATCGGCATCGGGCATGGGCGAACTCCGGTAAAGCAGGGGGGCGATGGGACTTGGCGAATGGGACCTTCACCTGGCTGGCGGCAGTATGGGATTCTATTGCAAAGGCGTCAAGCGAAAGAAGATCGTGATAATGGGGGGGATAGTCCTCGGTTTGTCGCAGAATCGGTGGGTATTTCTTTGCAGAAAAACGGCCAAATCGATAGACTTACAAATGGTAGGATAGGCGGCGTCTATCTGTCCATGTTTTCGTCGATCCTCGGGCGATGCAACCACTTTCGTGGTAGTCCTTTTGTGGATCGTCCGGGTTAATAGGTAGAGGGATTTTTGTATCTATTCAGCCAACTGAAGGAATGAAACACGCGGTCGGAAGGCGGGCAAACTGAGATGACTTGGCGACAGTAGATATCGCCCCGAAGCGGTTTCCGTGCTTGTCAGTCTTCTGTCGCCTACCGGCCTTTCCAGCTACTTCACTTGGCTGAAGTGTTACGGATTTTTTACGGCAGCGAGAGACCCTGCAATGGCTTTCCTGGAAGGAGAGCCTGCACGCGAGGAGGTTTGTCCAATGCGTCGACTTATGCTTCTTCTGGCGACAGCGACGATCTTGATCACTCAGGGGGCCGCAGAACCCGTGGTTTCCCAACCCTGGGATGTGGCGACCATCTCGAAAAGCGACTCGCACCGTCACGCGAAGGTGGAGACGGGCGACACGGCGGGGCCGCTCAAGTACCTCCATCTGGAGGTCAAGTTTGCTCCCGACACGGCGGATCGGAAACTGCACAAGTTCCGGGTTGTCGACGGGAGTGGGAAGACGGTGGGCGAGATGTTCGGCGCCGATCCGAACAAGTCGCTCCTCGTTTTTGAGCGGGAAACTCCCTGGGCCAGCTTGGACGGGCTCTACCTGGATGGGCAGGGTCGGCGAGTGCCCTTGTTTGTTCGCAAGCCGGTCAAGCCGGCTCCCACGACGGTGGTGCAGCCCGCCCCGATACCTGATTTCGTGGAACCGGCCCCGCCTGCTTACGTGCCTCCGCGACCGGAAAACGTCGTTCGTGTTCCCGTGACTCCGACCCACGTGCCGCCGCGCGAGACGGTGATTGTGGACGGTCCGGACGAGCGGGTTGTTGTTCATGGCGATCGCGTGATTCACGATGGGCCCGATGTTGTTGTCCACGAGGGCGGAACGGCGAACCGCGTCGTTCATCACTATGGTGGTGGCGGAGGCGGCGTGGCCGTTGGCCACGGCCATGGCCATGGTGGCGGAGCCGGAGTGGGCGTGGGGACCGGAAGCGGAGGATGCCCGTACGGGGCTGACTGCCCGATTTGCGGGAAGGGAAGCGAAGACTCGCTCGAAGGTCTGAATCCCTGGGCGTTCGATGAAATGGGCCAGGGACGCTACGACGATCTGTTGGCTCGCATTGAGAATTCCAGCCCCGCGTTGAATCTGGACATGCCCGCTGTGGGAAGCGGCTCGTCATCCGGCAGCGGCAGTGCTGCTTCCGGGAGCGGCGGTGCAGGCAGCGGTCGTGGAGTGGGACCCGCCGGTGCGGGAGGCATGGGCGCCGGCGCGGGAAGTGGTTTGGGGATCGGCCAGGGCGCCGGGCCGCTGCCCGGTATGGCGGCCGCCGGATCGGGGCGAGGAAGCGGTTCAGGACTGCCCGGCATGGGAGCCGGCTCGGGGTCTGGCGAAGGTGCTGGAACTGGCCCAGGACAAGGTGCTGCAGCGGGACAGGGTCAAGGATCCGGACAAGGCCAAGGAACGGGCCAAGTCCAAGGTCAAGGCTCCGGACAGGGCCAAGGCCCGGGTAGCGGTATGGGGGCAGGCGAAGGTCAAGGTCCAGGAGCGGGGGAAGGGCAAGGCCCCGGTCCTGAGGATGGTTATGGCCCGGGTCCCGAGGAGCGTTTTGCCAATGCAGGCCAGGGCGGTCCCGGGCAGGGATCGGGCATGGGGCCCGGCGCGATGGCCGGTCCCACCGAGGGCGCGCCCAGCGAACCGGCGCCCATAGAGCCGATTCCGGGTCAGAACCCCATGAACATGAACAATCCTATGAACGCCATGGCCGCCAATGGGGCTGGCGGAGGCGGCGGTGGCATGGGAATGACGGGGCCGAACAATGTGATCGGTCCGCGCTATGTGAACACGGCCGACGGTCCTCGCGTGCGAGTTCATGATATCGGCCCCGACATCGATCTTCCTGAACGAACGGGTCCGGTGATCGACGTCTATCGTCCCGTGGTGCCCTATTTCGATCCTCGGTTCCGGTTCGATCCGCGGATTGGGCAAATGGGCTATGGTTACGGCTACGGAGGCGGGGGCGGAGGTGGAGGCGGCTACGGCGCGGGTCAAGGCGCCTACGCGGCCCTGGCTCGAACGGGGCTCCCCGAATTGCCCGAGTTGCCGGAATTGATGCCGGAAATCGTCCTCTACATCTCGACCGGAAATGAGGGCGAGGAAGGCGGCAAGATCTACCAGGTCAACGACGCCGGACGGGTGCTGGGTATCGTGAAGCTTCCCTACCAGGCAACCGGGCTGGCCCTGCACCGCAACAATGGCCTGATCGCCGTCACCCCACGCGACCGGGGCAAGATCTATCGGGTTGACGACACGGGCGTGTTGTCGGTGATCATGGAGAACAACTCGCGACTGCCCCAGCCGGTCGATGTCGGCGTGGCGGGAGATTCGGACATGATCCTCGTGGCAGACAGCATGGCCGACGTGTTGGCGGCGACCAACATTGCGGGAGTCGATCCGGTCATCTTCCGCCGGCTTGAGCAGGCCAGGTACGAGAACCAGAACATGTCGGTGGCCGTGACGCAGGACAAGCACGTCATGTTCGGAACCGATGCGCAGCGAGGGATCTATCGCTTCAACAGCGAGGACAAGGCGGAGTCGCTGGCTCCGGTGCTGGCGGGGAGCGGAGGCGTTGCCGCCGATCCGAAGTCGCTCAAATGGGCGGCCACCCAGAGTCCGAACATGATCCACCTGTACGAGGGCGGGATGTTCCTTAAGACCTTCAAGCTGGCGCCGGGCAAGAGCGTCTATCGCCAGGGCTTGCTTTCCTTCGCACCGTCGGGGGCCGTGGTGGTGGCCACCCGGCACAGCGACGAAGTGGACCAGGAAGTGTGGCTGACCGCCTACGAAACGGCCGAAGGCAAGGAAGGGCAGATCCAAAGCCTGTTCCCCTGGAATCGGGAGCGGATGCTCGATTTCGTGGTCGGCCCGCGGATGATCTGGGAACGTCACTCGCCGTCGACTTACGAGAGCAAGTATTGAGACGTGGACGAGGGATCAAGAACGAGGCAGGAGGACCGAAACCATGACGATATTGCGAATTTCCATGGCGATCGTCCTCGTCGCGCTCGCGGCGGTATCCGCCCGCGCGCAGAACGCCGTGCAGTTGCCGACGTATTCGTCGTTCCGGACGGGCACAACGATCTCGGTTCCGGATCGAGGAAGCGTCTACACGGGCGGGATCAACCGAGCCTACGACGGTCGAAATGAATTTGGGGCCCCCTTGCTCCCTTTCGGGAATCGATCGATTGGCAGCGATCGGAGTGCGACGAGCGTGTGGACTTCGGTCTACATCCACGATTTTGCGGCCATGGATGAAGCCCTGCTCAACCAGGCCCGAGGTTCCGGTTATCGTTCAGGTCCGTACCGCTCGGCCGGTGCGGCGTGGGGGCCGCGTGTGGGCGCCGGGTCAGTGCCGCCAGTCGACAAGCCCTGGCAAGTTTCGTCGAGTTCGCGACCGAAGACGGGCCCCACGAGCACGAGCGTGGACCAGTTGCGAGCCCAACGCGAACAGGAGTTGCAGGTTCGCGCGACGGATGCGGAGCGTCTCTTCGAGCGGGGGAAGTTGGCCCAGGCGAAGGGTAAGATCGACGTGGCCAAGATCTATTACCGTCAGGCCTCCCGGCGAGCGGACGGACCGCTTCAGGAAAAGATTCTTGCCCAACTCAAGCTGATCACCGAATCGGCTGTCGTCCAACGCTAGCCTCGTCGGTATGCTCTGAGAACGCGTCCTTCTGTTGGCATTCCATCTCGCTGTTCGTTCATGGCCTCCACGTCCCCGCCGCCGCCTCCTCCGATACCAGGTCCGCCGCAAGTCGACATGTCGACGAGCCCGGAGGTGCAGGCGTGGATCGCGAGCCTCGAACAGGAAGACCGCTCGCTTGGGCGGCGGAATCGTTTCCTCTCAGTTGTCTTTCTCTTGGGACTGGCTGTGGCCCTGGTGGCGGCGGGACTGGTCTATCGGTGGACTGTGGGCAGCTATGCGTCCCTGGATCACGTACGGATCGAGCAGCATCCTGCCAGCCAGGGGCGGATCGAGATTTCCTTCAACGTTCTGGCTCCGGGCCGGGTGCGATACGTGCGGACCTCGGGGCCCCACCGCACGGAACTGGTGGACTACTTCACGCGGACCGGGCCGGTGAAGCGGTCGTGGTCATGGTCTTACGAACCGGGGCAGGACATTGCCTTGGCGATTCCCCATCGCCGCGGGCTGTGGCGGAGCACGGCCCAGGCACGATTCTCGACGTCCAAGAGCGCGGATATCGTGATCCTCATCGACACGACGGGCTCGATGAGTCCGAGCCTCCGGCAACTTCAGGAGAAGTGCGGTGCCTTTTCGGAACAGTTGACCCGGCAGGCTCTACCCCATCGCTTCGCCTTGATTGGGTTCGGCGACAGGGGCGACGGCGAGTGGCTCGACGCCCACGACTTCACGGCGAATGTGGACGAGTTTCAGGAGCAGGTAGCCGGGGTTTCCCGTTTTGACGGCGGCGATCTCCCCGAGTCGGCTCTCGACGCGATCGAGGCAGCCCTCGCCTTGCCTTTGGATGAAGACGCGATGCGCCGCTTCTACCTGGTCAGCGATGCGTCCTATCACGCGGTGAGCGCTTCCGGGGCAATTTCCTCCGGGATCGCCGAACGTCTCGAGGAGGAGCGAGTGTTTCTCGAAGTCTTCTCCCGTCGCCAGTTCGAAGCCGACTATGCCAGGCTGCTGGGCGATTCAGGTCGGTTCCACGAGTTGGAGAGTTTTGGCCGGGTGCTGGAGGAAGGGCGAATTCTGGAGGATTGAGGGGGCAGCAGGCGCGCTCCGCCGTGCGGCAGCCAATCGCAATCGCAGGGTGGCGCCAGAGCGGACCATTTGATCGACGTAGTTCAATCGAAGGCCGAGCATGGTGGGCCGACGTTCGTCTCTTGGCCGTGCTCGCCGGCGTTGAAATGGAAAACGAGGGATTGGGAGTCGTATGATGGAAATGGTCCACTCAGGCCCACCCTACGTCTGCTGGCCCCGTTTGGGCCGTTTGGTGATGTCGGGCATAGGCTCGACGGGTTTGAGGGAGTCCAGCCAGGCGTCGAGCATCTCGCGATGGTCGGCCAGGACGTCGGCCACCCTGGCCTCCTGATAGAGGTTCTTCATCTCCCACGGGTCGGCCTCGAGGTCGAAGAGCTGCTCGACCGGATCGCCGGCGTAGCGGACGTACTTGTAACGCTTCGTGCGCAACATCCGACCGATGAAGTGGTGCTCGCTGGCCACGAATTCCCGCCAGGCCGTTGGGGGCCTCTGTTCGAGGATGGGGCGGAGGCTTCGGCCCTGGCTGTGGGGCGGCGAGTCGAGCCCGGCGTAGTCGCTCATGGTGCAGAGGATGTCGAGACCGGAAACAAGGTGCTCCGTATCGACGACGCCTTCAGCCACCTTGCCCGGGCAGGAGACGATCATGGGGACCTTGACGGCTTCGTCGTAGGGATACCATTTCTGGACGTGGCTGTGTCGGCCCCGGCCGTCGCCGTGGTCGGAGGTGAGGACGACGATCGTGTTGTCGGCCTGGCCGGAGTCTTCCAGGGCGTCGAGAATGCGCCCGATGTCGGTGTCGACCATTTCGACCTGGCGATAGTAGATGTAGAGGTAGTATCGCCATTGTTCGTCGGTAAAGTCCTTGTAAGCGAGGCCGTCGAGCTTGGCCGGGGCGGCGGGACGGGATTTGTTGTTGGGCGGAAGTTCAGGAAGCTCGTCCTTCAGGACCGGGAAGGGCAGCTTCTCCGGAACGAGCCGCGGGCCCTGGATGGCCCAATAGCAGATGTCGTGAGGCTGCATGAGCGAGGCCACGAAGCAGAAGGGCTTCTTGCTGTTGCGGCTCTTCAGGAACGACTCGCTCCAGCGGGAAACGACCGTGTCGACCAGGTCGCCCTGTCCGGCGCCCACGGGGAGGACGTTGAAGCCGGCGATTTCCGTGGGATATCCGTGGGGGATGTGCCACTTGCCGCAGTAGTAGGAATCGTAGCCGGCCGCGTCCAGCCACTGGCCCATGTTGGGGCAACTCGGATGGATGGCCCGGTTGTTCGATATGACGCCCGTTTCGACCGGCATCCGACCGGTGAACATGGTGCTTCGCGCGGGCGAGCAGACGGGGTTCGTGCTGTGCGACTCGGTGAAGGTCACCCCTCGGCGAATGAGCCGATCGATGTTGGGCGTGTGCACGTCGGGGCAGCCGTGGGCGGCGATGGCGTCGAGGCCCAGCTGATCGCACACGATGAAGAGGAAGTTCGGCTTCGAGCCCGCCAGGGCGGGGCCTTCGGCGGCTTGCAGCGACGGGGCCAGTCCGGCGGCCACCGCGCCGGCGGCGCTGGCCTGGAGGAATTGTCGGCGGTCGGGGCGGTTGGGTTTGGATGGCGTATTCATGAGTTCGATGCAGTCTTGAGGGCGTAGACTTCGAGGCCGGCGACGGCGAAGAGGAGGCGACCTTGCTCGTCGGTCCAATAGACCCACGGGACGATTCCCTCGCCAAGTTGTTCGAAGGCGTGGAGCGTTGCGTCGCGGCCGCCGACGGTGGCCCATTGGGTTTGGCGGATGCGGCCCTTTTCTAACTCCTTCCAGGTCTGTTCCTTAACGCGGCGCTGGCCCAGGGTGACGACGGGCGACTTGCGAAAGGCCAGGGTCTGGCGGCGTTTGATCTGGTCGAAGTGATCAAGCATGGTGAATCGCAGGGGCTCGCTCTCGCGAGCGGGCATTCGCATGACGGCGTCCCACAGGGCCCAGTTGATGGTGAAGGGCCCGCTCACGGCCAACCGGCGGGGTGTGCGGGAGTCGGTGATTTCCACGCGACCGTCCTCGGCCCGGCCTCGCTTCGAGATTTTGGAGTTTTCGTAGACCTTGCCTTGGGCGTCGACCACCTGGGCCGAGTACTGCCAGGTGACGGGAGTCGAAAGGGCGTCGGTCTTGCAGCAGATCTTGGCCGCCACGTGCTGCACGGCGCCCGGTCCGTTCTTCCGATAGTCAAGGGTCAGCTCGGCCTCTTCCTCGCCGACGGCTTTCCTCGTCAGCGACATCCTTCCGACCAATCCGCCGGGCGTGGGGCCGCGCTGCGTCGTGCTCATGGTGTAGACGCCGTATTCGAGTCGCCAATCGCCGTTCGGATCAAACGGTTCTTCGGGGACCTGGAAGCCCATTAATCGGGCCGAGATGAAATCGAGGCTGAAGTCGTCCCCGAGTTTTGTGTCGAGCATCATGATTTTTTCCCGCAAGCGCGAATAGGCGGCGAGTCTCACATTGCGGCGGCATCTTGCCCGTGGCAGGTAGAAGGCAAACCGCATGATCCCTCATATATACACGATCCGGCGGCCGCAATCACGCGAAAGAACGGCAAAACTCTCGGAGCCCCCAGTGGTGGTAGCAACCTTTCGCCCTGGAGTACTGCGAAGTCGTGAAGGAAGGGGACAGGTCCATGTTTTCGGGCGACGCACGTTCGCCAAAGTGCCGTGCTGGCCGAAAAATGGACCAGTCCCCGCGACTTCGCCGTTCGCCTGGGCTTTCGCACGCATCCCTTGCTCGGTGCTTTCTCGACAACTATCTTCAAATGAAAGGAGACTGATTCATGATCGTGCGACATTTGATTGTTTTTCTCGTTTCATGCGTGGTTCTGGCGGGTCTTGGCGGAGTTGCCCTGGCTGACGGGGCGGCGCCTGATCTGCTTATTTCGGATTTTGAATCCCTTGATGGCTGGCGCGGGTTGGAACTCGATCAGACCCTGGTCAAGGAGGGCAAGAGTTCCGGGCTGTGGCACAACATGCCCCAGCACACGGCGGCCGTGATCACCGATTTCCCCCACGATTGGAGCGGGCACACGGCCTTGAGCTTCTGGATGCACAACGCTCGCCAGGTCGATGCACGCTTCATGCTGATTATCCGCTCGGAGAATCCGGCCAGCGAAGGCCCCGACTACTACGGCCTGAAGCTGCGGCTCGACCAATGGACCGGCTGGAAGCAGATCGTTGTTCCTTTTAGCGAGATGAGCGCCGCCCGGGAGCCCCTGGGATGGCAGGAGATCCAGCGGATCGAGATGACGTCGACCGGTTGGGGCAATGAGCCCCATCCGGAGGCGGAGGTCCGGTTCGACGATTTTCGTGTCGTGGATATCGATCACGTTGCCGGGCCGCGGATGTCCGACGAAGACCTGTTCGAGGCCATGGATCTCGAGCGTCCCGACATGGCGGCCATTAAGGCTGCAGTCGATCGGAAAGACCTGGCGGCCGCGAAGGCGGCCTGGCTCGAGCATCTGAAATCCCGCGAGAAACCGGTTTGGAAGGTCGACTGGCGGGAGCGTCCGAGTCGCGGTCGAAAACCTCCTCGCGGCGGTTCGGAAGGCTGGGACTACTACTCGCGAGGGCTACGGATCGACTGGACAGGCTGGAAACACCTTAGATGGGCCAAGGAGGATTTTGGCGTTGCTCGTGATCCTATCGGCTGGCACTGGATCGACTCGTTTACCATCACCTCCTCCGGCTGGGGAAACACGCCCGACGCGGAAACGGTGCTCTACTTCGACGACGTGCGACTGGTGATGCCCGACAAGACGGTCGACCTGGGCACTTTCGAGTCCGGCGATGACGACTGGCGCGGGCTGACGGTGAGTGAAGAACAGGCGAAAAGCGGCGAGGCGTCCGGGAAGTGGGATCGCCAGCACCTGCAAACGACGATCCGCGCTGCCGCCGCTCCCACGGACTGGAGCGAGGTGGAGGCCCTGGAATTCTGGTGCTATTCGCCAAAGGCGACTGGGGCTCGGGTGATGATGGTCCTCAGTAGCGACAATCGCGACCAGGCCAAGGCCGAGGCAGTTTTGAATCACGTGATTCAGGGGCACGACTTTGGCCCTGATATCAACTGGCAGGCCGATCCGAATCACTATCGCGAGTGGACTTACGCAATCAACCGGTTTTTCCATTGGCGAACGTTGGCGGAGGCCTATTGGGAAGGGGGCGACGACCGCTTTGCCAAGGAACTGTGCGATCAGTGGGTCGACTGGGTGGAGAAGAACCCGGTTCCCCTGTTCACCTCGGGGAACAGCTCTTACACGTGGCGGACGATCGAGTGCGGAATCCGCCAATCGTCGACGTGGCCCGACTGCCTCTACCGTGTGCTCGACTCCGAGCATTTCACGCCGGAGGTGGCGGCGGTTGTGACCAAGAGCATGATCGAGCATGCCCGGCACCTGATGGCCTGGCCGAGCCGGGGCGGCAATTGGCTCACCATGGAATCGAACGGCCTGGGCACGATCGGCATCCTCCTGCCCGAGATGAAGGAGGCCGAGGATTGGCTGAAGACCGGCCTGGGCCGCCAATATGCCGAGTTGGACAACCAGGTCTATCCGGACGGAACCCAGATCGAGTTGACGACCGGCTATCACCAGGTTTCGCTGAGCAACTTCCTGGGCCTGGCGTCGACGGCCCTCTTGAACGACATTCCACTCCCCGGCGACTACTACACGAAGTTGCGGCGGATGTTCGAGTACAACCTCTACGTGCAGATGCCCAACGGGAAGACGCCGTCGCTGAACGACGGCGGCACGTCCGACATCAAGCGGAGCATGCAGACGGCCTTCGAACTCTACGGTGATCCGCTCTTCGACTGGGCCGCTTCCGGGGGCAAGCGGGGCAACCCGCCCGAGACCACGAGCCACTTCTTCCCGTATGGCGGCCAAATGGTGATGCGCAGCGGCTGGCAACCCGACGCCCGATACCTCATCATGGACGCCGGACCATTCGGTTACGGTCATCAGCACGAAGACAAGCTGAGCCTGATGATGTATGCCTTCGGTAAGATCCAGCTCATCGATCCCGGCAACTACCACTACGATTCCAGCCCCTGGCGCAAGTACACGATCGACACGCCGGCCCACAACACGGTGATGGTCGACGACCAGTCGCAGCATCGCCGCGGCCTGCCCCGGGAGACCTTCCTGGTGGACGAGCCGTCGGCGACGAATGTCTGGCAAACCAGCGAACGGCTCGACTACGGGGCCGGCCAATACGACGAGGGATATGGCAAGAAGAACGAGATCCAGGTCACCCATCGGCGCCAAGTGCTTTTCGTCAAGCCGCTCTACTGGCTCGTGGTCGATTCGCTTGATGCCGAAGGGCCGCACCGCTACGAGTCACTCTTCCATTTCGACGCGGACGAGGCGGAACTCGATGCAGGCGGCCCGACCGTGCGCACCATCGACCCGACCTCGAATTGCGTCATCGCCGCGGCCGGGCAGTCGGGCCTGGATGTGAAAATCGTCAAGGGGCAGATGGAGCCGACGCTGCAGGGATTTGTGGCGGCGCAGAAGTGGCGCCCGAGCTGGAAATCGCCCGATGCGGAACCGCCGGAGCACGGCAAGCGAGAAGTCCCCACGGCCGTGTTCACCCTCCAGGCCGAGGGCCCCGCCCGGCTCGTTTACGCGATTATGCCCTATCCCGAGGGAGTGACTGCCCCGATCGCGATCGAATCGATTCCGTCTGGCGACGGGCCTTTGCATGTGAAAGTTGCCCTGCCGGGTGGTATAGTGGACGAAATCGTCTTGGGCGAGACAGTGCAAGTCGTCCGCACGCCCAAGGGTGGGAAGGCTGCCGAGTGGGCACGCCTGCAGGTGAGTCCGTGAGGGGAGGCGTTTTCCATGGGAGAATCGGAAGATCGGAATTTCTGGCTGATCCGGATCGTTGGAGCGATCGTCGTGACCGTGGTGACGTTTCTGTCACTCTGGTTCTGGGATACGTTCGGGGTCGGGGTCCCTGTTGCCGTGGCCGTGTCGTTGGTGGTGGGAGTGTTGTTTCTGATCTTCGGAGGAAGTCTTGGAAGGTGGGTTGAAGAGATCTACTGGTGGTCGTGAAGTTTGAACGTCGCCATTTTGCGAAACAGCGTCACTAAGAGGTTGCCATGAAACGTTTGCTGTCTGTTTGCCTTGCCCTGTCGATGTTGTCCGGTTACGTGCTTTCGGCCGAACCGGTCGGCGTTGAATTCAACGGAATGAGCGACTACGCCGTCGTGGAGGACGGCTCGCTCTTCGACCTGGACGCCTTCACCGTGGCGGCCTACGTGAAGTTGGACAAGACGAACGAATCGCAGATCATCCTGGGCCGCGGCGAAGCGGGCAAGCTGTTTACCCTGTACGTCTACAACGACACCGTGCGGATGCTCGTCGAATACGCTCCGGGACAATACACGCACGCCAACGTGCCCGTTCCGCCGGCCGGAAAATGGGTTCACCTGGCCGGGACCTACGACGGCAAGACGATCAAGCTCTACGTGAATGGCAAACTGGCGGCGGAAACGAAGGCCGTGGGACGGATTGCCAAATCCGACGCTCCGCTCATGATCGGCTCCGTCTCGCCGGGCGTCCGGGTGTTGGACGGGCGACTCGATCGGCTGGCCGTCTTCAATGGGGCCCTCGACGCCGATTATATCGCGGCCCTTGCCGGCGACGGCCATGCGGACTTGAGTCCGGCCATTGCTTTCTGGGCCGCCGAGACCGCCGGTGACGATGTTTGGCGTTCCACCGTGCAAGGTGGCCCCGATGCGGTTCGCAAGACCGGCAGCCTGCTCATCTGCGAGAAGGCCGACGGATATCGCGGCATCTGGTATTCGAATCAGAAGCAGAACGACGAGTATGTGTACAAGTACAGCGGCGGGCTGGGCACCTACTGCGCCAAGCACCGCCCCTTCGCCATCTACGCTCCCACAGTGAACAAGACGTTCTTCTGCTACGGCGGAACGAAAGGCGAAGGCGACAAGCGGACCCTGCTGCACATGGTCTCCTACTACGACCACGAGACGGGCATGGTGCCCCGCCCCACAATCCTCCTGGACAAGCACACGACCGACGCCCACGACAACCCCGTTATCTCCATGGATGACAAGGGCTATATCTGGATCTTCTCCAGTTCTCACGGCACGGGGCGCCCGTCCTTCGTTTCGGTGAGCAAGGAGCCCTATTCGGTCGACGATTTCGAGCTGGTTCAGATCACCAACTTCTCCTACACCCAGCCCTACTACCTGAAGGGCCAGGGCTTTTTCTTCCTGCACACGCGCTACGGCGAAGGGGGCCGGCGTTTGTTCCAGATGAGTTCGCCCGACGGTCGCACCTGGAGCGAGGGCGAGAAGCTGGCCATGATCGAGATGGGGCACTACCAGGTGAGCTGGCCTTGCGGCAACAAGGTCGGGACGGCGTTCAATTTCCATCCCGCTCCCCACGGCCTGAACTGGCGAACCAATCTCTACTACATGGAAACCGAAGATTTCGGCAAGACCTGGCGCAACGTGCAGGGCCAGGAGATCGAACTGCCCCTGACCACAGTCGACAACCCCGCCCTCGTCTACGACTTCCGCAGCGAGAAGCGGAACGTCTACATGAAAGACGTGGCCTACGACGCCGACGGCCGGCCGGTGATTCTCGTTGTGACCAGCGGCGGATGGGAGTCCGGTCCCGGCAACAACCCGCGGACGTGGCAGACGGCCCGGTGGACGGGGAGCGAGTGGGAAATCCGCAACGTGACCAATTCCGACAACAACTACGACACAGGTTCGCTCTACATCGAAGAGGACGGCCAGTGGCGGATTATCGGCCCCACCGAACCCGGCCCGCAGCGGTTCAACACGGGCGGCGAGGTTGCCGTCTGGACGAGCAACGACCAGGGCGCCACGTGGAAGAAACTCCGCCAGTTGACCCACGACAGCGAGTGGAACCACGGCTACTGCCGCAAGCCCATCGGGGCCCAGCCCGACTTCTACGCCCTTTGGGCCGACGGCAATGCCCGGGAGGTTTCCGGCTCGCACCTCTACTTCTGCAACCGCGACGGCAGCAAGGTCTTCATGCTGCCGGAACAGATGACGGAGGATTTTGCCAAGCCGGTGCAGGTGGGACCGTAGGGAGCAGGTTGGCTGTCCAGAGCCGACCCAGGAAGCATCGCACGCGTCCCATCGTCGCAAAGGTGGGACGCGCAGTTGTGCATTTCATCTTGGGATTGGCCGCAACAGCCGGCGCTGGGTCGACTCGGGAGAGTCAACCTACAGATGCGTACTAACTGTTCGCGAGAGATCCCAACGTGAACGAGCTACCAAGGATCGTCGTCAAGCCGGTGAAAGCGGAGGAACCGATTCCTCCGTTTCGACTTCGGCCGGAGGCGTTCCTGATTGCGGCGGTGGTGGCGGTGTCATCCTATGTGACGCTGTTCGACAGCGAGGAAGTTGTGATCGGCGATCTCTTCAGCTACAGCCACCCCCAAATATGGTCTTTGTCACCCAACAGCACACTCATTATGGGCTATGAGGAATTGGCTTACGTCCTTTTGACGTTGGTGTCGACAGCCCTGGCGCCGGCCTATTTCTACCTTCAGTGGCGGCGTGGGTTCTATTCGATAGGGGCACTGCTGGGACTGACCGTCGTGGCGGCCTGCGTCTTCGGTATCCTCTGCATCCCGAGCAACGACGTCCTGAAGGGGGCTCTTGGTAAGGGTTTTCTGGCCGTTCCGTACATCGTTGGCGTCATCACGCTGATATTCATTCCGTTCCATCTGGCGTTCAAGCTGACAATCCTGCCTGCTTTTTCCAAAAAGAGGCTCTTGGATCCGCCGTAGCGGAGCAAGGTCTTCATCCTGCCGAAGATGATTGAAGGTGGGGTCGTAACGGCTGTTCGAGCACATTAAGTCCCGCATAGCAGCTCACTCTCCAATGAGGCTGCCACGGTCTGGCGGGCTGCGATTGGACGTAAGTCCTTCTGCGCCTTGCGATTTCTTCGCAAGTGGTCGGGCCGAAAGTTGTTTCTTGATCCGGCCAACAATCCCTGTCGGGTCCTCGACGCATCCGGGCATGGTTCTGATAGAGGGAACGCGAAAATCGCAGTCCTGAACCCAGCGGCCTGCTCGCAAAGCGTTCCTCCCCCAGGAAAATCAAAGGAGATTGCGATGTTCACGTCCCTTCGTCCGGCTTTGCTTTTGAGTCTCGGCCTGGTTGCTGCTCTCGCCCTTGTTGAGAACACGTCGGCGGCTCCCCCGAACATGGTTCTCGGCAACCTGAAGACCAACGGCCTGATTCTGCCGGGGGCGACGGTCAAGAAGAAAGTCAACCATCCCGCAATTGTGCCCGGCGCCCTCAAGCCCGTGAAGATCCCGGGCGCCCTGCCACTGATTCCCGGTCCCGGCAATATCAAGCCGAATCCCCAACCCGGTGGTGGAGGCGGTGGCAACGGCGGAGGTGGAGGTAACGGTGGTGGCAATCCGCCCGCGAATCCCCCGGCCAACCCGGAATGGGTCGACATCCTCAACGGAATCGGCGGGCTGCTCAATCCCGGTCACGGTCCCGGTCATCACCCGGGGCATCACCCAGGACATTATCCTGGACATCGTCCCGGTTATCGTCCGGGCTACATCCCGGGATATCCGAACGCCACTCCGGGCTACGTGCCGTCGAACCCCCTTCCCGAAATGCCGATGGATCCGGCTTTGGCGATCATCGTCTCAAATCCTGAAAAGAACGGAGCGGCGATCAGCTTCGTCGCCGGCGGTCAGACCTTCACCGTGGCACCAGGGTTCCAGCAGGTGGTCCGACAGGGCGGGAGCGTGGAAGTCCGTTTCGATCGTGGCGGGGCGCTCGGAACGGCCCGCTACAGTCTACGCAGCGGAGTCTACCAGTTCCTGGTAACAGATGAGGGTTGGAACCTGTTCCGCAAGGTCTACCGGGTCACGCTGGACAACCGGGAAAACCCCTTCCCGTTCCGTTACCTCGTCGGAAATACGGTCGAAGAAGTCCCTGCCAACGGCACTCGCGAGTATGAGGAAGACGCCCCGATTGTTCTGACTTTCGATCCCGGCACGGGCGAGCCGGCTACGCGAACGCTGGATACGGGCAACTATCGCATCGCGATCAACCCGGACTCTCAGCTCTGGGACCTTCGGCAGGCCGAGGCCGCAACGCCCGACGCGCCCACGAGTCTCCCCCCCAGTTCGCCGCTGCCCATGGGCATGTAAACCAACGCCTCCCCGATGGAACACAGAAGAACACTTGCCCAGGCCGCCTCGTGCGGCCTGCGGTGTTTCTTGGGGATGAATCCGCACGACTTTGCCGTTCTCCCGGGCGCAACGCTGGGGAGCTTGTCTTTCTCCCCGCGATAAGCGAGAATCCTTCGCGGCAGGGGCCTCGTGGGGCTGATCCGAGGTGGGTCATGCTCGGAAGTGTTTGAATGGTGGGATGGGAGTCTTTTCCGGCGAAGGGGAGTTGCGGATGTCTTCTAGCGACGATTCAAGAGCAGACGCCCAGGCTGACCTGGCGCAACCGCTGGACCGCGAGTTGGTGTCTCGGACGAACGACCTCGACATGGATGCTGGGCTGAAGCTGATGGAGTTGTACGTCCGCCCGGCGCTGGCCGATCTGGAACCGGACCGCCTTGCCCCGTGGAAAGACAGCGACGCCGAGGTGGACGGGACGCCGATCCGCCAGGTGTACGCAACGCTCAAGCTGCACTGGCTGCAACACCAGGGAGAGTTGTTTCCGGAGCAGGCCGGCGTTGTCCTGAACGAGTGCTATTCGCTCCTGCGTGAAGACGAGATTAAGAATCCTTACGTTTGGGAGGCCTTGCGGGACCTGGAAATGATGCTGAAGGGCGACACGGCCCTGACGAACCGATGCCGAAATCGCATTCGGGATCTTGCCGAAGCGAAACGGTCCGAGGTTCGTGATCCCCACACGCGGGCAGCGCTCGGGCACCTGATCGTCCGCAACATGACCGCTTCGTCGGAATCGGAGGCAAGATCCTTCGAGCCCTTTGTCGCCGAGGTGGCCCAGGAGTTCGAGGCGTGCGGCGACGGGTTGGGGCGGGCGTATGTGCTGCTCGTTCTTGCCCGACTGCAATTGACGCTGAGCAAGACCCCTGACGAAGCCCGGGAGAGTGTTCGGGCCCTTCAGGAAGCGGCGGAGCAGCTTGGCGAGGGAGGCGACTTCGCCACGCAGGGGACGGCGTTGGGCGAGCTGGCCGCCATGGCCAATGGAGGGAGCTTTCAGACGCCCGCGAACGACGTGGCGGAAGCGTTGCTGCGCCAGGCCAAGGACGCTCTTGCGAAGGGCGGGCGGGCGAGCGACGTGAAACTGGTCGAGCAGATTCTCTCGTATGCCTCGCCCCCGAACACCGCATTCGGGCTGTTGCTTTCCGCCGCGACCATGGGGGTGCTGATCTGGGCGTTTGTCAAGGGACTGGACGCGTTGTTGTTTTTCGCGTTCCTTGGCGGAGCGATCTTGATTCACGAAGGCGGGCATGCCCTGGCGGCAGCCATGGTAGGAATTCCCATACGCCGCTTTCGCGTGGGGATCGGCACACGGCTGTTCGGCTTCAGTTGGCGAAACACACGGATGGAGTTCTGCCTGGTTCCCTTCATGGGATACGTTGTGTCGGCGACGACGACGGAAAGCTGGCGGCGACATCGTCGAGAATCGGAAGCGGCAGCCGCGCGAGGGGAACCGGCGCCGCCGAAACCGGAGCTGGACCTCACGGAAGAGGTGAAGCCCTACACGCAGTTCGTTTCCCGGCCGCGCCGCCTGGCCTTTTTCTTTGGGGGGCTCGCCACCAACTTCCTTGCTGCGGTTTGCCTGATCTGGGGGTTCGGGGTCGTCAAGGAGCACGAGACGGGCAATCCCGTTGCCGTTCAAGGTCCAATTTCCGCGGCGGAACGCGTGATTACGACAGGTGGCAAGTTCTACCTGGCCCTTCCCCAAATTCTCGCTGGCCCGGGAAAGGACCGGGACAATCCCGAGCGGAAATCCTGGATTCGCCGAGCGGCCGGCAAGGGATGGTGGAATCTCCTGTTGATTTTCGCGATCACCAATTGCCTGCTGCTGTACTTCAACCTGCTGCCGGTTCCGCCCCTCGACGGTTCGCACCTGCTGCTGACAGGGGTCGAGATGGTTCGAGGGCAGGAACTCTCCGCCGCGGTTCAGGCGTATTTTGCCCGTGCGGGGTACGTGCTGATCGCAGTCCTCATCGTGTTGAACATCTATCACCTGGCGCGAGACGTACTGGGGACGATCTTCTAAGGCGCCGCCGCGGTCAGAGCTCGATCCTCATGGTAACTTGCGTATAGTCTCCCCGTCCCTTCGGGGCGGCCCAAGCGGGTCGTGCCTTGCGCAGGGGTTCCGCGAAAGGCGGAACGCCGCGGCTGAAGCCAAGAAGGACCAGCTTGAGCGTTCCCGGCGCGGTCAATTCGATTTCCGCCTCGCTCGCCTCCGAAAAGCAGAGAGGAAGCGCCTGCAAGGAATCGCTGACGGGCTGGCCGTTGAGCGTCACATCCAAGCCCAGGTTCGGATCCCCAGCCACGATGACGCTATATTGGCCTTGGGCCGGTTTCACTCGCAGTTTCAGGCGGCGGCCGCTGGCAACGGCCTGTTCCTCCACAATCTCGACCGTGGGGGCGGCAAGGTCTGCGGGGATGTTCCATGCCACGTAGCCGGGCAGTTCTTCCTGCGGCGGACCGGCGATTGCTTGTCGCATCGATTCCGGGAGTTGTCCCGTGCATTCGACGCTCAGGATCGCTTCCCCATCTTCCTGCTCGCAATGAATAGAGGCGGGTTGCGGCCACTGCTCCGTATAGGCGGGAACCAGCATCGCCGCGACCAGTGCCGTCAGTGCCACGCCCAAGACCGCCAGGAGGAGCCGGCATATCCGCGTGTCCGGCGTAATTGTCGGCACGATCAACAGGCCGATCAGGGTCAGCGGAATGGTATGAACCAGGGAGAGATAGAAGCCGAAGGCGTCGACCATACCTCGCGCAACGGGCAGCCAAAGGACGCACGCTGCCGCCAGAAAGGCCAGGTTGGCCGCCTCCCAGCGAAAGCCTCGCCAAAGGCAGACCAGTCCGATGACACACGCCACACCGGCTGGCACGGTGAACAGGTAGCTTGCCCCGGGCAGCAACCAAGCTGTCAGGAGACCGAGCAGCGCCCAAACCATGACGATCACCGACGACGACACCTGGCCGGAAGTGCGATTTCTGATCAGAGTCCAGACGAGGGCAGGTGTGCCCACCCCGATGCACCAGGTCGTCAGCCAGATTGGCTGGGGCCAGGCCCACCAGGGCACGGGTTCGCCGGCGCCCTTGATCACCAGCCAACAGGCCCCGGCGCCCAGCAGAGCCGCGGCGATCAGCGCGAGCGGACAGCCAAACAGGGCCAGCAGGAAATCGCGAAGGGGCTTCTCCGCTTCCCGCAGACTCGCCGCCACGAGCACCAGGGCAAGCAGGGCCACGACCACGGCAAATGCCAGGTTCCAACGCTGGGGCCACGACAAAGTGAACCAGCCAAAAACGTCGAAGAACACGGCGTCGCCCTTCGGCAGGTCGCTCAATTGAGCATCCGAAAGGGCTTGGGCCATGGCCAGGAAGTGTTCGCCTTGGTGTTGCACGCTGCCCAGGTCGAGGTTCTCCAGGTTGTCGCTCGGCCGGTGGTAGTGCTGCACGCCGCCGATGAAGGCGAAGTTCATGCCCCGCACTCCGCGTTTCTTGAAGACCGTCAGATCCGTGTCGTTGGGAAGCACTTTGTAGATGGAGGGAAACAGCGACGTAGAGATCGTTCGCCGGCAGTGCTGCGTCATGAGGCGGATCAGGCCGAGGTTGTCGGGGCCCGTCTCGAACATGAAACTGGGCCCGCGGTTCCCTCGGGCTTCCCAGTTCAAGACGACATCGATCTTGTCCATCAACGGATGCTCGGCGGCAAAGGCTTCGGCGCCGTACAGGCCGACCTCTTCCGCGTCGGTGATCAGGAAGATCATGTCGTTGCGAGGGGGCGGGCCTTCCGTGAGGATCCGGGCGATTTCCAGAATCGAGCACACACCGCTGGCGTCGTCGGCCACGCCCGGCCCGGCTGGCACCGAGTCGTAATGGGCAACCAGGGCAACGGCGCCCATGCCCTCGGTTCCGCGGAGGTGAACGACGATGTTCTGAACCCATGAAGGGGGAGGTGGGGCCTGTACCTCCGGTTCCAGGCCCAGAACGCGAAACTCGGCGATGATCGCGTCTCGCACGCGGGTGTGATCGAGACTGCCGACCGGATGGGGCACCCCAGGCCGGATGATCTTCTCCAGCAGGTTTCTGACCCGACCGGCCGAGAACTCGTCACTTGCCGTGTCGGGGCCCCTGGCCGGGGTCGGTGCGTATCGCACCAGGGCCAAGAGCAACATCAACAGGAAGGCCAACGTATGGCCGGCAAACCACCGGCTGGGCCTGATTTCCCCCCCATTGCACCGCGATTCCATCGATCCACCTCGAACGATTTCAGCGAAGAGACCACCGCCACGTGTCGAACGGCAAAATGCCCTTTTACGATTCCAGGAAATGTGCTCCCGCTAAACACTGCTTGCCCACACGCCGGGAGCACGTGCTCTCGAGATTCAGCCGGCCTGCGGCATGTGGGCGAGCAGTGGCACACAACTTCCTGGAATCGTGCGAGGTAATGAAATAGGCCCCATTAATCAGGCATCTGGGGCTTGAGCGGAGTTCCGCCTTCCTCCTTGTCGACCGGGTAGAGGGCGTTTTCGCTCTCCATGGCGGCGATCAGGCTCTTCATCATGCGGGCAAGTTCTTGGGGATGGCTAGGGGCGAGGTTGGTAGATTCAAAGGGATCGTCGGCCAGGTTGTAGAGTTGGTAGTGGGAGTTTTCGGAGGCCTCGGACGGGAAGTAGTGATAGATCACTTTCCAATCGCCATCGCGGTAGACCGTGAAATACACGCTGCGATGGGGCGAGTGGGGATAGTGCATGAGAAAGACCTCGTCACGAGACGGATCCGGCTTGCCGGTCAGGAGCGTATCGAGGCGGGAGCCGTCGAGGGCGTGGTCGGCCGGGACTGCGGCGCCGGTCAGGGCGACAATGGTCGGGAAGAGGTCATAGACGGCGCCCATCTGACCTTGGAGGGCGCCGGCAGGGATGGGAAGCTGCTTTTGATGGAGATTGTCTGCATCGGGCCGGGCCCACGCGGCGATGAAAGGCACACGCATTCCACCCTCGTAGTGGGCGCCTTTCTTTCCTCGCAGCGGGGCGGCACAGGCCACGGCGTGCTGGTGGCCCAGGGGGGCGTCGCTGCCGTTGTCGCCGAGAAAGAAGATCAAGGTGTTCTCGGCCACGCCAAGCTCGTCCAAGTGGTCGAGGATGTCGCCGAGCGATTTGTCCATGCCCTCAATCAGCGTGGCAAAGGCCTGCGCCGGGGCGGGCTTGCCCGAGTCCTTGTAGTGGTCGGCGAAGCGGGGATCGGAGTTGAAGGGGGCGTGGACGGCGTAGTGGGCCATGTAGAGATAGAAAGGTTCGCCGGCTTCCACCGTTTCGGTCAGTCGGGCCTTGGCCTCGAGGGTCAGGGCCTCGGTGAGGAAGGTCTCCGTGCCGTGGTACTTCTCGAGTCCCGGTACGGCACTTCGCGACCTCTTCTTCTGGCCGTTGCCGTAGTTCTTCATGCCGTAGTAGGTGGCGGGTGCGCCGATGGAGCAGCCGGCCACGTTGACGTCGAAGCCGAGGTTCAGGGGTTCGGCGCCCTCGTACACGCGGGGGCCGAAATGGGCCTTGCCCACGTGGATTGTGCGGTATCCGGCGTCTCGCAGCACGCCCGGCAGGGTGACGTTGGTTTTCTTCAGGCCGGTCCAGTTCCAATCGGGTGGGCCGAAGGGACCCCGGTTGTCGCGATCGGGATTGATCCAGTTGGTGGCGCGGTGGCGAGCGGCGTTCTGCCCGGTCATGATCGAGATCCGGGTGGGCGAGCACACGCTCATGGCGTAGAAGTTGTTGAAGCGGATGCCCCGTTTGGCCAGCCGTTCCATGTTCGGCGTGCGGTAGTATTCGTTGAGCGGGTAACGCTTGGGCTTGCCGCTGTCGTCCGTGAGAAACGGCACCGAGGTGTCCATGACACCCATGTCGTCGACGAGGAACACGATGACGTTGGGCTTCTCGGGCGCTTTCTTTTCCTCGGCCTGTAGCGAGGTCGACCAGAGGAGCAGGGCGATGGTGCATGAAAGGAGCGAGGCGATTGTGGCTCGGGTCATGATAGGGCCCTCGGGGCATGGGGGGATTGAGCGTTGACTTGCTGCCGTCATGCTAACCGGGGAAGCGGTGAGAATGCAAATGGGAGTTGTCTGTTGTCAGGGTTCAGGGTTCAGGGGGGCAGCAAGATGGGAGGTCGGGTGAGCCCGTAGGGGGCGTGAGTGGACTATCAGCGATGCACGTTTGCGGCTGTTTGCATCTTCCTGTTCTCACCGCGCCAAACTGGCGAACGACTAACGCGGCCCACCTTATGGCGGCTTCCATGTCAGGAGACGTGCATCAAGCCAGTCGCCGATCGCAATGCAAACGATGTGAAATTGGGACTGTATCACGGTGGGCCCCGTTCGCGTACTGGCTGTTTGGAGTTCTTCGGAATTGATTGGTGTCCGGCTGGTTGGGGCGAAACGGCATTGGTCACTCAGGCCCACCCTACATGTCCGCCAGAAGCTGCGCGGCGTGTTCGCGGAGGGAGTCGAGCAGGCGGTCGAGGTGGTGTTCGCGGGTGAGGGGGTTGATGACGGTGACCCGCAAGGCGCCCACCCCGTCGAGGTTCGTGGAGACGATGTAGAACTCGCCGGATTCGATGAGCCGGCGGCGGAGTTCGAGTTGGAACCGGCCGAGCCGTTCGGGTGGTGCGTTGCGAAGGGCCTCGGGGATGTGGCGGAAGACGACGATGTTGCACTCGGGCTCGTGAAGGGGCTCGAAATCCGGGGCAGCCACGAGCTTCTCGTGGAGAGTGCGGCCAAGGTCGAAGGTCACGTCGACCAGGTCGGCGAACAGTTGGGGGCCGAAGAGGGACCACACGCCCCAGAGTCCGAACGCGGCGGCTCGCTTCGTGCATTCCACGGTTCGCAGCCCGCTGTCGTACTCGGCCAGACCCGGGGCGGCCGGGTCGAACAGGTAGGGGGCGTCCTGGCGGAAGGTCTCGAACTTGTGGCCTCGCTTGCGATAGAGGACGAAGGCGCACAGGGCGGGGACGAACATCATCTTGTGGGCGTCCCAGACGATGCTGTCCGCTCGCTCGATGCCTTCCAGGAGGTGACGGTGGCGGGGGCTGAAACTGGCGGCGCCGCCGTGGGCGGCGTCGACATGGAGCCACACGTCGTGGCGCTGGCAGACGTCGGCCACGTCCTTCAACGGGTCGAAGGCCCCGATCGGCGTGGCGCACGCGCAGGCCGAGACGGCAACGACGGGCTGGTTTTTCGCCCGAAGTTCGCCGAGGATTTCGTCGAGGGCGCCCGGGTCCATTCGGCGGCGCTGATCCAGCGGAGCGCGCAGCACTTGCTCGGAGCCAAGTCCGAGGATTCCGGCGGAGCGGGCTACCGAGTAGTGGGCGTCGGAGTGAACCACGAGCACGGGCGGTTTGCTTTGAGCGGCCAGGCCTCGTTCCCAGACGCCGTCGAGACTGACATTGCGGGCCGTGAGCAGGCCGGTGAGGTTGGCCAGGGAGCCGCCGTGGGTGACCAGGCCGGAGAACTCGCCGGGCGTCCATCCGATCTGCGATCCGAGGCGTTCGACGAGGGCCCATTCGACGGCGGTGGCCCAGGGACCCATGTCGTAGATGGCCATAACCTGGTTGGTGATCGAGCCGACGGCGTCGAACAGGCCGCCCATGGGAACCGAGGCGGGCACCTGGTGGCCGATGTAACGAGGGTCGTGGAGGTTGTGGCCGTGGGCGAGCATGGTTTCGACCAGGGCCATGAATCGTTCGACGACGGTCTCTTGCGGGGCGGTTGGATCGACGCTGCCGTCAAGCGTCTTGTCTGCCGCGGCAATGTTCTGGGGAGGAGGAAGCCAGGGCAGCACCGTTCCGGCGCCGGCCTCGACGTCGCGAAGGTGGTCGGCAAGCATGTCGATCATGCGTCGGCCGGCGTCCTTGACGAGGTCGGGAGAGTAGGCGGATTCGATGCGGTGTCGTGCTGCGGAGATCGTGGGTTCCATTTCCATCAGGCGGGCTATCCCTTGTCGTACCCCGGGCGGGGGAGGTCGAGTGTTTCAGTTTCCGTCATTTATACGGTGTCGACACGGGAAGCCGCTAGAAGGATCGGCCAGACGGGTGGCTCGGGGGGCAGAAACCGCTGGTAAACGCTAATAGACGCCTGATTGAAGGAAGGCAAAGTCGAAGTGGTCCGCCTGTGCGGCGAGGTTCGCTTTGTCACCCTACGGTCTTGCAGGGACGGTCTCTCGGGCGACGAAGCGGCGGAAATCCAGGGCGGCGATGACGATGTTGTTGCAGATCGTGACTCGGTCTTCCTTGTGGCAGGTCACGCGATAGATGCTTGTTGCAGTGCCGTTTTCGTCGAGGCCGTCGGTTCCGACAAGGGAAACGCCGCCATGGCAGACAGGGACTTTGGGCGGGACCTCGATCCGCAAGCGGACGGCCACATCGGATAGTTCGACGAGTTCGCCCGGCTGCTGTTGTTTTCGAGGAGAGGGCCTGCCGCAACGGGGCCCCGGCGTTCTCGTGGCCTTCAGCTCCTTGCGATAGACGGAGATGGATCGGGGCATCTCGAAGCCCAGGCCCACGGTTGCCCCAACAATGCGTTCTCCCTGCGTGGTATCCTCCAGATCTTCGACGGTCACGGTGATCTGGTCTCCGATGACCACGCTTTGGCGTTTCCCCCGGCGGAGAACGAGCATGACGGGAACCTCCTTGTTACGATGTCGAAGTTGAGCCATTCTATTTACATCGCTCGGGTGATCATTATGCCATCTTAAGGGGGATTGAGGCGATAGCAATTTGGCGGATTTCGAAAGCGAGTTCTTTCGGAAAGATGATGGAATCGAGCCGTGCACCTCCGAGTCGAGGGGAATGCTTGTTTGGTGGCGGCAAATCGGTCACAATCCCGGTACACATTAACTCAAAAAACGCCCCGTCGAGAATGGGCCATCTTGCGAGTTTCGGAGTGAATCCTGTGAATCGAATGTCCCGCGTGAATCATGTGAGAAACCTGGCGGTCCTCTTGGTGCTCTTGGCTTCGGGAGGCCTGACGCTGGAGGTCTGTGGCGGCGAGGCTGCGATTCCCGTGGTAAAGGGGACGCAGCTCTTTGTCGACGACCAGATGATTGCCGCGAAGGCAGGTGTGGTCCGTCGCGCCCATGGGTGTGAAAAACTGGCGGAACCGGTCATGATGCCCCAGGAGACTTGGGAGCAGAACGGGGACGATCGGCGGATCTACGTGTATGGGACGGTACTCCGTGATGAAGCGTCAGGACAGTTTCGGTTGTGGTACAACCGGGGCCACCAGACGCTGTTTGCCACGTCGGACGACGGGATCCACTGGCAACGCCCGCGACTGGGCATTTGCGAGGTCGCCGGTTCGACCGACAACAACGTCGTCCTCCAACTCCTTCACAGCCCCAGCGTGGTCTACAACCCCGAGCCGGACGAGTCCGTGGATTCCTACCAGATGATCGGCTATGGCGCCCGGGACGGACGCGGTTACTATGCGGCCCATTCTCCCGATGGGCTCCACTGGACGCCCTACCCCAAGAACCCCGTGCTCAAAACAGGCGACACGTGCACACTCATGTTCGACGAGCGAACGGGCGAGTATCTTGCCTTCTACAAGCAGAACCACAAGCTTCGGGGCGCAACGCGGCGGCTGGTCTACCTGTCGACAAGTCGCGATATGCAGAACTGGTCGAAGGCAAAGCGGGTGATGGCGCCGGACGAGATCGACGATGCCCAGGTGAAGGCGGAAGGGGGCAGGAACGCCCAGTTCTACAACATGTCGGCCTTCCCCTATGCCGATCAATACCTTGGATTTGTGACCCACTTCCATTACATGGGGCCGCCGGCTCGCAAGGGTCCGCTGCAAAGCGGCGACGACGGGCCGATCGACGTGGAACTCGTCCACAGTCGCGACGGGCGCCGGTGGGAGCGTTGCGAGGACCGGTCGCCGGTGATTCCCCTGGGGCCCTCGGCGTATGACGCCGGCTGCATTCTCGGGGTGAGCAACGGCGTGGCGGTTGTGGATGACGAGATGTGGGCCTACTACACGGCCATCACCACAACCCATGGCGGATTCGTCCCGGAGAAAGTGATCAGCATCGGTCGGGCAGCCTGGCGTTTGGACGGGTTCGTGTCGCTCGATGCCGAAGGTTCGGCGGGCGTGGTCGAAACGGTTTCGTTCAAGCCCGCGGGATCGAAACTCTCTGTCAATGTGGAGGCCGCCGGCGGCCAGTGCCGCGTGGCCGTGCTTGATGAGGCCGGAACACCGTTGGCCGGCTATTCCCTTGAGGACTGCCGGCCGCTCAGCGGAGATGGCGTGCGGCAGACGGTTCGTTGGAAGACCAAGGATCAATTGCCGACCGATCGGCCCATCCGCCTCCAATTCCATCTCGACCACGCCAAACTGTACAGCTACCGAATCGCCGAATGACCGTCGGAGTCCAGGCTTCATAGTAGCCATCACGCTCCGTCGTGATGAGCCCCCGGAAGAAACCGTTGCTATTGCCGTTTCTGCGTCCCTGATACGAAAGCCCCTGGCATGTCTGAAAAACGCACCGTCTTTGCTGTGGCCGCCCATCCGGACGACATCGAGTTCAACATGGCCGGCACGTTGTCGCTTCTGGTGAAGGCCGGTTTCGAGCCGCACATGATGAACCTTTCCCGGAGCAACCTGGACAGCAACGAGCTTTCCGAGGCGGAGATCACGCGGATCCGGCGTCGCGAGGCGTTGCGCTCGGCCGAGGTGATCGGGGCGGAGTGCCACGAACCGATCGCCAACGACCTGATGATCTTCTACGAAGACGGGCTGCTCCGGAAGATGGCGGCCGTGGTTCGCAAGATCCGACCAACGATCGTGCTCCTGCCGTCGCTGACCGACTACATGGAGGACCACACGAACACGGCCCGACTCGTGATCACGGCCTGTTTCAGCCGAGGGATGGGGCATTATCGCAGCGATCCGCCCACCGAGCCCACCGACCAGGACGTGTATCTCTACCACGCCCAGCCCCACTCGAACCGCGACGGGATGCGGAACCTGGTGGTGCCGGAGTTGTATGTCAACACGGGCAGCGCGATGGAGACGAAGCTCAAGATGCTCGGCTGCCATGAGAGCCAGCGCCAGTGGCTCGACGAGACGCAGGGTCTGGACGACTACCTGGAGAGCATGCGCCGCTGGGGCCAGGAAGTGGCCCAGATGTCGGGCCAAGCCGGTTGGGAATTTGCCGAAGGGTTCCGCCGCCACAGCCACGTGGGCTTCTCGGCCGAGGACGGCGATCCGTTGTCAGAGATTCTTGGGGAGTTGGTTCAACCCGCCACGTAGGTTGGCTCTCCAGAGCCGACCATTGAATCGCCGCAAACCTCCCACAGGCGCCGACGTGCCACCATATTGGCCGCTGGGTGGCAGCGATGATTTTCCGCCGTGGGATTTCCATTTGTTGACGCGTATTCGGAAAATCGTCGGTGTTGCGAAGCAACGAGAGGAAGTCGTCACGTATTTCCTCGTGCGACGCCGCTGGGTGGCAGCGATGATTTTCCGCAGTGGGATTTCCATTTGTTGACGCGTGTTCGGAAAATCGTCGGTGTTGCGAAGCAACGAGAGGAAGTCGCAACGCTTTGCCTCGTGCGACGCCGCGGGGTGGCAGCGATGATTTTCCGCCGTGGGATTTCCATTTGTTGACGCGTGTTCGGAAAATCGTCGGTGTTGCGAAGCAACGAGAGGAAGTCGTCACGTATTTCCTCGTGCGACGCCGCGGGGTGGCAGCGATGATTTTCCGCCGTGGGATTTCCATTTGTTGACGCGTATTCGGAAAATCGTCGGTGTTGCGAAGCAACGAGAGGAAGTCGCAACGCTTTGCCTCGTGCGACGCCGCCGCCCAGCTACCGTAGGTTGGCTCTCCAGAGCCGACCATTGAATCGCCGCAAACCTCCCACAGGCGCCGACGTGCCACCATATTGGCCGCTGGGTGGCAGCGATGGTCTTCACCACTACTTGACAATTTCACCAAGCGTGATCGCCAGCAGCGCCGGCGCCGCTCGACCGTCGCCCTTCACGATATCGATCGACTTGATGGCGACATCTGGGCGGGGGTTGCCAACCTGCATGCTGTAGACCACCGCTCGTTGCTCGGCGCCGTCGCCCACCGGGGCCGACCAGGCGATCTGTGCGGCGGGCAGGGGACGCGGTTCCTCCTGCAACCAATGATCGACTTGCTCTTCCTGACGAACCTCGATCATTTCGGTTTCGCCGTCGGCGTAATGCAGCAGGTAGCGGACCGCTGTGGGGGCCACGAAGGGCCGTCTCGGGTCGAGCATGCGTCGACGCTCATCGTCGTTGATGGGCCGGGAGACATGGGCGGCCTGAAGGAAGTAGAGCAGGTCGGCCTTGGCGCCGACGGGGATTCCTTCGACGGCCTCAGCCAGGTCCCGGGCAGCATGGGGGGCGCCGCGGCCTCCGAGGATGATGCAGTCAGGGACCGGGGCCGTGGCGTAGTCCACCACGTGGTAGGTCACGTCAGCCAGGTCCTGACGCCCGCGGGGCAGCGCGGCCAGGGTCTCGTCCTTGTTGCCAAACCAGCCGGTCTTGCCGGGCTTGTCCTCCAGATAGGCGTTGCAGAATTCCTGGATCGTCACTGGGGTGAAGCGAACGTTCACGCCGGGCACGGCCACCACCGCGGCGGCCTTGGACCCCACGCCCATGTTCTGGAGCAGCACACCCAGCATCCGCAGCTTCTTGGCGGCGTTTTCCGGTCGCGGTTCTTCCTCCATGAACTTGATCTGCGAGAGCAGCAGTCCGCCCTGGCCGCGAGGGAAGGCGACCAGGCCGCCGGCGTTGTCGATGGAGACGGAACCGCTCGGCTCTTCCGGACGGAGGAATTGCAGATTGTCGATCCCCACAAGCCGGAGTTCCTTCCGCTTCAAAGGACGTTCGCGCCACGATTTGACTTCCAGGCGGATGGTCTTCTGCACGGGGATCGCCTTCGGCAGTTCGATAACGGTCAGGTCGCGCGAATCGGGAAGGGTTGCACGGATCGGATTCTGCTGATCTCCGTCGACCACGATTTCGAGATCCTTGATGGTCCAATAGGTCTCGTTGTTCCAGATCTTGATCGTCTTCAGCACGTCGGGGACGCGAAGGTTGAAGGTGAGCTTGAGCGTGTCGTCCTCGGGGATCCAGAGTTGCTGGATGTATTTCCAGAAGTCGCTCGAGAGCATGCCGTTGACGAAGTTGAACGGATCGTGATCGTCGAAGGTGGGCTTGTAGGCCATGGGATCGCTGGGGGCCCCGGGAGGTTGGGTGAAGGGAGCGAAATCCTGGCGATCGATGCAGTAGGAAAACGTGTTCTGGCTCACGTAGTAACGCCCGTGCATGATCTGCTGGGGGCTGAAGAGGGCCAGGTCGCGATTGCCCAGCGTGGCGGCCAGGGGGAAGGAGGGATTTTCGAGGGTCACCCGTTCCATGCGGAAGGGGCGGATTTGAAATCTACCGTCGACCAGGCCGTTGAACGGGGCCAAGCCCTCAGGCTCCAATTCGCACAGGACGATCCAGCCGCCGGCCTGCTGGAATTGTTGGACCCGTCGGCTCATCGAGTTGAGTTGCTGGAGTACTGCCCGTGTGGCCTTGACAATGAGGGCCTGGTACTTGGCCCGGTCGAGTCCGGCCGACAGATCGTCGACGGGCTCGACCAGCGCGCCGGTGGCCTGGATTTTTTCGGCAAGAAGCTCGTCGCCGGCGGCGAAGAGGGCCGCCACACCCTGGGCGGGACGATATTTGGCGTAGGTCCGGATCAGGTTTCGCAGGAGAACATGGGCGGCCGGATCGAGGCCGAGCTTGGCGCCGACGCGCAGTTGGCACAGGACCATGATCCCCTTTCCACACGGCACTTCGACCAAGGGAGCATACTGCAACTGGTCGCCGGCCTCGACGAGGCTGCGGCCTCCCTGGCTCGGCTTCTGGTAAACCGCCTTGAACGTGGGATGGTCGCCCGCCCAATCGATCAGGTCGTCGGCGTCCAGGTCCTTGAAGACGGGAGTGCCCAGGGCCTGGGGATGGGCGTAGCCTCCGAAACGCGTGGTTGTCTTCAGCGGCATGGGTAGGGCGACGCCGGCCGGCGGATATTCCTGCTCCAGGCAGATCACGCGCCCCCCTGAGGCGGCGAAGGCGAGCAACGCCGTTCCGTAGGCCTCTTGGGGCGAGAGGGCATCGGGGCCGACGATCAACAGGCCGTCGCTCTTGCCCTTCAGTTGGGCGAGGTCATCAAACGCGGTGAAGGGAATCGCTGTCCGTTGGAGGAAGCCGCGAAGTCGGTTATCGGGACGGAACACGAAGACGGACGTGCCGGGGTCAATCTTCGACGGTTGGGGCAACACGGGGATCAGACGCTCGTCGCGGTAGGTCTTCTCGCCCGGTTGTTCGGCGACGAGTTCCAGCACGCCGTCGAGGCGGGCCGCGGTCTTGGGAGCCTGGATCGTCAGATCAACCTCCTGGCCCTCGCCGGGAGTGATGGACAGGGTCTGCTCGCCCTGAGCCACTTGGCGGCCGTCGATCGTGTAGGTCCAGCGGAAGGTGACGGGCGCGTCGCTGAACGTGTCGTTCATCACCTTGAATTGAAGCGAGTTCTCCTGGCCCGCAAAAAGGCGGGACGTTTGTTTTCGCGGCAGAACGGCCAGGGGGCTGAAGATCTTCTGGGCGTCGTCGTAGTTCCAGAGGTTGTCCCAGGGGAAGAAACCGGCCACGCCCGCCCAGCGGTAGCCCCCATAGAGCATGCGGAGCCAGCGGGCTTTGCCACGCCGGGCCTCGTCAACGCCGCGGAAGACGCGATCGCCCGATACGCAGGCCCCGTACTCCAGTTCCTTGGCAAAACAGCTTTCGCCCACGACCCAGGGCTTCGTGCGGTCCCAGGGCCAGCGCTCGATCTTGGTGGCGTAGTGGTCGATCGCGTAAGCGTTTTCCGGATAGTGGTCGAAGGCGGCCGTGGGATAGTGAGGCGAGTTGATTTCGAGCTTTCCGCCCAGATCGCCGCCTCCGCCCACCGTGTAGGGACGCGTCGGGTCCTGCTTGCGGCCGGCCTCGCAGACCTCGCTCATCAGTTCCTCGACTCGGTCGAGATAGCCGCCGTAGATGTTCATCCCGTTGATGTAGACCAGTTCGTTTTCCACCTGGTAGAAGATCACCGACGGGTGGTTCCGATAGGCCTTGGCCACCTGCGCCATGTGCTCGCGGAAGTTTTCCCAGACCGGTTCGTTGACGATCAAGAGCGGCTTGCCGTCGGCGTCCTTGGTGCGCTCGCCCAGGTTGAAGGTGATGAACATGCCGTCGATCATCGAGCAGAGCCGACCGGCCACACCGGCGCGGTCGTAGAAGTCGAGTCGTTCTTCCCGGGTGGGCAGGGTGGATGTGATCTTCCGGCCATGGCTGAACCGCATGAAGCGGCTGCCGTCTTCCCGCAACTGGTCGACCCATTGCTCGGGCCGTTCGATGAACCCGCCGTGAACGTCGACCCAGTTCCAGAAATTGCGGCGCAGGCCGTTGATGTAGATTCCGGTTCCCCGGATCGTCACCTCGCGGAAGCCGAAGGTCTCTTCGCTCACGTCGACGGTTCGCCCGCCCTCGGTGACGGTCGTTTGCAGCCGGTAAAGGTCGGGATCGGCCTTGGGCCACCAGAGCCGCGGGTTTTCCCAGGGCCCGGCCACGTCGACCGTTTTCGTTTCACCGGCGGGAACGGTGACGGAAACGGGGCCGAACGACTTTTCGACCTGTCCGGATTTTTCGCCGACGGCATCGCAAAGGACCTCGATTGTTTTGGTTTGGGATGTTGTGTTGCGAAGCGTCACCACGGTTTCGAGCCGCTTGTTCTCGACCGAAGGCTTGATGAAGACGTCTTCTGTATAGACGGCGCCAACCGAGTGGAGCGTCACGGGGTTGACGATCCCGTACTCGTAGCCGTCGCCGTCGCCTTTCGTGCTGGGATAGATGGGGGCGACCCAGCGGGTCCAGTCCTTGCGGCTCAAGGGGCGATTGCGAAGGGCCATGAGGCTGCCGCTGCGGTCGAGAGCCTTGGCGTCCATGGCGTAATACGTGCCCTTCACGGCCACGGCGATCTCGTTGACCTGCCCCGGTTGGACGAAGGACGACACGTCCAGGTCCCACGGCACCCACACGCCGCGATGGGCGCCGGCCAGCTTGCCATTGACGAAGACGCTGACGATCCAGTTCGTGCCGGAGAAGTGGAGCGAGAAGCCGCGCCCCTTGTGTTCCGCGGGCACGGCCACGCGGGTGCGGTAGATCAGGCGATGGCCGAAGATCAGGGCCGGCGTGTTCCAGGGCGACCCGGGAACGTCGAAACCCATCCAACGCAGCGGGTGCTTGTTCGCCGCCGGCAGTTCCTGCACGGGAAGGTAGGTGTCGAGGTCCATGTCCGGGTCGTCGTAGCGAGCGACTTGCCAGGGGCCGGTGAGGGCGAGCGACGTTCGCGCCGTGCCTTCCGGCTCGGGAAGTTCGAACACCTGTTCGGCGGCCGAGCGGCTGAGGGGATCCTCGTAGGACTGGCCCGGTCGGAAGGGGCCTTCCGGCACAAAGGGGCCCTGGATGAAGGCGAAGCAGTCGGCGGCTACGAGCATACGCTGCTTTTCGCCGGTGGTTTTCGGGTAGACGACTTCCAGCGTCGTCTTGCCCTGTTTCAGGGCGATGTCGCCCAGGTCGGCCCAGGAGACCTCGCAGAAGAACCCCATTTCCATGAGGTTCGTGGTCGGGTAGTCGGAGGCCACATTGTGCCAGGGGCCGTCGCCGACTCGCCAGCGGAAGGCCGGTCGGGCGTTGAACCAACCGACGCGGGCCCAGAAGCGGTAGTTGCCGGCCTGGGCCACATCCAGATCGTAGGCCAGGTGGATGCCCTCGTCCGGCACGAGTTGTTTTACTTCGTCGGGCCCCATGCCCTTCATGATCCACTTGCCGCCCGAGAGCAACTCGGGCTTGCCCATGTCGCTCGTGTCGAAATGGGAGAAGTTGGAGCGGCTTGGCCGTTCGGCTTCCACCCAGACAAGCGGCGATTGTGCCCTTGCGGCGCCCGGAAGCAAAACGGCAAGAAGGAAGAGAGCCAGGGAAACTCGATGACGCATGGCGGTTGCCCTTCGCGATGTGTTGTTGGAAACGGAGTTCTGAATCTAACGGAGGGCGCGGTCGATCGCAACGAAAGCGTCGGACTTCCCGGGTAAGGAGTCGCATGAAGGTGGCTGACGCCGCACGGCTTCGCCGAGTTCAGATACAGGCTGCTATTCTTGGGGTCGCTTATGCGGGGGGTGCGTTGTGGTCGCGCTGCCGGCTGAATAGAATAGTCGAGGTGGCAAATATCCTCGCAAGTTCGGCCGATCATGACAGATACGGACAGTCATCCGAAGGGAAGGCACGACGAGTTCTTCAAGTGGTGTTTCGAGGATCTCGCGGTGGCTCGGGCGTTCTTCGAGCACTACCTGCCGCCGGACATTCTGGCTCAACTGGATCTGAAGAAGATTGCATTGGAACGCGGCTCGTTCATCGATGAAGAAGAACTCCGGCAATCGTACAGCGATTTGTTGTACACGCTCCCCTTGCGAGGGGGCTCGCCGGACAACGACTCGCCGGACGACGACTCGCCAAAGGCGTATATTTATATATTGGTGGAGCACAAAAGTTGGTCGGACGAATTCACGGTCTTCCAACTGTTGCGGTATATGGTGCGGATCTGGGATCGGGAACTGAAGGAAGCCGACAAGCGAGCGACTTTCCGGCTTCCGCCCATTGTTCCCTTGATTTTTCACCACGGGCGGACGCCGTTTCACGCCCCCGTTGAGTTTCAAGAGTTGGTGGCGACGGTCCCCGGGATGGAGCCGTTCGTTCCCTCCTATCGATGTTTGCTGGTCGACCTGAAGGCCGTTGCTCCAGAAGACTTGCCGAACGCGGACGAGCGGCTTCACGCGATCCTCGCGGTGATGCGTTCGGTATTCGTCGGTACGGAAATAAGTGCTACGCTGGAAGAGTGGGTGGCGCGGTTCGCGGCCGTCATCGACAATCGGGAAATCTACGAACTGCTCAGAAAGATCTTGAATTACACATTGCAAAGCGCTCACGACTTGAGCGATGACGAGTTCATGGCGGCGATCGAGCCTCTTCGAAAGGCGAAAGGTGACATAGTGAGCACTCTCATTCAGCAGTGGATGGACGAAGGTCGGGAGGAAGGCCTGTTGCAAGGGCTGGAGCGAGGCCGAGAGAAGGGCCGAGAGGAAGGCCGAGAGGAAGGCCGAGAGGAAGGCCGAGAGGAAGGCCGTCTTGCGGATCGTCGCGATTCGATCCTTGACTTCCTCGCGGCCCGATTCGGATCGGTTTCGGAAAGCCTCCGCGACGCCGTCCTGGCCATCTCCGATGGCGAGCGACTGGTGCGTCTTACCAAGGAAGCCGCGACTTGTGAATCGATCGAACAGTTTGCCGAGTGTTTGAAATAGGGCAACGGTTTTCCCGGTCCGTCGTGCGGGCTCTCTGGCACACGACATTTGGGCGAGATAGAATCGGACCGGACGGGGCCGCGGTTCGGCCCCTGGTCTTGTTGCCATCCTTCAGCCCCAGGACTTCTCACCATGCATCGGACAACCTTGCGTTTCCTCTCGGCCTGTTGTCTCGTCTTGTTTCTTGGCAGCCTCGTTTCGGCCCAGACGCCGGCTAAGCGCGCCAAGCGGCCGCCCAACCCGGCCTTTGCCAAGATCGAAGACGATCCGAACCTCCCCCGCGTGCTGCTCCTGGGCGACTCGATCTCGATCGGCTACACGGTTCCCGTCCGGGAAGCCCTGGCAGGCAAGGTGAACGTCCATCGCCCGGCGGCCAACTGCGGACCCACGATTCGGGGCCTGGAAGCGATCGACCAGTGGCTGGGCGACGGCAAGTGGGACGTGATCCACTTCAATTGGGGACTTCACGACCTCAAGTACATGGACGGGAAGCACCAGGTTCCTATCGACGAATATGAAAAGAACCTGACAACTCTGGTCAAACGGCTCAAGAAGACGGGCGCCAAGCTGATCTGGTGCGCCACCACGCCGGTGCCGGAAGGCGTTTCCCCGCCTCGCAAGGACTCGGATGTCGTCGCCTTCAACGCCGTGGCCGCCAAGATCATGAAAGCCAACGACATCCCCACCGACGATCTCTACGCCTTCGCCCTTCCCCAACTCGACAAGATCCAACGTCCAGCCAACGTTCACTTCAGTCCCGAGGGCTCCAAGGTCCTGGCCGGGCAAGTGGCGAAAACGATCCTGGAAGCGTTGGAGAAAAAGTAGCAATCACACCCCCAGTAGGTTCCGGGCGCCGCACGGAACCCCGAAGCGTCACAGGCCACTGCAACCCAATAGAGGTTTCCAGGCCGGTTGACGCTGGGTGGCAGCGATGATTTTCCGCAGTGGGACTTCCCGCTTGTTGACGCGCGATCCGGAAAATCGTCGGTGTCGCGCAGCAACCAGAGCAAGCTGCCACACATTTCCTCTTGCGGCGTTGCCGCCCGGACGTTTCCCCGGCGTTGTCAAACGGCATGGCAACGATATCTGCGGGAGAAACATCCGGGCCACCCGAGGCCATCCGGGCTAGCCACGACATTGGGTGGCAGCGATGATTTTCCGCAGTGGGACCTCCCACTTGTTGACGCCTGAGCCGGGTAGAGTCGAGAGGTGGCGCGGTGGGTTAGGCTTCGGCATAATTCTGGGTCGGGGTTTCCCCGTCTGTGTCTCAATAGCCGCATGCCGTACTCCGTTTCCACCTCCCGCTCATCAAACCGGACGTGCGATTTTCCCGCTTCCGGCTTTCGGACAAGGTCTTCATACGTTCGCTCACGAGAAGCTGCGTCCTTGCGTACGAAGTGGGGCCAGCCCCAACTTCTGGTGCAGGTATTCGTCAGGATAGCGTGACGTCCCCTGACCCAGCACTTTGTGCTTCCGGCACAGCCAATGGCGGAGCCTGAGCAGGCGTGAGCGTTGATGGCCTGATAGGCCTTGCTCACCGTGCCCAGACTGAAGTAGTTTCCCCAACCGGCCAACAGCCGATTGAGATGGCCGACCCGATCTTCGACATCCTTGGATTCCCATCGACGCTGCGTCAGTTCGCTGATTTGGCGACAGATGCGTTGCACGCTCTTCCTGGACGGACGTGTGCCAATATAGCCACGACCCGTCTTCGGACTGTAGCAACGTCCAATCGTATATCCCAGAAAGTCGAACGAGTCCCTTGGAACGCGACACAGGCACGTCTTCTGCTCATTGACCGTCAGTTTCAGCTTCCGCATCATGCCTCGCATCACGGTCTCGGCCTGGACGGCCGTCCCGCGACAGCAGATCACGAAATCGTCAGCATAATTGACGATCTTGGCTTTCAGACGTCGTTCGTGCCCCAATTCCTTCCAACCAGCCAGAAAACGACGCATATACAGGTTACTCAACAACGGCGAGATCGGGGCGCCCTGGGGCGTACCCTGACCTTCCTTCTTGTTGCGGTTCGTCCGATGCTTCCGCCCGCGCAGATCGGTTTCTTCCACCGGCATTTCCAGCCACACCTTGATCAGATGCAACATGTGCCGGTCGCTTACACGCCGAGAAACCGATTTCATCAGTTCTGCGTGGGGGATGCTGTCAAAATAACCGCTCAAGTCCGCGTCAACGACTTCTGTATAACCGCCGCTTACCAGTTCGTGGATACGTTGGATAGCATCCAACGCGCTACGTCCCGGTCGGTAGGCGAATTGCTCTGCCGCCAAATCGGCCTCGAAAATCGGCTCCAAGACCAGCATGACAGCCGTCTGCACGACACGATCCTTGACCGTCGGAATTCCCAACGGCCGTCGCGAACCGTCCGGCTTAGGCAAGTACACCCGCCGCACGGCCTGCGGACGATATTGCTTCGTCCGCAACTCATCCGCCAGTTCGCCCAACCATTTCTGCTTTCCGCACTGCTCGATGTCGTCGAACGTCTGACCATCGACGCCCGCGGCTCCGCCATTGATCTGGCAACGCCGGTACGCCGTTCTCAGCACGTCTTCACGATACACCTTGTCGTATAGAACATAGAAACGGAACTCGGGCGATCTCTTCGCTTTGGCATGCAACGTGTCCCGCAATTTCTCAACCGTTGGTAGAGTTGGTAGGCTCATCGCCAATCTCCTAGCTCTCGTTGCTTCGCACGTTGCCCTTGAACTAAGGCCCCTTCGCTCTCTCCGGCATTACCCGGCGTCATCACTACTACGGGCCTCTCCGCCACCTCGGATACGGCCGGGCCTGCTCCTCACGGAGGTCCCGTTGACGGTCACACGCCGTCACCGCCGAGGCTTCCCGTGTTTCGGTCGGTTTCCATTTACATGCATGCCAGCGCCACTACCCCGGCGGGACCGTGAGGGTTACATCGCTCATCAACCTCCTCACGACGGCGGCCTTCCCCGCGATTTTGCCGGATCGGCTCCCGCATTACACTTTTCGAGGCCTGCTCGACGTTCACTCACGTTCCGGCCTGCATGCTCGCCGAGTTGCCCATGGCAACCCTCTACACCGAAGGCTCCGACAGGTTCGTCACCTCCCCTGCCGCTCCGATTGCTACCGGCTGGAGCGACCCCTTGCCGGGTGGGATTCTCACCCACTGAAAACCGCCGACTTCTCACGGCGCACAAAATCGTCGGTGTTGCGCAGCAACCAGAGCAAGCGGGTACGTATTTCCTCTTGCGGCTTCGCCGCCCGGACGTTTCCCCGGCGTTGTCAAACGGCTTGGCAACGACATCTGCGGGAGAAACATCCGGGCCACCCGCGCCTTCAGTACTTCACTCGCCTTCAGCTCTCGGCATACTCCCGCTTTGTCACAATTCCCGGTTGCGGAACGGGATAAATGCCGTCGGCGTCGGGGGGAAGCGGGGCGGGCGAGTCGGCGGTGATCTGGTCGAGGCCGGGGGCGAATTCGTGGTCGCACTCGGCCATTTCCTCGTAGGTGACGGTTCTGCCCGTGTGGGCGGCCATGCGCCCCATCGACGTGATCAGGCTGGCCATGGCGCCGCGAGGCACTTCGTTGTAGGGCTTGTCCTGGCGGATTGCGTCGACCAGGTCGTTCCACTCCAACTGGTAAGGACTCGGCTCGGGCGGCGCCTTCCAAACGAGCTTGCTCTTGATCGGGTCCTGGCCTTCGTAGATCCGGCAGGTTCCGTGTCCCGTCGTGTTGCTGGAGATGGTCCCCAGCCCCTTCGTGCCGTGCAGGTAGTCGCCAAACTCGTTCTCGCATCCGGTGATGCAGCGGCCGAACATGAACAGCTTTGTGCCGTCGTCGTAGGTGTATTCCACCGAGTAGGTGTCGAAGTTCTGGTCGAGGCTGTCGCCCCGGTAGTGGCGGCCGCCGAGGGCCTGGGCCTTGACCGGCCAGGCGTCCTTGATCCAGCAGAGCTCGTCGATGTTGTGAATGTAGAAGTCGCTGTAGCAGCCGCCGCTGGCCCAGAGAAAGGCGTGGAACTTCTGGATCTGGTACATGAGATGGCTGATTCCCTCGGGCTTGGGCGGCGCCAGAAAATGCCCGATGGGGGCGTGGAGCCGATAGCACCGCATCGTGATCAGGTCGCCGATCTCGCCGTCGCGAATCCGGCGGCACAGTTCCTGCCGGGCCTGGCAGTGACGCCACATGAGTCCCACGGCCACCTTCAGGTTCTTCCCGTCCGCTTGTTTGGCCAGGGCCAGCATCTTCTTCGTGGTCGGGCCGTCGACGGTGACCGGCTTCTCCATGAAGACGTTGAGCCCCTTCTCGATGGCGTAGGTAAAGTGGACCCAGCGGAAGGCCGGTGGCGTGGCCAGAATCACCACGTCTCCCGGCCGCAGACAGTCCATGGCCTTGCGATAGGCGTCGAAACCGAGAAAGCAGCGATCCTCGGGCACGTCGGTCCGGTCGGCGAAATTGCCTTGCAGATGGGTGCGGCTCGCCTTCAGACGGTTCTCGAACACGTCGGCCACGGCCACGAGCTGCATCGGCTCGTTCTCGACCGAGAGGGCATTGGCAGCGGCCCCGGTTCCACGTCCGCCGCACCCGACCAGGGCAATCCGGATCGTGTTGTCTTCCGCGGCATGGACCCGGGGAGCCGACATGGCCACGACGGCCGAGCCGGCGGCTCCCGCCCGAATGAGGAAATCTCGACGCGACGTGGTGCCTTTCTTCGGAGAATCGCTCATCAGACCACTCCCTCCCGTTCATGCCGTGCGTGACCGTTGTTGTTCTGACGCGCGCCGTCCCGTGCCGGTTGGCGATCGAGACCGCGCTGTCCCCAAACCGGCCCTCACTATAGTGGGTCGGGACGGCGATTTGAAGAGAGAGGGAATTTTTGAGGCAGCCGCTCACGCTCCTTGGAGTGCGTGCGACTTGTCGCCGCTTTTTTTCTTGCAGCGATATTGAGGCAGCTTCACCGTGGACGTGAGAAAGGTGTCGCCGTGAAAAGAAAGCGATGACAAGTCATACGCACTCCAAAGACATGAACGGCCAGCTTGCTTCGGATGTCCCGAATGTGAACCGGCAGCAGTGTCAGCGAGAAGTATACCCAATCGTAATCACCTTGATCCGTATCGCCTGTTCGCCGCGCTCGTCGGTACGGTCTCGCTCATCTTGGGTGAGCGGTACATTCCAAACGTAAAGCCGGTATCGGGAGAAACCATTGGAGAAGACCAAGGAAAACGATTCACCGGCTGTCCGGCTTTCCGTTATCCGCCATCCCTCTTTCTTGATCCGCTCCAGACAGCGATTCGGAAGATGGGAGAACACGACTTCGGGCGTCGCGTTCTTAAGTGTGAACACGTAATCCCTATCGGAGACCTCGGAGTCCGAACGCCCCGAACAACTGCTACCTCCCCAGACCAGCTGGCTCGTACGATCGACTTCATTGATCCACGCCGCCAATTCGGCTTGAGAAAGTGAGAAGCGGGTCAATGGCGGGAAGCCGCCTCGAAACCACGTCACAATGTACGGCATGATGAGCGCGGCGATGAAGAGCCACAGAAGCATCTGCCGTAGAGTCCAGCGGGGTTTCAAGTTGGAGGTCTCCGGCCTGAAATGATGGCACGTCGTGTGAAATGGTCACTCGGTGACTGTGAGAATAGCCCATTTCCATGAAACACGCCAGCATGGGGGAGAGCCGATGCCGTGGAATTCGGAGGATCTCGCGCACAGCTGCGGGGCGCAGAGAAAGTCTTTCTCTCCATGTGCGACTCGGGCGAACCGTTGAGGAAACCGCCTACTTCGTGGCCAAGAGTGTGGCAATGCAGCGGCTGCCTGTTAGAATGCTCCTTGTGAAGTGTGCTCGCTTGCACGATAGGCTCCGGTACCTGAAGGAGAACTCCCATGAAGAAGCTGTTGTCCCCTGCAATTTTCCTCCTCCTGCCGTTTCTCCTCACGACCGCCCTCCTTGCCGCGGAAGACGATGGCTTCAAGCGGATCTTCGACGGGAAGACGCTCGAGGGTTGGAAGGCGCCGAACATGAGCTACTGGTCGGTCCAGGACGGCGCCATCACGGCGCAATCGACCGAGGCGAACCCCTGCACCTCGAACCAGTTTCTTGTCTGGCAGGGCGGCGATGTGGCCGACTTCGAACTCAAGGCCAAGTTTCGCCTCGCCGAGAACCAGGGGAATTCGGGGATCCAGTTCCGCAGCAAGATCGACAAGCGAGGCATGGGCATCGGGTATCAGGCCGACATCCTCCCCGGCGGCCCCTGGTGCGGCGCCCTTGCCGACGAGTACACGGGTCGCGAGCCGCTGATGGTTCCCAATGGCCACAAGACGGTCGTCGATGCCGACGGCAAACGCACCTGCACCCGCGTCAGCGACCCCGTCACCCTGAGGGAGCCCGGCCAATGGAACGACTACCACATCATCGCCCAAGGCCACCGCATGATCCTCAAAGTCAACGGCCGTGTTTCCGCCGAGTTTATTGACAACGACGAGAAGGAATTCGACGCCTCCGGAATCCTCGGCCTCCAACTCCGCTCCGGCCCTCCCATGAAGGTCCAGTTCAAGGAGATCTTCCTGAAGAAACTCCCCTGATTGGTCAGTTCAACAACGCAGAACCGAGGCAGGCACGCTTGAACCTGCCGCGTAGCGGCAAAATGGGAATAGCCGGGGGTGGAAACTCCCGGTGGCCAAATGACGCGGGCCATGCCGCGTAGCGGCATCACAACCGACCAAGGGGCTACGGATCGCCGAAAAAGCCTTGTCGTGCCACTACGTGGCACAGTCAGAGTACGTCGGTGAGTCCAGGGGTTGCACCCCTGGCTATTCGAATTGCGCCACTACGTGGCGACGTCCGCTCATCCAAATGCGTCCGCGTCTCCGTGTGGAATCCTCTCCCGTCAACGAACGCCTATTCCGCAACCACTTCCAGCAGAACCGTATCCGGCGTTTCGAAAGAGTAGGTGAAGGTCGACGTGTTCTCCGCAACCGTCTTGCCGGTCAGAACGTTTACAACTCGTCGGCAAGGACGCGGCAGGGAAATGCTCTTTTCCCCGCCCGTCTTCGTGTGGATGGCCAGCAGACGCTCGTTGGCATACACCGGGTCTTCGCCTTCGACGTAGAGGTGAACGCCGGCCTTTCGCAGAATCTCGCGGATCGCGGCCGGGGTCATTGGGCCGTATTCGAAGGAATAGACGGAGGTCCAGCCGTCCATGGCCACGGTGACCGGGCCCACGGTGCGGTAGGGCGAGCCGGTCCACTGCTCGACTCGGGCCGCGTCAAGGCTCTTGCCGTCGCAGATCCCGGCGGCGTAAACCCAGACGACCGTGCGGCCGCCCGTGAGGACGCGCTGCTTGAGGATCTCCGCTCGCTCGGGCGTGATCAGGATCGTGGCCGGGAGGCAGACGACCTTGTAGCGAGACAGGTCGATCACGGCCAGGTCGTTGAAGGAGTAGACGTCGAAGGGCGCTCCGGTTCGGGTGAGTTTTTCGCGGAACTTGCGTGCCATGGCCGAGGCGTGGGGCATCTTCTCGTTCAGGTAGAACGCGCTTTGCGGATCGGCTACGAGGAGCACCTCGGCCACCGAGGGCGAGCGGTCGTCTGCATACTTATCGGAAACCTTGTGCAACTGGGCGATGAGCTCACGAGTCTTTTCCTCCTGGTACCAGCCGCCCCACATGTCGAACCACCAGTAGGAGGCGTGGTTCACCAGCGCAAAGGCCACTTCGCGTTTCAGCCCGGCCTCGTCCTCCGCCTGGCTTTTCCACTTGTTGCTGCTTCCCGGCGAACCGGAAATGTTGTGGGTGCGGTGGTCGATCTCGTGGAGATAGCGCTTGCCGTAACGCAGGGCCGTGCCGCGGACCAGTTGGGGCCCTGTACCGCCGCCGATCATGCGGTCGTTGTAGGTTCCGGGGCTGATGAAGAAGTCGATGTCCGGACTGGCGAAGACCCGTTCGTAATCGAGATGCCCAAAGGAAACGAGTTTCGAGTCGCTCACCATGTAGTAGCCGAAGAAGACGCCGATTTCCTTCTCGCTCGCGACGGCGGAGCGGGCTACCTTGGCGAAGTGCAGGATCGCATCGGCGACGACCTCGTTGTGAAACCGCCAGTATTGGATCTTGGCCATTTCCGTGGCAGGGTCGTAGATCACGTTCTCATGGGCGGCCGTTTGGAGCGTGGTTTCGGCGGGAACGTCGGCGCCCAGTTCGTAGCCGTTCTTCTTGCACCACGCTCGCCAGGCGGTGTTCTTCACCCGGCTGCTCCGCCCGCGGTCGTATTCGTACCATTCCGAGGTGCCGCCGCCCGAGAGGATGTAGGCCTCGATCCTGTCGCCGTATTTCTTTTCCGAATAGGCGATGAAGTCGCGCATCCACTCCGTGGTGATGACGAGCCACCGCGGGTCGGAGGCCGCGTGGGAGACCGCGTCAAAACTGTCGAAGGCGAACTTGCGGGTGAGCCAGTAAGGCGTGTTCAGGTCGATCATGCAGAGGAATTTCGCCTCGGGATTGGCCGCCAGCAGATCGTCGACCTGCTTGTCGTAGGCCGAGAAATCGTATTTCTTGATCCCCAGCCAGATCGGCGGGTACTTGCAGTATTCGAACCCGGCCGAGTTGATCGTGTTCGAGGCGAAGAAGCAGCGGGTGTTGATCCCCATCTTTCCGAAGGCGGCCGTCATCTCCAGTTCCGGCCAGAAGGAGCGGTAGCAATAGTAGGTGTTCTTGTCGATCGTGGCGGCCGTGTGAACGGCGACGACGGCGGGAGGCTCGGCCAAGGCGGGGAGGCACGTTGCGGAGCCGAGGGCGAGGGCGAGGAGGAGCGGTTTCATGGGGATGGGGCTCTCGTACGAGGGGGAATGTCAGAGTTGTGCGGCATTCTACCACAATCGCCACCTCTTCTTGTAGGCGCGGACGGCCCTTGGGGTGCGTGCGACCTGTCGCCGCTTTCCTTTCACAGCGACGTTGTGGCAGGTGCAGCCTCGCCGCAAAATGCAGTCTCCCCCGAAAGAAAGCGATGACGAGTCATGCGAACTCCAAGGGCCGGGCGTTCCATCGCCTTTCGGGGGTTCGTCACCGCGGAGCGTGATGGCCAGCAAGTTGCCGAAATCCTTGACAGGGCCCCCCGGGACAACTCATCATAAGGTTTCTAAGTCCACTTCCCACTCGATCGCCAGAAAGCTCAGGTGGCCCATGAAACGAACAATACCCCTTCTGATCCTCACGCTCCTGGCCGGACTGGCCGCTTGTGCTTCCATTCGGGCCGAGGAGTCGCCCTTTCCCGGCGATCGGGGGCTGAAACTCGATACGGCATGCCGGAAAGACATCTGGGACAAGAAGGGGGGCGGTTTCCTCGCCAAGTTCGTCAAGGTGCCCCGCGACCAGGTCGTCGGGTTCGCCCTCTACACCCACGACCACGGCGTGCTGAAGATGTCGGCCCAGTTGTACCCCTTGCAGGAAGGTGAAGAGCAGCAGGTCCGCCTGGAACTGAAAACCGACGGCAAGTGGCGCGAGGTCGCCACGGCGCCGGTCATCTACCCCGGCTGGTCCGCTAACTTCCGGCTGGAGAACTGGGACAACACCCGCGACGTTCCCTATCGCGTCCGTCACGGCGAAAAGGCCATGTTCGAGGGCCTGATCCGCAAGGACCCGATCGACAAGGACGTGATCGTTGTCGGCTCGCTTTCGTGCAACTCGAACGCGGATCGCGGCGATCGCGACTCGATCGTTGAGAACCTCAAGAAGCAGGACCCGGACCTGCTCTTCTTCGCGGGCGATCAGAGCTACGACCACAAGGAGCACACGGCCGCCTGGCTCCTCTGGGGACACCAGTTCAAGGAGATCATCAAGGATCGGCCTGTCGTTTCCATTCCCGACGACCACGACGTGGGCCACGGCAACGTGTGGGGCGAAGAGGGCGTCGTCGCCGAAACCACGGCCGGAAATAAGGGCGGCTATTTCTATCCCGCCGAGTACATCCGCATGGTTGATCGTTGCCAGACCTGGCACCTTCCGGATCCCGTCGATCCCAAGCCCGTGAAACAGGGGATCGGCGTCTACTTCACGCGGTTGCGCGTGGGCGGAGTGGACTTTGCCATTCTGGAAGACCGGAAGTTCAAGACCGGGCCCAACGGCGTGATTCCGCAGATGGGGCCTCGTCCGGACCATATTCAAGAGGCCGGCTACGATCCGAACAAGATCGACGTGCCGGGCTTGAAGCTTCTCGGTGAAAGGCAACTGGCGTTCCTCTCACAATGGGCGGAGGATTGGACGGGAGCGGAAATGAAAGCCGCCCTCTCCCAGACCGCCTTCTGCGGGGCCGTTCACTTGCACGGCAACTCCGAAAACCGCCTGCTGGCCGACCTGGACTGCAACGGCTGGCCCCAGACCGGTCGCAATAAGGCCCTGGCGGCCCTGCGCCGCGTGCTGGCCTGCCACCTCTGCGGCGACCAGCACCTCACGGTGGTCGTCAAGCACGGAATCGACGAGTTCCGCGACGGCCCCTATGGCTTCACGAATCCGGCCATCATCAACAGCTACTACGGTCGCTGGTGGTGGCCCGCCGACGAGAAGCCCGGCGCCAACCCGATCCCCGGCAGCCCGCTGCCCTGGACCGGCGACTATCTTGACGGCCTGTACAATCACATCACGATGATCGCCTACGCAAACCCGGCCTTCAACAACATGCGCGAGTTGAAGAATCACCAGCGCGACCCCAAGGGCCTGCTGGCCGACGGTTACGGCCTGGTCCGCTTCAACAAGAAGACCCACGAGACGGTGTTTGAATGCTGGCCCCGCTACGCCGACGTTTCCGACGGCGACAGCGCCCAATACCCCGGCTGGCCGATCACGTTCAAGGCCGAAGAGAACGACGGCCGCAAGGTCGCCGGCTACCTGCCGGAACTGGTCTTCGACGGCGCCAGCGATCCGGTCGTCGAGGTGATTGAAGAAGCCACTGGCGAAGTCCTCTACTCGATCCGAATCCAGGGCGAGCGATTCCGCCCGCACGTTTACGGCCCCGGCAAGTACACCGTCAAGGCTGGGCAGGACAAGCCCGACCAGTGGTCGAAGCAAGGCCTTCAAGCCGCGGAGAATGCGGCGCCCATTGCCGTGAAATTCTGAAATGTGCGGACGGTCTCCCTCCCCATCGCTTCTTGCGAGCGAGGGGGAGGGTCGGGGATGGGGTGTGAAAGCATTGTTCAGGCCAACGCAGTTAGCCCGGCTGCTCAAGATAACATCTCAAGAACTGGACAAGCCAAGAGCCCGGCTGGATTTCGCAGCCGGGCTCTTGGCTTGTCCCGAAGTCAGCGCCCCTGAGATGCAGATGTAGGGTGGGCAGAGCGAGCCAATCCCGCTCTGGGCCAACCTGCCGAACGGCCACCAGGTTCTGAGCACTTCAAGCAGCCAATACGCCAGCGCAGCCCACCATGTTGCGGTCCCCATTTCACGTCGTTTGCATTGCGGTCAGCGACTGACACTTTCGATTGGCAATCGGGCGCCTTGCCGAGGGAATGCGGCCTGTTCGAGGTGGGACGCCGCCGATGGTGGGCCGACACTTGCGTCCCGGCCATTCAGACGTGATTGGATTGGGTAGCGTCTGGTCGCGTCAAGGCGTTTCCCGGTGGTCCGTTCTGGTCCACCCTACAACAACTACAACGACCGAAGATATTCGAGCAGGTCGGCAAGCTCTTTCTCACTGAGTTCCTTGGTCTTCCCTCGCATCTGCAAATGGTTGTAGTCGGTGATCGTCTCTTCGAGCGAGAGGGAGTCGCCGTGGTGAAGGTAGGGGGCGGTGCGCCAGACGCCCACCAGGCTCGGGATGTCGTAGGCGATTCCCGTTCCAAGACCGGCGTCGACGGTTTTCATCGACGTGAAGTAGGGATGGGGATGGCAGGCGGCGCAGCCGGCCTTGCCCTCGAAGAGTTGCTTGCCTCGCCGGGCCGATTCGGTGAGTGAGCCGCGGGGCACGCCCGGGGCATGGCACTTGGCGCACGAGGGCGAGTCGGTCTTGGGCGTCTCAGGCAGGTCCGCGTTCAGGTAGGGGCTGGGCACGACCTTCATCTCGAGAAGGTAATGCTCGATCGCGTCGGCTTGCTCTTCCGAAGGTTCGGCGAACTGGATGTGCCGGATTCCGGAAGCAACAGCCATGCCCGCGTCCTTGCGGACGCCGCGCGACATGGCGGGCGGGGTGAGCGGTGCCATGAGAAGGCTCTTGGTGTTCTTCGTGTTGCCCACGCCGTCGTTGAGCAGGTCCCAGTAGAGGGCGTCGGCCCGGCCGTCGGGATGGCAGGTGGCACAGCTCTGCCAGTGCTGCAGGCAGAGAGTGGCGTCGTTGAAGTACTGTTCGCCCTGCCGTGCGAGGGAGGCGGAAGCGTGGGGTCCGAGTTCCCAGGCGGTGACGGTCGGAGGTTGCTTGCGGAGGTCGACTGCCGCCAGATTGTCGGAGAAGTAGCCGGCCGCATAGACCATACCGCCCGCAGTGCAGACCGCCCGGGGACCCGCGAGGGGCAAGGCGATGCGTCGGCGGATGCCTTGCATCGTGGTGAGCGAGTCGTGGTCGAAGTACTCGGCCGCTGCGTTGCGTTCGGTTGCACGCTCCTCCAAAGCCGGCCAGTCGATCACGCTGATCTCGTGGGTGCCGGCGTGAGAAACGACCAGGTTCAGGCCGTCGTCGGTGAAGCAGAGGCCCCAGGGATTGGCGGCTCCCAGTTCCGGATCGTCGAGCATGACGGTGGCGAGCAGGTCGAGCGAGTCGGTGCGGATGAGGGAGAGGGCGTTGCGGTTCATCGCCCCGCCGGCAACCTCCATGGTCGGGATCACGAAGTTGCTCATCACGTGGGTGACCGCGACGCAATCGCCGTCCGGCGCTAGGGCGATGCCACGAAGTCCCTGGCTTCCGTTGGGCAGTTCAATCGCGGCGATCTGTTTCATCCGCTGCGCGTCGACGACGGACACCTCGGAGTACATGGTTGGGTTTTCGTCGTCGAGGAAGGGGCGGACGAGGGGGATATGGTTTGCCACAAAGAGCCGTTTGCCCAAGGGGCCGAGCGTTAAGGCAATCGGTTCGCGGATGACCTTCGCGGTGCGCTGTGCGCCGGTTTCCAGGTCGGTCGCGCGGACGAGATCCTGGAAACGGTTGGCGACAAAGGCGGTCCTGGCATCGGCGGTAAGCACGGGCGAGCAGGGGCAGTGGCCGATGCGCCACTGGCGTTGGACCAGCCCGGAGTCTGCATTGACTTCGAGGAGCCGGCCTGCCGGTTCGTTGGTGGTGACGTACAACAGATTCCCTCGAACGGCCATCCCGGAACCCTCGGCCGGAAGGGAGATCGTGCGAACCGGTTCGCCCTGGCGTCGATCGACGATGACGAGGCGTTTCCCTTCGGCGCCGAGGACGACAAGGTCCGTGTCGCCCAGCGGGGCGACGGCGATGGGGGCCAGGCAGGGATCGGCTGCTGTGGGCGAGTCAGGCTGAGTCGCCGTGACTGGGTTGGAGAGCAAGGCGAATGCGAAAAAGAACGCAAGGAGGGCAAGCGATCGCGTCATGGCAGGTCTGTTCGGCTACGAGGAAGGGGATACCTACTATCGTAGCGGCTGCCTGCGCAAGAATCGATTGGGAAAAGGCTGAAGACTGGAGGCTGAAGACTGAAGGACGGCAAAACAAGGGCTTTCGTTGCCTCTTCAGTCGTCCCTCAACGGCCTGCGAGCACTCCCATCAGTTCCAGGGCCTGTTGCATGAGTTGCGAGGCCTCTTCAGGTTTGCCTTTCCGGCCGCGATGGAAGAGGAGCAAATTGCCTCGCGTCTCGAAGTGGAAACGTTCGGTCTTGCGGTCGACGAACCAACCGCGGATCTCTTCGTCGAAAAGCATGCGAACGGCGGCTTCCGTGTCGCCCTGGAGCACGTAGGCGTTGGAGAAATCCGGATCTTCTTCGAAGTTGATGTCTTGCCCCCCAAACATGGCCCCAAGCATGTCGAAGAAAGCTCGCTGGGGACGCAAATAGCAATGGGGCGTGGAAAGCCGAGAGCTCTCCAGCACGCACATGGTGTAGGCGTGGTGTTTCCGATTCTTGCCGCTCCCGGTCGTATAGCGATAGTCGCCAATGGTGATTCGGGTATCGCCCGCATCGCCTTGAACGGCGTTGTGGAACTTGCGGCCGTGGCCCTGGCTGAAGAGTTTCAGGTTAGCGCACGTTCCCAGGATGCCGTTGCTTTCGCCCACGAAGGGAATGCCCAGTTCATCGGCAACCCGCTGCCAGGCCTCCGTGCGTTTTTTCTGCAATGTCATGCTCACGGCGAATCCGACCACGACGATCAGGCCGATCCCGCCGAAGACAATCAAACCAACTCCGTCCATCGGAATCTCCGGGTACGAGCAATGTGTCAAGACGGCACGAGCGACGCCGCCCTCGCTTTCTGCCTTCCCAATTGTTGCTTCCGAAGCCACCCTCCGTGGAGGCAGACGGGCTATCTTGAGCGGTTACCGCACGGGTGCGTTCCGGTTTCACGTGGAGAACGGGATATGCGGAATAGACGGGCTGGACAGGGAAATTGCGCGCGGAGAGGGCCGTTTCTTGGAGCCGCGCGCGATTCCGTTTCATTGCCTCAGGCGACGTGGGGACTTACTTTTTGGACGGGCTGCTAGCTTGCCGACGGGCGAGGGGGCTATAATGGGGTTTGCGTTGTCCGTACGTCGCTCGTCTCGTGTGTGCAAGGATTCGGCCATGCCCGTCCCGATGGAACTGTCGCGGATTATCATCAGCGAAATCAACGACCAGCAGATCATCTATCTCAAGGAAATCGACGGCAATCGGACATTTCCCATCCTTATCGGCCTGTTTGAAGCGACGATGATTCATCGCCGTGTGAAGGGGGCTCCGTCACCCCGTCCGCTCACACACGACTTGATTTGCCAGATCGTGGAGAGTCTCGGCGGTGAATTCCACGACGTGGTGATCTGCGATCTGAAAGACCACACCTACTTCGCCAAGCTTCGTATCCGCGCCGATGGCGAGATCATCGAAATCGACTCCCGCCCCTCCGACGCCATCGCCATCTCGGTCACCTGCGATCCTCATCTGCCGATCTACGTGGACGAAGACGTGCTAGAGGAGGTGGTGGGCGAGTGAAGCGGTCTTCTTCCTGGGGATAGCCGGGCTGAAACAGAGTAGCCGGGCTCTTGAATACACCACTTCATGCCAGCCAACCTGACCCGTTGAGGAGCCTTCGTAGCCCGGCTCTTGCGTTCAATCGCAGCCGCCCCCAAAAAAGCCCGGCTGCAGATCAAGCGGTCCCCTGGGCCGCCTCGCCTGTCTGCGGCGTGACCAAAGCAGCCGGGCTGAATCAGGACTGGCCCTTCCATCGCCCTTCGGGTATGGAACACTGTTTGCCCCTTCAGGGTTCCGTGCGGCGCCCGGACTCTACTGGGGACACTGGATCAGCCTCCCACGATTGGGGATCCAGGCAGGGACGCATGTGGTCAAGCTTCTTTGGGCCGATTCCGTGGACGGCGGTGAGGTCTTCCGGAGTGTGGAAGGGGCCCTCGGCCTGGCGGCGGGCGACGATCCGGCGAGCGAGGGTTTCGCCGATTTCCGGAAGTTCCATCAGTTCCGGCCAGTTGGCTGTATTCACGTTCACCAGGAATTGATGGTCGTGGTGCGGTAGGCACTCCCACGAGGTGAGATCGGGGTGGGAACTGCCCGTGAGCCACCACCAGGCTCCTGTGACGCAGGTCGCGAAGACGATCACCGTGGCGAGCAGTTGCTGGTCCTGGCGACGAAGGAGCCACGGCGGGGAGAGGGAATTCTCGGTGCTGCTGTCGGACTGGGACATGGGGGCCTCACTTTCCGATCGTTGCCCGAATCGGTTATGCTTCAGGATACACGCCCGCCTGTCCCTCACCCAGTAGGAGACCCCATCCTTGGCCAAAGAGTTTCACCAAATCGAGTGGGATCACACGGTTGAACAGGACCTTCGTGACCTGATTGGGCGGATGCTGGAAGAAGATCTGGCGAGCGAAGGCGATTGCACGTCGCTGGCCCTGATTCCGGAAGACGCCCCGGGCCGGGCCGCGGTGGTGGTGCGCGAGGCGGGGGTTGCGGCAGGGCTCAGGGCGGCGGAGATCGTGTTTGCCGAGGTCGATCCCGCGTTGAAATGGCAGGGCCTCGTCGAGGACGGGACGGCGGTCCAGCCCGGGCAGGCGATCGGCCAGATTGCAGGACCTGCCCAAAAACTCCTCACGGCCGAACGCCCCGCCCTGAATCTGATCGGCCGCCTGTCGGGCGTGGCCACCCAGGCCCGACGCTATGTTGAGGCCGTCGCCGGCACGGGGGCGAGGATCTACGACACGAGGAAAACCACGCCCGGTCTGCGACTGCTTGAGAAGTACGCCGTTCGCTGCGGTGGAGCTTTCAACCACCGCCAGGGCCTGTTCGAGGCTATCTTGATCAAGGACAATCACCTCGCGTTGGGGGCCCAGGCGGATGCCGGCCGTCCTCGATTCTCCCCCGCGGCAGCGGTAACCGAAGCTCGCCGCTATTTCGCGAGCAAGCGATCGCCCGAGGCGGCCGAGGCTTCGATTGTCGAGATCGAGGTGGATACGCTCGAGCAGTTGGAGGCCGTGTTGCCCGCCGGTCCGGATATCGTGCTGTTGGACAACATGGGGCCCGATCTGCTTCGCCAGGCCGTGGCGAGGCGCGATGCGGTTGCCCCCACGGTTCAACTGGAGGCCTCCGGCGGAGTCAACCTGGATACGGTCCGGGCGATCGCCGAAAGCGGCGTGGATCGAATCAGCGTAGGGGCCCTGACCCACTCGGCCATCGTGTTGGACGTGGGGCTTGATTGGACGGCGTAGCGGCCCATTCAACAGGTAGGTCACCGCTCGCCGAGCGGGACCTTGAAATGGCGTGTTGCTCGGCGATTGTGAAACCGTGCGGCCTCTGATGCCTGCCGACGCCAGCGTCACTCTGCTGGTTTCTCGGTGGCCTCGGCGATGGCTTGCTCGATTCCGGCGATGCTGAGCACCTGGCGGATTTGTCCTTCTTCATCGTAGAGGATCAACTCGGTGTCTTCGCCGCCGACGAGGGCGGCTCGCGGTTTGCCGCCGGGACGCATGATGGCCACGCTCGGGTTGCCGTCGCGGATCGTGTCAAAACTGCCGACGGGCTGTTCGCCTTCGAGGACGCTGATCGTCCAGGTGTCGTTCGGACGTTTGCCTACAAGCACGTACCAGGGGCCGATTCCGAGGGAGGTGTATTCCACTTGCGGGCGGGTTTCGGCTGCTTGGTCGTCGGTCATAGCTTGATGCTTCTTTCTTTATCCTAAAGGGGCCCGCTGATGCCGCCGTCTTTGCGAACGCGCCAGAAGTGAAGGGCCATTCCACAGGCGGCGAGCAGAGGAATGGCGACGCAATGGAGCACGTAGAAGCGGATGAGCGTTTCTTCGCCCACGCTCCGGGCGCCAAGGAGGAGGAAACGCGAGTCCGAGGCGTCGGTGATCAGGTCGATGCCGCCCACGGTGAGCAGTTGTTGGGCGGGGCCTTCACTGCCCACGAGGGGAACCGCCCGGGCCATGTTCGAGCCCACGGTGATCGCCCAGATCGACAACTGGTCCCAGGGCAGGAGGTAGCCCGTGAAGGAAAGCAGCAGCGTCATCACGAGCAGGCCGACGCCGACCACCCAATTGAATTCGCGGGGCGGTTTGTAGCTGCCGGTCAGGAACACACGGAGCATGTGGAGCATGACCGTGATGACCATGGCGTGGGCCGCCCAGCGGTGGATTTCTCGCAAAACTCCCCAGGAGACGACGTCGCGCAGGGCGAGCATGTCGTTGTAGGCCCACTCAAGGGTAGGCCGGTAGTAGAACATGAGCAGCACGCCCGTCACGGTCTCCACCAGGAACAGGAAGAAGGTGATGCCGCCCATGCACCAGGTGTAGCTGAGACGAACCGCGTGGCGTGGCATCGAAACGGGGTGCAGGTGGAGGATCAAGTTTGTCAGGATGACAACGATCCGGTTGCGCCGATCCACGGGCGCCCCGTGCCGGAAGACGCTCTTCCAGAGCTGCGAGTTTCGGATTCGATCGCGAAAAGCCATGGGTTGCAGAAGCGTCTTGCTATCTGGGATTCATACGCTGACAAAGCTGGCGGGATCATTCCACTGCCCCAGTTCTTCCTGGAAGATGCGGCCGCGGTCGATTTCGAGCTGCCCGTCCTCGGCGACCCGGATTGCGTATCGCTCCAGGGGACGCGGGGCCGGACCCTCAAAGTTGATTCCATCCATGGTAAATCCGCTGCCGTGGCAGGGGCACTTGAATTGTCCTTCCGACTCCTGCCAGATCGTGATGCAGCCCAGGTGCGTGCAAACGGTTCGAAGGGCGAAGATCTGGGCCCGGCCGCCGTAGTCGCCGTGAACAAGCCACACGCCGTATTCCTCCTTGAAGCGTGTATCGACACGACCGGTAGGGAAGTCCACCGGATAGCCGACTTTAAACCGGCGCGGTGGCTCATTGACCACGTTTGGCATGAGAAACCGCGCGGTTCCAGCCGCCCAAAGGGCCGCGGCCCCGCTCAGTAAGGCCGTCCCGGCGCCAAAGACGAAACGAAAAAAACCACGTCTCGGGTTGCTCAAAGTTTCGTTTTTCGGCTGCCCCGCGGCATGATGGCACATCGCAACAACACGTTCCTAAAGCGTTTTCCGGTCATCTTTCATCCCCTTCCCTGGTTATCCCCACCCGATCGACCCATGTCAACCACTCTCCGGCAGGGCAATAGCGTCCGTGGTGGTCCGCGAGCGAGGACTTCCGAAAACGGGGCGGGCCCTCTAAAATCGATCCGAAACAGGTAGACTCTCACGCGAGGAAAGAACGCACAATGAACGTTTTGGTCGTCGGCAGCGGGGGGCGGGAACACGCCCTGGCATGGAAAATCGCCCAAAGTCCGCGGGTTGAACGCGTCTTCGTGGCCCCGGGAAACGCCGGCACGGCCGAGGACGCCGAGAATGTTGACGTTTCGGCCAACGATTTTCCGGCCCTGATGCAGTTCGCCCGGCAGAACGACGTGGGCCTGACGGTCGTCGGGCCGGAAACGCCGCTGGCGGCCGGGATTGTCGACGCCTTCCAGGCGGAAGGACTCAAGGTTTTCGGGCCGACCAAGGCGGCGGCCGAATTGGAGGCCAGCAAGGTCTTCTGCCGCAACCTGCTCCGCAGCGCCGACGTGCCCGGCGCCGACTACCGGACCTTTCAGGACGCCGGCGACGCCATTCGCTACCTGAACGATCGGGAAGACACGCCGATCGTCGTCAAGGCCGACGGGCTGGCGGCCGGCAAGGGCGTGATCGTCTGCGACAACCGCCTGGAGGCCCTCGAAGCGGTCAATGAGATCGCCCGCGACAAGATCTTCGGCAACGCGGGCAACCGTCTGCTCATCGAGGAGAAACTCGTCGGCCAGGAAGCCAGCGTGCTGGCGATCACCGACGGGCGGACGATCGTCAGCCTCCAGCCGGCCCAGGACCACAAGCCGGCCCACGACGGCGACACGGGTCCGAACACGGGCGGCATGGGGGCCTATTGCCCCGCTCCCCTGGTCGACGATGAGAAGCTCCACTGGATCGAGGAACACGTCTTCGTGCCCACGGTTCACGCCATGAAGAAGGCCGGACGTCCCTTCCAGGGCGTTCTCTATGCCGGCTTGATGATGACCAATCAGGGCCCGAAGATGCTCGAATACAACGTGCGCTTCGGCGACCCCGAATGCCAGCCTTTGCTGATGCGGCTCAAGACGGACCTGGCGGGCGTCCTCGAAGCGGCGGCTGACGGGCAACTCGACCAGATTGATTCCTTGGAGTGGGATCCCCGTCCGGCCGTCTGCGTGGTCATGGCGAGCAAGGGCTATCCGGGAGCCTATCAGAAGGGCTTGCCGATCCGCGGATTGGAAGAGGCGGCCAAGCTGCCCGACGTGAAGGTCTTCCATGCGGGAACTGCGTTGAAGAACGGCCAGGTCGTCAACGCCGGCGGCCGGGTCCTCAACGTGACGGCCATGGGCGACTCGATCGCCAAGGCCAAGCTCCAGGCCTACACGGCCGTGAAGGCCATCCGCTGGGACGGCGCCTGGTGCCGCAAGGACATTTCGGACAAAGCGCTGAGGCTTGACTGACACACGGCGAGGTTAGTGCGGTCGTCGGTGATGTCTGAGAAGCCAGCAGTGGTGCTTTTGCAGAACGGTGGCGCCCGATGTCGAATGAGCCAGTTCGAGACGAGAATCCCTATGCGTCCCCCGCTTCCACAATCGGTGCGGGGGTCGAGCCGGATGGGCGGATTCATCCCGCCTTCGCTCCGGTGGATCTGCTGGACCCGTTGATCTGTTTGCTGAACGTCGGCCTCGTGATCGTAGTGCTAGTCGGCCTTCCCGCCGTAGCCGGACTGGCGGCCATCTGGCTCTTGGGAAGCGGCGCGAGCTTGGACGGTGTTTTGAAATATGTTCTTCTTTTGCCTACCGTGATTTGCCTGATGAGCCTGGGCTTTCGCACGGTCAAGTTCGTAACGATCGACAATGAGGGCCTCCATTTCCATAAGGCCTCGGGCGGTTCCGAGGACTGGCCCTGGGAGACGATTGTCGCCATTCGACCTGCCACTCGCTGGGAAGTTGCCTGGGACGGTTGGCTCCGGCCGCTCCTTAATCCCCGTGAGCGGACCAGTTGCATGTCCACTCTCGGCCACTACCGCATCCAGGGCGAAAGCGATTACCGTTTCTTTCCGCCCAACAGCGCCGAGGCCTTTCTGGCCGCCATTTCCGAACATGCCCCGGCTCGCCTGCACCCGCAGGCTCTGGATACCCAGCAGTCCTGGTAGGTTCCGGGCGCCGCACGGAACCCTGACCAATCATGCGATTCTCAATTTCAACCGCCTTGTCTGCCGGACGACTTTCGATATGGAAAGCGGTGTTCTACTTCGGGGTTCCGTGCGGCGCCCGGAACCTACTGGGGGACGCTCGTCCTGCTTCTTCTTTCCCCCACCAATTCCTTGAGCGTTTTTAGCATCTACGGTACGATGCAATAGCCTCAGGATCGTCTGGGGTGAATCTTCAGCAGCAGGGAGAGAGGCGATGCGCAAGCGAGATCGGCGTCGGGGCGGGGTGTTGTGCGGGCTGGTCGTGGCCATGGCCGGCAGTGCGCTGCTGCAGGGATATGCGTCGGTCAGGACGCTTGCGTCGCTGGAAAAGGTGGACGATCAGCCTCTCTACGTGATGCACTATCGGGGCGGCTATCTGCTGGACCTGACAGCCAGATACGGGATCCAGTGGCCGGTCTACCGACAGGTCGAGCGGCTCGTCAATCCGGACGCCTGCACGAGTTTCTTCGCCACGGGCGAGGCCAAAGACGCCGTGTTCGCCCGTAATTTCGATTGGGCCCACCCGTCCACGCTCGTGCTGTTCACCGATCCGCCGGGCGGCCATGCTTCGGTGGCCATGGTCGATATGTACTATCTGGGCCTCAACCAGCTTCAGGAGATCCCCTGGTGGCGCCGGCCCACGCTGCTGGCCGCTCCCTACGCCATCATGGACGGGATGAACGAATGCGGGCTGGCCGTTTCCCAGAACGCTGTGCCGCGGCGTCGCATGCCGTACCGTGCCGATCGGCCCGCCCTGATTTCCAACCAGGTGATGCGGGTGATTCTCGATCATGCCGCCACGGTCGACGAGGCCCTCGAACTGATCGACGACTTCAATATCGTCTTCCCCGTGATCGGTTGCCATCTGCACATTGCCGACGCTTCCGGCCATTCGGTCGTGGTCGAGTTCACCCAGGGGCGAATGGTCGTGATGCGGCACAGCAAGCCGTGGCAGATCTCCACGAATTTTCTGATCTCCGAAGTCCGCCCCGTTGGCGCCAGGGCCCCATGCTGGCGTTACCAGCGGGTCTACGGGGAACTCGAGAAGGCGGGCGGCGCGATCCGACAGGAAGACGCAATGAAGCTATTGGCCGCGACCTCTCAGCGGACGACCATCTGGTCCGTCGTCTACAATCTGGATTGCGGCAAGATCCTCGTGGCGTCAGGACGCGACTACGAGGACGTGCACGAGTTCCAGCTTCCCATGCGACGGGACCCGACGGTCGAGGCCGGCGCGGCGCGTTGACGTGAGCGCCTGCGTTACGCCGGGATGGCGTCGGCGTATTCCTGCGGGAGCAGTACGGTCCGTTGCTCGGCCGCCGAGGTCATGGCGGCGAAGCTGGCGAGGGTCGCATTGACCAGTTGGTCCAGGCCGATCAAGGGAGCCCCGCCGCCGGCGACACGTTCGACGAACGCGTTGAATTCGGCCTGGTGGCCCTTGTCGAGCTTGGTCTTCATCTTTCGGAAACCGGCCGCGCCCCAGGCCTCCAGTTTTCGGAAGTTGTCGAGGGAGAAGATCCTCCCTTCCGAATAGACTTCCAACCGCTCTTTGGGATAGCCCTTGTGCCCATTTCCAAAGTAGTTCACCGTGCCGACCGAGCCGTCCTCGAAGGAGAGCACGATGCTCATCTTGTCTTCGTGAACTGCCACCCCGGGTCCCATCTGGGAGGACGCCACGGAAACGATCGGGCTGCCGGCCAGGTAGGCCAGGAGGTCGAGGAAATGGCAGGCCTCGCCGACAATCCGCCCGCCGCCGACCTCGGGATCGTGCACCCAGACGTCGGGCGGGATGAAGCCGGCGTTGCAGGCGAAATGCATGGCCACCGGTTCGCTGCGGCCTGACAGAATCGCCTTGAGTTTCTGGATGTGGGGGCTGAAACGGCGGTTGAACCCTACCATGAGTTGCCGGTCGGGCAGGGCTCGCGATGCCTCGACGATTCGGGCCAGCTCTTCCACGTTCATGGCCAGCGGCTTCTCGACAAACACGTGCTTGCCCGCTTTCAGGGCACGGCAGACGAGGGCCGCGTGGCTGCTGTGGCCGGTGACGATGAACACGGTATTCAACTCCGGATCGTTCCACACGGCGTCGGCGTCGGTCGTCGCGTGTTGGAAGCCGTACTTCTCAGCCACGTGGGCGGCGGCCGCCACGTTGCGGCGTTCGACGACGTATTTCAGGCGTGCGCCGGTCTTGGCCAGGGCAGGGGCGATGACCATCTTGCCGAAGTTCCCAGCGCCGATCATGGCGGCCACAACCTTGCTCGCCGGCTTCGAGGACGCGGCGGCGACGGCGACGGTCTGGGACCGATCTGGGGCGTCGGAGTATTCGAGGATCACACCGAGGGACGACGGATCGTTGAGGATCTTGTCGTAGGCCTGGGCGGCGTCAGCAAGGGCGATGCGATCGGTGACGAGGGAGTCGACCACGATGCGGCCGGACTTCATCGCGGCGAGGATGGCTTCGAAGTTCCGCTGTTCGGTCCAGCGAACATGGCCGATCGGGTAATCGTGGCCTTTCTGTTCGTACTGGTCATCGTAGCGTCCGGGCCCGTAGCTGCACGAGACCTGGAAGGTCAATTCCTTTTCATAGAAATCGGCACGCCGCAGGTTGAGGCCCACGACGCCGACGAGGACGATGCGTCCGCGTTTGCGGCACATTTCGGCCGCCTGGTGAACGATCTCGTCGCTCTTGGCGCTGGCCGTGATGAGGACGGCGTCGACGCCGACGCCCGAGGTCCAGGCCTGGGCGGCGGCCACGGGATCGCCCGAGGCGGCGTGGCACGTCTTGGCCCCGAACTGCTCCGCGAGCGCGAGTCGTGCGGGGTTCACATCGACGGCGAGCACCTCGCAGCCGCTGGCCCGGAGCAGTTGCACGGTGAGGAGCCCGATGATGCCGGCTCCGACAACGACGACCTTTTCACCGAGGGTGGGCTGGGCGAGGCGGATGCCCTGCAGTCCGATGGCGCTGAGGACGGTGAAGGCGGCCGTTTCGTCGGTCACCTCGTCCGGGATCTTGGCGCAGAGGTGCTTGGGAACGGAGACGATTTCGGCGTGGGGGCCGTTCGAGGCGACCCGATCCCCGATCTGGAAATCGGCCACGCCGGGCCCGACCTGGATCACTTCGCCCACGTTACAGTAGCCCAGGGGGAGCGGTTCGTCGAGTTTTTTGAAGACGGCTTCGAGGGTCGGCAGGAGTCCGTCGGTCTTGATCTTATCGAGGACCTGCTTGACCTTGTCGGGCTGGGAACGCGCCTTCTGGAGGAGGTTCCCCTTGCTGAACTCGACGAGCATCCGTTCCGTGCCCGCCGAGATGAGGGAGCGTTTCGTGCGAATGAGGAGCGAGCCAGGCCGGTCGGAGGGGCTGGGGACGTCCACAAGTTCAGTGACGCCGGACTGGAGATTCTGGAGGATTTGTTTCATGGTCGTAGGTTTCTCGTGCCGCAACTCTGGGGCAAATCTCTTGGGCTTGGCACCAGGTTTGATCGAGGCAGATCTAAGGTCGGAATGGCGGAGGAATGACAACAACGTCCTTTGAGGCTCCTGGAGCCGGAGACGCTTCAGGCGTCGCCATTGGTACCGTTTCGAAGAACTACCATGTTACATCACACGCGGCCCATGAGTAGCCCACCCCGAACCCGACGAGGATCAGACGCTGTCCGCGTGCCAGGCATCCCTTGGCGTTCAAGTCATTCAGGACCAACGGAATCGAACACGAAACCGTGTTTCCATACATGGCGAATTCATAGGGACATTTTTCCGGATCGATCCGCAGGCGTTTCACGACGTGGTCCAGCATGAATTTGTTTGCCTGGTGCAGGACGAGGAAATCGACGTCATCCAGGCTCAACTCCGCCTTCTTGAGGAGATTCCGCACGGTGCGCGGCACCGCAGTGATGGCGAACCTGAAGATTTCCGGTCCGTCCATGAACAGGTTCTGCTCTGACCGGACATTTCCCTTGCCGTCTTCGGTTTCGATGCAGGTCTCACCGGATGGAGGGGAGCGAAACGCCCCTGCCGGGACAATGAGACTCCCGGCCCCACGGCCGTCCGTGCCAAAGACGAAGTTCCCCAAACCCGGCTCGGATGCTGAGGCCGTGATCAACGTTGCCGAGCCGGCATCGCCGAACAAGGTGGCCACGGTCCGATCCAAAGGATGAACGAGTTTCGAGTAGGTTTCGCCAGTCAACAAAAGAACGGACTTCGCCTGCGACGATTCAATTAAGCCCTTGGCCAAAGAGAGGCCGACGACATACCCCGAGCATCCCTGATTGAAGTCGATGGCCCCGGTCGCTCGCGAGAGGCCAAGACGTTCCTGGAGGAGGCATGCCGTCGCCGGCAGAAAGTGATCGGGCGTCTGGGTGCAGAACAACACATAATCGATCTCCTGCCGTGAGTCGGGGTGACTCGCGAAGAGTCTTTCGGCGGCAGCGGCGGCAAGATCCGAGGAGCATTCCTCGGGGCCTGCTATCCGGCGTTCCCGAATGCCCGTTTTCTCTTCGATCTCTTCCGCGGACCATGAGTCCCAACGTTCGGCCAGTTCCGGGTTCCGGAGCGCCGTGTCGGGGACGTATGTGAAGACGGACTCGATTCTGGCTGTTGGCATACGCTTCTCGGCCCAATCGCCTCCGGAGTCGGCTTTGGGTATTGGAGGCCTTTGACGCCGGTGAACTACGTTTCTTGCAGATCGATGATGCCGCGCTTCTCGGCAAAGGACAGGACGGCTCCGAAGGACTCGAACGCGTCGGCTTCCTCGGCTTCGATGTCCCCGTCGGTCATTTCTTCGAGCAGTGCGATGATTTCCACCGCCGCCATGGAGTCCCAAGACGGCGCGACCTGCGGGGTCGTGTTGCTGTCCAGATCGCTGGGCTCAACCCCAATGATTTCACCGACTGCTTCCTTGAACTCCGCAAGGTTCATCTCAGTTCTCCTTACATGATTGAAATCCCGCTACAGGACGAAGCCTCTTTCCCATCTGCTTCCAAATGGCGATCAATCGTAGATTGTCCTGCCCCGACGCATCTCCTGATCGAGCGCGGCATAGAGTTGGTTTCCGTCGACAACAAAGAACGGTGTCAGGTAGTGTCGGTGGATGTGATAGGCTCGTCGAGGTACATAGCGTCGCACAAAACGCTCCGGATTCGCTTTGACGATCACCTTCGAGTCATGGACTCGTGTCTTGACGACGATCGAATGGCCTTCTTCGTTCACGCAAGCCTTTTCGTAGACCTTTGGCTCGTTCACTGGGAGCGGATAGAGATCCGGATTGGAATCCTCGACCGTGTGAACCAAGGAGAGGTAGCTCATGGGAACGCCCAGCCCCAGGACTTTCACGTTGTGTCGCAGCAGTTTCATGAAAGGGCTCTGCGGCCCGAAGGGGAATTCGGAACAATGGTGTTCAGCGAGCACTTCCTCCGCGATCTTCCCGACGGTCGCAACCGATTTCGTCGGATGCAGGCTCCTCCGGCTTCCCGCGTACCTCCGGACCCTTTCGCTAAGCACGCCCATTCCCGAGGGAGTCCGCAGGAGGTGGAACGGCTTGGGCATCATCATCCATTCGCTGGAGGTGTATCGTATGAACGTCGGGACGCTCACGCTTCCCTCTTCGCCCACGATGTCGAATAGCAACTCAGCCAACTGGAGGGGCGTCATTTCGGTACGCATCATGTCGAGCGAACCGTGAACGAACAGATGATCGCCCCGGGTGACGCCAAGTCTATCTGTAATGACCCGGCGGATCGCCTTTTCCGTGAGCGGAGGCAGTTTCCTCACCCAGTATCGACGCAGGTTGTACTCGCGCTCTTTCAATCGCTTCCGGGCTTCCTTGCTCAGGATCGGCGCGAGCGCTTTTCGAATCAGGATTCGCATGGTTTATCCTCCATCAGGCTCTCGTGTTCGAGGACACGGCAAATGGCAGCCTTGGGCTCTGGTGCGTGTGAACGTTCCTGACATCGGCGCTGGACACTGGGAAAAAACGGGACACATAAGCGCCGAGGCTCCAGAATTCAACGTCACTCCACCGCGATGCGGCGTCCAGGAACCGCCGGAGATCGTTGACGCAGTGAGTCGTTTTCGAGTGGCCGATGAACATGACCGGCTCCGGACGTTCGCTGGCTGAACATTCGCGAACGGCGCGGGCCGTCATACGCCGGAGGGTGGCGAACGACATGGCATTGAAGTCCGCCATGTAGTAGTTTCTTCCGAGAATCTTCCTCGCTTTTCCGAGCAATCCCATCCCTTTTTCGCACGCTTTCACGGGGCAACGTTTTGCGGCCGCTCGCGCGTTTGCGAAGTAGGTGGGATTCCGGTATTTCAGTGCTGCGAACGGATGGCGGAGGGTGTAGATGGGGATCTCGTGAATCGCTCCATCTTCGACGGGCGTCGTGAGATCGTCTGCGATCGACCAGGGACGGTATGGATGGGGAGCGGTCGACCAATCAAAGTCGCCGTATGCCGCACGAAATCTCGCCCCCGGCACGACGGAAGAATCGCACCTGAACCCAAGCCGACGAAGGATCGGGAGGACCTTTTTCGGGTCGGACAGAGACCAAGCGCCGGCTCGAAAGGCGTTGCATTCATAGGATGCCCGGATGGGCTGAAGGAGCTTTTCCAAGAAATGCTTCCCCTCTTTCAGCACGTGCTCAATTTCGTCTTCATGGAGCATGCTCAAGTCGAAACGAGTTTCTTCGAGTGAAATTCTCGTCTTTTCGCAGATCGCGTTGTGCCATGCCGGGTGATAATGCAGTTGCACATCATGCCCCCGTCGCACGGCGTCGCGAAGCTGCTCGCGAATTCTCGCGTTATCCTCGGCAAAATGCTCCGCTTGGGCCTGGAAGCGACCGAACGCCTGATACTGACCGAACTCCATGAATAGGCTTAGCTTGGCTCCGTACTCCTCGAGCAGATCGAGCAGCATGGCCGTCGGGCGGATCTGTTCAGTCTGGACGCTGCCGGAGCCATTTCCGAAGAGCTCGTAGTCAAGTGAGAGGATGACTGCAATGGCCATTGGCAAAGTCCCGTGGAGTCAGCCCCGCCAGCAGGGGCCGGTTGGCTCGTCCCTGTCGTGTTGTTCAATCGCTATGCGGCGGTGACGCTGCGCCTCGTGGCGGGCTCGTCTCCCGCGGAGCGGTGAATGAATGCCTCGATCTGTTGTTTCGTGATATCGACATACCGTCGAGGGTCGTAGACTTGCGAGGCCAGGAGCTGGGCGGTATTACCCAAGTCAAGGGATTGTTCTTCGTTCGACATAAGACGTACAATTTCGGCCGCCATCGTGTCGGGGGCGTCCGCGATGACGAAGTGTTCTCCACTCTTGCCTGCGACTCCTTCCGCTCCCATCGTCGTCGATACGAGTACCTTGCCTGCCAGCATGGCCACGATGCTCTTCAATTGGACGCCTGCTCCAATCTGCTGCGGGTTGACAAACAACCGACCTCTGGCGAGAACGGAGCGATCGTCCTGAACAAAACCGAGGCCTTCGATGCCTTGATCGGGATTGGAGAATTGCTGAGTGCCGTTCCCTGCCAGGACGAGCCTCGCGCCAGGGATGGTCGCGAGTACTTGAGGCCAGACGGTCTCGACAAACGCTGCCATGCCTCTTCCCTTGCGCAAATCAATCGACCCGACGTGGATGACCGTCTTCGAATCACCCGGGGGAACGTGGCGATACCTCTCCGTATCGAGGCACACTCCGACCACGCCGTCCGGCGAAACGGCCAGCCGTTTCCTGTATTCCACGACGTCGCTCTGGCTAATTGCCCATACACGATCGACCTGGCGGCATACCTTTCTTTCGAAACGTCGAATCCTCGCATGCTCCAGGTGCCATGCAAGGCGATGGAAGGGCGTTCCGACTCGCCGGAGCGGTTCGAAAGCCTTTTCCGCCATGTTGTGGCTTCGCAGCGCGGTTGGCATCTGGGGAAACTCTTTGCGGAGCCAAGGCAGGAGCCAGCCCATGACCATGTCGTCGAGGACGAGAAAGGCGTCGCCCTCGCTCGTTCGGACCGCTGTGCGCACGGCCTGCATCAAATCTGCTTTGGCTGACACGAAAGGCATGAGGATCGCAGGATGATTATGTGTGAGGCTTTGGACAAAACGCAGCCATCGCGGCCATTTTGAGGATCGCACATGAATCCATTTCACCCGATCAGATGGCCACGTCTGGCGATTCTCGAAAGGACGGTTGGAAACGCAGATGAACGTGATTGTGGAGAAACAGGCGAGATAGGCGGCAAGCGACGCTTGCATCGCAATTGCATACCCGCCGCTCTCGCCGGGCCATGCGGGGGCGAGGACAATCAGTTCACGTTGCTGGGGCGTGGCATCCATGGAGAGACTATTCCTCAAGCGGTCCTGCGACGATTGCCGTACGTTCCATTCGGGGACGAGACATTTGTCTTGAATTGGGGTTGTCGGGAGGTCTTCGTTAGGAGAAGGATGTTCTCCGGCGGTTGGTGTCTTCCTGCTGTTGAGCTGACGGCAGTGTGCGTTGCTTGCTCCGAATGTCCTTGGAGTGAGTGAGGCATCGGTTTTCGTCAGCAATCCGCGACTGTACGCGTGGATGTCTCGCGTTCGTCGTTGGAAAACGCGTGTTTCGGCGAAGATGGCTTGTCGGAGTGGGGAAGGACGGCGTCCGCGCAGGGACGCGGGATTGGACGTAAGCGGCAAATCCAAACGCCACGTAAATGGGCTGGAAGTAAATCTGACCGAAGGTGCTCAGACAGTAGAATTCGACGAAAAGGATGCCAAAGGCCATGCAATAAATCGGTTCGGGGAATCTCTGAGAAATGGCCAGCTTGAAGGCGATGAAGACGAAGGGCATGCAGAACAGGGCAGTTCCGACGATGCCGCGTTCAATCAGCAGCAACATGAATGCGTTGCCGACAACATTGTCTTCCGCGACCGTTCGAATTGAAGCGAGTCCGTGCCCCAGCAAAGGCGCTTCGAGAAAGATCTCGGTGTTCTCTTCGAGATAAGCGAAGCGAGCCCTCTTGAGGAGTCGCGATTCTCGTTCTGTCGCGATCAACTCAGCTCGTGTGAATACCGTATTGAAGGCGTCGGGAAACACGTAGACGAATGACGGCAGAAGCATTGAGCCTAAGAGAAAAATGAGCAGCGAGCTCTGGAAATCGCGTTTCAGAAAGAGGAGGGTGGGAAGCAGAAGGCACAAGCCGACAATTCCGCCCATGGACTGCGATACGAGTATCCCCGCGATCCCGACACCGATGAGGGCAAGACCGATCCAGTCCCTGATCCACCCGCAACCGACTGCGACGCACCAGAGCATGAACCGGCCAAGGTCGGACGGTTCTGCGAAGAACGAGGAGACCCGCGCAAATCCACCAGTTGCCACCAATCCGAGACTGGCTCCGCGCTGTAGTCCCTGGTCCGTGGAGATCTGGAGATTGGTGACAGGAAGGAATGCGAACGGGAGGCTATGCATCCTGGCTACGTACTGATAGATTGCGTATGCGAGGGTGATGCCCGACAGCCAGAGAAAGGTCCGGCGAAATCGTGGCAGGAGGCGATTCCAGTCGAGTGATTGCGCGCCAATGAGCACGCCAACAGCCAGCAGATGCTGAAGTAGATGAGTGTGGGTCTTCATGTTGTCGTCGGCCCCATGGGCGACGGCGACAACCCATGCGATGACCCCGGACGCGAGTATGCAAAGGGTGCTCACGGTGAAGAGTGTGTTGAAGCGAAATCCGCGGGCCGCGAGCGCGCATGATGACAGCAGGAGAAGTGTGAGTGAGAAGGGCCCCAGGTTGAACAGCGAAAACGAGAAAGCCACCCATCCGAGGAGGATCGCGGTCAGAAGGAGGCTTTGCTGGGAGTGGTTCATCGATGTCACCTAGGCCGCCTGGGGGGTGCGAGATGTCGGGCAGAGCGATTCATCAAGCAGGAACACCGGTATTCCGTCGACGATGGGGTAATGCCGATCGCATTGGCTGCACACGCATCGTTGTTTCTCGTGCAGCAGGCTGACCTTGCACACGGGGCAGGCGAGGAGCGATTTCAGGTCGACTTGGCGACGTGATTTGTGTCGTCGCAGGTCGTGATAGGTTTGCCGCATCCGGGAAATCCCGGCGCCGAGCCACTCGGGGCTATTGCGGAGGACCCACGCCTTGATTTTCTGACGCTGGCCGGCCGTCGCCGTCTTTTCGTGCAGATAGGCCTCGATTTTCTCGTAGGAACTGAAGTTCGGGAATTCGAGGGCGTCGACGATCCGGTATTGGATCTTGCCGGTCCAAGGATACTGAACGTGCAAGAGGCCGGTGGGCAGGGTTCTGAGGAAGCGTTTGAACTCCCTGTTGGTGGCGGCGAAGTAATGCATCAGCATCCCATGAGGCGGCGTTTGGGATTCCGGCTTTTTCGCGCAAAGCAGGACGTCGTCCTGGATGGTGATCAGCCAGCGGTGATAGGACCATCCGAACGCATGTTCCCGGAGGTAGGATGGCGCTGCAAGATAGCCGGACGAAGAGACTCGCATCAGTTCTTCGAAGAACTGTCCGATGTCCTGCATGTGTTCCATGACCTGACGCCCGATGCTTCGAGCGAACGTCCCGCTGCAAAAGGGCAAGCACTCCCCGTCGGCTACGACGGTGGGACGCGTGATTCTAAGCGGTCCTCCACGTTCGGTGTTGTCGTAGAGGTACTTGTCGACTACGACATCTGCGGAGGGCGAAGGGTTGTGCCCTGCACCAATTTCCAAAACCAGATTATGCTTCATTGTCTTCGCCCTTCGTTTGCTTGGCGGAAGTGATGGTTCAGGTGTTGACGGCCAGTCGAGGCCTCTTTGTCGTGTTTCTGATTGTCGCAAGCGGTAGGACCCATGCTCGCGTAAGAAGAACGCTGATGAGAGATGCCGCCGCGAGTCCGACGGCGCCGAATCGGTGCAGGAGAGCGATACCCAGTGTCAAGTGTAGGAATCCTTCTATGGAAGAAGTGATGCCCTGGATGCGAATGCACCCCATTGCGTTCAGGATTATTCCAAATAGGGCACACCAGATTCGTGCCAAGACATACACGGCTAGCAGCACGAGAAGAAACTGGTCTGCTTGCACTTCTCCACGAGACCAGCAGGAGACGAGCCGTTTTCCAAATACGACGAGCAGGACGCACGTCGGGATCGCGAAGCCGAGGGAGACCGCAAAGAGGGCCCTCGCGGCCTTGACTGCCCAGCCGATTTCACGACGTTGGATCGCGTTTCCAATTGCGGGCCATGCCGGGTAGGTGAGAAAGGAGACAACGACTTGAATATACAGGAAGATGCGCAAAGACAAGGAGTAGGCGGATGCTTCATGGCCGCCCAGAAAATAGTTGACGAGGAATATATCGCTCCCATTAATGATCATGAGGGAGATCCCCATGGCCAGAAATCCAGCACTTTCGGGCCACATTTGTTTCCAGGCTTTGCCGGAGATGCTCGACAGATTCGGTTGTAGCCACGGCATGTCCACGACAAAAAGGTACATGCATCCGGCAAGCACGGAAAGTAGAACGGGCAGGTACATTCCCGCAAAGACCGCACACATGCCGCCGCCACTGCGAGTCGCCAGCGAGATGCCGACGAGGCTGCCTACAGTACCAAGTGTCATCCAGAGGGAGTACATATACCCACGCTGGGCTGCCATGTAGACTTCGCGGAGGATCTTCAGAGGGATCATGAGGAGAACGGACACGACGACAACCACAAGGGAGGCATGCAGATTGGATGCGTACGCGTCAATATGGAAGACCTTCGCCCAGTCAAGAAACGGGAAGATGGCAAAAAATACCGCGGCGAACAGAACGGAAACAGCCGACAACGCGAACAATCCGGTGCTCACGTAGGCCTGAGATTGACGGCGATCGTCTTGCGCTAGGGTTTCGATGAGCCGCATCTGAAGGCCCTGGGCGATGCCGGTGTCGAGCAAGAACCACTGCGCGAATCCGGCGATGGCCATGGCCGCCCCGAAGCCATTCGCGCCGAGGCATGCGATCATGAGGGGAACAGTGATGACGGTTACGACGATTTGCGTACATTTGGTTGCCGCTTGGCCGACTGCCGACAGCGCGGCTCCGCGGATGCGCCTGTCCGACTCCGTGAGGAGAGCGGGACGCGGTGCAACAACAATCGCAGTAATCCTCGCAAGACGGGTCACCGTTGTCGATGTCCTCTCTCAACCTCGAAGAATCCGAGGTCGTTCCGGAGCCCTTCGATTTGCTTCACGCCGAGCGCGTCATAGGAGTAAGTGGCGCAGACGGTCTCGTAGCCTTGCACCTGGCTCCTACGCCAGCGTTCAGCATCAGACGCAAGCCCGTGCAGCACGTTGGCAAGTTCAGCGGCATCGCCAGGTTCAAAGAGAATACCAGCTCCCGCCAGGGCATCGGGTATCCCTCCGTCGCGGCTTCCCACGGCCACGGTCCCAACCGCCATTGCTTCGATGAGGACGCGGCCAAATTTCTCGGTGACCCCGCCTCGGGTGCAGGAGGGAAGCACCAGGACGTCAAGGTGGCTCATGGCCGCCGGCATATCCCTGTAAGGCAAAGGCGTTTCCTGCCACAAGAGTTCGTCGTTAACGCCCAGTTCTTGTGCGAGGGCGTGCCACTCGGCCGCCATTTCACCTGTGCCACGAATGCTGACTTGCACGCGAGAGCGATCAGGTAACGCTGCATAAGCCCGGATCAACACATCGACCGCTTTGACATTCGTGAGATTGCCGATGAACCCCACCTGAAGGGGCGTGGATGGTCCGCGGTTGGCTTCAATGCGTTTCTTGCCGATCTCGGTGAACATCCGGCCCACGCCATGAATGCCTCGACACGTAATCCGACCCGTGTAGCCCTGCTTTCGCAGGACCTCGACCGCATCGAGGCTCGTTGCGTTGACGCCGTTTGCCGTCCTGAACGTGTATCGCTGGCACCAGTCGAAGAGAAAACGCCGGACGTTCATCCGCCCGTACATTTCCCGGTAGATTCGCACTTGGTTCAGGGAAGTCCAAAAACAATAGGGAATGCCTCGTTTTTGGCATGCGGAAGCAATCTGGACGGTCACGAGGGAGTTGGATTCTTCGAGGGCGTACACGTAATCGGGCTTGATTCGGTCGAGGGCTGCGCCGAGTCCCAGATAAAAATGCAAGTGCTGGCGTCCGGACCGTCCAAAAGGAGCTTCTAAGGTACTCACCGGTACAAGATCGGGTGACAAGGCCTCGGCATGGACAAGCCGCCTCTGCTGCGAAAAGGCTTTCGGACACAGGATTTCAAATTCAATGTCTCGGAAACGCTGTGCTGCGGCAAGCCAGAGTTCCTGGTATTCCTTGACCACAATGTGATGACCGATGACTAACAACTTCATTGTCTCACCACCTCTATGCTGCCACTCGACAATTTCGTCGTCGGTGAATTGCCATTTGGTAGCACTCTTCGAGAGAACTCGCGCCGTGTTCGAGAGAGAATCGACGCATCTGCACGGAGGAATCGAGGGGGGATTGAAACGCTTTCTCTATCTTGCGGCGAATATCTCGCACAGAATGAGGCTCAACATAGAACGCTCGATCTCCAAAATAGTCCGGGGCCCCTCCGTACTTGGTAATAACAACCGTTGTTCCTGACAAAGCGGCCTCGGCCGCGGCAAGGCCTATTCCTTCCATCAAGGAGGGGAGAGCAAAGACGGTGGCCTGCCTGAGGAGGAATGATTTCTCGTTCTCGCTGAGAACACCGAGAAGACGGATGTTCTTTCTCTCCGCAACCAAGTGACGTATGCGGTCGGCTGTTGGGCCGTTCGAGAGCATCCCAGCAATCAAGAGGACGAAATCGAGGCCCTCCATGGCATGAATGAGCCGCTCCACGTTCTTCCTGGGATTGCCCGCGTCGCCGAGAAACAGAACAAAGGGAGATCCCGTGTGTTCATTCAGGTGCTGTGGCACGTCGGACGCTTGAGACGGAACGATCAGGGGACACGGTGAGATTATGCACGGAGAAGACACACCCAGGCCATAGTGCAGCCTCTCCTGTTCTTCTTGCGAACGGAGGCACACGGCATCTGCCATTCTGCAGATCGCAGCACAGCGTCCCACGTGAGTGAATACAGTTGGAATGCGTTGCTCCAGCCACACGCTCATGCGCAGCACGGCATTGGACTGAGTCCGATCGATAATCGGCGAAACAACGAACGGAAGTCGGCTTCTAACGGCGGCGCCAAGGCTGTAGCTGTCGCCGTTGGCCATGAAAAGATGTGCAACGTCATAAGAGGACCATGGTGGCGGAGTCCCATGCGGCAAGTATTCCACCTCGTGCCCTCGGATGCGAAGAGACTGTTCGCGCAGTCGCATCTCCCTAAGCACGCCTCCACACGCGTCCAGGAGCGGAACGTTTGGCGCATTGCAGAACAGCACACGCACGAAGCTTCTCCAAGAAGAACTACGGCTTACACGGTCTCGAAATCCAAATTCTTGATCCGGTCGAATTGCTCGGCTACCGGCGCGTATTTTATTCGTCTTGCCATGGGATAGTAAGCGTCCTCCACTGGCACCGCATCGACAATGCCCTCGGCAACGTCGTCGCGCACGTAGAACGCATTGACGCCACAAGAATCGCATCCCACGAGTCGGTAACCCTTGCTCTCCGCTAACTTTGTGAGGGCTCGCAGGGACGCGCCGTGATAGAGCCCCGAGGGGTGCTTCGCAAGCCTATCGAATTCGGGGTCGTACGGAACGGTCACCGACTGTTCGGTACCCAGAGTCGCATTGTATTCGATAACAACGACGCGCGATCTGACGATGTCTATGGCCTTCCAGACCCAGTAGTCGTTCCCGTCAATATCAATCGAAAGGAGATCAATCTCGTTCGCGACTCCGTTCTGCGCCAACAGGGATTCAATATTCTCCGCGGTGACAAAGGCCTGGGCAATGCGCACCCGCGACGGGGCGGGGTGTAGCTTGTCGTCATAATAGCGTCTGGCGCTGCGGACTTTGTCTTTCCCTCCGTCCATCAAGAGGCCATTCCATCCGTAGTTGATTGCCAGGTTTGCCGTGTTGCATTCTTTGCCATCTCCAAAACCGAACTCGACGAATGAGCGGTTGGTGACCCCCAGTTTCGCAAAGAGATAGAGAAGGATGCCGTCTTCACCGTTTTGGGAGTATACCTTCATCTCGGATGTTGCCAGGGCCGACTTCCCTGACAGCGGCGCGGCCAGCGAGGTATAGTGCATGCGCATTAGACGCTGCAGCCGATCATCGATGCTTACAAAGCGCTGCGGCACGTCATAAACTGATTTGAGCGGCCGGCGGATTCCGCCCGGCATGATCGCCAACAGACCTTGCTTCAAAGATGTTAGCATGTCTCATGTTTCCCGGGGTTTGTTGCTCGTTACCAAACAGAAGGCTTGTTTCGTCGAGGAGCGGAACGACCGACGTTCCTGCTCCAGGGAGGGCGGCTCGCGCCAAGACGAGCGTTGCTCGGATGGCGTGTTTCTCGTGTAGCCCAGTGCCCATGAGGGCAACGTGGACTCATGATCATGGAGTTTTGCTCCACGAAGCCCATTCGTAACTTGAAAACGGCGCGACATTCTCGCAGCAAACTTTGAATCAGTCAACGTCGGATCTTCATGGCGTTGACGCGCGAGCCAACGCTAGGCATAGGTCATGCCCGGGTTCATCCACACGCCTGTAAAAGGAAAGGGCGAACGGGTGTCGTTGTTATGGGATCGCGCGTACCCTCTGCGTAGTCTCCTATCCTGCGCACAATCCGCTCGCACGCCCTCCCGTCACCGTACGGGTTATCCGCGTTGGCCATGGCCGCATACTTGCGATCGTCGGTGAGCAACGCCGAAATGCCCTCGACGATCGTCTGTTGTGTCGTGCCCACCAATTTCACGGTCCCCATCTCGACGGCCTCGGGACGCTCGGTCGTGTTTCGCATCACGAGGACTGGTTTCCCGAGGCTGGGCGCCTCTTCCTGGACGCCCCCCGAATCGGTCAAAACGAGGTGGGATGCGTCCATCAGGGCAATGAAATCGAAATAGGCGAGGGGGGCGATCAGATGCACGTTGTTTCCCGCCAGGGCCCCCAGGATGCGGCCTGCCGGTTCGCGAACGTTGGGATTGAGATGAACGGGATAGATGAAATGAACGTTCCGGAATCGAGTCGCAAGTTGTCCTACGGCGCGGCAGATGTTCTCGAGCCCCTGTCCGAAATTCTCGCGCCGATGCCCTGTGATCAGGACAATCCGCGGCCGAATCGAACTGGTCGTGGACGGCTGGAGGTAGGGGGGGAGACCGGCGACGGTTGGCGGACGCTTTCTGGTCTGCTCGACGGCCATGAGGAGTGCGTCGATTACCGTGTTTCCGGTCGTGAAGACTCGGTCGGGCGGGATTCCTTCGCGGAGAAGGTTCTCGCGTGCGCATCGAGTGGGGGCGAAATGAAGATCGGCAAGACGCGCGGTGGCGACGCGGTTGATTTCTTCGGGAAACGGTGAGAACCGGTTGCCGGTCCGCAATCCCGCTTCCACGTGGGCGACTGGAATTCGGCGGTAGAAGGAGGCCAGGGCGGTCGCGAAAGTCGTGGTGGTGTCGCCCTGGACCATCACCATTTCAGGTTGGTGGGTCTCCAGGTAGGAATCGACGCCCGCGATCACGCGGGCGGTTAGTCCGGCCAGAGATTGATCCCGGGTCATCAAGTTGAGATCGACGTCCGGTGAAACGCCGAAGACCTCGAGAACCTGGTCGAGCATTTCCCGATGTTGGCCAGTCACGCAGACGTGCGGGGCAAGCCGAGGGTGGTCCCGCAAGGCGCATACGAGGGGGCAAAGTTTGATCGCTTCGGGGCGAGTGCCAAAAATCAGCGCGATGCGCTTTCGACCGGAATGCCCGCCGCGCCCCATCACCTTGCCGGGAACGCCGTCGCGAATACTGCGCAGCGGCGAGCCTGCGGGTGCACCGTTGGCGCAGAGATGCTTAGGGGCTAGCACTGTCTCTTTCAGCACGACCTGCCCTCCCTGGCGGTCTTCGATCAGGATCGCCTCGATTCCGTGCTGTTTCCTGGCGGAATCTTGAGACGTTCAAACGGGGAGGACATTTTCTCCGCAAACGAGAAACCAGTCAACGTCGGATTTTTCCTCCGGCGCGATCCACAGCCTGGTCGTCGATTCTCCTTGCCGCGGAAGGACTTCGATCACGGGGCTCTCCTGTCGCACCCCAAACTCGGGGCAGTGCCAGGAACTCGCCACTTGGCAGCGGCCGCCTTCTGCTCGTACTCGGTAATAACGTTTCCCCCGCTGTAGAGTGAGGCTCGTTTCCGCCGTTTCGAGGGCCCGGCAAGCGGGGTGCAGGTGGATACGCGACACGAACGGGGTACCAGTCGGCGCGACGGTGTCTTGCAGGACCAGGACTCCTTCGTGAAGCCAATGGAATTCGCGTCGATGGGTCGGGGCACCGGGCAGGCGACGGTAGCCGTCATGCCAGCCGGCCAGGGAGAAGCCGCGTTCGGTTTCCTGGAAGACGACGTCGTGGGGGCGTCCGCGCCGGGCAACCTTGAAGGCGTCCCAGAACTCGCACTGGTCCCGGCCGCCCAGTTCCACCGTGTTGTGAGCCGCCGTGGATCGGCAGTAGCGACGCATGTCTCCACGAACATAGTCGTAGACGCCGCTATCCACGATCACACGATCCCCGAAGAGCGAAAGCTCGAAGGAGAAGATGTCGCCGTGAGCGTGCCCGGGGATGTAGTCGGGGCCGACCTTGCCCGCATCGCAGATGAGATAGTGGCCCTGACTTGTTCTGGCTCCGTAGTACCCTGCATGAGTCAGCGAGAACGTCTCATTGTCTTTCCGCTGGGGGGCGTTGTTGACACCGAGTTGCCGTGCGAATTCGGTCAACTCGCCCAGGCATGGATAGACGCTGAAGGCGCTATCGTTCAGAAGTGCAATTCTGCCATCGGGATGAGTGGTGACTTTCAGGGCTTCCAGCATTCGCTCGGCATAAGCCGCGAGCCACGACCGATCGTCGTCGGGGGCCACGTTCATCAAGATCAGCACGAGGTGCAGGATTCTCGCGTGGTACATGGGCGAGCGTTCGAAGTGCATGCCGTCGCCCAGGATCTGCTCCCGAAGTTCTGTTTCGAGGAGGCGTCTTCCGATGCGGTGGTATCGTTCTGCGTCGGCGCCGTCGAAGCAGAGGCCGACGAGAGTCAGGGCGGCGGCATTTTCGAGAAGATGGTTTCCGAGAAGGTGGTATTCCAGCCGTCGCGACAAACGGCATGCCTGCATGGCGAGGCTCTTGCGAATCTCGTGAAGGAACACGGGGTCGACCTGGGTTCGTTCCGCTTGGGTGCCGAAGAAATAGGCGCACCAGTTGAGAATGCGCAGTGAGATTGGGTAGGGGTCCCAGCCCACGTGGCCTCGCTTGAACGGATGATTTTCCATCCAGTCGAGGGCAATGTCTCGGGCCGCCTCGAAGGTGAGGGACCAAAGGTAATCAAAATAGTGAAGGTTGTACCGCCAGAGCAGCGGCGCTTCGGTTGGATTCCAGTTGACGGGGCGGCCAACGACGCGTTCGTCGTTTTGAAAGCAGAACCGCCCTTCCGCGACCGTGGGTTCCGTATTGCCTTGCTGCTCGGGGGGCAGGAAGGGGGCTTGGGGATGCCATTGGCAGTTGCCGATGCGGGCTGCCTGGAGGCGGCGTTGCCAGGACGCCGGCCTCGCCAGCCTGTCGGCCAGGCGATAATGCACGCGGCTCGCAATCTGCCTGGGACGCAGGTGGCGAACCGTGTGCAGCAGAAGGCCAAGGGACGATGTCGGCATGACGTGGCAGATTCGGGGGGGCGTCGACGGTGGCTAGGCGGCTTTCTCGACGGGGCTCTCGGCGAGCGGGGTCTCGGCAACTTCGTTTGCCTCGGCCAGGGGCAGGACGATCTCGGCAGCCGTGTGTGGTTGCTGCCCTTCGTGGAGGTCAGCGAGGAGGGCGGAGTACTTGTCAGCCAGGACGCTGCGGTCGTAGTTCTGAACGACGTAGTCGTGGCCCGCCTGTCCCCACTGTTTGCCAAGGCTGGGATCGGAGGCGAGCCGGCAAACTGCGTCGGCGAGCTGCTCGGCGCTTTCCGGTTCGATGCAGACGCCGGCGCCGGCGGTCTTGATCAATTTGGCGGCCTGGCCCTGGACGCCCAGAATGATGGGCTTTTTCATGGCGGCCATCTCGAAGATCTTGGATGGGAGGACCTGCTTGAAGAGATCGACCTTCCGAAGATGGACGAGGCAGGCGTCGGCGGCCGCGAGGATCTCGGGCATTTCGCTTCGGGGAAGCCGTCCGGTGAACACGACGTTATCGAGTCCTTTTTCGCGAGCCGTTTGCTCGAGTTTCTCCCGCTCGGCCCCGTCGCCGACCAGGAGGAAGGCGATGTTGTTTTGTTCGCGGCTCCGCAGCAACTCCGCTGCCTGGATGATGACTTCCAGGCCGGCGGCCATGCCGATGGTTCCCACGTAGGCGCAGGTGAAGCGATCGTGGATTCCAAAGCGAGCCAGGCCCTCGCCGGGTTCCCTGGGCCAGAAGATAGCTCGGTCGACACCGTTGGGCACGATGGAGAGTTTCTCTCGTGGCACTCCCTTGGCGACCAGGTCTTCCCAATAGCCTTCGCCAACGGTCACCACATGATCGGCGCCGGCGTAGAGCCATCGTTCGAGCCGGTAGAGGATCCGGAGAATCCGCTGGTTCGTGATGGCCCCGACGGCAAGAATGCTGTCGGGCCAGAGATCGCGGATTTCGAGGACAAAGGGGATTTTTCGGAGTCGCATCCGGGCCGCGAAAAGGCCGGCCCAGCCGCAGAAGAACTGGGGCGACGTGGCCAGGATCACGTCCGGACGCTTGCGAAACCACGAGACAATTACGGCGGCGACCATATAGGAGAGGAAATTGAGAATCCGCCCCATGGCGCCCTTGTTGGCCGAGAGGTGCGTCCACACGCGGGTGACGGCGACGCCGTCGATGGTTTCCGACTGGAGCAGACGATTGGCGTAGCCTTCGTAGACGACGCCGTTGGGCACGTTGGGCGCGCAGGTGATCACTTCGACTTCGTGCCCCTGACTTGCCCAGTGCGAGCAAAGGGCGGACATGCGGGAAGCCGGAGCATTCCCCTCCGGATGGTAGTAGTGCGAATAGACGCGTAGTCTCATTCGTCTGGTCTTCCTGGTTTCAGCGCCTTTGGGCTTCCCGCGCGAGCAGAACTTCGACGATCCGGCCGGCAGCCTGCCCGTCCCATAGGTCGGGAATTCCTCGTTGGTCGTATTGGCCGTTCTTCACCTTTTCGTAGGCCGCGAGGATCTTCTCGGTGCTTGTGCCCACGAGTTGGTTGGAGCCGATCTCACAGGTGATCGGTCGCTCCGTGTTCTCTCGAATTGTGATGCACGGAACCTGGAGAATCGTCGCTTCTTCCTGGAGCCCGCCCGAGTCGGTGAGGATCAGCTTCGCGTTTGAATTGAGTTTCAGAAAGTCGAGGTAACCGATGGGGTCCGTGAGGCGGAGGTTCGACATGGCCTCGACCCGTTGCCGCAGCCCCAGGGAGTCCAGGTTCTTCCGCGTGCGGGGATGGATCGGAAAGACAATCGGCATGTCCTGCTGCACCACGTCGACGGCATCGAGAATCGCGGAAAACACCTCGCCGCAATCGACATTGCTGGGGCGATGAAGGGTCATCGTTGCGAAGGAACCGGGGGCCAAACCCATGGTTTCCAGCATGTCGGACTTCTCGGCCTTGTCGCGATTCTTCAGCAACGTGTCGATCATCACGTTGCCAACCATTTGAATTCGATCCTCGCGGACTCCCTCGCGAAGGAGGTTTTCGACGCCGGACGGTTCCGTGCAGAACAGCAGATCGCTGATTGAGTCGGTAAGAAGGCGGTTGATCTCTTCGGGCATGCTGCGGTCGCCGCTCCGCAAACCGGCCTCGACATGGATCAGGCGAATTCCCAGTTTCACCGCGACGAGTCCGCAGGCGATGGTGCTGTTCACGTCACCAACGACGAGCACGTAGTCGGGCTGGTGTTCGAGGCAGACGGGCTCGAAGGCCTTCATGATCTCCGCCGTTTGAACCGCATGGCTGGCGCTGCCAACTTCGAGGTTGATGTCCGGTTCCGGAATTCCCAATTCGCGGAAGAAGAGGTCGCTCATCTTCTCGTCGTAGTGTTGCCCTGTGTGAACAAGGAGGGGCTCGATGTTGGGATGGTTGCAGAAAGCCTCCATGATCGGAGCAATCTTCATGAAGTTGGGACGTGCGCCGGCAATGCAGATGATTTTCATCGAATGGGCAACCCTGGATCGGTGGAGGAGATTGAGCGGAGCGGGATGCTACCATCTGGGCGTCGATTGCGAAAGATGAGTTCGGGAGGCGATTTGCGCGGTTCTTGAGGGACAGGGGTAGAGTGGTTGGCACCTCGCAAGGGGGGTGGCGTCGAATGTTCAAACGAATGACGAGAACAGGGAAAAGGCAGGGCTATTGGAAACGCGGCAGGGCACGTATCCTTGGGGATTGGACGCTCGGAAAGCCGTCATTCGGCATTCCGGGGCTCGCAATCCTCGCGGACGAGCACCATGATTTGGCGACACCGCTCGGGCAGGTCGCTGGCGGGGATCTCTCGATATCCCAAAGCCTTCGCTTTGGATATCCCAAACTCGAACGGAGCCCGTCCCCTGGGGTTGCGCCAGTCGGTCCATATCAGGACGAGGTCCGCTTTTTTCTTTAGTTTTGGGGCCCAGTTGGATTTGGGGTTGGCAGGACCTTCTTGCGCAAGTTTGAAGGTGACCTTCGCCTCGCCGTAGTGCTCCACCAAACGTGATTCCTTCAGGTTCACAACAATTCGTTGGCCCGGACCAAAGTTCGTTCGAATCCACGTCCCAATTTCGGACTGGTCGTAGAGCAGCGGTCGAGGGCTGGCCCAGACCATTGCGGCCAGAACGACGGCACTCCCGATCATGAGGTAACGCAGGCGAAGAGCAAACCCGCGTTCTGGCGATCCACTGGAACGAAGGGCTGTGGGCGCCAACCAGGTTGCCGCGAGGCACAGCCCTGCTGCGATCGTGGGAAGCGACACAATCATACTCGGGACTGCGTAGCGTCGGTCCATGTCTTCCAGGCAGAAACATGTCCAGATCGCGGCAATTGAGAGGGAAGCCAGAAGGAGCAGCGGGCCTTTCGATCGGCCAAATAGGCGGAGTTTCCAGTGAAGCACTCCCATTCCGGCAAGGATTAACTGGAGATAGCCAAAGGCTTGGCTGTATCGACCGGCCATACTAAGCGTTCCGTCAATTAGATCCGGCTTTGTGGTCGCCTCTCTCGTGATCTTCTCAGCGCGAGCAAGATGGCGGGAGTTTCCGATGACGGGGCTCTTTTTTTGAGCGTGTGCGTCTTTTGACACATGCACGTCTTTTGGAACGAACACGGCTTTGCTGATCGATGCTCCGCAGATCGGGCCGATTGCGAGAGCTGTCAAGGCGGCTAGGCCAATTGTCAAGCGTCGTCCCGGCGCTTGCAAGAGGCGAAAGAAAAGCCACATCAACAGCAACGGGGCCAGAAGCCAGCCCTCCGTTCGCACGTGGATTGCCATGGCAAAGACGAGGCCGAAGGCGACGAACCAGCGGTATCGAAGCTCCGAAATCGCTCGCCATGACGTGTACAAGCCGAGGCTGAAGATCAGCCAGAAGGTGGAGTCGCGTCCCACGAGGGGGCTGTCGTGAATCAATACCGGATGCAGGGCGTAGAAGCCACAGCCGAGCAACGCGAGCGTTTCGTTGAACTGCCTGCGAATCCAGCCATAGAGGGGCAGAATGGCCAGGATGGCCATGGCCACACTCCACCACTTCGCCGCGACAACCCAATGGCAGGGAAAACACTTGAGCGCCAAAAGGATGGGAACGTAAAGGTTGAGTCCCGTGTATTTGAAGGCCCCAATTGTGTTGCCTGCCTCAAGGGCCTCGGCCCATCTCAAATGGGAGACAGCGTCGGGACTTAGAATGTCGTGGAGGGTCCCCGCCCAGAGGCGGGGGATCAGGCAGAGAAGCAACAGGCCGAAGACGATCCGGAGGTTGGCAGAAGGCACGTCGGCGGGACGTCTGTCACGAAACAGCCGATCCCCACGGTCTTCTAGCCAATCCTTGGGGAAGCTACCTGGATTCTGTGCGGAACTTGCCATTCCGGTTCCCCAAAGACTCGCGTGTTCGACCTTACGACGTCACCTGGCAGACGTGCCAATAGACGATGAGATACTGTGCAGTTTCTGCATTTTACGGAATGCGCGCTATCTCCCCTACATCGATTCTCGCGGTTTGGTTGCTCGTCGGGTTGCTTCTTGCCTGGGGATGGAATAGGTAGACTCTTCTTGTTCGCTTGCCTAAGCTGTTGGCCGCCCGGCAAATGATTTGTAAGATCGCGTGGGCCGGTCCGATCGCCGATTCCTGACCCTGGTTTCCGAGATCCAGTTCCCCGAGCACAAGGTTTCCCATGTCGTCTGTCGATTTCCGAACAAATCTGCTGCAACTTCTCGCGGGTGGTATGCCCGACTGGATCCCGTTCACGCTCGATATTGGGTCGCAGCCGGGGTTTAGTTCGCCGTTGGCACGGGTCTTTCATCAGCGAACGGGCAGTTACGAACCGGCCGAGTATTTCGACAGCGACGTGCGATGTTTCTCCCTGACCCGCGAATTCGGGGGCGACGATCCTCGAAGGCTGCATGGCGAGCTTCCCCGCGACGCGACGTTTGACGAATGGGGGAACGCGCACTGGTCCGGCGGGGAGGAAGGGACGACGGACCGGATGGTGCCTGCCGCGGCCCGGGCCAAGACGATCGACGACATCGAACGTTTGCCCTTCCCGCAGATCAACCAGCGTCCCGATACGAGCCGGCTCGCGGTCTGGAAAGAAGCCGGCTATCCGGTCTTCGGCTATGGCGGCAGCATTTACGAGTGGTCGTGGTGGCTGCGGGGGATGGAGACGTTTCTCATGGACCTGGTGAGCGAGCCGGCCCTGGCCGAGGCAATCGTGGCCAAGGTCGCTAATCATACGAAACGTCTGGCACTGGCCTCGGCCCGCCTGGGGATCGACGTCTTGTGTTTCTACGACGATGCAGGGATGCAGACGGGTATGCAGATCTCACCCGACTTGTGGCGGCGGTTCATCAAGCCGGCCTGGAAGAGCGTGCTGGATGCGGTTCGCGAACAGACGCCCAGCGCCCGGTTCTTTCTCCATAGCTGCGGTCGAATTGACGCCATTGTGCCCGACGTGGTGGAACTTGGCTTCCACCTTCTGCACCCGGTCCAGCCCGAATGCATGGACTTCGAGCGGTTCCACCGACAGTTCGGGGACCGGATCGTGCTGGCGGCCAGCCTTTCCAGTCAGAAGATTTTGCCCTTCGGAAGTCCGGACGATGTTCGACAGGAAGTCCGGCGACTGGCGGCGATTGCGGGGGAGGGGCGACGCGCGATCCTCATGCCGTCGAACGTTCTCCAGCCGGAAACCCCGTGGGAGAACGTGGTTGCCTTTGCCGAGGAAGCCCGAGCCTTGCGCACCCAGTAGGTGCCGGGCGCCGCACGGCTCCTTGAAATCACCGCTCGCAGTCCACCACAAATAGTCGCATGGGCAACGGCAACGTCCAGCAGGCGTCTCTTGTACTGGTAAGAGGATCTGACGCTTCAGGGTTCCGTGCGCCGCCCGGAACCTACCGGGGACACGGAACCTCAACGTTGACTTGAACCTACTGCTTGCCTTGCAGGGCCGACATGACGCGTTCCGTAATGGCCTGGATCAGGGCTTCCTGGTTGGGAGCAGCCTCGGCGGTGGAGCAACCCTGGCGGCGCTCGGGGTGGTAGACGGGAGGCTGGAAGGCCTGCTGTTCCACGCCGGATTCCTTCCAACTGTCGCGGAAGACGTCGTTGGCGCAGAGTTCGCAGTTTTGCATGTTGGCGCGGGGATCGGAGAGGCCCCACTGGGTCTTCAGGTCCAGCAGGCCCTGGGCTTCCTGCTCGGTGAAGTAGTTCACCTTGCCCAGGCTCTTGGCCAGGATGAGCATGCGGCAATAGGCGTCGAGGATCTCCGTGGCCCAGTAGGCCTTTTCGACCGTTTCGCCGTAGCTGACCGTGCCGTGGTTGGCCAGGATGATGACGTTCGTCTTCTTGACGAAGGGCAGGATCGTGTTGGCGAAATCCTGGCTGCCGGGGATGTCGTACTTGGCGACCGGCACGTCGCCGAGAAAGATCTCGACTTCCGGAAGCACGCACTGCGGGACCGGCTCGCGGGCGATGCCGAAGGCGGTCGCATGGGGCGGATGGCAGTGGACGACCGATTTCACCTCGGGGCGTTCCTTCATGATCGCCAGGTGCAGCTTGATTTCGCTGGTGGCCTTGCGGCGTCCCGCCGTCTGCTTGCCGTTCATGTCGACCATGCAGAGATCGTCGACCTTCATGAACCCCTTGCTGATGCCGGTGGGCGTGCAGACGACTTCATTCTCGCTGATGCGGTAACTGATGTTTCCGTCGTTGGCGGCCGCGAAATCCTTCTTGTAGATTCGATCGCCGATTTCGCAGATCTCTTGTTTGACTTTGTGAACGTTCATCATGGTTTCGCCTCGCGGGCAACAGCCGGATCGGGTTATGTTCCAGGTACGTCTGATTTCGGAATGTCAGAGGCTCTTGTGGCAGAGCTACGAAGGTTCTTTCACGATCCGGGCGTCGACCTCGACGCGATCCAGAATCGCGGCATTGTAGGCATCGATGGGTTTCACGTCAGGATAGAACGGCATGGCGGCCTCGCGGCCCTCGCTCACCGCGATGAGCGAACCGATCCCGGCTCCCAACTCATCGAACACGGCAAATTCGCCGGCCGAGCGGTCGCCTTCTCCCGCCAGATCCTCGAGCGTCAGGGGCACGACGAGTTTGAATCGCGCGCCCGACAGGCTCGGGTGTGCTCGATTCATCGTGACGGTGCCTACGACTTCGGCGATTCTCATGGGATCGGTGATCTCGGGGGTTCAGGCCAAACGATCTTGAAGTTCTTCCGGACACTCGCCCGGGCCCTGGCGGCAGAAGTCGGTGACAATCCGCAGCAGGGTTTCGGGGGCAGTACGTCGGGGTTCGACAACCAGCAGGTTGGCGCCGATCGACACGGCGTCGGTCGCCGTCCGACTCTCGTCGGAGGCCAGCACGGCACGGACCTTGGCGTGGCGATTGGCCAGACACGAGGCGATGGCGCCGTAGTTGCTCAGCAGGACACCCGCCGTGCCTGATGCGGTCAATTGTCGGGCCATGTCGTCGGTGGCCTTCACGAGGCAATCGAATTGCCGTTGTTCGATGGTCATTCCCTGTCGTTGCAGTTCGGCGACGAGCGGCTTGGGGTCGGTTCGGGATCCGAGCACGGTGAGGGCTACCTTGCCGGCGCTCGGCCCGTCCGGACGGCAGTCTTCCACGACCAGGGCCACGTTCCGTCGGCGCAACTCGTCGCGAACGGCAGGGGTCACCACGGCGCGGGGCGGCACAATGAGCCGCTTGGCGGCCGCCAGGCGATCGCCAACTCCGGCGAGGGTGACAACCCGTTCGAGTACGACCACGTCGCCGATTGGGCGAGGCGGCGGGGCGAGACGCTCGGGGGCTGCCGGTTCCGGTTCCACGGGGGCCGGTTTCGGCGCATCGGCAGCGCCATCGCCGGCTTTTGGGGCCAGGAGCCCCAGGTCGGCGAGCACCTCGCGGACGATGCGTTCGATATCGGCGGTTTGCTGGACCATAGAAAAAAGGGGGGTCAGATCTCGTCTTTGATTCCGATAACGGCCCAACGGACCGGCGTGGCCATGTGGCCCATCATTTCTCGCGTCGATTTTCCATCGCTGCTGATGATCACGCGGTCGCGGCGTCCGGCGCCGAGCCGGTCGATGGCAAGGACGGGCTCGCCGTCCGGCGAGGAACCGTCAGCTGCCAGTGGCTGGACCACCAGCAACTTCCAGCCCTCCATCGACTCGTGTTTCACGGTGGCCGTTGCGTGGCCGATGACCTTGGCGGTCAACATGTTCGTATCCCCAAGGCCGCAGCCTACTTGCCCAACACTCTCAGGTTGTCGACCATCGTGCAGCGCCGCTCCCGGGTGAAGGTGAGCGGGGTGGTGATGCCTTCGCCCGTCGGTCCGGCGATCGAAAAGGAGATGTATCCTTCGCCGCCGAGCCCGACACCGGCCATGCTCGGGCCGTTCTTGACGAAGATCGTCGTGTCAATAGCCTTGCCCATCTTGGTCATGTTGGTCACGTCGTGGGAGTGGATAATCGCCGTGTGGCGGAATCCGTGCTCGCTGCGGACGGCCATGTCGATGGCGTGGTCGACGTTCCGGGCCCGCACGAAGGGCAGGAAGGGCATCATCTGCTCGACGGGCACGAAGGGGTTGGACTCGTCCGTTTCGCCGAAGATGACCTCGACGCTGTCGGGGATGGTCTTGCCGATGCCGGCCGCCAGCTTCACGGCGTCGTGGCCGAGGAAGTCGCGGTGGGGCACGTCGTGCTTGTTCTCCCCTTCGCCCACGGAGGTGATGGCCGCTTTGGTGAAGGCGTCGACCTCGGCCCCGTTGAGCCGGACGGCTCCGGCTCGTTCCATGGCGGCCATCATGGCGTCGAAGACGCTGTCGACCACGAAGACCTGTTTCTCGGCAACGCAGAGCAGGTTGTTGTCATATCCGGCCCCCTGAATGATGCAGCGGGCTGCACGGTCGAGGTCGGCCGTTTCGTCGACGACGACGGGAGGATTTCCCGGGCCGGCCACGATGGCTCGCTTGGGTTGGCTCATGGCCGCTCGGGCCACGCCCGGACCGCCTGTAACAGAAATCAGGGCCACGTCGCGATGCTTGAACAGGGTGGCGGCCGACTCCAGGGTCGGCTCGACGACGAGGGTGATCAGGTTGTCGATGCCCAGGTCTCGGTAGATGGCTTCGTTGTAGCGTCGGACGCCCTCGGCGGCGACCTTTTTCCCGCTGGGGTGCGGGTTCACGACCAGCGTGTTGCCGGCGGCAATCATGCTCACCGCGTTTCCCGTGAGCGTGGGCAGGGAGTGGGTTACGGGCGTGATCGCAGCAATCACGCCGAAGGGGGCGTGCTCGATGACGGCCAGCCCGTGGTCGCCGCTGAAGACCTCGCTCTTCATGAATTCGACGCCCGGCGAAAGTTCGCCCAGGGTCTTGAGCTTCTCGATCTTGTGGGGCAGACGCCCGATCTTGGTCTCGTTCATCTCCATCGTGCCCAGTTCGACGCACTGGTCGACGGCGATGCGGCGGATGTGCCCGATGATCTTTCTGCGGTCTTCGATGGTCCGCCGGGAAAGCTGTTCGAAGGCGTCCTTGGCCGCCGCGACGGCTTCATCGGCGTCGGTGAACAGGCCAAATCGGCCGGCATAACTGCCGCCCACCGGACCGGCGGGGGCCCCGTTGCCGAGACGGTTGATGACTTCTTCCACCACGTTGCGGATCAAGGCCTCATTCACTTGCATGACGACGGACCCTTTTCTTTATCTTGGAATCTGGCGACAACACGGGGCGGCGTGCGGCGAGGTTGGAGCCGAGCCATCCTTCGGGTTGTCGTTGGTTCGATTTCGGTCGTTCTTGACGAATAATTCGCTGGAGTGGCGGGCGCGGGGCGGCTCACTCCTCGGGTTCGCCTTCCTTGGCGTAGACACAGCCGTGATCGATATGAACCGTGTCGACGATGCCGATCACGACGGTGTCGACCGGGAGGTTCTTCGTTTCCGGCGTGAGCCGGGCACTGGATCCCTGGCAGATGAGGACGAACTCGCCCTCGCCGGCGCCGACCGTGTCGACCGCGACGAAGGTCCGTCCCGTGGTAACCAGGCGATCCCGGGTTTTGGCGTCGAGCCGGTAAGGCTCAACCACCAGCAACCGCTGGCCGACCATGGCGTCGACCTTCTGGGTTGCGACCATCGATCCGGTGACTTTGGCTACAAACACCCTGTGATCCTGTCATTCGGTGCGACGAACTTGCAACTCGCCGCCGTTTGGAAAATCGCTTGTCTGCGTGTTTTTAACTTTCCAGCAACTCTTTGACCTGTCGGGCGACGATCACTTCCTCGTTCGTCGGGACGACCCAGATCTGGGTTCGGCTCGACTCGGCGTGGATCGAGGCCTCGTTCCTGGTCGACTCGTTCTTCTCGACATCCAGGACGATTCCGAGTTCTTCCAGGCCTTCACACACTTTGGCGCGGAACTCCGAGCGGTTTTCGCCGATGCCGCCGGTGAAGACGATCACGTCGGCGCCGCCGAGTTCGACGAGGTAGGCGCCCAGGTACTGGCGAACGGCCCCGGCAAACACGTCGAGGGCCAGTTGGGCTTGGGCATTGCCCTGCTCGGCGGCCTCGCTCACGTCGCGAACGTCGGCGGCCACACCGCTCAATCCCAGCAGTCCACTGCGGCACGCCAGATCGTCGAGAACCTCTTCGAGCGACTTGCCGGTCCGTTTCATGATCACCGGGAGGGCGAAGGGGTCGAAGTCGCCAACGCGGTTGTTGTGGGGCAGGCCGGTCTGGGGGCTCATGCCCAGGCTGTTGGCCACGCTTTGCCCGTTGCGGATGGCGGAAAGGGAACTCGAACCACCCAGGTGACACGAGATCACTCGGAGGTCGTCTCGTCCCAGCAGTTCCGCGGTCCGGACGGCGATGTAGCGGTGGCTTGCGCCGTGGAAGCCCCAGCGTCGCACGAGGCCTTCGGTCGCCCATTCGTAGGGAATCGCGTAATAGCGGTTCCGATCGGGAATCGTCTGGTGAAAACCGGTTTCGAAGGCCGCCACCAGGGGAATCTCGGGAAGCTGCTCGTTGAGCTGCCGCATGGCGGCGATGTACGGCGGGTTGTGGGCCGGAGCCACGCCGTTCATTTCCTCCATGGCATCGAGTAGTTCCGGGGTCACTCGCTGCACGCCGCTCACCTTGCCGCCGTGGACGGCCTTGAAGCCGATCGCCGAAACCTCGTCGGCCGACTTCAGGCAGCCGCTTTCCGAACCGGTCAGCTGGGCCAGGCAGCGCCGAACCGCTTCGGCGTGGTCCGGCACGGGCGCAACTTCCTCGGACCGGTTGCCGCCGATCTCGACGAAGCAGGGGCTCTCGGCTTCACCGATTCGCTCGATGCCGCCGCGGGCGATCTGCTGCTCGTCGGACATGTCGAACAGCCGGTACTTGAAACTCGTGGAACCGAGATTCGCAACCAGAACCTTCATGGCGTCCTTCTCCTCCTGCCGGGCGCGTCGGGGCCGCGTCTGCCGCACTTCACGCGGCAGACGACTGGGCGTCGCACCGGACTCCATCCTTGAGTCGTTTCAGTCCAGGTAAGCCGCAATCACTCCATCGGCGGGGCGCGGGATGATGTGGCTGGCCACCAGTTCGCCGATCTGGCTGGCCGCATTGGCGCCGGCTTCGACGGCCGCTCGGACACTGCCCACGTCGCCGCGGACGACTGTGGTCACCAGCCCGCCGCCGATCTGAATTCGCTTGACGATCTGTACGTTGGCCGCCTTGGCCATCGCATCGGTCGCCTCGACCAAAGCCACCAAACCCTTCGTTTCGAGCAATCCAATCGCGTCTTGCATCGTCGTGTTGTCCTGTAAAAAAAGACGGAAATGTTTCGTATGGGTCCCAGATCAAGTTCGCGCGGTTCAGGAAGAAGCCTTGCGGGCGCTCTTCGCACTGGCAACCGGCGGCGGCAGCACGATGTCGAGATCTTCGTGAGGACGCGGAATCACCTGCACGCTCACGACTTCGCCGATCCGAGCCCCGGCATTGGCGCCGGCATCGGTCGCGGCCTTGACCGCGGCGACGTCGCCGGTCACGAAGGCCGTGACCAGGCCGCTGCCAACCTTGTCCCAGCCGAGGAATTCGACGTTGGCCGCTTTCATCATTGCATCGCTGGCTTCCACCAGGGTCACGAAACCCTTGGCTTCAATCATACCCAGCGCTTCCAGGTTTCTTGCCATAACTCGTTTCTCCCAGTTCGGTGTACCGAAACTCTTGTCGTCGTAAGGGGGGTTATTTAGACCCGCGAACAAAATCAATGGCCGGGAGCCCTCCACGCCCGTGGGAGACTTCCCGGTTCTGTCAGGGTCTCTTATATCCTGCGAGGTTCCATCTCAAACCGCTAATGATCCTTCTGGCTCACGTCAACGCGACCGCCAGGTTCAGGGCTTGAAGAGTTCGACACTCGTCGCGTTTTCCAAGTCTGCCGCATTGCCTTCGTCCGTGTCCAGGTGGACTTCCAGTTTGATGCCGTCGCCGACGCGGACCAGCATGTTTTCGAAGACCGTGCGGCACGGTGAATTCACTCGGAGGCTCATCCGATCTTTGTCCTTGACGCCGTAAAACTCGGCGTCGGACGGGCCCATGTGGACGTGGCGTTCCGCTCGGATTACGCCCTGCTTCAGGTCGATGGAACCGGCGGGGCCGATGAGCGTGCAGCCGGGCGTTCCCTCCACGTTGCCGCTCTCACGCACCGGGATGTCGATTCCGAGGGAAATGCCGTCGGTGAAGGCCAATTCCACCTGGGTGGCCGAGCGGGTCGGACCCAGAATCCGGACCGAAGGGAGCATGCGCCGGCGGGGCCCGACGATCATCACCGTTTCCTCGGCCGCGTAGTAGCCGTCCTGGTAGAGATCCTTGGCGGGAGTCAGCTTTCGGCCCGGGCCGAAGAGTCGCTCGCAGTCCTCGTCGGTGACGTGGACGTGGCGGGCGGAAATGCTCACCACCAGTTCGGGCTTCCCGACCGGGCCGCCCAACTGTTTCAATACGATCTCGCGGACAATCTGCTCGACGGCACTTCGGTCGATCGGCAAGGCGGTGCTCATCTTCGCGTGATTCCTCGTAGATTGTTCGTTCTCTAGTGCCTTCGCCAGTTCCTTGGCAAGAGTTGTCCGGCCCGTGGTTCCGTCAACGGCCGGATTGGATTTTCTGGTCGACGGCGGCGATGACCAGTTCCAACTCAGAGGCCAGTCGCGAGAGCCACGGTTCTGTGACTTCGTCGTCGACGACCAACCGGTCCGGGGCGGCCAACTCGCACAAATGGGCAAGGCTCTGGCGTCCGAACTTGGAACTGTCGGCTACCACGATCACCTGGTCGGCCGCTTTCATCATGGCCCGCTCGGTTTCCACGAGCAGCAAGTTGTTGTTGAAAAAACCTTCTTCCGAAATCCCGGCCACACTGAGCACGGTCTTGCTCACGCGGAGTCGGGAGATCATGTCTTCGGCAATCGGCCCTTCGGCAACGCCGGTGCGGGGACAAATGTTGCCTCCGACCATCACCAGGTCGCTGCCCGGATCCGAGGCAAACAGGTTGGCGACCGGCAGCGAGGTTGTGACCACGTGCAGCGGTCGTCCGACCAACAGTCTTGCCACCTCAAACGTCGTGCTGCCGCCGTCGAGGAGGACCGTTTCGCCGTCTTCGATCATCTGGACCGTGCGGTGGGCGATCGCGAGCTTCTGCTCCCATCGTGCGGGGGCCCGGCTCTCGAAATGGGGGAGCTTTGGGGAGCTGCCCGCATAAAGCACGCCGCCATGAATCCGCTTGATCGAGTTGTTTTCCTCCAATTGCTCCAAGTCTCGCCGTACGGTGGACTCGGAAACGTGCATGGCCTCCACTAATTCCGGTAGCGAGGCAAAGCGACGTTGCCGTACGAACTCCAACAGTCGATTTCGTCGATCTTCCACCATCATCAGCGCGATCTCGCAAACCGTCTGAGTGCTTCCTTCCTCAAGTATCCCCTGAGAAAAGACGGTTTGCAATCACTCTTTGGAAGAATGTCTCCAAAATATGACAGTTATATTTCACGCTTGTGGCGGAACCCGTGCGTCCTGCAGATCTGTGATCTGTAAGGTGTTTTTAAATAATAGCTTAAGTAGCTTGGCCGCAAACCGAACGCACGTTTTTTGTATGACCCCTGTTTACTACCTTGACCAATCGCCAGCAAGTACCCTTTCTCGCCAATCTTCCTTCAAATGTCCGTACAATCGGCCCCTCTGTTGGGCCGAATCGGAGAGCGGAGAGGGATGCAACGGGACCGGTTCAGCGGCAAGCGTTTGCGTGCCCAATGAAGAATGCCGAAAGTCAAATGTCGAAAGAATAACCGAATGACCTAAGGCTCGAATGGCGTGTCTGGCACGACCTTCGTCATTGAGGCCTTCGGATTTTTTTCGTCATTTGATTTTCCTCATTCGTCATTTCTCGGTGCCTCGTGCGTCTGTTGCGATGGCACCCACGTTGCCGCGTCAGGGTTCCGTGGGCGCCCGGAACCTACTGGGTGTCTCCGGCGACGCGATGCTACAGCCCGCGGCAGAGCTGCTGGATATACTCGACGTTTTCCGGCGGCGTTTCGTACGGCAGGGCGCTTGTGCCGAAGCAGGTGTTCTCGCGCCCGGCGGCCAGGGCGGCGATTCGTTCGACCTCGCCTCGGAGCTCTTCGCGAGTGCCCTGGGCCATGATTCTCGGCGAGGCGTTCACCCGGACCCGGACTTCGGTCCGATCCCACACCTTGCGCATGAAGGCCTCCTGATCGGTTTCGATCGGGTTGATCAGGTAGCCGGTGCCCGTTTCGAGAAGGGCGTCGAGAATCGGTTCCGTGTCGCCCCCCATGACGCAGGGAACGGGGTGCCCCACGATCTCGGCGGTCCGTTGCATGATCGCCTTGAGAGCAGGAAGCTCCAGCTGACGAAACATCCGCGGCGAAAGCAGGGGCGGCGCCGCGGCCGATTCGAAGAAGGCCACGTCGAGTCCCGCGTCGACCACCGCTTGGGCAAAATCCAACTGGCCCTGCACCAGGTGCATAAGGGCTTTGCCGGCAACTTCGGGCCGGACGGCCATGTCGAGCAGGAGTGGCTCGATTCCCAGGAGATTGCTGGCAATCGACATGGGCCCGGCCATGGGGAGCCGCACGTCGGCTTCGGGGAACTCGTCGGCGAGCCGCCGGGCCGCGGCCAGAAGCAACGGGATCCGTCCTGCCGTGTGCGGATCGAAGGGGTCCAGCCTGAGCAGGTCGTCGACGCTCCCGCAAAGAGGCCGCAGGATGGCCGGGATCCCTGCCCCTTGCGGCCGAGCGACCTCCGCCCCATAGGCTTCCGCTTCGAGATTGTAGATGTCGATGGAAACGACGACCGGAGCATGGCCGTAGCGGCGATAAGCCTCGGCGTGGGCCTGGCAGGTCAAGTCGGCATCGCGGGAGACCTCCCAGGGAGTGCGACCGATCAGGTAGGCCGCGTGTTCGTAGACGGCGGGCGTGCAATCCATCGGTCCGTGCGATCTCCGTGCTAAGCCTGAATCAGGGGCCAGTCTCCGGCGATCATTGGATCGATTGAAGCGGGACGCGTCAAGGTTTGGGCTCCTCAAAAAGTTGGACGCCGCACTGCTCGCAGTATCGCGACGGTCGGATGATACGATTACATGCCGGGCATCGGCTGAAAACACAACCCACAACCACGAACGCGACTACGAAAGGTGGGCATAGCAGCACCGGCCATATGCTGTCTTGTGCGAAGAAGTACTTCCCCCCTAAGCCTAGGGCGACGGCAACAGCGAAGCACCACAGGAGGACTCGCCGCCTCTTGTTCCAACATGCGATGACATCCCTGCGGGAACAATCTCGATTGCGATCATCCATGATGCGGCCTCCGTGTGTTGATTCGACTGGATTGTAGTGGCCCGGTCTGATTCGGCCAACAGAGCTTTCCAGCCCAGTCGGATGCTGCCATGAGCAACAACATCCCAAGACGCCGCACAGAGGCGATTCCAATGGCGCAGATTGCAGTTGAAGATGGATGGAAAACGTGCTTCGCCCAGACAGCCAAGAGATTGGAATCTCTGGCGCAGGTGTTTTGTCCGAAGGCCTTTTCCCATCGTAGCCTGGGGCATCGCCCTTGTTCTTACCCACAAATGGGAACAGCATCAACGTATCCACGACAGGGCCGTTTACGGCCCTTTTCCGCCGTAGGCGGTCCTAGGCCCGTGCTTTAGCACGGGTCGGCAACGCACGGCGCCCACCAGTCTCATCCCTGCCGCCGCCGAAGGCGGCGGCAGGGATGAGAAGGAGGGAGAAAGGCCGGCTATTAGACCCGCCGTAAACGACGGGGCTAATACCGCCTACGGCGGGGAACGACCATAAATGGCCGTCAATTGACCCCTAATACCGCCGCTAACTTGTGGGCAAGGACAAGGGCGTTGCCCCAGGCTACGGTGAACGGAGGCCTTCGGCCGAAGCTCTCACCGATTTGCGGCGTCAGAAACCAGGTTGACACGCGTCAAGAAGGCGTCAGCGTCCGTAACAGCTAAAAAGAGTCCCTCAATCAACGGCTTTCTGCGGTTCTCTTGGGGCCGAAAAAGAGAACTGCTGGCACCAATAAATCGTTCCCCCGGAACTTTGGTACGCCGCCACTCCGAGGCTTCGGTAACTGCGATTGAGGATGTTGGCGCGGTGGCCCGAGGAGTTCATCCATCCTCGCAAGACATTCGGCGCGGAAGAGTAGCCCATGGCGATGTTTTCCGCCACGCCGTGGCTGTGCTGGAGAGAGCGATTGCGGGCCATCCAGATCGTGTGTTTCCGCGACGACTTCATCAGCTTGACGTCGACTTTCAGGGCCGGCAAGCCATAGCGGGCACGCTGGGCGTTGGTCTGCTCGACAATCGCCTTCTCGATGGCGATCAGTTTGAACTTCTCGGCCGAGGTCTTCTCGACCGACACTGGGTCGGCCTGGACGCCATTGCTTGGCTGAGTTTCATCGGCAAGGACGGTCGCGACCAACGTGCATAGCATGACTTGTGCGAACATGGGTCTCTCCAGGTGCAGTTCGGTTCGTGGCTCAAAATGGCTTGGTGGGGCCGTCTGTCGGTCAGACCACGCGGGGCCCAAGGATGGCTTCATGCCGAGAGTGACGACCGGTCAGGCGGTCGTCGGAACAGGATTACGGGCCTGTTCCTGTAAGAATAGGAATCCTACGCAAACCTTGAGGGCGGGACCCGCCAGGATAACCGGCAGCTGCACGCTTGAAAAGGGCCCGGAGAGACCTGGGCGTGCCACCCATGGAAAATCCTGACTAGACCTCGAGGGGGGTGTCGCCCAGGTAGAGCTGGAGCACCTGGCTCTGGACCTTGATGGCGCGGAGTAGGATCCAGATGTGTTCGCTCGTGAACTCGGAGGGAGGACGCCTGGAGATGTCCTCCAACTCTTCGGTCATGGCGGCATGCTGGTCCGTGGCGGCCTGAAGTCGCATCCCCATTTCGGACCAGGCGTCGGCGAGAGCGTCGTCCTCTTCCAGGATTTCGAGGTCGTCGACGAAGTTGATCAACAGGAGGCAGAGGCGGGCAACATCGGCCGGGGCGGCATCCGGGTGGATGGTCTCGATTCGAGCAGCAAGATCTTGGCAGTTGAGGTTCATGAGGAGCGATATGCCGGCGAAAAGAAGTTGCTTGGGCGAGCGGTTTTCGTGCTGCCCTGTCCAACTTTAGCACGTCTGGAAGGAAATCGCGGATTTTTCCCGGCAGCCTTTCCGTTGTGCGGAGCCGGAGGTTGGCTTGCGCCGATTGTGGGGGTCGAGAGGAACAATTGCGACTTAGCCCATTTGCGATCAAGATAGAGAACGCCCAAGTCGTGACGGAAGGGGACAGGTCCGTGTTTTCGGACAGCGCACGTTTGCCAAAGTGCCTTGCTGACCGAAAAATGGACCAGTCCCCATGACTTCGCTACAGTCTCCAGTCTCCAGCCTGCAGTCTTTCGAACATGTCCCATCAGGAAACGATGCTCCTTGGAGTGATCAGCGATACTCATGGCCGGCTCAACACGACCGAGCGGGCGATCGAGGCCTTGAAAGCGGCGGGAGTCGACCAAATCGTTCACTGCGGCGACGTGGGAGGGGCGACTGTCGTGGAACTGTTCCAGTCGATCCCCACTCATTTCGTCGTGGGCAATTGCGACAGCGCCATGACTCTTCAGATGGCGGTCGAGGCGGCCGGGCATACCTTTCACGGGCGAGTGGGCGAATTGACCCTTGCGGGCCGGAGGATCGCCTTTTTGCATGGCGATAGCGACATGGCCCTGCAGTGGCTGCTCGATGAGGGGCATTGGGATCTCGTTGCCCACGGCCACACGCACCAGGCCGGTTGTCAGCGGTTTCGGCAGACGGTCTTTTTGAACCCGGGAGCCATGGTCCGTTGCGAGAAGCCGTCGGTCGCCCTGGTTCGGCTGCCGGACCTCGAGATTACACCGGTAGCTCTGGAGTGGGACTGACGCTGTCCGCCGGGAGGATTCCATCTCCCAGGACAACGGTACCTTCTTGCGGGAGGGGATTCGCGATGCAAGGCATCGTGAGGTGATTCTTCTCCGTTCTTGGGCCGGCAACTCCGAGGACCCGATCGTAGACCTCGGCGACGCCACGGGTCATGGTGCACACGGAAAACCGGGTCCGCTGATCTTCCATGGCTTGCCGTGCCAGGGTCTTCAGATCGATGGTCTTGTCGAGGACCATCTTCATCGTCTCGGCCAGACTTGTCGCATCGTTGGGGATGGCAAGGAGGCCGTTCATTCCGTGCCGGATGGCTTCGGGGGTGCCCTCCACATCGGTGGCAATGACGGGCCGGCCACAGGCCATCGCTTCGAGAACCACCATAGGCAGCCCTTCACCGAAGAGGCTGGGGAGAACGAAACAATCGATTTCAGCGAGTTCTTGTTCCACGTGGCTGGTGAAACCGGTCCAGTCGATGGCGTCGCCCACGCCGAGTTCCGCGACCAGGTTCATGATCTGTTGCTGGTACTCGGGGGTTTCGAACTGGCCCACGGCCCGGAGACGCAAGGAGCGGTCGCTCGCCAGCAGATCGGCCACGGCCTTGAGGAGGACTTCCAGGCCTTTGCGTGGGCGAAAAAGGGCCACCATGCCGAAAACAGCCGGCTCATCGGGAGAACGCTCTCGCATGGGCAGGAAGGGGCTGCAGGGAACGCCGTTCCGCACGACGGTGACCCGATCGGGGGAGAAACCAAGGCGAAGGTATCGCTCACGAAGGCTGCCCGAGACGGCGATGAGGTGGTTTGCGGCAGTCAGGCTGGCTCGTTCGAAGAAGGCGTTTACCCAATTTCGCAGGCGGCTCGTTGTGTCGGCCGCTGCGGGGCTGTGAATGTGGTAGACGAGGGGCACTCTTGCAAGCTGGGAAGCCAGGGAGCCCACCATGAGGGCTCTGGGCGTGTGGGCGTGGAGGAGGTTGTAGCCGCGGTCACGAACGAGGCGGGCCAAGGCTCGCGCGGGACGCAGGTCGAAACGGCTGGCCATGGGGCACTCGAAGACCGGCACCTGTTGATTTTTGCGGGCATCGGAAAACCGGCCCCGCTTCAGGCAGGCGATTCCCGCTTTGTAGCCAAACCAGGGAAGGGCGCCGCCGAGGAGATCCTGGACCCTCTCAGCGCCCGAGTAGTGTTCGCCGTTGACGACGTGAAGAACACGTCCTCGCATCGGAACGCCAAGATCCTCAGAATCGGTGTCTTCCCGAATTGCGGGAGAACCTTCCTGCCAGAAGCATTCGGCCATCATAGCTTCGGGGCCCTTCGGTGCGTGGTGGGATGGCAGCGGCCGCGACGGTTGTGCACGGCTGACTGGCCAGAACGGGCAGGACGCTGCCCACCAAGTATAGATCGGGGAAGACGTTCCCGACGGTTTTGGTGGGACAAAAAAGAAGGCGGGTCGCGAAAGAAACGGCATCCCGCTGGCCCAGCGGTCAGCGAGGGCGGGACGGATGCTGCCGTGCCGCCCTCACGAGCCGACCATGAAGCCAGGCCGGCTCGCGGACGAGTCGGTCGTCAACCGGCGAGTCGGGCGATTCGATTGACGGGTTGGAAGGCTTCCACTTCCTCGGCCAGATAGCGGTACTGCATCAGGTACGCGTCTTCCGGCGTGTCCTCGTAGTAGTCGCGGAGAACCGAGATGGCGCGGAATCCGCTGTCGCGGAAGAACAGTTGGGCTGCGAGATTCGTTTCCCGCACCTCGAGGAGAATCCTGGTTCGACGCTGGGCAGACAGTTTGCCCACCAGTTTACGAACCATTTGGGTCCCCACGGCACGGCGACGCATTTCCGGCGCGGTGGCAAAATTGAGAACCTGAATGCGGTTCTTGTTCAGCTCGTAGATCATGAAGCCGACGACTCGATCGTCATGCTCGGCGACCATTCCGATGCAATTGCGCTGGCGGAGACAACGAATGAAGTCGTCTTCCAGCCAGGGGAACTCGAAGCTTGCGGCTTCGATTGCCAGAACCTCGGGCATATCCCGTCGAATCATCCAGCGGATGTGAGTGCGAACCAGTTGTTTCTGATCGGAACTCATGCCGGCCTCCCTCCTTGTCGGCCTAACACCTCGTCATGAAGTGTGCCATAAGCACCCGGCGATTACCTATTCGGGATCGCCATGAATTGGACGCGGCAGGAAGCGTTCATGCCCCCTGAGATCCGCGTTCCCCGGTTGGTTCGTAGGCTATCACAACGGTCGATTTCTGCCAAGACGAACTCGCACAAAGAACGACCTTGGGTAGCAGGGGGGTGGCCGGGTTTCCCGCCCAGGGCGGTGGAAATCCGAGCTTCACCCGTATCCGGTATCGACCAAAAACAGAGAAATCTGCGGGAAATCAGGTCAAGTGGAAAGCATCTTGCGACTATTTCTATCTCGCAGCCGGGGGCTGGCAGTTCCGGAAATGGTCGCACATGGTGGCGAGGATCGCCGCCAAGCAAGGTCATGGTCGATCCAACACGGAAGCTCGGCGCTGTCGCCGAGCCGACTGGACAGGCATGGTTTTTCGCTGAGCGATCGGCACGCGAGTAGATGGTTTATGCCCTACGCATGTTCACTCTTCCGGGGCCGCGTTCTCATCTGGAAACACGAGAGACACCTCGTCGACCCAGACGCTTCCGCCGCTTCGTCCTGCTTCACCAGACTGGAACGTGAAACCCATGCCCATGGCCGAACTGGGGTCGTATTTCTGCTTGGCGTCGCCCTGCCACTCGGGGAGGCGGAGTTGCGACCAGAGGATCTGGATTCGCTGCCAGCCATCGACGGCTTCCTGCCCCGCCTCGATGGTGCGTTCGAAATGCAGGAGATCTTCTGAGGACTTGCCTCCGTAGGCCACGACGGTGATCGGCTGGCCCTTCTGTTCGACGTGCAGATAGAGGCACATCCCCTCCGATCCGCTCCAGTCGCGGGGACGATCATAGACCTGGCTGCAGGCCGCCCAGCTGTCGGCCGCCAGATCGTACTGAATCCGAAGCGAGGCGGAACCGGCACGCTTGATCTGCTGGTCGAGAGTGAAAGTCAGACGGGTCTCTTTTCCCTCGTCAAGAAAAGCGGCCCAATTCGATAGATTGCCTTCGTAATCCTCAATTGCCTTGGTCGCGGAAGCCGGGGAGGTCTCGGGCGGAACGCCGGGCGAGGAGGGGACTTCGGGGGCCTCGGGCGGTGAGGCCAATCCGGCAGCCGGCTTGTCGGGCGTCGCGGTTTGGCCACTCGCACCGGCCCACGTGGCGTACCAACTGCCCAGCAGGGGAACGAACTCCTTGGTCGCTTTTTGGTTTCCGTCGCGTGACGGATGGTCGTCGTCGCTGGGATAGGCGAGGGTGTTCTTGCCTGGGTGAAATGTGTGTTCCGGCTTGCCGCCGACGAGGCGATGGTGGTTCTCCGGTCCGGTGAGCACGTTGTAGAAGTCGAAGACCGCCACGTTGTTGCCCTTGTAGTCGGCAAGCCATTCTTCCACCAGCCATTGGTTGAACGCCCGAGCGTTGGCCGCCCAGGTGGCGTCCTGGACGGGCGGGGCTGTGACAGCAATGAAGAGCCGGTCGGGACGGGTGGAGAAGTAGGTCCGCAATTCCTGGTAAATCGCCTTGGCGTTGGCAACCGTCAGTCCCTCCCCACGCAGAGGCGGGTCCGTTGGCTTTCCTTCCAGGTTCGAATTGGGAAAGCAGGACTTGAACATGACGATCCGGTTCTCGCCGCCCGGGTCTTCTGCGATTCGCGTGTACTGGCAATGTTGCTCGGTTTCGGAGTACAACGCGTCGAGGTGCTCCCGACTCCTCAGTCCGGTGAACCATTCGGGCCAATTGGTGATGTCGGTTCGGTCGCCGATGCCGTTCGGTCCCCAGCCGTAGTTGGTGTCGCTGACGAAGTAGTTGTTCTGCGCCAGCGCCTTGCCCAGGCCGCCGTTGGAATCGCTCAGCCAGTTCTCTCCGCATGAGTGATGAATGAAGATGAGTTTGACGGGGGCAGTGGGCGTCGGTGGCGTCGCCAATTGAGCTTCGGTCGTCGGAGATGCTGCCGGATCGCTCTTCGCCGGTTCCTGGGAACAGCCCGATGCGAGGCACATTGCGGCGAGCAATCCCGCCATGGCGAGGCGGGAAGATTCGGCGGCGTTTCTCACCCATTGCAGACACTTCGGCACGGACATGGACCTGCTCCTGTGACGAGATCATGAGATCGTCGCGGTTCCCTCATTCGGGGGGCGACCTTGTTATTCGTCGGTGCCCAGCAGAGAAGCCAATCCACGTGCCTTATACCACAGGGCGGCAGGGCCGCCAACCAATACGAACTGCCGCTCGGCTGAAGTGGGGGGCTTTGTGACAAACTCCACAATCTTTGCGGGGCGCAGGGCGACGTGCCTCCGAGAAGCCGTCCAGGGGGGAGCGTGCCGAACGCCGAAAAGCAACAGCCGGATGATGTCAGACGCGTCCGGAAACGCTCAGGTGGACCATGGCAGAGCCGCTGGACCGGGGACGACGCCAGCCGGAGCGGACGGCGGCGAGGAGGCAGACGGCAACCAGTCCTAAACCAAGGACGCTGGGCGAGAGCCACAGCCACCAGGCCAGGCCCAGCAGGACGCCGAAGAAGTGGGGCCAGCGGTGGAGTCTCCCGGTGGCCCACGCCACCGCCAGGACGAGCAGGAAGGCCGACACATAAACTACGGGCGAAGCCGCGAAACTGGCGTCTCCATTGGTCCGTGGCGAATCGATTCTCAGGACCAGCGGGGAGGGGCCTTCGCTGGAGAAGTAGTACTTGGACGCATGGCCCGAGTGGCTGCAATCCCACAAGACCGCCGGTGAGAGCCGCGCGGACCGAGCTTCGTTGGCTTGCCACTGGGCTGAAACGCGGTGTTGCTTCACGAGTTGGTCGAGGGCCTGCAATTCGGCCTGCTCGGCCTGAGCGGGGGAAACGCGGGACGCCATGGCGACCGCGAAGCCGGCCTCACGCCGCGCTTCGGCCCATTCTCCCAGCCAGCCCCGATACCAGGCCTTCTCTTCTTCAGGCGAGCAACCGGGGCGCTCGAGGGCATGAGAGATGGAGGCCGCCACGTTGTGGAGTCGCTTCATGGCTGCCTGCTCGCAGCGGATCGACTGCCAGGCCCCCACGACCTCGAAGGGGGCGTCTGACGCTACGGTACAGAGAGCTTCGAGGACGGGCAGATCCTGGATTTCGGGAAAGGCGTCGATTCGCGTGCTCGTACGAGCATGAAGCGAAATGCGCCCCGCAAACACGACCTCGACCCGTTGCGGAAGGGCGGTCCGAGCGAGCGGAATGGTCCAGGTGTCGTCTTCATTCTTGCGAGACGAAAGGGGAACCCCGTGATTCGAGACGGCCACCAAGTGCCACGGTGAGGGAACACGCAAGCGGCAGTCCTGGCGGTCTCCCGCCTCGATGTCGAACACCGCCACACCGCGGCACTGGCCCGATGCGTCGCAGTCGAGTTGAACGTCGGCGAAAGCGACCTGGGCGGCATCGGGGGTCGGGCGGAGCGCGGCGACAAAGTCGTCCTGCTCGGCGCGGTACGCTTCCCACATCAGGCCGGGGGCCTTGACGACGAAGCGGGAGGGCACGTCGGTGGGAGCTAATCCGACGGTTTGCCATTGGAGAGGCGGAATCGGACCGACCGGCAAGACGACCAGTCGGGCTGTTTCGTCGGAATACTCCGCGTCCTTCAACCGGATTGGCGGAACGGAGATGTTGGCGCCGGGTTGCGGGACAAGCCGTCCGGATACCGAGAACTCGAGCCGATCCTTCTGGGGAGCGACTAGAACCAGGAGGCCCCGTTCCGCATCGACCGGCTCCTCCACGAAGCCGGGGGTCACGTCGTAGGGACCGGGCCAGAGATCTGACGTTTCCACGTAGATCCGGTCCACGATTCCGCTGGCCACGTCGAGGGTGAAATCGGCGGTAGCCAACCAGCCATCGGTGGTCTTCGCGAGGGAGAGGACCTGTTCGCGGACGATGAGTTTCGGCGTGTTTGGCTGGACCTGGGCGGTGGCACTTACCGCCTGCTGCCCGTCGACTCCCCAGCGAGTGACGATTCGCCCCAGTCGTTCGTCCACGGCGATTCCGGCGGGCGGACCGAGTTCTTTCATCCCCTCCACGGATTCGAGGCTCACGATCGCGTCGTGTTGGCGATAGATGTCGACGGTTCCAGGATCGTTGACAACGCTTTCGAGCACGACGGGGCGAAGGGGCTCGGTTCTCGGGCCGGCAGCATCGGTGTGGCCGCGAAGCAGGATCGTATGTTTGCCGCTAAGGGCCGCGTCGAAAAACAGGACCACCTGATCCGCCGGCTTGGAACGGGTCCAGCGAACGTCACGGGGAACGCCGTGGACGGTCACGACGACCTCGTCGATGGCGAGCGATGGGGGCGCCACGAGACGGTGCTGGAAGAGATAGCCCACGGTCGTGTCGACATTCGCCTGGTAATTGCAAAGGGTCTCCTTCAAACCGTATCCGACAGCCATCTTCCACTGCGTGGTGCTTTGCGGGGGATTGGGACGCGTTTTCAGTCCGAACGATGCATCCTTGCTGTCGAGCCGAACTGCCAGGGTGGGAAGATCAGGTTCACCGACCCAGGCATCGACGAACTCGCTCACCCCGATGGGCGTCACCTGGCCCTGCGAGGCCTTGTCGTACTGGAGTTGAGGATCGACGGTTGCCGCGACCCAGCGTTGGGCGACGTCGAAGCCTTCGGATCGCAGGCAGGGCAGGCGGAGGTTGCCGATTCCCGACGCAGCGCGAACCTCGAACTGGCCCTGCACGACGACTTTGGTTCCCTGGACCTCGGTGAGGGAGAGCTTTTCGCGAATCAAAGGTTGACCCTTGCCGTCTCCCGACGCGGCGACGGTGTCCACGTGGTCCAACTTCGCCCCCAGAACCTCGTAGGTTCCCCGTTGATCGAGGCGGGGATCGTGGATCAATTCAAGTTCGCCCTGATGCGAATCCTGCCCAAGATCGAAGTGGAACTGGGCGTCGACCAACGTTCCCCCGACGGACACGTTCATCCAGAGCAGTTCGCTTACGCGAGTCGCCTTGCGGCTGCTTGCCCGTCCCGTCTGTTGCCACTTGACTTCGAGCCGATCGACCGGCCCCAAGTCGGCATTGATTTTCAAGGGTTGTTGGACCAGGTTGCCGGCGGCGCTGGGTACCTCGATGCGGGGGGCATCGGCCGGAATCGTCAACTTGAGATGCGAGGTCGGCACGGGGGGCACGTCCAGATGGAACCCCCCGGGCTGCAACCCGTAGCTCAAGATGGGCTGAAGCTGCAATTTCACGCGGCACGATGAGGACGGTTCGGCCGAGAAGGCAAATCCCACCGGCTTCGCGTTCGGTTCTTCTACGGCCGGTTCCCAGGTCGGATCTTCCACGGGGCGCCCGTCGATCCACGCGGCCTTGATGTTCCAATTGTCCACGGTTTTTCCGAACGGAATCAACACGCGCTTGTTCGGGCGGATCACTTCGATGCTGAATTCGGCGGTGAATTCGTTGACGGTCAGCGATTCGCCCGTCGCCAGCCAGACCAGGCTGCCGTAGTAGTCGGCTTCGCGGAGCAGCCAGTCGGGGGTGCTGGCTTCGATTTCGGACGCTTGATCGAGGAGTTTTGTGAGGAACGTCTCTGGAACGTAGTAGTCGTCCCCGGTCGGCTTTCCGTCTCTCGCCGGAACCCAGATTATGGCGGGAGATTGGGCAGGCTGCTCAGGTTCCGCGGCTTGGGCGGCAAGGGGGGATCCCACGGCGATCAACAACAGAGATGCGACGACCGTTCCCGTTTGGGCAGCGTTTTCGGTAGTTTTGCGTGTGGCAACAACACGGCCCAGGGGGCGGGGCCGGCGAACGGTGGCCAGACGCAGGAGCAGTCCGATCAGGCCCCCGCAGAAACACGCCGACAGCCAGGGCGTCCAGAAATGGGAGCAGTAGGCTGTTGTCGCGAAGAGGACCGTGACGGGCAGGATCGACAAGGCGACGCTTCGACGAGCCACCGCCCAGATCAGCAGCGCCGTCACCAAAAAGCACCCCCACAAGCAGGTCCGGAGGACGTTGCCGTCAACGATCAGGAGCGTGGCGGTGTCGGAGTCCTGCAACGTTCTTTCCCACAGAGACCAACCGACCAGGTCTCTTGGTTCGTAGCCCGGCCTGGAAGACGTCTTCCAGGGCAACGCCGCACGTTGGGGAAGGTCGATCCACTGCGACGCGAGGATCAGGGAGGGAGAGGGGCCGGACGAGGCGCGAGCGATCTCGTCAGCCCGGCCGGAATCCTCCACTTGCCAGACGATATGGAAATACTCCCCTGGAACACGCTTGCCCCAGGCAGCGGCCTTGCGAGCGCTGGTCAACAGGACCTGCTGTCTGGAAAGGACGATCGCGAGTCCCAGGCGATCGAGCACGCTTGCGATCTGCGTGGTCTTGTCGTCAGCCGCGGGCAGGGTGATTTCCGTTTGGGGCGTGAGTCCCTGTTCGGAAGCGGCTTGCCAGTCCACCAGAAGTTGGGGGCGAACGCTTTCTGGATGTCGTCCGTCCCAAAGGGCGGCCAATTCCGTACGTTTAAGGACTTCTCCGAAGGCCATCACGGTCGCTTCCGCCATTTCCCCCCGGAGCGTCGGCAAATCACCCCGGTTGCGAGGCGATTCTCCGGAGACGCTCCAGGGCCAGGAGGCCGCAGAGAAGGGATCGAAAGGGCCTTGCCCCGGAGTGCGGGCCACCCTGCCCCAGGCGGATGCGGGCCAGTGCCTTGAACTGCTGGGAAAATCCAGAGCACCGTCCAGGTCGAGAACTCGACGATCCGGCGGCAGCCACACGAGCCAACTTCTCTTCAGCACGGGAACGTCAGGTTCCGGGATGGGAACCTCCACCGATTGCAGGATCGACCAGGGCGACGCCGTGGTGTGATAGCAGAGGGTCACTTCGTGGAAGCGTTGCGTCGTGTCGAGACGGAGTTCAAGTTCATCGCCTTCGCCCTTCGACGTCGTTTGCACGGGAACGTGCTCCCTGTCGATCTCGACGCTTTCGATACAATCCGCGCCCACCGACGGGGGTAAATGCAGGTGCAAGGCCGGCGCGCCCACACTTTCAATGCGGTAGATGGCCATATGGCGTCCCCGCCCGGTCGCTTCCAGTCGGGACTCCAAGCGACAGGACCAAACCCAGGCGTCGGGAAGGTCCGGCGCCGTCGGGGCAATTCGCAAGACCAGCGGGGCGGTTTTCGCTTCCCGGAGTTGACCCGGGTCGTAACGGTAGGTTGCACGCGGGATTCCGTTCAATCGGTTCGGCGCTGCCGGCAATTCGGATGTCAAGGAGCGGTTTTCGATGCGAACGGATTCCTCCCGAGAGATTCGGATGGCCACCCGTCCCTTCTGCTGCGAGGCGTCGGGAAGTGTGGCCAAACCGACGACGCCTTCATCTTCAAGGAGAAAGACACGCGTTGCCACGATCTCGAATGGCTCGCTTCGACTCGGGTGGAGACGGAACTCCCAACGCTGCATGGGCAAGCCGTTCTTAGGGGAGTCGGCCGGGGATTCTCCCGTTGCGGGGCGGGCTTCGTCGCCGGGAGTGCATTCCCAACGGATCGGCACGCCCGGTCGTGCGGGCAGCTCGATGAGGACGTCGTCGAGTCGAATTGCTTCCGGGTTGATTCGAAAGACGAATCGTTCGGTCGCCTGACGCCCCTCCACGGAAACCACGGAATCAATCTCACCCGAGTATGCGGCTCGGCGAGGGCGAATCTGGATGGTCAGTTCCTCGTCGCCGCTGCCGCGGACATAGATCTTGCCGTTCGGTGGTTCGGGGAACAACTGTTGTTGACGCGTGGAGAGGTCCCAGGGATCCCGTTGCTCGACCGACTCGGTCCCGTCCACTTCCAATTGAAACGGTTCGACGGCACGAAGCGCCACGAGGGCCGTTCCAAGGCGAGCGGAAGAGAAATCGACGGGGATCATGTCGCTGCAACGATAGACCGTGTCCTCCGTGGACTCCAGACGGCGGGCCGACACCGTGAGCAGGAGGGGATCTTCGCTCGAGATCGGCTGTTTCAGGTCGACGACGAGTTGACGCTTGGGGGTGACCTGCCAATCCGAGATGGCCTCGGCCTGATCCGCCTGGATGGAGTCGATGCCCCATGCCGGCATGACTTCGCCCACGACCTGAAAATGCTCTCCCTCTTCCGTTTCAAGGAGGACTTTCTGTCTTGCCGTGATCTGGTCGCCAGCCATTTCGACGGCCACGCCGTAGTCGACTTTCGGCGTCATCACTTCGTGGCCGAGAACGACGTCGATGGCGGCTTCCTGCGAGAACAACTGAAGATCGACCCCGTCGGCGTTCCGCCGTTGCGTCCGAAAGATGCGGGCATCTTCGGCGACGACGTCATTCAAGCGGAGGGGGTGCTCAACCGAAAGGGAAGCGGTCGACTCGCACCAATTCACTTCCGGCACGGAGACGCTGGGAAGGCGCCACGATTTGTCGAGGTGGATCGTTGCCAGAGCTTCGAGGACCAGTTCGCGATCCAAGCCGCGCAAGGGAGACTCGGGTTCGACAACGTACTCCTTGATCCCTTTCTCTTTCGACGGCACTTCGCCCCAATTGACGGCGGCATCGCCGTCCTGGATCGAAAGGAGTGTAAGCTGCGAGGGCACGCGAAGGCGAAACCGGCTCAAGGGCTGGCCCAGCAGGTCGAAGCGGAGCTTGGCCGTAACCCGGAGCCCTCCCGGAGAAACGTTGTAGACGAGCTCTTCCCGCAATTCCGTCAAGCGGGTGTGCCCTTCCGGATCCTCCTGGGGGGCGATCCGCAGGGAGACGCGGTTTTCGCCTCCCAATTCAATGGTCCACGTCCGCATTCCCGGGAGGCTGGGCTTTCCCCGGAGCAGAATGCCCGTGGAAACAAGGGGGATGCGCTCGTCAGGTATGGTGATCAGGAGCCTGGATGCCGGACACGGCGGCAACTGGATCTCAAACTGGACGCCGCCGAGCGCCTCGCGAGAACCTCGAAGGGACCAGTCGAAGTCGAGCTGGCCGCTTTGTTTCACTCGCAACTCGCTGTAGCCGTTGGGGCCCAGTCCCAGCGAGGCGGTTTCGTCGCGGTCGGTCCACCCGGGCCGTTCGATGGCCAGATTGCACGGAGCCAGGGGGAGGGTGGTTTCGAGGGGACCCAAATGCTCGATTTTGAGGGTCGCGTGTCCGTCGACGAGTTGATCGGTCTTGAACTGCGCCTGGTAGGTCGCTGAACGAATCGCGGCGGGGATCCCCGGATGGGCTCGTTCAAGCATCTCGCGAAAGCGGTCCGGCGCCACGGGCCAATAGCCGGACACGTCTCGCGGACGCCACTCGTCTTTTCGATCGGCGGGGCCCAGGATCATCATGTAGTCGAGGGCACGTGAAGCCGATTCTGCGGTGGTGGATTTATCGTCGGAGCCGTCTGTCTGGGGGGCGGCCTGGAGCGACGTTGCGAACAGGAGCGCTCCTGCGGCGAGCAGGCAGAGGGGCGCCAAGCGGGCCAGATACGGGCTGAGTACAGTCGCACGGCGCCGCGTCGCCCGCAAGCCTCGTCCCAGAATTCTCGCCTCGATCGTCATCATTCGGCGTCCCCCGTCAACGGTCCGGGGCCTGAACTGCCGCGGCATCCGGTTCGGTTGCCGTGGAACGGAGGATCTCCACCTCCGAGGAGCCGAATTGGGCTCGCGTCGATCCTCGATCGAAGACCGAGCTTGCCATGTCGCGGCGAACGGTTCGTCGGCGGCGACGAGCCACGCCGCGGTAGAGAACGGCGCCCAACAGAGAAAGCACCAATCCCATTCCTGCTGCCTGGGCCGCGAGCAGCGAGGCGCCGGGACGCACCAGGGTCGCACTCACGATGGCAATTGCCAGAAGCAGACCGAAGAACGGACGCCGCAAGACCGGGACGTAAATCACGAGCAGCCCGATCATGAGGGCCATGCCCGAGGAAACGGCGACGATCCAGGTGCGACTCGCGGTCACCAAGTCGACCGATTCTGCCGGTCCGAATTTGCTGAACAGGTAGCGGCTCATCGCCTCGGGAACGGGCTCTTCCGAAGTCGCGTGGAGCAGGGCTTCCAGATCGGCTTGCTCCATCACCGGCACTCGTCCCCACCACAGACCGTTCCAGTCCCATCGGTACTCGGGAGTGTAGTCGTCGGGAACGGTCACCACGTGTTCGTTCGACGGCAGGATCAGTTGCCAGTAGCAGCGCCGGACCCAGACATTTTTGGCGACGCCCGAGGGATTGACGGCGAGGCGGGGCAGTTCGATTTGCATGTTGCCCTGGGCAGGACGCGATTTGCACAGAAACCGCACATCCAGAACGCGCTGCCGCGATGCCTGCTCCGGGGCGAGATTCACGCTGAGCGACAAGTCGGACGAAACCGTGTAGTCGCTCTCTCGGGACAACTCCTTCCCGTCGAGCAAAACCTGGATGGCGTCGGTATCAGCCCCCGCCGGGAGCGTGAGCACCAGGTGCTCGCGATCGGACACGAAGCGATAGACGGCACGATCGCCTCGCTGGCGGGTGGTCATCCAGGTTTGAATCCACGCGGAATGGACCACCGCCGAGCCGAACGTGTCCGGATCCCTGGGGTGAAGAAGCATCACGATCCGAGGTTCGGGAGTCTGCGTGGTGAATTCGATCACCGTGGGCGTGTTGTAGGCGCCTCGTTCGTGACGCACCTCCTGCCACGGATTGACCCGGTCCTTTCCGGGACCGGCTCGATCCTGCCACACACCGATGCCACTGTCGATTCGGGCCTGAAGGCGATGTCCCGAAAACGAGGCCTCCTGCGGCATAATGAGCGGGATCACGCATAGAACGGAGGTCAGGGGTTCGAGTTCACCGATGGGAACCTCATAGTCGGCCACCAGTTCCAGTTGGCCCTGGCGAGGCGTGCGGAGCATGATCTCGCGAAGCACCATCCCCTCCACGGGCGACGGTTCGCCGGTTGCCACGGCGGCGACGGCCTCGCCGTCCAGGGTGTACTTGGCGTCCAGGCCCTCCGGCGCCAGGATGGTCAGTGAAGCGGTCGGCTCATACTTCACCTGGTAAACCAGCTTCTCCGAGATCGTGGCCGTCTTCGGGGCGATTTGGGCGTCGGTCGACAATTCCGCTGAGATTTCCTGCTTGCGCACGCTCATCAACGCCGCAAACACCGCGTTTTCCGAGCCCTCGCTCGTTCCCCGATAGTACAGACGTTCCTGGCGGACCTCGGGCAGCTCCACGGTGGAAGAGGGGGGAACCTTCTGCTGTTCCAAGCCTTGGGTCTTCTCGTGGTCTTCTCGCAGTTCCACATTGTCGGCAGGGGAAACGACCAATGCCGTCGAAGGTACGGAAGCTCCCAGGGGACGAGGCATGGGCAATTCCAGGGAGCGGTTTGCCGGATCGATCGTACGATGGGCTTCCAGTGAGATGTCGAACTCGTTCATCACTCCGTCCTGGAGTTCGATGAGCAGCGTCCCCGACGGGTCAACCTGCCAGGCCTCCTGCCTCACCCGTGACTCGGGACCCACGTGATCGACCTGCCACCCGTTCATGGCGATTTTCAACTGGTAGTGCTTGTCGCCACGGACCGCGTATTTCGCGGTTGCGTTTAGGTTCGCCACATCCGGTTCGATCGACAGGTTGTAGCTGGGCTCCACGCTCACCCGCACCTGCTTGGGATAGATCTTTGCCGCCAGGACAAAGGGCTGCTCGAAATAGTGGAACTCGTCGATGAAGCCCTCGAGAGCCTGGTCCTCGGCCCCTTGGGCCGTCCTTTGGATGCCCCGGCCCGGTTCGCAACGAACGACCCAGTTTCCCAGACCTCGCACGACGACGCGCCCCGACGGCATCGCTGTGGGAGCGGCTTCGGCCGCATTGGGAGCGTTCCCCTGGTCTCGCACGACGACACGCCCTGATGGATCGACTGCTCGAAGGACCTGGAAGCCCGCGAGCGGCAACAGTCCGTCGTCGGACGCGATGGCAGACACATCGCTGATCGCGCGGAGGGTCACCTCGGCATGCTCCGGACCAGGCACCGGCTTCGTGAAGGCCACTTCCACAAGGCGACCTGTGACGGACTCGTCGTTTGGGGAAGGGATTTCGGTCACCGTGTAGTCGGTCGAGGTTTCGTCTTTCACGAGAGTCGCGCCCACGGGCAGGCGAACCTCAAATCCGGTGAGTTCATGCCCTCGCGGACTCACGGCGCTCACGCTCAGAGTGGCAACGAACTCCACGTTGTCCGGCCCCACGGCCACCTCGATCTCACCCGTGGAGGTAAGGATGGGCGCCGCGCCGGCCGTCTTGCCGGTAGCCCTTTGCCACTGGAGATCAATGGTCCCGCGAAAACCTCGGAGTGTGAGCTCGGTATTCTTTTCATCACTCTTCTTTTCAAGGACGGTTCCCGCCGGAACGGTCGCCAGGACGTCCTGCCCGGGGATGGTCAGTTTCAATTGGGACTTCGTTATTTCGGTGGGGACCGAGAGGGCCAATTTCCGCTTCTTTCCGATCCCGGTAAGGGGAACGTCCAAGTCGAGCGTTACCGTTTCTTGCCTTTCCTTGCTGTCGCCTTGGAGCCAGAGCACGTAGCCTCGTCGGGGATTGTTTGCGCCTGCCTCGGGCTCCAGGGCCTCGAAGCGGATCTGGTGCTGAGTCAGGTTGGCGTCGTTCGATTCCGTGTCCAAGGCCGCCTGCTCGAATCGGAGGGGGATCCGAATCCACTGCTTGCGGCTGGGATCCAGGTGGATTTTCAACGTGACCGTGAGCTTGACGCGACTGCCGATAACGTTACCCATCGCATCAAGGGACTGGATGTTGTACGGTGCCTTCCCCAGGCTGCTATCGATTCCTTCGGCTCGCTCCTTGTAGTCCAGGAAGTCGGCCATGGACATCGCGGGGACCCAGATTCCGTCAAGGTCTTCCAGGTAGACATCCGTGAGCTCCACCGGTTGCGGCAGTTTGTTCTCCTGAGTGGGCGGGGGGGATGGCGATTCCTCGTCTGGGGACTCGGCATCCTGCGCAGCAGCGAACGCGCTCCCCAAGAGGAGGAAGACAAGAGCCGTTGCAGTGAACCGAAACCGTTTCAACAAGGCTGGCTTCCTGGAGTAGACTGCCCGAGAGGCCTCTACTTAGTACGGTCGGATTCGAGAGAAGTATGAGAGAAGAGATCGACTCTTCTAGTTTACCCAGGCCCTACAAAACCTTGAAGGACGAAAACCTGCCATTTGCCTCAATACTTCTCGTAAGCACAGTTCTGACAAGTGGTTGGATACTGTCGTCTTGTGCCGAATTCCACCGCGACTCGGTCTGGGGTTATGGGGTTTTTTAGGCCCCCCAGGCGATTTGTCCGCTATCTGAGCCCGGCCTCACGAGCCATCTCGCGGAGCTGTTCCATCAGGGAGGCATTGGCGGCCGAAAAAAGCCTCCCTTGATCCACTATGAAATTGCCTCCGTGTGGGGATTCAACGCACCCGCCGGCTTCCTGAATGATCAGTGCCCCGGCGGCTACATCCCAAATCTTGGTGCTGTAGTTCCAAGCCAGATCGAAGCGCCCCGCGGCCACATAGCAGAGATTCAGGGCCGCCGACCCCGTTCTCCGAACGGCCTGACAACCCGCCAGGGCCTGGTTGAACAGGCGCAGGTCGGGGCTCTCCGAATTCACAACGCACGGAAGTCCTACTGCCGCAAGACTTTGCGACAGATCGGTAACTTCACTCGTGGAAAGAGGGGCACCGTTCAAGCGGGCACCATTTCCCGCTTCTGCCAGGTAGCATTCGTCACCCAGCGGGTTGTAAACGGCTCCGACCAGGAGCCGTCCCTTCTGTTCCAGGGCCACGGAGACACAGAAATGGGGCACCCCATGCACGAAATTCGTCGTGCCGTCCAGGGGATCCACAATCCATCGATATTCGGTCTCCTCCGGTGGATTGTCATCCACCGACGCCCCCTCCTCGCCGATGAAACCGTGCTCGGGAAAGGCCCCGAGTACGAGGTTTCGGACAGCCTCCTGGCTGGCCACATCGGCCTCGGTGACCAGGTCGGCCGGACCTTTCTCGCGAACCTTGGCACGTCCCAGCATCTCTGCCAGCACGGCCCCGCCCTTTCGAGCCGCCTCTTCCGCAATCGCCAGAAACTCAGACATGAAAACGCCTTGGGGAGTTGCAATCGGTGTCGGGGGGGGGCTGAAACATGCTCAAATCGGCATGCCTCCACCGTCTGGAGCCGAGGAAATCCCCGGCACTTGCCAGACTTCAGACCTCGATTATAGCGAATCACACCCAAGGTCCGAGTCCCACGACCGGCCCAACCTCGCGTTTCCGATCGGTGGGGAGTCAAAGATTACCTGATTGCCAAGCTCCCCCTAGCAGAGCCCCCTCTTGAAAAAAAGTGTCCAGTCTCACAAATTTTTAGCAAGAAACTATGGACAAGAGCGCAGGAGTTGTTATGATCAGTTTCAGATGAGAAGGGGGCCCAGGATAGTCACGGAATGGCGGTCCAGCCCAATCATCCTTAACTCGGATTCATCCACTGTTTTTATACGGAACGCTTTGTTACGAGCCATCGGCCTCTTCTCTGTTCCGGCCCCGCCGTCTCGCCTTGATTGCGAACGGCGGGGTTTTTTATTCTTTGTTTCCCTATTTCCCTTCGTGCCGCAATCCTTCCTTGGTTCTTTGATATGACCGCTTGGAAACTGGTTGGAAACGCCGCTCAGTGGAGCGACCCGTCCATTGCCTTTACCTTCGATCAGGCCAAGCCTGATATGGGGGTTGGTGTACATATTCCGACGCTTTGTACGGATGGGGATCTCCGTTTGTTCGGTCCTTGTCTTCCTAACGAGGACGATTTTCAGACCCCGCCACAACACTTCGTTTGCTGCGAGGACTCGATTCACGCGACTCTCTCGCAAAATGACAGTTTCCCCGTTGAAACCCAGGTCATCTGGCGCGCCGGTCAAACCGGCTCTGGCCACCCGTGTCTTGATGCTGTGATTTCGGTGGGAACCCAGCTGCTGTCCGCCTGCTCCAGGCTCCATTTGCTCTCCCAGGTGCCTGCCTCGAAAATCCTCGTTCCCGAGGGGCTCGCGGCCACAGCCTCCCCCGTCTGGAAAACCCTTGCCCTCGCTTCGGGGGGGCCTCTGAGCGTCGAAGCATCCTGCGCCCTTGTGAGGCTCCCGGGGGAAACCTGGAGCTACGCAGAGATGACGCACCCGAGCGATCCCGCCGAGTGCGAAGTTGCCTCTTGCGCTGACACGGGGCGGGCTGCCCTTCGCCATGAGCTCTTCTCGGGGTCGCTGGAAAAAGGCGTCATTCTCCGAGCGAGGCTTCGCGGCGTGTTTTTGCCACGAGAATCGGATTGCGACGCTGCGTCTGCTGCCTTCGCGGAATGGACGGCGGCCGCTCCGCCCTTGGGACGTTGAAATCGCCCTCACGGCAGGTAAACAAACGGGTCCGAGTAGAGCGGCAGGTGGCGGTAGTAGACTTCGAGAATGTAGAGGGAAAGGCATGTGACATAGAGCCGGCCCCCCTCGTCTGCCCGCCTGTCCCGACTCGGCTGGCGCGGATCCCAACTGCCTGCCTCGTCGCCCTCGCGAACCTGGGCAGCGGGTACCTTTTCGCAAACCGCATGGTTCCACTTCTTCCAGGGCTCTCCCTCCATGTGGTGCATCACCTGGGTCGCGTAGTACCAGTAGTAGACGTCGCGATTTTTCGTGTAGTCCAGTTTGTTCTCCGGCAGAAGAAGCCAGTTGACGCCTGCCACCATGTCCGGATGATCTCGCTTCCAGCCCAGATATTGACGCGAGAGCAGTCCTTCGGCAGTCATGGTCCGAGTTGGGGACTTGCGGGGCTGATAGGAGTACTGCCCGGGTACCTGCTTGCCGACCGAGTCGAGGAACTCGGAGGCACGATAGAGGGTCTTCCGGGGAACGTGGAGACCTGCCATTCGGGCGCTCTGCAGGGCCATCAAGACCCAGCCGGTCACGGACAGGTCGCTGTCCGCTCGTGAGGCGTAACGCCAACCGCCGGTCATGCCCTGGCCCTTCACGCAATAGTCGATCGCCTTGACGGCCGGCTCCCGATAGCTGCGTCGAAGGGCCGGCGAACGGGTCATTCCGTACAGTTCACAGACGGCAATCGTGGCGAGGCCCTGCGTGTAGTAGCGATGAGTTCGGTACCCCGTGCGATAGAAGCAGCCGTCAGCGTCTTGCTGCCGAAGGAGAAAATACCAGCCCTTCCGGACTTCGTCCTGGTAGGGGCCCACTTCGGTCGTGTTGCCGTCGCCCTGAAAGGCCAGCAACGCCATGGCCGTGGCAACTTCGTGGTTCTCGCGTCTGCTCCCGTTTGCGTAGGGGCCCTTGAGGTTCCAGGAGCCGTCGTCTTGTTGGTTTCTGGCGAGCCATTTCAGGCCGAGGGCCACCGCCTCCTGGGTCTCCGGCGTCCCGCCCAAACGTTCGATCATCGTCTCCTTCGTACCGGATTCGCGACCGCGATAGGCAGTCCCAATCATTCCCAGCACGGGATCGCCGGACAGGTTGCCCTTCGGCGGCTCCACTTCGAGCTTGGCCGGCTTGGCAAGGGGGGCCAAAATCTGCTGCAGTTCTTCCTGCGTGCTTAGGGGCTCGGCAACGGCATTTTGCGTGCTCACGGTCAAGGTTTGGCAAATCAGTTCCTCGTCGCCAGAGGCATCGTCAAAGGTGGCTTCAATCTGAAACGGGCCGTTCAGCAGGGGTGGGACCAGGACCGCTGCCAAGGCGATCATCACAAGCGTGTGAACCACCGCGCTGATCAGCCAGCACGGGAGACTTCTGAGAGCGATCGCCGCAGTGGTGTCGCAAAACTTGTTCGTCAGAGGTTTTACGATCACCGAGTCGGAAGGGGCGATGCTTGGGCTCGGCGGTAGCGGGGGCAGTGGAGGTTGAGGCCGGCTGCGCGGACCTGGTGTGCCGATTTTTGTGGACCTGGAAACGACCACGTTCCCCCCTCCCCCTTGCTCCGGCGCGGCTCCCCCCCAATCGCGTCTCTCATGACACGATACCAGAGCGTTTTTGGGTGTCAAGCCACCCTACCGAAGATACATGAACGAGTTCGAGTAGAGCGGCATGTGCCGGTAGTAGATCTCGAGCATGTAGACGGAGAGGCAAGTCACGTAGAGCCTGCCTCCGTAGGCAGCCCATTCGTCCTCGGTCGGTTTGTTGGGATCCCAACTACCCCGCTCCGGACCCCGCTGGACCTGGGCCCTGGGAACCTCCACGCACATGATGCGGTTCCACTTCTGCCAGGCCTCGCCTTCCATATGGTGCATCACCTGGCTGGCGTAGTATCCGTAGTAAACGTCGCGGTCTTTTGTGAAGCTCAGTTCGTTTTCCGGTTCGAGGAGCCAGTTGACGCCTTCCAGCAGGCTGGGGTTGTTGCGTTTCCAGCCCAGGTATTGCCGGCAAAGGAGGCCCTCGGCTGTCATTACCCGGGTGGCTTCGTGGCCTGGTTCGTAGGGGTAGCGGCTGCCGCCCTTCTGGGCCACCCGATCGAGGAATTTCGTGATTCCGGCAAGAGTCTCCTCCGGCACGTCCAGTCCGGCCATACGGGCACTCTGCAGGCCCATGAGGATCCAGCCGGTCACGGAAACGTCGCTCGATCCCTTGTAACTGTATTTCCAGCCCCCCATGGACGACTGGGACTTCACGCAGTAGTCAATCGCCTTCTCGGCCGGCTCCTTGTATTCGGCCTTCAGGGCCGGATCTCGGGTCATCCCGTAGAGTTCGCAGAGAGCGATCGTCGCCTGCCCGTGGGTGTAGAACCGGTGGCCCCACTTGCCTTCGAGATAGAAGCTGCCGTCCTCGTTCTGTTGCTTGAGCAGGTAGTACCAGCCCCGTTTGACGACCTGTTGATACTCGCCGTAGGACGTGGTGCTGCCGTTGCCCTGAAAGGCGAGCAGGGCCATGGCGGTGGCAGCGTTTCGGTTCTCGGCGTTGGCGCCGTCGGGATAGGGGCCCACCAGGCTCCAGGAGCCGTCTTTCTGCTGGTTCTTCGCCAGCCATTTGAGCCCTTCCTGGACGGCCGCCTCGGTCGTCGCGCTCCCGCCAAATTCCTTGAGTAAGGCCTTTCGCGTGCCCGCGTCGCGACCCATGAGCAGGGTGCCGATGTTGGCTGCCTGCACGTCGCTGGTCGACGAGGGACCGTTCAATACGTCGGTCGGGTCGAAAAGCGGTGGGGCAAGGCTGGGGTCGAAGACCTCTGGAAGGTTGTCAACCGACATGACCGGCTGATCGACTCTTTCGTCATCGTTGCCGGCCAGCGGTGAATCGAATTCGAGTTGCTCGCCGAGCTGGTCCGAATCGGCAAAGGTGGCGTCGAGGTCGACCTGGTTGTTCAGCATGGTCGGCAGCAGGGCCAGGGCCAGCACGATCATCAGGAGCGTGTGAAACAAGGCGCTGATGAGCCACGGAGGCGCGTTCCTGAGGGCGACTTCCGTCAGGTCTTCGCCCGATTCCTCGGCCGACGACTCTTCCGGGTCCTCGTGCGGCGCCTGCGGAACGGCCGTGGGACGCTGGGCCGCGGCTTGGGGGCGAATCGGCGTGATAATGGGCTGCTGGGAAGCGGGATTGGCGTGCGTCTGGGCTCCCTGGCTCGGTTGCAACGACGCACCGTGGGCACCGCTGGATGCCGATTCTGGGGCTGTGTTGGGCGTTTCAGGAGCGGCCACGGTGCGGTCTCCTCTGTCCTCGCGGTGCCAGATTCCTGAGTTGGCGATTCACGTCCCGATCCGTGTACTGGGGATGACCCGACGCCGCTCCGCGAGCGAGAAAGAAAAGAGAAAAAAGGGAACACTCGGGAGCCAACCAGAATTATATCCTTCCCGATTCAATCTACCAGGAGCGTGGATTCCCCACAAGAAAAAAGTCATTGCAGTCAAAGACTTTGCGACGGAACCACACCTCGAACTGAAGGTTTATAGGGAACATTCCGGAGTGGCGAGTTCTGGACGACGCAAAAATTCTCAGGGGTGGCCCTCGACGCGAACCGAAAACATGCTAAACTAAAGGACTTCCGTCGGTGACCTGCTCCACGCAGGGCATCCACGGCCATGTCGCGGGGTGGAGCAGCCCGGTAGCTCGCGAGGCTCATAACCTCGAGGTCGCAGGTTCGAATCCTGTCCCCGCCACTTTCTCAATCTTCCACCCATGAAACCCTTGCCCTCCACCCCGGAAGGCAAGGGTTTTGTGCTTTCTGCACCGCTCCTACTTCACCCCTCTAGCCTCCAGTCTACAGCCTCCAGCCTCTCGTGCGCATCCTCATCGACGGCTACAACCTGGCTCACGCGGCGGGGATCCTGGCCACCAATATCGGGCCGGGCACCTTGCGGCGCGCCCGCGACGGTCTGGTCGGGTTTCTGGCGGCATCGCTCACGGAGCGGGAGAAGCGGGGGGCTACCGTCGTTTTCGACGCCAAAGACGCTCCGGCGGACCTGCCCGGCGACTCGAAGGTCGATGGCATTCGGGTCCTCTTCGCGTTCGATCATCCGAGTGCCGACGAACTGATCGAGGAGTTGATCTTCGCCGACTCGGCTCCGCGTCAGCTCGTGGTGGTGTCCGGCGACCGGCGGCTCCAGGTCGCCGCCCGGAAGCGTGGCGCCCAGGCGGTGGAGAGCGAGGCCTGGCACGAGACCCTCCGCCGGCGCCGCCGGGAAGAGCGGCAACCGTCGCGGCCGAACCCGGAATCCAAACCGGCCCCGCCCCAATCGCCCGACGAGGTGGAGGACTGGCTACGGTTCTTCGACGTTGATGAGGGCGATTTTCCTTGATTCTGGCTGGGTTACAGTGCGGTTGGCCTTCCCGGTGATGCGACAATCCACTGCATTTGCCACAGCGAAGCGAGCCTGCACGCGCCTACTGCCAACTGCCGTTTGCGACCCATTGCCACTCCCCGTCCTTGAACATCTCGAGCCGATTTGGGTAGATTCGGCCTTTGCCGAAGTTGAATCCCGAAAGTTCAATGTACTCGTCGGTTCGGGCTGTTTCGATAAGATCATTCATCTCGCTGTTCTTACCCACCTCTTGCCACCTGTTTTCGGCACGGTGGAATATCGTTCCGCCGTAGGTTGCGCAATACCATTGTGTGCGACTGGCTTTTTTCTCGTCCGGACGGTGGGGCTCAGGTAGAGGCTCGATCCGCCACGTTGCACGCGACAAAAACAAGAACAGATGTTCCTCCGCATCGGGTAGGTCCAAGTACGCAACCCACTTGTCCGCGCCGTTGACGGCGCTTGTGACATAGGCCAAATCTGGCGTGGCAATCCCGTTGACAACGAGTTCTGAATTCTCGCCGATCTTAAGTGCCTCGTCCTTTGAAATATCCACCGGAAATCGATCGATTGCACGGAGCCTGACACGACTCGAAGGGACCCTATCGGTGGTGTCGGGTGAGAGAATGTCCACGAACAAGAGATAGCGGTTACCTGCCTTCTGCACGTCACGTATTCGGAAGTTGAATGTCATCCGTTCATTACGAAACCGCTTGCACAAGTCAGTAACACGTTCATTCCAGACCTCTTGCCGTCTGGTTGTCGTATTCTCCCGTGCAACGTCCTCCATTGCCTCGTCAGCGGCACGGAGAATCTCTCGTAGTTTCTGGTCCCCTACGATCCTCTTCACATAGCGTTGGTCAGGACTGCTGAGTTTGAACATTGGAATCGTAATTGTCTCGCCGTCCCTCTTTTCAAGAAGCACCTCATTCTCTTCTCCCAGGGTCACCAGCTTGGCTAGCACCTTGAACGTTCCCGTGGAGTCCGTCCACTCCCTGCCCCAGTCTTCCTGCTTGGTTGGTGTGGAGGCACGAGGTGTTCCATGAGGGGCGATTTCGTCGAAAGCCATGGTACTTTGCGGTCCATCGGGGGGGCCATCGTATACCAAAGTCTCTGGAAGTTCGCCGGGTATCAGGTCCTCGATCGATTCAGCTCTTGCTGTTCGTATGGTCGGCCCAACAATGGTCTCCTCCGGGGTCATTTCCTCCGGATAGTCATTCTCCTCTTCGTTGCGTGAATCGGCATAGATTTCCAGTTCAGGTGATGATGATATTGTCTTGGAAGGCCCCGAATGGCTTGGGAGATTTTCTGTCACACTCGGACGCGTTTGACTGTTGCGGCTTAGCGACAGAACGATCCAGGAAACGAACATCATGCAGAGGAAGGCAATCAGTGCAATACTGAGCGCGATCAGACGAGTCGCGGACCGCCCGCTTTTCTGCCGCATAGCTGTTGAAAGAGTTGGCTGGATCGTGCCGAGAACTTCAGTTGACGAGTTCACTGCCTTGGTACATGCCGGCGGAGGGGAGACTGTGTGAGCGGGAGCGGGGATCGGTGGAGGCGGAGCGGCAATTGGCAGGTCGAAGAGCCCTTTGACGCATTCGGCAGCGCACCATTGCCCCGCTGGGCCTTTTCTGACCAAGGTACCTCGACGGATGCAGCCGCCCTTCACACGTTCGTGCATCTCGTCGGCCGAATTCGGACCGATTACGCCACCGTTCAGTTGGTAGTACCAGACACGGCCCTCGATCTCGACTCGTTCGGGGCTGGTCGCCAGCGAAGCCCGCAATTGCTGATCGTAGGATGCCTTTTGAGGCGACAGCAGCGTGAGTCGCGCGCTGGCCAACTGGTTCAGGACTTCGCCGGCCTCAACGGGCTGTTTTCGCTGAAACTGTCGCACGTGGGCCATTTGGCGGTCGGCCGCGTGCTGAATGACGTTCGGGTCGTCCTCGAAGAGCGCAAGCCCCAGGAGGCGATACAGGTGGGGCGGTTGTTCGGTCGCCGGAATCCCCAGCCACTCGTGATAGGGGTCAATAGAGCCTGACGCCATTTAACGCCCTCTCGGCAAGCTCGAAATTGTGTCCATTTGACGTATTTCCTCAATACTCTAACGTGTGAGTCTGTCACGAACCACCGGTTCTGCTGAAAGTAGTTATACCTTACGGGGGGCTGCGGTTCTTAAAGAAGGATGGGGTGATCTGCAGGTGACGTGTGGGTGAGGTTGTCGCGAATGGTGCGCGGACGCCCGGTTGGTGTCCTCTTTCCCCATCCCCTCGTTTCCGCCATAATGCCCGTCGAACCCAAGGGAGAGCCTGCTATGGCGGAAGAACCTTTCTTTGATGCCCGGATGGTGGACGACGATATTCTGGCCGTTCTGCTCCGGGGCAGTCTCGACTCGGTCACGACCGAGAAGTTTGATCGGGAGATCCAAAAGCACCTCGACGAGGGGAAGTCGAAGATCATCATCGACTGCCGTTTCCTCGACAACCTTACGAGCATGGGCATCGGCCGGTTGGTGACCTTGCAGACCAGGCTGCGCCGCAAGGGCGGGGCAGTGAAACTGGCCAGCATTCAGGGCCCGGCGGCCGAGGTGATCCAGATGGTCGGGCTCGGCAAGATTCTGGATATCTACGGGGATCTTGAGTTCGCCCGCGAGTCGTTCCAGCAGTAACGCGAAGTTTCATGAAACTTGAAGAGCTTGAATTGCTGATTCGGGCGAAGAACCCGATCATCTCCATCGACACCCCCGACGAGCCCCGGGCGGTGCGCGTGGTCCGGGAGGTGGCGGCCAGGATGAGCCGGCCCCTGGCCGAGTGGTCGGTTACCGAGGGCTTGGTGACGGCCCCGCCGGCCGCCAGGAGCGAACTGGTCAAGCCTGGGGCGATCCTGCCCGCCCTCCGCTACCTGCGAGACTCTTCGTACCCGATCATCTACCTGTTCAAGGACATCGCGCCCCTCTGCGCCGACGCCCAGGTCGCACGTTTCCTGCGGGATCTCTACTTCTCGGAGGATTCCCGGCTGTGGACGCTGATCCTGGCCGATTCGGGCGGGCTGCCCCCCGACTCGCGACGGCTGACCGTGCCCTACGACGTGGGCTGGCCCGATGAGACCGAAATGAAGGAAGTCGTGCAGAGGGCGCTCAGCGAAGCGGCCGATCGGGGCATGACGGAAATCGCCGTGAAACTGACCAACCGTCAGATGGATCAACTCGTGCAGATGCTCCGCGGGCTGACGGCCTCCGAGGCAAGGCGCCTGGTGGCGGCCGCGGTGCATGACGACAACGTCCTCGACGCCGCCGATCTGAACCGGGTCATGGACGCCAAGCGGAACCGGCTGAGCACCACGGGTTGCCTGGAAACGATGGTGGCCGACGTGGCCCCGGAAGACATTGGCGGGCTGACGAATCTGAAGAAGTGGCTCAATCAGCGGCGGGGCGGGTTCAATGCGGCCGCCAAGAAGTTCGGCCTCGATCCGCCCCGGGGAATTCTTCTGCTCGGCGTTCAGGGCTGCGGTAAGAGCCTCTGCGCCAAGGTGGTGGCCAGCGCCTGGAGGATGCCCCTTTTGCGGATGGACCCGGGGGTGCTCTACCAGAAGTTCATCGGCGAGAGCGAAGCCCGGCTTCGCGAGGCCCTGGCCCAGGCGGAGTCGCTGGCGCCGGTTGTTCTGTGGATCGACGAGATCGAGAAGGCCTTTGCCTCGGCGGGGTCCAATTCGGCCGACGGGGGTCTGTCGCAGCGGATGTTCGGAACGCTGCTTTCGTGGATGCAGGATCACCGGCATCCGATCTTCATGATTGCCACGGCCAACAACATTTCGGACCTTCCGCCCGAGCTGATGCGCAAAGGGCGGTTCGACGAGATCTTCTTCATCGACCTTCCCAAGGAGCGTCACCGCAAAACAATCTTTACGATCCACCTCCGCCGCCGCGGGCGCGACAAGGAACAATTCGACGTCGATCAACTGGCCCAGGCGGCGGAAGGTTTTACGGGCGCGGAGATCGAGCAGGCGATTCTCTCGGGCATGTATTCGGCCTATTCCGACGACAAGGAGTTTGCCACGGAGCACATTCTGGACGCGATCGAGAAGACGCGGCCCCTGTCGGTAGTGATGAAGGAATCTATCCAAGGCCTTCGCGCCTGGGCGGCGAACCGGTGTGTGCCGGCGGATTGAGGGCTGTGGAGGAGAAAAGCCACGGATTTCACGGATGAGGGGTGAAGGGGAACGCGATTGCGCATCACCGGGGCGAGGGCGTGCCTTTACCCACAAATCCGAACGATGCCAAAGCAGCGACACCAGGACCGTTTACGGTCCTTTTCCGCCGAAGGCGGTCCTAGGCCCGTGCTTTAGCACGGGGTCGTTAGGTGTTACACCCCTTTTCCTTCCGTCCCCACCGCCGCCGAAGGCGGCGGTGGGGACGGAAGGGAGGACGCGAGTTCAGGCCAGACGACCCGCCGTAAACGACGGGCCTAATGCCGCCTACGGCGGGCAACGACCATAAATGGCCGTCAATTAAACGTGAATTCCGCCGTCGATCTGTGGGGAAGGGCAAGCTGCAAGGGGCTGGGGCGTCCACGCGTGACACGGGGCAGTTGACAGGTGTGCTAGAGTCTTGTTGCCGAGCTGACGGTAGGCGGTTGCTGTGGGGCATCTTCTATCGGCGTATCGACTCCCACACGCCGTGTTCCCTCGGCAGAGGCATTGACCGCCGAGGGGAGAGCCTGGATATTCAGGCGTGCGATGGTCAATTCCATGGAATACTCTAGTGCGTGCCTGCGTCTAGCAATTGCCGCATGTCTTCCGAGCCAAAGGAGATGGAGCTGTGACAACAGGACAATCGCATCGTGATCGAGATGCTCGGACTCACCTGCGGTGCTTACGATTTGCCGTTGCCCTGAGTTGCCTGTGCGCGTTGCTGCCACGCTGTGCAGCGGCTCAGACGCCGGTTGAGTTTCCCACAACCACGATCTTCTCTAGCGAGCGAGACGCGGAACCCACGACTCATATTGTTCGAGAGGATAAGCCGCTTACGCGTGAGGATGACCTTGATCAGGTCATTCTCCTCGCATCACAGGCAACCCGGGCAGCGGCGGAGTCGATCCCGCGGGCCAAGGGCGCCGGCACGTTTGAGCATCGAGTGACCAAAATCGTTGATGGAAAGCCAAAGGAGACTGTCGTCGGGCGCGGGGCGTTCCGTATGGCGTTTGCCGACGGCAAGGACTTCCTGTTGCTCGAGTTCACTTCGTCCGACGAACAGCACGATGCCGAGATCTTCGTTGACGACGGCAAAGTGATCATGCAAAGCGTCTTTTCACCGAAAATTCACCCACACGGCGCGAAAGGCTGGATCCATCAACGGGTCGACGAGGGCGGGCATCGGAGTCTATTCGGTCCTGCTCCTCACTACCTGGCTCGAGCGTGGGCCTTTGTCGATAGGATCAGCAAGTACCCGCCGGAGGTGACGAAGGCACTCCATCGGGAGGAGGACCTGTTGGTGATCCGTCTCACGTTTGAGGGGAAGGGACAGCGGATGGATTTCTTTGTCGATCCACAACAGGAATACCACATCGTGCGTTTCGAAAACGTCGGAGCCGACGGGAAGATGAAGTTGCGAGTTCACAAGAAGTGGGCGCGAACCGACAGCGGCTTGTGGTATGTGGAGCGCTACGAGCAACAGGCGTGGCCGGAGAAAGTCGACGAGCGGCGCAATGGGTGGCGCTATGAATTCACGTCCTATGAACCGAATGTCGAGATATCGCCGGATGAGTTTACCGTCGATTCGATCGGACTGCCGTATGGGGCTCGCATCATGGACGTCAGCAAGTGATCGGTGGTGCGGGATCCTCTTGTTGCAAGGCAACGCCGAGGTTTTTCCTAATGGAATTTCTTGGATGGGGGCTCCACTGCGGAAAAAAACTCGGTGGCACCCGGGGATTCTAACGCCTGCAGCACACCGGTGAATCTGCTGTTTCTTCGGAGTCAGCGCACAAAAAAGGACGCCCATGCTCGCAGGGAGTGAGAGCGTCCGCTCGTTGGGGCAAGCCCAGAGCCGCGCGCGAGCAGTTCCCAAAAGAACCACAAGACTTTTTTGTGACCGTTCGGGAGGACTGGTCGCTCGGATACAATGCAATTATTCTAATCAAAGGCGCATTTCGTTCAAGGGGTAACGAAGGTTTGTTGTGGAGGGCGTAATTGTGGCTGTAAACTTGGGACGCCGAACCATACTGGGGCTTGATTTGGGCGTAACGTCGGTGGGCTGGGCGCTCATTGAGTACGACGGCCAGAAGCCGGTGAAGATCCTTGCCACAGGCGTTCGTCACTTCGATACGGCTGCCACTAACGCCAAGGACTTTGCGGCAGGAACGCACAAGACCAAGAACGCTGATCGCCGCCGACCGCAGCGGCACATGCGCCGACAACTCAACCGCCGCAAGCAGCGCAAGAAGCAAGCGTTTCAGGCGTTGCAAGCGGCCGGGTTGCTGCCGGCGGCTTCGGCAACAAGCGAGGATCAACGCCATAAGATAATCCGCCAGGTAGACGGCCGACTCCGTCGCAAGTGGATGGTGAAGGGGGATCACCGCAAACAGCAGCTCTTGCCCTACTTGTTGCGAGACGCCGCCACCCGAAGGCAAGTCACCGCGGAAGAACTTGGGCGTGCGCTCTATCACCTTGCGCAACGGCGCGGCTTCAAGTCCAATCGCAAGACAGATCGTGACGAAGACGACAAATCCACTGTTTACGAAGGGATCGGTACGCTCGAATCGGAACTCCAAGCCGCCGGTTGCGAAACGTACGGGCAGTATTTCGCCACGCTCGATCCCCAGCGAAACGGTTGCCGCATCCGCGGTCGCTACACTTCACGTCAGCACTACGAGAGAGAATTCGATAAGATCATTGACGCGCAGCGTCCATTTCACCCCCAACTCGCCCAGCACGCCAAGGCCATCCGGCGGGCGATTTTCTTTCAGAATCCACTCAAATCGCAGCGGAGATTCTTGGGGAGCTGCGAATTGTACGGGAATCGCCGACGAGCGCCCAAAGCGTGTTTGGCGTTTCAATGTTTCCGCATCTGCCAGCAAGTGAACAACCTCTCTCTGGTGCTTCCCAATGGTTATCGCCAGCCCCTTGCGCCCGAGGAGCGAGAAACACTCTACAAGGCCCTGCAAGGGAAACACAAACTCACCTCGGCGGGCGTCCTTAAGGAACTCGGATTCAAACGCAACAGCGGCCACGCGATACACGGAATCGGCGAATCGGGCAAAGAGATCATCGGGAATCGCACGGCGTGCGAACTTCGCGGGGCATTGGGAGATGTCTGGGATGGACTGCGCGATGAGCAACAGGCTCGATTGGTCGACGAAATCACTCAGTTCACAAATCCTGAGGCGCTAGCTCGGCGTCTGGCAAAGGAATTCGGCCTTTCCTTGCAGCAGGCAACGGCTGCTGCTCGAGCCCGTATCGAGGGCGACTACGCCAGCTACTCTCGCGTGGCTCTCCAGGAGCTATTGCCCTTGCTCAAGGCCGGGCGCACGCTGCCCTCTGCTATTGAGGAGGTCTGCGGGCATTCCCGTCGCCCTCGTGCGCAAGTCGCCACAGAAAGGGGAGGCCGTCACTCACGAAATCCGGAAACACCGCTCCTGCCGCCCCTTGGCGCAACTCGCTGTGGCCGCCACGTTCGAAACCCCGTGGTTATCCGCTGCCTCACCGAACTGCGAAAGGTCGTGAACCACATTCTCCGAGATCCCGCCCTGGGTCGCCCGGACGAAATTCGCATCGAGTTGATGCGCGACCTTAAGCGTTCGAGGAAAGTGCGCGAAGCGCGGCACAGAACCATCAAGAAGAACACGGATCGCAACAAGCAAATCGAGCACGAGCTGCAAACACAGCCGGAAACTGAACGATTCTTCAGGACCGCCCCTCCTCGACGTAGCGATGTGGACAAGTGGAAACTCTACGAGGAATGCCAGGGCATGTGTCCCTATACCGGTCAAGAGATCTCGCCCGGCGATCTCTACGGGCCCAACCCCCAATTCGATGTTGAACACATTGTTCCGGCAAGTAGATTCCCCGACAACTCGCTGGCGAACAAGACCCTTTGCGAGCACAAGGAAAATCGGGAGCGAAAGAAAGGGCAAACACCGTGGGAAGCCTATCACGAAACCGATCAGTACGCCCACATACTTCGCCGCGTGAAGGCATTCAAGGGCCCCCTGAGCGCTCGCAAGCTCGAACTTTTCCAGCGGAAGGAACTCCCGGCGCAGATGTCGGCTCAGCAATTGGTCGATTCGCAATACTCGGCCGCGCTGGCGGCAGAGTACCTCGGAGAGGTTTATGGAGGGCAGGTCGATTCGGCGGGGCGGCGTCGCGTGTCCGCCTCCAACGGTCGAGTTACCGCTCATCTACGTGCCTTGTGGCGTCTCAATGAGATTCTGGGGAGTGAGAGTGCGGAGAAGAACCGCGCCGACCTGCGGCATCACGCGGTGGATGCCTTGGTCGTGGCGTTGACCACTCCTGGCGCCGTCGCGGCGCTGGCTCGTTTTGTGCAAGAGGGCGAGAGTCTTGGACTGGACAATCCGTTCGCCGCTCGCCACCGCCGACGAGCGAAACCGTTCGATTTGCCCTGGGCGGCATTCCGCGAAGAAGCCGAGCGAGAAATCCTGAGCATCGTCGTCAGTCACCGCCCCGAGCATCGGCTTCGCGGGCAACTGCACAAAGACACGATGTACGGTGCACCGGGGCGTCGCGGAGCCGAAGACCCAAATCGTCCGACACAACGCGTGGCACTGTGTGATCTTAGCCGCAAGGCGATCGAGGGCAATGTGTTGGTGAGTCCTCTTGTTAGACGGTGCGTGCTGGAGAAACTCCGCTCTCTTGATCAACCGGGAAAGCCGGCATCCCCCGAGGTCTTCAAGGACACCGCGAATTTACCCGAATATCCAGGACGAAACGGCCAATCGCCGCACATTATTCGCCGAGTAAAAACCTACCGATCGGCGTCGAAAACCATCCACGTCCGCAACGGCAACCCGGGGGGCCGATATGAACCCGGTGGTAATCACCATGTCCCCATTCTCGTGGAGGTGGACGACGCCGGGCACGAGAAGCACGACGGGGAAGGGCGATCGCTGTTGAGTTTCGGCAAGGTCGTCAGTCGATTCGACGCGGTTCGTCGACTCACCCAGGACAACACCGAAGTCGTGAACCGGGTCTACGATCCCGGTCTGCGTCTGAAGTTCACTCTGATGAGGGGCGACCTGGTGGAGATGGCGGATGACGACAAGGTTCGACGCATATATCGAATGATGAACCTGAGCGATGGCGACTATCGCTTTCGTGCCGTTCATCTTGCGGAAGGTGACAACAACTCTCTGAAAGAGCGAAGGGATCTATATCAACGCATACGGAGCAATACCGATTTTTCGAAGCGATTTCCACGCAAGGTAATCGTTGACCCGCTTGGACGCGTGCATAACAGCGGTGGCTAACGCGCCCCCCAGCACATTGAGCGATTTCCATGCAACGCGAAGATGTTTCGAGGTATCAGGCCATGTGGCTCATCGCAATGTTTGACCTGCCCACCAAGACCAAGCAGGAGCGGAAGCGGTATGCCAAATTTCGCCAGAAGCTGCTGACCGAGGGCTTCATGAAAATGCAGTTCTCGGTCTATTCCCGCTACTGCGACAGCGAGCGGCGCACCGAGGTGTTCCGCCGGCGATTGGAGAACGAGCTACCGCCGCAAGGGGAGGTTCGATTGCTCGCCGTCACCGATCGGCAATTCGCCAAAATGGAGGTGTTTCTTGGGAAACGCCGCGAAAACACAGAGAAAGCCCCGACCCAACTGCAGTTTTTTTAGCAGCAGTTGGGTCGCAAACAGTGTCTTGGCAATGACTTACGGGGTGGGTATTGTATCCGAGCGACCATTCCTCCGCAGCCACAACACCGCCAAAGTTGTTGACGGAACCACGCCGATTGTATCCGAGCGACCATTCCTCCGCAGCCACAACCTCACGGAGTCTCTCCTTCCGCGGCGGCGAATTGTATCCGAGCGACCATTCCTCCGCAGCCACAACGGCGTTGTCATCGGTGACATGGGGTTCAAGATTGTATCCGAGCGACCATTCCTCCGCAGCCACAACTGTGCGGCTCGGGCCCCGACGCCCGGGAAAATTGTATCCGAGCGACCATTCCTCCGCAGCCACAACAGCCGTGCACGTGCTCGGATGGGTGTACGAATTGTATCCGAGCGACCATTCCTCCGCAGCCACAACCCAACGGGGCGACAAGGCCAGTTCCTTCAAGAATTGTATCCGAGCGACCATTCCTCCGCAGCCACAACTGGGCAACGCTCAGGAGCGACATCTGCTCCATTGTATCCGAGCGACCATTCCTCCGCAGCCACAACCCATGTCTTCATGTCATCAACCCAGACAAATTGTATCCGAGCGACCATTCCTCCGCAGCCACAACGCGCCATTCCGATTATCTGGAATCGATTCGATTGTATCCGAGCGACCATTCCTCCGCAGCCACAACGTGTCCTTCTGGGGCAGCCGAGACGACACATTGTATCCGAGCGACCATTCCTCCGCAGCCACAACAAAACGACCGTTGCCGATGGTTCTGCCACGAATTGTATCCGAGCGACCATTCCTCCGCAGCCACAACGCCCCAAAATGGGCGGGCGGCCCTCCTCGACCGTAACAGTCCAACCGCCGTGTGCCACTGCTTGCTTGCCAAGCAGTGCCGAACAACGAAGCAACTCCCGGCCAATGGCCAATTTTCCCCTTCACACCGCCACGAATAATATGTATACTAATGTACATGTCATAACCCCCGCCGCGCTCTTTGACAACCCATCGCCATCATCCCCCCCCCCCCCCCCCCCCCGGTGGAAAATAGCTCCTCGCCCAATCCTCGCTAGAATACCCCGCTAATGAGCCAAAAGGGTCAAAATAAAATAGCGGAAAGTTGGGAAAGTTCGGAAAGTTCAAGAAATTCCCTCCCAAGAACGCAACTGGCGTTAGAGAAGAGGAAGCCGTACTCTGCTTCGGAATACGGGGCCCTCTTCTCTACTCCGTCCCACCAGTGTTCTGGAAGAACTCGTGGGCGGCCGGGTGCAATGGCAACGCCGGCCATTGGGCCGCCCGCTTTCGGGAGACGAGTCCGAACTGCGCCTCGAGTTCGCCATCGGAGTACAAGGTCTCGAGTACCGTGCGGACGAATTCGCTCGACGCGTTGTCCCCCACGACCAGGAACGTCGTCGTTGCCACGGTGCGAACGTCCTTTGCCGGGACCTCTGAGGTGTCTGGGCTGCCGGCCGTCAGATCCCCGGCGTGGATGGTTGTGGGCCGAAACACCGGATCCACAAGCTCGTCGATCTCGTCGTCGGTCAACGAAAGGAGGCGGAACCGCTTGTCGCGAAGAAGCGATCGCAGCTTCTCATTGTGCGGCCCGGAGGTGACGACCGCCGCATCCCACTGGGGATGCTCTGCAAACTCGGAGAACTCGCCGTCGACCAGTTCCGCGTTGATCGACAGACGATCGAAGACCCGACGCGCCGACAATTGCATCCCCGATTCCGCAGCTCCGATTGCGATCTTCTTCCCGGCAAGATGCCCCAGCTGATCCAGGTCACTCTCGGTCCGCACCACGAAATAGACGGCCTCGGGGTAGAGGGGCGCGACGACGAGCAGATCGTTCGAGGAGACGGCGCTTGCCTGCAGCAGAGCGAGCTCCGCGTCTTCGTTGACAAGCCGTTTCCGATTGTCGACGGCGCCGTCGGTGACGAGCACTTCGATGGGAACCGAGACGTTTCCTTTCAGCCGTTCACCCAAGGCCTGGGCAAAGGCGTGGTACTCGCCTTGAAGGCTGCCGGAGGCGATGCGGACGCGGGAGGGAAACGACTTTTCGCCGCCATAGCTCAGGATGCCGATCGCAGCCCACGCGAGCAGGACGATCAACAGGCCCAATGTGGCCCATTGCGTGAATTGGTGAGCCCGGGTGGGCGATGTCACGCGCCGTCCCGCAACGGCCGCGATCACGGGCACGTCGCGCAGCCAATACCAGGCCTTCATCATCCGGCCGACCGGTCGCGCGCGAACGGGTTCGTCGTCCAGGTAGCGGTCAAGGTCTTCGGCCAGCCCCTTGGCGGTTGCGTAGCGCCTTGACGGATCCTTGCTAAGACACTTCAGGCAAATCGCCTCAATCTGGGGATCCAGACTCGGCCTCAGCGATCGTGGGGCCGTGGGCTCATTGTGGATCACGTCGAGCAGGGTATCGAGTGGGGAATCCGCCTTGAAGGGCGGTCGGCCGGTGAGCAGTTCGTAGAGAATGGCGCCCAGCGAGTAGATGTCGCTGGCAGGCGCCACCTCCTCGAGTCGGGCGGCCGCCTGTTCCGGCGACATGTAACTGGGCGTTCCAAGCGACGTGCCCGAATCCGTCAAGCCTTTTTCGCGACCAACGTCCTTCGCCAGCCCGAAGTCGGTGATCCTGGGGCGGCCGTTGGGACCGATCACGACATTGGCGGGCTTGAGATCGCGATGAATGATTCCGTGCAGGTGCGCGTGATGGACGCCGTTGGCAATATCCCGGACATACACGGCGGCCTGTTCGACAGAAAGCGGCCCGGAGCGGGTCAAATCGGCAAGGTCGCTTCCCTCGACGTACTCCATTGCGTAGAAGTGCTGGCCGTCCAACTCGCCCACCTGGTGAACTTGAACGATGTTGGGATGGGCCAGCTTGCCTGCGGCGCGCGCCTCGATCTGAAATCGCCTCACGTCTTTCTTCGACGCCAGGACACCGGATCGAATCATCTTCAACGCAACAGGCCGGTCGAGACCGATCTGCCGCGCCAGGTAGACGACCCCCATGCCGCCGTGTCCGAGTTCCCGGAGGATTTCGTAATCGCCAAAGCGGCGACCCAGAAAGCCATCCTGCGATTCCGCGACACCTCGGTCCGGGGCAGCAGGCGGTTGGTCGGGATGATACGTTGCCGTTTGCCCCGCAGGCTCCGCCCCTGTGGTATCGATTTCCGAGTGTTCTTGATATTCGACCGTGCAGCGAGGGTCGTCCACATGCTCGCCGCACTCGACGGTGTGCAAGAGCTTTGAGAGTTCTTCCGCAAGGTCGGGAAATTCCTCGACGAATCGATTGCGATCGACGGTTCCCTGAAGATCAACGCGTCGAAGATACTCGGCCAGGGCCGCGTCGAGCCTCGTTTTTCGATCCACTTGGGATTCGTCGGCGTCTGTCATCGGAATCGTCCCTCGATTGCATGCCCGCGAGGCGCTCGTTTAACCCGCTGCCGTAGGCGAGGCTGTTCATTGCCCACATGCCGCTTTGGGATGCTTGACAACCCTCGCCTGCGGCAGCGAGGTAAACGAGTCTGCCGCAAAGGTCTCGGCTCCTTGTACCATTCCGAAGTGGCGCTGTTCAAGTAATCATAGGCGAGCCCCCCTCTTTCACTCAACTGTCTTATTTCCCTACCGAACGGAACAGATTGCTCGGCAACGAGTTTGGGAGCAGATCGGAGCACCGCAGAGGCCACGGAGGACACCGAGGGAGGATTCAAGTACGAGACGCCTGGTCCCATTTTCGAGGACTTTGGCGTTGGAATGGATGGGGAGGTTCTTCAACCGCTGATGAGCGCTGATGGACGCTAAGATGCCGGAGGACTGACGGGGCACGAATCGGGCGGATAGTGTATAACGGGTAAGTCGCGAATATTCCTTGGTGAAAGACAGCAGGCAAGTAGATGCTCTGGCCACTCGTATTGCCGTTGAAGATCACGTTCTGGTCCCTGGCGGGATTGGTGGCACTTGTGACGGTGGTCTTGCCGATTTTCAAATGGAAACGTCGAAATGTGTTGAGTGTTTCCCTGCTTGTGGCGTTTGTTGCCTTCATTCCTTCTTGCACCGCAGTCATGTCGATTGTCGATGCTCGACGGTTCGGTGTGTTCCACTACAAGGCGTATTCCGAGGTGAGGGACTTTCGTATTGAACGCTTTCTGCCGCCCAAGGCCTCGGACATCACTCTCGACAAGTTCGAGATGGGGCACCGGGCGAAGTACTCGATTTCAGAGGCGGATCTGCGGGCCTATCTCGATGGACTTTGGCGGGAATACGGAGACCTGTCGGCTACCCCGCGTGACGAACTGGATGACGGGCGGACGGTGACGTACGACATGTTTGGCTACGAGTTCGACGGTCTGGATTGGCCGGAGATGGAATCGGCGATCGAGTTTCATAGCCCTGTGGAACCCGACGGCGGTGGTGCGACGTATTTTTTCGATCCGGAATCGGAGGTTGTTTACCACCGGGCCGGTTATTGGTAGCAGGGAGCTTGAATGAGGAGGTGTGGTATGCGGCTGGTGTTGGCGATTCTCGTGAGCGTGGTTGCCGTATCGGGGGCTTGGGGGAGCGAGCCGAGCGTCGGGGCGATGTGGGAGCTGAGGATGCTGGGGGCTGATGATGAGGCAAAGCTCGCGGAATTGCGCGACGCTCCGAAGAAGAGGCGGGTGAGGCTCGGTGTTGTGGGGCAGGAGGGCGTCTCGGGGAAGGGGCTGGGGGAACTGTTGGGAAATGGGAACACGATTGCCTATCACGAGTGCGAGGATCCGGCGCGTTCCACACACGATACGGGGCAGTTGAGGGTGGTCCTGGATTTGACCTCGGCCTTGGGAGTCGAAACGGGGACGCAGCTAGTTTTCACGCCACGATCTTCCTGTCGTCTCAATCCTCGCCGAATTCAGGCCCCGCGTCGATCTCGCAGACGACTTCCTCCGTGTCTCCCTTGAACATGATCGCCTTGCCGTCCAGATCGACCATGTGGTGATGGCCCTGGTCGGTGAGGAAGTGCCACGCCAGAACCGGCTGGCCCTTGTACTCGCCGGAGGGATCGCCCGCTGTCACGCGGTCGAGCTCGTGGCCGGCCGACGCACACAGCGCCCGAATGACTTTCATGTAGCGAGGTTCCGCGGCCAAGGCCTCGGCAATGCGCGCTTCGCGGTCGGGGATCGCTTGCGCGCGCTGCTCAACTTCTTCGGCGATCTCTTGCTTCGACAGGGCCGCCAGGTGCGGCAGCCCGCGAAGCCAGGCGGCGTTGAGTTCAATCAGGTCTTCCGATTCCTCGAGGGCGAAGAAGCCGTCGTTGAATTCATCGAGGATGTCCCGTTCGGGATTCTCATCGAAGTAGTCGCTTTCGAAGAACCGCTTCAGGCCTTCGATGCCGGGCCGCTCACGCATTTTCCGTGCGGCGTCTTCGAACAGTTCGAGATGCCGGGTCGCGCCCATGGCCTCGAAGCCGTCGGTAATGTAGTCGATGCACTCGCCCCATCCGGAATTGTAGACGAACTGGGAGAACCCGCCGTTGTTCAACTGGGCCAGGAAGAAATCGACATAGTAGCTGCGGAGGGCATCGGTGGAGATCTCCTCGTGCTTGAGGTGCTCTTCGAGTTGGGCGTTGACGACCTCGATATTGGAGTAGATGAGGTCGTAGGGATCGTTGCTTGCGAGGGCTTCCTGGGAAACGAGGACGGCGTTTTGCGGGTGTCTTGCGGGCATGGAGGGCGGTGCCTTTCCGGTTAAGGACCATCGTGAGGCTCGGTCGATCGATTTGCTGTCAACGTGTCTTCCTGATGTGACAGGAACGCCCTGTGTCGATGCTACCGAGAATACCGCATCCGACGCCCAGGGCAACCCGTCCTGGTAGAATTCCAGGAGGTTACCTGGCAGGCAGCCAAGCCAGGCACTGCTTGCAAGTATGCCGTGGCACACGACGCCACGAATAGACGCAAGGAGGGCAGTCGGCGCATGAAAAACGGGAGTCTGCCGCGGCAGACTCCCGTGTGCGTGTTTTGAAGAGGACCAGGTGGCGGGGTGAAGGCCTAGTACATGGACTCCTCCCCATACATGCCTTCGCCGTAGGGATCCATCTCGTTCATCTTCTTCTTGTCCTTCTTGACTTCCGGCGGGAAGAATTCGATCCATTCCTCCTGGTTGGTCAAGTCGTCTTGGATGACGAGATTACCGGCCGGATCCATCAGGAGCATACGACCCGGCGCCTTGAGGCTGCGGTCCGTGCCGGGAAGCAGGCCGCCTCCCTCGAAGTCGAGAAGGAGCATCTCCGTGATGTAGTCCACCACCTTGACTTCTTCCGGCTCCTGGCGATTCCTGCGCCGGTCTCGGGAGCGACTGCCGCCGCCGTACATGCCTTCTTCCCCGCCGCCGTACGGGTCGCCTCCGTACATGCCTTCTTCCCCGCCGCCGTATGGGTCCCCGTAACCTCCCATGCCCGTCTTGGGCTTCTCCTCTTTGACCTCGCGATTGGGATAGTTCAGCAGGGCGCCCCGTTTGACGTTGAATTTCTCGGCCACTTCCTCGCCGTCGTCCGGGTTGAAGTAGATCGCTCCGATTTCACCGCTCGGGGTGGAGGTGACGCTCGTGGGAACCGTCACGGGACCGGCCAGAACGCGGCTGTCCAGGGGGACGCTCACGAGTTTGCTCTCCGTACTCCAGGCAGTGTCCAGAAAGGCCTGATCGGCCATCGTTTCGTCGACCAGGTGCTGAATGGGTATTTCGTGGTTCGGATTCTTCAACTTGATCCGCACACGGTACTGGTAGTAATGGCCCGCCTTGACTGTGAAATCGAAGAAACGGAAGAGCTGGTATTCGGGGATCTCGCGTCGCGGGCCGGTTTGCCCGTAGCCTCCCATTCCGCTCATCTCGCCCATTCCGTAGCCCATTTCCCCGCCGTAGTCCTGCTCGTAGCCTCCGCTTCCTTCGCCGTACGGGTCTCCTCCGTAGCCAGCGGTTTCATAGCCACCGGTTCCATAGCCACCCTCTTCTCCCATGCCCATGCCTCCCGTGCTGCCCATTTGTCCGCCGCTCAGTTTGGCCTTGGCGAGCAACTCAGGATTGTCGCGTATCTTGTCCCAGTCGATCTCCTTCTTCTCGATCTTGCGTTCCACTTCGTAGTAGAGGGGAATCTCCGGTTCGTGGGCGATTTCAGCCCCGAATTCCTTGTTGACCACGGGCGGAAGCGGATAGGCCATGGGCATGACGCCACCGGAGCGGTGGAGGAATTTGCTGTAGACGATTTCCGGGGTCATCGACGACCACGTCTGGCGTCTGGTGTAGTACTCCTTGACCACGTTGAGTGGTTTCCAGTCGCCTTCCTTGGGCGCGACGCCCGGCGTCACGTCCGCTCGTTCCACGTCATACAAGGTGTACTGGGGCACGTCGCGGCGCGGGTACTTGATTTCGGCGTTGCGGAACACGTCGCCGTACTCGTCCCATTGTTTCTTGTAGGGGAGCAGACCCGTCAGCACGACCCAGCGGCGTCCCTCGGCGTTGCCGCCAGCGGCGCCCATGCCGCCGTATCCGGATTCCTCGCCGTATCCGCCTCCGGCCATTTCCATCGTTCCGCCGCCCGTGGTCCCGTCCGCCCTGGTGGGCCGGATGGCGACGCCGCCAAAACCGGCGGCAGCACGCAGACCTTCAACCGGAAACACCTCGGGCTGGCCACGCATGGTCTCGCCCGGGAAGAGGCGGTGCATCCAGGTCTTCTCAACCTGGTAGGGCCACGTAGGAACGGGGGTGCGAATTTGATCCGAAATCGTTTCCCAAGGGGGAACTTCTTCTTCCGGCTTCGGCTTGGGCTCCCGGATCGCTTTGTCGGCCTCGACCGAGGTGTTCTGCAACTGGTCGGGTTTCAGGTCGAAATCGTTTCCCAATTTCGACGTGCCCCACACCAGGAAGATGAAAAGAAGCACGGCAATGGCAACCACGCCCTTTTCCACGTGTTTGAGAATCAACCCAGTGATTCCGCCGCTGCCGAGACTGATTTTGGCTTTCATCGTTCCAGTTCCTATTGGTTCTGCTCCAAGCAAACTGATCCACACTCCTTACGCACGCAACGCTGTGTCCCTTAACCGGGACCGCCGGTCGGACCTGCGGCAGGTCCGGGGCCAGGGGCTACACCGGGGCCTGGGCCTGGCGTTACACCGGGACCGGGGCGAGGGGCTGCACCGGGGCCAGGGGCCACACCGGGACCGGGGCGAGGGGCTGCACCGGGGCCAGGGGCCACACCGGGACCGGGGCGAGGGGCTGCACCGGGGCCAGGGGCCACACCGGGGCCAGGGGCCACACCGGGGCCAGGGGCTGCACCGGGGCCAGGGGCCACACCGGGGCCTGGGGCTGCACCGGGGCCAGGGGCTGCACCGGGGCCAGGGGCTGCACCGGGGCCAGGGGCTGCACCGGGGCCAGGGGCTGCGCCGGGGCCGCCTGCTGGCGTGGGAGCGGCTGGGACAGCCTCGTCCGAGGCGGACTTTTCGCCGACTCCGTCCTTGGCGGTGCCGGTTCCAAGTTTTTCCAGGTCCGGAGGATTGAAGATGCGGATTACCCCGAAGATTTCCACAGGAACATCCTGCTTGGCCGAGTCCTCGGCGGTCTTCGCGCCTCCGCTTCCCATTCCGGGACCGTAGCCGCCAATTTCACTTCCATAGCCACCATCGCCTTCCATGCCACCCCCGTATCCACCCATTTCGCCGCCATAGCCGCCCATTTCACCGCCATAGCCGCCCGTTTCGCCGCCATAGCCGCCCATCTCGCCGCCATAGCCGCCCATCTCGCCTCCGTAACCACCCATGCCTCCCATGCCGCCCATGCCCATGCCGCCAGCTCCGCCCGACGAAAAGACCATCTTCCCGTCAGCCCGGATGCTCACCTGCTTCACGTCTACGGGCATTTCGCAGTTGGCCAGATTCACGAGAAAGTCCGGCAGTTTCTGCTGGTCCAAGGTGACAATAATATGGACGGGCATGAGCTTGAATTCAGCAAACGGCATCGAGTCGGCCGCTTGGGGCTCGCCGGTCAGGTCGACGTAGCGTCCGGTGAGCAGTTTTTTCTTGACCATTTCGGGATCGCGGGTCACGGCGCCCATGCCCATGCCCGAGCCCATACCCATTTCCATGCCTCCCCCCTCGTAATCCCCTTCCGACATCATTCCTTCGCTGCCATAGCCGTAATCCTCGCTCATGGACATGGCGCCTCCCTCCATGTCGCCCATGCCGCCAGGGCGAGCGCCGAGGCCGAGACGGGACTTGGCCGATTTCATGGCGGAGGCAGCAGGTTTGCCGATTTCCAATGCCCGGATCTCTTTAATTGCCGCGTTGAAGTAGCTGGTCGCTTCCGCGTCCTCGTTGGTCTTGGCGATCGCCCGAAGCAACGCTTCGTAGACCCAGAGATCCTCCTGGGCGAGACGAACCTCGATCGTCAACGGGCGAGTGACCCAATAGACGCCAGCCTGAATGCGGGCATAATCGGCCTCGAACCACTCGACGATGCCTTCCTTCTCGGCGCCAGCCATGGCCATAGCGGTCCCCGATCCATAGGGGTCGCCCATGGAGCCCGATTCCTCCCCGTATCCCATCTCGCCTCCGGGCATGGCGCCCTCATAGCCCATCTCACCACCGCCGTAGGGGTCTGCCATTCCGGTGAGCGCGCCTCGCTGCCCCTTCACTTCCTTCCGTTTCCGCCGGTCGATGAGTTCGTCGATCTCCGGGAAATGGAGCTTGATGAAGTTCTGGTACTCAATGAGGAAGGTGGGAGGGATTTCGGCGTCAAGGTCCATTCCGACCGCCCTGATCATATCGTGAAATGCCGGGCTAAGGCTCTTGGGCCACTTGTTCTTTTCCCCTTGAATCTGGAACATGCGAATCCAGGCCTTCCAGGCTTCGATCCGGTTGTCGTCAACCAACTTTTCCCACTCGGCAATCTTCTCCTCGTTCGGATGGGTGGCATTTTCGCCGGTGGCCTCGGACTTGATGCCGCTCACTGTTGTCATCGCGGTGGTCAATGCCTCCTTCCGATCGGCATACCTCTTTGCCAACGCGCTAGAGGTGGTAAACCACACGCCGAGTCCGGTGAGGACGACGATGCCAATAAGGATCCAGAAGGCGTTCTTTTTCAACACGGCCAGAACGACTTTGACTTGGTCCATCACGCATCTCCTTGAAGGAGGTTGTCTTTCGAATTCCGCTTTCCCATTCCGTCAACGTGCTAGGTTCCCGCCGCTGGAGTCGCGGGAGGGGCCGCCGGGGATGCCGGTGGCGTCGTTCCTCCCGGTGCCGGAGCAGGCGTCGCTGGGGCCGGGGTTGTCGTCTCACCTGCAGGCGGAGTCGCCGGAGTCGCTGGAGCTGCAGGAGCGGCCGGAGCCGGAGTTGCTGCTCCATCTTCGGCCGGAGCGGGCGTCGCAGCGGGGCTTGTGGCAGGCGCGGTCGTATCGGCGGGCGCCGTGCCTTCCTCGACGGTTTCCCCGGCGGCCTCTGCGGCAGCCGCGGCTTCGGCGGCAGCTGCTTCCGCGGCGGCGGCCGCGGCCTCGGCCTTCGCCGTCTTGATCTCGGCTCGCTTCATCGGCGGAGTGACTGCCCAGGCGAACTGGACGACGAAGTCGAAACGCCGCAGGGTGATGAACGGTTCAGGACCTTCTTCTTCGGTGGCTTCTTCGTCCGCCTTCTTTTCCTCGTCTCCGACCCTTGGCAGGGTCGGCAAGGCACCGGGGCGACGCGTGGTTTGTGTTCCCGGTTTCTCCTCGACCACGTCATACATCGATCGCTTGGCTGCCGGGTTGCGAACCTTGTATTCTTCGACGATCTTGGGATTGACCAGGGTGGCGTGGAGCACGCCCAACTCTTCCATGCTCACTTCCTCCGTCTCGACGTTTTCGCCGCTCGGGAGGATCACGATGGGCGCGTCGGGGGTGGCGCCTTCCTGGATGGTTGCCTTCGGCAACTGGACGATCTTGTTGTGGAGGTCACGGATCAGCGTGGTCTGAACGTATTCCGCCCCCTGCACCTCGCCGGCTTTGTCGAAGTTGTGGTAATGATACCCGGTCAGTTGCACGATCCAGTAGCTGCGACCTTCTTCGACGGTGAATTCGGTGGCGCCGTCTTCCGCTGCATCTGCCGTCGCATCCTCGCCTGCCGCGGCTTCCCCAGCAGAGGCCGTGGGAATGCGAACGATGCCCTTTCGCAGATCGTTCAGGTCGGCTTCCCCTTCGGGCGGCTTCCAGTACCAGTCTTTCATGGACTCGAACCACTGGGAGGGGTCATCCACTCGCTGGCAGTCGACGGCCGACACGTGCAATTCGTTGCGAAGCTCGATGTTCTCGGGTTTGTCGTCCTCGGGATCCACGGGTAGGCACTGGTTAAGGGCCGTGAGCAATTCCAGCCAGACAAGGCGCCCTTCCACGTTGCCGGTGAGCGTGGTGGCGATCGTGCTGACGTCGCTGAACGCAGTCTGGGCGGCCGCTTCCTCGGACTTGAGACCGCTTGAATAAGTCTGGACGCGTTCCGCCTCGGATTCCGCCTGCGACCAGGCGTCGTTTTCCACGGTGGCGAGCACGCGCTGATGACCCACGAAGCTCAGGGTGCATCCGAGGAGGAGAACCGCCGCGGCGGCAACGGCCCAGGGTTTCTTTGCCCGGATCATCCGCTGCTTGACCAGTTCCGGGGGCAACAGGTTCGTTTCCAGGGCCGCCTTCCCGAGGGCTTGAACGGCCAGCCCGTAGGCCACGCCAAAGGCCCCGATGTTCTCCTTGAAGGCGGGCACACTGGCCACTTCCGCCCCGGTCAGCCCTGTGAAGGACTCGACTCGTTCCACCTCAAAATCGAGGTTCTGGGCAAGGTAACGGCGCAGGCCGGGCAACTTCATCGCGTTGCCCAAAGCGATCATTCCGCCGATCTTGGCGTTGCGGTTGATGCTCGTGAAGTAGCCGATCGAACGTTGAATCTCCGTGACCAGGTCGTTGAACACGCTGCGCATCGCCTGGAATACGGCCTTCGGGTCCTCGGCGGCGGCCGCGTTTCGCTTCAGGTGCTCTGCCTTCGCGAAGGTGAGCTTCATCTCCTTGGTCAAGGCACGCGTGAAGTGGTTGCCGCCGAGTGGGATGCTTCGCTGCCAGACCCGGTGTCCATTGGTGACGACCAGATCGGTTGCGTCCGTTCCCATGGAGAGCACCACGAGCGATTCGGGCGGATCGTCCGGATCGAAGTCCTCCGCCAACACCTGCTGGAAGCGATCGAAGGCGATGTAGTTGTAGAGGGCCAGCGGAGTGAGCTGGACGCAGTCCACTTCGACGCCGGCGTTCTGGTAAGGTTCGATGGCGTGGAAAACCTGTTCGCGTTTCATGGCGAACAGACCGACTTCGGTTTCGAGGGCGAAACCCTCGATTTCCTCGCCGCCCCCTCCCAGGGCCTGATAGTCCCAGATGACGTCGTTTAGATCGAAGGGGATCTGTTGACGCGCTTCGTACAGGACGATCTTCGGAATCTGCTTGGTTTCCACCGGTGGAAGCTTGATAAAGCGGGCCAGACCGTTCTGGCCCGGCACGGCGATCGCGACCCGGTCACCGCGTACATTGTTCCGCGATTGGAATTGCTTAAGCGCGTCCGAGACCAACTCGATCGGGTCAGCCCCCGGCTGGGTGAGAATCTTGGGATACTCAATATAGTCGAAAGCAATCGCTTCCACTTGTTCCGGATCATCGGTGGGGCGGCAACGAACGGCCTTGATCCCAGCGTTTCCGATATCAATACCCCAGACGGCATCACTTTTGGCCATCAGACGACTCCTGTTTGCCCTTATTCGGCGGGGTTACGCGGTGACAAGCCCCCATCATGCGTGGCAGCCAACCCCAAATGAACTGGCCCGATAAGATTCGTATTGGAAAAGTGCGCAGTCGATACCACTGCTGCTCTTGCCACGAGATTCATCTTATCGCCGCATTTTCCATTATGTCAACAAAATGGTCTGCCTGCCACTAAACGCCCTAACTATCTGAAATTCCTCTGCCTTACCAAATCTCCCAACCGGGAATCTTCCTATAGTCGGCACTTTCGACCCCCCTGTCCAGTGGCAGACGCCTCTGGAAGGAAGATATGGTGGGAGGAACTCGCCCAACCCGCTTGGCCGTTGTATGGTGCAATCCTGAACCGACAGGATTTCGGAAAATGCGAATCCCTTTAAGGAGGGGTGTTCGGCTCGACGATCACGGACACAGCGGATATGGTGGAGTTTTTCCCCAGGCCGCTCCGGGAAGACGATACCCGAACTTAAGACGTTTGAAAACATGAATTTAGAGAGCCTGACCGTCGTCTTGCCTTGTCACAGTCTGGAGGATCTTTCGGTAGATCGCGATTCCGCCGAAGCCGAACAGGTCCTTGCCGCGTGGTCCGCCCTGTATCATCCGGCCTTGATGGTGAAGTTCCGCGGGCCACCGGCCTGGAGGGGGGTCATCAATGCTCCAACCCCCCCCGATGGCCACCTGATTGTCGTTCCGCCCTGTTGCGAAGACGATCTGCCCGACGGTTGGCTTCAAACCGCCGAGAAGACGGAAGCCCTGGTAATCCGCGGTTGCGAGCATCGGGATGAGATCCTGGCCAAGGCCCTCGAAGCCGTGGAGAATCCGGCCCCCAAAGCGTCGTCAGCCGATCTGGTCAGAGATTTCCTGGCCCTCGGCTACTGCCGTCTCATTGTCGAACTGCTCACGCGGCAACTCCGCTACATGAGCAATCTTGACGAGGTGGCCTTTGAAGGCAGTGCCTTGTCGGCCGCAGAAAAGTGGGCGGAAGGCGATATCGACGCGGCCCGCGAGCACTTGACCAGCGCCTTTGATCTGCTCACGGAGGCCCGCGAGTATTTCTATCCGGTCGAGACGTATCTGCTCGACCTGACGCTGGTCGCGCCCACAACAATCGGTCCGGCGTTGGACGAAGCCCTTGCCGGCAAGGTTGCAACCAACCTGGTCATGAGCGGCGCCACCCTGCAGGCGATTGCCGATCAGAAGCCCGACACACTTGCAGCTCTTCGAGAAGCCCTCGACGAAGGGCGGCTGGCGATTGTGGGAGGGGAATTTGAGGAACAGGAACTTCCTCTCCTGGGCCCCGAGGCCATGCTGGCCCAGTTCCGGCGTGGACGGGAAGTTTTCGAGCAACTTCTCGGTCGAGCCCCGACGATTTTCGGGCGACGCCGTTTTGGCCTGTCGCCGATTCTCCCCCAGGTTCTGGAGAAGTGTGGTTTCACCGGAGCCTGCCATTTCACGCTGGACGACGGACGCTTTCCCGCGGGCAACCAAAGTCGCATCAAGTGGGAGGGAAATTCCGGAGCGACCCTGGACTGCCTCGTGCGACTGCCATGCGATGCCAGCCATGCGGCGACCTTTCTCGCCCTTTCGGAACGTCTTGGCAATGCCATGGATCTCGACCATGCCGCCACGGCGGTCTTCGCCCACTGGCCGGGAAGTCAGTCGATTTGGTACGACGACCTTGTCCGCGGCTGCGGCTACTCACCGGTTGTGGGCCGTTTTTTCTCGATGGACGAGTACTTCCGAGACACGAAGTACGTGGGCCAATCCACGCGATACGCGGCCGGTGCCTACCGTTCGCCTTTCCTGAACCAGTCGGTTGCCGCGGGTGAGAACGCTCCCCTTTCTCGATGGCAGGGTGCCGCCGAGTCGGAGATCGAGGACCACGTGTCGGGGGCCCTTCGCACGATGGCCGCCCTGCTTCCCGGGACGAACAAGGACGCTTCGGGGGGATCAGCGGAATGCCTGCAGCGAATCGGTGAAGGTCTCACCGCAGGACCAACCGGGTCAGGGGCCGGATGCCTGGTCGTTAACCCGCTTCCGTTCACCCGCAAGTTGCACGTGGATATCTCGACCTGGGACCGCCTGCCGGCGGTTGGGGGATCGATCGTGGCGGTTGCCGAGCAGGACGGCGGGAAGACGGCAATCGTCACCGTTCCGGGAATGGGTTTTGCCTGGATCGATCCCGACATGGCGGCCCCGTCACCCGCGGCGCAGGTTCCCAAGAAGAGTCGCCGCTGGTTCGGTTCCCGAAAGGATGCCGAGACGCCGCCCATGGCCGAGGAGAACATCCTCCGAAACGATTTCTTCGAGGTCAAGGTTGACCCGGTGACGGGCTGCTTGCGTTCCCTTCACGATTATCAGACACGCGACAACCGGATGGCACTTCAGCTTGCCTACCGCCGGGCTCCGAATCGGGGGAGCGAAGAGGCCGAGGATCCCGACATGCTCTACTCGGTCATGGCTGCCGATGAGGTTTCCATTCGGGCGGAGGGTCCTCTCTACGGCGAGTTGGCCGTGAGAGGCCGGCTCTTGGAGCGGGATGGAACCTGCCTCGCCCAATACGAGCAGGTCCTGCGAGCGCGGCGGGGAAGCCGAATTCTGGAAATCGACGTCGCGCTCGACCCGGTGTGCCTGCCGGAAAACGCACCTTGGACCAACTACTACGCCGCGCGGTTTGCCTGGGGTGATGCTACGGCGGACGTCTTCGCCGGGGTCAGCACGACCACTCTGGCCGACGAGTCGCCCCGCCTGGAAGCCCCCTATTTCGTCGATGTGTGTTCCGAGAAGATCCGAACCACGATTCTCACCGGCGGTCTAACCTACCATCGCCGGTTCGGACTCCGAAAGCTGGACACGCTTCTGATCACGGCCGGGGAATCCCAACGGCGATTTCGCCTCGGCCTGGCGATCGATCCTCCCTATCCCTTTGCCGCGGCGACCGAATTCCTGGCTCCGGCCAGCGTCCTATCCGATATTGGCCCCTCGCCCGGTCCTCGAACGGGATGGTTCTTCCACCTGAACGCGAGGAACGTGGTGACGACCTTCTGGGAGCCGGTTTTTGAAGGACAGGCTTTCCGCGGGGTCCGCGTGCGATTGGCGGAGACGGAGAATCGTGCGGTCGACTTGCGGCTTCGGTGCCTTCGGCCGGTAGTCGCGGCTCGACGAACGGACTTCCTCGGCAACCAGGTCGAGGAACTGGTCGCGAGCGAAGATTGTGTGACTGTGCCGTTGAAAGGTCACGAATGGACGCAGGTCGAGATCGATTTCGGCCCGGTCGGCGGCGAGACGTCGGAATGATAGTTGGACAGCGCCGCGGTAGTGCAAGGTTCCAGACCTTTGCGGCAGCGGGTTGAACGAATACCGGCGGAGACAAGGCCGAAGACTGCAAGACAGGGACCTTTGGTGCATCGAAATCGGATTTCCACCCCAATCGACCTCGCATCAGGAACCTACAGTCTCCAGCCCCAAGCCAGCATTTCGGAGAGTCCGCAGCTCTCGAAAGTCCTCTTCTTTTCACTTTGAGGAGCGTTACAAGAGTGATTGTCACCATCGACGGTCCGGCCGGAGCCGGAAAGAGCACCGTGGCCAAGAAACTCGCCGAGCGGCTCGGCTTTTCCTACCTCGACACCGGGGCTATGTACCGAGCGGTCGCCCTTGCCGCTCTGCGAAATCAGATGGATTGGCAGGATGACGGGGCGGTTGCTCGTCTGGCCGCCAAGACTTCGATCGAGTGGAAGGACGATCGCATTCTCTTGGACGGCGAGGATGTGAGCCAGGCCATTCGGAGCACGGAGGTCACCAGCCTGGTGGGCCAAGCCGCCGACCATCCCGCCGTGCGGACCTGGCTTGTTCAATTGCAGCGTCAGGCCGCCGAGGACACGCCCATCGTGACGGAAGGACGCGACCAGGGCTCGGTTGTGTTCCCCGATGCGGGCTGCAAGATCTTCCTGGTCGCGGCCCCCAAAGAGCGAGCCCGACGTCGGGTCGAAGATTTCCGCGAGCGTGGGGAAGAGGTCCCGTTTGAACAGGTTCTCGACGACATTGTTCGCCGCGACCGGGCAGACGAATCCCGTCCAATCGGGGCCCTCGTTCGGCCTGACGACGCCGTGAATTTCGAAACCGACGGCCTGACCGTCGACGAAGTCGTGACCCGTCTGGAGCAACTCGTCCGTGAGAGGACGGGGCCTGCCTGACTGACCGACTTACGGAGCCTGGGCCACTTCGCCGCCGGCGATGGTGCCAAGGGCTTGCCAAGTCGTTGTGTCGATCGTCTCGGTGATGAAATGCACGCTGCCGTCCGCATAGGCGGCGTTGGCGCCGCCCGGGTGAAGGCTCCGAGCCGCGAAGAAGCCGTTGCCTTTTCCAAACCAGTCGGCGTAAGGCGGGTTCGGGGGACTGTACGTGTTGAACGTGCTCAGAAAGGGCTTGCTCATGATCCACGCGGAGCCCCGGGCCCCGGTCCAGGAGTCGACCATCGAGGCCAACAGATCCGGAATGCAGGGGTTGTTGATCCCCTGATAGCCGGCCTTCGTGCCGCCCGAGATGCGTTTTACATGGCTGTTGCCGTTTCCCATCACCCGTTCGTACTGCTCGGGCGCTGTGGTCGACATGGTATGATCGCCAAGCAGAGTTTCCGACATGGCCACCGAGTTGCTGGTGCCATCGGTGACACTCGCGAATCGCTTGTAGGAATTGACGTAGAAGAGTCCATCCGTGGGAAATACGAGATCGTAGTTGGTTCCCGTTCCCGATCCCGAGCAGACCATGTAGTTCGAGCCTGCCAGGATCTGGTCTGAAACGCTGGAGAAATACTCGCTGTAAAGGTCGTCTTCTCCGTCGCTGGGGCAGCGGAACATGGAAACCACGTAGCCCGCGGCCGCGGCGTTGGCCGGATTCAGCTTGCTGCTCCCGCTCACTTTGATCACCAGGGGCTCGTTGAAATCGATCAATTCCTGGAGCGTCTGCTGTTCGGCGAAGGGCAGCAGCTTGGCCTGGACCGAAAAACTGCTCCCCGAGTAGCTCATCACGGCGGGAAAGCAGCGGTACGTGTCGTGGTAGTTGTGCATGGCCAGCATGCACTGTTTCAGGTTGTTGGTGCAGCTCATTCGCCGAGCGGCTTCGCGAGCCGCCTGCACGGCCGGAAGCAGCAGGGCGATCAGAATGCCGATGATCGCGATCACGACGAGCAGTTCAACTAGGGTAAACGCTTTTCTGGAAAGATGCATGGTTTCTTCTATTCTGCGCACAGGTCGGCGGAATTGCCCAAAACGCTCCCGAGCCCCTCTGGATGGGAGCGCGCGGATTGGAGGGGCTCGGGAGTTGTGTCAATGCTCCCGTTTTACAGATCGAGCGGGTCGGGCGCGATCTTCTCGGTCTTGACGACGATCGACTGTTCGAGCGGATCGCCGTTCATCTCGGCCACAAGCTCTTCTTTCCTCGCTTGCAGGGCCTGCGTGGTGGCTTCGCTGTTGTCGCCCTTCTTGTGCTTCGACCGCAGCGCGAGGAAGTCCTTCGGGAGAATTCGGTCCGTCGCAATGAGCGTGACGACCTTGCCGTCCTTGAAGCGAAATTCCCACCAGGCCTTGCGGACCGCCGGCTTGGGAAGATCCACGAGCTCCTCGCTGAGAAACAGGTTGTCTTCCGGCATCGCAAGCAGTTCGCAGAGAATTTCGTTGCTCGCATGGCTCGGCCAGCCGGTGCGCACGCAGTCGATCTCGTTCACGTTAAACACGCCGCCTCGCTGCTTTGCCGCAAGCTGCATCATCCGAAACAGCATGGCGCTGCAGAAACACACGTGATCCTCGCCTTTTTCCGTGATCGTCTTGCGAAACTCGATCTGTTCCGGCTCTTGCTTGCCCTGCCGAATCACGCTCAGCGTGGGCGACGGACCGGCGGCCTTCCCTTTGCCGATCGCCTTGCAGTCGAGCGTGAGAATGTCGCCCACATAAACCAGGTTCAAAAACGGCAGATCCTCTTCCCCAAGCTCGTTCTCGATGGTCGCCAAGGTCGCCTGAACCACACGCTGGCTGTCCTTGTGCCCGGCGTTGAACACGACGGCCAGGGGCGTGTCGTCGGGATACTGCTGGCGAAGACGCGGAAGAAGTTCGTTCAGAGGGTTTCGATGGGTGAAGAACACCGTGGGGCTTGCCATCCGGCCCTCTTGAGGCGGCAGGCCGAGAACCTCTCCGCCGCTGAGAACCACGCACCGCCGGCCTCCCCACATCACGTCGCGGCACAGGGCCGCATTGGCCGCGTTGAACGAACTGACGCCCGGAACGACTTCCAGGGGCACGTCGCCAAACTCGGCGGTCACCCAGGACCAGGCGCCGAAAATGAGCGGATCGCCGCCATCGACGATGGCTACCTGCTGGCCTTCTTGCACTAGCTTGCGGACTTTGGCGATGAAGTCGGCGAAGTGCTGGCGTTTTTTCTGGGTTTCCGGATCCGCGTCCGCAGGGCCCTTTCGTTTCAGGGCCACGTAGTGCCGTTTGGCCAGAAACCCGCCCATGGGCTCCAGGGCGTCCGGCTTGGCCATGGGGGCGAGCGTTTCGGCCATATGGGAAGAGCAGAAGATCTTGTCCGCCTCCTTGACAACCTCGACGGCTCGAACGGTGGCCAGATCCGGATCGCCCGGTCCCATGCCCACCAGGTAGAGTTTTCCGGCTCCGTCGGCGCCGAAAGCGATTCCGGCGCCAAACGCCATGCCCACGAGGGCAAGCAGCCCGAGTTGGAAGGAAAGTGGCCTCTTCATTGGTTGTTCCTCAAGGGTTGAAAGGGTTGAAATTGCGGCAACAGGCCCGTTCCGCCGGGCCGTGACCGCCTGAAATCTCAGGCCCCGAACATGACCACGCGGCCGCGAACGGGCGATTCGAACAACTCCACGCGATCCAGGTGCGGGAGTTCCTCGATCAACGCGCGTTGATAGTCCTTGAATCGCTCCTGATCGGCGGGGCTGGCCTTTTTCTGCTTCATGGCCTTGCGAAGGGAAAAGAACTCCTCGGGATAGACGGTTGCCTTCATACGCAGTTCAACAACCTCTCCCGTCGAGCGGCGGATGACGGTGAAGACGAAACTCTCACGTCCAACCTTCATCTCCTTGAGCACCGGGGATGCCTGGCTGATTGCGTCAGCCTTCGGCTGAATCGGGCCCTTGGTGACCAGGGCGAAGACGTCGAGAACGCCATGCATCGGCCCACGGCAGAGGATCACGAGGTCGTCCTGCTTGGGCACTTCGGCGTCCCAGAGAAGCTCGATGGCATAGCGGGCAGCGCGAAAGGCCACGATTGAGCCGGGACAGGGATGCTCGTGGTAAGCCACGACATCGGCGAAGGTCGTGATTCGAATGTCGCCGTCAGTCGCAACCTGGATGCAGCCGAGCGAGTGTCCGAGTTGGCCGGTCTCAGCGCGACATACACGGGGGCCCATTAGGGTGAGGCCAGCGAGCAGAAGTGGAAGAACGACCAGCAGCGTTCTACGTTGCTTCCTCATAGGGAGGCTCCTTTTAGGCGTAGTAGGGGGGAGCATTGGGTCGGGAGGCCGGCAAGGGTTCGGTCCTGAGGTCCGCGTAACGATAGTGATACGCATTCTCAATATCGTATTCAAGTACCAGAATACCGAAATCCCGGCCGTCGTCAATAAGCTCGATTTCGGTTGGGCAAAAATCGAAGAAGGCCACAAAAAAGAAGAGTTCCCGCCCCCCACCCTTCGATACTTTTCAGAATCCCCCTGATTTGAGCTGTCGGTGAGATTGTAGGTATGGGGGGGCTTTGATATATTTGACGGATTGCCGACAGTCCGTGGCTGCCCTCCATAGGTGGGGGGCCGGGCAAACGGCAGTGACCCCTAGCAGCGACGAGCACGAGACCGGGACTCGCGAACCGTGTGGTTCATCTCGGGCCAACTCTCGTAAGTGTTTTGCTCATCGTTTCTTACGTTTAGGAATCCAGTACTCGGTTATGGTCAATCGCAATCTGATTCGAGGTCTCGACCTCAGCGAAGCGGAATGGGAAAACGAACTCCAAGAAGCCATGGGGGGCGATCTCGAACTCGATCAGATCCTTCCGCCCGACGACGTTAGTGTTAACCAGATCGTCGAAGGCAAAATCATCCGCGTTGAGGGCGACTTCGTCCTGGTCGACGTGGGCTACAAGAGCGAAGGCATGATCCTTCGCAGCGAGTGGGAAGAAACAGACGAGGATCCCCAGCCGGGGCAAACCCTCAAAGTGCTCATTGAGGACGTCGAGGATGTCGCCGGCCCGATCGATGACCACCGAGGGATGATCTCTCTCAGCAAACGCAAAGCGGAGAAGATCAAGGCCTGGATGGACGTCATGGAAACGGTTCACGAAGAAGACGTCGTCACCGGCGTCGTGAACCGCAAGATCAAAGGCGGACTGCTCGTCGACATCGGTGTGCCCGTCTTCCTTCCCGCCAGCCAGGTCGACATCCGTCGTCCGTCGGACATTGGCGATTACATTGGCCGGACGGTCCAGTGTATCGTTCTGAAGATCGACGAGGCTCGCCGCAACATCGTCGTGAGCCGACGAGCCCTGATCGAGGCCGAACGGGCCGAGAAGAAGTCGCAACTGCTCAGCGTGCTCCAGGTTGGCCAGCTCCGCAAGGGTGTCGTCAAGAACATCGCCGAGTTCGGCGCCTTTGTCGACCTGGGTGGAATCGACGGCCTGCTGCACATCACCGACATGAGCTGGGGACGGATCAACCATCCCTCCGAAATCGTCTCGATCGACCAGGAAATCGAGGTCCAGATCCTCCATATCGACCACGAGAAGGAGAAGATCGCCCTCGGCCTGAAGCAGAAGCAGCCCAGCCCGTGGGAAACGGTAGGCGAGAAGTACCCTGTGGGCAGTCGCGTCCGCGGCACGGTCGTCAACGTGATGAGCTACGGCGCCTTCGTGAAGCTGGAAGAGGGCATCGAAGGTTTGGTTCACATCAGCGAGATGTCGTGGACCAAGCGGATCAGCCATCCGAGCGAGTTGGTGCAGATCGAGGACGAAATCGAGGTCGTCGTGCTGGGCATCAACAAGGAGAAGCAGGAAATCTCCTTGGGCATGAAGCAGACCCAGGACAACCCCTGGGATCATGTCATGGACAAGTACCCGCCCGGATCGGACGTCAAGGGCAAGGTGCGGAACCTGACGAACTACGGTGCTTTCATCGAAATCGAGGAGGGCATTGACGGCCTGCTGCACGTGAGCGACATGTCCTGGACCCGGAAGATCAGCCATCCCAACGAGGTGGTCGAGAAGGGGCAGGAGATCGAGTGCCGCGTGATTTCGGTCGACCAGGATCGTCGCCGTATCGCCCTGGGTCTCAAGCAACTGTCGGAGGACCCCTGGGCCCGCGACATTCCCTCTCGGTTCGAGCCTGGCCAACTGGTCAAGGGCACGGTTACGAAGATCACCAACTTTGGCGTCTTCGTGGGGCTTCAGGATGGCCTGGAAGGCCTGCTCCACATTTCGGAGCTGGCCGACCACAAGGTCGAGAATCCCGAAGAGATCGTCAAGGTCGGAGAAGAGATCGAGGTCAAGATCCTTCGAGTCGATCCGGACGAGCGCAAGATCGGTCTTTCTCGCAAACGCGTGGAATGGGCCGAGGAAGCCGAGGGCGAGGCCGAACCCGAAGCCGCCAAGGCGGCTCCGTCTGCTCCGAAGGTCGAGCTCAAGGGTGGTGTGGGCGACAGCTCCGGCCCGCTGATCGCCCCGATTCAGCCTGTGGAAGAGCCGGCTGAAGAAGCTGTGGCTGAAGAAGCTGTGGCTGAAGAAGCTGTGGCTGAAGAAGCTGTGGCTGAAGAAGCTGTGGCTGAAGAAGCCGCGGAAGCGGAATCCGATCCTAGCGATTCGGAGGAATCGGCCGGTTAAAGGCCGGGGCTTGGCTGGTTCGCCCCCATCGACGGGGCGGTGAAATCGGCGCCTTCAATACGACGTATCACGACCCCGCCGGGCTTGGCTCGGCGGGGTCGTTCTTTTCCCTACCGTCGGTACCGCACACACATCCGCTCCACCTCATCCAAAGCCTGCCCGGCTGTAGAGTCCTCCCGCTTTGCGTCGATAGCTTCTTCTGTCCTGAGATCCCCCGGCTATTCCTGTAAGTTCGCCAAGCATGCCCACCATGAATGAAGCCCTCCAACACGAGCAAGTGGAGACAGCGGTCCAGTCCCCCCTGGAGACCTATCTCCGCGAAATCAACGAGACCAAACTGCTTACGCCCAAGGATGAGCAGGAATTGGCCATTGCGATCGGCGAGGGCTGTGCGGAGGCACGGGACCGTATGGTTCGCGCGAACCTCCGCCTCGTGGTGAACATCGCCCGCGGCTATACCGGCAAAGGCCTGGGACTGCAGGATCTGATCGAGGAAGGGAACCTTGGACTGCTCCGCGCGGTCGAGGGCTTCGACCCGGCCATGGGAACCCGCTTCTCGACCTACGCCAGCTACTGGATCAAGCAATCGATCAAGCGAGCCCTGATCAATTCGTCCAAGACGATCCGGATTCCCGCCTACATGGTCGAACTGCTCTCCAAATGGCGCCGCGCCAGCACCCGGCTGGGCGAAGAGTTGGGACGGACACCCACGCCCGAGGAAATCGCCCGCGTGCTCGGCCTGCCCCGCAAGAAGCTGCCTATCATCAAGAAGGCCATCAAGATCTACAACCTCACGCCCCAGACCGACCAGGCGGAAGCCGGATGGTCTCTCGGCGAGATGGTCATGGACGAACGCAGCCGGACTCCCGAAGAAGAGCTTGTCGAACACGACAATATGAAGCATGTGATGGAGCAACTCCAGACGATGGACCCGCGAGAAGCCACGGTCCTCCGCATGCGATTCGGACTCGACAACAACGAACCGCGGACCCTCAAGGAAATCGGAGAGACTCTCGGCCTCACCCGGGAGCGAGTTCGCCAGATCGAAACCGAAGCTCTCAATAAGCTCGCCGACAGCCTGGAAGGACCCCAGGCGTAGATCGTCGAGCGAGACTCGACGCACCTGTGAAAAATCCGAAATCCGAATTACGAAATCCGAAACAGGCACGAAATTCGAATCCCAAATGACCGAAACAGCGAGCCGAAATCGGTGATGCCGTCCAGGCAGTCCGCCCACTCCCGGTTTTAGTCATTCGGATTTAAAAAATCTGAATTTGTTTCGTATTTCGTGCTTCGGATTTCGGATTTCCCTATAATGGGCCTCTCCTGGGCAGCAAGCTGCCTGCCTCCCCATCGGTCCTTCCGGGAAACAACATCATGAGCGCACCTTGTCGGGGCCTTGCGGCCTGGCTTCTCCTTCTCACCCTGGGTGCTTCCGCTTCGGCCGGCGACAATTGGCCGAATTACCGCGGGCCCACGGACCAGGGACTCAGCGACGCTGTCGGGCTGCCCCTGGAGTGGAGCGAGACGAAGAACGTCGTCTGGAAGACCTCGATCCCCGGGAAGGCCTGGTCGTCGCCCGTGGTGTGGAAAGACCGGATCTGGCTTACCGACGCCCTGGAAGACGGCACGCGACTGTTTGCGGTCTGTGTCGATGCACAGTCGGGGAAGGTCTTGTTCCGGAAGCCGATTCGGAGCCTGGCGGCGCCCCAATACTGCCACCCCTTCAACTCCTACGGCTCTCCCTCACCGGTTGTGGAAGACGGGCGGGTCTACCTGTCCTTCGGCTCGCCCTACGTCGGCTGCCTCGACGGCGAGTCGGGCGACGTCCTCTGGGAGCGGACCGACTTCTTCTGCAACCATTTCCGGGGCCCTGGCTCGTCGCCGTTCCTCTACAAGAACCTGCTTATTCAACATTACGACGGAAGCGATCGACAATACGTGGTCGCCCTCGACAAGAACACCGGTGAAACCGTCTGGCAAACGGAACGGTCCGTCGACTTCCAGGATCTCGATCCGAAGACGGGCGGACCGAGTCGGGAAGGCGACCTGCGCAAGGCCTTCTCCACGCCCGTGATCGCCCAAGTCAACGGCAAACCGATCCTGATCAGCCTTGGTTCGATGGCCTGCTACGCCTACGAGCCGGAGACGGGCAAGGAAATCTGGCGCGTTGAGTTGCCTGGCTGCCATTCCGGTTCCGGTCGTCCCGTGCTGGGCCACGGGTTGGTCTACGTTTGCATGGGGACCGGCCGCCAGCTCTGGGCGATCCGGCCTGACGGCGAAGGGGTCGTCACCGAGACGCACGTTGTTTGGAAATACACCCGAGCCGTTCCCCACCGCTCGTCGCCCATCCTGGTCGGCGACTACATCTATCTCGTCGACGATAACGGCGTTGCGGCGTGCGTCGACGCCAAAAGCGGCAAAGAGCAATGGCGCAAGCGTCTCGGCGGCAACTTCTCGGCCTCGCCGATCTGCGCGGAAGGACGCCTTTATTTCTGCGACGAGTCGGGCAAGTCGACCGTGATCGTTGCCTCGCCCAAGTACCAGATCCTCGCGGAAAACGAACTGGATGACGGCTGCATGGGCTCTCCCGCCGTCTACGGCAAGTCGCTTATTCTCCGAACCAAGGCGGCACTCTACCGGCTCGGTCGGTAGGGCGAAGCCCAATGAAGAATGTCGAAAGCCAAATGTCGAAAGAATGACGAATGGCCAAAAACGCGAATGGCGTGGCCGGCACAACCTTCGTCATTCAGGCCTTCGGATTTGTTTCGTCATTTGATTTTCCTCATTCGTCATTTCCTGGTTGTTCCATTCCCTTCCGGTCTTCGACGCCCTCCGTAGTGCCCTTCCCGCCCCAGGCCGCGCGGCGTAGAATAATCGCCGTATTATGGCTGAAGCCGAGATTTCCTCCAGTGCGTCGGACCGGCTCCTGGGGCTGGTCGGACGTTTGGCCGCTCAAGACGACTTCGCCGAAGTGGTTCGCGAACTCCGAGCGGGTCACGCCGGCACCTTCGACGGAGCCTGGGGCTCCTCGTGCGCGCTGCTGGCTGCCGCCCTCGTCGCCCAGGGAGGCGGGCCGCTCGTCGTCGTCTGCCCCACTCCCGACGATGCCGACGACCTGCTCGACGATTTCAGCCTTTTCTCCAAAACCACTCCCGATCGGTTCCCCGCCCTCGAAGTGCTCTCGGGCGACCGCGTTCTTCTGGACGAGGTCTTTGGCGACCGGTTGCGTGTCCTGAAACGCCTAGCTGCCGCCCGGGTTCCGGAACTTGTCGTTACCAGCACGGCCGCCCTCCTTCAGCCCGTGCCCAGCCGGGCCACCATGGCGGCTCAAACGCGGACGATTCGCGTCGGCGAAGCGACCAACGTGGAGGAACTGACTCGCTGGCTTGTCGAAAATGAGTTTCACCGCACCTCGGCCGTGGAACTTCCCGGCGAGTTCGCCGTCCGCGGCGGACTGCTCGATATTTTCGCCGCCGACTGGTTCGACCCGGTGCGTGTGGAGTTCTTCGGCGACGAGATTGATTCCCTGCGGCGTTTCGAGGTGGCCGGCCAGCGCAGTCTGGCCCGACTGGAGAGCATCGACCTGACGATGCTGAATCCAACCGTTCGCCACGAGGCTCATCTGGCCGATCACCTGCCGCCGGAAAGCTGGTTCCTGCTGATCGAGCCGGAGGAGATTCAGGAGGCCGGTCGCCACTTTCTGGCTCGGCACGAGCGTCCCCAGGAGTTGCACAGCACCAACGCGGTGTTGGAGCAGGTGCTGCGTTTTCCGTCGGCCACGGCCGAGGCGGTCGCCGCCAGCAGCCTGGAGGCGTCGTGTACGCTTCGGGTGGAATCGGTGGAGCGGTTCAGTGGCGACATCGGCAAGGTTCGCGAGGAGTTGGAAGCGGCGGGCCTTTGCCACGAGGTGTTCGTCGTTTGCCCTACGGAAGCCGAGGTCGAGCGACTTGCCGAGATCTTCAATTCGACCCGACTTGCGGCCGAGGGGCGGCTCCATTTTGCCATCGGCAAGTTGCGTCGCGGCTTCCGCCTGGTGAGCGAGTCGGCGGTCGTGCTGTCGAGCAACGAACTCTTCCAGAGGACCGACGTTCGCCGGCCGGTGCGGCGCCGCCTGGGGAAGGCCATCGACAGCTTTGTGGATCTGCGCGAGGGAGACCTCGTGGTCCATGTGACCCACGGCATCGGCCGTTACCGGGGAATGAAACTCCTCGATAAGGGCGGCCAGGTGGAAGAACATCTGGTAATCGAGTTCCAGGAATCGACCAAGCTCTACGTGCCGGCCTCCAAGATCGGACTGGTCCAGAAGTACGTGGGCGGCGCCAAGGGGCGTCCGCGATTGGCCAAGCTGGGCGGGCGACTCTGGGGACGGCAGAAAGAATCGGTCGAGAAGGCCGTGGTCGATCTGGCCGCCGATATGATCGAACTCCAGGCGACCCGTTCGGCGAGACCCGGAATCGCCTTTCCAAGCGACAGCCCCTGGCAACGGGAATTCGACGCCTCCTTCCCCTACCAGGAGACGGACGACCAACTGATGGCGATCGACGCGGTCAAGGAAGACATGACCCTGGCTCGCCCCATGGATCGTCTCCTTTGCGGCGATGTGGGCTTCGGCAAGACCGAGATCGCCATGCGGGCGGCCTTCAAGGCCGTGGAAGCAGGCTACCAGGTGGCCATCCTCGTTCCCACCACCGTCCTGGCCGAGCAGCACTACCGCACCTTTTCGGAGCGGATGGCCGAGTTCCCCTTCGAAATCGCCGTGCTCAGCCGATTCGGGACCCGGAAGGAACAGTCCCAGACGATCCAGCGGCTGGCCTCCGGCGCCGTCGACGTGGTGATCGGCACCCACCGCCTGGCCCAGGCCGACGTCAATTTTCAGAATCTTGGGCTCGTGATTATCGACGAGGAGCAGCGTTTCGGGGTGCAGGTGAAGGAACGTCTCAAGGCCCTTCGCCACATCATCGACGTGCTGACCATGACCGCCACGCCCATCCCGCGAACCCTTCACATGTCGCTCCTGGGCATCCGCGATATTTCCAACCTGGAAACGGCGCCCGAGGATCGGCTGGCCGTGGAGACCCGGGTTGCCCGCTTCAATCCGGAGATGATCCGTCACGCCATTCTCCGGGAACTGAGCCGCAACGGTCAGGTGTTCTTCGTCCACAACCGGGTTCGCGACATCGACAAGATCGCTCGCCGCCTGGAGGAGATTGTCCCCGAGGCGACCATCGGCATCGGCCATGCCCAGATGCCCGAGCATCAGTTGGAAAAGGTCATGGCCGATTTTGTGCGCCATGAGTTCGACATCCTCCTGAGCACCACGATCGTCGAAAGCGGCTTGGACATTCCCAACGCCAACACGATTTTCATCGACGACGCGGATCGCTACGGGCTTTCGGACCTCCACCAGTTGCGAGGCCGGGTGGGACGCTACAAGCATCGCGCCTACTGCTATCTGCTCATCGATCCCAACAAACACATTTCGCCAAACGCCGCTCGACGCCTGCGGGCGATCGAGGAGTTCAGCGACCTGGGAGCCGGGTTCGCTGTGGCCATGCGCGACCTGGAGATTCGCGGCGCCGGCAACATCCTCGGCACCCAGCAGAGCGGCCATATCGCCATGGTCGGCTACGAACTCTACTGCGATCTGCTGGAGAAGGCCGTTCGGGAAATGAAGAACATGACCCCCCGGACGATCATCGAGGTGGATGTGGACCTGCCCTGCGAGGCCTTCCTGCCAAGCCCCTATGTGCCCGACATGCGGCTTAAGATCGACCTCTACCGCCGGCTGGCTCGCGTCAGCCAACGCAAACAACTCGAAGACTTCCGCCTCGAACTGGTCGACCGCTTCGGTTCTCTTCCCGAACCGACCGAGCGTCTGCTGAGCCTCACCGAACTGAGAATCGCGTCCCACCAATGGGGAGTTCATTCGATTCGCCTGGAAGACCAGTACGTCGTTCTGGGCTACGCAGACCCCCGCAAGATCCGCCGTCTGGTGGAATTGGCGGGGCGTCGATTGCGTCTGGCCGACGACCGCAATGCGTATCTGCTTCTGCCAGAAGGAGTTGCGGAATCCGACGAAATCGTTGGCTGCGTCAAATCCCTGTTGCAGTCGCCCTGAGGTTCTCCCTATAATCCCGCCCTCACTTTTCCGGGGTCCCCTGCGCGGCCACGTAGGCGCCGACCCGAACCGACCGGTCTGTTGGGTGGATTATTCCTGTGTTACGACAGCTCTATCCCATTCTGCTCTCGATTACGATTGCCCTGGCGATTGGCGTCTACATGCACCCGGGCGAAGCCAGAAATTGGATCCACCAAGCCGAACAATGGGGCGTTGAAGTGCTCCGCGATAGCCTGCAGACCACGGTCGTGCTGGCCGACGAAGCCCTGTCGAGTTCTTCCCAGGCTGGCTATGCCTCGACCTATCCGTCGGGCGGTTCGGCGGCCAACGGCTACAATTCCTATGCCGATCCCTACGCCGTCCAGGCCAACGATCCCGGTTGGGCCTATGTGGACGATGGAAACACTTCGGCGGCGCGACTGTCAGCCCCGGTTGCCCCCCCGGTGGCCTACGGCAACTATCCTGCGGCCAACACAGCCGCTCCTTACACTGCAACGCACGGCATGTCCTTGGGCGGAGCGAGTTCCCAATCCGCTCCGGCGAACGGCGCAAGCGTTTATCCTCGCGTCCTGGCGGACGATGTCCAGCCCACCGACAACATGTATCGGGCCCAGCCCGATCCGGTCTACGGAGCAGGTGCTCCGACTCCGGCAGGGACCAACCCGCTTCGGCCTTCCATGCCGCGAGAAGCGCCGTGGGCCGCGGAAACTGCTGGGTCCTATGCCTCCAATCCTCCGCAGTCCTACCGGCCTGCCAGCCCTGCAACGCAACTCGGAACCAGGTATCCCAAGGTCCAATGGGCCGGCGACTACCAGGATTTTCAAGGTGTTCCCGAATCGGTAAAGCCGACGGGTCAGGATGCCTGTGGGTACCTGCCTCCTCCCGACGCCCAATCGACCGAGGCGGCCGTTAATCGCTACTTACCGCCTCCGTCTCAAGGGGGCGCCGCGGCGACGACGCCGAGTTCGCCCCAGTATCCCGTCCAGCATCAGGCCCAGCATCAGGCCCAGCATCAGGCCCAATATCCAGCTCCCAACGTTCCGTCGACTCCCTCTCCACAGACCGCTTACGACGCCAGCATGGCCGGCGCCGCTCCGATCGCCTACCCACAGCAGCAGCAACCGATTGCCCCGCCAAGCCCCTACACCCCGTCAACAGGGCAGGCGCCCGGCGCGCCAAGGGTGGCCTCGGTCCCGCGGGAGTATCGTCCATCGCCGCCCGCGGCCCCGCCCGCCGCGCCAGCGACACCTGCTGCCGTACCGTGCGAAGGCGCGCAGGTTCTGGCCTGGGTGGGTTCGGAAGTGTTGCTCGCCAGCGAGGTTTTTCCGGCGGTGCACGAGACCATGAGCGCGATCAAGGACATCGACAAGGTCCCGGAAAAGGAGCTTGTCGCTGCCCGCAAGGCTCTTGTCAAGCGTTATCTTGTCCAGTTCATCGAGCTGAAGCTCTACTACGTCGACGCGAAACGAAATTTCCCGCCGGAGGCACTCGAGCAATTCAGCAAGCAACTGGGCCTGCAGTTTGAAGAGCAGGAGGTCCCGTCGCGACTGGAGAGGTTGAAACTGAGTTCCCGCCGGGAACTGGAAGAAAAACTCGCCAAGTGGGGCTCGTCGCTGGACCAGGAAAAGCGGGCTTTTGTCGAGCGCGTGATCGCCATGGAGTGGAAACGCCAAAGCCAGAAGAAGAAAGAAGAAGTTACCCACGAACAACTGCTCGACTACTATCACACTCACGCCGCCGACTACGAGCACCCCACGCGCATTCGCTGGGAACACCTCGAGGTCAGCTTCAGCCGTCATCCCAACAAGGCAGAGGCGTGGCAGCTCATCGCTGCGATGGGCAACGCCGTTCAGCAGGGGAGTCGCTTGGCCGACGTGGCGAAGCAAAGTTCCGAAGGCGTTCTGGCTTCCAGCGGTGGGCAACGCGACTGGCTGACCCAGGGGAGCCTCAAGTCCGAGGTGCTCGACAAGGCCCTGTTCACTCTTCCCGTCGGAACGATGAGCCGGATTCTCGAAGACGAAACGGGCTTCCACATCGTTCGCGTCGTCGAGCGGGAGGACGCCTATCGAACGGCCTTCGAGAAAGTCCAGACGGAGATTCGCGAGAAACTTCAGAAGGAGCAAGAGGAAGCCAGCGCCCACGAGCTGATCGAACGCCTGCGCAAAGAAATCCCCGTGCGAACCATCTTCGACAAGCCGGCGGCCGACGCCGAGGTCGCCAGTCCTCCCAAGTAGGTCCCGGGCGCCGCACGGGATCCTGAAGCGGAGGAAACTCCGCCACTTCAGGGCCCGTTTGATCCACGGCCGCTGCTCTGATCGCGTTTGACCAAAGGCCTCCGCCACCGTGCCTGGGGCATCGCCCTTGTCCTTACCCACAAGTTAGCGGCGGTATTCGGGTCCAATTGACGGCCATTTATGGTCGTTCCCCGCCGCAGGCGGCATTAGGCCCGTCGTTTACGGCGGGTCGACCAAGCCGGCCTCTCGCTCCCCCTCTCGTCCCTGCCGCCGCCTCAGGCGGAGAAGGGCCGTAAACGGCCCTGTTGTGGCTACGTCGATACTGTTTGTCTCTACAAGGGCGACGCCCCAATTGTGACTCGCTGCCCGGGACCTCACTCCGCATTCCCCTTCCCAAGAGCGATCGCGTAGGCGGTGGCGTGGGTGTGGCAGTGAGAGATGGACACCAGGAGCTTGACCACGCCAAGCCGGTCGACCACGTCCTTGGTTCCGCCGCGAACGGAGACGATCGGCTTCCCGCCGGGCTCGTTCTGAATCTCGATGTCCCGCCACGTGATTCCGCGGATCCAGCCCGTTCCCAGGGCCTTCAAGATCGCTTCCTTGGCCGCCCAGCGTCCCGTGTAGTGCTGCGTGGCCTGCTTGCGGTTCTGGCAGTAGCGGATCTCTTCGTCGGTGTAGACGCGGTTGATGAACAAGTCGCCGTGTCGCTCGATCATTCGCGCGATTCGCAGGCACTCCGTGATGTCGGTTCCAATTCCAATAACGTCCATGGCTTGCCTTTTTCGTATCTGTATTCAGCCGTCTGAAGAAGTAGCAATTTCGGCCGGAAGGCGGGCAGAGTGGATTGGTTTGGCAAGCGAGATTTGCATGTCAGAGCGTTCATGTCGTCAACCGACTTTTCGCCGCCTACCGGCCTTAGCCGCTACTCGATCTGACTGAAGTGTCACGCTGTTCAATGTTTCGTCACACGCTTAGTGTTCTCGGAGGGGGCCGCACTTTCCGGGTGGAGCAACTCTTCCAAGCGACTCCGCTGTTCGGAAGAAATCCAGAATCGCTTCACATTCGGCGCCACCTTTGGCATCTCCCAGCATATCTCGAATCCAACCACGCCACATCCTCCCTGGCACTGAACCACTCGAAACACTGCGCTGAGCGCTTCCTCCGGCGCGGTGAACCCCAGTTCGGTCGCCACGGCTGCGGCAGCGTCCAGCGAGACAGCCCCCCGTCGGACCGTCGAATACCAGGTCCGGCAGCGATCACAATAGGGCTGCCGGGCTGCGGGAATGACAACCAGCAGGGCCGCCAGCAGGACCAGGCCTCCGTCGAGAGCCCAGCTGGCCCATGCCCACCCGCCTCGCGCCACGATCGTCCCCGTGATGGGACGCCCGCGAATTGCCTGCCAGCGCAGGAATTCGAAGGCGCCGTTGGCCGGTACGGGCGGCGCGCCGCGAACGATGTCCGGATGGGCTCGAGCGGCCATGCGAAACTGCGCCGCCTGACGCTCGGCCTCCTGACGCTGCTCCTGATAGCTGAAATAGTGCTGTCCGAAAACAGCCACCGTCACGGCGACCACGGTCCCCGCCACGATCGTGCTTCTTCCCGCCACGTGGACCAGTCGCATGAGACCGGCCAGGGTGATCCCCATGGCCAGGCCCAACAGGATCGGGAAGAGCCCGAGCGGTGCAAACCGCTTCTGAATGCCGAAGGCCAGCCACGCTGTGGCCCCTCCGTGAACCAGGCACAGCGGGATCCACAGGGCGAGCTGTGCCGGCCGGAAGTGCGCTCGCGGCGGCAGGACAGCGGCGTGCGGTTCCGTCTGCGGGGAATTCACTTGCGAACGTGCTTTCCTTGGAGAGTGTGAAGACGAGGTATCTACTTGACGCCGCAGGCCTGCTGGACGCGAAGGAGAACTTCCGCCGCCTTCTTGCGTGCCCGGGCAGCGCCGTCGCCCAGGATCTCGCGAACCCGCTCGGGATGGGCTTCCAGGTCCTTTCGTCGCTGGCGGGCTTCCGCAAAGTAGGCCTCCGCCTCTTCTGCCAGGGCTTTCTTCACCTCGCCGTATCCGAACCCGCCCCGGCGATACTTGGCGGCCATCTCCTCCCGCTTGGCATCGTCCACAAACAGCGAGTAGAGCTGGTAGAGGTGATCGCCTTCCGGCTCCTTAGGATCCTCCATGGGCCGCGAGTCCGTCACGATGCGCATGATCTTCTTGCGCTGCGGCTTCGGCTCCTCGAAGATCTCCAAGGTGTTGTCGTAGCTCTTCGACATCTTCTCGCCGTCGACGCCGGGCACCTTGGCCGAGGCTTCGAGAATCTTGGCCTTGGGCAGCACAAACGTTTCGCCGTAGTGGTGATTGAAACTCCCGGCCAGGTCGCGGCAGACCTCGATATGCTGCACCTGGTCCTCACCCACGGGAACCGTGTCCGAGTCGTAGATGAGAATATCGGCGGCCATCAGCACCGGGTAGGCGAAAAGACCCGCATTGGCCGCCAGGCCCTTGGCCATCTTGTCTTTGTAGGCGTGGCAACGTTCGAGCAGTCCCATCGGGGTCCCGGTTTGCAGGATCCAACAGAGTTCCGAAACCTCCGGAATGTCCGACTGCACAAAGAGCGTCGCCTTCTCGGGATCGAGCCCCAAGGCCAGCAGGTCGAGGGCCGCATCGAGCGTCAATTGCGACAACTCCTCATGATCCCGCACCGTATTCAGCGCGTGGAGGTTCGCAATGAAATAGAAGGCCTCCTCGGCCTCATGCTGGAGGTCGATGTATTGCCGGATCGCTCCGAAATAGTTGCCCCAGTGAAATCGTCCGGTAGGTTGTATGCCTGATAACACGCGCATCGTTGGGTCCACTGTCGCTAAGGGACGCTATCATAACCGCGGGCTGCGTATGCCGATTCCCGTGGAAAACTCACCTGTCTTGTTAAGGCCTCTAGAGAATTCAGAAGGCTTCTCTCTGCGTCATCGCGGGGGGAATTTCAAGGTTCCAATCACGTCGGCCACCCGTTCGGCCCCCAGTTCGCCCAGCGCCGCCGGCAGTCCGTCGAGAATCTCCATGGTCGCCGAAGGTCGATAGAAACTGGCCGTGCCAATTTGGATAGCGCTCGCCCCGGTCACCAAGAACTCCATGCAATCGTCCACAGAGGCAATTCCTCCAATACCCACGATGGGGATGTCGACGGCCTGTCTGACCTGGTGGATGATCCGCAACGCGATGGGCTTGATCGCCGGACCGCTGAGCCCTCCCATGACGTTTCCCAGTCGCGGACGCCGACCTCGCCAGTCAACGGCCATGCCGAGGCAGGTGTTGATCAGGGCCACCGCGTCGGCGCCGCCGGCGGCAGCCGCCTGGGCAATTGCCGGCACGCTGGTCACGTTGGGCGTGAGCTTGGCCACAATCGGCCAATCGCAGGCTCCGCGTACTCCACGAACCACCTTCTCGCACTGCTCCGGGTCCGTGCCGAAATCAACGCCGCCGGACACGTTCGGGCACGACACGTTCAATTCCAACGCGGCAATTCCCTTCACCGTTGCCAGACGCTCGGCGAGGTAGACGAAATCGTCATGGCTCTTGCCGGCCACACTGACGACAATCGCTGTCTCTAAAGAGGCCAGAAACGGGAACTGGTTCGTGAGAAACGCCTCCAATCCATCGTTATCCAGGCCGATCGAATTGAGCAGTCCGGCTGTGGTTTCCACGGTGCGAGGCGGAGGATTTCCCGGACGCGGATCCCGGGTGATGGTCTTGGGCACAATGCCGCCAAGGCGGGCCAGGTCGACCAGTCCGGCCATCTCGCGGGCGTAACCGAAGGTGCCGGAAGCCACCATGACGGGGTTTTTGAGGGTCAGTCGCCCAAGTTGAACGTGCAAATCCATTTCGATGTCGCGTACCGTCCGATTTGGTGGGTCGATTGAGGGGCGTGGAGCCGTCACAAGGACTGGTCCATTTTTCGGCCAGTAAGGGGTTTTGGCGAAGAGGGGTTGCCCGAAAACATGGACCTGTCCCGTTCCTTCACGCGGTGATGTTCCCGAGATGTCGGCAGGTCGCCGATCGGCCGCCCCGGAGGGCCCCCGTTCGTGCCGGGACGCCGGAAACCAAACTGTCAATGTACCCTGCGGCGCGTGGGTGAGCAACGCCCGATCGGGACAATCCCCCCCCTCTGCGAGCTTGCGAGCGAGGGGGCCGTGTCTTCACTCTCCCCTTCTTTACAGCGATGCTGTTGAATCACCCATGCGTCAAAGAACGAGCAACGGACACGCGCCGGCTCCCTTTCTACCCGAAGCGGGGGAGAAAGGGCCCAGTGGTGTCCGCGCAGATATCGTTCTTGCCGAATGCGCGACGGCGTGCGGGCTCCGCCCCGAGAGCACGCCATGATCGGTGTCTCGGGGGGGGGGCGGCAGTGGGCGGACTGTCGCGCGCTCGGCGGCCTGTCGTCAGCCGATCGGCAACAATCCTACCTGGTTCGCCGCGGGGATCAGATAATCCCGCCGTGCGTCCGATAGGGCGTGCAGTGATCGGGCTGGTCGAGCATCCAGGTCCGTTCCCACTCGTCCAGCAACAGACGCTGGTTTTCCGAGGTATGAATCAATTGTTGAACTCGGCGAGTCGGATCACCGGAGTAACCGGGAATGACACAGCCGGTTGTCACGCTGGTGAAAATCCCCAAAACGGCGGCCAGCAGCAACTTACGCATCGTCAAACTCCTCCGTGAACTTATCCGCGTGCGCAAAATCCGGTCGCGCAACGTTGTGAACTTCGGCCAACCGATGTCTACGTGCCTGCGGAAAACCCCAAACTGAGGAGTATCTGCGCGGCGCCGAATGAATGATGTGCGCGGGAAGAGTTTTGCTGACCGGTTCTCTGGGTCGAGAAGTTCGGAAAGCTAGCGAATGGCGGGCTTGGGGTCGAGATCAAATCCCGACAATTCCCAGCGGTGCAATCCGCTCAGTAGGCCAACCCAGCAGCCAGGAAGCTATTCGTTTCCCGAATGAGGGTCGTAAAGCGTTGGCTGGACGTTGGTCTCGGGAACAGGCGGAGTCGCAGCGGCGGCTGCCGCTTGGGCTTCGGCGGCTGCCTTCTGCTCCAGTTCGCGGACACGCTGTTCCATTTCCTTGCCTGGCTTGAACGTGACAACAAACTTCTCGGGGACATAGACCTTGTCCCCGGTCCGAGGATTTCGTGCCTTGCGTGGAGCTCGACGTTTCACCTCGAAGACACCGAAGTTACGAAGCTCAATCCGGCCGTCCTCAACGAGGGTTTCGACGATCGCGTCGAACGTCTTCTGCACGATTTCCTTGGTCTTCAATTGGGTGAGCCCAATCTCCTCGGAAATAGTTCGGACGATCTCTTTCTTGGTCACGACTCGCGTCTCCGATTCGCTGGTTGCCCGGGCCGTATCAACGTAACGCTTCAAAGCCCAGCCTCGCTCCAAGTGTAAATGCCATAACGACTAGAGTCAAGATCAATCGACACGGTTCCGACGACTTACGTCGGAATCCCAAGTCTCCAGTCGCTCAGCCATCTAGTGAGCCGACGTTGGATAAGTTCTTGATGTCAAAGAGCTTAGCTTCCAGAGGCAATCCTCTGGAACGGTGGTAATGACGCAAGCACTGTTAAAACAACGACTTGCGTCTCCAGGAAGAGTACGCCACCCGACGCCATCGCCCAGAGGGGCGCACACTTGGCACTCGTGGAATACTCAACTGCCACCCAATATCGGCATGAGAACCCGCCGACTTTACTTAACCGGAAAAAAAGAACAAATCCGCACAACCAGCCCCCCCAACTGGGTTCTGTCAAGCTTAGGATTGTGGGGGGGCACTGACTGCTTGTCAGCCGGTGCCAACACGTTACATCCAGGCATACGTCAATTCGTAAACGTGACAGAGCCTAGACGCGGATCGTCTTGATTCGCTCGCGAATCTCCTTGGCCGAGTAGAGTCGGCCCTTCCCGCAACCAGGGCAGTCCTTGCAGGTTTCCTCCCAGTCTTCCGGAGTCCCTGCCGTTGAGTCCCAGAACGGCCACGTGCGGCATTGTCTCGGCCGGGCCTCGTAGACCGTGCATTGGCGTTTTTCCGGGTCGAAGAATACGCAGTCCCCGTTGTCGTACTCCAGGAGGCTCCGACGCACCCCGATTCGCCGGACATACGTCGCCTCAAACTCCTCCACGGAGAGCCCCACCGCTTCCGCCAGGTTCCGAATCTCCTCCCCGTTGACCCAAACGTAGCCCGGAGCTCCCGTGCAACACTCGCCACACCCGGTGCACTCGAATCGCAAACCGTCCTTGAACCACTCTTTGCCACTCATGTAACCAGCAGGTCCTTTCCTTGTTTGGCCAGGAGATCTCGAATCTGGGGCATCAGGCCGTAGGCGTAGGCCAGTAGTTTCACTGGGTGAATTGTGGGTTTGGTCGTTCCCTGCTCCATCTGCATTTTGCAGGTGCTGCATTCGGTGACGCCCGCCTGAAAGTCGCTCTCTCGCATGCGGTGGAGCAGTTTTCGGGCTACCCTGAGGCTCGCCCTGTAGTTGACGCTCTTCAGGCCGTAAGTCCCTGCCATGCCGGAGCATCCCTCTTCGAGATGCTGGACGGCGAGGCCGGGGATCAGCCCGAGGAGGTTCTCGCCCGGGGAGCCCACATTGAGCGCCTTCATCCGGCAGGGCATGTGATAGCCGAGCGAGATATTGACCGGTTTAAAGTCCAATTGGAGCTTGCCGACCGTGTGCATCTTCCAGAGATAGGAGCAGATTTCCGACGTATTCTCAGCCACAACGAGGGCGTCTTCCTCATCGAGCAGCTGGGGGTACTCCCGCTGGAGGCAGACGGCGGCGGCGGGCTCCGAAGCGATCACGTGGTAGCCCTGGCGGATTGCCTCGGCCAACACCGCCACGTTCTGCCGAGCGAAGCGCCGAGCAATGTCCAGGGCCCCGTCTGCAATGGCGGCCATCCCCGCCTGCTTCTGGCCCGGCGGGACGAACACGGAAACCCCGTTGTGCTTCAGTACGGCCACGGTGGCTTCGGCCAACTGGGGGTCGTGGTAATTCGCGTAGAGATCGACGAAGTAGGCCACTTTCCGTTCATTGGCTCGGGTGGGGCGCGCGAGACGGCGACGGGTCGCGCGGCGAAGGAAATTTCGCGAGGTTACCCGCGGTAACTTTCGCCCTTGGGCGATTCCGAAGCACTTTTCAATCAACCAGCGACAACGCCGGTTCCCGATCGCCCAGTTGGCCAGGGGGCTCACGGCGCTGGCCATGGCCGAAACCAGGTCGAGCCGAATGGCGACCCAGTCGCTCAATTTCAGCCCGTGGGCGGCAACGTACGCGCCCTTTCCTTCGAGCATGAGTTTCGGAATGTCGACTCCGGCCGGACACTCCGTCGGGCAGATGTGACAATGGACGCACAGATCCGCAATCGACTTGAACGCCTGCCCTGTGAGGCTCTCCAATTCGAGGCCGCCGGTCAACACGGCATGGACGAGATTGGCCTTGGCTCGGGGCGAAGCCTCTTCCGACGGGCTCACACGAAACAGGGGGCACATTCGTCCGTCCGGGGCTTGGCTTCGGCAATCGCCGCACGTGTTGCAGAGGGCGACCGCCTCGCTCACCTGGGCCGGATCCCAATTGAGCTGCAGTTCGAGCAAGTCGCGCAGCCCCGCCTGATCCTGGTCGATCGGCGCTGCATCTGCTCCGACCGACACGGTGGGACGCAGGTCGCTGCGGGGTTCGCCCCGTTCCGCCCCGACCACCTTCTGCGGATTGAGGATCCCTTCGGGATCGAAGATCTCCTTCAGCTGCCGGAAGACATCGTAGAGACGACCGAATTGCCCCTTCAGATAGGGTGATCGGCTGATTCCCGAGGCCCGTTCCGCGCCAATGGTCCCGCCCACGGCAAACACCTCTTCATACAAGGCGTCGGCCAGACGCTGGGCGGCCTGGGGGCCGTCGGACTCGGCCAGCCCGAGGAACGGTCGGATTGTCAACTGCCCCTGCGCCGCATGGCCCGTAATCGACGCCGTAACTTCCTGTCGCTTCAGGATATTCTGGACCCGCCCCAGGAAGTCGGGCAGCGCTTCCGGGGCAACTGCCACATCGTCGATGACCGGCAGGGGACGAACGGTTCCTTTCATGCGATAGCGCGTCGGACGCACGTTCTGCACCAGGGACCAATAGGTCTCGATTTCCTCCTGTTCCATGGCACGCCGCGCGCCGAAGGCCAAGCGTCTCTGATCCCACAAATCGTCGGCCATGGCCCGCAGACGCTCTCCCACCTCGTGGCGGTCGTCGCCGTCCAATTCTACGAGCAAGGCCGCCTCGGTGTTCTCCGGAATCAAGGATTCGAACCGATCGTCGATTTCCCTCGCCAAGCCAAGGTGACGCCGGTCCATTAACTCGCAAGCGCTGGCACCATGCATCCGCGTTAGGAACGCTGCTCGGGCAGCCGAATCCAGGCTGGAAAACATGAGCAGGCAAACACCTCGCGAGGCCGGCAAAGCCTGGACTGAGAGCCTGGCCTCCGTGATCACGCCCAGCGTGCCCTCCGATCCCGCGATCAATTGGGCAAGGCTGAGCGAATGCTCGTCAAGAACATCCCACACGTGATACCCCGCACGATTAACCGCCGCCTTCGGGCGGTTTTGCTCGATCACGTTTTCCTTGGATCGAAGCAATCGGGTGACGGCACGGACGATCTCACGCTTCCGTGGATGCGCATGGGGCGCCTCGGCATCGTCGAGGGGTTCCCGGCCGATCTCCAGGATCTGCCCGTCCGCCAGAACGACCTGGAGGCCAAGAATATGGCGAGACGGACATCCGTATCGAAGCCAGTGGCTGCCGGCCCCGTTCACGGCCAGCATGCTCCCCAATGTCGTGGTTTCGCTCACTCCGGGGTCCGGACCAAACATCCGCCCCGAACGGGCAAGGTGGTCGTTGAGTCGCTCCCGGACGATTCCGGGCTGTACGCGGACCATTTCGCCGTCCACGTAGACCACACGGCGAAGGTAGCGGGAGAAGTCGAGCACCAGGCCGCTTCCCAAGGCGGCCCCGGCGGTTCCCGTCCCGCTCCCGCGCGGATGAACGGGGATGCCCTTGTCCGAGGCGTATTCGAGACAGGCCGACACGTCGGCCACCGAGCGAGGCCTCACCACGCCCAGAGGACGCACCTGGTAGATGCTTGCGTCGCTGGCGTAGAGCTGCAGGAACACGTCGTCGCAACGCACGTCCCCGGCGATCCGCCCCCGAAGGTCCGCTTGAATCCGCTCGCGCTGTTGATCGAGTTTGGGCATGGCGGGGATTGTTGCAACGAGGAGGCGGAAAGTAGGGCCTGGGAACCGTTCAGCGATCTCCGTAGATCAGGGTCATGATCTCCGAACGTGTCGTTGGCCTGGTGCGGAAGGCGCCCTTCATCGCCGACGTCACGCATACGGCGCCCGGCTTCCTCACTCCACGCACCGTCATGCACGTGTGAACGGCTTCGATGACGACGGCAACTCCCTTGACCTCCAGTTCCTCCTCCAGAAGCCTTGCGATCTCCTCGGTCATTCGTTCTTGAACCTGGGGACGCCGTGCCACCACCTCGACCACTCGTGCGAGTTTGCTGAGCCCCACGACCCGTCCGCCAGGCAAATAGCCGATATGAGCCTTGCCCATGAAAGGCAGCATGTGATGCTCGCACATGCTGTCGAAGCTGATGTCGCGAACGAGCACCACCTCGTCGTATTTCTCGGTGAAGAACTTCTTGAGATGGATCCGGGGATCCGTGTGGAGGCCGCCGAATAACTCGGCATACATGCGGGCGACCCGTGCGGGCGTTTCACGCAACCCTTCGCGATCCGGATCCTCGCCCACCGCAAACAGGATCTCGCGAACCGCCTTCTCGATTCTCGCCTGGTCGACGCCGCTGCTCGGCTTGGCGTCTCCGTCGTCCAACTCGCCGAGGAGACTGCCTTGGACCCGTTCCCCGTCACTTCCACTCGCTGTCATGCTTGCGCTCCAGCCCCGACTGTCTAGGATAGGCCAACCAGCCCTCCCCCAATGATAGGTGGCACGCTCCGCGACGGTCAAGGCCCGGTCCAAGACCGCCCCCGTGTGCCCCTACGGGGTGTCGTGAGGCCGCTCAGTTGCAACTTGGCACCGGCGGGAAGGGAAGCTCGCTTCGCGCGTGGACGCACGTGTCGGAAGTCAACGCAGCCAATCGCCTGGCCAGAATCTCCGCCCGGCAGACAACGTTCTCTTCGCCCAGCAGAATCAGTTTTTCGGCCAGATCCACATCGATCAGATACGCGATCAGGTCCGTGAGCGTGGCCAGGGAAACGCCGCGTTGAAGCAGATCGTTCAATTGCTTCCTCGCGGATGGAACGAAGGGCAGCAGATGGGCGGCCACCGATCGCAGGTCCTCGATGAGCTGGTCGGCCCGGTCCTCGTAGTCGTCCGGAAATCGGTCCGGGCGGAGGATCGCCCGTGCATGACGATAGGACTTCACCGATGCCAACTCCCCCATGATCTCGATCCGCGAGAGCCCTGCCAGGAGAACGTTGAAAGTGCCGTCGTCCATCTGTTGGTGAAGGATCACCCGTCCGAGACAGGCATGGGGTGAAACAGGCGGTTTTCCGTCGTAGTCATGTTCCCATCCCGGCACCAGGGTTGCCAACGCAATGAGCCGGTCGTCGGCCAGGGCGTCGGCGAGCAGGTCGCAGTAACGCCGCTCGTAGATGTGGAGGGGATGCACGACGTGGGGAAACAGGACGAGGTTCGGCAGCGGAAACAGCCGTACCGTTCCGGTGAAGTTTTTCGCCGAAAAGTTGAACGGTGGATGGTTGGTCATAACGCCTGTACCAGATATTCCAGGAGCCCCGTAGGCTGCGATTCGCCCATTCCGCCTGGGCAAGGCCCCGGAGCAGAGATTAGGCTTCTCCCGACACCGTCGTTGGGAGCGGTTCAGACAAGCATAGGTCATGGGAGCGGATCGGCGGGGCCGAGCCAGGCGGACTTCTCCAGGGTCGCCTGACATGGGTGGCACGCCCAGAGCGCGAGCGATGGGCGTGGACGGTCAAATCACCACGCCCATCGCTTTGCTCTGAGCGTGCCACCCCACACACCAGGTAATGCCGTGAGGGGGGCTGTCCACAACTCGCTGGCCTTCAACACACGATGACCGGCCAACGACGCTTCATGAATAATCTGCCTTAGCCCGGAAGCAAGACGATTGTCGGACGCTTCACTAGATTGCCCGGCGTTGCGGCTCGTCTATCGACGTTCTCGTTGAAACACTCCCGCACTCCGCGAAGAAAAGCGTCGATCTCCAACCCGCAATGGCTGGGCCCATAAGCGGCCAGGTACCCCGCGGAACTTTCCAGGAGCTTCCGCGATCCGACAACGTTTCCGTTTTCCAGGTGGTAGAGAGCCACCGCCGCCTGAATCAGGCCTTGATAGAATCGCCGGTCTTCCCCCTCGGTGTCTATCCACAATTCTTCCCACACCTCGTGGCTGTCAAAATACTCCCCGCGGTTGAAATGTTCGATTCCCTGCTGATACAGAAACGCATTCTCTTCCTGGGTCATCTCAGTTTGCTCGCCTTCCGGCCGCGAGTTCCATTCCTTCAGATGGCTGAATAGATACCAAGAGTCGTTTCCCGGAGCGGTCCCCTTCCGCCCGGCCGCCAGCCATCGCCCCTGGGGAACCGGGGCGTCAGGGGATTATAGAGAAGCCGCCTCCTTCGGGCCAACCGGATCGGCACCGCCGGGCACCCTTGACAGCCCCTCCCGCTCGTTTGACAATCCCGTGAAGTTCCGAGGGCTCCGCGAGAACGAGCCCTTCTTTCTCCCCACCCCCCCGCCCACGGCGTTTCCTTATGGCTTGCTCTGCGGAAGATAAACGGCACGCTCAGAAAATCGTTCGCCGCCTGGCTCGACAGTATCCCGACGCCACGTGCTCCCTCGATTTCACCTCCCCCCTCGAACTCCTGGTTGCGACAATCCTGTCAGCCCAGTGTACCGATGAGCGGGTGAATCTGGTCACCAAGGACCTGTTCAAGAAGTACCCTTCCGCGGCAGACTACGCGACGGCCAAGCCGGCCGTTCTGGAGGCCGACATCAAGAGCACCGGATTCTATCGCAACAAGGCCAAGAGCCTCCGCGAGTGCTGCCGCCAGCTCCTCGACGAACACGGCGGCCAGGTGCCCCAGGACCTCGACGCCCTGGTGAAACTGCCCGGAATCGGCAGGAAGACGGCCAATGTGATTCTCGGAACCGCCTTCGAGATCCCGTCGGGGATCGTGGTCGACACCCATGTGGGACGCCTCAGCCGGCGCATGGGCCTGACCACCCAAAAAGACGCTGTGAAGGTCGAAAACGATCTCCTTGAGCGGATCCCCAAGAAGGAATGGATCTCCTTCAGCCACCGAATGATCCAACTCGGGCGGCAGTTCTGTGCGGCCCGAAAGGCGAAATGCGACGAATGCCCCCTTCAGAAGGTTTGCCCGAAAGTCGGAGTTGAGCTATCCTGACGACTCGGAGAGGAGATTCGAAGTTCAGAGTAAATGCGAAATCCGAATATCGAAATCCGAAACAAATACGAAATACGAAGCTCGAAAGAGTCTACGGCTTACGCTCAGAGCCGTGTGGTTTTCGATCCGTTCGTTTTCGTCATTTGTATTTTAAGAATTTGGATTTGTTTCGTATTTCGCATTTCGAGATTCGGATTTTCCTCGGGTGTGCCGAAATCAAAGACGAAGACTTGACCGATGATTCTTTCCGGTGAAGAAATTCGTGCTCAGTTGGGTACGAATATCGAAATCGACCCGTTCGACGAGGCGAGACTTAACCCCAACAGTTACAATCTCACCCTCTACGACGAGTTGATGGTCTACGAGGAAGTGGAACTCGACATGCGCAAGGCCAATCGCGTGCGACGCATGGAGATCCCTTCCGAAGGGCTCGTGATCCAGCCCAACCAGTTGTATCTCGGTCGCACGGCCGAACGCACGGAAACCCGCAATCTCGTACCCATGATTGAGGGACGCTCGTCCATCGGGCGCCTCGGCCTCTTCGTCCACGTGACCGCCGGGTTCGGCGACGTGGGGTTTCGGGGCTACTGGACCCTGGAGATGTTCGCCGTCCAGCCCATCCGCATCTACGCGGGCGTGCCCATCTGCCAGATCTTCTACCACGATATCCGCGGCGACATCACCGAATACTGCAGCGACAAGTACCAGGACAATCGGGACATTCAACCGAGCCTCCTTTTCAAGGAACTCGATCCCTCCCACCGTCACGATCCCCAGATGAAACTGCCCTTCGGCATGGAGCAGCCCGGAGATTGAGCTTTTCGAAGGAGCGCTAATGGCAAGGAGCACGAACGAAATCCTGGCGGCGGAACTTCAGAAACTCGGGGAGAAGGCGGCCAGGAAGAAGACCGGTTCCGACGTCGTGGGCTGGGTGGCCAAGAAACTCCCCAACGACGCCTTTCAGTTGACCCTCCAAACTCCGGCCGATCCCGCGGCGGCCCTGCGAACCGCCCACGCGATTCTCGAAGAAAAGGGACGCCTCTGTGATGATCTCAACGTGCTACCCGACGTGGCGACCGTCGCCGCCGTGGTCGGCTCAGGCTTCCTGGGCCTCAACCCGGCCGTCGTCACCGTCCAGGTCATTCCCCGTGACGACGGTAGCACGGAACTGGTCGTCACCGGCACTGCCAAAGAAGGCCTGATCAAGCAACACGCCGGCGAAAAGGCCGCCCGCGATGTCGCTCAGCATCTCCAGCAGCGGCTGGAGATGGGGTAGTGAACTCACGCAGGGGGTCTGCCAGTGAGGAAGGCTCTCAGACCCTCAGCCCCAAGATTTTGGTTGGCACTGGCTGCTTGCCAGCCACGAATACCCACCCTCCCACCTTACCTTTCCAATTGCCGACGGGCTTCAAAAGCCACGATGCCGGCGGTGACGGAGAGGTTGAGGCTTCTTGTCTCGGGACGGATGGGCACGCGGAGGCAGCGGTCGGGCTGGGCCTGGAGCATCGACCGGGGCAGGCCCTGGGATTCGCTGCCGAAAACGAGAATGTCGCCGCGGCGGAACTCGGCGTCCGTGTAGAGCTTGGAGGCCGTCTTGGAGAGGTACCATGGGGTGCGGCCTGGCAGGGCTTTGAGGAGTGCGTTCCAGTCGTCGGCCACCTCCCAGTCCAGGTACTGCCAGTAGTCGAGCCCGGCCCGGCGCATGTGTTTGTCGTCCAACTGGAAACCCAGCGGGCGGACCAGCCAGAGCTTGGCGCCGAGGGCCACGCACGTTCGCGCTACCGCACCCGCGTTGTAGGGGATCTCGGGCTGATAGAGGACCAGGTGGAGCAGGGGCTCGGCCATGACGGGACGCGGATCGGGGCTGGGGAAGAATGGATTGGACGGCGAAGGACGGAACTGTCTTGCCGATGCTCTCCCTTCGAAGAAGATCGGCAAAACAAGTGATTCTCGCTGATTTTCGAGCCTTTTTCAATCCGCGGCCCCGGGGAGCTAAGTGCCGAATCGGCGGACGCCGATATGATTCCTCCGATTGTCGCTCCCCGGCCCCTGCCCATGAAGACGTGCCATGCCTGATTCTTCCATCGACCGTTACGAGGCTGCGTTCCATTTTGCCCAGCGACAAGTGGATGCGCTGGTCGAGTCGCATCCCGACTACTTCCCGATCTATACGACCGGCGGACGCTGGCGTCACCAGGGCGAGTTGTGGACGGACTGGACGGGCGGATTTCTCGTCGGGATGATGTGGAAGTTTCTGGAGCATTCAGGCGATCAGAAATGGCGACGTCGGGCGGAACACTACAGCCAACTCCTGGAACACCGCAAGAGCGATCGGGCCGTTCATGATCTGGGTTTCATTTTTCTGAACACCTACCTGCCGTGGTATGAGTTGACCGGCGATCAGCCCCTGCTCGACACGATCGTTGAGGCCGGGCGGACGTTGGCCATGCGGTTTGTCGAACCGGGAGGCTACCTCTGCTCGTTCGTGAGCCGCGATTCGCTGTTCATCGATATCATGATGAACGTGCCCTTGATCTTCTACGTGGCTAACCAGACGGGCGACGAAGAGTTGCGTCGCGTGGCCGAGACCCATTGCCGCACCACTCGCGACACGATCGTCCGTGGCGACGGTTCCACGGCCCACGAAGGAATCTTTGACCTGGAAACGGGGCGTTTTCTGCGTCAGACGACCCATCAAGGCCTGGCCGGAGACAGTGCATGGGCTCGTGGCCTGGCGTGGTCCCTTTACGGATTCAGCAAGGTCTACGCGCTAACCGGGAACAAGGAATTTCTGGAAGTGGCCGAGCGTAACGCCGCCTACTGGCTGGCCAACCTGCCCGACGACAACGTGCCCTACTGGGACTTCCATGCGGATCTTTCTGCCACCTTGCCGTGGGGCCCGCAGAAGGACAGCTCGGCCGGAGCGATTGCCGCGAGTGGACTGTTGGACCTGGCTCAGCAAACAGAGTCGGCCGAACTCCGCGAGGCCTACCGGAACACGGCCCTGGCCATGCTCGATGCCCTGGTTGTGTCCGAGTATCTGGCCGACGCGACGCCGGGCTGGGAGGGGATCCTCAAGCACGGCGTTTATCACACGGAAAAGAACCTGGGAGTGGATGAGTCGGTGATGTGGGGCGAGTTCTTCTTCGTGGAGGCCGTGGGGAAAGCTATGAGCTATGAGCTATGAGCTATGAGCAGTGAGCAGTGAGCAGTGAGCAGTGAGCAGTGAGCAGTGAGCAGTGAGCAGTGAGCAGTGAGCAGTGAGCAGTGAGCAGTGAGCAGTGAGCAGTGAGCAGTGAGCAGTGAGACGCGGCCCCTTCTGTTTTGATGTCCTTCAGCCTTCGGTCTTCAGCCTTCAGCCTCGTCCCCAGTCACACGTATCGTCGCATCACACGATCCACGAGCCACGGGGAGATGCGGTTCATTCCGCAGAGGACCTTGCCCCAGAAATAGGGCACGATTTCTCGCCGTCCCGCACGCATTGCTGCCACCGTCCGCCTCGCCACATGTTCAGCGGTGACCGGGCGATGCTCGGGCCAACCGGGCTCGCTCGTCCGATCCAGAACCTGATCGAAGAATTCGGTTTGGGTCGTACCCGGACTGACGACCAAAACGTCGATCCCGTCTGCCGACAACTCCGTCCGGATCGCCTCGCTGAACCCGTGAACGGCAAACTTGCTGGCGCAGTACTCGCTGTTGTGGGGAACCGCGCGGCGTCCCAGGATCGAGCTGATGTTGACGATGATAGGGTGTTGACCTTGTTTGAGGTGCGGCAGCGCGATGCGGGTCATTTCAACCAGGGCGAAGAAGTTCACCTCCATCACCTGGCGCAAACGTTCGGGCGCGGCGTCTTCGAATCGTCCGAGCGTGCCGACGCCGGCGTTGTTGACCAGGATGTCGAGGCCGCCCAGTTCGTCCACGGCGCACTGCACAACTCGCTCGCGCGCGTCCGGATCGGCCACGTCGCCCGCGACCGAGAAAATTCGTCCGTCCAGGGTTTTCGACGCCTCGATCAACTCCGTCAGTCGATCCTCGCGCCGCGCCGTTGCGACCACTGCGGCGCCCTGGCGGCAGAATTCCAGGGCGATTGCCTTGCCGATTCCGCTCGACGCCCCGGTCACAATCGCCCGGCTTCCGTGGATCGTTCGCTTAGCCATCCTTAAGCCACTTCCTCCATGTCTTCGGCTTCGAGTTCGCGAAGACGGACGGTCACGCCCTCTCCCCGAAGGCGGCCCAGAAGCCCTTGCGGGATTCGGCAGTGAATCAGGGCGCGGGAATCGTCGAACGTTTTGGAAAGCACCTCGCCGTGCGCCGCGAGATAGGCCATGAGCCGGCCATTCTCGACTCCCGTTTCGACGTCCACATTCACGAAACCCCGGCTCAAAGCATCGCTCACCGCCGCCGCAAGCGTCTCCAGCCCCTCGCCGCTTCGGGCGCTGATGGGAATTCCGTGGGGATAGCGGTTCCGCAATCCGTCAATTCGGACGCGGTCTTCCAGGGCGTCGATTTTGTTGAGCACGAGCAGCGTGTCCTTGGCCTCGATGCCGATCTCTTCGAGCACCGAATAGGCAGCGCTGATTTGAGAGGTTGCCTCGGGGCTCGATGCGTCCGCCACGTGCAGCAGCAGATCCGCGCGGCGCGCTTCCTCCAGGGTCGCTTTGAAGCTGGCGATGAGATGGTGCGGCAGGTTGCGGACGAATCCAACCGTGTCGCTTAACAGGACGGGGCCCCAGCCCGGCAGATGCCATCGTCGCGTGCGGGTGTCGAGGGTTGCGAACAAGGCGTCCTTGGCCAGTACGTCAGACCCCGTCAGCGCGTTGAGCAGCGTACTCTTGCCGGCGTTCGTGTAGCCCACGAGAGAAACGGTCATCGAATCTCGCCGGGCGGAGACTTCCCGTTCCCGGCGGCGGTGAATCGCGTCGAGTTGTCCCTTCAGGTCGCTGATCCGCTTCTGCACGAGTCGCCGGTCGACTTCGAGCTGTTTTTCACCCGGTCCGCGCAGGCCCACCCCCATCTTCTGTCGCGAAAGGTGGGTCCACATGCGTTTCAGGCGGGGCATCGAGTATTCGAGCTGGGCCAGTTCGACGGCCAGCCTCGCCTCGTAGGTCTGAGCCCGAGCCGCGAAAATGTCGAGGATCAGTTCGGAGCGATCGAGAACCTTGACGTCCAGGGCCTTTTCCAGGTTGCGAGTCTGGGCGGGGTTGAGATCGTTATCGAAGATCACCACGTCGGCGTCGGTCATCTCGACCATGCCGCGGAGTTCGTCCACCTTGCCGCTTCCCAGGTAGGTGGCCTGGTCGGGTTTCTCGCGGCGTTGGGTCATTCGGCCGACCACTCGGGTCCCCGCGGATTCCGCCAGTCCCTCCAGTTCCTCGAGGGGGTCGCCGTCGCACGTTTGGTCCTTCAGCAGCACTCCCACCAGGAAAGCCGCCTCGCTGGCAACGGTGTCGACGCGATTCATTTCTTTAGGTTGACTCACACCATATCCCCGGCAAACAAGTGGCAGTAGCTATCATAGCGGCGGTCGTCGATCCGGCCGTCGGCAACGGCATTCTTGACCGCGCAGTCATCTTCGTGTGTATGGGTGCAGTCGGGATAGCGGCACAGATTCACGTAGGGCCGCACGTCCCGGTAGTAGGCCGCCACTTCCTCGGGAATCACGTCCCACAAGCGAAACTGGCGAATCCCCGGCGTGTCGACCACGTAGCCCCCGAAACTCAACGGCAGAAGCCGCGCCGTTGTCGTGGTGTGCCGCCCCTTCTGGCTCTCCCGGCTCACGGCGGAAACGAGAAGATCCATTTCGGCGTCCACCGCGTTCAACAGGGACGACTTGCCGACCCCGCTTTGACCGGCAACGACACTTTCGCGTCCCTCCATGCAGCGTCGCAGCCGCTGGATTCCGAAACCGGTCTCGGCGCTCATGAGAAGCACCCGATACCCCATGCGACTATAGACACCCACGATCGGCTGGAGTTCGGCGCGATCGACCAGATCCACCTTGTTAATGCAGATTACCGGCGTCACCATCGCCTTTTCTGCGGCGATCAGCAGCCGATCGATGAGATTGGGCTTCATGCGAGGCTCGGCGGCGCTGGAGATGATCAGCACCTGGTCGACGTTCGTGACCAGGACATGTTGCCGGCCCCGGCTGGCGCGGCAGAGGCTCCCGCGCCGAGGCTCGATTCGCTCGATGATTCCCTCGGCCAGGTCGCTGCTCGCGACGCTGCGGAAACGCACCCGATCGCCGGCCGCAACGACGTGTCTTTGGTCGGTAGTGAGGGTCTTGAGAAGCCGCCGCACGGCACAGGTATAGACCGAGCCGTCCGCCTCGTCGCGAACTCGGCAACTGAGTCCATGAACGCTGATCACTCGCCCCGAACGGCACACGCTTTCGTCGATTTCGAGGTGAATGCCGAGGTGGGGCTCGTCGCCCGTGGCGATTTCCTCTCCTTTGACGGTCCGGTGACGGGTCAGTTCCCCTTTGCCGCTAACCCGCTCCCCCTGAAGGGGATCCTTCTCCGCGAATCCATGTTCGTCGAATTCGCGCGTCCAATTGGTGCCGCGTGCTTTCTGGGATCGATTCTTGCGGAATTCCGTGCGGACTTTCCGTTTCTTTTTGCTCATGAAGTCAAGCCGATCCTAGCCGGCCTCGCAGTTGCGGCGTCGCTGAAGGCCCGCGCGTTCCAGCAAGGTTTGGCCAAACACGTCCTCTTCCTCTCCATCGGGAGGGGGCGGGCCACACGCACCGTTCCGTGAGGGCGAGTATCGGACCTCGTACCGGTGACTGGCCAGAGCCAGCACGTCCCCGGGAAGAAGCCGCCTTCGATCGATTCGCACGTTGTTGACCCGTGTTCCATTTCGGCTGCCAGCGTCCTCGACAACCCAGTAGCCGTCCTCAAGAAGGAGACGGCAGTGTTGGGCCGACACGTTTGAGAACCGGAGCACCACATCGCATCCCTCGCTTCGGCCGACCGACAGGTTCTGCCGCAAGAGTGGGATCGGGTCGCCGCCCCCAACGGGGATTAACTTGCCATACATAGGCATCCTTCGCAACATGCCATTGAGCCGGGCCGGTGGGCCCCCTAGGATGGAAAGCATTCTCCCCCACGATTTTCAGTGTAGATCGGGTGTCCCTTTGGAGTCAACTCCGGTGCAGCCTTGCCCGCCAGACCACCCCCGCGAGTGGGCCCATGAAGGCCTGCGTTTTCATACCTTGAGTCATTTCTTCCGTCGCAGGTTCGGGGGGCGCGTCTGGAAAATTAGTATCGATGCGGGCTTGAGTTGCCCGAACCGCGACGGGACCCTGGCCAGCGACGGCTGCATTTTCTGCGACATGGAGAGTTTCAGCCCAAGCCGTCGACTTGAGGGGTTCCGCCAAGCCGTGGCCGATCAGGTCTCGGACGGAATTCAGCACCTCCGCCGCCGGTACGGCCAAAAGGCCAACCGCTTCCTTGCCTATTTTCAACCGGCAACGAACACGTACGGGCCTCCCGACAAACTCTGGGCGTTCTGGGGTGAGGCACTGGGCTGCCCTGAAGTCGTCGGGCTGGCTGTGGGGACCCGTCCAGATTGTGCCAGCGAGGAAATCCTTGATGTTTTGGCAGGTCTCACCAACGACAAGTGGGTTTCCGTTGAGTTTGGTCTTCAGTCAATCCATCAGGCGTCGCTGGATTGGCTGAAGAGGGGGCACGGCTTTCGTTGCTTCGAAGAGTCGGTGACGCGAGCCCACGAGCGAGGTTTGCACGTGGGGGCCCACCTTATGCTTGGACTGCCCGGCGAGACGAGCGAGCAGATGATCCAGACGGCGAAGGCCATGGTTCGCCTTCAAGTCGATTCGGTGAAGCTCCACAATCTTTATGTGGTTCGCAACACGCCCCTCGCCGATCGCTGGAAGGCAGGTGAATTTCGGCTCCCGGAACGAGATGAATACGTGCAGTTCGTTGTTGACTTCCTGGAGCATCTTCCCCCAGATTGCGTAATTGACCGAATTGCTGGTGATGCTCCCCCGCGGTTCCTGCTTGCCCCTGATTGGTGCCAGGACAAAGCGTCTCTCCGGCAGGCGGTGGAGACGGAATTCGATCGACGTGGAACTCGGCAGGGGTCTCGCTGGGTTCCGGTAGGTTGATTGGCAGAGCCAAAAAGGGGATAATTTCCGGTGGCTTGGGTGGACCGGATGGTCGCTGGCCGACGCTCTCACGTGGTTGATACGTCAGCCCGATGCGTTGGCGGGAGGAAAGTCCGGGCTCCGCAGGGCGCGGCGATGGGTAACGCCCACCGGTCGAAAGGCCAGGGAAAGTGCAGCAGAAAGCAAACCGCCCGGCCGGCCATGTGCCGGTCAGGTAAGGGTGAAACGGTGAGGTAAGAGCTCACCAGCAGGTCGGGCGACCGATCTGGCTAGGTAAACCCCGCCGGGAGCAAGATCAAGCAGGGGGAAAAGAGCAGTCAGCCCCCCCGTTCAGGCGGGCTGGCGTCCTCGCGCGGCTCGGCCCGAGCTGCCAACTACCCCCGGGTAGATCGCTTGAAGGTTTGAGCAATCAAACCTCTAGATAAATGACCATCCCTTTTTGAATCGCCAGATCCAAGAAGGACAGAACCCGGCTTACAGGTCCACCCAAGCCTCTTGTTCATGGGCTTATCTTTCGTCGGGGACAAGGCCCTGGTCGATCATTCGGAGGAGCTTGGAGATACAAAGCTTGTTCATGCTCGTGCGGTGTTCATAGGCCTCTTCGCGAAGAAGATCGTGGAGGCTTTTGGGCAGTCGCACGGTGATGACGCGATTGGGCTCAGCCTCCTCGGTGGAGGGGCTGGTTCCCTCCCGGAGTTTCGTGAGCATCTGTTGAATTCGGGTGTAGGCTTCTGTCTGTTCGAACCGTGCCATTTCTTCCCGGCTTGTGTAGTTCCTCCGGACAATTCCGGACACCCCGAGGACATCCCGGAAGAAGGTGACCCAGTCTGGATTTCTCGTGAAGAGCTGATAGGCTTTTTGAAAGACTTCCCGATCCTTTTCCGTTTCCAGTTGGTTGCCAAGCTCCGTCATTCCTAACTCCTGCAATTTCTCGACGATTAACTACTGATAGGAGCTGGCCTCCGTGTCACCAACTCGCGGCAATCATATCGAGACGCTATAAATGACTTCACTGCAAGCACTTGCGGATTTGCATATTTTTCGGGCAGGCATGCTTAGATTAAGGCACGGTAAGCCATGCCTGTTTTGTGGGCATGCCTTCTGTTCACATTCTCTAAAGTGTCCAGCTCGTTTTGCCGAAACCTGAGCGGCCAGAGGCTGGCCACCCCCCCGGATGATCTTCCGTTTTTGACCGACCACTCCGGACCAACTAGAATGAAAAGAACTTCCCCTGGCTGCTACTGCGGATTTTGACCTCGCTTTTCTATACTCTCCAGAATTACAGACAGTCACCCTCGGCCTGGTTCTGGAAAACCCCTGTCCGGCCGTCTATTCATGAGCAGCTCGGCATCATCAATACCCCCCAAGGGGATGTCCTCCGATGCAGGGGAGCCTGTTAGTTCCTCCAAGGTCGATCATGGCACGGCCGTACCTTCGGCCGACAATCAGCAAACCGTTATTTCGCATCGGCCTCCCATGGGCTCGACAAGTCGTCCCGCGGGTGATTCCACCGCCCACCGGTCGGCGACTATTAAGCTTGGTACCCGGCTCGGGGATATCGAGCTGGTTGAGCACATTGGCGGCGGAGGCATGGGGCAGGTCTATCGGGGGGAAGATAAACGGCTCGGGCGAGCTGTGGCCGTCAAGGTGCTTGCTCGGGATCAATCCTCGGATCAGGATGCTGTCCGGAGGTTTCTGAACGAAGCAAGGTCGGCTGCCCGCCTGAATCATCAGAACATTGCCCAGGTGTATTCGGCAGGTGAGTCTGATAACCACCCGTATATCGTTTTCGAATATGTGGAGGGGGTGAATCTTCGGATCATGATTGAGGAGCACGGCCCCTTGATGCTCGAAGACGCTCTGAGCTACACCCTTCAGATCGCCGATGCCTTGGCTCACGCCGCTGATCGCCGAATCGTCCACCGTGACGTGAAACCCTCGAATATTTTGATTGCCAAAAACAATCAGGCGAAGTTGATCGACCTGGGGCTCGCCCGCTTGAGTACCGTCGGTGGCCCGGACGGTGATCTGACCGCAAGCGGCGTGACGCTGGGGACCTTTGACTACATTTCTCCGGAGCAGGCACGCGATCCCCGCAACGCGGATTCCAGAAGCGACATTTACTCTCTTGGGTGTACTCTTTTCTACATGCTCGCGGGTCGCCCGCCTTTCCCTGAAGGAACAGTCCTCCAGAAGCTTCTCCAGCACCAAGGCGACACACCGCCCGATGTTTGTCAATTCCGCCCCGATCTGCCTGAGGAAGTCAGTCTCGTTCTGGCCAAGATGATGGCCAAGGATCCCAGGCGTCGCTACGGCGACTCCGCGAGGCTCATGGAGGCGCTCTGTTCTCTCGCCGACCTGATCGGACTTCGTCCCACAGGTCCTGCCCAAGCAGTGTGGCTTCCCCCCCAGGAATCTCGGATTTCCATCATTCATCGCCAAACACCATGGCTCGCGCCGACAATGGCCCTGGCCTGCCTTGTCCTGGCCCTTCACTTTCTCTGGGCAAACGAGGAAAGCATGGGGGACCTCCGGGAGTTCCGTGGTTCGAGAGAAACCGTGGCTTCCGGGGAGTCGACTAGCAATGGTCAGGTGACTCACTCGTCGGACGAAACGGCTCCCGGCAGGGCCAGTTCCGGGAATGGCCTTGCTTCCCCTGCCGCTGGTGGGAGCGTTGACCCGGGCGCTTATCCCCCCGATTCGCTGAGCTCGCAGTCGCCCGGCACGACGCTTGCGTCGGCACCATCCCTCCCCCGCAGTTTCTCGCCTTGGCTTGCGACCCGCGTCGATGGCGGGTTGCCCCGCCTCGGTCTGGCTGCCTCCGTTGGCTCAGGTCGATTGTCGTCTGGCTTGTTTCCTGCAACCCCGTGGGGCGCGGCGATACCGAATCGCCTCTCGTCTTCAAGGGGATTGGCGGGGGAAAACGAACTGACTGGCAGTCCGTCCGGGCGCGGCCTCGCGTCCACTCCGCTGGTTGTGACTCCTCGCCCAAGGGACGCGGGTGAATACCCTTCTGTCGAGGCTGCCTTGGTGGCAAACCCCGCCGCAACGCTCATCGAATTGCGATACGACGGACGGAGTCCCGAAAAACCGTTCGCGTTGGCGAATCGCCAGTTGACCATTCTCGCCGCTCCCAATTTTGCGCCCGTCATGGCTTTTAAGCCCACTGGCGTGGATCCCGTGCTCTGCCCCCGCGACATGATCCAAGTTGACGGCGGCGAACTGACGATCGAGGGCGTCGCGATCGAGCTTGATGTGCCACGCCAGATGCCGTCCGAATACTGGACTCTCGTTCGCCAGTCGGGTGGGGGGCGCGTTTCCTTGGCTCAGTGTCAACTGCGCATCCGCAACGCCTCGGACACTTTTGGCACATACCACAAAGACGTTGCCTTCTTCCGCGCTAGCCCGCGAGAAAGTCGCGGCGTTCCCAGTTCGGAGTCAATGCGTGCAGACCGGCGTCCTAATCTCGAACTTCAGGATTGCACGGCTTGCGGGGAAGCGTGTTTCTTTCGGGCGTCGGAGAGCTTGCCATTTCAGATTACTTGGCGCAACGGGCTCTTGGCGACAACCGAGGCCGGCTTCTCCATTGGCGGGAGTAGTCGCACTCCGAATCCGGGCACCGCGATGGCTATCGACCTTCAGGATGTGACCGCCGTGACCGGAAAATCTCTGTTGCACGTTCTTCTCGCCTCCCACCGGCCCCACATCGCCCCCATCCGTGTCTCTGATTCGTCCTGTCTGATCAGTAGCCATCCCTTGATCCAGGCAGACGGGGTGGAAGCTCCCGATAAGCTCGCCAAGTGTCTTGCCTGGAGCAGCGAGTCCTCCAGGATGCAGTCAAGCCAGACGCCCCTCGTGGTGGCCGATGCATCTGCCGCGCCGATCGAGGATCCGAGCCTGGCATCCTGGCTCGAAACGGCGAAGTTCCCGGAGTCCTTGCCTGGGCTCACCTGGCAAGTTGACCCTCAGGGCCCGATGAACGCGGTTTCTCTCGATGCGTTTCGCTTGAATGTTGCCGATTCAGGGGTCATTGGCGAAAGCGTTCCGCCGGGGTTCGTCCGCGGCCAGGTCACCGGCACGCCAGTCCGCAAGCCAACCACCCCCGACTAGTCCGGGCAAATCAGGGGGCATGCTCGGAGCGAATCGGGCGGCGCGGATCGCCCAGGGCGTGCCCCCCCCGATTGACAGTCTCCCCGCGTACACCGTATCATTTCGTGTTCCGGGCGATTAGCTCAGTTGGCTAGAGCGCCACGTTTACACCGTGGATGTCGGCGGTTCGAGTCCGTCATCGCCCACCTGATGGTTTCCCATCACAAGCCAAGCCCCGTCAATCCCGGGATTTTCGGGGTTTTGCTCATTTCTTGACGTACCGAGATTTGCCGGGATGGACGTGGAGTGCGCCGGTTTTTGCGTCAAATTTCCTTGGGGTTTCCGCTCCTTGGTCGGCATGGCTCCCGTAGGCTGCTCGATCGCCTTCCGGAAATGCTCAGCGGTCACCTGCCGATAATTTCGGTCGGCAATTTGTTCGGAATGACCCAGCCAGCTTGCCGCCACCCGGGAGGGGAACTTGTCCGCCAGTTCGGTGGCCCTGGTTGCTCGGAAGTTCTGCCAGAGGCGAGGCCAGGGCGTGAAGCCGGCCGCGATGATGGCCCGCTCCAACCAGGTCCGGAGATTCTTCTCGTTCGAACGGATCGAGGGGAAGATGTAGACCGCGCCGTCGGGTGCATTCTCGGATGCCTCCAACAGGGCGGAGAACACCTCGGGGAAGATCGGGCAGAGCCGCTTTTCCCCGCCCGGGTGCCGTTCGGTCTTGGGGCTCGTGATTACGATCCGCTGGTTGGCCCAGTCTATGTCGGTCCACTTCAGCGGGACGATCTCCGACGGAATCCTGACGCCCATGTACCGGGCGAACAGCAGCAGAAGCCGGTATTCCGGCCCGTGGCACTGATCGAGAAGGGCGGTTACCGTTTCCCGCGGTATGAAGTACTGCCGGCCACGAGACGCAACCACAGAGCCAACGAGGGCCTGAAACGGGTTCTCCGCGATCTGCTTACGACGAAGGGCCACGCGGAAGAACATCTTCGCGTTGGCTGATCGCTTCCGCACGGTGTTCTCGGCCAGATTCTCGTGATCGACCAACCAGGCTGCCCACTCATCGGCGTCGGCTGAGGTGATCGTGTTGATTTGCCGATCGCCCCCGAAGAACTCGATCAGGTTCCGTTTGGTGTGGCCCCAAGACGTGACCGTGCATTTCTTCACGTTGCCACGGCGAACCCGTTGGCCGATGACCCCCTCAAGGAATGCCTGGACAGTCGATGCGTCGGTAGCTTCGCAGAGCCCGACCTTTGCCAGTCGCTTCTGTAGTGGCGTCCCCTCGATCGACTCCAACCAGGCCGCGGTCGATGGCTTGATCGCCTGCCCGAGTTGCTTTGCCTCGATCAGGTTTTCGACCATGCTCTTGGCTGTCGTGGCGCTGCTCTTGTTGCATTTGCCCGTCCGGACCGTCCGCCGTTTTGTTTTCATGACGGGATCGGTGAACTGAATTCGCCAGCCCTGCCCGTCTTTCGTGAGCGATGCCATCGGTAGAAGTCCTTTCTCGCACAAGCCTCGACCGGCTCCCGGGTGCGAGTCCGGGAAGCCAGCCGGGGCAAAGGTTTCGTTGTCACTCAATCACCAACGAGGTAGCTTCGGATCTCGGTCACGGTCCATAGGCCGGCAGACCGCAGGTCGGCAATGCTCGTCCGGAAGAACCACCACAGCCACCGGGGGACACGGGCAATGTCGGCGGGGTGTGCGTCGAGTCGCTCGGCCACCTCTCGAACGGAATCTCCGTTGGCCAACAGGACGACGATCCTCACGAAGGCGGGATCGAGCCCCCTGGCGTGCCTCCGCTTCAGCCGGCGCGGGATCGGCGGCAGGATGGGCCGGGTGGCGATCGAGCGGCGTAGTTGCCGTCTGGTTCGGCGTGAGACGGTGCGCCGGACTGGAAACGATGCTGCTGTTTTCATGAGATACCCCCTCTCGCCAGATGAGGCGAGGGCGCGAGCACAAAGCCCGACCACCTGTTTCAGAAGCGGTTGGAAGAAACCGCCGGCGGAATGTCGCTCCCCGTCCGGTGACGGATCGCAGCTCCTTAGACCGCGCACAGATGATCGGGCTTTGGGCAGATGACGCATGGTAAGACCTTCCATTTTCGGGTTCTGACGCCCGCGTCCGGCTTGGTCATCGATTCGCCGGACACAAGCATCATCGGCACTTGCGCCCTCGGCGTCAAGGTTTTCGCCGGCTTTCGCGACTTCCTCGCACGCAATCAATCCGGGTCTTCAACGTCGATCGCAGCCTGGGCCAACGCATTCCGCAGCTCGGCCACGAACTTCTTGATTTGTTCCAGCTCGTCACCACTCGTCGCTGGGAATTTTCTCTTCCACTCGACCGTCACGTTGTCAAGCACAACGATCCAGGCCGAGACGGTTCGTTCCAGGGCTGCCTGCAAAATTTCCGGGGGGAACAACCTGCGCTCGGCTAGGTCGTTCTCACGCCGGAGGGCCCGGAGCTTTTCCTGCTCAATCTGCCCCCGGCTGCTCTGGTCTCGGGCGTCGGCGCGATCCCGGAGCCAGCACACGTATTCGAGGATGTTTTCGGGGCCGCATTTGCCACCCGTCCGCCGGGTGATGACGCCCTCATCTGTGAGTTGCCTTGGCCTGCCTGAGGAAAGGCCGAGCCGGTCCGCCACCCACGCGACCGATACCGCCGGCTGCTTGCGGAGCTTCTGCCACTGTTTCGCGAGCGATTCAGGGACCGACCGGCCCATCTTCTGGTTTGGTGCTTTTTTACTGTACATTTTCCTTATACATCCTTAGCTTAGGGGGTTTGAGGCGGCTGTGAATAGAAAATGGGTGCCATGACCAGACCCCCTCGGCGTAGTTCCTTGACCTAGGACCCGCTCCCCCAAGAGGGTGAGAAGCCGGGAATGGGGCCTAGCTCGGCGTCAATCACGACTCGACCCTCAACAAGGTCTCAGAGCGGAGCCAGCGGTGGAACTTCAGCTCGCTGCCACACCCTGGGCACCGCATCCGAGGAACCACGTCGCCCATGTCCAACAACTTGCTGGTCACTTGCACTTCGCGAACCACGCAATCCGGGTTCGGGCAATACCATTCGCCGTGCGGTAGTCGCTTGTCTTGGGGCTCGGCCGCCGGATGGTAGATGGTCTTGCATCCTTCCAGCTCATTGCCCGTGTAAATCCGGATGCCTGTCCGGTCGTCAGTAGTTTCATAGGTTGCCATCACGTCCATGCTCCTTGGGTCAAGAATGTTTCGGGGCCGATGTACCGGCCTCGCGTGTATCGCCATCGCCGCCAGTCCTGTTGACTGAACCACAGGTCCAGAGGGTGACCCGACGCCTCGGGCTCGACGGGGGCCGGCTCATGCGTCAGTTCCGCCAGCAGGGCCGCCTTGTTGCTCCGGATCTCGTCCAACAGCCCGTGCGACAAGGTGCCCGCCGGGGCGTCGATCTCCAGACGGTCGCCTTCGGCTTCCAACCGGATGTTGAGGGATCGGCACCTTTCGAGTAGCTCAGTCGGGTGGTTTTTCATGCCGTTTCCCGAATTGTGAGAATATTGAGTACGCTTTCCGGTAAATCTGAATTGTGAGCATACTGAGGACGGGGCCTTATAGAGGCAACTTGGAACTAACCTACCCCCTATAATATGTACCACTTCCTGGCTGCATCATATCGTTACATGCTCCCGTTTTGCGTTTTCGTTTTGCTGGAAAGCGCTCTCAATATTCTCAGAATTGCCGGTTTCGACTTTTGGGCTCACCTCGTAGGTCGGACTTGGTGGGCGTCCCGGACCGCCAGCCTTCACCGGTTGGAGCCGGATGTATCCCCGCCGAACCAGCTCAGTCAGGGCCGGGTCGATGTCGTCCGCGTGTGGAAAACGCCGCCTGCCGTGTTGCTGGGCTTCTCGTTTCGTGAATTCCTGCCGCCCGTGTCGTTCGATCCAACTGGCGACGTACTGGGCGTCTGACGATCCGCCGCCGGCGTTGCCCATCAGGTTGAGAACGGCCTCGGCATGGGGGATCAGGAACCGGGCAATCTCGATCGCCGCCGCCAGTGTCTCAGGGGCCACCTCCCCGGTCAGACCGTGCTCGACACAATGAAGGACAGCAGTCAGCCGTAGGGTGGCCCCCGCCAGCTTGCCGCCCCAATCCCTCATCGCCTCCAACTCGCCGCCGTCGGCAAGCTCGTTCTCTATCTCTTGTTCCCATCGCCGAAGATCCGCTTCGGCCTCGGGTGACAATCGCAGAGTGAAACATCCGAAGCCGTCCGGTATATTCCGGCAATCCATTTCGAGGGTCCGCGCCGCCTGCCGGTAGGCTTCGCGAATTGCATCGGGAACCGGGGGCATGGCAACTTTCCGCCGGCCGATCGGACTTGCCGGATCGACGTACAGGTACCTGGCCAGCATTCCCCGACCACGGAATGCAGGCTGCTCGGCCAACCCCGCGATAACCGCCGGCTGGATGGTGTAAGCACACGTCAGGGCCGGTCGCTCGACTCGAATTGATTGTCGCGAAACCCGGTCGATAACCAGGTCATCGCCCGCGTGCCCCATCAGGTAGACGCCGAATTGCGGCATACCAGATTTCGAATACAGGCCGGCCATCAAGTCGAACACACCACCCTCGGGGCTCATGCTGGCAATCCTGCCGCCCTGCTCGGCAAGCATCATTCCCAGCTTTTCGCCGGTCGCATCATCAACCAGCAGCCGGGGGAGAGCCGGCTCGGGTTCAAGGGCCAGTTCCTCAGCCAATTCGCAAGCCTCTTGCCCGGCCTCCAGGTCGTTTTTGTCGCAAGCCAGCTTTTCGAGTCGTTTCAGCCTCGCTTCTCGTTGCCGCCGATCAGATTGAAGTCGGGCCACCGAGGGCCGGGCCTGCTCGATCTCTTCGGCTTCGATCTCCCGCAAGGGCTTCAGGGCATCGGCAAAGACAGCACTCTTCCGGTTGCCGGGTTCCAACAGGATCGCCACGTACAGATTGACGGGTTCCCTCCAGCCCGGCCGGGGCTCGATCTCGACCCGTCGGGCAAGGATCGACGAAAGTACCGCCAGGGCCAGCAGGCCGGCCAGGTCGGGCGGGGTTTGGGTGGCGTGGGCTTCGGCCTCAACCCATTGACGCAACACCGCGGGCAGGGCCGCCGTAGGGAAGTCCGGTAGGTTCGCATCTTCGAACCGCTCCAGCTCGGGCCACGGCTCGACCGCCGGCTTCCAATCCGGGGCCGCCTGGATCAGGGCCACCAGTTGCTCTTTCGTGCCACCGGCATCGAGCCAATCGGAAACGTCGCCCTTTGGGGCCAAGCCGGGCAGGTTGACGATCCGGACGGATGCAGCCAGCCCGCGGAGAGTCGTCGCAACCGCCTCAGCGTGTTGGCACCCCACCGTGTCGTTGTCGGGCAGAATGACCACTCGACGGCCCCGAAGAAACTCGGCGTGCTCGCACGTCCATTTGAGAGCCCCGCCCGGGTTGCAGGTCGCAAGCAGACCGATTGCCGCCAGGGCGTCAACGTCCTTTTCGCCTTCGACCACGACAACCGGGCGATCGGGCTCGGCCAGCAGCTCAGGCAGCCGGTAGGGCACAACGCGGACACCCTTGACCCTCCAGTCCCAGCCGCCGCCGGGTTTCGGCTTCCGCTGCCGAAAGGACTTGGGGTCCGTTCGGCAAACCTGAAACAGCAGGTCGCCGTTCTCGGCCCGATAATCGTAGGTCGCAACGATCTTGGGTTTGCCGTTGGGTTTCGGCTTGCCGCCGATTTCGTCGCCCCATCCAAGGGCTCGGCCAGTCAGCTTGCCGTCGCCACCGGGCTGTCCGAGGTATTCGGCAACCGCCGCCTTTGCCTCCGTGAAGTCGATCCCCAGGGCCCACATGATGGTCGCGAATCCGTCGCCACCGTCCCGGAAACACTGGTTGCAGAAAACTGACCCGTCTCCATCCAAGTCAGAAAATCGGAACCGATCAGTACCGCCACACATTGGGCAGGGGTGATTCCGTCCGTCCGTCAGTTCCTCGTTCCAGCCGAGGACGGCCCGCAGGATCTCCGGCCATCGCCCGGCCGCATCTTGTTTGATGTCTGCCACGTTGTCTCGCGTCATGGCTGGCCTCCAGCAGATTCCCGCTCGGCGATCCAGGCGCGGAGCGAGTCGAGCGAGTACAACACGCGCCCATCGAGTCGGACGGCGCGGAGCGAGCCCCTGGGGAAAGTAATGCGATCGAGCGACGATATGGACATGCCGAGCGACTCAGCAGCCTCCCGCTTGCCGAGTAGCAGCCGGCCCGCCTGGTCGCGATGCCGCTCAGCCTGAAGCCGGCATAGCGCGGCGTCAACGGCCTGGTCGATCAACTCACGGAAGTCGCGGGGGTCGAGCGAAATGTGGGTCATTGACCGGCCTCCGTAGTCTTCAGAGCGTCCACGACCACATCCAGGTCAAACCGGATGACCTTGGGAGACAGCCGGATCGATGGAATCCGCCCGTCGCGATGCCATTTTCGCACCGTTGATGGTTGCACTTTCAGACGAACAGCGAGTTCGTCAGCGGTCAGCAGTTCGCTCGGCATTGGGTTCCTCCAGGAAAGTGGGAATCTCTGCCCCTTCTTTCCCGGGAAATATGCGCAGGCGGGCGCGCATACCAAGCGCATGCTGGCAACTGGTAACAGCTTAGATAGCGCATATTTCGGAGTGATATGCGCTCAGATTTCCGGGCCGGCCGTCTTCTTTTCTCGCTGGCGAGGAGTGAGGCCGTCCTGCCTCGCCCCCAGCTCAATCACCGCAGGATCAACGGCAGTCTCCTTCTGTGCGGTTTCCATCGCCGGCAACACCCCGCCTTCCGCTAGGTAGCGTTCAACCTGCCTCAGCCACCTCGACACCTGTCCTTGATTGCAATCGTATCCCTGCTGTGTCATTTTGGTGGCGATTTCGTTTTGCGTGCCAATGCCCAAGAGGTCCCGAAGTCGCCATGCCATGATAGCCCGATCTGGCGGACGCTTCAGGCCATTGCCCCCGCCAGCCTCTGGTTTATTGACCGCCACCTCTGGCGGCTCATCCTTGGTGCCCGGTTTTGCATCCCCTGCAACCAAGTAGTCGATCATGTGAACAGAAGACGTAAACGGGTCGTGACCCAGGTACGCGACGAAATCGTCTGGCTTGAACCCATCTAGGACCTCCCCGCTCAACTTGATGTAGTCCCTGAGCATGTCCCCAGGTGTAGACTTGACCGCCCGCAACAGCGAATTGTCGGGGAGATTCAGGGCCACATGGAAGAGAACCCACAGCCAAATGAGTTCGCAGTCAAGGTGGCCGGTACTCGGGACGCCCGTCAGTTTGGGGTGGCCTCCCATCCTAGTGATAGCCCAGCCCGCATCAGCCGCGATGGTCTTAAATGCCGATTCAGCATCTATCAGTCTCATCGGATCATCACGGAATGCTATCCGCCTCCGATGATACTCAGCAATCAGCGTCCGGGAGTCCATTCCGCTCGGTGAATCGATTAATTGAATTTCCCAGTCTGTCGTCAAATCCTCGTCGTAATACCATGTCGCCCGATTGTCAGCAAAGTCATCTTCAACCACGAACAACGTGTAATAGCATTCCGGGCCAAAAGCGTGCTGCACATGTCGACGTTCCACTGACCCCGATGCCAAGCACACTCGCAACGTTGGGTGTTCCTTCGCCGCTTCCTTGAAACGGTTGCGGACGCCTTGCCACAAACTTGGGATGCCGTCCATCAGATACCTTTCCTTCTCAGAGCCGGGCCGCTGGGCGATGATCGCGAGAAAGGTAGATCGCGACCGATCGGCCAGCGTACGTGAGGAGCGACCCCACAACCCGGGATTTCGATTTTACTCCGCCCCCGCCACAAACCGCAGACACCCCCCAGCCGGCGTCCTGACGCCCCACCTCGCCACTGACGGCCGTCGACGGCTTCCAGGTCTTCCGGGGCGTCCACGGCCGTCGCAGACCCTCAGCCGCCACGGAATGCCCGCTTCTCCGACGCTTCCCGAACGATGGCCAGAATCCGCTTCCGGTCATCCTTGGAGAGTGACGGCCACGCCGCCACGACCAACGTCAGATTAGGGGGCAAATCGGCCGGATCGTCCTGAGGTGCGCCGGAATCTACGTCAACTCGATCTGGCGATTGCCGTAAGTCGTTGTTAGATAAGCCGGTTACAGAATCCCCTTCGAGTCCGTCATCGCCCACTTGGAAGAGCCGTTGTCAGGTTGTGACAGCGGCTCTTTTGTTTTGACGGGGTAAGGAGTTGCGTCTTCGTCGGCCTTCTCTGCGGTCTCGGGTGACTCGGCCTCGGGGTTGCCGGGAAATGACTTGTTTGTACCCTGCTTGTCGCTAGCTAGTCCAAGCATTGGCCCAAGCAAACCAAGAGGCAAATCGTCAGTGGCCATTAACCACCTGGCAGGCCGATCATCATCGCCGATCTTTCGTGCCTGCGTGTCGGCGACACGGTTGTCTTGAAATGCCAAGTGTCCAGCCAAATCATCGTCTGGACAAGTGCGGTGTGATGCGAGGATTGCGATGCCACAGCAAAACGACTTGCCTCGTCGGAAAGGGTGTTAGAATTTTGTTGGCGTGGATGTCGAAGGAAACGTGCAGTAAAGGAGTAAGGGCTGATACGCCGGGTTCGACTGCCCGTAAAGGACGGCCAGACGTGAGAGCGACGTACCGGGCCTTCCCGTACGAATCCCAACACATTCATGCTGAAGAAGCCCGCCTGGAAACAGGCGGGCTTCTTGCATGTATCCCCTCCCGTGACCCCGGTGCCCTTCTGAGGGAGTGACGTTGAGGCGACGCGATGTGGAGTTTCAGAGAGCCCGGTTTCGGGGCGGAAGTGCCGAATGCTGAGAAACGGCTACAGTGGCTTAGTCAGGTCGATCTCCAGGACAATGCCGGGCACCCAATCCTGATGATTTCCACACTTCTGGCAATGCAGTCCAGCTTTGCCTACTTCCATTGTCGTTCCGCAACAAGTGAGATACTTGGCAGCTTCCAGTCGGCCAGGGTCGGCGTGACTTGAAGACTGCCACTCTCGGATCCTCCGGATATCTTCCTCAGAGAAGGGTGCAGAGGCCAGTGTTGGCTGTGATCCGGAATCGTACGGAGGCAAGTCAATTGGCGTTCCCATCCACGTGCTCTTTCTGTCTTCGCGGAGATCAGTCGGAAGTACTACGTCAGCGTGGCTATCGGCCTTCTGCTGTGGTCGGCTGCCCTGGCAGCCCATTTGAACCCCGCCATAGGACGGTTGTTCCGTGAAAATCATACGGCACCGCTCTTCAGCCCAGCCGGACTTTCCCGTCGCGGGACGCTGCATCGGTCCGACTCAGGCTAAGGGCGTGCCGGTAGGATAGAGCGGCAACCTGATTGGAGTCAAGTAGCTGGGCAAACCGTCCCCGAGTGCGGCTTCTCGTCGAGCCTTCCATCATGGGCACGTCCCGAAGTCTCTCGGTGACAAGGATGCTACGACGCTCGGAGTCCGAAACTCGGCGCACCGGTCGCTATTGCCCGCCTGACGACCTAGGGGCCGGGCGTTGGGAAAACCAGACCGCCAGGAAACTCCCAGAGATTCCCAGGAGTATTGTCCACAATGCCTGGCCGATCACATGGAAACGCTCGCTCCGCGGCGTAGTTAGTCCCACGAATTCCTCGGTTGAAGTCAGTAGCATAAGGAGCGTCATTGTCACCACTGCGTCGCACCATGGCTTCGTGGGATGGGTGAGGGCTGTACATCCCACCGCAACAACGACGCCAAGACCGAGCAGTGTACGAAGTGAGAATTGAAACACCGCCCATGTCCTCCAAACTCTAGCAACATCTTTCAGGGCCGATCATCGTATTCTTGGCGAACGAAGCGAACAAGCCATGCCACACCTTCGGCGACCTCGAAAAAAAGATGGTACCTGGGTACTAAACCCAGTGAAGGTCGACGTTGTTTTGCCTCAGTTCGACGTTGAGCTTAAGAAATGTGCTAGAGTTTAGCACAGACCTAAAGGAGAAGCTCGATGTCGAAAAAGCGGAATATTCCAGCGGAACAGAAGGTGTCGATTGTTCGGCGGCATCTTTTGGAGAAGGTGCCGGTGTCCGATCTGTGCGACGAATGCGAGATCCACGCCACCCAATATTACACCTGGCAGCGGCAACTTTTCGAGGGGGCCGAGGTTCTCTTCGAGCGAAAGCCGAACAAGGCGAACCAGCGGCGGCAGCGTGACGCTCAGGAGGAGAAGATTCGGCGACTGGAAGAGAAGCTGCAGAAGAAGAACGAAGTGGTCGCGGAACTGCTGGAGGAGCACGTCCAGTTAAAAAAAGAACTTGGGGAACTCTGAACGGAGTGTGGGTTCCCCACGAAATACGCGACAGCGTGGTCGACTACGTGGACTACTGGAAGGAACGGTCGGACGTCTCAACGAAGCAAGTGCTGCGCTGGCTGGGCGTGCCCGAAGGCACGTTCTACAAGTGGAAGCAACGTTACGGCAAGGCCAACGAGCACAACGGGCGGATTCCTCGCGACCATTGGCTGGAGGATTGGGAGAAACAGGCCATCCTGGACTTCCACTGGGAACATCCGCTTGACGGCTATCGTCGGCTGACCTACATGATGCTCGATGCGAACGTGGTGGCCGTGAGCGCTTCGAGCGTCTATCGCGTCTTGAAAGCCGCGGGCGTACTGAAGCGTCACGCAAGCAAACCCTCCGGCAAGGGCAAGGGATTCCAGCAGCCCGATGGGCCCCATCGCCACTGGCATGTGGACGTGTCCTACCTCAACATCGCCGGAACCTTCTACTTCATGACGAGCATCCTGGACGGTTACAGCCGCTACCTGATTCACTGGGAGATCCGCGAGAAGATGGAGGAGATCGACGTGGAAGCGATCGTCCAGCGTGCTCGGGAGAAGTTCCCGGGCGAGCGACCGCGAATCATCAGCGACAACGGTCCCCAGTTCGTCTCCAAGGACTTCAAGCAGTTCGTCAAGCTCTGCGGCATGAAGCACGTGCGAACCAGCCCGTACTATCCCCAAAGCAACGGCAAGATCGAACGCTATCACCGCACGATCAAGTCGGATTGCATTCGCCCCGGCACGCCGTTGAATCTGGCGGACGCCCGGCGGATCGTCGCACGATTCGTCCAGGAATACAACGAAGTCCGACTGCACAGCGCGATCGGGTATGTCACCCCTGTCGACAAGCTGTCCGGACGTGAAGATGCGATCTTTGCCGAGCGGGACCGGAAGCTCGAAGAAGCACGCTGCAAGCGGCAAGACAACCGAGCACGACAACGGGCCGAGAATTCGTGCTATACTGAAGACGCCTGGACGGAGGATAGGGCAACGGTGGGAACCGACCCGAGCGCCGAGCCAGACCCAGAAGCGAGGCCGGGCGGCCCAATGCCGCGCCGCTTCCCTTCCCCAGAACTCTCGCTTCTGGCCCAATGCGATAAATCCCAGGGGGCTTGGGGGACAGCGTCCCCCAATTAAGAAAACACTGCCTTCAGACCTTCCTCAACATAGCTAATTCCAGCACGCCAAAACTCAACGTTACGCTGAACCACTACAGACGTCAAGGGTGCCGTCTGGCAGCATCCAGTCGGGGTGAGCTTCTCTACGTTCCTCCATTTGGTAGCGAACGCAACTGGCCCAGTCGCCCAGGCAATAGGCTTCGACCCATTTCGGGTCGAGCAACTCGGCATCGGTGTATCGCTTCATCGGGCATACGGGATACCATTTGCAGGTCATTTCGATTCACCATCCGGGCGTGGAGGAATCTCCACCTTCTTCGGCCTAGCACGGTCGTCGTTCAGCGGCATCGGCGGTGTTCCGAAGATGATGAATTCGAGTTCTTTCCCGTGATTGGCGGCCAGTGAGTGTGGAATACCAGCGGGAATGACGGCGACGCTTCCCGGGCGCAGGGGATGGGTGTCCTGGTCAAGCGTGATCGTGCCCGTCCCCGACAAGACGTAGTACACCTCGTCGTAGCCCGTGTGAACGTGCGTTGTGCCCTTCGTGACCTTGACGACGTGGACATTGGCAACACCGCCGTCGCCGCCAGTTACGATTCGTTGTACGTGCCCGAATGGGCAATCGAGCGGCTCGGTTTGCTCACGATGACGGACGAGAGGGTGCTTCATGATTGCCTCTTCAGAACGATTCTGGTTTCGGTTTGTTGGATTCTTGCCTCGCTCCTCATTGCCTCTGTTGGGGGGGCAGGCAGCCGTTTCTGGCCCTGGTGCACCTCGCCCCGACGTCGCAGGGGGGGGGGGGGGCGAGTGCCCTGGGTTGGGAATCGGGCGAATCGGGCTAGAATAGTCTGCGTCGTGATGAGGTGATGCGGCTTTGGGGTCAGGGAAACGGTTTCTCTTTCAGACATCGGGTCGCGTTCGAATCAAGTAGTATGCCTTTCTCAGGGAGAACCAGCTGATGATCAATCAGAGCGTACTGTTTGCACAACAGGGTGGTGGCGGAGGAGGAATGTTCTTCTTCGTCATTTGGCTGGCATTCGTGATCGCTGTCATCGCGGGTGGCTGGAAGATGCTGGAGAAGGCGGGCCAGCCTGGATGGGGAATCATCATCCCAATCTTCAATGCCTATCTCTTACTCAAGGTGGCGGGAAGACCTGGCTGGTGGTTGCTTCTCCTGTTCATTCCCCTCGTCAATGTTGTTGTTGGGGTCATTGTCGCGATTGACATCGCACAGAACTTTGGGAAAGGGATTGGCTTCGCGTTGGGCCTGATCTTCCTTGGGTTTGTTTTCTATCCTATTCTCGGCTTCGGCGATGCGCAGTATCGTCCCGTGCCCCGTTGAATCACTTCTTCACCGTCAATCGCAGCATTGCCTTCCCCATCGCCTCGCCGATCAGGTAGTAGGTCTCGGCGTTGCTGTTCCAGTGATACCCCTGACCCGAGGGCGACTCTTCCTTCACACGGAAGAAATCACGCGTGCCCACGAAGGCGACGTTGTCCCGGAATTCGTCGTGTTTGGCCACGGCCGCTTGCGCCTTCATCAATGAGAGGGCCCGGGGATGTTTTTCCTCGCGGCCGCTCATGCCGGTTTCGGCGATGACGAAGGGCAGGTTGGGCGCGTCGAGATCCTTGCGGATGTCGCGAATGAAATTCGCCATGTTCTGTTCATACTCGTCGTTGAACGCCTGGTTGATGCGATCGTTCCACCCCTGGTGCCATCCGAAACCTGCCAGTTCCAGCTTGCGATGGGCGTATTGGGGAAACAGCTTCTCTGCATCGGCGAGAGCATTCTTGGCTAACTTGAGAACTTCTTGGTAATACGCGCCCACTTCGCCGCCCGAACTCGGCGGACGAAAATCCTTCGCCAGGCTCTTGCCGCCCCAGGCGATCTTGATGAGCAGCACGGGCTCTTCGAAGGCGTCGCCGACGACCTGGCCGAATCCGAGTTCCGGGCCGATGAAGCCCTCCCGGAATCCGAAGCCCGGCGCCAGGTTGCCCGTGTGTCCCATGTACCAGATCTGAACATCCTCCCGGGCGATCCATTGTCCCGCGTCGTCAATCAGATGCTTGAAACGCGGGGCCGTATCGGCGTTGCTGACAAGCCACTCGAGCGAGCCCTTGCCCTCGTTCGCTTTCGCTTCGGCGCGGATCTTGCCGTGGCCCTGCATGTTGGACTGGCCGGCGAGAATGAAGACCTTGACCGTATCGTCGGCCAGCAGGGAAGAGGGGACGAATAGCGTTAAGGAAAGCACAACGAGACAACGCGTTAGCCGGGTGGTCGATCTCATTCTGTCGCCCCTTTCTTCTTGATAGCTGGCTTCTTAAACGGAGTTGCGCGATGGCCGGGGACAGCCTCCCGCCAGGCCAAGGGCTCATCACGGCGGAGTGTGATGGCTACTATTCTTGGACTTGTTGGTCCGAAACCGGCGGCCGCTCCCTCGGCAATCTTACCAGATCTCTTCGGCCCACCATAGGATTCCGAACCGTTCGAGGATCTCGACTCGCAGCGGTGCTTCCGTCGAGCGAACGGAAGCGACCCCGATTGACTCGCGTGTGGAAAAGCCCGAAACTGTCGAGAGGAGCGGCATCGAAATGGCGAAGGTTTTGGACCAGGTGAGTGTTTCTCGGAACAGGACTATGTCCCCAGATCCCCCACGTCGTTGCGGAATCGCCGGCCAGGTGATTTTGGCACTTGCGGGCGCGGCCATCTGGGGAGGCCTTTTCTATGTCCTCGGAATGATGGGAAACAGAGCCCCGCTCGGCGCTTTCTGCGGCGCGGCCGTTGGCGCGGTGACCGGGCTGGAGTATGCCCGAGGTCGGATTGGCCCCGTCGTTCCCTGGATGACCGTGTTCGCGTTTCTCGGGGCGGTCCTTGGTCCAGCCTGCGATGCCGACGCCCTCTCGTCGGCTCTGTGGGGGGCCGGGATTGGTGCGTTCCTGGGCGCTACGGGACTCCGAGGCCTGCTGGCCCTGGTCGGCTGCCTCGTCGGCGTGAACGTCGGTGTTCTTGGCGGCGAATTCGCTGCCTGGTTCGGGCTTTTTTCCGGGGCGGTCTTCGGTTGGTGGATTGGACATGTGTTGCCCAATCTCCGTTATCTCAGTCTGTGTTTTACTCAGGTCACGGACGAGGGGGTGGAGAGGCTCCGGAAAGCCCTGCCCGAATGCCACATCGATTACGAGGGCAGGGCGCCGATCGCCTCGCAAGAGAGCGATCCAGCTACGTCGACTCACGCAACCACCCCATGACCCATAAAAAGACCGAAGTGCGAATCATCCCCGCCACCGTCGACGACGCCCAGGAAATCCTCGCCCTGCAGCATCTTGCCTACCAGACCGAGGCCGCCCTTTACGATGACTATACGCTGCCGCCGCTTCTCGATGCGATCGAAGATCTCACAGCACGGTTCGAGGACCGGCAATTCTTGAAGGCGCGGGATGGTGCGAGAATCATCGGTTCCGTCTGCGGCTACCAAAAGGGCGAAACCTGCTTCGTCGAACGTCTTATCGTTCATCCCGATTTCCGCTGCCAGGGCATCGGCACGGCTCTGCTGCACAGGATTGAAGCCCTGTTTCCCCAGACGCGGCGTTGCGAACTGTTCACCGGCCACAAGAGCCGCTCCAACATTCGCCTTTACCAACGCCTGGGTTATCGGCCCTTTCGGCAGCAAGAAGTCAACGAGAAAGTCACGCTCGTCTTTATGGAAAAGGCCAACGCAGGTTTGTCAATTCGGTCGAACCGGCTGAAACTGGTCGCCGCCACCGCAGAACTCCTCCTGGCCGAGGAGGATCGGGAACAACTCGGCGACAAATTGCGGGCACAAGTTCCAGACAACTGGCCCATGCCGCTCTACGACGTCGACGCTCGGCAGTTCTTTCTCCGTGTCGTGACCGACACGCCGGCGGCTGTTGGCTGGACAGGTTGGTACATTCTCCTGCCGGACGAAACCGGACAGACGACCTTGATCGGGTCCGTTGGTGCCTGCGGCCCGCCTGACGAGAACGGTGTCATTCTGATCGGCTACTCCCTCCTTGGCCAGTTTCACGGCCAGGGATATGCCACCGAAGCCCTACGGGCTTTCCTTGATTGGGCCGGATCGGATCCCTGCCTTCGCAAGGTGGTTGCCGACACCTTTCCGAACCTGCCGGCCTCGATCCGCGTCCTGGAAAAGAACGGCTTTGTCCGCCACGGCGAGGGAGCCGACGAAGGCTCGATCCGCTTTGAATTGGAGTTAGAATGACCGCCGCAGACGCCCAGAAAAAGATCCGCAGCCTTGCTTCTGCCGAACAGGCGGCCAATCTGGCCCGGTTTTTCAAGACCGGGCCCGGCCAGTACGGAGAAGGCGACCAGTTCCTCGGCGTCAAGGTGCCCGCGACCCGGAAGGTCGCTCGGGAATTCAAGGGCCTGCCTCTTTCCGAGGTCGAGACGCTTCTCCATTCGGACATCCACGAGGAACGGCTCCTGGCTCTGATTATCCTGGTTCTGCAATTCGACAAGGCCGACAAGAAGGCCCGGAAACAAGTTTTCGACCTCTACGTCGGCAACACCGAGCACATCAACAATTGGGATCTCGTGGACCTTTCGGCCCCGCAGATCGTGGGAGGCTACCTGGAGAGTCGGAGTCGCAAACCGCTCGATCGGCTGGCCAGGTCGGCGAGCCTCTGGGAGCGGCGAATCAGCATCGTCGCCACGCACTGGTTCATCCGGCACGACGATTTTGCCGACACGCTCCGCATCGCCCGGATTCTTCTGAAAGACGAGCACGACTTGATTCACAAGGCCGTCGGCTGGATGTTGCGGGAGGTCGGCAAGAGGGATTTGGCCGCTCTGGAGGGTTTTCTCAGGCCGCACTATCGCACCATGCCGCGGACCATGCTACGCTACGCGATCGAGCGGTTTCCGGAGAAGAAACGGCAGGCATATTTGAAGGGAACCGTCCGGGGTTGAATTGTAGGAGTCCGCGCTTCAGCGTGTAGAAGACAGCCTAAAGGTTGGGCACCAACAGACGGCCATTGGTTCCGTCAACCGATGCACATTTCCTATCCTCAATCAGGCTTACAGCGACATGGCAACCTTCATTGAAAAACCAACCGCGATTCAGGCCGTGGGCCAGCCCCCAAAGCAAATCGAAGAGTTCATCGGCCGGGTGAATTCCAATACGCCTGCCGTCAGCATCGCCCGAATGAAAAGCCCCTCGGGCTGGTCCGAACCGGGCCAGACCCCACAGTTCGACGAATACACGGTCGTGCTCAAGGGAAGCCTCCACGTGAAGTTGAAGGACCGGGAGTTGGACCTCGCCACCGGGCAGGCGTTGATCGTTCAGGCAGGCGAGTGGGTCCAGTACAGCACGCCGGCACCCGACGGCGCGGAGTACGTTGCCGTCTGCCTACCGGCCTTTTCGCCGGACCTGGTGCATCGCGATGACGGGGCGGGGGCAGCGAATGCCCGTAAGTCCGCTGCCGCGGATTTCCGCCTCGAACCGATGGGCGAAGGTCACGGCCGGGCGGTGATCGACATCTTCAATCATTTCATTACGAACAGCTTTGCCGCTTATCCCGACCAGCCCGTTCCCCACGAGTTCTTCGCTCGATTTCAACAGATGACGCAGGGCTATCCGGCCTTAGTCGCGACAGTCAATTCCAGTCAGGTTGTGGGATTCGGTTTTCTGCGGCCTTTCCACCCGGCCGGCACGCTGCAGCGAACCGCGGAAGTGACCTACTTCATCGCCCCGGACCACACCGGGCGAGGGATCGGGACCGCCGTATTGAATCGCCTAGTCGAAGAGGCCGCCGCGCGAGGCGTCGACTCGCTTGTGGCAAGCATCTCCTCCAGAAACGAAGAGAGCCTCGCCTTTCATCGGAAGAACGGTTTTCGAGAGTGCGGCCGGTTCGATCGGGCAGGCCGGAAGAACGGGCAGGATTTCGACATTGTCTGGATGCAGCGGCACATCGGGCCGGCTGCGTCGTAGAACGGAACGACGCTCGAAGACCGCACCCTGCAGAACGAACTCGAAGGCTACAAGGAGTATGCCGCTCAGGTTCGATCTCGGTTGCTGCCGGGTGTGTGGTAGTCAAGAAGGTACAGACAAAGGAATCGAGATGGACACGGAACCGCATCTCTGGCAACGCCAGGATCTGGCGAAGCTGTTTTTGGAAGACGTTCGGGGCTCGATCCCGCTGGCAGCCGAGCAGATCGACGTGTTGTTGCGGATCGTCCGCAACGTCACTCCGACCGTGGATTGCCTGCTGGATCTGGGCTGCGGAGACGGCATCCTCGGACGTGCCGTGATGGCCGAATATCCGCACGCCACTGGCGTCTTTGTGGACTTCTCAGAGCACATGATGGATGCGGCCAGGCAGAAGGTCGACAACGATCGGGCCGATTTCTTCGTCCAGGATCTGGCCGAGGAAGCCTGGGCAGGTAGCATCCGTGCTCGGGCGCCGTTTGACCTCGTGCTGTCCGGCTTGGCTATTCATCATCTGGTGGACGAGCGGAAGCGAGCCCTCTACGCGGAAATCTTCCATCTCCTGAAGCCGGGAGGACTGTTTCTCAATCTGGAGCATGTGGCGCCGCGATGCGACTGGGCTGACCGCACGTTCGACGACCTGTTCATCGATTCACTTTGGGCTCATTATGGGCGAAACGGTGACACGCGAACGCGAGAAGAGATCGCCGACGAGTGGCACCGCCGGTCGGACAGGGAACTGAATATCCTCGCTCCGGTCGAAGAGCAGTGCGAGTGGCTTCGTCAAATCGGCTTTCGCGACGTCGACTGCTTCTTCAAGGTCTTCCAGGTAGCGCTGTTCGGCGGACTCAAGCCTGAATAGCGGCTCCGTGGGCCCGGGACCTACTTCAATTCGCGAACCTTGATGTCCTTGAACCGAATGAGCAGTTGTTTGCCGGGATGGATCTGCAGGCCGATGTGGCCTTTCATTCCCACGTTGCGATCCCGGTGCGTCTGGTCGTCGAGCCGACCGCTGCCGTCGTAGTCGGCAACGACGACGCCATTGACGGTTGTCTTGATCGACGTACCTCGGCAGACGACACGGACGTCGTTCCACACGTCGCCATTGTTGGAATCTCGCCATTTCCAGCCCTTGGGGGCGTGCTTTGGCTTGGCATTGGCCGGTCGGCCCACGTCCGGCCAGAGCCACACCTGCACGCCGCGCGTCTCGTCGTAGATGAAACCGTTCCGCCACGGTCCGGGCGGGTTGATGTCCACCTGCGGTCCGTCGAGCCAGCCCGCCTCGTCGTCGTAGTGACTGCGAAGCTGAATGCCGCTGTTTCCGGTCGTTCCCGAATAGGTCTGGACCTTGAGCCGCAACTCAAAATCGCCATACTCCTTCTCCGTCAGCAGCCAGATGTAGTGGTGCTTGCTGCCCGGCGGCGTCTCGGCAGTGATCGTGCCGTCCACGGCCTTCCAGTAGCCGACTTTGTCCTTGTCGGCCGGTTGGCATTTGACCTGCCAGCCGTCGAGGTTCTTTCCGTTGAAGAGGCTCGTCCATTTGCCGGTCGGTTCGCTGGATTCCGCCGCGGCGGCGCCCATCGCAATCACTGCGGCAGCGAAGAAGAGTGTGACACATCTCATATCAGTTGCTCCGAGAGTCAATGGCAGAATTCCCACCGTCGTTGAGACACTGCATATAGTATTTCTGCACGTAGGCAACGCAAGGCCGGCCGTTGGCCGCCATCCGGCGGCATTGGGCGGCCGACGATTTGGCCTTCTCGATCACGGCCTTGACGCGGGTCGTCACCCTTTCCCGCACGTCCTGCTCGATGTTTTCTCGGGTCAGGCCAAAACATCCGCAGATCGGAGCTTCGGGGTCTTTCGGGTAAACGGGCCGCTGGACCTCCGACGTCAGGACGGTCCGCTCGAAACTGTCGAAATACACGACGTCGCACTTGGCCGACGGGCAGAAGTTAGCCGACTTGCTGATGCCCTCCCGCTGCTCGACCGTCAGGAACGCTTCGAGCGTCTCGCTTCCGACCGGCTCCCCCTTGGAGCCGCAACGAGGGCAATAGTCGACCGTGCTGTCAGGTTCTCGGACGAAGGCCTTGTTCATGGACAGTCTCACATCAAACGCTTGGGACGCATTACCTCATCGATTCTACCAGTCTGGGACGCCGCCTGGTAGAATGCGCAAGGATTGCTGGATCGCCGGCACGGAAATCGACACTCTGAGCTGAGTTTTGCGATAGCACGAACCGTTATTTGGGGAGGAGTATGGCCGATCACCGCTCATTCTTCAAAGAACTGCGAAGAACAACTGGTATGTTTGTTCTCCATGCGGACTATCACTCTGTGTCTGCTTTCATCGGAGGATATGATACGGCATTGCAGGGAGGCGCCCTCTACGGCTTCCGTGAATGGCTTGTGGTAAAAGCCGACAAGGGCAATAACCTTTGCTGGGATGGGCTCGTACTATGCTTGGCATTCCCAGATGCCGACGACCCCTTTGAGTTGGATGGATCTTCTGAAACACACCGTCTTGCTCTCGACACTCTCTTCGACCTGATCGACGAGTTTCTGACCGTTCGTGAAGATAGGGAGTGCGGTGTTAGGCGAATATACGTTGAATACGAGAAGTGGTTGCGGCGGCAGAGTTGGTATGGTCCAGATTCACCCGGCTACTTGGAATAGAAGAATAGGGGCAGTCGCGAAGAGATTCTGAACGGAGTTTTACCACCCGTCAAGCAGGTGAGAGAACCTGTATGAACGACAACCCTTACCGGCCACCGGAATCAGTTTCCGAGGTCGAGAGGCGACCAGAGAGGTTGCCCAACCGGTGCGAGAGAGCGATCTTGGCCGGTATCGTGACGTTCTTGGGGGTTATGGTATTGCTGGTTCCTGTTTTCAGCGCGATCGCTTCATCTCAAGACAGGAAGATCCAGATTCATGCCTATTTGTGGCTCATGGCATCTATCGCTTGTCCGTGTGGTGTGGGAATGGCATGGTGGACGTGGCGAAGTCCGCGGTCGAAGTTGCCTGCTGTGGTAGTCGTGCTGTTGCTGTCGTTCATCTTTGTGGGGTTCTTTGCTGTGGTGATCCTCGGGATTCTGGGCGATGCAGGATTTGGCGGGTAACTTGCCTGAACTGGGAGGGTGTGGTGGCGCAAGGGGGCACTATTGAGGACTGGACCGCAAATAGTCGTTTCCCGCAGCCTCCTTCGGGTGATAGAATGCTCAGCGACTGATCCTATTCATCTTTGGGAGATGACCTGCATGAAGACACTGCTATCCGCCCTGCTCCTCGCACTACTGCCTACCGCTGTCAGCGCAGTTGAACCTGCCGACCAGTTGCCTGAACCTTCTCAAGGCAAGAACTGGAAACTCGTTTGGAACGACGAATTCGACGGCCTCCAATTGGACAAGACGAAGTGGCTCTACCGGCCTGACGGCAAACGCAAAGGCGGCTGGTGGAACAAGGAAGCCGTCTCCCTCGATGGGCAAGGGCATCTCGTGATCACGACGTATATGGATGGCGACAAGCCCACCGATGGTTGCATCACCACCCAAGGCAAGTACGAGCACGCCTTCGGCTACTACGTCGCCCGCGTGAAATTCCAGAAGCAACCCGGGCACTGGTCCGCCTTCTGGATCAATGGAAACGGAATTAGAAAGGTTGGGGACGAAGGACGCGACGGTACGGAAATCGACATTATGGAAAAGCCCTGGCTGGACGAGCGGGTGCAGCACACCTTCCACTGGGACGGCTATGGCAAGGACCACAAGTCCAAAGGCAAGGTCGTGAAGGTTCCCGGCGTCATGGAAGGCTGGCACACTTTCGCCCTGCTTTGGTTGCCTGACGAGTACGTCTTTTACGTGGACGGCAAGGAAACCTGGCGAACTGACGCCGGCGGCGTTTGCCAGGTACCGGAATACATGCTCTTGAGCGACGAAATCGGACCTTGGGGCGGCGATATCACCAAGGCCGCACTTCCCGATCAGTTCCTCGTGGACTACGTGCGGGTGTATGACCTTGTGGACGCCCCGTGATCATGCGGTGATATCCAAGAGCCGTGACAACGCCGTCCGATCAACCGAATTTTTGGAGCCAAGCCCATGCCTTCGCCTGTCTTCGAGCCGTTTTCCATTGGCAACCTGACCATCAAGAACCGTTTTGTGCGTTCCGCCACCTGGGAAGGCATGGCCGACGAGAACGGTTTCTGCCAGCCAAGGCTGGTGGAATTGGTTGCGGAACTAGCTCGAAACGAAATGGGATTGGTCGTTTCCAGCCATGCCTATGTCAGCCCCGAAGGCCAGGCCGGCCCGTGGCAGCTTGCGGTGTCCGACGATCGTTTTATCCCCGGGTTGGCCGAGATGGCCCAGGCCGCGCATGCCGGTGGCGCTCATATCGTGCTCCAATTGGCCCACGCCGGGTACCTGGCCGCCACGCCTCTGACCAAGCAAGAGCCCGTCGGCCCTTCCCCCATGACCAAGGACGACGGCACGGTCTGCCGCGAAATGTCGCCTGTCGAGATCGACCGGACTGCGGAGGCCTTTGTGGCCGCGGCCGGCCGGGCGAAAGCGGCCGGCTTCGACGGCGTGCAACTTCACGGCGCCCACGGATATCTCCTCTCCCAGTTCCTCTCGCCCTATTACAACAAGCGTGAGGACGAGTTTGGTGGCCCCGTCGAGAATCGCGTTCGGATCGTCCTGGACATCCTCGGTCGGATCAAGTCGACGCTTGGAAACGACTTCCCCGTGTTGATCAAAATGAACTCCGAAGATTTCATCGACGGCGGCCTGACGGTCGACGAAATGCTCCAGATGGCCCGGATGCTGGAAGATGCTGGAATCGATGCGATCGAGATGAGCGGCGGAACGGCCGACGGCGTGAGCCGCTTTCAGCCCGTGCGGCGGGGCCGGCTCCGCAGCGAGGAGGATGAGGCCTACTACCGGCAGGCCGCCCGGCAGTACAAGGAGACGCTCAAGGTCCCGCTCATCCTGGTTGGCGGGATTCGTTCCTGTTCTGTCGCGGAGAGGTTGGTCGGCGGCGGAGCAACTGACTTCGTGTCCCTTTCTCGCCCTCTCATTCGCGAACCGGGCCTGATCGCCCGGTGGAAAAGCGGCGACATGGCCAAGTCCGAATGCGGCTCCTGCAATCTCTGCTTTCGGCCAATCCTCGAAGGCAAGGGCATGTACTGCATGGCCAAGGAACGGGAGGAGAAGAAGGCCGGAGGCTGTAGACCATAGGCTGTAGTTTCTGACGCGAGGTTGATCGGCAGAATGAGCGGACCCCAATTTGCGGGGAGTTTGGGCTATTTCAGCCCTCCAGTCTACAGCCTAAAGCCTACAGTCTTCAGTGGAAAAGGGCACTCGAACCTCAGGCTGCATCCATGAGCCCGAGCGAGGTCGAGTGCCTGCGGTACCGTGGTCGGCGAAGGCGACAACCGGTTCCGCGTTCGCAACTGAGAGTATCCTGCCTCCCAGTCCGTAGGTGCACACTCCACAACCCGCCGGGAGTTGATGGTGTCGGTGGCCGGTAACACAATCAACGGCCCCTACGCTAGGCGATCGGACGGACGATCCTTGGTGAAACGGAAGGCCCAAGTCGGCTGAGTCCCTCGCGATTTGCCTCCCGTTTCGTACTTCCTCCTGTTTTGTCAAATTGCCGTTCTGGTGGGACAAGTGCCCGTCATCCGCCGAAGTCGCCGAAGGCCGCCTCGGCGATCTCGTCAAAATGAGCCTGTTTCTCGGCCTGATAGGCCTCCCATTGCTTCGCAGACCAGATCTCGAGGTGATCCTGGACTCCGATCAGGACGATCTCCTTTTCCAGTGCCGCCAGCCGAACCAGTTCGGCGGGAATCCGAATCCGCCCCTGCCCATCCAGTTCCACCTGCTGTGCGGCCGCGAAAAAGAGCCGGGTAAATGCTCGAACGTGCTGCTCCGTGGGAGATGATCTCCGCAGACGCTCTGCCAACTCGCCAAAGGAAACCTCTGTATAGACGCCTAGCGACCGATCGGTAGACGGCGCTACATAGAGCACGCCGCCCCGCTCGCAGGTCATCGCCTCGCGCAGACGCTTTGGAATCGCCACCCGTGCCTTGTCGTCGATGGAGCGTGAGTAGGTTCCGGTAAGAAGCATGTTTCAGTTCCACTCCCGTTCAGCTTCTTGCCACAAATCCCCACTTAACCCCACAAAGCCCCAAAGATAGCCGCTCGATCCCAAACGTCAACCAGGCATTTGCCGGGCTCGACCCGGTTGCGTCGTGCCGCGAGAACGGAGCCCCAAGCAGTGCGACGACTTCCGCCGATTCTCCGTGGCGCAAAGTCTTCGGGAAAAAAATTTGCGGCCTGCGTAGAGTGGTGTGGGAATTCGTTGAGAATGCTGAGCTGCATTTTCGAAGAGTGAATCTCTCGGGCTGCGTGGAACTTCCTCCCTCCCCAGCGAGCTTGCGAGCGAGGGGGAGGGCCGGGGAGGGGGGAACGACGTCTCACTCGTCTTGTCCGCACAGACCGGCCCACAACTCCTCATAAGCCCGGACCATCCGCTGTAAGGAAAATTCTTCCCCAGCGCGGGCGCGGTTTTTCTGGCCCAGAGAAGCAGCGCGGTCTGAGTCCGACATGATTGCAACCAGTTTCTCCGTAAGGGCTTCCGTATCGCCGTAGGTGACGAGTTGAGGGGCGCCGTGCGGGCCAAGAAGCTCCCTCGTTCCCTCGGCCTCGGTGGCTAGAACGGGCCGTCCGCAGGCCATGGCCTGGAGCACCACGTTTGGCATTCCCTCCCAACGCGAGGGCAGCACGAGCAGTTCACTCGCAGCCAGAATCGCAGCCACATCCGCTCGCCAGCCGGCGAAATGGACCCGATCCGCAATTCCAAGTTGGTCGGCCAACCGTTTCAGTTCGGTCCCTTGCCCGCCGCTGCCGACGAGCACGAGGTCGCAGTTCGGCAGCCGAGGGAGCCACTGGGGAGCCGTCTCCAGCAGCCACGGCAGCCCCTTTTGCGGCTCCAACCGCCCAACAAAGGTGATCGCTCGCCGGCCCTTGGGGACTCCAAGATCGCCCAGGTCCAGCGGGGCGACGTCTGCCGAGGCCGGATCGATCCCGTTGGGGATGACGACCATGCGGTCCTCCCGCAAGCGGGCGACCTGGACCGAGAAATCGGCTACCGAACGACTGACGCAGACATGACGCTCGACGAGGTTCTGGGTCCAGCGGTCCAGCCAAAGGTGCCACCGCGAGTGCTTTTCCGCGACGCGAATCCCCGACAGGATGTGGGGCACTCTTGCCCGCCATCCCGCCAGGCGTCCCACGAAATTGGCGTGAAACAAGAAGGTCTGGAGGATCTGCGGCGACTGAGCGGCCAGGAGTTTTCGCAGTCGGACCACGGCCCCGGGAAAGTGCCAGGGCCCCCGGGCGCCGAGGCAATGGACAGGGATTTTCGCCGCTTCGATGGGCTCCACGCACGAGGCCTCGGCTAAGGTGGGACGGGGGCCGAGGCAATAGACAACCGGCTCGAAACGCTTCCGATCGAGCCTGACCGCCAGATTCTGCAGGCACCGCTCAGCCCCACCTACGTCGAGGTCGGTAATGCACAGGGCCACGCGGATTGGCGACATAGAATATCTCGGGAGCGATAGGAGTCTGGTTCGGAGCGGGCCTCTGCCGCTTGCCCGGCCGGGAGCTTATACTCAGTAGGAGCTTTGCGGTAAACGCCAGAGAGCCGCACTCCCAACGGTCGGTCCGGCCGGAAACGGACTCCGTCTATCATAATCCCTTCAGAAACGGCATGGACTTCGTTCCGCCACTCCATGGACGAAATCGGACGCTACGACTACGAACTTCCCAAGGACTTGGTTGCCCAAGAGCCGCTCACCGTGCGGAGCGATGCCCGGCTCCTGCTTGTGGACCGTCAGCGCAAGTCCATGTCGCACAACTACGTGCGCGACTTACCCGAACTCCTTCAGGAGGGTGATTGCCTTGTCTTGAACGACACGCGGGTAGTGCCGGCTCGCCTTGTTGGATATCGGAGTCAAACGGGGGGGAAATGGGAAGGCCTGTTTCTGGAGGCCAGTGGAACGGGTCACTGGCGGATTCTCTGCAAGACTCGGGGCAAGCTCACGCCGGGCGAGACAATCACCCTGACTAACGCTGAGGGGACGGAAGACGTCGAGTTGGAAATGGGGGTGAAGGAGCCCGGTGGCGTCTGGGTTGTCCGTCCCCGATCCGAGGAGAGCACGTTTCCGCTCCTGGACCGCGTGGGCCGGGTTCCGCTGCCTCCCTACATCCGCAAGGGCCAGATGGTCGAGAGCGATCGGCAGACCTACCAGACGGTCTACGCCCGCAAGCCCGGCGCCGTGGCGGCTCCCACGGCCGGCCTTCATTTCACCGATGCTTTGCTCACCCGGCTCCAGGCCCGGGGCGTGGATGTTGCGCACGTGACCCTTCACGTCGGGCTGGGGACCTTTCGCGCAATCGAGACCGAATCTCTGAGCCAGCACGAGATGCACAGCGAATGGGGCAGCCTGGAAACTCCCGTTGTCGAACGTCTGCTCCAGTGCCGGCGCGATGGAGGTCGGATCGTCGCCGTGGGGACCACGTCCGTGCGTTTGCTGGAAACGGCCGCTGCGGACGGATCTCTTCGCCCCTTTTGCGGCGATACCAACCTGTTCATCCGACCTCCTTACCAGTTCAAGGCGGTCGACGCCCTGATGACCAATTTTCACCTGCCACGAACCACTCTGCTCGTGCTCGTGCGGACCTTTGGCGGCGACGAGTTGATCATGCAGGCCTATGAAGAAGCCGTTCGCGAAGAATACCGGTTCTACAGCTACGGCGACGCCATGCTGATCGTTTGATACAAGAGGCAGGGGGCTGGAGACTGTAGGCTGGAGGTGTTGTTCATTGTCCACCGTCTATTGTCAGCCCTTGCCGGGAGCGAAGAAACGAAGAAAGGAAGTGACGCGTGTCTGACGTATCCACCGAACGAGTGCTGGTTGTGCCGACGGAGTTGTTCCACTCGATCGGGCATTTTCAGGGTTTTTGCGCCGATGCCGACCGCTATCTGCCCGAATTGCTCAGCCCGAAGAACACCAGCTATCGCCCTCGCGACCAGGTGGAAACCGATCCCGGCTTCAAGCAATTGATTCCCTACGTGATCTTCTGTCATCGGGACGAGGAAGGCCGGCAGCAGGTCTTTCAGTACACGCGGGGCACAGGGCAGGGCGAAGGACGGCTGCACAGCAAGCACAGCGTGGGGATCGGCGGCCACATTTCGTCGACCGACGCCGCCACGAACGGATGCCCGTATGCCGAGGGCATGCGCCGCGAACTCGACGAGGAAGTCGCCATCGACACGCCCTACGCGGACCGCCAAGTGGGCCTGATCAACGACGATGAAACGGAAGTGGGACGGGTGCATCTGGGCGTGGTTCATCTTTTCGGGGTCGAGCGGCCGGCAGTCCAGCCCCGGGAAACCGAGATCATCGCCTGCGGCTTCCGCCCCGTGGAAGACATTCTTGCCGACCTCGACGGTTTCGAAACCTGGTCCCAAATCTGTATGAAAGCCATCTTCGCCCAATAGGGATTCGCAGACGCTGGGATCGCCGATAAACAGGTTTCATCCGAATGAAACGCGTCTCGACGCAAGCCTTTCCCGGACGCAGATGAAATCAGAGAAGAGGAGCCCGTATTCTGCTTGGAACTACGGGGTCCTCTTCTCTGTTCTTTTCTGAAAACCAATCATTCCGGAGGGGGAAGGACCGCTTGGTTTTGCCACTTCCAGTTGTCTCTTTGGGGGAATCGAGGGCCACGGCGGAGTTTTTTGGGATTTGTGGACGAAATCGCTCGGAACTGCCCTTGACCGGTTTTTCTCTGGCCAGTATTTAACGCCTCTCTTCTACCGAAAACAGGAAGACACTTGGCGGGCTTCCTCTGTTCGGCAGTTTGCGCCGAGGGTGCGTATCACTCTTCGACGCGCGCCGGGTTTGGTGCGAAGTGAGACGATGCGGGTCGTTTCACCTGACACTGCCCACTGGCGTTGCCGGATGTGGAAGCGTTGACATACAACTCGTCCGAAACCGCAATGGCATCTGCGAGTCTCGAAAGGAGAATCGTGTTGAAACCGACCGCAAGAACCCTCACCGGCTCGATCGCACTGATGCTGGGGTTATCCCTGGCTGCTGTCCAAGCAGAGCAACCGCCCCAGGCGGCGCCTCCTGCGACCTACCCCGGCATCGCCAACGGAGTCGATGCTCGTCGCCAGAGCGATGATTTGCTGGCGCGGGCGCGGCAGGCGATCCAAGAGAACAACTTCGCGGCAGCCGAGCAGCTGATCGCCCAGGCAGAATCGCTGGCGGTCAACTACGGGATGCTGTCCACGGCCTACACGCCGAGCAAGGCGCGAGCCGAACTGCAACGGAAGACGCAAGCCGGGCAGGCGTCGCCGGGCGGCTTGTTCGCCTTTGGCAATCGCCGAGAAGCTGCCCCGGCCGATCCGTTCCAGGGAATGCAGCCCGCCGAGGCGATTCAGCCGTTGCCGGCCGTCGCGGGCGCGGCGCCGATCGGTGCGAGGGCCCAGAGCGACAAGCTTCTGTTGACGGCTCGTCGACACCTTGCGGTTGGCGACATCAATCAGGCCACCCGGGCCCTCGAGGATGCCAAGAAGTTGAACGTGCGATACAGCCCGGTCGACGACAATCCGGCACGCGTGGAAGCGCTCATTGGGGCTTACAGCGACGTGATGGCCCAGCAGGCTCAACGGGGACAGTCCGAAGGAGTCCGCCGCATGCTGGCCAAGTGCCTGCTCGATCAGTCGGAAGGCTTGCTCCGCTGGCACGACTTTGCGGAAGCGGAGCGCCTGGCCATGGAAGCGGGCGGTTTGAACGTGCCTTTCAACGCTTACGAAACGAATCCTCAATCGCTTCTCAAGAAGATTGCGGGCCAGCGAGCCCGGGATACTCAAGGTGTTCAGGCGGCGAGCCACGTTGCCCCGGCAACGGGGCCCTACCCGTCGACGGGCGCCAACCAGGCCGTCTACAATCCGTCGAACGACCCGACACGGAACATGCTCGTGCAGGGGACCCAGCCGGTCGGCCCGATGCCGACCCTGGCTTCTCCGGGCGCAGCTCCGGCGGCTCCCCAGGCCGCAGCGCCGAGTCGGGGCATGCAGCTGTTCCAGCAGGGCGAGGCTGCTTTGCGATCTCACGATACGGAAGGGGCTCGCAGCTACTTCCGTCAAGCGGCCGCCTTCTCCCATGAACTCGATCCTATGACGCAGCAGAAGCTCCAGGACATGCTGCAGTTGCTGGCCGTGACTCGACCGGCAGCCGCGGGTCCGCAAGGGCAGCCGTCGATTCTCGACGACGCAGCGTCCAAGGCGGCCCTCCTGACTCGGCAGGTGAGCGTCGATATCGCGCAGCAGGCTCGGGAGGCGGAGCGGCTTCGCCAGTCCGATCCGAACGCGGCCGTCAAACTGCTGGAAGAGACCAAGGCACGTGTACAGGGGGCAGGGCTGGAACCCGCCTCTCGCGACCGCCTTCTCCGGCAAGTCGATCGTGCCCTGATCGATACGGCCAACTACATCGAGGAGAACAAGCCTCGAATCGAACTCGACCAGCGGAACCGGGCTGTGCTCGACCAGATCGAGCAGGAACGGCAGATGACGCTCGATCGCCAGCAGAAGCTGAAGGAACTCGTCGACCGCTTCAACATGCTCCTGGAAGAGCAGCGCTATGCGGAGGCCGAGGTGCTGGCCAAGCGAGCGATGGAAATCGCTCCCGAGGAAATGGTCGCCCAGCAGTTGAGCCTGACGGCTAAGATGATCCGACGGCACGCTGCTAACGAGGCGCTTCGTTCGGACAAGGAAAACAACTTCTACAACGCGATGTACAGCGTCGACAAGTCCTCGATCCCCTTCGACGACTCGAACCCGATCCAGTGGGACGAGGACTACACCCGAACGCGTGTCGCCAATCGGCGCGGTTCGGAATCCAAGGGTCGGCAGCGTTCGGAAGCGGAGATGGAAATCGAGCGTCGCTTGCAGACGCCGGTGCTGTTGCAGTTCAACGGCGAGACGCTTTCCGCCGTGATCGAGTACCTGAGCAAGGTTGCGGACGTAAACGTCTACCTCGATCCGCAGGGCTTGCAGCAGGAAGCGGTCACGACCGACACGCCGGTGACGATCACGCTTTCGAAGGACGTGATGCTGAAGAGCGCCTTGAAGCTGATCCTGGAACCGCTGCACCTAAGCTACGTGATCGAAGACGAGGTGCTTAAGATCACAAGCGAGCAGATGCGGAGCGGGGACGTCTACATCGAAACCTACGACGTGGCCGACCTGGTCGTGCCGATCCCGAATTTCACGCCGAGTGCCAACCAGGGCCTGACGGGCGCCCTTAACAACGCCCTGCAGATGGTCAACTTCAACGGTGGCGGCGGCTTCGGCGGCGGCATGATGGGCGCTCCCCTCGCGGTCATGGCCAATCACTCCGGCACGAAGGCGAGTGCGGGGATCGATCCCAACATTCTCGCCCAGATGGCGGGCGGCATGGGCAGCATGGGTGGCATGGGCACTGGCTCGCAGGCCTCCACGATGCCCCTGGGCTTTGGTCCGGGAGGCGCCGGCGGCGGCTCGCAGGCCGACTTTGACAGCCTCATCGAACTGATCCAGTCCACGGTGCAACCCGAATCGTGGGAAGACGTGGGCGGTCCCGGTTCAGTTGCTCCCTTCGAAACCAACCTGAGCCTTGTCATTCGGCAGACCGAGGAAGTTCACGAAGAGATCGTGGACCTGCTCGAACAGCTCCGCCGGATGCAGGATCTCCAGGTCACGATCGAAGTGCGGTTCATCACCCTCAACGACAACTTCTTCGAGCGAATCGGCGTCGACTTCGACTTCGACCTCGACGACGACATCGACGCTCCCTTCCAGATCTTCGGAAATGTGATTGAAGACGATGAGGACGGAGGCGCGGACTACACGACCGAGCCCGACCGCAACACGCGGGATACGGATCATGGTGAGAGCGTGACGGTCGGTCTTTCCAGTCCCGGCGTGTTCTCCGCCGACCTGGACATTCCGTTCACGCAGGGCAGCTACGATCTCGCGGTGCCCCAATTCGGCGGTTACGACGCGACGGCCGGTGCCCAGCTTGGATTTGCCATCCTGAGCGACATCGAAGCGTTCTTCTTCATCAGTGCGGCTCAAGGCGACAAACGCAGCAACATCATGCAGGCCCCGAAGGTTACCCTCTTCAACGGCCAGCAGGCGATGGTGTCGGACACCTCGCAGAGCCCGTTCGTGGTGAGCGTGGTGCCGGTCGTCGGCGATTTCGCCGCCGCCCAGCAACCGGTGATCGTCGTGCTCAATGAAGGAACGTTCATGACGGTCCAGGCGGTTGTCTCCGACGATCGACGATTCGTCCGCCTGACCGTGGTGCCCGTGTTCAGCACGATCGGCGAGGTGAACACGTTCAAGTTCACCGGATCGACGACGACGACGGAAAGTTCGGAAGCCGACGGCATCCAGGACGAGCCGAACGACAACACGAGCAACTCGTCGTCCAGTTCGACGACCACTTCGGGTACGACGGTCCAGTTGCCGACGTACTCCTACATTACGGTGACAACCACGGTCAGTGTGCCGGACGGCGGCACGGTTCTGCTCGGCGGCATCAAGCGGTTGAGCGAGGGACGCAATGAGTTCGGCGTGCCGATGCTCAACAAGCTCCCCTACGTGAGCCGTCTGTTCAAGAACGTGGGTATCGGCCGCGAAACCCAAAGCCTCATGATGATGGTCACGCCGCGTATCATCATCCAGGAGGAGGAAGAGGAACGCCTGGGCATCTACAGCCGGTAGGCTTTCCTTGCTGAATCCGAAGAACCTGGCGGCCGCCGCGGAGCACCGATGCCCGCGGCGGCCGCCTTTTTTCGTTCTTGCCACGCTGAAGACGAGCTTCTTTTCCTGTCATGGCCCCGTAAAATGCGTGAGTCGTGGTTTGCTCCGCAAACAAACGGCTTTTCGCGGAGCGAAAAGCGGCAATGTGTGACAGTAGTTTCTGCCATAACCCTTTCAGGAAAGAACGCGTCATGAGCGGCGAGGGATGGGTGAAATGGGGGGCGGTTCTGGCCGCCGTGGCCGTGGGACTGGGGGCCTTTGGGGCTCATGTGCTGAAAGGGAGACTGGAGCCGGACGCTCTCGATGCCTTTGAGTTAGGCGCTCGATACCAGATGACCCACGCGATCGGGTTGATCCTTGTCGGAATTCTGGCGTTGCGGTGGGAGAACCGTGGTTTGTCGATGGCCGGAACGCTGTTGATGGCCGGGATCTTCCTGTTTTCCGGGGGGCTCTACGTGTGGAGCCTCTCGGGAATTCGGGGGTTTGTCCACGTGGTGCCCCTGGGGGGAATCAGTTTTCTGTTGGGTTGGATCATGCTGGCGGTGGCGGTTGCTCGCCGCTGAGCGGAGTTGGTGGGAAAAACTACCACTTCGCGTTAGAATGAAACAAGGCGGGCTGAAAACCCGCTGGTTGGTCCCGGATGCTGCGCGGGACGTTCGCGTGAAGTGTTGCTCGGCAGCGCCCGGCTTTTCCGAGAGGTCGTTGCCCTCGCCACTGGAGAGGGGGCAATTCGTGGAGATCCGCAGTGGGTTTGACGTTCCGATGTGGTCAATGCGGGCATGAATACACCGTGCCGGACGAAATGGCCGGCCGGTGGGTGCGATGCAAGCGGTGTGACTCCACGCTGGAGGTGCCGGGGCCAAAACCACCGGGGTCGGCGCAAGCAGCGGCGCCGGCCACTCCTTCTGTTCCGCGACCGGCCGCCGAGGAACCGCTCTGGATGGATGCGCCCATGGCGACGCCGCCGGGGCGCGGGGCGGGGCCCGGGTCGGTTCCCGATGCGATCCTGGTGCCGGATCCCATGCCGCAGATGCCGGCGATTCCGACGGCTCCCTCTCCCGCACAGCCATCGCAGGCTGCCGCTCGTCCGGCGCCCAGCGTTTCAAGGCCAAGCCCGGTTCGACCGACTCCGGCGCGGCCTGCTCCGGTCCAGGCTGCTCCGCAACGTCGGCAGGAACCGGCTTTATCGCCCCTTAAGGCGGCGCCTCCAGGACGTCCGCGGATGGCCGATTCTACGGAGGATTTGCTCGACAAGCGAGCCGTTCTCTTGGCGGTTGGGGTAGTGGGGCTCGTGTTTGCCGGCGTCATTCTCGTTACGGTGGGTCTCTTCCGAGAGGATTCGAGCGATCCCCTGGGAGTGTCGAGCCACTCGCCTTCGCAGGATCAGCAGAAGGCGGCGCCTCTACAACTGATCAAGTTCGATGTGCAGCCATCCGCGCGATTCGGGACGGCGCGGACCATGCCGTCGATTGTGCCGGGCGTCACTTGGAAGGAGGTTCCCCTCACAGGCGACGGACCGGCGGGCGGCGGGAAACTCTGGGTCTATCTTCCGGCCGATCAGCACGAAACGCGAAGCCTGGGCTGTATCTTGATCGGGCCGGCGGGGTCGCAACTGGTCCACGGGATGCAGTTGAGCGAGGGTGATCAGGCCGAGCACTATCCCTACGCGCAGCACGGCTTCGCCGTGGTGGCCTTCGAAATCGACGGGCCCTTGCCGAGCGAGAATCCGTGGGATGCGGAGTATCGAAAGGCCTATGCGAAGTTCATTGCCTCGGCAGCCGGGGTGGCCAATGCGCGGGCGGCGCTGAAGTATGCGAAGACCGAGATGCCCGAGGTCGATCCGGACCGGATTTACGTGGCCGGGCACAGTTCCGCCGGAACGACGGCGCTGCTCTGCGCCGAGCACGTGGACGGACTGGCTGGCTGCATCGCCTATGCCCCTTGTTCGGACCTTGAAGGTTTTCTGGCGGACGTGGTGGGCGATATTGACGAGGTCTTGCCGAACGTTCGCCAGTACGCGTCCGAGGGCTCGCCGCTGAAGCAGCTGGAGCAACTGAAATGTCCGGTTTGGCTCTTCCACGCCATCGACGATCGGACAGTGAGACTGGAGGAATCCAGGCGATTCGTGGCTCGGGCAAAGGCCGCCGGGCACGAAATCACCCTGGAGCCGGCCAAGCGGGGCGGCCACTACGACGCGATGATCGATGAGGGAATCGACAAGGCGATCGGCTGGATGCAGCGAGAGGACTCTCAGGAAACCCCGTTGGTGGAAGCCGAGCGAGACGTGCCCGCTCCCGTTGCCCAGGCATCGCGGAGACCTGCGCCGGGATTCCAGTCACCGCCCGTTTCCAGTCAACCTGCGGGTTCTTCGCGAGGCCGAATTCGGGCTTACGTTTACCTGAAGATCATCTCCTATCCATCCTCAGGAAACGCCGAGAACATGGCAAGAAGCGCTCTTCGCTCGTTGATCTGGGCCGAGCCCGATTCCATCCGCATCGACCGGTCAGCCAACGAACTGGTCATTGGCGTCCGCATTGTTTCCCTCAATACGAACGCCGCCAAGCAACGCCTCGAAGATGTCGGCTTCGTGATCGGTGGCACGCGCTTCCAACCGGTTCACTAGTGAAGCTTGATCATTGGGCTTTCATCTTCTCGATGAAAATCTTGAAGAACTTGGTGTCGTAGTTGTGCCAGGTTCCGGCGGTGACGAGATTGCCGTCGACGACGCAGGGCTTGTTCACGTAGACGCCGCCGGTCTGGGTGATGTCCATGGCGCACTTGGCGACGGTGGTGGCTTTCCGGCCGCCCTTCAGTCCGCCCGCGGCCGCGATCAGCTCGATTCCGTGGCAGACGGAGGCGATAGGCTTGTCTTCCTTGACGAAATGCTGGATCACGCGGATCAGGTCCTTGTCGTAGCGGAGGTATTCGGGAGCTCGGCCGCCGGAGAGGAAGAGGCCCACGTACTCTTCGGGCTTGACGTCTTTGAAGGCGACGGCGGCCTGGAGATGGTAGCCCTTGGTTTCCTGGGTGATGTCCCAGGGAATGTCGGCGTTGGGCGGCACTTCGTGGAGCACCATGTTGTAGAGTCGGGCTTCGGGACCGGCGACTACGACTTCGTATCCCTCTTCGGCAAGGCGGAAGTAGGGGTAGAGGGTGTCCATGGTTTCCGTCGCATCGCCGATTGGCATCAACACTTTGCCCAGCTTCTTGCCGTCGTCGGCGGAAGCGGAGGTTGCCACGGCGAAGGCCAAGGCGATGGCAAACAGGGACATCCAGGGGCGAGAGCAACGGGAAACGAACATGGTAGGCTCCTCGGGTAGCAGAAGATGTTGGCCTGTGTTGTGGGTGTGGGGACGGCGTCACGCGTCGGCAGCAGGGATGTCACCGGTACGGGAGCAACGTTGCCAGGGCGATTATCGAATCCGCGGGGAGCAGCGTCAAGTTGGGGGCACTTGCAGACCTGCCAAGTCGAGCATAGTAGCCATCACGCTCCGCCGTGATGAGCCCCCAGAAGCTCAAAAACGCGCACCGCTGAGCACTTCTCCCAACGTCCCAATCCCTGGCTCCGAACGCACTGCCCGGACTCCGCAGTTCTCCTGTATCCGCAGACGCCGGTTATTCGGGCCAGTTGATTTATTGGATGGAAGGGGCCATGGCCGGCTGCATCACGATGCTTGCGTCGGCTATTGGGTTCCGTTATAGTGTGGCGGATCGTGTCCAGCCGTGGCGCCGTGGCGGCGCCGGCAATGTGATTGGAAGATCCCCACCTCGTTGAGATGATGAAAGGACCAGCCGTGTCGGACGACAAATTGACGAGAGTCCAATGGTATGTGCTGATCGCCGCGTTTCTGGGCTGGATGTTCGACGGTTTGGAGATGGGGTTGTTTCCGATTGCCGCTCGTCCAGCCTTGATTGAACTGCTGAATTCTCCGGCCGAGTCGGTGATTGGCGAATGGTACAGCTACATGGTGGCCGCCTTTCTGATTGGTGCCGCCCTGGGCGGATTGGTTTTCGGCTGGCTTGGGGACCGCCTGGGACGCGTGCGAACCATGGCCCTGAGTATTGCCGTCTATTCCGTATTTACCGGACTCTGTTTCTTTGCCCAATCACCGCTGCACCTGATCATCTTCCGTTTCTTTGCCGCGATCGGGATGGGGGGCGAATGGGGGCTCGGCGTCGCGCTGATCATGGAGTGTTGGCCTGAGAAGTATCGTCCGACGCTGGCTGGGATGATCGGTGCGGCAGCCAACGTAGGCTTCCTTGCGGTGTCTCTGGTCGCCGTGCTGTTCCCCGTCGACGAGCACACGTGGCGATATTTGATGCTGGGTTGTGCCGCGCCCGCCATCCTCTGTTTCTTCATCCTCGCCCTGATTCCCGAGTCGGAACGCTGGAAGGCGTCGGTCAAGTCCGGAACGTCGAAACCGCTTCGCGAGATCTTCGGGACGAGCCTCATCAAGCCGGCCTTGCTTGGAATCGTCTTCTCGTCGGTGGCGCTGATCGGAACGTGGGGAGCCATCTCCGCATTCCTGCCGCTCTGGACCGACCAGATCGTGGGCGGCGATCGTATCCTGGAGATTACCGCGAACATCCGGACTGACGCTACCGAATCGATGACTCCAGGAACCGTCGAGAGGTCCGGTAGTCCGCTCGTGACCGAAGCCGGCTCCGGTTCGTCGACTGCCGCAGAAGGCTTGAAACCGAAATATCTCGTCAAGAAGCTTCATGACCTTAAACGAAACGACTCGGTCACGGCGGGAAAGGAGCTTTCCTATCGTGTCAAGGTTACCAACCAGGGAAGCGAAGCAGGAAGCTCGGTGACCTACACTGACATCCTGGACGGCAAGATCATCGATCTTGCCAGTGTGAAGACCGAGACAAAGCAGGGCCAAGCCGACCTGAACACGGAGACGGGCGAACTGGTCTGGACCATTGGGGATGTCGAGTTCAAGAACTCCCGGGCCAAGGGATGGGTTCAGACACTCATTTCCATTGGAGCCATCATTGGCTGCTTCACCGGCGCGTTCCTGGGGAACTGGCTCGGACGTCGTCCTGCCTACTTCCTGCTCTGTCTGATGTCGTTCCTCTCTTGCCAGTATTTGTTCTGGTGCTTCGACGAGTACAACACCAGCTTTCTCCTGCTCACTGGTCTTGTCGGCCTGGTGACGGCCTCCTTCTACGGATGGTGCCCCCTTTACCTGCCCGAGTTGTTCCCCACTCGCGTTCGGGCCACCGGCCAGGGCGTGAGCTTCAATTCCGGGCGAATTCTGGCTGCCGTCGGGGCCATGTCCACCGGCCAGTTGATGAAACCGTATTTGTTTGACGGAAGTTACCCCAAGGCCTGTGCAGCGATCACCTTCGTTTATCTCATCGGCATGGTGGTCATCTGGTTTGCGCCGGAAACCAAGGGCAAACCGCTGCCGGAATAGGGGCTACCGGGTTATAGGGCTGGCTTGGCCTTCGTGCAGCCGAAGGCATAGAGGGCCTTGGCCGATCGCACGAAGACACGGCCTCCGCAGATTGCGGGGCTTGCGTAGCAGGGCTCGTCGAGGGTGGTGGAGGAGAGTTCCTCCCACTCCTTTCCGGCCTTCAACACGCTGAGCCTGCCCTCCGTGTCAACCAGGTACAACTTGCCGTCGCCGGCTACGGGCGAGGCGTAGAACTGTTTGCCCCCCTGGGAAAGCCGGCCTCGGTGGAAGACGTCGCCCGTCTGAGGATCGAGGCTGGTGACAATTCCGCCGCCCTGGACCATGTAGAGGACGCTGTCGAGGACAAGGGGGGTGGGGATGTAGGGCAACGACTTCCGATAGGTCCAACGGACCTCGGGGGCCTTTGCACCGTCGCCGAGATCGACGGCCACCAGCCCGCCCTTGTCCAGGAAACCGCCGAAGGCCGCGTTCCATTCCGTCTCGTCGACCACGCCGTCTCCATTGCCATGGTCGGTGTCGATTCGCTCCATGAGCCGGAACATGGGAAGGCTTCGCTTGCCCTCCTCGAGGGTGTATTTCCCGTCCTTGTTCGCGTCCAGGGGCTTCAATAGGCTGATTGAGGTTGTGGACGTGCGAACCGGTTCACACAAGAAGACCGACTTGCCGAAGACCAGCGGCGACGTGACGGGCGCGTTGCTCACGCCGGGAATGGACCAGGCTTTCTCGCCGGTCGGCGCCAGATAGCCGCAAAACTCCTCCGGCCCGCACGTGACAATCAGGGACGGGGCGCCGGGCCGGGCGATGATCGACGGGGTCGCGTAGGCGCCGGTCAGGCCATCGACGCGGGGAACCGACCAAGCCTGTTTTCCGGTCGAGAGCTCATACGCCACGAGTTGTGAGCCGCGGAGTTGGTCGAGGGCCATGACGACAAGCCCGTCCACGAGAACCGGTGAACTGGCGATCCCGTGCATTGCGTGCAGGGGCCCCGTGTCGGCGTGCCAGAGTTGTTTTCCCTCGGCCGAGAAACAGAACAGTCCCGAGTCAGGAAAGAAGGCGACCACGTTCTTCCCATCGGTGACGGGGGTGCAGGTGGCCGGGCTGTTCGGGTTGCTTGCCGTTTCGACGCGGAGTTTTCGGACGGTCTGTTTCCAGACGGACGTGCCCGTGGCGGCATCGAGACACTGGACGAAGCGCTCGTTGCCGTTGTAGGAGGTGACGTAGAGGCGATCCCCTGTCGCGATGGGGGAAGAACTTCCCTTGCCGCATTCAAGTTTCCAGGCCAGGTTCGACTCGGCGTCGAGTGTTTCCGGCAGCCCAGTACAGGGGCTCACCCCGGTCCCGTTGGGGCCGCGAAATCGGGGCCAGGCATCGGGGGAAACGGCCTCCTCGGCGAGGCCCAGGGACGTGAGGGCAACGGCAAGGAGCATCGCAGGGGAAACTCGAAGGAGGGAGTGGGGCATCGCCTGGTCTCGCGTACAAATGAGGGTGGGGAAGTCGTCGAGCCTCCGATCTTACCCGAAACTTCTGCGGCGAACCAACTTCTTCGACCTGGCACGCTGGACATCGGGGGGGGGATGTGGCAAAGTTGATAGAGGGAACAGGGAAGATGTAACCCGCCCCTGGCCCGAAGTTGAATCAGACTACGCCTTAATCGTGGAGATGTCCCATGTTGCGTTCGGTATTGTCCAAGCCGTTTGGTCGGCCGCTTTGTATGTCCCTTCTCAACCGGTGGGCACTCCCGTTTGCCTTGGTGCTGCTTGCCGGACTGCTCGTCCCATGGTCGCGGGCGGCGGAGCCGTCGAAGGAGGCGGCCTCGGCGGCGAAAGCTAAACCTGCGGCCCCGGCAGTCGACGCGGAGACGAAGGACCAAAAGAAGGCAGACGAGAAAAAGGCGGCCAAGGATCCCCATGCCTGGAAGCCCATGTTTGACGGCAAGAGTTTGAAGGGCTGGAAAGTGCCCCAGTTCGGCGGCGAGGGAGAAGTGAAGGTCGAAAAGGGAGTGATTTCCTTGGCCATGGGCGACCCGATGACCGGAATCAAGTGGACGGGCGAGTTGCCGAGATACAACTACGAGTTCCGCATGGAAGCCCGACGCACGATGGGGATCGATTTCTTTGCCACCACGACTTTCCCCTACGGGGAAGAGACCCTCAGTCTCGTCGTGGGCGGTTGGGCGGGGTCCGTTGTGGGCCTGTCGTGCGTCGACTACTACGACGCCTCCGATAACGTGTCGACCAAGTTCATGGCCTTCAAGGACAAGCAATGGTACCGCGTCCGCATCCGTGTCACCAAGCAGCGGATCGAGGCGTGGATTGACAATGAGAAGATGATTGACCAGGGTACCAAGGGGCACAAGTTCACGATTCGCGACGAAGTGGAGCTCTGCCAGCCTTTCGGAATCTGCACCTGGTGCACGGGCGCGGAGTATCGGAAGTTGGAAATGCGCAAGCTCACGGCCGAAGAAGTTGCCGAGATTCCGGTCCGCGATCGTTGGGACTGAGCCATCCCGTCAAACAAGGAGTTTATCGTGACACGAAAGCACTTCACCAGGGCCCTTGGTTTGCTGCTGGCGGCGCTGCTGCTGGCAACAGCGCTTCCGGCTGCCGAACCGAAGACGCCTGCGGCCCCTGCGGCCAAGAAACCAAGCGGCGAGGGCTGGGTCGATCTTCTCGACGCCAAGTCGCTGAAGAAGTGGGAGGTTGTGAAGAAGTATGATTTCGCCGACCACGGAAAGGTCGAGATTTCGAAAGACGGGGTTGTCCTCGAATACGGTTCTCCGGCGACCGGCGTGAAATGGTCGGGCGATTTCCCAAAGGTGGGTTACGAGGTGACGCTGGAAGCCCGGCGAGTGTACGGGCAGGACTTCTTCTGCGGATTGACCTTCCCGGTGCGCGATAAAACCCTGACGCTCGTTTGCGGTGGTTGGGGGGGGCAGGTCACGGGTCTATCTTGTATCGATGGCGAATCGGCCATCGAGAACGACACCTGCACCTTCCATGAGTACAAGAACAAGCAGTGGTATCGGATTCGTCTAGTGGTTCGTGGCGACCGGATCGACGCGTGGCTGGACGACGAGCAGATCGTGGACCTGCCCTTGAAGGCGAGGGAACTTTCGCTTCGCTGGGAAATGGAGCCCGTCGAGCCCTTTGGGATCTGCACCTGGCAGACGAGTGGGGAAATCAGGAAGCTCCGCTACCGGCTTCTGAGCAAGAAATTGCCGGTGAAAGGCCAAGAAACGCATGGGAAGCCCGAATAGAGAAAGGGAGAGTTCCCTTTTCCGGAGGGTTTGACCATGGGTTACGAGCACACGCAGAAGGGGCCTTGGCGGTTCCTGGGGTACTTCTTTGCTCTTGTTCTGATACCCGCCGTGTGGGCTGCGGGCGATGAACCGATGGCCGTGGCTGCGATTGGGGCCGCCATGTTTGTGCTCGTGGCGGTTTGCGAGGGTTTTTCGCGGTTAACAATCCGGGACGAAGGCGATCGCCTGGCGGTCTCCTTCGGCCCGCCGCCGGTGTGGCGGACCCACATCCCCTACCGCGATATTGAGTCGGTCGAGGCCGCTCGTTCCGATTTCATGGACGGCTGGGGGGTCCATTGGATTCCCGGACGGGGAACGATCTACAACGTTTGGGGCTACGATTGCGTCCGCGTGACGACGCCCAAACGGACCGTGCGACTCGGAACGGACGACGTGGAACGCCTTGTGGCTTTCCTGACGGCCAAACGCTATGAATATCGCACCGAAGCAACGCGGATCGCCACCCCCCAGTAGGTCCCGGGCGTCGCACGGGACCGGATGGAACACTTCGCGATTGGACATTCCTTGTTCGGTGTTCTGCGGTTCATGGCGATTCGGTGAACCGCAGAATATCCAACAAGGAACCGCAGAATGTCGAAGGGATGAGGCGGGACAGCTTCGTGCGTTCCTGAAGCGTGTGGAGACGCGAAGAGCCAGGCATCTCGCTGGCACGGCTCAGTCGATGTCCGACTCGGGAAGGGGCGGGCGCTTGGGCGGTTGGGGCTTGGGCGGTTCCTGGCCCGGCGGGGTTGGCGGCTTCGGCTTGGGAATCGGCTTGGGGCCGAAGCGAAGCAGGTCGGTGGCCAGGTGCTCGGAGTACTCGGATTTTCCGGTCTGGGCTTTCCAGCCGGCCAACAGGTCCCGTTCAGTGCAGAGATTGCGGGCTTCGACGTAGACCTCGAAACTGTCGGGCCACACGAGGAACTTGGCGTAGAAGCGGTTCTTGTCGACTTGGCGGAGTCGGCGCTGGAAGCGGGATCGTCCGCTGCGAAGTTGTTCGGCCGTTTCGCCACCGTCCTTCTTGCGTTCGAAAACGAGCTTGGGTGTTCTCCCCGCGGCCGTGAGCTTGAGCTGAAAATCGTCGTCGCCCAGAGCGGCCCCGCGTTGGAAGTCCCCGATCACGATATCCTGGTCGACGCCGAGATCGGGATTGAAGACCAACTTCCGGCGTTTTCCAATCGTCTCGAGTTTGGCCAGTGCGCGTTGTTGCAGGTTGATGTTGTCGACGAAGTAGACCTTACCTTCCCGGCAAAGGACAGGAATCGCTTGGGCGCCCTCGGGAGCGGAACGTGGATTGGGCAAGGTGATGATCGTTGAGGCGGGATAGCCACCGGCGGGGGCGTCGGCGAGTTTCGATTTGAGCTTGGCCAGGAGTTCTTCCGCCGAGGCCAATTGCTTCTCCGATTCTTCGGATTCCTTCTTCTGCGCCTCGAGGCGGCGCTGGGCTTCCTCCTGCCGTTTCTGCATTTCAAGCAGTTTTAGATCGATCTTCTCCTTCCCTTCCATAAGTACGTCGATGCTGGCCTGGATGTCTTCGATCTTCTTGAGCAGGATTTTCAGGTCGAGATCGGCGGCCTGGGCCTCTTGCGGCGTGTAGGCGGCAAGGCGTTTTTCGAGGTCGACCCGTTGCTGCATCAACTCCTTCAACTTCGCCAACGTCTCTTCGTAGACCTCCGGGCGAACGCTGTCGGTCTCGGCCATTTTATCAACCGCCTCGCCCACTCCGAGTTGGGTGACGGAGAGCAGGATCACCAGGATGCCGACGACGTTGGTCAACGTGTCGAGCAGGGAATCGAGACTGGCTCCGCTTTCTTTCTTGTTGCGTCGCATGGAAACAGGTGCCGTCGGGGCTTAGCGTTCTTTTTTCAGTTGCTTGAAGACGCTCAGGTCGATCTGGCCTTGGCCGATCACGGGGAGTTTCCCGGCCCGGGCGTAGTGCTCGCGAGCGACGCCGTAGGCGGCGAAGTAGGTGTCGAGGGCGTCTTCGCGGACGAGGAAAATCACGATACCCTTGGGCTGCTTGGCGATTCGATCGAGCAATGCCAGGAAGGTCTCGTCGGTGCGCATGTCGGCGCGGCGGACCCGTCGCGGGGGATCTTCTTCCAGGAAGACCAGCCCGGACGAAGTGCATTCGACGAAGGTGGGATCAAGATCGACGCCGCTGCCGCTGGGGCGGATGATGACCTTCGATTCTTCGGCGTCGCCGAGTTCCTCGACTTTGGGTTTGAGCTTGGCGATTTCTTCGTTCAGTTTCGCCAGTTCTTCGCGAAGCGCTTCCATCCGCTTCTTGTGTTTTTCTTCGTCGACGATGGGGACGTCGATCTTGTCTGGATCTTCCGGGTTTTCGGCTTCGTCGAGGAGGGCGTCGCGTTGGCGTTCGAGTTCCTCGAGTTGCATCTTGGCTTCGGCGGCTTTCTTGGCCTCTTCGTCGAGTCCGGCCTCCGCTTGCTTCAGTTGCTCTTGAAGTTCCTCAAGCCGCCGATTTTCCTGTTCGATCCGTTTTTTCGCCTTTTCGAAGCGCTCGGCGCTGTGAAAGACGTCGTTGTCCATCTGGCCGAGGGCCATGGCGGCAATCAACAGGGTGAGCGTGCCGATGACACAAGCAAGGATGCTCATGAACGGAAAGAGCGACACGGTGACGGCGGTTTTCTTGCGGCGAGCCATGGGGCGCGTCCCTTACTTCCTGCGCGAGAACCAGCCGCGGCGAGCCGGGGCCTCGAAGACGACCTGCTTCTCGCCCAGATCGGCGAGCACGCGATTGAGTCCGTCGAGTCCCTCGCGCAAGGTGGTGGCATAACCTTGGATCGATTCGGCTGACTGGGCCATGGAACCGGCCGCCTTCTGATGGACGGCCTCGGTCTTTTGGGCCAGTTGCATGAGCATCTTCTGGACGGTGGCCATCAGGGCGTCGATGTCGCGGATCTGCTCGGCGTTTTCTTTCTGTTGACTCAGCATCTCCTTGTTGATGGCGACCCAGCCTTGGGCGACCTGGGTCGTCAATTTCGTGCCGATCGACTCCAACTTGTCGTTCCAGGCGGTCAGAACGGCCTGAACGGCCTGGGCGGCGTCGCCGGAGACTGCCAGCCCCGCTCCCTCTTCCACGCGTTCCTGGCCGTCGTTGAGACGTTTGAGGAGGTTTTCGTTGCAGTACTCGTCGACCGAGTTGAGCATGTCCTCCTCGGCCTTCTGGAGCGAACTGGTGGGGAACATGACGAACATGCTGATGACAAGCGCGATCAAGGTCGTGTCGAAGGCCGTGGCGAGACCGCCTGTCACCAGGGTGAGCGAGGCCTTGAGGGCCTCGATATCTCCCGAGGTGTCGATACCGGAAACGGCGGCACTGATACCGATGACGGTGCCGATGAAACCGAGAATCGGAATCGCCCAGATGAAGACGTTGAGGATCGTGTAGCTTGACGAAACGGCGTTGGCGTCGACATCGGACTGGGAGGTGAGGACGGTGGCCACTTCCGGGTTGCTGTTACGGACGCGGAAGTGTTCCAGGCCGCGGAGGACGCGGTTGACCAGGAAACTCTCGCCCGGACCGAGAGGCAATTCATGGATGTGTTCGACGAAACGGCCCACGGACTCCTGGGTGATGTCTTCGGAAATCTCGTTGGGAAGAAGGTCGAGGAGCATGGAGTCCTTCTGCCGTTTGATCTTTTTCCACTTGAGATAGAGGATTGCGGCCGACCAACCGAAAAGGAAGATTTCGGCGAAAGGGACCCAGCCTCGATCGAGGAACAACTCGCCGATGAAGATCCCGGCCATCTTGAGGGGGATCAGCGGCAGGATTATCCCGACGCTCAAGACGACGCCGATCACGACGCTCTTGAGGAGGCTGACGTCTGTGCGTTCGGACCAGCCGCCGTCGGAGGACTTTGGCTGGGAGACTCCGGACTTCTTCTTGCTACTGCCTCGAGGTGTTCGTTCCGGTGTGCTCCGGATGGCTGTGTCGGTGGTGATCCCGGGAAAAGCCTCAGGGGATTCGGCAGGCGGTTCGGGGTCGGGGCTGTCGGGGACGACGAGGGAGTGTTTGCAATAGGGGCACCGAGCTTTGCGCCCTGCCGCGTCCGCCGGCACTTTGAGTTGCTTCTTGCACTCGGGGCAGTCGAAAGTGAAGTACATCGGGGGTCCTCGAAGAAGGGCTCTCTCTGCTTCCGGGGGAGGCTGATGAGGGGGGCGCTTGCCTCGCCAGGGTCTGATATGGCTACTCTCTTCTCGTACGGGAGACCGAGGGCTCAGGCCTCGACCCACCGAGATGGATGCACAATGGAGAAGAATCCAAAGGCATAACTCCAAAATACCCTCTAGGGCGGGGATTTTCGAGGGTTTGTCTTGCGGGAATTGGATCCGATGGCAGATACATTGCATTCAACACGATGAAGGGGCCCCCAAGGGGCGGAAAGTGCGGATTGGACATCGGGGGAATACTTGGTACACTACGGCATCCACCGCAATCGGGTAGTCCCCTGGCGGGGGCGAAAATGCATGGGGGGACCCGCGGGTTGTGGGGGTAAGTTCGATTGAGGGCTTCAACCAGGTGAGCGAGGGATTATGGACGGGCAGCCACTCACGATTCTCCACGTGGAAGACAATTCGGACCACGCCCAGCTGATCGCTCGAAGCCTGAAAAGGCACCGCGTTGCCAACAGCATTCACAATGTTGTGGACGGTGAAGAGGCCCTGGACTACCTGTTCTTGCGGGGGAAGTACACGAGCATCGATGACGCTCCCCGCCCTCAGATCGTTTTGCTCGACTTGCGGTTGCCCAAGGTGGACGGGTTGGAGGTGCTCCGGACGATCAAGACCTCTGACGAGTTGAGCATGATCCCTGTGGTGATTTTGACGTCTTCGGAGGCGGAAAAGGACGTGGCGCAGGCCTATGAGTATCACGCCAACAGCTACCTGGTGAAGCCCGTCGGATTCGAGAAGTTTTCCGAGTTGATGCAGCAACTCGGTTTCTATTGGCTGGCCTGGAACCGTTATCCGTGGAATTCGGATGTCCATACACCGTCGTAAGGGCCGAATGGCAAGGCGAGACCACGGAAGCGACCTGGAAGTGGAAGCGACAGGATCAAGGGCTCTAGGTTGATGGGCGAACGCGAGATTCGGATTCTCGTCCTGGAAGATGACGTCGGCCACGCGGATCTGATCCGCCGTGTGTTCAGCCGAGCGACCGCGTCCTGGCGGCTGACGCTTGTCGAAACGGTCCAAGAGGCCAGGGAGTGTCTGGAGCACGAGGAGTTTGAGCTGATCCTGGCGGATCTTCTGCTCCCGGACGGACGCGGTATCGAACTCCTGGACAGCAGGAGTGACACGCTCTGGCCCGTGGTGGTGATGACCAGTCACGGAGACGAGTCCGCGGCGGTCGAGGCCATGAAGGCGGGGGCCCTGGACTATCTGGTCAAGTCCGACAGGTCCTTGACGGAACTGCCTCACACGTGTGAGAGCATTCTTCGCCGTTGGGAAGACATTGTCCAAAGGCGGCAGGCGGAACGCGCCCTTCGGCAGAGCGAGGAGCGATTTCGGCTCCTGTACGAGGCTTCGCCCCTTCCGTACCAGTCCTTGGACGCGGAAGGGCGAGTGCTCGAGATCAATCCTGCCTGGAGCGAGCTACTGGGCTACTCGAAGGAGGAAGTCCTGGGGAGGTCTATTCGGGACTTCGTTGACGAGGCGGGACGCAAGACGTTCGAGGAGCGGTTTCCCAAGTTCATGGCCGCCGGCGAGGTTCGCGGCGTTGGCTTCAATATGCTTCGCAAGGACGGGACATTCGTGCCCGTCGAGGTTGACGGTCGAATCGGCTATGACCGCGATGGGCAATTCAAGCAGACTCACTGCGTTGTCCGAGACATCACCGAGCGTTTGCGAATCGAACAGCGCCAGCGGCGAGCCAAGGAGGAACTGGAGAGGTCGGTGGCCGAGCGAACGGCCGAACTGGCCGAGACGAACCGGAAACTCCAACAGGAGATCACAGACCGGGAGCGAACGGAAGCGACGCTTCGCGCCTCGTTGACGCTCCATGATGCGGCCCAGACGACCACTTCCAGCGAGGTGATTCAGTGGTGTCTTGACGAGGGCGTGCGGTTGACTGAGAGTGAGGTCGGCTTCTTTCATTTCGTCGACGTCGACCAGAAGAACGTGCAGCTCATGACGTGGTCGAGCGGCACCCTTGCCGAGTGCGAGGTTCCGGAGATCGATCGGGACTACCCGGTCGAGTTAGGAGGGGTGTGGCTTGAGGCGATGCACAAGCGTGTGCCGGTCATTCACAATGACTACGAGGGGCTTGCCCACAAGCAAGGGCTGCCGGAAGGCCACGTGCCGATCACGCGCGAGTTGGTCATTCCCATTTTGGAATACGATCGCGTTGCGGCCTTGATTGGAATCGGGAATCGCCATACGGACTACGAGGACTTTCACATCGAGCAGCTTTCTCTGCTTGCTGAGAGCGCATGGTCGATTATCCAACGCACACGTGCAGAGGAAGAACTCAAGCGGCACCGTGACCACCTCGAGGAACTGGTGGCCGAACGTACTGCCGATCTGGAACGCGCCAATCAGGAGCTGCACCGAGAGATCGCTCAGCGGGAAAGGGTTGAGGCAACCTTGCGACGAAGCGAGGCTTCCCTTGCCAAGGCCCAACGGATAGCCCATGTGGGCAGCTACTCGCGGGAATTCGACGGATCAAGGGTGGCCTGGTCGGACGAGACGCGGGCTATCCTGGGCTGTACTCGGAAGGATCAGCCCTCGTGGGAACTCATGTTCTCCCGGGTCCATCCCGAAGACCGCGCGAAACTGATCGAATCGGAACAGACGGCGAAGACGGAAGGCGGGGTGTTCGAGACCGAGTATCGCATTGTCCGACCCGACGGGGCAATGCGTTATGTCCGGGATCTTGCGGAAACCGATTGCGACGCGGAGGGCCAGCCGGTGCGGCTTTTCGGGGCCCTGCTCGACATTACGGAACGCAAATTGGCCGAACAGGCCCTGCGCGAGAGCGAAACGCGGTATCGGCTGATGATCGAGAGCCAGGCGGACCTGGTTGTCAAGTTTGACCGGGACGGGAAGCTCCTCTTTGCGAGCCCGTCCTACTGTGACGCATTCGGACGAGATCCGGAGCAACTTCTGGGAAAACCCTTCCCCAGTCTGTGGCAGGACGGCAAGGAATCAACCGAGTTGGTCGAGGTGCTTTCGCCGCCCTATTCCGCTTCGTACGAGGAACACACGTTGACGCGGGGAGGTCCGCGGTGGATCAACTGGGACGCCCGCGCCGTCACGGATGATTCGGGAGAAGTGGAAGCCGTGGTGGCGGTGGGGCGTGATGTGACCCAGCGGAAGACGGCCGAGCAGGCCCTGCGCAAGAGTGAAGAGGAGTTTCGAACGCTCATCGAGAACATCCCGGGCGTGGTCTACCGGAGCGAACTTGCCCCTCCCTGGCGCATGCACCACATGAGCGAAGCCGTTGCCCAGGTGACGGGGTACCCGCTCCGCGAGTTCACCGGGGGCGGCGCCAGGGTCTACTACGATTTGGTCTGCGAGGAAGACCAGGGCTACGTGGCCCGCGGTGTCAAAGAGGCCATTGAAACGCGGCGTCCCTTCGACCTGGAGTATCGCATCCACCATGCGGACGGCGGGCTTCGTTGGGTGTTCGAACGGGGACGCGCGATCTACGATCCCGAAGGGCGTCCCGTTTGCCTCGACGGGGTGATCATCGATGTGACCCAGCGCAAGACGGTGGAGGAAGAGTTGGCGCGTGCCAAGGTGGATGCCGAGGCTGCCAACCAGGCCAAGAGCGAGTTTCTCGCCAACATGAGCCACGAAATCCGTACGCCCATGACGGCAATTCTTGGATTCGCAGATCTGCTCATGTCGATCGAATTGGGCCCCCACGAACGGCGCGAACACCTGGCGACCATTCGACGCAATTCGGAAAACCTGCTCACCCTGATCAACGACATCCTTGACCTCTCCAAGATCGAAGCGTCCAAACTCGAACTCGAATCGATCGAGAGTTCCGTCTGGGAATTGGTGGACGATGTTCGTGCCATGATGGAGGAGCGCGCCAGGGCCAAGGGCCTGACCTTGAACGTCCAGTACCACTGCCCCTTGCCAAGAACGGTCCGCACCGACCCCTCCCGGCTTCGCCAGATTCTTGTCAATCTGGTCGGAAACGCGGTGAAGTTCACCGAGCAGGGCGGCATTCTTGTCTCCGTGCGATGCGATGGCGCGAACGGAGACAAACGTATGCTGTCGATCACGGTGGCCGACACCGGAATCGGCATCAGCTCTCAGCAGTTGGAGAATCTCTTCCAACCGTTCACGCAAGGCGACATGTCGACGACGCGAAGGTTTGGGGGGACGGGACTCGGATTGACCATCTCGCAACGACTTGCCCGGATGCTTGGTGGTCGGATTGACGTGGAAAGTGACGTGGGGCAGGGAAGCTCTTTTCGGGTGACCATTGATCCAGGTCCGCTCAACGGCGTGGTTTGGGAGGATGTGGCCCCCCTTTGCGACTCGCGAACGGCGTCGGGCGACACTCCCCTGCAAATGCGGGCCTCGGGGCATGTGCTGCTTGCCGAGGACTCCTTCGACGTGCAGACGTTGATTGCGACCGTGCTGCGACGGGCCGGGGTCGTCGTGGAAACGGCCGCGAACGGGCGGGAGGCTTTCGTGAAAGCCATGGCGGCCAAGAACAGCAGAAAGCCCTACGATTTGGTCTTGATGGATATGCAGATGCCGGTATGGGATGGTTACGAAGCGACTCGCAATCTGCGTGAAGCCGGGTTCGAGGGCCTGATCGTGGCCCTGACGGCCCATGCCATGACGGGAGACCGGCAGAAATGCCTGGATGCCGGCTGCGATGACTACCTTGCGAAACCCATCAAATCCGATGAACTCACCAGTGCCGTTGCCCGTTTCCTGCAGCCGGCGCAAGTTGCCGAGGCATCGCCGACGGACACGCCTCGCGAAGAGCCCGGAGGCATTCTCGACAGCAAGTACTTCTCCCAGGAAGATCGCCGTAAACTGTTGAAGGGGTTCATTGACGGGTTGTCGGAACGCATGGTTGCGATCGAGCAGGCCCTCGTGTCGCACGACATCGAGACGATCATCCAGGCCGCCCACGCCCTTTACGGCGCCGCGGGACTCTACGGCTATGAGCAGCTTGCCAAGACGGCCCTGGCCCTGGAAGGCCAGGCTCGCGACGGGGCGCCGCTCTCCGACGTGGAAGCCTCGACGAGGCAACTGCTCGAAGTCTGCGGTGAGGCCCACGAGGCGTTCCAGGAATCGGAAAGCTGATCCGCCCGGTGCTCGGGCACATTTCACTCTTGGGCCTGGCTGTCTGTTGGAGTCCGGCCTTCAGGCGGTCTTCTGCACGCTGAAGCGTGGACTCCAACAATCCGCGACCCGAACGGCGAGTTCTGACAGAGCACTAGGGTTCGCGTCGAAGTGTGTAGCAGCCGAAAACGCCGCCCGCAAATTGTCCCGGCGCTGACTGGAAGCGGACGGTCACCTTTTCCTGGCCCTGCGTTGCCTCGACGGGAATGGGATAGACGACGTCGAAGAACTCGTCGGGGTGCTTTGCCGTAAGCGTTTCGGTCGCGATCACTTTGCCGTTGACGAGGATCTCGAAGCGGCGTTTGCCGGAATCGCTTCCCCAGTAGGTGCAGAACAGGTCGGTCGGGCCGTCTGCGCGGACCTTCAGATCGTAGGAGAAGAAGCCGCCATCGGTGGCGTGGCGCCAGTGCCGTCCCAGGTGGCCCCCCGATGCGGTCTTTTTCGCTTTCATGCCGTGTTCTCGCTCACTGATCCGATCGGCGATGAGCACCTCGTCGACGACACGCTCGCGAAACCGGGCGGCCGCTTCTGCTGCGGCCACGGCTCGCCGGTGCGTCTCGCTGTTTCGCCGATACACGTGCCAGTAGACGGCGTATCGCTCGCCGAACAGCTTGTGGTAGGGGATGAAGGTCACGTCCTGTTCTTGTCCCGCTGTCCGATAGGTGAGGGGCTCGCCGGACACCGGTTCGAGAATCGTGGTGAAGTCGTCCGTCTCGCTCAACAGAAACGGTGTCTTGGCGACCTGCTCCTCGGGAAACCGATACCAGTTTTCACGGGTGTACACCATGTCGTCCGTCAATCCTTCGCCACCTAGCTTCGCCGCCAGCACGAGGGGGCCGACCATGAACGTGACGAGGTTGGCATCGTCGGGCATGGGGCAGACCGTCAGGGGCATGGGCATGGTCACGTCGACGCGATCGCCGTCGCGCCAGGTCCGCTTCAGTTCCAGGTAGGTTGAAGGTTCGGTCGTGCCAGCGATCGGTTTTCCGTTGAGCCGAACCTCGACGCCCCGGGTTGCCCAGCCGGGAATGCGAATCCGCAGGGCGAATTCTGTCGGCGCCGGGGCACGGACGGTTAGCGACGTGGCGGAGTCCTCCGGAAACCTGGTTTCTTGGCGAATCGTGACGCCCCGCTCCGTCCATTCCAGGACCGAGGGGATGAACAGGTTGACGAAGAGGCCGTCGCGATCGTGGAAGTAGATGCTGTCGCCGTACTTGGCGTGGTTTTCCATTCCGGTTCCCGTGCAGCACCAGAAAGAGTCGCGCGGCGTGTTGTAGTATTTCCAGCGTCCGGAGCCGAGGGTGACGAAGTACATCATCATCCCGGTTTCCGGATCCTGGGTGCTGAGGATGCTGTTGTAGAGGGCCCGCTCGTAGTAGTCCGCATAAGCGGCTTCCGGATGCCAGGAGAAGAGGTGCCGGGTGAGCTTCAGCATGTTGTAGGTGCAACAGGTTTCCTGGGTGTGGTCGCCGAGTTGATCGGCCAGGTGGTTGGGCGGTGTTCGCCAGTGTTCCTGGTTGCTCGTGCCGCCGGTCGAGTAGCATCGCGCCGACGTGACCTGATCCCAGAAGAACTCGGCAATCCGGCGGTCCTGGTCGTCGCGCCCCGTTTCGTAGAGCCGGGCGGTTCCGATCATGTTGGGAATGAAGGAGTTGACGTGCTGCCCGATCAGTTCGTCACGCTGCGCTGCCAGGGGGGCGTTGTAGGACGCCTGCACGAAGCGCCGGGCCAGGGCGAGGTAGTCGGCGTTGCCGGTCAGGGCGTAGAGATTCGCCAAGGCCTCGTTCATTCCGCCTTGCTCGGTCTTGTTGAGCATGGCCTGCATTTGTTCGTCGCTGAGTTTGTCGCAGCGCGACTTGCACCAATCGGCCATTTTGCAGGCCATTTCAAGAGCCTGGCGATTGTCGGTCTGGACGTACATTTCGAGCAGGCCGGCCATGATCTTGTGGAGGCAATAGTAGGGGGCCCAGACGGTTTTTCTCGCTTCGACACGGTCGATAAACGACTCGGGGAAGGCACTGAGGTAGCCGCTCTCGCCGAGGGCCTTCTGGCACTTGGCCAGTTCGGCGACGATATAGTCGGCCTTCTGCTTCAGCTTTTCGTCGCCGGTGGAGGCGATCATCAGGGCGCAGGCGGAAAGGTAATGGCCCATGGTATGGCCGCGGACTTCGGCGCGCTCCCATCCGCCCATTGCCTCGCCCGGGGCGGGCAGGCCGGCGTTGGTTCGGAAGGGATGGAGAAGCCGATCGGCTTCCAGGTCGTGCAGATACTGCCGGTCCCGTTCCGCGGCCGCTTTGAAGGGGCTGTCGAGCAGTCTTACCTGGCGGAGTGAGAAGGGCTCCACCTGGCAAAGTGATGTTGCAGGTTCGCCGGCCGGTGCAGCCGTAGCCAACGCAAGCAACAACGATGCAGCAATCCAATGACAACGGGTTCTTCTCATGACGCGTCCTCCCCTGGGAACCGACAAAACCTTATCCTCGTTGAGACGATCAGGCGGGTTCAGGATAGTGGCACGCTGCAAGAAAAGCAATCACTTGCATGCGGGAGAGGTGGGGCGAAGAGCGACTGACGGAGAGTCAATCGACGCGGACGATGCGGCCGTCCAGCTTTACTCGCCCTTGGGCGATTAACTGGAGGGCTTCGGGGAGGGCTTCGCATTCGGCCTCGAAGACTCGGTCGGCCAGGGTGTCGGCGGTGTCGCGGTGCGAGACCGGGACGGTTTTCTGGAGAATCACCGGGCCGTGGTCGTACTGGTTGTCAACGAAGTGGACGGTGCAGCCGCTCAGTTTGACGCCGTAGTCGACGGCGGCCTGGTGGACGTGGTGGCCGTAGTAGCCCTTGCCGCAAAACGACGGAATCAGAGCGGGATGGATGTTGACAACGCGGCCGTGGTAGTCGTCGGGGATGACGAGGAGTTTGAGCCAGCCGGCCAGGACGACCAGTTCGGCGCCGACCTGGCGGCAGGCCGCGAAGAGGGCGTCGCTGTAGGCTTCGTCGGAGTCGAAGTCTTTTCGGACGAGCACCCGGCTCGGTGCGCCGGCGTCGGCGGCAAACTGGACGCCGGTGGCCTTCGGCGTGCTGGCGATGACAAGCCGCACGTCGAGGTCCAACGTTCCGGCCGCCACCCGCTCGTTGATGTTCTTGAGCGTTCGCCCCGTACCCGAGATCAGCACGGCAACCGGAAGGCGTTGGGGAGAATCGGCTTCAGTCATTGGTTGGTCCAATCTGCGGGGCCTGACAAGAGCATCCAGAAGAAGGGAAAAGGAACGCTAATCTTCGCTAATCAACACTGATAGTCAAATTGGTGCGTCAAGACGCAGCCTACGGGGTGACGACCTTTATGTATAGGGTGACGTCGAAGCCGGCGAGCTTTGTTTCTGCGGAGTCGGCGTCCGGAAGCGGTTGGGTTCCTAGCTGGCTGGGGGCGATGAGGGTTTCTTCGGCGATGTAGTCGCCGTGCTGCTCGAGGGCCTTGAGCAGTTCAGTCGATTCGGTCACGAAACCCACGGCGATCCGGTCCGTGTAGTCGCAGTTCATATCTTTGCGGCGGTTCTGGATGGCATGGGTGATTTCGCGGGCATGGCCGAGGGTGATGAGTTCTTCGGTCAGTTCCGTTGCCAGGACGACGACGCAGGCGGCGCCTTGGGCGGCGGCCCAGCCTTCCTTGGCCTGGAGGCGGACCTGGATGTCCTCGTTGTCCAATTCGACGTCGCCGCTTTCCAGCTTCAGCACGACCTTGCCTTGCTGCTCCAGTTCGGCGAGCAGGGCGGCTCCGTCGGCGCCGGCAAGGTGTTTGCGGACTTGCGGGACCTGCTTGCCCAGTTTCGGGCCGAGCCGCTTGAGGTCGGGGAGAATCGTGTAGCTGATGTACTGGTCGGCCTTCTCGATGAACTCGACGGCTTTGACGTTCAATTCCTCGCGGATCAGGGCCGCATGGGATTCGAGCCAGGGGCGATGGGTTTGATCGGCCAGGACGATTTCGACTTGGGCCAGGGGTTGGCGGACCTTGAGCTTGGCGCCCATGCGGGCGCTGCGCCCGAGGGAAACGACCTCGCGAACGAGGGCCATCTGAGTCGAAAGGGCGTCGTTCACGGCCTCGTGGTTACAGGCCGGGTAGTCGCACAGGTGGACGCTTTCGGCAACGCGTCCATCCAAGGCGGCGACGGCCAGATTCTGCCAGATGCTCTCGGCAAGGAACGGCACGAAGGGCGCGATCAACTTGGCGGTCGTCACGAGGCATTCGTAGAGGGTCCAGTAGCCGTCGATCTTGTCGTCGGAAGTTCCGCTTCCCCAGAAGCGATCGCGGCTTCGGCGGACGTACCAGTTCGAGAGGGCGTCGACGAACTGGTTGAGCCGGCCGCAGGCGCCGAAGTTGTCGTAGGCGTCCATGGCCGTCGTCACGGTTGCCACTGTGCGGTTCAGTTCGCTGAGAATCCACTGGTCCAGCTCGCTTCGCTGCGTGACGGGGCGGTAGCCGGCCGCCTTGGCGAGCACGTCGGGCGAGAGTTGTCCCCCGTCCCCTGCAATCTCGGAGGCCGGATCGAAGCCGTCGATATTGGCGTAGATCGTGAAGAAGCTGAAAACGTTCCACAAGCGCAGGAGGAAACCGGGAATGCACTCCTTGATCGCCTGCTCGCTGTAGATGATCGAAGTCCACGGCGCCTGGTTGGCGAAGAAGTACCATCGGAGAGCGTCGGCGCCGTAGGTGTCGAAGATCTCGTTCGGCGATCGGTAGTTCCGCAAGCTCTTGGACATCTTGCCGATCTTGTGGACCGATTTTCCTTTCCCGAGAGCCTTGCGGACCTCTTCCTCGGAGAGGAAACGCTGCTTGCCGTCCTTGCTTTCCCACCATTCGGCCAGCATGAGGCCCAGCACGATGCAGTTGGCGAAGGGATGGGGGTACTCAACGGCTCGCGTGGCTTCGTCCTCGCCGGCCTCGCTGAACAGGAGGGTGCTGATGGCCAACTGGCTGTAGAACCAGCCCCGGGTCTGGTCGATGGCCTCGCTGATGAAATCGGCGGGGAATTGGGCGGCGAACCGCTCGTGGGAACCGGGTTTGTTGGGATAGCCCCATTGGGCGAAGGGCATGGAGCCGGAGTCGTACCAGCAGTCGATCACCTCGGGCACGCGACGCATGCGTTTGCCGGGCGCCTTGGGCGACTCGTAGGTGATCGCGTCGATGTAGGGCTTGTGGATTTTCAGGTCGTCGCACAGGTCGGGATTGGCCTTCTTGGCTTTTTCCCAGACTTCCGTGCCCTCCACACCCGGCTTGGCCAGCAACTGGTCGTAGTTGGCCACGGCTTCCATGTAGCCTGTTTCTTCACAGACCCAGATCGGCAGGGGAGTGCCCCAGTAGCGTTCGCGGGAGAGGGCCCAATCGACGTTGGTTTCGAGGAAGTTGCCGAATCGGCCGTCCTTGATGTGTTCCGGCAGCCAGTTGATCTTCTGGTTGTTGGCCAGCATCCGGTCCTTGAACCGGGTTGTGCGGATGAACCAACTCTTGCGAGGATACTGGATCAGCGGATCGTCGTCGGCTCGCCAGCAGAAGGGGTAGTCGTGAAGGTACTGCTCCAGGTGGAAGAGGGTTCCCTCGGCTCGCAGTTGGCGGGAGAGATCCTTGTCGGCTTCCTTGACCCAGCGTCCCTGGTAGTCGGGGGCCTCGTCGGTGAACTTGCCGTCCGGGCCGACGGCGCAGATCAGTTCAGGGCCCTGGCCTTGGGCAAACCGATCCTGCTCGGCGAGGAGCACCTCGTAGTCGACCTCGCCGAAGGCCGGCGCCTGGTGGACCACGCCGGTACCGCTGTCGATGGTGACAAACTCGGCCGGCACGACTCGCCATGCCACGTGTTGCTCGCCGCCGTCCTTGAGTTTTCCCTTGGCGTCGCCAAGCGTCTTGTAGTAGTAGTCGAAGGGCGGGCGGTACCGCTTGCCGAGCAGCTCGGTCCCCTTCATGGTGGAGCGGACGTTGAACTCCTTGCCCACCTTGCCGGCGATCGTTTCGACCAGGGCCGAGGCGACGACGAGGTTTTTCGATTCACCCTCGAAGGCGACGACGGAGTATTCCAACTCCGGATGCACCGCGGCAAACTGGTTGCTCGGCAGGGTCCACGGGGTGGTCGTCCAGACGAGGAGGTCCGTGTCGGGATCGTCGAGGAGAGGGAAGCGGACGTAGACGCTCGGATCGGCCACTTCGCGGTAGCCTTCGCCGACCTCGCCCGAGGAGAGGGCCGTGCCGCCCTGGGCCCACCACCAGACGATCTTGTGGCCCTGGTAGAGCAGGCCCCGGTCGAAGAGGTTCTTCAGGGACCACCACACGCTTTCGACGTAGCTCTGGTGGTAGGTCACGTAGGCTTCGTCGAGATGGATCCAGAAGCCGATTCGTTCGGTGAGGTGCTCCCATTGGCGAGTGTAGCGAAACACGCTTTCGAGGCACTTGTGGATAAAGGGTTCGACGCCGTAGGCCTCGATCTCTTCCTTGGAGTGGATGCCGAGTTCCTTGCAGACCTCAACCTCAACGGGCAGCCCGTGGGTGTCCCAGCCCGCCTTGCGCTCGCAGCGGAAGCCCCGCATGGTCTTGTATCGAGGGAAGAGGTCCTTGATCGAGCGAGTGAGGCAGTGCCCCGGATGGGGGAGGCCGTTGGCCGTGGGCGGGCCTTCATAGAAGACGAAGGACGGTGCCTCGGCTCGCATGCCAAGGGATTTTTCATAGATCCCGTTGTCCTTCCAGAACTGAACGATCTGTTCTTCGAGGTTCGGGAAAGAAACGCTGGTTTCGACAGGCTTGAACATGGCGGTGCGATCGGGGGTTATGACAGCAATTCGGGGACAGGGCCCAACGTGGAATCGGCTCTAACAGCCCGTTGAAAAACGCGGCGTGAGCCGCACTGGCAGGCGGTGGGCGCCGCACGGTTTCTGAATTGCCGAGCGATATTCCGTTTGAAGGTCCCGCTCGGCGAGCGGTGACCTACTGAAACCCTTTAGTAGAGCGGAGATGGGACGATTTTTCAATCGCTACCCGGACCCGGCTATTCGGGATTCCCGCAATTGGGCGAGGCCGTTTTCGCATGCAGTGTTGTCATTTGGCAACGCAGGGAATCCGCGAAGCAACGCCATGGGGGCGGATTTTACCGTTTGACGGGCTCAAATTCGCGATCCGACCTGTCCCAATCGCCCCCTCTTGCTTTGGCACGGGACGTGCCTGTTTGGCTCCCCCGCTGCTTATCTCAAGTCGGGCACTCAGGGAATCGAGGAGAATCGCTCATGCGGAAGTTCGGCACGAAACAACTGGACGACATCCGGCAAATCGACTGGCTCATTGTTCCTTCCAATCGGTGTTCCAGTCAATCCATGGTTGAAAACCTGATTGCGTGCCATTTTCGAATTCCCCATGAGCCCTCCGGAAACGATCAGACCTTTGTTCAAGAGGTTGTGATCCGTCGCAGTCGGCGTCGGATTTTGTTCCGCCAGGAATCGGGGGTCCATCCTTAATGAAAAAGGGCACAGATCCATGTTTTCGGAGGACGGGGGTTCACCAAAGGGGCTTGGTGACCGAAAAATGGACCAGTGCTCTGTCACGTTTACGAACTGGGGCATGTCTCGATCTAACGTGTTGGCACTGGCTGACAAGCAGCCAGTGGCACCCAAAATCCTAACCTTGACCGAGCCTGGTTTCCATGATCTGGCAGTTCCCCTGGCCCCTGCACCTTTTCTCGGGGGGGCGGTATACTTGACGGCTACTCGCGAATCTTCCCAGGCAACGACATTGGAAGGCGAACATGACGCGAATAGCCATTCTGGGGGCCACGGGATATACGGCCCTGGAACTGATGAAGATCCTCGTTCGGCATCCCGAGGCGGAGATTGTCGCCCTGACAAGCCGGCAGGAGGGGAATCCGCACGTGGCGATGATTCACCCGTCGCTGAATGGGCGGGTGGACCTGGAGATGCAGAATCTCAGTCCGGCCGAGGTGGTTGCCCGGGCCGAGTGCGTCTTCAGTTGCCTTCCCCACGGGGTCACGGCGGCCATGGTTCCCGCCCTGCTGGACGGCGGCTGCCGGGTGATCGATTTCAGCGCCGATTACCGTCTGGACGACGGCGACGTGTTCCAGCAGTGGTACGGCATGAAGCATCCCGACGTGGAACGTCTGGGACATGTTCCCTACGGTTTGCCGGAACTTTTCCGGGATGAGATCCGCGACGCTCGCCTGGTCGCCAATCCGGGATGCTATCCGACGTCGGCGATCCTGGCCCTGGCCCCGCTGCTCAAGGCCGGCCTGATCCAGCCCAAGGGGATCATCGTCGACTCGAAGAGCGGTGTTTCCGGCGCCGGACGCAATCCCAAGCTGTTGTTCCACTACCCCGAGTGCAACGAGAGCATTTCGGCGTACAACGTGGGGAGGCATCGCCACACCCCCGAAATCGAGCGGATCCTCGGGATTGCCGGCGGCGCCGAGGTGGAGATCATCTTCACGCCGCACCTGATCCCCATGGATCGCGGCATCCTGTCGACGACCTACTCCCTGCCGACCGGCGAGGTGACGGAAGAGTCGTTGCTTCAGGTGGTGCAGGATTTCTACGGGGACGAGCCCTTTGTCCGGGTCGTCGAGCATCTGCCGGCGACCAAGGACACGACCGACAGCAATTTCTGCGACGTGACGGTTCGGGTTGTCCGGGGACGGGTGATTACCATCAGTTGCATCGACAACCTGATCAAGGGGGCCTCCGGCGCCGCCGTGCAGAACTTCAACCTCATGTACGGCTATCCGGAAACGACGGCCTTGTGAAGACGGAGAAAACATAGAGTCTTTCTACTCTGTTCTCTCCGTTGACTCCTGTTCATTGTAGTTCCCCCTGCCATTCCTCTCAGAGAGTCTTCCCATGCCATTCGACGTTCCTCGCGGCTTTCGGCTGACCGGGCTGCATTGCGGCATCAAGAGCGAGTCGGGCAGGTTCGATCTCATGCTGATCGTGTCGGATCGCCCGGCGACGGCGGCCGGGGTCTACACGCAGAATCGGGTGTTTGCCGCCCCGGTGGCCCTGGATCGGGAACGAACGCCCAGCGATTCCGTTCGGGCCATTGTCTGCAATTCGGGAAACGCGAACGCCTGCACGGGCGCCCGGGGGCTGGACGATGCACGGGAAATGGCTCGCCTTGCTGCGGAAGCCTGCGGAGCCTCCGCCGAGCAGGTCCTGGTGCTTTCGACGGGCGTCATCGGCGAATTTCTGCCCATGGAGGTGATCGCTTCCGGAATCGGTGCGGCGGGGAAAGCACTGGGTAACGACGCATCGAGCCTGATGGCGGCGGCCCGGGGGATGATGACGACGGACACGGTCGAGAAGCTGGCCGGACGGAAGGTGACGCTTTCGGCGGGCGAGGTGGCCCTGGTGGGCATGGCCAAGGGGGCGGCCATGATCGGCCCCAACATGGCCACGATGCTGGGCGTTGTGCTGACGGACGCCAACCTGTCGTCGGCCGACGCCCAGGCGGCGCTGAGCCGGGCGGTTGGCGACAGCTTCAACTGCATCAGTGTCGACGGACACATGAGCACGAACGACACGGTTCTGCTCCTGGCCAGCGGAGCGGCAGGGGAGAAGCCCCTGAGCGGCGCCGATCTTGACGCCTTTGGCTCGGCCCTGGAGGAAGTATGCATCGACCTGGCTCGGGCGATTCCGGCCGACGGGGAAGGGGCCGAGCATCTCATTACGATCGAGGTGGAAGGGTGCGCCGATCGGGACTCCGCCCACAAAATAGCCAAAACCGTTGCCGAGAGCCCGTTGGTGAAGACGGCCGTGGCTGGAGCCGATCCTAATTGGGGGCGGATCGTATCGGCGGCCGGATATTCCGGGATACCGTTCGATCCGGCAGGAGTGGACCTGATTGTGAACGGGACGCTTCTTTACGAAAAAGGCGCCCCGGTTTCCTTTGATGAAGCGACCGTGTCGGAGTCGATCCGCAACCACCGCGACACCTCGATCCTCCTCCGCTTTGGGGAAGGCGAGGGCCGGGTTCGATTCTGGACCACCGATCTCACCGCCGAATACGTTCGTCTCAACGCCGATTACCACACATGATGACCCAATCTCCCGCCATCAAGCGACTGCGGATGGGGCTTGTCACCCTGGCCGTGTTCTTCCTGGTCGGGGTGGTGGGCTATTCCTGCTTCGGGATGAGCTTGCTCGACGCCGTCTACATGGTGGTAGTGACGTTCTCGACGGTAGGGAACCGGGGCATCCAGGCCGACAACCCTTCGCTGGCTTTTTTCACGATCCTCATGATCGTGTTCGGGGTCTCCACCACTCTCTATATCGTGGGGGTATTTGTTCAAATGATGGTTGAAGGCGAAATCAACCGGGCCATCGGCCAGCGTCGGGTGACCAACGAGATCGAGCGTCTGACGGACCACGTGATCGTGTGCGGGTACGGGCGCACGGGCGAAATCCTGGCCGGCGAACTGGCTCAGAGAAAACGTCCGTTCGTCGTGGTCGACAAGGACCCCGAACGGATCAACGAAGCGACGGCCGAGGGGTACCTGGCGTTGACCGACGACGCCACGGAGGAGCAGGCGTTGATCGATGCGGGCATCCATCGTGCCCGAACCATTGTGGCCTCGCTGCCCAGCGATGCGGAGAACGTGTTTCTTACGCTGACGGCGAGGAACCTGAGGTCGGACCTGCAGATCATCGCTCGGGGCGAGATGCAGACGACCGAGAAGAAACTCCTCCAGGCCGGAGCTGATCGGGTGGTCATGCCGGCGGCGACCGGCGCCGCTCGAATGGCTGCCATGATCACCCGTCCCACGACGGTGGAACTGATTGAGTTGGCGATTGGGCGACACGTAGCGGAGGTGGAGATTGACGAACTGGTCATCCCGCCGGGAAGTCCGCTGGTGGGGCAGACGGTCCGCGACGTCCAGCCGCGAGCGAAGCACGGTCTGCTCGTCGTGGCGGTGAAGAGTACGGGCAAGCCGCTGGAATTCAATCCCGGCGCTGACACGGCCCTGCAGGCTAACGACGCCGTGATGGTGATGGGGCGGTTGAGCGACGTGGAGCGGTTTCGGAAGGAATACGGGCTATAGAAAAGCCGGGCTCCGAGTGAATAAGCCGGGCTCTTGAATTTGCCACTTCACACGAGTCCGTCCGCCTCGCGGAGTTCCCAATTTAGCCCGGCTTCTGCGAAAAAGAAGCGGACTCTCTATCGCGCGATTGGCGAAACGGGACGTTGTCAAGAGCCCGGCTGCTGGTGGTTAATTTGATTGAGGGTGGGAGTCTGTGTGGTTGGTCGGGGGGAGCAGCCGGGCTAGGGATCGCACTTCCTACTTGGAGGCGAGGTCGAAGGTGAACTCGTTGGGCTTGTCGGCCGAGACGTCGGCGGTGAGGGTGCTGTTCGTGTTGTATTTGGCGGGAAGGTAGTTTGTTTTGGTGGGTTCCATTTTCAAATCCGGCATGTCGGCGGGCGGCTTGGGGGTTTCAATATTGTAAGCCCGAATTTCCACACGCCGGGAGCCGGCTTTGGCGTCGCCCTCGAACTTCCCATCTTTGACCGGCACAATATCGATTTGGCCGGTTTCCTTCGTCACGAAGTAAATCTCGCCTTCAGCCAGCGGTTTGCCGTCGAGATTCACTGTGCCGCTAACGCCGTAGGTGGGAAGTTCCTTCTTGGAGTGACCGCACCCGCAAATCAGGACCGCCATGAAGAGTACGATTCCTGCCGATCTCATTGTCATCGAAATATCCCTTTCTCATTCGGTGCATGAAGAACCCGCCTGGCAAGCAAGGAGGACGCGAACGTCCTCCTTGCTTCGATCGATAGTCTGTGGAGACAGACCGGACGCACGCCTAGTAGTCGCCGAGGGGCACTCCGTCATCGCGGACGGCCAGTTGGGCCAGCGTGGCCAAGTCGATTGTTTCGCTGACGAAACGGACAGATCCGTCGCAGAGGGCGGCGTTGACTCCGCCCGGGTGGGTCGAGTTCAGGGGGATGTTGTCGCCCATATTTCGGCAGACACCGAGCCCGCCGCAATCCCCGTCGCCATCCGGCCATCCGGTCTTCTGGTTGATCGGATATCGGATCGTCGTTTGGTTGAAGGTCCGGGCGTCGCCGCCTGAGAAGTAATTGGGCGGGGCGCGTTTGGCGGTGAGGCTGCCCCCGTGGGCGCCGATGACCCAGCCGTGCAGGTGTCCCGCTCCCCAGTCCACCTTCGTGTTGTTCTGAGTTTTGAGGAAATCGGACTGCTCACTGATGGCCATCACGTTACTTGTTCCGTCGGTGATGTCCTGGAACCCGATCTTCCCGAAGGGGAAGAGGACGCCGTTTCCGCAGGCGATGCCTCCCGTGCAGCAGCCGGATCCGGATCCGCCGCTGTTGCAGCGCGTTTCGTTGTAGTTGGGGATCAAGCCGTTGATGGCGCCGGAGATTCCGACGTAGGTGACCAGCATTACGTTACTCGAACTGGGCGGAGTGCCGGAAACGGTCTTCTCTAAGGGCGTGGAGGGGCAACGGAAGGGGGGAATGACCGCGTTGGCGATGGCGGCGCCAGTCGTGGCGTCTCCCCAACCGGGATTTGACACCGAGAGATCGAGCATTCCATAGAGGGGTTCCTGCTCAATGAAAGGCAGGATGTGTACCAGCCACGAGGGGCCCCAACCGGCTTCATCCGTCGATACATAGGTTCCCCAGGGAGCGTGTGTTCCGGCGCCTCCTGGGGGAAATCGCTTGTGGATGTCGTGGTGATTGTGCAGGGCCAGTCCCAATTGCTTCAAGTTGTTCGTGCATTGCGAACGCCGAGCCGCTTCACGTGCCGCCTGCACCGCCGGCAACAACAAAGCGATCAAGATTCCAATGATGGCAATGACCACCAATAGCTCGACAAGCGTGAACGCTTGCCTCTTCCAATGAAGTGCTCGCATAATCCCCCTCACTTTCGTAAAAGAACCGAAGGACATGAAAGAAAACGAAAAGACCCGAGCAGCGTGGAGGTAGGTTGCATGCCGCGCACATTGCAGGTACCTGTTGCCTTCAAGAGCAACAGGCTCATGCAATCGACCCCTGTTGAAACAACCGGCTGAAAAGCTAGAACGCCTGTGGATTATGTACTGGTTGATAAGATTCCCCACAATCGCCTGTCCATTATCCACCCTGAGGTGGTTCAGTCAAGCAGCAAAGCGAGCCGCTTTCGTTTTGCGTGAATTGGGGGAGTGTTTGGCGTGGGCAAGAGCCCGGCTGCTGGTGGTGAATTTGATCGAGGGTGGGGGTTTGCGTGGTTGGTAGGGGAGAGCAGCCGGGCTAGGGAGTGTTCGGTATCGCTAAGAGCCCGGCTGCTGGTGGTGAATTTGGTCGAGGGTGGGGGTCTGTGTGGTTGGTAGGGGAGAGCAGCCGGGCTAGGGAGTTTTCGGTATCGCTAAGAGCCCGGCTGCTGGTGGTGAATTTGGTTGAGGGTGGGAGTCTGTGTGGTTGGTCGGGGGGAGCAGCCGGGCTAGGGAGTGGCAGCCCTGACGCAACGGGATCGTGGCTGATAGACTGGAGAAGGCAGCCCCCCACTCGACACATTTCTATGCAATCGTCCCATGCTCGACCAATGGTTAACCACAGTGAGTGCCGTAATCTCCGTGTTCACCGTCATTGCGGTGGGGGCGGGGGCGAGGCGGGGAGGTTGGCTGAGCGAGGAGGCCGACCAGAGCCTGATGAAGATCATCATGGGGTTGCTGTTTCCCTGCCTGATCTTTTCGTCGGTGAGCAATAACCCGGCACTGCGGGCGCCGGAGAACCTGGTCTGGGCGCCCGCGGTAGGGGCAGGGGCCGTCTTGCTGGGACTGGCGGTGGCGGCTCTTTCACTGAAAGTGGGAAGCGGGATTCACGGGTTGAAAACGCGGGGCCAGCAGCGGACCTTCATCCTCTCGGCCGCGTTCTTCAACTACACGTTCGTTCCCCTTCCCCTGATCGAACTGCTGTTCGATCGGGGGACCCTCGGTGTGATGTTCGTTCACAACGTGGGGGCGGGGCTGGTGGCCTATTCCCTGGGGATCGCCCTATTGAGCGAGCAAATGGAACGACGCTGGTGGCTGCGGATGTTCAACGGCCCGTCGATTGCCACGGTGGTCGCGTTGGTGGCGAACTGGAGCGGGTTCGGGGCGTTTATGGTCGAGCGGCTCGTCTTTCTCGACCGGGCCGTCCATTGGCTGGGCCAGGGGGCGATCCCCGTGTCGCTTCTGGCGATCGGGGCGGTGACGGCCGACCAGTTTCGTTCCAACGGCGAAGCTCTGTCCCGCGGCGACTCGGCTCGGATGATCGGCATGGGCTGTGCCCTCAGGCTCTTGGTCCTTCCGATCCTGATGCTGACGGCCGCCGCCTTTCTTCCTGTTTCGGAACTGCTGCGCCGCGTGATGGTCATCATGGCCGCCATGCCCTCGGCCACGTTCGGAATCATCTTGGCGCGGCACTACGGGGGATCGCCCGGGGTTGCGCTTCGGGTGGCGATTTCCACGTCGATCGTGAGCCTGGCGACGATTCCGCTGTGGATTGCGCTTGGGCTGAGGGTGACGGGGTTGTGAGCTATGAGCTGTGAGCTATGAGCTGTGAGCTATGAGCTATGAGCTATGAGCAGGAGGGTTGCAGGAGCAGAGGGGCTCCGTGGAATGATGAAGACGTTTGACGGGGTGCGGTTCTTCTTGTTTCGGCCGATTCGTGTCGCCGCGCTGCGCGGGCTTCGGGAGAAATGGCGCGCGGCGTATTCCACGGGCTGACGCACCGTGGCTATAGATGTTTCGCCGCGCTGCGCGGGCTTGATGTCGTCCGTAGCCCGCGCAGCGGTGCGATACGGTCTTAGCCCCAGGCGTGAGCCTGGGGATTGGCGGCTGCGGAACAAGCCGAAAGCCCGCGCAGCGCGGCGGCACGAGAGAAGAACGTTGGCCACTTGTGACAGCCTTCCGTTGCTGTGCAGGCACGGCGCTGGCCTATGCAGCAATGGAGACGCAACAGAACGCGCAGATTGCAGTTCCTCCAGCCTGAAGTCTCCGGCGTACTGGCTTAGTAGGTTGCGCCCGCCCGGACCATGAAGGTGTCGTCCGGCTCGTACTCAATGGGGCTGGTGTCGTAGAGGAAGCGGCGGCTGAAGACGTAGCCGATTTCAAAGCGGTAGTCGAGTCGACCGATCGCCTTGTGTTCCAGGCCGAGAAGGATGCGCCAGTCGCAGTAGTCCACGCGGGCGGTCGTGTCGTCGGCGCGGCGGATGGCCCAGGTGCTGCCGCCGAATTCGCCGGCCAGGTAGGCCCAGTCCTGGTCTTCTTCCGTGCAGGCCCCGAACCAGCGGACGCGGTGGGCCAGCTTGGGCTTGGGGAAGACCATCTCGTAGTTGACGTCTTCGTTCGGCGTCCAGATCAGGCCGCCGATGGGCAGGATGTTGTTTTCCAGCCGATCCGTGTAGGCGCAGCCGAGGAGGACTTTCCATTCGGGGGTCCAGGTCCAGAGCACGGCGCCGTGGCCGGGCAAGCGAATGGCCTCGTCGGAGCCCTGTTCAAAATCGCTATAGACGCCCGGGGTGATCGCGAAATCGGTGGCCAGCGACGGGTTCCAACGGTACATCCAGCGGAACTGGACGTAGGAGTCGTAGAGTTGCGACGGCAGGTCGGGCGATCCCGACCAATCGATGAAGTAGGTTCCGAATCCCGGCGTGATCAGCATGGGTGCCTTGCGCGAGGGGATCGGCAGGGCCAGGACGGTCCGCAGGTCCATTTCGGTGACGCCGAGCCCCTGGGCGCCGCCGCCGTCGAGGTAGGCGGAGGTGAAGATCAGTTTCTGGAACATCCCGTCACGAGCGTCGGGCGGCAGGTCGGGGTTTTTTGCTTCCATCGGCAGTTGGGAGCATGAGCCGTCCGCGAAACACGGTTCGGGGAGGGCCGTGTTGGGAGCAGTCGACCGCGGAAGCGTCTGGTAGGGGCTGGGAGTGCCGCGGGGATTGAATTGAGGCACCTGGTAGATGGGCTGAGGGAGTTCGGACGTGCTGTCCGGGTGGGAGACCGTTTGGGCGGGAACATCGTAGGTTGCCGACTCGACAGCCGGCAAGGGGACGACGGTTTCCTGGCCCCGTGCCAAGCCGTGCAGCAACACAGACACTCCGAAGGCCAGTGGCAGGAGGGCGGTGGATCGCACGTGCAAAGCCTTGTTAGGAGGTCGGTTGAAACAGGATGGACGTAGGAAACTGTGCGATCTTGTCCGCGAAATCAACGGCAGCATTCGCGTTCAATCGACGGCCATTTATGGTCGTTGTCCGCCGTAGGCGGTACTAGGCCCGCCGTTTACGGCGGGTCGCCCAGCCTGACCTCAAGCGGTCCCTCTCCTCCCTGCCGCCGCCTCCGGCGGCGGCAGGGAGGAGAGGGGGTCGTGCGTTACAAACCCGTGCTAAAGCACGGGCCTAATACCGCCTGCGGCGGAAAAGGACCGTAAACGGTCCTGGGTTGGCTGCACTGATACAGGCTGCGCCCGCTAATAGGACAGGCCTCCGGCGACGAAGACGGTGGAGGTGGGGGTCATCTGGGTTGCGCCGTGTTGGTAGATTTCGCGTTCGAAGGAATAGCCCACTTCCCAATAGCTTTTCCAGCGGCTTTGGTCGTCCAGGTCGAGGCCGACGGCCACGCGGTAGTCGTTGTAGTCGGTCTGCGTCACGCCACCCATGCCGTCGCTGATGGTCCACGAGTCGCCGCCATATTCTCCGCGGGCGTAAACCCAGCAGACGGTGTTGCCCAGGCTATGGAGTTGCCAGGCGAGTCGGGGATCGGGGAAGAGGATGTCGAACTTCATTTGGCTGTTCGGCTGCCAGATCAAGCCGCCGGCCGGAAGGAGCTTGATCTTCTGCCGGTCGAGGTATTGGACCCCGGCCTTGACCTTGATATTGGGCGAAAGCTGGACGATGCCGTAGCCTTTGCCCATGTAGCGGATGCTCTCGTTGACTACCCGATCGAAGTCGGAATAGACGCCGATGCGAAAGGAAAGTTCCCCGCCGAACTGGGGGGTGGGCTGCGGGTTCCAGGCCGTATCAAGATAGGCTGCATAGAGCCGTGGTGGGAACTCGGGGTTGGGCGGATGGGGCGGAGAGGGGCCGTTCCACCAAGTCGTTTCGAAGCCGGGGGTCAGCACTAGCGGAGAAGGCGAACTGAAGAAGGGAACGTTGAAGCTCGCGCTGATATCGGCGTCGTGGATGCCTAGCTCGTCGGTTCCGTTGCCAGGCATCCAGAGGTAGTCCAGTCGAGCCTCCTGCATGAATCTCTTCATCGTCTCGACATAGTTGGTCGGCGGCTGCGGATAGCAGCAGCCGGGCGAGCCGGGCAAGTAGGGATTGGTGGGCATGACCGAAGGCGTTTGGGTTCCCGGCGTGGCGTAGGGGTCCCAGCCTGCGGCGGGCGCCGGCGCGATCGTGCCTTGGAATTGGGCGGTGGGTGCGGTGGAAGGGGCGTAGTTGGGAGGCACACCGGGGGGGTAGTCGTAGCTGGGAACGGTGCTTGCAGGGGGCTGAGGCGCGAAGGTCGAGTTCGCGCCGGAGAAGGTGTTGGGGGTGGCAAACGTGGTTGGGGCTTGGGCGGGGCTTGTGTTGGGGACATAGGCCCCGCTCGGAGCCCCGGAATAGGTTCCCGTGGGCGGGGGCGCAATGGAGGTTCCGTAATTCTGAGCGACTCGCCCGGAATTCTGCGCCCATGTTGCCTGGGGCGAGGGTTCCGACGCGGTATTGAGCGGTATTTTGGATGGCATCTGGATCCGCTGGGCCGCGGACGGCGACACGGCCACGAGGGACGTGATCGTCAGGGTTGCCAAATAGGTCGCGATTTTCACGACAAAATCCTCAAGATCGAGGCGAGTGGGTGCCGATAAGCATAGATTCGAGACACGGGGTGGATTTCAATATCAACCTGGGAGTCCCGGGTCAAGAGCGGTTCCCCTGGGGGCGTAAGCTGGGGGGAATGAGGGGATTGCGGGGGGCTTGCTGGCGAATCGGGGTAGTGTTGAATCGGTAAATACCCTCGCCTGCGGCAGCGGGTTGAACGAATTCGATTGGGATTGAGAGACGATCGGCGGCAGGGATGCCACCGCTACGATAGAGGAGTTGAGCTCATTGCTACCCTAGATCGGGAACGTTTGCTGGTTCAGGGCGTGGTTGCCACGTTGGAGCACCATGCGAGTTTGGGCTCGACTAACGACCGGGCCAAGGTTCTGGCCCGTGAGCCGGGGGTTACACTGCCTGGGCTGATTGTGGCGGATCGTCAGAGTGCGGGGCGCGGACGGGGGAGCAACCGCTGGTGGACGGGACCGGGCAGCCTTGCCTTCAGCTTGCTGTGCGACACGGAGTCGTGGGAAATTCCGCGAGAGAGGATGGGCATGACTGCCCTGGTTGCGGGGATCGCGGTGGTCGAGACGCTCTCGTCCGCGTTGAAGGGACATCGATTGGGGCTGTGCTGGCCCAACGACGTTTACGTGGGGGATCGCAAGCTGGCGGGGATTCTGGTGGAGGCCCCCGCCGCCAATCGGTTGGTCGTGGGCATCGGGATCAATACTAACTGCCGGTTGGCCGAGGCGCCGGAAGAGTTGGCCCAACGGGTGGCGACGGTGGTGGATCTCACGGGAGAGGTTCAGGACCCCACCGAAGTGCTCCTCGGATGGCTGTCCGCCTGGTCGAGCTGGATTGGGCGGCTCGCTACCTGTTCGGACGAGATCGGACAGCGAGCGGACGCGTTATGCCTTCAGCAGGATCGGGTCCTCCGGCTTCGGCAAGGAAGGGAGATGTGGGAGGGGAAGTGCCTGGGTATTGGTTGCGACGGGGCCGTCCGCCTGGAGACGGCCCAGGGCGTGCGTTCCTTCTACTCGGGCACGGTTGAATTCGCTGGTTCCTCGGGGGAAGCGGGTTCCTTGGGAGTGCGGGGCGTGAAATAGCGAGCGTCGTAGAGCGCGAGGGCTCGTGCGGCGTTGAGCTGGCCCATGACGTCTCGGGACGACGAAGGCGCGGCGGATCGTCGTCCCACCTTGGTGGCGAGTTGCTTGTAGAGATAGCCCAACCCGCGGACGAGACGCGGATCGTCGAGGCGGCTTTCCGGCAGGGAGTTTACGAGCCAGGCGAGGATGGTGCCCGTTGCGAGCAGGGTTCCCGACGAGTCTTTCGAGGTACCGCGATAGGCGAAGAATCCGGGATGCCAGGTGCCGTCCTCGTTTTGCAGTTTCAAGGCGAAATCGTGCGATTCTTCGAGGTAGTCTTCGGCGCGTTTCCAGAGTTGCTCATCCGAACGGTCTTCGGTCTTTTGCCGGCGGACGGCATAGCTGATTCCCATGAGGCGATGGATCACGTCGATGCGGCTTGTGTCGGGATCGCGATCCAGCTCTTCGCGAAGGAGGCGTTCCAGGGACCAGGTTTCGCCGAGGTCGTTTTCCCAGGTTTCGCCGGGTCCCGTGTAGTAGGCCAGCCCGGTGAGAGTTCCGGACTGGTCAATGCCCGAGCGACAGCCAAGTTTCTCCGACTCGACCAGATCGGCGATCGTGCCCTGGTGTTCACCAATACGGATCTCGTAGGTGACGGGAATGCGATTGCGGGCGAGCATGGCGAGAAGTTGGGCGGGGCGATCCTGATAGCCGTAGCCGACCCGGGCGACGGTATGGGGTCCATCGGTTCGCAGGAGCGTGTAGCCTCCGCAGGGGTAGCTCCAGCAAACCGCCCCGACGCCGTTGAGCATTTCGCGGGAGCGGCCGCCCGAGGCGATTTCGGCCGTGTGCCCGAAGGCTTCGCAGAAGGCGATGACCTCGGCGGGCAAATTGCTCTGGGTGCTCACGCTGCGGGAGTAGACGCTGGAGAGAACGCGGCGAACCTGATCGCGGAAGGCGGCCATATCCGGGCTGAGCGGGGCGAGGGCCGGCTTTTCCGGTTGCGGCTCTGCCGGGGCGGCTTCGGCGTCCTTTGTTTCGGCGTCTTTTGCTGTTTCTTCTTCGGCCACCTCGGCGGCTGGGTCTTCCGGCGGGTCGAGGGCGGCTGCCACGATCTGGAAATTCCCCGAATCGTCGACGATCATTGGCAGCAAGGTCTGGGCGCGGCCATCGGCGTGGAGGAGGAAGATCGAGATAAGGAGCGTTGTCAAAACAGGGACTCGAGGTCGCATCGTGCGAGTTCTCCTGGATACGGTTGGATCGAGGTTTCGTGGGAACACTAGGAGCCGGGGGTCGCTTCCTCGGGCGAGGCCTCGGCGGTTTTGTTGGTGTCCACGTTCTTGGGGCGGTCGATCAGGAAGCCGGCGCTCGTTCCTCGGCGGTTGTAACTGTTGTTCTTGGCGCGGCAGCCGTACTGGTCCTCTCCGCCATAGTCGATGACGAAGCTGAAATTGCCGCCGCACTGGGGCATGGAATGGTAGGAGATGGACGAGGAGCCGAGTCCTTGGCCGTAGCCTTTGTAGACGTCCTCGCCGTCGTAGTCGTAGATCACGCCCAGGCCGGCCTGTCTGCCCTGGCCCTGGGTCCCGCCGCCGGTGGCCTTGTATTGATCGTTGCCGGCGAAGTCCATCAGGTAGCCCACGGAGCAGTCCCAGGCGAATCCCACGCCCATGATCGTGCCGTCATAGGAATCGTCTCCGGCGTCGTCGATGAGAAAGCCGATGGTGTAGTGGCATCCGAAGCCGTTGCTGAAACGCTGGAAACGGCGTTCTCGTCGGGGGCTGCCGTTATACATCTTCGTGGTGGCGCCGAGACGCTGGTCGTTGCCGGCGAAATCCCGGGCGAACCCCACTCCAAGCCAGTAGCCGCCTCCGTGGGAGATGTAGTCGTATTCGTACTGGTCGTCTCCGCCACCGTCGAGGATGGCGCCGACGCCCCCATTGGCGACTCCGCGAAGTCCGGCGCCCACGCCCTGGCCCCAGCCTTCGTAGCCGGGAGTTTCGGGGTAGGAATCGTAGTACAGTCCGCCGCAGTAGTAATGATCGGCGCCGTCCAGGTCGTCGAGGACACCGAAGCCGAGGGGGTTGCCGAATCCCTGGGCCCACATGGCGGCATGGTAGCTGTCGTTGCCCTTTCGATCGCAGAGGATGCCGACTCCGCCCAGGGCCTGACCCTGGACGCGTCGCAGTCCGACGTAGGTATCGCTGCCGTCGCAATCGATCAGAATGCCTGCGCCTCCCAGGGCCGAGCCCTGGGCGACGTCCTTGGCCTGATAGGTGTCGTTGCCGGCGGCGTCCAAAAGCATGGAAATGCCGAGAATGGCGCCGCCCTGGATGCCGGGCTTCGTGCCCCGGTAGGAATCGTTGCCCGCCAAGTCGAGGATGACTAGAAGGGGCTTCTGGACGGATACGGTTCCTTCGACGTAGACGTCGTCTCCGCCAAGATCGATCACGGCGGTGACGCCTTGCATCTCGTCCAGGTTGTAGGTGTTCTGTTCGGGGCCGCCTACGACGATGTCGCCGGCGGGGGTCAGGATTCGCTGATAGATGGGCCCGGTTGCCCCGGCCACGAGAACGGGGGCCGCTGCGGGAATCTTGGCCAATTGTTCGAGCAGTTTTGGATGGGCCAGGGGCGCCAGGGCTGCGGCTGCGGCGTGCAGTTTCTCCCGGTCCGTTCGCTGGAGGGTTTGGCAGAGGGACCGCGCGGTTGAGCGATCGGGCAAGGTGTGGCCGTTGGAAGATCGGGTGGTGAAGGTGGAATACGCTCTGCTGGAAAAGCTGTCGATTTCGCTGCGGCTGAGCGGCTGGAGGGCGGCGGCAAAAGCCATTTGGGATTCGAGAAGGCAACGGCGGACCTCATCGAGAGCCGCTTCGGGCGAGTCCGGCGGCGCGGCGAACTTGGCGTCCTGGTCCCTGAGATCCAGCTTGTCGCCCGCGATGGCGAAAACTTGCGGGAGGCCGTCGTCTGCGACAAACGCTTCGTGCAGCTTTCGGGTAAAGTCTTCGGCCTCGGCAGGGGCAGTGAGGATGTTGCGAAGCAGATGATCGTACCAGTTGAGGCGGCAGCGGCCGGTTACCTCGCCTCCGCGCCCGGCGGCGGACGTTTCGAGTTTGCCGATGGCGAAACGTTGGAACTGGGCGAACTGGGACTCGACTCCTCTCTGGCGGAATCCGTCGCGCATCTCGTTCTGCATCAAGGTGATCATGCCGGCGGCTTGAGGCTCTCCCACTTGAGGCCTGGTGACGGTTGCCTCTTCCGCCGATGCGAGTTGGGGTGAGACGGCGAGAAGCGACCAGCCGAATACTCCGGTTATGACAAGTGAAAGGAACCAAGAACACGCCCGGAAAAATCGAAACATTCTGCGACTCCCTGAAGGCAGATGCACCGCGGCGCGCGGCAATCAAGCGATCGAGTATGTAGGATAGGTTCGGCACACTGGGGGCCGCGACCACGCACGTTGTTTGCGAGGCGGCCTCAAGAGGCATTATTGAAATCAGCCCGTCATGATGCAAAGGTTTCCCAAGTTCTCAGGGACGGGTAACAGGTTACCGTTTGAACGGCTTTTTCAGCGCCGCCAGACAGAACTCCTGCCGATGGCGCCCCAACTGGCGGGTCCATACATGGTTGAATCCCCATCGGCGGACGCGCTGCACATAATCGGGGATTCGCTCCGCGAGAGTCCATTCGAGAAGCTTGAGCGTCAGCACGACTGCCCGGATTCGCACTTCCGGGTGCATCACAATCGATTCGACCGCTTCGAGCGTGTATTCCGGCGCGACATTCATGTCGGCCGTGAGCCATCGCGTTTTGCGAAACTCGCGTCGACGAACCTGGGGCGTTCTGCGACGGACATGGCGGAAGTTCGGATGGTCGAGAACGACCGGCGAGACTTCGGCCGGATCGATTCCCATCACCCGGTGTCCCCGTTGAAGGAGCGCCTGACTCGTGCCCCCGGGAGCACAACCCAGATCGGCAAACGATGCTTGGGCAGGCACGGGCAACTCGGACCAGGCCAGGGCTTCTTCGATCTTGTACCAGGCGCGCGAGACGGGGGGTACCTGGGGAGTGATGGGAAGGAGTCCTGCCGCAACACGGGAGCAGGGCCCTTGAGCACGATGATAGCCGATCCACCACTCGTCTGCGCCAACCAAGACGCAGTCGAGGACAAAATCCCCCCGATCGGCCTGTGGGTCATCCCCTTCCGTCAGGTGAACGGTTTCCGGTGCCGCTTGCCGAATTGCCGTGCGAATGGTTTCGGCTTCGGGGCAGATTTTCGGGAGGTATCGGTCGTCGCGATCGGAGTAGAGTTCCCGTTGCCAAACGTGAATCGCGCGAAAGGGTCGAGGTCCCGTGATGCGCCAAACGTCGTCGGCCCGGCTGGCAAGGGAACCGTCGGAAATGCGTCCGAGGGAGAAGCCATAGGCTTGGGCAAAGGTGCTCTTCAGATCGAAGTCGGCGACCAGGCCGTGATCCTGGGGGAGCTTAAAGGTGAGGAAGCCGGGTCGGGAGAACGAAAAGCGGAAGTCGGGCCACAGGCGCGCGATTTCGGCCTTCAAGGCCGCCTCCGCCCCAATGTGGCAGGTCACAAACACAAACTCAGGTGGTGTTGGCATCAACAAGCTTTCATCGCGTGGGTCCGGCCGGAAGGTCACCTTGTCTCCGGGCTGATAAAAACATCCAGAAGAAGAAAGAACGCTAATCTTCCCTAATCAACACCTCAAAGTGAAAAGGACGGGACTTTCAAGAGCTGCGGGCTCCCTGAAATGCTGGGCGAGGGCTGGAGACTGAAGACTGTAGGCTGTAGGTTTCTGATGCGAGGTCGTTTGGTGGGGCAAGATGCGCAGATTGTTTAATATAGCCATTCGGCATGCAATGGCTAGTCGGGAGAAATTATCCCGCTGGTTTGGTGGAGATTGGCGAGTTGGGCCTGATCGGGCCCGAATCGGGGTCGATTTGGGGGGAGGGGTCTGGGACGGGAACGCCCTGTCGGCGGGGAGTCACGCTTCCCACGCCGGACGAATCGTTCTATACTGAAGGGCCTGTATTCGATCGCAATGGATTTGACGTAAGCGGCGGTTTCGCTTGGGTTTTTGTCTTCAAGCCGTAGCCGATTGGACGAACTGGCAGAGAGAGCCGAATCGGTGGGCGGTGACAGTGCCGACCGGTTCGAGACACTGCCCGCCAGAGACGACCTGTTTGGATTGGTCGTGAAGGCAGTCAACGGTTTGGCGGGCATCGGGATTGGCTGGACACGTGGTGCTCTCCATCATGGAGTCAAGGGCCACTTCCCACACCTGGTGGCAGATCTAGCCTGTTCAAGCGGCTTGCTTGCACCGCGACCTCAAGCCCCGCCTCACATAACAGTTTTGGGAATCTGAAGGAAAGAAGATACATGTCTCACAGCGACCAAGGCGATCACTGGGACTTCCTGGCAGCCGATTTGGGAGCGAGTTCGCTTCCCGAGGAGAAGAAGGAAGACCAGGAGACGAAAGAGGAGCAACCGGAAGCCATCCAGGAGGAGGCTGCGGAAGTAGCGACGGAAGAAGCGACGGACGAGCCTTCCGGGGAGGAAACGGAGACCCCGGCCGAGGCGGCGCCGACCGCTTCCGAGAAGCCGCGGCAACGTTCTCGCGGGCAGAAGGGGGATCGCGTCGTTTCCGGGTTCGGTTACCGTCGCGGATCGGTCGACTGGGCCAATCTGGCGCGAGAGCTCGGAGTGGAAGCGATGGAAGAGGCCCCCGCTCCGATCCCTGCCACGGAGCCGGTTGAGGAAACACCTTTCGCGGTGGATATGACGGGCTCCGCCGACGTGGACGAGAAGGTTGAGGAGGCGGAGCCGAAGGAACCGTCGCCGCAACCAGTCGCGTCTGAGTTTGGAGCCGGCCTTCTCGATGGTCCGCTTCCTGAAGCAGCCACAGAGCCGGATGAAGAAGCCGAGGCCAAGGATACGGAAGAAGTGCCGCAGGAGGAGCGCAAGGGGCGTCGCCGACGCCGTCGCCGGAAGCCGCGGAAGTCGGAAGAAGAGCAAGGCAGCGAAACGCCGACGGTTGCCAGCGAAACGAAGGCTGTTGTGGAGGAAGACGCGAGTCCTGCTCAGGAAGAAACCCGCGAGGAGGAAGAGGAGGAGAGCGGGCGTCGCAGGGGGCGCCGGCGCGGAGGCCGCAAACGAGTCTCACGCGAGCCATCGTCATCGGATTCCCCGAAGTTCGGTCCCAGCATGGTGCCCCACGAGGCTGGCGGCAGCGACACCGACGATTTCGACCTTCTGCTGGATGACGACGAGAGCGAGGAGGAAGGGGACGAGGCAAGCGGTTCGCGTTCGCGGGGCCAGGACAAGGACAAGAAGCCGACGAAGAAAGTCACGCACCGCGGAATTCCGAGTTGGGAGGAAGCGGTCGGCCACATTGTGGACGCGAACTTGGACGGGCGATCGAAGAAGCCGGACTCGTCCGGATATCGGCAGCGATCGGGACGGCGCCGCGGCGGGGACCGAAGCGGCAACCGTGGACGATCCTGAAGCGGGCCAGGCCCGCCGACCTGATGTCGGCTGAAGGTGGCCGGTGAAGCCCAACGAAGAGCCCCAACGCGCGAGATGGAAATGGCGGAACATACGCAATTTCACCTGCGGACCCTGGACCTGCTCCGTGAAGAGTTGGATACCTTGGGACTATCCCTTCCCGTGGACGAAGACCTGTCGCCCCTGGCAGAGCAGGTTTCGATCGGAGATCGTCCGTTGGCGAACCGGTTCATCGTCCAGCCTATGGAAGGGTTTGACTCGCGGGAGAATGGTGGCCCGGGTGATTTGAGCATCCGCCGCTACACACGCTACGCGTCGGGGCGTTTTGCGCTTCTCTGGTTCGAGGCCACGGCCGTGCTCCACGAAGCCCGGTCGAATCCCAAGCAACTGTGGTTGCATTCGGGAAGCGTGGATGATTTCGCGAGATTGGTGGATGCGGCGCGCGAAGCGGCCAGGCGCGAGTACGGTCACGAGATCACGATGATCGTCCAACTGACCCACTCGGGACGTTACAGCAAGCCGCAGGGGACGCCGCGTCCGATCATTGCGCACCACAGCGAAATCCTCGATCCGAAGCACGGTCTGCCTGCCGATTATCCGCTGGTCTCGGACGAGTATCTGGATCGGCTTCAGGACACGTACGTGGAAGCGGCGCAGTTGGCGGCGAAGGCGGGATTCGACGGCGTGGACGTCAAGAGTTGCCATCGCTACCTGGTGTCGGAACTGCTGGCTTCGCACACCCGGCGAGGCAAGTACGGCGGATCGTTCGAGAACCGCACGCGATTTTTGCGGGAGGTGATGGCGCGAATCCGGCAAGAGACGCCGGAAGTTTTCGTGACCACGCGGATGAACGTGTACGACGCGATCTCGTTTCCCTTCGGGTTCGGCGTTTCGGAGGACGACTATCGCGAGCCGGACCTGAGCGAGCCGATCGAGTTGATTCGGCAGTTGCGCCAGTACGATTTGCCGCTGATCAACGTGTCGATCGGCAACCCGTACTACAATCCGCACTACGGCCGGCCCTTCGATCGATCGGTGGCCGGCGTGGGGGCGCCGCCGGAACATCCACTGGAAGGCGTGGCGCGGTTCATTCATGTGACGCGGCAGATTCAACAGGCCGCACCGGATCTTCCGGTTGTGGGAGGCGGCTACAGTTGGTTGCGTCACCTGATGCCGTACGTGGCGGCCGGGGTGGTGCGGCAGGGCTGGGCGACCTTGATTGGGCAAGGGCGAGGAGCTTTCGCCTATCCCGACTCGGTGAACGACCTTCTTACCACCGGGGCCATGGATCCGGACAAGACGTGCGTGACCTGTTCGGGTTGCACCCAGATCATGCGGGACGGCGCCATGACGGGTTGCGTGGTTCGAGACCAGGCGATCTACTCGGTTCAGTACAAGCTGGGTCGGCGTTTCGCCATGGACCATCTTCGCGCCGAGGCGCAGCGCTGCCGCCAATGCGAATTCGCGACTTGCACGAAGAATTGTCCGGCCCACGTGGACGTGCCGTCCTTCGTGCGGGCCTTTGCCGACGGCGATGTGGCCACGGCCTACGACGTCCTGCGGGCGCGCAATGTGCTTCCGGAGATGTGTGCTTACATCTGCCCCGCCGAAGTGCAGTGCGAAGGCGGCTGCCTGGAGCAAATTTTTGACGACTGCGCGCTGCCGATTCGCGACATCCAGCTGGTCGTCAGCCGTATCGCTCGCGAGAAGGGGCTCACCGGAGTGCGTCTGCCCAGCCGCGTTTCGGGCAAGCGGGTCGCGGTCGTTGGCGGCGGACCGGCGGGGCTGGCCTGTGCGGTTCGGCTCCTGGAGAAAGGGCACTCGGTGGAAGTCCTCGAGCGAAGCGAGCAACTCGGCGGAACCCCGCAGTGGGTCATCCCGGGCGGCCGATTTGAAGACGCCCGCGAAGAGATCGACTCCATTTTCGCCCCGGCCCTGGAGGCGGGACGGCTCAAGGTGCGTCTCGGCTGCAGCTTCGGCCAGGATGTGGGACTGGACGAATTGCGATCCGAATACGACGCCGTGTTCCTCGGGCTGGGGCTCGGCCAATCCACGTCGCTGGGAACCGCGTCGGGGGTGCTGGACGCCCTCACGTTTCTGCGGGACGTGAAGTCGGGGAAGATCCCCCGGCTACAAGGAAAGGTGGCCGTGCTTGGGGCGGGCAATACGGCCATGGACGCTGCCGTGACGGCGAAGAGCCTGGGCGCCCAGGATGTCTTCATCATCTATCGGCGTTCCTTCAACGAGATGCCCGCCTGGCCCAGCGAGCGGGAGCACCTGTTGAAAGCGGGTGGCCACGTGCTCATTCTGACCCAACCGGTTGGCTACGAGACGGACAAGGACGGAAAGCTTACGGGCCTGCGGATCGCGAGGACCGAGTTGGGCGATCCCGACGAATCGGGACGCCGCCGACCCCTTGTCATCCCGGGCAGCGAGAGCGTGATGGCGGTGGACCTGGTCGTCGAGGCCATGGGGCAGGGGATCCCCGACGGTCTCCAGGATGCCCTCGGGAGCGTGACGCTCACCAAGCACGGACTGATCGCCATCGAAGAAGGCTCCCAGGCCACGACGACTCCTGGCGTGTTTGCGGGTGGTGACCTCGTGAACGGGGGGACCACGGCCGTGCAGGGGATTTCTGAAGGCATGCGAGCCGCGGACGAGATCGATCAACTTTTTGCCCAGGCCGCAGTCTAGCCGCCCATGGCGTTACCTGTTCGACTACTGCCGATTTCCGAGCATTGGGACTGCCACAGCTGCGCCCGATGCTGCCGGGGCAGCGTGATTCCGCTGACGGAGGACGACCAGGCCAAGATCCAGTCGCAAGGGTGGAGCGACCATCCCGAGTTTCGAAACAGGAAGATCATCGTTCGAGCGTCCTTCGGCAGTCGACGCAAAGTGCTGGCCAAGCGCTCTGACGGTTCCTGCATTTTCCTGATGGACGACGGACGCTGCCGAATCCACCTGGAGCATGGTTTGGAAGCGAAGCCGGGGGTTTGCCAGGCCTATCCGCTTCAGTTGGTTCCCCATCATCATGCGGCCTATCTCACGCTGCGCCGCAGTTGTCCTTCGGCGGCGGTTGGGCGTGGAGCGAAACTGTCGCTGGAGCGGGACGATATCCGACGGATCCTGCAGCAACGGAAGAAGACGGCTGTTCCTTCCGCCGCTCCGCGTCTGGCCGGGAGACGCCAGCTTTCCTGGAAAGATGCCGACCGCGTTTTCGGGGTGCTCAGCAGGTTGATGACGGCTCCCGGTTACCCGATGGTTCGGCGGTTGGTCCACGCGCTTCTGCTGTGTGATTCGCTGGAACTGTGCGACTTAAACTGCCTGGACGCACGCCAGCAGGGCGAGTTGCTGGCCATGCTGGAGGAGTCTGTGCCCGAGGAGGCTTCGCCGCTGTTTCGGGAGCGGCGGTCGCCAACTCGAACGGAGGCCGGCGTAGTTCGCCAGTCCGTATTCCAATTCCTTCGTCTTCATCCCCAGGTCGCAGTTCGGGAGCGATGGCGAGATCGGTTGACGATTGCGGGGGCCGCGTTCCGCTTTCTTCGAGGGCGAGGAAACGTTCCCAACCTGACAGGTGCGGCGTCCGAGGCGACGTTTGAGTCACTGGAGGCGCCGCTCGGGCCGCTCGATCCGGAGGTTCTGGAACCGCTGAACTGTTTCCTGGAAACGGCGACAGCCTCGGCGAGGTACTGCCTTCTGCTGCCGCGGCACTGGGGAGTGGTGGACGGTTTCCGCAACCTGGCTCTTGCCTACGTGGCGGGGATGTGGCTGATGCGATTGTTTGCCGCCGACTCTCAACCAAGTCGCGAGATGATGGCGGAGATCGTCGTGGCCCTCGATCGCGGTCAGGGGTTCGCTGCCCTGACGGATTCTCGCCACCGGCGAAGGATTCGGTTTCTGGCGAGGCCGGGCCAGCTCCCGGCTGTTGCCGCCTGGTATGCCCAATAGTCGGGTAGTCGATCCGCCCCATTAAGGGTGGCTTTGGTTCCCCCTGTGTTGCTTGTGACAGGGTGCGCGAAATGCGACAACCAGTCCGCAAGAATCTGCCATTCTTGGCACGAGATGACGCGAAAGCGGGCAAGACCGTAATTTTCCCGATTCATGGTCATGTTGTAACGCGTTGTTGTGATACCGGTTGCGATGTTTACTGGAATTCCATGAACCACCGGCATGGAGTTTGCGTCGAATAGATGGCGGCGGTTTGGTACCAAGCCCATTTGACAGCTTCCGATCGCCACACCTTGGATATCACGGAGGGGCGAAGCCATGGCCTTCAACATGACACAACTACGACGGGTCGCACACCGTTTGCGAGAGGCCTCCGGTTACCTCGAATTGGGCATGGCTCAGCAAGCGTTGGATCGTCTTGACGACGTGGGTGATCTGGGTCCCTTTGAGGGAGAGGTCAACCTGCTGCGAGGGGAGGCCTACGGCGCGCAACAGCGGTTTGCTGAGGCGGAGGCTTCGTTCAAGGCGGCCGCGAAGCAGCTCCCGCCTCCTTATCGGCGTCCTGCCTTCCTGGCCCTGAGCATGGTCTATCAGGAGGCGGGCGACACGGACCGGGCGACGCAAGCGCTGGCCCGGGCTCGGGGGGCGGGGTTCAAGCCGCCTGCTTGAATGGTGCGTGTCGTGCCACTACGTGGCACATTCAAGGCTCGCTGATGAGTCCAGGGGTTGAAACCCCTGGCTATTCAAATTGCGCCACGACGTGGCGAGCCGTCTGCATGTCAGCCAAAAGGAACGGTCGTGGGTTCTGGAAATGAACGCCTGTCGACGGTGGGGCTCATCACGACGGAGCGTGATGGCTGCTATTCTTGGAATCGTGCAAGGTCACTTAGCCTCGTGGAGTTGTCAATCGAACTCGGCCAAGCCTGCCCCTTCGACGGCCACGCATGGAATCACCGCCGGTTTGAGGTCGGCGGGGCGGTAGTAGCCTCGTTCGAGGGTCTGGCACACCTCGGGAACCGATTCTTTTCGGGCCAGGATCATGATGCACCCGCCGAGGCCGGCGCCGGCGATCTGGGCGCCGGCCACTCCGGATACGCCGGATAGGGAGTCCACCATCCCGTCGATCTCCTGGGTGCTGCACGCATAGTAGCCGGCCTGGCGGTCGAGCTGCGCCCGCTGGACCCGTTGGGGGTCCTCGCTCCGAAGGTCGTCGATCAGGCGCTGCAGATAGTCGTCGGTGCAGGGATCGGCGAGGGGATGAACCGATCCGTCGGGATCGCGGGAGCTGACACGGTCGCCGTCGTGGCTGATTCGCATCAGGTCGCCGAAGGCCTCCACGTGTCCTTGTTTCAGGAGTTCCACGCACTTCCTGGCCCGGAGAATCTCGGCGATACCGAACAGGAGAACGCCGCGCGGATGGTAGGTTTTCGGGTCGGCGTGGGTCGCAAAGCTGCTCTCGATCAAATCGTGGTGCTCGGCGGAGAGGAACTCACGAAACTCCTGGCGAGTCATCGTTTGGGGCACCTTGAGCAGGAGGCGGTAGATGTCGCTACTGGAACAGCCGAGGGTTGCGGGGGCGACGTCGCGGAGGTGCTCGATGGTGTTGCGATACTCGGGAGCCCGTTGCTTGAGCAAGGCGAGTCCGAGATTGTAGGCTGCCACTCGCGAGTTGAACTGGTCCCTGGCGCCGCTGCTCTTGGCGGCCTGGATGTGGCTGTTGGCCACGACGACCTGATAGTCCTTGGGGGCGTCGAAGACGTCGTACAACTGAAAGGGATGGTAGCCCACGTGGGCGATCTTGCCTCGCTGCCCCAGGTAGATGGCGGCGTGGTCTCCCGCCCCGCCGCGGGAACCGACAAACCACTCTCCCTCGCCGCACATGTCGATGAACTGCTGGCTCGTCAGTTCGAAATTGTTCAAAGCGATCGCCGCCTGCAAGGTGGCGACCACGAGGGTCGAACTGCTGGAGAGCCCCGCGGCCATCGGCACGTTGCCAATCACGGCCACGTTCATGCCACGGACTTTCACGTCGTGGTAGGCGTGCTGCAAACGCAGCATGGCGGCCTTCAGGTAGTTGCCCCAGTCGCCGGCGGTCCGGTAGATCAGGTCGCGGACCCAGTCGCTGTTGACGAAGTTGAGCCAGTCGCTCCAGGCAAAGCGTCCCATGAGTTCCGACACGCGGAACGAGACGGGGCTGAACTTCTCGGGCTGGGCATTGACGGCCTGGACCGTATCGTCGTTGCGGAGCCCGGCCACCGCGACAGTCTCCCTCGCGATTGCCAGGAAGTTGGTCCACCCTCCCCGGTGATCCACGTGGCGCCCCATCAGGTTGATTCGGCCCGGGGCTCGGACGATGCAGACTTTTTCGTCGAAACCGAACTGCTCGCCGTAGCAGTTGAGGACCTTGGTGAGATCCTTGCTCTTTTCGGTGTGAAGGTCGTCGTGATGACCGTAGATCTGCAGGAACCAACGTTTGGTGTCGGGGCGGCTCGGGTCGATCCGTTCGAGCCACTCCCGGACGGTGGCGTACTGGCTCGGCGCCAACTTCGGTTGCTGAACGACCCTTGCTTCCGCTTCGGGAGCGACCTTCTTGCGGCGGACGTAGTCCTGAATGACCAGGAGTTCGTCGGGCGAGTTGAAGCCCTGAATGCAGTCGGGATTGTCGAGCGATACGGCGCGCACCCGGTAGGTTCGGTTTCCGTCGCGATCGCGCTGGCAGCCCAGGAAACGGACGGTGTCGGTGATGTAGTACTCTTTCTGGGCGTTGTTGTTGTCGAGCATGGCCACCGACTTGTAGAACAGGTCGGCCCGGTACAGGTAGAGGCTCGGATTCGTGTCCTCGCATTCCTGTTCGATCTGCTCGGTCGAATAGGACTGTCCGTCCACCGTGAGGCGGTAGCGGGGCGAGTCGAGCAGCTCGCGGAGCGTGTGGGGGGCCACGGCCGAGCCATTGTCGTCGTCGGCCAGTTCCAGCAATTCCGGGACGGCCCGTTGCTGCTTCTTCGGGTTGGGGAAGTGCGTTGCGAGGAGTTTCTGGAGGGAGGCCGAGGTTATGGCGGCGCCTTGGTCGAGTTGTCCGCGCAGGGTGTCGGCGACGGTTTGGCGGCGGCGATCGGCCGCCTCGATGATGTCGAGGGCCTGGCCGCCGGGATCGACGAAGACGCGTCCCATGGAGTGGGCCGTGGCTTCGGTCTTGGGCACCGTCAGCAAGGCCATGTCGGCCTGCTGTTTGACGAAGCCGTCGAGGAGGGCTTCGATCGCTTCTTTTTCAATGAACTTGTCGCCGGTGGACACGAGCACGTTGCCCGAGTATCCGAGGCCTGGAGGGCCTCGGAGGCCACTCGTGCGGCATGGCCCGTTCCCCACTGCGGCTTCTGGTGGACGTAGAGAACTTCGGGATGAACGGGCGTGACGGTATCGAGCACCTGTTCGGCTCGATCTCCCACGACAAGGAGGAAGCGAGCGAGTCGGCAGCTCTTGAAGACATCGAGCTGGCGATTGATTGCCGGCGTCCCGTCGATTTTGAAGCAGACCTTGACGAGGCCGTCGTTGCCCATGCGGGTTCCCTTGCCCGCCGCCAGAATGACAACCATCGTGTCTTCGCGAACGTTGTTGCCGGCCATTCCGCCCCCCTATTTCCAGATGGTTTCACCTGCCAGGATTGTTTCGATCAATTCAAAGCGTCTTCCTTCCGGCTCTTGCGGAAGCCGGAAGACGACGAAGTCGGCGCGGGAGCCGGGCTCGGAGCCGGCGGGCTCAAGGCCGAGCAGTTCGGAGGGCCTGCGCGAGGCCATGTCGACGGCCGCGGGAAGGTCGACGTCGGCGAAGTTCATCACGTTGGTCACGCCGTCGCACAAGGGCAGCGAGGCTCCTGCCAGGAGTTCTTCCTGGCCAGCCACGACGAGTTTGCCCGTGGGCAGAATCTCCAGGTCGCAGAGCTCGGTGGCGTAACGCCCTGGGGCCAGGCCCGCGTAGCCCGAGATGTCGCTCACGAGGACGCAGCGTTCGGGCTGCTTGGCGCGAACCAGGGATTTGACGAGTTCCGGCGGCAGGTGATGGCCATCGGCGATCAAGCCCGCCGTGAGACGATCTTCCGCCATCTGGGCCCAAAGGTAGTTGTGATGTCGCGGCAGCGTCGGGTGGGAGCCGTTTCCGAGGTGGGTGCTCATGGTGGCGCCGGCGTCGGCGGCTCGACGAATCTGGTCCGGGCTGGCGGCCGTGTGCCCCAACGACACGATCACGCCCGAGTCGGCCACTTTACGGATGAAGTCGAAGGCCTCTTCAAACTCGGGCGAAATCGTATGGACCCGGATTCGGCCTCCTGCCGCCTCCTGCAGCCGGCAGAATTCGTCCCAATTGGGGCGGCGGCAATGGCGGAGAGGATGGGCCCCGCGGGGGCCATCCTGGGGAGAAACGAAGGGGCCTTCCAGGTGGAGGCCGGGGATCCGTCGGGCAAGCCGCGAATCCTGGTTGCAAGCCCCGTCGATGGTCTGCAAGGCGTGGGCAAGTGTCTCGAGGCCGTTCGTGGTCAGCGTGGGCAGGAAGCCGACCAGGCCCATTGGCGCGGTGGCCTCGACAATGGCCGCCACCTTCTCAACGGTGAGTTCGTCCGAGCTGAATTCCTGGCTCCGGTAGCCGTTCAGTTGCATGTCGATCAGGCCCGGCGCGATCCAGGGCAGGTCGTCGGGCGAGCCGGGCAAGGCAAGATCCCATTGCGCACTGGCCACCCGGTCCCCTTCGACCAGGATTCGCACAGGGGCGGCGTTTTCGTACCATCGTCCGAGAAGTTCCATCACGTTTTTCCTCCGGCACCACTATAACGGGTGAGCTTGGGCTACGAAAGGAATCTGCACCGCCCATCGAAAAAGCCGGGCTCTTGAACCAACCACTTCACACAAGGCGGTCCGACCAGTCGAGTAGCAACCGTAGCCCGGCTTCTGTCCTCAATGGCCACCGACTCGAAAAGCCCGGCTGCAGATCACCCGGTTCCCGTCGCTGCAACGCCTCGTTGGAACGCAACGGTAGCAGCCGGGCTGAATCAGAATAGCCCGGCTTTTGCGACACACACTCGCGGTCCTGCTCATTGCTCCCCAGGAAGATCCTGATTCATTGGTCTGTCAACGGTCAGTCCCCTTCCCTGTGCTGAGCCCAAGCAGCTCCCGATAATGCTCCACCAGTTCCGCCGCTGCCCGGCGGACGTTGAAGGCTTCTTCGGCGCGGCGGCGTGCGGAGCGTTGCATTGCTTGTCTCAAGGTGTCGTCGGTGAGGACACGAAGAGTGGTTTCCGCCAGGGTGGCCGCGTCATCTGGGGGAACGAGGATTGCGCCTTCGCCGTCTTTGGGGAAGATCTCGCGGGTGCCGCCCACGTCCGTGGCGACTACGGGAAGGCCCGACGCGGCGGCTTCCAGCAGGACGCGTCCGAGCGGTTCCTGGCGTGCGGGGTGAACGAGCAGGTCGGCCGCGCGCAGGACTTGATCGACGTCGTCGCGCCAGCCGAGGAGGTGCATGTGTCCGGCCAGGGGGCCGGCGGCTGCTTCGCGCAGGTCGTCTTCGAAACGCTGAGATTCCGCCTTCTGCGAGAACCGTTCACCTACGACGAGCCAATGGACGTTGAGAAGACGGCCGGCGAGGCGGACGGCTGCGTCGACCAGCACGTCGTGGCCCTTGCGCAACCCGATCTGGCCGATGGTGACAACAAGCCGTGCCGAAGGCGGCAAGCCGAGTTGCTCGCGGAGGCTCGTTGGAGCATTGTTGGGGCGAAAGCGATCCAGGTCCACACCGTTATGCAAGACCGTGATCCTCTGGGGATCGACACCTTGCCCCACGTGGAAGTCGCGGGTGGCCTGGGAAACGGCCAGGAGTCGCTGGTGGTGATTCAGGTCGTCGACGGCGCGGCGGCTCAGACCGATGATGTCGCGGAGGTGAGCGAGGCTCGGAATTGCCAATTCACGGACCACGGGACCTGAGAGGCGTCCCGTCGAGAGGCTGTTGGCATGGAGCAGGCCGGGCCGATGCTCGGAAAGGAGGTTCTTCAGGCCTTCCCGACGTTCCTCTTGGCCAAGGCGGCGGCCGTGGGGGTCGTGAGTCTCGAAGGGGAGTGTGGGGATTTCCCGCTCTCGGAGGCAATCGGCCAAGGGACCGGAAGACGGGCAGGCGACGGTGATGGAGAACCCGGCCTGCCCCACGGCGTCGAAGGTGGAGAGCATGGACTGCTCGCCGCCGTTGACGGTGGGGTACTCGCAGAGCAGGAGAACACGGGCAGTGCCATGGGCTCCGATCATGCTCGTATGTGTCTCTTCCACAATCGCGAAAGGCCGTTTAGCAGCCCGTTGAAAACGCGGCACGGTTCCTGAATTGTCGAGCGATTTGCCATTTCAAGGTCCCGCTCGGCGAGCGGTGACCTACTTGTCCAAGCGGCTCAGAGGGCGCCGTATTGGTTGAGCGTGCCGCGGAGGCTTTCTTCCTGTTGGGGCGAGAGAGGCATCATGGGCATGCGGAGTTCGCCCGTGTCGCGTCCCAGCATTTTCATGGCCGCCTTGATCGGGATTGGGTTGGTGGCCATGCCGAGCATGTTGCGGCAGAGGGGGAAGAGTTTGTGGTGCCATTGGCAGGCTTTCGCCAGGTCTCCGGACTCCAACGCCGAGATGAGGGCGATCATGTCCTTGGGCAGGATATTCCCGACGACCGAGATCACGCCCCTCGCGCCCATCGACATGAGGGGCAGGGTCAGGCTGTCGTCGCCACTGAGCACGGTGAGGTCGCTTCCCGCGAGGATCTGGGAGGCCTGGTCCATGGACCCGGTCGCTTCCTTGACCAGGGCGATATTACGGTGCTCGGCCATGCGAAGAATCGTATCGGGTTCGATGTTCTTACCCGTCCGGCCCGGGATGTTGTAGACACAGATGGGGATGTCGACTGCCTCGGCGAGGGCGAGGAAGTGGGCCAAAAAGCCTTCCTGGGTCGGCTTGTTGTAATAAGGAGCGACCACGAGGGCGGCATCGGCGCCCTTGTCGGCGGCCCAGCGGGTCAGTCGCAAGGCTTCACGGGTGCTGTTGGACCCCGTGCCGGGCATGACCTTAACGCGGCCCGCGGCCGCTTCGACGACGGCCTGGATGACGCGTTCGTGTTCCTCGTGGGAGAGGGTGGGCGACTCGCCGGTCGTTCCCACGGGGCAAACGCAGGTGGTTCCCGCCTGCACCTGGAACTCGACCTGGGCCTGGAGGGCCTCGTAGTCCACTTCGCCGTCGCGAAAGGGGGTCGTCAAGGCGACGGACAGTCCGGCAAATTCTTCAGCTCGCGTCGTCATGGGCTTCCAGCCTTCTGCAAGTCACAGCTCTAGATAGCTAAGAGGGCCATGATATAGGAACCTGCGAGGGACTGCCAGGACCCCCAAGGGTCCTTCCCTCGCCCCCCATCGGGGACACGAGAGGAATTCGATGGGTTCGCCATGGTTTGCTGGCGGTGGAGCCCTATTCGTCGGACGACGTTTCGTCGGTCTTTTCGGCGATCGTTAGGGTGAAGGGGAAATTCCGATAGGGAATGCGGGTGGGCGCGATCGTGTAGGTCCAGCGACCTGTGTCGGCCTGCTCGACGGAAATCGAGAAGGTTTCCCGGCCGGATTTTTCGAACCGTTTTCCCCCCGGCGCCGTCACGGTCAGCTTCAGCTCGGCGCCGCTGTTCTCGAAGCCGAGGACGAATTGGAGCGGGCCGCGGCTCGGGTGGTTGTAGGAGTCGCTCTTGGGCTGCTGCTCGGTGGACAGGGCGAGCAGGTTTCGCTGCCGGGGTGAGAAGCCGCCCTTCACCAGTACCTGACGCACGTTTTCGTCCTGCCGGGCTGTGACGGTGGCGAACACGAGGTAGCGAAGCAGCAGGGTCTCCAGGTCGCTGTTCTGCGCCTCATTGTGAAACGACGTGAAGATGACGGTTCCCTTGCCGTAGGGGAAGCGGACGAGGAGCGGGCCGGTCCGCTCCGGTCCGTCGACCAGTCGATACTCGCCTTCCAGGTAGGTGGTGACCTTGTGCGCCTTGAACGCGGCGGGACGCCAGGCTTTCATGTCGAAACGCAAAGGGATCTGGTCGCCCAATTGCTTTCGCAGTCCCTCTTCGACAACCCGAGCCTCGACCGTCTGCACGGCCCCGCGCCCGACCGCGTCGTCGTCGATGAATTCGGGGAAGGCGATGGCCAACACGTCGAAATGGAGGTCGGATACGTACAGCGTGCCGCCCCCGCGCACGAACCGGCGGATGTTCTTGTAGAGGCAGTCGATGGTTTCCGGCTTGGGCCGATAAACACCGGCCGTGCCGCGCTCGCTGTCGCGCAGTCGCTCGCTCAGCCAGTCGGTGGGGACTCCGCCGCAGGTCAGGAAGACCACGTCGTGCTGTTCGAGCGCTCCGGGCGTAAGGAACTCTCGGAAAGAGGCCGTCTCGTACTGGTACCCGTGGCCCAGGGTGTCGAGCAGGCGCCCCATGTCGTCGAACTCGGGGGGCGTGACGGCCAACCGCAGTTTCTTCGGTTCCGACGCGGCCGGTTGAGTCGCTTCCAGCACGACTTCGACGGGAGGTTCGCCGCTCCGCTGCGGCCCGCGGAAAGCATCAATGATCAGGACGATCAGCAGCGCGACGACGAGTCCGATCCCGGCGGCGGCGTCAAGGATTAAACGCCGAGTCCGCGCTTGATCGCGGGATTCATCCTGATATCTCGGTGGTGGGGCCGGCGGCGCGTTCATGAGGTGGCACTACTTCGGCTTGTCCGCGTCGTCATCGGTCAGCATTCCATCCGTTTTCTCTTGCAGTTTCTTCATGGCCGAGTCCTTGGCCTCCTGGATCTTGTCGGCGGCTCGCGAGAGACCTTCCGTGGCCTTTTTGAAGAGGCGCTCGGAGAAGCTGTTGACCTGGTCGCGCCAATCCTCCTGGCGAGGTTCCGTGGGAGAGAGCGGCGGCGGGGGCGGCGGCCCTGCGATGCCGCCGCCGGGCGCCGGAGGCGGCGCGTTCGGAGTCGCGGGAGGTTCGACCGCTTGAGGCGTGGTCTGAAGAGCGTAGGTGTCCGGCTCGGAGTCCGGTGACTGGTCGACGGTCGGATCCTCGCGGGGGTCTCCGGGCACTGCCGGTTCGGAGACTGGCGTTTCAGAGACGGGCGCTTCGTCGATCGTGATCTCGTCTGACGGTGATTGGGGCGGCGTGTCGGGCAGCCCCCAATCGTCGACAGCGAGGAGATCCACCTCGGGAGCCTCCTGGGCGGGCGACATCTGCGACACGTCGAGGGCGGGTGCGTCGTAGTCTTCCGGCGGGAGGCCCGCGGTGGGGCCCAGTCGCAGGAGGAGCAGTGTGGCGTCGTCGACTCGCATCGTGGATTCGAGACGCAAGGAGGCGACTTCGTCGGCCCAGGCCTGGGCCGACATGTACCAGTAATCCGACCAACGGACGGGCTCGCCGCGTTCGTATCGCGCCATTGCCCAGGCGGCTACGGCGTCGGTGCATAACACGAGCAAGTCGCCCGCGTGCCCTTCGAGCTGCACACGTTCGAACTGGAGTTGGCTGTCCCGGCGCAGATCGACACTGCCAAGCACGAGGGGGCTGCTGTCGAACTGGCCGGAGGCGTCGAGTGGAAACGACTCGAGCAGGGCATTGTCGCGGATATGGAAGAGGCAGCTATCGCCGATGGCCACGACTTCGACGGGAGAGCGGTCTGTTCCGTCTTTCAGGGCGAGGTTGTTGCAGAGCCGGAGCCAAAGCAGGGTGGAGAAACCGCCCTCGCGGAGCTTGGCTCGCTGATACCACGCCAAGCCCGACGTATCAATCTCTTTTTCCCAACCATCGCGGAGGTTGGCGAGCCAGGAGGAAAAGCTCTCCTCGTGGTCGGGGTCGGGCCAGTCGTCCACGACTGCGCGAGTGAGGATCTTCGCCCATTGGCGAGAGAAGATCCCGGACGTGACGCCGTCGGCGATGGCAGCAATGCCGCTCTCGGGGTTCAGCCACCACGCATCCTGATTCTGATCCGGGTGTTCGGGCTCTTTGGCCAGTTCGAAGACTCGCCACTCAAAGGGCATTACCGGCCTCCTTTTCGAGAATGGCCTGGATGCTATCGGGCAGCAGATCGAACCTGGCGCCGACAACGAATCCCCGTGCCTGGGGCGTTACGGTGCGACGCTTTTCGCCGATCTGCTCGGCTCCCGCCAGCAGGCTTGTCATCTGCCAGAACAAGGCGATTTGCGGATCGGGGATCTGCTCGGGCGTTGCGGGATAGGCGACGGTTCGTTGGGCAGTGTTGGGCACGACCGCATGGTAGACGAGCAGGTCGCCCAGATCCGTGAGCCGGCTTGCGGCGGCCGCGATTTCTTCGGGGGGGAAATCGGCGCCGGTGACGTGCATCACCAAGGGGAGTCCTCCGTCTTGCTCGTGCTCCTGTCGAAACTGGGCGATCCATTGGGCCAAGGCATCCAGGACGGGCCCGAGGTTCGTCACGGGCGGGCCCGGCTCGCACTCCAGAAAGACGGGTCGCTGACGAGTGACCTCGATCAGTCCGCCGATGCCGTTGGAGACCTTCTCGGTCACCTGATCCACGCGCAGGGCCCCGTCGGCCAGGGCGGTGTCGGCAACGACGGGCTGCCCCTTCACGGGACCGTGGAATCCCATTTCGACCGCGCTGCCGTCATAGACGATCAGTCCGACGTCCACGTCGCCGCCCGCACGGCGGGAGACCTGGCCGATCATCTCGTTGACTTGCGTCTGTCGGCGCGACCACACGTCGGTGGAGCAGTCCGGCAGCGATCGGTCGACCAGGAAGACCAGGCCCAGACGTTTTGCGCTGGGCGAGATCGCCGCCGGCGAGGCCACTGGTGGGCCAGGTTCGGGAGCAGGCGGTGGTGTTGTGCCGTTTTGGGGCGGCGTCGATGGTTCGGCGGCGGGAAACGCTTCGGGGCCCGAGGCGGCATAGGCCTTAGCCAGGAGCAGGAAGCGGATCAAGTCGCCCATGGCCGCCTGGTAGACCATGCCTCTTGCCCCGGGGCTTACGGGGACGTTCGCAGAACGCAACGCATCCGCCAGCGCGTCAGGAAGCGGGCTCGACGTCTCGAAGAGGCCTGCCACATCTTCGGTGGCCAGGTGCTGGCTGGACGATGGATACAGGGTGGCGGGGATCCGGTCGTTTGTTCCCAGATGGAGGTGGCAGGCGAGCGCGGCGCCGAGGGGGTTGCTGACAATTTCCGCCTTCCACATCGATGCGGCGGGAAGATCCGCGAAGAGATGGAGGACGAGCGGCGGCTTTCCCGAAGAGTCGTTACCTTCGTCGACCAGGATTCGCTGGCTGAAGGCCATCGCTTCTTCAAGCGTTCCCCCCGAGCTCCTTTGCGGCACGTACCAGATGGGGAACCGGATTGTCTCCTCGCGAGCCACGCCCATTCCGCCGGGGCCGGGGATGCGGCGAATCCGGTCTTCCACGGTGACGGGCGCCGCCGGGAGTTCGTCCGACGCGACCAGGGAACGTCCCTCCAGGGGGCCTGCCCAGCGGGATTGGGGCCCTTCCGTGCCGGTGGCGCCGTAGGCCACGAGTGCTACACGCACGATTGGGACCGCCGCAAGTTGATTGAGCATCGAGTTGACGGCGGTGGCAACCCCTTCGGCCTTGGAACGTGTGCCGCCCGCGATGGGCGACGCCATCGCGCGGGATTCGTCGATCAGCACGACGATCGTTCCGGCGAGGTTCGCGTTTTTCGGTTCGGGGTTCAGCATGGGGGACACGGTCCCTTCGCGTGTTGTGTCGAAGCTGGGGTCATCGCAGGCCCGGAGCGGCTTGGGTTCCCATGTTGAGGAACTGGATCAGGCAGACCATGTCGGCGTTGAAGGCCATGCCACGAGCTCCCGCCTGCAATTGGAAGCCTTCCATGGTCGCATGGCGGACGAAGGGTTCGGGCAGGACGCTCGACATGTTGAAGAGGACCCGTGCCAGTTCGTCGGGCAAGCCTTCGCCGTGAGCGGGAAACATGAAGGGATCGGCGGCGGTCATGGAAAGGTGGCAGTTCAGGAGCAGCACGTTGCCGTCCTGGGTGGCCAGGTTCTTGAGGGCTTCCGCGTAGGGGAGAGGATCGCCGTCCTGCGATTCGCCGTCGGTGATATGGACGACGATGGGGGGGAAACTCGCGGGATGCTGGGTGATCCACTGAGACAACAGCCCGTGGGCGTGGTAGAGCATGTGGCACATGGGGGTGCCGCCCTCGGTGACCGGGTCGACCCAGACGGGCACCTCGCAAGGCACTTCGAGCATCTCGCCCGTAGCCTCGTCGGGGATGAACTGAATCCTCTGGTCGATGCGGGCGGGCGCGGCTCCGATTTCGCTGATCGAGACGAGGGCCCGGTTAGCGAGGGGGCCCTGCAAGGCCGACTGGATGATCGGATTGGCCTGCTGATCTGTTCGATAGCCGAAAACCCCCACGTCCATCCAGTCCTTGATGCCTTCGTCGCCACTGGCCCGGATGGCCATGTTCTGGAGCCAGCCGTTGATGGCGGTGACAAGTTCGTCGCACTTGCGATTCGACGAGTTTCCCAGGGGCTCTTCCATCGAGAAGGACTGGTCGAGCAGGAACAGGAAGCAGGCCTTGTTCTGCCGGCTGATCTCTTGAGAGTACGGTGGACGTTGCATGGCGATCCGATGGCAAGTTTGGGAATGACTCAGAAATTACAGGTGGACTTCCCTTGTATATCGGCAACATTTGGTGATGACAAGCATGCTCATTTTCCCCAGATGACCTCGATTTGTTCCCAGAGGTCGCTGTTCAGCACGGCCCGGGCGAAGCGACGCTGTTGCTCGAAGGCGAGGGTATCGCGGAGGCTTCCGGGCTTTCGCCGGTAGTCGAGCAAGGCGTTTTCGGCGCTCTCGCAGGTTCGTTCCAGGGCGGACCAGGCGTCGCGGTTGCCGGGGTCGGCAAGGAGGCGATCGCGAGCGGCGTGGTAGGCGTCCACACACTGGCGTGGTACGGAGTGGGTGGGCGCACCACGGAGGTCGGCGGCCGGATAGCGGCCGACGTTGCCCGTAGGGGCTCTCCGCTGCTCGGCCGAGGAATAACGCTTGTAGCCGATCACTTGTCCCGCTGCACCGGGCACGGGCTCAAAGAAGCCTCGGAGCACGTTGCCCGACGTGGTCTCCACTTCTTCGATTCCCTGTGGTTCGTCTACCTCTTTGGAAGGCAGCGAGGCGGTGATCCAGGCGACGACGCGCTGCTGGACCTGAGTCCGAACCGAGCCGGTGGGGTAGGCGCTTGCGACGTCCGCTGCCTGGGCCAGACCTTCCTCGAAGGGTCTTGCGTCGTAACGCGACAGCGTGGAAATCGGTTGTCGTGCGGCTTCGTTCCAGGCGATCCGTTGGAGTTCCGCGCGGACTTCTTCGAGTCGTTGGGTGGCTCTGGCGATTCGCTCCTGTTCCAACTTGCCGGAGACGCTGCCGAAGTCGGCGAGAAAACGCTCGAAGTCTTCCTGTTGCCTGGTCGGGTTCTCGGTGACGGGAGAGGCAAGGGGCAAGGTGGGCCACTTCTGCCAGAACTGGGCCTTCTTTCGCAGTGTCGAGACGGCTTGGAGATCGATGACGGGAGCGTAGTCGGACATCAACCTGTCGCAAATCAAGATCGTTTCGGCGTAGTCTTTCTCGGAAAGGGCCTTCCTGGCATCGGCCAGAAGGCCTTCCGCCTTGAGACGCTTTTGCTGCTCGGCGATCTGGTCGCGAAGTTCGTTTCTCCGCCTTTCCAGGAGTTCGATGAGAGGCTCTTTTCCGGCTACTTCCCGCGTCCGGAGCGTTTCCAGGATCTGGTCGATCCGCTCCAAGGCCGATTCCTGCGGTGCCAGGTCGGCGCCGACGAGCGATTGTTCCACGGCGAGCACTTCGCGGGCCAGGTCCGTGGCGCCGGACCACTGGTTCCAATCGTCGTCCACAGGTCCAAGGAAGTGGGGCTTCGCTTCGCTCTCGCGGTCCGGCAACGGTTCTCCCGAAAGGAATTCACGATCGGCAACCGCGGCGCAGAGCGCTCGGTCGTCCTTCAACTCCTCAGCGGAAGGCGGCAAGGCCGAGCCCGCTTGGGATGGCGGGGCCTGCTCACCGATTGCAGGCAGATCCGAAGTGCCCAAGCCCGCAAAACTGGCGACCGTCAGGACCGCCAGCGGCAGGCAGCCGAGGATGAGGGTTGCGATAGGTCTGTTGATCCCTTGAATCGTCATGGGTCGACCGGTTCTGGGGGCTCGGCGGCAGCCAGTTGCTCCAGGGTTTTGACCGCCTCGGGAGAAAGGAGAAAACGAATATCGTAGCGTTGAGCAGGTGTGATCATCACCTCGGCCCACGAACTCGATGTCGCCTCGATGCCGCCGGGCCACGATGGCGTCGCCTTGCGGGAGCAGCGAAATTGGACGAGCACACGATCCACTCCGTCGAACAGTTGTGCTTCGTTCCCGTGATCCAGGTCGGGCAGATCGAGAAGACGGTTGTTACCGGTGCCGTTCTGCTCACGAACGACGGCGCCAAGCGTGTACTTCCGGAGTATCTGTTCCGGGAGGGGCTGACCTTCGGCGTTGCGAACGTGGAGTCGTACCACGGCGACGACAGGAGGTTCGAGGGCGGCGACCGGTGACATGGCTGCTTTGAAATCGCCCGCAAGCATCACGAGGGGGTTTTCGAAGGACTCGCGGACAATCTGCTCACCGGCGTCCCTTGGGGATTCCGGAGTGGTTTGGGAACCGTTTGCAGTGGGCTGCGAGGCTTCTTCGACTGGTGTCTGGGCAGCGAGGTCGCCTTCGGAAAGGGCGTCGGGTTGGGGCGGGGCCACGTTTTGCTTCGGCGACTCGTCAACAGGAGCGGGCTGTTTCTCCGTTCGTTGGTCCCCCGGTTCGATGACCAGTTCGGTCGAGGGCCGTTTCGGTCCCGTGCCCACCGTGGCCAACCCGATGACGGCGAGGACGCCGAGCACGACGGCGGCGGCAACGGAGACGGCGATCCACATTCGCTTCTGCGCCTCCGGAGTGCGGGAGAGTTTTCGCAGTGCCATGGTGGGCCAACTGCCCATCTCCATTCTCCATCCGACCTTTTTCCAGAGGGCTTCGTTTTGCCACTGGGCGGGGGGCAGGAACTCCTTTCCTTCGAGCATTTGGCGGCCGATCGCCCGCAGGCAGTCCTGTTTGGCTCGGCCCTGCCGATCGTCTTCGACCAGGGCGGCCGGCATGGTCTCAAGGATTGCTTCGGTCATCCGCTGGGCTGCCGACTCCAATTGGCGAAGGGCCGTCAGTTGGCGCAAGCCGGAGGCCAATTCATTCATGCCGGCCAGTTCGGCCACGGCGTCGCGGCAGCGAGTCCAGGCGGCCAGTCGATTGGCTTCCTCCGGCTCGGTGAGCCACCGGCTTCCCGCCTCAAGGAACTCCAACCGCTCCTGGAACTCGCCGGGATGTTCGTGGAGGGAGTCGAGGATTTCGCGAAGTCGTGCCGACAGTACGGGGCCGACGTTGTCGGGGACCTCGAAAAGTCGCGACTGCAATCTCTGCCATACAGCCAGCAGGGAGGCGACGTCGAGCCGACGGACCACGTCGGCGAACACGGCCCATTGCTCGGGGGCGTGCCCACACGCTTTCACCAATCGATCGACGGCTGCCAGGCGGCGATCGGCTTCGAGGCCGGACAGCATTCCCACGACCGCCTTGGACGGCAAACCGGCCATGACGCTCAGGGCGAGGGACTTCTGCCGCTCGGGGCCCAAGGGCGATTCACTTGCCTCATCGCTCCACAGCCATTGGCAGCCGGGCGGTGTTCTCCCCGTGGTCGCGATTCGGGATTGAAGCAACTCCGTCTTCCAGGCATCGTCCACATCGCCATTGGCCAGCAGGGGGGCGATGCGATCGTCGGGGAGTTTCGCGAGCAGGAAGCGGAGGGCCCGATCCGCTCCGCCACCCGGCGGCGTGGTCGTAGCGAGTTCGACGATCGTCCAGTGGCTCGCGCCGCCACAAAGCGAGCCGAGGGTCGACTCCGCTCCTTCCAAGGCCTTCAGGCGCTGACGCGTGAGTCGCCGGGCATAATCGGTGAGCGACGACTCGCTCCGCCACGACTCGTCGCCGCTGCCGCCGGGAGAACGGAAGAGCATGTCCACCGCCTGTTCCGTCCGGGCAAAGTCTTCGAGCTTCTCGATGCGTTCGGGCTGGGCGGCAGCAAGGGTCGCCAGCCGGTGGTCGAGTGCCTCGGGGCCTTCATCCAGCAGGCGCCGGATCATGCGATCGGCATAGAGGGATCCTGTTTCGGAGGCCGCCGGAGATGGTGCAAACGTGTTGAGGGCCAGGCCGCGGCCGCGGAGGGTGTCGGTGCGGAATTCGGCCGTTTGGGGGTTGGCGAACGTCGTGGCGGCAAGAATGGTTGTCAGCCGGTCGGTGGAGGTCTCGAAGGTGGAAAGGCTCACACCTTCGCGGAGGACGCCGGGGGGCAGCAGGCGTCCCACTCCATAGAAGAGCATGGCAGCCGCCTCTGGTTCGACGGCCACGAGCAACGTCTGACGCCGTGTCGTTCCAATGGTCAGGAGCGAGCCCAGCATCTCCTCGAGGATTTCGAGCCGTCTGCCCGGAACCAGGTCTCGCCAGCGATCCGGCAAGCGAGCGCCGACCGAGCGATCGTCGCCCTGGAGAAACTCCATGAAGGTCCGGTCGTTGATTCGGGGCGGTGCGCCACCGAGCATCGAATCCAGGTCGGGAACCTTCGGCAGCACGAAGGGGTGATCGTCCGCATCCTCGATGGTCCAGCCGGGGGCGTTCCACAAACGCAGGGCGTCGAGGAGGGTCCAACGCCGGTCGTTCGGGCCGGTTTCGCGGCAGAGCAGGTGGGCGAAATAGGAGCCGGGGCGGCCTTCCGTGTCGCGCTGGCGATAGCACACCTGCCCGATCACCTGCCAAGCGCCGGCGGCGGGGATGAAGATGAGCCGATGGGGAGCCGAGGCGGCCGTGAGCTGGAGTTTCTCTTCCGATGGGGTGTCGCGCGGCAGGTGGTAGGAGACGTAGCGCTCGATCTGGCGGTAGAGTTGCCTGAGGGGCTCGCCTTCCAAAGAGCCGGCACGGACCGTGTAGCCCAGCATGCGCGCAGCCAATTCCCCCTGGCGTCGTTCCAGGGCGGAACTGCCGTGGGTGCAGTGGGTGCAGTAGAGTTGCTGGATCGCGTTCACACCTGCTCGCCTTCGGGGTCGATTTCAGACACTCCGGCGCCGGCCGTATTCTGGCGTGCGTGGTCCTCTTCCGAGCCGCTGAACAGTCGCCAACCACGGCGCGCGGAAACGTTGCGTGTTGGGATGTTGACAAACTGGCCCAAGACAAGCGGTTGGCTCCAGTAGCGACGGACGCCAAGATCCACCAGGGCCCACACGGCGGCACAGCACCCTTCCCAACTGGGGTCGGCCTCGAGGGTCCGGCTTCCCCCGCCGGCCTCCCAACTTGTGCGGTCGATCCACTCCTGGCAGAGGACCTCGTGGTCGTCGGCCGTGTCAAAGTCGTTCGGTTTCTCGCGAACCACGGCCAGCAGACACTGGTCGGTGAATCGAGGCAGGGGCCAGGTCCAGCGAGCGCGGTAGTCTCCCTTTTGGCCGTCCAGTTCGGCCAGACTGGCTCTGCCAACGGCCGGCTGGAGACCCATCGTGTGGGTTGCCAGCACTTCCGACTCGGTCCAGCGGAGAATCGTGGCCTGGTGCGGTTGAAGGCGATCCATGTACTGGGCGATCAGATGGGCGTCGAAGGCGTCGACGAAGGCCTTGCAATCCTCCGCGGCCAGGGCCTTTTGCAGGCTGGCGAGGGTTGCCAGGCGGCGTCGGGCCTGGTCGACATTTGCCTGCCAGGCGGGCGGGAGGGGATAGCCCGCCAACAAGGGGCCGTCCACCAAATCGAGTAATTCCCGTTCGGCGCGGCGAGCCAGGGCGTCTTCGACCTTTTTCAACTCGTCGCGCCGCTTGACCGCCTGCTGATAAACAACCCGCCAGCGCTGGGCGGCCTGGCAGTCGCCGAGGAGCGTTTCGTCCCAGATTTCGAGAAGTCGCTGGTCAAGCCGGTCGGCGGGCATTTTGGAGGTGAGGCGGCGCAGCGCAACCAGGCGGGTTGCCCGGCGAATGGCCAGTTCGATTCGGGGATGGTGCTCGCGGGAAACGAGGCGTTTTGCCTGGGCATCCGCCACCTTTTTCCACATGGTGGCGATGGCGACGTCGTCGATGTCTTCGGCCAGGGCCTGTTCGAGCCAACGGATCGCGTCCACGGAGCGGCGAGCCCGCTCGACGCGGGGGCCCAACCCGAACTGGTAACCGTCGGGAAGGCGGGCCGCTTCCGAAACGATGGTCCGCTCTTCCTCCAGGGAGGTGGCTTGGGGCGATTTTTGAACGAGGAGGTGGAGGCGATCGAGGGCCCGGACATGGCGGCGGGCTTTGGCCACGCGCTCTCGCTGTTTTTCAGCCGCTTCGTAGCCGGCGAAGAGGGCCTCGTTCCACGCATTCACGAGGCGGCGGTCGTGGAGTTCGCTTTTCTCGGGACGTATTCGGGTGAAATCGCGCCACGCCCGAGCGCGGCAATGGTGCTCGTAGGCTTGGTGGATGAGGGGCTGAAGTTGCTTCGGCGCATCGCGGAATTGGCCCCGCTGGTTGAGCAGTATGACCGCCTCTTCCCATTGCTCGCCGCGAAGGAGCGACTCGATCTTGGCATAGGAATTGGTCAGCTCGCTCAAAGGCGGCACGGTGCTTATGGGAGACTGGGCCAGATCGAAGAGCCGCTGAACGAGGTCGCGCAGATCGACATCGGGCAGGGCGAGGAGGTCCTGAACCAAGGGGCTCTTCTGGGGCCGTTCGAAGTCTTCCTTCGAGAAGAGCAGCTTGTCGTGGTCGGGCGCCTCCACGTATTTCAGCCAGAGAGACGGCTTGAGGGCGAGGGCTCGGAGGGCGATGTAGATGACCAGGGCCGAGAAGCGATCCAGGTCGAGGGAAAGGTGGGTGCTGGCATTGCGCTCCGGGTGCTGATAAGGCTCAACGCCGACTTCCAGGTTGCGCCGGCCCACGAGCGCGGGCACACACATGCAGTCGTAGTCGACGAGTTTCAGTTCCTCGCTGCCGGTGACCATGATGTTGGCGTGTTGCAGGTCGCCGTGGGCGATGTGGGAGTCTTCCAGTTCGCGGACCAGGGCCACCCAGCGCTGAGCCACCTTGGCCAGGGCGGCGGCGTTGCCGTCGAGGGCCTGGGCCCCGACCCATTTGAACAGCGTTTGCCCCTCGACCCAGTCCATGAGAATCAGGGGATACCATTTGCCGTCGCCGGCGCTGCGAATGCTCTCGTCGCGATATTCGAAGTCGACGAGGCACGAAACATCGCGTGTTTTCAGGTAGGAGCTGATCTCGTGGTAGCGTTCGCGGCGTTCGGGCGACTCGGTGGTGAAGACGCGAACGGCAAAGGGACGCCCGTCGGTCGCGGCAATTCCCTGGTAAACGACGGCGAAGGCGCCCGACCAGGGACGCGGCTGGTTCCTTGCGTCCTTGGCGATGCGGCATTCGCGCAGGGTCGGGTCCCGGAAGGCGTGCCGCGGGTTCTGCAGCATGGCACTGAAATGGGAGGCGAGCGGCCAGGACATGGCGTAGTTTCGAGTTATGGGAAGGAATGCAGTGAACAGGAGTTAACGGAGAGAACAGAGCAAAGAGGCTTTGTTTTCACCGTCAACTCCCACGGGTAATCAAATCACCTCTGTTATCTTCGTTAACTCCTGTTCCTGTCAATTTCCGGTGGTCTGTCTATTGGAGCACCGGGTAGCCGGTCATTTCGAGGAGCCAGAGCAGTGGCTCCAGCAACCCGAAGGGGGATATGGTTCGCAGGGACAAATCGGATTCACCGCGCCCGTCGAGCCCCACGGGGGTGAGGGGGAAAAAGGCGTAGCGGCCTCCGAAAAGGTCGTGGATTTGCCGCTCGATCTGCCAGTCGGGCCAAATCACGCGGCGCAGGTCGCTCGTCAGGCGAGATCGCTCTTCCAGGACGGCACGACGGGTCGACTCGCCCGTCGGGTCGATTCGGCTCAAGTCTTCGTAGAACCGGGCCACCGCATTCGTGCCATCTTCGAGGCGATAGTCATGACCTGCCAGGAGATCGATTTTCGACAGGCACAGGGCCACCGGCGTCCGCAAGCGGCGGCCGGCTTTGACGCCCTTGATGAGCCTCAAGTCTTCGCGAAAATCGGCCAGGGCCTTCGCCTGGACCTCGCTGGGGTAGGTTGGATCCAGGAAGAACAGGAACCCATCGCCCTCCAGGGCGCGGCGGCGGCGATAATCGGTGGCGTCCATTTCGGACGTCACCTCGCCCGAATAGTCGAAAATGTTCAGCAACACGTTCGAACGGCCGAGGGGATCGTGGTCGCGGAAATTGAACACGAGGGGGTGGGGGATGCGATCCTGCTGGGTCGCGGCCGTCCCGATCCGCGAATAGAGGATTTCTTCCACGATGCGATCGAAGTTCTCGCTGGTCTGGGAGCGGACCCGTTCGAACTCGACCATTTTTGGATAGTTGCCCTGGCTGAGGCTCCAGTAGAGCATGGCAAGCCAATGGGTCTTGCCGGCCTGGGGAATCCCGAGGGTCGGAAAGCACTGTTTCGTCATGGCCCGATAGGCCTCTTTGAACGAGAAGTCACACTCCTCGTAGGGGTCCTGGCTGACGACGTTCGTGCATCGCACGCCTTGCAGATCGGGGCCTTCTCCCTCGATGCGCTTTTCGGGGTGGAGGGAGCCCTGCCCGAGACACAAGGGGCAGGTGTTCGACGTAAGCTCCCGACGTCGAAGGACGCCCATGCGATACCAGACGCCACCGGCCAGCGTGAGGGCGAGGAGTGCCGCCCCGAGAAGGCCGCGAATCCAGCGGCGGAGGGTGAGGTACCATCGCGTGGCCGATTCCTGCGAGCGCAATTCCTCTGCTTTTCCGGCGAGCGCGGCCTGGTCCGCACGGAGGCCGACGCCGATGGTTGCGATCAGGGCCAGGGTTTCGGTCGTGTTGCGCACGTTGTCTCGCAACTGCTGCCATCGCTGGGGCACGCGATTGCGGGCAGGCAGATTGTCTGTGAGATAGCGACGCCAGAATTCCTGCTGGGCCTCGTGTTCCGCGGCGAGTTCCGCCCGCGTTTCTTCAAGCTCTTCTTGTTCAACCTGGAGAGTCGCAATTTCCTCTTCCAGTCGCTGCCGGGGCGACTCCTCCTCGCCCGAGCTTGCGGACAGCAGGGCCTGGTAGATCCGGTCTCCGTTGACAAAGGTGATGACCGTCATGCAGGTCAGGAGCAGCAGCAGGACCGCAAGGACCTTGGAGAGACCCATGGCCTTGGGGCGACCGCCGTTGAGCATCTTTCGGAATTCGTGCCGCCGGTCGTGGCAGACCACGCCGAGGAGCGTGGCCACGGCGATCATGCCGCAGAGCCAGAACCAGCGTTTGTCGACACTCAGCAGCGACGCGAGTTGTCCGGCCACGCGTCCACTGCCGCGAATCTCGAAGAGGAGCAGTTCAGTACGGTTCAAGTCGCATCGGGTTTCCAACCAGGCCTCACGGGCGGCGTCGGCTCGCTCGGCCATCTTCTGGAGGGCCTCGTGGGAATCGAGGAGGAGAACGTCGGCGTTTTCCTGAAGGACGTCGGCCAGGGCGGTGCGCATTTCGGCATCCACACAGGCCAGGCCGCGAACCAGTTCCGCCCCCGAGGAATCGCCTTTTCCGAGAGCCTTCAAACGTTCGAGTTCGGAAGCGAGGAAATCGTTGCCGGCGCTGAGGCGAGCGCAGTCAGTCGAGGCCTCGACGAATTGTCGGGCAAGGTCCGACGCTTCCCGTTCGATCGCCGAGGGATCGATTTCCATGCGGGGCGGATCAGCGGAAAGGGTCTGGCCCGCAAGAAGAGCGGCCCAAAGAAGGGAGAGCAGTGGGAGGAGCCGAGACAAGGGAATCCCTACCACGTTCTCGGTCGATTCGCGAACGTGCCACGCCTGCTTCATCGTCCCGTCCATCATCCAGTGCAACATCCCTGAAGCCGCCGCGAGGGGGATTGCGCGGACCATCTTCGTTCGAGCGAACAAAAGGAAAAGCCACCGAGTCGTCCGGCCCGCTCTGTTCTTTCAGCCTACACTCACTTGTCAGAAGTGTCAAATCGTTTCCCTGCAACATGTTACGGCGTCCAGGCTTGGGAGGGAGCGATGGGGGTGGGTGGTCAAATTGCCACGCCCATCGCTCGGGCTCTGAGCGTGCCACCCATGAGTAATCCGGTTCAACGCAAAGGTGACGGCGGCGGTGGGGGAGGAGGTGGGAGTTTTGGGCCGGGTGGTGAGGGTCGCGGTGAGGGGGGAGCGGGCAGAGGTGGACGCATGGGACGGGGGGCTACGGCTCCTCCGGGAAGTGGCCGGGAGCCGGCTGGTTCGGTGCCCGGAGGCGAGGGGGGGGCTGGGACGCCGGTTGGTGGGAGCGGCGGCGGGGCGGGGGACGTTGCGGGGGCGGGAGTGGAGGCTTCGGTGGCTGCAGCTTTCGACGTGCCGCGGTCGTTGAACCGAAGGATATTGCCTCCCAATCGCAACAAGTCCCCGTTGGCCAGGACCATAGGGCCGGCGATGCGCTGGCCGTTCAAGAGCGTTCCGATACGGGAATCCCGATCTTCGAGCACAAAGGCTCCGTCACCGCGGCGCGTGATCCGGGCATGTTCCGATTCCAATTCCCGCGATGCCGGGCCGAGAAGGGGAAGGGATAGATGGTCGCCTCTTCCCAGGACGGTGACCGTCTGGTCGAGGATGAGTTGTCGGCCCGGGCGAAAGCCGTCGAGGACGGTCAACCACGCGCGGCGGAGAACCAGGTGGGTCAGGCCGATCAAGGCGCCGATGGCCATTCCCAAGGCCGCGAAGGCGGTGGCCCGGGCGGCCATTTCGGCATCGGGGCGGGCAAGCCAGCCGAAGACGAGTCCGCCCAGCAGTCCGCCCAAAGCGCCTCCGATGGCCCCGTTTCGTGCGCGTCGAGAAGAGTTCTGGTAGAGGCCCTCGGCGGCGCCGATGGCCAGGCCCATGATCATCCAGCCGAGGACGCGGGGCAGGCCGAGGTAGGTGTGGAGCAAGGCGCCCAGCAACCCGCCCACAAGTCCGCCGAGGCCCCCACCGATGAGCCCCGAGAAGGCATGGCGGACTCGGCCCAGCCAACTCCGCTGTGTGGCGGCTACAAATCCCAGTCCGCAGCCGATCGCCGCGCCCACACCGGTGGCGGTGACGGCGGCCGCAATGACGGACCAGAGGTTCATGGCGGTGCGTGTTTCGCCCAGCGTGCCCAGGTGCTGGATTGGCCTTTCGAGGAGCACCCAAGCGATAAAGGCAGCCCAACCGCCAAGAACCGCACAATAGTACACAAAGCGTTTCAGCGACATAAGCGTCTCGGCGGATCTCCTCCAGTTGGACAGGCCTGCCCTGAGATGGGGGCCTCGTTCAAACATACCCGATTATGAGGTGCGATTGTATCGGCGGGGATTTGTCTCATGGGCGACTCCCGCGATACTTTTCCCCGCCATGAACTTGCCACTTCCTCGAAAGCGGATAGGCTAGAGAATACGGGAGATAGTAACCCCTTATGTGGGAATGATTTGTCAATCCGCCGATGAGTTGACGCATGGCCCAGCGATTCGTCCGAGTCGACCTTTCCGATGCCGCGAGGGATTTTCGTCCGATCGCCCTCGAGCCGGGCGTTCCCATGCTCGATAGCGCGAATGCGGGCGGCAGGATTGTCCACCGTTGGTTGGGGGACCTGGCGGGGGAGCCCGAGATGGCGGGCGAGTCGGTGAACTTCTACGTCCGCACCAACGACGGCGGGAGGCTGGAGGACGTTGTCTGCCAGCCGGCTACCGAGGAGGATCTGCGGGGACCGCTGGCTGCCGAACTCGGAAAGATCGAGGAACGCCTCAGCGCGGTCAAGGCGGAGAATTCCACCGAACAACTGCTCCTGCGGGTCCTCCGCGAGAACCTGGACGATCTCCTTCACAACGAAGCGCGGAGCGACCGGAGCAACTACTTCTTCAAATACCGCGACGTGCTTGGCCGGTTGCGGATTGTGTGGTGCTGGGGGTTTCAACGGAGGGACCAACAACCGGCTCCGACGGTCTTGTGCGCCGACGACGGCTGCAACCTGCTCTTTCTGCGTCGTCCGGGCGAGAGTGCCAAGTGCCCCGCCTGCCAGGCGGCCCTGCCCACCAAGCCCAAGAAGAAGAAACGGAGCAAGCTTCCGCTCCTTCTCCTGCTTCTGCTGTTCATCGGACTGCTTGGAGCGGGGGCCTGGTATTGGAACCACAATCGCCTGGTTGTCCAACCTGCCGAGTGGACCGGCCCGGAAGGCGCACGACTGGAGTTTCGCGTGGTTCGGCCCGGCCTGTTCGGTTTGGGCGAAAAAGACGTGACGCCCTACGCGGTCGCGATTTCGGAAGACCCTCGCGTGTTCCGGCCGGATCCGGCCACGGCGACGGGGCTCGCGGGAAGCCAGGGGAAGACGACTGTCCACTTCCATTACCAAGGGCGTTTGGCGAGCACGAGCGTCACCGTGACCGAACTCGGTCCGCCCGAGCAGATTACCATCGAGCCGCAACTGGTCGAGTTGGGAGTCGGCACCACGCAGCGGCTTCGCCTCGTGGGCCATTATCCGGGCGGGGTTACGACCGATCTGACGGAAGCGGCCGAGTGGGTGCCGCTTGACGACGCTGTGATCTACGCCGCGGAAGGGCTTGTGGAAGGGCTTGCGCCGGGAACCGGCACGGTTGCGGCGCGACTGCCCTACCGGCAGCGGGCCGAGGCTCCTGCTGAAGGAGAAGCTGCCGATCCGTCCTTGAAACAGGCGGCTGACGGCTCATGGTATCGAATCGAGTTTCTGGAAGCGTCGGCCAATGTCAGCGTGAGCGAGGTGGAATTCGCCTCGATCGATGCGGCGGTGATTCCCGGGGACGTGGCTCTCGGCAGCGTGGGCCGATTGCAGATCGACGGGGTCGCTTCGGACGGACGCCGCTACAACCTGCTTGAGTCTTCACGACTGGACCTGACGGTTGAGCCTCCCTACGTAGGCAGGCCGCACGGCACGACGCTTCAAGCCGACCAATTGGGCAGGGCGCAACTCCGGGCCGAATTCGGTTCGCTCTCGGGCGCGGGAGACTTTGAGGTTGTGTCCAATCTTGGAATCGACTCGCTGGTGGTTGCTCCCGAGTCGTACTCGATCGCCGTGGGTGAAATCGCCGACCTGAGCATCGCCTCGCCCAGGCGAGACCGGATCGATCTGGCCAGTTCGGATCCTGCCGTGCTCCAGGTGACGGCGGCGGGCCGATTGATTGGGCGAGCGGAAGGATCGGCTGAGGTCACCGTGAGGCAGGGCGGCCAGTCGCAAACGGTTCGTGTTTCGGTTCACAATGAAAACGTCCGGGCGATCGAGATTTCGCCGTCGCGGCTGGTCGTGCCGGTCGATCATACCCACACGGTCCGGGTTTATGGTCGGCTTGCGGACGGACGACGGATCGAATTGGCTCCGGATGCGATCAAGGCGGAGACGCTCCCTTCGCCGCTTCATGCGGACTTTGATCCACGAGCGGTGACGTTGACAGGACGGCTGCCGACAACAACGGAGTCGCCCCAGCAGCTCACGTTGCGTTGGGCCGACCTCGACGACACGGCGCCGGTCGAGGTGGTCATTGCGCCGCTACGGTTGGAGCTGACGCCGCACGGCGCGGTGGATCTTCCCCTGGGGCAAATGCTCTCGCTGGAGGCCTGGGCCAACTACGCCGGCGGCTACCGGGTCCAGCTTCTGCCCGAGCGACTTCAATGGAATGCCCAGCCCGAGACCCTCGATCCACCGGGATTGGAACTTCGAGGTCACAAGGTGGCTGCCCTGCAGGAAGGCGCCGGCCCATTGAGCGTGGGGGCGACGTACTTTGAGCGGCCCGGAGAGAATCGCATCGAGGTGCGGAGCGTGGCCGCCGAAGACGTGACGTTGCGAATGCAGTTGGATCGCACTTTGCGAATTGCGGGCGAGCCCGGCACGATCCTGCTCGATGGGGTAGGACCTCGCGGCGACGTGGAACTCGTTCCCGAACTGGCCGAGTTCACCAGCAGTGCGGCCGACGTGGTTTCGGCGGAAGGTCATCTGGGCCGCTTTCTCGCGAAGACGCCCGGCGAGGCCTCGATTCAGGCAAGCCATCCTGCCGCTGCCGAACCGGGGAACATCGACTTGATCGTCGTCGAGCCGGCGAAGGCCCGACTGGTGCTGGAGCCGTCCTCGGTAGCAATGGCGATCGATGAAGCGGCAGGAATGCGTCTTTTCCTGGAAGGACTTCACAACGACGAGATTCAGCGTGCCGAGATGACGGGGCCGGGCATCAGCTACGGGCTGGAACAGCCCGAGGCGGTCTTGTGGCAACCGCCGAACCTGGTCGGCCGCAGCGTTGCGTCGCCTTTTGAGATTTCGGCTTCGTACCTGCCTTACCTGAGCCGCCCGGCAGCGGCGAAGATCGAGGTGCTTGACGTGGCGGCGCCTTCCGCCCTGCGGATTGTGCCTGCCGAGGCGGCCCTTGTGCCGGGGGAAGTCCGTTCCCTGAAGGTCGAGGCCCGGTGGCCCGGTTCCGATGCTTGGCGCGAAGTCCGTCCTGATGTCGCCAACTGGTCGATTCCGGAGGAAGTGCTGTGGACCGATGCGGTTGGCGGGCTGCGCCCGTCGGCCGCCATCCGACCCGAGGCTGCGGGAAGCTACGTTGTAAACGCTGCCTTCGGAGGCCAGCAGGCCAGCGTCCGACTCTCCGTTGCCCTGTCGTCACTCGATGCGAGCGATCCGGCCGTGGCCCTTCAATTGGAACGCGAGCCTCATGGCCGTTACCTGCCGATCGGCCAGAGCCAGCGGTATCGGATCGTGCTTCGCCAGGGTGACAAGCGAAAGATCGCGGGCGACGTTGTCTGGCCACGCAATTTCGAAAATGACTATATCCGCTGGCAGGCCCCGATTCTCTCGGCCAAACAGGCAGGCTACCAGCAATGGCTCACGGCCAAGGTGGGCGGCCGGGCGGTGCGTTTCGACGTGCAGACCATCGATCCCATGCAGCCCAGCGCCCTTCCACCACGCCGGCCCGACCAGCCGATCGAGGTTCGGGTGGTGAGCGACCAGGGCTCCGCGGTTGTGTTTCCCGTCGGCGCTGTGTTCGATGATTTCCGTGTGGAGGCGGAATACGAGGACGGGTTCGTCCGCATGGTTACGAAGAAAGCGACCATGAGCCTGGCGGGCGGGCAGCTTCGCGGCCCCGTCTCGTTTTCCGACGCCGCCATGATCGGCGTCGCTCCCGGGGCAACCGAGGTGGAGGCCGAGTTCGACGGGGTGCTCTCCAAGGGGGGCTTGAAGGTTACCGTTTCCGACAAGCTTGATATCGACGAGATCCGGATCACTCCGGAACTGGTGCGCATCATGCCCGGCGAGGCCGCCGTGCTGGAAGCGATTGGGCTGAAGGGTGGCAAGTCCATCGGGCAGATCACCAAAATGCCCGGCGTTCATTGGACCAGCAGCAACCCGCAGTCGGTGCAACTGAGCGGCTCGACCGTTTCGGGCCTGGCCCTCGGGCAAAGTGAGGTGACGGCCCAGTACGATGCGATTACCAGCGCCCCGGCGCAGGTCCAAGTGCTCGAATCGGTTGACGACGCACTCGTTGTCAATCAGGACGCGATCGAAATGATCGTGGGTGAGAGTCGTCGCATCGGGCCCGACCTGGGAGTGTTCCGCGGCGATGTGGACTTCAGCCGTTCGGCCCAGGTCACTTCCGCCTTGCCCGGTGTGGTCCGCTACGATCCCTTGACACACAGTCTGATTGGCGTAGCTCCTGGTTCGTCGGGCGTCACCTTTGCCTGGGGCGATAAGCTGGCCACGACGATGGTCCGCGTTCTGCCGGCCGGGGTGCTCGACGGGCGGATCGTCGTGGAACCGTCCAGCGGCGTTCTCTCGCCGGGGCAGGCCCTCGAGCTGCGCGTCTACGTGGTCACCAGCGACGGGCGGCGGATCGATCGGACCACGTCGGCCGTGCTTGCCAGTTCGGATCCGGCGGCCGTGTCGATCCAGGGCAACCTTGCCTGCGCACGAACCGCGGGCTCGGCCGAGATCACGGCCCAGTTGCCGGAGTCGGCAACGCCGGGTCGTGCCCTCGTGACCGTCAACAACACACAGATCACCGAGCTCATCGTCGATCCGTCGCAACTTTTCGTGTCCGTCGGAGAGATCGCCCGCCTGCGGGTGTTGGGGCGGAGCGAAGCGGGGACCTACCTGCTCTATCAAGATCCGAATTTGCAGTTCTCGGCCACCGGTTCCAATCCCGGGGCGGTGCGGGTGGTCGGCGCCGACGTTCAGGGCATCGCGCCCGGGCAGGCCGACGTGGCTGTCAGCTACCAGAACCGGCTGGCTGCCACGGTGTCTGTGACGGTTTCCGATGATCCCTGGCACGGGCTGGTTCTGGACCCGATTCGCGCCACCGTTCATCCGGGGCAGGGAATCGTCTACCAGGCGTCGGCCCTCCGTGGCGGTCGGCGATTGGTTGTGACGGAGGCGGATGGGCTGCGGCTCACGAGTTCCGATCCCACCGTGGCCCTGCCCGTGGGAGGCATGGCGGTCGAAGGCGCCGACCTGGGTCGTGCGGCCGTGATCGCGCAACTTGGTACCCAGACAGCCGAAGCCGCCCTCGACGTGGTCGCCGGCACGGGAGCGGTCGGAAGTATCGTGTCGGGAGACACAACGGTCTTCGGCCCGGGCTACGGCTATTACGGCTCCGACTACGTGGTTCGTGAAGGCTCCCGCTATATCATCGACGGCGAGACGCACGCTGCCACGCGCCAGATCGGTACGGGCACGGCCCTGCGGTTCTCTCCCGATGTTCTACGGATCAACGCGAGTTCACCGGGCACGTTTGTTCGAGTCCTGGAAGTGTTTCCCGACGGCTACACGCAGGACGTGAGCAACGATCCGGCCCTGGAACTGACCCCGCCGACCGATCTGGTTCGGTTGGAGAAAAGGTCTGCCGGGCTGGTGTTGCGGCCGTTGCGAGCCGGTGAGGCCCGCATGGGAGCGCGGTTGGGCAACCTGGTCGCGCTGCCCGAGCTTTTGATTCAAGTGGGCGACTACGGCACAGTAGGCGGACGACTGGGCGTGTATCCGCCGACCCTGGAACTGACGGCCGGCGAAGTGGGACGCTTTGCCACGGTTCAGGTAGAACCGGGGGCCGGCCAGGCGCCGTTCCCGGTGAACTATGCGATTGAACTGCCCGCGGGCCAGGGCGTGGTGGACGCCACGCCGGACGGGCAGCTTCGCGGGCTGTCGGACGGCACCGTTCGGGTCACCATTCGCGCCCGGGCTCCCGGCGCCGCCCACGATGGGATTTCGGCGGTGGCGAACGTCCGCGTCCATTCGATGAGTCTCTCGATCGAACCGGCCGAGGTGTCGCTCAAGGTCGGAGACGTCACGCCCACCGTGTCCGTCATGGCCCATGAAACGGGGAGGGCGCCCTATCCGGTGCCTGCCGCGGTCGAGAGCCTGGATCCGTCGATCCTGACGCCCTCGGGCGGAAGGTTCCTTGCCCAGGGGCTGGGCGGGACGCAGCTTCGAGCGACGTATCGGGGGCGGGAGGCGTTGGCCAATGTGACGGTGACGGGCGAGCGTTTTCTCGACGTGAAGACGACCTTGGAGAGCGGCCCCGGCGACTTTGCCGTTCGTATCGAGGTACTAGCGGCTTCGTCGGAAGGTCCGCTAGAATACCGCGTGTCGGCTGCCGGGCAGGCTTCTCCCGACACGTGGACGGCTGCCCAGCCCTTCGAGGGCCAGCAGCGCGCCGTCCTCACCAGTTCCAAGATTCCCTATGGGGATCGATCGGCACGCTACAGTCTCATCCTGGAAGCTCGCCCGCAAGGAGGCGGCCGCGTGCAACAATATCCGTTCACGTTCCGATTGGAATCGAGGATTGTGGAAGACAGAATCAATTGACATCTGCGGGGTCAACGGGTGAGGCCGACCAGCGAGAAGCCAAGAAAACGGGTTTCCGTTGTCAGCCCTCGCCGATTGACCATGCAGCCTTGGACAACGGAAGGACCTGATGGGATTTCCCGACGAACGCGACCGTAATCTGATCCGCCAGGCGGAGCGGATGGAGGACCTGGCAACCGACCTTTGCGATTGGCTGGCTGAATTCAACGCGGCGCGCCGCGCCGTGGATCTGCTGCCGATCGCCGAGAGCGACGAGTTTGAAGTTCTCCAGTTGCGCCGCCTGGCCGGGAACCTGTTCACGTCTTCGAAGGTTCCGGTCGCCGCCGCGGTCTACGGGCCGTCGCAGGTGGGCAAGAGCCTCTTCATGGGGCAGGTGCTGAAGCCGTCGAGCGAAGCGTACAGCCCCCTGGGACGGGACGAGCAGCACGGCGAGCCGGCCTACTTCAAGGACCTCTCTTTCGATAACGATCTCAATCCCCAGAGCGGCTCGAACGAAGCGACCGCCCTGGTCACCCGTTTCACGACCAAGGACCGCATCGCGGCCAGCGTGGCCCCCGAGTATCCCGTCATGGTCCGGGCCCTGACCCGCGCGGAGTGGATCCGCGTGCTGGCCCGCGGGTTCCACGTGGAATGTCAGACGCCCGAGCACTTCTGGCAGCAAACGGAACTGGAGGAACTGTTCGTCGAGTTGGGACGCGAATACGGCACGCGCGACGTGGACCGTAAGTGGCGCATGGATCTGCTCGACGCCTTTTCCTACATGCGTTCTGTCGATCGGCGAGGCTACCCGGCCAAGGAGGCCGTCCTCAGCGGACTGATGAGTCGCTACCCATTGACGGAGGAGGGCTACGTTGCCGCCGCGGCACGGCTGTTCTGGAACGATTGGGAATCGCTCACCACTTTATTTGTGCGAATCAACAGTTTTCTGGAGAAGATCCGCCTGGGCGACCACGATCCGGCCATCCTCACCCACTGGGCCGGCGTGCGATTCCTTCTCGACAGCCAGCGAGCCAAGTTTCACGAGCGGCGGACGTCGAAGTGCTTCCCTCGCGTCGACTGGAAGGAATTCCACCTCCGCGAGCGCGACGGCTGGTATGTCCTCGAGTATCACCCTGGAAGTACGGACGGCAACGAGGATCAGGAGACGATCCAGGCGGCCATGCTGGAACTCGTTCTGCCTATCCTTCCCCATCGTCTGAACGACGACTGGCGGAAGGTGATCGAGCAGATGGACTTCCTCGACATCCCGGGCATGCGAGCCGGGCGTCAGGGGGCCGAGCAAGGCAAGCGAACCTCGGCCGAGACGATCGACGAGCAGATGGAAATCGTCAAGCGTGGCAAGGTGGCCTACCTGTTCGAACGCTACACGGAAGAGCTCCAGATCCAGACCCTGTTCCTTCTCTCGCGAGGCGGCAACCTGGAAGTCACCTCGCAAATGAAGTACCACATCGACAAGTGGGGGCGAGCCCGCTACGGCGAGAAGACGTGGCCCAGCAAGGTCCGCGACGAGGTGCCCGCCCTGTTCGTCGGTATGACGGGCATCGACGAGGAATTCCGCAATCGCGAGGAATACGCGGAAAAAGGCCTGTACGATGCGCGGCTCGGACAACTTGTCGACGCCCTCGGCAACGTCATGAACGACTTTGGCGGAAAGGGCAAGACCTTCGCCAACACCTACCCCATCCGCTACCCCGGCACGTGGGACACGAACGAGCAGCAGCGGCGGGAATCCGATCCGGAGAAATGGGTTCGGGCCAAGAAGGCGTTCCTCGAATCGGAGATGGTCAATGAGTATATGAAGGCCGCCGAACTTCGCTGGGATGCGGCCATGGGCGACGACGACGGCGGACTTTCCCTGATCAGCGCCGGCATTCGCTCGGTCACCACGGCCACCGACAAGCAGGATCAACTGCAGCGGGAAATCCTCGACATCAAGAACCGGCTGCTCCAGCTTTCCCGGGATTGGGTGGTCGATCCCGACGCCAACGTCGATCGTGAGAAACGAATCCGCGCGGCCCGGCGGGTTGTCGACTGGTTGACGGAGGACGAGCAACAGGCCTACTACCGGGTCCACGCCTTGCAGGAATCGCTGAGCGTCCAGCCGGGCGACGAATTGAGTCTGGCCGACTGCGCCGACATCGTCAGCAAACGCCACGGCGATCCGCTCCCCCGCAGCCTTCGCCAGTTCATGCACGAATGGGCTACCGTGACCGTGCCCAAGCGTTGGGAAGAGTTCACCTCCGAAAACGCGGACGGCGGGCCCTGGCTCAACGCCAATGATCTGAACGCTTTCGTTCGTTATCTGCGCGACTACCTCACGTCGTCCGACGTGTTTGATTGTTTAGCCGAGCGGCTCGGACCGGTGGTCCACCTCAAGACGCGGGACGAAGCGGCTCGCCGCCGGGCTCGGCGGAAATACGTGCAGATCATCATGAACGACTTCGTCATGAATCCCGGCCCGAGCATGACGCCGATCAAGCCGCCCCAGAAAGAGGTCGACGGTGAGCCTGTCGTCCCCGAGACGGAAGCGGACGCTGAACCGGCGGATTTTGAACGCTTTGGGCTGATGGCGTCCTTTGTGCAGCGTTGGGTGCAGCGGCTTCCCCAGGCCCTGGCCCTGGGCGCCGGCGAACACGTCCAGATTCCCCCGGGGAATGAGGATCTGATCAAGATCTTGGAGCCGTTTGAATAACAATTGACAAGTGACAATGGACAATTGACAACGGACGACTGTCAATTCTCAACTGTCCATTGTCCGTTGCCCCTGAACCCTGACAACTCCCAATGCACATACTGTTTGCGAATACGGGCGTCCAAATCCTCTGCGTTCCGATGCGCGGCGGAAGCCGCTACCAGGCGGCCCAGATTGGATTCGGGTGGCAGCGATGCCGTTGCGGCCTGGAGCAGGATCAGGCGACGGAAGGTCCGCCGCCCCAGGAGTTTCCGTACATCCAGTGGCAGATCATTCAGGCCGGCACCTCGAAGTTGTTCCTGGCGGTCGATACGACGTGCGGCGATCCCGATGCGGGCTACTTCTGCGATCCCGGGGCGCTGACCAAGGATTTCGAAATCTGCATCGACAGCATCCTCGATGTGCAGGGCAGCCCCTTGCGCGGCGTGCCCGCCGTCGACATCTGCATTCGTTCGGCGGCCGCCACGGCGGGCGACGCCAAACACGTTCACATGGTGGTTGACTTCGGCAACAGCCGGACCGGGGCCTTGCTACTGGAGATGACAGGGGAAATCACCCAGACGCCCCAGATGATGCCCTTCGAACTCCTCAACCGGTACCATTTCGACGCCTGGGACGAGGAAGGCGAGTATCAGAGCATGCCTTCGGCTCGCTGGTTTTCGTCGAAGACCACGTGGTGCAACACGCCCTACCTCCCGCCCACGGAGCGGAAGAAGATCGAGTACCACACGGTCGAATCGGACGACAAGGGAGGCTGGTTCGCACGGGACAAGCGCAAGCTGAAGCAGAACAAGGTCGAGGTCAGCGTGACGCCGACCCTGTTCGATGACCTTTCGATGGTTCGGCTCGGACGGGAGGGAGACGACGTTTCTCACGTGATGCGGGCGGACGGCGACATCCGGATCGGGCTCAGCTCGCCGAAGCGTTACCTGTGGGCGGACGATTCGAGCTGGCTCGAAGGGGCCAACTGGCACATGGGCGACCCGGCCGACCGCTGTGGGACCGGCGCCTACGCGGCGCCCTTGCGCGGGCCCTATCTACGCTTCGTTCACGAGGACGACCGCGACTTCCTGCTTGAGGGCCGCAAGCCCCGCGAGTCGGAATATGCCACGACGGCTCCCCACAAGCCTCGCCACGCTCCTCGTTGCATGATGACGGCGGCGCTGTATGAACTGCTCACCCAGGCCTACATGTACGTGAACTCCCAGGCTTACCGGGCCGCGTCGGGCGATTCAGGCCGGGCACGAGAGATCCGTACCATGACCCTCACCTTCCCCAGCGGAATGATTGAGGAGGAGCAGAAGCGGCTCGAAGCCCAGGCGCAGAAGGCCATCAACATCTTCAACCTGACGCTCGGCAAGCATCAACGGGTTGAACCGGAACTGAACCTCAGCATCGACGAAGCCAGCGCCGTTCACCTCACCTATATCTGGAGCGAACTGCGATTGCTGGGCCAGGATCCGCGGCTCTGGTTCGCCCTGCTCAAGCAGGATCGCGGCGCCCTCCCCGTCAAGGAGGAGGAACCGTCCGAGGGTCCGGCTGCCGTTCCGGCCGCTCGACGTCGAACGCGTCCCGGCCTGCGTCGACCCGGCGGGCCGGCCCCGCCGCCCCGGCGACGTCCGGGCGTTGCGCCCGAGGCGGAGTCCTTCGGCGACCCTGCCACGGAAATCCGCATCGCATGCATCGACGTCGGCGGCGGCACCACCGACCTGATGATCGCCAAGTACAACTTCGAGTCGAAAATCGACGATTCGATTCGCGGCAGCGTGCTTCACCAGGATGGCATTGCCCTCGGCGGCGACCAGTTGGTCAAGCGACTTTTGGAGACGGTCATCGTTCCCGCCTTCGCCGACGCGATCGGGCTCGAAGAGGAGGATATTCAGTTCCTGTTCGGCCCCGAAGTGCCGAAGAACCGCGAGTTTCGTGCCCAACGGGTGAACTGGATCAACCGGCTCTTCGTGCCGCTGGCCCAGGCCTACCTGAACGACGCCGTCGACAACGTCAGCGACGAGGCCATTTCGCACACGGATCCCGAGATCGTCGATCCGTCCGTTCTCGACTCGCTCCAGGAGATCTTTGACAAGCTTCGGGGGCCGGGCTACTACACGGTTCAGCAGGAACTGGATCTCTACGTCAATCGCGAGGAATTCGAGGGCGTGGTTCACGACGTCTTCGATGAACTGCTCTTTGACTACTGCGAACGGATCGTGGAACACCAGACGGACGTCGTCCTTCTGGCTGGACTGCCCTCGAAACTCGACTACATTCAGCGGCTCGTCCGCATGTACGTTCCCCTCTCGCCGTCGCGGATTGTGCCCATGCACCAGCACTATGCGGGCAACTGGTATCCCTACCAGGACGACAAGGGACGAAATCCGGGAGTGATCATCGATCCGAAGAGCCCCGTGGTCGTCGGGGCGGCGATTGAGTTCATGGCCCAGCACGGCATGCTGCCCCAGTTCAAATTCGAGATGAAGGGCAAGGCCAAGGAAAACACCTATTACTGGGGTGTGATGACCGACGCCACGAGCGGCATCCGCAAAGAGCGGATCCTGTTCCGCCCCGCTGAAGAACAAGCCAAGGAAGAGATCACCGAGTTTTCCACCAGTTCCCAACGGGTGATCATCGGCCGCAAGATGACCGAGGGCGAGGAGGCCCAGGCCTCGCCGGTCTACGTGCTCAAGACGCAGGCGGGAGACCGCATCGGCAAGACGGAAATCGTCGTCAAGATCAAGCGCAAGCGGGCGACCGGCGAAACGGAAGAGTGCTTGGAAATCGAATCGGTCACGGGGATCGTCGCGGGCGAGGACGCCATCCTGGGCGACAACGTCTACTTCACTTGGCGGACCCTGGCCGACGAACGTTATTACCTGGATACGGGCGGACTGGATAACATCGAAGTGAGCCAATAGCGCGGAAGGGAAACGGGACCGGTGGACCACGAAGCCAACAAGCCCGACCAAGGTGAATTTGAACAGTTGACCGGGCAACTGGCCGATCTCGGCCGTATGTTCGAAAAGACCAACCGCCAGATCGTCGACTATCTTGCCCACCGAGATGCCCGACGGGGCGAGAGCGGACCGTCGTTGGGGGATACGTCCGAACTGGCGGGCTTGCTGCGGGAACTGGGAGAGAAGCTCGATCGCGCTGGCTCCGCCGCCGCGCCGGTTTCCGTGCCGGCTTCCGGGACGCCGGCTGGCCTCTCGGCCTCGCAAATGGCCGAGCACTTGGCGCCGGTTCTGGAGAAGCTCGGGGTTCTCGACCAGCAGAACACGGCCCTCTATCAAACGATGGAGCAGTTGCGGTCCCATATCGACGGCGGCGTGCAGAGTCTGGCCGAACTGCTGGTTCCCCAACCGGAACAGGAAGCCAGTTCGTCCGTCGGAGGCGATTGGATCACCGCCGTGCTCGGGCCGGAACTTGCGGCACACGACGCGAGCCGCCATCTGCTGGAAGGCGTGCTGGCAGGCGACGGGGCCGCCCAGGGGTTGGCCGGCCAGTTGCTCGTGTTCCGGTCGGCGCCGTTAGAACGGCTTCCCCAGTTGCTCAAGGACGTGGGCGAGGCCTTTTACCGTTGGCACTCGAAGAGCGTGCCCGGAAACGACCCTTTCGAAGAGGCCTTGGCCAACTACGTGCAGCGGTCCTGCGAAAACGCGGGGATCTACAACTCCATCGAACTGGTTCATCCGGGCGAGCGTTTTGACGCCGCTCGCCACAATGCCGCCTCGCGCGGCGTGGAGATCATCCAGGTCTTCGGCTGGATCGTGCTCCGCGACAATGGCAAGGTCTATACCAAAGCGGCCGTGGAGGTTCGATGAGATGAACACCTTCCGCTGCACGCGATGCGGGTACCATGTCCAGCGTCCGACCCAGCCTTACAGTTGTCCCCAGTGCGGAACCCAGGCGGTGGGGCTCTTTCAACTGGTTCCCCAGGGCGCCGCGCCTCAGCAGCCGCCGTTCGGCGCCCCGGCGCCGCCCCAGTATCAGCCGCCCCAACAACCGCAGGCGCCCCAGGGGACCGGCTATCCACCGCCGCCGGTCTACCCGCAGACGCCCCAGACACCGTACACGCCTCCTCAACCCCAGCAACCCCTTGGCGGACAGGGATACGCGTCCCAGCAACCCGCTGCGCCGCAGCAATCGACGCCCCAACAGCCAACATCGCAGTATCCTCAGACGCCCGGCTACGGTGGAACTCCCACGGGTTATCCGGCCCAAACGCCTGGCCATGGTGGTGTTCAGCCGGTCGGGGTCCCGCCCTATCGGCCCGCGCCGGGAGGAACTCCGCCGGTTCCGCCGAGTCCGGGATATCCGGCGCCCCCGCAGCAGCCGGTTGCTCCCCAGCCGCCGTACAACGCGCCGCCCCAGACGCCCCAGCAACCACCGCAACCGCCTCAGGGGACCAGCTATCCGCCACCCCAGCAGGTTCCGCAGCCGGCCTCTTCATCTCCTGGAGCGGGTTATCCGACGGGGGCTCCCGTATTTCCCCAGACACCTCAACCCCCTGTTGCCCCCCAGGGTGGGATGCCTCCTCAGGCTCCCGTTGCGCCCCAGCCGCCGCAGGGACGCCCTGCACAGCCGGCGGCGCCGGCCCCCCAGGCCCCGCAGGGGCAGCCGCCCGCTCAACCTGCGCCGCCTGCGCAGCAGACGCCGTCACAGCCCAACGCATCAAGTCCGTCTGTTCCAACTTCCCAAACGCCGCCGGCTCAACCGGTTGCGCCGCGTCGACCTGAATCTCCCGCGAAACCGGCCGGTTCTCCGGTCCAGGGTTCGCAACGACCCGCCGCGCCCAAGCAGCGTCGTGTCCCCACCACGCCCGCCAAGTCGCGCCCGCCCGCGGCCGCTCCGACGCCGCGTTCCCCGTCGGCCAAGAAGGCTGCTCCGGCTCCGAAGGCATCCCAGACTCGCGCCGCTCCGCCTGCGAGGACCACTCCCCCGCGGGCGGCCCCCAAGCCGCGGAAACGGCCGGAGGTGCTTCGTCCCAAGCAGTTCGTGTGGGCCTTTCCCCCGGAGCCACCTTTCTCCGACAAGGCTCGCACGGTGAAGAACTCGCCGGCCGTCGATTCTGGCGGGCAGATCTACCTGTGCACCCAGGGACGCCTTTATGCCCTGGCCGAAGAGGACGGCAAAGCCAAGGTTGTGTGGGAGTACGTGATCGGCACGCACGTGCCCGGGCCGGTGGTCGTGGCTCCGGACGGCACGCTCCGGGTCCACGCCGCAGACGGATTGCTCCACGGCGTGAATTCGTCGGGCAAGCAGTTGTGGTCGCCGGCCGACGTGGGCGAACCGCTCGGCTGGGCCGCTCCGGTTCTTGATGCTCGCGGCAATACCTACATCTGCGCCTACGACGGAGGACTCCTGCGCGTCGATGGGGAAGGCAAGGCAGGGCGGCGTCCCTTCTTCCGCTCTCGACGCAAGTTCGACTCGACGGGCGTGGTCCTGAACGACGTGCTGCTCGTCGGTTCGGAAGACGGTTACGTGTTCGCGATCGCGCTCGGCGAGGAGCGGGGACGAAACGTCTGGGACCACGGCCAAGAATTTGGCTATGCGGGCGGGTTCATCAATTCGGCGCCCGCGGTCTCGCAAGACGGCGGGATCATCGTTGTTGCTGCTCGCGATGAGAATCTCTACGGCTTCGCTCCCAACGGCGCCAAGGCGTGGAACGTGCGCCTGCCGGGCCAACTGCTCGGTTCTCCGGTCATCGGTCCGGATGACCACATCTTGATCGGCGTCACCCAGTCGCCCCGGGGTCAGAAGGCCAGTGGGCTGCTCGTCAGTGTCGACGGCAACTCGCACAAGATCCGATGGCAGTATCGCACCGACGAGGCCATCGAATCGACCCCGGTGGTCGGCGACGACGGGGTCGTCTACTTTGGAGACAACGGCGGCACGATCCATGCCGTGTCGTCCTCGGGCGAAAACGTCTGGAAAGCCAAGGTCGAAACGGCGGTTCGCTCGGCGGGCACGCTTCTGGCGCCCGAACGGCTTGCCTTCGGGCTCGATAACGACACGGTTGTCGTGCTCAAGTGCTCTTCCAAGGCCCTGGCGGGCAAGGGTTGGCCCAAACTGGGCCGGAACCCGGCCCAATCAGGCCTGGTGGAAGGCTCATCGCCTGAGTAGGTGGCGGGCGCCGCACGCTGGGTGGCAGCGATGATTTTCCGCAGTGGACTTGCCAATTCTTGACGTGTGAGCAGGAAAATCGTCGGTGTTGCGGAGCAACCAGAGCAAGCCGTCACTTATTTCTTTCCTCGTGCGGCTTCGCCGCCCGGACGTTTCCCCGGCACAGTCGAACGGTGTGGCAACGGCATTTGCGGGAGAAACATCCGGGCTACCTATTTCAACGGTAAGTCCACCCCTGAGAGGGCTTCCGGGCGGGTTGCCAGTTCCTCGGGGCAGGGCCTACAATCAACCCTTAGCCTGAAACGGTCGGCAACGGGGTTCGCTCATCGAAAAGGAAACGGAATTGGCTGCGGAAACGAAGATCCACATTATCGGTATCGGCGAAGACGGCCTGGACGGGGTGACGGAAGCGGCAAAGCGGCTCGTCCACGAGGCAGAACTACTCATCGGCGAGGCCCACTGCCTCTCCCTGGTCCCCGATGCTTCGGGGGAACGGGTGACGGTGGGGGCGAATCTGGACGAGATTGCCTCTCGCCTGGAATCGGGGGAGGCGCGGAAGACGGTCGTGTTGGCTGTCGGGGATCCCCTCTTCTACGGTGTCGCTCGCTACCTGTGTGACAAACTGGGCAAGGAACGTTTCGAGGTTGTGCCTCACGTGAGCAGCATGCAGCTCGCCTTCGCCCGGGTGAAGGAAAGCTGGGAAGAAGCGTTTCTCACGAATCTGGCAGGTCACAGCGTCGAAGCCGTGTTGGCCCAGATCCGTGCGGCCGAGAAGGTCGGCTTGTTCACCAGCGAAGCCTCGCCCCCCAACCTCGTGGCGAAGACGCTGCTTGAGAACGGTCTCGACAGTTTCACGGCCTACGTATGCGAGAACCTCGGCTCCCCGGACGAACGAGTGACCCAGGGCGAACTGGCGGAGCTGGCGGAACAGGAATTCGGTTTGCTGAACGTGATGATTCTCGTCCACAAGCCGAGTGTGCCCGATCGTCCCAACGAAGCGGCGGGACGCCGTCTGTTCGGCAATCCGGACGAGGCCTTTCTTCAATCGAAGCCTAAGCGAGGTCTGCTGACGCCGAGCGAGATCCGTTCGATGGCCCTGGCAGAACTGGATATCGGGCCGTCGAGTGTTGTCTGGGACGTGGGGGCAGGAAGCGGTTCGGTGGGGACCGAGGCCGCCCAGATCGCGCGGGATGGACAGGTGTTCGCCATCGAAATGGATCCCGACGACCATGACCTGATCAAGCAGAACGCGGCACGATTCGGGGTGAGCAATCTGACGGCCATTCTCGGGCGGGCCCCGGACGCCTGGGAGGATCTGCCCGATCCGGATTGCATCTTCATCGGAGGAAGCGGACGCCAGTTGAGCCGACTGATTGACCTGGCCTACACGCGTCTCAAGCAGGGAGGACGCCTCGTGGCCACCATGGGCAGCATCGACAACCTCTCCAACGTGCAGGCCATCCTCCGGGACCTCTGCCCCCACTTCAACGTCTGGATGATGAATTTCTCCCGCGGCACCTACCAACTCGAGCGGATCCGCTTCGAGGCCATCAATCCGACCTTCGTTGTGTCGGCCGTGAAGTCAAGCTGAATCGGCCGTGATCGAGAAAGGCTGCCAGGGAGCTATGGAAGAACGTTTGGACGTGGTTGCCGTCGGGGCCCATCCCGACGACGTGGAGATTGGGTGCGGCGGCACGGTGGCGCGCCTGGTCGAGCAGGGATATCGGGTGGGGATTATCGATCTGACGGACGGCGAGCCGACCCCCGGTTCGCCTGGCCCCGAGGTCCGTCTTGCCGAGGCCCAGAAGGCCGCGGAAATCCTGGGCGCCGCCGTGAGGGTAACCCTCCCTCTGCCGAATCGCCGGCTGTTTGACGGGTTTGAGGCCCGCGTGGCCTTGGCCAAGGAGTTCCGCAAGTACCGTCCCCGGTTGGTTCTTGGTCTGGGCAGTCGGACCCCGATGGCCTCCCCGGACCACTATCAGGCGATGCTGATCACCGAGGCGGCCGTCTTCTATTCCCGCCTCACCAAGTGGCCGGAGCATTTTGGAGATCTCAAGCCCCATACGATCTCCGCGCACGTGCACTATTTCCTCGCCTTTCGCTCGCTGACGCCGCCTTCCGAGAATGTGATTGTCAACGACATTGGTTCCATGCTGGAACGCAAGATCGCGGCGGTGGAGGCCTACAAGACGCAGTTTCCTCCGGAGAAGGCGGGGCTGTTCGATCGCATTCGGGCCTACAACCGGCAGCAGGGCATGGCCGCCGGTTTCGAGGCAGGCGAGGCGCTGGCCCACACGACCACGCTGGGAACGCGGGATTTGATGGGGCTGCTGTTCGAGAAGTAGGTGGGTGGTCAAGTATCACGCCCATCGCTCGGGCTCTGAGCGTGCCACCCATGAAAGGACAAGGCCCTCGCCCCGAGAGTGGTCGCTATTCCATGCGGGCGCCCACGCTGACCGTCACCTGGTATTGCTGGATCTTGCCGTCGACGATGCTGCCGCGCTGCTCGACGACTTCGAACCAACTCATGTGTTGGATGGTTGCGGAGGCCTTGGCGATGGCGTTAGCAGCGGCGTCGCTGAAGCTCTTTTCGGAGGTGCCAACGAGGGTAGTTTTTTGGTAGACCGCATCGGCCATGTGTGTTCCCCTGGGATTGCGAGGTCGGTTTGTGGGGGGGTGCTGGTTCGGAATGGATCATCCGACAGGGGAAATGTAGCGAGAAAGGGCGAAAAGGCAACCGGCGGAGCAACAAGACGGGCCCTGAATTGGCCACGCCTGTTCCACTTCCAGGTCCCGCTCGGCGAGCGGTGACCTACTCTAGCGGGCTGCTGGCAATCAGGACTGTTCCGGAATCGGCAAAGCGGCCGTGTCTCGTCCTGTTCCGGGGAGGACGGCGGGGAGTTCGAGGGTGAAGAGGCTGCCTTTCCCGGGGTGGGAGGCAACCGTAATGCGTCCGCCGTGTTCGTTGAGGATCTTCTGGCTTACGGGGAGTCCGAGGCCGGTGCCGCGTCCCTTTTTCGAGGAGACGAAGGGGCGGAACAGGGTGGCCATTTCCTCGGTTGGGATTCCCGGGCCATCGTCGCCCACGACGATGAGGATCTTGGCCTCCAGGGCGGCGTAGGTTGTGGACAGGGTCACCTGTCCGCCTTCGTCTTCGTCGGCTGCCGCGTCGATGGCGTTGGTCACAACGTTCAGGATCGCGCGGTGGATTCCCTCGGGATCGAAGACGAGGGTGGGGATGTTCGGGGCGAGGTTGAGTTCCAACGCCACGTCGAGATCGGCGGCCCGGGACTGCATGAGCTCCACCACGTCGGCAACGACGCGATTGATTTCGGAGGGCTGGAGGTCGGGTTCCCGCTCCTTGCTGAAGGTGAGCATGTCGAGGACAAGGGTCGAGATTTTGTTCTGATTCTTCTCAACGATTTTCCAGCCCTTGCGGACGACCGACTCGTCGTGGTCGGAGAGGCCCATTTCGATGAGGTAGCTTCCGCCGCGGATGCCCTGGAGGATATTCTTGATGTGGTGGGAGAGGGTGGCGATGGTCTGCCCGACGGCGGCCAGGCGTTCCGCCTGGACCATGGCGGAGTAGTAGCGGGTGTCTTCGACGGCGAGGGCAGCCTGGTGGGCGATGGCGACCATCAGTTTCAGGTGATCTTCGGTGAACGTGCTTGTTGTTCCCTTGAGGGCCAGTTCCTGGGGACGGGTGGAGGTGTCGATGTAGATCACGCCGACAATGTCGTAGCGTCCCTGCATGGGCACGCAGATCGCCTCGCGAATGCCCATTCGAACGATGCTCGCCGCGGGATTCCAGCGGTCGTCCTGCTGCGCATCGGTGGTGAGCACGCCTTGGCCGTTCTCGATCACGTAGTCGAGAATGGTGCGGCTGATGGTGATCCGGTCGCCGTCCCGGGATGTGCGTCGGGTTCGTTGGACCTTCGGTTGAAGCTCGCCGGTTTCGGGGTCGGTGAGCATCACGCAGCCCCGGTCCGCTTCGACGGATTCGAAGATCAGTTCCAGGATCCGATGCAGCAGCTTCTCGATGTCCTGCGTTTGGCTGACGGCCAGGGCGGCGCGATACATGACCTGGAGGTTGCTCCGGGCCCGGGCGAGCCAGGCGCCTTGCTCCCCCTGCGGCGAGAGCTCGAAGAAGTGGCTGCTTTCCTCGTGGGTGACCGAGTGGACGATATGGGACTGGTCGCCGAAGGCTTTGTCGGAAGAGATGGCGACCTTGTCGCTGAGGTCGACCTCCGGTGCAACGGGGGGTTGCGTGAAAAGCATGAGCGTCCGGCCGATTTGGAGGTGGTCGCCGTTTTCAAGCCGGTGGGCGTCGACGGGGCGCCCGTTCACATAGGTCCCGTTGGAGCTATTGAGATCGCTGACGGTGTAGACGTTTCCGGCCGCGTAGATTTGGGCGTGGCGGCGCGAGATTTCCGTGTCGTGAAGCTGGATTTCGTTGGACGCATCGCGTCCGAGGGAGGTCATCCCTTCCGTGAACTCGAACCGAGTTCCTTGATCGTTTCCGCGAATCACAAACAGCGATGGCACGCAAGCGTCTCCGGCGAATCCATGGCCAAGCCGAGAATTTCCTCGATTTTACGGATCAGGGGCCCGTAGTGATAGGGCTTGGCGACGATTTCGGTTTGAGGGTTCGGGGGCGTGATTCGCATCGATCCGAGAAGCACCATGGGCGGTCCATCCCGGTCCGGTGGCCGCGCCGAATTCTGCGTAGAGGGCATCGGGGGAGGAGCGGTCGAGTTCGAGATCGAGGACGATCAGATCGGGCCTCTGGGATCGAGCGATCTCGGCCCCTCGGTGAACGCGGCAGGCGGACACTGCCCGGATTCCCCGTTTCTCAAGCGCTGTTTCCAGAACGGCGCGGGTTTCTTCGGAACGGTCGACGATAAGGACGCTGGGTGGCGTGTGCACGAGCTCAAACCTCCGACGGCCGGGCGCGAGGCTCATGGGGGAATGTGCCGGGGCTCTGGTGTCCCGGCGGCAGGATCGAGAGGGGACGATAGCGGTCTCGTGGCGTCATGTCAAAGGCACTTTTCGAGGTGCGGCAGAGAGGAGCGGAGAAATGACGAATGAGGAAAATCAAATGACGAAACAAACCCAAAGGCCTGAATGACGGAAGTTCTCTTCTTCCCACCAATTGCGGAGTAGGGGTCTTCTGCGATTCCGCGTCCGACGACAAGACTCTGGTTGGAATTTGCCCAATATTTGCCGAAAGATGCGTGAACGTTTTTGGGGCCTCTGGCGTATTGAGTCAGCAGCCCTCAGGATGGGGGCAACTTCGTTTACGGCAGTGTTTTTGGGGGAATTTCGGTCCGGATGCCTTGCGCGACACGATTCCCGGGCTCGTCAGGGGGACAGCTATTCTCGCGTAACCCATTTTCTAGTAATGGGTTAAGGTCGCATCTGCCGATCCTGGAATATCTGGCCTTTACGGAACCGGACTTTGAGGGCAGAATACCGCCACTTAAGGTAAGCCCTTGTGATCGGCCGACGTCTCCGTCGGCGCGCCGCTAATCGGCAGCGGTCGCTGGGTCAAGGACGACCTTTTTTTGAGCAAGGAGTGCTGAAGTGAAGACGACCCGTTTCTTTGTGGCAGCGTTGTTGCTGGTTGGCCTCACGGCAACATACGCATCCGCCCAGACCCGTCCCACGGCGCAACCCGCCGCGCCTGCGGTGCGACCTCAGATCGCGGTGATCGATATCAGCCGCGTGTTCAAGGAGCACCCGCGATTTATCGAGCAGATGGCTCAGTTGAAGGCTCGTGTTGAACGGGAGGACGCGAACATGAAGGCCCGAGCCGATCGTCTCCAGGCGATGGCCGAGGAATTGAAGAGTCTGAAATCGGGATCGCAGGAGTACAAAGACAAGGAAAAGCTCATTGCCAGTGAACGGGCCCAGATGCAGATCGACATCCAGGTGCAGCGCAAGGAGTTCCTGCAGCAGGAAGCCTCGATCTACAAGGACATCTACGAGGAGGTCAAGGTTGCCGTTGCGAACTACGCTTCACGTGCCGGTCTTGCGGCCGTGATCCGTTACACGAGCAAGCCGGAAGAGATCGATCCGAACCAGCCCAACGTCATCCTTTCGGAGATTCAGAAGGACCTTGTTTGGTTTGCTCCGCAGTTGGACATCACGAACCCGATTCTGGCAACTCTGAAGATGCAGTCGCCTACGAACACCGTTCGCTCCTCAACCGGGATTCCCTACCCGTCCTCGAACCGCACCACCCCGACTTCCCCCACCTATCCCCAGCGGCGATAGTCCGGGTTCGGCAAGGCTGCCGCGTGTTGCAGGAATTGGGCAAGGACGCCCATGGCAACCCGCCGGCAGAGGCATCAAGCACAGTCATGGACGACGCCCTCAATTGATGTTCACTCCTCGGAAGCAACACTCGCTAGCCGAAACCGCCGTGGTCGAAGGTTTCGGCTATTGGAGTAGTCGGGATGTCCGGCTCGAATTTCGGCCGGCGCCGGTTAACACGGGAATCGTTTTCGTCCGCAGCGACTTGGACGGTTGTCCGCGAATTCCCGCCGACGTATCCCATCGCGTAGAAGTGCCCCGCCGTACAACGCTGCAGTGCGGCGAGGCGCGGGTCGACATGGTCGAACACGTGATGGCCGCTCTGGCGGGGCTCCAGATCGATAATTGCGAGATCTGGACCAACGAACCCGAGATGCCCGGATGCGACGGCTCGAGCGCGGACTTCGTTCGCGTTCTGGCGGAAGCGGGAAGGGTTGCTCAGTGCGCCGATCGCCCCTTGCGGGTCATTGATCGGTTGATTCACGTTGGCGACGAGAGGAGTTGGGTCGAAGTCCGGCCTCCCGTCTGTTGTCGCCTGGTGGTCAAGTATCATCTCGATTACGGCGCGGACTCGCCCATTGGAGCGCAAAGTCGCCAGACAATCGTCTCTCCGGAGGCGTTTTGTGCCGACCTGTCCGCGGCGAGGACTTTTCTTCTTCAGGAAGAAGCCCAGTGGCTTCAGGCTCAGGGGCTCGGCCATCGCGCCACCTGTGCCGACCTACTCGTCTTCGGTCCGGAAGGGCCGATCGATAATTCGCTTCGGTTTCCCGACGAATGCGTCCGCCACAAGCTTCTCGACATGGTCGGTGATCTGGCCCTTGCCGGGTGCGACCTTGTGGGGCATTTCGTCGCCTATCGAAGCGGGCACAGCCTGAACGCGCAATTGCTTCGCGCAATTCAGGCGGAGTGCGCCCTCGCGTTCGAACAACGTCGCTGCGCTTGAGACCAGGGCGGGAAACGCGTTTCCCGAGCCTCGATCCCGCGCACGCATTTCACGACAACGACAGCCAGGAGAGGAAGACCGCCGGGTACCCCCGGGGCTGGTTCACTTCCCCATTGCCTAGCAGGAGTCGGTTATGGCGATCCATATTGCGGACCATGTGTCCATTCACCCCCAGGCTGAGATCGGCGACGACGTCGAAATCGGTCCTTTCTGCACCATCGGGCGCAACGTGAAAATCGGCAAGGGCACGCAGCTTCACAGCGGTGTGACGCTGATGGGCCACGTCGAACTCGGGGAGAACAACCGGATCTATCCGGGCGTCGTCATCGGGGGTGAGCCCCAGGACGTGTCCTACGGAGGAACCGACACCAAGGTTCGGATCGGCGATAACAACGTCGTCCGGGAGTCGGTCACGATCAATCGCGGCTCGGAGAAGGAAGAGGGCGTCACCCGAATCGGGAACAACAATTTCTTCATGGCCTGCAGTCATGTGGCCCATGACTGCCAGATCGGCAACCACGTGATCATCACGAACAGCGCGCTGTTGGGCGGGCATGTCCACGTTCACGATCATGCCATTCTGTCGGGGAACTCGGCCGTCCATCACTACGCCACGATCGGGAGCTACGCCTTTGTGGGCGGCTTGAGCGCCGTGCGTTGCGACGTGCCTCCCTACGTGCTCGTCGAAGGGCACCCGGCCCGCCCTCGATGCATCAACATCGTCGCCCTCAAGCGAAACGATTTTGGCCAGGACGAGATCGAGGCCCTCTCAGAAGCCTACCGGCTCCTTTACCGGGCGAAGGTCGGCCTGGAGAACGCCCGCGAGATCCTGAACGGGAAGGGCGGGCTGAACTTCCACGTGAACCGGCTCCTCGATTTCGTTGAACGCCAACAGAGCGGCGCCCATGGCCGCGGCAGAGAGCGGAGGAAAGCGGCGTGAAACCTCTACGATTGGCTGTAATCGGCGCCGGTCGCCTCGGCGGATTCCATGCTCAGAAGGCCGCCGCGAGAGAGGACGTTGCCCTCGTGGCCGTTGCCGATCCGGTGGCCGAACAACGAAATCGCGTGGCGGCCGAATGCGGCTGCCGCGCCGTTGCCGACTATCGAACTCTCTTGGAGGAGATCGACGCCGCGATCGTCGCCGCGCCGACTTCGCTCCATCGATCGATCGGCCTGGACATTCTGGGCCATGGCGTCCACGTGCTCATGGAGAAGCCGCTGGCGCCCACGGCGTCGGAGGCCCTGGAACTGGTCGAAGCGGCAACCGCCCATCGCGCCGTGCTTCAGGTGGGCCACGTGGAACGCTTCAACCCAGCGTTCACGGCCAGTGCGGCCCATCTGAGGGAAGCCAAGTACATCGAGGCCGTGCGCGCCAGTGGATTCACCTTCCGCAGCACGGACGTGGGAGTCGTTCTCGACCTCATGATCCACGACATCGATCTGGTGCTCTCCCTCGTCCGCAGTCCGGTCCGTCATGTGGATGCGGTCGGTTTTGCGGTCCTGGGTGGCCACGAGGATGTGGCCAACGCTCGGGTGGAATTCGAGTGCGGCGCTGTGGCGTCACTCAGTGCTTCCCGCGTGAGCCGGGACGCCGTACGACGCATGAACGTGTGGACGAGTCGAGGCCATTCGGCGATCGACTTCGCGTCGCGGACCACCTCGGTGATCACGGCCAGTGAAACGCTGCTGAGGGGCCAGTTCGATGTGGACCGGCTTACACCGGAGGAAGTCGACCACTACCGGGAATGCCTCTTGGAGGAACACCTGCCATGTGAAACCCTGCAGGCGGAACCGATCGACGCTCTGGCGGCCGAACTGAGCGACTTTGTGGAAAGCCTGCGGATGCCCCGTCCGCCGCGTGTGACGGGAGAGCACGGCGCCGAGGCCGTGGAATTGGCCGAGCGGATTCTCAATTCGATTGACGCCCATCGGTGGGAGGAGACAAGCGAGCGATCGCATCCTGTGGGCCCCCCCAATATTATTCCGGGTCCCCATTGGCACAAAGCACCCTCGGGGATTCCTGCGAAACACAAGGAGGCCGGGTAACCCGGGTAGACTGTGCGAATTTGGTAAGCGCGAAACCGTGTGCTGCTTCGCTGGCAGCACACGGTTTTCCCTTGCGCTGGTGGGAAAAAGCCGCAAGCCATGGGGGGCTCGGCCTTGTGAGAGTGGCGAAACACCGCTAGAGTGATGACAACCTGCGTTCCTCCAGTGGGGCACGCGAGTTACGACCCCCTCCCCGCTTGGCAGAGGGGGTGAGAGATCCAACCTCCGCCACCGTGAGGTTTTTCACCGACCGAGAAAGGCTCCAGCCCCGCTGGAGGCACTCCGGATGCAAATCACCGAATCCGCCGCTGAACGCTTGCGTACCGCCGTACTCGAAGAGATCGGCGAGCCAGGCAAGTGCTTCCGTATTGCCATGTCGGAAGAGGGTACCGATCTGGTTATCGATGAGCATCGCGAGGACGACGTGGCCTTCGAATATGAAGGGACGCTGGTTCTTGTTCTCGACTCGCTCGCCGCCGAGGCGGTTGGTGACCTGATCCTCGACTATGACGACGAGAAGTCGGAATTGCTCTTCTGTCGGGAAGACGAGTACGAGTCGATCGAGGAAATCGACGTTTCGGAAAGCGACGACGAGGAATGATCGCTTACGGTCCGAGGTGTTTGTCGGCGAAGTCCAAGTAGCGTTGCCAGTCGTAGTCGGTGACGGCGTGCTTTCCGTTTCGGAGGTGGTAGCCGATTCGACCGCTCACGGGCTGCTCCACCCCTGGCATCTCCTCCGCTGGCAACCCGTCCGTTCCCAGCAGGCGATATACGGGATCGGCGCCCTTGGCCGACAGGAATTCCCCCCGCGGATCGGCCCAGAGGTCTTCTGAGGCGCTTGCCACGTACACCGGCCTGGGGGCTGAGAGGGCGATGAGCATGTGCTGGTCCACGGGAAGATCGGCTTCGCGGTCGTTGTAGCTCACGAAGTTATCGCAGAACCAGTGGGGGAAACTGGTGTTGATTCGGGCGACGGTTTCCCCGAACCCCCGTCGGCTCAGGGCGGCGCCGCCGCATCCCGAGTCGTTCGAGATGACCAACGCGAATCTCTCGTCGGTTGCCCCGGCCCAAAGTGCCGTCTTGCCGAGGCGGGAATGGCCCAGCACGGCAACCCGTTTCGCGTCCACGTCCTTGTCGGTTTCCAAATAGTCCAGTCCGCGGCTCAGGCCCCAGGCCCAGGCCGCGATCGAGCCCCATTCATTTGCCGCCGGTTTCGTTTGGCCTTCCTGGTAGAAGAGGGGGTGAATTCCGTTTTGGAAGCCGTCGTCGAAGTCGGGGTCGATGTCGCCATAATAAATGGTGGCCACCCCATAGCCGCGATCGAGGATCATCTCCAGGGGCCAGCGGCTTGCTCCGGAACCGCGGGATTTCTCCGTGGCGCGGTGGTCCACAATTCCGTTCTGGGGTTTGCTGCGCATCCAGGCCTGCGACAAGGTGATTTCCGGATCGGCGTTGACGGAGTGGTTGCCGCCGAAATTGAGGGCGAGAAAAACGGGCACAGGGCCTTTCGCGTCGGCGGGCAGGTAGAGCAGCATGTCGACCGGGAGTGTCTTGTCTCCCTGGCCGATCGTGATGCGGATCTCCTTGCGGATGGCCTTCCCGCCAAGGGCGCCGTGGGCAACCGAACGGACCTCAAAGGTCAGGTGTTCCGGTTTGCCTGGGGCTTTTCCGTAGACATGCTCCTCGAACAGGGCGAGGATTTCTCCACGGCGTCGGGATCTCCAGAGTTCCCTGGTTGTGACCGGCGTGCCGTCGCAGCACACGAGAGGATCGGGGAGCGTGTACTTCGGAACGCGGCTCTCGTCCGTGTGGGTTTCCGGTTTCTGGGCGTAGATGGTGCCTCCCATGGCCAACAGGGACACCAGAACCGGGGCCAGACGTTGCCATACCGTTGTCATGATCGGTTTCTCCCAAGGGGCGCGGCGACTGCGGATCAAAGGCCTTGCTTCGAAGCTGGTGCACCAGGGAGAAGTCTAGCATGCCGGCCAGTTCATGTCACGCGAGCGAAGGGCGTGGATGGCCAAATCACCACGCCCATCGCTCGCGCTCTGGGCGTGCCACCCACGGCACAATGGCTTTGGGAGAGCTGCCCACAACTTGTTGGCCTGCAACACACTATGGCCGTCCGTTGATTCTTCATGACGAATCTGGGCTAGTCCGCATTGGGTGGGCGTTTGGAGGAAGGAGCTTCGTCGGGATTCGCTTCCCGGATGGCGTGGCTCTCGACGGCGGTTTGGCTTTCGACGGCGGTTTGGCTGGGAGAGTTGCGGGTCCGACGTGACTCTTGGGCCTTCTTTCGGAGGTCTCGATAGGGATCTTTGACCTGGTCCTTGTACCACACCACGGCATCGTTGACGACGCGGCCGAGACTGAAAAGGACCAGACCGACGACGACGGCGGTAGACGCAATGCCGATGGACGGGCTCACGGCGAGCAGGGCAGGTGCGACTTGCATGGGGGGCTCCAAGGGGGCGCCAAAGAGTTCAGGGGCGAAATAGGCTGCTGAATGATGCGTTGGGCAACTCAGCTCTTTTTCTTGGCCGTTTTTTTCTTAGTAGCGCTCTTCTTGGTCGCCTTTTTTTTCGTCGCCTTCTTCTTTTTCACGGCTTTTTTGGCCGCTTTCTTCTTCTTCTTTTTCTTGGTGCCTCCCTTGGCGGCGCGTTCGGCGAGAAGATCCAGTGCGCGTTCCAGGGTGACCTCCTCGGTGGTCATCGTGCGCGGCAGGCTGGCGTTGGTCTCGCCGTCTGTCACGTAGGGGCCGTAACGCCCGTCGAGGAGTTGAACGGGGTTGCCCGTGACGGGCGATTCCTCGAAGACCTTGATGGGCTCCTTCTTTCGAGCGGCCGCGCGTCCCCGTTTGGGCTGGGCGAGCAACTCGAGGGCCTGCTGGAGGGTGACGTCGAGGGGAGAGATTTCGCCGGGGAGGGAGCGGGTTTCGTCGCCCCATTTGACGTAGGGACCGAAACGTCCGGAGTGGGCGAGGACGGCCTCGCCGTTTTCCGGGTGGGGGCCCAGGTCGCGCGGCAAACTGAGGAGTTTGAGGGCGGTCTCCAGGTCGATCTCGTGGGGTTCCATGCCCTTCATCAACGAGGCGTTTTGCGGTTTCTCGTCGTCGCTTGCGTCGCCGCGTTGCACGTAGGGGCCAAAACGTCCCATCTTCAGGTAGACCGGCTTGCCGGTGTCGGGGCAGTGGCCCAGGGGCTCATCGCCTTGGGCGGCCTTGTCGAGCATGTCGAGGGCCGTTTCCAGATTCAACTCGTCGGGAGGCATGTTGTCGGGGATGCTGGCGCGGCGTTCTCCGTCGCCCTGCTCGATGAAGGGGCCGTAGCGTCCCACGCGGACGACGACTTCTGCGCCGTCGTCGGGCTTGCCCAACGAGATCCGGCTCACGTGCCGTGCATCGATCTCGTCGACCTTGTTCTCCAGTTGCTTTTTGAGGCCCGGTTGCTCGTCGCCGAAATAGAAGGCCGAAAGGTAGTCGACGTGTCCCATTTCGCCGCGGCTGATGGCGTCGAGTTCATCTTCCATCTGGGCCGTGAAGGTATAGTCGACCAGGGCGGGAAGGTGGGTTTCCAGCAACCGGCACACCGCGAAGGCCACCCAGGTGGGGACGAGGGCGCCGCTCCGCTTGAACACGTAGTTGCGGGCGAGGATCGTTTCGATAATGGAGGCGTAGGTACTGGGGCGGCCGATGCCCTTTTCTTCCAGGGTTCGCGTCAATGCCGCCTCGCTGAACCGGTTGGGCGGCTTGGTCGTGTGGCTCTTGGGATCGATTTCGCGGCACTGGAGGGCTTCGCCCTTGGTGACGGCCGGCAGAAGAGCCTCTCGGTCGGCCAACTCGGCTTCCGGGTCATCGGAACCTTCGACGTACGCCCGGAGGTAGCCGGGGAATTCGATGGTCTTGCCGCTCACCTGGAAATGGGCTCCGTCGCATTCCACGGTGACGGAGATCCGGTGGCCTCGAGCGTCCGCCATCTGGCTGGCGACGGTTCGTTTCCAGATCAGGTCATAGAGGCGGAATTCGTCGTTGGTGAGCGAGGCTCGCAACTTCTCGGGAAGATCGAAGGGGTGGCCCGCCGGGCGGATCGCTTCGTGGGCCTCCTGGGCGTTCTTCACCTTAGTCTGGTAGACGCGAGGTTGGGCAGGCAGATATTCGTCGCCATATTGGGACTTGACCAGATCGCGAGCTGCATCGACGGCCACGCTGGCCAAGTTCGTCGAGTCAGTACGCATGTAGGTGATATGTCCGTTTTCGTAGAGGCTTTGCGCGACCTGCATCGTCGTCCGCGCGGTGAAGCCGTACTTACGGTTCGCCTCCTGTTGGAGGGTGCTCGTGGTGAAGGGAGCGTAGGGGCGGGTGGTGTAGGGCTTGTCTTCCACGTTGAGGACCCGGCTGTCGCCGTTGCGGATCCTCGCGAGCAAATCGTTGGCCTGGGATTCGTTGAGGAGTAGGAGCGAGGGGTCCTTCAGGGTGCCCGTAGCGCCATCGAAGTCGCGGCTTGAGGGGACCTTGCGACCGTCCACGGAGATGAGGGTGGCCTGAAAGGATTCTCCCGAGTCGCGTTGAAACGTGGCCTGGAGGTCCCAGTAGGTCGCCGCCACAAAGGCCATCCGTGCACGTTCCCGTTCCACGATGAGGCGGACCGCCACACTTTGAACCCGCCCGGCCGACAGCTTGGGGCGGACCTTTCTCCACAGGAGGGGCGAGACGCCGTATCCGTAGAGTCGGTCGATAATGCGGCGCGTTTCCTGGGCTCGGACGAGGTCCTCGTCAATGTTGCGTGGAGATTGCAGGGCGTCGAGGATGGCTTCCTTGGTGATCTCGTGAAACACGAGGCGGTGGACGGGCACCTTCGGCTTGAGCAACTGGCAGAGATGCCAACTGATGGCCTCTCCCTCGCGGTCTTCATCCGTTGCGAGATAGAGTTGGTCGGCCTCTTTGAGAAGGCTCTTGAGTTTCTGAACCTGTTTGTTCTTGCCCCGTGAGACGATGTAGACGGGCTCGAAGTTCTCATTGACGTTCACCGCCAGGTCGGCCCATTCCTCGCCCTTGTATTTTTCGGGGACTTCCTTGGCGCCTTTGGGGAGGTCGCGAACATGGCCGATACTGGCCTCGATCGTGTATGCCGATCCAAGAAATTTCCCGATGGTCCTTGCCTTTGCGGGGGACTCAACGATTACCAGCGAGTTGCCGCTGCCGGAAGCTGCCTTCTTTTTGGCCATGTCTGGTTGTGAAAAATGCGTGCTTGGGATTTCGTAAAGGTTGGATCGGTCTAAGTCGCCCCACGTTCCTCATTCGACGCATCGGGGCACTAGAATGTTGTAGCATTCACCCGCGGAAGAAGAAAAGAGCCGCTTTCCTACCCTATTTGGGTGATCGATCGGCACAATCAGCTCTTTTGGGATTGCAATTACCACCACGGATTTTAGAATTGCCGGATTCGGGGTCCCGTTGTGGGCGTTCCCCCATTAATACCGCTTTGCTATCCTTGTCAAGCCGAGTACGCCCCGAGCGTGCCCCGCTAAAGAAGGGTTATTGAATGGCCAGTCCGTTTAAGATCTTCCGAAAAAACCAAAAGATGTGGCTTGCAGGGTTGACGATCGTGGCCATGGGTGGCTTCGTTGTTCTGCCCACGGTGGTCCAGATGGTCGGGCGGGGAGGGCAGGCCGCCGCTCGCAAGAACGTGGTTACCACGAAGAAGTACGGGAATTTGAACGCGGCCGATGTCTCGGCTTTGCAGCGGGATCGCCAGGCGGTACGCGGGTTCCTCAACCGGCTGGACTTGCAACTTCGTCGGAGCCAGCCGACCCAGCAGATGCGGACGGAAGCGTCGATTCTGGCGGAACAACTGACCCCCGACCGGGAAAGCGTCGTGGAAACCTGGCTCCTCGTCAACCACGCCGAGGATCTGGGGGTTGTCATCGACGACGCGGCCGTCAATGCCTTTCTCAAACAGCTTACCCAGGGCGTTGTCAGTACGACCGACCTGATCGGGACGGGCGGCCAAGACAAGGGAGTCCTTGGGGACTTGCCGGAAACTGAGATGTTCCGCCTGCTCGCCTATGAGCTGACGGCCATGCGGGTCCGGAATCTCGTTTTCACCGGTCTGATTCCGATGACGCCTGGGGAGCGATGGGACTACTATCAGCGGGTCCACCGGGAAATGACGGTCGAGCTGGCCGAGGTTCCCGTCGAGCGTTTCGTCGCCTCGGTGGCGGATCCGAAAGACTCCGTCCTGCAGGAGTTCTTTGATCGGTACAAGGAGAAGGAAAACGTTCCCGGGTCACCCGAACCCGGTTTCGAAATACCGCAGCGGATTGCCGTGGAGTACTTCAAGGTCGACTACGATCATCTCTTCGCCGAAGGCGAGTTGGAGAAATACTACGAAGAGCACAAGGAAGATTTCAAACGGGAAACATTGCCCGAAGTTGCTCCATCCGAACCGGCTCCCGAGTTGAAGGGAAGCCTGCCGGGACTGGAGCCGCAACTTGATATGACGCCCGCCGAAGAACCGAAGGCCGAAGAACCGAAGGCCGAAGAACCGAAGGCCGAAGAACCGAAAGCGGAAGAACCGAAGGCGGAAGAACCGAAGGCGGAAGAACCGAAGGCGGAAGAACCGAAGGCGGAAGAACCGAAAGCGGAAGAACCGAAAGCGGAAGAACCGAAAGCGGAAGAACCGAAAGCGGAAGAACCGAAAGCGGAAGAACCGAAAGCGGAAGAACCGAAAGCGGAAGAACCGAAGGCGGAAGAACCGAAGGCGGAAGAACCGAAAGCGGAAGAACCGAAGGCGGAAGAACCGAAGGCGGAAGAACCGAAGGCGGAAGACGCTCCCAAGCCGGCGGACGGCAGTCGTGTTGGGACTCGCTCGCTTTTCCAATTGACGGCGTATCAGGCCGAGGAGGAGAAGTCGGAGCCAGAGGCCAAGGACGAGGAGCCGGCAAAGGCTGACGCCGAGCAGGAAAAACCCGCCGAGGAGCCGAAGGCCGACGAGGAGAAGAAAGAGGAGAAGCCGGCAGAAGCGAAGGCTGACGAGCCGGCGGCGCCTGCTGAGGAGGGGAAGGCCGATGGGCCCAGCGCGTTGGACATCGACATGCCCAAGTTCGAGCCGCCTTCGGAATACTACACGTTCGAGGAGGTCAAGTCGCAGATCCAGGGTATTCTGGCGCAGGAGAAGATCGATCGGATCTTCCGTCCCCTGGAAAACCAGATGACGCTGTATCACGACGCCTACATCCGCTACATTCGCGAGAAGGACGAGGAAGGCAATTCGTCGGTCGAGAAACCCGCCGACCTCGGTTTTGCCAAGCTTGCCGAGGAAGCGGGCATTGAGGCGAAGAAGACCGAGCTCTTCTCGGAGGCCGAGGTCGAGGGGCTTGACCTGGATATTGCTTCGTCGCAAGTCATGTCAGGTGGCCGGCCGACCCCATTCATCACCTACGCGTTCGACTCGATGGCGGAACTTCGCCCGGCACGGTCTCAGGATTATGAGGGCAACCACTATCTGTTCTGGAAAACCAAGCAGGAACCGCAGCGGGTTCCCGAGTTGAAGGACGAGGGGATTCGCCCGATGGTGGTCAACGCGTGGAAGATGATCGAGGCTCGGGGCGCGGCCCAGGCCGAGGCGGAACGGCTTGCGGGCGAAGCTCGTTCCAAGGAAGAGGCGTCCAAGGATCCGCTCCCGCTGGCGGAGGCTCTGGCCGGCCAGGAGAATCTGCAGGTTGAGAAGACGCAGCCTTTCAGTTGGTTCGATCCGATGAGCGTGGCGATGGCGGTGAACTATGGGCGGTCCGGCCTGTGGTTGGGCAGCGTCAAGCTGGCGGTCCCGGAACCGAAGGAAGGGGAAGAAGCTCCCGAGCCGGAAACGGTTCCGTATGTAGGCAGTGATTTCATGCGGGCTGCCATGAACCTGGCGCCGGGCGGGATTGGAATCGCCTGGAATCAGCCCAAGACGGTTGTGTACGTTCTTCGCATGGTGGAGAAATCGCCCGCAGACGACGTGCTCCGGCACCAGTTCCTTTCGTTTGCCGATCCGCGGGAATTGAACCTCGTGGCCAACGCGGAACGCCGGGAGGCCTACCGGCAGTGGATGAAAAGCCTGGAGAAATCAGTGGGACTCGAGTGGCACCAGTAGCGGTCGGCGGTTCGGCTGATCGACTGCGATAGGCCGCTGGCGATTCCAAAAGCCGGGCTGCGTTGTGGCAGACCGGCTTGGCGGGGTGACGTTGCTTGGGATGGCAACTGCAAAAAGCCCGGCTGATCGACTGCGATAGGCTGCTGGCGATCCTAAAAGCCGGGCTGCGTTGTAGCTGGCCGGCTTGGCAAGGCAGCGCCGCTTGCGGTGGCAAGTCCGAAAAGCCCGGCTGATCGGAAGGGGCCCGGCTGATTATTCGTTCTCGAGTTGTGCGGCCAGCGCTTCGACGGTGTTGACGATTCGATCCTGGATGTCGGGGGCCCAACTCACCGCGGGCAGGCCGTAGACGTTGAACGCTCCGGCTTCATAGCCCCCCTCGGCGCGGACGCGGGCGGACGGGATGTAGGCCATCACGTCGTTCGTGTAGGCGGCGACCCAGGTGTTTTCGCCGAGGCGATTGCGCAAGTTGAACGCGTAGTCGACCACGACCTCGCCGCCCAGGGCCACCAGGCGGAACTGGCCGAGCTGCCACACCTGCACGGGATAGGCGGGATACGACTTGGCAAAGGGCTTGCCCGCCTCGATCTCTGCCAGGAGGCGTTGCGCCCAGCGGGCGGCGTAGTTCGACCCTTCGGCCGTCTTCTTCAGTTGCTCGACGCCCGGTTGTTCGCCATAAGGCAAGTCGATCGTTTTCATCGCGGTTCTCAATTCGGGGGCAACCGGTTCCATGGTAGCGGCCAGGGCCTTCGAGACGGCGTTGGCCAGGGCGAGGCCGTGTTGCTCGCAAAGTTCGATGGTTCGCCTGGGGTGGGGATTCTGGTCGGCGCCGCAGCCGGCCACGAACATGGCCTCCGCGCCAGGATGCTGCGACTGGAGGTCCAATTGGGCAAAGCCGGCGTAGTCTCCGTTCCAGCGGTAGATGTCGAGGGTCGTGTTGTGGCAGGCGTAGCCGAACACGATCGCCCGCAGCTTGCCTTGGTCCGAGCGGACCGAGAGGACGGGAACGGCCGGATCGGTGGGGGCGGCGTCGCCCGTTGCCCCGGTGCGGAGGGCTCGGCGGTTGGCGCCGAAGGTGGCTTCGGACGTGCTGACGGCCAATTGGGCGGGCTGCAAATCGGCCAGGGCTCGAGCGACCGTCTCGACGACCGTGGTTTCCAACTCGGCGGAGTACTTCTCGATTTGGGCGATCTGCTCGTCGTCCAGAGGGTAGATGTCCAGCAGGGCGCCGCGGAGCACGGGTCCGCTGTGTGTGTGGGAGGCGCAGAGCATGAGGGCGGCCTGGGCAAGCCCGCTCTGTTTTTCGACCCGCTTGCAGATATTCGCATACATCGACTGGGGCATTCCCAGTAAGTCCATCGAAACGAGGACGGCCTGGCGGCCCTTGGAGTCTTCCAGGGCGAGGGCTTTGATCCACAGGTCATGGAGCGTGCCGTCGGCGGCATGGTCGCGGGCGGCATAGCCGGCCATCCACAGGCCCGGCTCCGGCGTGATCCGTGCCTTGGCAAAGCCGGCCTGCCACGTGGGCTCGCTGGCGGTGGTGAACGGGGTGGCGCCCAGGAACAAGGCGGAAATGGCGACGAGGAGCAGAAAGACGCGTCTTCTCATGAGGTTCTCCAATCGACTCCAGTGAATTGCGAGGCTGCGGGTGTCAGCTTGGGAATGACTTGGAAATAACTTTGGCATTTCGGGTTACGGAGGAACTGCGGTGAACAGGAGTTAACGGAGTAAACAGAGTAGAAAGGCTCTGTTTTCTCCGTCTGCTCTCAAAGCAGGTCAAGTCTGCGAGCCAATGTTTGCCAGCATGCGAGGAAATCCCGCCCCAAGGCTCCAATTGGTATATCGTTCTCTTTCATAGATCGATTCGAGCAGTCCAGGCCCTTTGTCCTTGTGGATTTCAGTCGACACGCTGATTCTACCATGAGTGATTCCTGAGGCTTACGAGAACACCGGATGCAGTCCGGTCTTCTTGAAATTGAGAGGACGGAGGAAACGGAGAAAACCACCTCTGTTATCTTCGTTGCCTCCTGTTCCTGTCAATTTCCGGTCATCTGCACGCGCATTCACATCGGAATCTGGCAGGCAAACCGATCCTGACCACACCCGATCAGGTGGGTTGCACTGCCGACGCGCTCCGATATGCTTCCGAGGAGACGATTGAAGGGCTGGTGAGGTTTCTGAGGGCGCGACCTTCGTGGGACGCCTGACCGTGTTGTATGTTTTCCAAGCCGGAGCGGTCGACAAGAACGAGACGCAAGGGGAGAACACGAGCGATGTTGGAACTGGTTGATCTGACCAAGCGACTTCCGAAAGACACTTACAAAGAGACCTTTCCGGAATTGGAGGCCCGTCTGGGGGCGTGCCAACGAGCGGCCCTGGAGGCCGGCGTTCCGGTCATCGTCGTTTTCGAGGGTCTGGATGCGGCCGGGAAGGGGAGCTTGATCAACCGTGTGAGCCAGGCACTCGACCCACGCGGTTTCACCGTTCATCCGATCAGCGCGCCCAACGACGTGGAGCGCTACTATCCGTGGATGTGGCGATTCCGGTCGGTCGTTCCGGCCGATGGAAAGGTGGCCATTTTCGACCGCTCCTGGTACGGGCGGGTTCTGGTCGAGCGGATCGAGGACAAGATCTCCCGACGCCAGGGCGAGCAGGCCTACGAAGACATCCTGCAATTTGAACGCCAGTTGGTGGACGCCGGGCGGGTCATCGTCAAGTTCTGGCTCCATATCGACGAGGACGAGCAGAAGAAGCGGTTCAAGAAGATTTCCAAGGATCCGGTTCTTGCCTGGAAGGTGGGCAAGCAGGAATGGCGGCATCACAAGAAATACGACAAGTGGATCGAGGCTGTTGAAGAGATGCTCCAGCGGACGAGTGCGGCCCATTCGCCCTGGACGGTGGTGGAGGCGACCGACGCCCGCTTCGCCCGAGTGAAAGTGTTTGAGACGGTGATCGAGGCGATCGAGCAGGAGTTGCAGCGGCGCAAGGCCGCCCCCAAGGTCAAGCCTCAGCCGATGGCGAAGCCCGAGGTATCGCCCACGCGGGAGCACACGATCCTGGATCGTGTCGACACGAGCCTTTCCCTGGAGCGGGAGGAATACGGGAAGCAACTGAAGAAGCTTCAGAAGCGGATCTTCCAGCTCGAGCACGAGATCTACGTGGCCCGAATCCCTGCGGTGATTGTGTACGAAGGCTGGGATGCGGCCGGCAAGGGGGGGAACATCCGCCGGCTCACGCGGGGGCTGGACCCGCGCGGCTACGAGGTGGTTCCCATCGCGGCCCCGACGGCCCTGGAGAAGAGCCACCATTATCTCTGGCGATTCTGGAACAAGGTGCCCAAGGCGGGTCACATCACCATCTTCGACCGCTCGTGGTACGGACGGGTCATGGTCGAACGGATCGAAGGCTTCTGCCAGGAGGAGGAGTGGCGCCGGGCCTACCGCGAGATCAACGAGTTCGAGCGGCAGCTTGCCGACTACGGCACGGCCGTCATCAAGTTCTGGCTGCACATCGACCAGGAGGAGCAGCTCCGCCGCTTCGAGGCCCGGCAAGACACGCCCGAGAAGCAGTGGAAGATCACCGACGAGGACTGGCGAAACCGGGAAAAGTACGAGCAGTATCGCGTCTCGGTGGTCGAAATGCTGCAGCGGACGAGCACGACCTACGCGCCGTGGACGATCCTGGAAGCGAACTGCAAGCTCTACGCGCGGATCAAGGCCCTCCGTACTGTGGCCGAAAGTCTGGAGGACGCGCTGGATCAGGGGTGAGGTTGGATTTCTCCTGGGATGAGGCGAAAAGGCCCGGCAAGCCACTCGATCATTCCGACTTCCCGGAGTCGGCCTCGGCGCTGACTGCGCGAAGCCGCTCGGTCGATTGCTCCATTGCCTGTTGCACTTCGGGGCGGGTCAGATCGTAGAGAAAGATGGAATAGCCGGCACGGGCCAGGGGAGTCAGTTGGCGGAATTCGCGGAACGGATCTTCGCCCTCGAAGTAGAGTCCCCGGAGCGACGTCACCGAGATGGCAACGACATCGTACTCCTCCATCGGATGCGGCAAATCAGGGAGAGGATCCGCCTCGACGCCGTAGCCTTCTAACGCGGTCGTTCCGAAGTACTGGACGGCGGCTCGCCGGCACCCCAGGCGTTCCAACTCCTCGCGCAAAGCCGGCAAGTCCTGGCCCCAGTCGACATTCGAATCGGCCAGATAGTGCCAGCCACGCTGGGGACCGCCGACGAACGCATTGAAGTAAGCCAGGTAGTGCGGGCCTGCGAACAGGCAACTGGCGGCCTGCCCGGCCAGGAGCGCCCCGGCGCAACACGCAAGCGCCTTGGGGCGTTTGCCGAGGAGCGTCCAAAGTCGATCGACGCCGACAATCATCAACATCGGGTAGAGGATCACGATGTAGCGGTGGCCGATATTGATATGGGCCGTCATCACCAGGCCGGTGAAGACCAGGATGGCGACGATCAGAACCTGGAGCCCCACGTCCAGCGACTTCCAGGCACGCAGCGGTCCACGAAGGCCCGAGGCCCCCAGCAGCACCAGCCCCAGCGCCAATAGCAATTCAACGGGGGTGCTCTTCATGAAGAATGCGCAGGGAAAGTAATACCACCAGCCGAAATCGGAGTATTGGCCGGCAAGATACGCGCAATGGCCCGAGCGGTTGTGGAGCCATTGGAGCATCACTCCCTTGACGGGCGCAGGGCACCACACATTCTCGTGAGCCATGCGCATGATCGTCTCGCCCAGCGGCCCGCGTCCGAGAATCTGGACCCACGGAGAATGGTCGGGCGTTTCTTCAAAAGGGAGGTTCTTCAGCGGGCCGGAAAAGCTGAACAGGTGCAGCCCCCAGCAGAAAAGACCGATCAACAGGGCCAAGGCCGCGCCCCGCGACAGGACGAAGCGAACTCTCTGGTTCCACGCCGAACGGTTCTCGTCGCCCGCCAGCGCCGCCATTCGCGGCAGGTACATGAAGGCCACCACGGGCAACAGGAAGACCCCTGAATACTTGGCCGCCAGGGCGGCCCCGATCGCCAGCGACATGACGACGAGGCGCCGGCGCGAAGGCTGCTGGAAGTACCAGGCGATTGCCGCCAGGCCAAGCATGCCGAACAGGGCGAAGCAGGCATCGGTGGTGGCCAGCGAAGAGTGCGCCAGGATGCTCGGCGAGAAAGCAACCAGGCCGGCCCCAAGGGCGGCAGCGGTCGCGCCTTGCCGCTGGTAGAGCCAGCAGGCGACCAGGAGCATCAGCGGCAGACCCACGACAATCGAGCTGACGAGTCGCGGGCCGCTGATGAGTCGGGAGTCGTTCGGCTGGCCGTCCCAGGTGTCCGGGCGATCTTCTCCACCCGACAGGCTCAGCGGAGGCAGATACTGCAGCAGAATCGGCAGCGGCGCGACGCCCAGCGAGCAGAGTCTCTTGTCGAGCTCCCCGTCGTGAAGCGTCTGCAGGCTGCAGCTCAGAAAGAAGGTTTCGTCATAGGTGACGCTCTTGGTATGGCGGAGCCAGGCCGCCTGAAGGAGCATCGCTGCGCCAAAGACGACCAATGCTGCGACCAGGTATTTTGTGGGTTTCGACGGGTTCATGCCCGGAATTCTACAGCCGGTCTGCAGAAACGCCAAGCCAGAATTGGTGCTGACGGTTAAGGGGGGGCAACTCCTGAGGAAGCCCGGGAGGCGGGATTTCCGGGGACACCGTTTCTGGGGGCTCCGTCCATATTTCTTGACGTGAGTAGGGTGTTCTGCCAGGGGCCGAGCATGGCTTCTGGACCGGGTCGCGAAACAGTAGTCGGCGAAGGCAGGCCGTTGAGAATCGACGTGGCGTTTCGCTTTGCGCCCACCGATCGCGTTCTGGCATTTCTTGCGAAGGCCGCTGACACGGGCTTTGCCCTTGATGTAGAAATCAAGCAGAATAAGAATAAGGGGTCAACTCCGGACATCGGACGCGCCCATGACCTGAGGCCTTGACCACAATCGCCTGGTCGTCCAAGGAAGCAACAAGACTCGCAACGTGTTCCTGAATTACCACGAAGCCTCACCCAAAATCGACTGTCGAGATTCCACTTGAACGGCAAGCCAAAACATCCGGAACCAGGAACGTCTGAAAGGGCGGTGTATCTTCAAATCGAGAGGAACATGTTTGGCCGGTATCTTTACTGCTTTGTCAAGTTCTTCCATCTACAGGGCTTTGAAGTCTGCTTTCCCAGGAGCGATCGTCTCATAGCGCAACTTGGTGCGCACAAGTACAGTTCGCCCATGCTGCGCCAGTCACTTGTCCGCTTCTGCGATCCCCCGCTCGCTACCAGCTCCACAATCGTCTTGCCGCCACTCGATCCGAACTATTTTCGCGACTTGCTGTCTCCGCGATCGGACGCGGAGTGTTACCATGTCCCGATATCGCAGCACCCGTGGATGTATTACCATGGCTACTGGAACGAAGACTGGGGAGGTGAGGGCGAGGGCACGCGAAAACACTCCATCTTCATGAGCGGGAACTTCGATCCTCGCTACTATGGCGAACTTGGGAAAGAGGGAGTTTTCAAGATCACTTCAAGGCTCGATTTGCTGAATCTCGTCCGGAGGAGTCGATTCTACTTCCCAACGGCGGATTTGCCGTCCGTTTATCGGTTTGTCGAGGGGAAAGAAGACAAGCGAATACTGCTCGTCGACCCGTCCGTGGGCATGATCCCGATGAAGCACTTAAGAAGGATGCTCAGTCGTTTCGCGTTCGTCTTCGCGGCCCCGGGCATCTACATGCCATTCGCTCACAATGTGACCGAGGCCATGTCCGTCGGCTCGATTCCGTTTATCGAAGCATCCTACGCGGCCTTGTTCCGTCCAAAGCTTGAGCACATGGTCAACGCGTACGTGTTCGAGTGTGCTGAGCAGTTGGAAGACGCGACCGATGCGTTGTTCGCCCTATCTCGTGAACAGATTTTGACCATGAAGGCCAACGTTCTGGACTACCACGACCGATACCTGACTCCGGCCGCGGTCGTTGATCGGTTGGTTACCGAGAAACATGACAAGATCTATCTGCAAGCCGAACGCGCGAGCGTCAAGCTTTGGCGTCAGGAGAATGAAGGCGGGGTCACCGGACATGGGACGTGCCCATGAACCGAGGCCTTGACCACAATCGCCCGGTCGTGCAAGGAAGTGATAAAACGCGTATTGTGTCCCCGGATTAAAACGCGTATTGTGTCCCCGGATTAACAAAGGTCTCGGCTGGTTGCAGCGCCCGGAAGTGCGAATCGGTGGGCGGTGCCCATCCTACGTACCTTCTTCTTCAATTGCCCGGAGTTTGTAGATCAGGGCGCGGCGGCTGATGCCGAGTTTTTTGGCGGCGTGGGTGCGGTTGCCCTGGCACTCGCTGAGGGTGGCGAGGATGGTGGCTCGTTCCACCTGGCTGAGGCGACCCTGGTCGGAATCGCCGGCCGCCTGGTCGGCCAGGCCGGCGAGGCGGGGCGGGAGGTGCTCGGGCATGATCACGTCGCCTCGGGAGAGGAGGCAGGCACGCTGGATCGCGTTGCGGAGTTCGCGGACGTTGCCCGGCCAGGCGTGAGCAAGGAGGCAATTGACGGCCTGCGGCGAGAAGCGGATCGGCGCGCCGGCGAACTCGCTGCCAAAACGTTTGGCGAGGGGAAGGACGTCTTCTCGTCGCTGGCCCAGGGGCGGGACGACGAGTTCGACCACGTTGATGCGGTAGTAAAGGTCGTCGCGGAACTGGCCCGCGGTGACGGCCTCGCTCAGGTCGCGATTCGTGGCCGCTACGAGCCGCGTATCGACGGAAACGGGCGTCTCGCTGCCCACGGGCGTGATCTGGCCGGTCTCAATCGCCCGAAGCAGCTTGGGCTGGAGGTGAAGGGGCAGTTCGCCGATCTCGTCGAGGAACAGCGTTCCCCCGTGGGCGGCGCGGAACAGTCCCTGGCGAGCCTCGCCCGCCCCGGTGAAGGCGCCCTTGGTGTGGCCGAACAGTTCGCTTTCGATGAGCGTTTCGGGCAGGCCGGCGCAATTGGCGGCCACGATGGGGCCCTCGGCCCGGCCGCTCCAGCGATGGACGAGCTGGGCCACGACCTCCTTGCCGGTCCCGCTTTCGCCCATGATGAGGACGGGCACCGTCGAGTCGGCCACCACGGCCACCGTTTCGGCCACGTGCTGCATGGCGGCGCTTTCGAAGACCACGCCCGGCGGCAGGGGCGGCAGCGGACGCTTGGCCGTCTTGCCTTCGGAAGTCTTGCCCAGGGTGTCGACAAGAACGGCTTCCAGTTCATTCAAATCGACCGGCTTGACGAGGTAGTCGACGGCGCCGCCCTTGACGGCTGCCACGGCCTGGCGGAGATCGCCGTAGGCGGTGATCAGCAGGACGGGAAGACTGGGAGCGATCGCGCGGATCTCGGGCAGGGCGTCGAGGCCCGACATGCCCGGCAAGCGGACGTCGAGGAGGACCATCTGGACGTTGCCGGCGCCGATCCGCTCAAGAGCCTCTTCGGCGCTTCCGACGGAGGCGACTTCGAACCCCAGGGGCGCCAGGAAGTCTTCGAGGAGCTTTCGTTGGGCGGCCTCGTCGTCGACGATCAGAACGTGTGGTTTCTCAGTCATGCGTCTCCGCCAGCCAGAAGATGCTGCCGCCGTCGGGGCGAGGGCGGAAGCCGGTGCGCCAGCCGTGGGCTCGGGCGATCCGCCGGACGATCGCCAGCCCCAAGCCGGTGCCGCCGCTTCGCGTGGTGTAATAGGGAGTGAAGAGGGAGTCCACGTCGGCGGACGCGACCCCCGGTCCTCGATCGGCAACTTCAACTCGGGCCTTTCCATCGTGACCGCGGCTGGTGGTGATTTCAATCACCCCCTCGTCGGGCGAAAACGCGATGGCGTTGCTCACCAGGTTGAACAGGGCCTGGCGGAACATCTCCCGATCGACCGAGACAACCAGGGGCTGCTCGGTTCCATGCGGCTCGATCCGAAGCCGCTTCGTTTCGAGGTCCGGTTCGAGGATGACGCCGAGTTCGGCGACCAGGTCCCGCAGGTCCACCTCCTGGCATTTTGGGGCGCAAGGCCGGGCGAAGGAGAGGAACTGATTGATGCGGGCGGTCACACGATCGCATTCTTCCATGACCGCCTGGGCCTGTCCTTGGACGTCGGGCGAACTGGTGGCGGACTGGGCGAGTCGCTGGGTCCAGCCGCGAACCAGGCCGAGCGGATTTCGTGTTTCGTGGGCCAGGCCCGCGGCAGCCTGCCCCATCTCGCGCAGATGGTCGGCCTCCGATTGAAGAATGCGTTCCCGTCCCCGTGCTTCGACGAGGCGAACGGATACGAGCCAGGCGATGGCCACCAGCAGGAGGATCACCGCGGCCGTTCCGACGAGCCAGACTCGTAGCCAGCCGGCGCGGCGAAGCTGGCGGTCCACGTCAGAACGATCGAGGACGAAGGTGGTTGTGTAGGTGTGGCCGGGCTGGAAACGTCCCGACTCCGCCTCGGCTTCGATCGGGCCGCGTCCTCGCCCTCTGCCAAAGCCTCCCCCGTACCCGCCGCCTGGTCCTCCTCCGCCACCGCCCGGGCCTCCTCCCCCTCCACCTGGGCGAGCGCCGAAGCCCGGGGCGATTGAGAAGGTGCCGATCCAGCGGTAGTGCGATGGGCCCGCCGGACGCCGCGGGTCGAGCATGGACGTGTCGCCCGCGGCAAGGAGGGGCAGGCCGTCGACTTCACCCTGGTTGCGGTCCGTGACGGCAACCGCGAGGATCTCCTTGGACTTAACGATCTCCTCCAGCGAGGCCTCGGCCATGGCATCGAAGGACGGGCCCATTCGGCGGTGGGACACGATGCTGGCGACGAGGAGGTGGTGGGCCGTCTTGCACTGGCGATCGAGGGAGTCTTCCGCCTGGAGCCGCTCGTGGCCCAGTTCATGCCATTGCCACGCCGCGAAGGTTACCCACAGGAGCAGCAGTGCGAGCCCGAGGCTCCATCGGATGGTGGTTTGACGCAGCGGCATGTTTTATGTCCCGGCAGGATCGCTTGTGCTGATTATGGCATAGTTCGGCTTGGCTGTCATTGCGGCGGTGCGCAAGAGTTGCGCGGGACGCAGGGTGATTCAGACGCCAGATTGCGCGGTTTGAGCCATAGGAAAGCCCGGGTTCTGGATCTTCAATCTCAGGCGAGTCGAACGTTCTCCGTTGACGTAGCATAAGAACCCGGGCTTCTGGACAGTAGCAATCACGCTCAAAGCCCGGGTTCTGCAGCCTCGATCTCGTGCCGCTCAAGCGTTTTCTGTTGACGGGACGTGAGAACCCGGGCTTGTGGAGATGGACTCACGCTTCCAAGGGGGCAAGAATCGTGCCAAATGGCGGCTGCAATGCTGGCTCCGCGCAGGCGGCTGTGCTAAAAGGAGACGATGCCGTCCCATTCGATTTACCACAGAGGCAAACCATGCGTCCTTTCTTTTTCGTCCTGATTTTCGCAATCCTGCCCCTTCCGGCCGCGGGCCAGGTGTTGGAAGGCACCGAAAGCGGCTTCCGCTGGCGTCATGGCCACGAGTACGTTTACTTCGATCGCGGCAAGTGGGCGGCCGGGATCGACGGGAAGGGCGAGTTCCGCTGGCAAATGTTCCTCTGGCACGATCATTGGGTCTACGAGACGTTGCCGGGAGGCGAGATCACCAGCCAGCCGGCCAGGCAACCGGACGGCAGTCTGACGATGGAAGGCACTTTTTCCGCTCGCGAGAATTCGCCGCCAGTCCGCTATGCCTACCGTATCAAGGCGGGTAGCGGCGGAGTGCACGTGCGGTGCGAATTGCAGAAGAGTGCCGCGCTCAAACTCACGCGAGGGGTGCTCCTGCACGTGTCGGGAAGCCGTGATGCGCTGGAGCCGTCGCAACGGGTGTGGTTTGCACCCTCGGCCCACGGAACACTGGCGGGCACGCCCTCGGCGGCAGCCGACCGCGTGCTGTTGGAACTGGATGAAGGACGGAGCCTCTGTCTGGGCCTGCCGGGCTACCGATCTGCCGAGAAGGAGGGGGGGACGGGAAGCCACACCTTCCGCGTGCAACTCGTGCCGGGCGATTTTGAAGTAGGTGAGACGGTTGTGGCGGAATACGACATCTCGTTCGCCGACATGCCGGACCATTTCCCCGGCGACATCGAGCCGTCCCGAGCCCCGCTGGCGATCCAGGGCGTGGAGGCTTCTGCGGCACGGGTACCGCAGTACGAACGGCTGGAGCTGAAGGTCGCGTTGGGGGCAACTTACGACAATCCCTTTGATCCGGACGACGTGCGTCTGGACGCCCTCTTCACGGCCCCTTCCGGCCGGAAGGTCACCGTGCCGGGTTTTTTTGCGGTCGAACATCGCCGCGAGATCCGCGACGGGGCCGAGGTGATGGTTCCCCTGGCCGAGAACGGCTGGCGGGTGCGTTTTGCGCCGCGGGAGATGGGGAAGTATCGCTGGCAACTGGTGCTTCGGGACCGGAGCGGACAGATTGGGGGCGGAGAGGGCGAGTTTGAGTGCATGGCGGGAAAACGGCCCGGCTTCCTGCGCACGAGCAGAATCGATCCGCACTATCTGGCCTTCGACAACGGCGAGGGCTTTTTTGCGATCGGCCACAATCTGCCCATCTACCACACGACAGGGCAGCTTGGTGACGAGGCGATGCGCAAGTTCGCCGCGGCGAAGGAGAACTTCAACCGCTGGTGGATGAGTTCGAGCGGCTTTGGGATCGAATGGACCGACCGGCTGGGCTGGTATCGCCAGGACGTGGCCACGAGGATCGACATGTCGCTCGATCTGGCGGCCGAACTGGGGCTGTATTACATGATGTGCATGGACACGCACCAGGACTTTCGCCAGTCGGGCTGGGAGCGGAATCCCTTCAACGCGAAGAACGGCGGCCCCTGCAAGACACCCCGCGACTGGTTCACCGGCGAGGAGGCCCGACGCTACTACCGAAATCGGCTGCGTTACACGGTGGCCCGTTGGGGTTACAGCCCGAACGTGCTCTGCTGGGAATTTGGCAACGAGATGGAGGGTTGGGCGGACTCTCCCGACGAGGTCAAGTTCCCCTGGCACCGGGAGATGGCCGATTATCTTCGCTCGATCGACCCCTTCCGCCACCTGATCACGACGAGTTTCTGGAGCAAGACCGGGCCGGAGCAATACTGGGAACTGGACAACATCGATATTGTGCAGACCCACTGCTACACAAACCACGACGGTAACACGGCCGAGGACGTTCGGGGTTACTGTCTGCACCAGTGGGAGCGTTTTGCTAAGCCGCACATTTTTGGCGAATTCGGCATCCGCAGCCATTCGACGACGGCCGACAAGGATCCCGAAGGCTGGGCCTTGCACAACTCGATGTGGGCCGGGATGACGAGTTTCGCCGCCGGCGGCCCGATGCCCTGGTGGCACGAGAGGTACATTGACAAGTTGGACCTCTATTTCCACTTCACGGCCCTGGCGAACTTCAGCGACGACCTGCCGCTGGGCACGGCGCGGTGGACGATGCTGGAGACGGCGCCGCCCGAGTACTTGGACGCCAACCGGCCTCCCGACACGCGCGACGTGACCGTGTTGAACCTGAGCCGCTGGGGAAAGGCGGAGCACGGGGAGTTCGTGATTCGTGCCGACGGGACGGTCGAGGAAGACCGCCAGCCTCAGCAACTCCTGCACGGCCAGTCCCATCGGGACATCAAAAACCCGCCCACGTTCTTGGTCAGCTATCCGAAACCGGGTCAGTTCGTGGTTCGGGTGGGCCGGGTGTCGGGCGGCGGACTGCTGAAGGTCTGGATCGACGACGAACTGAAGGTGGAACGTGAACTACCTTGCGGTGAAGGACTGGGGAAGGAGAGCGTTTATCGTGCCCAGTGGAAGCTTTGGGAGACGACTTATGACGAGGATGTTGCGGTGGATGTGCCCGCGGGCGAGCACCGGATTCGCGTGGAGAATCTGGGGCGCGACTGGGTGACGGTCGCCAGCTACCGATTTACCGGCTGCCAGATGTTGGACCGGCCGAACGTGCTCGTTTGCGGGATGAGGAGCGATCCGGTGTCGATCCTCTGGATTCAGAATCGGGAGAGCACGTGGTACAACCACGCTCGAAAGGCCGTCACGCCTGTCGACGGTTTCCGCTTGGCGGTCGGACTTCCGGACGGTGTTTATGAAGTGGAGTGGTGGGAGACGTGGAAGGGAAGTCCGCTTCGGAGCCAGCGGATCGAGACTCGGGACGGGCAGTTGGGGTTAGAGCTTCCCGGTTTGAAGACGGACGCGGCCCTCAAGATTCGCAGGACGCGGTGAACGTTACCGAGGCCCGAGGTCGATGCTTCGGGCGAGTTCCAGATTCTCGCGGTACCAGGCGACGCAGCGCCGGAGCCCTTCCTCCACGGCCACTTCGGCCTTCCAAGCGAGCAGGCTGCGGGCCTTGTCGACGTTTGCCCAGGTTGCCGGCACGTCGGCCGGATGGGCGTCGCGGTAGTCGATGACCGGCTTGCAGCCCGTGAGCTCGCCGATTTGATCGATGATCCGCCGGAGCGGAACGGGGCGGTCGCCGCCCAGATTGATCACTTCGTAGCCGAGCGGTTTCAGCCCGGCAATCGTGCCGCGGGCGATGTCGTCCACATACGTGAAGTCGCGCTGTTGGCTTCCGTCGCCGAAGACGGTGATCGGTTCGCCTTCGGAAATCCAGCGGATGAAGCGGAAGACGCTCATGTCCGGTCTTCCCGCCGGGCCGTAGACGGTGAAATAGCGGAAGACGGTCACGTCCAGGCCGTGGAGGTGGTGGTAGCTGTGAGCCAGGGCCTCGGCCGCCAGTTTCGAGGCGGCGTAGGGGGAGAAGGGGCGGTTCGTATTGGCGTCTTCCACGAAGGGCACGGGGTTGTGGGCGCCGTAGAGGCTTGAAGACGAGGCCAGAACGAACTTTTCGACCCCGTGGCGACGGCACTGGTCAAGCAGATTGAGGGTTCCGACGGCGTTTGTCTGCTGGTAGATCCAGGGATCGTTGACGCTGGGCCGCACTCCGGCCCGGGCCGCGAGGTTGATGACGGCGGCGTATGGCGGCGATTCGTCCCGGCCGGATGCCGCATCGGCAGCGAACCGTTGTTCGATTTGCGGCATGTGGGCGATATCCGCCGGATGGAAAGCGAAGTTGGGGTTCCCTTCCAACCGGGCCAAACGCCACCGTTTGAGCCGCGGGTCGTAGGCCTCGTTGAGATTATCGATTCCGACGACCTTGTGCCCTGCCTCCAACAGGAACTCCGTCACTTTTGAGGCGATAAAGCCGGCGCATCCGGTTACGAGGTATCGGGTCACGTGACAGCATCTCCCAAGCCCCGATCGGAGCCGCCCTTTCCGCCTTTTCGTGGGGGTCCCACGATTACATGATCTTTCAGCTCAATTCTATCATGTGACGTTCGTGGACGCCAACGGAAAGCCCTCGCGGCGGCGTGTGAGAGCGGCACGGGGTTGCCAGAACGCTCGGATCTGCGGTATCTTGTGTAGTTTGAAACAGGAACGGTGCGCTGATGGAGTTTGTGAAGTGCCGTACGCGAAGATCTCGGCGATAGAATTCCACCTCCCAGAGCAGGTGCTCGCCAATGACGAACTCGCCGACATCTATAGCGGCTGGACGCCGGAGGCCATCGAGCAGAAGCTTGGTGTGAGAACGCGGCGGATTGCGCGGCCCGACGAGACGTCCTCCGACTTGGCCTTTCAAGCGGCGGAGAAGCTCTTTAAACGGGATCCCGCACTGCGCGAGGCGGTTGACTTCGTCATTTTCTGCACCCAGGAGCCGGATCATTTCCTGCCCACGTCGGCTTGTCTGCTTCAGCATCGGCTCGGCCTGTCGGAATCTTGCGGCGCTTTTGATTTCAACCTGGGATGCTCCGGGTTCATCTACGGGCTGTCGTTGTCGCGGGGGTTGATCGAAACGGGGCAGGCGAGCAAGATCCTGCTTCTGACCGGATGCACGTACAGCAAGTTCATCAACCGCAAGGATCGCGTGTCGCGTCCTCTTTTCGGCGACGGGGCGGCGGCCACGCTGGTCGAGGCTGTTGACGAGGGGGCGGGAGAAGGGCCCTTTCTCGGTCCATTCGTGTTCGGAACGGACGGGGGAGGCGGGGATCTGCTGATGGTGCCGGCCGGGGCGATGCGGATGCCGCCCACGGCCGAAACCGCTGTTGAACACACGGACAGCAAGGGTGGAACGCGGTCGAAGAACCAGCTTTACATGCACGGCCCGGGCGTATTTTCCTTCAGCGTCGACCGGGTTCCCCCGCTGGTTCGCGAACTGCTTGCCCGGGCCGAGTTGACGCGGGACGACATCGACCTGTTCGTGTTTCACCAGGCCAACAAGTTCATGCTCGAACGGTTGCGAAAGCAGTGCGACATCGAGCCGGAACGATTCATGATCGACATGCTGGATCGGGGAAACACGGTTTCGAGCACGATTCCGATTGCCCTGCTCGACGCCCAGAAGTCCGGCTTGCTGAAGCCTCGGAGCCGGGTGATGTTAGTCGGGTTCGGCGTGGGGCTATCGTGGGCGGCAACGATTGCCGTTCTGCCCGAGCGGATCTAAATGGACTTGCGTGATTCCCGGAGACGGCCGCCGATCGACGGTGGGGCTCATCACGGCGGAGCGTGATGGCTACTATTCCTGGAATCGTGCAAGGTCATCTAGAGCCGACTCACGTGCTTTAGCGTCGCGTGCGCGTCGAAGGGCGTTCCGCCTCTTGGAGGGTCTTGGAGGAATGGGCGGCGGCGATTCTGTTTCCAACCGCGCGCTCGAGAAGGAGGGTTGATCCCGGATGCCCCGGTTTGCGTTGGGTGCACCAGCGAAACTGCTTCTCGGCTTCCGCGAAGTCGTCGACGGCGAGGCATGCTCTCCCGAATTCGTAGCGGATATCGAAATTGGTCATGTCCAGGGCGATGGCGTGCCGGAGGCAGTTGTGTCTCTTGGAGGCAATCCCGAGTTGGCCGTAGGAAGAAGCGGCGCGAGCCCAGTACTTGGCCGCCAGGTTGTCAGGGAGGTCGGACTGGGCCTTGGCTTCACATGCGGCGGCGTGGGCGGCGAGGACGCAGTCGAGTTCGGCGGAAAACTCCGGTCGGCGGTAGAAGGTCAACATGATCTGGAGGGCGTCCGCGTCGGGATGGAACTGGTCCAGGATGAACTCGGCGGGCACTCTGGGTGATGAAGAAACAAGCGCCTCGATGACTCGCTCCTGATGCTCGCGCCCTCGGCTGAACGAGCGTTGCAAGCATTCCAGGGCCCTGGGCGCCTGACCTGCCAACGCCAGTTCGGAAGCCATCTCGAAGAGCACCAGGCCATCGTTTGGTCGAACGTGGGCCGCTTGGGTCACGTAAGCCGATTTCGAAGGGATCTCGGATTCTTCCAGGAAAGAGTTTGAGGGGGTCTGCAGTGCTTCCATGAAGGAGATTTCGGCGAGGATCAGGTAGCACTCGCCCAGGAGCGGTTCGCGCTGTACGGCGAGGTGAGCGTGTTTGAGGATCTCGTTGAGGAGATCGTAGGAATCCTCCCCCACAGCGATCGGGATCCAAGCTCGCGCCTCTTCGGGATTGCGGCAACTTTGTTCGACGGCATCTCGGATGGCACGCATGTTGAAGGGATTATCGCTGGTAGCCTGGCGTTCGTGAAACAGCTTTCGACCGGTCTGCGCGGCCTCGGCATGGGCGAGTCCCCAGTCGGGACGCTTTTCCAGGGCGGTGGACAACTCCTTGAGCATGCCGAGGAGGATCTGCTTTCGAGATTCCGACTCGGCGAGAATGTCGTCGTAGTCCGTTTCGTTGTTCAGCTTGGTCAGCGATTGGCGGAGGAGGACGTAGCGGTTCCAGGGGCCGTCGGCCTGGAAGGCCTGCCAGAAGGAGGGAAGGAGGGAGCCACCCAGGGCCAACAGCAGGAGCGCGGCGCCGCTCCATGCGAGAACAGGCCATTGCCGGGCGGGCGCCTTTGCCGATTCCGGCCGGTGGGTGAGTTGGTAGAGGCGGCATGCGCAGGCGCCCAGGATGGCGACGACTGCCATGCAGCCGGGGACGTACCAGACATAATCCATGGCCGAATGGACCAAACTGGCGAGGATGGCGGGAAGAATTGCCACGAAGCAGAGGACCGTGCGCGAATCGGCTTCGCCGTTGAGGGTCGCGGCGCACCAGAAAAGGTGAATGCCGATGGCGACGAGGACAAGGAGAAGTCCGGCGCCTCCGGCTTCGAGGGCTAATTGAACGTATCCATTTTCCGCGTGGCTATAGAAGAGACCGATGTCGTCCCCGGGCGTCGGCTCCAAATACATGGGGCAGACCGACTGATGGCTTGACAATCCGGTTCCGCAAAGCGGGTGGCGGCTGAATCCTTCGCAGGCGGCGGCCCAGAGCTTGGTGCGATTGTCGAGGGAGGCCAGGGAGCTTTCCGTTTGGAATCGCTGTGCCAGGGCGTCGTAGCCGTAGATGCTCAGGCCAAGGCAGATGATCAATCCGAGCCCGGTGAGGGCGGCAAAGGCGTGGCGGGTCAGTTTTCCCGCGTGGAACAGGAGATAGAGAGCCGCGCCGCCGCTTACGAGCAAGGCCAGCGCGCCGCCTCGGGAAAAGGACATGAGTGCGGCGACGGCGCAGAGCGGAATCAGGAGCCCCTTGAAGGTGCGGTCGAGGGAAGACTTCGAGGTTGTCCCTCCGAATTGCTGACGTCTGGAGGATCGGCTGCGGCGCTCGGATTTCGTTTCGAACATCCACCAGAGGACGGCTCCGAATCCCAACGCGATGAAGTGGGCAAAGTGATTCCGGTTGGTGAAGGCGCCCTTCACGCATTCACTTGTCTCGCTGAATGGATGTTGGAACACCCAGAAGAACTTTCCGTTGTTGGCGAGAAACTGCACGATTCCAAAGGCTGCCATGAGCGAGACGGAGATCGCCAGGCAACGGATGATCCGCTCGACGTCGGCGACGCGGCGGACGCGTTGGACCGTTACGGCGAAAAGAAGCACTCCACCAAGGAGCAGTCCAAAGCTCTGCCGTGTCGTGTCGGGCGTCAAGGAGAGAGTGTTCCAGGTTCCAAGTGTTACGTGATCGGGAGCGGGAGAATTCCAGAGGGGCAGGATCTGGTAGACATGTGGCGACAGTCCTGCCAGCAGACCTGACGGCAGCGGAACGAGTTGGAGCAGCACCAGGCCCAACGCCGCCAGCATCGGCCAGAAAGCCAGGGTGCTGCGCCAGGAGCGGTCGCCGTGTCCGAGGGCCTGATGAAGGGCCCAGAAGAGGCAGGTCGCAAAGACCAGGGAGACGAAGGCCAGTTGGCCCGCCGGGGTCCGTCCGCCCATGACAAAGGGAACGAGGATCAGGACGCCTGCGATTCCGGCATCGACGAGCGCGAGCGTCCATTTGCCAGTCTGCTCGGTTTTGCGAGACCGGGTCGAACGCGATCGGAAAGTGACGGAGGAAAAATCGTTGCCGGAATCAATGAGACCCATGGGACTCCTTGCGCTCGGTCTTGGGGATCGGTCAGGCGGCGTCGCTGGTTACGCGGCGAGGGCGTTGGCATTCGCGTTCCTCATGGAGATCGTCTCCTTCACTGTCGTGCCCGTAGTCGTAGGCGTAACCATAGCCGTAGCCATAGCCGTAGTAGTCCTGATTCTTGTCGGCGTCGACGTTGTTGATGACGAGTCCCAGGATATTGACGCCCAGGGGCGGAAAGGTCTCGACGGCTCGAACCACCAGTCGGCGGCGGTTCTTCTCGGGGCGGACGGTCAAGATGATGCCGTCGACCAGGCGTCCAATGATGGCCGAGTCGCTCACGGCCAGGACCGGGGGGCTGTCCACGACAATCTGGTCGTAGACGGTTTCCGCCCACGCGAGCAGTTCGGCAAAGCGGTCGCTTGCGAGCAACTCCATGGGATTGAGTGGGCGTGGTCCGGCGGGAATGACGTCGAGGTTTGGGAGGAATGCGGAGACGAGGTTGTTTCGAAGCGAATCGTCGAGCGGCGCCGAGTCTCGCAGCAATGTGGAGAGTCCGCGTTGGCCGCGCAGGTTGACGAGAGGGGTCAGGCCGGGCCTGCGCATGTCGGCGTCGATGAGCAGCGTCCGCTTTCCCGATTGGGCGATCGCGGTTCCCAGGTTGACGCTGATGGTTGTTTTTCCGTCGCCGGGTTCGGTGCTGGTCACGACGAGGCGGGTGGCGCCACTGGCCGCGAAGGCGAGGGCCGTTCGCAAGGTACGGAAGGACTCGGCTTCGACGCCGGTGGGGTGGACGTGAACGTGGATTCCGCCGGGGCCGACCTGGTTGAGAGGTTCGAGTTTGCGGACCATGGCCAGGACGGGGACGCCCAACTGGGTCTGCATTTCCTCGGGAGAGCGGAAGCGGTCGTCGAGCAGATCCAGGATGTAGATGATGGCGAGTCCGAGGGCGAGGCCGAGGAATCCGGCGAGAGCGAAGGTTTTGAACAGTTTGGGATCGGACGGTCCTTTGGGGACATGGGGCGGTTTGATGATTTTGGTCTTGAGCAATCCGCCGCCTTGATCGAGGTTGATCCCCTTGAGTCGTTCGGTGAGGGCTTGTTGGAGATTCCGCAGAAACACGAGCTTGTTTTCGGCGGCCTTGAGGCGAGAATTGCTTTCGTCGAGAGCGATGGCATGGGCCTCCTCGGTATGGTAGCTCGCGAGGAGATTCTGCTCGTGGGCGAAGGCCTGCGCGAGTTGCTGTTCGGCGATGCGCAGGAGCATGGGGCCAAGCTGCTCGTTGTTGGTTCTTTCCATGATGGCGGACTGCACCACGCGGCGATTGGCGAGGTACTGTTCCGTGATGCGGATACGTTCCTCGACCGACCGCACCGATTTGTGTTGCGGGCCGTAGACCTGACGCAGCGATTCGAGGGCGGCCTTGTCCTTGAGAAGCTGCTGGGTGGTTTGGGAAGCGATGTAGGCGTCCTGAGTGCCGAACCCCAGGGCGCTCTTGATGAATTCGTTGCCCACAGATTCGAGCATGACGAGGGCGTACTGTTGGAGGTCTTGGCCGGATTGAATAGCTCGCTGGAGTCCGCTCAGTTGAGACTGGGCTGCCAGGCGTTTCTTTTTGGCATCCGTGCAGGCCTTGTCGAGTTCATAAGCGCGGGTGATGACCACGTTGACGCCGTTCTCGTTTTCCTTGATGGCCAGTTCAGGAGCTTCACGGCGGATGCGGCTTAACTCGGCTTCGGCTTTTTGGGTTTCTGCTTCGATCTCATCGAGTTTTCGTCCGAGGAGATCTGCCACTTCGCCGGCCGTGCTGCGATACAAATCGTTCATGAAGCCGATGTAGGCGGTCAAAACGGCGTCAACCACGGCGGCGGCGGCTTGCGGGTCCTTGGATCGATACGTGATGGACAGGATGTTCGTGCCGCGCATCGAGCTGATGGAGAGGTTCGCGCGGAGGATCCCGGGCCAACTCGACTGGGAGGCGCCGGCGAAATCGCTCCGGTGTTCGGGAGGGAGGATCTTGAGGGCGTCGATCAAGACGGCTTCGCTGGTGGCGATATTGGTATAGGTGGGCATGAGGTCCTTGGCGACCCGTTCGCCAGCAACGGGGGTCGAGGTGTCCTGCTCGGAGGTTTGGAGCACCAGGAGCGAGGCGTTGGCGGTGTAGATGCGGGTGGCAGTCCAGTAGTAGAGCCCGGCGAGCAGGAAGGCAGCAATACAAGTGGCGATGAGGATCTCGCGTCGGAAGAGCACGATGCGCAGGAACCTCGCCAAGACCTGGATTGGATGGCCCAGGGGTGTGGCCTCGATGGGAGAGGTAACGAGGGCCTCAAGCTGATCGATGTTCTGAGTCATGGGAATCCTTGCGGGGAGGTTTTCCGCCGTAACAAAACGACCATTTGTCTAGAAGAGAGCCACGGAAGAGCCAAGGGAGAATCGCACAATATTGATGGCGTCCCACATGGCCGTGCTGGCGGTCCGCTCGATGCTCACGACGTCGCCGGGTTCCAGGCGGACGTTCTCCTGGCCCGATTTCTTGGCGGCTTTGAGGCTCACCTGAATCACGGCGGGATCGTCCATGCCGGAGCGTTGGCGAATGACGTAGACCTTGTCGGCAAAGGGATTCGTGTATCCGCCGGCCAGGGCGAGGGCGCCGAGCACGGTGAGGGGCCTCTCCATGGGGTATTCATATTCTCCGGGATTTTTGACGAGGCCGATCACTTGTACGGGGGCCAGTTCCTGTTGCTCCACGACGATGACGGAGTTGTCACGCAGATATTGTCCGCTGGCGCCGGACATGACGGCATCCTGGATGTTGACACGGTGTGACTTGGGGGCGGAGGGGAATCCTTGGGCGCTAGCCGTGATGACGCCGTCGGGTCCCATTTGCGCGGGGTCGGCAGCGACCAGTCCGGTGTTTGCGGACGGAATTCGAATATCCACGTTGGTTCCGGCGTCTTTTCTCAAGCCGCCCGCGGCAACGAAGGCGTCGAGCAAATAGCTTTGGCCGCGAGGCAATTCCACGATCCCGGGTTCCTCCACGGCTCCGACGACGGTGATGCGATTGACGCGTTGGTGCTTCATGGTGACTGCCACGTGGGGCTGGAGATAGAGGCCTCGCTGAATGCAGGCGGTCGAGATCACCTGTTCGGCGTCGGCAAGTTCCAGGCCCGCGAGGCGAACCGGGCCGATGTCGGGCAGGGTCGCGCTTCCGTCGTCGCCGACGCGAACGGGAAACTCGATCACCGAGTCGGCGCCGAGTCCTCCGGCGATGGACATTTCCAGGACGTCGCCGGGCTGGATGAACTCCGTTCCGGTGGAGGGGCCCGCCAGGCCGCTGAGGTCGAGACGTTTCACATTGGGGACGGGAATGGCGGCCAATTGTGATGGCAGGTTGCTCGGGCGGTACATATTCGGGCTGGTGCATCCCAGCATGAGCGCGCAGATCAGTGCGAGCACAGTCCCCGTGGCGGCTCGAGTCGCACTTGACCGACCTTTGCAGGACTTATCTTCCATGACCAAGATCAAGGTAGTATCGCCTCAACTAGAGGAATCCTAGGACAACGATCGCCAGGGGCTGAGTGGCAAAGCGGTTCCTCGCCATCCACGCCGAAAGTGCGGGCATGCCCCATGGGAGACGCCTCCTGCGCCCCCCCGCTTCTGGAAGCCGGGTTCTTTTAGCGGATGGGCTGTGGTGCTGCAAGGGGGAAAGTCCCAGGTTCGGCCCCCCGGGGGAGTCGGGGAAAGCCCTGGAGGATAGGCCGGAGGCGGTGTTTGCCGCTCCGGTCAGGCTCCTGGTATGTCAAGCCCCCGAAATGGGGTTGCCGCTGCCTGCCCCGTTTGTTACTGTCCGCCGCCCTGATGAAGGACTGCAAGCCACTGCTGCGCACGCGCCGCCAGTGAGGAGCCTGCCCCGTGGGACGCCGCTACAAACGGTTTCGTGCGAAAAGGGGCAACCTGGTCGTGGTTTTTGTTCGAAAGCGGACAACTCGCGCATTTTTTTCTCAAGTTGCGTTGCGAGATTCGCCGAAGCCACGGCTACGTGATTTCCGGCGTTCCGGACTACGAGACGCTGTGATGTGGAACGAAGTTCTGTAGCTGAGTGATTCGGGAACTGGCCGAACAAACGGAATCTTCGGAAAAAGTTCGCGCCTTTCCCCGAACTTATGCCGACCAATAACAAGGATGCCCCAATGCATTGGTCATCTGGGGCTACGTGACCACAATTCGGAAGGACTCCGAATGGGGCTTCTCCTAGCCATTGCCATCTTGAGCAGCTTCTACCTGACGCCCGTTGCGATGCGTCTGGCGTGGAAGTACGACGCGGTGAGTCGACCGGATGGATTCCGGAAGAAACACGCACGTCCGACGCCGGAGTGGGGGGGGATTGCAGTCAATGCAAGCGTCCTTCTCGGCATCTGGATGTCGTATTTTCTTTTGCCCGGGCAGGAGCCCAACGTTCCTTTCTATCTTGCCTTGTCGGTTTCGATCGTCATTCTCGGAGCTCTTGGCTGTTACGACGATTTGTTTGACATACGTCCGCGAGTGAAACTTGCGGGTCAGATTCTGGCCGTGGCGCCTCTGGTTCTAGTGGGGGGGTATGTGGAGCGATTCACGATCCTGGGCGCGACCATCGAGTTGGGATGGCTTGGCGTACCGTGGACGATTGCGTGGATCGTGCTGGGGATCAATGCCCTAAATCTCATTGACGGGATGGATGGCCTTGCCTCGACCGTGGGGATCACGGCAGCAGGGGCGTTGGCCGTTCTTGCCGCGTTGAGCGGGAATACACACGTTGTCGTCATCGGCCTGGTGCTGGCGGGGGCTCTGGCGGGGTTCCTGGGCCATAACCTCCCTCCCGCTCGGATTTACCTTGGGGACTGCGGCAGCATGGTCGTTGGGCTGGTTTTGGCCACGTTGGCAATCCGCGTGGTGCCGGAACCGGGAATGCCGAATCTCACAGCCATGTGTGCCTTGCTGTTCGTGCCCTTGTACGACACGTTTTTGGCAATCGTGCGGCGTGGAATAAGCGGAAAAGGAATCATGGCGGCGGATCGCGGTCATGTCCATCACCGGTTGCTGGATCGCGGATTAGGGATTTGGGGATCGCTAAGTCTTCTGGCCGGATTCAGTGTCCTTTCTGGGCTATTTGGAGGTCTGGCTGTTTTGGCAGGCCAGGATGGAATAGCCGGAGCGGGCCTGGTGATGGTCGCCGTGGTGGGCGCCCAACTGGAACTGTTTGGGCACGAAGAGTGGGCCCTGGTGAAGAATCGTTTGGCAGCGTTGAGATTGCGGGAAGCCCCCACGGCTTACCCGCGGCTGGCGGATCTACCCGCGTCCGAAGAAGTGGCGAAGGAGACGGCATCAACGCAGAAACCGCTCGACGGGCTGTCTGAGGTCCAGCCGAGCGGGCCGATGGGGATCAACGTCAGATTGGCTGGTGCTCGAAGTACAAGTACTGCCAGAACTGGCAAAAAATATGTGGAACTACTCGGTTAAGCGTTCTCCAGAATAAGGAGGGAGACGAAAGTGAGAGGTACCAAGCTATTTCGCGTGCAAGTGATTGCGCTGGTATGCATCGGGATGATGCTGCCGCAGGCCGTGTTGGGCGCTTCGCCGGCTGCCCCCGCCAAGGTTTCGGATGTGGCCCTGGCCGCGAACGGGACGCTGGTTGGGCAGGTTGTCGACCAGCAAGGCATTGCCATTGCTGGAGCGCAGGTTGTTGTTCTTCAGCAAGGTCAGAAACCGGTGCAGACCGTGGCTGACAAGAGTGGCAAGTTTCAAGCGGTTGGGCTCAAGGGAGGCCCGGCGCAGGTGGTGACTTCGGGTGGCCAGAGCATGTATCGGCTTTGGGCTGCCAATACGGCTCCGCCCGCGGCCAAGCGTTCGGCCCTGCTGTTCGGCAACGGTCCCGTGGTGCGTGGTCAGATGGCCGGCATGGGCGGATGGCTTCTTCCCGCGTTGGCAGCCGGTGGCGTCATCGCTGGAGTCGCTGTCGCGACGTCGAACACGAGCTCTTCACCGGCCAGCCCCTGAGCGGGGAGAGAAGCAAGGGTGATGCCGAAACCCCCCAACCGGTGTCTCTCCACGAGCGGATACGTCGGGAGACGCTGGACGGGAACAGGGACGCGGTGGACGATAGGGGCCCCATGGGTCGCCGACGGCCGGAACATACGGCGTCAGTGGAAATCAGTCCGAGTCCTCTCCATGCGGACTGGCTACGATGCGGCAGGAGGTAGGCCGTTCATTGGAACTCATCCCGAAAGGGAAAGGAACGGTGTAACCGTGTTGTCGTTCGTCTCCCTCGACTGAGGCGGAAAACAGCGGCATCGAGCGATGCCTCGGGGTTGTGGATTCCACAGGCGAGTCGGTTCAGACCGACTCGCCTTTTTCCGTCTTTGTGGCCGAGAGCCGTTTGCGGAGGGATTCCGCCTGGTGGAGGAGGGGTTCCGCCCCTTTGGGGCAAAGGCCAGCGGTGGCGATTTCTCGGCCCAGGACCAAGCGGGCAAATTGGGCGTTGGTTTCGGTCTGCCGTTCGAGCAAGCGTGTCTTGGAGACCTCGGCCCCGAGACGAGCGCCCTCGGTTGCCGTGGGTGCTTCGGTGCGGCGTTGTTCGGCGGCTTCCCTGGCGCGACGTGCCCGGGCGAGGTCATCCGTGGCAGCCTGGGCGGTTTTTTGAGCGGCTTCGAAGCGATTCGGCAGGGCCGCATTGGCTCCCAGGCGGCCTATTTCGCTATAGAGGTCGTCGAGTTGTCTGATGATCGCGGTTTGTTCGGTTCGCTCTTCCTCGCTGAGCGTTTCCTCGGAGGGGGCGACCGGGACGGAGGTGGCGGGAGGCGTGAGCAGGCGTTGTCGCCAGACTGCGAGGTCGCCGTTGATGTGTCCGCGTTCTCTCTCGATTTCAACCTCGGCAGCCTGGCCCGTGGAGGGAATTCTGGCCGCTACGGAGACTCGGCCGTTGAGGGCGTAGCGATAGGTTACTTCCACGGGCGTTCCCTTGGGGAGGCCGGGAGGGAGGTCGCGGACCACGCACTTACCGAGGGCGGCGCAAAACTCGGGGCGTTCGCTTTCCCCTTCAACGACGGGAACGGCGACGGTACGCTGATCGGCTTCCAGGGTGGTGAACCGTTTCGTCCGCTGCGTTGGAATCGGCGTATTCCGGGGGATCAGGACAGCATTGACGCGCTGGCCCGTGGTACTGAGAAATCCGACGACGCCGAGGCTGTGAGAATTCACATTGATCAGTTCACATCGGCGCTGCCCATTGGCCCCATGGCCCAGCAGCATGCCTGCGTAGAGTGCGGCCCCGTGGGCGACGGCTTCGTCGGCCGACATGGAGCGATCGGGTTCGGTGCCGATCAGCTGACGCAACGAGTCGATAACCATGGGCATCCGCGTGGCGCCGCCGACGACGAGGACGCGGTCCACGTCCTTCCAGGTGAGTTTTGCCTGTTGGACGACCAGTTCGGAGGTTTCGAGGGTGCGTTGGAGGAGGTGAGCCGTCAACTGGCAGAACTCGTCTCGCGTCACGTCCTGCTTCATGCGGATCCCGGCATGATGGCAGACCGTGGATGCCTTGGAGTGTTCGCTCAAGGCGTGCTTGAGATCCTGGGCATCGCGCCAGAGCTGGGCGAGATCCTGGGGATCGCTTCGTGGGTCGAGGCCGTGTTCGGCGAGGAATCGTTCGCTGATATGGTCCACCAGGGCCTGGTCGAAATCCTTGCCGCCGAGCCGAACATCCCCGTCGGTGGCGAGTGTGCGGAAGGTGTCGGAACTGATTTCCAGGAGGCTCACATCGAAGGTGCCGCCGCCGAGATCGTAGACGAGGACGCGTTCGGTCAGTTCGCAGGCGGTGCCGCGCATGCCGAACAGTCCCCGTTCCCATCCGCAGGACATGGCGGCCGCGGTGGGTTCGTTGATGATGTCGAGGACGTCCCAGCCAGCGAGTTCTCCCGCGTCCTGGGTGGCTTTCCGCCTCATTTCGTCGAAATAGGCGGGGACGGTGATGACGGCCTGGCGGACGGGGCCAAGCCGTTTCTCGGCATCCTGCTTCAAGCGTTCGAGGACGAAAGCGCTGAGGACTTCGGGAGGGACATGGTGCCCATGAACGGGTTGCTGTACCGCCACGCGTCCCATGTCGCGTTTGAAGCATTCGGCGTAGCACGAGGGGGTGTAGGCCGAGGCTTTGACAGCTTCGCGTCCAACGACGATCTCGTCCTCGTCCACGATGACGGCACTGGGGGTGAGCAAGTCGCCGGAAGAACTGGGGAGCGAGATGGGACGTCCGGCGGGATCAAGGTAGGAGAGAAGGGAATAGGTGGTGCCAAGGTCGATGCCGATCGCCATGGGCCGGCTGTCTTGGCCCGCTGACATAGACGCGTTCATGCTTCTCTCGTTCGAATGCTGAAGCTTGCCGATGGATAGGAATGGAAAGCCCTGTCGCGCGAACTCGGCCTTGAAGAGCGGCCACGGAGGAGAGCGTTCGCTTACGCGCAGGCATCACGATTCCCTATTGCCCTATCAGCGATTTTAATTGGCCAAACCCCGTCCGTCACCCCCCGAGGTCAAGGAAGGCCCCCCCCGGGCGGCCGGTTTCTCATGCAAATCCGCAGGGCCCAGAGGGGACTGGCGTGAATTCCTAGTGTCCTGAGTTGTTAATTCGCTGCATTTGTTCGGCTGCCCTTTTCCGAGCAAAAGCACGAAACTCGATTCAACGGACTTCTAACTCAGGACACTAGGGGCAAACCATCACTTTCATCAGGTCTTCCTGGGCGGCGTGAAGGCTCGAGAACCAATTGGGGGCATCCTCGAGAGACGAGATGCCGCTGACCAGGGGATCCACTTGGATCCGCCCGTCGGCGATCAGGTCGAGGCAGGCCGGATACTCGCCCCGGGAAGCGCAGGAGCCGAACAGAGTCAGTTCCCGGGTGACGACGGTTTGCAGGGGGAGTTCCACGCGGGGCGACAGATTGCCCACCAGGCCGACGGCGCCGCCCTTTCGGACGGACTGGATGGCCGTGTCAACCGTTGCCGCAAATCCGACGGCCTCCAAGGCAAGATCGGCGCCGCGGCCTGCCGTGCGCTGCATTATCTCGTCGACCACGTTGCACTGGGTGGGTGAGAAGCAGGCATCGGCTCCGAGTTGTCGTGCCAGGTCGAGGCGATCCTGCTTTGTATCCACCGCGAGGACGAGGCCGCAGCCGCGGGCCTTCAGGGCCTGGACAATCAGCAGGCCGATCATTCCCGCTCCGACCACGACGGCCGTGTCATTCATCTGCACCGGGAGGCGAGCGACCGCGTGGAGGGCGATGGAGACGGGTTCGACCATCGCCGCTTGTTCAAAGGAGACCCTGTCGGGCAGTCTGACGACGATGTGTTCGGGGACGGCGATGAACTCGGCAAAGGCTCCGTCCCGTTTGAATTCGTCGCACGAGACTCCCAGGACCTGGCGGCGGTCGCAGAGGTTCACCTCGCCGCGGCGGCAGAAATGGCATTGTCCGCAATAGACCGTCGAATCGAAGGTGACGCGATCGCCCGATTTCCATTGGCGGACGGCGCCGCCGACCTCGACAACGACGCCTGACGCTTCGTGGCCCATGATGATCGGGGGCTTGCGGCGTCCGGTGGATCCATCCATTCCGTGCACGTCGCTTCCGCAGATCCCGCAGGCCTTAACCTCCACGAGAACCTCGTTGTCGGCGGGCTGGGGCCGGGGGACGTCGCGCACCTCAAATTGACAGGCATCGACAAGGACAAGTCCCTTCATTCCCGGGTTTCCTTTTTAGGAGAGGGTGATTCGGTTCGATTTCTTGGTGGCTTGGTCTATTCGGCAAACCACCAATTTGCGGGAGGGTTGCCCGGCGGTCAAGACTTGGAGGGCGATGTGTTTGGGCAACGGAACGAGTGAAACGTTGACATAAGCAAAGCTTATGATAAGATGCCGGAATGAACATCGAAACGTTGCGTCTTTTTTGCGATGTCGTTCAGCACCACAGTTTTTCCCGTGGCGCGGCGGCGAACCAGGTCAGCCAGTCGGCGGCAACCCAGTCGGTGCATCGTATGGAGCGGCACTTTGGGAGCCAACTGGTGGATCGGAGCAAGCGCCCGTTCGTGCTCACCCCGGAGGGGCAGGCGTGTTACGAGGGGTTTCGGGAGGTGCTGGAGGTCTATGACGCCGTGGAGACCCGTGTCCGGTCGCTGCGCAAGGAAATCACGGGCATGGTTCGTGTGGCGGCCATCTATTCGGTGGGGCTCCACGACATGGCACGCTGCATGAAGCAGTTCATGATCCGCTATCCGAAGGCCAAGGTGCGTCTCGAATTCCTCCGGCCGAACAAGGTCTACGATGCGGTGCTCAATTCGGAGATCGATTTGGGCGTTGTGTCCTATCCGAATCCGTCTGCGGAAGTGAGCGTGGTCCCGCTCCGTTCGGAGCGAATGGTCCTGGTGTGCCACCCCAGCCATCCCCTGGCGGGGCGCAAGGCTGTGACGGCGGAGCATTTGAAGAACGAGGCGTTCGTGGCCTTTGATCGGGACCTGATCATTCGCAAGGAGATAGACCGCTATCTGCGGCAGCGGAACGTGTCGGTGCGGATCAACATGGAGTTTGACAACATTGAGACGATCAAACAGGCCGTGGGGATTGAGGCGGGGGTGAGCATCCTTCCGGAGCCGACGGTGCGAGAGGAGACGGCACGAGGCGACCTGGCGGCCGTTCGCCTCATCGCGCCTCAGATGGAGCGTCCAATCGGGATCATCCACCGCCAGCGAAAAGTCTTCACCCCGACCTGCACCAAGTTTGTGGAATTGCTTCAGGAAGACCAAAGCGGGCAGGAGCCGGATGATGAGTGAAACGCGAGTGCCCCTCAGGCTCCACCCGTCAGGCAAGACGATCCAGGCGGCGTCGGGGACACTGCTTCTGGAGGTCCTGGCGGACGCGGGGGTCGTGTTGGATGCTCCCTGCGGGGGCGAAGGGCTGTGCGGGAAGTGCCGGGTGATGGTTCACGAAGGCGCCGGCGCACCGAATGCCGCTGAGGAGAAGAGACTTTCCGACAGCGATCTTCAGGCCGGCATGCGACTGGCTTGCCAGACTTCGGTGGTGGGGCCGTTGAAAGTTGAGGTCCCCGAAACATCGCGGCTTGCGGCGTTCCACCAGATCCTGGCGGAGGCGACAGCGGAGACCACGGTGGAGCGGGAGGCGGTTGTCCGGAAGAAATACGTCGAGTTGGCCGCGCCGGGGCGAGGCGATGAAGCGAGCGACCAGATTCGTCTCCAGCGGGCAATCGGCCCCTTTCAGGCCGACCTGGCCGTTTTGGGCGAGCTTCCCGGCCAACTGCGAGCGGATCGGTTTCACGGCACGGCGGTGTTGGCCGATTCGCATCTGCTGGGCTTCGAATCCGGCAATACGGAGGCCGAGAGTTTCGCGATTGCGGTCGATGTGGGAACGACGACGCTCGCCGCGGTTCTGCTCGACCTGTCCTCCGGGCAGGATCTGGCGGTGGCCTCGACGTTGAATCCTCAGACCCGATACGGCGATGATGTCCTCTCTCGCATCCAGATGGCGGGCCAGGAAGAGGGCCCGGCTCGTATGCAGCGAGCGGTGGTCGAGGCCGTGCAAGGCATGGTGGATCAGCTTATCGAAAGGGCCGGTGTTGCGCGGGAGCGGGTCTATGAAGTGGCCTTCGCCGGCAACACTACGATGCAGCATCTGCTGGCCGGCCTCAACACCCGCTATCTTGGCGAGGTTCCCTTCGTGCCCTCCGTGCGGTCGGCGTTGTGGTTTCCGGCAAGGGAACTCGGGTTGCGGATCCATCCTTACGGCCGGGCCTATGTGCTTCCGGTGATTGGTGGATTTGTTGGCGGGGATACGGTGGCCGGCGTGTTGGCGACGGACTTGGTTCGACGGGAAGGCCCGGTCCTTCTCGTGGACGTGGGCACGAACGGCGAGATCGTCCTGGTTTCGGGAGATCGTCTGCTTGCCGCGGCGACGGCGGCGGGACCGGCCTTCGAAGGGGCGCGGATCACGCATGGGATGCGGGCCTGCGCCGGCGCCATCGAGCGGGTTACCTTCAAGGATCGCCTGGAGACGGCCACGATCGGCCATGTTCCCCCGGTCGGTTTGTGTGGCTCGGCCCTGATTGATTTGGCGGCTGTCTTGCTGGATCACGGAGTGATCAGTCCTGAAGGTCGTTTTCGGACCCGATCGGAACTTCCCGACGACGCCCCGGAAGACATCTGCCGACGTACGTCCGCGGAGCGGGACGACATGTGCTTCGAACTGGCGTCGGCCCAGGAGTCCGGTACGGGGCGGGCGATCGTGATCAATCAGGCTGATATTCGCCAATTGCAGCTTGCGTCCGGGGCGATCCGAGCCGGGATCGAGTTGCTCACCCGGCGAGCAGGGATCGAATCCGGCGATGTTCGCGAGTTGATCATTGCGGGTGGTTTTGGCAACTACATCCGGCGTGCCAAAGCCCAGCGAATCGGGCTGATTCCGGACTCGATTCCGGCGGAGCGGATTCGTTACAGCGGCAACACGTCGCTGGCCGGGGCCCGTCTTGCGCTCCTTTCGAGCAAGAAACGTGCGGAAGCGGAGGAGTTAGCCGCGCGCACCGAGCACATCGACCTGTCGACCGATCCCGGGTTTCAGTGGACGTTTGCGGACGCCATGATTTTTCCGGGCGGTTATTGATGGCAGGGGGGGAAGGCAAGAAACGAACTGACCCGGCCACGGGACCGGGTCGAGTTCTGTCGGTCGCTCTGTTCGCGATCGGTTTTAGAGGCGATAACAGAACCAATGGCCGGGGCCTCTCCACGCCCGTGGGAGACTCCCCAGTTCTGTTAGGGCCTCTTAGTGCCGATCCGAGAACTGTCGCAGGTGCAGGTGGTTTCCGCCCGTGGGAGGCGTGGTGTGTGGTTTTCGGATAGGTTCTTAGTGCCCGCCGCAGCCGGGGCAGCCGCCGCCCTTGGGCTGGTTGGGATTCTCGATCGTGAAGCCCCGGCCCATGGGCCGTCCTGGAAGTCGATGGTTGTTCCGTCCAGGTGAAGGGCGAATTTCTTCTTGGTCACGAGGGCAACACCGTGGAAGTCGTATTTGGCGTCGACGTCGGGATCGTATTCCTGGTCAAAACCCAGGCCATATTGGAGGCCGCTGCAACCACCTCCGCCGATCGCCATGCGGAGGCAGGTGTCGTCACCGAGCTTCTCGCCTTCGATCAATCGTTTCACTTCCGTGGCGGCTGATTCGGTCAAGGTAACTGCCATCAGATTCGCTTTCTCCGTGGAGGGGGATGTTGTTGGATACCTTTCAATCCTACGCGCAGTGCTGGGCCTCGCCAAGGTCAAGGGCCGAGGTGACGGGCGTGTTGGGGAAGATGTCGGGCGAGGACATTTTGTTAACTCGCTTTTCGGCAACAAGTTGCGCCGCCGTGTCAGCGGGAGCCAGGAGGTTTCAGTGACATGGCGATGGGAACACTACATTTGATCCCTTCCGCCCGCTATAACGGACGCACCCAGAGTAAAGGCTTGGCGGGGGAGTTTTTCAACGAGCCAGGGGGTGTTGAAAAACTCCGGGCAACGAACGCAATCGCAAGTTGATTCTGGATAAGAGGTTATGACTTACGTCTCGGGCATGGGGCGTGGTAATTTGGGTCGTGGTGTTGCAAAAGTGAGGGGAGAAGGGGATGGAGACTGGAAGGCTTGGGCAAGGGAAGGTCGATTTGTTAAGGAAACGGTCCACGGCCCGCGCATCACGGCTGACGGGAGTTTTGCTCCTTACCTCCTCCGTCGCCCTGAGCGAGGAGCGGATCGTTTTCGAGACGGACAGCCTTCGGCTGACACTGGGCAGCGACGGGACGGTTCAGAGCCAGGTATCCCGGGCCAGCGGGAAGGAATACATGGCGGCCTCCAAGCAGGGGCCGATGGCTGCCGTCTCTTGGGGCGGTCGGGCCGTGCCGCGTTCGCGGGTGGCACCGAGCTTTTTTCCGCAGCCCGTCTTCCATTCCATAGACGCCATTCGGAAAAAGCTCGGTGTTGCCTTGGCAACAAGAGTCATTCGCATCACTCGCGTTCACTCCTCAGAACGCGTTCCGTCGTGAAACGGTCTTCCTTTCCACCCTCGCCGCCCTCGCCGCCCTGAACACCGCCACGACCGCGGCCAACGACGACAACGAAGTGCCCTGGGCCAAGTTCCTGGCCGACAAGGCCGCCTACGTCTACAACTGGTGGACCGACGACAGCGACCCGAACACCACCTGCGGCGCCGACCTCTACCGCGACTGGGCCGACGACGTGAACGAGTCCTACTCGGCCTACGCCACCGCCTCCGGGGCGGCCTACCTCTCCATGGCCACCACCGTGGCCGCCGCCAACGACACCTACTACGCCTCCACGCCCGACGACAGCGTCGAGGACGATGACGGCGACGCGGACGACCTGCCCAGCGTCTCCCCGCCCGACGGCGCCGAGCGCTGGTCCGCGGCCATGGCCGAGGCGGAGAGCGACTACCTCGACACCCTTGCCGCCGCCGAACTGCAACTTGCCGTCGACACCGAGGCCGCCGGCGACGACGAGACAGCCCTGGCCGCGGCCCAGGCCGACTACGACGCCGCCGTCTCGGCCGCCGAGCTGGCCTACCAGGTGGCGGCCGCCGAGGCCGATGGCGATGCGGCCGTCGCCGACGCCGAGGCCGTCGACGACTACATCGACGACGTCTACGGCGAGGACGGCGACTACGACACCTGGCAATCGGCCGTCACCGACGCCGAGTCGGCCTACGAAACGGCCGCTTCCTCCGCCTGGTCCGGGCTGCAAAAGAACCTGGCCGCTCACGACGCCGCCCTCGAATCGGCCCTCGCCGACACCTACGCCAAGGCGATGGAAGAACTGGCGGACGATTTCCCGGGCAACCCCTGGGCCGCCCGCGCCGCCGCCGACGCCCGGGCCGAGTCCGACAAGATCGCCGCCGACCAGTCCGCCAAGTCCGCCTACGCCGACAGTGTCCACGACGCAAACATCGCCTTCGACACCGCCCTAGCCACCGCCGACGCCGCCCGAAGCGAATCCCAGGCCGACGCTCTTCGCACGTCCCTGCTGACGCAATCGGAAGCGGCGGTTACGAAGGCGGAGGATCAGGCAGAGGCCGATACAGAGGCAGCGGGGGATGGGGTGGGGCCGGCCGCGGCGCCAGTAGTTGCGGAGCCGGAGGAGGCGGCGCAGGATGTAACAACGATGCAGTGGGCAAACGGCGTCAGTGTGCAGACTCCCCCGTTGCTTGATCCTTCGGGGTCGTACGGTGGCCTGGAATCGCTTCCCGGTCACAGCGGCCTAGTCCTGTTTGGCGACAACCGCGTTAGTTTCGTGAGCGAGGCAGTTGACCCCGGCGTTGTTGAAAAATGGGAGGCGTGGGAGAAGAAGCGAGACGACGCAGAGTCGTCGGCAACCCCGCTGAAAGCCAGGGTCAAGGGACAGCCGCTCCCCGCACCCTCTGAATCGCAAGCGACGGAATACGTATATCAACAGAAGACCGTTGTGATTTCGTTCGTAAACGAATGGAAGTCTACCTCCGCCTCGCTTATAATGGGGCGGTTTTGCGATATCCACATAGTAATCGATACAAGCGATATATTTCATAACCCTGTTGATTGGCAGGGCATCATCAAACGCATAGACGAGCAACTGGAGAATCGGCACATATATTCGGTCACGATCACTGGACATGGTGATTCCGCAGCCTCGGGACAGATTACTCTGAGCGGTTTGAGAAACAAGAATAGCGGGGAGTATGCGTTGATTAGCTATCTTGGCAGGGTCATGTCCGAGGACGCACGCGGAATACAACTCAATAGCTGTATGTCGGCAAACGGCGACAACGGAAAAGCCTTCTTGATGCTGATGGCGAACATCGCCGACTGCCCGGTTACTGGGTGGACTGACTGGTATGCCATCACACCGCATGGAGACAGATGGATAGCCAAGCCCGGAAAGCCTCGACCTGAGTGGGGATCATTCGAGGGGGATTACAAAGGAAGTTTCGCCGAACGGCTGAACAACTTTGCGCACAAGTATTTTGATTAATCTGCCGTCACTCGACAATTTGTAGGCATGCGTGATCAAGAGCTAGAATGCGCACGACATTAGTTGGGGAGTTTTGATGCAGACAGACCCGAATCCCTACGTCAATACACAGAGCGAATGCGATCGTGTTTCATCCATGAGCGGCTGTCGAACGTTGCTTCATCCAGGGTGCCTTCTAGCCGGATGCATACTTGCTGCTCTCCCTGCACTGTACATCGCGTTCAATCTCGGTTGGATCGCTTGTGTGACACAACGGATGGAGCAGCAGGCGGCCGGACGCATGGCTCGGATAAACTCATTGCTTCGTGATAACCCGCAGTCCTTCCGAGATGTAATTGCCGAAGAAGGCTCGGGGCGACAAGTCTTTTTAACGGGAACGGTGGATTCGCATGAAGATCTGGCACTACTAAAACAAGGGATGGAGAGGATTTTTGGTGAAGAGATTGCCGAAGAGATCGGCTGGCCAGTGCAGGTTCGTGGTTTCGAGAATTCATGTGAATGGAACGAAGTGGAGGGATGGATAAAGGATGTCCAGGCTGCTGACGCCGGCCAATCGGAGTGAGTACACTACGGATTTCGGGTCGGCTCTTGAGGGAGCCCGGCGCGGGTGGCACAGGTTCTTGAACCTGTGGGTGAAGCCCAAGAGGTTGAGTGAAGCCGGCGGGCGGGTGGCGCTGGCGGACTGATGCCGTTGCGCTATATACTAAAGCGTCGGCAAACGTGCCATCTGCTTGCACCCAAAACGTGCCACCTCAAAGACGTTGGTGCCACTTGGCGTCTCGCCAGTGCTACTTTGGGGTGAAGTGACGACATGATCGCACCGCGGGTGGCACAGGTTCTTGAACCTGTGGGCGAAGCCCAAGAGGTTGAGTGAAGCCGTCGCAGTGACTAGTATGCCCCTATGCCAAGTCGACGCCGGATTATCGACGACCGGTTGTACGCCCACTTCGTTACGTTCTCCGTCTGCCTTGGCAACAACAGGCATTCGCTTCGCTCGCGTGCATCCCTCAAGACGCGTCCCGCCGGAAAATGTCCCTCTCTCTTGCACCGGGCAGCGTTTGCTAGAAGGGGAGCGTACACTACCTGCGGAAGCGTCGACTGGCCTCCTGTCGCTCTGCGTCACCTGAACGAACAAAGCGTCTCGCAGCAGTTCCGTAGGGTGGGCCAGAACGGACTGGATAAATACGCATTAGCGTCGGCGCGCATCATCCAATGCAAGAATGCGTGGCAAGCCGGGAAGCGAGTGGCGGCCCACCATCGGCGACGTCCCATTTCAAACGAGCCGCATTCCCGCGGCGATGCGCCCCAACAGCAATGGAAAACCGATCACGGTGGGCTGTGCTGGCGTGTTGATTGTGTAACGGGGTTTGGGAATGGAAGCGATTCGCGCCGACGCAGACCTTCCCGGACTGGTCCGCGTTGCCCACCCTACGGGCGGGTGGCACCGAGCTTTTTTCCGCAGCCCGTCTTCCATTCCATAGATGGCATTCGGAAAAAGCTCGGTGTTGCCTTGGCAACAAGAGGTCTCGGGGTCAACTCCGGACATCGGACGGATTGACTCCGGCGGGCGGGTGGCACTGGCGTACTGATGCCTTTATGCTACCTGCTGAAGCGTCGGCAGACGTGCCATCTGTTTGCACCCAAAACGTGCCACTTCAAAGACGCGCGTGGCACTGGCGGGTGGCACAGGTTCTTGAACCTGTGGGCGAAGCCCAAGAGGTTGAGTGAAGCCGTCGCAGTGACTAGTAGGCCCGTATGCCAACTCGACGCCGGATTATCGACGACCGGTTGTACGCGGGTGGCACAGGTTCTTGAACCTGTGGGCGAAGCCCAAGAGGTTGAGTGAAGCCGCCGCAGTGACTAGTATGCCCCTATGCCAAGTCGACGCCGGATTATCGACGACCGGTTGTACGCGGGTGGCACAGGTTCTTGAACCTGTGGGCGAAGCCCAAGAGGTTGAGTGAAGCCGTCGCAGTGGCTAGTACGCCCCTATGTCAAGTCGACGGCGGATTAGCGACGACCGGTTGTACGCCCACTTCGCTACGTTCTCCGTCTGCCTTGGCAACAACAGGCATTCGCATCACTCGCATGCATCCCTCAAGACGCGTCCCGCCGGAAAATGTCCCTCTCTCTTGCACCGGGCAGCGTTTGCTAGAAGGGGGGCGTACACTACCTGCGGAAGCGTCGACTGGCCTCCTGTCGGCCTGCGTCGCCTGAACGAACAAAGCGTCTCACTGCCTGCAAACGTCGCCCCAGGTCCCGCTCGGCGAGCGGTGACCTACTGCCGCCGCGCTGGCCTACCAGGTGGCGGCCGCCGAGGCCGACGGCAATGCGGCCGTCGCGGATGCTGAGGCCGTCGACGACTACATCGACGACGTTTACGGCGAGGACGGCGACTACGACACCTGGCAATCGGCCGTCACCGACGCCGAGTCGGCCTACGAAACGGCCGCCTCCTCCGCCTGGTCCGGGCTGCAAAAGAGCCTGACCGCCCACGACGCCGCCCTCGAATCGGCCCTCGCCGACACCTACGCCAAGGCGATGGAAGACCTGGCGGACGATTTCCCGGGCAACCCCTGGGCCGCCCGCGCCGCCGCCGACGCCCGGGCCGAGTCCGACAAAATCGCCGCCGACCAGTCCGCCGAGTCGGGCGGGTGGCCCTGCTCGACGGCGGCACCGAACCACCGTGTGCCACTGCTTGCTTGCCAAGCAGTGCCGAACGCCAATAGGCCTCCCACCCCATGCCGTTCCGCACCAGTGTTGACGGGTTCAAGCCGCTTGTGTTGTCGCGGATCGTCTCTTCTTGCATCAGCACTGCTTGCAAGCATGCAGTGGCACACGCCTGGGAAGCAAGCATTCGCACGCGTCTGGGCGACGGACGAACTGCTCGGTCTGATCTGGAGCGGTGTGTGGGGTGTTTCTTGCGAGTCGACGGAAAATGCTTACACAGGGGCCGCAATCCTGTATTCTTGGGAGGCATATCCCCTCCCCCCCCGGCCGGACCGTCCGATGGAACTGCAACCGGCTCATCGCAAGAAGGTCAAGCACTACGACATCCCAGGGGACTCGCACCTGTTGAACGTTCAAGAGCCTGTGATCCAGGTCGACTCGTGACGCGCACGGTCGTGCATTATCCTGATGGTGACGGGCACTGAGTTGGGACAGAATGGAAGACGCTGCCTTTCACTCCCTCACCCGCGGCCGCTTCCCCACCCCCGCCAGCCTTTCCAAACACACCGCCGCGATCGCCGGCGACATCTCTGCGGCGTAACACGGTCGCCCGAGCTTATCAGCCGCAAGGATGGCGGTGCCGCTGCCGACAAACGGGTCGACGACGAGGCCGGTGTTGATTTCGAGAAGCCACTCCATCACTTCGAGCGGCTTCTGGGCGACGTGTTTCTTGTCGCGGGGTGAGGGGGAGAACTTGACGCCGGCGTGGCCGCCGCTTTCTTTGCGGGGGACGCGGCCGTTGGTGGCCCAGACGGCGTATTCGGCCTGGTGGCGGAAGTAGCCGCAGTGCGGGGCCCGGGAGGCGCCGCCCTTATCCCAGACGTTGGTGGACGGGTGGCCCTGCTCGACTGCGACAACAACCCGCCGTGTGCCACTGCTTGCTTGCCAAGCAGTGCCGAACGCCAATAGGCCTCCCACCCCATGCCCTTCCGCACCAGCGTTGACGGGTGCAAGCCGCTTGTGTTGTCGCGGATCGTCTCTTCTTGCATCAGCACTGCTTGCAAGCAAGCTGATTCTATGAAAGAGAGGTTCTCCTGGTGTAGTAGAGTTTGTGAGTACACTACTTCCCCCCACTACTCCAAGGAGAACCACTGATGTTGTACCTCGCAATTGACCAACACCGCAAGCAATTGACCGTGAATATCCGCAACGAGGAGGGCGACGTGCTCGAGAAGCGTCAGGTGAGCACGGAATGGGAGCGTGTGCGGGCGTTTTTCGCGGGGCTCCGCGAGCGGTCGGAGCCGGAGGGAGGGTTTGTGACGATTCTGGAGATTTGCGGGTTCAACGATTGGCTGCTCGAAATGCTGGAGGAATACGGTTGCCGGGAGACGGTGCTGATCCAACCCGAGAAGCGGTCCAAGAAGAAGACCGACCGCCGGGACGCCGACGCGTTGGGTGAGCTGCTGTGGGTCAACCGAAAACGGTTGCTGGAAGGCAAGCCCGTCCACCAGGTGCGACGGGTGCTCCCGCCGGAGAGCGAGGAGCGTCGGGATCGTCAATTGACCGCGTTGCGGAAACGGCTGACCCAATTGCGAACCAGAACCATCAACCGGGTTCAGCACATGTTGCTTCGGCATAATCTTCAGCAGGAATGTCCGACCAAGGGGATCAAGACGATCAAGGCTCGCAAGTGGCTGCGTGAGTTGGAACTGGACTGGATGGATCGTTTGGAGTTGGATCAACTGCTCGACCAATGGGAGCTGTGCGACAAGCAACTCGACGAAGCGGAAGAACGAATCAAGGAACGTCAGCAGAAGGACGACACGGCCATGATCATAGCGACGCTTCCCGGAGCGGCGGCCTATTCGAGCCTGACGATTGCCAGCCGGATCGGGCCGATCGATCGCTTTCCGCGAGCCAAGAGCCTGCCCAATTTCTGGGGCATCACACCAGGTTGTCGTAACTCGGGCGACGTGACCGATCGCCTTGGCTCCATCACCAAACAGGGCAGCAGCATCGTTCGCGGCATCTTGGGGCAACTGGTGCTGCACGTGTTGCGGCGCGACCCGTACATGAAGCAGTGGTATCAGCGAATCAAGAAACGGCGAGGCTCGAAGATCGCCCGAGTCGCCGTAATGCGACGCCTGGCGGAGATCATCTGGCACATGGTCAAATACAGACAAGCCTATGTGCCTGGCGGTCCGGAAGCCTGGAAGAAGGTCTACGGAACCAAACCCTAACAGTTCAGCCTCAGTTCAGGCTCGACAGAAGGGGACCGTCCCTTCCACCTTCCCCATCACTCCGGCCCCAAAAAACGCGGGGCGAGGGCCGAAGTGACGGTGAAGGCGGAAGGGACTCCCGAGAACCCTTTTTGAATCAACCGAAGACACGATGAGGAACAACACGGATTGCTGATGGTTGCATCGGCCCTCCTTCCGTAAGGAAGAAGAGGCCCTCGCGACACCCAACCAGTCTGCTGTGCCACTTGGACTTGGCCCCAGCGGCCAAGCGTCAATGCTGAATGAGACGGTAGGTGTCGGCGAGGCGGTCGCAAAGACTATTCGGTGTCAGGCCTTGCCCTGAGCGACCTGCGAAACAAGCGCAGGCGGAACCACGAAGGGATGTGTTGGGGTGCAGCCGCAGTGAAAAGAACGGCGCAACAACCCCGAAATCAAGACCGTGAGCGACAATCGACAATCCGCAATGAACCTCCCCTACGCGTTCGACCTCCCTGCCGCACGAAGGCAGAGGAAAGGCAAACGCGACGTAACGACGTTACCATTCTTCACCCCCAGAAAAGCCCTCTCAAAAGGGCCGTGCGCGGAACGTACGCGCGAAAAACACCAGGAATCCTCTTGACAAGTTAATCTCTTTCAGGGAAGTGGCACACAAACCGCCCAGGCCGACGCCCTCGTCGCGGGTGGCCCAGGTTCTCGCAACCTGGCCGGCTCTGCCACAAGACGTCTTCCCCGATCATCCACCCCAGCACATCTGCCACGCCGATCAAGCCCATAGACCCGCTCGTCGATCATCCGCGGGCGTCCCATTCTGCACCAGCCCCAGCCAACTCCGCTCCCCGTCCCGCTCGGCAAGCTCTCACCCACAGCCCTCCCTCATTCGACGGGAGTTCTGCAACGCGCCCCCCAGACAAGAGGGGAACCGCTCGCTACCCAAGGCCTGGATGCAAACGCCTTTCTGGCAAACGCTTACGCCGCCGCTCTCTCCCCAACTGATTTTGCAGCACCCCACCTTATGCGTTGCGAAATCCAATCTCGTTTCAAGCCCCCGACGAGACGGCCGCCAAGAACACCCCTGGGTGGCCAAGAAAGGGGTAGAAATACTCCAACCAATCCGTCAAGATGGTGCGCCGCCAACGGCATCCCCGTCCGCTCTTTCACAACCTGACCATCTCCTTTCGCCGCCCCCCTCCAGAAAAAAACGGCTCCACCTCGCCCCTACCCCCAAATACCCCACCTATGAGCCAAAAGGGTCAAAACGCAAGAAGAAGTGCAAAGTTCAACAAGTTCAAGAAATTCCCACGTTGTTCCGGACATTGCGTCGTCCGGCTGAAACGCCGGCGAGGCTTGACGCAGGCCGCGCGACCGTGTCGCGCCGCCCCCACCTTTGCCAAGGTCCCTGCTGAAAGTGCCGCCCACCGGTTCTTGCCAGAGTCCCGAGTACTCAGCCACCTTCCCGGCAATCGGGATCCCGGTCTGCCAACCAAGGAGGCATCTTCAAAAGCCGTCCCAGGTAACTCGCGGATTCGTTCCGCTTCAATCCTCCGACGCTTCACGATCCGCCTCGAGTTCCGTAGGATGGGCCAGAACGGACTGGATGAATAGGGCAATTGTTATGACGCACCCTTCTCCAGAAAAGACCGTCGCTAGTGCCCGTGAAAGGAATGAGTTGGATCTCCTCTTGCTCGGCAGGGGGGGGTATCAATGCTTCGACCTGTGGTCGAGTTCCCCGTACAATACGGGAAGGTCGATTTGTTAAGGAAACGGTCCATGGCCCGCGCATCATGGCTGACGGGAGTTTTGCTCCTTACCTGCTCCGTCGCCCTGAGCGAGGAGCGGATCGTTTTCGAGACGGACAGCCTTCGGCTGACACTGGGCAGCGACGGGACGGTTCAGAGCCTGGTATCCCGGGCCAGCGGGAAGGAATACATGGCGGCCTCCAAGCAGGGGCCGATGGCTGCCGTCTCTTGGGGCGGTCAGGCCGTGCCGAGTTCGCAGAAGAAGAACGGTCAATTCACCGAACGATGGATCTATCAAGGCGGCAAGACGGCGGCTGCGTCTCGCTTGACGCTTGCCGGCGATCGGTTGCAGGCCGAATTTGCGGAGGCGGGCGCGAAGGCGAGCTGGCGCGTGACCCGCAAGCCCGACTACCTGGCCTTCGAACTGCTCGAAGTCTCCGGCAGAGAGATCGATCGAATCGATTGGTTGTGTCTGAATCTGGTCGACTTGCCGCAGCGAGGCGCGTGGGTGAATTTCGCTTTCGAGGATTCCTTCGGCGTGTGCCTTTGCGCTGGGAACGTGCAGACCAACGTGGAGATGGACCAGGCGGAAGACGGGGTGGCCATGCGAGCGGTGGCGGAACGTGCGGTGGGTTTCAAAGGGCCCACCGCCGTGCTGTTTGGCTGCCCTGACCCTCGCGATCGCTTCCTCGATGCAATGGCGGTGGTGGAACGGGATTTTGGCTTGCCAGCCGGCGCCGAGAATCGGCGCCGACCTGAAACGAGGTGGTCCTATCTTTGGGCGGACCGGCCGACGCCGGAGAACGTCGGCGACTACGTGAGCCTGGCGAAGCGGGCTGGCTTCCGGATGGTTCTCCTCTCCTACACCGCGTTTTCGACGGGGGCGGGCCATTTTGCGTGGCGGAAGGAGTATCCCAACGGGATGGCGGACCTCAAGAAGGTGACCGACGCGATTCGCGCGGCGGGACTGGGGGTTGGCTGGCATATCCACTACTGCAAGGCGCGCATTTCCGATCGCTACGTCACCCCGGTTCCGGACGAAAGACTGCACCAGGTTCGCCGGTTTGTCCTGTCGGAAGCCGTTGATGCCCAGGGAGAGACGATTCTCGTCGACAGGAATCCGGCGGGATGCACGCTTGATGCCCGACGACGGGTGTTGAAACTGGGAAAGGAATTGGTGGCCTACGAAGGCTACCGGACTGAGCCGCCCTTTGCCTTTACCGGCTGCCAGCGCGGTCATTTGGGAACCGCTGCGTCGCAGCACGAGGCGGGGGATGCGTTGGGGCTGCTCGACGTGGATACCTGGCCGGATTTCATCCGCTTCGATCAGGATACCGACATCCAGGACGAGGTGGCTCGGCGGATCGGGGAGATTTACCGGCAGACGGGGCCCTATGCGATGGTCTATTTCGACGGGGCGGAGGACGTGCATGCCCCGTTCTGGCACCACGTTGCCTCGGCCCAGCAGCGCGTGTATCGCTGTTTGGAGCCGGCGCCGCCGGTATGCGAGTCGGCTCTCTATACCCACTTCAGTTGGCATGCGATCACGCGATCCAATGCTTACGACATTGTGGCGCCGGCCGAGGGGATGAAGGATTTCTGCCGGCTCATGCCGTGTCCGACGGCGGCCGAGCGGACGAAGGACTTTTCCCGCATTGAGTTCGGTTGGCTGGGCCGCTTTGGGAAGGGCGGCGCCGGTCCGGACGTGTGGGAATACGTCGCCAGCCGGGCCGCCGCCTGGGACTGCCCGATTTCGCTCAAAGCCTCACCGGCGGAGATCAAGTTGAATCCACGCTGGGAGGACTGCCTCGACACGATTCGCACCTGGGAAGAGGCGAGGCTGGGTGACCACCTGACCGAGACGCAACGGGTCGAACTTCGCAACGTGCTTCCGGAAGAGGCCCACTATGTGCCGTGCTTCGACCAAAGGGGGATTTGGGAGAAGATTCAGGCCGGCCAGGGCCTGACGGCTGTCCAGAAGCGGATCCTTGCCCGACGGCAGGAGCATCATTTGTTTCGAAACGAACGGGGGGAGTTTGAATTGGCGCCGATTTCGGAGCTGCCTTTGGATGGTGGAGAACTCAAGGCGTACCACCTTCAACGACGTTCGCGTCCCGACGAAGTGGACGTGCTGCTCTGGGCGGTCGATGCCGACGTGGAGTTGCGATTTGCGGCTGAAGGCCTGGTTCCGCTTGCCATGCGTCCCTTCGGGCGGGAATTGCCAGTTCGTCACTCAGAGAATGAGACCGTTGTCACCATCGGCGGACGCACCTATCTTGTTTTCCGAGGGGCGAATCTTGGAGAGGTCACGCGAACGCTCCGTGAAGCGGCGCCAGTCCAATGAAGACTCCGATGCATCAAGAATTCGCGGCTTTGCCGTCCTTCAGTCTTCGGCCTTCAGTCTTCAGTCTTGTCTCCCCCCTCGTCCGTTTTCACTTCGAGGTGGTTACAATTTCCAGAATACGAACACATTGAAACTTGTCGCGAGGTGACCCATGACAACCTGCACGCCCCGATTTCTGTTCTGGTTGAGTGTTGTAGTTCTTTCGATCCTCGTGTCCTTTCAGGCTCGTGTTCTGGCAGAGGAGTCGAAGGCGCCGGAGGGTTGGAGCGAAGAGTCGCCTCGCGAGGAGATTCGACCGGACTTCGTCTATCTAGCCAAGGGAGGTCCCCAAGGGGCAGGCAGTCTCGTGCTTGAAGGGAGATCGCACAAGGGCGCCGTGGGCTGGTGGCAGAAAACATTCGATGTGGAAGGAGGTCTGACTTATCGCTTCGAGGCTCTCCGCAAGGCCACGAACGTGGATTCCCCGCGGAGGACGGCAGTTGCCCGGATCCTGTGGCGCGACGCCAAGGGGCGTTCTGTCGTCCACGACGAGCCGGCCGAGTCGGGCTATCTTCGCGGGAAGCCTCCCATGGCCCAGCCGGAGTTTCCGGGCGACGGGGAGACGGACGAATCGGGCTGGACGAAGGTATCGGGAAGCTACCGGGCCCCGTCGAAGGCCAGTCGAGCGATCGTGGAACTGGGCTATCGTTGGGCGCCGAAGGGTCGAGTGGAATGGGCCGATGTTTCGCTCCAGAAGACGAAGCCCGTGCCGCCGCGCACGGTGCGTCTGGCCACGGTTCATCTTCAGCCTCGGCAGGGAAAGACGGCCATGGAGAAGTGTTGCCAGTTCGCCCCGCTCATCGAAGAGGCGGCACGGCAGAAGGCGGATCTTGTGGTCCTTCCCGAATCCTTGACGTTCTATTCCTCGGGAAAGAGCTTTATCGAGTGTGCCGAGCCGATCCCGGGGCCTTCCACGGAGTATTTCGGAGAGCTTGCCCGGCAGCACAACCTGTATCTTGTCGCGGGTTTGACGGAACGGGATGAACCTCTTGTCTACAACACGGCCGTCCTGATCGGTCCGGACGGGAAGGTCGTGGGCAAGTATCGCAAAGTCACCTTGCCCCGAAGCGAGATCGAGGGAGGGATTATGCCCGGAGAGGAGTATCCGGTTTTCGACACCCGTTTTGGCAAGGTGGCGATGATGATCTGCTACGACGGTTTCTTCCCCGAGGTGGCGCGTGAACTGAGCAATCGCGGGGCGGAGGTCATCGCCTGGCCGGTGTGGGGCTGCAATCCGCTTCTGGCAGCCGCCCGAGCCTGCGAGAACCACGTTTACGTGGTGAGCAGCACCTACACGGATGTGGATCGCGAGTGGATGATCTCGGCCGTTTTCGGCCACGACGGATCGGTGCTGGCCCAAGCGAAGGAGTGGGGGGCCGTGGCGGTGGCTGAGGTCGACCTCAATCGGCCGCTGATCTGGCACAGCCTGGGCGACTTCAAGGCGGAGATTCCGCGGCACCGGCCCGTCTGTCCGTGCGGTTCAGACGTCCAGGATTGACCGCAGGAAGGCGATATTGTCGACCTGCAGGTATTCGAGTTCGCCGGCCATCCGGGCAAAGGTCTTGCAGAAGCGGAGGTAGTAAGCGGGATTGTCCCGGGGAGGCTCGCCCTGGGTCCAGTCCCACGAGCCGGCGTCCTGGAGGTCGATCACGGCGATCAGGTGGCCTCGAATCAGCGAGTGCCCGTCCTGCTTGCGGAGATTGTTGGCGGCGCTGAAGGCCTTCTCGAAGACCTGGGGGCTCATGATCGCCGAGCCGACGGAGAGGTAGACGCCTCCTTCAAGGCGGTCCACCGACTGGGCGAAGATTCGGGTGTCGGTGGCGGCGGCGCGGCCGATCGCTCCGCCGTGGTACATGGGGTGATTCGTGATGATGTCGTAGCCGATTCCTGGATGAACGGTGAGGGGAACGCGATTGCGATAGGCACAAGCCAGCGTGGAGTAGGCCTTGAAGGGGTGGGGGACTTCAAGGTTTCCGGGCGGAATGGCGTGATTGCGGATCAGGGTCAGCAGGTCCGCCCGGGCCGCACAGAGAGGATCGGCCGGCGCCGTGGCAATGGCCTGCTCCAACGGTTTGGGATCGGGAACAGCGAGCGTTTCGGTTTCGATGAGGCGGCCCACGGATTCGCCCATGCCGAGCCCTTCGACCGCCCCGACGGCCACGGCCAGGTTGATCCAGCGACCCGTTTCGTCCCAACTGCCAAAGCATCCCTCGGGGGCATTTTCGCGTACGGACTCGGTAGAGAGTCCCTGGAAGGCGAATTCCCAGTCATGAATCACGCCGGCGCCCTGGGTCGCCAAATGGGTGAGCCTGCCGGCTTCGATCAGGCGGTTCAGAAGGGGACCGCCTCCGTTCTTGATCAGGTGGGCGCCGTAGGTCAGCATCGCGCCGGCGTCATGTTTGCGGGCCGATCCGATGCGATCGCGGACCTTGTGTATCTTGGCCGCCACGGTTTCGGGCAGGTTGGGAAGCGGCTTCTCTGTCTCGGCCACCAGGTCCTCAATGTGAGAAAGGCTCTTTCGCGTTGCCAAGGGGAACACGGCCAGTTTGGCGGCGTCGATCTTGGGATAGGTCATGACAGGACGATTCGCCTTCCTTCTTGGTGGCTTCGAGTGGCCTTTTCGAGGATTTCGACTGCTCGGCAGGTGTCATCCAGGTCGGCCGTGCAAACCACGAGGCTGGTGACGGCGCGGAAGAAACGCGTGAGCAGTCGCTCGCTCACGGGCCGTTCGTTTTCCAGGGCCTCGTGGTGACGACCTGCTTCATCGAACCAGACCAGGGTGGAGGGCAGGTCGATGAAGGCGACTCCTCGCTCGCATGCCACCTGCATGGCCGCTCGGGGACGGTAGCCCAACGCCTCCGACCAGCAGGCGGGGATATAGCGGCTACAACTGATCTGCGCCATGGGGCCAGTGCCCGGGGCATCGCGGTCCGAGAAGTCCAACGCGATCATTTGGTAGTCGGGCAGTTGATGATTTTTTCCCGGCGGGGTTGCGATGGTGTGCGCGGTGGACGTCACGCACGACGGTTCGTTGCCGATTACGAATCGGCACCAATCGACCAACTCGACCAACTCGTGGCGGCAATGGTCGTGTTCGCTGCCGGGCAGGCGGTGGTTGCTTCGAGCCTTTTCGGGACTGCGGAAGTGGCAGAAGACGAGATTGGGGGAACCGAGCCGGGTGGCCATCAACTCCTTGAGACGAAGGGTGGCGGGAGCGTGACGCCGTGCCAGTTCGCCCTGGAAGGCGATGCCCGCCTGCCGAACGCGCCGGCGGAGACGCTCGTTTTCCGCAAGGCTGGAGTCGGTGACCGTGGCAGAGTAGACGGCCTTTCCGTAATCGCAAGCGGCGAAGGCGGGGAGGTCCCCGTACCAGCCGTCCCCGAGCAGGAGGATGGCGTCGATGTCTTCACGCTGGGTCAGACAGCGAAAGCCTTCGACGGCGACCGCATCGAATCGTGCTGCAACCGCCTGGGCTCGGTGGGTGACCTGATCGAAAACGGCAGTGACTTCAAAACGATCGGCCAGGGTGCGCAGGGCCGGTTGATGGTGGCCTTCCCAGCCGTTACCCAGACCGATCAATCCAAGACGTAGTTTCACGGAGACGAAGTTTCTGTTGCTGCGGTCCGGGAGGGGACCGGCGGGGGGGAAACAAGGCGAGGAAGTCGTTTACCTCGGTGTCGTGATTATATCGGACACTTGAGCCCTCTCCAAAACGAGGAGGGAAAAGTTTTTATTCATTCGGGTTGTGAAGGAGACCGCCGTTGCTGAACCGTATATCGCGTCCCCTTTTTTGGGGATGGAATCACACGGATTTGCTGATCGCTTGGGGTGAATAGAGCGACTGGGGTGACTGGAGTGGATTTGGGGATATCGAAATCGCTCACAGTAAGGCGGCTTTCTTGAGATTGGAGTCCTACGAAGGGAGGAGAGGCATCCCATTGTCGGGGAGGGAAAACGCTACATGTTCGCTGGGATACCCAGGAGTAATACTCCTCCCCAAACGGGTAGTCGCTATTGCATACGCAGACTGTGCAACTAAACTGACTATTTCATGAATTGATGGTCGTCTAGGAGCGGCAGCCTCTGGATCGGCATCCCTGCAAGGCGGTGTTTCTTGCTCCGCCGCATGGTCGATTCTGGGATGGGAAACTCCGCAATGGGGTTTAGGGGCCGCTCGACAAGTAGCAGGACGCACTCGGGCAGACGGCGACCGAATCGACCCCGCGCTGATTTGTGAGCAGTTGCGCGCCGTGGGCCCAAAAAGGGCCCGGCTCTCCGGTTTGAGAGACGGTGTCGCGCCGCCCTTACCTCGGTTTATTGGAAGAACGAGCGAACGCGTGCGCTCGAACGGAGTGCAAAGGAGACGGATGTGACGAGTTTGACTTTGGCGGTTGCGATGCAGGTGGCTCTTCTGGGGGCAAACCCGAACGACGACACCAGCTATGCGAAGGCCCACGAAATCACGACCAAGACCGGGCAGCCGATGGTCATTCTCGTCGGTGCCAAGTGGTGCCCTGCGTGCGTTCAAATGAAGAACTCGGTGGTTCCCCAATTGAAGGAGCGGGGTTCGTTCACGGAGGTCTCCTTCGCGGAAGTGGACATCGACCAGGAACGGGAGCTTGGTCGGACCCTGACGAAGGGGGGGAAGATCCCGCAACTGCTCATGTATCGCAAGACGAAGCTTGGATGGCGATTGCGGCGGATCATCGGTGGCCAAAGCGTCGACAAGGTGGATCACTTCATCGCCGAGGGAGTCGCTCTCGACAAGGCGACCAAACGCCAAGAAGCAACGGCGTCGAAGCAAGCCGGGCAGTCCAGTCAGGCCGCCACGCGTCCCGCTGGCGAACACCGGACTTGAGTTGCCGGACTCCTGCCCATCGCCCTTCTCGTGAGGGCGGGGTCTGCCAATTTCCCCTGGCGCTAATTGCGAGAGCTAGGTAAAATGGGCGAACGCGTGCTCATTGGGGAGGCGCGGTCATCATTTTTACCCCGGAGAGGATAGCAATGGATACGCCCCAGATGGACCGAGAGGCATTGAAGCGTCAGATGCGAGCCGAGTTGGAGATACTCATGGAGGGCGTAGCGAACGCCGTCGACGACGCGCCGGCAGGTCGGATCATTCGCGACAGCGAGGAGAAGGTTCGTGACCTGTTTGCTGAGTTCAGGCAGAAGACGTTCGAGCAGGCGATGCAGTTGAAGATCGATGCGGCAGAAGCCGCTTTTCCCCCCTCCGGTCAGCCCGACGACGGGGAAGCGGAAACGCAATAAGGGAAAACAGCGTTACACAGTCCTGACGATCAACGGGCGGATTCGCTTGCGTCGAACTCGATGGCATTGTTGTGAAGATGGTGCGTCAACGCTGACCGACTGCTTACTGGACGCAGCCGAATGCACGGTCAGTCAAGGAGCAAAGGAGTTGATCTGCCGGTTGAACCAATCATCGGCCAGTTTCAGAAAGACTTCCGAGAATCTGAAGCGAGCCGCTCAACTCACGAGTAACGCCGAGACTATTCGTCAATTGGTGGAAGGAGAAGGCAAGGCGGTACTCCGCCTCTTGGAGCAAGGATCGCTACAGCCTGATTGGAGTGCGAAAGATTGTCGCGTAGACACTGGAAAAACCAGGGTTTACGTGAGTTGCGATGGCGTCAAGGTTCCCTTGGTTACGGACGAGGAAAAGAAGACACGACGACAGAAGGTTCGCGACCGGCGGCGTCGCAGCGGGCGAAAACATAAGCCTCTCGCACGAGCCAAGCGAGGCTCCGACAATGCTTGGAAAGAGTTTCGTCTGGTGGCCCATTACGACGAAACGCAATCCCATTGCCATGTGTCGGTCACACGAGGCAATCACGAGGCGGCGGGACGTTTGATGGCACGAGACGCCAAGTCGGTCGGACTGAATGAAGCCGACGAACGGATCGCCAACGTAGATGGCGCCCCTTGGATACGCAATCAATTGGAACTGCACGGCACGGTTGACCACATCGGATTGGATTTCTACCACCTCTCAGAATACGTCCATGCCGCGCGTCGCGACGTGTTTGTTGAAAACGATGCCGACGGTTCGGCATGGGCGGACCAGATGCTGCACAAACTGAAGCACGAAGGCTACTCGTCGGCCTGGCAGATGGCCGTCGACTGCCGCTCGAAGGCGACTGGCTCGAGCCGTGTCACCGTGGATCGTCTTCTCGGCTACATGTCCGAGCGTCGCGAAATCATTCGCTATCCCCAGTTCCTTGCTCGCGGATGGCAGATTGGCTCCGGCCCAATCGAAGCCCAATGCAAGACGACCACTGCGCGGGTCAAAGGCTCCGCAAAACGCTGGGATGCGACTAACGCCGAAGCGGTCATGGCCCTGGCCTGCCTGGACAATAGCCACCTGTGGCAGAATTATTGGCTAACTGCTGACTCCGCCGAGAATTAACGACGCCATGAGATCCTGGCAGACCCTGAGGGCGACTGGGTTTGACGTTGCGGTAGATTCCGGCTAGCATGGGCCCCGAGTTTCGAGCGGACTTCTCTCGCTCGGGCTACTCGTTCGCGGTATGGAAGCCGGAGGCGTCATGCGAATTGTCGCGGTTATTCAAGCTCGAACCGGGAGCACGCGTCTTCCGGGAAAAGTTCTTCAAGACCTTGGCGGCGAGACCATGCTGGCCCGGGTCATCCGTCGCACCCAGCGAGCCGTCCGGTTGAGCGAGGTGGTGGTGGCCACCACCACCTCCGGCCAGGACGATCCCGTCGTCTCGGAGTGCCTCCGTCTCGGAGTGGGTTGTTTCCGAGGGAGCGAGCACGATGTGCTGGATCGTTATTACCTGGCTTCCGAGGCATTTCGGGCTGACGCGGTGGTGCGTGTCACGTCCGACTGTCCGCTGATCGATCCCGGCTTGATTGACGAGGTTGTCGGGACTTTTTTGGGCGTCCCCAATAAGACCACCGCTTGTGTGTCGACCGAGGGAGAACGAGCCGTTCTTTCAGGGCCTCTGAAAGAACGCCCGGACTACGTCTCGAATTTCCACGAGCGGACGTATCCGCGGGGTCTCGACAACGAGGTGTTCACTTTCGACGGGCTTGCGCGGGCGTGGTGCGAGGCGGACCGCCCCTATCAGCGGGTTCATGTGACTCCCTACTTCTACGAGAATCCGGAGTTGTTCCGGCTGGTGGCGGTCACCCACGATGAGGATCTGAGCAACCACCGCTGGACGGTCGACACGAGCGACGACATGGAGTTTGTCCGCACGGTCTACGATCGCCTGGGGAACGACGAATTCACGTGGAGCGACGTGTTGCAAGTGGTCGAGAGAGAGCCGCAAATCACGGCAATCAACCAGCACGTTCGTCAGAAGGAATTGCGGGACGAACATCTTGGGAAAGACGAGCGGAAGGGTACCCGATCCGCTCCTCAGTCTTCCGCGCGGGCGGGGTTGATGCCGTCACTGTCGGGCGAGAATTCCGGTTCCTGAAACGGCTGCCCTCGAAATCGATTCAGAGTCGCAGCATGGAGATTGCCACCTTGACCAGGCGATCTTCGAGCAGGAAGGTCTGATCGTTGTTGTGCTCGAAGGTGACCGCGAGGAACTGGAGCCCTTTGGCATAGGCGATCTGGTAGTTGCGTCCGACGATGACGGAGGGCACGGTCACATGGCCAAACTGCCAGGGTGAGCCGGCCAGGCCGTTCTTGATGCTGCCGGAGATGATATTGGTCATCTCGCCGACCCCGTCGATGACCTGGGCGTCGAGTTCGTGGAAGTGATCCTGGAGCAGGCCGCCAACGGCCGACAGGGCGACCTTTTCGGCCATGTTTACGGTGATGAATCCGGAGACGTTGCCGTGAATTCCGATCATTCCAGTGACCGTGCCGGGATCGGCCATGGGAACGGTAGACGTTCCTACCCACTTGGCGCTCGCGTCGCACATGGTGAGGCAGCTTTCGACGGCGTCCGTGATGGCCTTGAAGATCGTGGCGTCGACACCGAGGGATGTGATGGGATCGATCGCAGCAGTAGCCATGACTCTCTCCGATTGGGGCGCCGCGGGCAGGCGAAACGGATCCGCCCGCGAAGTGGTGGCTGACTCGGCGTGTGGGTTAAGACAGCGAGTTCTCCTTCTATTGTGGGATACAGAAAGCGTTCGGGTCGTGGGGAACCACGGCGGATTGAGGTGTGCTTGCCACGGCGCGGACGCACGGTGCGCATAATCGGCAAATCAGGAACAGGTGGTGTGTTGAGGGCGTGGAGGGGCAATCACGACGCCCATCGCTTCGGTCTGAGGGTGCCACCGGAATGATCCAAATGAACTTGCGTGACTGCTGGAAATGCCGTCCCACTGGACACTGCTTGTCCACGCGCCGGGAGCACGTGTCTCTAAGGATTCAGGGATTCTGCGGCGTGTGGCCGAGTAGTGGCACACGATCTCCTGGAATCGTGCAAGATCATTTAGGCGTAGCCGTGTTCCTGAAACCACGCCCAGGTATCGCGAGCGGAATCTTCCACGCTTCGCGTGGTGTAGCCGAGTTCCTGACGAGCACGGCGATTGGAGTAGGATTTGGGGAGTTGAGCCACGCGGATCGCCGCCGAGTTGACGTCGGATTCGCGACCGGTAAGGCGCGTGGCGAGATCGCCGAACCATCCTGCGGCGGTCGAGAGCATGGGGCCCGGACTGCCGAGGGGACGGCGCCCGCCGGTTACCTGGGCAAAGAGTTGGAATGCTTCCAGGTAGGAAAGGGTGTGCCCGGTCAGGAGGTAATTTCGGCCGGTCTGTCCCCGATCGATGGCTGAGAGAATCCCTGCTGCCACGTCGCGCACATCGCCTACACTGAAATGGCCGCGCGGTGCCAACCACGCCTTGCCTCGTGCGACTTCGAGGAGCATTCGCCCGGATGAGGGTTTCCAGTCCCAAGGGCCGAGCATGAAGCCGGGATTGACGATCACGGCATCCAAGCCCTCAGCAATTTCTTCCCGAACGACCTGTTCTGCTTCTCGTTTGGTGATCGTATAGGAGCAGTTGCCGTGTTCGGCCAGGGGCGAGTCTTCGTCGGCCGGTTCCTCGAGGGTGCCGATTCCGAGGGCGTCAGAGGACGACACGTGGATCAGCCTGCCACCGGAGCGGCGGACCGCCTGGGCGACGTTTCGGGTGCCTTCCACGTTGATTGCCCGGTGGAGGTCGAGTTTGGATCGACCGATGTGGACGTAGCCGGCCGCGTGGACGACTACGGCGGCTCCGTCGCAGGCTCGGCCGACCGAATCTGCGTCGCGGATGTCCCCGTGCATCGTTTCCACATCCAAGCCGTCCAAGGGGCGGCGATCGGCGGTTTCGCGGGTGAGGACACGTACCGAGCGGCCTTGAGCGAGGAGTTGGCGAACCACGTTGTTGCCGACGAGGCCGGTCGAGCCGGTTACGAGCGTAAGGTGCGAAGGCATGGAAGGCGACTTGGTTGCAGAATGCGAGCGTGAGAGCAGGCCGCATTATAGCACACGGGCGGCGAGGGGGCGTGGCCGATCCGAGGGGCTGAATCGCGGGGTCGTTTGGAGGCGAAGGGCATCCTCGATTGTATCGCTCAACCCATGCGTCAGGACTTTGGCGCCGAGGTCGGGACCGGGGCCGGCGTTTCCGGTTTCGGTTCAGGCTTGGGGGTTGGCGCTGGCTGTGGCTGAGGAGCTGGGGCCGGCGCAGATTGCGGGGCCGGCGTTTCCGGTTTTGGCTCGGGTTTCGGCTCGGGGTTCGGCTCGGGCTTCGGCTCGGGTTTCGGCTCGGGTTTCGGCTCGGGTTTCGGCTCGGGTTTCGGCTCGGGTTTCGGCTCGGGTTTCGGCTCGGGTTTCGGCTCGGGTTTCGGCTCGGGTTTCGGCTCGGGTTTCGGCTCGGGTTTCGGCTCGGGCTTCGCCTCGGGTTTCGGCTCGGGCTTCGGCTCGGGCTTCGGCTCGGGTTTCGGCTCGGGTTTCGGCTCGGGCTTCGCCTCGGGTTTCGGCTCGGGCTTCGCCTCGGGTTTCGGCTCGGGCTTCGGCTCGGGTTTCGGCTCGGGTTTCGGCTCGGGCTTCGGCTCGGGTTTCGGCTCGGGCTTCGCCTCGGGTTTCGGCTCGGGCTTCGGCTCGGGTTTCGGCTCGGGTTTCGGTTCGGGCTTCGGCTCGGGTTTCGGCTCGGGTTTCGGCTCGGGTTTCGGCTCGGGCTTTGGAGCTGATTCCGGTTTGGGAGTGGGGGCGGGTTGCGGGGCCGGCTTGGGCGGCGTTTCGGGGGTTGCGGGCGGGGGCGTCGGTTTTGCCTCAGCGGCCTTCTTCTCTGCCGCGGCTTTTGCCTCAGCGGCTGCCTTTGCTTCGGCTGCTTTCTTCTTCGCTTCCTGTTCCGCACGCACGGTTTCGACTGCCAGGCGGGCTTGCGCGGCTCGGTCCACGATTGCGTAAAGTTGTTGTGCCGTGGCAACGTACAAGGTTCCGTTGGCGGCAACGGGGGTGGAGCAAATGGGATCGGGGAGGGCGATCCGGGCCAGTACGGTTGGTGTTTTGTCGTGCTTGAGAATCCAGAACAGGCGGCGGTGGGTTCCCACGTAGACCTTGCCGTCGGCCACGAGAGTGGAGGCCCAGATGGGGCCCTCGGCATCGTGGACCCAGTAGGGTTTTCCGGTCTCGGCGTCGAGGCAATGGAGCCGTCCGTCGTGGCCGCCGACGTAGACCAGCCCGTCGGCGATCGAGACGGTGGCGGAACAGGCCCCGACCTCCGGATAGGACCAGAGGAGGTTTGAGCGGGTCACGTCGCCCGATCCATCGGCCTTGAAGCAGGTCAACACACCTTCGCGGTGGCGGTGGAAGGGATCCTGGGTGACGGCCGTGTAGATGCGGTTCTTATAGAAGACGGGGGTGCCGATGACTTCGAAGCTCTTGCTCCGATGGCCGTGTTGGATGGGCACGACGTCCTGAGTCTGGGCGGCGGGATGGCCGTTGGCCCACCAGGCCTTCTCGAGGGCGATCAGAGTTTCGGGAACCGGGCCGGCGGGCACGGGGGAGCAGCCGTAGAGCAGGCCGTTGCCGGCGCCTTGGAAGACGCGGAGCGTATCGCCCATTTGGCCGAGCAGCGGGTTGCTCCACTGGCCGTGGACAATATCCTCGCCGATGCCGAAATTGTCCTTGGCAACGAGGGCGCCCGTCTTCTTGTCGAGCACAATCAGGGTGGGGGCGTCGGGGGCGCCTACGCGGCTATGGGTGCTGTTGACGCCGTTCGAGGTGCAGACATACAGATGATCCCCGTAGGACAGGATCGAACAGTTGGCCGCATTGTGGGGCTGGACCCCGAGGGACGCCACCATGTCGTAGGCCCAGACAATATCGGCTCCCTTCTCACCCAGGTCGACGGGTTCCTCACCCGAGCGGACGCAGCGGGCGGCTTCATCGACAACGGGGCCGCCGTTACCGTCGGCCATTCCGTCAAGATCGAGGCAGAGAACCTCGGCCCGGTTGGAGACGACATAGACGAGGCCACCTTCGACGACAGGCGAGGCAGTCAGGCCGATTCGGTAGAAGTCGGCGTAGCGGATTTCGGTGAGTTTGGGGACGACGAGTTGCCAGAGGAACTCGCCGGTTTTTTCGTCGAAGCACATGAGGACGCCGGCGTCGTGGCGAAGCCGCTTGTCGCGGGGGACGTCGTTGTTGGTGCCCACGAGAACACGTCCCTCGGCTACGACGGGCGTGCTGTAGGTCTGGGTTCCGAGTTGGGCAACCCATTTGAGATTGCTCGCGTCGCTGGGGCTTGCCGTGGTCGGGGAGGCTCCGCGATAGCGAGGTTGGAAAGTGTCCGGCAGTGCCCGCTCGGCGGAGATCATGTTTCGCGTCAGTGGCTGTCCCCACTGGGGCTGATCGGCGGCGTGGGCCGGGACGGCTGCCGCAAGAATCGTTAGAACCAAGAAGGTATCGAACCGTGTTGCCGTCATCGGTGGGCTCCTGCAAAGCAGCGATGGCTTGGTTTGTGAGCGTGGGGTCAGGGCGGCCGGCGCGGAAGAAGGCCCTGTCGGTCGATCGGGACGCTCGAATCGCGTGTTGGCCCCGCCGCCATGGGGTGCCTGCCGGCCAAAGGTGGGCTATTGGGGGGCCGGTGTGGTTTGTCTGAACGGGTGGGGAGGATTTCGGGATGCCGCTGCCTGAACTCCCATGATAATACCCCCGGACAGCCGATTCCAGAAAGAGCCGGGGAATCCTCTTCGGTGGAATCCGCTTACTTTGACGCCTCGGTCTGTCTAGACTTGATTTAGAGCCGCTATCCTAACCACAGGCTGAGTACGTTGATGCCTACGAGTTCTGTCAGGGCCTGTTAGAGACCCCCCCGCCCCCCCCCACGCCCCGCGCCGGGGACATTCCACCTTGCCCCCCCACTGGAGAGCCGTGAGTTCCGATTCCTCTCTCACCGACCGACGAATCTCTGTGACCGTCCGTGGCGTGGTCCAAGGGGTCGGTTTTCGCCCATTTGTCTTCAACACTGCCCGCGGCCTGAACTTGGCCGGGTGGGTGCTGAACGAGGCCGACACGGTGCGGATTGAGGTGGCGGGTCCGGATCACCAGATTGAGGCGTTTCTTCAGAAGCTTCGCGAGTCTCCGCCTTCTCAGGCCCTGGTGGAGGCGATTGACATCGCGGAAGTCGATCCGCGTCGCAACCACTTGCCGGCTCGCTTTGAGATTCGAGCCAGCCAGGGGGTTGCGTCTCCTCGCCCGACGATTCCCGCGGACCTGGCTACGTGCGAGGAGTGCCTGGCGGAGATTCGGACAGAAGGGGAGCGACGTTATCGGTATCCGTTCACGAACTGCACCAATTGCGGTCCTCGCTGGTCGATCATTCACCGGCTGCCTTACGACCGGTCTCGGACCTCGATGGCCGGTTTTGCGATGTGCGAGGATTGCCGGCGGGAATATGAAGACCCGACGGATCGGCGTTTTCACGCGCAGCCGATTGCCTGTCCCGTGTGCGGCCCGCAACTGGAGTTGCTCGACGCGATGGGAAGGCACGTTGCAGCCCGCGAAGCGGCGTTGGAGCAGGCCGCGGACGCGGTTCAGGCGGGACGGGTGGTGGCGATCAAGGGGCTCGGGGGATTTCAACTGCTTGTGGACGCGACCAACGATGACGCGGTCCGCCACCTACGGAATCGGAAACGCCGCTACGACAAACCCCTGGCGATCATGGTGCCCACGCTGGACGACGCTCGGGATCGATGCGAGGTTGGAGCGGAAGAAGCGGAGACGCTTCAGAAGGCCGAGGCGCCGATTCTCCTCCTTCGTCGTCGCGAGGATACGGAGGCGACGGTCGATATTGCCCCGTCCGTGGCGCCCGCCAATCCGTATCTTGGGGTCATGCTTCCGTACACGCCGCTGCATCACCTGCTGCTGGAAGCGATCGATCGGCCGGTCGTGTGCACGAGCGGAAACCTCTCCGAAGAGCCGATGGCCACGTCGAATGACGATGCAACCAAGCGACTCGGTCCCGTTGCGGAGATGTTCCTGGTGCACGATCGTCCCATTGTCAGGCCGGTGGACGATTCGGTAACTCGGGTGGGGGTGCAGGGGCCGCAGGTCCTTCGCCGTGCGCGCGGCTATGCGCCGCGAGCGATCGCCCTTTCCGGTTCGGGACCTTCCGTTCTCGCAGTGGGCGGACATTTGAAGAACACGGTCGCACTGGCTCTGGACGACCAGGCGGTTCTGAGTCAGCACGTGGGGGATCTGGACAACCTGGCAAGTATCGAGGTGCATCGCCAGGCGATTTTTGATCTCGTGGAGTTCTTCGATTGCCGCCCCGAGGCAATCGCATGCGATCTCCATCCCGACTACGCGTCGACACGAACGGCGGAACGGTTGGCTTCAGACTGGAATATCCCGCTTGTGCCCGTGCAGCATCACCACGCCCACGGAGCGGCGTGCATGGCCGAGCACGGACTTGAGGGGCCGGTGCTCGCGTTCTCCTGGGATGGTACGGGTTTGGGGTCGGACGGCACCGTGTGGGGGGGTGAGGTGCTGTTGTGCGACGGCAGCCAGTACTCGCGTGTAGGCCATCTTCGAACGTTCGCGCTTCCCGGCGGGGATCGGGCAGGACGGGAGCCTCGCTGCTCTGCGGCAGGGCTGCTGTTCGAGATTTTTGGCGAGAGGGCTGCGAACTGGGCCGGCGATTGGTTTCGGTCGCTGGAATTGACCAACCTCATTACCCTGCTCCGGCGCCAGGTCAATGCCCCGCGTACGAGCAGTATGGGTCGCTTCTTCGACGCCGTTGCCTGTCTATGCGGGCTTACGCCGATCACCAGTTTTGAGGGCGAGGCCGCGATGGAATTGGAGTATGCGGTGGACGAGGACGAAGCCGGGGCCTATCCGCTTCCCGAGAGGGCTGGGTCGGACGGATTCGTTGCCGATTGGGGACCACTCGTTCGGGCGGTCCTTGAGGACCGCCGCACAGGGGTGGAGGTGGAGACGATCAGTGCTCGTTTCCACAACGGCCTGGTCAGCTGGTGTGAGGACGTGGCGAAGCGGATCAATTGCCCGACGGTGGCCCTGTCTGGCGGGTGTTTTCAGAATGCCGTTCTTTCCGCTCGGATCGTCGAGCGGTTGTCGAGACAGGGCTTCGAGGTATACACTCAGGGGAAGGTTCCGCCCGGTGACGGCGGCGTGGCCCTCGGCCAATTGTGGATCGCTCGGCAGGCGTTGGTGTCACAAGACTGTTCGTAGCGGTGGCATCCCTGCCGCCGTGAAATCTGCGAAGCCAACAGACGGCGACGACGGCGGAGACAAGGCTGAAGGCTGTAGACCGAAGGCTGAAGGACGGCAAAACAGGGGCTTTCGTCGCATTGAAATCGGTTTTCCATACCAATCGACCTCGCATCAGAAACCTACAGCCTACAGTCTCCAGCCCTTGCCCAGCCTTTCAGGGAGTTCGCAGCTCCCGAGAATCCCGTTCTTTTCATTTTGAGTAACGAAGGTGTTTTCCATGTGTCTCGGTATTCCGGGCAAAGTGCTCGAACTCTTCGAACAAGACAACCTACCTATGGGGAAGGTCGAGTTTGGCGGGATCGTCAAAGAAGTCTGCCTGGCCTACACGCCGGAGGCGGAGGTTGGGGACTACGTGCTGATTCACGTGGGATTTGCCATCAGCCGGATCGACGAGGAGGAAGCCAACGAGATCTTCCAGTATCTGGATGAGATCCAGGCGGCCGGGATGGCGGAAGAAATCGGGCCGGCAGAGCCGGGGCCCGGGTCCTGAGTGAACAGTCAGCAGGGTAGTTCGTGGCTGTGAGAAAGCGAAAACCGTGAAGTACGTTGATGAATACCGCGATCCGGAGGGGGCACGCCGATTGGCGGAATCGATCCGGAAGCTCGTGACTCGTCCCTGGAGCATCATGGAAGTGTGCGGTGGGCAAACCCACTCGATTCTGCGATTCGCCATTGACGAGATCCTGCCGCCGGAAGTGACCCTGATCCACGGGCCCGGCTGTCCCGTCTGCGTAACTCCCATCGAAATCCTGGACAAGGCTCTGGCGATTGCCGCTCGGGAGGAAGTGATCTTCTGTTCCTTCGGCGACATGCTTCGTGTTCCGGGCAGCGAGAAAGACCTGTTCACGGTGAAGTCGGAGGGGGGCGACGTGCGGATTGTCTATTCGCCCATGGACGCCCTGACGCTCGCACGGCAGAATCCGGACCGCGAGGTGGTGTTCTTTGCGGTGGGGTTCGAGACGACGGCCCCGGCCAACGCGTTGGCGGTGGCCCAGGCCGCGAAGTTGGGCCTGAAGAATTTCTCCATCCTCGTTTCCCACGTGCTCGTTCCGCCTGCGATCGAGGCGATCATGACCTCGCCGAATTGCCGGGTCCAGGGTTTTCTTGCGGCGGGTCACGTGTGCGCGATCATGGGCACGTCGCAGTACGAGCCCCTGACGGCGAAGTTCGGCGTTCCCATCGTCGTCACCGGGTTCGAGCCGATCGATATCCTGCACGGCATCGAGATGTGCCTTCGGCAGTTGGAAGAAGGACGTGCCGAGGTGGAGAACCAGTACGCCCGTTCGGTGCGGCCCGAAGGAAACCCGATCGCCATCAAACAGATCGAGGAGGTTTTCGAGATTTCTTCTCGCAAATGGCGGGGGATCGGTGAGATTCCCCGGAGCGGTCTGAAGTTGAGTGCGGCCTACGAGGTCTTTGACGCGGCAACTCGTTTTGGTGTCGAGCAACTCACGGCGGACGAGCCCGCCGAGTGCATTGCGGGGGAGGTGTTGCAGGGCCACAAGAAGCCGCACGAGTGCTCGGCCTTCGGGGTTCAATGCACGCCGGAACGTCCGCTCGGCGCCCCGATGGTGTCGTCGGAGGGGGCCTGCGCCGCCTACTATCGTTATCGGCGGCACCGCCCCGAGTGATCCTCCCTTCTATTTCGTCCCAAACGGATCGATTCGATGCCCGAAGATTTCAACCTTTCCTGCCCCCGTCCCCTCGATCGTCACGACACCATCCAGATGGCTCATGGCGGGGGCGGCCGGATGATGCAACGCCTGATCGACGGGGTGTTCGTGTCGGCCTTTGCCGGGACGGAAACGCGTGCGGCACTCCACGACAGCACGGTCCTCGATCCGGGCGGAGCTCGTGTGGCGTTCACCACGGACACGTTCGTGGTCAATCCCCTGTTCTTTCCGGGAGGCGACATCGGCAAGTTGGCCGTTTGCGGCACGGTGAACGATCTGGCCATGTCCGGCGCCGAGCCCAAGTGGCTTAGCGCGGCAGTCGTTCTTGAGGAAGGACTTCCCGTTGCTTCGCTCGAGGAGATCGTTCGGTCGATGCAGCGGACTGCCGAAGAGGCTGGAGTGCGGATCGTGACGGGGGACACGAAGGTCGTCGATCGCGGCAAAGGCGACGGGATCTTCATTAACACGTCGGGGATCGGCCTGGTTCCGGAGGGCATCGACATCCGCCCGGAACGGGTTCAATCGGGAGACGCGGTGGTTGTGAGCGGGGATCTGGGACGGCACGGCATCGCGATCATGTCGGTGCGAGAAGGCCTGGAATTCGAGGGGGCCCTGGAGAGCGACTGCGACTGCCTGGGTGATCTTGTGGCGGCCATGAGAGCGGTCGGGCCGGAGTTGCACTGTCTGCGCGACCTGACGCGTGGTGGGCTGGCAGCGGCCTTGAACGAGATTGCGGGAGCTGCCCAGGTTGGCGTTGAGTTGGACGAGGCGTCCGTTCCGGTGGCGGCCCAGGTGGCCGGCGCGTGCGAGATGCTGGGGCTGGATCCGTTCTACGTGGCCAACGAAGGGCGTCTGGTGGCCATCGTTTCTTCCGAGGCAGCGGAATCGCTGGTGGAGATCATGCGATCCCATCCCGGGGCTCCGCAACCGGCCATCATCGGGAGAGTCTGCGGCGAGCATGCCGGTTGCGTCGAGTTGCACGGGCAACTGGGCGGGCGGCGGATACTGGATCTTCTCTCAGGGGAGCAGATGCCGCGGATTTGCTGAGCTTTGCATTGTCCCTTCCCGGGTGATATAGTAGCGGTTCTCGCACAGTCTGCGGCGCTCTGGCCTGATTGTGGCTTCGCGAGCGGATCGTTGGCGAGTTTCTGCGGGGATGGGAGGGAGATGCGTATGGCTATGACGACGACCGTTCGGCATCACAGTTCCGTCGACTTGCATCACGCCTGCAATGTCGAAGCATCGCTCGTGAGCACGGGACATGCCACCGAAGTCTACCTTCGCTTGTCGCCGGTGGCGTCGGGGACGAGCCGAAACGCCTGTCATATTCAGGCGCCCGTCCTCTACGATGCCCTCGACGAAGTGCTCCACGGGCTCGGTGCTCGGGCCGATCACGTTCTTGTGGAAAAGGTGTTCTTTCGCAACCTGGCCCGGGACCACGACGATTTTGACGCGACCCGGCGTGCTTTCTATCGGAAGCGAGGTTTGATGAACGGACATCTGCCGGCGGTCACGTATCTCGGTCTTCCACCGTGCCGTCCGGGGGTGGACGTGGAGTTGCAGGTGTACGCGATCATCCCAAGGTCGCATGAAACGGTGAGTATCACGACCTATCCCACGTCGCGAGCGGAGATGTCGATCAAACTTGCGCAGGTGGGCCGGGCGCGGCACCTGTTCCTGAATGGTGCGACGGGCCAGGCCCTCAACGGGGAACCAAACGGTTTTCGCGAGCAGAGCGATCGCATGTTTCGAATCGTGCGCGACGCGCTGGCGGAGCACGGGGCCTCCTTCGACAACGTTCTACGAACGTGGCTCCACGTGGCCGATATTCAGACCGACTACGGCGAGTTGAACGCCTCGCGAAACGCGTTTTTTGAAGAGGAAGGCGTGAAGCGTCTTCCGGCAAGCACGGGAGTCGGCGCCCCGTTGCATGTACCTTCGGCCCGTTGCGGCCTCGACGTCTACGCCTTGCTGGACCCGCAAATCGCCGAGATCGAGGTCATGAAGACGCCTGGGTTGAATGAGTCCAGCGAGTATGGCTCGGCGTTCTCGCGGGGAATCAAGATGACGTTGTCGGAATCGGCGTACCTGTTTCTCTCGGCCACGCCGGGGATTGATGAAGAAGGTCGAACCGTCCACGAGGACAATCCCCGGGCGCAGATCGACCGGATGCTCTCCAATCTTGAGGGGCTGTTGCACGGGCACGGCGCCACGTGGAACGACCTGGCCCATGCGGTGACCTACCTGAAGTCGCCGGAGTACCTGGAGGTTTTCGAAACAGCCTGCGCGGAACGGGGGATCGACGAAGTGCCCCATTCGATTGTGCAGGCCGACATTTGTCGTCCGGATCTCGTGAGCGAGATGGAAGCGTTGGCCGTGATACCGTCGAGGTGAAGATCCAGGCCGGGTGGGGGTCAGGGGGCGGATTTCTGGGCGATGAACTGACAGCCTACCTCGTAGCATTTCTTACCCAGACGCTGGCATCGCATGACGCGGATCGCGCGTTGGTTTCCGTCGGGGAACACGATGAGGCCCTTTTCGTCGGGAAAGAGCTGCTCGCTGTGGAGGAAGCCGGTTCCGCAACGGGAAATATCCTGCACGAGGACCCGGCACCATGTGTCGGTGCGCGGGATCGCAGGCAAGGTTGCATTGCATCGAAGGGCGGCGCCGGTCTGGCAGGCGATCCGGGGGAAACGGCGCTGCTCGTATCCTGTTTCCGGCAGGACGGTTCGCGAACGAGTTTCCCAATCGTCGGGCAATTCGATTTCGCAGGGCAGGGTTTTTGCGTATTGGGTCATTTCACGGGACCTACTACAGATTTCAGGCATGCCACGAGTTCACGATCGAATCGTCGATCGCATCCGTATTCCAGGGCATCCCAGACTTCCGATTGTTTCTTGGCGGCGCACTGAGGAGACCCGGAAGACAGGGTTTCGTAGGCATTGGCCACGGTGCAGATGCGAGCCCAGAGGTGGATCTCGTCGCCCACCAGGCCGACCGGGTACCCGCGACCGTCCCAGTGTTCATGGTGTTGATAGACCAGCAGCAGCTGTTCAATCGAAATGTCGTCGCGCCAGGCCAGATCCTGGAACCCCCACTTGGGATGCTGGCGAACGGTGTCGCGCTGCTCGGGAGTGAGCGGGCGCCGCTGGTTGAGTGTCGCGGGAGGAATTCTGCGTTTGCCAAGGTCGTGGAGGAGCAAGGCGGCCGCCAGTTCTACGACCCCGTCGGCAAAACTCATTCCCAAGGCCGACGCGATCATCAACCCCACGGTGCAGACATTGGTGGCGTGGGTGTAGGTTTGGTAGTTGTGGGTCATCAAGGGAAGAAGGTCGGTCAACACGAGGCTATCGTTGCAGACGATGGTTGCCAGTTCATGGCCGAATTCGCCTGCCAGGTTGACCAGCATGTCCGGACGGGGGTTGAGGAAGGCGAGTTGGAGGATCGCGCGATTGGCGGTCTGGAGGATCTTGAAACGCCGAGTGGCGGGCAACTCGGCATTGGCCAGGACGGTTTCGCGGAGGTAGTTGCGGTAGGCGACGTGTTCCGAAACGCGGATGTAGAGGGTCTGAATCGCCTGTCCGACGAGTTTGGCCAGATCCTCCTGGTCGATGGCCAGGCGTCGTTCGCGATAGAGGATCGGGGGACTGGTCGCTTCGGTGCGGAGGAACAGATCGAACGGCAACTGGTTCGAGGGCGCCAGGGTGTCGATCGCGACCGGGACGAATTGGGTATGGTCGGCGAGGTCCTCGGACGGACTTTCGGCAACGGCTGAGGACATAACAGTCTGCCCGGTCGATTAAAAGAGCCTGGTTGGATTCTGGTTCTAGTCCTCTTGTTCTGTCCCGCCGCTGATAGATAACTCTAGGTCGAACGTGGGGTGTGTCAAGTCAAATGACCCCAAGGGTTGTGGCGTTCCCGGGGGGATGGGGAAAGAACGGCGGACACGGATCGCGGAGGGGGGCTAAGTGAACTTGCGCGATTCCTGGAGACGGCCGCCTGGCGACGGCGGGGCTCATCACGGCGGAGCGTGATGGCTACTATTCTTGGAATCGTGCATGGTCATTCAGCTAGGAGCGCGCCCGGTGTACTGGCATCCGATGAGGTGGACGGGGTCGTTTCCGTCGACGGTTTCGGTGACGTGGACCACTCGCGCCGTGAGATAGGTGAGATGGCGTGGGCTGCCGAGGGCGACGACGAGTTTGTCGGAGAGGGGAGGTTGAGGGCTCACGAAGGAGAAGCCGCCCGCGGCGATATCGCGGCAGCGGACTTCGGAGAAGCACTCCTCGCTCGGATAAGCGTTGCCCGTCATGTAGGCAATGTTCTGCCGATAGGGGAAAGGTCGGCGAGGCTTGAGTCGCCGTTCCGTGTTGGTGGGGCGGTATCCCGAGGCAAGTTCCCCGGAGCGTCCCGCGAGGCGGAGTTCGTTCTCCGCGGCGTCGGGGTCGCCGGATCCCGTATCTCTCAGGTGGGCCAGAGCCTTCTTGGCCCGTTCCGCTCGTTGTTCGGCGCGTCGTTGCTCGGTGATATCGATGCCGGTGAAGAGGAAGGAGGGGTTTCCGTTTGATGCAGCGGGCGACTGGCCAAAACGCCAGGCGACGGTGCGTCGCTCCGAGTGTTTGGTGAGCAGCGAGGCCTCGAGGGCAAAGGGGGGGCCCGTGGTGACCAGCCTGGCCATTGCCCCACGGTAGGCGGCAACTTCGTCGGGCGGCGTCAGGACTGACCAGATGTGGCGATCCCTCAATTCGTTTGCGGAGAAGCCGGTGATCTCTGTGGAGGCGCGGTTCATGGTCTGTACCCGTCCATCGGAATCGACGATGAGGACGATAGCGTCAAGGGTATCGTACAGAGCTTCGGTGACGCGCTGGCTTTCCTGGAGGAGGGTTTCGGAACGATAGTGGGCGAGGGTTGTTGCGACGAGGTGGGCGATCGTTTCCCCCACATAAATGGCGTCGACCTCGAAGTCGATCTTCTGTTGGGAGCAGGCGCCGAGTGCACCGAAGCATGTGTGCTGCAACCGGAGAGGTACGATCAGGGCGGCTCGAATGCCGTGCTTTTCGAGAGAGCGGTCCGAGTAGATGGGACTGTGGGGCAAATCGGGAACGACAATCGGATGGGCCTGGCAGGAAGCCATGTTCACCAGGCCCTGGTCGGCTGTGCCTACGTCGCGGACGAAGTCGCCTGCCAGATCCACGAATTGTTGTTTTCCTCCGTTCTCGGTGCGTGCGATGAGGGCGAATTCTGTCCCGGCAATCTCGGCGATGAGGCGGCCCGCGTCGTTGACGAGAAGGTCGGCGTCGGGGGCGGCAACTGCCCGGCGTCCCAAGGCCAGCACGGCATCTTGAGCACGGGAGCGGACCGCGCGTGTGGCGAGCGGCTTGCCTGCCGGGTGGGGCAATTCCGGTTGAGCGGGCGGCGCGTCGATTGCGGGTGGGGTGGTTGTCAAGCTCAGGTCAGAGGGTGACATGCTTCTCGCTCACGGTGAGGTTCGGAGGTACGACGGGGGTGGGAAACTCGCCTTCGTGCATGAAGCAGCGATTTCGCCCATAACGTTTGGCCTCCTGAAGCGACTCGTGAGCGCGATCGTAGAGACTCTTGTGGGTATCGACGCCTTTCGCCTCGACGACACCGCAACTGACCTTCACGTCGACGGAGTCCGTTCCGTGCTCGAATCGCACCATTTCGACGGTTTGCCGCAACCGTTCGGCGTCCGCTACGGACTGCTTGAGGTTGCGGTCGATTTCGAGGAGGGCGAACTGCTGCCCGGCGAATCGAGCGGCGCAGCAAGCGGGCGGCAACTCGTTTTCGAGCAGTTGGGCCATGGCACGCAGGACACGATCGCCGACGGTCGGCCCGTGCCCCTGGTTGATCTTGGCGAATTCGTCGAGGTCGATCAAAACGAAGGAAAGGGGACGGGCGCGGTGGGGATCTTTTTTCCAGTGTTCGGCGAGCTTTTTGTCGAGGCCTACACGATTGGGCAGTCCCGTAAGGGGATCCACGTCGTCGCCGTTTGCCTCGTCTCCAGAGTCCGTGTCGGCGATTGCATCCGAGACGCTGTCGCGGAGGCCGTGGTTGGCATTGAGCAGGCTGGCGGTCCGGTCGAGGACCATTTCGCATTGGCTGGACGCGTCTCCATCGGGGGCCACGTTTTCGAATGCTTCGAGAGTTTCCGCGGCTTCCTGGCGTTCCCCCTGGATGGCCGCGATAACGGCCTCGCCCTGTTTGGCGTCGATGGTTTCGGCAGTGATCATGTCGCGCAACGAGCGTTCCGCCTCCTTGCACGCTTCATCCTGCTTGTGACTGGAAGCAGCGAGGGAGTCGAGCCGGGTCTTCAATTCGGAACTTTCTTCCGGAGGTTTCTCGCGGAGTTGGTCGTCCAGGGCCACCAACTCATCGCAGAAGCTCCCGAGTTGCGTCTGAAATGCGGAAAGGGCATTTTCTCCGGGACCTTCGGCATCTTCTTCTTCCTCGGAGGCTTTGTTTTCCTCGGGAGAGGGCTCCGCTTCATCGTCGTCCGGCAGCGAAACGTCGCCGAGGGCGGCCGAGACGGCGGCGTCCAGATCGGCCATGATCGAATCGTTCGAGGGGGGCGTGGATTCCGAGTCTGCGGAAGATCCCAGCGGAGTTTCGTTTTCTGCTTGGGGCGTCTGTTCTGCGTCAACGGAGGAAGGATCGGGCTCTTCTTCCTGGTCCTGGCTGACCGCGGCCGAGAGCAATTGGTCGAAATCACTCGGAGCCACGGATTCGGAGGGGGCGGAGCCGGTTTCCTCGTGTGGCCGGGCCCCCGCCAGCATGACGGCCAGCCCGAAGCCGGCAGCCAGATTCACGATGGCAACACAAAGAATGAACCACAACACGGGTCTTACTCCCAGCGTGTTCGTCAAGGATCGATCCGGAACGTCAGAGCCCGGCTGCCTCGGGTCAGGAGGCAATCCCGGCGAGGGGCTTGGACTCTTGGGAAGGGTAGGTTACGGACGGGGCAAACGCCAGCGCGGCGGATGGGGCGTTTCACGGATCTTCCCCTGGGGTCGGGTTGGAGCGATGGCAACAATTATCCTGCTGCCAGCGCTCGGCAAGATGAGGGGAGAGGGAAACGCCCGCTACCAGTTCAGTTCGGTAGCCTCTTCCCAATGCTCGTAGAGGGTCTCAAGTTTGGCCTGGTTGTCGCTGATGTCCGTTTTGACCTGGCGTACCCGATCGGCGTCGCGGTGTGTTTCGGGGGCAGCCAAGGCTGCGTGGAGTTCTTCGAGGGTCGACTCGTGTTCAAAGATGTCGGCTTCGATCTCTTCGAGCTTGCGGTAGGGAAAACGCCGCTTGCGCCGGACGGGCGTGTTGTTGCCGTTGGGAGGAAGCGGCCCGCCAGCGGGCGATTTCCGACGTTCCGAACCAGGCTTCGGACTATCTAGCGACACACTGCGCACGAGGTGTTGATAGGTGGTGAAGTTGCCGTCGATGACGCGGAAGCGATCGGGTTCCACCACCAGAAGATGATCGGCGACCTGGTCGATGAAATAGCGATCGTGACTGACCAGGACGACGGTTCCCTGGAAGGACTGCAGGGAACGTTCCAGGCTGTCCCGTGCCCAGAGGTCGAGGTGGTTGGTCGGCTCGTCGAGGATGAGGACGTTCGCCTCCTCTGCGGCTAGTCGGGCCAGCGCGGCGCGGCACTGCTCCCCTCCGCTCAAACTCGTGACTTCCTGGAGGTGTGTGTCGCCGGTCAGGCCAAAGCGTGCGAGGAGGCCGCGGCGTTTGGGCTGATCGAGATCGCGATTGACGGGGCGCACGGCGTCGACCACCATCTGATCGGCGGCCAATTGTTGGAGGTGCTGATCGAAGTAGCCGATGTCGACTCCCTGTCCGACGACGACTCGTCCGGCATCGAGGGGGACCTTCCCGAGAAGGCCCTTGAGCAAGGTGCTTTTCCCGGAGCCGTTGGGGCCCATGATGGCCCACCGCTCGCCCCGTTGAATATCGAAGGTGAGGTCGGAGAACAGAGGACGCTGGTAGGATTTCGCCACATGTTCCACACGGAAGACGATATCGCCCGAGCGCTGTCCGTCAGGAAAGCCCATGGGGGGAGCCACGATCTCGCGAGGCGGCGCCACTTCCTCGATTCGTTCCAGTTTTTTGCGCCGGTCCTCTGCCTGGGCGTGCTTCTGTCCGTACGAATTGCGCCGGATGAAGTCCTTCATTTTCTCGATTTCGGCCTGCTGTTTCTCGAAGGTGCGGCGTTGCACGCAGAGCCGTTCGGATTTTTGTCGCCAATAGGCGGAGAAGTTTCCGGAATAGCGTTCCACCGTGCCGTGGAACAGTTCCAGGGTGTGATTGGTGACCTTGTCGAGGAAGTAGCGATCGTGGCTTACGAGAACCATGGCGGCGGTGCATCCGGCGAGGAATTCCTCGAGCCACTGAGTGGCCTCGATGTCGAGGTGGTTCGACGGTTCGTCGAGAAGCATGAGATCCGGCTCGGCGAGTAGCAGTTTCGCCAGCATGAGGCGATTCTGTTCGCCGCCGCTGAGGGTGCCGACGGAAGCCTTGTAGGAACTGCTTGAGAAGCCGAGGCCGCCGAGGACGCGTTCGACCTTATGGTCGAGGTTGTAGGCATCCTGGCGATGCAATTCCTGTTGGAGGTAATCGTAGCGTGCGGCAAGGCGTTGTCGTTCGGTGGGGTCGTCGCATTCCGCGAGTCGCTTGGCCGTCTCTTCGGCGTCGTGCTGGAGGGTCAAGAGGGGCAGCAAGGCGGAACGAGCCTCATCCCAAAGCGAGGTGGTCCCCCCCGCAATTGGGTGTTGCTGCATGTATCCGATGCGGGCAGATTCGTGCAGGCGACACGTTCCGGCATCGGCCTCGTCCTCGGCGGCAAGGATTCGGAGAAGGGTTGTCTTGCCGGTTCCGTTGGGGCCGACCAAGCCAATTCGATCACCTGGGCGCACGTCGAAGGAGACCCCGGAGAGCACGGGCGTCTCGGCAAAGTGTTTCCGAAGCTCCTGGACTTCCAACAATATCATAGAGCAATTATCCGCAAATTCCCGGGGTTGGTCCGGCAGCGATGGGTGGGGGGGCCTGTTTTAGAAACTTCACATCATCTCTATGTTGCGCGTCGTTTCCCCCCACGGGGGCGGTAATCTATGCCGTATTCCATCGACCCGCCTAGAATTTTCATGGAACCTCTGTGAATGCATCGGTCCCAGTTGCTTTCCCGCACTGCAGAATGTTAGACTCCATTTAGTGTGTTTTTTGCCTGGCAAACCGGCGTGGTAATTCCTCATTCTTCACAAATACTACTGACAGCGTAGGATTGTGGAGAACCCTCTCTGGAGAACAGAGGGCCATATCGCATGGATTCCTTTGAAGGGGGGAGCGAGGCGTGACTGGCGGAATTTCATTTTCTTGAGGCGAGTGGTATCCTGTGCATTGTCCCTATTGTGGTTCGTCTGAGTTGATGCGGAGTCGCGCCCCTGATCCATGGTTCATGTGGTTGCTGCGCCCGATCCTGATTCCGGTTCGTTGCGGGCGATGCACTCGCCGATTTCACCGAGCGCGGTTGTTGGCGATCTTCGCCTCGAATCTGAAGGCGTGGTAGAGCAGGAGGAGGCGGTCGAACGGGGGCCGGCACAGCGTAATCCTTCAGATTACCCCCTCTTGGCCGGTCTCGCAATGGCAGCGGCGCTCGGGGTCTTGAGTAGCAGTAGGGCCGGTATTCGTGGGCGGACCGCTGGTTCGGGCTGCCTGGGCGAACCGGGTGTTCCCTCGTGAAGGCACCCGAGTAAGCGAGCAAAGTCATTCGGCGGGAGTCTGCTCTTTGTCCCTGAGGTGGGGGGCTCGTGCGGAAGAAAGGGTCCGCACGGCGAAGGCGAATCCAACGAGAATAACCGCTCCGACAAACAGGACCGGGACGGATTCCGGGATCGCCAGGAGCAAGGCAGTAGGCGGGCCGAAAAAGGCTCCCTCCAGGGCGCCGGCGATCATTTGCCGGTTCTTGCCGCCGGAAATAACGGCCACCAGAGAGAGGGAGATAGCGCCGAAGAAAAAGCCGATCACGCCGTAGGCCACCAGTGTCTCGATTTCCGGAGGGGGATCCATGTTGCGCAGCGACATGATCGCGCCGGCGTAGGTGGCCACGACCGCGGTGAGCAGCAGCAACGACGCGACGGTGAATCCGGCTCGGCGCGATCTTCTCAAAACTCTCTCCTTCCGCTTGCAGCGGGCGGCCTCAGAATTTGTCCGACTTGAGCAACTTCCCGTCGTCGCGATGGCCCAGTTGCTGGTAGACGCCGAAATCCATCACGTCGGAGAGCAGTTTGACGGAGCCATCGCCAAACAGGAAGTTGGCGCCGCCCGTGTGGAACGAATTGAAGCCGCCCACAAACCGCATTTCTTTTTTCTCTTCAGCTGTCAGAGGGGCCGGGTCTTCCTCTTCGGGCTCCTGCGGTTCGTCTTCCGGCGCGGACTCGTAGTCTCCGCTCCAGTCGTAGCCATATCCGTAGTCGTTCTGCTTCCAGAAGTTCATGGTTTTGTACGCTCCCGAGCCCGGGCCCAGGGTCGTGTCGTTGATGGGTACGCCGGTATTGCGGAGCGTGGCGCGGGTTCCCGACATCCAACCGAGGCAGGGGATCTGTTCATCCGCCTTTTCGCCCAGGAAGATCGTGTGGGAGGCGCCGTCCGGCACTTCTTGGGTCCGTAGCGAACTGTTCAGGAAAAACATGCCGTGGTCGTTGGCGTCGATCTGTTTTTCCACGTCGTGATGGCACCCGGCGTATTCGACGGTCCCGAGATCGGGACTGGGGCTCGAAGGGCATCGCAGCGTGGCGATCAGGATTTCGGCGACAGGGCGATTCTCTTTGGCGTAGGCGCCGAACTCGAAGTTTATGTGTTTGTAGGCGACGCGCTGCTCCATGTAGGGCAGGATCTGGACGATCCAGCTCAGGTGGTAGCCTTCGGGGCCGTTGACAATGGGTCCCTTGGCGTCGACGACTCCGGGGGGGAGGACCTCGAAGGCTGCCTCGTAGCTTTGCAGGGCAAGGCCGAGTTGGGAGAGGTTGTTGACGCATTGCATTCGCCTGGCGGCTTCCCGGGCGGACTGGACTGCCGGAAGCAGGAGGGCAATCAAGATGCCGATGATCGCAATGACGACCAGCAACTCGACCAGGGTGAACCCGCGGGATGGATTACGCATGTTTGTCTCCTCGCACAGCTCCGTATGGCCACATGGGGCGACGGGAGCTCGATAAACTCACGGATGGACGAGCGTCCGAAACTCTCGCGTTTGGCGGATCCGCAACGACGCCTCGAGGGGGTAGTCCGCCACGATCCGCACGCGTCGCCAATTCTCCTGGCCTTCGAGCGGGTCGACCTGGATGGTGACTTGGGCGTTGTGTCGCCCGCCGATGGCTTGGGCCGGCAGGGACCACTGTTCGCCGGAATATTCGGGGTTTGCTGTCAACTGGGCCAATGCGCGCTGCGCCCCCGACTGGGCGATCCAGCCGGCCTGTTCCCGGCGTTGTTCGAGTTCGGTTTCGCGATAGGCCTGGGTGGCCAGGTGGACCAGCCCACACATGACCGCCGTGGCAACGCTGACACAGACGATTGCGGCGAGGAGGGCGACGCCTCGTCGCCGGCAGGGGCTCGTTTCGTTTCCGAGCAACTTGGTCACTTTCTCACCTCCTCGCCTTGCGCCGTGTGGGGACGGTCCAAGCCAAGGACGGCTTCAACGTGCACGGGGCGCATTTTTGCGGTCGTGGGGTCGGTCACGTCGAGGCGGAAGGTCGCCCAGGGTGTTTTTGCGGCAGGTCCCTCAATGGAGGCTTCCGTGCCCGGCGGGAGCCGAAAGTCTTCGTGGAGGTTGGTGGTGTCCGCCGTCTGCACGCGTCGCAATGAACCGGCCTGAACCTCGTAGTGTACTGCCATGCCGCCCTCCATTGCCAGGCTCCAGGTTACGACGTTCGGCGAGTTGGGCGTCTTGGGCAAACGTTCCATGGCCCCGGCACGGTGCACGTCTTCGCGAAACTGGCGGGCCAGGCGGGTCACGTTTCGTTCGAAGCCCAGACGCTGACGCGTGTTCACCTGGGCTTGCTTGAGCAGATACAGCACGCTCGTTCCGATCAGCAGCATCGCGGTTGTCACCGAGAGGACAATGAGCAATTCGACGAGCGTGAATCCTCGGCGTGATTTCATGGCAGGGCCTCCGGCGTGGGAGCGTCATGAGAAAGGGCCGGCCCGGGCCCGGTTGGCTCGGCGTAGCGCCAGGCGGTCAACTGCTGGCTTCGCTCACGTTCCTCGCCCATTTCCTTCCAGAGCACAGCGACGCGGATTCGTTTTGCGGGCGGGGCTGCCTCTGATTCTTCCACGGTGATTTCAAGCCGTCCGTTGCGGAGCATTTCCTGTTGCGAGACCTGCTGGGCGATGCGTTGCGTGTTGGGGGGGGCCAGTTCGTGCCAGGCAAGGGCGTGGACTCGTTCCATGGCATTCGCGGCCGTTTGCAGAGCGGCGCGGCGGTTGGTGATCGCTTTCTGTTGGATCACGGTTCGACTCAACGCTTGGGTGCAGACGACCAGGAGTACGGCGAGGATGGCTCCGGCGGCAATGCATTCCACAAGGGTGGTTCCGCGGCGTCGAGTTGCGTTGGACTTCGTCATGGTTTCGGCGGATCGCAAAGCAGGATCCTTGGGGCAAGGCCGCCTGTCACGTGAGGCTGCTGATCAACTTGATGAGAGGAAGGAACATGGCAAGGAAGAAGAAGGCGACGAAGAGGCCGTAAATCAGGAGGAGGATGACGAAAATCGACTGAACGGCACCGGTTGCGCGGGTCGAATAGACGCGGCGGTTGCTATCGGCCAACTCTGTGGAGGCCCATGCCAGGTTGCCCACGCGCTGGGCCGCCGCCAGTACGCCGCGGTCTCCCGATGTGATGAGCCTCCGTTGGGCGAGGGCGTCGCACCAGTCCACTCCCTGGTTCACGTCGTCGAAGGCTCGGGCCAGGCGTGCTCGGATCCGAGCGACGGGGTACCACTGGGCCAGTCCGGCGAGAGGTTCGGTGAGGGGGCGATTGGCTCGCACAAAGACGGCGATGACTTCGAGGATCTCGGCGGCGTGGATGCGGCGTCGGAGCCAGCCGAGGCCCCACATCTCGTTTTCGACGAGTCCGACGTAGCGAAGGGTGCTGCCCAAAGCGTAGGCGAGGGCGATCAAGATGAAGGGGGCCGCGAGATACCAGAAATTCACCGCCATGTAGCTCAACTTGACGAGCAGAATGGTTATTCCTGGAAGTTCGACGCCGAATTCCTCGAAGATCTTCTGGAAGGCGGGAACGATCTTCATCATGGTGAAGGTGAGGATGTTGAGCATGATGAAGGACACGAGGAGGAAGTACATGACTTGTCCGAAGATTTGCGATTCGATCGCGTCGTGGGCGTCGGCTCGATCGAGGAGGCCCCGGAGGACATTTGCCAATTCTCCCGTGTCGTGGCCCATACGAAGGGCGAGGCGGATATTTGACGGAAACAGGCCGGGGACGGAGTCGATGGCGTCGGGCAGCGGCAGGCCCGTTTGCAATTGGGTTGCCAGTTCCATGGCTCGCCTTGCCACGTAGCCGCGGCGTTCCGAGGCGAAGGCCAGCAGCACGGGGATGAGAGGGATGCGGCGATCGACGGCAACGGCCATGGCCGCCAGGAGGGCGTAGCGATGGCCCCTGCGCCGGCGATAGACGACGGCGGGGAAGACGACGAGGGCCACGACGGCGGGAATGATGCCGGCTGCCACCAGCGTGGCGCCTCCGCCCATGATGATCAGGAGCCATCCGACGCGGCGGAGCGTATGATGCAAGCGGTCGCTGCGGCGGCCTTCGTCGTCGGCGAGCATCCGCACGGCGAGCAGGATCGCGCCCCCGAAGACGATCGTGGCGAAGAAGGTCAGGACTTGGGGAATGGCGGCAATTGGCGGCATCGTTTCAGGTCAAACTACTGATCAACTTGATGAGTGGCAGGAACATGGCAAGTATGAGATATCCGACGCCGACGGCGACAAGGAGAACGATAATCGGAGGCAGGATGGTTTCCCAGAGCAGGGCGTCCACGCCGGCACGGCGGCGGTACATGTCGGCGGCTGCCCCGAAGGCTTCGGCGGGCTGTTGAGCTTTCAGGCCGCTGGCAATGACCGGGTGAATGCTCGGGGGAAACTCCCGGTACTTGGCCATTGATTCGGAGAGTCCCATGCCTTCCTGGAGGTCGCAAGCGCAACTGCGGCTGACCGCGACCAGATCCGACCAGCGGAGTCCGCCCGCCGTGAGTTGGAGGGCCTCGACCATGGGGATCTGACGTTCGAGGAGCAGTTGCATCAAGCGAGCGAACTCGACCAGGCTCTGCCAACGCCAGAGGGGGCCCACGACGGGGATTCGATAGCAAGCTCGCTGCACCTCCGGGGGTTTGGGGAGGATCAGCAAAACGAGCCCCCCGGCAAGGAGGATGGTGAGGGAACCGCAGAAGATCCACAGGCCGGTCGAATCGAACCAGGCCATGACGTGGATGGTCAACAGGGTGATTCCCGGGAGTTCCACGCCGAACTCTTCGAAGATGCGGGAGAAAGGTCTGATGATCAGCAGGTTGGAAAGAATGAAGCCTGCCAGAAGCATGATGACGAGAATCGACGGATAAGACAGGGCGGCCAGGATCCGGCGGCGCAGGTCGGCTCGTTCTTGATCGAGGGCCACGAGTTGCTCAAGCACGTCGGCCACGCGACCGGTGCGCAGTCCGGCAAGCATCAGTCCTCGCAGATAGGCGGGAATGCTTGGGCTGGCGGAGGCCAGGGCGGCGTCGAGGGAAAGGCCGTGATCCAATTGGTTCGCCAAGTGCCGCATGGCCGTCGCCACGCGATGGTGGGGAGCTTCCTCGGCCGCCGCCCTCAACCCGGCACTGAGCGGGAGGTCGGCGGCGGCAAGCCCGGCGATGGTTCCAACCAACTCCGTGGTTTGGCTCCCAGAGAGAGGAATGGCAGAGGCCGCTTGCGGTGTGGCATGATCGTCATCGAGGAGAATCGCTTCGTCCAACGCTTCTTCATCGTTGCCGACGAGGAGGACGACGTCCTCGGGGCGCACGTCCAGGCCGCGTTCGATCAGGTCAGCAACGGCCTGGTCGAGATCGTGGGCCTGGATGCGTCCGTAGACGGTTTGGCCTTCCGCGTCTTTCGCGTTGTACTCGAATTCCGGCATGTTGCGTGTTACCAGTCGGCCATCAAGTTGAGTAGGGAGAGCCAGGTTCCGAAGGTCAGTCCGGCATAGACGATCGTCACGGTTCCCCCGATAACCACGGTCATCAGGGGGGCCATGTAGAGTTGCGCCGTGGTGGCCAGTCGCTGGGCTCGGCGCTGATAGACGCTGGTCGCGTGGCGCAGGGCGGAGCGGAGCGTTCCGGTATCGTGGCCGCTCCGCAGCAGCCACTCGAGGACGGGGCTGAAACCAGTGGTCCGACTCACGGAAGCCCCGAGTTTCTCGCCTCGCTCGATTGCGGAGGCAATCTGTTCGGCGCCGCGGCGGATTTTCTTGGTGCCGGTGGCTTCCGCGGCAAGACGCACGGCTTCGGGAAGCGGCAGGTCGTGTTCGACCAGGAGGCTCAGGATTTCGACGAACGCAGCCTGGCGATAGCTGCGTACCATGGGGCCCAGCCAGGGCAGCCAGCCGAACAGCCAACCAGTGGCGGTTGGTTGCAGGAGCGAGGCCCGGCTCGACTGGTAGGCCCATAGGATGAAGAGAAGCAGGACGACCAGGGGCACGCCCGGCCCCCAGATCTCGACGGAATTGCGAAGCGGGACAAGCGTCTTCAGGAGCCAGGCCGCGGGAACCGACGGGTCCTCGAAAAGCCTGAACAAGCCTCGGGCGATCTTGTCGATGAAAAAGGCGAACAACTGCCAGGCGATGAAGAAAAGAAAGAGGGGATAGATCAGCGAGGCGGCGATCGTGCGTCGAGCACTGGCGAGACGGCGGGTGCTTCGGGCCACTGTTTCCAAGGCGGCTGAGAGGCGTCCGGATCGGAGGCCCGCCTCGACGACGGCTACATAGACGGGCGGAAACCGCATGCCGGCGGATTTCAGGGCGTCGGGGAGCGATTGGCCTTGCTCGAGCTGTTCACCGAGTTGGGAGGCGATGTAACGGGAGCGGCCCGAGAAATCTCGGGCGAGCCGCTTCAGTCCGACGTCGAGCGGGACCCGGGCGCGAACGAGAGCGAGAATCTCGTCGTTCAAGGCGATGAGTTGGGGAAGCGTGACGCTTCGCTGAGGAGTGGGTTGTGAGTCGGCCACCAGGGGGCTCCGCTCCGACGGGCAAGGTCTGATCCGGGAAGCTCTCTCACGGGGGAGACTGCGGTCCCAGACACCCGCAACCACCGCTTGAAAAGGCCCCTTCACCAGGTATTCTGCCAAACGGGCGAAATATTCCTACCGATTCTTTAACGAATCCTGTCGGTTCGTGCAATAACCCAGGTCGGGAAATGGCACAAGATGCCCGAATCGGAGACTCTTTTTTGGGGGAGGGTTCTGGCCTGGGCCCGATTTTGCGGGCGCAGTCTCGAAATATGTCATGCAGATGGCAAGATAAGTCATTGCGAACCCGGTTCACAGGGGCGTACACTCACACATCCGTTGCGAGTGATTCCAGCCACGAAGAGAGGAGCATGACATGCCTGTTTTCAGGAACGAACCACAACCGCACGGGACGACCACACGGCGGCGATTCTTGAAAACGGCTGCGGCGGCTGGCGGTTTGTACGCTGCTTCCATCGTTCCTGCGACGGTGTTTGGGAAGAACGCGCCAAGCAATCGAATCAACGTCGGCTTGATCGGGTGTGGGCACCAGAGCCAACGTGATGTGCCATCGTTCCTGGTTCACGACGACATGCAAATGGTGGCCGTGTGCGACGTGAACCGGAGCGGGATCGGCTACTACTATCCCGACCAGGTCCTGGGGCGGGAAACCGCGCAGCGGTGGGTGAACGAGCATTACGCCCAGAAGGCCGATCGCGGCAATTACCGGGGCTGCGACGCTTACGTTGATTTTCGTGAACTGCTGGCTCGGTCCGATGTCGACGCCGTGGCGGTCGTGGTTCCCGATCATTGGCATGCGTTGATTGCCATTGCGGCGATGCAGGCGGGGAAGGACGTCTATTGCGAGAAGCCTCTGGCGCTGACCATCCACCAGGGGCGTCAGATGGTGAAGGCGGTGCGTAAATACAAGCGAGTCTTTCAGACGGGCGCCCAGTTTCGCTCCAGTCCGAATGTTCGGCGAGCGTGCGAATTGGTACGCAACGGACGATTGGGCGAGATTCACACGGTTCGCACCTGGGTCGATCCGAACAGTTTTGAGGGTCCCGGCCCGGGTTGGAAGCCGATGCCCGTTCCCGACGGATTCGACTACGATTTCTGGCTGGGGCCGGCGCCCGAGGCGTCCTATCACGTGGAGCGTTGCTTTCATCGCTGGCGATACATCCTCGACTACTCGAACGGCCAGACGGTCAATTTCGGGGCGCACACCAACGACATTGTTCAATGGGGCCTGGGCATGGACGGCACCACGCCGGTGGAATTTGAGGATAACGGCGCCGAGTTTCCGCCGAAGGGCAGCCTGTTCACGGCTGCCACGAAGACGGCCTTCCGCGCCCGCTACGCGAACGGTATCGAGTTGTTCTGCGAGACGCGCAAGAGTTCGGCGACCAAGTTCGAAGGCAGCGAGGGGCGGCTGGAGATCACCCTCGGCGGAAGTTTGAAGACGTTTCCGGAGAACTTGAAGGACTCGGTGATCGGGCCGAACGAGATCCACCTGCCGCAGAGCAACCCGGCGCGCGTGAAGAACGTGCGCAAGGACATCGACGCGGATCATGTCCGCAATTTCCTGGACGCGGTCAAGAGCCGCCAAGACCCGATCGAACCGGTGGAAGTCGGACACAGCAGTGCCAGCCTGTGCCTGCTGGGCAACATTGCCCAGCGTTTGAAACGCAAGTTCGCGTGGGATCCTGCGATCGAGCGCAGCCCGGACGAGGAAGTCAATCAGATGCTTTCGCGTCCCTTGCGAGCCCCCTGGAAACTGCCGAACCTCGGTTGAAACCTGAAACGATTTGCCTCAAATCACGCAAGCGAGAAGGAACCCCTGTGATGATTATGCATCGCGTGTGCCTGGTTGTCCTATTCGGGATGTTGATTTTGTCTTCTGTGGCCTGGGCGCAGTCGCCCGTTGAATCGCCGACCGACGACGTTCGTTGCGTCGTTGATCCGAATTGGCCGCAGAAACCCGAGTCGTTCACCTGGGGGGCCATGTCGGGGGTCACGGTGGACGGGCAGGACCAAGTCTACATCTTCAACCGCGCCGAGCCGACCGTGCAAGTTTATGGGGCCGACGGGGAGCTTCTTCGGTCGTGGTCCACGGGCAATCCCAAGGGGACGCACCACGTCAAACTGGATCCGGACGGAAACGTGTGGTTGTCCGATTTTCGCAACCATGTCGTTCAGAAGTACACTCCCGCGGGGAAGCTCCTGCTGACCCTGGGTGAAGCCGGGCAGCCAGGCTGCGATGAAGGCCATTTTGCGGGGCCCACCGACATGGCTTTTCTTCCCAACGGCGACGTGTTTGTTTCGGACGGGTACGGGAATCGCCGTGTCGTCCATTTCGACAAGGAGGGGCGTTTCCTCAAGGCGTGGGGCGAGGAAGGGACCGGGCCGGGGCAGTTCGCCTTGCCTCATGCGATCGCGATCGACTCGAAGAAACGGGTCTACGTCGCCGATCGCAACAACGCTCGAATTCAGGTTTTCACCACGGAAGGCAAGTTGTTGGCCGTGTGGGACACTCTGCTCATGCCGTGGGGGTTTGCGATGTCCGCCAACGACGAGCTCTGGGTTTGCGGCTCGTCCAGGGTGAGGCAGCCCAGCGATGACGGTTGGGTGATCACTCCGCCGCCGGATCAGTTGGTGATGAAGCTGAGCCCCACGGGAGATGTTCTGACGCGAGTGCCGCTGCGGATGCCGGCGGCCGCTCCCGGCAAGCCGGGGGAGGTCGATTGGGTCCACACCATAGCCGTCGACTCCAAGGGCAACATCTACCTGGGCGACATACAGGGGAAGCGGATTCAGCGATATTCCCTGAGTTCTGGCGAGTCAGGGAAGGGACTTTAAGAGGTTGTCGCTCAGGCCGCGGCTCTCCCCGTTTCTCCAAACGGCATGATGGAGAAGCCGAAGGCCGAGAATCACCTTGTCAGAAGATGCAGCCCGCTTTGTTTGGCTGCGTGCTGCCGAGCGACTACAATGGGGCCTGTGCCCCGCGGAGATGAAAGGAACGCCCCGCGCGTACGAGGGGCCAGGGTGGCGTCATATGCCTCGTGCGCGCCCGTCAACTACCTGCCCGATCACAAGGAGGGACGTCTCGCCGTGAAACACTCCCCGACCTCCCACAGGTTTCTCGCGATCGTATTTCTAATCGCTTCTTGCTGGCCCCTGGCGTCTTCTTCGTACGGGGCTGCGCCGCCCGTGGTGTGCGAAGCGGACTCTCCGGACGGCTGCCAGCTGCTGGACGGCGAAGGCACGTTGTGGCTGGTCAACGCCAGCTTTGGTGTCCAGTTGGTCGACGGGGCAACGCTCCGAAGCAGTGATTCGCGTTACCGGGTGGCCCGCGAGACGCAGGACAATCGAACGACGCTGGTCCTGACCGACACGCGGAAGCAACTCGATCAGAAATGGACCGTTACGGCGCTCGACGAGCGTTGCTTCACGTTTGCTTTGACAATAACAAACACCGGCGACGACCCCTTGGCCCTGGCACAGATCTGTCCTTTGGAAGGCACTCTTGCGGAGAAGCACGATCCTGCCAGGCCGCATATCCTGCTCAACGGCGACAGCATGAGCAAACCGCGGCCCACGGTTCTTGGTCCCGAGGAGAAAACGCTGAAGAGCGGCGAGACGATCGCGTTGGAGTCGCCGTCTGTGGCCGCCGGTTTTCTGACCGGCAAGCACAACCTGAACCGCTTCACGATCGTGAATCCGAATGGGGAAGCGGTGTTTCGTGCGCATGGCGACTGCAACGGATGCCTCTTGATGCCCGGCGTTTCACGGGAGACGGACCTTCTGTTCGTGTCATTGCACGACAATCCACTGGAGCAGTTGGAGAGATACGCGGACCTTGCGGGCAAGATCAATAAGGCGAAGATCTGGCCGCCCCGAGTCGCCTGGTGTACGTGGTACGCGGGCTGGATGCACTCGAAAATGACCACGTATAAGAACGGGCTGGAGAAGGGCGTGGAGGAGAACATCCCCTACGTGCAGAAGTACTTCGCCAGCCGCGGCGGATCGCACACCATGCGGATCTGCGACGACTATCTGCCCCATGGGGATTGGCCGAACGAGACCGGCCGGATCACTCGCGGCTACGATCGGCTCGCCCGGTTGATCTCCGACGCAGGCCTCATTCCCGGTGTGTGGTATCCCACGTATTGGGCCTCGACGGAATCGAAGGTCTTCAAGGAGCATCCGGAGTGGTTTGCACGAAATAAGGACGGCTCGATCTGGAAGAGAGTGTCGCGCAAGACGCCGACGAAGAAGTCAACGCCGGCGAAGAAGTCGAGTTCGTCGAAAGTGACGACGTCGCCGGAGGCCTCGGGGACCCCCTGGACGCTGAAAGCGCTATACAACATGGAAGCCCTGGCGATCTTCGATACTTCACGACCGGACGTGCAGCAGTATTTCGAAGACGCGGCGCGAAGGTGGCGCGAGCGGGGATTTCGATACGTGACCAACGATTTCCTGGGCTATGCCATGAGTCCGTCGAAGTTCGATGATCCGACGATGACCAAAGTGGAAGTGCTGCGAGCCGGGCTGGAAGCGGTGCGTCGCGGTCTGGGGGACGACGTCTTCTACCGCACGATCAGCGGGCCGATCGGCCCGCGCATGGGCCTGGCCAACGACTTGCGCATCAGCGGAGATTCTCACGGCGACAATCCGGCAGCCTACTATCGAACCGCCCAGGTCTGGTTCTACCATCGGCGATTGTGGCTGAACGACCCCAGCGCCGTGGTTTGTGCCCTGTACGGGGAGTTCAAACCGATCCAGTGGAACCGGATGTGGATGTCGTGGATTGCGCTCTCCGGTACCGTGATGACCTACGGCGAAGTGCTCGACGAACTGCCCGACCAATACATCCGCATGTATCAACGGCTGTTCCCGCCGCTGCCGGTAGCCGGACGTCCGCTGGATCTCTGGGAGAACTCGCCCTATCTGCTCTGGGGGATGGACCCGGGCGAGGCCGACGGAGCGTATGTCCTGTTCGGCGTCTTCGACGTCCAGGGGGACGGGCTGAGGCAGGTGCGATTGAATCTCGACGAGGTGACGGCACGGTGCCGCGGCTGGGACAGGCCTGAATCCGCGCCGCAAGAGTATCTCCTCTGGGATTTCTGGGAGCAGAAACTGGTCAAGTCGCAGCGAGAAAAGCTCGAGCTGCCGTTGCGGGCCAAATCATGTTACGTGTTTGCGCTGCGGCCGAACCTGGGGCGTCCGCAACTCCTTGGGACGGACGGTCATTTCAGCCAGGGAGTCATCGAGACGAGCGACATCGTGTGGGATGCCGAGAAGGGCGAGCTCGGCGGAAACGTGCGAGGCAACGGCGGCGATCCCTCGGCGCTGTTCTTCCACGTGCCCGACGGGATGCAGATCGGCAGTGCGACGCTCCACGGCGCCGCGGTTGATGTCCGGCAGCCGGAAGCCCATGTCGTAGCCGTCGACATTCCCGCATTGGAGGAACCCGTAGCCTTCACGCTGACGTTTTCCGGCAACTCACGTCCGCCGGCCTCGCGAGCGTTTGTGCCGGGCCGGGCCGCGGAGCGTTTTGATCAACCGTAGAGGGCAGACCTTGAGGACGGCGAACCTGCCCGCCCCTGCACTGACGATTCTTGCGGTATTGCCCGCGGGAACGCGGGACGCTTCCAGTTCCCCCGCCTGAAATCCGACAAATAGGTCACCGCTCGCCGAGCGGGACTTCACAACAGACGCTTTTCCCACAGCATACCCACGAGGTCTCAAGTCATGGCTCGTCTCACCCGACGACGTTTCCTCAGCGACTCGACGATCGCCGCCGCGGTTCTTGCCGCCGGTTCCGGTTCCAGTTTCATTTCAAACGCGGCGCAGGCCCTTGCTGCCGACACGGCCGGGTCTGCGAACGACAAGCTCAATGTGATGGTGTGCGGCGTACGCAGTCGCGGCAATGCCCACGTCCAGTTGTTCGCCGCGAATCCGGAGTGTCGCATCAAGTACATCTGCGATGTCGATGAAGCGATTGGGAAAAAGCGGGTTGCCGAATTCGAAAAGCGATTCGGCTATCGTCCCGAGTTCGTGCGCGACATGCGCCAGGGCTTTGACGACAAGGACCTCGATATCGTTTCGATTGCCACGACCAATCACTGGCATGCCCTGGCCGCAATCTGGGCCATGCAGGCCGGGAAGGATGTCTATCTCGAGAAGCCGGTGTCGCACAACATCTTCGAAGGTCAACAGCTCGTCAAAACGGCTCGGGAGTGCAAGAAGATCTGTCAAACCGGCACGCAAAGCCGCTCGCTCGAAGGAGCCATCGCTGCGGTCAACTATGTTCAAAGCGGCAAGCTTGGCGACGTCAAGCTGGCCCGTGGACTTTGCTATAACCGTCGGAAGTCGATCGGCAAGAAGGGCGTTTTCGAACCGCCGAAGTCCGTTGATTACGACCTCTGGGTCGGCCCGGCCGAAATGCAGCCGGTCACGCGTCCCCAGTTCCACTACGACTGGCATTGGCAATATCACTGGGGCAACGGCGACATCAACAACCAGGGCGTGCACCAAATGGATGTCGCTCGTTGGGGGCTCGGAATTGGCTCCCTGAGCGACAGCGTTATCAGCTATGGGGGGCGGCTTGGCTATGTCGACGCAGGTGACACGGCCAACACGCAAGTGGCCATCCACAAGTTGGGCGACAAAACGCTCACCTTCGAGGTGCGTGGCCTCGAGAGCGATCCGCTGTTCGATGCAAAGATCGGAGATATCTTCTATGGCACCGAGGGGATTCTTGCCTTGGCCAATTGGGGTCGGGGCGTCGCCATGGACCGCGACGGGAAGGTCGTCGAGCGCTTCGGGCAGAATGTGAAGGGCGACCCGTACACCGTGGGAACGATCAGTCATATCCAGAACTTCGTCGACGCTGTGAAGAGCCGCAACCCCGGTGACCTGCACGCGGAGATCCGCGAGGGGCACCTCTCCGCGGGCCTTGGCCATGCCGCCACGATCTCCTATCGGCTCGGCAAGGAGGCGTCCATCGCGGAAGTCAAAGAGGCAATCGAAGCGTTTGGCGGCGCCGACGATCATGTCAAAACTCTCGAGGGCACCATCGCACATCTCGAGGAAAACGGTGTCGACCTGAAGGAAACACCGTTGACGCTTGGCCCAGTGCTGAAGATGGACGCGAAGACCGAGACCTTCACCAATAACGACGCGGCAAACGCGATGTTGAGGCGTAAGTACCGCAAGAACTTCGAGCTGCCCGGGGCTGAAAGCTAAGAGAGGGCTTTGTGTCGATGATCAAGTGCAACTGGTTTTCAATCGTGGTGGGTACCTGGCTCACGTGTTGCTGCAGTGCCTTCGGGAAAGGGCCTGTTCTGGAGGTGCGGCTTCTGGGGGATACGGTGTGTGAGACGGCTGCGTTTGAGCCCGGCGCCAGGCTCTTTTCGGACCGGTCCTACACACTGGCCGAGCCACCGGGCGAGCTCAAGGGAAAGCCGTTTTTGCGGACGACCATCAACGGCGTGCGGGTTCGGTGCGTCAGTCCCGGTTCGCTGATCGCGTTGACGCCGCTGGAGGTCCCGCACGCCACCTCGTGCGCCCCTGTGCTGAAGGCCTACGGCTTCGAGCGGATCGCGGAGCCGGAGTCGTTCCAGCTTTTTGGCAAGAACGCCCACGAGCAGGTTGCCCTCTATCGGAAGGACGTGGCCGCTGGGGAGAAACTCCGGATCGGCAAGTGGTGCATTCTGCTGGGCTTTGAACAGGCCACGGGCAAGGCCTTCGTCAAGAGGCCGTGGCGAGAGAACACAGGGGAACGGCTCTACAACGGCATCGTCCTACCGGAGGAATGGCCGCCAGAGGACGTGGATACTCGCTCGGAAGAGCCCATGCCCGTGCCTTATCTGGAGGCCCGGCCCGAGGTGATCCCAATCGATCTCGGGCGTCAGCTTTTCGTTGACGAGTTCCTGATCGAAGAAACCGATCTTCTGCACATGTACCACTTGCCGGAGAAATACGCGGAAAATCCAATCCTGCGTTGCGAGACGGATTTGGAGCGTCAGACCGGCATCCTCGGTGGGCTGTGTCGACCGTGCATCTGGTGGAATCCTGAGAAGGAGCTGTTCTACCTTTGGTATCAGGCCGGCACCTATTTCCGGGGGACGATTGCCCTGGCGACCAGCCCGGACGGGTTGCACTGGTCTCGGCCTGAACTGGATGTCAACCCTGGCACCAATCAGGCACTGCCGCTGGGCTACCAGCCGGATTCCTACGGGATTGTGGCGGACTGGCAGTCGGATGATCCGGAGCAGCGTTTCAAGCTGTTTGCGACCCATCCGGGGTGCAAGCCGCCGGCGAGCAGTTTCACTTCTCGTGACGGGATTCACTGGACGAACAAGACGCAGACCGGACCGACCGGCGACCGCAGTTCCATGTTCTACAATCCGTTCCGCAAGAAGTGGGTCTACAGTCTTCGATCCAGCTTTCGGGGCCGCTCCCGGCACTATCGGGAGTGCGAGGATTTTCTGGCCGGAGCGAAATGGAGCTCCATCGACACGGTTCCCTGGCTCGCGGCGGACCGACTTGACATTCCGGAGCCGGGCTACAAGCACAAGACACAGCTGTACAACTTCGATGCCGTGGCCTACGAAAGCGTGATGCTCGGGTTTTTCGAGCTGCACCGAGGACCTGAAAACAACCGCTGCGAGCGGATGGGGCTTCCCAAGCTGAACGAGATCTCCTTCGGTTACAGCCGCGACGGCTTTCACTGGGCTCGTCCCGACCGGCGGGCGCATATCCCGGCAAGTCGCAAAGATACCTGGGACCGCGGCTTCGTTGAGAGCGGCGGCAATATCTGCGCGGTGGTTGGCGACAAGCTCTATTTCTACCATTCGGGGTGCCGCGGCAATATGGACGGCGCGATCCGGTCGGACGGATCGATCAACTTTGGCGCCATGTACGATCCCAACGCCCTCGGGATCTCCGTGTTGCGTCGCGACGGGTTCTCCTCGTTGAATGCGGGGGCTTCCGTCGGGCACATCATCACGCGGCCCGTGATTTTCAGCGGCAAGAATCTCTTCGTCAATGTCGACTGTCCCGAGGGGGATTTGCGAGCGGAGATCCTTGATGAGAAAGGGCAGGTTATTGAACCGTTTTCGCTGATGAACTGCGTTCCCGTATCGGCGGACGGCACGTCGGTCCCGATCGGGTGGAAGAACGCCGAAGACCTCGCTTCGATCGTGGGCAGGCCCGTGCGCTTCCGATTCGCGCTTCGGCGCGGGGCTCTCTACGCATTCTGGGTGAGCCGCGACTCGACAGGCTGCAGTGGCGGCTATCTGGCCGGTGGCGGTCCCGGATACGGTTCGATTCGGGACGACGGCGCCGAGTGAATGGAAGATCTGGCTGCAAATAGAAAAATCGGATCGGGGCTTTCGGTCAAGGCAACAACCCATGAGGAATCGAGCCATGTACAACGGTCAGCGATCGGAGAGACGCGCGGAGGGAGAGACGGTGTTGGGGCGTCGAGCCTTGCTCAAGACGGTCGCGGGCATGGCGGTCGGGGCGGCGGCCGGTCCGGCGATGGCCAGTCACCTGCGGACGAAGGCCCGGAAGAATTTCCGGCTCGGAATCGCCGACATCATCTACCGTCGGCTGCCGCTGGCCGAGGCTGCCGCGCGGATCCAGGCCGACGGGTTTCGCTCCGTTTTGACCAACTACCGGTTCGCCGACGTGCAATTCGACCCGTCGGACCCCGATTGGGCGGTTGCCAAGAAGATCGTCGACACGTTCGAGAAGCACGATATCGCCGTGGGGGCCATTTCCGGCTATTACAACGTGGTCGATCCCGTGGCCCAACGGCGAGGGGAGAACGAAGCGCGGATGAAGCTCTTTCTGACCGAATGGAAGCGGTTGGGTTGCCGGATCGTGTCGACCGAGACGGGCACGTTCAACGCCAAGTCGCAGTGGCTTGACGCTCCGGAGAACGAGACCGAGCAGGGCTATCAGAAGTGCCGAGCGGCCCTGGAGCGTTGGGCCCGCCTGGCGGAGAAGACCGGCGCCGTTTTCACGATCGAAGCTGCCACGCAGAATATCATCCGGTCGATCGATCGAGCGGAGCGTCTGCTGCGCGAGATCGGTTCGCCCGCGCTGAAACTGGTGATGGACCCGGCCAACTTCTTCCGTGAGGAAGACCTGCCGAAGATGAAGCCAATGCTCAAGGAGATGTTCCGCCGGTTGGGTCCGAATATCGCTGTGGCCCACGCCAAGGACGTGACGGGCGGACCGGAGGGGCTGACGCGGCCCGGGGCGGGGCTGGGACAACTGGATTACCCGCTCTATCTGCGGCTGCTGGCCGAGTTGGACCGTCCGCTGGACGTGATCTTCGAGCACCTCAAGATGGACGACACGACTCGTGCCCGGGATTTCGTGATGGGCCACATCAACGAGTTGCCGTAGGGCGGGCTGCTCATCCTCACGGGATCCTAAAGGAATTTCCCCTCGTGATCGGGTGGTTGACTGATAAGCACAAGGGCAATAAGGACGCAAGGACAACACTATGCGACGTACCAACACGCTGACCTCCGATAAACTCACGCGACGTGTCTTTCTTCGCAATACAGCCGTGGCAACCGGGGCTGCGTTTGCAGCTCCCATGCTTGTGCCTGCCTCGGCCTTGGGGCTCGACGGGAAGACGGCGGCGAGCAACCGGATCGGCATTGGATTCATCGGCGTGGGACGGCAGGCCGTGCATGCCAACATGTCGGTCTTCATGCGGTCAGGTTATTGCCAGGCTGTCGCTTTGTGCGACGTCGATCGTTGGCGTCTGGCAGTAGAAGGAGTTCCGCAGGTCGCAGGCGTGGCCAAGAAGAACCGGTGGGATCCGGCTCTGTTGAAAGACACGTTTCGGACGACCGACTTTCGCGAGCTTTTAGCCCATTCGCGTGTGGACGCGGTGATGATCAGCACGCCCGACTACTGGCACGTGCCGCAAGCGCTGGCGGCGATCAAGGCCGGCAAGGACGTCTGCTGCGAAAAGCCGATCGGCCTGGCGATCTCCCATGGAAGGGCCCTGGCCGATGCGGCGGCCAAGGCGGGCATCATCTTTCGGACCGATAGCAATTTCCGATCGGAGCCCGAGTTGTTTCGGGCGGTCAGCCTGGTCCGAACGGGGAAGATCGGCCAGATCAAGAAGATTCGGATGTCGGTGCCGATCTATCCGACGCCGACGCCGAACGAGGCGCCGATGCCGGTTCCCGAGGAACTGGATTACGAGATGTGGCAAGGGCCCGTCGAACGTCGGCCGTACACGGAGGATCGTGTTCATCCCCAGAAGAAACTCGGTCGACCCGGCTGGTTTGACAATCGGTTGTACTGTGACGGTCTGATTTCGAACTGGGGCCATCATCCGGCCGACCTGGTGCAGTGGGCCAACAACACGGAACTCACCGGTCCGGTGGAAGTGGAGGGCCACGGTGACCTTCCACCCGTCGAACAGTTCTACAACGTTCTGCAGGAATTCCAGGTTCGTTATCGGTATGCGAACGGTGTGGAATTGGAGTACGTCGGACGAAAGGACTACAAGGAGGGTGAGTCGTACATGACCTTCGAGGGTACCGAGGGCTGGGTCCGGGGCTGGCGAGCGCCCAACCGAATCGAGGCGGAACCCCGCTCGATCCTGGACGCCGAAGTCAAGTTCGAAGAATTTCCCTTCGTGCTGAGGAATGAGAAGACGGACTTCATCGAATGCGTTCGGTCCCGCAGTCGGACCTTGGAGGACGCCGAAGTGGGGCACCGATCGAGCACGGTGGTCCAGTTGGGTTACATGGCCTGCCTGTTGGGCCGAAAGCTCAGATGGGATCCGGTGAAGGAAGAGGTTCCCGGCGACGACGAGGCCAACAAGCTGGTGCAAGGGCTGCCGGGGCTGGCTCCCTGGACGATCCAGTAGGCTTGTTTCAACACCGACTGCCGGACCGGCCCTGCTCGATCGCATCTGTGGGCAGGGCGCGGTCTTCGTGCATCGCAAGACCTTAGAGTGAAGCATGTTCAAAGCAATTGCGATTCGATTCGTAGTCTGCGCCATTCTCGCCCTCTGCGGCGTCGACTTGAAGGCCGAGACGACTGTCGTCTCGATGAAGCCGGCAGACAATGCCGTAAGCGCCCGGTTCAAAGTTGGGGATTCCGGCAGTGGAACGGTTTTTATCGACTTCGCGGACAGCCCGGAGGCGATTCGGCTTCCGATCCGCGTCAAGCCGCAGGAGTTCAGTGTCGGTTTCGACAGTTGGACGAAGCGATCCCTTCCGGACGGCATACTGTCGGTCAACGGTGTGGACTATTGCGCCAGGCCGCGAGTCCGAAGGTACAGAGCGACCATGCCCTCGGGCAGGCTGGCGGAGGAGGTCCACGGCGGCAAGCTTCAGAAGGACTGGATCGAGAGGTGGGACAGCCTCACGCCGGCGTCGCAGACGTTTGTCACATTGGAGGTTCGCCAGGGACAAGGCGCGATCCGTTTTTTCCTTAACGGTCAGTACATTGGCGCCCGAGAGACTTCGGACGCGATCAAGGAAATGGTGGTTGACCTTAAGGACGGAGGGGAAGTGCGCGAGGCAAAGTCGTTCGCGTATTTCCGGCATCCCGACTTCTATCCGCTGGACATGACCGCGATTTCCAAGCCGGAAGGTGGAATGGAGGATGCGATCCTGTCGATCGAGCCGGGATTGCAGACCATCGAAGGCGTACCGATGCGTGTCGCACAAAGTGCCGACAACGCGGATATCGGGCGGGTGAAGCTGATGATGGGCTCCTGGATGCTGGAGTGCAGCGAGTTCCTCTCTCGCACCGCTTTGGACGGCATGGCGGAGACCGCCCACTTTTCCGTGCCGCGAGCCTGGTACACTCGGGCTTACGCTCTCTGCGCGGTTGATCCCGATCCTGGGAAGGACCCCATCATTACTGCACGCCTGACACGTTACGCACGCAGCGGACGGGCGGAGGCCATCTCGGATGCGACGGTTGTGCTGCCGCGCGGCGGGGAAAACGTTCCGGGCGTGACGCGGGTCGGAACGGTTCGTCTGGAAACGGACGGGAAGCAGGTGGAGACGCCTTTGTACCTGGTCGAGTTCAAGCTAGACCCGGGCGCCATTATCGACCTGCTTTCGATGGATGAAGACGAACATGCGTCGATGTTGCGAAGAGAAGCGTATCTTGATTTCGAGTTCCTTGGGAAGCTGAAGGACTACAGCGTCTATCATGACAGCAGTCGATATCCCGAAAACGCCTCGACCAGCGCGGTTCACGTCTTCGCCGCAACGCTGAAGAAAGCGCCGGTGGAGTTGCGGCTGATCCAAAGTCAGCCGGGGAATGTCTTCAGGAATGACGAACGACCGGAAATTACCGCGGATCTGCGGGCAGTCAATCCCGACGCCGTGTCACTCGAATGGAAGATCTCTGACATCGATGGCAAGATACTCAAGACACAGAAGAGGGAATTCTCGCTCGATGCCGGCGAGAAGACGGAATTGCCCATCGACCTGAAAATGGCGGAAGACGGTTGGTATGCGATGGCATTTGTCCTTCGAGATCAGAGCGGGCGAGAGTTGTACGCTTTGGACTCCTCCTTCGCGCTGCTTGGGGAAGATACTCGCAAGGCTGGATACGACTCGCCGTATGCGGGTTGGTGGTTTACGTCGCACCACGGGACGAGTTCGCCCGACATTGCCGGGCCCTTGCTGGACAAGGCCGGCATCCGCAAGATCACGACGCACGGGATGGGGAGGCGGACGGAAGAGGACTTCGCGAAGTGGAAGATCACCCTTGGCATGGTTCCGTGGGCACGCGAGGTGAGAGAGCTTGAAACGCCGGAGCAGATCGCGAAGGCCGAGGCCTATGTCAAGGACTTCTTTGCGAAATACCCTCACTGTCCCCGCTACGCGATGCTGCTGCACGAGAGTGTGGGTGAGCACATGCCGGACGAGTTGCGAGGCATCAAGCAGGTTGAAGACGAAAAGGAGAAGGAGAAATACGAGAAACTCGTCAAGACGGTGACCGGCGCGGCGAGGTTCTATCGCGAGAAGTTTCCGGACATGAAGCTGCTTGTGGGCAATTCCCAGACGGCAAGCGGCGCCATTTCGCGTTTGCTTCGGAACGGCTTTGACCCGCAATACATCGACTACATCGGGTGCGAGATTGCCGGGCAGACGTTCGCCCCGGAAAAGCTCGACGGCGGACTGGGCGGTGTCTGGCTGGGCGAGGAGACGGCCAGGAAATTCGGTGTCGACCGCCCTACCAGCTCCTGTTACGAGTTCACAACGCGGATGAGCCGGACGCTGGGTTTGCGCGGCCAGGCGGAGTATTATGTGCGCGACGCCCTGATGAGCTACGCGTTCGGCTTCAAGAACATCTACACGGGCTTGCTGAACGACGCAGGCAATTCCTATTACAACACGGCCTGGGGCGGCGGTGGCCTGCTGCGCCGCAACCCGCTGTTGAACCCCAAGCCCGCCTATGTCGCCATTGCCACGTTGACGAAGGTCCTGGACCAGGCCACGTTCCTCAGGAAGATCCCAACGGGGTCGACGTCGGTTTACGCACTGGAGTTCAAACGCGCCGACGGCAAGCAGGTGTACGCCATGTGGACGGCTCGCGGGCGGGCGAAGCTGGGGCTCGAGCCGGCCGCAGATGCGGAGGTCACGCTGGTCTCGCTCTATGACGCTGAGGAGAAGCGATCGACGAGCGGGGTCGAGAAGCGGGTGGAGGCGGAATGCGGCACGGGCCCCGTTTATGCCGTCAGTTCCGTCCCGGTTCGTTCGATCACGCTGGTCGCCCGCCAATACGCCGGACCGCCGGAATCGTTCAAGGTCGTGAATCGAATGGATCGGAGCGAGGACTGGAGTCACGTGGTGGACGACGCGAGCCTGGTTTCGAAGCAGTTTCGGAGATTGCCGATTCGGCAGCTTGGCGATTTCGTGTTTTCCCGAGTTCAGGACGACGAGAAGGGCGAGTGCCTGCAACTGAAGCTCAACAAGAAGGGCGATCTGCCTGAGATTGTGAGCGAGTACACGACGTTGCGGTTGAAGGAGCCCGTTGCCATTGGCGGCAGGCCCGACACGATCGGTGTTTGGGTCAAAGGCGATAGTGGCTGGGGGAAGATCATCTTTGAGATCCAGGACGCGAACGGCACGCGTTGGCGTACCGAGGGCACCTACCATGACTGGCCGGGGCGCCTGGCAATCAACGGCGACGGCTGGATGTTCATCAGCTTCCCCATCGACGGCAGCTCCACGGAGAAGATCCGCTCGGCCGGCAGACGCTGGACCGGCGGGTCAGAGATCGAGTTCCCGATTCAGGTTGTCGGGATGAGCGTCGTGGTGAACCGCACGGCCCTCGACCTGACCGAAATGAAAGACGTCAAGGCGGAACTGCGGTTCCGCGATCTCGGCGTCGCCCAGCAGTAGACGGAACCCGCGCTTGCGCGGCGGACGCAATTCACTAGCCGACTGGAATCGTTCCCATGACTCGCCCAACCTGCTTAGGTTTCGACGTTACGTCGCTGCTATTGGTCTGTTGTCTGACGCTCGCCGCTTCGGTGACGTGCCGAGCGGGGGAAGCGGCGCCGGACTTCGAGCGGCCGCTGTTGACTCCGGTGCCCGTCGGGTTGGCCGATGCCGAGGAGGCGGTCTTCTCGCTGGACGGGGCGTGGAGATTTCAAGCCGGCCCCCCGGAGAAGTTCTACGAAGCGTCGCTGAAGGTGGACGATTGGCCGATGATCGCCGTGCCCGGGCAGTGGTTTATGCAGGGCTTTGAGGTTCCCCGGGGGCAACTGGCCGGGTATCGAAGAGTCTTTCGGGTTCCCGACGACTGGACGGGCTTGCGGGTGATTCTCCGGTTCGAGGCCGTGTATGACCGGGCGGTTGTGTGGCTCAACGGACGTCGGCTGGGGGAGCATATGGGCGGGTTCACTCCCTTCGAGTTCGATGTCACCGACCAGGTTGCCTTCGGCAAGGAAAACGTGCTGGCGATATCCGTGGACGGTTTTGCGTGGACCGACTCGCGATTCACGACGTTCGGTTCCTTGTACAAGGGAATGCCGCTGGGCGGGATTTTGCGCAAGGTGCGGGTTTTCGCCGTGCCGGACGTTCATCTCGCGTCGTTTGTCGCCTCGACGACATTCGATCCGGATTCTGGCCAGGGTGGGCTTAACTTGAACATGGTGGTACGCAACGGAGCCAAGCAGGGCCTCGAAGATCCCCAGGTCCGGGTCCAGTTGACGCGCGAAGGACGTACGGTGGTGTCGCAGACGACCGTTCTGGCATTGCCGGCGCCGGGGGGCGAGGCATCGCAATCGGTGCGGCTGGACGTGGCGCAGGCGGATGCGTGGGATGCCGAGCATCCGAACCTCTATCGGCTGGAATGCCAATTGCTCGACGGTGATCGGTCGTTGGAAACGCTGGTTCGCCGGATTGGCTTTCGCCAGGTGGAAGTCCGCGGCCCGCAACTGCTGGTGAACGGGCGACCGGTCAAGTTACGCGGGGTTTGCAGGCACGAAATGTACGCCGACTGCGGGCGGAGCCTGCGGGAGCCGCTGTGGCGAGAATCGGTCGAGCTGTTTCGGGAAGCCAACATCAACCTGATCCGGACGTCGCACTATCCGCCGGCCGAGGAGTTGATCGACGCGTGCGACGAACTGGGAATGTACGTCCTCGAAGAAGCTCCCATGCACCACGCGGTTTACCAGCCCGACGACGCGGAGTACACGCGAGTCCACCTGCAACAGACGGCCGAGATGATTCAACGCGATCGGAGCCATCCGTCGGTGATCGCGTGGTCGTTGGGCAACGAGGCCACCTGGAGCGAGAACTTCGAGCGGGCCGCCCTGTTGGCGGCGAGGCTCGATCCGACGCGTCCGAGGGTGTTTGCCGGGGGAGACGGTTACTGCAAGCAGTACAAGGCCGGTGAGGTGTATCGCGGACTGGAAATCGCCTCCACGCACTATCCGGGATTGCAGAAAATGGACCGCCTTCTGGAGGCGAGCAACAAGCCGCTGATCTTCGACGAGTTCTGCCACTTGAACGTGTACAACCGGACGGAGACCATGACCGATCCGGGGCTGAGGAACTACTGGGCACAGTGCCTGGAGGCAATCTGGGAGAAGATGGTTCGGCACGAAGCCTGCCTGGGCGGGGCGTTGTGGGCCGGAGTCGACGAAATCGTTGAACTCCCCGACGGCGGCGCCGTCGGTTGGGGGCCGTGGGGCCTGATTGACGCCTGGTATCGGCGCAAGCCCGAGTTCTGGCACACGAAGAAGATCTTCTCGCCGACACGCATCGTCGAGCGTCAGATCGAGCAACCCGGGCCCGGTGAGCCGATCGTGCTGGAAGTGGAGAATCGTCACGACTTCACGAATCTCAATGAACTGCGGATTACCTGGCAGGTTGGCGATTCGGACGGCACGGTGTCGGCCAAGGTCGCGCCGCGAACAACCGGCAAGCTGCTCATCAGGCCGGCGGCGCAAGCTCATCCGGGCGACCTGCTGAGGATTACGTTTCACAGTCCGGAAGGGGGCATGATCGACACTTACGCGATCCCGATCGTCGCTCCGGGCGGAGAGCGGACGACCGCGACGCCCCCGCAACCGCCAGCGAAGGCAGAAAACGATCACCCCACGCTTTCAATCGACAAAGAACAGATCGTGATTGGTGATTCCGACACGCGCTGGGTTATCAGCCGCACCACGGGCCAGGTCGCCTCGTTGACCGTTGACGGACGCCCGGTTCTTGTGGGCGGTCCGAAACTGATGCTACTTGAGATTGGGCAGACGGAATTCGGCCAGGTTCATGGCGACGTCCGGTCGCCGTTGAATCACACGTGCCACGGCTGGAAGGTCCAGTCGGTCGAAGGCGTTCAGGGGGCTGACGGCGTGATCTTGGTGACGATTGCCGGCCGGTATGAAGAAGCCGAGGGACGATTTACGCTGCGGTTCGATTCAGCTCGCGCGGTGTCGGTGGGCTACGAGTTCACTTGCCAGAAGGCGATCGCGCCGCGGCAGATCGGGGCGGTGCTCGATGTGGCGAGGGTCTGTGACACGCTCGCCTGGGACCGGGAGGCTCGCTGGTCGGTGTATCCGGAAGATCACATCGGGCGGTCGGTGGGGACGGCCCGTGCGATGCGTCCGGAGTCGTTTCCGAAACGGGAGGCGGGAGTTCGGCCCTCGTGGCCGTGGGCCCTCGACGAGACACCGCTGGGAACGAACGACTTTCGGGCCACCCGGGCAAACATCCTGAAGGTGGCGTTGACGGACGGCAGCGGGGTCGGCATCCGCGTGGGATCGGACGGCCGGCATGCCGCCCGGGCGTATCTAGACGGCAACCGCATCGGGCTGTTGATCGCCTCGTACTCGAACGAGGGGGGCGAGCGGTTTCTGGGGACCCGCTACTTCGCCGATCGGCGCAGGAAGTTAGCGGTTGGCGATACCGTGAAAGATGAGTTCGTGGTGCATGTCGTCACGAGTGAATAAGGAGTGTGACGTGTTGTTTGAAAAACGGGTTGTTCTCGTGCTGCTGACGGTTGTGGCCGCCGGGTCAAGCGTAGGTGTTGCGGCCGAGCCGACGCAGCAACCAAGCGCCCCGGAACGTTCACCTGTCGACTACAAGTGCCTCTTCAATCACGAGCTGCTGATCATCTCGCACAAGAAGGGCAACAACGCGAAGTACATCAAGGATTTCATCCGGAAGTTGCAAGGCACGGACGTGGATGCGATCATGTGTTGTCCGCAGATGTGGCGCACCAATACGTTCCCGTCCGAGGTCGACCGCACGTGGAAGGCGTACAAGCCGGGCCAACCCAAGAGCAAGTTCGGCTCATGGGACTACATGATGACCTACCTGCACGCAGGGGGCGACCCGGTCCGAGACACGCTCGAAGCCTGCCGCGAGATCGGAGTAGATTTCTTCGTTTCGTACCGCATGAACGACCACCATTACATCCAGGACCTGGAGTGGCCGTGCCACAACGACTTCTGGCGCGATCACCCGGAGTATTGGCTCGCCGACAGCGACACGTCCCCCTATGCCAGCGGCCGGGACGACAAGCGACTGCACAACTACATGCAGCCAGAAGTTCGGGACTACTACTTTGCCGTCATTGAAGAACTGTGCAGCAACTACGACATCGACGGATTTGAATTCGACTTTCAGCGTTACCCCCAGTTCTTTAAGAACGAGGAGGTCGAGGAAGGCACGAAGGTGATGACCGCGTTTGTGAGGCGTGTTCGCAAGCTGCTCGACCGGGTCGGCGCCGAACGGGGCAAGTACTTGAAGCTCTGCGTCCGGGTTCCCCACACTCTCGAGCGCTGCGAAAAGGCCGGACTGGACGTGAGCGGCTGGGACGCGGCCGGGCTGCTCGACATGATCAACGTGTCGTCCTTCTATCTGCACACGCTGGAAATGGACATCGAAGGTTTTAAGACGCAGATCAGAAATGGCAAGATTTACGGCGAGATGAACTACGTGACCTACCAGAATAGCAAGGTCGACAAGTTCGCCCGGCGGTATACCACGTGTGCCATTTACCGGGGTTCGGCCCTGAACTTGTTTGCACGCGGCGTGGACGGTGTGAGTCTCTTCAATTGGGACTACGTCCCTTCGAACAAACGCCTCGGGATGGCGCCGTGCCTCAAAGGCATCAGCGACGTGGATTATCTCAAGACGGTTTCCAAGTGCTATGCCGTCTACCCGTTCTTCGGATCATTCAAGAGGTCGGACGAGGCAACCGTGGAGCTGGTGATTCCCGACGATACGTCGAGGGTCGCCTTTGACCGTGCCGTGCTTCGAGTTGAGACCCGGACGAAGTGCGACGACATCCGCATCGGAGCCCGGCTGAACGGCAAACAACTGGAGGAATGTGAACACGAAGGTGTCGAGCTTTTCCCGCCCATCGCCGAGAACGTGGGCTACGCCACGGGCGACGTCGTCAGGTTCTACGCCGTTCCGCTCGACGCCATCGTTCCGGGCAGGAACACTATCGAACTGAAGAACTTGGACAAGGAAAAGCGATCCTGCAAGTTCTTTTCAGTGGAAATTGGATTATACAGATAGCAACATGGGAATTTGAACGAGGATATATCGCATGAAGAATGAGAGCCCCTTTTCACGACGTACGTTTCTCGCCGCTTCCGGGCTTGCCGCGACGGGGGCGGCTCTGGCCGGTAGGGTGTCCGCTGCTGCGGAAGAAGTTCCCGCGAAGAAACAACCGATCAAGATTGGACAGATCGGCACCGGGAACCAGCACGCCTATAAGATAAGAACCCTGCGCAGTTTGCCCGATCTTTTCGAGGTTGTCGGCTTTGTGGAGGACGACCCGAAATTGCGAGAGAAGGCCCTGAAGAGCAGCAGCTTCAAGGGCTTGAAACTGATGTCGACGGAGGAACTGCTGGCCGTTCCCGGTTTGCAGGCCGTGGCGGTTGAAACGGAAGAGCGCCTTTGCATTCCTCCCGCCTTGCAGTGCATTCGTGCCGGGAAGCACATCCACCTGGATAAACCGTGCGGCGAGTCGCTGCCGAAACTCAAGGAGCTGTTGGACGAGGCGGAAGAGAGGAAGCTGACGGTTCAGGTTGGCTACATGTACCGGAACAACCCGGCCGTGCAGTTCTGCATCAAGGCCGTGCGCGACGGATTGATCGGGAACGTGTTTGATCTCGACACGGCCATGGGACGCTACGACGGGCAGGGCTACCGGACGCTCATCGGAGACTACCAGGGCGGGATCGCGTATATTCTGGCCTGCCACCTGATCGATATCGTCGTGTCGCTCATGGGCGAGCCGGAGAAGATCACGCCCTATCTCCGCCAGACCCGCGGCGACGGCGTCTTGGACAACTGCCTGGCCGTTTTCGAGTTCTCCCGCGATCGGCTGGCCACGGTGCGGACGTCCATCACGGAGGCGAGGGGCTATCAACGTCGACGGCTCAAGGTGATGGGCGACAAGGGGAGCATTATCATTCAACCGATCGAATCCAAGGGCAACATGTCCGGCGGGGTCCTCACGCTCGCCCTGGAGGAAGATCGCGGCGGTTTCAAGAAGGGCATCCAGAACGTTGAAATGCCGCCTCTGAAGGATCGCTACGAAGACCAGTGGCGGGAGTTCGCCGCCGTACTGAACGGCGAGATGGTCAATCCGTATACCTACGAACATGATTACATTGTGCATAAATGCCATCTCGCGGCCTGCGGCATGCCGCTCGACGTGTGAAAGGCGACGGGGCGGAGACAAGGCTGAAGACCGAAGGCTGAAGACCGAAGGCTGAAGGACGGAAAGGCAGGAACTGTCGGCATATTGAAGTGGATTTGCCGCAGCACTCGGCGTTGCATCAGGAACCTACAGCCTACAGTCTTCAGTCTCTAACCCTAGCCCAGGATTTCAGCGAGTCCGCAACTCTCGGAAATCCCGTCCTTCTTGCTTTTGGGAATCTGAAGCACGAAGTGGAGAGTGTTTTATGACAGCCATTCAACGGCGCATCATGCCGTGCTTGTTCCTATCGGTCATGCTTGTCGCATGTTCTGAATCGCTAAGGGCGGAAGACGTCGCTGGCGAGATTTGGGTCGAGGCCGAATCGTTCCAGTCGCTGGGCGGCTGGCTCGTGGACCAGCAGTCGTTCGACCAGATGGGATCGGCCTACATTATGGCCCATGGGATCGGTATGCCGGTCGAGGAGGCCAGGACCCGTTTCAGCGTTCCGGCCGACGGCGAGTGGCATGTCTGGGTGCGGACGCGCGACTGGACTGCGCCCTGGAAGCGGGGCACGCCTCCCGGACGGTTCAAGTTGATCGTAGGCGGCAAGACCTTGCCTGAGGCTGAGGATGCTGCCTTGGGGACCAACGGCGCTGACTGGGCCTGGCAGAAGGCGGGCGTGGTTAGCCTGAAGCGAGGGACCGCGTCGATGACGCTTCGAGACCTGACCGGGTTCAATGGGCGGTGCGACGCGATCTACTTCACCACGGATCCCGACCTGCAGCCTCCCAAGAAGGGTGATGCCCTGGCGGAATTCCGGCGTCGGGCTGCTGGGACCGTCCTGAAAGACGACCCGCAGGTCTACGACCTGGCGGTCGCGGGCGGCGGGATCTCGGGCATGTGTGTGGCGCTGGCTGCCGAACGCACCGGTTCTCGGGTGATCTTGATCCAGGACCGAGGCGTGCTCGGCGGAAACAACAGCTCGGAAATCCGCGTCCCCATGGGGGGCCTGCTCAACCAGCCTCCCTATCCGAACTTGGGACGGGTTGTCCGCGAGATCAGTCCGATCACCGGCCAGCCAGGCATTCTTCCAACCTCGTATTATGAGGACGTCCGCAAGGAGAATATCTTCAAAACGGCCCGACGCTGCAAACTTGCGCTCAACACGCGCGTGATCGGCGTGGAGCGGGACAAGGACGCTCCCGACAAGATCGCCGCCTACATTGCCAGGAACATCTTCACCGGCCAGGAGACCCGGATCCGTGCGAAGCTCTTTGCCGACTGCACGGGCGACGCGGTGATCGCACGGATGATGGGGGCCGAGGTGATGTACGGACGCGAGGGGCGCGACAAATATGGCGAGTCGCTCGCTCCGAAAAAGGGCGACAACCAGGTGATGGGCATGTCGGTCATGTGGCGCTCGCGCACGGAAGCGGCTCCGGTCTCTTTCCCCGACATCGACTGGGGGATCACGTTTGACGAAGAGCGCTGCTACTACGTTCGAAACGGGGATTGGGAGTGGGAGACGGGCCAGTATCGGAATCAAGCGGAGGAAACCGAGTACATCCGCGACTACGGCCTGATGACGATTTTCGGCAACTGGTCGTACCTGAAGAATCACTCGCGGCGCCAGGACGAGTGGGCCAACGACGTGATCTATTGGGTCTCGCCCATGGGGGGCAAGCGAGAGAGCTATCGCGTGGTCGGTGACTACGTCATGACGCAGAACGACATCGAAGCGTGCGTGATCTATCCCGACGCGACCGGCTCGATCACGTGGAGTCTCGACCTCCACTTCCCCGATCCGATTCATGTTGAACTGTTCGACGAGCCGTTCCGCTCGTGCGCCTACCACCGCTACTTCCCGAAGCCGTATCCGGTGCCGTACCGCTGCCTTTATTCGAAGGACGTGCCGAATCTGTTTCTTGCCGGACGGCACATCAGCGCTTCGCACGTCGCGTTTTCCTCGGCTCGGGTGATGCGGTCTCTGGGCGTGCTCGGCGAGGTGGTCGGCATGGCCGCGTCGATCTGCCGGCGTCACGAGGCCTATCCGCGCGACGTCTATGAGACGTATCTCGACGAGCTGAAGTCGATGATGGTCCGAGGCGTTCCCTTTGGACCGACCTATCATTCCGGCGGTCAAGGCGGGTACGGCGACAGCTATCACTTCAAAGATACGGGCCACCTCCAGGTCTCGCCGCAAACCAACGAACGGATCAAGAACGATCCGAGTGTGACCAAGCGTGTCGAGACGCTCGGGTTGGAGCACTTGATCGATCGGGATCGCAAGAAGGACGAAGGAGGTGAGAAGTAGTCCCATGAAGTCCTTCCGCTTCTCTATCACAACGCTTGCCGTCAGTGTGGCGACGATCCTGGCGACTGCGACGGCAGTTCGGGCCGACGTGCTCGAGGCCACGCTGGTCGGCGATACCTACGTACGGAGTTCCGTGCCCGTTGAGAGCTTTGCCGGCAGTGAGTTTGGGCTGTACGTCCGCAACCACCGCCAGCATGGCCGGATCGTTCTGATTCGGTTTGCTTTGCCCAAGTGGATATGCGAGAGCCGCAGGGGCGAGGAAATTGTCGACGCACAGCTCTCCGTGATGGTCAGCTTCACCGGTTGGAGGGAGAGAGACATCACCCTTGAACTGCTGGCCCTGGACGATCCAGGTGGCGGCAAGCAGTTCGACCTGGCGACGGTCACCTACGAGGACCTGGTTCGAGCGGGAGTGATCACCGGCTACGACGACGGGAAGTTTGGTTTTGGCAAGGGCGTCTCGAAGGTGCAGGCACTCTCGCTGTTTTCCGCCCGCGGGATTGCCAACGCAACCCTGACGTTCGGCGGCGAAATGTTGCTGGAACGTGTCCGCGCAGCGATCCTTGCGGGAGAAACGACGCTCACCCTGGCGATCGCGCCCAGCGGTAGTACGCCACCGGACGACGTAGACATCCGCTTCTACAGCCGGAAGACCGGGGCGCTGAGCGAGGCTCTCTGTCCCCCTCGATTGCAGTTGACCGACACGGCGCCCCGCGATGGCAGCCACGGGCTGAGGCGTTTTTTCGACGGTTGGGTCGACGCCGCGCCGGAGAACACGACTACCGTCGCGGTAAGCGATGACGGGAAGCCCGCTCCCGGTTGGAACTATCGGGGCCAACTTTCCGCGAGCGACAAGCCATCGATCATCGGGGACCGGGCCTGGGAGGCTTCCGGCTTGAACGTGCCGACCCTGGTCACGACGATCCGGGGCCTTGAGCCGGGGACCGAGTACGATGTGGCCGCAATCTTCATCGGGATCGATCCGAAGAAGAGGGCAATGAAGTGGGGAATCGATGTCGGGTTCGCATCTGAAGAGCTCACTCCGCTGACGATTGACAGCGAGGGCGTCACGGCTACCGGCAACATCACGACGACGGGGACGGGGATTCAGCTTCTAGCACCGCTCGGCAAACGGGCCGCGGACGCGAACGGTGAGATCCGGGTTTACGTGAATACCTCGGACTACGGCCCGGGCAGTCGCACGCGTTACGACGGGCTTGGCTACAAGGTCTCCAAGAAACACTGATCGTTCAACAGGGAGAGGAACAATGCGACACTGGATCTACAGTTCAATGGTGCTGCTGGCGGCCATCTCCGTTTGTCGGGGAGAGGAAGAGAAGACCTTGTGGCATCCGTCACAGGACGCTGCCTGGGAACTGACGTTCGAAGACAATTTCGACGGGAGCGAGCTGGACGAATCCAAGTGGTTTCCCGGCTATCGCCTGGGGCGCGTTGCCTACTACAAGCGGATTGGCTATCCCAATGCCCATACGCGGGGCTGGCAACCGAATCCGCCTTTGGCGCACTACGTGATCAAGGATGGAGTGCTCACTCTGCGGGTGGACAAGGACCTGCCCAAGCGCGACAAGCCGACGAGCATGACGGTTTCCGCCTTGACGTCGGCAATCTACCGCTACGACGAAGCGACTGGAGATTTCAAGGATGACGTGAAGTTCTCGCAGAAGTACGGCTGGTGGGAGATGCGATGCCGGATGCCTGTGGCCGGCAGCGGTTCCTACACGGCGTTCTGGCTGCACTCTGTTGGTGCGCGGAATCAAGAATACTCGCCGGAGGGTGTGCGCCATGGGAATCCGGAGGGAGAATCACCGGCTCTCGAAATCGACATCTTCGAGTGGCTCTGCAAGAATCCCGGCAAGAACCTGTTCAACGTTCATTTCACGAAGAACGGGAGCAAGGTCTTCAACTGTCCGTGCGATCTGACGGAGGATTTCCACACGTGGGCCATCGACTGGGAAGAGGGCCAAATCACCTGGTATCTGGACGGCGAGCCGGTTCACGTGTACGAGGGCCCGACCCCGGCGGGCAAGATGTACCTGTTGATGGCGATGTTCCAGTTTGGCGGCTGGTCCGGCAAGATCGCAGAGAACCTGCCCTATCCGCTGGACTTCGAGATCGACCACGTGAAGGTGTGGAGGAAGAAATAGCGACCCTGGAAATCCAAACAACCATCCGTTTGTGAGAAGAAGAGAATCATGTCGACATTCGTGAAGGCAGTTGTTGCTGCGGTGACCTTTTTGGCGAGTGGCTATGGACTCTGCGCCCCTCCCATTTCACGTGACTTCCTCCAGGGGGAGGGGGCGGTAGTGGCACAGCTCTCCTGTCCTGTCCAGACAATTGAAGAGGGAAGCCTTATTTTTCTGGACAGAACGTACTTTTTCCATGATGCTCCGGAAGGGCTTGTCGGTGCGCCGTACTTCAAGATGTCGATTAACGGAGGACAGACCGTCTCGGTTTTGAAGGAGGGGGTGCTGACGGTCATCACGCCGGTTCCCGAAGCGGAGTGTTCCAATGTGTCCGAACTGGAATCGAAGGGCTTCACCTGGATTCAGGCCCCCGCGGTTTTCCAGTGCTTCGGAGAGAAGTCGATGGACCGCTGCCGCATCTACGAGAAACAGGTTCAGAGAGGGGAGTCCTTCCAGTTGAAGAAGTGGGCGATCTTTGCCGGCTTCAATCCCGAGGGGCAGACCTTCTATCGGCCTCCCGAACGGGTAAAACGTGTGATCGAGATGCTCAAGCAGGACACGGAGCGTGCCGATGCGTTCTATGAATCCCAGGACATCCAGGTCAACCAGCCCGACTACGTGGTTTTTGTTCCGAAGCAGCCGATGAAGAGAGAACAGCGCGACCCGTCAAAACGGGGCGATACCTACAATGACCACTTCCAGGTGATTGAGAACGACGGCAAACTCTATGCCTTTTGGACGCAGGCAACCCGCGAAGCGGCCGCGGACCAGCATATCGCATTCTCCAAGAGCCTGGACAAGGGGGACACGTGGAGTGAGCCGGTGATCCTGGCCGGTTCCCCCAACAAAACACATCCGGCCCTGTTGGCAAGTTGGCAACAACCGATGTTCAGCCAGTCAGGTCGGATTTACGTGCTCTGGAATCAGCAGGTAACCAGCCTCGGGCCGCATTGCGGGAACATGTTCGGCTTCTACTCCGACGATGAAGGGGAAACATGGTCGCCCCCGAAGATGGTGCCCATGGAGCGCATGACACGCGACCCGGAGGATCCCCTGATACCTCCCAGTTGGTGCAACTGGCAGCGCCCCCTGCGACTGGGAAGTGGCGGCAGGTACTTCGTCGGCGTGTCGCGTCACGGAAAACTGCCCGGTGAGAGCAGGGGCGGCTGCACGGTTGAATTCCTGCAGTTCGACAACATCGATGAGGACCCGGAGGTTCAGGATATCCACCTGAGCTGGTTTGCCACCAATGAGAATGTCCTGAAGGTCGAACACGAGAAATTCGGCTCGGCATGTGAAGAGGCCGGCATCGTCAAGTTGCCCGACGGACGCCTGTTTGCCCTGATGCGCACCTGCGCAGGGCATCCCTTCTGGTCCCAGAGCCGCGACGAAGGAAGGACCTGGAGCAAACCTCGCAAGCTGCTGGACCATGACGGAGGCACGGCGTATCTGCATCCTCGTTCGCCCTGCCCCATCTACGACTGGAAAGGGCCGGAAGCGGCCAGCGGCTATTACTTTGGCCTCGTTCACAACACCTTCGATTTCGACGGCGAACGCGAATATCAGAACCGCGGGCCTCTTTACCTGATTGCCGGGCGTTTTGATCCCGACGCGGAACAGCCGATCCAGTTCGCTCCACCGAAGCTGTTTGCCGGGCGCCCTGGCGGAAACTCCTTCTACACCAGCTACACGATTGTCGACGGCCAAGGAATACTCTGGTTTCCGGACAAGAAATTCTATCTGCTCGGTCGGGTTATCGATGAAAGCTGGTTTGAATGAAAACGGTTGCCGCCCGGTGCCTGATCTTTGCGATCACTTCCAAGGAGAAGTTATGAAGGCCGTTGCCACGCTTGGCTTGACTCTTGCGATCGTCGCGTTTGCTTCTTTCTCGTCCGCTTCCGAAGGGAAGGTCCACAAGGGCGTCTATTATGGTCCGGAAGATGCGACGGAGTACCAGAAAGAACAGTGCAAACTCGACATTTATCTTCCGTCGGAGGAGCACAAGAACTTCCCGGTGCTCGTTTTCTTCCATGGCGGCGGACTCACCGGGGGCAGCCGGGGCGGCCCGAATCTCACCGCGGAAGGCGTTTGCCTGGTGGCGCCTTCCTATCGCCTCAATCCAAAGGGAAAGTGCCCCGACTATTTGAACGACGCAGCGGATGCAGTGGCATGGACCTTCAAGAACATCGAGAAATACGGCGGCGACCCGAACCGGATTTTCATCAGCGGCGGATCGGCCGGAAGTTATCTTGCCGCGATGATCACGATGGACAAGAGCTGGCTGGAGAAGAGGGGGGTCGATATCGACAAGATCGCCGGCTTGATCCCCGTCAGCGGCCACATGATCACCCATTTCACCATCAGAAAGGAAAGAGGGATTTCTGCCAGTTGCGGACTTTCGGACGAGTACGCTCCGCTGTTCCACGTGCGCAAGACGCCGTTTCCGATCTTCATTCAATGTGGCGATAACGACTATCCCAGCCGGCAGGAAGAGAACAAGCTGTTCGTTTCGATGATGATCAAATACGCCAAGCAGCCCGAAAGCGAAATCACCTACCAGGAATATCCGGGCACTCACGGGACTTTTGGCAAAGACAAGAAGAAGCAGGAAGATTTCGCCCGCTTCATTCTGGAGAAATCCGGACTGGCGGAGCCTTCGGGGATGTTCGGCGGCCTTTGACGGCGGTCCCGTTTTCTGCCCCCAGCCCGCTTTGTGGGGTTCTTTCCGGTTACCGCCCTGCGGGAGAGCTTTCCCACACGGGCAAACTGACGGTTTACGGAAAAACCCCGGTTTCAGGCCGTTCAGGAACTTGACACGGCTGCGGGGGCACCGATAATCGTTCTTTGTCAGACAAAGAATCTCGGTCCTTGATATCCGCAATCGCCAGGTTTTCATGACGGCTCCCAATCTATTGACGCGGTTCCGCCAGCACCTGCTGGAGGACGGCTATGCGCCCGGCGATCGGCTTCTGCCTGAGACCGAACTGGCGGAGCGGTTCCAGGTTTCGCGGAGCACGATTCGTGAGATCATCATGCACCTGTGCTTCTCGGGGGTGCTGGAGAGGGCTACCAGCCGGGGCACAATTGTGCGGGAGATCAAGGCGGACGTTCTCGAGGAGGACCTTGCTTTCCGGCTTGCCATCTCTCGGTACAGCTTTGCGGAACTCAAGGAAACGCGGCTATGCATGGAGACCTCCGTGCTGCCGCTGATCGCCCGTCGAATTACGCCGGAAGCGGCGGAGGGTCTACGCGAGAATATCCGTCAGATGGAGTCGCTGTCCCGCAAGCCGGAAGAGGCTGATTTGTTGGACAAAGAGTTCCATCTGGCGTTGCTGGACATATGCGGCAACCGCCCCTTGCGGCTGTTTTCGCACGTGATTGCGCGGCTGTTCGATCGGGCCTTTCGTGAACAGTTTCTGAATCGTGCGGCCGTTTTGAAGTCGGTCCGGGATCATCAGGCCATTCTCGACGCGATTCTCGCGGGCGATGCTACCGGAGCTCGGGAAGTCTTGGAAAGACACATCGAGGGGACATGACATGCGCGCGGCGGGCGCCCTTTTGACTCGGTATTACTCGGTCTGGCTGGTAGGCACGGCGATCGTTGCGTACGTTTACCCTCCCAGCTTCGAGTGGTTTACGGGAGCGTGGATCACGTGGGCGCTGGCCATCGTGATGCTTGGCATGGGCCTGACGCTGAAGCCGGCCGATTTTCGCGAGATCCTTCGCATGCCGCGGACGACCGGGCTTGGCCTGGCGTTTCAGTTCACGATCATGCCGCTGGCCGGCTGGGCCGTGGCTCGGTTGCTCAATTTGGACGTCGACCTGGCTGTGGGGCTTATTCTGCTGGCAAGCTGTCCCGGAGGCACGGCCTCGAACATGATCGCGTATCTGGCCGAGGCGAATGTGGCTCTGTCGGTGGTGCTGACCTTGAGTTCGACGTTGTGTTCATTCGTGATGACACCGCTTTGGACGAAGTGGCTGGCCGGTCAGTACGTTCCGGTGGACGCCCTCGGGATCGCCCTTTCGACGCTGAAAGTGGTCGTGGCGCCGGTTCTGCTGGGAGTGTTTCTCAACTGGAAATTTCCCAAGCGAGTTCACAAGATCACGTGGGCGGGGCCGCCTGTTGCGGCGTTGATGGTGTGCATGATCACCGGGGGCATCGTGGCGCCCAGCGCCGACACGATTGCGAGTCATGTGGGCAGTTTGATGGTTGCGGTGGTGCTGCTTCACGGTTTCGGATTCATCGTCGGTTTCCAGTTGACGCGGTTGTTTGGCTATTCCACCGTGATTGCCCGGACCGTGTCGATCGAGGTGGGGATGCAAAACGGCGGCATGGCGTCGGTGCTGGCGAAGAAGCACTTTGCCGCCAATCCCATGGCCGCCGTTCCCATGGTGTTCAGCGCGGTGATGCAGAACGTTCTCGGCAGCATCTTGAGCGGCTGGTGGCGCAGCAGACCGGCAACGGAAGACGGCGCCGAGCAACGAGGATCGACGAGCAGACGCGACATCCACTATTGGAAGTGCGATCGGCCCGCGGGGTTTCACGGCATACGGCAGCCACGCGACGCCACGGAGCTTGAGTCGGCGTTGCTGCGGTGTCTGAGCCCTCACCTCAACGGCGGCGATTTCCGGTTGGAGAGCGTCAGGGCGCAGGGCAACCACCTGATCTGGATTGCCACGACCGAGACGGAGGAGTATTTCGTTCGCGTCGAGGACGGACCGGAAAACGACGACTATTTGTCGGTGGAATCGTGGCTCTTGGAGCGGCTTCGCGGTCCCGGAGTGCCGACCCCTCGGGTGATCGCATGCGACGCCAGCCGACAGCACGCGCCGTTCGCCTGGCAGATACTCCAGCGGATTGACGTGCCCGACCTGCAGCACTGGCACACGGGCGGACAGTTGGAGGTGGATCGGGTTGCGATTGCGATCGGAGAAGCCGTTGGCCGATGGCAGGAGACGCCTGTTTCGGGCTTCGGACCCTTTGATACGGGAATTCTCGCCTCGGAAGACAGGCTGCAGGGGTACCATGGCAACTACGCAGACTATTTTTACCTGAATCTCGAGAAGCACTTGGCCCTGCTACGCGACCGTGAATTCCTCTCACGACAACGTGTGGACGAGATCGAGGGCGTCTTGCGGCGGCACGAGTCGCTGTTGGCAATGGATCGGGCCTGCCTCGTCCACAAGGATCTGGCTTTCTGGAACATTCTGGGCAGCCCCACGGAAATCGCCGCCTTTATCGACTGGGACGACGCGATTGCCGGCGATCCGATGGACGACATTTCGCTCATGGCGTGCTTTCATCCGCCGGAGGTTATCGATCGTGTGCTGGAAGGCTACTGCAAGGTTCGTTCGCTGCCTTCGCAGCACGGCCTTCGGCTGCATCTTCACCTGCTTCGGAACATGATCGTCAAAGCGGTCATTCGAGTTGGGGCGGGGTATTTCGATCGGGGGTCGGACTTCTTCCTGATCGGCGCCGGCTCGTCGGGCGGGGATTTGCGGCAACAGACGTACGACAAGATCGAATTTGCCCTGAGGGGATTGCAGCAAGACCGCAAGAACGTGGGAGGCAATGGGTCATGAATCGTTCGATCTTCGGTTCCGAATCGTCGTTTGTGATGGGAACGTGGCTGTCAATCGGTTCTCCGGTGATCGCGGAGCTTGCCGCCGAATGCGGGCTGGACTGGGTGCTGGTCGACCTGGAACACGGCTCGGCGTCGGAGGCGGCCGTGCCCGATCAGTTGCGGGCCTTGCGAGGAACGAAGACGCAAGGGATCGTTCGTGTGGGGGCCCTGGATCCGGCGTTGATTGGAAGGGTGTTGGACTGGGGCGCAGACGGGATCATGGTCCCCCACATTCGCTCAGCCGAGGAAGCGGCGGCGTGTGTGACTGCAATGCGTTATCCGCCGAAAGGCGCCCGCGGCGTCTCGCGAACGGTTCGCGCGTTTCGCTACGGGCTGGACGAGTTTCCGGGGACGAAGGAACCGGTTCTGCTGGCCCAGATCGAGGATCCGGCCGGGGTCGAGAACGCCGAGAAGATTGCCCGGGTTGACGGTGTCAGTGCGTTATTCGTTGGCCCGGCAGACCTGCGGTTCAGCCTCGCGCAGCGTTCGGCGGATGACGGTCTCAGCTATTCGCAGTGCCTTGCCTTGGTGGTCGCCGCAGCCCAACGCTGTGGAAAAGCGGCCGGCATTCTGATTCGGGATCTCGATTCGATCGCTGAGCACGTTGAGCTTGGGTTCAGCGTGCTGGCGGCACAATCGGATTTGGGAATTTTACGCGGGCAGTACCAGGGTCTGGTATCGTCAAAGGACTCTCTGGGGTAACAGGATCGAGGACTGCGTCATGCTAAGGGCCGGCCGACAAATAACTTCCCGGTTTTTCTTGGGCAACATCACGACGGAGCGTGATGGCTACTATGCAAAGGCGAAAGTCATTCATCGGCCGCCCCTAAGAACGCCTTTCATGTCATTTGCGAAGTTGCGCACCTCGGCGGTGCTGCGTCTGTTGACAGTTCTTGTCTTTTGCTGCTCGGTCAGTTTGGGCCAAGAGGCAGAAGGACCGGCGTCCGCGGATTCGGTCGGTTCGGTTCCATCGCTCTCGGGAGAGCAGAACCAGGGCGAGCCAACGGCATTCAAGAAAGGCGAACGGCTGTTTTCCAATCGGCAGTATTCGATATTGGAGGTTCCCGAACCACTTGCGGGGATGCGTTTTTGGCGGACGGAAATTGAGTGTCAGCAGGTATTGTGCTGCGTTTCGCCCTTCACGCTCTATGCGGTCACACCGGTGGCACATCCGAGCAATTCGCTGGCCAGGACGTTGCTGAGCCAGGGCTTCGAACAGGTCGACGGGGAGCCGTTTCAACTGTTTGGCGCTGCGGCAGCGGACCGGGCCGGGATCTACCGCAAGACGCTGGGCGTGGGAGAGGTGATTGACACGCGCAAGTGGGTTGTCTTGTTGACTCGTGACGAGTTCCATTTGGAGGTGGTCTCGTCCGACTGGCGGGAGAATACGGGCGAGGTTGTCTACAACAATATTCAACTTCCCGGCGTCTGGCCCCCCCGGAACATGGACCCGGCATCCTATGAACCGATGCCCGTCCCCTATTTGACGCATCCTCCGGAGGCAATCAACATCTCGACGGGGCGCCAATTGTTCGTGGACGATTTTCTGGTCGAGGAAACCGACCTGAAACGCACGTATCACAGGGCGGAAAAGTACTTCGGGAATCCGGTGTTTGAGGCGGAGACCGAGGTCGAACGCCAGGATGGCGTGTGCTATCTCGGCCATGGCGGGGTCTTCTACGATCCGCAGGCCGAGTTGCTGAAGATGTGGTACAGTGCGGGCGATCTGGACGGTGCGTTGGCCTATGCGACGAGCAAGAACGGGCGACATTGGGATCGGCCGGACTTGGGGCTTCCGGCGGGCGGAAATCTCGTGTTGCCCAGAGGCGGGCGGAATCCGGGGGACCATGCCGGGGGCGACAATTGTCTTTGGCTCGATACTCTTGCGACAAATCCCGCAGAACGGTTGAAGTTCCTTACGCAGCGGAGCGCCAAGGATCCGCACTGGCTGGCGACTTCGGCCGACGGACGCGAATGGTCGGACCCGCTTCCCGCGGGCATGGCCGGCGACTACTGTTCGTTCTTCTACAATCCCTTCCGCGATGTCTGGGTTTACAGCATCAAGCGGGGGACTTCGCATGGTCGCGCTCGCTTCTACGCAGAATCGCCCGAGTTTCTCACGCCCAACGTGTTCGATCGCTCGGTCTATTGGTGCGGCGCCGATCGGTTGGATGAACCGGACGGGCAGGTGCGCGCTCCGGCGCAGCTTTACAGCCTGAACGCGGTGGCCTACGAGTCGCTCCTGGTGGGCGCGTTCTACATCCACCTGGGCCCAAATAACAGGATTTGTTCGGAAGGGAAGTTCCCCAAGATCACCGAGATCAAGCTCGGGTTCAGTCGCGACGGGTTTCACTGGCACCGTCCCGATCGGCGGGCGTTCATTGCGGCATCGCGGACCGAGGGAACGTGGGACCGGGCCTATATTCATAGCACAGGCGGCGTGTTCTACCTTGACGGCGACCGGCTCGTCTTTCCCTATTGCGGGTTCTCGGGGATTGCGCCCGATGGCAGACGCGGCATGTACATGGGGGCTTCGGTCGGGTTGGCCACGCTGCGTCGCGACGGATTCGCGTCGATGGACGCCGGGGAGTCGGCAGGAACGTTGACAACTCGCCCGCTTGAATTTGCTGGAGACCGTCTGTTTGTCAACGTCGACTGCCCGGAGGGCGAACTGCGGGCGGAATTGCTGGATGAGAAGGGCGAGGTGATGGAACCGTACACCCTTGAGAATTGTGAGCCGGTTCAGGGCGACGCGACCCTCGCTCGGGTTGAATGGAAGGGCACGCCGCGGGTGACCTGCTCGTCGGGCGGGCCGGTCCGGGTGCGTTTTTCGCTTCGTAATGGCAGTTTGTATTCGTTCTGGTTCAGCAGCAAGTCGTCCGGCGCGAGCGGGGGCTACCTTGCTGCCGGAAAACTCGGGCATCCGTCGATCGTTGACACGGCCCCTTGAGTCGACGAGCATTGGGGGAAATCGACCGCTGCCGGCTCTGAACATGGGGCGTAGTGAGGGCTGACTTCGTGACGCTACGGGGAAACGCATCCCAAGTGTGCAGATCTCAATCCAAGAAGGAAGTGCAAATGAAGAATTTCCTGAAAACCACGCTGATCAGGATCGGAGTTGTTGTCGTCCTTGCTCTGCTTGTGCAATCTGACTTCGCAGTTCGCGGCTTGCCGGGTGCCGAGACGAAGTCTGACGGCAAGCAGGAAAACCTGGAGTTTCGGGCTGCGATCTGCGCTCACCATCTGTGCTCCGGGTTATGGGTGGTGGGACGTGCCTATCAGCGGACTCCGGAAGAGGTGATCGCCCAGGACATCGCTCCATTCACGTTCTTCGGCTGGAAACCGGACTTCAAATACGACGTGGATGAGGAGCGGCAAATGGTCACGGTGACGGCTCCCGGCGCTCCGCCCCGGAGCGCGCGTTACACGGGCGACCAGGGGAGTACGATTCTTCCGCGGGGGAGGGAAGACGTCTTCTTCCAGCCGGTCCAGGTCCCTCGTGGCCTTCCGGATGCGGGCGAACAGGCCTGGCCGATGGGCGATATCGGGGCGACGGCGCCCGTCCCGGCGGGTGTGGATATTAAGGCCGTGGCGTCTGCCCTTGATTGGGCGATGGCCCAGAAAGAGCAGAACACGCGTGCCTTTGTCGTGGCATATGACGGTAAGATCATTGGCGAGCGTTACGCTCCCGGTTGGACCAAGGACACGCCGCAAATCAGTTGGTCGCAGGGCAAGAGCATCACCGCGACGTTGATTGCCATTCTCGCGCACCGAGGCCTGCTGGAGATTGATCAGCCGGCTCCGCTCAAGGAGTGGCAGGGCGATGCGCGGAGCAAGATCCGCATCTGCGACCTTCTGCAGATGAGCAGTGGGCTGGACTTCGCCCAACTGGGATTCAGGGCGGACAGGTTCACGAAAGAGAACGAGCATTTCCGAGTCTACTTCGATTCGATCAACGTGCTTGAGCACGCGGTAAACCAGCCGGCGAAGGTTCCGCCCGGCACGCGCCACGCCTATCTCAACAGCGACCCGTTGAGTCTCGGGAAGATCATTCGCGACACGGTGGAGGCCCAAGGCGAAGACTATCTCACCTTTCCGCAGCGGGCCCTGTTTGATCGGATCGGCGCTCGCAGCGTGGTGCTGGAAACGGACGCCTGGGGGAACTTCATCCTGTCGGGATACGATTACTTGTCGGCCCGCGACTGGGTTCGTTTCGGATTGCTGTATCTGAACGACGGGGTGTGGCAGGGCGAACGGATTCTGCCCGAGGGCTGGACGGAGTTTGTTGCGACGCCGGCGCCGGCAGACAAGTCGGAGAACTACGGCGGGATGTTCTGGCTCAACCGTCCGCCGCGAATGGACCAGGTGCCGAAGGACACGTACTGGTCCGCCGGTTTCATGGGCCAGGTCACGATGATCATCCCCTCGCGCGATCTCGTGGTTGTGCGGATGGGGCCCAGCCCCGGCGGCGTCTATCCCTATCTGAACGAAACGATCGGCCGCATTCTGAAAGCGATTCCGTGAAGACGATGGATCGTCGATCGACACGCACCGAGAGAGAACATGATGAAAAAGTCCATTGCGCCTTTGATATTGCTGATGCATGCCACGGTGTTCTCGGTCTTCGCCGAGGACCCGGCCGCACGTTTCACGACGATGACGGCTGAGGAAGTCCGGGCTTTCGAGGACGAAGTCAAGGCAAAGCTCGAAACCTTGAGCGGGGTCGAGGCCCTGGAGGCAATGGCCGATCTGGCGTTGATTCCGCCTCGAATGAACACGTCGCCCTTACCGAAATACGGCTACGATCGCCTCGATTATGGGATGACGATCGGCATCGAACGCACTCCGGGCGGACGACTGTGGGCCTGCTGGGTTGCGGGCGGCGACAGTCCCGAGGCGTTCTTTGTCCTGGCCACAAGCGACGACGACGGGGAAACCTGGTCGGAGCCGCGACTGGTGGTCGACTCACACCATGCGAATCTGCCTCGCGATCGGAGCGTGTTGGTCGGGAACCTCTGGACCGATCCGTTGGGGCGGCTGTGGTTGATCTTCGATCAATCGATGGACATGTTCGATGGGCGGGGCGGCGTTTGGATGTCGCTGTGCGAAAACCCGGACGCCGAGGAGCCGGAATGGTCACGCCCACGGCGGATCTGGCACGGGGTTACGCTGAATAAGCCGACCGTCTTGTCCACCGGCGAGTGGATGCTTCCCATTTCGCTCGACCAACGGGGTGGACTCGGTCACTTCCAGGGCGCGTTTGAAGAACTGAATCCTCTCCGCGGGGCCAATGTCTTCGTGTCCACCGATCAGGGCCAAACCTGGGAGCGTCGAGGCGTGGCTCGTTTCCCCAAGCCGAATTGGCACGAGCACATGATCGTCGAGCGGAAGGACGGCACGCTCTGGATGCTGGCTCGAACCGGCACCGGGATCATGGAGAGCACGTCGGCCGACGGCGGTCGAACCTGGTCGGAGCCGACGCCTTCGAAGATCAAGCATCCAGTGGCCCGATTCCACATTCGACGGCTCGCGTCCGGTCGCATCCTGCTGGTCAAGCATGGAAAAACGATCGATTTGCACGAAGGACGCAGCCTGCTCACGGCGTGGCTCTCGGAAGATGAGGGCCGGACGTGGCAAGGTGGCTTGATGCTCGACGAGCGCAAGGGCGTCTCCTACCCCGACGGTTTTCAGGCACCGGACGGAACGATCTACATCTCGTACGATCGCAACCGTTCGACGGACGGCGAAATCCTGATGGCACGGTTTGCGGAAGACGACATTCTTGCCCGGAAACTGGTCGGCCCGAAATCGAAACGGAAGATGCTGATCAGCCGCCCGCTGGCGGGCGAGGTCGGCAAGTTCCCGAAGCTCACAGAGTGATCTTGCCTCGCAGGGCGAAGACGACGGCCGTATCTTCGTCTTCAATGGCCGGCTCGATGATCTGAACGTCAGCGGTGAGGTGGAACCAGGGCGTGATCTCTGCGTTGTAATAGAGTTCTCCACCGTGCACGTTGCCGAGGGGCTCGACTGCGGCAGCGAGATCTTCGAGGGGACCGCTGAGCGAGTTGTAGAAATAGCCGACTCCCATGCGATCTCCTGGGCGGCAAGTGGACGGGCCAAATGCTTCGAGGGAGATGCCGGCGGTCCAGTCGAAGGGGGAAGTGTCGGGGTCGGCAAGGCCGGCATATCCGTACAACTTCGTGTAACGCTTTGCGCTGCAGGGATCCTGCCACAGTCGCTGTTCGGCAAAATACCCGGCGAACCACGACCCGTCCTGGCTTCCGGGAGCGACGATGCCGCCAGGCAAAATGGCCCAATCGTTGGTGTCGAGCGAGGTGTACTGTCCGGTGGCATAGGTTGCCGCAATCATGTGTGAGCCGGCGAGCCCGAAGTGCTTGGTGGCGTGCCGTAGGGCGCCCAGCATGGTGACGCCATTGGGCACGTCAAGTCCGATGGTTGTCGGGTTGTTTCCCGACTCAAGGACCAGGAATGCGGCCTGGGGTCCCGCCTCTCCCATTTTCATCACCCCCGCCATGTTGGAGACCGGCGGAAGTGCCGGAGCGACGGCATTGAGGGGAATGAGGGCAGAGACATTCATGAAGCCGTCGAGGCCACGCCCGTAGTCGGGGTAGAATGCGGTCCACAGGTCGAGGAGGCTATACCTTCCGAAGGTGGCGGCCCAGCCGGATTCGGTGAGGGCGTGAAGGTATTGCAGGTGGGTGATTGCAAAGGAGGCGTCCGCTTTGGGCAGGAGCAAGTTTGCGTTGACGGGCGCCAGTCCGACGGCATCGGCGAAGCTGTTTTGGCCAAACTGCCATTCGGCGGCGTGGAAGATCACCTGGCCGCCTTTCCAAAGGCCCATCTTTTCGGTATCGCCCTGGAGCATCAGGTCCAGTTTCGCACCGTAACGGAAGACCTGCTCAGCCCCTCCGCTGGCGACGCCCTGATAGAACTGCGTAAGGTCTGCCTGGGCAGAAACTCCGTGCGCGCCGAGGCACGGCTTGACGCCCAGCCAATCGCCGAAGAGGGTTGGACGCGTGCACAGGCCGTCCAGGCAACCAAGACAGCTTCCGCAGTCGCACGTCGTTGTGTTGCAGCAGTCGCCAGGCAGCGGTGCGCAGGCACCTTGGGCAGGTTTCGCTTCGCTTGGGGGGGCGGCGTCGTAAGCCGCGTCGTAAACTGACTGGCCGAAGACAGGGTTTCCGTTGGGTCCGCTGAACAGGCCGACCAGGGCCGAGAGGACGACGACGCAGCACAGTGCTCGATAGATTGAAGTACTCATATCCTGCTACCGTGGAGGGCTGGCATTGCGTATAGATAGGAACAGACTCAAGCAGTCGAAAGAAGGGCCAGCCCATTTCCACGAGAAGGTGTGGTATTGAGCCCTGGAGGAGTGGCCGCATAGCCAAACGCGAGCGCGAAAGGGAGACCGCGAACCACGGAGCAACTCCTTCTGCCGTCTGGATCGGAATCGGCACCGCACCGCCCGAGAGCGGGGAGGCTGTTCTCTTATCGACTGCGGGATCCCCGGCACTGGAGCGCGTTTTCGCGACAGGAGGGAATGGCCCAACGGGACCGCGGCCGTGGTCCATTTGTAGCGATTGCCGAGACCCGAAGTGCGCCGACGGCGAATCGGTAAGGGGGGGCTTATTGCTCAGGAGTTTGGCTGTCTCCGAATATCCGGATTCTTACTGCGCGAAGCTTGCTTCGATCAGCGTCACGTCGTCATCAAGCCGAATCGCATTGGAGAACTTGAGCAACTCTTCCTCCAACGCCTGCGGTTCAATCACGCTTGTTGGGTAGCCCAGGCTCTTGAGGGTGTTTATGAGCCCCTGAATTCCGAGGAGTTCCTCTTGGGCGTTGTGGACTTCGAAGACACCGTCGCTGAACAACATGAGCTTGTCGCCCTCGGCAAGCTCGATGGTCGCCTCCTCGTAGTCGATTTCTTCCACCACTCCAAACGGCGTTCCTGGAAACTCGATCTGATCCACGACGCCGCCCGATCGGAAGATTATGATCGGCGGGCCGCCCGCCGCGGTCACGCACAAGGTCCGTTCCTCGGCATTGATGATTCCACACACGGCGGTGGCAAAGGACTCGTCTTTGACCACCTTGCCCAACTCGTTGTTGACGGTTTCGGCAAATCTCGCCGGACGGGCGAGCATGTGGCAGAAACGGCCCCACAACGAGCTGAGGTGCATCGTGTTCAACGCGGCGGCAATTCCGTGGCCCATCACGTCTGCCAGCATGAAGCCATAATGGTTGGCGTCGAGTTTTCGTATGGCGAAATAGTCGCCTCCCACGATGTCGTGCGGGGTGTAGATGGCGGAGAACCTGATTCGCGGATCCTCGGGCAGATCCTGTTCGAGCGAGAGAGTCTGGATCCGCTTGGCTCGTTCCAGGTCGGCAAGCGCCGCCGACACGTCGCGAAAGGTCTCCACGCCGCCGATGACGGTCCCGTCCGCGTCCCGGATAGGGGCGACGGACACTTGCATGGGGACCCGCGTCCCGTCTTTCGCCTGGGCGAACACGATCAGGGGCACGCTTGTCGAAGTGCCGGTGATCATCGAGCGGTGTAGGGGACAGAATTCTTCGCCGCAAAGGCGATGGCCGTCCTTGTCGATGTGACACAAGACGTCGTCGAGACAGCGACGCCCGATGACGTCGTCGCGAGTCCAGCCGGTGATCCGCTCGGCCGACTTGCTCCAATAGACAATCTGGCGATCCGTATCGCAGACGTACACGCCATCGGTGAGCGAATCAAGGATCACGCTGGAACGAGTGAGGAGGTCTTCCATGGGCACGCCTTCTATTGCGGTTCACCTCTCGAAGTCCTGCCATGCGGGACCAGCCCGCGCGAGCTGCCGATGCCGTGCCGGTTCATTCGCTCAGCTTGTTGTTGCGTTGAGCGGCTTGGAGCGTCTTGATGTCGGCGGGGGACAGTGTCGGTGGTTCCACCTTGATGGTGAGCTTGTTGAGCTTGGCTGTCAGGGGGAACGGCGGCTTGTAGTCGGCATCGTTCACGCCGGTCAGAGAATCGGATCCGACGTCGAAGCTTTCGTCCCATTGGAGGATCATGGGCAGCGTCTTCTTCATGGTGATTGTCTGGACTTCCTTGCCGTCCACGATGAGCGTGCCGGTACCGGAGCGTCCGAGTCCGCTCATGTCGTTGAAGGCCAGGGTGCCTGCGCCGAGGCCGTCGTACTTGAAGTCGAACTCGATCGTGTGTCTCCCGGGTTTCAGGGCATCCGGCCCTTCCCACTTGATGCGTTTCAAGTCGACGAGATTCCAGAGGAACACGGGCTTGCCTTTCAACAGGTAGAAGCCGTAACCGGCGAACCTGCCGCCCGAGGTGAGGATCATCCCCTCGGCACCGCCTTCAGGCACCTCGATATCGGCCGTGATCGTGTAGGAACTGTTGAGCAGCATCGGCGAATCGCCCTGCGGCAGGCCGACCATGGGGCGAGTGTAGACGAACTCGGTGCGCCCGGCCGTGATGTTTGGGCGGGGGGCTACAAGGCGAGCGGCGACCGATGCATCCATGGGGAAGACTTGGTACTTCTTCGCTTCCTCGATGAACATCTGCTTCAGTTCTTTCACTTTGTCCGGATGCTGCTGCGCAAGATCCTGCGACTGGCTGAAATCCGTGTTCAGGTCGTAGAGTTCGAGAACCTGGTTGTTGAGCGGATCGGGATTGGCTGGGCCAAAGGCTTCCCATGGCGCACGGTTGACCTTGGTGCTTAGCAGCCAGCCTTCATGGTAGAGGGCCCACTGGCCCATCATTTCGAAGTATTGCGTCGTGTGCATGGAAGGAGCCGTGGCGTTCTTCGGATCAAATGTGTATGCCAGGCTTGTTCCCTCAATCGGCGCCTGCTTGATGCCGTCCACTTCCTCGGGCGCGGGAATTCCGCAGACCTCCAGGATCGTGGGGACGATATCGATGACGTGGCAGAACTGCTCGCGCAGGGCGCCCTTGTCCTTGATCCGCGCCGGCCAGGAAACGGCCATGCACTGGCGGACGCCGCCAAGCTTCGACGCGTTCTGCTTGAACCAGGTGAAGGGCGTGTCGAAGGCCCAGGACCAGCCGGCCGACATGTGGTTGTAGGTCTGCTCGGTGCCCCACACGTCATACCACTTCATTTGTTCCTGAACGGGCATCATGTTGATGCCGTTGAAGAACGCGACCTCGTTGGGGGTGCCCATGGGGCCGCCTTCCGCGCTGGTGCCGTTGTCGCCGTTGATATAGATGATGAGCGTGTTGTCGAGCTTGCCCATGTCCTCAATGGCCTGCACGACGCGTCCGATTTCGTGATCGACGTACGCCTCGTAGGCCGCAAAAATCTCGACTTGCCGGATGTAGAGCTTTTTTTCCTCGGGCGAGCAGTCGTCCCAGTTCTTGATGACCTTCTCGGGCCAGGGTTCGAGTTTCGTGTCGGGGGGGATGACTCCCAGTCGCTTCTGATTGGCGAAGATGGTTTCGCGCAGGTTGTTCCAGCCATCGTCGAACAGGTGCATGTTGTGGATTTTGTCGACCCATTCCTGGGTCGGATGGTGCGGCGCGTGGGTGGCGCCGGGGACGTAATGAAGAAAGAACGGTTTGTCCGGCTGGATCTGGTTGATGCGGGTGAGATAGTCGATGGCCTCGTCGGCCATGCCGGTGATCAGATTCCAGCCCGGCTTGCCTTTAAAGGGATAGATCTGTGTGGTGTTGCGGAACAGGTTCGGCTCCCACTGGTTGGCGTCGCCGCCGACGAAGCCGTAGAAGTATTCGAATCCCATTCCGATGGGCCATTGATCGAAGGGCCCGACCTGGCTGGCCGTGTAGGTCGGCGTGTTGTGGTTCTTGCCGAACCAGGAGGTGGCGTACCCGTTGTCCTTGAGGATGCGGCCGATGGTGGCCTTGTCCTTGGCGATGATGCTGTTGTAACCGGGAAAGCCCGTGGCTTGTTCCGCGATCACGCCGAAGCCGGCCGAGTGGTGGTTGCGACCGGTAATCAGCGCGGCACGCGTCGGCGAGCAGAGTGCGGTGGAGTGGATGTTGTTGTAACGCAGGCCGTCCTTTGCGATGCGATCCATCGTCGGCGTAGGTATCACGCCTCCGAACGTGCTGGGCACGCCGAACCCCGAGTCGTCCGTCATGATGAGGAGGATATTTGGCGCTTGCCTGGGCGGCACGATGCGCGGCGCCCACCAGGCCTTCGACTGCAACGCCTCCTGGTTGATCACTCCGTCGAATTCAGGATCCGGCGCCGGCAGTTGTTTGCCGTCGATCGTGGTTGTGGCGCTCGGTGAACCAAGAGTTCCGGTGACCTCTTGGGCCATGGCCGCATGTGCTGCCAACAAGAGTGACAAGGACAGTGCCTGGCACAGAATTCGGCCCGCCATGGGCGAGAGCATCGAAACCCGTCGCATTGTTCTACCTTCCGTAGATGATGCTATGAGAATGAAAAGTTGCCGAGTGCTGGGAAGCTAACCGCGTTTCCGGTCAAGAAAGAGGTTCTTTGGAGGGGGGCCGTTTACCGTGATAGTGCAGGGTTCGGGCATTGTACGCCTCGCTGATTGGCCGTCAATATTCGTTGTGGTTAATACGGGCGTCCTCAAGAGAATCTAACGATCATGTGTAAGCTCCGCTTGATGTGACGAGGGTTTCTCCCTGGAGTGGCCAGGTGCTGACGGCTGACGCGAGGTGGTTTCAGCGTCCGTCCAATGGCCCTTCTCAAGAAGGCTCCGAGGTATTCTGCCGCAGTGGGGAATTTTGCCGCGCGCCGAGAAGGAGCGTGGGAAAACACGACCTTTCGACTGGCATAACCCCTTTCTTCGGCCTTCCGTTCCTCCCAAGCTCCAGGACGGGGAGGATATCGGTATTCGGTCCGTGGCCAAGCGAATGTGGATGAGATTGGCACGGCAGATGCAATAAGGGGGACCGCCAACGTCGCACCCCTGGAAGTCGTGCCAGGTGAATCGAAGAACGATGGCCAAGCCAACACAACAAGGATCGCGGTGTCCTGCTCCACGTTCGGCGCGAGGCGGGAGCCCGAGTCCTTTGTCCTCAAGGGCAGCGCACAAGGGCTGTCGCATGAGGGATTCCGAAAAGCCTCCGGGGCGCTTTGACAAGGAAGTGCCGCCTTGCCGTGATAGGTCCCCGGGGGTCTTTTGGAATCTGCGTTTTCGGAAGCGGCTCTTTCCCAGACGTCATGTTATTGAAAAGGACACGTTATCGAAAACTGAGCGATCTGCAGTCGATAGGAAAGGAGGCAGGCTGTGCAAGGATACCTACAGCAAAGGACCCAAGGCGCTGGCGATGACAAGTCGCTCGAACCGGGAATTCCGGTCATCCGAGCCGCGATGTTTTCGTCGCGCACGATCACCCGGCGACGGCAGGCTCTCTCCGAGCGTTGTCCGCACCTGGTCGATGCCGTGAACCGTTTGATTCGCGCGACCCATTCGAGTGGAACGATCGAGCTGTCGTTCCACCACGATGTGCCGAGAGGTGTTCTGACCCATTTGGAATTTCGCACGGCGTTGCGAATCATCCAGGAATGTGTGTCGGGCGTGACCAGGCTTTGCCGGTCCGCCAGGCTCCGAATCGAAGCCATTGCTGCCAAGGACGTCCTGAGGGTCCGCGTTGAAGACGACGAGTTCGCGGTCCCCCGAGCCAACGTTGACTTTGGCCGGTTGGCGATTGATGAGATGCGACGTTGCATCGAAGTGTTGGAAGGTCGCTTCACGCTTGGCAATCGACTTGGCGGCGGCTCGTTCGTTCGGGCGGAGATTCCACTCCCAAGACGGGCGCCGGCGCGTTGACGGCAATCGGTGTTCGACTCGAATCACAGGGCGGCAGGGCCGCTGACCATTTTGAAGGACTAGTTCAATGAGCATCGACCAAAGCCTCTACATAGCGGCCGTACTGTCTTATCCTGACGTGAGCGACATGACTGACGAGCAACTGCTTGTCGAGTATCGGGAGACGTGCGACCAAAGAGCGTTCTCTGAACTCGTTCGTCGCCACGAACGGGGGCTCTATGCCTATCTCCACCGACGATTCAGGAATGCAACGTTGGCCGAAGATGCCGTGCAGACGACGTTCCTTCGCGCTCACCTGAATTGCGAGCAGTTTCGGGAGGGATGCAGGGTGCGTCCCTGGCTCTATGCCATCGCAACGAACGCCGCAATCGACATCGTCCGCCGACGGCGCCGTCGGGATGCGGTGAGCTTGAATGCACCGCTGGTTCATTCGGACACGGATGCCGCAGCGATGCTCGACGCATTGCCGGGCGATGAGCCGTTGCCGAACGAACGCCTGATGCGAGGCGAGCGATGCGCCGAGTGCCGGGAGGCCGTCATGCAACTGCCCGAGAGGCTGCGCGACGTTGTCGAGCTGCTCTATTTTCGCGGGGTCAGCTATCGGGAAGCCGCCGAAACCCTGAATGTGCCTCTCGGAACGCTCAAGAGTCGCCTTCACGACGCGTTGACCCGGTTGAGGGCGATCTGGGGCCGAAGGAGCGAGGCCTATGGCGAGGCGTTGTCGGTCGCTTGACAGGCGAATGGGGCAGCGATGCGCCGCTCGGATGGAGGATCGGGAGATGGACCCGGAAGTCGCGGCTTGGAGGACGGCTTTCCGGGGTCTCGCCCCCTAGGCCGGGCCATAGCGGTGGGAGCCTTGCTGGTCTATCCTATGTGGCCTGTCTGCCCATTCACACCGATGTTTAGATTGCTCCCATGCTGGATATCTGGATCGCGGTCTTCGTCATGTGCGGCATCGCGCTGGCCGCGATCGCCGTGTCGGCCCGCTACCCCTTTGCCTGACGGATTACGACGGGACGCAGACGCTGGGGCTCTATCGTGGCGTCAAACTCGTTGCGGATCGGAACGGTCGGCAAGTGGAGATCATTGAGAGGGATTTGGAGAAGTTCCTTCAAGCCGACGACTGGCCGGCGCTGATCGCGGCCCGACTTCCCTACGGCGTCGACGATCCTCGATTCGCGGAAGAGTGGGGGTGGATTCCCGGCATGGGGCACTCGGTGGTCATCCTCGGTCGAACGCCTGACGGCGAGTTCACGGTGGGGGATCCTACCGTCGGGCTGGAATACTGGCCCGAGTCGCAACTGGAGTTGCTTTGGCAAGGTGTAGGCTTGCGGGTGAAGTAGAACGGTCTCTGAACCACTATCGTCCGCGGCCTTCGCGGAGGTCTTGCGGTTCAACGGAGGCGAGTTGAAGCACTTGCCGACTTCAAGAGCGCAGGCGTTCCGTCACAAACCTGCACGGGCCTCATCGACTGCTAACGCGCCGAGTGGTCGGTGGGTCCATGACATCCGTGCCGAATCCCGGTCGGGCAGGTTTTCGATAGACGCATGTCGCTCCCACTGGAGCATCTGAACGCAGTCTGCGTCCCTGGGTAGGCAAGAGGGGAAATGTCATCCGCTCGAAGTTCGCAATCTCGGCACACTGACGCTATTCCTGGGGGGGTGACTGCCTTGGCGGTGAGTGTGAAGATTTGCGCACTACGTAACCCGAAGTCCGGCTGTCGAAATCAGTTGGGGTCGGAGCGTTGTTGAGTAGGATGAATGAAACTGGGAGCACGCGCAGTTTCGTCGCATGTCGTCCGCAGGGGCGAAACTTGGATGTAACGCGGACAATCAACCAGAGGATTTACCATGAGAATTACACAAGAACCTCTTTGCAGGATTCGGAGTTGGGGATCGGTTGCCCTGACGGCCGCGTTCCTTGCACTCGTTGCAACCGCAGCGCAAGCGCAAGACAAGAAACCCAACATTGTCGTCATTTTCGGCGATGACATCGGCATTACGGATGTCAGCGCCTATTCCTTCGGCATGATGGGCTTCAAGACACCCAACATCGACAGGATTGCCAAGGAAGGCCTGATGTTCACGGACTACTATGCCGAGCAGAGTTGCACGGCAGGGCGTTCGACCTTCATCACCGGTCAGTGCGTTGCACGCACGGGGCTGTCCAAGGTCGGCATGCCGGGCGCCCCGCAGGGCTTGCAGGATCAGACGATTTGTATGGCGCAGGTTCTGAAGAACATGGGGTACGCCACCGCCCAGTTTGGCAAGAACCACTTGGGAGATCGGAACGAGATGCTCCCAACCAACCATGGTTTTGACGAATTCTACGGCAACCTCTATCACCTCAATGCTGAAGAAGAACCGGAGTTGCCGGATTACCCTAAGAATCCGCAGTTCAGGAAGAGATACGGTCCCCGGGGCGTGCTCAATTGCACAGCGGACGGCAAGATCGAAGACACGGGACCCCTGACGAAGAAACGGATGGAGACCATCGACGACGATATTCAGGCCCGTTCGCAGGATTTTATCGAACGTCAGGTCAAGGCGAAGAAGCCGTTTTTCCTGTGGACCTGTTACACCCACATGCACTTTCGCACCCACACCAAGCCGTCAAGCCTTGGTCAGGCGGGGCCGGATCAGGGCTTCTACCATGACACGATGATTGACCATGACAAGAACGTGGGCGCCATCCTGGATACCCTCGACAAGCTGGGGATTGCCGAGGACACGATTGTCGTGTACACGACGGACAACGGCCCGCACATGAACTCGTGGCCCGACGCCGCCATGACCCCCTTCCGCAACGAAAAGAACTCCGGTTGGGAAGGTGGTTGGCGAGTCCCGGCCATGGTACGGTGGCCCGGCAAGATCAAGCCAGGCCAGGTCACCAACGAGATCTTCTCGGGGCTGGACTGGTTTCCCACGCTGGTTGCGGCCGCCGGCGATCCGGAGATCAAGGACAAGCTGAAGAAAGGCTACAGTGCCCAGGGGAGGACGTTCAAGAACTACCTGGACGGCTACAATCAGCTTCCCTTCTTGACCGGCCAGGAGAAGAAAAGCCGACGTATCGATCTTTGGTATTTCTCCGACGAGCTCGACCTGTTGGCGGTGCGTTATAACAACTGGAAGTTGCATTTTCAGGTCCAGGATCAGGACGGGACCCTGGCGATCTGGCAACGCGAATTCCGCGACCTTCGCATACCGCTGTTCATCAATCTGAGGATGGATCCTTTCGAGCGGGCACCCATTACCTCGAACACCTACTGGGACTGGGTGATCGATCATGTGTTCCTGATCTACCCGCTGCATGAGCACCTCGGGAATTTCCTGGCAACCTTCAAAGAGTATCCACCGGCACAAATGCCCGGCAGTTTCACGGTTGGCGGCGTCAAGAAGGCGCTCCTGCAATTGGAGTCGGCTGGTGCAGGGAGCCACTAGCCGGCACGAATCCGGGAAGAAGGTCACGCGGCTGGACGACGTCCAAGACGTCCTCGGCGACTTTCTGGTGCGACGAAAGGGAGACCGAGTCGGATTGGTCGTTTTCGGCTGCTCCCCTTGCCTGCGGTTCCCTTTTTCAACCGATCTGGGACGTACGTGGCTGTGCCGGAAGCGCGGCTTGCCTGGGGGGTAATGAAAAGGCCGGTTATTCTCCTCGGTTGCGCGGATAGCAACCTACACTTCCCTAAGGTGATTCTGCAGCCCCAGGGCGCCGATTGTTCTCCAACCCGCTGCGCCGATGCGTTTCCGATTGTCCGCCGCTCGCGAATTGCCGCGATACTCCCTGGCAATAGACGGCCGGCCCGCCCGGGCGACGTCCCGCGTCAACCCTCAGGAGTCTTGTCGATGAGTACAGACCAACCGTCCGCGAACGACCCTGCCGGAAGTACGGCTGATCTGGAGAAGGTGGAACTGGATTCCGTCTACCGTCAACTCGGGACGTCTCCCCGCGGTCTGACTTCGGAAGAAGCGAAAGCGCGGCTCGAGAAGTACGGGCGGAACGAATTGGTCGAGAGGGAGATCAGCGACCTGGAGAGGTTTCTGCGTTTCTTCTGGGGGCCGATCGCCTGGATGATCGAGGCGGCGGCCCTGCTGTCGCTTCTGATGGGCCACTGGGCGGATCTCTCGATCATCATGGTGCTGCTGCTGTACAACGCTATTTCGGGATTCTGGCAGGAGCGAAAGGCGTCCAATGCCCTGGCCGCTTTGAAGGCGGGCCTGGCGCTGAAGGCGACGACATTGCGAGACGGGAAGTTCTCTTCCATCGACGCCGCCGAGGTCGTTCCCGGCGATGTGGTACGGATCAAGCTGGGCGAGGTTGTCCCGGCGGACGTGCGGTTTGTTGATGGAGAATATATCAGCATCGACCAGGCCGCCCTGACCGGGGAATCGCTGCCGGTGGACAAGAAGATTGGCGACGCGGGGTATTCCGGGAGCATTGCCAAGAAGGGCGAAATGAACGCCGTGGTGATCGGCACCGGAAACAACACCTTTTTTGGGCGCACCGCGAGCCTGGTGGCGAAGGCCGGGGGGACCGCCTCGCATTCGCAGCAAGCCACGACCAAAATCGGCGACTTTCTGATCGTCGCATCGGTGATCTTGTGCGTGTTCCTCGTGGGATTCGAAGTGTATCGGGAAGTCGTGGTGAAACAGGCGTGGCAGTGGACCGACCTGGCAAATATCGCCCGGATGGTTCTGGTCCTGCTGATCGCCTCGATTCCTGTGGCGATGCCGTCGGTGATCACGGTTACCAACTCGCTGGGGGCCCAGAGCCTGGCGAGGAAGAAGGCGATCGTGTCTCGGCTCGAGGCGATCGAGGAACTGGCCGGAGTCGACATCCTGTGTTCGGACAAGACCGGCACGCTCACGAAGAACGTTTTGACCCTCGGAGACCCGATCTTGTTTGGTGCGACGAGTGCGGACCAACTGATCCTGGCCGGGGCCTTGGCTTCCGAGCCAGACAGCGACGAAGCCATTGATAAGGCGGTTCGCGGCGGCGTGAAGGAATCCCGGGCCCTGGAAGGCTACCAATTGACGAAATTCGTTCCCTTCGACCCGGTCAGCAAGCGTGCGGAAGGGCAGGTTACGGACGAGGCCGGACAGTCCCTGCGGTATGCCAAGGGCGCCCCGCAAGTGATTATCGAACTGTGTGGGCTCGCTGGCGATGACAAGGCGAAGGGCGAACAGACGGTGGCGAACCTGGCCGCCAAAGGTCTGCGGGCCCTGGGCGTGGCCGAATCGAAGGACGAGGGGCGGAGTTGGAATTTCCTTGGGGTCCTCTCGATGCTCGATCCGCCCCGAGACGATTCGAAAGAGACGATTCAAAGGGCCAAGGAACACGGTCTGCAGGTGAAGATGGTCACCGGGGACGATGTGGCCATTGGCAGTGAGATCTCGGGCCAATTGGGCATGGGAACGCATCTGATCGCGGCCGCGGACATGTTCACCAAGGAGATGGACATGAGCCACCTGCCAGAGCGGATTACGGCATGCGTGGAGAGGGCGGAGGGGTTCGGACGCGTATTCCCGGAGCACAAGTATGGAATCGTCAAGGCCCTGCAAGACCGGGGGCACGTGGTGGCCATGACCGGCGATGGGGTGAACGACGCGCCGGCGCTCAAGCAAGCGGATTGTGGCGTGGCCGTGAGCGGAGCGACGGACGCCGCTCGTGCCGCGGCGGCCCTCATCCTGACGGCCCCCGGTTTGTCGACCATCATCGATGCGATTGACGAGGCTCGTCAGATCTTTGAACGGATCATCAATTACATCTTGTTCCGGGTTGCGATGACCCTGGACATCATGTTTGTCGTGGTGCTGGCGACCATCTTCTTTGGTTTCTCGCCGCTCACGCCCGTGATGATCATCCTTTTGGCGCTCCTCGACGACATTCCGATCATGACGATCGCCTACGACAACACACCGTTGCCGAAGGAGCCGGTGCGCTGGCACATGCGGCGACTGCTGTTCCTTTCCAGTTTCATGGGTCTGATGGCGGTCGCCCAGAGCTTCGGCCTGTTGTTGATCGGCATGGAATGGTTGAGCAACCCGGAGTGGCAATCCTGGATCACGTTGACTCAGGAGCAGGTGCAGACGGCGGTCTTTTTGCAGATTGTGGCGGGGGGCCACTTGCTGCTATTCGTCGTCCGTTCCCGTGCGAGCATGTTCCGCCCGCCGTTGCCCGCCATGCCCTTGTTCCTGGCGGTGGTGGGCACCCAGATCTTCGCTGTCCTGATGTGCGGTCTCGGTTGGTTTGTCACGCCACTTCCCTGGGCTATCATCGGGTTGGTGTGGCTTTACATGCTGATCTGGATGGTCGTGCTTGACATGGCGAAACTGGCCCTGTATCGTCGGCTGACCGGCGGCGAACACCAGCGTCCCGCCTGGTATGCACGCTTTTTGCGAGGGCGGACAGCCGGACATTCGCTGGCAGCCACTGAGATTGGGGCAGGTTAGCAGAACTATCGGGTCTTCGTCGCAAGACGCCGTTCGGCCAGCCGACCAGGAGAGGAAGGGGATGCCAGAAAGCGACGCCTCAACCACAGCACCGGAGTGCGTTGAGGAGAAAGGGCCGTGGCCCTTCGTGACGCACCGAATTCTGCGCGACGCACGGGCACTGCAGGTCGTGTGGAGTTCCCGCCATCACCGCAAGAACCTGATCTTGCCCGAGAAGGTCAAGGCGGTTGCGGTCACCAGGACGGTGGTGCGTTGTGTGTGGATGCCGCGAGAGCTGAACTGGTGGATCGGCGCCGTCTTCGCGCTCGGTTCGTTTCTGTTTGCCGTGGGAAGCGTGTTGTCCCTTTCTCCGGGGATTGCGGCAATCTGGAGTCTCGATTCGTTGGCGATCAACGCGATCTTCTTCGCCGGTTCCATCCCGTTCACGACGGCCGCCTATCTGCAGTTGTTTCAAGCAGCCAACGCAGGTCCGATTCCCGGCAACCGTTCTGAACAGTCGGCTCGCGTGAAAATGTTTGGCTGGCGACCGCACGACGTCGGGTGGTTGAGTTGTGCGTTGCAGTTTGCCGGCACGATCCTGTTCAACTTCAACACCTTCGACGCGATGATTCCCGGCCTCACCTGGTTTGAACAGGATCTTGTCATCTGGTTGCCGAACATTCTCGGGTCGATTCTGTTTCTGCTGTCGGGCTATCTGGCGTTCATCGAAACATGTCACGCCCACTGGGCCTGGCAACCGAAGAGTCTCTCGTGGTGGATCGTGTTCGTCAACCTTCTCGGATGCCTTGGGTTCATGGTATCGGCCGTCTACTCGATCGTCTTACCGGGACCGGAGAGCGGTGCGGCCGTCACCATCGCGTTGGCCTTCACGCTCCAGGGAGCAATGTGCTTCCTTGCCGGATCGCTGCTGATGCTCCCGGAGACGGCACTTGAGCCCGAGTCTTGATGCTTCCAATGTACCGGCGGCTCAATGGACTTGCGCGACTGCTGGAAATGCCGTCGCACCGGGCACTGCTTGTCCACACGCCGGGAGCATGTGCCTCCAAGGATTCAGGGACTCTGCGGCGTGTAGCCGAGCCGTGGCACACGATAAGCGTTGATACGTCCGCCTATTGCGGAGGAAGTTCACGGACGAAGATATTGCGGAACTGCAACAGGGAGGGGGGGCCGGTCCATTGGCCGTCTCTCTGGCTGCCGTGGTGCTGCAAGGCAATGGGGCCGCGCTCGGGGAGACCGGGGATCGTGACACCGGGAAGGACGACCTTGCCGTTGAGCAGGACCTTCACCGTGTTGCCTCGCACCGTGATGTCGAACCGGTTCCACTGGCCGACGGGGTTGTCCGCCTTGACCTGCGGGGTGACGCCGGCGCGGACCTCGGCGGGCATGGAGGCGTCGCGGCGGACTCCGTACATTTCGCCCGAGCCGACCGGCCAGCACCAGATGTTCACCTGGTATTTGCCGCTGCCGCGGAGGAAGACGCCCGAGTCGGAATCGGGCTGAGGGTAGCCCTTGGGCTTGCCGTCGGGGCCTAGTTCCTCGCTGCCGTCGGGCAAGACGTTGCGGACGTTGGGATTGACGAAGGGTGTTTCCTTGATACGCCAATCGACGATCAACTGGAAGTCGCCGAACTCGCGTTCGCTCCAGAGGTTCTTGTCTCCCTGGGCCTCGCTTTGGGCATCGTAATCGATGACCTGGTTGACCACCTTCCAGTGGCCGTTGTCGCCTTCGGGCGCCTTCCAGCCTCGCAGGTCGAGGCCGGTGAAGAGCGGCTCGAAGCCTTCTGCTTCTTTCGCGATCTCTTCCGGCTTGGGATTGTTGGAGGGCAGTTCCTTGATCCGCAGGTTGCGGAAATGGGCCTCGGAGCCTTCCGACTCAAGCATCAGGTAGCCCTTACGCGGCGAGGCGGCCTTCGCAATGGTAACCTCCTTGCCGTTCACGCTGAGGCTCAGATCGCCGTCGTTGGCCACGAGCCGGTACTGGTTCCACTCGGGAGACGGCTTGGTTCGCTCCTCCATCGGGAAACTCCGACTTCCGCTGGGGGAGATTCGGCCGGCGACCGTGAGTTGTGCTCCGTTTACGGCGAAGATGTCGCCGTGCGTGGAGTACCACTCGTTCTTGCCCTTCACGTTGAAACCGGGATCGAGGATTTGAACCTCGATGCCACGGGAGAAGGGCGAGCCGGCCACGGGCAGGCCGTCGGCCCAAACGAACAGTCCGGAGTTGCCGCCGGACTTCATGTGCTGCCATTCGAACTCGATGATGAAGTTCTCGTACATCTTTTCTGTGCGGATGGTGCCGACCGGCGAACCCGTGGTGACGATCATGCCGTCTCGCACGGAGAAGGTCTCGGGCGCGATGTTGCAGGGCACCCAGCCGGAGAGGTCCTTGCCGTTGAAGAGGGGAACAAAACCCGTTTCATCGGCGGCGTGGAGCGTCGACGCAGCAAGGCATGCGGCCAGTAGGATCGTGGCAAATCTCATGAGGTCAGGTCCTATTCAGTATTGGCGGTGGTGTGGTTTTCGAAGTGGGTCACCCGGAATCCTTGACACGTGAGTGAGGTCGGGCGATTCTATTGGGGGGCGTGGTCTGTTAAGGGGCGACCGACGAATAACTTCCCGTATTCTGTGCCCCGCTCATCCTGCCCTCTCCCACGAGGGGAGAGGAATTGAGGAGAAGTTATTTATCGGTCGCCGCATACCGACATTTTCCTGAGAATAATCCCACAGGTCAAGAACTTCCTCGCGAGGAGTCACCATGAATCGAGTCGCCTGGGCCGTGTGCCTCACGTGTTTGCTCGGTTCGGCCGCGGCCGAGCCGCCGATTCCGCTGACGAGCGGAGCCGGCGAAGACACCGAGGCGGCCTGGTCACCCGACGGCCGGCAGGTCGTTTTTCAGTCGGATCGGTCGGGCGCGCTTGGGCTGTACGTGCTCGACACTTCTTCGCTGGAAGTGAGGTCGCTGGTGACGGGGCCGGGGCACGCGTGCTTTCCTGCGTGGTCGCCCGACGGGAAATGGATCGTCTATACCTATGCCCATTTCACGGCCACGGCCTTTGAAGGGCAGACCAACGGCTACAACCTCTTCGTGGTCTCCGGGGAGGGAGGCGAGCCGCGACGACTGACTGAAGGGCTTCATCGCGACTACTGTCCGGTCTTCGCCCCGGACGGCAAGACGATCTGGTTCTGCTCGAACCGGGACGGCCAGAAGGACGACAACGCGGTGGGGCTCTCCAGGATTTCGTTCGACGGGGGGAAGCCGGAGTTGGTGTTTCGGCAGCCGGGCAGGGATCGGGCATTGGTTGAGCCCTGCTTCTCGCCCGACGGACGCCTGTTGGCGTGCAGCCGGCTACGGGGATTTCGAGACAACTGGGCGGTTCATCTTGCCACGGTGGACGCTCCTGCCGATACGTTCCCGCTGACCGATCCGCAGGGGGCGTTCTACAGCCCGCAGTGGAGCCCGGACGGCACGGCGATGGCCTGCACCGGATTCGAGGCGGGGGATCCCGGTTGGGGAGTGTACCTCGTCGATAGTCGCACGGCTCGTCGGCAGCGACTCGACTGCGGGCCGGGCAATTCGCGGAGCCCGGCCTGGTCACCGGACGGTCGGCGACTCGTGTTCGAGAACAATCATACGGGAACCTATAAGCTTTATCGCATCGACGTGCCCTCGTTCCCTCTGCCGTCAGAGCCACAGGGCACGGATGCGAAGCCTGCAGGCGACGAGGTCCTTCACCTTTCCTTTGCCCGAGAACCGGGCGAGACGATTACCGATCAGAGCCCGGAGGCCAATTCGATCACTATCCACGGCCAACCGGCCTGGAGCGACGGTGGGCTGAGTTTCTCGCCGGGGGCGTTTCTCGCCATTCCTGCCGCCCAAGGCTTCGAGTTCGGCAGCGGGGCCTTCACGGTTCGGGCGGTCGTGCAAGTGCCTGACACATGCGGCTTCGCCATGATTACCATGGGACAGTATCCGAATAATCAACTCGGATGGCAGTTGTACGTCAACGACGACCGACGCGTTTGGTTCAATTCCCGCACTACGGACCTGGTCTACCGGGGCGCCAAGTCGGACGAAACGCTGCCCGCGGATCGGGCCGTGACGCTCGTTGGCACGCGTGACGCTGCGGGAGGCGTGCGTTTGTATGTCGACGGCCGCTTGCAGCAGGTCGCAAGCCGGGATGCGCTGTTTGCCTACGGCCAGCCCGTGCAGATACGGATCGGGTCGCAGCACGATGGCTCGGCGTCTTTCCCGGGCAGGATTCTCGAGTTGTCCGTTTTGCGTGGCACGTTGCCGCCGGAGGCGATCCTGGCGGACTCGCTGGCGCGCTTCTGGGATCGCGCCAATCGGCCTTGATTGCCTGCTGATAGTTTCCACTGGAGGAGAGCTGGATGGCTTCGCTTGTTTCCGTCTGCCGCCGACCGTGCTGCGTCTTGAGCCTGATGTTTGCGTTGGGCTTGGCGGCCCCGGTGGTTGCCCAACCGAATGAGTCCTTTGAAGTTGCCGCCTGGGTCGACCATTTCGATTTCTACAAGATCTACGACACGGAGAAAGAGGTGGGACTCGCGCAGATCCTCGACCACGTGCAAGAGACGGGCGCCACGACGATCCTTTGGCGCAACTGCGGCGGTTCCACGATGCGCTACCCCAGCCAGGTCGAGGCCCATCATCACCCCAGCCGGCTCGACAAGCGGCGCGTGGCGGACGTGCGGGATATCGCCGGCTGGATTCGCTACGGCGAGGCCGAGGTGGACATCATCGCCACGGTGGTCAAGATGTGCAAGGAGCGAGGACTGAAGCCGGGGATCCACTGGCCCTTTGAAGAGACCCATTGGGCCATGTGGACCGTGGGCCGATACAACTTCGAGCATCCGCAGTATTGGGCGCGCGATGCAGCGGGCCGGCCGTGGCGGGGTCGCGTGAGCCTCGCTTATGAGCCGGTCGTCGAGCACAAACTGGCATTGGTCGACGAACTGGTCGATCGGGGCATTGAAGTGCTGTTCATTGATTTCTGGCGAACCGGCGGCTGGAACCCGGCCTATGAATACGTCGATCCGGTCGTGGAAGCCTACCGGAAGCAATACGGGGAAGATCCTCCGACGGATCCTCGGGATCCGCGATGGTGCCGGCACGTGGCGGGCTACGTGACGGAGTTCCTCCGCAGGCTGCGTCAGCATCTGCAGGCATCGGGCCGATCGATCGAGCTGGCGGTCGGTATCCCGGAGATTGCGCCCGGCGGCGACGCACCTTTGGCACGATCCGCGGCGAACTGGAGAACCTGGGTCGAGGAAGGACTGATCGATACGCTGGTTATCAACTACGTCACCTGGGACAAGGAATCTCCACTGGAAAGCACACGGGCGGCGTACCGCGAGGTGCTTGACGCGGTGGACGGACGCTGCCGCGTCTGGTGTCCCATCCAACAGTACAACTACAGCCGGTTCGGCTTGCCCGCCTACGAACAGGCCACGGGCAAGAGCAACGCGGAACTGGCCGAAGCACTCATGCGGATTGCGCATGAAGAGGGCGCCGGCGGGGTCAGCCTGGAGTGCGTCGATTACAACAACTATCGTCCGGCAACACGAGAAACTCTTCGCACGCTGGGCAAAGGCGAGTGCCGTTTTGTGCAGCCGCGGCGGTAGTAGGCTGGCCATCCGTTGGTGTCCAGCCTTTCGGCTGTCTTCTGCACGCTAAAGCGTGGACTCCAACACTCCGGTACCCCAACTTCGAAACTTGACGAGTTTTCGCGGGACGGACACCAACGAGAGAATCATGAACAGCACAGCATTGACTACCACGATTGGCTGCCTCACTCTGGCCTGGACTCTTGGGGCCGGTTCTCTCGCCCTGGGCGCACCGGTTGAACTGTACGTGGCCCCGGGCGGAGCGGATACGAATCCGGGGACGGCCAAACAACCGTTTCGGACACTGTATCGAGCGCAGCAGGCGGTGCGTGGTCAGACGGAGGGAATGACCGGAGACATCCTCGTCAATCTTGCGCCCGGGGAGTACCGGCTCGACAGGACGCTGGTGCTGACGGAGCGGGACTCCGGACGAAACGGTTTTCGTGTCGTCTACCGCAGCGCCGCGGGCCCCGGCAAGGCGAGAGTCGTGGGCAGCATGCCTTTGGTCGGGTGGCAGAAAGATCAGGACGGCATCTGGAAAATCGACCTGCCCGAAGGCCTGACGTTCCACACGCTGTACGAGAAGGGCAAGCGGGCCTGGAAGGCACGGTTCCCGAACTACGAGCATCATGCCGACATGCCGACCGCACGGGGGCGTTACCTGGTGAGCGTGGAAGGGAGTTCTGACTCGAAAGAAGGCGATACGACGGGCTGGCTTGTCTACGGCCCGGAAGACCAACCTCCGGTGACCTCGCCGACAACGATGGACATCCTCGTGTTTGCCGTCGGCAAATGCGACTGGATGCGCACCGTGCACCGGGTCGAATCGATCGATCCGGCGACGCGCCGCATCACGTTCAAGGGCCGATTCTGGAAAGGCGTGGGGGCGAGGGCTCGGTTCTTCCTCGAAAACCAGCGGGAACTGCTCGATGGGCCGGGCGAATTCTACCTGGACCAGGCTCGGCATACGCTCTACTACAAGCCGCTCTCGGATGGGCATCCAGACACGCTTGGAATCACCGTGCCCGTGCTGGGGCGGTTGATCGAACTGAAAGGAGCTTCCCGCGAGCAATGCGTCGAGAACGTCTCGATCGAGGGTGTGACGTTGTTCGAAACGGACGATTCGCCCCAAACCGGCTGGTGGCCAACCCAGTACGGACGGAAGGACGGGGCGCTCGTCTGGATGGGAAACACGCGAGGAATCGAAATCCGTGACTGCCACCTCAAGAACAGTGGGCGGAACGGGATCATGATGATCGGCCACAACACCGGCAATCTCGTCACCGGCTGTTGGATCGAGCATATGGGAGTCAACGGCGTCACGCTCTCGAATCGTTTTGCCGGCCCGGACAAGTCCACCAGAACCAAGGATCGATGCGAGCACAACCGCGTTGTGAACTGTCGCATTCACGACGTGGGAGAAATCCATTGTTATGCGTCTTGTGTAAATGCCTTCAATGTGAGCGACAATGAGGTGGCCTATTGCGACCTGTTCAACTCGGTCCGATATGCCGTCACGATTCGGGGCAATACGGGGGCTCAGTACGGGCCGATGGTCTGGACCAATCTGCCGTTCTGCCGGGGCAACCATTTCCATCACCTCCGCATCGATCGATGCGGTCAGGACAGCGGTGACATGGGCGCCCTGCACGGCGCGAATCTGAACATTCCTGACGGCGACGCGATCAACACGTTCGAGCAAATCACCGTGGCCGACTGCCGGGCCATTCCCTCGATGAAGGACATCCCTCCCGACGGGATCTTCCTGGACTGGCCGGAAATGTGCATGCACCAGGTTTTCCGAGACGTGCAGATTGTCCGTCCCCAGGGCCGGCAGTTGCGGAGCAATCGGCCCGAGAACGGGGCGTCTGCCCAGACGAAAAACGTGAGTTGGGAACCAGATTTCGATGGAAGCCGCATGCAGTACGGTAGCATCGGGTTGCGCCCGGATTTCCCGAAGGAATATGGTGGTCCGTCGCTGCCGCTGCTTCCTGCTCCGGCCGGCGTTCAGGTCACGGCATCGGGGCCCGACCGTATTGAGCTCACCTGGAAGTCTGCGGTGGCTGAGGGGGAGCCCTCGGTGTCGTATTCCGTGTTCCGCGACGGCACGCTGGTGGGCAGCACGTTGGACACGACGTTCGAGGATTGCGGCCTGGCCGAAGGGAGCACGTATCGTTATGCGGTTGCCACACGCGTTCGCGAGTTTGCGCCGGCCGGCCCGAAGAGCCCCGTTTGCGAAGTCCGTACCCCGCCCGACACGACGCCCCCATTCGTTTTGGGCGCGCTGGTCGGCGACAACGGCCAAGAGATCTGGCTGCGGTTCAGCGAACCGCTCGATCCAGCGACGGTGGCTCTCGGAGCCAACTACAAGATCGATCAGGGGCTCCGCGTCATCGGCGCGGAGGCCACCGCGGATCCCAGCCTCGTGCGGCTTCGCGTGTCTCCCATGACGAAGGGCACGACCTACTGCGTGACGGTCAACGGGGTGAGTGATAAGGCCGTGGCCCGGAATGCTGTGCCGGCGGATTCGCAGGCAAGGTGCCGTGTCGACGAACTGGTTCTCCACTACAGCATGGACATGACGGAAGGGAAGAAGGTGGTCGACACCAGCGGAAGCGGGCGCGACGCACGGTTGAAGGGCAAGGCGTCCTGGGCTCCTACGGGCGGACGAATCGGCGGCGCCCTGGTTCTGCCGGGCGAAGACGCCTATGCGGAGGGGCCTGCCGATTTCGAGTTGGCCGGCGTCGATTTCACGCTCGCTGCCTGGATCTGGAAGGAACAGGACACTGGCATGACCATCCTGGCGAAGGCGAACGGTTTTACCAAACGGCAATGGGCGTGGGGTTGGGCGGACTGCTGTTTTCGGGCGGAAAACCAGATGGGATTTCACCCGGATCCGGCGGACCTCGGCTCCAAGCGATGGATGCACGTGGCGTTCGTGCGTCACGGTAACACGGGCCAGGCCTACGTGGACGGCAAGCCGAGCGGCGGATTCCACGATCTCTCCGTGCTGGGCGAACTGAGCAACGGCCAGCCGTTGCTGATCGGTCGGCGCGGGCATGAGGCGTCTCCCGCCTGGTTTCGCGGTAAGATTGACGACGTGCGGATCTACGCCCGTGCCCTTAGCGATGCGGAAATCGGAATTCTTGCGTCGCTGAAGTAGGGAGGATACAACTGGTGGTCTTGTTCCGTTGAGGAACTTCCAGCAGGAGTGTATTCCATTCGGCTCGGGTGAAAACCACGCGATGGGGGGTGAGTCATGAGTAAGCCGTGGGCAAGGCGTTGTTCGCTGGCGATTTCCGTTCTATTTGCGACGACCGCAGTGTATGCGCAGCCGTTGCTGACGGCCTACCGTGCCGCGGAGTCACCGCAGATCGACGGCAGGCTCGATGACGGCTGTTGGCAGTCGGCGATTGTGGCCAGTCCGTTCGTGTCGACAACTGGCCGCGGTATGCCGGAGGAGCAGACGACGGTGCGGATCTGCTGGGACGAGAAGACGCTGTACCTAGGTGTGGAGGCCTTTGAGGGCTTTCTCGAACCGCGTCTGAACATGCTGGACGCCGTGCCAGCGAAGTGTGTCGGTGAGGACGCGGCCGTTTTTGCCGATGATTGCGTCGAGGTATTCCTCAAGCCGCCGGGAGAGAACCGTTCTCGTTTTGCCGCCAATTCGGCAGCAGGAACGTACGACGCTCGCAATGAGGATCCGAAGTGGGATTCAGGGTGGCGATGCGTTGCACGACGTGGCCATGCCAGCTACACGTTGGAGATGTCGATTCCTCTTGCCGTGTTAGGTGCGCGACCTGAGGGGGTGTGGCTCCTGGACATCCGCCGCAGTCGGAAGGCCGTTGAGGAGTCGTCGTCTTGGAGCGGCCGGGAAGACGAACGCGGGCGAGCGGGCGGGTTTGGCTCCCTGGAGTTTGCCAAGAGCGGTCCCGGTTTGCAGTCATTGGCGGTGGAGCCGACCGAGGAGGGCTATGCCGTTGTTGGGGTAATGGGCGGGGCCGCGGATGCTGCGTCGGCACTCGGTGTTACGTTTGACGCAGGAGGCGAGGCACAGACCGACCTGGGCGCCGGCCCTGGCCGCCACAGGCTGTCTCCGGCCCTGCCGAAAAAGGCTGTCGCCGCGGGGGCCGTGGCAATCAGCTACTCTTTCAAGCAGGGCGACAAACTGCTGGCACGCTCACCTATCCTCGTCCACCCGCTCGGTGGGCGCACGATGCGTTTTACGCTCGCCAGCCAACAGGCTCGGGCAAGAGGCTATGTCAACGGTGAGGAGATTGCAGAAGGCGCCGAGGCGAGTTTGAGCGAGGGGATGAACTTCATCACGATTTCGGCAATCGCAGATGGTGATACCCCGTTGCTGTTGCCGCGATTGGTTGTTGGGCGACACGTGCTTCGGCCCACGTGGTTATGCCGTCGTGATGAGCCAGCCGGCCGATGGCGAGGCGAGATGCCGTTGGGTGACGGGTGGCAACCGGTCGAAAACACAGAAAGAGGCATGTGGGGCCCCGGCAAAGCTGGTGCGGTCCACTTTGCATGCGTGGTTTATGCCGGCAAACGCGAGCCCCAACTGTTCCCGAAGTTGAACACCTACTATTTCCCGCGAGGCAGCAAGCAGCTTATCCGCCTCTACGTTCATGCACCGCGATCGACTCCTGTTCAGGCCTACCGGATGGTCGTGGAACTGCCTGCCGGATTGGAGTTCATCGACGTTGAACCGGTCAGCGGCGGCGCTCCGGTTGTCGAGAACCTGGGAACGGTGGGTACGGGGGAAGGTCAACTCACACGGTGGGCCATCAACTATGACATGATGCCGTGTCCAGGGATGGAGCTTTCGATGCGTTGGGGAGGCGCCAGCGGAAACAGTCTCGGCTACATTCCGGCGCTGGCGGCGGGAGGCACCATCGGTTGGCGTCACATGAGCGCAGAAGTTACGCCACCTGCCGGAGCAGCGTTCGTGCATCCTCTGGTGATCAAGTGGCAAAACCGGGGCATCGTGGGCACTTTCTGGGTCGACAACGTCGCCATGTACGAAAAGGGCAGCGATGTGAACCTGTTTGCCCGGGGCACGTTTGACGATCCGGGACGTTCTCGTTCGCGCATCGCCCGGGAGGGGCGCGATGGTTCCAACTGTGTGAAGATCGTTTCCTCCCCGAACGGGGCCGACAAGCAGCAGGCCGTGTGGGTCGATGACATGATCGCGGTTGACGAAAACAAGACCTACATCGTCGAAATGGATGTCAAGTGCGACAACCTGGGAGCCCCGAATGCGAAGCCGCTCTGCGGGCTGCTGATGAAGGCTCCGGAAGATCTGCGGGAAGGCGAGTCCCCAATCCGCACCTATTTCGAGGATCTCGGGGGAGCCGTCATCGAGATCCCGCAGCAGAGTGTGCTGCAGGTGCTGCCGCCCCTGAAGGACATGCGTCCGGCGAGGGCCAGGATCAGCCCCTGCTACTACACGTCGTCTTTGCTCTCGGATGCGGTCAACGAGGCCTATGCGGAGAACTGCCGGAAATCAGGCATCACGTGGACCTATGGGAGAATCGGAAACAAGGTCGTCGAGCATCTGATGCCCCATGGCCACAACGTCTTCTGGAGCATTGGCTGGCACCCGTACAGTGCGCGGGCAGGAGAGCGAGAGTTCCTGGAGGCCCACCCCGATTTGCAGGCGGTCGATTTCGACGGAAAGAAGCTCTCGCACACCTTCTGTCCCACGTGGCTGCTCTCGGAAGGCGACCAGACGCTGGAGAGCCTGGAGGAGTGGATACTCGGTGTGCTCGCCACCGAGCCGTACGCCGGCGCGAACTGGGATCTCGAACATCCGGTGGTCGATCCGCCAACCTTCTGTACCTGCGACCGATGCGTGGCGGCATTTCGGCAGTTTGCCTCCATCGCCCCCGACGTGGAGATTACAACGCAGACTCTGTTGAAGGAGCAACGCAGTGCGTGGGTGGATTTTCGATGTACTCAGAATGCCGAGATGGCAGCGATTCTCCGCGAAATGGTTCACAAGGCAGACCGACCGGTCGAGTTCTCGCTCTACTCAGGGTTCCAGTCAACTCGGACGAAGGAACACTATGGGGTGGACTGGGAACTGATGGCGGACAAGCTCGACCTCGGCATTGCGGGCTACGGCGGCAGCGAGGAAAGCATTACGGCAACCGTGAAGGCAATGGCCAACACGCCTTTTATGGGTGGAGAGATGTGGTATCTGTCCCATCGCGACGACACTCGTCGGGCGCCGAAGATGGAGACTTGGCGCAACCGCATCCTTCGCCAGTATGTGACAAGCGGCTGCAAGGGCTGCCTTATCTGGTGGCTGGCGTCGATGGACGGCGGGGCGTTTTACGCGACTTCTGAGGCAACCGCGATTATCGCGAAATATGAGGGCTACTTCGTCCACGAGCAACGTTGTGACGAAAAGGTGGAAGTCGAGGGCGTCGAGTCACGGAACTGGGCGGCATTCGAGAAGGACGGTCGTATCCTGGTGCTGCTGATGAACTTTGGCGGCGACGCCCTGCGGGCTTCGGTGACCATCGGTGGCAAAGCTCACGAGGTGTTCCTCGCCGGATATGGTGTGGAGGTGTTGGTGGTGAAGTAGGCGGCAGGCTGGGGACCCGATCAGGAATTCGCTGTCGGCGGCGACCCTCAGGGCAGCGGCGTTCGGCACCCCCTCAAGTGGGAAAGCTACGGTCAGAACCATGCCCGCCATGCCCCGATGGGAGGCCTGTCCTTAGCAAAGTGCAACCAACGGGGTTACAATACTAAACTCGAAGTGATGATTTCGTCTCCGGCAACCATTCTCACGTGATTACTCATGAAACAGACTGCAATTCTTCTTACGGCCTCTTTGCTCGCGTTCGCCGCTCCCGCGATTGCGGCGCCGACCCATCTCGTTTCCCAGGCACCGATGAAAATCACCGAGGTGGCGCCCGGGGTGTTTCTCGTTGATTTTCAGCGAGTTGCCTTTGGCAACCTGCGGTTGAGTCCCCCTGCGGGAGCGGAGAAGAGCATCACCGTCCATTTTGGCGAGGGGTTGTCCTCGGGACGTGTGGATCGCCATCCCCCCGGGACCGTTCGCTATGCGCGAACCGATGTGACCCTGAAAGGTGAGGACCCGGTCGTTGCCGCACCGGCTGCGAACGCTCGCAACACGGAGAACAACACGGACAGGCATCCGCCCGCAGTTCTCACGCCGCCGGAGTGGGGCGTGGTGTTGCCGTTCCGCTGGGTCGAAATCGAAGGTTGGCCCGGCGATCTTAAGCCTGAGCAGATCCAACGACAAGCGGCCTTCTTGGCTTCATGGGACGACGATGCGGCTTCGTTTCAATGCTCCAACGAGATGCTCAACCGTGTGTGGGATCTGTGTCGCTATTCCATCAAGGCGACCAGTTTCGCCGGTGTGTACGTGGACGGTGATCGCGAACGAATTCCCTACGAAGCGGACGCCTACCTGAATCAGCTCAGCCATTACGCGACGGATCACGATGTCCAGATGGCTCGCGACACGTTTGACTGGCTGATGAAGCACCCCACCTGGCCCACGGAGTGGGGCCCGCACATGGTCTTCATGGCCCATGCGGACTGGATGCAGACTGGTGACCGCGAGTGGCTTGCTGCCCGTTATGATGCTCTCAAGGCTAAGGTTCTGATGGACCGGGTCGGTCCGGACGGGCTCGTTCATAGCAATCCGCGACAGGTGAAGCGCGACGACATTGTCGACTGGCCGACAGGGGAACGGGACGGCTACGTGTTCACGCCGGTCAACACGGTGGTGAATGCGTTCCATCTCCGGGCAGTCAAACTGATGGCCGAGATGGCAACCGCCCTTGGCCGGAGCGACGACGCGGCCGAGTATGCGGCCCACGAGCAGAAAGCACGGAAGGTATTTCAGGAGAAGCTGTTCGACCGCGAGCAGGGGCTCTATCGCGACGGCGAGGAGACCGATCACGTGTCGCTGCACGCGAATCTCTTCCCGCTTGCGTTTGGCCTAGTTCCGGAGGAGCAGCAGTCGCACGTTGCCGGTTGGTTGGCAGGACGAGGCATGGCGTGCTCAGTTTACGCGGCCCAATACTTGATGGAGGGCTTGTTCGAATACGGCCAGAGTGCTGCAGCGGTCGACCTGATCACGGCCCCGGGTGACCGCAGTTGGCGACACATGGTGGAAAGCGGTACGACGATCAGTTGGGAGGCCTGGGACCTGAAGTACAAGCCGAACCAGGATTGGAATCATGCCTGGGGAGCCGCCCCGGCAAACCTGCTGCCGCGATACGTTCTTGGAGTTCAGCCGCTCGCCCCCGGCTGGAAGCAGGCTCGTGTGCGTCCGCAAGTCGGTTCGCTCGCTCATGCGGAAGGAAAAGTCCCCACGCCGCACGGCCCGATTCTCGTGGACTGGACGACGAAGCCGGGCTTCACACTTCGCTTGACCTTGCCGGAAGGCGTCACTGCCAGAGTCGAATTGCCGGCAGAGGAATCCGCGGCAACCGTTCTGGTCGACGGCAAACCGGCGCCGGCGCAACGCCAGGGCGACCGTCTGGTTCTCGAGAGTCCCGTTTCAGGAAGCTGTGTGTTTGAAGTTCGATGATGTCGTGATCCCTATGGTGGTTACTGGCCGCGCACGTTCGCGCAGGCCTGTTCCAAGCCTGACGCGACATCGGCCTGCTGCGAGATCACATTTTCCTGCTCCGAAAGGTCCCGAGCAAGATTGAAGAGTTGGTACGGCCGCTCGAACGGCTTCCCCCGCGGTTTCTCCCTGCCGCCCGATCCATTGCCCAGCACCAGTTTCCACTGTCCGTCTCGGATGGCGAACATGCCTGCTGCCGAATGGTGGATCACGGGCGGCCGAGGCGTCGGGCGCGACTTGCCGAGCAGGCACGGCAGAAAGGAATAACTGTCCTCCGCGGCTCCCTCGGGCAGGTCGCTGCCAAGCAGGTTCGCAACGGTAGCGGAAACGTCGGTCAGGCAGATGGTCTGATCACAGCGGGTGTTCGGAGTCACCTTTCCCGGCCAACGGACGAAGAATGGCACGCGGTGGCCGGCTTCCCAAATGTCGGCCTTCGTTCCACGGAGTACGCCGTTGGCCCGATGGCTCGTAGGGCGGTACGCCTGGATCGACGGATCGTCCGTATGGTCTGGCTCTTGCGGATCGTCCAGCCGACGCATATACGAACCGTTGTCGCTGGTGAAGACGAACAAGGTGTCCTCGGCGACCCCGCACTCGTCGAGTGTCCGCAACACCTCCCCCACGGTCCAATCCACCTGGACGACGAAGTCTCCATAGGGCCCCTGTTTCGTCCGACCGCGGAAACGTGGATGAGGCAGCACGGGTTTGTGGGGCGCCGTGAGCGGGAAATAGAGAAAGAACGGCTCCGACTTGTCTGACTCGCGTCGGATGAAGCCCACCGCTTGCTCCAGGAGATGATCCAGCGTGTCTTCCATCACAAGGTCCTCCCCTCGGGGTCCTTTGCGGAGGAACGCCGGGAACGGTTGAGCCGCTTGTGCCACGGTTGACATGGCGGTAATGCGGCCATTGTGAATGTAAACGTAGGGCGGAAAATCGAGCGATGCAGGGATGATATACGAGAAATCGAATCCCCGGCGGTTGGGGCCGTCATCCACGGGCCTGGTCAAGTCGATTTCATTTTCCGTTCCCGTACGGGTCAGGTTCAGACCAAGGTGCCACTTGCCCACAATGCCGCAGGTGTATTCATGTTGCTTCAGGAAAGACGCGACCGTGGGCCGGTCTGCCTCGATCAGTGGTTCGCCATAGCCGTTCAGGACGCCCCTTTTCAATCGCGACCGCCAGCAGTAGCGGCCGGTAAGGAGTCCGTAGCGGGTGGGAGTACAAACGGCGGATGGCGTATGGGCATCCGTGAAGGCGATCCCCTGTTCGGCCAGGCGGTTCAGGTTGGGGGTCGGGATCGACGATTCGGCATTGAGCGCCTGAACGTCGCCGTATCCCATGTCGTCTGCGAGCACGAGTACGATGTTCGGCTTGTCTGCCCGAGCGACCTGGCAGCCGAAGGCGAGAACCAGCAACGCGACGATCGATAGAAAGTGTTTCATCTTCTTTCCCTCCAAGGATGGACTCGATTTCGGGGGCCGTGCGACCACTGGTTCTTCACGGGGCCTGGAGCGGTGCCTGGTGTGACCTCTCGCTCGGCGCCGCCAAACGATCGCTGCGCACAGGATAGCGTACTCGACCCGTCGGCGAGTTTCCAGTTTTAGCGTGCCTGGCTCGCGAGGCCCCCCCCGGATGTTCCCTGGAGATGGGGCGTATGGGTAAATGAACTTGCGTGATTCCTGGAAATGCCGTCCCACTGAGCACTGCTTGTCCACACGCGGGGAGGACGTGTCTCCAGGGATTCAGGGATTCTGCGGCGTGTGGCCGAGCAGTGGCACACGGTCTCCTGGAATCGTGCAAGGTCATTTAGACATCGTGGAGACGGGATATGGTAAGATGTCGGCTTGACGCGTCAGCAGGAGCGTACCTGCGCCTCGTTGTTGTTTGCATCTCCTGGAATCGCAAAGGAGTAGCAGGATGAAAAGGCAAGTGTTCTCGGTACTCGCAATCCTCGCCCTGTACTTACCCGCGGCGTTTCTCGGCGCCCGGGAGGCTCAGTCCGCTGAAGATGGCCCGTCGGTCCAAGCCGGCGTTGCCAGGATCGACATTACACCGGACAAGCCGGTGCGAATGTCGGGCTACGGCGGTCGCAAGGACCTGTCGACAGGCGTTCATGATCCGTTGTACGCACGCGTTGTGGTATTCGAGAGCGGCGGTGAGCGGTTGGTGCTGGTATCGACGGACCTGATTGGCTTTTACCATACCTACGAACCCATCCGCGACGCCATCTGCGAGCGGTTCGATCTGGAGCCGAGTTCGCTCTTCCTCAGCAGCATTCACACGCACAGCGGGCCGACTCCGGCGCTTAGCAAGGAGGGCCCGTTTGGCGGGGAAGTCCATCCAAACAATGTGGCATATACCCAGGGTTTGAAGACGAAGTTGCTCGAAGTGATCGACCAGGCGTTCCGTAACAAAGGCCCGGTGCAGATGGGAAGGGGCCGAGGCTACAGTCCCGTGGGGTCGAATCGTCGCGAGAAGCAACCTGACGGCTCGATCAAGCTTGGTCGCAATCCCTACGGCCCGACGGACAAGGAAGTGCTCGTCATGAAGTTGGCCAAGCCTGACGGGGCGCCGATCGCCGGGCTGTTCGACTACGCGACCCATGCGACGTCCCTTGGTCCGAGGAACTTGCAGATCAGCGGTGATGTTCTGGGGATCGCCGCACAGTTCGTCGAGAAGATCACCGGTCCGGGGGTGACAGCACCGGTCTTCGCGGGCGCCTCGGGGAACATTGATCCATGGTTCCGAGTCCTTCCCGCGTTCGAGACGGCGGACGGCTGGATTCCCGAGCCCGTGTTGCTGGGAACCCTGCTGGGCGAAGAGGTGGTGCATGTCTTCCGCCGCATCGAGACGTCTGCATCCGCGGGGGAGATACGCAGCAGTTTTGCGACACTCGAACTCCCGGCCAAGACGGAGGACAACGGAGATGAAGGCGAGTCGCCGGATACGAAACAGCTGAACGTGACGGTGGCGAGAGTGGGCGACGTCTGCTTCGTTGGGCTGGGCTGCGAGTTGCTGACGGAGGTTGGCATGGCGATCAAGGACGGCTCTCCCTACGAGCACACCTTCGTGATCACGCACTGCAACGGCGGAGCCGGCTATCTGGCCCCGAAGCAGTTGTACGAGGAGGGAGGGTACGAGATTCGCAGCACCCGCTTCGGCCCCCAAGCCGCCGAGATGTTGGTCGAAAAAACCCTTCAGATGTTGTCTGAATTGTGAGACGTCAGGCTTTCGCGTGGCCAATATTCTTACATTATTTGCGCAATCGTGCATTGACGCAAATCGTGGGGCGAAGGAGAATCGCCTCAGACATTGCAGAGTGAATTCCGGCATCGGAGAGAGGCGCCTTCAACATTGCCCGCGAGGCCGGCCACCTGGAACTCGACGTCAGTTTCGATGGTCGGTTGGTTTGCCAGCCACTTCTGGCCGCCCAACGATGACGCGGCGTTGAGGGGCCTGACTTGGAATACCCGGTATTGTGAACTTGCCGATGAATAGACCTTCATTACCGACACCGCTGCGCGGCATTGTGCCGCCGATGATTACTCCTTTGATGGATCGCGAGGTGCTCGATGTCGAGGGGCTGGAGCGGCTTGTCGAACACCTGATTGGCGGCGGCGTGCATGCCCTGTTCATTCTCGGCACCAGCGGTGAGACGCCCAGTCTCAGCTTTCGCCTGCGGCGCGAGCTGATCGCAGGGACGTGCAAGCTTGTTGCCGGTCGACTGCCCGTGCTGGTGGGAGTGACCGACACTTCAATGCAGGAAACGCTCGCCCTGGCTCGCTGCGCCGCAGAAGCCGGGGCTGTAGCGGTCGTCGCCGCGCCTCCCTACTATTTCCCTTTGAGGCAGTCGGAGCTGATCCACTACGTGCGAGCCTTGGTGAGCGAGCTTCCGCTGCCACTGGTGCTCTACAACATCCCGGCTCTGACGAAGACGAGTTTTGAGCCGGAAACGGTTCGCCAGCTTCTCGACGTCCCGCAGATCGCGGGCCTCAAGGACAGCTCGCGGCAGCTCGACTACTTCATGGCGGTGCGCAAGGTCACGCGACAGCGGCCCGACTGGTCGCTGCTGGTTGGGTTCGAGCAGCTCTTGGTCGACACGATCCGCGCCGGCGGCAACGGAGGAGTCTGTGGAGGTGCGAACCTGTCGCCCCGCTTGCTGGTGGAACTGTACGAGGCGGCCGTGGCGGACCAGCCGGGCCGCATCGAGCAAGTCGAGCGTGCCCTGGCATGCCAGAAAGCGATTTACACAGTCGGGCAGGGGGCCATGGCCTCGATTCGTGGCATCAAGTGCGCCCTGTCGCTCTGCGGGATCTGCGAGGATCGCATGGCCGAGCCACTTCAGTCGCTTTCGTCTGAGCAGCGGGACCAGGTCGCAACGATTCTGCGCGGATGCGGCAGGGAAGTCGGCTCGCGATCTGGTATTCGATCGAGGTAGTCCTGCTAATCACGCCAGGGAAAATAGCCCGCGGCGGCCAGGGTGACCTCCTGGGTCAGGTAATCGTGCTCGTAGGTGTATGGATTCTCCATTTCACCGCGGATGATTTCATGAAGGGGGTGATCTTCTCCGGCCTTCCCAACATGGAGACGATGATGTCGATGTGGTGGCATGCCAGGTTGAACATGATGCCGCCCTTGTAGCTGCTCAGATAACGCTGATAAGTTACTCCACCATAATCATGGCACATATCCGCGTGGATTTGAAAGATGTCTCCAAGCCATCCTTTGCGGACCGCCTTCTGGCACAACTGCGTTGCCGGGTTGTTGCGGAACATATATCCCATCTGAAAGGGCAGATTCCTGGCTTTGCATCCTGAACGCGCACAACGTCCTCCTGGGAGTTGTCGCACGGCGAGGCTCAAGGACTTGAAGTCGGCGCGTCGGAAAGCGTTGCGTCTAGAAATACCGATTCAACGACACCTGGACTTCAGCATCGAAGGCGCGATCGATATCGTTCAGGGGGAAGACGGCGCCGACGCGAAGGGTGGTGGTGTCGCACAGGCTGGCGTGCAGGCCGACGGTCACGTGGGGCATCGCGACCCGGTTGAGGAGATTGCCGAATCGATCGCCTGCCCCGACAATGTCGCCGTCGTTAAGCGTTTCCGTATAGTGGAATTCGACGATCGAGGCCAGCCCGGTCAGATAAGCGCAGGGATTGCGATAGAGCCACCGTCCTGCCGAGAGGTCGATTTTCAGCAGGGTCTGTTCGGTCAACATGCCCAGAGGCAGTACGGCCGATCCGGTGTCGTGGAGCAGCGGGTTGCCGTTGAGGGGGACGTCGATTTCCAGAAATCCCTGGTAGAAGGTCAGGTCGCCCGGCTGATACAGGGCGCCGAGAAACGGGGAGAGGTGAACGGCCTGGTTTTCGATTTCGTATTGCTGCGAGCAAGTCACGTGGACATCGCTGCCCGTGGGAGTGTTGACGCCGACGCCGGCCGCCAGGGCGCCATGGTCGTTGACGGCGAGCAGACGCTTGAGGATCACGTCCAGGTTGCCGACGACGCCACTGTCTACCGTGAGGTTAGCCGACGAGTAGTTCTGCGTCGTGGCCAGGGGCATGCGGACGTCGACGGACCAGGTCTTGTCGCCGAAGGTCTTTTCCAGTCCCACGGTATAGCGATCCGCATGGCCGGAGAATTCATTTCCGACCGTGGCGATGTCGATGTCGGTCGTGGAGGCGTTGTGGAAGTGGTTGTACTGGAAATAGACGCGATCCATCGGCAGGGCTTTGTTGTTTTCGGAGATCTTGCCTCGGAGCCCGGCGCCGGCGAGGGGAACGGTGATGAACGATTCGCCGTTGGCGATATCCACCTCGCCATTCAGGAAGGTTGCTCCGAAATCGCCAAGCATGTTGGGCACGCTGGCCAGACGTAGCGACGGGGTTCCCCGGGTACGCATGGCGTACTGATCGAATCTCGGTGTGGTAAGGCGACTCTGGCCCGACGGGTACGCTCCTGAAATGGAGGGCGGCAACGTCTGTGGAAGTCCCCCACGGGGGGCACCGACGGCCGCAGGCGGCTTGGGTGGGGCTGGAGGGACGGCTGCGGGTGGCACGGCGTCTTTTTCGGGCTCGGCAGCGGCATCGGGCGGTAACGGCGGCGCAGGAACCACCACGGGTTCGCCGGCGATCGAACTTGCCGAAGACAGGGTGAAAAGAAGAGCAGCGGCAAGAGAGCCGCATGCTGCCAGAACAGCCGCAAGCCGTGAGCGACGCGAAGACATCCCTTATTTCCTCCCCCTTGGCGGACAGTGCGCAGTCTCCACCTAAGTGGTAGTATCGGCGCCTGCCTGTGTGGGGAAATAGGGAACTGTTGCGAGAATTACCAGAAAGTAGGAGATGGACAAGCTTTTCGGGCCACAGGGAGTGCGCGGGCGGCTTGGTGCGGGTTGCCGCCGGGGGGACTTGCTACGGGGCGTTGTCCGTACCGTCGTCGTCTTGTCGCCGATCTCCCTTGATGGAGGCTTCCTGCGTCTTTACCTTCTGGAGTAACCGGGCGTATTCGGCACGCTCTGGATAGTCGCGGCAGAGCCGTTCAAAATGTACTCTGGCTTGCCGAACGAGTTGCAAGGCGGCGTCGGTTTCCCCCTTTTCGGCCACGAGATTCCCGATGGCGCAGATCGTGGCGGCGAGATCGCGCCGGTAGTCTGGATTGTCGGGATATCTGGCCGTCAGGTCTTCCAGAATCTGTCGGGCTTCGTCGAAGCAGGCGGCCGTGTCGGCCCGGTCGTCGAGGGTGAGGGCGAGATTCATCTCGACGCCGGCGAGTTGCTGGCGGTAGTCGGGAACGTCCGGATTGAGATAGGCCAGGTGGCGCATCAGGTCCAGGGCTCGCTGATACGTTGGTGTTGCCTCCGCGAGGCGTCCGAGGTGGCACAAGAGGTCGCCGTAGAGGCGTGCCGTCACGGCGGTTCGGTAGTTGCACGTTATGTCGTTTGGCTGCGCGGCAAGGAGCGTTTCGAACAGATGGAGCGCTTCCTCGAGATTCTCCAGGGCCCGCTGCGCGTCCATAGGCACGAGGGAGGTGTACAAATTTGCCAGATTGTAGCAGCCCATGGCGAGATCGCGCCGGGTTTTGACGTTCTCCGGATCGCGTTTGAGGATTTCGTAGCGGTGGTTCTGGGCCTCGAGAAATCGTGAGCGTGCTTCTCCCTCCTGCTGGGATTCTCTTGCCACGACTCCCAGATTCATGACAGAGTTGGCCAGTTTTCTCTCTCGCTCGGAATCTCCCGGAGCTGCGAGCGCGAGTCGCCCTCGGACGCGGACGGCCCGCTGGTAGAAGGCTCGCGCCTGCTCCAGATCCTGGCGGGTGAGGAAGATCTCTCCCATGGCGTTGAGCGTGTCTCCCAGAGCCGCGGTGAGCGACTGGTCGCCCGGCCGCTCGGCAAGGAGTTCCTCCTGGATCGCGATGGCTCGGCGATACCAGTTTTCGGCATCGTCGATTGAGCCGAGTTGTCGGCTGATTCGGCCGAGACGGTAGGCATTGGCGGCCAGTTCATCGCGTGCTGTCGGGTCGTCGGCCCGTTCCTTCACGAACTGCTCGTAGTACTTCAGTGCCTGTTCGAGCAGTTCCCGACGCAAGGGTTGCAGACCGGGTTGGTCGAGAAGGGACTCCTCGCTGACACGGGTGAAGAACCAGTCCACCGTGCCGCGCGCACGTTGATAGTTCTGTTCGGAAATGGCCAGGGCTGCCCGGGTTTGCACGTATCCGATGGCACCGGCCAAAAGGGCAGCCACAAAGAACAGGAGCGTGCAACAGAGGAGTGAGGCCACCAGCGGATAGCGCCGGCACCATCGGACGGTTCGACCTGCAACGCCAAGCGGTCGGGCTTCGATCGGTTCGTGATTCAGATAGCGGCGCAGTTCGTCCGCCAGTGCTTCGGCCGAAGCATAACGCTGGGCAGGGGTTTTCTCCAGGCACTTCAGGCAAATCGTGTCGAGATCCAGGTCGATCCGAGGATCGCTCTGCCGGGGCGCAACGGGGGCCTCGTCGACGACCTGGCGGATTGTTTCCAGGACGGTCGCGGATTGAAAGGGCGGATGACCGACAACGGCATGATAAAGGGTCGCGCCGAGCCCGTAGACGTCGCTCTTGGCCGTGACGGACGAGGAGTCTTTGGCCTGTTCGGGCGACATGTAGGACGGGGTTCCCATCACATCGCCCGCCTCGGTCATTCCCTCGGCGCCCTCGGCAAGTTTGGCGAGGCCAAAATCGACGACCAACGCTCGATCGGTCTTGCCGTCGATGAGGATGTTCTGCGGCTTCAGATCGCGGTGAAGGATCCCGTGCAGGTGGGCCTCGTGCACCGCCCTTGCCACCGGTTCCAGATAGGCGGCTGCCTTGCGCCCGTCGAGGGGGCCTGCCTTGAGCAGATCGTTGAGGCTCTGCCCCTCCACGTAGCGCATCGAATAGAAATGTTCGCCTTCGATCTGGCCGACCTCGTAGACCGGCACGATATGATCGTGTTCGATGCGGCCGGCGGCCTGGGCCTCGTGCTCGAAGCGGTGGATCACGCTTGCCTGGCGATCCGGGGGCAGTGCTTCGAGGCGATCCCTGCGGATGAGCTTCAGGGCCACGTAACGATCGGCACTTTCCTGCCAGACGCGGTAGACAATCCCCATCCCACCCCGGCCGAGTTCTTCGACAATTCGGTAGTGTCCCAGCCGGCGGGCGTTTGCCGGGGAAGTCGCGGTCGGAGCGTCCTCAGACGCGAGAATCGTTTCCGCGGACGCCTTGGTTGCGCTGGGATGCTTGGGGGAAGCTGCGAACGCATCCTCGACAGTTTCCAGGTCCCGCGGAAAACGCCGAGTGTACTCCTCGGGGGTAGGCGATTCGGCGTTTCGCCAGCGCCAATGCACCTCGAGGGCTAGCAGATGACCGAGCAGTTCGCGGCGATGCTCTTCGGAAACGTGCTCGAGGAAGTCCTCGATCCGGGGCTGTTTTCCGGATCTCCAGCGTGCTTCGAATTCATCGCACAGATCGTCGATGAGTTGCGTGAGCAAATCCTCTTGCCGGGGTTCCGATGACTCGTTGCGCTGCTGCGGTTTGTCCATGTCGGATCACGTTGGACGCCGGAATCGGAAGGCATGCACGAGGCAAACGTTTCCCGAGACACGAGATGTGCCCGGGCTGGTGGGCTCAGTCTACCTTCTCTTGCCGCAAATTCAAACACCGGCCCCGTTCCCTCAGGATCGAAGAATGCGGTTTCAAGAAACAGAACGACCCCGGACATTCCCGTCCGGGGTCGTGGTGATCAGAACGTTGCCTGCGAGTCGTGCTATTGCAGAGGAACTCCGCCACTGGGCAGGTCGGGCGAACGTTCAGCACTGGCATTCTGCTGGGCAGCCAGCCTTGCCAGGAGTTCTCGCAGTTGAGCGTTCTGCTGCTGGAGTGCGCGGATGTACTCGAGCAGCCTCGCCTGGTCGAGTTGGCCCTGTCCACCACCGGGAATGGGATAAGCACCCTGCTGGCTCTGGGGAGGCCGCATCTTGCCCCAATTGAAACTGCCACCGGTCTTGCCATTGAAGAAGGCTCCCCCGCCGGTCTTGCCGCCCCATTGGAATCCGCCGCTGGGCTTGCCCTGCTGTTGTTGCCGCGGTGGCACAAGGATGCCCGGGATGTTGGTGTTGGGCGTGTTGGGCCCCCAATCAACCGGTCCGCTGGGAATGGTTTGTCCCGGCGTGTCGTTGGTCGACGGCGGGGTGACCGTGGGTATGTCCCCGTTGCCAATCCACTTGGCAGGATAGTCGTTCCAGCTGCTCTGCAGAGAACTGTTGGCGGGTTCGTCGGCGACAACGACACCGACCATCACGGCCACGCAAAGGGCCGCCCCCACCACGATGCCGGACTTCACAAAACTTCTCATCGTCCCTCTCCCATAAAAACGGTCAGTGATTAGGCAACCGTCTTGCTCCAGGACAGTCGCGTTTGTTTGCCACTTCTATCATGCCGGTTGCCCCAGATGGCCCGACAGGATGCGGACGATTTCCGGCCGTTTGTCGTTTGTGCCCGGTGGCTGAGGTGATAGAATTCTCAAAGTGAAAACGAATGATGGGGGAGACAAGGCTGAAGACCGAAGGACTGCAAAACAGGGGGGGTCGGTGCGTCGAAATCGACTTTCCATGCCCATCGCTCGCGCTCTGAGCGTGCCACCCATGAATAATCCGGGTCAGAAAGTCCCGTCCTTCTCACTTTGAGTAGAATTCTAGCTGGTCGAGCGGTTTTCCCCTCGGAAAGGGTATTCATGTCCAGCGACGATGTGACAGGCTGGTTCCACGGACTGGCGAAAGGTGACGAAGCGGCCGCCGAGGAAGTCTGGAGGCTTTACTACGAGAAACTGGTTCGCTTTGCCCGAGGGAAGCTTGCCGCGGGGCAGCGCCGCGCGGCCGACGAGGAAGATGTGGCGTTGAGCGCTTTTCACAGCTTCTGCCGCGGCGCTGCCGCCGGACGCTTCCCCCAACTCGAGGATCGCCACGACCTCTGGAAGTTGCTGGTCACGATCACCGCTCGCAAGGCGGCCCACCAGATTCGTCACGACATGCAGCAGAAACGCGGCTCGGGATCCGTTCGGGGGGAGTCGGTGTTCATCGGACCGAGCGAGTCCGATCGGGCCTTCGGAATCGGGAACGTGCTCGGAGCGGAACCGACGCCCGAGTTCGCCGCCATGGCCGCCGAACAGTGCGAACATCTGCTCGACGCCCTGCCCGACGAGCGGATCCGGCAGATCGCACTCTGGAAGTTGGAGGGATTCACCAACGAAGAGATCGCCGCGAAACTCGATTGCGCCCCGCGGACGGTCGAGCGAAAGCTCCAACGGATCCGTGATCTCTGGGATCGGTCCGAGTGAATGGGTGTTGCCCGTTCCTAAATGACCTTTCGTGATTCCAGGAGACGGCCGCCTGGCGACGGCGGGGCTCATCACGGCGGAGCGTGATGGCTACTATTCTTGGGATCGTGCAAGGTCATTTAGGTCTTTGGTGCAAGCGTTGGTTCAGCGGAACGATTTCCCTCGCCTATGTAGTAGAACGGGATGTTGTGGATCGTTGCCGGACGCTTCATCACCGGGTGCTGCTCACCCTCGGTCATCTCCTGCACGCGATCGCAAACGCTTTGTTCCATCTCGGTCAGTGAGAGGAAGCCGTCGCCGTTGAGGTCCGTATCCTTGGCGGAAAAAGTGTCGAGAATGGCCTTCGTGAAGGCGCCGTGTTCCCACTTCTCGTCCTCCCGGCTGATTTCGCGAGAGAGGGACGACGAGAAGACGATCGTGCCGTATTCGTCCGACGTCAGTTCGTAGAGCGGGTCGCGCATGATCGCCTTGGCGCCCGTGATCCCGGCCGCGTGGCAGGTGTCGACAAACAGCAGCACTTTGCACGGCAGTTTCTCCAGCATCTGCGAAAAGGCGCTGAAGTGCAGCGCGGTCTTGTCCAGGTTCTCCGGGTCGATCTCGTGGGTTGCCAGGTAGTACTCCAATTGGCGATTGCGGATCCCATGGGCCGAGATGAAGATGACGGCCATGTCCCGCTGCCCCACGCTTTCGCTCAGATTGCGCAGCGCTTCTCGAACACGGTCTGCCGTGGCTTCCTCGTTGAGGAGCAAGGTCTTATGGATGTTCTCATAGACGGGGCCGACCTGGCTTTCCCAGAGTTCGGCAAAGGCCCGGGCGTCGCGATCGGCATAGCGCAGGCTCAGGTTGGGGTCCTTGTAGTCGGAGATTCCGATGGAGAGCAGGTGCAGGTTCGGTCGGGCCTTGATGACCTTGGCAGGGGCCTCGTAGAACACGCGGACCATGATGGGCGAGCTGGCGGCCACCTCGTTCCGTGCGAGAACGGCGATTTCGTTCTCTCCGGGGAGCAGTCCCACGGCGCGGCTGAAGCTCGCCTCTTTGCGTTCGGCATCCTCGGCCGCAACGACCGAGACTCCCTTCCCCGAAACGGGTCGACCATTGACCAGAACTTTCACCTCGGTGATCGGCATCGAATTGGGCGACACCACCTGGGCCAGCAGGTGGATCTGCCCTTCCTGGGTGGTCATTCCGTCCCGCGGACTCAACAGTCGCACGCGGGGCGGCTCCAGGTTCTGCATCGTCTCCGGCTTGCGGAAATCGGTGGTCAGCGGGACGGGGGATGAAATGGGCTGGACCATTGCAAGATTCTGGGCGGGCGGCTGGGGTGCGGCGGTATCCTGCCCGATGGGTTGTGGCGGGGCCAGCCCCGCACCGATGGGTTGCGCCGGCGGTAGTTCCGGACTGGTTTCTTGTGCGATGGCCCCTTCGAGACTGCCTCGCTGGAAGACGTCGTTAACAAGGTCGGGCCGGTAGAGCTGGGCGCGGAACTGGTGGAGCGGATAGAAGGCCGCCACCTGGTCGACGCCGTAGTTGACGTGCCAGCCGACGAGGTCTCCCGAACCCGGCGAGGCGTCGTAGTAGCCCTGCGGCGTCCACAGGATCCAGTCGCCTTCGTCGACGAGGAACAACGTCAGCAGAGGCTGGACCGGATCCGCACTTTGCAGCAGGTTCGCCAGACTCCAGAGTCGAATCGTCCGGTCCGTCGAACTGGTTGTGAGAAATCGACCATCGGCCGACTCGCTCAACGACGTGATGAACGATTGGTGGGCCTGGATTTCCCGGCGGATTTGGCCATGTACCGGGTCGACCAGCAACAGACGCCCACTGTTGTCCCCAACGATCACGGGGAGCTCGACGCCCGCCTGCGGCAAACGCAGCAAGGTGTACGAGGTTGGCATCACTCCGTCGGGTAGCGGGAAGTCGAGTCTCCTTCCGCGGTCGGGGGTGAAACGCAAACCGAACTGGCCGCCGGTATAGGTTAGCGACAATCGTCCGTCACGCTCGGTGGTCTCACCCGGAAAATCACCCTCCGGGGTGTTCAGGATCATGCGTCGTTGGAGATCGAATGCCCGGTCGATCCGGCCGTAGTTGTTCCGGTCCCAGCCGCGCTCGATCGGCTCTGTCGTGAAACCGATTCGCCCGGTCTGCATGTCGAGTGCCGCGCGGTAGATTGGCTGGCCGACACTGCGAAACACGTAGCGGGCCTGGCCCGTCTCCACGTCCCACACGTGGATCTCGCCACTTCGATCAGCCGACGCGGCCAGGGCGCCCGTCCAATTCAGGGCAACGGCCGTGATGGCGGAGCGGTGTTTGTCGTAGGTCAGAACGGGAGCCGCAAATTCTCCGGCCCAGAGGCCCACCCAGTGCTTGCTAGAGCCCTCCGACGTACGTAGGCCAGCACCAAGCCATTTATCCTGATCGAGCCGCAGGTCGAACGTTGTGAATCGTCCGCCGAGGGGAATCTCGACCTTGCTGCGGTTCTTGAGCCAACGAACCAGCGGTTGGGGGATCCGCCGATCGATCGGCGTCGGTGCCAGGCCCGGCACGGAGAGGACGGTCGCACTGTCCGCTGCCAGATCAAGAAGAAGCGGATCGGCAAGGGGAAAACGGATCGCCGTCGGTTCTGTCCCGGGCTGTGCTTCCCGGGTTCCGATCACCCGGCGCAGACGCCAATCGTAGGCCACGATCGCGCCGCCTGCACACACGGCAATCAGGTGTCGACCGTCGCGCGAGAACGCCAGTTGTTCGACGGGCGCGGGGAGGTCGTCCACGCGATCCTTCATCGCGGCCATGTTGCGAAGGTCGTAAGTTCGCAGCACCCCGCGTCCATCTTCCTCGCGTGTTCCGACAACGAGTTCACAGTTGTCGTGGGAGAAGGCGACGGCCAAGGCGTCGCCAAAACTGCCTTCGCCAATCTCGCCGCGAACAACCCGCAGGAGCCGGCCGGTCCGCAGGTCCCAGATCCGCACCTCGCGCTGGCCGGAAGCGGCCAGCATGGTTCCGTCGGAACTGAAGGTCAGCCCGGTGACGGGGCCGGTGAAGCCCCGCGCGTCCATGACCAGTTCAACCCGGTTGACCGGCGCCGCGGCGGTTGCGATCGTGTTTGCCAGCCCCCACAAGGCAAGGACGCCCAGGGCCAGCACAAGCCGTCGGTTCCGTTGGTTTCGTGTGGACATGACTTCCGGACTCCTGTTGTTTTTGGCTGGAGCGAAAGGGCGATTGTTCGCGGAGCGAACAACGACTTTTGCTCAGAAAGCTGGGACGAATTCGGGAGTTGGCTGCAGGGACGGCTCTTGTGGGCCTGCCTCGCTGGCAGCAAACAGGTCCCAGAGATTGTCGGCGGGGTTCACGGCAACCTGTACGGTGTCGCGGCTCTTTTCCCAGCGGATCTGCTTGGTGGCTGAACCGTCGCCTCGATCAAAACGGATCAGGATGGGATACTGGCTCTCATGGGTCGCCGACTCCTCCGGCGCGAGCGAGGCCCCTTTGCCCTGGACGACGTAATGGAACGGTTCGAGATTCCCTTCGTTGCTGAGGGTCACTTTGTAGCTCTTGCTGAAGATATCCCAACCCTTCTCGTTCACCGTGAATTCGTAGGTTCCCGGTTCCAGCGTATATCGGGCGGTGCCCTTGCCGCCGCCACGGTCAAAGGAAATTTCGCCCTCGCCCACCAAGGCTTGCTGGAAGCCAGGTTCGAGCACAACTTCGTGGCGAGCGAAGACGAATCGTACCCTGGCATGGGTCGGGTTGACCACCACCACAGCGGAGCGAACCAGTTCCGACTGATTTTCGTGGAGAGGCGATCCGTGTCCCAGTCGACGACCCAGGGCCTCGGCCACAAAGCCGCGCTCCATGCGGAAACTGCCAAGGCCGCCGGTTCCGATCATCACGGTCTGGGCGTTGACCACGACCACCTGCCGATCCGGCAGTTTGGGATGATAGACGATGTTCACCGGTCCCGTGGGAATTGGCACTGCCCGGCCCGGTTGGCCATAAGGCGGCAGGTCGCCAAAGCCTCCCGGCTTGCCGGAAAACTCGCCGGTCTGCAATTCCGTGGAGGTGGACGTGAAGGGCGTAGCGTTTGGCTGTGGCTCAGAGAACGACTCCGGCTTGTTCAGCGGGGTCGCTGTCTGGGTGGAAACGCCAGCGATGGCCTGGTTGATGCGGACGACTTCTTCGATCTGGACGAGAAGATCGTCGGCTCCACAGCACAAGCTCGGGCGCATGGCCTCCGGCGGCAGACTCTGGACCAGTTCCTGGATGACCGGATATTCGACATAGCCTCGCTCGATCATCACGTAGATTCGAATCAGCAGCAGCCATACGCGGCTCGGTCGGAAGGGAATCTCCGCGCCCGGCGCGATCGTCACCCAGATTTCCCTGGCTCCGTCGAAGTCGCCGCGGGTCAAGGCATCCATGATTTGGATCTGAATCGCCACGGGAATGGCACGCTTGATCATCAGCGCTGTCAGTTGTTCAGGGTCGAATTCGGTGGGCGGAAGTCGCTTCTGAAGCACCTTGGCCAGATCGAGAAGCCGCTGTTGGAAGAACTCCTTGGCCCGCACCACTTCTGCTTCCGTAATCTGTCGGGCAACAAGAGCATTGGTGTTGGGCGCAGGATCGGTAACAATCGGCTCGGGCACGGGATCCGTGGGCAGTTCGTTGGGCTGGACCTGGGGCGTCGATTGCAGAGTCTCCGAAGGGATCTGAAAAGTTCGTTCCGGGGTGGTCCAGGTTGGCTGGGGAACGTAAACGGTTGTGGGCCTCTCGACCCGTGTGGGAGGAACGATCTGGACGTTGGGAATGACCTGCATTCCGCTTCCCCAGTTGTTCGGGCGATCCGGGATTTCGGGGTACCGGGGATGGCGGTTCCAGGACGGCGTTGGTTGCCTCCCCGTGCCCAGGCTGATGCCGCCCAGGCCGCCCCCGAAACTGATGCCTCCCGAACCGAAAGAAAGTCCCGACGACCCACCGCGGCTCCCACCGAAACTGGGGGCTGCAAGTTTTGCCGTTCCCCCGGCAGGTCCGCGGGCGCAGACAGCGGAGTTGGAAGCGAGAAAGATCGCTGCGCTGAGCAAAACGGCCGAGCAGGCAAATGGAGTACGCATCGGACTGACCCCTCCGGACTTCTAGAAAGAAGGCTATCAGCCTTAAGATGCCGGAATTGGGCGATAGCCCGACAAGGAGGTGGCATTTGAGGGGATGAAAAACGAGACGTTTCCAGCAGACTGTGACACCAGATGTCGGGGCGGGTCAGTTCGATCGTTTCAGACGCCGTTCAGACCGTGTCTCGCCCCACCGCTGATGAGTTGGTTGTGGCCACTCAGTCAACCCAGTTTTCCAGACGCAGGTTCGGAATTTGGCGAAAATGCTTGAGGTTTCGAGTTACCAGCGTAGCTGCATTTGCCAAGGCGATACTTGCTATGAGCAAGTCAGCTCAGCCGATGCTCCTAAGCTTCCGAACCTTTTCCAGACGCTCAAGCGACTGTGCTGCTGCATCATCGAATGGCACCACAATCAGTTGCCCTAGTAATCGTTCACTTCGGTCCAGCCGTCGCTGCGCGACGATAACTTCATCCGTTCGCGCGGCCTTCAGTAAGTTCTCACAACGAACTCGCAGGACCTCACACCTGGTGATTGACGTGATGCCGATCTCCGTTTCCGAACACTCGGCCAGACGCTCGACAACGAGAGGATGATTGGCCCACAGGCGCGACAGGGTATCAGTGTCGAGCAATCGCATTCCTATTCCACCGCCTCCGATTCCGAACGGCCTCGCATCCTGTAGACCGCCGCGCGGAGTTCCGCAAGGTCCTCCAGGTCATCTTCTAGCGCACCCGCTTGGCTGAGGAGAATCTCCTTTCCCGAGGCTCCACGCAACCATTCCTGCAAGGCGGCACGTGAGAACCGCCACTCGTTGCCAATTTGCCGTCCTGGAATCAGAAGCCGGCTGGCGTATTGTTGGATTTCCGCTTCCGAAAGACGCAGATACTCCGCGACTTCCTTAACGGTGAGCACTTCCGGTTTCTCTTGTGTTTGGACCATCTGAAAGAAGCCCTTCCGGTCGATAATCAATCTCTTAGCTGCTGCGGCGTTTCGCAGACGACTTCAGCGGAGACCCTTCCACATATTCCGCCAATCACATCTACGGATTGCAGCAGGACCTCTCATAGGACATTCTAGCACTCGAACGCCATTTCCGACAACGGAAAACAGGCGTTCCTTCGCCGTGAACGCCAGAACGGCGTCCCGGTAGGAAGGCCGACCTTGGGCGAATCCTACGGCCGCAGCAGGAACGGCCCGCTTAGATTGTCAACCAGGATCGGTGTCTGGGTTGTGCCCGGGAAGTTCCTGGTCACGTAGTCGGTCACGGACTTCTTCAGTTGCTGGAATGCCTGGGTGACGGCGACGGGGCCCTGGGCGGACCGTAACTGGCCGATGAGAAAGTAGGTCATCGTGCTCAGGTCAGCTTCCTTGCGTTCGAATGAGACCTGGCTCGACGTGGACGAGGCGAGCAAGGCTGTGTCACGCTGGCCGATATCCTTGATCTGGGCGAGTTCCCCGTCGAGAAAGTCAAAGCCGAAGGAGGCGGCCGGGCCAATCGACTTCTGGGCAGAGGACTGACCGCCGCTGTGGCAGGTGTCGAGGATGATCAGGATCCGCCGCCCGTCGAGTTCCTGGATCCAGCGTCCGAAGGTGTCGTCCAGGATCATTGTCTTGCGGACGGTGGCCACGCTGTCGAGATTGCCGTCATGGGGCACCAGGTATTCGTCGAAGCCATCCTCTTCATCGCCCCCGTCGTCGGCACACCGCGAGCCGTGCCCCGACCAGTAGATGATGACGCTGTCGCCCGGCCTGGTCGCTTGGGCCACACGGCTGCGGATCGTCTGTTCGATGTTCTGTCGGGTCGCCTGTTCGTTGAGCAGGACCCAGCCCTGGCCAATGTGCCCGAACTCGCGGAGCACCTTGGCCATTTCGGACGCGTCTCGATGGCACACCCGGAGGTCGTGGATTCGCTCGTCGGCGTAGTCGCTGACGCCGATGAACACGCCCACGCGTCGCGCGGGACCGCTGGCGGCATCGCGCTGAACTCGCGGCATGTCGGCGGTTTCCGGGTCCGGCTCGGTGACTTCTCCCTCCGGGGCACGGGTGACGATCTTCACATGATGTTCGGCCCATTGGCCCGCGTCCCGGGCTTCCTCCACGTAGACCGCCCGGACTCCCGACAGGCGGGCTCGCGCCCCTTCGGCCAGGATCAGCCGGCCCAGGGCGCCCGAATCCATGGGCTCCTGCGAGACAATGGCCTTGAGCACCTCCTGTCCATAGGGCGGCCCGATCCGCAGGCGGAAACTCGATTTGTCGGAACTTGGGGGCTGTGGGAGGATGACCGGCTTCATTGCCTCGATCCGGTTGTCTTCGCCAAACGCGTTGGGAAACAGGCAGGTCACCATGCCTCCTGCATCGCAGTACAGCAGGTAGAGGTATCCTGCCCGGGCCGAGACGACGTTGACCATCATCTCCTCGCCGCCTCGATAAACCCGCTCCGGCTTGTCGACATCGACACGAACCATGAACGCCGGGTGATCGTTGCGAACCTCGTTGACCACGACGTCCCGCGGGTCATCCGCTGCTTCGTCGGCCGTGGCGATCGGCCCTGCTGTCATAACGACGCTGGCCATCACCAGTCCTGCTAGAATGTGCGAATATCGTTTCATGGGATCAATCTCCTGCGGAACAGAAAACACTACCTTTCTCCCTGAGCGTTAACGACCCCTCCCCGGCCCTCCCCCTCGCTCGCAAGCTCGCTGAGGAGGGAGTGACTGGTAACAACTACTCGGGCGGCCCGACGTAGAACGTGATTTCATCCTGGGCGAACCTGCCGAGAACCTGCCGGGTGGCGATTTGGGCCAGAGGTTCCTCTTCAAGGCTCTTGTTGTATGCGTAATCGGTCAGCAGGGCCTTGACCTGCTTGTGTTGCGTGGGGAAGAACCGGAAACCGTACCCTTGCCAGCCAGAATCGTCGTCGGCCTTTCCGCCTGGTTTCGTCTTGGACTTGCCGATTGCCGTGCGGGGAGCGGTACGGTCCAGGCCGGTCAGCATAAGGGGGCGTTTGGTGACAAGCACCTTGATGCGGTGGCTGCCAAAAGGCCCGGTGGCAAGGCAATGATTGGCTGGGGGACCGGGCACATGAAACGTGGTCCCCGCCGCAACCCGGTTATCGATTCCGGGGGCAGGGTGCAGCAGGGTCAACTCCCCGTCGGGCGAGACGTGCAACACGTAGAGATATCCGTCCTCTTCGGTGGAACCTGCGATTGCATAGGGGTCGGCCACCTGGTAGTTCACACGCCCGAACTCGGTCAGGTGGGCGTCGAGTCCGAAGTCGGATGTTTTGTCCGCAATGGTGGCCACCAATTGCAGTGGGCTGAGAGGCAGGGGGACGTCGCTGCCGCTTTCGGCTGCCTCCGAGTTTCGTCCGTATCCGAGCCAGACGTCCGAAGCGACGTTCGTTCGGGCTCCGGCGGCATCGCCGCTGCCCACCAGCGACTTGACCGTTTTGTATTGGAGCTCCGGATTCTCGGGCATGGCCACGTACGGATACCAGGCGAAATCGGGATGGTTCAACACGCTGTAGCCGGTCCATCGCCCGCTTCCGAGCACGACGGCCCCGCCTCGCATCTGGAATGTGAAGGTGTAGGTTTGCAGGTGGGGCACGGTTCCCACATAGTCGGGCGGCACCGCATCGTCGGCGGCGCACAATTGCAGGGAACCGTCAAACCAGCCAGGGGAAACGGGGCTTGCATAGTACTCGATCCGATAGGCGAAGACGGGATAGTTCCACACCGGCTCACCGGCATCGAGATCCATGACCAGGGCCACGCCGCGCTGCTGGATGAACGTCTTGAGAAGCTGCCAGAGCATGTCCGGGGCGATGTCCTGGATATCCTCGCTCCCTTCGCCGTCCCCGTATCGATCTCCGTAGTAGTTGGCCACGTCGAAGGCATGGCCGGCCGAGAGCCAGCCCTTCTGTTCGCCCACACCGAGCGCGATCGGTCCGGGCCCCGCGGTGGCGCCGGTGACATAATGGGCCACCGGTTCCCGTTCCAGAATGGCGGCCGCCGACCAGCCGTGGCAGTAACCGTGCCAGGAGGGAACCTGCGGCCCCGGCGGCTTGTTTTCCAGTTCCCACCACTGGGCTCGTCGACCGGAAAGGGCATCGTACTTCTCCAGCGGGCCGAGCAACTCGCCCTTGGCAACGGGCCACCAATAGCCGGACCAGGGAATGCGTTTTGCGACGGCCTCTTCGACCACCGCATGGGCCGGCGGCGCCGAAACAATCACAAGGAGCAGGCTGAACAGGACGCATCTCATGGTCGGTCCTCCTTGCAGTCGACGGCGACAAGCCGCGAAACGGTGTAACCATTGTCGCAATAGATTGGCCAGGGACGCCTTTCCTGCCAGAGTTGGCGAACCTCCCGTCCTTGAGACCTGAGCCGGATTTCTGTGACGGGCCGTTCCGCCAGGCTCTTGGAAAACGGATCGTCTTCGAGCGATTTGGTGAAATGCTGCCCGAACAGCTTCTGAACTTCCTCTTGCGGGAGACTCGTGACCTGCTGTTCGATCTGGTGGGCGAACGCGACCTCGCCCAATGCCTTGCTTTCGCCGGTCCCGAGGTGTGATGTGTAACTGAAGGTCTGCATCCCCTTCGCCCCCCCGTAGAGGACGGGCGTGTCGACGGGCAGCGCCGAGAGGGGACCGAGAATGGGAGCCGGCTGGCCGGAAGCCGATTCGTAGCTCATCGTCAGTTCCTCAAAACCCCCTGGAACCGGCAAGCCGGTCGTGATCCGCTGCAGAGCGTGTGAGTCGCGATTGAGCCAGAGGACGGTCTTGGGGATTGCCTGGCCCTCGGCCTGGCAGGTCACCTCGACGCGAAGACAGTCGCCGGAAGATAAATCCTCCGTTGCCGGAATTTCAAACTGCCAGCGAAGACTCGACCAGCGGACGGCCTGATCGGCGTCGGCCCGAATGTGGAGCGGTCTACTTGCTGTTTCGACCGTCCACCGATCCCCGGGCTCCCAACGAGGCCGAAGCTCGTCCAGCCGCGACGGGAGATTGTCGCTTGTTTGCTGGGCAAGACCGCGGGGCAGGCCGCCAGCCAGAACGAGCAGGATGGCGACGAGCAAGATGCGCAGCGAGCGGAGCATCGCATTCCTCCCCGGAAAGGGTGGCGGAAGCCAGGCCTCGGAAACGTCCCTTCCCGACCGGAATGATACCATTCTGCCGACAGCCGGGGAGGGCCCGAAGATAGCATGCCCATCCGAGGCGGCTAGCCGACATCAGGGCGGCGAGCGGCTGCTGGATTGCCGAGCGATGGGTGTGGGGACTCGGCCGTGCACGCCCATCGCTCGGGCTCTGAGCGTGCCACCCATGAATGATCCGAGCTAGCTCGGGCAAGGACTGTTGCGGTGGGGGGGAGTGTTGCAGATTCCCAGGTCGCGCTCGGCGAGCGGGGACCTACTTGTTCACTCGCGAGTGCGGGGTGCATTGTGAATGCGTTTCAGCTCTTGCTGGAGCTTGGCGACCATGTCGGGTCGTTCCGCGGCGAGGTTCTTCGTTTCATGCAGATCGTCGGCAAGATTGTAGAGTTGGCCGGGAGCTTCATCCTTGGGAGGAATGGGGCGGCTTCCGCGGCGTCCGAAAAACTCCGGCTCGCGGCCTTCGATCCATTTCCAGGAGCCGCAGCGGATCGACTTGCCGACGACCAGGGACGGACGCACGGGTTGGTCTTTCGGCTGTGTGCCGAGCAGGACCGGGAGGAAGCTGAAACTGTCCGGGCCGGCGTTGTCGGGGAGTTCTGCGCCGATCACGTCGGCAAAGGTGGCCATCACATCGGTGAAACAGATCATTTGGTCGCTGACGGTTGCCGGCTTCACCTTGCCGGGCCAACGGACGAGAAAAGGCATTCGGTGGGCGCCCTCCCAATTGGTGCCTTTCATGCCCCGCAGCCCGCCAACGCTGTCGTGGCCGGTGCGTTGCACGTCCTCGGGATACCAAACCGGGCCGTTGTCGGACGAGAAGACCACAAGCGTGTTGTCCGCGATCTTCGTTTCGTCGAGTGCTCGGAGTACCCGTCCGATCATGGAGTCGACCATCATGGCGAAGTCGCCATACATGGACGCGGGGCTGCGGCCCTGAAGCTCCGGAGAAGGAAGCCAGGGCGTGTGGGGCGCGGTGAGAGCGAGGTAGAGCATCAGCGGCCGAGAAGTCCCGGAAGCGGCATGATCGCGGATCGTCGTCACGGCTTCGTCGGTGAGGCGGGGGAGCACGTCCTTCAACTCCAGGCCCGGGGCGATGCCGCCGCTGCGCCAGAAGGCCCCTTGGATGGGCGACCAGTCGGGGGAAGAATTGGCCTCGATATGGCTGGTGGGAGGGGCGACGGCTTTGTCCCCACGAATGAAGAAGTACGGCGGGATATCCGTCGAGGCGCGGAAACCGAAGAAGCTGTCGAATCCCCGATCAATCGGTCCGCCCGGAAGCCGTTGATCGTAGCCGTTCTCGGCAAAGCCGAGGTGCCACTTGCCGACCATCGCGGTGTGGTAACCGTGCGAGCGAAGCAGTGAGGCGATCGTCGGCTGGCCTTCCTCGATCAAGGGCTTCTTGCGCCACAGCGAGACATTCGTGCGGAAGGGATAGCTGCCCGTCACCAGACCATAGCGTGAAGGATGGCAGAGCGATCCCGCGGCGTGGGCGTCGGTGAACCGCATTCCTTCCCGTGCCAGGCGGTCAATCTGCGGTGTGGCGATTTTGGATTGCGGGTTGTAGCAGCCCGGGTCGCCGTAGCCCATGTCGTCGGCAAGGATGAGCACGATATTCGGTCGTTTGGCCACCGATTCCCCTGCCTCCGCATTCGCGTGGCAAAGGAGCACGCCCAGCCACAAGATGCCGTACCATCCCAAGGCAAGTGGAACACGGAACAGCTTTCTGCGATCGAAGAGACGGAACATTGCGGGTTTCCTGTTGTTTGACTTACCGGTTCATTTTGAGACGACGGCTACTGTGAGACGTCCCCTCAACGTAGGCATTTGAGTCGGCGGAACGCCTCACCACAAGCCTGGTAGTTCTCGGTCGACATCCCCATGACGCCATACTCCTCAACATAGCCGATGAATCCGCCGTCCGAGATCGATAGACCGCCTCGACCGGATGCCCCATGGTTCCATCGCCGAGTTTCTCCAGTCGATATCCCCACTCGTTCACCGACCAGTCCCAGGCGTTGGCGGAGCCGTCTCCGGGGGTGCCCAGCGAGAGGTGATAGAGCATGACGTCGCCCGAGGCCTGGTCGCGGTTCCAGAAAACGATGGGAACGCGATCGGGCTGGCGAAACTCGATAGCCTGGACGACGCGCTGGTGGGAAGTCGTGGTCATACACCCCTCAGAGGGGGAGGCTGGTGCTCGCGTCCTGGTTGGGCGGCTGTACTTCGAGTGGCTTTTTGGTGGCAAGGCCCTGTCATTGTGCCTCGCCTTCATCGCGGTTGCAATGCACGGCATGCGGGACGGCACAAACAGGCTTGCCTGTGTCGGTTCCCACTCACTAAACTGGGAAAATCCTGCATTCCCCGAAGCAGTCAGGACACGGTGCCCCCCTCACGCTGCAGAAGCCTGCGTGCCTGCAGAATCATGGAGGGCCTACCCTTACCAGCAACATATCGAGGTATCCATGACTCAACCTTCCAAAGGACACAGTTCCCCAACGACCGATGCGAAGGCTGCCGGCGGCAACGGCGGCGCCAACCGACGTCAGTTTCTCAAGGCGGCAGGGGCTGCCGCGATCAGCACGCCGTTGATCATCACATCGTCCGCACTCGGCAGCGCCGACCGTCCGGCGGCCAGTGACCGGATCGTGATGGGCGGCATCGGGATCGGCAACATGGGACGGGGCGACCAGGGGGCATTTCTCGGTCGCAACGACGTGCAGTACGTGGCCGTGAGCGACGTACGCGAGGGCCGGCGAGAGGAGTCCAAGACGCGGATCGACGGCCGCTACCAGAACAAGGACTGCCAGACGTACAACGATTTCCGCGAGTTGCTCGCCCGACCGGACATCGACGCCGTTCACGTGGCCACGCCGGACCACTGGCACGCCCTCATTGTCATTGCGGCCTGCCGGAATGGTAAAGACGTTTATTGCCAGAAGCCCGAGACGCTGACGCTGCGCGAGGGGCCGATGATGATCGCAGCTGCTCGCCGCTACGGTCGCGTGGTCTCCGGGGGCAGCCAGCGGGTGCTCGGCGACTACCGCAGCACCGTGGATCCCGTTTGGGCCGGCGAGTTGGGAACGCTGCGATCGATCAATGTCAACGTTGGTCCGCTGCCGCAGCTTTGCAACCTGCCGGAAGAGGAAATGGTCGAGAAGATCGACTGGAACATGTGGCTCGGCCCGGCGCCGTGGGGCCCCTACAACTCGAAACGCTGCAGCGGCAGCTATTCGATCAACGGCGCGAGCTGGCGGTCGTTTTTCGATTACTCGGGCGGCGGCATGACCGACTGGGGCGCTCACCACTTCGGCGGCGCGACGTTTATCTGCGACGTCCGCGGACTCCAGCCGATCAGCGTCGACTACAACGATACGGCCGAAGGAAAATGGCTCGAGTACCACTATCCGAACGGTGTGACGATCACGCACAACAAGCCGCACACGGGCAACATGCAGGTGACGGGTACGCCGGGCGAGAAGATCGCACCGAAGCCGGTTCCCATGTACAAGGGATGGGGCGGGATTTACGGCGACTTCATCGAGTGTGTGAAGACTCGCGAGACTCCCTTCCGCGACATCGAGCGAGCAGTCAATACCTGCGTGGTGTGCCACCTCGGCAACATCGCCTATCGGTTGAGGCGATCGCTGAAGTGGGATGCTGTCGCCCAGCAGTTTATCGGCGATGACGAAGCCAACCGCATGGTTGACCGCGGCCGTCGCGAACCGTGGCAACTGTGATCCGCCCGTACACGGCCTGAAGCCGGAATCCCTCAATCGAACAACCTCCACGAATAGAACAAAGGGACTTTTCCCATGTTGGATCAAGCCTTTGAACCTCTCAAAAAATATGATTATGGTACCCCGATCAGTGAACTGCAGGGGATTGAAGACGCCGTGGTCGCCGCCCACGACGATGCGGCCCTGCGTCAGGATCTGGAACAACACCTGATTGCCTCGCTCGAGAGCGACATCTCCCGCGACGCGAAGGACTACGTCTGCCGCAAACTTGCCCAGGTCGGCTCACCTGCCGCCGTTCCGACCCTTTCCAAGCTAGTGTCGACCGAAAACGCGCACCTGGCGCGCCATGCCCTGGAACGGATCCCCGGCCCGGAGGCGGCCGCCGTTCTGACAACCGCCGCGGTGGAGTTGACCGGCAAGTTGAAAATCGGCGCCATCGCTTCGGTCGGCGCTCGCGGTGAGGCGTCCGGCGTCGCGACCCTGGCCGGCTTGTTGAAGGATGGCGACCCTGCCGTGGCCCGGTCGGCGGCCATGTCCCTCGGCCTGATTGGCGGTGTGGAAGCGGCTGCCGCTTTACAGCCTGCCCTCCAGGCGGGCTCCGGCGACAAGAGCTTGGTGATCGACGCCCTGCTGGAATGTGCCGAGTCGCTCCTGCGCTCGGGTCAGACCGCCGAAGCGAAGGCGATCTACGCATCGTTGGCGGGCGACCAACAACCGCGTCTGGTTCGCCTGGCCGCAACTCGCGGACTCCTGGCTTGTGGCGCCCAGGCGGAGGCATGAGTTCCGTCTGCACGGCTGTTGCGGCAAGACTCATCAACATAACTTCCTGAATACAAGGTGCAGTAATATGCTTCCACGACTAACCTCACTTCTGATACTTGTGGCTCTGTGCACAGTTCCGTTGGCTGTCCGGGCCGATGGTTCCGACGATCTGGTGAACCAGATCATCCCACTGCTGAGCCATCCGGATCGCGAGTTTCGTGCAGCGGCATTGGAAAAGGTCCGCACGGCCGCCAAGGGAACGGCTGCGACGCAGACTTTCGCCGCCCAGCTTCCGAAGCTGGACCCTTCCGCCCAGGCAGCGCTGATTACGGCCCTCGGCGACCGCGGCGACGTGGCCGCGAGACCGGCCGTGCTGGAGCAACTCGGCAGCAGCGACGAGGCCGTCCGGGCGGCGGCGCTGGCGGCTCTTGGTGAAATCGGAACGCCGGCCGATCTGCCGCAACTGGCCAAGGCCTTGACGAGCGGATCCGACGCCGAAAAGCAGGCGGCGCGAAAGGCCCTCATCCGCATGGGCGATCCTGCCGTCGTCAAGGCGATCGCCGCCGACTCGAAAACGGCGTCTCCCCAACTGCGAGCCAAGTTGATCGAAGTGCTGGCCACGCGTCGCGCCACCGGGGAGCTCGACGCCATCATCGCCGCGACCATGGACGACGACGGCGGTGTCCGTACTGCAGCGATGAACGCTCTGGGCCAGATCGGCACACCGGACCGACTCGCCGCGATGTTGCCGGGCGTGTTGAAGGCCGACAGGGGACGCGAGCGGGATAATGCCGAGCGGAACGTGGCCGAGGTCTGCAAGCGGATCAGCAACGAGGACGAGCGGGGCGAGGCCTTGATTGCCGCCCTCGACACGATTGACGCGGCCCGGCGCGATGAACTGATGCCGCTGGTCGGACGTGTTGGCGGCCGGCGTCTGATCAAGTTCGTCGCCGATATCGCGACGGGCGACGATGCCTCGCGCCGGGCCTTTGGTGTCGACGCACTCGGCAAGTGGCCCGATGCGAGTCCGGCCGACACGCTGCTGGAAATCGCCGACAAGACGACGGACGCTTCGGAACGCCGCCACGCCTTTCTGGCTTACGTCAAGGTGTGTGCCATTCGCGACCGCCGCAACGATCAGCAGCGGCTGGAACGGATGAAGCAGGCGATGAAGGAGGCTCGAACGAGCGAGGAGAAGCTCGCCGTCCTCAATCGCACACGCACTGCCTACGACGTGGAAGCGATGCGTTTCGTCCGTCCTTACCTGGACCAGCCGGAGTTCTGCCAGATGGCCTGCGAAACGATCGTCGAGTTGGCCCACCATCGACAAATCCGCGATCCGAACAAGGCGGAGTTCGATGCCGTCCTCGACCAGGTCATCAAGCTCAGCAAGGACGAAGAAGTCGTCGAACGCGCCAATCGCTACAAACGCGGCGAAACCTGGCAGCGGGGCCGACGCTGATGACCGCTGATCTGTCTGGCGTTTGCAGGGGACGTTCTTCGGACGAGAACGTTCCCTGAGCCAGGGGAGATGCAGGACGTGATTTTCAAGAAATGAAAACGGGTCCGGATGCCGCGTTAGGGCATTCCGGACCCATTTTTGTTGTGGCTGAAACCGCGTGTCAGACGTCGTCCTTGGGGGGATCGAACTTGTCGGTTGGCCTTTGCGCGATGAGGCGACGAGCTCGGTCGGCGTCCCAGGCTCGCACCAGGACCTTGGTCTCGACGATCTCCGTGAACCCGCCCTGCGACTCGCCGTCCAATTCGCACTTGATGCCGGCTTCGTGCAACTCGTTGCGAATAATCTCGGCTTCGTAGACATCGTTCGTCACATACACGACCTCGATTTTGTCCGCATCATCCGTCATTTGCAGTTTCCCGTCCGGTATGAAGTTGAGTTCGAGTGCTGTCGACAAGGATCAGCCAGATGCATTGTAGCAGGCTGGCTCGAAGCAACAAGACAGTTATCGAATCGTGTTTAGGGTGTCGCGTATTGCCGGATCGATGCGCCAGACCTTCGAGTCGTGCGCAGGCATATCGACGGTGAATTCACGGATACCCATGTCCACCGACTTCCCCTCATACAGGTCAGTTACGTTTGCCGCAACGGGCAGACGCACGGTTCGAGGGCCGGGCTGATCCACGGACAGGGCGAACATGCCGCGCGTGGCCCACACCACATCGTAGGAGTCGATGTAGAGATGGACGCCGGCTTTCTCGGCCAGGACGCGGAGGACCTGGGCCGGCACGCTTGGTGCGGCCGAAAAGACACTGGTCCAGTCGGCATGCTGCTTCAAGGCCAGGCCGACACGACCGCCTTCGAGGTGTCCGGCCACTTGGGCTTGGCCGTCCACGCAGGCCGGCACGGGGCCGGTTTGTCCGGCGAGACCATACTCGAGCCCCGCTGCCGCCGTCCCGAGCGCCCCGTTCGTCGTTACCATGAGGACGCCGGGTTCGGACTCGATGTCGATCTGCATTCCGGTAAGATCCTCCATGGCCGACGGTTCCCACTTGCCGTCGCGATACGCGCCTTGGGCGTAGACGAAGACGAGGACGCGGCCGTCGCCCTTAAGCTGCTCAACCAGTTCGCGCTGGCGGGCCGTGGGCGCCAAGGCCGTGAGGAAGACATACATCTTGCGCGGCGGCAGGCGGTCGAGATCGTCGAGCGCGTAGTAGCCAACCGGCGCACCGATGCGTGCCAACTGGGGAATCTGCTGTAAGATGAGCTGGTTGTTGATGCGGTACTCGCCGACCTTGACGTAGTTCATACTGTTTGGATGGACGATCACAGCGATTTCGTCTGCGGGGGAGCGGTCGGCGGTGAGAGCCTGTTCTGCCGCCCCGTTCAGGGTCTTGATGCGTCCCATGAGGTCAGGGTCGTCGTAGCGGATGCCGCCCACATCGAACCACCATTGCGCCGCACCGTTGGCGAGGGCGTTGGCAATCTCCTTGTTCTGTTGCAGGATGTCCCCGGCAATCGAAGCGGGCTTGCCCCAGTCGCCCAGGTTTCCGGCCTTCGTCAGCGACGTACGAATGTCCGTTTCGCTGAACCAGAGTTTCCCGTGCAGTTGCAGGCTTTGCAGGAGCGACATGTAGTGGCTCGTGCCCTTGCCGCCAAGTTGGCGGAAGGCGTAACTCGTCGGACTGCACAGGAAGTCAATGTCGGGCGACTCCCACACATCGCGCAGCGCCAGATGGCCGGCGTTCTGCATGCGCTGGTGCATAAGTTGCAGCACATAGCCGTAGAAGACGCCGACGATCTTCTCGCGGTGCGTGCGCTGCTTCACGGCCCGTGCGAAGTAACGGAGCGTGTTGGCCACAAGCCACGAGGTGTACTGGTTGTAGTCGATGGATTGCTGCTCCGTGGCCGGATTGCGCAAAATGCCGATGGCCGCTGCCTGGCGTTCCTTCTTGAGTGGGATCGTCGCCGTGTCGAAGGTGACGTCCTGGTCGTTCCACGCACGTTGGAGAGCGAGTTCGGAAGGATAGCGCCCACGCAGCCACTGGCGGAATTTCTGCGTATTCGCGGGGCTGTAGTCGGCCCATTGGTTTTCGTTGCTGCCCCACATGAACCACTCCTCGGTTCCGCCCGAGGAGAGATGGTAGCCAATACAACGGTCGGCCCAGGGCGCGGATTCGATATGATCGATCAGACGCTGGATCGCAAAAACCGTATCGCGCCGCCATGCGTCGCTGGCCCAACTCGGCGTTCTGAACGCGTTGTTGGTGAGAAACGGAATCGGCTTGCCGTCGCCGGGATCGAATGTCACGAGATCGTCAGGATGCTCGTCGCACCACCACGCCGGAGCATGGAGGTAGAGACGCGGAAAGAAATGCGCGTCGGGATTGGCGTCGAGGACCATCATCACGCGTTCGTCGAACTGGCGATAGTCGAATTTGTCGGGGGCCACCCAACAGGTTCTCGACAGGCCGTAGGCGCTCTGACTCGGCGTGCCGGCGAACGAAAACAGGTCCACGCCCGCCTCCGTGAACTCGCGAAAGGTCTTGGTCGCGGCATTGTAGGCGGTGAACATCATGCCGGTGTGCGGCTTGTCGTCAATAAAGAGTGTTGGCGCCCCGCGCCAGGGCTTCACCTCTGCCACGCTCTTTGGCGGCTTGCGTGCATCGACGGTGATCGTGCCGAAACCAGGTTGGTTCTGAACCACGGCCTCCGTCTCACCCAAGATCAGGCGGAGTTCGAGTTCGCCGCCCCAGGCATAAGGTCCCAGGTATGCTGTGGCCTTGATCTCGCGGCTCTCGCCGACGGCCCAGGCGGCGGGCTGGTCGATTGTCAGCGGAACGGCGAATCGCGTGGCCCCGTCCTGGACGAAACGAATCTCGCTTTCGCGGTCGGGAATCGAACCGGCCCGCAACGTGGCGGTGAGGTCAAGGTTGAAGGACTCGCCCGCCTTCGCGCGGCGCGGCACGCGGAGGTTGGTGATTTCGACACGCGGTGGATCGGGATAGACGATTTCGACGCTGGCGATTTGGAGCGTGTAGTCCGTCTGGGGCGTCACGTCAAAGGCGATGACCGCAAGCATGAACGCGGGGAGCGAGAATCTTCCGTCGGCGTCGGAGGACCATGAAGCGACCTCGAAGTCGGAAGCCTTGAACTCGACGGTGGTCCAAGGCCCGTTTGCCGCAAGTCGACGGGGAGACGGCGTCCATTCAGCATTGGATTGTTCGCGGAGTTTCGCGGACAGGCTGAAGGCGGGACCATCGTTTTTCACGAGCAGACGCAGGCTCTCGAACGGACGGTCCAGGTTCATCTTGAGGAAGACATCGGCGTAGTGCATGCCTTTCGTGTTGAAACGCCATACGACGTGATCCGATCCATTTTCGCCCGGCTCCATCGTGCAGTGGTTGAACTCGGCGTTGAGCCGAGGCGCCTCCCGCATGAAGTTCCAGGGCTTGGGATTGGCCCCCGAGAAGACGGTGTCGGTTTCTGAAGCGGACGCGGGCAGGGCGATGGCGAGCGTGCAGAGCAGGAGAAGTGAAAGGGACGGACGCATTGCGCGTACTTCAGTGATCATATCCTTGGCAACCGAAAATCTGAATTCTGAAACGCAAAATCTGATTGTATGGCCTCTTGTCGAGAGGTTACAGTAGAGTCGACTGATATGGAGATGTGAAAGGTCATCGTTTCCCCGGGTTGATAGGAGACGGGCTCCTTGTCGGTCGACCAGTCGAGCGAGTAGGTTCCCGCCAGCGACGTGGCGGCGCTGAGCAAGATCGCGAGAAGGACTGGAGCAAGACGAGCTTTCATGGTGTGTTTCCTAATGCAAGAAGACGGACGACGGGATTCACCCAAATCGTGACATCCACGCGTAGAGGGCCACGATAAGGACCAGGATGGTTATTGCGCTGGGCCAGAGTCCGCGCCATGGGGTGATATCGACTTCGGCGGTATAAACCTGTTCGTAGGGCTCCGGGCGAGGCCAGATCGCTCCGACGATCAGCATCACCGTGGTGAGAAGGCCGATGTTGATTCCCGCAAGGTGCAGCCAATGAATCTGGCAGCCCAGGAGCGTGTTGTCCTGCCAGAGTCCGAAGACGCCGTAGAAGACGGGGCCAATTACTAACGCGCACTTGGCGGCCCTCGGGGGCATTCGAGGAAAGAAGATCCCCAGCAGGGTGATGGTGAGAAGAGGAACGTTGTAAAGGGCGGAAAGCCGTTTCATCAGATCGAAAAGACCGCCTTCGAAGTGGGCGATCAGGGGCGCCATGCCGATCGCGCTGATCGCTACGACGGTGCCGAAGATCTTGCCGACCTTGACCATGTCGGTCTCGCTGGCGTCCTTCCGAAAAAGGCCTTTGTAGAGGTCGACGCTGAAAAGGGTGGTGGCGCTATTGAGTCCCGAATTGAACGAACTCAGGATCGCCCCGAAAATCACCGCCGCGAAGAAACCGAGCATCCAGGGCGGCAAGACCCTTTGAACGAGTGCGCCGTAGGCATTGTCGGCGTCGTCAAGCGAGCCCTGGAAGAGGTGAAAGGCGATGATCCCCGGCAGCACCAAGTAGAAGGGACCGAACAGCTTCATGGCGGCGGCAAACAGCAACGCCTTCTGCCCTTGGGCGAGGCTCTTGGCCCCGAAGGTCCGCTGCACGATCGCCTGGTTGGTGCACCAGTAGTAGACGTGCAACAGGATCATTCCCGAAAACAGGGTGCTGAAGGGAATGTTGTCGCCCGCTTTGCCAATGGGGTTGAGCAGGTGCGGGGCCTCCTGCGTGAGTTGCGAAAACCCCGCGGCGATGCTGCCTTGGCCAAGGGCGTGAGCTCCGAGAATGGGAATCGCCAGGCCGCCGACAAGAAGACCGACGCCGTTGAGGGTATCGGAAACGGCGACGGCTTTCAGGCCGCCGAAGATTGCGTAAATGGACCCGATGGTCCCGAGCGCGATTGTTGTAAGCCACAACGCCGTGGTCTCGTTGATGCCGAAGGTCTCGGAGATACGAAAGACCTTCTCCATGAAAAGGGCTCCCGAGTAGAGCACGAAGGGTAGCAGATTGGTGAGCAGTGAAAGCAACAACAACACCGAAATGATGGTCCCGACGGTGGGGTCGTAACGGTTCTTCAAGTACTGGGAAACGGTGGTGACGCCGCCTTTCAGGTAGCGGGGGAGAAACACGGCGGCCATGGCGATCATCGCAACCGCCGCAAAGATCTCCCAGGCTGCCACCTGCATTCCGTGCGAGTATCCCCCGCCGTTCAGGCCGACGAGCTGTTCGGTGGAGAGGTTGGTCAGCAGGAGCGAGCCGGAAATGACGATCCATGTCAGGCTGCGCCCGGCCAGGAAATAGCCGGCTGAGCTGCGGTGGTCGTCACGTCGTGTGAAGAGCCACGACAGGAAACCTACCAAGCCGGTAAACAGTATAAATGTGACGACGGCGAACATGATGGCTCAAAGTGTGGGAAGACGGGGGTTTCGAGAGCTGTGGCCTCTCTGAAATGTTTGGCGAGGGTTGGAGACTGAAGACTGTAGGCTGTAGGTTTCGGGGGCGAGGTCGATTGAAGTGGAAAGCCGAGCTTAATGGGTCACAAATTCCGGGTCTTGCCGTTCTTCAGCCTTCGGTCTTGTCTCCATCGTTATTCGTTCTCACTCGGAGATGAGTTGACTGATGCGACTCTTCATGGCCCCCTGCCAGCCCGTTGAAGAACGCGGCACGCGGGTAGGCACCGGGTGTGGCACGGCTCCTGGATTGGCGAGCGATACTCCATTTCAAGGTCCCGCTCGGCGAGCGGTGACCTACTTGTCGGGCGGGCTGCTAACGAGGTCGGGTCAACAACACCCAGAGGGTCTGGTGTTCGGGCCGCAGCTGCAAGAGGCCGTTCTCCATGGGCAGTTCTTCAGCCTTGCACCCGTCGGGCGTCACCCGCCATGCTCGAACTGGGCTGCCGGGAACGGTCAGGTCCAAAGGGACGGCCTCGCTGAGTGTCGGACGCTGTCCCCAATCGTCGGAAGTGAACCCCGTTCGATCTTCGTTCCAGGGCATTTCCGCATTCTCCGTACGAGCGGACGCTGCCAGCAGAACGCGCTGGCTCGTTGCCAGTGGTTTCCCGTCCAACGCAACCAGGGAAATGCAGGCGTAGGCTGGAACGTCCCGAGGCCAGGGCCGATCGAGGACCGACACGCGGACATCCCCCACGTCGAAAGAACGTCCGCCAAGATGACCGATCAGGAAACGGACGGCAGGAGCCTCCAACGAGAACCAGGCCCCGCCGGAATCACTCGGGTTCCAGCGGATCTGGCCGGTGTTGCTGGTGCGAAGTCCATCGGGGACGCTGGCATCTCCCTGGAGTGTCGCCTTGCTTCCCGGTGCGGATAACGCGACGGTGGTTTTCCTCATCCAGACCACTGCAGGATCACCGGCGAGTTTCTTCCACAGATCGCCCACGGTTCCGGTCTGCAGCGTCAATTCCGGCGTCTGGTCGACGGGAATGCGGCACTGTGCTCCTTCCGTGGATGTCGCAATGAGGCGCGAACGGAATGCCAATGAGGCAGCCGGTGCATGAACCAATACGTTCGCCCGGCCGATAAGATGAAAGTACTTTCGGATGAAGGTGTCTTCGTAGCTCTTTCCGAAGTCGCGGTAGGTGTAGCTGTAGAAAGCATCCCAGTCCTGAAGGCTGGCAACGGCGGAGAAGAGAGGAAACAGCTCGGCTCCGTGGTCGTTGGGCGCCGGCGTGTTGTATTCCGAAATACTGAACGGACGCCCGGCAATCCGGTAGACGCCCATGCGAGAAAGCGTTCCTCCGTCCTCGGCCGCCACCTGGCTTGTGTTGGGAATCCGAAACGACGTCACCCAGCCGCGGTCATTGCGAGTGTAGTGCGGATGCTGCCAGTAGCCGTGGATATCGACGTAGTCGCATAACGCTGTCTCGCGGAGCACGCCCGCCACGCCGCCGTAGGAGACCTGCGTATCGGCCACGGGCATCTTGCATCCGATCTCGTCCTTGAGCAACCGCACGATGCGTGTCGTTGTTGCTATTTCCGTATCGATCAGGAAACGCATCCAGTCGAGCTTGACGGCGGCAACGGCCGTCGTCCCGGGCAGAGCAACCTTGCCGTCCAGGCTGTCGCCGGCCCGCAGTCCTTCGCCGCCTCCGGGCCGCAGACTCATGTCCTCGAATTCCACTTGCCCTGTTTCATTCCGTAGCGAGATATTCAACCGCAACGGCCCCGGGGCGGTTGCCGCCTTGATGGGGCCCGATAGCGTGAAGGTCTTCCACTCGGGAGTCAACGCGATCGTGTCGCTGAGCCCCACGTTGTCCCAGGGGGCGGCGTTGAGCATCACGTTGATTCCGACACGCTTGGAATCGCGGCTCCTCGCCCGAAACGTCAGCGTGTATCGCCCCGGGGGCAGTTCGAGGCCCTTGTACTGGAGTTGCAGGTTCCAACTGGCGTTGCCCGATGCCGTTGCGGTCCAGGTCAAGCGTGTTTCCTCTTTCTGGAGCACTGAGACGGCACCGCCGCCATTCTGCACGATCCACGCGTCACGATCGGTCAACTGCTCCTCGCCCAAGGGTACGACGTCGGCGTTCCAGGCCCGACCTAGCGCCGCCGTGGTGCCGTAGCGCTCGCGCAACCACGTGGTCCACTTCTGCGTGAGTGCCTCAAGGAACGGCTCAGGCAAACGTCGGAGATCTGCAAGGTCGTCGCGGATCATCGTGTTCTCATTGTTGATCTCCACGCAGGCGATGGCTGGCTCATCGGCGTAGCGCCGGCCGGTGTGGGGATTGACGTGACCGAGCAGATCGCGGCAGAACTGTTCCATCTGGCGGACGAACGGTTCATGCCAACGGTCGAGATTCTTGCTGTATCGAAACGCCCGGCTGTCTGCGACCTTCGGTTGTCCCGGGTACTCGCGTCCCACGTGCAGATTCAGGTTCAGATAGATGCCATTGGCTGCGCACTCGGAGACCAGTCGGTCCAGCTTGGCAAGATTTCGGTCCGAGAGCTTGCCGGCGGCCGGGTCGTCCCAAAGGCTGTCACGACTCGTTCCGCCCGAGGAAAAATCCATGAAGTGCAGTCGCAGGCAATTGAATCCATACTGGCGGAGGCGCCCGGCAAGTCGGGGGGCGACCTCTTCGTCCGGGAAACAGCTATCGCCCGTGATATTGGTGCCGAACAGCCGCAAACGACGACCGGACGCATCCACGAAGTGGCCGTCTCGGGCGGCCACAAAGCCGGGGCCGGAAATCGGCGCCTCATTCAGGTAGGACAGATCCACGACGCCACCTTCCGGGACGGCCAGTGCCGGCACGTCGAATTCGAACCAGCCGGGTGTCTTGGGCGTGACTTGTCCGTGACAGAATGAGACCATCGTCAGGAGGATCGTGACCGCCAACCGCATGCTTTTCATCGCCGGAGACCTTTCTACGAAAGCCAAACAAGGCATCTCCCTGTCGCACCGCGCATCATCAGCCCCGTCTATGGTGGTGCTAACGACCCGCCGTGTCAACCGAGGAGCCGCCAATTCTGCTGTCGCGGCTCTGATCGGTCTGGCTGAAAACGAACGTGCGGATTGGCTTCGAGCCATGCATGAACACGACCGAAGCACTGCCGCACGGAGCAATCTCACTGCGTGGCAGCAAACTCAACGAGATTGTAGAGGATCTTGTCGGCCACCGGGTCTCGGCCTAGGTTCTCGAGGAGACGCAGTTGCGAGGCAATGAATCGCCCCTCGCCCTGCGGGACGACGGCCATGTCGGCTCCCCACCACACGTCGCCCGGACCGTAGTAGTGACGCTTGGTATAATCATAGTCGGGGAACCAGTCAAAACCGATTGAAGCGGCGATCGTTTCGCCGGCGAGGCCTTGGAGCGTGCTCTGGGGCCAGACGTTCTCGTAAACCGGTCCCATCATTCCGTTCACCGGAAGGCCTTTGAACACCGGATGGTCTTTCACCAGGCGGGGGATGCACATCCAGTGGCCCAAGGATTGCTTTTGAGAGGCTTTGGCGGGCAGCAGGGGTGACGCGGGCCCGGCCTTTCCCCAGCGGACATTGGGTCCGCCCCCTTGCAAGTAAACGGCGGTTCCGCCCGCCCTGACGAACTCAGTCAGCTCGTTGAAGAGCTTCCTTTGCGCCGGCGACTTCGCGACGGTACGTGAAACGAAGACGGGCAGGTGGTGGGCGGATGTGGGTTGAAACTCCTCGAAGGCAATCCCGGCTTGTTTCAGAAACGGCTTCAACGAGTTGCTGGGGTCAAGCACGGCAATGGGGTTTGTCGGGACGGACAGTTCGCTCGTGGGAAAGACGTCGAAGATGTAGGAATTCGAGGTCACAAGCGTTCCGTCTTCGGCGACGGCTTTCGCATTGACCGTGTACGTGCCCTTGAATGCCGTCGTGTCGAGTGGTTCGTCGAAGAGTGGCGTGATACCCGATTGCAGATCGACGGGGATCGACTTGGCAAAAACAACCTGCCCGTCAGCGCCGACCACTTCGACCTCGAGTTTTCCGGAAAGGGAACCCAGATCGTTCACGCCGGTGATGTCGATCTTGGTTCCCCGTTCCGCGTAGACGTTGCGGGGCCGGACGCGAATCGAGACGATGCGGGGCTGATTGGCGGCCCTGGTTCCTTCGTAGGCATAGGTTTTCGGCTGCCGGAACAGGTCCAGCAGTCCCGCTCCCGTGATCCAGTCCCCGGCGGTCAGCGCGTGAATGCAGTAGCCCTTGACGTGGGGATTGCAGCGAACGGCCTCGATCATGCGGCGATTCGCAGTTCCATGGATGACCTGCTGGTCGAGGCAGAATGTCTTCAGGTCGGGATAGATGCCGTCGAATCCGCTTTCCTTGAGGGCTTGTCGATGCTGATCGGCCAGGCGGCGGTGATAGATCGTGGGCGGCGCAAGGGGATTGCCGACCTGGGTGAAACGCCGGTTGTTGTCTTCCAGGTCAGGCAAGCTGCCGTAGCCCAACTCGGAAAAGTAGGTCATGAGACCGGGGACGACGTTTCGGCCTGGCAGTCGCCCGGTGAGGCCGCGGTTCCTCATCTCTTCGTGCGTTACGCTTCCAGCGAGAAGAAGCTTGGTGTAGACCTCGTCGTTGATTTTCTGACCGGGATAGTCGTGGATGTCGTTGAACTTGGTGGGCTCGAGACTGTACGGCAGATACATGTTGGCGCCGAAGGCCCAGCCGCCCGATTCGTCGAGAATCAATCGCGTGGGATCGAGTTCCCGGGCGAGTTTCACCGCCGGCTCCAGCATCTGCTTGAGTACGGGCCGCTTCAGCTCGTTGAACAGTTCCCATTGCACGACGCAGGTACGGCTTCGGTCGCGTAAGATCGTCTCGCGCACTTCGTTTTCGACCCACTCTTGCAACCGCAGCGATTCCATGGGGGAGCCCATGCACTCGATAGCCATGCTGCCGACGGTCAGGACGCCCATCTCGTCCGCCAGATCGAGCCACATGGGCGGCGGCGGTTTGCGCCACGGACGGATCATGTTGAATCCGGCGTCCTTGGCCAACTGGATTTCCCGAACGGCCATCTCGCGGCTGTCGGGATAGGCCAACTTCAACGGATACAGGCCCTCGAAGAACGTCGCTTTCAGGGCAAAGGGTTCGCCGTTGAGGCACCACTCCTTGTCGCGGATGGTGAATTCGCGCATCCCGAACCGGGTGGTCCAGTGGTCCGAAGTGCCAATGGCCACCTCGGCGTGGTAGAGGTGCGGGTTGTCGGGAGACCAATAGGTGGGGTCGGGGATCGTGAGAGTTGCGTGATGGCGGTTCGTAGCCCCGGTCAATTCGAAGGTCTTGCTTGCTTCTGCGATGACGTGATCGCCGGATCGAACCGTGATTCGGACAGGCGTCGAGGCCGGGTTCGGATTCGTGCAATCCAGTTCCAGGTGAAAGGTTGCGGAGTTATCCGAGAGTCGGGGCTGGATGAACACGTCCTTCAGATAGACGTCCCCTGTTGCGATCAGGCGAACGGGCTGCCAGATCCCGCCGGCGATCGCGCCTCGCCATTGCGGCGTTTCCATCGGGCCCATGCCGTCCACCTTCTTGTCGTGCAGCAAGATCGGGCCGACGACGCGAAGGATGAGGATGTTCTCGCCATCGAAGTCGAGCGCGTCGTCGACACGAAACTCGAAGGGCGTGAACCCGCCCTCGTGAACGCCGAGATGCCGACCGTTCAGCCAGACTTCGGTGCGGAAGTTCACGGCATCGAACTGTAATCGAACTGTCTTGCCCGTCCATTTCGAGGGCGCCCGGAACGTGCGCCGGTAGAAAGCCACACCCTCGTAGTCCTTCTCGATCAGTTCCCAACAACAGGGAACATGGATGTCACGTACTTCGCTTCTGCTGGAGAATACCGCATTCTCGTGCCAGTGGTTGTCTTGCCCGACATTCGCGGGATCGAAAAGGACCTGCCAGGTTCCGTCGAGGGACTGTATTTCCTTGGCATCGGCGGTGCCGAGTTCTGGAAGAAGGAGGACGACGGCGGCAGCCAGCAGTAGCCGAGTATTGAGAAGTTGTATCACGACATTCCTTCTTGGCGAGGCGAGGCTTAGAAACGTTTGCTCGGCGTTTTCTCTGGCGCCGGATCATGTTCTTCGCGATAGGCTTTCAATTCGGGCCAGGTGAGTTCGCCGTCATTGTTGGCGTCCGCCTCGGGATGCTTGGCGAAATAGCTGTCCTTCCACGGCTTGGCGTCGTTCTTCGGCGTGGGCTTCGCTTTGGGCTCGTTGGTTGTTTGTCGAGGTGCGGTTGCTGTCTCCGGGAGCCTCGCCTTCAACCGCTTGCGGAAATACTCGATCTTTGCAGCGTACTTGCCATCATCCGCCAGGTTATCCCATTCGTAGGGATCGACGGCATCGTGATAGAGTTCTTCCTTACCGTTGGCGTAGCGAATGTAACGCCAGTCTTTCGATCGCAGGGCGTAGCTTTGTTCCGCGGGGTCGTAGAACCTGGCCCACTTGTACAAGGCGGTGAGGACCTCGTCGGGGCCGGACCACTGGTCGGTTTGCGGGTCTTCCAGGAACGGACTCAAGCTGTGCCCATCGAGCGGGCGTCCTTCGTCGTTCTTCCTGGTATCGCCTGTCAGGCCGCACAGATCGATCAGCGTGGGGTAGAGATCGATCAGCGATACGGGATGGTCGACGCGGGCCCCCGCTTTTGCAGTGCCGGGCGCCCGTACGATCAGCGGAACTTGTGTGCTTTCCTGCCAAAGCGAGTTCTTGTAGAGGTAATCCTTCTCGCCCATGCCCCAGCCGTGATCGCTCGTCAGAATGACGATTGTGTTGTCTTTCAGCGGGCTATTGTCGATGGTGTCGAGTATCTGGCCGATCAATTCATCGATCGAGGCGACGGAGGCCAGGTAGGCCTGGATGAAGTGCCGCAAGGCTTCGTCCTGCGAAGGGTACGAAGCGACGAGCACGGAGAACAACCGCGTGCCCATGTCTTCGGTGCGTTCGGAGTCCGGTTCCTTGCCTTCAGGGATGCCGCGAACTGATCGTGCGGATGTGTCATCGCAGACGATCAAGACGACGTTGGGCTTTTCGGCGGCGGTTGCCGGCGAGCCGGCCGGTACAGCGGAAGCCGTTAGGAGAAAGGCAAGTGCCAGCACGTTCCTCATCGTTTTCTCCTGACTTTCCCTTTCGGTTTCGGCTTTCCGTACGTCTTCTCCATGACGGCGTCGACGGTCGTGCGGTCGTATCGGTTGCGAAATGCGTCGAGCATGGGGTCGGAGGTCTCGACCATCCAGGCTTCGAGCTTCTGCTGCATGGCTTCGATCTGCTCCTTGTGCTCAGGGCTGTCGATCAAGTTGACAAGGCAGTTGGGGTCCTTCTCCAGGTCGTAGAACTCTTCCGGCACACGGTAACGGAACAGATGCACCCGCTTGGCAATCTGCTCGTCGGTCTTGGCGGCCGCGTTCATGGCCGCCATCGTCTTGCCTTCGTTGTTGTTTCGATACAGGTGCTTGCCGTCGCTGAAGGGATTGTAGATGTAGCCGAACCTGGCGTTCTGCACACAGCGCATGGGTACGGGATCACCGCCGGCTTTCGAGTCGATCTGGGTGAAGACGAACTGGCGACCTTCTTGTGGCTTTCCCTGGAGTAGAGGAAGGATCGAGCGACCGTCCAACTTCTCCGGCCCCTGTACGCCGGTCAGATCGAGAAAGGTCGGCATGAGGTCCACGCCCGACACGAAATGGGTTTCGTCTCTTGTCCCGGGCTTGACCACACCGGGCAGGCGAACGAGCATCGGCGTGCGCGTTGAATGAAACCAGGTATTGCACTTGGCAAAGGGGATCGCGATACCGTTGTCGCTCAGAAACACCACGATCGTGCTATCGGCAAAGCCGGACTCGTCCAACGCCTGCATCACTTTGCCGAAAGTGTCGTCCAGGCGGAGCGTCGAGTTCTGATACGTGGCCAGTTCGGCTCGCACACCCGGCAGATCCGGAACGAAACCCGGCACCTCGACATCTTCGGGCGCATAGGTTCTGCTCGGCATCTCGGCCCCCCGCGTCAGTTTCTCCGGGTTGCAATAGGGCCGGTGCGGATCGTGGGAATTGACCATGAAGTAGAACGGCTTGCCTTCCGTGCGGCAACGTTCCAGAAACACCTTGGATCGCTCGTAGTAGATCGTAGGACTGCGTCCGTTGCCCAGGTCCTTCTGATCGAAATGGTAGTCCCAGGCCATGCCGGGCACGGGGGTCGAATGACCGACCTTGCCGAGAATGCCGGCGAGATAGCCGGCCTTCTGCAGGGTCGTCACAATATCAGGAATTCCCGGCCGGGTGGGCATGAATCCCATGGCGCCGGAGTTGTGGCTGTAAAGCCCGGTTGCGATGACGGCTCGGCTCGGTGCACAGATGGCGGCGTTCACGTGTGCGCGGTGAAAGACCATTCCGGTCCTGGCAAAGCGATCCAGATTGGGCGTCAGATCTTTGACCTTGCAGCCGAAGGTTTGCATCGATTCCGCGTGCATGTCGTCGGCGGTGAACAACAACACATTGTAGTGGGGCGGTTCCGCGGCGGTGACTGCCGATCCCGTTGTCTGAACAATGGCCAGTACGGCCATCGTGAGCAGGGCTACAATCGAGACCGTACGCGTTTGTGTGTTTCTCATTGTCTTGCCCAAACCAGTTTCCGGATTACTTGTTCACGACAGAGGGATGCTCCAAGCATAGCGGGCGGCGACGGAACTTGCGAATTTCCAGGACCGCTTTGGCGCCTTCTTGCCGTGATAGGTCACGGTAAAAGTAAACAATCGCCAGAGTGGGGATCAAACCGACCAGCTGACGCGGCCCTCCCAACCCACCATGGGGGCTGGCTGTGGCTTGACTTCTGCAGTGCACTAATCCAGACTCATTGCTGCGCGACACGTCCAAGGTTCCAATGCGGGCGCTGATAACCGTTCTCAAACCATCGATATCCCAGATTCCGGACTGATTTACCATGAAAAGAACGGCTACATTTCTGGCGTTAGCCTTGGTGGCTCTGTTCTCCCCGGTTGCCTTGGGGGAGCCTGGTGATTGGCCGCAATGGCGCGGCCCTAATCGCGATGGCTGCTCGCCGGAGAGCGGACTCCTTGCCGAGTGGCCGGACGCCGGTCCCAAGCTCGTCTGGAAAGCTCAAGGTCTTGGCCTCGGTTACGCGGGCGTAAGCGTGGCAAAGGGCCGCATCTTCACGATGGGCGACAAGGACGGGGCCTGCTATCTGATTGCGTTCAACGAAGCCGACGGCGCGCCGCGCTGGACGGCCCGAGTCGGGAAGGCGGGGGCGCCGGGCTGGGGTGGGTTTGCCGGTCCTCGTTGCACGCCGACCGTCGATGGCGACCTGGTATTTGCCGTCGGGCAGTATGGCGAGGTGCTCTGTGCTAGCGCAGCCACAGGGAAAGAGCAGTGGCGGAAAGACTACGCCGCCGATTTCCAAGGGAAATTGCCGGAGTGGGGCTACTGCGGCATGCCCCTTGTCGACGGCGATCAGGTGATCCTGGCTCCCGGCGGTCCCAAGGGCAACCTGGTGGCCCTGGAGAAGAACACTGGCGACCTCATCTGGCAGAGCGCCGAGTTCACCGACGGTATCCATTATTCGTCGCCAATCGTCGCGGAGATCGGCGGAGTCCGCCAATACGTCCAGCTTACCGACGCGAGCGTCGCGGGAATCGACGCGGCCGACGGACGCATGCTCTGGCGGGCGCCCCGCAAGGGGAGAACGGCGGTTATCCCGACGCCAATCTACTGCGACAACCAGGTCTACGTCAGCTCGGGATATGGCGCTGGAAGCAACCTCTTCAAAGTCTCTGCTGCCGGTGGGAAGTTCACCGTCGACCAAGTGTATGCCAACAAGACCATGGTCAACCACCATGGTGGCGTGATTCGCGTCGGCGACCATCTGTACGGCTATTCCGACAGCAAGGGATGGACCTGCCAGGATTTTGCCAGCGGCGATGCGGTCTGGCAGGAAAAGCGCGAGCTTGGAAAGGGATCTCTCGTCTACGCAGACGGGATGCTCTACCTGCGAGCCGAAGGAGACGCGGGGACAATTGTTCTGATCGAGGCCACGCCGGACGGCTATCGGGAGAAATGCCGTTTCGATCCCCCCGATCGCAGCGATACGAAGAGCTGGCCCCATCCGGTCATCGCTGCCGGGCGGCTCTACCTGCGTGACCAGGGCATTCTGCTTTGCTATGACGTCAGAGCGAAATGACAGGGCGGCAGGTTTCGAAGGCACGATCTAATCTGCGTTCTGCCGTTCGTACGCCTCCAGCTTCTGCTGCTGCGACGCATTTAGAGCCGATCCGAAAACTGTCGCAGATGCAGGCGGTTTCCGCCCGTGGGGGGCATATTCTGTGGTTTTCGGATAGGTTCTTAGTTTCAGCGCTTTCAGATATCGGTAGCTCCTGCCCGCGATGAGAGCGTTGTTGCTTTTCAGGAGCGAAATCGCTTCGTCGATTGCTGCCTCGGAAGACGCCTTTTCCCGCTCCCAGAGCGTCAATAGCAGGTGGATTTCGTAATAGGTGTCCGCACGGGTGAGCCACCCCTTGAAACGGTCAAGGTAGTTCGGCGGAAGCTCTTGGTCGCTCTCCCGGAGCGATTCCAGGAACCGCGTTCGCTTGATCGAGTTTGCCACCAGGTACTCGTCCTCGCAGCAGCGGAAGAAATGGTCGCTTCCTGTCTTGCTGGAGGCCTTGGCCAGATAGTCCAATGCCGGATTGATCACTTTCGTGCTGCCGTGCCGCATGACCTGCTCAACGGCGGCGATGGTTTCGGCGTCAAACAGGTCCTGCATTCGCAGCTGCTCGGCTGCAAATTGGACATACGGGTCTTGGTCGCTGCGCAGATAGCGCAACAAGTCCTCTCGGTTACACGCCTCAACGGTCATGTCGCGAATCGCACCGACCACTTCGCCATGACTCCAGTGCCAGAGTGTGCAACACGTATAGGCTGCGCCCACGACAATCGTACTCTGCCGGGATAGCACCGTGGGCTGCGACACCGCGTCGACTCGGGCCCCTGCGGTCGCCGCGGATTTTGGTGCAGTAATCTCATCGAGCGCGATCGACTTCAGTTGGGAGTACGGGTCGGAGAGGATTTGGTGCAGTTTCTCGTGGTCGGCCCGGGAAAAGGGCTTGCCTCCGGACTTGGTCAAGTTGCCGCCCGACAGAAGTTCGTAACGCTGATAATTGCCCAGCACGTCGAAATGGAGTCGAACGGTCACGGTCTTGCACTTCGTGTCGGCAGAAACGACGGAAGCAACATCCATGAAATACGTGTCTGGTTCTCCGCTGGGATCAAGAACCTGGATCACATCAGCCAGGATTGGCTTTGCGCCGCCGGCACCCTCTAGTGTCACCTTTCGAGAGGCGGCTTCCGCCGCATGACATGGGGTGCCACTCGCTGCTGGCGAGGCCGTTGCGTAGAGAGCCCAAGAAAGGACAACCAAACGGATGGGAACCACAAACCACGGCGTGGTGAAAAGCTGGTTGCCGTCATGACGAAGAGCCGAATCATGGTCTTTCGTGTTTGCCATAGAGCCTTCAACCTTCTTCGACGATCCTGTGTCCTTTGAATTCGATTCGGGGAGCTGCATTCAGCATAACAGAAACAAGGGTAGCATATCGGTAAACTCGAATCCCCCGGACAGGCGGGGGCGGTAACCGCGAAGCCGTTCGTTCCTTTGGGGGCCGCGATTCCTTGCTATATTGACCCGGAAGGGGTGTAATAGACTGCTGGACCACCGCACCAGTACGGGTGATTTGTTTTTTGCTTGCATTGTCGAGAGGACTCTTTGTGAATCGTCTGCTCTCCTTCACTATCGTCGCCGCAATTTGCATCCCATCCGCCCTCGCCGCGGAAGAACTGCGAACGTATCACACGCCTGCGTGGAATAGTATGCAGATTCAGTCGGCGCCGGAGATCATCCGGTTGCGTGGCCAGTCGGATCAGGGACGTTCCACGGTCGACTTGCAGACCATTCCTCGCGAGTTGACGTCGCAGTTGAAGACCCGCGTGGAGGATGACTGCCTGGTCTTTGACAGCCGCGGCGTCAACGCGGCGGGGCAGACCACCGTACAGCTCAGGATCATCGGATTCGATCCGAAGACCATCACGGGCAGGGATTACACGTTGTATGTCGATTGCCAGGGACCGGTCGGCGCCAACGCAAACTTCTACTACGAGGGAAAAACCGCCGAGGACCAGCACTACTGGAAGCGTCTGGAGGCGAAGCTCAACGGCCGCCGGGCAACGTACGCATTTGACCAATCGGTTCCGACCGATCTCAAGGAATTCCATCTGCGGTTGGATTTCTTCACGCCCGGCGAGTTCCGACTTTACGGTGTGCGGCTGGAGAAAGAACAGTACGAGGATCCGAGCGAACACGCTCAGCCCCAACTGATTTTTCACGTTCCCTTCGACGGCTCTGTCGAACCGGCCGTGGCTGCCGGGGAGAAGACTCCGATGCGGGAGGAGAACATCACCTTCGACCCGGGCATCAGCGGCCAGGCCGCGCATTTCGGGCGGGCGCTCAATACGAAACTGGAGTACAGCCTGCCAGGGAACCTCGATCCACGCTGCGGCTCCATTGCCGTATGGCTGAAGTTCGACCGAGACGCCAAGATCGACGGACGGCCTGTGGAGAAGCGCGACTGGCAGACCATCCTCTCCATGCCCTGGGAGCAGCCGACTCGAATCGGTTCCGGGGCGATCTGGTTCTGGCTCTACAACGGGAAGTTCCGAGCCGACGTGAGCGACCTGCGGGATCAATATGCCGTGGCCGCTAGAGCAAGCGAGGACCAATGGCAACACGTCGTGTTCACGTGGGATGGGTATGAGTCGCGGATCTACGTGAACGGGATCTGCAACAAGCGACTCAGCGACAACACCAGCATGGCCCAGATTGTCCGTCCAAGACGCTTCACACGGCTCGATTTTGACCGCTTTCTCGTCGGCCTCTATCAGGGCCGGTCGCTGGAAGGCTGGATGGACGACCTGCGCATCTATTCCGCCCCGCTGCCCCGCAGCGACGTCGAGAAGCTCTACGAGCAGTACCAGCCGATTCATGTCGAGCTGAGCAGAAGGTACTTCATGGACGGCAGGGAGCTTAAGCTCGCGGGCGCGGTCTCCAACCGGTCCGAGACGCAACAGACGGTTTCGATGTGTCTGGAAGATGGGAGCGGCCGCCAGTTGGCCTCCGCCGCCCGCTTCGCGGTTAACCCCGGCGAGACGAAGGCGTGGTCCATGAAGGTCCCTCCGCTCAAGATGGGGGAATACAAACTCGTCGGCAGTCGAAACGCCAAAGGCGAGGACAACGTGAAGGAAACGCTTTCCTCGCGGCAGACCCGGATCCCCATCTGGGTCTTGGGAAGCAGGAACCGGGAAATTTCGACGGACTCCGAACTCAACCTCAAGCTTTTGGAGAAGATCGATCTGGCGACGATCGACAAGACGCGTCTTGTCCATGTGGGCGAATTGAGCATTGGCGAGTTGGACGGCCGCCGCTATGTTCAGACCGGTGAAGCGGCAGGCGAGCGTTTCGCAATCCATCTCACGCTGCCTGAGGAACATCAACTGTACTGTCTGGAATGGGACTTTCCCGACGACCGGAAACGCACCGTCGATATTATCGCCCATTCCGCGCTGCACGGCGCCAGCGAGTACGAGCTTCAGACAGGCTACCTGATCGGCGATGAATACCCCTCCAGCGGAACGATGCGTACCCAGCGGTGTCTGTACTGGAACCGCAGCGAGGATATGGCGCTGGTTTTCATGTCGGCCCGACCGGGCGGAGCCGCGGCCGCGGAAGTTCGCGTGTACAAAGTGGAAGGCGGGTTGCCGCCGGCTGATATCCATCCAGCCCGGCCCGTGGCTGGATGGACGCGGCCTCTGGGAATCTACTTCGAGGATCCGGCGATCAATTACGATTTCGGGTACGACAGCGGCCTGATGCCCGAATTCGAAACGATGCTCGACCGCCTGTCGGCCTACATGAAGTACAGCGGTCAGAACATGCTGGCCTACCCGGTCGTGTGGTACAACGGCATGATCGGTCCGACCTATATGCCACGCGTTCACGCCCCGGAGTTCATGGATGCGATCCTGACCCAGTTCGACCAGGAAGGTCTCGAGTTCATGGGCACGATCAACCAGAACAACATGGCGGAGCCGTCGGTCAGAGTGACGCGCAAGACGCTTGACGAGGGAACGCTGTACGATTCCGAGTTCACGATCCACAACACGGGCACACCCCATCCCGGCGGTTGGCACGGTTCGCCGCCGAACTTCAATCCGTTGCACCCCGCGGCGCGGAAAATGACGCTGGAGTACTTCGACGAAATTCTTGCGGTGGGCGCACCGCATCCGTCCTTCAAGGGCATCATCCTCCATCTGCCTCGGCACGCCATGCACTCTTTCGGCGATGTGGCCGCCGGTTACAACGACTACATGATTGAAGGATTCGAGAAACGGACGGGCATCAAGGTCGATGTCGACAAGACCGATCCGCTGCGCGGCAAGTTGTACTACGACTGGCTCATGGCCAACGCACGGGAGGAATGGCTCGATTTTCGCTGTGAAGTGTTGGCGAACTGGTACAAGATTCTCGCCCGGCGTCTGCGCGACGCGCGTAGCGACCTGAAACTGGGGGTCAACTGCATGATCCCTCCCTTCTACGAAGCCAGCCGGTTTGACGGCGAGGGCGTCGAGGACATTATCGGCGACCTGAACCGGGAGGCCGGCATCGATCCCAGGTACTACAAGGACTGCCCCAATATCTTTCTGGAGCAGACCTTGTTTCCGGCGGATTACCGGTGGTCGGAAACGCGGAAGGAGGAGGTCCTTCGCAAGAACATGAGGAATATCGAAGATCGCGCCGGCACGTACGAAACCCTGAACGGCGCGATCGGCCCCTGGGTCCATCAGCACGATCGGTACTGGGAATCCGCAATCGGAAAAGAGGAATTCCGAAACGGGAAACCGAACAAGCTGGAGGCGTCATGGCTGAAGGAGCACAGCTGGCGCGTCTCAACGCTGAACCCGACCGGATTCTACTCGATGAAGCCCTACATCATGCCCCTGCGCCACCGAGACATCCTTGGCATGTCGAAGGGCGGTTTCTTGATCGGAACCTACGGAATGGAGCCATGGCTGCGTCCCTTCGCGGCCGCCTATCGGGCCCTGCCGGCCGTTCCGTTCGAGGATGTCGACGGAAGTTCGGAGATGATCAAGGTTCGGGAGTTGGTCGGCAGCGGCGCGACCTGGTTCTATGTCGTCAATACGAGCGAGCAGCTCGTGCGCGTCAGGCTGGGAGTGGAGGCCGACACCGTTACCGACTGTGCGCGGAGCAGCCAAATCAAGATTCGCGATGGCGAGTTGGACCTCCGAGTTGAACCCTACCAGTTGCGTTCCTTCGTGCTGCCCGGAGCCGGCAAGATTAGCGTGACGTCGATCACGCCGTAAGTGGAGGTCTCATGTTTAGAAGCGATTCAGAGAACTGCGTTGCCTGCTCGCGCCGCAACTGGCTCAAGGCGGCAGGTGCATTGTCCGTTGGGGCGGCTTGTGCTTCCATGTCGAAAGCATCGAAACCTGACGACAGGGTCCTGCCGATGCAGATCGGAGCGTTGTTGGGGACTTTCGCCCGGCCCACGTTCGAGGCGAGATTCGATGCCGCCGCCAGCTGCGGGATGCAGTGCGTGCAGTTCAGCATGAGCTGCGCGGGCCTGGCCATGATCCCTGAGACGATCCCGCTGGAGTTGCTCGCCCGAATCCGTCAGGAGGCAAAGGCCCGCGGGCTTGGCCTCGCGTCGCTGGAAGGGACGTTCAACATGAGCCACCCCGACGCGAACCATCGTCGGGACGGCCTGCGGCGTCTGCGGGTGTTGGCCGAAGCCTGTGAGCCCCTGGGGGTGTCGAAGATCCATCTGTGTACGGGAACACGGAGCACACGCAGCATGTGGAGGCGGCATGAGGACAACGACACCGCCGAAGCCTGGCGCGATATGGTTGCGTGCGTTCGTGAAGCAACCCGTATTGCCGAGCAGACTGGTGTCATTCTGGCGTTCGAGCCCGAGGTGAACAACGTCGTCGATTCGCCCAAGAAAGCCCGGCGGCTCATGGACGAGATCGGCTCGGAGCACTTGAAGGTCACCATGGACGGGGCGAACATCTTCCACGCGGGCGATTTGGCGCGCATGAGCGAGGTGCTGGACGAGGCCTTCGAGTTGATCGGCAAGGACATCGTCTTGGCCCACGCCAAGGATCTTGACCACGACGGAGACGCCGGCCACAAACCGGCAGGGCAGGGGAAGCTGGACTACGACCGCTACCTTTCCTTGCTCGTACGCTACGGATTCCACGGGCCGCTCCTGTTGCACGGCCTGTCGGAGGCCCAGGTGCCTGGCTGTGCCGCGTTCTTGCGCGAGACACTCGCCCGAGTGACTGCTTCGGAATCAAAATGAACCCCGTCAATTAGCTCTGCAGCACGAATCACTTTCCACATATTTGGAATGACTTCCATGAGAATTCTCCTTGCCTTCCTTCTTGTTGCCTTTTCGAGTGCTCTCAGTTTCGCAACCGAGTTGCCCCGAAGCACTCCCGAGGCGCAGGGCGTCTCGTCTCAGGCCGTTCTCCAGTTCGTGAACGAGGCCGATAAGAGCCTCGATTCCCTGCACAGTTTCATTCTCGTACGCCATGGCCATGTGGTGGCGGAGGGCTGGTGGGCGCCCTATCGGGCCGAGGCGCCCCATTCTCTCTATTCGCTGAGCAAGAGCTTCACCTCCACGGCTGTGGGGCTGGCGATTTCCGAGGGCAAACTCAGTGTGGATGACGAACTGATCAAGTTCTTTGCGGAGGATGTCCCAGCGGACCCCAGCAAGAACCTCCAGTCGATGCGGATCAGCGACCTGCTCCGCATGTCAACTGGTCAGCAGACCCAGCCACCTCGCACGTCGGAGGAACCCTGGACCAAGACGTTCCTGAACCACCCGGTTCCCTTCAAGCCGGGAACGCATTTTCTTTACAACACTTCAGCCACCTACATGCTGTCGGCCGTCGTTCAGAAGGCAACGGGGCAGACCCTTCTCGAGTACTTGAAGCCGCGCCTGTTTGAACCGCTGGGCATCGAGAACCCTACCTGGGAAACGAGCCCTCAGGGCATTTCGACCGGCGGCTACGGGCTGAGCGTTCGCACGGAAGACATCGCCCGCTTTGGGCAACTCTACCTGCAAAAAGGCAAGTGGCAAGGCAAGCAGCTTGTGCCGGAGGCATGGATCGAGGCGGCAACGTCCCGACAGACCTCCAACGGCAGCAATCCGGCAAGCGATTGGGACCAGGGCTATGGCTACCAGTTCTGGCGTTGCCGCCACGGTGTGTACCGGGGCGACGGCGCCTTCGGCCAATACTGCATCGTGGTGCCCGAGCAAGACGCCGTAATCGCCATCACCAGCGGCCTGGGAGACATGCAGGCCGTGCTGAACGTGGTGTGGGACAAGCTCCTGCCGGCAATGAAACCCGAACCTCTTGCCGCCGACGAACAGTCAGCGAAGAAGTTGGCCCAGCGGTTGAACGGATTGACGCTGCCCGTGCAGGAAGACGTCGCATCGCCGACGGAGCCTTTGGGCAGGAAGTACGCCTTCCCGGAGAACGAAAACAAGCTGGAGTCGATCGCGTTGGAAATCGATAGCAGAAACGGCCCGGTGACCGTGGTGGCACGGATTGACGGCGTCGACCAGCGGATCGTCTTCGGTCGCGGCAAATGGCTGACGGGCAAGGCCGCGTGGATCTCGACCGCGGAGCAGCCCCTGGCAGCGAGCGGCGGCTGGACTGCAAACGATACGTTCACGGGCAAGATCTGCTTCTACGAGACGCCTTATGTCGTCACGGTGAGCCTGAAGCACGCCGGCAATGAACTCCGTTGCACCTCCACATGGAACGTCCGGTTCGGTGGCGGCAAACGTATTGAGTTGTTAGGGAAGGCCCGGGACCAATAGCGGAGCTGTCGGTCAATCGCTGGTGAAGAACACCTTGTCCGCCCCCAAGGACCGTCTTGGCGGCCTGACGGGGGCGGTTCGCGGGTCGCCAACGCTATGCGTTCGCCCAATCTCTCAATGGGGGACGGGTACGGAGGGCGTTCGCGTCCGGATCGTTCACGAACTCCTCTTTCTCCGGATTCCACTGCAGCGGTCGGCCCAGCTTCATCGCAATGCTGCCGGTGAGCAGGGTGGTGCTCAAGCGGTGCAGTGCTTCGGCGTCGTAGGTCGGCTTGGCTCCGGAACGAACGCAGTCAAGGAAGTTCCTTTGTTCCCTTGGCGGGCATGGCCACATGTTGTTGTCTTCATAGGTCTTGTCGAAAATTGACGGATCGTGGGCCATGAGGGCCGAATTCCATCCGTTGTTTCCGCACCAGCCGTCCGACCCTTCGAACCGAATGCTGGGCTTGGTCGATTTGACGTGCATCACGACCCCGTTCGCAAACGTGTAGGTCAGGCTAAACTTATTGGGCACATTGTTCATGCCATTCTCGGGAATGACACCCGTCCCCTCGACTTTCACCGGGCTGCTGTTCTCCGAGAAGTTGGCGACCTGTGCCGTATCGCAGAGATGCATTCCCCAATCCGTCAAGACGCCGGCTGCGTAATCCTCAATCTGTCGCCAGCACTGTGGATGGGTTCGATTCGTGCAATAGGGCTTGTACGGCGCCGGGCCCAGCCACAAGTTGTAGTTGAAGCCCTTGGGGACTGGAGACTCCGGGAGGATCTCCCATACCTTGTCTTTGTAAGGAAGGCCGACATGGATGGTGTGCAGCTTCCCGATCGCTCCATTTCGGACCGCTTCCGCAAGTTTGTGATAGCGGGGCAGCGAGCGGTCTTCCAGTCCGACTGTGAAGATGCGTTTCGTCTTCTTCACCGTATTAACCAGATTGCGTCCCTCCTGGATTGAGAGAGTCGGTTTTTCACAGAGGATGTCCTTTCCGGCCTCCAACGCCATGGTCGCCATGGGGACATGCCAGTGGTCCGGCGTCGAGATGCAAACGGCGTCAATGCCCTTGTCAGCCAGCACGTCGCGAAAATCGTCGGTGACCGTGCAATCCTGGTTTCCGTACTTGTCGTTGACGGTGTTTCGAGCTTTTTCGCGGGCTTCGGGCTGCACGTCGCACACGGCGATTGCCCGGCAATCGTCCTGATCGAGAAACATCTTCAGGTTGACGTTGTGCCCCTGGACCCCCACGCCGATGAAGCCCATCGTGACCTGGTTTGAAGGTGCCTGAGCGCCAAGAGCACGCGAGGAGACGATCATCGGAGCCGCTGCCGCCAGCCCGGTTTGTCGAAGGAAGTCTCGTCTGGTGTAGTTCGCCATTGCATTCTCCACGATTTCCAGCTGAATTGGATCGCCAAGGGACACCCTCACGTCTTGGCTCAATCATACACCGCAACGGTCGCGATCGTCCAATGGGGGGCCAACAGGGTGGGCAGGCAGATTGTTCGCATGATTCTCGGTCACGCCTTCGGGCACGATTTCGTCGCAAAGTGTGACCTGAATCCGGCAGTTCATGCAATCCCGGTAGATGTCGTTGATGGGCCAAAGCCAGCCGCTAAGGACTGTTATTTCTTGCCCTTTCGGCCGGCCTTCTTGATTGGCCTGGCGGGGGGCTGCAAGCCATCGTCCGGTTGGTTCCAGAGACGGTAGGGGTCGTGCCGCCGACGCATTTCGCCAAGGAGCAGCGTTTGCATTTCCCTGAGCTTCTCCGCGTGGCCCGGGTCGGTCGCGAGATTCACCTGATGCCTTTCGGGCGTGACGCCTGTCAACGCGGTGACCTTCGGATCTTGATGCTCCTGGAGGAACTCGTCAGGGTTCTCCTTCAGGTTGAAAAGTTGTGCCTCGTGGACACTCCCGTCCAGCACGTCGTATTGGATGAGCTTCCAGTCACCCTTGCGAATGCAACGCATGCCGGGCTTGGTCCCGCCGGCATAGACGCCGTAGAGCACGTCGCGCACGGTCGACTGTTTCCCTTCGAGCACCGCGCGGAAGCTGATCCCCTCGTTCGTCTCCGGAGACGGAATGCCGGCAAGGTCGCAGAGCGTGGCGAGGACATCGAGCAGGTAGATGTTCCCCTGGGCACGGGAGCCGGGCTCGATGCCGGGGCCTTTTACGACGAAGGGCACACGCCAGGTATGCTCGTAGAGATTCTGCTTTCCCTGAAAAGCGTGCCGGCCGATCGCTATGCCATGATCGGCAGTATAGAGGACGTAGGTATTATCAAGTTCGCCCATGGCCTCAAGCTTGTCGAGCACGCGGCCGATCTGGATATCGATGTTCTCTGCACAGGCGAACTCGCGTCCGAGTTCGTTGCGGATCGTTCGCTCATCGCGCCGCTTCCAGACGCCGCTCACAGCCACCTCGTCGCGCAGGCCCGGGTGACCGTCGGGAAAGGGCTTGGCGGGAAGCCAGTTCCCGGGAAGCCGGGGCTGCTTGGGATGCGCCGCAGGAATGGAGTTCGGATCGTCGTGATTGGTTGCCCCGTAGTGGGCGAGCAACTCGGGCTTTCCATTGCGCGTGTCGTGCGGGTGGGAAAAGCCGAAATAGATGAGGAACGGTTTGCTTTCCTTGGCCGCCTCGCGTTCGTTCAGATAGGTGAGCACCTGCTCGGCATGCCACGCGCTGCCAGATTGGTCGTCACCGCCGCGTTTGCTGGCGTCGTGGCGAACGGTAAAGAGCTTGTTCGCTGCTTCATAGCTGTTGCCCTTCTTGCAGGTGCGCATCGTCGCATAACCGCCGCGATTGAAGACGGCGGGGAGCGAGTTCTGCTCGATATCCGGCGGACAGTGCTCCTTTGCCGCTGGGGCGATGGGCAGATGCCACAGCGTGCGGCCGGTCATGATCATGTGCCGGGAGGGCGTGCAAACCGCGCCGCGGAACGAGCCCATGTGATATGCGGCGTCGAAAACCATGCCCTGCTCAGCGAGCCGGTCAAGAGTGGGCGAACGCAGTTCGGACTTGGGATTGTAGAACTTGAAGTCAAACGGCGACTGGTCATCCACGACGATGAAGAGGATGTTGGGCCTGCTTTCGGCAGCAACAAGGGGGGCGTGGAAACAAAGCAGCGCGAGCATTGCGAGAATGGGCCGGGGCATGGGGGTCCTCGTTTGTGTTGGCGTGGTTTAGTTGTCGCCGGTTCTTTCAGGGTGTTTGCTGCCGGCGGCCACCGGGAGAGTTGTTGAATCCATGATTAGTTTGTATACAATCGGCATGCGTCGTCAAGTAGATCGGCTGTCATCGGGAGATCGCGATGCTCGGCGGATTTGCGTGGAGTCTGGCGCTTCTGTTTCTGACGAGCGCAATTGCCGCACATGCACAAACGTATGCGATCCGAAGAGACCGGCTGGATCCACCCTACCTCGTCCTGCCTCTGGTTCAGGGGTCTTGAAGACCTTGCTGATCGTGAGGAAGCTGCCAATCAGCTCACGTTCTGCTCACTTTCTGCTCACAAGGCTAACCAAATAAGACCGGCTGGGTGGGTTGAGCCTGTTGCTGCGTTCGACTATAAACAACGACTTCCATGCCGAGGAGTACGAAGCGAACGAACCTGAGGGAGTACCACGGATGAGCGAGCGGCCGATTGACGCAGCGGACGACCTCAGGCGATGGCAATACCGGATCTTTGGAACGGTCTGGATAACCTACTTCGCCTACTACCTGTGCCGCTTCAACCTTTCCATCGTCAAGGGGACGATGGTTGGAGAGTACGAGTGGAGCGAGATCGAGGTCGGTTGGGCGTTCACCTCCTTGGCACTGGCATACGCGTTCGGCCAATTGGTCAACGGCCAGCTTGCCGACCGGTTCGGCGGTCGGCGGATTGCCAGCCTGGGAGTCCTGGGCTCGGTGGTGATGAACCTGGCCGTGTTCGTTCTGCTGACGGCAGTCCCGCCGGAGGTCGGTCGTCCCAGGCTCGTGTTTTGGCTCCTGATTTCCTTCTGGGGCGTCAATGGGTTCTTCCAGGCCATGGGGTGGTCGTCCATGGTCCGCGTGATGGCGCATTGGTATCCCACCCGTGTGCGAGGCAAGGTCATGGGGGCCATGGGGACCTGTTACCTGCTCGGAAACGCCTTCACGTGGCTCGTGTGCCTCGTTCTCATCAGCGGCTTTGGACAGCAGTTGGGTTGCGACTGGCGGAGTGTGTTCCTCGTGCCCGCCGTGATGTTTGGCGTTGTGGGTGCATTCTACTTTCTCATGATTCGGAACTGTCCCGAGGACGTGGGATTGCCGCCCGTCGACGCCAAACCGGTAGCCAGCGAGGAACCGTCCAATGGGGCCAAGCCTCGTCTCCTGCACAACTTCCTCCTGACCGTGACCAACCCGCACCTGTGGATCATCGCTGGAACGTTCTTCCTTCTGGACCTGACTCGCTACGGGTTTGTCAATTGGCTGCCGGGCTACCTGACCGAAGCGGCAAGTGCCGGGCAGGACGCCGAATGGCTCAAGACGCTCAAGATGATCGTGAAGGTCTGCGTGCTTCCGCTGGGAGGCGTGCCGGGCGTGCTGCTGGCGGGCTGGGTTACCGACAAATTCTTCGCCGGGCGTCGAGCTCCGGTGATCGTGATCATGCTGTTCGCATTGGGGGCTCTGTCCATCGGTTTCCCGTTCATTCCCGACAACAACACCTGGCTGCTGGTGGCCGTGATCGCATTGGTGGGCTTCTTCACTTACGGACCGCACATCCTCATGGTCGGGCACGCGGCACAGGACTTCGGCAAGAAGTCGGGGGCCGGCGGGGCGGCCGGGTTCATCGACGCCTGGGGCTATGTCGGTGTTGCCGTAGCCGGCGTGGGAGCGGCCGCTTTGATCGAGAGGTACAACTACACCGTTACCTTCATCACCTTCGGCTTCGCCGCCATCCTCGGCGGCCTGTTGACCTGTCTGATCTGGAAGGCGGGCCCGGACACCGACAAAGCCGATGCCAACAACTAACGGATACCCCTCCATGGACGCACGCCAACGAGTCGCCCTCACCCTGGACCACAAACAGCCCGACCGCGTTCCCATTGACTATTGGGCTACGGACGCAGTGAACGCCAGGCTGCTCAACCATTTCGGCTTCTCCACCCAGGAGGAGTTGCTAACGCACTTCGACGTCGACTTCCGCTACATCGAAGGGCCGAAGTACATCGGGCCGGAGCCGGAAGTCCGTGAAGACGGATGTGTGGAGGACCATTGGGGCGTGCCGCGGGTTCGGGTGGAGGTGGCGTCGGGCTCGGAGACTGCCGTCTATAAGGAGGTGATCGATTGTCCGCTCCGACAGGCGAAATCGGTCGAAGAGATCGAAAGCTATTCGAAATGGCCCGATCCGGATTGGTTCGACTACGGGTGCGTTGCCGACCAGGTGGCCCAGACGCGAGCGACCGGCAAGGTCGTGGTTTTCATGGGCGATCGGATGAACCGCTGCGCCCAGCTCAAGCCGGCCATGTACCTCCGCGGCATCGACCAGATCCTGCTTGACCTGGCCCTGGCCCCGGAAGTTGCCGAGACCATTTTTCAGAAGATCGCGGCCTTCTATTTGGAATACACTCGGCGGACGTTGGAGGCAGCCGGCGGCGGCATCGACATTCTCATGATGGGCGACGACTTCGGCACCCAGAAGGGGCTGTTCATGTCGCCCACGATGTGGCGGCAGTTTCTCCGGCCCGGATTCAAGGCATTCATCGATCAGGCGAAGGGATTCGGCTGCAAGGTCGGCCACCATTCCTGTGGCTCCGTCAAGCCCATCCTTCCCGATTTGATCGAATGCGGGCTGGACATCCTCAATCCCGTCCAGCCTGACGTGGTCGACATGGATCGCAAGCAGCTCAAACAACAATTCGGCGACCGGCTCTGCTTTCACGGATCGATTTCCATTCAGCGGACCCTTCCTTTCGGCACGCCCGACGACGTGCGCAACGAGGTTCGAGAACGCGTGCAGACTCTCGGTGGGGGGGGCGGGTTCATCTTCTGCACGGCTCACAACATTCAGGCGGATACGCCCACCGAGAACATCGTGGCTCTGTTCGACGCCTATCGAACGTTTGGCCAATACTGAGCTGCCTATGGCAGACACGAGAACGACCATTGGGAGTTTGACAGATGACGTTTGTTTACCAGCGAACCTATCGAGGGCCGGTCAAGTTAGCCATTTTTGACTGGGCTGGGACCACGGTGGACTACGGGTGCTACGCGCCGGTGGTTGTTTTCGTCGAAGTCTTCAAGCGAAACGGCGTGGAAATCTCCGTGGAGGAGGCGCGCGAGCCGATGGGGGTCCACAAGCTCGTTCACATTCGCAGAATATCTCAGATGCCCGCCGTGGCTCGGCGCTGGCAAGACGCGCACGGCCGGCCATGCACGGAAGAAGACGTGCAGCGGATGTACGAGGAGGTGATCCCCATTCAGCTCGACTGCCTGGCAGAATACGCCGATCTGATTCCGGGTACGGACCACGTCGTGGCCGATCTCCGGAAACGCAACATCCAGATCGGTTCGACGACCGGCTATCCGCGAGAAATGATGGATCTGCTTGTGCCCGAGGCGCAGAAGCGAGGTTACTCGCCGGATTCCGTGGTCTGCGTAAGCGACGTCCCTTCCGGCCGGCCGGCACCGTGGATGTGTTTCGCAAACGCCCAGAACCTCGACGTGTACCCGATGGAAGCGTGCGTCAAGATCGGCGATACGGTGCCGGATATCGAGGAGGGTCTGAATGCCGGAATGTGGACGATTGGTCTGACCAAAAGCGGGAATGAGGTGGGTCTGAATGAACAGGAAATCGCGGCTTTGCCGGCCGGCGAACTCCAGACGCGTCTGGGACGAGCCTGCAAGCGATTGGCCGGAGCCGGCGCGCACTTCGTGGTCGACACGATCGCCGAAGTATTGCCCGTGATCGACGAAATCCAGCGGCAACTTGCGGCGGGCGAGCGTCCGTAGACAAGGATCAGGTATGGCTGACACCTCACGTGCAATGCTGTTTCACGAGTCAGGCCGGCAACTCGAGTTGCGGCGATACTCTCTCCCGCGATTGGACAAGGGCGAGGTTCTTGTTCGCGTTACCTGTTGTACGCTTTGCGGTAGTGACCTTCACACCTACGAAGGCCGCCGCACAACGCCTTGTCCTACCGTGTTGGGTCACGAGATTCTCGGTGTCGTCAAGGAGCTGTCGTCGGAGTCGGCGGTGTGCGATTACGAAGGAACGCCTCTCGAGATTGGGGATCGCGTCACCTGGTCGGTGACGGCGAGTTGCGGAAACTGCTTTTTTTGCAAGGAAGGGCTGCCGCAGAAGTGTGAGCAACTCTTCAAGTACGGTCACGAGCGGATCTCCGATCACCACCCGCTGAGTGGCGGAATGGCCGACCACTGCCATCTTGCGCCCGGCACCGCAATCCTCCGCGTGCCGACGAGCCTGCCTGACACAGTGGCTTGCCCTGCCAATTGTGCCACGGCGACGGCCGCGGCCGCCCTGCGATACGCGGGTCCGTGCGAGGGGCGCGTCGTGCTCGTGCAGGGAGCGGGTATGCTGGGCCTGACCGCTGCGGCGATGGCCGCCTGCGACGGGGCTCGTGAGGTCGTCGTGTGTGACACGGTGGCCGAACGTCTGCCGCGAGCCCGCCGTTTCGGCGCCACCCGGACGGTCAAGGCCGACGACGAAGCTGCGCTGCGCACCACGGTGGACGAAGCGACCTCCGGACGAGGAGTTGATCTTGCCGTGGACATGAGCGGCAGTCCGGCTGCAATCGAGGCCGGAGTCAAGCTGCTTCGGATCGGCGGTCGCTACGTGTTAGTGGGGGCCGTGTGTCCCGCGCGCCCGATCTCCATTTCTGCTGAAACGATCGTACGCAACCTCTTATCCATCCAGGGTGTGCACAACTACGGACCGCATGATCTGCGCAGGGCACTGCAGTTTCTTCAGGAGGGCCATGAGAGGTTCCCTTTCGAAGAGCTGGTTGACGAGACCTTTGCCTTGGAGGATGCCACGGCGGCGTTTGCCCACGCGTCTCGAAGCGGCGCCCTACGAGTTGCCTTGAGAATGTAGAACCAGCAGATCGCAATCGCGACAACACCACGTCGGAGTCCTTCATGAATTCGAAGAACCAGAGGCAGGTCCTCGAGGAAGGGGCCTTCGTTCGCCTTGTCCGTCAAAACGGTTGGGAATGGGCTGAGCGGACCAACAACACGGGCGTCGTGGCCGTGATTGCGATCACGGAAAACGCTCAACTTGTGCTGACGGAGCAATATCGTCGGCCAGTGGATGCGCGTGTCCTCGATCTGCCCATGGGATTGTCGGGCGACGTGGACGGCGCCGAGGGCGAAGACCTGCGCGAGGCCGCACGACGGGAACTGCTGGAAGAAACCGGCTACGCGGCCGATCGCCTGGAGTTCCTTTTCGAAGGCCCAACCTCCGCCGGCTTGACCAATGAGATGCTGGCGTTCTTTCTTGGGCGGGACGTTCGCAAAGTGGCAGACGGCGGCGGCGACGAGACGGAAGAGATCCAAGTGCACCTTGTGTCGCTCGACGCCCCCAATGCCTGGCTGAAACAGAAACGCGATCGCGGTGTTCTACTCGATCCGAAGATCTACGTTGCCATGTACTTGGCCGAACAATACGCCTCATCGGTTGAATAGAAGCGAGTGTCTCCCCTCGCTACGAGTGACTGAAGCGTTGGGATGATTCGAAAACGCACGGAGTGTCGCAACTCGGCTGTGTTGGCAATTCTGTTGCCACGCCAGGCACTGCTGGGAGTTTGCCCCGCCATGGTATTTGTGGTAGTGTAACGGATCGAGCATTTAGTGCGAATCTGCCCACCCCACCCCACCCCACCCCGCCGCCACCCCACCCCCACCCCAAGAAGCCCCCCCGAGAAAGCCAAAGGAACGTATGACCATGCCGAAGAATGTCTCCCGCCGTGATTTCCTTAAGACATCGGCCGCGATTGCGGCGTCCCTGTCCGTCGGCATGCAAAACTCCGCCTCTGCTTCGGTCGCCAATACCACGCAACCAAAACGCTGGTTCAAAGGCAACCTGCACATGCATAACCAGTGGTCCGACGGTCACCCGCTCCCGGAGTGGGCCGTCGACTGGTACAAGTCCCACGGCTACGATTTCATCTGCCCGTCCGACCACAATATCTTCCAGTCGGAGGAGCTTCGCTTCGATGGTTTCGGTTTCGACAACAAGCCGTCCGATATGGAGGCGTTCAAGGGTGAGACTTCCCTTTGGAAAGTCGTTTCGCCGACCGCCGGCTGGCCGAAGCTGACGCAGAGGCAGATCGACGAGGCCATGGAGAAGTTCGGCGAGGATTCCGTGCGGACGATCACCGTCGGCGAGAAGACGTACGTTCGGATGAAGCCCTTTGCGGAACTGGAGAAGCAATTCGTTGAGCCGGACAAGTTCCTGATGATTCCCGGATACGAGCAGACGGGCGGCTGCCATAACGGTCAGCAGGTGCATGTGAATTTCATCAATGTCCGCGAGGTATTTTCGTACATCTCGGCGGAGAAGCCGAAGGAAATCCTCGAGAAGACGTTCGAGAAAGGCCTGGAGATGTACGGCCGGGACTATCTCTTCACGGCCAATCATCCCCAGTGGCGCTACTATGACTATTCGCCGAAACGACCTGATCGCCCTGCCGCAGATCCGGCTGTTTGAGCTCAACAACAACGGAATCGACGGGAAGTACGAGGCCCATCCGCAGGGCTGGAAGCCGGAGCAATTCTGGGACGTGGTCAACGCCCATCGGGCCTCGCACGAGGAGTCGCTGCTGCTGGGAATGGGGTCGGACGACCGGCACTCCTACGCAGTGCCCGCCAAGGCCTGGAGCGTCGTGCGGGCGGCCAGCCTGTGCGTGAAAGACCTGCTCGAAGCGATTCACGCTGGTGATTTCTACGCGTCCAACGGCCTGGATTTCGAGGACGTCCAGTTCGACGGAAAGACGCTTTCGGTGAAGATCGACGTGCGGGAGGAAGGCGAGTACCGGATTCAGTTCGTCGGAACGAAGAAGGACTACGACCCGACAAGCCGCGTCATCGAGGTGGCCGAAGGCCCTGCCTGTCCGTCCCGCAAGATCGACATTTACTCCGACAGCATCGGCCGTGTCCTCGACACGGTCGAAGGCACGGAGGGCTCGTACACGCTCAAGCCGGACGATCTTTATGTTCGGGCCAAGATCGTCAAGGTGAGCGACGAGCTTAAGGACGACTGGCAATCGAAGCCCGCCGCCTGGAGCCAACCGTACAAATAACAGGCTGGAGACCGGAGGCGGTAGGCTGTAGGACGGCGAAATGTACGAAGACTGAATGGTGCGCGGCAGGGTTTTCTGGCGGCAACGCCGGGACTTGCCCGGCCTATGGTTTTTCTCATCTCAGGAGACGAAACGTGAATACCGCAATCCGAACGCGACTGCTAGTTCCCTTCGTCGGGATGTTGCTGCTGTGGGGCGTGGTCGCGTCCGGCGACGACTCCACGGGCGGTTTGCTCGGTTGTTGGCGTTTCGACGAAGGAGAGGGGGTGTACTCGGCCAACTCGGCCAACTCGGCCGATCCGGCCGGCGAGGCGGAGTTGCACAACGTTTCCTGGGTCAAGGGTCCCCTTCGGCAAGGCCTTGCGATTTGGCGGTTCCAACAGTTACGTCACGCTGCCGTCGATTGCCAAGCTTGACGGCGCGGACCGGATGACCGTTGCCGCCTGGGTCTACTGGGAGGGCACGGGGCAGTATCCGAATATCCTCACCGGCGGCAGTTGGAGCCCCGGCGGATTCCTGATCTTCGTGAACGAGCAGTCGTGCTCTTTTCGGATGGGCCGCCCGGGCCATCGGGCCGGTGTCGCCGGCGAGCAATGGACGGAGAGCTCGGCGCCGTTTCTCCATGGGCTGCCCGTGAAGAAATGGGTGCACCTGGCGGCGGTGTTCGATCGTCCCCGAAATCACCACCTATGTGAACGGCAAGAAGGTCGGCTCGGCCAAGTGGGACTATCCGGGTCGGCCAGCAGGGCGACCTGCATGTGGGACGTTGGGCGGGGAAGGCGTGCCATGCCGGATTGATCGACGACGTGCGGATCTACGGACGGACATTGAACGCCGAGGAAGTGGCGGCTTTGGCCAACCCCACAGGGCGCGAAACGGCCGAGTATCAAGACCTCGGTCCGGCGAAAGTCGTCGCGAAGGAACTCGTCCGCTACGAAACGCAGTGGGCCACTCTGGTCGTCGGCGACAACGGGATGATTCTCTCGCTACGGGAAAAGGGGAGCGGACGCGAACTTCTGGCCGAGCCCCATCCGGTCCTGGCCGTCGAGCAGGCCCAGGGGCGGCGATTCGCGGCACGCCAGATTGCAGCTGAAAGAGGGTCTGCTCGTAGCCGAATTTCCCCGCGGCGCCGGCAGTGCGGCGATTCGCATCGAAGGCAAGGATCAGTATTTCACCGTCACGGCCGAGGCAGTCGATGTGCCCGATGCCCGGCGGTTCACCTTCCTCCAGCTTTCGCCGGCGCCCGACAAGTACCTTGGACGAATGGCGGGCCTTGCCTCCGATGAGACGTCCGGGGTGTGCCTTCGCAGCCTGGCCCTGGAGGTTGATATGTCCTTTGGATCGCGGGCCCCGCGGTTCCGCGCCTCGACCACGACCGAACACGGCCTTGTCGGGTACCGCGTCGGTCTGGCCGCCGGACCACGCGAGCAATTGATTCCCATGCTCCGCTCGATGGCCAGCAACGAGCCGGTGCCCAAGTCGGACTGCGGCGGGCCCTGGTCGATCGGCTCCGAGCAAACGCGTGGATCCTACTTGTTCGCCAACCTGGCTCTCAAGGACGTCGACGCCTGGATCGAATTGGCGCGCCGCGGCGGATTCACCAACCTTCACTTGCACGGCTGGTGGAGCACGCTGGGACACTACGAAACCGCGCAAAGCCTACTTCCCCAATGGGCTGGACGACATGAAAGTCGCAGCCCAGCGGATTCGCGAGGCCGGGCTGACGCCCGGGTTCCACACCCTGACCGCGTGCATCAGCACCAACGATTCCTGGGTGACGCCCGTCCCGTCGCCCGACCTGATCGCCTTGCACAGCTACACGCTTGCAAGGCCGATTTCGACGATGGACAAGACGATTTACGTCAACGAGTTGCCGGCCGCCGATCACCCGACGTCGTCTGGAGCTATTCGTGTAACGGCAACGCGCTGCGCGTGAACGGCGAGTTGATCCGCTACTCGGGCATCTCCCGCACCGAGCCCTACGCGTTCCTGGACTGCGAGCGAGGCGCGTTCAAGACGCGGGCATCCGAGCACCAGCAGGACGCCGCCGTGGACTACCTGCAGCAGCGATACCTGGCTTTCTATCCCGATCCGAAGAGCCCCCTGGCAGCCGAACTGGCCGACCGAATTGCCAGGGTCTACAACGAGTGCGGCCTGGGCATGATCTACTTCGACGGCTCCGAGGGAATGCGCAGCCGATACGGCATCGACGCGATGCGTTGGGCCATCTTCCGCCGCTTGGAGGGCGGGGTGACCGAGGCTAGCGAGTGGGGTCACAACAGTTGGTGGTTCCATTCGCGTCTGGGAGCCTGGGACCATCCGGTGTGGGCCATGAAACGTTTCCACGATGAGCACATTCGCCTGGCCTCGGAATACCGGATGGCCAACCTGCTGGAGCCCCAACTGGGCTGGTGGGCCCCGCGCGGCCCATCCGGCGTCGCCCGCGGTCACTTCCCCGACGAAATGGAGTACTTCGCCGCCAAGAACCTGTCCATCGACGGGCCCATGTCGATTCAGGGAGTTCACGCCACCGGACGACCTTCGAACGCTCGAATGGAGGAGCAACTGACGATCCTCGGTTGGTACGAGAGGGTGCGTCTGGCACGTTACTTCGACGAGGCCACGTTGAAGCGGCTCCGTGAACCGGGCGACGAATTCCGCCTGCGGCAGAACGCCGAGGGTTTGTGGAAGCTGACTCCCGTGCACCTGGCGACCCATCGCGTCAGCGCCATGGGAAACGGATCCGAGCAATGGGTGACTGACAATCCTTTCGCCGGGCAGCCCCCGCGGGCTCGCCTGGAAGCGTTGTACAGCGTTGCGCCGTACGACGACCCGAAGGCCACCGTGTTGGCCGATTTTGCCGATCTCGCCGTCTTGGACAATCGCCGCGATGCAGCGAGCGTGACCAGCCGGGTGGACCTGGAGACGGAAGACGTCAAGGTCGGTGGACGGAGTTTGCGGATCCGCGCGACCAACTCCGGCAAGACGTCTCGGGGAGCCTGGTCGCAGATCGGCAACGAAGTACGAGCATCCCTATTTCAGCATGATGCCCGGCAACGCGATGGGCCTGTGGGTCAAGGGCGACGGCAGCGGCGCCCTGCTGAACATTCAGATTCGTTCCCCGCGCGAATATCATGGTTGCATTTCGGACCACTATATCGACCTCGACTTCCAGGGCTGGCGTTACGTGGAATTGCTGCTCCGCGAACGTGACGCCCGGCGGCTTGGCCGACTACGTGTGGCCTTACAGGGCCGGTGGCGGCAGCCACGCGATCTATCGGAATGCCGTCGACTGCAAGCACATTTCCGAAGTCAACGTGCTGTTGAACGAGATCCCCGCCGGAGGCCAGGTTGACGTGCTGCTGAGCCCGATCCATTCGCTTCCGAGCCGCAAGGTCGAGCTCTCCAACCCGCGGCTGCAGGTTGGCGACAACACCATAACCTTTCCGGTCTGTCTGCAATCGGGCCAGTACATCGAACTGGAGCAACTCGACGACTGCGTCCTCTACGACGAGCGGGGCGAGTTGATCCGCCGTTTCCGGCCCCAGGTCGACGCGGCGCCCCGGTTGGTCGAAGGACGCAATTCCCTGCGGTTTGACTGCGAGCCGCCCCAGGACGCGAGCGCCCGGGCCGAAGTGACCGTCGTTTCTCTCGGTACGTCGTTCGGTACTCGTCGAGACGCTGGGCAGATCGGGTGGAAATATCTGAATCGGCAGTACGATGTGCCACGCATTGTGACCCGGATCGATGGGGCCGACAACGTCTGGAGCATTGTTCGCCGCGCAGACGGCCCCAAGGGGCGGCAGGACGGACCCCCTCGAATCGAGCTGGAGATCAAGGTCGAACAGCTTGGCCCATCAGAGGTGGAGGGCGAGGTGCCCCAGCTCACAACGCCGGTGCTCACGATCGGCGAAGCCTCGGTGGGTTTCCCCGTGAAGTTGCTCGCCGGCCAGCGGCTCCTTTGCCGAGCCCAATCGCACTGGCGGGTATTGAGTGCCGACGGCGAGGAAGTGGCCTCGGGAGAACTGTCCGAGTCGCTTCCGACCCTCGTGCCGGGAGCGAACCGGATCGCGATCGGGTTTGAAAAGGTATCGAGCAGCGATTTCCGCGTCGTGGTCAAGACCGCCGAAGTCTATTGACTAACACCCTGCTGGAAATGGCGAATTGTTACCGGTGGTCCTGCCTGCCGAGAGTTAGGGATGCGTGGGCGAAACCGGCTGATCGACGGCCAGCGACTTCAGCGGGATCGTTGTCAACACGCAATGATGCTCTTCCGACGTGTAGACGACCTGGAGATCACTCTTGTCGATTCAGTTGGCCATCCAATTCGTAGGTTTCGCCGGCAACGGTCTCGAAGGTTCGGGTCTGGTTGCCGTAGCGGAGGCGACAGGTCCGGCCGGCCTTGGAGAGGATGGTGACGCGGGCCAATTTGCCGTCTTTCCAACGCACGTTGACGTCGAAGGCGCCCCGGGCGCAAAGGCCGGCCACGCTGCCGTTGGGCCAGGCATCCGGCAGGGCCGGCAGCAGATGAACGACCCCCATGTGGCTCTGGAGAAGCATTTCGGTGACCCCTGCGGTGGCGCCGAAGTTGCCGTCGATCTGGAAGGGCGGGTGGGTGTCGAAGAGGTTCGGTAAGGTGCTGTGGGTCAATTGTTCCTTGAGCATCAGGTAGGAATGATTCCCGTCGTGCAGACGGGCCCAGAAGTTGACTTTCCAGGCCTTGCTCCAGCCCGTGCCGCCGTCGCCTCTGGCGGTGAGCGAGACTTTGGCTGCCTCAGTGTACTTCGGGGTGGTCAAAGGTGATATCTGCCGGCCCGGATGCAGGGCGAAGAGGTGGGACACGTGGCGGTGCCTGTCATTCGGCCTGTCCCAGTCAGGTTTCCACTCCTGAAGCTGCCCCCACTTGCCGATCCGCAAGCCCGGGTCCAGCTTGTCCCTGGTTTCGATCAGGGTCGCTTTGAACTCGGGGTCAGCCTGCAGGATGTCGCAGGCCTCAATCGTGTTGGTCAACAGATCCCAGGCAATCTGCTGGTGAATCGAGGCTCCCACGCAGAAGCCGCCGTTCTCGGGCGAATAGGAGGGCGACGAAACCAGCTTGCCGTCGTCGCCGTCGACGACCAGGTAGTCCAGCCAGAACTCGGCCGCTTCCTTCATGATCGGATAGGCCACGTTGCGCAGATACTCGCGGTCTTGGGTGTAGCGATAGTGCTCAAAGACATGCTGGCACAGCCACGCGCCGGCTTCCGGAGCGTAGAAAGCCCCGCTCGTGCTCGGCCCCGTGTGACCGAAGATGTTGTTCTCGTGGTGGGTGGTCCAACCTCCGGCCCCATAGAAGTTCCTGGCTGAGATGCGACCGCGCGGGCGCAGGCTGTCGATGTATTCGATCAACGGAAGTTGGCACTCGCTGAGATTCGTAACCTCGGCGGGCCAATAGTTCATCTGGACGTTGATATTCGTGTGGTAGTCCGCATTCCAGGGCGGATTCATGACGTTGTTCCACATGCCCTGCAGGTTGGCGGGCAGCGTGCCGGGACGGGAGGAACTTATCAGAAGATAGCGGCCGAACTGAAAATACAGAGTCTCCAACGCCGGGTCGGCGCCCTCATAGGCCTTAAGCGCTTCATCCGTCGGCAGCGCCGACGGCGTGGCGTCGAGATCCAGGGCGACACGATTGAAGAGCCCCTGGTAATCCGCCAAATGCCGGGCCTTGAGTTCGTCGTAGGACATCGCGCTTGCGGCGTCGACCCGCTGCGTGACGGCCTCGTGCGGATGGGGTCCCTTATAATCCGGGTGCTCATTGACATAGTCCGTGCCAATGGCCGTGATGATCACCGCCGAATCCGCCTTGCGGACGCTCAAGCTCTTGGCGTTCTCCGTGATCGTTCCGCCTTGAGTCATGACCAGGGTCTGCGATTCGAAGGCCATCTTGTTGCTGGTCAACGCCCCGCTGAAGGTGAGCCGGCCGTCCGCGACCGTGGTCACCGAATCGGAATGGGCCGACGCCAGACGCAGGTCAAAGGACAAGCTTCCGGCGGGTTGGGCGGCGAGCTTCATCACCAGCACGTTATCCGGGTAGCTGATAAAATACTCACGCGTGTAGGAGACACCGTTGAGTTGGTAACTGACGCGAGTGACCGCCTCGGCGAGATCGAGTTGGCGACGATACTGCTGAACCTCGACGCTCTGCCCAGGGGGATCGAACCGAATCTCCGCCAATTGCAGCCCGATGCCGGCGTTGTTCTCCATGTCCAGGCGATAGAACGCGTAGGGCCGGTCGTTGTCGAAACGGAAGTTGCGCGTCATGTGCCGCTTGGGGAAATCCTCGTTCGACCGCCTGTCCAGGGTCTTCCAGGCATGGCCGTCGTTGGAGCCCTTGAGCGTCCAGTTCTTCGGGTCGCGATGGTCCGCATCGTTGGCAGAAGTCAACGAGTAGGTGGTGACCACCACGGGCTTGTTCATTTTGGCTTGGATCCAGTAGGGGCCTGACGTTTGGCCGGTGAACCACTTGGAATGAGCTTGGCCGTCAAAGGCCAACTCCTTTGGTTCGTTGTCCTGCTGGGCGCTGACCTGGATGTCGACGGCATGGAGTCTCTCCATGAAATCCAGATAGAGATCGCCGAAGGTCAGGTACGAACCAAACCCGTTGCGGACGCCCTTGAGTTCCGGCATCAAGCGAGTGGCTTCGTCGTACTTCTTCTCCGCGAGCAGCGCTCGGATCCGGGCAAGATACTCGGTTCGGTCCGGCCGGTTGCCGCCGGTGTATTCAGGATCCTCGCCCGGGCCCCCCGACCACAGGCTCTTCTCGTTAAGATTGATGTGCTCCTGGTCCACGCCCCCGAAGACCATGCCACCCATATGGCCGTTCCCCATGGGCAGGGCCTGGGATTCCCACCCGGTTGCCGGCGCACGATACCACAAGGCCAATGGGGATGCCGGACGATCGGCAGGCCGGGTGAAGGTGATCTCGGCCGCCGCTTGCTGGGCGTACCAGCCAAGAAAGAACACGGAAAAGACGAAGAAGCACGCAAAACTCTGTTTTTTCATCGAGAATATCCTACGCAACGATCGCGACATGCAAGACTACTATTCTATTTGCCAAATCCGGCAGGTGCAATGTCCGTTGCGCGTCGTGATCGTCAGGCCACGCCAACCAGTTGCTCCACGAATCGCTTTGCTTTCTTGACTTCTTCGAGCGTTTCGTCGAGATTGCCGGGCTTGACCATCTCAATCATCAGCGGTCCCCCCTTCAGACCGCCGCGGTGAAGTTCTGCGAAAAGGGCGGGAAAGTCCACGTTGCCGGCGCCTGGTGTCAGGGCTACGTTCTTCGGCGGCAGGAAATCCTTGACCGACACGCCGGTGACCAGCCCAGCCACCGCTTTGACGTCCTCGACCGGGTTTACCCGGCCTTGGGAATAGTAGTAGATGTTCCCAGGATCGTACATCACCGTGAAATTGGCGCGGTTGACGCGTTTCGCGGCATCGCGCAATTGCGGTCCCGTACCAGTCATGCCGCCGTGCGGCTTCAGCACCAGCGCGATGTGCTTTTCGGCCGCATAATCGCAGCACTCGGCAACCGTGCGGCAGCACGCCTTGTAGGTCTGCTCGTTGCCGATGCCGGACAGAAGCACCGACTGGCCGCCTGCCGCGTGACAGTTGTCGATCAGCTTGCGAAGATCCTGCGGGCCTTTCTCCAGCGATACGCCGCCTCCATAGACGTTGGTGATCGTCAACCCGCGTTGTTTTGCTTCCTCGCCCACGGTGGCGGCTTCCTCCAGTGTCGTGGCGGCAGCGATGACGCGTCGGGTGCGCGTCTTTGCGCCGGTCAGCGCAATGTACTTGAAGCCCGCTTCGGCCATGGCGTCCATGCCGACGCGGTAGTCGAAGGCAGCCCACGGACGGGTCCAACAACCGACGAGCCAGCCCCGGTTTTCCAAGTACGGAACCACAAGCCCTTCGGCCCGGCCAGGCGCCGATGAAACCAGCAGGCCGGCCGCCGCGCCGGCGAGCGAGCGTCCCAGGAATTGGCGGCGGTTATAACGAGAGCCTGAGAGCATTGTCACACCTCTCTTCCTTCGTGGGCTGATCATGTTGCGGTCAGTTGGTCAGTTCGATGATCGCATCTGCGATCTTCCGTCGCAGTTCGTTGTAATCGCGGAATTCGAGTCGGTTGGCCATCTTGTGGTCGCCGGAAACGACCTTGCCTCCCTCGGGGTCGAGCTCTTTGCGGCCTGTCCAGTCGCCCTGGGCGGCGGAGCCCGTAGAGCCGTTGAAGTCGATGCGGTTGAGTTGTTTCTCGATTTCTTCCCAAAGGATCTTGGCACGCTCCGCTCGTGGGTCATTCCTCCCGTTCAACTCCTTCACATGACTCTCCAGCGTGACCAGATACTTGTAGTCGTCCACGCCTTCGCGTATTGCCTCCCACGCCAGCGTTGGGCCACCGGTTTCGTTGCCCGCGGGAGGATACTGGTAGATGATCGTGCCAGGTTTCTCGTAAACGGACTCGGGTTGGTCCGGCCGGAAGGCGGTCTGGTAGCTCCATTGAATGACGCCGGCGCCTCCGGCCTGGTAGAGCCCGAAGCCGTACCCGAATCGGAGCACTTCGGGATGCCAGCCGGTCAAGTCGAGGTTGTAGAACCACACCTCTTTGTGGTCCTGTTGAAGCCGATTCAGAAAGGCTTTCCAGCCCTCCGCGTCATAGGTTCCGCGTTGAAGCACCGGGCCGTCGTGATAAACCAGGACGTCACACAAGTCATACAGACGCGGTAGCGTTTCCGGATTTCCGTTGGGGCCATCCTCTTCGGTGCGCACTCCGGAGATTGAATTCAGCACTCGCAAACATGCTTCCGCGTCGTCGAGACGAGCGGTGTGTTCGAACGGTTCATCAACTGGCTGGAAGATGATCTCCGGCCAGCGATTCTTCCTGCCATGTTCGAGAATGGCGACGATGATCTGCCTGTAATAGTCGGCGAACTTCAGCTTGTCGCCGCGGGCGTGTTCCTTGCACCAGCGTAAGACGTCCGAGCCCATGAGCCAGTCGATGGGCATGGTGAAACCGGCGTCAAGATACTCTCGAACGGCTCGCTCAAGGTCGCCTGAGCCGTCGAAGCCTACGTCCACTCGTTCACCATTGAGGGCAACTTTCGCGCCCAGGTTGCAGCATAGCCCCACGGTCGTCATTCCGTGCGCCCGCATGTCGCGCCAAGCGGCGGCGCGGAAGTTCTCGTCGCCCACGGGCCGATGGTACATTCCGAAATAAATGTGATCCGGTTCACGAAGACGAATCGGCAGCACTTCCACCTCGAGCGGCAATTGGGTAATGCCCGCATTGGCAGCGGAGACGGTCACCGCCGCTCGATAGCGCCCGGGCGGCGTGTCTTTCGGCACGCAGACGGTGATCCAGTACTGCTGCGAGGTCTCGCCGGCAACGTCGATTTGCTCATGCGACGCCAGGTACAACGGGACGACCATGGGATCGGTATGGAATGGGCCCCAACGCGATTGTCCTTCTTTCTTGCCGTAGCGCACGGGACGAATCAAGACGTGCTCTTGTGCGATGGTGGCGCCGGCGTCGCTTTCAAGCGACGAGCAAGTCACTTTGAGGCCCGTCACGTCTCGCAACGTCCGAATCGCGAACGAGACCGGCTCTGTTTCGCCAGGAGTCGCAAAGCAGGACAAACTGGGGGCGATTTCTTCTTTGTCGGGCACGGAAGTAGGAAAGATGAGCCGCAGATAATCGCGCCCGTAGCAGACGTAGCCTTTGGCTCGTTGCTGATCCGTCAGGACGGGAAGCAATCGATCATCTTCGTAACGCTGGCTCGGCTTCACGATGCGGTCTGTGGGGATGAGACTGATATCGTCGTACCAGACGGCGCCGGTTCCCGTGTAACGCATGTTGAGCCAAAGGCGAAGGCGGATTCGTGTTGTGCCTTTCGGCGGCTGGAAGTAGCCAGTGTACTGCGTCCAGTCTCGATCCATATTCACGGCGACCGCATTGTAGTTCGCGCCCAGCCACTTACCGCCGTCGCCGAGGAACACGCCCGAGGTCAGAGCCTCTGTTCCTTTCATGTCCCGCGTTTTGATCCAGATCTGGAGCTTGTAGTACTGGACGCTTCCGTCGACGGGAATGTCGGCCAGGGTCCAGACTCCGTCGTCTTCCGCTCGCTGATTGGAAATATAGAGGCTGCGCACTCCCGAGTGGACGACGGCATCGTCCCAGCGGACCTGCGGCTTTTCCTTCTTCAACCCTCGCTCACGATCGTTGCTGTGCGTGTTTTGCCAGGCGAATGCCCAGCCGTCCGGTGCGCCGTCCCCGTCGGCATCGGCCTCGAAGCCGCCGTTGACAATGAGATTCTCGGGCTGGTTTGCCAGGCATGCGACTGGCAGCGCGATGAACACGAGCGTCAGGGTGATTAATCTCATCGTTGGAAATCCTCCTTCAGCCCCATGACAACCGCGGCTAGCGTCCGGCGCCTGTTGTGTCAGAATCGTGATAGTCCTCACCTCGCAGACTCTTCAACACCGACTGTTGCCAGTCTCGCATCTGCTGCTTCAGCTTGTGGGCGATTTCCGGCTGTTCCTCGCTCAAGTTACGAGTCTCCGCCGGATCGTCGAGCAGATCAAACAGTTCCACCTTGGGCTCGCCGTCTTTGCGGTCGTGAAGCACAAGCTTGAACCGGTTGTCGACGACAGCCCGGGGACCGAGGAAATCCGAGGCATCGATCTCCGGATGGCGGAGGTTCCGAAAGTTGCGGGTCGGGATGCCGCCCATCAACTTTACCAGCGGGGTGGTTCCCTTCTGCCGTTCAGGCTCGATCCACGGATCGAGTTCCAGGCGGGCGAAGCGACGTGTGTTGTAGCTCCAGACGAAGATCGGTTTTGGACGCGCGTCCATCTTTCCGTCGATCAGCGGCAACAGGTCGACTCCGTCGATGGGACGGGCCGGAAGCGACCGGCCGACAAGGGAGCAAAGGGTCGGCAACAGATCGCTGGTAACGGCAGGGACGTCGCTCACACGCGGTTCTGGAATGCGGGCGGGCCATTCGATGACTCCCGGCACGCGAATCCCTCCTTCATAAACGTGCCCCTTAAGGCCACGATATGGCGAGCGCAGCAGGCCGCTCGGCGGGGTGCCGTTGTCGCCGCAATAGAAGACCAAGGTGTTCTCACGCAGACCTTCCCTGGCGAGGTAGTCGCGGAGCGTGCCGATGGCGCGGTCCATGGCGGTGATTTCAGCGTACCGTTCCTGCAACACCGCGCCGAGCGGGCGTTGCACTGGCCGGCCAGTCTCGTTCGATGTGAGACGGACGGTACGGTCGGCATATTTCGCCGGTAGTTCTTTGTAAAGGGCGAGATCCTCGGGCAGGCCGCTGTAGGGCTCGTGAGGCGAACCGAACCACACGACCGCGAAAAACGGTTTTCCCTTCTCCCGCGAATGTTCGATGAAACGCAACGTCTGTTCGACGATGACCGCGGAGCCCTCGCCCCGGAAGATTTCGGGCGGGCCGCCGTTGCGCGACAAGGATGGGTCCATCTCAAAGAAATTGTCGTGGGATACCCATTCGTGAAATCCCATGGCTCCCGGATTGGTGGGGGAAGCGGCCTTCACCGGTCCGACATGCCATTTGCCGAAGTGGCCGCAGTAGTATCCGGCTTCACGCAGAATGTGGCCGATGGTGATCTCTTCGGGACGCAGCGACCATCCCGGAGCGAAGGTGCCGTAGCGATTCGGATGGCGGCCCGTGAGGAAGCTGCCTCGCGTGGGGGAGCAGGACGGGTGCGCCGCGTAGAAGCGGTCGAACCGAAGCCCGGCGGCTGCCATCTCGTCAAGAACCGGCGTGTGCAGATAAGGATGCCCATTGTAGCCGGTCTCCTCCCAACCGTGGTCATCGCCCATCATGAGGACGATGTTGGGAGCGGGCAGACGCGGCGCGTCGGCAGCAACCAAGGAAGTCTGCGGAACAAACAGGAGGGTGGCAAGCAAGGCTATTGGAAGTCGGTTCATAAGCTTCGTTCCTCATTCACGAACGGCCCAACTCTCCGGCGAGTCCCTGCCGGAATGTGAACTGGCCGGTTGAGTTATCGTCTCGGCAGATTGATCGGATTGCCGTCCGCACGCATGATCAGATTCTTGAAGGTCCGTTCATCCAGATCGTCGGAGAAGAACCGCACACTACCGTCGCACATGGCGCCGTTGAACCCTTTGGCATACCATCCGCCTACCGGTGGAGCTGGGGCCTCGGGGTCAAAGGGAATGTCCTCCGGTTTGGTCCAGGGCACTTCTCGTTTCGATTCGATCACGAGAAGCGTGTTCGATGTTCCGTCACGGATGTCGCGGATTCGGGGACCTCGGCCTTCCTGAAAGAGCGCTTTGTCGCCGACAAACCCGAAGTAAGAAGCGTTTGTTGAGCGGGCTTGATCGCCCGGGCACCGGTACACATTCGGCATTTGGGCGAGTACCGTCTTGTTGTGTTCGCTGTCCCACGGTTCGTCCTGCCGGTAGGACTCGTAGAGCGGCATCTGCTCAAGGAACGGCAGAATGGTGACTCTCCAACTGTGCGGAATGCCCTTGGGGCCGATTTGTACGGCCGCGGGGAAGGTCTTGTAGGTATCGTGGTAGTTGTGGAAGGCCAAGGCGATCTGCTTCAAGTTATTCACGCTCGTCCTGCGGTAACTTGCCTCGCGACTGGCCTGAATTGTGGGGACCAGCATTTGGGCCGCTCGTTCTGCCACGGCGTTGCTGATCTGGGCGACCATTCCCACCTGGGTTTCACGGCGAGCGATCACGGCTCCTTCGAGGATTTCATCCACCAGGTCGATCTGGCTCAACAACTCGGCGCTCTCATTTCCCTCGTTCGACGCGGCCGCATGACGCCCTTGTGATAGGGCCAGCCTGGCCACAGAAATCGTCGTGAGCAAGGCGCTCTGGACCTGTTTGGCCTCATCATCCGTGGCCGATCGGCTTACCACGCGGAAAAGGACGTCTTTCTCCACATTCAACTCGGCAATGACATATTCCGACCTCTGCCAGACGGGAGCGATTTGCATCGCTGTGTACGGGGTTCCGCCGTATCGGGCATCCCCCAGGCTAAGCCCCTGGAGTATCTGCGCCACGGGCTGCATATTCATCCCGGCTCGCAACATAGCGGTGTTCAGAACGGCGGCTCCGTCGCAGCTCGCCACGGTCTCAAAAGCCGGCGCCCATTTGGTCGTCGTGGCGCCTGTGGGGCCGGCGGCAAGGCAACGCCGCATTACGGTTTCCTGGGGCGAGAAAATCACGGTTCGGTCGTCTGCCGAAAACACACACATCCCGGAAGTCAATTGACTGTAGTTCTGCGTGCCAAATGTCTTCTGATCCGTGACCTCGCCCAGCGACGCCGCGAACTTTCCAGCCGCCTCCGCAGTCGTCGCTTCCAACCGAAAACAAACGCCCACATCCCGCCGATCACCTGCCAGAAGCAACATCGAGAAGGCTGACACCTCCCCCGGTGCGATGGATAATTTCAACTGGTCGTCGGCCATTGCCGCAAGACGGTTGGCCACGGGGACCAGAACGGGGCGTTTGAGCAGGGTGGCGGGCTTGAGAACCACGAACGCCAATGCATCACGTGGCACAAAGGCCAGGCTACAAGCCGATTCGCCGTCAATCGCAACGGGCTGTTGCCCGAGCAAGTTGGATGGAGTCATACTCACAAGAACCGGACTCAGCATCAGCAGGGCGAGCACCATCATCACGCACGACCCGAGTTTCCATCGCATTTGTCTGCCGCTCATCACCCCCCCTCTCAGAAATCGGTTCAAATCGTTGAAAGCGTGTGGGGCGACCGCCGCCACTGCACGCAACGAAAAGTCGCGAGGATACGATAGCACGCGTAACACCGAGAATACAACCCGACTGCCCACGAAGATGCGGTCTATCCGGACAGGTCAAGCGTTACGGGAGGAAGCTCGATTGGCATTCGATGCATGGAAGAGCAGGGTGGATCGTATCGAAAACGCGGATCCCTTTCCGCGTTTTCGCAGCTGAATCCTCGCCCCTCTAGAGCAGGGGGGGCGTGGTATGCCAACATCGGCAGGTTGGTATAATTCCGGGCAGCCACGGTCTTTTGAAAGCCGACAGCCATGACGCACGTCACCGACATTCTCTCTCCCATCGAGCACGTTGTGATTCACCAACTCCATTAGACCCGCTCGGAACACGTCGCCGTGAGAGTCCTGATTGCAGACGACAGCCTCGTGATGCGGCGCATGTTGCAGATGTGTCTGCAGAAGTGGGAGTACGAAGTTGTTGAAGCTGAAGATGGCTTGCAAGCCTGGGAGTTGTTTCAGCGCGACAACTATGCCCTTGTTGTGAACGACTGGCTGATGCCGGAAATGGATGGGCTGGAACTGATCCGCCGCATCCGTTCGTATGACTCATCCGGGTATGCCTATATCATTCTGCTTACCGCGAAATCCGAAAAGGAAGACTTGGTGGTGGCAATGGACGCCGGCGCCGATGACTTCTTGGTCAAACCATTCAACCAGGATGAGCTACGGGTCCGAATGCGAGAGGGTGAACGGATTGTTCATCTGGAGCGTACTCTCGTCGACCAGAATCGACAACTGCGCGAGACTCAGGCAGCCCTCGTGCAGAGTGAGAAGCTTGCCAGCCTAGGCCAATTGGCGGCGGGCATGGCCCATGAAATCAACAATCCCGTGGCGTACGTCACGAACAACCTGGCCGTGCTGAACCGTGATGTGCAATCCGTCATGGAGGTCCTCCAGGCGTATCGGCGCGGGCAGAATTGTTGGAACGCGACAATCCACGTCTGGCTGCTGAAGTGACGCGGCTTGAGAAGGAATGCGATCTCACTTGGGTGCAGGAGAATGTGCCCAGATTGTTCGAAGCTTCGCTCGAAGGACTCGGTCGCGTACGCGACATTGTCAACAACCTGCGCGATTTTGCGCATCTGGACAAAGCAGACGTGGACGAATTGGATCTGAACGAGGCAATGCAGTCCACCGTGGAGATTCTGCGCCACGAGATCGAAGCAAGACAACTTCTGCTGAAGACTTATTTTGGCGACGTTCCTTCGGTGATTTGCCGCCCCGCCAGAATCCATCAAGTTTTCCACAATCTGTTGTTGAATGCCATCCAAGCGAGCGAGCCAGGAGCGACGATTGAGGTGCGCACGGCAACCGATCACGACGAGGCCCTGGTGGAGGTGAAGGATGGGGGGGGGTATCGACGACACGCATCTGGCTCGGATCTTTGAGCCATTCTTTACAACCAAACCGGTCGGCCAGGGAACAGGATTAGGACTGGCCATTTGTTACGGCATTGTCCGCGACCATGGTGGCGTTATCGAAGTGGACAGCAAAGTCGGAGTCGGTAGCAGGTTCCGCGTAAGGTTGCCTGTTCGCCCAGAAGAGAGGAAGGGGACGGAACCGGCTTAGACAGACTGTGCAGCACTAATCCTCGCGAATACAGGATTTGGATTTTATCCGAGAACGGGGGGCAGAAGCGATGAGCGTACCAGGCAAGCATCCGATCCTGCTGGTGGATGATGAACCGGAGATTCTTTATTCGCTCAAGGGATTGTTGCGGCGGGAGTTTGAACTCCACACGGCAGAGAGCGGACGCGAAGCGTTGGAGATCCTCAAACATCACGTGATTCATGTGATCATGACGGATCAGCGGATGCCCGAGATGACGGGAGTCCAGTTGATGTGCCACGTCAAGAACACGTGTCCTGAGGCAATCCGCATCGTGTTCACGGGCTACGCCGATATCAAGGCGGTGGTTGAAGCGATCAACAACGGTGGGCTCTATCGCTACATCACGAAACCGTGGGATCCCGACGAGTTGATCGAGGTGCTCCACGAGGCGGCGGCCAGGTATGACGAGATCCTCGAAGGCAATCGCTTGCTGGCGGATCTGCGAGAACATGTGGCGCAAGGCCGAGAACTGGTGAATGAACTGCGCAAGCAGGATGCGGATGTCCACCGTGCGGACATCGAGCCGGCTGCGTTCACCAATGCGGCTGAGCAGTTGCTGCGACGGCTGGACAAGTCGATACAAGCTCGAGCAAGAACGATCGAGGGTGTGTAAATGACGTCGAAAGACCCCGTTCTCTTGACCGTGATGATCAAGACCGTGGACCTTCGTTGGTACGTTGCGGGGATTAGCGTCGCGGGCGATGCTATTCCCTTGATGCAGTCAGAAGTGGGCAATTTGGGAGCATATATCGGAGTCGCTCTTGATGAACAAGTGGACTTCTTGCGCCATCGCCTATCAGGCGTTCTTCAACGCGGCTTCGATCGCCTTTGGGGCCGACAGAAAAAACCGTACCAAATCGTGTTTGTAACCGATGGACCGTTCCTCCACGCGACCCCCGATCTGACTCGCCGCGTGGCAGAACACTTCGTTGAGTGGATGACGAGCCCGCCAGTTGTTTTCTTCACCAGCACCAGCGGGCTTGTGCCGGCGGAAACTCCGGCTTTGGACAAGGTTGCGGGCGACCTGGATATCCAATGGCATGAATCGCTGGATTCGGGGATGTCGGCGCTTGTCGACGTGATGGACAAGCCGGGGGCATGGGAACTGACAACGTGGAAGAGCAAGAAGCCTCTGCATTGAAATGCGTTGCAGAAAACGCGGCCGATACGCCGGGTGACAGCCCCCTTTTCGTGGTTCCGTGAGGCGTCCGCTTGATGGGGCTGCGGCTGGTCCCCCCGCGAAGCTACGGCTTGACGACCTCGAACGAGAGGGCCGGCAGGGGGCCGATCAGATTCCGGACCTCGCGGGTCTTGCCGTCCTTTTCGGTAACCGTGGTTTGCAGAAAGGCATTGGCCATCAGGTTGCCTTTTAGCTTCGGGTTCGCCTTGACGGCGTCTGCTCGCAGCACGAGCGTCAGATCCCGCTCGGTCCATGAGGCGCTGTCCACCGTGATTCCTTCCGGTGGCTCGCTCAGGTCGACCTGAATCTGGCCCTTGCGGCGCGAGCCCATTCGAACGTGCACTTCCACAGTCCCACCGGCGGGAATCTTCACCGGTTCTGCGTTCAGGATTTCCATCACGGGTTGGAACGAGCGGCGTGCTGTCAGCGGTCGTCCCTCCTCGGCTGCGCGAGCCTCCTCCTTTCGAAAGCGGGCTCGGTCCTCGGGGACAAGAGTCAGATCGTTGGCAGGAACCACATGCTTGTAGAAGAACGCCTGGGTCATCACCTCGGCCGGGACGGCCCGATGCACGACCTCCTTTCCGTTGATCGTTGCCCGGCCTTCCAGGCACAGGGCGATCGGGTCCGCCGACAGTAGCTGCGCAATGGCCAGCGTCAGGCGGATCTGGTCCTGTCCTTCCTGCACGATGGCTCCGCCGAGTGCAAGCCCAAAGGGATCGTCTTTGAAACGCAGGGCGATCTTGCCGTTGAACCCGTCCTTGCGAAGCACGTACACCGCGAGGGGGTTGAGTCGCCAGGTGATTGCGTGAATGCACGAGGGCGCCACCCGCAACTCGAAATCGGGCCGCGGCTCGCTCAGCCGCAGGCGATAGGCGTACTCAGGGCCGCCGTGGCATTGGGCGTCGCCCAGGTGCACGTAATAGATCCCGTCGGCCGGGAGGGTGAAGTGGATCAGAGAATCGGCGTGGTGCGTTCTGAGGGCGTCGAACTTGTCTTCGTGGTCGTCGTTGAAGGTCAGACGATTACCGGCGGCGTCGAAGACCTCCAAGACACTGTCCAACGGCGACTCCAGCCGGCGGGCGCGGACCTCGGCAATCAGGTTCTGGCCGGCGCGGCCTTCAAATCGGAACATGTCCCAGTCGTCGGGGCGGTCGATCCGCCCGTTGACGATGATGGGAAGGGTGACCGTCTGAGCGGCTGGCGTCGAATCGTTGGGTTCCTGTTCGAGGCATTCAGGCAGAGTGTCCACGGAGAACGGCATCGTGTTGGAAGGAATTTCCCCTTCGCACATCGAAAGTGGATGTGACCCCGGCGTCATGTCCCGGGCGTCGACCGTCAGTGTGTCGGCCGGCAGGTTCCAGCCGGAAAGTTTGACGGTGGTCGCCGACCCAGCCGGCCCTCCCAGTGGGAAGATGCTTGTGATAAAGGGTAGTGCACCCAGGGTTATGCGATAGACAAAGTCGGGGCGGCCCCGGTAGATCGCGTCCTTGATCTCGAGTACGTACTGTCCATCCTTCGGAACGGTGAAGAGCAGCACGGGATCGGGGTGGAACCGGTAGTCGTCGTCGTAAGCTACCTGTCTTCCCTTAGCGTCGTACAACGCCAAGGTGGCTTGGAACCAGCCGGGAACCGCATCCGCCAGGTACGGAATGAGTTGACGAGCCGCTACGGTGATGACCAACTTCTGCCCTTTGCGGGCCTCGAAGCGGTAGCGATCCGCAGTGCCGGGAGTGAACCGGTCGGGCCGCTGCCGAAGCATCTCCGGACTGCGGGGGATGATCTGCCCGTTCACCACCGCCGGCAGCGTAATGTCTGTCGTGGGAGCAGGAGGATAGGGACGCTGGTCCACGACGATCTCGGGTTCGGGCTTTTGGAATTCGGGAAGCCGGCCCACAAAGAAACGGAGCGGGTTGGAGATCCCCCTGGGCGTTTCGACGCGGATCTCCCGCGGTCCTAGCGCCGCATCGTCGGCCAGCGTAACGCGCACCGTCACGGTGTCACCGATCGCCGGATACCTTTGCTTCACGATTTGCTCGCTCTGGTAACGGGTCAGCAGCCGCTTGATCCGAGCGATTTCCTTGCGGGCCTCGGCGTCGGGCTTGTTCCGCGAGAGATCCTGTGCCTTCTTCCGCAACTTGTTGGCCGCTTGCTCCGTCATGGGCTCGACGTCCTTGACGACCTCGGCTTCAATGCCGTCCGCGGAAAAGTGTGCCTGAAGGACGTCGATGTGATAGCCGCCCTTCCAGGACCCCAGAAACTGTCCGCCGACCGTGACCAGAAAGGTCGTGCCTTGCCGGCCGCCGGCGGGATAGACGTAGCTGATCCGCGGATACTGCTGAGCCTGGGCAGGAAGGGAGGACGCCAAAACGATTGCCAGCGTGCAAGCCGTCAGAAAGCGAGACACGGTTGTACCCTTTCAGGTGGTTCCATGATTTCCTTCAACCGCCCTGCCATCGGGATGCCATCCGCGGCGGTTGGCGTCACGGTCAGGGGCAGTCCCAACGGATTGGGAAGTTGGGCGTCGGGATCGATTCCCATCAATTCGTAGATACTGCCAAGGAGGTCGCACGGGTAGACCGGGCGGTCCTTGACCTCTTCGCCTTTAGAATCCGAGGAGCCGACGACGTGCCCTCCTTTGAATCCGCCCCCAGCCACGAGGGCCGAGAAGACCTTGCCGTAATGGCCACGACCCCCGTTCCAGGGCGCTCCCCAGTCGACCTTGGGTGTGCGTCCGAACTCACCGCAACACCACACGATCGTGCTGTCCAGCAGGCCGTGCTCCGACAGCTCGGCGAGGAGAGTCGCCAGCCCGGTGTCCAGGTCCGGCAGTAATTGGCGCACGGCCTTGAAGTTGTCGGTGTGCGAATCCCAGCCGCCGAAGTTGATGGTGATGTAGGGCACACCGCGTTGGACCAGGCGTCGGGCCGCCAGGCAGCTCTGGCCGAAGCGTGTGCGGGAGACCCAGGTGCCCCAGTTCACGTCGTATCGCTTTCGCACCTCGTCGGGCTCCAGGGAGAGATCGAACGCCTTGGCCCCATCGCCCAGGATCATGTCGTACGCCTGGTCTTCCGCTTGATAGTAGGCCGTGAGCGCATCGCTGTTCGTCACGACGCTGCCCAGGATATCAAGCTTGCGGAGCAACACGCGCCGTTTCTCTTGTTGCTGGTCGCTGAGTCCCGGGGAAACGACGCCTTCAACCATGAACCGCTGCTGTGCCGGGTCGCCGCCGGTGGCGAAAGGCATGTAGCGTGCCCCCAGGAAGCCGGCTTCCGAAAAGCGTCCCTGCGACTGGGTCAGTACGATGTAAGGCGGAATCAATCCCTTGTATCCGGCCTCGTAGCCCTTGAACAGCGAAACCACGGCCCCAGCGCACGGGAACACCAGTCGGTCGCCGGGGCGCCGGCCAGTCTGCGTCAGGTAGGCCGCCGTCTCGTGGCCGTTGTCGCCGTGGGTCATGCTGCGGATGAGCGAGTACTTGTCGGCCTGCTTGGCCAGCAACGGGAGCAGCTCGCCGATGCGGATTCCATCCACGTTGGTGGCGACGGGATTGTTCAGCGGCCCGCAGTAGTCGTTGCCCGCCTCCGGCTTGGGGTCGAAGGAGTCCAGGTGCGACGGTCCACCGGCCAGCCAGATCTGGATCACCGACTTGGCCTTGGCGGACTTGGTGTCGGCTGCCCGTCCGGTACGGCCGGCCAGGAACGCCGCGCCTGCGCTGCCCAAGGCATATTTCAACGCGTCTCGACGGGATGGCCGCCAACCATGTTCGATGCTCATGGGATGATCTCCGTGAACTCGTGGGGTATGCTCCCGGTTTGCAACAGGGTCGTGGGGTCACCTTCCAGCTTGTCAGATGTTTTGTTCGGACTTCCTGCTTACCGGGGATCGACGATCGCAAGCTGGAAGCTTACGCCACGGACACTGGCAAGCTGGGAGGTTAGGCCACACGGACATTGGCAAGCTGGAAGCTTGCCCCACTTCTTTTAATGTCGAAAGAAAAACTCCGGAGTGTTGATGAGCGCCCAGAAAAGGTCTCGCGGTCCGCCGTCGGCCCACGTCTCTTTCACATGTGCTTTTGCTGCTTGCAGTTCCTCTTCTGTCGGCATGCGCGAGAGGACCGTGAGGTAGATTTGCACGATGTTCTCCGGTCGCTTGGGGTCGGACCCCAACAAGGCTCGCAGCTTGGGGCTGGTTTCCATCTTTCGCCGGACATGGCTGGAATTCAGCATGTGGAGACGCTGCGGCGCGGTGGGGCGATTGTTGCGGTCCGACGCTAGACCTGTGTCACGTGACGATCGTCCGAACTTCTCCAGGAACGGGCTGCTGATGCTGGCGTCGGCCAGGGCCACGGCACGCTGGTTCTCGGGCATGTAGGTATAGGGCTCCGGAATGATGCTGGAATACTGCTCGGTCGTGCCGGTGATCTGGCACAGGGCGTCGATCAGCACCTCCGCCTCCAAGCGGCGGAGCGGACAGTACGCAAAATTTGCCTCCGCCCGCGGGTCATCGCTCCTGCTGACGCACGACAACTGATACGTCTTCGAGTTAAGGATCTGTCGGTAGAGATGCTTCAGGTCGTAGTGAGCCGCGATCAGGTCCTCTTCGAGGAAGGCCAACAATTCGGGATTGACGGGCGGATTGTCAGGACGAATGTCGTCCGCCGGGTGGACAATCCCCCGCCCCATCAGCCAGAACCAGACGCGGTTGACAACATTCCGAGTGAACCACGGATTCTCTGGGGTGACCAACCACTCGGCAAACTCCCTGCGAGGATCCTTGCCCGGCGCAAGGCGGGCGGGGGTCGCGTCGGGAAATGCGGCTGCCCGCAGCGGTTCCATACCTGCGGGGCTGCGAGCCTTCTCGAGATCGAAGAGGACGATCTCTTCCTTCCATTCGACGGTCGGCTTGTACTCAATCTGAGAGAAGAAGGCGGCCATGCCTGACCAGCGTTCCTGAGGCCACGTTTCAGGCCGCACCCCCATAAACGAGAGCGCCACGGCCTGGGCGATGGCCTGCGGCTCGCGGCTTTGCACGGCGCGGTAGAAATTCACTTGCGGGACGCGGAAGTTGCTGCCGCTCTGCGTGAGCATCTCGCGAACGAATTGATCGTACGGCATATTCTCCCGGATGTTTGTGCGAATCCAGTGATAATAGGCCTGCACCGCGTTGGGCCAGAGTTTGATGGGGAACTCGGACTTGACCCGCAGCAGGTCGCACCACTTCATGGCCCAGTAATCGGCGAACTCCTCCCGCTGCAACAGGCGATCGATCAGCTTGCGGCGTTTGTCGGGATCGGTGTCCTCCGAGAATTGCGCCGCCTCTTCGGCCGTTGGGAGCATGCCGATCGCGTCGAGGTAGACCCGGCGCACAAAGGCGCCGTCGGAACAGACCCGAGCCGGCGTAATCCCCAGTTGCTCCAGCCGGCCGAGGACGAGTTCGTCGATCCGGCCCTGGGGCAGCGGATCGACGCTGCTTTCAAAGACACTGATGGGCGGTTCCGTTTCATCGCGTGCTTGAACAGCCGCGACCATCACCAGTACAAGAACAACTGCCAGAGATCGACGCATGGTATTGCTCCGGCCATGTCAGGCCAATAGTGCGAGACTCGCATTCCGTCAATCGTAGCCGGTGGGGCATCGCCGAACAACCAAGGCGTCCCCGTTTGGTCCAAGCCGCCGGACTCCGGGGTCCGCCCCCCCCGTAGGCGACCGAATGCCTGGCAGGTGTTCTTGACGCGGCGTCCCGACCGAATTGGGGGCTGTACGCATGAAGCGGAGGAAGAGAGTCCACGTTGACCAAAGCCGCGCGCGGAAGCGACCAGTTCCAGATCATGAGGGTGGTGTTGACATTGGGCGGCCCTGGTGACACATTTCGGCGTGGGACTTCTTCGCATGTCGCACACTGAGTTCTACTCGTAGCGTCGGTTCTTACGCAGGATGGTAACGTAGAGGTCGTACTTCTTGTCGACCGAGGTCGGCGGCAATGTCACCGCGAATTCAACGTTGTCCACGTCGATTCGCTTTTCCGTGAAGAACTCCTGGTAAGGAATGGTCTCTTCGGTTTGCTCGTTCCGCTCGCCGTTGAGTTCTTTGAGTTCCACCTTCTCGATAATCCACTCGCCGTCGACGTGTTCCTTGATGACCAGGGGGACCGTAATCGGATCGCCGTTCTCTGTTTTGAAATTCTGGAGCCGATAGCGGAATCGCGTGCGGAGGTCGCGGAACTTCGGTTGGGTCACGCCTTCCTTTCCATCCAACGTGAACCGGGGGCAAGTCAACTCGTCGAAGGCCTTTTTGGGGCCGCCCTCCGGCTGCATGGTGAAACGCTCGACCTTGACGTCCTGAGCGACGCCCACGTAGAGGTCCATGGGAGCGAAGAGCGGCGTGTAGGCGGCCCAGTCCTCGCCGAGGAAGGCCTGGCTGCGGACCACGTCGTCGTCGGAAGCCGGCTCTTTGATGAACAGACGCATTTTGCCATGGGGCAACGGGAACTGGCCCATCTGGTTGTCCTTGTCGTTGACCAGCCGATAGTACATGCGCGTGCGTTTCTGATCGATTTGCGGATCGAAAACGTAGCGCTTGTTGATGGGCACCTGGGCGAACTTGGCGGCCAGCATCCGTTTGCGTTCGCCGTTGTTGAAGTAGCGAACCGTCGTCTTGCCGACTCCCGGTTGCACGGTGCACTCTCCGAATCCCTCGCCCGACGTGTTGGTGACCGTCATGTACACCTGCATGAGAAGCGACTTCTCGTCGTTTTCAACGACGCCCTGATAGCTGGGTTCGGCCGCCATATTGCCGATAAGATAGGAGATTCGGATGACGGCGGGGCCGGCTTTCTCCGCGGAGACGGACCAGTAGAGCGCGTTTTCGCCTGGCGGGTAATTCGTATTGAGCACGTTCACCTCGCCGTCGGCCTCGATCACGCGAAAGACGATCGAGCCCTTGTCGATGTTGATGTTCGCCCAGGAGAAATCGACCTGGTTGCGTCCCGCCTGGAGGTTGACCGTTCGTTCCTCTTCCACGAGCGTGAAACGTCCGTTCTGGATGTCCACTCGCACGCTTTCACGCTCCGGCAAGGTCGTGAGCTTGATTCGGGCTTCGGCGGTAGCGGCCCAGGCAGCCGCCATAATGCCGATGATTGCAATCTGAATGGTTCGTTTCATCGTATCTTCTCTCTTGGAAAACAGAGACTGTCTTTTGTGATCTAAGCCGCTTTGAACTACAGGCGTTCGCGTTTCTTCTCCGTATTCAGTTCGGGGCCGACCTTCCGACGCTTGTAGGTGACGCTGTACGTAACGAGCGTCTTCTGGCCAGGTTTCAGATCGAGAAAGTACTTGACATGATTCTGGTCGACGAGTTCGACGCGGCCGGGGACGTTGTGCAGGTCGACATAGGCGCCGGCCTGATTGGAATTCCAGTCGTTCGGAGGATTGTCGCCGGACCAGAGAACGACGTTGCCGTCGAAGCGCCGCTCGACTTCGACTTTGATTTCGACAGGTTTACCCGAAACGATCTCCTCTTCGTAGACGAAGGTCTCGTCGTAGTCGACCAGGTCGTAGAGCCAGACGAATTCGTTGTCCAGGCGGCGCTTGTATTGGCGGGCGACGACGTTTGCGGTCGTTTGATCCTTCAACCGCCGGGCAGTGGTGATATCGCTGTCGTGGCCCACATTGACTTCCACGCGATCACCGATGGGCACGTACTTGACGTTGGTCCCGCCCACGTAGGCCAGATCGTGGTTCTTGTATTCCGAAAAGAGACGCACTGCGCCGTCGGGCAAGGGGGAAAGACCGAGATTCTCCATTCCAGGAAGGTCCTTTTGCTTTCCCTGTTCGTCGAGAAGCCTCTTGTTTTCGAACCGGTAGTACTTAGTAAACGCCTTCCCGCCGTCGCGGTCGGTGAGTTTGTAGAGGCACTCCAACGGCACGTCGGCGACGTCGAGGCAAACCAGGCGTTTTGGCTGCTTGTCCTGGATGTCTTCGCGGCCGTCGATGGTGAACAGGAAGTACTCGGAGAGCCCCTGTTTGATCACTTCCTTGGCGGCTTCCGATTTGGATTCGGCCCGGACGATCGCGTCCACGAAGGCTCCCCCGAGGGCAGGCATCTTGGCCGGTGTCTCGGTGGGCGGCGCCGGTTGGCCGCTCGGCGCGGGACGCTGGGCGAGGTCGGCAATTCGTTCGACGAGGTTGATCGTCCCTACGACCAGCCGTGTCTGTGAATTGTCGTAGAGTTCGCCCGAGTTGTTTTCTACGCGGACATAGCCAGTGAGATGCAACCGGGTTTCGTCCTGATTGGCGATCCCCTCGTAGGTGGCGTCCCAGGTGATCCCGCTGGTGAAATACCGGATCTCGACCGGGACTTTGCCCGCCATCTTGCTGTGGATGTTCCATTGGAGGGCGTCGTTCCGTCCGGCGGGGAAGGTCGTGTCGATGAGGTCGACCTCGTCCTGGTGGTCGAGGATTCGGAAATCGATGCTTGTCGGGTCGATGAGCGTGTTCGCCCAGGTGAACTGGATTCGGTTGATTCCCTTTTTGACGGTCAGGAGGCGATGCTCGCGGACCATCGTAATATCTTCCGAGTTGTAGATGGTCAACTGCGTGCCTTCCCGGCGGGGAATCGTCACGAGGTCGACATCCGCTGCGCATTGGGCTGCCATGCCCGACAGTAGCAGCAGGGACAGGAGGTTGCTTGGCATTCGCATGGACGGGGTCCTCTCTATGGAATCTCTAAAGGGGCCGGCGGATCTTGTTTGTGTTCAGTTCCGGGCCCACCTTGCGCCGTTTATGGGTGACCGTGTAGTGGATCGTTTTCTTCATTCCGGGTTCGAGATCGAGGAAGTACTTGACGTGCTTCTGGTCGACCCGTTCTACCCGTCCGGGCAACTGGTGCAGGTCGGCGTAGGCGCCGGCCGCATTGGAAGTCCAGTCGGCAGGAGGATTCTCGTCAGACCATAGAACGACGTTGTCGCCGAACTGCCGCTCCAGTTCCACTTTGACCGGAACGGGCCTGCCCGAAACGATTTCCTCCTCGTAAACGAATGTCTCGTCGTAGTCGATCAGGTCATACTGCCAGACGAATTCGTCGTCGAGACGGCGTTCGTACTGACGCGAGGCCACGTTGGTGATTTTTTGGTCCTTCAGACGCCGGGTGATGGTGATGTCTTTTTCGACGCCCACATTCACTTCCACGCGATCGCCGATCGGCACGTATTTGACGTCGGCGCCGCCCACGTAGGCCAGGTCCTTGTTCGCGTATTCCGAAAAGAGGCGGATGGATCCGTTGGGAAGAGGAGAGACGCCCAGATTCTCCATGTCAGGGAGTTTCTTCTCGGTACCGTCGTCGCCGGTGAGCTTGAGATTCTTGAAGCGATAGTATTTGACAAACTGCGTGCCGCCATCTCGGTCGGTCAATTTGTAAAGGCATTCGAGCGGCACATTGCCCACCTCCAGGCAGACCAATCGCTTGGGTTCCCGGGTCTTGATTTCCTCCCGGCCTTCGATCGTGAACAGGAAATACTCGGAGAGCCCTGCCTTCTGAACGTCCTTGGCCTTGTCGACCGCCAGGCCCTTCTTCAGCTTCCCGTCCCGGGCGTCCCGGTAGAAGTCCTCCGTCTTGGCGGCCAGCGCTCGTCGCATCGCCGGCTTGGCTGGGGCCGCGGCCTTGGGGTACGGGGTCCCGGGCGGCGGACGGTTCGCCAGGTCGGCGATCTTCTCGACGAGGTTGATCGTGCCGACCACAAGCCGCGTCTGGGCGTTGTCGTAGAGTTCGCCCGAGTTGTTTTCGACGCGAACGTAGCCCGTCAGGTCCAGTTTCGTTTCATCGGCGTTGGCGATGCCGACGTACGTTGCGGCCCAGGTAATGCCGCTGGTGAAGTAGCGGATCTCGACGGGAACTTTGCCCGCGATCCGGCTTTGGATGTTCCATTGAAGAGCGTCGTTGCGCCCGGCAGGAAAGGTCGTGTCGACCAGATCGACTTCGTCCTGGTGGTCGAGGAGGCGGAAATCGATGCTGGTGGGGTCGATGAGCGTGTTGGCCCAAGAGAACTGAATGCGGTTGATCCCTTGCTTGACGGTCAGCAGTCGGTGCTCGCGGACCATGGTGATGTCATCGGAGTTGTAGATTGTCAGTTGCGTGGCTTCCCGTCGCGGGACCGTCACCAGGTCGACGTCGGCAAGACACTCCGTGGCGAAGGTCAGTATCAGCAGCAGGCTCCACAGTTTCGGATGCGTCATCGGCAACCTCCTCCATGCTAGAGCGGCTCTCGCCTCTTTTCGGTGTTCAGTTCGGGCCCCACCTTGCGGCGTTTGTAGGTGACGGTGTAATGGACACGCCGCTTCTCACCCGGCGCCAGATCGAGGAAGTACTTCACGTGGCTCTGATCGACCAGTTCCACGCGTCCGGGGACCTCGTGGAGATCGACCTAGGCAGTGGCTTCGCTGCTCATCTGCGGGTATGACGACTGACCGGGGCAGATTGTTTCACGGACTTCAACAGGATACGGATTTTCCCGAAACTCATGACATCGTATCCAGCCCGGCGTCCACCCGTTGGGAGGGGGAGAGGCAAGGGGGCCGGGGGTCGACGAATTGAGCCAGGCTCGGGCGACAGCCGAGTACCGCCCCGCAAGTCTTCGAGATCACCCTTTACCACTTTCGCTCGTCAGCTTCGTACAGGGCGGCGACGACCTCGTAGGTCCCTTCCTGGCTGGCCAATTCCAAGTCCGATTGGATGAAGGCCTCGGTCTCATCCTTCGAAGAACACAGAACCTCGTTCCACATCTCACGCAAAGTGATCAGTCTTCCAGGGTCCGTGGGAGATGGGGATTGCTGCGTGGCGACGAGACAATCGACGACGACGTCTTCGGGGGATTCCGTTGGGTGATCCAGCATGTAGTCCGAGACGATATCGGCAACGCCTTCCCAGTAGAACGTCTCCCGATACGGTCTGACCTCTGAGCAGAACCGCTTTTTCCAGGCTTCGTAGCTGTCGCACCAGTCGATGAAGGGGCCGAGTCGTCGCCAGACAATCCGCAGTCGGTCCTCCAAATCTCTGGGGAGTCTCGTGCGGGAGGCGGTGGGTGTCGAAGACTTTCGCTTCTTGCTTGTCTTCTTCGGCATGATACTCACTCGGCGGGAAGGGGAGGCGGGCGCCCGTGAGTGTACCAAGCCGGAGAACGCGAGGAAAGCGATCGAGGGATTTAGGGCCGGCCGACCAATAGCTTTCCGGTTTTTCCTGGGCAACATCACGACGGAGCGTGATGGCTACTATGCCAAGGCGAGAGTTATTCATCGGCCGCCCCTTAAGTGAGTGCATGGCAAGCCAAATCGGTATTTACTTCCTTCCGGGTTGTTCGCAGATCTTGCCGCGACCACGCCGTCCGCTTCGTTAGAAACGTATTATGTCGACGCTCAATCTCCCAACGCCGCGCTCCTGTCTCCCGGGAAGTCGGTGCCAGCTTGCGGCCGCGTGTGCGATGGGATACGCTGACCGAAGATGTCATCGCCTTTCCGCTGTTTCGAGGTAATCATGAGACAACCTCTCTTGTCAATACTCGTGGTCTTGGCTCTCGCCACGTCGTTTGCTCAGGCCCAAGTCGTCGATGATTTCTCCGGGGGTGACTGGCGGCTGTCTTCTTCCACACCAGGTGAGTTTTCGATCGAACCGGGGAAGATGCGTCTGGTGGACGGGCGCAGCGACCCGGACTGGATCACCGCCAGCAAGACGTTCCGGGTCGATTTCGAAGAGACCCCCTTCTTTCTCGTCAAGGTGGCCGACGTGTCGGATTCCGGCACGGTCAAGCTCATTCGCAAGAAGCCCTACGACAAAAGGGTGGCCATCAACATCAACCAGCCCGGCCTTTACGCGGTCGACATGCGGAGCAAGTTTGGCTGGAAGGGAGTGGGCGAGGTGGAAACGTGCCCGTATGCGAACGGCAATGAGGAAGAGATCACGTATGAGTACGTCAAGTTTGCCGCGACGTTGTCGGAGGAAGAACTATCGCTCATCAAAGCGAGGGAAACCGCCGGCAACGTTCGATTGACCGTCCACACCTTCGAAGTCGTGCCGCTCTTCAACGCCTGCTCCTATTACCTGCCGAGCCCTCAGCCAGGCGCGTTGACCGTGACCTACCGCGAGACGGGAGGGAAGTGGCGGGAAGGGCTGACGCCGCCCTATTTCGCCGAGGACAACATGTTCCGCGGCAGCATCGTCGGCCTGAAGGAAGACACGACCTGCCAGATCCGGATCACCGGGGCCAGCGGCAAGATCCTGGCCCAACAGGAGTTCACAACCTGGCAAAGCGACGTCCCCGTTGCCAGGACGATTGTCCTCGATGAGGCCACGTTTCCAGGACACGTTACGATCCGGGATGGAGGTTCGCCCGACGGCTGGATCAAGTACACGGCCAGGAAAGGATCCGTGCTGCGGAACGATCGCACTGGGCCGCTGCTGGAATTGTATCGAGCGAAGTATGTCATTCTGGAGGGGCTCACGCTCCGAGGCGGTTTGAAAGAGGCCCTCACGATCGAGAAGTGCGACCACGTTCGCGTCGTCAACTGCGACATTGCGGGCTGGGGAAGAATCGGCACACAACGTTTCGATCGGGACGGCAAGTACTACACGGAAAGCGGCTCGGCCATCAACTGGGATTCGGCAATCCTGGTGCGAAAGAGCACGGGCACGGTCGTGGAACGCTGTTACATCCACGATCCGGTCAACAAGGCGAATCCGTGGTACTATTCGCATCCGGCCGGCCCGCAGGCCGTTGGCATCGACAAGCCGAATTCAACCGTGATTCGATACAACGACTTCATTGGCAGCGACCGCCATCGCTGGAACGATTCCATCGAAGGAGCCGGCAACTTCCACGTGGACGGTGGCTTCAACCGTGATGCCGACATCTACGGCAATCTGATGTGCTTTGCCAACGACGACGCCATCGAAATCGACGGTGGGCAGACGAACGTCAGGGTCTTCCTCAACAAATTCGAAGGTTGCCTCTGCGGCGTCAGCATTCAAGGATGCATGTCCAGCCCGTCCTACGTGTTCCGCAATCTGCTCGTCAACATGGGGGACGAGAACGGCGTTGGCGGCCAGACCATCAAGACTTCGTCGTACGCCAACGGCCAGAGCGCCGTCTCCTTCATCTTCAACAATACCTGCTACGGGGATTCCAGCGATCTTTCGCTGCCCAACAATCTGCGGATCGTCGCCAAGAACAACATCTTTGCCGGCAGGTCCGCCATCAGCGGCCGTTCCCGAAGTCCGCAGTCCGAGTGTGACTACAACCTGCTTTCAACGGGCGAAGAAGGCGACGAGGAACATGGCATCGTCGCCAAACCGGGGTTCGTTGAGGCAGAAAGCGGTCTGTTTGAGCTCAAGGAGTCGTCCCCCGCCATCGGGCGGGGCACAGCAATCGCGAACTTCGCTGTAGCGGAAGGCTCGCGCCTGGACATGGGGGCGCTCTCCTTCGGCTCCGGCCTGGTCCTTCCCGTCCGCCCCATTCCCGTGTTCCTCGATCGCTACCAGTTGATGTTCTCCGCGGCAGACAGCACGGCCGGGGGCAGTCGTGAGGTCACGGCTGCAGTCACCGGTGACGGATTCTCAAGCGAGTACGTTGTCGCCCAGAACGACGTGTTTGACTGGTTTCGCGTCTCGCCCCAAAGCGGTACGCTGGAATCGGGAGGGAAGACGAAGTTCACGGTGACGCTCATCCCCGAACGGATGCGAGATCGATCCACTTTTCGCGGCGTCTTCCTGATCCGACTGGCCGACGGATATTCCCGACCGGTGATGGTGTATGCGAAGGCCGACGCGGCGCCCGTCGTCAAGCCCGCGCGTGAGGGCGTCTTCGTCGAGTACCTTGAAGCGGAAGGCGTGTTGGACGCAGATGCCCGGGGGAGAGTCGAAGATCCTCGGGCTTCCGGTGAAGCGTGCTTCCATCTCTCTCGCGAGTCTTCAAAAGGCACCGCCGAGTACCGGTTCTCCGTGCCCAAGGCCGGGAAGTACTTCGTCCTCATGCGGATTCGGTCGGATGAGCCGGTCGCCGCTCACGATACCGTCCGTTTCGCGATGGACGACGGACGGCTGGACGAGGCGTGTCTCTTGACTGGCACGTCGTGGAACTGGTCGCTGGCGGGGCACAACCGGAAGCAGCGTTTGACCCGTCTGCAGGCTTTTGAACTGAGCGCCGGGCAGCACGTGCTGAAACTCGCCCCGCGAGATTCCATCTACGTCGACCTGATCGCCATCACCGATAATCCGGGGATGTTCGATTGAAGGGACAACGCTATTCGGCAATGCAGACCTCAATAGACACCGAGGAGACAACAGATGGCTCACAGGAATGACGCCGCCGACCACACGCGTTGCAGAGTGCTGCCGCCGACGATTGCTCTGGCAGTTCTCATTTCTTGCATAACTGCACAAGCCGCTACGGATTCGCCGCGTGGCGCTAAGCCCACGGTTCTGGGGGTGGAGGGCACGCAGTTTACGCTGAACGGCAAGCCGACCTTTTTGCTCGGCATCAGCTACTACGGCGCGCTGGGGGCGTCGGAGCATTCGATTTGTCGCGACTTGGACGATATGGAGCGGTACGGCTTCAACTGGCTGCGAGTGTGGGCCACTTGGGACGTGTTCGACCATGATGTCTCGGCCGTTGATGGTGACGGTGAGCCGCGAGAGCTGTTTCTGAAACGGCTGAAGTGGCTGGTGGCCGAGTGCGACCGGCGCGGACTTGTTGTGGACGTGACGCTTGCCCGAAGCGCCGAACGCCTTGCCACGTTGGCTGCCCACGAACGCGCCGTCGAGGCAATTGTGCAGGCACTGAAGACGCATCGCAATTGGTATCTGGATTTGGCCAACGAGCGAGACGTACGCGACAAACGCTACGTGTCTGCGGCGGAGTTGAAGAACTTGCGCGAGCTTGTGCGACGACTGGATCCGTCGCGTCTGGTGACGGCATCCTTCGGCGGACACGACCTCAGCGAGGAAGATGTTCGCGAATCGTTGCTGACGATCGGGTTGGATTTCCTTAGTCCTCACCGGCCCCGCAATCCGCAGTCGCCGGCGCAAACGGAGGCACGGACCCGGGAATTCGTGGCGTTGACTCAGAAGATCGGACATCCTGCGCCGGTGCATCATCAAGAGCCGTTTCGCCGGGGCTACGGTCGTTGGGAGCCGTCCGCCGATGATTTTCTCACCGACCTGCGAGGCGCGATCGCCGGCGGCGCCGCAGGCTGGTGCTTCCACAACGGCGCCCAGCGCACCACGCCGGACAATCGTCCCCGCCGTTCCTTCGACATGCGTCAGAAACGGCTATTTGAGCAACTGGATGTGCAAGAACAGGAAGCGATCGAGGCGATGGCGCAACGATAGAGATAGACTCGCGTCGGGGACCATGCACTGTTTTGACATCGGCGGGACGTGCAACCACAATAGAGGGTCGTATCCTGCCCCGAATCCCTCCCTCCATCAGCCTGCATGCAAGTTCCGGTTGAATATCAGATTCCGATCGCTGCCGCCCTGGGCACGCTGCTGCTCGTGTTGGGAGCAGAGAAGCTGCACGAGCGGCGTTGCCGGGCAGTGGCCCGATTGGCCGTGGGGCCAACTGGGGCTCCGCGCCGCTGGGTTCGTGCGGTCCCGGTTGCGAAGGCGCTGGCCATGGCCGCGATGGCCTGGGCGCTCGCCACGCTGATGTTCGAAGTCGGCGGCGTATTTGATCGGAGTGAATCGCCCGACGACCGCCGCGAGTCGCATCGCCACGTCGCGTTCGTCGCCGACCTCTCGCCGAGTATGCTGCTGGAAGATGCAGGCCCCAAAGGCGAAGTGACGCGGAACAAGCGAGCCTTCGAAGTTGTCGACGGGATCCTCCGACGGTTGGACGGCGACGTTGTCTATTCGGTGATCTGTTTCTACACGGACTCGTTCCCCGTGGTCGTCGATACGACCGACGCGGAACTGGTCCGCAACGTTTTCGACGGACTGCCGATATGGTACGTGATGACCCCCGGAAAGACCGACCTGGGTTCGGGGGTCCGCAAAACGCTTGACCAACTGGCGGACTATCCCGACGACAGCACAACGGTATTCCTGCTGACCGACGGTGACGCGATCGATCTGGGCACGATTCCCAAGCCACCCGATTCTGTCCGCGACGTCTATGTGATCGGTGTCGGCAATCCCGACCAGGGGACGTTCATCGACGACCACATGTCGCGACAGGACGCAGCCCTGCTCGGCTCGCTGGCCGGTCGTCTCCGGGGCACGTACATCGACGCAAACGAGAAGCAAGTGACCACGGTTGCCCTCGGGGAACTGGCGCGGGGCAACGGGGCCAAGAAGGCCTCGTACACTCTCGTCGATGTTGCCGTTTTCCTGTTTGCTGCGGGAGCAATCGTTCATGCGCTGATCCCAATCGCGCTGGAGTACTTTGGTAGCGACTGGAAGACGGTACGCGTCAATCGGCCCGTCTCGCGAGGCAGGGCCGCCGGATGAAACGCAAGACGCTGATTCTGCTTTGGATGCTGTTTCCGGTGGTGGTCGTGGCCTATCACTTCAATGAGGGTCCCAAGCAGATCGCCCGCGAGGAGGCGTACGATCGGCTCGGGGCGATTCACGAACTCGAGAAGGCGGAAGAGCCCGACTGGGAGAAGATCATTGCGGGCTACCATGAATTGACGGCCATGCTTCCGCCGGATGAGGACCCGAACGTCTTTTACCAAATTCGGCTGGCGGTCTGCGAGGCCCGTCTGGAGATGCTCGATGTGTCGACGGCGATCGAAGACCTGACCCGCCTGCTTCAAGAGACGGCGATGGTCTATGGCGAGAACTCGCCGCTCACACGCGGCGTCCGAGAGCAACTCGGCAAGGCCCACTACTACGCCACCTGGGTGTTGAAGACAAGCGGGGCGCCGGAAGACCAATGGCGGCCCTTTGCCGAGCGGGCGCGGCAATTGTTCCGCTACCTGGCCGAGCTTGAGGACTCGGACGAGTTCTACGACTACGAAGACCGCATCCGCGAAGAATTTCAAAAAGCTGTAGATAAGACCAACGCCAGTTTGTAACGCAAATTCCATGAAAAGTCGCTCCGTCATCACGATTGCCCTCACCGTCTCGCTGTTGGTTGGCGTTGCCATGGGGACGCTTGTGACGCAGATAGCCGCTCCGGACGACGCGAGCCAGAACACCGCGGCGATTACCGGTGTTGGAAGCGGGATTGACGGCGCCGGCGAAACGGCAGATGAGGCCGAGGCGATCCCCCCGAGCGATCTGGTCTTCACGGTCAACGAAGGGGCGATGCAGTCGGTCCGCGGCATCAAGGGAATCGACACCGTTACGCTGCAGAACCTGGAGGCGGTGCTTCGGATGCAGACCCCGCCGCTGCCCCCAACCGACGGAGGAGGCGGGCGCGCCGCGGCCTTGATGACGATGGAAACCGACCAGCCCCCCGATCCCGAAGAGGAGCCGGACGGCCGGGAAGAACTGATCGAGTCCGACCTGAAGGGTTCCTAGATGGACTTGCACGATTCGGGGAGATTGCTTTACGGAGGCAGGGGCTCATCACGGCGGAGCGTGATGGCTACTATTTCCGGAACCGTGCAAGGCCGTTTAGCCCTCGCACCGATTTGACAAATGGAACGACTTCCATGATTTCCAACCCTTTCAGAAATAGACGCCTTCTTATTGCCGTTGTCACGGTCTTGCTGGCAGTGCTGACGCTTCCAGGTCACCGGGCGAAGGCCCAAGAGGATGCGGACGCCGACGCGGCGAAGAAAGAAATGGAGGAGTTGCTCAAGCAATACAAGCGGTTGACATATGAGCGCTATTACCGCCATCCGTCGACGCTCTACGACAGGGTGCTGCGGTACTCCCAAATGGATCCGGAGACCATGAATCCGGTCGACCAGTATCTCCAGGCGTTCTACGACGGCGATTGGGACGAAGTCCGCCAAACGCTCCAGCGCCTGCCCCTCGAATTCTCCGAGAGAGTCTACGGCCGTATGCTCGAGGATCTGGCCGGTCGCTACGTGCCTGTGCTCACGCTCGACGATTTCGTCGGTCTGGCCGACGCGTGTCCCGGCGAGTTCAATTCCGACCGCATACGCAAGCTCGGGCTGCTGCTTCGCATCGCCGTTGCCCCTGAGCAGGAGCACTTTCTCCGGCAGGCTCTCAAGAAGGGGTCGCGGCGACTGGGGCAGGACGGCGAGAAACGCCTGATCACCGGTCGCATTCTGATGCACGCTGAATTCGACGCGCTGGCGCGGGAGTACCTGCCCAGCGTAACGGAGACGGAGCAAATCGAGGATGTTGCCGTGCGCGACGAGGTCCTTTCCTTCCTGGCCTCGCAGGAGGAACTCGAAGAGTTCGAGCAGACCCGGATTGGCCGAGTGTGGGAACAACAGGCGGCGATGGTGACCGATCCCGCCAACGACGATGGAAAACGCCAAGAGGCGGCCGACCAACTGGCGCAACTGCTCGGCAAGACGGAGGCCGCGTCGTTCGAACCGTGGATTCGCGGACTTATGCAGAAGGACCCTGACGCTGTGATACGGCTGGCGATCGCCCTGGGCAAGCGAAGTCAAGGTCGGCTTACAGACAGCGACGTTCCGGCACGCTCCCACCGCTTGGCGGCTCAGAAAGTGCTGCTGCTCTGCGCGGCGGAGAAGGCTGACCTGGCCCGCGCCCCCTGGAACGGCCTGGCCGTTGCCATGGCCGATTGGTGGATTCAGGAGGCGGAGCACACATTCACGTATCATCCGAGCTACCGCGAGGTTACGCGCGAACGTCCGCACGTCGTTCCCGGTGAACTGCTGGGCTCGGCGCCCGAAGACGCTTGGGCCGACGCCCTGCCGGGCAGCATGCGCGAGCGGGTCGACGTATGCCTCTCCAAGGCCGTGCTGGTCAGCGACCGCTATGATGACGCGGCGCAACTGATTCTGGAGATTGCGGCCCGCAACCCTGGCGCGGGCGTCTCCCTGGCGGAAGAGTATCTCAAGGCCTGGGCTTATCGCCACGATCCGCAAGTGCCCGAGGAGATTCGCAAGAAATACGCCCTGGGCGACGATGCCCGCATCGCGGTCACTCCGATCATGATGGAGAAGAACATTGCCGGGCTGGCGAAAATGATGGATCTGTTCCGCAAGCACGGAATCTCGCCCGCCAACGGCGAACTGCTTGCGGCTGCTTTCGACGTCTGCTACAGCAACGCAGAAGTCTACCGCCGCACGCACATCGAGCGAGTTTTTGGGCCGGTCGACAAGATGAACGGTGACATCTTCTACCAAATGATACGCATGATGACCGAGGGCCTGTCGTCTCGCTGGCGAACCATGGAAGTCCAACTCGATGTCGGCACGCGCCGCACGCAGCAGGAGACCCTCGAAATGGTTCGGACCGGCTACGAGACGGCGATCGCCATGATCGACGAGCGGGCCAAGACCGACCCGGAGAATTGGCACATCCTGACACTCGCCGGCTCGCTGATGAGCGATTGGGGAGACTTCGAGTATTATCAGCAACTTGTCGGTGACGCTAGCGCCGATCGCCTGGCCGCTTTTCGCGAGAAGAACAACGCATCCGAAGCCTATTTCACCCGGGCGGCCAAAGCGTACGCCGGGCAGGTTGAGAAGCTCCGTTCGAATCAGCATTCCATCGACGTCTACCTCGCCTGGTTTCACAGCATTCTGGGAATCAACTCAGACGGGCGGCTCAATCTGGCCAAGCCCATGGACCGGCGGGCGCTGAACGCCTTGCGCGAAGCAATCCGCAGTTTGCCGGGCGATCTGGCCCAGGCCCATGTCAACCAATTCGCCAAGCACATTCAAACTCGCGTCGAAGACACCGAAGACCCGCTGCACGAAGAACTCAAGTACAAGTACCTGACCGGCTCGCTGGTCGTGACCAAGGAAAGCCCCTTCGCGTTTCAGACTGGAGAGAAGGTGGCCTACTACGACGAGCTGCTGGAGGAGACCCGATTGACCACGCGTGTCGACGGTCCCAATACGATCTACCGCGACCACGAGTTTGGCATCATTCTGAGTGTCGATCACACCGAAGCGCTCGGTCGCATGGCCGATTTCGGCAAGTACCTGGTCAACGACCTGCCGCCGCTCCACTCGCCACAGCGCAGGGCGATGGAGCAGAACCTCGTGCCCACCTATCGTGTCGGCGAGTTGCAGGGCCGTCGCGACCAGCTTGAGATGAACATCCGCGAGGCGTTGGAACTCTTCTTCGACGTGAAAGCCATCGCCTTCAGCCCGAAAGACGTCCAGCCACGTCCGACGGACCAACCCGGCTGGGAGGAGACGGTCCTTGCCTACATCCACGTGAAGGCCAAGGACGCCAGCGTTGACAAGATCCCGTCGATTCAGATGACGCTCGAATTCCTCGACCTGACCGGTCCGGTGAAGATCATCACGCAATCGGCCGAAACGATGATCCGAATTACCGATCAGCCCACGCCTCCGCGGCCCTTCAGCCAGGTCGACCTTTCGCTACTGCTCGACCCTCGCACTGTGGCAACGACTGAAGAAATTCAGCTCGAAATCAAGGCGTCGGCCCGAGGCCTCGTGCCGGAATTGGATGAGTTGCTCCAGCTCAAAACGCTTCCGCAGACACTTCCCATTCTGCGGATCGATCCGCGAGAGGGAGTCGTACTCCGCCAGGTCAACAGTTGGGGCGATACGGTCCACGCAGTCTCGGAACGTCAGTGGACGGTCGCCCTGGACGCCAGCGCCCTGCTGGAGCCCCCACGGCAGGTCGAGATCGAGCTGCCGCAACCGAAGGGCGAGGCGGCGGCCGCCTACGAGGCTTACGTCGGCATGGACCTGGTTGATCTCGAGGAGCCCCGAACGACTGTGGGCGAAGGAGAGACGGTTGTGGCTGCCAGCGACCTGCTCGGCGGCGACGACCGCCAATTGCTCTACGTCGCGGCGGGCTCCGCCGGCGTGTTGCTTATACTTGTTCTCCTGTTCATCCTGATCCGCACGGCAGGCTCGCGTGAGCGTCCGCTCCGGGCCCGCGACGTCTTTCAGATGCCGGCCGAGATCGATCCCTTTGTCGTCGTCCAACTGCTGCGAGCCTTGGACGGCAGCCAGCTTGTTCGCATGTCGTCGGCCAAACGCACCGCCATGCTCGAAGACGCCGAGAGGATTCAAAGGGCCTGCTTCGGCAACAACGGCACGCCCGAACTGACCGAGGCCGAACTTCGCGACGTCGCCCGCAAGTGGCTTCGCGTCGCTCGATGACATTCAACGCTTTGACACAAGAGCCCAAGACCAATCCGATGTCTACAACTGAGAATTCACACTCCGATACCGAACGAGCCGATGTGTTTGACGGTGCGAACCGTTTCTGCGAGGAGGTTCGGCGTCGCGTCGCTGATGTTGTCGTCGGGCAGGACGCGGTCGTCGAGCGCATCCTCATCGCCTTGTTCACCGGCGGCCACTTGATGCTTCAGGGCGTGCCGGGGCTGGCCAAGACCCTGTTGGTCAATGCGGTGGCCAAGGCGGTCAACCTCGACTTTTCCCGCATCCAGTTCACCATCGACTTGCTGCCGTCCGATATTGTCGGGTCGGAGATTCTGGACCAGAAGACGGGCGAATTTCGCGTGCAGAAGGGGCCAGTGTTCGCGAACCTTCTGCTGGCCGACGAGATCAACCGCGCCGCCCCCAAGGCCCAGAGCGCCATGCTCGAAGCCATGCAGGAACGCAAGGCGACCATCGGCGGCGAGACGTTCAATCTGCCCGTCCCGTTCCTGGTCATCGCGACTCAGAATCCTGTCGAGCAGTCAGGAACGTTTGAGCTGCCGGAAGCCCAGCTCGACCGCTTCATGCTCTACCACCGACTCGATTATCCCACGACGGAAGAGGAACAGGACATCCTGCGCCGCCACCTGGCGATGGGGCTGAAGAAGGAAGACGGGGGCGCCGTGCCCAAGACGGCCTTCGACATGATCGCCTCCGAGCCGTGCGCCACGATCGACGATCTGGTCCGCGCCATGGAGGCGGTCCAGCAGGTTCAAGTCAGCGAAGTCTTCGTCAAGCATTCGGTCGAGTTGGTCCGTCGCACCCGGCAGTCAAGATTGCTCGATTTCGGTTGCAGCCCTCGCGCGTGCCTGGCGTTGGCCACGGCGGCCCGCGCCAGAGCGTTCATTCACGGGCGCGACTACGTGGTGCCCGAGGACCTCTTCGAACTGGCCGAAGACGTGATGCTTCACCGCATTCGCCTCACCTACGAGGCGGTTGCCGAGGGTCACACCGGCCGCGAAATCCTCGAGTCCATTCTCTCCGATCTGTCCTAGCCCCTAGCCTTTGCACGTATTCCATGCGTCGAACCGTCCAACTTCAATACGACCCAGTGGACTCGCGCCAGTTCGATCTGGCCGTGACGCAACTGGCCAACAGCCTGGCCTTCGGGCCGGACGACTCGATCTATCACGGATCGGGGTTGGAGTATTCGCAGTCTCGGCAATACCTGCCGGGGGACAGCGTCAAGCTGATTGACTGGCGAGTGTCGGCGCGCACCGGCAAGTTCTTCGTCAAGGAATACCAGGAGCCGCGGCAGATTCCGCTCTACTTGTTGCTCGACACGTCGGCGTCGATGTGTGTCAGCTCGCAGCACCTCAGCAAGTATGGCTGGGCCGTGCGAATCGCCGCCGGACTGGCCCTGGCCGCACAGTCGCGGCTGACGCCCGTTGGCTTGATCGCTTGCGGCGAACGGCAAATGCGAGTCGCCCCCGCGCTCGCTCGAAACGACGTCATGCACTGGGCGCATCGCTTGCGCCGGCACGGGTTCCTGGAAGGGACGTTGCTTGGGCAACGCATTCGCGAGTTGCTGGTTTCGCTCAAGCGGCGCAGCGCGCTGGTTGTTCTCAGCGATTTGCACGATCCGGACGCCGTCGCGGCCCTCCGCCTGGTCGCCCAGGATCACGTCTGCATCGTGCTCCATTTTCGCGATCCGGCCGAAAAGGGGGTGCGAGGAGCGGGGCTCTTTCGAGGTCGCGAGGCGGAAACCGGTCGGCCCTTTTTCGCCACCGGGCTGCGCCGCTGGATGATCGGCCGCGACGTCAAGACCCGGCTCACACGACACGGAATTGAATACCTTTTGCTCGAAACCGATCAACCGATCCAGGCGCCCCTGCGTGCCTTCCTCCGCGCCCGTGGCGGCCAAACTGGCGGACGATAACGTACGATGACGGAAACCACACAGCCTCACGTCACACCGAAACGGCATCGGACGATCACGCTGGTGATTGCCTGCCTCGTCGTATGCGCCGTGGCTGCTGTCACCTGCACCCTTCTGTTTTCTCGCCGGGAGCCCGAGGCTGCGCGAAGCGACACCGATGTGGCGCTGGGGGTCGAGCAAGCGGTCATCGTTCGCTATGCCGGTCCGAGACTCCGAGCCCGCCCGTACCGCCCTGGCGCTTCCGTCAATCTGCGTATTGCGAACGAACAACAGAAGGGCGAACTGAGAATCTACGACATCCGTTACGTCGTCAGTCTGCCCGGCACTTTCGATCTGACGGAATATCTCACGTCGGCAGACGGCGGGCCGATCGACGACCTGCCGCCGTTCGAAGTCCGCGGGTTGACAAGCTTGACGAAGGACATCGAGAGCCGCATCCAGGAGATCGAGACCGTCGGAGTCCACATCTGGCACTGGTACTACGAGTCGCTTGCCGGACTGGGCGTGTTCTGGATTGCCTGGCTCTTGGGCCTGATCTTCATTGGGCGTCCCAGGCGACCGGCCCCGACGCCGGTCGCAGCGCCGCCACCCTCGACCACCGAGCAAATCGAGCGTCTGCTCACCATTGTGAACAAGCGGGAACTCAGTACGGAGGAGAAGGCCCGACTGGAATCGCTCCTCCTGGTTCATTGGCGCGACACGCTCGGGCTGGCCGACCGCCGTATGGCGGCCTCGTGCCGCCGCATCGCCGCCAACGAGCGGCTCGGCCCGCTGTATCGCAACCTCCAGACTTGGCTTCATAACCCCCGTGGCGCCGCCAGCGCCGCGGATTTCGTTGACTCCTACACGCAGAACGGTTCCTGATCGTTTGACGATGACCTTTGCCTATCCCAAGTTGATTGTCCTGCTGGTGATCCCGGTGGCGTTGCTGTTCTGGGAATGGGTCCGCCACGGTCGCCCGTTGGTGATGCCATTCGACGACGTACGTCAGCGCCGCGGTTGGTTGGTAGGTGTGCCTGTGCTGGTCGCCAACAGCCTCCCGGCGGTGCTCCTGGCGTTGGCGATCGTCTTCGTGGCCCGGCCGCTCACCTTTGCGCCGCCGAAGACACAACGGGAACTGAGCAATATTCAAATCGTGCTCGACGCCTCGACCAGCATGGTCTACAACACCTACGGCCCCCAGGAGGAAGATAAACCCTACACGCGGTTTCATGGCGCGTTGGACGCCATCGACAGCTTTGTCACGGCCCGGGAGGGCGACGCTTTCGGCCTGACGATCTTCTCGCGCCAGTACCTTCACTGGGTTCCGCTCACCCAGGACACGCGGGCGATTCGCATGGCCCGCGACATCATCTGGCCCGAGATGTTCCCGGACGAAATCTGGGGATACACCTACATCGCCCGAGCGCTCAACGGCGCGATCACTCCGCTCTCGGGGCACGCCAACGGCGATCGGATGATCATCCTCATTACCGACGGGGAGAGCGCCGATTTCCACGACGGCAACGTCCGCGAAGTGATCGCGAAGCTCAAGAATCATCGCATCGTTGTCTTTGCCATTGCACTGAACGATCAGAGCTTTTCGCCCGACCTGGAGTCGATCGCCAACGAAACCGGCGGCCAGGCCTTCAAAGCACTCACCCCGCAGACGCTCAAAGTCGTCTTCGACCGCATCGACCAGATGAAGAAGGTGGAGATTCGTGAAACCCGCCCCGAGGTGATCGACTTCTTCGATCCCTTTATCGTTCCCGGGCTCATTCTCCTTGGGGTTCAGACGCTGGTTCTGTTCGGCCTGCGCTTCACTCCCTGGTAATGCCTTGTAGGCTCGCTGGAGCATCAACACTCGACAACCGTAATCAGCAATCGTCATTGGGAGGTTTCCGCAACTTCCGACATTCATGGCACATCTGGAAAAGGCCAGACTGAGCATTCAACGAGAAAGGATCTCACGATGAAACGGTCGCCCGTCGTACGCACCCTCGGCGTTCCCCTTTTTCTAATCCTGGGACTGTGTGCTTGTCCGCCGTTGCCCCTCCACGCCGCGGAATACCATGTCGCGAAGAATGGGAACGACACCAATCCCGGCACGCAATCGCAACCGTTTGCGACGATCTCGGCTGCGGGGGCGGTGGCGCAGCCCGGTGATGTGATCACGGTCCACGAAGGCGTCTACCGGGAGCGGATCGATCCGCCCAGGGGCGGGGCATCGGCTGAGAAGCGTATTGTCTACCGAGCTGCGAAGGGGGAAACGGTTTGCATCCGAGGTTCCGAGGTGGCGACGGGCTGGGAAAGGGTCGGCAATGACACCTGGAAGGTGACGCTCCCCGATTCCTTCTTCGGCAAGTTCAACCCGTTCAAAGAGTTGATCACTGGCGACTGGTTCAGTCCCAAGGGCCGCGTTCATCACCTGGGCGCGGTGTACCTGGACGGTCATTGGCTGACCGAGGCGGGCAGTCTCGATGAGGTGCTGCAACCCGCCGGCGACAGCCCGCTGTGGTACACGCCGGCGCCGCTGGCGGCATCCGACCTGATGAATGTCGCCTGGTTCCAGCCGCAGAAGGCGTCGGATCGGGTCAACGCCGACGCCTTCAGCGCCCAGCGGGGGATCGAGACCATGGCCTGCCGAGAGGGCGGCCAGAGCATCGGGGGGATCGACGACAGTGACTGGGCACGGTATGACAATGTCGACTGCGGAGCGGGCAGCGAGCAGATTGAATTCCGGGCCTCTTCCCGATCTGGCGGTGGAGTGATCGAAGTCCGTCTCGACAAACCTGACGGCGTTCTGTTGGGTGCCTGCACCGTCGCGGACACCGGCAACCAGCAGAACTGGAAAACGTTCACGGCGAAGATCCAGCCGACGGAGGGAAAGAAGACGATCTGCCTGGTGTTCCGGCCAGGCCGCAACGGTGCCTCGACGATCGACGTGGACGACGATACCACCACGATCTGGGCGCAATTCAAAGGCGTTGATCCGAACCAGGGCAATGTCGAGATCAACGTCCGCGAGACGGTCTTCTACCCGGAGAAGACCGGCGTGAACTTCATCACCGTGCGTGGCTTCACATTGGAGCACGCCGCCCCGAACTGGGCGCCGCCCACCGCGGAGCAGGTCGGTCTGATCGGCACGCACTGGTCCAAGGGCTGGATCATCGAGAACAACACGATCCGCTATTCGATCTGCACGGGCGTTTCACTGGGCAAGTACGGCGACGACTGGGACAACCGGGCACAATCCGCGGAGGGCTACGTCGGGACGATCAAACGCGGGCTGGCGAACGGGTGGTCCGAAGAGAACATCGGTCATCATATCGTCCGCAACAACCACATTTCCCATTGCGAGCAGGCTGGGATCGTCGGCTCGCTGGGGCCGATCTTCTGCACGATCACGGACAACACGATCCATGACATCCACGTGCGCCAACTCTTCGGGGGCGCCGAAATGGCAGGGATCAAGTTCCACGGCGCCATCGACACCCTGATCAGCCGGAACCACATCTACCGCTGTTGCCGCGGGATCTGGCTGGACTGGATGGCCCAAGGTACGCACGTCACCCGCAACCTGCTTCACGACAACGGTCCGAGTGAAGATCTCTTCGTGGAGGTCAACCACGGCCCGTTCCTGGTGGACAACAACATCATGCTTTCCGGCAACGGGATCCTGGTCAACTCCCAGGGCGGCGCCTACGCGCAGAACCTGGTCGCCGGCAGAATCCGTGTCATTCACGGCGAAAAACGCTTGACGCCGTACCAGAAACCCCACGGCACCGAAATGGCGGGCCTCTTGCCCAATCCCAGCGGCGACGAGCGCTACTACAACAACCTCTTCCTGACCGGCGGATTGTCCGCTTACGACAAAGCCAAGCTGCCGGTCTTCATGACCGGAAATGTCTTCCTGAAAGGCGCCAAGCCGTGCGAGCACGAGTCCGATCCGCTTGTCCAGCCGGACTTCGATCCGGAAATCGAGGTGGTCGAGCAGAGCGACGGCGTCTTTCTGCGAATGACGATCGATCCGTCGTGGGAAGGCGTGCGCCGGCAACTCGTGACAACCGAAATGCTCGGAAAGACAAGCGGTCCGGGGCTTCCATACGAGCAGCCTGACGGTTCGCCCTATCGCATTGACACGGACTACTTCGGCGAGAAACGGGAAGTGGCCAATCCGGCGCCCGGGCCCTTTCGCTTGACGAGCGAGAAGGAGATCCGCCTTAAGGTGTGGCCTCAGGACGACACCAACACAGAATAGCGAACCGTCGGGGGCCGCCACGACGTTGCCTTCCAGCCAACCGGTGAAGTGCGGGTGCGACGGCCACGCCACGGCGTTGCTTCGTGTCCAATTCGCCGCGTCCAGCAGGTCGCTGTCCACTGGGGCACTGATCACCATCATGGCGAACTGGCTGCCCCACTGCCCTTTGCGCGACTTGTCGACCAGGTCGACTTGCCACCATATGCGGCCGCCGTGGATCAACACGGGGACGGGATCGGTGTAGTACACGGCATCGGAAAGAATCAGGCCCGTCTTCGCGTCCTTGGGCTCCGACCACGTCTTTCCGCCGTCGGTCGATTTGCGAATTGCCACGCACTCGGGACTGACGCCCGCGATCTCGGGCCTTGCATAGCCGATTTGATAGAGGACGTCGTGAATGGCGAAGAGTGTTCCGCTGCGTTGCCCGTCGAACTGCCCGACCTTGGCCCAGGTCGCACCTCGGTTGGCCGACTGGTAGACATCCGTGTGCTTGCTAAAGTCGTCGTGCGTGAAGACGTACGTCCCGTCGGAGAAAATCTCCATCGACGGCGAGCCGAGAAAGGCCTTGCGCCAATCGACGCTGCGGGCGATCGCCATCCCCGGCGGCGGAGGCGTGTTTTCTCGCTGGGACTGGCCGTTCACAGCCCCGGTCGTACCCAGAAGCAACCACAAACTGACGAGTCTGACAAGCATGATGATCTATCCTTTGAGGTCTATTCGAGAATGCGTATCGATTCAGGATTGCAGATAGTTTCGCAAGGTCGCCCGCGCTCCATACTCAAACAGGCTCTCTAAGGCCCGGCGCAATTCGGAAACGAAGCTCCGATTTTCGGGCAAATCGGTTCCGAAAAGATCGCCTAAGGCCAGCAGGTGGGTTGGGTCTTTTCCGCCTCCTTGGGCACGCTTTTGGAGGTCAGTTGCGATGGGATCATCGATGGTAATTGGAACTCCCTGTTCGTCGGTGCCGGTCAGGTAGCGGAACCATCCTGCCAGCGCCAGAGCGTGCAGGCGGACAGAACCGCCTTGTGCCAACTGTTCGCGGATGGACGGCAGCATGAACTTGGGGATCTTTTGGGAACCGTCCGAAGCGACACGCGCAACCTGGTCCTTGATTTTCGGATTGCTGAAGCGTTTGATCAGAATCTGCTGATATTCGATGAGATCAACTCCCGGCACCGGATCCAGGAGATGGACAACCTCCTTCTCCATAAGATCGATGATGAACCGCTGGAACTCGGGATCGGCGGCCACTTCATGGATATAGCGAAAACCGGCCAGGTAGCCCAAGTAAGCCATTGCGGAATGGCTTGAATTGAGCAGGCGGATCTTCATCTTTTCATAGGGCTGCACATTGGAAGTCATCTGGACGCCCACTTGTTCCCACGGTGGTCGTCCCGCGCAGAACTGGTCCTCAACGATCCACTGGCGAAACGGTTCGCAGACGACCGGCCATCCGTCCTCGTAGCCGTAGCACTCTGCCACCAGGGACCGATCGGCGTCGGTGGTGACGGGCGTGATCCGGTCGACCATGCTATTCGGGAAAGCAACATTCCGGGAAATCCACTCGGCCAATTCCGGATCACGCAGGGTGGCAAAGGCCAACACCATTTCACGTGCCACGTCCCCGTTGCCGGGCAGATTGTCGCACGACAGCACCGTGCACGCAGGAACGCCGCGCTGCCGACGGAGGTTCAGACCTTCGGTCAAATAACCAATGCCGGTGATCGGGGCGGCGGGGTGGCCAAGATCATGGCGAATGCTGGGGTGCTGGTCATCGAATCTGCCGGTCACTTGATCGACAAAATAGCCACCTTCCGTGATGGTCAGTGTGATCACGCGGATCTCCGGCGCAGCCAGACGATCCAGGACCCTTTGCGGGTTCTCCGGCGCGTAGAGATACTCCGTCATCGAGCCGATCACACGGGCCCGATCGGCCTGCTCGCTGCGCTCGACGACTGTGTACAAGCAATCCTGCGGAAGCAGTGCATCCCGCATGCGGTCATCTGCGTCAAGCAGTCCGACTCCGCACACGCCCCAGTCATCTACGCCGCCCTTGGCAAACAAATCGTCCAGATAAACGGCCTGATGGGCGCGGTGAAACCCGCCCACGCTCATATGAACGAAGGCCGTTTTCAAGGTGGAGCGATTGTAGGCCGGCACGGCCACAGCAGTGCCGAACTGACCTACCGTTGCATTGGAAAGCCGCGGCAGGGGCTCGGCACACTTGAGATGTTCGTTCATGAAATATCCTCAGGAAAATGACTCACTTCCCAGGTCATGCCTTCCGTTCAGGCCATTGCCTTACGTCTTCTTGCGATGCTGCAGACAGTCGAGTGCCACCGCGGTCAGCAGAACCGAGCCTTTGATCACCATCTGGACAAACTGGCTGACATCCAGCAGCACCAGGCCGTTGCTGAGAACGCCGAGAACGAGAATTCCGGCAAGTACATTGGAGATCTTCCCGACTCCGCCACTGACACTGACGCCACCGAGGACACAGGCTGTCAGGACATCAAATTCGAGGCCTTTTCCCGAAAGGACCTGTCCGGAATTCGTGCGGGATAGAATGACAATTCCGGCAATGCCGGCAAAGAAACCCGACAGGGAGTAGACGAGGTACTTGACCCGCTTGACATCGATGCCGGAAAGTTCGGCGGCCTCTTCGTTGCCGCCCACGGCATAGAAGTAGCGGCCAAAATAGGTGCTTCGGAGAATGAACATGCCCAATCCCATGATCACGGCCATGATGATCACCGGGATCGGAACCGGCCCCACATAGCCCTGGCCGATGACCGCAAAGGATTTTGGGAAACCAAAGATGGGCAGCCCCTTGCAGATCAGGTAGGCCACTCCTTCGATGATGATCATCATGGCGAGAGTGACGATGATGGGCGGCATCTGGAGGTTGGCAATGATCCAGCCGTTGGAAAAACCGACCGCGGCGGAAAGAGCCAGTGCAACGAGAACGGCCAGCACCGGGTTCCAGCCAGCGTTCACCATAAGCCAGGCGGTTACAATATTGACCAGCGAAACGAGTGAACCGATGGAAAGGTCGATCCCGCCCAACAGCAGCACAAACGCAAATCCCACCGCCGCAATACCCATCATGGACACCTGGCGGGCAACATTCAGCAGGTTGCTGCTGACGAAGAAGTTCTCCGACGCGATCGAGAAAAACAGGACCAGCGTCAGCAGGACAAGATAGATTCCGTACTGTTTCCCAATCGAAGCAGCAACACGGCCGATCGTCTTGAGGGGACTTGAGTCTTTCACAATTCCGTACCCGGTTCTGTTCAGCCCTGCGCGGCAAGGCCCATAATGGTTTCCTGATTGAACTCTTTCCGCTCCAGTTCGCCGACGATCCGCCCGTCGCGCAGAACAAGGACGCGATCCGACATGCCGATGAGTTCTTCCATTTCGGAGGAGATCATCAGGACTGCCTTGCCTGATTCGACCAGGCGGTTGACCAGCGCGTAGATCTCCGATTTTGCCCCCACGTCGATACCGCGGGTGGGCTCATCGAAAATCACCAGGGTGGGCTCGGAAGCGAGCCACTTGGCGATGATGACCTTCTGCTGGTTTCCGCCGCTGAGGTTCTTGACCTTCTGCTCCAACGTCGGCGTCTTGATCCGGATCGACTCCTTGTAATGTTCCGCGATACGTTTCTCTTCCTTCTTGTTGACCGTGAAGAACCGGGATATCCGCTCAAGGATGGCCATGCTGATGTTGCCCTTGATATCGACGTCGAGCAGGACCCCCTGCCGTTTCCGGTCTTCCGGAACCAGGGCAATACCGCAGTCGATCGCCTCCTTGGGAAGCCTCGGGTGGAGTTCCTTGCCGTTCAGGACCACGCGCCCGCCGGTCCTTGGCTTGACGCCGAAAAGAAGTTCCGCCAGTTCCGTTCGGCCGGCGCCGATCAGGCCGGCCAGCCCAAGCACTTCGCCTTTCCGGATCTGCAGGTTGATGTCGTGTACGCCGTTGCCGGAGAGGTTCTCGACCTCGAGCAACACTTCGTCCGAAACGCAATCCTTCCGGATTGGGTAGGTCTCGGTCAGTTCACGGCCAACCATCAGCTTGACCAGGTCGTCTAGGTTCGTATCGGCCGCGTTCATCGTCTCGATGATCTGACCGTCGCGCATTACGGTGATTCGATCGGACAGCCGGAAGACTTCCTTCATGCGGTGCGAGATGTAGATGATGGTCACCCCCGATGCCTTGAGCTTTTCCACCATGGCGTAGAGCGATTCCGCCTCGGCCTGCGTGAGCGGTGCCGAGGGTTCGTCCATAATGAGGATCTGGGCGTTCTGGGATACGGCCTTGGCGATTTCCACCAGTTGCTGGTATCCGACGGTCAGGTTGGCAACCAATTCATTCGGATCGATATCGATCTCGAGTTGGCGGAAGATCTCAGCGGCCTGGTTGGCCATGGCCTTCCTGTCGATCACGATTCCCTTGCGGATCGCCCGCCCGAGAAAGATGTTCTCGGCCACGGAGAGTCCGTCAACCAGGTTGAATTCCTGGTAGATCACCGCAATACCCATCTGCACGGACAGTCTGGGCGTCAAAGCCGCAAACTCCTGTCCCCCGATCACGATCTGACCTTCAGCCGGCACGACGGCGCCTGTGCAGACTTTGATCAGGGTCGACTTGCCGGCACCGTTTTCCCCGACCAGCGCGTGGACCTCGCCTTTCTCGACGTCCAAGTTGACATGATTCAATGCAACCACGCCCGGATATCGCTTGGTGATGTTTTTGAGTTGAAGGAGGGGCATCGGGCCAGCTTATGGATGGACGCTTGAGGCTTTTACGACGCCGGCACGGTCTGCGGACCGCCGGCGCAATCGAGTCATCGAATGGGAGACCTCCGGAAGTCCTTCCGGACGGCCTCCAGCTACGGTTTGTAGAATGTGTCCACATTCTCGGCGGTCACGGGAATCAACTCGCGGTAGACGCGGGCCGGAACCTCTTCGCCTGCCGCCAGCTTGGCCACGAATCCATAGACCGTGGAGGCCACGTCTTGATCCGTGCCGGTAACAATCACGCTCATCCGCACGGCCTCTCCGTTCTTGATGGCTTCCAGTTCCGGTTTCGTGGCATCCACGGCAAAGATACCGAAGTCGGCCGTCGCTTTGCCGGCGGCTTTGGCTGCTTCGTTGGCGCCGACCGAGCCGCCGCCGCCAATACAGGCCACCACCTTCACATTCGGGTGTGACTGGAAGATGGTTTCCATCTTGGTGATGCCTTCATCCGGATTGATCGCGCTGGTCTCCGCAACAATCGTTGCATCCGGAGCCAGTTCCGTGATCGCATCGCGGATGCCGTTGCCGCGGGCGAGGAGGACCGGCAGCTGCGGATAGTTGAGGATGGCCACTTCCGCTTCTCCGCCGTGGACTTTGTTGATGAACGCGGCGGCTTCCTTGCCAACCTGGTATCCCAGGTCATGATTGTCGATCAGCCAGCGCACATCGGCATTTTCCAGGTCATCGTCCCAGGCAATGACCTTGACGCCGCTGGCCCTCGCCTCCTTGCAGGCCCCTTCAATCCCTGCCGGGTCTGCCGGATGAACGATAATCACGTCCATGCCCCTGGCGACAAAGTTCTCGACCTGCATGATCTGTTTGGAGACGTTGCTGTCGCAGGCCACATACGACATCTTCGCTCCCTGCGATTCGGCGTGTTTCTGGATGGCCTGGCAGTACCCCGACCAGGTCGGGTTGCTCAGATCCTGAACGGTCATGCCGATTTTGATTACGTCTTTCCCGCTTCCGCTCCGGTCGCATCCGGCAAGCGTCAATCCCACGGCTGCTGCCAGGAGTCCAATCACTGCATTCTTCATGCGTTCCTCCATTACCCTTCTTCTCGTTCCCGATTCCCCTTGATCATCCTGAAGGCAACCGATCGTACTGTTGATTTATCCACTGTCCAGAGATGAGTTTACTAAGACCTCCTGGCGAATCAAGGTGTTTCCCGTCTTGCCAGACGAGCGATGCTCTCCTTGCAACTCTCCGGTGTTGCCTGAGGTTCTGATCGCGTCCTGTTCTCGCATTGTTTTGAGCCAGGCGTCGTCGACGGCGATCGATTCCTCCAAATCGATACGCACCGCATCGTAGGGATTGAATTGCACGGAGAGACCGGCCATTCCGCCGGTTTCCGCCAGGAATCCCGTGATCCGCAATTGTCCGACGGGTGGATCCTTGGGGTTGCTGCACAGGTGGATGGCGTGCTGGTGGTTTCCGCGGGCGAAGCGGTCAGCGTAGTGACCAGGAGAGTGGCGAAAAGGACGAAAGGGAGACTCCATGGGAATTGGTTCACGGGAATTCGACGCGGCGGGCGGCTGGGAGGAAGGACGCGGTATGACGACCTCGAATGGTGTTCCAGACCAGTGTGTCAAAAAGGTCAACGAAACACAACGTGGGCACAATGGGCAAGTTTCAGGGGCGATCTCGGCCTGAGTTCGTTGCGGGGGATTCCTTGAATCACTTCGCAAGCGGTGCTTGCATAAGAATTCACAAGAAACTTGTCGTTCCTGCCATTGTTGCGTGCTTCGGGAGCACCACACTCCTGGCAGCGGACCCGCCCGAACCCGCTTTTTGCGCCGGTGCGGCCACGAGAACCATCACGTCGGCATTGGGGTCGGTGTTCCTCAGTGATTTTCTGCCCATTCCGGCCACAAACGTCCACGACGACTTCCGTCTGTCGCGTGGATCAGTCGATCGTTACGATGCGCGGCGCCGCACCGCAGTCGGGGATCTTGACCGTGAGGGTCGAGCCCTCTTGATCCCAAGGGCAATCGGCCAGCGGCTTGCCGTCTAGCTTGACTGCCTCGGGGCGATGTTGCAGGTGGATGGTCGCCATAAAGTCACGCGTCGCGGGCATTCCGGCGTATTTGGCGTGGCGGGGGCCGATGGTCAGCGTGACGGCGTTCCCTTGCGTTTTGCTGTTCAGCGATGTGCGTGCGAACTGGCCCTTGCGGTATCCCAAGCTCTGGCCGTCGTCTTCGTAGAGAGTGAAGCTACTTTCGTCCGACGGATAGACCAGGAGCGACACGTCAGCCGACCAGCCCTTCTGGATGTGATCGCAGGCAGGCCAGGTGGGAATGATGGTGCCGCTCTTGACCATCAAGGCGCCGCCGCGGCTGGGCGTGATTTCGATTGGAAGCGTGGCCGGACCGGTAGTCCGTTTGCCGCTCCAAAAGTCGATCCACGTTGGTGACGCTCATGTCGCGAGAATGATTCGAGTGGCCGGAGAAGGCCAGGTTCAGCATCGAGGTCAGCGGCCGGGGGCCTCCGCCGGTATCTCCCGCCCATGTGGCCACAAACTGCTGCGCGCCCGCGTAGCCACCGGCCGAGTAGACCATGGCGCGACGTTGCGTATGTTGCTCAAAGACGCGGGCCATCTGCTTGGCATAGATCAGCGGGTACAGGTTGTGCATTTCCTCGTCGGTCATGCCGTTGCCCCAGTGACGTTTCGGGTGCTCGATAACCTGAGCGGCCCCGTCCCATCCTCGCCTGGAACGCTCCCGCGAACGGGGAGGGACGGGGCAGCAACCGATGGTTGACAGCAGGGTCTATTCTCCCTATTCTTGTCGGCGTTCTGCTGATTGTCTGGATTATTCTGATGGTGCGCGATTGTGTCGGAGCAGGCGGATATCGTTCAACGTCGGCAGGGCAGTCAGCGGTGCGTTGTTCATGCCGGCCGTGCCTCCCGGTGTACTCATCCTTTCGGCCGGCACCGTTGCTCAGGCAACGGTTGCGATCGAAGGGGATGCCCCGGAGGCGGAGCAGGCCGCTGCCCGGGAGTTGGCTCACCAGACAAATCAAGAGGTGAACAGCGAATGAAACGAATAATTCTCTGCACATTCCTGTGTTATGCGGGCGCGTTGGCGTCTTCCGCTCACGCGCAGGTGGAAGTGCCGACTGCGGAAACAACCGCGAAGTGGCTCGACGCGTACAAAGCCATGTGCACGGAGGAGGCGGCGCCGGTTCCGCAGCATCTGTTCCGACTTTCTCACCAGGGAACCGACAAGCAGAAGGTCAATGCCGCTCGTGTGGCAACGGATTTCGCCAAACTCCGTGCAGGGAACGTGCTGTATTACAGTGTCCCCGCCATGAGCGAGACGCAGTATTTGCCGGACGCCTATCCGTTTGACGGCGAAGCTGGAAAGCCTGTGCGGATCATTTCCGCCCAGAACGAATACGAGCCTGGTTCGTTTGTGCTTTATCCCTTGCAATCCTTCGGCAAGGTCTCGTTTGAGGTGAGCGATCTCAAATCGGCGGACGGCGCCGTTTTTCCGAAAGCGGATCTGGATCTGAAAGTGGTCAAAGTCTGGTATCAGAACGGAAACGGCTGGTACAGCTACTTTCAGGATGACGGACTGAAACTCTGTCCCGAACTGCTGCTCAACGATGAGGACCTGATCCGAGTCGATACGGAAAAGGTTGCCAACTACGCGCGGCTGAGGGAAAAGGGCGGCGCCGTTTCTTATCGCTGGCTAACGCCGCCGCGCGCGGTTGACAATAGAATCGAGGATGCGCCCGGATACCGTCTGGACGAATCCTTTTGTGCCATGAAGCGGAATTTTCAGGATTCCGACACATTCCGCGGCGCGACATTGGACGAAGGCGTGTTCAAGCAGTTCTTCCTGACGTCGCATGTGAAGGACGGTCAGAAGCCCGGTCTCTATACCGGGTCGATCACGCTGAAACAGGATGCCAAGACGATCGGTTCCGTTCCTGTTGAACTGCGCGTGCTGCCGTTTTCTCTGCCGAAGCCGAAGACGTACTTTGATGGGAACAAGGACTTTCTGACATTCTTCTGCGAATACATCAATCTGGAACTGATCCGGCAGATCAACGGCAACGATGAAGAACTGGCCAAGAGGCAGTTGGTTTCGGTGTTGAGGAACTTTGTGGCGCACAACGAAGTGATGCCGAACCATCGCGAGAAGTATTCCTATCCCGAGTTTTCGGAGGCAGCCGGCATGGATACGTCGGGCTTTGTCTCCACTTCCATGAAATTGGCGAATCTTGCGGAGATGAGGTTTGACGCGAGGCGGAAAGCGGAGGAACATATCCGCAAATTCGGCAAAGTGAGAGGTTACTATGCCACTTGGGGTGACGAATATGGTCTGGCCGTCCTGCGAGGCATTCGCCCGATGGTGGATATCTACAAGGAGGCCGGCTTCAAGTTCACGGTCAACAGTCGTCACGGCTATTCCGCCGGTGGCTATCTTGCGGATCTGTTCTGGCCGCCGCTCACCCCGGATTTCCATAGTGAAGTCGCCACATCCAAACTGAATTCTCTTGGCGGCGATGCCTATTTCGGCTGGTACGCAAGGCAGCATGTCGGAGTGGAAAACCCTGCGTTTATCCGCCGCCAGTACGGGCTTGCGCCTTATCGCGCAGGCTTCAGCTGCCATTACAATTACGCGCATCACCTGAACGGATACAATGACATTCGCGGCAGGACCTACAAATCCATGAATTTCGTGTACGGCGACGGAAAAGGCGTCATCGATACGCTCTCCTGGGAGGCGTTCCGGGAAGGTATGGATGATATCCGCTATGCGACGCTGCTCCAGCAGCTCGCGCATCCGCTCACCAGGTCGGAGAATCTTCAGGCATGTTATGCCGCGAAGAAAGCACTTCAACTCCTCGCCGACATGAATACGGACGACTTTGATCTCGGGACCGCGCGTCTGGAGATGGTCCGTCACATCATCACGCTCCAGGCGTTCGGCAAATAGTCACGAAAGAGAACAACGATCATGAAACATGCTCTCTTGACATATGCCCTGCTCGCAGCCGCGATTCTGGCTACGCTGGTCTGTCCTGGTTCGGCACAAGACAATCCTGCCGCTGACAGAGCGGCTGCTGCGAAGAAAGCCGCCGAAGAACGGAAGAATGCCGCGGAAGCACGGAGTAAGGCGGAAGCGGAATACAGAGCCAACTTGAAAGTGATCGATACTCTCGTCTCAGATCTTCATAAACAGAAGAGGAAGTACGTAGACCGTATTGCGGAAGTGAAGAAACTCCTGAGTGAGCCGGGTTATGCTGAAACGAGACTTCAACTTCGCATTTACGAACAGATCATCCGGTTCTGCCAGCCGCCGCCGTGGACACATATTACAAACTACGATTACGATACGGCGCACAAGGAACTGCCGCCTGCCGCGAATGCCATTCTTGATACCCCGCGGTTCGCGGGGGGGCAGAAACTCTTCGCGGCAAGAGCCTTGGCGACTTATTACTGCGACTACAACAAGTTTCAGGAAGCGGAAGCCGTTGCACGCCGTGCCATCGCATTTCCCGATCTCAACGATCATGAGAAGTCACGAGCATACGGGATCCTTGCCGACGTGTTCCGTCTTCAGGACAAGTATGCGGAAGCCATGGCCACCGCGCGCGAAGCCATGAAGTATCATGCAGTCTCCGGCGCGATCCTCGGCGCGGATATCGCGCTGTCCTTCGGGAAAAACGCCGATGCCGACGCCATTTGGAAAGAGGCAAATGCCCCGTACGAGAAGCTCAGCTACATTGGAAGAAGACGCAACCGCAACGAGCGACCGTTGAAACCCCTGTATCTTCCCGAGGCCATCGCATTCGTGAAGGACACGGAGAACGATGAAGCGGCGCGTTTTACCGTCGCTCAGTATTATCTGTTCGAGACATTCGGCTCGGAAGAAATGTCTGCTGCTCGAAGATTGCTTGCCGGGATCCCGGCGAGAAGGGGTCATGGCGGCCGGTCGGCAATAAGCAATATCAGGCGTCCTTTTCAACTCGGCGATTATCCGTTGACTATCGAACTCTGCGAGGTCTATGCCGGCTCCAGGGTCATGGAGGATGCCGCCGTCAGGAAGATGTACGTGATCGCTCTCGGCGCCCTCGGCAAGAATGCGGAAGGGGCAAAACTTGCCACGGAATACGCGAAGGACGAAAAGACGAAGCCCGTCGATCAGGTACGCTTCCGCTTCTACGAACGGACTCCACGTGTTCCTGCGTGCCGCAGCGGACAATGCACGCGATATTGAACGCGGATTCGCCCAGGGGATCGGCACGGAAATGTACTTGGCGCCGGGGGTCAATCAGCCGTACACATGTCTCGGCTCCGCTCCGGCGGAAGGCGTTACCTTCCTATTCCATACAACGTATGACAACAGGAATCACAAACGCCTCGAAAAGGACGAACCGCAGACATCGTTCCGCTCCGAAGTGGAATTCACCGAGACGGACTATGTTCTGCACCTCTTCTTTGCGTGGGATGGCTATTACAATAAGCTCCCTGCGAAGGGGACCGATTGGCGTTTTGAATGTCTCGCCTGGTCCCCGACGGGCGGCTGCTCCTGGGGCGGCAGTCAGGGTATCCACTCCGCGTCCGCCTGGGGAAATCTCCGCTTTGAACTGACGAATACACAGTTGAACGAGATCCGCAAGGAAATCATTTTCAAGTCGTACCGCTCCTACAAGAACGTTCTGCGGGACCCCGGCACGAAGGAAGATCTCTTCCAGTGCTGGGCGGATTCCGAGATCGGTGATCCCGATTTCTATCAGGCCGTACTCGAACCGATCGAGAAGGAACTGGATGCATATGCCGCGATGGTGACGGTCGATATGTCCGACGAAGATGTGGCAACGATCTATTCCAATGCCGTCCCTCGCTGGAAAGGTCTCTCGCATGAAGTCGACCAACTCCGCAGAGAGTACCTGACCGACAGAATCGTCCGGACCGGAAAGTAGTCGGTATTGCAGGGCGTCCGCAGGTCACGGTCAGCGGGACGGCTTGGCAAACGGAGGCCCCGGCGTCGCGGCAGGTCGGGGCGGGGCAAGCGCCCCCGGCCCGCCTCCTCGGGCAACAACGCCCGGAGAATCATCGACTTTTCTGAGAACGGCACGGCGCGTCTGCGCTGAGGCTCTTCGCAGCTTGAGCGGTCCAGAAGACGATCTTCGATCTCGCGAACGGGATCCTCACCGGCCGTTGTCGCATTGGTCTACGGGCGGCGTTTCAGGCGATTCTCGACGTGGGATCAGGCAAGAACGACAAGCCGTCACCCTGATGTGGGTTGTGGTGACGAGCGGCAATTGCCGAGTTGCCGGGGGTTGGGGGATGCAGGGAGGAAGCGGGAGGCGGGGTAGCGTCCCTTCAATACGGAACGAGCCATTCAAGCGGGGCATGTCTTCTCGCACGAGGCCGCGATCTCGCAATTCCTCCAATAGCTCACTCGTGGTCAGCGCACCGCTACCCCGGCAGACTGTCAACTCGATCGTACCGTCACCGCAGCCGAACAATCGCCCGCTGCAGCTTGCTTGGTCCTCGGCGCATAAGAGTATGGCCTATGCTCTACACGCATCTTGCAACTCGGTGCAATTGGCCGTACTGATTTGGCGTGGGATTCACACCCGCCTCCCAGGTTCTGGAGCGCAGATCGAGGCGCCAAACAGGGGGCTGCAAATGGCCGCGGCCAGCAACACCAGAAGCCAATGTCCTTTTCGCATCCCCAACAGCAGTACCCACGTGACTTGACGAACCATGTCCCGTCTCCTGCAACATCTTGAGTGACTCAACAGTCGAGCTAACGCATCGTCACCGGCTCAATCATGACAGCTACCCCACCACGCGGTTCGAGTGACACGTCGAGGACGCTGTCCGAGGTGACCTGGATGACGTTCCGCTGGGCGTCGCGCGAACCGGGGACGTCGGAGAAGACGATGGCGCGGTAGCCGCTCCCCTTGTTGAGGAACTGCAAGGGGAGTTTCATTTCGCGTGCCTGTTCGTCGTTCATCCCGCCGACGAACCACCGCCGGCCGCTGCGTCGAGCGATGACGACGCAGTCTCCCGGTTCTGCCTCTAGCACGGCCACGTCGTCCCAAACCGTCGGCGTCTTCTCCAGGAATTCCATCTCGACACCGAACTGATCGCGGCTCGCGTAGACATTGCGAATCGACTGTCTTGCTCCGTGGTAGACGACGAGCTGGGCCAGTTCAAACAGTTTCGTACGTCCATCCTGACCGCTGTAGAGTGTCGGGGTGTGGTCATGAGCGCCCACCAGGTGCCGAGTGAACGGCAGCATCAACTCGTGGGTGATCGGCGGACGCGTCTCGCGACCCCCACCGCCTTCCTGCGTTAGCAGATTGGGATAGGTTCGTCGCATGCCGTCGGCGATATAGCCGTCGTGGATGTTGAGGACCAGCTTGTATTTTGCGGCGATGGCCACAAGTCGCCGCAGCCATTGGACGTCCTCCTGGCTGTTGCATGCAACGAAGCCAGGCTTCAACGCGGTGACGCCCCAACCGGCAAGCGTTTTGAAGACCAGGTCGACATCGTGATCGCCGTAGGGTCGCAGAACACCGCCGTTGACGTAAAGCGAGAGCCCCACTCCCTTCTGTCTTCCGTAGCGGATGACCTCCGGCATGTCCAGGTCGATGTGGCTTATGGAGTTGTAGAACCGCGTCTGGAATTGCAGGTAGGGCACGTAGCCCGACGCCACGACCATCGGGTTGCCCCGAGTGTTTTTGATCCAGTCCGAGCCTTCCAGCTTCTTGCGAGTGTTCTCGGGCATGTGCTGCTTGAAATGCGCGATCGCCTCAGCGCTCCACTTGCGCTCGGTGCCGTACCAACTCCAGTCGATATGCACATATTCCAAGTGATGCTCGGCCGCGAAGTCCATGTTCCTCTTAATGTTCTCCGTCGAAATGGGACCGCAGCGGTCGATGAACTTTCCCGGCTTGATCCACGAGGTGTCCGCGATGGCGCAGGGCGGATTCAGATTCTCGACCAGGCAGCGATTCTCGATCAGCCCGGCTGCGTTGGGGGCGAGGATCAGCCCACGCCATGTGAGGACTTCGGGAGTGGCCAGCGTGAGTTTGCCTTTGCGAAAACGCGGCTGTAGCGTGCGCCGGTCCTTCTTCGTCAGCACGCACGGTGGCTGGTTGGCCACGTAGGCTTCAATCAGCGACGCCATCGCGCCGCCGGTCAATTCTATGGTCAGAGGAATCCGCACCGACTTACACTCGCTGAGCGGCGTCGGTTCCTCGTGATAATGGGCTTCCGTCGATGTGATGGGATACGCCCCGAGATCTTCGGTGAAACGGAACTCCGTTGCCTCGCTCGAGACGACGGCGCCATCGAGCGTCGGCTGCTCGGGCAACAAGTAGCGAAACGCCACGCCCTCGTTGTAGGCCCGGAATTCGATGTTGAGCCGGCGTCCGGGTGCATCTCGTTCCTGCAATTCGACGGTTAGACGCCGGCAGTGATCACGAACCGTCTCACGCTCGCCCACAACCGGCTTCCAAACGGTATCGACGGATTCCGCACTTGTGCTTGCCATCTGAAATGCTCCGAAGGGCCGGCCTTCGAGATTCAGCCCCAAGGCGGCATCCCGGATGATTGGCCGGCCTGCGTAAGCCACATCGTACTGCGGCATTCCGTCTGCAAGCCTGAAAGTGATGACGTTCTGGCCGTCGGGTGAGGTGCAGGTCAGTGCATCGTCTGCCAATGCTAAAGCGGTGCAGGAAGCCAATACGAGTGCAAGCGTGCAAGTGACGAAAGAGTATCGGAACATGGTCTCTCCAGGATCGTTAAGTCTTGACAAAGCTCCACGACCAACGGGAGCAGGCCATCTCAGCCGAGCGGTAGCTCGTATTGGCCGGCGGCCCTGCCGTCTACGTAGCCTAAACTGAACGCGTGGCCCAGGGCAAGGGAGACGACCATCGACAATGCAAGTCTCGATGTGGCTGCAGCAGGAAACAGAGAGGCCAGCAACCCTTCAACGGAGTGGAGAAAGTGGATTCTCAGGAGAATGTCCCGAGCGTGCCGCACCGGTTATACTGTGTAGGCTCTGTTTGAAAACTCAGACTACCTGGCTCCGCGAGCGATCACCGGAGCACGAACGTGTGCGCACCAAGGAATATCACATACGAAGAGGCATCACCTAGGGAGTCAACGCTGTGAAACAGACACTCACGGTTCTCATCGAACTTTTACGGATACGACTAACGGTTCTGCTCGCAACGTGCTGCGTCGCCGGGGTGTCCTTAGCCGACGACTTAGACAAGGGTTTCATCACTCCGCCTCAGTCGGCCAAGCCGCAAACGTGGTGGCACTGGTGCGACGGGCGGGTGAATAGCAGCACGGTCACGGCGGAGTTGGAAGCCCTCAAGGCGATCGGCGTGGGCGGCGTGCATCTGTTCATGGCGGGCCGAGGCCCGACGCCGGCCGACGAGACACGCTGCCTCTCACCCAAGTGGAAAGACGCGGTGCGTCATGCGGTTGCCGAGTGCGACCGGCTGGGACTCGAACTGACCGCGCAGAACGCGCCGGGCTGGAGCGGGGCGGGGGGCCCGTGGATCACACCGGATCGCGCGATGTTTCTGGTCGAGTCGCAGGAGGAACGCGTATCGGGCGTCGGCGGAGGAGTATGTTCGCGACTTCCTGGCAAGCTGTGTCGACGAGGAGGGCGTATTTCTCTGGGGCAACCATTGCTACTACGATGCCTTGGAAGACAAGCCATTGCCGTTCTCCGGCGGATACCACGAACTACGGCCGTTGGTTCCGCTGTGGGACTTTCTCTGGGAACAGGATCCTCGCTGCTGCGAGCGTTACATCCGCACCGTCGTCCCGCGTCACATTCACGATGTGGAGACTGGCGGGTTCAATCGACACGACAACGGGCGGCGCGAACACGCCTTCATCGAGTCAGGCGGCGTATTGGTGGAGACGCTCGCATGGCTCTATGGCAAGACAAACGACGAGGAATTGCTCGACTTGGCGAGGCGCGTTGCGAAGTACAGCGATGGTCATCGCGGGAAAAGGACAGGCCTGATCGTCAACAATCCAGATGGCGGTCGGTGGGATTCCAAGGTATGTACGACGGAGGTGGCTCTCTGGGCGAACTGCCTGCTGCGATCGGCAGAGCTGTCCTCGAATGAGGAGTTCAGGCGAATGGCCGCGGATGCCGTTTCGGCTTACCTGAAGTACGGCTACGACCCGGCGGCAGGGAACTACTTCGGCCAGTTGGAGGTAGAGACGGGGAAGCCCGCGATTCCCGAGAATTCCGGTTACTGGCCGCGTGAGTTCTCCAACATCTGGAATCCAGACCAATGGCCGACGCATGACTATCCCATGGAAATGGCAGAGGCCTGCGTAACGTTGTATCGTGAAACGGGCGACGAGCGGTTTCGACAGGGCATCCTTCGTTGGGTGAATGCAATTCGTCGCAGTTCGTTGTCCGAGAGAGAATCGGCATACGCTGGTCAGTATGGGCGGTGCATCCTGTTCCTGCTGCATGCTTCCGACGCGCTGAAACAACCAGGATTGACCGCTGAAGCTCGGCAATTGGCAGACGAGGCCGTGGACCGATTGTACGAGAATGGCTGGTTCCAGGGGTACGCCGATTCGCATCTCTACGAGGCCGTGGATGGTGTTGGAGAACTGCTGCTGGCCCTATTGGAACTGGAGAGGGACAGCAACTGACGCGTCGGAAGTTGTTTGGGATGTTAGCCGCGTCATACTTGAGAGCCGTGAAGGAGTGACGCTAGGGGGGAGGAGGTCTCAACGGCGCCAAGCGGTCTCCAGGTGAAGATCTCACAGCCCTTTGAACGCCGAGGCCCTACCACAAGCGCGAGGCCCGCGACTTCCTCAATCCCGAACCGCGTTGCACGATGGCGACCGGCAGCATGACGAATGAAATGCCCGTCGGTGCGAAACAGGCGACGGCTGTGCGTTGAAGCTCTCTCTCGTTAACGAGGGCCTGCAACCCGCCTCGGTCACAATGCCTGAGGCAACGTCGGCGTGCCTGAAGCCGGCAGCTTCGGTTTGGCAAGTCCTCGTCGACCGAGGATATTGCCTGGCTGACCCTGCCTGACCCGCTTGGTATACTTGAGACGTCCGCATTCTGCAATCACGGGGAAACAACATGAAACCCATCGCGACCTGCCTGATAATCGCCCTCACATCCCTTTCTGCCCAGCAGGTCCCGGCAGAGACTATTGGCTATTGGCGATTCGAAGACGGGGGCGCAACGAGGCCTGGGCCTGAACTCGTCGCGGTGGGCAGACCCCCCATAGCCCGCGACCTGACCAACACGGCTTTCCCGGCCCGGATCCCATTGACCGGTCAATCCAACACCCGGGCTATCGATTTTGGAATATCGCAATCCGCACATCTGACGCGGGCGGACGAACCGGCAATGCGAGTCCGCGGGTTGACCATCGAAGTCTTCTTGCTTCGCGCGAAGGAGACGGAGACGCCGCAATACATCGCCTCGCAGTGGAAATACGCCGGATGCAATCAGCGGAGTTGGGCTTTGGGTGTCGCGGGCCAACAGCCACCGACGGGCGTCGGGCCGAATGAACTATTCATGATCCTGAGTCCGAACGGAATCGACACGAAGATCGTGGCCTCGCGTTTGTCCGTGCGCGCAGGGACGCCGTACTACGCGGCCGCGTCGTTTTCCCCCGAGGGTGTCGTGACCTTCTACCTGCGGAGTCTTGGGGCCGATGCAGAGGCGACATTCACGCGGATATCAACGACCGTGAAGATGCTCCACGACTCGACTGCCGATTTCATCATCGGCGCTTACGATACCGGAGGACGGCGTTGGACGGGCCTGCTCGACGAGATCCGGCTTTCCAATACCGTACTGAAGCCCGAGCAGCTTCTCTTCAACACCGGCGACTGGCTGGCCCGACTGACGGCGCCGACCCTGGAGCCGGGCGGAGGGATTTTCGATGAACCCGTCGAAATCCAGCTGACCTCCGAGACGCCAGGCGCGCTGATCCGCTATACCACGGATGGTTCAACGCCGACAGAAAACTCCCCGCTCTACACGAAGCCGTTTACGATCGACGCGACTGCGACCGTCACCGCGCGCGTCTTCAACGCGGGCATGTCGCCCAGCGATGCGGTGTCCGCGCGGTACCAGATCGCGGAATGGAAGTATCTCGGCAAGGTGAAGCCCCGTCACTCGAAGGAGATCACGTCGTCCAACTGGTCGGTCGGTGCAGAGACGATGGGACGCGACTACACCATCTACGCAAACTGGCGAACGTATCTTGGGCGGTTGGGGGTGAAGAAGGCGCGCGTTCAGTCCGGCTGGGCGAAGACGGAAACGAAAGAAGGCGTCTACGACTGGGCCTGGCTCGACGAAATCATCCCCGACATGGTGCAACAGGGGGTCGAGCCATGGGTCACCCTCTGTTACGGCAATCCGATCTATCCCGAGGGCGGTCTCGCGGCAGCTAGCAGCCCGCTACCGTCATCGCCCGAGGCTCTGCGGGCCTGGGACCGCTTCGTGGGCGCCTTCGTCGAACGGTATGGAGAATATGTCGACGAATGGGAGGTCTGGAACGAACCGCATCACCAGAGCATTACGGTTGAATCGTATGCCGCCTTTCTCATCCGCACCGCTGAGACCGTCCGCTCCAAGCAACCCGAAGCTCGAATCCTCGCCATGTCGAGCGCCGGCGTGGGACGGGAGTTCACGGACAAGGTGCTTGCCGTGCTCGAGGCTGAAGACAAACTCCATCTTGTCAACGAAGTAACGTATCATCCATACAGCAAGAATCCCGACAGCGTCTACACATCGGTCCTGGGCATGCGTGCGGATGTTGCCAAGCGCGCCGGACACATCACGCTCCGCCAGGGCGAGAACGGTTGTCCCTCGCAGCGCAGCACCAAGGCGCTTGGCAGGTACGACTGGAGCGAGCTGGCCCAGGCGAAGTGGGCCTTGCGGCGTCTGCTCGGCGACCTCGGACGCGACATTCCCTCGTCCTACTTCTCCATCATCGACATGCACTATGCGGAGGACGGAATCAACCGCAAGGGGCTGCTCTTCTCGAACGGCGATCAAACTGTCGGACACGAAAAACAGGCCTACCGCGCCGTACAGCATCTCACCGCGATATTCGACGACTCGCTCGAACGTATAGAATACCCGTACGACCAGACTGGATCCCGCCACCTGTCGGTCTTCGGCTACCGCCACAAAAGCACGGGAGAACAGGTCGTGACCGTCTGGTTCGACAACGCCACCCCGTCCGACTCCAATACTTGCACGCCGGTCAGCTTCACGTTTCCCAGGGGCCGTTTCAGCGATCCGGTCTACGTTGACGTGCGCACCGGCGCCGTGCGTGAGATTCCCGATGAGCAATGGAGTACATCCGGAGACGGCAGCAGCTTCACGGACATTCCCATATACGACGCGCCGATCCTGATCGCGGAACGCTCGCGGGTGCTGCCGTGAACGCGACGCACATCCGAGACGAGAACGCGATCTTGCGTTTGCCTGAAGGTCGGTAAGCGACGAGGATTGGCGTGCAGGCAAAGCGCAGATCAAGGCTTGAAGGAACTCACGGGCAAGTCATGTGAGCCCCGCTGGAATTGGAGGTCCTTGTCGTCAAACGGAGTTTCGAGACTGCCGATCCCTCTATTGACCTGGGTCGACGACGGGACTTCGCGTCTTCCCGAACGGATGGATGGGCTCGACCAGTGGGAAGGCGTCCGGACAAAAGCCTTCGGGCATCCGATGCGCCACCTCTGTGAAATCGTACGGCTCACCAGACAGCGTTCCCGCCCTCGTCAGAACAGGCCAGATCATGCGCCAGTCGATGGGCTCGATCTGCTTGTGAGGCCATGGTTCAGTCGAGCATGCATGCCGATACAGGAAGTCCACGGCCGCGGGAATGCTCTGCCCGTCACTGCCTGCGTAGTCCCATAGAGCCACGTCTACGGCGCGCCCCACCGAGGCCAGTTCGACGAAGCCTCGCGTGTTCATAACTGTATAGCCGAAGCTGCACGTTCGCCGCAACTCGCGCGGCATGCTCCCGTCGGGGTTGATCTGTTGTAGAATTCGCTTCCGAGTCTTCTCCAACTGCGTTCGCGCCCGCTGGGTCCGATTCAGAAAGAGGGCCAGGCACACGACCGTTCGGTCATAGTAGACCGCGTGATTGTTGGTAGCCGCCTCCTCCCTCTGGCCAAATTCATGGTTTTCGAGCCACGTCAGGAAGTCGTCGCACCAACGGATCATGGCCTCCTGGTCTGATGCCGTCCAGGTGCTTTCGTCCAACTCGGCACACAACCGGATGTGGTCCAGCACCGCTGGCAGGTACAGCGAGAAATCAATCACCCCGTATTGACGGCCGGTACAGCGTCCGGGAATCATCTGGCCGTAGCGCAGATGGGGATTCATTCGTGTTTCGCGATCCAGGAACCACCTCCGAACTCTTGCCACCGCTTCTTTTCCGAATCGCGGCTCGTCGAGAAAGTAAGCCGCTTTGGCAAGCGTTACGATGCTGTCCGCCGCAATCTCCCAGCGTGGTCGATCATAGAGCTTGAAGTCTGGGGTAAGCTGTCCATCGCGGCTGGTGTACGGCAAGCCATCGGCCGACTCAGGATTTGGCCACCAGTAAGTTGCAATGCTAACGTAGTCGTGCGGATCGCGGCTTGGTGAGTGCCGGGTGAAACGTTTGTCGGTTACGGCGGTCGCGGGAGTGCGGCAGGTCTGCTCCGCACGCCGGCGAAGCCAATCGACACTCGGCTGAATTGCTGTGTCGTGCGAGCGGATCCGCGCACGCACCGCTTCGTAGATGCGACCATCGATCAACGAGACAGCACGTTTCTTGCCTGCGGCAGCATCGTTGTCACTCTGTCCGAGAAGCAGCGGCTTGGTCTCGATGTAGAATTGCCGCGTCATATAGGTATCGACATCGGGGTATCCCTCCGAAGTTGGACGGAGTGTATTCCAGTGATCGGCCGGAAATGTCGACTCGCGAATGAGCTTATTACGCAGCTTCGGATCGGCGGGCGGGTCGGCGGCGTCGATCGTGGCCGGGGGCAACGTGCCATCACCCTCGCGTCGCACCGCCCAGCGAATTGCGCCATTCGAGTCCCTGTCGAACTCGGCGGCGTCGAGCTTATGCACCTTCGTCGTGATCGCGATGCCCAACCCGCGGTCCCGGCCCGGCTCATCAAAGCCGACCATAAACACGTAGCGTTTGCCGCCTCGCAGGACGATCTCATCGTCGCCGGTCAGGTCGAAGCGGAAGTAGCGAAGGTGCCCAGGCTGGACGCCGAACGGTTCGCCGGAACGGTGGCGGTAGGCGTACTGCGTGGTCGGCGGCGCGCCGGGCGGGAACACACCGCCGGTGATCCGCGCGACGGGCACGTACTCGACACCTTGGACGAAGTCGTCCGCCCGGTTGTATTTCGTGTCGAACCCGTGCGTCGCCCTCTGACTCTTCGTCGTACCGTTCTCGTTGATCCGCAGCGTCTCGCCCGGAATCCCGATCACTTCAAAGAACTGCACGTACATCTTCGCGCCGGGCGTGCCGGCCATGATTGCGTTGTTTCCCCGACCGGTGCGCAAAACGATCGCGTCGATCTTCACGTCCTTGCCAACGGGGAGGTTGATCACCTGCCCCAGGTCGCGGTTGCGCTGATAGTACCCATACCCGTTGGCGTTCGGGCTGCCCTTCCAGTCGAGTGAATCGACCGTCTCGTTACGTAGACTCGTGTTCCCTCCGACGACATCCTCATCCCGCTCGATGTGGTTCTGCAGCCAAGCGGGCGTCACGCGGCAGTCGCAAGTATAGGTCTTACCGAGATCGGAGATTTCCAGCCCCGCAAACGCCGGGGGCGAGAAAAGGGCGAACCACGCAACCAGTGCCATCAATCGATTCATTGCTTTCCCCAGGAAGTCTGCTCAACCAAGGCGTTTGGCGACCGCCAATGACGGCTACGATCACTATGTTTGCCAAGCAGTCGCTGTTAAGGTTACGATCATGACGTTGCCAGTCGTTCGGCCGGCCCTCGGTGCATTAGATAGGGTGTCTCGATATCGACGCCACCGCAGCGACAGTCAATGCGTTCGGTAACCTGCTTCGTAGTCGTTCATCCCTATCTCTTGTGCGCCGCCCGCTCTTCCAGGAGGGCTTTGTACTCCGTGTCGCGCCACGCCTGAGCCACCGGGGCCGCGAAACTGGTTCCATGTATCGTTCTCAAACTTGCCGGCCTCATTACTGAACGCGACAATCGGCATTACGAGAACGGGCAAGATGAGACTGAAAACAGAGTTGATCGCCGGTCGCATAGAAGGGGCCTGAAGACTGAGATGGATCTGGTGGCAGCTCTCAAGAAAATGCGAGGGATCTGCAAAGCCTACACGACTCCATTCCGTCTTGTCGAGAACTCATGGACGGATTTGACTTCACCGCACGGGCCACCCCGGAATCTTGTGGCCGTGGAATGCCCCGGGATACGATAATTGGCGAGATTCTCAGAAATCGCAGGCTGATTTCCTGGTATGGTGACGTAATCAACACAGCCGCCGATTGGGCAGACTTCCTCGGACCTTGACCTGACGACCATCTCCCCACAATGGGCCAGCCCTCCCACTCCCCAAGACACGAAGAGTTTATGGCTCTGTTCGTCCGCCATGAGCCTGGAATCCACTCTTTCTTGACGGCTCTGTTGGCAAATCTGGATGACGCGGAAGTGGTGATGCAGGAAACGAGCATGGCCATGTGGCGGAAATTCGACCAATTCCAGCCGGGAACGAGTTTCCGCAATTGGGCGTTCCAGATTGCCCGTTTCGAGGCCATGAACTTCCGTCGCAAGCGCAGTCGGGATCCGCATTTCTTCAGTGATGACCTGGTACAGCTCTTGGCAGATGACGCCGCTGAGTATGCAACCCGGTTGGAAGAAGAACGCCGCGCTCTGGCCCATTGCGTGGCGAAACTCGAGTCGAGGGATCGTGAGGTCGTGTCTGGATGCTATCGGGAGAACACGACGATCAAGGCGTTTGCCGAACGCGTTGGGCGGACGCCAAATGCCGTACGCAAGCACCTCGCGAGAATCCGTGCGGCCCTGTCGTTGTGTGTCCGGAAAACGCTGGAGCTTGAAGGGAGATGACGATGGACGATCAGAACTTGCCTGAGAGCACGACATTGATCAACTTGATTGAACTGGTGTTGCACGGCACTGCATCCGATGAGCAGCAGCAAGAGTTGGAGGCCCGCCTGCTTGCCAATGCCGAGGATCGTCGATCCTATCTGCATTACGTCAATCTCCATTCGGCTTTGAAGCGTCAGTTTGCTTTCGATGTCGCAGAGGAGATCCCAACCGATCTCGGCGACGAACGGGCATCGCGAACCGCGTTGCGAGCGACAAAGTCCCGACTCGTCGTCTGGTCGTTGGCGACCGTTGCTGCGGCTGCCGTAGTGGTGGCCACCGCCTTCTACTTTCAATCACCGGATGCCGAGCAGCCTATTGCAAAGATCACGGGACTGAGCGAGTCCCTGGAATGGACGGGGGACGGTGGGCGAGTTCTTGGTGACCTCAGCGTCGGGACAGAGCTGCCGGGAGGAACGATCGAAGGTATGACGCCGAGTTCGTGGTTCGAGTTGGAGTTCCTCGACGGGTCGACGGTAACGATTTCGGGGACCTCGACGCTCACCTTCTCCGATTACGGACAGAAGAAGCTGCATCTCAAAGCCGGCAAAGTGTCAGCGAACGTTAAGCCGCAACCAGCCAACAAGCCGATGCTCGTTTACACGCGTTCTGCCATGCTCGAAGTGGTTGGGACGCAGTTTGAGGTTCAGGCGGGACTTGCTGACACGACGCTGAGCGTAAACAGGGGCACGGTACGAATCACGCGACTTTGCGATAACAAGACGGTCGACGTACCGGCCAGGCAACGCGTCATCGCTGCACCGGGGCGCGAAATGGCTCCTGAGCCAGTTCCAGAATCAATCAGTCGATGGAGGAGCCATCTGCATCTGGGGCCAATTGGTGCGTCCGGGGAATGGCGGCCTGGGACGGCAGAGAAGGATGCACGGCTCCACGCTGTTCCCTATACTCTGCCCCAGGGACAGACAATCTTCACGGTGTCGTTTGCGGTCTCCCGTGGCGACAGCCCCCCCGTCGTGCTTGAGCCCGATTCGCGAATCAAAGTGCGCGGTCGTGTCGACTCGTCATGCAGCGTGTACTTCGGCGTCACGCTCCGGCATCAAGGCGGAGATTTCGCGGGGCGTTTCCAATTCGTACGCCCCGTTGACGACCCACAACCGGGAGACAATGTCGACGTTGTACTCGATCTCGTGGACTTCCGGCTCGATCCTTCCCTCGCGAGTATCGCGCACAAGCTCCCGAGCGACCCCTTCGGTTTGATCGTGGAGTCGATATGGTGCCATACGCTGTACGATCCGGCGGGGCTGGAGGTTGCCGAGGTGGAACTGTGGTCCCCGGCCGATTCTAACATTCCGCAGACGACGGCAAAGCCGGCGCAACGAGCCGATATGGATATCTGGACCGCCGCATCGCAAGGCAACCTGGATGCAGTCCGGCGCTATGCTGCTTCCGGCGGCGACGTCAATGTGCGGCTGGATGCCCCTGGAATCCCCGCCTCTGGATTAACCCCGTTACATCTTGCGGTGTTGACAAACCAGGTCGAAGTTGCCGAACTGCTCATCGAGAGAGGTGCGGATCTTGCAGCCCGCGCCAAGGATGAACATGGTGGAACGCCTCTGCACTGGGCCGCTGGGCTGGGACGCACCGAAATTGCCAAGCGGTTGGTGGAAGCCGGAGCGGACATCAATGCTCCCGATAACCATGGGTACACGCCTTTGGACGCGACGTCCTACGCTCCTGAATATGAACCGGAAGCAAAAGCCAGCATTGCAGAGTTCCTGGAAGCGAAGGGAGCAAGACGCAGGGACTCGCAACCGAAACCATAGTCAAACCGACGACGATGAGCGGAGGGCGCCGTCACCCCGCCATTCTCCGCTGGGGGAACACGTTCGTCTCCTCCTATACGGACGCTGTTCCCCCTTTTTTTTCCAAGCCAACAGAAATGTCTGAAGCACGAAAGTCCGCGTTCCAGACGCCAAGCAACCGACAGCCTTGTTTCGGAGAGGGACGTTCTCGTGAAACCACCCATCACGCTTGTCTGGAGCATGGCCTTGTTCTTGGGGCTTCACATCGCAGACGCTCGATTGATGGCATCCGAAGAAACGGACAGTTCTTGGAAGGCGGCAGCGAGCGGTGAAACCGAAGCGATGGAGCAGCACCGGAAAGCCGGGAGCGGGGCGAAGAAAGACGTCAAGGGCGTCGGCTATCGAGGCTCCTACTTCAAGAACGGCGAAATCCACGTCAACGAGTACGGCGCGCCCGAGGGCAAACCGCTGACAAGCGGGAGTCAGGACTTCAAGCCTTCCTGGTCGAAGACCGGCGACATGCTCGTCTTCTTCCGTCGATTGAAGAACGATCCAGTGGTGACCAATTGGAAGACCCAGATACACGTCATCAACGTTGATGGCACAGGATTGCACCCGCTGACCGACGGTACGCACACCGATTTCAACCAAACCTGGACGCGTGACGGAACCAACACGCCCATCTGGAACCGAAAGCATCCGGACAAGGTCAGTTTCCAGGTAATGGCAAGCAAGGTTGGCAATAAGCCTGGTCAAGAAATCGCCCTGACCGACAACAGCTACCACACCTGGGCCTACACTTGCCTCATCGACGGTCGAATTCTTGTCCAGTGCGCCCACCCGAAGCTGGGCTGGGGGTACTTCCTGATGACGCCCAACCCCGGCGGCGAGCCCCGTTTCGAACGCATCGCGTGTGAGCTGGCGACGAAGGGCATTCTGGATCGCGTCAGCATCTCGCCAAGCGAAAGGAAGGTCTGCTTCGAGTACCAGAAGGGTTTCAAGTACAACATGGTTGGGCGCACGCTCTACATGGCCGACTTCGACGCGAACAAGCCCTCGATTACGAATGCGAGAGCCTTTGCCAACGAGGAGGGGGCAAATCGTTGGTTCGCCTACCCGCGTTGGTCGAAAGACGAGAAGGTGATCGTCTACCACGCGAGCCCGTCGCTGTACCTGCACACGTTGAAGGATGGTTCCACCGTGAAGGTATCCACCGACGACGACTCCGACTATCGGTACCCACACTGCGAAGCGGCGCCCAAATAGCTCCCGTGAAAGGACAACCGCACATGCATCAGCCCACGACTCCGCGATCGCAAATGGTCGACCGACGGGCCTTCCTCCAGACCGGGGCGGCTGCCGCCGCGGGGGTTGCGGCCGGGGCCTGTGTCGGCAGAGCTGCTGAGCCGCCCGGGGACTCGGCGCCGATCTCCACACGGGTCTTCGGCAAGACCGCCTGGAAGTTGCCGATCCTCGCCTATGGAGGCGCAGCACTGCCCACGGCCTGGCTCAATCCCCTTTCCAGAGACGACCGCGTGAAGCTCGTGCGCTACGCTTGTGATCGAGGCGTCCGCTACTTCGATACGGCCGGCAACTACATGGAAAGCCAGACCATTCTCGGCGAAGCCCTCAAGGGCGTCCGCGCGAACGTCCGCCTGGTCACCAAGGTCGAGACGACCAAGCCGGATGAAGTCCGTGGCGCCGTCGAAAAAGCGCTCGGAGAGTTGCAGACCGACTACCTCGACGCGATCCTGATCCACGGCACGCCCGGGATCGAGCAGATGAGCGTCGAGCGGGCCATGGAAATTCACGCGGAACTAGTCAAGTTGCAGGGCGAAGGAATTACAAAGTTCATCGGCTTGTCGGCCCACTCTTACTTCGACAAAGCCCTGGCCCTGATCACGACCGGCCAGTTCGACCTCTGCATGCTGGCCTGCGGCTATATTCCTCGCGGCTATAACCAGGTCTTCGCAGCCCGCATGATCGAACTGCGAAATGCTTGCCTGGCGAAGGCGCACGAACTTAAAATGGGCATCGCCGCCATGAAGGTCGTCGGCGCCGGAATGCTCGGAGCGTGGTCGGGATACGTTGCGCCGAAATTCGACAAGACACGACTGGAAGGGCTGCCAGCTGCTGCGATCCGCTATGTCCTTGACGATCAGCGGATCGACCTTCTGGTCATTGGAATGCGGCTCAAAGAAGAAATCGACGCCAACATCCGAATCCTCGCAGGCCGCTCGCCCTACACTTCGGACGATAGGGCGCTGCTGGCCGAATTCAGCGTTCAGGCCTTCGAGAGTGACGCAATCAGGAAAATGAGGATTGATTGACCGGCTGGACCGAACGGCGGCGACACAGACCAACCCGCCAACAGAGCTTGGCTCAGAGATTCCACGATCATCGGCAAGGCGCCGGTGGACCCGATCAGGACCATTGAGATGCTCCGAGAAACGCAAGTGATTCCAGAATCGCAATCGCTGCAATCCGAAAACGCAGCTTCTCGCGCGCGCTCGCGGTCTTCCCGGTGGGTATTCGGGCTCTTGCTGCTGTTGGTGCTCGTCGCGATGGGAGTCTCCGTCACGGTCATCACGGGCTCGACTTCTGCGCCAATCCCCGCTTCCACGCTGACGCATGCCGTAACCCGCGGCCATCTGGTTGTCAGCGTCACGGAGCAAGGAACGCTCGAAAGCTCCAATAATACGGAGGTCAAGTGCAAAGTTCGCGGCTACAGCACGGTGATCTGGGTGATCGACGGGGGAGCCGAAGTGGAGGCCGGAGACGAGTTGGTGCGGTTGGACACCAAGGCGATCGAGGACGCCATCAGCCTGCAAACGACCAACGCGCACACGGCGCGAGCCACGCTGGAGCGTTCCAAGGCCGAGGTGGCCAGAGCCGAGATCGCCATTCCGGCCTATAAGGAAGGCAGATACCGCTCGCAGTTGCAGTCGCTGGACCGCGGCTGGAAGGTCGCCAAGGCCAATCTCCTCACGGCTCAGAAGGACCTTGAATTCACGAAAAACCTGTTCGCACGGGGCTATGTCAATCAACTGAAAGTCGAGGCCGACACGTTTCTTGTCACTCAGGCCGAATTGGAGTTGAAAGTCAAGGAGACCGAGATCGAAGCTCTCAAGGAATACACGAGCAAGATGGAGTTGGAGACGCTGAACGGCAATCTGATCGCGGCCAAGTCGAAATTGGAGGCGGATAAGGCCGGCCTCGCTATGGACGAAGGTCGCCTGGCTCGCGCCAAGGAGGAACTCCAGCAGTGTGTTATGAGGGCGGATCGCAGCGGCCTGGTGATCTACCCTTCGGCGGCCCAATGGAAGCAGACCCCTGACATCACCGAGGGGGCGACGGTGCGGAAAGATCAGGTGCTGCTGCTCATGCCCGACCTTGCCCGGATGCAGGTGAAGGTCGGCATTCACGAATCGGTCGTCGATCGCGTCCACCCCGGTCAGGTCGCCAAGATTACGCTGTCCGACCAGACTCTGGAGGGAAAGGTCGCGTCCGTCGCGTCCGTCACGCGGCCTGCCGGCTGGTGGACCGGAAACGTCGTCAAGTACGACACGATTGTCGAACTGCCTTCTGTCGAAGGCCTCAAGCCGGGCATGAGCGCCGAAGTGGAGATCCTTCTGGATCGGCATGAGGATGTCCTGACGGCGCCGGTGGCGGCGATCGTGGAAACCTCGGAGGGCGATTTCTGCTGGGTCGCCTCGGAGAACGGGGTCGAGCGGCGATCGGTCAGGCTTGGCGATACGGACGATTCGTTTCTCGTCGTCGAGTCGGGATTGGCTGAAGGGGAGCAGGTTGTCCTCAATCCGCTGGTCTTCATCGAGGAGGCCAAGTCGGTCGCTTTGAAACCACTTCAAGAAGGGACCTCCAGTCCGTTGCCATCGCCCTCAAACGCCGATGAGGCGGCACTTGCTGAAACCGCGGGGGATGACGATGCCGAATAGACCCTCAACCGAATCGCGGAGCGGTGCGGAGAAGGCCTCCCAGCCGGATCTGCGTCCCAAAGACGAGCTTGCGCGACGACGATGGACGCAGGCTCTCGTTGCAATGGGACTGCTCGCCGTGACGGTGACGCCGTTCCTTGTGACCTCCGACACGAGTCCGCGACGTCAGCTCGCGCCAAGCCTCATGCACACAATCGCCCGCGGCGATTTGACGGTTTCCGTGACGGAGCAAGGGACGCTGGAAAGCTCGGACAACACCGAAATCAAGTGCAAGGTCCGAGGCGACAGCACCGTGATCTGGGTTGTCGAAACCGGCACGGAAGTGCAGCCGGGCGATGATCTGGTCCGCCTGGATACGCTGGAGATCGAGGATGCCATCGCCGAGCGAACGAAATACGCTCACCTGACGAGATCAGGGGCCGAGCGGGCCAGGGCGGACGTCGCTCGCGCCGAACTTGCGGTCTCGGAATACCTTGAAGGCCGATATCGAACGCAACTGATGACCCTCGAAAAGGACCTGGCGGTGGCCGAGTCGAACCTGCGCACCGCCCGGGACGCCCTCAGCCATGCGCAACGCCTGTTGGAGCGGGAGTACGTGAGCGACATGGAAGTCGAGGACAAGACCGTCGCCGTTCGTCAAGCAGAGATGAACGTTGAGGTCAAGAACACCGAAATCGACGTTCTCAAGAACTACACGAAAGCGATGGAACTGGAAACGCTCAAGGGCGAACTCAAGGCCGCCCGGGCAAGCTACGCTGCGGAAGCGGAGCGAGCCAAAATGGACGCGGCTCGCCGCGATCTCGCGTTGGAGGAGTTCGAGCACTGCGTTGTCAAAGCTGAAAGGAGCGGACTCGTCATTCACCCCGCTGCCGCTCAATGGAAGAACTCGCCCGAAATCGAAGAGGGATCCACGGTCCACAAGGATCAAGTCCTGCTCCTCATGCCAGACCTTTCAAAGATGCAAGTCAAAGTTGGGATCCACGAATCCGTCGTCGAGCGTGTCCGGCCCGGGTTGCCTGCGCGAATCACGCTGCCGGACCGAACGCTCGAGGGCGAGGTCGCGTCCGTGGCCCTGGTCACGCGTCCTGCGGGCTGGTGGACAGGAAATGTCGTGAAGTACGATACGATCGTCAAGCTCCCGTCCGTGGCAGCCTTGAAGCCCGGCATGAGCGCCGAGGTGGAGGTCGTCCTCCAGCGGCACAAGAACGTGGTCCTGATCCCGGTATCAGCGGTGGTCTCAACCGTCGAGGGCGATTTCTGCTGGACGAACGCCCCGTCCGGGGTCCGACGCCGTTCGCTGGAACTCGGAGACGCCGATGATGCGTTCATCGTTGTCAAGTCCGGCCTCAGCGAAGGCGACTCGGTCGTGCTGAATCCGCTCGACTCCGTCGTTGAGGCGCAGGACGAGGTGCTGATCCCACACGGCGAGTCTTCTGCAGCAGTCGAGCAAGCCGACAAGCGGGACGCGCCGCAGACGCCGGAGGACAATGACGATGTCTGACGGCCGAGCAAAGGGATGGGTTTGGGGTGCGCTTACGATCGCCGCTGCCCTCGCTCTCGCAATAGGCGTTCTGGCGATGACGGGAAGATCCGACCAAGATCTTCCTGCCAAGCTGACCGCTACGGTCGCACGTGGCGACTTGATCGTGACGATCACCGAGCAGGGGCTTCTCGAAAGCTCTGAAAACACGGAGATCAAGTGCAAGGTGCGCGGCAGGAGCACCGTGATCTGGGTCATCGACAGCGGCGCCGAGGTCAAGCAGGGAGACGCCTTGGTCCGCCTGGACACGTTGGCGATCGAAGACGCCGTCAATGAACGGACCAAGTACGCGCACTGGTCGCGATCTTCGGCAGAACGATCCCGCGCGACGGTGGCCCGGGCAGAACTCGCAATTCCGGAATACCTGGAAGGACGCTATCGCACGGAGTTGATGGGCCTCGAGAAGGAACTGGCCGATGCGGAATCGACTCTCCGAACCGCTCGCGACATGCTCACCTACTACAAACGCATATCGGAACGCGGGTATGTGAGTGATTTTGAAGTGGAAAAGCGTCAGGCGGCTGTCGCCCAATCGCAACTCAACACGGAGGTCAAGCAAACCGAGATCGATGTGCTGAAGGAATATGCGAAGGCCATGGAACTGGAGACCCTGCAAGGCAACTTGAAGGCAGCCAGGGCCAGCCTGGCCGCAGCCGAGGAACGCTCCAACATGGACGCAGCCCGCCGCGACCTGGCGTTGCAGGAGTTACAGTATTGCCTGGTCGCGGCCGAACAGCCCGGCTTGGTTATTCACCCTTCCGCCGCGCGCTGGCACAATGCCCCTCCGATCACCGAAGGGGCTGTCGTCCACAAGGACCAGGTGCTCCTGCTCATGCCGGATCTTGCCCAAATGCAGGTGAAGGTCGGCTTTCGCGAATCCGTCGTCACCCGTATCCGGCCTGGACTGCGCGCCCGGGTCACGCTGCCGGACGGAGTGCTTGACGGCGAGGTGACGTCCGTCGCCTCGGTTGCTGCGCCGGCGGCAATCTGGTCGGGAAACGTCGTTCGCTACGAGACGATTATCAAGCTGCCTTCCGTCAAAGGCTTGAAGCCCGGAATGAGCGCCGAGGTCGAAGTGGTCGTGGATCGCCATGAGGATGTGCTGACGGTCCCCGTTGCCGCCATCGCGGAGACCGCCAAGGGGCCCGTCTGTTGGGTGATGACTCCCGATGGCGTTCAACGCCGCCCGGTGGAACTTGGCGACACGAACGACATATCCACCGTCGTCGTTGCCGGACTCGGCGAAGGCGAGAAGGTCATGCTCAACCCTCTCGCCTTCATGGACGAAACGGAGTTCCTGGACCCCGGCGAAAGGAAGGCGGAGGCCCGGGAAGCCACAGACTCGAACTCGATCCGCAACGGCGAGGATTCGCGCAAACCCAAGTGATCAATGCACGAATGAATAGCTCCTTCCTCCAGATTGTCCAACTCGGGCTGAAGAGCCTGATGCTGCAGAAGATGCGTGCGGCGCTGGCTGCTCTGGGCATCTTCATCGGCACAACGACGGTCATCTGGCTGGTCGCGATGGGAGAGGGCGTCAGCTATCAGGCTCAGCAGCAGATCAAGGAACTCGGCGCCACGAATATCATCGTCCGCACGAAGAAACCGAACTCCACAGCCGACGAGCGAGACGCCAACAGCCGCATCAAGATCTTCGGCCTGCTGCGCGACGACTACCGCCGAATCGTCGAGAACATCCCCAGTATTCGTCGCGCCGTGCCGATGCGAGAGCTCCGGTTTGAACTGCGTCTGGGAAATCGAACGGCGGATGCGGTGCTCGTGGGATGCATCGAAGACTACTTGCAGCTCAATCGGCTGGAGATATGTCGAGGTCGATGGCTTATTCCTCGTGACCGGGGAAAGAAAGTGATTGTCTTGGCCGACGGCACCGCGAAACAGCTCTTCCCTTACGAGAATCCGATCGGAAGAACGATTTGGGTCGGCAGTGAGTTCTATGTGGTGGTTGGCCAAACCAGGCCTCGCATGGCCTCCGCCGCCATCGGCGGCAGTCTCGACGCTCGCGACTACAACATGGACGCCTACATCCCTTTGAAAACGCTCCGGCGTCGTGTCGGGGACCTGGTCATGAAACGCGTCGGCGGCGAGTTTCAGGGGGAGCGCGTCGAACTGAGCCAAATCACGGTCGGCGTCGACGACATCGAAGACGTCGACGAAACGGCGGCCATCATCAACAACCTGCTTGCGAAGTACCACGACCAGGACGACTATGCGGTTGTCGTACCCAAAGAGCTTCTCCAGCAGGCCGAGCGGACGCGTGCCATGTTCAACGTGCTGCTCGTCGTGATCGCCGGCATCTCGTTGCTCGTCGGAGGGATTGGCATCATGAACATCATGCTTGCCACGGTAACGGAACGCACTCGCGAAATCGGGATACGCCGCGCGCTGGGAGCCAAGCGTCGACACATTATCCAACAGTTCCTCACGGAGACAGTCCTGCTGACGGCAAGCGGCGGTCTCCTGGGCGTCCTCTTCGGCCTCCTCTGTGGTCCACTGTTCCGAACGACGCGTACCGCGGTAACAACGATGTGGCCCGATCTTCTGCCGCCAATTGTTCACGCACTCGAACCACGTATCGCACCATGGTCCGTCATGCTGTCGCTGTTCATCTCACTCGGCGTCGGTCTTATTTTCGGAGTCTACCCGGCGCGACGAGCCGCACACATGGACCCGATCGAAGCCCTGCGGCATGAATAGCGTACAAACGTCTGATCAATGCGATCCTACAACACGATTCGAGCATGCCGTCGCTTCTTGCGAAATTCAGCGGGCGCTTGCGTTCTAGGTCCCAAGCGTAGTCAAGGCACTGGAGATCTGGTTCATGATCGCTCCCATGATGGGGCTGGTATTCTGGATCGGGCTGGATGGCAGCGGCAGTCTCCTGGGCGATGTATTCGAACTTGACACGCCGCTGGGCGGGTGGCCGGAAGGAGGGAGCCGTCGTCGTATTTCTGCCCACGACGGCTATCGTGCTGTTGCTGATCTGCTTTTTCGTCGACGAACCTCGTCAGTACAGCGGGCGGGCGGTGGTCGAGTCGCTGTTCCTTGGAGTCGCCACCTATGCCGCCTATGTGCTGTGGGATCATGCCATGAGGAGGGGGCAGGTCGTGACCGTCGCCGCAGCATCGTACCTGACACCGCTCCTCTCCACAATCGTAAGCTGCGTCTATCTCGCGACGGTGCCCGGCGTGCAACTGTGGGTGGGTTGTGCCGTTCTCGTACTGGGGTCTGTTGTCAGTTGGCGGTCAGTTTCGACGGTTTGAACGAACTAGTTGGTCTCGTCTCGTTGCGGGCTTGGGGGAAGTGTTTCGACCGCTTTCTGCAGGGCTGCACGGTCTGGACTGATGTCCGGGCTGAAGATGGCCAGGTAGTCCAGGTTCAGCCCGTCTCCACTGGCGTTGACCAGGCGCAGGACGTTGGCGCCCTTGTTGAAATGAAGGAGGAGCGGTTTGGCGCTGACAGGGTTCATGGCCGTGTGGATTTGCCAGTCATCGGAGTTGTTGGCCCAGCCACCGGTCCCCACCGGCTCGAGCGGCGCTGCCGGCTCCTGCTCCTCGGCATTGATCAGGATCAGACGCTTGGGAAGCGCAGACTCCGCGCAGTAGCAGATCGCCAGGTTGTAGTAGCCGTCCGCGGGAACCTCCACGGTCCACTCGAGCCAATGGCCCATGTTGTTCCAGCCTGCGAAGGCCTCGCCCACGGTGGCCACCTTTTTGCTACTGAAGGCCACCTCGCCCTCGCCCTGGCCGGTGAGCGATTCTGCCTGAATTGGGATGAGTGTGTTGGCGGGCACGGGCTGAACCGCCGCCGCTTTGATGCGGGCGTCCGTGCGATCCTGCAAGGCCGCTCGCTTGGCTTCTTCCGCGGCCTGCAATGCTGCCTGGCGATCGTTCAGGATCTTCTGGCGGTACTCATGAAGGCTGGGCTGTCCCTTGGCGGCGAACTCGACCCGCTGGCCACCGGCCAATTCCACGACCACGGCGCCCGCATTGTGACGCAAGACTTTGGCCGGCTCATCCATTCGGTGTCCGTCGCCGTCCAGCCCGTAGGCCAAGAGCCTCGCAATGGTGGGGACTACGATGGTTGCTGTTGTTGGCGTGGGGGAGGCATTTGTCAACAGGTAGGCGCCGTTCTCCGTGAGTTCCAGCGACAGCAATCCACTCTCGCTTCGAGTCAGGGAGACCTTGCCCAGTTTGAGTGTTGTGCCACTGCCGATCGCGAGGGCCGTCACTGCATCGCCCTTTCGTGCGACGAAGGCCTGTTGGGCGTCGGTCTGGAGGTCGTCGACGGTGATCATGCCCGGACGGTAGGCCGCAAAGCAGAGGTCGATGCCGTCCTGAGTCTCGACGCGCAGAAGGCCGTAGCCCTTCTGCAATGACCCATCAACATCGACCGACTTCACATAGGCATTCTTGCCGTTGGACAGGTCGATGGCGTTTCCGAAGAGTTCCTGGTTTGACTGGCGACGTTGGATGATCGCTGTGGGCCGCTCGAGTCCCAGCCATCCGTCGCCAAGGAACGTTTGCGTGCCCGATGCCGGTGCGGCAATGAAGCGAGCTTTTTCGCCGGACTCGACCGTGAAGGTCGCTTGCCAAGGCTCGCCGGTCTTCGTGCTGCGCAGGTTGGCCAACTCCGAGTAGCCCGCCTTTGGCGGCGCGGCAAATTGCGTCTGTTCGGTAGCCAGGTCGGTTTCCAGCTTTCCGCAAATGTGCCAGCAGAGATCGAGTTGGCGTGGCAGTTGCGCGAAGACGCCGAACAAGTCGGCGATGTATTGCGACGTCATGAAAAGGGAGCGGTCCATGGTGACGCCAGAGTAGGCATCCGCCGTCGTTGCTCGTTGCAGACCGAGAGTCTGGCCGGGGGCGTAGACAAGTTGCGTGGCCCCGCAGTTCATCTGGTCCATTGCGTCCACGGAGAGCGTGTTATGGGCCAACGTGGTGTGATACCAGTTGCGGTAGAGTGGCTGTTCATACCAGACGGAACCGGGATCCGGGATCAAGCGCTGGCCAAATGTCCAAAGGTCGATGTTCAGCTTGTCCGGGTGCCCGTGCGAACGGTCGGGACCGTAGTCCATCAACAGGCTGGTCGTTCCCTCCATCGAGGTGTTGCGGAGGATGCCGTAGCCCACGCCGAAGAGATTGACGCTATCCCATTCAACCGCTTCGACTTCCTCGTTCGGGTCGCGGTCATAGAGCACGGAAACGGGCCACTGCTGGAACTGGGCGCCCAGGCGCAGTGAGGTGCGATCCAGGATGGCCAGGTACTTGGGATCGCGGTAGCGCCGGTAGCCGAACTCGTACAGATAGCTCTCTCGGCCGACAATGGAAACATGGCCCGAATCATGAATAGCCGGAGCCCGCAGATCCGGGTAGGAGAAGGCGAGCGGAGAGTCAAAGATGCGTTTCAGTGCGGCATTGCGGTAGCGGTACATATCGATCCCGTGGTGCCAAAGCACTTCGGCATCCGTGATGAGCGCCTGCAAGGCCATGAACTGGTAGCCCATGGCGCCTTCCGCCCACATCCCATCGGCGTCGATGCAGCGGTCGCTGAAGTGCAGCATCACACCGCCCTTGATGTTGTCTGCTGATCCGCCCGGGCCATACATGGCAACGTCGAGAAGCCGCGGTTCATCGCATGCATAGGCCGTGATCAAAACGGAGGCCGTGCAAATGGCCGACCAGTTGGTGGGAGCGCGCATGACCGAGGAATTGGCCTGGATGAAGTCGGCGGACGCAATGAGCAGGTCCTTCTCGATATGTTCGCGTTCCGTCGCACGGATCGACGGCGAGTTGTAGATCAGGTCATAGCCGCGCGCCAGTTGAATGAGCCACGTGGCATCGCTGAGTCGCTGATCGAAGCACTTGCCAGCATCGTGCTGGAAACCGGGGCGGTTGCCGGGGGCATATTTGTCGAAGACATCGGCATAGGCGAGGAGAAGCCGCTTGGCAAATTCAGCATAGCGTTCGTCGCCGGACAGCGCGTAGGCCGCCCCGAGGTTGGCAATGTCGAGCGAGAGGCTGTTATGGGCCTTGCCGTTGATCCGATCCGAGATGTGTTTCCACTCGCCATCTTCCCGCTTAACCGGCTCGGGGATCCCGAGCGGCCTGGCGATGCGTTTGTCCATCGCGCGTTTCAGAGCCGCAAACTGCTCCTCCAGCACGCTGCTGGTCTTGAGCATCTCCTTGTAATGATCGATGTCCTGCTGGTCCCAGATCGTGCAGGGGTGGCCGTCGGTCTGGCGAGGCTGTCCATAGACCTTGGGCTCGCCAGCAAGAGCGGCCTTGGTGATGGCGATGGCGTTGGGGCGTGACTCGACCTGGTACTCCGGCGGCGCGGCCATCATCGAGGGAACATCGGTCGTGGAAAGCACCTGGATGCGACCCCATCCCCCCCAGGGCACTCCGAGCTTGCCGTTCTTCAGTTGCTCACGTGGGTGTTCTTCCGTAACCACGATGCCGATGTGCTGCACCTGTTTGGCCACGAGCGGGAATTCGTACAACTTGCCAGGCTGGTGGGGCAGTTCCAGACTCTTGACCTTCTCGCCCTCGACGTAGACATCAATCGCCTTGGGGCAGCGAGTGCCGCGGTAATCGAGTTGGGAGACGGCGATCGCTTCGACATCGACCGGGATGATCAGGCGAATATCGACACGCCCGCCGGTCAGCGGAGCCCCGAAGAGGGCGCCGCCCCGGCTACCCGGCTTGAGGGCATTGATGGCGGGCCAGTCTTTGTTGAACTTCTGGCCCGAGCCCTCGGCCGTGGCTCCGAGAGTTGTCAGAGCAACGTTGAAAAGCTCGGGGGAGGCCTCATCCTGGCCAAACAGTACGGGAACGCTCGTGGCCGCCAGTGTAGCGGCCAGGGCGAATGCGGAAAGCCTTGCTGTCACGTGTAGTAGTCCTCGCTGTCGGTTAGCCGTGGTCTATTCGTGGTCTATTCGTGGACGGCTATTATATCAGATAACGGCACTGGCATACGGATGTCGGACGCGTCTTTCTGAAGCAGGACTTCCGCAACCTGCATCGGGAAGTCGTCATCCATGCCGACGAGGACTGCCAGACGCCTGAATTGGGCCGCGTCCCGGGAGGAAGCCACGTTCGGCTCTACCGGGGCTGGAAGCCCCAGTCACTTGCGGTTCATTCTGCTCGCAGTTTCTTGTTCGCTTCGCGAATCCGATCTCGCTGCTGCCGATTCAGGCCGTGCTGGTAGTAGAACTCCGGCCGGTACGTGTACCCGTGCCGTTTCATGTCCGGGTCATCGACATCCAGGCTGAGGTCGCAGTCGAATCGCATCAGGAGCGAGTGGCCCTTGCCACGGGTGCCGGCCAAGGTGTTGTGGCAGATTTCCCAGGTGATTCCGTGGCCGTACTTTGTGTCGGTGAAGGCGTCCGGCACATAGGGGCCGCCAGCGACGGGCATGAGGGAGGTGATCGAGGCGATCTCGAAGTTGACTCCATCTTCCGCATATTGAACGGTGAAGTGCTCGTTGCCGTCCTTGATGACCAGGGCCGCGATTCCTTCCGTGAAGGGGAACAGGGTGGTCTCATGCCCGGAGTTGATCACGGGGTTGAGCGGATGCTTCGTGAACGGTCCCAGCGGATGGTCGGCGACGGCCAACCCTTGCATCCGGACCAGACGCGGGTCTCCGTCAGAATCGGACTTGTAGTACAGGTAGATCTTGCCCTTGTAGACGAGCGGGTAGGGATCGTGGATGGAGTACTGGTCCCACTCGCCCTCCGCGCCGTTGGGAATCACGACTTGATTCAACGGCGTCCACGGACCGTCGGGCGAGTCGGCATACGCCACGGCCACGGGGCAGTCATCGCCGCGGATCTTGTCTTCCCCTCGCGTGCCACTGGGGGCGGAAAAGGCCTGATAGTAGAGGTAGTACTTGCCTTCCCACACCAGGACGTCGGTCGTCGTCACCGATCTCCAGCCGGGTGCCGGTTTGGGCGGCCGCGGCACGGCAACACCTTGCTCCTGCCAGGTGAAGCCGTCCTCCGAGGTGGCATACCAGATGTCACAGAGGTCCCAATCCCGCGACGGAATCGTATCCGTGCACTTCTCAGCGCCCTGGGGCGCCGTCGGCGTCTCTCGATGCGTGTACCACACGTAGTACTTGCCGTTGACGAAGATCACTTTCGACGGATCGCGTCGCGAGATGGTTCCGTCGTGGCTGTTGTAGTCCAGACCTTGCAGTTCGGTGTACTTGAACAACGAATAGAGTTCGTTGTCCTCTGGCCGTGGGGCCGGGTACGCGTCATAGTTCCGCTCCATGGCCGCACTCATCGGGCGGTTCGGTTTCTCCTTGGGGAGAATGAAGGGAAATCCGGGTTCTTGCGCCTCGATGGTGCATGAAAGCAGGGCGACAAGTGCGCCCGTAGCCACGAAGGTAGGTAGCCAGATGTTTCGCATGATCATTCGTCACTCCTTCGGCCACGATGTTCAGTGGCCAGTAGTCGCCTGGTCAATGCTTGTGTTCTGTTGGCTGCCCTGGCGCTCGTTGGCAGAGATGGCCCTGGCTATTGAATATTCGCGGTCAGTGCCTCAATCGCCGCCTTCCTGTCTCTTTTGCGAAGAGCATTCACGATGGCGGCGTGTTCTCGGAAGCTCTCTATCATGTTGCGGTGACGGCCGTAGTGAAACAACATGCGGCTGACAATGGGCAGCCAAATGGCTAACAGATCCGCGTTGCCGGTTGCCTCCAGGATGTAGCGGTGCAAGGCCATGTCCTGTTGCACGACTTCGGCGAGATCCTCGTTTTCGCACGCGATCTTCAACCGTTGGACCGTATCTTCGAGTCTCTCGACGTCGCCATCGGTGAGCCTGCTGAACACCTTGCGGAGGGCGAAAACCTCGATCTTTCGACGCAACTCAACCACCAGCGGCTGAATCTCCTTACCCGACGGCGAGCCAACCCGCACACCGCAATTGGGCTTGGCCACGAGCAGGCCTTCCTGGGTCAATTGAAAGAGCGCGTCGCGGATGGGCGCCCGGCTGACTCCGTATTGCTTGGCGAGTGCCTGCTCGCGGAGACTGGTTCCTCCCGCCAGGCGGCCGGACATGACGTCGGCGCGAATCTGATCGGCGATCTGCTCGCGGATCGTACGAAATACGGGAGGATGGGACATCAGGGGCATCCTTGCAAACAGTTGACAGAGCGATTGCAGATTGTATGCAATCTGCAATCGGCGTCAAGAGCCCCGGATTGATAGAGGCAAAATATGCTGCGCGAATTCTCATGGATTCTGACTCTCCTGGTGCTGGCGAGCACAAGCTCGGCCCATGCTCAGCCGTTCTTTGTTCACGGAGAGGATCCCCGACCGGCAGGCGAGGTCTGGGTGAAGGTCGAGAGTATGTCCGATGAATTCAACGAAATCTCCTTGGATGCTTCGAAATGGCAGAGTGACCCCGTTGGAAACGGCTGGGGATGGGACGGACGCCCTCCGGCGGTGTTCAAGGCGAGCAACGTGGTCGTCCAGGATGGGATGATGCAAGTCACCGTGGGCAAGCTGGATCAGCCGGTGATGAAGGGCACCAAAGCGTTCACCCATCAGGGGGCCATCGTCCGCTCGCTTAACCCGGGGCAGGTTGGTTGGTATTTTGAATGCCGCATGAAAGCCAACCAGACGGTCATGTCGTCGACGTTCTGGCTCATGACCAAGAACGACACGACGAAGAAGCTCGAACTGGATATTCAGGAATGTGTCGGCAGGACCACCCACAAGACCGAAGGGTGGGGAAGAGGCTGGGATCAGGTCTTTCATTCCAACGCCATACACCGAACGAATCGATTCAACCCTGAGAAAGTGCAGTTGCAGGCCCATTTGAAAACGGAGACGAAGAACTGCGAACGCTTCTATGTGTACGGCGCCTGGTGGAAGTCGCCCGAGGAGATTCAGTTCTATCTCGACGGCAAGTATGCCTACTCGATCCGTCCGGAGATCGCATGAGACGTGCCGGCCTACATTCAAATGGCGATCGAAACGTACGATTGGAATCCGATTCCGGACGACGGTGGCCTGGTGGAACATGGCACCCGAGAGGAACGGACGACCCAATACGATTGGGTGCGGACCTGGAAGCTGGAATAGTCGACGCGCCGCTGGGCCTTACAGGTGGCGATGACGAGACAGAAATGCCGAGTGAGTGGAGCTAACGTCCTGCCGCAGCCTTGCCTCGTTAGGAGTTCAACAATGAACGAAAAGAGTCTTCTCGCTTCGATTGTCGTCCTCACGGCCGTTCTCTTGTCCGTCAGGGAATCGCTCTTGGCAGGTGAAGAGCCAAGCGGTCGTCCGAACATCCTGTTCATCATGTCCGATGATCATGCAGCGCATGCGATCGGCGCCTATGGCAGCCGGCTGGCCGCCCTGAATCCAACGCCAAATATCGATCGCCTGGCACGCGAAGGAATACGCCTCGACAACGTCTTCTGCACCAATTCGATCTGCGTCCCGAGCCGCGCGTCGATCATCACAGGCCAGTATTGCCACACGAATGGCGTTCGCACGCTTCGAGGAGGTGTCCCGTCCGAGTCGCAGACGCTTGCGCTCCGCATGCGTGCGGCGGGCTACGAGACGGCCATGATCGGCAAGTGGCATCTGAAATATGAACCGGCGTTCGATTACTACTGCGTCTTGCCGGGGCAGGGTTCCTATTTCAATCCCGAATTTCGGGTCCAAGGCCCTGAGCCGTGGCCTGAAAACACGATTCGTGTTTCCGGCTACGATTGCGTCCACTCGTCGGATGCCGTCACGAAGTTCTCGCTCAAATGGCTGGAGAATCGCAAGAACAAGGACAATCCCTTCTTCTTGATGCACCATTTCAAGGCCCCCCATGACAATTTCGAGAACGCAGAACGCTACGACTGGCTATACGGCGATGTTGACATTCCCGAGCCCGAGAGCCTGTGGGATCGCCAGAACCACGGTCCGCACGGTAAATCCCAGTACGGGACGTCGGTGGGCCAGCGCAATCCCAGACGCAACATGGGACACCACATGTTCGTTGAGGCGACGCTCGACGCCGACGCTTACAAGCACGAAGCCTACCAACGATACCTCAAGAAGTACCTGCGCTGTGTCAAGGGTGTCGACGACAACATCGGCCGACTTCTCGAATATCTTGAGGGCACCGGCCAGCTGGACAACACGATCATCCTGTACACCGCCGACCAGGGATTCATGCTTGGGGAACATGACTATATCGACAAACGCTGGATGTACGAAGAGTCACTGCGAATGCCGTTTATCGTACGCTATCCCCGTCTGGTCCACGCCGGCAGCGTTTCCGACGCAATCATCAACAACGTGGACTTCGCCCCAACGCTGCTGGATATGGCCGGCCAGACAGCCCCTGCCGAGATGCAGGGCCGCAGCTTCCTTCCCATTCTCCAGGGAAACACGCCTGAAGATTGGCGAACCGCCACTTACTATCGCTACTGGATGCACGTGGCGCATCATGACAACCCGGCCCACTACGGTCTGCGTACGGCCCGTTACAAGCTGATCTTCTTCTACGGGCTGCCACTTGATGCAGCGGGAGCCGTCGACGATCCGACACCGCCATACTGGGAATTCTACGATTTGGAAAAAGACCCCCGCGAGATGAACAACGCCTATCGCGATCCCGCCTACGCTCAAGTGATCCAGGAGCTGAAAGCCGAATTGGCACGCACAAAGCGTCGCCTCGGCGATACGGATGAAGCGTATCCGCAACTCATGGAAGTCAGAGAAAGCTGCTGGTAGTGAGGGCCCGTTGTCGGCGTAACCAGCTAAGGAGCAATTGCGAGCAGTCCACACTTACAGTGAGAAGTAGAAACGGTAACGAAATGAAACGGACACCGCACAGCACAGCCGTCCCGCGGCCTTTGTGGACAATGCCAAGCCGCTCTCGAAGTAGGGCCGATCCACGCAAGAGCCTATCAAAAGAACAGAAATCGGGCTGAGTCCAGACGAACGAGCCGCAGGAAATCACTCGCTGCCTGTTGCCGCCGGTTGCCAATGGATGTGGGCGATCATCAGTTTGTTGGGGCCGATGATCCTACCGGAGGTTTCGAACCGTCAATGATTGGCGGGCTGACCCGCGTGCATCAGGGTGCCCCACGAAGCATGGGAACTCTGCCATCGCTCCGGGCGGATCTTCTCGATCACCTGCGATGTGAATGGCATCTCCATCCCCATTCGGTCGTGATAGTGGTGGTAGACTCGTTCGTAGATACTGCTGAAACGGCCCCGGGACTTGTCCGAGATGTTCGGGTAATGGTATCGGGCCTTGTGGCTGCGATACGCCTTGTACGGCACCTCGTGACCCAGGTTGTACCTCGCCGTGTATTCGAATCCCAAGGCAAGCCGGTTGTCGAGTGTTCCGTAGAGGTTGACGCCCTGCTTCCAGGCAATCTCGGCTGCGCATCCGAGATAGCCAAGCCCCATCTGCGTGTGGCCTTGATCGCGACCGCTCTCCTGGCACTCGCCGAATTCGTTGAAGTACTTGCCGATCGCTCCGTTGCCCTCGCCGCCGGTGTAGTAGTCCACTGCACGCTGGAACATGGGTCGATCGTTCAGGAACACGCCCATTGCCAGCATGGTTTGGATCATGGCGGCGTCCCAGTTGCCGTTCGCTGTCGGGTAGAAGTCCTTGATGGTGTCATAGAACACCTCTCGGAGCAGGCGTCCGAAGCGTTCTTGATCCGGTTCGGTCCACCCCGCGTCCGTGTGCCGGATGATCTCCGCAGCATTGGCGAACGTGATTCCCGCCATACCGGCGAGCAGCCTGGCGTCGTGGCCGCCGATCGACTTGAGCGTGTCGGCGTAGGCATTGAGGATCTCGATGGTCTTGTCCGCGTGGGCCTGTTTGCCCGTGACGTACCACTGGATCGCGTGGGAGTAGGCCGCGGCGCCGTCGCGCATCAGGCTGGTGCCGCCGATATCAGGCCTGTTGTAGGGGCCCCTCACGACGTTCGCGACCGGGTTGGGATCCCAATCCAGTTCTGAAATTCCGTGATGGCAGAGTTCCTCCCAGGCGGACTTGCATGGCTCCTCGCCCTCGGCGACCTTGCGCTTGACGAAATCCAGTTCGGCGCGGCTGTGCAGGATTCCCGGATGTGTGAACGGCTTCTCGTCAGCGCGGCACTTTGCCAAGGATCCGACAAGCGTGGCGATGAAGTAGATCGCAAATGCAAACAGCGGTATCGATGGGGCTCTGAACACTCTCATGTTGTTGTTTACTCCCTCCAAACTCCGTCGCACTGACCAACAACAAAACGCTCGCCAGGCAAGCGTTCGAAAGCGAGTGTAGGCGAGTCGCGGGGTCCCAACCGACTGCGACAGAGGGCTGCGAGTCAAGTGTGGGCATTCTTGATAGTTCCAAACAAACGGTTATCGACGTAGGAGTCATTGCCAAGTGATCTTGGCCTGTTGGCTTTCCGTATTGACCCATACACTGGCGTGCTCGAATTCGCGAGTGAATTCCCAGCCTTCCGGAGTGATTCGCTGAAATGGGCCCTTCGGAGCCCCCAGCGGCCTCTGCAGTTCAGGGTACTCCTGCAGAGATCCGGATGAGAGTGTCCAGCCCCACCCATACTGGAAGTACGAATAGGGTTGCGCGCCGATCAGGAAACAGGCAAGGTAGTATTCCAATCGCTTCTTGGCCAAGGCCGCCATTTCCGCAGATCGCCCGCGTCTGGATCGCGACTTGTCCTGCCGCTGGTTTGCGTTGCGGTCGTGTTCGACACCAATTCGAAAGACCGAGATCTTTCCCGCCTTGGCAATTCGCAACATATCTTCCCAGTCTTGAAGCAGACTCTCTTTGGTCAGGAGGTTTTCGCTGTAGTGCTCGAACATGTTGGCGTCGATAACGGGAAACACATGTCTGGCAATTGTCTGGTTGGCGTTGTTGGCGAGCAGGATCTTGTCCGGTCCCATCTTCCTCTTCAACGCGGCCATCATTTCCCCCATCGCCTGTTGCACTTCCTGGCTCTTACCCGGCCGGAGCCAAGCGAATCCGTGCATTTGATCGATGAAAGCTCCGTCACAGCCCGTGTCGGCGACAGCATGAGCAACGGTATCAACCCACCACTGGCGCATTTGCGGGTTTAGCACGTCGAAGCAGAAGATATTGCGACGATGAGCGAGCTCGCCTGTTTCAGGATCGACCAGGAGGAGTGCCTTCAACGCCGGATATCGGTCGATTTTATCGCGAGTGAACGGCTGGTTGTAAGAGGTGAACGGCCAGGCATAAGCCGAGTTGAAGTAGAACAGGACCTTGATGTCGGGCTTGATCTTCTTGAAGGCCGCCGCTTCGTGCTTGGCGCCCAGTTCCGCGGCGCCAAGCATCTTGAGGCCGTGAGATTTCTCGATACAGAGAAAGCCCGTTCGTGCCGCGATGGACCGGACTTCCTCGGGCTGCAATGTCCGCTCGGTGTCGCCAAACATGAAATACTGCGGCGTCACGTCCCAGCTAAACCGTGGATAGTAGTCTTGGGCCACGAAGGCGGTCCCATCGCTGACCAAGAGCGGACAGGTCGCGGGCGAGTCTGCCGAATCCTCCGCGTCGACGGGGAAAGCACATGCCGCCCAGCCCAGAAGCAGGAACATCCGCAAGAACGCGGACTGGCGTTTGTTGTTCTTCATGGTCATCGTACCAAGTGGGGTCTTGTTCGCCGCTTCCCGATTCGGTGGTGAGGTTACTGGGGCGTCCACGGCTGGGGCCCGTCCCCCTTAGGCTGGAGAAACTTCGCGTCCACGTCTTTGTACCATGCATGAAGCCGCGACCGCATCTGAGCCACCCTTTCGGGATCGCGATCGGCGATATCGTGTCGTTCTCCGGCGTCGTCGGCTAGATCGTAGAGATGCGTTCGGCCATCCTCATATCGTTCGATCAACTTGTACTTGCCCTCGCGGATCGCGCCTCCAGGAATCCCGCCCTGGTTGCTGTAGTGCGGGTAGTGCCAAAACAGAGACTGGCGGTTGAGTGATCCTCCCTCCAAGGCAGGTCGCAGGTCAATCCCGTCGATTTGGTGGCGCACCGTCACGCCCGCCGCCGCGGCCACCGTGGGGAACAGATCGATTGAGCAAATCACTTGATTGCTGACCGAACCGGCCTTGGTCACGCCCGGATAACGAATGATCCACGGTTCGCGAATTCCGCCTTCATAGAGCCAACCTTTGCCGCCGCGAAGCGGCAGGTTGCTGGTGGGAGATCCCTCCGACGTCGACAAGCCGCCGTTGTCGGATGTGAAGATGACGATGGTGTTGTCGGACAAGCCGGAATCCTCAATCTGGCGCAGGACCTTCCCCACGGCCTCGTCCATGGCCTCGACCATGGCGGCGTACACGGCATGTTTCTGCAACACCCGCACCTGGCGCTTCGCGTCCCCGAACACTTGTTCTTCATCTGCGAACTCGACGCCCGTGATGCCATCTGCTTTGGCCTTGTACTTCTCCACAAGGTCGGGGCGCCCCATCAGCGGTGTGTGTACCGAATAGAAGGAAAGGTAAGCCAGGAAAGGCCGATCCTTGTTCTGGGCAATGAACCGTGCGGTCTCGCGTGCCAGCCGGTCCGGAAGGTGCGTGTCTTCGGGATTGTCTGCCATTTGCGGGTTGTCGAAAGGCGGAAAGTACTTGTTTCCCGTGTAGGGTCCGCCTCGAAAGTACCCGCCGATATTCACATCGAAGCCACGGTTCTGGGGAAAGTACGGTTCGGAAGGTCCGAGGTGCCATTTTCCGGCAAAGAAGGTAGCGTACCCACGCGTCTTCAAGGCCTGCGCGATCGTGATTTCGTCCAGGGGCATCTTGTCGTTGAGCGGGGCGGGGGCGAACTTTCCCCGACGCTTTCCGGAAAAGAAGTTCGTCGCATCGACTCGCGTCGGGTACTTGCCCGTCATCAGACTGTAGCGAGTCGGCGAACAGACCGGGTTAGCAGCGTAACCATCGGTGAACCGCATGCCCGAGCTTGCCAGGCGATTGATGTTCGGAGTTTCGTAGAAGCAGTCCGGATTGTTGGCTCCAATATCCATATAGCCCAGGTCGTCGACAAGAAGTACCACGACGTTGGGGGGGCGGCTTTCAGCCGCGTATGCGTCGCAACCGTGCGTCAGGACACAAATCCCCAACGCGCATTTCCAAAGAACTGTCGCAATTTCGATTTTGTTCATCATCTGCCTTTCGGTTGGATCGTTTCCTGGCTGCCAAGCAACTCGATGCCCGTGATATCGCCGTGGAGCGCTCCAGTCATTGAACCTGCTTTTGCCCTGTTATGGTGAGTCGGTCTCGAAATGCGCACCATGAACAGACTGTACCATTCGGCGAGCACGATTTGCATCCCGGATATACAGAATGCTGAGTCGAATTGCCGAAAATCAGGCCGTTCTGCCATGATGACGCTGTATGTCCTTCTCACGGAAGGTTTTATGGCTCAAACACTATTCATGGTTGCGAGGCGAATGTCTCCCCCCAATCCCAACGAGGGAGCCCGCGAATGCCTCCGAATAGACGATTGGTCGTTATTCAGCACGCGAAAATCCATCAGATTGCCCCCGTCGATATCCGGTAGACGATGAACGAGTATACCCATGTTGATGAGAAGGAGCAGGCGGCGGCGATTGAACGGCTGCCGGGGTTGGCAAAGCTCCGAGACGGAGATGCGGCGTAGCGCTGGCGAGCGGTCCACAAGACGATCTTCGGTCTCGCGAACGGGATCCTCACCTGCCGTTGTCGCATTGGTCTACGGCCGGGGCTGAAGCGATTCGAACACCGCGTCAAAGACAGGTTTGGCGTTGCGTTGGCGGTCGAACAACAGAGGATAGTTGACGCGTTTCCACGGAAAATCGTTGAGCCAGCTTTGGCCGTCGTGCAGATTCCAGAAGGAGACTCGAACGATGATGTCGCGGTTCTCATCGAACAGCTTGAAAAGTTCCACGTACTGGGCGGTCTGCTTCTGCTGAATGTCTTCCGGGAGGCCGTCCTTGTACGGGTCGTACGTTGCCAGCTCTTCCCGATACTTCCCGCCATCCGCCCACCAGCGTCCGCGGGTGACGACGTCGATATCGAGTTCTGAAACAGCGACCTTAACTCCAAGTTTTCGGAGGTCTGCAAACGTTTCACGAAGTTGCGGGATCGAATCACCGCCAAGCTCGAAATGACCCTGCATGCCGTAGGCGTCGACGGGGGCGCCCCGCCTTTTCAGTTCCGTCAGCAGTTCGATCAGCTTCTTTCGCTTGCCGGGCTTGTGGCAATTGTAGTCGTTGTAGATCAGCAGCGCATCTGGATCGTTGGCGCGAGCCGCCTGAAACGCGGTGACGATGAAGTCGATACCCGTCGTGCGGGAGTAGACGGAGTCTCTCAGCAGATCGCCTTCGCCGTCTCCGATCGCTTCGTTCACGACGTCCCACATGGTTGCCACATCGGCGTATCGCCGAACAACCGTTGCGACATGTGTTTCTATGCGGCGCAACATGGTATCGCGAGTTACCGGTTTGCCCTTTTCTCGCATCATCCACGGATCTGTACGGTCATCCTTGGCCCACACGAGGCAGTGCCCGACAATCTCGAGGTTATTGACGCGAGCAAAGTTTGCAAAACGATCAGCGGTCTCAAAGCTCCACTCGTTTTCAGCAGGATGGACGCTTTGCGGTTTCATGCAGTTCTCTGGCGTGAGGATCTCGAAATGGCGTTTAGTCAACTCAGCGTTGTCCGGATCCAACAGCACGTGCTGCCCGACGCCAACGCCGATTTTGAAGCGATCGCCGACGGCCGTTTTCAAAGAGCGGCGGTCGCGCGGACAGTCGGTGGATTTGGCCGCTCGTTGCACGAAAGTCCCCGTGGTCCAACGCAAATCGCGGAATTGTGGAGCAGTTCCCTTCCAGGCCTTTCCAACTCGTTTCAATTTACCCTCGCTGCCGCGTTTTGGCTTCAAGCGTTCAGCCGGAGTGAGTTTGAGCCGCGTGATGCCCCTCCAGCTGGCCAGTGGTTCCCCGTTGATATCGTGAAAGTCTTGCGGCTGCAGGAGAACGGTCTGCCACTCGTTGCCGCCGGTCAATGGCACTTCTGCCGCGTCGTCGTCGATCAAGACGACCAGCGTGTTCGGTTGTTTGGCGAGGACGTCGATTGCAAGCGAGGCGCCCTCGGGGGCCGCGTAGGTGTCGTCGCCGATCTTATGGGTGCTGCGAGCCCATTCTTCAGGTTTGTAGGTGAACCACTCCTTTTCCCAGTCACCTTGGAACGATTCGATCAACCGCGAAGGTTTTCGCGTGGCTCGCGAACCGGCCGCCGCCAGTTCGGCCGGAGTTGCCACTTGCAGCAGGGAGGAGACATTGAATGACTGGGCCGTGTAGATTCCGTAGTAGTAGCCGGCTCCGGAAACGGAGTCGTCGAGCGGGTAGGTGATGTTGGCGTAGACCCACAGCGGCTTCTTGATGTCTGCCAGTGGCAATTTGGCCATCCAGCCCTTGTCCGTTTCGGCTACCTTGGCGTAATGCCAGACGCGATGTTTGATTTCTTCCATGTCCTCCGGCTCATCGCCGACTTTGCCGTGCTGTGTGAAGAAGACGTCGACCGATAGGATGGGGCCCGAGCGATCCGGCTGAACGCGAAGCCTGGGCACGCCGTCGTCGGTGTTCAGCGCAAGTGTTGTTTCCGGTGTCTGCGGAAAGGAAAACGAGTTTTTCAGATGCTGATCCATCCACAGCATCGTGGCGACTTCGTACGGCGGAGTATCCTGGTGGTTGTGGTGCGGTGAACAGGTGACGCGCCACTGATCCGTGTTGATCTCAGCGATTGCCTTCGGGAGGTCGCGAATGTGCCCGTGAAAATCGTTCGACGGGCTGAGGAATACGATGGGGCAAGTGATCTTCTTCAGGCTGACGTCGTCACCGAGCGTTGCGCGATAGATCGCGCTGTTGTTGTGACGATCGCTGATGCCCCCGCAGGATGGCGCCGCGGCCTTGACACGCGGATCCGCGGCCGTCATGACCGTCAGCTTGCCCCCCATCGAATGACCGTAGACTCCAAGCCTGTCGGCGTCGACTTCCGGTTGCCGTTCCAGGAAAGTGAGGGCCCGGCGAGCACCCAGGGCGCAAAGGAACCAGCCGCTGTTGCGGGGCGATTCGACATCGTCGAGAGTCCATGACGCCGCCTTGGCGCTGGGAAAGACGTTGCCAGGATTTCTGCCAGGAGCGTGATAGCCGTCGACGGCCCCCCAGTCTGTGGTCACTCTGTAGTTGGGATCGTCCGTCTTTCCCTCCCAAAACAGCTTCACTTCGGCGGGAGTGACGCGATAGTCGGGCGCACTGATCCGGCCGGCCCAGGCAAGGGAGATGGTCGCGTACCCGCGTTTGGCGTTCGCCAGGCACGCCCTGTAATCCGCGTACTGGCCGCCTCCGTGAATCTGAACCAGTCCCGGCAGGTTGCGCTGGCCTTTGGGGTAGCCGTAGACGGCCGCCATCATTGCCTTCCGGCCCTTGAAGACGCCGATGCGGTATCGCAGCACCTGCAATACGACGCCGTTTTCTTCCCACTCTTCCAGCACCTCGATCTCCAGGGGTTCGGCACGGGGATCAAAGCCGGCCCACATTTGATCGAAGTTCTGGGGGGCCTGTCCATTCTTGAGTGCCGGGAGGGTTTCGCCGTCCCGACCGACGGCGAGTGACGTCCCAGCCACAAGGAGTATCAGGAGGGATCTTACGAGGTGCATTTCCCATCATCCTTTGCCGTTCGACGGCGGAGGCAGTGCGAGGAATTGGGGATTCCGCAAAAAGGGGGGCGAGCGTCACCTCACTATCGCTTTCGTTCGATCGAGAAGACGTTGCCCGTCGGTTTCGCGGGTAGGGTCGCTTTCCAAGCGTCGATCTTGTCTATCAACAGCTTCGCGACGTCCGGTTTCTCTTCCTTCAAGTCGTCGCTTTCGTACGGATCTGCGACGATGTCGTAGAGTTCCACGTAACTGGCGTCTTTGTTGGCGAGCAGCTTCCAGTTCTGGTCCACGATGGCATAGGATACCCAATGATAGGGTTGACGCTCGTCAGGAGGCCAGCGAGCGCCGATTTTCCAGAAGAGCGGTTTCTCGCGTATGGCCTTGCCTTTGCCCATGAGTGCCGCCAACTGGCTCACACCATCGGGCGAGTACGACTGTGGCAGCGCTACGCCGGCCACTTCACAAAACGTCGGCAGCAGGTCGACCGCGGAAATGAGGGAAGTGTTGTCCACCTTGCCGGCCGCGATCTTTCCCGGCCAACGGGCAATGAATGGAACACAGATCCCGCCCTGGAAGAGGGAGGCCTTGTAGCCCTTCCTGCCGCCGGTGATTCCTCGCGAGGCGCCGATTCCGTAGCCTGCTCCGGTTGCCGTGTCGTGCATCAGCGCGAGCTCCGTCGGTCGAGCCGCCCGGGCCGGTCCGTTGTCCGAACTGAAGACGACCAGCGTGTTGTCGGTCAGTTGCAGACGATCCAGCGTGTCCAGCACTTCTCCGATCCGGTCGTCGGCATGAGACAGGACGGAGGCATAGATATTGTCACGCTCCTCCAACTCCCGAAAACGCCAGCGGTACTTGGGCAGCGTATGAAAGGGAGTGTGAGGCTCGTGGATCCATAGGTTCACGAAGAAGGGGTTCGCTTCGCGGCGGCTCTTCTCGATGAAGGCGCAGGCGTGGCGTGCGTCTTCGTGAACGGGCATCTGTTCCCCGGCGCAATTGAACGCGCCGTAGGTGTCGAAGCCGGACTCGCCTGGCAGAGGTGAGTCGGGGATCATGTTGTTCGAAAGATGCCACTTCCCAAAATGAGCGGTGGCGTAGCCGCTTTGCTGGAGAAATCGCGACAAGAGTGGAACGTTGGGGGCGAGCCAGTCCGGCATGTTTCGTTTGGCGTTGCTGGGCGCCCAGGCAAAATGGCCGTCGATATTGTAGCGAGCCGGGAAGTGGCCGGTCATCACGGCGGTTCGGCTGGGCGAACAGACTCCGCTTGCCACGGTGAAGCGATGGAAGTCGGTTCCCTCGGCCGCCAGGCGATCGATGTTGGGCGTCTTCACGTAGGGATGCCCATGGCAACTCAAATCCCCCCAGCCCCAATCGTCAGCGAAGATAAAAAGGATGTTGGGTCGCTCGTCCGCGAACGCGACGGTATTCAGCAGCAAGAGAATCAGGAAAGGCAGTCCGGTTCGAATCATGAGAGCTCTCGTCTTCGTTTCGTGTTCGGCTTGTCGACGACGCGCGGTCATTTCCAATCGATCTTGGCGATCTTTTCCTCCAGATCCACGAAGACCGAGGCGTGTTCGAACTCGCGCTGATAGGCCCAGCCCGTGCGAGTCGCTTCGCCCTTGGGGGCGCCGAGCGGTTTGTCGAACTCTGGATACCAATCGAAGGTGCCGTACTTGCCAAGCCAGCCCCACGTGTAACAGAAGTAGCAGTGGCGTTCGGCCCCCACCAGAAAACAGGCGAGAGGAAACGTGATTCGCTCGCGAGCCGCACGATACTGTTCTTCATGCGGCTTCTTCATCAGCTTTTTGTCGCTCCACCAGGTGAAACCCGGCCACCCTTTGAAGACGACGATCTTGCCGTCCTTGGCGGCCTTGCCCATGATCTCGATCGTGCTGGCCATGTACTCGTTGCTCTGTTGACGCACGTTCGCGGCGCGATCAAAGTCATCCACCATCGCGCCGTCGGTCACCGGCAAATAGTCCTCGCCCAACGCCCGCTCGCCGTCGTAGCCGTGAAGCGGATTGAAGATGATGAGCTTGTCAGGCCCCATCTTCTCTTTCGCCTCCTTCAGCATGGTAAACATGCCCTCTTCCAGGTTGGCTGCCTTCTCTTTGCCAAACAGGCGGCTCCAAGGTCCGTCGGTCCTGCCCGCAGTCGCTCCGTCGACGAAGATGCCGTCGCAGGCGTACTCATTTACAGCCTTTGCCGCGACGCCGGTCCACCAGTCGCGCACCTCCGGTTGGGTGACGTCGAAACTGCGCTCGCCATGGGCCTTGCCTTTCACGGCCGGTCGTACGTACCCGTCTTTCGGAAAGTCCGCGTTCGACAGCTTCCACTGATGCTTCGGGATGTCGCTCGCCCAATAGAAGAGCACCTTCGCATCCGGATTGCATTGTTTGATCGTCTTCGCCGCCGCCATTTTGGGCTCAACGCTGATTCCATCACGGACGATTCCACCCGTAAAGGTGATCAGACTGAAACGGTCCGCCAGGAATTCGCATTGATCCTGCGAGAGCCCGTCGTCAATGCCGAGGTGGGCGTACAATGGCACGCGATCCCAGCTGAACTCGGGGAAACCTTCGCCCGCGTGTAGCGTTGTGACAGGTACAAGCAGCAACGTAGCGATCATCGTAAACGTGTATTTCATTGTCGTGCTCCTTGTTGGCGCCCTTGTCGTTCGTCCCTGGCCTTTTGCAAGGCGGGTGTGAGATCCGTCATCGTCGCATCGGCCTCCTGGGCGAGGCGTTCCAAGTCCGCCAGTTCCAAGACTTTGCGAATCTGGTTTGCCGCATACCTTCTTGCCGCGTCTTTCTGCATGTTGTCCGGAATGGGAATACGTTCAGGAGTTTCTTCGAGAATCCAGTCGTCGCTTCGCTGCGTAGCCAAGGGAACGCCATGGCCGTTGACGATGTTTGACATGGGGTTGCGCGCCCAGGCGTGACGGTAATGGACTGGATTGGGAACAAAACGGCTGCTCAAGACGAGGACGTCGCGTTGATACCTTGGCTTATTGCGATTGTCGACCGAACCGTCCGTGTACCACTGGATGTCGGCGGGATAAAAACGACGATCCTCGTCGGCAATCGCAAAGCCCAGCATCCTCCCGTCACTATCGTCTTTCGTTTTGACATCCGTGCTCATCGTCAACCGGATTGTACCGTCCACAGTTTGCGCATCTTCGATCGACGGCGGTAACCAGTACTGTTGAGCGTCACGGCCGCCGAGAATCCCGTACTGCGTGACCAATGCCCACTTGGCAGCACGTTCGCCTGCGGGAATCTTGATCTGCGGATGGTACCAACTCTTCCGGAGGTCGAAGCAACTTGCGAAACCGATGGCGCTGTCCCCGGCGTCGTAGAAGTTTCGAAATGTCTGGTATTGCGCCTCTCGTATGAACACGCCGACATCGTACATCGATAGGAGATAATTCTCTCGGGTCTGCGGCTCCCCGGCAGTGCAGAGAGATAGGATGCAGAACGGCATCTGCGCATCATGGAATGCGGATCGCCAGGCCGAAATCATCTTCCCGAAGACCTGATAGTACATCCTTGCTCCGGCAGACCCGTTGAAGCAATTGTTGAACCCCTGGTGAAACACCGCGCCTTTGATCGGCAGACCTTCAAGAGGCTTGATCACGCCAGCATAGCAATAGCCGGGGCGATTCCTGTCGGCGACGGGACCCGGTCGCAGGTCACTCGGGGGCTTGCTGTCTGCCGGTAACGGCTTGCCCTGCGCTGCCAGCCTTTGCTTCTGGCGTTCAAAACTCTCGATTCGCCGTTGCAGATCAGCCTGGGCATCATAGCTGGCGATTTTGTCGTCCCACTCCGCAAGCACATCCCTGGTCTCTTGGCCTTTGATCTCCCGCAACACCTCATCGGGCGTCCACGTTTCGACGGTGGTTCCGCCAATCGAGGCGTCGATCAGGCCAATCGGAACCTGCGCGGCCATATGAAGACGCCGTCCGAAGATATATCCAATCGCCGAGAATTCCCTGACCGTGTCGGGAGAGCATACGTCCCAGTCACCCTTGCGAAAATGTCTGCTCGACCAGGAACTCCACTCATGCAAGCGTTCGAAGCTCTTGACTGAATCGAAACCTTTGCCCTGTGGCATGGTCAACAGGCGGATCTGCGGGAAATGCGCCGACACGATTTCCAACTCCCCGTCATCTACCTTACTGAGCTCGAATTCCATGTTGCTCTGGCCGCCAAGTATCCAGACGTCACCGATCAGAATGTTCTCCAATGTCAGAGTTTGACTATTGCCGCTGATCGTCATGGTCTGTGGCGTACCGTTAGCGGGCAGTGGCGGGAGCGTAACTTGCCAAGTCCGGTTGGTCGCCGCCGTGGCGTTGACCTGCTGGCCTGCAAAGGAGACGCTAACCTCCTCGCCTGGCTCGGCCCAGCCCCAAATGTTCAGAGGCTTGTCTCGCTGGAGAACCATGTTCGTCTGGAACACGTTGCTCACACAGAGACCTTCCCCGATTGCCGGGACGTCAATGACGTCCTCGCGCGGCATCTTCTCTCGATTCTCCTGAGAATCAACAACGCCGCAGAGGAACGAGATTAGCAACACATACGACAGAGCAAGGTGGTGGAACATCTTCTTTCCAATTTCCAGCGATAGTGCGTTTGTATGCCAGATTCCAAGTTGTGAGCCGCTACTCCAGATCCATCAGTTCGGGATAGTCTTTCGAGCCTTCGATGGAGACAATCGTCTCACGGACGACCTTGGCCTTATCGCGGCTCAGCCTCCGTGGAAAACCCTTCTCGCCATCCTCGAAGTTGTCGGCGATCTGCTTCAGTTCCGGGACGGCTGACTTTGCGTGGGCGCCGTAGAGGAGCAAAATGTTCATGAGTTCGGGCGTCCGCTTCTCGCTGGCCCAGGGGTTCTGCTCCCGCAGGTACGTCACGCACGCGTCAATCCCTTCGCGAACACGATGCCGAGCCAGAATGCGAAGCCCTTCCAGTCGGATTCCGTCGGCAAACATGATCCCGCTGGGAGCAGGTTCAACAACGGCACGGTGGATCGCGGGCAACAGCGGTTTGATTTCTTCGTAAGAGAGGTTCTGGTAGATCGAGCCAATACTGCCTCGGGCTCGGCCATCCTCGTTGCGCAGGCCGGCCCGAACCGCTGTGTAGAGCGCCTCACGATCTATGCCTTCGAGTGAGCGACCGAGCATACCGCCTCGCTGGTTGAACAGCGCAAAGCAGAGGTAGCGTTGCTCCATGCCACGCGGGTCGTTTCGGGAAGGGCCCGTGGCGAGTCTCTCCAGAAGTTCTGGAACGGCGGGGACGGCTGGTTCGCCAATCGCCGCCAACGCTTCAGAGACCTTGACTCGTAACCAAAGGTCCTCGTGCCGGAAGCACTTTTGCAGGGCTGGCACGGCCGGAGCGGCTGCGCGTCGCAACTTCTCAAGGGCCTGGCAGGCGCCGTAGCGACGATCGAGCGACGGCGACTCGAGCATCTGCGTGAGTACGGGGACGGTTGCTTCGCCTCGACGGGCAAAGGCCATCGCGGCTCGCTCCCGGACGACCGGCGACCAACTGCCCAGACGCGTCAGGAGTTCCTGCTTGGTCAGATTGTCGTAGAAACTGGTGCGATCCTTGTTGTCCCAGCCCCGTCCGTCCAAGATCAGAGCTTGGGCGGCAGCCGTGTCCAGTTGCGGCGCGACCGACGGGCATTTACCGGTCAGGCGGATCTTCTTAAGCGGCATGGCGTAGGCCAATAGGTAGCCGCCCGTGCAGTCCCAGTCTGGGTAACTATCCGTCTTCACTTGAGGCGGCCCTTGGTGAAGGAAGGTACCGTCCCAGCGGCGTGCGAGATCGAAATACCACGCGCCGAACTCGTCCATCCAGGCCCCGGTGGCGTTGGGGCCGGACTGGGCCACTCCCGGCAGCGACCAGAGGATATTGAAGAAGTTGCCTGTGTGCCCGGTGTCGCGTTCCGCACCGTGGGAGGCGACGCTCATCCGCGAAAAGAACTCCGCCCCCTCGGAGTTGCCGAGCAGGTTGAACATGACCGAAGCCATCCCGCACTTGCCGTTGTCCTCGTGGGTCTGGGTCCACGGGTGGTGATCGCCGTAGGGAACGGCTCCCTTTCCGATGTAGAAGCGAATCAATCGAGCGCTCTTCTCGATCGCCTCACTTACTTCAGGGTCGTCGACCCCGGCCTCGCGTGCCAGGATGAGCCCGATCGTCAGGGGCAGGCCGGGGGAGTTCATCATCCCGTAGCCTTGGAGCCGCCCGTCGGGACCGGCAAACTTGTGGCCCCATGACCCGACGATGCTTTGCCCGTTCGCTGCCTCCAGGGCCAAACGTCGCAAGCCGGGCATCACCGAGTCGTCGCCCGTAGCCATGTTGTACTCGGACAGCAGCGTGATGACGTAGCCGTAGTACCACGTCTGGAAACTGTCGGCCGAGTAGTCCGCCGCCCATTGGGCTTCCTTCTTGACGGACGGGAGGTATTTGGCGTTGCCGCTGGCCAGCAGGGCGAGGGCGTTGAGAGACCGGGTGATCGGGTTCTGCCGGTAGGATGGACCCGCAACCCGCCGGGCCAGTGCCTGGCAGCCTTGCTCGAGAATCCGCGTCGACTTGGGACAGTCGTACGGTGCTGTCGCGCTGTAGCTGCCCAGGACCGGCAGCTTGACGACAACATTCTCCGCCTCACCGGCCCGCCAGCGGATCAGCGACAGGTTTCCGCCGCCTGCCTCGGATTCCGCCGTTGTGAGAGCCTTGCCGAGTTCGGTGCGTGGGTCGTAGGAGAATGGCTTGCCGCCAACGCCGAGAATCACGTCGCCGACCGCGAGAATCCCGTCAGCGGGGGACCGATCTTCCACTTTGGTGATCGCGATTTGCCTCGCGTCCGTCGTGACAAGCTTGTCGCTGAACATCCACCCGCGAGCTCCCGTGGCCCCCAGGTTCCAGTCGTGGGCGGCCCCTGCGGGGATCTTGTCACCCTGGGTGAAGTCCGGAATGGCCATCGGAGATCGCGGCTCGGCGGCGGGGGACGGCGCAACGACCGTAAAGCAAAGCGTCGTGGCGACGATGGACGCGATGAGTAACTGCTTGGCGTTCATAAGAGTTGGTTTCCTCTCATCTTTTAGCGGGGACGAACGACAATCTCGAAGGGCTCCGTCGCTTCACGCTCGATCCAGACGATCAGATCTGTGCTTTCCAAGCCGTGCCGGCGCCCCACGCGGAGGTTTGGGCCGTGGGGAACCTCTTTGCCGTCGATCGTGATCGCGGCGTCTGAGTCGCCCCAGCCGAGGATTACCAGGGCGGGATTGTAGACCGGGCTGTCCTTGGTGGCGGCTACCCGGATTTTCAAGTCCGTGGCTGCGGCGCCAGAGCGTTCCAGCATGAACGCTCGTTGCCCCCGATCGTATCCGCGGTCTTCAAAACCCTCATTCAGCTCGATCCGGGGCGGGAAATTCCAACTCCTGGCAAGCGTGACGAGTTTCTCCATCGGCAAGTCGGTCATACCGTAGATGCCGTTCCACCAACTCCGGCCTTCGCTCTCGTGGACCGGTGGCGACGAGATTGGGAAACCGAGAAAATGCGTGGGACGGTCGGCCGCCTGCACGGTGCGGCCGTCGCAGCGGGCCTGGCCGACCGGCCAGTGGTTGCATGCCCCAGGCCGTTCGTAACCGCGAATGTCGCGGTCTTTCACATAGTGCATGCGGTTCCCTGGCTCATAGATGATCACCGGATCGTACGGGGACCGGAAGTTGTATCGCTGGATGGTCAAATCCTCCGGTACCCCCTCCAGCTGTTTTGCAGGATTCTCGACAAATCGAAGTGTCAGTTGCTCGCCCTGCATATTGGCGACCGTACAGAAGTCCTTTTCCACAACGTCGTTGTTGTATTGGCCTGGATTGGTGAACGGAAGCGATTCCTGAAACTGACGGGGGTTGCCGAGCGTTCCCGTGTTCCAGGTCGGCTTGCGAACACCGATGGCGTCGGGATAGATCGTGTAGTACTCGTCGACCCAGCAGGCTCGGCCTGTCTTCTCGTCGACGTTCCACAGGTTGTTTTTCGAACTCACCGGCGCGTAACGCCAATGAACCACCGTGCGGGCATCGTGGCTCTCGATGATTCGCACGTGACTGTAGCGGCAGAGCCGATCCTGCATGTGTTCGAAGCAGCCATCGGTATCGGCATCACCGGTCTTCCAAGCCTCGACGCTCTGATCGGCCATCCACTGGTCGTTGTCGGTGACCCAGGCAGGCGAGTATCGGCTGCCTCGCCAGAAGACGACCCGGACCGGCGTGCGATCGAAGCGCACCAGCACGTCGGGATGGTCGTCAACGCGCCAAAGGGCATCCCACTCCTCGTAGTATTTCAGCTTGCAGTAGACTGCTCCGAACCGTCCAGGCCCTTTTGGTCCTGATGGCATGCGCCGCGGTTCGATCTCGCAGGCGGCCACTGGAGATGCGGCGGCATATGCTTCGGCCACTTCCGCCGGAGAGAGCGCCCGATTATGCAGTTTCAATTCATCGATCGCACCGTCCAGGCACCAGAACGAGGCCACGGTACCGTGCTCGCGGTGGATGTTCGAGGGCTTTGTCGGTTCGTGGTTCGCACCGATGCGCAAGTCCACGTCCGGAGCGAACGTGACTTGGCCCTTCAGTTCGAGCGTTGCCACACTTTGGCCGTCCACATACAACGTGATCCCCTTGCCTGGCTCGAAGGTGCCGGCAACGTGGGTCCATTTGCGGAGGGGAAGCAGCCAATCCTCACTCGTGCAACTTTGCCACTCGCCCTCGGCGGCCACCTGCAGCCGGATCTGGCCTCGCGGGCCAACGCTGAATGCGTAGCCCGCCTGTTCGTCGCGTTGTTGGGTGATGAGAGGACACCAGTTCCAGGGGTAAGCTCCCTGCGCGACCCACGCCTCAATCGAGAAGTCGCCGGTCAAGTGTGGCGCATCAGCATCCGGCCGATCGATTACCGTCGTGAAGCCGTCGAACAACAGGGCCTTGCCAACCGCCCCGCCTATCAGCCTGTGGTTGCCCTCGGCGAAATCAGCCCGGTCGGTCGCACGGTCGGTTACCACGTTTTCCGTCACCGAGTTGAATGACCACCAAGCTTCTGCGCGATTCTTCGCTTTCCGGGGCGCCTGCGCTGAAGCGTCGCTGGCAAGGATGGCGGCGCAGGTCGCCAGAACGAGCAGCGTCGTATGTGTACGGGAAATGGTTGTGATCATCCTAGGGTGCTCCTTGTTCTGTGCTCCATGGTGATTTCAATAAGCTCTGCCGGCCCATGCTAGACGATTTCAGGTGCCTGTCGGGCGACCTTTTCGACCAGAGCTTTCATGTTCGTGTTCCGGTCGCCAACAAAGACCGTGTTGCCGGTTACGACAACCATGAGATTGTCGGAAGCGACGACCACATGTTGGTCTGTATTTGTCAGAACAACGTTTTTCTCGCCCGAAACCACCGCTTTTCCCAGCACGACATTGTCGCCTCGCTCCGAGCCAATTCTCGCTGCCAAGGCCGCATGGGTTCCCATGTCCTCCCAACTGCAGGGCAGAAGGATGCTGCAGGCATGGCGTGTCTTCTGCATGACTTTGTAATCGATGGAGCCCTTCGGCATTTTGGGAAAGAGCTCACCCAAGACCTGTTCGCGCCGGGGTTCGTCCCAGGCCTCGCCGATCTGCGCGAGTAGGGGCCCCGTTTCTGGCAGATGGGTTTCGATCTCCCTTAGGATCGTCTCGGCCTTCCACGCGAATTGGCCGGAATTCCAGCAGTATTCGCCTTCCGCCATGTATCGCTGAGCAATTTCCAACTCGGGTTTTTCGGTGAATGTGACGATTTTCCGTACTTCGCAATTCGGAAAATCGACGGCCTCCCCCAACTTCTGCCAGCCAACGAGCGTGCTGGGGCCGGCAGCTTCGATGCCGAAGGCCAGCAATTGGTCCGGATGGGATTCGAGGAACGCCGCCGCGTCGGTGACAGCCGCGCGAAACCGGTCGGCGGGCTCGATGAGTTGGTCCGCCGTTTGCACGATCATGGTCGCCGTCGCGCAGCGGGCCTTCAGCACGGTGGCCGCCAACCCCAGCGCACTGGCCGTATCGCGCAAACAGGGCTCATAGATGAAGTTCTCCGGCGGGATCTGGGGAAGCGTCTGCCTGGCGACCTCTCGGTACTTGACGCTCGTCAAGATGAGAACGCGATCCTCCGGCACCAATCCCTTCAGGCGATCCAGCGTCAGTTCGATCAAGGACTTGCCGTCAAACAACTTCAAGAAGTGCTTCGGCCTATCGTTGCTGCTTAGCGGCCAGAGTCGCGTTCCCGCGCCACCGGCCATGATCACGGCATAACAGTTGTCGCTCAGCATACCTTCGCCCTATCCGAGGTTGACCTGGACCTGAAAGCCGCCTTCGACCGGCTCCGACGAGGCCACGTAGATGTAGCCCACGCCACAACCCGAGGGCATGGCGCCCGCGTACCTGCGCTGATAGTAGCGCAGCTTCTTCATGACCGGAACGTCGATGGTTGGATGCTCGAAGATGGCCGGCAGCATCTTCCTCCAAGCGGACGAGCAGAGGTTGAACGACGCCCCCAACGCCTCCACGTCCCGCTTCTTGATGGCCTCGAAGCAATCCTGTCCGGACCGCCCAAGCTGCTTGACCACGCGTTTCGTCGCGAAACGTCCGCCATCAAAGGGGTTGTATCCCTCTGGCCGCGGCCCCACGCAATCGACGATCCAGAAGTTGCTTTCGAACCATTTCGCCGTCCGCTGGTTCACGATCGACGTCACCGTCTTCGGCAAAACGCCGTTGTGATGGCGGAAATCGTAGTGCAGGAGGGTGACGCCCGGGTACACGGATCCCCAGGCGTCCTGGGATCCGCCGATCGGCACTTTCGTGGCATTTTCCAGATAATACAGCTGGCTTGCCAATTCGTACTTGTCGACGTTCTCCGGGATCCCGTCGGGGTACCTCTCCATGAGGATCTGCCGGGTGCTCGAACAGATGCCGCACCGGTCGTGAAAGGTAATGGTCGGTTGGACCTGGACGACCACCACATATCCGTCCGCCAGGAAATTGACGAAGTTGTGGTCTCCCCATCCGCCGGCAAGCGCCACACGGTAGGGGAGCACCTGAGCCGATTTTGGAGGAAGTTGTTTTCCCATCTATCATCTCCGAAGCGTCGCTTCTGCCGCACGAGGGAGTCGGCCACGACTGCGTCACGTTGATTCCGGCTGAAATTCCCTTGTGCTGCCGTTCGGTGGGCAGTCGGCGACTCCAGAGTCAGGTTGTCTCGACCTGCGGACAAGCGGCGCGACTTGAACGGCGACGATTGCCGTGAAGATCAGCGCACAGCCAAGGTAGCCGTTGACTCCCAGTCGCTCGCCCAGAAGCCATGCGCCAAACAATCCGGCAAACAGAGCTTCCGAGGAGAGCAATATGGCCGCGTCGGCCTCGCGCGTGTAGCGTTGGCCGATCGCCTGCAATGAGAAGGCAAACCCGCCTGCAAAGACGGCCGCATAGACGATCTCCAATGCGGCCGCCCGGAGCGATTCCAATGCAAAACCAGGCTCGATCGCTTGCGTGCCCGGCATACGCATGAAGAGGATGTGGCCGGCAAGCCCCAAGATGCCAGAAATCGCGAATTGCGCGGTTGCGATCTGCACGGGCCGGCCGACTTGCTGCGTCGTCTTCCCGATCAGAATCACCTGGACCGCCCAGAAGAACGCACAAGCGATCACCAAGCCGTCACCCCAGGTCAGTTGGCGGAGCCCCTCGCCTCCAAGCAAGTAAACACCAAGCAGGGAGGCCAGGGCAGCCGGCCAGACGATCCAGTGCTGGCGTTCACGCAAAACCGCCAGAACCAGGATCGGCACGATCACCACATAGAGGCCCGTCAGGAATCCCGCGTTGATGACGCTCGTCGCCAAGAGTCCCACCTGCTGCAGAGACATGGCCAGGAAAAAGACGACGCCAATGAGCAGGATTCGAAAAGAATCGACTGTGGAAACTCGCGTGGGCCCGTCGCCTCGGCGATTTGCCTGCCACTCTCGGAAGGCAAAAGGCGACACGACGAGCGTCGCGAGGCAGAACCGCACGCCGATGAACAGCATGGGGCCAATCGAATTCATGGCCGACTGCTGGGCGACAAAGCCCATCCCCCAAACAAGGCCGGCGAGCAGCAGTAACGTGTTGGCAAGAGAACGAGACATTTCCGAATCACGAAGTTCGAGAGGAAAGGGGCGGGGCTAGCGGAGCAGGGCGTACAGTGCCCCCATGAGGATGAAAAGGACCGCCGCCATCAGTCGCGGATCGGTCACCGTGCCTTCCATCTTGCCTCGCAACGCATCGAGCGGCCGGGTCCAACACAGGTTGGCGATCTGATCCGGGGTTGGCGCCGGAGTCATCAGGCTGACGGCGACATAGGTTGCACTCGACGCCAGGAACAAGTACCAGCCAACCTGCATGAAGGGGATCCCGAGGCGCTGGGCAATGAGCTGCTCCGTGCCGACAAGCGGAATATCAACGGCCAGGTAAGCCAGGCCGATCACCACGTTGAGAACCAATGCGGCCATGGCCCCATGCTTGTTGCCGCGCGGCCAGAACACGCCCCAAAGAAAAATGGTTGTGATTCCCGGCGCAAATGCCATGGGGATCTTGTTGATGGCCTCGAAGATGCTGCCGAACTTCCCGCCTTGGGTCGACCACAACATGGCCAGCACGACAACCACGCCGGCCGTGACCCGGCCGATCAACACCAGCCTGGCGTCGGGCGTATTGGGCCTCAAACGCTTGACAATGTCTTCGGCGGTCAATGTGGCTGTGCTGTTCAACGCCGCCTCGATCGTGCTCATCAGGGCTGCCAGTAGGCCGGCCGCCATCAGGCCACGGACACCGACCGGAAGTAGTTCCTTCATCATGACCATCAGCGTGGCGTCGTTGTCGTCACCGATCTTCTCCTTGAAGAGGACATAACCGATCACTCCCGGCAGGACCATGAGGAAGACCGGAAGGATTTTCAGGAAGCCGGCGAAGACGGCGCCGTCGCGGCCGTCCTTCTCCGTCTTGGCGGCCAGGATCTTCTGGACGATTGTCTGGTCGGTACACCAATACCAGATACCCAGCACCGGATAGCCGAAGAGGATCGAGTACCAGGAGAACTCGCGCAATCCCAGACTTCCCGGTGCGGCGGCATCTTTGATGGGCTGGACCATGCTGAGTTGATCCGGCCGGCACGCGGCCTTGAGGTCGGCCCACGATTCGACGCCCACGCTCGGCAGCATCTGGATTCCGGCGAAGGTCAGGATCGCCGCTCCCAGGAGCAAGAGCACGGCCTGGATCGCGTCGGTGATCATCACGGCCTTGAGGCCGCCGAGAATCGTGTAGACGGCGGTAACGACCGAGATAACGACGATCGAAGCCATGTAGGGGATCCCAAAGAACTCTTCAAGCACTTTGGCGCCGGCGTACAGGCTGATACCGATATGCACCAGAAGGGCGGACATCACGAAGATGAACGCGAGAAAGGTCCTGGCGCCGGTGCCGTAGCGTTTCTCAACGTATTCGGGAAGCGTGCTGATCTTGCTGCGGAAATAGAAGGGAGCGAAGACGATTCCCAACAGAATCAGGCAGAAGGACGCCATCCACTCGAAGTTGCCGATTACCAGGCCGTCTTTATAGCCGGACGACGCCAGGCCCACGAGGTGAATCGTGGAAATGTTGGCACAAAACAGGCCCGTGCCGATGATGGGCCATCGGAGCGACCGACCCGCGAGAAAAAACTGGTCGGAGGACGTGTTCTTTCGATATCCGGCCAGGATGCCGACCGTCATGATCCCCAGCAGATAGACAACGACAATGATCGTGTCGATGGCAGAAATCGAGCCGTTTCCCATGTGGCGTTCCTTGTCAAAGCGGAAACAGCAAGTCTCTCGCCCCGCTGCACAATGTTCGCCTGACAAAGACGGGGCGATCGTCCGTTTTGCTTTGGCTCACACTTATCTCCAACGTCAGTTCCTGCCCCAAATCAGTCGCGACAGGCGCTTCTAGCTGATTCTATGGCCGAGGATTGGAAATGCATCTCCATTTCTGGCAAAATAACCGCCATAAATGGCGGTGTCGTCCGTTGATGTGCGTACAACCAGGGAAAAACCATGCAGAACTCGCCACGGATCATCCTTCTCGTCGAAGCGACCCGAGGATTCGACCGGGGGTTGTTGTCGGGAGTTGCAAGATACTCGGCGTTGAACGGCCCGTGGACGTTTTATCGCCAGCCGCACGGTTACCTGCGATCGAAACGCCGACTTGAGCTGAGAGAACTGGAAGCCTGGAAACCGGACGGGGCGATCTGTCCGGTGAACCAGGTCGATGAACTTGCGCGCCTGAGCGTGCCGCTCATCGCCTATGATGTGAACGAGTATTCCGGATGCGTGCCCCATGTTCTCTCCGAAGACCTCGAAGCAGGACGGCTTGCGGCCGGCCACTTACTTGATCTCGGGCATTGCCATTTCGCCTTTTGCGGGTATAGTGGCATCCACTGGTCACGCGATCGCTGCCAGGCTTTTTGCGATTCGATCGAAGGTCAGGGATTCCCCGTCGCGATCTACCGACCTCGAAGTCGCAGCTCCGCTGCCTGGGCAAGTGAGGAACCCCATGTGCGGCAATGGCTGCGAACGCTGCCCAAGCCGATTGGTTTGCTTTGCGCGAATGACGACCGCGCGGCATCGATTGTGGAAACCTGCCATGCGTTGGGATATGGCGTACCGGAGGATATATCGGTCATCGGAGTCGACGATGACCAGTACGTATGCGAGTTGCAGAATCCGCCCTTGTCAAGCGTCAGGATGGCGTCGGATCAGGCGGGGTATGAGTCGGCCGCCTTGCTGGATCGAATGATCCACGGCGAAGAGACAATGGCCGGGCAGCAGATCACGGCGCAAGCAACGGGGGTCACGGCACGTCAGTCAACGAATGTTTTTATGGTTCGTAATGCGGATGTCCGAAAAGCCCTCCGCTTTATCCGTGAAAACGCCGGTCGGTCCATCCGGGTCACCGATATCGTCAAGGTCACCGGACTTTCGCATCGTAGTTTGAACGATCAGTTTCATTCGGAGTTGGGTTGTTCGATTAACAAGCAGTTGACCCGAGCACGCATTGCACATATCTCCCGCCTTTTGACCGAAACGGAAATGCGAATTCATGAAATCGCGACCCTGGTCGGCTATGACGATGATCGCCATTTCTCCCGATACTTCAAACGAGCCACCGGCCTGACGCCTCAAGCTTATCGCCGCAGGCACGCGCCGCCATAGCAAGGCGTGCGGCTCATAACGCCAGAACACCGCCCTGAAAGTCAATCCACAGTAACCGGCAACTTCAATACGAGAGGAGAGCCCATGGATCGACGTGAATTCTCGAAGAAGATGATCATTGCTGGGGTGACTGTTGGCGCCGGCACTGCCATGAGCGGCCCCACGCCAGCCAGCGATATTTCTGAAAACTACTACGACGAGCCCGCAAAACGCATACCTGTCCGCCGGTTCGACGTTGTTGTTGCCGGCGGCGGTACGGCAGGAGTCGTGGCTGCCATGGCTGCCGCTCGCCAAGGGGCAAAGACTGCCCTGATTGAAGTGAAAGGCTATCCGGGTGGAACGGTGACCGAGGGCGGGACGGCTCTGCACAGCTTCTACAATCTGTGGAAGGCCTTTCCGGGATGCAAGAAGCGTCAGGTCGTTCGCGGTATTCCCCAGGAGATCATCGACCGACTTCTGGTCGTCGGGGGCACTTCGGGACATGCGGAGATGTCGAGAGGGGCTGCCTACGATTCGGTTTGCACCGCCATCGACACGGAGCTCTACAAACTCGTGGTCTTCGAGATGCTCGTTGAGTCGGGTGTCTTTGTCTCCGTGAACACGCTGCTGGCCGGCGCGATCAAGGACGGTACGCGGTTGCGGGGGGGGATCGCGGAGAGCCGATCGGGGCGTGAAGCGTTCTACGGGAATGCCTTCGTCGACTGCACCGCGTACGGCGACCTGGCGGCGTACGCTGGGGCCAGGTTCACCGAACCGAATGACTATGAGGTGGTCAACAGCATCGGCGTGGGCAATGTCAGCATGGAGAGTCTCCACGACTACCTCGCCCAGCACAACGCATTAACGCAACGGGCCGATGGAATTCGGAGCGGACAGGATGGACAGATTGTCCGGTTGCAGGGCTCGTGGGCAAGGCTTCCCGAGGAATTTGCCCAGGAAGCGCGAAAGATCGGCATGTCCATGGTCACGACAACGGTACATGACAACTATTGGATGTTCATCAAGCTGAACCTGAAAATGCCCGTCAGCCCGACCAACCGTGACGAAGTGGCCAAGGCGGAGTTGGAACTGAGGAAGCGGCAATACCGCGCGGTTCAACTCTTCCGCGAGTTCGTTCCGGGCTGTGAGAAGGCGTTCATCGCGCGGACAAGCCCGAAACTCTGCATCCGTCGTGGCCGGCAGATCCAGTGCGACTACGACATAACCCATGAAGATGTCATTGAAGGGCGCCACTTCGAGGACGATGTGATGGCATACGGATTTCACGATTCCGCGCCGCGTCTGCAGGTGCGGAACGGCGGAACGTACGGCATTCCGTATCGGGCACTCCGTGTCGCGGGAATCGAAAACCTGCTCGCATCGGGGATGATGATCACGTCCGACCACCGCGCCCACATGTCGACGCGAAACACGGTGTGCTGCATGGGGCAAGGGCAGGCGTCGGGAACTGCTGCGGCTCTGTGCGCTGCGAAGAAATGCGGCACACGCGATCTCCGGTATTCGGAGCTTCGAGAGGCGCTGACGAAAGCCGGAGTCTACTTCGAAGGGTGATGCGCTCACGTGCGTCTGCCCAGCGTCATTTAGGGAAGGGCGTGTTATTCGGTAGCAACCCCATTGAAGAAGCACCCACGGAATAAAACGACGAATTGTTGCCTCGGAACCGTCTTCATGGTTCACGTGTGGTATCCAATGTAAGGAGAGTGCAATGCTCAACAAAGCGAATGGCGACATGGTGGCAGCTCTCATGATCGTGTTCTCGATTTCGATAGCGAACCTCCACGCGTCGGAAAGCGTGGCGATCCGCTATGACCGTTCCGATTCGAGAATCGAGTTCGCTGCTGGCGACTTGCGCAAAGCGATTTCCGATGTCGGCGATCGAGTGGTCGAGTCGGGAGCCGTCAAGACTATCGTGTTCGATACGTTTTCGCTCGGCATGGGACCGCAGTCGTTCCGCATTCGTCGAGATGGAGAGAACGTGATTCGCGTCATCGGCGGCGATTCGCTGGGCGCCATGTACGGCGGATTGGAACTGGCCGAAATGATCGCCCTGGGAGGCGGCCTGGATGCCGTTACCGAGAAGGCCCGCAAGCCGTATATCTTCCGCCGGGGACTCAAGTTCAACATTCCCTTCGACGGGCGCTCGCCGAGCTACGACGACACGGGAACGGCGGCACAAGAGAATATCGCCGTCATGTGGGAATGGGACTTCTGGGAATCGTTCTTGGATACCATGGCTCGCAACCGTTACAACGTGCTGACGCTTTGGACGAACCACCCTTACCCGGGAATTGTCGACTTGAAAGCGTATCCTGGCGTGTCGTACGACAATGTGTGCCGTCTGCGCAAACCGGTCGATACGAGCACCGACCGCCACTTTGATGACACGGACTTGATGGATCCGGCGAATGTCGAGGTGATCAAGGAGATCTCGCTCGACGAGAAGATCGCCTTCTGGAACAAGGTCTTCGACCATGCCGAGGCGAGGGGTATCGAGGTCATTGTTTTTCACTGGAATACGTACGTCTTCGGTGCGAAGGGGAAGCATGGCATCACCGACGGCATGAACAACCCGAAGACGATCGCGTACATGCGCTATTGCATCGCAGAGTTTCTCAAGACGTATCCCCAGGTCGACGGTATCGGCATCACGGCGGGCGAGCACATGCGAGGGCGGAACGCCTCGGCACTTGAAAAGGAGCAGTGGCTCTGGCAAACCTACGGGCAGGGCGTCATGGATGCCAGGGCGGCCGATCCCAGCCGGGAGTTGCGGATCATCTTTCGGCAGCACCAGGCCAACTTGAGCAAGATCGTCGATGCCTTTAAGGAGTTCGACGGCCCCTTCAACACAGGGCATAAGTACGCAAGGGCCAGGCTCTACTCGACCACCACTTCTCCTTATCTGGATATGGAATACCGCAGCGATCTGGAGCGGAACCAGGTGCCGTGCTGGTTGAATCTGCGCAACGACGACTTGTTCCTGCTGCGTTGGGGCGATGCCGACTATGTCCGGGAGTTCCTGCAAAACGTGCCTCGCGATCTCATGCGTTACGAAGCCGGGTTCTACATGGGACCGGACGGGTTTGTCTTTGGCCGAGAATTTGTCAGCAAGGACCCGGATTTGCACGGTCGACTGGAAATCGACAAGCACTGGTACCGGTTCATGCTCTGGGGGCGACTGAGTTATGACCTGACGTTGACTCGCGACTATTTCGAACAGCGTCTAACGCAACGCTCTCCGACAACGGACGCGGCCCTGGTTTATGACGCATGGCAAGCGGCATCGCAGATTGTACCGCTGGTCAACCGGTTCTTCTTCCGCGTCAACGATTTTCAGTTCTCGCCCGAAGGTTGCATCGACAACCACGGGTTCCTGTCGCTCGATCAGTTCTTCGAGCATCCGCCTCTTCGCGGTTCCGGAATCCTGTCCGTGCAGGAATACGCCAAAACGGTGCTTGCCGACAATCCTTTTGACGGCATTACGCCGATGGAGGTGGCGGACAGGCTGGACGCCCTGGCTCAGAAGTCGCTCGACGGTGTGGATGAACTTGAAGCCTCGGGCGAGGCTGGCAAGGAACTGGCGGCGACGCTAAATGACATCCGGGCGATGGCCTACCTGGGCCGCTACTACGGCGACAAGATCCGGGGCGCAGCTCAAGTAGCTGTCTTCCGTGCCGATCCATCCAGGGACGAGCACAAACAACGTGCAATTCAATACTTGACGGAAGCCGTGCAGGATTGGGAGGCGTATGCCAAAGTGGCGTCGTCCGCGTATCAACCGCAACTGTACTCAAGGACGCACTACCTGGATTGGTGGAAGATACGGGATGACGTTGCCAACGAGGTCGAGGTGATCCGCAACGAGAAGGGCGGCAACTGAACGGCCCATCCATGCGAACAGAATCAACTGGCTGAAAGTTACGTGGCGTGCTGCCGCGTTTTCCGTGACCACCGATTGTGCGGTAGTCATGAGGGAAGCCAATTGTCTGGCGTGGGACGACGCGGAGCCGAGTCGTTTGCTGCCCGGCGGCTTGCAATGCCCCACCCCAAAGGTGCCCACTATGGTGCCGTCCCGCGCAGAAAGGTGCCCATACGGGTGCCCGACGATGCACCGCTCATGGGTACGGATTGCATCGATCTGCAACAAGTCGTTTCCCGATGGACAAACGGTGGCGGAACCCTGTGGCGTAGACGAAGCCAATCTGCGTATCGGGTCAGGCATCCTCTGTCGCGCTGCGAACGCGAAGATTACCGCGCCAAGGCACGAAACACCGACGCACGGAGAGTTCGACATTTGCCCCTAACGGTTCGATGACGCTACGACCACGTTCTACCACGAAACGCTACAGTTCCGGGCCTCTTGAATGCCGCGTCGTGGTATGCCAAGTACTGTCTTCGATGTGACTTATATGGACCGCAGTGCGAAATGCGATGCTTGACCCCTAGCGTCTCCGGCGAGGGATCGTGGCGTCGCCGGATGGGACGACCGAGCGCTGCGAGATTGGCGCAACGCTCATTTCTGGTTGGGTACGTTCGGGACCGCCTTTCGGCGTTTCGTTGCTGGCCGGAGAACAACGGAGTTGATTGTCACAAACGTGGCAGGGCTGGCAATTCGGTGAGCATCGAAGCGGTCGGGTCTGCTAGTCGCCCTCCGCAGAGAAGAAAAAGTAGGGTGCAGAATTGTGTGCTCCGAGATTCACGGACGCCTAGTTGGCCGCCTTTACGACCTTGGGACCCAGAATCAAAGAGAGTTCGGCCGGACTATAGTACAGCGTCAGGGTCGGCCCCGCACGACTCCCCATCGGTCTGGGAAATTGCAGGGCGGCATTCATTGCGTTGGCGCAAAACGCTCTTTTCGCCGTCTCTACTGCGGTACAATACTATCGCCGGTCACTACCTCATAAGCCATCCCGGACTGGACTTACTCTGGAGTTGATGATTTCAGCCAACGATCGCTCATTGTCGAACGCGCCCACCGAAGGAATGTCCACTGGCCATATTTAGACGAGAGGATACAACTATGTCTGATTCTACGGATAGCGTGTATTTCGATGCAGTCAAACGGCTCGACGACGCCTTCGACTACGTTGATATGGACGCGGAGACGCTGCTCAAGTTGAAGCATCCTAAGGCGATCGTTCAAGTTTCAGTGCCGGTGCGGATGGATGACGGCTCCTTGCGGATCTTCGAGGGCTATCGTGTTCGTCACAACGATACTCGCGGGCCGACAAAGGGCGGGCTTCGCTATCATCCGAAGGTCGATTTGGATGAGGTCAAGGCGCTGGCCTTCTGGATGACCTTCAAATGCGCCGTGGTTGGGATTCCCTACGGCGGTGCCAAGGGCGGAATCACCGTCAGCCCCAAGGAACTCTCGCGGCTCGAACTAGAGCGGCTCTCGCGAGGCTTCATTCGCGAGATGGCCGATTTCATCGGGCCCGACACGGATATTCCGGCACCGGACGTTTACACCAATGCGATGATCATGGGCTGGATGATGGACGAGTATTCCAAGATCCATCGCAAGCACAGCCCGGCTGTGATCACCGGAAAACCGATTCAGCTCGGCGGCAGTCTCGGCCGTGACGACGCCACCGGTCGAGGTGGCTATTACTGCATCAAGGAGATCGAGAAGCTGCGCGGTTGGCGTCCGGAAGAAATCAGCGTCGCAGTCCAAGGATTCGGCAACGCCGGACAGGCGGCCGCCCGGCTGCTGGCGGAGGACGGCTATCGCGTCGTCGCAGTTAGCGATTCCAAGGGTGGTATCTACCGGCCGCAAGGGTTCGACGTCCCCAGCTTGATTCAGGTGAAGAACGAATCGCGTCAATTAAAGGCCGTCTATTGCGATGGCGCACTCTGCGAGACGATCGACGCTGACAGCATCAGCAACGAAGAGCTGCTGGAATTGGACGTCGATCTACTCTTACCGGCCGCACTTGAAGGCCAAATCCACGGCGGCAACGCGACTCGAATTCGGGCCAAGACAATCGTCGAGTTGGCAAACGGACCGGTCACGAGCGAGGGCGACGCTGTGCTTCACGACGCAGGCAAGCTCATCGTGCCCGACATTCTGGCAAACGCTGGCGGTGTCACGGTCAGTTACTTTGAGTGGACGCAGAACAAGCAGGGCTACTACTGGGAACTGGAAGAGGTTCACCGGCGCCTGCAAACGATCATTGCCCGTGAGTTCAACGTGGTCTACGGACTAAGCGATCGGCACGGGGTCGACATGCGAACGGCGGCCTACATTCACGCCCTAAACCGTATTGGCGGAGCGATCGAGGCTAAAGGGACGCAGCAGTATTTCGCAGAGCCCCAGTGACCGGCGGTGACATCGTGGTTTGTCAAGAGCTTACATCATACTAGGAGTGTCTGTCAGCCTTGATCCAATCGATCTCAACCTCGAAGGGCCCGGGCTTCCTATCTCCCAAGAGAATACCCAGCCCGTTCACTTTGCTAGAGTCAAGCGATTGGTTGCTTACAACACGCCCAAAAGAAGTTGCAACAAACTCGTCCACAGGAATACGGACCTCGAACCACTCATCCTTTCTCGTCTCAAACTTGGCTCGATACGAAAAGGCCATTCGTCGTGTCGGAGTGTAGAGGTTCAAGCTGTACTCCCGACCATCACTCCGAACTCGGGCCACAATCGAGTCCCCTTGCCACCACCCGATCCGTGTGCCATGTCAATTGTATCCGAAAACTCAATGGGCAAGGGTGATGGGGACAAATAGAAACAGAGGAATGGCAGGCAATCTCGGCCTCAGATCAGACTTCTGAGCTCTCGCTGGAGTCTTCATGGATGACGGCCCACAAGACCGGGGGCCGAAGCTGTACTGCGTCTTGTGAGTGTAGGATACGGAGAAGCGGGCTTCGGGCGGATCCTGGTCGTTCAAACACGCTCTTGGATGGGTTCCTAAGGCCGGCGAGTAAGTGTATCCTATTTGGCGGTCTTCTTCCTGCGTGGTTGTCTTTAGTGTTCGGAAGGTTGTCAATCACAAGCAACAGCCTGGGTTGATAGATAGGGGGTGCAGCCGTGAGAATCGCGGTGATAGGTGGCGGGATCAGTGGAATGCTTTCAGCTCGGCTGCTGTCTGACGATCACGATGTGCATCTGTTCGAGGCGGAGAGTTATGTGGGAGGGCACACGCGCACGGTCGATGTAGAAGTTCGCGGCACACGATATCCAGCGGATACGGGATTCATGGTCTTCAACGATCGCACGTATCCCAACTTCCTCCGGATGTTAGACTGGTTGGAAGTTCCGTCGCGGGCAAGCGATATGAGTTTCAGTGTGCGTTGTGATCAGACTGGACTGGAATACCAAGGCGGCACCCTGCTGGGCCTGTTTGCACAGCGAAGGAATCTGTTTCGCCCGTCGTTTTACCAGATGATCGGGGATATCCTTCGTTTCAACCGCGAGGCTCCCAGTCTGCTCGGTGCCGAAGACGAATCAATCACGCTAGACGACTACCTCCGAGACCACCATTACAGCGCCCAGTTCGTGAACCACTACCTGGCGCCCATGGGGGCATCGATCTGGTCGACGCCACCCGGCAAATTCCGCCAGTTCCCTGCCCGCTACACGGTTGGGTTCTTCCGCAATCATGGCCTGCTACAAGTTCGCGACCGGCCGCAATGGAAGACGATCGTGGGCGGCGCGGTGAAGTATGTGGAAGCCCTCTTGCGACCGTTGGCGGATCGGGTGCGACTGAATTGCCCGGTCGAACGCGTGCAGCGTCAAGACGCGCAGGCGGTCGTGACGCCTCGGGACGGTGAGCCCGAGGTTTTCGATTGTGTGGTGATGGCCGCACACTCCGATCAGTCGTTAGCCATGCTCGCCGATCCCTCTCCGGCCGAACAAGAACTCCTGGGAGCGATTCCCTACCAGGAGAATGAAATCGTGCTGCACACGGATACCAGTGTGCTACCGCGGTGTCTTTCCGGCAAGCCTGCGATTTCTGATTTTTCGGCCGGTGGGTCCCGGAGGGCTCAGATCCGGTCGAATCGGCCGTTGCCGTAGCGTTCGGCGGCTTCCAGGCGGTCGCACAGTTCGAGCAGTTCATGCTGCACGGAGCCGCCTTTCATATCGTTGATGGAGATGCTTAGATCGCCGATCAGCCGCTCCAACTCGAAGGAGTCGATCGTGATGGCCTCGATTTCCTCGCTGTCTTGGCAAGCCTTGAGGGACGTTTCGATCCCTTCGAAGGGATAACCATACTTTAGGATGAGGGCGCGTTCTTCCGCAGTGAACTCGATCTCGATAGCTTGGCGAGCCATCGTCGTTCTCCATGCATCGAAGGGAGCGGGGCATGAGCATCGACGCGAGTATAGCAGTTTAGACCGAAGGGACAATCGTTTGCCAGGGGCCAGGCGAGAGTGCCGGCCCAAGATCATGCAGAGACGGCGTCGCACGCTGCTCGATAGTTCCAGGGCATCCAGTCCTGCGGGCTGGCAGCCAGGACCGCGGCGTGTCGCTGAAGTTCGGTCAGGTAGTCGAACGGGTTGGCCCCGTAGAGCTGGCAGGTGTAGATCAGGCTCATGAAGATGTCGCCCACGCGGGCTCCGTTCTCTGTCTTATAGAACAGGGCGTTCTTGCGGTGGAGAATGGCCTTCTTCAGGGCCCGTTCGCAGATGTTGTTGTCCAGTGGAGCCCCGGCCTTGCGGAGGAAGAGCGTCAGCTTCTCCCAGTGCCGGAGCATGTACGAAATCGCCTTGCCGAGGGCCGAGTTGGGCTCGACCAGACGCTCTTCGAACTGTCGGGTGAGCCAAGCGTGGAGATCCTCCATCACCGGACCACTTTCGGCCTGATGGAACTGAAGGCGTGCTTCCGGCGACAGCCTCTTGTTCTTCGCGATGGCGTCGTTGCGATAGACGACCTTCAGTGATTCCAGGACATAGCGGCATTGATCAGGAAAGCGGTCCACCACATCCACAAACTGCCGCCGGCCGTGGGCCAGACAGTTGGCGACGATTGTCTCCAGCTCGGCCGGTAGATTCCGCGACAAGGCGTCGCACATCTGGATCGGCGGATCGAGAGTTTTGGCACGTTCCGCCAGGACCTCCGAGAGGTTCTCTCCGGCGTGCTTGCGGCCACTGAAGAACAGGGCGATCTGGTGACCTTCGCCCGTGGACACGATCCCCGAGGTGAACAAGCCTCGGCGAGCTGGTCCCTTCTTTTCGTCAGTGCCCTGGCCGAAGATTTCGGCCAGGGCGGCTTGCTGTCCACGCTTTCCCATCCGTTCCAGGATCCGGACGGTCGTGTCGTCGTTGTAGAGCACCTCCCCCTGAGCCGCCTGCCGAATCAACTCGACATAGGCCGGCTCGATAAGCTGGGCCCCAGCGTCAACAATCTCCCATTGAGTCGAGGCCGGCAAGGGAATTCCCAGACTCCCCTGCAGGCCTTCCAGGCGGTTGAAGGGGCACCCCGTACCGTATTTCAACAGGCCGATCATACTGGAGACCGTGGCATCGTATTTCTCGGCCCCCAGGCCCTCGGGAGGTTCGGCCGTGAAGACCTTGCCGCAGAGGCCGCAACGCAACCGCTGAAGCCGGAAAACCTTGGCCCCCACGGGAGCCTGGCCCACGAGTCGGATCAGCACTCCCGGCTGGTTCTGCTCGTAGAGCGTCCCCTTGCCACACTCCGGGCAGCAATCTCCCGGCTGAAGCGATTCGTGCGGAACCTGAATCTCTTCCGCACCTGGATAGTCGTCGGCCCCGTTGCGACCGTGGCCTCGCGGCGGCGGTCTGGAGCCTTCTTCTGCGGCGGTCTCGTCCGAGGGGGTGGAGCTATCGTCGTCCCCAGCGGAAGGCGTCGCTTCCTTGGCCTTGTCGCCAAGTACGCTCGAGGTCTTCTCGGTGCTCGCGCCGAAGAGCAGCTTTCGCAGACGGCTGATCTTGGTGTTCTTGTCTTTCAACAATGCAACGAGGTGGACGTACGAGTGAGACAAGGTCCGAATCGTCTCGTGGTCTTCGGCCGTTGCCCGGTTTGCCTCGACTCGCGCTAGAATCTCCTCCAGCTTGCTCGTGTTCAATTCGATGACCTTCGGTTCCGTCCGCTTCATGGCATCCCTGCCTCCGATGCGGCGACGAGTCGGTGGAATGACCGTCACGTTGTCGTCCCTGACGACGCAACCTCGATTCGACACTCTCGCTCACAGGCCGCAAGATAACACGAACGCCCCTGACGCATAAGGGCGATTTCTGCTGCCGAGCCATCAGTCTCCCGGCCCAACCGCGCGCCACATCGGGGCCGTGCGCGTCCTGGTCGGATCACCCGCCGAAAGAAGCACCTGTAACTGATGGGCAGTCAGCGTTGTGGCGGCTTCCGCCGAATTCCGCCCACTTGGCCACCAGGGAAACCGCCCGCTCGAAAGACGCTTGTGGCAGAGCCAAAATCCCTGGCCGTCGTAGATCAATGCCTTGATCGCGGTTGCCTGCCGGTTGCGAAACACGAAGACCCAGCCGCAGAACGGGTCCTGCTGGAGCATTTCCTGGCAGAGCCGAGCCAAACCGTCGATCCCCTTGCGGAAGTCGGCCGGCTCGATTGCCACCAGCATCCGCATCTGAGGCGTAATCTGGATCATGACGGGGCGCCCCGAAAGCTCCGGCTCAACGCAACCAAGTCTGGAGCCTCGGCACCCTTCAGGTGCACACGCATCTTCGTTCCGCTGTCATCCTCCAACTCCACAAGACACTCGACGAAACCTGACGACAAGGGGTTGGCCAGTTCCACAAAGGTCGCCGTGCCTTCTCCCGCCGACACGCCACCGGCCCCTCTCTCTTCGACTCGCTTCTTCAAGCCGTAGTAGTCAATTCGTAGCGCCTTCGCCGTCCGGTGAACCCCGTGCCTCTCGGCTACCTTCACCGCCGCCGCCCACAACGAACTCGGAATCCGTGTTCGTGCCGTTCGCCCCCGACGCCAAGCTTCGAACCGGCGTCGAACGTTCTCAAGCTCCACCGGCAGCCCGCGTTTCTTCCTCGCACCCATTGGCCATCCTCCACAAAACCTCGCCTCGACAGCCAACGATACCAGACGCCATCAAAAGACTCATGCAGGCTTGCCGGAAGGACACACTGGACACGAAGCCCAAAGGGGCAGGAAAGATTGGATGGAACTTCGAGAAGTTCATCCTCGACCGAAATGGGTTCGTCGTCGCCCGGTTCGGCTCGGGCACGAAACCGGACGCCCCCGAGGTGATTTCGGTTATCGAGATAGAACTGGTCAAACAGGCTGATTTGGCAGAATCTGGCCCGATATCGGATTCCCAACAGCCACTAGAACTGAATCTGGCTGACTATGTATGGGAGAACCGCATCTTGATTGCCTCCGTCAAGTCGCAAGGCGACGCAAACTACGTGAGCTTTCGACAAGACTGGAACGGACGTGGCAAGGAAACTTCTGACAGGAGTCTTATGTTGGTCGAGATCACCGAGAATGGTGAGAGTCGTCTTGGGAATGAGATCATCGCTCCGGCATCCGTTGACAGATTGCGGAATGAACTCAAGATCGAGCCCGGTACCACGACGTTTATCCTTGTCGGAAAGGACGGGACGGAGAAACTGCGGAAAGCCAAGATCGATCTTGATGAGATTTTTGAAGTGATCGATGCGATGCCGATGCGGAAACGTGAAATGAAGGAGCAGGGCTGACGCACTCGCGTCCCTATTCGGCGAGTCTACCTTTCATGAGCAACGTGCAGGCTGATCTTGAACAAGTCATCCCAGGGTACGCCAACCGGATACGGCCGACTCTTCGCGATAGCGTGCATTCCCAAATGCTGTGGCTTTTCGATTCGCTTTGGGGCTATCGATCAGTCTGCCTTCTCTGCAGCACGTGCGATTCCCTTGAGCATCCTGGCAAAGACCAGTTGGTGCAGTGGGTAAAGGGCGTACCAGTAGGCCAGCCCAGGCAACCCCACGGGGTCAAAGATAGCCGTCTGCCGAATCTGCGACTTTTCTTCGGCTTCAGAAACATCAAACTCCAACCAGGCGCGACCGGGAACGCGCATCTCGGCCGCTAGCCTTAGACGCTCGTTGGTCTCAAACGCCTCCACTCGCCAGAAGTCCAGCGCATCTCCAACTCGCAAGTTCACCGGATCCCGACGTCCACGACGCATACCAACTCCCCCGACGAGAAGATCCAACCAGCCGCGAATGTGCCAGAGCCAGGTCGCGTAGTACCAGCCCGTCTCGCCGCCGATTCGTTGGATAGGCGCGAAGGCGACGTCGGGCCTTACATCCACACTGGCGACCCTGGAATCAACAATACGGCTCCCGAATCGCACGCCACCCCAAGTCTGCGGCTCGCTTCCCGAAGACAAGGCATCCGACCAGCGGGTCTCTGCAAACTCCTGGTCTTCGTTGACCAAAGCACGCTGGATGGCATCAGGGAGGCCTCGCGGCTCGATATCGAACAGATCCAAGGCCGCCGTATCTCGAACGAGCGTTGGGTTGCGCACCCCCTCAATCAGCTTCCTGCCCACTCGCGCGTAGACGGGCGTCACCAGCCCCAGCCACAGACTGGACAAGTGAGGCGTCAACACCGGCACTGAGATCATCACCCGCCGTAGCCCGCGCTGCCGAGCATACTCGCGCATGATGTCTCCATAGGATACCTGGTCCGGTCCGCCGATCTCAAACACCCGGCTCTCGCCCTCTTCCAAGTCCAGCGCGGCCAGGAGATACCCGAGGATGTCTTCCACGGCGATTGGCTGGGCGGGGGTCGCGACCCATCGTGGACAGATCATCATCGGCAGCCGCTCGACCAGCGAGCGTATCAGCTCGAACGACAGGCTACCGGAGCCGATGATGATCGAAGCGCGAAACTCGATCACCTGCGACTCTGAAGACCGCAAGACCTCCCCAACTTCATGGCGACTGCGGAGATGGGGAGACAGTTTTTGCGTCGAATCACCAAGACCGCCAAGGTAGACGATGCGGCGAACATCGGATTGCTTGGCTGCCGCGGCGAAATTTGCCGCCCCTTTCCGGTCGTCTTCCTCGAAATCACCATGTGCCCCCATGGAGTGGACGAGATAGTAGGCGGTGTCCACGTCCTCAAGTACCGACGAGAGTGATTCGGGATCGAGAACGTCGGCTTGAACCACCTCCGTTTTGTCCGTCACCTGACCCTGCAGGCTCTCAGGTCGGCGCGTGAGACATCGGACACGGAGACCGCGATCCTCGAGCAGCGGCAACAAGCGTCCCCCGATGTAACCAGTACCGCCAGTCAGGCATACGATCGAGTCTGAAGGATTCATCGGTCTGTCCATTTGAAGCTGCCAATCGATTCACTTTCGAAGCCGCATCGCTTCACGAAAGAGAGCATCACACTGCGATTCCAGAACACCGCCCGTTAGCTTACACGGCGCGAAGGGTGTTCGTCGAACTACCTCCGCCGCCCGTATGTCGATTTGATTCCATCCGATCTGCTGCAGGGTGCGAATCGAGGTGCCGTAGACGACTTCGGGAATGCCGGCCCAGGACACGGCACCTTGGCACATGCAGCAGGGTTCGGCAGTTGTGACCAAGCACAGGTTGGACCAGGAGACCTGCTCTTTTTTCGCCGCACAGCGATTGATGGCATCGATCTCACCGTGCAAGGTCGGATTCTCCTGCCATCGGTTCAGCCCCTCGGCCACGACTTCCCCAGTTTTGCGATGGATCAGAATCGCCCCAAAAGGAGCGGCCTGGTTCCGACGCGCAATGGCAATGGCCAGACGCATGTACTTGTCGTGCATCGAAGGCTCCAATCTCTTCAGAACTAGCGGCGATTCTGCATGCTTCAAGCACTGCAGCCAGGGGCATCCAGCATCATAGCATCTTGCTAGAAACAGTGAAGTCGATGCGCGAACCTCACGATAGCTGTGATCGAACGGCGGTTGCCCGTCGCCGGATCTCCGCAAGTTCTGCTGCTGGCTTTCGGTCGAGGTTGCGAACCTGCATGACCATCCGCTGGTTCTTCTCCAGTTGACCGCGATGCCGCTGAAGGAAGTCCCAGTACAAAGTCGTGAAAGGGCAGGCATCCTCACCGCATGCCTTGGCAGGATCGTATCGGCAATCCGCACAGTAGTTGCTCATTCGCTGTATGTACTTGCCGGTTGCCACGTACGGCTTGGAGGCCATGATGCCCCCATCGGCGAACTGCGACATCCCCAACGTATTGGGAAGCTCTGCCCATTCCACGGCATCGACGTACACCGCCAGATACCACTCATGAACAGCGAGCGGTCTCACACCAAACAGAAGTGCAAACAGAACAATATCCAAATCCATGTGCTCTGCTCGCCCCAATTCATGCAAGTCCTCGTGCGTGCTTACACCCAGATTGCGAGCGTAGTAGTGCAGCAACACGTTTGTCTGACCGTATTTGTAGACCCCAAACTTGCCGTAGCAATCGATGCTTCGTGGTACCCCGGCTGGCAACTTCGCTTCCAGCCAACGCTCATCTCCTCTGTTGATATCCGAGGTCTCAAGCAGTTCTGGTTCGATTTGCTCGACCGAACGGAACCAAGTCTTGCTCGTTCCTGAGAAGTGATCCAAGTAGTGACCGTCGCCTGCGGATGGGGATTCCTCGAAGAAGATCCTCGTGACTCCATGTTCTCCGCTTTGATTGTCAATTGTCACCCAAAGATAGTGAGCCGAAGCCTGATGCGGCGAGCATAGGATGGCAACAAGTCCGAGAAGCGGCAGCCTTTTGAACATAATTTCTACTCCAGGGTGCGATACTTGGCCCAATACCAAACTATCTGTCGGCATATCGAAAGGCAACAGTGTGAGTCCCTGAGGTGTGCCTTCCCTGAGCCCTCCCATTCCACGGTTGCCGTGAAGACGATGGTGTGTGCTCCTCCATCATACCGACTGGTTATCTGCCCTCGGTCACCTTGATCCAATCGACTTCCAGCCTGAACGGGCCAGCCTTCTTATCGCCCAGCAAGAACCCCACCGAATTTACCTTGCTTGGATCGAGTTTCTGGTCTGGGAAAACCCTGCCACGCCAGGTCGCGAAGAATTTATCCACCGGCAGGCTAACCTCAATCCACTCGCCCTTCTTCGTCTTGAACGTTTGCCGGAACGAGTAACGACCAGAGCTTCTTGGAACGTACAGATTCACACTGTATTCCCGACCATCACCACGAACACGAGCGGCAACCGAGTCGCCTGCATTGAGGTTGACCTTTGTTGGCCTGGAGCGAACCGAAGCGAAGCCACCGTTGTTTTCCAGGGAGAGGGTACCGTAGAACTCCATCGTCTTGTTGTCGGTGATCTTGAAGCGGCCATCGGAGATGCCGCCCATCACACCATCATTGACAGTCTGCCATTGCTTGGCGGCGTCGGGTTTGCTGAAGTCGAACCAAACAACCTGGCTATCATCGGCGCGCGCCGTAGTAACCAGGCATATGAGCATCAAGGCCACTCGCACACTTAACCGCTTGGTTTCCGACATCGCTTCGCTCCTTCCGAATATGGGACAGGCGGGTTGCGGGCCATTGATTATACGTATCCCCAAGTCCAAAGCCATGATAGGCCGCCCAGGCTCTTCTCTGGAGCGAGCGTGCAGGAACTACGAGATTCCTTACAAGAGCCCCCCAAGCGTCAGCTAAATTCTCGAATGGACCAGGCCATCCAAAAGACGAGCAACCCGCGCAGGCTCCAGGCCGCCGTCCGTAGCCAATTGGTCCAGACCAGACGCTTGTGCACCGCGGCATCGAACTCTTTCGACAGAACCTCGTGACAAGGTACCTGAACAAGAAATGTGGAGCCCCATATCATGGTCAACAGAATGAGTCCACTCCAGGCCTGCAGGTTAGAGACGCCATGCGGCCGGAACCACACGAGGAGAAACGCGGTCGCTAGTTCGCCCAGCATCGGCGGCGCGACGACCCAGGTGGTCAGGGTCGTGTGACGCTGCTCGTAGGCAGAAAACTCCGCGACACCGACTCTGGCAAACAGAGGGTAATGAACGACCTGGACGAACCAGATGACGCCCGTCATGTACAGCGTGACAGCGCAATGTGCCAAGAAGAGCAAGTGGATCATCGAGTCATTCATGCGACGCCTCCTGAATAGGCTCTCGCGCGTACGGTATCTACTCCCCTTGTTTCTCATCCTTTCCTGACGTTTCTGCCCTTCCTTCCTTGACCTGATCGCCAATGACAGTCTTGAGGGGACAGAACGAGAATGCTGGGCATTTCTTGCAGCCGGCCGTAATGGCGATGGGGCATAGCGTCATCGCAATTCTCCTTCTCGATTCGATGGTTCTTGGGGAAATCCCCGACACAATCATTATCCCTTGACATTGTCGGGCCGCCCGGCGCACCAGCCTTCTCCGCAGGCAGGGCTTGTCGAAAACCAGAGCTTGTGCGAGGATCGAGCAATCGCCACCACAGTATCGCAGGGAGAGCTACCATGGTGAATAGACTGACGACACTAACTCTCCTCTTCGCTATCCTGGCAAGTCTCAAAAGCGCCGCAGGTGCCCCTCCGCTTGACTACTTCCTGGCCGTCACAGTCCGCCCGTCGACCCTAATCAAGCATGAGGTCGACTTGCAGGGTCCTTTCGATCAAACGAGAGTCGAGACGCTGCTGGTAGGACCGAGCTACTTCTGCCACGCGGTGGGTGTGGGCTTGCAACCCGTCGCGCAGCAAGGCGCCTGTTTCAACTGGTACAAGATTGATGAGCCCAACAAGGAACCAGAACGGCCGCTTTCCGTTCAATCCCCATTCCTGGGTGAAGCCTCCGTCGAGGTAGTGATCGGAAACGCAGCATGTCTCCTGTCCCCCGCGAAGCGGCTCACGACTGGACGACCAAGCGATGCTTCGGAAGGACTCAGCTACCTTAAGGGATATCGCATTCTCGAAGGCCGAGATCTCCGAAAAAAGGTGCAGCTCACGCTTGGGTCGGACCCGGAGTTGAACACAGTGACCAAAGCGGCCTTTCTGTGTGTACCGGCCGACGAGTGGCACCATGACGAGCACTTCCCAATCCACAACAAGGACGGATGCCTTATGATCTACGAGTTGCTTCCAACGAGCCAAACCGGCAATATCACGACCATTGATCAGTTTGGGCTGAACAAGCTCGAGGCGCATTCGGGTCGATATTTATTGGCTCCCGCCACGATCGTCGGTAAAGAAGATCGCCCGGGGCGCTGATCTTGGATTTAGAGGCTCTTCGCCAAAACGCCAGCCACGCGCCCGAGCGCGTGACCCGCGATCCACACCTTGGAACTAGGGTTCAGTTATTCTTCGCAGTGTGCTTCTGGGCCTTTTCGTTTGGAATCATCAAGGTGTCGATGACATCTCGGCGGCGGATCACGTTCGCCGCCGAGAGAGCCGCTCCTCGCAATGGTCTCAAGACTACTTCGGCAGGATAACCGAGTCGATCACATGCACCACGCCGTTGCCGCAAACGATGTCAGCGGCAACCACCGTAGCATTGTCCACCATGACCTTCTCGCCCTCAGTCTTGATGGTTACCTCAGAACCCTGGACGGTCTTCGCTTTGTCCAGTTTCACGACGTCTTTCGCCATGACCTTGCCAGGCACCACGTGGTAAGTGAGGATTGCGGTCAACTTTTCCTTATTCTCGGGCTTCAGCAAATCCTCAACGGTGCCTGCCGGGAGCTTCTTAAAGGCCTCGTCCGTAGGAGCGAAGACCGTAAAGGGACCTTCTCCCTTTAACGTCTTAACGAGCCCGGCAGCCTTGAGTGCCGCCGCCAACGTCTTGAACTTTCCCGCGGCGACTGCAGTGGCCACAATGTCTTTCGGCATAATGACTGAGTCGATCACATGAATCACGCCGTTCTTACAGGCAATATCCGCCTTCACGACCTTTGCCTTGTCGATCATGACCGTGTCTTCCTTGACGGCGATTTTGACTTCCGCCCCTTGGACGGTCTTCGCCTTCTTAAGTTTCACGACATCCGCGGCCATGACCTTGCCGGGCACCACGTGATAGGTCAACACGGCGATCAACTTGTCCTTATTCTCCGGTTTCAAGAGCGCTTCTATGGCCTTCTTGGGTAGTTTCGCGAACGCCTCGTCGGTCGGCGCGAATACGGTGAACGGACCCTCGCCGGATAGAGTCTCCGCCAGCCCGGCCGCCTTGACTGCCGCTACGAGGGTCTCGAAGTCATCCGACTCGACGGCATTCTCGACGATCGTCTTGTCGCAGGTTCCGCAGTCGGCGAGGCACCTGGTTCCAAAGGACACCACCACCGCCAACGCCAAAAAAACGGTAAGCAATCTCTTCATTGTGCACACCTCCCTAATTGACACCACGATTGACAGAAGTACGGTGGGTTCGGAGCGCCCGGAATCCGTACGTGCAACAGCGAGGCCCACTTGTCACTGACCTGGCCCCCGACTGTGAAATTGTCGCACGGCCAATACCTGGGGCAAGAGCGGCGCGCGGACTTGACCGGACACTAACACGATCCACACGGAACCTAGCTGCCTGCAGGAAAGCCGACTTCAAGCATGCAAATTCCGAACTCGCGGGGGTTTGGCAATTCCGCGATTCGTCCACTTATTGAATCAGGAGTCGTCAAGCCAGCACCCGGCCAGATAGCCGAATCCGCCTACGGATGCGGCGAGCACGGTGCCCCAGCACAGATCAACAACGGTGACGATCCACGGCCAGTTCTTTACGGTGGTGTGATTCGTCAGATCGTACGTCGCGTACGTCACGAGTCCGAAGAACGCGCCGAGGAGAATCGCCTTCAGCAGCGATCGAGCCTGAAGACTGGGATTCACCACGAAAACGACCAAACCGGCCACGAAAAGCGCGTAGAAGAAAAATGCGGCCCACCAATTGGGTTGGTCGGCCAAGAGAAAGCCGATGTGTTTGCGATAGAACGTGCGGGCAACAAACCCCAGCCAAACGAAGTCAATAGCTAGGAAACCGATGAAGGTCGCAACGTAAAGCTTCAGATAGTAGGCCATCATGCTACCCCAGTTGGTAAAAGGACTATCCCCGGGTTCGCAACGACCCGAGACCGCCATCCACACCAATCACTTGTCCGGTGACCCACGAATTCGCCGGGTCGAGAAGCCAGGCCACGAGCGAAGCGATGTCCTCCGGCTCACCAAGGCGACCGAGCGCGTGCATCGCCCGAGACGACTCGGCCGATTTCGGGTTGTCCCAGATACGCTTTGTCATGGGCGTACGAACGAGTCCAGGCGCAATCGCATTGATTCGAACATTCTTGGAAGCGTAGCTGGTCGCAGCAGCGAGGGTCAAGCCGACCACGCCAGCCTTGGCCGCGGCAATCGCCTCGTGGTTTGCCAGTCCAATGCGAGCAGCGCTTGATGAGAAGAGCACGATCGACCCCCCCACTCCGCGCATCGCCTTCGCGGCTGATCTAACGACCGCGAAAGCGGAGGTCAGATTCGTCGCAATAACATCGTCCCACTCTTCGTAGCTTGTAATGTGAGCCGATTTCAGCAGGAGGGAACCGACACAATTGACAACTCCATCAAGTCGCCCGAAGTGCGAGACAGTCCCTTCCACCACGGATTCCATTGTCGATGGATCGGCAACATCGAACTCCCATTTCGGAGCACCGAGTTTTGCGGCCAAGTCGTCCAATCGCTCGGAGTGTCGACTTGCCAGCCCGACGGATGCTCCGGTGGAAGCCAGGTGGCGACAAAGGGCGGACCCGATGCCTCCAGAAGCCCCGAAAACCAAGTGAACAGGCCGATTCGTCGAAACTGCGTTGTCCATTCTCTGGACCCTCTCTTGAGTGGGCTGAAACTGCATTCAGACTCGAGCAAGACTTGTTACGGGCCATTATCGCTCCAACTGGCAAGCGGCGGAATCAGCAGCGCATCGCCCCGTCATCCTGAGTCGATTCCGGGCGAACAAGCGGTAGGCTCCGTCAAGCAGGTTGCTTACCACCGGCAGGCGGGTGAGGCCTACAACGGGCCCCCAACCAAGGGCGGAGTAGATACGACGAAAGACCTCTACGCCACGTATCCAACCCCCATCGGGCAGACGCGCGTGGATCTCCGCCATCACTGCATCCTGAGTCAAACCGTACTCGCCGGCCTCAAATTCGGCCGCGGCTATGTTGGTGAAGCGAATCCGCTGCCTCCGGTCCATGCGCCGGAGCATCTTGACCTCGCGATCGCATAGCGGACAATCGCCATCGTAGAGAACTTCAATTTCCTTCCCATCACCGAATCGCTCGTCCTGGGGGCACATCGCTTTTCTCCTCGATCATACGACTGTTTATCAGCATGCTTATCAATTCGCTCAAGTTGCCATGGGGGATTCAATCACCGTTAGGAATAATGTCGCTTCGACACCTGGGCGTATCGACTTGATCTCGGTCGTTTGGAAGGCCCAAAACTGAAGAACTCGCATCCAGAGGGAGGGGGACTAGTGCAATTCAGCCAAGAAGAGATCGAAATGGCCCGGGAGCTCCGCAGGTTGGGGCTGATATGGGAGCCATGTGTCGGGCACTACGTATACGACGAGAATCGCTGCTGTCCGAAAGGGTCTCCTTTTCAGGACCGCTTGTATTTCATCCTGAACTACGACTGCTTCATGAGCCACCTTGGCGGGGTAGAACGGTTCAAAGATGTCATGCTGTGGCTACCCACCTGGCACGATGCTCGAGAACTGCTGCAATCATTGGGCGTAAGTGGCGAGAAGGTTGCCTTCCGCCTGCAAGGCTGCAGAGCCTTGGAGAGCCGCAGAGAGCTCCTGATTCTCGATGAGATGATTGCAGAGTCGCTTCGGGATCGGATTTCTGACGACGAGTGAGCAGCGTCTCGACACTTATTGAGCTGGTGGGCCCGAAACACGAATTTTGGCCCGTTCGATCGACTGGAACGCAAGATAGCGATCCCCGAATTTGGCCATGTTGTCCAACTCGATGTCGTACTGGTCATAGTGACGTTCTTCATCCGCCACAAGATCTTCGAAGAGCTTCTTTGATACGGAATCGGCATTCGCCGCACATTCGTTGGCCCACAGGTTGTAGTCTCGCACACTCCTCTCTTCCATCTCCTTCGCTTGCTTGATCATCTCAGCGACATCGCGAGTCTTGGTGACCTCGCATGAAGACCGCATTTCAACGTCACCTTTGAGAAACAAGATTCGCTCAGCCAGTCTTTCCGTGTGCAGCATCTCTTCGATGGCGGTCTGTTTGAATAGGGCGGCCAAGAGATCGTACCCTTGATCATCGCAGTGGAAGTGGAAGTACATGTACTGGTGAAGCGTGTACAGCTCATCAGCAACGGCCTTGTTCAGAAGCTCAATACTTTTCTCGTGCATGCTCATCGGCACGTGCTTGATCCGCAGTATCATGAGCCTATGGTCTGCCACCATATCACGCAAGTGTTCTCGGAACTCCTGATCGACTCGCACGCGATTCTCTTCAGGACGGGTTAACTTGGTACAATTCTCGAAAGACGAGTCTCATCGGGGAAGTGTATCGGAGTCCATCGAAATGCTCTTCATCGACGCCAATATCTACTTGGGGTTCTACCGGACGGTGACGACTTCGAAACTGCTGCGAAGCCTGATCGATTTCAAGCACGACGTTCTTGTGACGCAGCAGGTCGTCAGCGAGGTCGAGCGAAACAAGCTCAAGGTTGTTCATCGACTCCTTTTGGAGAGCGTTGAGTCATTCCCTGTTATGGGCAGGAGCAATTTGCCAGACCAGCTGCAGAATCCTGAGTTGATTGAGCGGTTAGAGCGCCTGCAGGAAGCCTTCGACCAACTTCAGGAATCTGTCGAATCCGCCGTTGTCACTGCCTTGAACCAGGTCTCTCACTCGACGGATGCAGTTTCGCAGATGCTCAAGCCAATCTTCGAAAGCGCGATCCCGGCCAGTGAGGACGAATTAGATCGTGCGCGGATGCGAAGAGAGCTTGGCCATCCACCGGGCAAAGGTCGAGATCCGCTGGGTGATCAGCTCAGCTGGGAACAAGTGCTGAGTCGTATCGAGCCAGGCAGCCACGTCTGGGTAGTGTCCAAAGACAGCGATTTCCTTTTGTGCCACAACCGTCACTGTGTTCTCGACCCAAGTCTGCACGATGATCTCCTCAGTCGAGGCAAATCCATGGCACAGATCCACCCCTTTGACTCACTCGTTGAAACGCTGAAACACTATCAACAGGTCACCGGTTTGCAGAGCGGTCTATTTCCGGCAGAGGAGGAATGTGAGAGGATTGCGCAGGAGGAGCGACGAATTGAAGAGGTTTGGAAGAAGCAACGCAACTTCGCCCCAGGAGGCACTCGCTGAACGTCACGTTTTCTGACGGTAGGGCGCGTCGAAGGGAGAACGGCTCGTGAACATCATTCAATCCGATAGAGCGAGCTTTCCGTGCGGACAAAAACTGCCCCGTCTGCGAAGGCGCAAGAGGCCAGAATCGGCTCGGCCAGATCGGTGGAGCTGAGTTGTCGGTATTCCCGACTGGCGGAAATCACCGTGCACACACCTTGCTCACTCTGCAAGTGGATTCGACCTTCCGCGTGCACTGGGGAAGCAGAGTAATTCCCGCCGAGTCGCTGAAGCCAGTGGAGTGTGCCGGATGCGACATCTCGACAAGAGGCAATGCCGTCATCGCTGACGAGGAAGAGGTCTTCTCCGACGATGAGCGGGGAGGGTATCTGGGGCACGTGTTTGTCGGTCTGCCACACGACGTGCGAGTCGGTTACGTCTCCCGAACCCGTGGGCCGGATCGCCAGCAGTTCGGCCCTGCCAGGATACCCGGTGCAGACGAAGACCAGGCCATGCGAGAAGACAGGGCGCGGCACAATCGACCACTTGTTGGGATAACGGACCCTCCAAATCTCTTTGCCAGACTCCGGATCGTAAGTGCAGACCATTTGGGCGGCAGGACACACGAGCTGCGGTTTGCCTTCCACGTCGATCACGAGGGGCGTGCCAAACGACCATCTCGGCGAGGCCATGGAGGGGCGGAAGGTCCGCCATGCCACCGTTCCCGAATCGCGCTGCAAAGCAACGACGAAGGGATTCTCAGCCCCGTCACAGAGCAGTACGAGCCGTGACCCGGAGAAGATGGGTGAGGGGTAGCTACTCGGGAGGCTCTCGAACTGGTAGCATCAGCGGTCACCTGGAAGTTCCACATATTCTGCCGAATTTCGGAAGCGGTCTCGAATAGCCGAATTTACCAGAATTTAGCCGACTTGCAGTCTGGTGGGTTCGGCCACTTTGGGAGAATGTGGCCATTCACGGTGACAAATCCAACGTCGAAACCGCTATCGATTACGCCGTTACAGCCTATGGCTAAGGAGCCGCGAGATGGGCATCTACTCTGGAGCGGGAGTTTTCCAGATCGCGATGGAACTGGAGGACGCCGGGCGAGTGTTTTATGAAACACTTGCCGAGGAACTGGAGGACGGCAAAATTGCCGATCTACGTCGCAATCTAGCGGAGCAGGAGACTAGCCATTACAGCCAGTTCAAGACAATGGGTGAAGAACTCGTGCAGCGACCCGATTCGCGCCCCCTGACCTGGGACGAACTGAACTTCGCTCAGATCTTGATCGAAGAACACGTGTTCTCGGACACAGAGTCGGCTCGCGATGTAGCCATGGGCGGGGATCTTGCTCAAGTTCTCGACACGGCGATACAAGTCGAGAAGGACAGCGTTCTGTTCTACAGCGAACTGCCGAATGAAGTAGACGAGAAGGACGCACCTGCTGTGCAGGAGATCATCAACGAAGAGAAACGCCATGTGCGTGCATTGATTGAGGCGAAGAAGGGACTCACGTTGTAGGCCTCCCCAGGCTCGGAATCGACACCGGCCTAAGAAAGATCCCAGGATGCCATCAACTCGCGTAGGCGGATTCTGAGGCCGAGGTGGCTCGGACTCTGCTTCTGACCGCTACGGGCGAGAGAGTTGGCAGGAGCCTTCTGAAGCAACCGCAGATGGTGGATGTGACATCCGTTTAGGCCCCTGGAAATGCCACTCGACCGACTCCGAAGTGCAGTGATTTACTTGCTCACACTGAAACCGTTTTGGCAGGAAGCAGGTTGTCTCGGTGTCTGACATCTTGTTACTAAACGCCTGTGTCATCGCTGGCCTGATGCTGACCGTTTGGTTGATCAGTCTTCCGTTAAAAGATGTGAGCATCGTGGACATCGCCTGGGGGCTGGGCTTCGTGCTGGTCGCCTGGACGTCTTTCCTGGCCGGAACTTCGTCGGAGAGCGATCTGCTGCTGCCGGTGCTGACGACTACTTGGGGGCTTCGATTGAGCGGCTATCTGGCGTGGCGCAACATTGGGAAACCAGAGGACTACCGTTACCGTGAGATGCGCAATTACCGGCCGCGGTCGTTTCCGATCCGCAGCTTGCTGACCATATTCGCCTTACAGGGCCTCCTGATGTGGATCATTGCTCTGCCACTGCAAACCGTCCATCCATTTGGCACCCCGTCCGTCATGCTGATGATTATCGGCGCCTTGTTGTGGGTGATTGGTTTTGCCTTCGAATCGATTGGTGATTGGCAATTGGCTCGTTTTAAGGCCGACCCGACCAACACCGGCCGCGTGATGGACCGCGGACTCTGGCGTTACACGCGTCATCCCAACTACTTCGGTGACTTCTTGGTGTGGTGGAGCTTTTATTTTCTGGCCCTTGCGTCAGGCAGTCCGAGGTGGTCGGTCGTCGGTCCCCTTGTGATGTCCGTTCTCTTGATGAAAGTCTCAGGCGTCACGCTGCTCGAGAAATCACTCAAACACCGCAAGCAGGGCTATGCGGAATACGCCGCGCGAACGAACGCCTTCTTTCCGTGGTGGCCTAGACAAACCACAAGAGGACCGGGCAATTGAAGGCTTGTCCGATTCAACCGCATTCAGACAGAAAGCTCGCAGGAACTGGAAGTCATCGATATCCACAAGCATCACGCCGACGACGCGGCGGGCTATACTGCACTGTGAGGCGTCACGTTTCCTGCGCCGCCTGATTTGCGATTCAGTCGACACTCACTATCTCACTGCCAAGATAGCACCTCGACCAGTCACGATGTGAACGGTGAAATGAACATCTGCTCTGTGTGCGGAGCCTAGCGGTGCGTTTCAACGCACCGGCTGAGGTTCTTAACAGGTTCTGTGGCGTTTGGCGACCAGTCTCAGGTCATTACTCGGGCGCATTACCACGCCGACCTGGGCGACCATGTTGGCTTGTTCGGGGAGAATCTCAAGTCGGAATTCCTGCAGGATACAAGCCATTATGGAGGTGAGGATGATTGTCGACAGCGCTTTCCCGATGCAGACATGTGGCCCCAAGCCCAACGGGATGTAGGCAGACCTTTGGACGGTACCGAACCTCTCCGGAGCGAAACGATCAGGGTCAAACGAGTCGGGGGCGCTAAACCATCGGGCGTCTCGATGAATAACGTACGGAAAGACATAGACCCAACTCCCTTTCGGAATCCGATTACCGCCAACTGATGATTCGCGAATACTGCGACGAGTGATTAGCATCCAATTGGGTGGATACAGACGCAAGGACTCATGGACGACCATTTCTGCATATGGAAGTTCGACACGATCGGCATCCACGACCGCGGGCTTGTCAAGACGATCCGTAATCTCACGCCGCAGACGCGTCTGAACATTGCTATGCTTCGACACGAGATAGAGTGTCCAAATCATCGCAGCGATCATCGCGTCCAGACTCGCGTTGATCATGCTGATCGTTTCGTCTCGGATCTGGCGATCCACCTGCGATTGACTCTTCGCGGTCCCTGAATCCTTCTGGCTGACCTCGACCAACAGGCCAAGCATATCCACGTGTTCTTTCCTTTCTGTTCGGCGTTCCCGAATCAGTTCATCCAGGAAGCCGTGAATGTGGGCCAATGCCTGATCTTGTTTGTGTTGGAGCTTCGCGGGCTGCCGGCCTCTGCCGGAGATCGCCTTACCGGTCTCCAATGCGCGGGCATCAAGGACAATGCGAAGTGAATTCGCGATTTCTGACGGCGCTTGCCGACCGAATAGCATATCTGACAAAGTATGCATGCATAGCGTCGCCATTTCGTCGCCGACGCATATCATTCCGTTGGATGGCCACTGCCGGAGCATCTCTCGCGTGTACTCCACAGCAGCCTGCGCGTACGCACGCAAGCGTTCGGAGCGAAAGCCGTGCTGCAGGAGGCGGCGCTGCTGTCGCCATTGATCGCCCTCACTGACGAGGATGCTCTCGCCATCGAAGATCTTCAGTGCATTGCGGACCGAATCTGCTCTCACGAAGTCCGCAGTTTGCGATACCAGCACCTCGCGGACCATATCCGGATGATTCACGAAAATGATAGGATGTCGCCACGAGCCAAATTGGACGAAGTCGCCGTACCGATCAGCCATCTCGCTGATGAACGAGAGTGGCCGTTCACGCAACCCAGTCAGCGCGAAATGCCTTTGAAATGGTCTTCTTGGCCCATCCGCTCGCGGTTTCATATTGGATCACTGGTTGAGTGTCTTCAAGGCCGGCGTGGTTTTGCCGCCAGTATACTCTCAGCACCCTATCCTCCCAATCCTGTTCTCGTAGTTTCCTATCTCTTGCGGCGGCACCCAGCGCCATAGCTGGGAATCCGGCTCGTGCAACGATTTGTTCTTCAGGTCGTCGCTACCGCTCTCGTCAAGATCCAATCTGGCCGAAAGGAACGGTCTGTTGTCCGTAAGAGCTACACTTGAGGAGTGTCTCGATCTGGAGAAGCGGTAGGGCCTCAACGGCTTTGAGAGTCACTGTCTGAGGGTTGGGTGTGGCAGATGTCATCGTGCATGTTTACCTACGATTCTATCGAAGACGCTTGATATCCTTCTATTCCGACTCTGGGAGCCATGCTCCAAGCAGGACGCCGACGCCGCCAAGCAAGGAGAAAATGAGCAACATGCCAGCGGCTCCCACCGTCGGTTCAAGAAGTCCGAAGAGTCCACTTGCCAGAACAATCACGCCGATGATCGTGTTGCTGACCGAGACGTAATCAATGCGGTTGTCCTCGGTAGCCAGATCCACCACATAGGTCTTTCGCCCAATGCGTACGCCACTGTGGGCAATTGCCAAGAGAAAGAACGCTCCGGGGGCGAGGAAACCGAGCTGCGACGAAAATCGGCCACTTGAAACGATCGAAAAGAAAGCGACGCCCAAGATAGACGCGAAAGCGCCCGACATGACCAGAACTTGCCGGCTCGATTTGTCCGCGAATCTTCCCCAGAAAACGCTGCTCAAGGCAGATGCCAGGCCACTGGCAATCACAAAGACTCCGAGCGACCTGGCCGCTCCGGATTCACGGGCAATGACCACGTAATAAGGGGCCGCCAAGGCCGTTGAGACGAACAGGGCCCGAACAACGACGAAAAGGCGAAACTTGGGGGCATTGCGGAGAATCGCGAGCCGCTGCAAAGTTTCGCGCATAGCACCCTCGGCGTCTACGGTATCGCTGACCGTTTCTTGAATGCGTGAAACGAGCAAGGAAGAGAACACCCACAGGGTCGCTGCCGCCGCCAACAGCACGATGAACACGTGGACGGACGACTCTTCCTGAACCAACGTTGCCAGGAGCGTTCCAACGGCGAGAGTGAGAACGCCGGCAATTGCGACCGTGAAGCCATTCAATCGCCCCCGACGCGTCTTGGGGATCGTTTTTCCGAGGATGTCCTTGGAGGCTACCGAACAGATTCCGCGGGCAAGGCTGAAAAGTAATAGCAGGCCAACTACGGCTGCTCCGGCAGCCGGACCGACAAAGAAGAATGCGCTGGCTGCCATTGCGGCCAGCGCAAATGCCTGAAGTGCAGTTCCACAGATCCAGGCGAACTTGCGGCGACGTGTGCGTTGCACGACGCTGGCAATGGCCAGTTGGGGGAGCATCGACATCGATTCCCGGACCGGGACGAGCATACCAACCCAGATCCCCGATGCACCGAGCGTGCTCAACAACCAAGGCAGGACCGTTTTAGCGTTGGCCAATTCGTCGGCGAGGCGCGTGAGGACCTTTGTGGCTCCGAGCAGAAAGAAGCTCTTCGGTACATACTGGCATGCTTCGTCCGGGATGCCTTTGCAGACCCGAACCTCATCCTCTTCGACGAGGAATTCGTAGATCCGATCAGTTATTGGCGAAGTGTTTTGAGTTCCGGACATTGCTTTGCGACAAATTGCCTGCGCGCTTCGAGGTGCAACTGCCTAATGGGCGGGCCCTGCGTAAATCGTTCGTCCGCCATCCACGGGCAGGCAGACTCCGGTTACGAACGAGTTATCAACGAAATAGAGGACGGTCTTGACCATTGCTTGCGGATCGTCGGCGTCTTTGACAAGAGTTGCGTCTATGCGCGTTTGAAGTTCCTTCTCATTCAACCCGGGCGGCGCCATGACCGGTCCCGGGTGAATGCAGTTCACGCGAACACGGGGATTTCGCTCTGCCAGCTCTACGGCCATCGTTCTGGTCAGAGTCGGGATCGCTCCCTTCGAGACGAAGTAAGCGGCGTGATCCAGGTAGGGACGCGCGATGGCCCAGTCGCCGATTGTCACCACAACACCACCCGCTTCCTGCTCGGCCATTATCAGGCCTGCTCGCCGCACACATAGAAAGGTCCCAAGCGTGTTGATGTCGAAGTTGAAACGAAGATCTTCAGCGGACAGCTTCTCCAATTTCTTCGGTTTCCACACGGAGGCGGTGGTAACGAGCACGTCCAATCTCTTGTAGCGGTTCCAAAGAGCATCAAACATTCGGTCGACATCGTCTTCCTTGGAAAGATCCGCCTGAAATACCTCCGCCTCGATTCCGAGATCTCGAAATTCTCTCCGAGAATTCTGGGCCTCAGTCGCGGATCGATGGTAGTGGAGGGCAGTCTGGTAACCCCGCTCGCCCAGAAGTCCAGGACATCGATCTTGCCGAGCGCCGAGTTCTCTTCAGCGACGGTGACCTCGCCTATGATCGGCTCGTTGTGGCAACTGGCTCGAGTCATCACTACTTTGGAAACGATCAATGGGAGACGCACGCACCCGGCCTCAAGACGATTGAGGACGCCACAGAGATCCGCAGTCGCGTGCTGATGGCATTCGAGCAAGCCGAGAAGGAGACCGACCCGGTGCGTGTCCGCCAGTTACTACGATTTGTCGTTGTCGGCGGAGGTCCAAGCGGCGTCGAACTCGCCGGTACCCTTGCCGAGATCGCCCAGGACACACTCAAGCACGAATTTCGCTCGATCGATCCTGCCGACGCAGAGATTGTTCTCCTCGAAGGCGGCAATCGCGTGTTGCCTAGTTATCCCGGCCAGCTACCGCGTAGAGCCGAGGCCCAGTTGGAGGATCTCGGTGTGAGCGTCCGAACCAATGCTATGGTAACAGATGTACAGAAAAACCGAGTTGTCGCACGGGTTGACGGAAAGGCAGAGAAGATCGACACGTACACGGTTCTCTGGGGAGCTGGCGTGAAAGCCTCGCCAATCGGGGAATTGCTTGCCCAGAAAGCCGGGGTTCAATCTGACTCCATGGGGCGGATTCCAGTTGGCCCCGACTTGACCGTGCCTGGCCATCCCGAGGTTTTCGTCATTGGAGACGTGGCAAGGTTCGAGCACGGTTCCGAGGAACCTCTTCCTGGTGTCGCGCCGGTTGCCATCCAACAGGGAAAACACTGCGCCAAGACGATACGCAATCGGATCCAAGGAAGAGAGAGCGCGTCATTTCGATACCGAGACTTGGGTACGATGGCCACCATCGGTCGGCACCGAGCTGTCGCCGTGGTTGGTCCGTGGCGACTGAGTGGCTATCTCGCATGGCTGATGTGGCTGACCATCCACCTCATGTACATTGTCGAGTTTCAGAATCGCCTGCTCGTTTTCATCCAATGGGCTTGGAACTATCTCACCTGGAATCGATCCGCTCGGTTGATTACCAACTCCAGAAGGGCGACGGCGGCACTCGCACCACCGCGGAATGACTGTACCGAGCGTGAATCGGAACAGCTCCGGAAGTCGCAGAAGCTCTGATCCGTCCAGACCGTGCAGCTTCAGAAACACGCGACCTAGCCAAGAATCTCCAGATCCAATTCGGGCTCGCCCACGGTGACAATTCCGAGGTGACCATCCACGGTCACGACCACTCCATCGTCGAGCAGGTCAGTAAGCCTGGAGACACCGTTGACACAGGGGATCCCCAACTCGCGAGCGATGATTGCTCCATGGATGAGCATTCCTCCACGCCGTTCGACGACTGCGCATGCCAGTGGGACCAAGTGGGTCATCATGGGCTGGATTGCGTCGCACACCAGCACCTCCCCGGCTCGAAAGCTCTCCAGGTCAGTCGCAGACCGAATAATGCGAACGCGGCCTCTGGCAATTCCGATCGCGGCCGGCTGCCCAATCAGTTGACGAGGTTTCTCCTCAACATCGCTCGGAGCTTCACGGGCCTCCCTTCCTTGAGTCTCAGGTAGGACAACGGGACCTCCTGCGGGATCACGCAATGCGGAGCATACCAGCTCGAGATACTCAATACGGTTTTCCGCTTCCGCATCGACCCGTCCGGTCGTCTTCAATCGCTCCATCGCTAGATCCAGAGCTCGCAGTAGCTGGCTTTCCAGTCGAGCCACGAGAATATTGTCGTCGTCACGTAGCCTCCAACTAAGGCGGCCTAATCGAAGCACCTCACGGGCTTCTGCCTCTCGCTCAGATCCCACTTCGTCAAGCAGGCGTTTTTGCAATTCGCCCGCAGAGACCTTTTCGGACACGAGGTCACCGCCGATCCGGGGACCGAGCTCAAGAACGGTTCGCAAGAGGGCGGCAGGTCGATCGGCCAACCGCACCCCGTCGAACGCGATGTCCAGATAGGATCTGCGCAGTTCGTTGAAAGCGTCAAGGAAAGCTTGCCCTCCCGAAACGGTTGCCATTGCGTTGTTGAGAAACTGATCGAGAGCGAATGCCGAATCAGTCGTCTCGATTGCTTGTTCCAGAACGTTGCGAGCTGGAAGATTCGTGGTCAGCAGCCGAGCCACTTCCCGCATCGATCGATTGCGTTGAGCCGCCAGCATATCTTCACCCCGCAAGAGCTCCACGAACTCGTAGGGATCTTCAGGGCGAACGGCATCGTTGTAGTAGAGTCCCAAATAGCGGACGCCATGGGCCATCGGGATGAACTCGTCCCAATAGATCTCCTTCCAATGATCGATGAGCCCTTTGCGCTCTTCGAGGCGGTCTGCAAGTGCCGGGTCGTCCAAGCAGTCAAGATCTTCGGCAGCCAGTCTGTCGCCGGTCCGCGCAAGTTCCGGAATCAGCTTCCCGGCGACTCGATCGCACAGATCTTTGAGTCTTTGGCGTCCTGGGCGCAAGGTGAGATACCAGGGACGCTGATCGTCCGCATCCGCCGCACATGAGCCAGCCTGCGTGACCGGACGAGCCTGGAGCAGTGCCAGTCGGTCGCGCCGCCCGGTCCACTCCATGTCCGGAGGCCACCCCATCATTTCTTCCACTCGGTCGAGCACTTCGAGAAGTGCGTGCAGATCTGTTTGTGCCAGAAGCTCCCGGTCGGCATTGCGGTCTGCTGAATCCCCACGTCGGCTCTCGATGAGTTGCCTGGACGAGCGTGCGAAGACCCATCGATCCGGATCTGTATTTCCGTCGACAAGATCGGCGCATACGCCGGGCACAGCCTCGATGATTGCACGATCGAGATCGCCATTCCGGGGGTCGCAGCCAAAGGCGACGCCCGAGCAGTCTTCGTTCTGCATGACCTGAACCAAGACGGCCATCCGGCTCTTGGTGGGATCCAAGCAGAGTTCCTTGCGATAGAGCAACGCGGCATCCGACCAGAGCGAGGCCCAAACCAGTCGCACCGCCTCGCAAGTCGCCTCTGGGCCGACAACATTCAGATAGGATTCGTGAAGCCCGGCGAACGAGCGATCGGCTGAGTCCTCTCCTGGGGCCGACGAACGCACGGCGAGGGGGACTTCCGCTCCCAACTCGATGACTTGTTCCGACAGTGCCCGAGCCAAGTCGTCCGCAATTGCCGAGTTGAGAAAGCGATTACGGATTCGCAAGGCCGCGTCCCAGACCTCCTCCCATCGCATCTGATCCAGTGGTTTCCGACCGAGTTCCATCTGGATGACAGCACCGAGCCGATTCGCTTCCAGGAATTGCTCATACGCTCCAATCGCAATGCAGAAGCCCGGCGCGACACGAAAACCTGTCTGCGCCAGCCGAGCGAGGTTCGCCGCCTTGCCTCCGAAAACGGACTCGGCACCGTCGGCCTCACTTAGTGGGACGATCCACGGGTAGGCTTCCACTCTCGCACCTCCTGAAAACGTGTCACGTGAAAGTAACGCACCACGTCGACGCGAAACAATGCCGTGGACGGCGCGGCGACGAAGCTCCTCAATTGGGAATGCCGCCCGAGCAACAGGCTAGAACACTCTTCGGCATCCTCGGAATCGGTCACCTCGGTCGCACGTCCGGTTATCGTCAATGCCTCAATCTGCATCATGTCGTCACTTTGCGTCGATCGACTGTCGACGACCAGAGCCACATGATCACACTCGGAAAGAAGCCGGTATTTTCGTGTCGCCTTGGGAGTCGCGAAGACCATCGAGGCCAGGTCTGCCGTTGCGACCAACGCGACGAGCGATCCGTACGGCTGCCCTTCACCCTGAGTGCAGAGAACCGCGTAGGGTTGCTCGTCGAGGAGTTGCCTGATCAGCGTCTTGACCGGCAGGGCACCTTTCGAGGCACCAGGCGATTCGTCTGCCGGAAGAAGTGGTTCATCCGTCACGAGTTCTCCCTTTCTCTCTGAGGTCTTGAAGCACGGCTTCAGCGGCGCGGAGCCCTGACACCAAGGCCCCTTCAATGGATGGGGTCCCCCGGTGATCGCCACACACGTAGAGGCCTTCCTTCAGTCGCACAGGCCTGCTCGGCTCGACAAGGCCTTTGGAGCCCGTCTCGGGTAGGGCGTGAGCAATTCGATACGTCTTCAAGTGCCTCCACCGCTCGACCTGCTCGCCGAACCATCCTATGAGTTCTCCACGGACCGCATTCGTCAATGCAGATCCGTCCAACTCTGGATTTCCCAGAATCGTTGCCGAAATCAACGAGGTACCCGAAGGGGCGTAGCGGGAACTGATGTCACTAGGAACACAAAGGTTGTTGACAAGGCCACCACGTTCCCCATTCAAGACGAGAATCGGCTCGTCTAAGGGCGACTCTTCCGCCGCGAAGTACACGCACGTCACGCTACGAGACTGTACTTCCGGCAATTCCGACACCCATGAACCATGTCCAGTTCCCTCGGTGGCCAACACAATGGCTTGCGCCCGCAGAAGTTCCCCTGATCTCAATCGAAGGCCACCACTCTCAAGGCCGACAACCTCTGCTTGAAGCTTGATTTGATCGGCAGACATTGTCGCTGCAATCTGATCCGGTATCGCCCCCATTCCGGCTGCCGGCAAAGCTGCCCTGCCCTCAGCAAACATGCGAAAAACGAACTCGAACATGCGGCTTGATGTTCTCAGATCTGGTTCCAGGAAGACACCGCCAAGGAACGGCCGAAAGAACCGATCGATGATCCGTTTCGAGAAACCGTGTTGTCGCAGATAATCGACCGTCGACTGCTCGGGCCGAGCGAAGAGTTCTTCGAGGGAACCTCTTCGTACTCGCCAACTCAACGTTCCGATGCGCAACTTGTCGCTCAACGATCCAACATTGGCTCGCAGTGTATGCAGCGCCCGACTGGGGCGGCGCCAGGGATCCGCGATCGTGTGGAACCGACCGCCTACTCGGACCAAGGCCCCTGGTAAGAAGGAGTGTAGATCGAGTTGTGAGAAATCAAGCGTGCGTGATGCTTCTGGATACGCTGTGAGAAGCACCTGGAAGCCACGATCCAGGAGGAATCCATCGAACGTGTCGGTTTTTACACGCCCGCCGACACAATCCTCAGTCTCCAAGACAACGGCTCGAACGCCGGCTTCGTGCAGGCCCCGGGCACACCGCAGACCTGCAAGGCCCCCGCCAACGATCGCCACATCCCACGCTGTATCTGCCATCTTCCGATGTTCTCCTGACTAGATGGCCGAATCCCACACCCCCACTCTGTTCCGTGAGTTAGTTCCGAGGTCGTCGAATTATAGCGGCCAGATCGTCGGTGGCCCTCTCAATGCAAGCCTGGAAGGTGTACCGACGGGCCGCAATTGACGGCCGTTCCCGGAAATTACGCCGTCCACTGTGAGGTCCTGAGATCGTCGAGCCCCGGAGTTACGAGTTCCCGGACCAGGTAATTCGAGGACCTGTGTCTTTGGGCAGGCGTCGTAAGTAATGGCTGTAATATGACTTACAGGTCAGCCGCTAATTTTGTCGGATTTACCTGTTTTTTCTCTTGCCTTCTGCTCAGCCAGCCGTATTATCCGTTGAACGTTTTGAACGAATTTCTGACCAGGCGTGCTCAACGTTCTCCACTCGCAGACACCAAACCAATACGTGCTCCACTATGAAGTGAAGGAAGACTAACCATGTTCAAGATGATTTCCACCTCCGCCGCCATCGTCGCTGTTGCCGCTTTCGCATCGGAGGCAATGGCTGGAACCTGCCAGGGATCGAACTACAAGCAGACGTCCGCCCAGGCCGCCAGCCACACAGCTCAAGAGCGGACGGCCTACAGGCCCGTTGATATCGTCGATACGGCTGTCGGTGCGGACGATTTCAACACCTTGGTTGCTGCCGTCAAGGCAGCCGGTCTTGTGGAGGCCCTTAAGGGGGAGGGGCCGTTCACCGTCTTCGCCCCCACTGACGAAGCCTTCGCGAAGCTGCCTAAGGGCACGGTCGAGGGCCTGCTGAAAGACAAGGAGAAACTTGCGAAGATCCTGACCTACCACGTCGTCAAAGGCAATGTAACGTCGAAGGACGTTGCCAAGATCAACTCGGCTGGCTCCCTTCAAGGTGCCTTCCTGCGTATCAACGCCTCGAAGGGCGTGCGTGTCAATGACGCCAAGGTCGTCACAGCCGATCTGAGGGCCAGCAATGGGATCATTCACGTGATCGATACCGTCTTGTTGCCGCCGGCTGACATCGTTGATACGGCGGTCGGTGCAGGCAGCTTCGAGACCCTCGTCACAGCCGTTAAAGAGGCCGGGTTGGTTGAAGCGTTGAAGGGCAAGGGACCGTACACCGTGTTCGCACCCACTGACGAAGCGTTCGCCAAGCTCCCGGAAGGAACGATTCCGGCTTTACTGAAAGATAAAGAGAAGCTTGCCGCGGTCCTCACCTACCACGTCGTTCCCGGTTACGTGACAGCAGCGGACGCGATGAAGCTTAGCGGAGCCAAGACTCTGCAAGGCGGCGAACTGAAGATCAGCTCCGATAGTGGCGGCGTGCACATCAACGATGCCAACGTGATCAAGGCAGACATCCTTACGGCCAACGGCGTCATCCACGTGATTGACAGCGTGCTGCTGCCGAAATGAGTCTCGCCTTCATAGGCCTCGGATTATCTTCCTACCTTGAAACCGGAACGAAACAGAGATGGGCCTCGCAGGTGCTTGATCGACCGCTCAATCAAGTTTCATCAAAACCACCTGCGAGAGGTTGGTACGGCCCGCCACGTGGAACAAAAGAGCGATGCTCCTCATAACACGGAGCGACAAACCCGTGGCGGGCCAACCATATTCTGAGAAATGCCGAAAACGATAGTTCTCCCAGAAGTTCCCCTCGCGAGCCGACCATTCTCTCCCCCTTGATGGTCGGCAAACGGGGGTCTTCTCGTAGACTGTAAGGCTAGCTCGCGAACACTACAGGATCCCAAGTATCCAGCCCTCCACACTGGCAATCTCAAGTTCCTCGACTGTCAGAGACGGTCGCAGATACTGGTTAAAAAATCCTCGATCAATGGACTCCGACAACCAGCGAGCTACAGAATAGGCATCTTGTTGATCCGCGCTGCGGCCTTCCCGAGGATATCGGTTCTTGAAGATGGCAGGATAGGCCTCGGCGATGACTGACTTTCCAGTCGGTACCACCCAGCCGTCAAATGGCCAGAAATGAACTCGTTCGGGAACTTGATTTCTGATGTGTCGCAGCCATGGAATACCGGCATGAGTTGACTTGGCCACGCTCCCTTGAACATCGAATTTGAACACTGACTTGGCTGAGGAAGTCCACTTTTCGGTTAGACGAAGATCCGTGCTGTTTCCGGTGCGGTCAGGTGGCCCATTATCACGATTGCGAATGAAATCAACGTAAGTATCATCGCCGTCAGTCGGCCAGTGCTTGCTGAAGTCATTCAGGAAGTCTGGCCATGACTTGAGCTTGTATCGCTTGAAGTAGTTGATTGGAAACGAGAACCCATGATCGATGCCGGCGATGAAAGAGACTTCGGTTCGGGCCTGATGGATCAGCCATTCGGCGATCTCCTTCCGACACCAGTTCCTCAGGCTCTTCTCGGTCGACGCAGTCGACGGGATCCGACGAGGCTTCTCGGATTCAAATGAGGCGTAGACCTGCAGCGCAGGGGTGCGAGATTTCGGCGTTTCCCGTCCTGAATAGTCGATGCCGATGTGAAGATCGAATTTCATGGCGCTCCCCCCAAGAAAGAACACGTTAACACCCATCGAATTCGCGCGAAGGACCGTCTGTTACAGCAATACTTGTCATTGTAGCAATGCCCAGTTTGGGCAATGCGAAGTCGTAATGCCAACAGGTTGACAAGCTCTCGCAGGTCCCCCAATGATCCCAAGCCTCTGTGAATTCTGTGTCCATGCAAGAAGAGTTGTTTCAGGCACAGGATCACAGTTCCTACTGTGCAGAAACTCGGGCACCGATAACCGGTTCCCGAAATACCCGTCACAGCCGGTGCTGAAATGCATCGGATTCCAACATGCCCGGAAACAGGACGTGGTTCCCTCGAAGCGCAGCGGGGCACCTGAAGCCGACAGGGCGACGTGACCGGCTTGACAGAACGTGTGACCGTTCATCGCAATCCCTTGTCGCGCGAGATGCACCGCCATACCATTCCTGACTAGATAAGACGCTCATTTCGATCGCTGAAACGAATCCAATCACGTCGGAGATACGACATGAATCCGGGCTTTTCGAGAAGGAACCTCACGATCGCAGTGATTCTGGTGGCATTGATCATCCCGTTGACGGTTTCCGCACAAGAGTCCAGCCCCAAGCTGATTCGTTCGGATATGACGGATTGGTCGCAGTGGCGTGGCCCTCGTCGAGACGGAATCAGTGAGGAAACGGGCCTGCTGCGTTCCTGGCCCGCAGATGGTCCAGCGCGTCTGTGGACAGCGACCGAGATTGGAAGGGGCTACTCTTCGCCCATCGTAGGTGACGAGACGATCTTCATCACGGGCGACGAAGAGAACGACCTCGTCATCAGCGCCTTCTCGCTGAATGGCGAGTTGCGCTGGCAGGTGAAGAACGGTGCGGCATGGGAACGCTCATTCCCCGGTGCTCGATCATCCTGCACCTATGACCGCGGAAGACTCTATCACATGAATGCCCACGGTCGCCTGGCATGCCTGGATGCCAAGTCCGGCAACGAATTGTGGGCCGTTAATGTGCTGGAGCGATTCGAGAGCAAGAACATTACCTGGGGTATCAGCGAATCGCTGTTAGTACACGGTGACATGGTGTTTGCGACGCCCTGCGGTGCCAAGGGCCTGGTTGTTGCTCTGAACAAGAACACGGGCGCCACCATTTGGACGACGCCTGCAATTGCGGACGAAAGACCTTCTTACGCCTCTCCGATCCTACTCAGCGTTGGTGATCGAACGCTTCTTGTCAATAGCGCCACGAAGAACGTGTTTGCCGTGGATGCCAAAACAGGCGAACTGTGCTGGCAAGTGCCACAGGAAGACCCCAAAAACTCCGTGTGCACGATTCCCGTCCTCGCACAGAGTGAACTCGTACTGACCAATGCCAGTCGCGGATACGGAGCGATCTTCGGCGTTCGCTTAGATGGACTCCAAGCTGAAAAGACCTGGATCAAGGAACTCACGATCAGTCATGGAAGTACAGTATGTGTCGACGGTCAAGTCTACGGCGCTTCCGGACGCGGTGTGGCTCGTGGCTGGCTTGCGATTAATGCAGCAACAGGCTCGCTTGCCACCGTCGCTGAGTTGGAGGGTGGTTCGCTGATCTACGCGGATGGCCGTTTCTACTGCTTGACTCAACGAGGAATGATGACGCTGCAGAAGCCGGTCGAGGGCAAGTTCGAAACCGTCGGCAGCTTCCAAGTCGCAGAAGGCAAAGACGTTTGGGCTCACCCCGTTATCTGCAACGGCAGGCTCTATCTCCGCTTTGGCGAAACCCTTTTCTGTTACGACATTCGTTCTTGAGCGGACGATCTGGCTTGGCCAGCCTGTCGACTCCCTTGCCCGCTTCGTTAGGCCATTGTTGTCAATCCCCACGTCCGAATCTCAGTGTATGGTCAATCCAGATCAGGAAGAGCGACTGCGAGGCGCGTTGTGGGGAATGTTTGTCGGCGATGCACTCGCGATGCCGGCTCACTGGTACTACGACGTGATGGCCTTGCGCCGCGATTTCGGCATTCTGAGCGACTATCAGGATCCTAAAGACTATCACCCCAATTCGATCCTGTCGCTTGCGAGCACTGGGGGACCAGGACGCGGCTCCAAGGAGGGTGACGTGATCGGCAGCGTTATTCTCCATGGCAAGAAGCACCTTTGGGGCCAGCCCAACCGGCATTACCACCATGGTCTGCGAAGCGGTGACAACACATTGAATCTGCTCTGCATGCGTGTTCTCCTCCGAACGATGAACAAAGCCGGTTGCTACAATTCGGACGACTTCCTGCGCGAGTACGTTACGTTCATGACCACGCCTGGCAGTCACAACGATACGTACGCCGAATCCTATCATCGGCAGTTCTTCGCCAACTACGATCGCGGAATTCCACCCGCACGTTGTGCTGGGACAGAGAACCACGACACAGCGTCGATCGGCGCTCTGGTAACTCTCCCGCCGGTCATTTTCGCGGCGTCATGCAATAACGACCCGTCCACCGTCGATGCCGCATTGCTAGCCCACCTGCGGCTGACACACCATTCGGCGAAACTGGAACGTTATGCTTTGGCGCTGGGCACACTCCTGCCAAGCTTGCTACGAGAAACCAGGGCACGGATCGTTCCCATCGTATCTGCTACCGCCCAGTCGTTGGGGTTTCCCGTGACGAAGGTGGTCGAGCGAGTACGACGTGATCAGCTATCTGACCTTCACGTGATCGGGAACCTCCTCAGTCCCGCTTGCTACATCGATCAGTCGTTTCCGGCCGTACTCTACTTGCTGGCACGTTACGAAGGTGATATCGAAGCCGCCTTGGTCGCCAATACGAACGTCGGAGGTGATAACTGCCATCGTGGCGCCATCCTGGGAGCACTAATGGGCGCTGCATACGGTCTCCGTGCGATTCCCGACCGCTGGATCCGAGGCCTGGCGTGCCACGACGAGATCGAGCGTGACATCGACGCCTTCGTTGCCCAATTTGCCTAAGGTAGGCTGATCGTGTTCACGGGGGGGCGAGTCGATTTCTAGATCGACTGGACCGCTTGGAGGATCCGCTTGAGAGCTATTCTCAACCTCTCCCTCGGGCAGCCGAAGTTCAACCGCATGAATCCTCGCCCGCCAAATGCATTGCCATCCGACAATTGGACGCCGGCCATTTCGAAGAAGTCCATGGCGTTTCGCTTGCCCAGCCACCGAGTATCGATCCAGGCGAGGTAGGTGGCCTCTGCGTGCGACATCGAGAACATGGGCAACTTTTCAGACAGGAATGATTCCAGCAAATCCCGGTTCCCCCGAAGATAGTCGATCAGATCACGTCGCCACGCTTCCCCTTCCTCAAACGCAGCTTGACAGGCTGCATATCCCAGGCCGTTTGGCTGCGGGACCATGCCTGAGGCGACGTTCTGGAAACGCCGTCTCAGATCGGCGTTTGGGATCACCGCGAAGCCGCAGTTCAACCCCGTTGTATTGAATGTCTTGGCTGGCGACATAAGTGTAATGCTACGATTGGCGATCTCTTCGCTCAGTGAAGCAAACGGGATGTGTCTTTCCGTCGTCAACTTGAGATCGTAGTGACTCAATGCCCATGCCACCACCGACTGATTTACCGCATCGGTAGGCACGGAATAGCCAAACACGCCATGATCGACACGTTCATGCATGGCTCGGACCACACACGGGGGCGATGCGAAATCCATGTCCGCCACCCACATCGGGATCACATCGCTGCCGCGCGTGTCACGCCATTTCAAGCTGTCCGAATTGCTCCGGTCGATCGAGCAGTCGAAATCGTATTCCATTTGCCTACACGAGCCGGGTTCAGCCGTGCCGCTCCCAAACGGTTACTTCGCTCAATGTATGCTGGAATTTGTGTTGGGTTTCGCGAATGACGAAAGGAACCTTCCGCGGCTCGCCAAGAGGCGTAAATTGCGGAGCCAGGCATTCATGAAGTCCTTCCAGCGTGGTAAAAGGCTCGCCGGCAACGCGAATGCCGCCAAGCCATTCGTGCTTCTCCGTAAACTCCTCATCCCAAGTATAGGGAGACGCAATTACCAACAGGCCGCCCGCATTGATCCGCTCGTGGATCATGGCCAGGAATTTGCGCGGGCTGTAGAGACGGTCGATCAGGTTCGTCGCCAACACGAGATCGTATCCTGCATAGAGAGCCTTGAGGTTACAGGCGTCGGCCTGCTGGAAAGTGACTTTCTGCTGTGTGCCTTCAAGGCCCAGGTCGGAGAGTCTGATCTCCTGATACGAAACCAGTTCGCCTTCCTCCAGCCGCGCATACCGCAGAAACCCCTTGTCCTTCAGTTCCACGCCGATGCGAATGAATCTCGCTGACGCGTCGAGTCCCACGACTTCGCCGAACTCGCGGGCCAGTTCGAAAGTCGCCCGCCCAACGGCGCATCCGAGGTCCAGTGCCCTGTTGCGCGGGCGGTCTTTCATCAGTTCGAGGCATAGTCGGCTCATGACGCTCGGGAAGTTTGCGACGCCAAAGTACTCCTCTCCGTAATGGCTCTCGCAGTACTGCGCAATCGAACGGTCGGTTTCGTAAACATCCACTTGAATGGAGACCGGCTGATCCGATTCGACATAGCGCAGGCCTGCGTGCTGGAAGAAGTGGCGGCGGAATGCGTAACGGGAATCGCGTGTGGCCTCGTTTCCAGTCGAGATCCAGGAACCACCCTTGATGAGATTGTGCAGACCGTCAAACGTCGGCGTTGAAAAATCGTCGTAGTATGGGTGGACTTCGAAACCCGTGAATCCAGTGATCGGCGTTTCTGTCCATTGCCACACGTTTCCGATCACGTCATAGAAATCGCCGAACTGGAACTGCGTGACGGGGCAGCTCGATGCATAATGCTCCAGATTGATGTTCCCGGGAGCCGTTTCCCAATAGGGTTGATCCGTGTCGACCGTAAGATCGCGGAGTCGATACCACTCCTCCTCGGTCGGGAGCCGAATCGTCTTATCGATTTGCGAGCTCTTCCAGTTGCAGAACGCCTTGGATTCCAGATAGTTCAGTTCTACGGGCCAGTCCCATGGCATGTCGACTTCCTCGGCAACGGTCCGAAGCCTGTACGAGCCACCCGCCGGGATCCAGAATAGCGGGTGCGTGGCTTGCTTGTACTCCCGCCATCGCCAGCCCTCATCGGTCCACCAACTCTGCGTCGTGTACCCGGAATCGTCAATGAACTCCAGAAACTCGCGATTGCTGACAAGGTATCGGCTCGCTCGAAACGCCTTGATGCTCTCTGAATGCGTACCGAACTCGTTGTCCCAGCCGTAGAGCGGATGGTCTTTTTGCTTGCCGATGGTGATCTCGCCGGCAGGGACATCGATCAATTCGTTCTCAGGTGCCGTCTCCGTCGACCGGCATATCTCCCAGAGCGGATGAGGTCGAACTTGCTCGATGGGTAACTGCCGAATGAGAACCGATGAGGTCTCCAGGTGGATTCGGGCATGTTCGATGCCCATCATGATCACCCACCAAGGGCTATCCCTCGTGATCGGCAGTTCCAGCGGCAGCGTCTGGATCACGTCATCCACGACGGCTCGAACCCGGTCGCGATAGGCCTGTACTCCCGCTACGCTCGGCCAGTCGTAGTGCTTCTCGTTCAGATCGTCCCACGACATTTCGTCCACACCGACCGCAAACAAGGCCTCATAAGTCGGGTTGACCCTCTCTTCGATGAGTCTCGCAAGCAAGAGCTTGTTGATGTAGAAAGTTGCCGTATGGCCGAAGTAGAAGATCAGCGGATGACGCAACGGGTCCGCCCGTCGATAGAACGTCTCGTCATACTTGAGGATCTCGAGTAGAGCTTCGTCGATGTCAAACGTGTCGTGGAAATACTGGCGAATTTCTGCACGTTTCTCTTCGGCGCTTCCCGCGTCGAGGAGAGTGGTTCTTGTCTGACGCAGACGCGGGGCGGTTCTCCATGTGCTGTTCGAGCGCTCGGTAGTCATTTTCTGCTCCTTGCACCAACCAACGGATTGAATACCGGTCAATACGATTGCGATCAGGTGTGCACTTGATTCAACAACTGTGGGCACGAGTACCGACGACACTGTCGCCCACGATACCCGTCACTAGACTTCGTGGCAAGCCGCACGAATTGACAGTGATTCTGTCCTGCCTGCGTATATCCGATATGGCGGATGGGGGATAACTTCTTCTATCGCTCGGCCGAGGCCGCCATTCCGAGCTTTTCTATCCCGCCCTAGCGAGTCGAAATCCGTCGGGGGTTGTGCGAATGCAGCGAGCCGTGCGAAAATGCTTCCGGTGGTGTTAACATGTTTCTGGATGCCGAGTCGCCCAAGTGTTTCCGGAAGACTCTCCACATCGGCCGTCACAATGGCGCCTTTCGATAACCACTCCACACGCCAGGTTGACAATGATGCAAGACCAAACCAACGCCGATGAGCCGATTCGAATCGGTATCTCGGCATGCCTGCTGGGACAGAAGGTTCGATTCGACGGCGGCCACAAACACGACCGCTACTTGACCGACACACTCGGACAGTACTTCCAATGGGTGTCCGGCAGCCAACGATCGGGTTCTCACGTCAACCGCTGGCCGATTTCAGGGCCCTCCGCAAGATCCGCAAACGGCAGGCCGAGTTGGCTGAAGACTACGAGTAGGCCAAACGTGATCTCGACCTGGCCGCCCAGGGCCGCATCGCCCGGGAGCAGGAAGCACTGATCGCTTACCTTCGACAGGTCGCATTTCCCTCAGGCAGGTGCCTGCGGACATTCCGCGACAACTACTCCCGGGCAAACCGCCGCAACATTGCCCGCGTGTTCGAGAAGCTCGACACGGCCGGGCTCCGGGATTTGGCCAACCACCTCCGGCAGCACATCCACATTGAGGGCCGCGAGGTGACCTACCGACCGCCGGAGTGGATCCACTGGCACTTCTGAACAACGCTACTCCCCCCGCAACGGCCTGCGCTCGTCGCTGCGCACTCGTCGCCAGCAGCTTTTCTCCAAGAAATTCTGAAAGTGGCTGGATTCGGCGCTTCGCGGGCCCCTTTGAACAGTAGCGGGGCACATCGATCTGCTTGTCGCAGCGAATGATTTGGCCCCGCGCGTTTCCATATCACCTGTTCGGGAGGACTAAATGGTTGCAGTGAGCAAAGGCTTTGAGATTTTTGCAGAAACGCAGGGCGAGGTTCCAGTACCGGTCGACGCGCGACGGTACCTCGAGGAGGAGCCGCCCGCCATCAGGCCGGTCATCCCGGAGATTCTGGATATGGCCGACAAGTCGTTCGTGATTGGTCCGAGCAAGTGCCGGAAATCGTTCTTCGTCCTGCAGACGGCGCTCTGCGTCGCCACCGGGAGACCGTGGTTCGGCTGGCATATTCCTGAGGCCAAGCGGGTGAGCATTGTCCAGTACGAACTCCAGGAAGCCCACTACTGGCGCCGCCTTCGACGCATGGCTGACAGCCTGAGTATTAGCGCAGTTGCCTGGCCTGGTTGAGCTTCGAGATGGAGATGCGGCGTAGGGTAGGTACGCACAATCTGCGGTGTGCCAGCAGCTCATCGCCGTCGGAGCGAGCAAGAAACCGGCATACCCTTCCACCGCGGGAGCGTTTGTACGTGTCGTCCTGGCCGCTCGGGGGTACATCACATATGCACGTTGCGATTTCCCCGCTGATGTGCGGGTCCGGTACGAAGAGATGAGAAGGAATTCGCTGCCCCCGGACGGCCTGGACGCACATGCCACACCCATCTCGATGCTCACTGCTCCAAGTGGCCACTGCCGATCCTGAGGTCACAACGACCATGGCTGCCCTCCCCACATGGAGGGGCGTCCCTGTCGTGTGTCTTGGCTACCCCTGTGACTACCACCCGCGCATGGTGCAATTTCCACGCTGGTGGGTGGTACTGACGTAAAAAATGCCCGCTAAGCCGTCCTTTCGTCTGGCCGGTTCCGCATGATTTCGAACTCCTCCCGCCTACGTCGAGAACTCGTTTTCACGCCCGTGTCAGAGGGCTGTTGGGCGACCTCGCGGCTACGAGTTCCGACTCAGAGGTCGGCCAGCCGCTCAATCGAGCGTAAATCGCTATTCTCTGGAATCTGCCGTAAAATCCGGGGAAGTTGTGGAGTGTAATTTCGATGGAACAAGACGACCCTGCCTCTCACGAACGCTTTCTCACGCTATTCACGGTCAATGAGCCGGCGATTCGGGCATTCGTGCGCCGATTGGTGCCAACTCGACAGGACACGGCGGACGTCATGCAGGGCGTTGCGTTGGTACTGTGGCGCAAGTTCCCCGCCCTCGAAGACCCCGACCAGTTTCGCAAGTGGGCATTTGGCGTCGCGCGCTACGAGGCGCTCGCCTGGCTGCGCAACAAGGCGCGAGATCGGCTGGTGTTGGCGGACGACGTGCTGAACACCTTGGCGTGCGAATCGGCTCAGATTGAGAACCGCTTGTCAGCTCAACGCGCGGCCTTGGAGGGCTGCTTGGAGAAACTGCCTGGCGAGCAGCGGACCTTGGTGTTGGCAGCATACGCGCCTGACGTCCGCATTCAGGATGTTGCCGAGCAGAGCGGCCGAACCGTGCCGGCGTTCTACCAATGGCTGTATCGCATTCGCGTGCGACTGCTGGAATGCACGCGCCGCACACTTCAGGTGGAGGGAATGCAGTGAGCGATTTGACCGACCTGCGGCCGCTGTTCGCCGATTATGCCCGCGGTGGAATTTCCGCTGAGCAGCTTGAGACGCTGGAAGTCGCGCTCCGCGAGGACGCTGATTTGCGTCGTGATTTCATCGAGTACATGAATGTCGATTCGGCCTTGAGCGATCTGGCGGCGCTGTCCGAGTCCGAGGTAGCGGAGATAGAAGTAGCAAAGCACGGAGAAGAACTGACGACACCCATTGCCGGACAGTCCGTTCCGTCTACGCGGGCAGCTACCGAAACGGGGCGAGCGCATCGCGTTGCAGCCATCGCCGGATTGGTCGCGGCGATGCTACTGTTCACTACGATCCTATGGGTAGCCAACCCATTTGCGGATAACGACCTACCCGTGGCGACGGTTCTTGCAAGGGTCGATGCGGCCTTGGTGTATGCCGGCCAGCGGTACGACGACGGTGAGTTAGCGGTCGGAGAATATCGACTTGACCGAGGGCTACTGCAACTGCGTTTCCATGGGGGGGTGACAGTCTATATTGAGGCGCCTGCCCGATTTGACGCGGTAAGCGGCGACCGTCTACTGCTTCTTAGCGGCCGGCTGTCTGCCAGCGTTCCGCCCGAGGGAGCCGGTTTTACCGTGGATACGCCGGATGCGGAAGTTATTGACTTCGGCACTGAATTCTCCATCGATGTTGAATCCGGCGCGAGCGAGGTGCATGTATTTGAAGGGCTGGTTCGCGTGCAACCGAGATCGTTCAAAGACGGTAAGGCTGGGCAGGCTGTCGACCTCGAATCGTCTCAGGCGGTGAAGATCGACAACGCAAGCAAAGCCCCAGTGGGAATCCAGTTGGCGACGGACCGGTTTATTCGCAGCTTCGACGAGCCGAAACGTACCTACCCTCGTGCGGTGAAGCAGCTATCCCCGGTCGCCTACTACCGGATGCCGATCCGGGATAAGGGATTGGTCGCTGATCCGATTCAATACTCGGGCGTCGTCTTGACAGGCGATGGGGTTCGCCCGCCTCACGCGCGCGGAGTGGATGCCGGTGGTTCGTTGCGTGTGCGGGCTGAATCGACGGGGCGCGGTGGGCGAGTCGATTCTGCGCCGCCCCTGGGTACAGGGCACTTCACACTTGCCGTTTTCGGATATCTTGAATCGCAACCGCCTGATGGCACGGTGGCAACGAACATTCGCGGCGCCGAGGGCAATTTTAGGTTGGCGCTCGATGACAAGGGTCAGCTTCAAGCGACGATTCGAGATCGTGGTGGTCAGTTGCAGTCTGTAACCAGCGCGGCCTTTCTACCACTTAGAGCGTGGCGTTTCATCGTGATGACGGCGGACGGCGATCATCTGCGGATTTATGTGGACAGTCAACTCGTGGCATCGGTGCCGTGTGCGATGATGGCTGCCAGCGCAACCGAAACGGTCTGGTTTGGAACGGACGCCGAGGGAGGCGGGCTCTGGGATGGTCGCATCGATGAACTGGCGATGTTTGACAAGGCACTCGGCGACAACGAAATTGCTGGTCTTTACCAGGCAGCATTGGCACAGATGGCGAGACCAAGATGATTCTACACCCCATGGAGTTGAAACTGTCAATGTTGACACGATACCTTTCGCCGATCTTCAGTGTTGTTCTGCTCGCGAGTATTGCGCCGATGTCTATCGCAGCGGATCGGCCGAATATCGTAATCATCCTCGCCGATGACCTTGGCCACGGCAGCCTCAACAGCTATGGCGCGGATGAAGCTCATATTCGCACCCCAAATATCGATAGGCTGGCCCAATCAGGAATGCGTTTTGCCGACGCGAACACCCCCTCTTCCGTTTGCTCGCCGACGCGTTACGGATTGCTGACGGGGCGGTACGATTGGCGCACGAGCCAGAAGCACGGGGTCCTGAACACGACCGATCCGCTGCATATCGAGACATCCCGTTCGACGATCGCGTCGCTGCTGAAGTCGGTCGGCTATCGGACGGCGGCGATCGGCAAATGGCACCTCGGCTACGGATCGGAAAGGCACGATTTCAGGAAACCGCTTAGCCCCGGCCCCTTGGATATCGGCTTCGACTATCACTTCGCCGTACCTCAGAATCATGGCGACGCGTCGGGCGTGTACGTCCGCAATCGTGCGGTCGTCGGTTTGCGTTCGGATCGCACGGTCGCCGCAGGAACGTCGCCGTATGGCCGAGAATACATGGGGATCGACGCTCCCCAACGCATAGATGTGAACGTCATGGACGAACTTACGACGGACGCCACCCGCTGGCTCGAACGCCAATCCGACGACGTACCGTTCCTTTTGTACTTCACTCCCGTGGCGATCCACTTTCCGTACACGCCGTCTGGTGCGACCAAAGACACAAGCGGAATCGGGCTGTACGGCGACTGGATCCATGAGTTGGACCTGTCGATTGGCCGTATCCTCGACGCGCTCGATCGCATGGGGGCGACGGAGAACACGCTCGTTCTCTTCACAAGCGACAACGGTGGCGTCTTGACGACGGAAGGCGATCGCCCCGAGGCCGAGGCGTATCGCGCCGGTCTTCGCTGCAATGGCAACTGGCGAGGTCGCAAACACAGCATCTATGAAGGCGGCTTCCGCGTCCCGTTCATCGTTCGCTGGCCGGGGCACGTGCAGGCGTCGACAGTCTGCGATGAAACGATCAGTCTCGTTGATATATACGCAACCATCGCGGCGCTGATCGACCGTCCTGTTTCCGATGACGAAGATGTCGCCGAGGACAGTTTCAATGTGCTGCCATTGTTCTTGGGAGAGGAGACTCAAGAACCGATTCGTTCTTCGATCGTACTCCACAGTCCGAATGGCAATTTCGCGATTCGTCAAGGCCATTGGAAGTACATTGAAGGCAAGCCGAGTCCGACTTTGAAGAGGATCTCGCGCAAGGATGAGCTCGTCGCCCAACTCTACGATCTTCGAGACGATCCTGGCGAGCAGAACAATCTTCTCGACGACCGACCGGATGTTGCGAACCGGTTGGCCAGTCTGCTCGAGAAGCAGCGAAACAGTGGGCGGTCGCGTTAGCAGGTAAGTGGACGCACGCCCACGCGAGGGCTCGCACGGCCAGGCTTCGTCGACTTTTCGTATTAGGCAACCGATCTGATAGCTTCGCGCTTAGCAACAATGAAGAACTACCTGGACTTTTTGGCGGCGATGCTCATCGCACCCATGTTCGGCAACGCTGGAGTTGTGTCCGCGGGTGCTGCCGATCTGAAGCCGAACATCGTTTTCATCCTGACTGACGACCAAGGATACGGCGACCTGGGATGTTGCGGTTCTGCGACCATCGCCACACCGAACGTCGACAGGCTGTGTGCGGAAGGAATGAAGTTCGAGAGCTTCTATGTGCATAATCGTTGCTCGCCGACGCGTGCCGCTTTGATGACTGGGTGCCATGCACACAGGGTGGGCGTGGATAACGTGGTATACAGACGCGAGAGAATTGGCCTCCATGCGGATGAAATCACGATCGCCGAATTGCTCCAGAAGGCGGGCTATTCGACCGGCATTGTCGGCAAATGGCATCTGGGCGAATGGGAAGTATTCAACCCGATCAATCACGGCTTTGCCTTTTTTTTCGGCTTCATGGAAAGCTGCGAAGGCAAGTCAACCGCGATCTATCGAAACAAAGAGATTGTTGAACGCGTCAAAGGGAAGACCGACGGAGCACACTCACCGAAGCTGCTGGCTGCCGGGATCGACTTCATTCGGGCCAACAAGCATCGGCCGTTCTTCCTGTACTACGCGTCGCCGCTTCCGCACACGAAGTGGATTCCGAACGAGAGGTTCGCCGGAACCTCCAAACACGGGGCCTACGGCGACGTCGTTCAGGAAATCGACTGGCAGGTGGGCGAACTGATGAAGACGCTCGATGAACTGGGAATCGCCGAGAACACGCTGGTGGTCTTCGCATCGGACAACGGCCCGCAACTGAATGTGAAGGGCTACGGCAGCGCGGGCGTACTTCGTGATGGGAAGTGGACCAATTTCGAGGGCGGGATTCGAGTTCCTTGCATTATGCGTTGGCCAGGCGTGATCCCCGCGGGTTCCGTAAACAACGATATCACCGGCATCATTGACATGCTTCCGACGTTCTGTGCTCTGGTCGGAGTCGACGTTCCGTCCGACCGCGTCATCGATGGACGCAACATCCTTCCCTATATGCGAGGCGAGGAATTGGACTGGCCAATTCACGAGACGTTCATCGTTCCGGCGGCGACCGTTCGCCACGGGGATTGGAAACTGCTCGTCAAAGGACAATCGCCGGGTGGCGGAAGATCCGATCGGGTCGGCAAAACGGATCGCGCTGCCGCCGAAGCCGGTTCACTGTTCAACTTGAAAGAGGATCTCGGAGAAACAACCGATCTCTCGGCCCAACACCCGGAGAAGGTTCAAGAGCTGACGGAGATAATGAACGTCTTCATGGAGGAGCTTGAGGCGAATTCACGGCCGGTCGGCGAGCTTCCAAGCATTTCAACTAGCCGGTATGAGGAATAGAATATGAGTCTCTCACTTCCCCCGACTTCACGGCGTGACTTTCTGAAGACGGCCGCAACGGCTTCGCTGCTGGCGATTCCGGCCTTCGTTCCTTCGGCGGCGCTGGCAGCACCCGACCGAACTGGCGCGAATGGCAAGATTCGCGTCGGGCTCATTGGGGCCGGTAATCGGGCCAAGTGGCTGTCGCGCTGCATGGCACGCGAAAGCTCGCGTGCTGAGCTGGTCGCCGTGTGCGACTGTTACCTCCCACAGGTGGATACGCTCGCCGCCGACTACGAGCAGAAGTCCCAGGTGAAGCCCCAGTGGGCCGCCTATCAGAACTACGCGGAGATGTACGACACGGAAGACCTGGATGCCGTGATCATTGCGACGCCCGATCATGCTCGCGTGCGTGCCGCGATCCTGGCATGCATGAAGGGCCTTGACATCTACGCGGAGAAGCCGCTGCACTTCAGCATTCCCGAAGGCCGAGCGCTGGTGCAAGCCGTCCGAAAACATGAACGCATTCTGCAAGTGGGAACGCAGCAGCGAAGCACGGCCAACAACGTCTATTCCTGCAAGTTCGTGCGAGATGGAGGCCTGGGCCGAGTCCATACGATTCTCGTCATGAACTATTCGGGGGCCCAGCCGGCCACAGGCTTGCAGTCGCAGGCCATCCCGGAAGGCATGGACTGGAATCGCTTTTGCGCACAGGCCCCCTTGTTGGATTACAACGAGAACCTGCACCGCAGATGGCGCCGCTACGACGCTTTCACGGGCGGCGCGATTTGTGATCGCGGGGCGCATGCTCTCGACATGGTGCACTTGGCCATGGGCTGGGAGAACGTGGCGCCGACGCGCATCGTGCCGACCACGCCGGCGGACAACGACCGGCAACGTGGCGTTCGCCTTTATTATCCCGACGGTACGGTCGTCCGACTTGAGAGCAAGGATGGTCCGGCTTTTGGCGGCATCTTCACGGGTGAACGGGGCAAGATCGAGATCAACCGTGGGCGTTTCGCCTGCAATCCAACCGACCTGCTGGCGCCGTTTGAAGGTCCCAATACCGAAAACCATGTCGCGAACTGGCTCGATTGCGTTCAGTCTCGAAAGGAGCCAAACGCCCCGGTCGAGGTCGGACATCTCATTACGAGCGTCTCCCACTTGATCAATATCTGTCGCATTGTTGGTCGCCCGATCGAGTGGGATGCGACAGAAGAGCAAATCACCAACGACAACGAGGCAAACGATCTGCTTGTCAAAGTTCGGCGCGAGGAATTTGCTCTGCCCGCGTTTTAGCCCGAATACGTTCACTCCGTTAGGCGACAACGACATTTCATAGGCGAATATCATGTGGAGTATCTCCTTCTCCGGACTTCGGCGACCGGCGTGGCAGCAGCGCTCCTGTTGGATGACAGTCGTCCTTGTGATCACGCTGCTGGCAGCAACGTCCCCAGCCGTTGGGGGGCAGTGGCAGGTTCTCTTCGACGGGACCAACCTCGACGGCTGGACACCGTCACGCGACAACAAGCAGTTTGCGATTGCCGATGGAGTCATTGTTGGGACGAGTTCCAGCCAGACTCAGTTTCTGCACACGGTTGAAACGTATGGAGATTTCGAACTCCAACTGGAAGTCAGACTTGACGACACGGACCTGAACTCAGGCGTTCAAATCCGGACCAGGTTGACTCGCAAGAACGCGAAAGGCGAACCAAGGGAATCGGTCCATGGCCCGCAAGTCGATATTGGGAAATCTCCTGGCCGTTCCGGACACATCTTCAACCAAGGCAATGGCGCCTGGATCACGCCAAAGGAAGAGCTAACCCGGAATGAACTGATGGTAAACGGGCAATGGAACAAGCTGCGCGTGTTGGCCGTTGGCCCGCGAATTCAAACCTGGCTCAATGGCAAACAAGTTGCCGATGTCGCGGATGATGAAGCCTATGCAGAGTATCCTTCGGGCGTGATCGCACTGCAGGTACACGGTGTCAAGAAGTTACCGGAGAAGGTGCGCCACGTTTCGTTTCGATCCATTCGCGTTCGCAGAATCGAATCCGCCAAGTAAAACCCCATTCCCCCAGATCTTTCACGAAACCATGAGTACCATGCTACGCTCGAGCATTTGTTTCATTGCCGTTTGCCTGCTTCTGGCCGGCACATGCGCCGCTGCGGAGAAGCCAAACATCGTTCTCCTGTTCATTGATGACTGGGCGTGGAACGGGTCTCCGATTGCGATGGATGACTCGATGCCGAATTCGCGCATGCCCGTGCTGCAAATGCCGAATGTCCAGCGGTTGGCTCGCGAGGGAATGAGGTTTACCAACGCCTATGCCTCACCGCAGTGTTCACCATCGCGAGTCTGTGTGCAGACCGGACAATCCTCGCCGCGAAACGGCTTCACCGTGTTTATGAACGACCGCGGACAGGACTACTTCGACGAAAAAGGCTACCCCGACTTTCCGGTGATTCCGTGTGTCTCGGACATGACGATCGACGCGGACGCTGTGACGATCCCCGAAGCCCTGAAGCCGCTTGGTTATGTCAGCGCTCACATCGGCAAATGGCACATGCGAGGCGATCCCGGCGACGAGGGATATGTGCTGCACGACGGCGACACCAGCAACAAACCGGGCAACACACTGCCCGAGGGCGCAAACCAACGCCTGCCTGACGACCTGACCGATCCCAAGTTGATGTTCAGCGTGACAGAAAGGGCGCTTGGCTTCATGAACGAGCAGGTGGAGCTCGGCCGGCCTTTCTATTTGCAGATCTCGCACTACGCGATGCACGAAGGCCGCGAGTGCCTTCCGGTGACACGCGAGAGATACACCCGACACCCGCTCGTGCAGGCTTATTACCGGAAAATCGGAAAGACGGCCGACACGGTGAAGCGAAAGGAAGATCCCGCCATCTGGCTCGGCATGGGCGAAGACCTTGACGGACGGATCGGTGCAGTACTCCATCGCATCAAAGAGTTGGGAATCGAGGACAGCACCTACGTCGTCATGGTGTCAGACAACGGCTATCGCCACAAAGAACTCCAGCTCGCACCGGGCCTGACGCAACCGCTGCACGCCGCCAAATGGTGGGTCTGGCAAGGCGGCATCCGCGTCCCCATGATCGTGAAGGGCCCTGGGATCAAGCCGGGCTCCGTCTTTCGCGGGAACGTGGTCAATTACGACTTCCTGCCGACCTTCGTGGATTGGGCCGGCGGCGATCCGACGGCACTTAAAGGCATCGACGGCGTCAGTCTGGCTTCGTGCATGGCAGGCGAGCCGCCGAGCGACGCGCTGCTCAACCGCAATCTCTATTTCCACTACCCACACTACCGGTCAAGCATGCCGCATTCCGCGGTGGTCTCCGGCACTCGCAAGCTGCTGCATTTCTACGAGCGTCCGGACATCCCCATGCTCTTTGACCTGTCGAACGACACAGGCGAAGTCCACAACATCGCCTCGGATCACCCGGCCGAGCACAAGCAGCTTTTCGACGACATGATGCGCTACTTTGACAAAGTCGGGGCCCGCATCCCGAAACTTAATCCGGATTACGACCCCACCGTCTACAAGAACGCCAAGGAATACGAGAAACGAACTCAGTGGGGACCGTTTGAAAACCGCAGACCACTTGAGGAGGACGAAAGATAGATGTTCCCGGAATTCAAACCCCTGACTGCTGTAATCGCCTTTGTCGCGATGGCGCTGTTGTGCCACATGGATAGCGCCGCTGCGTCAACTCCCGACAAACCGAAAAACGTGCTGTTTCTGGCTTCGGACGATTTGAACAGTTGGCTGCTGGGAGACACGAACCGTTACGCTGGCAAGGTCGTGGCTCCGAACCTGACGAAACTTGCCGAAAGCGGGGTCAATTTCAAGCGTGCCTACACCGCGGCCCCGGTCTGCTCGCCCTCCCGCACGGCCTTCTTCTCGGGTGTCGCCCCGTGGACGTCGGGCCACTATCACAACACGCCGGGAGCCGGTGTGAGCGGGCCGCTGAAAGGTGCCCTGTCGTTGGCGGGCTTCTTTAAGAAAGCCGGGTACACCACCGCCGGCTACGGAAAAATCACGCACGGCTGGGACCAGCGAGAGCATTGGGACGAGAAGATTGGCCACAAACGTGATCCGGCTCCTCCAGACGCACCCTTGACACCATCGGGCAGGGGAGAGCAGGACTGGGGGCCGATCCACCTCGCCGAAGAGGAGATGAATGATACGCTCAACGCCGACAATGCCATCCGGCGGCTCCAGCAGAAACACGACAAGCCCTTCTTCATTTGCTGTGGCCTCTTCAACCCACACATGCCGTGGTATGTGCCAAAGAAGTACTTTGACATGTTTCCGCTGGACGAAGTAACGACTCCGGCCCTGCTGGAAAATGACCTGGATGATGTGCCGGAACTGGGCGTGGAGTTGACGCTTGGAAAGAGTAAGTACGTGGACAGTGTCTTTGAACATGGTTTGCACAAACAAGGCGTCCAAGCCTATCTCGCGACGACGGCCTACGCCGACGCCCAACTTGGTCGAGTGCTCGACGCGTTGGACAAGAGCCCCCATCGGGACAACACCGTCGTGGTGTTCCTGACCGACCACGGTTTCCACCTGGCAGAGAAGCATCACTGGCAGAAGGCCACCCTCTGGGAAGAGGCTACCCACAGCCTGCTGATGATCCGTGCACCAGGCGTGACTCCCGCGGGGGGCGCTGAATGCGAGCGTTTCGTGTCACTGCTCGATATCTACCCAACCCTGGCAGAACTGTGCGAGCTGGGGCCGCCAGACTACCTGGATGGGCGTTCGCTCGTGCCCCTCTTAAGAAACCCCGAGGCACCGTGGGAAAGCACCGCGATCACCGGATTGACGAGCAAGAACGGGCCGACATGGTATCCGTATCTCAGCATCCGCAACGAAGCGGGACGATACATTCGCTATGTAGAAGGGCAGGAGGAATTCTACGATACGACCAGAGATCCTCACGAATGGACCAATGCGATTGACGACCCGGAATATGCGTCCGCCATCGCACGTATGCGTGCCGCAATCCCCAACCCGTCCGATGCAGCCACTCCGTTGCCGGAAGTGTTGCAGAACACACGAGACTGAGCAAGATCCTTCGGTCAACGGCATCCTGCTACTTGTTCTGGTATTCATCGTCCCTGACTGCGGGAACTCAAGCTGGCAATCTCAAAGGGTCTAAGCCAAAGCGTAAACGAAAAGTGACATGAAGAGACCTATGAAAGCACCAACAACCTTTTCCTTGTTGATGTTGGGTATTCTGCTCTGTGGAACTCTCCATGGAGAGACCGGAAGGCCTAACATTGTTCTCGTGATGTCCGATGATCAGGGCTGGGGACAGGTGGGTTACATGGGCCATCCGCATTTGAAGGGAAGGACACCGAACCTTGATGACATGGCTGCTTCCGGGATTCGCTTCAACCGCTTCTACGCGGCCGCGCCCGTGTGTTCGCCGACCCGGGCTTCGGTCCTGACGGGAAGAGTTCCCGGCCGCACTGGGGTGCCCGGCCTGCACAAGCGGCTCTGCCTGCAGGAGAAGACCCTGGCCCAGGCCCTGAAGAAAGCCGGGTACGCAACCGCCCACTTCGGCAAGTGGCATCTGGGCGGTGTCAAAGGACCCGCCGTGCCGGTCCTGCCGGATGACCCCAACCATCCCGGCCACTACGGTTTTGATCACTGGCTCTCCGCCACCAACTACATCGAAATGAACCCCCTCATGACGCACAACGGGGAGATCGTATATCTCGAGGGAGAGTCGTCCGTTCTCATGGTCGAGGCCGCTCTGAGGTTTATGGGAGAGCACAAGGCTCGTCCGTTCTTTGCCGTCATCTGGTACGGGTCGCCTCATTTTCCTTTTACCGCGATGGAAGAGGATACGGCAGGATTGTCGAAGGATCTGGACCCGAAGGTGGCCCAATTGTTCGGTGAGATTATCGCCATGGACCGGAGCATCGGGATGTTGCGACAGGGCCTGCGGGACATGGATCTGGCTGAGAACACACTGGTGTGGTTCTGCAGCGATAATGGGGGCCGGGACCACGAGCCCGACTCGGTTGGCGGGCTCCGGGGACATAAAGGCTCCCTGTACGAGGGTGGGATTCGGGTTCCCGGAATCATCGAATGGCGCGGCCGGGTCCAGCCCATGGTCACCGACTTTCCGGCCTCGACCATGGACATCATGCCGACCATTGTCGACCTTCTGGACTTGCCGGACGATTCGATGCTCGATGTGGTCGATGGGGCAAGCATTGCGTCTCTTCTGGATGGAGAAGTCCCGAATCTGAATCGCACCATTCCGTTTACATCGAATGGGAAAGCGCTGATCCAGGGAAGGTACAAGTTGTTTCAAGAGGGAAGGGGAAAGAACGCCAAGTGGGTCCTGTATGATCTGAAAGAGGACCCCAAGGAATGCACCGACATTTCCAAGGAGAATCCGGAACGCTTTGAGCAAATGACCCAGGAGGCGGAGAAGATGCTGGCCTCGGTCGAGGCCAGCGCGGCTGGAAAGGACTATCCGGAAGGCAAGGTAGTCCAGCCCCAGCGCGGGGCGGAGTGGTCTGACATGAAGGAATACCAGGATCTTTACGACACCTTCGCCAAGCTCAAGCCCGGGTGGACTCCGCCGAGTAGGGGGAAGAAATCGAAGAAGGGAAAAGAGGAGGAATGAGGTTCCCAGCCCGTGCAGAATGGTGTCCAAGGCCGCTTCGCCGACTTCCACAGCCTCCGCCACACCTTCGTCACCAACCTCTGCAAGGCCGATATTTTCCCCAAGACGGCCCATCAGAGACGTACAGATGGCCGTGGTCACGAGTATCCGTACTCAAAGGAGCGATTCGATGTCGCGGATGATGTTGGCGCGTTCCTTGTTCGGCAATCCATGCAGGCCCGCGTATTCGAGCCAGCCGTTGGACACTCCAACGCCGGCGCCGACTTGACGGGCCAGTGCCATTTGGTGGTCCCACATCCGCCGGAAATGCCACGCGCAGGGTCGCCAAGGTTTATCGCCCAATGCGGCAAGGTACCGCACGGGTTCCTGGCGATACAGAGGGTTCGCTAGCGAATTAGGGTAGGCGTGGTCTCCCACGTCGCCATCGGCCCACAAAGAGAAGCCGGTTTTTGAGCAATCGCTGGTAAAAAACGCCTTCTCCTCACCGAAAGACCGGACCAGGGCTCGCATTTCCTGGAAGAACCGAATGGCGTGCGGCGACAAAGGGCCGGCATGCTCTGGAGATTCGTCGTACCCGATTCCGGCGAACGTCTCGTCCATGCAGATGGCATCAGGCTGCAGGATCTCCATGATCCAGCGAGCTTGTTGCAAGAGGTGATCGCGCCACTGTGGCGAGCCGATGGACATCCACCAGCATGAGCCCTTGACATCAGGACCGTTCCACGGAAACCGGATCGGCTGACCATTTGGGCCAAATCTCCGTCCGCTCTCCAATTGCGGGAAGAGCTCTGAAGCGTCGTCCAACAGGGTCAGATGCATATAGACGGCCGCCTTGGCTCCGGTTGAACGCGTGGCCGCAATCCGGTTCTTCATCGTATGGATCGACATTGCCACAGGGCCCTGTTTGTCGCCTCGCATGGCCCGCCAGACCTTTCGATCTGGATGGAGATAGTCGCCCAGCGACGAATAGTATCCGTGTTGCGTCGCGAGCCCGACGTGAAAGTCACGGAAGTGGGGCAGGTCCGCTTCATAGCCGCCCCCCCGATGCCCGTCTCTCCCGGTTGCCGAGGAGAGGAAATCGTAGTAGTGCACTCTGAAGTTGGTAATCCACTCGATGGGCGGGTATGGTTCCAGGTGCGCATGCTGGTGAAAGGCCTGCCAAGCCGCCGATGTATCATGATGGTGCACCAACAACCAACATGAAAGCTCGACAGACTTTCGAGGTTCCACCGTCACGACTCGCCCTATCTGCCAGCCACGGCATCCGTCGTTGCCAATCAACGAACGAAATCGGACAGCTTGGTCGGATTGCGTGAACACGGCGACTCGCCAAGCAGACGGTGGCTGCCCGATGTCCACCACCGGCGCTAGCAGGAGCGCTTTTGTTGTCCGCTGGTCGGGATAGCTGGCCTGCGGTTCCAGGTAGTGACAATCCAGTTCATTTTCCTCCAACGTCTGTCGGCAGTCCTTCAGGAACTCCTGCGAGCCAAGAGAATGGAACCTCTTGTCCTGGTCAAACCCGGCAGAACTCAACGGAAGGTAGATCGCTTGTCGAGTGCTTGAAGGCACGGGCTGAGCAGCGGTGACCAAAGTCAGCTCGACCTGTTGGCGTGTATCGGAACGGTTGTGAAGGGTCAACCTCGCACGCAGCAGATCGTCACCCTGGCCGAGGCCGCTGTTGTGAAGATGGTGCTTGAGCTGCACCTGTAGTGGACCGTGCAGAGCAGACGTCTGGCTGGCGGTCAGTCGTGTTGCCTGTGAGTCGGCTTCGGCAACCAGCCGACACGAGCCATCCAAAAGCCCGTTTGCGCCAGGCGCAAGCAGCGGCACGCCGTCACACGCAACGGACTCAAACAATGCCGACGAAGACGAGCGTTGCCAGCGGATGCGATCGTTTACGCCTCCGCCAAGGAGATCTGTGGGAAGGGAAAGACCGGCCAATAGACTGCCCGCGGCCGATCCCATGGTAATCAGCATGTCACGCCGGCTGCACGTAGTCGAAATCACCGGGTGACCGCGACCCAACTCGCGATAATTGTGTGCTTCGCTCTGCGGTGCCATTTTCGCCATTTTCGTTTGGCCTCATTTTCGCGCTGATTGGCGTGACAACTGGGCTCGACATACCGGAGCCGATTAGTAGCCGATCGCAAACTCGACGGTCTCATCCGCCTTAACGTCGACAGATCGCTGATTCGAACGCTGCTCAGATGATTGAACGATCGCCGTCCCGACGGTCACTTCCATTCGCCGAATTGCCTCGGCACGCGGTACCCGTAATATGACGTTTTGGTCTTTCTCACTGGTCAGGCGGAGGGTCAACTGGCAGAGCTTCGCGTTCCAAGCCAGCCGGTCAATCGCAATCTGTTGGCGGGCCCTGATGCCTCGGATTTCACCCTTTGGCCAGGCTTCTGGGAGAGCCGGGAGAAGGTCCAGTTTGCCGGGACGCGACTGCATGATCATTCGGTGGATGATCTCGGGCATGGCGCCGTTGGCGTCGCAGTTGAAGATGCGGCCGTTTGGTTCATGGGAGCACATCATACTGGCGTACATTGATTCGCCGGTGGCCATGACTTTCAGACGGCCGTAGGCTTCCTCCGGCATACGCAGGAACGCTGCTGCAAGGCCCATGTGGACGCGCCCGTGCGAGGACACTTCCCCACCGGAGTGAATACGTCGCCGAAGAGCCTCCTGCGCGGCTTTCCATCGCTTGGGCGTCCTTTCGGGATCCAGGTCATCAAGGGCCTCGTAGCAGCTATGAAGGTGCGAAAGATGCCGGTGTTTGTAGCGCTCCGGCCGGCCTTCTGGAATCCACTCGGCAAGAGCCCCGTCTTCGTTGACTCGGTATTCCGGAAGCCTCTTCAACACGGCTTCCCATTTCGGAATACTGTCCTGCTCGATACTGAGGGTCTTACAGGCGGTGATCAGGCTCTTCAAGACGTCCTTGCAGACCATGACGTCCATGGTGGAAGTGATCCCGGCGCCGGTCTCCGGCGAATAGGAGGGGATGAACTCGTAGCGCCCCGTATCCGGATTGAGCACGGCAAACTCTTCATAGAACGATGCGAGCTCCTTTAGCAGGGGAACCGTGTGCTCTTTCAGGAAAGTCCCGTCCCCCGTGAACTGCCATTCGTCGTAGAAGAAATGGGCGAGCCAACCGCATCCGCCGGTCCAGAATATTCCCGGCCACTTTCCCCAATGGAGGAGCAGGGCGGTGTTCGAGGCTCGGGCATTGGTCAAGTAACCCGGGCAGCCGTAGGTGCGCTGGGCATTGAGACGCCATTCCGGATAGAAATCCTCAATCATCCGGAAGTAGCCGTCCATCAATTCGCCCAGGTTAGCGGTGTAGGCGTGCTTCATGGCCAACTGAAGGTTGGTGTCGAGCGTGAAGTCTCCCGACCAGGCAGGACGCCAGGTGCCGGTCCAGATCCCCTGCAGGTTGGGCGGCAGTTCGCCCGCGCTGCAAATGAACATGTAGCGGCCGCCGTCGTAGATCTTCTCGGCCAGCGCAGTGGGCAGCCGGTTTTCGCGGACAGCGACGGCGAGCAATTCTTCGCTTGTCTTTGTTCGTTCGTCGCCTCCTCCCAGGTCGATCGAGACGCGATCGAACAGTTCGGCATGTGCCTTGCGATGCGGAATGAACAACGCGTCGTAGTCAGGCTCCAAGGTCTCAAGCGACCGCACGAGCTGTGGGAGCAACGAAGCAGCATCTTGCGTTGCCCGATAGGCGACGACAGAGCTTTCGCCGAGAGTTGGAACGGGCTCGAATCGCCCGACGCCACCGGTGAAGTCGGGATTCTCGGCCGAATTCGCCCAGGCGTCGCTTGCTTCGGGGGGCAAGGGAGTCTTCCAGGGGACGATGCGCGCGAGTAGAAGGAGGCTGTTGGCGCGTGCAACACGAATTCGGTCGTCAACAACCTCGGCACTGCCCCCGTCGAGAATGAGGCGCGCTGCGACATCGAATCCGCCCTTGCCCCGGCCGTAGACATTGTGAAATGTGACCAGGGCAGGCGTTACAGTGCGACGGGGAAGGATCAGGTCGGCCGTGATGCCGGCACGCCAGCCCTTGTCTCCGATGGGGCTCTTTTCAACCGGCTTCGGAACCGGGAACTCCAGATCGCACGTGATCTGCCCTTGACGCTCGCCGGTCAGCGAAAAGGCAATCACGTTATGGGTCCGCGAAACGAAGAGACGCCGATGAAAAGCTCCTCGATCGTCTTTCCAATGCACGGCAACTTCACCGCTGCGAAAGTCCTCCGTGCGCAGATAATCACGCACGTCGCCCTCGCTTGGCTGTCGTATGTGGACGAACAAGCCGGGATGGAACGGATCTGTGGGAATGATCCCTGGAAAGCCTTGCTCAGCGGCTTTTCCCATGAGAAACGTCATCGCAGCCGTGGTGCCCTCCTCGCGAATGACGCGGCGAAGTTCGGGGAGCTGCATTGCCAAGTTTGGGACCTTTTCATAGCTTCCCAGTGGGAGAAACAACCGGCAGTGGTTGGCAATGAGCGTTTCATTCTCAGGGTTACCGAAAAGCATCGCACCCATGCGACCGTTGCCGGTGACGAAGGCTCCTTCCCAGCGTTTGGCGGAAACACGACTGGCCGCGCCCTTTTCTGGCAGGGAATCTGCGGCGGTGAGCTCGTTGAGGGGCGCGAACAGGGCCATACATAGAGCCAACAATATCTGCGTTCTCATGAGTTGTTCTTTCTAATGACTGGGTGACATGATTCACAGACCTCGCGACATCTGCTCACCGTGAAGATCTACTCATCCGTCAGCAACTTCTGATTTGCGTCGTCGATACGCTGTCTTTGGGCGGCGTTGAGCCGCTGCTGGAAATAGACGTCTGGACGATGCCAGACACCTGTCTTCTTCATGCCGGGATCGTCAACGTCGAGGCTCAAATCACAGTCGAACCGAGCGATGATCGAGTGTTGCCTCCCCGGCCCCCCGGCGTTGGTGAAATGGCACAGTCCCCAGGCCGACGGCGTATTTGTCTCGCACATCCGGCCACTTGTTGTAGGCGGCTTTGTAGTACGTGTAGATCTTGCCCTTGTAGACAATGGGGTGTGGGTCGTGAACCGCGTCCTGATCCCAATCGCCACGTTTTCCGGTAGGAATGATGGTTCGATTGGTGTGCGTCCACGGCCCGTTCGGCGAATCGGCGTAGGATGCGGAGACGACGCACCAGTCCCCTTTGGTTCCGCTCGGCTCAACGAAGGCCTGATAGTACAGGTAATACTTGCCTTTCCAAGCCAGGATGTCGGGCGTCGCCACGGATCGCCAACCGGGAGCCGGTTTCGCCGGACGCGGAACGGCCACGCCCTGCTCCTGCCAGGTGAAACCGTCTTTGCTCATCGCGTGCCAGATTTCGCAGAGATCCCAATCTGTAGAAGGGATCTCGTCGCTGGCCTCATCGGCTCGGCTGGCCCCAATCGGCGGCACAGGCGTATGGCGCCGGGTGTACCACACGTGGTATTGACCGTCGACCAAGATCGGCCGCGAAGGATCGCGACGGGAAATGGTGCCGTCGCCGCCGTTGTAGTCGAACCCTTCGAGCCGGGTGTACTTGAACTGCGAAAACAGTTCGTTGTCCTGGACACGCGGCGCCGGGTAGCCGAACATCCGCTGCATGGCCGAACTCAGTTCGAAGTCGGGCTTCTTATCGGGCATCTTGTGAGGGAAAACCGCTTCCTGCCCCAGGGCGGAAACGGAGAACATCGGAAAACAGATGAGGCAGATCAGGAATCGGGAAGTTGTCATCATGGGGCTCATGTTTCTTTCTGCTTTGTCGCCTTTCCGCGAAAATAGGGACTACCCTTTGCCTTGATCGGCTGCTTGGGAATACCCGGGGCTTCGTGTTCGGAATCACACAGGCTCACGGTGTGCCTCCAGCAATGACGCATTCAGCGGTAGGTAATAAGTTGGACCGATGTGATCGTTGTGCCCGGTTGCGTTTTGACTTCGAGCCGGTTGCGTTCTCGAAGGATGGCTGCTGGGACGGCTGCATCCAGCGGCGCGAAGAATTCGGTGAATTCGTCCGAATCACCTGTATCGACAGTGATCCGATGGCCGTTCACACGCACCAGAAGTGGTTCCGTAAGACCGCCAGCACGATGAACGCCGATAAGAAGCCGGGCGGACTGGACCTCACTTGGCTCTTCAACGTTGACCTGAAATCCGATCGGCTCGCCGGTGCTCGATACGGCGGTCTCGCCTGCGTACCAACGATCTTGTTGCAGGACTCCTGCTAGAACGAGCGGCCTATCAAGCATCAGTCGGACGACGGTCGTCTCGTTCACGTCGACGGGAACGGCAGCCGGATCCACGGTGTGTTCCGGCTCGAAGACGACTTCGCCTTTGTGATAATTCAAACGCGTTTGGGTTGCTCTGGCCGCGCCGATCCGCTTTGCTACGCTGGACAGGTCGACGGCGATTTGTCGACCTCCCATGTTGGTCACGGCCAGGGAGATTCGTTTCCCGTCATGGACCGCAACGACATCCAGCCAGTCGCGATCGAACTGGACCGGCAGACGGCGTCCGTCGAAGTCACGCCAGAGTTCGAAGTAATTCGCGACGGTCGTCCGCTCGAAGTCGTCGATCGTGTTGTGACGCTCGCGGTCTGCTTTGGGCGTGAACGCCGCGTCGCCGCTGTTCGGATTCCAGGACATGTGGAGGAAGATGAACGGCACAAACAGCTCGATCTGGTCGGGTCGCTGCATAGACTTCGTCAAGTAAGCGTTCCAGGCATAGAGTCGCAACCAGTTGTCCGAGGGCTGGCGGCCATTCTGCAGCGAGCCACATTCGGTGATGAGGATCGGCAGGACGTTGTCGACCTTGTGCATGTGAGCTCGCAGCATGTCAAGGATCGCCTCGTAGCGCCCCAGCAGGTAGTTGGAGTATCCCAGTCCGCGGCGCTCGTGCGCACCGAGCGTCAGAGCGTTTTCGTAAAAGTGATGCGAAAAGAAATCGAGATGTCCGCGTGTCTCTTCAATGAAGCGGGCTTGATCCCGGTAAAGTGCAAAGTCCTTGACTTGAAGTTGCATGTAGGCCGAGGAGGGGCCGCCTACCTTGACGTCGGGCGTACGAGCATGCACCGCGTCGGCGACTCGATTGTGGAAATCTGCCAGCAACCCCCAGCCGTCGATGCCTTGTTTTTCCTTCCAATGGTGTGCCCATTCCGATTGAACGCTGCTCTCGTTCTTCACTTCCCACCAGGCCGCCGTATAGCCCGCGTCGTTGATCTGGTCGGCGGCATATGCGGCAGCGAGTTCAGCAGCATCGTCGAAGTGTTCCTGAAGCGGTGTCCCGCGGCCGATCAACGGAACGGACATGAAGTCCGGCCAGTCGTTGAAGCAAGATGCGAAGGGTTTTCCGCGAAACAGGGGGATCGTTCTGCGTAGGCGCTCGCCCGCATCGTAGCGTTCAAAAAACGTCATGTCGGCCGCTCCGGGCTTATCTTCCCGTTCTTTGATCGTCTCGCCGCCTCCCCACCCACGGGTCAGGGCTGGATTGAACTTGAATGCGCCGCGTCCCGGCAGAAAGCCACGTTCGGCAGCCCATTTCTCGAATGACTCATGGGCGGTGCCTGGCGTCTCGTGCATCCGGAACCAACGGTCCCGCTGCAACTCGGTCGTTCCTCCAATCGAAAGCTCGTGATCCGTATCGATGCGCACTTCAACCCGCTCTCGAGGGAATTCCGAGCCCAAGTCACGGTACGGGATACTGTCGAATTGCGGCGGAATCGCTTTTTGAGCGATGAAGACAAGATCGTCGATTCGACAAGTGCCTTCCTTTTTCTTCATCAGAAATCGGATCTTCATCCGTCCAAACGGCTCGTCGCTCAGAGGAATCGACGGCATCTGAACGCGGTAGAATTCCTTCACCTGCTTGCTGCGAGGAGGAGCCTTGTCCGGCGAAAAGGGAAACACCCGGACTTCCGCGATCCGGTCCAGGTCGGCTCCATGAAACGCAAAATGGCGGAACATGCCGGCAATGCGTTCCGCCCCGGCAGGGAGGATGAGTTCGTCTCCGTGACGAATCTCTCTTGTGTCTTCCAAAATCGTCAGTTCTTTGAGGCCGTGATCACGCCCACTACCCGTGTAGACGGTTTCTCGCCCTTCAAGAAACGTCTCGAAGAGGTAATCGTGAATGGCCTTCTGCTGGCGGCCTTCCTTGCTTAGATCCTGGCCTGTCACAAAGGCAAGGGCGTGAGACGCTCCCCAGTGCAGGAATGCCAACAACACAAGTACAAGAGCTGCTCTTTCGATAACTCTGGTCATGACGAAGTCCTCACGTCCTGGCCCAATCACACACCTCAACAGTCGCGATTGTCCGATGCGGTACAATTCAGATATTGCGAAAGTGATTGGGGTTGCTTTGTTTCTCAATGTACGTGGGCCCCTGCGGTGTAGATTTCGATTGTGAATTATGGGGAGTCGGTAACCTGGCGGGGCAACTTGGGTTTCAGGAAGGGAACACTCAGTCGCCCATCGTCGGCACCAGGCGTGAAATTGCTGCAGTGGACAGTGTCTCCACCGCTCTTGCTCCACGCGATTTCGACACGGCCATCGCCAAGGACGATGTTCTGCAATTTCGCTCGCAATGCATCCACCACCGGTCGGTAATATGGATCCAAGGCGACGTTGTGAATCTCGCCAGGGTCCACGCGCAGGTCAAAGAGCACCGGTTCGATATCTTCCAATTCCGCATTGACGGCCCAATCAATGTTCTTACCCGCAGTTGCCGGAGTTACCGCATTTCCCTTCTGCGGCCGCACCCTCATGGAGAACTTGTAGTCCTTGCTGCGGATGACGGCCCGGGGGCCGGTTACCCAGGTTGGCTCGGCGATGACGTAGTCTCGTGGCGGCATGGTTCCGCCAGCGGTCTGCGCCAGATCCCTTCCATCGAGGTAATCATAGTCGGGTGTAGAAATGTCGATGCCAGCTGCGGCGAGAAACGTGGGAGCCATATCGACGAAGCAGGCGAAATCCGTAACGACCTTACCGGCCGGAAACCGTTTGCGGTCCGACGAAACGACAATAATCGGGTTATTCAAGTCCCGATCGTAGTGCAGGAACTTGCTGACCATGCCGTGTTCATTGAGTTTCCAGCCGTTGTCGCCGCACACATAGAGGATCAGCCAGGGGCGAGAATTGCTCTCCGAGTAAGCGACAAATTCGTCCACCAACTTTCCCACGAGCGAATCGCCGTAAGCGCAGTAGGCGTAGTAGTCGCCAACCATCTGCTGCTTTTCGGCATCGGTAAAATGGTCGCTCTCCCAATTCTTGAAGGCTTTCAGGATCTGCGGAGGGAAGCTGGCGAGTTCTTCGGGTGTGAATGTCGGCAGGGTGTAGCGCAACTTCGCAAACTTCTCGCGGAATTCCGCGGGCGGCAGCACCGGCGTGTGCGGGAACTCGAATCCGCAGTACATGAACAAGGGACGCTGACTGTCAGGGCCATTCTGCTCCCGGCCAAGGACGTCTGTGTAGCTTTCGTCCGCATGAGCCAAGTGGTCGACCAACGCGGCGGCAAAATTGGCGTCCCGGGTGCCGTCGCTCGATTGCGGATTCACGCCACCAAGAATCTCGCCGAGACTGCCATCTTCGTTGGGACGATAGGCGCGGAAGATATCGAGGCGTTCACGGATAGCCTCCGCATCGTTGGGTTTCGCCTCGGAATCCTCCGGCCAGCGGAGCCTGACGCCATCTGCGAAGAAGAACGTTTCGGTTTTTGGCCCTGCTTTTCCGCCCGACCATTTTCTCTCCGGGTGCCAGTCCACCAGCCCCTTTGCGGCAAACTCGTTCCGATAGCCGAGATTCGTTTGGTAGAGCAGCGGCCCGTTCGGGTTCTTCTTGTTGGCGAAATGCTGGTCACGAATGCCGAGCTTGCCCACGGCGACGGTCTGGTAGCCCGCCCGATCCCGCAATATCTCGGGCACCATGGGTTTCCATTGGGACAGGCCGACTGGGTTGTAGTACTCGAATCCGTAGACGCCGGTGCGATGGGAATAACGACCGGTGTGCATGGTCGTTCGTGACGGAGCGCAGCTCGGGTTTTGGTTGAACGTATTGATGAACGTCGTGCCCTGGGATGCCAACCGGTCGACGTTGGGCGAGAGCACTTTTCCAAGTCGACTGTCGGCGTTGCCGTGTCGAATGCGGTTAAAGGTGGAAATCGAGTCGGGACGCTGGTCGTCGGTGAGAATCCAGAGGATGTTGGGCTTCTCGGCATCTCGCGCAGAAAGCCCCCTGCACGATAGCAGCACGGCGAACATGCAGAGGACAAGTTGTGGGGCAGGTTTCATGTTGCCGTTCCTTGAATTCCAAGATGCTCGTTGTTCTTTCTTCTGCTTGGCCCTTCGAAGGCTGCTAATCGCCAGGCAGTTTCTCGTTCGCTTTGCGAATCCGTTCTCGCTGCTGCCGATTCAGGCCGTGCTGGTAGTAGAACTCGGGCCTGTACGTGTACCCGTGTCGTTTCATGTCCGGATCGTCGACATCCAGGCTCAGGTCGCAGTCGAATCGCATCAGGAGCGAGTGATTGGTGCGCGGGCCGGTGCCGGCCAGGGTGTTGTGGCAGATTCCCCAGGCGATTCCGCGGCCGTACTTTGTGTTGGTGAAGGCGTCTGGAACATAGGGGCCTGCCGCCACGGGCATCAGCGAGGTGATCGAGGCGACCGCGAAGTTGACGCCATCTTCCGCATATTGAACGGTGAAGTGCTCGTTGCCGTCCTTGATGACCAGGGCCGCGATTCCTTCCTTGAAAGGGAAAAGCGTGGTCTCGTGCCCGGAGTTGATCACGGGGTTGAGCGGATGCTTCTTGAACGGCCCGAGCGGATGGTCGGCGATGGCCAGTCCCTGCATCCGGACCAGACGCGGGTCTCCGTCGCAATCGGACTTGTAGTACAGGTAGATCTTGCCTTTGTAGACGAGCGGGTAGGGATCGTGGATGGAGTACTGGTCCCACTCCCCTTCGGCGCCGTTGGGAATCACGACTTGGTTCAACGGCGTCCACGGACCGTCGGGCGAGTCGGCATACGCCACGGCCACGGGGCAGTCATCGCCGCGCGTCTTATCCTTGCCGCGGGTGCCGCTAGGAGCCGAAAAGGCCTGATAGTAGAGGTAGTACTTGCCTTCCCACACCAGGATGTCGGTCGTCGTCACCGAGCGCCAACCGGGATTTGGCTTGGTGGGACGCGGGACGGCAACTCCCTGCTCCTGCCAGGTGAAGCCGTCGTCCGAGGTAGCATACCAGATGTCACAGAGGTCCCAATCCCGCGACGGAATCGTATCCGTGCACTTCTCGGCGCCCTGGGGCGCCGTCGGCGTCTCTCGATGCGTGTACCAGACGTAGTACTTGCCGTTGACGAAAATCACTTTCGACGGATCGCGACGCGAGATGGTTCCGTCGTGGCTGTTGTAGTCCAGACCTTGCAGTTCGGTGTACTTGAACAACGAATAGAGTTCGTTGTCTTCCGGGCGTGGGGCTGGGTATGCGGTGTAGTTCCGCTCCATGGCCGCACTCATCGGGCGGTTCGGCTTCTCCTTGGGGAGAATGAAGGGAAATCCGCGTTCTTGCGCCTCGATGGGGCATGAAAGCAGAGCGACAAGTGCGGCTGTAGCCACGAGGGTAGGTAGCCAGATGTTTCGCATGATTATTCGTCACTCCTTCGGGCACAGTGTTCAGTGACCAGTAGTCGCCTGATCAATGCTTGTCTTCTGTTGACTGCCCTCGCCAAAACCGGCGGCGCGAGGGATTTGCGTTTCGCTTTGCCAGTCGTGGTCGTTTTGCCTGAGCATTTCGGGAAAGAACCGAAAGTAGTTTGCGTACGTGAATTCCTGGCTGGTCTCGGACAAGAGCGATCCGAGTTCTCGCATCTGCTTCCGCGCGGCTTCCTGATCGCCGATCAGCAGCATGTACTCATTCGCGGAGATCTCCTTGCCTTCGTCATCCAACAGAGACAGATGGACGGTGAAGGCCTTTCTTACCTGCCCAGCGATGTCCCAGGTGACATGGCCAGACGGCGCCGAGCTGTTCGGGGCGATCTTCGCAACTTCCACACCTTGCTTGTTCAGGCGTTTTCCGCTTTCGTCGCACACAGTCATCTCGATCTGGCAGTTTCGGTAATCCTGGTAAGTGTCATTGACGATCCAGAGTTCGCCCGCGAAGGTCTCGTTGCTTTTCCAGCGACGACGATCGAATTTCAGACACACCAGTAGAGGTTGATAAGCTCGTTGAACGTAGTAATACGAGCGTTTTGGCGCCTGATAGTTGTCAACGATTCCCCACTTCATGTCGGGCCAGTAGGTGATGTAGTGGCAGAGGGCGATGCCGCTGGTCCGCGGTTTGGCTCGGCGAAAGTGCTCGACCGACAACTGGAAGATCGTTCCTTGGGCATCTTGCGTGGCGTTGACGAATTCCTCCAATGAGCCGGTCCGCTCTTCGCCAAAGGTGTCGAAGTTCTGCATCCGCAGCCTATGCAGGTCCGCCCAGTGATGCCCCCAACTGGGGCCCGGAGGCCAGAGTTCCTTCTCCGGGATGAACTTCTTGAGACTCTCCACCGACGGCACGGAGGTGATGGCCAATTCGGGAACAATCGGAAAGTCCATCGGCGTGTACCAGTCTTCCATGAGCCACTTGCCCATGGAATAGAAATAGCTCAGAGCATGAACCGCTTCTTTCGGTTTGTAGCCGACACTTTGCGCGATCGGGCACGTTAGGGGAGAGTCCGGGACATAGGGCAAATCGATGTGCTGTTGGACACGGCGGCCGAGTTCTTCCAGAAAGTGCTTCGTGAACTTCGCGTCCGCAGCCCTCAAGAAGGCCTCCTCGCCACCTTCGATCAGGATCAGGCAGGGGTGGTTGCGGCGTTCGATGATCGCCACCTCGGCCTCCCGATAGATGCGTTCTACAAAGTCCGCATTTTGTGAGATATTGGCGGTTCCCAGCGGAATCACGTCCTGCCAGACCGTGAGCCCCGCCTCGTTGCAGTACTGGTAGAACTCCGGAATCTCGGGCGGGTGCCAGCCGAAGATCCGGATGTTGTTCATGTTGGCCGCCTTGGCCATCTCGATCAGCTTCTTGTACTCCTTGGGTGAGGTGCGTCCGACAAAGATATCAGGAGGGCCGCCCCAGCATGCCGACCGAATGAAGTGCGTCTTGCCGTTGATCGTGACGGTCCTTGGGAAACTCACCTCATCCTTGGTGAAGCCCGGATTCCACTGCATCTTGATCTGACGGATGCCAAATGCAGTGTTTGCGCGATCATGGACCAGATTGCCCTCTTCCACGCGGACGCTGGCCGTGTAGAGATTGGGCTTACCCAAGTCCCATGGCCACCACAATTTGGGATGTTCGATTTCAACGGCGGTTTTCAGCGTGTGTCTTCCGGGATCAAGGGACGTTCGGATTGCGGCGGTATGCGCAGGACCTGAGAAGTTCCTGCCTTGCAGTGAGACGGGGACGACGATGCTCCTTGGCTCCGCCCCGTGGTTCTCCAAAGTGACTTCAACATGGACGTCCGCCGATCCATCATCGCGAAGAATGCTGTTGACGTAGAGGTCATCCACTCGCACCTGGCCCGATGCCACCAGACGTACGGGGCGCCAGATGCCGAAGGGAACGAGGTCACGCCAATAGTCACCAAACCACGGAGTCTTCAAACCTGCCACCTTGTGGTTGACCTGAGGCGGAGGATCCAACTTCACCATGAGCATGTTTCGGCCCTTGTGCCAGTTCTTGTCACTGACAATGAGCTGGCTGACGTCGAACGAAAACGGCGAAAACATGCCCTCATGACCACCGAGATAATGGCCATTCAACCAGACCTCGCAACGGAAATCGACGCCGTCGAACTCCAAGCGAACGACCTTGCCCGTCAAGTCTTCACTCACATTGAACTGCAGCGAATACCACCACTCGTCCAGCATCACCCACTGGGCTCTCATGCTGTTGCGGCCGAAATACGGATCGTCGATGGCCCCCGCCTTCCAGAGGTCCGTGTACACGTCTCCCGGGACGTGAGCCGGCATCCACACCAGCGTTTCGATGTCGGCACGAGGCAGTTCGTGCAGTCCCGCTTTGACGCCTTGGCCGGGCCGCATGCGTTTGAGTTTCCAGCGGTAACCGCTCAAATCCTGGACGATCTGGCCCTCGCTCTTGACCTGATCGCCAGCCCCGGGCTGCGCCCCGACGGGCGTAGACAAGAGGCTCGCGAATATCAGACACCACAGAGAACAGCTCATTTCTTTCCTTTCCGATCCCTTTTCTTGGCAGGCTCGGTCGGGGGCTGCAAGCCATCGTCCGGCTGGTTCCAGAGGCGGTAAGGGTCGTGCAGCCGACGCATTTCGCTAAGAAGCAGCGTTTGCATCTCCTTGAGCTCGTCCGCGTAGCGAGGGTCCGTCGCGAGGTTCAGCTGATGCCTTTCGGGTGTGATGCCTGTGAGACCGATGACTTTCGGATCGTGATGCTCCTCGAGGAACTCGTCCGGATTGTCCTTCAGGTTGAAAAGCTGTGTCTCGTGGACGCTCCCATCCAGCACGTCGTATTGGATGAGCTTCCAATCTCCCTTGCGAACGCAGCGCATGCCGGGTTTCGTTCCGCCTGCATAGACGCCGTAGAGCACGTCGCGCACGGTCGACTGCTTACCTTCGAGCACACCGCGGAAGCTGATCCCCTCGTTCGTCTCCGGGGCAGGAATGCCGGCAAGGTCGCAGAACGTGGCAAGTACGTCGAGCAAAAAGATGTTCCCCTTCGCCCGCGAGCCCGGTTGGATCCCGGGGCCTTTCACAATGAACGGCACGCGCCACGTATGCTCGTACAGATTTTGCTTTCCCTGAAAGCTATGCCGGCCGATTGCTATCCCGTGATCGGCAGTATAGATAATGTAGGTGTTTTCGAGTTCGCCCATAGCTTCGAGCTTGTCGAGCACGCGGCCGACCTGAATGTCGATGTTCTCCGCACAGGCAAACTCGCGCCCGAGTTCGTTGCGGATAGTTCGCTCATCGCGTCGCTTCCAGACGCCGCTCACAGCCACCTCGTCGCGCAGGCCCGGGTGACCATCGGGAAAAGGCTTCGCGGGAAGCCAGTTCACAGGAAGCCTAGGCTGTTTGGGATGCGCCGCTGGAACGGAGTTCGGATCGTCGTGATTGGTTGCACCGTAGTTGGCGAGCAACTCGGGCTTTCCATCGCGTGTATCGTGCGGGTGCGAGAAACCGAAATAGATCAGGAACGGTCTGTTGTCCTTCGCTGCCTCCCGTTCGTTCAGATAGGTGAGCACCTGCTCGGCATGCCACGCGCTGCCAGATTCGTCGTCGCCACCGCGTTTGCTGGCGTCGTGGCGAACGGCAAAGAGCTTGTTCGCCGCCTCATAGCTGTTGCCCCTCTTGCAGGTGCGCATCGTCGCATAACCGCCGCGATTGAAGACGGCGGGAAGCGAGTTCTGCTCGACGCCTGGCGGACAGTGCTCCTTGGCCGTCGGGCCAATCGGCAGATGCCACAGCGTGCGACCCGTCATGATCATGTGCCGCGAGGGAGTGCAAACCGCGCCGAGGAATGCGCCCATGTGATACGCGCCGTCGAAGACCATTCCCTGCTCAGCAAGCCGGTCGAGATTGGGCGAACGCAGCGCGGACTGCGAATTGTAGAATCTGAAATCACACGGGGACTGGTCATCCACAACAATGAAGAGGATGTTGGGCCTGCTTTCGGCAGAAACAACGGAGCCGTGGAAGAAAAAGAACGCGAGTAGTGCAAGCATGGGTCTGGACATGGCTTTCCTCGTTCATGTTGACGTAATTCCTAGTGCCTCTTGCCTCGCAAACCAAGCGGATCTATTTCGGATCCGTTACAGCGTCTCCTGGATAGCGACATCAAGGAAGCGGAACAAGCCACAGGGGACCGGCACGCGCGCGGTTGTTCTGTCCTCGACTGCAATACGTTCGTTGGTCAGAATGTCGACTATCTCGAGAGGTGTCACGGAACCAAACGTGACAACTGCCGTTCTATTGTCGGGATTGATGTAGCCGGCGTCCACCAGAGTCAGGCGTATGTGTCTGTGATCCGGTGCGGCGGCAACCCAAGCCACGCCGCCGTTGACCGTCAGCGGAAGTCGCTTTGCGCCGGCCTGGATATCCGCCTCCACCCGCTTATAGTACTCGTCCGCAGCGTACGTCTCCTGTCCGTTGCGAGAGAGGTAGTTGCGCCCGTCGGTGACGTGCTCCATGAGGATGTCTCGATAGAGTGGATGGAGATGGTCCACGAGCTTGCCGCGTTGCGCCTCCTTGTCGGCAAACGTGCCCTCCTGTGCCGGTGTAATCAGAACAAGGCCGTACGGGTACGGCGGCAGGAAGTTCAGTCGCCGTTCCTGGACGCCGGCCGCGTAGCGCGAAAAATCCCAGTCAGTCACGGGTGCTCCGGGCCAGGTTCCGTTCAGGCGACTGAAGACCATCGGGTTGTCCCGCTCGAACTGCTCGTCGTACAAGGTCAGCCATTTGGCATTGTTGCCTTCGTCCAGGTAACGCTCGTCCGGTTGGGTCATGCCGAGGTGGACGGGATTGAAGCTGACGATCTCTTCTCGCTTGGGCACATACAGTACGCCCTTGGCGATCAACTCGTAGAGAAGACTGAAGTACTCCTGGTTGACAGGGAAGTTGTTCTGGAACGTGGCGCCGTAGGCGATGTTGTAGACCTGCGTTCGCAGGAAGTGGTTGGGCACCATCTGGTGCGAGTGCTGCCGCAGGCGATCGAAGCTGGCATTGTCACGGGCGCAACGCGAGCCCCATTGATCGACGGCGCCGCTGGCCCAGAGTCCGACGCGGCTGGCCAGGCTCTGCTCCATCGTCTTGTCCGTGGTCTCTTCCATCGACGGCACGAATACGTCGGCGAATTCGCCGGACACCAATCGTGACCAGAGCGGCATGTAGACGATGCTCTGCCAGAACGCGTGCTTGGTACGCACGTAGATGAACTGGTTCTTGCCCTGGAAATGCTGGGCCATGGGATAGAAGTGCTCGCGTAGTACGATTCCGAAATCGTCGTCATACTGCTCCAGTTCGGGGTAGATGAAGACCGACATCTTGTCCTTCGCGGCGGCGGCGTCGGCGATTTTCAACATCGTGTCGGTGCTGAGCATGTAGGGGTCGTTGCCGTGGCCGCCCCAGAATGCTGCCCCTCGACGGTCCCCGTTGTACAGCGGCAGGATCTGATCGAGCAACTGCTGCTGAGTGAGCGTGTACTTCCTGCGCCGGTCGCGGCGGTTTCGGTACTCCTCACTGCCGACGTTGCTGCGATCCCAATCTTCGGCAGTGGGCATGTGGTGCCCGTTCAGGAAAACGGGACTGCCGTACTTCGCTTCGAGGCTGTGCGTCTGCTTCTCAAGATCTCCGGTCAGCGATTCCGTCATCATGTAGACGTTGCTGCGAGCCCGTTGATGGGACGGTGCCCTGAAGTGGTGAACTTGCTCGCGTGCTGCCACCGTGTTGTCGAGAATCGCTTTCAGTTTACCTGCCGGCTGGAAGCGGGCGAAACACTCCTTCCATTGAGGATTGCTCGGTTCGATCACATGGACGCAACTGCCGCCGGACTGAACGCTGCCCAGAATGACTCGGCCGGTCAACGGATCTCGCCACAAGTCGTTGAACGAATAGCCACGCGTGTGAAACTCCATCCGGTCCATGTCGAAATCGTACGGCGTGACGATGAGATGAGACCCAATGGCAATCAATAACGAGTCGTTGCCGAGGCAGACGGTTTGAGCCACACGGTAGCCAAAATCGTCGATCCGACGCCGCAAGTCGACCAAGTTGAGTTCATGCTGTTTGCCGTCCTTCAGGTCGAGCCAGACCACGTGCGAGTCCTGAATCATCGCCGACGTTCCCAAGACCAGCTCGTCGACAGCGTCCGCATTCATGTCGCAGACGCTCAGGTCTCCGTAGGGCTTGCTGCCCGGCAGATCGCCGATGATCTGGCAGGGCTGGTTGGCCATCGGTTCGAACAGATAGATCGACCCGGTCGTCGCGTTGCTGTTCATGATGCCGTGGACGGCCAGCAATTCCCTTCCTTCGCGGCCACGGACTGTCCGGATGAAGTTGGCGATGTGCGCCCGCTTGTCGGGGAACCGTTTCTCGCCGGGTCTGCCCCACGGCTTCTCTCGCGAGTATGTCGCCGAGGCGACAGTCCTAACGGGTTGTCCGGCGGTTGTCAGGTAGTAGAGATTCGTGTCGTAGCCGCCGCAGACCACGTACGGCGCGCCGTTGTAACGGATGACGCAGACAGCGTTCATCGGGGCGTCGTTCGCCTTGAACTTCCAGAGCAACCTCCCGGCGCCGTCCAAACAGTACAGCGTGCCATCGGCATTAGCGGCCAGGACTTCATCCACCCCGTCCGCGGTGACGTCCTCACACCACACGTCACGGTTCATGAATCCCGACAATTCGTTCTTCCACCGGATTCGGCCGTCGTACGAGACCCCCAACAGCGTCCCTTCATAACTGCTCGCGACGATATAGGGCTCCCCCCGATCGACCGCCGATCGCACCTTGCAGATCGTGTAGCCCGTGTCGATGCTGGTGAATCCCGCGGGCGGTTCGCTTGCGATTCCGGTGCTCAATAGTGTGGCGAGGACCAGTGAGAATGTTAGCAGCACCTTTTGGTACATGTCTCTGTCGGCCTATTCACTCAAACGTGTGACTTGAACGAAATACGCTCCGCGAACGACACCTTCCTTGTCGGTCAGCCAGGTTTGCAGCGATCCGTGTATCTGAGGAAGATCCAATTCAAAGGAAACGGAGGTTTCCGTCCCGTCCAGTGTCTTCTCCAACTCATGCTCGCCAATTCGCAGAAACGCCTTGATTGCCCCCATCGCCCGCGGTGCATCATCCGGGAATCGTGATAACCGAATCGAATAGCGTCCTGCTCGCACAACCTTGACTGCCCAAAAGCCGTTGATGGCGAGCGTATCGTCGCCGAGCTGCTCTTGTTTCCATATCACGTTCCCGTCGGTCGGATGCCAGTCGCGAACGGTCAGGAGGGCGGGATTCTCTTCGCTTGCGCCCAGTTGGAACCGCGTGTATACTGCACCACCCGCAAACACATCGGTGAAGTGTCGCTCGTAGCGCGCTCGCAGGTTGCGAGCGACGAGCGGTTGCTCGGAAGTGACGTTGCGCTTCTGTCCGGGATCGTCGACGACATTGAACAATTCATCGTCGACCAATCGCCACCTTTCGGTCAACACCGCGTAGTGAGGATATCGGACGCGAGGTCCGTTCGGCGCTTTCAGCGTGGGCTGATCTCCTTGGCGCTCAACGAACAGCGTTCGATCCGGCCAATTCTTGGCGTTTTCGTTCAGCAATGGCATGAGGCTGCGACCGTCGAAGTGGGTGTCGCCCGGTGCGTCGAGATCACACGCCTCGATCAACGTCGGAAGCCAGTCGCGACATGAGGTTAGCTGTTCGATCTCGCGTCCAGCTTTCAAACAGCGGGGCCAGCGAACGAAACACGCGACCCGGTGTCCGCCTTCGAAAACCGACCCCTTCTTGCCACGCATGCCAGCGTTGAAGCCATCGGCCGGGCTGTTGCCGGTGCCGGCTGCCGTTCCATTGTCGCCCATGAATATGAGAATCGTATCCTCGGCGAGCTTGTGTGCCTCCAGGCAGTCGAGCAGTCGCCCAAGATTCTCATCGAAGTTGATGATCTGGCCGAAGAACTTCGATCGCTGCTCACTATGGCCGGTTGCCTTGAACGGCGCAGAGTACTTCTCCGCAACCGTGTGTGGGCTGTGCATGGCATTGAGAGCCAGATACACAAAGAAGGGCTTTTCACACTGCTGCGCGATGAACCGCTGACACTCGGCAAAAAGCACATCGGTGCAGTAGCCGGCGATCTGTTCGGGCGAGCCATTACGATAATAGGTGTCGTCGAAGTAGTCGTTATCGATTGCGTTGCCGATCTCATCGATCCCACCGGCGAGGTGACGAACGACCTCCTGAAACCCACGAAATCGGGGAGCATAGGGCCACGGATCGCCGAGGTGCCACTTTCCGAACATGCCGGTGCGGTAACCCGATCCGGAGAACACATCGGCCATGGTCACTTCGGTCGGTTTCAGCAGTTGCCGTCCCTGCGTCACCGTCCACGCTCCGACGCGAGACGAATATCGCCCCGTCATCAGCGACGCCCGGGTAGGCGTGCAGACCGGCTCAACGTGATAGTCCTCGAGCCGAACGCTTTCGGCATAGAGACGGTCCAGGTTGGGCGTCTTGAGCCAAGGGTTCCCGTGACACGACATGTCACCGTAGCCCTGATCGTCGGTGACGATCACGATCACATTCGGTCGGGAGTTTTGTCGCTGCGTGTTCGCAGCGGCGCATGCGCCCGTGAGAACGATCGTCCCAACCAGGATGGCACTCGATAATCGTCCCATCTTCAATCTCTCGTTGCGGGTGCACCAGCGGTCTGAAAGGGGGCAAGAGCTTGCCAATCAAAGTCGACGCCAATGCCCGGCGAGTCAGGAGCAACCGCTCGGTGATCATCCAGGACCAAGGGGTGTTTGGTATATCGGTCGATCTCGAAACTGTGAACTTCCATCCACCCGCTCTGGGGTTGGGCGGAAAGAAGGCTTACGTGCAATTCCTGCATTCCGTGGGAGCAAACCGGCAGCCCGCACGCTCGCGCCATCTCCGACACCTTGAGCCAGCCCGTGATGCCGCCGCAGTTCGAGGCGTCCGGCTGAATGAACGATAGTCTCGCCTGGTCCAAGGCATAGCCGAATTCGTGGATGGTGTGCAAGTTCTCTCCCATGGCCAGCGGCATTCCGGTCGCCTCGGCGATCCTCGCATAGCCGAGGTAGTCGTCGGGGAGCGTCGGTTCCTCGAACCAGAAGATATGGAAGCGTTGGAAGGCCTTGGCCGCGCAAATGGCCTGGTCGATGCTCATCGAGTAGTTTGCGTCCACCATGAACACGACGTCGCTGCCGATGAGTTCCCGCACTGCCTGGACGCGTTGGACGTCTTCTTCCAGTCGCTGACGCCCGACTTTGATCTTGACTGCCCGGAAGCCCTGCGTCAGATAGGTTTCGACGTTCGCGAGCAATTTGCCCAAGGGGAACTGGAGATCGATGCCACCGTAATACGCGTCACACGACCGGCCGGCGCCGCCGGCGAGTTGCCAGAGCGGCAAACCTCCCCGCTTGCCGCGCAGATCCCACAGGGCGATGTCGATCGCGGAAATCGCGAACGACGCAATCCCGCCGCGACCGACGTAGTGGATGTGCTCTTCCAGGAAGTCCCAGATGCCATCGATGTCCGTGCCGTCTTTACCGAGAAGCGCCGGTGCCAGATCGTGCTCGATCATGGCGTGGATTGCGTGTCCGCCTTTGCCGCCGGTGTAGGTGTAACCGGTTCCCTGACTGCCGTCTTCCAGTGTCACATTGGCGGTTACCAGTTGGAAATGCGTGTGGTCCCCATGTCGGGCGTCCGTCAGCACTTCCGCCAAAGGAACCACAAAGAGCCTGGGAGTGATGGAGGTTATCTTGCTCATGTACGTATCTTGGAGCTGCGCCGCCATTACACGACGAGTTAGTGGTCAGCCAAAGTTCACGTAGAAGGTCTTCTTCTGCAAGTAGTTTTCCAGGCCGTACTTGCCGTCCTCGCCGCCCGTGCCGCTGAGCTTGAAGCCGTTATGGAAGCCCTGACGCTGTTCGCCAATGGCACGGTTGACGTAAATCTCGCCGAAATCCAGTTCCTGGACCAGACGTTGAATTCGACGCATGTCGTGAGTGAAGACGTAGGCGGCCAGCCCGTAGTCGCTGTCGTTGGCCAGTTGCAGGGCTTCTTCGAAACTGCCGATCTTGGCAATCGGGACGACGGGGCCGAATATCTCCTCGCGCATGATCGGCATATCGTTCGTCGCCCCGGTCAACACTGTGGGGTCGTACCAGAAGCCGCGATCGAACATGCCGCCGCTGGGGCGCTGGCCGCCCAGAGCCACCTGGCAGCCGTCGGCGACCGCCTGCCCGACCATTGCGTCGAGCTTGTCGACCTCTTCGCGGCTAACCTTCGGGCCGATGTCCGTGTCTTCTTGAAGCGGGTCGCCCATTTTCAGTTTCTTGCTCCCGGCCAGAAAGCCGTCGAGGAAACGGTCGTAAACAGCTTCGTGGACGTACATGCGTTCGTTGCAGGTGCACACCTGGCCGCAGTTGACATAGCGGCTGATTAACGCACACTCGACCGCCTTGTCCACGTCCGCGTCTTCCATCACGATGAAGGGAGCTTTGCCTCCGAGTTCCAGGCGGATCGCGGTGATGTTGTCGGCAGCCAGATGATAGAGGTGCTGTCCCGTGCGGACGCTGCCGGTCATGGTCACCAAACGCGTGATCGGGTTGGTGACCAACTCTTCCCCAACCGTTGCCCCACCGGGAACGATATTCAAGACACCCGGCGGAAGCCCGGCTTCGGTTGCCAACTGGCCCAGTTCCATGGTAGCCACCGGCGTAAGCGGCGGCGGCTTGACGACCATTGTGTTTCCGGCAACCAGCGAGGGGCCAAATTTGCGGCCCGCCAGGGCGACGGGGAAATTCCAAGCGGTCAGGGCTGCCGTGACCCCGTAAGGCACGCGGTGAATCCAGATGTGCTCGTTCGGTTCGTCGGAAGGAAACAGGTCGCCTTCGATCCGCCGGGCGCATTGGACCGGAAAATCGATGTAGTCGATCGTCGCATCGATTTCGACCAATGCCAAGCCGTAGGTCTTCCCCTGCTCGAGCGTGAGCAAACGGGCCAGCCGCTCACGATTCTCACGCAATTTCACGGTGAATCGCATGAGGTGTTCGCCACGCTGGACAGCAGGCAGTGCCGCCCACGCCGGTTGGGCGTCCCGCGCCGCTTCGAGGGCTCGACGTCCGTCTTCGACACTCGCGTCAGGCACAATCGCGATGACTTCTTCGTTGGTCGGATTAAGGACTTCGATCTTCTCACTCGATGCGGATTCGACCCACTGGCCGCCAATGTACAAGCGGTAGTGGTCGACGCCTTTGACCGTTTCTTTCATCATGGCATTTCTTTGCAACTCGTAGGTCGGAGGCTGTCTGCTACCAGCGGAACTTGAACACCGTCGTTTCGTCGTACTGCTGGCCGGGTTGAAGGATACTGCGCGGGGATCCTTGGAGATTGGGGCCGTTCGGGTATTTCGACGTCTCGCAGCAGAAGGCCCGGAACTGGCCGAAACGTGTTCCATCCTCGCGAGCGAGGTCATCCGACGTGTAATAGCCCGTGTAGAACAACATGCCGGGCTCGGAGGTGAAGACCTCCAATCTCCGCGCGGAGGATGCCTCCGCAAACTCAGCGACTTTCTTCACGCTGCCATCTGAGGCGGCTAAGACGTAATAGTGTTCGAAGCCGTTCGGCAATTGCTCGAAGGCATCGGCAAGCCGCTTCCGTGTCCGAAAGTCACAGGCAGTGCCAGACACGGACCGCTCTTCGCCTACCGGTACGTTCGTCGCATCCGGCACCAGGTAGCGGTCGCTGGAAATCTGAACGGTGTGATCCAAGACGTTGTCCTTGAATCCGTTCAAATTGAAATAGGTGTGATTGGTCAGTGAGAAGGGCGTTGCACGATCTGTCTCCGCCGCGTAGTGAATCTGCAACTCATCGGCCTGCGTGAGCCGGTATTCAACCACGACACGCACGGCGCCGGGATAACCTTCCTGCCCGTCGGGACTGATCAGCGAGAGCCGTAACACGCAGGCATTGTCCTGCTGGCAATGGTCGGCGTCCCAGACCTGCTTGTCAAAGCCGACGATACCCCCGTGCAGATGATTGGGGCCATCGTTTGTGGCGACCTGATATCGTTGGCCTTCGACATTGAAAACGCCGTCTTTGATGCGAGCCGCATAACGTCCCACCAGACAGCCGAAGTAGGGTGAGTTGGCCTTGTACGCCTCGCTGAAATAGCCGTCCAAAGAGTCGAAGCCGCAGGCAATGTCCTGGAGAATCCCGCCGCGGCCTGGCACGATGATCGACGTGACAATGCCACCATAGTTGGTGATCTTGACGGTTACGCCATGGTCGTTCTCCAGGGTGAACAAGTCGACTGGCCGGCCGTCAACCTGCCCGAAAGGAACCGCTGTGATCTTCATTCGTCTCGCTCCTCGTCGCTAAGGTTGAAGGTCATTCCGCGAATAGGGTCGTGGCCACGGTCTCTTGGACTGGAACGTCAGCCGCGAACTTGTTACCCACGGAGATGATCAGAATGCCAACGACCATGCAAGCAAGCCCGGTGTACAGCAGGTTCTTGGCTTTTGAGGAGGCGAGTTTCCATTCTCCTGTCACGATGCCGCTGACGATCGCAGTTACCACACACGCCGTGTTGAAGATCGCGTATCCTACGGTGTTGCCCACGGCTCCCAACTTGAACGCCGCGTACGCGAAGACTGCCGAGGCGGCGTAGTGAAAGAACGCCATGATGAAGATCAGCACGAAATTCCTGCCGAAGGCGGTTGTTTTGAACGATCCCCATGCTTTCTTCTGCGACAACTGCCAGGCGAAATAGCCCGCCATGATCACGCCGCCACTCAGGAAGATGGGGAACATCACCGCCAGTGCGGTCACCCATTCCGGATTACCCTGGGCGATGCTTGCCGTATGCAGTGGAGGGCGGCCGACGGCATTGGCAAAGCTGAACCCCGTCGCCAGCAAACCGCCGATGACGGCAATCGCAATTCCAGCCCCCATCGACTTCTTGCCCGGCTCGGATTGTAACTCGCCCGGCTCTTTGGCCGCAGCCTCATCCTTTTCGCGAGTGATTCCCGCGCGTCCGTTGGCGAAGATTCCAGCCAACACGAAAAGCAGACCGAATATGATCGTGGCAAACACCTTGGCCGAGGGGAGCCCGTCGACAATGAAGGGCAGCAGCGAGCCGACAAGAATCACCGTACCGATGAAGATGGAAAAGCCCAGCGACACGCCGATGTGATGAATCGCTTTGCCCCACATCATGACGCCTATTCCCCACAACACGCTGGTCACCACCATCTGCGGCAGAATCGCCCGAACAGCCGGGCTTCCGTAGATGTCACCCACGCCCTTCATGATCACCATTGTCGCCAGGATCGGCACCGCGAACATCGTGAGCATGAAGAACAGTCCCCAGGTGTTCTCCTCGCGGAAGTCCTTCGTGTATTTGCCAGGGATCGCGTACAACCCGAGCATGAGGCCGGCCAGTAGGGCCCAGAAGATCCCGATCAGCATGACGACTTCTCCTTTGCGGTTAGGCTGAAGGTGAAAATTGACAGGGGCCTACTTCCGTCAGTCTTCAGTCTCTGCTACTGAATATTCGCCGTCAGTGCCTCAATCGCTGCCTTCCTGTCTCTCTTGCGAATCGCATCCACGATCGCGGCGTGCTCTCGATAGCTTTCCATCATGTTGCGGTGGCGGCTGTAGTGGAGGAACATGCGACTGATAATCGGCAGCCAGATGGCCAGCAGATCCGTATTGCCGGTTGCCTCCAGGATGTAGCGGTGCAAGGCCATGTCCTGTTGCACGACTTCGGCGAGATCCTCGTTTTCGCACGCGATCTTCAACCGTTGGACCGTATCTTCGAGTCTCTCGACGTCGCCATCGGTGAGCCTGCTGAACACCTTGCGGAGGGCGAAAACCTCGATCTTTCGACGCAACTCAACCACCAGCGGCTGAATCTCCTCACCCGACGGCGAGCCAACCCGCACACCGCAATTGGGCTTGGCCACCAGCAGCCCTTCCTGCGTCAACTGGAGCAGCGCATCACGAATGGGTGCCCGGCTGACCCCGTACTGCTCGGCCAGGGCCTGCTCGCGGAGATTGGTTCCTTCGGCCAACCGGCCTGCAATGACGTCGGCGCGAATCCGATCGGCGATTTGCTCACGGATCGTTCGGAAAACAGGCGAATAGGACATGGCAAACCTACTGGCAGTCGATTGACAGGGTCATTGCTGATTGTATACAATCTACAAGCGTCGTCAAGAGCCACGGATTGACAGGGGCAAGATATGCTGCACGAATTCTCATGGATTTTCACTCTTCTGTTGCTGGCGAGCACAAACTCGGCCCATGCTCAACCGTTTTTCGTTCCCGGAGAAGACCCCGGGCCGGCAAGTCAGATCTGGGTCGAAGTCGAGAACATGTCCGACGAATTCGACGGGACCAGCTTGGATTTGTCGAAGTGGCAGAGCGAACCCACTGGAAACGGCTGGGGATGGGACGGCCGGCCGCCGGCGCTGTTCAAAGCGAGCAACGTGGTAGTACAGGACGGGATGATGCAAGTGACCGTGGGCAAGCTGGTTCAGCCAGTGATGAAGGGCAACAAAGCCTTCACCCATCAGGGGGCCATCGTCCGCTCGCTGAACCCCGGGCAGGTTGGTTGGTATTTTGAATGCCGCATGAAAGCCAACAAGACGGTCATGTCGTCTACCTTCTGGCTCATGACCAAGAAGGACACCACGAAGAAGCTCGAGCTGGATATTCAGGAATGCGTCGGCAGGACGACCGACAGGACCGAAGGCTGGGGAAGAGACTGGGATCAAATCTTCCATTCCAACGCCATACACCGAACAAACCGCTTCAACTCGCAAAAGGTCCAGTTACAGGCCCATTTGAAAACCGAGACGAAGAACAGCGAACGCTTCTACGTGTACGGCGCCTGGTGGAAGTCGCCTGAGGAGATTCAGTTCTATCTCGACGGCAAGTATGCCTACTCGATCCGTCCTGAGATCGCATGGGATGTGCCGGCCTACATTCAAATGGCGATCGAAACGTACGATTGGAATCCGATCCCGGACGACGGCGGTCTGGTAGAACATGGCACCCGTGAGGAACGGACGACCCAATATGATTGGGTGCGGATTTGGAAGCTAGAATAGTCGACGCGCCGCTGGGCTGAACAAGCAGAGCTCAAGAAGAGAGGAATGTCGATGCGCCTTCAGAAAATCGTTTGGGCCGCCTGTTTTGCGGTACTTCCTGCCGTCTGCAATGCTCAGTCCCCGTTTCCCTATGGAGTGCCGAAAGCTAAGCCCGACATGCCGCTGAGCAAAGCAATGGAGCGGGCCTACACCCGTTACATGTCACCGACAACTTGGGACAATGAACTGTTCACCAAGTTCCGCCACACGCCGCTGGATGGCCTCGAGTACAACGGCGGGGACGGCACATTGTCGCGTCGTGATCCCTCCAAGGTCATCAAGGCGAGCGGCAAGTACTACGTTTGGTACACGCGTCGCAGTACGCCTACGCCGCCGCGCGGTGCAAAAGGCGGAACCGGCGTGATCCCCTCAACCGACTGGGACCTGGCTGAGATCTGGCACGCCACCAGCGAAGACGGATTTGTGTGGAAGGAACAGGGCGTGGCCGTGCCACGGCCACCCAAGCCGGCTCCTGGTTGGAGGTCGGTATCGACTCCGGATATTCTGTTCTGGAAGGGCAAGTATTACCTGTACTACCAGGCTTTCCTGGAAATGTCCGGAACACGCGGCGATGATTGTCCGGTGACTGCCTCGTGGTCCGACTCGCCCGACGGGCCTTGGACACCGGTCGGAAGAATTATCGTGCCCAACGGCCCTGCGGACGCCTGGGACCAGTACTCCATTCACGATCCCTACCCGCTGGTGTACAAAGGCAAGATCTACCTGTACTACAAATCCGAAGCCGCCGGAAAGCCGCGTCCTGTACGCTTTCTGGGATTGGCCATCGCCGATGATCCGCTCGGCCCGTTTGAGAAGCACCCCTTGAACCCTGTGTTGAACTCAGGCCACGAAACGGGGCTGTTTCCCTTCAAGGAGGGCATCGCGGCGCTGGTGATTCGCCATGGAAACGAGCATAATACGATTCAATATGCGCCGGACGGAGTCAACTTCGACGTGGCGGCCAGCGTCAGCCTGATGCCAATCGCTGCCGGTCCCTACGTGCCGGACGCGTTCACGGACACCGCTGACGGTCGAGGTATCACGTGGGGCCTGTGTCATCACACCACGGCCGGCACGCGGGAGGCGAAGCACACCATCCTCGCCCGTTTCGATTGCGATTTGAGCTTGGATGTCGACGACGTCTGGATGAAGGAGCCCGAACATTGGTGGCCGCCGGAGTACTACTTTCAGAGCCAAGTGAACCCCGCCCGGCGCAGGCAACTCGAGCAAGCAGCACGGGAGGATTTGGCGAACTAGGATTGGCGGTTCGTTTGCCTTTGCAGCTATCAGCATGAAGAATACTTGAAGAGCCCATATTGGAGCTGTCTCATGAAGGTACTTTCACTGGTTCTCGCGGTCGTTATTTGTTGCCTGGCGGTCGACGCGTCTGCCTCAGAGGGTGTTGAGACAGCGGTGCAAGAAGCCCGGCTTGTAGCCTCGCAGGGCCCCTTCCTGCCGCAGTGGGACTCCTTGGAAAAATACGAGATCCCCGAGTGGTACAAGGACGCGAAATTCGGGATCTTCATCCACTGGGGCGTGTACTCGGTGCCGGCCTACATGAGCGAGTGGTATCCCCGCATGATGTACATCGATCAAGACACGTGGCGGGGCAACGCATTCAAATACCACCGGGAGACGTATGGACCACACAAGGAGTTTGGCTACAAGGACTTCATTCCCCAGTTGACGGCCTCTCGCTTCGATGCCGACGCATGGGCCGAACTGTTTGACGAAGCGGGAGCCAGGTATGTAGTCCCTGTCGCCGAACACCACGACGGGTTCCCCATGTACGATTGTTCGTATTCGGATTGGACCGCCGCCAAGATGGGGCCCCACCGAGACATTGTCGGCGAGTTGGCCAAAGCGGTCCGTGCGAAGGGGATGCGATTCGGAGTTTCCAGCCATCGAGCGTTCAATTGGGCCTATTATGGGCGCCGAGCCGACTTTGATACCGTCGACCCGAAGAACTTCGGCCTGTACGGTCGCGACATCGACTATCTGTACACCGAAGGATTTGCCGACTACAAGAAGAACCACTGGCCGCCCCACGATCGGGAGTTCAAGGACGATTGGCTGGCCCGCACGTGCGAGCTGGTCGACAGGTATCAGCCCGACCTGGTTTGGTTCGACTTTGGGATCGCGCCCAGCTGGGTGGCATCCTACGACCAGAACCCCTATGCCGAGCATCTGAAGCTGTTTGCCGCCTATTATTACAATCGCATGGCTCGGCAGAACGGCACGGCCATCATCAACTACAAGTTCAACGCCTTTCCCGAGAAGGCCGCCGTCCTGGATCTGGAACGGAGCAAAATGGACCAGATCCGCGAACCGTTTTGGCAGACGGACACGGCGGTCAGTACGAACTCGTGGGGCTACGTCAAGAGCCAAAAGTACAAGCCGGTGAATCGACTGGTCGACGACCTGGTGGACATTGTCTCAAAAAACGGCTGCCTGCTGTTGAACATCGGTCCGAAACCGGATGGGACCATTCCGAAGCACGAGCAGCAGATGCTGCGCGAGATCGGCCGCTGGCTGGACGTCAACGGCGAGGCGATCTACGGGACTCGCCCGTGGAAACGGTACGGCGAAGGTCCCACAAGTACAGCAACGGGACATCTTTCGGAGAACAAGAACAAGTCGTTTACCGCCGAGGACATCCGCTTCACGGCTGCGGACGATACCCTGTATGCGATCGTGCTGGACTGGCCGGAAGGAAACGACTTGGTGATCAAGTCGCTGGGGAATGACAGTCGTATGCCGATCGCCGGAGTCACGCTACTGGGCAGCGACACCCCCATCGCGTGGGGGCAGAGACACACTGGCCTACAAGTAGCTCTGCCGTCGCAGAAGCCCTGTGAACACGCCTTTGTGTTGAAGATCGAGCAATGATCAACATCTTACCGCGGCTTTGCCGCCTCCGGAGTCCCAACGATGAACAAGACCTGCCTTCTTACTGTGACTCTAACCTTGGCGCTCCTGGCCTTGTTTCCCTCCAAATCGCTGCGGGCGGAAAACTCGCCCGGCGGTCGTCCGAACATCCTGTTCATCATGTCCGATGATCATGCAGCGCACGCGATCGGCGCCTATGGCGGCCGGCTGGCCGCCCTAGATCCAACGCCAAATATCGATCGCCTGGCACGCGAAGGAATACGCCTCGACAACGTCTTCTGCACCAATTCGATCTGCGTCCCGAGCCGCGCGTCGATCATCACGGGCCAGTATTGCCACACGAATGGCGTTCGCACGCTTCGAGGCGGTGTCCCGCCCGAGTCGCAGACGCTTGCGCTCCGCATGCGTGCGGCGGGTTACGAGACGGCCATGATCGGCAAGTGGCATCTGAAATATGAACCGGCGTTCGATTACTACTGCGTCTTGCCGGGGCAGGGTTCCTATTTCAATCCCGAATTTCGGGTCCAAGGCCCTGAGCCGTGGCCTGAAAACACGATTCGTGTTTCCGGCTATGATTGCGTCCACTCGTCGGATGCCGTCACGAAGTTCTCGCTCAAATGGCTGAAGAACCGCAAGAACAAGGACAAACCCTTCTTCTTAATGCACCATTTCAAGGCCCCTCACGACAATTTCGAGAACGCAGAACGCTACGACTGGCTATACGGCGATGTTGACATTCCCGAGCCCGAGAGCCTGTGGGATCGCCAGAATCACGGTCCGGAAGGCAAACCCCAGTACGGGACGTCGGTGGGCAATCGCAATTCCAGGCGCAACATGGGACACCACATGTTCGTCGACGCGACGCTCGACGCCGACGCGTACAAGCACGAAGCCTACCAACGATACCTCAAGAAGTACCTGCGTTGCGTCAAGGGTGTCGACGACAACATCGGCCGACTTCTCGAATATCTTGAGGGCACCGGCCAACTGGACAACACGATCATCCTGTACACCGCCGACCAGGGATTCATGCTTGGGGAACATGACTATATCGACAAACGCTGGATGTATGAAGAATCACTACGAATGCCGTTCATTGTTCGCTATCCCCATCTCATCCACGCTGGCAGCGTCTCCGACGCAATCATCAACAACGTGGACTTTGCCCCGACGCTGCTGGACATGGCCGGCCAGACAGCCCCTGCCGAGATGCAGGGCCGCAGCTTCCTTCCCATTCTCCAGGGAAACACGCCTGGAGATTGGCGTACCGCCACTTACTATCGCTACTGGATGCACATGGCGCACCATGACAACCCGGCCCACTACGGTCTGCGTACGGCCCGCTACAAGCTGATCTTCTTCTACGGGCTGCCGCTTGATGCAGCGGGAGCCGTCGACGATCCGACACCGCCATACTGGGAATTCTACGATCTGGAAAAAGACCCCCACGAGATGAACAACGCCTATAGCGATCCCGCCTACGTGCACGTAATCCAAGAGCTGAAGTCCGAACTGCTTCGCACCAAGCGCCAACTCGGTGACACCGACGAACGCTATCCGCAACTCATGAAGAGCAACGACGATTGCTGGGATTGAGCCCCGGCCTGGGGGGGACGCAGCCAAGCAGGACTTTTCGAGAGCAACATTAAGGCAGGCGGACAAAACAACGCTGCCGTCGGGCGACATCTCTTGCTCGGACAATGGGCTTCTAGTGCGTTGCCTTTCGACGAAGTTCTTGGGCAACCGTCAAGTAGTAGTTGCGGCCTGTTGCGGTGATGAGGCTGTCGGCCAGGGTTTCGAGGGCTTCCGCCTTCAGCAGCTTTGGCTCCTGCTTGTCTGGCTGAAGGGCGATTAGGTGATCGCACAACTGGGCGCACCACTGGGCGTCACCTTCGTCTAACGCCTGTCGGGCGCGGGCGACGAGTTGCGACTCCCCGCCGGCTAGCGAGGCCATTCGTTGGGCCTCCTCGGCAGGAGGCAAGGAGAACAGGTTCGTAGGATTGCCGTCGAACCAGCCGATCGTTCCCGAGAAGATGGCTCGCACTCCCCACTCGACATTGCCGTAGAACTCGCGCAAGTGGTCCTTCGACGCCAGTTCCGGCGGCAACTTCACGTGCCGAACAAGTTCGTCCGGAGTGAGGCCCTGGTTCATTCCCTTGATCGTTGCGTCGAACACATGCTGGATGGCATCGCGGTAGTCTGTCAGGACCTCCACGGTCTGCTCTTCGCCGATAACAGGGAGCGTGTGTCCGGGAACCGCGTGAAGGGGCTTCTCGGCGAGCATCATGTCCAGGCTTTGGATCCATTGCCTGACGTCACGGTAGCCTGTTCCGCGGATCGCGTAGAGATTGGGCCAGGATCGATAGAAGTTGTCGCCCGTAAAGACGACTCGCTCAGCGGGGAACCAGACGTAGAGTTGGTCCGAGGTTTCTCCGGGGGCGGCTACCAGTTCCAATCCAACGCCCGCAAGGGCGATCTTCTTCCGCCCCTGCGAAAATGTTACGGTGGGCTCTATTGGAACACCGGCGAAGACATTCCTGCCTTTTGGCGGATAGACGGCGGGAGCGATTCCGTTGTTGATTCTGCGTTCGGGTGGAAGCATGAATCCGCCCTGCCGGGCACCTCGTAAGCGATTGATGGTGATCCCGGCATCGACAAAGGCCGCCGCTTCGGTGTTGAACGGTGCGCGAGCATAAACGGGCACATGGGAACCGACTCCGCCTGCCTGTGTGAAGACGGAAAGGCCTCCCGTGTGATCGCCATGACCATGGGTAAGAATGACTGCCGCAACCGGCAGGTCGGTGATCTTTCGAAACTCAGCCAGAACTTGCTCCGCGTGTGCGGGGAACATCCCCGTATCGATGACAATCAGGCCGTCGGCGCCGATGATCATCGCGATATTGGCGGGGCTGAAGCCTGACGCGCAGTAGACCGAATCGGAGACCCTGGTGACCGTCGGTCGCAACTGCTCTGAACGGGCTTTCAATGCTCGCGTGGCTTCCGATTCGCGTGCTCGCTGGGATTGTGCTGTTCCCGGAATCAGACCGGTCATACAGAAGCACAGCACGATGAGTCCGTTGAATCTCGTTTTGGTCGTCATGGGTTTGTTCCTCCTTTGAATCCTGTGCGTTGTTCTTCGATGAAAATGCGATAGAGCAGCTTGCGATTGACTGTCCGATCGTTCCGGCAATTCCCTTTACGCAGGCAGTGTGATGGGAAAAGTCTACTTCCAAACATCCGCAGTGAGCCAGGCAAACTCCTCGAAGGAGACCGAGGGGCGGCCAGCAATCTGCTCCACGTCGGGCGTTACCGCTTCTGTCCAACCTGCGCGGACAGCCTGGTAGAGCACAGCCATGTACTGAACCGCACCTTCCGGCATTCCGTTGTCGCGTGCCCACTTCAGCATATCTTCTTCGGAAATGGGCTGATATCGGATCGTCTTTCCCGCTGCCTCACTGATGATGGCGGCTACCTCAGTTCGACTCACGGCCCTGGGGCCGGTCAGGTTATATTCTCGCCCAGTCAGTCTTTCGGCGAATGCGGTAACAGCAACTGCGGCGATATCACGCACGGAAATGAAACTCGTTCTTCCGTCGTCTGCTGCCAGGAAAAACGCCGAGTGCTGCCCGATCATCGGAGCAATGAACCCTGTGGAGAAGTTCTCCATGAAGAAGTTAGGACGAAGGATGGTATAGGCTACGCCCAATTCCATGAGATGCCGTTCCACGATGCGGAGAGGGGCCCGTTCGTTTTGGTCAACGCCAAATGCTGAATTCAGGATGATGTGGTTAACTCCAGTGGTGCACGCTGCATCAAGGAACGGATTCAGTAGCTCCGGTGCGGTGGGATCCATCGGTGGCGCAACGAGAAAGACACCACTCACATCCTGCAACGCCGCCTGGTGTGTCGAAACATCCGCGAAATCGAAGCGGAATACCTCTGTACCGTTAGCAATTCGCTTCGGATCGCGTGCGGCGGCTTTGACTGCAATGCCTCTTGCCTTGAGGGTTTCGACGACAGCACTGCCGAGGTTCCCCGATGCTCCCGTTACCAGAATCTTCATTATTACTCTCCTGTGCGATTCCAACAGACAAAACCGATAGTTCGGCCACGAACTATCGGCCGAAAAAAAGTACGATAGCCCCATGCCCATCCGGGCATTCCGTGCCGCCAACACGTAAAACGTGTGCATTGCTTCGCGCCCCGACTCATGCCCGCCCCCCGTGGCAACTTACTCGCAAGTTCTTCTCAAGCTGACATAACAGTCGCGCAAGCGACTCACGATCCTTTCCGGACATCTCGCCATAAACCGTCGAAAGCAAGCGTTCGGAGATTTCGTCGAAGTCAGCGCGAAGTGCGCATCCCTTCTCCGTAAGCTCTACATAGACAACTCGTCCGTCATCGTCGCTGGGAATCTTGCGAACATACCCGTGGCGTTCGAGAGTGTTCACCATGCCGGTCACGGTCGATTTAACGCGACGAACTTGGTCGACAATCTCCTTGATCGGCACGGGCGACTGTTGCTTGAACAGAAACGCGAGAACGGTTCCGTGCGCCGGTTGGATTCCCTCGATCGCACGACGTTCCAGTTCACGCCCGAGCCACTCGTTGGCCAATTCGCGCAGTCTGGCGATCTGCCCGATGATTCCCTGCAAACTAGAGTCCATCAATCTGCCTCAGCTGTGCCGCGTTGTTTTCGTAATTATAGTTCGTGGCCGAACTATCGTCAAGTGGGCACCTCACTCCCAAGCCAGACGAGCGAGACTCACGCCGCGATAAGGCCATTCCACGCTGGATATGAACCAGTCGCCCGCTTCGTCCTGAAAGACCTCGGGAGCATGGGCGTTGAGAACGGCCACTTCGTTCTCGCGATCGAAGTTGAGCGGATCGTCTGACTGGAACACGTAGGTCTTGTGCTGGTACGCGCCCAGTACGTCCTTACGATCCCACACTCCATTCCAGCCACACACGAACAGGTAGAATGTGTCGTTGTAACGCACGACCGACGGTGATTCCGGATCGACCCCCTTCTTCATTTCCAGAATCGGGCCTCGCTCTGTCCATGTTTGAAAATCAGCAGACGTGGCGAGCCGAACATCATGAACGCCGCAGACGATGAGATGGTAGAGGTCATTCCAAACGAAAACCTGCGGATCGCGTCCGCTTGGCGCCCCAAGCAACCTGCCGTTGGGAGTCCAATCGCTGAGGTCCTTTGATGTGGCGTACCGAATGGGCGTCGGACCGTACACCATGTGGAACAGACCGTTGCGTTTGAGGATCCACGGCGCGTGGATCGCCGGAATCTGGCCGGGACGCGCCTGCGGCGGCAGGACCTTTGGCAGATCCTCCCAAGTTCCTGCTTTCAGCACTTCTTTCAGAGGCCCGCGGGGAGCGATCGCGTGGAACAGCAAATGTTCGCCTGCGTGGACATTGGAAACGTCCGTCAAGGGGTGCGTGATCCCAAACGCGTGCCAGCGCCCTGCGGCGTCTGTGATGATACAATGATCGTTCGGGACCCAATCATCATAGAGCTGTCCGGCAACTAGTTTCGCGGCATTGGGGCCAGGAAAGATGTCGCCCGCTGGCTTGTAGACGTTGACGTACTCGCTGACGATTCTTGGGACGCTCACCTTTGCATGACCGCCAAGAGAGAGGGCTCGGTCGCCGGCACGCGAACCTCCGAATGCGAGTAAGGACTGAATCGCAAGAATGAGCAGGATCTTCTTCATGGTAAGAACCCGATCTTGATTGATTCGAACGAGGAGTGTGAATCCAGAACTGCGTGCTGGACGATCACGGCACGAAGCTTGCCACAGTGGTTATGCTTGGTAGAAGACGGACTCCATCGTGGCCCAGACGTCCCCCGGTGGCAGGTCTTCGATGTGTTCAAAGCAGGGCTTGCACTCGGCCCACCAACGCTGGACTTCCGGATCGGCAGCCATCCGCTCCATATCGGCCGCGAAGTCTTCACCCGTGTACTCGACGTAGCTGAATAGCAGGTGCTCGCCGGTTGGTAGCGTTTTGTGGAAAATGGAGTAGTTCTGCAGATTGCAGTCTTTGTTTCGCAGCAACACGGCCGGCCAGGTGTCGGCGTGCAGATCGATATACTTCTGAACCATCTCGGGCTTAAGCCGGCCCAACCAGCCAAAACGTTGCATCGCTGTGCTCCTTACAGTAACTCTCCATCCAGATACAGTCGCAAGTCCCATTTTCCGATCACGATGGCCACGTGCTGCCAGACGCCAGGCTTCAATACGTCGGCGAATGACTTCTGCTGAGAACCGACAATAGCCCGCAAACTGAGTTCCGGCCAACAGTCGAACAGAAAACCGTCGCCCTTTCCCGCCGTGATCTTGTCGACGATTCGCCCGGCTTCGCCGTCTTCCGGGCGGATCCAGGCTTCGAAGGAGACGGCGCCGCCCAAATCACCGGCCTTGGTTGCAAGGGTATCGCCGATATCGGGCGCGATCACGCAGCAAATGGTCGACCCGCCTTCGATCAGCTCCGACCGATCACCGGCGGCCAATTCGCGAATCCTCTCTGGTTCAAGATTACCGCGAAACATGGTCACGCGCCCGATCTCGCCCTTGAACGCGCTGGTGTCAGACTGATCCCTGCCAATACGCACGGGATGACGATTCTCAGGAACGACCGGCCGAATCGGAGCCGGCTGAGGCTCATACACAGTCACGTCCTTCTTGCGCTCAACCGGTTTGATGCTCCAATCGGCAAGTTTGCCGTCGACAACGCGGCCGCGGATCACCGTCTGTCCCCGCAGGTGCAGCTTGAAATCAGCGTCCCAGTCGGCGGGCCACGCAGGCAGAAGCAGAATCTTGTCGCCGGCTTCCTGGACGAGCATTCGCTGAAACGCAATCGCGCCGGAACCGAAGTGATCGAAATCCGGGCAGGAGTCGGGCCCGGCGCTGCCGTACATTGGAAAGCGGCACTCGGGTGAAGCGTGCCGGAACCGATGAATGAGACCTTCCTGTGCTTCGGCCGCATTGCCGGCATAGGCCCAGTGGATCTGGTCCTGGGTCCAGCATTTGTAGTTGAAAGCGTTCTTGTTGGTACGATGTTCCATCGTCCAACGAACCACGTCTTCGTTCCCCAATCCCAGTCCGAACCGCCGGAAGGGGAAAAGGGGGTAAAGGAGACCGTTTTCGGAGTTCTTCTTCATGGACCATGATTCAGCCGGCGCAATTGCGAGGCGGCCGTCGATTTCATGCAGGAACACCTCGGGAATCTCCGCACGGAACCGTCGCCATCTGGCCTGATCTTCGGCTGTGCCCACTCCCATGGCCAGAAGCTCGTCAAGGCAGTGCTGAAGGCCGCTCACGTCCGTTGCCGGATTGACCGCAATCCACCAGGTCTCCAAGACCATCGAGGGATCCAAACGCAGCTTCCCATCAGCATCTCGCTTGTAGTGACGGTCATAGAAGAGCAGGATCTCGCGGGCGAAGGGCGCCAGCACGTTGTCGCGAAATGCCTCGTCTCCGGAATATCTCACGTAGGCGAGCATCATCGCCACCGTTTCCAGCCCGCACGTGAAGTAGTAGCTGTGATAGTATCCCTCGCCCCTGTTCTCGCCGGGGGCGGTCTTCGGCGGCTTGCCGGTCCGTCCGCAGTCCCGTTCCCCTCCCGTCGGTTCGATGTTTTCGCGGTAGTAAGCGCCTTCATGGCCGAACCACGCCTTGGTGATCGCCTTGCGAACCGGGAGCAGGTCCGAGTAGTAGCGGAAGAACGGCTGCATGAGGTCGCCGTCGCCACTCATCAGAAGCGGCCAATAGAGGAGTCGCTGATTCTGATAGGTGAATCGGCGCCCCCAGTCGCGATCGTCCTCGTGACTCAGCCACGAACCGTCCTCACGCTGAACGGCCACGCGTCTGGGCTTGGCTCGGGAGAGCAACGGTTGAGTGAAGAGTCCGCCGTTAAACTTGGTCTGGATGCGGCCCCGGCTCTGACAGGCCATAAGAAAACGAAATACATTGTAACTTTGGGCCACGAGAGCGCCGCCGTCCCTCTCCTGACGCCTGCCACGCAAAGCTTCGCCGTAGAACTTCTCCCGCTGGTCCGCCGGACACGTGTTATCGGAAGCGATGATCCAGCTTCGGTCCCAGAAGCGCGACCACCACTGACAATGGGCCTGCCAGTCCTCGCCCGCATCGCCTGTGCGTTCTGCTTGTTGCTCGATCGTCTCGATCCAATCGGAGATCTCCGGCGTCTGCCTCGTCAGGGCGTGGATGCGGATGTCGAAGACCGTCCCGGTTCCCTTCAAGGAACCGTCGTTGAGCGTCAAGTGTGGACACTCGAGGAGGTTGCCAAAGGTGTTGAAACGGTATGGATCTGGGTGCTGGGCGATCATGTGCGGAATATCGTAGTACTCCATCTCTGCCGGGAAGACGCTTCGATTTCCTACGGCAAAGTACCAGAGAATTCTGCCCTTTCGCTCCAGCTGCACGTCCTGCGTGACATTTTCGATCGGGGCGCTGCTGACGTTCCATTTGCAGCCATCAAAACGTCCCCAGAACTCCGGCCGCGCACTGACAGAGACTTCGGTCGGCGAGTCAATCTGCACGTGGTAGACCGGACGGTTGGCATCCGCCCATATCCGGAACTGGACTCGATCGGCCTCGATCACGATCGAGCCCGTCTCCAGATCAAGCGTCTGCCGGAAAGACTTGCCAGCTTGAAAGGGATTGGGGCTAACCGACACGCAAACGCGGCCGGTCTTGAAGATGTCGCCATTGTAGGTAAGTGCATCGTTCTTGGCTAACAGCAGATACAGGGCGTCGTCTTCGATGGCGTAGACGCCGGCTGCGATGTCCCCGTTGCCCAGTGGCATCTGCCCGGAGGCGTCCACCGACGGGCTCTCCCAGACCACGTTGTAAGGTCCAACTCGGCTACCAGCATCCTGTGCAGACACGGACGCTCCCATGATGGCAACCAACAGAGCACTGAATGTCGAGCATCTCTTTTTCATGCTTATACTCCCTCAGTGGCGATCGAGCACATCGTACCCCGACGCATCGTGTCCCGGCATCCGATCGGCCATCTCGCGCCGGTATCTCGGAACCGTTGGGCGGAAGTCGTCAGAATAGAGACCGATCTTGGCAAAGGGGATTTTCTCGAATCCCGCAATATCGGAGTAAACCGCCGCATCATCCCGCAGGCCCAGATCCATTGCATCACGATCGACAAAGCCCGGGTCCGTCTGGTATGTCTTCACATCCGCCGCTCCGTGGTTGTTGCCGCACGTGACGGCGACATTGCCCTGCACGACCGACCCAACTCCGGCATTGATCGCGTAGCCGGTCTTACAATCGACCGCAATGTTGTTGAATATGTCAACACGGTTGTTTGTTCCGTTCTTGATCAAGAACCCGCAGCCTCGTTTCGCCTTTCTTGCTGGATCGGCCGGCCCCAGCCTGTAGGCGACATTTCCGTAGACGCGAGGGTGATTGGCCGCGTTGTCGTAATAGACGCCGTCACCCTCAGGAGAACTGTGCATGAAGTTGTAACGAAACGTGTTATTCCCAATGCCACCCGGCTTGGAATAGCTGTAGAACGCGCCCATGTCGTTCGAAACGAGGGCGAATTGAAAGACCTCGTTGTACTCGAACAGGTTGTCGAAGCTGTTGAACAGTACGCCCGCATGCGGGCAGTGATGTATAGCGTTATGGCGGACAATCATCCCAACCGCATCGATCTTCGTGCTTCCGCCACCGCCGCCGCGGTAACCCACATTCACGCCGGGCGCATAGACACGCTCGATCTCGCCGAAGTGGTGGATGTCGCAGTTCTCCACGCGATGTCCCGCCGGTACGCGCGGCTGCGATCCAGCATCTCCGCCAGACAATCCAACACCACCTGCTCCGAGTGCGTAGAGGTCACAACTCTCGACGACATTGTTCGTGCCACCTTCAATCACGATGCCGTACTTGGCGACATTGCGGATCGTGCAACCGCGAAACGCGTTTTCCCTGCAGTCGACGACACACACGCCATCGCCAAGTGTCCCTTCAACGGTGATATTTCTGAACTCGATGTTACGCGTATTCCTCATTCCGACGATGGGGTCCTCCATATCGGAGACTAGGATGTCAGCGTCTGCAAGCCGTCCGGGAGGATAGAAGAAAAGCAACTTGTCTTGGAAGTCGACGGCCCATTCACCGGGTTGATCGATCGCTTCGAGCAAGTTCATGACCCAGTAGATCTCCTCACCCGACCCGTCGGGACGGTGGTATTTGCTGCCGATCCCGTGTGACACGGGCACGGCCAACGTAACCGTCTGTTTTTCGGTGTCGATCGCGTCGACCCGGACGGTCTCGTTCTGCCATACAACGCGCCAGTACCCCTTGAGCCAGACCCCGCGGTCGAGAACCTTGGCCCACCGTGCGTGAGCGGCCGCGTGTTTGCGCCCGTATTCGAACACACCGGGACGCGGCCCATTTCCGCTCTCAAGGGCGCGTCTCTGTTCAGGTGTGCCTCCGCCGTAGTACACCCGCCAACTGCCCGGTTTCTCCTGGCCGCCGCCATTGACGAGCACGCGTTTGATGGTCATGGCCGCATGCTCGTTGGGGTAGACCGAAACTGGCATGCGTTCGCTATTGAAGAAGAGTTCGAAAATGCCGCCGTTGTCGCTGAACTTGTCAGGGTAGCGTGTCGTGTGCTTGATGCCTTGGGCTTCGAGATCAAGCATGTAGACCTTCCCCCGTGCCGCTTCGGGCAGCCGTCTCAGCAGCGCCGGGTCGTCAACCAGCGAAAACGCGTCGGCCTTGAGCACCGTTCCGCCGATCAAGCGGCACGTTTCGCCCTTGACGCCGCTGTAGACGATCGGACATTCCCTGGTTCCCGAGTCTTGCTCCTCGAGCAAGAACGTCTGCTTGCGCCGATGGATGCCACCGTGCAGCCAGACAGTGCAAGCGGTCTTGCCCGCGAGGCCGGATTTGCGGATGGCGTCACGTGCGCGTTCAAGCGTGAAAAACGGCCTGGTCGCGGTGCCCGGGTTCTCATTGTTGCCGGTAGTGGCGACGTGAAACTCGGCCGGTTTAGCGGCCATCAGGAACGGAAGAATGGCAAGAAGGACCAAAGCTGCGGTGCTTCGAAGGGGTTGGTTCTGTTTGCGGTTCATAGCTGGTTCTGCTTTGTGGTTAGCCCCCGGTTGCGGAAGTCATGTCGATATCATACTCGCCCAAATCGAGCGGATACCGTCCATACTTCCGCACGAGGTTCACAATAAAGTCGTATGTCCTCCCCGAAACGTTGCTGGATACGGAATGATCCGATTGGAAAATCAAGCCGCCGCCTTTGGCCGCGTTCAGCTTTCTGAGCACTTCACGGCGAATCTGCTCTTCGTCCCCCGACTCCCAAACTTGGATGTTGCTGTTTCCGCAGACACCGAACCGGTGACCGTACTGTCGTCGGAGTTCGACGCAATCCAAGTCCGCTTTCGCTTCCAGTGGATTGTAGCTGTCGATCCCGACCTCGATGAAATCCTCGAAGATCAACTTCACGTTCCCGCAACCGTGGTAGATCACCGGGAGGTCATGAGCGTGACACTCGCGGACCATCTCTTGGACCCACGGCCTGAAATAGGTGCGCCAGTACGTGGGAGAGAAGAACATGCTGTTCTTGTATGCCACGTCGCCCCAGATCACCATGCCGTCGAGGCGTCCATCGGCCGCTCGGATCTCTGCTTTCATGCAATCGAGGTAGAATTGCCCGATCCGATTAATTGCCTCGCCCATCCGCTCGGGATACATGCCGATCCAGAGCATGGTGTTCTCCTGGCCAATCATCCGGGTCAAGCATTCAGAGCATTCGCCCATGCTGCCGTAGACGGGGAAGTCCGGTCGCAGTCGCTCAACGGTTTCGAGCCAGGCCGGCGAATTGCGTTCAAATCCGTCGCCCACGCCCGCGATCTGGTTGTCACCGGCCTCGAAGTAACGGCGCCGATCGTCCGCGGGGTCGAAGTCGAAGCGTTCGAGCTTTTCGATGGAGTCGGTCTCCCAGCCGATGGACTCGGGCATGGGGAGATCGAATTTCTTGCGCATGATCGCGCCGTAGCCGGTTCTGACGACGACTTCGTCGTCGTTCTCGCGGATCGTCTCGAACGACCGGATCTGCGGATCCATGTTGGGCACGGTGACGATCCAATCGAGATCATAGTGGTAGTAAGGACTGGCGTCCGCCGGGAGTTCCAGCTCTTCCCGCCAACGGCGGATGAACGCGCCCCAGAAGAAATCGCTGATCGGCACGCGATCGGGTTCCTCGTGCCGCAGCGCCTTGTTCATCCGCTCCAGCTTCTTGAGCGTATTCTCGGTGCGCGCCTCGCCGGCGGCGTCGCGGCCGATGGTGTCGAACATCCCCATGGATCGTCTCCGTTTCAGTGTACCGCCGCCGTTGCTTCACCCAGGTAGTTGCCGTACGTGATGATAAGCGTGGCCGCGACGATGATTGCCATACCGAGGTGGAGCACCCGTCGCGGTCGAGTGCCGACACCTTCCCATTCCTGGAACAACCACCCATACACGTTGCTGAACAGAATCAGCATCGCCATATGCAGGGCCCAACTCGTGAACCCGTACGTCACCCCCATGTGATGATGGCCCATGCCGTAAAAGAAGAACTGAAAATACCAAAACGCTCCACTCAAGGCGCCCATCACGTAGTAGAAGGCGAGAGTACGCGTGCTCTTGCCGGGCAGACTGAAAAACTGCCCTCCGGTCTTGTTGCGAGTGATCAGAAACGCACACCAAATGAAGTTCGTGATGAACGCGCCGCCGTTCGAGAACGGATAAATTGCGTTCATCTTGAGCAAATCGCTGGCTCCTGCTGCCGCCGCCGCATCGGCGAGCGGTTCCCCGGCCAGGAGGGAGAAATTGAAAACCGCGGAGAGCGTTCCCGCAATGACGGCAAGGGGGACGCCAATCCTGAACGAGTACTGGGAAGGAGAATCGCCGCCCGCCTTCTCACGCAAAACGCCGGCCCATCCGCAAACTGCGATGCCGCCCAGCGAGATCAGGATTCCCGCCAACACGATCTGGCCGGGCAGGGTGGAGAACTTCTCGAAGATCTCCCACACGAATCCCTTATTGGGGTGCCAGATCAGCGGAAACAGCGTTCCGAGCCCCGCCGAAATGCCGATCGCGATCGCGTAATTCAAAGAGAAGCCGATGTAGCGAATCCCCAGTCCAAACGTCAGGCCGCCCACGCCATAAATGATCCCCAGGCCAAGCGAACGCACCATGATGTCTGACGACGTGGAACCCAGTACCTCCAGGTAATTGGGAATCGTCAGCAGCGCGCCAGCGACCGGGAAGATCAACCAGGCAAACGATGCGGTCGTGATCCAATAGATTTCCCAAGCCCAGAGCTTGGTCTGCTTCTGAGGCGTATAGCAGCTCGACGAAGAGAACGCGCCGATACCGTGAAGAAGGACTCCCAGGAACGGATTCGCTGGCATGGTGTACACGTCCCCCGCGTTCGAAGATGAAGAAGATTGTCCCGAGCGGTGCCGATTCTATTCCAAATCGATCCGGAACACGAATACATGCTTGCACGGAAGGTCGTCCGGCAGGACCAGTGTCATCGCCTCCGCATCGAGTTTCCAGTCGATCTCCGCATCAGATCCCGGCATCGTTACCGACCTGGGGCTCTTCTTCAAGAAGCCCGCATCGGTACCGAGCGACTTCACGAAAACGCTGCCTGATTCCGGCTTGTCGAGGCAAAAGACATACACGGTCTTTTCGTCCTTCGACCGAGTGAACCGAATGTCTTCCGCACAGAATCCCGTGAACTTCAAATCAGCAAGGTGCCCCTGCGGGATAATTGCGGGACCTTCGCCAAACGTCTTCCAGGGACGCGTGCCGTAGATCGCTTGCCCGTTGACTCGCAGCCAATCGCCCATTTCCAGGAGACGATCGACTTGCTCTTTTGGGATCGAGCCGTCGGCGCGCGGAGCGATGTTCAACAGTACGCATCCGTTCTTCGAAACGATGTCGACCAGATCCTGAATCAGGCGTTTTGAACTGTAGTACTCGAGTCCTTCCACATAGCCCCACGAATTGCTCGCGATCGATGTGTCGGTCTGCCACGGTCCGGGGTTGATTTCGCGCATCCGGCTGCGTTCCATGTTGAACGTTGCCGTGCCCGGTCTCATGTCCTGATTCTTGTAGGTCAGGATCACGTCACGGCCGTCCTGGAGGCCGCTATTGTAGAAGCTGGCGGCCATCTTCAACCGAAACGCTTCGTGAATCAGGTGCATACGTGTGTCGAACCAGATCATGTCGGGGCGATACTTCTCGACAACTTCGTCGACCTTCTGCTGCCAGAGCTTGCAGAACGGCTCGTCACGCATCGCCGTGTCGGTGAATTGCCCCTTGGAGACCTTGGGGCCATAGAGGCCCGAGTACTTCGGGTCCGACGCATCCGTGGTCTCGTCATAGGTCGGGTACCATCCCCAGAGCCACTGGTGATGGAATGTGGCAACGAACTTCATGCCGCGTTTGCGAATTGCCGCTTCGAGTTCGGCCACGACGTCTCGCTTCGGGCCCATCTCGACCGAATCCCACTTGGTCAGTTCGCTGTCCCACATCGAGAAACCGTCGGCGTGCTCGGCGACCGGCCCAGCGAACCTGGCGCCCGCCTTCCGATACAATTCCGCCCACTCGTCCGCATCGAACTTCTCGCCCGTGAAGTCCGGAATGAAATCCTTGTAACCGAAGTTCTTGAGCGGACCGTAGATCTCCTCCTGGCGTTTGCGAAGGTTGAAGTACATGTTATGCGAGTACCACTCGCTTCGATAGGCCGGGACCACATAGGGCCCCCAGTGCGCATAAATGCCGAATTTGGCGTCTTGGAACCACTCAGGGCATTCGTAGCGTTGCAGTGATTCCCACGTCGGTTCGAATGGACGGGTGTCCTCGCCACGTGCCGACGAAAGGCCTGCCGCGACCGAAATGACGAGTAGCCAAACTGCATGGTACCGAGAGACTCTCATCCTGGAACGACCTCCGAACCGAGTGAGATGGCAACTCAGAGAAGTGTCCAATATGCACGATTTTGTCAGCATAAGATGTTGCTTCTCGCAATGCTATGCAGAATAATGGATATCTTGTATCTTATTCTGACACCTGGCTTGAATTAGATTTGCCTGAACCATGACGCCCTCGGACGGCGATCAACGTCGTTGGCCCACGTTTGGCGGACGACCGAATGTCGGAGCCTATGAGCAGCCTTTCAGCGGCGTGGGCATGGAATTCGCCCCACTTGGCTCGCCAGCGTTTGACACGGAAGTCGTTTTGCACGAAGTCGGCTTCTGGCCTGACAACCACGACTGGAACTATCCCAGTGTGTACAGCCCCTTCTGGCGGGTCTATTACGACTTCCGGTGTGGTCATTCCGTTCGTTTCGGGAATCAGATCACGGACCTGGGGCCTGAGACGCTGCTGGTAATCCCCAATCATCGGCGATTCGACTGCCTTGGCGACCCACCGGTGCCCAAGCTCTGGTTCCATTTCTCGTGTCGCTGGAACGTGGAACCCGCCACGCCAATGCCCATTGTCGTTCCGGTGGACGCAGTTACGCTCTCGATGATCCACGAGTTCACTACGCTGTTTTCGGGTGAAACTGCCCCTTCGCGACCGCGGGTACGACGCTTGGGGCTTGCGCTGGTTGTTTACGTGCTTGGCGATTCAGGCATCCCCCGTCAGAGATGCCTACCCGAGAGCATCGCCGAGGTCGTCCGCCGAGTCAATCAGTGTCCGGCCGCTTCCTGGCGGAATCCGGAGCTCGCCCAGATCGCTGCCATGAGCACCGAGAGCTTCATCCGCTTGTTCAGGCATTGGACAGGAGAGACGCCCATCCGCTACGTTCAACAAGTGCGTGTCCGCGAAGCATGCCGATTGCTGGCGGACACCGGGATCTCTATTGAGGAAGTCGCGATCAAGACAGGGTTTCCCGATCGATTCTATTTCAGCCGTGTCTTCAAGAAGCACACGAACTGCTCCCCAGCCGCCTATCGCCGGGCCACGTCGCCCGAGTGAACTGTATCTTCCAGCGCGACCAGCATCCTTCCGCGAGTGCGAGAATCAAGTTGTCACGTTGGTTGCGACTCCATCGCCGAATCGCAGGTCAACGCGCGATGGGCACGAGCTTGACTTCCAAGAGCCCGATCGGTTTCCATGTCTCGTGGCTCAGCGGCCTCACACGGAGTGTATGGACACCAGGCCCATTAACTGTGAGTTGTCCGATTTCGATGGGCACGAACTCTTCCCAGCTCTTGGTCGGAATCGATTCAGCATCAACACGTTCGCCGTCCATTTCAACAGCAAAACGAGTGGCATGCCCCAGCGAACTAACTCGGGCCGTGACTTGGTAGACGCCGGTCTTCGCGATTTTGATTTGCCATGAGACCCAATCGCTTGCCGAACCCCAGTATCCAATATTGCTCTTCTCTGCATTCGGCTTCGTCTCAACTCGGGGCGAATTACCGTGAATTTCCGCGTCGTCGGCATTGAGCAGGAGACTGCCATCCGCATCGGGCTCGACGGCATAGGTGAACTCCTGGGGCTCAAACTCGCGCAGCCTCCGGCCAGTGATTTTCAGTGCCCAGGCATGCTGGCACGGCGGTGTCTCGGGAAGGCTCACGGTCAGCCCTTGCTCGGCGTGTTCGAAGTTCAGAACCCCCTCATGGCCAAGCAGTTCCACCTGGTCGATCGTGCCCCCGGAATTGGAGGTCTTCTCCAGCGCCCGAAGGCAAAGACGGGCATCTTCGGGCCATTTCATGAAGAAGGCGTAGACCAGTGATTGGCCTTTCGACGTGTAGCGAAAATCCCGCGACGTATAGTTCGTGGCTGTTTCGTTGAAGTGGCCTCCACCGCCCTTGGCCGGGCCTTCACCGTAAGTCACCCAAGGGCGCGTCCCGTAGATACCCTCCCCGTTGACCTTCATCCACTGACCCATAGCCGCCAGAAAGGCGATCTCCTCCTCGTCGAGCGAGCCGTCAGGATGCAGGGGCAGATTCAGCAGCAGGTTGCCGTTCTTGCTGACAATATCGATCAACATGTGAGCCACGTGAGCCGGTGTCTTGTACCTGGTGCCCACGCGATAATACCAGCCGCCAATGCAGGTGTCGGTCTGCCAAGGCAGATCACGCATTTCGCCGGCTCGGCCTCGCTCGATATCCTGAACGCACGTACCATCGCGATACACACCGTGGTTCGAGCCTTCGGGCCACTCTTTGACACACATGGCGGCATCGTTGCGGCCATTGTGCCAATTGGCGTTGATGTTGTAGTAATGGGCCACGAGCCGGCGTCCAACGGCGCCGTCGTCGAAGGGGTAACTGCCGTCAAAGTACATCACATCCGGCTGGTATTGGTCGATCAAGTCCTTGACCCGCAGATACCAGGCGCGTTTCCAGGCCTCCGGTGGGTTGCTCGGATAACGCGGCGATTCTGGGAAGGCTTGATGGTAGAGCGATTGGTGTTTCGGATCGGCTCCGTCGTACGGCACGCCGGCAAACGGCCCTTCCTTGTCCGAGCCGTGGCTTGTCTGCAGCCAACTGTAGCTGCGTGCCAGATGGGTCGTTACTCCGAAGCGGATGTCATGCCTCAACGCCGCATCGCGGAACTCACCGACGAGGTCCCGTTTCGGGCTTTTGTTGACCGAGTTCCACTCGTGGTGCTTTGAGTTCCAGAGGTCAAAGTTGTCGTGATGGACGGCAAGGATCACCGCGTATTTCGCTCCGGCCTGCTTGTACAATTCAATCAATTTGTCGAAGTCGAGCTTCTCGGGATTGAACTTCGCGATCAGGTCCTTGTAGCCGAACTCGGACGGGTGGCCGTAGGTCTCTACGTGATACTCATACTGCCGGTGGCCTTGAATGTACATATGCCGGGCGTACCAGTCGCCCTGCATGGGCACGCATTGGGGACCGATAATGGCCCAGATGCCGAACTTCGCATCGCGGAACCACTCGGGGCACTCGTATTCCTCCAGCGACTCCCACGTTGGTTCGAACTGTCCGGATTGCATCGGAAAGGCCGACAAGTCGCCGGCGGGTTCTTCGGCATGGGCGGCGAGGATGAGGAAGACTGGAGCTATGAGCGCCAGGATATGCGTTACGGACGGCTTTCGGATGATCACAGAACACCTTCTTTCGCTGGTCGTGTCGGACTACAAGATGATTCAAGTATTTGCCGGTTCGTTCCGTGGCTCAATCCCCAAACACTTCCAGTTCGCGGATAGTTGGCGATCCGCCGTAATAGCCGTCGATGGCCAGTTCGAGCGTCGTGCAGGTTGTGCTTGGAAAGCCAATCATCAGACGGTTGTTCGTGTAGAGAGCGTCTTTGACCGTGCCGATCTGCTTTCCGTCGCACAGGATGGCGAAGGCTCGCGCGGCATGGTCGTGGTGCCGCCAGCCGGTAATGGAAAGAGCGGAGACGCGAGTGGGCCTCTTGAACGTCACGCGCAGGCGATAGAGCTTCTGGTTGTCAATGTCGTCCCAGTACGTATCGGCTTTGCCATCAATCGCGCCATCAACGCTGACCGGCGGAGTCTTGCCGTGAAGAGGGATGCCGTCCAGGCTATCGGCCTCAGCGCCAATCGCGAGATTCACCGCGCCGTCGGGAAGTGACTTCAACACGGTCAGCCCAGCCGACGTGATAGTCTCCGGCGCGGCCACAAATCGGCCGTCGGCGTCCTTGACGACGTCGAACGGGATGTCGTTGTACCACCGGGCAAGTGTGGCGATGTTGCGATCGTTGCCGCTAAGAGCATCGATCGGCTTGGCAAGATAGCTCTCGATCGGCAGGGGCAGCGAGTTGGGGCCAGGTCTGGAAAAACCGTAGACACCGACGCCGGCTGCTTTTGCCGCAGTCGTCAGTAGACGGGCATTGTGCCGCTCTCCCCAACCCACAACGCAGGTCACCAACCGTGTGTGCTCCCCGATCATCTTCCGGGTCCGATTGATGCTCTCGATATCGCCAGCCTCGTTCATCAGCCAATCAACTTCCTTGAAGACCTTGGAGTCCACAAGTTGCGGATGCGCGAGGTCGTGGCAACTGAGCCAGATGACGCAATCGGGATTGGCCGCCTTCGCCGCCTTTCTTAGGCGGGTCCACAGTCGCTCGACAGCGCGCCGTTTGAACTCTGTTTCCTGCTCGACCGTCACCACATCCTTCCCGGGAAACGGTCCATCCATCAGTTCCGTCCACATCTGCACCTCGCAGGGAAGCCAGCTCACGCGCGCGTCCGCAGGGCGATAAGGTCCGTTGAAGAACCAGTCAACCATGAACCCGTCGCAGCCTGTCTTGGTCAACGCGTCGGACACCGCCTCGCACAGGTAGTCGCCGTACTCGACCGTAAAGGGAATGTGCGTATGCGACGGGTTGCCGTAGCTCTGGTCGGGATGTTTCTCCGCCCAACGCGTATTCGCGCCCACGCAGAAGTACCCCATGACCTTCATGCCCTCCTTGTGCCCAAGCCGCACGACTTCGCCCAGGAAGTCGTGCACCAACCCAGGCTGCTCGGGCACCACGCCACCCTTGTACCAGGCATAGCCGTTGCAGGAGACACAGAACGTCTGGATCACGTTGCCCCCGAGGCCTTTGTACCACCCGATATGTTGGACCGGATCGGCATCCGCCCACAGCCCTGGTGGAGCAAAACCGTTCGGTCCGCCGGGGCCCCAATTGAAGTCGATGCAGAATGCCTTGACCTCCGACGCCGATTCATCTCCGAACACGGCTGAACTGTATTCATCCGTTACGAAGGCGATAGCGAAACAGGTGGCGATGCAAAGGATGGCCTTTCTCATTTTCCCAACTCCTCGATCTAAGCCCGCAATCCAAGCTACCAAGCAGATGCCATCAACATTTAAGCCAGGATCGTTCGATTTCTTCAATGGTGCGGCCCTTGGTTTCCGGCATCACGAACTTGATCACCAATAGCAGCAGGCTCAACTCGACAGCAAACGCATAGAAGATGATCCCCGTCGGCATTGTAGTCTGCATGACTGGAAACAGTTGGGCAACTGCCGCACTTGTCATCCAGATACATACCGTAGCAAGCGCGATCGCCTTGCCGCGAATGCGATTCGGAAAGATTTCAGAAACGACTACGAACTTCACCGGTCCCAACGCACAGGCAAAGAAGGCGACAAACGCATTGATGGCAATTACGATGGGCCACCCCGAGATGTTCTTCATGAACATGGTACCGATCACAATGTGCGACACCAGCGAGCCAATCGTCCCGACCGCGAGTAGCTTGCGCCGACCGGCCGTATCCACAAAGGCGAGCGCAAAGATCGTGGCCAGCATATTCACGATCGCAATCGTGCCGAAGCCTCCGAGCGATCCGCCGAGGCCGAACCCCGCCTCTTCAAAGATCTGAGGGCCGTAATAGAAGACAACCGAGACCCCGCACGCTTCCGAAAGAACGCACACCAGAATCGCTAGTAGCAGAGGGTGCTGGAGACGTCGAGTGAACAAATCCCCGAAGCGGACGTTTCCTTCCTCTTCGAGCGTCTCCTCGATCTCGGCGCGGATTTCTCGCGCCTTGTCCGGACCGTTGATGCGTCGCAATATGACTTCGGCCTGCTCGGCGTGCCGCCTCTTCACTAGCCAGCGTGGGCTTTCCGGGATGAACAACGCACAGGTCAGAAACAGGAGTCCGGGTATTGCTTCGGCAAGGAACATCGCCCGCCAGTTCTGCTCGACGGCAATCCAACTCCAGTGTTTCGAAAGTGACGTCGAGTTGGCGTTGGCCTCCGCAAAACCGAAGATACCCCAATTGGCAAAGACACACATTACGATCCCGATTGTGATCGTAAACTGGAACAACGTTACCATTCGGCCGCGCTGTTGTTCTGGAGACACCTCCGATATGTAGAGCGGACAAACCATGGTTGCGGCGCCGATCCCGAGTCCACCCAACAAACGAGCCGCGATAAGGTGAATGGGACTTGCGGCGATACCGCTCCACAAGGCCGACGCGAAGATCAGCATTGCCGCTAGCATGAGCGTCTTCTTTCGCCCGAGGGCATCGGCAATCGGCCCGGCAATCCCCGATCCAAAGGCGCAGCCCCAAAGCACGCAACTGACGTAGAAGCCGAGTTGCGCCTTCGTGAAGGAATACTGCGCTTCGACCAGGGAGTTCGTTCCGGAGACAACAACCGCATCGTAGCCGAAAAGCAGACCACCACAGGCCGCCACCAGGCAGATGAACCAAAGATAGAGGAGCGATCCCTTGGAGAGGTTGTGAGTCGATTTCATGGCAACGTTCTCAGGAAGAGTACTCCTCGGCAACTTCCATCGCAATCTCAGCCCACTCCCAGAGCCGCTGCGGCTCGTAGCGGACGGTGGAGATGTCTTTCATGATCAGTTCCACATGGCAATCTCGGGCCTGGTCGAGGAACTCGCGCAAGTCCCTGCGGGCCCGTTCCGGATGCCAGGTGTCCTCGGCGAAAACCGCGGGAGTCGGCTTGCGGCTCATCACGTAATCGGTGCCGATCGACTCCACCGCTTGGGTGGTGTTGCACCACGGGCTGACGGAGATCTTGCGCAGATTCGGAATGCGGCGGAGAATCTCGATCTTCCCGTCCAACGGTTCGCAACAACCATAGTAAATGAGCCCCCACCGCGCGAACCACCGCAAGTCGTGTTCGACGGCGAATTCCCAGTGCATTTTCGGGGAGACCTCCGAGAAGATCTGTGCGTTGGAGCATCCCCACATGTTCTGCGGCCGAACGTGCTTCGACGCGAACGGTTCGCCCGGCAATTGACTCGTGTAACCGTAGCCGCCCGATCCGATGCGCGTGTTGTTCGCGTCGAGCGACAGCAGGTTCATCGCTTCGAACTGATCCAGTTCGACCATCCACGCATCAACCATGCGCTCGACGGCGGCGTGTACCAGGTCCTGGCGTTCGATCAGATCCATCATGGCCCGCTCGATTCCCCACCAACGAATCAGATAATCCCACGGCGTGAACCAGATGTGTGTCTGGCCTTCCTTATTCACCGGCAAGATCCCCTCGTAGACTTCACACATCGCCTGATAGCGATACTCGCTGGCCGCCTCATTGTGTGTGACTTGCGGCATCTTGATCTTCTCCAGGTCGTCGAAATCCTGGATCTGGACGTTGAAATGGCGCGACACGACGTCGCTGGCCTTGTCGGTGCGGACGACGTCCACGTCTTCGATGATGCCGAAATCCGTACTGTGGGTGGCCAGCGGACAAACCAGATGGTCACTAACGATCATGTCGCCTGGCAGATGGCGCCACTGATAGAGCGTTCGTCGCAAGTCACGCTCCTGATCTTGCGCCCAGGGGTGTTCGGTGGTGAGCGTCAACTCGTCATCGACATTCATCTCGTGCCAGCAGATTTCGTTGATCCAGACCATGGGACGAACCGATTCCAGGTCGTTCAGCTTCTGCCAGAGCTGAGCCTTCTCTTGGTGAACAGCCAGCGTGGCGATCTCCGCGAGTTCGGATGCCAGACGCCGAAGAATCTCGCTGTCGTGCGCGCTCAGATGGACTTCATGAGCAATGGGTGGCGGCTCGTAGTGGCTTGGGTCGTGCAGCATAGCCCGGATTCCAGAACGCACCGAAGGAACAAATCAATGCCCACTCAGTCTACCGCCTGGCGGAGACGGGATGCGATGCACGATCTTCAGATGTTCATGCACGATCTTAACTATCCGGATCACCAGTCCCGCTCAGCTAACGTACATGCGGTGCGAGGTTATGTCTGCCGTACCAGTATCATGCACGATCTTCATCTCTCTATGCGTCGATCAGTCGCGACGGCACGCGCGGCATGATATAGTGCGATGAAGCAGCGTGTGCGAGAAAGGGACCCGCGACCACCCCCCAAGGGGATTCTTAGAAGGGACTGCCGATGTCTCCGGTTACGACCACCACAGATTTGCCGTTCACATTTTTGGGTGGCGGCTATGCCGAGTGCGACCGCACCTGGGGGAAGCCGGCGACCGCGATCGATCAGTGCTACAAGCTCTATTTCCTGCTGGAAGGCACCGGCCACCTTGAGACTGCGACCGAGAAAGTCGAGCTGATTGCCGACTACGGATACTTCATTCCCGGATACCAGCTGAGACAGCAGTCCTGTCCAAAACGCATGAACGTCCACTGGATTCACTTCGTGCCGTCCTCCCTGTACCTGACCCATCAACTGTCGCACATCAGCGGTGTCCATCGGTGGAAGTTGGACGAACTGTCGTCGTGGGAAGCGATCTATGTCGATATTGGACGCATGGCCGATCGTCCACCGCGATGGTATCAGTACCGCCTCCAGGCCATGCTGCTGGATATGTCCGCACGCGTCATGCATCTCTACGATTTCAGACACATGGCCGCGGTCGACACCGTGTTCGAGCAACTTCAGCCGGCCATTTCCTACATGGAAAAGAACCTCCTCGGGAATCCGAAGCTTGAGGAAATCGCCAACGTCGTCCATCTTGCGCCAAACTACTTCCATCGCAAGTTCAAGCGCACGTTCGCAATGACTCCACTCGCCTACATGCTCCGAAGACGTTTGGATGTCGCGAGGCAACTCCTGCTAAGCACCGACATGACCATTAGGCAGGTGGCTCACCAGGCCGGATTCGAAAGCCAATTCTATCTCTCCCGAGTGTTCAAGCGAGAATACGGCGTCAGTCCCAGCGAATTCAGGAAGCAAGCAGGACCATAAGGATACCGCATTGGGCTTAACCAGGTGGTACGTCTGCTCAGTCGATCGGCACGGAGCGGGATCGGCACGTTTGTCTACTCCCAGATTACGGGTAACCAGACCGTCATTTCACCTTCACCGCGGTTACTCCAGGCGTAGTAGGGAATGAATTGGAGGCGAGCTGATGCCCAGCGGGGGCGGTCCAGTGCTCGGTACATACCGTTCTTCTTGTCAGTGCGCAACTGCACCTCGCCGTGGATCGTGGTCATCCCGCCGAGGAAATCTGGGCGGTACCGGGCCACCAACCTTGAACGCTCGGGCATGTAGACGTCCAAGATGTCGGTGCCTGCGGGCAGGTCCGGCGTTTCGACGCAGTATACAACCGGGCCGCGTTTGACCGCGACCTGGTTTCGGATTTCTTCGATCCGGGGATGGCCTTCCAGGAGTTGGATGTCCATGGGCAAATCGAGCGTTACTACATCGCTCGCTTTCCAATTCCGATGGATCCGCGCGTAGGTCCCCGGTCGTGCCTCTGCGTCCGTTTCCTCCCCATTTACCCGGACTGCCGCATTTCTTGCCCACCCCGGGATTCTCAACAGCAATTCGAATGGTTCGGCTCTGCACGCTCCGATGGTGATCTTCACGTGGCCGTCCCATGGATACTCGGTCTGCTGAGCCAGCCGAATCTGCGATCCATCAGCCAGGTGCGTGTCCAGCCGGTTTCCGCCATAGAGATTCACGGCGATGCCGTTTTCGGACAGGCTGTACGCCCAACCAGAGACTTTGGCGATTGTGCGAACCAGGTTCGGCGGACAGCAGAAGCACTCAAGGTACGGTTCCCGTGTACGCTGATCGGTCGTGTCCATTGCGTGGTCATGCGTCCGCCGAAGTGGATTTGTATAGTAGGCAGCGAAGATCAGAGTTCTCATGACTTGTTCTCGTAGCAGCGGACTTCGAACAACTTCGCCGTGGGATGGCCGTAGGTATCCTCCAAGTGCAGTCGGACGGCTGTTGTCTTGACTTTGGCGAAGTCCAACTTGATCAACCGCGTGCGGTTATTGTCAATCGACGCGATTTCCACCCACCGGCCGTTCACTTTCGCCTCGGCGGTCAACGATTTCAATAGCTCGGGCGGAACTTCCTTCGTGAAATGTGATGCGGGCGGCGTCCTCCGCATCATGATGTTGCACTTGAGGTTCGTGTCGCACTTGATCTCCAGCCGGGATAGGGAGACGGGCCGTTCCCATTCCAACTGGACGTCGGCCGGCAGACTGTCGGACTGCCAGTGATGGGCGGTCTGGTTCTCGTCGCGGGACACGCCGTCGACTAGGAGGCTGGCGTCGCCGGAGCGAGTGGGGTGGGCGAAGATCACACCGGCCTGGCGGGCCAGATCGTTTGGGTCCTTGGCGGGGCGATTCGGGATAAAGGCGTCGTCTCGCAGCAGTTGCTCCTGTAATTCGTCAACATGGTCCTTGGTCAATTCCCGTGGCGTGATTGCCTTTCGCACGCACAACGCCGCACCTGTCCCGGCCGCCTGGCCCATCAGAGCGCAGGTCGCCATGACACGTGTGGAGGACAGGGCGATGTGCGTCTGGCTGACGTTGCGGCCAGCGAACAGCAGGTTCGTGATGTTCTTCGAATACAGACTGCGGAAGGGGATCTCGTAGACCTTCGAGAATCGGTAGTGGAAGAAGCTGGGCGGATCTTCGCGGTCTTCAATACCTCCCGGACAGTGTTCGTCCAGCGACTTCTTCCTCTGCGGCAGCCCGGTTGTTCCCATTCCGAGTTGCTGCCACTGGTCCGAGGTGCGTTCTCCACGTGAATTCGTTGGAGCGGCTGCCTGTCCGGCCGCCGGCGTCAAGGCGGCGATTCCGACGACTCCGGCGGATTTCTTCAGAAAGCTGCGGCGTTGCATATCTGCTCAGTCCTTCTTCATGATCTTCGCCCAGTAGACGGTCTTCTCCTTGCCCGATGCGATTCCGTCACCGTTGACGTCAATCGAGTCGAACTGCCTTTCGACCTCGTTGCGATCAAAGGGCCAACGTCGCTGTAGCCGTCTCGATGACGCAGAGCGTAGATCATTCTGCCAGCACGCGGATCATGGCCCGCCAGCAGGGCGTCCCAGATATTGACGCCGTCTAGCTGCTTGCCAGGCGGAATGGCCGCTCCCGCCAGAGCGACGAAGGTCGGATAGAAATCCAATGCGGTCACGGGGTGATCATACCTGACACCCGAGGGAACTTGCCCGGGCCAGTGGAAGAACATCGGAACGCGGTAGCCGCCTTCGTAAGTACTGCCTTTGCCGTCACGGAGCGGCCGGTTCGTTGCGCTCGCGGAGATCTTGCCGCCATTGTCGCTGAAGAAGACGATTAGGGTGTTGTTCCATTGGCCGGTTGCTTTCAAAGTCGCAATCAACCGTCCCACGCCGCGGTCAATAGCATGAACCATGGCGGCGTACGTCCGGCGTTTCTCATCCGCGATGTTTGCGTACTCCTGCAAGTCATCTTGCTTGGCCTCCAGGGGCGTGTGTGGAGCGTTATAGGCCACGTACAGGAAAAAGGGCTGGTCCTTCCCTGCGGCCTTTTCCAAGAAACGAATCGCTTCTCGGGAGAGTGCGTCGGTCAGGTATTCGGTTTCCGGAACAGCGGCGTCGTTGTGTTCCAGCGGCAAAACGTACTCGTTGATGTTGCCCTTCTTCATGCGGAACTGCCGCTGGTAGATGGCTTCGTACTTCTCCGGAAAATACATGTGCCCGCCGCCAAGAAAGCCGTAGAATTCGTCGAATCCGCGCGTGTTGGGGTGATACGGCGTATCGATCCCCATGTGCCATTTTCCGACGGCGCCGGTGTAGTAGCCGGCGCCCTGCAACACGGTGCTGATCAGCGTCTCGTCGACCGGAACGCCCTGCCGGTTATACTCTTCGATTCCAAGCCCGCTGTTCGGCAGGTTAAACGGCGTGCCAAAGGTATGTGGGTACCTGCCGGTGAAGAGGCCCATCCGGCTGGGGCCACAGAATGGATGAGGCACATAGCCTGACGTGCAGATCGTGCCGCCTTCCGCCAGGCTGTCGAGACGTGGGGTGCGGATATCGGTTGCGCCGTTAAACCCAACGTCCGAATAGCCAAGATCGTCGCACAGGATGACGACGATGTTCGGCCGAGGTGGACCGGCAGTGGCAAGGCAAGCTGGCTGACAGACCAGTACCCAGAGTACCGGTAGAGCCGTTTTGAAAGTCTGTATTGCTTCAATTCGTCGCTGCATTGTCCCCCTCCTCAGGCAGACTGCCTTTCCAGCCGGCATTGAACTGGGTGAGCAGCTTCGCGACTACGGTGGGTTGCTTCGCAGCAACGTTCACGGTCTCGGTGGGATCTTCCTGGTGGATGGCACGGTTTTCCGGCAACGCGAAGCCGACGGGCTTTTCCAGACCTTTGATTCGGCTTGCCGGCGCACGACTCCACGACTTTTCATCGTCCGTATCTCCAGGGTGAAACACCTTGCCCAAATAGACAGCTTCATAGCCGTGGGCGATGAAGTGCTGTGGCAAGGTGAGAACGTCCGGCGCGAGTTCTCGAAGGGCGACGTAGTTGTGCGTGAGGCCCGTCGTATCCGGACGCGTGCCGGTCATCAGGCTCGCCCGCGACGGCCGGCAAATCGCTTCCTGGCAATAGGCCCGGTTGAACAACAGACCGTCTTTCGCCAGTTTATCGAGATTCGGCGTAATTGCAGCCGGTGATCCGTAGCAGCCTAGCTCGGGCCGCAGGTCATCAACCGCGATGAAGAGGACGTTCGGTTTATCAGCGGCTTGGATACCGGCCGCGGTGGCGAGCAGGATGGCCACCACAACGAGAGTTCTTGTTGGCGAATTCATGAGATCTTCCTCCTACTCATTTGCCGGTTTGATAGCGATGTCATCAATGTAAACGGCTCCGCCGCCGGACGTCACGCCTTCCGTCTGGATGCGGATCTTCATATAGTCGTTGAGAACGAAGCAGCGGTTGGGTGAGACACAGACCTGACCGGAATTGGCGAACTTGAGTCCCACGATACTGGCCGCGGCGCCCTCACCGATGCCCCCGCGGCTGCTGAGTTTGTTCGTTAGGCAGTCAATCGTAGCACGTCATTCGCACTGGAGGCACTCATGGCAAACCGACGGCAACTCTACGAATACAAGGGTGATCAATGCGCGCACTGCCAACTCTCTGTCCGCGAAATGGTCGAACGATATCAGACCGTCGACAGAATGTTTGAATTCCATCACGTTGACCCGAAAGAAAAACACCCCGAATACACGAAACTGATTCGCCGTGTCATTTCCAATGAACAGCTTGACGAAGTCGACAAGTGTGTATTGCTTTGCCGCCGGTGCCATGGCATCTTGCACGCTCAAGCTCATGATGGCAGAGTGCAGTTTACGGTAGACGTCGAAGGGAGATCAGCAACCCAGACAATAGATGGACACGTAATAGCGGACATGAAAGAGCGTCGCGCAAAGTTCCTATCTAACGAGCGTCTTCTGGTTATTCCGTACCTCTTACAGGTCGGAACTGAAGATCCCCAACTCTACTTTGGCAGGGAACTCGAAAACGACGGCGTTCTAATGTCGAATCTACGAAACATCCAAGAAATCGGGACTCTTAGAGTGCTCGCGTATCGAGATTCGTCCGTCCTGTTTGGTGCTGAACACATCGGAGGTGACAGAATCCGAATGACAATGAACGTAGCGTTTCCAGTATTGACATCGACGCTGATTGGCGAGGGGAGCAACTCACCTTTTATTTGGATACGCAATGGGGTGGCTCTCACCAAAGACGGTAAAGTGATCCAGAACGGAACTGTACAGATCAACGAAGCAACTCTGGGAACGTAAACTGGATCATGCCTAACCATGAATTCCACCGGAGTCCTCGAGTTGCCGTTGGGCAGTGGTTGCCATTCCGCTCGGCCCCGGTGATTTTCACGGTTGCCTCGCCCATCCTGCAACCTCGCCTTCTTGGTGGGAGTCTCATCAAACGACGCCCTTGCCCACATCCCCCCGAAGAGCAGAGGATCTAAACGAGCAAGTTCAGGGGTTGCCCAGCGTCAGGTGCGCTCCCGGGCTTGCGCGAATATGACGAACCGTCCGGGGCAGTTACCGCCAGACGGTAACTCACTCAGGGCATAAAGCCCTGCGTCGCGAACGCAGATCGCCAGGATGAGCGAGGGGGGCGTGTCATGAGCGTAAAACGGAGACCGGTTCGATGCACTGGTCGCCCCCGCCGATGAGCGGAAAGGCGATTCGCCAACGTACTCGGGTCGCACCCGCCTGCTTTGGTCCGGTTGGAGCAACGGCTAACTGGCCCCAAAACGGGCCCGCTTGCGTGATGGATCGGCCGCAGCACTTTGCCGCATGGACAGCACATGTGCCCCAAGAAAGGTGCCCACTATGGTGCCGACCCCAAGCAGAAAGGTGCCCGTATTGGTGCCCTACGTTGCGCCGCTCATGGGTACGGATTGCATCGATCTGCAACGAAACCGGGTACAGGAATCGGTTTTGGGGCCGAGAGGCAGACGTCGCAAGCTCAAACCCGTCCGCCAGTTGCGCGACGTAAGCGCATAGAAGAAGGACGTTTACGGCTTGTGGCAAACGTCCTTTCTGAAGCACGCCCGAGAGGATTCGAACCTCTAACCCTCGGTTCCGAAGACCGATGCGCTATCCAATTGCGCCACGGGCGCTAACGTGTTATACTGCAAGGCTTTACGTCGTTTCTGTCCTGCCTTGCTAACCCGGCTTTACGCCGATTCCTACGCCCGCTAAAATGGGGGCATACGAAATGGCCCCCGCTCGCTGGAACCGGGCGAGGGCCCGAGACACCTATCAACACCGTTTACAGGAGGTGCCCATGGCTCGCCATTCTACTCGGAAACCGGCTTCCCGAAAAGCCGTCTCTGCCAAGCCGGCGAAACCCGACCCGCCCGCCAAACCCAGCCCCGATTTTCCGTTGTATGCGCACGCCGGCGGCAAGTGGGCCAAGAAGGTTCGCGGCACCACGCATTATTTTACGCACTGGAAGGACGATCCCAAGGGCGTGGCAGCCCTGGAAACATGGTTGGACGAGAAAGACGACCTGCTAGCGGGTAGGGTGCCGCGCCAGAAACGGGATGAGCTGACCGTCGAAGAGCTGTGCTTCCGATTCCTGGAGCATAAGGAAGGATTACGGAACAACGGCGAGCTATCTCCCCGAACCTACGAAACCTACTTCCATACCTGCGAGAAAACGATTGTCGGCCACCTCGGGCGCAAGCGCGTCGTTATTGATCTTGCCCCCGACGATTTCCGCAAGATGCGGGCGAAGCTGGCCAAGACTCGCGGCCCCGTTGCCCTCGGCAACGAGATAACCCGCGTCCGCAGTGTGTTCCGTTTTGCGTTTGATGAGGGCTTGATCCTCGCCCCGGTTCGGTTTGGCCAAGGTTTCGCCAAGCCACGCAAGGAAGTAGCAGACGCCGCCCGCGAGAAGAAGCGGGCCGATAACGGGCTACGGATGCTGGAGGCATCCGAGCTGCGGCTCGTTCTCGACGCCCTGACGGGGAAGAAAGTCGCAATCGGGACCGACGAAGAAACCGGCGAGCCGGTAACGGTCGAAATGAAAGCGAACCCGCAATTGCGGGCGATGGTGCTGCTAGGGGCGAATACGGGTTTCGGCAATAGCGATCTGTCGGGCCTGCCGATTCGGGCGTTGGACTTGGATAATGGCTGGGTGGACTTTGCCCGCGTGAAGAACGCGACGCCGCGCCGGGTGCCGCTCTGGCCCGAGACAGTTGCAGCGATCCGCGAGTGGATTCCCAAGAGGCCGAAGGCAAAAGACCCGGCCGACTCCGGGCTGCTGTTCCTTACGTGTCGTGGGCAACGCTGGGTAAAAGTCCACAAGTCGGGCGCGCCCGCCGATGCCATCGGCCAGGAGTTCTCGAAGGTACTGCGAGCCCTCGGGCTAAAACGCCACGGCCTGTCTTTTTATGCGTTGCGGCACGGCTTCGAGACCATCGCGGGAGACACACGCGACCAAGTGGCAGTCGATGCGGTTATGGGGCACGTCTCTAAGGGTATGGCCGGGGTGTACCGCGAGCGCATAGACGATGCCCGGCTGGTGGCGGTAACCGAGCACGTTCGCCGGTGGTTGTTTGGTGGGGGCGATACCGAGCCCCAAAAAGAAAATTCGGCGTTTTGCGACCCTTGCGACCTTGCGACCCGCGATACAACCACGGACAACACACCAGACACCGGGTCGATAGGGCCGCAAACCGGCGCACATAGTACGGGTCGGAAGGGTCGAACGGGTCGCAAAAAAACCGAAAGTTTTTCTGGGGGTGCTGCCGATGCACCGACCCCAGACGACGACGGCGAAGGTTTTAAGTTGCGCGTGTTTGTCGGGTAATCGGGTAAAATGGTTCTTGGTCTTGGGTTCGCCGGGTAGCTACCGGCAACACGACCAGCCGGTCGGCGTGGAACACCATTCGCCGCGCCGCCGGTTGGTCGGCCCTACAGAAAAGGAATGGTGATATGGACAATGAGAAATTTCGGGCCGCGTCTAAAGCGGCGGAAAACTGGCTGGGAGTGCTTTCGCTTCTGGCCCAGAATTGTGCGAAGCCGCAATTGCTGGACGAGAACTACCGGATTCTTGAGCGGCTACAAGATTCGTACTACGCGCATCTCGATGTTCTGCGCGAAGCAAAAGAACCGCTGGCTGCGGCGAGCGATAGTCCAGTTGAGTGGGGCTCGACGGCGCGGTACGTCTGGTCCAGTGCGCACGAAGCGGCAGCGAATGTTCTCTGTCTCGCCCTCGAATGGCTTTTCTGGCCGTTAGCCGACATTGACGATCCCGAGCAGCAACGCAAGGCCGCGAGGAAACTAATCGAGGACGCCGTCGCGTTGAAGATGACCGGCGAGCAGGTTGCCAAGTTGCAGGAGCGCATCCGCCGCGAGCGGGCGAAGCTGTTGCGTGGTGCGACCGAACCCCACGGCAATGGAGCGCAGCCACCAGAGACGAAATCGAAAATGTCGCTCGATGCCCAAGCCCTCGCGGTATTTATCGAGCACTCAGACTGGTCCAAAGTGCAGATTGCTAAGCACCTAAGATGCAACCCCAAGAGCCTCGCGCCTGGACGCTGCCCGAAGCTCGCCAGTGCGATTGCCGCCTACAAGGCAAAGCCCAAAATGCCGCGTGGCACGAAGGACGCCGATGGTAATTTTGAGGCGTGGGACGACGAGTAACATGGGTTACCTTCCGGGTTACCTCGAAAAAATTCTGGTGCTAGCAGGCTAGTCTAAGCCACCCTCTGTGGCGTTACCTGCACGTTACCTATTGCCGTATCTCTTGCAAGTTAAGCATGGAGATACGGCAATGGCCACGAAAGCACAAAACCGCGACCACCGCAACGAGCCCACGTATTGGTTCGCCGTTTTGGAGATCGCCCGTGAGAAGGGCGACTTCGATGGCGCTGCCGACGCACGCGAGCAATTGAAGCGGTTGGGTGTCTGCGTGAACTACGAGCCGCCAGCTCGCGCGGAGGTGGTTGATGGCTGATCGCAGCTTCTTTTCTGTGAAACAAGTCGCGGCGTTGCTCGCCATCCGCCAGCACGGTGTGCTGACACTTATTAAGTCGGGCCAGCTACGGGCTGTCGATGTTTCCATGGCTCCCGGCGGTAGGCCTCGATGGCGAATCCTGCCCGACGATTTGGACGCGTTTATCTCGCGTCGGACACACCAGGCGGCACCGCCTCGCTCGCGGCGTCGAAAACCCAAGACCACGGTTAAACAATATTTCTAATGAGTCCCAAACTATCCCCACGTCCAGCCATAATCGAAACCGCACGCGACTTGCTCGACCGTGACCTGTGGGTCGTCCCCACGAACGGCAAAGGCCCGATTTGGAGAGCCTGGCAAAGCGAGCGGCGAACGCGCGAGGAACTTGAGCAGACCCTCGCCGGTAACAAGAATCTCGGCATCGCCATCGTCTTAAACCAATCCCCATTGATTGACGTCGAGTACGACAAGCCGGAAGGCGAAGCAGCGTTGCAGGAAATGTTCGGGGGCGAGATTCCGCCGACTCCAACCTGGCAAAGCGCTCGCGGTAAGCACCGCCTATTCCGCCGCCCGGATGGCATCGCCGAGAAATGTGAAATCGTTCTCGATGGCATCGAGTTCCGGATTGGTAACGGTAAAGGTGCCTGTGCAATCGTCCCGCCTTCTAAGCACCACGAAACCGGCAAGCCTCGCTATTGGCTAAAAGGTCTTTCCCTGAATGACGTGGAACCAGCCGAGTTGCCCGCGAATATCGTTGAGCGTTTGAAGGCCCCACCTGCTCCGGAACCTACGGCGGAAGATGGCGAGAAGGTTAAGGAAGGCAAACGAAACAACACGTTGTTCGGGAACGCGTGCCAGCTAAAGAAGATGGGCCTGGACGAAGCCGGAATCGCCACCGCGCTGCTCGCCCTGAACGTTCGGCTCTGTGATCCGCCACTGCCGGTAAGTGAAGTCCGCGCGATCGCCAAGAGCGCGGCATCGGGCGAAGGTGTTGGCACGGGGTTCGTGGAAAACCTGATCCGCGAGATTGATCTATGGCACGATGAGAGCGATGACCCCTACGCTACTCTGCCCCAGGGTGAACACAAAGAGAATTGGAAAATCGACAAACGCTCGCGCCCGTTCCGACGCTGGGTCTCCAAGCAGCACTACGACGCAACGGGGTTGACACTGAGTTCCGGCGAGCTAGGCGACATCTGCGCGATGATCGAGGGCAAGGCGGTGTTCGACGGCGCTTCGCATTTCCTGTTCCGACGATGTGGCAAGCACGACGAGACATTTTATTTGGACTTGTGCGACCCGGAATGGCGATGCGTCGAGATTGACGCCGAAGGTTGGCGAGTTGTCTCTGATCCGCCCGTGAAGTTTCGCCGCGCGAAGGCCATGCACGCTTTGCCGATCCCCGTTGAGACGCCCGGCACCGAATTGAAGAACCTGCTCTTCCCATTTCTGAACATGTGCGAAGAGCAGTGGCCCCTTCTCGTTGCGTGGCTGGTTGCGGCGCTCCGCCCGATGGGACCGTACCCGATTTTGAAATTGCTAGGGGAACAGGGTTCTGCCAAGACTACGACCGCCCGCGTGGTGCGTTCGCTTATAGATCCCAACGCCGCGCCTGTTCGGGCGGAACCTCGGAGCACTCGCGATCTTGTGATCGCCGCGAATAATGCGTGGATACTCTGCCTGGACAATTTATCCGTGGTGAAGGCCGACCTGTCTGATGCTCTTTGCCGACTGGCGACTGGCGGCGGTTTCGCCACACGCACGCTCTACAGCGACGACGACGAACAGATTTTCGATGCCCAGCGCCCGGCCATCCTGACCAGCATCGAAGAGATCGGCACCCGCAGCGACTTACTGGAACGGTGCCTGATTATCGAGCTACCGTCGATACCGGCCGAGAAGCGCCGCGCGGAGAAGGCTTTTTGGGCGGAGTTTGAGAAGGTGAAGCCGAAAATCCTGGGTGCTTTGCTCGACGGCGTGTCTGGTGCGATCCGGCGATTGCCCGACATCGAGCGCCGTACCGACACGGAGCTGCCCCGCCTCGCCGACTTCCACTGCTGGGCCGAAGCGGCGGAGGAGTCGTTTGGTTTCGCTCCTGGAGTGTTTGCCGAGGCGTATGCGGCGAATCGCGCGAACGCCACGGAAATCGCGTTGACCTCGAATCCGTTCGTGAGCGCCCTTCTTACCCACCTACAAAGCAATCCCGACGTGGAGGCCACAGCCTCGGAACTTCTGGAAACCTTGCTCTGGCAGGGCGGGGAGAACCAACGCCGGATGCCCGGGTGGCCGAGGGCTCCGCGTGTCGTGTCGGCAATCCTGAAGCGCGTCGCGCCGAACCTGCGGCAGATCGGCATCGTGGTCGAGCACGGCCATCGCGGCAGTGGCAACGCCAAGGAGAAAATCTGGAAGATTACCGGCCCGTGCGACCCAGCGACCCCGACAGAGGACGAGGGCGGGTCGCAAAAACGCACGGGTCGCAAATTAGCCAAAAGTTTTTCTAGGAAGGGGAAGGAGTGATGCCAAAATTACCCGCCCGACGACAGGCTGAGTTGGATTCGCGGATTGCCGCGTGGGATGACTTCTTAAATCCGGCGAATTGGGGCCGGTCTCGCAAGGGCAATTTGTGGCGTGAGTTCGAGGGCGCGACGCTGACGGTGTTCTCGCGGCGTGATGGGCTGTTCGGTTGGTCGATCGCGGACCACACGGGGCCGCAGTATTCGCCCGACGGCTTCGAGACGGAGGACGAGGCGCTGGAAGCCCTCGCCGACGAATTGGGAGTAATGATGTGAACCAACCAACTCTCGCGAACCGACTTTTTCGACATCTGAACGACCCAAATAATGCGCCGCCGCCTTTTGAGACGACCGTGAGGCCCGAGGGCTGTTGTGACGAATATGGCGTGTTCCATTTGGAAGATGAGGGGCAACGAGATCGAGGGAACGGCAGTCGGGAGAGTGGTGGGAATGGCGAAATTATTACTGATACATCTGCCCCTGGGAACACCCCTACCCCAAATCGCTCCGAAACGTCGCCAAACGACGGCAGATTTTAGGGCGCATCGGTTTTAGTAACCGTTACGCTAAAGGCCGCCGACCCTAGAAATATAGGCTTTTAGATGTTCGCGGCATATCGGCTTACGCCCTTTTACGCCCAATACTACCTCCGCAACCCCCTACCAGTACGGTAAACCCGGCCATGGATAAACCTACCCAAGAGAAACCCGATAAGGCACAAAAGCGCCGGGGTGGCCAGCCCGGCAACCGAAATGGTCGCGGGAATATGCGCCACGGCTTGCGAGCCGGCACGCTGCCACGGGACGCCCGCCACATCGAGAACCGCCTGAATGGCTTTCGCCGACAGCTAGAGGATGCGGTACTGGCCTGCAAAGGCGAGGTGAGCATACCCGACGCCGCTTGCATACAGACGGCTCTCCGCTGGGAAAGGCACGCATGTCTTGCCCAAAGGTGGCTTACCAAGCAATGGGAGGAAATGAAGCCGACGGAAGCGCTTGCCTTCTCCCGTGAGATCAGCAAAGCGTCGGCCGAAAGGGACAAGGCTCTGAAGATGTTGGAGCTGAATCGTGATGTCCTATCCGACCAGTGGGCGATACTCGACGCCACCGTAGAGGAGGAAACCAAAGATGACGACTGAAGAGCGGATCGCATACTTTAGGGGGTGCAAACACATGTACGAGGGATTCTTGATCCGCCTGGAAAGTGAGGCCATAGCAGCAACGGCGTGCATCGAAGCAGCCGCGTTCTTGCACGAACTAGGCCAATGGGTCGAAAGCCCAACTGATCAACCACCGCCCCATCCCAGGGTACGGAGGGTCCATAAGTGATTACCCTAGATGACCTACTGGCCCTGATGCTTACCCCCGATCCCAACAGCCCACAGCATGAGGAAGTTGGCGACTTGCTGCTACGGTTCGTAACCGCCACGAACCTGCGAGCCAATCAAGAAATCATATATGAAACCAACGTGAACGGCAGGGTACTGGAAATCGCCATACGTGCCCGGAGATAACAACGTGAACCTCCAAAAAGCAGCAACCGATCTGACCTACTTCGCAGCGAACCTCCGTATCCCATCGGCAAAAGGTGACTCCCGGTTCGACCAAGTCTGGGCCGACTACCAGCGCGAATACTTCGACCAGATTGGCCCCAGCCTACTCGCGGTAGAACGTGGTGAGCAACCCCCATGCAACCAATACTGGGACGAGCGCACCAAAGGCGGATCGAAAGACACCGACAACAGCGTGGTGTTATTGCACGCCCTGGCATTCTCCAAGCGCCCTTTGGATATGCAGGTAGGCGCAGCAGACCGTGACCAAGCCGGTGAAGTACGCAAAGCAATCCGCGATATTTTACGCCTGAACCCCCAAATCGCACAGCGCGTAGAGGTGCAAGCCTGGAGCGTAGTCTGCAAAGCCACGAAATGCGAATGCACTATACTGGCCACCGATGTTGCATCTGCCCACGGTGCAAGACCTGACATCCTGTTTCTGAACGAACTGTCCCACATCAGCCAAGAGGAGTTTGCAGCGAACCTATTCGATAATGCCACGAAGAAGCCCCGTGGTCTGCGCATCGTCGCAACCAACAGCGGCTTCCGAGGTACGTGGCAGGAGCGTTGGCGTAACACAGCCAGAGACGGCCACGGCACCCGCTGGTTTTACCACACCTTGAGTGAACCAGCACCTTGGCTAAGCCAAGAGGAACTGGAGGAAGCCGAACGCCGAAACAGCAAGGCACGATTCCTACGCCTGTTCTGGGGCGTGTGGGTAGCCCAACTCGGCGATGCACTCGACGAAGAGGACATAAAGGCAGCCATTACCGACAAGCCTATGCCGAAGACAAGGCACACGTTCTACGTCGCCGGTCTAGACCTTGGCATTCGCCACGACCATAGCGCTCTGGTCGTATTGCAAGGCGACCGCAGCACCCAACAGCTTGCCCTGGCATTCGCGAAGAACTGGAGTCCCAATCCCAGTACAGGCAAGGTTGACCTGATGCAGGTGGAGCAAGCCGTCTACAGCGCCTTCCAACGGTACGGTCTTGCCAAGGTCGGCTATGATCCTTATCAAGCCGAACTTCTTAGCCAACGCCTAGCTCTGCGAAAGGTGCCGATGCATGAGATGACTTTCGTGGGGGCCAATCTCAACCTAATGGCAAACACCCTGTTGGATGTTTTCCGATCCAGGCGCATCCAACTCTATGACCATCCCCGCCTAATTGCAGACCTGAACCGTTTGCAGATCGAAGAAAAATCCTATGGCTACCGCCTAAGCGCAACCCGCAACGAGGATGGCCACGCCGACCTTGCAACCGCTCTTGCCATTGCTCTCCCGTTGGCCGTGGAGGCTGCTGGGAAGACGCCCATCGTGGCTGGCCCGCTGGATGAAGACTACAGCAAGACACCCTTTGAACGTGAGCTAAGTCGGCTAGAGAAGAAGCAAGCGACCGCCCATGAGCTTGCAGGCTACGGCACCTGCGAGAGCGGTGGCAGAGAAAACATGTTCCGAGCGATGAACGATTTGATGCGTAACGATCCCTTGTTCCAGCAATTCCATAGAAGATAGGAAAACACCCATGCCAGAAACAATCACAATCGAAAGCCTCCCAGAGTTCAAATCCCGCCATGGCTGCACCCCCGAGCGCCCCGGAATGAACATGGTCCCCCTAGGCCACGGTGGTGAGGCTGACTTCGGCACTGGCGAATACAGCAATTGGTACTTATGCCCTGATGGGGCGCGATACACCAGGGACGACAAGCAACGTAGCGAACCGCCCAACCACGAAACTGTCGCAGCGAAGTTGCGGCTTCAGTATCTGGAATATCTGCTTCTGTACCGCAAAGGACAGGTCAAAGAGGTTGCCGCCAACTTCAGGCAACAGGTCGAATGGTTCAGGATGAACAGTGCTAACCCGCCTTCTGAAGACCAACTGACAGCGCTTGCTGAGTTGAAGCAGACTGTTGCGAACATTGAAGCCGAACGCGATGCAGCCTACGAGACTTGGCACACCTTGCACGGGCCAACGAAAAAGGAGAAGCAGGAGCAATCGTACGCCGAACGCCGCAGCAAAGCCTTCGAGCTACTGCGAAAGCTTGGCGATATAACGCAGCATGATTATGTTGCCGAAGCCGAGGGCGATGAGGAGTTTGAACAGACGGTTAAGGAAGCTCTGAAGGAACGGATTGAAAAGCAACGGCGGCTTGGTTGATCCAGAATAACAACACACCCCCAGGGCAATAACCTCCCATAAGGAGAATCCGTGATGGTTGATCTTGTTTTGAACCAAGCGACTTGCTCGCAGTGCGGCCAGCCTGCCGGTCGCTGCACTTGCCGCAAGCCCGACAGCCTGATGTTCCAACAGTATGAGGATGTCCAGAATATCGACCGCAGCGACCGGTTGGAAGAGCTGGACATTGACTGGGTTGCTAACAGTGCGTTCGCGCAGAAGGCGGATAACACCACTACCCAGAACCAGGATGACGCTGACCTTTTGATTCCCCCAGAAGTATAAGGAGCTTATAGATGACCGGTACAATCATCCGCGTAAAGAATCCGAACAAGGCCGTTATACAGGATAGCAATGGGCAGAAGCACCCGCTTGATGTGTCCGAACTGTGGGGGTGTGAGACCCTAACTGATGCCATTGTTGGTTCGAGTGTCGTGTTCAACGTTGCCTGTCCCACGCCTCACAGCAGCGGCAGGGGCAAAACTGTTACTGCGTGTAAAATAACCTAGGCGCAACGGGGGGACGCATCGCTCCTCAGCGTGTGCAACGGCCTGGAGCGACCGTTGCCCAGCCGGTTGGGTTTCCTCACTGCCCAACTGGCTGCCCCCTTTTGATACTCGGTCAGGCAAGGACGCCGCTCGGTGCCTCCGGTGAGTTGGACATCGGAGGCACCTTTTCTTCTATGCCTGCCGATGTTCGGTGGGCGCGGCCCCCGTGTTTGTTGCTTGGCCGGGGGCTGTTTTGCCGATTGCCTTCTTGGTGGAACCCCCCCGTTTTGCAGGGACAAGGTTGACATTGCGCAGCGGGGGTGTTCCAGTGGTGCGATAGACCACACTTATGCGTGGAGGGACAGCAAGATGATTAGATCGATGTTGGCCGTTGCGGTGGTAGTGATGATGGCGAGCCCCAGCATAGGGCAGGCCGAAGTCATTTTCTCGGAGTCGTTTACCGGCGCTGATCTCTACAGCGATGCCCGTGTTTCGTTTCTGACTCGCACGCCATCGGTTAGCGGTTCCTCGTTGCTGTTCGACACAGGGTCGGAATTTGCCGAGAAGCTTTTTGTGTTGTCGCTGCTGCCAGGGGACACTTTGAGCGCGTACAATCCGGTCGTTGTCGATATTTCCATGAACCTTACAGCTACAGAATCGGCGTGGCCAACAGTCCCGCGTGATTACGATCCCGGTGCAATGGTGGGCGATGGTGACGTACTTATTGGATACTTGGCGGCAGACAACTTCGGAGGCACGATAGTTGGCCGCACTTACGCCGACGCTGGCGATCATGGCGTTATGACCGGTGGTCTGGACATGCTGACAGGCGTTGGTTATCCCGCGATTGGCGAATCCTTTGACGTGTTTGGTACGATCACATTGTTCCCCAATTCGACAGAGGTGTCGGCGTCGTTTCTGGGCGGTTCGGCGAGCCATACCTTTGGGCAGGCTATTGACCGCAGCCAGCCGTTCAACTTCACTTTTATCGCGCACGATGCCGAGGAGCGATACCACGTGAATTCGCTGAGCATCCAAATATCTGGCGAGGCTGTACCCGAGCCCACTTCCCTTGTGCTCTGGTGCGGTCTGGGGGTCATGGGCCTAGTAGCAGCCCGACGACGCAAGCGAGCGGCATAAGAAACAAGCCACTTCCTGCCCCGAGCCCCGGCAGCCCCCAGTGGTCGCCGGGGTTTTTCGTGCGCCCGTGCGAGCCCGTAGCGAGCCCCGTGTGTGTAGGGCAAGGTTGTAGGGGTGGCCAGCCGGTGCCCCTGTACGGACGCCTGGCGCAACGTAGCGGGGAATTTTGTCCCATGGGGGCTAGCGCCTCGGTTACGGGCGTAAGGCAAGAACCGTTGCGCTAGGACACGGGCGTATTTACGCCCGCAAGGCACCAAAAAGCGCCGTAAGACGACGTTTTCGGGGTGGTCTGCAAAGTGCTGCAAACCCTTGTTTTTACGGGGTTTGTCCGCGTTTTTGCGGGTTGGCGAGAATCGCCAGAAAAATTTCCGAAGACCGATGCGCTATCCAATTGCGCCACGGGCGCGTGTGGGGACCAGGGGACCCGCACGATTGGTCCCAGTGTAGCATAGGCGAGGGGAATGGGGAAGGGAGTCCCGGAACCAAGAAGCACATGCAAGCCGGGCTGCCCCTGCAACTCGGGAGGGAGCTGCCGGGCCCGGCTTGCGACACGATTTCAGGGCTCCCGACTGGAATCGAAAGTCCGCCGGTCACCTCAGGCGGCAACGAGCCGCGATCATGAATACTCCTTGGAGAAGAACTCTTTGCTGCCCGTCGGGTCGGCCTTCATGGAGGCCTTGCCTTCGTCCCAGTTGGCCGGGCAGACTTCGCCGTTCTTCTCGAAGAACTCCAGTGCCTTGACCATACGAAGGGCCTCGGCCACACTTCGTCCCAGCGGCAGGTTGTTCACCACCTGGTGCTGGACGACGCCGTCCTTGTCGATCAGGAACAACCCGCGAAGGGCGACGCCGCCGGGGAGAAGGACGTCGTAGGCCTCTGCGATCTTCTTGTCCAAATCGGCGACGAGGGGATACTTGATTTCGCCGATGCCGCCTTCCTTGCGGGGCGTGTTCCGCCAGGCAAGGTGCGTGTAGTGACTGTCGACCGAGCAGCCAAGGATCTGGACACCAAGCTTCTCGAATTCGTCAACTGCCTCGGAAAACGCGATGATTTCAGTGGGGCAAACGAACGTGAAGTCGAGGGGGTAGAAAAACAGCACCACGTGCTTGCCGCGGTAATCCGAGAGAGATACTTCCTGAAACGCCCCATTCGGCATTACGGCCTGGGCCTTGAAATCCGGAGCCTCTTTCGCAACCAAAACGCTCATACCGACACTCCTCCTGCGAACAACGGTGACATCGTTTGTTTGTCTCCGCCAATCTCGTGGCGGGCAATTGACCTGATAGTCAGCAAGCCCCGTTTACTTTGGCAGCCTGCTTGAGGCTATTAATGCAACCGAATCTCAGCAGTCAACGTCCGGCCCCCTCTTCGCCTACATCATCCCTGAAATCAGGGGGGAGTCCGAATGGGATTTCTGAAGGACATTCCTGCGACACTTTCGACACCACGAAAGACCGATTCACTCCAGGGTGGGAAAGGCGAGCTTGCTCTTTCAGGAAAGCCCCCCTGGAGGCTGGTGAGCCCCACTTGACTGGTCCCTGGCTCTTGATTGCTCGGCGAAGAGACCGGACTGCCGGGAGTTATGGCGTTGTCCCAGTTCCGAACGCAGGCAGCTAAGTCAGTCACGACGGCTCAGCAAACACAAACGGGAGGCTGCCTTGAAGGGCAGCCTCCCGTTTTCTGTGGGACGTCAGGACCGATGAGCCAGGCAGGTGCTTTGTGTTCTGCCCGGGACGCTCGGTTCAGATCGAAGGGCCTATTCGGCCGGTTTGTCCGCCGGTTTCTCTGCGGCTGGGGCGGCAGGCGTCTCAGTCGGCTTCTCTGCGGCGGGCGCTTCGGCCGGCTTGTCCGCGGGTTTTTCCGCAGCCGGGGCGGCCGGTGTTTCAGCTGGCTTGTCGGCCGGTTTTTCTGCCGCAGGGGCGTCGGGTGTTTCAGCCGGTTTTTCGGCAGCCGGGGCGGGTGTTTCGGCCGGCTTGTCCGCGGGTTTTTCCGCAGCCGGGGCGGCCGGTGTTTCAGCTGGCTTGTCGGCCGGTTTTTCTGCCGCAGGGGCGGCCGGTGTTTCAGCCGGTTTTTCGGCAGCTGGGGCGGGTGTTTCGGCCGGCTTCTCCACGGAGTTTTCCGGCGGGGCAATTTGGATTACGTCAGGGGCCTTCTCCTCGGACTCCTTGGGAAGCGGCGGGAGTTTTTCGCTTTCTTTCGCGGCAGGGGCAACCTCTTCCGCTGTCTCGGTCGAAGGTGTGGCCTCTGGCGCGTCGGCCGGGGGTGGGGTGGGATCCACCACGGGACCGGACTCCTTGGGAGCGGGTTCCGCCGGGCAACCTGCCACCAGGAACACAACCCCTAGTAGGACGATCAGGGCACCAAACCTCTTCATGTCGCACCTCCTTTAGTTCAATTGGTTGGTCGTAAACAGTTTTGGTGGCCTGTTGAGCCAAGGGGGCCTCCCACCTGGCAACAAGGGAATGCGACTCTTTCTCTTTCCTGAAAAGTCGGCACCGCTGCCACCTTCGTAGGTCTCTCATCCAGCTTGACGCGGAGAATCAACTCCCTCGCCTGTCTGTCCAAACGTCAGGATACGACTTGCCTTTGGGGAAGTAAATACGCTCGATCAGGGGTCTGCCGTAAAGGAGACTTGTTCCGCCCCCTGGCAGAAATTCCGAGCGGCCTCCCTTCCGGGGAAGCCTGATTACCTATCCCGAGCGTTCAGAATCGGGGCCTCGGGTAACTCGGCGAGGAGTTGCTGGCGGATATTCCCGACGAACACGAGATCTCGCCGGCTGATCACGCCCACGACGCGGCCGCCCTGCAACACGGGAACCCGTCGCATCCGTTTCTCCAGCATGAGGTCGATCAGATCGGCGAGGGAACATTCTGCGTCCACGGCGGCAATATCAGTCGCCATAAACTCGCGGACACGTCCCTGAAGACGCAAATTGCGGATCGCGCGGAGTAGATCGAACTCGGTGAGCATCCCGAGCAATCGCTGCTCGTCGTCGACGACTGGCAGGCCGCTGACGCGACGTTCTTCGAGGATCGCCACAGCCTGGTCAATCGTGGTGTCGGGCCCAACCGTAACAACGGGCGTGGACATGATCTCCACCGCCGTTGAGAACAGACCGTTCTGTGTTGTCATCGCGTGCAACTCCTGGTTCCAGCTCAGAAGCTTGTGTTCCGTTCAAAGGGCACAGCGGATCGCCTCCACGAGGCCGCAGGGAGGTCGTTGCAACTTGTTGAAAACTAAGGACTTGCCATGATGGCAAGGCGTTGAGGACTTGGTTTGGGCGCCTTTTCCAGGCTAGCCCCTCCGTCAGGTGATGGGCTTCGCTGTCCATCAAGCATCCATCCTCGGCCTATCAAGGATAGCTCGAAATACGACAGCGGACGGGAGAGACACGGCTCTCAAAAGGGGATGTTCACAAGGTTCGCGGAGTGATTGACTTTTTGGCCCGCCCGGTCTGGTGTTGCCGGATCGCCGCTTGGGCTAGACTGAACAGGCGTGCCGAATGCAACAGGGCACGCGATTGTCCGGGGAGAGCATGGATCTTTTCGTGGCGGCGCTGTCTTGCTGCCGTATCCTGTTGTTGCTTCTCGGGAGCCTCGGCGGAAAGACGACATTGCGACGCGGTCTCATACTGTGGTTTTGTGAGCCAGGAGCGAAACAACGCAGCAGGCACCAGGCATGAAGGCAATCGTTCTCGAACCCTCGGAGCAGCGGCGGCGCCTCATCCAGGCAGCCCTGGCCGAGCAGGGGCACCGCGTAACGGTGGTTGATACCGTGTCGGAACTGATTGCCGCTCGACGAAGCGAAGGGCATCACCTCGTATTTGTGGCGGCGGAGGTTGTTCGACGCGAAGGGTTGCCGTTGAGCCAGAAATTGCAGCGACCAGGAGAAAAGGGAGGTTGCTTCCTTCTCGCGTTGGAAGAGGAAGACGGACAGGATCCGCGGGATTTGTTGACAGCAGGGGCCGACGATGTCTTGCCTGCCTCGCTCGATTCCGCTGCCATCGCCTTGAGAACGTCCATTGCGGAGCACCATTTGCGGCGTGCCCTGCGACGCGATCGCTGGTTCGAAACGTTGATTTCGCTGGGCTCGACCGTTTACGCCGTGACCGACCAGGAAGGCACGATTCTGTATGTGAGCCCGAACGTGTCGGATTTCTCCGAACTTCGTGCGGGGGACCTGATTGGGAAGCGGGTATCGGACCTGGTCATCCCCGAGGATCGCCGGTTGGCTTGTCGCCTCTTCGAGGAGGTTTCATCCTTCCCCGGCGAGACGGCGCAAACTCAACTTCGCTGGCGTCGATCTGACGGGGCGCATCAGGTCGTGGAAGCGAGTCTTCGAAACTGTCTCGAGGATCCCTTAATTGGAGGAATGATCCTCACGACGACGGACGTGACCAAGCAGCTTGAGGTCGAATCGGCGCTGGCAACGAGTGAGATACGATATCGGACGCTCGTGGAAACGGCTCGCGAGGGCATTGCCATCTGCGATCCCGAAGAGAACTTGACGTTTGTGAACCCCGCGTTTGCCGCCCTCCTGGGCTATGAGCGAGAGGAGTTGTTGGGGCGGAACCTCGGCGATCTGACGGAACCGGCGGAATTTGAGAAGCTCCAGGACCAGACGGTTCAGCGCCGCTCGGGAGTGGCAAGCCGATACGAAATACGCCTGTTCAGCAAGGGAGGGGACACTCGCATCTTGAGCGTTTCGGCGGCGCCCCTGACGAACGACACGGGTGAGTTCCAGGGAACGCTGGGCCTCGTGACGGATATCACGGACCGCCGGCGGGAGGCCGAACGACTTCGCCGAAGCGAAGAACGTTATCGCTTGATTGCCGAAAACGTGAGCGATGTGATCTGGACCCGTCGCCTTCCCGAGCCTATGTATCCGGGGGAGCGGCGCGATTCCACGGCCGCAGAGAATTTCGCCGCCGGAATCCTGGAGAATCTCAAGGCAACCTATGTCAGCCCATCGGTCACGCGGATGCTCGGCTATTCCGTGGAAGAGGCTCTCTCTCTTTCCATTCGGGAGACTTTGACGGAGCGGTCCTACCAATCTCTGATTGACTACGTCATGGCCGGGTTCCGCGAAGGGACGGATGCGAGGTCCGGTCCCGTCACGCTCGAGTTGGAGTATCGAACGAAGGGGGGATCAACACGATGGGGAGAGCTGACAGGGGGGCTGCTCTGGGACAAGGAGGGACGCGTCACGGGTACCCTGGTGGTGACACGGGACGTGACGAAACGCAAGCAGGTTGAGGAGGCGCTGCTCGATTCGGAGCATCGGTTGCGCCGGCTGATTGAGAACATGCCGGATGTCGTGCTCCTGACGGACGAAAACGCCGAGATTCGTTACATGAACCGGGGCGCTGCCGGGCGCGACCCGAAGCAACTGATTGGGCAGGACGGGTTCAGCTTCTTGACGGAGGACTCGCAAGACCAATGCCGCCGTGCCTTTGCCGAGACCTTGGCGACAGGCCAGGTGCAGTACGTGGAAGCCCAGGGCAAGTCCGGGCTCTGGTGGAGTTGCCGATTGGTGCCGCTCAAGGAGAAATCGGCAGCAACCTACGTCATGATCATCTGCACGGATGTTACGGAAGAGAAGCGGGCGAACGACGCCTTGCGTGAAGAGCAGGACCTCCTGCGCCAGTTGATCGAGTTGCATGAGCACGATCGCAAGGTTCTCGCCTTCGAACTGCACGATGGTTTTGCACAACAGTTGACCGGGGCCATGATGTCGCTGGAAGCGGCCATGCGTCTGGCCTCGTCGGCGCCGGACAAGGCGATCGCTCCGCTGGAACAGTCGCTCGATCTGCTTCGCGAGAGCGTTGCCGAGTCGCGCCGACTCGTGGGCGGCCTTCGCCCGCCGGTGCTCGACCAGTTCGGGATCGTGCCGGCTGTCGAGCATCTGGTGGGGTTGAATCACTGCGAGGATCAACTGGCGATCGATTTTGTTTCCCGGGGCCGGGCGCGCCGGATGGCGTCGCCCTTGGAAAACGCCGTGTTTCGCATCGTCCAGGAAACGCTCACCAACATCCGACGTCACAGCAGCAGCCGGAAGGCACTGGTCGAGTTGCGATTGGAAGATGATTGCGTCTCCGTCGACGTGCGCGACTGGGGCACGGGCTTCGACCCCGGCAAGGTTCGGGAAGCATGTTTCGGATTGCGGGGCATACGGGAGCGAGCCCGACTGCTGGGCGGGACGGCCGAGGTTCTCAGTTCCCCGGGGGAGGGGACGACAGTGCGGGTCACTCTCCCGATGGTTGCGCCGCCTTCCGACGAAGGCAGTGGCTATGAACGTCGCACGGAGATCTCATGACCCCTACGTCGACTTTGGGATTCTGCCTGGCCACCGCTTGCCTTGCCCTATCGGGGACCATGGAAGCAGCGGACGATTACATCGGGCCGAGTGTCTTGGCTGCCGCTCCGGACGGAGCCACGCTCTATGTTGTCTGTGCCGATGCACAGCAGGTGATGTGGGTCGACACGACCGGCGGAAAGGTCGTGCGTCGCGTGGACGTTCCGGGCAGGCCGACCGGTCTGGCCGTGACCACGGACGGCGGACGCCTGCTGGTGACCTGCGAGGGGCCCGAACGTTCGATCACGGAGTTGGATGCGAAATCCGGCGAGCGGCTGCGAAGCCTCCCCGCCGGTCACGGCCCGGTGCATCCGGTCTTGTCGCCCGACGGAAGCCGGCTCTACGTGTGCAACCGTTTCGACAACGACCTATCCGTGTATGCCATGGAAACGGGCGAGGAAGTGGCGAGAGTTCCCGCCGTTCGCGAGCCGATCTCGGCCGACCTGACGCCGGACGGGCAGTTGCTCGTCGTTGCGAATCACCTGCCCAACACGCGCGCGGACCGGAGTTTCGAGGGCGATATTAATGCGGTGGTTACCCTGGTGGATACCGAATCGCTTGCCACCTGCGCCGTCCCGTTGCGACGGGGCTCGCACGGTTTGCGCGACGTGTGCGTGTCGCCAGACGGACGGCACGCCCTGGTGACGCATCTGATGGGGAATTTCGACATGGTTCCCTTTCAGGTCAACACGGGCTGGATCAATGTGAACGTGGTAAGCGTCATCGATCTTGCCCGGCGGGAACTGGTCAGTACGATTGGCATGGATTACTACGATCTGGGCGTGGGGAATCCGTGGGACCTCTGCTACTCGGGCGACGGGCGGAAGGTTTGTGTTTCGATTGCGGGAGCGCACCAGTTGTGCGTGATCTCCGAGGAGGAACTTCTGGGCGACTTCGCCAAGCGGACCATGCAGCCCATGATGGCGGTGTGGCCGATCTATCTGAGCCTCGGGGAGAGTCTGTGGAAGCGGGTTTCCCTTCCCGGCAAGGGGCCACGGGGCCTGGCGGCCGTAGGCAACACGGTTTTCGCCGCCCAGTATTTCAGCGATTCGATCGCCGCCCTCGACCTGGACTCGGAACCGCTGGATTCGGCGTCGGCCGTTGATTACTTCGCCGTTGGCAGTTCGAACGGCGGCTCTTCGAGCGGCTATTCCTCCGGCTACTATTCCATGGGGCAGGCCGCCTACGACGTCTATCCGATTGAGACAATCGCCCTGGGGCCCGCTCCGGAACTCAGCCTCGAACGCAAAGGAGAGCTTCTGTTCCACGACGCGACCATCTGCTCCCAGCACTGGCAGAGTTGTGCAAGCTGCCATCCCGACGGCCGCGTGGACGGCCTCAACTGGGACCTCATGAACGACGACCAGGGCAATCCCAAGAACACGAAGAGCATGCTTCTTTCACACGTCACCGCGCCTTCGATGGCAACCGGGGTCCGGCCCACTGCGGAGATCGCTGTTCGATCGGGGATCGAACATATCCTGTTCTCCGATCGTCCGGAGGACGAGGCGGTCGCCATCGATGCTTACCTGAAAGCGCTCCGCGCTGTGCCCAGTCCCCGTCTCGTCGATGGGGCCCTGAGCGAGTCGGCAACCCGAGGCCAGGCCGTGTTCAATCGGGTCGGCTGCCATCACTGCCACCCGGCGCCGTATTACACGGACCGGAGGCTCCACAATGTCGGTACTCGTGCCCGCTATGACTACCGCGAGCGATACGACACGCCCACCCTCGTCGAGGTTTGGAGGACGGCGCCGTATCTTCACGACGGGCGATATGTTATGATCGAGGAACTGCTGACGGAAGGAAAGCACGGCCTGATGGGCTTGAAAGGCGAGAGCCTGAGCGACCGCGACTTGGCCGACTTGGTCGAGTTCGTGCTTTCTCTCTAGTTCCTGTCCAACTTGGGATTCTGGGTGCCGGAGTGTTGGAGTCCACGCTTTCGCGTGCAGAAGACAGCCCAAAGGCTGGACTCCAACAAATGGCCTGCCCGCCAGTCGCGTTCCTACTTTCCCGCCACGACGCCTACCCCGCCCCTGCCCGATGTCTCACGCCGATTTTTTTCAGCAAGGTCTCCACGTGCTCGCCAAGCCAACGGGGCCAATCTGCAATCTGGCGTGCCGGTACTGCTTCTACCTGGAGAAGGAATCGCTCTATCCGCATGGCGAGGCGTGGAAGATGTCGGACGAAACGCTCCGGGCGTTCGTGGGGCAGTATGTCGACGCCCAGCCGGACGGAGTCGACGAGATCGATTTCGCCTTCCAGGGCGGCGAACCCACATTGATGGGGCTCGATTTCTTTCGACGCGCCGTTGCACTGCAGAAGGAGTTGGCGCCGGCGGGAATGCGCATTCGAAACTCGCTCCAGACGAACGGCATCAAGCTGGACGAGGAGTGGTGCGAGTTTCTGAAAGAACATGACTTCCTGGTCGGCCTCTCGATCGACGGTCCACCGGAACTGCACGATCGCTACCGCGTGGATCGAAAGGGGGCGGGAACGCATCGCCAGGTGCTCGGCGCCCTGAATCTGCTTCGTCAGCGCCAGGTGGAGTTCAACGCCCTGGTCTGCGTGAATCGGCACAACGGGGCCCATCCTCAGCGAGTCTACCGCTACCTTCGCGATGCGGGGGTCGAATACCTGCAGTTCATTCCGATCGTTGAGCCTCGGCCGGGCATTTCCGCGTGGGGACCTGCTCCGTCTCGCGATGTGCCGCCGGAAGAACGGGTCACCGAACGCAGCGTCCTGCCGGATCAGTTTGGCCGGTTCCTGGTTGCCGTGTTTGAAGAATGGGTCCATCGCGATGTAGGCCGAGTTTTTGTGCGCGATTTCGACCAGGCCCTGGCGGCCTGGGCCGGGGCGGGCGCCACGCTCTGCGTGTACGCTCCCACGTGCGGCCGCGCCACGGCCATCGAGCACAACGGCGATCTCTACAGTTGCGACCACTACGTCTTTTCCGAATTCAAACTCGGCAACATCCACGAAACACCCATTCGGGAATTGGCCAATTCGCCGCGGCAGGAACAGTTCGGCCGGGACAAGTCCGAGCGGTTGCCCGACTTCTGCCGCACGTGCAGCGTCCGCTTTGCATGCAACGGCGCCTGTCCCAAGGATCGGATCCTGCACACACCCGATGGCCAGCTCGGTTTGAATTATCTGTGTGCCGGGTTCAAGATGTTCTTCGAGCACATCGACCCGTGCATGCAGTTCATGGCGGTCGAATTGAAGGCGGGGCGTCCGGCCGCCGGGATCATGCGACGGCTCCGGGCGGAAGAGCAGCGAGCCATGCAGGAAGCCGAAGCGAAGGGACGCCCCTTGCGACGCAACGATCCTTGCCCCTGCGGTTCGGGAAAGAAATACAAGAGCTGCTGTATGCGGCGATAATCCCCATTGTCAGTGTTTTCAAGAGAGATGTCATGAACTACGCAGACCGACTCAGTGCGGCCGTAAAACGTTGCGGAACCCCGGTGCTCGTCGGCCTCGATCCCCGACTCGATTCCCTACCCGCGGCCCTGGTGGCCTCGACAGGCCGTGATACGCCGGGGGAAAAGGCGGCTGCCTACGAAGCGTTCTGTCGCGGCGTGATCGATGTCGTGGCGCCGCTCGTCCCGGCCGTCAAACCCCAGGCGGCCTTCTTCGAACAACTGGGCCCTGGCGGTATGGTCGCACTCGGGCGGGTCATCCGCTACGCGAGCGAAAAAGGCCTGCTTGTCATTCTCGATGGAAAGCGAAACGATATCGGCTCCACGGCCGTTGCCTACGCGGAAGGGATCCTCGGCCCCGGAGAACAAAGCCCCTGGGGCGCCGATGCCCTGACGGTCAGCCCCTACCTGGGCGATGACAGCTTGCGGCCGTTCGTGGACGTGGCGGTCAAGCGGGATGCGGGGATCTATGTTCTTGTTAAAACCTCGAACCCCGGCGGGGCCATGCTCCAGGACCTGAAGGCCGACGGGAAGCAACTCTTTGAACACGTGGGGACCTTCGTCAACCAATTGGCCAAAGAGTCGCTTGGCGAATGCGGCTACGGAGCGGTTGGAGCAGTGGTAGGCGCTACGTGGCCGGCCCAACTGGCCGATCTGCGCTCGTCTATGCCGCAAACGTGGTTTCTCGTTCCCGGCTTCGGCAGCCAGGGGGGCACGGCCGCCGACGTGGCTCCTGCCTTCGACGAAACGGGGCTTGGGGCAATCGTGAACAATTCGCGAGGCATCTTGTTCGCCTACGGGCGCGAGCCCTACGCCGAGAAGTTTGGCGAGTCCCGCTGGCAGGAGGCCGTTGAGGCCGCCACTCGAGACATGATCGGGCAGCTTGCCGCGGAGACACCCGCCGGACGGTTGGCGGAGGGGTAGCGATCAAACGAGAGATCGCTACTGAGGGGGCGCGAAGTTGTCTAGAAAGGCCATGCTCCCTAGAATTCCGGCATGCGGGATGTTTGATAATGGCCAGACGAGATCGTTATTCCGGGTCCCGTGCGGCGCCCGGGACCTACAGGGAATGCTGAATCTTGGTGGATTGCGGAAAGTGAGGTTGCCATGTGTTGGGCGAGGGTTGTTTCGATCGAGGTGGTTTGCTGTGCGGCTGTGGCATTGTCGGGCTGCACGCCTTCCGAGCCTTCTCGCAAGGATCTCCTTGGTTCTCCCGCGAGCACGGCCGGACCTGTTGCCTCCCCGGCTTCCACCTTCGCCTTGCCCGCTCCCGTCCCCGATGCTGAGAAACCGAAGATGGAAGAACCCGCGAACGAATCCAAGGAATTTCCCGTGCAGAAAACGGACGCCGAGTGGCAGGCCCTGCTCACGCCGGAGCAATTCAAGATCACGCGGCTCAAGGGCACGGAACGAGCTTTCACCGGCGCCTACTGGAACACGAAAACGCCAGGCACCTACCAATGCGTGTGCTGCGGTCGGGACCTGTTCATTTCAGACGCCAAGTTTGAATCAGGCTGCGGCTGGCCCAGCTTCTTCCAGGCTGTTGAAGGGGCCATCACCACCCAGCCCGACGACTCGCTCGGATACCGGCGGACGGAAATCATGTGCAGCAACTGCGGCGCCCACCTGGGACACGTGTTCCAGGACGGCCCGGCCCCAACCGGGCTGCGCTTCTGCGTCAACTCCGCCTCCGTCAAGCTGATCGAGTCCGCTGAAAAACAGCAGCCAGGGACCGAAGAATAGCTTACCGGTTCTCGTCACATCGAGATTACTACTGGCTCGTCCAGCCGAGACTCCGGCGAACTGCTTCATGCCAACGGTTGCAAAGAGCGACGCGATTCTCGGCGGAAATGCGCGGTTTGAATTCGCTGTCGAGGGCCCAGTTGCGGGCCACGTCCTTGGTGTCCTTCCAGTAGCCCACCGCCAGACCGGCCAGGTAGGCGGCCCCGAGGGCAGTGGTTTCCGCCACCACGGGGCGGCGAACGTTCACTCCCAGCAGGTCGGCCTGGGCCTGCATCAACTGGTTGTTGACCGACGCGCCTCCGTCGACCTTGAGATTGTGCAGCTCGATCCCGGCATCCCGCTGCATGGCGGAAACCAGGTCGACCGTCTGATAGGCCATCGATTCCACGGCTGCCCGGGCGATGTGCGCGGCGGTCGTGCCGCGGGTGATTCCGATAATCGTGCCCCTCGCATCCGAATCCCAATGGGGCGCACCGAGTCCGACCAGGGCCGGGACGAAGTACACGCCTCCTGAATCCGGAACCGTCGCCGCAAGTCGTTCCACATCAGTCGAGGAGGAGATGATCCCCAACCCATCCCGCAGCCACTGAACCACGGCCCCGGCAATGAACACGGAACCTTCGAGACAGTAGGTGACCTTCTCGCCAATCTGCCAACCGACCGTGGTGAGCAGGTTGTTTTCCGAACGCACGGGACGGTCTCCCGTATTGAGCAGAAGAAAGCAGCCGGTTCCGTAGGTGTTCTTGGCGCTGCCGGGCTCAAAGCAGGCTTGGCCGAAAGTGGCCGCCTGTTGATCGCCGGCCAGACCGGCGATGGGAATCTTGCGTCCGAGCCACTCGGCGTCCGATTCCCCGTAAACCTCGCTGGAAGGCCGAACCTCCGGCAGCATGGCTCGGGGCACGCCAAGGATGCCGAGCAACTCGTCGTCCCAGTCCATGGTATGAATATTGAACAGCAGGGTCCGGCATGCATTGCTCGGGTCGGTGATGTGCAGACGCCCACCGGTGAGTTTCCACACGAGCCAGGAGTCGACCGTGCCGAAGAGGATTTCGCCCTTCCGGGCTCGCTGGGCGAGTTCCGGATGCTTCTCGAAGAGGTAGGTGATTTTCGTTCCCGAGAAATACGGGTCGATCAACAGGCCGGTCTTGTCTCGAATGACTTGTTCGTGTCCCTCTTCTTTCAGACGCTCGCAAACCGACTGACTGGCCCGGCTCTGCCACACGACGGCGTGGGCAACCGGCTGCCCTGTCCTCCGATCCCAGAGAATCGCCGTCTCACGCTGGTTGGTGATCCCGATGGCGGCAACGTCATCGGCCCCAACTCCCGCACGCTCGAGGGCCTGTCGGGCGACGGCGATCTGCGACTCCCAGATCTCAATGGGATCATGCTCCACAAAGCCGGGTTCCGGGAGAATCTGGCTGATCTCCCGATGGGCGCTCGCTCGGATGGTGCCGTCGTGGGCGAAAACGATGGCCCGACTGGAGGTTGTGCCCTGATCGAGTGCGAGGATCACATTGCCCATGTATTAAACCTTCTTGCGCGGTAGGGGAAGCCCGGCAGTATTGGGCCGGCTGCTGACAGGTGAACTCAGTCTAGCGAAGCGGGACCACCCCATCAAGCGAGGCAAGGCGGAAGGCTGAAGACCGAAGGCTGAAGGACAGCCAAACAAGGGCTCTCCTCGCTCCGGAATCGGCTGTCAGTACAAGGCCCTCCGCTTGTCACCTGGGCCGATGGCGGATACACATGAAGTAGGCGTTCCGCAACGACAAATATCTATTCTGTTCATTCCGCCCTGTTTTTCTTGCCACCCACGACATGCCCCTTCTCCCCCCCGTTAAACAGTTTGTCACCAACACGGACGTCCGTATCTACCGCATTCCCTGCGACGTCTTCCCCAAGCTTTCCGGGCGCGTCTATCTCCTGCTCGGACTCGATGTGCCTACCCTCGTCGACGCAGGAAGCGGCACCGAGAAATGCACCAGACAGTTGCTCGAGGGGATCGAGCAGGTCCGAACCGAATTTGGAGAGACCTTCGAACTGGCAGACCTGGGGCGGGTTGTGCTGACTCACGCCCACATCGACCATTTTGGAGGTCTCCCGGAGATCGTGCGGCGCACGGGCGCCGAAGTGGCCGTTCATGAACTTGACCAGCGGGCGGTGAGTGCCTACGACGAGCGGGCCGTGCGAGGCCGCCATGCTTTCGACCGATTCCTGCGGCAAGCCGGAGTTGAAATGCATCGCCGGGGCGGGATCCTGGACGAGTTCGGCTACTTCAAGGGGCTGGTCGAAAGCGTGCCCGTTGCCCACGAGCTGGCCGACGGCGAAACACTCGACGGCATCCGCGTGATCCACACGCCGGGCCACAGTCCGGGACACGTGTGCCTGGTCGTGGGCAACATCCTCATTGCGGGCGACCACATCCTCTCCCGAACCGTCTCGCAACTCTGGCCGGAAAGCGTGGCGGCCTGGACGGGGCTGGGCCACTACCTCGATTCCGTCCAGAAGATCGCACAAAACGGGCCCTACGAATTGCTCCTCAGCGGCCACGAGCCCGTGATTCACGATCTCGACGAACGCCTGGAGCAAATCCGCTCCGCCCACTCCCGCCGGCTCGACCGGCTCATCGACATCCTCCACACTTCTCCTCATCCGATGACCGTGGAGGAAATCAGTGAGCGGATGTACTGCCGGCAACAGGGCTACCCCGCCCTGTTGGCCCTGACCGATGTGGGCGCCCGAGTGGAACATCTCGAACAGCGGGGCAGGATCGTGATCGACAATCTCGAGGACGTGATGGAGGAGGCGTGTCCCGTGTTGCGGTATCGGCTCGCGTGAAGAGAGTCGCTGTTTCTACCCTCGCTCGAGCCGATGTTTCAGGTACTCGATGTACTCACAGAAGTTGGCCCACGAGACGTCGGGGGGCACACTGTGATCGAGCTCGGGAATATATCCCCCTTCCTCCACCAGCGGGATTACCCGGTCCACCTCGCAGCGCATGGTCTCACCGCCATGCACGAGCACCCGCTTGTCCAGCCCGCCGACCATCCCCAATTGCTTCCCGTACTGGCGGCGAACCTTGACCACGTCCATACCGGATTGGACCTCGAAGGGCCATAGATGAGTGATTCCCGCCTCGAGCCAGAGGGGGATCAGGGCTTCGATGTTGCCGTCGCTGTCGAGGCCGATGTGCCGGATGCCTTGGGAGCGAAGCCAATCACACACGCGCCGATAGTGACGCATGGCGAACTTTCCGAACAGTTCCGGCCCGACCAGGGGTCCCGCCTTGTAAGCCATGTCCTCCCAAAACCAGAACGTGTCGAAGGTCGTGTGCTTTAGCACTTCGCCGGTGATCTCGATGATGCGGTCGGCTCGCTCCTCCATCATCCGTTCGACGAGGCGGGGCTGATCGTAGAAGGCCACACAGAGATTCTGCACTCCCAACATGTTGCGCAGGGCCCCAAAGAAGCCGCCCCATCGATCGGCCCAGCACTTGCGAGGCCAGACCTCTGCCGCATCCTTGCCCCTACTCGCAGCCGCCGTGTCGGCTTCGGCCAGTTCGCCTCGCCCGACGCCCACTTGGACCCGTCCGGCGGCAACCTGCTGTTTCCACTTGGCGGACAAACGCTGCTCCGCATGCAGAGCCAGACGTTCCGCAGCGAACCGTTCGAACTCCGCTTCGCTCTCCACGGGAAACTTGATGAACTGAGGCATGCTCATGTCGTGGTTCTTCTTGAACTCACGCATCACGATGCCTTCATGATTCACGTAGGTGACGGTATCGCGGTCCTCCGAGATTACCTCGTGCGCAAACTCCGGGACAGGGCCGTACCACGGATCGACCCGCACAAGCCGGTCAAGTTCGAAGTAGTCGTCCAGCGGGCTGCCGTCCCAGCCCTCCTGCCGCCAACGCTCGACCGTTTCGTCCCAAAGAAATGCCCCCCATCGCACCCAGGGCCTGCCGGGAGGCCTGAAGTCAAGCGTATCGACGAACCGATCGCGAGAAGTAGTCATCCTTGTGACTCCCTTTCTGTTTGCCAACTGAGTATACTCGCTGTGAGCCGGGATCGGGACCCTTCGGGAACGCTCCTTTTGCGAGAATAGTCGAGAGCACGTTCAACCTCCAGCGGTTGCCTGCATGCAAACCGGCGGACGGCCATTCGCATGTTCTTGCGAAGACTGGCCTGCGGGCTTGCCCCCCTTTGAGAATCACGGGAAGGAACGATGAGCGAATCAGCAGAAAAAGGCGGCGGACTGGCGGCATATCCACCCGGGCGGCTTATGTCGGTCGACGCCCTCCGCGGCTTCGACATGTTCTGGATCGTGGGTGTCGACGAGGCCGTTCACGCCTTGGCCGACGTCTATAATCCTCCTCCAGTCCAGGCGATCAAGTCCCAACTCACCCATGTGGATTGGGAAGGATTCGCCTTCGAGGATCTGATCTTCCCGCTCTTCGTGTTCATCGTGGGCATTTCCGTGGTGTTCTCTCTGAGCAAGCTGCTGGCCCACCAGAGTCGTGCCAGTGCCGTGCGACGAATTGTCACGCGATCGCTGATCCTCTACGCCGTGGGCGTTGCGCTCTACTTCCTCGATCTCGGCGAGATTCGCCTTCTCGGCGTGTTGCAGCGGATTGCACTCTGCTACCTCTTCACAGGCGTGCTCTTCTGCTTCCTCCGTTTGCGCGGCCTGGTAGCGGCGCTGGTCGGACTGCTCGTCGTCTACTGGGCGCTGATGTGCTTCGTGCCGGTTCCCGGCATCGAGCCCCGTTCTTTTGCTGAAGGCCGCAACCTGGCCAACTACATCGATGCTCAGTATCTACCGGGCTACAAATGGGACAGGGACCACGATCCGGAAGGGCTGCTGAGCACGATCCCCGCCATCGCCACTTGCCTGCTTGGCGTGCTGGCCGGCCTGCTCCTGAAGAACGAGGCCGTGACCCCTTACCGGAAAGTGGCCATTCTGCTGGCGGCCGGAGTCGCGGGCGTGGCCCTTGGCTTCGCCTGGGGGCTCCAGTTCCCGGTGATCAAGAAGATCTGGACCAGTTCCTACGTGCTCGTGGCCGGCGGCTACAGCGCCATCCTGCTCGGAGTCTTCTACCTCGTGCTGGACGTCTGGAAACGCCGCCGCTGGGCGACCATGTTCGTCTGGATCGGCACGAACGCAATCGCCCTCTACGTCCTGGCCGGGCTCTGCAATTTCTATTACCTGGCAGAACGCTTCACCGGCGAGAAGGTGGGAGAAACCATCAACCCATGGTTGCCCTTTGTGCTCCACGCGGCGACGCTCGTGGCCGTTGTCCTCGTGGCGAGATTTCTCTACCGGCGGCAGATCTTCATTCGAGCATAGGCAGGCTACGGAGAGATTGCCGCGAAAGCTATTCCGGTGCGACACGATCCCCCTTGATCGGCATATAGTCCTCGCGAATCTCCGTCTTCCCGTCCCGGGTCACGGTAACCTTCTGGAACGCGCAGCGCAGACCGGTTCCGTCCTGGAGAATGGGCGTGTTCTGCACATGGAAGTGGATGTGGGCCTCCGAAGAGTTTCCTGAGTTCCCACAACGCCCCAGAACCTGGCCCCGTTTGACACGCTCGCCCGGCTTGACGCATATGCTCCCCTGCTGGAAATGGGCGAGCACGGAAACCTCGTTTTCCTGGTGCCTGATAACGACCGCGTTGCCGCCGGCGAAGATCGGATTCATCGAGCCTGGGCTGTTGTCGCGAACGCCTGTAATGACGTCGGTCACAACGCCGTCGGCCGGGGCCAGCACGGGAAGGCCGAACGCGTAGAAGTCCGCGTTCTTAGATCCATCGCCGCGGTGGGATTGTCCGTCTTCGTCGTGCACGATGAAGTCGAACGCGTAGCGTTGGGCCCGGGACTCGTGGTGATAGTTCAACTCGGGCGTGTCGCCGCCCCAAACCACGAACCATTGGCCTTCGAAGGGCGGATCGAACCTGGTCGTGAGTTTGTCGGGCACGGGAATCGCCGGTCGGATCGTCATTCCCGCGATCTTGTTGTCCTCGGTGAGAACCAGGGCAATCTCCATGTCCCGGCGCGCCCCGTGGGCGCGGATCGTAGCCCGCGAAGCGGCCGCGACTCGCGGCGGATCCAATCGCTCGATCTTCCCAAAGTTCTGGATAACCGACGCGAAGAACAGCTTCGATTGATCCAGGGGCAGGGCCGCCGCCATCTCCGACGTGAACTGAAGTTGGATGGCCGGATAGTCTTCGGCGTTGATCCCGTCGACAAGACGCTGTGCCGCCTCGGCAAATCGATTCGGCTGGTCGGCCGCGTGCGTCTCGGCAACCGCCATAGGCAACAGAAGAAAAATCAACAAAGGGCGGGTTCCAACGACGGAGGCTTTCATTGTGTCAGGGCGGCTGCTTCGCCCCTCCTCGTGTCCACGTTTCTGCTTCAGACAGACCTCCATTATGCGGATCATGGTGGGAATCACAAGAAGAACCCCGCCAATTCGCCTCGGGCAGCCTACCGTGCCATCCATAATCCGGGCTAGCGATTCTCGCGGCCTGTCTTTTTACGACCGCGGCGACCTCGCAAGCAGACTCTGGCCTTCTCCGGCGAGCACTCGGTAGCCCACGATCTTCGCGGCGTCCTCGATCAGGAACCAAACCAGACAATAACTCCAAACCAGACCGACCAATTGCCATCCGATGGGGGTCATCAAGCCGAATCCGAAAACGGCGATCAGGGTGGAAATCGCCTGAGTGCCGACCACCGCCCAGAACAGGATCGGCGCCGGGCGAATGGACCAGAAGGGGCGTCGCGTTCGGGCGACGAACACGGTGAGATGGCCCGCCACGGAGAGCTTAAGGTACATCAGGCTCTGGAGCACGTCGCGATTCAGATCCAAAACGCGTTCGCCGAGATAGAACAATCCGAAGGACTCAATCACGCCGACAACGCCTAGAATCGTCGCCAACCCGAGCACCTCCTGCATATTCCACGCCTCGGGCCGCTCCGAGTAATGCACCCGGTCGTAGGCGATCGAGAGGATGGCCCCGTCGTTGAGCAGGGCAAGCAGGACGATCATCACGGCCGTGACGGGATAGAAATTGAAGATCAGGATCGAAAGGGTCATGAACAGAAGCACGCGGATCGTTTCGGCGATGCGATAGAGAGCGTAGTTGGTCATCCGCTGGAAGATCCTGCGACTTTCCTCGATTGCGCGGATGATCACGGACAAACCAGGGCTGAGCAGAACGATATCGGCTGCTGCCCGGGCGGCGTCGGTGGCCCCGGAGACGGCGATCCCCACGTCGGCCTTCTTCAGGGCCGGGGCGTCGTTCACGCCGTCGCCGGTCATGCCGACCACGTGGCCCCGTTGCTGCAGGACGTCGACAATGTGGTACTTGTGCTCGGGATAGACCTGGGCGAAGCCGTCGGCCTCCTCGATGGCGTCTGCCAGTTGGCCCGTCTCATGATGGCTCGTCTCGCCGAATACTCCCGCATCGAGAATATTCGAGCCCATCGCGAGGTCTCTCGCGATTTCTCGAGCGATCGGTTTCTGGTCGCCGGTCACCATTTTCACCCGGCAGCCCATTGCGCGGGCCGCCTCAAGAGTGACCTTCGAATCACGTCGGGGAGGATCGTGGAGTGGCAGGACGCCGAGGAACTGCCAGCGATCCTTTTCGTCCGTGCGAGCCACCCCGAGCGCTCGATAGCCGCGCGAGGCCAGGTCGTCGATTGTCCCGTCCACTTCCCCATGAACCTCGTCGGCATTTTCTGAAAGCGCCAGAATGACCTGGGGCGCCCCCTTCGCGGTCTTGAAGATGCGTCCGTCTCGATCGCGCACGGTTGCTTCTGTCCGCTTGTTGACGGGGTCGAAGGGCATGAAGTGTGTTATGCTGCACTCGGAATTGTCTGCTCTGGATTTCCGCCCCCCCAACACGGCCAGGTCGATCGGATCGTCGTCCTCGGCTCGGGATGCCAGCGCCGCCGCTTGGATCATTTCGTCCTCGGTCACGCCCTGCACCGCGTAGGGCTCGCCCAGGGTCAGCCGGTTCTGGGTGAGGGTTCCCGTCTTGTCGGAGCACAACACGTCCATGCCCGCAAGCTCCTCGATCGACGCCAGTCGGCTGACGATCGCCTGGGACTTTGAAAGCAGCTTCGCCCCGACGGCCATGGTCACCGAGAGAACCGTGGGGAGCGCTACGGGGATCGCCGCAACCGTCAAGACGAGGGCAAATTGAATCGTCGTCATCAGCGGATCGCCTCGAAACAAGGCGACCGCGAGGATCAAGGCGACCAGGGCCACGGCGAGGAGAATCAGGAAGTCGCCGATCTTGAGAACCGCTTTCTGGAAATGACTCGTCGAAACCGCTTCTTCCACCAACTGGGCGGTCTTGCCAAAATACGTGTTTCCTCCCGTGGCATAAACGAATGCGTCGGTCTCGCCCCTGCGGACAATGGAGCCTGAGTAGACCACATTGCCGTCGCCTCGTGTTACCGGCAGCGACTCGCCGGTCAGCGCCGACTGATCCACTTCGAGCGAATCCTCGCCGGCAAGCTTGGCGTCGGCCGGCACAATCTCGCCGATCCGCAGACGGAGCATGTCGCCTGGCACCAGTTCCCTTGCCTGAACGGTGGTCCAGGCACCGTCCCGTTTGACTCGAGCGTGGAGGGCCAACTTCTTCTTCAAAGCGGCAATCGCGTTTCCCGCCTGATATTCCTCCCAGAAACCGACGACGGCATTGGCCAGGAGCAAGGCTCCGATGATGAAGAAGTCGACCCAGTGGTGGACGACAAGCGAGAGGATCGCCGCGATCTCGATCATCCACGGAATGGGGCCCCAGAAGTACGTGAGGAACTTCTGAAAGACATTGACCTCCTTCTCGGCGATCTCGTTGTATCCGTATTGCCGCTGACGCTCGCGGACCTCCTCGGCGCCAAGCCCGGAGGGCGATGTATGCAGTCGGTCTTCGAGTTCGGCAACTCCCAGTTGGGCAAGTTGCTGCTCCTCGCCGGCTGCCGTTTGCTCGGGGGCGACGGTCGTCATAATCCTCTCCTTTGCTGAAGTCGATTCCCGATCTTCGGCGCGGCAGGAACCTGCGGGCGTCGAGCGATGGCGTTCCATTGCCAAGCATTCGTGCAAACTGCGTTCCATGCAGTCGTTGGCGGGCGTTGAAGAAGGAATCTGTTTTGGTAACCGCGAAGAGGGAAACGCATTTCTGTTCTCCACAAGCCGGATTGCACGTACGTCTCAGCCCGTTAGGCTGCCGTGTACGTCTGTCCCACGTTCGCGTCATGGTTGCTGACCATCATTTGGACAGTTGTCCAGAATTGGGTCGTGTGGCGGTCTGCCTGGAGGCTCCTGCGCCTGGGGCAGTCCAAGCCAGAAGGGGCCAGAATCTCGGTGAGGAACACGGCGTCGAATCGGCCAACGCCGCACCTGCCGCGCAGGCTGTGGGGGCTTTGTGCCGTAAGGCACAGCGTTTGCTCTAAGGTTCCTTCATAGGTCACAAACTTGGCTCCTCGAAACGAGTACAGCTAACATTGAACGCATGAGCGACCCGACTCAGAGTCCGCGGGAGAATTGTTCCCTCCAGGAAGTCCATCGAACGGTCAAGATTCCCTCGGGCCGCTTGTGGTGGCGGCTGTTCGCCTTCGCCGGCCCCGCCTACCTGGTCTCGGTGGGCTACATGGATCCCGGAAACTGGGCCACGGACCTGGAAGGCGGAGCTCGCTTCGGTTATCGCCTCATCTGGGTGCTGCTCATGAGCAACGCCATGGCCGTGCTCCTCCAGACCTTGAGCGCCAGGCTGGGCCTCGTGACCGGGCGGGATCTCGCTCAAGCGTGCCACGACGCTTATCCGCCCGCAGTCAACTACCTCCTGTTCGTGCTCTGCGAGATCGCTATTGCCGCCTGCGACCTGGCCGAAGTGCTCGGGTCGGCCATCGGTCTGAATCTGCTGTTCGGAATCCCCATCCTCTGGGCCGTTCTGATCACTGCCGGCGATGTTCTCCTGCTGCTCGCCATGGGGCACATGGGAATGCGCAAAATGGAGGCCTTCATCCTGGTCCTGATCTCGACGATCGGTCTCTGCTTTGTTTTCGAGATCTTCTTGTGCAGACCGTCGCTCTCGGGGATTGCCTCGGGGTTCGTGCCGACCTACCTCTCCGGGAAGGAACTCTACATCGCCATCGGCATCCTGGGGGCAACGGTCATGCCCCACAACCTGTATCTCCACTCCTCGCTGGTCCAAAGCCGCGACGTGACGAAAAGCCGGAAGGCCGTTGCCGAAGCATGCCGATACAACCTGATCGACTCGGTCGTTGCCATGAACCTGGCGTTCCTTGTGAACGCGGCGATCCTCATCGTGTCGGCCGCCACGTTCTGGAGTCGAGGACTGGTGGTCACGGAGATCCAGCAGGCCCATCAACTCCTCGACAACACGCTGGGCACCCATCTCGCCCCGATCGCCTTTGCCCTGGCATTGATCTGCGCCGGACAGAGTTCCACCCTGACGGGTACACTGGCCGGTCAGATTACCATGGAAGGCTTTCTCCACTTTCGCATCCGGCCTTGGCTGCGGCGACTTGTGACGCGGATGATGGCCATCGTGCCCGCCGTGGCGGTGATCCTTGTGACCGGCGAAGAAGGCGTCTACAAGCTGTTGATCCTGAGCCAGGTTGTGCTCAGCCTGCAACTGGCCTTTGCCGTTGTGCCGCTTGTGAAATTCACCGGGAGCCGCTTGAAAATGGGGCCGTTCGCCAGCTCGTGGTGGGTGCAGGGATTGGCCTGGCTCGTAACGGCCCTGATCGCGTCGCTCAACGGAATGCTGGTCTACGAACAGATCGCCGCCTGGACCGAGGCGGCTGGCCCCTGGGGGTGGTTGGTCGCGCTCGGCACTGTGCCGCTTGCGTTGGCCCTTGCTGGCCTCCTCGTTTGGATGGCCATTCAGAAGGATCGACAAATCGACTCACTGTCGGCCGTGTCGGCCGCCGAAGTGGCGGTTGCTGCCTCGCGGCAGCGCAAACAGTTTCAAACGATCGCCGCTGCGTTGGAAGTGAGGCCAAGCGATTCCGGCATCGTGGCCGAGGCGGTCGCCTTGGCGCAAACGCACGGCGCCAAACTCGTCTTGCTCCATGTCGTTGAGGGAGCCGGAGGGCATTGGCATGGCGAGCAGACCGGGGACTTGGAGGGACGCGAGGACGAGTCCTACCTGGAGGAACTCGCAGAGCAACTGCGTGCAGACACGCTCGCTCACGGAATCCGTCAGGTCGACTACGCGCTAGGCTTCGGGGACGTGCCCAAGGAACTGGTAACGCTGTGCCGGAAGTACCAGGTGGACTTGCTCGTCCTGGGTGGTCACGGCCACCGCGGGGTGTGGGATTGGTTGTTTGGCCAAACGATACCTCGCGTGCGGCACGACCTTTCGGTCCCGATCATTGCGATTCCGCGATAACTCCGTTTGGGCTCCACGAGACGGAATGTGTCAACAGGAGTTGGCACGAGACTTGCCTTCTACAGAAGCCGTGGTGCAGAGTGGCGAATGATACGAGAAATCGTTCGCCGGGTTTCAAGGCACGGAAGCGGGATTTCCCCGGCCAAGGTACCATGAGGCATCTCATGTTTGGAACTTCCACCCACACAACGGAAAGCACTCCTCCCGCCATGGTCGAGGAATTTACCAGTCGCCAGGGACTCGCTCGCAAGGAGAGGATTGAGTCCCGTGCGGCATGGATACCAGACCGAAACCCAGCGGAAGGAGACTCGATCCCCACTTCGATTCGATGGGTTCGTCGAATCCTGGCCGCTCTGATCCTGCTTTGCCTGGCCCTGGCCGGCTGGGTGTGGGTCGACATCTTCCTCGGCCTTCCGTAGACCTTGACGAAGCACCGCCTTGGGGGCGGTTTCGATCTTCGAGCCGCGCAGCCACGTGAGAAGGGACCGCCCCCTTCCTGTTTCTTGGGCGCCGATCTTGTCCAGAAAGTACACAGCATGGCCACTTTTCCGGCAGCAAATTGCGGACTGAGAATTGTCGGATCGGGTCATTTCCACGCAATTTCATGAATTTCGGCCCCACCGCCACAGGCTTTTCCTGAATTCGACTGTTGTACAACGTTTGGTACGCCATGTGCCCCTTGTCATTACTGTCACGAGTGTGACAACCGCGTTTTCCCCTGCTGAGTGCGACCTGCTCTTGCGACAGGGGGAACTTGCCATTGGGGCATCGGGGATCGGCCTTCGCGGCCAGATGGGAGAGATACCATGGATCGCGGCGACGAAGAACCAAAGGAAACGAGGAGTATTGGCTATGGGATTTTGTTCTGGATTCTCATTGCAGGACTCGCTGTCTTTACCGTCCATCCGTTGCATCGCGCCATCGTCCGACCGCCCGTGACGGAGCGGCAATCGCCGGTCGTTACCGCGGCCAGCCCCCACTCAACCTCCAGGGAACGTGCGTCTGACAAAGGGCCCTCCGATACGGATCCCTCAACGGCTACCACCGACCCCGTGGCCAATCCTCCGAAGCAGGTTGGTGCCGGACAAATGGCGGCCAACTTGTCCCAACCCTGAACGAGAAACCCCACACCAGGAGCGTCCTGGAATCGGGCAAACGAAGGGGACGCTTCATAAGCCATGGTTCGCCTTGTCAGAAGCGATATGGCGTTTTGAGTCGTCCCAGCCGGGCACCGCGCTTCCTTGCCCCCGTCTCCCTCGGTGCCCGGCGGGACTCGTTTTGCAGCGGCGGAACAGGCATTGAAAGGAGAAGAAGCCATGCTTACCACCCGAAATCATCACGAGGGAAGTGCGGAACGCCTCGTTCCAACGTCGCCGTCTGAACTTGCCTCGGTGCTTGGATCAGCGGACGGGGTTGAACGCCAACTCGCGCGTGAAAACCTCGTGGACCTAGGCAAAGCAGCCGTGCCCGCATTGGCCGAGTGTCTCCACGATCCGCGAAAACTCGTTCGATGGGAAGCGGCAAAAACACTTGTCAAGATCGCCGACCCGGCAGCCGCGGGTCCGCTGGTTGCCGCTTTGGAGGATCAGGACGGCGACGTTCGCTGGGTGGCCGCCGTTGCCCTGATCGCTCTCGGACGGGGCGCACTGCGTCCCCTGCTGGTCGCATTGATCGAGAATCCCGAGTCGGACTACCTCCTTCGCGGAGGCCATCACGTGTGCCACGAGTTGGCCCGAACCGGCGCCTACCCCATCGTGAAACCCGTGCTCGATGCGATCGGAGGCGCGGAACCGCGAACGGCCGTGCCCCCAGCGGCTTACAAGGCGCTTCACAGTCTCTGAGGAACGACTCAAATAGAGTTCCCAGATTCCGACGTGAATGATAGGAAGCTCTGACGCCACATGCAGACGGCCGAAAATCGACAGGAACAGGAGACAACCGAGATAACAGAGGTGACTGCTCCGTTTCCTCAGTCTTCTCTGTTTCCAAAGAAACGGCCATGCATCCGCTGTTCTCACAAGCCTCAGGAATCACTCGTGACGCAAGAGACGCAGCGTTTGAAGTCTACGAGAATAAAGGGTTTGGTTCGCTCGAATCGGTCTTCGAATGGTGTTTGCAGAAGTTCAATTGCTCAGTTACCTGAGGCGGATCGATCTTCCGTTTGGAGTAGACATCAGCTTGCACTGCCTGAAACCAGCCGATGGGAGTTCCAGCTTGATCTTTCCTGGAGCCAATCTGGAGCAATTGCTTGTGGGAGTAGACGGAGAGAACAGAGTCTTTCTACTCTGTTCTCTCCGTTGACTCCTGTTCATCGCAGCCCCCCATAACTCGAAATGCCGAGACTATTCCTTAGTCATTCCTGAACACGGGGGGGCTCCGCCAGCCGTGAGGTCTCTTCCGACTCGATGCCCGTGGCGAGCGGCGCACCATTTGCATCCCCATTTGGCGTGCCCAAAGCTGTCTAATCACCGTAAGGCATTTCTGTTGAGTCACTTAACGGATCGTGGTCGTGCCGCGGTGCGACAATCACAGACAGCGATCTGTTCATTTTCTGTACACCATGCCAGATTGTGATGTCATGAGATTCCGGCTGCTCCGCATCCTCGTTCCAACGGCGGGGATGAGTCTTCTCCTCCTGCTGCTCGGGGGCGTTGCGGCATGGTATCTCGATGGACTGCAGCGCGAGTCCTCCCGCTTTCTCCGCACCAACATGGCCAAGGTGGAAGCGGCGGAAGAATTGGTCCTTATCAGCCATGACCTTTGTCGCCATCTGGAGGTCTATCGCTCCAGCCACGACGAAGCCAACCTGGCCGAGGCGAAGGAAGCGTACAAGAAGGCGAACGAGTGGCTCATCAAGGCAGACAAACTGGCAGACTCGGGCCAGGAAGCCGAGGTGGTCGGGAGAATCGCCCGGGGCTACCAGGCCCTATTCGAGGTCTTCCAGTCGATTGCGGACGCGATCCATCGTGGAGACGATCCGTCGAGTTCCCTGGATCGCCTTCACGAGATTGCAAACCAGGAGATCCTGACGCCAGCCAAAGAGTTAGTGCGGTTGACTCGGGACGCGATGGACACGGCAAGTGCCCGAAATGTCGTCTTGGCAGACCGGATGGGAATGGGGCTCCTGCTCCTGGGATGCTGTGGGGCTGTGGCCGGCCTGCTCGCCGGGTATGGAATTGCCCGCGGAATCTACCGTTCCCTGGCCCAACTGACCGTGTCGGTCCGTGACGCCACCGGCCGCCTCAATGAAGTGGTCGGACCCCTGACCGTGTCCACGGGGGAATCCTTCGAGGAACTGGAAGCAACGCTTCAGGACATGGCAGGCCGGGTCGGCGAGGTCGTGCGACGACTCCAGGAAAGCCAACTTGCGGCAACGCGATCGCAACAATTGGCCGCCATGGGCCAACTGGCAGCCGGACTGGCTCACGAACTTCGAAATCCCCTGACATCAATGAAGATGCTCGTTCAGGCGGGAGACGATGGACCAGAGACCGTTCAACTTGACAACCAGGATCTGGCCGTTCTTCGCGAGGAAATCGATCGCCTGGAGCGGACCATCCAGGTCTTTCTCGATTACGCAAGACCTCCGACCCTTGAAAAACGCCCCATCGCGCTGCGGCAAATCCTCGCCCAAACCGTCGAATTCCTCGCTCCCCGAGCCCGCACCTATGGAGTTCATGTCGACGTCGAATTACCGCAACACGTAGTCCAGGTCGAAGCCGATGCGGGCCAGATTCGACAGGTCCTGCTCAACCTGCTTCTGAACGCCTTCGATGTCTCAGCCGAGGGCAGCACCGTCCTGGTCAAACTCTCCTGCGACCGCGCCGGCGAGGACCCGGTCCAGAAGCAAGAGGAAATGTCAGACGGTGCGTGGATCCGTCTGGAAATCGCCGATCGAGGCTCCGGGCTTCCGGGCGAACTCGGAGACCGTATCTTCGAGCCCTTCGTAAGCACCAAGGATTCCGGCACCGGCCTGGGCCTGCCCATCTGCCGCCGAATTGTGGAAGAGCACGGCGGGGAACTGTTGGCGGAGGACCGCGAAGGCGGTGGCGCCGTGTTCGTGGTTCGCTTGCCTTTGTCGATCGAGGCCCTGCCTCACGAAAACGCCGGGCGGGAAACACGAGATTCCGGGAGATTGTAGCCCATGCCTACCTTGCTGATCATTGACGACGAGCCCAACGTGGTCTACTCGCTCAAAAAGCGATTGCAGTCGGATAGTCTGGAAGTCATCTCCGCCTCGACGGCCAGGCAGGGAATCGACACGGTTGTCGAAAGCAACCCCGACGCCGTTCTGCTCGACGTCCGCCTCCCCGACATGTCCGGGCTCGACGCCTTCGAAGTGATTCGAGAGCACGACTCGCGACTGCCCGTGGTCATCATCACGGCCCATGCCACGACGGAAACGGCGATCGAGGCCATGAAGCGAGGCGCTTTCGAGTACCTTCTCAAGCCGCTCGACCTGCCGGAACTGCAGGACATCGTCGCACGCGCGATCCACCTGGGCAGCTTGAGTCGCGTTCCGGCCATCTACGGCGAGGAGGAGGCCGCGGACGCGGGAGCCGACCGGATCGTGGGACTCTCCGCCCCGATGCAGGCCGTTTACAAGAACATTGGGCGTGTCGCGCCCCAGGACGTCAACGTGCTTATCCTGGGCGAAAGCGGCACGGGGAAGGAACTCGTCGCCCGGGCCATCTATTCCCACAGCCAACGCAACCGCAACCCGTTCCTCGCCATCAACTGCGCCGCCATCCCCGAGTCTCTCCTGGAAAGCGAACTGTTCGGCCACGAACGGGGCGCCTTCACCGGCGCCGACCGGCGGCGAATCGGGAAGTTCGAGCAGGTCGACCAGGGCACCATGTTCCTCGATGAAATCGGCGATATGTCGCTGGCCACCCAGGCCAAGATCCTGCGACTTCTCCAGGACGGACGCTTCGAACGGGTCGGCGGAAACGAAACCATCAGCACGAACGTGCGAATTATCGCCGCCACCAACCAGAACCTGGAAGAACTCGTCGCGCAAGGGCGGTTCCGGGAAGACCTGTACTATCGTCTGAAGGTTTTTGGGATCTACCTGCCTCCCCTCCGAGAACGCATGGCCGACCTGCCGTTGCTGGTCGAACATTTTGCCAGGTTGGCCAGCCTGGAACTGAACAAGCCGATCTGCTCCATTCCTCCCGAAACGATGGACGTCCTCCAGGACTACCCCTGGCCAGGAAACGTTCGTGAGTTGCAGAGCGCCGTCAAGTATGCCTTCGTCCAGGCGACGGGCGACGTCCTGGCGTCCCATTGGCTGCCGGAGAACGTGCGGCGAGGCGCTTCGGCGACCGGACATGCCACGGCGGAGGAGGAAGGGAGGCAACTTGACCTGGCAAGGCTCACCGAACGGCTTCTCCAGGCCGACTCCAAAGACATCTACCGGAAAGTCCACGCGGAAGTCGACCGCATTCTCTTGCGCCGGGTTCTGGGCCATTTCGGCGACAACCAGGTCCTCGCCAGCCAAAGCCTCGGCATCTCGCGGACTACCCTGCGAAGCAAGATCGCCGTCCTGGAGGAGACGAACGGGGATGCTTGAGAAAACAGAGGCTGAAGGCTGAAGACCGAAGACTGAAGGGCCGTAAAACAGGGACTTTCGGTGCGCCGAAATCTGCTTTCCACCTCAATCAACCTTGCTTCAGATACTTACAGTCTCCAGCCTCCGGTCTCTATCCCTACCCGCGGGATCGCGCGCGGTACTGGGCCAGCGTGTAGCCGGTGCGGGCCTTGAAGATCTCGCCCAGGTATTGCCGGTGGGCGAAACCGGCCTTGTCGGCCACCGATTCCAGGGACAGGTCGCTGTCGACAAGCAGTTCGTGCACGCGGCGGAGCCGAATGCGGAGAATCTCCTCGTGGACGGTGCGTCCCAAGACCTTGCGGAAACGCCGCTGGAGCGTGCTGCGCGAAAGAGGAACATGGGCGACCACGTCGTCGATGCCGATCCCGTCGCAGGCGTGTTCGCGGATGAAGCGAACGGCCGTGGCCACGTTCGGATCGTCGATGGCGAGCACGTCGGTGGACAGGCGGGTGATGAGCCCCGCTGGCGGAACATACACCGGCTCTTGGGGAGCCGGGGCGCCCCGAAGCATCTGATCCAGCAGCGCAGCGCCTTCATAGCCGACCCGCTCATGGTCCGGGCGGATGCTTGAAAGCGGGGGAGAGGAAATCTCGCAGAGCGGCTCGTCGTTGTCGACTCCAATCACGGCCACCTGCTCGGGGACCGCGGCACCGGCTCGCCGAGCTGCTTCCAACACCAGTTGCCCCCGCGGATCATTGCAGACCATCACTCCCACGGGCCTGGGCAAGGAACGCACCCACTCCGTCAGAAGGTCCTGCTGGGCTTCCCAATTGGCCAGTCCGCGAGTATCGGGCGGCAGCCGGCACACGGAGCAGTCGAAACCCGCTTCGCGGACAATGGTCTCGAATCCCGCCTGCCGAGCATCGGACCAATTGGCGCCCTCCACGGCGCAGAAACCGAAATGGCGAAACCCCCGTTCGACGAGATGCTCGGCCCCCAGACGCGCGATCGCCCGGTCGTCCACATGAACCAGCGGAACGGGCAGGCCGGGAACCAGTCCCAACACGTCGACCACCGGCAGGCCGGCCGCGATCACCGCCTCGGCAATCGGCCGGTTCTGGATGCGGGCGATGATCCCGTCGCCCTGCCAATGAAGGAGCCATGGCGGGACGGATTCCTCCAGGGACCTGGGCTCATGGTAGATCGACCAGGGCCCGTGAGCGCGGAGGTAGCGAGCGATGCCGCAGAGGATGTCTCGTCCCGACGCAAGCGACGTTTCGACGATCAGGGCGACGCGGGGACGCCGCAACGGGACTCGCCGTTCGGGCTTCGGCATGGAACCCTCCGGGGAAGTGGAGCTGACCACTCCATTTCACTCGCCAACTTGGCGGGATGATCCAAATTTGGCAACCGGCAGACTCTCCGGGAGCCGTTCAGACAACGCGATTTTCCTCGACCAGCACTCTTGGCACCGACAACTGATCGGCAATTGCCCCTGTTAGTGGGGGTAAGTTTCCAAACCCAAGCGATTTCCTGCCGAGGATGCGTCCTCTGGTCACTTGGAAACCTCATTCTATTCGCATGACCCAAAATCTGCAAACTGTGCTCCAATCGTGGATGGACGGGGCACGGGGATGGGATAGAATCGAGGTTTGTGCTGGGCAAAACGTGGCGGCCCAAGGGCCTCAAACGGGGATGGTGACATGAGCGTTGATGCAACCGAGAATCTGCTTGTTCAAGACGCAGTGGCCCTTTTCGAAAAGCGATTCGGGCGTTCACCCCGTTGGGTCGTAGCCGCTCCCGGACGGGTCAACCTGATCGGCGAACATACAGACTACAACGCCGGCTTCGTGCTCCCCATGGCCATCGAGCGGCGCGTCGTGATCGCGGCCGATCGTCCGGCCGAGGAATCGTCCGACGGACAAGCATGCGTGTTCAGTTCTGTGGAGGAAGCCCCGGCCTCCATTCTCGTTTCCGGCAAGATCCAGCCGGGCGAAGTCCTTTGGTCCAGCTACCTGCAAGGCGTTGTGGCCGGCTGCCTTGAAAAAGGGCTCCAGCCCGGTCCCTTCGAGGCCGTCGTCCACAGCGACGTTCCCTTGGGAGGCGGGCTGTCGAGCAGCGCCGCCCTGGAAGTGGCCACGGCCACGCTCGTGGAAACGATCACGGGCACAACCCTCGATCCCGTGGCCAAGGCCCTCCTCTGCCAGAAGGCCGAGCATGAGTATGCCCGCATGCCGTGTGGAATCATGGACCAGTTCATCTCGGTCATGGGCCAGGCAAACCACCTGATGCTGCTGGACTGCCGGGCCGAAGAGGCCAAGATGGTGCCCCTCGATGACCCGGGAGTGACCGTGCTGATCACGAACACGAACGTGAAGCACGAACTGACCGGCAGCGAGTATCCGCAACGACGGGCGGCCTGCGAGCAGTCGGCGGTGATCCTGGGCGTTGCCGCCCTCCGCGACGCCACGATGGAAATGCTGGAAAAAGCCAAGGACCAGTTGTCGGACGAGTACTTCCGCCGCGCTCGGCACGTGATCGGCGAGATCGAGCGGACCGTCGAAGCGGCCGCTGCGATTGAACGGGGCGACTGGGTTCGCGTGGGCGCCCTCATGTACGCCAGTCACAACTCCCTGCGCGACGACTACGAGGTGAGTTGTCCCGAATTGGACCTTCTCGTGGAGATCGCCGCTTCCATTGGAAGCGAAGGCGGCGTGATCGGTTCGCGCATGACCGGCGGCGGATTCGGCGGCTGCACGGTGACCCTGGTCGAAACCGACAAGGTCGACGCCGTTCAGGAATCCCTCTGCCGGCAGTATCAGGAGAAGACCGGCATCGTCCCCACCGCCTTCGCCTCCCGACCCGCCCAAGGCGCCTGCGTGATCCGTACGGCGTAGAAGCCGTTTCTCAATGACGGCGGAGACAAGGCTGAAGACTGAAGGCCGAAGGCTGAAGGACGCTGAAGCAGGGGCTTTCGTCGCATCGCAACCGGTTTGCTACGCCAAACGACCTCGCATCAGAAACCCATAGCCTACAGTCTCCAGCCTACTGTCTACTTGTTGACAGTGCTTGCCTCAACAAGCTCTGCCACCCGTTCGGCCAAACCGTGTTCCGATCGGTCCACGTCGTTGATGGCACGACACTGGCAGATCGCCAGTGGGACGTTTTGGCTGCAAGCGAATGGCACGCGTGCCGGTGGTTCAGATGGTGGTGCGCGCACCCCGGGTTGTCAGTGCTGCCAGCCGCGGTTCTGCTTAGGATGTGCCGGGGACTGCCCCTCTTGCGGCTCCGCCGCCCTGACGATTTTCCGGCTCCGTCAACAGAAATGGCCAACAGAATGCGGAAAATCATCAGGGCCACCCGCGTGGGCAATGCCCACCGATTCCCAGGTTAACGCGATAGCGATCGCCGGGCCTGTTGCTGGAACTCTTCATACTTGGGATCCCATGATCCGTTGGCAAGGTCCTCGAGGAGCTCTCGCGATTCTGCGTGGCGCCCGGCCTCGGCGAGGGCCAGGGCTCGTTTCCAGCAGAGCTCGCCGTTGGCCGGATCGGCGACGGTGGCTAGGCCGTAGGCTCGGCCGGCCAGTTCGGACTGGCCTTTCTGGCGATACTCGTCGCCCTCCTGGATCCAGTCGATGGATGTTTCTTCGTTCGTGAGCGGTGAGACGACGTAGTCCCAGGCGAGGTCCAGGGCACCGCAGCGAGCCAGGGCGAGGCCGGCCAGACGGTAGACGTCCGGAGACTGGGGGTCCACTGTCCGCCAGCGATCAGCGGCCGCGACGATCTGCGAGATCTCACCGGCTTGAGATTGCGGATCCGATCGCAGCCCGTCCGCCGCCGCCCATTCGAAGAGTGTGAGCAGCTTCGCATAGTCCGATTCAATGGCCGATGGATCGATCTCGTCGGGAAGTCGAGCAAACTCGATCTCCAAGGCGCGATCCAGACACTGGGCCGCTCGTCGCGGCAGGTTCTGCCGCTGGGCGAACTCGCTGGCCAGACGCCACAAGATTGGCCGGTCCTTGTAGCGGTCGTCTGCCAGCAGTCCGGCCAGCATCCGATCGGCCCGGTGACGTTGGCTGGTCTGCCAAAGGTAGGCCAGGCAGGCCAGGGTTCCGGGGCCCGGATCGTCCGGGCTGATCGAGGCCGTCGCCTTGGCGAAGATCCGTTCGGCCTCGTCCGTAGCGTCCAGTTGGTAGAGCCGCAACGCAATCGGCAAGCCTGCCATTGCGGGCAACTTCGTCAGAGCTTCGTCGGTGACCCGATCGACGACTCCTTGCCAAGCAGTTTCGTGGTCGGGGAAGAAGGTCTGCTTCATCTGCCTCGAAATCAGTGGCACCGCGCCGGCGGCGACCATGTCATCGACGAGGGTCGTGAAGAGTTGACGCCCGCGGGCCGTCTCACCTGTTTGTGCCACGGCCTCTGCATGAAGCAGACGCCAGGAGAACATCGCCGGGCCCTGCTCCTGAAACAAGGCATTCAGTTCGTCGCCGATGCGGACCAGCGATTCCTGGCTAGCATTCTGATGCACGGCAGCAAGGGCACTCATGACAACGGGGCTTCTCGCGTCTTGCTTGACCAGGCGGACCGTTTCTCGTTCGACACCGGTAAGTCCCTGGGCCGTTGTCTTCTTGGCAGCAACGGCCTGCCAACTGATCCAGAGATCGTGCAACTCGGCAAGTCGGCGAAGGAACCCGTTTTCGCTGCTCTTGAGCGGACCGATGTACTTGCGGCGGGCATCCGAAGGAACTTCGGGCTTCACGTCCTCGCCGCTATCCATCATCGATCCCATGCCTCCCATGAGCCCCGTGCCGGCCAACGGGTCGACATCCTTGACGGCCGCGGCATATTCGACGATCAGTTCCTGGGCGGTCGATTCCTGGGGAGTGAACAACCGGCGGACGTCGTTTGGTTCGGCATCTGGCGGGGCTTCCCAATCGACGCCGGAGGCCAGGAGGAGCGTGTAGAAGCCGGGGCGGCGATCGCCCTTGGCGAAGAAGTGCCAGCCGATCGTGGAGAGGATCGACTCGTCTCGCGTGGCCGTCTCGGCCGCCAGAACAGCCAGGGCGTCCTCGTCGCTCCATCCCTTCCGGGCGCCGTCATCTGTAAGTCCGCGGGAAGCGAATACCTGCTCGCGGGTTCGCCAGGGCATGGGGAGAACAACGAGGGATGGATCGGGCGTCAGTTCGGGGGCCTCGCACGGTTCGGTGACGATCCTCCTGCTGAACCGCTCCTTTCCGTTGCCGTCCAACCGTGCCACGGTGCCGTCGGCATCGTAGGTTTCTCGCCACAGGACTTTTTCCGAGTCGGCTTCCACCAGTTGCCGTTCGCACAGCCGGCCTTCCTCCGCGAAGATCAGGCGGAGTTGCAGTCCGGGTTCCTGGTCCTTCTCTGCTCCGTGAGCAGTGACGGCCACCGTCCGCTCGTCGATTGCCGTCACGTCCGCGCCGAGTGCAAGTTCCTCCGGACTGGGCAGCAGCCAGGGGACCAGAGCCCGGGCCGCGTTTCCGTAGAAGCGGCACGTGGGACGTCGTGCCGCCACGCCGAGTTCCGGATAGAGGCGCCAGAGATTCTGGCCGTCGCACGAAATGGTTTCCTTGAGGCCCAGCGCGGTCTCGGTGTCGATCCGGAAGCGGCCTTCGCCGTCGTAGACGACACTCACCTCGCGGTCTGCGTTTTCACCGCCGACGAGTCGCCGCCAGCCGCCACGTCGGGCGGTCTCGATGAGCTGCCGGGCCCGCTTATCAATTCGGCCGACAGTCGGTTTGTCTTCCAAGGCCGCCTCGGCGTCGGCCACAGCCAGCACGTCGGTCGCAGTCGTCTGCATCCCCGGGGCGTAGGCCAGGAGATTGCGAATTGCCGGCGGACCGTAGGAGGAACGCCGGACGCGGTGTTGAAAACGCCAGGCGTCCCGTGTGGGCATAATGATCAGCCCGCCGTCGCCCACCACATACGTCAAATCCAGGTCGCCGAGGACCAGACGCAATGCGGAACGCAGCGAAATCCCTTCGAGATGCTTGTTGATCTTCGCATCCGGACTAATCCCCGCTCGGCGCAGACAATCCTCCGCGATCTTGATCCTGATATCGTGATAATCGTCCCTGAATTGAACCACCAGGCGCAGCGGCTCTGCGTCAAAATCAACGAACGTCTTTTCGGCCAGCGCGGCCCGGATTTGCCGTTCGGACGAAAACGGGCTGGCCAAGTCCATCGAGCGGTATCTTTCTTTGCGGCGCTCCGTCAGTTCTTCCCACACCTCGGCGGACGGATAGACGATTGGCGGCTCGTCGGGAAACGGCACGTGAGCGAGTTGCGTCCTGTACAGGTAGTCGACAACCCCTTTCTGACGTTCAAACCGCAACACCATCTCGCGGTTCAACTGCTCGATCGTACGACTTTGCAGCGTGCCGGCAATTCCAGCCGGTGCGCCTGTGCCCGACCCCGTTCCCATCTCGATCGCGGGTTCTTCGGCGAAGCGATGCCAGCTTGCATCCATAAGCGAATCGAAGCGGTTCATGAGCTGGCGGACCTTGTCCGCCTTTTGGAGGCTTTCTAGGAGTTTTTGTTCACGATCGCGGGCGGCGGCGATCCTCTCGGATTGGCTCCGTTGCCGTTGTTCTTCGGCCTGTTGCCTGCCCATCGCCTCGCGAACCGCCGTTTGGAGCAGGCGGAGCAGGTGCTCTGAATACCGAGGGCCCAACTCGGTCAACTGGCGGACGGTCTCGATCTGTTGCTTGAGATTGTAGATTGAGCTGTCCAGATCCGAGTCCGGTGCCCGGCGAGCCCGCTCGAGAACTCTGTACGTTTCTCGTTCGACAAGCTCATGGAAGCGATTCGCTGGGCGAACTCCAAACACGAACTCCGATTGCGGAAGGGGGATCACCATATCCGCAACTGGGTAGACCTTAGGCAAGTAAAAAGAACCTCGAAAGGCGTCTTCGCCCCACTCGGGAACCCACGTGGACGGTCTGACTGAAGTGGTGATCAGCGAGATGAGGCCGTCAAAATCCGCCATTGCCCGGACCGTGCCGTCTTGCGGAACATCCCGCCATGTGTAGTCGGTGAAGGGAATGTCCAAATCCGCACTGAACACCCCCGGGAAGCTCAGCCCCACCGTCACATCGCCGTCATGATCGACATCCCAGAACCCCCACTCTCGCCCGTTCGGAATATCCCACGTGACCGTATTCGCGTTGATCTTCCCTGGTTCTCCAACCCTGACCGTCGATGCAACATCCGCCCAGGATTTCCCGTGGCGCAGCAGAATGGTCGCCAGCACCTCTTCCACACTCGGCCCGGCAACCGCCGGTTTGTGTGGTGCAGGCGGTGAAGAAGGAAGCGGCTCGTGCACGACCTCGATCGTCTCGGGGCATGGGTAGAGGGCCCAATGGTCCTTCCGACCGCGATCCACGTGGTACTGCTCGTACATGGCGTCGTTCTCCAGCACCAGCAGCGACGTGAAGGGCGACATGACGTACATGGCCATGCTCAGGTTGACGATCTCGTCGTGGTGGGCGAGGGCGTCGTCCGCCACGAGCCGGTCGATTTCGAGCTTCGACCAGGTGCGAGGCAGGTAGTTCGCGCCCGCGGAAACCTGGCCGACAGGCACTCGCTCCGTATAGGATTCGCCGTCCATCCGGCCTGTCACTTCCACCCACTTGGGCAGCTTTGCACCGGCATCCATGCCGGCAACGGCCAGCAGTTCTTCCCCCTCACACACAACGTCGCTCATGTTGAGGAAGTGCAGTTTCTCTCCCTTGTCGACAACCCGCACGTTCGTCAGCCGCGGGGCGTTCAACCGCGAAGCCAGTTCGATCGCCCGCCATGCGACCGGTTCGTTCGGGTTGATCTGCGTCAGATATCCTCCCGAATCGCCGGCCAGACGCTTCATCAAGGCGCGATTCCAGCGGTTGCCGACGGCCACGCCCACATAGGTGCTCTTCTCCGGAAGCAGGCGAGCGAGCGCCACCTGGTCTTCTTCGCCCAGTCGCGGGTAGCCGCTGCCCAGGTGAACGACACACGGATTCTCAAGATCCCGGGCGGCGGTCGCGACGGCGCCGAAGGCCTTTTCGAGATCCAGAGCCCCGACCAGTTGAGACTTCTCCAGGAATTCGGCGGCCTGCCGCACGTTCTTGGGCCGAACGGGAAGCGGAGTCTCGGAGAGCGTGCGGATTCGGCTGCTGGCAGCCAGGATCGTGAATGTGTCGTCCCGTTCGGCGTTTTCGAGCAGGGTCTTGATCACGTCGACCTGGACCCGGGCCAGCACCGGGTCGCGATCGGCCGACGTTTCATACAAAAAGACCCAATCGCGTCGCATCTTCCGGCCACCGCCTGGCTGGAAGGGATACCGCAAAGCAAGATAGCGTTGGCCCTCGTGCTCGGCCGAGACGAATTGCGGCCCGGCCTCCGCGTGCTTGCTGTCGGAGGTTCGGTCCCAGAATCGGAGGACCACGTTTCGGTCGGGGCTGACGTCCTTGGCCGTGGCGTCGAGCACAAGGTCCTGCTCATCGCGATCGGCATGGAAGTCGTACGAATCGGCCTCCCAGCGGCAACCCTGGAGGTCCTTCGCACTGACATGGCACGACCACTTACCCACCTTGGCCATGCTGTGCCCGCCGGGAAAGCGGTATTCGACGCGATCGCCAAGCCGCTCGAGCCGCTGGGTGTAGCTCAAAACGATCCGCTTTTCCTGCCGCGGTTCGAGTGGGAAGACTCGCATGCGGAAGGTGCTGCCGTCGATCCATTCGAGCAGGGCCGGGTCCTTCTGCTTACGAACGATCGACTCGAAGGTCTGCCGGGCGTGCTCCCGTTCGGCCATGCCGCCTTCCATGAGCTTTCCATTCACATACATGGCCAGTCGCGAAAGGGAAGCGTCGGGCGGCAGGGGAAAGAAGAACGTGCCTTCCAGCCGCCACGGCTCGTGGTTGAAATAGGTCTGATCGATCGTGGTTCTCGCAAACCCGTCTTCGATGTGAACGTCGACCTTGTAACGTCGCATGCTCAGGCTGGCTTCGTCGCCTCCCGGCCGCCGGGCCACCAGCGCGCCGCCGGCGTAGTTGCTGGCCGGAACCAGGGGCGACTGCGAAGCGGCGACCAGATCGCGAGTCCAGTCGATCAGGTGAAAGGTCTGGCCGATCGGGACGGGCTTTGCGCCGGTTTCCAGCACCTGCTGGCCGGCCTGTAGCGGTCTGTCGACGCCGCTCACTTGCACCTTGCCCTGAGTGACGGCCACCGAGGTGCCGCCGTCTTCCGCTCGCACGTTGAATTTCGTGCCCAGCGACACGACTTCGCGGTCCGCCGTCATCACCACGAAACGGTTGGCCTCGTCTTCCGTGTCGGCTTCGTGCCTCGATGCCACCTCCAGATAGATCTCGCCTTGGTCGAGTTGAATGTGCCGCGAGGAACTGAGGGTCAGGCTCGTGTCCCGATTGAGATAGAGGATCGAACCATCGGGGAGTTCGAGCCTCCGGCGTTCCGTCGGGCCCGTGTGGAACGAATCCCCTGCCGCCAGTTTTTGGACTGGCGGGGCTTCCGCTCGCGGTCGCGGCGACAGGGCCGTCGCCACCGGCCAACTTGCGGCGAGGTGCGGCGACGGAGCCGCTTCGGCGCCTCCTTCGGCAAATCGAATGGGCGAGTCGCCCCCAGGCAATTCAGGGCGAGAAAAGTAATGCCCGAGCCCGGCGCCCAAGGCGATCAACAGCACCGCGGCCGCCACCCACACCGCCGTGCGTTGGACAAACCGTGTTCGCGGAGCAAGGGGCGCGGTCGGACGCCGCTCTGCCTCGGCCAGCATGGCACGAGTGACCCGTTCGGCAAAGGCCGAGTCCGGTTGCTCCGGGCGGTAGGCCTCGGACAGAAGCCGCTGGACGTTGGTTTCCCCAACACTCTTGCGATCGCCGTGTTCCGACATGGTGATATACTCCTCGTTGGAGTCGCCCCAGCCCGGCTGGCTTCCCAGCCCGGCTTCTCAACCTTTCAAACTCAATCAGGTCAGCACTCTTCACTCGGTTTCCAACAGAAGCCGGGCTTTTTGGCAAGGCCTCATCTTCGTGCTAGTCCGCTGTCCTTGCACGAGCCTCAAAAGCCCGGCTGCTGCGTTCACGTCGCCCAAGCAGTCCACGGCTTCTGGTATTGGTTGCGTCGAGCAGCCGGGCTGGTCTTCGGCTGAACTCTTACGCTTCGCCCAACGCGGCAAAGGTCGCGCGGAAGGCCCTTCGAGCCCGGGTCAGTTGGCTTTCGACGGCCTTCTCCGACATGCGGAGGGCAGCGGCCATGTCGCGAACGCTCTTACCGTCCACGTATTTCGCTTCAAGAGCCTCGCGGTACTTGGCGGGCAATTGGGCCATGGTCGCATTGACCATTTCGCGAGTTTCGTCGCGGTCGAGCACTTCGCCCGCAAGAGGCTCGGACTCGATCCTCGCGTAGACTCCGCGAAGATCCTCATCCAACTTGTCCCAGAGTGCCTGGAAGCTGACGGCCTCACCTTCCCGGTTCAAGGCTCGGCGTATCTGATTCCTCGCCAACCCGGTGAGCCAACTCAACACGTTGCCGCCGGCCCGGCCGGGATCGTATTTTTCCAGTTCGCGGATGGCTCGAACGAGTGTTTCCTGAACAACTTCCTCGGTCAGGTGCGAGTTGCCGCCAAGACGTGGAAGACAGAAGCGATAGAGCGGTCCCAGGGCCGCCCCGGCCAGGGCCTCGATCGCCGCCGGATCGCCACGAAGAGCCCGCCGGCGCCATCGTTTGTCAAACTTATCCGGCAAGATGCATCTCCCAGGCGGTTGTCCTTGGCCCGGCGCGAGCAAGGCGGGTAAGGTCCTTCAGCCAACAGCTTACCTACTTATGTCCGAAATCGGCGAGAATCCTTCGCAGGAGAACGGCCTGGTCGTGAAAGAAGGGGACAGGTCCAAGTTTTCGGGCGTCACATCTTCGCCAAAGCACCTTGCTGACCGAAAATTGGACCAGTCCCCGTGTCAGGCTTGCCCCGCCCAACCCGCACACCCGTTAAAGTTTGACAGTTCTGCAGAAGCATGGCCCGTTTTGCCGACGTAAGATAGCGAGGAATTCTCGCTGTTCTGTTCGAGTTGTCCGTGAAATGATCCAACCCACGTTCCTGCAAGCCTTTGCGACTACGCCCGTGTATCTGGCGGCGACGCAGCAAGCGTCGGCGACCGGGGCGTGCGCTACTTGTGGGGGGACGGGATGTGATTGTGCGGGAGCCGCTCAGCAGGCCACGGCAGCCCAGCCGGTTGACGAATTGGACCTGTCTGAACAGGCCCTGGCCCTTTCTGAGGCGGGCGATGCGTTCCTTGCCCAGCCTCCCGGCGAGGTTTCGGAAGCTGACGGTTCCACCACCGTCGCCTCGGAAGAGCCGAAGGTTGCCGATGCCCGCGAGGCGGATTGCCAGGTTTACGGTGAGATGCCGGCCGAGACGGAAGACGCCGACGAACCGGGTGTCGAACTGACCGAGGCAGAGCAACAGGAAGTTGAGGAACTTCAGAGCCGCGATCGCGAAGTGCGTGCTCATGAACAGGCCCACTTGGCTGCTGCCGCCCCCTATGCCCAGGGCGGGCCCTCCTACGAGTACCAGGAAGGGCCGGACGGACGCCAATATGCGGTCGGGGGCGAGGTGAGCATCGACACCTCACCCATTCCGAACGATCCCGAAGCCACCATCGACAAGGCCCAGCAGATCCAGGCGGCGGCTCGAGCCCCGGCCTCGCCTTCCGGCCAGGATCAACGGGTTGCGGCTGCGGCCGCTCAGATGGAGGCCCAGGCTCGGGCGGAAATGCTCCAACAGGACCCGGCTCAAAACGCCACGGCAGCCGCATACGGCGCCTCGGAGGAAGCCGGCACCATGGGAGCCCTTCTGGACCTCGTGGCGTAGCGGCCCTGCTTTTCAGGTTTCTCTATCTTGCCATCGACCTGACCGATTCCGGAAGAGAATCTTGTCAGGAAGAGTCCGCGCCGTCGGGACTCTGTGACGGAAGGGCATATAATTCTCGGAAAGAGACGCCGGCGCCGACGATTTCGCAACAAGGCCGACATGCTGCCGCCTGATGCCGATCCGCTCGAATGACCCGTCGAGGGCCCGATCCGATGAAACCTCTCTTTTTCCTTGGTACGATCGTTCTTGCCATGTCTACGGTGGCCGCCTCCGGGGGGAAGTCGTCGCCAAGGCCAAGATTCACAGTCCCTGGGCCGCTGCGTGGGACGCCCACGCCCGAAGCGAGCAGGCCCGGCTTCAAGCCATCGATCGACAGCGGCAGGCGAACGACTTGATGACATGGTACGGCACTTACGCTCCCGGCTACCACCAGGCTCCTCCCGTTCCTTATCGAGCACGGGGCCAACGACGCTACGAACGACGCCTGAGCAAGAGTCCCTATCAGTTGCCCTTCCCTGCGGCCCCGGGCTACGCCTATCCCAGCGGCGGCAAGGTTGTGCCCGTGTTGCCCTACCTGAATCCGAATCCGGCGTCTATCGAGCAGCCGACCGGTCACCGCAAGACCTGGACCAGTTCCAATAGCTACGTGTACGAGCCGCTCTACGCCTCGGACCAGACGTCGACCGTGGTTTCCGGCTCGCAAACGACCTCCCAGGAGTCGGCCGAGAAGATTCCCGTGCCGGTTCTTGTCCCGGCGCCGCATCCCAGCGAGACGATTCCCACGCCCCGGGCCCTCCCCGAAGCGATCCCCACCCCCCAGCCGGAATAGGGATGGGGAGGCAAGCCTCGGTCTTTCACGGGTAGCACGCTCAGAGCGCAAGCGATGGGCGTGCCAGCCAGCCATGACAGTTCTTTCTCGCGGGAAGGACGTCAGCCCCTTTCAAACATGGCCAAAAAAGCGGCGGACTGGTAAACTGATCGCTTTCGCCGTCTTCCTTCGCTCCCACTCTGTGGCTTCGAGGACGAGGGCGATCTCCGTTCATCCGCACGCAAATGGGAACCAATAGAGCCGTGGCAACTCCCTTCATCTCCGAGAACTTCCTTCTCCAGAGCGACGCCGCCGTCCGCCTCTATCACGATTTCGCTCGGGACATGCCGATCATCGACTACCATTGCCACCTGCCCCCCGAGCAGGTCGCCGCCGATCATCGCTTTGAGAACCTTGCCCAGATCTGGCTCTACGGTGACCACTACAAATGGCGGGCCATGCGGGCCGCCGGGGTGGCCGAACGCTATTGCACGGGCGACGCTTCCGATTGGGAAAAATTCGCCAAGTGGTCGGAGACCGTCCCCCGCACGCTCCGCAATCCGCTCTACCACTGGACCCACCTGGAACTGAATCGTCCCTTCGGAATCAACGATCGCCTGCTCAGTCCCGAAACGGCCCGAGGGATCTGGGACGAGGCCGGGGCGATGCTGGCCCAGGACGAGTTCTCGTGCCGGGGAATCATGAAGCAGATGAAGGTCGTGGCCGTTTGCACGACGGATGACCCCTGCGACACGCTGGAACACCACCAGGCGATCGCTGCCGATTCTTCGTTCGACATCCACGTTCTGCCGACGTTCCGGCCGGACAAGGGAATGGCGGTGGACAACCCGACGATCTTCAATCCGTGGGTGGACCGGCTTGCCGAGGCAGCCGACATCGACATCAAGGACTACACAACGTTCATGGAGGCCATCCGGGTTCGCCACGACCACTTCCACACCGTGGGCGGTCGGCTTTCCGACCACGGACTCGACACGTTCTTCGAGGACTACGCTACCGAGTCGGAGATGCAGGCCATCTTCCAGAAGGTCCGCTCAGGGGGCGACCTCTCGGTCGACGAGGTGCGGAAGTTCAAGATGACCATGCTTTACGAGTTCGCCCTGATGGACCATGAGAAGGGCTGGACCCAGCAGTTCCACATGGGCGCCATGCGGAACAACAACACCCGCTTCTTCGAGAAACTGGGGCCCGACGCCGGCTTTGACTCGATGGGCGACTGGCTCGTGGCTCAACCTCTTTCCCGCTTCCTCGATCGGCTGGACCGGGAAGATCGACTGGCGAAAACGATCCTGTACAACCTCAATCCCACCATGAACGACGTGCTGGGAACCATGATCGGCAACTTCCAGGACGGTGTGACGGCCGGCAAGATGCAGTTCGGCAGCGGCTGGTGGTTCCTGGATCAGAAAGACGGCATGGAGCGCCAGATCGAGGTGCTGTCGAACCAGGGGCTCTTGAGCCTGTTCGTGGGCATGCTCACCGACAGCCGCTCATTCCTGTCCTACACGCGTCACGAGTACTTCCGCCGAATCCTCTGCAACCTTCTCGGGCGCGAGATGGAGCAGGGCCTGCTCCCAGCCGATTTCGATCTGGTTGGCCCCATGGTGCAGGACGTGTGCTACCACAACGGGGCCGGCTATTTCGGATTCGACCTGGGCTAACGTAACTTGTGCGATTTCTGAAGACGCCGTCCCACTGGACACTGCTTGTCCACACGCCGGGAGCACGGGTTTTTAAGGATTCAGGGCTTCTGCGGCGTGTGGCCGAGCAGTGGCACACGATCTCCTGGAATCGTGCAAGGTCATTTAGGCTCTGTCTCAGGACACGTCAAGTTCCGTTGTCGTGGGGGTTGTCGGGACCGCCGGATTCCGTGCGGTACTTGTCGAGCCCGTAGCGGCGGATTTTCCGATCCAGGGTGGACCGTTCGATGCCGAGAATCGTGGCGGAGCGGCTCTTGTTCCAACCGGCGTGGTAGAGGGTTTCCAGGATGTGGCGGCGTTCCACGTCGGAGAGCGAGCAGGGCCGGTAGACGACCTCGGCAGCCTTGACTTCCGTCGTATCGCCGGTGGTTGCCAGGTTGGAGAGGAGGAGGTCGCCCGGCTCGATCTGTGAAGTGCGGCAGAGGACTACGGCGCGTTCGACCACGTTCTTCAGTTCGCGTACATTGCCGGGCCAGCGATAGGAGCTGATCTGCTGGATGGCGCTGGGGCTGAATCCCTCGATTTTGCGGCCTGTTTCCAGGCGGAATTTTTCGAGAAAATGCTGGGCCAGTTCCAGGATGTCTTCGGGACGCCGGCGAAGGGGGGCCACGACGATTTCCAGAACGCGGAGGCGGAAGAACAGGTCGTGGCGGAAGCGGCCGGCAGCCACTTCCTTTTCCAGGTCGCGGTTGGTGGCGGCGATGACGCGGACGTCGACCGTGATCGGCTTGCTGCCGCCGACGCGTTCGAAGGGGTGCCCTTCCAGAACCCGCAGGAACTTGGCCTGGATGTTGGGGCTCATCTCGCCGATTTCGTCGAGCATGAGCGTGCCGAGGTTGGCCGCCTCGAACTTGCCGATCTTCCGGTCGGTGGCGCCGGTGAAGGCGCCGCGCTCGTGGCCAAAAAGCTCGCTGGCCAGAAGGTCTTCGGAAAGGGCCGCGCAGTTCAGGCAGACGAAGGAGTTCTTCTTGCGCTGGCTTGAGTAGTGGACAGCTCGGGCGACCAGTTCCTTGCCCACACCGCTTTCTCCACGAATGAGCAGGGTGGCCTTGCTGGCGGCGGCTCGGGCAATCTCTTCCATGATCTGGTGGACGACGCGACTGCTGCCCACGATCTCGCTCTGCACGCCAAGCTGTTCACGCAGACGAACGTTTTCATCGCGGACCTGGGTCAGGTTCTCCGCCAATTCCTCCCGGCGCAAAACGTTGTTGATGGCCACGGCAACCGTATCGGCTACGGCGAGGGTGAATTCCAGGTCTTCCGGTTCGGGGGCCAACGCTTCGTTGGTCGAGTACAGATGGATGAGGCCCAGAATCCGGTCGGCCTGGCGAATGGGCGCGCAGATCACGCTGGTCGTGTGGATGATTCCCTTGCTGTCGCGACTGCCGAGGGCGCTGTCGCCGAGGACGTTTCGAGCCAGGACGGCCTCTCCCTCGCGCATCACGGTGGAGGCCAGGAAGCCGGCCACACGATGGTAGCGTCGCTCGGAGGTGGTGTGGGTGGCCACGATCTCGAGATCGGAAGCCGTTCCTTCGCCCTGGAAATCGCGAGGCAGGAGGAGAACGGCGCCTGCATCGACCTGGGTTGTTTCAAAAAGCCCGTCGAGGGCCAGCATGGCCACGTTCTCGATGGACGGAGCCTTTCCGAGTTCGAAGGCGAGGCGGCAGAGCTTGGCGGCCGCCCGCCCAACGTTATCGATGGGAGTCGCTTGCTCCTGCTCCGCCTCGACTTCCAGAGGGGACGATTCCAGAAAGCGCGTCTGGCCGCGACGGTGCGTGATGGTCGTGGGCTCGTATTCGTCCTCGTCGCCGACCACCGCCGCGCGCCTCGATGTCGATCGTTCCCTCTTCCTGGGAGACATCCGGCTGGCGGAGCGAGGTGCTGGAATCGGAGAAGGCCTCGCTCAGATTGTGGACGAACACGAGTTGGGAGCGACCGATCCGGATGATGTCGCCCGGCTTGAGGAGCCAGTCTCCCTTCAGGAGATTCTCGCCTACCGCCGTTCCGTTGCGGCTGTCCAGGTCGCGGATGGTCCAGCGACCGTTGGTCATGAAGAATTCGGCGTGGGCACGGCTGCAGCGTTCGTCTTTCAGGACGATCTGGTTGGTCGGGGCCCGGCCCACCGTGACCGAATGGCCAGGAACGAGCCGAAACACATCCGTCCACTTCGCGCCTTCTCGAATGACCAAATAGGCAAGTATCAGTGACCACGGAATCGATTGACCTCTCCAGGTGATAAACGAGCACGTCCGAGGATTGCAAAATCCGACCGATCGGTGGACCTTGGGGCTGTTCTCCACCGGGCCGCCCTCATGGGGTCGTTTGCGGAAATGGCCACAACCAGTTGGGGGGCCCACCCTGGCCGGGGCCCCGGATATCCTTTGAACGCGTGCCCTCTATTCCTAACTTATCCGCAAATCGCGGGTTATGGCAAGCAGCCGGGGCTCAAGTCGGGTCGATCCGACGGTCCCCCCCGTGCACAGCCGGTAAAATCGTTACGAGGGCAGGGCCACCGTCCGCCAGGGGGGACGGTTTGACGACCGTTTCCTTGCAATGCTCGGCGAGGCGAATTATTCTGTATTTTACGCTGTTTCATCAATCGGATTCGTTTGCGCGGCCCCACTCTTTGAATTTTCACGGTCCGCGGAAGGCGAATTGGTTCCGTTGGGGGTCATGCTGCGACGGCATACCTCACTTAGAACGACCCCACGATTTCCGACCTTGTCAGGAGAAGCGTTATGTTGCTGCGTACATCTGCCTTCGCCCGTACCGCGCGCCGAGCGGCTGTGGCCGTGCTCGTTGTGGCGGTGGCCGTTGTGCTGACTCCGACGGTTCAGGCCCAAGTCTTCTCGAACCAACGAATCCGTTGGGGTGTTTGAAGTTCGGACACGAACGGCATGATCCGAAATGCCACCATGGCAGAGCGGGGTCAGATTCAGCGAGACGCCCTCGACGCTCTGGCCAAAGTTCCCGCCGATTTGGCGGGAAAATGCGAGATGCGAAAGGTCTCGCTCAAGGGAATCGACGCGGCTCTCCGTGAATGTGCGGCCGCCGGAACTCCGATTCCCGACGAGATCCAGTGCCTTGCTGGCCTGCAGAAGATCCAGTACGTTCTCGCCTATCCCGAGCAAAAATGACATCGTCCTGGTCGGCCCGGCCGAGGGTTGGAAAGTTGCCGCCGACGGCACGGTCGTGGGCGAGACCACGGGCAAGCCCGTCCTTCTGCTCGACGACCTGCTCGTCGCCCTTCGGGCTGTCAGTTCCCCCACTCCCTTCGTCGTCATCTCCTGTTCCATCGACCCGAGTGAAGCCGGCCGCCAGCGCGTCCAGCGTATGAAGAACCGCTCGTCCGATCCGCGGCAGGCCGCCGCGGCCCTGGAAGCGGCGCTCGGCCCCCAGGAAATCACCGTCGGTGGCGTTCCGGCCAACAGCCATTTCGCTGGCGTCATGGTCGCCGCCGATTACCGGATGAAGCAGATCGGTATGGGCCTGACCCCGTCGCCCGTTCGCCAGCTTCCGAGCTTTGTGGAAATGATGCGTTCTTCCAGCCGCAGGCGCCAACACGATGCCCCGCTGGTGGATGGAACCGAACTACGGAACGATTCTCGGCGATCAGGAAGGACTGGCCTGGGAGATCACCGACTCCGGCGTCAAGACGATGACCGAGAACGACCTGTTCACGGCCGACGGCGGACGCACCCACACGGGCAAATCGGATCCGCTCTCCCGTAAGTGGGCCGAGACGATGACCGCCTGCTACGGCGACCTCTCCGTGGCCGAGCCCGTCTTCGGACAGCTTCAGGGCTGCATGGATCTGGCCGTGGCCGCCACGTTGGTCGTCCGCAAGGATCTCCTGGCCAAGGCTCACTGCGAATTGCCCATGCTCATGCGAGAGCAAACGACCGCCCAGTTGGCGGCGCCCCGCCACGTGGCCAGCAAGGCTACCTTTGCCCAGAAGAATCGCGGCTGGGTCATCGCCTGTGGCGGCGTCCAGGTGAATCCCTGGGAGATCGTGGATCGCACGGAAGTGAAGGCCGATCTGGCCCAACTCCGCAGCCAAGTCGCAATGGCCGCCGGCTCGTGGTGGTCGAACTGATCGAATCGCGAAACACGTGTGATTCAGAGGGGCCTTCGGGCCCCTTTTTTTGTTGACCAGGCCGGGCTCTTATATCACGCAAATCGATGGACGTGACGCGAGCCAATTCGAACCATCCAAATCTGTGCGTTGGGCACTCTCGCACGCAAGCGATCGCACGACCCCAGTTCGTCGAGGTCGATCTCGTAGGCCCCGGTTTCGATATCGATGGCCGCGAACTTACCGTCGTCGTCGCTCGACAGGTGCGGACGCACGTCGTCCTCGTAAATTGCATCTCCGCGGTCTGCAAATTCTTCTTTGCTGAATCGGCGTTCGCTTGATCCCATGATCGTGCTTTCCGAGGGAGGAAGGAAACGACTCCCCCCTGCTATGGCTTCGATGCAGGCAGTCCATGCCGCCGACCTTGGCACCCAGCGTCTGGTCAAGCTTGACCATCATTGTTGCGGATTAGGTCACACGCCCACCCCAACGCTTCCGGGTACTCTTCGATATCCAACACAAATTCCTGGCCCCGCGCGACCGATCGCAGCACTGTCTCCGCACCTTGCTTGTGCCATCGAGCCATGTCGGAATGGTAGGTGAGAGGTGTCCGCTTTGGAGTAGGATGAAACCACGCCGGAAGCTGCCACGTAGACGGATTCTCTCCATGGGCCGCGGTCAATTCGCGAGTGGGAGAGTACTTTGGAAAGACTCCGGCTCCTGGCAGACGCGTCTTCTGCTGACCGGCGATTTGCAAACGGCGGCGTGCCAGATAGATCACATTGTTTGGCTCACGATCTCGCCTGAAGTGCGGATGGTAAGCGGCCCATTCGTAGTTGTCCACACTCAAGTTAGGCACCGACAACGCTTCGTCTACCTGCAGCCAACCCCAAATTGCATGAAACGGGCGGCTTCCCCGAGCCCATGAATAGGCTCCCCCACGCTTTTCTATAAGGCGGAAAAGGCCAAAGAACAGAAATAGATCGCCTGCTCCGACCCCCGCGTTGCGCAAATGACTCTGGGCTGGGCCAGTCTGACCGAAGATTGGACGCCAGCCGGACTGTCGGGGAAAACGGTCTGTCACCAAATCCGGATCGATATGCGCTCCGTAGTGTGCCGCGATCCGCCCACGCGTGAGTTGCACAACAAGGGGCCCCAGTGTATCACCATCATAGGAAAGATCTGTGTACGTGACCACGGATCGCTTGTCCGGGATAGGAAGCGAAAGCATGCGCCCGTCCGGAAACACCGGACTTGGCACACCCCCGGAAGACGAATCGAAGCCTTTTCTACTAAGAATCAACTTCATCCTCGTCCCTCTTGCCATGACTGGTCACTGGATGGCCACTTGGTTGGTGATCCATTTACTCCTTGGGGATGCGTCGCGATGAATTCGAGGAAATCGGAGATGACTTCCGGGGAGAACCGGTTCTTGTGCCCACGTCCTACCTTTAAGTCTTCCAAGTTGCAAGGCAACTCCGGGCCGGCAGAGCCAAAGTAGTGAAATCTTCTCGCGATAAGAACGTTCCTGCCTCCCAAATCGTAATTCTTGGTATCTGGATTCTCCATCTCTCCGTGCGAGTGCATCGACTGCAATTGCCGGAAGCCGCCGGATGACATTGGCTGATAAATATTGTCTCCCGCCTTGTGGACCACTATTCCCTTGGAATAGTCCGGGACTTTGGCAAGGAATCGCGGGTCATGATAGTAGTGAGCGTAGTCGAGAATCTCATCCACCTGCATCGCAAAGACCACGCGATTTCCGTCTGATTTCCGACTCAATCCAACAATCCAATCTCCTACCTTGGCTGTTCGTCGTATCGCCGGTTTGCAGTTCGCCAGGGTACAGAGGCCCCAAAACGGATTCGGCGAAAAACCCGTGTCGTGCGTGAGGACATAGGAATGCAGTCTGATGCCCATGTTCCAGGTCAACAGATCAGAAGGATTCGTCGCGTACAATAGGCTCGTGTGCCTGCGTGGATCTACCGTGCGCCGTCCGGTTCGTCTTCTGTTACGACTTGCTTGCCGCGCCAAATCGCTCTTCCAGAACGGGCTTGCCGCTCACGAGCGTCCGCGGCCAACTTGTGCAGGTCGCCGCCAAACGAATCGACAATTGCCTCGCGGACACGGTGCAAGTCCTGGATGATCGAGTCAGTGTCTAAGTCAACTGATTGGGTATTCGTCATCGAGCATCTCCTCAGGTGTGCATACCTCCGGCAACGCGTAACCATGCTCTGCGAGAAAACGCCTCACGCGAGGTAGAAGTCGTGCGTTGGCAATGTGCGCACAATTCCAGGTCAACAGGAATTCTATCCCGTGGAAACTCGCAGCACAAATATGCAGAGCATCAAGCCGCGCCCTCGGCGGCAGAATCGCTGCAGCGAGCAGTGAGTCTGCCAGCGAAGGGATTTCGTCTGGAATCTCGAGCAGTGGAATTCCAGCCAACGCTTCCATCCGTTCGGCGGCCAACTGCGGGTCGCCCCGTGAGGCCTCGTCCAATACAAATTGAGACGTAACCAATTCGTACTGGTTCCGCTCTCGATCCCACCACTGACGGGAAACCAATTGTCTCGCAGCCGAGACCACGTGGGCGCTTGGTTGGGATCGCAGAAAACTCACGATCGATGTTTCAATGTAGACGGTCTGCAACGGACTTCGCCAATTGATGAAGTTATCGCCTATTGCCAGGGGATCGCCCATATTCAGCCTGAGCGGCCCGCCGCCCGGTCCTATGACCTTGATTCTACCATGCCTGTGCCGTAAGGCAATTGTCAGTCATACAGCCGATACGGTCCCGCCTGCTCCCACCACGAGTCGGCATCCAGCTCGGCAAGCTGCGCGACGTCGCCCGGGGAGGTCCGTCCGGCGTCGATTGCCTCGCGCAATCGGTTGCTGCCCGAGAGGATGTCGATTGGCATGAGAGTCTCTTCGTATTCGTAGGGTGGCGGCAGCCAGGCGAACTGCTCCCCGTAGAGCGAACGCAGACAGGCGAAGATCGCCACGGTGGTCGCGTAGGATCGGACGGCCGCGGGATCAGTGAAGTGCAAGGCGACGCCGCCGCAACTCTCGTCGGCCCACTTGTTGAAGGTCGGCCGAAAACGGACCGGACGGATCGTCAGCCCTGGCGTGTCGTAGTCGGCCAGGCCCGCCGCCAATGGTTCCGGCTCGATGTACGGTGCTCCGATAACTTCGAACGGCGTGGTCGTCCCCCGGCCTTCGGAAAGCGTCGTTCCCTCCACCAGCACCTGGCCGGGGTAAACCACGGCCGTTTCCAGTCGCGGCATGTTCGGCGACGGCATCACCCACGGGCAACCCGTTTCCTGCCAAAGCATCCCACGCCGCCAGCCTCGCATGGGTACGACCTGCACGTCCGCTCCGATTCCGAGCAGGTCATTCGTCAGCAGGGCCATTTCGCCGAGGGTCAGCCCGTGACGCATGGGCACGCCGGCCCGCCCAATGAAACTGGTGAACCCGTCCTCCAACAACGGCCCCTCGCAGATCTCGCCGCCGAGCGGATTGGGGCGATCCAGAACGACCACCGGGATCCCCGCCTCCGCGCAGGCCTCCAGGCAATGGGAAACGGTCCAGATGAACGTATAGACCCGGGTTCCCACATCCTGCAGGTCGATGAGCAGGCAATCCAGACCGGCGAGCATTTCGGGCGTGGGACAACGCGTTTCGCTGTAGAGGCTATGGATCGGGATGCCGAGCGGCCCGTAGACGCTGTGCCCGGTCTCGATCATGTTGTCCTGCTCTTCGCACCACAGGCCGTGCTGTGGGGAGAACAATGCGGCCAGTTGGCCGGGAAATCGCTCGGCGAGGACGTCGCAGGCGTAGCGGCAGTGGGAATCCACCGAGGCCTGGTTCATCAGCAGGCCGAACCTTGCCTTCGCGAGGACCGGCGGGGGATCTTGCAGGAGAACCTCCAATCCAAGGGTGACCGCAGGCAGGGGCATGTGTTCTACGTCCTAAACGCTTGAGGGGGCCGAGGCGAGCACGTTGCAATCTCAAAGTGAAAACGAATGATGGCGGGGAGAAGGCTGAAGACTGAAGGCCTAAGGCTGAAGGACTGCAAAACAAGGGCTTTCGGCGCATCGAAGTCCGCTTCCCATCCCAAACGACCTCGCATCAGAAACCCACAGCCTACGGTCTTCAGTCTCCAGCCCTAGCCCAGCATTTCAGGGAGTTCGCAGCTCTCGAAAGACCGTCTCTTTTCACAATGGGTTACAATCCGTGCGAGACGATTGAAACTGGCAGTGCATGATCCTACCCCACTCGCGCCGACAAGGAAACATCCCATGATCCGCATTTCGCTTGTTGCTTCTCCGCGGATTCTCCCGGAAACGGCGTCGGCTGGCGTGTGAACATCCCTTCCACGACGGGGCAGGCTGTTGCCCCTTGGTGAGGCGCAACTGGTGCAGTATACTCCCCATCTGCGAGACGTTCCCGCGTCTCTGGGGGCTGAGGTGGTTTCTGCATGAAGAGAAAGCGTTATGCAAACAGTTGCGATCTGGACGGTCTGCTCCTGCCTCCCAATCGCCTCCTGCGTCATGGGGCTCCTCGGCATGCGAGAACATCTGCCGACGGCGGACCGCGTCGTTCCAAGAGCGGCGGCTTTCAACTTTCCCATTCCTGCCAAGGACTATCCCCGGATCATCTCTGATCTGGACGAGGCCATCCGCCTCGATCCGACCGACGCGGATGCCTACCGCAATCAGAGTGCGATGCGATTGTCGCAGGGGAAGTATGATCTGGCCCTGGCGGATGCCAATAAGGTGGTTGAGCTCACGCCAAACGACGCGCGGGGGCACTACAGCCGCAGCGTGGCGCACGCGGGCAAGGGCAATCACGAACTGGTCATTCGCGATGCCACGCGTGCGATCGAACTCGCCCCAAATCTCGCAGCGGCATATTTCATCCGTGCCAGGGGGTACGCATCGTTCGCGAAGAGCGACAAGGCGATCGCAGACATCGGTCGAGCCATCGAATTGGACCCACGGACCGCGGTCTATTACGTATTCCGAGGCGATTGCTATTGGTGGCGACAGGAGTATGAGCCGGCTCTCGCCGATTACGATGCAGCCATCCAACTCAACCCAACTTTACCCTATGGCTTTGAGCGGCGCGGCGCAGTGCGGATTGAACGTGGCGACTTTGATTGCGGGCTCAATGATCTACAGACTGCGATTCGCCTGAATCCTGACGATCCAGCCGCGGGTTTCAAGGTCGACGCCGAAGCGTCAGCGGACGCGGCGGCAGTCCGGCGCGAATTCACGTGAGAAGGCTGTATGACGCCGGTCCCACCAAGGGAGAACCGATACCCTTTGAGCAATTGTGGCCGGCCGCTGTTTTTGAACTGTTCAATGTCAGAAACGGTGAACAGTTTTCTCGGATCTGCGAGTTGGCAGCGCGGGGGGAATTGTCGAAATTCGAGTATGTGAGTCGGTATGTCGACTGTGAGGCGCTGGCGGCGGAACGCACGCGTGCGTTCTACATCCACGTGTTCCTGCCCTGGGCAAGAGAGCACAATGCGCCAACCCATCCGCGACTGTGGTTCATCGGATGGCGATTCGGCCCGAACGACAATCTGCTGCGTGGACGGTTCGGCGGAACACGCTATTGGCGCCACTACGAGTTGGGTTACGACCTCATTGTCATGCGTTCACTCATTACCGAGAAGAAACACCGCGAGGCGTTGGATCTTGCGGCGAGAATGCCGAGGCGCGAACTCGGCCAAGACGAAAACGAGGTCGTAGGCAAATGCACGTGCTTTGCTCTGCACGCGTTGATGAAAGACGGCGACTATCGGGACGTGGTCGACTTGGCGGCCGAGCAGTCGAGCGAATCACAGACCAGCGAGGAGAAACGCCTGGTTGCCACCTATAGGGGCTACAGCCTGTTCCAACTAGGCAGAGCCGCCGAGGCGGTTGATGCGTACAGCGAGGCGATCCGTCTTACACCGGCCGATGCGGAGGCCTACTGGGGGAGGGCTTCTGCGTACTTCGCGTGTTTCGATTGGGAGCACGCCCTTGCCGACTGCGACGAGGTAGTTCGGCTTCGCCCGGCCCGTTCGGGGGCGTACCGGATTCGCGCGGCCGTCCACCAGCGAATGGGGCATCGAGGCCGCGCGCAAGCCGACCGAATCACAGCCGGACTGCTGTCGGGAACGGGCAGCCCCATGGAGTGAAGCAGGCCGCCGTGCGAACCCCCGGCTCTTTTGAGCCGGAGGGTGCGCGGGCGCAAGGCGTCAGCACCAGTCACTTCTGCGTCGCCTCTTCCAACATCTTCATCCACGGGCCGATGTAGTGGCCGTGGTCGTGGTAGGTGCGCCCGCTGACGAGGTTGCCGTCGATCACGCAGGCCTCGTCGACGAAGGTGCCGCCGCAGACTTCCAGGTCAAACTTGCACTTGGGCACGGTGGCCATGCGGCGTCCCTTGACGCAGCCCGCATAGGCGGGAATTTCGACGCCGTGGCACACGCTGGCGATCGGCTTGTTGGCCTCGAAGAAGTGACGGGTGATGCGGACGAGATCCTCGTCATAGCGGATGTACTCGGGGGCACGCCCTCCGGAGAAGAAGATGCCCGCATACTCTTCCGGCTTCACATCCCGGAAGGCAATATCCGTCTGGATCGTGTAGCCTTCCCACTCCTTGGTGATCGTCCAGCCGGGTTTCACTTCATGCATCACCATCTGATAGCGATGCACTTCCGGTCCGGCCACGACGGGTTGGAAGCCACCCTCAATGAGCCGATAGTAGGGGTAGAGGGTGTCGACGGTCTCGGTGGCGTCGCCAACGATGATGAGGACTTTTTCCATGAAATCATGCCTTTTGTGTTGTCAATGTGTTGGACGGAGACTTGTGTGCCACTTCCCTGAAAGAGATTAACTTGTCAAGAGGATTCCTGGTGTTTTTCGCGCGTACGTTCCGCGCACGGCCCTTTTGAGAGGGCTTTTCTGGGGGTGAAGAATGGTAACGTCGTTACGTCGCGTTTGCCTTTCCTCTGCCTTCGTGCGGCAGGGAGGTCGAACGCGTAGGGGAGGTTCATTGCGGATTGTCGATTGTCGCTCACGGTCTTGATTTCGGGGTTGTTGCGCCGTTCTTTTCACTGCGGCTGCACCCCAACACATCCCTTCGTGGTTCCGCCTGCGCTTGTTTCGCAGGTCGCTCAGGGCAAGGCCTGACACCGAATAGTCTTTGCGACCGCCTCGCCGACACCTACCGTCTCATTCAGCATTGACGCTTGGCCGCTGGGGCCAAGTCCAAGTGGCACAGCAGACTGGTTGGGTGTCGCGAGGGCCTCTTCTTCCTTACGGAAGGAGGGCCGATGCAACCATCAGCAATCCGTGTTGTTCCTCATCGTGTCTTCGGTTGATTCAAAAAGGGTTCTCGGGAGTCCCTTCCGCCTTCACCGTCACTTCGGCCCTCGCCCCGCGTTTTTGGGGGCCGGAGTGATGGGGAAGGTGGAAGGGACGGTCCCCTTCTGTCGAGCCTGAACTGAGGCTGAACTGTTAGGGTTTGGTTCCGTAGACCTTCTTCCAGGCTTCCGGACCGCCAGGCACATAGGCTTGTCTGTATTTGACCATGTGCCAGATGATCTCCGCCAGGCGTCGCATTACGGCGACTCGGGCGATCTTCGAGCCTCGCCGTTTCTTGATTCGCTGATACCACTGCTTCATGTACGGGTCGCGCCGCAACACGTGCAGCACCAGTTGCCCCAAGATGCCGCGAACGATGCTGCTGCCCTGTTTGGTGATGGAGCCAAGGCGATCGGTCACGTCGCCCGAGTTACGACAACCTGGTGTGATGCCCCAGAAATTGGGCAGGCTCTTGGCTCGCGGAAAGCGATCGATCGGCCCGATCCGGCTGGCAATCGTCAGGCTCGAATAGGCCGCCGCTCCGGGAAGCGTCGCTATGATCATGGCCGTGTCGTCCTTCTGCTGACGTTCCTTGATTCGTTCTTCCGCTTCGTCGAGTTGCTTGTCGCACAGCTCCCATTGGTCGAGCAGTTGATCCAACTCCAAACGATCCATCCAGTCCAGTTCCAACTCACGCAGCCACTTGCGAGCCTTGATCGTCTTGATCCCCTTGGTCGGACATTCCTGCTGAAGATTATGCCGAAGCAACATGTGCTGAACCCGGTTGATGGTTCTGGTTCGCAATTGGGTCAGCCGTTTCCGCAACGCGGTCAATTGACGATCCCGACGCTCCTCGCTCTCCGGCGGGAGCACCCGTCGCACCTGGTGGACGGGCTTGCCTTCCAGCAACCGTTTTCGGTTGACCCACAGCAGCTCACCCAACGCGTCGGCGTCCCGGCGGTCGGTCTTCTTCTTGGACCGCTTCTCGGGTTGGATCAGCACCGTCTCCCGGCAACCGTATTCCTCCAGCATTTCGAGCAGCCAATCGTTGAACCCGCAAATCTCCAGAATCGTCACAAACCCTCCCTCCGGCTCCGACCGCTCGCGGAGCCCCGCGAAAAACGCCCGCACACGCTCCCATTCCGTGCTCACCTGACGCTTCTCGAGCACGTCGCCCTCCTCGTTGCGGATATTCACGGTCAATTGCTTGCGGTGTTGGTCAATTGCGAGGTACAACATCAGTGGTTCTCCTTGGAGTAGTGGGGGGAAGTAGTGTACTCACAAACTCTACTACACCAGGAGAACCTCTCTTTCATAGAATCAGCTTGCTTGCAAGCAGTGAGACGTGGGTCTCGTTTTCTCAGGCACTGCTTGCAAGCAAGCAGTGGCACACCATCGCGGAGCTTACACGACCTCGAAGCCTTTGCGTTGCTCGCGGCTGAGCCAGGTGTTGGCGTCGGCGTCGCCGACGAATTCCTCCTTGACGGCATCCCACTTGAGCGGCCGACCCATGCGGATCGCAAGGTTGATCAGGTGGCAGGTCGTGGCGCTGCGGTGCTGGCTCTCGTAGTCCGAAATCGGCATCTTTCCCGCTCGAATGCAGTCGAAGAAGTTGCCCATATGATTGACGATGGCGTCGAGTTTGCCAACCCGCTCCGGGCGATCCAGATTGTCGAAATCGTAGAGTTGAAAGTCCTCTCGGGGCAAGGGATCGGCTTTGAGCTGGTCGTAGGGCGTTCCGGCAATGGTGCCCCGGTTCACAAACAGCCGCCCTTTTTCGCCTTCGAAGAGTACTCCGGCCCGTCCGATTTCCCCCACTTCCAATTCCACACCGCTCGGGTAGCGAACGATGGCGTGGAAGTCGGTGGAAACGTTGTAGCCGTTGGGAATCTTGGGCAAGGTGCCCTTCGCCTCGATTTCGACCGGATACTCGTTGATCGCCCATTGGGCGATGTCGATATCGTGGGCTCCCCAGTCGGTCACCTTCCCGCCGGCATACTCGTACCACCAGCGGAAGGTGTAGTGGCAGCGTTCTTCCACGTAGGGCACCTTGGGGGCCTGCCCCAGCCACAGGTCCCAGTTGAGGTGGACCGGAACGGGGCGTTCGGGAAAGGGGCCACCGGAGGGATTGGGGCCCGTGGCGCAGATCACCTTTTTCAGCTTGCCGATACGGCCGGCTCGTACCATTTCGACCGCGAGACGAAAACGGGCGTCGCTCCGCTGCCACGAACCCACCTGAATCACCCGCCCGGTTTCCTTCGCCACCCGGCGGAGAAGTTTCCCTTCGTCAATCGTAAGCGAAACCGGCTTCTCTACATAAACGTCCTTGCCGGCCCGGCAAGCGTCGATGGCCATCTTCACGTGCCAGTGATCCGGCGCGCCGATCGTGACGACGTCCACGTTCTTGTTGTCGAGCAGCTTGCGATAGTCTTCGTAGATCTTCGGAGTGCTTCCAAACCCCGCGCGGGCCTGCTCGCGCACGTGGCGATCCACATCGGCGATGGCCACCACGTCTCCATGATCTTGGGCCTTCAGGGTGATCACCGTCCCCTGATAGCGCATTCCGATGGCCCCGATCCCCGGACGGTCGTTTTTCGAAGTCCCCTTTGCCCCGGCCAATCCAGGCAGCAGGGTCGGACCGGCGAGGCCCGTGGCAGCAACCGCCGCGCTGCGAGTGAGGAATTGTCGTCGATTAGTCTTCATAGGTATGTCTCCCACTTCGCCACCGAGTTACAATTGTGCGGCCCCTTGAGTTGGGCCACGCGACACAGTATGACTGATTCGTTAGCTTCGTGTATTCCATTTTTCCGTAAATCGATTACAAGATTGCGGCACCCGCCGCCCGTGCCGCGGGAGCCCCTGGCAGAACAGGGGTGTCTCCCACGGGCATCGATGTACACAACCTGTGGTTAGGATAGGCTCTAAGACCCCATGCCCTGTCGTTCTCCCCACGTTGCCACCTTGATCGAGACTTCGCGGTCCTATGGTCGCGGCCTGCTGCGCGGCATTCGCCGCTTCCTCGCCGAAAACGGCCCGTGGTCGATCTTCATGGAGCTGCGTGCGCTCGATTCGCCACCGCCGCTGTGGCTGAAGAACTGGCAGGGCGACGGAATTCTCACCCGGACAGCCACCCCCGCCATGGCCGCCGCGGTTCGACGGGTGGGTGTGCCGGTGGTGGAACTGCGTTCCCCGCGACTCAATCCCGGGGCCCCCTGGGTGGGCGTCGACAATCGCGCCATGGGCCAGATCGTAGCCGACCATCTCATGCAGCGGGGCTTTCGGCACTTCGGCGTGTGCGAAATCGGCACGGAGATCTACTTTGAACAGCGCCGCGTCAATTTCATCGAGACCGTTCGGAAAGCGGGCTGGGATTGTGATACCTATCACGCCAAAGGCCAACCGGAGAAACCTGCCCAATGGGAGAAGCACCAGGATGAACTGGCAGCCTGGGTGAAGGGGCTTCCCAAGCCGGCGGGCGTCATGGCCTGCACCGACCAACTGGGGTTCTTCCTGCTGGACGCCTGCGCCCGAGCCGGTGTCGCCGTTCCCGAGGAGGTTGCCGTCGTGGGCGTGGAAGACGAGGAATCCCTCTGCACGATGGCCATGCCCGCCCTTTCGAGCGTGCGGTTCAACGCGGAGCGAATCGGCTACGAGGCCGCCGCTTTGCTCACGCGTCTCATGGCGGGCGAGCCGGCCCCCGAAACGCCTCTGTTGATCGAGCCCTTGGGCGTGATCACACGCGGGTCGTCCGACGTGGTCGCCATCGACGATCCCGACATCGCCCAGGCGGTTCGATTCATCCGCGAAACGGCCTGCGACGGAATCGCCGTCACCGACGTGCTCAAGACGATCGCCATTTCCCGAAGCGCGTTGGAACGGCGGATGCGCGCCGCCTTGGGACGCTCACCCAACGAGGAGATCACCCGGGTCCGGATCGAGCGAGCCAAGGAATTGCTGATCTCCACCGATCAGCCCCTGACGACCATCGCCCGGCGGACCGGTTTCCAGACGCCCCAGTACCTGGTCCAGGTGTTCCGTCGCCAGGTGGGGGTCACGCCCGGCGTGTTTCGACGGGAAAGGAGCTGAGTTGCCTTCCACCTCGCAGAGTTACGAGTGATGTCGTACAATAATAGAAGAAGGGGCCTCGTGCCGAAGAACACGTTGGGACCAAGCAATGAACGTCGTCAACATTCGTGAAGTCATCGCACACGGAATCGTTTTCGATCCAAAGAACTTGGGGGCGTTCCGAACCATGGACTTGCCGATCCTGCTTCAGACGATTCCTCAGTTGTTCGAGTTGTTCGAACAGCGAGGCGTCGATTACGTTCTCGTGGGCGGAATCGCCATGCTGGTCTATGTTCAGGGCCGCAATACGCAAGACATCGACGTCATTCTCTGCGCCGAGGACTTGGAGCGTCTCCAGGAATTGAAGGTGGAGGATCGGAAAGGCGAGTTCGTGCGGGCGCGCTTTGGCCAATTGCAGGTTGATGTTCTCCTCGCAGACAACCGTTTGTTCGATCGTGTCCGCCAAACCCATGTGGTCCGGCAGCACTTCGCAGAGCGAGAGATTCCCTGTGCGGACGTTGAGGGGTTGCTGCTCCTGAAACTGTACGCACTGCCTTCCCTTTATCGCCAAGCCCAGTTCGGCCGAGTCGAACTCTACGAGCGCGACATCGCTATGCTGCTGCGAGAGTTTCGTCCGGATCTCGATCCCATCTACCAGGAGCTGGCAAAGCATCTTCTGGAAAGCGATCTTGGAGAAGTTCGCGACATTGTCGCTGAAATCGAGCAACGACTGGACAAGGCCGAGCACCGTTTCCGACAGAGTTGACGCTTCCCCGATTGCAACGGGGCTACGTGGCGGCGGCAGGATCCTGGGGCGGTTGGGCCGCATCCTGCTCTTCGAACGCCCTGCGAATGGTGATCGCCAGATCGACCGGATTGCAGGGCTTCGTGAAATAGCGGTAGACGACGCCTTCGTTGATGGCGCGAATGGCCTGTTCGGCCGTGGGGTGCCCCGTCAGCACGATCCGCGTCGTCTCCGGGAAGTACTCCGCAACCCAAGCCAACAGATCTCCGCCGGACATGCCGGGCATTTGCTCATCGGCCACGACGACGCGGATGGTGCGGCGTTTCAGGACATCCATGGCCTCTTCCGCTGATCGCACGGTGAAAAGGTCGAAGGGTTGATGCCGAAGGGCTCGCGTCAGTCCGTGCAGGAGATTGGCGTCGTCGTCGACGAGAAGTACGGTTTCATTCATGGCTGATGCCCTTCATTTCAGTCGGTGCTCTCGATTGCAGGCAACTTCTGGAATTCCGTTCCATTGCCCTCCAAGGGGAGGCAGATCCTGAACATGGTTCCCCTGCCCGCTTCCGTCTCGAAGTCGAGCGTTCCTCCATGCTTCTCCACAATCACGTTATGGGCGATTGTCAGGCCTTGGCCGGTGCCCTTGCCAACCTCTTTGGTGGTGAAGAAGTGGTCGAAAATGCGAGGCTGGATGTTCTCGGGAATTCCGGGGCCCGTATCTTCGATCTCGATCGCGATCGCCTTGTTTTGCTGCTTGGAGCGAACGGTGATCGTGCCGCGTCCGGACTCGGTCTCCGTAATGGCGTGGGCGGCATTGACGATGATGTTCAGCATGGCCTGGTTGAGATCCGCAGGAAAACAGGGAAGCGGCGGCAGCCCCGCCTCCAGATCGGTCACAACCTCGGCCACGTGCTTCCATTCTCCTCGTGATACGATCAGCGTGTTTTCGATGGCCCGGTTGATGTCGATCGCCTGTTTTTCCTTGCTGCCGGGATGAGAAAACTCCTTCATGGCCCGAACGATCTTGCCGATTTGCCCGATGCCTTCGAGCGTTTGTTCGATGGACTGAGGAATCTCCTCGCGGAGATAGGCGGCGTCCACTTGCTCGACGGCGCCCCGAATCCGCTCCACCATGGCCGGGTCGACGGTTCCCGTCTTCGCCGCTTCAAGGAGGTTGTCCAACTTCTCGAGAATCTGCTCCAGATCCTGGAATCCCTCGCGAAGGAAGCGGGTATTGTCGCCGACAAACTGGGCGGGCGTGTTGATTTCGTGCGCGATTCCCGCCGCCAGTTCCCCGACGGCTTCGAGTTTGCGAGCCTGATTCAGCTTCACCTCAAGCGCTTTGTGTTCGGTCACGTCGACGAGAACGGCGGCGAACAGCAGTTCGCCCGTGTGCGAGCGGATCGGCACGGACGTTCGCTGGAAAATCCGATCCTGTTCGAGTGGAAGCGTGAAGTGGGTGACGACCGTTCGGTCGCGGGCCTCGGGCGTTTTTTGCGGACAGGCGGGACATCCGCCTTGGGACAGGAACAGGTAGCGGCTGCACTTTTGATTCGTCAGAGATCCGTATTTCCGCTGTGTTTCCGGGTCGGCGTAGCGCACGACGCAGTCCTCGTCGGTCAACAGGAACCGCGTTCGCGTGGCGGCGAAGATCAGTTCGAGTTTCTGGTTGAGCGACTTGATTTCGGCGTTGTTGAGGTATCGTTCGATGGCTCGTCCGAGACGGCCGGACAGGTCTTCCAAAAGCTGGCGTTCTTTGGGCGAGAAGCCTCCTTGGGACGGCTCGCCGGCGTCGTCTCGACAGCCCACCTCAATCGCACCAACCTGTTCGTTTCCAATGCTGAGGGGCACTGACAGACGCAAGGAGGTCTCGCTGAATCCCGGCGTTTCGATTTCGCAGTCGTGATAGACAATTCGGGCGCACGCGTTTCCAGGTTCGCTTACCGCGTCGGGGAGCAGCGTTGCGACTTGTGCGACGATCTCATGGGGCGGAAGATCGTTCTTCTCGAAAACGTGGGACGCGCGTTCCAGGCAACTGAGTTCCCGCACTCTCGCCGTCAATTCCGCCGTTTGTTTCTGAAGAGACGTCTCCAATTGCCGGCGTTCGCTGATGTCGCGAAGAATCGCCACGGCTCCCCAGCCGCTTTCCTCGCGGACGGAAGAGATGGAAATCTCAATCGGGAAGCGCCGTCCGTTCTTGTGGATCGCCGTCAGTTCGCGGACGCGTCCGACGGCCGCTCCGGTTCCGCTTGTAGCAAAGGCCGCCATTCCGCGATGGGCCGTCTCCCGCATCTCCGGCGGGACCAGAATCTTATGGGGATCCTTGCCCATCATCTCGTCGGAGGCGTATCCGAACATGGATGAGGCGGCAGCGTTCCAGTGGACGATTTTTCCGGTGGAATCGACCATCACAATGGCGTCAAGCGCGCATTCCGTGATGGTGCGCAGCTTCTGTTCGTTGGCTCGGAGCGCCGCCTGAATCGTTCTTTCCACGCTCACGTCGCGGACCGTAGCGTGGATGTGCTGTTTGCCTTCCATCTCAATGCGGGTCAGAAGCACCGACGCCTCGAACTCGCTCCCGTCGACGCGGCTGTGCATCCAATCGAAGAAATGGGAGCCCTCCTCCATGGCTTTCACGATATGTTGCTGTGCGGCTTCTTTCGACGACCGGCCGCCCGGTTGACGTTCCGGGGAGAACGAGCTCGGCCTGTGCCGGCAAAACTCTTCCTCCGAGCGGCAGCCGAACATCGTCAGGGCGGCGGAATTGCCCGCGCCAAAACGACCGTCGTCGCCGAGCACCATCATGGCGTCTCGTGACGACTCGAACAGAGCTCGGGAACGAATTTCGCTCTCTTGCAGCGCCGACTCAAATGCCATGCGTTCACTGAGATCCCTGGCGGCGCCGCAGAGGGCGAACGGCGTTCCGTCCGAATGGCGGAGAAGGGTGCTCGAAAACTCGTACGGAATTCGTTCTCCGGTTCTGGTGAGAATGGTCGCTTGGACGCCGGCGCCGCCTTCTTGCCACGCCTTCGCGATCGCGATGCGGATGCGTGGTCGTTCCTCCGGCGGGAAAAACGCTTCCAAGTTCATCGATCTGATTTCTTCGTCGCGGTAGCCGGTTCTGACGGCGAGGGCGCGATTCCAAAACAGGACCCGCCCCTCCAGATCAACTGCGTACACAAGATCGGGCAAGGCGTTCACGGCCATTTCCGCGAGGGATTTCGCAGCGCCCCGGATATTCCCGTCCAAGGCGGATGCAAGCGAATCGGGGGGAAGCTTTGTTTTCTGATTCATCGCAATCGCTTCGATTTCGGTCACACACTCGGTGACGGGACAAGGTCATGCACGGTAAGACGCCGCCCACGCAACTCCCTGCTTTGCCAGACGCTCCGCGAGCCCCATGGGAATAAACACGGTGATCGGACCGCGAATTCCGAGATTGCACTCGAAATTCCGCAACCGGAGACGGACAGCGCGGGTCACTTCCTGGCCCTTGGCGCACAGCATCGTCCCTTGGATCGACTTGACGTCTTTCGCCAGAATCATGCCGTCCGCCAACTCGTCGATTCCCAGATCCTGGACGATGTGCGCTTCGGTCACGTTCAGAACGCTCCGAAGCGAGTCCAGCACGCGGGGATCGTACCAGCCCTTGCGGTGCTGCATTTGCGCTAAAGCCATTTCAGGCGTGCTTGATTGGGAAACGAGGTGATCGAAATCCAAAGCCGCCTTCAGAATGCGGCTTCCCAGGGGAATCGATTCGCCTTGACGGACGTCGCGCGGGCTCCCGCCGCCGTCGAAGTGCTTCTGTTGGTAGGCGATGATCTCCGCGACCGCTTCGAGACGCGGGATGTTCTTGATCAGATCCCGTCCGAGCAACGGATGCACGGCAAAGGCTTCGGCCTCGTCCTCCAGCAATTCTTCGCCCTCCTGGATCTTCGCGAGAATGCCGTCGGGGAGGCCGACACACCCGATTTGCGAAAGAAGGGCCGCAATGTCGGTCATCCAACGCTCGTGATCGTCCAGTTTCTCCGAAACCGTGTGTGCGAGTTCTCGGATTCGCGACGTCCGGCCGAAAGCAATCGGGCATGCCAGGGTCAACACATCCGTGAGGACCTTGATGCTGCCGCTCAAGGTCTTCGACAGAAGCTCCTGTTCCGCGCACACAAGTCGGTGCTGCTCCAAGCCGGCTTCGAGGGCCTTGGCAAACGTCTCCGCGTCGCATGGCTTGTTCATAAACCGGAAGATCTGGCCTTCGTTGACGGCCTCCAGCGCCGTCTGCTGATCGGCGTTTCCGGTAAGCATCATCCGCACGGTTTTCGGAGCGCGACGTTTCACCTCCGCCAAAAGCTCCACGCCGTTCATCCCCGGCATCCGCATGTCGGCGACGACGATCGCATAGGGGCCTTGCTCGGCGATCGCCTGGAGAGCCTCCTCCCCGCCCAGGGCGACCTCGAGGGTGAAACGCTTTCGGAGGGCCCGCTGATAGCCCAAGAGGATATTGGAATCGTCATCCACGCAGAGAATGCGTTCACTCACACCAGCACCTCGCTCGGTTGGATTGCATGGCAAATCTCTTGCCACTGCGACACGCGGTCGGAGCAACCGACGCGCGCCAGATAATCTCGGTTCAGCTCGCCTGAATCGCGTTCGTGCAGAGCGGGACAGCCTTCGATGCAGGCGTCCGCCACATGGACAGCGGTCAGGGCAGTGAACCCTTGGCAATCGTTTTCGTCGGGGCATCGATGGCTGCCGACGGCGATCGCCACTTCAAAGGGCAGCCCCCAAAGGGCGGCCAAATAGCCCCCTGCCCGAAACTCGCACATGCATGCCGCTTCATTCGCCTCCTCGCAATGCGAGGGAAACACGCGAAGCGATGGTCGCGCCGGAACGAGCGCGCCGACCTCGTGAAACAAGCCGGCCAGATAGGCTTGAGTGATTACGTTGCGGTCGTTCGTAACCGTTTCGGCAATCCGCCGTGCCGCGGCGGCCACCGCCAGGCTGTGCTGTTGGACTTGCGCGAGCAACTCCTGGTCGATCTCTCCGGCTTCCGCGGGCCGAAACGCATTCGTGGCAGTCACGAGTTCTCTTAGCGTGTCGGCCCCAAGAAGCTCCGTGGCTCGCTCCACGTCAATCGTGTGCTGGGGCGTGCCGAAAAAGCCCGAACTGACCAACTGAACGACTTTCATGCTCATGCCGACGTCGGCGCAAACCGTTTCCGCCATCTGCCGGAGCGGTGTCGCTTCGGTCTCGGCTTGCCTCGCCAACGCGGCATGCGACTCGCGCCGGCTGGGAAGGGAATCGATCCGCGATACGGCGCCGCGGGCCTCCGCGTCGCAAACGCGCTGCCGCAGGCGGCATACGTTTCGGATGGCGTCTTTCAAGGCTTCGGGATCGCACGGCTTGCTCAGGAACTGGTGCGCGGCGCCGACGCATCGGAGGACGGAATCGCGCCCGCACTGGCCGGAGAGGATCATCCGCACCGTGTCGGGATACTCGTGACGCACTCGTTCCAGCAGTTCGGAACCCTCCATTCCGGGCATTCTCGCGTCGCTCACAACGACGTCGAACGTCTGTTGCTGGAGTAGTTCGAGCGCCTTGTAGCCTCCCTCGGCAAACTCCATTTCCCACTCGCGACGCATGCTCCGGAGCATCCGTCGCAGACCCGTGAGGATTTTGGGCTCGTCATCGACGAACAAGATTCGGTTCATTTTCCGACTCCTCACGGTTGCGGGACACGGGATCGTCGTTCAGTTGCTGTCGGATTTCTCGCAATTCGGGTAACGTCTTCAGGAAGGCGTCATATACCTCGGGGGCGAAATGCGATGCCCGCCCTTCGGCCATGATCGCCAGCGAGTGTTCCTCGGAAAAAGCAGGTTTGTACGGCCGCACGGAGCTCAAGGCGTCGAACACGTCGACAACCGCGGTAATCCGCGATTCGACGGGGATCTCCGCTCCGCTCAGCCCGATGGGGTAGCCCGAGCCGTCCCATTTCTCATGGTGCGTCAACGCGATGCTCGCTGCCACTTCGAGCCATGGGTTTGCGGTCGGCGCTACGGTGTCCAACTCGGGCATCCGCATGAGTTCCGCGAAGATTCGGGCAGGCTGCGCGTCTTCGCGGAGGATTCGCTCGCCGATCCAGCAATGACGCTGCATCACCTGGCGTTCCGCGTTCGTGAGCGGACCTCGTTTCATGAGGATCGCGTCGGGAATTCCGATCTTGCCAATGTCGTGAAGGGGTGAAGCGACAAAGAGCGTTTCGACGAACCGGCGGTCCATTCCCAGGGTCTCCGCCACGGCCCGACTCATGCATCCCACCCGGATGACATGATTGCCGGTATCGTTGTCGCGGTGTTCCGCCGCTTTGCCCAGTCGCCAGATCGCCTCCAGTCGGGAACGATACAATTCGGCCGTTCGCTCGCGAACCGTTTCCTCCAACTCGTCCCTCTGCCGCTGGAGTTGATCCTGAAACGCCTTGATCCGAAGCACGCTGCGCAACCGGGCAATCAAGTCCTCGCACTGGACCGGCTTGCTGAGCAGGTCGGTGGCGCCAAGATCCAAGGCGCGACGTTTCAGGTCGCCGTCGCCGAGCCCCGTCAGCATGACAACAGGAATGTCCGCGGTCCGAGCCCGGGAACGCATTCGCTCAAGCAGTTCAAGCCCCGTGATCCCGGGCATCATCACGTCCAGAACCGCCGCGCCGAAGGGCGTCTTCAGCAGAAGTTCCCACGCCGCGCCGGGATCATCAAGGTAGGTCATGTCCCAATGGACTTCCTGGGCGCGCAGCATCCGCGCGAGTCCGTCCAGAACCTGCCGGCTGTCGTCGACGAACAGCAATCGTGGTTTCACGGCAGCCCCCTCAGGTTGTGCCTATTGGCAGTTGCACGATGAAAGTGGTTCCGTGTCCCAACTCCGACTCGAACCAAATCGCCCCGCCGTGCTTCTCCACCACGACGGATCGGGCGATGGCCAAGCCCTGTCCGGTTCCGCGTCCAACCTCCTTGGTGGTGAAGAAGGGGTCGAAGAGCTTCCCGCGATGATCCGCGGAAATCCCCGTTCCGGTGTCCGTGATTCGGATTTCAACCGCTTCCGGCACGCTTCGCGTCTGCACCGTGATCGTGCCCTTGGCGTCGCCGTTGTTCCGTCCCGCCTCCGCGATCGCGTGGGACGCGTTGATGATCAGATTCAGAAACACCTGGTTGCATTCTCCCGGCAGGCACGTGACCAGGGGAAGGTCGGGGTCAAAGTCGGTGACCACGTCGGCCACGTATTTCCATTCATTTCGGCAGACGGTGAGCGTGCTTTCAATGGCCCGGTTGAGATCCACGGTTTGCATTTCGTCGCTCCCCGGATGGGAGAACTCCTTCATCGATCGGACGATCGTGGCGACTCGTTCCACGCCTTCCAGCGATTGGTAAATCGCCCTGGGAACTTCTTCCAGGAGGTAGGCGAGATCGTCGGAATCCGGAGTTCTCGACATATCGCCCGGGGTTGGCGCCTGGTCGCCGCTTGCCGTTGCGTGACGGACCCGCTGCTCAAACGCCGCGAGGGCCGGCTTGAGTTCATCAAACCCCTCCTTCAGGAAGCGGAGATTGTCGCCGATGAACTGGGTCGGCGTGTTGATTTCGTGTGCGATTCCCGCCGCAAGTTGACCGATCGATTCCAGCTTCTGGGCCTGAACGAGTTGCCCTTCGAGCGTTCGACGCTGGCTGATGTCGCGGAAGGTGAGAACGGCGCCGATGATCTCCCCCTCTTCACGCATGGGCGTGGCCACATATTCCACAGGGAAGTTCGTACCGTCCTCGCGCCAGAAAACCTCGCCGTCTTCGCGATGGTCGGCGCCTTCGGACACCGCCCGGTAGATGGGACAATCATGCCAAGGATAAGGAGCCCCGTTCAGCCGGGAGTGGTGCGTCAGGGAGTGCAGCGAGAGCCCGACCAGTGTCGCGACCTTTCGCCCAAACAACTGTTCGGCCGCCGGGTTGGCGAAGGCGACTCGGCCTTCGCGATCAAGACCGACGATCCCCTCGCCGGCGGAATCCAGCACCATGCGATTGAACAGATGAAGCCGCCGCAGTTCTCGTTCGGCTTCCTTGCGCTGGGTGATGTCGCGAAGAATTGCGGTGGTGAGAATGCGATCCTGGAGCGCCACATGGCTGATGGAGATTTCTAAAGGGAACGCGGATCCGTCCTTGCGCCTGCCCTGCAACTCGTGACATGAGGCCCGCCGCCCCGCCTTGCCGTGCGAGGGAATTGAGTCCCAGAACACGTCCTCGTCGTTCCTCAGAGCGTCCGGAAACAGGATCGAGACATCTAAACCGATCACTTCTTCCGGCGCGTATCGGAAGATCTCGGTCGCCGCCGAATTGAACGACTCGATGGACCCCTTCTCGTCGATTGTGACAATGCCTTCCGCCGCCGCCATCATGATGGCCTGTAGGCGACTGGTGTGCTCCTGCTGCTCCCGGAGGCGCTCGTCTCGCTCTTCGACGGCCTGAGTGAGCGATCTCGTGTAGGATGCCCGGAGCGCTTCGTGTTCCGCCGTGAGCTGTTCCACTCGGGTGCGAAGCGAAACCGTGTCCACCTCGTCGGTTGCGACCCGGCATGTCAGACCGGCCAACATGGCCGACTCGGACGGGATCTCGGCTGAATCGAACCCGCCGGCCTCGTCATAAACGCACAGAAGAATCCCTCGGCTTGCGTCGGGGAGCAGGGCTGCGGCCCTCACAATCGCCTGGCCGCCCTTCGATGCGACGCGAAGGGATCGCGTCTGGCCCGGCTCAAGATCGACGAACCGGCTCGCCGCTTCTTCAATCCACCGAACTTCTTCTTCGCCGCATTGACGATTGAGCGGAACGGTCGACTGATCGGGAAAGGCCAGACAGACGAGCCTCGGCTCGAAGCCGCGGAGCGTCTCGGCAACGCGGCGCAATCCATCAAAACCGGACTCCCCCGCCGTGGCAAAGGCAATCACGTCTTCGATGCTAGCCGCCGCCTTCGCGGCGGATGCCTCAGAGTTCGAACAACACGGCATTCCTGGTCAACTCCTCGTCCAAGTCCTTCGCCAGAACCAGGATGTGTTCCTTCGTCAGCGAAAGGGCGTTCAGGGCTGGTTGAGATGGTCGCACCAGTTTCACTCCAACGGACGGGTACCCCTTCACGGTGCAGATCAGGTTTGCAACTTCCACGCACCGTACAATTGTCACGTCCTCGCCGCGATAATTGACCGACTTGTGGTGGTATCCGATCGCCGCCTTGACGCTGCTCGGCAAACGCCAGAGTTCGGCGACCTTCAAACCGAGTTGGGTGTGGTCAAATCCCAGGATCTTCCGTTCCACTTCGCTCAGCGTCGCCTCCGAATCGAGGGCCTGAACGACTTGCCGGAATGGATCGTGAACGTACTGGTCCTCGAGCACGATCCCGATATCGTGGAGCAGCCCCGCGGCAAATGCATCTTCAAAATCGGCCGATTTCTGACGCATGGCAATCAAACGGGAGCATATGCCGACTGCCACCGAGTGGCTCCAAAGGGCCCTCCGTTGATAGGGACCGATGGTTTCATCCTTGGCGAACATCTCCGCAACGCTGGCGGTCAACGCCAGGCTGCGAATCTGCCGAAGCCCCAGATAGCTGATGGCCTGCTGGAGATTGGTGACTCGCTCCCGTGTCGCGTAGGCCGACGAATTCACACAGCGCAGGATCCTTGCGCCCAGGGCCGCATCCGATTCAATCACTTCCTTCAGGTCGATCGCGCTGGACTTGGGATCGTTCGCAATCTCCATCGTCTTCATTGCGATTTGCGGAAGCGTCGAGATTTCGTTGACCCGCCGCACCAGTTGATCAATGGTGGGAGGTGGTTGGTTTCCGGCGATGTAGTCCTGCAATTGCATAATGCGCCCTCTCCATGCTCCCCACGACCTTCTCGATGGATGTTCCCGCTAGCGGTGCTCCCATGCGAGATTCGGTCCTGGTCAAGATAGTCCCTTTCAAGGATGGATCATGGAGTTGCCAGAAGAACCAGCTGACCACGGGTTTGGCCGTAAAAACCCCGCTGCCCAACAGCGTAACCCGCAGAACAGGCGTGGCCGAAAAGCGATATCGTACGTGGCATATACGTACGCCCCTTCAACCTCCTTTGTCCCCCCCGCGTCTCGGGGGCCTTTCTTGGAACGGAGGAGCAACGGGAACGATGGATAATAAGAACCTACCAGCCAGACCTGCAAATGTGGGCATTTGGCTGCAATTGGTGCAACGGCGAGGGAGAAGGCGTGAAAGGCCGGTTCAGAGCCCGGTGCGGATCTGGCGACGGAACCTTGCCGGAGTGGTGCCTAGAGTCTGGCGAAAAACCTGCCCAAGGTAGCTGGCGCTCCCGTAGCCGGTCGCTTCGGCGATTCGGGGAATGGGCAGGTCGGTTTCGGTCAGCAGTTGTTTGGCCCGTTCCAATCGGACCCGCTGGATCTCGCCGTGAACGGTTCTGCCCACGGCCTCCTGGAAGCGGATTTCCAATGTCCGCCGCGACATTTGCACGTGGCGGACAACATCGGCCACGCCGATAGGCGCTGTAGCGTTGTCGTGCAGAAATCGGAGCGCTGCCGCCACGTCGGCATCGTCCAGAGCCACAATGTCTGTCGAACGCCGGACAACGACGTGAAGCGGTTCCACAACGAGGGATTGCTTCCCTCGCTGGCGACCGGACATCATGTCGTCGAGGAGGGCGGCCACGCGGTAGCCCCCCGCTTCGGCATTGAGCGCCACACTGGAGAGTGGTGGATCGGCCAGGTCGCAGAGCAGTTCGTCGTTGTCGACTCCCACGACCGCGATTTGCTCCGGAACGAGGAGTCCGGCCGCTCGGCAGGCCTCCAGCACTTGTCGCCCCCGATCGTCGTTGCAGGCCATCACCCCGATCGGTTTGGGCAGGTCGCTCAGCCATCGGCTGAGACGTTCCAATTCCCTTTCCCACCGGCAATCCCGGCGATTCCGAGGCAATGGATAGACGAGCGGATCGTAGCCCCCATCGCTGATGCGCTGGCAGAAGCCTTGTTCGCGGCGTTCGGACCACATTCGGCCGGGGACGCCTACGAACCCGAAACGTGAAAAGCCTCGTTCGAGGAGGTGCTCGGCGGCCATGACGGCCGCCTGACGGGAATCGGAGGCGACCTCGCTCAGTCTTGCAAGCGGGTTCTCGGCTGCGAGTTGGGAGGAGGAGAGATCCAGGGCGATGGTGGGCAAGCCTGTCTCCAGAATCGCCTTGGCGATGCGCGGTGTTTCGATCCGGGCGATGATCCCGGTACCGCCCCATTGGCGCATTTTGGGAACCGCCTGCTCGAAATCGCCCGGCGTCACGTAGAAACTCCATGGCCCGTGGAGGCGTGCGTAACGCACGATCCCTCGAAGCAGACCACGCCCATATCCGCGGGCCGTTTCGACAAGCAGGGCAACTTTCGGAATCTCGGAGCCGTCAGGGTTCACCATAGGCTCCATTGTATTCCAAGCCGCCGGAAGGATTAAGCGTCAGGTTCCGTCTTTTCTGCCGCCCGCCTTGCCAGGAGCCCCTTGAAGAACGCGGCACAAGCAGCGTTGCTACACGCTGGGCGATATCCCATTTCAAGGTCCCGCTCGGCGAGCGGTGACCTACCTGTCGGCCCGCCTGCTAGGCGGCATAGTGGATGGGGCCGCTGGGCGATTGGAGATCGAACAGTCCGAAGATCTCCTTTTGGGTGAGCCCCATTTTGGTCTGGGGGCGGTCCGTGCCGGAAAGGATCGTCTCGAAAAGTTCCCGTTTCTCCTCGAGAACGAGGTGAATCCGCTCCTCGATCGTATCGGAGACGAGGAACCGCGTGACGGTGACCGGTCCGGCCGCACCGATCCGATGGGCCCGGTTGACCGCCTGGTCCTCAATGGCCGGGTTCCACCAACGATCGAAAAGGAAGACGTACTCGCAGAACTGCAGGTTCAAGCCCACGCCCCCCGCCCCGTAGCTGATCAAAAGGACGTGCTTGTCGGGCGCGTTCCGGAACTCCTCGATAATGTTGTTGCGACGTTTGGGAGGGATCTTCCCGTGGTATTCCAGCGTTCCGAAGCGACTCAGACGTTTGGAAAGACGCCGCAGCGTGCCCACCCACTGGCTGAAAACAAGCGCTTTCCGCCCGCTGGCCGCCACTTCTTCCAGGTCGGCCTCGAGCCGTTCCAGCTTGGCGCTTGTTCCCGTTGCCGGATCGAAGTTGCAGATCTGCTTCAGTCGCAGAACCAGTTCGAAGACGTGTTGGATCGTCGCCCCGTCTCCCATTTCACTGAGTCGCAAGACACCGTCGTCCTCGGCCAGTCGATATGTTTCTCGCTGCTCGGGGAGGAGATCGATCGCCGCGTCGCGGAACATCTTCGGCGGCATTTCAGTCAGCACCTTGTCCTTGGTGCGCCGGATGATGTAGTCGCTCGCGCAGCGTCCCATCTTGCTGGGCTTCATTTCCGATGACAGATGACCGGGCACGAGAAATTCGAAGATTCCGACGAGATCCTCGGCGCAGTTCTCCACGGGAGTTCCCGTCAGGGCCCAATTCCGTCGCCGGCTGATCGCCCTCGCGATCTGGCTCGTCGTGCTGTGCCGATTCTTGATCCGCTGGGCTTCGTCCAGCACGGCGAGGTCAAACTTCAATTGGTCCGTTCCGGAAAGATCGGTGCCCTCGAATAGCTCGCGATCCCGGAGGATCAACTCGTAGTTGGCGATCTTGACAGGCACGTCGGCCAAGTTCCATTGCCAGCGCCGGCGCTGATGGTCTCCCTCGACAATGGCCACCGGGATTTCCGGAGCCCACTGGGCGAATTCCTGCTGCCAGTTCGAAACCAGCGGCTTCGGGCAAACGAGAAGAACGGAACGGATTTCCCCACATCGCAGCAGGAGCCGGATCGCCGTGATCGCCTGCATCGTCTTGCCGAGTCCCATTTCATCGGCAAGGACAGCCGCCTCCCGAGCATAAAGAAAGGCAATGCCTTCCATTTGATAGGGAAACGGAACGAAAGGAAATTCCAGCGAACGCTCCGACAGGATCGTTTCCAGTGACGGCTGGAGCAGATACTGGAGGCGGTCTTCCAGCTTGATCACGTCTTTCGGAGGATGAATTCTCGTCTTGCCCGCGATCGGGGTCGACAATCCCGATTTTTGGGGCGGCGTTCGTCCCGCCGGGGAATCGGGCTGCGTGGCGGCCAGGAACCGATCCGCCCCGTGGTCCCCGCTGAAGAAAAAGCTGCGGACCGGCACGCGAGGCGTTTCCATCGGAATCCGCACGGCCCTGGGCCTTGCGCTCTCCAGGTCCGTGGTGCTGACGCGCACCAGCATCTCGCGCTGGAGGGCGCGATTCCAGCCGGTCACGTGAGGTCGGACGTCGAATCCGATCCCTTGCTGATAGGTGGACGGAGGCGGCGACGCCGTCCATTGAAACGTCCCGGCATCTCCCGCGTTGCAGAATCCCTGAGCCATCGTATCTATTGGCCTCCGCGGCGAGCCTCATCGATCGCCGCACGGATCCGCTCAAAAGGCTCCGAGAGATCCAAACTCGTCGCCAAGGCTTCCAAGGATTGGGCAACCGCGTCGCGCTGTTGCGCATTTTCGTTGCGTCGCAGGGCCAACCGCTGGCCGGCAACTTCGAAGAAGTGGAGTTTCGGCTCGGTGCCTTGAGCCGGGTCAACGCGCCAAGTCTTTTTCGAGGGATTGTTTCGAGAGGGCGATACCCCACCCCCCCCCTCGCCAACGAGAATCACCGGGGAAGTGATGAATTCACCAACCGAGAGCATGGGCTCACAATCCGTCAGTACCATTCCTGTCCCGTGTTTCCCTTGCTCCAGGAGGGTGCGCCCGATCTGTTCCCCATAAAGGTAGGGACGCAGGGTGGGTCCGTAGAGAATTTCCTGGGCACGGTTCGCTCGAACCGGGGCCGTACAGTGGAATTCCAAGGGCCTGCCCGCTCGGTTGAGGACCAAATATCCCCCAAAAAGTCCGTGCTTCCGATCCTCAACGACCGTGAGAAATCCGAGCGGGCTCTCCGTACTGACATCAGACGTTGTCATTTGCCTCCCCGTTTATCCCTTCACACTCAAGTTGCGTATTTTCTCATGAAGTCATCGTGCGTTGGTCTTGCCTCTCGATAATTCGGGTGCTGAAGGCTGCGGACTTTAACGGTCGCTCCATGTAGGTCGCTCTTCGGGAGGGGATATCGGCTTGAGGCAGGGACGGGAGGTCGCGAGAACTGGCCTACTACCGGGCCAATTGTGGTTCAGAAACAACTTGCCGAATGTGCCGTCCGTGCGGCAGACGCCAGAGGCCATAGTCTCTGCGGTCTGTGCGGACTGGGTAGTCTGTGGCCGGTGAAACTTGATGACTTGCGAGCATAATGCGGGACGCGACACTCGACTTTCGGTCTTCGTCGAGTTTATACTGGATTTCTGAAAGGAAAGGCTACTTATGACCGATCATCAACGACCGCAGCCCCCCCTCTTTAGCCAAATCGACGTTTCTCACGGGGCCCCCACTCCCCCTTCCCATTCCGGCGCCGCAATGTTTGCCGAAATGGCAGGACTGCTTCGCGCCATGTTGGCTGCCCAGGACCGTCAGAACGAATTGCTGGAAGAGCTTGTCAACCAGATGGGCTCGGCCCAACGCCAACGCGCGGCGGAACTTGGACAGTGGAAGCAGGCCAACCCCGAACTGGCCAGGTCATGCCGCATGGCCGCGGAATCCTTGAGCCGGATTCAGACGGAATATCTCGAGTCGCTGACCGACGAGATCACCGATAATTTCGAAACGCTCCGCGACGGCGAGTTCATGCTCAACGAGTTCGTCGATCGCTTCGGCCCGCGAGTTGCCCATCTCAACGGCTTGCTTCAGGTGCTCTCCCAATTGAGTGCCACGCCCGACACGTCGAACATGCGTTAGAATCTCGTCATGCGATGCCGGCCCTTCTTCCGCATTCTCACGCTGGTTGTTGTTCTTGTGCCCATGCCGTTTTCGGCATGGGCTGACGACGGCGCGAACCAGGCGTCTTGGCCGCTGTTTCGAGGCAACGGTCTTGCCTCCGGCGTGGCATCGGGAAAACTGCCCGCAAAGCCCGAGATGCTTTGGACCTTCGCCACCGAAAAGGGGTGGTTCGAATCGACGGCCGCGATCCTCAAGGATCGCGTCTACATCGGTTCCACCGATGGGAATCTCTACGCCCTGGACTTCCGCTCCGGGAAAAAGGTGTGGGCCTTCGAAACCGAACTCGGCTTTACCGCTTCGCCGTCCGTTCAGGACGACCGGATCTACGCGGGCGATGTGGACGGGCGATTCTACTGCGTCCGCGCCGAGGACGGGAAAGAACTCTGGCGTTTCGATTCCGACGCCGAGATCAACTCGAGCGCCAACTTTCACGGGGATCGGGTGCTCTTTGGTTCGCAGGATGGAATGCTCTATTGCCTTGAGGCAGCCACGGGAAAGCTGGTCTGGAAATTCGAGAGCGAAGACCAGATCCGCTGCTTTCCCACCATCGTGGAGAATCGGGCCTTCGTGGCCGGTTGCGACGGCAGCCTCCACGTGGTCGACCTGAATGCAGGAAAAGAAATCGGGAGCGTGCCCATCGAGTCCCCCACGGGTTCGACTCCCGCGGTCCTCGGCGATCTGCTCTTCGTGGGCACGGAGGGTTCCACCTTCTTCGGAATCGATTGGAAGACGCCGAAAATCGTCTGGCGTTACAATGCCGAACGCCGTCAAATGCCCTTTCGCAGTTCGGCCGCCGCCAGGAAGGACGTTGTGGTTGTGGGCTCCCTCGACAAGAGCGTTCACGCCGTTGATCCCACGACAGGGAAGGCGCTCTGGAGTTTCGCCACCCGAGGCAGAGTGGAGAGTTCGCCCGTGATTGTCGATCAGCGGGTCTTCGTCGGCTCGGCGGACGGTCGACTTCGCGCGTTGGACCTCAAGACGGGCCGCGAGGTCTGGCAGTACGAAACGGGTGGGTCCCTCATCGGCTCCCCGGCCGTTGCCCAGGGACGCCTCGTGATCGGCAACGACGAAGGGACTCTGTTCTGCTTCGGCAGCCGATAACGGCAGGAGCGGAGCCCAACGTTTCCTTGCCGAGCAGTCCCGATCGCATCTGTCCATCTTGGCGAGTAGACAGTTCGTGTGGCACGTACAATTGAACAGGAGGGAACAGAAACAACGGAGAGACAAGTTCTTTGTTTTCTCCGTCTGCTTTGTGATCGGGAGTCTCGACTGAATTTTGGAGGCAATCCTGAAGTTGACGAATAGGACAACGCCACTTCGGCCAATGTCGGTCAGCGCAGGTCCCAGCAGAGCGTTCGTTTAACCCGCTGCCGCAAAGGTCTCGGTTCCCTGCACCTCCCCGAAGTGGCGCTACCCAACTTAAAGACTTGCCAAAACACTCATAAGGAGGCATCTCTTCTGGTTGTTCCCACGAGGCCAATAGGGCACGAGGCAACTGAGCTTACGGAGGCAGCCGAGCAATGGCCCTCCGTGTCCTCTGTTAACTCCTGTTCAAAAAGGACAGATGTCCCTGATTGGCTCCCGTCCAAGTTTCCTCTCCTGAGTCGACTTCTCCATGGAAAAACCGCTCGTATTCATGATGGGCAAATCGCCGGCGATCCTGCCGGTCGATCGCCAGTACGCCAAAAGCCACTTGTGGGTCATGGTAGACGGGGACCTGATGCGGCTGGGATTCTCGGCCTACGCGGTTCGCCTGCTCGGCGACATGCACCATCTCCAATGGTCGGTGGCAGCAGGGGACACGATCGAGCCGGGCCAGCGAATCGGATACGTGGAGGCCTCCAAGGCCACAAGCGACATCTACTCGCCGGTGGGGGGACGTGTCGAGCGACTGAATGAGGTGGTGCTTTCAACCCCTGGCCTTGTCAACTCGAACCTCTATGATACAGCGTGGCTCCTGGAGGTGCAGGGCACGCCCCATGACTTGCTCGCCCCCGAGTCCTACGTCCAACATCTGGAGGCCACCTGGCCTTTCGCGCAACGCCTTCTCAAAGGTCAGGCAGGTCGAAATCCAACAGAAGACCGGTAGAAGCCGAAGAGCATAAGAACCAATGTCCGAAACCCTGTCCGTGATCCTCTCCGAACCGCGTCCCGGCGACGCCGAGCGTCAGCAACTCGTCGCGTCTCTCTCCAGTGGCCTGACGAGTCGAACAACCGTGGACCTGACCGTCATTCCACACCTTTATGATCTGGAGCCCTCGGGCTCGACCATGCAGTTCCTGCGTGAGACCCCGGGTCCCATGATCGTGGTGTGCTGGCTTCAGCCGCGGGCGGCGTTCTGGACCTTGCGCGTTTCCGATGTGGAGGGGCGCTTCGCCAACGAGGAAACCGGGCCGGACGACACGCGGCGTCCGATCTGGTGCCTGGGCGTTGTGCCCGGCGCCACGGACAAGACAATCCTCGACGAGGTGGACCGGATCATCGGGGGCGAGCCGCCACTGCAGGCTGCCGTCCAAGTCGACTCCATTACCCCGAAGCGAAGGGAAGAGAAGATCCGAGAGCGTTGGTATCCGGTCATCGACCGGGATCGCTGCTCGGGCTGCCTGGAGTGCCTCAACTTCTGTCTGTTCGGCGTGTACGGAACGGATACCCACGACGACATTCTGATCGAACAGCCCGATGCGTGCCGGCCGGGTTGTCCCGCGTGCAGTCGTATCTGTCCCGAGGGAGCGATCATGTTCCCGCAGCACGACGATCCGGCCATCTCGGGCGACGCAGAGGCGTCGCTGACCGAACTCAAACTGGATCTTTCCCAACTCTTCAGCGGGGCCGACGCAACCACCCTGGCCGCGACGGAACGCGACCACGCCCTCTCCGAAATGAAGGCGGACAAGAAGACCGATCAGCTTGATAGCCTCGTCGACGAGTTGGACGACCTGGATATTTAGAGGCTGTAGGCGTTGGGTTGGAGACTGTAGGCTGGAGGGATGTGACCGGGGAGTCGACTGGCAAGGAGGGCTGGTTTTGGCGAACCGAGAGGGGCATCCATGCCACCTTCCTGTGTTTCGCCACGCTGCGCGGGCTTCAGCTTTGCTTCCTCCGACCTTTCTCCAGGCTCACGCCTGGAGCTACCATCGTGACGCCGCGCTGCGCGGGCTATTCCTGGCAGCAAGTCCGCGCAGCGCGACGGAAGATCGGTGGCCACGTGGGCGTAAGCCCGTGGACTTTGCAGTAGGGTGGTTCTCGCGAAGCCCGCGCAGCGCGGCGTCACGAAATGGCGCAACTGAGGTGGCTATGCCGCACCAAGCGTTTTCAACAGACGAGGGGAGTGGAGGGAAACGCCCCCCTGTTTCACTTCGCGACGTTCAGTTCCGTAACCTCACCCTTGTCCGTTGCGAGCACAACCACGGAAGCGGGATCGCCCTTGAGGCGGATGATTTCCGTGGGGCGCCCGTTAACCTGTCCGATGCGATGGGGAGCCCCCCGGGGATCAAGGGAAATCACCTCTCCGTTCTCGCAACCCACAATCACCTGGCTTCCGCCCGCCAACGGGGAAACAACCGCTTTGAGCGAAAGAGGCGGGCTCGGCAGCCGGCTCGACCAGAGCCGTTCGCAGCGGGGATTCAGGCAGACGACGAGTCCCTCGGACAGGCCAACCAGGATCTCTTTCTTTCCGTCGCCGTCCAGATCGGCTACGTCCATGTCGCGCATCCGCGACCGAGGCGAGGAACCTGCGCCGGGGCCAAATTGGGCGTTGTGGAGTGGTTCCCCTTTCAAGGAATAGACCGTCACTCGGTTCCACGTCCCGTTGAGAGCGGTGGCCACCTCGGGCGTACCGCTGCCGTCGAGGTCGTCGAGGAACAGGCCCGTTCGGTTTTGAGCCGTCCAACCGCTCACGAACGAGTGGCTTGACGGAACGCTGTAATAGCCGCGCGATGTGGTCTCCATGGCCGAACTGTTGACCACAGCCAGGAAATCATAGCCGTTGGGCCAGCGAGAGATCAGCAGATCGCGGGAACCGTCCGGCTTGTCCAGCAGGAGAAACTTGCGTGGCGGTCCCCAGAAGACGGGCGTCCGCTTCACGAGATGCCCCTCGTCGTCCAGGATTTCGAGGGTGCAGGCGCTGCCGACAAAGCAGCGACTCTCGCCGCCGTCGAACACTCCCGTATGGAGTCCGTGAATGCCCTCGTGGCCGGGCGCCGATTTGAACCAATAAGTCTTGGCCGCCTCGTAGACGGCACGGTCCATCTCCGAGGTGAACGTCCACGTCCGCTTTCCCGATTGATCGAAGGCAACGACCTTCTCATCCACGCAGCCGGCCAGCAACAGCCCGGTCTCGGGCCACCAGCGGAGAACGCGGATCGGGCCGTCCGTCTCGAGTGTGCGGACCAGTCCTCCTGCTGAATCCAGCAGGTGGATCGTTCGGCCTGCTGCAACGGCAAGCCGCGCATCACCCTCGCCGTCGAGCCGCACCATGTCGGCCACCTTGCTGCCTGCCTGATAGGTGAAGGCAACAGGCACCTCGGTCGCGGGGAGTTCTTCTGTTTTGCCGGCCTCCGCAAGTTGTTCCTTGCGGGCAGTCTCCCCATCAGCGACCAGCCCGCGAAGCGATTCAGCCAGTGCGGCGAGCGGCTGCTGCGAGGGAAACGCTCCCGTGATCACGTGGCGTCCCGGCGGCAGGAGCAGACGCGGTGCGGCGCCAGCCGAGGTTGGAGCACGATCGTTCATTCGGACCTTGTCCGGCGTTTCGACGGTCAGTTGCACGGACGCCTCCCGCTCCGCTACCACGTGAACCACGCCGGTCTTGAAATCCCAGTCGACATCGACCGGAGCATCGCTTGTTACAAGCTGCGTGTCGATTCCCGCAGCGGTCAAAGCTCGTCCCACGAGATGGTCTTCGGCCAGCACGGCCAGTTCCGCGTGGGTTTGAGCGTACTTCCCGGAAACGGCGAGGGCAGCTTCCGGCAGCGCGATGGCGGCGGTGTTTTCAGCCAATCGCAGGCAACTCGGCGCCCGCTTCGGTTCCGAAGTCCGTGGCGCAATCAGGTAGAAGGCGATCCGGTGCTGGCCATCGTGGACGGGACCGGTCCAACGCATGGTGACGGTGCCCCTTCCGCCTGCTTCCTGAACGTCGCAACAGCGCAGTTCGACCTGGGAAGCGCGAACGGCTTGCCCTTTCTGGTCCCACCGTCCGCCCGGCAGTTGCCAGGTAGTGGCAACCGCCATGTTCTGGCTGTCCGAGCGGAAGGCAAGGTCGTCGACAATGAGCGCATAGCGGCCCGTGCGCTGGGCGAGGTGCCGGCGCCAATTGCAGAAGGCGGCCTTGGGAACCTCGCCCGTGGCGATCGCCGTAGGCCCGACCACGTCGGCATGAACGAGCGCGGCATCCATGGCGACCGCGGGCTCGACCATGCCGTCGGCGCTGGTGAGAACCTGGTTGTGGTAGCCGTCGAGGACGAGCTGCCCGCCGAGTCGCAGTTGCAGGATATCGAACGTGTGGTAAGGGTTGCGGGAAGCCCCGTTGAAGCCGTCGAGGAGGACATAGTCGCCGCTGTCATCTGCGGCCGTCCGGTAACTGCCAAAGTAAAACGACTGATCCGCCGGCAGTCCGCTCGCACGGGCCGCCCAGGCCGGTTCCGGAAGCCGTTGGATCGTCCATTTACCGATCAGGTCCTCCGGCTGCGTAGCGGGAAGCGCAGCGTCGGGCCAGAAGGACTGGCCCAGGCGGAAACAGTCCGTGTCTACGCCCGTCCGCTCGCGATAGGTCAGCCAACGTCCGTCGCCGGTCAGGTAGGCGGCCTTGTTCAACATGCCGAGCGACGCCGAGTTAAGGGCCCAATCCTTATTGCGACCTGATACGAGGATATCCAGGCCTTGCAGCAGTTCTTCCTGCACGCCGTTTTCCAAGGGCTTGCGATCGCCGGTGAGGGTCATGTACGTCATGACCGGGGCGATCCCCGTGCAGTACCAGAACAGGTTGTCGCTTTCGCCGGCAAGCCAGGCATGATGATGAAGGGAGCCGAAGGCCAGTTCCCCACCCCGAACGCATTGGGCCCACACGGGGTCCGGATAGGACTTGTTGAAATAGCGGCCCAGGCAGTAGAGCGAAATTGCCGACCATTGGCCGTGGCGGGAACTGACACTCGTCCGCGGCTGGGTGAGCCGATAGACCCCTTCGCCCTTGCGGTGATTGAGCTGCCGGGCGAAGGCGTTGGTGATCCGCAGACGCTCCTCGTCGCTGAAAACGGGACTCTCTTCGATCAGGTCCCAGAAGAGAATCGCCATGTGGGCGTTGTAGTGGTAGAAGCCCGCCAGGGGATCGTGTTTGTTCTCGATCCGTTCGCCATCGATCTCCTCGATATCGCGGATCGCCTGGGCGTCGGGGAAGGCAAGTCGGACGACCTCCCGGGCGCAGGCCTCGCTGCCGGTCATGTAGTACATGGCCATCTGCTTGCTGATGCTGCACCAGCCGAAGTAGCCGATCGATCCGTAGCCCCGCGAAGCCTCCCAAGTCTCGAATTTGCGGATGTCGTTGGGCGGCTCCACGCCCTCGCCAAGCTCGGTTTCCATCGTCCAGCCAAGCGAAAGCTCTCCCTCCCCAGTGAGCGCAGCGAACGTGGGGGAGGGCTGGGGAGGGGCCGAAGCGTCGCCAGCATCGCCCCTCGAACGCGATCGCCCCTCCCTAACCCTCCCCCTCGCTTCGCTGGGGAGGGAATTCTCACGGTCTCCCGAGGCTTTCGACAGAATTCCAGCCAACGCGCCGGCCCCCTTCTCGACGCCCTCAGCATCACTCCCGCCGACGATCACGGCCGAATTGCCGTTGCCGTAAGGATCGTGAACCGTTCGTATCACGTAGCCCTTCGGCCCGGGATACTTGAGATCGACGAGGCAGTAGTAGTGGTCGTAGAGCCGCGTCAGGCTTTGGTTCGTTGAACGGTTGCCCAGAAGAATGAGATTCTGCCCCAGGGGCACGACCGCCCCGGGATCGTCGTCGGCCAGGATAGGCAATCGGACGCCGGTTCGAGCTTCCACGGCCTGCTGGATCTGTGCGGCCGCGGCCTGGTAAGTTGAATCCCCGGCAGGAACGATGATCGCCGCCGCCGCTTTTCCGTCGCCCACCAGCGGGATTTGAAGATGCAGGTCCTTGAGCCGGTCGTATTGGGGAGGAACCGGCTCGGGGGGCGGAGGAGGCGGGGCGGGCAGGCCCCCAGCCAGACGAACGTCGGCCACAAGCACCTGGGGAGTTGGATCGCGGTGGCTGTAAAGATAAATCGTGCCGCGGGTGGTGTCCGGCGGGGCCGTGCCTTTGACGGAGACCTCCGAAAACTCGTCGGCCGACTTGGGCGCAAGTGCCGTCTGGACGTACTTGTTCGAGGGCAGGAATCTCAGTTGCAGATAGGCTCCAAAACCGGAAGCGTCCTCCACGCCGCGAACCCTGGCCGTGACCTCGTAGGTCTCGTCGCCCTTCAAGGGGAAGTTCTGCAGAACGCCGATCTCAGCTGCCGAATCGCTGTCGGAGATGAGCAACGCACTTTCTGAGCCCTGCCGAACCACTTGGAGTTTCAGGTTTTCGCCGCCGCTTCCGTAGCGACTCCAGCCGGAGGGGACTCCTTCCGAACTCGCGTCCTCCGAAAAGGTCGAATTGGCCAGCGGAAGGGGGAACGGTTCGCCGCCGCGGGCGAGCGTGACAACCAGAAAGAAGGCCATGCACGTTGCCAAGCAAACGCGAGCGTTCCGTTGGCTCGCTTGCGGCTTGAATGTCTTCGCGGCCGATTGCCGCAGTTTGCTGACGGCCATGGTATTCCCTCCCTCGTGGTGAAACAGTGCGTAGCCATCCTACCACGGCGAAAAGGGCGATGCGACCGGGAGCCCAGCGGCGGCGGAGGTTGCGGAGTTTTGTCCAATGAAGGAAGGGACCACGGATGAGGGGCGATCTGATACTCTTCGTGCCTTTTTGTGTCTTTCGTGGCCATGATCACCGGCCCCAGCAGAACTCTTGCGTGACCTGCTCGCCGTGGATACCATAACCCCCAGTAGCCTGAAGATCCGCAGCACGAAACACTACGTTCAATCATCCTCACGGAGGCAATCTCATGCGGAAGTGTTCTCGATGCCAGAGAGAGTTGCCCGACGGAGTGGACTATTGCCTCGCTTGCGGCAACAACAACTTCAGCGCCGAGGCCAAAATGGCTCAGGGCTACGGCGGCAAATTCAAGCGGGACCGCGCCTGGGCAAAGCACGACAACGTGTTCCTGGGACTCTTCAGGATTCTCCGCCTGTTCCCTTTTATTCGCTGATGCCTGTCCCGCGTAGCTCCCTATTTGTCGCCCTTCGCCTTCGGTGTAGCGTAGTAGAGACGCACGGTTGAAACGACCGAAATGGTCGGATGCAGTGGCAGGCCCTCGCCCTGGACGTCCGTGTCCTCCTGAAAACCTCGGTAGTACGTGTTCTTCGGCTTCGCTGCCCAGATCCGTATCAGACGCTCGTTCAAGCTCCAGGACGAGAACTTCTCGTCATAGGTGTTTTTGAACGAGTCGTAAAGCGACCGAGGGTAGACGACACGAGTCGATTCGTGAACGTTCAACGGCCGGGGCGGCTTGTCGAACAAGGCGCCCAAGAGCAACTCTGCCTTCTCCTTCGCCGCCGCCAGCGCCGCCTTGCGGGCTTCCTTCTTGTGCAGGTCGATGTCCTTATTCCAGTAGTCGAAGGCGATCACGTCGGACACGCCCAGCTTGAAGGCTGCCTGGAGCGCTTCCCGGGCTTTCTCTTCCGTGGCGACCTCGATATGGACGTTCGACTGCATGCGGAATCCGCTGCGGGTCTCCACGGCCACGGAACGGCCCTGCCTGTCCTCGAGTTTCCATTCGTAAGTCGGGAGGATCGAGATGAAATCGATGACGATCGCCTCACGCGCGATCTTCAGATACCGGAGCGCTTTGACGAGTTTGTCTTCCATCTCTCGGCAGGCCGTTTCGCATTCGGAAGAGTTGGGTTTCTCAACCAGGATCGCCAGGACGATCCTCAGGGCCGTGGGGTCGACGCGTTTTTCCGCCGTGCCTTCGACGGTGATGTAGTTTTCGATGGCCCGATGATCAAGCGACGTGTTCGGGGTGGCGTCCGCCGCTCCCGGCAACAGAAACTCGGCATCGGCTCGCGCCCCAACCATCTGGGCCTGGGCCGCTTCAAATGCCAATAGAAGGGTGAGAAACGCTGGCACAGCCCTCTGCGCCCACACTCGTGCTGTCGTTCCCATGGCGTACTCCTCCTGGTCAATTGGATGGTCACAAACACCTCCCCACGCCCAATTGTACTTCCGACAACGGGGTGAAGGGAGCGATCGGGATGCGGTCCGAAGCAGCGATTGGCAGATTTTTCCTTGGGCGAATCTCCCTCACCAGCGGGGCAGTTCGTTTCTGCTGACACGGCTCTTGCACCACTTGCCAGGAGTGTTGGCCTCCTATAGAGTCACGGTTGTCTGCACGACCTGCGGAACCAAATTGAAAGGCAGAAAATGATGAAGAACACGATCTTCCTTTTCACCGTGGCCGCTTCTTTCTCTTGTCTTTGCGCGGCCGCCGCCCCAGCCCTGGCAGCGCACGACTGTAGTTGCGCTCGGTCGACGCAGCGATATCAAGAGGAAAGGCTCGAAGACGAGCGTGACCGCGAAATCGATGCCCTGCGCGACAGCGTCGACCAACAGAAAGACCAGTTGCGTTCGTGGTACAAGGCAGAAAAGGAGGCCATGGAGGCCGAGTACAAGCGTGTCCGTCGCTGCCTGGACGGTTCCGCCCGTCGACAACTTGCCCGCGACTACGACGACCGCGGGGATGCCTTGCGCCATTTTTACTACCAGCAACGTGCGACACTCCGAAAGGGACGCAGCGTCGCCGAGTCGCAGATTCGCGATTCCTACCGCCAGATGGAACGCTCCCTGGAGCACGGAGTTGTGCTGCTCGATTCTACTGGTGCAGCCGAAGCGATTGCCCCTTCGCCGCCGGATTTCGGTTCAAGCCCTGAGCCCATCCCCGTCCCGCCACCCATTTCCGCTCCAACCCTTGCACCGACGCTCGCTCCCGCCCAAACGCCATAAAGCAGGGCGACCGTTCGCAAGCAGTTCTCGCTTGCCGTGCGGATTATCCCTGGGGGGCACGCTCAGAGCGCGAGCGATGGGCGTGAACGTCAATCATCCACGCCCATCGCTCGCGCTCTGAGCGTGCCACCCGGTACATCGTGTCTTTCCTCCGCCGACGGGTCGTGTTGGCGGACCGTGACCCGGAAACGGACCTTACGCAAGAGAGTTCTATGTTTCGCAAACTGTCGGACCGACTTTCGGAGCGGTATCCCCGCTTCAAGGCTTTTCGCGAGTGGTATGGCAAGAGACGGCGCCGCGTGACCGTTGCGTTCGTGATCGTGATGCATACCCTCGGGGCCTTGACCTCGGTGCAGGCCGTCATGGCCACACGGACCTCGCAGGGGGCGGTGGCCTGGGCCATCTCGCTCAACACGTTTCCCTACGTGGCGGTGCCGGCCTACTGGGTGCTCGGCCAGTCGAAGTTCGACGGCTACGACCCGATCCGTCACAGCGAGATGCTTGCCAAGAGCGAAACGAAGAACAAGGTGATGGAGACCTTGAAGGAAGAGGGAATGCTCGTGGAAGGGGAAACGCAACGCGACCGCTGCCGGATCCGGTTGGTCGAAAACCTGGCCCTCATGCCGCTCACCCGCCACAACGAAGTCGAACTGCTGATCGACGGCGAGGCCACGTTCGACGCAATCTTCGAGTCGATCGCCCGCGCGAAGGATTATGTGCTCGTTGAGTTCTATATCATCCGTGCCGACGGGCTTGGCAACAAGCTCAAAGACGCGTTGGTTGCGAAGGCCGCGGAGGGCGTGCGGGTGTACATGCTCTACGACGGCGTGGGGAGCATGGGGCTGAGCAAGGAATACCTTCAATCGCTCGCCGACGGGGGAGTGGAAACCGCCATGTTTCGCACGACGCGGGGGCCGGGGAACCGATTCCGGATCAATTTTCGCAACCACCGCAAGATCGTGGTGGTGGACGGGAAGGAGGCCTTTGTCGGGGGCCACAACGTGGGCGACGAGTACCTGGGGAAGGATCCCGTGTTGACACCGTGGCGGGATACGCATGTGCGTGTCCGCGGACCGGTGGCGTTGGAGGCCCAGGTGACGTTCGTTGAGGACTGGAACTGGGCGACGGGCGAGGTTCCCGAAATGAATTGGACGCCGGAAAAGGCGCCCGGCGGCGATAGTGTGGCCCTCTGCCTGCCCACGGGGCCCGCCGACAAGTTGGAGACGGCCACCCTGTTCTTTTTGAACGCGATCAACGAGGCCGAGCAGCGCGTGTGGATTGTCAGTCCGTACTTCGTGCCCGACGAACAATTGATCTCGGCCCTGCAATTGGCGGCCTTGCGGGGCGTGGACGTGCGGATCCTCATCCCGGAGAATCCCGACCAGAACCTGGTTTATCTGTCGTCCTTCTCCTACCTGGAAGAGGCGGAGAAGGCGGGCGTCCAGGTCTTTCGCTACAAGCCGGGATTTCTGCATCAGAAAGTTATGCTGATTGACGACTACGCCGCCACGATCGGGACCGCCAATTTCGATAACCGCTCGATGCGGCTCAACTTCGAAGTGACGGTGATGGTCCTCGACAAGGCATTTGCCGGCCAGGTGGAGGCCATGCTGGAGAAGGACTTCGCGGCAAGCCGGCCCGCTCCCGCCACGGACTACACCGAGCGCAGCCTTCCCTTCCGATTCTCCGTTCGAGCGGCAAGGCTCCTCGCGCCGATCCAATGACGGGCCGGGGGACGAATAGCGCCATGGTATTGGGGCTCATCACGGCGGAGCGTGATGACTACTATGGGGCGAGGCGGGTGTCGGGAAGAAAGCGGGTCGTGTAAGCTGAAGGAACGTCAACAGCTTCACCTTGCCGATTATCGCTCCAACCCCGTCCCATGCAGCGTATCACTTCTCTCGACGATCCCCGCGTGGCCGCCTATCGCAACCTTCGCGAGCGGACACTGCGGGGCGAAAGCCTGTTTATTGCCGAAGCGAGTCTCGTCGTGCGGCGCTTGATCGAGAGCGACTTTCCGGTCGATTCGGTCCTGGTGACGGAGGAGCAGGCCGGCGAACTGGCAGAACTGGCCGGGGAGAGCGTGCCCGTCTACGTGGCCGATCGTTCGCTGATGGTGGAGATCGTCGGGTTTCCCTTCCACCGTGGGGCGATGGCGATCGGACGGCGCCGGGCCGCAACGTCGCTTGACGAAATCATGACGCGGCTGGAGGGCCGGCAGCGGTTGACGTTCGTCATTTGTCCGGAAGCAACTCAGGCGGAGAACCTAGGGATGGTGTTTCGCTCGGCGGCGGCCTTCGGGGTGGATGCCGTGATTCTCGGGCCCAAGAGTTGCGACCCCCTTTCACGCCGGGCCCTGCGGACCTCCATGGGCGGCGTGCTTCGGGTGCCCTTCGTGTGTGCGGAGGACCTGGGGATGGCACTGGAAATGCTTCGGGAGCAATACGGCGTTCAAATGGCCGGGACAGTTCTGGCGGACGACGCCTGTTCGCTCCCCGAGGTGGCCTGGCCGGATCGGGTTGGGCTGATGATAGGGAACGAGTTCGCAGGCCTGGACGACGAATCGCTGGCGCGGTGCGATCTGAAGGTGACGATCCCCATGGCCCCGGGAACCGATTCATTGAACCTGGGAGTGGCGGCGGGCGTGTTTATGTATGAGCGGATGCGAGGAGGCTTTAGGCTGGAGACTGGAGGCTGGAGGGGTGAGGTGGGGGACGGGTGATCGAGTGGCGGCCCCCTCCCCAACCCTCCCCCTCGCTCGCAAGAAGCGCTGGGGAGGGAGTGCCGATCAGCCGTGGTGGGTGAGCGCTTGCTTCAGGTCTTCCCGGAGGTCGTCAAAATCTTCGAGGCCGACGGAGAGGCGGATGAGGCCGTCCTGGATTCCGTGGGCGAGCCGGTCCTCGCGGTCGTAGCTGGCGTGGGACATGGAGGCCGGCTGTTCGATCAGGGATTCCACGGCGCCGAGACTGACGGCGAGTTGGAAGAGGCGAGTGGACTCGACCACCCGCTTGGCCTCGGCGTAGTCGCCGGCAATTTCGAAACTGAGTATGGCGCCGAATTCGCCATCCATCTGGCGGGCGGCCGTTTCGTGGCCGGGATGGTCGGGCAGGCCCGGGTAGAGCACGCGGGCCACACGTGGATGTTGTTGGAGCCATAGGGCGAGACGCGAAGCAGTGCGGCACTGTTCGCGAACGCGGAGTTCGAGGGTCTTGATCCCCCGCGAGCACAGGAACGATTCCAGGGGCCCCATGACGGCTCCCGTCGCGTTCTGCAAATAGTAGAGCCGATCGAAGAGCGCGGGATCTTTGACAACGAGGGCCCCGCCGAGCAGGTCGCTGTGGCCGCCCAGGTATTTCGTGGCGGAGTGCATCAACACGTCGGCCCCGAGTTGGAGCGGGCGCGTAAGCACGGGGGTGGCGAAGGTGTTGTCGACTCCAAGCAGCGTCCCATGTCGATGGGCGATCTCCGCGCAGGCGGCGATGTCGGTGATCGACAACAGCGGATTGCCGGGGCTCTCGATCCAGACCAGTTTGGTTTCCGGTCGGATCGCGGCTTCGAAGGCTTCGAGAACGGTGGCCGACGCGAGCGAAACGGCGATGCCGGCAGGGGCGAGGACCTTGTGGAGGAGGCGGTAGGTGCCGCCGTAGACGTCGGTCCCGGCCAGAACGTGGTCGCCCGCCTTCAGCAGCATCATGGCGCCGTGGATGGCCGCCATGCCGGAGGCATAGGCCAGGGCGCCGCAGCCGGACTCGAGGGAGGCGAGCGTCGTCTCCAGGGCCTTGCGGGTTGGATTTCCGCTGCGGGAGTAGTCGAACTCACCCCACTCGCCAGCGCCTGGCTGAACGAAGGTGGAGGCCAGATGGATGGGACGCACCACGGCGCCCGTCTGCGGATCCCGCTCACCGCCCACATGAATTGCCCGGGTCCGGAATTTCATTGGTAGCATGACTCTCCGAGTCGTGGCTGGCGTCGTCACACGTCGTTCCGTTCGCGAGACTGTTGCGGGCCGGCCAGGTAGTCTATTCGGAAGCTTGGTTGGTGATGATTCGAGTCCCGGCTCGGAGAGCCAGGCTACTTCACTGCTTCAGCGCTTGGGTGAGGTCGGCGATCAGGTCTTCGGGGTTCTCGATGCCGCAGGCCAGCCGGATCATGTTGTCCCGGATTCCGACGGCCTCGCGCTGCTCCTTCGTGAAGCTGTGGTAGCTCATCACCATGGGCTGCTCGATAAGCGATTCGACCCCGCCGAGGCTTGGGCCAATTCGGGGGATGCGGGTGGCGTCAACGACGGCGGCGGTCTGGGCGTCATCGGCGTCTTTGACGAGGAAGGTGACCAGGCCACCGAAGCCCCGCATGGTCCGCTTGGCGACTTCGTGGTCGCGATGGCTTTCCAGGCCGGGGTAGTAGACTTTTTCGACGCGGGGATGGCTTTCGAGAAACTGGGCCACGCGCAGGCCGTTCTCGTTGTGACGCTGCATCCGCAGTTCGAAGGTCTTCATGCCGCGAAGCAGAAGGTAGACCTCGTGGGGGCCGATGCACATGCCGGTGGCGCCGCGGAGGTTGCGGACTGGTTCGAGCGCTTCGTCGGAAGCGACGACCGCTCCGGCCAGCAGATCGTTGTGGCCGCCCAGGTACTTCGTGCAGGAATGGACGACGTAGTCGACGCCGTAGTCGAGGGGCTTGATGTTGTAGGGGGTGGCCAGGGTGGCATCGATCATCGTGCGGATGCCATATTTCTTGCCGAGGTTGGCAAAACGTTCCAGATCGAGCACGCTGAGGTGCGGATTGGTGGGCGACTCGCTGATCAGCAAGCGGGTGTTTCGATTGATGACCGATTCCATCTGGTCGTAGTCGCCCACCGGGATCTGGTGGGTCTCCACGCCGAATTTTCCGAGGTGCTTTCGGCAGAGTTCCCGGGTCCGGTGATAACATTCATCGAAGAGGATGACCTCGTCTCCCGATTCGAGGGTGGCCATGAGTAGGCTACAGATGGCGGCCATGCCGGTCGAATAGAGGATCGCGCCGTCGGCGCCTTCCAGGGCGGCCAGTTTTCGCTCAGCCACCCGTTCGGTGGGATTTCCGTAACGCCCGTACTCCTCGCGGGGCTGCTTTTCGGCCACGTAATCGATGGCCGCCTGAGTGTCCGAGAAGGTGTAGGTGGACGAACAGAAAACGGCGTCGGTGATGGCATTGCCGACCTTCAGCCGATCCTCTCCGGCATGGACGGCCAAGGTCGAATCGGCCAACTTGGGGCCATTGGGGTCAGGCAGGCGGGGGCGGTCGGTCATGGCAAATTCCCATAGGGGACGCGAGTTCAGGAAGGTCGGGACGCAAGCAGCGCCGCGACCGGGGGCGATGGGTGAGGCAAGAAAAAACCGCGACAGGCGCCGGAAGGCGGTCGCGGCAATGCTTGGTTTCAAGTTGACCGTGGCTTGGCACAGACCCTCCTGACCACGATGGCACTTTAGCAGTTGAGGCTGCAAGCGGCCGCAAATCCCATCTGAGACCTCATTCTATCGACGCACAAGCCTAGCAACAAGGCTCGGTCACCGCAGTCGGGGGGGGGCGTAGACCTAGGTTACCTAATCGTTCTTGACGGCGTAACCGGAATTCAGCTAACCTCCGCGGCTCATCTTCGCACCCGGTGCGCGCCGATATCAACAGAAGAACTATCCTTTACGATGCATCTCCTACGGTTGGAGCCCCCCCAATGAGCCAGCCCAACGCACGATCCTGCTGGGTCCTGCCCCTGTTTCTTCTTGCTGCTGTCGGTTGCTCGTCACCCCACCGGGCTGATAAGGGGGCCCTTTTGGGTGGACTGCTCGGTGCGGGGGCCGGAGCCTTGATTGGTGATGCTTCCGGAAACGCGGGGGCTGGTGCGGCCATTGGAGCCGGGTTGGGGGCCGTGACCGGCGCCGTGGTCGGCTCGGAACTCGACGAGATTGAAGCCCAGAACCGGGCCCAGATCGAGGCCCAAATGGGCCGCCAGATCCAAGCCGGCGCCGTCTCCATCGAAGATGTGGTCATGATGTCGCAGAGCGGCGTCCAGGAAGACCTGATCATCAACCATATTCGGGCTAGCGGCATGGTTCAGCCGCCGAATACGCAGGATCTGATCTATCTCAGCCAGCAGGGGGTTAGCAGCCGGGTTGTGGCCGCCATGCAGGAACCGCCCCGTTCGACGCCACCGAAAACTGTGGTGGTTCGCGAAACCGCGCCCGTGGTCGTTCACGAGGTTTATGGCCCGCCCGTCTACGGCTATCCGGGTCCCTATCACCATCGTCGCCACTACCGCCCTGCACCTCGTCCGGGCGTGACTTGGGGCGTCAGCTTCAGCAACTAAAGTGTCGGCCGGCAGCCAGTCGGGCTGCCATGTCCGTGTCAAATGAGTCAGCGGGTGGCACGCTCAGAGCAAAGCGATGGGCGTGCTTTACCTTTTCTTGGTTGTGAGGAACCAGGATTTCCCGGTTGCCTGAGTGGTTGGCTCGGGATACAAAAGGGTACACATTGTCTCCGTTTCCTGTATCCCTGCAGTCCACTGCTTGTCTTTATGGCTTCGCCTCCCTCTCAACTCCTGTCAGGCCGCGTTGCGGTTGTTACCGGTTCCTCTCGGGGGATCGGGCGAGCCATCGCCCTGGAACTCGCGGCGGCGGGGGCGGATGTGGTTGTCCACGCAGGGCATGACGGGCCGACGGCCCTGAAAACTGCTCAGGCCGTCCGTGACCTTGGACGCAAGGTGGAGACGATCGTTGGTGATCTGGGCGATGATCGGACACAGGACGGTTTGCTGCAACAGGCATGGGGCTGGCAAGACCGGGTCGACATCTGGGTCAACAACGCTGGCGTCGACATTCTGACGGGCGATGCGCGTCAGGGGACCTTCGAAGAGAAACTCAACGCCCTCTGGAAAGTCGACGTTTGTGCAACCATCCGCCTCGCTCGGGCCGCAGGTCGCAGGATGGCAGAACAAGACGGAGGCGTGATCCTGAACATTGGCTGGGACGGGGCGGAACGGGGCATGGCGGGCGATACGGCCGAATTGTTCGCGGCGGCCAAAGGCGCCGTCATGGCCTTCACGCGAAGCCTCGCCCAAAGCCTCGCTCCCACGGTTCGCGTGAATTGCCTGGCCCTCGGCTGGATCAAGACCGGTTGGGGCGAGCAGGCGTCGGAAGAGTGGCAGGAGCGGGCGCGACGAGAGAGTCTTGCCCAGCGTTGGGGAATGCCGGAGGATGTGGCCCGAGCTGCCCGGTTCCTCGTGTCGCCCGACTCGGCGTTTATTTCAGGACAAGTCGTACATCTTAATGGCGGCTTCAAGGCAGGTTGCGAACCCGAATCGTGATGCCCCATTACCTGTTTGTCACAGGCCGACTGGCAGAGACGCCGCTGCGGCGCATCCTCGAAGGGATTGCGCCGCACGTGGGATTCGAGTATTCGGTGGCGGTCATGCCGATCACGATTGCCGCCCTGATCACCCCACGTTGGCTGGCCCGGCGGTTGGAAGTGCCCGAGGACGTTGATGCGGTGATGGTGCCCGGACACTGCGACGGTGATTTGTCGGCCCTTGAAGATGCGGCCGGAGTGCCCGTCCTCCGCGGCCCTCGCGACCTTCGAGAGCTTCCCGAGTTCTACGGTGAGAAGGCGGAACGCTCGGACTACGGGAACTGGGACATCGAGATTCTGGCTCGGATTCGCCGGGCGGACGAACTGCCCGTGGACGAGATTCTGGATCGGGCGACCGATCTGGCCGACGAGGGAGCCGACCTCGTGCTCCTTGAGGGCTCGGGTCGGCCCTGGCCGTCCTTTGCTGAACTCGTGGAGGAGTTGTGCGACGAAGAGCGGCGTGTGGCCGTGGCCAATGTGTCGCCCCTGGATCTGCTAGCGGCGATTCCAAGAGGAATCGAATTGGTTTGCCCTGCCAATGAAGAACAGGAAGAAGCAGCTGCGGGCGCAGGCTGCGAAGTTATCGTACAGGGCGCGGGCTTGCCTGACGATGATCTTGCCCAAAAAGTGGACAAGGCAATTCGGCGGGGTACGCCGTTTCGCGTCGATCCGGGACTCGAACCGATCGGCCTGGGGTTGGTCGAGAGTGTGACGCGCTATCGCGAGATTCGACGACGATGGCCCGAGGTGCATTTGACAATGGCGCTGGACCGCGTGACCGAGACGATGGCGATCGATTCCGCCCCGTTGCATACGCTGCTCGTGGGATTATGTCAGGAATTGCGAGTTGGAAGCGTGGTGGTCAGCCAGGACAAGGCGTGGACCCGCTCGGCCGTGCGCGAGTGCCACGTGGCACGCCAGGTGAGTTGTTGGGTGGCGACCAGCAAGACGCCGGCCCAAGAGGTTGAGCCGGGCCTGCTGATGCTGCGTGACGGTTCCGCATTGGAGTTCGGAGGCGAGGAACTTGATCGACTCGCAGAGGTTCTTAAGGACCCGTCGCCTCGCCTCTTCGCGGAAGGAGGGCGACTGCACGCCGTCAGCGCCGGCAAGCATCTTGAAAGCGACGATCCCTACGACCTTTTCGATCAAATTCTGGCGAGCAGCGATCGGACTTTCGATACCGATCGGGCCTTCTATCTCGGCTACGAAATGGCAAAGGCGATGACGGCCCTGACGCTTGGGAAGACCTACCGTCAGGACGAAGCTCTCAACTGGGGCCTGCTCACCCGGCGGGAACTGACGCGACTGGAACGCCGAGCCCTGCGTCTCGCTCGACAGCGCGACGGGGAGTGCGAAGAAGCGAGGCAGTACTTCGAAGAGGACGATTTCGAGGGCCCCCTCGGGGAGTCGGCCGAGTGAGCCCGCCGAACGTTGAGCCGCTGGTGGAAGAGCTTGTGGGTGCTCCTTCCGCGCCGATCGTCTTCTCGCGATTCTCGCGGTTGCCCCACTGCGTGTTTCTCGACAGTGCCATGGAGCACCCGCAACTGGGGCGCTACAGCTTCGTTGCGGCCGATCCGTTTGGCTATCTGCAGTGTTCTCCCCGGCAAAATGCGTTGGGAGAACTCGAAAGGGCGTTGCTGCCTTTCACGACAAGAACGGTCGACGGTTTGCCTCCGTTTCAGGGAGGAGCGGCAGGTATTCTGGGGTACGAACTGGGACGACAATTGGAAGCCGTTCCTGGGCCGCGGTGGGATGAATTCGCGGTGCCGGTCCTCGCCGTGGGGCTCTACGATGTCGTTCTCGCCTTCGATCATCTCGACGGCCGGGCGTGGATCTTCTCCAGCGGATTCCCCGAACAGGACGCTCGCGCTCGCGAGGTCCGGGCGAAGCAGCGGCTTGACCGGTTCCGGGATCTTGCCTTGGGGAAAGAGCGAAGGGAAGCGGGACCACCGTCCACAGCCCAGTCGCACGTTGCCGAAGCGGACGTAGCCCCCCAGTTTCCCACAGGTCGCCTGCCGCGTTTGACGAGCAACTTCTCAGGAGCAGGTTATCTCGGGGCCGTGCAGCGGGGGATCGACTACATCTATGCGGGCGACGTGTTTCAGGTGAATCTCTCCCAGCGGTTGCTCCATCCGGCCGTCGACGATTCCGTGACCCTCTACCACCGCCTTCGCGAGCGCAACGCCGCGCCCTTTGCCGGGTATTTTGATCTGGGGACGAGTCAAGTTCTCAGCGCATCGCCGGAGCGTTTCCTGCAAGTCGCGGAGGAGTGTGTCGAAACGCGGCCGATCAAGGGAACCTGTCCGCGGGAAGACGACGGAGCGGCGAATGAGGAGCAAGGGGCGCGATTGCAGGCCAGCGAGAAGAATCGCGCCGAAAACGTGATGATCGTCGACTTGCTGCGCAACGATCTTTCCCGGGTCTGTCGAGCCGACAGCGTGAAGGTGACCGAGCTTTGCACCCTGGAGCAGTACCGCCACGTCCAGCACCTTGTCTCCTCGGTGCGGGGGCATTTGCGCGAGGGCAAGAGCAACCTCGACCTGGTCCGGGCCGCCTTTCCGGGCGGATCGGTCACCGGCGCCCCGAAGATTCGCGCCATGGAGATCATCGCGGAACTGGAACCGACCGCACGGGGCCCCTACTGCGGAAGCCTGGGCTACCTGGGCTTCGACGGTTCGATGGACTTGAACATTCTGATTCGCACGATCACGGCCGGGGCAGGCTGGTGGCAGGCCCCGGTGGGCGGCGGAATCGTCGCCCAGTCGGAGCCGGAAGCCGAGTACGAAGAAACCTGGCAAAAGGCCGAGGGACTGCTTCGAGCGTTTGCGTCCTGAAGAGAGGCAAGGCAAAAGGTTGTCGTCCTTGTCGCGGGGTCGATCGCCAAAGCGAGACGACTCCAACGCACCGAGAGTCCCTGCAACTGCAACCCTCCAGCCTCAATACCGCCCGGTCATTCGCAGGAAGGCCCCATCGAGCAACAGGTTGTCGTAGTCGGGTGTGGAGGTGGAGCCGCGGCGTTGGAGGATGTTTGCCCACCAATTCCACTCGTAGCCGGCCGAGACTTCCAGAAGCCCGCAGTTCCAGGCAACGCCGGTCGCCGCATCGACCCCGTGGGTCTCATGATCGTCCGTCAGGTCCCAGGCGGCAGTGGAAGAGACTCCCCTGTTGTCGGTCGTCGAAAGGAATCCGCTGGCCGCTCCCTGGCCGAAGATGCTGATGGTCTGGGTGAGCCAGCAGGTTGCCTTCCCGCCAAGCCTCAGCCCGTAGGAATCGGTGTTGGAATGGAGGTTGAGGATGTCTCCACCGGAAATCACGTCCTGGAGCGAGTAGTCGATCTGGCCCCATCGGAATCCGCCGAAGGCTTCGAGTTGGCAGACCGAATTGCAGTAGAAAATCTGGCCGACTTCGAAGTCATGGACCTGGTAGTCCAGGTCGCCGTAGGACGCGGCCGTGCCGATTTCCCCCACGCCGGTCCAGACCCGGGTGTCGTCGGCGGAGAACGACGTGTAGATCCACGATGCCCGCCAACTGAGTGGGTTCTGGATGCCCACGCCGGCGCGAAATCCGGCGTCCCAGTCGTGGTTCATGGAAAGGCTGGAATCGAAGTCATTCTTGAAGTCCGCACTGTAGGGGCGCCAGCACAACGCTTCGCCCACGGCGAAGAACTCGCCGGAAAATGCCGGCGTTGCCAACACCAACACGATCAGAATCGATCTCATTCGTCTGTCCCCCATGTTAAGGTATACCGATTGTATCGGTCGTGCGGGTGAAGAAACTCTAGCGGATTGCCTCAGATCGCGCCTGCCGGACACTGCAGATCCGCAATTCAGGGGGGGCGCCGAAATCGCAAGAACGTCCCCGGATCGGGAAAGAACCAAGAGCTGCCCCCGACAAACATCTCATCGCTAGCGAGCTCCACCCCAGGTTCCGCTCTGTGAGCGGTGACCTACCCACGCGGGGTGGCCCCCCTGATGCCTCCGCATTCCGTCACCCTTTTCTGTTGAGTGAGCCGGTAACTCGTCAGCCCTTGGTCGCTCTCCAATGGGACCGGTGTGATGGGGAAATATCGTGACAGGTGTTTGCGTTAGATAAAGTGGGGTAAATTTCCTGTCGGCAACCCCCATTGAAGATATGGACATTCCTGGACCTTGAGAGCCGGGATTGCTCCTTGCGTCGCTCTGCTTCACCGAACGCGATTTGGACGGCACGAAGAGGCAACCGTGCGTGCCGCCCACGCAGGTCAAGTCCGGTCTTGCGAGGAAACGCTGCTGGATCTGCGTCAAGGCACGACTTTCACGCGAACCACCCATGTTCTTGCCAACCTCACACCATGTCCCGTACGCGATTCCTGCGTGCTGGCGCCAACAGTGAGAAGGGAAACAGAAATGGACTACACCAGCATTCACCCGTCGAGTGTCAACGAAGCTCATCACATTGACTTGCATCTGTGGCGAGGTGCACCTCAAAACCTCGACGAGTCTCGCCCGATCGAAATTCTGGTGAACCAGGGATACGTTGTCGGATTCTGTCCCGCACGCCTGCAACCAGCCTGGTCGGCATACCGGGTGGCCCACGCGGAAGACGACGTCGACTATGATCGCCCCTTGTCCTACTACGACGACATGCGTCTTTCCCAGGAATATCGGATCGGGCGGAGGACGTTCGGAAAGATTGGAGGCATCCAACTCAACGTGGGGCACATGTCGCCAAACGAAGTCATCAATCGGCAGTTCGGCCGGTTGGCGCAGCTCGAGACCTTTTTGATGTCGAATATGAGCCCCCAGTACGCGTCTATCAACAGCGGCGCATGGCTCAAGCTCGAAACCGCGATACGCGAGATCAAGGATGAACCCGGCAAGGACCACGTATGGGCCATCGTGGGGCCCGTGTTCGGCGAAGAGCCTGCCTCGATCAATCGCGGCCACGGCAAGTATCTGCCTGTCCCCGACGCCTATTTCTGCGTGACGGTGGACCCGCACACCTATCCCTACGATACGCCGTCAAGAGTGGCCATCAACTGCTACATCATTCCACAGAACGCCCCTCGCGGTTCCTGGCCGGACGATTATCCGGCGACCCTGGCGGAGGTGGAAGCAGCTACCCGGTTGAAGTTTTTCGCTTCATGGGGCCGCGAACTCCCCCACGACTTGGTTGCGTCGACCGAGCAGGCTCCGGCGAAGGAAAGCCGGCTCATGAAGATCCTCCAAGAGAAACGTGCTGAAGAAGATGAGGCGGCCGAGGCAGAAAAAGTCGACGAAAGAGCCGATTCCATCGACGAACTCATTGAAATCGTGAAAGCCGAAGCGGTTGCGATTCAGGTTCAGGGGCGAGCGCTAACCGATGAAGGGTTGGCTCGTCTGCGGACCATCCAGCATACGGTTTCCTGGCTGATGCGTGCTCGCGACATTGCGTCTCCGGAAGACAATCACCCCGCCTCGACGTTGATTACCTACAAGCTCACGTCCGACATGGAGGGCAAGCTCCAGCAGGGAGCACGCACCGCATGCAATTTCTGGAATCGGTTTGTCGAACCGAAATACTCGATCGTCATTCGCCTGGGAGTCTTCACGGCACTCGGCAACGTCATCGCCAGGGCCTACAAGCCCTATGAGAAGGACGGGACTCGCTACGGCCGCGTGGAGTTCAATACGAAGTACCTTGCTCAATTCACCGACGACGAGATCGCGGGGACAATCATCCACGAGATTGGTCACACGCTTGGAATTGGCTGGGAAGAGTGGCAAGAGTTGTATGACAAGGAGACTGGCCTTTTCAACTCGAAGGCGATCCGCAAATTGAGATCGCTCGAACAGATGGAAGTCGAACTGGAAGGCGGTCCCGGCACGGCCTTGTCCCACTGGGACGAGATCAAGTTCGACAAGGAACTCATGACCGGCTATAAGGACCCTGGCGAGCATGTGCTCCCCGTCACGATCGACCTGATGAAAGTGCTTGGCCACAAGGTGCTCGAGCGGCTTGGGGAAAAGACGTCTCTCTTGGATCTCATGCAGGACGCAGCAAGCATGGTTTTCTCCCGACAGGACGAAGCCAGACTCTTGAATCTCGACCACTTCGAAGAGACCGAACTCTTCGAGACGATCCCCCATGGCCCGCAGGGCGATGGAAGTTAGAAATCGGCCGGAGGCACTGGCGGGCTGTGTGTATACACGCCGGGTGGCCCTGATGATTCTTCCGCATTTCGCGCCCCATTTCTGTTGACGGAGCCGGAAAATCGTCAGGGGGGCGCAGCCGCGAGAGGCCCCCATCCCCGACACCCGTCGATGCTGCTGTCTGCGGAAGAGAGAGGGACTTTTCACGACAGGACGCGTGTCGAGGAGAGGGGGCGGGTGACGCCTACACTTCTTGTTGCCAAGGCAACACCGAGCTTTTTCCGAAAGCGCTCTATCAAATGGAAGACACTCTGCGGAAAAGAGCTCGGTGCCACCCGGGACATCGCCCCCGGCCCCCACAGCCAGGACCAAACGACCTCTTTTGGGTCTTCGAAACACGCCTTTCCGACGAACGACGCCCACCCGATCATTGAGTCCAGCAGAAGGTGGGGTCTGCGATTCTCCTCCGGACCGTGCCGTGCCCCCCGGTAGTCTGTCGTGCCGGGTCGCCATTCTTTGGCGTGTCCCATGCAATTCAACCGATACAAGTGGAAGAGCGGTACTATCGACGGACCTGCCCGCGGAGCCCGTCGATCTGATCCGACAACTCTCTCATCCATGCAAGGAAGCCAATCCCGTGACCCGGATTTCGATCTGTCTATCCCTCGTGATGTCCCTATCGGCTTCGGCCGCGTGGGCGCAGGACCCGACGCCGACAACCTCCCCGCAACTGGAAACCACCCCGTCCACAGACCCGGTTGCGACGGTGGATCCGGTTCCCAATGGGGAGACGCTTCCCCCTGTTGATCAAACGGGCACGTCCCAATGGACGTACGAGCGGCAGATGCAGAACCGAGAAGGCACGGTAACCAACACGCATCGCTATATGGAGACTCCAGAGGAAGGTCGCTTTGTCCGGGAACATGCCGTGACCAATCCTCGCGGTGAGATGACGCAGACGTGGGAGCGGGTACGCACGGAAGATGGCTACACCTACCGTCGCTCGCAGGTGTGGACAAACCCGGACGGGACGCCCGTCCGGCAGCATGAGCGGACAACCTCGTCCACAAGCGTTCCGGTGGAGACCCAGTCAACCGAGCAGGTCACCTGGTGGCAGAAACTGAATCCCTTCCGCAAGCGGGGCAACGCGAAAGCGGGTTCGGCAGCGGCATCTGCGTCGAGGCGAGGCTTTACGATCGGCACATCCAACGGCAAATCCGCCAGAGTCTCGTCGGCCAGTTCCGGCGACCACCCGTCCGTGAGCGGGAGCCAGAACACGCATCGTCCGTCCTGGGCCGGCGGTGCGCCGAGGTCTGTGGCCAAGCAAGGCCCGTCGTCGCACGCGAACTCCCGCGCAACCGCAGCGCGAGCAAATTCAGCGAGCGGTCTGAATCGTTAGTGCTCTGTCAGGCTAAGGGTTTTGGGTGCCACTGGCTGCTTGTCAGCCAGTGCCAACACGTCACATCGCAACATACGCCAATTTGCAAACGTGACAGAGCGTTAGGGAGCATGCCGTTGCATAGAGTGAAGGCGAGAGCGCTTCTGGTGGCAGCGGTCATGGCGGCCTCGTTGGTCATCTTCCGCTGCCCCGCGAGCATCGCGCAGGAGATGCTTGGTGGCCGGCCAGCCATGGCCGGCGACTTCGCCTACGAACCGCTGGACCTGCCCGGCGACAAGTTTCTTAGCGGCACGACATCGCAGACGCCTGAAACCGAGTCGGCCGAACTCACGTGGACGCAGAGGATCGCCCAACTGGCGCGGGGACGCACCCAGTTGGAGGGCGGATACTCTTACCTCCGCGGATCCGCCTCCGGCAGCGACTGGACACAGCACGCCCTTCCTGACATGCTGCTCCGTTTCGGCCTGACGGACCGTCTGGAACTGAGGCTGGGGTGGCCGGGCTATGTCAGCAGCGACAGCGAGGATCCGACGCTCGGCAGCAGTTTCACCGGAACCTTGGACCCGAATATCGGCCTTCTCTACGATCTGTGGGGGCAACGCGGCTGGCTGCCCCAGACGGCCGTTCTCGCGGCCGTTCCAGTTTCGCTGGAAGGGAACCCGCTGGCGTTGAACAGCTTCCAGCCCCTGACCGAGCTGATGTACTCGTGGGAAACGAGCGATCGGACGGCGATCACAGGACGCTCGGGATTCGCCATCTTCGAGCCTCCCGGCGACAGCTACGTCCAGCTCCAGCAGAGCCTCAGCTTCGATGTCCTCTTGACGGAACGGCTCGGGTCCTTCGTATCGTGGGACATGCTGGCGAACCATGGCTCCTGGGATGATACCAGCCAACACATGGCCGGCGGTGGACTCTCCTACCTGCTGACCGAGCGCCTCGCCATCAGTTGGCGAGCCGCCCTGGGCCTGAACTCCGCGGCCCCCGACTTTCTGAACGACATCCGCTTTGCCTATCGGTTCTGAGGCGTCGTGTGCTGCTGCTTGTTTGCCAAGCAGTGCCGCACAACAGCACGCATCCCATCCCGTGCCGTTTTGTACCATCGTTGGCGGGCCGGAGCATTTTGCCGGTTGTCCCATGTCCCTCCAAGTAGGTTCCGCCGGCCCGGCAGTACCTGAACGCAGCAAAGCACTCACCGCAAACCAACTCCACTTCAGGTCCCGCTCGGCGAGCGGTGACCTACACGGGTGCCCCTGATGATTTTTCCGCATTGCGTCACCCATTTCTGTTAACAGAGTCGGAAAATCGTCAGGGCGGCGCAGCCGCAAGAGGGAGCCTTTCCAGGCATTCGTAGTTGCTGCTGTGGACCACAGAAAAGAGACGTGGCTCCTACGACGGGACCCGTGTCGAGGGGGCAGCCCGAGTGATACGGATGCCTCTTGTTGCCAAGGCAACACCGAGCTTCTTCCGAATGCGGTTTTTCAAATGGGAGACACTCTGCGGAAACAAGCTCGGTGCCACCCACGGGGCGTTCATGAGCGGTTCAAACAACTACATCCACAAGCGGAGAATCTCACCGACCAAAACGCCAAGAAACGTGCCGATCGCGTAGCCCCAGATTCCCACGAGGAGGCCGGGCAGGACGAGCCGATCCCAGCCCTTGGCGATCGCCATGGCGGCCGCCGACGGGGCGCCGCCGAGGGTGGCGTTCACACAAAGGAGAAGTTCTTCCAGGTTCAGACCCAGGAGCTTGCCCAGGACGAGCGTGACGAACAGGTTCACGAGGGCAATCGCCAGGCAGAAGCCGAACATGACGGGCACGTTGAAGACGACCGTGACGAGATCGGCGGGCAGACCAATGACGAAGAAGAACGTGTAGAGCATGTAGGCTCCCAGTTCCTCCGAGCCGCCGATCTTCTCGATCTGCTTGTGAAAGACGGTTGCGGCGCCCACCGAGAGAAACGTAATCAGTACGTAGGGGTTGCCGATCACGGCCCGGGCGAGCGTGGGAAGTCCGGACGCGGAGATGACGGCGGCCAGCTTGTGCGAAACGCTGGCGATGAGGATGGCAAAGGCGAGGCACTTGGCCACGTCGAGCAGGGAGATCGGTTTGGGATGCCAATGCTTCGCTGCGAGCGACTCGGTTTCGCTGGAGTCCGCTTCCTCGGTGTGGGGATGGGGGAAGAGCCGCAGGCAGAAACGGGTCCCGGACAGGACCAGGAGCATGGCGAACATGCCGGCCATGATGAAGTTGTCGGCCACGAGCAGCGGGTTGGTGAGATTCTCGCTCACGCTGAACGACGACTTGACGGCAAAGAAGTTGACGCTCCCTCCCGCGTAGCTTGCGGTCATGATGCCCGTCACCTCGGGCAGTTGGTCGAAGGAGCCACGAAACAGGAAGGCCGCCACAAAGGCCCCGACAATCGTCCCCACCACGCTCACGTGGAAGGCCAGGAAGGTGGTTCCCGTCGTGCGAATGATCCGCCGCAGATTGGCCCGCATCAAAAGCAGCGGGATGGCGATGGGGACGAGGTAGTCGCCGATGACGTCGTAGGTGGGGGAACTGGTGGGCGTGATCTTCAGGTTGGACAGCACCATGGCCGCGACGAGGGCCAGCACGGGGCCGCTCATCTTGGCCGCCCACTTGTAGGTCTGTTCGAGATAGATCGCGATCGCCACGCCTGTGAGAATGATGGCCCACAGGGTCCAGGTGTCTTCGGGCGAGACGAAGGGGGGAAGAGCGCGAAAGCGTTGGAAGAGTTCGACGAGAGAATTCATGAAGCGACTCGGACGGTCATCGTGTGTTGCAGGCTAACAAACTCAAAGTGAAAACGAATGATGGCAGGAAGAAGGCTGAAGGCTGAAGACCTAAGGCTGAAGGACTGCAGAACAAGGGCTTTCGACGTGCCGAAATCGACGTCCCCCCCAATCGACCTTGCATCAGAGACCTTCAGTCTTCAGTCTCCTGCCCTCGGACCGGCAGGACCATTCCGGCCAGCACGGCGCTATGGACGCGCCCGTCGGGGCCGGGGTGAAACACGACCTGCTCGTCTTCGTACATGCCGGGAGGCATTTTGAAAACCGTACGGTTCAGCGGGGTCAAACGGTAGTCGACCATGTTCTCGGTCATGGCATAAAGGTGGCCGTGGCGGCAGGAGACGACCAGGGGAATGAACTCGGGGCCGTAGCTGCCGAGAAAACGCTGCCAGGCCGTGGGGATGGGTTGCACGGCATCGGAGTCCACGCGTCGGAAGGTCTGGCCGCCGGTCTGAAAACCCGTGATGTCTCCTTTTTCATTGCGGGTCAGTTCGAGCTTGCTGCGGTAGCGGGAGCGGCCGTCGAGAAGGAGGTCTCCGTCGGGCGATTGGACGACGTCGACCGGCTCGCCGGAGATGTTGGCCGACAGGCGACCGTCGGTGAAGCAGAGTTCGGCCCAGAAGCTTCGGGATTCGAAATCGCCGACGAGTGCTCGGGCGGTCTCTTCCGGAACCTGGCCGCAAACCTCCTCGTCGGTCAGCGGCTTGCCGAGCCGGGTCTCGACCATCCAGCCGAGGGCCAGATTCGCAATGCGCCGGACGGGGCCCATGGTGATGTCCTCGTTGGCCAGCACGACGACGCCCACCTTCAATTCGGGGATGGCAACGAAGGACGAGCTGAAGCCGTAGACGGCGCCCGAGTGGCTGACCCGCTTGTGCTCCCGGAACTCGCCGATGCTGAAGCCGAGCCCGAAGCCGGTCTCCGCTTCGGTCAATTGGGGCGTGAACATCCGGTCGAGTGTCTCGGGTGACAGGATCTGTTTTCCATTAGCGGAACCGCGGGCGAAGAGGCAGGCCATGAAGCGGGCCAGGTCGCCGGCGGTCGTGTAGAGGTTGCCGGCCGGGAGTGTTCCAAGTTCGAAGACGGGGCTTTCCCTGCGGACGAACGCTCCTTGGCTGTCGGCCACCCGCATGTAGCTTGTGGCAAGCTTTGGGCGAACGCGGTCGTCGCGCAGGAAGGATGAATGGTCCATTCCCAAGGGGCCGAGCACATGGGTCCGTTGGTATTCGGCAAAGGGAACACCGGCCACCTGGCCCACGGTGTGTCCGACGACGGTCACACCAATGTTCGAGTACTTCGTCACCTTGCCGGGCGGATGAACACGCACGCAATCGGTCAGGCTGGCCACCGTCTCCGCGATAGAAGGCCCACTGGGATCGAAGTAGCCTCCGACGGGCGATTCGCGAAACATGCCCGAGCGATGGCACATGAGCTGCCGAAGGCTGACCGGATCGGCGTCGGTGAAGGGATCGACGATGCGGAAGTCGGGGCAGTACTCGGTCACCGGCCGATCGAGGTCCAGTTTTCCCTGCTCGACGAGCTGCATGGCCGAGGTGGCCGTGAACAGCTTTGAGATCGAACCGGCCCGATAGACCGTTCGGGCGGTTGCCGGGCGATGGCTGGCCTCGTCGGCCAGGCCGAAGCCGCCGGCAAACACGGTTTGCTGATCGTCGACGAGGGCCACGGAGACGCCCGTCAGAAGGCCCCTTTCCAGTTCACTGTCGACAAGCTTCTTCACCCGTTCGACCGCGGGCGAGAAATCGGCAGGTTGATCCGCCGCGTCGGAAGCCGCGGAAATGTTGAGGCCAACACAGAGGATGAGCAGCGAGGAAGCAATTCGCAAAGGCAGTTTCACGGCACTTTCCACCAGTCGTCAAGGAGTTTTCGCAGTTCCGCGGCAACCGCGGTGAATTGGGGATCAGAAATCAGATTCTTCTGTTCGTCCGGATCGTCGACGTCATTGTACAGGGCAGGCTCTTGAAGATAACCGCCCCAGGCGGGCCTGCCCCCGTGGGCATGGGGGACGATAAGACGCCACGGGCCGCGGCGCACCCAGCGATAGGCGACGTCCCGAGCCGGATGGCCGAGCACGCTGGCATCGCCCGGATAGATCTCGCCGAAAACAGGACGTTCTGGATCAAGCGAAGCCTTGCCTGTGGCAGACGGCATGAGATTGATCCCGGGCAAGCCGCCAGCCTCTTCCGCCAGGTCGAGGGCATTGAGGATCGTGGGGACCACGTCGACGCTGCTGACGGGCGCCGCGTGACAAGCCGGTTTCACGTGCCCATCCCACCGGATCAGCAGCGGCGTGCGCAGACCGCGATCGAAAGGAGACCGCTTGGATCGCTTGTCGACTCCAAAGGCGTCGGTCTTTGCCGAAGCAGTCTTGGAGGGAACCCAGCCATTGTCGGCCAGAAAGAGGATGACGGTGTTGTCGATCAGGTTGCGTTCTTCGAGGAAGCGGACAAGTGTCCCGACCGTGTCGTCCAGCCACGTGCAGTTGGCGTAGTAGTGCACGAGATGGCGCGGCACACGTGGGGCGTTGGCATAGCGGTCGACGTATTGCTGCGGAGCGTTGTGCGGTTCGTGGGGCAGGACCGGGGCGTACCAGAGGAAGAAGGGGGCGGCTTCGGGAGCAGTGTGCCGGTCGAGGAATTGGGCGATCGGTTTCATGGTGACACGTCCGATCGTCAGGCCGATGTCGCCGTTGCCATGGGCGACCGTCACGCCGTCGGGGAGGACCTTGTCCCAGCATCCGTCCGTGCCGGCCGCCCGTCCGGTGGTCATGCCTTGGGTGAAGCCCGCATTTCGATAGTGACCTTCCCAGAACTTGCCCGTCTGAAGGCTGTCGTAGCCATGCCGGGCGAGCATGGCGGGAAGACTGCGGTTCTGGGCAAAGAGACGCTCGGCCTCGGCGCGGGCCGCGTAGTAATCTTCGCTGTTCATCCGATTCAAGCGGCTGTTGCCGGGAGGCGGATGGTTGAAGTGGACTGCGTGTTCGTGAGGGTAGAGTCCCGTCAGGAGCGTGGCGAGCGACGGACGGCAGACGCTTGATGGAACGTAGGCCTGCGTGTAGCACGCCGACTGCTCGGCCAGCCGATCCAGATTCGGCGTGTGAAGGAGCGAATTGCCCATGAACCCGAAATCGGTGTAGGCCTGATCGTCGGAGAGGATCAGCACCACATTCGGCCGGTCGGCGGCGTTTGCCGTCGTGAGGGGAGCCGCCGACAGAATCAGGGTCGCCAGGATCGAGTGTTTCCAACACATGTTGCCTCTCCGGGTGAGAACCAGAAGAACGCCTCGGAGCGAGCCTCCAATGTAGGGGATCGGGAAGGCAATTGCCACGGACGACCGCTGATTTGGCGGAGAACGGCAAAATCAAGCATCGTAGCCATTGGTTTCACAATGATTCGGCTCGAAAGTTCCTCACGGAGGCACAGAGGCACGGAGATCGATTTCGACGCTGCTCGTTCCAACCGGAACAATCGCTCCAGACGGGTTCGGTTGTTTGCCCCAGGGGCTGCCCCGAGCTATGGTTCCCTAAATACCTTTTTGAGGGGGATCGCACGTGCTTGCCACCGCCATCGATATCGAGTCCGTTGTGGAAGAACATTTCTGCCTGGCCAATGCGGCCGCGGCAGTCTTCAGCCAATATACGCAGCGGCAGACGAACCGGATCGTTCGCGCCGTGTACGAGGCGGCATTCCACCATCGCGTTCATCTCGCCAGGCTTGCCCACGAAGAAACCGGTATGGGCAAGTGGCAGGACAAGGTGATCAAGAACGTCGTGGCCAGCCAGTTGGTGTACGACGACATCAAGGACATGAAGACGGTCGGCGTGATCTACGAGGACCCGATCAGCGGGATCGTGGAGATCGCCCAGCCCATGGGGCCGGTGCTGGCAATCGTGCCGGTGACGAATCCGACCTCGACGGCCATCTTCAAAATCCTCATTGCGCTCAAGACCCGCAACCCGGTGATCATCAGCCCCTCGCGGAAGGCGCGGCAGTCGACGATCGAAGCGGCGCGGATCTGCTACGAGGCGGCCCTGGACGCGGGGGCGCCGGAGCACTGTATCCAATGGTTGCCGGAGGGCTCCCGCGAGCTGACCCAGGCAGCGATGGCCCACAAGTCGCTGGCATTGATTCTGGCCACCGGCGGCCCGGGGCTGGTTCGCAGCGCCTACAGCAGCGGAACGCCGACCATCGGCGTGGGGGCGGGCAACGTGCCCGTCTACATCGAGCGAACGGCCGACGTGCCCTTTGCCGTCGAGCAGATCATGAAATCGAAGTGTTTCGACAATGGAACCATTTGCGCCAGCGAGCAGGCGATCGTGGCCGAGCGGGCCATTGCCGACGCCGTGTGCGAGGAGTTCTGCCGACGCTCGGCGCGCTTTCTTTCCAAGGAAGAAGTGGAACAGCTCGAACAGGTGGCCTTCGATCCGCAGCGAGGTTCGATGCATCCGGACATTGTCGGCCAGCCGGCAGCGAAGATCGCCCGCATGGCAGGGATCGAGGCCCCGGCCGACACGCAGCTGCTGATCGCCCCGCTGGGCGGTGTGGGCGACGAGTGGCCCCTGTCGTGCGAAATCCTGGCGCCGATTCTCGCCTGGTATACGGCCGACGATTTCGACGAGGCCGTGAACCTCTGCATCGACCTGAACTTTCATGGCGGGATGGGGCACACGGCCAGCGTGTTCTCCAACGATGACGGCCGGGTCAAGCAGTTTGCCTCGCTCATGAACGCCGGGCGGATCGTGGTCAACACGCCCTCGTCGCAGGGCGCCGTGGGCGGACTCTACAACATGCTCCATCCGTCGCTCACCCTGGGCTGCGGGACGGGCGGGAAGAACATCACGACCGACAACGTGACCGCCTACCACCTGATGAACATCCAGCGGATTGCCCGGCGCCGGGAGAACCAGCGCCTGATGAAGCTGGATCGGAACCTGTTCTACGACGAATCGATCGACCCGGCCTCGTTTTCCGCGGCCTACAACATGAACTATTGAGGGACCTTCCCATGGCTCCGACCTGCCAGACGAGCGAGACCCGGACTTTTCAGTTCGAAGAGTGCATGGACACCGTCGCCTGCGAACGGATCGAACCCGAATTGAACTCACTCCTGGCCGAGACCGACGGGCCGGTCGTGTTCGACCTGATCGGCGTGAAGTTCATCTCCTCCGCCTTCCTGGGGCTCTGCGTCCGGGCCTATCAGAAGACAAGCGAGCGAGGGTTCGAAGTCGTGAATATGGCGCCCACGATCCGGCGTGTTTTCAAGATCGCCGGGCTGGAGTCGATGCTCAACGTGCGGTGAGTCGGAGGGGGTAAGCTCCGGCACTTGCTTGCTGTCGTGCAGAACTTAGAATGGGCACTGCACGACGACTCGCTTACGGGCCCGTTGAATAAGTAGGTCACCGCTCGCCGAGCGGGACCTTGAAATGGCAAATCGCTCGGCAATTCAGGAACCCTGCGGCGCCCGGTACCTACCAGCGCGGCTCGCGCCACGATTTTCAACGGGCTGCTAGGGGAGCAAACATGATCCATCGCAGGTCTTTCATGGCCGGGGCCACGACCCTGGCCGGCGCCACGTTTCTTCCTCGTTACTTGCTGGGCGGCCCCGACCATACACGGCCGAGCGAGCGACTCAATGTGGCCGTCATCGGTACGGGGGGGCAGGGGATCACCAACATCCGCAACCTGCTCAAACACCCCGACGTGAACATCTCGGCCATCTGCGATGTGGCCGAATTCTGGGACAACAGCCAGGTCTACTACCGCCACAATGGCGGGCGCGGGCCGGCCATGCAGGCCATTGAGGAACACCACAAAAAGGCCGGCACCGAAAACTGGCGCCGTCCGAGTGTTCACGTCGACTTCCGCAGCATGCTCGAAAAAGCGGACCGCGACATCGACGCCGTCCTGATCGCCACGCCCAACCACACCCACGCGGTCATCTCCGTCGCGGCCATGAAGGCCGGCAAAGGCGTCTATTGCGAGAAGCCGCTGACCCACAGCATCTACGAAGCGCGCCGCGTGGCTCAGGTCGCCCGCGAGACCAAGGTGGCTACCCAGATGGGCAACCACGGCCATTCCTCCGACCACATCCGGCGCGCCGTGGAATGGATCCGCGACGGGGCCATCGGCAAGGTCCGCGAGGTGCACGCCTGGCGCGGAGGCCCGAATCGCACCACGCCGACCGAACGCCCCCAGGACACGCCGCCGGTTCCGGAAGGCCTCGATTGGGACCTCTGGCTGGGACCGGCCAAGGAACGCCCCTTCCACCCCTGCTACGCTCCGCTGGCCTTCCATTTCTGGTGGGACTTCGGCAACGGAACGCTCGGCAACTTTGGCTGCCACACCCTCGACACGGCCGTCTGGGCCCTCGACCTGAAGTATCCCACCATGGTCGAGGCCAGTTCGACCGAACTCAGTTCCGAAACGACTCCCGTCGCCGCCATCTACCACTACAAGTTCCCTCAGCGGGACGAACAACCGCCCGTCGATCTCTTCTGGTACGACGGCGGACTGCGGCCGCCTCGCCCCGAATGCCTCGAACCTACGCGGGACCTTCCACTGCAGGGCGGCTCATTGATTGTGGGCGATGAAGGCGCCATCCAGTCGGGGCTGTGGAGCGGCTCGCCCCACATCATTCCCGAAGCACGACGCCGCAGCTACGAACCCCCGGAGCCCAGCATCCCCCGCTCGGGCGGCCATCATCGCGATTGGCTCGATGCCTGCAAGGGCGGCCCTCCCGCCAGCTCCAACTTCGAAAACGGCGCCCGACTGACCGAGATCGTCCTTCTCGGGGGACTCGCCCTGCGAAGCGGCGCCACGATCTACTGGGACGGCCCCAACATGAAGGCCGCCAACCGACCGGAAGCCGATCCGCTCATCCACGGCCATTTCCGCAAAGGCTGGGAGATCTAGACCGAACCGTCGTATCCATGCTGAAGGGCCAACCATGAGAACCAGCACCGCCTTGATGATGACGCCGCTCGCCCTGGCCATGGCTCTGGCGAGTTTCCAAACCCTGTCCGCCTGCTCCACCGTCATGGTCGGCAGGAAAGCCACTGCAGACGGCTCCGTGCTCATGGCCAGCTCCTGCGACGGCGACGTCATGGGCCTGATCTACGTCATGCCCGCTGAAGACTATCCTCCCGGCACAAGACTGCCCATGTACTGGAATGTGCCCCGGCCCAAGAACTACACCGAGTATCGGGCCAATCTGCGGAAGGGCTACGACCATGTCGGAGAGCTCCCCATCACGAAGGCCTATCGAACGATCCTCATGGGCGGCAACGTGGAGAGCATGACCACCGGCGGGCTGAACGAGCACGGCCTCAGCATCGCCATCGAGTTCCTGCCCATGCGCAAGGGCCTCGCGTGCGACAAGGGCGTCGTGGGTCCCAACAGCAATCACTGGAGCACTTCACTGATCGCCAACGCCCTTCGGCGTGCAAAAAATGCCCGGGAGGCAATCCAACTCATTGGCTCGATGGTCGATGAGTACGGATTCCTCTATTACCGCGCTCCGCACGCCGGAGTCGCTCTGCCCATCGCCGACAAGAACGAAATCTGGCTGATGGAGATCTTCGGGCCCGGCAAGGACTGGCATCCCGGCTGCGGAAAGCCGGGCGGAGTCTGGTGCGCCCAGCGGATCCCCGACGGCGAGGTCGGTTGTAGTGCCAATCGCAGCCGGATCGGAGCCGTCAACCTCGACGACCCCGACCATTTCCTCGCCTCGTCCAACATCCACGCCCTGGCTCAGGAACTCGGCTTCTGGAGCCCCGACAGACCGTTCGTCTGGCACGACGTCTACGGCGGTCCCGGCAGCACCTACAACTCGATGCGTGAATGGCGAGCCCTGAGCCTCGTTGCCCCGTCTCTCCATCTGAAAGTCACCGGAGATTCGGCCGCCGATCGCTATCCCTTCTCCGTCAAACCCGACAAGCCTGTCGACGTACCCACGCTCGCCCGCATCATGCGCGACGCCTACGAAGGGACGCAGTTCGACCTGACCGAACACCGGGCATTCCAAGTGGACGGCAAGAAGAGCCCCCTCGCTCGACCCTCGGGGCCCTCTGAACTGTTCGAACTTCTCAAGGTCAAGCCCGAACGGGCCCTCTGCACGCCCAGCAGCGGATACGTGTTCGTCGCCCAGCTCAGACAGGGGCTCCCCGAGCCCCTCGGCGGCTGCCTCTGGTTCACCTACGGACCGGCCAGCACGAGTTGTTTCGTGCCCATCTACGGCGGCGTGACCAGCCTGCCCGACACCTGGAACCATCCGGCCGACTTCACACGCATCGATCGCAAGCAACCCCAATGGAATTTCCGCCTCGCTCATAATCTGACAAACAGCCTCAACTACCAGGAAGCGATCGAAGACGTCCGACGCGTCATCGTGCCGGCCGAACAGGCATTTCTTCGCCGCCAGGCAGGATTCGAGAAGGCCGCTCTCCGTGTTCTGGAACAGCAAGGCCAGGCAGACGCTCAGGCCTTCCTCACTGACGACGCCCGCCGTTGCCTGCTCGAAGTCGAAACAGCATACGACCAGCTCGTTGACTATTTGATGTTCCGCTACCTTGTCGGGAGCCAGGAAATGGCCCCCGCCCAGCTGCCAGAAATAGCCGTGCCGCCGATTCCGGCTGCCCAGTGACCTACTTGTTCGACGGGTTTCCTACGGATCGGTCAAGTTCGGGGCCCAAAGCCCTTCGCGGATTTGGGGCATCTCGCCGGACTTCGGGAACGTGGCCGCGGCGGCCTCGCGGAGTTGCTTCGAAAGCTCCGCCACGCGTTCTGCTTGGGCGGGAACATCTGCCAGGTTGGTCTGTTCCAGCGGGTCCTGTTCGTGGTCGTAGAGCTCGCGGCCGCGATTGCCCTGGTCCCACTCGGTGTAGCGCCAGCGGGGCGTGCGGAGGGTGAAGCCGAAGGTCGGGTTGGCTCTCGGGCCACGTGCGACCTGGCTCAGGGTCCAGCCGCGTCCGGGGAGGGACGGGTTCTTCAGGATGGGCGTCAGGCTCTGCCCTTGGAGATTCTCGGGAGCGGGAACGCCGCAAAGCTCGGTGAGGGTGGGATAGAGGTCGATCAGGCCTACGGGCGTTGCGGCTACGGCGCCCTTCGTGCCCATTCCCGGGGCGGCGATGATCAGGGGCACTCGGGCGCTTTCCTCGAAGAGGCTCATCTTCTGCCACAGGCCGTGTTCACCCAGGTGGTAGCCGTGATCGCTGGTGAAGACGACAATCGTGTTGTCGGCCAGTCCGAGTCGCTCCAGGGCATCCAGGACCCGCCCGACCTGGGCATCCATGAAACTGACGCTGGCGAAGTAGGCCTGAATCGCCTGCTGCCGCAAGGGATCGGTGAGCTTCTCGTGATCCTTCTTGTGGCTTGCCAGGGCGTCCGCGGGCAGGTCCTTCACATCTTCGGCGACGCCTTTTACCAGCGGCATCTGCTTTTCCGGATAACCCGTGAAGTACTTCTTCGGCGATACGTAGGGGGTATGAGGCCGGTAGAAACCGACGGCCAGGAAGAAGGGACGGCTACGATCGCGAGCGCACCGCTCCAGGACCCACTCGGCGTCGCTGGCCAGCATTCCGTCGGTATGGAGCAAGTCGCCGCGTGGCGAGGCGTACCAACTCAACGTGCCGCCAAAGCTACCCGGTCGGAGCGTGAAGATGTCGCCTTCCTCCAGCAGGCGGTCGCAGCCGGCCGGGTTCAATTCGAGTTCCCAGGAGCCGGGATCGTCGTGGCCGTTGGTGCCGATCGACTTGGGCACGTTGTAGTGATAGAGCTTGCCGATGCGGCCGGCAAAATAGCCCTGGAGGCGGAACGCCTGGGGCATGGACTGGTGCTTGGGGATTGTCTGGCGAAAGATGAGGCTGTTTCGGATGATGCCCGTGCTGTTGGGATACAGTCCCGTGAGCAGCGAGTTTCGGCTCGGCCCGCAGAGGGGATACTGGCAGTAGGCTCGTTCGAACCGGACGCCCCGTTGGGCAAGCCGGTCGATATTGGGCGACTTGACCAGCGGGTGGCCGTAGCAGCCGAGGGAGTTGTTCAAGTCGTCGGCCATGATGAAGAGGACGTTGGGCCGCGACTCTTCTGCGCAGCCGCAGCGTGGTACGGCAACCATGGCAGCGAGAGCGACGAACACGAGAACGAAGGACAGGAGTGGCGAGCGGGACGGACCTGACATGAGAGTATCCTCCGGAGAGTGTTAGGACGGGCAGCGTCAATCCGAGCAATTACCTGGCTCCGCCTTGGGGAGCAAGGACAATGGAAGTCTGAATGGGGTAGTAACAGGTGCAGCCGGCACTGGCTTCGGGAATGAGAATCAGGCCGCCGGCAGGGAGGATGTTGATCCAACACCCGGGACGCGTAACGGAGGTGAGAGGCAGGAATTCGCCGGAATCGATGGAGAACATCCGAGGTGTGACGAAACGGCTGAAGATGCAGGAGGCGGAGGCGGACAGGGTGCCGCACTTGTCGCTCTTCTGCCATTTCCAACCCTCGTAGGGCTTGCCGGTGCGAAGATGGCATGCGAAGCCCGTGTTGTAGATCACGCCGCCCACGATGGCCGAATGCTGAACCTGTTCGCCATGGGGGCCTTGGAGGATGTGGTCCGGAACGGGGACTTGCGTATTGTTCCAGAGCGGTTCGCCGCTGGGAGCATCAAAGGCCCACAGATCGTAGCGGACCCGCGGCTTGTCGCTGCCTTCCACCTCCACGTTTCGGCTTCCGGTGATGACGAGCGTGTCGTTGGCGTGGCTCATAAACACGACGTGTTCGATTCTTGACAGATCAACGGCGCGACGCCACAGGGGAGCCCCGGTGTGAAGGTCGAGGGCGACGAGTTCGGCTCCCTTGTCGAAGAGGGCATCGAGCTTGATGCGACTGTCGGCGACGGCGAAGGTCTCGGGATTGCTGCTTTCAACGAGGTAGACTCGTCCGACGCCGGCGGCGAGCGTCGGGTTGACGATGACGCCAGCCGTGGGACGGTAGGTCCAGGCGTTCTTGCTCGTTGTCGGATCGACGGCGAAGAGGACGTCACTGGTGACGACGGGTTGATTGTCGCGCCAGATCAGGGTTTGCGTATCCACGTCCTGGATTCGCCAGTTGGCGCCGGGTTTGGACGTAGTACCGAGAAGGAGTCCGTCGAGGGTGGCCACGTAGCCCCACTCACCGGTCTTGCCATCGGAGGTAACGGGGCAGGAGAAGGCCCTGTCGGTCTCCCCGGTCCGAACATCGAGGGCAATGCAGGAATCGGCCGAAGCGATGTAGAGTTGTGCGTTGCCAAGGGCCATGGAGCCGCAGTTCTTGAAAGCGCCGAGGCGGATCGAATCGGGCAGATCGCGCTGCCAGAGGATCGTTCCGTTGTAGGCATCGATGGCGACCACGTAGTTGTCGCCGGTGACGAACATGCGGCCGTCCTTGTAGAGAGGAGCCATGTTCTTTTCATGGCGATCGACCATGCGGCGGGGGCCGGGGCGGCCGAACCACTGGATGTCGACGGGGCCGAACGGAAGCCGGTCGCCGCTGCAGGCCGAGTTGCCTGGATCGGCGTAGAAATGGGTCCACTGGCCGGCGCCCTCCAAGGGACCGCGGCGGCCGATGCCGAGGTAGCTTTCGACTTGGGCGGCGCCTGTTACCGGCGATACGAACTCCTGCACCTGCCAGTTCGGTATCGTCTCGCGACCCCAGGCTTCCAGCTCCGTCTTGATTTCCGGTGTGTCTCGGAACTCGCGGTCGAAGACCACGACCGTTCCGCCGGACGGGCGCAAGAGACGCCGGATCTCAGTGGCCGCGGGCAATCGTCCCGTGCCGTCGGGGTCGGTTCCGGCAACGATCAAATTGAAGGTCTTGTCCTGAAACAGGAGTTGCCCAGGCGCTGCGACATAATAGGTCAGCCGATCGCTCCAGGGCGTTGGAGCCTGCAGTTGGGCCTGGCGGGCCCTCGTTACCGCATCTTCGTCGGAAGAGACGCAAACGACCTGCATCTGCGAAGCCTGACACAACTTGTCGGCAACGGCCATTCCGAACTCGCCCATCGCGAGGCAGTAACCTTGGTCGGTGCCGGCGGCGGCAACGGCCGTCTTGGCAGCAGCGTCATAGCGAGGCGAGTCCGCTGCTATTGCGATTGGGGACGCGTCGGGGACGGTTACCTGTTGCAAGCCCTCGCTCGCTCGCTGAAAGCAGTGGATGGTTCCCTTGTCTGTTCCTACATAGATTCGCTTGTCGGCCACGGCCAGGGCGTAGGCCTTACCATCCACGGCAGCGTTCCAGACCGTCTTGCCGGTTTCAGCGTCGAATACCACGAGCGTGTCGTCACCGCCACACAGCACGTGGTCGTCGGCGAGAACCATCGCGTAGGGGGCCGAGCAGGGAACGTTCCAGAGGATGGCCGGTTCCTCGGGGCCGCGGAGTCGGGCAATCCGCTGGGTATCGGCGGGCGTTTTCTTCTTTTTCGCTTCCAGACGCAGCAACTCCACGTAGCGGGCGCGGTGGATGGCCTGGAGGCGATCCATGTCGAGGAGGTAGGCCCGGTCCGCATGGGCCACGAGCCGAATCCCCGGGGCGGTGATGATTTTCTCCCGCGTTTCCGTGGTCGTGAATTGGAGTCCCCGTTTCTCACCGCCCGCGTGAACGAGCGTGTCGTCAACAATGAGGGCATAGGAGCCGCCGCCTTCGGGAAAGCCGGCCCGCTGCTGTCCGCCGCCGGGGAACGCGGCCACCTGCGTCCCGTCTTTGCGGAGGTAGACATGAGGCGTCGTGCGGCCTGTAGGAACGAACAGCCGATTGGAGGAGGCCAGCAGGTAGCCCTGGGGCGAGATATCGACCGGCTGCTTCCAGAGGAAGCGGCCGGAGTCGGCCTCGACGGCGCAGAGCCAGGCACCTTGGGAAGGGAACAAGCCGACCGCGAAGTAGGCTGTTCCGGCATCAACGAGGATCCCGCTTCTGATCGGCCAGAGCGACATGAGCCGACCGTTGCCGGGCAAGCGGCGGTCCGCCTCGGCGGGGCGGCACTTCCAGAGAAGCCCTCCGCTGGCGGCGTTCAGGCAGTAGACGCAGCCATCGTCGCAGCCGAAGTAGACCTTCCCATCGTAGACGGTGGGCGCCAAGCGAATCGGGCCTTCTGTGGCGAAGCCCCACAAGTGCCTTCCCGTCGCCGCGTCGAGGCAGCGGAGAGCGTCGTCGCCCGAGGAACCGAAGAACAGACGTCCGTCGGAAACGATCGGCTGGAAGGCCCGGTCGAAGGTGACAGTGGGACTCAGCCCGTAGACCCGTCGATAAACGTCCTGTTTGGCGGGGCCCTCGGGCCAGGCCGGTTTGGGGCCGTGAACGGGCATGTGGCGCCACGCTTCGGCAAAGGGCAACTCCAAGGTCTCTGCAGAGACGTTGGTGCGGCGAATATCGCCCCCGGCTGTGGGCCAGTCCGCGGCCGAAACGGTCGCGGTGAGGAGAACCAGACAAAGGGTTGCGAGCGGAAAAGACGAGTATCTCATGGCGTTGTGGGCCTCGGGCAAGTGCCAGTGCGGAACCGGTGCGAGGCCATTATTGCCGATGCCAGTACGGTTGTCCAAGACTTCTCTGTCCGCTGTTTCGTTGGGCCTTCAGGCGCGCTATAATAGCCCGGGAGTTGGACTCCGATTCTCTCTGCAGGGAACCTGCACAGCCGTCAGCAAGCGTGGAGGTGTTAAGATGGGGACTCGTCACTCGGCGGTTTCTTTGATTCTGGTCTTCGCTTTGGGCCTCGCCGTCTTGACCACGCCGGCCACGAGGGCGGCAGAGCCGTCGTTAAAGGGGCTTGTGGAGAAGGACTGGATTGAGCAGGATCGCCTTTTCTCGCAGTTCCTTGGCCCTGCAACGGAGACGGCAACCGTGACGACGGCCGAGGATGCCTCCGGCGGCTGCGACGGGATCAAGAATGGGCGGTGGGGATTTCATACGGCCAGCGGCGAAACGGATCCGTGGTGGCAGGTCGACTTGGGCCGAGACGTCCGGCTCGACCGCATCGTCGTCTTCAATCGCGTCGATCGCGGTTGTGCCGCCCGCACGAAGAACCTGGTTGTTTCCGGGGCGCTGAGCGCCGACGGGAAGTTCACGGAAATCTATCGCCACCGCGGCGAACCCTTCTTTGGCGTGAGCGGCGGAGAACCGCTCGTGATCGATTTGCGGGGGAAGGCTATGTCGGCGAGAGTCGTCCGTCTGGCCGTTGCGGGCAAGTGTTCCTTCGCACTCGACGAGGTGGAGGTCTACGGCGCCGAGGCCCCTGAAAAGAACATTGCTCTGAATCGTCCGGCCGATCAGAAGAGCGTGGGGCCTTACTCGTACCCCGGCACACTGCCGGAAGGCGTGGATCGGGCGACTCCTCCAGGAAAAACGCCGGCTGACGGGAGTTTCTCTCTCGCCCACATCCGGCAGGTGCTCGATCGGGCGGAGCGGCTTGCCGGCCGCCTGCGAACGAGCGCCTTCGAAACACGAATAGCCGGAATCCGCAACGAATTGGCGAAATTGGAAAAGGTGGAAACGAGTTCGGCGGACGAACGCCGCCGCGTGTATCTGGCCGCCACGCATCTGGTTCGAGAGATTGCCTTCACGAATCCGCTGTTGAACTTCGACAAGATCCTGTTCGCCAAGCGGCACGATGCGGCGGGCGTGTTCCACATGTGCGACCAGTATTACGGCTGCAACGCCGTGCCAGGGGGCGGGCTGTTCGTCGTTCATGACCCCTTTGGGCCGGAGCCCCGCCTGGAGAATCTGCTGGCCGATTCTGTTGTCGAGAAGGGACGGCTGGCGGGACAGAAGTTGGAAGGCGGCTCGTTCCTGTCGCCGGAGGTTTCGTTCGACGGCAACGAGATTTTCTTCGCCTATAGCGAAGCGACCGCCTGGGCCAAGTACCAGGGCAAGGAGGCCTATGAGTGGTCGCCGGAAATCAGCTACCACCTTTTCAAGTGCAATGCCGACGGCACGGGGCTCGTTCAGTTGACGGACGGTCCCGCGGACGATTTCGACCCTTGCTGCATGCCTGACGGTCGGATCGTCTTCGTGAGCCTGCGGCGCGGAGGCTATCTGCGATGCGGTCGACACTGTCCGGTCTACACGATGCACTCCATGGAGCCCGACGGCAGCGACATCATCTGCATCAGCTACCATGAAACGCACGAGTGGCATCCGAGCGTGAACAATGAGGGGATGCTCGTCTATTCCCGCTGGGACTACGTGGATCGCGACACGAACGTTGCCCATCACCTCTGGACCTCTTATCCCGACGGGCGGGATCCGCGGACCTTCCACGGGAATTATCCGGAGCGGCGGGAGAGCCGCCCGTGGATGGAGATGCAGATTCGAGCGATTCCCGGTTCGCACAAATACGTTTGTTCCACAGGGGCCCATCACGGGCACGAGTTCGGTTCGCTGGCGATTATCGATCCTCGCCTGAAGGACGACGGGGCCATGGCGCAGTTGGAGCGGTTGACCCCCGAAGTGCTGTTCCCCGAGGCGGAGTCGCCCCGGGGAGCGATTCGCGATTACATGATCTACGGCACGCCATGGCCGCTCAGCGAGGACGACTATCTTTGCGTGTACGGCGCGGACGCGAAGAACCGGGGCGTCTACTGGATCGATCGCGACGGGAACCGGGAACTGCTGTATCGTGATCCGGAGATTTCGTGCGTCAGCCCGATCCCCTTGGCTGTCCGCCCGAAGCCGCCGGTCATCCCGTCGGCCACCGTCCAGACAGCCCGGGACCGCCGGCAAGCGACACAGGAGGATTACAAAGCAACCGTATCAGTGATCAACGTCTACGACAGCGATTTCACCTGGCCCGAAGGCACGAAGATCGAGGCCTTGCGAGTGATCCAGGTGTTGCCCAAAACGACGGCCCCGCCCAACGAGCCGCGGATCGGCGTCGGCAACCAGACCAACGCGAGGGCCGTTCTGGGAACCGTGCCCGTCGAGGCGGACGGAAGCGTGTTCTTCGAGGCCCCTCCGGGCAAGGAAATCTACTTCCAGGCCGTGGATTCCGACGGCATGGCCGTTCAGTCGATGCGATCGGGAACCTATCTGCATCCTGGTGAAAGACTGCAGTGCCAGGGGTGCCACGAGCGAAAACATCACGGTCTGACCGAGACGCCGTCCGTCCCGCTGGCGCTGCAGCGAGCGCCGTCGAAGATCCGTCCCGAGCCGTCGGGGAGCAATCCCTTCAGTTACGTCCGTCTTGTCCAGCCGGTGCTTGACCGGAACTGCGTGGCGTGCCACCAGGAGAAGAAGGCCCTGCCACTGACCGGCGACTTGGCCGGCAAGAGCGGCTGGACGCGATCCTACGAGAGCCTTGCCGGCAAATACGGCTTCTACTACCACGTGAGCAACGGTTCGATCAAGGATCCCGTTCACGGCGGAAGTCGCACGGAGGCGGGCCGGTTCGGGGCGAGGGTCTCCAAGCTGCTTCCCTACCTCACGGAAGACCACTACGGCGTGAAACTCTCCGGCGAGGATTTCCACCGCTTGACGCTCTGGCTGGACTCGAACAGCGAGTTCTTCGGGGCGTACGAAAACATCGAGGCCCAGGCCCGGGGCGAGGTGGTGCTGCCGACGCTGGATTGAAGGCGTCTTATTGTTCGCCGATGCGAACAAGCATCGTTCCGCGGAGCGAAACGCGATGCTGGAGTTGGCTGGTCAATCGCAGAAGAAGACGGGCACACGGCTCTCCCGCAACACTTTCTTGGTAACGCCGCCGAGCAGTAGGTCGCGGAGCGTGGAGTGCTTGCTGACACCCATGACGAGCATGCGGGCGTTGCGCCGTTCCACTTCTTTGAGGATCGCCTTGCCGGGTTTTTTCGGATTCGTGAGAGTCGAGGCGGTGGCGTGGATTCCGTGGGACTGGAGGAAGTCGACGGCTTCTTCCGCCTTGCATGTGGCCTTTTCCTCGCAGGGAGCGGCGCACATCACGAAGACTTCCTCTCCGAAATCAAGCCCGGAGGCCTGGAAGGCCTGCATGGCGCGATCCGCCTGAACGCTTTCGTCGTAGGCAAGGACAACCGAGTCCCCCGTTTTCAGTTCGGGCGGGGCGATGACGACCGGACGGGACTCGTGACGCAGGACACGCCACAAGGTTTCGTCGGCCTTGTCCGCCGTCTCGAAGTGAAAGTGGGTTTCATGGCCCAGGAGGACGAGGTCGTAGCGGTGGGACTCGTGCAGGATTTCCTTGAAGGGAAAGCCCACGTCTTCCAGAGCCTTGCAGGAAACGCCTTCCTCCGTGCAGCGGGCCGTGAATCGGTCGAGGAACTGCTCGACCTTGCGCCGGGCGTCGGCAAGCCGGAATTCATCCCGTTCCAGTTTGTAGACTGAAGCGCCGATGGGGACGGGTTCATGTCCACGGATGGTAGGTTCATCGACGACGCCGAGGCCCACGAGGACCGCATCGAGCCGGCGGGCCCACTCGAGTCCCAGGTCCAAGGCAACGTCACTGTAGTGGGTGCCGTCCAAGGCAACGAGAATGCTCGCGAGCATGATTCACCTCCCCCGCCGAAGGAACTCGGCTAGAAATGAGGTTGTTGGCGAAACTCGGAGTTTCGGCAAACGGCTGGAACTGGGAAAAATCCCCCACACCAATTTGCCGCGTCTCCCTCTTGGGGTCTGTGGGTATTGTATGCGGCCGGTAGAAATCGGCAACTGTCAATTCCCTGCCGGGGAAGCTCGTTTTGGTGGTGCTCTCCCGTCGGGGGTGGGGCCCGATCGAGGGAATTGCGGTGAAACACAAAGTGAAAACGAATAACGGCGGGAAGAAGACTGAAGACCGAAGGCCTAAGGCTGAAGGACTGCAAAACAACGGCTTTCGACGCATCGTAGTTGGTTTTCCTCTCCAATCGACCTTGCATCAGAAACCTACAGCCTACAGTCTTCAGTCTCCAGCCCTAGCCCAGCATTTCAGGGAGTCCGCAGCTCTCGAAAGTTCCGTCCTTTTCACTTTGAGTCAGGCAACTGCCGGGATCATGCCTAGAAGAAAGACCATAACGAAGATGCCGACCGTTTCGACGATTCCCATGGCGATGATAATGAAGGCGAATCCCTTGCCTTCCCCTTCACTCATGGCGCGAATTCCTGCGGCACCGATAAGACCTTGGATCCATGCGGAGAGCATCTCGCCGATCCCGGCAGCGAGCCCGATTCCCAGGAGGAGACCGGAATCGCTCACGGAGGTTTGCATGTTCTCGAAGACCGGTTGCACATTGGTCATGACGATCATGGCGTAGAGGGTCTGACTCAGCGGCATCCCGAGGAGGATGATGTAGGTGAAGCTGAGGGTTCGCCCGGCGCGGGATTCTTTGGCCCAGGCCCCGGCTGCCGCCTGCCCCGCGGCGCCGATTCCCATGCAACTGCCCAGGGCGCCCAGGCCAAGGGCCGCCACGGCGCCGATTTCGCCGAGGAAACGCCAGAACGTGTCGGTGGTGGCCAGCACGGTCGGCACGTCAAGATTCAACAAGTCCGTTACCATGATGAGCGCTCCTCCGAACAAAAGGACGGTAGGGATATCCTGCCCACTGCATTCCGAGGTTGTTGCTGAATTCCAGCATGTTGAGACGCACCCCGTGGGCAAACATGGCGATCATCGCCAGACCCATGTTCAAACTGTGACCGAAAACGAGAATCAGGATGGCAAGAGGCCAGGCGCCGGCCTGCCACGCCAGTTCGTTGAAGCTCACGGCCAGGACGCTGCTGGCCATGCCGACCGCCATCAAGCGGACATAGCTGATCACGTCGGAAAAGGCCGACATCATGGCGAGCGGAAAGGCGGCAACTCCCCAGAGCAGCGTTCTGAGCGGATTGGGACAGGGGCGGTGGAAAGCAATGGCCAGTCCCGCTCCGGCCAGGAGCAGATAAGGCCAGGGGGTGGGCCACCCCAGTGGCGCTCGAAGAACGAACATCCGAACCACGCCGAACATCCCCCAGATGAAGACGGCCCATCCGACGCGATTCAGAAAACGCAGACTTGGAAACAGTCGGACGGCCTGCCACATTTGTGCCACGCTCAGGTGCAGCGCACCGAGGGCGAAGCAGAGGGTCATCATCCACGTGCGCGATTCGGCGCTCAGATCGACCGGGATGACGGGTCGATAGAGGGTAACCCCGAAGAACGTGGCGCACAGCCCGCCCCAAAGCAGTGCCACCAGGCCCACGACCATCAGCAGATGGGTGAAGGGTTTGCCGAGGGTGCGCGTGGCGGGGCGGTAGGCCAGGAGGAGCCCTACAAGCAGGACCAGGCCGTAGCCGCCGTCGCTGATAAGCATGGCAGTGAAGATTGGCAGGGCGAGGAGAAACGGGATCGACACGTCGAATTCGCGATAGCCGGGCACCGTGCCCATTACGGAGAACAACCCTTCGATGGGCTGGGTCCACTTGGGGGGGCGGACTAACGTGGGCGGCTCCTCGTCGTCGGCCGCCTTTATCACGCGGACGGCCGTCGGAAGGTCGTGCTTGGACAGTTCCGCAGCCAGCCCCGGCGCGATTTCTTCCGGAATCCAGCCCTGAACGGCGAACAGGGCGTCGCTTGTGGCCGCTCCGCGCAAGGCGAGCGTATCGGCCGCTTCCTGCTCGAGTCGCTCTCGCTCCGCTTGCATTGCCGGGACAAGGTGAGCCAACTGGGCAAGTCGCTGGCGATCGGCCTTCACGGAGGCGTCGATCTCGGCGGCTTCGGCGCGGATCGCCGGCGCGTCGCGTGGCGGAGGTTCCAGGACTCGTGCCGAGGGCGGCAGCTGCACGGGATCGCGAGAGGCGAGGGCCGCGAGCAATCGCTTTCCGGGCAGCGTCTTGAGCGGTTCGACGCAATCGGCGTGAACTTCGGAAAGATGGCGGGAGTCGAGGGAGCAGAATTGCACGTGGACTCCGGCCGCTGCAAGGTGAGCGAGTTGCTCCAACTCGACATCGCCCCACAGCTCGATTTGCTGCAACTGGTGAAACAGTTCGGTAAGCCGCTGTTCGCCGGCGGCGCGACGCCGGACGATGTCGAGCACTTCCCGGGCGGCGTCCTGGGCCGGCAGTTCGGGCGGCGACTCGGCAGGCGTAAGCGGCTGGAGAATCTGGAGGGCCCGCTCGAGGATCTGGATCTGGCTGATCGTTTCGGCGTCGGCGACGGCCTCGCGGGGATCCACCGGTGTGAGATGCACGACGCCAAGGTTGCCCAAGACTTCCAAGAGTTGCAGGCGATCGCGATGGCGGGCCGTCACGTAGGTCTTGTGCATGGGAGCGATCATACGCTGGCCCTCCGCAATCGTTCCGCCGCGGCGGGCTGCTTGTGCATGGCCAGCCTGGCCTTGGCGATCTTCGCACGTCCAATGGCCGCCGTCATCTCGTCGCCCAGACGGATACGAATCCGGCGGATGGCATCGCGGTAGTTGGGGATGAGCACCTTTTCGAAGAGATTCACATGCTGGATGACATGGCGGAGCTCGCGCTCGAGCACCTCTTCTTCCCGGCAAAGCACTTCGACGGCCGCCCGGGCCTGGCTCAGCGCGCGGAGGTCTGCCAGGGCCTGATCGACCCACGGCGGCGTGGCGAACAGGCTGTAGGAGGCTTCGGGAAACACGACCTCTTCATAGACCTGGATTTCGATTCCCGCGATGTTCCTGGGCGAGGTCACCACCTTCTCGGGTCGAGAGAATCGTTCCAGGGGCAGGCCGGAAACGTCGCCGAGCACCCCGCGATAACCGTCCAGGCGTGTTTCCACGTCGCGGCACGCCTGCTCGGCCTTCCGTCGACGCGCCGCGACATCCCGGAGGCGGATCTGCAACTGCTGCTGTTTCAGCTTGAGCATGGGCAGGTAGTGCTCGCACCGCGCGAGCCGATCGCGGTAGCGTTTCAGTTCCGGTCGTGTTAGCTTGACTTTCTGGGGCATTGGGGGTCGGCAACTCAGGACAGGGGAGGTGTTCAGGGGGCTCGTTTCTCGGGCCAGTGGTTTTCAAGGACGGTGCGGCGGATGCCGGTTTCTTCGGGCTCAAAGCACTCGGCGAGGATCGCCCAGCAGCGATCCAATGCGTCGAAGAGGCGGATGTTGACCGAGAGTTCCATGATCCGCTGTTCGAACATCTGACCGTAGGTGAGGAGCTTTCGGTCCCAGTCGTTCATTTCGAAGCCCATCTCGCGTTTCTCGCGAGTTTCATGACAAAGGGCGTAGAGTTGGATGCAAGCGTCCATAATGGCGCGGTGGTCGTCGCGGGTCTTTCCGTTGACTTGTTGTTTGAGTCGCGAGAGGGAGCCGAAGGGCTCGATGTGGCCGTTGCGGAGATAGAACTGTCCTTCGGTGATGTAGCCCGTGTTGTCGGGAACGGGGTGGGTCACGTCGTCGCCGGGCATGGTGACGCAGGCGAGCACGGTGAGGGAACCGGCGCCGTCGAAGTCGACCGCCTTTTCGTAGCGGCGGGCAAGCTGCGTGTACAGGTCGCCGGGGTAGCCCCGGTTCGACGGAATCAGCCCCATGATGATGGAGATCTCTTTGAGGGCGTCGGCGAAGGCCGTCATGTCCGTCAGGAGGACGAGAACCCGCTTGCCTTGCACGGCGAACCGTTCGCCGATGGCCAGGCAGAGGTCGGGAACGAGGAGGCACTCCACGACGGGATCGGCCGCGGTATGGATGAACATGATCGTCCGGCCGAGCACGCCGCCGTCGTCGAAGGTATCGCGAAACTTGAGGTAGTCGTCGTAGCGGAGGCCCATCCCGCCCAGCAGGATCACGTCGGCCTGGGCTTGCAGACCGATGCGAGCGAGCAATTCGTTGTAGGGTTCGCCGGGAACGGAGAAGATCGGCAGCTTCTGCGACTCGACGAGGGAGTTGAACACGTCGATCATGGGGATGCCGGTTTCGACCATCTTGTCGGGCATGCGCCGACGGACGGGATTGACGACCGGGGAGCCGATGGCGAGCATTTCGCCGAAGGCCGGACCCCGTCCGTCCCGTGCCCGGCCGGAGCCGTCGAAAACCCGCCCGAGCAGCGCGTTGGAAAACGGGACCTGCATGGGACGGTGCAGGAACCGAATGCGATCGCGATTGGAGACGCCCTGCGATCCGGCAAAGATCTGGAGACTGACCTGCTCGCCTTCCAGGCGAATGACCTGGGCGAGGGAGTCGCCGCGGCTGGTGCTGACGTGGGCGAGTTCGTCGTAGCCCACGCCGGCGGCGCGGACCGACACGACGTTGCCGGCAATCTGTTCGATCGTGTCGAAGTACTTTCTCATGGCGTGCGCCCTCCGGCCGCAATGAAGGCGTCGATCTCGTTCAACCAGCGGGTGTACTCGTCGCTATCGGACGCCGCGTAGTTCCAGTTGCGGAAGTCGTCCGTTACGCGGACCATGGCATGGCGAATCTCTTCCTTGTCTTCGAGGCCGATTTCCATTTCGAGCACTTCGAGGATCTTGTCGAAGACGAACTGTTGCCGCTCGGCGGGCGTGGCCGCGTCGACCTCGTCGAAGGCGTTCTGCTGCAGGTAGGCGTTGTCGAAGAACTCCGCCTTCATGGCGAGAAGAAAATCCTCGGCCGAGGTGCCTTCTTCGCCCACGACGGTCATCATCTGACGGACTTCACTGCCGGCAACGAGCTGTTCGTGAACGCGGCGGACTTTTTCCGGCTCGATCACTCCGCGATATTTGCTCCAGGAGTCGAGGGGATCGATGGCCGGGTAGCGTCGCGCGTCGCTGCGACTTCGGGACAGGCCGAGGAAGGCCCCGACGACCTTGAGCGTGCCCTGGGTGACGGGTTCCTCGAAATTGCCGCCGGCCGGGCTGACCGTACCGCCAATGGTGAGGGAGCTTGTGCGGTCGTCGTTGAGTCTGACAACGCCGGCCCGTTCGTAGAAGTTGGCAATGCGGCTTTCCAGGTAGGCGGGGAAGGCCTCTTCCCCCGGGATTTCTTCGAGACGTCCGGAAATCTCCCGCATGGCCTGGGCCCAGCGGGAGGTCGAATCGGCCAGCAGGAGCACGTCGAGCCCCATCTGGCGATAGTATTCGCCGAGCGTGGCGGCCGTGTAGACCGAGGCCTCGCGGGCGGCGACGGGCATGGCGGAGGTGTTGCAGATGATGATCGTCCGCTCCATCAAGGTGCGTCCCGTGCGCGGGTCGTGCAGATCGGGAAAATCCCGCAGGGTCTCGACAACCTCGCCGGCCCGTTCGCCGCAGGCCGCGATGACGACCACGTCGACCTCGGCATGGCGGGAAATGATCTGCTGCAACACGGTCTTTCCGGCGCCGAAGGGGCCCGGGATGCAGTAGGTTCCGCCACGGACGAGGGGAAACATGGAGTCGACGATTCGCACGCCGGTGACGAGCGGTTCGGTGGGCATGAGGCGGCATTGCGAGACGTTCAAGGCGATCTTGACGGGCCAACGTTGCTGCATGGTCACCAAGGTTGTGAGCCCGTCGTCGTCTGCCAGCACGGCGATTTCGTCCGCCACCGTGTAGTCTCCCTCGGCAGCAATCTGCACGACCCGCTGACGGCCCGGCAGGCGGAAGGGGGCCATGATGCCGTGGCGGAAGATTCCCTCGGGAACCGAGCCCAAGGTGTCGCCCGCCTTCACAATCGCGCCCGTCTCGACGGACGGGGTGAACGTCCATGTCTTCTCCGTTGACAGCCCGTGAAGGTAGACGCCCGCATTCAGGAAGTAGCCGATCTGGTCGGCCAGTTCGGGAAGCGGGTTTTGCAGACCGTTGTAGATCTGTCCCAACAGGCCGGGGCCGAGCGTCACGGAGAGCATCTCCTCGCGAAAGTCGACTTCGTCTCCCACACGCAAGCCCCGTGTTTCCTCAAAAACCTGAAGATCCACCAGTGAGCCCCTCACACGGATGACCTCGCTCAGCAAACGCACTCCGTCGTCGCGGACGCAATAACCGATCGCGTTCTGGACGATTCGATCGTCCAGTTCGGCGACGACCAGGCTGCCGTACACGGCGTGGATTCGTCCTTTCACACCAATCGCCTTTCGGTGAACGATGGAGTTTCGGTTGCGATTCGCTGCCACTGATGGAGGAGCATCAATCGCAGGGCGTAGGCGGCAAGTTCATCATTGCGGAAGCGGTAGTATTGGTCGTGTTCGGCGAGCCAGGCCCAACGGCCGCGGAGGAGGGACTGCAGCCCGGCGAGCGGTGTGGAGGCTGCTTCCCAATCGCCTACGGCGGGCCCGGTGGAGTCGCCGCTTTCGGCGAGATCCGCGGCTACCCGGCACTCGCTTTCATCCAGGCCCAAGCGTCTGGCCCGAGCGGAGGCGAGGCCGTTGCGAAGCGTCACTTCGTGGCGTGCCCAATCGGCGAGAAGGCGGCAGCGAAATTTCGTTGCAACGCGGTCGAGGTGGCGGAAGTAGGCCTCCCAGATCGTGTCGGAATCCGGGCCAGCAGCGCTCTCTTCCGGCTCGTCAGGCTCAGCCTCTTGGGGGGCGAGCCACGAAGGGAGGGGCGCTTCATCGCGGATTTGCCCGTCGCTCAAGACTGCCGGAGTGGTCTCGCGAGGTTCGCCGGCCAGGCAGGCCTCTCGAAGGAGAAGGTCGTCATGGACGAGCAGCAAGTCGACAAGTTGCCGGCAGGTTGGATCGTCGGCGAGGTACGTGCGGAGATCCGCCAGGCCGATCGGGGCGGCGCTGCCGAGTTCACCCAGGTTGGGCAACGACGTGACGTAGTAGTAGCGGTCAAGTGTCATGGGGCTCTGATGGGGCAGTCTGGGCCACGAATTTCCGCAGTTCAGGGCTGACCATCTGCATAAGCAACTCCACCACGGAGGTGGCGGTCACTTCGACGGTTCCATCAGCAACTCGGTATTCAAAGCCCGCCTCGGCCATCGACGTCTGCAGCTTAACCGGCGAGGTTTCCTCGGCCGACACGTGAAACGTTTGCAGGGCCCAATGACTGAGACGGGAACGAAGCTCATCGGACACATTGATGGTGAGGACTTCTCCGTCGGCCAGGTCGGCTTCGACATAGCGAAGAACCACGTCGCGGATCAGTTCGGCGAGGAACACGGAATCGCGGAGTTTTTCCTCGATTGTGTGATGGAGGAGGGCCTGGAGAATGTGGCTCAGGGTGTCCTGAAGACGTCCCTGGGCATCGCGCACCGCCAGGGCAAGTTCCGTTTCGGTGCGTTCCCGGACTTGCTCGCTTTCCTCGTGGGCGGCGTCGACGATGGCCTTGGCCTGTTGATGGGCCTCGTCGAGGATGGCTTCGGCCTGTTTCTCTGCGGCGGACCGGATTTCCCGTTCCGCCTCGCGGCCGGCTTCGACGCCCTCTTCCTGGAGTTTCTTGACGAACGCTTCGATCGACTCGGCCATAACCGGTTCCCCCAAGGCAGGCTCGACCTGCCACCGAAGGCAACTTGCGATTACGCGTGCGACCTATGCCGAAGTCACGATCAAGGACCGTGGGAACTCGTTGGTTGGAGTTCACGGCCACTCCCTCGACAGAGGCACAGCGATCAGCACTCCGGTAGTGATTGTAGACGCTCTTGCCATTGGGGAAAGCGTTTTTGCTTAACCAAAAGCGATTTTTCTTATGAGTCTTTGGAAAGAGTTCGATTCGCCGGATTGAGGAAGATCCCTCCAAAGCGCCGGCATTTAAGACATTTGTTCATTGCGCCTTATTGGGGGGCTTGCCTAGTATCCAGGAACGGCCTAGGTTTCTGACAGATGATATGGCTTCTTCGTGGAGGAATGGCTTCTTGTAGAGAGATGGTTTCTCCTCGCGGTTTGTCTCCGTGATATCGCTCCGGCAGGTCCCTTGAGGCCGCGTAGGAGATGGGGATTTCAAGAGCGGCGTCTAAACCGCGGGAGACGATGTGATGCCTATCCACTACTACCTTTCGATGACTCCCGAGTCGCTGGTGGCATCCATGCTGCCGCCGGAAGAATTCGGGACGTATCTGGCCATTGGCACCCGGCAGACCACCCATGGCCAGGCCATGTTTTTCGACCTCGATTTCGACGGGGAGCCCCGCGACTTCGAACTGGCCTACGCCAGGGAGCACTGTACGCCCCATCCGGACGGACGGCTCAAGCATTCCCTTTACATGTCGATCTATCGGGTTATGGAGCGGATCCCCCTCGATCAGCTCAAGAGCCTCTGGCTGGCCACCGAGAAAGGGAAGGTTCTGGAGCTAACGCAACGGGCCATGCCGGAGAGTTTCTCGGAGAAGTACTATCTCTACCAGGAACTCTGTCCGGTCCATCCCCTCGTGGCGAGTCGTTGCGCTCCAGACGAATTCTGCCGGTTCATTACCGATCCGAACCGACCGTTCTTCGTGCCTCGAATCTGCTTTGTCGATCTGGATCTGGGCGAATTGGGAGTGGATCCGGAAAACGGAAAACCCAAGGACCTCTACTATCCCGAGCACTTCGCCCATTTGCGAGGCTGCTTGCTCGAACTCGAACGGGCTCCTGAAAAGCACACCAAAACGGTGGACCGGCTGCGACCGGCCAGTCTGCCGTACCACTGCGTCAACAAGGGGTTCTTTGTGGGCAGCGAGAACAGAATCCTCTACTACCCCTTCCCGAGCCGGTCTGAATTGGAAGGGAAATACTACCACTGGTGGCGTCGCTCGGCGCACAAATAAGTGCCCGTTTGGGCCGGGATCTTCTAAAAATTCCAAGGGTAGGCATTTCGAGTCGAGGGTGAGACTAAGGCGAACAGAAGTCAACGGAGAGAACAGAGTGGAGAGCCTCTGTTATCTCCGTTGACTCCTGTTCTTGTCATTTTCCGCCCGTCTGCGTATGTTGCCAAATCTGCTTGTCATTTACAGCGGAATTTGGGAGTTATTCTTGAATCGTCGCTCAGCTTCGGACGATTGACTGCTATCTGTGGACTGTCAAAGGATTTGCGGGTATCCTGGTGCTCGAAGGCTGTCTCAGGCCCAGGGCGTCGTTCGTGGGCAATCTGCGGTTCTGTGGGCGGCCTGAGAGTTGACTCGCCACGTTTCCATCGAAAAGGGACATGAGATGGCCCGCCTCACTCCTATCGCCGCGCTTGCGCTCTTGTGTTGTGTGTCTCTTCTCACGTCAGCCGAGGGGGCAAAGCCGGTATCGATCGTTGTCCGTGTCGACAGCGAGCACGCGGGCTACGAGGCCTATCGGGCGATGGACGGCGACCCGGAAACCATGTGGCACACGGAGTTCGGCACGCGAACACCTTCCGTGCCCCACCAGATCACCTTGGACCTGGGCAAGGAGTACGAGTTGTCGGGCTTCGTCTATACGCCGCGAGAAGGCGGGGGCAACGGCACCATCGGCCAGTACGAGTGCTACGTAGGCAACCAGTTGAAAAAACTCGGCAAGCCCGTCCTTGCCGGCGAGTTCTCCAAGGGGGCCCCGGAATACACCGTCACTTTTTCTTCGCCGCAGAAGGGGCGTTATTTCCGGCTTCGAGCCCTCACCGAGGTCAATGGTCGCCCCTACACCTCAATTGCCGAACTGAGGCTGCTTGTCGACGGCGTGACGTTTCGCGCGAAGGAGTCCGGCCTGGCATCCCTGGTCCACGAGGACGGGACCCCGTTCACCGAGACGGAAGTGCAATACGCCACGTTGGAAGCGGACCTCCGCAACCGCGCCCACTTCGACCGCGTGGCTCCGGAGGTCTACCGTCAGGAAGCATCGATCCTCGAAAGCGATCGCGATCCGCTCGACATCGTTCTCCGCCGAACGACTGCCCTGCTAACCGATCTGAAGACGATGACCGACGTCCCCGACCTGGGCAACCTCGAGAGCCAGCTTGCCGCCCTTCGAAAGAAGGTGGAAGCCACCGACGTCGAACAGGAAGACACGCGGCGAGCGCTCTACGAAGACGCCTGCCGACTCCGCCGGAAGATCGCCTTTTCCAACCCGCTTCTGAACTTTGACAAGCTGGTGTTCATCAAGCGGCGTCGCGCGTTGTTCAATCATCTGTGCGATCAGTACTACGGCATGGCCGCCGCTCCCGGAGGCGGATTGTACGTGCTCAACGGGGTCTTCAGCGACAAGCCGACCGTTCGCGACGTGCTGGCCGATTCGGTGGTGGAGAAGGGACGGCTGACTGGTGAGCGGCTTTGGGGCGGCCCAAGCGACGTGCTGCCCACGGCACGGTTTGACGGCAACGGAAACCGAATGGGGCCGGAAACACCTGGCGGCACGTTCCTCTCGCCCGACCTGTCTTACGACGGCAAGACGATCCTCTTCGCCTACGTGGAGAATCGCGGCGACATGAACCATCGCCATCACACCGATCCCACGCAAGGCCATTGGGCGGAGGGACGGTGCTATCACATCTTCAAGGTCAACGTGGATGGCAGCGGTCTCCAGCAACTGACGGACGGGACCTTCAACGACTTCGATCCCTGCTGGCTGCCCAACGGTCGGATCGCCTTCATCAGCGAACGCCGGGGAGGCTATCTGCGTTGCGGGCGGGTCTGCCCGAACTACACGCTCTACGACATGGCCGCCGACGGCAGCGATATCCAGTGCCTCAGCTTCCACGAGACGAACGAATGGCATCCTTCGGTGACGAACGAGGGGATGATCCTCTGGACCCGCTGGGACTACGTCGACCGGCACGGGTGCACGGCCCACATGCCCTGGTTGACTACGCTCGACGGGCGCGATCCCAGGCCCGTGCATGGCAACTACGCCGTGCGGCAGCAGCGTCCGGACATGGAATCGGACTGCCGGGCGATCCCCGGCTCGAACAAGATCGTGGCGACCGCTTCGCCCCATCACGGCCAGTCTTTCGGCTCGTTGATCCTGATCGATCCGAGTGTGCCCGACGATGACAGCATGGGCCCGGTACGGCGGATTACGCCGGATGTCGGTTTCCCCGAGACCCAGGGCGGGGCGCAGGCCTACGGCACTCCGTGGCCCTTGAGCGAGAACTACTTCCTCTGCGTCTATGACGCAACCATGCGTCCCGGGGTGGGAGGGCAGGGCAAGGGTTACGTGCCCGGCGACTACGGGATTTACCTGGTCGATGCCTTCGGCAATCGCGAACTTCTGTATCGCGATCCCGAGTTGCCGTGCTTCACGCCGATCCCCCTGCGGGCAACACCGACACCGAAAGCAGGATACGAATTGGCCCGAGGCGAAGGCACGGATCCGGCCACCCGTCACAAGGTGGCCGACGAGTTCGCCCAGGCCGAGGGCTCGATGGCCGTGATCAACGTCTACGACAGCCTCAAGCCATGGCCGGCAGGGACGAAGATCACCCATCTGCGTGTGCTTCAGCTTCTGCCGATGCCGGTTCCTTCCGGCCCCCTGCGACCGCACGAGACGGCGAGGCGGGAGCAGTCGTCGCGAGATTCCGTGGTTCCCTGCCGCTGGGTGCTGGGCACCGTGCCCGTCGAGTCGGACGGGAGCGCCCACTTCACCGTGCCCGCCAACCGCGAACTGTTCTTCCAGGCTCTGGACAAGGACGGATTGGCGGTTCAATCGATGCGATCGGGGACCCAGATTCGGGAAGGGGAGCGGCTCACGTGCGTGGGCTGCCACGAACCGAAGTCGCGGGTGGCCCAGGCGGCCGACGTGGTTCCGCTGGCGTTGAAGCGGGGCCCCTCGAAGCTTGTGCCCGACGTGGACGGTTCGGCGCCCTTCAGCTATCCGCGACTGGTCCAGCCGGTTCTCGATCGGAACTGCGTGAAGTGCCACGAAGAGAGCCACGACAAGAAAGCGATCAACCTCGCCCGCGAACCGATCAAGCGGAACTGGTACGCGTCCTACAACAACCTGATCGAAAACTACGGTTTCTACGACTACGGCGACAGTTACCGTACAACGCCGGGCCACTTCGGCGCCAAGGCCTCGAAGCTCTACCAGATCCTGCAGGAGGGCCACTACGACGTGAAACTCTCGCCGGAAGATATGCACCGGCTCACGCTGTGGCTCGATTGCATGTCGATGTTCTACGGCGTTTACGAGCGCGAAGGCGGCCTGGCCCAGTTGCGCGGTGAAGTCGTGCATCCCACACTGGAGTAGCCATGCCGATCTTGCAACGCTTCCTTCGTATCGCAGTCTGCGCCGCGGTGCTGCTTGTCGGCGGCGTGCTTGTGGCCGAGTCGCCCGACTTCTCATGGCTCCCGCCGGCGCCGAAGTTGCCACCTCCGTCCGAAAAGGTAATCCGGGTTTCGACGGTGAAGGAACTGTTTCGGGCTGCCGACCAGGTCGAGCCTGGCGGGACGATCCTCCTGGCGGACGGTCACTACATGATGCCCCGCTATTTCGAGTTGCGGACCGATAGGGTGACCCTGCGCAGCGAGTCGGGCGATCGGAACAAGGTGATTCTCGACGGGGCCGAGAGCATTCACGGCGAATTGGTCGGGTTGCGGGAGTGTTTTGGAGTAACCATTGCCGACCTGACGATTCAGAACATTCGCTTCAACGGCTTCAAGCTCAATACCGACCACAACGTGCATCGTGCAACGATTCACAACTGCGTGATTCACAACATCTGGCAGCGGGGCGTCAAGGGCGTCCGAGTTCCGAAAGGCGTCCGCCCGCCGCAGGGGTGCCGCATTCAATATTGCCTGTTCTATAACGACCACGCAAAGCGCTTTGAAGACGATCCGGCTGACACGGCCAAGACCTTTAATGGGAACTACATCGCCGGGATCGACACCATGTATGCCGACGGTTGGACGGTGTCGGACAACGTGTTCTTTGGCATTCACGGCCGGACGGGCGAAGGCCGCGGCGCCGTCTTCTTCTGGCACGAATCGAAGGATTGTGTGATCGAGCGGAACGTGATCGTCGACTGTGACAGCGGAATCTGCCTGGGCAACTCGATGTTGCCCGAGGGCGTCGAGTTTCATTGCCGACGGTGCGTCGTTCGCAACAACTTCGTGGCCCGCTGCCCCGAGAACGGTATCCTCGCGGACCACACGGAGAACTGTCGGATCGTCCACAACTCGATCCACGATCCGGAAAGCCGGATGCGGCGTCTGATTCGACTGGTTCACGAGAACGTGGGCCTGAGCGTGATCAACAACCTGGTCAGTGGCCCCCCTATTCGTGTCGAGACGGACAGCAAGGTGCAGATGGAAGGCAACGTGGTTCAGGATTTGGGATCGTGGTTTGTCGACACGTCTGGCGGCAATCTCCACCTGAAAGGCAAGTGCCCCGAAGTGGTAGGGCGAGCTGGCCGGATTGAAGCGGTCCCCGAGGACTTCGACCGGCAGCCACGCCGGCAGACGACGGATGTGGGCGCCCACCAGTGGAGGTAGAGCCCAAGCAAGGCTGAAGACCGAAGACTGTAGGCTGAAGTTATTGACGCGAGGTCGATTGCCAAGGAGAGCCGATTTCAATGTACCGAGAGCCCCTGTTCCGCCGTCCTTTAGTTTTCAGCCTTCAGCCTTCGGCCTCGTTTCCCCCGTCATCCGTTTCCACTTTGAGTAGAGCTATGATGCCGCTACGGCGCGCGGGATGTGTTCTCCTTTTCCTGCTGGCGACCGTGGCGGTACGAGGTGATGTTCGCGCCCCGCGAGTTGTATCGCCCCATCGGGCCGACGCCTACAGCATGAAGACCTTCGGCGATTTGCACCGTTGGCGTGATCTTGCGGGGGACGAGCGGGCGTGGGAGATCTACCAGTATCTCGTCGACACGCGAACCGGCGTGTTTCACATGGGCGAAGTTCGCGAAGGCCAGGATCCGCTCAGCGAGTATGCCACGGTTCGCGACCCGGTCAAGATCCTGAACGTCTACGGCTACGCCTACTGCGCCATCTTCGGTCCCTTCATGGCCGGCGTGTGTGAAGAGGCGGGAGTCGGGCCGGGGCGGTCGGTGATTCTGGAAGATTGGCGGCATGTCCTCGCCGAAGCTCTTTATGACGGAGGCTGGCACTACCTGGACCTCGACGTTCGCGCTGCCTTTCGCCGCCCCGACGGGCGGCTGGCCTCCTTCGAAGAGTCGCGCACGGACGAGAGCCTTTGGAAGAATCGCGGGCCCCTGTTCTTTCCCAACGACGATCTGGAACACGTGCGCGAGGTTTATGCGAAGACGCGGTTCTACTACCACTATGGCTTCCAACAGACGGGGCACACCATGGATTACGTGCTCCGCCAGGGAGAAACGTTCACGCGCTGGTGGAGCCCGCAGGAAGGTCGTTGGCGCCATCTGCCCTGTTACCACAAAGGCGACTTCCTGCGGCGACTGATTGAAACGCCGCCCCGCGGTCCCGCTCCGAATCATCGCCATTTCACGATTCACAACTACGGCAACGGACGCTTCGTCTATCGACCCAGCCTGAGGGCGCCGTCGACCGACTTCGCCGACGGCGTTTATGCTTGCCAGAACGTCGCTGTTGGACAGGACGGTTTGACCTTGGAGACTCCCGGCCAAGGATATGCCGTCTTCGAGATGCACACGCCCTATATCATCGTTCCAAAGGTCGGACAGTTGGAAACGACCGAGGACGACTGCGAAGCCTCGGTCGTTGAAATGGATGCCAAGGGGGCGGAGCTTTCCGTGTCACTCGATCAAGGTTCCACATGGCAGGCCATCGAGACAGCACAGGGAAGAGGGACGTACGACCTGACCAGGCACGTGGCCGGAACCTACGGCTACCTGCTGCGAATCGGTCTCCAAGGAAATCCAAAGGAGGCCATCGTGCGTGGGCTCGCGGTGACGACGTGGGTCCAGGTCGCCCCGGCCTCGCTGCCGGGACTGCGGCAGGGGCGAAATCGGATGGAGTTTCGCTCGGGCGACCACTATGGGCTGCCGAGTCGTGTGATCACGCTCGGTTCCGACACGAGTCGGCCGGAAACGCTTCGTCGGCAGGTTGTCCAGATGCCCGAGGACTACGATCCGGCTCGGAAGACGGAGCGAATCCGCGGCGACGTGGTCGCACGGCTGTCCGCCGCCCCCGGGACTCGCATTGCCTGGTTTACGGCCGAGGGGAGTTTTCGAACGCACCAGCGAAAGGCTGCCCGGCAAACTCGCAACACGATGGCCTACGCTGTGGACCAGCCCACAGAGTTTAAGGAGATCTATCGAGCCGACATGCCGACGGATATGGGCCACTGGCATTACAACGCGGCGAAAGAGGTCCGACTGGAGAAGCCGGCCGAGACGCTCTACGTTCGCTACCACGGAGACCCGGCGGTCAACCAATTCAAGATCCACGCCCACTGCGTCGACAAGTCGCCGAGATCGGCGAGTCCGGTCGTGATCACCCACGTGTGGAGCGAGAACGGGGTGGAAAAGACGAAACGCGTTGAACTGGAAACGGCGGGTGCGTACGAAATCGTGACCGAGAGCGAACCGGTGGACCTTTCGGTCGAGATCGCCGTATTGTCGGATGGTTCGGAGGCACCGCCGCGGGAAGTCAAGAAGAAGGTGGAGGAGCAGCCGGCCGTGAAGACAGCGACGTGGGTGGAAGCGATGCGTCGTGTTCACGCCCGGTTCGAGGGCGAGGCCGGCACGTTCGCCCAGTTCGGCGATTCAATCACCGATTCGCGAGCCTTCTGGTCGTCGTTGCGCTGGCAGCGGAAGGAGGCGCCGCCCGAGATGGTGCGGGCATTCCAACTTGTTTCCGAGCACATGCTGGAAGACTGCTGGGACCGCAAAGGGGCCGAATACGGCAACCAGGGCGGCCAGACCACGCGCTGGGCCAACAAGAACGTCGAGCAGTGGCTGCGCCGCTGGAATCCCGAGGCGGCCATCCTGATGTTCGGCACGAACGACTTGAACAACGTCGACGTGGACGACTACGAAAAGACGCTGGAAGAAGTTGTGCGCCGCTGCCTGGCCAACGGCACGGTGGTGATTCTGAGCACGATTCCGCCCCGCCACGGCAAGGAAGAGAAGGCCGCCCAGTTTGCCGAGGCGGCAAGAAGGGTGGCCCAGCGGCAGCGGGTTCCGCTCTGCGATTTCCATCGCGAGATTCTGACCCGCCGTCCGGACGATTGGGACGGAACGATGAAGAAGTTCTCCGCCCATCGAGGCTACGACGTCCTGACGCTGATTGCCGGAGACGGCGTGCATCCTTCGAACCCGAAACCGTTTCAGGCGACCTACTCACCGGAAGCCCTGCGAACCAGCGGTTTTTCCCTCCGCAACTACCTGGTGCTGATGAAATACGCGGAAGTGATCCAGCAGGTTCTGGAGGAGAATCGCGACTGAGGTGACGACGGAAGAGTGGAAACCGCTGATCAGCGCTGATAGACGCTAATAATGAGAGCTACTCATGAGACAAACGATTCGACTGGGATTGGTTGCTGTCCTTGTCCTCTTTCTCCCCGGGCTCGCGGGAGGCGCGGATGTGCCTCGCTTCGGAGTCTTTGAGCGAACTTTCCGGCAGGCGGGCAGCTATGAGAATCCGTACACCGAGGCCAGTGCTACGGCGAATTTGGCGGCGCCGGACGGCTCACGGCGCTCGATTCCGCTTTTCTGGGACGGCGGCCGAACCTGGCGGTTGCGTTTCTCGCCCTACCAGTTGGGCGAGTGGACCTGGAAGACGGAGAGTGATGACAACGGACTTGGCGGCAAGTCGGGTCACTTCAAGGTTGTGCCGTCGGATCGCAAAGGGAGCATCCGGCCCATGGCGGCCGCGCCGCACCATTTCGAGCGTCAGGATGGGACTCCTTTCTGGTTCTTCGGCGACACGGCCTGGGCCCTCTTCACCGACAGCGACAAGGAGCGGCACAACCGGAAGACGGCCTTGGAGTATGTGGACGCTCGGGCGGAACAGGGCTTCAACGTGTTGCACGCCATGCTGCTCTGCGAGGCCGGCTGGGGCAACCAGGGCGGCCCGCCCTTTGAGAACATTGCCGCCGAGCAGATCAATCCGGCGTATTGGCAGGAGGTTGATCTGCGTCTGCGCCACGTGAACGATCGCGGCATCGTGGCCGCCCTGTTTCTCGCCTGGGGTGACAAGGGGCGAAACGAGCACTATTCCTGGAACCGGCTGCCGACCATGGAGGCTCGGCTGCGCTACGCTCGCTATATTGCCGCTCGCTACAGTGCGTTCGACGTCTTCTTTCTTGTCTCGGGGGAATGGCACGCTGCGTCAATCATGGCGAAGCCCCGGGCAAGCGAAGAGACAATTCGCCGGCAGTTCATCGAGATCGGCAACGCCCTGCACGCGAGCGATCCGCACGGCCGGATGATCGGAATCCATCCGATGACGCAACAAGGCAGCGTTCGGGAGTTTGTGGGCACGCCCTGGATGTCCTTTGGCGACTACCAGCAGAACTACCCGGACCTGCACGAGCGTCTTCTTCTGTCGCGCAAGGCGAATATGCCGCTCGTCAATTCGGAATACGGCTACTACCTTCGCGACACGAACGGAGACGGGATCCCGGATAAGGACAACAGTTTCAACGTGGACGACATGCGTCACGCCACGTGGGACATCGCCATGGCTGGCAGCTATTTCGTGACCGGTTTCGGAACGACCTATTTCGGAGGCAACCGCGATCCTGGCCCCTTCGATCTGGAGGCTGCGAAGAACGATGTGTGGGAATCGCAGATCCAGCACGTGAAATCACTTTTCACGAGCCTGGACTGGTCGAAACTCGAGCCCCACGACGAACTCATCAAGGGGCCGTTCGAGCGAGAAAAGGACGGACGAAGGCGAGCCGCGAAGAACGGAGGTCGGTTCAAGGTCCTCGCGCCGCCCGAGCGAACCTATTGGTTGCTGGCCGATCCGGGAAGAACCTGCGTGGCCTACGTGCGGGGCGGGAAAGGGCCGTGGCAAGTCGAACTGAAGGCCGGAGCCGAGGCCGACTGGACCGTCCGCCTGTTCGATCCGCGGCAGGGCACCTGGCAACCGCTGGAATCGCAGCACGAGGGGAGCGTGCTCAGTTTCAGTGTTCCCGACGCTGCCGACTGGGTGATCGTGGCCGAGCGAAAGTGACAATCGGCGGTCAATCGCGGGTGGCACGCTCAGAGTGCGAGCGATGGGCGTGGGCGATCAAATCAACACGCCCATCGCTTTCGCTCTGAGCGTGCCACCCGTTGAACAGAACTAGGTTTCGTGGTCCTGTTCCGGATACCGCCCCGGCAGGTCCTCAGTGTAATGAGTTCGGAGCGCGGTTCGCCAGTCTTCCGGACGGCGGACCCCGACAAAAGCGTCGCGGACGGCTTCCGAGTTCGGGTGAAGTTTCGAGTACTTGATGCCAAACTTGCGCATCAGCGGGCAGCATCGTTCGGGCCCGTAGAGTTCCTCCGCCAGGGCGTAGTGTTCGGCGATCACGTCGCGCTGTTCGAACAGGCTCGGGGGCGGCGGCAACGGATCGCCGGCAGCAAGAGCCCGGTACTGGCGGAAGATCCACGGGTTGCCGATCGCTCCGCGTGCGACGGTGACGCCGTCCACTCCGGTGGTCGCAAGCATGTCGGCACAGGCCTTGGCGGTGAACAGGTCGCCGCTTCCCAGGAGGACACGATCGGGAGCATAGGCCTTCAATTCGCGGAGGAAGTCCCAGGAGGCGTTGCCCTGGTAGCCTTGCCGCACGGTCCGCCCGTGGACGGTCACGGCCGCGGCGCCGAGGCGAACGGCGCCGTCGTAGATTGCGAAAAAACGATCGCGGCTCTCGGACGAATCGTCCATGGCGCGACGCATTTTCACCGTGACGGGAATGGCCGGCGGCACGATATCGCGAACTCGCTCGACGATCTCCAAAGCCGTCTGGGGCTGGCTGAGCAGGAAGCCGCCGCGGCATCGGCCCAACACCTTCTTGACGGGGCAACCGAAGTTGATGTCGATGCAGTCGAATCCGGCCTCGACGAGCCGCTGCGCGGCTGCGGAGAATTGCTCCGGCTCGCTGCCCATGAGTTGCGCGCCCACCGGATGGTCCTCGTCGTCCACGCGGAGGTACCGCCTGGCCTTCCGCCCCTTGCTGACGTTGACGACGAACTGGTCGAGCAGGACTTCGCACAGCGTGTAGGACGCTCCCAGCCGGCGTGAAATTCGGCGCATGGGCCAGTCGCTGTATCCGCTCAGGGCGGCCAGCACGGCGGGGGAGTCCAGTTCGATGGGGCCGAGATGCAGCATGGGAGTATGAACGAATGTATAGAAAACAGTCCATAATACCCGGCACGCGACAGCATTCAAGGCCACGGATGCCCTGCCCGGGTTGTGTCCTCCGGTCGATTCCGTTAACGTCACCGGTAATCCACTGAAACGTGTACGACCAGGCCAAGCGAAGATGACGGACGCTCAATGGGAGACACTTCTGCGGCTCGTTCAAGGCGAGCGGTTTGAAAAGCCGCCCGTGGGGCTGCTGGTCGATGGGCCGTGGATCTCGTGGTTTCACGGGGTGCCGCTCCTCGACTACTACGGGAGCGATCGAGTCTGGATCGAGGCGAACCTCTCCGTCGTCGAGGCGTTTCCCGATGTGTTGCTGCTGGCGGGATTCTGGGGCGAGTTCGGCATGAGCACCAATCCGTCGGCCTTCGGCTGCCGCTGTCTCTGGCCGGAGGATGGATTTCCGACTGTGGAGAAGCTGTTCTCGGACTACGGGGCAATCGAGCGGCTGAAGAAGCCGAATTGCCGTACGGACGGTTTGCATCCGTTCGTCCTGAAACGCTTGCAGCATGCCCAGCGGGCGATGGAGCAGATTGGGCACCGAGTCCGGTTCGCCACGACGCACGGGCCGATCACGATCGCCTCCTATCTGCTCGGCCACACCGAGCTGCTGATCGGCATGAAGACGGAGCCGGCGGCCATCCATCGGCTGCTGCGATTGGTGACGGATTTCGTGATCGACTGGGTGCGCTGCCAGAAGGCGGAGTTTTCCTCCGTCGAAGGCGTCCTGGTGCTGGAGGACCTGATGGGATTTTTAGGCGAGGGGGATTTCGCCGAATTCGCCCAACCCTACGTGGCAGCGATCCTGGCGGCGATCGACGTTCCGGTCAGGATGCTCCACAACGATGCCTTTGGGCTGATCACCGCCCGACACCTTGCAGAGATGGACGTCAACCTGTTTAATTTCTCGTTTGAGCATCCCGTCGAGCAGATCTGCGAGTTGGCCGGTCCGGACGTGGCCCTCATGGGAAACGTGCCGCCCCGCGACGTCCTGGGGCTGGGAACCTGCGACGCCGTGAAGGAGAGCGTTGCGGGGATCGTCAGCGCGGTCGATCCCCATCGAGGACTGCTCGTGTCGGCCGGTGGATTCGTTCCGCCGGGCACGACCACCGACAAGATTGAAACCCTGTGCCGGACGGCCTGGGATGCTGCTCTTTCCTGAGGCAAATCAAGATCATGACCGATCCACAATGGGACGCGTTGCTGCGGGTGTTTGACGGGGAACTCCTCGATCCGGCCCCGATCGGCTTCATCATCGACAGCCCTTGGCTGCCGAATTGGGCCGGCATGTCCATTCTCGACTACTACTCCAGCGAACGGCTCTGGCTGGACGCCAACCTGAAGGCCATCGAGCAGTTTCCAGACGTGTGCTTTCTGCCGGGATTCTGGTCCGAATTCGGCATGTGCACGGAACCGGCGTCGTTCGGGGCCAAGTGCACGTTTCCCGAGAACGAGTTTCCCTTCGCGGCGCCGATCCTCAAGGATTTCGACGCCGTGGCGGGCATGACCAAGCCGAATTGCCGCGTGGACGGCCTGGCCCCCTTCGTCGTGAAACGGCTGCAGTGTTGTCGCAAGGATATCGAAGCGGCCGGTCATCGGATTCGATTTGCCGTCAGTCGCGGACCGTTAAATATCGCCTCCTTCCTGGCGGGCCACACCGAGATGCTCATGGCGGTGAAGACGGAGCCGGAGGCGGCCCTGAAACTGATCGACCTGGTCACCGACTTCGTGATCGATTGGCTCGGCTACCAGAAGGAGTGCTTCGACTCGATTGACGGCATCCTGGTCCTCGACGACCTGATCGGCTTTCTGGGCGAACCCGATTTTCGCCAGTTTGCGTTGCCATTCTTCCAGAGAATCGCAGAGGCGATGGATGTGCGGGTGAAGGCGTTGCACAACGACGCCCGGGGCCTGGTGACCGCGAAGTGCCTGCCGGAAATGGGCTTCAACCTCTTCAATTTCGCGTTCGAACACAGCCTCAGCGAGATTCGGGACCTGGCAGGCGAGGAAATGGTGCTGCTGGGGAACCTGCCTCCCCGCGACGTGCTGGCGGCGGGCAGCCCCGACGACGTACGGCGGGAGACGCGGGCCATGGTCGATTCGATCGCCGACAAGCGACGGGTTCTCTTCAGTTGCGGCGGGGGGATGCCGCCCCACGTCTCCACCGAGAATATCGCCGCGTTCTGCGAAATCGTGCGGGGGTGAACCACAGTAGCCGGGCTGAGCTGCGGTAGCCGGGCCGAACTACAGTAGCCGGGCTCTTGCACTGCCCAACTCACACCACGTAGCCCGATCGTAGGGGGCGAGGAGGTAGCCCGGCTCTTCCCCTCTATCACCTGCGACCAAAAGCCCGGCTGCAATCGGGCCGTTTTTTGTCGCATCAGCGTCCTCTCGCCGAACCAGCGGCAGCAGCCGGGCTGAACTGCGGTAGCCGGGCTCTTGAATTGCCCAACTCACACCAGGCAGCCCGATCGTAGGGCTCGCGGAGGTAGCCCGGCTCTTTCCTGCCATCACTTGCGATTTCAAAAGCCCGGCTGCAATCGGGCCGTTTTTTGTCGCATCAGCATCCTCTCGCCGAACCAGCGGCAGCAGCCGGGCTGAGCTGCGGTAGCCGGGCTGAGCTGCGGTAGCCGGGCTGAGCTGCGGTAGCCGGGCTCTTGAATTGCCCAACTCACACCAGGCAGCCCGATCGCAGGGCTCGCGGAGGTAGCCCGGCTCTTTCCTGCCATCACTTGCGATTTCAAAAGCCCGGCTGCAATCGGGCCGTTTTCTGTCGTATCAGCATCCTCTCGCCGAACCAGCGGCAGCAGCCGGGCTGAACTAGCGTAGCCCGGCTCTTCCCCTCCGTCACCTGCTACTCCAAAAACCCGCCCCAACTGTTCCCATAAACTGCCGTCTCCTATATACTTGCGGTGTTGGCTGCGGCCTGCGGAGCGGGTTGGACGCTCGGGGCATATCGAGCAGGCACGAACCGCAGGCGGGGCCTCTCGCGGGCACGACCGCCGACCCTCGGTGGTCTTGTTGGCCGAGGCGCAGATTATTCCGGCGGAGTCATCATGCGAAGGCGGAAATCGAACTGGTGCTGTGCGCCGTGCCAGCCCCTTGGTGGGTTGTGGATCCTCCTTGCGCTCTGCGCCACCTGCCAGGCACAGATCGGAATCGTTGGGGGGACGGGACGCTACGATCTTTCGGCGAACGTTCAGGTGGAAGAGGCGGGACGCACAGTTCGCACCTACCTCGATCGAGTGGACGCCTACCTGGCGGACGAAAAATGGACCGAGGCCGTCGACTCGATTCGCCAGGTCATGGAGGATTCGGGCGACAAGTTGCTTCCCGTCTCCTCGAATCGCTACGTGCCCACCCGGACGATTTGCCATTTGAAACTGGCGGACTTCCCCCCGGAAGCACTTGCCGTGTATCGCGATCTGGTCGACCCCATTGCGGGCGAGTGGTTTCGGGCGTGGCAAACCGATCGAGACCAGACGGCCCTGGAGCGGGTTGTTTCTGAGGCCTTCAACAGCACCTGGGGTGACGACGCCCTCGCTGCGTTGGGCGAGGCATCCTTCGAAGCGGGCCATTACGCGCGGGCCCGAGCCTACTGGCAGCGGATCCTGCCCTTTGAGCCGTCGGAGGGGGCCTCGCGAACGTGGCTGTCCTTTCCGGACACGGACCTGAATCTGGCGGAGATTCGCTCGCGGATTCTCATGCTGAGTGTTTTTGAAAATCGGGCGGAGGAAGCGGAGGGGCTGCTGGCCGAGTTCGAACGACTTCACCCCGATGCTCGCGGGCGTTTGGGCGGCCAGGAGGTCCTGCTTGTCAATGCGTTGAAGTCGCTGATTCAAGAGAGCCGCGGCTGGCCCGATCTTCCGCAACGCCCCGACTGGCCTACGTTTGCCGGCTCGCCCCGTCGCGAGCGTCAGGCGATCGAACCGGCAGCCGTGGGAGAGATTGCCTGGCAGCAAACGGTCTCCGTGCCCGAGCAGAAGCCGCGGATTTCCGTGCTTGCCGAGCCGAAGAGACCACGAGTTGCCGAGCGGGATCGCCTTCCGTTGAGCAATCATCCGGTACTGAGCGGCAACCTGCTGTTGCTTGGCAACGAGGTTGAAATCCTCGCGTGGGATGCGTCGAGCGGCAAGCCGGCCTGGGGACAGGATTCGCTGAGCGTGTTTCGCGATCCCCTGTACGGAACCATCAAGGGCGGTGTTCTTGATTCGGACGCGTTGGGGACCTCAAGGCATACGCTCACCGTGGCCGACGGGAGGCTGTACGCCCGAATGGGCAGCGGAGTGACCGTCCTGTCCCAGCAGCGGGGCCGGACTCGTTCGATCAATTACCTGATATGCCTCGACCTGCGCAGCCAGGGACGATTGGTCTGGAAGGCAATTCCTGAAGACGGCTGGGCCTACGAGGGGGCGCCGCTCGTCCAAGGGGACGACGTGTACGTTGCCATGCGGCGAAGCGACATTCGTCCCCAGGCCTACGTGGCGTGCCTCGATGCTCGCACGGGGGCTCAGCGATGGCGACAATTCGTCTGCGGCGCCGAGACGCCCTCGCGCGGAGTGCTTGCGGAACGCACTAACGGACTGTTGACACTGGACGGGGATACCCTCTATTTCAACACGAATCTGGGAGCGGTGGCCGCCCTGGCCACGCGCGACGGGCGAATCCGCTGGCTGACGACCTATCCGCGGGCGTTGAAGGGCAACCTGCTCGCCCCGGCCGACCATTGGGCGCGGGATCTGACGCCCTGCCTCGTCGATCGTGGTACCTTATATGTAGCGCCTGCCGACACGCCCTACGTGTTCGCCGTGGCCGCCGACAACGGGCAAATGCTCTGGCAGTCGTCGGCCGAACTGGCCGACGTGGTCCACCTGCTGGGCGTCTGCGGCGACAACCTGATCGCGAGCGGCCAGAGACTGCTCTGGATCCGCAGGTCGGGCGACAAGGCGGGCCAGGTTCGGGTCCGTTGGCCCGAGGGCCATGAACAGATCGGTTACGGACGCGGGCTGCTCACACGGGACCACGTGTGGTGGCCGGCGAAGAGCCACGTGTTCGTGTTCGACAAACGCAGCGCCAAACTCGTCCGCCGAATTGACCTGGTGCCTCGCGGGGCCACCGGCGGGCACCTGCTCGTGGCCGGGGGACGCCTGGTGATCACTTCCGGCGATCGCCTGACGGCCTTTGCGTCGGAAAGCCGCCCCGAGCAGCCGGAAGAACCCCTGGCGCAATATGCCGCCCCGCCGCCTTAGGGACGACTCAGGAATTTCGGCCGTTTGACTTGCCGATTCGTCGCTAACTGAAACAGAGGACATGGGAAAGAAGGGGGTAACCCAGAAATAACGAATGTCGAAAGCCAAATGCCGAAAGAATGACAAATGACCGAAAACGCGAATGTCGTATCCTGCGCAGTCTTCGTCATTCAGGCCTTCGGATTTGTTTCGTCATTTGATTTTCGACATTCGTCATTTTTCTGTTGCTCTGTGCGGTCCGTACCCTCTACGATGTTCTCCTTCACCGCCGTCCGTCCAACTCGACCACACCAAAACTGCGATCCCTTCGCCCCCTTCGGAAACTTCCCATGCTTCACGATGATGACGTCCAGGCCGTAGAGAAGCTGAACGAAGCCTGTCGACTAATTACCGACCAATTGGCCCGCGTCATCGTGGGTCAGCATCAGGTGATTGAAGAGCTTCTTGTGGCGATGTTCGCCCGAGGCCATTGCCTCCTGGTGGGCGTGCCGGGACTGGCGAAGACGTTGATGATCCGCACGCTGGCCGACGCGTTGTCGCTCGAGTTCAGCCGCATCCAGTTCACGCCGGATCTCATGCCCTCGGACATCACGGGGACGGAAGTGATCCAGGAAGACAAGGCATCCGGGACGCGAGAGCTGCGTTTTCTCCCCGGGCCGATCTTCGCCAACGTGGTGTTGGCCGACGAGATCAACCGTACGCCGCCGAAGACGCAGGCGGCCCTGCTGGAGGCGATGCAGGAACACCAGCTTACGGTGGGCGGCAAACGGCACCGGCTTGCCGAACCGTTCTTCGTCCTTGCCACCCAGAACCCGATCGAGCAGGAGGGAACCTATCCGCTGCCCGAGGCGCAGCTCGACCGGTTCATGTTCAATACCTTTGTCGACTACCCGGGCGAAGAAGAAGAGTTCGAGATCATCCGGCGGACGACGGCGGACATTACGACGGAAGTGGCCCCGACGCTCAAGGCGGAAGAGATCCTCGAACTGCAGCGGATCGTGCGGCGGGTTCCGGTGGCAGACAGTATCGCCCGCTATGCCCTGGCCTTGGCCCGGCGAACCCGCCCGAACCAGGACGATGCGCCGGCCTTCATTCGCGACTATGTAAGCTGGGGCGCGGGCCCGCGGGCCAGCCAGTACCTGGTGCTGGGAGGAAAGGCGCGGGCCGTGATCCAGGGGCGGTTCTTCGTGTCCGAGGAAGACATCCAGGCGGTAGCCTACCCCGTCCTGCGGCATCGGATCATGACCAACTTCAACGCCGAGGCCGAGGGCGTCAAGCCGGACGAGATCATTCGCCGCTTGATCGAGCACGTGGACCGGACCGTGGACCACTCGCACGGCGAGGGCATGCCCGAGGTTTTGAAGTGACGCAGGCGGGCGGAAATTGAAAGGAACAGGAGGAAACGAAGATAACGGAGGCAGTTTTTCCAACTTCCATTGCCTGAAGCCAGCCGACGGCATTTCCTGGCTGGCTTTGCTTGGAGTTGGTGTGTATCACGTGGTTCTTACTGGCTCACTGGAGTGAACAGGCAAGACAGAGCCTCTTCACTCCGTTAGCTCCTGTTCAATTTGTAATCCTGTAATTCGCACCTCGAAATGCCGAAGTTGTTTTTGAGCCATTCCTGAGGCGGTCCCCGCACCATGCAGTCCTATCTGAATCCGGAGATCCTGTCGCGAATCGAGGGGCTGGCGCTGCGCGCGCGGTTGATCGTGGAAGGCTACGTTTCGGGGGTCCACCGCAGCCCGTTCCACGGTTTTTCCATCGAGTTCGCCGAGCACCGGGAGTACGCGCCGGGCGACGACCTGCGCTACGTGGACTGGAAGGTGTTCGGGCGGACGGACAAGTTCTATCTGAAGCAATACGAAGAAGAAACGAACCTGGTCTGCAACCTCCTGCTCGACACGAGCGAGAGCATGGCCTACCGGAGCGACGGGGCGGCGCTGTCGAAGCTGGAATACGCGAAGTGCGTGGCGGCCGCCCTGGCCTACCTGGTTCTCCATCAACAGGACAGCATTGGCCTGGCCACGTTCGATCGGGAGATTCGAGCCCTGGCCCATCCAAGCAGCAACCCGTCCCAACTCCAGCAAGTCTTGCACCTGTTGGAGCAGGCCGCGGGCGCGAGCAAGACGGAAACCGGCCCGATCTTCCACAACCTGGCAGAACGGTTCCGGAAACGGGGAATCGTGATTGTCCTCAGCGACCTTTTCGACGACGTGCCGTCCATGCTGGCCGGACTGAAACACCTCCGGCACAGGCGGCACGAAGTGGTCCTGTTCCACGTATTGGACCCGGCGGAACTGGAGTTCCCCTTTCGACGCGTGACCATGTTTGAGGGGCTGGAGGAACTTCCCAAGGTGCTCGTCGATCCGTCGGCCCTGCGCAAGGCATATTTGAAGGAATTTCACGGCTACCTCCGACAACTCAAGCAAGCCTGCCGCATGCAGCGGATTGATTACGTTCTCATGCGGACCGACCAGAGTTTCGACGTGGCCCTGTCAACCTACCTGGCTTCGCGGAACGGACGCTTGCGAACCTGAACACAGGCAGAGCGAAAACAGATGATGGCGGAAACAAGACCGAAGGGCGAAGACTGAAGGACGGTAAAACAGGGGGGCTCGTGACTGGGCTGTTTTGGGCAATCGACCTCGCGTTATGAACTTCTTCAGCCTTCAGCCTTCAGCCTAGAGCCTTGGCCCGACATTTCAGAGAGTCTCTGACGCCAATTGACCCGTTTTTTCCAATTTGAGATACGAAGGAGCGAACTTCGGACGATGATCTCCCTGGCGGCGGTTTTTGCTTTGGGGCTGCTCAGTTGGTCGACGCTCGGCTGGCTGGCGGCCGCTGCTGCGCCGTTGCTGATCCATCTCTGGAGCCGTCGCCGCTACCAGGAACTGCCCTGGGCGGCCATGCAGTATCTTCTGGCGGCGATGAAGGCTGCCCGGCGGCGGACCCGTCTCGAACAGTGGCTGCTTCTCCTGCTGCGAATGGCGATCATCGTGACCCTCGTGCTGGCGGCAGCCGAACCGTACTTGGAAACGGGCGCCGTGCCCTTCGTGCCGGGCGTTCGGACCCATCGCTTGTTTCTCCTCGACGGCTCCTATTCGATGGGCTACCACCAGGGCGAGACGAGCCAATTCGATGCGGCCAAGGAGTTGATCCGACGCGTGGTGGATGAAAGCAATCAGGGCGACGGTTTTTCCCTGGTGCTCATGTCCGCTCCCGCGCGGGCGCTGGTCGACGAGCCGAGTTTTTCCGCCGGGGAATTCCTGGCGGAACTGGATGCCTTGCGCCTGCCCCACACCTCTGCCGACCTGGCGGGGGCAAGCGCTCACGTGGAAAGGCTCGTGGAAGACACGAAACGGCGCTATCCCAAGCTGACGCGGCAGGAGGTCTACATTCTGACCGATCTGGGATGGACTGCCTGGGGCGCCGAGGCACTTGGCAGAGGTCGGGTCGAACTCGCTCGCAAGCGATTCCAGAAAGTCGCTGAAACTGCGGATTTGCACCTGATTGACCTCGGGCAGGAAGAGGCCGAGAACGTGGCCGTCTCCAGCCTGAAAACCGACGAAGCCTTTGTCGTCCGCGGACGAAATGTGACGTTGCGTGCTGAAGTCCAAAGCTACGCCCGCAACACGACGAACCAGGTGCTCGAGTTCCTGGTCGACGGACGCCGTGCGGCGGAGGGAGAAGTCCGCCTGGATCCGGGCGGTAGCGCCCCCGCGGTATTCTACCATCGGTTTGAGACCCTGGGTGACCACGTTCTGGAGGTGGCCGCCCCGGGAGATCATCTGGAGATTGATAACAGGCGGCATCTTGCCGTTTCCGTCAAGCCGGCCTTGCGTGTGCTGTGCATTGACGGAAGTCCCGGCGGGGCGGACGGGAGGGCGAGCGATTACCTCGTCTACGCCTTGTCCCCCGAAGGTTCGGGAAGCGGTTCGGCGATGATTGCGCCCGAGGTTGCCGGCGAAAGCTCGCTCGTCGAGGTCGATCTGAACCGCTACGACTGTGTGTTCCTGGTGAACGTGGCGCAGTTCACGGGCAGCGAGGCCCGCGTGCTTGACGGCTACCTCCAGGCGGGAGGCGGCGTCGTTATTTTTCTCGGCGATCGGGTGATGGCGGAACGATACAACGACGTCCTTGGCGGGGCTGGTCCCGGTGCGGTCGATCTGTTGCCGGCCCGGATCGCCCCGGAGACGGTTACGGGGCGATGGGAATTGAACCCCTTGGAGTATCGCCATCCAATCGTCGAGGTCTTCCGAGGCCAGGAGCGGGCCGGGCTGTTGACCACGCCGGTGGAAACCTGTTTTCCCCTCACGGTTCCCGAAAACTCGTCGGCCCGGGTGGTGCTGGCCCTCGACAATGGTGCGCCTCTGATCGTTGAACGACCGGTACACCGGGGTCGGGTCATCCTGGTGGGAACATCGGCTGACGTTTCCTGGACCCCCATGCCAGTCCTGCCGAGCTTCGTTCCTGTCGTTCAGGAACTGCTCGCCTTTGCCGTTGCGGACCGCCAGCAGCGCCGCAATGTGCTGGTGGGGGAGAGCATCGGCGCCACCGTGGCTCGGGGCGGCGCAACAGCATCCGTTATCGTTCGAACTCCAGACGATCGCAGCGAAACCGTGCCCGTGACTCTGGACGGCGGGATCGGCGCCTGGAGTTTTTTGGGCACCGACCCCAGCGGTGTCTACACGGTCGCGGCTTCCGATGCCCCGGAAGCTCGGGAGAGTTTCGCCGTGAATGTCGACACCACGGAAGGCGACCTTACCAAAATCACCGAAACGCAATTGCGACAAGGCGCGTTGGCCGACGTGAAGTTGCAGCGGCACACCGGCTGGGAACCCATGGCGGACGAACCGGCGACCGTGACCACACGATCGAGCAGTTTCGCCAAGGCCCTGCTTTACCTCCTGTTGGCCCTGCTTTTGGCGGAAACCTACCTGGCACGACGGTTTGGACATCATCGATGAGCAACCGGCTTCCCCATTGGATTGAACGACTGCTCGGCATCGAGACGAGCCCCGGCGAGGGGGCCGGCTGGAGCCTGGAGCATACGTGGAATTGGCCCGCCTGGGCGACACTGCTCTTCGTGTTGTTTGTCGCGGGCTTCGTGGTTGCCAATTATGTCCGCGATAATCCCGAGGCGTCGAAGCGGTTCCGCATGTTCCTGGCGGCCATCCGCATCTCGCTGATTGGGATCGTGCTCTTCATGTTGGCCCAGTTCGTCCTGCTCCTGCACCTGACCGGCCTGCCCTACGTGGCCATCGTGGTCGACGATTCGCTGAGCATGACGACGGTCGACCAACTGACCGAGGACCAGTTGAGTGCGATCGAGAAGCGAGTGGATCGAGCCGGGCTTGCGGAAGCGACGCGGTTCAACCAGGCGAGAACGCTCCTGCTGGAACGGGACGGGGCCGTGCTGCGATCCCTGCGCAAGGATCACAAGCTGCGGCTCTACTACACCACCGGGGCGACACGAGCCCAGGAGTCGGAACCGTCTGGCCTCGTGGAGGAACTGCGCGAGCGAGAGCCCAAAGGCGAGACGACCCAATTGGGCGCGACGCTTCGGGGCGTCTTCGACGACTTGCGGGGCATGCCGCCCGCCGCGGTGATTCTGCTGACCGACGGGGTCAACACGGAAGGTCCGTCTCTGGACGAGGCCGCCGAGTGGGCCGTACGCAAAGGCGTGCCGCTGTTCACCGTCGGGCTGGGCGACCAGAAACCGATTCGCGACGTCCAGCTTACGGATCTGCTCGTGGAAGACGTGGTGTTCGTCGGCGATATGGTGCAGTTCGAGTTCCGGGTCGGGGGAACGGGATTCGAGGGCGAGCAGGTCGATGTTGTCTTGCGGCGTCTGGACCAGACCGAAGAACTCGCTCGCACGACGGTCACCGTTCCTGGTCCCGGGGAGACGAAAACGTTCCGCATTCCCTACCGGCCCGACGAAGAGGGCGAATTCCGGTTCGTCGTCGAAATCGAGCCCCAGGAAGGGGAGCGTCAGACAGACAACAATCGGCGCGAGCGTCTTGTGCGGGTCCGCAAAGAGAAGATCCACGTGTTGCTGGCCTACGGCTACCCCAGCTATGAATTCCGCTACCTGCGGAACATGTTCAAGCGGGACGAGACGATCGACCTGGACACCGTTTTGCAGGAAGCCGATCTGGAATACTCGGAGCAGGACGCCACGGCACTCAAGGCCTTTCCTGTCCGCCGAGACGACGTGTTCGCGTACGACGTGATCATTCTGGGCGACGTGGACCCGAGCCTGCTGAGCGCGGCCATGTTGCAGAATGTGGCCGACTTCGTGAACCAGCCGGGCAAGGGTGGAGCCCTCGTGTGCATCGCCGGCCCCCGCTATATGCCCCTGGCCTTTCGGGGCACCGTTCTGGAGGACCTGCTGCCGGTCCGCACCGCAACGGTTCGAGTCCCGGTTGAACAAGTGCCCCTCACCGAATCGATTCGGCTCGTCCCGTCGGATCTCGGACTGGTGAATCCGGGAATGCAACTTGGAGATTCTCCGGCCGAATCAAGCGACATCTGGAACCGGCTGCCCGGCGTGTATTGGATGGCGGAGGCTCCGGACTTGAAACCCGGCGCACGGGTCCTGGCGGTGCGCAATGATGTGGTCGGCGCGGACGGTTCGCCCTTGCCGGCAATCGTGCTCCAATACGTGGGGGCGGGCAAGGTTCTGTTCCACGCCACCGACGAGACATGGCGATGGCGTTACCGCGTGGGGGACGTGTTTTTCTCGCGATACTGGGTGCAGACCATCCGCTATTTGTGCCGTTCCAAACTCTCGGAGTCCGCCTCGGGCGCTGAATTGCTGACGGATCGCCGCGAGTATCAGCAGGGCGAGCCGGTGACGCTCCGGGTCCGTTTTGACGACCCTCGCCGGGCGCCGGCCGACGACGGCGGCGTCACCGTCGTCGTTGAGCAGGAGGGACGGCAATTGCAGCGGATCAAGCTGCGCCGCACGGCAGCGGGGCAGGCCCTTTTCCAGGCCACGCTGTCGCGTCTGGACGCGGGAGATTACCATGCGTGGCTGGCAGTTCCAACCATGGAGGGGGTGGCCCCTTCCGTCGATTTTCGAGTGGCTGCCCCCCCCGGGGAGTTCGAGCGGATCGAAATGGACGCCGTCGCCCTTCGTCGAGCGGCCGAGCGAACCGGCGGACGTTTTTACACCTTCGACAGCGCTACCCGCTTGCTTCGCGATCTTCCCCAAGGCCGCCAGGTTCCGGTGGAGTCGCTGCCGCCGACCCCACTTTGGAATCGTTGGTTCGTACTCCTGGCATTCCTCACGCTGCTTGTGGCAGAATGGATTTTGCGGAAATGGGGAGATATGGTATGAGCCATCCGCTGGAACAACGACTACAGCAAGTCCGCCGGCGACTACGCGGCCTCCTCGTGCTGTACGGTGCGGCCTGGGTGGCGGGGTGCGTCGTCAGCGCAACGATCCTCGTGGGGGTGGTGGACTTTCTTCTGCGGTTTCGTGATCCGGGAATGCGTCTCTTCTGCACCCTGACGGTCGTGGGCTTGTTCGTTTGGGCGGTCCAACGTTATCTGGTCCGGGCGTTCACGATTCCCTGGCACGATACTGAACTGGCCCGGCGGCTTGGGCGGATCTTTCCGGTCCTGGGAGATGCTTTTCCAAGCGCCGTCGAGTTTCTCCATCAACGCGAAGAAGATCCCACGGCCGGTTCCGAGAGCCTGCGCCGGGCGGTGGTCGTGCAGGCGACGGCCCAAGTGGAGCGGATTAACCTGCTGGATGCCGTTCGAGTCGGCCCTGTGGCCAAGACGCTCGCTGTGGCATGCTTTATTCTGTGCCTGGGGTTGGGGATTGTGTTGGCGGCTCCCGCATCGGCCGGTGTTGCCCTGTCGCGGTTGGCCAACCCCTTTGGCAAGACGGTCTGGCCCCAGGCGACGCACCTGGCCGTTTTGCAGTCGGGGCCGGCTCCGCCCTTGCGGCTCCATCCTCGCGAGACGTTTGCCCCGCTTCTGCGCGATCTGGCCGGCGGCCCCTTGCCGGATTCGTTGCGGATTCACTATCGGTTCGATCCGCAATCGGCGAAGCCGCGAGACGAAGCGCGGATTACCCAGCCGGACGAACTGGGGCGCACCACGCGACGCACGAACGTGGAAACCCCCTTCGATTTTCGTTTTGTCGCCGCGGGCGAAGCATGGACCGATTGGTGCAGCGTCCGCATCGACAACCAAGAGGGCACCTCCCCCGACGCCGGGGGCTTGCCTGTATCTCTCCCCGTGACCGTAGCCCGGCTACTGCCGGTTCCGCCAGGCGTCGAGGAGGATCGACGCCTGGTGATCCTCCTGCCGCAGCAGCGCGTGGAGCGTGTGGCTTCCGGGCAAGTGTTTGAAGCGGACCTGATCGACGCGGGAGGAGCGAAGCTCCCCAGTCATGCTCGCGTCTTCTATCGCTGGCAAAGCGACCAGGGCAACTTTGTGGAGGAGGAAGGAGCGGTTCAATACCTGGGGGGCCGCCTTCGCGTGCGCCGCGAGAACGTGGTCCGATCGTTCGAATATCGTGTCGAGGCGGGGGACGATCAACAGATGCCCTGGATTCCCGTGGAGGTGGTGCCGGCGCCGTGCATCGTAAACCACAAAACGTTCATCGAGCCTCCGGCCTATACCGGCCTGCCCGGCCGGGAAACGGAAACACTGGTCCGAGCCTTGAAGGGCTCGCGCGTGCAGATCTCCGCAACGGCCAATACCAGCCTCTCGACCGCGGCATTGTGCTGCGAAGAAGGCGAACGGATCGAATGCCCCATTTCAGGGCCGGACCGTCGCAAGGTCGAGGTGTCCTTTGACGTGGATCGCTCGAGCACCTATTGGTTTGAGCTGACCGACGCCGAGGGGCTCGCCGGCGGCGGGGCGCTGCGTTGGGACGTCCACGCGATCCCCGACGCACCTCCAACCGTGACCATCACCGAGCCGGCAGCGAATGTCTTCGTAACGCCGCAGGCTCGCGTACCGCTGCGAATCACAGTCAAGGATGATCTGGCGGTGCGGAGCATCGCCTTAGCCTACGCGAGGGACGACGCAGAACGTGCCGAAACCGTGCCGCTCTACGAGCGTCCGGCGGATGCCCCGCCGGCTGCCGAAACGGATCCGGGAGACCTCCGTACGGTCGATTACACCTGGAACGTAGCCGATCTTGCCTTGCAGCCGGGCAGTCATCTGGAAGTTCATGTGGAAGCCGTGGACGACCTGCCGCAGACCGGCCGGAGCGAAACGCGGCGTGTCAGTATCATCACGCCGGAGGAACTGGCCGAGAGGATCGCTGCCAGGCAAGGCACCATTCTGAACGAACTGGCACGCGTGTTGGAGATGCAGCGGGGATGCCGGCGACAGGCGGCCGAAATGGAAATTCGGCTGGAGCAGACTTCCCGATTGGACCAGGCGGATGTGGACCAGTTGCGCGGGGTGGAACTCACGCAACGGCAGGTCAATCGCACGCTGACGGCGGCGGGCGAAGGGTTGCCCATGCACGTTGCCGGTTTGCTTGCCGACCTGGACAACAACGGAATCGACAATCCCGACGTCCGCCGACGCATGGCGGATATCCTGTTTCAGGTGGAGAAACTCGGACGGGAGGACCTTCCCCAGATCACGTTGAATATGACGGCGGCGATCAAGGGCGCCCAGATTCAAATGGAGAAGAGTCCCGGCGCGGACCTGGCCAAGGACGTGTCCAAACCTCTGGCGAAGGCCGGCGCCCACCAGGATGCCGTCATCAAGGCCCTGGAGGACCTTCAGGGACGGCTTGCCCAGTGGGAGAACTACCGCCAGTTCCATCGCCGCGTGGCCCAACTGTTGCGAGATCAGCGGGAATTGGCAAGGCAAACCGCCGTGCTGGCCCAAAACACGCTCGGCAAGGACTCTCGGAACCTCTCGCCCCAGGAACTGGCCGATGCGAAAATCCAGTCGCGACGTCAGTCCGAGTTGGCGCGCGACCTGGACCGGATCGAAGACGAGATGCGCCGGGCGGCCGGGGGCTTGCAGGATTCCGACCCTCTGGCGGCCGAAACCCTTGCCGACGCCCTTGCCGAATCCAGGCGGCTTACCCTGTCAACCACGTTGCACGGCGCCGCAAGGGCCGTCGACGAGAATCGCATGGGCCAAGCCGTGGCCCAACAGCAGCAAGCGATTGAAGGGTTGGAGCGGGTCCTCGACATCCTCGGCAATCGGCGAGAATACGAGTTGGCGCGATTGATTCGGCGGCTCCGACAAGCGGAAGAGCAACTTGACGCCCTGGCTCAACGACAGGGCGAGTTGCAGGGCCAGATGGCCGAGGCCGCCAAGGGCGAAGACGCCGAAGCGAGGCGACGTCGACTCGAACAGCTCCGAGCGGCCCAGGAGGAGATCCGGAAGGAAGCGGAACAGACGTCGCGGCAACTGGAACGACTGTCGGCCAACGAGGTGGCGAAAACGACTCAGGACGCCGAGCAGAACATGAAGGAGGCCGGCGAGTCGTCCGGCCAGGGTAAGGGCGACGACGCCGCGAAGAAGGCCGACGAGGCTCGCAAGAAGCTCGAAGAGGCGCAGAAACAGCTTGCCGACCGGCGGCGCCAGGCCGAGGCGGAGCTTGCCTTCGAGCAATTGGCCCAGCTTGAAGACGGCTTGAAGGCCCTGCGCCGCCGCCAGGAGTCGGCCCTGGAAGGGACCCAGCGGCTCGATCGCCTCCAGGCGGAAAATTCGGGCCTCAGCGACGCTCAGCGTGCCACCCTTACCGGGCTTGCCCGGGAGCAGGCCCTGCTGCTGGACGAGATCCAGCGAACCCGCGACGACCTGGCGGCCGCAGCCGTCTTCCAGCTTGTATTGGGCCAGACGGCCGACGACATGGGGGCGGCTCGCGACCTGCTCGTCCAACAACAGACCGGCTCACCGACGCAGCAGGTTCAAAGTTCGGCAATTGCCCGGCTTGACCAGATCATCGAGGCTCTGCAGCCCGAGGAGCCGGAGGAGAACGAGTCGGAGGACGGTCAGGGCGGCAATCAGGGGGAGGGTGGTGAAGGCCAGAAGGGGCCCAAAGCGCCTGGCGACGCCCTGAAAGCGATGGCGGAACTCAAACTGCTCAAGTTGATGCAGATCGGGATCAATGCCCAAACGAAAGCGTTGGAAGCCCAGTACGGAACCGGAGACGCGCTGCCCGAAGCGGCGCGGCAGGAATATGCCCGGCTGAGCCGCGAACAAGGCCATCTGGCCGACCTCCTCCTCGGCCTGATGCAGGAAATGGGAGATCCCGAAGACAATCCGGACCGGCTTCCCACCCTTGGACCGGACGGTTTGGATCTGGACAGGGAGAATGTGCCATGACGACGTATTTGGTCAACAGGTTCGGGATTGCAGCGGCGGTTCTCGGCCTGATGCTGCTGGGAAGCGATCGGCTGGCAGTAGCACAGAACCAGCAAGTGGCTCCGCCTTCCCTCGACGATGCCCTTTTCGGGGATCTCGGCCAGGGCTCGGTGGATCCCGGGGTGGAGAAGGAGCTTTTTGGAGAGGACCCAACCGGCCCAGAGAAGAAGGAGGCCGCCAAGAACGATCCGCTCTCCGCACGGCGGATTGAAGCGTGGAACGATCTTCTCGAGAAGGAGTTGGGGCAATCCGCGGTCGACGAGGCGCGGAATCCTCTGCTCGGGATTGCCCGGAGCATGCGTCTGGTCGAAGGGCTCATCGACGAGAACAGGTCGGGAAAGCAGACGCAGGACATCCAGGACGACATCATTACCGACCTCGACGCCCTGCTCAAGCGGGCCAAGAAGAAATGCCAGTCGTGCTCCAGCCAGTGCCAGAGCGTTGCCCAACGCAAGCCGACGGACCAGCCCAAGCCCTCGCAACCGAAGGAAGGCAGCGCCAAACCCAAACCGGCCACGACCAGCAACGCCAAGCCAGGCAAGGCGGACGGCGCAGCGCCCGATATGGCCGAGATGATGGCCGTGATCAAGCAGGTTTGGGGCGAGTTGCCGGAGAAGGAACGACAGCAGATGCTGCAGTCTTCCGTCGAGGAGTTTCTTCCGAAGTACGCGGAACTGATCGAACAGTACTACCGACGCCTTGCCGAGGGCCGGAAGGAGCCGCGATGAGGACGCGTAGAACCTATCCCCGAAATTCCGTGGAGATCTCCGGCTCGCGGAAAACAGCCGTGTTGGCCACCGTCTTGGGCATAGCTCTCGTGCTAACGACGAACCTCGCACCGATATTCGGGCAGGACCTTCGCGTGGAAGCCGACGCGGGCAAGTTGATCACGGCGGCTACCGATCAGGCAATCGACCGGGGACTCACCTACCTGGCCGCGGCACAGCACGACGACGGCTCCTATGCGTCGGGGGGATATCGAGGAAACGTGGCCATTTGCGGGCTCGCCGGTCTCGCCTTCATGGCCGGCGGCAGCACGCCGAACCGAGGGCCCTACGGTGAGAATGTGACCCGCTGTGTCCAATACATCCTGGCCCATACCCAGGAAAGCGGCTTCATCACCGCCCCCGGGGCGGAAAGCCACGGGCCCATGTACGGGCACGGCTTCGCCACGCTCTTTCTTGCTGAGTGCTACGGCATGTCGCCCTCGGACGAGGTTCGCGAGAAGCTGTCCAGGGCCATCGATCTGATCGTCAACACCCAGAACGACCAGGGCGGCTGGCGCTATCAACCCCTCCGTCTGGACGCGGATATCAGCGTGACGATCTGCCAGGTGATGGCCCTTCGCGCCGCCCGGAACGCCGGCATCGAGGTCCCTCGCGAAACGATCGATCGTTGCATCGACTACGTGCGTCGGAGCCAGAATCCGGACGGCGGTTTCATGTATATGGTAAGCGGCGGCGAGAGCGGATTCGCCCGATCGGCGGCCGGGGTCGTGGCGCTGCACAGTGCGGGCGTCTATGAGGGGGACGAACTGGGCAAAGGAATCGACTATCTGCTGCGTTTCATCCCCGGAGAAGGGCGAGCCGACGCGGCCGGGAGCTATTACTTCTACGGCCATTACTATGCGGTCCAGGCCATGTGGCGTCAGGGGGGCGACGCCTGGCAGAAGTGGTATCCGGCCATTCGCGACGAACTGGTGAGCCGCCAGAGGACCGACGGGGCGTGGATGTCGCCCATCTCGCCCGAGTACGCCACCGCCATGAGCTGCATCATCCTCCAAGTTCCCAACAACTACCTGCCGATCCTGCAGCGTTGACTACGCTCTGAAAACGACATGACATTCCACACCTCCGGCGGCCTCGGTCTCTTGCTTCTGTACTTCTCGGCAACCGTTGCCGTGGCGGATCTGCCCATCGTGGTGCCCGTCGACGGAGAACCGTTCGGCGGTACGCTTGTCGCGGGGAACCTGGGAGGATCAGTCGCGTTTGAAACGGACGGCGGGCGAAAGGAGCTTGACGTCGCCGACTTGGGTCGATGGGGAGCCTGCGTGGAACCGGATCGCGGCCCCTTGTTCCTGCTCCGTGACGGAACGCTCCTCGTGGCCGGGATCCTCGAAGCCACGGAATCCGAGTTGATTCTCGACTCGGAGCCCCTGGGAATGGTTCGGACTGCTCGCGAGCAGGTGGCGGCCGTCGTGTTGAGCCTGCCTCCCTCGCAGCTCGAACGAGACCAAATGCTCGACAACGCCGTCCGCAACGAAGAAGACAGTTCGCGGGTGGTGCTCCTGAACGGCGATCGAATTCGTGGAAAACTGGTCCAGTTCGACGATCGAGCGTTGTCGTTGCGAACGGCGGTCGGGCTCGTCGAGTTGCAACTCGATCGGATTGCCGTGCTCACCTTACCACCAGCGCCGGCGTCCGCCTCAAGTTCCTCGGCGGTCGTCGGCTTGAAGGACGGCAGCCGCCTGGAAGTGAAGAAGCTGGCGATCGACGGGGAATCGGCCACGTTGACCTTGGCCGGGGGGCTTTCGTGCAAGACGCAAACAGACCAACTCGTGTTTCTGCGTCCGGCGTCGCCCCGAATCGTCTACCTTTCCGACCTGACTCCCGCCGGCTATCGTCACGTGCCCTACCTGCAGCGGACATGGGATTACCGCCGGGATCGAAACGTCGAGGGCGGCCTGCTGCGATCCGCCGGCCGCCTGTATCTGAAGGGGCTGGGGATGCACACGGCAGCCCGGATCAGCTACGCTCCGCCCTCCGGCGCCGAGACCTTTCAAGCCGAGATCGCCATTGATGACATCACCGACGGGATGGGGAGTGTGCGATTTCGCGTTTTTGTGGACGGGGCCCAGAAGTACGTGAGCCCGACGATACGCGGCCTGGCCAAGCCGATCCCTGTTTCCGTCGACGTTCAGGGCGCCCAGCGGCTCGATCTGGTCGTGGACTTTGCCGATCGGGCCGACGTCCAGGATCATGCCGACTGGCTGGATGCGAGGTTTGTGGTGGAGAAGAAGTAGCCGAAAAAAGGGGACATCACTGATTTCTGCCCATGCCATCGGCGACGGGGACGTCACGAAGGCTTGATCCCCACGACGGCCCGCACAGGCATTGTCCAGATGGCCATCTCCTCCACGGTCTGGACTTCGAAGCCGGCCTCCCGGACCAGCCCCACGACGTCGATGGGCTGGCAGTCCACGATATGGGGAAAGTGGCGGTGCATCCAGATGTAGGTCTTCTCCAACGCGCTCGCCGTTTCCCCTTCCATGACGGTGGCCATCGAGACGGCGCCGAACCTGCCGCCCGCACGCAGAACCCGGCGGATTTCGGCCAGAACGTTGGGAATTTCGTCGAGGGGAAAGAGCTCCAGGGTAAGGCTCATGAAGACGGCGTCAAAACTCCCGTCGTCGTAGGGCAGGCTCCGTGCGTCGCCGACCGAGAGATGAACGTTGTTGCTGAGCCCCGCCTCGGCCAGTTTCTTCTCGGCCACGCTCTTCATGCCGGGCGATACGTCGAGGCCGCACACTTCGCCCTCGGGCCCAACCAGCTTCGCGAGATTGACGACGCTGTTGCCCGTTCCGTAACCGATCTCCAGTGCTCGCTCGCCAGGTTGTAGATTCAGACTCCGCTCGCCCGTCTCGCGGGCCTTGTGCTCGTTGGCATCGGCCAGAAAATCGTAGGCATGGCTGATGCGATCATAGAAGGATTGGTTGGTTTCGTGCGTCTCGCTCACGGTGTGCTCCTGCGTCCGGTATGAACTTGCTGGATGGGGGCGTGTTTGGTCAATGCCCTTTCGGGCCCTTCAAAATGACTGCGACATTTCAAGCGTAGGGGGCTTCAGTGAACAGGAGTCAACGGAGGGCGCAGAGCAGAGAGACTCTGTTCTCTCCGTCTCCTCCCACGATTGACTACTCCAAATTGGCTCCCCGTGGGATTAACCCGCAAATCCCATTGCCCAGTTTCAGGCAGCGGAAGTTGATGATCAATCCTCAAGGGTGGAATCAAGCGTCTCTAGATTTTTCTCTGTGTTCTCCGTGCCCTCTGTGGTTGTCCTTCCTCTCAAACCCCGCGTGAGTCAATTAGTTTCATTCGGTAGTGAAGTGAAATAGTCGTAACGGGGAGAATGGGATGGGCCTTCACGGCGAAACTGCGTGTGTCAAATGACCACTTTGTCCCAATGCGTTTACGAAACAGAGAGGACTGAGGAAACAGAGAAATCACCTCTGCTTTCTCCGTTGACTCCTGTTCCCGTCAATTCCACGCCGCCTGCATATGCTGCCAAATCTGCCTGTCATTCACAGCGGGATCCGGGAGTTGTTCTTGAGGCGTCCCTCAGGGAACTTCCGCGACGAGCGGATCGCCCACCTCCTTCTGCCAGTTCTCCAGCTTGATCCGCAGGTCGGCCACGACCGTTGCGTGACAGGGCCGCCCGAAGAGGTTTTCTGTTTCCGATGGATCGTTTTCCATGTCAAAGAGTTGGTATCGTCCGATCTTCGGGTAGTGGATGAGTTTCCATTTTTCCGTGCGGATCATCCGCTGCACGTCGCGGAAATGGCCGAAGACCTGATCGTAAACGCGTACGTGGGGATCGCGAATGGCGGGCACGAGGCTTCGGCCCTGCACGGTCGCAGGCACGGCAATCCCGGCCAGGTCGCAGACGGTGGGGAACATGTCGCGGAGGTAGCAGGGCGTTTCTCGGAGTTCTCCCGCCGGAATTCCCGGGCCCGAGACCAGGAAGGGGACGCCCACCGTGTGTTCGTACATATTTTGCTTGCCCCGCAGGCCGTGACTGCCGACGGCCAGTCCGTGGTCGCTCGTGAAGAACACGTAGGTCCGCTCGGCCTGGCCGGTTTCACGCAGCGCGTCGAGGATCCGTCCAAGTTGTTCGTCCGCATGGGAAATGACAGCATAGTAGACCGCCAGATCGGTCCGAACGTCCTCGGGCGTGCGTGGGAAGGGGAGCAGTCGCTCGTCGCGGCCTTCGAGGTTGCCGTGATCGAAGGGGTGGCGGGGGAGGAAATTTTCAGGCAGGGGGATCGTGTCCGGGTCGTATCTTCCCTGGTAGCCGGGGGGCATGAGCAGGGGATCGTGGGGGGCGGTGAAGTTCACGTGGAGGAAGAAGGGCTTTTCCGACTTGGCCCCGCGGCGGATGAACTCGATGGCAGCATCGGCAAAGCGGACGCTGATCTCCTTGGTGAGTCCGACGCCCAGTTCGGGCAGTTTCGTCCCGTCATCCTTCTGAAAGACCCATCCTCGATACCCTGTTACGGGGCGACCGTGGTAGTCGACCGTTTCCTTCCACCATTTCATTCCCCCGCCGGCGAACAGCCCCAAGGTCTCATCATAGCCGCGCCCGATCGGACGCCCCTCGTTCATCCACTTGCCCACGTACCAGGGGTGATAACCGCCGCGGCGCATGGCGTCGCCCCAGAATGTCAGCCCGTCGCGAAATCGCCAGCCTCCCTCGGCGCTGACACCGTTGGCAAATTCGCTGCAGCCGGTGAGGATTTCGGCCCGGCTCGGCGTGCAAATCGGGTCGGGAGCGATCGCACGCGTGAAGGCAAGTCCCTCGTGAACGAGCCGGTCCAGGTTGGGCGTTCGAATCACCGGGTTGCCCAAGGCCGCGATCGTGTCGGGCCGCTGATCGTCGGTTACGACCACGAGGAAATTGGGACGTGTGTCCTTGGCCGAGGCGATCGAGCCCGTCGCGAGGACCAGCAACGACGGCAAAAGAGCGGCCAGCGGGCGCAAGTGGTTTAGAGTCATGGTTTGGTACTTCTACACTTGGTGCGTGCATGTTTGCGGACGTTGGTTTGCGGGTTCACCCCGCTTCGGGCTCTTGGTTGCGTTTGACCATCCGCACCTCGTTTCCGACGTCATTGTAGTGGACTTCGCTCATGAACATCTGCATGAGCATCACGCCGCGGCCGCTGGCTCGAACCAGGTTTTCGGGGTCGGTGGGATCGGGAAGCGATGCCACGTCGAAGCCTTCGCCCTCGTCGCGGATCACGAACTGGCAGAGTTCGGGAGTCCAGTTCGCCTCGAGGAAGACGTGGCGGCCAGAGTAGGGCTCCTCGTGGGATCGCTGTTTGACTTGGTCGAAAAAGACGCCCAGGCCCTCTTCGCGAAGTTCAGAACTCACGCCCAGGTTCCCGTGGAAAATGGCGTTGAGGAGCGCCTCGGTGAGGGCCACGCCCAGGCGGGTCCGGTCCGTCTGGTCAAACAGCCCCATGTGGCCCACACCGTCCTGGAAGAACTTGACGAACGTGTTAACCCGCTTCCAGTCGTTGTCCATGACCAGGGAGAATTCCACATTCGTCATGCTTCCCATCACGTGGCCAAAGTCGGCGCGACTGGCGGCAATGTTCAGGAGATTGTGGACGGTATGGCCGAGGTCCTTTTCAAGCCGGGCCTTGGAGACATAGCCCGCCGCGCCTCGCTTGAGGGCCTCCGAAGCGATCTCCTCGTTGCCTCGCGACGTCATGAGAACGACGGGAACGGCCGGCCAGCGTCGCTTGACCTCCTCGACCACTTTCAAACCGTCCAACTCGGGCATGACAAGGTCGGTAACGACGAGATCGGGGGCGGCCTGCTCCATTTGCTGGAGCGCCTCGACGCCGTTTGACGCGGCCGAGATCGTGATCGCGTCGTCACGGGCGATCAGACCGCGAACCAGGGCGCGGTCGACAGCGGAATCATCCACGACGAGAACGTTCGGCACGTTGCACCTCCCTGGTCATCGTCTGATGGCGAGGCTCGCAGGCTTGTTGCACCTGGGCGCAGGAGCCTTTACAGTAGGCCTCTATGTCCCGCCCGTCAGGGCAAGTTATCCAAAATCATGACACACACATGCCCCGGTGCCAAGATGCATTCTCAAGCCCGATCCGGATTACCAAACACTCATGCGGTGGCAATTGCTCTGGCCTGCGTCGTTTTCGGGGTCTGGTGCTGTTGCGCCGTGGCGGAAGAGCCTGCCGAAGAAACCTATCCTGCACCGGTCGCCAGGTATTTGAAACGCCTCTACGACAAGGGCACTTTCTTTCTCGCCTATCGCGAGGACTACCCGGGAGGATTCTCGAATTGGCAGAAGGAGGCCCGCACCGCGCTGCGGGATCGTCTCGGTCTGGACAGGATTGTGGCTTCGGTGGGGGATCATCGCCCAAGCGTGGAACTGGAGGCCGCGGAAGATCTTGGCACGTTCACCCGGCAGAAGGGCGTGATCGAGACGGAACCGGACGTGCGAATTCCTTTCTGGCTTCTCCGGCCCAAGGGCACGGGGCCATTTCCGCTTGGCCTGTTTCCGCACGGGCACGATTCGCGTGGCCTCGACACGACGGCCGGTGTCTACGCGAACGAGGCGCATCGCAAGAAGTCGCTGGTCGAGGATCGCGACGTGGCCGTCCAGGCCGTCCGGCTTGGGTTCGTCGCCATCGCCCCGGCAGTCCGTGGGATCTCGGTGGACGGCGTTCCCGATCTCCGGGGCCGACACGGCAGTCGCCCGTGCCGCAGCCACGTGATGCACTGTTTGATCGCGGGTCGGACGGCGACGGGCGAACGGGTTTGGGACATGGAGCGTCTTACGGACTGGGCCACCACCCTTCCGGAAGTTGATCCAACGCGAATTCTGATGATGGGCAATTCCGGTGGCGGGATGATCACGATTTTCAGCGCGGCGTGCGACCAGCGCATCCAGGTGGCCGTGCCGAGTTGCTCCTTCGCGCCGACCACGCGCGACGACGGCTACCTGTTTCATTGCGACTGCAACATGGTGCCGGGCCTGATGGACTTTGGAGGCCTGACCGGTGTGGCCGGCCTGATCGCCCCGCGTTATCTTCTGGCGGTCAACGGTCGGCAGGACAAGCTATTCACCAAGGAGGCCGTGGAAGAAGGCGCCGCCACGGTTCAGACGATCTACACGGCAGCCGGTTGCCCCGACCATTTTGCCCATCGCTGGGGGCAAGCCGGGCATCGCTTCTACAGCGACCTGATGTGGCCGTTCGCGACCGACGCGGTTGGTTTGCGTGAAGCAGATTCCGCCTCGTGCTCGGACACATCCAATCCGCCCACACGGTAGAACCGCCCTTGGGGCGGAACTTCAACTCCGATGCCGTGGGCTTCTGCGTTGCCAGAGGACACTCGGTGAGTTTCCGAGGAGTTTGCGATTGCTCGCTCGAGCCATTCGCTCCCCTTCTTTCGCAGAATCCAACCGACGCCCGAAGCAACGACCAGGGCCAGGAGCAGTTCGGGGCCTCCCATTTCAGCGAACGAACGGTCTGCAGCAGTCCCGGGAGCATTCGGGCCGGCCAAGAGCATCGCAGCCAGGAAAGCCACGGTCAGGCCCAGGGAAAGCAGACGGACCCCGATGGTCCACGGAGGAACGCAACGTGGTTTGACTCGCATGATCCCTGCCACTTCTTATCGCTGTGTGTTCTGGCAAACTCGCATGGCGGCAGGCCTCGTGAACCACCTCTCCGTTCGGGAGGTTGGACCTCGCCGCGCGACCATCTTGCAGGGGGAGCGATACACGGAGGATTTTCTTCCCCCAAGGTACGCAAGCATAGGTTGCGGCGCAATTGAAAGGGCACAGGTGCTTGGATTTGCGTGTATTCCTAACGAGCCGGTTGGAACGATTACAGGGACTGCCTGTCCTGACGCACGAAAGACCCCCTTCTGAAACAGGGGACGCCCCCGTCGCTGGCTTATTCCCACAATGTCCCTGTTCGCTCCAGCCACGGCTGCAATTCTTCTCGTGTCAGCCGCTTGACAACCTCGGGCTTCTGCTCGGCGACATTCTCCAACTGGTAGGGATCGGTCTTTCGGTCGTAGAGAATGACGCTCGGCTCCTGATTGGGCATGCGGTTGAGAATCAACGTGTAGCGTTCGGTGCGCACTCCCCGGCGTCCTTTGGAGGGCGTTTCGACCGGAATGTAGAGGTAAAGCTGGCTCGTGGGCCGGGAGCCCTCGCCACGCAGTAATTGCGAGGCGAAATCCGTGCCGTCCACCGACTTCGGAACCTGGCGGCCCAATCCCAGAAGCCCCAGCATGGTTGGGTAGAGATCGGGAGCGGAAATCAGCAGGTTGTCGCGCCCCGGCTTCAGCTTGCCCGGGAATCGCATCATCAGCGGAATCCGCATCGACTCTTCTTCCGGAACGTTTTTCGTGTTGTGATTGTGGATTCCCAGGCAGTTGCCGTGGTCGGCGGTAAAGATGAACAGCGTGTTGTCGGCCACGCCCGATTCATCCAACGCATCGACAATCCGTCCCACCTGTTCATCAACACCGGTGATCATGGCGTAGTAGTGACGGATCTGTTGCCGATAGTGCTTCCCCCAACGGGTATCAGCCGGGGGGATATTGGGGCGGCTGCAAAGCTCTTCGTCGCTCATCTTCGCATAAGGTTCCAGGTAGCGAGCCGGATGCTCGCTGTAGGGGGTATGCGGAGGATTCATCGAAACGACCAGCGCAAAAGGCTTCTCCGGATTGCGACGCTCACCCGAGCGATCCTTCAGGAACTCGATTGCCAGATCCGCTTCGTGTTCGGGGCCCCATTGGTCCACATAATGAAACGCGTCGCGTGCTGCGTCGGTGGACCAGTACAGAGGTCGCATATGCCAGTCGTAGGTATTGTAGCCGTACCAGTAGCTGAACCCGTGGCGTCGGTCCGGGGGCGTCCACTCGTTCCATTTGGCCTGGCCCCGATTGTTGGCGCAGTCGATGTACGGTTCGTGGGGCGCTTCCAGGTGCCACTTGCCGATGTAACCCAGCCAGTAGCCGTTGTCGGCCAGCACGTCGGACCAGCAGCGACTTTCCTTCTTGAGTTCCACTCCGTAAGGCGCCGTGCGATTGAGACAGTTGCCGATCACGCCGTTGCGGTGGGAATACTGGCCGGTCATCAACATGGCCCGAAAGGGACTGCACACGGGATAGTTGCTGGCCGCTTCCGTGAAGACAATCGATTGCTCGGCCAACCGGTCCAGGTTGGGAGTCAGCACCGGTTCTTCGCCGAGGAAGCCCATGGCGGAACCTCGCATCTGGTCGGCGAAAACGAAGACCAGGTTCGGCCGTTGCGGCGTCGCAGTCTCTTCTGCCCGCAAAAGGGACGTTCCCTGGAGGCTCATGCAGACAAGAGCAAGGATCGCGAGAAACTGTTTGCCGGGATGGGAGACATTGCTCATCAGATTCTCCTGGTGGGACGCTGCTGCTTTGTCTGAATTCAAAGTTGAGGTGGCGGACGGTTGGGGTCCACGCTTCAGCGTGTAGAAGGCAGCCTGAAGGCTGGACTCCAACAGGCGACGGCGGCAGGGATGCCACCGCTACGGGGTCAGGCGGGCGAGCCGTTCGACTTTTTCGACACCGACTCGCTCCGCCCATTGAGCCCACTTCGCGGCCAGTTGTTCGGCGACCTCGGGCTCAGCCTCCACGAGATCGTTCAATTCCGTCGGATCGCAGTCCATGTCGTAGAGTTCCCAAGCCCCTCCCTTGATGGCGACGAGTTTCCACTTCCCGTCGCGGATTCCCCGGTTCTCGTAGTGTTCCCAGCAGAGGGTCCGCGGGGTCGTTTGGTCGTTCTCGAAGAAGGGACGCAACGAGATTCCTTCCATGGGCTGGATCTTGTGTTCCTGGAAGGTCGTTGGATACTCGGCTCCTGCCACATCGACGCACGTGGCCATCAGGTCGATGATGTGCCCCACCTGGTGCCTCAATTCACCCCGGGCCTTGATTTTCGCGGGCCAATGGACCAGGAGGGGGGTCGCGATTCCGCCTTCGTGAATCCAGTGCTTGTGACGGCGGAAAGGCGTGTTCGAGGCGTTTGACCAGGAGAGCCCGTAGGTGCGATAGGAATTCTCCGTGCCAATCGGACCGGTCAGGTCCGGGCGGAAATTGCCGCCGAGGGTGCCGCCCTCATGGCAGGCCCCGTTGTCAGACAGAAAGAATAGAAGCGTGTTGTCGAGTTTGCCTTGGCCTTCCAGGTGTGTGACGAGGCGTCCGATGTTCTGGTCGGCTCGATCGACCATGGCCGCGTAGACGGCCATCTTCCGGTCCATTTCCTGCTTCTTCTCGTCGCTGAGGCTGTCCCAGTCGGTCGCGTCGGGATCTTGGGGAGAGAGCTTCCAGGTTTCGGGAATGAGGCCCATCTCCACCATTCGGGCGAAGCGTTTCTGACGCAGTTCCGGCCAGCCGCCTATGTATTTTCCCACGTATTTGGCAATCACGTCGTCCGGCGCATGGAGTGGCCAGTGGGGCGCATTGAAGGCCAGGTAGAGGAAAAAAGGACGGTCAGACGGATGATTCTGCAGCATCTGCAGGGCGTGGTCCGTGAAGGCGTCGGTCGTGTAGAAACCGTCGGTCGGAGGGCGGTACTCCTCACCATCGATGGCGAAATGACGGTAGACGTTCTTGTTCTTCGTGAGATTGATGTTGAAGTAGTTCATCCCGCCGGAAATCAGCCCATAGTAATGATCGAAGCCTCGATCGACGGGCCAAACGGGGCGGAATTCGCCCACGTGCCACTTGCCGGCCATGTAAGTCGAGTAACCGGCCGTACGAAGGACCTCGGCAATGGTGACACATTCGTTGTTCAAATAGCCCTGGTAGGGGCCGTTTTTCTTGGGGTTGGGCGCACCCGAGACCATCCGGCCCATACCGGCCTGGTGCGGGTGGAGCCCCGTCATGAGGGAAGCTCGGGTGGGGCAGCAACGGCCTGCATTGTAGAAGCGAGTAAACCGGAGCCCCCCCTGAGCGAGCCGGTCGAGGTTCGGGGTGGCAATCTCGCCGCCAAAGCAGCCGATATCGCTGTAACCCATGTCGTCACAAAGGATGATGACGATATTCGGACGTTCCGATGCCAGGGCGGTGTACCCCAGGAGAAGAAAGATCGCGGTGGCCAGGCAGAGTGCTCGTTTGGGCATGGCTCGGGGTCCTCAAGGTTCGTTCAAAGGCCAGACCTTGCCACTATAGAGGTCGGGTTGGCGGGTTTCAACGTCCCGCCAGCGTGGCGCAGAGCACGCTCGCCTGGTGGGCTGAGCCCGATCATTCATGAAGCGTCGCCTGCCAGCCACAGTGTGTTGCGGGCTAACAAGTTATGGGCAGTCCCCTCAAAGGGGCTATAGCGTGAACGGGTGGCACGATCAGAACGAAGTGATGGGCGTGGACGGTCAAATCACCACGTCCATCGCTTCGCTCTGGAACGTGCCACCCATGGATGATCCAGGCTTGCCTGGCCCCCCGAATGGTATGCCATTCGGATAGGCCCCCCTTGTGTTCACGCGGTTTTTGAGCGACGATATCCCGTTTGGTCCGACCCGGTTGGCGCGAATCATGTGGTCGGCGGCAGGGGCCCCGAATGATGGGGCTCAACGGGTGCGAGTTGGGAAGCCGATACCTGGTTCATTCGGCACGCCCGCGATTCTCGCGCCTTGGCCAGACCTTCTTCCACGCGCCTACGATCTGAAACGACAGGAGTACCATCGCGATGCGACGCCCTTTCATTGCCGGTAACTGGAAAATGAACCTTGACTTGGCCTCGTCGGTGGCGCTGGTGAAGGGACTCGTCGAGGCGACCGCGAGCGAGGAAGATGTGGACGTGGCCGTGTGCCCGCCGAGTGTTTACCTTCAGGCAGTGGCCGAGGCGGCCGCGGGCTCGAAGGTGGGGGTGGGAGCCCAGAACATGTATCACGAGTCCGGTGGCGCCTTCACCGGCGAACTGAGCGCCGCCATGCTCAAGGACGTGGGCTGCCAGTACGTGATCCTTGGCCATAGCGAGCGTCGCAACATCCTGGGCGAGTCGAGCGAGGCCGTGAATCTCAAGGTCCACGCCGCCTTGGCGGCGGGCCTGATTCCGATCGTCTGCGTGGGCGAACTTCTCGCCGAGCGGAAGGCGGACAAGACGATGGACGTGATCCGACGCCAGTTCGACGGTTCCATTTCGGGGCTCACGCCCGATCAGATGAAGCAGACCGTCATCGCCTACGAGCCCGTTTGGGCGATTGGCACGGGCGAAGTGGCCACGCCGGCGCAGGCAGAAGAGGTCCATCTCGGCCTTCGCAAATTGATGGAAGATCGCTACAATAAGGAAGTTGCGGAAACTGTAAGGATTCAGTACGGCGGAAGTGTGAAGCCCGACAACGCGGCGGAACTGCTGGCCCAGCCCAATATCGACGGGGCCCTGGTCGGTGGGGCAAGCCTCAAAGTCGAACCTTTCGTCGGTATCATCGCCGGGGCGAAGAAATAGAAGGACCCTCGACCCATGTGGAATACCTTGATGATGGTCGGCATGTTGCTGACCGCAGTGATTATGATCCTGCTGGTCTTGGTCCAACGTGGAAAAGGCGGTGGACTGGCGGGGGCCCTTGGCGGCATGGGCGGACAGAGCGCGTTCGGCACTAAGGCCGGCGACATGTTCACCAAGATCACCATTGGCGTGGCAACCTTCTGGATTTTTCTCTGCATGGTAGCCGTGGCAACGATGAAGAACCCGGAGACCCGAGTGGACCTGTCATCGCCGGCCGTAACGCCCGGCGCCACCGCGGGCCCCGATGCGGGTTCCGACGCGGCCGCACCGGCAAGTGGCGCAAGCGATGCGGCTCCCGCGGGCGAGTCCGAGTGACCCGGCGCTGCGAGATAGATCTAATCGAACCCCAAGGAGTGCCCTATCCGTGTTGCTGAGCATGACCGGGTACGGGGAATCCCAGACCCAAGAGGATCGTCTGGCGGTCACGGTCGAGGTGCGCTGCATCAACAGCCGTTACCTGAAACTGTCGATTCGATCCAGCGACGGGTATGGCCCGCTGGAACCGATGATTGAGGCCCTCGTGCGCGAACGCATTCGCCGGGGGACCATTCAACTCAACATTCGAGTCGAGCGTGCTGCCTCGGCGGAAGACTACCGCCTCAACGAAGAGGTGCTGGACGGGTATCGCAGCCAATTGAAGCGAATCCAGGAGGCCTGGGGAAACCACCAGCCGATCGATCCTCAGCAATTGTTGCTCATGCCGGGAGTCGTCACCGAGACAACCCGCCGTGCGGAGGACGTGAACCAGGACTGGCCTACCATCCGTTCCACCCTGATCCGAGCCCTCGACGGACTCGACACCATGCGCCAGGGCGAGGGACGTGCGATGGCTGCCGATCTGACCGCGAATCTCGACGCCATCGCCGCTGCGTTGGATGAGGTCGAGAAGCGGGCTCCCCTGGTCGTTGACGCCTATCGAACTCGCCTCAACGATCGGATCGGCAAGGTCCTTGCCGAGTTGAATGCCACTCTCGAGCCGGCTGACATCCTCAAGGAGGTAAGCCTGTTCGCCGATCGAAGCGACATCTCCGAAGAGATCGTTCGGATGCGGAGCCATCTCGTCCAATTTCGGGAGATCATGGATTCAGCGGAACCGTCGGGGCGGAAACTCGATTTCCTCAGCCAGGAGATGGTGCGCGAGGGCAACACGATCGGCTCGAAGGCAAACGACGTGGAAATCGCACGGCACGTGATCGAGATCAAGGCGGCGGTTGAACGTATACGGGAAATGATTCAAAACGTCGAGTGACGATGGCGGATATCTCTCGCGGTAAGCTGGTTATCGTGTCCGGACCGTCGGGGGTCGGGAAGTCGACGCTCCTGGCGCGGGTCCTGGCGGAGAGTGACATTCCGTTGACCATGAGCGTGTCGGCCACAACGCGTTCGCCTCGCCCCGGGGAACGGGATGGCGTGGACTACCACTTCCTCTCCGAGGCCGATTTTTCCGCGAGGAAAGAGCGTGGCGAATTCCTGGAGTGTTTCGAGGTTTTCGGAAAAGGCCACTGGTACGGAACGCTTGCCAGCGAGGTCGGCCCGCGATTGGACCAGGGGGCCTGGGTTATCCTCGAGATCGATGTGAAAGGGGCGTTGGCGGTTGCGGAGAAACTCCCGGAGGCGATCAGCATCTTCATCGGCCCCGAATCGCACGAGGAATTGGAACGCCGGCTCCGCGGGCGGGAAACCGAAGATGAAAACGCCATTCAACGCCGCCTGGGTCAGGCGCGCGAAGAACTTGCGGCGGCGGACAACTACGACCATTATGTGGTGAACGACGACCTGGACCGGGCGGTCCGCGAGGTCTGCGACATACTGAAAAATGCGTCCTTGAGTGGAGATTGAAAAGCAATGTTGGAAGAACTGCGAGACGAGGAGGTCATCCACAAGTGCGGTGGCCGCTTCAAACTCTCAACGCTCATTCAGAAGCGTCTGGTGGCCCTCAACCAGGGCTCGCCCGCATTGGTCGATCTGCCGACCGAGGACAAAATGAAGATCGTGATCCAGGAGATCATGCAGGACAAGATCTACCTGGACACGGACAATAACCTCCGCGTGACGGGTGGCGAAGCGGGCGCCGGCGGCGCACCCGAATTCGATCTCAACGCCATCTGACCACCGGAGTGGAGCCACCGGATCGATGAAAGGTCGTGAACTGGTCATCGGCGTGACGGGCGGAATCGCCGCCTACAAGACGGCCTCGCTCGTCAGCCGGCTCGTCCAGGCCGGCGCCGGGGTGACCGTGGTCATGACCCGTTCTGCGACCAAGTTGGTTGGCCCCAAGACGTTCGAGGCCCTCACGGGCCGGTCCGTCGGCGTTGAAATGTTCGCCACCAGCGTCCACCCCCACATCGAATTGGCCGATCAGGCCGAATTGATGTGCGTGGCCCCCGCCACGGCCAACCTTCTCGCCAAGGCCGCGACCGGCATTGCCGACGATCTGCTTACCACCACGCTGCTTTCCTTTGCCGGCCCGATTCTCCTGGCTCCCGCCATGAACTGCCGCATGTGGGAGAAACCGGCCGTTCAGCGGAACGTGCGGCAACTTCGAGAAGACGGCCTGATCCTGATCGATCCCGAAGAAGGATACCTGAGTTGCGGCGCCCGCGGGCCCGGGAGGATGGCGGCCCCCGAAACGATCTACGCAAGGATTGAAGAGACGCTTCAACGTCCCGCGAATTGAGGTCCACGTTTCCCACCTCCTCTGTCCCAATGGCCCGAATTCTCATCACCTCCGGTCCGACACGGCAGTACCTGGATCCGGTGCGCTATCTGACCAACGCTTCCAGCGGGCGGATGGGCAAGGCCCTGGCCGAGGCATGCCTCGCGGCAGGCCATCAGGTGGTCCTCGTGAGCGGTCCCGTCGAGGTCACCTATCCGCCGGAGGCCGAGGTCGTTCCCATCACGTCGACGGAGGACATGCTGGAGGCGTGCCTGAATCTCTTTCCCGAGTGCTCGGGAATGATCGGGGCGGCTGCCCCGTGCGACTACCGGCCGATTCGCGTTGCTTCCCACAAACTGGCCAAGACCGGCGAATCGCTCAAGCTTCACTTGGTCGAGACCCCCGACGTGGTCGCTCTCTGCGGGGCCATCAAGGAGCACCAGTGGATCGTGGCCTTCGCCCTGGAAACGGAAGACCACCGGATGCGGGCCCTGCAGAAACTGGAGCGAAAGAGCGCGGATCTGATCGTGCTCAACGGCCCCAAGGCCATCCACGCCGAAGACACGGAGATCGAAGTGATCGATCGCCGCGGAGAAGTCGTTGCGGCCATCGCCGGTTCGAAGGAGCAAGTCGCTCGGGGAATCGTCAGCGTCGTCCAGCAGCGGCTGGTCGAGGTCTGAGAGCCGGCGAGTTGGAGCCGTTTTTTCCTGGAGGGGTGGGTAGTGATCGGCCCCCTTCTCGTCTGGGGGGCGCGTTGCAAAACCTCGTCGGATAGGGGAGGGCTGGGTCACCGCTCGCCGAGCAGGGCCAAGGCGTCGGCGGATGATCGATGACCGGGTCTATGCGGTTGATCGGCGTGGCAGATTTGCTGGGGCGGGTGATCGTGGGGGACCTCTTGTGGCAGAGCCACCCCGACCATTTTCCGGCACTGTCAACTGAGGTGGAGGACCGGATGCGGAAAATGATCGGGGCCACCCGCGGGAGCGTCCCCTGGGTTCTCTAGCCATTGAACCCGACCGCCGACCTTTTTGATCCAAAACGCTGTGTCGAGCACGTCCTGGGCCGCTTGGCGCCGCTCAGCTACCGGCCGCCACCAGGCGCAGAAGCAACTCACCCCGGCACTGGCCAGGAGCATGAACAGGAGGAGCGTCCTCAGCCTGAATTGGATCCATCTGCGGGGTTGTGAGGGCTCAGAGGTCATTGTGATCCTTTTGATGGCTTGCGGCTGCCCGGGGGGCGCTGTCGACGCTTCAGGGGGAAGTTTCCCCGCCTTCGAGGACATTTTGCCACACCCGCGGTATCGCCTTGTACGCGGCCATGTAGGTCGCCTCAAGGGGAACGCGAACGTAACGGTCAGGATGAAAGAACAGCGGCATCTCCTTCAGCAAGTCTCCCACCGCAAGGTATTCCAGGTACACCTCGATGCCGTCGCCTGCGGCGTAGGAGGCCAGCGTCAGAGGTTCTCCATCTGGGAGAGGCTGCGGTTCGTCCCCAAAGCGTTCCCCGATCACACCGTGCATGCCGAGCGGATCGTGAGGCCCCGGCGGGATGAGATCAACCAGCAGGAGATGGACCCCATGTTCCAGAAAGGCCTCCGCCTTCTCCGCGAATTCGCTCACGTGCCTTGCTCGATCCTTGTTCGCCGGCGAAACAATCTCGATCAAGGCGACCACGCGGTGGTCGCTTGTATGGCGAACGGTCATGGTGCGCCGCAAATGCCGGACGCCTGGCGAGAGCGTCCGTTTGCGGCGGACCTGGGGCGGCGCGTCAGCAACCGCCACTCCGCCGACGCCGGGTGGAATCGAGGGAACCTGATTGGTTGGATGGTGAAGCGTCAGTATGTCCGCGACAAAACCACCGCTCCACTGCTCCGCCATGGCATAGTAGTTCCCAGGCAAGAGCCCGTTGTTCAACTGCTCGGTGAGATGCACGATCCAACGAGTGTGGAAATCATGGAAGACCCCCGATGTCACTCGTGTCCAATCGTGAACAGCCATGGCGAGTCCTTCGCGGTGAAACGATGAGTGTCCGGCCGGGCTCAGGCCTCTATCCCTATCATAGGTGATTGCGGCCGCCGGACACTCCCTCCAAGTACGGGGACAGGAAGCCCCATTGTCGGTTGACAGCGAAGGTCTTCGGGGTGGTTCTCAGTCGAGAGAAGCCTACAAGCCGAGATCGGCCGGCTTCAGGCCCGGCTTGAACTTGCCGAAACCGTAGAACGTGGGTTCGTAAGGGCCAACCGTGTCCACGTTGGCCTTTTCGGGGATCTTGTCTTCCAGCCCGACGCCCCAATAGGCCGCATTGACGATCAGGCGGCGAAGATCCTCGCAGGCCAGATCCACCGAGGCCCCCATCGTCGTGCAGAAGATCCGGGCCGGTTTGCCGGAGGTGCCCGTGAAGGTCTTCGTCCAGGCCAGGGGCATCATGGGATCGTTCTTTGGTCCCTCGACGGGCTTGTCGCTCGGCTCCATGCCTTCAAGCACCTGGCCGTAGAGAAGCACGGTTGCCGAATCGGGGAGGTTCTTGATCCCGTAAACGTCCGTCGGGCCCCACACGTCTTTCACACCCCGCAGGATCGGATTGTCTTTCTGGGACTCGTTGATCACGCCCCGGGTGCTCTCGTAGCGGTGGTGCCCGTGATGGTTGATCCAGGTGTCGCCGAGAACCTGCCGACCGAACCCGCCGGGCCACTCGGAACTGGCATAGTGGTACTTCTTGAATTGGCTTTCGTTGCCCTTGCTGTATTTGAAGGCGTGGGTCGCCGTCCGCAGCCCGATGATCGGTTTGCCCGAATTCACGTACTCGTCGACGTACTTCATCTGGTCGTCGGGCAATTCGCGGAACCGGGTGGCGATGATCATCAAGTCGGCCGTTTGCAGGTTCTCCAGGCCGGGGAGGTTCTTCTGGTTGATCGGATCGATCGTTCCATCATCGGGATTGATGGAGAAGAGGACGGTGCATTTGAAACCATGATGCACCGAGAGAATCTTCCCCAACATGGGCATCGACTCTTCCGACCGATATTCCTCGTCGCCGGCCACGAGCACGATGTGTTTTCCCTGACCCGGCCCCTCCCCGCCCGGATAGACAACCCAGGGGTCGGCAGCGTGTGTGAGGGAGGCGGAAACAAGCCACAGCGAAAGGGCGAGAAACGTTTGGGGAATGCGGTTTCGGGTCACGGTCGGTTGTCTCCCAGTGCAAAAGGCGGATCGATGTGATGCGTGTGCAGTCAAGATTACTCGCTGGAGGGGGCTGAGGAAAGGCTTGGCGGCGTTTTCTGGAAATCTGCGGCCAGAGTGTGACATTTCCTCTCCCGTTCTGGCCAGGAAACGAAATGGGGCCCTAGCTTGCTAATCGGCCTCTAATATTTCAGTCGTGTGTGGCATGGCGTAACATGTTGCCGCAATGCGACTTACGGCCAAAGTCCAGCTTGCCCCTGTTCGGTCAATGATGGGTCCGCTAACATGGCCCTAACCGCGTCCAAATACCTGGCTCCTCCGGGGCCCCAGCCACCTTGATTGAGCTATTTGCTTCGCATCCTCCTCGGACGGATTTCATGGATCAGTTCCTCAGTGTTTTGACCGATGCCTGGGCGGGGGTCCTCGCCGGCGATTTCATCACCATCGTTGCCTTCATTGGACTGGCGCTTCTCATTTGGGACTGCCTGGAGGTCGGGCGGAACGACGCCGCCAACATCGTCAACGCCGTTTTCGGTTCCCGTATTCTGCGCCGTCGCACGGCCGTCTGGATTGCCGGCATGGCCGTGCTTCTGGGGGCCTCGGCGGCCACCCCCGTCATGGAAACCGCTCGAAAGGGAATCTTCAGCCCCGAACTCCTCACGATCCGACAGGCCATTGTCGTCTACATCAGCGTCTACCTCGTCGACACCGTGCTGCTTTATTCCTATTCGGCCTACGGCATGCCCGTGAGCACGACGGCTTGCCTTGTTTTTGAACTGGTCGGTGCGTCGCTTGGCATTGCCTTTGTGACTCAGGGGCTGGGAGGAGCCCAGGAGATCGTCCATTGGAACAAGGTGGGCACGGTCATCGCCGCGATCATCGTTTCCATTATCATGAGCGGGATCGCGGGCTTTCTGGCACAACGAGTCTTTCGTGCGGCCATTCGGGACGATTCCCAGGATCGGGAAAACGTTCTCCTGCACGGGCCCTGGGTGGCCGGGATGATGCTGAGTTGGCTGGGCTGGTTCATGCTCCTGAAGGGCCTTAAGAGCGTCGATTTCATCGTCAGGCTGAAGGAAGCGACCATCGATCAATACGGAGCGGTGGTTGTTCTCCTTGTCTTGTGGGCCATCAGCACTCTTATCGTTCACTTGCTCCTGGTTGTAACCGGAGAGCGGGGAACCAAGTATCTTTTCCACGTGACCGCCGTGATGGGCATGATCTGCATGGCCTTTGCTTTCGGGCAAAATGATCTGGCCAACTGTGCCTCGCCTGGTCTGTCGGCGTTCTGGCTCTGGCAACATGCCGACAAGTCGACCATGGACGCCTCGCAAATCACGATTCCCGTCTGGGCCTTGTTTCTCTGCGGTGTCATTATCGTCGGCGGAATGTTCACGCGAAATGCGCAACGCGTGACCCGCGCCGCGGTCAACACGGGAAGCCAGTTCGACCGCGTGGCCCTGTACGCGCCCATGTGGTGCCAGCGGATTGCCATGTTCTTCCTTCGCCTGCGTCCGAAAGGAGCCGCCCTGGCTCCTGAACCGGCGCTCACCGAGCGAGGCAAGAAGGTCCACTACGATGCCCTGCGAGCCTCGGTGATCATGGCGGTCAGCGCGAGCGTCATCGCCTTGGCCAGCGGACAGGGGCTTCCGGTTTCGACAACCTACGTCGGTTTTGCTGCGGTCGTGGCCACGGGCCTTGCTGACCGGGTCATGGCTCGTGGAGACGCGGAACTGAAGATCGGCCGGGCCATCTGGGTGATCTTCAGTTGGTTCCTGGCGGCATTGATCGCCGTCGTTGCCACGGCCTGCGTTGCCAACATCATCTACTACTTCAGCTTGCCGGGCCTGCTTCTGGCGGGAGGAGGCAACTTTGCCGTCCGCATCATCGCCAAGCGGCGTTCCGACACCCAGGAAGCTCGGGTTCACCAGCGAACCGGCACCACCGAAGAGCAGGAGTGGGAAGACTCGGATTCCTCGGACGAGCCGGCGCCGGAAGCAGCGAAATCCGACCAGCCCGACGACGCGGCGTCCGATAAGGAATCGTAGCCAAGCTCGACGCCCCGTTCAGACCTCTGGGTAGACCCAGGGTTTGCGGTACTCGCGGCGAAGGAGTGCGCTGGCCTCGTCGTCCCCGGGGCAGGTTTCCTTCTCGCCGTCCCAGGCGATGCTCCGTCCGAGTTTGAGCGAAAGCATGCCCAACAGGCTCAGGCTCGTCGAGCGGTGCCCGATCTCGATATCGCAAACGCTGCGTCGCTTCTCCTTGATGGCGGAGAGGAAATCGGCCCACAGTTCGGGAATGTTCTGATCGTCGGGCTTGTGAAGGACGGGCGGCTCGTTGACGGGCGCTCGGTTGCTCGAGCGGGGATAGAACGTGGCGCCATCGTTGCGCCAGCCGATGTGCATCGTGCCTTCCGTGCCGTAGAAGTAGATGCCCAGGGGGTGCTTCTCGGCATTGTTGGCCGCATAGCGGCGGTGCTCCCAGACGGCCGTGAACGTCTCGTAGTCGAACTGCACGACCTGCGTGTCGGGCGAATCCGTGCTGTCGCGGCAGATGTGACGCCCGCCGAAGGAGGAAACGGCTTTTGGGGCAAGTTCGTCGGTCCACCACGTGATATGGTCCATCCAGTGGATTCCCCAATCCCCGAGCGTGCCGTTGGCATAGTCGAGAAACTGCCGAAATCCGCGGGGATGGATGGCCGGATTGAAGGGACGCAACGGGGCCGGTCCGCACCACATATCCCAGTCCAGCCCGGCAGGCGGTTCCGCCTCAGCCCGGGGCTTGCCCACCCCGCCTCCGCTATGGACGAAAGCCCGGATCATCCCGATCTGGCCGAGGTTGCCTTCTTTCATGAACTTCATGGCCCACATGTTGTGGGGCGAGACCCGGCGATGGGTGCCCACCTGGACCACGCGATCGGCCGCCCGGGCCACGTTGACCATGGCGCGGCCTTCCAGCAGCGTGTGGGAGATCGGTTTCTCCACGTAGACGTGGGCGCCAGCCTCGCAGGCCGCAATCGTGATCAAGGGATGCCAGTGATCGGGAGTGGCGACGATGGCGATGTCCGGCTTCTGTTCGGAGAGAAGGTCGCGGAAGTCTTTGTACTTCTTGGGGGTGGTCCCCGTCATCCGCTCGACTTCGGCGTGAGCCTTGTCGAGCTGGTTCTGATCCACGTCGCACATGGCAACCACGTCCGACTCGCCGGCCTCGATGGCCGTGCGCAGGATGTTCATCCCCCACCAACCCGTTCCAATAAGCACGGTCCGATACTTCTTGGACTTTTCCGCTCCGTGAAGGGCGGGCGCGGCGGCGCTGACGGCGGCCGTGGCCGCGAGGAAATTGCGTCGGGAAATGCTCATGGGTTGTCTCCTCGCAAGGTGGAGTCTGCTGACGGAATTCGCGGCCGAACCGCAGCCCCATTCTGATGGCTGGCCCAATGAATGTCCAGTTTTTCGGACGGACAGGATCGGCCGATTCGCAGAAGCGTTGTTCCCCTCTGGGACTCGCCTACGAAAAGGGCCAGCACTCAGCCAGGGCGTCCTGCTGGAACCGGGTAAGCTGCTCGATGCCGGATCGGGCCAGCCCCAGCATTTCCGTGAGTTGAGATTCGCTGAAGGTGGCTTCCTCGCCGGTCCCCTGGACCTCCACGAATTGGCCGCTGCCGGTCATCACCACGTTCATGTCGACGGCGGCGGCCGCGTCTTCCACGTAGTCCAGGTCGACGACGGGCTGGCCGTCCACGATACCGACGCTGACGGCGGCCACGCTGGTTCGGAGAACCGGCACGCCGGGATCCGGGAGCGATTCTGCGGGGATCGCGGCCAGGCAATCGACCAGGGCGATGAGGCCGCCGGTGATGGAAGCCGTTCGCGTGCCGCCGTCGGCCTGAAGCACGTCGCAGTCGACGGTGATCATCCGCTCGCCCAGGCGATCCAGGTCGGCGACGGCGCGGAGACTGCGACCGATAAGCCGTTGGATCTCCGTGGAACGCCCGTCCACCTTCTGGCGTTCACGGCGTTTTCGGGGCGCCGTGCTGCCGGGCAGCATGCTGTATTCGGCCGTAATCCAGCCCCGGCCCTTTCCGGCCATCCAAGGCGGCACCTGGTCTTCCACGCTGGCCGTGCAGAGGATCTTCGTGTTGCCCGCCTCGATCAGCACGCTGCCGCCCGGCGCGGCGGTGAAGCCTCGCTGGACGCGAATCGGGCGAAGTTGGTCGGGGCGGCGTTGGTCGTGTCGCATGGGGCGTTGTTTCCTCGTTTGGCGAGCGCCGGGCTATTCTACTTCAGCCCGGCTGCTATCGTTGGGTTCCAAAGAAACGTTGCGCGGCGGAAACCGGGTGATTTGCAGCCGGGCTTTTGGAATCGTTGACAATGAAAGGCAAGAGCCGGGCTAAATGGACTTGCGTGATTCTCGGAAATGCCTTCCCATTCGGCACTGCTTGTCCACACGCCGGGAGGACGTGTCTCCAAGGATTCAGGGATTCTGCGGCGTGCGGCCAAGCAGTGGCACACGGTCTCCCGGAATCGTGCAAGGTCATCTAGTTCCGCAAGCTCCGCGATCAGGCTGGCGGGGCTCGTTGGAGTTCAGCCTTCAGGCTGTCTTCTGCACGCTGAAGCGTGGACTCCAACATTCCGGCTTCGATGAATGACAGTGCTACGCCTGGGCGCCGAGGAGCCAGGCCAGGATTCCCTTTTGGGCGTGCATGCGGTTGCCGGCCTGACGCACGATCACGCTGGCTTCGCTGTCGATGACCTCGTCGGTCACCTCTTCGCCCCGCCGAGCAGGCAGGCAATGCATGAACACGGCGTCTGCCGGTGCCTTGGCCATCAGGGCGGCGTTGACCTGGAAGGCGGCAAAATCCTTCTGACGCTTTTCCGTTTCCGCTTCCTGTCCCATGCTCGCCCAGACATCCGTGTAGACGGCGCAAGCCTCCGCAACCGCCTCGGCGGGATCGCGCGTGACGGACCACTGGAAATCCGGAACTTCCTTGGCCAGTTTCTCCCCAAAGGGGGCGTCGAAATCGTAGCCCTCGGGCGTGGCGATCACGAACCGCATTCCCACCTTGGCGCATCCCAGGGCCAGGCTGCGGGCGACGTTGTTCCCATCGCCGATCCAGGCCATCGTCCGGCCTTTGAGGGAGCCGAAGGTCTCTCGCAACGTGTAGAGATCGGCCATGGCCTGGCAGGGGTGAGCGTAGTCGGTCAGCCCGTTGATCACCGGGCAGGTGCAATGGGCGGCCAGATCGACCACGCTCTGGTGCTGCTTGGCTCGAATGACGACGATGTCGACCAATTCTCCCAGAACCCGTCCGAAGTCGGACATGCTTTCTCGTTTTCCGAATCCGACGTCTTCGCCAAGAAACATGGCCCCGCCGCCGAGGTGCGTCATGCCGGCCTCGAAACTCACCCGCGTACGGAGAGACTGCTTCTCGAAAATCAATGCCATGACCCGTCCCGGCAGGATCGGTTCACGCAGACCTTTCTCGTATTTGGTCTTGAGGTCTTCCGTAATGGCGAAGATCCGTTCGATTTCCCCGGAGGTTAAGTCGCTCAGTGTGACGAGATGTCGCATGCTAATTCCCCTTGCCCTACTGTGCGGTTTGGGCTTTCAGTACGTCGGCCAGGATGTCGCAACCTTCGTTCGCTTGTTCGACCGTCAGATTCATGGCCGGCAACAAGCGCACGACGGTCTGGTGGGTGCAGTTGATGAGCAGGCGTCGCTCCATGCACTCTTTGACGATCGGCGCACCCTCGATCGAAAGTTCGATGCCGATCATCACGCCCGCGACTCGTATGTCCTGAATGATCTCGCACTCTTCCCGGAGGGCTTCCATTCGAGTGCGGAACACATCGCCGATCTTGCTCGCGTTTTCGAGCAAGCCTTCCTTCTCGATCATTTCGAGGGTGGCGATCCCCGCCCGCGCCGCGATCGGATTGCCTCCGAAGGTGGCGGCGTGCATTCCCGGACGAAGGCTGGGGGCGATTTCGGCGGTGGTGAGCATGGCGGCTCCCGTCACGCCTCCGCAGATCGCCTTCGCCAGGGTCATCACGTCCGGCGTCACGCCAAAGTGCTGGTAGGCGAACCAATTTCCCGTCCGTCCGCAGCCGGTCTGGACTTCATCGAACACGAGGAGCAACTCGTGCTCGTCGGCCAGGCGACGCAAGCCTTCGAGAAAACCGTCGGGAGGAATTCGAACGCCGCCCTCGCCCTGGATCGGCTCGATCATGATCGCCGCGGTTTCGTTATCGATGAGAGATTCGACGGCTTCCAGGTCGCCGAAGGGGGCGTAGACGAATCCCGCCATCAACGGTCCCAGGCCTTCGTGGTACTTCGGCTGGGCCGTGGCCGACGTGGACCCCAGGGTCCGACCATGGAACCCGCCCTCGAAGGTGATGATCTTGTAGCGATTCTTGGGCGTGTGAAGCCGCACGAGCTTGATCGCCGCCTCGTTCGCTTCCGTTCCCGAGTTGCAGAAGAAGGCCTGCCCTCCGAAACTGCGGCGACTGAGCGCTTCGGCCCAGCGTCCCTGGGCCTCCGTGTACCAGGTGTTGGGCACGTGGATCAGTTTCGCCATCTGATTCTGGACCGCTTCCACCACTGGGGCGGGGCAGTGCCCCAGCAGGTTGCAGCCCCATCCGGGAAACAGGTCGAGATAGCGATTGCCCTCGGCATCCCAGACATAGGATCCTTCGCCGCGGACCAGGGACACCGGGTAGCGGCCGTAGTTGGGGATCACATATTGCCGAAACAGCTCAATCGTTTCCGGTGAGCTCAGCGGGCTGTCGCTTGACACGATCGTGTCTCCTGTGGGGTAAGTCTCATGGAGAGCCGTGCCCAAGGGGGACGACTCCGGTTGGGAAATCGGAAAAGACAAGACGCTGTCCCGGAAGGTTCGGGCGGACGCTCGTCAGTCCTGGGCGATTTCGGTCCCGACGCCCTCACTCGTATACACTTCCAACAAAAGGGAGTGACGCAGCCTCCCGTCGATGATATGAATCTTTCGGACCCCGTTTTCCAGGGTTTCCAGGCACGCCTGCACCTTGGGGATCATTCCCGACTCGATGGCCCCCGAGTGGATGAGTTCCCGGGCCTGGGCGGCGTTCAAGGAATTGAGGAGGGAGGCGGGGTCGTTCTTGTCCCGGCGAACCCCGTTCACGTCGCTCAGGAAAACGAGTTTTTCGGCTCCCAAGGACTGGGCCACCGCCGTGGCCGCCGTGTCGGCGTTGACGTTGAGCTTCTGCCCTTCCTCGGTGATGCACAACGAAGGGATGACGGGCACGACCCAGCGACGGCAGAGATCCTCGATCGTCTCCTGGTCGACGCGAGTCACACGTCCCACATAGCCGAGGTCGATCTCGGCGCCGTCGACTCCCTGCAAAGCGATGCGTTCACCGAAGAGAACGTTGCGAGTTTCGAAATTCAGGCCTTCCGCGCGTCCTCCGAGACGATCGATCGCTTCCACAATTCGACGATTGACCTGGCCCGCCAGCACCCGTTCAACGATTTCGAGAGCGGCAGCGTCGGTGTACCGCCGCCCCTGGACCCAACGCGGCTCCAGCCCCGCCTCCTCCATGCCGCGGCTGATGGCGGCGCCGCCGCCGTGGACGATCACCGGACGCATCCCCACCGTTTCCATGAAGACCACGTCCAGGAGCAGGCTGGTCATGGCCGCCTCGTCCTCCATAACGCTGCCCCCAAGCTTGATGACCGTGACCTTGCCGCGGAACTCGCGGATCCACTGCATGGCTTCAATGAGCGTGTCGGCCTTCTGAATCGCTTCCAGCAACGCTGTTCTACCTCGCCTCGAATCGGAAAAAAACAGCCCCGAGCAATGCAATGGTACTGCCCGGGGAAACGGCTCATTGTATCGCAACCCCGACCGCTGTCAACGACCGTCGTATACCTCATGGGGGTGGGTGTCTCGGAGTCTGGCGCCTTCAGCTTTGAGGCCGAGCCTGGTATTCATGGGCGGCACGCCCTGAGTAACTCAGTGGACGTGGGTGATTGGCCGTCCACGCCCATCGCTTCGTTCTGAGTGTGCCCCCCACATTTCCAGCCGGCCCACTGGCGAATCCTCTGGATTCGTGCCAAGATAGGGAACTCGCCGAATCCGCACCGGTTTTGCTTGCCTGCTGAAGTTTCTTGCGACGGGCACCGATCACTAAGAGGTCCTCTGATCCAGCAGCCTTGTCTCCCTCAAACAAGGGGTCGCGTTGGCTGGTGGCTTGAGGGGCACTGGATTCGGGGGGCACGGATGAACTGACGACCGAGAGATTACGAGGGCTGGGGGAATGAGCGAACGAGTCGGACTTGTGATGGCGGCGGGCAAAGGGACGCGTATGAAGTCCGACCTTCCCAAGGTCCTGTTTCCGGTTTGTGGCCGGCCCATGATCGAGTACGTGCTCGATGCCCTTGAGGATGCGGGCATCGACAGAATTGTGGTGATTGTGGGCTATCGAGCGGAACTTGTGCGGGAAAGCCTCGGCAAACGACCTAACCTCGAGTTCGTAGAACAGACCGAGCAACTCGGAACAGGCCACGCCGTCATGGTTTGTCGCGATAAGATCAAGGATCACCAAGGTTCGGTTTTCGTCATTGCCGGCGATTCCCCCATGATCCAGGCTGATTCGGTTCGTGCCCTCTTGGAGGACTACGACCGGCAGGAGGCTGCCTGCATTCTGGGAACGGCCCACAAGGAGGAGCCCTTTGGGTTGGGACGTGTCGTCCGCGACGCCGACGGTGCGTTCACCGGGATCGTGGAAGAACGCGATGCCACGGAGGAGCAGAAGCGGATCACGGAAGTCAACATGAGCTATTACGTGTTTCGCTGCCCCGACCTGATCGATGCGCTCGATCAGATTCGACCCGACAACTCACAGGGCGAGTACTACATCACCGACGTGCCGGGAGTGTGCCTGAAGCAGGGGAAGCCGGTTCGAGCGCTCCAGGTTCTCAAGCCCTGCGAGGTGCTGGGCGTCAATACGGTGGATCAGTTGCAGATAGTCGAAGCCGCGATGGAGGGAGTTCTTCCCGAATAATGAATGATTTGAAGATATTTAGCGGACGGGCTCACTCGGAACTTGCTCAGCGAGTCTGTGACTACCTTGGCTTGTCTCTGGGAAAGTTGAAGATCGACACCTTCCCGGACGGGGAGATCTGGTGCCGGATCGAGCAGGATGTGCGGGGACGCGACGTGTTCCTGGTCCAGCCGACCTGTCATCCGGTGAACGATAATCTCATGGAGCTGCTGATCCTGATCGACAGCTTCAAACGAGCGAGCGCCGAGCGAATCACGGCGGTTGTGCCCTATTTCGGTTACGCGAGGCAGGACCGGAAGGACGAGGGTCGGGTGCCGATCACGGCGAAACTGGCGGCCAATCTGATCACTCGTGCGGGCGCCGATCGGGTCCTGACCATGGATCTTCACGCCGCGCAGATCCAGGGTTTTTTCGACATCCCTGTCGACCACCTGGTGGCCGCGCCCGTCATCGACAACCATTTCCGTGAGATGGATTTCTCCCAAGAGGATATCATCGTGGTGAGTCCTGACGAAGGGAGCATCAAGCGGGTTCTGAGTCACGCGGCGGACCTGGAGACGCCCGTTGCGATCGTGGACAAGCGGCGATCGGGCGCGGACAAGACGAAACAGGCCAATCTGATCGGCGGTCCGGTGGACGGCAAGATCGCGTTGATATTCGACGACATGATCAGCACGGCCGGTTCAATCTGCGGGGCTGCCAGGATGGTCAAGGAGGCCGGGGCACGACTCGTCTTTCTGGCGGCCACGCACGGGGTCCTTTGCGGCGACGCAATCAATCGGATTCAGGAGGCGCCTGTCGAAGGGCTCGTCGTGACCGACACAATTCCGTTGACCGAGGATCGGAAGATCGACAAGATTTCCGTCCTTACGGTTGCCCCGCTTCTGGGGGAGGCGATTAAGCGGATTCACCGAAACGAGTCGGTGAGCGGCTTGTTTCGGCGGGAAGCTCGCAGGGAGAGTCGCTGAAAGAACTCCCGGTGGGGTTGTATTTCCGTAGAAATAAGCCACAATAATCAGTTTCGCCCCCATGGGCGGGGACGTCCCCGGGAGCTTTCGCACACGTATCGGCCGATTGGACGCATTCACGCGGGTTCCAGTCGTGCAGGGAATATTCAAGCAGTCTGATTGCTGGCAGAGGAATTGGATGTCAGACACATTGAAAGTGGACTCACGCGACCTGCGAGGGAAGCGAAACAACCGACGGCTTCGCGCCAGCGGCAAGATTCCGGCAGTGCTCTACGGACACGGGCAGGACTCCATAAGTCTGGCCGTGCCCTCCGAGGAGTTCGACGCCATGGTTCGCCACGGCAGTCGAATGGTGAATCTGACCGGGGCCGTGACCGAATCGGCGTTTATCCGGGAATGTCAGTGGGACACGTGGGGCAACCACGTCGTCCATGTTGATTTCACGCGCATTTCCGCCCACGAGAAGGTGCAGGTGCAGGTGGCCATCGAGTTGCGTGGTGAAGCGCCGGGAGTCAAGGAAGGCGGCGTCCTGAAGCAGGTTCTCCACGAAATCGAGCTTGAGTGCGAAGCGGCTGATATTCCTGAGAAACTCGTCGTTAACATCAACGACCTGGAAATGAACGGCGCGATCACCGTTGCCGCATTGGAGCTTCCGGCGGGCGCGAAGATGTCCGTGGAGTCGGACCAGGACATTGTCCAGTGCGTCGAAGTTTCCGAGACTCCGGAGGAGGAAGGCGAGGCCGGTGCGGTCGAGCCCGAAGTGATCGGACGAAAGAAAGACGACGAGGAAGATTCCGGATCCTAGCCCACAGCTTCGTGCTGCGTAGCCGTGCGGAGCGGCGAAGGAGCTTGTTGGTCGGATGAAGTTGGTCGTCGGATTGGGGAACCCAGGACGCAAGTATCAGGGAACCCGGCACAATGTTGGTTTTGAAGTGGTCGCCGAGCTTGCTCGGCGCCACGGATCCGGGAAACCGAAAGCCAAATTTAGCGGCGAAGTTGTAGAGGCCGGCGTCGCAGGAGAGCGACTCCTCCTTCTCTGTCCCGCAACCTATATGAACCGAAGTGGAGCGAGCGTTTTAGCTGCAAGGGATTTTTATAAGGTTGCCGACGACGAGATCCTGATCGTCTGCGACGACATCAATCTGCCCCTGGCGAAACTGCGGGTCCGCACCAAAGGCTCCTCCGGGGGACAGAAAGGCCTTGCCGACGTCATTCGTCGCTTGGGGACCGACGAGTTGTCGCGGCTTCGGGTCGGAGTTGGAATGCCGCCCGATGGGTGGGACGCCGCGGATTACGTTTTGGGGAAGTTCACGCGGGAAGAGCAAACAGAAGTCAAACCAGCGATTCTTCGAGCGGCGGATGCCGCGGTCCTTTGGGCTCGTGATGGAATCGCCACGTGTATGAACCAATTCAACTGAGGCCAACGAGGAGTGAAGCTTTGGCTACCAACGTTTACGAAGGCATGTTCATCTTCGAGTCGGGGAAGTACGGGCGCGATCCCGAGGGCGTGTCGGGAGCGGTTTCCCGGATGATTGAGGAAGCCGGCGGAGAGGTGCTCGTCAGTCGACTGTGGGAAGAGCGGCGCCTCGCCTACCCCATCAACGGCCAACGAAAGGGTACGTACTGGCTCACCTACTTCCGGCTTGACGGTCAGAAGTTGCCGGCGATCACGCGCCAGAGCGATCTGGACGGAAACATTCTCCGAAGCCTGACGCTCAAGGTTGATCCTCGCATCGTGGACGCCCTGGTCCAGCATGCAATGGGGGTCAGCGACAAGCCCGAGCCCGAACCCGAGAAGCCCGCCGAGCCGGAAACGGCGAAGACCGACGAGTCTCCTGAAAAACCCGCCGAACTTGCCGGTGCCGCCTCCGAGGCGAGCGAGAACAAGGACTGAACGACGAGAGCCGCTTTTCCCGCCGTTGCCGGATCACGCCCTCTTGGGACTGTAGATCGTCCTGCCGGGCCTGCCTATTCGGTGTGCGGATTGGATTACCAAGGCTGGTTCAACAACCCTGGGAGTCGATGCCGTGGCGAGCTTCAATCGCGTCATCTTGATGGGCAACCTGACACGCGACCCCGAGATTCGATACACCTCCGGCGGAACGGCGGTTTGCGATATCGGGCTGGCCGTGAATGACCGCCGAAAAGGGGCGGACGGACAGTGGACCGAGGAAACCACCTTCGTCGACGTGACGTTGTGGGGCCGCACTGCCGAGGTCGCCGGGGAGTACCTCGGCAAGGGGTCTCCTGTCCTCGTTGAAGGGCGGCTGAAACTCGACACCTGGCAGACCAACGACGGACAGAAACGCTCCAAACTGCATGTCGTCTGCGAACGCATGCAGATGGTCGGACCCCGCGGCGGAGGGGGAGGCGGAGGCGGAGGAAGGCCTCCCCAGCAGCGTCAGCAGAGCGATTCCTACAGCCAGCCGGAGCCCGACAATTACGGTCCGCCCTCCTCGTCAGGTGGCGCCCCCGACGATGACATCCCCTTTTAAGAGGCCAATCGGCGCGGAGTTGCGTCCCTTGTACCGCTTGGCTTGGTGATGTATCACGTGTTTGCCCAGGCCTCGCCCCCGAACAAAAGAAGTGACCGGTTTGTCGTGATCGGTCGCCCCAACAACCACCCTTTCCATGTGGTGGAAGAGTCCATACGAAGAAGGTAACAGGTTCCATGGTACAAACCAAGAAACAGAAGAAGATCTCGCGAAAGCCGGCCCGATTCAAGCGGCTTCCCAAGGGCCCCAACAACGGGATCGAACTGTTGCTGATTCAATCCGTTGAGCATCTGGGCGAGCAGGGGGAAGTGGTCGAGGTGCGTCCCGGCTACGCGAACAACTACCTTCTCCCCCAGGGTCTTGCCACGATTGCGAACGAGCATCACAAGCGGATGGTCGAGAAGCACAAGGCCAAACTGGCGGAAATCCAAAAAGCCCGTCTCGCGGGGCTCCGTTCCCTGGCTGCTGAACTGAAGCAGCAGAGCCTTACGATCGAGGCCAACGCCAACGAGGAAGGCCACCTGTACGGCTCGGTGGGCGCCCCCGAGATCGTTACGGCCCTCAAGGCCGCCGGCATCACCATTGCCGTCGATCAGGTTCGCCTCGAAGGTCCCCTCAAGGAACTCGGTCTCTATACGGTCAAGATCCACGTGGGCGCGGACGTCGACTCGGAAGTCAAGGTCTGGGTTGTTCCTGCCGTCAGCGAAACCGAGGAATCCTGATTCCTCTGTCGCGACGCACGGGATCAGGAGGTGTATGAACGACCTCGCGCGTGGTTGACGCGGGGCGGGGGCTAAAGTTCCGTTCCCCCGGTCCGCTGGGTGGTCGCGCTCGCGCAGGCATTTCTTGGTTTGCCTGCGTTTCCCCCCCGCATCGTCCGGTGATGGAGCCCCCTTTTTCGAGTGCTTGCCGCCGCCGGGGCGACTTCTTATGATGCGCGGCAGCCCGCATTGAAAAAGGATTGCTATGGCCACCTCGAAACGTACGGACAAAGGGAGCCGCGTCGACAAGGCCCACGATTCGGGGCAAGTAACTTCGGAGATTCTCGATCGGCTTCCCCCTCAGAACCTCGACGCGGAACGAGGGGTTCTTGGGAGTCTCTTGCTCGACCCCGAACTGTGCGACGAAGTGGCGCTCATGCTCCGTCCGAGCGACTTCTACGCCACCGCTCACGAGAAGCTCTTCCATCACATCATGGAGATGCACGGGGAAGGGGGGCGAGTGGACGCCACCCTGCTCGTCGAGCGCCTTCGCCAGGCTGGAGATCTTGAGGCCATCGGCGGGACGGCCTTCCTGGCCGAGGTCATTCAGTCGGTTGCTGTGGCGGCTCATGCGGCCTACTACGCCGAGATTGTCCGCGACAAGGCCACGCTCCGCTCCTTGATCCATGCAAGCACCGAAATCCTACGGGATGCCTACGATCCCACGCACACCCCCCGCGAACTGGTGGGAAGAGCTGAGGAAAAGGTCTTCGCGGTTCATGACGAACGCAGCTCCGACCAGCTGGCAAGCATGCACGACGTGATGGTCGAGGCCTACGCGCATATCGACGACCGGATGAAAAACGGCGGTTCCACCGGCGTTCCCACCGGTTTCAGCGACTACGACAACCTTACGGGCGGCTTGCACGCTTCCGAATTGATCATTCTCGCAGCCCGGCCGAGTATGGGAAAAACGGCTCTCGCTACCAACATCGCCGACCACGTGTCGGTCGAATCGGGAGTGACGACCCTCATGGTGAGCCTCGAAATGGCCCGCCTGGAATTGGGCCAGCGTATGCTGTGTTCTCGGGGCAGGATTGATGGGCGCAAGTTTCGGGGGGCCTACCTGTCGGCCGAAGATCGAGAGGACCTCGTCAAGGCGTCTGCCGAACTGAGCAAGGCGCCTCTGTTTATCGACGATTCGCCAAGCCGCACGGTCACAGAGATCGCCGCCACCGCTCGTCGGCTCAAGCGGCGAAACGATCTTGGCTTGATCGTGATCGACTACCTCCAATTGATCGAGCCTGAGAATCCGGCCGACCCGCGGCAGGAGCAGGTGGCCAAGATTGCCCGGCGTCTGAAAGGCTTGGCCAGAGAGTTGTCAGTCCCGCTTCTCTGCCTTGCCCAGCTTAACCGTCAGGCCGAGGCGACCAAGGACAATCGCCCAAGGATGAGCCACCTACGGGAATCGGGGGCCATCGAGCAGGACGCCGACGTGGTCATGTTCGTCCACCGTGAAGAGTACTACATGACGCACGAGGAGGCCAAGGAGCGAGAGGTGGCGGGCCAGGCCGACCTCATCGTTGCCAAGCAGCGTAACGGCCCCACCGACGACGTGAAGTTGGCCTGGCGTCAGGAGTTCACCCGATTTGAGGATCGGGCTGTTGACCGCTATGACGAGTTCGACAATTACGAGAATGCTCCCGCAGGCGAATTTTGATTTGCCACGGCAAAGGTGTTTTTTTCCGCCACGAGTCCCATCGCGTCCAGTGGTTGGATGCGTCGCGTGCCGCAAATGCCGGGTGAACTGTGCGAGAGGGCCGTGTCACGGGCCCTTGCATCTCCCCCGCTTGGACTGGTGGTGATTTGGATTTTCACCTTGCCCCATCAGGGGGCATTCTGTATTTGTACTTCTCTCAAAAAGTTGTTCCGAGGAGCCTGCGCGCTGCCGTCGTTTTGGCGGCAGCGGCAAGCAAGCGTGATCTGTTGCCATAGAGTTCGCGTGAACCCTTTGTCTGGGTGGCACGTAATTGAGAGAGCAATCGATCTTACGCCATGGACATGGCGAAAATCTCGATAATCAAAAACCGAGAGGCGGGAAGGATCCCGATGGTCGCACTCCCTGACTGGTGGTTGGGAAATTGGTTTCGGTTGGCGGCGACAGGTCGTTGCGGCTCATGGCAGCGGGCGCGCGGGCGACTCCCCTGGGCGTTGCTGGTCGTTTCCATGGGACTGGTTCTTCTGCCCCAAGCGGTCCGAGCCCAGTATCCGCCGCTTCAGGCATCGCCCGCCTATCCTGCGGCATCCGCGTCCTATGTGGCGCAACTTCCTGGCTCTCCGGCCCCCGCTTATCCCGCGGCCCAATCCGCTTCCTATTCCGCCGCTCCGGCCGTTCCCCAGATCGGTCCGGCGACAGGAGTTCCGGCCCAGGCAATGCCAATGCCGCAGGCTCCGCCGTCGGATATGGTGGTTGATGTTCGTGTGGTGGGCAACAAGCGGACCTCGACCGAGAAACTGATGCGTCACATCAAGACTCGGCCGGGTCGCGTCTACGACCCGGAGGGCGTGGGCGAAGATGTTCGCAGACTCAATGGCTCCGGACTCGTGGAAGGCGTGCGGACGAGCTACCAGCAGGCGCCGAACGGCCAGGGACGGATCGTCATTTTCAAGGTCTTTGAACGGGCCCTGATCCGATCCGTCGACTACGTGGGTAACCGCAAGATCAAGACGAAGACTCTGAAAAAGGAAACCAAGCTCAAGGCGGGGGATCCGCTGGAACCGTTCGCAATCGAAGAAGCTCGGAATCGACTGGAAGCGTTCTACAAGGAAAAAGGTTTCACCAACGCCCGTGTCACCTTGCCCGAGGGCAGCGACGCCACCAACGAAAGGGTCGTCTTCGTCATCAACGAGGGCTCCAAGCAGACGATCCTCTGGACGAGCTTTGAGGGCAATACGATTGCCAGCGACTCGCGTCTGCGAACCGTGGTCAAATCGAAGCAAAACGTTGTGTGGGTGTTCGGAGGCGAAGTGAACCGACGCCAGATCGAGGAAGACGAAGAGCGCCTCGAAGACTACTATCATCGTCTCGGCTTCTTTCGGGCGCGGATCGGCCACCTCCTCGAGGAGCATCCCTTCAGTGAACAACGCGACTGGGTGACGATCAAGTTCGTGATCGACGAGGGCCCCCGCTACTCGGTTCGCGACCTATCGGTGGTTGGCAACAAACGGATCGACACTTCCGAGATTTTCAAGGTGGTCGAGTTGGAGGTCGGACAGCCCTATCGCAACGACCACATGCGCCGCGACGAAAACGCCATCAAGGAGCGCTACGGCGCGGCTGGTTATGTCTTTGCCGACGTGAAGCCCGAGATCATCTTCGCCGAAGAGCCGGGCGTTCTCGATATCGTTTATCGAATCAACGAGGGAGAGCGATACCGCGTCGGGAAGATCGACACGAACATCATGGGCGATTTCCCTCACACGCAGATCACGACCGTTCTGAATCGTCTCTCGCTCGAACCGGGCGACATCATCGACATTCGAGAACTCCGCGATAGCGAACGCCGTCTGCGGTCGAGCCAGATTTTCGCCTCGGATCCCCAAACGGGGAAAAGCCCGCAGATCGCCCTCAGTCCGCCCACGCCGGAAGAGATCGAGAAGGCGAAGGCGCAATTCGCGCGGCGCCAGGCCGAGGCCGTTCGCGGCCAGAACCCCCTTCGCCAACCGCCGATCGAAGACGGTGATCGCTGGTACAACCTTTCGCTCCAAGTAGCCAACACCCCGGAAGATGCGGTCACGGAGACGGCCCCTGTCGGGCAGGCCGTTCCGGTATCCGAAACCCCGGCGCGGTCCAACGGGTCACCAACTCCGCTGCCCCCGGTTCAGGAAGTCCAGCGTGGGCAGGACCCCGGCACGTCCTATGTGCCCCGTTTCTTCGCCCCCAACGCCGGATCCTCGCAAGTGTTGCGTTACCAGTATTCGGCCGATGCCGGAAGTTCCACGCCTAGCTTGCCGCCGGGCGCCGTGCCGAGCTATTCCACGGCTCCCGCCCCAAGCACGAGCACCCCGACTAGTCCTTATGCCAATTCCTATCCGGCGGACACGGGCGCGTATCCGGGCGTGCCCGCGCCCCAACTTCCGCCTCCCGTCGCCCCCAATCCGTTCGATCCGGGACTCAACTACTTTGGCGACACGGACCCGGGCGGATTCCTGGGCGGCGTGCCGAGCGAGGACCCGAGTATCCTTCTTCCCTTGAAGCCCGAGGTCACGGAAACGGAAACTGGACGATTCATGTTCAGCGCCGGAGTGAATTCGGATTCCGGTTTGATCGGCTCGATCGTGATCGACGAGCAGAATTTCGACTGGCAGCGTTTTCCCAGCGGCTGGGAGGACTTCCGCAACGGCACGGCCTTCCGGGGGCGCGGCCAGCGTTTCCGCGTGGAGGCCACGCCCGGCAGCGAGGTTCAACGCTACATGGTCACCTTCAACGAGCCCTACCTGTTCGATACCCAGGTCAGTCTCGGCCTGAACGGCTTCTACTACACCCGCTACTACACGGAATGGGACGAGCAACGTCTTGGCGGACGCATCTCCCTGGGGTACCAATTGGCCCACGACCTCTCGGTGGCCGGGACCTTCCGCTACGAACACGTGACCTTGTCCGATCCGATCAGCGGCGCTCCGGCGGAACTGACCGATGCACTTGGCGATTCCGATCTCGTGGGCTTTGGGGCGCAGCTCACGCACGACACCCGGGACAGCACGTTCCTGCCCACGGAAGGGCACTTGCTCACCCTCAAGTTCGAGCAAGTGGTCGGCAGCTACACCTACCCTCGAGCCGAAATCGATCTCCGCAAGTACTTCATGCTCCATGAGCGGCCCGACGGTTCCGGACGCCATGTCTTGAGCCTGAAGGGCACGGCCGCCTACACGGGCAGCGACACGCCGATCTACGAACACTACTTCAACGGCGGTTTCTCGTCGATTCGCGGTTTCGAATACCGCGGAGCGGCCCCTCGCGTCAACGGCGTGGTCGTGGGCGGCGAATTCAACCTGCTGGCGTCGACCGAGTACATGTTCCCCCTGACCGCCAGTGACATGGTTCGCGGCGTCGTCTTCTGCGACACAGGCGCCGCCCAGCCGACGATCGACAACTGGTCCGAGAAGTACCGCGTGGCCCCGGGCTTCGGCTTGCGGCTCACCATCCCGGCCATGGGCCCGGCCCCGATCGCGCTGGACTTTGCCTTCCCCGTCGTTCAGGAAGACCAAGACGAAGAAGAGGTCTTCTCCTTCTTCATCGGTTTCCTGCGATAGGATCGGGCTCAATACCCGCGTAGGTAGCCGTACGAGGCCCCCGGGTGGCACCGATGATTTTCCGCAGTGGGCTCTCCATTTGTGGAGGCCTACGCCGGAAAATCGTCGGTGTTGCGCAGCAACCAGAGCAAGCCGTCATGCATTCCCGCGTGCGGCTTCGCCGCCCGGCTAGTACCCCCGTCGGTACCCGTACGAGACACGGTGCCCGTAATAGCCGCGGTGAACGCTCTTCACCTCGTGGTAGTGGGCTCCGAAGTAGCCCCACTGGTACGTGGGGATGCCGCCGAACCCGTAGCCTGTCCAACCTGAAGGAGCGGGGGGTTGCGCGGGCGCCCGGTGGAAGAGCTTTCGCGGTGCTTCCAAGGGCGGACGCTGGGGGCTGGGCAGCCCCATGGAGTAAACCGGCTGAGACGGCGACTCGATCCGCGGGGCGGTTCCCAGCAACGGTTGCATCGGCACAGGGCTATACTCTTGAGCCCAGGTTGTCGTGACCATGCCCAGCAAGCACGCTACGGCTGACAAGAGTACTCCTTGCCTCATGAATATTCCCCGCCCTCGTTAGAACCTGATTCCGTCCTCGAAGATCATCGAACACGGGCAAGTCGCGATTTCCGTTAAACCCTTCCGGATGTGACGGTTCCAACGAATCAGGGCCGGTCCTGCCGGTCAGACAATCGAGACCGGTTTGGCAGGAAGGGCAAACTGGGGCCCCGGGGAATACCTGTCGATTGAATCCCCGATCATTCGCCTTCGAATTGCATGAGGCTGATCATCTTGTAGTCCTTGATCTTGTCCGCGCCGTGAAGATCGACCAGTTCGATGAGGAAGAGGCAACCTGCCACGACGCCGCCTGCCTTTTCCACGAGCTTGCAGCACGCCTCAATGGTGCCGCCCGTTGCCAGGAGATCGTCGACGACCAATACCTTGGAACGCGGCGTTACGGCATCGGTATGAACCTGGAGAGTGTCGGTGCCGTATTCCAACTCGTAGCTGTGTTCGATGGTCTGGTAGGGGAGCTTTCCGGGCTTTCGGATTGGGATCAAGCCGGCCCCAAGTTCCAGGGCCAGGGGAGCGGCGAACAGGAATCCCCTCGCCTCCGCCGCGGCAATCTGCTCGATCCCCAGGTCCCGCACGGCATTCGCCATTTGCCGAATGGCCTCCCCAAAGGCCTCTGCATTCCCAAGCAGGGGGGTTATGTCCCGAAACAGGATGCCAGGCTTGGGAAAACCGGGGATTGAACGGATATGATCTTTCAGATCGATTGGGTTGGACTCGGCCATCGAGTTTGGCTCCTGGGGGGGGGCGGGGAGAATGCGAACCTGAAATATAAGCCATTTGGTCCGAAAAAATCTACCGCTCAGCCCAGGAGACCTGCAAAGTCACGGGGGCTGGTCCATTTTTCGGTCAGCAAGGCGTTTTTGCGAACCTGCCTCGTCCGAAAACATGGACCTGTCCCCTTCCGCCGCGACTCTTCTTCAAAAACCCGACGATTCTCGGGATACTCGTGGTGGGGGGATTTGTGAGCGGAATCCTAAGGGGATATATTTGGGGAACTTCTCGGAAGCGTAGCATCGGTAACATTAAGGATCGTTGGAATGCGAAAAGCCCACGTTTGGACGCTGGTTGGTCTGTTGACACTCGCTGCGGTTGCCAGTTCCTTGAAAGCCAGGGAGCCGGTCGTGACCAAGAAGCCGAACCTGGGAAAGCTTCGCCATGTCGTCCTCTTCAAGTTCAAAGACGATGCGTCTCAGGAAGAGGTGAAGAAGATCGAAACCGCTTTTCGCGCCCTGCCCTCGAAGATCCCTGGGATAGTCGATTTCGAGTGGGGAACCAACAACAGTCCCGAGGGCTTGGCGGATGGGTTCACCCACTGTTTCCTGGTGACGTTCAACGACGAAAAGGCACGGGAGGTCTATCTGCCTCATCCGGCCCACAAGGAATTCGGGGCCCTGCTGAGGCCCCATTTGGACAAGGTGCTGGTCGTCGACTACGTGGCATCGGAATAGTGTCGGCCGGGTGATCCTCACCGGGCGGGCCTATGACGCCATCGATTATCCACAGATCCGTCGCGGATGTTCATGAAAGCGTCCCTGCAACGGCGGTCATCGTTCCTGCATGGAACTCGCCGGGATTTGTTGGCGATCTGGGACCTGCCGATTCCGAGATCCTCGCTGGACGGTTTTCTTCGCTTCAACTGACCCAACAAGGCAAGTCTTATGGACCGTTTGTCCCCCTCCCTGGTTCTTGTCCTCGTTCCGTTCATCCTGTCGGCCTCTCCCTTGGCGGCCGATGATTCCCTGGCCTACCCCGAGACTGCAAAAGTGGATCAAGTTGACGATTATCACGGCACGAAAGTCGCCGACCCTTACCGCTGGTTGGAAGACGACGTTCGAGAGTCCGACAAGGTGGCAGACTGGGTCAAGGCCGAGAACGACGTGACCTTCGGTTTCCTGGAGGAAATCCCTCAGCGGAAGGCGATCGAGAAACGCTTGACGGAGCTCTGGGACTTCGAGAAGTTCGGCGGGTTCTTCAAAAAAGGCGGCCGCTACTACTACCTCCACAATTCGGGCCTCCAGAACCAGTACGTTCTGTTCGTCATGGACTCCCTCGACGCCGAGCCCCGGGTCCTCATCGATCCCAATACCTGGTCGGACGACGGGACGGTGGCCCTGAGCGGTATGTCCTTCAGCGACGACGGCCGCTACATGGCCTACGGGATCCAGGACGGCGGCAGCGACTGGCGCACCTGGCGGGTGATGGAAATCGACGGCGGACGGGTCCTCGAAGACGAACTCAAGTGGCTCAAGTTCACCAGCACCACCTGGACCAAGGACGGCAAAGGCTTTTTCTACAGCCGCTACGACAAGCCCGAAGAAGGCGCCAAGTTCCAGAGCCTCAATCTGAACCAGAAGGTCTTCTATCACCGGGTCGGGACGTCCCAGGCCGACGATGTGCTCGTCTATCGCCGTCCCGACAATCCCGACTGGGGCTTTGAAACAGAGGTCACCGATGACGGCCGCTACCTGATCATCACCATCTGGAAGGGCACTGACGACAAGTACCGGGTCGTCTATCGGGATCTGACCGATCCCTACGCGATGCCGGTGGAACTGATCGACAACTTCGACAACGAATACACCTTCGTGGGCAATGACGGGCCCGTCTTCTTCTTCAAGACCGATCTCGACGCTCCCAAACGCCGGATTGTCGCCATCGACACGCGCCGCCCTGACGGGGGTGCGTGGAAGGAACTGGTGCCCGAGGCCGACGACGTGCTGACCGGCGTGGGGCTGGTTGGCAACCTGTTTATCGCCGAGTACCTCAAGGACGCTCGAAGCCAGGTCAAGCTGTTCGCCATGGACGGCCGGTTCGTGTCCGAGGTGGAACTTCCCGGCATCGGCTCGGCCGGTGGTTTCGGAGGAAAGCGGACCGATACGGAGACGTTCTACTCGTTTTCCAGCTTCGCCGTTCCGCCAAGCATCTATCGTTTCGACCTGACCACCCGCGAAAGCACGCTGTTGCGGCGAGCCAAGGTCGACTTCACGCCGGAAGACTTTGTCACCGAGCAGGTCTTCTACACAAGCAAAGACGGCACGCGGGTCCCCATGTTTCTGACGTACAAGAAGGGACTCAAGCGTGACGGAAAGACACCGACCCTGCTTTACGGCTACGGCGGATTCAACATTTCGCTCACGCCGCGGTTCTCGATCAGCCGCCTGGCCTGGATGGAAATGGGCGGCATCTACGCCCAGGCGAATCTTCGCGGCGGCGGCGAATACGGCGAGGCCTGGCACCAGGCCGGCACGAAGTTGAACAAGCAGAACGTTTTCGACGACTTCATTGCGGCCGCCGAGTGGCTTATTGACCAGGGCTACACCTGCCGCGAGAAGTTGGCGATCCAGGGCGGCAGCAACGGAGGGCTTCTAGTGGGCGCGTGCATGGCCCAGCGTCCCGGCCTGTTCGGAGCATGCCTGCCGGCCGTGGGCGTGATGGACATGCTTCGCTTCCACAAGTTCACCGCCGGCCGATTTTGGGTCGACGACTACGGCTCGGCCGACGATCCCGATCAGTTCAAGGCCCTCTACGCCTATTCACCCTATCACAATCTGAAGGATGGCACGGCCTATCCGCCCACGCTGATCACGACGGCCGACACGGACGACCGCGTTGTGCCGGGCCACAGCTTCAAGTTCGCCGCCCGGCTGCAGGAAGCCCACAAGGGCGAGGCCCCCGTTCTCATCCGCATCGAGACCCGCGCCGGCCACGGTTCGGGGAAACCCACGTCGATGATCATCGAAGAGATCGCTGACCAGTGGGCCTTCTTGACAAAAATCCTTGGAATGAAGCTGTGAGAGAGGCTGGATATCGTAGGCTGGAGGCTTGCGGGACCAGGGGCTCTCGGCGCATTGAAATCGGCCCTCCTTGGCCAATCGATCTCACTCCGAAAACTACAGTCTGCAGCCCTGGGACCACGGCTAGTAAATGCCCTGCCGTTGTGTCGCCGCGCTGCGCGGGCTTCTCGCTCACTTCGCTACCGTCTTTCCCCAGGCTGACGCCTGGGGCTACAATCGTGTCGCACCGCTGCGCGGGCTATTTCCGACAGCAAGCCCGCGCAGCGTGGCGAAACACCTGTAGCCACGCGGCGTAAGCCCGTGGATTACATTGCAGATCGCCGCGGCCAAAGCCCGCGCAGCGTGGCGACACGAAGCGACGCAACAGAAATGGTTGCGCCGTGTTAAGCGTTTTCAATAGGCCGACCTACAGATATCCCTCGGGATGGTCCTTGAACCAGTTCCACGCCGTGGCCACGATGGCGTCGATTTCCGTGTAGGTCGGTTTCCAGCCGAGTTCCTCTTGGATTTTCGTCGAGTCGGCGAACAGTTCCGCGGGGTCGCCGGGGCGGCGCGGCCCGTATTCCACCGGGATCTCTCTTCCGCTGACCCGCAGGGCGGCATCGAGGACCTGGCGAACGGAATACCCTCGGCCGATGCCGAGGTTGTAAAACCGAGTGTCGCCTGGGGCGAGGGCCTCCATGGCCAGGATGTGGGCCGCACAGAGGTCTTCTACGTGGATGTAGTCGCGAATGCAGGTGCCGTCGTCGGTGGGATAGTCGGTGCCGAAGACGGTGACCTTCTCACGCTGGCCCAGGGCCGCCTGGAGGATTACCGGGATCAGGTGGGTTTCGGGGCGATGGTCCTCGCCGATGGAACCGTCGGCCGCGGCTCCCGCCACGTTGAAATAGCGCAACGCGGCGAAGGCGAACTGCGGATCGGATACCGCCGTGTCTTTCAGGATTCGCTCGACGCACCACTTCGACCAGCCGTAAGGGCTCATCGGCACTTGCGGCATGGTCTCGACCACGGGGGATCGTTCGGGCTGGCCATAGGTGGCGCAGGTGGAACTGAAGACGAGCCGCCCCACGCCCGCCGTCTTCATCGCCCGCAGAAGACTGACGGCCCCGCTCACGTTGTTCTCATAGTAGTCCAGGGGCTGTTCGACGGACTCGCCCACGTAGGCCAGGGCGGCGAAGTGCATGACGCACTCAATCTGGTGATCGTTCATGACGTCGATCAACCCGGGAGTGTCCGCGAGGGCCATCTCGTAGAACGCGGCTTCGGACGGGAGGGACTCGCGATGGCCCCGAAAGAGGTTGTCGACCACGGCGACCCGGTGGCCCTGAGCGAGCAATTGTCGCACGGCATGGGAGCCGATGTAGCCGGCTCCCCCGGTGACCAAGACGTTCATTGGCTACTTCCTTGCTCGGTGATGTGTTACACTGACGCCCAACGTGGGGCGCAGGGCTCATTCGAGCAATGAAGACGACGATTGTCAACGACTGCAGGAGAGAGGCACGGAGATGACCAAGATCGTAGCCATCATGGGTAGCTATCGCCGCGACGGGATTGTCGAGCAGGCCGTCGATGCCATGCTCGAAGGGGCCGCTGCCGAGGGCGCCGAGACGGAGAAGATCGTCCTATCGGAAAAGAACATCGAGTTCTGCACGAACTGCCGGAAGTGCACGGGTCCGCGGGTCGCGGAGATGCGGCGCACCGACTGTATTTTCGACGACGATATGAACGCCGTCTGCGATGCCTTGGACGAGGCAGGTGGGGTCATCTTGGCGGCCCCAATCAACTTCTTCTCGGTCAACGCCCTTACCAAGCGGTTCATCGAGCGCCTGTTGATCTATGTCTATTGGCCCTGGGAAAAGCCTCTTCCCAAGCCCCGAGTGGAGCGACTCGACAAGAGGGCCGTCGTCATGACCTCAAGCGCGTGTCCGGGCTGGCTCGGACGGTGGCTCATGCCGAACGCAGCGAGCGTCATGAAGGGGGCCCTGAAATTGGTCGGCGCGAAGGTGGTTCGTAAGCTACATTTCGGCATGGTGTGCAAGGAAGAACACCAGCGATTGAGCCCTGGCTATGTCAAAAAAGCGCGAGCGGCGGGGCAGTTGCTCGTGCGGAAGTGATTATCGGGACGTTGCAGGTCCTACATCCGGTCCAACCCAATTCCCGGAATAGATGTGGAAATTACCCCCGTCACGGCACACTTCCGTACGCCATACTTGAATAGCAACTGAAGCATTTCCACCTAGGCATCAACGTCCTGGAGGACACTGATGGTACTCACGCAGACGGATTGTCAGGTCGATCTCCACGCTCCCGTGGTGGTGCCGTTTCTGTCGACGCCCGCCGCGAAACGAGCCGCCGAAATCGATTCATTCGATACGGTCGAGGTGTGGGGATTGCCCCTGGCGCATCTCGACACGGAAGGCACACTCGCGCGCGTCGACCAGATGATTCGTCGAGCGCGTCCCGGCTTCTTCATCACCGCGAACCTGCACTATGCCCGTCTTACGGCGGGAAGCGAGTACCTTCGGGAGTTGAATCGCCGGGCCACGTTTCTCACGGCCGACGGAATGCCGCTCGTCTGGCAAGCCCGGCGCCAGGGGCAGCCATTGCCTGAACGCGTGGCTGGCTCCGACCTGGTTCATCTCATGTGCCGACAAGCAGCGTTGCGCGGTCATCGGGTCTTTTTCCTTGGCGGCGCCGAGGGGGTTGCTTTGGAAGCCGCTCGGCGGCTCAAAGAACGCAATCCGTTGCTAGCCGTGGCGGGAGTGGCTGCCCCCATGTTCCGCGATATGTCGCCGGAAGACCACGAGACCCTGGTGGCCCGAATCCGCGCAACCCGTCCCGACATCTTGTTTGCCGCTCTGGGCCAACCCAAAGGCGAAATCTGGCTGGATCGGCATTGCGAGGCTCTCGGGGTTCCGGTTTGCGTCCAGATCGGCGCTTCCCTCGACTTCGTCGCCGGCACGGCCCGGCGAGCGCCTCGCTGGATGCAGCGAACCGGGATCGAGTGGTTTCACCGCATGGCCGGCGATCCGCGCCGTCTCGGTCCTCGGTATCTCCGCGACGCCGCGTTCCTGTTTCGATCGCTTGTCGGCGGTTTCCTCCGCAAGGGATAAGCAACGGGCCAGGAATGGCTGGCGAGCAAAGTCGCTCCGCGAAGAGACGCTTGTTCGCTCCAGCGAACAACGACACTTGCGGCCTATCCCCGTCCCAAGGCCCGTTGCATGGCGGCGCCCATGTCGGCGGGGCTTTCAGCAACGAAGATGCCGGCCCCTTCCAGGGCCGCAACCTTGTCGGCGGCTGTGCCCTTGCCTCCCGAGATGATGGCCCCAGCGTGGCCCATGCGTTTCCCCGGAGGGGCCGTTCGTCCTGCAATGAAGGCGGCGACGGGCTTGGTGAAGTGCTCGGCAATGTAAGCGGCCGCCTCTTCCTCCGCCGTGCCGCCGATCTCGCCCATCATGAGCACACCTTCCGTCTCCGGATCCTCTTGGAAGAGCGTCAGCAGGTCGATGAAGGAACTGCCCACGATCGGGTCGCCCCCCAGACCCACGCACGTCGACTGCCCCAGGCCGAGGTTCGTCAGCTGCCAGACGGCCTCATAGGTGAGCGTTCCGGAGCGGCTGATGACTCCAATGGGGCCGCGGCGGTGGATGTAGCCCGGCATAATGCCGATCTTGCACGCCTCGGGAGTGATGACTCCCGGACAGTTGGGGCCCACCAGCCGGCACGCGCTGCGCGATAGCACGTCCGCCACGCGAACCATGTCGAGGACCGGTACTCCCTCGGTGATCGCCACGATCGTGCCGATTCCCGCATCGGCCGCCTCCAGAATCGCGTCGGCCGTGAAGGCCGGCGGCACGAAAATCATCGTCGCGTCGGCCCCCGTCTTCTCGACGGCTTCCACCACCGTGTCGAAGACCGGCACCCCCTCCACCTCCGTGCCGCCTTTCCCCGGTGTCACGCCGCCCACGATCTGGGTGCCATATTCCAGGCAGTGCTTCGTGTGGAACCGGCCCGCATTGCCGGTGATGCCCTGGCAGAGAACTCGCGTTTCGTTGTCGACGAGAATGCTCATGGAGAGGCGGAGGGTTGGAGGAATAGAAGAGTGTTAAAATCCGAAATCCGAATCTCGAAATCCGAAACAAATACGAAATACAAAATCCAAATGTTTCAAACCGGTAGCAGCGGGCGTTTCGTGCTTCTGATTTTGAATTTGTTTCAGATTTCGAGATTCGAATTTCGGATTTCCTACTTGGTTGCCGCTACAACCTTTTTCGCGGCATCGGTGAGTCCTTCGGCGGCGATGATGTCGACGTCGCTTTCCGCAAGGATGCGTCGGCCTTCTTCGACCTCAGTGCCTTCCAGGCGGACGACGAGCGGGACATTGAATCCCACGGACTTGTAGGCCGCAAGAACCGCCTCGGCGATAGTCGTGCAGCGCATGATGCCGCCAAAAATATTGACCAAAACAGCCTTCACGTTACCGTCGGCTAAAAGGATGCGAAAGGCCTCGGTCACCTGGTGCACGTTGGCCCCGCCGCCCACGTCCAGGAAGTTGGCCGGCTCGCCGCCGTGGAGCTTGATCAGGTCCATGGTGCTCATGGCAAGTCCGGCCCCGTTGACGAGGCAGCCAATATTCCCGTCGAGCTTGACATAGCTGAGCCCTTCTTCGCCGGCCCGCACCTCGGCTGGTTCCTCTTCGGAGAGATCCCGCAGGGCGGCGAACTCGCCGTGGCGGAACAGGGCGTTGTCGTCAAAGTTCATCTTCGCGTCCAACGCGATCAGGTCTCCGTCTGCCATGACGACGAGCGGATTGATCTCAACAAGACTGCAATCGTTGTCGACGAACACGCGGCAAAGGGCCCGCATGAATCGGTCCGCCGCCCGAACGCTCGAACCGGTCAATTCCAACTTCTGCGCCAGTTTGCGGGCCTGGTAGGGGAGGAGACCCACGTCGGGATCGAAGGCCTCGTGAAAAATCAGGTGGGGTGTTTCGGCGGCCACCTTCTCGATATCCATACCACCCTGGCTGGACGCCATGAGCACGGGTCGTGCCGCCGCCCGATCGACGACGATTCCCAGATAGAGTTCCCGGGCGATGTCGCATCCTTCTTCGACAAGGACCCGGCGAATGACCTGGCCCGCGGGACCCGTCTGGATCGTGACCAGGGTGTGACCCAGCAGGTTGCTGGCCACGTCCGCGGCTTCCTGGGTGGAGCGAACCAGTTGCACGCCGTGTTGCTCGGGATGTCCCTTGATCGTGCCCTTGCCGCGTCCTCCGGCATGAATTTGGGCCTTGACGACCGCCACGGGACGGCCCAGTTCGGAAAACGCGTTGGCAACGGCCTGGGGTGTGTCGGCCACAATCCCCCGCGGCACTCGGACCCCGGAGTTTTGAAAGATCTTCTTGGCCTGATACTCGTGGATCTTCATTCGGCCCCCCTCGGAAAAAAAGGGGACGCACCCCTTTCTTACTTCTTTCTGCCAATCAGCTTCTTCAGTTGCGGCCAGGTCCGCGTGTTGGCCACGTCGTCCTTGGTAAGGCCTCCCCGCCGGGCCTGCAAGATGCCGTAGCGAAGGGCCTTCAGCCCGTCAATGATATGCGCGTCGGTCGAGATGACAACGGGAACGCCGTAACGCTTGGCCGACGCGCAGGCCAGATCGTCCAGGTCGAGCCGCTTGGGGTGGGCATTGAGTTCCAGGCACTTGCCGTTGTCGGCCGCCGCCTGAAACACGGCCTCCATGTCGATCTCGTAGGCCTTGCGGCGGTTGATAAGTCGCCCCGTGGGATGGCCGATGGCGCAAACATGCGGGTTTTCCAGGGCCTCCACCACTCGCTGGGTGATTCGCTCTCGCGACTGGTTCTGGCCATAATGGACACTTGCCACAATCCAGTCTCCCTGGGCCAGAACCTCGTCGTCCAGGTCCAGCCCGCCGCCTTCGAGGATGTCGACCTCGATGCCCTTGAGAAGATGGAAGTCTTTCAGCGACTCGTTGATCCGGTCGACTTCCTCCCACTGGCGGAGCAGTTGGTCGTCGTCGAGCCCACCGGCCATGGCCACTCGCTTCGAGTGGTCGGTGATGGCCAGGTAGGAGTGGCCCAGGGCCTTGGCGGCGACCGCCATGTCCTCGATGGTGGCCATGCCGTCGGACCAGGTGGAGTGGCAGTGGAGGTCGCCTCGAACGTCTTCCTGTCGGATCAGTTCCGGCAATTCGCCCTCGGCCGCCCAGTCGAACTCGCGCCGTGCTTCTCGCAACTCGGGCGGGAAATGGGGCAGGTCGAGCGTGGCGTAGACGCCGGCCTCGTCCTCGCCCGCGATCCGCTCCTCGCCGCGAAACACGCCGTATTCGTTGATCTTCAGGCCCTGGCTCTTTGCCATTCCGCGGAGCACCACGTTGTGGGCCTGCGAGCCCGTAAAATACTGCATCGCTGCCCCGAACGACTCGGCCGGAACCACGCGCAGATCCACCTGGAGGCCCTCGTCGAGGCGAACGGACATTTTCGTGTCGCCCCGGAGAAGGGTCTTGTCGATTCTGGGAAACGCGGAAAAGTGGTCCATCACGGCCGCGGCGTCGTCGGCCAGGGCCAGAAAATCCAGATCGCCCACCGTTTCCCGACCGCGGCGGTAGCTCCCGGCCGGTTCCACCCGCTCGATCGCCGGGCACTGGCGGAGATGGGTCAGCAACTCCTGGACGATCTCATCGGCAATCGCCCAGTAGGTTCGTTTGTCGGCCTCCGTGGCAATGTCGATGTTCTCGAGAATCGCCTGCTCGGTCTTGGCCGCAAAGCCCTTGAGGGTTCGAACCTGGCCCGTCTCGCACGCCACCCGGAGTTGATCGAGGGTGTTGATGCCGAGCTGCTGGTAGAGGGCCGCCGCCTTCTTCGGGCCCAGGCCGGGAACGCGGAGCAAGGCGAGCACGCTTTCGGGAATCTCTTCCAGCAGCTCGTCCAGGATCGCCAGCGTGCCCGTCTCCACCAGGTCGGCCACCTTCTGGGCCAGGTCTTTCCCAATGCCCTGGACGTCGGTCAGCTTGCGGTCTTCATCATGCACGATCGCTTCGACCGGCTCGGCCAGATCGTGAATCGCCCGAGCCCCGTTGCGGTAGGCCCGAATCCGAAACGGATTGGCTCCCTGAAATTCGAGCAGGTCGGCCACTTGTTCCAATCGTGCAGCAATCTCGGCGTTCGTCACGTTTCGTCCTGACGGTTACATGTGCAATTCCACCACGTCCTGATCGTGCAGCACGTAGTCGCGTTTCACGACGGTTGCATCGTGAACGGCCGAGCCCCAAACGCGAGCGAACTTGAGGCCCTCGATATAGTCCTTGTGAACGTGGCCCGCCAAGTCGGCCAAAGTGCTTCCCTGACGCACGGTGAAGGGACGATCGCGATCCGCTTCCTTTGACGTTGGCAGTTTTGTGTAAACCCGCACCACCTCCATGGCCTTGTAGATGGCGTTGCGGAGCGGCTCAATCCCCGTCCCTTCCACGGCGGAAATCACGAACTCCTCAAACTCTACGGGGCACAACTCGTGAAACAAGTCCAGGCGATCCTGCGCGTCGGGCAGGTCGATCTTGTTGGGGACGACGTAGGTTCGCGTGAACGAAAGCCCCACGTCCTCCTCGCTCAGGTAGGTCTCGCTTCCGAGCCGCGTCTTCGTCTCCTTCAATCGGTCGAGAACATCCTGGCACTGTTCCACTCCCGAGTCGGCCCCCAGGTCGACCATCAGTAGGACCAACTCCGCCCCGCGAATGATCCCGTACATGTACGATTCGAGGAAGTCGGGCGTGATCGGCGGCGTGTCGACCAGTTGAACCGTCACATCCTCCCAGGCCATCATGCCGGGAGTAGGCTGGTGGGTCGTGAACGGGTACGGGGCGACTTCAGGCGTGGCTCGCGTCAGGCTGGTGAGCAACTGGCTCTTGCCGGCATTGGGCCCACCCAGGATGATTGCGGTGCCTGCGCCTTGGCGGGGGATGCGGATCCCGCGGCCGCCCTTGCCGGCTTTGCCCGGGGCCTGCATGTCCTTCTTGGCCTTGGCGATCTTCTGCTTGAGCTGGGCTTGAAGGTGATCGGTCCCCTTGTGCTTGGGGACCTCGCGGAGCATCGCCTGGAGGCAAACCAGTTCTTCCTCCGGGGTACTCGCCTGGCGGTACTGCTGCTCCGCCTTGAGGTATTGCTGGGTCAGGTTGGCAGGCATGGCGTCGTCAACAAGAACTCAGGACATCCAGTACGAGAGGTCTTCGAAAAACGCTGCAAATAGTGACGTACCAACGAGTTTACCGGACCCGGCAAACTTCGGCTAGCACACCATTGGAAAAGCCGGGCTCTTGAACCAACCACCTCACTGCGGGTAGCCTGACCTGTTGAGCAACAACGGTAGCCCGGCTTCTGCGAGATCCAGACAATCTCCCATGAGAGCCCCAGATTACCGAAAGGACTGGCTATGTCGTCCAAGTCGAAGCCGGTTTGATTGAGCATCCCCGTGAGCGAACGTGAAAAGAGCATTCTCGTTCGTGCGGCGGAGCTTTCACACACGATGCTCAGTCGCTTCGTCCTTCAGTCTGCCTACCGGCAAGCTCAGGCCGTGATCGCCGCGCAGACACGGTTTTTCCTGAGCGACGAAAAATGGCAAGAGTTTTGCGAAACGCTGGACCGACCCGCCAAGGATCTGCCCGAGCTTCGCAGACTCCTCACAGAGCCGACTGTTTTCGACTCCTGACGCACGAAATCCCCGGGGGCTGCATCTACCACCGCCGGTTGTTACAATATCGGCAAATCCTGCCCCCCTTTGGGAAGGGGCACTTCTTGGTTGATTCTGCTTCAATGAGGAAAGAACATGCCTGCTAGGAACGCTCTCCGGTGCTTGTCCGCCTGCCTGCTTGGTTTGCTTGTGCTGGCGTTATTTGCCGCCACGGCGCAAGCCGACGTGAAACTACCCGCCATCATCGGCGACAACATGGCCCTTCAGCGGTCCATGGAAGTGCCGATCTGGGGATGGGCTGATGCCGGCGAGAAAGTGACCGTCACCCTCGGCGACCAGGCCAAGTCCACCACGGCCGACGACCAGGGCAAGTGGATGGTGCGACTGGATTCGATGAAGGAGGGCGGTCCGACCACGATGACCGTCCAGGGCAAGAACTCGATCACCGTCAAAAACATCCTGATCGGCGAGGTCTGGGCCTGCTCCGGCCAGTCGAACATGGGCTTCACGGTCAACCGGGCCATCAATGCCGAGAAGGAAATCGCCTCGGCCAACTATCCTGAGATTCGCCTGTTCTCCGTACCCCTCGTGGGCACCCAGGAGCCACAATACGATTGTGGCGGTAAGTGGGTCGTTTGCAGCCCCGATACCGTCGGCGGTTTCACGGCCGTCGGCTACTTCTTCGGACGCGAGGTCTACAACAACGTCAAGATTCCCGTCGGGCTGATCAACACCTCCTGGGGTGGCTCGGCCTGCGAGGCCTGGGTCCGTCGGGATGTGCTGGAAGCCGATCCCGCCTACGCCGACTTGCTCGCAAGCTTCGACAAGCGCTGCGCCGACTACGATCCCGAAGCAGCGAAAGCCAACTACGAAAAGCAACGCGCCGCGTGGAAAGAACGTGTTGCCAAGGCCAAGGCCGAAGGCAAGCCAGCTCCCCGTGCGCCACGCGCCCCCCGCGACCCTCGCACCGGCCAGCACCGCCCCGCCAACCTCTACAACGGCATGATCCTGCCGATCCTCCCCTACGCCATTCGCGGAGCGATCTGGTACCAGGGCGAAACCAATGCCGGACGCGCCTACCAGTATCGCGAACTGTTCCCCTTGATGATCGCCAACTGGCGCGAAGATTGGGGACAGGGCGACTTCCCCTTCTACTTCGTCCAACTGGCCAACTACCTGGCCGTCAAACCCGAACCGGGGGAGAGCAACTGGGCCGAACTTCGCGAAGCCCAGACCATGACCCTCTCCAAGCCGAACACCGGCCAGGCCGTGATCATCGACATTGGCGAAGCCAACGACATCCACCCGAAGAACAAGCAGGACGTGGGCAAGCGTCTCGCCCTTTGGGCCCTGGCCAAGGACTACGGACGCGACCTGGAATACAGCAGCCCCATGTACAAGAGCATGAAGAAGGACGGCGACAAGATCGTCGTGACCTTTGACCATACCGATGGCGGGTTGGTGACCAAGGACGGCGAACCGCTCAAAGGATTCGCGATTGCCGGCGCCGACAAGAAGTTCGTTTGGGCCGACGCGAAGATCGACGGCGACAAGGTCGTCGTGAGCAGCAGCGAAGTGGCCGATCCCGTGGCCGTCCGCTACGCCTGGGCCGACAACCCGGTCTGCAACCTGTTCAGCAAGGAAGGCCTGCCAGCCTGCCCCTTCCGAACGGACGACTGGCCCGGGTTGACGGCGCCCAAATGAGACGGCTGTGTACTTAGCCCGGCTGTTGCTCGAAACCAACATCACGAACTTGCCCGATCCGCGAGTTTGCCAACGGCAGCCGGGCTCTTGGAAGGACGACTGCGGTCGAGTCCCACGAAAAGCCCGGCTGCGATGGAATAGTGCCTGAAGCCAGAATGTTTCCAACGAAGACGACGAGAAGCAGCCGGGCTGAATTCAAACACAAGAGGACCAAAACCATGAAGACAACGCGACGGACGTTTCTGGCGGCGGCAGGAGCGGCAGCAAGCACCCTGACGATGGCGAACCGCGCCAAGGCGATGAGCGACGGGCCCTTGAAAATCGGCGTCATTGGCGTTGGCTGGTACGGCATGGTCGACGCCAAGGCGGCCCTCAAGGTCGGCGGTGTCGAGATCGTGGCCGTGTGCGACGTTGATTCCGAGCACCTTGCCGCCGCGGCCGATGAACTCGAAAAACTCCAGGCTTCCCGTCCCAAGCAGATCAAAGACTACCGAGAACTGCTCGACCTGCCGGGGCTCGATGTGGTGATTATCGGCACACCTCCCCATTGGCATGCCTTGCCGTTCATTGCGGCCGTGGAAAAGGGGCTGCACGTCTATTGCGAGAAGCCCCTGGCCTACGACATCCGCGAGGGCCGGGCCATGGTCGACGCGGCCAAGGCTAGCAAGTCGATCGTTCAGGTCGGTTTCCAACGCCGCCAGAGCCAGGCCTTTCACGAAGTGAGCGAGTTCATCAAGAAGGGCGGAATCGGCAAGCTCATCCAGGTCGACGCCCAGATCCACTACCGGGCCGGCACCAAAGACACGACGCCCCAGGATCCCCCCGCTTCGCTCGACTGGGATCTCTGGTCGGGGCCGGGCCCGCTGCTGCCTTATTGCCCCGAGATCGGGCACAAGAGTTGGCGTCTGGAGAAGACGAGCGGCCACGGGCACCTGGTCGATTGGGGAATCCACCTGATCGACTCGACCCGCATGATCCTCGACCTGCCCATGCCGAAGCGAATCACGGCCGACGGCGGCTTGTACTGTCTGAAGGGCAAGATCACCACGCCCGACACGATGACGGCCTATTTCGAGTTTGACGATCTGCCGGTCGTCTGGCGTCATCGGTTGTGGGGGGCCACGGAGTATGCCCCGGAAACGAACAACGGGATCTTCTTCTATGGGGAAGAAGGCACTGTGTTCAGTTCCGATCGCGACTGGGTCTTCATTCCCAAGGCTAAGAACGCCGAGCGGGAGAAGCACGAGGCGCCGGCCGATCTGGGCAAGCTCCATATGGCGAACTTCCTCGACGCCGTTCGTGCCGGGACCCCAGTCGATTGCCCCATCGAAGACGCCGCCCGCTCGACCGCCATGGTCCAACTCGGCGCGATCGCCTACGAGACCCATTCCGTCGTGGAGTGGGACGCCGCGTCCGAACAGATTGTTGACAACCCCGAGGCGGCCGCCCTGCTCAAGCGAGACTACCGGGCGCCCTACCAACACCCATACCCGTACAAGAAACGAACCTAACCCGCATGTTGGAGTCCAGGCTTCAGCCTGCAAGTCTATGTTGGAGTCCAGGCTTCAGCCTGCAAAACAATCACTGGCCGGTTTGCCAAAGGACGCGACGGAGCTTTCGTCGCGGTGGCATCCCTGCCGCCGGTTGCTTGGATTTGTCGGTCTGCTTGGCGGGCCTTTGACGTTACTAATCACGGAGTGGGTGGGGAGATGTTCCCGCCCTGAATTACATGACACCTCGACTCTTCTTCTGGGCCCTCACCGCCGCCCTGGCGGGCTTTCTGTTCGGTTTCGATACCGTCGTTATTTCCGGTGCGGAGGAGACGATTCAGGAACTCTGGTCGCTGAACGACCTCCTTCACGGATTGGCCATGAGCATGGCGTTGTGGGGCACGGTACTCGGGTCGTTTGTTGGCTCCTGGCCGACGGACCGCTGGGGCCGGAAGAGGACTTTGGTCGCCATTGGCGCTCTCTATTTTGTGTCGGCTGTCTGGAGCGGCCTGGCGACCGACGTGTTCTCGTTCATGGTGGCCCGGTTCATCGGCGGGCTGGGCGTGGGAATCTCCACAGTGGCCGCGCCCCTGTTCATCTCCGAGGTCTCGCCCGCCGAATACCGTGGGCGGCTTGCCGGGATGTTTCAGTTCAATATCGTATTCGGCATCCTCATCGCCTTTGTTTCCAACAGCCTCCTGGGGCAGATTGGCGAGAATGCGTGGCGTTGGATGCTCGGCGCCGAGGCCGTGCCCGCACTGATCTACTCGATCCTGTGCTTCACCCTCCCCGAGAGCCCTCGCTGGCTGATCGGCAGCCGGAATGAACGAGCAGCGGGGATCGACGTGTTGCGACGCATTTATCCCCACGGTCAGGAAGAAGCGATCGAAGCCATGGCCGACGAGATCGAAGCGGCCTCTCATGAAATGGCCAGCACCGGAGGGTTCTGGACGTATCGCCTGAAAACACCGATCCTGCTGGCTTTTCTGATCGCTTTCTTCAACCAGCTCTCGGGAATCAACGCGGTGCTCTATTTCGCCCCGCGGATCTTCAAGATGACCGGTCTGGAGGAGAGTGCCGCCCTCCTCCAGTCGGTCGGCATCGGCGTGACGAACCTGATCTTCACCTTCGTCGGACTGTGGCTCATCGACCGCCTCGGGCGGCGCACGCTGCTCTACATCGGCTCGGTCGGCTACATTGCCTCGCTCGGGCTGTGCGCGTGGGCCTTCTTCACCGAAACGTACGCCATTGTGCCGCCGTGCATTTTTGCCTTCATCGCGGCCCATGCCGTGGGCCAGGGCGCGGTGATTTGGGTGTTCATCTCCGAAATCTTCCCGAATCGCCATCGCGCTCAGGGCCAATCCCTCGGCAGTTTCACCCATTGGATCTTCGCCGCCCTGCTGACCCTGTTTTTCCCCAAGATGGTCACGGCGTTTGCCCCGGGCTACGTATTCCTCTTCTTCTGCTTCATGATGGTGCTCCAACTGCTTTGGGTGAAACTCATGGTCCCCGAGACGAAGAACCGCCCCCTGGAACAAATCGAGCACGATCTTGGCATCAGCAAGCCCTGAGGCAGGCGTCGGGGAAGTGCTCGCCGTGATATGTGTCGCTGCCAGCCGGTTGAAAAGCCGGGCTCTTGAATCAACCACTTCAAGCCAGGTAGCCCGACCTGTTGTGTAACAGCGGTAGCCCGGCTTTTGCGAATCAGGACCGACCATTCCACCTCACTGTTCCCCAAAAGGGCCATCGTACGGACCTGAACAAGATGACGATTACCACCCGTATCCTACTTGTCGCCTTCATCCTGGCCTTCGCCTCGATCGCAGGCGGCGCCGAGTCCACCGCGCTGTCGGACTCCGATCGAGCCTACTTCGAACGGGTTCTTCGCCGGACGCAAACCGACCTGTCTGCCGCTGCTGACCGGCCCGGCCAGTACGTGGAGCTTTTCAAGCGGGAACTGATCCACGATCCGCGGCTCTTCACGTGCCGTCTCGATGCGGAAACGGTCGCCGATGGTTCGCTCAGGCTAACGGGATGTGTGGAGTTCGACGAAAATCGGACGGCCATCGAAGAGTTCCTCCTCACTGTGGGCTTCAAGCGAATCGACAACCGTGTCGAAGTGCTCCCATCGCCCAAACTGGGCGACGAACGCTTCGGTGTGATCTGCAAGTCTCACGCCTTCAGCCGAGCCGAACCTGCCGACGACAGCGAGGTGCTCACCGATTGCCTCTTGGGCGACGTGGTGTATCTGCTGCGGGAAGAGACTGGCGGATATTTCCTCTGCCACAGTCGCGAGGGATACCTGGGCTACGTGGACGGCCGGGCGATCCGCCGCGTGGACGCCCGTGAACTCTCGGACTACGAGAAGGGCCCCCAGGTGCGGCTGCGAGAAAACCACGTTGCTGAAGGCGGGCTCACACTGCCCATAGGGGCCCGGCTCAAGGTAGTGAGACGAAAGGAACGCGAGATTATCGTCGCGTTGCCTGACGGCCGGGAAACGGTCGTCCCCGGCGATGCCTGCTGCGTGGTCGACGACGGGCCAAACCCTCGGATCGAGGCCGTGATTCGGGCGGCCGAGCGTTTGCTCGGCACTCCTTACGTTTGGGGCGGCAATACGACGGAGGGCGTCGACTGCTCGGGGTTGGTTCAGACGGCCTTCGCAACGGAGGGCATCACGCTCGCCCGCGATTCGAACCAGCAGGTTCTTGCCGGAAGACTTGTCGCCACCCGCTGGCACCGCGAGGGGCTGCGCCGTGGCGACACGCTCTATTTTCTGGGCGAACACGGCAAGATCCGCCACACAGCGCTCTACCTGGGAGACAATCGCTATATCGAGGCCGTCCGCCCGGTGGTCCGCTACTCCAGTTTCGACCCGGCCAGTCCGGAGTACAGCGAGCGGGGAGACGCCCGCTTCTGCTTCGGAAAACGGATTCTCGATTAGAAAAGACCCCCGGCATGGACCCTTCGCGAATCAACCCCTACGAATCTCCGGGCGAACCAGAGTCTTCTTCTGAAGAAGACGCTTTGGAAACTGAATCGCCCCCAGATTTCCTGGCCTCCATAGCACGGACCGTATTCCTGGCGGTCGTCCTGTCCGCGTCGGGCGCCGTGGCAACCTTGTTGTATCTCGCATTCGGCTTGCACACCCCCGTCTTGTGCCAGGCTGATCGGTCAACCGTACGGGTGGTATTCCAGTTCCTTGCCGTTGTCATTGGTTTGGCAGCGTTTGTTGGGGCACTTGTGTCTGCATTGGGAGAAGCAGCACGACGCGTCCCAAGAGGGCTGTCTGCCCGTCGTGGTCGACGGGATTGAGCAAACCCTATTCCCCCAGTTCCACAATCCGGAAATCGTCGAAGCGGATCCAGTGTTCGGCGTCGGTCGGGCCGTTGTAGCATTGAAGGCTGATCATGTCGTCGCCCGGCGGGGGCAGTTCGCCTTCCGCCACGGTCTGGAATTCCGCCTTGAGATCCTCGCGAAACTGGGCGATCCGTTTCCGCCCGTCGACGATAAGTCGCAACTGAACGGTCTTCTTGGGGGCCGGTTTTCGTCCGGGGATGATCCAGAGGTCGCCGTCGATCCGTTCGTGAACGAGTTTGAAGACCGGCTTCTGCTCGTGGTACCAGGTGATGCCCGCCTGCTCATACTGCCTGGTAGGATCGGCGGTGAAGGTGATCGTCACTTCGACCGCATAGCGGGTCTTCGATCGATCCGGCGCCTTTCGCTGCAAGGCGTTCTTGACCGTATTGGCCACGCCCGGCTCGACGCGGATTTCGAGAGCGTTGTCTTTGATTCGCCAGGCGTCCTTGTTTTCCCGCAGCCAACTCCATCCGTCGCCGAGCTTCCCTTGGAACGAGTCTTCAAACAGGAGCTTGGGCTCGGCTCCCGGCAGGTTACTCGCCAGAACAACGAACACGATAGCTGGAAGAAGGAGGTGTCTCATGGTATTGCTCCGGGGCAATGGGCTGTAGGGACTGCCACGAGGCCAAGTATATCGACAGCCCGCGGGCCGGTCACCCCTTTCAAAAGGCGGGAAAAACCGCAATTTCTCGCCAAGACTTGTGTTTTGGCAACGTGCTCTCCAATAATGCGGAGATAAGCCTGATCTCCCTGCCCTCCACTCGCTTGAAAGGCATGCCATGAGAATCTGCCAAGTCGCCCCCTTCGTCCGGCCGAATCGGCTGATTCCGGTCCTCGGAATCGTGGCCGTGTTATGCTTCGCATTCGCACCGAACTTCTCACACTCGGCAGAGCCGGACGAACTCTGGCAACTGGCCAAAGCTAAGGCAAACGTCCATCGCTACTCCACGCTGATCACGGCCAGCCAGGTTCGGGATCTTCTGGCCACGGAGGAAGGAATCGATGCCGCCCTCGACTGGTGCAAGAAGACCGGCGTGACCAAGGTCTACATCGAGACCTTCCGCAGCCACTACCAGGCGCCGAAAGAGACGCTCGAACATGCGAAGACCCGGTTCCTTGATGCCGGGTTTGCTGTGTCGGGATGCGTGACAACCACGATCGTCGGCAAGAAGTCGACGGGCTGGAATCTCATCTCCTGCTACACGGACCAACCAACCCAACAGCGACTCCAGGAGATCTTCGAGTTCACGGCCGGACTGTTCGACGAGATCATGATCGACGATTTCTGGTTCACCGACTGTGCCTGCGAGGCGTGCGAAGCAGCCCGCAAGAGCAAAACCGCCACCGTGGGCGAAAAGTCCTACCAGGTTTCGGGCGATACCTGGGAAGACTATCGTTGCGAGCTGCTGGTGCGGGTTTCTCAGGACCGGATCCTCGCCCCTGCCCGGAAGGTCAATCCCAAGGTGAAGATCATCATCAAGTATCCCCAATGGTACGACCGGTTCCACGAGCGGGGCTACGAGGTGGTGCGTGAAACCGACGATTTCGATTGGATCTGGGTCGGCACGGAGACCCGTGATTACGGCGACAAGCGTTGGGGTGGCACGCCGCAATATGAGGCCTATTTCATCATGCGGTGGCTTGGCGGCATCGGCGGCGAAAAGTGCGGCGGCGGATGGTTCGATCCCTATGGCACAACGGAAGCCACCTACCTGGAGCAGGCCCGGCAAACGGTGTTGGCGGGAGCGAAGGAGTCGGTGTTATTCTGCTACGGTGCGTTGCAGCAGAACACCGGGCCCGCGAATGTGGAGGCGTTGCGACAGGAAATCCCAAAGCTGCTGGACGTGGCTGCCGCGATCGGGCAGCGGACGATGATCGGCGTGGCCGCCTACAAGCCGCCCAACAGCCACCCGGAGAAGGAAGCGCGCGTGTTCGACTTCGTCGGGATGATGGGCGTGCCCCTCGTGCCCTGTCACGAGTTCCCGGTTGACGCGCCGGCTGCGTTCTTCTCCGTCCACGCCTTGAAGGACCCCGGGCTGGCTCAGAAGCTGAAGGCGTTTATTGACGCCGGCAAACCGGTGCTGGTGACCGACGGTTTGGTGGAGCATCTTGGCGATTCTGTCTTGATCGATCGCGAAAACGTCCAGGTTCTGGCGGTTCAGGGCGATCCGAAATCGCTGCTGTCAATGACGCAGGAGCAAGTGGACACTTTGCGCCGCCCGCTTCTCAAGCCGCTGGGACACTCCCTGGAAGCTCCCAATCGGGTCGCATTTTACGTGATGAGCGACGGGAGTTGGGTTGTCGAAAACTTCAATGACGCTCCGGTTTCCGTCAAGCTGGATGGGCTGGAACGGTCCGTCCAGGCTCGCGGATGGAGTTATTCTTGGAAATGATCCGCGCCCGTTGGCACGTGTGGAGCCGTCTGTTAGGATCGACGGCATATCGTGGGCTCCCTCTTACGCAACCAGGAAATATCGTTATGAAGGTCTCGCTTCTTCTTGTCGGCACGTTGTGGTTTGCAGTTTCTGTGCTCCCCGTTTACGGAGCTGAGCCGGCAGAGACGCCGCCGGCGACTGAAGCAACTGAGACGCCGGCGCCCAAGGCCCCCGAAGAAAAGGACCCATTCAGCGAGGTTCGCTCGCTGCTTGGCGGCGGCAAACTCGACGAGGCTGTGGAAACCCTCAATGCCGCCCTCGAAGAGGACCCCGATTCCGCCCGGCTTCAGTCGCTTCGGTTGCTTGCCTATTCCTACCTCATGCGGGCCGATCGGGTTGACGACGCCCGAGCTCAGTTGGAGGCCCATGCCGATTACCAACTTGCGGCTGGCTCGGCCGCAGGGCTTGCTCGCGTGTTGGGCATCCTCGCCAATCTGGCCGCTCGCGATGGAGACGCCGAGCAGGCCCTGAAGGTGATCGACGAGTACCGGAAGCGAGCCGAGGAGTTGGAAGGCGACGCGAAGCCGTTGGTCCTTTATGCGGTGGCTACGCAACGTGCCCTGCAACTGGCTAAGATGCAGCGCGCCGACGAGGCCCGGGCCATCGTGCAGGAACAGATCGAGACGGCTCGCAAGGCGAGCGAAAAGGAACCCGATCGTGTGGATCTGCTGCTCAACGTGGCTGCGGCCCTCAGAACTCGCATGAACGTGGAAGATCTCCTGGACAACGGCCAGGTTGAGGAGGCGAGGCGAGAGCTGTTGGGCTTCCTGGCAAGCCAGGTCGAGAACCACCCTGATGCCGCCGGACTCGTGCGGATATTCTTCAGTGAACATCTCAATCTTGCCGCCAGGCTCGCTCGAACCGAGCCGGACCAGGCGGAGGCCCTGCTCGCCCCGCTCGACAAGTACCTCGAAGGGAAAGAGGCCGAGGACGACCCTGCGATCGAGCGACAGAAAGCGCAAATCGAGAGCGTCCGCAGCAGGATCGAGACGGCGCGAAAGATGCTCGCCCTCATCGGCACGCCCGCCGTCTTTCCGGAAGGCGTCGACGCCTGGGTCAATGGAGAAGGCTACACGCCCGACGACTTGAAGGGCAAGGTCGTCCTTCTCGACTTCTTCGCCGTCTGGTGCGGCCCATGTATTTCCACGTTCCCCCACCTGCGCCAATGGCACGACGAATTCGCCGACCAGGGCCTGGTGATCCTCGGCGTCACCCGCTACTACCAGTTCGGCTGGGATGAAGTGGCGGCCCGTCCGAAGCGGGAGCCGGAAATGGAGCCGGAACAGGAACGTGAGGCGACCGAGCAGTTCCTGAAACACTACGAGCTGAAGCATCCGATCGCCTACATGACCCATAGCGATCTTCAGAAGCACTACTATGTGAGCGGGATTCCCCACGTGGTGCTCATCGATCGCCAGGGCAAGGTGCGGCTCTTCCGCATCGGCAGCGGGGAGAAGAACGTTGCCGACATCGAAGAAGCGATCAAGGAGTGTCTTGCCGAGCCGGTTCCGGCCGATTTGCCATCCGAAGAGAAAGACGTCACTGAGGACACGGAGGACACCGAGAAAGAGTAGGAAAGGATTTCAGCCCGGCTGCTGCTGTTGTTTTTTTTGGGAGACGTTGCAGCGACGGGAACCGGGTGATTTGCAGCCGGGCTTTTGGAGTCTGCGGCAATTGAGGAGAAGAGCCGGGCTAGCTCCGCGACCTCCACGATCAGCCTGCCGGGAGTGAGGTGGTTGATTCAAGAGCCCGGCTAATCCGGGTCAGCCCGGCTGCTACCGTTGGGTTCCGAGGAGACTTTGTGGCGTCGGAGACCGGTTGATCTGCAGCCGGGCTTATGGAATCGGCGGCAATTGAGGAGAAGAGCCGGGCTAGCTCCGCGACCTCCGCGATCAGGCTGCCGGAGGTGAGGTGGTTGATTAAGAGCCCGGCTAATCCGCGTCAGCCCGGCTGCGTCTCGGTGAGCGCCTTGGCCAACGCGCGGTACTGGTCCATGCTGTTGTAGATCTGGGCGGAGATCCGCAGCCAGAGATGGGGCGGGTCCGGCCAGTGATAGATGGGCACGTCGAGGTGGTAGTCGTCCAGGAGCCGATCGTGGAGGGGATGGCAATGAAGGGCGTCCACTTCGAAGGTCTCATCGGGCCAGAGCAGGACGGCCGCGATGGCTCCGACCATCGATTCCGGACACGACGGGGCCGTGCCTACCGTCTCACAGAGCAGTTCTCGCCCCGCGAGGGCCAACTCGCGGTTGTGACGCATGAGTTGCTCGATCCCGTCCTCGAAAAGCCCTTCGAGGAAACGGATGGCGCGGGGCAGGCAAAGCCAGGGGGTCGGGTCGCACGTGCCCGCCCAGTCGAATTCCTCGTGGAAGCGACCCCGCTCGGGCCGAACCGTATTGTAGCCGTGGCTGATCACGGCGGGGTGGATACCATCCTGCCGATCGCGGCGGACGTGGAGGAAGCCGGCTCCCTTGGGGCAACACATCCATTTGTGGCAGTTGCCCGCATAGTAGGCGGCGCCGATTGTCTTCAGGTCCAGCGGGACCATGCCCGGCGCGTGGGCGCCGTCAACCACCGTGTCGATCCCACGCTCCGCCAGGCGGGCCACGATCTGGTCGATCGGCAGGACCAGGGCCGTTGCACTGGTGATGTGATCGACCAGGGCCAAGCGGGTGCGATCCGTGGTCGCTGCCAGAATCGTGTCGACGGTTTCGTCGGGCGATTTGATCGGCAGCGGAAGCCGAGCCACGACCACCTTGGCCCCGGATCGGCTCGCCGCGTAGTCCACCACATTGCGGCAGGCGTTATAGTTATGGTCCGTGACCAGCAATTCGTCGCCCGGCTCGAGGGCCAGCGAACTGAGCACGCAGTTAACCCCCTCGGTCGCATTGCGAACGAAGACGAGGTCCGCCGCGTCGGCCCCAAGAAATTCCGCCAGTGCACAACGCGCGGCATCGAGCAGCGGCTCGCGCTCGCGGGTGAAAAAGCGAACCGGCTCTCGCTCCATCTGGAGGCGATAGGCTTGCTGGGTCTCGAGCACGGCGCTGGGACAGGCGCCGAACGACCCGTGATTCAACATGGCTACGTCCAAATCGAACGGCCAGAGCTCCGCATGGACCGACGTATATCGCGACACGACTCCGTTGCCCTTCATGCTAGGCCATCCAGGGGAACAACTTATCCCGGAGGGAATCCGTCAAGACGCCGCCGTGCTCGCTGATCTCGAACATCTCGACCAGGTCGACTGTGTCGGTGCGGCCAATGCTATAGATGCGACGCAACGCCTCGCGGCAGCGGTCCGCCCGGGGACCGATGATGGCCGTGTACCAGTCCTTGAGCCAGGCCTTTCGCGGTGCTTCTTCCGCGGGGACGTCGGCGAGCGTGCCTTCGAGATAGGGGAGCCACTGGAAGACCTGCGAGGCGTGCTGGGCCAGCATCTCGATGATCACGTCGATCCGGCTGGCGATGTCCAGCACCACGTTGGGTTCCAGGGGGCTCGGTTTCGTAAACATGTCGGCCATGTAGGCCACCACGGGATCGTAGTCCAGCGCTGGCACCTCCGGCACGACGAGGGGAACGCGAACCAGAAACGAAGCATCCTGAACCGCTTGTCCCGCCGCTCGGTGGTCCGGGTGATAGTCGTTCGTGCGGTGGGTCAACACAAGGTCCGGACGGAAGGTACGGATTTCCGCGATCACCCGGTGTCGGACCTCCAAGGTCGGTTGAAGTTCGCCGTCCGGGAATTCCCAGGTTTCGCCGGTTGCCCCAATCACAGCCGCTGCCGCCTCGGCCTCCTGTTTTCGAACCTGTGCCAACTTCTCGCGGCCCAACTCATGGTGGCCCGCCGAACCGTCGGTCAAGGAGACCATTTTGACTTCGTGGCCCCGCTTTCGATAAAGCGAGCACAACCCGCCCGCGTGAAACTCCGAATCGTCGGGGTGAGCCCCGAGGACGAGCAAACGCAAAGGAACTTCGGACACAGTATCTCCTGAAAGCGGGGAATTGGAGGGGATTGGCTCCTGTCGTTCAGCGGCCGGAGCACCGTTGCTCTTTCTACCACTCTCGAGGCTGATTGTCCACGCTTTCCGTGTCGGCTACCTGGGCTCGTGTGGAAACGAATACGCCTCTGGATTCCGCGGAAAGCCGGCCACTATAATGGAGCGGAACCGGTTTCGGAAAGAAAGTTGCGTCACGCCTGCACTCTTTTTGGGGAGACCTTCCATGAATACACTGCGAATTGACCGCCGCCGCGCCCTGGCCGCCATGGGCGGCGCCCTCTTGGCCTCGTCAACCTGGCAGACCTTCGCCGCCGATCCGCAGCGGCGTTACAAGATCGGCGCCTGCGACTGGTCGATCCGCAATCGCGGCAATGTGGCCGCGATGGAGGCGGCCGAAGCGATCGGCCTTGACGGCGTGGAAGTCTCCTTCGGTCGTCCTGGTGACGAGTATGATCTCCGTGTTGATGAAAATCGCGCGAAGTACCAGGCCGAGGCGAAGAAGCTCGGCGTCGAGATCTGCTCGCTCGCCATGGGGATCCTGAACCAGATTCCCTACGCCACGTCGCCCGACGCGGAGCAATGGGTTCTCGACTGCATCGAGGTCATGCCCAAGCTCAACGTGAACCTCGTGCTGCTGGCCTTCTTCGCCAACGGCGACCTGAAGGACAAGCCGGACATGCAGGAGGCAACGATCAAGCGTCTGAAGAAAGCCTCAGCCAAGGCGGAGAAGGCGGGCGTCGTCCTGGGCATCGAGTCCTACCTCAACGCCGACGAACACATCCGAATCCTCGACGCCGTCGGTTCCCCGGCCGTCAAGGTCTACTACGACGTGGCCAACATGGAGAAGATGGGCCACGACGTCTACAAGGAGATTCGCCAGCTCGGTCGCGATCGCATCTGCCAGATCCACTGCAAGGAAAATGGTTTCCTGTTGGGCCAGGGCAAGATCGACTTCGCCAAGGTCAAGGACGCGGTGGACGACATCGACTGGCAAGGCTGGCTGGTTATCGAGGGCGCCGTCCCCAAGGGCGGCGACCTGGTCGAAAGCTACGTGCATAACCAGAGATTCCTCCGCGGAATCTTCCCCACAACGTGAAAGGGGTCCCGACGCCATGATGCGCACCACACTCTGCCTGTTGGCCGCGTTCCTCTTGCACGTTTGGGCGGGCCCCTCGATTAGCGAAGGGGCAACGCCGCAACGTCCCAATATCGTGTGGGTGATTGTCGAAGACATGTCGCCCCACTTCGGTTGCTATGGCGAGACCCTGATCAAAACGCCCAACGTCGACCGCCTGGCCGCCGAGGGCGCCAAGTTCACCCAGGCTTTCGTGACCGCGCCCGTCTGCTCTACCTGTCGCTCGGCCCTGATCACCGGCATGTACCAAACGACGATCGGCGCTCATCATCACCGCAGCGGACGGGGAACCGAGAAGATCCATTTGCCTGATCACGTCCGGCTGATCCCCAAGCTGTTCCAGGAGGCCGGCTATTTCACGACCAATGGGACGAATGTGGGCCCCAAGAAGCCGCCCCGCAAAGGCAAGGTGCGGATCGGCAAGACGGACTACAACTTCGAGTGGGACCCTTCCGTCTACGACTCGAACGATTTTCGAAATCGTAAACCCGGCCAGCCCTTCTTCGCCCAGATCCAGCTCCACGGCGGCAAGGGGCGAACCAACGACACCCCGAATCCCGTGGAGCCCGCCGAGGTCGTGCTTCCGCCTTACTATCCGGACGATTCCGTGATCCGCGACGACTGGGCCCAGTATCTCAATTCGGTCATGAACACCGACATCCAACTGGGCAAGATCCTCGACATCCTGCGTGAAGAAGGTGTGCTCGACAACACGTACGTGTTCTTCATGACCGATCACGGGATCAGCCATGCCCGGGGCAAGCAGTTCGCCTACGAAGAAGGCATGCGAATTCCGCTGATTGTCCGCGGTCCGGGGATCGAGCCGGGGACCGTGCGCGACGACCTGGTGGTCCATATCGACATGGCGGCCACGTCCCTCGAACTGGCGGGCATCGCGATTCCCGATTCCATGCAGGCCCGGCCCCTTTTCGGGCCCAAGGCAAAACCCCGAGACTTCGTTGTGTGTGCCCGGGATCGTTGCGATGAAACGGTCGATCGTATCCGCGGCCTCCGGACCGCGCGTTACAAGTACATCCGCAATTTCTATCCCGATCGCCCCTACCTGCAGCCCTGCGCCTACAAGGACGAGAAGCAGATTCTCAAGCGGCTTCGCCAACTCCACTCCGAAGGCAAGCTGAACCGGGACCAGGAACTCATTATGGCGTCGACTCGGCGCGAGGAAGAACTCTACGATCTTGAAAACGACCCGTACGAATTGAACAACCTGGCCGCGGATCCAGCCTCCGGGAAGACGCTCGTGGCATTGCGCAACCAACTGAACGCCTGGATTGCCGAAACGGGGGATCGAGGCGAGACGCCGGAATCGGATGCCATGTACGACAGCGACATGAAGGTCTATGTCGACACGATCCGCAGCAAAGGCGGCGCGATGATCCCCCACGCGGCCCTCATCGAGTCCAACATCCGCCAAATGAAGGCCTGGGCAGCCCAAGGGAAGTAACCCCGTAGGTTGGCTCTCCCGAGCCGACCATTGCGTCGTCACTGGTCTTGTGTTTTTCCAAAGAGCGTCATTCGCCCTTTCGCGGCCATACCGGCGTTGGATGGCGGTTGATTTGTCCGGGGCGACTCGGGAGAGTCAACCTACTACAGGAGCGTAAATATGTTTCGCGTTTCATCCATGATATTGGTCTCGTTTGTACTTGTCGCCGCTGCCGCTCAACTGCCGGCCGCTGAGCCAGCCTCTCTGCCCGTGGTTTCGGGCGGCTATCCGCGCGTGTTCTTCTTTCGGGCGGCCGAGGGGGCGGCCTCGAATCGGCGCGTGACCTACGAACGTTGGCATCGCGACTTTTCCCGGCTCATGGGAATTCAGGGCAAGGCTCTCGATGAAGAGATCCCCGGACGGTCCCTTCGCAATATCGAGTTCTTCACGCGGATGAAGCACGACAATCCCGAGCAACTGGTCCTGCTCCACTACAACGGCAACGCCCGGGACCCCCGCTATGAGCTGGACGACTTTTTCGCGGGCCATTTCCTCTACCACAACGGCGCCAAGATCCTGGCCGATGTGCCGGCCGAGAAAGGCGAGACGGATATCCGGGTGTCTGATCCGAACCTGTTCCGCACGGAAATGGGGCGCTACCGAACGTCGAACGACGATATCGGGCTTTGTCTCTTGGACGCGCAGGGGCGTCCTGACTGGCATCGGAGCGAGCAGGTTCAGCTCGTCTCGATCGACCGTGCGAACAAGACGATCCGCGTGCGCCGCGGATGCTATGGCAGCAAGCCAATGGCTCTGCCGGCGGGCAGCTACGCAGCAGCCCACGTGACGGAAGGGCCCTGGGGCGGCAAGTCGAACATCCTCTGGTACTACAACTACTCGACCGCGTGTCCCCGCGACAAGCAGGGCCGAACGTGCAGCGACGTTCACGCGGCTGTGCTCGCCAAGAAATTCCTGCCCGGGGGAGAGTTGGAAGCCTTTGACGGCCTGGAGTTCGACGTGCTCCACCACGAACTGGGCGCAGGAGCGAAATTCGGAATCGATTGCGACGCCGATGGCAAGATCGACAACGGTTGGATTGATGATCGCAACGAGTACGGGATCGGCGTGGTCGAGTTCTGCCGTGTCCTGCGCCGGTGGATGGGCCCCGAACGCCTGATTCTGGCCGACGGCTTCACCATGCGCAACCAGCGGGCCTTTCGGATTCTCAATGGAATCGAGAGCGAAGGCTGGCCCGCCCTGTACGACTGGGAGATCGAGGACTGGTCGGGCGGTCTGAATCGCCACTTCTACTGGGCGGAGAACGGCGCTGCCCCGATCTGGAGCTACATCAACCACAAGTTCACCACCGCCGGCGAAAAGCCGGGCCAGCGGGTGAACCCCGAGGTGCCCTTCAAGGTTCACCGCCTCGTTTTCGCCGCGGGCATGTTCACCGACTCGGCCATCTGCTACAGCTTCACCCCGAAAGCTCAGAGAGGCGAACTGATCGGCATCTGGGACGAATTCTGGAAGGGGGAGGAGAAGCAACTCGGTTGGCTTGGACAGCCCATGGCTCCGGCCGTCCGCCTGGCGGAAAAAACGCCGAATCGCCTGCCAGGAAACGGGCTTGCGAACCTGGTCCGAGAGGTGGACGGCGACCTGACCACGTTTCGGCTGACAGACGTGCCTTGCGACGGGCCCGACCTGTTCGTCTCGATTCGGGCCTCGGCAACCGCCGGAGCCCACCAGCCGCTTGAAATCGCCAGACGCATGTGGGTCGGAATCGCTCCGGCTGAGGGGCAACTCGTCCGGGCTGATTTGCCGGAATCGCGCCAATGTGTCCGCGGCGGCGAAGAGATCCCGCTCAACGGCGAGACCGGGGCGGCTTTCGCCTGGACCGGCACGACAAAACTCGGTGACGGAAATCGCCGCGCCTATCGCGTGCATCCGCCCTATCGTAGCGGCGTAGGCTACACGGCCTGGTGGCGCGACGGGACCGTGCCCCCGAAAGGCCGGCTCGAATTCTCCACAGGCATGGGAGAGAAGAGCCCCGAGCGAAGCGACGGCGTGTGGTTCCGCGTGCTTGTGGCCCCCTTGGACGGCGACCGCTGCGGCCCCTTCCAGCAAGTGTTCGAGCACAGCCAGAAGGCCTTCGAGTGGCAGGACCACGAGGTGTCGTTGGCCGACTGGGCAGGCAAGCGGGTGCGGTTCAAATTCGTGGCAGACTGCGGCCCCCGCGACAACTCGACCACCGATCACGCCCACTGGGGCGAGGCCGTTCTCGTCGGTCCGGAAGGCACGACCGGCTGGACGGATCCGATCAGGCACATGACCTGGGTCGGCGACCGCCCGTTCACCTCCGGTTTCTATTTCAAGAACGTCCGCTCCAAGACGCTGGATCTTGAATTGACGGTGGAGGGCCCCGAACCGGTTCAAATTGAATCGATTGCGGCCTACACGGCTCCCGACGCCATGTATCGGCTGTTCGAAGGAGGCCTTGTCCTGGCCAATCCCTCCCCCCATCCCTACACCTTCAACCTGGCCGAACTTGCCCCCGGCAAGACTTTCCGCCGTTTGAAGGGAACCGAGCTTCAGGATCCGGTGGCCAACAACGGCAAACCTGTTGGCAAGACCGTCACTCTTGAGCCGCAGGAAGGGCTGTTCTTGGTCGTTGAACCGAAGTAGGTTCTGACGCCGCACCAGGGTGGCTCATTGAACGCGAGTTCGGAAGAACTCTGCGATCTCGGCCTTGCCGGATTGGCCCGTAGCGACAGACAGCGTTAGATCGACCAGCCCCTGCTCGTCATTGTCAATTCCAATGTCGTTCAATGCGAGGAACACGATGGCCGATGCGGCTCCGGTTCGTTTGTTGCCGTCCAGGAACGGGTGGTTCTGCACAATGTGGAACAGGTAGGCCGCTGCCATTTCGAAGATGTCGCGATGGAGGTAATTGCCTCCGTAGGAAGCTTGTGGCATGGAAATGGCCGACTGCAGAAGACCGACATCACGGATTCCTGGGATGCCGCCGTAGTGCTCAATCAGGCTGCGATGCAACCGCAAGGTGTGGGCCAGGTCCAGGAACATCGGCGCCGACATGGCCTACTCCGCCAGTTTCTTCATGGCGTTGCCAAATCGTTTGTGGATCATTGCCACGGCGGCGTCGAACTTCTTCTCGTCCTCTGGATCTCGCACGGGCGTCAGAACCAGGGAACGACCATCGGAAATGATCTCAAACGGAGTATCGGGCGTGGCTCGAATCAGCTCAAGAATTGGCTTGTCGATCACCAATGCGTAGCTGTTGCCATGTTTGGTGAGGGTCTTGATCATGGCCTTGCCTCCAATAGGGATATATACAGTATATCCCATGTGCTTACGCCCGGCAAGTTCCTGCCCCGCCTTGTAGAACAGGAGAACATCACTTCCTGCGGCAGACAATCTCGTAGACATGCACGGAAAGCGGCTCGAACGCGTCGGTGAACCCTCCCAAGGACAGGTTGATTTCCCGATCCTCCGTGAGATCCCGAATCGACGCGACGCGCAGTAGATCGTTGGTCGTGTTAGGTTGTCCGGTAGCAAAGCCCCTGCCGACGGAAACGCCAAACCGCACCGCCCCTGATCCGTCGCCGTCGTTGACGGCCAGCACGTACATCTTGCCCTCGTGGTGACGCACGAGCGTGTGGAGCCACGACGGGGCCTCGTCCGTTTTGGCGGGCGTTTCCAATGCACGGGCGATGCTCTCGGCCCCATCCGCTTTGCCAGGCGTTCCCAAAGCAACGTTTACCCTCACGGCCGGATTCTCTTCAACCGACAGAACAATCGGGGCGAAGCCGTCGATCTCCGCCACAATGCGCTTCAACTCGCCCCACTGCTGATCGAAGGGCACGTCGGGATTGCGCTTCATGTCGTACCAGGAATAGAAGACCAGGCCCGTGGCCCCCTCGCACAGGCACTGCCAGGCCATGCTCCGCATCTCGTCGTAGGTGGGAGTGCGATACTGGGCGTTTTGGGCGTCGTCCTTGCGGTAGTTGATCCAGTTGTGAACCTGAGGCACCTGCCACAAGGGCCGAGCGTCTTCCACCTGGCGACGGGTCTCGGCCGTCCACTCGGCGACTTCTGACGCCGGACGCCGCCCGATCGGATAGGGATCGGTGCCGATCACGTCAAAGGTGTTCAGATAGGCTCCCACCTCGCGGAACTGGTAGAGGACGACCCATGTGGGATGGTTCGGATCGGCCTGGGCAACCCATCTCTGGTGAGCTTCCAGACGCGGAAGGTAGGACTGGGGCAGTTCGTCGTTCAGGTACCAGGCCAGCAAGGCCGGGTGGTCGCGAAAACGCTCGACCCGGTCGAGGACGTTTGGCTTCTCATCGGCCTCCGTCTTGATGAAACCGGGGGCATGACGCGAACCGGCATAAAAATCCTTCACCGAGTAAATCACCTTCAGCCCAAGACTGTGCGCGAGATCCATCTGTTCCTGCTTGGGCGAGCCGTAGGGCATAAGGCAGTTGAACTTGCTGTCGGCAAAGGTTCTCAGGTCGCCTTCCTGGATGCCGCCCCAGTACATGCCTAGCGGCAGAAAGGGCTTGCCTTCGACAAGGAGCCGGCCGTGTTCGTCAATGGTGCAGGTCGGCTTGAATGCGTCGTCCATGCGCTGCAGCACGTGGCGGGTTTCCTGCAGGACCTTCCGCTTCGCGTCGAGAAGATGAATGGCTACGCTGTATGATCCTGGAGCGAGATCCGGAAGCGGAATCAGAAGATCCGTGGGGATGCCCTCGGTGCGGCTCGGCGTGAAGCCGGCTCGGCCATCGAGTACCGTACCGTCCTCGGCAAGCAGACGCCATCCCAGGTTGAGTTCGGCGAGCGTGTGGTCGAAGTCGGTCAGGTCGAGATGAACCCGGACGACAGCCTCCTTCGGCCCGGCGGCCGTGATTCGCCCGCGGTAGTTCGGAGTGATCAGCACAGAGCGCATGGGCGGATCGATAACCCGCTCGATCGCGACGTCGTCGAACCAGGCCGTTCCCGTCATTCCCTTGCGAACGTAGCACGACAGGTTGACCTTGCCGGCTTCCTTGGGAATCCGCACGACGCCTTCGACTCGCGTCCAGTCGGCCGTTCCCTTCACACCGCTCGGATAGCTTCCGCCGAGCCATTTGCCGTCCTGGTCCGACCATTCCAGGCACACGGTGGCGCCGGATTCCTTCCCTGCGATGCCTTCCGTTTTCACCCAGACGCCAAAGCGATACTTGCGACCGGACGTGAGCGGCACCGTCTGGGAAGCCAGCCGGTAGCGCTGAGGATCGTCGTTCTGATACTTGAGCGAAACCTCACCCGATCGTTTCACCGAGCGATCCACGCTGTACACGGACCTGTCGCATCGCCACGACACTGCGGTGGCCGCCTCCTCCCCTCCAAGCTCAAAACCAGGATTGGCAAGCAACTCTTCCGCCGAGGCAACCGCTCCGCCAAGGCCGAGCAGCAGGACAAAGCACGCAAATCGCATCTTCATGGCAGCACTCTTTCGCAGGTGAACCAATCGTCAGCAACCAAACGTAGGCGTATTCCCCAGCCCTCCAGCCTACAGTCTCCAGCCTAAAGCCTATTCTCCCTCTTTTCTCCATCGCGACACCGGTTCCCGATAGCTGCGTCCGGCCAGGCGGGGCTGAAAATCGGGTTGGCCTGCCAGCTTGGCGATCTCCCGGAGGACCTGGAGGGTCACGGCCTTCTGGGTGTTGCGTTGATCGGCCTGATCGTAGTAGGCCGACAGGTCGATCGGCTTGCCGATGGTGAGCCGGGCGTTGGCGGTCATGAACAGACAACCGAAGACCGAGCCGTCGTAGGGCGTGCCGCGAACATACATGGGAACGATCGGCACTCGGGCGCGCAGGGCGATGAGGGCGGCGCCGGGTCGGCCCGGAAGGAGCACGTCCGAAGTTGCGTTGATTCGACCCTCGGGGAACATGCCCACGAGTCCGCCCTGCTGGGCGTAGCGAATGGCCATCTTCGTGGCTTTCGTGTCGATGCCGCCACGGCTGACTGGAATGCACTCGACCACGCGGAAGAAGGTCGACAGGACAGGCAGGACGCAGTATTCCTTGGCCACCATCCAATGGACCACACGGCGCGTTGAAAGGTAGAGAAACGTCGGGTCAACCGGCGCTCGGTGGTTGGACACAAGGATCGCGCCCTGGTTCGGCGGGAGTTCGAGCGTGCCGTGGACCGAGGCTCGCCAGAGGAGTCGGGTGAGCACGTAGTTCAGCCCGAAGAGCAGCGACTGAGGCGACGTGAGGGGCATCGACTGGATCTTGCGGCGGATCGCCAGCGCGAGGGCCACGCCCAGCCCCAACAGTATTGCCCATGCGACAAGTTCCGTTCCTAATGGAGGCAGCATGTGTTCCCATCCCCGCCAAGAAGTTGCTAACCCGCGACGCTATGATAGCGAACTGGCGCCGCCGGGACCAGGGCGCCGGAATCTCGGGCGGACGCCATCGCAGCAAAAGGGGATGCACGGGCCTTGGCATTGGAATAGAATCCTATTATCACGGTTCTTCCGGGGAAAGCGAGATTCTCAGACGACCCACACATCGCCAGCCCGACTTCACGTTACTTTGAGTCAAGTACGAAAACTCCCCGCCGGCATAGAGCCCATGTCGCCTTCAGCCTTCTGCCCTCGGTCTTCCGCCTGCAGTCACGCTGATGCCTCAATCTGCCTCTTCCGACGTGTCGCCTGGCTGGGCTTTGCGGCTTGGTTGCTCGCCACACCCGCGGCAGCCGACGACTGGCCGTTCTTCCGTGGCCCAGCCTGTAACGGGACCTCCGCGGAAACGGACTGGTCGGCCAATTGGCCTGCTTCCGGGCCCAAGGTGGCCTGGCGAACCAACGTCGGAATCGGCGCATCGAGTGTCGTCGTGGTCGGAGATCGACTCTTCACGATGGGCTGTCTTGAAGGCAAGGATGAAGATGCCGTATTCTGCCTCGACGCAAGCAGCGGTGAGATCCTCTGGCAGTTCAGCTACCCTTCGAGATTCGATGCTCGCCAGTTCGAGGGCGGCCCAGCTTCCACACCTACGGTGGACGGGACCTATGTCTACGCCCTCGGCTACCTGGGCCCGCTTTTCTGTCTCAGCATGAAAGACGGACAACTCCTGTGGCAGAAGAATCTGGTGGACGATTTCGGCGGACGATATTCGCCCTGGAAATACGCCGGCTCACTCTTGGTGACCGGAGACCTCCTGATTGTCGACACCGGCGCAGACGGCAATTCCACGGTGGCGTTGGAAAAAACGACGGGCAAACGGGTCTGGGCCGTCGGGCGTGACCGGGCCGGCTATGCCACGCCAATCCCGTTCGAACACGCAGGCCGGCGCGGCGTACTCGTGTTCAAAGCCCGAGCCATGGTCGCCTATGATCAGGCCACAGGCGAGGAACTGTGGCGGATCGACTGGAGAACGAACTACGACTGCAATGCCTCCACCCCCACCGTCCTCGGCGACAAGCTCTTCATCTCGACCGGCTACGGGGGGAAAAGGGCGCGCGGCGCTCTATTTCAACTCGGCGACGGCGACCCCCGCCAGATCTGGCTCAATCAGGATCTGGAGACCCGGATGAGCAGCGCCGTCTTGCACGACGGCCACGTTTACTGCATCAGCGAGCGAGCGGGCGGGCAGTTGATGTGCTGCAGCCTGACCGACGGAGCCGTTGCCTGGTCCGAACGCCGTTTTGCACGCTACGGCACGCTGATGATTGCCGGCGATAGGCTGATTATTCTCGACGAAATGGGCGATCTCGTTATCGCCCGTGCCGCAGCCGACGCCTACCATGAGTTGGCCCGCGCCACGGTTCTCAACAGTCGCTCCTGGATCATGCCCGTGTTGTCCGGGGGCCAAATCTATGTGAAGAGCAACAAGGGAGAACTGGTCTGCCTGGACGTTCGTGCCACGCTCGAAAAGTAGCCGGCCACGCGCTTTCACTCGAGCACGCGAACGATGCGAAAGCCTGTGTGAAAATTCCAACTGAGGGGCGCGACCCCGGCTCGATTGGCCGAACGGCACACGGCGGGAAAATTGATCCAACAGCCGCCACGCGAGATCCGAAGGTCTCCCTCGGCCGGCCCATTCGGATCCGTTGCCTCGCCTTGGGGATAGTCGCCATACCGGTCGGCGCACCACTCCCACACGTTCCCGTGCATATCGCACAAGCCCCACGCGTTTGGCGCGAAACTGCCCACCTTGGTCGTCTCCTCTCGGAAGACCCCCTTCGGGCCGGCTCCGTAAGTGTGGTTGCCGTTGTAGTTCGCTTGGTCCGGGCCAATCGTCTCACCCGTGGAGAACGGCGTGACCGTCCCCGCGCGGCAAGCATATTCCCATTCCGCCTCCGTCGGAAGACGATACGGCACTCCCTCCTTGTCGCTCAGTTTGCGACAGAACTTGGCGGCGTCTTCCCACGTGACCGATTCCACGGGCAGTTCGTCGCCCTCGCAGAAGCTGGGATTCTCGTCCATCAGGGCCATCCACTGCCTCTGCGTCACCTCGGTCCTCGCCAAGTAGAACGGCTTGGTGATCGTCACGGCGTGCAGGATTTCACTAGGGCGGTGCCATTCCTCCTCCCGAGGGCTGCCCATGTTGAACTTGCCCGGCGGAACCAGTTGGAATTTCATCCCAAGCGAGTTGGCCTTCTGGACGGGCTTGCCCAGGTGGCTGGCCCACGCTTGCTGGTACGCCTTCGCCTTAGCGGCGGACAAAGGCGCCTTCTCGCGAACCGGCTCGGCCCCCACCGCGAGAACCGTTGACACCGCCATCACCAGACAGGCACAAGAGCCCCGCATCCCGATACTCCTTTCCCGCTATTGACTCGTGTCATCTCGGCTCGAGCATTCTCGCGTATTCACGATCCCCTTTTCCATTGCCGCTTCTCGAGCCTCCTGGGAACGACCGCTGACATTGCTTGACTCGCTCCTTCCCTCTTCGGGGAGATGAATGTCCCGTTTCAGCCTCCCTGCACTTTGGGATTCATGTAGCGTTGGAGCAGGATCATGCTGCAGAGATTCACCTTCTCCTTGTCGGCAACGCGGCGGATCAGGCGATGGTAACTGTAGAGCACCTTGAACAGGTGCCCAAAGGCGACCCAGTAGCCATTGGGGTTCTGGGGCATGGCCCACTTCTGGCTCCAGCGATTGGTGTTCCGACTGTCTGTCCAGAAGTCTTCGCTCATGACGGACTCCAGGGAAGCGCGATCCGCAGACGCATCGGCCGTAGGATCGACTTCCGGCACCGGTGCGCCGATATGAGCTTGCTGCCCAAGGTGTCCTGCCCTGGCCAGGTCCGGATAACCCAGCAACTCTAGGTTCATCAAGGCTTCGGTATGGGTTACCATGTGGGTGAAGTTCGGCCGGCGGATGGAAGGCCGGCGGAGCAATCCCTTGAACCGCGCGAGGCTATCGAACAACGCATCGATCATGGCCTGCGTATCGGCATACGACGTTTCGGAAACCGCCCGCTTCTCCGGTGATTTCCTGGCGATCTGGCGGCTGAGACCGCATAACCCGTTGATGATCGCCGGCTGGGCCATTTGCGGAACGTCCCGCAGAGCCCTGACGGCAAGCGAAGCGAAGATCGCCGCGTGACCATGGGCACGCAGCCCGCCTTGCAAGGCAGGAAGCAACGCCTTGGGCACCTTCTCAATCAGCGTCTTGTCCGCCGACTCCTCCGGGAGCGGGGCGAATTGCGCTGCCTGCGACTGGATCGCAGTGTCCAACTGCTTCTTGATGCCGGCGGTCGTTTCTTCGCCGAGGGGATTGTCCCGACACAAATAGTAACCAGCGAGGACACAGGCCCCCCAATGTGCCTTGAACCAGTCGTTGGCCCGGACCATTCCCGTGAGGCCCTTCACGAGATACGAGTCGTCCAGGGTGATGCCCTCGCCTGATCCAGGTTGCGCAGCGTTGACGGAATGCCGAAACACACCGGGAATGCCGAGGCCAGCGACGATGCCCGCGCAAAGCCGGAGAAACACCTTTCGGTTCATTGGAATGTTTTCCTTCTGCGCGTATCATCGACCTGACGATAAGCTCCCTTTCAGTTTCGCAACTGTGGCTCACGATTTCAAATGGTTTTGCCGTCGTTGAGGGGCAACCGATAAATAACTTCTCCTCAATTCCTCTCCCCTTGTGGGAGAGGGCAGGGTGAGGGGGGAGAGAAAACGGGAAGTCATTTATCGGTCGCCCCTGAGTCTCTCTCAAGCAATCCGCTGCAGAACCTCTCGATCTATGCAACGGTTGGAGCCACTGAATGAAAAGGGCCTCGGTAAACCGAGGCCCTGGACGTCTTGTCATGGCAAATAGGCGAGATTTCGCCGAGGGTCTAGTTCCCCGTGTCCAGCTTCTTCCACTTTTTGCCGGCCAGCTTCTTGAGGCCTTCGTCGGTGACGGAACCGTTGTCCTTGAAGGTCACGACCTCAAGCTTGGGCATGGCAAGGATCTTGTCGACCGCCGCGTCGGTGACGCCGGTCGTGCGAATCGAAAGCTCCTTGAGGTTGGGCAGCGCGGCGATGATGTCGACGGTGGCGTCGGACATTTGGGGCACCGCCCAGATGTCGAGCACTTCGAGCGCTTCGAGGTTCTTCAGGTTTTCGAGGCCGTAATCGCTGAGGGATTCGATTTCGTGGAGATAGAGTTTCTTGAGCTCAGGCAGTTCGGTGAAAACCTCCATGGCCTGGTCGTCGACCATGGGGAGATCGCGGAGCGTGAGCCGGGTGAGTTTCATGCCCTTGAGGGCCAGCACGCCTTCCGAGCCGAAGCCTTGGCAGCGGAAGATCTCCAATTCCTGGAGATTGGGCGGTTGGGCAAGAGACTGGCCGGCCTGACTGGTGATATTGAAGTCCTGGATCAGCAGCGCTTTGAGCGTTTTGTTGCCGGCCAGGTATTCGATTCCGAAATCGCTGACGGTCGTGCTGCGGTGCTTGAAGGCCGCCAGCTTGGGCAGGGCACCGACGATCTCCATCGTCATGTCGCCTGCTTCCATGTTGCCGCGAAGGTCCAGGACGCGGAGGTCCTTGAGATTCTCGAGGTAACCGGTTCCAAGGTCATTGAAGCGACACTGAACCAACTGAAGACGTTCCAGCTTCGCCAGTTGCGCGATGATCTTGAGGGCGCTGTTGGTCATGTTGACGTTGGACGAAAGGTCCAAGGCCGTCAGGTTGGGGAACGATTTGACGATCGTCTCGACTGCCGGGTCCCCGATCTCCGAGTTCGTCAGGGCCAGGCTTGTCAGGTTTTTCAAACCGGCGAGGCCAGCGACCATTTCGTTGTCCAATTTCCGGTAATCGTAGATCTGAAGTGTTTCCAGATCGGTGAGCTTCCCGAAAAGTGCGAGGTCTTCGGCGGTCAGAGGTGAGCCGTCTTTGACGACAATTTCAGTCAGGACGTCGCCGGGAAGGACTTTGCAGGTGGCGCCTGCCAGTTCGTCGATTCGCGTCTTGGCGGCCTGGACGTCCTTGGCCTTGGCGGTTGCCTGACGCGCTGGCTCTTCGGGAGAGGCGGGGGCTTCCTGGTTGGCTGCCGCTTCTTCTGCCTTTGGGTTGGCGGGAGACGCCCCACCATCGTCTTTGGGGGCTGGGCAACCGGTCAAGCAGATCAGGCCGACCATCAATCCGACGAGCGTGCTGCGTACGAAGAGGGAACTGTTCATCATTCTCCCTGACTTTCTCCTGCGAAGTTTCCTGATAAGCGGACCCGATGGGCACGCCAGGACAGAAGGACGCCGCCCTTGTTCCCGGCCTGCGTTTCACGTCAGCGTGCTTTGGGCCCAAATCAGTCGTGCATTTTAGCAAAAATGGGGGCACGGCACATTGCCGTCCCCCCAAAAGTTCTCATCGTTTTGTCAGGCCGCACTCGGGTCGACTTGTCGGGTCAACTCAGTCGAGGCGGTATCCTTCCGGATAGGTGGGCTTGATAAGGTCCGCGACGTGGGGGGTCTTGAGCGAGGCAAGGTTCGTGACCTTGAGGTTCTTAGCATCCCACTCGACCTTCTCACCCCACTCGCCCATGGCGCCGTCTTCGCCGCCCTTGGCAGCGGCCCAAACGGCCAGATTGCCAAGAAGGATCGTCTCGGTGAGCGGTCCGCCGCGATTGACGAAGTTCGACTTGCAGATCATCGGATCGCCCGCCTCGACGGCACGGAACAACTCGTACATGTTGTTCACGTCGTTGCTGCCCTTGCTCACGGCCTTCTCGTAGTCGACTTCCACCTTGTCAACGCCCTTGAGCTCGTAGCGACTGCAGTAGTCGTCGCTGCTGTAGAAGGCGCCCTTTTCCCCGACGATCAGCACGCCGCTGTTCGACACGTTCTCGATGCCCCACTTGCTGAACACCTCTTGCGGCGGCTTGTTGCCCTTGCGATCGTACCACCAGAACGGGATGGCGGGACGGTCGGCCGTAGCCGGGAACTGGAACTCGATGATCGAGCTGGCGGGGAAACTGTCGTAGTCGTGGCCAGTCGTCTTGGCGACCACGGAGACCGGGTCCTTGAGGCCGCAGGCGGCGAAGGGAACGGTCACCTGATGGCAAGCCATGTCGCCGAGGGCGCCGCTGCCGAAGTCCCACCAGCCGCGCCACTGGAACGTGTGGTAGAGGCCGGGCCAATATTCACGGTTAGGCGCCACTCCGAGCCACAGTTTCCAATCGAGCTTCTCGAGAGCTCGCTCGATTTCCTTCTTCTTGCCTTCGATGAGGCGCTCGGCCTGGTCGGGATTCTCGGCCTTGGCCTGGGCGGCGAACTTCTCCATGGTCATGCGCCGGCCGGGGCCCTGGGCCCACACCGGACGGTTCGACCACACGTAGACTTCCTTGAGGGTGCCAAGGACGCCGGATTCGAGCTGGGCGATCGCTTCGCGCGAGGAATCGAGGGCCGTCCCCTGGTTACCCATCTGGGTGCACACGCCCGTTTCCTTGGCCACCTTGGCCATCAGGCGGGCTTCGTAGATGGTCCGCGTGAGCGGCTTCTGCGTGTAGCAGTTGATGCCCAGACGCATGGCTTGGAGCGTGGCCGGGGCGTGCATGTGGTCGGGCGTGCTGATCGTGCAGATGTCGATATTCTTGCCGTGCTTCTCAAACATCTCACGGAAATCGAGGAACTGCTCGGCGTCCTTGAATCCCTCGGCATTGCCCTTGCTGGCGACCGTTCCGCGATCGACATCGCAGATGGCGATCACATTGCCGAACTTGGCGGCGTTGCTCGAATCACTTCCCCCCTTGCCGCCGCAGCCGATGCTGGCGACGTTGGGCTTCTGGTTAGGCGACTGGCTCATCGCCTTCTGATTGCCGGCGGCGACCATGTAACCGGCGCTCGCGATCGTTGCACTTTTGAGGAATGTTCGACGTGTGGTCTTCGACATAGTTACTTCCTTCTGAGTGATGCAAGAGGGGGAAGGAACGCGACGGAAAGGTCCCGGAAGGTCTTGGTGGGATATTCGCAGGGGTGGTCTCGCGTCGCGAACCGTTTTCCTTGGACACAGGACAGCGCAAGCCGCCCGCCAAAACGAGCTACCGCTCGGCAGGAATGGGGTTCGCTCCCGATGGTCGCTGATCTTCGTGAACGGGTTCACGAAACGACGGTGTGGTGGGTGGACGCGGAAAAACCGCAGTTTCCACAACCGTTTAAGATTATAACCCCCCGCCCTCGGCGTCTGCAACCGGCTGAAAAATGGTTCATCCGACCGAAACGTGCGCAGGTGCAAGCTGTTGCATCGAAACAGGTTTCGACGCAGACTTTGCGGGAACAAGGGGAGCCAGAGAAGAGGCACCGGTACTCCGCGGCAGAGTACCGGTGCCTCTTCTCTGATCAGCCTCGGCTCGATTCGGCGCTGGTCGGGCGAGCGCATTCTTGAATCGGATGAACCTGAAAAATGCGGTTGGCCGGACGCTTGCCCATTCCCTACTGGCCGGCAGCGGCGCACAGCTGCCCGTCTGATCGGGGGGGCATCTGGCGGCTCGAAAGCACCTCCTTTTTGACTCGAGTTTTCCGGCAGCGCCAATTGTGCAGCATGCTTATTGTTCGTCTTTCGCCCTTGGAGGTGGCTTGCTTCCCCTGATTTAGGAACGGCCAAAACCCGCGACCTATGTTTACAGAGCTTCACTTTGTTCTGAGTGTACGGGTGAAGGCGACTCCCTGAATGGGGGCTTGGTGGACGAAGGGGCACGCAAATGGCGTCCAGCGGAAATTTCAAAGGCTCGGCATCCAACACGGACGCGACCGCTCCGCGCGCCGAACGCGACCCCGCGAGGGAACTTGGCCCTTCGACGAGCGATGCTTTGGAGCCGATCTCCCGGGGCCTCTATTTGAAGTCGCTTGATAGGATTATTGAACCGCATTTGGAGCGATTCAGCCCAAACCAACTCCACCGAGCACGGTTGCTAATAACGTTCACCTGCGCCCTGATAGCCCTGGCTGTCCCCTACGCCGTGGTCTTCTGGTGGATGGGGAGTCCGTTCTCCGCCCTCTCACTGATCGTGGCCGCACTGGTCGCTGTTCTCGGCGTTGGCCTCTTGCGAACCACTGGCTCTCCCACGCTCGCCGGCAATCTCCTCACCGCGGCCTTCTTCGGGGTTCTGACCGCCCTGGCAAGTCGATTGGGCGGGAATGGAGCCCACGCCCTGGCCTGGTACGCCGGGGTGCCCGTCGTGGCTCTCAGCACGGCCGGACGCCGCTCCGCCCTGTTCTGGTTTCTCATCACCGTGTCCGGACTTGTCGTCTTCTACGCGCTCGACTGTCTTGGCTACGTGTTTCCGAACGACCTGTCTCCCTCCCAATACGATCTGATCGGCCTGCTGTCATGGATCGGGTTGATTTCACTGATCCTGGGATTGGCTCTCTGGTACCACGCGTTCAAAGATCGCATTCTGGCCGACCGCGAGCGGATGGAGCATGCCTTGCGAACGAGCAAGGAACGCCTCGACATGGCCTTGTTCGCCAACAACGACGGCGTGTTTGACTGGGATCTCGCCGAACAGACCATCTACTTCGATCCGCGATGCTACACAATGGCCGGTTACGAACCTCACGAGTTCCCCGTAACCCGGGAGGAGTGGGTGCAACGAATTCACTCCGCCGACTACGCGCGTGTTGATTTTCGCTTCAGGTCTTATGTTGCCGACGAGATCCAGAAATACGATGAAGAGTATCGGTTTCGTCGCAAGAACGGGGCGTGGATGTGGATTCGCAGCCGCGCTCGCGTCGTGGAAAGGGACGAGAACGGAAGGCCCCGCCGAATCGTGGGGACCAGCACCGACGTGACCGATCGAAAACGCGCGGAAGAGGAACTCAAGAACTACGCCGATGCCCTGAAGTCGGCAAACCTCAGGCTCAAGCAATTGAGCCAGGCGGCCGAATCGGCCAGCCAGGCCAAGAGCGAGTTCCTCGCCAACATGAGTCATGAGATCCGGACTCCCATGACCGCCATTCTGGGATTCTCGGACCTCCTTCAGGAAACGGTTTCCGATCCCGAGCAGCTCGACGCCGTTGGCACCATCCGGCGGAACGGCGAATACCTTCTCCGGATTATCAACGACATCCTTGACCTGTCCAAAATCGAAGCCGGGAAGATGCTCGTCGAGTTCATTCCCTGTTCGCCGTGCGCCGTTCTCGCCGAGGTCGTTTCGCTTGTGGGAGTTCGAGCCAAAGCGAAGAACATCCCGTTGGAACTCGTATACGAAGGTTCCATGCCGCAGACGATTCACACCGATCCGACCCGACTGCGGCAGATCCTCATCAACCTGGTCGGCAATGCCGTCAAGTTCACCGAAGTGGGGCATGTCCGCCTTGTCGCCCGGGTTGCCGGCAGCGATTCCCCTTGCCCCAAATTGCAGGTTGACGTGTGCGATACGGGCCTCGGAATGACCCCGGAGCAGGCAGCCAAGATCTTTCAGCCTTTCAGCCAGGCTGACGCTTCCACCACGCGCCGCTTCGGAGGCACCGGACTCGGCCTGGCCATCAGCAAGCGACTGGCCGAGAAACTGGGCGGCGACATTGCTGTCAGAAGCGCCCCCGGCGAAGGAACAACATGCTCATTGACGGTCGACACGGGGTCGTTGCAGAACGCGAATTGGGTGGATAAGCCTGTGGACGAAGAATCGGGAGCGGGGGCCGGTGAGGCCCAGCGACTTTGCTGCTCCAGCCTCGACTGTCGGGTCCTGCTGGCCGAAGACGGCCCCGACAATCAGCGCCTGATTTCCTTCCTGCTCAAGAAAGCCGGGGCAGACGTGACCATTGCTGAAAACGGCCTGACCGCCCACGACCTCGCCCTGGCTGCGCGCGATTCGGGGCAGCCCTTTGACGTGATTCTCATGGACATGCAGATGCCGGTCATGGACGGCTACGAGGCCACGCGAAAACTTCGCAACGAGGGCTACACGGGGCCCATTCTCGCTTTGACCGCCCACGCCATGAATACGGACCAGCGACGCTGCCTGGACGCCGGTTGCGACGACTACCTGACCAAGCCCATCGACCGCCCGCGGCTCATGTCGCGAATCTGCACGGCCATCGGAAGGGCCTCGACCGTGAATTCGATTGACCAAGACGCAATGCGCCTTGGATGAGCTAGGGTTCTTGAGACAGTGATATGGAAGACGAGGTTGTCTTGGAGACTGCACGTGAGGGGGCGATGATAGGCCGACAGTTGTTTCTCGGACTCGCTGAATTGGAGACGGAAATCTCCAGGGGGGGATGCTTCCTCGTCGCGGGCGCCGAAGAACTGCTCCGCCAGATACCGAAAGGCAACTGGATTGCGGGCACGATACCCCGTTTCGAGACGAAAACGGGGGCCGAACTCACGCGAGGCAAAGTCCATGTCTCCAGACTTCCTTCCTGTGTGGGCCAAGTCGAGATCAAGACGTACGACGAAGCGTCTGTCGCCAACGTATACGCCGATGCGCCGGACAACGGCTTCAGCCTGATGATCGTCCCGGCATCCAGCAAGACGCACCGCTCTTTCGCGATCAACGCTCCGAAGTACAACGAGTTTGCCACCAGCCCCCTTGCCGGGTGGGTTTCCGGCGCGTCGCTGGATGATCCCGCCAAGCCAACGCCAAAGGTCTTCGACGGACGCTTCGGGAAGGAGATGGATAACGCGGCGGTGGTCATGCATGCGTTGCTGCCCAAAGGGAAGACGGCCGTCGTCGGCATCGTCAATGTCTTCGAACCTTCGGATGACGACATTCTCACCTTTGCCGAGGACGGTTTTGAGGCTGCGGAGGTGATGGTCAACGGGAAGAAAGAGGACTTTCCCGAGTATCTTCGCCGGAAGAATCTGGACACGCGTCTTCCATTGGTGACGGACAACGGCGGCGCCTTGATGAATGTGTCCTTCGCGAAAACCGCTGTTTCGCAGGGCAAGGTCCGATTCTATGCCCCGGTATTCAAGAATGTGCAATACCGGCCGGCGAAGCCTTGCGTGGAATACGGCAGCGCCTTTGCAAAACAAAAGCCCGCGGACATTGATGAGCGAATCATCTTCTCCTGCAACTGTTTCTTGAACCGCAACAACTATGACTTGGAGGACAAGTCTCAATCCAGGTTCCCCGGCCCCGACACTTTCGGCGAGATTGCCTACCAACTTCTCAACCAGACCTCCGTGTACGTTGAGATTGCAACCGCCAACCTCGCCGAACGTCTGCGCGACGAGACGGCCGTCCGAAGGCTGAATCGTGAATTGAGAGAACAGCGAGACGAGATACTGAGGTCCAAACGCGAGGCGGAGATCGCCAACCGCGCCAAGAGCGAATTTCTGGCCAACATGAGCCACGAGATCCGCACCCCCATGACCGCCATTCTCGGCTTCGCGGAAGTTCTTCAGGAAACGGCAACAGGCCCCGAGCAACTCGAGGCCGCGCGCACGATTCAACGAAACGGGGAGTACCTTCTGCAAATCATCAACGACATCCTCGACATCTCGAAGATCGAAGCCGGGAAGATGCAGGTCGAGTCCGTTCCCTGTTCGCCGTGCACCGTCTTCTCGGAGGTCGCTGCGCTCATGCGCGTTCGCGCGAAGGCAAAGGACCTCCCGTTGGAACTGGTGTACGTCGGACCGATGCCCCAGACGATTCGCACCGACCCCACCCGCCTGCGACAGATCCTCATCAATCTCATCGGCAATGCCGTGAAATTCACCGAAGTCGGACGCGTTCAGATCATCGTCCGGATCGAGGGCGCCGATTCCGAGTCGCCCAAGCTTCGAGTCGAAGTGATCGACACCGGCGTGGGAATGAGCCGTGAGCAAATGGCAGGGCTCTTCCAGGCCTTCTGCCAGGCGGATGCCTCCATGACCCGTCGCTTCGGCGGGACCGGCCTTGGTCTGACGATCAGCAAGCGTCTGGCGCAAACGTTGGGCGGCGATATTTCGGTCACGAGCCGCCTCGGCGAAGGGACCGCCTGCTCCCTGCTGATCGAGACCGGCCCCTTGGCAAATGTCGGCTGGATCGATGCCCCGGTCGCGGCAGAAAAAGAACCAAGGGCGAATCGTGATCGAAAGGTCTGCTGTACGAGGCTCGATGGTCGAATCCTCCTCGCCGAAGACGGCATCGACAATCAACGCCTGATCACCTTCCTTCTTAAGAAAGCCGGCGCCGAGGTGACCCTGGCGGAGAACGGGCTGATCGCCTACGACCTTGCCCTGGAGGCCCACCACTCGGGAACTCCCTTCGACGTGATCCTCATGGACATGCAAATGCCGATCATGGATGGCTACGAAGCCACACGGAGACTCCGAGTCGCCGGCTACACAGGCCCCATCCTCGCCCTGACTGCTCACGCCATGAATACGGACCAGCAACGCTGCCTGGACGCCGGCTGCGACGACTACCTGACCAAGCCCATCGACCGCGAACGGCTCATGTCGCGGATCTGCATGGCCATGGGGAAGGCCGCAGATTCGGTTGGGTAGCCGGGGAATCCGCGACATAGTGCCCTTGAGGGGGCGGATGTTCTGGCACGGATTGCACCAAATTGAATTAGCGGCCGTTACAAGCCACCTGCTGCTGAACCTCTTCGATCATGGCCACCAGGTTCTCCAGCGGCACGTCGCCCTCCACGTCGTGAGCGGGAGCAAAGATAAAGCCGCCGTCTCGACCCAGTTCCAACAGGCGGCGGGTTTCCGCCACCACATCGTCCACCGTCCCAAAAGGCAACGTCCGCTGGGTCGACATCCCGCCGTGAAAGGCCAGCCTCCCTCGATAGCGGGCCAGCAAATCTTCCACGTCCATCACCTCGGGCTGGAAAGGATTGAAACAGTTCAGCCCGGCCTCCACCAGGTCGTCGAACAGTTCGTCCACGTCGCCGCACGAGTGAATCATCACGTACTTGCCCGCGGAACGAACGACGCCGTACATCCGCTGCAGCTCGGGCAGGATGAAACGACGCCACAGACGGGGGCCCATCTGCAATCCCTTCTGCTGCCCCCAATCGTCGCCGAAATAGACCGCGTCGATGTCGTATTTCAACGCCTCCTCGACCTGGGCGATGTTGTAGTCGGCAATCGCCCGGAACAGACGCTCGACGAAGTCCGAATGCTCGATGAAATCCATCATCAGGTTTTCCATGCCCCGGAGCGTCCACGCTCGCTCATACAGCGAAAAACCGATCTGAAAGACCCGAAACCGGTCCGCAAAACGCTCGATCTTCCCGGGAATCTCGTCGAAGAACCGCCGGTCGAGCGGGTCGGGCAGATCGTAGCCGTCGAGAGTCGGTTCGGCGAGCACGCAGCCTTCCACGTTGCCAATGTCTTTGTCGATGGAGCGGTCCCACACCACGCCGAACACATCCCGCACGCGATCCTCGCCGGCCGGCTCGAACAGACCGATATCCCGCCCGAGCTTGAGGAAGTGATTCTCCAGGGGCGTTTCGATGTCGTCCTGGCCGTAATGTTGCTGGAGTTTCCTCCGTGCTTCCACGGTGAATCCCATCGACCACGGCACATAAGGGGGCCGCTTGCCGTCGAGAACGAGCTTGATCACGTCCCGTTTTTCCATGAATCACCAATCAAGGGGGCAGAGCAGGTGGGGGGGCAGACGATTGATCGACTCCCACGCCGACAGGCGGAAGAAGCCGCCGACGCGTGCTTGAGAATAGCGGGCCCTGGCCCAAACGGTCAAGAAGCGACAGGCGGCCTCAGCAAACTCGCCCATTTTCTTGGGGGGGAGCCGTTATAATTCGCGCAGGTTCTCGCCAAGACAGACGGCCAGTGTCTTTTCGTGTTTGCCTGCCTTCCCTGGCAGGTCCCTCCAATTCAGGAGCCAAGGTCATGGTCCGGAAACGACTTTTTCTGCTCGCGTTGATTGGTGCGGTGGTCGCGACAGCGTGGACGAGTTCGACGTGGGCCCAGGAAACCACGGTTTCGCCCAAGCCCTGGACCCTGGAAGAGGCCCAGCGGGAACTGAACCTTTATCCGCAGGACACCTATCTGCAATACGTCGCTTTGCAGCTCGCACGCAACGACGGCAATGTGGACGAGGTCGCAAGGCAGATCCGCCGGCTGAACCGTCCAAGTCGGGGGCCCGATCGCAGCGTCGACCTCTTTGCCCTGTTCTCGGCCGCCCACGCGATCCAGGAAACACTGCAACTGGACAGCATGACCACCGGCGAGGCCGGGTTGGTGGGCGACATGGGCCGCCCCGAAAAGGAGACCGTCAGGATCGACACTCTCCAAGGGCCCACCGTCAGAAGCCACCCCTGGGGCAAGATGCTCGCTGCTCGAGAACTGGGCGGCAAGAAGGTGGAGGTTTCTTCCTTGGCCCTGGCCGTGCCCGAGGACCAATACTTCGTTCGCTTCGACTCCGTTGAAAAGCTCCTCCAGACGGCCGAGTTGGGCGATCGCTGGGGCGCCCACATGTTTGCCCAGACAATCGGCAACGCCACCTCGGCCCTCACCAGTTCGCGAATCAAGACCCAGCTTGCCATCCAGACCGATCCCCTCACCCGCCCCTTCTACGACATGGTCGTCGACTCGGTGGCCATGACGGGCAGCGATCTCTACTTCCGCGCCGGCACCGACACGACCCTCCTCTTCGCCGTCAAGCAGCCCAAGGTCTTCCGCCTCCGCATGGACAGCTTTCTGGACGCCGCGGAGAAATCCAGTCCCGAGGCCACTCGCACCACGGGCAAGGTCCTTGGCGTCGACTACGTCCACGTGGCCACCCCTGATCGAAGCGTCTTTGTTTTCTCCGCCTACCCCCGGCCGGACCTGCATGTGCGAAGCAATTCGAAGGCGGCTCTGGAGCGGGTGATCGCTTGCGCTCTCGGCGAGAAGCTCGACGGCAAGACGGTTCCCCGTCTGGGAGAATCCACCGAATTCAAGTACATCCGCTGCCTCATGCCCCTGGGGGCGGAGGAAGAGGACGGCCTGGTCTACCTTTCCGATCCGTTCATTCGCCGCATTGTCGGACCGCAGCTCAAGCTGACCTCCCAACGCCGCATGTTGTGCTACAACCACCTGCGGATGATCGGCCACGGGGCGTTGCTCTTCCAGACCCAGAAGGGACGCCTGCCCAAGTCGGTGGAGGAACTGGCCGAGGCGAAGTGTGCTCCCGCCGAGTTCGGCTCCGGCAAGTACCGCTGCCCCTGCGGCGGAAGGTACTCCCTGGCGGAAGACGGGCTCACGGCCGTCTGCTCCTGCCACGGCCATGCCATGTCGCTCACGCCCTGCTGCGAGATCCCCGTTCAATCGATCACCGGTGCCGAGGCCGATCAGTATCGCCAGTTCGTCCGGCGCTACAGCCAGTACTGGCGCCGGTTCTTCGATCCCATCGCCATCCGACTCCAGGTGACGCCCAAGCAGTATCGGGCGGAGACGATCATCCTGCCCCTGATCGATAACTCGATCTACTCCGGCCTGGCCCAGGTGCTCGGCGGCGAAGCGGAACCGCTCGACGCCCTGCCCGTGCCCCGGCGCAACATCTTCACCGTCGCCGCCCGCATCCAGAAACCCGAACCGAACCCGTCGGCCAAAGTCAATATTCCCAGGCTGTTCTTCCTGCCCAGCGGCGGGATCAAGACGTCGGACGAAGATTCTCGCCTCGCCATGCGATGCTTCTACGAAGGACTGGGCGATCAGGTGGGCTTCCACGTCTACGACGCCTCTCCCACCTTCGATTTCAGCATGGTCCGGTCGCTGGGCGAGATCACGCGGAGCTTTCGGGCGGGCCGTGGCGGCTTCGACGACGACATGCTGTGGGTGAGCTACCTGATCGCCTCGCTCAACGCGCCGGTCTACCTCTCGGTTCCCGTCCGCGACGCCGAACTGGTCGACCAGACCCTCGGACGCTTCGACGTCTACGCGGCCGAATTGGCCCGGTCCGGCGACCGGAGCGGTTGGTTTGGCGTGCAGCTCGATTTCTATCGCGTGCCCCTGGCCAACACGGACCAGCAGGTCCGCTGCTGGACGATCGGTTTCGGCCCGGTGAAGTGGCGCATGTTCTACGCTCGGGTGGGCGACGGGCTCTACGTGGCCAGCAAGCGGGCGATTCTCGAAGATCTTTTTGCCCTCCAGGCCCAGGGCAAATCGAACGACGCGAAAGCCGACCAAGGTCCGGCGGCCCATGCCATGGTGCGAATCCGTCCTGAGCACTGGAACCAGGTGCTCGACACCTTCCGCCTCGGTTGGGCGGAGTCGAGCCGCGAGGCCTGTTTGAACAACCTGGGCCCGCTGTCGTCCGTGGCCAAGGCCGCCGCCTCGACCGGCCAGGCCGATGCCGAGACCGTTCTCACGCGGGCCGACACCGCCCACGCGGTTCACTTCTTCTGCCCCGACGGCGGGCACTATGAGCTCTCGCCCGACGGCCGCCAGGTTGTGTGCAGCAAGCACGGTACCGCCATGTCGCCCAGGCAGAACGTGGCCCCGGCCGAAGAAAGCCCCATGGGCAAGCTGCTCGAAGAACTTGGCGGCGTGACCATGGCCCTCACCTTCCTCGAAGACGGGCTTCACGCGGTGGTGACCGTGAAACGGAAGTGAGGCGGTGGTCTCCACAGGGGCTTGAAACGAGGTTGGATTTTGCAACGTATAACGTGGGGTGTTGCAAAACCACTCGGGCCAGGAGCGGCAGCGCAAGTAGTGACCACAATTTTGTTTACGCCAACGTTGCCGGCTGTAAGTGATGTCCCACTCGTCAGGGGGTCGCGTTGCAAAACTCCGTCTAATGAGGGAGGCGTGTAGGCTTATGTTTACCCACGGATTTTTTGGTGATTTTTACAATCTCGCGGGAGGGAATTGGTACGTGCTAGCGTCGTCATTGTATTGTGGCTTGACGATTTAGGTCGCGTCGAACTGCTTTGTAGTTTTTTCAACGGGCTCATGGCGTCGATCGACAAGGAAGGCAGGTGCGTAGGACGTGGAGAACTTGTCCTACATTGAACTCCTTTTTGGCGGAGCCGTCCATGACTACCAGTTACGCGTCGACAATGAGTTTGGGTCAATCTATGCTTGGGCACGCAGAATTGGGAGACCGACGACGCACCGCTCGGCTGGCGACGTCGTTCGACCAGATGCGTCGACATCCTGGCGGCACTTTGCCGGACAAACTCAGTTCGCCCAACGACTTGAAGGCATTGTACCGCCTGTGTGCGTCGAGGCATGTGACGCACGAGGCGATCATCACAGCGATGCGAGCGTACACTCTCGAACGGATCGCCGAGGAAAGCGAAGCCGTGTTGGTTCTCCATGACGGAACCGAACTTGACTACACGTCGCTCGAGTCGCTGTCGGAAGACCTTGGTCAGATCGGCAAGGGAACGCATCGTGGTTACGTCTGCCAGAATGTGATTGCCGTCAGGGCCTCGGACGGCGAGGTGCTGGGATTGCTCGATCAGATCTTGCACTGCCGTGACGAGGTGCCCGAAGGAGAAACGTTGAAAGAGCATCGCAACCGAGAGACGCGAGAAAGCCTGCTGTGGATCAAGGGCAGCAAGCACCTTCCCGATGCCTCTCAACTCATCGATGTGGCGGACCAAGGCGCAAGCACGTTCGAGTTCATGGAGAGTGAAAGTAAGAGCGGCCGACGCTTCGTGATTCGCAACGGCAAAGTGCGCAAGGTCTATGGCGGTCACGAGCCGACGGGACCGAAAAAATACATCAAGGAGTATGCGGAAAGCTTGCCCGAACTGGGCCGTTTCACGATGGATGTGCAACGGCAGAAGGGACGTAAGGCTCGCAAGCAGGCGGAGTTCGCCTTGCGAGGCGGTCCGATCCTGCTCCTGCCGCCCCATGCCAAGCACGGCTTTCACGGCAACGAGCCCTTGCCACTGCACGTGGTCTACGTATCGGAGATGAGCCCGCCACCGGCCGGAGAAAAGCCGATCACCTGGATGCTGATCACCAATGAGCCGATCCGCAATTTCGACGATGCTTGGCGTGTTACCCAATGGTATGAAAGGCGTTGGGTCATTGAGGAATATCACAAGGCGAAAAAGACCGGATGCCGAATCGAAGACATTCAGTTCACGGCGGTCGAACGTCTGCAGCCGGCCATCGCTCTGCTGTCGGCGGTGGCCCTGACCTTGCTGAACCTGCGCGACGCCAGTCGCCGCCCCGACGCTCAGACGCGTTCGGCAAGCATGCTGTTCGCCATCGAATACATCGAGGTGCTCAGCTACTGGCGCTACGGCAGGATTCGGAAAGACTTGACCGTTCACGAGTTCTTCTTCGCACTGGCACGCCTCGGCGGGCATCAGAACCGCAAGGGCGACCACCGCCCAGGCTGGCTCATCCTCTGGCGAGGCTGGGTAAAATTACAGCAAATGCTCGACGGCTACTTCGTCGGTCAAGCAAGAAATGTGGGATAACATAAGCGTGTAGGTCACCGCTCGCCGAGCGGTGACCTGAAGTCAAGTTCGCCGGTGGCGAGGTGTTTGCCGGGTTTGGGTCATGATGGCGACGCTTGGTCGGCGTGCCGGATTCAATGGGGTGGGTGATCGCGGGAGACCTCTTGTGGCCGAGGCGCCCAGGTTGCAGGAACCTGGGGTTACCCGCCGGTGGGGCAGAAGCCGCGCAAAGCCCCCAAGTCGTCCAGTATATGCGCCTGTCCCCTTTATTCGCTCCCCTTTATTCGCTCTAGTCAGGATCCGCCCGCCGCTCCCTGGGTTGACCACGCGATTGGCATTGGTATCCTGAATAGCCTGGGGCCGGACCATTTCAACGAGGGGTGATCGCGGCAGGGCCATGAATCGAGAGGAATTCGACAACGCCGATGACAATGCCCCTTGCTCTCCTGCCGCCGATGCCGCTCCTTCCTCGACTGGTCGTGGGAGTTGTGGCGGCGATCCTTGCCGGGATCCTCAACCTTGTCTTCTGTCGCGCCCGCTGGCGATGGAGCCAACTTGTTGCGGCTGTCTTTGCCGCCCCGATTGTCGTCTATCTCGTCTCCTGGCTGGGGCTGAAGTCGGGCCAGCGCACCGGGTACGCCCTTGTCGGGGCGATTGTCGGAATCCTCATTGTGCGCGGGGCGCCGCCGAGCCGGCCCATTCCCTCTTTCCGAACCCGTGCCGTTGTTCTTTTCGCGGCCGTCGTTGTTCTTGGCCCCGCGATCGGCTTGGCATTCCACTGCCTGAGATGCTCGACCGGCTGGGTTGTTCTCGACGACTTCTCGGAAATCCGGCTTTCGCTGCAAGATGGAATCATCGCAAGCGTTGCGGGTACCGTTCTTGCGGTGCTCATGATCGTCCTGGCGAAGAGGCTCGCATCGGAGCCGGGCACGCTGTCAAAGGTCGCGGAGAGCGGTACGCAACAGAACGCGGTCGGTGACACGGGCTGAAAGGCGTGAGCACGTTGACTGCTGAAGCGTCAATGCCCGTGTTTGTGCAACGCATTGTGGTTGGGGTATGTAACGCCTTCAGCGTAAAGGGGATTGGGGATCGGTACCCAGGGTGGCGTTTGGCGGCTACGCCGCTGCGCCGACCCTGGGCTACGTTGTGTCGACCGCTTTGCGGTGTGGAGGAAGAGGTGGCGAAAAAGAATAAAGGGGACAGACGCATATACTGACGAGACTGGGAGGTTTAGGTGGAGTCTGGGCCGCGCTGCGAACCGCTAGTGTCCTGTCAGGGGCGAATGCTGGTTCACGTGGTCGAGTGAAGCGTCGGTCGAATCGAGATGCTCCGGACCGAGCACGCCACCACAGGGAATGAGTGAAAGCTAGCCAAAGCCCTCAGCTTATCCAATATATGCGCCTGTCCCCTTTTTTTCTTTCAATCTCCAACCTTGAAATCCCGCAAGCTGCGGACCTTTTCGCCGCCCGTCTCGAGTTCGGCGACCAGCGTGTAGTCACCGGACGCCGCCGGCACGGAGAACTTGAAAGTGAGGATCTCGCGGGCGAGTGCCTTGACCTGGGTCGGCTCCGCTTCGAGAAGCTTGCTCTCGTCGCCGTGCCGCAACAACAGGCGGACGTCGCCTTGCCAGTCGTCGTGCCTGTCGTTGATCACGTAGACCTTCACCTCCTGACTGGAACCGGCGGGGGCCTCTTCCTTCCAGAAGTCGAGCATGAGGCCCACGGGGCTGAAGGCGTCGCGGACGTACTGGGCGAAGAGCGGTTCGAACTGGAGATTGGCCACGTCAAGCCAGTGATCGCTCGTGGCGCCGCCTTCGGGACGGGGAATGTCGCCGGGTCGCGAGTAGCCCAGTCCGCAGAAGTGCAAAACGCCCGCACACTCCCGATGGGCGCGCCAGAACTCGGTCAGGGCCGCCAGGTACCGGGCGTAGAGCCGGCGGCGTTGATCGACCGTGGAGTCGGGGCCGAGCAGCGTCTCGTAGATCTTGTCGGTCAGACAGGTGGGGTTGCCGTCGCGGGTGAGCCAGAGCCACGCGTATTCGTTGATGACGATCGGGACCGGGATCTTCTGCTGGGCCTGGTTCAGCCGGGGCACGCCGGAGAGTGTGGCCAGTTCGCTCATCCGAAACGGGTCCCGGCCGGACCATTGGCGAATGAACAGGTAGGGGTGGGACTCGACGCAATCGGTTGCCGCCTGCGGCTCGGCCCAGCCGTTCTCCCAGGGCCGGCCGGACAGATCCAGGGACCGAACCTGCTCAAGAGCCTTGCCGCTCTCGGGCGTGTTGCTCTCGTTCTGGGCGTCCCAGATCATCACGCACGGGTGATTCCAGCGCTCACGCATCCAGTCCGTGTACTGCGGCACAATCTTCTCCGCCACCGGCCATTCCGGGCACTTGCTCTTTTCGCCGCCCAGGAGCCAGATGGGAAACTCGTCCTGGATCAGGATGCCCTCTTCGTCGGCGATGTCGTACCAGGCCTCGGGCGGAAAGCCGATGCAGTAGCGGAGCGAGTTCCAGTGCATCCATTTGAATCGCTGATGGAGCTTGCGGACCCAATCGGCTCGCCAGGGCAGGTCGCCGCGGGCGGCATCTTCAAAGAACCGGTAGCAGGTCACGTTGCTGCCGCGGAGATAGTAGGGCTTGCCGTTGAGGATCGCCCGCTTGGTCTGCGGGTCGAAGTGGAACGAACGCATGCCGAACCGAACCCGGGCGGCGTCGGCGCCCGTGTTGAGAACGAGTTGGTAAAGGAACGGGTCTTCCGGCGACCATAGGCGGCACTGGGGAAGGGGAATCACGAAATCCGCTTTCGCCGCCTTGCCGCTTGTGGGCGAAACGGTGACCTGCGCCTGGCCGACTACGGTGTCGGAACCGTTTGCCGTGACCTTGCCCGACATGGTGACCGGCCCGGAGTCGTCGTCGCAGACGATCTCGGCGACGACGCGAATTTGTTCCGCCTCGATGTCGGGTACGACTTGGACGTTTTGCAGGTAGGGTTTGCCGGTGAGGATCAGTTCCACCGAGTCGTAGATGCCGGGGAGGTAAAGGCATTTTTCAAAATCCCAGCCGGTGGGCATGTCCTGGGGCATGGAGTCGCGGTCGGCGCCGACGCGAACGACCAGTTCGTTCTCCTGACCCTTGCCGCGAAGGGCCGGCTTCGCATCGCAATAGACCGGGGTGAAGCAGGCCAGGCTCTCTCCGATGATCTGGCCGTTGAGCCAGACCTTGAGCCCGTACTTGGCCTTGTTGAATTTCAGCACGGCCACTTCTGGCACTTGGCCGTCGACCGTGAACGTTCTTCGATACCAAAAGGCCTCGCGTCGGGGGCTCTTCTTGCCCACCTCTTCAAACGCAGGGCTAGCCATATCGATCAAGCCCGGAACGGGAACCGTGTGGTCGAACTTGCTCGGAGCTGCTTCCATCCCATCCTCGGCCACCTGCCACACGCCGTCGAGAGAGACACCCTGCCGGGGCGCCACCGGCTTCAAGCCGGCACGCACATTCGAGGCGGCAGTTGCCAATAGAACGAAGGCCAGAACGGTAAGGACAGAACGCTTGCTGTGGTTCATGGGACAGGCTCCGTTTCAGACGCATCGGGGTGAGCTGGCGTCGCCACGTAGTGGCGAAATGTGAATAGCCAGGGGTGCGAACCCCTGGATTTGCCGGCAAGTTACAGATGTGCCACGTAGTGGCACGACACGCATGCTTCGGTGGTCACCAGTTGCCAGGTCGGTTGTGATGCCGCTACGCGGCATGGCGCTCATGGTTTGGGTACCAGGGGTTGCCACCCCGGGCTATTCACATTTTGCCGCTACGCGGCAGATATCTGTCATGGTTTGGTCTGAGGTGGCTGGTTGGATGTTCGTAACAGCCCTTCGCCTCGCTCGCAGGCTCGCTGGGGAGGGAGGCTCTTCTACGGCGCCTCGGCGAATCGGAGATCGCACGAGCTGTGGGCGCCCGGCATGTCCATTCGCGGACGGTGCTTGACCTGCTCTTGGAGCGGGGTGAAGGTGTCGACGATCCGGCGGTAGTCCGGGTCGTCTTTCGACGCAAAGACCGCCTTACCGCAGGCCTCCGTTCCGCCTGCCGATTGGGCCAGGGGGGCGAAGAGGAAGGAGTTCTCCTCGGGCTGGAGGATCCGCGTGAAGTGCTTTCTGGGGATTCCCTTGTCGTGGCATGCGTTGCAGCGTCGGGCGGCCACGTCCGCAAGCACCTCGTCGAGATTCTCTGGATAGAGACGCCGGCAGCCCTTGCGATCGTAGTAGTTCGACTCCGAGGTCCCATAGTAGGGCACGTTCAGATCGATCCACGTGAAAACCCGCTGCTTCTCGTCGGCGTCGAGTTTCACACGCGGCTTTCCGTCCTCGTCGGGGTGGCCCGAGAGAACAAGATCGGCCACGAGGCTGGCCGGCGATCCCCAATGCTTGGGCGTCACCTCGAGGATGTTGGACTCCGTGTTGTTGTACGTCGAAATCCAACTCGTGTAGGGGCTCGCTCCGATCGGATAGGCCCCCACTCCCAACTGTTCGAAGTGCCACTGGCCGATGACGCCGGTTCGAGCCAGGACGTCATACGACACGTTGAAGAAATCCGTCTTGTCGCCCGCCAGGTCGACATCGCCCTGCGTGTCGCGGGCGTTGTGGCACTCGGTGCAATGGCGGTCGAAGACGGGTTGCACGACGCGGGCGTAGCTGAAGCCGCCCAGGCCCCACTTGGGCGTCTGCAACGGTTCGGCCGGACGTTTCATCGCCACCGGCAGCGGCCTGGTCACCGACGGCTGGCTGGCCAGAATGACCGTGTTGCGATCGGCGTGACAGCCGATGCAGCCCTGCTTCTCGCCCGGCATCAGGTGGGTGAAGGTTCGCATTCGTTGCAGGGCCCGCCCCTCGCGGTCGAGCGCCATGAAATAGATGGGCACGCCCGAAGGGACCTGGAAATGGGCCGAGCCGTCCGCTTCCACTCGGGCAAATCCCCACACCTTCTTCGGCGCGTAGGTGGCGCCGCAGGAGACGACTGGGAACTGGTAGCCGAAGGCCGGGATCTTGCGGGCGAAGGGGCTCTTGGAATTGGTCGGCGAGGCAAAATCCTGGGGCGCGAAGCGGCTCTTCTCGATCTCCTGGACCACGCAGATCCGGTCGATTTCGCCTCGGGCAACGTGCGGTTCGAGCCCGACGTAGACGTCCTGCATGGAAATCTCCGCCCAGGGCGGCTCCGTGTCGGAGGCAGCCAGCAGGGAGGGGATCACGGGCGGGCGTGTCTGCTCGCGGATCGGCGTCGGGCTGTAGAAGCCCAGCCCGTCGCGCGGCCGGAGCACGACGGCTTCCTTCGTCCCGTCGTAATCGCGCAGGACGATGGCGCCTCGCTTGGAGACCAGGAAGAATTCTTCGTCCCAGGGCAGCGGGTTTTCATAGGGGCCGCGGACACGGTTCCCGTTGCCCTTGTCGACCGGGTCCATGGTCACTTCCGGCGTGAGGTTGCGGATTCCCTCCTGGGAATTGGGCCCATAGTGGCGATCGATGATGCCGATGGCTCCTCGACAGGGGCCGTTGTGGCTGGTGAGCACGCACAGCAGCTTGTTGGTGCCGGGAATGCTCTTCGCCTCCATGAAGGTGGCGGGGGTGAGCACGCGGTTGCCGAAAACGCCCGACAGGCCCGTGCCGTCGGGATTGATGCTCCACAGGCTCTGGATCGGAATAGCGGGCCGATCCACGTATTCCCAGCGGGAGTAGAGGATTCGTCCGCCCGCATCCACACTCGGCGTGAAGTCGTTCAGGTAGTTGGCCGAAAGCCGCTTCACATGGCCGCCGTTCCGATCCATCCGATAGAGAACGGGCGACGTGGTGGTGAAGCAATAGGCGAAGGCCGACTTCCGGTCGGAAAGAAAGGCGATGTCGCCGTCCGGCAGCCAGCAGGGGTTGAAGTTGTTCGATCCGCCGTCGGTCAGGCAGGTCAGGCCCGTGCCGTCCACGTTCATCCGGTAGATCTTGTACATATGGTCGGGGTTTTCGTCCGGCGCCAGGGTCCGGTCGAACTGGGCCCCGTACTCCCGCCCTCCCCGCTTCCAACTGAAGAGCGCCTCGCGCCCGTCGTAGGAAAGCACGCAGTCGAGGATCTGCCCGTCCGGAGAGTCAACCAGCTTGCGGAGCTTCGTCCCCTCGGGGGTGAGTTGGCAGTGCCAAAGGGCGCCGCCCGGCCGATAGCCTTCCGCATGGTAGGTGTAGACGTGGGACGTATTGAGTTCGTTGCGTTGAATGACGAGCATCGAGTCGAGCCCGTCGGGGATCCAATCCGGATACTCTTCGGTCAGTCCCATGGCGCGAAGCAGGGTCGCCTCGTCGACGTGCTGGTCAAACGCCATCAGCTCTGAAAGGCCCGGATTGGCGCCGCCGTGGGAGTTCTTGAATCGCAAGGTAAGGCTGCGAACCTTCGGGCGATTGGGAAGCTGGATCCGCTGCGGCATGTCGGTGGCGGCGAGGGATCCGCTGCAGAGCGGCGTCGATCCGCCGTCGGCGATCACGTCGTAGTCTTTCCAGCCTTCCATGCCAAAGGCGGTTCGGGCGAAGAGGAGCAATTCGGCCACTTCGACCGGCTCCTTCCAGGCCAGGGTCAACTCGCCGCGGTCGTCGGCCCTTTTTCCCGGCACGCACCAGGCTCGGCCTACGTCGTTGCGACTGCCCGAGGCGGGAATCTCGCCGTCGGCCACGTTCCCGGCCCGGTACTGGGCGCTGTACTCGCTGGAGGCCGTAATCTTCGCCTTCCGGGCGAGGTTCTCCGGCAGTTCCTTCTCAAAGAGGTCGCCGGCCGTTGCCAACGACGCTGCCAGTAGAAGAAATCCCCAAACGCCCAATCCCAACAAGCGATTCCGACGTGTCATGTCCTGTCTCCCCCAAGCATTCGAATGCGGGACCCCATCATCGCGCCAGTCGATGCCTGGCCGCGGGCGACGATCCGTTCGGTAGTAGTATAAGCGGTCCGCCACCGCCCATGCCAGTCAGGGGAGCCGGGCCTCCGTCCCAAAACCGCCGCGAAGGCCTCCCTCAGGCGAAAACCGGGTGAATCGCCAACGGTTTTGGGAAAGGAGTGGAACACCACAGAGGGCACGGAGGACACAGAGAAGATTCAGTCCAATGACGAATGTCGAAAATCAAATGTCGAAAGAATGACGAATGTCCTAAGACGTGAAGGTCGTGTCGCGCACAACCTTCGTCATTCAGGCCTTCGGATTCGTTTCGTCATTCGATATTCCTCATTCGTCATTTCTCAGTAACTCCAGCCTCCAGCCTACTTGGCCGCAATCGTTTCGAGGTACTTGGCGGCTTCTTCCTTGCCGATCTTGCGGAGGAAGACGTTGCGCCAGCGGATTTCGCCGCCGTGGGTCTGCAGTTGGATGGGGCCGTCGGCGGGGATGGGCTTGTCCCGTTCGAAGTAGTTGCTCATCTTGGCGTCTTTGACGACGTGCTTGCCGTTGAGCCAGACGTTGACGTACTGGCCGATCATCTTGATGCGGAACGAATTCCACTCGCCAAAAGGCTTGTCGGCCAGCACGAGCGGGTCCTTACCGGGCCAGTCCTTGGGATTGTTCCACAGGCCGCCCGACCCTTTGTCGGCGCCAATGTTCCACTTGCCTCCCTCCTCGGTGTAGTCCCAGATCTGGACCTGGGGAATGCCGCGAAGGTAAATGCCGCTATCGGCCTTCGCCACCGTCTTGTAGTCGACAAGCAGCTCAAAATCACCGTAGAAATCGTTCGTCGTCAGGTAGAGGCCATGGCCGTCGTTGACGAGTTCCTGGTTCTCCACGGTCCAGTGCTCGCGGATGTCCTTGCGTGTCTCTTCCTTCTTCTTCTCCAGGTCTTCCGGGCTGAGGTCGCGATACTTGTTGTAGTGGTCGGTGCTGAGACCCCACCAGCCGTCGAGGTTCTCGCCATTGAAAAGGGCGATGAAGCCCTTGGGCGGCTTGACGGCGCCTTCTTCGGCCATCACATGGGGAGCCAGGGTCGCCAGGGCCAAGGCGGCCAGGCAGCCAATCGAGAAAACGGATCTGCTCATCAATGGGTTCCTTATTTGAAAGGGTGGCATGTTCGACAGAAAGCACAGACGCAGGTTACTATCATACCTGCTAGGAATGCCGCATGCGAGAGATCCAGACAATTTGGAGAAACGGCGGGACGATGCTGGTATGGGAAGCGGCCGGAGGCAGGGATGCCACCGCTACGGGGCCACAAGGCCTGTTGAATAAGCCGGGCTCTTGATCTAACCACCTCACATCGTGGACTTTGGCCTGTTGGGCAGCCAAGGTAGCCCGGCTTCTGCGATTTGGAGAGACTCTCCGCCTTCCGATCACCGCAACCGATTCACTTTCGACGGCTGGCTAAACGGGCGGAAAGATCTCTCGAACTGCCACCGAGAAGCCCGGAAGCAAGGTTTCTTCCACGAGCGTGTCGTCTTCACCGAGAACCGTCGGGGTCGCGCCCGGCCGGTAGATAGCGACGCTCTTTCGCTGCGGATCGACGACCCACAGAACGCGACATCCCGCCTTGAAATAGTCGATTCTCTTCGCGTCCATCTCGGCCGTCGTGTTGCTCGGCGACAGGACCTCCACGGCCAGATCCGGGGCTCCCTCCAGGAAGGCGTCCAGATCCAGGTCTTTCAATCGCTCGGTTCCCACAAACGAAACGTCCGGCTCGCGGACCGTGTCGGGATTGCGTGAGAGGATGTAGCCGGCGGAACTGCCAAAGACGATTCCCAACTCATTTCGGTCGACAAAATCCAGAAGCCGGGCACCGATCCTCGCTCCGGTTGCACCATGCCGCGCGCTCTCGGGACCGGTTAGGACCAAGTTCCCTCGCACCAGCTCGCACCGGCCCAGCTCCGATGGCGCGTTGAGAAGCTCTTCAGCGGTGGTGATGTGAGGGCTCGATTTAGCGGACGCCATGAAATCGCATCACGAACAGATCCACTCGATGGCCAGGGAACCACGGGACCCCGAACCTCCTCCCAGAGTCTATCCGCCTGGGAGGAAGGCTACAAGCGCCGATCCTCGCGTGGCGGGACGCGGCGTGGCATTGTGCAGGTCTGAATCATCGGCGGCAGGGATGCCACCGCTACGGTGTTGCCACTGACTCGTCCGCTTTCCGCTCTCAGCTTTCCGCTTCTGTTACTTCGTCTTCACCGGGTCGGCGGGACGCTCGGGAAGGCGCATGGGATGTTCTTTCATCTCCTTGAGCACTTCCTTGATCGCCCGTTCGAGTTGGGGATCCTTGCCTTCGATGACCGACTTGGGATCGTTTTCCACCTCGATGTCCGGATCGACGCCGTGGCCTTCGATGATCCACTTGCCGTCCGGCCCGTTCGTGGCCGACAGGGGCACGTAGACCTGGCCGCCGTCCAGCAGCGGTCCCCGGCCGGAGATGCCCACCACGCCGCCCCAGGAGCGCATCCCGATCAGCGGACCGAGGCCGGCCTGGCGGAAGCGGTAGGGGAAGATGTCGCCGTCCGAGGCCGAGTTCTGGTTGAGGATGCAGGCCATGTGGCCGTAGAAGACCGTTTCCGGATAGGTGCCCGGGTCGTCGCTCATGCTGCCGAAGCGGGTGCCCAGCAGCTTGTTGTCGAGCCGTTCGATGATCCACTGGGAGACGTTGCCGCCGCCGTTGGCCCGCACGTCGATGATCAGGCCTTCCTTGCGGATCTGCGGATAGAACCACTTGATGAACTCGTAGATTCCGCTGGCGCCCATGTCGGGAATGTGCAGGTAGCCGACCCGGCCCTTCGTGGCCTTCTCCACCCGGGCCAGATTGCCTTTTACCCAGTCCATGTAGAGCAGCGAGGACTCGTCGAAGACGGGCTTGTAGGTAACCTCGCGAGCTCCCTTCATCCGCGGCTTCTTGTTGACCGTGAACGTTACGGGATCGGTCTTGTGCTGGAGGAACTGGTAGGGGTTGTCCTTGCCCGTCAGCTTCCGGCCGTTGATGGCCAACACGTATTCGCCCTCGGCGATTTCGACACCCACTTCCGTCAGCGGGGCCCGATACTTGGGTTCCTGGTTCTCGCCCCGGAAGATTTTTGCGATGCGATAGCGTTTGGCTTTCTTGTCAAGCTCGAATCGGGCGCCGGGCAGCGCGACCTTCGGCCGATCGGGGATGTCGTAGTCGCCGCCCTGAATATAGGCGTGGCCCACGCTCAGCTCGGCGATCATCTCGCCGATCACGTAGTTCAAGTCGCTCCGATGGGCCACGTAGGGCAGCAGGGCCCGATAACGCTTGCCGATCGCTTCCCAGTCGTAGCCGTGCATGTTTCGGACGTAGAAGAAATCGCGGTAGCGGCGCCACACCTCGTCAAAGATCGTGGCCCACTCCTCGGCCGGAATCCGGTCGACCATCAGATCGCTCGTGGAAACGGTCTTTTCGTCCTTCGATTTCGGGTTGGGATTCATGAGCTTGTAGGACCCGCCCTGGCGAACGAGCAGCTTGGACCCGTCGCGGGAGAGGGCATAGCCCGACACGCCCTCGGCAAGCGTCGAGAGCTTGCGGTCCTTGAGGTCGAAGACCTTGATTGCCGGCTCGGCATAACTGCCCCGCCCATAAAAAGAGGCGCCCCGGTCGACAAACAGCAGCTTGCCCTTCAAGGCCGTCAGGGCTCCTCGATTCTCGGCCCCGATGGGCACGCGAATCACTCGGTCGGCCAGGCCCTTGAAGTCGATCTTGATGGCCTCGGGCGTGTCGTCGTCCTTGTCCTCCTCGGCGTCTTCCGACTCTTCCTCGGCGTCTGCCTTCGCTTCCTTCTTGTCCTCCTCCGCGTCCTTCTTCTTGTCGTCGACGGTCACTTCGTCGCTTTCCGGCGCGAAGAGGTTGGCAACGTCGCTGCGCAAGGCCAGAGCGAACACGCCCACCTGGCGGTTGCCGGCGTAGTTCCACTCGACCGAACTGATCTGCGGCGCAAACTCGCGCGAGGCCAGGAAGAAGAGGTATTTTCCTTCCGGGTCCCACGACGGGGAGGATTCATCCGCGTAGGGGCCGGTGATCCGGTGCAACTTCTCGTCGGCCAGGCTCCAGATGTAGAGCGAGCTGAACTCCGAGGCGTCGCGGAGCGAAAAGGCCAGATAGCCGCCCTTGGGCGACCAGGCGTAGTCCATCAACATGCCCCGTTTCTCGTCGGCCACTTCCACCACGCTCTTATCCTCGAGGGTGATCACGTAGAGCTTGCCGTTCTTGTCCGACAAGGCAATCCGCTTGCCGCAAGGCGACCACTCGGGCGCGTAGAGCATGCCCTCGAATTCACTGGTGATCTGCTCCGGTTCGCCCAGGCCGTCCTGGTCGATCAGGTAGACCTGGTCTTCGCCGGTCCGGTCGGAAATGAAGGCGATCTTCTTGCCGTCCGGCGACCACCGGGCCCAGCGATCGTGGGCGTTGGAGGAATTGGTCAGGTTGCGCGTCGGTCCCTTCTCGATCGGAACCGTGAACACGTCGCCCCGGGCGACGAACAACGCCCGCTCGCCCTTGGGGCTCAACTCATAGTCCTCGATGTTTTTCGCGGCCGAATAATGGGAAGGACGCATCGACAGCCCTTCTTCCGGCACGGTGATCGAGATGCCCTGATCCGTATCGGCGGCCGTATCGTAGATGCGGAGTTCGCCGTCGAGTTCGTAAACGATTCTGGAGTCGTTGTCGGAACTGGCCCAGCGAACGTCCCACTTGTCGTGGGTGGTCAGTTGCTCGGTTTCATCCGAGTCGGGAACGTACTTGTACAGGTTGAGGGTGCCGTCGCGATCGGAGACGAAGTAGATCGCATCGCCGATCCACATGGGATCCCGCTCGGTCCGCTTGCTGGGCGAGACGGGCTGGGTGTCGTAGTTTTTCAGATTGAACAGGAGCAGGTTCTGGGCCCAGCCGCCTTCGTAGCGTTTCCACGTGCGGAAATCGCGGAACAGGGGGCTGTAAACAACGCTCTTTCCGTCGGGCGAGAAATCTCCCGCCCCGGCCGTCGGCATGGGCAGCTTGACGGGCAGGCCGCCGTCGACCGAAACCGTGTAAAGGGCGGTCATCGTCTTCCCGCCGTCGGCGTCGCGGAGCGAGCGGAAGAGGATCGATTTTCCGTCGGGCGTCCACCCGTAGACCTGGTTGTCGTATCCCCAACGGGGCGCCAGGGGGCCATGGGCAGGGTAGTAGGTCAGTTGGCGGGGGACACCTCCCGTGGTCGGGACCACGTAGACCTGCTCGTCGCCGTCGTACTGGCCCGTGAAGGCGATCGTTTTGCCGTCGGGCGAGAATTTCGGAAAAAGTTCCTGACCCGGATGGGCCGTGATTCGTACTGCGGTTCCCCCGTCGGCAGGGGCTCGCCACAGATCGCCGCCGTGGCAGAAAACGACCTGGTCGCCGCAAATATCGGGAAAACGCAGCAGCTTGGTCTGGGCCGGGGCAGACGCAGTGATTGTGAGGGTAAAGACAAGGGCCGCCAGGTGGGCCCAGGCAGGTTGTAAGGATTTCATCGGCTCGGTTCCGAAGGTTCGGGGGCGGTGGGAAGTTTCGTATTCCCAATCGTAGCTTGCCGCAGAGATTTTCCCAGGGGAAGCATGAACTTCAAGAATCCGGGCCCACGAACGAAAACCAATCGAGGACCCCGTTGGAGTCCGGCCTTCAGGCTGTCTTACCCAGGGACCATCGCTCCCCCCGGGTGGCGCCATGAACCGGGTGGCACCGATCATTTTCTGCGGAGGGTGTCCTATTAGAATAGACGTTCTCAGAAAATGGTCGGTGTTGCGTCAGCAACAAGATTGCACAAGGGGAGGTTGTTTGAGAAAACCGCTGATGGACGCTGATGAAACGCTAATGACGGGAACTGGGGACTCGGCAGACCGGGTGGCACCATGAACCGGGTGGCACCGATCATTTTCCGCGGAGGGTTTCCTATTAGAATAGACGTCCTCGGAAAATGGTCGGTGTTGCGTCAGCAACAAGAGGGTTTCCTGACACAACCAACCCGTCAAGCGGAGAACAAAATGCACAGCGGACGCCCCGTGGCGGGATCGGCGGAATACAAATCGATGTGGCGGAGGCAGCTTGTCACGGTGGCCGTCGTGCTGGGGGTCATCTTGCTCCTGCTGGTCGCGGCGCTTTACGTCTGCCTGTTCCGCTCCGTGCCCCTTCGGATCTCGAAAGACACAACTTTCATCACAGGCCCGCTCAAGCCCGGCGGCAAGGAAGTCGACTACTTTGCCGCGTGGGTGAAGGAGCACATCCCGGACACGATCGCTACGGAGGAAAACGGCTACCGCTTGATCGTTCGCCATCTCGGCCTGCCCCCCGAAACGGAACCGGGACGCCCCAAGTCGGTATACGCGGCTTTGGGATTGCAACCTGAAGACATCCTCCACGACCTGACCTTTGAGTCCCATTACGACTATGTGCAGGCCTACGTTGCGGGTCCTGATTACGACAGCAGCCTGATCGAGGGACCAAATGACGTCCAAGGCGAGGAAGATGCAGGGCTGCAACAGGAAACCGCCCGCCAGGAGTCTGAAGGCACCGAAGGAGAAGAAGACGAGTCCTTCCGACGCCATTTCGTCCGTCCGCGTGAGCCCGTTTACCTTTTGAACAGACGCCTCCGCCGTCCTTGGTGCCTGGATGACTTGCCCATGATGGCAGCTTGGTTGGCGACAAACTCTCCGGCCCTGGACCTCATCGCCCGAGCGGCCAACCGCCCCACTTTCGCAATCCCCGTCACTCAGATCCAAGGCCTGCCGGGAGATACCGGCAGCTCGGAATGCCAGCGGCTCTGCTGGATGGCTGCCGGCTTGCGAGTTCGCGCAAACTACCGAATCGCAACGGGAGACCTGGACGCAGCAATGGACGATATCCTTGCAACCAAGCGTCTCGGCCGTCATCTCAGGAATTCCGGTCAGTCATTCGCCTTGCATTTCGCTGTTGACCTCGAAGGATTCGCGACATCGTTTGCGCTGGCCGGCTCTCTGCCGTATCCGCCCACCAACAGGCAGATCAATCGACTCGTAAACGAGTTAGAACAGCTGGCTCCTCCCTCGCGAATGGACGAGCCAATTCAATTCCACCGATTCTGGAGTCTTGATGAATTTCAAGCCGTAGCGGCCGGGCGGATGCCTTCTCTTTACGACCATCTCACAGGTAAGAAGTTCGGTCCCTTCGGTTGTGACTGGAACACGGTCGCGAAACGCACGAACGAGCACTACGATGCCCTTCTCACGCAATCACGCGTGCAGCCCGTCGAGTTGCAGCCGATCGACTGGCTATCGATCCGAATGCGTTCGATTGCCTTGGCCGATGTCTATTTCAACGAGAGTTGGGGCTGGTTCGAAAAATTGCAGGACAGCATAGACTGCCAAACGTGCGCCGAACGCATCCAGGCCATCGCCCTTGCCATGCTCCTCTACCACAACGACCACGGCACGTTACCGCCCGCCTACACAGTCGACGCCGAGGGAAATCCCCTCCACTCCTGGCGAGTCCTCGTGCTGCCCTACCTGGGCCAACAGGCGCTCTACGACCAGATCCACCTGGACCAGCCGTGGGACAGCCCCCAGAACCGTGCCCTTCACGAGGCCGACGTGCCCTTCTATCAGTGCCCCGCTGCCAACTTGACCGCCGGACGCACGACCTACGCCGTCGTCGTCGGGCCCAACGTGCCTTTCGACGGAGCCAAGGCCAAACGGCTCTCCGACTTCGGCCCCAAGAGCGCCAACATGATTCTGGTCGTGGAGCGGCAGCAGGGCTTCTGCTGGATGGACCCGGGGCAGGACGTTCCCCAGTCGATTGCCGCACTGGGAATCAACAACCGGAACGGAACCGCCGCGGGAATCGCCAGCCCGCACCCGGGCGGCGCCAACTTCGCACTTCGTAGCGGAGCGGTGTCCTTCATCAGCGTAACGATTGACTCGCTGTTGTTCGAGGCCATTTTGCAGGGGAAGAGTGATCGGATCCCCTAGCGGCTCCCGGTGTTGCGTCAGCAACAAGAGACCTTCCTGACACAACCAACTCGTCAAGCGGAGAACAAAATGCACAGCGGACGCCCCGTAGCGGGATCACCGGAACACAAATCGATGTGGCGCAGGCAACTTGTCACGGTGGCGATCGTGTTGGGCGTCATCCTGCTTCTGCTGCTCGCGGCGCTCTACGTCTGCCTGTTTCGCTCGGTGCCCCTCCGGATCTCGAAGGAGACGACCTTCATCACGGGCCCGCTCAAGGCCGGCGGCAAGGAAGTCGACTACTTCGCCGCATGGGTCCAGGAGCATAGTCCGAAGATCATGGCCACCGACGAGAACGGCTACCGCTTGATCGTCCGCCACTTTGGCCTGCCGGCGGAGTTGGAACCGGAGCGAGTCGCGTCGGTTTGCGAACGCCTGGGATTGCGGCCCGAAGATATCCGGGCGGACGTTTCTTTTGAGCCGGACGATGAGTATCTGGACGCGTATTTTGCGAGTGCTGACTACGACGAAAGCCTCGTCGAGGCCCTCATGCGTGAAAAGGAGGCTGAAGACGCCCTGGTTTATGGGGAGACTGAAGAACCAGACGTCGTTGGCGAAAACGAAGCAGACGAATGGGAAAGAGATCTCGATGAAATTCATCGCCGCCAGATTCTGACAGAACAACTCTGCGGCCCTTGGACCTTGGACGACCTCCCGATGATGGAAACCTGGTTGGCGGAGAACTCCGAGGCCCTGGATCTCGTCGCTCGGGCGGCGAGCAAACCCGCGTTCATGGTTCCGGTTTCGCGAGGGGCCGAAGAGGAGTCGTGGCAGTGGGACTTTGTGGGCGAAGGCATGCGGCTTCGCGAGTTCGCCCGCGGTCTTTGTGCTCGCGCATATTTCCGGATCGGCACGGGAGATCTCGACGGGGCGATCGACGACATTCTCGGGATCAGACGTCTGGGCGTTCATTTGCAGCGTTCCGATCGGTCCCTGCCGATGCTCGTTGGCATTGCCTCCGAGGGAATCGGGTGCTCCGTCGGGTTGGCGGGTTCCCTGGACCATCCTCCGACCAATGAGCAGATCAGGCGGCTCTTGAACGAATCGAGGCAGTTTCCCCCGCCCGCGCCCGTCAGCCAGACGCTTCGGTTCGATCGGTTCACGCAACTCGACGCGATCCAGACGGCGGCATCCGCCCAGGACCCCCTCTTCTACGAGGAACTGAGCAAAGAACGGCGCGGGCGCTTCGCCTGCGATTGGAGCATCGTCGCGACACGTATGAACGAGCATTTCGATGCCCTGCTCGCCGGCTCGCGCGTAACACCCGTCGCATTGCGTCCCATCGACCAGCTTTCAATCCGCAAGCGTTCCATGGCACTGGCCGACAGCTTCACCAAGGACCAGCCGACGGTCTATGAGGCCCTTGAGGGGGCGATGAACCGTCGGGCTTGCGTTGAACGGATGCAGTCCATCGTCCTCGCCATGCTCCTCTACCACAACGACCACGGCGCCCTGCCACCGGCACACACGGTTGATGCCGAAGGTAAACCGCTGCACTCGTGGCGGGTGCTGCTCCTTCCCTACCTGGGCCAGCAGGGCCTCTACGACAAGATCCGTCTGGACGAGCCGTGGGACAGCCCCCACAACCGCGTCTTCCACGAGGCCGACGTGCCTTTCTATCAGTGCCCCGCTGCCGACCTGACCGCGGGACGCACGACCTACGCCGTCGTCGTCGGGCCGAATGTGCCCTTCGAGGGCGCCAAGGCCAAATCGCTCTCCGACTTCGGCCCTAAGAGCGGCAACATGATCCTGGTTGTGGAATGCCAGCAGGACCTCTGCTGGATGGACCCGGGGCAGGACGTTCCCGAGTCCGTGGCCGCGTTGGGGATGTACAGGCCCGACGGAGGCAACGTCGGGATCGGCAGCCCGCACCCGGGCGGCGCCAATTTCGGACTTCGTAGCGGAGCGGTCTCCTTCATCAGCGAAACGGTCCACTCGCTGTTGTTCGAGGCCATTTTGCAGGGGAAGAGCGATCGGATACCCTAGCGGCTCGCGATGGCAGACCTGGGTGGCACCGATCATTTTCCGCCGTGCGTTTCCCATTGCAGAAGAGTTTGTCGGAAAATGGTCGGTGTTGCGTCAGCAACAGGAAAGCGTCCCGAGACGGAGTGCAACCTGTTTGGATGAGCGCCACCTGGGCAGGTTGCACCTGGTCAACAGGGACGATATTCTGGACCCTATTGGGGATCTCGGGCCAGTAAGCGATAACGGGACAGGAAGAGAAGTTGCCCGCATGAGGAGGTGGTAGCCATGGTCTTGGCGTTGAAACGCACAGTTGTAGTCCTTGTGCTTGCCGTATTTGGCATCGCGGCGGCATTCGCCTATCTGCAGGCCAGGCCGAAGCCGCTGACCATAACGGTCCAGGCGTATGATGAGGAGACGCGCGAGCCAATCAACACCAGCCTAACGGTGATACGTCCCGAAGAGGTATATCCTACATCCAGTAGCGTGTTCGGCAGCGGGGGTGTCCGCTGGTCGGGGCACACGGACAGGGACTCGGAATTCGTGGTGTCCTCGCAGAGCTACCAAGAGAAGCGATTCTTCACCACCAAGCGGGAGTGGACGGGCGATGTGTTTCTCCAAAAGCAGCCCTCAGAGGCCAAACGGCAGCCAATACCTTCGCGTGGCGGGCAATGATTCCTGCATCGTCGTTCAAGATGCTCCCGGTGGCCACTCCGAGAATTTGGGGACGGACAACCAATGACCACTGAGCAACCACTACCGACGCCGCTGCCGGAATGGCGATACCTCCTTGGCATCGTCGGTGTCGTCATAGGAGCGGGTTTGACACATGCGATTCCTGTTCGGGAGAACAACCTGCTTCTGCTGGCGTTTGTCGTGTCCGTCGTTTGGGGCTGTGTGCTTATGGCTCCGGCCAGTGGCGCGAATGCTGTTGCACGTCATGGCGGAGTTGGACTGATCAGCGGTTTCGCCTTTGGCATCGGCGTATGGGATCCAAAAGCAGGTTTCATTCTGGGCCTGATCGGCGGATTCGTAGGCTCCATGCTCGGCCTCATCGTTGGCATCATCCGCCTGGTCATCGTCGAGTTGCTTACCCAAGCCAACCACGCAACACGGAGTAGCGACGACAAGGGAGAGTCCGGTTCCGGGACCGATGTTCAGCAGTCGTCCAGTGTGTAGCGTGTGAGTGGGATGAAGGTCAATAAGCCGATCCCTCGCCATTAGCGTCCCATCAGCGTTGATGAGCGGTTTCCAAACACTCAATCTCCTCAGCGATCCAATTCCTCCCAAGAATCTCCTGCGCACCTGTAACCAACTCCACTCCCCGTTCCACCAGTCTTCCAGAGGGCCCCATCTCTGAAGTTTTTCTCAAACCCTGGTTGGAATCTGGAGACGAGACATGAAACGACGAGTTCTTTTGGCGAGCGTGGTGGCTTTGGCCTTGGTGACCGGCATGGCGGCCGCTTATGGCCCGGGAGGCCCCGGATTTGGGGGGAAGCTGGCTCACACGCCCATCGGCAAGATGATCGGCGGCTGCGTCGGCCGGTTGATGGTGCTGCGCAGCGAGTTGAACGTCACCGACGAGCAGCGTGCCCAGATTCGCGAGGTTCTGGTGAGCCATCGTCCTGCCATCGCCGAGACGGTAAAATCGGTTCGTGACAAACGCGTGGTGCTTCGCAACGCCGTCCTGTCGGGCGAGGCCGACGAGGCCGAGATCCGCGCCGCGGCCGACGAACTCGGCAAGGCCATTGCCGACGCGGCCGTCAAGGCAACCAAGCTCCGCGGCGAGATTGCCCCGATCCTCACCGAGGAACAGCAGGGCCTGATCGCCAAGTTCCTTGAAGAAAACGACGCGGCCGTGGACAAGTTCCTCACCAAGGCCGCCGCAGGCGAATGAAACTCTGCTGGAATGTGATGACAGCTACGGTGGGAAGCGTTGCCTGGGGCCCGCCGGCCAGACCGGTCGGCCCGCTCGGGGCAGGGCTTCCCGCCTTGCTGCGCGAATTGTTTTCGACGAGGCCGGCCGCGGACACACCAACGGCCGCGGAGACGCAAACGGAAGACCTGGCCGACGTTCACCAGACGCTCTCCGGCGACGGCGGAGCCTACGAGCGGATCGTCCGCCGCCACCAGGGCGCGATCGGCGCCTACATGTGGCGTTTCACCCGCGACCGGCGGGCGTGGGAGGAACTGGTTCAGGACGTTTTTGTCGAAGCCTACCTGAGCCTGAAGAGCTATGAGGGCCGTGCCCCGCTCGTTCACTGGCTCAAGCGGCTGGCCACCCGCGTGGGCTACCGACACTGGACGAAGCGTCGCACGCGCCGGGAAGAACCCTTGCCGACCGAGGCCGACCAGATGCCGGCCGAGGCGAGTGGTGCCGAGGCGGCTCGATGTGCGGCGGAACTCGTCCACTTCCTGCTCGCCAAACTGAGTCCGCGAGACCGCCTGGTTCTCACCCTGGCCCACCTGGAGGAATGCAGCGTCAAGGAGACCGCTGAGTTGACCGGATGGAGCCTCTCGATGGTGAAAGTCCAAACGCATCGCGCCCGGCGCCGTCTGGCCAAGATTTGCCGGGAGATGGGAGTGGAGTTGTGAACGAGAAACGCATTCGTTTCCAAACACTGGTCGATCGAGCCCGGCAGGAGCCGATTCCGCCGCTGGACGTGGCGGTTCGCGTTGCCGAGAAGATCGCGGCGGTTCCTTGCGTGAGGCAGCCCGTCGACTGGTCGTTGTGGAGCGTGGCCGGACTGTCCGTGGCCGCGGCGGCCGTGGTTCTCCTGCTCTCCTTCCAGCAAGGCGTTTTTCTGGAAGACCCGATGGCCGAGTGGTTTCGTCCCCTAATCATGGTGATGCAATGAGCGACGACGCCGGCGATACACAAAGATCCGACGCAGAAGAGATCGCGCCCGCTCCCAGACGCCGCCGCGGCTGGCTGCGGCTGCTGCTCTACCTGGTGATCTTCTTGTCGGGCGGCATCGTAGGCACGGGAACCACCCTCATGATCATTCGCAAGAGTGCCCTCTTCGCCGTGCATCATCCCGGAGAAATGCCGGGCATCATTGCTGACCGAATGGAACGTGCCCTGGACCTCGACGACGAGCAGAAACGCCAGATCCTGGACATTCTGCACGAGCGGCAGGAGGCGTTGCAGGACATTCGACGCCAGTCGCAGCCTCTTGTCGAAGAACAACTCGATCTTCTGGAAGAGCAGGTCGCCGCCGTTCTCGACCCGGAGCAGCAGGAAAACTGGCGGAGTCGAATCGAGCACATTCGCCGTACCTGGATCCCCGTCCCGCCCCCGCAGCGCCGGCCGTAACGCCGTCATCCTCCCCAGTAGGTTCCGGGCGCCGCACGGAACCCTGAAGCACCACAACGGCTCTTATCAAGGCTCAAAGTGAAAAGGACGGGGCTTTCGAGAGCTGCGGACTCCCTGAAATGCTGGACAGGGCTGGAGACTGAAGACTGTAGGCTGTAGGTTTCTGATGCGAGGTCGATTGGGGTGGAAAGCTGACTTCGATGCGCCGAAAGCCCTTGTTTTGCAGTCCTTCAGCCTTAAGCCTTCGGTCTTCAGCCTTCTCCCCTCCGTCATTCGTTTTCACTTTGAGTTATCAAGGCACATTTCTTGCGACAGGGCACGGCATTCTCCGCGAAAACCTGTTGGGATGGGATGCTGTGTGATAGGTCGGGGTTCCGTGCGGCGCCCGGAACCTACAGGGGACGGCCGATGGTTGGTGTCCAACAATTCAGCGTCCCGCGTCTACCGACATGGCATTGCCTGACGCTACAATGACGACCTACCCCGCTTCGTCATCCCGCAGCAGGAAAGCCAAGCCATGTATCGTCCACTTCTCAGCGCGTGCGTGTTGATTGCCACGATTTCCTACGCCCTTCCCGTTTCCGCGGAGCCGCCCCGGGCTGTGGGGCTGTGGAGCTTCGACGGCGATCTTCGGGATCGGTCGGGCTGCGGAAACGACGCCTTTCTGCGAACCGCGACCTTCGCCGACGGACACGCTGGCCAGGGCCTCAAGTGCAATCAGCGCGTGGCGGTTGTGCCGGACTGTTGCGACCTTCGACCGGAGCCGGGACTGCGGATCGAATGTTGGGCCAAGATTGACAAGCTCGGCAGAAGTTGGCAGCCCCTGGTGATGAAGGAGCGGGAATACCAGCTCCGGATCGATCCACCCAGCGAAGGCGGGCACTTCTCCTTCTTCCTCCATCTGGACGGCTGGGAACCCCGTGTCCGCAGCGAGGCCGTGGCGAAAGAGGGGATATGGCATCACCTGGCCGCCGGCTGGGACGGCAAGGAGATCTGGCTCGAAGTCGACGGCCAGCGCACCAGTCGGCCGCGATCGGGAGTTGCCTCGCCGTCTCACCAACCGCTGGAACTGGGCGATTTCGACGGCGTTCTGGACGATGTCCGAATCGAGAACCCCAATGCGGAGTACACCGGCGCCGCCCTGTGGCGCTTTGACGGCAACACCCGGGACGCTTCCGAGCACGGTTACCACCTGACGGGAAAGGACGTCCAGTTCGTGGAGGTGCCCGGCGGGAAGGCTCTCAAGTCGATCTCGTCCGTGAAGGCTGCCAACGTGCCGGATCTGCAACTGGCTCCGGGGTTGCGGATCGACTGCTGGGTGTATTTCGAAAAGCCGCCGAAAGACAGCCAGCGGATCGTCTTCAAGGAGGGCGAGTACCAACTCCGCGTGAACCCGGCGAGCGAGGGCGGGATGTTCGCCTTCTTCGTGAATCTCAACGGCTGGGAGCCGCGAGTGAACTCGACAGAGCGAGTTGTTCCAGGCAAATGGTATCGAGTGACCGCCCAGTGGACCGGATCCGCCCTCACGCTCGACGTCAACGGTGAGCGCAAGAGCGTGACCCGCTCCGGGATCCCCCGGGCGACAGACAACCCGCTCGTTGTCGGCGGGGGCGGCGTGTGGATCGACAATCTGGCGATCGAGAACCCGCGGTTGCCCACCTTGCAGGTTCGCGATGTGCGTCAGGAACACGCGATCCTCTGTGCCGGGCGCCCGGAGAAACTGACCGTTTCCCTTCGCAACATCGGAATGGAGGCGAGCCAAACCGCCGTTCGCTTGGAACTGCCGCCGGGCGTGCGGTGCCAGGGCGACGGCGTCTACGAACTAGGGACGATGCCCATGGGCGCCGAGAAGTCGGTCGAGTGCGTTGTCGAGACCGACCGGCCCCTGGTCGGCGCCGTGGGAATTCGTGTGACGGCAGACGATGCCCCGGCAGTGGTGCGACATCACCCGCTCGTCTTCTTCGAGAGCGAACAAAGCCTTCCGCCCCTGGCCGTGAAGGTGATCGAAGCGGCCCGGGCGCCGGGCGAATCGGCGACGACCTATTACGTCGACAGCGAAAAGGGCAACAACGCAGGCGCCGGCACGTCGCCGGAGGCGGCCTGGAAAGACTTCACCAACATCAACGGCCGGACCCTCGGCCCGGGCGAGCGGCTGCTCATCCGCCGCGGCAGCGTTCTGAACCAGGAGCTCTCCCTCAGCGCCCGTGGCACCGCCCAGCGGTGGGCGGAGATCGGAACCTACGGCACCGGGCCCCGTCCGATCATCCGGCGGAACTGGGATATCGACGATCGCTGCGTTCTCGTGCGCAACCCCAACTTCCTCCGCATCCGCGGCCTGACCGTGTGCTATGCCGGAAAGGGCCTGATCGTCAGCTATTCGGAGTCGGGCCACGAGGGCCTGTTGATCGAAGATTGCATCGCCCACCACATCGAGGGTCTCTATCGATTCAACGCCCACGGGATCCCCGAATGGCTCGATCGTCGCGGGGCCCCCGGCGACGGGCTCCACTCCTCGGCTGGGATCGGCCTGGGCGGAGCGCTGGCCAAGGGGCTGGTGCTTCGCGACTGCGAGATGTTCCAGTGTTCTTCGGGGTGGTTCGTCCGAGGCGACGACGCGCTTGTCGATCGGGTGTTTTGCCACGACAACCACGCTCACAACACGTCGCCCCACCCGTTCCTGGTGAGCATCCGCCGCACGGTCTTGCAGAACAGCATCTTCGACGCCTCGGGATGGCATGCCAGCGCCGGCACCATGGGGATCATGCTGGGCGGCCCCCAGGGGCTGATCATTCGCAACTGCGTGTTCCGCAACCAGCCAGATTCGGGAAGTCACGACGAGGGCGGCATCGACTTCGAGGCGGGCGGAAACGGCAGCCTGATCGACCATTGCACCTTCCAGAACAACGCGGGAGCGGCCATCGAGGTCCTGGGCTTGCGTTCGCCTCAGACTACGAATATCGAGATCCGAGGCTCGCAGTTCATCCAGAACAACGTTGCCGACAAGCTCGGCCCGTCCGAGATCTTCGTGTGGGGGCGATCGTCCGATCCGGCCGTCTGCTGCAGCACGGGCGAGGTTCGAGGCAACGGTTACGTGACCCTTCCCGGCGTCGAGTTCTTTGTGAACGAGGCCCCGAAACTGACTTCGTGGAGTCTCCAGGACAACACGCAGTACGCATCGATTGAGGAAATCCAGAAGGCCATGCGTTTCAACCGGCCTCCAGTCGTGGAGGCGGGGGAGCCCATCCGAACCGACAGCCTCACGGTCGCCCTTGCTGGCAGCGCCGATGACGATGGAATGCCCGAAGGGAAGAAGTTGGAGATCGCGTGGGAAGTCCTGGAGGGGGCCGGCAACGTGTCCTTTGCCGACGCCGCCTCTCCTCGCACAACGGCCACCTTTGAGAAGTCCGGCGACTACCTGCTGCGGCTCGTGGCCGACGACGGCGAGTACTGGCACAGCGACCTGGTTGCGGTTCACATTCTGCCCAAGGGTACATCCGCCATCGCGGCCTGGGAGTTCAACACGCCCCTGGACAAGGAAGGCTGGACCGAGGTTAATCCGGGGACCAAGGTTCAGAAGTGGGCCAACCAGGACTGGCCCACCACCTCCCACCCGGTGAAGATCGTTGCCGGCGGGTACTACATTGTGGCCATCGACAAAAGCTCCGATGCCTACCTGCTTTCCCCGGACGACCTCGGCATTAAACTGACGGGCAAGGAACGCATCACCCTCCGCCTCCAGAATCACACGCCGACCACCCAGATGCGGCTCCGCTTCACGACCGACGCGGACGCGACCTGGGACGACGCCAAGAGTGTTTCGTTCCCCGTCGTTGCCAGTGACAACGAAAGCCGGACCTACGAAGTGGACATGTCGTCCGTGCCCGGCTGGAAGGGGCGGTTGAAGCAGATTCGTCTGGATCTGGCCACCGGTGAGTTCCTTACCGGCACATGCCGCTTGGACTACGTGTGGATTACCAACCCGGCGAGGTAGCACGCAGCCACAACAGGGCCGTTTACGGTCCTTCCCGCCGTAAACGACGGGCCTAATACCGCCTGCGGCGGACAACGACCATAAATGGCCGTCTATTGAACGCGACTGCCGTCGACCGGTCGCTTGAATCGTCTTCAGGCCAACCGATGGTTGGCCTGCCGTGACGCGACTATCAAATGCCAAACGCCCCAGCAACACGAGGTTGCCGGGGCGTTGGCGTTTCGAGGGGGGGATACCTCGTTTACGCGCCGGTGGCGACGGGCAGTTCCGGGCGGGCGGCCCAGTCGGTCCAGCTGCCATCGTACCACTGCACGTTGTGGTAGCCGAGCAGGTGCTTCAGCACGAAGTACGTCTGGCTGGCCTGGTGACCCGTGCGGCAATGGACGATCACATGGGCGTCCTTCGACGGGATGATCTTGGCATATTCCTGGGCCAACTCAGCCACTGACCGGAGCCAGCCGTCTTCACCGAGATCGGTCGAGTAGGGGCGATTCACCGCTCCGGGAATGTGGCCGGCCCGGGCTTCGTCGGAGGCCTCGCCGGCAAAGTAGTCTTCCGGTCGGGTGTCGACAATGACGACCTTCGGGCTGTTGACCAGGGGGGCAATGTCCGCGGCGGTCACGGTGAACTGATCCGCGCCTGGCTCGATTTCATACGCGGTGCGAGGGACGCCGGCGAGGGCCGAACCGGTGGGACGTGCCTCGGACGCCCAGACGTCGAAACCGCCTCCGAGGATTCCCCAATTGCGGTGTCCCACGCGGCTCAATGCCATTCCGACGAGCGTGGCATCGCGGACCTTTTCGTCGGCTACGATCACGACGGTATCATCCGCTGCAATCCCCATGAGGCCCAGGTGGGCCGCAATAACCTCTGCCGGCAACACGACCGACGGGATCCCGTCCACGGTGCTCCGGAGGCTCTCCGGATCGATTCGCACCGATCCGGGGATGTGGCTCGTGCTGAAGGCGGGCTGCTTGCGAACGTCGATGATCTTGAGATTGGGCGAGCCAAGATGCTCCTGGAGCCAATCGCGAGACACGAGAGGCGAGACTGTGGCAGCCAGGCTGGCCGAGGCCGGGCCGGCTTCCTGCCCCGTGAAGTAATTCCGCCACGCCTGCACCTTCGCCTCGGCCTCCGGAGGCAGCGGTTCGTTGCGGAGCGAAACCGGCTTGAGGCATTGCTCCACGAAGCCCTTCAGTCCGTCGGTCAGCATGTAGACGTTCCGGTACCCCAGCCGTGCCAGGGCATCGCGAGCCTGGGCCGGATGGGTCATCCCGGTGGAGTAGAGCACGATCGTGCCCTGGTTCTTGTGTTCGGCCAGGCGGGTTGCCAGGTCGGCCAAGGACACGTTCACGGCTCCGCGGATATGGAACGCTTCGTATTCGGCCGCGGGACGGATGTCGACAACCACGAGGTCCTTTTCCGACGCCATGAGTCGATCGGCGAGATGGTCGGGATCGACGTGGTCGTGTCCGGCCTCGATCGAGCTGAGCAGGCCCTGTTCACGCTCCAGGCCGACAAGGGTCGTTTCGGCGGCAAGGGCGGGAGAATTGGGCGCGGATGCCGGCAGGAGCGTCATGGCAACGGCCAGGACAACCATCGTCAGTCCGATCCCTTTGAGCATGGGGCTGCGCAGATAGGTCTGGCGTCCGTGAAGGCTCTCGGCCCATTCGGCAAAGTAGAACGCGGCCACCGCGATCATCGCGAACAGGGCGCCGAACACGGTGCGTGACATGCCGAAGGCGTAGAGGGTTTCTTCCTGGTAGCCCCAATTCTTGAGCCATCCGAGCCAGGGGAAGGTTTCGTTGAACGCGATGGAACCAAGCACGGCCCCTCCGAGGAAGACCAGGCCGTCGATCTTCCCGCTGGCCGCGCCGACGGCCGCGGTGCCGGGGCACCAGCCGCTCATGACGAATCCCACGCCGAACAACAGTCCGCCGACGATCTGGGCTCCGTAGACGGTGGGCATGGCGTAAACGCTGTCGAGGGAGATCCAGCCCATGCCGACGACGAAAGACAGGCCGAGCATGGCGGTGATCACGGCCGTGAACATCACCTTGAGGACCGTCATGTCGCGGAAGTAGAAGATCCCTGCGAGTCGCCGCGAGCTGCCGAAGCCGGCTCTTTCCAGAACAAATCCGAAGGCCAAGCCGACGAGCACGGCGGTCAGCAACGCTTGAGGGCTGGCGAGTTGGTCGGTCGAGAAATAGGTGCTAATCATTCCACTGTCTCCTTACGAAATAGGCTGCGGCATAGCCACCGGCGAACACGCATCCCATGAAAACCAGGCTTCCTGTCAACAGCATCGCTCCGCCCGTCAGGGCCTGTCCCGAGGTGCAGCCGCCGGCAATCCGTGCGGCATACCCGGCCAGAACGCCACCGCCCAGGGCCAGGCTCAGGCGATATTTCGACGACACAGCCGCTCCTTTTTCCACCCGAACGTCGATTCGGCGGGCGAACACGGCGGAGATCAATCCGCCGAAAACCACTCCGACAAACATGGCAACCAGGTAGTAGGCGAGCGGATTGGCTCCCCAGGCTCCGAAGTACTCACTGGCGGCCACGTGGGACGGGGCGATCCAGGATTCGACCTCCGCCCCAAAGCGGGCGATTCCGCCGGAGGCTCCCAGTCCCGCCCCGAGCGTGAGCAGAGAAGCCAGCAAAGTGAGGCCGAGGAGAAACCCGGCGAAGTAAGGATTCCACAGCGGCAACGGCTTGTTTCCGTCGCTCGCAGGGGTCTCCTTGGTGGGGGTGACGCTACTCATGATCAGCTCCTGTCGTGTGGACATGTTGTTCGAGGTTTGGCACGGTTCAACACCCGGCACTGCGTTTCTTAGGCTTGGCAGCCGGCTTGGGGGCGACTTTCGGCGCGGGGGCCGGGGCAGCCACGGGACGAAGGACCACACGTTCTTGTGAGCCAGCTTCCGGCAAGACACTCGGAAGATCTCCAGGCACGATCAGTGCCCCGAGATCCGACTGGCTCCAGTAGGCCTGGAGACCTCCGTGAAGGGCAATCACCCGGCGATTGGTTTTCTGGGCGAGGACACCGGCCGCCATCATGGCCAGCGAACCATCGCGATCCACAATCACCAGCGGTTCAGTTCCGTTCAGACTGGCCGGGTCGTTCATTACGTCGGCAAGCTCTGCGTTGCGGGACCCGGGCAGGTGGTAGTCGGCAAACTGAGCCGCGGGCCGGACATCGACCACTTCCACCGAGCCCGGCAGGTCCATGAGCGTTCGCTTCAACGCGGCCGGCGAGATCCGATCGGCCAGGCGGAAGGGCTGGGCATCGGCGCCTGGGACAACAATCGGGCAGGCTGCCTTGCCCGATTCGATCACCGGCAAGCCGGCTTCGATCCAGGCTTCACCGCCGCCGGCCAGGCTGCGGACGTTGGAGAATCCCTGCCGCTGAAGCACCCCGATCGCCATGCTGGATCGGTAGGCACTGTTGCAGACGGCCACTACCGGCGACTTGGGATCCAATTTCACGGCTTCTTCCGCCAGGTGATTCACGGGCAGGTTGACTACCGTGCCGATTCGCAGTTCTTCCCATTCCTTGGGCTGGCGGACGTCGACCACCAGGGGAGATTCCTGCTGCTGCATGGCGGCATACAGTTCGTTGGGAGGCACGGTGGCTGTTTTGACCAGGGGAAGCCCCGCTTCTTTCCATGCCTCGATCGTCATCACCTGGGCCTTGTAGCCGACGCGGTGCAATCGGTGGACGGCTTCCCTCAACTGCGGTGCCGAACCGACAACGACGAGGTCCGACTCCCAGGGAACCATGGTTCCTGTCCAGGTTTCGAAGCGGCCTCGGAGGGCGATGTTGACCGAGTTGGGCACGTGCCCCGCGGCGTAATCGGCGGCCTCGCGAACATCGACGACATAGTGTTTCTCCGGATCCGTCAACTTGACCGATGGGGTCACCTCCGGAAGCGATTCGGGCTTCCAGTCGACCAGTTCCGGCCCCTTGCGGTTCATCGCTGCGTTGTGGGCGAAGTACTGAGGCGCCTCGGGGAGGCCTTCCAGCACGGCGGCCACAAACTCGCCGCGGGTCTTGTATTGAAGGTAGGTGTTCGAGACCCGCTGCTCGCCGATGGTCGACACCGGTTCGTCGCCCAGGTGAGCTCCACAGAGGGATCCGGAACCGTGGGCGGGCATGATCACCACGTTATCCGGCAGTTGGGAGAGCTTCTTGGTCCAGGTGTCGAACATCATCGATGCCAGGGATGAAGCCGACATGCCCTTGCCCAACAGGTCGGGGCGACCGACGCTGCCGACGAAAAGGGTGTCGCCTGTGAACATGGCCAGCGGCTGGTCGGGCTGGTCTGCCTTGGCTACCAGCCCGCACATGCTGTCGGGCGTGTGGCCCGGCGTTTCCAAAAACGTGACGACTGCCGAGCCGACCTGAAGCGTATCGCCTTCCTTAAGCCCGGTGTGTTCGTAGCCGGCTCCGGCTTGACGACTGATGTAGATGGGCACGTTCAGGGCGTGGGCCAACTCGATCTGGCCCGCCACGAAATCGGCGTGGGAGTGCGACAGCCAGACGGCCTTGATCTTCACTCCGCGATCGTCCGCGGCCTTGAGGTAGGTGGCCACGTCGCGGCCCGGATCGACGACCAGGGCCTCGCCGTCGCTGACGAGCAAGTACGAAAAGTGGGACAAGGCGGCCAGGTCATACTGGACGACCTCGAACCCTGGATACTCGTACGTATCCACTTGCTGATACTGGGCGGCCTCGTCTCCGTGGGTGGCGGACTCCGCGTCCTTGATTTCGGCGGCCACTGCCGCAATCGGCAGCAGCAGACTGGCGACGGCGGCTATGAGGAACTTCTGGATGGACATTCTCCAATCTCCTGTCTTTTTGAGATGCATTCTCAACTACTGGAGCATTGGATGGTTTTGAGGGTACAAAGGTTACAACAGGTTTGTTGGCAGGCGAGCGATCGAACCAGCCGGACGAGGTCTCGTTCGCCTTAACTCTCTGTGTGGCAATTGGTTATGGGGATTGGTCCGCCTTGGTCCCTGGGGCTCGGATGCTGCCAGGGCGACGAAAAATCGCAAAATTCCTACCAAGATGATCGGGAATCGTGGATCTAAGGGAGTAAAAGTGGACGCAGCGGCCTGACTTCATGATGGATGAGCAACTCGTAGCAAACTACTTGGATGGAGGCGACCAGGACGCCCTGGCCCGGCTCATTGATCGAAATCTCGATCACGTGCGCCGGATCGTCTATCCCATGGTTCTCAACCATGCGGATACGGACGACGTGGTCCAGGAGGTGTTCGTCCGCGTGGTGAAGGGGCTGGGGTCCTTTCGCCGCGACGCCCAGTTCTCCACGTGGCTGCGGCGGGTCACGATGAACACGGTTTACCGCTTTCTGCAACAGCAGCGAAGGCGACCCCAAGGAAGCGAGATGGTTTGCGGTTCGGAGGCGCCATGTGAGTTTCAGCCTGAACAGGCGGCCCTCCGTGGTGAGTTGGATGAAGCGATCCGCTGTGCTTTGGGCGAGCTATCCCCGGAACTGCGAGGTGCCCTCGTCATGACGGTTTTCGAAGGTGTGGCCCCGGCGGAGTTGGCCGCGATTGAAGGTTGCAGTCGGACTACGGTTTACTGGCGCGTTCATCGTGCGCGGAGAGCCTTGAAGAAACGCTTGCAGAACTGGCTCTAAGGAGTACCGATCATGACCCAGCGAAACGAGGCCCCCCTGGATCGCCTTCTCCGAGATTGGTTCCACCGAAGCGAGGAACATGTTGATCGGGATGCGCTGGCGGAACGGGTGTCTCGGGCCGTTCAGGAAGTGCAACCCGAGCCCGATCCTAAGCGCGAGGACCATCGACGAAGACGTTCCGTCCTGTGGACGATCGCGGCGACGGCGGCGGCGTTGCTCTTGGCGGTTGGTGTGTGGCTTGCTCGGAGTGGTCCGGGGCCCGCGACGATTCCGCCCGACGACTCGCCCGCCGCCAAACTCCTGGCCGAACTCGACGCCGACGAACTGGAAAGACGGCTGGCGCTGCTGGATGATCTCGACGAGTTGTTTGAGAAGCGTTGGCAGTGGCTGGTCGAGTCGGGCGATCGAGTCGACGTCCACGTCGGGGCCTCGCAGCAGCCGGCCAACCTGTCCGACGAAGTCGCCATGCGGCTGGCGATCCTTGTTCGAGATGACCCGAAGGAGCCCTTTCGGGTCGAGGAAAAGACATTTGTGTTGACGCGTGAGCAGGAGGCCGTCGAGGCGGTGCTGAAGAACGGCAGCTCACGTAAGCTCTACTTCTGGGCGTTTCCGATCGATCGTGGGCTGTTCACCTACGACGTCGATTTTCAAGAGGCCGCGCCTCACGAGCTGGCGATCTCTGCGAGCGGGGTTGTGGCTGCCGGAAGGCCAACCAAAGTCCTTTCGTTTGAGCAGGACGGACGCGAGTACCGTGTCTTCCTCCTGCTCGTGTCCGGCAGGCAGGAGAAGGCGACCAATGAAACTCATCAGCTCTAGACTACAGCCTCCAGTCTACAGCCTTCAGCCTTGAGCTTGAGGAGGGGGGGACGATGCGGTGGAAGTGTTTTTTGTTTTCGATTGTTTGCGAGGTCACGGTGTTGTGGCTAGAGGGTGTTGTGCCAGCGGTGGCATGTGGTGCGTTGTCCGGAACCGAGCCGAGCGGTGTCTCGCCCGCCGTTCGGCCCCTGGGGGTTCCGGCGATGGTGTTTTCGGGCGAGGAGGTGTTGCTACGGTTCGCCTGCGACGGGCAGACGCAGGTGCCGTGGCAAGCCAGCGCGGACCGGCGACCCTTCGCCAGTGGCGTGGTTGTTGCGAAGAACGATCTGGTGGAGATTCGTTTCACCGCGCCCCAGGTGAAGGAAGGTGTGACTTTGCCCATCCGGGTTGCCGTGGAAAAGGCCGTCTGCAAGATGCAGGTTGTCGGAAGACCTCCCTTGGCCGGACGTCGGCAATGGGCTGAGCAACTCGGAATCGTCCTGTTCGATCCCTCCGGAAAGACGGCCGAGGCGCTGGAGAAGATCGAGCTGCCCTGTCGCCGGGTAACCGGACTGGGAGCCCTGGCCGCGGTCACGGAGGGCCTTGTGGTTGTGGGCGAGGGGCTCGCGTTGGAGGATCAACGCGGGCTGGATGGCGTGCTCTGCCAGTTGGCTCGGCAAGGCGTCCCCGTCGTGTTGCTGACGCCCGAGTCGGGACCGTTTGCCCTCTCGGCTCCGGGGCCGGACAGATTCGAACTGCGAGGCGCGGATGCCGCCGTGGCGATTGATGCGCTGGCTGCTGCCGACTTGAAGGAATCGCGTCGTTTCCGCTTTGCCGGAGAGGATCAAGGGATGGTGCTCCTGATTGCCGATGAGGCGTCGGGCTACCCGTGGGCCGATTTCCGCTACGGTCGCGATCGCGGCCGCGTGTGCTGCATCGGCTGGAACCTGCTGCCACGGTGGGAGGCGTCTCCCGCCCCGCGTTACTTTTTCGTCCGCCTGCTGGAGATCGTCTCCGGTGGCAAGGACCTTCCTGGAGGAAAGAAACGTGACTGACACGAAACGATTGGGGTGGGCACTGCTGTTGTGCCTGGGAATCACGAGCGGCGCCGTGTACGCGGGAGACGAAGTCTATCCCGTGGCCGTCCTGCCGTTCTCCGAACGGGGCAAGGAAGTGTCGGAGCAGGGGCAGCAAGTGACCGACCTGCTGTTCGCGAATCTTGTGGCCAATCCCGAGTTGTTCCTCGTCGATCGCGAGGACCTCGATACGGTGCTCAAGGAGCAGGAATTGAGCCTGTCCGGGGCGGTCAAGAGCGAGGAGGCGGTTCACGTGGGCCAGTTGACGGGGGCCAAGGTTCTCGTGACCGGGTCCGTCATGCAGGTTGGCTCATCACGCTACGTGATCGCCAAGATCATCGGCACCGAAACGAGCCGCGTTCTGGGCGCCTCGGTCAAGGGCCTGGTGAGCGACGAACTGGACGGGCTCGTCGTGGAACTTGCGGAAAAGGTGGGAGCGACCATCGACCAGCGGGCGCGCGACCTGGTCGCCAAACCCAGCACGCGCGAAGACCGCATCGCCGCCCTGAAGAAGCAGCTCGGCGACAGCAAGCTTCCGTCTCTGTCGATCTCCATCCCCGAGGAGCACGTGGGCCAGATCACCATCGACCCGGCCGCCGAAACGGAGATGGCGCTCTTCGCGACCGAAAGCGGCTTTCAGGTTTTCGATGCGAAGTCGGGCGGCAAATCCAAGGCCGAGATTCTCATCGTGGGCGAGGCCTTCAGCGAGTTCTGCGGACGCCGAGGCAACCTGATCTCGGTTAAAGCCCGACTTGAAATCAAAGCCCTCGATCGCGCCACGGGCCGCCTCCTGGCCACCGATCGCCAGGTGACCGTCGCCGTCGACCTCGCCGAGCAGATCGCCGCCAAAACGGCCCTGCAAGACGCCGGCGCCCGGATCGCCGAACGTCTGCTGGTGAAGTTGGGGGGGAAGAAGGGGAAGTGAGGAGGGGGCTATCGCCGTCTCCGAGCGATTCATCAAAGGAAACGAGAAGCAGGTCATATCATGGGAAGTTCGCGGGCGGCGTGGAAGGTCGGTTTGGCGTTTGTTTTGCTTCCCATAATACTGGCCGGGACCGCTGAAGCGGCGCCTCGATGGGCCGTGCTGACCTCGGGCAGCGTGCAGCGGAGCGGGGTGGGCAACTTGTTGACGGTTCGGCTGTCGGAACTCGACGGGATCGAACTGGTCGAACGGGACGAAGTCGAAAAGGTCCTGCGCGAGCAGGAACTCGGCGCCCTTGTGGAGAACGCCGCCACGGGCCGCCCGCGTAAGATCGCGAGATTGCTCCGCGCAGAGCGACTGCTGGTGATCGACGGCTCGTGGACGCAATCGCGGGCCGAGTTGCGGATCGTGATCGACGACACCGTGATCGGGGCTCGGCTGTTTGACGAACCCTTGACGGTTTCGAAGCCGGATCCAGAGAAGGTCTGCTCGATGGCGGTCGATCTTCTGGAGGACTCGATGCGCCGCTTTCCGGAGGGAATCCGGTCGGCAATTGCGGTTCCCTTCTTTGTTTCCAAGGGGCTGGAGAAGCGGCACGACTCATTGCAGCAAGAGTATGCCAAGGTGGTGAGCCAGAGCTTGATGCGGGCGCCCGGGATCGCAGTTGTCTCGCTCGACGAACTCCAGAATATCCGGGCGGAACTGGCTCTCAGCTCGTCCGAGATCAATCGCGTGGTTCCGCTCCAGGTGAACGGCGAGTTCACGGTCTTGCCCGCTCCGAAGGCGGAAACGCCGCAGTGCCATCTGACGGTGACGATTTCTGACGGGGCTTCCACGCTGGAGACGATCGACCATCCGTCGATCGAGTTGCCCCAGGTTCGAGAACTCCTGGTGGGCTCCGTGACGGAACGGATTCTGGCGAAGGTCGGCGACGACTCGGTTCAGCCCATGTCGATGGCCGAGCAGGAAGCGGCCCTGGCGGCGCGGGCGGACCGGTTTGTGGAATACGGAGCCTATCCACTGGCAATCAAGCTCAGAGAAGCGATTTTGCTGCTGAATCCGAGGAACGTGGATCAGCGGCTCGCCCTGTTGCACAACCACGGCGCAAGCCACTCCCTTCCCGATCTTCCCTACACGTTTCCGCACGTGGAATACCTGTTGAAGAACCGACTGATCAAGCTCCCGCAGGCCCAGAAGCTGATTCCGAGACGGGATTATTACTTCCCCCCGAAGCCGAGTTCGCTTCCGCCCCATTTGAACGACAACTACGTGTACGCGATCACGTTGGCGAAACTCGCGGCCGACTTGCCTTGTGATCCTAACAATGTTCCGGAATGGCCCGTTGGACGCCCCTTGTCGGCGAAGGCGCACGAGGCTCGGCAACGTCGCGAGTTTCTCCGTCTCGTCGCCTGGGAGGTTCTCAAGCCTGCCAACGAGTGGAACCAGTCGCGGAAGCTCAAGGACCTTCGCGAGGCGCTCTGCCGCGTCCCGGACTTCGAGGGACTGTTTCCGTTGATGCCGGGAATTGCCACTTCGGGACGCTTCAGCGAGAAGGAGGTGTCGGAATTCTGCAAGGCTCTTCGTGCGACGAAGAGGCCTGGTCAGATTCACTTCGCGGAATACGTGGAACTGCTTCTGGAGGCGGAGTGTCATCCGGCGCAGATCACCCATTCCGACCTTGCCGCGATTGAGAGCCTCGAGAAGCTGGCGATCGGTTTCCAAGGTCCGATAGGCGGGATCTCCCATAACGAGTACTGGCAGACGGTCAAGGAACTGGCGGAACTGAAGTCGCGTTTGTCGGGTCTCGCCCGGCGAAACGAAGCGAAGGCGAATGGGGAGTCGCCGAGCGTCCTTCCCGTGCCGGCCTTTCCCCCACCGCGCGTTGAAACGACGCAAGACCCGATGATCAGGAAGATTCGTGATCAGGGGGCGTTCGTTGGAGAAAACGCTGAGATTACCAAGACGCAGCTCTTCAAGGACGAGTGGCACGGATTTCACAGTGGCATGGTGATATGCCTTACGCGTCAGTGGCGTGGCGGCGACGACGGTCTGAAGGACATTGCGAATCTCCGGGGGATTAAGGCCCTGTATGTGATCGAGGCTGACGTCACGGACGAAGGCATGCGTCACCTCCGCTACGCTCCCACGGAGTTGTACCTTGCGAATACGCGGATCACGAAGAAGGGGCTCGAGAAGCTCAGCCTGTCGGGGACCTCCGTGATATGGTTCGAAGACAGGACCGGACGATTTCTGAACGACGATGCCCTGAAACTGCTGGAGAAGGCGAAGGACCTGAAGTGCGTGGGCCTCATTGGTCCGGGGTTCGGCGAAAAGGCGCGCGAATTCGTTGCCAAGTCCACACGACTGATAGACGCTCGGCTCAACCCGGAGGACCGTTCGGCGGCCTTGGTGGCCTCGACGGTCAAGAACCCGATCACGGAACCCCCGGAGGCGCCAATCACGTGGGAACAAGGGGTGGATCTTCAACCCATTGCCGCTTGGACGCATCTGGAGAGCCTTCCACGCAGTGTTCATCTGGAACGCCACCAAGACGACTCGGACCTGGTCTGGGATGATCATGGCGTGCATTTGCTGTCGCGGAGCGACAACGACGAGCTCGCGTTGAAGACGATTTTCACCGAGGGGAAAGGCGGTCCGGTCAGCAGCCGGGAGAAGGTGTCCCGGGCGCGGAGCGACGGCGAAAACCTATGGGTCGTGACCAACGAACGAATCGTTGTTGTTTCTGAGTCCGGAGAAACGCTCGCTGAATTCTCCGAGGAAACGGGCTTGCCGAGTTACACTTCTTCTCATCGAATCCGTTCCCAAACCAGCGATGCCGTGGGGGTTCTTCCCAGCAGTGGCGGGCGGGTCCATGACCACAAGCGTGCGTGGACGAAGGACTCCGCCGAGCCCTGGAGAACCGCCTCGGATTGTCAGGAATTGCAGACGGCGAGCGGCACGATTGCGTCGGTGCTGCCCTTGGGAGGAGGCAAGTGCCTGGCGCTCGGACGCACCGGAGCCATCGGCCGGACCTGGATCGCGTTCCTTTCGCTGGATGGCGGAAAACCGGGGGTCCGCGTGTTGCACATGGCGACGCGGATGCTGAAGCCCGACGGATACGGTGATCCGGAGATGTTGGCTGCCCCGGAACAAATGGACGTCGTGTTTCACATCCCATGGGCCTGTTTCTACAACGACCCTCGACGCCCAGACAAACGGTTGGTGATCCTTGGACGCGTCCACGATGCGCAGTCTGGAGTCGTTGCCAACACGCCCCTGGCCGTTGATCTCGAGTCATTCAAGGTGACGACCTTGGCGCAGCAAGTCCCAGGACTGTCGGAGGTTCGCGGCGGCACAGCCGCCCGTTGCGTCCAAGGAGCTCTGGTCTTGAGCGACTGGGGACGTCTCGAAGTCTTCTGCCCCCAGGGCGAGGACCGCTTCGTGAAGACCGCAATCGCGGAAGAACGGACCCAGAACCTGATCCTCGTGGAACATGGCGGATCCGTGTATTCTCCGGGCCACACGTGGTATCGGATCGGTCCGCGCCGCAATGGCGACGTTCCTGCAACCGACTTCGCGTATCCGAGAGTGATCCACGAGCTAAGCGGGGGACTTTGCGTTGAGGTCGTTTCCGACGCGACGCTGCCCGCCCAGAACAACCTGGCGAGATATGCCTCTTCCTCGCTGTTCGGGATATGGGCCATGGAGAAGGGCGGTTCGGCAACTTATGCCATCGATCCGGAAGCGCCTTTCCGCAAGGAAGTGTCGCCGTTTGCCAAGTTCGTCCCCGCAGAAGATCTCGAGCGTCACGAGGCCGCTGTCCAGGCGATTCGCGACCTGGGCGGGTTCGTGGACCGCAGCGATCGCTGCCCGCGGCTTGACGAGCCAAGACGCAGGATGGCCCCCGGCTCAACGGTCGTCAGCTTGACGGAGCAGTGGCGGGGAGGCAACGAAGGCTTGAGCCATTTGTGCGACTTGTACGGACCGATACGACTCTATCTGCTTTCGACGCCGATTTCCGACGAAGGCATGACGCATCTGAAGGAACTCCGCGAACTCTGGAGCCTGGTCTTATGCCAAACGCCTGTCACGGCAGAGGGCCTTCGCCGACTTCCCCTCGACCAACTCTATTCCATCTACCTTCAAGGCAAGCCGGGCTGTGTCGATTACTCGGACGGCACTCTTTCGGCTCTCACGAACTGTCGGCATCTTGGATCGATTACGTTGTGCGGCAGGGGCTTCACGGAGAATGCCGTACCGCAATTGAAACTCATGCGTTCATTGCGCGAAGTGCATGTCGAAGGCACCTTGATCCCGGAACGCTGTCGGGGAGCGCTTGGGTTTACGAAGTTCCACGGAAGCCTTGTCCCGAACGAGGTTGCCGACCGTGTCCTTGCCTCCCAAGAGTCCCGCCCGGCGAGATTCTCCGCTCTTTACCTGGGCGGCAAGGACCCATCCAGCGAGGAGGCAAGATGCGAACGGCCATTTCTGGCATCGTCGATCGTCCTGGAGGCCTATCGCCAGGCGGTTCTGATTGCCGCACGGGACGAACTGGGAGCGCAAACACGCGACCATTTCCTGGGAGAGACGGTGGAGGACGCGGACGGCGCGTTGCACGTTGAGCCCGGGTGGAAAGTCGCCAAGGACATGCGGAACGTAACCTGCGAGTTTCGCGTCGTTTCCGGACAGGACGGGGCATCCACGCGACAGATCACACGCGAGGTTTACGAAGCCCACAAGCTTGGGAAACTGTTCGATTTTCTGGACGAGGCCTCTCGTTCCATGTTTGTGAGCACCCTCAAGGAATGCGGCCTCGGTGGTCGCGGCAATCGCTGGCTCGACGACGCCCCGGTCCCGAAAGAAATCGAGGAACAACTGGCGATCCCAGAGTTTCCCGCTCAATATTCCGCGGTCCGAGAACTCCACCGCCTGATCCGCGAAGACGGCGAGTCGCCGCAGCGTCTTGCCTCGCTTGTTTGGGGTTATCTCCACCTGGGTTACCTGACGGAGAGCCTGCTCCACCCGATGAACGAAGTCTTCAAGATGCGCGCCGTTCTCTACGCCAGGCGGCTCGAGCATCGCTCAGCGGCAACGGGTCACGGACGAGGAATCACGGAAGTCGCGTTGTCGTTGGCCGGCTTGCACGAGGCGGCGATCGACTGCGGGCGTTCGGTGGGGGGCTCGCCGCCCTGGCTGGCGTTGGGAAGACCGTACTACCAGTACGACTTCGGCGAATTCGCGAGGCTGCGGCAACGGCCCGAACTGGCGGCCTGGGCCGAGTTGTACGAATTCAACGCCTTGATGTATACGGGCCGGGAAAAGGAGGCGCACCGCCGCCAGAAGGAACTCCTCGCCGCCTATCCGACGTGCCAGCGCTTTTGGACGCTTCAAACGTATGATCCGGCACTGAACCCGGTTCCGAACTCCGAGAAGCCGACCCGTCGCTTCGGGGCCTGCCTTTACGGCGAACTCGCCGGCATTCGGGATCTGCCGCTCACACTGCCGCCGAAGGTTATTTCCGAGGTTGGCCTGTCCGACGATGAATTCACGACGCGCAGAGAGGTGATGGACTCGCTTTCCGATCCTGGAGGCTGCGGCTCGCTCGCTGCCGATCGCCACGAGTTCTCATGGCAGGTCTTGGGCTGTTGGATCCGCGAGGTCAGCTTCACCCAGGTCCTGCTCCGTGCGTATTATCTCCAAATGAGAGCGCAAAACGGGGAGGCCGGCGAAACCCGCCGGGCATGGATCGCGCTTACCGATCCGTTGACGAAAGGACATCCGTGGCGAGTGTTTCTCGATGTCTACGGCGGGGGCGAAGCGGCGCATGGGCAAGCTCGTTCCTTCCCTCGCGATCACGCCGCACAACACGCCCTGGTTCACCGCTTCACTCCCAACGACCATCCTTTGTGGGATGGATGCGAGGGGACGGGCGCCGAGAAGATCTACCAAGTCGCCAGTTCTTTCCGGGCCCGTTTTAGGTGCGATCACGATGTTCGTCACGCTTATCACAAGATCATGGAGTATCGCTACTATTCGCCGCTGAGCCGCTGGGAGGAGCATGGTTCCAGCATGAACTGCAGCCCTTGGAATCCGTGGTCGATCGTCGATCGCGTCAACAAACGCCCCGACGATCGCGAGGTGTGGAGCCATCTTGACGTCTGGTGGAAGCACTTTGAAAACGACCCGGACGTTCGCCGCGCGATTGCCCTGGCATATGCCCGCGACAAGGAGTGCGAACTGGCGGCCGATCGCCTCTCGACCGTGGTTGCGGCTTCCAAGCTTCCGGATGGCGAGGCAAGCGAAGCCTTGGCGAACGTGTACGAGGAACTCGGCGATACGGCGAAAGCGGAGGCCACGCTCAAGGCGTTCTTTGCCGCTGCCGAAGCCGTCACGCCGGAAGGAACTCGCATCGCGTTCAACCGTGGGAGGAAGCTGTTGGAAAACGGCGATTGCCAGGGAGCGAAGACGTGGTTTGACCAAGCCGCCGAGTCGCACGATCAGTGGGGCTGCTTTGCGCGAACGCTTTCTGCGGAACTGCGAGGGGACTACGAGGCGAGCCAAAGGGCCGCGAGGCAACTGGCGGCCACGCATCCCGGCAATGCCTTTCAGTGGTATTGGTCCTGTCTCCGTTGCAACGGAGAGGATCGAAAGACGGCCCTGGAAGCCGTCAAACGCTTTCGGGACCTGGTGGGGGGCGGACGCCTGGTAAGCGAGCAGAAGAGCATCCGTGCCCACACCTTGATCATCCTCGGGCTCGAAGGAGTCGAATCTCCCGAAAAGGTCTGCAACGCCTTTCTCGAAGCCGACGTCCTGCCGACGCAAGACGCCTATGCTGCTCTCCACGTGCTGACGATCGCCATGGAACACGATCTGCCCGACGTGCGGAAAAGGCTGCTTGAGCGAATGAATCGCCCGAATGCGGAGGAGATTCTCGCACGCGTCTTCGATCGGCTGGCAGATCAGGGCGACGAGGATCAAACGGCTCTGACGGATGCCGACTTCGCCAAGCTCGTGGAGGGGGCTTCTCCATCGGAGCGGGTGGACGCGGAGTACTTCTTCGCGAAATGCCTGGCCATTCATGGCGACGAAGAACGTGCCTGCGAACACTGGCGTCACGTACTCGCGACCCCCACGCTCATCAAGATCACCCGCAACCTCACCGTCCACGAACTTCGCAAACGCGGCATGACGGACGAGGAGTATCGCCGGCTGAGCGGAATCGCGCCGTGACGAGGGCGGCTCGGGCCAAAGCGGCCGGAAGGCGTCATTGGAGCCCGCGGGTTTGATTCATCCAAGAAACCGAGAAGACAGGTCGCATCATGGGAAGTCCGCGGGCGGTGTGGAACGTGGCGTGGGGCGTTGTTTTGCTTCCCCTTCTTGTCGGGACCGCTGAAGCGGCGCCTCGATGGGCTGTGTTGAGCTCTGGCAGCGTTCAGCGGAGCGGGCTGGGCAACTTGTTGACGGTTCGGCTGTCGGAACTCGACGGGATCGAACTGGTCGAACGGGACGAAGTCGAAAAGGTCCTGCGCGAGCAGGAACTCGGCGCCCTTGTGGAGAGTGCCGCTATGGGGCGGGGTCGTGAAATTGCCCGTCTGCTCCGCGCGCAGCGTCTCCTGGTGATCGACGGCGGTTGGACGCAATCGCTGGCGAAGCTGCGGGTCGTGATCGACGACACCACGATCGGGGCCCGGCTTTTCGACGAACGGTTGGAGGTTGCGACTCCAGATCCGGAGAAGATGTGTTCGACCGTGATCAGCCTTCTGGAGGACTCGATGCGCCGCTTTCCGGAGGGAATCCGGTCGGCGATAGCGGTTCCTTTCTTTGTTTCGAAGGGGCTGGAGAAGCAGTACGATTCGTTGCAGCAAGAGTATGCCAAGGTGGTGAGTCAGAGTTTGATGCGGGCGCCCGGGATCGCGATTGTGAATCTGGACGAGCTCCAGCATATCCGAGCGGAGTTGGCTCTCAGTGCGTCCGAGATCAATCGCGTGGTTCCGCTCCAGGTGAACGGCGAGTTCACCGTCTTGCCCGCTTCGAAGGCGGAAACGCCGCGGTGCCATTTGACCGTGACAATTTCCGACGGGGCTTCCACGCTGGAGACGATCGACCACCGGTCGATCGAGCTGACCCAGGTTCGAGAACTCCTGGTGGGCTCCGTGACGGAACGGATTCTGGCGAAGATCGGCGACGAGTCGATTCAGCCCATGTCGATGGCCGAGCAGGAAGCGGCCCTGGCGGCGCGGGCGGACCGGTTTCTGGAGTACGGCGCCTTTCGACTGGCAATCAAGCTCAGAGAAGCGATTCTGCTGCTGAATCCAGGAAACGTGGAGCAGCGTCTCGCCCTATTGAGCAACCACGATGCAAGCCACCCCTTCGGCGATCTTCCCTACACGTTTCCGCACGTCGAGTACCTGCTGAAGAACCGGCTGCTCATGCTTCCCCAGGCCCAAAGGCTGATTCCGAGACGGGACTACTACTTTCCCCCGAAGCCGAGCTCTCTTCCGCCCCATTTGAACGACGACTACGTATACGCGATCACATTGGCAAAGCTCGCGGCCGACCTGTCCTACGATCCGGAGGACATTCCGGAAGCGCCGTTCAAGCAGGTCGTTTCGGAGCTCATGAATGAGGCAAGGCAACGCCACGCGTTCATCGCGTTCGCCGCGCGTTTGGTGCTCAAGCCGGCAAACGACTGGAATCACGCCAGGAAGCTCAAGGATCTGAGCGAGGTGCTTTCCCGCGTTCCTGATTTCGGCGGACTGTTTCCCCTGCTCCCGGAGATTGTGACTTCGGAACGCTTCAGCGAGAAAGAGGTCACCGAATTCTGCAACGTGCTGCGCGCGACAAAAAGGCCCGGTCCGGTTCACCTTGCCGACTACCTGGAAGTGCTCCTGAAGATTGGGCGTCACCCGGATCGCATCGCCGGTTCGGACGTTGCCGTCATTGAGAATCTTGAGAAGCTGACAATCGAACCGCCACGTTCCCGAAACGCCATGTCCTACAACCAATATGGCCTGATTGCGAGGGAACTGAGAAAGCTCAGGTCGCGTTTGTCGCGTCTTGTTCAGCAGAATGAAGCGAAGGCAGACGGGGAGTTGAGAACGGTCCTTGTGACGCCCCAATTTCCGCCGCCGCGTTTCGAAACGGTGCATGAGGCCATCACCGTCGAAGAAATCGCAGATTGGGGCTATTCCCAATCGAGAATGTACTATTCCAACGGGGTGCAGCCTGGATGCGCTCCCTTGGATTGTCGGATCGTGCAGCACACTGAGAACGCGGATGTTGCGTGGAATGCCGCGGAGATTCAAAGCCTTTCACGGAACAGCGAGGGCAAGCTGACCTTTCACAAAGTGTTTCAGCCGAGCTTGGGCGAGTTGTCTGTCCGCAACGGTCTGGCGATTCTGCGAGTCCGCAGCGACGGCAAATATCTTTGGGTGGCAACCGTAAGCGGCGTGTTTATGATCGACGGGCAAGGCGAGGTTCTTGCCCATTTCACGTCTGCCGATGGGCTGCCGGGCTATTCGAGTTGGCAATCCGAACTGACAGAACGACGTGGCGACAACTTACCGCGAATGCTTCCCGACGGCGAGAAGTATGGCTCCCTGCTTGGTGGACGCCTGGTGGGCAACGCCGGACAGGAGTTCCGGGGTCAGTTGTTCTATGATCGAGCCAATCCGCGAAGCGAAGAGAAGGGCCAACGGATCGCCTTTCTTTCGGTGTTTCCCATTTCTCCTGGACGGTGCCTTGCCGTCGGACGCTACGGGCCGCAACAAACCACCTGGATTGCGACACTGGACTGGAACCCGTCGGAAGACAGAAAGGAAGTCCGCGTGCTGCACCGAGCGGAACGCGTGCTTCCGCCGGAGCAATACGCAAACCAGGAACTGCTCCAGGCGCCGGAACAGGTCGACCTGGCCTTCAGCATCCCCTGGATTTGCCTCGACAGGGACTGCGAAGATGGGACGCCGGTCGTTGTGATCGGGCGAAATCACGATACGCGATCAGGCTGGCCGATTGAGAACACGCCATTGGCGATTGATTTGGAGACTTCGGCAGTGACGACTCTCGCTGAACGAATCCCGGGATTGGCGGACGTTCGTGGCGGGACGGATGCCGAATGCGTGGGTGGCTCCCTGATCCTGGCTGATCGCGGTAAGCTCACCGCCTTCGTACGACAGGATGACGGCACCGTTGTACGCGAGGTGATTGCTGCAGAGCGTACGCAGCACCACGCTCTGGTTCGCCTTGGCGATGCGGTTTATTCTCCCGGTCGCACATGGTACCGCATGACCTTCGCCGACGGCTTCAAGTCGCAACTCCTTGCAAGAGAAACACGGATTGGCGGAGAAGATCTTGACGGATTTGCGCCGTCGGCGAACTTCGGCATTTGGGCTCGATCATGGCGGGACTCCAGGACCGCGTGTCGTGTGGATCCGGACACGCCACACACAACAACCATGTCGCCGTTGGCCCGGTGTATGTCGTGGGAAGGGTGGTTCATGCGTCGTCCAATCATTGAACGCATCCGCAGTCTGGGCGGAAGCGTTGAAATAAGCAGTGAGATCTCGCGCCCGCAACTGTTCAAGGGCCACTTGATGGGGCAGTTGAGCGGCATTGCCATGTGCCTTACGCGTCAATGGCGCGGCGGTGATGACGGACTGAAGGACCTTGCAGATCTCGGCATCATCAACGCCCTGTTTCTGATTGACGCCGATGTTACGGATAAGGGCATACGTTGGCTCCGCTACGCACCCAGGAACCTGTATCTCGCAAACACCCGAATCACGACGGAGGGCCTCGAGAAACTCGATTTCTCCATGACGCACGCCATTTGGTTGGAAGATCGGACGGGGCAGTTCTTGAACGACGAAACCCTGGAACTGCTCGAAAACGTAAAAGGTCTGAATTACTTGGCCCTCGTGGGGCCCGGATTCACCGAAAAGTCCCGCCAGCATCTTGCCAAACTCAAGGGGCTAAAAGACGCACGGTTGGTTCGAGAGGAAGGCATGACGGACTTGCTGGCAACGGGGGTCGCAAACCCGGTAACGGAACCGCCGGAGACGCTGATCACTTGGGAGCAAGGGGTCGATATTCGACCGATTGCGGCTTGGACGCGTCTGGAAAGCTTCCCCCGCGGCGTTCATCTGGAAGGCCACCAGGACGACTCCGACCTGGTTTGGGATGATCACGGGGTGCATTTGCTATCGCGGGGCGGCAACGACAAGCTCGCCTTGAAGACGATCTTCAGCGTGGGGAGACGTGGTTCGGCCAGCAGCCTGGAGAAGGTGTCCCGGGCGAGGAGCGACGGCGAAAACCTTTGGGTTGTGACCAACGACCAAATCGTCGTTGTTTCGGAATCAGGCAAAACGCTCGCTGAGTTCACCAAGGAAACGGGACTCCCGAGTTACACTTCCGTGCATCGAATCCTCCCGCAAACAACGGACGCCATAGGGGTCCTCCCCAACAATGGCGTCAAGATCCACGACCTCAAGTGCTCCTGGAGCAACATGAAGGATTCCGGCGAGCCCTGGAGCACGCTGCGGGATTTTCAGGAGCTGCCGAGTGGTATTCGTAGTAGCACCGTTGCGTCGGTTCTGTCCCTGGGAGGCGGCAAATGCCTGGCCGTCGGTCGCACGGGAGTCTTCGGCCGGACCTGGATCGCACTCCTTTCGCTGGATGGCGGAAAACCGAGCGTCCGCGTATTGCACACGGCGACGCGGATGCTGAAACCGGACGGATACGGCGATCCGGAGATGCTGGCCGCCCCGGAGCAATTGAACGTCGTGTTTCAGATCCCGTGGGCGTGTTTCTACAGCGACCCTCGACGTCCCGATAAACGGTTTGTGCTCTTCGGACGCGTTCATGACGCGCGGGTCGGAACGGTTTCGAATACCCCCGTCGCCGTTGATCTCGAGTCATTCGAGGTGACGACCCTGGCGCAACAGATCCCAGGACTGTCGGAGGTTCGCGGCGGCGCAGTCGGCCGCTGTGTTCAAGGGGCTCTGGTCTTGAATGATTGGGGACGCCTCGAAGTCTTCTCTCCCCACGGCGAGAACGGCTTTGCGAAGACAACGATAGCAGACGATCGGACACAGAACTTGTTCCTTGTGGAACATGCCGGGTCGGTGTATTCTCCGGGCCACACGTGGTATCGGATCGGTCCACGACGAAGCCGCCAGCCGTCTTCAGCCGCCTCCCGGTTTCCGACCGTGGTTCATGAACTGAACGGGGAACTCTGCGTTGAAGCCGTTTCTCGTGAAACCCTCCCCGCTCAGAATGAATTGGAGAGATACGCTTCCTCCTCGCTGTTTGGGATTTGGGCCATGCGGAAGGACGGTCGGGGAGCCTATCGAATCGATCCGGAAAGGCCTTCCCGCAGGGAAGTGTCGCCGTTCGCCAAGTTCGTTCCGGAACAACACCTCAAACGTCACGAGACCGCCGTCCAGGCGATTCGTGATCTGGGCGGCTTTGTCGACCGCAGCGATCGCTGCCGGCAACTTGATGAACCAAGACGCAGGATGGCGCCCGGCTCAACGGTCGTCTGCTTGACGGAGCAGTGGCGGGGCGAAGACGAAGGTTTGCGACACCTGTGCGACCTGTACGGTCCGGTGCACCTCTTCCTGCTTTCGACGCCGGTTACGGACGAAGGGATGAAGCGTTTGGCGGGAATTGATGAACTCCGGGGCCTGGTCTTGTCTGAGACTCCCATTACGGCAGAGGGGCTCGGCCGGCTTCCCCTGAAACAACTCTCTTCGGTTTACCTCCGAGGCAAACCGGGCGGCGTCGATTACTCGGACGACGTGATTTCAGTCTTCACGAACTGCTATTTTCTTCGAACGATGACTCTATGCGGCAAGGGCTTCACGGAAGAATCCGTGCCCTTGCTGAAACGCATCCCATGTCTGGGCGCGGTGCGGGTTGAGGGCACTTCAATCCCGGAACGTTGCCGAGATCTTCCAGGCGCGCCGAGGTTTTCCGGAAACCTCGTTCCAGACGAGCTTGTGGTCCAGAAGGCAGCCGAACAAGAGAGCGGTCCGTCCAAGTCTTCACGTTTGCCCGTCGGCGAGGAGTTGTCGAGCGGGCCCTTGGGGCCGTAGTGGACGTAGCATCCCGTTGTCAGCGGTCCCTCTCCAGCCGTTGACCCGGCCACCCCCACCGGCGACAATCGACGGTCGTACGAAGCCAGTGTCCCGGAGGATTCGCATGTTCGACCGTCTTGATTTGTCTGCCCGTGGTGTTGCGTTTGGACTGCTCGCATTGTGCGGGCTGTTGACTGTTGTGGCAACGGGCTCGGCCGGTGAGTCTGATGGCGCCGAGAGGCCCAACATCGTCTTCCTCATGGCCGACGACCTGGGCTATGGCGACCTGGGATGCTACGGCCAGAAGGAGATTCTCACGCCGAACATCGACCGGTTGGCCAAGGACGGAATCCGCTTCACCCAGGCCTATGCCGGCTCAACCGTCTGTGCCCCGTCGCGATGCTCTCTGATGACCGGCATGCACAACGGGCACGGGCGGGTGCGCGACAATGTTCCGCACTTCGATGAGTATCTTTTCGATGAGTATCTTCGCGACGACGACGTCACTCTGGCCGAGGTTCTCCAAACGGCCGGCTACCGGTGTGGTGGGATCGGCAAGTGGTCGCTCGGGCCGGCCGGCTCCCAGGGTCGAGCCACCAACCAGGGCTTCGACATGTTCTTCGGCTACCTCGACCAGGATCACGCCCACTACTACTTCCCGACCTATCTGGACGACAATGACGGGCGCTACGAAATGCCCGACAATCCGAAGACCCGGGAGCACTACAGCCACGACCTGTTCACCGAACGGGCGTTGCGGTTCATTCGGGAGTCGAAGGACGGGCCGTTCTTCTTCTACGGCGCCTACACGATCCCCCACTTCTCCCATCCGAGCGAGAGCCCGACCGGGTTCGCCGTGCCGAGCGACGAGCCCTATTCCGACCGTCCGTGGGACCAGAAGTCGAAAGACTATGCCGCCATGATTACCCGGCTGGACGGCGACGTGGGACGGATTGTGGCCTTGCTTGATGAACTCGGCCTTACGGAGAGGACGTTGGTTGTGTTCACCAGCGATAACGGCGCTTTCGGGGCCGCCCCGAAGCGGTTCCAAAGCAGCGGCGCGTTGCGTGGCTACAAGCGGGATCTTTGGGAGGGAGGCATCCGCGTGCCGCTGATCGCCCGACTGCCGGGCCGAATTCCTGCGGGCAAGGTGAGCGACGAAGTGATCTCGTTTTGCGATGTCCTGCCCACTTTGGCGGAACTGGCCGGGGCAGCGGTTCCCGAAGGTCTCGACGGCGCCTCGGCACTCGACGCCCTGCTGGACGGCCAGCGCAAGACGCCTCACGAGTATCTCTACTGGGACTACGGGCACTGCCGACCTCGATTCGACCAGGCCGTCCGCCTGGGTGACTGGAAGGGCGTTCGCCTGGGCCAGGAGAGTGCGATCCAACTGTTCGATCTACGCACCGATCCCGCCGAGACGACCGACGTGGCCAAGGACCACCCGGATGTGGTCAAGGAGATCCGGCGGATCATGACCGCCGCCTACGCGCCCAGTGAACGTTATCCGCTTGGCCAGGTTTACCGCGGCCAATCGAAGTGGGTGCGGGAGAATGCGTCGCATTAGGCTGTAGGCTGGAGACTGTAGGTTTTGAGCCGGGCTACGCTGAACAGAAGTCAACGAAGAGAACAGAGCAAGAGAAAAATGATGAATGAGGAAAATCAAATGAGGAAACAAATCCGAAGCCCTGAATGACGAACGTTGTGCAGGATATGACATTCGTGTCTTAGGTCATTCGTCATTCTTTTCACATTTGGCTTTCGACATTCTTCATTGGACTGGATCTTCCTCTGTGTCCTCCGTGCCCTCTGTGGTAGTATGTTCTTCCCGACTCGTTGTAGGGCAATCATCTCCATCCAATGGCCAAGTGAACTACTCTTGAGTCGTTCCGTAGGAAACCACCGCACCATGAGAGACCATCCCCCGGCCATCGTCCTGGCCGTCCTGGCGTTTGCATCGTCTTTCTCAGGCACAGCTTCTGCCAAGGGAGCCGGGGCGGAGCATGCTCCCAATATCGTGCTGATCGTGGCCGACGATTTGGGGTACGGCGATCTGGCCTGCTATGGCAACCCGTGGCACAAGACCCCGAATATCGATCGCCTGGCCGCGAGGGGAATGCGGTTTACCGATTTTCACAGCAACGGCCCTATGTGCACGCCCACGCGAGCCGCCATGCTCACGGGCCTCTATCAGCAGCGATTTGGCAAGAAGTTCGACGGCCCCCTGTCGAACAAGGTGACGCGCGATCACGGACTTCCTCATAAGGCCGTGACCGTTGCCGAATTGCTTCATGGGAAGGGCTACGCCACGGCCTGCTTCGGCAAGTGGCACCTGGGCTACATTCCGCCGTGGCTGCCGCCCAGTCAGGGCTTCGACGAATTCCGGGGGCTCGGAGCCGGCGACGGCGACCACCATACCCACATCGACCGGTCGGGCAACGAAGACTGGTGGCACAACAATGAGATCGCCATGGAAGAAGGCTACACGGCCGATCTACTCACCAGGCACAGTATCCGCTTCATGGAGCAGCATCAGGATGCGCCGTTCTTCCTGTACGCGGCCCATCTGGCGATCCATTTCCCCTGGCAAGGGCCGAACGATCCGGCCCATCGCCGCAAGGGCGTCAGCTACTGGGACGACAAGTGGGGAATCATTCCCGATCCGGGCAACGTGCGTCCCCATATCAAGGCCATGGTCGAAAGCGTTGACGAGAGCGTCGGCCAGATTGTGGCCACGATTGAAAGACTCGGCCTGCAAGAGAACACGCTCGTGGTCTTCACCTCGGACAACGGCGGCTACCTGACCTACGGCAAGAAGTACCGCAACATCTCCAGCAACGGTCCTCTTCGTGCTCAGAAAGGTTCGGTTTACGAAGGAGGGCACCGGGTACCCATGATCTTCTATTGGCCGGACAAGATCGCCCCGGTCGTGGTGGCCGACACGTCGCTTTCGGTCGATCTTCTGCCCACATTTACCGCGCTCGCTCAGTGCGAAACGAACGGTCTTGGCCTGGACGGGCTCGATCTTGGTCCCCTGCTCTTTTCCGGCCGGCGGCTTCCGGAGCGGGATCTCTTCTGGCGACTCGATGAACAACGGGCCGTTCGTCGCGGACCTTGGAAGTGGATATCGACGCGCCCCGGGCAGGGCGAACTCTACAACCTGACGGAGGACCTGGGCGAGAAAAACGACGTGGCAACGGCCCACCCGGAGCTTGTGCGAACGATGGAAGAAGCCTGGCAGGAATGGGAGGCGGACGTCAATCAGAGCGCTGAGGAGTATGCGGCGGGGCCGTAGTGTCAACTTTCGGCCGGAGATTGACAGAAACAGGAGGGAGTTCGAGGGAAGAGACAACCACAGAGGAAGATCCCGTCCAATGAAGAATGCCGAAAGTCATATGCCGAAAGCATGACGAATGGCCTAAGACGCAAATAACGTATCCTGCACAACCTTCGTCATTCAGGCCTTCGGATTTGTTTCGTCATTTGAGTTTCTTCATTCGTCATTTCTGAGTCATATCCAGGGGCTCCACGTCGACCGAGACGGTCATGGAGTGTTGTCCCCCACCAACAAACGCGCCGCGGATGGGGCAGACGTCGCTGTAGTCGCGTCCCCAGGCGACCGAAATGTGGTCGCTCTTGGGAATGACGTTGTTCGTGGGATCGAAATCGATCCAGCCAAGCTCGCCACAATAGACGGAAAGCCACGCGTGGGAAGCGTCCGCCCCTACCAAACGGGGCTTTCCGGGCGGGGGAATCGTTCGGAGGTAGCCGCTCACATATCGCGAGGCGAGCCCCAGGCTCCGCAGGCAGCCGATCTCAATATGCGCGAAATCCTGGCAAACGCCCCGTCGGTTCGAGAACACGTCCTCCAGCGGCGTGTTGACGCTCGTGGCTTTCGGGTCATAGGCAAACTGCTCGTGGATCCGGGCCGTCAGGTCGAGTGCCGCCTCCACAATCGGACGCTTGGGAGGGAACGACTCCTGGGCAAAGGACCTTAAAGGCTTGCTCGAGCTGATTCGGGGCGAATCGAACACAAACTGGTAACTGGCCAGTCCGCCGGGAGTTGCATCGCGACGCAGGGTGTCACGCACGTCTTCCCAGCGAGGTGAGCTTGTTTCCTCCAGCGCGGTCGGGCCGGACACGTCGACCAGCGAGGTGGCGGTTACGCTCAGTCCATGATGGGCTTCCAGGATCGAAAACGACGTGGCCCGGTTGCCAAAGAAATCCATTCGGTCGCGCAGGTCTGCCGGATCGGGGGCGATCAGGAGGCGATGTGACTCGCACCGTTGGCCCGGGGCGTCTCGCGGAGTGAGGCGAACCTCGTTATGCGAGACGGGCACCGGGTCGCCGAAGGCGTATTTCGTAGTGTGCGTAATTCGGGTTCATCCGACCGAAACGTGCGCAGGTGCAAGCTGTTGCATCGAAACAGGTTTCGACGCAGACTTTGCGGGAACAAGGGGAGCCAGAGAAGAGGCACCGGTACTCCGCGGCAGAGTACCGGTGCCTCTTCTCTGATCAGCCTCGGCTCGATTCGGCGCTGGTCGGGCGAGCGCATTCTTGAATCGGATGAACCGTAATTCGGTACTTCAAAGCTTGAACTCCGGGCGGAAGTCCGAAAGCTGACGCGACGGCCCGGCATGAATCAGGTAGCGATGGTAAATCGCATCGGACAGGCGAGGCAAGCGGCCGTCGATGTCTTCCAGGAGCGTTTCGAGCGGTTGCCAGTTGCCCAGGTTGTACGATTCGGCCAGGGCGGTCACGTTGGCCATTCGCACGTCGTGGTGGAGTGTTGCCGCCAGACGCTGGTCCTCACCCAGGCGCGGTTCGGCCCCGTCTCTTGGCAGGGATTCCACGTGTTCGACCAGGGCGGCCAACTGGTAGGCCACGCTTCGGGGGGTGGTTTCGTCCGCCAGGAGTAGATCCAGGACGGCTGCCACCTGCAAATCGGCCAGATAGCGGGAGCGATAGGTCATGGAACTATCGGCGGCCTCCAGCAACGCCTCCAGCACCTGGACGCCAGCGTCGTGCTGTTCTTCGAGCAGGCTGGCAACCAGGCCCGTAATCTGATGGGCTCTTTCCAGCCGTCTTCCCAAATCGAGGAAACGCCAGGCAAGGGAACGCGTCATGCTTTCCATGACCAGCCCGTTGAAGGCCGCCAGGCTTACGATCATTCGATCCAGTTCGGCGGGCAGATCGCCGATCTCGACGTCGGCTCCGCCGGGCGGAGTTCGCAGCAGGCGGTTGATGCGCCGGACAATTCGCCAGCTGTCGAGGGAGAGACGATCGCGCACCTGGGACGCGATGCGGAAGAGCGACTTGATGGTCCAGCGAAGACTTCCTTCCTGGGCCTCGTCCATGACGGCCGACGGCAGGGCCCGCTCAATGGTCGGCAGGGCGTCGCGGATGCCGTCGACGGCGAAACCGGGTTCGATCTGTCCTTGCCGGGCCAGCCCCCGGAGCAAGGCGGCCATTTCGGGCGTCGCCTCAGCCGAGGCCTCGTCGGTCAATCGGTCCACGAGCGTGCGGACAAGCCGGGCATGGCAGTCGCCTCGTTCCAGGTAGCGCCCGAGCCAGAAGAGATCCTCGGCCACGCGGCTGGGAAGCTCTGCCCCGCTGCGACGAAGACGGATTCCGCTGCCGGGCGAACGGAGCAGGCTGACCTGGCTGACCGGTTCGTCGGAGACGATCCAGGCGTCCTTGCTGCCCTCGCCCGCCAGGACCGAGATGTCGAGCGGTTGCGGCGTGGGCGATGTGCGAGCGAGGGCCCCCTGCATGACCACGTAGGAATCGTCGGAGGCGGCCAGGTAGGCTCGCAGGGCCATGTGGGCCGGAGTCAACGTTCCGCCGGACCACACCGGGGCGAGGGATCGCGAGACCCGCTCCTGGGCGACATACTCTCGGGGCGCCGCTTTGACCTTTTCCATCAATTCGCCAGCCGGTGTCTGATCCAGTCGGCGGTTGGTTTCCATTTCGTCGCCCCGGTGGCGGAAAGCGCGGCGAATGAGCAGTTGATCCCAGTGTTCCAGTACATACTGAAGGGACCTGGGATCGCCGCACCACCAGGTGGCGATGTTGGGGATTTTGAGTGGTTCGCCCAGCAGTTTTTCGCAGAGGCGAGGCATGAAGGCCTGGAAGACCGGGGATTCGACCAGGCCGGCGCCGAGGGAATTGGCCACGGTCACGTTGCCCGCTCGGACGGCCTGGAGGAGGCCAGCCGGTCCGCCGTCGCCCTTCTCGCTCAACTCGAGGGCGTCGCAGGAATCGCTGTTGGTGCGTCGGAGAATCACGTCCACCGGCAACAGCCCGCCCAGGGTCTTGAGCATCACGCGGCCCTGCCGGACGGTGAGGTCGCCGGCCAGAACCAACGTGTACCCCAGGTAGCGAGCGAGGTAGCTGTCTTCAAAATAACTGGCGCTACTTGGGCCCGGGCTCAGCAGCACGATTCGCGGGTTGTCGCGATGGGTCGGGGCCAGGGAGGTCAGGGTCTCTCGCAACGCAATGAAATAGGGCGCGAGCCGCTCGATCCGGCATTGGTGGAATACGCTGGACAACATGCCCGAGAGAACGATGCGATTCTCCAGCACGTGGCCCATTCCCGACGGAGCCTCCGTGCGATCGGACAGAAGCCACCAGCGGCCTGTCGAGGATCGTGCCAGGTCCGCCGCGTAGCAGTGCAGGTAACGCCCGCCCGGGGGCACGTAGCCGTGGTAGGAACGTTGGAAGCCGGGGTGGGCGAAGACGATCTCGGGCGGTAGCAGCCCGCGGGTAAGAAGTTCCTGGGGGCCGTAGAGATCGGTGAGGATCCGGTTCAGCAATTCGGCTCGCTGGCATAGTCCGGCGGAGACTTCCTGCCATTGGTCGCGGGGGATCAGGGTCGGCAGCGGGTCGAGACGCCAGGGCCGTGGGCCGCCGGGCGAATCGTCTTCGCCGTAAACCCCGTAGGCCATGCCGTGTTCGTAGAGTTGGGCCTGGGCGAGATCCCAGCGACGGGCCAGTTCGGCGCCGCCTAGGGCATTCACCTGGCGAGAGAACTGTCGCCAGTGGGCGCGCAGCTTGCCCGCCTGGTCGAGCATTTCGTCGTAGCTTCCAGGCTGCGCTCGGTAGGTTTGGAGGAAGGTTGATCCCAAGGTCGGCAAAGGGGCGGCTCCCGGCAAGTCATGCGGCCGTTCAAGGCGTCAAGCAGCAAGATACATCATCAACATCATCCCTTGTCCTGCCGTCGCAGGTCCAGCGTAAGCGGATAGTCGCGGTTTCGCACCTCCGTGCCCGCGGCCATCTTACCCGGCGTGTGGCCGGTCGTGAAGAAGCGGGCCACGCGCCGGCTTTCGGCCTCCAGGGCGTTAATAGGGAAGGTTTCCGGGTTCAGGCCGCCGGGATGGCCCACGTGGTAGCGGCAGCCGCCAATCGAACGGTCATTCCAAGTATCGACCACGTCGAAGACGAGCGGTTCGTGGACGGCGATGGTCGGGTGGAGGCAACTGGGTGGTTGCCATGCGCGGTATCGGACGGCGGCCACGTATTGGCCGACCTCGCCCGTTGGCTGGAGCGGCAACGCCCTCCCGTTGCAGACGACGGCATGGCGTGATTCGGTCATGCCCGACACCATCACCTGGAGCCGCTCGACGGATGAATCGACATAACGGGCCGTTCCTTCAACTGCCCCCTCCTCGCCCAATACGTACCACGGCTCGATGGCTTACCGCAACTCCACGTGGACGTTCTGCTGGGCAATCTCGCCGATGTGGGGAAAGCGGAATTCAAAATGGGGGGCGAACCACTGTGTCTCCAGGGCATAGCCGGCTTCGCGAGTTTCTTCGATCACGTCGCGAAAATCCTGCCACACGAAATGAGGCAGCATGAAGCGATCGTGCAAGGCTGTGTCCCAGGCAACCAGCTGAGCACCGTAGGGCTCGCGCCAGAATCGTGAGACGAGGGCTCGCAGGAGAAGCTGCTGAGTGAGGCTCATTCGCCCGTGGGGCGGCATCTCAAAGGCTCGAAACTCGACCAGGCCGAGCCGGCCGGTAGGCGTGTCGGGCGAGTAGAGCTTGTCGATGCAGAATTCCGACCGATGGGTGTTGCCGGTCACGTCGACCAGGAGATGGCGGAAGAGGCGATCGACGAGCCATGGCGGGCAGTCCTGGCCCTCAGGCAACTGCTGGAAGGCGATTTCCAACTCGTAGATGGCGTCGCGGCGGCCTTCGTCCACTCGCGGCGCCTGGCTGGTTGGGCCGATAAAGGTTCCGGAGAACAGGTAGGAGAGCGACGGATGATTGTGCCAGTAGGCCACCAGGCTGCGGAGGAGGTCGGGACGACGCAGGAACGGGCTGTCGCTCGGCGTCGGGCCGCCGAGCACCACCTGGTTGCCGCCGCCCGTGCCCGTGTGTTTGCCGTCGAGGTCGAACTTCTCCGTGCCCAGGCGGGACTGCCTCGCGTCTTCATAGACCCCGCTGGTGATCTTCACCAATTCGTCCCAATTCCTGGCCGGGTGGACGTTGACTTCGATCACGCCCGGATCGGGGGTTACCTTCACGTGTTCGATTCGCGGGTCATGGGGAGGCGTGTAGCCTTCGACCACGACGGGCATTTCCAGAGCGTCGGCGGTGGTTTCCACGGCGGCGACGAGGTCGAGGTAGTCTTCAAGACGATCCACGGGTGGCATGAAGACATGGAGTCGCCCCTCCCTCGCCTCCACACACAGGGCGGTCCGGATCACGCCGTCGTCATTCTGTCGTGCCGCTGGCTCGCGGCTTCGCTCTTCTTCTTCGCTCGGCCAGTCGCCCTCGTCGGAAAAGAGCCCGCCTGAACCGGGGGCCTGGAAGATCGGCTGCCGTGCGCCGCTTCGAGCGTAAGTGTCTTGACGCACGCCGCGCCCGGTGGTGAGGGACTCGCGGATGCGATCATACTCCGTCAGAGATGAACGCCTCTCCATGGGATCGCGGACGAAGGACTCGGTGGGATAATCGGCCTTGGCCTTCCAGGGGAGCGACTCCAGGGGCAGACGCAAGCCGATGGGAGAATCGCCAGGGATCAGAAAGAACTCGTCCGCCCGAACGGTCCAGGCCCCGGTTTCCCACGGCGCGTCGGAGGTCCACCAGCGACGGCGCAAGGGCAAGACATATCCCGCGGGTGAGCCCAGGCCCTGATCGAACACGCGGGCAAGCCGTTGGCGTTCCACCTCGTCCTCGAGCCGAGCGTTCTTGGGGTGAACGTTCACCGACAGGCGATGTTCGCGCCACAAGTAGTACCAGGCGTCCTCGTATGCCGGAATCAGAAAACGATCTTCCAATCCGAGAACGCAGCACAATTGGCGCGTGAACTTCTCCGCTTCGGCGTAGCCAAAGCAATAGTCCTGTTCCACATCGGCCAGCAGCTCCTCGTCGTGCCAGATCGGTTCGCCATCGCGTCGCCAGAAACAGGTCAGGGCCCAGCGGGGCAACTGTTCGCCGGGATACCACTTGCCCTGGCCGTAGTGGAGAAGGCCGCCATTGGCAAAACGACCTTTCAATCGTCGCACCAGGCGCTCCGCGAGGTTGCGTTTCATGGGGCCGAGGGCGGCAGTCCGCCACTCTTCCCCCTCCATGTCGTCGATCGAGACGAAGGTGGGTTCGCCGCCCATGGTGAGGCGGACGTCGTCGGCCGAGAGACGTTCGTCGACCACGTGGCCCGCGGCCTCAATGGCCTGCCATTGCTCCTCGGTGTAGGGTTTGGTCACGCGGGGGTCTTCGTGGATCCGGGTGACCGACATGGTGTGTTCGAAATGGGACTGGCACACCTCGGTGGCCCCGGTGATCGGGGCGGCGCTCATGGGGTCCGGCGTGCAAGCCAGGGGGATGTGGCCTTCACCGGCGAGCAGGCCCGAGGTGGGATCCAAACCGACCCAGCCGGCGCCGGGGAGGTACACCTCGCACCAGGCGTGAAGATCGGTGAAATCGGCGGCCGGACCTTCAGGGCCATCCAGCGGTTTCTGGTCCGCCACCAGTTGGATCAAGTAACCGGAGACGAAGCGAGCGGCCATGCCCAGGTTGCGAAGGATCTGGACCATCAGCCGCGCCGAGTCGCGGCAGGATCCGGTGCCCAGGGCGAGGGTTTCCTCGCAGGTTTGCACGCCCGGCTCCATGCGGATCACGTAGCCGATATCCCGCTGGAGACGCCCGTTCAATTCCACCAGGAAATCGATCGTTTTCTGCTCTCGGCGGTCGATCGTGGCCAAGTATTCGGAAAGCCTGGGCCCCACCAGTTCCGTTCGCAGATAGGGAGCCAGTTCAGACTGCAGGAAGTCGCAGTAGGAGAAGGGGACGCACTCGGCCTCCGGTTCGAGGAAGAAATCGAAGGGATTGATGGCGATCATCTCGGCCACCAGGTCGACTTCCACCTCCAGGCGGGGCTGCTTGTCCGAAAAGACCAGCCGGGCCATGTAGTTGCCCTGGGGGTCCTGCTGCCAGTTGACGAAGTGCTCCTCGGGAGTAACTCGCAGGGAGTAGGACCGAATGGGCGTTCGACAGTGGGGGGCCGGTCTCAGCCGGACCAGGTGCGGAGAAAGGACTACGGAGCGGTCAAAGGTGTAGGTGCTCTTGTGATTCAGCGCGACGCGGATCGCCATGCTCGATAACCCTGTCGTTCAAATGGTCGATGTGGCACAACCGGCCAATCCTCAGTTGCAATGTCCCTGCACCATCCTTCGATCGGTCGTTTCCGCGCCGCTCGCCGGCTTCATGGCAAAGAAGTCCTCGAAAATCGCCTGGCCGATCCGGTTGAGCCGGGTCTGGAAGTCGTCCACGTATTCGTGGAGTCCCTGTTCGATGATGGCTTCGATGCTCGCGTAGTCCATCTGCGAACGCAGCAACCCGAGACGCTGCTCGGCGGGGAACCGATAGGTGCCGGACTGGCTTCCCGTAATCATTTGGAGCGACTCGGCGGCCTTGATCACGCAAAAGTGCATCGAACGCGGGAAATCCCGATCGAGGATCAGATAGTCGGCCACCCGCTGGGGCACGATGCGGCCGGAGGCTCGGCGGTACATCTCCAGGGCGCTTGCCGACTTGAGCAGGGCCGACCATTGCACGATGTCGAGAGACGAGCCGATCAGTTCCACCTTCGGCAGCAGGATGAAGTACTTCACGTCGACAATACGTGAGGTCTTGTCTGCCCGCTCCAGCAGGCGCCCCATTCGCGCGAAGTGCCACGCTTCGCAATGCGACATGGTGCAGTCCGTCACGCCCACGTGCAGGTGACTCGCCGTTTTCACGCGATGGCAGAAGTCGTAGGGCTGCTCCAGCACGTCCTGCTGCCCTTCCGCTGCTCGCACCATGTGGTAGAACTTGTTGAGTTCTTCCCACATGGAAGAGGAGATGACCTCCCGAATGGTCCGGGCGTTTTCCCGGGCCGCTTGCACGCATGACAGGATCGAGTTCGGATTCTCCCGATCGAAGGCGAGAAAACGGATCACGTTCTCGCGGGTCATGCTGTCGTAACGTTCCTTGAAAGGCGCTTCGTCGCCGGTCGTGTAGATCAGCGGCGCCCACTGCTCGCGAACCGTATCTCCCTGGTCGATTTCCAGGTTGTGATTCACGTCGATGAAACGAGCCACGTTTTCCGCACGTTCCACGTATCGAGCCATCCAACTCACGGAGTCGGCAACGCGACTCAACATGCCACACCCCCTTCCACGGTTTGGGGGGCGGCCGCCTCGCGGAGGACCCACGTGTCTTTGCTCCCACCACCAACTCGTCCAGGTGCGAGAGGACGTACTCGCGTTCCTTTTCTTCGTCGCACAGGTAGGTGGGCACATTGGGAAGGATGGGATTCTGGTCCAGATAGTATTTGATGATTCGGGGAACGTACGCGTAGATCGCCTTGTCGTCGGCGATGCCGGTTCCAGGAGCATTGGCCAGGGTGACTCGCCCCGCCCGATAGGCCTCCATCAAGTGACTCACGCCCAGGCACGATTCGGGTCGGAAGCATTTCGGGTCGAGGAAGTCGTCGTCGATCCGGCGGTAGATCACGTCCACCCGCTTCAGCCCTTGGGTCGTCCGCATGTAGACGAAGCCGTCGACCACCGTCAGATCGGAGCCCTGGACGAGCTCCACACCCATCTGGTGGGCCAGGAAGGAATGCTCAAAGTAGGCCGAGTTGAAAATGCCGGGGGTCAGGACGACCGCCGTTGGATTGCTCACCCCGTCCGGGGCGCAACTGAGCAGGGTTTCCAGCAACCGTTCCGGATAATCCTCCACGGGGCGGACCGACATGCCCTGGAAGACGTTGGCGACGGTCCGTTTCATCACCTCGCGGTTTTCCAGGACATAGGAGACGCCCGAAGGGCAGCGAAGATTGTCTTCCAACACGTAGAACTGGCCGTCGCGATCGCGGACAAGGTCCACGCCGGTGATGTGGCACCAGATTCCCTTCGGAGGCCTGATTCCAACGCAGGGCCCTCGCAGGCTGCTCGCCGTAATGACGAGTGACTCGGGAATGATCTTGTCCTTCAGGATTCGCCGATCCTGGTAGACGTCGTCGATGAACAGGTTCAGGGCCCGCACCCGCTGCTTCAGTCCCTCCTCGATCATCTGCCACTCGGAGGCCTCGATGATTCGCGGGATGATGTCGAAGGGCCAGACTTTCTCGGTTCCCTCCGCGTTTCCGTAGACGGCGAAGGTGATACCCATGTTGTAAAGGGCGGTGTCGGCCGCCTTCTGCCGATGCTGCAACTCCCCTTCCGACAGGCAAGTGAGCCGTTTGACGAAGCCGGCGCTGCGAAGACGAGGATTTCCATCGGCCAAAAAGACCTCGTCGTAATAATCGCCTGTCTTGTAAGTATCCAGAACCATCTCCGCCTCCGTCCATCAATCTGTCGGGCCGTTATGTTCGCCTGCCCAAAAGCCGCACACCAGATGCACGAATTCGAGGCACTTTCCTCGCCTTCCCGCTGGGGAAAGGCGGGATGCGAAGCGCCAAATTCTATACCTCTGGCAGAGCAAGGACCGTGCCAACTACAATCTTGACTAGTCACGATGGGGTCGCTCGTTCGCTTTTCGTGAGAGTTCTGGACTCTCGAGCGCACGTTCCGTTAGATTTCGGTTTGGCTCCCAGGCGACCACCACACAGTTCCGTCTTCCATTAAAGGACCGTGAACATGAAGACCTTCAGCCTCCTGGTCGGCTTCGCCTTGAGCGTTTTCGGAACCGCTTCCCTTGCTCTGTCAGCGGGCCGCCCGAATATCGTCTTCCTCCTGGCCGACGATCAATGCACCTATTCGATGGGCTGCTACGGCACGCCCGACGTTCAGACTCCCAACCTGGATCGCCTGGCCGAGGAAGGCATCGTTTTCGACAACCATTACGATACGACGGCCATCTGCATGGCCAGCCGGGCCAGCATCTTCACCGGACGACTTGAGTATCGCACCGGATGCAATTTTGAACATGGACACTTGCTCGAAGCTCTTTGGCAGAATTCCTATCCCGTCCTTCTGCGACGTGCCGGCTATCAGACCGCGTTCGCCGGAAAGTTCGGACTGGAAGTGGCCAGCGAACCGGACGGGGCCGGCAGACTTCCCGAAGAAGACTTCGACCGCTGGGGCGGCGGGCCGGGACAGACCTTCTATCAAACGGCCAAGAACGCCTCCATGGCTCACTATGCCCAAGAGTATCCCCATTCGACCCTCGCCTACGGGGCCTTCGGACGGGATTTTGTCCGCGATGTGGCGAAGACCGAGCGGCCTTTCTGCCTGTCGATCAGTTTCAAGGCGCCTCATCGCCCCGACACACCCGATCCACAATTCAATCATATCTACGCGGGCAGGACCTTCACGAAACCCAAGAACTACGGACGCGAGTTCGGCGCCCACTTCTCCAAGCAGAGTCGCCAGGGACGCCAATACGCGCGCTTTCAGCAATGGAGATATGATCGCGAATACGACGCCGTCATGGCCCGCTACTACCAGCAGATCTACGGCATCGACGTCGCCGTGGGGATGATCCGCGACGCTCTCAAGGAACAAGGCGTCGAAGGCAACACCGTGATCCTCTACACCTCCGACAACGGGTTCTTCTGCGGATCGCACGGCTATGGTTCGAAAGTGCTGCCCTACGAAGAGAGTTCCCGTGTGCCGCTGATCATCCTGGACCCGCGCCATCCCAACAGCGGCAAGAGGCTTCGCTGCCGTGCCCTGACAGGAAATATCGACTTCGCTCCCACGATCCTCGATCTGGCCGACGTGCCCCAGCCGGAGGGGATGGACGGGCACAGCCTGTTGCCGCTCTATGACGACCCGGCGGGAACGATCCACCAGTGGTTGCCGTTGACCAACGTCTGGGGCCCTGTGGCGGTGCACAGTTTTTCCGTCGTCACGCGGGATTGGAAATACGTGTTCTGGCCTTACGGTGCCAACCCGTTCGTTCCGACGGAGGAGTTGTACCAGACCGCCGAGGATCCGCTCGAATTGACCAACCTGGCATCCGCGGCCTCCCAGCGTGCCGACCTGGACACGATGCGAACCGTCTATGACGAGGCCGTCCGCCGATGGAAGGAAGAGGCCGTGCCCTACCACCGCTACCAACCCTTCGGCGTTGTCTTCGACCGCCACGTCCCGTGGAGTGAGAAGCAGAAGTTCGCGAAGGGCAAGTGAGACGAGAGTGCAGGCGGACGCCCGGTTTCGCGTTTCTGGACGGACTGCTAAAATGATATCCCCCATCGCGAGTTCCGACTGGACTGCAATCCTGGTTCCCACGCCCTTTTCCGACACGCGCCATGACGACTGCCACGACAATTCGACTGGGAACCCGGGCCAGTGCGTTGGCTCGCTGGCAGGCCGACTGGGTTGCCGCCCGCCTGACCGAGTTGGGAGTGACGGTCGAGCTTGTTCCCATTACCACCACGGGCGACCGGGAGCAGCGGGGCCCCATCGGGGCCTTGGGGGGGCAGGGAGTGTTCACCAAGGAGATCCAGCGAGCCCTGCTCGACGATCGAATCGATCTGGCGGTCCACAGCTTGAAGGACCTGCCCACGGAGCCCGTCGAAGGGCTCGCCCTGGCGGCCGTCCCGGAACGAGAAACGGTGCGCGACGCCCTCATTTGCCGCCAGGCAGGCTCGTTGGCGGATCTTCCGCAGGGGGCCCGAATCGGTTCGGGTAGCATGCGTCGCCAGTCGCAACTGCTCCATCATCGCCCCGACCTCCAGTTGCTCGACATTCGCGGCAATGTCGACACCCGCCTTGCCAAGCTCGACGAAGGGCAATACGACGCGATTGTGCTGGCCGAGGCCGGCCTGAAACGCCTGGGACTCTCCGATCGGATTACGGAGTTGATCGACTCGACCATCATGCTTCCGGCCATCGGCCAGGGAGCCCTGGGGCTGGAAACTCGGGCGGACGACCACGCAACCCAAGCCGCGCTTGCGCCCCTCGACCACGCCGACAGCCACGCTGCCGTTCTGGCCGAGCGGACCATGCTGGCCGCACTTCACGGGGGCTGCCTTGCTCCGATCGCGGCGTGGGGGCGTCTCGAAGAAGGTTCGCTCGTCCTCAGCGGGCGAGTGCTAAGCGCCGACGGCGCACGGCAGATCGAGGCGACCGAGACGTGCCCTGATCGCAAGGGGGACGACTTGGGAAGAGCCGTGGCTCAACGCCTGGCGGACCAGGGAGCCAGCGACCTGATCGCCAACGCGCGGGTTCGCTAGGCGACGGCTACTTGGGGGCTGCCAGCGATTCGACGAATTTGCGGAATTCTTCCGCGTGGGCCGCCATCGTGTTCTTGGGGCCGTAGGCCTTGACGAAGAGCATCCCCCCGCCCGGCACTTCGAGGATGGCGGCCAGCATGCGGTAGCCGGGCCGCTTCGTGACGGGCCCCATCATGCCCCGGCTCTCGTTGAACGTGCCGCTGAAATCCACCAGAGTGGTCTTCAGCCCGGAGAGGTCAAGCGTTTCCAGGGGCTTTTCTTCCAGGTCTTCGAACTGGCCACGCCAGCGTTTGACATTGGCGTCAACCGTTCCGCCCGCCATCGTGATCGTCAACCGCCCGTCGTTCTCATCCCCCTCGGCTTTGGGCAAGGCAAATTCGGCCTGAACCATGCTGCTGGCCGGTTGAACGGCAACCCAACTTTCAGGCACGGGCAGTTTCAGTTCGGCTGGGGCAGCGGCGGGGGGCGTGTCCGTCGGCATGGCCGTCATCGGTGGATGGCCGGGTGGAAGGGCGGGGGCGGCGGGGGACGTCTCCGTCGACATTCCCGCCATGGGTGGATGACCGGGCGGAAGGGTAGGGGCGTCAGAGGCGGCGGGGCTCTCGGCCGGGGATGCTGCTGGTTCCATCGCCTCCTCGCGGACGGGATGGTGTGTTTTTCCGCAGCCGACCAAAACGGCCATACACAGCAGGGCAGGCAACCAAACACGCGACATGAGACGGGCTTCCCTCATCGACGAGCAATACGGACTAGAATCTCTTCTCGCTATTCTACGCCGTCTTCCGCCCTGGGCGATAGCCCGGAACGATCGCGGCTGGCACCAGCCGGAGATTTCCCAGGAACACCGGCTGGCGGACATTTTGGGCTGGAGCGTCAAGGGACGCCCCAAGAACAGCTTCCAGAATCCAATATGAATGATAACCAGAAATGGCAGCACGTGTAGACGCCCGGAAACTGACAAGAACAGGAGTCAACAAAGACAACAGAGGTGATTTCTCCGTCCTCTCTGTTTCGAAAGGCCCGGCCACGCATCCGCTGTTCTCGCAAGCCTCAGAAACCACTCGTGACGTAATCGGTGCGGTGATCGAAGTCCACAAGAACAAGGGCACTGGGCTGCTCGAATCGATTTGCAGGTGGTGCTTGGAATCGGAACTCCAGTTGTGCGGTCACCAGGCACGGGATCCAGACGAAGCGGTCATTCGTCACGAGCAGTTTCGCCGTGAAGATCCACTTGGAGTTAAGGGCCGGCCGACAAATAACTTCCCGGTTTTTCTTGGGCAACATCACGACGGAGCGTGATGGCTACTATGCAAAGGCGAAAGTTATTCGTCGGCCGCCCCTAAATGCCTGAATTGGCCAATGCGATTCCTGGTTGATCCTACGTGGAGCCAATCTGGAGTGATCGTTCTTGGGAGTAGACGGAGAGAACAGAGTCGTTCTACTCTGTTCCCTTTGTTGACTCCTGTTCACCGCCGTCCCTCCCATGGCTCGTAGGGTCGAAGTCATTGCTGAGTCGTTCCTACGTATTCCCTGCCGACGGGCCCGGCTCAGAACAGCCCGATGATCTCTTCGTTCTCGTTGATGTCGATGGTTTCCGCTGCCGGTACCTTGGGAAGCCCCGGCATGGTCATGATGTCGCCCGTCAGGACGACCACGAATCCGGCGCCTGCCGAGACCCGCACGTCGCGCAGGGGAACGTCGAACTTTTTGGGCCGTCCTTTCAGCCCCGGATCCGTGGAAAGGGAGTACTGGGTCTTGGCCATGCAGATGGGCAGTTCACCGTAGCCTTCCTCCTGCAGGCGTTTAAATTTGTTCCGAAGACGCTTATCGGCCAGAACCTCCGTGGCGCCGTAGATCTCGCGGCAAATGATGCCGACTTTCTCCCAAAGCGAGCATGTGTTGGGATAGAGAAGGGTGAAGTCCGTCTTCGTGTTCTCGGCCACGTCGACCACCGCCCTCGCAAGAGCCTCGGCGCCCTCGCCGCCCTTCGCCCAGTGCTCGGCCTGAATGATCTGCACGGAGAGATAGGCGCACTTGTCCTTGATGAACTGGATCTCCTCGTCCGTGTCGGTGAGGAACGAATTGATTGCCACCACGACGGGAAGTCCGAAGCGGTGAATGTTCTCGATGTGCTTCTTCAGGTTCTCCACGCCCTTGTCGAGGGCTTCCACGTTGGGCTTGCCCAGATCCGCCAGGGCCACGCCCCCGTGGTGTTTGAGGGCTCGCACGGTAGCGACGATCACCACCGCATTGGGGCTGATTCCCGCGCTGCGGCACTTGATGTTCATGAACTTCTCGGCTCCCAGGTCGGCGCCGAAGCCGGCCTCCGTCACCGTGTAGTCGGCCAGTCTCATGCCAAGCTTGGTCGCGATCACGCTGTTGCAGCCGTGGGCGATGTTCGCGAAGGGCCCGCCGTGGACGAAGGCCGGGGTGTTTTCGAGGGTCTGGACCAGGTTCGGCTTGATCGCCTCCTTCAGCAGAACAGCCATCGCCCCGTGAACCTTGAGGTCGGCCGCGGTCACGGGACGCCGATCGAATGTGTACGCCACGACGATGCGTCCCAATCGCTCCCGCAGTTCGGTCAGCGATTCTGACAGGCAGAAAATGGCCATCACCTCCGAGGCGACGGTGATGTCGAATCCGCTCTCGTGGGGCACGCTGTTTCCCGGGCCACCCAGGCCGATCGTCACCTGCCGCATGGCTCGATCGTTCATGTCGACCACGCGCCGCCACACGATCCGGCGCACGTCGATTCCCAACTGGTTCCCGTGATGGATGTGGTTGTCGAGACAGGCGGCCAGGAGATTGTGGGCCAGTTCGATGGCGTGAATGTCGCCGGTGAAGTGGAGGTTGATGTCTTCCATGGGGACGACCTGGGAATAGCCGCCGCCGGCAGCGCCGCCTTTCATGCCGAAACACGGTCCCATCGAAGGTTCGCGAAGGCACGCCACTGTCTTCTTGCCAATTCGCCGCAAGGCGTCGGCCAGACCGATGCAGGTCGTGGTCTTTCCCTCACCAGCAGGCGTCGGGGTGATCGCCGTGACGAGGACCAGCTTGCCTGTCGGCGCGTCCTGGAGACGCCGGAACAGGTCGAGCGAAACCTTAGCCTTGTACTTGCCGTAAAGTTCCAGATCGTCGTCCGGAATTCCCAGGTCAGCGGCAATTTCTGCAACAGGCAGCATTCGCGCCTGGCGGGCGATTTCAATATCGGCGGGCACCGGGACAGAAGAAGCGGCCATTCGTAACTTACTTCCGGACTGTTGTCGTGATTGAGTCAAGTCTTGGCGACTCGGCTTGGTCTGAAGTGGAACCTCGCTAGGTCCTCTCGGGCGTTGGCTGGATGGAGGGCAAACGGATTCCCATTTACTCCCAGCCTATCATCGCTCGCTGACCGTCGCCAGATCCTCCGTCTTCCACCTTTCGGCAACCTGGAGACTGAGACTCTCGGTCAGCGTGTCGAGAAGGTCGGGCTCGCCCAGATAGACGTTGGCCAGACCATGCTCACTGTCAAGGAGCAGCACCATGTAATCCCCCACTCGGGCTCGCTGATTACGCAAGGCTGGGCCAAGGCCCCAGGCGCAACCGCCCCTCGCCACGAGCTTTCCCGCTTCCTCGCCGTCGGCCGTTCGAATTTGGAAACTCCCTTGCAGGCGTTCCTTGAGCCCGGCGGGAACGGTGGTCACTCCCCCGGCGATGGCTGCCTTGGATAATTGGTAAGACAGGTAAACTCGTCCATCGGCCAAGGTGCCGAAACTTCGCAAGACACGGGGAACCGGACGACTGGAACTCTTGGCTGCCAGCGAACGCACCTTGCGGCGGCTTACCTGGCTTCCCACCAATCCGTAAACGCTCCGTCCCAGTTGGGCGATGACCGGCGAGGCCATCAAGGTTGCGTTGAAGCTGAATCGGTTCATCCCGTCCGCAAGGCATAATTCTTCAAACGCTCCCCGTTCGAGAACCGGTCCATGTTCCCGGAGAATCCGTACCATTGAGGCTTCCACCCCCGAGAGCGTCTCTTTCGGTGCTCGCGGCGATTCGGCCACCACGGTGCGCTCCTCCACCGCGATTCCAGGCAGTTGATCGCAGAACGCCAGCAGAACGCGACTGGGCGGCACTCGTCTTGCGGACCGGCGATGACGCCCCAAGGCCGTTCGCAACTTCGCCACATCGATCCGCGGACAGACGGAAAGGACCTTCTCGAGCATATTCGGCAACCCGTATTGGGAGCCCGACTCGAGGTGGAACCAGGTTCGTTCCTTATCGAGCCATTGGAAATGGGGCATCATTTCCAGGACCGCCCGAATCAGGGTCGGTTCGAGCCGTGCTGACTGGCGATCTTTCACTTGCTGGATCACGTCTGAAATCGTGGCGATTCCAGAAGCCAGGGCGATGCGTCGCGCCACCTGCGAAATGCTCTTGGGAAGACGAGCGGCTTTGACGTCGACCACGAGTTCCGATTCCCCCACTTCGACGGTTGTGAACTGGCCGTCTCGGGCCAGGAATTCGGCCGCCTGGCGAATGGTTTCCGGTGCCAGAAAGGGCGGCTTCAAACCGGCCTCGCCGAAGGCTCGATTCAGGTCCGGTGTGGCGATCGGCATCCGTGTCCGCACGAGTTCAAGCGTCCTGTCCAGGGCCGGGGCAAAGACTCGGGCATGCCCGTGCCGCTTTGCTGCCCGCAGGCACACCTGCCGGATTCGCTCTCGACTCAAACCGTGTCGATTTCCCAGGTCTTCCAGGGTCCTCCGCTCCCCGCCATCCCAGCCATAGTACTCGGAAATAATCTCCCGGTCCCGCGGGGGCGAAGGCGGAGCGAAGATGTCCGCCAACTCGGTCCCCAGGTCCAACTGGCTCAACTCGTCGATCCGCTGGCCGATTTCGGCAAGCTGCTGGACCACGAACTCCGGATCGGGCGGGTCCACCCGCCGACGAACGATCCGTTCTGCCAGATCATCCAGGGTGTCGGCCTCGCCGTCGATGGCGCGGACCATGGGGCCGAGGCGGGGATCGCTGAAATGGACCTGGGCCGCTTCCTGCTTGCCCCTCAGGGTCAACGCCGCCTGGGTCAAAGCTGGATGAAGCGAATCGCTCCGAGCCAACGCCGTTTCCAAGGACGACAGCAGATCGAGAAGGCACTTGGCGCCAAACGCCTTCAGGCCAAGCAGGTCTCCGACCGTATACTTGCCAAGATCCTCAAATCGTCCCGTCAGACCTTCGCGCGCAAGACAGTTATAGGTTCGATTCTCCAGGGCCAGATCCTGCAAACGCATCCCCTTCGGCGGCGTGGGAAGTTTTCGTTCCTTCACAATCCGCTTGTGGCTGCTCACATTCACCCGGGTGATGATCGCACGTCCCAGCAGGGCCAACTCGTCGTTGCTCAGATTCTGCGAGACGTCTTCATCGAGATTGCACAGATGGAGGCCCCGGATCTCGGGGCTGGCGATTTCCCGGCCCGGAACCGGAACATCCAGAATCTCCCGTAGCGTGTCGGGAGCCAGGCGGTAACCCCGGCGCGGATAATGACCGAACGTCTTTCGATTCTTTGCGCCTGCAAGCCGCGACCGGCGGGCCTTTCCACGGACTTCCGGATGGTCGGTCGCGTATTCGATCGAGGTGAGCAAGTCGACAAGGCACTTTCCCCAGAAGCCGCGAAGTGCAAGCACACCCTCGATCGTCATTCGCCCCAAGTCCTGGGGGCGGTCTCCGATCCCCGCCGCCGTGAGACAATTGAACGTTCGGGACTCCAATTCGAGATTGGCCAGAGTCATGTCTTCGGGCATGGGCGGCAACTGAAGTGCCGTGAACGAGAGAGGTTGACGCGCCGCTCGCCCGACGGCTCGGACGATCTCGCTGGCCAACTCCTTGCACGCCTCCCCGTCAAATCGTTTCCAGGCCCGTTCATCCAGATCGCACAGGCGCACGAAATCCTCTCCGCCCTTCTCGGCGAATTCTGCCGGCAATGGGTCTTGCAACAAATCCGCGAGCATGCGCGGAGCAAGACGTTGGCCGGGCCGTGGATATCGGCGTCCTGGCATTGAACACACCCTCCGAGCAGCAGTCCACCCCGCTACTCTGTCACACCCCCAAAAATGGAAACCTCTCAATTGCCTTGCGGTGGAGCAAACACCGCGGCTCTCCTGGAGCAGTTCGACTCCTCATTTCGAACTGGGCTCTGTTTCAAAACTCAAGGTGCCGGGCTTCGAGCGGCTGCACGAGCCATCCGCTGCGTTGTCCTGCATCGACATATGTCCAATATGCCTGCTTCGGACGCCTTGCGGACTGGCACGTTCGCTCGCTCTCGGGCCTGCGGCAGACTTTTCAAACAGAGCCTCAATCCACCCCCAATGCGTCCTCAGAACGACTCCTCAGCACGCCGTGGTCCCCAGGGAACCCCCGTCACGGTGGTTTATAGGCAATTGAGAATATAAGCAGGACGTTCGCGTATCGCCAGCCTTTCTTTGACAAATTTTGGATGCGGCAAACCACATAAGGACGGTAAACTGCCTCCTTTTGACCATTCCCCCCCGCTTTCCACCCGCACCCGCCTTGCTGTTTCGCCGGAAAACGGCAATGCATGCGACTTAACCTTCATTTCTGAAACGACTTGTGAAAGACGGCCGAAGCTCGCCGTTGCTGGGACGCCGTTTCTGGAGGGCGACAACGAAAGCCTGGGAGCTTCCCGGTCGGCTCTGCCACGATCTCAAATTGTTTTCCACCGGCCGCCGTCCCCCCACCTCCATTGCAGAACAGGTGGGGTTCCCGTATGGTTTTCATTTCCCCCTTTCCATGTACGCTTCCAGAGACAATCCTTCCACGATGCTCCACCCCCAAGCGAAGCAGTTTCTCGACACGCTCGACTCCCTGAACATGCCTCCTTATGAGGTCATAGGTCCCACGGAGGCGCGAGCCGCGTCGGCCGCCACGGCCAAATTGATCGGTCCCCCACTTCCGGTGGCCGAGACTCGCGATCTGGCGGCTCCGGGACCGGGAGGCGAAATCCCATTGCGACTCTTTCGTCCGGAGGGCGACGGGCCTCAACCGGCCCTGGTCTACCTGCACGGGGGCGGATGGGTCTTGGGCGACATTCCCACTCACGGCAGGCTGGCCACGGAAATCGTCCATGGGGCCGGCTGCGCCGTTCTTCTCGTGGAGTACCGCCTGGCCCCGGAAAACAAGTTCCCCGCAGCCGTTGAAGATGCCTTCGCCGCCCTGCAATGGGTCCTGGATCATGCCGCGGACTTGGGCCTCGACCCGAATCGGATCGCCATCGGGGGCGACAGTGCGGGCGCCAACCTGGCTACCTCCGCCTGCCTGATGGCCAAGGATCATAAGGCCCTCATGCCCCTCGCCCAGATCCTGGTCTACCCCGTTGTGGATTGCGACTTCGACAGGCCCTCTTATCACGACAACGCCGACGGCTATCTGCTGACCCGTGACTCGATGAAGTGGTTCTGGCAGTGCTACGTGGATACTGAAGGCGACATGCTCCATCCCTACGCCTCACCCTATCGGGCCAAGGACCTTTCCGGCTTGCCTCAGGCCCTCGTGATCACCGCCGAGTACGATCCACTCCGCGACGAGGGAGAAGCCTACGCTCGCCGCCTTGCGGAAGCAGGCGTGCCCACAACGCTCACGCGATACGAGGGGATGATTCATGCGTTCATTCGACGAACCGACATCTTCGACCAGGCTCACAAGGCTCAGCAGGAGGTCTGCCGGACCCTGCGTGAGGTCTTTGCCAACGATCCGTAAACACCTTGCTCAGAGGTCGGTGCGTTTCCATGGATAACCGAGACGACACTCCCACGATTGACGTTCTGGGACTCGGCGCTGTTGCTGTCGATGACCTGCTCTACGTGGAAAGCTATCCGGAAGCGGAGAGCAAGGTTCGAGTCCACCGGCGCGAGCGGCAATGCGGAGGCCAGACGGGCACCGCGCTGGTTGCCGCCGCCCGCTTTGGGGTGTGTGCCGCCTACGCCGGCGCCTTGGGCGAGAATGATCTTTCCCGAGAGGTTCGCGACAACTTCGCACGGGAAGGCGTGGAAACTCGCTGGGCTCCGGTCTTCGAGAACGGGGGGCCAGCCCATTCCACGATCATTGTGGATGAAGGAACCAAGACGCGAACCATCTTCGCCTCGGTGGAGGACCAGTTCGGCGCCGCGCCGGGCCAACCGCCTGCCGACATTATCCGATCGGCGCGGGTGCTGCTTGTCGACCATCACGGCATGGAGGGCAGCCTGCGGGCGGCACGGATTGCTCGCAATGCCGGGTGTGCCATCGTTGCGGATTTCGAGCGTCCGGCCGAGTCGCCCTTCGAGCAGCTCTTCGGATATGTGGACCACCTGATCGTTCCCGCCCAGTTCGCCGAGCGAATGACCGGCAGCGCCAATCCGGCCGAAGCCGCCTTGACCCTGGGCGCGCTGGGGCGGGAAATGACGGCCGTCACCTGCGGCGCCGAGGGCTGTTATTATTGCACTTGGAACGATCCGGGGTGCGTCTATCACCAGCCCGCCTTTTCCGTCGACGTCGTCGACACCACGGGGTGCGGCGACGTCTTCCACGGCGTCTATGCCGCCGCCCTGTCGCGGCAGTATCGTCCCGCCGAGTGTATCCGCCTCGCGGCGGCTGCGGCCGCGATCAAGGCCGGACACCGCGGTGGCCAGGCCGGCATTCCGCGACGGGACGCCGTCGAGCGAATGCTCTCGTAGAATCTACGCCTTCACCAAGCGCCGATTCACCTTGGCCATCAGGCCTCCCACGGTGGCGAGAATCCCAATCACGGGCAGGCAGAGAAGCGTAAGCAACCCGATCGCGATCAGGCAGGTGGACCCGGTGCGACCGAGCCACCAGCGGAATCGTCCACGCGAAGCCAGCAAGAGCACGTAGGCCAGGATGGCGATCAGCACCAGCACGGCCAACACCTGTCCCAGTCCGAAGACCGTTTCCGTGGCCACGGCCCGGCCCGTGATGGAGACGTCGCCCTGGGGTGTCATGAAACAGTACTGGCGTCCCTCGACGGGGAAGTCGACATCCAGGCTGGCCAGACCGGCGGGCAGGGCAACGGTTAAGTCGACTGCTGTCTGCCCTCCCTCTTCCAACGCAACCGGAGCGTCGCTCGGAAGCTGCTCTGCTGCTCGCAGCCTCGGTGTTGTGGGGTGAGCGCCGTAGCCGTAGCTGTGGCCGCCGCCCATGCCACCTCCGCCCTCTCCCTCGGCCGTGGAGCGACCTGCGTGTTCTTGGGCATAACCCCTGTTTCCCATCGTCTGCTGCTGCATGTGGCGTGCTTGGTAGCGCGCCACCGCCTCCTTCTTCAGTTCGCCTTCCGTTGCCGGAGAAGGTGTTCTGGACGCAGCGACCGGGCCACTTGCCGGTTTGCTTTCCGCGATGGAACTGGCCTTCTTCTGGGAAATGCCCGGCCCGGCGGCATCCTTGTCGGCGCCCTCCAGGCCGAGGCCCCGCTGACGCCTGCCCGACACCCGCTCCTTGGCCTTCGACACCGCGGCCTTGCCCAGTGCCTTGCCTGCCTTCTCCTCGGACAGTTCCATCTGCGGATTGGCAAGCTGGCTCTGATCGAGCCAGAGCGCGTTGAAACTATCGGACTGCGGCCCGCGCGATTCTTCCGACTTGCGAGCGGCGGCGCGATCCGCCTTGAAGTTGCTTCCCAGACCCTGAACCACGTTCCTCGCAAAGGAATTCGACTGGGCTTCGACCTGCTGACGCAGTCGGTCGCGGTTGTCGTACTCGCTGGACTGCTGAAGCGACTGTTGGACCTTCTCGGCCGCTTTCTCCGCTTCCTGCGCGACGGCCAGGTTCTGCCGTTTCTCTTCCTCGAAACGTTCGTTGGCCTCGTAGCGGCCAAAGTCGCCCAGGCTGCTGTTCAATACGCTTACGCTGTTCATGGCCCGGGCCTTGGCAAAGGGGTTCCCTTCGCGCAGAACGGCCGTGAGCTTCTCCGTTTCCTTCGTCACGTAAGCCACCTTGCCGGCACGCAGATCCATTTCGTCTTCGACCAGGGTCATCGTGTCGTCGAAGTCGAACCAATGCGTCTTCGGCACGTAGAGCCGAACCTGGCTCTGGTCGATCTTGATTCCTACGGGCCGGATGAAAGGCAGATCGAAACGCTTGTAGGTTCCCAACATGCCGATCGTTCCACCGTATTGGAGACGGATGACGTAGCTGGAATCGCCCTCGGCAGTCTTGATCAGGGGAATCCGGACGTGGCCGGGCCCCACCGAATCAGGGGCCTTGGTGGGCTTGATCGGTTCGCCGGCGGCCGGTTGGCCGTTCTCGCGTGCCGTCCAGGCGCCAAAGGTCCAGAGTTGGGCGGTCCAGAGATCGGCGCCCTGAGGCATAACGATCTCCAGGTACTGCTCCGTCTTGTTGTCGATCCAGTAGAGTTGCTCCGCCCGGTAGGTTCCCGCCCCGTCGAGGACGAATTGAGTCTCGGCCATGCCGATCCGGGCGTCGGTCGTCCGCCGGGCTTCAAAACGCCGTGCGCGGAAAACCAGTTGCGGCGACTGCTCGGTGTCGTCGACGAGGAAGGCCTCGGCGATCCCTTCGCTCAGAATGCTGGCCAGCCGCGCCCATTGCTGTTGCCGCCGTTTCAACGGCTCGACTCCCGAGGAGGCCTTCTCTTCCCATTGAATGTCGTCGAGGCCCGCTTTCTCGAGGGCTACGAACTGACGCACGGAGAAGACCCCGTAACGGTCGCCCTTGACGACGATTGGAATCGGGGCCTGCAAGTCGATGCCCGTCTGCAGCGTGCGATCATTCTCCACCAGCACCCGCAAGTCGCCCATCATCTCTTCCTGAAGCTCCAATCGCACGCGCAGGGGCGAATCGTCGCCCTCCCGCTCGGGCCGGATCGTCTTCTGACGCAGCATGGGGACGTGAAACCGTGCGTTGGCCATCCACGACGGGAGCACGAACGACACCTCGCGCACCCCCGCGTGCTCGATCCGGTAATCAAGATAGACCGTTTCCTTCAGGGCCCGATCCGTCACACGCACGTTCGTGATCGTTTCGCAGCGAACATCGGGCTGCCGCTGGGTGAGCCGCAGCACGCCTGAGTAGTCGGGGCGATCCTCGACGAGGGCCACGGCGGTCAGGTGCCGCTGCTCCTTGGAAACCCAGCCGGCGATTCGATCCAACAGGGTCGTGTGGCATCCCATGAGGTCGCGTGCGGCCACATCGTAGGCCGGGTCCACCTGGACCGCCAGCTGCCCGGCCTTGAACGGAACCCCAAGAATCTGCACGTTGGGAATCGTCACGTCCTGCCCCGCCGCTTCCCGTGGCACCTGGCCCTCGAACACGATCGTCACGTTTCCTTCTTGCCCAGAGCTGAGCAATACGCTCAGCTTTGGACGCCCCTCATGGTCGGTGATGGACCATTCGAACTGGCCCGGCGCCGAGATAGCTTCCAGTTGGAAAGACTCGGGCAGCAGAAACGCCGCCCGATACATCTTCCGGTTGGCTGCCTGGTACAACGCGCGGCACTCCAGCGAGCGTTCGTACTCGCTGATTCGAAACACGGATTGCAGGCTGGCCGAGAGTTTGGCCTCAACCGCTTTGACGGCCAGGTGGATTTTGTAGTCGGTGCTTCCGAATCGGTAGGTCTGGAACGGGCGGATTCCCCACGGGCTCTCTTCCGTGGCCAACTCCTTGCCGCCGCCGTCTTGGGGCACGTCGGTGCGGGTGGCGCCGGCGACGCTCTCCACGCGGAGATCCAGCATCGGGCTCCGGCGAATCGTGATCTGGCCCTTGTGCAAGGCCGCTCCGTCCACCCGAACCGTGGGAGACGTGAACGAAACCGCGGCGTCGCCGCTCACGGCCTGCCCTCGCCACAAGTGAAACGTGAGCTGCTCACGTCCCTCCGCGGCTTTCAGCAAGGTGACGGTCACCTTGCTGTTGCCGTTCTGTTTCTCAATTTCCCATCCGCGAACGTTCGTTCCCTCCACGCGTTCGACCACGTACTCGCTCGGCACACGCACGGAGAACTGTTCGTGCTGGGATCGGCGGAAGTCAAGTGCCAGGCTCCAGGCCAAGCGGACGCCGTCTTCCTGGACGTCGAGCAGGGCATTCGACTCGGCCGTCAGGCTATGGTCCACCACCCCTTCGGCCACGCTGGGCCGCCACTGAAGATTGAGAATCCCTTCGGGGCCCAGGGCGGTTTCGAGCCTTTCGTCCGCCTTCTCCGTCTTCAGATTGTTCCGATCGGCTACGTTCTGAAGCAGCAATTCCGTCTCGGCCTGGGGCACGCGGATCTCGAGCGATGCCGCCGGGGCTACCGGCACGCGGCTTTGCACGGTCCGCCAGCCTCCACGCCGCTCCAACCGCATGCGCACCGTGAAGGTCAACACGTGGCGTCCTTTGCCTTCCACATGAAGAAGAACGATCGGTTTGGAAAGCCGCTGTTGCTCCGCCTGCTGATTGGGAGCCGCCTGCTGGGCCTGGGGCACGGGGACCGGCCGACCTTGGGCGACGGGAACGCTCAGCCTTGCCGGTTTCCCATCCAGTTCGGCTTCGGTGAACACACCGCCCGCAAGACCCAGGGGAACCTCGATTCGCTGTTCGACGAACACGTTGAGGTCCATCTGACCTCGAAGCAACAGGTCGCCCTCGTCGACCAGCGTCGTCTGGTAGGTGACACCCGCGGGAGCGTAGTCGGCGGGCGGCGGGACTTGCGTCTTCTTCGCATCGGGATAGGCCCGATTCCAGAGTTCCACGTACTTGGCGTAGGGCACAAGAATGCGGTCGGCCCGAGCCACGCCGGACTTCTTCGACGGATCGTAGGGAATGACCACCGCGTCGTCGGGAACCGTCACGGGCGGCAGGGGATCCACAATCTCGACCACGTAAGGCTTCGACACGGGCGGCTCCGCCGTGGCCACGCAAGGTAAACACGCTGCCACGACAAGGATGGCCGACGCCACCGCAAGCGAACTGCGGCGAGTCAGAACGAGCCAGGCGGTGTGGGCAAGCCAGCGGATAAATCCGGCCGCCAGGTAGTAGGGGATCAGCAGCCCGGCAGCGAAAACCGCCGCATTGGCCGGCCCCAGGGTGACGCTCGTGTCGGGCAGGAACGGCAGGATCGTGTGGAGCAGGGGAAGCAGCGATCCGACGCCGATAACCGCCAGAACATAAGCGAGTTTGCGTCGCACGGTCGCCGTCGTCAGCAACACGCCGATCAATGCCACGGCAAGGGCGACCGCCCAGGCCAGGCGGCGAAAGCCCCGTCCGTCGGCCAGGGTGACGGCCAGACGCGGTGCAGTGCCCAGGCTCGTGAAGGTAACAGGGGTTTCTTCATCATTCGGCCCGGACTGCAAATCGATTTGCAGGGCCCGGGTGCTCTTGAATCCGCGGCGTTGCGGGACCACCTCAGGCTCCCCTCCCCAACCGGAAGCAGCGGCCGACGCCGGAATCTTCGGCTTTGGCGGGGCTGCAGGTTCCGCCACCGCCTGCGTCCCGGCAGCCTCCCGTTTGAGTCGCTCATCGGTCCGAAATGCGTCGAACTCCTCGAAATCAACGCTGGGAGTCGCTTCTAAGGCCGGGGCCTCAGCCATTTCACCCTCCATGAGCGTTTCGTATCCCGCGTCGTCAGACGCTGCCATCGGCCCCATCTCGTAGAGATTGTCCTGGTGGAGCAAAAGGGGCCTGGACGATAGCAGCAGCGGGGAGCCGAACAGAGCCCTGCCGAAGCCCTTGGCCAAAGTCCAAATTGCCAACTCGGGGCGTTCGGGGGGGCGGAGCACCGTTCCGTGGGAGTCGAGCACCGTGCAGCCGTCTGGTGGATGGAGATCCCAGCGGAAGTCCGCCACCGGAATCTCCTGGGCCAACGCGTCGCCCTTGCCCCGAAATCGCAATTGGGGGGCTGCCATATCGATTTCCCCGCGCAGGTCGGTGAGTCCCACCGGCAGTTCGTAGACCAATTGCAACGCGACCGTCTGGCCTTCGTCCGTTGCAGGCAGATTGATCAACCATCGATCCCCTTCCTTCTGCGGTCGAATGGGCTTGCCGTTGACGCTGCCCGACCAGAGTTCAGCCTTTTCAGGCAGACTGACTTCCACGAGCGCGACTTTCGTGACCAACTGGTATTCCGCCTCCGTCTGGCACACGCCCGCGGCGGAGAGTCGGCTGACCAACCTTGCCCGATGCACGATGGCGGCAAACAGGCCAAGGCCCTCTCGGCGGATCACGTCGACCTTCACGGGGCCGGGCTGGGCTACGTAGGCAAACACGCCAAGCAGTCTCGCCCCCGGCTGGTAGTCCGCGTCGACCAGTTCGCCCACGTCACAACGGCGAACCATGGGGTCGACCTCTACCGCCACTTCCAGTTCCGCGTCGCCCTCGACCGCCAGGTGGCCCGACTGCCAGATCACGCCGTCGGCCGCCACGATGGGAAGTTCCTGCCCCTCTTGATCTTCCATGGTCTGCGGCTGATAGAAGTCGACCGCCAGCCGCACCCGTCCTCTCCGCGGTTCGGCCAACAGCACGTCCCAGCGTCGGCGACCGTTCTCAACCGTCGACAGATACTCTTTCAAATGCACGCCGTCGAGTCCGCGAATGGTCACGGTTTCCGGAGTGTTCTCCGGCAGCACCAGCGACACCCTGCGCGTGCGGGCTTCTTCCACGTTGTAGATCACCTCGTAGTGCGCGACGAGCGCATCGGGCTCGATCCGCAGGAAAGAGAACGTGTCGGCCGTCACTCGGGCCGTGGTTCGTCTCACCACCAGGGGCAAACGATAGTCGGGAGACTCATAGCGATAAGCCAGGTCGGTGACCACGTCGGCCAGGTACTTGCCTTTGTCTTCCTTGCCGAGAATGGAAAGCCGCTGGGTGTTGTCCGGATCGGGTTGAGCCACCATGTCGTCCCGGGCTTCGATGGCAATGGCTCCCACGTCGCGTGCCGCGCCACGGACGGCGAAACGGGGATACTCCACGGTTTGCCTGTCCCACTGGCCCAGCCAGCCGGGAGGCACCGCTTCGGCCTCGAAGTAAACCCGGTACTGCTGGCCGGGATCCACCCCGCGCGGAAGACGCACTCGAACGCGTCCGGGCTGCGAAGCGGAACCGTAACGCTCGTAGGACAGCGCCTTCTGCTCCGCGTCGGTAACGCTCGTCACGTGCCACAGGGCCGGCACCTCGACCTCGAACTCGAAGAGCGGTTCCGCCTCGGGAGCCAACAGGAATCCACCCTGGACCCGCTGACGCTGGTCCTCCAACACGAGGAGCAGGTTCGTCATGACCGCCACCTCGGCCGGCGGTTTCACGAAGTCGGCCGCCACCTTGAATTCCCCGTGCGGGGCATACCAGGCCGTGATCGGGCGAATCGAAGGCGCGCCGGGCGCGGCCTGGAATACGGTTTCCGGGATCGCCTTGCGAAGCACGGACGTGTCGATGGGAATCAGCCCCTCTGCCGTCACCGTCTGAGCGTTCAACCGCTGGTCAAGGAGCACGCCCACAACGGCCGATTCGGCCAGAACGTCCAGCGGCACGAATCGCGACAGTTGCCATTTGGCCAGATCCGTGTCCGTGCGGATCGCCGACAGGGTCAACACGGCCGAGTCGGTGGCCGGTTCCCGCAGGTAGACCTCGAGAACCCGCTTGCCGTCGCGCGAAGCCACGGCCCAGCGTGCCAGTTGCGGAGTCGCCACGTCGGTGATTTCAAACCCTTCCGGCAGTGCAAAATCGAAGCGTTCCACGGCCCGATGGAGCACCGCCATCGAGACGGTCGCATGAAGCCGCTCGTAGGCCTCGGTGAGTTCGTCGACCAGAACGCTACGGGCGATGACCACCCGATCACGTCGCAGCAAGCGGCTGTTGAGTGAAAGGTCCAGGTCGAGCTTCCCCGTGGCTACTGGCAGTTCGAAGCGAGTAACCCCGGCCTCCTCGTCGACCACCCGCTCGGCCACGTTCGCCCCGGCCTTAATTTCCACGTCGCCCGGCGCCGCCAGGTGCAGACGCGATGTCGGCGCATCGGGCAGTCTCACGGTGAGCCGCTGCCGGGCAGCGCTCGTAGCCATGGGCGCGATCATTTCCAACGCGAGTTCGTGGCGGCCCACTCCTTCCAGAAACAGCGTGAGCTGCTCATTGCCGCTACGGGCCAGCGACGCCGTCTTGCCGTCGAGACCGGCACGGCGGATTCCTAGCCCGGCCAAGTCGAGCGGCATGGCCCACAGCCCCTCTTCCAGCACTTCGAATTCCAGGTGGCCAACGAGCCGAGCTCTTCCCGTTTCGATCGTCGCCTGGTAGTCGGCGGACGTGAGGAGGGCCTTTTGGGGAGCATGCCGCTCCGGGGCCTTCTTCGCTTTGGCCAACAATTCCTCGTATTCTTTTCGCGTGAGCAGCATTCGCTCCGGTTGGCCTTCCAGGATCGCGTCGAGGTCGGCGCCGGGAACGAAAATCTCGCGAACCAGCGGCGGTTTCTCGGCGGCCGTGGCCTGGGAAACGGGAGTGGCCGCTCCAACTGCCGTCAACAGGAGGAAGGCGGAAATCATGCCTTGAGCCATCGGGTGGAAAAGCCGGGCTCTTGAATCAACCAACTCACACCGCGCAGTCTGGCCTGTCGCGTTGCGGCAGTAGCCCGGCTTCTGCGCCACACAGAGCGTCTTCCTGCTGCGTTGTCGACGGCAGAGGTGGTTCTTCAATGGGCTGTTAGCCATCATTGCGATCTCCTTCCGATTGCGCCTGCTCGTCGCCTTGCTCACGTGAGCCGGATTCCGAGCCGGTTCCCTTCGGCTTTTCGCTTTCCGGCTCCTGGGACGATTCTGCCACAGCTCTGAACGGGCTCTTCGCCGGTCGTGCGACGTACCACTCCCGAGCCCGGCGAGGAAGCGTCCAGCCGAGGAACTGGATGGCCCAGAGTCCCGCCACTATCAGCAAGGGCAAAATGAGGGTCTTGTCGCACAGGTTCCAGATCGCCAGCGGCCAGTAAATCGCGCAAAACACGATCGCAATGGCCAGAAGCCCCACCACGCACACGCGACGTCGGAAGCCCATGGGCAGCAGCAACAGTCCCAATGCGACTGTCACAATCATGGCCGTCGTGTTCACGTAGCTGCGATGGAGGCGGCGAAGTTGCAGCCCGTCCTGCTCGGCACTCCTCGGCTGAAGGGACGAGAACACGAACAATTGGCCGTCCGTGCTGAACGTATCCTGGACCGGAATCGATTCGAAGACCCAGGCCAGAAGACGTGCGGCCACCGCATCGTTGCGCCGACTGGAGGGCATCGAGCCGCCTTCGAGCACGTTTTGGGGCCACGTCCCCACCGTGTCGTTGCCCACCACCATGGCGTTCACGGGGTCGAAGTCCCCTGCCCCACTGAGCCCCCAGCGGAATTCGCGGGTCCAGGGCCCCTTCGTATCGAGCAGGTTGATCTCTTCGGGCAAATAGAGGGCTAGATAGACCTTCTGAACGGCTGGCTGGGCGGGAAACACGGGCCACGCAATTGGGGGACCCGACTCGGAAAGCGTATAGCGCAACTCCAACAGGAACGACTGGTCTTCCCGGGTCTCCAGCAGTGGGATGAAATAGGTTTGGTTCTTCCCCATCTCCATCGTGACGGCCTTGCCGTCGATTCGCGGGTCCGTATCGAACTCCGCCCCTTCAGGCATCTGCAGTTCCAGACGCTGGTCGGCGCTGCGAAGCCGATAGAGGGCCTGGACCGAGGTCTTCCCCGTTCGCATCAGCACCATCCGCAGCAAGCCCTTGGCGATGCTCGTCTGCTTGATGTCCTCCAGGTCGTAGCGGGTGGCCGTCACCTGAAATTCCCAATCGTCGTGGAATTCGTAGGCGCGAACGGCGCCGTCTACCTTCGAGCCGTTCATCAGGTCGTGTTGAGGATCAATGGGTCGCAGGCCCGACATGGTTTCGGACTCACTCAGGTCGATCGTCTCGGCCTTGGTCAGCACGATCTGGCCCCAGGCACGGTCGACTCCCATCGGCCGGAGTCGAGGAATCTCGATGGCCACACTGCTGCCTGCCTCCAACTTCTCCATCTTGTCTTCCCACGTCAGGTTGACGTAGCCCGAGCCAAGCAATTCCGTCGAGCCGCTGAGGCTCCAGGCCACGCAACCTTCAGTCAGGTCCTCGGGCGGCGGGTCGATTACCTGCTCGCGGATCGTCTTCGTCTTGTTTCGCAGCAGCCCGGCTACTTCCTGGGGAACGTCGATGCGAAGCGATTTGATTCCGCTGTAGAGAACGTCGTAGAAGAGGGTCACCTCGTAGGTCGTCACGCCGTCTTCAACACGGGCGACCATCAGTTGACGCACCGTGACTTGCGGCTTGCGCCGTTCCGCCTCCACCGACAAGGCAGGCTTGTCTTCGCCAAACACGTAGGCCAGCACGCCTCGTGCGCCGCCCCGGGCGGATGCCATGCCCTCCATCGCCTCGGCCGCCGACACGCTGCGCAGGGACGTCACCTCGGTCGGATTGACCCGTAGCGACTCCGGAGCGTAGACCATCAGACGCCCCGTCGCACGCTCCACGGCCTCTGCCGGCACGAGGGGCGCCGGAATCGGAATCGTCGCCGTCTTGCCCGTGGGCGTCTGCAGTTCCGGATGGTCCAGCCGCCGGTCCATGAAGACCATCACCCCCACTGGGCCAAGAGCCTTGCGGGCGAGACTGATCACGAGCCGCCTGGGCTTCTCCCCGGCCAGGTGATGGGTATCGATCTGAGCTGCTGCGGCATTGCCCACCTGGCGACCTTGAACCGAGCGAACGGTGAACCCGTCGGGAACCTCCAGTTCGAGCCGGAACACGCCCGCCCGCTCGACTCGATAGACGGTCGTCACGGCCAGGGCAAGACGTGTCGGTTCCAGCGTCGCCTCGACCAGCGAATCGGCCGTGATCCGCGGCTCGATCTTCTCCACGTCGAGCGTCAATTCGTAGGGCACCGCCACATAGCGGAAGGAGAATCCCCACGCGGTCTTTTTCAACGAGGCGGGCAGGTCCTCGGCATCCACCTGAACCAGCCCGGCCTTGCTCACGGCCTCTGCCCGAAGGCCCTCCCCGATCTGAACCACCACCACGCCCTGTTGTCGCCCGACTCCCATCGCCTCGATCACGGGCACGGACAGCGCCGCGGCTTCGGCGGGGGGGGCATCCGTCGCTGCATCGTCGCCCTGCACGCTGTCGTCCGTCACATGGAATTTCTCCAACTCGACGAGGACGTTCTGGCTGCCTTTCGCCGGCTCAAACAACTGGACCACGATCTTCTGACGCTCGCCCTCCGCCTCCACCGACCACTGGCGAACATTGGCGTCGAAAACGTTGACCACCTTCTGGTCCTCAGGCACGGCAATCGTCAACTGGTTCAACTCGGCCCGGCTGATTGTGTAGGTCAATTGGGTCCGTGTGCGGGTGACCCCCTCGCTTACAAACACTTGCTGTTCCGTCTGGACACTCGCCAACGCGGCCAGACCCGTGGCCCCCTCGGCTTTGGGCGTCCACGCAATACGCACTTCGGGGGCAGCACCCACGAAGGCGAGGACCACGGTCTCTTCAGGCGGTGGAGTCTCTTGCGGCCCTTCTGCGTCTTCCTCGGGGGGCAATTTTTTCTCGACGACCTCGGTGGCGGCGATCATCGGTTGAATGTCGATCTTCACCCCCGCCTCCGGGATCCGTACCTTCCAACGATTTACGGGCGCCTGCGGGGCCTGGAAGGCCACACTGTTCTGGCCTGGGGCTCGATTGATCCCCTTGGCATAAACTAGCGTGAGGGTCAGGCTTTGAGGACTTTTGTCCTGGTTCTCGACCAGCAGACGATAGCCCTGCTTCGGGTCGCTGAGCAATCGGGCCGGCTGGTCGCCGATTCGGGCCTCCGTGATCGCCGCGTCGCCCAGACGCAACGGTACCTCGTGCCAGCCCTTGCCGATTGTCTCGATTTTCAGAACCGCGCGAATCTCGACGATGTCGGTTCGCACGGAAGCCTCGCTGTCGATCTCGGTGATGAGCGCTGCGCGACGCGCGTCGCCCCCGTCCGGGCCGGTTTTCGCTGCGTGGGCCGCATCCCAAAGCTGGCGGAATTTCTCGTAAGGAAGGAACACGCCTCGCCCTTCTTTTTCGAAGGTCTTGCGCAGGTTCTCGTAGGGGATGTAGATGGTCTGCTCGCGAAGGGGACTCTCCTCTTCGCCTGCCTCGGCTGCTTCCGTTGCTTCGACTGGCGGGGCTTTCTCTTCCACCGCCGGTGGTTCCGGATCCTGGGCCCAGGCGGCCCCCACAAGCAGAAAGGCAGCGACACCCACCGCCGCCACGTACCATCGAGCCTCTCGCGTCATTGCTCGTGTCCTCACGTTTCCAGGCCGTTGAAGATGGCGAGAAGAAGACAGCCCCTTCGCCATGTGCGCAAGTATGCCTTGTGCAACCCTATGACGAACGAGAGCCCCTTCCCGTTTCGACCTGTTTGGAAAAGCCTGCCGAGGGGGGCCCTTCAAGAGAACGAGACTAACCGGCGCAACCGGTCGCGAGACCTGCCCGAATCATCCATGGGTGCCACGTGCCAGAGCGAAGCGATGGCCGTGAGGATTGGCCGCCCGGAGACGAATCTCAGCCCGGAGTCACGTGGTTATCCACGTATGGGCTGTGAGGATTCAGAATTTGGGAAGCGGGTTGTTGGAGCCCACACTTTAGGGTGCATGAACAGCCTGAAGGCTGGACTCCAACAGTAGAGAAGCAGCCCAGAGGATTAACTTCAACTAGGCTTCGGGGGGGATGTAGGAGTGTCCGTTGCTCCCTTCGAGGGAGCAGATCTTGCCTAGCCGTCTCGCGTGGCGCCCCCCCTCGAACGGTGTGTTTAGCCACGTTTCGACAAGCCTGTCAACGATTTTCTCGCCCACGATGTCGCCGGAAAGGCAGAGCACGTTAAGATCGTTGTGCCGTCGGCTCAGTTCGGCCGTCAGGTCGTCGTGGCACGGTGCTGCGCGGACTCCGGGAAACTTGTTGGCTGCGATCGACATTCCCAAGCCGGTTCCACAGATCAAGATGCCTCGGTCTACCTCACCATCGCTGACCCGACGCGCGACCGCTGCCGCTATATCCGGGTAATCGATGGGTTCGTCGCTACTCGCGCCATCATCGACCACTTCCTGCCCAAGGCGTTCGAGCAGGTCTATGATTTTGTGCCGCATGGCCACCCCGCGATGGTCGCTCCCGACCGAAATCCGCATCGTCCTTATTTCCCCGAATCAAATTGTGAATCGGCAAGCTCAACAAGCCACGCCAACCAAAAAAACTGCCCCCACTCGGGGCAGTAATAAGCAAATTAGTTTATCTAAACGTTAGCGTTTCCGCAACGGGCAGCTAGGCTGGGGGGGGAAAGCGGTTGCCCCGAGCGGATCTCCCGTGTAGACTCGGCCCGTCAAGATCTGCTTCACACCTGTTGCTTCAATGACCCGGTTCCTGATCAACTTTCTGACATTCGCTGCCTGCCTGACCATCGCGGTATTGGCCGCCTTTCACCTCTCCTGCTGGTCAGGCTTCATCGCCCTGGTTCTTTGCCTTTTTGTGGCGGACCAGATGCGACTCCTCCGGTAGTCAGCTTCCTGCCGGACGCACCAGGTCGCGCATTTCGCGCACCGCCCGTTCCAAACCCACCATGATCGCCCGAGCGATGATGCTGTGGCCAATATTCAATTCGTGCATCTCATCGATGGTTGCCACGGGCACGACGTTTCGATAAGTCAGCCCGTGTCCCGCATGAAGCGTCATTCCGGCCGAGCGGATTGCCTTCCCGGCTTTCTTCAGCACTTCCAACTGGGCATCCTGGTCTTTTCCCGGTCGGGCCAAGGCATACTGCCCGGTGTGAAGTTCCACGGCGGCCACACCCAACTTGGCTGCCGCTTCGATCTGGCTCAGATCGGGGTCGAGGAACAGGCTCACGGCCACCCCGGCCTCCTGCAGTCGCTCGACGGTTCGCTGCACGCGATCCTCCTGGCCGACCACGTCCAGCCCACCCTCCGTGGTGACTTCTTCCCGACGTTCCGGCACCAGGGTGGCCTGGTCCGGCACGACCTCGCACGCAATGCCCGTCACCTCCTCGTCGCAGGCCATCTCCAGGTTCAGCTTGACACACACGGTTTCCTTCAGAATCCGCAGATCGCGGTCGAGAATATGCCGTCGATCCTCGCGCAGATGGATCGTGATTCCGTCGGCCCCGCCCAGTTCCGCCAAAGCGGCCGCCCAGACGGGGTCCGGTTCATAGGTCTTTCGCGCCTGACGGACAGTCGCCACGTGGTCAATATTCACGCCAAGTTCAGCCATGAGCTGAGAATCTCCTTATCGAAGTTGCGTTTTGAGTCGCCCCTAGCGGGACTTCCGATGTTTTTTGCCAGAACGGCGTTGGTGGGCCGCATCTTCTCGCAGCCAGTCATCCACCGAATCGTCTGCCGAATTCTCGGGCTTCTGCCATCCCGTATCGTCTTTCGCCTCTTGGGGGAGCGGGTCCGTATCGCTCACTGCCGCGACTTCGTCGCGCAACGAGTCGGTCGCCGTCGAGTCGTCGCCGGTTGCTCTCGCCATCCAATCGTCATCCGTTTCCATCGTGGTGCGCAGCAGCGTCAAGTATCGGGAACGATAGTCGAAGGCAAGCCATCCGAAGAAAACCATCCCACTGCTCGACCCTGCCGCAATCACCATCGCCAGGAACGTCAGCGGCCAGGAAGTGGTCTTCGACTGATCCGTTTCGGCCTCCTTGTCCCCCTCACTGGGATCGATTCCGCTCGGGCCATCTTCCGACCAAACGGGCTCGGTTCCCGATGCGGGGATCACCTCTCCTTGACCTTCCGTTCCGGGCACGGGTTCGCTCCCGGTTTCCGAGGGAAGGGGATGAGCTACCGATTGGATATTCAACGGGCCGGGAACTGCCGTGCCCGTTTCAAACGGCGGTATCGGGGGCAAGGTCGGGACCGCAGGTTTTTCGATCCGGGGTGGGATTTCCTTCGACAGAGGGGAATCCCCCGAGATGATTTGGAACTCTTCAAGTCGACCGCGGACATCCGGGGGGATCGTGCTCCCCACGGCCTCGCCCTGGCGAAGCCTCTCGAGCTGTTCCGGCTCGATCTGGATCATGTAGCGAATGCCATCCCCGTCCGGCATCGGCTCGTAGCCGTATTCCAATGCCACGGTTGCCATTACGACGCAAAGTACCGCGGGACTCATCACTTCGCCTCCCGTGCGTTGGGTGACATTTGGAAGGTGGCGACACCTGTTTCCCGCTGTTCACCCCCAAACCGAGAGCCAGTTGCCTTCCCAAACGGGCGATCAGCGGATCCTGATTCGGTCCCCCGATTAGGGCTGGCTCCAAGCGTCAAGATAGGCTTTTTGGGCCGCGCTGTAAATGCAGGCTGCCCCACGTGATGCGTTCCGCGACCTCCCTTTCCGTCTGAGGGGGCGGCCAATTTGTTGGAGTCCAGCCTTTGGACTGTCTTCCGTATGCCAAAGCGCGGATTCCAACATTCCGGTGGCCCCTGACTCCGACACTCTGCCCAGGCACTGGGAACCAGTCCAAGAAAAGAAACGGCCGCGAGGTGGTCGAAACCCTCTCGCGGCCGAATCGCGGGACAAAACGGAGAGATACATGAAAATGTACAGCCCTTTTAAGCACCAGGCGGACGTGGATGTCCGCAAAATTCACCCAGCAACCACGGTCGCTCCAGGCGGTAAGCACGGGCTGCTTGCCTGCATGTTCCATTATCCGTACGATCGGCGTTGATATCCGCTAACAGAAATCTCTGCCTGAAGGGACCATTATGTCCTGCTTTCCCCGAATCCCCTCCTCCCTGGCTCTGGGCTGCGTCGCATTGCTTTGGACAGCCCCCCTTTGCCCTGCCGAAGAGGCAATACCCCCCGACTGGGAGAACCCGCATGTCGTCGCGCGAAACAAGGAGGCAGGCTACGCCACACGGATGCCGTTCGCTACGCGGGATCAGGCCGTGGCCGGCCGGCGCGATCGCTCTCCCTTCTTCCTTTCCCTGAACGGCACCTGGAAGTTCCACTGGTCGCCGACCCCCGAAGAACGTCCCCGTGATTTCTTCCGATCCGAGGTCGACGTGGCCGGTTGGGACGACATCCCCGTTCCGGCTAACTGGCAACTGCACGGCTACGGCGTGCCCATCTACACCAACATCACTCATCCCTTTCGCGTGGATCCCCCAAAGGTCACCAGCGAACCGCCCCAAGACTACACCGCCTACGCTCGCCGCAACCCGGTTGGTTCCTATCGACGGACATTCTCCGTCCCGGACGCGTGGGACGGGCGGGAAGTGTTCTTGCACTTCGAGGGCGTCAAGTCCGCCTTCTACGTCTGGATCAACGGCCGCCAAGTGGGCTACAGCCAGGGGAGCATGACCCCCGCCGAATTCCGAGTGACCGACGATCTTCAGCCCGGTGAGAACACCTTGGCCGTGGAGGTCTATCGCTGGAGCGACGGGAGCTACCTGGAAGACCAGGACATGTGGCGGTTGAGCGGGATCTATCGCGATGTGTTCCTCTGGAGTGCGTCGAAGGTACATCTCCGCGATCTTTTCGCCCGGGCAACCCTCGACAAGGATTACCGCCAGGGCATTCTCAAGGTCCGTGCGAAGGTCCGCAATGACTCCGACTCCGCCGCTGGCAGCTACCGGATCGCGCTGGAACTGCTGGATGCCGCCGGACAGCCGGTCGGCCCTTCGCCCCACGCTCCCATTACCGTGGCGGACATTGCCCCAGGGGCCGAAGCGATGGTCGAAACGTCCTTCACTCCGACCGTCCTGCCCTGGACCGCTGAAACTCCCAACCTCTACACGCTGGTCGTGTCGCTCCTGAACGCAGACGGCAAGGCCCTCGAGTTTGATCGCTGTCGCGTCGGCTTCCGGCGAATCGAGGTGCGAGACGGGCAGGTCTACGTCAACGGCCGGAGCCTCAAGTTCAAGGGGGTGAATCGTCACGAGCACGACCCCGACACGGGACGCCGCGTATCGCGTGAGCGGATGATCCAGGACATCACGTTGATGAAGCGGAACAACATCGACACGGTTCGCACGAGCCATTACCCGAACGATCCCCGCTGGTACGACCTTTGCGACGAGTACGGGCTCTACGTGATCGACGAAGCGAACGTCGAGTCGCACGGCACGTCTTACGGAAAGAACAACATTCCCGGCAGCAATCCGCTTTGGACCCTCTCAGTCGAGGAGCGGATGCGACGAATGGTCGAGCGGGACAAGAACCATCCCTGTGTGATCTTCTGGTCGCTGGGCAACGAGGCCGGCTTCGGCGAGAACTTCAAGAAGATGGTGGCGGTCGCCAAGAAGATCGACACGAGCCGCCCCTTCCATTACCGGCAGATGTGGGACGCCGTCGACACGGACAGCGAGACCTACTGGACTCCCGAACGCGTGGAAGCCCAAGCCGGGAAGACTCTCGATCGTCCCTTCATGCTCGAAGAGTACGCCCATGCCATGGGGAACTCGGTCGGCGGGCTTCAGGAATACTGGGACGTCTTCAACGCCCATCCCAACCTCATCGGCGGCTGCATCTGGGACTGGGTGGACCAGGGACTCCGCACGCCGCGCAAGGGCGCAGGAAGATCCGACACCGGCTGGCCCCACGACTGGTTCTTCGCCTACGGGGGCGACTACGGTGACGTGCCCAACGACAGGAACTTCTGTATCAACGGGCTGGTCAGCCCCGACCGCGAGCCGAACCCGCACCTGGCCGAGGTCAAAAAGGTCTACCAGAACGTTGCCTGGGAACCGGTGGATCTGGCCACAGGCACGCTCAAGGTGAAGAACGGTTACCAGTTCCGATCGCTCGGTTTTCTCACCCTTTCCTGGGAACTCGCTGCCGACGGAGAACCGGTCGCCTCCGGCATCCTCCCTCAACTCGACATGCCCCCTGGTGCCGAAGAGGAGCTTGCCATCGACCTTCCGCCAATCGAGCCGAACGTTGCCACGGAGTATTTCCTGACCGTCAAGGCCGCCCTGGCCGGCAACGAGAGTTGGGCCCCTGCCGGGCACGTCGTTGCCTGGGATCAATTCCCGTTGCCTTGCCTGGATGTACACAGGCCGGAGGTCGAAGTTGCGGGCATGCCCTCGGTCGAAGTGGACGAAACGGGCGAGCGTGTCGTTCTTTGCTCCAAGGGGTTTGCTATAACGATCGGCAAGGCCTCAGGCTGCATCGAATCGTTCGTTGCCGATGACCGCGAGCTCCTTCACTCACCCCTCGTGCCGAACTTCTGGCGAGCTCCCAACGACAACGACCTGGGCGCCAAACTCGACCAAAAACTGAGCATCTGGAAGGAAGCCGCTCCGAACCGCAAGGTTGATTCCCTGTCGGTCCGGCGGCTGGCAGACGACAAGGTCCGCGTTGAAGCCATTTCGATTCTGCCGGCCGGAAAACGAACCCGGTTGACCACGTCCTACACCGTTTCCGGCAACGGCGAAGTGCTCGTCGACATGAAGCTCGATCCCAAGGGCAAGCTTCCCGTCATCCCGCGGGTTGGCATGCAGGTCCAGCTCGCCCCGGGAGTGGACACGATGAAATGGTACGGTCGCGGGCCGGAAGAAAACTACTGGGATCGGAAGTCGGGCTATCCTGTCGGTCGCTACGAAGGCAAGGTGGCCGACCTTGCCTACCACTACATCCGGCCCCAGGAGTGCGCCAACCGCTGCGATGTCCGCTGGGCAGCCTTCGTGAATGCCGAGGGAGCCGGCCTGCTGGCCGTCGGCATGCCGACCCTCGACGTGAGCGCGTGGCCCTACACGATGGAAGACCTTGAAACGGCCGCCAACGGCCATCCCCACGACCTGCCTCGCCGCGATACGGTCACGGTCACCCTGGACTACCGGCAGATGGGCGTAGGCGGGATCAACAGTTGGGGCCAGTGGCCCATGAAGAAGTACCAACTGCCGGCCAAGCCGTACCAGTACCAGTTCCGACTCGAGCCCCTGAAAGCAGGCAGCGACCCCGGCAAGATTGCCCGCCGTCCGCGCTAACTCCCGTAGCGGTGGCATCCCTGCCGCCGGATGGCACTGAGCCTTTTTCCGCCTGGCTAGCGCCGATCTTTCTTCCGCAGAGTATCTCCCATTTGATGAATCGTATTCGGAGAAAGGTCGGTGTTGCGTCAACAACAAGACAGCGTAAGGAACGCTATCTGATGGACATCAGTAGCACTGCAGCGTCACCCACACGTTTTCAAACCGTCTGTGTGCGAGATCCTCCTCCCGAATCCAGTAGTACAGCATGCCGCAATCGCCCCACATAATGTCAACGTTGTCGTCCGAGTCCAATTGCAGCAAGAGATGCCACGCATCGGCTCCCGCTTCGAGCGTCTCGCAGCGAGGATCCTCGTATCCGGATGGATCGCCGCAATAGAGTCCGTTGGTAACCAACTGCGCTTCGAGTTGCATGTCGCCCTGGATATTTGCCGAATGGCCGAGCAGATGGTGATTGCCGCCACCCTCGGACGGAGCGTAAAGGCTTTCGATCTGCGAGGGCAATTCGAAGTAGGAATCCGTCTCTTCATCGTTCAGTTGAGCCGCACTCAAGAGCGAGTCAGCGGCTCGCGACCCGAAGTGAGGCAAGGTCAGCATGGAATGAAAGGCAACCGAACATTCGGGAAGGGCGAATTCTTCGTCGGGAACGCCCCGTAGCTCCAGGTCGTCAGGGTCCGGCGTGTATGCGACACGAAACCCGTTCAGATCAGCAGGATCGTATCCCCACGGTTGCTCCTTGAGATCGTAGAAGAACGTGAGCAAGCCAGATGCCGGGAGGAGGTGCTGTGCATCGAGCTTGTGCAAATCCGCAAGATTGACTTGCAGCAGGAAGTCAAGTGGACGCCCCTTGTTCGTTGGCCATTCGAAATCCCGTGGAAGAGCCGGGCGTCCGCCGAGTTTGCTGGCCGTTATCGGCGCTCCGGTCGTTCTCGCGTGGAGCGACATGCCGACCGCAGGCCTCGCGGCCTCACGAACCTGCGAACTGATCCGTGTCAAGCCAGCGGTGGCCATAAGGTCGTCAAAACGTGCGTGCATGGGAAGCCAACTCCTTCTCGTGTGGAAATGACAGTGACAAACAATCGCAAGCGTCAATTCGGCTCGAGCCAGATCATGAATCCGGCGGCCGGATCTTCGATGGCCGTCGAACTCTTGGCCTTCGTCGAGACTCGGTGGCGGATGATCTCCACCCGCTGGTCGGTCTCGAACGACCGAGTGGACGCCCCCACACCGCCGCTCGCAGAGGTCCGCGACGTCCATTCCACCCACGGCTGGTGGTCCTTTCCGACGGATCCGGTCCTAGTGTGCAGACTTCCGTTCCACTTTCCGTCTCTTGGGTCGCGACGAATCAGGTAACGCACGACATATTCCCCTGGTTCGCGCAGATAGATCGTGCCTCCGTCACTCGGATATCCATCCTTGGGAACGGGCCCCCCGTGCGCCCGCAGGCGGTAGTTTGCTCCTTCAGGCAGCCAAATCCGCCATTTCCACTCCAGCTCGTTCTCCGTATCGACGCGTATGGCGTGCAGCAACGTCGCATCCTGCACGTTGAGTTCACCCACTTCGTCGCGAAGCCGCGCCACCTCTTCTCGCAGCGGAGTGATTTCGTGGGAAAGCATGGCGAGTGAAATGGAGAGGGCGATGATGGTCGTCACAAGCAGAATTGTGAGGATGGAGAATTGAACACGTCTTGGTCTAAGTGGTTTTTCGTCCCTCACAAGCACGCTCCCGCCTTCTTGATCCCGGCTCACCAACGTGTATCGTATCGCTCCTTGTGCGAATGTCCAGAGGCCCGAGAGACCCCCGGGTGGCACCGATCTTTCTTCCGCAGAGTATGCCCCATTTGATAAATCGCATTCGGAGAAAGGTCGGTGTTGCGTCAGCAACATGAGGCCTTCGGGCGGCTGACTCTGTCCGGAGCGTCTGTCGGTCCCGTGATTTCTGCCAGGACGCTTTCCATTTGCTTGCACCTACACCGTTCCACTTCACCTCGGTCTGGTGGCACTGGCGTCGCGCTAGTGTGGTCCAACCACCAGGCAGTCATCCTATCCGTCGTTCACCGGGCAAACAAGCCGGGCAGGCCAGGCTCTTGACTCGTTGTGGGAAAGCCGAAAGAGAAAGCACCTCGTTTTCCCAATGCGCCCGGCAGCCCCCCCTCGCGTGGCTGACGCCGCACGGCCTTGGGAAACCGCGCCACTCGCGACGGATGTGGTGTGCAGCTACATGTAGTAGAATGACGGCACTGAATTGGAGATTCACCTGGCGATTCGACTCGTTCGACCCCGAGCCTTAGCTTGGGATCGATCCAAGACCGTTCCCAAACGAACCCTGCTGCTCGGGACACTCGAACGCAGTTATTCCAATCGCCGCGATTCCTTGGTAGCAGGCAACCTCGAAAGCAGAAGACATGAGAAAGTCCGCGAAGAGATTGAAACTGACTGTTGGCGTCTGGGTGATTCTGGCGGCGACCTCGGGGGCCGTCCTGGCGGGCGAAGACCGTGCTGAGGACGACCGTGCCCAAAACGCTTCCTTCGAGCAATCCGACCTCTTTGTGTCCGGCCAGGAGGGATACCATACCTATCGCATTCCAGCCATCGTGGTCTCGACGAAGGGGACCGTTCTGGCATTTTGCGAAGGGCGGAAAACCAGTTCGGCCGACCATGGTGATATCGACTTGCTGCTGCGACGGAGCTTCAACGGTGGAAGCACCTGGCAAGCGACGCAGCTCGTCCATGAAGAAGGAGGCACGGCCAAGATCACGATCGGCAACCCGTGTCCGATCGTGGACCGGGAGGGCACAATTCATCTGGTCTTCTGCCGGAACAACGCTCGCGCCTTCTACACGAAGAGCGTCGACGACGGGGCGACGTTCTCCCATCCGTGCGAGATTACCGACGCCTTCCGGGACTTCCGTTTTGACTGGACACGACTTGCGTCCGGGCCGGGGCACGGCCTTCAGATTCGCTCAGGCCGGCTTGTCGTGCCGGTGTGGCTGAACGACGGCATCGGGCGGAACTACCGCTCGGCCGTGATCTACAGCAACAATGCCGGCGCGACGTGGAAGGCAGGCGGAATCGTCGAGCCGTTGGTTCGCGACTGCAGCGAATGCATGGCCGTCGAACGGCTCGACGGATCGCTCCTGCTCGACATGCGGTCGAAGGACGCGAAGTGCCGGGCCACCACGGTGAGCACCGACGGCGGGCTCACTTGGAGCACGCCGAAGCTCGTGGAGCAACTGGTCGATCCCACTTGCCAGGCGTCGATCGTGCGAGTCAGCCTGGGAGACGACGCCGGACAGGGCGGTGTCGTCTTCTGCAACGCGGCCAGCCTGCGACGCGATCACGCCACGGTAAGATTTAGCCGTGACGATGGAAACACCTGGCCAGTCGCCAGACTGATCCACGCGGGTCCCTCGGCCTACTCGGATCTGGCGGTTACCAAGGACGGAACCATCCTTTGTTTCCTGGAAAACGGTTCGAAATCCCCCTACGAGAAGCTGACCCTTGCCCGATTCAACCTCGACTGGCTCGCCGCGAGTGGCGAGTAGCGGCGAGTGGCCCTGCTCGGCTGCGGCAACGAACCGGGGTGTGCCTCGGCTTGCTTGGCAAGCAGTGCTGAATGACGATAGGCCTCCCTGTCTGCATCACTTGCCATAAAGTACTGCTCGCAACGGGCCCACGAGTTCCCCTAGCGGAAAAACGAAGAAATTCACGTTGCATTTCTCCTCTGCTGTCGAGGCAAGCCGTTTCCACTCTTCAAGTTGCCCAGGGGAAGCGGAGGCGTCAGGTTGCGGCAATAGGATTGACATTCCCTTCGCTCGATCGGCCAACGCCGCTTCTTTCAGATCAAGCGATTCGCGGGCAAGGGCGCGGACGAAATACACTCGGGAAGATTCCGAGGTCTGAAGGCGGATTGCCTCCGTGCAATCCGCCACGGCCTGGTCGTATCGGCGATCTCTCAGGGCGATTTCAGCTCTTGTGACATAGTGCAACTCGCTTGGTGTGGCGCACAGTTCAAATGCGGTATTGATGTCGTCCATCGCCCTGTCGAGAATAAGTTGTTCCAGATAGACTCGCGCTCGGAACAGGTAGTTCCTGTCCGATTTCGGCTCCAATTCAGTTGCCATGGAATAATCGGAAATCGCTCCGCGTGGGTCATCCAAGTACTCGCTGCGAATCACTCCGCGAAAGAAGTACAACCTTGCCCAGTAGGGACATTTCGAGATCGCCACGTTGAGATACTCAAAACACTTGTCCCTGCTGCCACTGGATGGCGAGAAGATCCGTTCAGCGCCTCGGAGTGCGACACATGCGATGAATCTGCGATGCTGTTGCGCATCCTCGGTTGACATTCCCGACTCTGCCTGAAGCAGATCTGCCAAAGCACTGTCCGTGTCTCCCCTCTCGTACAAACAGTATCCGCGGAGAAGGAAATAGCGATAATCTTCCTTGTTGCGAGAAATCAATTCATTGCAGCACTGAATCGCAAATTGCAGTTGCTCCAAACGCGCTTCGCCCGACAACGGAGGCTGCTGGTTTGGCATGGCCATGGTCGCATGACACCCCGCCAGGAGGAAGAGCGTGTTATCAGTGGGCGTCAATGTGTAGGCCGTCTGTAGAGGCGCCAACGCGCGTTTTGCATGCTGCCGGTCCAGTGTGAGAAGAAGGAGGCCCCGTGCCTTCTGGCATTCGGAGTCCTGACCTGCCTGACGAGCCAATTCCTCGGAAGCCGCTATGGCTCCCTGCGGTTCACGCAACGCCAGATCAGCGAGGATGATGCCGGCAAGCGATTGGACGTACTCCTCCGAGGAAGGTGCGACTTGCAGGAATTGCCGCAGAGCTTCCGCTGGCTTGCGATCTTCGAGCAGGCTTCGTCCCCGAGCAACTTGCGAGGGTTGACCTGTTTCGTTTTCTGCATGGGAACGGCTGCCGGTGAAAGACAAGGATAGAACGATTACAAGCATGTGAATACGCATAGAGCGGGCGATTGTCATGAAGACCCCTCCTTGTCGCACGTCTACTGGGCGTCGGCATCAACGTCGGCGACGTCATCGTACCACGTCTCCGGCACCTGGCACGAGAGCGAATCGCAGATGCCATTGAGGACGCGATCCTTGCGGTCCATCTTTCAGGTAAGATGGCCCCTGGCATCACGCGACATGTCCGCATTGCGAATGGAGTCAAGTAGCTAGATGAAGCGGCCCTAAGCATCGTAGCCAAATAATCACCGTCCACAGCCCCGCCAAAACCCACCGTACATCCCACAAACCACACCCCGCAACCACGGACAACCAACCGCACCTCACATCCCTCATCAGAAGGGCTTTTGCAACACCCCCTCGATCGAGCGGCAGATGCTACGACTTCCCGACACAGTGTAAACACTTGTGCGTCAGGCACTTGCGTTCGCACCCCACGCCCAACTGTTTTGCAACACCCCCTGGTACGTTGAGAAAGTCAGCCTCGTTACAGGCCCTTGTAATCCCCCCTTCAGAAAAACGCCAACGTGGCCAATTCTTGTCTTGTAGTTGACAGTTGAAGTCGTATACTACTGTGCACGTGACAGCGTCGCCCCGGGGGTGGCCCAGGTTCTCGAACCTGGGGGCGAAGCCCAAGACGTCGTGTGAAAAGGTCGCAGCGCCTGGTATGCCCCTATCCCAAGTCGACGCTGGATTATCGATGCCCGCTTGTACGCCCAGTTCGCTACGTTCTCCGTCTGCCGTCGCCGCCGCCTGCTCGACCGCGATCATCCCAAGAGAGTTGTGCTTGGCGTGCCGATTCACTGGATAGAGTGACCGTGAAACAGACCTCTTGTGCCGGAGGCACACCGGATCAAGATCCGCTGCCACCCGACCCGCCGGCAAGGATGCCAGACCGCCGGCAAGGATGCCGGCGCCACGACGGCGCGACACCGCCTACCGCAGCGTCGGGGCGGCCGTGGCGGCTTCGAGATACAGCGGCATGAAGCGGTAGTACACTTCCAGGCACAGGGTGGCCAGTGCGGTCGTGTAGACTCGTCCGCCGTAGCCGCCCCAGACCGTGTCCGGGTCCCAACTACCGGCCAGCTCGCCCGAATTCCGCTGCCGGGCCAGCAGGGTTCGCTGCATGGCCGTGTTCCACTGATCCCACGCGCCGCTCTGGGTCTGGTACAGGCCCAGCGTGCCGTAGTACCAGTAGTAGAAATTGGCATCACCCTCGCCGGGCAGTTCGCCCAGCAGGTACTCGCCCGCCTCGGTGGCCGGCAGGGTTTGCGGAGGTATGCCGAGGAAGTGACGGCACGCAAGGGCCTCGGCCGTCATCGGACGGCTGGGTGCCTCGACCGGACGATAGGCCGCCAGGCCCCCGTAGCGTCCGGACGATACGCTTTCCAGATAGCGGATCGCCCCTTGCCGCGTGTGCGTGGGCATGGGGATGCCCGCCAGGTCGGCGCTCTTGAGCGCCATAAGCTGCCAGCCCAACTGGCTGGTGTCGCCTTCGTCGCCGATCTTGTAACGCCAACCGCCCGTCGTCGGATTCTGGGCGGTCACCGTGAACATCACGGCCCGCCGCACTGGCCCTTCAAGCCGCCGATCGCCCGTCATCCCGTAGGCCTCGCTCAACGCAAAGGTGGCCATGGCATGGCAGTACATGAAGGCATAGGTGGTGGCCTTGCCGCCCAGATTGCCGTCCGACGCCTGGTTGCGCAGGAGGAATTCGAGACCCCGATGGACGTTTTCCCGATAGGCCCCATCCTCATGGGTGTGCCCGGAGGCGAGCAATGCCAGCAAGGCGAGGGCGGAAATCCCCGTGTCGGCCCGCGCTCCGGCCCCAAAGCGGTCCCGTCCGAGTACCCGTTCTTCCTTGCCCGCACGATGGCGCGTCGGGCTCCAATGTCCGTCCGGTTCCTGGTTGTCGGCGAGCCACTTGAGGGCGTCGCGCACGGCGGCCTCCGACTGGTCGGTCGCCCCGTAGCGTTTGGCGATTTCGGACCGGTCCGGCGCCACGCGGAGCCGATACACCTGGGGAACGTCGACCGTGCTGTGCTCGAGACGTACTTGCCCGAGCACGGGGGGTCCGACTGTATCGCTTCCCCGATTCGCCGGGGTAACGTCGGCCGGACTCGGTGCAGCAAGGCCCGCCAGGTTGGCCAGCATGGCCGCCGGCGGAACCGTTGCGGCCGCAAGGGCCGATGGCTGCAACGTGTCCGATTCCGAATCTGGCTCGCTCGCCTCCGCCTCAGCCAACTCCGCAGGGGTTCCCTTCGAAGTGGCCACTGTGTCTTCCGGGCCCGAAAGCACGTCGCTCGGTTCCACGGTCATCGGCAGATCCGCCAGACGCGGCAGCGAGACGGGTTGCTCCTGCAGGGCCGACGCAATGCCCGCCGCCGAATGCTGCCGCACCGGCTTGGCGCCTGTTGTTCCCTCGATCGTGGCGACCTGCTCCGACGAAGCGTCGGGCAGCTGGCTTTCCGGAGCGTCGCGCCGCTGCGGTTCGGGCGCATCGATGGCGGCGGCGTCCTCGACGGGCGCCGTTTCGCGCTGGGCAGAAACGCTGGGAGGCGAATCGGGATCGCTTTGAACGGGCGCCACCAGGGCAACCCGCTCCGTGGGCGCCAGCGGCGTGGTTCCCAACTCCTCGGTCTGGCTGTGGCGCGGGCTATCCTCGCCGCCCGCCACCTCTTCTCGCGCCAGTTCGAGGGCCTCGGTCTGGGCGGGAGTGTCATCGTGGTGACTGGTCCACGGGCTGGGCAGCGGGGCCCCGCCTTCTTCCAGCGGCGTGTCACTATCCCACGGATTGCCGTTGTCGAGGGAGATATGCACGATCGGTTCCGGATCGCGGACCGGGATCCCCGCCACGATCTTAACCGTGGTGGCATATCCCACGAGCATCACGTGCGCAAGAATCGACAGCACCAGGCACTTGCGCAAGGGACGCTCCTGTCCCCACCGAGTTCGCGAAAGCACGAAGAGCGTGACAGACAGGATGGCCAACCCGATCCACAGGGCGATGACGGCCCCTTCGAGGCTGGCCAGCCGGTTAGCAAGTTGTTCGAGGCTGAGCGATCCCATCGCCTATTTTCTCACGGTCTGGGGACGAACCGAGATGCCGAGCTCGCGCACATCCGCCTGCCGGCAGGCGCTGAGCACTTCGGCCACTCGCTGAAACCGGCCCTCCGCGTCGCCGCGGACGAGGACCCCAAGGTCGGCGTACTGGCCGCGGGCGGTGGCCAGTTGCCGGGTTAATTCCTCCAGGTCGTCGACGGGCGTCCGGTCCAGCATGATCTGGCCGTCGGCGTACACGTTGACCACCCGCGGTTCGGGCGCCGAGGTGAGAGCCTCCACGTTGGCCACCTCCGGCACGCGAAGCCCGATTTTTCGTTCCAGTTCCGAGAACTTCGTGCCCACCATGAAGAAGATGATCAACAGAAACACGATGTCGATCATCGGCGTCAGGTTGAGCGTGGGCTGTTCATCCATGTGGGTTTTCAAAGGCATGGCTCGTCACGCGACCTCCTTCTTCTTCGAACTGCGGCGCGACTTGGGAGCCGGTTCCGGCTTGGCGCTCTCGAACTCTTCGGCCGAGATCAGGTTGACCAGTTGCTGGGCCAGGGCGTCGATATCGATGATCAGGCGATCGACCCGGCTGACGAAGAGCATGTAGAAGATCAAGGCGGGGATGGCCACGGAGAGCCCCGCCGCCGTGGTGAGCAGGGCCTGGCTGATGCCGTTGGCGAGCAACTCGGGGCGTCCCATGGCATCGCTCGTGGCAATGGCGTTGAAGGCCCGGATCATGCCGACGACCGTTCCCAGCAGGCCGAGCAGCGGGCTGATCGTGGCGATGCCGTTGAAAATTCGCAGGTAGCGCCGCAGGCCGTTGGTGGCCCGTTCGCCGCTGTCGATGATGGCTTGTTCCACTTCCACACCGGGACGTCCCCATTTGCGCACGGCGCCGGCGAACACGGTGGCCACGGGGGAGCCGTTTTCATCGCAAAGCGCCAGGGCACTCTCCCGATCGAGTTCCCCGTCGCGAATCTGTTCGAGAAAGCGGCGAACGAAGGGACGCGGGATGATCCGCCCCCTTCGAAGGCTGATCGTCCGCTCGAAGATGAGCGTGACGAGCATGAGCGAGCAGATGGCCAGCGGAATCATCAACAGGCCGCCGTCCTGGATGATGTCCCACAGATCCCGTGTGGGGATCGGGTCTTCCGCGGCGACGGGAGCCGTTCGCTGCTCGGCCACTTGGGACGGGGACGCCGCCTTCGTCGCTGGAGCCGTCTCGTCCCCAACGGCAAATGCCGGGATGGCCGCGACGCACAACAGGAGAAACAGCCGGAAGGCGATCCGACGGTAAGGGGACTTGTTCTTCATGGCGTATCCACTCCCCAAGCGGGTCAAGCCCGCAACCCAACGTTCACAAACATGTGCGCACCATGCGCAAAAATCCCAAACCAACACACGAAGTCAAGTCGCGCGTTCGAGTTGCCGAGCGGCTTGCAAGGCGGCTCGGCTTCCCGGATAGTTTTCGAGTACTTGTTGATAAAGTCTTCCCGCGGCGGCCATGTCGCCCTGCATCTGGCGGCACTTGCCCGCCTGCAGAAGAGCCGCTCCCTGCAGTTCGGGAAAGGCGTAGAACACTTCAACCTGCATGTAGGCTCGATAGGCTTCCCCGTAGCGGCGCTGATGGAAAAACGTCTCCGCGATCATCAACTGGGCCTTTGCGGCCGTTTCCGTTCGTTCGGCGGCGGGAACGCGCAGGACTTTGCCGTAGGCCTCCCGGGCCTCGGCAAACAGGGCCCGGGCAGCCCGGCAACGGCCGAGAACATAGTCCAGTTCGTATTGCTGGGCGAAATCCGGGTGCCGCTCCGCGAAGGACTCGGCAATCTCGGAGGCCTCGTTCCAGCGGCTGGCCTCGGCGTAGAGTTGTGCCAGACGCATGCGAGCCGTCGCCCTCAGCGCGGGATTCAGATCGTCCGATTGAACCGCAAGCCGTTCGAACAAGGCAAGCGTATCGCCATCCTTGGCCTGGAAGGCCGCCTCGGCAGCGGCGAAGGCCGACGTGGCGACAAGCTCGCTCCCGGGGCATTCGGCAACAACCTGCTCGAATCGTTCTCGTGCCTCGTGCCAGACGCACGAAGCGTAGGCGATCTGCCCGGCAAGATAGAGGGCGCGATCCCGCACCGCCTGACCTCGCTCATCCTTCAAAACCTCGTCGATCGTCCATCGCGCCTCGTCGCCCTCCCCGACGTCGAGATCGTGTTGCGCCACCGAAAGGCTCGCATGGACCCAATAGGGGCTGTCGCGATGGGCGGCAACGATCTCCCGGAAATGGGAATCCGCCTCTTCCGGTTGCCCCTCCTGGCGGCGAATCCAGGCCAGGTAGTACAGGGCGCCCGCACGGTGGTCGGCCGTCGGCCCTCGATCCAGTATCTTCTGGTAGCAAGCGACGGCCTCGTCCCGCCGTCCCAATCGTTCCTGCAATTGGGCCACATTCCAAAGCGATTCCGGCTCGTAGGCGGAGCGAGGATGCTCGTCAACAACCCGTTGAAAGGCCTGGCAGGCCGGTTCCGACTTCCCCAATTCCTGCAACACCCGTCCCCGCAGAAACCACGCCTCAGCCAAAACGGCCTCGTCCGCCTCGTGGTCAACCACCTGGGCCAGCGTCGCCTCGGCCGCCGCGAGGTTGTTCTGGCCCCGCTGGGCCCATGCCAGGCCGACCAGAGCTCGATCCTTCCGCTGCGAATCGTCCGCTTGGCCCAGGATCTCGCGATACAATGTCTCCGCCCGGTCGAATTCCTCGGCGTCCAGCGAAGCCTGGGCGATCTGCTCGGCCGCGTCGCAACGCAGCCGCGCTGTGTCAGGACCGGCACCCGCTGCTTCCCGGTAGGCCTTGAGGGCCTGCTCCCGGTTCCCGAGCCGCGCATGGCAGATGGCGGAAAGGGCCAGCACCTGGCCCGAGTCGCTTTCGGAGCAATGGCTCATGAGCGTTTGCAACGCTTCGTCGTAGCGTTTCAAGGCCGTCAGCAGCGAGGCTTCGACGAGCCTCGCGTCGGCGGCCAGGTCGCCGGTAGCGTCAGCCAGAACCGGCTGGAGCGTCTCCAGGGCTTTCTCGAAACGCCCTTGCCCCTGGTAGCTCAGCGCAAGAAGGTAGGCGTCGTCGGGAGTGTCGGGCTTGCCGTAAGTGGCGTCGTCAAGCCGGCAAAGGCTGCATTCCGCCCCGGCAAAGTCCTTTTGCTCCAACTGGATCCGCGCGAGGAGCCGCAGAAGATCCGGTGCGGCAGAACTCTCAGGCCACTCGGTCAGGAAGTGCTCTGCGTCCTGGCGTGCCCGGATGAGATCGTCGCGACGGAGCGACGTCTGGACCAATGCGCGGCGAGCCTCGTCGAGCCAGGGATCGCCCTGCCGGCCAGCGGAGATAGCTTGTTCGAAGTGGTGTTGCGCCGTTTGCAGGTTGTTGGCGGCAAGTTCGGCATCCCCGGCGTGGAAGAAGATCGCCGTTTCGGTCACGTTGTCCGCAGAACGGGCGCCGGTTACCTCGGCCGACTCGCGTTGGAACCGCTTGGCCGCGTCGCGAAGTGCCTGCGCCGCTCCCGGCCAGTCCTCTTGGGCCTTGCGGCAGAGTCCCAGCCAATAGCGGGCCTGGACGGCAACGAGCGGATGATCGCGGAGTTGCTGAAAAGCTCCGGCCGCCTCGGGATGCCGATCGAGTTTCATCAACGCCCAGCCTCGGCCCAGCGCGGCGCTGGCCGCCCACGGGTTGGAGGCGTCGAGGTCGGCGAAGTCTGAGAACGTGTCAAGCGCGGTCGCGTACTGGTGTTCTGCGTATTGGAGGGCGCCCAGGCGATACTTCGCTTCGATCGTGGCTGGACTGTTCGGCTTGGCCGCGAGCGCCAGATAGTAGCGTCCGGCCTCTTCCGCCCGCCCCAGGGATTCGAGGGATCGCGCCAGGCCCAATCGGCATTCGTCCTGAAAGGGGCTGTCGTGAAACCGGTCCAGCGCCTGGCGAAAGAAGGTCTCGGCTCGGTTCGCATCCCCATGGCGCAGCGCCTCCTGGCCGCGGTAGTTCAACACGAGCCCGTTGAGCCGGTCGTCGGGATAGGCCTCGGAAAACGCGGCCAGTCGAGGTTCGGCGTTCGGTTGGCCCGCAAGGAACTCGCATTCGCCGATCCGAAACAGCGATTGTTTTCGGAAGGAGCCGTCAGGCTGCACAGCAAGGCAATGGGCGAATCGCCGCGAGGCCTGTTCATAGCGGTGCAACTGGACGAGAGCTTCGCCGAGATAGAATTCCGCCTGGCCTGCCTCCGGATGGTCTGGTTCCTGACGCAGGAAGTTCTCGAATTCCTCGGCCGCCGCTTCCCACTGCTGGCGAGCATAGAGCCCCTTCGCAAAACGGTAGACCTCGCTGGCCGCATCGCCCGCAAAGCTCGCGGCCGGCAGGGCAACCAGCAACGCGATTGCCAGAATGTTGACTGGGAAGTGGGAGGATCGCATGCCTCAACGCGCCGAAGTTCGGTATTCTGAGCAGGCCCAAAAAAAGACCGGCAGCATCGAGGTACGTCGACCGATGCTGCCGGGCGGAAAGTCGTGTGTGAGGAGAACCACCCCAGCAGGGTCGCGGGGGACCGTTGCTGCGAAACCGCCGGCCCCGCTTTCGGGGCCGGATCGGCCTGCGTCCTCGTGGGTTAGTAGTTGCTCGTGAGCCCGCCGTCGACATTGCCGACGATATGGAGGTGGTTGTGGTCGATGTAGACCACTTCCTGGGCGTCTTGATTCTTGGAAGTGTAGGGAATCGGCCAGCCCACCCGAGTTACTTCCTCGAAGTAGATGGTGCATTTGTAGTGGGCGTGATGCTGCTGGGCGGGGCCGATCAGCGGATACACTCGCGGCGGATCGATATAGTCGGCGATCGGTTCGATCACCATCCGCACGTGGTTGCGCTGCATCTCGTGAAGGAACGGCAATCCAGCTTCGACCGGTCGGGCCTTCTCGAGGGCTCGCATCACCTCATCCTCGCTCGGCGGATCGAGGGCAACCACCGGGCCGCCTTCGGTGATCGGACCGAGAATGGGAACCATGTCGTATCGCTCATGCTCCCAGGCCTTGTCTTCGAGCTCGTCCTGAAAGAAGGGGCTCAAGGGAATGGGATAGAGCAAGAGCGAGTTCTGAACGGTGGAAGGACCGTACGTCGAACATCCGGTAGCCCCAACCAGCGTGAACAAAGCTACCACGATCGCTGCTGTGGATGCGCTTTTCCGATACATCGATGTCACCTCGGCGACTTTGTGCATGGATCGGCTGGGAGACACGACGCCCTCAACCGACTGAAATAGTTCTCCCCGGCGAGGTGGCTGTGGCTCATGGACCGCAAGCCCTCCTCGCGACTACCACTACTTATCGTGTCAAACTATGCCGAACTTGCGGGTATTTCCGTTGGTAGGGGTCAAATGGCAAAAAAAATGCCCCCGCACAGTTCTTGACCGTGCGGGGGCTCTCGTCGCTACCAGAAGGTATAAGTCTTATCGGCAACTGGCCTTATGCGGTCGGAAGAGGCCGGAGAACGGCCCGCGAGCACAACCGTCATCGAAGTCCAGGTTCCACCAGCCATCGTGCCATTCGAGGGTCACCTTCCTCCATCCGAGGGGAACCTGCGGATAGGGATGGAAGGGGCCCATGTACGGCCAGCACTGTGGCGAATACTGCTTCGGATAGGTCACCGCCGCGTAGTTCGGGTGGGCGGCGTAGCTGGGCCAGGCGTAGTTGGGCATGCAGGGCTGGTCGTAGCGGGCCGGAACGGCGCCACTTCCGAGCGGAGCAACGTACTGCTGAGGCGCGGGTGCGGCTTCGTTCTGGATGTAGCCCACTGGGACCGGCTGACCCATGGGCCTGGCTTCTGGCTGCTGGGCGATCGGGGCCGGCGGTGTCTGCAACTCAGCTACCAGGGCGGGCTGCGGCTCTTGCTGGGGCACAGCAAGGGCGGTCACCGGCTGGACCGGCGCGGCGTCGAATGTGGTCGCCACGGGCGAGGCTTCCTGAAGCCTCTGGCTCGTCTTGGTGGCAACGCTCGTCGCGTTTGTCCGCTGGAAGGCGGCCGACGGTGCGGGCGAACGGCGTTCGGGCGCCATCGCTCCCTGTACCTGGCGAAGGGGAGAGCCGAGCAGGCTCGTCACATTGATCTTCGCTCGCTTGGGCGCCACCTCGGTAGTGGCCGTCTCGGTCTGGAGCGTTGGGTCAACCGTCAGGTTGTTGACGACCCGTTCGACGCCCTCGGTCTGGAATGCGACTCGAAGCGCCGCATTCATCTGTTCGTGGCTGGCCACGCGTCCGCGGAGCCATGCCGTCCCATCCTGATACTTCACACCAACCTTGTAGCCCTGCAATTGGCCACTCTGCTTGAGATTGGTGGCCACTTGGTTGGCGACCTCTTGTACGCCAGCCATGGCCAGCGCCGGCAGCACCAAGACTGCGGCCGCAACCGTGAGTACGAAAGACAAACGTCGCATGCCATCCCTCCTTCTTTCAGCGACTTCGTGGCCCTTGTCGGGCGGCGTATGCATCTACGCCCGCAACTTGAAGCTGCTTCTGCTTCCCCCCGGAACCACGCGACTCAGAGGCCCCGTTTGCGGTTCTGGCCTCGAGATTGAGTTCTTCTTGTCGGTCGGTTTTCCGGACTGTCAAAAAACACATCAAAGGACGGGGCGGCCGGACTCGCCTTCCTGAAAAATCCCAGGCGGCGGATTTTGTCCGATCCGAAACGTCCCCCCTACACGCAACCTTCTCACCACGGGAAGATTGCCGTCTGACTATAAATTTCGGTTTCTGATTGTGCGGACCGGAAGCTTTTTTCCAATTTTGCCGCTGTTCCCGATCATAGCGAAATTGGCAGTCGTACCACCGCGAGTCGCAACTCGTTGAAATCAAGCACCTTACGAAAAACAAAGCCATTTCAGGGGGTGTGCAGGCACGCTGCAAATTAGCGAAGACTGCCGGAAGTTGGCGGTTTCAGCGAGGCGCGAGAGATCGCCTGGCCTCCCCAGTCCGGGCTATACCGGAGGCCAAGCGAGACGCCCCCAAAGAAAAGGAGCAGGCACAACTCTCCCCCAGGTTGTGCCTGCTCGCAGATAATCAAACTTGGAGCGACGCCCGTCAGCGAATCAGCTTCCGGAGTTCTGAATCAAGCTCCGCCACCTGGACGTTGCGATTTACCACTCGCCCCTTCTGGTCGACGAGGATCATCGTGGGAAGGGTGAGGATGCCCAGCTGGTTGGCCGGCTTGCTGTCCAGTCCGCCCTCCTCGTGGATCTGTTCCCAGGGCAGGGGGTTCTGCTGGAGATAGGAGTTCATCGCCTGGGCCTCGCTGTCGAGGTTCACCCCGATGACCTGGAATCCCTTCTTGCCGTAGCGAATGGCCAAGTCCTTCAGCACCGACATCTCGGCCTTGCATGGCTCGCACCAGCTGGCCCAGTACTGGATCACCACGACGTTGCCGCGATAGCCGTTCAGGTCGACGGTCTTGCCGTCCGTCGCCTTGCCGCTGAAGTCGAGGGTGTTTCCGACCGAGTCGAGACGGGTTCGGGCTCCAGCCGCCTTGCGTGCCTGGGAAGACTGGGGAAAGTGCTTGACGATCCAGTCGTACTTCTCCTTGGCCTGGTCCTCGTCGCCGTTGTATTCATGCGTCATGGCGAGCTGTAGGACAGCCTCGGCGGTGTCGGGCGATTCCGGATAGGCCTCCGCGAACTCGCTCAGGTTCTTGAGCCACTGCTCCTGGATCGCGGCGAAATCGTTGTTGCCGGCTTGCTGCATCTGCAGACCATACTCGGCACTCATCTTGCGAAACGCCACGTAGGCCTCGAGGTCCTTTTCTCCGCTCTTCCCCAAAGCCTTTACCAGCAAATCCAGTCGCTTGGCTCCGTCGTCGTATTCTCCGAGCTGCAGCGCCAAGCCGACCGTATCGGCCAGTTGCCGGACCCACATGGCCTTGTCTTCCGAGGTCGTCGACATTCCCACGATCCTTTGGAGCAGGTCGGCTCGGGCTTCGTGGAGTTTCGTCTTTTGGCTCGGATTGGTTTCGGATGCCGCCTTTGCGTCGAGTTCCTGGAGTTCAGACATCGCGGTCTGCAGGGCGTCGCTGGGGGCGGTGGTCGGCATTTGCGGCTGTCGGATACTGGGCGCCTTGTTGAAGAACTCGCCTGATGCAACGATTTCTTCTTGCCCGTTCTCGAGGGGATTCGGCAACTGGATGGCACGCCAGGAGTCGCCCACTTTGACCAGAGTTCCTATCTGGACCTGGCCGTGCTGCCCGTCTGTCTCGGTGATGGCAACCGCGTTTTCGTAGACCTGCAGGTCCTTGGTGGAGCCGCCGGTCCCGGCCGGAACGATCCCCGGACGGCTGGCGCTGAACTGCACCCACTTTGTCGACTTCTGGACCGCCTTCTGGCGGCTGGCCAGGCTCGAGAACTGCTTCTCCAGGCCGGCGACCTTTTCTTGGAGGGCCTTCGTTTTCTCGGCCCCGAGACCGAGCGCTTTCAGTTCTGTCGGGGTCAGGGCCACGCGGAGAAAGCGGTCGGTATCGCTCGTCGCCAGGGCCGCCACGATTTCGGCCGACACTTCCTCCGCGGAAATCGACTTCCAGGAATCGATCGTCCCGTCCTCATCGCGGTCGATGCCCCAGCGGCTTCCGCCTCCATGGAACCAGCGGTATTGGTCCGCCCGGTTGTTTCCATCGGCGTCGATGTCGCGATAGACCTCCAGGCCTTCCTTGTAGTAACGCCACTGGTCCACGAAGCCGTTGCCGTCAGCGTCGACAAACGCCCGGAGGAGAACTCCGTCGGGCGACTCGATCAGGACAGCTCCAGCTCCATCAACCCGCTTGGGGTAGATCTTGCACTGAGCCGCCTCTTCCGATGAAGGGCGATCGATATCTACGTCTCGATGGACCGGGACATGTTCCTTGAGCGCTCGCTCGGCAGACGGCAATTCGGCCGATTGTATCCGGCCGGCTGACAGCATTACCAAAAGCGCCAAGATTGCCAAACATCTCATTGGCGTACTCCTGTCGACATTCGTCTCGATAGTACCAGAGGCTTGTTATTCTGCGTTTGCGCGAGGTGCGTGTGCTCTCGCGACAACGTACTCGTATTGGGGCAGGAACAACCGTCGCAGAAGGTCGCTCTTCGCTCCGCGAAGAGGCGTTTGTTCGCTCCAGCGAACAGCGACACCCGTTGTTACGCCGTCCCTTAGGCTGCGGATTACTCCGGCCCAGGCATGGGGACGGAGCCACAGCGGGTCAGTCCTTTTTTTCGACCGGTGCCGCGTACAACATGACCGGATTACAACGATTCTGCCGATTAGGTAAACTTTGCAGGCGTCAAATGCCACCTGTAAGGGGTGGGCATCGGCAGTTGCCGCCGGTGTCCCTGTCAGAAGGGGGATTATGCTGGACTCGGCATAGGAGTTTGCCGATGAACCGTAGACCCCTCGGAGGTGTCTTGATCAGTGGCAAGGAGAGAGACCGTCGCCCGGTCCCCCTTTACAGCCAGCCTTCGCGGGGTATGCTTACAGAAAGTCAACGGCGGAAAGAAACCCCGCCCGGGCGCATAGCTCAGTTGGTTAGAGCGCATCCCTGATAAGGATGAGGTCCCAAGTTCGAATCTTGGTGCGCCCACTTTCTTTCACCCGGGGGGGCTACCTGTTCATTTGGGGATCAAGGCAGCCCCGAAGACGACCCACCGCCCGTGGTAGAGTCTTACCCTCCATTGAGACTGCCCCCTTTTCTGCTTCCACGGACCACGTGTTCTTGGCCGAAGCCTAAATCGGCAATCACAAGACAGGTGCTCTCCCCGCCCCTCAACGATTGTTTCTCTGGTTATTGGGTGGTGTTTTGGGCGGCACATCTTGCGATGTCTCCATGTCTCTCCCGCCTTCTAAGCGTTCTGTACATTTGAGCAGGAGCTTCTTCCTGAGCGCGTCGTTCTTAATGGCTCGCAGGTTAGCGCGATTCGATGTCCACGGACGTGCGGGCGCCCGGGATCGATGACGAAGACAAGTCGGCCGGCGAAAGTTTGGGATTTCGTGATTCCGGATCGAGACCGGCCAGCGCGTCAGGGACCGCCGGCCCAGAGGTCTCGGCGGTCCAGGTCAGCGAGGAACATCTCGATCGAGCGATCGAGACGCTGCCCCAAATCGTGTGGCCAAGTTCAACTGCCACAGGATCAGGCTGCCCCACGGATGGTACGAACGAGCCCGGGCGGCGTTTCACAGGCCAAGGTCGGTTCAGCGGGAATAGGCCTGAGTGCATCAAGCAAATAGAAGGGGCGGCGAAGCCAACTACCACTGAGCCTTTGGCTCTTCGCTGTGTCGATTTCCCCGACTCCTGTTACTGGATCCCGCCAAGTAATCAGTTCCGCCTCGCCGCGAAATCCGGGAGAGCCCGAGAGCTTCCGAGGTGTGCTTCACCTGTGCACGCTGCGAGTTCCCTTCTGGTGGGTGGGGTTGATGCGGAGAGCTGAGATTCAGTTCACTGCTCTTGGCCGGGAGCCACGCTATTCGTCATCCGGGTCGTTCCACTCCTTCTGTCCAGGCGCGGATCGCACCTTGCGGCGCAGTTCCATCCAGTTGGCGACCTCGCCCCATACCACGTGGCGGGGGGTCAGTTCGGCGCGCAGGCCTTGCAGTTCCTTGACACGCTGGGCGATGTCCTCTTGGCTCGTCCCTTCCGGACGGTTCACGCCATACACAAGGGCGATCACGTCACGTGTGCGCTGGAGGTGAACCAGGCCGTCCCGTAGAAACTGGATGCGTGCCTGTACCACTGGGTCGTCGTCCTGAGCTCCATGCGCGGCGTCGTCGAGGATCTGATACGCGGGCGCCAGGACATCATCGGGATATAGATAGGGCAGCGTGGTCCACCCCGTGCGCGAACCGCTTGTCCCGAGGCCGTGTTCTTCGCACGTCTTCTGATGGAGAGTCTTCTCTTGGCTCGGGGGAAGGGAATATCCACACGTTGCGGTGTAGTCCTCCCAGTAGCGGAGATAACGTCTGATGTCAGCCTTGGCATTACCAAAGGCGGAGCAGTATTCGTCGATGACATCATCAACAGTCATCTCCGGCCGCACCGACAACCGGGCGACGAGGTAGTAGCATGGGCCTTGAGTCGCCCAGTAGCCCATGAGTGCATCGAAATCAAAGCCGAGCATGGAATGCTCGTGGGCGAACTTGAAGTAGTCGCCCATGGCATGCAGGGGGTTGACCGGAGCAATGGAGCCGGTATGCCACCAGTTTGGCCGCAGAAACAGCTTTGCGCCGGCCTCGTGCCACTGCTGCCATTGATCATACGCATGGTAGCTGTCGACAAAGCCGAGGACGAGCCCTTCCTCGACGTGCATGCCCCCGAGCGGTTTACGGTAGTTGCTGTAGGCATACGACGATAGCGTGGCCTTCGGGTTTTCGGCCCGCATGCGGGGAAGCAGTCCGTTCCACAGCCCCAAGTATCGTCCCGTCAGCACCGCTTCGTAGCGGTTCCAGACGAGCTTGGGAGACTGGTCGGGGAACCCGTCCAGCGCGCGGCACTTGTCACACGTGCAGAAGCCCCGGCTGTCGTTAGGGCAGACGTTCCAGTTGTCGGGACGTCCAGCCGCTCGCCATTCCTCGATGATCTGGTTGGCCACGGCCGGATTGCTGACGCAGAGCTTCACGCGGTTGGGATGTGGCGAGGGTTGGGCAATGCCCGCGGGCGGCACGGCGAAGTAGTCGGGATGCGCTTCGTGGTAGCGGTCCCACCACTTCCCGAAGGCGTGGCCGAACCCGAAGCTGCTGCGTACGCCCATCATGTGGTGGTCGAGCCATCGCTGTGCGTCTTTCTCGAGCAAACGCAAGGCGTCTTTGTTGAGCAGAGGGGGGGCGGCCTGGTCCGTGTGGCTGTTGTGGACGTGTATGCGCAAATGGCGTTTTTCGAGGACCGGACGCGTGCGGATGTCGAGCGGCTCGATGGCGATCGTGGTGCGCTTAGGTACATAGGTGCCAACGTCGCCCGGCCACAACCACCTTACGCCGAGTTCGCGATCGAGAAAGTGATAGACTCCGTACGACGTGGCCATCGGCTCACGCGACTTCTGCTCGCCGACAATGCAGAGGGCATTGTCCATTGTTTTGACGACATACTCCTCCTGCAACAAGCCATTCGCGTCGATCCCCGGGCCGAATCCGACTAGAATGCGGGCAGACGCACTGTCCTGCCCTTCCGGACTCGATGCGGACACGATGGGCAGCTCCGCGCCTGACGCCCGTTCAATGTGGTACTGCAGTTCCTCGGCAGTCCTTCGAATGGAGGAGGTATCGTCCGCGATTACGATCACGGCCTTCGCTTGCCCTTGCTCGACGATCACGACCGGGTCCGCCCCGGCCGGCGCCGCGGCAAGCAGGCAGAACATTCCTACGCAGATGACCGAGGACCTCGTGAGTGTGCGCATGTCAGATCGCTCCCTGATACAACCATTTCACCCGCCGGACACCTGGTATTGTAGGGATGCGTGGAATTGCGAACAACTGCGCGTCGAGGAAGGATGCGCCAGAGTGAGGCACTTGGAGGATGAAGAGGAGGTGCCGACTTGTTTGACGATCCTGCCCCGAATACCACCGTCTGCAATGCTCTAGCGGGGGGATGATTCGGCCCATCGCCTGACCACAAGCAATCCGGCACCCGTTTTCAAGCAACGCGCAAGGTGCGGCGGTCGCCCCGACCGATGTGCTTTTCGGCAAGCTGTCAACGTGCTGGCTCAATCTCGGGCGAGTCTTCTCCCGTCGCCTGCATCCTGCCAGTTGTCATTCCCCGGCATGGTGACTCGCTCTGGGTTGACTACGCTATCGGGGTCGGTGTCCTGAACGGCATCGCGTTTGGGGGGCTGCAGAAGGCAGGCGAAGAGAGAGCCCATTTCTGTCAAGGGGAGAGCGTGTGCAATTTCGTTTGTCGACAATATTCCCGCTCACGCCCTGTTGTCGGATAATATGTTATCGGTAGTCGTTTCGCAGGCACTATGCCGGGAGATGGAATGCCAACGGTAAGGTCCCGCTCGGCGAGCGGCGACCTACCTTCTTTCCACAACCTGCACGGCGGTGACCCCGGTCCAGCCGTCTTCGAGGTTTCCTGACCATTGGAGGCTGAACTGCTTGGCCGTGTTGCTTCGAAAGACGACGACGTTGGAGGTCTTGGCGGAATTCAGATCGGTGGCGTCCGAAATAGCGAAGCGTCCGCCGAGCCAGGCGAGGCGGTAGAAGTAGGTGGCGTTGGGGTCGACTCCTCCCGCGAGCGAGGAGATGGTGACCGAGCCGGCGCCTTTCTGGTCATCGGCGCCGAGGTAGACATAGACGTCGTATTTCTTGTAGGGAACATCGGCAACGGAGAGCCGGCCGCCGAGTTGGATGTAGCCCGACTGGAGTGTCAGGTTGTCGTGCTGGAAGCCCCACTCGCGTCCTTTCTTCGATCGCCAGGCCTGGTCGTCGCCGGGAACGGACCAGGTGGCCGTCATTTCAGAAACAGGGCGGCCGCGATGGTCAACCAGTTCGGCCTTTCGGCCGTTGGGGCCAGGCAGGTTGTTCCAATGGCGCTGACTCACACCGGGGGCGCCGGCGATGCCCTTGGCCGAGAGTTCCGTCGACGAATCACCGGCCACGGAGAAGTTCAGGCCGACCCCGCTGGTCGCGATTTGCGGCTTGGGGCCCAGGTCCGGGCGGTAGTCCGGGGCGACGGGCTCCTTGGCATAGACACGAACGTAGTCGACCCACATGTCGGAGCCGTTGTCATACCGCTCCAGATCGATCGGCCAGCGGCTTATTCCCGCGATCGCGAGGTTGATCATGAAGAAATGGGGATTCTCGCGGGAGACGATATTGGCGGGATGGCGGAGGACCTCCATGTCGTCGAAGTAGTAGACCGTGTCGTCGAGTCCCACGTAGACGGCGTAGGTGTGGAACGTGGTCGACCAATAGGATCGCCCGCCCAACTCCATGATTGGGACACGGGCGCTAAAACTCTTCTTCTCCGTGCCGTCCAGATTCCATTGGCTCCAGAAGTGGCTGACGATCGAATAGCCGGGGTGGTTCGGATTGCCCTTCCCCTTGCCGCCGTAGGCTTCGATGATGTCGAGTTCGTCGGTTCCCTGGTCGCCGAAGGCGAGGGTCCAGAAGGCGGGCCAGGTGCCGATGGCCGACTGGGCGGTGAAGCGGCATTCCAGGTAGCAGGGAGGCTTGGCCCAAATGCCCTGGAAGTCGCGGTTGACGGAAGCGATCAGACCGGTTCGGCCCTTGGGCGACTCGTCGTCCTTGCGGGCGGCGATTCGCAGCCAGGTCTCCTTCTGCCCGAAGGGTTTTCCATCTCCGAGGACGTTGGAAAAGGGCCAGCCGCTGAAGTCGCCGCCTCCCGGCTTGTGGGCCATGTAGGTTGCGTCACGTCCATCGTTGGAGATGGAAAGAGGACCGTCGAAATCGTCGGCATAGATCAACCGCAGCCCCTTGGCAGCCGGGGGCTCGTGATCGGGTATTCCCTGCTTCCAGACGACGCCACCAAGATTGAACAACTGGAGTTCGAAGATGTCTTTGCGGTTTTTCTCGTTGTGCGCGTAGATGCGCACATTGACCGGACCATGGGGGAACCGTTCGGCAGGGAAGACGAAGGAGCCCTTGCCATGACCATCGAGGGTAATTCCGCCCGGCGTCAGGTTCACATCCTCGCCCCACGAATCGGGTTGTTCTGCCTGACGCCAGCAGAAGGCGCTGGCATGCGTCATTCCGGGGGCTTCAAACTTGATCGTCACGTCGCCGCGGACTTCCGAACGCAACTCCGGCTGCGAGACCCGGATTGCCTGCGTCCATTGTTCGACGCCGCGATCGACCTGGCCGTAATTGAATTCGTGGTAACCGTCGATTCGCGTGGATCGCGGTTCGGGCGGTTGCGCGAAGGCCGACGCCGCCATCAGGAAGAGACCGAGAAGGAAAACGATGGCGGATCTCATGACTTGTCTGCCTTGCCGGTTGAAACAGGACCTTCTCCGGGAAGAACCAGGCGAACGGTGACCGGCGTCGGATGGCCCGGGTGGCGTATCAGGACGGTGTGTGATCCGCCGTCCCAGGTGACATCCTGGCACGGGCTGCCGTCGACGAAAACGGACAGGGGAGCCGCCTTGAGCAGGATTCGCGTGCTGGCGACGATTCCTTCGGGCGACGAGATCGTGTACTGCAGTTGGCCGTCGGTCACGTCCCAGGAGTCGACGCGTCCGGCCGCGGCCAGCAACAAGGGCAGCGAGCCGCGGGCGCGATCCAGGTCGAGAAGCCACGTCTGCTTGCCAGGCGGGAGGAGGACGTCGCGGCGAACGGCCAGTTCCGGATCGAGCAGGTCGACAAAATGCCCGTCGAGGCGCAGCGGCTGATCGTCGACCGATTCGTCGAGGGCACTGGCAATCACGTAGGGGCCTCGGCGGAGGCGAAGGTAGTTGTGTTCCCGATACTCCCGGCCAGCGGCCTCGCAGGCTTGGTGGACCAGGCTGCACCAGCGGTCGGCATTCTCGGGCGAGCGGGTGAAGAAGGCCGGGTGGCAACGCTCGATGAGAACGTGCCCCTTGCCGCAATCGTGCATTCCAGGTTCGGGCTGGCGAGTCAGCCCAAGGCTCTCAAAGAGGTGTTCGGCCGGACTGGCGTAAGGCTTTGGACACTGGTTCCACCAGTCGCGGGCCTGGTGGAACGGATCCGTGTCGGCCCCGACATAAACGAGCGTGCCTCCCTGCCGGACCCATTGGGCCAGGGCCAGGTGGATCCCCGGTTGATGGGGTTTCATGAACTCGTAGCTCAGGGCAAGGACCCGATAGGAATCGAGATAGCCGGGGAAGCGGGCCACGTTGTCCAACTGGACAGGCCGGACCGGCACGCCGTGCTTGAGCAGCGGGAGAGACAGCCCGTAGAAGCCGCTCAGCCTGCGCACCTCCTCGCGAGTTGCCCGTGTCGGATCGTTCTTGTCCTCAGCCACACCGGTGCTGAAGGCTGGCTCGGCTCGCTGGAACATGGCCGAGTCGGCCAGGAAAACGCCGAGCCCCCCAGCGTCAATCCCCTCTGCGCCGTCGCCCAGGTCGATGTCGTCCTGCTGCATGTCGCGCAACTGGTTGAACACGACGGCCAGGGTCGTCGCGTAGTCGGCGGGGATCTCCTGGGCCTCGGGACTGCCGTGCGGGTAGCGTCCGGAGAAGACGCGACGCGGCCACGGCGCCACTTCGTATCGGTCCACGTAGGGATGGAGCAAGGAGGCCACCAGCGTGCCAATGTAGTTCTCGCGATAGTCTTGCCAATCGTGGCGCGGGTTGTCTTCGATCGGATCGTGGAGGAACCACATCCGCCGGTTCGTGCCGCGGACCAGTTCCTGCATGATGCCGTATTCGAGATAGGCCGTCTCGAAGGTCCGCTCGGCCGTTCGCCCTTGATAAGTATTGGGAGTCCGCGCCGTGCCGGTCCACACCTGGGCGATGTAGCCGTCGACGCCGGGAAGGTCCAGCAGGGACGATTCGGGGCTGACGATCGACCACTGGGTATAGTTCAGAAGGCTGTGCGTGGGCACGTAGAAGCGCACCAACCGGCCGTGGCGGGCGAGGGCGTATTCCTTCATGGAGGAACACAACCGGTCAAGGGTGCGCCGGTAGAGATAGTATTTCAGCTTGCCGGCCCGATACTGAGCGTCAACGCTGGAATCGGGTCGCTGCCAGGGCTCGCCGTAGTAGATCTGCCACTCCCGCTTGAAGGCCTCACTGAACCCGGCCCGGGCCCAGAACTCGGGTTCTTCGAGATGAACGGCAATCGCTCCGGCGTCGATTGCCCGGCGCACGCCTTCTTCCAGATAGCGGCTGAAGGAAACGGCGGGCACCATGTAGGGCACGGTCGGCCCGTGCATGATCGGAGAACCGTTGGCCTCGGTCTGCGACTCGTCCCAATGCTTCCTCCCGTCCGTCTTGCCGTCCAGGTAGTCCTGGTAGTTGCCCCACGACACACCGGTCATCACATGGAGCCGGTAGCCGGCCTCGCCCCATCGCGCAAGCCGTTCGGCCAGGCTCGGATCAACACCGTAAGCCATGACGAAGTCGGTTCGCAGGTCCGAAGGGGCGAAGTAGGGGGCGGCTTCCTGGAAGCCGGTTCGCTCATTCGAGGTGGGAGTGATCAACTGGGGCACAGGCTGATCGTCGGCGCGAACCTCCATGAGTGGAGCAAGACAGACGAGGGAGAGGGAGGCAATCAATAAAAAGCGAGTCATACAGCAGGTTCGTTTGGGAAATGGGGGTATATGTCGGGGCAAGGGCGTCAACCCCGGCCCGGTTCTTCAATGTCAGCGGGAGATGAAACTCACACGTCTTTGGGTACGACGTACGGTTCGCGATACTCGGGGCTGTTGAGCATGGCGTCGGCTTCGTCGTCGCCGAGGATCTTCTCGGTGGCGGGGTCGAAACGGATCGGGCGACCGACCTGGTAGGACGTTCGAGCGAGCAGGCACAGGGTCTGGGACTTGTGGCCTTCGGCGATGTCGGCTCGGAGGATGGTGTGGTCGCGGTTGCGGACGGCTTCGATCCAGTTCTGGAAATGGGGAAGGTCTTCCATGGGGTGCCCTTCGGCCGCCTTGCTGGGGCCGGGCTCGCCGCCGGGGCCGAGGAAGGTGTAGTAGCTGCTGTAGTCGGGGATGATCAGGTAGCCTTCCGAACCGAAGAACATGGTCCCCACGGGGAAGTTGGGTTGCACGAAGGGGTACTTGTCGCGAAAACCGGCTTCCGAGTTCGTGTACCAGGATCGATGCTCGTAGGTGAGCATGGGCTTGGCGTCGGCGAAGCGGTAGCTGATCGCCACATGGGTCGGGCTGGTGCGATCGTCTTCGTGGACGAATTTGCCGCCCAGGGCGTTCACTTCCGTGGGATGCTCCGTCAGGCCCAGGCCCCAGCGAAGGATGTCCAACTCGTGGACGGCCTGATTCGCAAAGCACCCGCTGGCCAGTTCGAGGTTCCAATACCAGCGGCGGTGCCAGAACTCGCTGTACTCGTGCATCGGCTTGGGGCCCAGCCACTGATCCCAGTCAAGCCCTTTGGGAACCGGCTTCGGGGTGATCCGACCCAGGTTGCCGCGGATCTTGTAGTCGATGCCGCGAGCGGCGTAGACGTCGCCGATCACGCCTTTCTTGAGCTGCTCGATCCCCTCCATGACGTTGGGGCTCGAACGATTCTGCGTGCCGTGCTGGACCATGCAGTCGTGCTTGCGGGCGGCGGCCACCATCTGCCGGCCTTCGAACAGGTTGTGCGTTCCGGGCTTCTCCGTGTAGATGTCCTTACCTGCCTGGCACGCCCAAATAGTCGAGAGGGCATGCCAGCGATCTCCGAGGGCGTTGCTGACCACGTCGATCGACTTGTCGTCGAACATCTTCCGCATCTCCGCAAAGGCGGTCAGCTTCTTGTCTTTCAGGCCGGGGTAGAGTTTGTCGGCCGAGTTTCGCTTGCTTTCGTCACAGTCGCACACGGCGACGATTTCGACGTTGTCTTTTTCCATTTGGACCAGCGCTGCCACGTGGGCACGCATTCGCCCGCCCAGCCCGAGCAGGCCCACGCGAATCCGGTCGTTCGCACTCAGGCGGTTTTTCGCAAGGGCGGGCGCTCCGATTGCGGCGGCCCCGGTGATCGTGGCAGACGCCTTGAGGAAACTTCGGCGGGTCTTCGCAGGCATGACTCGGCTCCTGTTCAAACGGTGGAGAGTTTGGGACTACCGCATAGTCTGACGAACCGGCAGGGTGAAGGCAAGTCACGCTTCGGCGTCCGAGACGTTGTCCCACGTGAGGCCGATCTTTCTTGCGGCGTATCCGGCTTCGCGAAGGTAGTCGCCATAGACCATCATCCAGTGGGAGTCGCGGGTCTCGGCGATGAGACGTTTCCAATCGCCGAGGATCTCGACGTCCTGCTGGCTGCGGCAGATCGCGAAATTGGGGTTGTCGCGAACGAGGCCCTTGATGCCGACCCAGCGGCCCGTGGCGTATTCCGGGCTGATCGCGCAAACCGGCTGGTCGATGGGCATGTCGATTTTCGGGGCGGCCCCGAAGTCGGATTCATAGTGGGTCATGACCCTCACGGGTTCGTAGCGATGGCCGTTCATGCGGCGCGGGGCCGTGCAGTGGGCGCAGGTCACCACGGCCTTGTGAGGGAAGGTGGAGTTGTGCATGAAGACCGGCTTGCCTGCCAGATAGCGAAGCAGGACGCCTGCGGGAATGATGACGAAATCCGATTCGCAAAACGCGATCGCACCTTCGTCATTGAGCCAGCTCAGGGGCATGCAGGCGGTCGTGTTCGACATGGGAATGATCGTGCCCATGCAGGAATTGATCGTGATGGCCGAGACGCCGTGTTCGTGCAACCATTGCTTGAAGACGATGTAGACGGCAAAGGCGTCGTGGACGAATGGCTTTTTCGTTTCGAGTTTCGTCTGGGGCATGGCCAGGTAGCGATCGGTCCAGGCGGCACACTGCCGCTGAAGGCCGGGATCGGCCTGAACCGCCTTGAGCCGGGCGGCGAAATCGTCGTAGGACACGTCGACGATATCGAGCCGATAGCGATCTCGGGCAACCTGCGGGGCGCTGGGATCGTATTTGCCTTGGGGCCCGCCCAGGGCGAGGATCCGTTGGCCGACGAAGTTCTTCAGCCCGTAGAGGGCCCGCAACCGCCAGAGGACGTCGTTGTAGTCGTCGACCACCACGTCGTCGAGGGTGACCGGGCCATGGTCGCCGGCGCTGTTCTTTTCCCACAACTCGGGCGACGGAACCGGGAAGAATCGCGTGCCCAGGCATTCGTAGCCGTAGTAGGTGGGCCCTGTGCGATGACGGACGAAGACGATCGTGTCGCGCGTCGGATCTGCCGCGCAGCAGGGCTTGAACAGTCGGGCATTCGAGGCGGCGTAGAGGAGCACCACGTCGAAGTCGCCCTCCTGGGCCGCGGCCGCCTGTTCTTCGCTGGTGACCTTGATCGTCGGGAGTATTTCGAGGGAGAACTCCGCCTTGGCGTCGAGGGCTTTCAGTTCGGCGGCGATCCGTTTCATTTCCTCGGCGGCCGCCGCTTCGTTGACCACCTCGCCCCAGGATCGCCAGGAGGCCTTTTCCCGTGGAGCCTGGTTGGCATGGGCAAGGATCGGCTGAACGCGCAGCGGCTGGTCCTGCGTGCTGAAGGGCATGTCCGGATCCCAGGGGGCAACCTGGGGCAGGTCCGCTCGAACCGTGGAAGCGGCCCCCAGCACGCCCGCAGCCACGCCGGCCGTGGTGATCGCGTTGAACTCCCTGCGATTCATGCAGTGCTGGCACATAATCCTGGTCCTCCAGTTTGCCGCTCGATGATGTGAAGGGGACTGTCCCCCGGGATCAACGTTTCCGCTTTGGATGGCGATAGGGATACTCGTCGAAGGCCTCGCCGCCGCCGACCACGCGAGGGTCTTCGGTGGCTTTCAGTTCTTCTTCGAGTCGTTTCCAAAGGTCTTTCTGAACGTCGGCGTACTCCGGTTGGCCCGCCACGTTCGTCAACTGGTTTGGGTCTTTCTTTAGATCGTAGAGCTCTTCCGCCGGGCGTTTGGCGAAGGCGAGCCGGTAGAACACGGAGAACTCCGGATCGTCGCGATGTTCCAGGACGAAGGTCTTGGTGGGGCTTCCGTCGCAGTCGCCGTAGGCGTTCTTGGCAAAGGCCTTCTCGGCGTCGGGGCAGCCGCCGGGCCAGCGGTCGGGGGCGAAGTTGCGAATGTAGAGGAAGTCGTCGGTGCGGAGTGCCCGCATGGGATAGCCTCCCGAACAGGGCGCTTCCTGCGACTGCCCGTGGCGTTCCCGTCCGGTGAGGACGTGGTCGCGGGTTGGATCGACCCGTCCGGCCTGATCGGAGAGGAGCACATTCAGGATCGAACGACCGGTCATCTGTTCGGGAATCGCGGCCCCTGCCACTTCGAGGAAGGTGGGGGCGAGGTCGGCCAGGGAGACGAAGTCCGTCACGCGGCGATTGCCGGGAACTTTCGCTCCCCAGCGAACGGCCAGCGGCGCGTGGACGCCCGAATCGTAGAGCTGGCATTTGTGCCGGGGGAAGGGCATGCCGTTGTCGCCCGACATGACCACGATCGTGTTGTCGAGTTCGCCAGTCTCTTCCAGGAGTTTCAATGCGGCCGCCACGTCGCGGTCGAATCGCTGCACTTCAAAGTAGTAGTCGGCCACGTCGTTGCGAACAGTTTCGACATCGGGAAGGTCGGCGGGAACCTGAACGCGGTTGATGTCAATGCCGCTCTTCGCACCGCTCTGCCACACGTAGGGCCGGTGGGGATCGCTGCTGCCCACCCAGAAGCAGAAGGGCTGGTTCTTCGGTCGGGCTTTCAAGAAGGCCGGAAAGTTTTTGAAGGTGCGGCCGGCCGGGTCGCGATCCCGTCCCAGGGCTTTCCAATCGCCGGGCCCCCAGGCCTTGCGCCAGTGGCCGACGAAGTAGCCCGCCTCTTCCAGCAGGACCGGATACACGGGGTGCTTGGGATGGAGCGTACTCCAGAGGTTGCCGCCTTCGCCCAACCGCCAATGCCACTGCCCCGTGAGCACGGCATTACGGCAAGGTGTGCAGGAGGGGGCGGTGACGAAAGCGTTCTCGAACAACACCCCTTCCCGAGCGAGACGATCGAAGGCCGGAGTCTGCACGACCTGGTCGCCGTACACACCCGCATGGGGCCAACTCCAGTCGTCCGCCATGCAGAACAGGATGTTGGGACGCGACGGCGAAGGCACGTTCTCAGCCTTGACCCGGGGACCCAGCGTGAAGATCGCGACTAGCGCAAGAAGGACAAGCAACCGCTTTCGAAACATGAAGGAAGGCATGTGAGGCTCCCAGGGATCCGGGGGTAGACGTGGGACTGTCCGGGGCTGCATTGTATCTCCGGAGAAACAGGAAATACAGCCGCGCAGCTCGTTCGTTTGCCGTTCACGGGGGGGCTGTCCCGATTTTCGCCGCGCAGTGGACGTCGTGCCGCCAACACGCGTTTTCGCCGCGAAAATGGGACTGTTCCCTTCGCGTCATCCGAGAGGGGCGTTTGCGGAAGCAGGGCCGGGCTGACTACAATGGCGGCTTTCCCGCGACGCGGCGGGGGGAGTCGTTGCCCGAGCACTGAGGTAGAGCCATGTCGAACCGAACTGCATTTGTTCTCTCTGCATTCCTTGCAATGGTGGTCCTGGGACCAAAGTTCGCCCCAAGCGTGTGCCACGCCGCGGACCGCCCGAACTTCCTCATCATCTTCACGGATGACCAGGGATACGGAGACCTGAGCTGTTTCGGTTCGGAGATCATCCGCACGCCGCGGATCGACAAGTTGGCCGAAGAGGGCACGCGATTCACGTCGTTCTATGCCCAGGTGGTCTGCGGGCCATCGCGTTCGGCCCTGCTCACGGGACGCTATCCCGTTCGGAGCGGCGGTTGGTCCATGCCGGCCAGCGAAATCACCATCGGCGAACTGCTCCAGAAGGCAGGCTACACGACGGCCTGCCTCGGCAAGTGGGACGTCTCCAATCGGGCTCCCATTCCGGAGCGGATGCCCAACGCGCAGGGCTTCGACTACTTCCGGGGGACGCTGGGCGCCAACGACAACGGCCGTGTCGTGTTGTACGAGAACAACGAGCAGGGACCTCGCATCGACGACATGGGGAGCCTGACGCGAAGTCACACCGACAAGGCAATCGAGTTCCTGACAGCGAATCGGGACAAGCCGTTTCTCCTCTATCTGGCCCACAACATGGTCCATTCGATCATCGACGCCTCGCCCGACTTCAAGGGCAAGTCGAAGGGCGGCCTGTATGCGGACGCCGTGGAAGAAATCGATTTCCACACGGGACGCCTCCTCGACGCGCTCGACGAACTGGGATTGAGCGAGAAGACCATCGTGATCTTCACCACCGACAACGGGCCCTGGAACAACATGCAGGAAGGGCTGCGAAAACGGCATCACGGAGCGATCGCCTGGGGGTCTTCGGGGCCCCTTCGCGAAGGCAAGGGCTCAACCTACGAGGGAGGCCTTCGGGTTCCGTGCGTGGTGAGGTGGCCCGGGCACGTGCCCGCCGGACGCGTGAGCGACGCAACCTTTGCCACGATCGACTTCCTGCCCACCTTCGCCACGCTCGGCGGCTACGACGTGCCCGGCGACCGGATCATCGACGGCGTGGATCAAACGAAGCTCCTGCTCGGCGGAGAGGGCGCCCGGGAAGACTATTTCTACTTCTGCAAGAACGAGATGCACGGCGTGCGCAAGGGCAAATGGAAGTTGGTTCTTCCGGATCGGAAGCTGTTCTACGGCTACGTGGACGATCGCGGATCGGGAGAGGTGGAACTCTACGACCTGAGCGTGGACATTGGCGAGAAGAACAACGTGGCCGGGGAGCATCCGGAGGTTGTCCAGGAGATGCTGGAGTACAGCAAGACCTTTTCGTGGCCGGAGACGCTCTTCGGAACGAATATCGGGCTCCCGCGGAAGAAGTAGGGAGGCGGCAGCTTGCTTTGGAATGGGCCTGGGAGTAGGCTAAAACGGTATTGGCAAGGACAAGGCTGAAGACTGAAGGCCGAAGGCTGAAGGACTGCAGAACAAGGGATTTCAACGCATCGAAGTCGGTTTTCCACCCCAATCGGCCTCGCATCAGAAACCTACAGCCTACAGTCTTCAGTCTCCAGCCTTAGTCGAGTATTTCAGGGAGTCTGCAGCTCTCGAAAGTCGCGTCCTTTTTACTTTCTGAATTCATGCCATCCTCAACCAGGAGATTTCCTTATGCGTCTTTCTCGTCGAAACATGCTGGCCGGCGCGGCCGGCTCGGTGGCTGCCGCGGCGGCCGGCATGGCCCAAGTCGCTTCCGGCCAAATGCTCCGGCGGCGACGCCGGGTGAGTGCCGAAGGTCCGGCCGTGGTCAACGGACGAATCACCCAGTCGGTGTGCGGTTGGTGTTTCACCGGCGATTGCTCGGTGAAGCCCATGTCGCTGGAAGAACTGTGCCAGCTCGCCGTGAAACTCGGCATCAAGTCGGTCGAATTGATCGATCCGCCGGAATGGCCTATTCTCAAGAAGTATGGCCTCGTTTGCGCCCTGGCCAACAGCCACGGATTCGTTCACGGCTTCAACGACCCGGCCAACTGGGATATGTGCATCGAGAAAACGACCAAAGCCATCGACGATTGCGCTGCCGCCGGCTTCCCCAACGTGATCTGCTTCCCCGGTTTTCGGCACGGCATTCCCGACGACGTGGGACTGGAGAACACGGTGAAGGGCCTCAAGAAGGTCATCGGCCACGCCGAGGACAAAAAGATCAACCTGATCATGGAGGTGCTTAACAGCCGCGTGGACGTGGAGATGAAGGGGCATCCCGACTACATGGGCGATTCCGTGGAGTGGTGCGTGGAGGCCTGCAAGCGGGTCGGCTCGGATCGGTTGAAGATCCTCTTCGACATCTATCACATTCAGATCATGCAGGGCGACATCATCACCCGCATCAAGGAGAACGCCGACTACATCGGGCACTACCACACGGCCGGCAATCCCGGTCGCAACGAGCTCGACGACAACCAGGAAATCAACTACCCGCCCATCATGCGGACCATCGTCGAGACGGGCTACAAGGGCTACGTGGCCCAGGAGTTCATCCCCACACGAGATCCCGCGACGGGCCTGCGCGAGGCGGTCTCGTTGTGTGATGTGTGATGGGGAGGCTGTAGGCCGGAGACTGTAGGCTGGAGGTCGAAGGCTGATGTGAAGAATGCCTGGCGGCCGCGGGCCGAGCATGGAGGGACGGTCGGGTGCGAGACTGCGTGCCGACACGTCCCGTCAAGCCCTAACCAAACGTGGTAACATTCCACGCCCAATGGTCAACGCAACCACTGGTCCGTTAGTGGCTCCGAGAGACACGCTGTCCCACCGCGACGAACGGTGGGGTGGAAGCCATGCTCGACTCCTCGGTCCGCCAGGTTCTTTTCTTGTGACAGGGGCAATGCCCCCTCAGGTGGATCGCGGGCGCCGTCAAGGAGCCCCTTTCACGCATCCACCGGGAAAAGGGGCAAGGCGCTCCACGCTGGAATAAACCCCGGTGCCGTCGCGAAGTTCCGGCGGATCGGCCTTGCGACTGCTTCACCTCACGGTTGGACAGGACGATTGACCCAAGCCGAGGTTGAGAAAAGAGGCAACCACAGAGGGCACGGAGAACACAGAGTTTCTCCACTCTGTTCTCTCCGTTGACTCCTGTTCAGCGCAATCGCCCCCGTAATTCGAAATGCCAGAGTTATTTCTGGGTCATTTCTCACTCCGGCAGGCGGGGATTTTGAAGACGGAACTCCTTCCCGTCGCGAGGGCGAACCAGGTAAGGCAGTGGGCCGTCGAAGTGAAGGGCCATCTTGGAAAGGAACCAGGTCTTCCCACGGTCGTTGTTTCCCTGGAAGAAGAGGTAGCCTTTGCCGTCTTCGTCGACGAACACCCCCGGGTGTCCCGATTCGGAGTGGTTCCACTCGTCGGGCGATCCATTGGGAAGAAGAGGTTCGTCCGACATTCGCGTCCAGGAGACGCCGTCGCGACTGACCGCCACGCCGATCTGTTGGGGCTTGTTGTTGTAGGCGCCGGCGTAGAACATGTAGAGAAGCCCGTCGTGGCGGCAGAGGGTGGCGGCTTCGATGCACTCCTGCTCCCACGGCAACTCCGGCTTGAGAATCGGACCGTCCACAAGTTGCGTCCAGGCGTCCCGCCCGAAGTCACTGTCCAGGTCCGCAGACGCCACTCCGATCATTTGGATCTTCATGTCGGGATCGCGGGTGGCAAAGTAGAGCATGAGCTTTCCGTTCACAGGAAAGGCCTCCGCGTCGATAGCGCGTCCGACGGTCCACTCGCCCGTTGGGCTGAAGATCGGGTTGCTCGCGTTGCGTTTGAAGTGGATGCCGTCGTCGGAAACGGCGTGGCAGATGGCGTTTTTTGGACCGTTGCCGTAGCTTTGATAGAAGAGGTGGACCTTTCCGTTGAGCACAATGGCCTCAGGAGCGGCAAGGCCCTTGGCTTCGGGGCTTCCCGGCTTGCCGACGATTTCCCCCACCTTTTCCCAGTGGATCAAGTCCGTGCTGCGGGCGATTCCGGCCGACCAGCCGGCGCCCTTGGAGCGGTCCGCGTAGGGGGGGAGGGAGAAGTACATCCAGTAGGCGTCGTTAAACCGCACAACCGCGGGATCTTTGGCCATCGGCTGACCTCGCCGAGAGGTATCGGAAAACATCATCTCCGGCTTCACGGGCTCGGCGCCCTTGGCGATAGTTGTGCCCAGAATGACGAGGGCGACGCTTCCGAGGGACCAAAAACGCATTCTCTTCTCCTTCACAGTTGCGCATTTTGCCACAGCGGCGACAGCTTGTGTGTTTTATCCCAGATAGGTGGATTATGGCGGGCTGGGCGGAGACGTGCAAGCCGTCGGACCTTGTTGGACGGCGCGGATGCGCCGACTGGGACGACAAATGGCGGCCCGGCCCAGGTTTGTGGCCGACGAGTGGCGTTGCCTCCGGTGCGAAAACGCGGAGTGGGCTTATAATAGTCTAGTGCATTGTTGATGTTTGACTTCCGGCTCGCCTGGATCGTGGCGACGGGAATGGGGACGCAACCTGATCGAGACGACGTGTTCCCGCGGGCCACTTCAGAATCCCTCACACCCTCCGACAACTCATGGCAGACCAGAACTTCGACGTTCGCAGGATTTCAGGTGGACTGATCGGCAGGATCGAATCGATGGCCCCGGTAACGCATCGTGGACGACTCGTCCACTGGGCCCAATCGCTGCCGAAGATCGCTTCCTACGAACCGGCTTACCAGAAGCTGACGGACCATGAGTTGAAGAAGGAGAGTCTCTCCCTGCGGTATCGTGCTCGCAGCGGCGAGCCCCTGGCCAAACTGCTCCCGGAAGCCTACGCCCTGGTCCGCGAAGCGGGTCGCCGCACGCTCAACATGCGCCATTTCGACGTGCAGTTGCTCGGCGGGATCGCCATGTTCAACCAGTCAATCGTCGAGATGCAGACGGGCGAAGGGAAGACGCTGACGGCCACCCTTCCCATGTATCTCTACGCCCTGGCGGGCAAGGGCTGCAACCTGGCCACCGTGAACGACTACCTCGCCAAACGTGACGCCGAGTGGATGGCTCCGATCTACCGAGCCTTGGGCCTCACCATCGGTGTGATTCAGACTCAGCAGCCCCAACCGGAGCGGCGCAAGGCCTACGCGTGTGACGTGACCTACGGGACCGCGAAGGAATTCGGCTTCGACTTCCTGCGGGATCGCCTGTTGCTGCGTCGGATCCAGGAAGGCCAGCACGACCTGATCGGCGGGATGATGACCGATCAACGAGGCGGCAGCAATGAGGAACCGGTTCAGAGAGAGCCGTACTTCGCCCTGGTCGACGAGGCGGACAGCATCCTGATCGACGAAGCTCGGACGCCGTTGATCATCAGCGCCATGCCCACGGAAGAGCAGGAACTCGAGGTCGAGTGCTATCGCTGGGCAGCCGACATCGTCAAGGAGTTCATTGAGGACGAAGATTTCGAATACGACTACGACAAGAAATCGGCGGAGTTGACGCGCGACGGGCGCAAAAAGGCCCGCATGTTGCCCAAGCCTCCCGAGATGGACCAGGTGGGTATGTTCCACATCTACCAATACGTGGAGCGGGCGATCAAGGTGGATCGCGAGTTCCACCACGACCGCCAGTACGTGGTTGTGGAAGGCGAGATCGTGATCGTCGATGAATTCACCGGACGTATGTCGGAAGGCCGCAAGTGGCGCGACGGGATCCACCAGGCCGTCGAGGCCAAGCAAGGAGTGGAAGTGACCGTGGCCACGGGCCAGGCGGCGCGAGTGACTGTGCAGGACTTCTTCCTCCGCTTCAATCACCTGGGAGGGATGACCGGAACGGCGGCGTCTTCGGCGAGGGAGATGCGAAAGATCTACCGTTGCCACGTCGTTCCCGTCCCCACGAACCGTCCCGTCATCCGCCAAGCGCTTCCGTCGAAGGTTTTCGGCTACGAGCAGCGGAAGTGGCAGGCCATCGTCGACGAGATCTGCGAAGTCCACGCGACGGGCCGACCCGTGCTCATCGGCACCCGATCCATCGACAAGTCGGAGATCATCGCGAAAATGCTGAGCGAGCGAGGAATCGAACACAAAATCCTCAACGCCCACCATGTGGAGATCGAAGCCGACATCGTGGCCGACGCCGGGCAACTGGGAAAAGTGACCGTGTCGACCAATATGGCCGGTCGCGGAACCGACATCAAGCTCGGAGAAGGCGTCAAGGAACTGGGCGGACTCCACGTCATCTGCACGGAGATGCACGACTCGGCCCGCATCGACCGCCAGCTCATCGGACGCTGCGGACGCCAGGGTGACCCGGGAACGTACCGCCAGTACCTGGCGCTGGACGACGAACTGTTGCTGGCCGGATTGGGCCCCAAGAAGGGCCACAAGCTTGAAGACCTTGGGAACGAGAACGAAAGCGGCTTCGACAAGCTGGAACGGCTTTTCAAGAAGGCGCAGCACAAGGTCGAGAAGAAACACTTCCGCGACCGTAAGGGACTCATGTACTTCGAGAAGCAACGCAAGAAGATGCAGCGTCAGATGGGCCAGGACCCGTACCTCGACACGCCCGGTTAGCAGCCCGTTGAACAAGTAGGTCGCCGCTCGCCGAGCGGGACCTTGAAGCGGAGCAAACGTGGCCAATTCAGGGCCCGTTTGACCTGCTGCCGGTGTTCTAATGGTGGGCAATCGAGTTATTCAACGGGCTGTCAGCCCTCCGTTGGTGTCGAGCCCGTTGGTGTCCAGCCTTTAGGCTGTGTTTTGCAGGCTAAAGCCTGGACTCCAACAATCCGCCACCGCAAGTCTGATTCCTCACAGAGCACTACCCTTCGACGTCGCTTGGGGCGCCCTTCAGCTTGGGCAGATCGACTTCTTTACGGTACTTCGCTGCGCCGAGCACGAGCGGGCAGCCTTCCTCGATTCCCTCCCGAATCACCACGAACTTCCCGTTCGAGACTCCCGTCTCTACCTCGTGGGCGTGGAAGCCACGACGATCCTTGGTCAGACAGTACGTGCGCGGTCCGTGCTTGAGAACCGCCTGGAAGGGCACCATGAGTTGGTCCGGCTTTTCCCCCACCTCGATGACGAGATCGGCGGTCAGGCCCGGGCGGAGGTCGACGGGAGCGGACTGGAGGCTGTCGCTATCGATGGCGATCGTGGTTTCATAGCATTTCATTTGGGGACCCCACCAGGGAGTCTCCGAGGGAAACTCGTCCACCAGTTCCACCGTCCCGCTGAATTCGACGTCGGGAAAGGCCTCGCAACAGATGCGGACCTTCTGGCCCTTGTGGACCTGGGCCACCTTGGCCTCGGGAATATGGGCCATGATGTGCATCTTGTCCGAGTTGGGAAGCTTCATCAGGACCCGCCTGCGCCAGACGAAGGCCCCCGGTTCGATCAGGTGGCTGTGCCCGTTGTGGAAGATGTTGGCGTGGACGACCTGGCCGGCCGACGGCGCTTTGATCGTGCAATTCTCGATCTGCTCGTGGAGGTTTTCCAGCTCCTTGAGTTGCAGATCGTAGACGTGACGTCGCCAGCGAACGTTGGCCTGGGCAACCGCCAGCGAACTTTCAAGCGTGCTGCGGCGCTTCCGGCTCTTGTATTTGTCGAGAACCTCGAGTTTCATCCTCGCGGTTTCCAGATCGACCCGGGCTCGCTCCAGGGCATAGGCATCGGCTTCCAGGGAGATCTGAGTGACGAATCCCTGGCGATACATCGTCTGGCTCAGGCGGTGCGTCTGGGCGGCCTGGCGAAACTTCTCCTCCGCCCGCACGACCGCATCGCTCAAGTTCTGGTGGCTCTGGGGCAGCAGTCCGTTGACGTATTCGTTGAGATTGAAGCGGCAGGATTCCAACCAGGCTTCTGCTCGGATCAGGGCCGCCTCGTACTGGACGCAACGGATCTTTTGCTTGACCAGAAGTTCTTCCAGAGGACTTGAGTCAAGCTGAATCAGGAAGTCGCCCTTCTCCACGTGCGTGCCTTCCGGAACAGCCTCGAGGATATTGGTGAAGTAGAAGCCGCGAGCCTCCACGTCGCATTTCACCTCCACGTTCGAGGCGCACTCGATTGTGCCTCTTTGATGGATCTCGGACTTGAAGGTCCCTCGGATCGGCGCGCACGTGAGCGGGCCATCCGTGTCGGGGCCCCCCCAGCAGTTCTCGAGCATGGCCCAGCCCAGCAGGGGAAGCACGATTGTCGTCACGGTGGTAGCGAGGAGGATTTGGGAAGTGGAACCTCGCCGGCGATATGTGCGACCGATTCGAGCCATCTTGCAAACACCAGACGCCGAGTCAATTCGGATCTTGGTTTATGGGAATGAAGCACCGGAAAGGTCGAAAGGAGTCGTCCCAACTCCTGTGGAGATCGAACCTCTCGTGGCGCCGTTCTTGGGTGGGGAAGGCAGGATTGAGGGGTCTATCCAAGGTGTGCTCGCCCAATCATAGCCGCTTGGCAACGGCTTGCCAAACGATATTCCCGTTTGAGCCGATCGAAGAGGGTAAATCAGGAAAGAGACATCGGTTGAATCCAGTCCGAACTGGGGGGTGGCAATAAACCGATACCGCCCACAGGCCTTCTTGAACGGGTCTGCTGGACATTTCGGGCGCGAGCAGGGTAACATCGATGCCGCGTTTCGTTGTTGGTTCGTGTGCGCAGAAATCAGGAAGGAAGGTCCGGTGCCCAAGCGTTTTTTGCCAGTCGCCGCTGCGATTATTCTCTTCTCGTTGTCTCTTGGATGCGCGAAGCAATCGGGAGGCCCGGATCACCCTGGCGGCGCGGGCGCTGATACCCCGCAGATCGCCGTCATTCCCAAGGCCACGACGTTCACCTTCTGGAAGGCTGTCCACGCCGGGGCGGAAGCCGCCGGCAAGGAATTCGACGCCGAAATCATCTGGCAAGGACCGTCCAACGAGGGCGATCGCCAGGGTCAGATCGATGTCGTCCAGAACTTCATCAGTCGCGGAGTGGATGCGATCGTCCTTTCTCCCTTAGACGCTTCGGCCCTGGCCCGGCCCGTGGAGCAGGCCGTGGGACGCGGGATTCCCGTGGTGGTGATCGACTCGGCCCTCGACTCGGAGGCCTCCAGCAGTTTTGTGGCCACCGACAATACGGAAGGCGGACGGATGGCGGCCCGGCGCCTGGCCGAAGTCATGGGCGGCAAGGGCAACGTGATCCTTCTTCGCTACCAGGAAGGTTCTGCCAGCAACGATGAGCGGGAGGACGGCTTTCTAGCGGAGTTGAAACAAAAGTATCCGGACATCAAGGTGCTCTCTTCGAACCAGTATGCCGGCACGACGAAGGACTCGGCCATGAAGGTCGCCCAGAACCTCCTGAACAAGTACGGCAAGGAAGTCGACGGCATCTTCTGCCCCAATGAGCCGGTCGCCTTCGGCATGCTTCGGGCCCTGGAGACGGCTCAACTGGCCGGCAAGGTGAAGTTCGTGGCCTTCGACGCGGGCGACAGCCTCATTCAGGCCATGCGGGAAGGCTCCATCCACGGCCTCGTCGCCCAGGATCCCTTCCGCATGGGCTACGAAGGCGTGAAGGCGGCCCTGGCCGTCCTGAAGGGCGAAACGGTTGAGAAGCGGATTCCCACGCGGGTGGTCTCCATCACGCCCGAGAACCTCGACAGCGAGGAAATCCAGGCACTCATTCAACCGGAAGTGGCTGCCTCGACGGAATAGAATAGACGGCCTACCGTTGGATCTGGGGCTCATCACGGCGGAGCGTGATGGCTACTATTGCAGGCCAGTACTACGACGCGTCTTGCGGATAAACGGCATGTTGGATCGGTTGAAGGGCATCTTGTCGGCACTCGGCCCCTTTCTGGGGCTCGCGTTCGTCTACGTGATCTTCCTTGTGGCAGCGCCCGAGGCGTTCCACTCGCTCTACAACACCAAAACTGTCTTCTGCCACGCCGTCACCATCGGGATCGGGGCCGTGGGGATGACGATCGTGATCATCGCCGGCGGCATCGACCTGAGCGTAGGCTCGATGATCGCCCTGGGGACGGTTACCGCGGGCCTCGTGCTCAAGCACGCCGCCGGCGATGCGGATCCGGGCTTCCTGCTGCCCCTCGTCGCGGCCCTGGCGGCCGTCGGCGTGTGCGCCTTCTGCGGACTGGTAAGCGGCACGATCGTGTCGCTCTTTCGCATCGTCCCCTTCATCGTCACCTTGGGCATGATGCAGATTCTCCGCGGAATCGCCAAGGGGCTGGCCGAGGAGACGACCGTCGATCCGGGCCCTTCCTGGCTCGACGGCGCCATGAACATCGAACCGACCCCCGGAGCCTGGTACTCGGTCGCCCCGGGCGTGTGGCTGCTCCTGGGGCTGACCGTGCTCGTGGCCGCCATGCTGCGCTACACGGCCTTCGGACGCCACGTGTTCGCCGTGGGCTCCAATGAGGCCACCGCCCGGCTCTGCGGGGTCCGTGTCTGGCTCACGCGAATCTGGATCTACACCCTTTGCGGCGCCCTGACCGGCGTGGCCAGCGTGATGCAGTTTGCCGAACTGACCCTGGGCGATCCCACGGCGGCGACAGGAATGGAACTCGACATCATCGCGGCCGTGGTCATCGGCGGCGGTTCGCTCAGCGGCGGCGAAGGCAGCGTCCTCGGCTCCCTCGTCGGGGCCCTGATCATCGCCGTCTTGCGCAACGGCTGCAACCTGATCGGAATTCCCAACTACGTGCAGGGAATCGTCGTCGGCCTGATCATCATCGCCGCCGTCGGACTCGACCGCTTGCGGCACCGTGAAGAGTAGCGCAGCAGGGTTCAGGCAGCAGGGTTCAGAACTCAGCCCGGCTACTCCACGTCTTGGAAGCAAAAACGCTGGCCGCGCCGAAGAGTCTTCTACCGTAGCCGGGCTTTTCGAGGCATCAGGGGTCAGGAAGCAGGAGTTGTTTGCTACGTCCGAGACGTTGCCCCTTCGACCGAAACCACGTAGTTAATGCGGTGCGTGTTGCTTGCCCAACGTCTAGTCCGAAGACCCGATCGGGGGGCGGCCACGAAAGGGGTAGAAATACTCCGAGCAATCAGTCAAGATGGCGCGTTGCCAATTGCATCCCCGACCGCTCTTTCACAACTTGTTTGTCTGCAGTCATCACCCCTCCAGTGAAACACACCTCTAACCCGCTTCTGCCAAGGAATGCCCCACCTATGAGCCAAAGGGGGCAAAATAAATTGGCGGAAAGTTGGGGAAGTTCGGAAAGTTCAAGAGGGCCGCTCCACCCAGGTGGCCCCGCATCCGACACGCGACCATGCTGCTATCGACCGCAGAAGTGGGACGGTTCACGACGGGACGCGTGTTGAGGAGGGGACGCGAGTGATACGGAGGCCTCTTGTTGCTGACGCAACACCGAGCTTTTTCCGAATGCGATCTATCGAATGGGAGACGCCCCGCGGAAAAAAGCTCGGTGCCACCCACGGGCCCTGAACCCTGAACCCTGAACCCTGCTTCCTGAACCCTTCTCTTCCTCCCCTCAACGCTTTCCCTTGCCCCGACCTTGGTGCGGCAGATCGTTGTCTCGTACCGCGGCCAGCTTGGCCGCCATCTTCGCTTGGAACCGTTCGAGCTCGTCTCGGTAGTCCGGGTGGTCGACGAGGTTGGTGTATTGTTTGGGATCGGTTCGCATGTCGAACAACTCGATGCCGCCGGCGGCATCTTCGCCATATTGGATATAGGCAAGGTCGTGCTCGCGAAGCAGAAAGCCCTTGCGCATAGGGGCCACGCTGAAGGCGGCGTCGCGAACCTCCTGGTTCGGATCGTCGAGCATCGCGGAAATGTCGAGGCCCTGGAGCCGGTCGGGCGCGTCGAGGCCGCAGAGGTTTGCGATCGTCGGGTAGAGATCGAGCAATTCGACCAGGGAGTCGCAGACGCCCGGCTTCTTGCCCGGCACCGAGATGATCAGCGGCACGCCGGCCGATTCGTCGCGCAGGCTCACCTTGGCCCAGAAGTCGTGCTCGCCGAGATGGTAGCCGTGGTCGCTGGTGAAGACGATGATCGTTCGGTCCTCGAGTCCGGCCTTCTCCAACGCGTCGAGCACCTTGCCCACCTGGGCGTCCATGAAGCTGACCGAAGCGTAGTAGCCGCCGACGGCCTTCTTCTGCCGGCGAACGTCCATCTTCATGTTCACGCTGGTCTTGTAGTTGATGCCCGGCTTGGGAATGTCGTCCCAATCGCCGGCAACCTTCTCGGGCAGCCCCATCTTGTCGTACGGCTTGTAGGGCAGGTGATACCTCCGCGGGGAAACGAACGGCACGTGGGGACGCACGAAGCCGACGCCCAGCCAGAACGGCTCGTCCTTGTGCTTTTCGATCAGCTGAACCGCCTTGGCGGCCGTCTTGCCGTCGCTGTGAACGAGATCGTCGCCGTCGGCCTCGACCACCACGAACGTGTTGCCTCCGACTACCGGCCGCGTCCCGTCGGGGTTGCCTTCCAGGGTCTCGCCGTCGCCGGGCGCCTTCCATTCGGGCCCCTGGCTGTTGAATCGTTCGGTCCAGGACAGCGCGTCGTCGGCCCCGTCGGTGCCCTCTTCGATTCCGCCGGGCACTCCCATGTGGAAGACCTTGCTCACCCGGGCTGTGTAATAGCCGTGGTTCTTGAAGTGCTGCGCCCAGGTTGCCCGATCGCCGATCCGCGGACGGGGGCTCGTGTAGCCGAGCGTGCCGGTGGCGTGGGGGTAGTAGCCGCTCATGAACGAAGCTCGCGAGGGGCCGCAGTAGGTGCCCTGGCAATAGGCCCGCGTGAATCGCATGCCGCGCTCGGCGAGCCGATCGATGTTCGGCGTCTTGCAGACCGTGTTGCCGTAGCACGAAACGGCGGTATACGTCAGATCGTCCGAGATGATGAACAGCACGTTGTACTTCGGCGCAGCCGCCTGCGAAATGCCGCCTGCAAGAAGGACAAAGGCGAGGCAAAGGCAGGCACACACGATGGAGGCGAGATTTCTCATGGTGGGCACGTCGGATTGGTGGAGTGCGGGGAGGGACAGCGTTTCGATGGATCGTCGTTTCCCGACGGTGGGAGGGCCCCGGGGGGCACGTGGCAAACGTCCGGGAAGCGGCGCCTTGTGCGATTCTGACGATGACGGGGCCGTTGTCAAGCGTTTTTGGTTTCGTTGATTGGCATGCCGAGGCAAAGTCGCCCCCCCGGACGATTGCTTCACCACTTCATTTTGGTCGCAAGATTGAATATCCTACCATGCACGAAACCCTTTCACTGCGACCTGACAAACAGCTGCCATCGCCGCTTGTCGGCCATCCGGCTCCTTTCCTTGGAAACGACCATGAAACGCTCACCTCTCCTTCTCGCTTGCTTCGTGTTCGGGCTGCTCGCCCACATTTCCCAGATCCACGCAACGAATCTCCACCGCTGCGTGCTCTGGGTCGATCCCTATCGCGGCGAGCCGGTGGAGTACCAGGACGCTGTGGACGATCTGGCCGAGACGCGGGTTGTCTACCTGGGCGAGGCCCATTCCCTCGAGCGGCATCACGACTTGCAGGCGACCATCCTTCGAGATCTGGCGGCCCGCGGCAAACCGCTGGTGCTGGGGCTGGAACAACTCGAACGCTTCCAGCAACCCCATCTGGACCGCTACAATAAGGGCGAGATCGATTTCGACGAACTGGCCAGGCTGACCGATTGGAAAAACCGCTGGCACGGTTACGAGCAGTACCGCACGCTCGTCCAAACGGCCCGGGACCTGAAGATCCCGGTGCTGGCCCTCAACGCCCGGGCGGAAACGGTTCGCCAGGTCTTTCGCAGCGGCGGCGTGGCCGGGCTCGACGAGAAAACGCGGGCCGAGTTGCCCAAGGACATGGTCCTCAAGGACCCGCCCTACGAGCGTCTGCTCAACCTGCAATTGATGGTCCACATGGCCGTCGACGAAGAAACCCTACGGCCCATGCGGGAGGCCCAGATGGTGCGGGACGAAACCATGGCCGCTACAATGGCCGAGTACCTGGCTTCCGACGAGGGCAAGGGACGCTCGGCCGTCGTCGTTTGCGGCACGGGCCACGTGGCCTACGGCTGCGGCACCCCCTCGCGAATTCGGCGGCGAATGCCTGACGTGACCGACCGCATCGTCGTGTTCTCGCAGAGCGGCGACGTGGAACTCTCCGAGGGCCAGATGGCCGCCGCGCGCGACATCGAGATCACCCACGAGCAACTCCGCCAGATCGGCCGGCCCATCGGCGATTACCTGCACGTGATGGCAGCGAAGTAGCGGGCAATCATGTTATTGACTCAAAGCGAAAACCAATGACGGCGGAGGCAAGACTGAAGACTGAAGGCTGAAGACCGAAGGACGGTGAAACAGAGGCTTTCGTCGCATCGCAGTTGGTTTGCCACGCCAAACGACCTTGCATAAGACACCTTCAGCCTACAGTCTTCGGTCTTCAGCCCTCGCCCAGCATTTCAGGGAGTCCGCAGCTCTCGAAAGTTCCGCCCTTTTCACTTTTCGTTATTGAGAAACATCATCCCGTGAGGAGTGAGAAATGAGAGTCATTCGAATCGCAACCTGGTTGTTCTCCATGCTGGTTGCCCTTCCCCTTTTTGCCCAGGAAGTTCCCAACTGCCCGCTGGGGGACGACTGGAAGTTCGTTCCCGAATTCAGCGACGAGTTCAACGGCGGCACTCTCGACGGGGACAAGTGGTGGGACTTTAACCCCTCGTGGATCGGGCGCCGGCCCGGGCTGTTCTGCCGGGATAACGTCGCGGTCAAGGACGGCTGCCTCCAGATTTCGGCGACCCGCATGCCCGAATCCATGGAGACCGTTGAGAACCACGTCCGCGGGTTCAACACGTTCGCCACGGGGATCGTCAAGAGCAAGCGGCGCATCAAGTACGGCTATCTCGAGGCGCGGTGCAAGGCCATGGACTCCGGAGCGACCAGCGCGTTTTGGCTTTATGACCCGCTCGATCCGCCGGCCAAGCACCGCCTGGGCTCCTATTCCGAGGAGATCGACATCTTCGAGATCTTCGGCAAGCACCCGAAGCTTGCCCACACCTATTTCATGACCTACCATCGGCAGGAAACGCCGTACGTCGAGGCAACCGTGCGGCTCAACAACAAGGTGATCGGAAGCAAATGGATCGCGCCGCACAACTTCGTCGACGACTTCCATGTCTACGCCCTCGAGTGGACCGAGGACGCCATGGTCTGGTACGTCGACGGCGTCGAACGCTGGCGTCAGGACAACGTGAACCACAAGACCGCGCTGCACATCATGTTCGACTCGGAGATTATGGAGAAGTGGGGCGGCCTTCCCGATCTGAAGGACCTCCCCAGCACCTTCTCCATCGACTATCTACGGGTCTGGCAGAAGTGACAGACCCGGAAAGGTCGGCAACCCGGGAGCAACTGGTTCCTCAGCCCCGCTCGCCGCGAACAAAGACCGCCCGATCCTGCCCCGTAGGGGCATGATGTGAGTAGCCGGAGGTGGAACGCAGCGGAACCTCTGGAGTTTAAGCCGCGGGGACCATGCCGCATAGCGGCGTTACAACCGACCGAGCATTCGGTGATTACCAAATGGCGCGTGTCGTGCCACTACGTGGCACATTCATAACTGGTCGGCAAGTCCAGGGGTTGGCACCCCTGGCTATTCAAATTACGCCACTACGTGGCGACCCATCGGGATATGGAAATCGGCAATCACCTCGACGCGACCTCCCTCATCAGCGCCGATCAGCGAATACCAGCGGTTTCCTGCGTTCACTTCAGGCTCCCCAGGAATTCTCGCAGCACGGTGAGCGACTGGATCATTTGATCCCGGTGTACGCAGTGGCCCGCGCCGGCGACGTGAACGATGCGGCCGTTCTTGAGGATCTTGGCGACCTCTTCGTTCTTCGTCCGGTCATCGCCCTGGGCGTCGGCCTTCAGGATCAGCGTCGGGGCGGTGATCTTCTCAAACAGCTCGCTCACGGCCGGCCGCTCACCCATGCTTCGCAGGGCCAGGTTCGGATGATAGAGCCGCTTGGACCGAGCCCAGTATTCGCATTCGGATTGGGACCAGTCCGGTGAACTGCTCTTGCACTTGGCGAGCAGTTCTGCATAGGGAGTGTTGTTCCGGGCGAGGATGTCCGCCATCATCTTCTGCTGCCGCGCTGCCGGGTCCTCGTTCGAATTGCGAGGAGGACGCGGCACGAGGCGAGGGTCTTCCAGAATCACGGCCCGGGGAACGTCGGGATACTTGGCCGCGAACCAGGCGGCCGACGAGCTGCCCATGGAGTGGCCCATGATGATGGGGTTCTTCAGTTCCAGTTCGCGAATCACGCCCGCGATGTCTTTGACCTGGGCGTCCACGCCGTCCGAGGCCGATGGCGGATCCGAGAGCCCGTGGCCTCGGGCATCGGTCATAATGATGTCGTAGTCGGCCTCAAGCTGCCGGGCGAGATCGGTCCAGCAGAGCCCGTCGTCGGAGAAACCGTGCAACATGAGCAGCACGGGCTTCTCCCCGCCGGTCCGCCAATAGTGGATACGGATTCCGTTGGCCAAGATGTACCCGTCCGTCCATCCCTCGGGCGGAACGGCGGGCCCTTCGGCCCGGACTGCCGTGCTACCCATGACAACCAGCAAGAACAAGCCAGCCAGACCCGGCGTGCAAAGCGCAAAGCGTCTCATGTCATTCTCCCTCTTTCTTCAACACGATGCAATCGATCGCCATCTTGTACCCTGCGGACTCCGCGTTCTTCGACGAGACGGAGAACTCAAACACATTCTCTCCCTGATTCAGCCGCACGTTCCGAAAATCGAATCGCTTGGGCGGCCAGACCGCACGGGTCAGGTCGTCCTTCTTCTTGAACGTGTCGACGGCATGACCGAGAGGCTTGCCGTTGACACTCAACTGAACCTGGCCGAAATCCAGGGCCTGAACGTAGTACACGCCAACCGTGTAGAGGCCCGCGCGCTCCACGGGAACTGAGACGGAGAACTTGCCTTTTCCGCCCGAGTCGAAGGCCAGCTTGTGGTCGCCGCTGAGGTTCGGCATGTCCCACTGGGCGGCCGGCTCGGGATTGCCTTCGGCGCTGCTTTCATGGGCAAGAACCTGGAGCGATTCCGCTTCCACCGCGCCCTCCACATGCCATCGTCCCTTGGTTTCGTCCCACGGCCCATTCGAGACGATCTGTTCCAGCCTGGGCCATGCCTTGTGAACCGTGTTCTGGTACCAGAAGCTCACACTCGAGTAGTAGCCTCGCCCCGTGTTCGGCCGGGGACTGATCCAGGGCCAATGCTCGATCTCGAACTTGAACGACTCTCGGAACGGGATGGGATCCGCGATATGGAACCGATAGACGCTCAGCCGATCGCCCACGTCTCGTCCTTCCATGACGGGGGCGCCGTAATAGGGATTGCTGAACTCGCGAAATCCCCAGGCGTCGCAGAAGTAGTCTTCCGTGCCCGTACCCCAGAAGGAGAGATTGCCGTCGACTGTGATCATGTCGTCGCCTTCGCCGAACCAACCGGGGGTCCGGCTTCGGTGTCCCATGACGACTCCGACGAAGTGGCCGTTTCCTTCCATCTGGGCGAGCGTGACCGGTTTGCCCCGCTGCGTCGGATCGGTTTCGATGAACCGGGCATGGAAGTAGTTGAGGTCCTCGATGGGGCGGTCGTAGACCCGGTAGTCGATATAGAAATACATCGACACGGTCGACCGCTTCGCGTTCTCTTCGCTCTCCGGCGCGCTGACGGTGATTCGGGCCGACTTGTTGAAGGGCATGTACCACCAGCAGTTGCGTGCCCGCCCTTCCGACGAACACTGGACGGGACGGCTCTTCATCTCCGCGTTCAGCCCCATGGCCACGCCGAAGAAGTCGCCCAGGGGCGCTTCGATGCTGGGATGGTCGCTCCCGTCCCAGTAGGCTCGCAGGATCAGGTCTCGGCCGCCGCCGCGATGGGTCGTCCAGATGTGCGTGATCGCTCCCGGCCCGGTGATTTCGGCAAGCGTCATTTCGCTCCCATCGGTGGGAACCCAAACATTGTCGCGAGGGCCGCCCGTGGGCTCGTAGGAACTGACTCGCGACGCCGAGTAGTGTTGCGTGGCCGAAAGCGAAGCCATGGGGCTCGCGGTTCTTGCGGTCCCCGGTGGAGGTGCGACCGGTTGAGGGACAGGAAGGGGTTGGCGTTCTTCGCACCAGGAAGGTGCAGCAGTTCCCAAGACCATCCCTGCCGCCAGCAGCACGGCCAATTTTCCATTGAGCATCATCGGTAGCTTCATTCTCGTCATGAAACGGTGTCCTTTATTTGCCGATACCTCAATAATCCCGGAAAGGCCCGCGCGGTTCTGATTCGTCCATCGCTTTGAGCCAACCGCTGAATCGGGTCTCCATCTCCGAGGCCTTCTCGGGCATGGTCTCCACCAGGTTCTCTTTTTCACTGACGTCCTTCGCCAGATCGAAGAGGAACGTGCCCTTTTCGTTGCGGATCCATTTCCACGATCCCACCCGGGCCGCTTCCTTCCCTCGCCGTTTCCAGAACATCTCCTGGCGCGGCGACGGCTTGTTTTTGGCAAGGATGGGCATCATATCGAACCCATCCAGCACGACGCCCTCGGGCGGTTTCTGGTCGGCCAGTCGAAGAAGGGTCGGGAAAAGCTCCATGGACGTGAGAAACTCCTCGTTCACCGTGTTCGGAGGGATTCGTCCCGGGTAGCGAACGACGGAACACACGCGAATGCCGCCCTCGAACACCAGTCCCTTGTGACCGCGGAGAGGCGCATTGTCCGCGCCGCCGGAACCGCCGTTGTCGGCGAAGAAGACGACGATCGTGTTGTCAGCCAGCTTGTACTGGTCGAGCAGCCCGAGGATCTCGCCGATGGCGTCGTCCATGGCGGTGACGGCCCCCAGGTAGTTTGCCTTGCGCATGGCGCTGTTGGCCACCTTGGCCGGCTTGCCATAGCGAGTGCCGTCCCGGGTCCCTTCCTGGGAGAAGTACTCGGGGTACATCTTCCGCCACTTCTCGGGAGCCTGGGCGCCGCCGGAGCGGATCACCGGGTCGAGATTCGAGGCGCTGTGCGGGGCGTTGAAAGGCACGTAGAGGAAGAAGGGGCGATCTTTGTTCTCCCGAATGAAACGCAGGGCCTCGCGGCGGAACAGGTCGGTGCAGTAGGTGCCCTTGTCCTCGGTCGTTGGGGCATTGTTGCGATACATCGACGGCACGCCGTAGCGCTCGTGGGTGTAGTAGTCGATCCCGGTGTTCACGAACCCGTAGAACTCGTCCCAGCCCCGTTGAAGCGGAAGGTAGCGCCGGTTCATGCCCAGGTCCCATTTGCCGAAGATGCCCGAATAGTAGCCGGCTTCCTTCAAGACCTGCGGCAGGAGGATCTCGCGGGTGTCCATGCCGCCGATCCGCTCCCAGGTGACGGCGTATTCGTCGGGCGTGTACTTGTGGCCGTAGTCGGGCGCCTCGTTGCGGACCATGTCGTACATGCCGTTGCGCTGCGGATAGCGCCCCGTGAGCCACGAACCTCGGCTCGGCGTGCAGGCGGGCCAGGTCACGTAGAAGTTGGTCAGCCGCACCCCTTCCTTGGCCAGACGATCCAGGTTCGGCGTGATGATGTGGTCGCCCAGTACGCCCAGGTCGTTGTAGCCCTGGTCGTCCGAAACGATCACCACAATGTTCGGCTTCTCCGCCGCCGCGGCAGCACCGAGCGAAGTGGAAAGGGCCAGCAGAACAGCAAAAGGAAATCGCATGATTGTCACCTTGAGGGAGTTCAATATCTCGCCAAATCCTCGGGGCCCGAACCGGGCCGAAGGGTGTTGAGCAATCGCATCGCCCCGTCGGTGAGCATCGCCAGATCGCTTGCCACGGCCAGGAACTGCATGCCCTGCTCGGCTCGCCGAAGGGCGTCTTCCGGCGTCATGGCATGGATTCCCGTCGGGGTGCCCACTTTCTTGCCGACCGCGATGACCTGTTGGACCATCGCCTCGTGGGCTTCCGGCGTGGGCATCGTTCCGTTGGGCTCGCGCATCTGAAACCGGAGATCGTTGGGACCGATGAAGATGGCGTCACAACCCGGCAGGGCGTAGATCGCTTCGGCATTGGCAACGCCCTGGGGGCTTTCCGTCTGCAAAACGACCAGGATCTCGTCGTTGGCCCGCTCGTAGTAGTCGCCGGCCGACGCGTCGAAATTGAGCGAGTGCATCCCGCCGCCCACGCTGCGAGTTCCCTGCGGTGGATACTTGGCCGCGGCGATGGCCGCCCGGGCCTGCTCGACCGTATCGACCATGGGCACCACGATGCCCCACGCCCCGGCGTCGAGCACTCGCTTGATGCAGTAGTGGTCGCCTTCGGGCACGCGGGCCAGGGGCACGCACCCCGCATCGGCAACGGCCGCAAAGGTCGTGGCCGCGTGGGACCAGTCGAAGGCCGAGTGCTCCATGTCGAAGGTAAGCCAGTCGAAGCCCATCCGGGCGAGCAATCGCGTGGCGTGGAGGTTGCCCAGCGACAACCAGGTGCCGAACGAGGGTTTTCCCTCCCGCAACTTCGTCTTGACCGGGTTGGTTTTCATGGGATCGTGATCCTGCTGCATCCGCCGATTTCACCGCGCACCGTGCGAGTCCGTCCTCGGCATGTTGCCCATTGTTTGCTTCAGGAAAGCCCGATGCAAGGGTGGGAGAGACGTCCGGCCTCATTGTTTCCCCCCTGGCCGGAGTTTTTCTGCCTCGTTAGTTTCTGTTGATGATGCCCGTCGGCGGCCGGGATGGTGTACGGCTGGCGGGTCGGTTGGGTTGAGGTATTCGGTCTCTTGCATGAAGTAGTGCTTGCCGAGGCTGAGGGCGCATATCTTGCCTTGCATTCACGGCTGAAATCAGGGTGTTGTAACCACGACGTCGTCAGCCTCCCGGAGTTTTCGCCAGAATGGTCAAGTTGTGGCAGAACACGGCGCTGCCGACGGCCGAGACGAAGTTCTTAAAACCGCGAAAACAGCAACGAGCCAAACGAAATGCTCGTTTTAAGCACGAAATGCTCCCCTCAATTCCCGCTCGCCATTGCTGCCACACGCTCATCATCGATTGGCCAAAGTCTTGTGTCCGTCGCGGTACGCCCAGGTACTCGACCTGTTCCTCCAACTCCTCGTAGGTCTCTTCGTCCGGGCAGAAGCCTTTGTCGGCGGCCACCGATTCGGGCCGTCGACCAAAACGCTCTTCGTGGCGTTCCAGTACTAACGGCAGGAGCCTGTCGTCCGTACAGTTCTTCTCCAGCACAACGTAGTCGGTGATGAACTTCTCTTTCGACTGGGTGAGCAGGACCTTGTGACCGAACTCGACCGGCTTGCCTCGCCGGCCACGCTTGATCAACTCCGTATGGGCCTCAAAGATGCTGAAGACCTTGTCGCCGTTCGGCACTTTCTCCTTGTCGAAGACGCGGCGGCGTGCTACTCGGGCCACCTGACGCATCACGGGCAAACGGTCAGCCAGCTTTTGGCCAATCGCAGCCAGTGCGACAGATGTCGACCGCGCCGCCCAGGCGACGAATTGTTCCGCGTTTTCCAGGATATTCTCGACCCGAACGATCATGGTTTTCATGTCTTGCTGCACCTTGCGAAGCCGCTTCTTGCTCGTGCTCTTCGAGTAACGGCTAACATCCAAGTACAGCTTCTTGACCTTCTTCGGGTGGAATCGCCAGGGGCAACTCAAAGGATTGAGGTCACGGCCGGCCGCCATCTCGCGCGTGGCCACGCGGTACACGTCCCACAAAAGGCTCGCATCCGTCGGCCAGTGGATGTTGCACTCGGTGACTGTCGTATCGGTCCGCACATGGTCGAGCGAAACCGACTCCTCGGCACAAGCGTTCAGGGCCAGAACATGGTTGATTCGTTCCCACGTTTCAGACTGGATCGCACCGAACGCCCTGTTCAGCAGCGTGAAGTTGATGGTCGGTTTCTTCAGCAGGCGGCAGAACCGTTGCAGCGTTTCGCTTTCGGCGATCCGAATCGACGCCTGCCGGTAGTCGAGCCCTTCTCGCTGCATGACCAAAACCGCCCGAAACAGGTTCTCGCTGGTGAAGATCGGCTTGCGGCCTCGCGTCGACGTGGCCTGGCTGAGTTGTTCCAGATCGCCATGGACCAGATCAAGGATCACCGGGTGACTGTCCAAAATCTCGCTGAGCATCTTGTATTCGCTACGATAATCGCGTACCGTTTGGTTATCCGCCTTCTCGATGCCCCACCCAAAATCGAGAATGGCTTCGGCTTTTGCACGCATCGTTGTTCTCCTTGATTGGTTGTGCTTTCAATAGGATAACGATGCGTTTTTTCTTGCCTACCCCAACCTTCTCTCACCTGCAAAAACACCCCTTTCTCGATTTGAGAAACAGAAACTCGTTAGGCAGGCGAACAGTGCCCGCAACCGTAGGATAGGAAGAAGGCGTGGACACATGGAGCGGTGAGATCGCCTGCAATGCCAAGTCCAATTATGCTCCACATATCCACGCCTTCTTCCTATCCTAGAGCGTCTAACGGGTAGATTTTTTTCGTCCGCCTGCCTTAGAATGCCAGTGCGTCAGGGCCCGGGTCCATTTCGGGCAGAACAGAGCGTGGAGCAGCAGAGCGAGCAGGAACATGACCGTGGAAGACTTTATTCCCGTGGCCAAGACAGACGAAATCCCGGAAGGGACCAGCCAGGCCTTTTCCGTGGCGGGGCGAGAGATTGCCATCTTCCACCACAGGGGCAAGTTCTACGCCCTGGATGACTACTGCCCCCACATGGGCGAATCCCTGGCCCTGGGCGACATCCACGGCGACGCAGTCCTCTGCTCACGCCACCTCTGGGCCTTTCAACTGGCCGACGGGGCGTGCGTCGACGTCCCCCGTCTCACCGCCGACACGTTCGAGGTGCGCGTGGAAGGCGATCAGATCCTGGTGCGGGTGCCGGGCGAGGCTGGGGAGTCTTGATTTCTCGACGCTCCCGCCCGATCAGACCCCCGTCAACCGACAACGTTGACCTCAACGCCTGCCATCGTGACGTAGGGGAGGTGGATGCCGCGCAGCTTGCCGTCTTCGCTGCGAAAGAGCACGTATGCATCAAGATCGCTCAAGGCGATGTCGCGCAGGGATTCCACGATGAAACTCCGCCCATCGCTCATAGTGATCCGCAGCGGGATCTGATCAAGCATGTTTTCGATCGCTTCTCGGTCCATCTCCGATCTCCCTGGGTGTTCGCACCTTCTCCTTTCATCATAATACACCCTAGCCGTCCCAACGGCAAATCCCCCAATGACGCGGGGCCCGTCCTGTCGATCCAACCTCCCGTGGAACGCATCCTCCCCCGCGCACTGACCCTCATTCTCCTATCCGTGAAATCCGTGCCATCCGTGGTCCTTCACGACGCCGTTCCCAGCGATTCCCGGGCCGCACACAGCGATTCCAGATTTGCCTGGGCGAGTACGCTCTTGACCATCGTCACCAGGCCGCTCGGCATGTAGGGCTTCAGAAGATAGCCCTGCACGTTGAGCTTGGCGGCCAGTTTCACCGTGGTGGCCATTCGATCGGCGCTGCAGATCACGACGGGCACGTCGGGGCAGCGTGCGCCGTGCCGCAACGCTTCCACTAGCCGCAGCCCGTTCGCGGCCCCCAGATGCACATCCATGACGATCAGCGACGGCCGGCGCTTCTCCAGTTCAATCCGTGCAATCTCGGCCGTGGGGGCCACGGCCACGTGAAACCCGTGGTTCTCCAGAATGTGCTGAGCGATGTCGGCGCAGATCTCGCTGTCTTCAACGAGCAGAATGCTCGGGCGGTCCTCATCGTCTTCGCTGGCCAGACGTCCGCACGATGACAGTTGGAATTCCTGCTCCAGCCGTTTCAACCGCCCGCAGATCACGTCGATCAGGCAATGCTGATAGACGCCCGCAAGCCAGCCCCCGTCGACCATCGAAAGGGAACTGCCCTCGGCCTTGGAGCCGTTGATCGCGTCGACCACGGGATGGTCGCCCCGACTCTTGAGGATGGCTCGCATTTCAACGAGCAACCCGAGGATCCGCCGGGAATGGCGCTTCTCCTGGGCATGGATCTCCGGCAGGTCGGGCAGGCAGTGGCTTCGAGCCCGTTCCACAAGCATGGCCGCACGGTAAGGATCGACCACGGAATCGATCAGCATGTAGTCGAACACCTCCCAGCGTTGGGCGGCCTCCACGGCGAGGGGCGTGTCCTTCGGGCAACAGACGAGGATCACCTGGCAGTCCTTGGCCGCGGCTCCCACGGATCGATAGAGGGGCGTTCCGTCCGGCAAGGCGGCGTCGAAATCGACGAACGCCACCTCCGCCCTTGTCAGTCCGGAACAGGTGACCCCGTCGAACGTGTCCGGGGAGAAGTGCTCCACGGTCACATGGAGCCGCTGAAGCTGACGGTGCACCGCTTCCGCAAATGCCTGATGCCGGGATAGAACGAGAACCAATGGATTGGCGGCCATGGCAACACCTCCGAGAACAGGGAAAGGAACACGAGAAGAGGGCTCCACCCTCGGTCCGAACGGTTCAAGCGATTGAACCGTTGCCGCCGCTTTCCAGCGACGTTCAGACGTTTCCTCCCTCGAAGATAAGACGCTGCCTGGCACTCGGCCAACATACGTGAAGACGAAGTCGCGACGGCGTCCTGCCCCGGGTGCCCGAGAATTCGCCGACAGGACACAACGGCAAGGCGCCGCCGCAACAAACTGAAGTCGGCGACAAACACCGTCGCGACCAGCGGACACCTCCCTCCCGGGAACTGGGATGGGGCGTCCAATGAAAGTATACCTTAAAGCATCGCTGTTGTAGGAAAAAAGGAGATGCGTAACATATCAGCCGAAAATCGGGGGGGCTCAAAGGGAAATGCTGGCCCCGGGCTGCAACACGAGGGCCTCGACCGACGTCTCCCTCAGCACCCGCTCCGCCCAGGCTTCGGCGTCCTGGGCAATAATGGGCCAAGTCTTGTTGTGGACGGGAACGACCTGCTTCGGCTGGAGCATCTTCACCGCTTCCAAGGCGTCGTCGGGGCCCATGGTGAAGTTGTCGCCAATGGGCAACGCCGCCAGGGCTAGCCCGCAGGAACCGATCCGCTTCATGTCCACAAAAAGGCCCGTGTCGCAGGCAAAGTACACGTTGCCTTCCGGCAACATCAGCACAAACCCGGCCGGGTTGCCGCCGTTGGCCCCGTCGGGAAGCATCGACGAATGGTGGGCGATCGTCATCTTGACCCGCCCGAAGGGAAAGTCGAAGCCACCGCCCAGGTTCATCGCGTGGGTCTTCTCCAGCCCCTTCGCGCCGTACCACTGGCAGATCTCGAAGTTGGACACGATCGTCGCCCCCGTCCGCCTGGCGATCTTCTCCACGTCGGCCACGTGGTCGTAGTGGCCGTGGGAAACCAGAATGAAATCGGCGTCGACCTCGTCCGATTTAACCGGCGCAACCGGCGAATCATCGAGGAACGGATCGAGCAGAACTGCATAATCGCCGCACTTGATCGACCAGCTTCCGTGTCCCAACCAGGTGAGCTGCGATGCCATTTTCGTCTCCGTGCAGTTTGGAGGGAAAGGGAGAAAGGACAACCACAGAGGACACGGAGGGCACAGAGGAAGATCCAGAGTGCAGGACGCTTGATGCGATCCTTGAGGATTTCGGAGTTGGAATTGATTTCCATTCTTCTCCGTGTCCTCTGTGCCCTCTGTGGTGTTCGGCTCCTACCGGTAAGTGGTCTTCTGGATTGAACCTGTGCTGACCTGACAAATTAAACAGTCGAAGTAATTGCGCAAAGCAGTGGACGGAGAGAACAGAATCTCTTTGCTCTGTTCACTCCGTTGACTCCTGTTCCCTGTCACCCCCATGACTCGAAATGCCGAAGCTACCTCGGAGTCATTCGGGAGCCGGAAGGATCACTGGCCGCGATGCTTGCGGAACCACGTGATCAGGCGGTTGGTCGACGCATCATGCTGCAAGGCGGGGTCGTCCGCGGCTTCCAGTTCCGGAAGGATCCGCTTGGCCAGCACCTTGCCCAACTCCACGCCCCATTGGTCAAAACTGTTGATCTGCCAGATGATCCCCTGGACGAAGATCTTGTGCTCGTAGAGGGCGATGAGCCTGCCGAGCGTTTCCGGATCGAGCTTCTCGGCCATGATCGAGTTGGTGGGGCGGTTGCCTTCAAACACCTTGTGCGGCACGAGGCTCTCGGCCGTTCCCTCGGCCTCCACCTGCTCGCGGGTCTTGCCGAAGGCCAGGGCCTCGGTCTGGGCGAAGAAGTTGGCCATCAGCTTCACATGGTGATCGCCGAGCGGGTTCTGGCTTTGGGCGAAACCGATGAAGTCGGCCGGCACCAACTTGGTTCCCTGGTGGAGGAGTTGGTAGAAGGCGTGCTGGCCGTTGGTGCCCGGCTCGCCCCAGATGATCGGGCCGGTCTGCCAGGCCACCTTTTCGCCGCTCAGGGTCACGTACTTGCCGTTCGACTCCATGTCGCCCTGCTGGAAATAGGCGGCAAAGCGGCTCATGTACTGGTCGTAGGGAAGGACGGCGTGGCTCGCCGCCTCGAAGAAGTTGTTGTACCAGATCCCCAGAAGCCCCAGCAGCACCGGCATGTTGCGCTCGAAGGGCGTCGTCCGGAAATGCCGGTCCATGGCATGGTAGCCGTCCAACAGGCGGAAGAAGTTCTCCGACCCGATGGCAATCATCAGCGGCAGGCCGATGGCCGACGGCAGGCTGTAGCGTCCGCCCACCCAGTCCCAGAACTCGAACATGTTGTTCTCGGCGTCGATGCCAAACTCGGCCACCGCCTTGCCGTTGGTGGAAAGGGCCACGAAATGCTTGGCAATCGCCGCTTCATCTTTCAGAGATTCCAGAAGCCACGCCCGGGCGCTTTGGGCGTTGGTCATGGTCTCCTGGGTCGTGAACGTCTTGCTGGCCACGATGAACAGGGTCTCTTCCGGATCGAGATCCCGGGTGGCCTCGGCCATGTGGGTGCCGTCGACGTTCGAGACGAAGCGGATGGTCAAGCCTCGGTCGGAATAGACCCGAAGGGCCTCGTAGGCCATGACCGGCCCCAGGTCCGAGCCGCCGATGCCGATATTGACCACGTTGCGGATCCGCTTGCCCGTGTGACCGGTCCACTGGCCGCTGCGGACCTTCTCGGAGAAGGCGGCCATCTGGTCGAGCACGGCACGGACGGCCGGCATAACATCCTCGCCGTCAACGAGCACGGGCTCATTCGAGCGGTTGCGAAGGGCCGTGTGCAGAACGGCTCGGCCTTCGGTCGAGTTGATCTTCTCGCCCGTGAACATCCGCTCAATGGCTTCCTTCAAGCCCGCCGATTCGGCCAGGGCAAGCAGCAGGGCAACCGTCTCCTCCGTAATCCGGTTCTTCGAGTAGTCGAGCACCAGCCCGCAGTCCTCGACGGTGAATTGCTCAGCGCGGCCGGGATTGTCGGCGAACAGATCACGCATATGGAGCGGCTCGACGGCCTGGTAGTGGGATTGGAGGTTCTGCCATGCGGCGGTCTTGTCGAGGCGGGTCATGATCCGTTTCCTTCTGCGGGATCGGTTGGTCGCTACTGAAACGTGCAAGATAGCCCAGATCCTTACCTTCCTACCAGGGGGGCAAGCGGAGGGCTCGCTTCCAAGGCCCCGAAATGCTTACGCTCCAACCATTTGCGGAGATGAGGTCAGTAGCTAACGCCGCCAGTGACGTGGTGGGGATCGTCAGGCCCCCACTTGTCCCTTGGGGGGCTCATTTGGTAGGAAGAGGGCTTGTCGCTCGGCGCCGCCCGCTCGACAGAGGACGCGTCGCCCCTGGATCTAGCCCTAATGGTGGGGCTGGCTGGCCGAGTTTTCCTTTCTCCAGCTTTGTCTCGCCCCACTTCCAACGAAGGAACCAGAAGCATGGATATTCACGACCTGATCAGCTCCCTCAAGCAAACCAATGACAGCAAGATCGTCATGATGGTTTCCGACGGGATCGGCGGCCTTCCCCAAGAGCCGGGCGGACCCACGGAACTGGAGAAAGCCAACACGCCGAACCTCGACCGCCTGGCCAAGAAGGGCATTTCGGGCAGCTCGATTCCCATCAAGCCCGGCATCACCCCGGGAAGCGGTCCGGGCCACCTTGGCCTGTTCGGCTACGATCCCCTCGCGTTCCAGATCGGGCGCGGCGTTCTCGAGGCCTCGGGAATCGGTTTTGCCGTGGGTCCCAACGACGTGGCCATCCGCTGCAACTTCTGCACGATCGACGGCGACGGCAACATCACCGACCGCCGTGCCGGCCGGATTCCGACCGAGGAAAGCGCCCCCCTGGCCAAGAGCCTCAACCAGGTGAGCATCCCGGGAATCGAAGTCTTCGTCGAACCGGTCAAGGAGCACCGCTTCGTGGTCGTCTTCCGTGGCGAAGGGCTGGGCGGAAACGTGGCCGACACCGATCCCCAGAAGACGGGCATTCCGCCCCTCGATCCGGTTGCCCACGACGATGCCAGTAAGAAGACGGTCGAAGTGGCCAAGGAGTTCTTCGAGCAGGCCAAGAAGCTGCTGGCCGGCGAGGCCAAGGCCAACTGCCTCACCATGCGTGGCTTTGCCTGCAAGCCGAACCTGCCCAGCTACGAGGAACTCTACGGCCTGAAGGCGGCAGCCATCGCCGTCTATCCCATGTACAAGGGTCTGGCCGGACTGGTCGGCATGGACATCGTGGGCGAGGCTGGCTCGCTCAGCGAAGAGATCGACGTGCTGGAAAAGGCCTGGAACGACTACGACTTCTTCTTCGTCCACTTCAAGTACACCGACAGCCGCGGCGAAGACGGCGACTTCGACGCCAAGGTGAAGATGGTCGAAGAGTTCGACTCGGTCATCCCCCGCGTCGAGGCCCTCAATCCCAACGTGCTCATCGTCACCGGCGACCACAGCACGCCGGCCACCATGGCCAGCCACAGTTGGCATCCCGTTCCCACCATGCTCGTGGGCGACAACTGCCGCACGGACGCCTGCGAGAAATTCGGCGAAACAGAAGCCCTCAAGGGCGGCCTGGGCCACTTCGAGGCGATCTACCTGATGCCCCTGGCCCTCGCCCACGCCGACCGCCTCGGCAAGTTCGGCGCCTGATACGACAACAGGAATCGCTATCTCATGGATTTGAATGAGAAGATCAAGGCCTTCCTCGACGGCAAGTCCTTTGCCGTCGTGGGGGCCTCAAAGAACCGTTCCAAGTACGGCAACAAGGTCCTCCGCGTCTACCAGCAGAACGGCCTGACGGTCTATCCGATCAACCCGAATGCGGCGGAGATCGAGGGACTGAAGTGCTATGCAGACCTCGCCTCCCTGCCGGAACCGATTCACGGCCTGTCGATCATCACGCCCCCGCGGGTCACGGAAAAGGTGGTCGAGTCCGCCAAGGCCGCCGGCATCCAGCACGTTTGGATGCAACCGGGCGCCGAAAGCGACCAGGCCGTCGAGCAAGCTGAAGCCGCCGGCATGAACCTCATCGCCGGCGGCCCCTGCATTCTGGTGACGCTCCGATTCCGCGAAGACACCCCGTAGGGTGCGTCTCGACGCACCACATACGCCATGAATGAGGAATGACGAAAATCAAATGACGAAAGAAGCCCGAATGACGAGCTGTTAGTGCCTTTGCGATCCTTCGTGCTTCTGGCTTCGTCATTCTCTCGACATTTGATTTTCGTCATTCCTCATTTCTTTTCGTGCCTTTTCGTGTTTTTCGTGGCCATCCTTTCCCCCTCTCAGTGCGTCAAGACGCACCCTACAGCCACAACGACTCTCGCCCGTTCCACCACGATCCCGCCACGGGCCGGCTCGTCGTCGGGGCGTCTTCCCAATACCCGTATTCGAACACGAAATCCACGTCGCCGTCGTGGTCCCGCTGGTTCGTGCCGTGGTCTTCGCCCAGGCCGCCGTTGAAGCCGTAGCCGCCTACCTGCTCGAAGGCCAGCACCTCGTAGAGCAACCGGCTCGGCGAACTCATGGCCGACCACGTCTGGCCGTCCACATAATCGGCCGCCCACGTGTCGGTGCCGGACTCGGACGAGTCGTAGAGCTTGGCCACGTCGTAGTCGCCGCCCTGATCGGCCACGGCCGACACGTTCGTGTACCCGCGGACCGTGATCTTGTACTCCTCGCCCCGCGCCACGTCGTCCTCCGTCCGGGGCGCGTTCATCATCAGCACCTTGTGCGGCTTGGCGATCAGCACGTCGTTCAAGGCCGAGTCGTGCAGCTGGACCCAGTCGTCCGCCCCGCCGCCCCGGGCGACAATCCACTCGCAGCCCGTCACGCTCACGTCGTAGCTCATCCCGTCGAAGTCCGGCCTCTCGCTCTCGGCCAGCGACACGTTGTGCGAGACCTTCAATGCCTCCTTCATGGCCCAGAGCACGTCCGCCCCGCCGGAGGCCAACACCACGGCCGTATCCTCCCCGTCCCCCATGGCCACATCCACCGACTCAAAAAACTTCGCCCGGGCGTAATACTGGCCGCCCATCAACTTGACGAGCCCCTCGTAAGCCTTCATTCGTTCCTTCTGCTCCGAGCCCACGAAGTGGGCTGTATCGTTCCCGCCGACCCGTGCGTAGGCATGCGAGTACCGGAACCCCTCCGCGCTGACGGAATACGTCACCCCGCCCCCCGTCGTCCCGCTCATCGCCATTTCCGTGGGCGAGACGGTGAGCGTATCGTCCCCGTCGGAGTCGACCAACTCGACGGTGTCGTCCCCGGCCGTGGACGTGAAGTTGAATTCGGTCGCATCGTCGAAGGTGTACTCCACGCCGTTGGCCGTCACGTCAAACGTGTTGGTGATGGCGAAGAGGTAGGCGTCGGTGCCGGCCGTGTCGAAGACGTTGACCGTCGTGCCGGATTGGGCGACGAGGTTGCAGAGGCGGAGGTTGACGGAGGTGTTGGCGCCGGTGAGCAGAAGTTGGAAAGCCTCGCCCGCGGCCACCGCTTCGTAGTCGAATCGGGCCTCGCCGTCTACAAGCTGTGCGGTCTCGATGAGTGCGTCAAACTCGTCGTAGAGGGTCACGTTGACCGTCTCCTCGGTGGAAGCGGCAGCAACTTCAATGGTCAGCAGCCCCGCACGGGTTGTGGAGAAACCGTAGAGGCGTTCTCCCTCGGCAAGGCTCTGATCGGCAACCTCGCGATAGTCAATCACGCCAAGGTCTTCCGCGTCCACATCGACGATCTTCCAGAGTTCGTACGCGTCCCCTTCGTCGTGGCAGGTGAAGTACACGACATCGTTGCAGCCCAACAGGCTGTCGCACTCTTGGTTCGTAACCACTGCCGGTTCACCGTCGCTACCGATCCTGTAGACCACCTCGTTCCCCGTATCCTCGTCGGTGGACGTGAAATAGAGAGCGTTGGACGTGGCCGTCAGGTTGTCGAGTGATTCGCTCGTCAATCGTGTCAAAGCGTCACCGTCATAGCAGTACAGTTGCTCAGAGGGAACACTACTGTCTTCTGGGTCGATGTCCTCCGGTTGCCCGACGAAGTAAAGATCACCGTTGAAGGGTCTCACACTCAGGACCTCCTCGATCCATGAATACGTTGAGCCCTCAAGTAGTGTTTCCACCTCGCCGGCCACATCGATTCGGCAAATGGTAGCTTTCCCGAACGCGCTGAAGTAAAGGTGGGTGTCCGTGACGTAAAGACTGCTGGCATTCGACCCGAAATAACTGTCGCCGTAGTTGCCCGACCACACTTTGGTCATTTCGCCGGATGCATCGATCTTCCACAGGCCATGGTCACCATACGCAAGTGTGGCGCCTACGTAGAGTTCGTCTTCGAAGACCTCAATGTCCCGTGCCTTCGCGAATTCCAGACTGGACAGATTTCCCGAGCCGTCTACGTGCCACAACACACTTTCAGCGACGATATCTTCGTCGTACGTAACGTCCAGGAAGTAGACTCCATCCCCCCAGACCGTCAGGTCCTCCAGATTAACGCCGCCGGTCACGCACGATACGCCTCCCGATTCGTCCAGCATCCACAGTTTTCGTGTGGTACCGTACTCATATGCGGTGAAGAAAAGAGTCCCGCTCTCCGTTAGAATGAGATCCTGGGGCCAAGAACTAGTGGAGCCATCCTTGATATCTGCTACCAGGGAGACATTCCCATCGGGGTCCAGTTTCCACAACTCGCAACCGGTAATCCCGTCATCGGCAACGAAGTAGGCAATTTCGTCACCGTAGGCTGTTAGGGTTTGCGGAAAGGAGGATGCTACTCCATCGGCGATGTCGGCCACGAGAGAGACGTCACCCGAGGCATCCAACTTCCAAAGTTCCTTCCCGACGATTCCGTCGTCAGCGCGGAAGTACACTTCGCCATTGAATTCGCCCAGAACGACCGCATCCGTCAAGCCGGTCAGTTCGGTCACAACGACCTCCTGAGCCGCGCTCAGCATCTGCCGCTCTTCCAGGGGCTCGAGGGCCACTCGGCGTGTGCGGGCGGGGCGGGGTGTGTTCCTCGCACTGGAGCCCTTGCCACCAAAAAACACCCCGACCAACCGCTTTCCCCAACTCTTCATGCTTGCCTCTCTTGCCGTTTCTGGATGTCTGGGGCGATTTCCACCGCTTGCCCACCCGTTGGTCCTAATAGGATTCAATGGCCCAGTTCCTATTGTCTACCAATATCGGCACCCAGTCAAAGCTCGTCCCATCTTTCAGGTGGAGCATCCGCGCGAATTGGGCAGATTACTCGCAAAATAGGAGCTATGAGCCGTGAGCAGTGAGCTATGAGCTGCGAGTGGAGCGGTCAGGAAAATGACCGGGGGAGTTCACTGAAACCAGAACGGGGGGGCGACAGGTGCAGTCCATGAATCCCCCTGGGTGGCACGCGTGGTCGATGGACCCCCACGCGATGGGGCAGTTCAAGAGCCCGGCTGCGAAATCCAGCCGGGCTCTTGGATTCCCCAGTTCTTGAGAACCCCCCTTCAGCAGCCGGGCTACCTGGGTTAGCCCGGCTGATGCTTCCAGCCCGACGGAGCATCGTCTGGAATGTCGCCATTGCGATTCTCGCGTTCTGTTCCGTTTCATCACTGCATGGGCCAGAGCCGAACATGCACACACCAACAAAGGGCTGCCACGAATGGCGGACGTTCCGGCCTTGTTCCGCCGCGCTGCGCGGGCTTTCGGTTTGGTTCGCGATCGCCTTGTCCCCAGGCTCACGCCTGGGGCTAAAACCGTATCGCACCGCTGCGCGGGCTACGCGAGAAAGCAAGCCCGCGCAGCGGGGCGACACGTCTGTAGCCACGCGGCGCAAGCCCGTGGAATACGAAATCCCGCGGTTTTCCCGAAGCTCGGGCGGCGTGGCGACACGATTTCGAGGCGAAAAAAAGGGCTGTTCCGGCCAGATGTTTTCAGCAGCGCACCCTGCAACTTGGCGGACGGCACGGCGGAGCGTGCCTGCTACCTTCTTTGTTTGCTTGGCGGACTGCACGGCGGAGCGTGCCTGCTACTTTGGGAAGAACGCCTGCAACGGCCCAAAGTAACGCCGTGAACTTGCCAGGACGGGGCCTTGGATGAAGAGGGTGGGGCTGAAGTCCCTTTCCACGCCGAGCCAACGCCCGCCCGTCAGCCGGCACTCGCTGCGAATCCGCCCCTTGATGGAGTCGCAATGGACGTGCGAGTCGCCTTCCCAAATCAGTTCCGGGCTCTCGCCCATCGTAAAGACAACGAGGCGTTCGGCAACGGCCACCAGCCAGGTGTTCTCGCGGCGCGTCCCGGTAACGTGCTCGCCTTCACCATCGGCCACTTGCACGTCGCCATAAACGAAATGCAGGGCTTCGTCGTCCTGCACCAGGTCGAGAACGGCACGGGCAACCGCGGCCGGGAAACGCTGCCGCGGGGCGGCTTCCGGCAGGAGCCGAGCCAGTTCCGCCACATAACGCTTGTCGAGCAGCTTCTGAACCGCCCCCGCGTCCTCGCGAAGACGCACGGCCGAGGCCGCCACGACCTCATCGGCCAACGGATAGCGAGGCGCCACGCGCACTGCCAGGTCGCACAAGTCGGCCACAAACGGCGCCACAACCGGTCCGCCGGGCGTCAGCTGCGGCGTCTGGAAGAAGAACGGCGGATCGTCTTGGAGGGACTGCCAGAGTTCAGACGTTTCCGCCTCCGAGAGGGCGCTGGCGATGGTCGTCGTTTCCAGGAGCGACCGTAGCGACTCCGGCTCGACCTGCTTGATCTCGAGCAGGTATCCCGCGAGCGAACGAAGCGCCTCGCGCCGTTGTTCGTCCTCCGGCAAGGCCGGCGTCGCCCCGTCCGGAGCGAGCACCACGTCGAGTCGTTCCTCCACGCCGTCGCGCCACCGCGCAAGCGTCTTCGGTTCCGGATCGGGAACGGAGGACTTCAAAAAGCTCTCCAACCGTTGGGCGATTCCGCGTCGTTGTTGCGGCAAGAGGTCCGCCGCGTGGGCTCGCCGGAGGCCGGACTTCTTTCCCTCGACAAGACACCGCATGAAGAAGATGCGGTCGTACTCGTTCCGCAACTGGAGAGCCCCGACGAGGCTCAACGATCGCCGCAACGAGCTTTCCGAACTCGGGAAGGCCTGAACCAGTTCCGTCAGTTCGGCGGCGAAACACCAGTTCGGATCGCGGTAGCGCAGATTCTGATCGTAGATGCCGGCCACTTCGTAGCCGATCACCCGCACGATGTCGTGGAGGAAGCTGAGCGCCCAGCGGTTTGCCACGTTCGTCGCCAATGTGCTCGCCCCCTTGGTGCCCAGGGAACTGACGAACCACCACGCTCCAAGGGCGAGCGGGTTGGCCCCCATGGCCACCCACGTGCCGTAGTAGGCCCCGCGGAGCCACGGCATATAGGGTTGGGCCGATCGGTACATGCCGTAGACGTTGACCGCCTGGCGAACGTACTTGTAGACATCGACTATGTCGTAGCTGCGGATGTCCAGCGGAAGCCGTTCCAGTTCCACCAGGAACTTCAGACAGCATCGCCCCGCCGCCCGAAGGACCCGCTCGGTGCTGACCCCGGTCATGGGCCGATCGGGATCGTCGCCGTAGAGGGTGGCGATTTCACCGACGAAGGCATAGATGTCGTCGCGCACCAGGGCGAACTGGAAGGTCCCTTCCAGCGAGTATTCGTTCGTGCGGATCTTCTCAAACAGTTCCTGGGTCTTGCGTTCGAGCAGCTTGTCGAGCTTCTGATCTCGCCCCACCATTTCCGGGTCGGAAGGCTGGACCTCGCCGAGGTCCAGCGGCGGCGGGAACTCGAACCACTGATGGTAGCCGGCGAGCCGTTCCCCCAGCTCCCGCTCCCGCTGTTCGACCTGCTGGAGACGCTCTTCGAACATCGACGCCAGCTCGGACGAAAGCAGAGGCGTCTCCTCGGGCTCGGCGGGCGTCTCCTCGGGGGACACGCGGCGGCCCAGGAGGCTGCGCATCCAGCGGCGCGATCCCCAGGTGGCCTGGCGGAAGGGATACAAGGCCCCCAGCACCGTCAGCAGCGCGCCGCCGTAGAACAGCCACTGCCAGATGCCCAGGCGACGGCCCAGAAACAGCGTCGCCGTGGCAACGAGGATCGCGGCCCCGATGGAAAGACATGCGGAGAGTAGGAGGGCGGTCGATTGTTTCAAGCCGAGCAGCTCCAATCAACGTCCACGGGGTTGGATAGCCTGATCCAGCGCAAAATCAATCGCCTGCTTGGCGTCCTCCGGTCGCGACGTGTGTCCCATCTCCTCCCGATAGATGGCCAGAACGGGACGCTTCATCTTCTTGAGAACTCCGGCCAGGCGGAGGACGCTGTCGGGCGGGACGCTCTTGTCCTGCCCCGAGGCCGTGATCGCCACGGGCATGGTGAACCGTTCGGGCCAGTATTCGGCGCTCCGCTTCTTGTACTCCTCGGGGATCTCGGCCTTCGTGCCGCCGAAGGAGGCCTGAATGGCGTCCTGGAAATTCTCGTATTCCAGGTGGTTGGCCGTGCCGTTCATGGCGGCCACGCCGGCAATCAGTTCCGGATGCATTGCAGCGAACGAGAGCGACGACGAAGCCCCCATGGAGCCGCCGCAGATAAACACCTTGTCGATCCGGTACTGCTTCTTCAGGTCGGCGATGATCTGGCACACGTCCGCCTCCGCCTGGGGCCCCATCCACGAGGTCTTCGCACGATAGTCGGGCAGCACGAGGATCATGCCGCGTTCGGCTGTCGCATCGCGGGCGGCCCTGCCGGTCGGCGTTTTACCGTCGGAAAACTGCCACCGGTCCGAACCGTGCCCGTGCAAGGCGAGGAGCAGATGGGCCGGCTTGTCTGCATCAAAGCTCTTGGGCAGCATGCGGATGTAACGCTGCGTACTCCCATCGCAGTCGGCCTTGAACGCCACGTCCTCCGTGACGAAGCGGTCGTCCGCGGGCAAGGTCGACGCCGCAGCCAGCACGAATAGAAGGACGAACAAGGATCGCAGCGCGGACATCTTCTCTCTCCCGTGGCGTGGTCTGTCAAGTTGTTGAAGCGAGTCTTGTTGCGATGTTTTCTGCCGGTGAGGCAGCCACAACAGGGCCGTTTACGGTCCTCTTCCGCCGCAGGCGGTCCCAGACCCGTGCTTTAGCACGGGTCCTTTCGACGCGACAGCAATTTCCCTCTCGTCCCTACCGCCGCCGAAGGCGGCGGTAGGGACGAGAGGGAAGGCCCAAGGTCCGGCTGGACGACCCGTCGTAAACGACGGGCCTAATACCGCCTGCGGCGGGCAACGACCATAAATGGCTGTGTAACGAACGCAAATACTTCCGTCAATTGGTGGGCAAGGAAAACAGTCCCCCCGTGATTATTCACGTTACGCCACCACGTGGCGGAGGGGCTAGCGGATCGATGCCTCACTGTACCTCCTCGGCAAAGTACCGGGCAGTGAGCGGCTCGCCCGTGGCCTTCTTGACGAACTCGGGCCAGGGATACCGGCGTCCCGGCTCGAAGACCTTCTCCGTGAGATACTCGCCAAAGTCCTTTCGGCCGTTAAAGCTCAATTCGCTGGTTGGCCCCTTGTGACCGGCCAAGCCGGCCAGGACATGGCGAAGTTGGGCGGCAAACAGCTCACCGAGCTGATAGTTGTGGTAATAGACTGGGGCGATCGTGAAATGAGGCTTGGCGGCCCAGTCCGGATTGAGGGGGCCTTCGGGACGATGGAGCATCTGGAAACGCTCCTTGTAGTGCCACCAGAGCGACGCCAGATCCTGGTCGGGATCCTCGTAGAGCGATTTTTCCATGTAGAGCATGACCAGCGTCCAGCGGGTGAAGATCAACTGCTCCCGGCGGCGTTGCTCCTTGATGGCGCCGGCCAGTTCCTTCACGCGATCGGGATCTCCATCGGCGTAGGCCACGATCCACGACGGGGTCTTGGCCAAGGCCCCGAAGAGCATGGCCACGGCCTCGGTGGTGAAGATATGGGCCGGGTCGCGCAGGTTTCGCGGCAGCGACCGATCGAGCCCCAGGTCGTACACAGCATGGCCCTGCTCGTGGAGCATCGTGTCCATCCATTCGGCCGTCGGCTTGATATTGCACAAGGTCCGCACGTCGCCTTCCCCGTCGATATTGATGCAGAAGGCGTGCTGGTCCTTCCCCGGTCGCTCGAAGAGATCGCTCCGAGCCAAAACGCTCTCGATGGGCAGCCCGATGTCGTCATAGAAACGACGGGCGATCTCGACGATGTCTTCCTTCTCGTTCTGCTCGTAGAAGACGTCCAGGTCGACCGCCTCCGATGGCGGCGCGGCCTGGAAGAACGGATTGTCGTAGTGCCAGGGACGCATGTCCGCCACGTCGACGCCGAACCGAGCGGCTAGTTCAGCATCCATCGTCCCCTTCATCTTGGCAAAGGGCTCGCGGGTCAATTTCTCCAGCTCGTCAAACACGGCCAGCAACTGCTCGGGATCGTGTTCCTGAAGGCGAATCTCCATTTCCCAGTAGTTGGCGAAGCCAAGCGTTCTTGCCGCTCGGTTGCGGAGCTTGGCCAACTCGACGAGCTTTGGCGAGATCACCGCCCCAACTTTCTTCAACGCCCGCCAGATCGCCTCCCGCCGGGCCGAGTCGTCTTCGTCGCCGAGCATCTCCAGCAGGTCATTGTTGGAATAGGCCTTCCCGTCCAACTCAGCGCGATGGGTCTTCTGCAGCTTCTCGATTTCCGTCGACAGGTCCACCATCTCCTTGAGCATCTCGGGCGGGAGCTGGTTGCCGCGAAATTCGAGTTCAGCCCTGCGGAGGGATCTCGCTTGAATGGGATCGAGCTGGTCAGCAATCGAAAGGAAACTCTTGATTCGGGCATAGGTATCCCGATCGCTGTGGTACTGGCGCAGGGCCAGGGAGCGAGTGGCCGCCTCGTCGTAGTCCTCGGGGCGGCCCGAGTTCGCCGCTTTCCACTCGGCCAGCGCCGCGGCTTCTTCGAGTTCGGAGAGCGTGGCGCTGTACTGGGCAAGAAAAGTGACGGCTTCGCTTTTCGAGGGCATCGGCGTTTTCTCCCGAGGCGACGCGGCGGACACGGAAACCGCAAGAAGCCCGGTCAGGGCGAGGAGGATTGTGGCTCGAAGGGTTTTCATGGAAGACTCCCCGGCAGTGGGATCGTGGGTCGGGTTTCGCTTTCCGGCGTTACAAAGACTTGGTTCTATTGCATTGCGACGGCGGAGGCAAGGGAAGGGGTCAGGAAGCAGGGTTCAGGGTTCAGGAAGCAGCGGTCAGGGTTCAGGGGTTAGGGGGCCGAACCACAGTCCTCTCGCGTTCAGGGCGGTCTCACAAATCCTGCTTCCTGAACCCTGAACCCTGGCTTCTCGAAAAGCCCGGCTACGTTGGAGGGTTCTCCGGCGCAACCAGCGTTCTTGCTTCCAAGACGTAAAGTAGCCGGGCTGGCCGCTGAACCCTGAACCCTTCTCTTGCATTTCCGGGGGTTTCTGGGAAAATCGAGGCCATGAAACTCTTACCTCAGTTCTCGATTCGAGTCATGTTGGGGGCGACGGCGGCGGTGGCGGTCCTGCTCTCGGTCGTGGCGATGGCGGCACGGGGTCACGACTGGGCAATCGGGTTGAGCCTGGGCGTTGCCGGCCTGGCAATAGCATTTGCCACCTATGCCGTCCTTTTCGGCGTCCTGTGGGCTTTCTCCGTGGTGGTCTCGCCGATGCTGAATCGCCCAATTCGGACAGGGCTGCCAACACTGGTCGGCACGGCCTCGCCCTTTCACGTCCCGGCTGAGACAGGGGGCGAGACGCCGATCGACGCAATCGTCGTTGAGAAAGGGATCACCGCGATCGAGGACGCCGAGGAAGCTTCGGAAGAGGATCCGTCGAAATGAGTGGTGGGAACATACCTGACTCCCGGACCGCGTTGCCAACGCATGCCGGGAGCGACTGGACGATCCGGAAAGCCCTGGCCCTTCTGGGCCTGGTCGCGATCTTCGCGCTGCAAGCGGAAGCGGTCCGCGCCCAGTCGGCAGTCGGTTCCGGGTTGCGTTTGGATGTGGACACCCGCTGGCCCGATGGCGCCGGCTATCGTCCCATACGAATCACCATCACCCCCACGACGCCCCCAACCACCGACCGGATCCTGGTCTTCCAGATCGACACCTTTCCACCCTATGGCTATGGCCGCACAGACGGCAGGCTGAGCGTCACTCAGGAAATCGAGCTATCCGCAGGATTCAAACCGTTCACAACGACCGTTGCCGTTCCTTACACGCTCCAGCACACGGACTACGAAATCCGTGTTCGCGAAGGGGGACAGGATGTCATCGGGCTCAGTGGGTGGCGAAGTTCCTTTGAGAGTCACGCCACGCTTGAGGGGTTCCCACGCGTGATCGCTGTCGCCGATCGTAGGGTGAATTCCAACAGTTTCTCCCGCGCGTTCCAGAACGCCAACATGCATTCGTTGTCCGAGCCCGTGATGGCAATTTCTCTCAAGAATCTTCCCACCCGGTGGATTGACTATTCCGCCATCGATATCCTCTGTGTTCAGATCGGCGATCTCCGGTCCCTCCGAACGCAGCGGCGCGAGGCGTTCGAAGCGATTCTGGCCTGGACGGCCGCGGGGGGCAACCTGCTCATCTATGATCTTGGGAGCGATTGGCCACGGCGAAGCGATTTGGAGAAATTGCTGAACCTGAGCCCCACCGACCCCGAGTCCCGCGACCATGCGTGGCATTCCCCTGACCTGCGTCAGGTTGGCAAGCCCGTGGAGGGGAATGCTCGCTTCACACTCTCTTTAGAGGACGACGAGCCCGAGAATTGGGAAGCCAGGAGGCGAAGGTACCGGCCCGCAGCTTCGTTTGTGTCCCGCCCCTACGAAATGGGCATGGTCGTCGCGATCGCCACAGCCATGCCGTTTGACGAGGACGTCCGGTTCTGGTCCTGGTTGAACAACCACCTGACGATCGAACGCGTGATCTGGTTTCAGCGTCATGGAATTTCCCTGAGCCGAGAGAATCCCGAGTTCTTCGATTTCATGATCAAGGGCGTGGGCAAGGCCCCGCTCAACGCCTTTCGTGTGCTGATCACGCTCTTCGTGGTGGTCATCGGGCCGGTCAACTACTTCCTCCTGCGGCGTTTGCGTCGGCTTCATCTCCTGGTCGTGACGGTCCCCGTCAGCGCCGCGGTCGTGACTCTCGCGCTGTTTGCCTACGCAATCCTCACCGACGGATTGGGAACCCGGTCTCGGGTTCGGAGCATGACCCGGATCAACCAGCAGACAGGCCGAACGGAGTGCTGGGCTCGTCTGTCGTATTATTGTGGTCTGACGCCGGGGGGCGGCCTGACTTTCTCCGACGATGTGGCGGTCTATCCGATCCCCGGTGTGGAGGGCGACTACCCGGAAAAAGGACGCAGGCTTTCCTGGCACGACAACCAGCAGAACCTCGAACTCGGCTGGCTCCGCTCGCGCACACCGACCCAGTTCCTGACGGTCCGCTCCCGCAAGTCGGATCGGGCGGTGGAAGTGGGCGCGCCCACCGAAAAGGGCCTGCCGGTTGTGAACCGCCTTGGTACAGACGTGGAGATGCTGATCGTTTGCGATCGTGAAGGACAACTCTACTGGAGTCACGAACTGCCAGAGGAGGGCAAGGTCGAAGCCGAGCCCGTCACGCCGGCTCAAGCGGCCAGTGAGTTTCGAAGGCGGCTTGCCATTGAAAAACCGGTTCCGCCGCCCGGGCTCAATACCTCCCACTATCGTCGGCGCCGCGGATACTACCGGGCTCTCAGCCTCAGCAACATAGCTGGTTACCGGCCCCCGACTTTCGCTACGAGCCTCATGGAAACCGCAATCGAAAACGCCTGCCAGACGCTCGGGCTGCCCGAAGCAAGCCTTGGCCCCGGCGGCTACCTGGCCATTGTCCCCGTCTGTCCCGAAGTGGAACTGGGCACTCCCTCTGCCCGCTGCGAAGACTCTTTCCACCTAATCCTCGGCGCCTTCTAACTTCCTCCAGCCTCCAGTCTCCAGCCTCTTTCCATGCTCACGTCCCACCCAATGATCGAACTGCGGCAACTGCACCGCTTCTTCGCAGCGACGCGAGCGGTCAACAACGTCACGTTCGAAGTTCAGCGGGGCCAGGTCTTCGGCTACATCGGGCCCAACGGGGCAGGCAAGACCACCAGCATGCGGATCCTGGCCACTCTCGACCTGCCCACCGCGGGCGACGCCTTCGTCGACGGCTTCTCCGTGGTCAACGACCCCGACCGGGTCCGCGGACGGCTGGGCTTCATGCCCGATTATTTCACCACCTATCCGAACGTCGACGTTCGCGAGTACCTCGACTTCTTCGCCCGGGCCTATCGTCTCTACGGCAAGGAGCGGAAGCAGGCCATCGACAAGGTGATGGCCTTCACGGGACTGGACGCGCTGGCTCACAAGCCCATCGACGGGCTTTCCAAGGGCATGAAGCAGCGGCTCTGCCTGGGTCGTTCGCTGATCCACGATCCACCGGTGATGATCCTCGACGAGCCGGCGGCAGGCCTCGACCCGAGGGCGCGTATCGAGTTGCGGACGATGATTCGAGCCCTCGCCGAAGAGGGCAAGGCGATCCTCATCAGTTCCCATATTCTCACCGAACTGGCCGAGATGTGCGACCAGGTGGGGATCATCGAGCGGGGCCAACTCGTGGCCGTGGGCAGCGTCGACGAGATCCAGGGCGGCTTGCGAGGAGAAACCAACCTGGTCGAGGTCCGTGTGCTCGGCGGGACCGATGCCCTCGCCCCCTGGCTGGAGAAACGCCCGGCAATCGGCGAAATCAAGACCGAAGGAGACCTGGTTCGTTTCGTCCTGGCGGGCGATGAGGACGCAGAAGCACAGCTTCTCAAGGAGATGATTGACGCCGGTTTCCGTGTGGTTGCTTTTGGGGCCCGGCGGCGGACCCTGGAGGACGTTTTCATGCAGATCACGAAGGGAATCGTCCAATGACCGCCGACGCCAACGTCGCCCAAGTGAAAACCGCCCCCGCAGCGTCCCAGGCCACGCGGATCGATCGTGCCCTGGAGTGGCTGGGCGAACGCCTGAATCCGATTCTCGTCAAAGAGGCCCGCCAGGCCCTGAAAAGCCGCCAGTTCCTGCTCGCCTTCGGGCTGCTCCTGATCGCCGCCTGGGGTTGGTCGCTCATCGGGCTGGTCGTGATGGAAGTGGGCGACGGCTACGGCCAGACCGGCCCAGGTATGTTCATCGGCTACTACTGCATCCTCGCGGCTGCGATCGGCGTGTTCGTCCCCTTCGGAGCCTTTCGTTCGCTGGCCGGCGAACAGGAGGACCGCACCTACGAACTCCTGGCGATTACCAACCTGACTCCGCGCCAAATCGTGAGCGGGAAACTGGGCAGCGCCGTCGTCCAATTGCTGATCTATCTGTCGGCCATCGCCCCGTGCCTGGCCTTCACCTACCTGCTCCGGGGCATCTCGATGCCCATGATCGCCTTCATCCTCATCTATTCCGTTCTCGGATCCATCGGCCTCTCCGCAATCGGCTTGTTGGCCGGCACGCTGACGAGTGCCAAACACTGGCAGGTTCTGCTCTCCGTCGTGTTGATTGTCGCGCTGTTGCTCGTGACCTGGTTCGCCATCTGGATTTCCGCAGAGCTTGTGGACGAAGGCGACAGGATCTTTCGCGACCAGGACTTCTGGCCCGTCATGGCGATCTTCCTGACCGTCTTCGTAACCTATTTCGCCCTCGCGTTCTACGCCGCGGTCGCCCAGATCACCTTCGTCAGCGACAACCGGGCCACTCGGCTCCGGGTCATCATGTTGATCCAGCACGCGTGTCTCGTCGCCTGGTGCGGCTGGGCCTTCCTGACTCAGGACGACGAGGTCATTTTCGCACTCGTCGGTTTCGGCGCCTTTCACTGGGCCATCATGGGCGCCCTGATGACGGGAGAATGGCCCGAGCTTTCCCTTCGTGTGAGACGTTCCCTCCCGCAAACCTTCCTCGGGCGAACCTTCTACACCTGGTTCAACCCGGGGCCCGGCACGGGCTACGTGTTCGCGTCCGGCGGGATGATCGCCCTGATGCTCACCACGTGGCTTGTGCTCCTGGTGGGGATGAACGGGGGCGCCGCACAGAACATCAGCGATCGCGTAGTAACAGGCGTCATGGCATTTTCCACGCTCGCAACCTCCTACGTGATCGCCTATCTCGGAGCGGGGCTGCTCCTGGTGCGGTTCGTCCGGCGTTTCACGCGGACCACGCTTTTTTCGGCCTTGCTGATCCAGATCATGTTGGTCACTCTCGGCACGGCCGGCCCCTTCGTCGTCGCTTCCGTGGTCGACCTTCAGGCGATCGACGACTACTCGCTCCTTCAGATCACCAACCCCTTCTGGTCATGCGTCGAGATCTTCGACCACCGGAACCTGCCACCGGAGACGCCGGTTCTCCTGGTGGTCGTTCCTCTCGCCGCTCTGGCCGTGTTCGTCATGAACCTGCCGGCGATCCTCAAAGAAGTCCGTCACGTGCGGATCGAGAAGCCCACCCGCGTCGCCGAAGAAGACGAGCAGATCGAGGCCGCTCTCCATCCATGCCAAGGCCCCGTCCCGATCAGCCCGTGGGACGTGCAGTAGGAACAGGAACTCAGGCCTCCCGACCCGTTTGCCCTTCGGCCAAGATCAGTGTGACGAAGCCATTCGCTACTTCTGCCCCACCTCGACCCGTTCCACAAGACGCCCATCTGCATCCCGGCAGAGCACGGCGATCGATCCTTTCGTCTCGACGCCTTCCGCCGAGAGAACCGCTTCGTCATCGGTCGGCAGGAGCATCGTGACGCGGCCGCCCTCGCACGAAGTCGACAGACGATAGCCGCCCGGGATTGGGTCGAGTTTTACCTCCTGGGAGACCTGCTCGGCCTTGCGATGGGGCCGGATCAGCGTGATGAACTTGATCGAGCGAGCCTTGTCCTTCGTGGAAGCGGTCAGATGCCATTCGCGGAGCTTCACCCGTTCGCGGGGATTCGGGTCGTACTGGTCCGTCTGGGAGAAGGAGAGCTCCCGGGGCTGAAGAATGCGGATGTCGCAAGCCACGTCGCTGGCTTCCGTACGAATGGAGTCCTGGCCGTCCACGGCAAACTCGTTGACCGCGTGGAGCCAATAGTCGAAGGAACTCTCCTGCCTTGCCTTGAGTCGATCGTAGACGACGATCAATCCCGGCTTGACGAACACGATCGAGCGGGTGTAGCGATCGAGGAGTCGGCCGTCGGGGTTCTCCTTGGTCTTCTTGCCCACGTAGGTGGCGCCGGCTTCGCCGACCACGGCGTCGATCGTCTTGCCGCAATGGAAGTCAACGATCCGGCCTTGGGCCGCCGAGGAATGGCCCTGCTGGCCGATGCCGTCGACGGTGATGTTGTTGACCGAGCGGGTGCTCCACATCCAGTTCTTATGGTGCTTGCTGCCGTAGATGTCGCGCCGGCCCGAGCGAATGAGCAGCCGCTCGCCGTAGGCCGAGACCAGGAAGGAGTTGTTGGACTCGTAGCCATGCGACTGCGTTCCAAACGGGCTCGATTTGAAGGTCACCTGGGCGCCTTCCTTCGCATCAAGCAGGTTCGCGTTGAGATAGGCCTGGCCCGTCCCGTAGAAGCATCGCGACGAAGGCAAATCCGTCGGGGCCTTGGCCTCCACCTTGGGCAGGGCTCCGCGGACGAACCCGACGTAGCCTGAAGTCGGACGCGGACCGCCGATCTGTTCGACGTACCATTGCCAATAGGGATTGCCGGCCTGGGCGGCCAGGATGCTCACGAGGGCCGCATTGCTGCTCGAAGTTCGGCTGGCGGTCAGGTCGCCGAATCCGCCACCCCGCTTGCCGGGCGGCATCAGGTACATGGGGTAGAAGCCGATTTTCGAAAAGAAGGGCTTCTGATAGGCGCTGATGCCGAAGGCGGTGTGCATGATATCGGCCCACCAGGTGAAGCGGCTGATGTAGCTGTTCCAGTAGGACGCGCCTTCATGCCATCCGCCGTCGGTGTCGCACCAGACAGGGTAGACATTGTAGAAGACGTTCATGGCGAACCACGCCCACTCGTCGGCCCCTTCCACCTCGCCCTGGAAAGCGATTCCAATTTCGCCCAGGAAATGCCAGGCCCGATTGCTGTGGCTGGCGTAGGGATTCCACAAGTGACGCGGGCACAGATGGCGAAACATCTCGTCACCCCGCACCTTCATCAGCTTGCGGCAGATATCGCGTTCTTCCTCCGTCAACAGGTCGTTGACATAGGTGTAGGTGCGAGAGAAGTAATAGGCATAGGGCATGCCTGCTTCGTCGTTGTAGCGGTAGCCCGTGGCTCCCTTGGGATCCCACTTGGCGCAATCCAGCAGAATGCGTTTTGCCAATTGGCCGTATTCTTCCTTGCCGCCAAGCAATCGCGTGAAGGCCAGGGTTGCTGCCCCGTTGAGGGCTCGGACGGTGTAGGTCCGGTTGCCCCACCAGATCTTCCGCCACTCCTCGCTCCTCCGTTCGATGTCGCCGTACTTGGGCGGTTCCTCGGTCGGCGGTGGGTCCTTCAGGAGCTTCTCGCATGCCTTCACGAGCCCGTCATACTCGTCCTTCAGGTCGCCTTGAGCAAGTTCGCGGAGGTGCGGAAGCTGCTCGGGGCGAACGAAAAGCCGGGGATGGCTCGCCGGGATCCGGGCCAGCAGATCCTTCCGTGCGGGCATGGGCATCTCCACCGCCGCTTCCGGAATCGTGAACGTCCGCTCTTGGCTCCAGTTCGTCACGTTGCCCTGGGCGTCGAAGCCTCGATATTGCCAGCAATACTTGCCCGGCGCGAAGACCTTGGCCGGACAATGAACATTCCACTGGATGCCGTCCTGTTGATAGGCGATGGCCTGCCCCTCGTCGTTCGGGCGGCAGCGAACCTCCCAGGCAGTGATCTTGCTTTGGGGCCGCCAGGTGAAGCTGGGCGGGTTGGTGGCAACCGTCGCGCCGTCGCCTGGATGGTAACCCCAGTCCGAGGAACCGGCGGGCCGCTGGTCCAGTTCGAGGTTCTTCGCGGTGGCAATACCGCCAAAGGCAATCAACACGACCAGGGCGAGGCAGCGCTTCATGAGCAGCTCCATGGCAAGGAGGGAGGTAGGGCGGGCCTGAGCAAGGAAGGGGGAGCCGATACTTGGCTACGGGCCTATTCTCTACTCGCAGAACGCCCTTCGCAAGTCAGCAAGCGAAACGTTTGTTGGAGTCCAGCCTTTAGGCTGTCTTCTGCACGCTTCCGACCTCCGTGCGGCGCCCAGAAGCGACTAGTGCTCTGGCAAGTTTACGATTTTGGGTGCCACTGGCTGCTTGTCAGCCAGTGCCAGCACGTTACGTCGAGAGAGACCCCAATTCGTAAACGTGACAGAGCACTAGGCGCCTCGACAAAGCGATTTCAGCACGGCGACGGCGCGATCCGCGTCTTCCAGAGTCACGTCCAGGTGGGTAACGGCACGGATCGTTTGGGGGGCCGTCGGCAACATGAGCACGCCTCGCTCGGCCAGACGCGAACAGAACTCGGCCGCCGTGGCCAGACTCGGATCCACCCGGAAGAAGAGCAGGTTGGTGTCAATTTCATCGGGAGTCAATTGAAGTTCGTCGATCTCGCCGATTCCGTTGCCCAGACGCCTGGCACATTCATGATCGAGGGCAAGTCGTTCGACGTGATGCTCCAGGGCGTATAACGCCGCGGCCGCCGTCACGCCGCATTGCCGCATCCCGCCGCCGAGCACCTTCCGATGCCGCAAGGCCTCGTCGATCAGTTCGCGCGAGCCGACAATCGCGGATCCAACCGGCGCGCCAAGTCCCTTGCTGAAGCAAATGCTCACCGTATCGAAATGGGCAGCCCATCGCGGGGCTTCGATTCCGGTTGCCGTCACGGCATTGAGGAGCCTCGCTCCATCCAGGTGCGTGCGTAGCCCGTTCTCATGAGCCCAGACGCAGATCTTCTCCACCGTTTCGTAGGGCTGAATCTTGCCGCCCCCGCGATTGTGCGTGTTTTCCAGGCAGACCAGGCGCGTGCGGACCTGGTGGGGGTTGTTGGGGCGAATCATCCCGACAAGCTGTTCGAGCTCAAGCACGCCGTAGCGGCCTTCGATCGTTCGGGCAGCAATTCCGCTTAGTTGAGCGTAGCCGGCCTGTTCGTAGTTGATGATGTGGCAACCCGCTTCGCAGAGCATCTCGTCGCCGGGCTTGCAGTGGAGCCGCACGCCGATCAGGTTCGTCATCGTCCCCGACGGAGCGTAGAGGGCGGCCTCTTTGCCAAGCATCTCGGCCACGCGAGCCTGGAGACGATTCGTCGTCGGGTCCTCGCCGAAGACGTCGTCTCCCACCTCAGCCTCAGCCATGGCGGTACGCATCCCCGCAGTGGGGCGGGTAACCGTATCGCTACGAAAGTCCATAATTCCTTGATTCATGACTCCACACTCCGGGAGACTTCGGCCACGAGATTCAACGTCGTAGTATCGACAGCCAGGCCAAGAGACGCAAGCCGTCGTCCTTGCGACGAGTCTTGGGGACTGCTAGATTGGCTGGATTGACGTCAGGAACAGATAGAAGCTACGCGAGATCTCGTTGGACGAGAAACCAGGAGGAAGATATGGCACGTGCCAGACGCTGGCACCCGGGGCAAGAAAGCGACGAGTTGATTTTTGCGGTGTGCGATCGCTTTCTGCGCCAGTTGGGCAGCCAATTCGAATCCAATCGCAACGGAGGAGACAAGGAAAGAGAGCGAAAGGGAGCTGCCGCCGCGGTTGCCGAATGGCTGAAGGAGTACTACGACCGCGACGACCTGACGCGAGAACGGATCTACCCCCTCTTCTGGGAGGCGGTGCGTCGCAATTTCCTTTTCCTTCAGGCCCCTCGCGACAAACGTCTTGCGGAGCGTCTTGCCGAAAGGTACGAGATTGCGGCGAGTGAAGACGATTCCGTGATCCGGGTGGTGAACGCGAATGCCCAGGACGCGGCACGTCACGTGACCAGCGCCACGGCCGATCTGGTCCTCGATCTGGTCGATCGGGTCATCGAACGCCGGAAGGCGGAAGCAGCCCCTGGCGAACCTCCTGCGGCCGTTCACATCGGAATGGGAGCCGGATTCGCCACGATGATGGTGGCCAAACGTCTGGCAGAACGCGTCCGCTCCGACCTGGATTGTCCGCCGCTCGTTCTCCACGCCCTATCCGCCGGAGGATTCCTCGTTAACGAGCCGCAAAAGGCCCCGATTACGTATTTTAGCTACTTTGAAGACACGTTTCCGAAAGTCGAATATGTGGCACTGTTCACCGAGACGGTCGTAAGCCTCAAAGAGGACTACGAACGGGTGAAACGGGGCCCTGGCGTCCGGCGTTCCTTTGAGCGGCGGAGCGAAATCGACATTGTTGTCACCTCTCTGGCGGCCGCACACCACGAGCACGGACTGCTTGTGAAGTTCCTCTCCCACCTGATTGAGGAAGAAGTCCTCAAGCCCGACGTGCTCGACAAGATGTATGCGGCGGGCTGGAAGGGCGACGTCCAGTTTCGACCTTACACGGATACGGGCCCCTTGATCGAGGAATGCCCCGTCCGCGCCGTTACCCTCTTCGAACTCGACGAACTGGTCCAACTCGCCCGAACGGACGGAAAGTACGTCGTCCTGCTAGCCGGTCCTTGTGGAGAATGCGGCGTCCCGAAAGTCGACGCCCTCCGTCCACTCGTCGCAAATCCCGATCTGCGCTTGTGGACTCACTTGGTCACGGATGTCCAGACGGCCCAGGCGCTGGTAGGGTTGGCCGGCCAGGAGTGAGCGGACGCGAAAGAACCGCCAAAACGCTGCAGGCGAAGTGGAACCACTCGACTCTCAGCGTGCGGCGAGGCGGGCAATGTGGGCTTCCAACGCTTCGTCGCTTTGGCCGAAGATCACACAGCGGGCTTGTTGCTCGTAGAGAACCGCGTCGTTCTCGACAATGGCAGGATCCCCACCTTCGCGCAGAACGAACGACAGGGCGTAGCTGAAGACCTTGGGGAAGCCTTGGCGGGAATGGCGGTACTCGTGGCAGAGGATTGCCGCGATCGATCCGTCCGGTTCCGCGTAGAGTCCCGGGTTGATTCGAAGTTTCCGTGAGAAATGATCGAATTTTGCGAGGGAATTCGCCATCTCGCCGCCGCCGTCAGCGTGATCGGTGAACACGAGACGGCCCTCGGCGTGGAGGCTTTCGGCCCAACGAGCCACTTCGGGATTTGCCTCGGCAAGGATGGCAAGTGCGGGCGACAGCCCACTCCAGCGAGCGCGATCGCCGGTCGTCTTGAACACGCACTCCGGAGAAGACACGCGGTGGGGATCCCGCTCGATCGAAGGGAGAAAGGCCTTGAAGGCCGGCATGGGCCCGTCTCCTTGAACCGCCCAGAGATGGAGCAGGCCTAGAACGGCCAGAACCAGGATCCCGTTCTTCACCACATATCGCGGCACGTTGACCGCATCTCTCAGAGCCGACCCCAAGACCCTTTGCGATACTGTCATTCCCCGCTCGTGCGAGAGCTCATTCACACAAGCTCCCCTGCAACCGGAAACCGCTTGATTCCAATCCACCGTGCCGCTCATTGCGCACTTCCTCTTCGACAGCGGTCGCTAACAATCTCATAACGCAATTCTCATTCTATATTAACGTCTCTAGCAGAAAGCAAATAGAGTGAAATGCCGTGAAATCCAGGCTGAATCGCGTTTCAGCCACGGCGTTTGTTAGAGCGATAGCTCACTGTGAGTAGGTTACCGCTCGCCGAGCGGCACCTGATGTAGGCTCGGCACCGCCCACCGAGCGGGACCTGCGGTGGAGTGAAGTAGGGTGGGCACCGCCCACCAGTTCTAAATGAACTTGCGTAATTCCTGGAAATGCCGTCCCATTCGAACACTGCTTGTCCACACGCCGGGAGCACGTGTCTCTAAAGATTTAGAGATTCTGCGGTGTGTGGCCGAGCAGTGGCACACGATCTCCTGGAATCGTGCAAGGTCATTTAGCTTCGACGCGGTGGTCATGTGTGACGCCGAGCTTTCTTCCGCGGAGTGTTCCCCATTCGACAAACCCCATTCGAAAGAAGCTCCGTGGTGCGTCAGCCACTGCTCCTTCGGGGTGAAGTGGCCTGTTTGGACACGCGCCGACGGAACGCCTGTCGACGCTTCGGCGGATAGGGTCCTTGCCCCTTATCTCATCGCCACCGCCCGCAGGCCTCTTGTTGCCGGGACGACACCGAGCATTCTCCAAATGCGATCGATCAAACGGAAAACGCACTGCGAAAAAAACTCGATGCCGCCCGCGATTGTCGCGGTGGAACAATGTGGATATACTGCACGATTCTCGCAACATGCAAAAATAGACACATTGCACCCTGAGCCCCGGAACCGGAGACGTGTCATGAGATCCGCGATCGTTCTGCTTGTTAGTCAAATGCTGCTCGTCTTTTCCTCAAATTGCGAAGCGGCCACTCTCACTCATCTTGGCGTGCTATCCGGATATAGCTGGACCGTAGCGACGGCCGTGTCGGCTGACGGATCGGCGGTCGTAGGGTACTGCTATCGGGGAGGGGACTACGAGGCGTTCCTTTGGACGGAAGAAACCGGAATGACTGGTCTCGGCCACCTGCAAGACGACTACAGCAAAGCCTGGGGAGTATCGGGGGACGGCTCAGTTGTTGTGGGGGCAAGTGACGGCCACGCATTTCGCTGGACCGAAGAAGACGGAATGGTCCAACTGGCGGATCTGACAGGAGGGCTCAACAATGGAAAAGCCGCGGGAATCTCTTCTGACGGCTCCACGACTGTGGGATACGGCTACTCCGGGAACATACACGAAGCAGTATGTTGGGGCAGCGATGACACGCCCATCGCCCTCGGGAGCGGCAGATGGGGGGAGGGTAGTGCAGCGTCGGCAGATGGTTCTGTTGTCGTGGGGGCTGCCACCGACGAAACACCTCGGACACGGTCCTTTCGCTGGACGGAGGAAGACGGCTTCAGTTATCTCGACGATGCGGGGGAAGGAATCGGATGGAATGTGGCAAATGATGTCTCGTCGGACGGGACCGTCATTGTGGGAGCGATGGTGACAAACGCCTCGCCGTACTCCCGTGAGGCGTATCGCTGGACGGAGGACGGCTGGCTCGGCCTCGGTGATTTCGAAGGCTCCGACTGTGACAGCTGGGCCAAAGGCGTCTCCGGAGATGGGTCCGTGATCGTGGGCTACGGCACGACCAGCGAGGGTAAGCAGGCATTCTATTGGACAGAGGATGGGGGGATGCAGTTGCTTCGGGATGTCGCCGCAGCCCAGGGAGTCGATGTGGTCGGATGGAACCCAACCACCGCAACCGCAATCTCTGACGACGGGCTCACCATCGTGGATTCGCGAGGCTGGCTCCTCCAGCTCGATCCCGCGCCTGTTCCGGAGCCTCACGCACTGGCCATTTGGGGCTCTCTCGGAATCCTGGGCGGAGGCCTCGGCGCCTTCCGACGCCGCAAGAAGTGAACACTGGCCAACGCTTCAACAGGTAGCGTAGTCGCTCCGGTTGGCCGCCAGCCGTCCTCACTCCGCAGTTGGCAGGCAATCCGCCTCTACGCTACAATCGTCTCCCGTTCTCGAACTGCATCCGCAAGATCCTTTTTGGAGGAAGGCAACCATGAAACGCTCTCTCACGGCCATCGCTGTCCACATTTTTCTTGCGCAGGCGTGCCTGACCGTTGCCTATGGGGAAGACAATGTGGTTCACTTTCCCAACGTTTCGGAATGCCAGGCGATGACGACGGGCCCGAAAGACCACCTTTTCGCCAGCTATTACGGCATCAACAGCTGGGACTCCACCCAACGTTACGCCACCGTGTTGGAAACGGACATCCAGACCCATTTGTCAACGGAAGACGAACCGGCGACCTTGGGGCTCGTCGATATGGAGACCATGAAGTTCATGCCGCTGACCACGACACGAGCGTGGAATTTCCAGCAGGGATGCATGGCCCATTGGCTGGGAACGGCGCCCGATCGGCTGATCATCTTCAATGATCTTCGCGACGGCAAATTCGTCTCGGTCATCATGGACGTGCACACGAAGCAGGAGATCAAGACGATCCCCTACCCGGTCAGCGCCGTTTCCCCCAGCGGCAAGGAAGCCGTCAGCATCAACTTCGCTCGACTCAGGAACTCGCGAACCGATTACGGATACGGCGGGGCAGGACAGGACCCCCGTATGGGCGTGCAGTTCCCTGAGGACGACGGGATTTTCCTGGTGAACCTGGAAACGGGCGAAGCCAAGTTGATCGTCTCGATCGCCCAGGTGAAAGACCTGGTTCCCGAAGTCCCGGCCGAGGGCTTCGAGTATTTCAATCACACGCTCTTCAGTCGCGACGGCAGCAAGATCTTCTGGCTCGCCCGAGCGATGCCGAAACGCAACACGACATCGTTGACCGTCAATCGCGACGGTTCCGACCTGCGGCGCTGCTTTCCTGACGGATGGGGAGGGTCGCACTTCGACTGGCTTGACGGCGACAACCTGATGATCACCTCCGCCTACGACGGCAAGACGTACGGCCACAACCTGTTCACCGTCGGAAAGAAGAACTACAAACGGCTTGGCAAGGGCCTGCTCGACTACGACGGCCACGGCACATTTTCTCCCGACGGTCGCTGGATGGTCACCGACACGTATCCCAACGGCGCCCTGCACGAGCAGAAGTTGTATCTGATGGATATGCGGACCGAGGCGGTTCTGCCCTTGGGTCGTTTTGTGGAACCGCCCAGGTTCAAGGGGCACTGGCGTTGCGACCTGCACCCTCGCTGGAGCCCCAAGGGCGACATCGTCGGTTTCAATTCGACATGCACCGACAGCCGGCAGGTTTACTTCTTCAAGTTCGACTTCGCTGAATGATCGTGCGTCGAAGTAGCCTCGGGTGGCACCGATCATTTTCCGCCCTGTGTCTCCCCATTGGAGAACGCGCATTCGGAAAATGGTCGGTGTTGCGTCAGCAACAGGTAGGTCACCGCTCGCCGAGCGGGACCTGAAACAGGCTGGGCGCCGCACTCGAGCAGGGCCACCCGCCATTCGCTATCCTCCCGCCATGCCCAAAAACGCCCCAAAACGCCGCTGGTTCCAATTTCGCCTCCGCACTCTCTTAGTGTTAGTCGTGCTGGTTGCTCTCGGGTGCTCTTTCCTTGCCCCGTTTCGACCCGACGTCTCGTGTTCGTATCAGGGAAGTGGTACTCACATGGCTGTGTGGGGGAAGAAAGCAAGCCACCTACGAGTAGCAATAACAAACAACGGATTCCTTCCGGTGTGGTATCCAACCAAGGCGACGCAATCGGTTTCCTATACGGTTGCTCTCAGCCGGTCATTCTCCGATCAGGCTGACCTGGGTGACGGTCGTTGCGACTACGAGGAATGGGACGTACTCTACCCGGGCGGAACAGTCGAGCTTCAGGTGGAAACTACCGTGGCAGACATGAGGGAGTCCATCAAGAGGCAAGTTGCGGATAACGAAGATAGCTCGCAGGTGGATGAGGCCCCCCTCTGGTTAAGCGTCTTCTTGCCGCTTCGAGACTGGCGAGGGTGTCAGTCCCGTTGCTGGAATGAGCCAGTCCGAATCGAATAGCGACTTGAGCAGGTAGGTCACCGCTCGCCGAGCGGGACCTGAAGCGGAGCACGTAGGATGGGCGCCGCCACCGCGTCAAAACGCCTTCTCAATCTCGCCGTAGACGACTGGCATTCCCATCGCAAGCATCGGCTTGACGTTGGGATCACCGACTTCTTGGACCGAGCCAATGCATTCATCGCCAACATACACGCCGCCGCCCACGTCCCGCTTAGTCAACATCCGCCTTTGCTCTGAAATTGGTTGATGGGCAATCGTTTTCCAGCCATAGTGTCTGGCTGCATCCATGTGCGTGTACAGCGGTCCCAGAACTTTCATTGACACCGGTTGTCCCGATCCAAATTCTGAGACAACATCGTCACGAAGTTGTCCCTTGATGCCAAACACGATGAATCCCACAGCATTCTGGAAGCACTGGGAAACATGAAGAACCCACCCGATGGCTGTTCGCTCATCAGGCAACGGAATTTCTACGATATCGCCTTCCCGAAACACGGTTACCTCCCTAGAAGTAGGGTGCGGAACGGCATGGGGCGGGATGCCCATTGTCGTTCGGCACTGCTTGGCAAGCAAGCAGTGGTGCATGACGTTTGCTTGTCGCGGCCCCCACTCCAGGTCCCGCTCGGCGAGCGGTGACCTACCAGAAACGGCAAACTGCCGGACCGCACCCCCGCCTTCGGCGGGGAGGCCGGGACCTTTTTCCACTGCCGACGAGAATTTCTCAGAAAAACTCCCGGTTTCCCGTGAACCTCTTCCTTTTTTGAGGGTCTATATCCGAAACCAACGGGGAGAAACTGTTTTTTCGTTGGGGATCTGGGATATTTCCCGGTGGGATTGACACCCATTTCGATTGGTGGCAATCTTAACAGTAGAGGAGAAGACTCTGCCGGAACACACCGCAGTGCCCCCCTGCCAGGGCTAGGCACAACCCGCGGCCAGGAAGGTGGGTCTTTTTTCCAAGTTTGACGCGAGAGCGGCCCTTTCCCCCGTCAATCACGGTAGGCCGGTTCCCGCAACCGTAAACATCTTACACCGCGCAACTTGGCGCCGAGGTGGACCATGGCTTTCTTCGCAAACACGACGACCGTCCGGAACACGAATGTCCGCGACTTTTCGAAGCACGTATGTGCCGTCGTTAGCGTTGCGGGAGCCACGGCTACCATGCGCCTGTCTATTATCGCGCGGATTCTTCTTGCACGGCTACTCGAACGTGATGCGGCTGGGCATCAAGCCAGACTTGGCTTGTATTGCCATCCAGCCGGCGCGTCCGGACGGCCCACAGGCTCGGAGATGAAACGCTTCGGCCAGATGTGGCGTAGTCCGCAGCCGTGTCTCGCGATACTTCCTGGAGGGTTCTGAATCTCTCAAGAGACAGAACCGTCCGCCTGAGAAGGAAGAGACTCGCGAGACCCGCGGCCGAGCCGACCGGGATGGTGGCGTTTGCACGCTCCCATTTCCAAGCTCGATCCGAGGCGGTCCTTCGTGTTCGTTTTCTCCGCACACTGCAAGAAGAGATACCAGGCGATGTTTACCCAGAATACAACGACTCTCGATCAACAAGAAGTGACCCAACTGGTGGCGGCCGCGCAGGACGGAAGCCGGGACGCCTTCGAGCAGCTCTTCCGGCAGTTTCAGCGGATCGTGTACGCGACGGCCTACCGCCGGCTCGGCAACGACGCTGAGGCGCAGGAATTGTGCCAGGATGTGTTCGTCCAGGCCCTGCGAAAGCTCGACCAGTTGCAGGACCCGGCCTGCTTCGGCGGCTGGATTCGCTCGATCACTACGCGGATGGCAATCAATCGCGCCGTTCGAGCCCGGCCCATGGCCTCGCTCGACGCCGAGGGGGTTGGCCCCACGGGTGACGAGGATGTCCAGACCCCGCTGGCTCAAGTCCTGGCCGAAGAGCGACGCCAGCAATTGCACGTTGGTCTGAATCGGCTCTCGGATATGGATCGTAGCACGCTCACCGCGTTCTACTTCCGCAACCGAAGCCTGATCCAGATGAGCGATGAATTCCAGTCGCCCGTCGGCACCATCAAGCGGCGTCTCCACGTCGCTCGTAAGCGGCTCGCCCAGGAACTGGAAACCCTGGCGGCCACCTGAAGTGATCGGCGCGGTCCGCCGCGCCGCTAACGGATTCAGCCCGGCTGCTGGACATGCCACCCCGCAAGGGGTGAAACGGCCGGCACTGTCCTAAGGCCGGGCTATTCCTTTCCATCAACCGGCGTCCCGCGCTTCGGTACTCGTCCCCCCCCGAGTGCCACCAGCAAAGGACGCCGGTTTTTTTGTGCTCTCCTTCGCTTCGAAGGAACAGAAGGTAACCGAGATAACAGAGACAAGCTCCCCGCTTCCTCTGTTCTCTCCGTTAACTCCTGTTCACTACAGTCCCCTCATGACTCGAAATGCCGAAGCCGTACAACCATCGCGCGGCCACCCAGAGCACCACGCAATAGGCAATTCCCCACGGCAGACGCAGCAGCCATGTGGACGTTCCAAAGGCGTGCCCCAGCGTGAACACGAGGGCAAGAGCCTGGGCAACTTCCCGACGGCTCCGCACGATCAGCAATCCGACCAGCGTCAGATAGACAGCCGCGGCAATTGGAAACGCCAGGGGATGCAATTCCAGAAAAAGGCGAGCCAGCGGATTCGATTCCAACGCCGCCGCTTTCCCGCCCGCCCAATACTCGCCCGGCTGGCCGATTACGGTCAGGACGACATCGAGGAGGCCCATGGCAAGCGGTGCAATGACCAGCCTCGCTCGGGCCGCGGACTCGGAAAACGCTCTTGATTTCGAACCGAGACTCCCCGCTTCCATCGCTCGCCCTCTCCGATCGCGAAGAATCGATGTGTTGACCGTCGGTTTTCCATGATACGGAGAGACCGGACGGGCACAACTTCGAGAACCCTCGCGCGAGGGGCGTTATCGGTCGGGAGAGGTCCGAGATTCGTTCCACTCGGAGTAGACCAGGAACGGCTTGGCCAGTCCCAGTTCGACAAGGTGATTGCCAAGACCGTCGTCGATCCACAGGCAGTGTTTCTTGCCGAACAGCAGGCTCCTGGCATTCGGTACGGGAAAACACCAGGCGTGGTAGTTGCCGTAGCGCCTTTGCAGGTACTCATAGGGAGGCCAGTGCCACGGAACTTCGGCCCGCCACCGGATGCTCAGCGTGCCGTCCCGCTGCCGCCGAGGTTTGGCGATGAGGCGTCCATAGTGAAGTCCGACCAGCGATTCGAAGAATTTGGGGTCGGCCATGTGAAACGTGCGGGAGACGTAGCTTTCTTGCAGACCACCAGGCTGGCCGGCTTCACGCAGCATCCACCGTTTCATCAAGGTCATTTCGTACCGCACGCGCCGGCTGCCGAGGAATATCCGCGGCTCTGTGTGCAGGTCTTCCCCCGAGGCCTCCAGATATCGGTTCATCATGGCGCCGCTCTGCCGGGCCACGACAATCAGCCTGCCCCCCTTCGCCATGCACGTGTAGAGATCCCGCAGGAATGCCTTGTCGGCCTCTGTGAAATCCCGGCCGAGGATTGCCTGCTCTTCAAGCCGATCCACTCGGGCCTGCAGACCGGCCGTGCCGATCCCCGTGGCCAGCGACAGGGCCATGGGGGCCTGCCGACCGGGAAAGATTATCAGGAAGGCAACAAGCAACGCCATGATCGGCCCCGTCCGATACCAAAACCTGCGAGTAGGCACAACCAGCCCTCCGAATGCGAAGAAAGGACTGCATCCACATTCGGTGTACCACAACTCGTAAATTCCAGCCAGCTTTTTGCCGGCAGGCGTCGCGCTGGCTCGGCCCTTGACAGAGGCCAGCGTGCGCTGGACGATGGGCGTGCTGTCCTTGGTGGTGCTCCAGATGTGAGCGCAGGTCGATGATTCGTCGACCGGGTCCGAAGGGACTTGTTGAAAGTCGGCGCAACTGCTTTCAGCTCCGCGAAAGCAGTTGCGAGTCGCAAGGCAGCCGAAACGCCGCCATCGGTTCATCCGTGGCGGCGTTTTGATTTGGAGGGTCACCAGATCTCTCCCCCGACTGCCGACTCCGTCTCCCATTCGTGATGGAGGTTCTCTGGGGTAACCTCACGCAGAAGATCGTCGAGAGACGGCGGAAGTTCAGGCAGGTCCAGGTGCTCTTGATCCATCGGAATAGGCTCTCCTTCGCAATCGACTTCGCATCAAGCCCTCCAGCCTACAGTCTCCAGCCTACAGCCTATAAATAGTCCTGGAACAGCTCTTGTTGCGGTCTCGGAATGACGATTTCGGAAACGAGCAGGCCTCGCTCGCGGGCAACGTCGGCCGCGGCATCCACGCCGGCGCGGACGTCGGCCACCGAGCCGGTCATCAGCACCAGGCCTTTTCCTCCGAGCGCCATGGCCACGTGGATGCGGAACAAGGTGATTCGGGCGGCCTTGGCGGCGGCGTCGGCGGCCGCCAGGGCGCTGGTGCCGCTGAAGGTCTCGATCACGCCCAGGGCGCCCGCGTGGTCGCTGCCCAGGCTGATCGACTGGCCCAGGGCCGGGAACACGGACTCGTGGACGTTTGGCAGCACGAGGCTGTCGATGATCGCTTCGGTGGCGGAGGTCATGCCGGCGTCAATGGCCGCCTGCACGTCGCTCACCAGGCCGCCGACCACGATCAGGTATTTCCCGGAACAGATCGTTCGGGCGATCAGCAGGTCGACGGAGGCCGCCTTGAGCATTTCGTCCTGAATCTGGTAGCCGATTCCGACGCTGGAAAGCTCGATCACGCCAATGGATTTGGAACTGGCCATGTTGTTTCCCATGAGTTATGTCTTGATTGGCGGCCCGGCCGCTTTGCTTACGAACTCAAACCAAGAGCACAATCTGTGCAAAAGGCAGGGAATAGCCACAAAAAACACGAAGAAACACAAAAAGATGAAACGAGAGCTTTCAAGTATGCCCGGAAGACTTTTCGTGTATTTTTGTGCCTTTTTGTGGCTATTCTGAGCATCGTGTTTTCAGTTTGAGTTACGAACTTGTCTTTTCGATCCAAACGACGCCGTCGCGAATGTCGGTGACCGTACCGTCCATGGAAGCGTGGACGGAGGTTCCCAGGGCCGGTTTGCCGTCCTGCACCGGACGCTTGCCGATCACCTGGCCCTTGACGACCTGGTCGCCCTCGGAAACAACCGCTTCGCAAGGGGCGCCGATGTGCTGCTTGAGCTTGACGCCCACGCGATCCGTCTGGAGCAGTTCCGGCACCATGGGCCCTACGTTGCGAAACTGCTTCAGGCCCAATTTCTGCATGAGCCGTCCCGTCGGGGCCCTGCGGTTGTCCATGTGCATGTCCGGACGCTTGGGATTGAAGGGCGGATCTTCCCAGCGGGTCTTCTCCGCGGCCAAGCGTTGCTTGTTCTGCACGCACACGTTCTTCGGATCCAGATCCTCGGGGCAGGAGTAGAGACTGCAGAGGTTGCATTCGCAGCAGAACGAGGTGCCGATCACGTTGGCCTCGCCCACCAGGTTGAACTCCAGGCTCCGCATGGCCCGGTGCGGTTCGATCGGATGACCAAGGAGCCATCGCGGACAGAGTTCGGTGCAGAAACTGCACTGGTCGCACGCGCTGCGCCCGATCCTCGCAATCTGGCTCCAGTCCTGACGCCGGCGGCGGACGACAACACTGTCGTTGGGCAGAACGATTACACCGCCGGTCGTCTTGTCGACCAGGGCGTTGTGGTTGTCTTCCAGGTAGCCCATCATGACGCCGCCGACGATGTAGTTCGGGTCGGGGATGGTCGGTCCACCGGCCGCGGCCACACACTCGGCCAGCGTGATTCCCACGGGAACGCGAAGCGTGATCGGCTCGGCTACGGCCCCGGCAACGGAAACGTATTTCTCGACGACCGGAGTCTCGGGGCAGCGGGTGACGTTCAAGGCCGTCTCGACGTTCATCACCACGGCTCCCACGGCCAGCGGGATTCCGCCGGGTGGAATGACTCGTCCGAGGGTGCTGTAGACGAGGATGAACTCGTCGCCGGAAGGATAGGCGTCGGCCAGCGGGATGATCTCCATGCCCGCTTTGAGTTTCGGCTCGAGCAGCTCGATCACGTCGGTGTACTTGCCTTTGATGCCGATGATGCCCCGCTGGGCCCCGACAAGTTCCATAGCCGTCGCCAGCCCGGCAATAACGCCGTCGGCCTCGGCGCGAAGCACCTCTTTGTCTTTGTGGAGCAGGGGTTCGCACTCGGCCGCGTTGATGATCACCGTGTCGGCCTTGCCGGAGAGCTTCACGTGGGTCGGAAATCCCGCTCCACCTGCGCCGACAATCCCGGCCTCCGCGATCAGTTCCTGAGTGATTTGTGTCATGGGGTCCTCAGCAGAATGGAACAGGGCCGGCCGGTCTCAAGGGGGGAGCCTTCGCGAGAGAAAACGTCGGTAGCCGAAATCGTCAGACTTTGGGGATCGAGGATGACCACCAAAACCTGGCGGATTCGGCTACCTGATCTAGATCGGTGCGATCGGCTTCGGCAGACGGCCCTTTTTTCCCAGTATAACTCTTCAGGACCAGATCGGCCAACCTGTTCAATCGAAACAGCTCCCCCAACTGACGCAATCCGAGCGTTGAATTCCCGTGCCGAGACCGCTAGGTTGGGCTGAGGAAATGGCCGGAAGAGGTAGAAGAAGGAAGGGGAAATCCGAAATCCGAATCTCGAAATCCGAAACAAGCACGAATTTCTCAATTCTCCAATGACAGAAACCACCTGCGCTACGTCTTCCGTTCGAGACATTCGTATTTCAGATTTGTTTCGTATTTCGACATTCGTATTTCGTATTTCCTCCTTGGTAATATGAGGAGATTGTGATGCGCCGCTGCACGATCGTTGGCCTTTTCGGCATCTTCTGTTTCCTGTCCGCGACACCTGGGCAGCCGCCCCGCGATTGCCCGGAATGGACCGCGATCCCCGTGCCCGGTGCGTGGGAGAAATCCGGCGGCGGAATCCTCAACAATTACGACGGCGTGGCCTGGTATCGGTGCTTCGTGAAGCTGCCGGCCGGCTGGCAAGGCGAGAACCTGGTCCTGGAACTCGGCCGGATCGACGACAGCGATCAGTCCTACTTCAACGGCGTGCTGGTTGGCAGTACGCCGTCATCTGGCCAGGCGAGCCGATTCGAGATTCCCATGCGGTCCTACACCGTGCCCGCCGAACATGTGCAGTTCGGGAAGACAAACCTCATTGCCGTCCGTGTTCAGGACGACGGCGGACGGGGCGGAATCTCGGGCCTGCCCGCCCGACTCTGCTGCCGAAAGGGGCGGATCCACCTGGAAGGCAACTGGCAACTCCGAACGGGCGACGATCCGGCTTGGGCCAGCAAGTGGAATGAAGCGGATGCAGAGGCGTTTTTCAAAGCCGCCGGCGATGGTTTCGGGCAGGTGGTCGACTATAAGCCTCTGGAAGGCACGACTCTTCTGAAGCAGACGGGCGACATTGCGTCGCAACTGGTCGAAGGAGTCGACCGTTTTCTCCTCCAGCAAACCGAAAAGACTCTGGCTGCGAAACGACTCGTTTGGGAACGTGGCTCAGAATCTCCCGGGGCATCCCTCAAACCCAGCCGGGAAGCTCTCGCCCATATCGTTGGCTTGCGTGACAATCGCATTGCCTACGAAAGTCCAGAATTGCTTACCACAATCAATCGCGACTCCCTCGTGGGCCGAGGAAACGGCTACTCGATTCGTGCCATTCGCTGGCCCGCCTTCGGCGACGTGTCCGGAGAAGGCCTCTTGCTGGAGCCGGATGAAAAACCTGTGGCATCCGTGGTCGCGATTCCCGACGCTGGCGTCTCACCCGAGATGCTTGTCGGACTGGAAGGGGGAGTTGCTCCCGAGTCGCAGTACGCCAGGCGTCTGGCGGAAAACGGCTGTCGGGTGGTCGTGCCCCTGCTGATCGATCGACAGTTGCAGCGACGGGGCGGCGTCCAATTGCCGAATCGCGAGTACATCTATCGGTCGGCCTACGAACTGGGGCGTCACCCGATCGGCTACGAGTTGCAGAAGATCCTGGCCATCGTCGACTGGTTCGATCGCCAGGAGGGCCAGCTCATCGGCCTGGTCGGCTGGGGCGAGGGCGGCTTGCTGGCCTTGTATGGCGGTGCTTTGGACGAGCGGATCGACGCCGTTCTGTGCAGCGGCTACTTCGACTCGCGTCAGAATCTCTGGCAGGAGCCGATGGATCGAAACGTGTTCGGTCTGCTCGAACAATTTGGCGATGCGGAAATCGCTTCGCTCGTTGCCCCGCGCCGATTGATCGTGGAAGCAGCCCGGGGGCCCGAGGTGACCGTTCCTCCCGGCCTCGGCTGCGCCCCGGGGCGGATCACGACTCCCAAAGTCGAAGGCGTTCGAGAAGAAACGGCCCGGGCGAACCGATTCATCGGCCAGTTGGGACAAGACCACGTCGTCCAACTCATCGAAAGTGGCGGCGGCACCGGAGACCCGGGGAGCGACGCGGCATTGTCCGCGTTCTTGGGAGCCATGACCTCGGCTTGCCCGCTCGCTCCGTCAGGCAAACCACCGAAACAGGAAGGCGAACCGACCGACAACGCCGCACGGATGCAGCGGCAAATTGCCGAACTGGTCCGTCACAACGAGCAACTGCTGGCCGAGAGCCCCCACGTGCGGGCTGAGTTCATGAAGAGTCTCGACCGTTCGTCGCTGGAAGCCTTCGAGCGATCCGTCGAGAATTATCGCCGGATCTTCTACAACGACGTGATCGGCCGGTTCTCGGATCCGATGATGGCTCCCAATCCGCGGACCCGGATGGCCTACGATACCGAAAAATGGCGAGGCTACGAGGTGGTGCTCGACGTTTGGCCCGATGTGATCGCCTATGGCATCCTGCTCGTTCCCAAGGACATCGCCCCGGGCGAGCAACGACCGGTCGTCGTCTGCCAGCACGGCCTGGAGGGCCGGCCCGAGAAGGTCGTCTACCGAGACCTCCGGGCCTACCACGGCTACGGTGCGAGGTTGGCGGACGAAGGATTTGTCGTTTTCGCCCCCCAGAACCTGTATGTGTTTGGCGATCGCTTCCGCACGCTCCAGCGGAAGGCAAATCCATTGGGAAAGACGTTGTTCTCGGTTATCGTCCCCCAGCACCAGCAAATCACCGACTGGCTTGCATCCCTTTCTTTCGTCGACCCCAAGCGGATTGCCTTCTACGGCATCTCCTACGGCGGCAAGACGGCCATGCGGGTGCCGCCGCTGGTGGCCAACTACTCGGCCGCGATCTGCTCGGCCGATTTCAACGACTGGGTGTGGAAGACGGCGTCGAGCCGCTCGCCCTACAGCTACGTGGGAACCATCGAATACGAGATTTTTGAATTCGACCTGGGCAGCACGTTCAACTACTCGGAGATGGCCGCCTTGATCTGCCCCCGGCCTTTCATGGTCGAGCGGGGCCATTTCGACGGCGTTTCCAGCGACGAGCGGGTGGCCTACGAATTCGCCAAGGTCCGCCACCTTTACCAGGCTCGCTTGGGGATCGGCGACCGCTGCGAAATCGAGTGGTTTCCCGGCCCCCACGAGATTCACGCGGTGGGGACCTTTGATTTCCTGCGGCGGCATTTGAAGTGGCCGGAGAAGGCGACCCAATAGCGTCGTAGCGGCGGCACGGTTTCTTGAAACGCGGCTACCAGAAACAAAGCGGGTCGGCGACGATCGTGTCCGGCTTGCCGGTGACCACGAGCCAGTATTTGAGCAGGGCGAGCGCAAGGTCATCGCTGCCGCCGCGGTTGGAGTACATGCGCCAGGTGTTCAGGCTTGGATCGTTGTAGCGGCTCAAGTTCGACGGCCCGCACACGATCCAGCCGTCGTCGGTCATGTAGTGCCTGGTTGCGTAGGCGGCAAATGTGCCCGCGTGAGCCAGATACTCGGATCGTCCGGTGGCTTCGTGCATGTTGAGAAAGGCCAGAATCGCTTGTGCCATCAAACCCGCGGGCAACGGTTTGCGGACCGCCTCGGGGTCGGCGAACTCCTCGAGCCGCCAAAGGGGTATAAGCTGTTCAAGCACCGCCAGCAGCGCCGGATCGCCGGTCTTCAAGTACGCGAACGCCATCATGGTCGGGGCGCGGATTCCCAAGACCGAATTGGACCACACGTGCGTTTGATTTGTCTGCGGCACGTAGGACCATGCGTCGCGGATCGGCGGGAAGAGCGGCTTGCCGCTTTTCAAGTCGAACGTGGGGAAGAAGCTACCGTCAGGCTGCACGTCCATGCGGTCCGTAAAGGCGTGAAGATACGTCATCGCTTCTTTTCGAAAACGGTCTCCGGTCGGCTCCGGGGCCAGATCCGCAGCGTGCAACAGGTTGGCGGATAGGAACGTGATTTGGCCCATGTACTCGGTCCGCGAGGCTCGCAGAGCGGACAGGGGGTCCTTGAGCGTCGCGGGATAGGCGGGGTCATAGGGGTGAGCCGCCAGCAGGTGCGTGTTTGGGTCTCGTATCGACGCGAAGTAATCGACCATCTCTTGAGCCCACCGGGCGTATTCGTCGTCGCCCGTTGCCCGGGCAAGAAAGGCCCAGGCGGCAACCCAGGCGAAGCCCGAGGAGTTCATGCTGTGGGGGATGCTCTTTCCCGAAGGGTAGTGCCGGCTGAATGCGAGGGATTTCGCCTCATCGTAGATGTGCAGTCGCAGGCTCTTGATGGCTCGCGTCACCGCCTCTGGGTTGACGGCGTAGAGCCGTGCCCAGGGCGGACGGGTACACTTGAACTCGTGCGGCCCGCCCACGATCGTGTCGCTGACCACGTCGTAACCGCGGTGGTCTCCCCAGGGAAACAGCCCGGTTGACCGTTCCGGCAGGTGGTTCAGGTAATAGGCCAAATACTCGTCGACGGCCGCTGCATAGGTGGGATCGCCCGTGGCCTGGGTCATGGCGTCGAGGAACCGGATGAGCGCCGTATCGAACTGCAGGTTGTTCATGGTCGGCCCGGCCCCGCCCCGCGTGTCGGTGCGGTAGAGTTTGCTGTCAGGCGGCGGCAGCGTGTCCCTGTCGAGATCCAGTTGGCAGACAAACAGCGGTGTCTGCTTCGGTCCGTATCGATCACGCGCCTTTTCGATCATATTTCCCGCGAAGGCCCGCAACGAAGCAAGCAGGGCATCCGGGGCGACCGGCTCATCGGCACGTGCCGGCGCACTTGCCGTCGTCATCACCGCGACGATGAGCACACTTCTCAAGACCCAACGCACCATGTATTCCCGGTTCAATCGCTGCATGTCACGGTTCTTCCTAATCAGTGCGGATGAGTGTCACGCCCCTCTCGACGGCCATATTGTACACACGATGGGCACCGACAACAGCCCGGCGATTTCCATGAACTGACCTTCTCGTGCCACCATCGCTGGAAGTTGCTCACCAACGATGCCTGGCGAGGCTTCCTGGCTCGTGCCAACGACTATATCCACATGAACCCCGTCCGGCGAAATCTCAGCAAGACAGCCTCGGACTGGCGGTGGTCCAGTGCCCGTTGGCATCTGTCGGGCGGGAGAGTGAATGACGGCGTTCTGCCGAGGGTTCACGGAGTGCCATCCGGCTTGTTTGTCCGGTGAACGACGGATAGGATAATACCCTGGTGGTGAAAGGCACTGCGAGACGCCAGTGGCACCATTGTCTCTGAGGTGGCACGTCTTAGATGCAAGCGGATGGGACGCCTGCCGACGGTTCAGCAGGTAGTGTACTCACTCCGGTCGCCCAGTGCCACCCGCCCGTTGGCGATGCCTCACTCGCGGCCATGCGAGAGCTCACCTCAGCAGATCTCGTTGAGGCGGGAGTTCAGGTTACGCTGATAAACGGTGTTGAATACGTCGGCGACACACAACTCATGCTGAACAAAACGGGCGATGAGATGCGCCTCCGTAGCAGATTCACCCGACATGGGATTTCTCAGGACCTTTACTCGGAGAGTCATCTCAAGTAGCCGTGAGGGCAGCGACGCCAGCCGGGCAACGCCTGCGTGACGTGAGCCCCCTTTTTTCGATAAACAGGCACTTTTGCGAAGGCTAACGAATGAAACTCGCTGAATTGAAAGAGGTGTCAGAGGAAGTGTTTCCCTCATGCACTGAAGACGCTCTTGACGCTCTTGAGCGTGAATTGAAATTGAACCTGCCGAAGTCGTATCGCGCCGTGTTGCTGGCGCAAAACGGCATGCTGTTCTCTCAACGACTATGCTGCCCGGTGCCTGACGAAGTGGACGAGACCCTCGCCATACTGTTCGGCGTGGGCGATCCGGAAGACTGTTACAGTGTTCTTTTCGCGCAAAGCGCATATGACTTTTTGGAACGGGTTCCCCCAAATGTGCTCCCGATTGGAGAGACGCGTGGACAGGAGAAACTGTGCCTCTCGTGCGCCGGCGTCGATACGGGAAGTGTCTATCTCTGGCGTCCCGGACTTCCCTGGGAGGAGGAGGAAGAAGACAACGTTCGAACGTATTTGTGCCTGACGTTGATTGCCCCGAGTGTCGACACCTTCCTAACATCACTCTATCTTAAGCAACAGTAGGGAGATGTTCAGGGACAGGCACGGCTGGTGGCACCGCGGGTGGCCCAGGTTCTTGATCCATCCTTTTGGGATTCGGGATTCGGGGTCGATTCGGATTCGGATTCGGGCCGGGTGGCCCCGGGTGATTGCTCACCCGGGGCTCCCACAGACCCGGACGTGCAGGTTTCCCGCATCCGGTTCCTCAAGTGACCCGTTCACTTCACGCGGCACGTTGAGTGAAGGGTCCTCGCCGGAGGCAGTCGAAAGCGTTCCTGGAGCCGGTGAAACCAACTCCAGGGACGTCGATTGCCGGGCGGGTGGCACTGGTCGGCAGGTAGGAGTACACTACATGCGGAAGCGTCGACAGGCGTGCCATTCGCTTGCACCCAAGACGTGCCACTTCACACGCGACGGTGCCACTGGCGATCCGCCTTAGGTTTCCCCGCATTCTAGTCAAGCGATTCTTGATACGCGAGGTGTCGGGGCAAGTAAGCAGGTAGCCCAATCGAGTTATGTTTCGTTGAAGTAGCGGAAGATAGGGAACGGATTCTGGCGATGGTTCACGACGGCAGTGCTAGCGGATGAGGCCTGAGCGGTTGACTGATCTTGAGGATGACAGGTTGAAGTGTGCATTCTTGATCAGAGACACCGCAGGAGGAACACCGTGAGTATTTCCGCAAGTGCAGGCCGTCACAAGAACACGTCCGATTTTGGTGAGCAGTGGTTTTCGCAGGCAGACTTGGGTGATTCCCGTCGAAAGGATCGGCTGATTCGGTCAGCCAACCAACTGGCGAAGCAACCGGGCCAGAGTTTGCCGGATGTATTCAGTTCACCAGGCGATTTGAAGGCGCTCTACCGCCTGATGGACCGTCCTGAAACAACACATCATTCTATCCTCGGACCAGCTCAGCAAGAGACGCTTGCTCAAATGGAACGTATTTGGCAGGAATCGTCCGAGCAGGTTGTGTTGGTGCTCCACGACGATACGGAGCTGGATTATAGCAGTCACAAGTCGCTTCACGATGAGCTTGGCCAAGTAGGAAACGGCGGCGGGAAGGGCTACATCTGCCACAACAGTCTGGCGGTCTCGGAGGACGGAACGGTGCTGGGACTGGCCGATCAGATCCTCCATCGGCGCCCGGTGCGTGACAAGAAGGAAACACGTCAGCAGATGCGAGATCGGGATTCGCGAGAAACGCGACTTTGGCTACGGGGAACGAACCACTTACCGTCCGATCATCGCGTCGTCGATGTTTGTGACGCAGCGGCAGACACCTTTGAGTTCCTCGAACACGAGGCCGTCAGCGGTAGAAGATTCGTCATCCGCTCCGGATACCGACGCAGTATTCAGCCGGAACACGAAGGAGCCACGGCCAGACAGCCCTTGCACAAGTACCTGTCTCGTCAACGTGCGTGTGGTGGAATGGTCCATGACGTTCCCGGCCAGGCCGGACGTACACCGCGCAAGGCACGACGCGCCAAGCTCCTGGTCAGTTTCGCGTCCATGCGAATCAAGGCCCCCCAAGGCTGCCGAAGCAAGCACAAAAGGAAATCGCTGGCCCTTTGGATGGTACGTTTGTGGGAACCACATCCACCAGCAGACGAGGAGCCGATCGAGTGGCGTCTTTGGACGAATGAACCGGTGGAGTCTTTTGCAGACGCCCTTCGCGTCATCGGCTGGTACACGCGCCGATGGATCGTGGAAGAGCTTCACAAGGCCATGAAGACCGGTTGTCGGATTGAACGCTGCCAGTTCACTTCCACCGATCGATTGGAACCGATGATCGCGCTTCTGAGTTGTGCCCGACCGAATTGCCATCGCACTTTCGACCGAATTATGGCGGGTGGCCCAGGTTCTTGAACCTGGGGGCGAAGCCCAAGAGGTTGCGTGAAACCCTCGCAGTGGCTACTATGCCCCTATGCCAAGTCGACGCCGGGTTATTGACGACCGATTGTACGCCCACTTCGTTACGTTCTCTGTCTGCCGTCGCCGTCGTCTGCTCGACCACGATCATCCGAAGAAAATTGTGCTCGGCGTGTTGAATGAAGAGTTGCGCCAACGTGAGGCGTTATGCATAGGCTTCGTGCTGATGCCCGACCACGTCCATGGGATCATCTGGCTCGCGCAAACCGGATCTTTGAGCGCACTGATGCACGGATGGAAACGAAAATCGAGCTTTCATATCCGCTCCTGGTATCGGCGTGCGAAGCCGAACTACTTCGCCGGCTTCGGCGAGGGCGACCGTTTCTGGCAACCCAAGTACTATTCCTTCGAGATCTATGAAACGGCCAAGCTGGAGGAGAAGCTCCAGTACATGCACCAAAACCCGGTGCGCGCGGGGCTGGTGAAACGCCCGACAGATTGGCGATGGAGTTCTGCTCGCTGGTATGAGTGGCGGCGAACTGTCGGTGTTCCGATTCATTGGATAGAATGAGCGTCAAACAGACCTCCTGTGCCGGAGGCACACAGGTTCAAGAACCTGTGCCACCCGCGGGGCCAAACGTACAGACTATTGCCCATTGGCAATGACGTTTCCGCGAACCTTGATGGCGCTTTTGGAGTTCTTGATTCCAGTCAGAGTGGGACAGCGCTCAGCGCAGACAGTAGAATACCAATTCGGGACTGGATCCGAGCCGTCAGGTCGGGCTGCGAGGGTGCCGAATTGCCGCAACTACTGGTATCGGAAGAAGCGGTGACGCCGGAGATTGGCACGATTTACACAAACACGGAAACACGCCAAGGGAGTCTGCAGATTCTGATTCGTGGCAGTGAGCCTATTGCCAACTCGGAGATCAATGCGGCACAGGTGATGACTTACCGTGGGTACGACGTTGTTCTGCGAACGCCCATTGGGACGAGAGCAGGCGGTGGAACGTCGGACCTGCTCTTGAACGGTACGCGAGCCGATATCTATGCCCCAATAACCGGCAACGCAAATCGAGTGGTCGGGAGTGTATTCAGCAAGAACTCACAGATACCCGGTGGCGGTATGGTCGTCTTGGACTTGCGGAATACGACTTTGACAGCAAGCGATCTCAACAACATTGGAGCTCGCTTGAGTGGTGCTGCGAACAAGGCCGAAGTACAATTGAATGTCCTTCGCATTGAGATCATCGAGTAGTGCAACGAGGAGTTCTGTTGTGCCAAGCTACCTTTGCAAGTGTCTGACACGAATCGACTATACCGAGATTCCAGCGTCGTCGTCGTACCATCTTGTTGCTGATGCGGCGGCCCAGGTTGATGAGGATCTCATCACCTACAACGCAACGTGGACCGAATCCACTGAAGTACTGAGATGCCCCTCCTGTCACAGGCTCTGGGTCTTCTGGGATGGAATGGGGCAAGCGCCATCGGAGTATCTCTTGGTGGGTGTAGACGATCGTGAACCGTGGGGAGACAGTGGCTGACGGATTTTCAGACACCATCATTTCCGGGGACACCATCAATCCTGTTCGTGAGCGTTCGCCCAACTACACCCCTTGCAACAGTTTGCTGACGGCTTGGTCTAAGTTCGCTACTTCTTCCCTCGCCGTTCTTCCATGCGTTGGTCGGCGATGTTCCAGCGGTGTTGCGGGTTGGGCGGGTGGCCCTGCTTGCCTGCGATAAGCAACCGCCGTCTGGACGCGTGGCCCTGATCGCCGGCAAAGAGCAACCGCTGTGTGCCACTTGCTTGCTTGTCAAGCAGTGCTGCGTCATCAGCGACGTGGACCCATCCGAACACGCGTTGACGGAACGCGCGGCAGAGCTTGTTGAGGGAACCACTGTCAACAAGTAGACAGCCGGAATCCGGGGAATCCGGGCTTGCCGCGAGTAGGGTGCTCTTATACGAGCGCCGGTCGCCGCCCGCCACGCCCCCAAACAGACCCGGCACCCCCACCGACACCTTCTGGATCTACGACGGCGACCAGGCCGTCTTGGAGTTCGACGGCGACACGGCCGCCGACCTTTCCCACCGCTACCTCTGGGGCGACGCCGTCGACCAGTTGCTCGCCGACGAGACGGTCGACGACGGCGGCACCGAGGACGTCCTCTGGCCCCTCACCGACTGGCAAGGCACCGTCCGCGACCTGGCCGCCTACGACACCTCGACCGACACCACATCCATCGCCAACCACAAAGTCTACGACGCCTACGGCAACGTCTACGACGAGACGGACGACACGGTCGACACCCTCTTCGGCTACACCGGCCGCATGTGGGACGACGACACGGCCCTCCAAAACAACCTCAACCGCTGGTACGACCCCGCCACCGCCCGCTGGCTCTCCGAAGACCCCATCGGGTTTACTGCCGGGGCGGTGGATCCGTCGGGGTTGGAGGACACCTACGGAATCCCGACGAACATCTCCCTCACATCGAATCGCGTGCTGCTGCTGATGTCCGACGCCGTTCGGTGGGCGGCAGACCAGGTCGCCCATCCGACAATCGAAACAACGACCAGCAGATAGACGAACGAGACGACGCGGCTCGAACCCTCGGCGTTTCCCGAACGCTGCCCTGCCGCGGCAGTTTGAGTAACCGCACCGGACTGGCGTCTCCGACCCGTCGTCGAAACGCGTGGCCGACTCGACGGACCTGCTGTTGGTCGGGCCGGCGCGTTGGTGTGCCAAGCCATGGTCCGCCGCCGGTGGTCGGGGTAACGGAGAACGCGAGAACGTCGACTAAGCGAAGAAATGGTCATAACGTGGGCTCCCCTTGTCACAGAACGCCCCGGATTTGTGCCGCTGAATCTCATGGCGAAATTACGACACAAAGCCAACGCCCCAAGTGCAGGAAATCTGGGCCCGCCCACCCGGTGAAGGGGATCTCTTGCGGCAAAGCCACGCGGGTTTCAATAGCGCAAAATGCCACCCTTCACCAGCGCTGGGTCGTTCGGGGGGGCGGGTGTTGACCGATTAGCTGCGCGACGGCTAGACTGAAACCTCGATTCGGGTGCCAGGTCGCTCGTGGCGGCCTGGAGAATAGGGAAAACGGTGCAAATCCGTTGCGGTCCCGCCGCTGTAACCGGGGACGATGCCCTTACAACGCCACTGCAAATCCGGCCATTTTCGCCGGCGTGGGAAGGCAAGGGCAGAGGACGATCCGGAAGCCAGAAGACCTGCCCGGTGTTCGGTCGATGACGGCCTCCCTCGAGGAAAAGGGACCTCTCGTGATGTGCTCCCGCCGGCCTTCTCCATCACGATCGCTTCGTGCGATTGCTTCGGCGAGCGCGGCGTCTTTCACAGTTCACGATCCTGCCAAGTCCCTTCCTGAGTCCTCGTTGAACCGTTTCGGCCCCCCATCTGTCAACGAGGATTGTCATGCCGTCTCGACATTGCCGTCAGGGCTTCACGCTGGTGGAGCTGCTGGTCGTGATTGCGATTATCGGGATTCTGATCGGGTTGCTGCTGCCCGCCGTGCAGCAGGCTCGGGCTTCCGCCCGGCGCGCTCAGTGCAGTAACCGATTGAAGCAGATCGTTCTCGCCCTCCACAACTACGCCGACGTGAACCGCGAGGGGCTGGTCCCCTACGTGATGGAGGACACGACGCGTCTCAACTATCTGATGACCTATTCCGGTTCTCAAGGCAAGGCCCAGTTCTGGTTCGGCGTGGTGGACTACGACGAGCCGGAGCCGTTGGATCAACTCGACTACACGCTCAGCCCGCTCGGCCCGTTCATGGAGACGAACTACCAGGCGTTTCAGTGTCCCGACTTCGGCCCGAACCAGATGGACACGGTTCGTTTTGGTCTGCCCGCCTCGGGCTACGGGTTCAACGCCTATTACCTGTCGCGACCCTCGGGCATCGACTGGCCGGCTCCCAGTTACATGCCCGTGCCGCACTCGGATCCCCCCAGCCGCAGATTTGCCGACGTTGCGTCGACGAGCCAGACGGTGGCGTTTGCCGACAGCGCCCAGGTCAAAATGACGTCGTTCTATCCGGCTGCGTTCAGTTTCGAGGAGAACTGGATTCTCGATCCGCCCAGCCGAAACTTTCCGACCGTTCACTTCCGCCACAACGGCGCCGCCAACGTGGCTTTTCTGGACGGGCATGTGGAAACCAGGTCCCGCCATTTCCGGGTCGACGTGCCCGGGAGCAACTGGCTGTCGCAGGAACAGGTGGATCTCATGGACGAGAAGAACCTGGGATTCGTCAGCGACGGCCACCTGGACGATCCGGACCGCTGCGACGAACTGTACGACCGCCAGTAGGCGACGCGGCCGCCAGCCGGCGGCCACCGGTTGTGCTCGACTCCGCCACTTCAGCCAGCCCGATCGTCAGAGGCTCTCTTAATGCCAGCAAACTCAATGAACCGTCCGAGTCTTCAAAGAAGCGGTTCGTCCTGGATGGTATTGATGAGCCTGCTTGCGATTGCGGGCTGCGGGCGCACGGAGGAAGTGCCTGCCGACGGCCGGGAGGGGAAGATGGTCTACGTCGATACGGCCAGCAAGACTAAGGAGGCGATCGTGATGGAGATTGCCGACTCCTTTCCTGCGGAGAATCCACGCACGGGGAAGCGGACGCTGATGCCGGCCATGTACTGTCCCACGTGCGGCCAATGGCATCCCGTGCCGCCGCCCGATCAGATCAATCGAACGCCCAATGCCGCCCTGTGTCCGAAGTCGGGCACGCCCCTGAGAATCGACGGCCCCTGGCCGGACGAACCCGGCGCGGATGGCACCGAATCGTGAAGCCGTGTGGCGTCTGCCGCAAGAGTTCCAGGGTGGCCAATTATTGCCTTGACGTCGCTCCCTGAACTCATACACTCGGCAATACTATCGATCTCAACCAACTCTCCACTCCCCTGAACAGCAGCACTATGATTCGCCCGCTCCATGCACTTTGTCTTGCCTCATTCCTGATCGCCGCTGCTTCCCACGCGGCAATGGCCGCCGAGACCGCGGCGCTTTCACTCGTCGTCGACGGCAAGGCGGACCAACGATTGGTCGATGCCCCCGCATGGAATCAGAAGGACGGTTGGATTGAAGGGACGGGGGCCGACAACTACCTTCTGGCCAATGCGGCCCTCGGCCAGGGCGATTTCCGTCTCGACGCTCGCCTTCGCATGATCGGCCAACACCACAGCGCCGCCCACTTCCTCCTCGGCGACGGCTGCTTCGGATTCGAGGGGAATACCGGGCATGTTTTCCTCAGTCGATCTCTGTTCGGAGGAACGAAGACCCTTATGCCCAGCGGCGAGGTCTTCTCCCCGGAAGAGTGGATCGATTTCACGGCCGAGCGGAAGGACGGCCAGATTCGCTTCCTGATCAATCAGCGCGAGGTGTACGCCTTCCGATGCGATCAAGAGCTCTTCCCCGTCGGCTTCTGCGGGCTGCGGGCTACCATGCAGATCAGCCACTTTTCGATGACGGGCAACCTGCTCGAACGCGAGATTCCCAAACCGCCCGAGGAAATCGTCGATGTTTATGAAAGCGGCATGGGCGGCTACCACGGTTTTCGCATTCCCGCGGCCCTGGTCACCGACAAGGGGACTGTCCTGGCCTTTGCCGAGGGAAGGCCAAAGAGCCTGGCCGATGCAGGCGGAAACGATCTCGTCCTGCGACGCAGCGCCGACGGCGGACGAACCTGGTCCGACCTCCAGGTGATCGCCGAAGACGGCCCCCACAGCCTCAACACGCCCTGCGTCGTCCAGGTGCGGGAAACAAAACGCATTATCCTCTTCTATCATCGCTACCCGGCGGGGACCAACGAAGCGTCGATCGAGCAAGGATTGGAAGGAGACCGGATCTGCCGCGCCTTCATGATCACCAGCGACGATGACGGGCGCACCTGGTCATCCCCCCAGGACATCACAAGCCAGGTCAAGCGTCCCACCGTTGTCACCAGTTTCTCGACGGGCCCGGGCATCGGAATCCAACTTCGCCGCGGACCGCACGAAGGCCGGATCGTGATGGTCACCAATCAACAGGGCCCCCGGCGCCAGTGGAACCTGTTTGCCATCTACAGCGACGACGGCGGCGACTCGTGGAGCTACGGCCAGTTGGCCCCCAATCCGACCAAGGGATGGGGAAACGAAGTCCAGGCCGTCGAACTTGCCGACGGCGCCGTGATGCTCAACGCCCGCGTGCAGGGCGGCGCCAAGTGCCGCAAGATCGCGACAAGCAGCGACGGCGGCGAGACCTGGACTCCCTTGCGCGAGGAGCCCCTGCTCATCGAGCCGGTCTGCCAGGGCAGCCTTTTCCGCCTCAGCGATCCGCTGGACGGGCGTCGCAGTCGAATCCTCTTCTCCAACCCGGCCAGCCAGGCAAGTCGCAGAAACGGCACGGTCCGGCTGAGCTACGACGAAGGCAAAACCTGGCCCGTTTCGCGCGTTCTCTATCCGGGCGCCTTCGCGTACTCCTCGCTCACGGCCCTGCCCGACGGAACGATCGGCTGCCTTTTCGAGGCCGATCAGTATCAAAAAATTCGCTTCGCCCGCTTCACGCTCGACTGGCTGACCCAAGGGCAAGACACCTGGGAAAGTCGACGCGACTGAGCGACGAATCACCAAAGAGCCCGTGTGCCATACAATCGTAACCAAGGCGCATATCTTTTGGCTTTTATGACTTCCGGAAAAATCGCTTTCCTCTTAGTGGCCCTATTCGTATAATCCCGATGACAGCCGAAATTCTCACTTCCGTGTGCTCTGGGCAGGGTGGCACTTGTGATGACGGAAGACGATTGGGTGCTCCCAGGCGAGTCAGATTTCGCCGAATTTCAAGGTGAAAAAGCGGATACGGAGACCGTCGAGTGGAAGCTGAGTCCCGCCCTCGTGGGAGAGCAGGTGGGGCCTTACCGACTGCTCAAGCAAATCGGCAAGGGCGGGATGGGGACCATCTATCTCGCCGAGCAAACGGAGCCGATCCGCCGCCGGGTGGCGCTCAAGATCGTCAAGCCCGATATCGCCAATGAGAGTCTTCTCGCGCGCTTTGATGTCGAACGCAATGCCTTGGCCTTGATGAACCATCCCAACATCGCGCGCGTTCTCGACGCCGGTTTGGATGACGAGGGCCACCCCTATTTCGTGATGGAACTGGTTTCCGGACTTCCCATCACCGAGTACTGCGATCGGCACAAACTGGGAATTCGCGAGAGAGCTCGCCTGATGGTCACGGTCTGCTGTGCCGTGCAGCACGCCCATCAGAAGGGCATCGTCCATCGCGACATCAAGCCGGGCAACGTACTGATCATGGACTCGGACGGCAAACCGGAGCCCAAGATCATCGACTTCGGTATCGCCAAGGCGATCGAAAACCAGGATCTCCAGACGCCGGATACGCGCGTGGCAGGTATCGTGGTCGGTACTCCGCTCTACATGAGCCCTGAGCAGGCCGGACTCGCCAACTACGACATCGACACACGCAGCGACGTTTATTCTCTGGGCGTCTTGTTCTACGAATTGCTGACGGGAACGACCCCGATCACCGATTCTCAAGTGCGGAAGGTCGTCACCCGCGACCATCGGCTTTCCTTCTGGCAGAAGCCGCCTCCCGCACCGAGCGAGAGGCTCGGAGAGCAGCGTGAGCTTCTGCCCAAGATCGCAGAACTGCGAGGAACTTCCCCGCGTGCGCTCGTTCAGGCGGTGCGGCATGACCTCGATCAAATCGTCACCAAAGCGACCGCCAAGGACCGCAACGATCGCTATCCGACCGCGAACGGCCTGGCTCGCGATATTGAACGATACTTGAATGGCCAACCGATCGAGGCCGTCACGCCTTCGGCGCTGCAGCTCTTTCATCGGTTCGCCCGGCGCAATCGCGGTAAGCTTGCAACGATCTGCCTCGTCGTTTGCCTGCTTCTCACAGCAACGATCGTTAGTATCCGGCAGGCTTACCTGACGGACGCCGCACTTCGAGACGCCGAGGCGCTGTCCAAGCGACTTGCCGAACTGCTGTTTATCTCCGATATCAAAGTCGCCTCGGATGCCTGGAAGTACGGCGACCCGCCTCGCGTGGCCGATCTGCTTGCACGGCACGTTCCCTTGCCGGGAGAGAAGGACCACCGGCGTTTCGAATGGTACTACCTGTCCCAGCTTGTCCATTTGGACTGCCTCCAGGTCGACCTGGCAACCGACAGAATGAAGACGATTCGATACTCCCCGGACGGGAAATATCTTGCGGCCGGCGACGAGGCGGGTATTATCCATCTCTACGACGCAGGTTCGCTCACGCCGATTGCAACCATCGAATCGGAGCAGGGCGGCGTGAGCGATCTGGCATTCTCGCCTGGCGGAAAAACGCTTGCCACGGCGGGAAAGGATGGCACCATTAGGCTTTGGGACATTGCCACCCGCCAGTTGCGCCACACAATACAAGCCCACGATGATCTTGTCTGTGGGATTGCCTATGCGGCAGAAGGCCGTTTTCTGGTCTCATGCAGCCTCGATACGCGAATTCGCATCTGGGATGCGGTTCGGGGAACGCAAGAGGGGGAATTGCTGGGACACGAGCGGGGAGTTGAGGCCCTGGCCGTGGGGCCCGACGGTTGGCTCGTTGCGTCAGCAAGCGATGATGCGACGATCCGACTCTGGGATTTGAAGAAGAACACGCAAATTGACTCCATCCGTTTTTCGAACGCTCGCATGGTCTGCGTCGCGTTTTCAGGTGACGGGAGATTCGTGGCCGGCGGAGACATTCACGGGAACCTCATTCTCCATGATCGCACTTCCGGCCAGTCCAGGATCCTGACAACCTTGCTCGACGGGATCGAAAGCGTCGTCTTCCTGAACAAGGATCGCTGGCTCGCTACCGGCGACCGAGGTGGGGCGATCCAGTTCTGGCCAGTGGAGTCCGAAGAGGGGCGGAAAAACGGGTCACCTCAAGACTCCCTCCCCCGGTGGCAGGCCCATCGGTCCCGGGTTACCGCCTTGGCCGTGGCCCCCGACGGATTGCACTTGCTTTCTGGCAGCCGAAACGGACGAATACGTCAATGGTCGACCCAACCGAAAAACTGCCGCTGGACGATCGGCGGACCAAGTGATCCGGCCGAAGATTTCGTGTTCCTCGACGATCAGAACGACTACCTCGTTGTCGCAAGTACTGCCTCGCTGGATCTCTGGAACCTGGCCACGCACCGCCGATCGCGGAGTTGGGGAGCCGGGCAAGCTCCCTGGCTGAATACGGCAATCAGCCCCGATCGAAAGGTCTTGGTCGCCGGAAAGTCGGACGGCTCCATGATTGCATGGCAATTGGACACGTTCACGGAAGTGGCACGTTGGCCCTCGCCGGCGAGCGTTCCGTGGCAGAAGATCGTCTTTTCGCCCAACGGTCACACCTTTGCCGCCGTGGCATGGGATCGATTGGAGGAAGTTTGGCTCTTCGATCTGGATGACCCGGAATGGAGCCGGCCTCTGCCGGCCCGGCAGTCGAAGTTTGTTGCATTTTCACGTGACGGACGCCAGCTTGCCGTGGCATGGATGGACGATGCCGTGGTCTACGATTTGGCCACGTACCAGGAGATTCATCGCTTTCACGGCCATTCCAGCACGCTGAGCGATTTGGCCTTCGCCCCCAACCAGGATTTCCTGGCAACGGTCGGACACGACCGCAGGCTGCGTCTCTGGAATTCCCTGTCTGCGGCCGAGAAATACTCGGTTGCAGCCCATCGTGACTGGGCCCGAGCCGTCACGTTTTCTCCCGACGGATGGTCGTTGGCAACCGCGGGCGACGACGGAGTTCTGCGATTCTGGCACACGGAATCGGGGCAACTCCTGCTCGAGTTGGCCGATGAAGGAGAGAACATTTTTCAACTCCAATACGGCCCCACGGGCCGGCGTCTGGCCTGCCGTACCGCAGGCGGTCGAATCATCGTCTATGATTCCAGACACCCGGCGAACAAGTGACCCTCGTTCTTCTCCACGCTGTGAGGGGGACCTCACTTGACGCCGAGCGTCAGACTCGGCAAACTGTCCGCAGTTCTTCTTGGGGGCCGTTATGTTCTTGACATACGGAACGAGGGGATAAATGAGCGAAGCGACGGACAAGAAAGTCCGCGAACTGTGTCGCGGTTTGGGAGGGGGAGGTCATCGCGTTCTCGATGCCGCCGAGGCGGTCCAACGGGAATTCGGCTGCGTGGATGCCGCAGCCATGGATGCCATCGCCGATGAATTGGGCGTCGAGCGGGTCGAGGTGGAAGGAGTTGTGTCTTTCTACGCCTTCCTGTCAGATCGCCCCCTGGGAAAGGTGATCATTCGCCTCTGCGACGACGTGGTTGACCGCATGAAAGGGGCAGCGGAGGTTGCCGAGGCCTTCCGCGACGAATTGGGCATCGATTTCGGCGAGACGACCCCGGACGGCAAAGTCACCCTTCAGAAGGCCCCCTGTATCGGGATGTCGGATCAGGCTCCGGCCGCGTTGATCAACGACACGGTCGTCACCTACCTGGGTGGAGACCAGGCCCGATCCATCGTTCGGCGTCTGCTCAAGGACCTCGATCCCTCAAAACTCGTGGCTCGTCTGGGAGACGGCAACAACGCCCACGACCTGGTCCGCTCCATGGTCCACAACAATATCCGCCAGGCCGGCGAGGTCGTTCTGGCGGATATGGAGCCGGGAGCCGGCCTGAAGAATGCCCTGGCTATGAGCCCGGTGGAGGTGATCAACGACGTGAAGACTTCCCGCTTGCGAGGTCGGGGCGGGGCCGGTTTTCCGACCGGAATGAAATGGGAGTTCACCCGCTCGGCGGACGGCGACGAGAAATATGTGCTCTGCAACGCGGATGAAGGCGAGCCGGGTACCTTCAAGGATCGCGTCGTTCTCACGGAGAGGCCGGAACTGTTCCTGGAAGGAATGGCGATCGCCGGCTACGCCGTGGGCGCCCGGCATGGCCTGCTCTATTTGCGAGCGGAATACGCGTATCTACGGAGGTTCCTGGAACACTCGATCAAAGCCATGCGGGAAGCTGGGCTTCTAGGCAAGTCGATCCTGGATCGAAGGGGTTTTGATTTCGACGTGGAAGTCCGCATGGGGGCCGGGGCCTACGTGTGCGGCGAAGAGACCGCGATGATCCGAAGCTGCGAGGGCCGACGGGGCGATCCCAAGACCCGACCGCCGTTCCCCGCCCAAAAGGGGTATCTGGATTGTCCAACCACGGTCAACAACGTGGAAACCTTCTGCAATGTGGCCCGGATTCTCGAGCAAGGCCCGGGCTGGTTCGCCAAGATGGGAAGTCCGGGCTCGAAGGGGACCAAGCTCCTGAGCATCTCGGGTGACTGTTCCAAGCCGGGCGTTTACGAGGTTCCGTTCGGAATCCGGCTAGCAGAAGTGCTCGAGCGGTGCGGTGCCGACGATGCAGCGGCCGTGCAGATGGGGGGGCCCAGCGGGCACCTGGTCGGTCCGGTCGAGTTTGACCGGCCTATCTGCTACGACCACTTGGCCACCGGTGGGTCGGTCATGGTCTTCGACTCCACCCGCGATCTTTGGGAGATCGTCGGTCAGTTCCTCGACTTCTTCGCCGACGAAAGCTGCGGTTACTGCACTCCGTGCCGTGTCGGCAACGTGCTCATGAAGGAACGGGTGGAACGGCTCCTGGCCGGGCAGGGAATTCCCTCGGACCTGGACTATCTGGAGCAACTGGCGGCCACGATCAAGAGCGGAAGCCGCTGCGGGCTCGGCCAAACGTCGCCGAATCCGGTGTTGTCCGTGTTGAAAGGTTTCCCCGAGGCCTGCCGCGAGAAGGTTCGGCAAAACGACTCCTCGTTCCAGCCCGGGTTCGATATTCGGGCCGCGCTGGGGGAAGCCGAAAAAGTGGCCGGACGGGAAACCGTTTATCCCTGGAAATGAGGGAGAATCAGAATCCATGGCAGCGCCGATTCATCTAACGATCGACGGAGTGAAAATCGAAGCCCTCCCCGGCCAGACGATCCTGGTGGCGGCCGAAGAGGCGGGAATCTACATCCCGCGACTCTGCCACATGAAGGGGCTGGAGCCGTTCGGCAGTTGCCGCGTGTGTACGGTGGTGGTCAACGGGCGGTTTCAGTCGGCTTGCACTCAGCCCGTGGCAGACGGGATGATTGTCGAGAACGACACGGAGAAACTCCGGCAAATCCGACGCGACATTATCGAGATGCTCCTGGTCGAGGGCAACCACTTCTGCATGGTCTGCGAAAAGAGCGGAAACTGCGAACTTCAGGCCATGGCCTACCGGTTCGGGATCACGGCTCCCAAGTACCCCTATCTTTGGCCCGAACGGGAAATCGACGCGAGCCACAAGGATGTGTTCATCGATCGGAACCGCTGCATTCTCTGCGGGCGGTGTGTGCGAGCCTCACGCGACCAGGACGGCAAGCACGTCTTTGATTTTGCCGGGCGCGGGGCGACCCGTCGAATCGCGATCAACGGCGAGGCCGACCTGGCCGACACGGACGTGGCTCGCGGCGACCGGGCGATGGAGGTGTGCCCCGTAGGGGCCCTGATGCCGAAACGGGTTGGGTTCAAGGTCCCCATCGGCAAGCGGCTCTATGACGTGGAACCTATCGGATCCGATATCGAACACCACAGGAAAGAGTCGTGACCGGCCGTAAGGCGACTGTTATCGAGTCTTGGTTTGGGAGTTCTGCGCGTGGGGCGCGCATGTTGGTGGACGTTGGATTGCGGACCTGACCCGCTTTGGACGCAACACCGGGAGATAAGGATGGCGAAACCCAAGATTGCGACCGCATCGCTGGCCGGCTGCTTCGGCTGCCACATGTCGCTTCTCGACATCGACGAGCGGATCCTCGACCTGGCCCAACTGGTCGATTTCGACAAGTCGCCCATCGACGACAAAAAGGAGTTCGACGGCCCCGTCGACGTGGGCCTGATCGAAGGCGGGTGCTGCAACGAGGAAAACGTTCGCGTGCTCAAGGATTTTCGCGAGCATTGCCGCGTGCTGATTTCGATCGGCGATTGTGCCACCATGGGCGGCATTCCCGCCATGCGAAACAACATTCCCCTGTCCGAGTGTTTTGACGAGGCCTACCGAAACGGCCCAACCGTCTACAACCCCTCCGGCCGGCTGCCCGATGATCCCGAGATTCCCCTGCTGCTGAACCGGGTCTACATGTGCCACGAAGTAGTCAAGATCGACTACCATCTGCCCGGCTGTCCCCCGCCGGCCGAGACCCTCTGGCAGGCCCTCACGGCTCTGCTGGGCGGAAAAGAGGTGGCCTTGCCCTACGCGTTGGTGAAATACGACTGAGAGTCCTGCCATGCCGAATACTCACGCAAAACGTGTCGTCATTGAGCCGGTCACCCGTGTCGAGGGGCATGGGAAGGTCTCGATCCTGCTCGATGAAGAGAACCGGGTGACCCAGACGCGGCTCCACATTGTCGAGTTTCGCGGGTTCGAACGGTTTATTCAGGGGCGGCCCTATTGGGAGGTGCCCGTTCTCGTGCAGCGGCTTTGCGGGATCTGCCCGGTGAGCCATCACCTGTGCGCTGCGAAAGCGATGGACCGGATCGTGGGCGGGGAGAACCTGACGCCCACGGCCGAGAAAATCCGCCGGCTCATGCACTACGGGCAAACGTTCCAGTCGCACGCCCTGCATTTCTTCCACCTGGCCTCGCCGGACCTGCTGTTTGGATTCGACGCCGATCCCGCCCAGCGGAACGTCCTCGGCGTGGCGGCCAAGTATCCCGAACTGGCGAAGCAGGGCATCTTTATGCGGAAATTCGGCCAGGAGATCATCCGGGCCACCGCGGGGAAGAAGATCCACGGAACCGGGGCTGTCCCGGGCGGGGTCAACAAAAACCTCTCGCTTGCCGAACGGGACGAGTTTCTTCCCCAACTCGCCCAGATGATTGCGTGGGCGGAAGGGGCGGTGAAGGTGGCCGCCGACTACACGACGGAAAACCTGGCTACGGCCGCCCCCTTCGGTTCTTTTGACTCCAATCATCTTTCGATTGTGGCTGAAGACGGCTCACTCGACCTCTACCACGGCAATCTCCGCGCGATCGACTCGCAGGGCAACACGATCTTCGACGGCGTTGATCCCCAGGACTATCACCTGAAGATTGCCGAGGAAGTTCGGCCCTGGTCCTACATGAAATTTCCCTTCATCCGATCTCTGGGGCCCGAGGAAGGCTGGTATCGCGTGGGCCCGCTGGCCCGGCTCAACACGTGCGCTCGAATCGACACGCCGAAGGCCGAAGCGGCGAGAAAGCAGTTCTTCAAGGCCGTGGGCGGGGCGCCGTGCAACGTGACGATGGCCTACCACTGGACCCGAATGATCGAGTTGCTCCATGCCATCGAGAAGATGGAGATCCTGTTGAATGACGCGGATCTGCAGGGCGACGATCTGGTGGTCCAGGGCGAGCGGCGCGAGGAAGCGGTCGCCATCCTGGAGGCGCCGCGAGGAACCCTGTTCCACCACTATCGGGTCGATTCCAATGACCAGGTCGTAATGGCGAACCTGATCGTATCGACCACCAACAACAACGAGCCGATGAACCGGGCCGTCCGCAAGGTGGCGGAAGACCATCTGTCGGGCAAACCCGAAATCACCGAGGGCCTGCTCAACCACGTGGAGGTGGCGATTCGTGCCTACGATCCGTGCCTGTCGTGTGCCACGCACGCCCTGGGACGGATGCCGCTGGAACTCGTCGTGTTGGGGGCGGATGGCCGCGTGATCGACCGGAAGGCCAAGTCATGACCGCCGCTCGGAGCGACATCTTGATCATCGGCTACGGCAACCCGGGCCGCCAGGACGACGGCCTGGGGCCTGCCCTGGCCGAGGCGATGGAACAACGGAACCTGCCCGGTGTGAGCGTCGACAGCGACTACCAACTCACCGTGGAACATGCTGAAATGGCATCACGATACCGGGTGGTTGTGTTTGCCGACGCAACCACCGAGGAGGATGGTCCTTTCCGCTGGAGCCAGCTCACGCCCGCGGAGGCAGCAGTCCGTTTCACGAGCCATCATCTCAGCCCGGGCGACGTGCTGGCGTTGACCCGGGACCTTTTCTCGGCCGAACCCGAGAGCTACGTGTTGGCGATGGGAGGATGCGACTTCGGCAGGTTCGGGGCGGGACTTTCTCCCGCGGCCCAACGGGCTCTCGACGAAGCCACGGCCTTCCTCGTCACCTTCTGCTCCCAGTACATCGCTCAAGAGGATCTCCCATGCAAGACGGAAAGCACGTGATCTTGTGTATCGACGACGACGATGACATCCTCTTCTTCCTCCGCACCGTGCTGGAAGCGAAAGGATACGGGGTGCTCACCGCCGGTACGGCCGAAGAGGGGCTGCGGCTGTTCAAGAGTTCGGCGCCCGACCTGCTCATCGTCGATCTCATGATGGAAGAAGTCGACGCGGGAACAAGGCTCGTGAAGGAAGTGAAACTGTTGGGAAGCTCGGTCCCCATCTACCTGCTCAGCAGTGTGGGCGACAATCTGAGCATGTCGGCCGACTACACGGCTTTGGGCCTCTCCGGCGTGCTCCAGAAGCCGGTCGACGAGCAGCAGTTGTTGGGAATTCTCGAGGCGAAACTCCAGGGTTGAGTCAGGGTGGATGGGTTCCCTGTCCACTCCACGGGCTTCTCATCGGGTCGTTACCGACGACGAGCCGGGCCTCTCGGGGGGGCTTGAGTGGTCGCGGGAACGGACGTCGCTTGTCTTCCCATGGGATTTGGGTCGAGAACGGCATCCTGCGCCGACTTGAACTCGACCGTTCCTGCGGTTCCCACGATTCGCGTCATTTCTTCCGAGTTGAAGCTGGATTTGCCCGGTGCTCCCTCTGCCAGGTAGGCGAGCCAAAACGCGGTGGACGCTGCGGCAATTCGTCCCTGGTAGTAGCTGTCGTTTTTGGCCGCTCGATCACGCAAATGGCCGGAGAAGGTCAGGTGATCAGCACCGGAAAAGGTGATCAGGAACTGATCCGTCCCACGGATACTGTCGAAGGGAATGCGGCGGTGCACGGCACGGGTGGGACCGACGGGGCTGTCGTCTTTCGTTCCGGTCATGTGCAGAACCGGAACCCGGATGCCCTGATAGGCCGTCTCCAGGCTCTGGTCGAATAGGATCGGGCTGCTCATGGCGAGAACCGCTTGGACACGATCGTCGGGGCCCGCGTATCGGTGGCTCAGGGGGGAAACCTCCTGGCCGGCGAGAACCAGGGCCGCCAGCGAGCCGAAGGCGTGTCCCGCCACTCCGATGCGGTCACCATCAATCATCTCGCCGAGTGGGCTCCCGTCAGCAATGTGGGCTTCGAGCCGGTCGAGGACGAATCGCAGATCGGCAACCCGCATTTCGAGGTTGGTGGAGTCCTCAAAGGAAGACTTGAGGGCACGGAGCGGGCGGATCTTGCCTCGCCAAACCTCCTCGTCGCTTCCCGGATGCTGCGGGTGGAAGGACAGGAAGCCGTAGCTGGCCCAGAACTGCCCCAGGTAGGCACACCCTTCGCGGGAACCGCCCAATCCGTGGGAGAAAACGATCACGGGATGCCGTTTCTTGCGGTCATCTACGGGATAATAGAGCCTCATCGGCACAGATCTGCCTCGCGTCTCATCGATCCAGACGCTCGTGTCGGAGGCAACCTGATAGGGGGCGGGGGACAGCTGCTGGACGGAAGACGGTGTCGTCGGCAGATTCGCGGGCTGGTCCTTTCCCTGCGCTGCAGTGGAAATCAAAGGCAAGATAGCCAGCAAGAACCAAGGTGCATTCTGAAGGGGGCGTTGCATAGATCACTCTCATCCCGGAGACCATGAAGGCATCCACCGCGCGACCGTCAATGTCTGAGGGGTCGTGTTGGTCCGGGCAGTTCGATTGGGGCATATGTGGGTTAATCGACGGGCTCCACTAATTCCTATCATCCCACGGGAGCTGCCTGGTACAGGTTTTCGCACGTTTTCGGGTCACACCGATTTCTTAAAGTCTAATTTCTATGCGAATTGGAGCGACAAGGGAACTCGCTTGGCGAGGCAAGAAGATTCAGCTGCGGACCAATTGGCTCGTTTTGGCGATCGCCTCGGGCTTTGGAGCGGGAAACGATGGGACGAGGGCGACCAACGCTCCGCGGGGGCCACTTTCGGGGACTGCGCAACGCTTCCACGTCCGTTTTCCTTGCTGGTTAATCTAACAGGCATTTTTTTCGTCGGTCTGCATTGATTATGTATCAGAAATTGGTTGAGTTAGTCTTGTCGACTTGTTAGGCTGAAACTCTAGGAGCCAATCCGTGGAGTTGTGTGTCCCCCGACGTGGAGGGGGAATAAAAGAGGATCTGCGTGGTCCCCATTCGCGGCAAGGCCCCCTTCCAATCGTGGTGTGCTTGTTACTGGATTCCATGAGGCTGAGCAGTGGAGTGAATCGAGGGCAGCCGAGCAAAATGCCACGGGGAAAACTTGGAACTTTTCAAAGTAGTAGCGCCTCTATACAGCGTAATGTGCGCGCAGACCTAATAACCGTCACAACCGGCGAGAGTACAACGTGGAACTAGTTCCGCCGCAAGATGGCGGGAATGAGCACTCCCCACAAGGACCAGCTCGTTTCCTCTTCATGGGTCTTGGTTTTGCCCTGCTGGCATTGCGCGCCGTGGTTTCTTCTGCCATTGACGTGGAGACCAAGCGATTCCGGCTTGGTCAGCCCCTTTCTCATAGACCAAAAGCGTTTGCTACCGTGCATCTTGCGCCTCGGCGACGAACGGGTCAGGTGTGCGGTTTAGGCAATTTGGGTGTTGACTTTCGTGGTTTGCCCAATTTAAATCGACTCGAATAGACACATATTCCCTAAATACTCAGGACGCATGAGTTTTCGCCGGTTTGACACCCGGTGTGAACGCCACTCATCCGAGCAAAAATTTGCCTTCGGCCGCTCGCCGAGATCAATTCTGAAGGAGACCAATCGATGGGGATCTGGGACTCACTGCGCCGTTTCTCCGCTCGCGGAACGTCCACCCGGGATAATTCTACGAAGAAGCGTGAAGAATCCGGGAAGAAGCGACTGCAAGCTCGCGGCCTCACTCTGGAGCAATTCGAGGAACGAATGCTCCTGAGCATCACGACGCCGAACCTCGGCGAAGAGACCGATGCAACAGCGCTCTTCGGAGACGTGACGACCACCGTGCCGGCGGCGGGCGAAATGTCGCTCGTCGTTCTCGCGGACAGTCCCGACGACTATCGTCCTATCATTCCGCTCAACGTGGACGCGGCCGATAGCACAAACGTGGAAACCATCACCGCGGGCGGGTCGCTCGATCTCGACCTGACCGGCGAAGGCTACACGGTCGGGGTGTGGGACGCCGGCTCTGTTCTGTCGACGCACCAGGAGTTCGATGATCGCGTCACCGTCATCGACGGTTCGGCGAGCGACGCCCACGCCACGCATGTGGGTGGGACGATCGCGGCCTCGGGCGTCGACTCCTCGGCGGAAGGCATGGCCACGGAAGTGGAAATCCGTTCGTACGACTGGGACTACGACACGGACGAGATGACGGCCGACGCCAACCTGATCGACGTCTCGAACCACTCCTACGGCTACGTCTGCGGTTGGGCCTACACGCTGGACCTCACGTCGCCCACGTTCGTTTACGACGTGTGGTACGGCGACATGTCGCTTAGCACCGTTGAGGATTACAAGTTCGGCGCGTATGTCGACGATAGTGCGACCTTGGACCAGGTGCTGTACGACAATCCTGAACTGCTGAGCGTGTGGGCCGCGGGCAATGATCGCAACGACGACTACCAGGATTACAGCGGGGACGGCAACTACTACGCCTATTTCTCGGTCGATCCGGGCTTGACTGGTTGGGCCGGCGCCGGGTTCTATCTGATCAGTTCCGTTGACTTTGAACCGCCGGGCGCGGACGGAAACGCCGGAAGCGGCTACGACTCGCTCCTGCCGACGCAGACGGCCAAGAACACCCTCACCGTCGGGGCGGTCGACGACGTAACCGACGATCCCTATCTCTCCACGGACATCGTCATGTCCGACTTTTCAGGTTGGGGTCCCACGGACGACGGGCGCATCAAGCCCGACGTGGTGGCCAACGGCGTCGGCCTCTACTCCAGTGTGAATGACACGGACAGTTCCTACGACATCTACGACGGCACGTCGATGGCGTCGCCCAATGCGGCCGGAACGACCGTGTTGTTGAAGGAACACTTCGAGACGTCGCTCGGCTATTCGCCGCTGAGTTCCACCTTGAAGGGCCTGATTATCCACACGGCGTCCGACGCCGGAACCGTGGGGCCCGACTACACGTACGGATGGGGGCTTATTGACGCCGAGGCGGCTGCCGAGGTCGTCACGGCGACGGCTCTGGACAGCGGCGACGCCGAGATCATCGAGGAGACCTACAACGGCGTCGAGTTGACCCATGACGTGCTTTCCGCCGGAACGAATCCCCTGACGGCCACGATCTGCTGGACGGATCTCGCCGGAACGGCCACCGACGGCACGATGGTGGACGATACGACCTCCGTCCTGGTCAACGATCTCGACCTCTGGGTCACTGATGCGGACGGCAACACCTATTACCCCTGGACGCTCGACGCGTCCAACCCGTCGGCGGCCGCCGTCCAAACTGCGGCGAACCACCTCGACAACGTGGAACAGGTGAAAATCGCTCTGCCCGAAGCGGGCGAGTACACCATCCATATCGGCGCCACCGGCGCCGTGACGGGCCAGGATTTCTCCCTGCTGATCAGCAACGAGGGCCAAGGCGTTTCTCCCGAATTGGTTCTCGTGATCCCGCAGGAAGGCGGATTCGTCGATCGAGGGGACGTGCTCAGCTTGGCGCCCCAGGAACTGACCCTCCGCTTCAACGAGGGCCAACAGTTTATTGATGAGACGGCCGACCCCGTTCGCGATCCGAACGGTTGGCTGTCGGGCGAAACCGGCGGCATTCAAGTGATTCGCTCGGTCAATGGCGTGTGGGGCGACGGCGACGACGAAGTCGTCGAAATCGGCTGGATCGGCATTGGCGATCGGGCCAACGACGTGGTGGTCCGTTTCGCGGAGACCCTCCCCGACGACCTCTACCGGATCTCGATCGTCGGCACCGACAACTACATCGGGCCCGATGGCGAGGCGGTCGAGCCGCTCCTGAACATCCAGTACATCCCGTTCCGGGACGGCGCCGAAAACGAGCAGTTCGAGTTCGAGTTGGATCTCGGCGCCCAGGTCACGTCGGTCGTGCAGCAGCCGGTCGTGGTGACCGGGGCGACGATCGTGGCCACGTCGGCGGCAAACATCCCCGATGCCACCACCTTCACCGTGGGCGACGGCAAGGACCTCGTCACTTTCGAATTCAACAATCCCGGTGCGTCGAACTACCTGGCTGGCTCGCAAACCGGCGCCGACGTCCAGATCAGCCTCTCCAGCAGCGACGATGCTGACGACGTGGCCCTGGCCATCGCCGCGGCCGTTCGCAACCAGACCGTGAGCGAGGGCGGCCCCCTCGACCTCGTTGTCGACTACGCGTTCTACACGTCCACCGTGGATCTTTCCGGGGATCGGGTCGTCTTCTACGGCGACGACCTGCCGTTGACCGTCTCGGAAACTCGCGTCCAGTTGGAAGACACGATCGAAGTCTATTTCAACGACGACGATCTCGACACGGACTCGGTCCAGAATCCCGAGTTCTACCAGCTCATCGTCACGGGCGACACGGCTACCCTCGACGACGACGTCCTCTACGATCCGGCCGACGGTTCGGCTTCCATCCGCGCTTTGCAGCCCGTGGAAGTTATTTACGATGCGGACCTCGACAAGGTCACGCTGCGCTTCGACAAGCCGCTGAGCGACTACGGAACCGGCGCCTTCCGCCTGCGCATCGGCAACGAATACCAGGCGATCGAAACCGCCTCGTTGACCCCGTCGGCGGAAGTTCTTGCGGGTCCAATGGAGAAACTGGGCGAGGGCACGCTGGTCGCCGCCAGCGGTGAAGAGACCGTGGACGGCACAACCTTCCAGATCTCGGACGGCCAGTACTCGGCGTCCATCGAGATGGACCTGCAAGCGGTGCTCCTGGAGGTGGTTTCCACGCCTTCGAGCGGAACCGTGCTGACCCTCGACGACGGCACGGGAGCCGCCGATGTGTCGCTGACGATTTCGACCCCGGCGACCCTGAGCCAGATCGCCTCGCAAATCGCCAGCCAGTTGACCGGCCTGGGATATGTGGTTGAGCAGGACCCGCTTGTTCCCGAGCGACTTCTCCTGGTCAACGTCCTGAGCGCGTCGACCGCCGCGTCCGCCTTGGATGTGTCGTCGGCGGCCTACACTCTCCTCGAGCCGACCGACTTGACCACCGTGGTGGACGGAGAGTGGATCGAGGTCGATGCCGACGGCAGCGGTTCCGTTGCGGCCGAGCGGTATCAGTTGAGCCTGCCGGGCGGCGCCGTGGCCATTCAGCCCGGCACCGACTACCTGGTGACGGTCACCGGAACCGGCTCGGGCGGCGTGCTGGCCACCGGGGACATCGCACGCGACCTGGCCGCCTCGCTGCAGGCGAACGGGATTTCGGCCGTCGCCGTGGGCGCTCGCCTCTATTTCCTCGACTCCGACGTCACCGTCGCGGAAGCGGATGCCGCTGTTACCGTCGAGGACGCGGTCTATTCGATCGTCGCTCCCGGCGTGCTCAGCGAAGTGGAAGACGGCGAGTGGGTCGAGGTGAACACGGGAACCGAGGTCTTCCGTTTCGAGTTCGATCGCGACGGAGCCCTGGCCAGCAGTTCCACGGCCGGCACCCAGACCTATTCTGTCGACATCAACTCGGCCACCACCGCCACCGCCATCCTCACCGCCCTCAAGAGCGCCATCGACGGCGCGGGGCTTTCCGGGATTTCGACCGTTCTCTACACGGGCACGGGCACGAAACGCCTGATCGTCAACGGCGCCGCGCACGTCCAGGGCGGCGGAACCGATCCCGACATGGTCATCACCCACGGATACGCCGTGGATGTTCCCAACGGGCTGGGAGCCGCCAACGACGGCGAGTACGTGGAACTCTACGACACGCAGTCCGGAAGCTGGACTCGCTTTGAGCTCGACACGAACGCCTCCGTGGGGGCGACGGCGGTCCGCGTGGCGATCACCGGCAGCGGATCGACCGACGCCGACGCCCTCGAGAACGAGATCAATACGCGCGGTTTCGGCACCGTCCTGTCGGGCAATCGCGTTTATCTGTTCAGTTCCTCGAGTCGCACGTTGACCGATGTCGCCGTGGGCGACGTCGCCGCCCTGCACCTGGCCATCGAGAACCCGGCAAGCACCAGCGGAGAAGCGGACGGCGAGATCCAGTATCACGGGGCCATGACCGCGGCCCAAATCGCCGGGCTGATGGTCGACGAGATCGAAGTCCAGATTGCTCTGAAGGGCCTGTACCTCGAAGTCGACTCATGGGCGCCTTACGTGTTCGTCACCGACGTGGCGGATGCGGGCGACAGCTTCTACACGGCCAACGAACTCTCGAACTTCGGCAACCAGGGCACGTCGCAAAGCGTGATCGTCTCCGCTTCGATCGACCCGCAGGAACTCGTCCTCGAATGGCCAGGCGCCATGGACGAGCCGGGCCAACGGGATCTGGGCATCGACGACATTCTGAACATTGAAGATCACTACATGACCGGTGACGCTGATGCCGACGCCACCGACGGCATCACCACCTACTACTACTGTTTCCCCAACGAGTACGGGATCGATCCGACCAGCGGCGACCCCTTGCTGAACCAGATCACCGCGGCCCAGGAAGAACTGGCCCGGCAGGTCTTCGACCTGTACGGGGAGTATCTCGGGGTCACCTTCGTCGAGGTGGCCGCAACCGATTACCTGTTGGCCGATTTCCATGTTGCCACAGGCGACTTGAAGGTGACGGGCAACCTCACGTCGGCTGCCGGCGGCATGGCGGGCGTGGCGTACAACGATTATCTCGCCCTCATGGACCAGGCGGAATCGTGGGGCGCCAACGTGTTCGGCGGATCGTGGTTCACGGTGGCCATGCATGAGATCGGGCACCTTCTCGGCTACGGCCACTCCTACGACGTGGTCGCCAACTCGATCATGGGCAGTTCCGAAGACGATCTCAGCGGACAGGATTCGATCGAGGTCTATCCGGGCAGCTACGACATCGTCAACGGCCAGTACATGTACCGGCCGGACAGCATCGACATCGACATGTACGAGTTCCAGCTTTCCGAGCGGGGCACGCTGACCACGGAGATCCTGGCCGAACGACTGGACGACGCCAGCCTGCTCGACGCCACGGTCTCGATCTACAAGCTCGTGATGACGACGGACGACGACGGCAATCCGCTCAAGACCTACGAGCTGATCGCCGAGAACGACGATTACTACAGCAAGGATTCCTACCTGGATCTCTATCTGCAGCCCGGCACCTACTACGTGGGCGTTTCGGCGAGCGGCAACAGCGACTACGATCCGATCAACGAGAACACGGGTGTGGGCGGCGTGACCCAGGGCGAGTACAAGCTTCGCCTCACGTTCACGCCGGGCGGCGTCGATCCCGACGATTCGGCCACCTACATCGGCGACGGCGACAGCCACCTGGTGGACGCCGACGGCCAGGCGACGAAGTTCGACGGCGATGCCGACGGCGTTCCCGGCGGCGTCTACAACTACTGGTTCAACGTTCAGGACGCGAACGTCTTTGTCGACAAGGCCTCGACGAGCACCGTCGAAGACGGCACCCTCGAAAATCCCTACAAGACGATCGACAAGGCCCTCGCCGAGGCGGGAGACGCGGGCGTGATTATCCGCGTTCTCGGCAACAACTACTACGACGACGATCCCAACGATCTTTCCACCTACGAGAACAACGTGCCCTACGAGATCGGCACGAATCCGGACACCTTCCGGGAACTGGACGACGGCTCGACCCTCGAGGTCCCCCAGGGCGTCACCGTGATCTTCGACGCCGGGGCCATCGTCAAACTGTCCGGCGCCAATATCGACGTAGGCTCCTCGGCGGAAGGCATCGACCGCTCGAGCGGCGCGCTGCAAGTTCTGGGCACCCCCGAATACTCCGTCATGTTCACGTCGTTCCGCGACGCCGAAATCGGTGTCGACGTCGATCCGTCCAACAAATCGGCGGAGAAGGGCGACTGGGGCGGACTCGTGTTCCGCAACGACCTCGACTACGACTACATCGAGGACTACGATCCGGCCTCCGGCCTCGACCCCCGCCAGGTGCTCGAGACGCAGGGCATCTTCGTCAACTACGTGAACCATGCCGTTCTCCGCTACGGCGGCGGCAAAGTCGAGGTCGACGGCGTCGAGTCGGTCTACGCCCCGATCCACCTGGTTGAGGCCCGTCCCTCGATCACCTACAACACGATCACTCTCAGCGCCGACGCAGCCGTTTCGGCCGATCCGAACAGCTTCGCGGACACCCAGTTCGAGAGCTGGGACGACTACGCTCCCTACACGACCCGCTACGATCGCATCGGTCCCGAGATCTACGGCAATACCGTGGTCGACAACTCGACCAACGGCCTCTTCGTTCGGATCTCGACGGAAGCCGGTTCGACCATCAACGAGCTGGAAGTTTCGGCTCGTTTCGACGACCTGGATATCGTCCACGTCATCGCCGAGAATCTCTTCATCAATGGCACCTCGGGCGGCGCCTTGCTCGCCGAGGCGACCACCTCGCTCGGCTACATCGACGAGAACCACATCCAGGCGATTGCCGGCTCGCTCATTTCCGATCAGGAAACCTTCGCGATCTACGATGGCAGCACGCGAGTCGTGTTCGAAATGGACCTGGGTTCCGGCGTGGCCGACGGACACATTGCAGTGCCGTACTCGCTGACCGATACGGCCGACGATGTGGCGGCGTCCATTCGCGCAGCTCTCGAAGAAGCTCGAACTTTCTATGGGCTGGACGTGAGCGTCGACCTGACCGACACGGGCAGCACGGTGGCCTTCTCGAATTGGGGCCCCGAGGTCCAGATCGAAGGCTTTGCCACCAAGGAAGCACGCCTTGATGCTCGCTTGCAGATCGATCCGGGCGTGATTGTGAAACTGGACAGCTCGCGGATCGAGGTGGAGATGGGCGCCCAGCTCATCGCCGAAGGCCGCGTCGGTTCCGACGATGCCCCCGGTTATCGCGTGATCATCACATCCATCCTCGACGACCGCTACGGCGCGGGCGGCACCTTCGACACGACGGCCGTCACCAGCGGCCAAACGGCCTCCGAAGGCGATTGGGGCGGCATCTACTTCTCGCCCATGTCATCCGGCAGCTTCAACAACATCGTCCTGGCCTACGGCGGCGGCACGACCGCCATCGAAGGCGGCTTCGCGGCCTTCAACGCCATCGAGATCCGGCAGGCCGACGTGCGGATCGCCAATTCCCGCTTCGAATACAATGCGGCCGAGTCCGTGCAAAACGACCGCACGGGGCGGGGCACGGCCGAGGACGCCGTCATCACCGTTCGCGGCGCCCAGCCGGTCATCGTTAACAACGATTTCATCAACAACGAAGGCGCCGTCCTCAGCATCGACGTCAACTCCCTCGTCGCCGAGACCGTCAATGACTGGGGCCAGACAACCGGCTTCATCAACGACTTCGAGGAGTACACGAGCAACTCCGGGCCTCTCGTCCGCGGCAACCGCATGACCAACAACAGCATCAACGGCATGGTCGTTCGCGGGGGCTACGTCACCACCGACTCCGTATGGGACGACACCGACATTGTCCACGTCGTCTACGATACGATCGAGGTCCCGAACTACCAGCACGAGGGCGTGCTCCGCCTGGAAAGCGCCACCGACGAGAGCCTGGTGATCAAGCTCTACGGCGATGACGCCGGATTCACCGCGGGCGGCCTGCCCCTGGAAATCGACGACCGCATCGGCGGCACCGTCCAGATTCTCGGTCAACCGGGCTACCCCGTCGTGCTCACCTCGCTGCGCGACGACAGCGTCGGCGCCGGCTTCACCATGGACGACCTGCCCCAGAACGACACGAACAACGACGGCAGCGCCACCAATGCGGCCGCCGGCGACTGGCGAAGCGTGACCATCGACACCTACAGCAACGACCGGAACGTGGCCGTCGCCAATGAGCTCGAGGACTCCTACGGCGCCACGTCCGACACGAACGGGCTGCCGGGCAAGGCCCAGACCCTGGGCGAACTGGCCACCGAGGACAAGGCGGGCGATGAGAACCTGCGTCTCGGGTTCGAAGTTCACGGCTCGATCCGCAGCGACGACGCCACCGACGCCGACGTCTACACCTTCACGGCCACAGCCGGAACGGAAATCTGGATCGACATCGACTACTCGACCTACGGACTCGACCTGGTCGTCGAACTGATCACGGCGAACGGCACCGTCCTGGCACGCTCCGACAACGCCTACTACGAAGAGCTGGCCGGCGACGTGGAGGACCTCTCGGCCGAGGCCTACACGATGGATCGCGACTACTGGCTGCGGTACGACTTCTACTCGACCAACGCCGACGATCCCGGCATGCGGGTCGTTCTTCCGGGCTCGGAAGGCCAGACGCGCACCTACTACGTCCGCGTGCGAAGCGTCCTGGCCATTGGTGGAATCGTCGCGGCCGACGAAATCTACGACGAGGCGACCTCCAGCTTCATCTCCGGGAAGTACTTCACCATCGCCGACGAGTACTCGTCGTTCACCTTCGAGTTCACCGACGATCTGGCCGGCTACACGGGGGCGTACATCCCCGTGGACCTGCGCAACTCGAGCGGCGACCTGCGCAGCGCCTCGGAAATGGCCGAGGCGATCATGGACGCCATCGACGACGCCCAATCCGAAGGGCTGGAAGCGACGGCCCGCCTGCGCGATGGCGACGTTGTGCTGGACGGAATCCATCTCCGCTTCAACTCCCTGGATTCGGTGCTCACGAACCTGGCCAACACCTCGGGCGACTACCAGATGCAGATCCGCCTGGAGGAAATGCAGGAGATCCCCGGCTCGACGATTCAGTACGCCGACATCCGCTACGCCACCAACGGCATCGAGGTCTACGGCCAGCCCGCCAGTTCCCCGCTCTTGGGCGAGTCCGCCGAGGTGGAGCAAGGCAGCAGCAATTCCAACGACACGATCGGCACGGCCCAGCAGATCGGCAACCTGTTGCAGGTTGACCAGAACACGATCTCCGTGGCCGGCTATCTGGAGAATTCCAGCGACGTGGACTGGTACAGCATGTCGGTCGACCTGGGCGGCATCCAGTCAATCCCCGGTATCACGGACCTGGGGAGCGTCTGGGCCACGGTCTTCGACATCGACTACGCCGACCAGATGGCTCGCGCCGACGTGAACATGTGGGTCTTCGATTCCAGCCAGAATCTCATCCTGGCGGGCGCGTCGTCGAGCATCAGCGACGACCAGGCGGAGCCGATCCCCGGCGCCACGATCGAGGACCTGTCGGCCGGTTCCCAGGGCTCCAACGATCCGTTCATCGGCACGGCCCTCCTCCCGGAAGGCAACGGGGTTACGTATTACATTGCCATCAGCTCGTCCTTGGCGATCCCCGACGAACTCGATCCGGAAACTTCGCCGCTCACACGCCGCGAACCGCTCAGTTCGGTGAACCGGATCGCGACGGAGCATTTCGACGGCACCACCGGCGCCAACTACTCGGATCCGGATTATCTGGGAGTCAGCCTGGATGTGACCGCCTACGAAACCTCGCTCAGCGACACGCTCCTCTACGTGAGCGTGGGCAACAACCTCTACACGGTCAATCCGTTCACCGGGGAATTCGAAACCGAGGTGACGTCGACTTACTCGAACACGCCTCTGGTCAACGCCGGCACCAACCTGTACTACGACGACATCGCCATGCGTAGCGACGGTCGGTTGTTCACCGTCGAATCGGGCAACACCGGCGGCACCTTTGGCCGTCAGGAGCCGGACACGCTCATGGTGAGCACCGAGGACGCCACCACGACGCTCCAGGAGACGGAGACGGGAATCACCTTCTACCGCATCACTCCCGGCACGCCGACCGCGCTGCAGCGGGATCCCTACGGCGGCATCCAGATCGAGGCCATGGTCCACGACTACGACACCACGCGCCGCAACATCTACGTGGTGGGCAACGCCAACCAGTCGATCAACGGCCTGGACTACGAAAACCTGATGTACGTGCTCGATCCCTCGGGCGAGGCCTACACCCACCCGAGCGTCCTTGCCGGATACAATGCAAGCGGCGCCCGCGAGATCAGCGGCGAGAAGGTGCCCCTGGGGCGGCTTTACACGGCCCTTACGATCATCGGGGCGGCGCCCACCCAGTCGGCCCCGTCCTACACGAGCGACACCGCCGGCGGAACCTACTACACCGACGCGGATATCGAAGACGGCGAGACGTTCACCATCGGCGACGCCACGACCACCGCCACCTTCGAATTCAACTTCGGCTTCGACTACTTCCTCTCGCCCGACGGCGTCAGCTCGATTCGCGACGGCGACTACTTCTCGGTGACCACCTCGTCGGGCGTTCAGGAGTTCGAGTTCGACAGCGGTCCCGTGCTGGTGAACTCGGGCAGCTTCGCCAACTACGATCAGTTCACCATTTACGGCTACGTGGGCGAGAACGGCAGCGGAAGCATCATCTCCGAGACTTTTGAGATCCACGTCGACGGTACCAATCCCAGCGGCAGCGGCTACCACCAGGTCGAGGTTGATAGCCTGAGCGCTCCCGATGTCATGGTGGCGATCACCAAGGCGATCAACGAACTGACCACGTTCTCGGTAACGGCCACCCTCAACGCTACCAACGACCGGATTTCGCTTTCCAACGATTCGCCCTTCAGCACCCAGCGTCCCGACATCCTTCAGGGCAGCGGTCTGAGCGTCAGCGGCGACTATGGCGTGACGGCCGGACGCGTGGCGATCGACTTCGAAGAATCCGATTCCGGCAGCGATGTGGGCGCGGCCATCGAGTCGGCGCTGACAAGCTGGGACTCCAGCCTCGTCGTGGGCTACGGCGAACGTTTCGGCTCAGCCTCGGATCTCGGCATCAATGGCGATCGCCTCTCGATTCGCGGCGCCACCGCGATCGACATGTCGCACGCCACCGTGTTCCGGCTCGAGGGCACGAGCAGCAACGCCATCACCTCCGGAAACGTAGAAGTTCCGGTTCACGCCGGAATGACGGCAGCCGAGCTTGCTGAAGCCATGGCCGCGGCGATCAATGCGGCCGGGAACGGGCTCACCGGCGTTACCGCGTCCGTCGAGACCGACCCCAACACCGGCGAGGTCATCGGCAACGACGTGGTCCTCGGCGGCGAGGTCAGCTCCGTCGTAATGGGCGACGATATGGAACCTCTCCAGGTCAGCGGCTCGGTTGGCAGCCTCGGCGGCACGATCACCGGCCTTGCCTATGTGGACAACGTGATGTACGCCGTCAGCGACGAGGGCGACCTGTTCATCGTCCGCCGCGAGCACGGCAACCCGAGTTCTTCCGGTTCCTACTCCTACAATCTCTCCGACCCGGACGGGACCTACAACCGCGCCACCTACACGAGCGATCGGGGTCCCTATCTCGAACTTGTGGGGAACATCAAGTGGGAAGGCTTGTCGATTTCCTTCAGCGGTCTCACCGATGGGCCGACCTATGCGGACACGGACTCTACGGGCTCGGACGGCCCCTATTCGAACCTGCTCTTCGCCACCGATTCGCAGGGCAATCTTTATGCCTTTGACACGGACGGCAACCTGCGTCCCATCTTCAACGACGGTGCGGAACGCGTGCAGTTGGACCGCAGCGCGGGCGGCGCCAGCCTGACCTCCGCCACGGGTCTGGCGTTTTCGCCCATCGACTACAACTTGTGGCACGCGACCAGCACCCGCTGGTCGGATACGGGCCACGGCGTGACGACCACCTACGACGGCGTGCGGACCGGCACAAACGGTTATGGGAAAACGGGCAACACGAGCATGTACTTCGGCCTCGAAAGTGCCCTGCTCAATTCCGTGGACAGCTCGCAACAACTATATCGAGATTTCACGCAGGGGCCCGGCAGTGCCAATATCGACTCGGCCGCCCTCGGCACCTACGATCTTCCGGGCGGGGCCTCCGGCAGCCTCACCACGTCGACCTTCAGCCTCGACGGCTACACGGCCCAGGATCAACCGGTCGTCTATTTCAACTACTATGCCGAAACCGAGAACAGCAACGATTTCGACGGCATCCGCGTCTACATCTCCAACGACGGCGCCAACTGGGACCTGGTCAGCACGAACACGGACACCAACAAGGGCAGCCGTGGCTCAAGCTTCAACGTGTTCCAACTCATGCAGACGGAAACCGTGCCCACCAGGATCACGGACGAGATTGTCGACACGGGCACCTATTGGCGTCAAGCACGCATCGAGTTGGGCAACTACGCCGGACTGGACAATCTGCGCTTGCGGTTCGACTTCAGCACAGCGAGCGATCTGGACATCGGCGACAGCAGCGGAACCGAGTGGAGCAACCAGCACCACTACGTGACCGCCGTTCCCGCCTATGAATTGTCCGACGGCGACACGTTCACGCTCGTGGACGTGACCGGGTCGACGTACGACCTGATGTACCAGACGTTCGAGTTCGACCTGGGACTCGCCCTCACGTTGCCCAATGTGGCGGGAGCCGCCATCGGCGACAGCGAGTGGTTCGAGGTCGACGACGGCGTTGGCGGGGTCGTCCAGTTCGAGTTCGACAAGGACGGCAGCCTGGCGGATGCGAGCCGCACGGCGATCACGATCACCGATACGATGACCACCGCCCAGGTGGTCCAGGAGATCATCGACGCCATCAACACGTCGCTGCTCGACGTGACGGCCGTCGCGCCCAATCCCGACAAGGACCCCAACCGGATCTTCCTCACCCAGGCCGTCGCCGTCGACACCACCTCCGGCGCGCCCACCCTCGGGGTCGAGGGCGATGCCCCCGGCACCGTCGCAAGCGGCAACATCCGCATCCCGATTACCGGCGACATGGATCTGACCGAGGTCGCCGAAATCGTGACGCAGGTGGTGAACCAGCAGTTGGTGCGCGACCGCGACACCACTGCCGGCACGATTAGCGACGGTTCGCCCGACACGATCTACGTGTCCTCCATGTTCATGGGCGGCAGTTTCCAGATCAAGGGTGTGACCTACCGCGGTGAAATGCGGACCGTCACCTTCACGCCCGACTACAACTCCACCACGCCCACGGTGGTCAATCAATACGCGGTGCAAGTGGGCATGCAGGGCGTCGCCACGGAGCAGGAACTGGCCCAACGCATCGCCGACGCGATCAACGCGGCCAATACGGGCGGCCCCAGCGACACCGAGCCGGAACTGATGATCTCGGCCACGGCAAGCGCTCGAAGCACCGGAGCGAACACGATCAGCGTGGTCGAGTTCGACTTGGCCGACACGCCCTTCACGTTGTTCGAAGGCAACTCTCGCCTCTCGCTCTGGAACAGCGCGAACGAGATCATCAACTGGGACGAGGGCGTGGGCGACCTGCTCAACCTCATCGGCTACAACGTGACGAACAACACCAGCGCCCTCGGCTACAGCGGCGACACCACCCTTCTGGGAGAGTTGCAAGGCGAGGAAACCGGCTACAACTACGGCGGCAGCCGCCAGGACGACCGCGACAACCTGTTCGAGCGCGGCCAGGACAACAACTACGAAGGCTTCTTCATCGACGACATCATCATCGGCTTCGCCGAACGCGGCGAACTGGTGACGAACGCCGGCCTGGGCGGTTCGCTGACGACCTTCACCAACGACCCGGAACCGAATCCGAACCTCTATCCGGTCGAGACCCCCATCGTCACCGAGGGGAGCTACCAGTTGGAGATCCGCACCGGGACGCGGTACGCCTACGCGGACGATACCGCCTCGTACCCGAAGACCGTCGTGGCAGAAACGATGAACACGAACGATCGCGTCGCGAACGAGTTCACGATCATCGTGCCTGCGGCGAGCGAGATCTACCACGGGCAGTGGTTCGAACTGAGCGACGGACGCGACGACATGGCGCTGCGGTTCGTGTTCGTCGACGAGACGGTCGGCGGCGGGGCCGGCTACGGCAACATCCGCATCGACTTCAACGCGTCGGACACGGAAGACGACATCGCCGAAAAAGTGGCCGAGGCCATCACCCAGGCCAACGTGGACGGGTTGCTCGACATCTCCGCCCGCTGGATCGAAAACAGCGCTCGGGTCGACCTCTTCGGCGCCGTGCGGCTGATCAACGATTCCGACGCCACCAACCCGATCGACGCCGACTACTACCCCACGAGTGGCTCGGACTCCACCTACGACAGCGGCGACAGCAACCACGAGCGGCAGAAGGGCCAGATCATCATCGCCGGCAACAGCGTCATGTACTCGGAGGACACGGGAATTCTCGTGGCTTCGAGCCGTGACTCGTCCGCCGACTGGGCTCATCCCGCTTCGGGACGGACGCTCAACGAGACGAACGACCTCGTGGCCGGCATCACCATCGAGAATAACCTGGTGGCCTACAGCGGCCAGGTCGGCATCAGTTTCGGTGGCGATTCCAACGCCAGCGGCGAGCCCATCGGCGCCATCCCCTTCGGACGCATCGTGAACAACACGATCTACGGCGGCTCGCAGACCGGCATCGGCATCGACGTGGGACCGAACGCCAGCCCGACGATCCTGAACAACATCGTGGCCTCCCTCAACACGGGCATTCGCGTCGACACGACCTCGGCTGCCGCCGGAACGGTCGTGGGCGCCTCGCTCTATCAGAACAATGGGACGAACCTCAACGGCAACGTGACCGAGAGCTTTGCGATCTACCTCGACGCCGCTGATCCTCTCTTCGTCGACGCCGGCGCGAACAACTTCTACCTCGAACAGGGCTCGCTGGCCATCGACAGCTCCGTCGAGTCCCTGGAAGAGCGCCAGGACTACTACAACATGGTCCTCGAACCGCTCGGCATGCCCGTCTCGCCCATCGTGGCCCCGGAAGTGGACATGTACGGCCAGGTGCGGCGCGACGATCCGTCCACCTCATCGTCCATCGGCGTGGGCAGCAACGTCTACATCGACCGAGGCGCCATCGACCGCGTCGACTTCGTCGCCCCGACGTCGAGCGTTACCGTTCCGCTGGACAACGGCGCGCTGGACGAGTTGGACACGGTCGACCACGACGTGAAGGTCGTGGGCCAGAAGGTCCTCAAGTTCACGATCCAGTTGAAGGACACCGGCGGCGTGGGCATCGACGACGCCTCCGTCGACACCTCGGCGATCCATGTGTACCGCGATCTCGACGAGGCGACCTACCTCGATCCGTTCACGCGGGACGCGGAACTCGTGGACGGCATCGACTACAAGATGGTCTACAACTCGACGAACGATACGATCGACCTGATCCCGCTCTCCGGCCTGTGGGCCGAGGGCTACGACTACACGATCGTGCTCGACAGCACGATTCGGGACCTGGCCAACAACGCCCTGCAACCGAACCGCTACAGCGGGACTTTCAATGGCCTGACCGTGTTCCAGATCTCGCTGGCCGGTTTGGACTTCGGTGATGCTCCCGATGATCCCGGGATCTCCACCGACTATGCCACGCTGCTCGACAGCAACGGCCCACGCCACATCATCTACGGCGGCTACTTCCTCGGTGATTCCATCGACAGCGAAACGGATGCCCGGACGAGCGACGAGGCGGACGCCGATCTCTACGACGACGGCGTGACCCTGAGCGGAAGCGGCATGCTCGCCGACGCCGTTGCCACCCTCACGATCGATGCCACGATCGAGAACCAGAACCTGATCGACCTTCACGGCAACGTGGCCTACGTGGGCGCCTGGTTCGACTTCGAACAGGACGGCGACTTTACCGGTTCGGGTGACTACTTCATGTTGATCTCCGTCGTGGACGGCGAGAACACGATGAGCGTGCCCGTTCCTGCCGGAATCAGCGGCGAAGTCATGGCCCGGTTCCGCTTCGGTAGCGAGATCGCGGAAGTCTCGTCGTTGACCGGCCAGGCCTCGAACGGCGAAGTGGAAGACTACGTGTTCGAGGTGGTCGAGTTCCTCAAGGACTTCGGCGATGCCCCGAACGGCACCAGCGCTCAGGGAACGCCGCAGACCTATCCGGTCACCGAGGCCGACAACGGCGCCTGGCACACGACCAACAACGTCACCGTCTACCTCGGCGAGACGGCTCCCGATTCCGAACTGGACGGTGCGGTCAGCAACACGGCCCAAGGTGACGACCTGGCGCGAACCGATGACGAGGACGGCGTCGACGTGTACGGTCGCGTGTTCATCGCCGACGGCATGACCGCCAACGAGATCTCCGTGACCGTGAGCGGTCAGGTGGGAATGACGGCCTACCTGAACGGCTGGTTCGACCTGGACGCCGACGGCGAGTGGGACACGAACGAGCAAATCATCAGCGGTTACGATACGGACGCCGAATTCGTCTTCACCGCCGGAAACACGACGATCACGCGGACCTTCACGTTCACGATTCCGACCCTCGTGGGCGGACTCGACCAGGCCGTCTCCTATGCCCGCTTCCGCGTCAGCTCGTACCAGGAATACGAGGACGGCTACGCGGGCGGATACGCCGTCGGCGGAACCGACGTGGTGGACGGCGAGGTTGAAGACTACCAGGTGTACATCGTCAGCGAAGCCCGCGACTATGGCGACGCTCCCGACAGCCGCTATGTGACGGTGGGCGACTACCCGACGCTGATCGCCAGCGACGGGGCCAGCCACCTGATCGTTCCGGGACTCTCTCTCGGCGATCTGGTGGATGCCGAGTACGACGGCCAGCCCAACTCGACGGCCACGGGCGACGACATCGTCTTCCCCACCGGCGGCGGCAACGATGAGGACGGCGTCCTCTTCGAGGTCAACGGCACCGACGCCTACAGCCGCCTGGTTCCGGGTGGAACGGCCCTCGTCGACGTGAACGTGACGAACACGCTTGCTGGCGGCCAACAGGCCTACCTCTACGGGTGGATCGATTTCAACGGCGACGGCGATTGGGACGACGCTGGCGAGCAGGTCTTCGGCGACCTCAGCGGCGGACTCGCCGTCGATGCGGGCAGCAATATTCTGTCCATCGAAGTGCCTGATCTTTACGACCCGACCGATCCCACGGCGATCTCCGTCGTGGGCGACACCTACGCCCGATTCCGGCTGAGCACGGATTCCATTCTCACCTACGCCGATGCAGCAAGCGACGGCGAGGTGGAAGACTACCAGGTCACCATCGAAATCGGTGACGCCACGATTACCGGCAAGAAGTTCAATGACCTCGACGGCAACGGCGTCTACGACGCCTCGCTTCAAGGCAGTATCCCACCGATCGAACTGGAAACCATCGGCCTCGGTCCGACGATCCTCGTCAACACGGACAACGATTGGTCCGGTGAGGTGTCGCTGGGATTCGACTTCGAGTTCTACGGCACCACCTACAGCAGCTTCTACGTGAGCCCGAACGGCTTGGTGTCCTTCGAGGATCCCTACTACGACACGGCGACGATTCCGGGATTCCCCAGTTACCTGCCAGTCATCGCTGCCTTCTGGGCCGACGCCGACCTGACCGACAACGGCGGTTCCGTCCACGTCTCCTACGGCGTCAGCGAGCGGGGCAATTCCTTCATCCAGATCGACTGGAACGACGTGGGCTACTACGATCGCTCCGCAACCGACAATCTCGACTTGGGCAACACCTTCTCGCTCTACATCGAGGATGCCGCGGCCGGCGACATCGTGGCCTTCGTCTACGACACGATGCAATGGACGACGGGCGACCTGGAAGGGACCGATGGCTTCGGCGGCTACGGCGCCGAGATCGGCTTCAATGCAGGCGACGGCGTCCAGTACTACAGCGAAATGCGTCCCAACAGTTCGGCGGGCCTCGCCGCGCTCCTGGCATCCACCGACGACGGAGTCCTCGGCTACCGCATGGACCCGACCACCGGACTCCTCGCCAAGGGCGAACCGGGACTGGGGGGCGTGACCCTCTACCTCGACTACGACAACGACGGAATGCTCGACGCCAACGAGCCCACCGCGGTTACCCGCCAGGACGACCTGAGCACGGCCGGGGTGGACGAAACGGGCAACTTCGAGTTCACCGGCCTGTTCAGTGGAACCTACACCGTCCGCGAGGTTCTCGACGACGGCTGGGTGCAAACCTATCCCGACGCGGAACTCGCCTATCTTCCCGACGCGGAAGGCAACAAGATCCAGTGCGTCGGCGGCGCGGACCTCACCGACGGCGAGATCTTCTACGTGAGCGACGGCACGACCATGCTCCGTCTCGAATTTGAGGACCTCTCGATCGGTGACGGCGTCTCCAGCTTCTCCGTCGGCGTCGAGTTCACCCCGGCAATGACGGCAAGCCAGGTGGCCGACGCGATCGCGGCGGTCATCAACGCCCAGGGCATGGATCTGACCGCCACCGCGAGCGACGACCTGGTGATCCTCGAAGCCGACACGGTTGCCAATCCGCTGGCGGTCGTGACCATCGATCCCCAGGACACCGCCCTGGAGGTCCTCGGCGATTCCCGAATCAACGCCGATCGCTCCTACACCGTGGTCGTGGGCGCGGGCGAGACCTACTCGGGGCTCCTCTTCGGAAACCACCAAATGGCGACCATCTCCGTCGGCAACGTGAGCGTGGCCGAGGGCGCCGAGGGTGAGAGCACCATCGTGAACGTGGCCTTCGAGCGGCGAGGCTCCTTCGGGGCCTCCCTCGAGGTTCAATACCACACCGAGGACGGCACGGCCACCGTCGCCGACGACGACTATCAGGAAGTGACCAGCGGCTCCTTCATCTTCAATCCCCAGGACGAGCCCCAGGCCACCTGGGACATCGAAGCAGTCACCCACAACCAGACGAACGACTACGACTACCACGTATCGGGCGATTCGATCGTCTTCGAGGTGGCCGACGAGGTGGAAGGGGACTGGGAAATCCTCGTCTACAACGATACGGTCGGTGGCGAGCCGATCTCCCTCACCGATAACATCACCGACGATCGCTTTGCGGACGTCTACCGGGTCGGCTCGGGTGATTCGGGAACGATCTACGTGGTCTGGGCCGGCGTCGACCCCGCGGAAGACCAGGACGACTACGAGATCTTCTTCGGCGAAATCGAGGTCACCTCGAGTGGCTTGAACATCGTCCGAACCGTTCAGTTGACCGACAACGACACGGACGACAAGAGCCCTCGCGTCTCCGAGAGTCACATCACGTGGTGGGGAATCGATTCCTCCTACGGCGATCGCGACATCTACTTGCAGGCTATCTCGACAATCGGCGCGGCAACGTCGGGTATCGTCGACATCTCCAATAACAACTACGACGACTACGATCCGGTCATCGACGGCGAGAACGTCGCCTGGCACGCCTTGGTGGGCCAGGGAACGGAGATCTTCCTCTGGGACGGTACGGGAACCCGCCGCATCACCAATAACCAGGCGGACAACACGTCGCCCCAACTTCACGGAAACAACCTGGTCTGGCAGGGCCTCGACGGAACCGACTACGACATCTTCCTCTACGAGATCGACAGCCACATCACGACGCAGCTTACGTCCGATTCCCTCGAGGACGTGACCCCGCAGCTCTACGGCGAGAACATCGTGTGGCAGGGCGGTCCGTCAACCAACCGGGAAATCTACCTCTACAACGTCGAGGACGGCGGCACGCCGACCAACCTCTCCGACAACTACACCCTGGACGAACGTCCCCAGATCTACGAGGACCAGATCGTCTGGCACAGCTTCGACGGATACGACTGGGAGGTCATGTTCTACGACCTCAGCGAGCCCTTCCTGCCGCTGAACGTCTCGGACAACCTGGACTACGATTGGGGCCCCCAGCTCTCCGGCGAGCTGCTCGTGTGGCGAAGCAACGACGGCCAGGACTACGAGATCGTCGTGGCTTCCCAGAACGATCCGGTGGCCATCCAGGAAGTGCAGTTGATCATCAACGGCGACAATGGACTCGAAGACGACGAGACCTTCCGGGTCGTCATCGACGCGGTCACGGTCGGCGGTGTTCCCTGGGGCGATTTCGATCCGTCCGCCTGGGGCAATGTCGGCATCTACAACGATGACGGTGACCTTGACTACGGCGACGCCCCCGAAAGCTATTACACCCTCATCGCCGACAACGGCCCCCGTCACGTCACCGATCCCGACGATTCGGTGAACGAGGGCTACTATCTCGGCGACACGATCGACTCGGAAGACGACGGACGACCTTCGGAAGACGCCGACGGCGACGACGGCTACATTTCCGACGACGAGGACGGCGTCAGCATCGAGTCTCACTGGCTCCCCGGCGGCACGGTGGAGTTGGTCGTCACGGCCTCGAAGGCCGGCTATCTGGAAGGCTGGGCCGACTACGACGCCGACGGTAACTTCGGCGATGCCTTGGGGATCGCGGACCGCGACGAGACCCTCGTCTTCACCGATGCGAGTTCGGTGTCGTCCTCCTCGATCCTGCTGCAGCCCGGCGAGAACGTGCTGACCATCGAGGTGCCCGACGACGCCACCTTGGGCGACACGTATGCCCGGTTCCGTTTCAGCCGGGAAGGCGGCCTGAGCTACATCGGTTCGAGCCGTAGCGGTGAGGTCGAAGACTACGCCATCACCATCACGGAAGACCAGCCCGGCGTCGTCATCACCCCCACGGACCTCACCAACGACGTCGTGGAAGGCGGCATCACCGACACCTACAAGGTCGTTCTTACCGCCGAGCCCACTCAGACCGTCTGGGTGACGATCACCGGCGACGACGATGTGACGACCACGGTCAGCGAACTGAAGTTCACCCGCGACAACTGGGATATTGCCCAGACGGTGACGATCGTTGCCGTCGATGACGATATCGCCGAGACGCCGGCCAACAACATCGGCACGCTGACCCACACGACCCGCAGCCTCGACCTGGCCTACAACGAGATGGACATCGACCCGGTCTTCGTCAACGTGACCGATAACGATCTGGCCAAGGTCCAGATCCTTCGCACGGGCGGATCGACGCGGGTCAAGGAAGACGGGACCCTGACCGACACCTACGAGGTGGTTCTCACCTCGAAGCCCGTCGGCGACGTGCAAGTGACGATCGATCCGGGCAGCCAGTTGCTTGTGGCCGATTCGGCTGCCGGACTGGCCACCCTGATGGCGAACCAGACGCCAACCGATCTTCCGCAAAACCCGATCACCCTTACCTTCACTTCGGACGATTGGGATACCAAGCAGGTCGTCTACCTGGGCGCCTTCGACGACGCAATTGCCGAGGGAGTCCACACGGCCGTGATCTATCACTCCGTCAGCAGTACCGACCCGTCCTACGATGCCCTGGGCACGGCGGTCGATACGGTCGCGGTCCAAATCACGGACAACGATACCGCCGGAATCGAGGTCTCGATGGTCGAGGACACGGTAACCGAAGGCGATGGTTCCGTCGGTGGTTACAAGGTTCGCTTGCTCTCGAAGCCGACGAAGAACGTAACCGTGGATATCAACCCCGACGACCAGGTCACCTCCACGACGTCGACCCTGACGTTCACGCCGACCAACTGGGACACCTACCAGGAAGTGGACGTGGAGGCCGTCGACGACGCGGTTGCCGAAGGCACCCACATCGGAGTCGTTTCCCACGACCTGTCGAGCTCTGACCCCTTCTACTCGGGGCTCACGGTGGACGCCGTCACGGTGACCATACTCGACGACGACGAGCCCGGAATCGTCATCGACGACGGCGGATCGCTGGATGCCGTCGAGGGCGGAGCCGGCGACACCTACGACGTGAGCCTGGCCTCGAAACCCACGGCCGACGTGACCGTGACCATCGTCCAGGGCAGCCAGTTGGATAGCAACGTCGAAACGCTCACCTTCACTCCGGACAACTGGGACACGCCGCAGACCGTAACCGTCTCGGCCGTGGACGACGACATCGCCGAAGGCGATCACTCTGCCGTGATCGGGCACTCGGTGGCGTCCGACGATCTGGCGTACCATCGCATCGACGTTCCGCTCCACACGGTGAATATCACCGACAACGATGCGGCCGGTGTGGTGATTTCGGCAAGCGGAACCACCCTGGGGGTCACCGAAGGCAACGGAACGACCACGTACACCGTTGTCCTGACCTCGGAACCGACCGCGAAGGTGACCGTCACCCTGGACGCCGGGGACCAACTCGTGCTTGTTCCCACCGAGATGGTCTTCACCGAGGACGACTGGGACCAGCCGCGAACGGTCATCGTCCGTGCCTTGGACGATTCGATCGCCGAGGGCGACCATACGGCCGTCATCACCCACACGTTGGCCAGCAGCGACACCAACTACAACGGACTCGACGCGGACAGCATCCCGGTTGCCATCACCGACAACGATGAGGCCGGGCTCGTCATCACGCAAACCGCCGGAAGCACGGACGTTTCCGAATCGGGCCAGTCCGACGTTTACACGCTCAAATTGGCCTCGCAGCCGACCTCCACGGTGACGATTCAGCTCCAGACGAACGGACAAGTCAAGACGCTCCCGTCCACCGTGACGTTCACCTCGAGCAACTGGAGTCAGGCCCAGACGATCGCGGTCACCGCGGTTTCCGATCTCGTGGCCGAAGGCACGCACACGGGAACGATTTCCCATCTCGTGAACAGCTCGGACCTGAATTACGCCGGATTGACAACGCCCGACCTCGAGGTCACCGTCACCGACAACGATACGGCCGGCGTGGTGATCACCCAGAGCGGTACCGGCAGTGCTGTGACCGAAGGCGGGGCCACCGACACCTACACGGTCGTCCTGGCCTCGCAGCCCACCGAGGACGTGACCATCAGCATGGTTCCCACCAGCGATGTCACGACGAATCCCGTTCAGTTGACCTTCACTTCGGCCAACTGGGACACGCCTCAGACGGTGACCATCTCGGCCATCGACGACACCCTGGACGAGGACGCGACCGAGACCGTGGCCATCAATCACGTCCTGACCACGGACGACGAAGTGTATGCCGCCCTGACAGCCTCACCGGTTTGGGTTACGGTCACCGACAACGACGAAGGGACCATCGTCACAGAACTGGACCTCGTGGGTACCTCGGGCGACGACACGCTGGAAATCGTCCGCGGCGAGGTTCTCACCGTCACCCTGAATGGCGCCCTGGTCTACGAGGGAACGGACGTTACCACGATCACCTTCGACGGTCTCGACGGCAACGACACCGTGGACGTCACCGGTTCGTCCGAGTACGAGCAAGTGACCCTCACGCCAACCACCGCCGCTCTCACGGGCACAAACTTCTCCTTCAGCTCCTCGAATATTGAGCAGGCCCTGATGGAAAGCGGAGGCGGCGACGACTTCGTCTCCTTCACCGACTCGGCGGGCGACGACACGGCCACCGGCAGTCCCACGCAGACCATCCTGGCCGGCGACGGGTTCAGCCTGCAGGCCGACAACTTCTACGAGGTGCAACTCTATGCCCGCGAAGGTGGGGACGACACCCTCGCCTTGACCGACTCCGACGGCAAGGACAAGGCCAAGGTTGAGGAGAACGACGCGGTGAAACTCTTCAACTCGTCGTACTACATCCGCGGCAAGTTCTTCGAGCAGATCACCATCGCTTCGACCGGCGGAACTGACATCGCCCGGATCTGGGATACTCCTGACGACGACATCGTGACCGCTTCCTACGACGAGGTCGTCGTTACCAGCGGGACGAACCTTGCCGATCGGGGACTACGCCGCGACCAGGTGACCCTCACCGGATTCGAGTATCCGAGCATCTTCGCGACCATGGGCGGCTACGACACGATCACCATGTTCGACACGCCCTATGACGACAAGGCGGTCTTGCGGCCTCACAAGACGCAGATGTTCCCGCGAAACGATGACAATCCCTATGACTACGAGATCCTCGCTCGAAGCTTCGAAGAGGTGCATGCCGACGCGACCGCGGGTGGAGATGACGTGGCCCGACTCCACGACACGGAGGGCGTCGACCTGCTGATCGCCGAGTACGTCGACGGTGAGTCGTTCGCCTCCTTGTCGCGGCCCGCGAGCGCCACCGAAATGGCTCTCATGTACGATGTCACCGGGTTCGAGACGGTCAACGCCAGGAACGACTATGGTGATTCGCCGAAGAACGAGAAGGACGTGGACAGCGCCGTCGACTTCCTCATGCTTGACGAGGCTTACTGGGATGATATCTAATAGCATGCTCCCGGTTATCCGCAGAGCGTGAGGGACAACGTGTCTCACCAGATCGAGAATCCTGAACCCGGGACCGAGATTTCCAAGGCGGAAATCCGGGCCCGGGGTTTTCAGTGCCGACGCGATTTGCCGGACAAGGATCGGCGAAGCGAGGCTGCTTGCTCCCGGTTCTGTGACCTTCCCGCCTACGCAGCGGCGAAAACGGTTCTCGTTTACCTCCACATTCGCAGCGAGCTGCGCACCGCCTGCCTCGTAACAAGGCTCCGACGCGACGGCAAGAGGATCGTTATTCCTTTTTGCGTCGGCAGCGACTTGAAACTGTTCCGGTTCAGCGATCCTGCGGAACTTGCCGTGGGAGCATTTGGGATCCTGGAACCCCTGGACTCGCTGCGTTGTCTGCCGGAGAAACTGGCGAGCCCCGACGAACTGGACCTTCTGGCCGTCCCCGGCGTTGCCTTCGATCGCCGTGGCGGCAGGGTAGGCCACGGCCGCGGCTACTTCGATCGCCTTCTGCAACACATCCGTCCCGCCGCCCTCGCCCTCGGGTTGGCTTTCGATTGCCAGTTGTTCGATCGGGTCCCCATGGATTCCCATGACGTACCGCTCGCCGGGATCGTGACTGAATCGGCAACCTATTTTTCCCGAGGAGGCCCCCCATGAGCGGTCGGCGGATCGTGCTAACCGGCGTCAGTCGCGGACTCGGACGGGCCATGGTCGAGGGATTCATCGCCGAAGGCCATCGCGTAGCCGGCTTCGCCCGCTCGGTTGAGGCGATCGAGCTGTTGCGAAAAGAGTACCCGGCGCCGCACCGCTTCGACGTGGTCGACGTGCGCAACGAGACGGACGTGGCCCAATGGGCCAGGGAAGTCCTGGATGGAGAGGCGGTCGACCTGCTGATCAACAACGCCTCGTTGATCAACGAGAACGCGCCGCTCTGGAGCGTTCCGGCCGATCAGTTCAACGCCGTCGTGGACGTGAACCTGAAGGGAACGGCCAACGTGATTCGCCACTTCGTGCCGGACATGGTGGCTCGCCGGGCCGGCGTGATCGTGAATCTCAGCTCCGGCTGGGGACGATCCACCTCGCCGGAAGTTGCCCCCTACTGTGCGACCAAATGGGCCATCGAAGGACTCACCCGGGCGCTCGCCGACGAGCTTCCCCCCGGCATGGCCGCCGTCCCGCTCAATCCCGGGATCATCGACACCGACATGTTGCGGAGTTGCTTTGGCGAGTCGGCGTCGGCCTATCCCGACGCCCGCCAATGGGCCCAGCGGGCCGTTCCCTTTCTTCTCCAACTGGGCCCTCAAGACAATGGCCAGCCGCTGACCGTGCCCGGGTGAGATCGCAGGGGAGCAGTCGTAGGGTGCGTCTTGACGCACGCCGAGAAGCGAGACCGAGGAATCGGTGCGGCAAGACGCACCCTACGGGGAACAGACATGCACGTGGAGGCGGTGCATCGCCATAAACCCGCCCTCTCGTTTGGCGCGAACCGTGACGATGTAGTCCCCCGGCTTGGCAAAGCGATGGCTCACCTTCGCGTAGCCATCGGGGGCATGCTGCGAGGGATCTGGATTCGAGGTAGCCGACACCACGGGACTGCCGTCCCCGAAGTTCCACCTGTCCTCGCTCGCGCCGTCGCCTCGTCCGCGACTCGTGAAGATCACTTCATCGCCCGGCTTGATGTTCTGGGTAGGCTGATAATTCGCGTCGAGGGCCGCCACTTCCTTCCCCGTCGCTGCATCGGCAACGCGGATCGTGGCGAAATCGTAGTCGACGGAACCGTCCTTGCCGACCACCATCAGGATTTCACTGTAGACTCCCGGTTTGCTGTAGGATCGTTCGACGACGGGACCCACGGCCTGGGTTCGATCCGTGAACGCCCACGCATAGCCCGCAATCCCCGCCTCGGCCCAGGACCGGCTTCCGTCAAGTCGAACAATCTCCCCAGTTCGGGCACGATGGATAGGCCGGGCCACGGCAAGCACTTTGGGCCGGTATTGGGCCTGGTAGGATTGCCACAGGAAGGCATAACTGTCTTCCACGCCCCACTCGCCGTTCGGCTGAGGGCTGCGGATGTCGAAATGGAGATGGGACCAGCCGCCGCTCGCCCCTTTCTTACCCGTCCAGCCAATCCGCTGGCCTTGCGCGACGGGCGAGCCGACCTGAATAGCCTCATCGATTTTGTGCAGGTGGCTGTAGCGGTAGAACCAGCCGCGCCGGTCCTTGAGATAGACCACGTCGGCGCGCTTCTCCACGGGAGGTTCGCATCCCGGCAGCACGTCGAGTCCGCACGAGGCAACAATCCCGTCGATCGCAGAGACGGCCTCTGTCAGCCCCTCGGTTGCCCCGAAATCCATGCCCGCGTGATAATACGTCCAGCCGTTGACGACGCTGACCGGTTCGTTGCTGAACCAAGTCATCGCGGCCATCCAACGCTGGCGGATCGGATAGGTGAACGTGCCTGGCTCGATCCAGGGCGAACCGGCCGGCCAAAGGCGAACCCGGGCGTCGCCTTCCAGATTCCAGAATTCGCGGACTTTCTCGCCAGGATAGGCCCCCGTCACCGGGCAATCGATCTGGATGCCTCCCGCGGCCACGGGAAGCCGGTAGTTGCCGCTCTCCAGCGTAACCGTTTCCCCGTTCACCTCCAGCGTTGCACTCGATTGGCAGACCATGCCCTTGACCGATTCTCGCTCGCTGTCCACCTTCAGGAGATGCAGCACGGCCTTGCTCCCATCAGTCAGGACGACCTCTTGCGTCTTGCCGATTCGGAGATCCACCACCTTCCGAACTGGCGAGAGATCCGTTTTGAACTCCTGAAGCCGCAGGATCCACGTGGCCAGCAGCCAGCGACGGGCGTCGAAATCGGGGCCGCTCCACAGATCGTCGTACTTGTACTTCTCCTGGACATCGATCGCGTCCCAGAGGCGGCCGATTTCGGCTTCTGCCTGCTTGGCGAGTTCGGCCTGCCGGCCGCCGGCCTTCTGGCCCCGCTCAACGAGTTGCTGGAGCGTGTAGAGATAGCGTCCGTCGTCGATGCCCTCGCGATAGGCTTCCCACATGGTCACCGGGATCGGCCGGCCCTCGGGCGTCGACCGATTGAAGAAATCCATCGTGGAACCGTCCAGGTAGTTCCACGGATCCCCCGTGCTCGCCTGGTAGATCCAGGGAATCAGGGCCTTGAATCCCGATTTCCAGAAGCCGTAGCCCCAGGTCATTCGAGCGCCCCGAATTGGCGTGTGGTCGTTCTCGCCGCTGATGTGGTTGGGGTAACACCAGAACTCGATTCCCTTCTCCTGGCTCAGCCGGCGGATTTTCTCATACCCGAACACGAAGGGCTGGCAGCACCAAACGTCCACGTAGGGCCACATGGGCTCGAACTGTTCGTGAGTCGGATCGGCGGTCACGTAGGTCCGCACGCCCGGCACCTGCTTGATGGCTTTCAGCACGCCAACCATGAAGTGAACGGAAGTCGGGTTGGTGCTCGGTTCGTCGATGGGGTAGTAGAGAAATTCGGGCCAGTCGTGGTTGGCCCGCTCTTTCTGGACGGCCTCGACCATCTTGGTCACTTCGTCGAAGAACGACTGGGGCACGTCGTCGCGCATCAATCGCAGGTGGCTGCCGGTTCCCCGCTTGTCGACGAGCTTGGAATACCACCAACTGACCGGAATGCTGACCACCAGGGGCTGGTCGGCTAAACCGTGTTTTTGAGAGAGGGTGATGCGGCGTTCCGTCTCGGCGCCGTCCATCGTCCAGTTCCCCTCGTCGTCCCTCTCCAGCCCGCTGACGCTTGAGATGTGGCTCGTCATTCCGTGCTCGACCATGTCGCCCCGTTCCCAATCCGCCTTGCGGGTGAAATAGGTGTTCGCCTCGGGCGTGTTGCTGTCCCGTACGTTACTGAGCGGGTCGCGGTAATACATCCCGTAGACGTGCTTTGGGTTCTTCTTCAACCGGATCGGGAGGACCCGGAGCTTGAGCGGAATATCGATAGGCGGACGCGTGCCGGCCCGAAAGGTCAACGCGCCCTCGTAAACGCCCGGTGCGGCATCGTCAGGCACGTGAACCGTAACCCAGAATCGCTGATTCTCCTCCGCCCGCAGATCGGACGAATCCCGATGTTCGAGCACGTCCGGGGCAACGTGATAGGAGAAAAACAAGGAGTAGTTGGGCCGGACGAGCATGTTTCGAACCCAGCGGACGTCGATTGCCGCGGCCGGGATCGTCGCGTCACCGCAGCGCAGGTTGCCGGCAGTGAGCGTCGCGCTGGGCAGATCGACCAGGGGCCGGACCGTCACGGTGACGGGCTCATATTCCCCGAGCGAGGCAAAGGCGGCCAACGTGGGATTCAACTCGCAGGCCCGCGGCGCCGTGTTGGGATAAACAACCTCCGACCAATGCCGCGCAAAGACGGCATAGCCGCGGCGACGATCCTCCTCGCTAAAGTCTGGCATGGGGCGAGGTTCTTCGTGCTGCGTCTCCTTCCACTTGGCTGCCACATCGGGAGGCAGGAAGTAGATCTCCCGCTCCAGGGCGTCTAGAAAGTCGCTGCGAACCTGCCGCTCCTGGTCCGCCGGGAACACGACCACGCAACTGACAAGCCAGTCCGTGGTAGGCGCCAGTTCGATCGCGAGCGGTTTCTGGCTGGCCTCGACATGAAAGACGCGTTTCTCGAAGCGATAGGGCCCGGGGATCTTCACCGTTTCCGTGTTGCCGCCCACGGTTACGTCGAACCAGTGATAATCGCGCGACGAACCGGCACTCAGGCCCCCAAGCAGAAAGACCGTGTACTTGCCCGCCGGCAGATCGACGAGAAACGAGTTCGCCTCCCGGCCGGAGACGGTGTCGCACGTGACTTCGTTCGTGTAGATCGTGGGCGGATATTCCCGTCCTCGGCTTTCATTGTACTTCCACTCGCGGCTCGTACTGTGGTGGTGCGCTCGCAGCCCGTCGGCCGTTCGCCATCCGAAGCCGGTCTGCGGCGTGTAGAGCGAGGCGGCGGTCACCTGGGTGAAACCGTCCCGAACGGGCGAATCGGCCGAGCCCATATCGAAACGAAGTACTTCCGAACCGACCGACGGCGAGGCTGCCAGTGCCACGAGAAGGCCGATAACGAGCATTGGTCTGTTCATTCAAAGGGCCCTTCGATTACGCGGAACGTTGCTTCCTTCCTGTGCAGGATCTTGCCCGACGCGTCCTGAAGCATGAGCTTCATCCACGCCTCTCCCGGCGCGAACGACTGCCCGGCCGAAAGGTCAACCTCGATCTCCCCCGGCCCATCGCCAAGTGAAGTCGAAGCACTCGCGACGGCGTTTTCCCCCTGCCCGACTTCGAGACCCACCGTCACATCCGTCGGCGAGCGGCTTCCCAGCAATTCAAACTCGGCGGAAAGATGCCGATCCGACGTGTAGATCAGCCGCCGCCTCGCGTGCATCGAACCGATCACCGGATGGGCAAACCGGGTCAGAACCACGTCGTCGATATAGAAGTCGACATGATCGCCATGGGCGTAGTTCGATTCGGAGATGTTGAACTGGACCCGTCGAATATCATTCGGCGGCTCGATCTTGGCAATGGGAATCTGAATCTTCACCCACTGGTCTTTGCGAACCTCGGCCAGGCGGAAACTGGTGGAGCGTTTGGGACCGGAATGGTAGAAACCGACACCGAGAGGCGTCTTGGGCAGGGCGTCGCGACTCGTGGTGGCGTAGATCCAGCACTCGAAGTAATCATAGGCCGACCAGTCGGTGGGGCCCGACTTCTTGAGGTCCTTGCCGGATCGGGGCCAGCCGATGGGGTAGTTCTTCTCGCCCTTCGTGTGGTCAACCACGTTAGCGAAGAGGAGAGCCGTCTTCCCTTCCTTAACGTGAAGCTCGCTGGCCGCCACGGTCGTCTCCTCGGGCGAGCCGTTGTACCAGTCGCCCACGTCTTCCATGTCGTCAAGGACGAGACGCTCCATGGGAGGGTCGGGCGCCTCGGCGGCTGGAAGGCTCGCCCCATTCCAAGCGAATGTCGCCAGAAGGGGGATTAGGATGCCAATCGGAGGAGAGAAAAGGGGGGCGACACGATTCAGCCAAGCCATGGAGCGTCTCCCGCTTCGGGCCGGCCGATGAATGATGCCCAACCTCTGTGAGATAGTATCACAACGGGTACGATGGGGCGGAAGCATTCATCGACGGGCGTTCAGCCGTTTGATCCCGAACAACTTCATCAGGGGCCGAGTAGGCACAGGCAGACTGTTGGTGTTTGCGTCTAAGCGTGCCCAACGCAGCCTAAAGGCTGGACTCCAACAGTCGCCATGTCCTTCGCGACGCCCTGAGTGTAGCATCCGCGGCGGCTATTTCAACGCCTTCGACGCCTCCACGCCCTGAGACGGGGCCTGATACAGGTCCTCCAGTTGTTGCACTTTCATCTGTTGATTGGCGCTGTTCCGGAATTGCACGCCCTCAAGAAGCTGCTTCTTGAGCGACTCGCGGCGCGACGGGGCCGAAGGCTCGCCCGGTGGTTTGGGCTTTGGCTCGGGGCTCGCGCTGGCCGGCATCGCCTGCGCGACGAGATCCGTTTTTCCACGGAAGAACGCATAGTGCGACGACTCGGCCTGGGCAATCACCGTCGCCGTGCCCAGAATTCCGTCGGCCACGAAGACGCCGCGGAGATCCGTCTCGCCGGAGACGAAATCATCGTTGCGGCTCCCGATCGTCTTCACGTGCACGTCACGCAGGTAGCGGTCGCTCGTGCGATCCTTGACCGTCGTGCGGACCTCTCCGCTGACCGCATCTTCCTGCACGTCCACGGCCAGCGGCGTGACCAGGATCAGCCCGCTCGTGTAGAGGTTCTCACCTCGGCAGACGACCAGATAGGCCCCGTCCTCCTTCAAGGGCAACGCCAGCGACTTCGTGCAGTCGCGGTAGTCCTTGCCGTCGCCCAGCTCGATCGTCTCTTCATGATAGGGACGGATTCCCGCCAGGTTGATCTGGGTGATCCCGGCGAGATCGCGCTTCATCAGGCTGAATTTCATCAGGTCGATCCGGTAGACCTTCGTGTCGCATTGGGGAATGTTGCGGTACTTCAGTTCCACCTCCACGGGCTTCTTCGGTTCAACCGTCGTCACTTCCGGAAGCTCGATCGCCTTGCGGGTGAAATACTCGATCGACTGCTTCGCATCGGGGAAACGATCTTCCACGCGGCGATACTCGGCGATCGCCTCGGCCGCTTCGCCGAGGCTGTGATGGATCTGGCCGAGAATGTAGATGGCGCGCCACTTGTCATCGCTCTCCTTCTCGCGGCCCGTGTGCGGGTCCGTCCGCTTCGCGTCGGCCACCTTGCGGCACATGGCCAGGGCCTGCTTGTGATTTCCCATGGCAAACCGGCAGTAACCGATCACATACCAGTACGCGTCGAGCAGGTCGCTCTTGGGGTAGCGCTCGGCATAGCGTCCGCAGACCGACGCCGCCCGCTCGTAGGCGTCGATGTCCAGGAGCGTGTTCGCCGCGGCGAACGATACCTGGTCGGCAGCCGGATCATCGGGATAGGCGGTCAGCACTCCCTCGAACATTCGCCACGCTCGCTGGATCAGGTCGACCCGGTTGACTTTCTGCTCCCGGAGCCGGGCGTCATCAGCCGCCGCCGGGGCCTTGGCATACACGCCTTGGGCCAGGGAATACTCGGCGTCGGCAATGTAGTTCTCGGGCGGGTATTGCCGAAGAAGCCGACCCAGCACGTCCACGCTCCGCAGGAACTCGCCCTGCGACTGGAGGAAGCCGGCGACCGAGCTCTCGCGCGAAAAGCTGCTCTCGATCGTTGCCCGGAAGACGAGATAACTTCGCTCGAACTCGCCCATCGTTTCGTAGGCCGTGCCCACCTTGAGGATCTTGTCGAAGGGGATGTTCTCACTGGGCCACTTCTCGCGAACGATCTCGAAGTAATGAACGATCCGCTCGGCCGTACCCGTGGCCAGGTAGCTGTCGAACAAGGTCGTCACGGCCGCCTTGTAGGCGTTTGGTTGGAGGTTCCAGTGCTCCAGCAGGTCCTCCAGGTGCTTCTGGGCCGCTTCCATCTCGCCTGCGGCAAATTCGAGTTTGCCCAACTCGAACAGTTCGCGAGGTGTCAAGCGATACTTGTCCTTCGATTCCCCGTCCCTTGCCAGCACGGCAAGCGTCTTCACCTCGCCCACGGCCAGTTCGTTCGGGCGATAGGCGTTGCGAATCATCGTCGGCCCGCAACGATACTCGCCGGGCAGGTAGCCAAGCAGATCGTAGCGGATTGTCCCGATGCCGTGCCGGCTGCCCACATAGAAGGTAATCGACCCCGGCCCGATCTCGTAGCGTTCGAAAGGTCCCTTGACCGACTCCGCGTCGACCGACGCGCCGCAGGGAATCGGCTCTGTGATCACCAGGTATTCGAGTTGTTCTTGAGAAACGTTGCTCGGCAGATTTCCCCGCCACACGTGCAGCTCCACGTTCCCTCGCTTGGCCACGGGAAGCTGCGTGAGCGGGTTGCGGAACGACTGGTAGCTGCCTGTGAGGATATCAAAGCCGCGGGGCACGGGCTTGCCGTCCCGCTCAAGCGGAGCCGGTTGATAGTAGCGGCGGACATACCACGAGTTGGTCGTGCTCTTGACCTTGTCCGCTGGCACGAACCCGCCCAGGATGCACTGATACGTGTAGCGGCCTCGACCAGCCAGACGGAACTCGATCCGCTGCTTGCCGACGACGACCAGTTCGCGTGGCACGTCCACCGTTTGCGTCAGAGAGGAAGCGTCGATTTCGAGCACCGCTGCTTCCTTGCCGTTCACCAGGACCGTCAACTGGTACTTCTCGTCCTCGAAGCGACTCTTGGCATACCACGCGGCCAGGGCCAGCGTGGCCGGACCAGTTGCCTTTTCGGGACTCCAGCGATGGCCTGTCCTATGCGCCATCAGCCAGCCGACCGCTTCCCGCGTGCGATCCGCAGACGGGTCGATTTCGACCAGCAGCAGGGCAACCAACGCCCGCAGCTCGGCGGGACTACTGCTCCAAGGCAGCACACCGGTCGGGGCCGCGCGGCGAGTCGTCCGTTCATCCAGGTTTTTCGTTGCCAAAGCGTCGGCCAGTTCCCGGGCCGTATCCTTGCGGTTCATGGCCGCGAAGGTCAGGGCAGTGTGGGCCAGGGCCGCTGTGGAGAGCACGGGCCGGCTCCGGTAGAGACGGTTCGCCAGCGTGAAATCCTCGTGGCCCGCAATGGTCAGGGCATGAAGCAGGATCGCCTTGCTCTCCAGGTCCCCCGCGTCAGTCGCCGCAATCTGCGATTTCAGGTAGCTGACCGCCTTCTCGTAGGCTTCGTCGGCAACCGTGTAACCGGCCTTTCGTGCGAGGGCGAGGCCCCACACCACCCGTGCTGCGGCGTAGCGATCGCTTCCGCCGCCCCGTCCCGTCCAACTCCAACCTCCGTCATCGTTCTGGGACGAGACCAACGCACCCACCGAGGCCCGGACCCGCTGGTCCAGGGCCGCCAGGGCGGGCGAGTCGCCCTCGCGACTTTCGGAGAGCAGTTCCTGAAGGGCCAACGAAGCCATCAAGTCGCTGGCGGCCGTTTCCGTGCCGGAAGCCAGACGAGCAGTCGCGAATTGGCACGGCAGCACCGGTCCGAGCACCACGTCGAGCAGGCTCCGCTGGACCGTGGGCCCCACAACGATCTGGAGGCTCGGGCCGGCAAAGGCCATATCCTTCGGTGGCTCGACCCAGGCCGTCATGTCGCTCGTGGCCGCGCCGCTTGCCGTCTGGTAGACGGGCAGGCCGTAGGGCACGAGCGGGACGGATTGCCGAACCACGTCCGCCACGGCGGCGTCTCCGCCTTCGGAGGCCACCGTCAGCTCAAATTCCACATCGATCTGCGGCGGAACCGGACCTTCCACCTTTTCACCCTCGGGCCGGCGCAACTCGCACGAGAACTCCGTCTCCAGGGGCCCCTTCGCCGTCACGTCAAGGGTTTTCGTCTCTGAAACGCTCCGTCCGGCAATCGTCGTTTTGAGCGTCACGCGAACCTTGCCCTTTTCCTCGCGATCGTTGTGAATCGTCGCCAGCACCTGGGCCTTGTCGCCGTCGGTGAAGGCCAGCGGCAGCTTGAGTTGGCCGAACAGGTCCTTCTTGACGGTCAGGTCGCTGGTCGCCTCTCCCGCAAGCGTGTCTTTCGTGATTCCCGTTGCGGCAAGGGTCCAGGCCGTCGACCGCTCGGGCACGGTGAACGTCACGATCGCCGTGCCGTCCTCGCCGGTCACCAGGGCCGGGTTCCAGTAGCCCGTTTCTTGCAGCCCATCGCCGGGGAGGAGCACGGCCCCGGTCTCGGCCAGTCGATCGCCCAGTTCCTTGATCGCATCGGCGTTGCCCGCATTTCGCAGGTTCAATCCCAGCACGCTTCCATCGCGTTGAAGCACGCGGATTTCGGATTGGCTCTGTCTGCCCAGTTGGGCAAGCTTCTCGCCCGACATGGGAGCGAAGAAGTAGCCGCCCACCGCGCCAAGCTCGGCGCCGATCTCGGCTCCGGCAGTCGTGGTTGTTGATCCCGTAAACGCGAAATCGCTCTGGGCGATTGATCCGCGATTCATGGCAAGAGGAACCTCTCGAAGTCGTGCACCCGCACTGCGGGCAGGCCTCTGGCCCGGCATAACCTGGATTCGTCGCATCAAGTCGGTCACCTGCTGAACGTCGGCCTTGCCGCCTTGCGCGAAGTTCACATCCATGCCTTCCAGCGATTCAATCTGGACCGCGCCGACCAGCCCCTGTGAATTGCCGAAAGGACCCGCCGGTTGGGCGCCGTCGAAAGGCACAGATGCGCTTCTGACACTGTGCATTGCGCTATTGAAGGCATCCTCACGATCTCGTCCTCGCCGGCCGGCCAAGACTTCGGCCTCGGCATATCGACCTTCGGTCGTGAGCTGATTGTATCGTTCCACCGTGGCCCGCATGCTCGCGGCTTCGTCCCTGGCAACCTCCAGACGCTTCCATTCGGCCAGGAGCCGGGAGTTGATGGGCCGGGTGCTCGGGTTGTAGGTAAACGTAATGCTCGACGTGGTCCGAACGGCTGGCTCGCGCAGAACGCCGCGGAAAAACGCGCTGATCGGCCCCGCCGGCGACGCAAATCGATCCAGAAGCGATTTCTCGATCATGGCCAGGCTCAACTCGGCCTCGACCGGCTTGCCCTGCGGATCGGTGGTCTTCACCGTCACCTCAACCTCTTCCCCCGGTCGGACCGGGCCCTCGGCCTTGTCCGGCCGTTTGCAGGCGATTTCCACGCGCAGCTCCCGCTGCACGGCAAAGGGGCTCGAAGCGGTGTGGAAACGAATGGCTTCAGCCGGATCAAATTCAGCTCGGCTGCTTGGTTCTCCATTTCCTGTACGGGTATTCTCGTCAGATCCGTCGCCAGCAGCAGCCGGGCTTTTAGGACCGTCACTGGCGCTGCCAACAGCCGGGCTAGCTGCGTCACCGCCAGCGGCCGTGCCACCCGTGACCGCAGCGCCGCCGTCAAGAGCCCGGCTGGTCCCCGGATCCGTCATCACCGCCACGGCCAGCTCGAAGTTGGGGGCAAGCTCGGCCGTCATTGGAATCGCGAGCGAGTTGTCGCCCTTATTCAGGGTCACCAGACGGTAGTCGAGAATCTTCGCCCCCTGGAAGGTCACCAGGGCCAGGGCCGGCTCTTCTCGCCAGTGGAGGTTCACTTTGGCCTCGTCGCCAACCTTGAATGTGTGGCGATCGGCAAGGATCCGCAAGCGGACCTTGTCCTTGTCGTCCGAGATTTTCACGACATGCTCGCCGGTCACCACGTTCTCGAACCGATCCGTCCCAAAAACGCGGCACACGTACGTTCCGCCCTCGGCCAGAGTCAGCGTTTGCTGGGCCGTTCCGTCGTCCGCCGTCTCCAGCTCGTGTTCCTCCACGAGCCGCTCGCCCACCTTGCCGTTGACGTTCGTCTTTTCCAGCACGCGGAGCTTGAGCTTTTGGCCGATCGGTTTGCCCTCGGCGTCCTTCGTCGTCACCGAAAGCTCGAAGGACTCGCCGGCCACATAGACCGGGCGAACCGTCTCCATGCCGATTCCGAACCCCTGCGTGGCCAGGTAGAAGTTGCTTGCCGCGGCCAGGTTGCGCTCGGGCAGGGTGGTAACAAGCGTCAGCACCTGGCTTTCGAGGAACTCCCGGGTGGCCAGTTCAAACTTGACCTCGCCCTTTTCGTCCGTGGTGGCCGTGTGAGAACGATCCCCGGCAAGTTGATAGACCACCTGCCGGCCGGCAAGGGGCGCCCCGTGGTAGAACTCCGCCCGAATCGTCCCCTCGATCTTCTCGCCCCGGTAATAGACCCGTCGCGACGTGTCGATCACCAGGTGAACCGGTTCCAGTTTGTACTCCTGAACCACGAACACGCCCTGATACTGGCGTTGTTTCTCCTCGTCGGCAAGCAGCACTCGATATTGGCCCTGGGGGCTGGTTTGCGGCAGGGGGAAGTGGGCGTGGAAGGTCCCGTACTCGCCCAGGGTCACCTCCTCTTCACGGAGCAATCGGTTTCGGGGATCGAAGGCCTGCAGTTTGTATTTCTTGCCGGCGGGGACCGTGTAGCGATCATCTTTCACCTGCCGCACGCAGCCGCGCACGTGGACCAGGTCCCCGGCTCGGTACGCCGGACGATCCGTGTAAAGGTAGCCCCGGTCGGTCAGGCCCTTGGCCACGCCCACGCCTTTGAGCCCCACCACGTTGGACGCCACGCTGCCGTCCATCACGGCAAACACCCGCACATCGTCCGCGTCGCCCAGTTGCTTGTAGCTCTTCTGCAAAACGCCGTCCTCGCCGGTCGTCTCTTCGGCAAACACCTCGTTGCCGTTGGAGAGGAGCAATCGCACGCCGGCCCACGGCTTGCCCGTTCGCATGTTCTCGGCAAAGACGAACACCTCGTCGCGGGAACTTTTGGCGATAATGTCGAGATCGCTCTGCACGATCAGCGTGGTCGCCTCCAGCGTCTTGCTGCTCACCGTGACCGCCATCACGCCCGAGGTGGCGTCCTTCGGCAGCGGCACTTCGACGGTCGATTCAGACTGCTGATATTCGGTGTAATCCGGGATCTTGAACTCGAAGGTCGTGTCCGGGTCGATCAGGGCGATGTCGAGCTTTTCCACCCCTCGCGCCAAGTGCATCTTGCGGAAATAGGTTTCCATGTCGACCTTGTAGGCTCGAACGGTCACCGTCTCGAGGTTCCGCGAGGTGAGTTTGACGACGGGCGTTTCATCGCTGCGGAAGATCCGCTCGGTGGCCACGGTGAGACTTTTGGCCGTCAGCCGGGCAATAGCCTGCTGCGCCGACGACTGCATGGGGCCCCAATCGAGCTTCTTGTATTCCTCCAACGCCTCCGACAGCTTGCCCAACTCCTCTTCCAACGTGGCCGCAATCATGAACTGGCCGCGAGAAGCCTCGTTGGACTTGGGATATTTCGAGACAAGCCGCCGCCACTCACCGATAGCCTCCTGCCACTTGTCCTGCTGCCAGAACATGTCGCCGTATCCATAGAGGATCTGCGGATTGCGAGAATCGAGCGGATACTTGGCAGAAAACGCCTCGAAGAGTCTCCGGGCCTCGTCGTACTTCTTGTCCTGCCGGGCCTGCTCGGCCATCAGGTATTCCGTGTTGACGATTTCCCGCTGGACCTCGCTCCAGGCTTCGTGGGCGGGGTGTTTGGCCAGATAGTCATGCCACGTGGCGAGGGCCGCGGTGAATTTCTTCTGCAGTTGATAGCAGCGTCCCAAAAGATTCTGTGCATCGGCTTGCTCCTCGGCCTTATGGTAACGCTCATCCCCGAGGAACGCCTTGAGCCTCGCCACGGCCTCCTCGAATTGCCCACGGTGAACATAGCTTCGTGCCATGTCGAGGTTCGCTTCGGCGGCATCTTCGTGGGTGGGGAACCGTTTCAGGAACGCTTCCAACGCCGCCACGCCAAGATTCAACTTCTTGTCGTTGTCGGGTTGCGGAATCTGCCACGTGCGGGAAAGGAGAAACATCGCCTCGGGCACTCGATCCGACGACGAATCCTCGTGCTCCGCCAGAAGGTCCTGCCAGGTTCGCCGGGCCTTGTCCAGTTGCCCCATCGCCAGCTCTGCCTGCCCGAGACGGAATCGAACCTTCAAATCAAGAGGGCTCTTCTTATGGTCTTCCAGGAACTTGCGGTAGAGCTTGGCCGCTTCGTCGTGCCGTCCCAATTCCTGATGGCAACGGGCCACCTTCAGTTCGATCTGTTCCCCCTCGTCGGGCTTGGGGCCGACCTCCAGGGCCTTTTGGTAGAAGACGAGTGCCTTTTCATAGTTGGCCTCGGCGTCGGGCGCCTTGGGCGGTGCAAAATACTTCTCGGCAAATTCCAGGTAGATCTCGGCGATCTCCTGCTTGCGGTCTTCGGACAGCAGCAACTCGGCCTGCTTCCGATAGATCCCCTCGGCCTTCTCAAAATCCCCCTTCCGGGCATACGCCATGGCCTCGCCGAATTGGGCTCGATGGAGCCATACACTTTCCGGAAACTGCTTCTGCACTTCCTGATAGGCGACCACCGATTCGTCGTACTTCTTGTCGAGATACAACGCCCTCGCTTTCAAGTAGCCCAGGTAGTCTTTCGGGGCGTCGTCCTTCTGCATTTCCGCGTCGATGGCCGCAATCGCCACGGCGTATTTCCGATCCTGCATCAGTTCCCGAATCTGCGCACTCACCAGCGGGGTGTCGACCGTACCAACCACATGCTCGGGCGTCCCGGTCGGTTCTGCTTCCGCAGAGGCCGGCTCTGCCCCGAGAGTTGGACGAATCAGGCAGAATGCCAGCAAGACAGCCATGAGTCGTGCCGCAAACATGGAAGAACTCCTGTTTTCAGGGTGGAAAGGACTGCGCAAGGTCCTGAAATCATAGCGTGAGAGACCACCATCGGGAGGCGCGCAGCGCCTCCTCTGGGAGGTATAACGAACTGCCCCGAGAAAGCGTTTCCCGGAAAGACGGATTTTGTCGGGAAATCTGGACGGGAGCGGGGGGGCGTCTTAAGAATGACACCGAAAGAACGCTGATCTTTCGAACTTCGAATTTCCTATTTGTTTCGGATTTCGATATTCGTATTTCGATATTCGGATCTCGTATTTGTTCTTGATCAGGTCCAGTCGCTCTCGCCAACTGCCAGTTCGTGGAACCGGCAGGCAAACCCGTCCCCCGTGGGGCTGCATGCATAGATTCCGACTTCCAGCACGTCCGGACACTGGTGCAAATGGGCCTCCCGCATCTGCTGCCATTCGCTCCCGTCGAGCGAACTCAGGACCAGGAAGTCGTCGCCGCTGCGATGGACTCGATACCGGAATTTCTGCACCTGGGAGGAGATGTCCTGGCTCGACCAGTCGGAGTATCCCAGGTTCGTCACGACCGCTCCCAGGCGGCTTATCCTGTCGTCTTCCCGTTCCGTCGAGACCTTGATCCAGTTCTCGACGTCAACCCGAAGCATCAGGCCGCACTGATCGTATCGCGACACGAACTCGGCCGCCACGCACGTCGTGGCGGCGAAATCCCCTTCCACCCTGGTCAACAGGCAATGCCCGTTGTCCCTGCGCTCGCCACAATGGGTCCTTTGCCAGAAATCGCTCTTCGGGCGAGTGACCATTTCCAACCCATCGCCCAGGCGGAACTCGGCCGGTTCGTTGAACCAGCTGAAGCCCGCCGGAAGCTCATTGGCGCAGAAGGTCTCGTGGATCTCGTGCATGGCAGTCTCCTGTTTCCAATCCTGAATCCGGACGGAACAGTAGTATCCGCTTCTCCTGCTGGAAAAGGAAGCCCTGCACGATCCTTGGAGTGCGTGCGACCTGTCGCCGCTTTCTTTTCACGGCGATGTTCAGAGCGCGGATCGGTAACGCTTCCGCTTGGCGCCGGAGTTCTTCTTGGCTCCTCCGCCGCCTCGGTCTTCGCGTGACTTCGGCCGGAAGGCTCGTTGCGACTTGGGACGGCCCGGCCCTTTCGAAGCAGGCTTCCTCGACGTCTTTCGACTTCGGGGCGGTCGCTGGGGAGCGACTTCCGCTGCCGGGGTCGGACACTGCGAACCGTCGGGAAGCTGTGTTTCCACGGCGATCGATTGTCGGATCAGACGTTCGATCATCCGCAGTTGGCCCCGCTCGTCGCTGCCGCAGAACGATACGGCGATCCCGGTCGCACCGGCGCGAGCCGTTCGCCCAATCCGGTGGACATAGACCTCCGGAACGTCGGGCATGTCGTAATTGATCACGTGGGACACGTCGTTGATGTCCAGGCCCCGAGCGGCAACGTCCGTTGCCACCAACACGGGTAAGCTGTCGGATTTGAACTGGGTCAGCACCCGCTGCCTGGCCGACTGGCTCTTGTTGCCGTGGATGGCGGCCGCGTGGATCCCGCTACGGCTCAGGCGGCGCACGATGCTGTCGGCGCCGTGCTTGGTCCGTGAAAACACCAGCGTGCGGCGGCTTCCCGTCTCCTTGAGAAAACTGGCGAGCAAGCCGGGTTTCTGCTTCTTTTCCACGAAGTAGACCGACTGCTCCACCTTTTCGGCCGGCGTGGCCACCCGAGCGGCCTCCAAGTGGACCGGCTCAACGAGCCATTCATTGGCCAGTTGCCGGATCGTGTCGGGCATCGTGGCCGAGAACATCAGGGTCTGCCGCTCGCTCGGCACGTGACGGACAATCCGTCGAAGGTCGTGGATGAAACCCATGTCCAGCATCTGGTCGGCTTCATCGAACGTCAGGATCTCCACGCTCTTCAAATCGATGTGGCCCTGGCCCATCAGGTCGAGCAACCGCCCGGGGGTAGCCACGAGAATGTCGACACCCTGGCGAAGCTTCTGCACCTGAGGACGTTGGGAAACGCCGCCGTAAACCACGGCGTGGCGGAGGCCGGCAAATCGTCCATACGCGGAAAAGCAGGCGGCGATCTGGGAGGTCAGCTCCCGTGTGGGGGCGAGGATCAATGCGCGGATCTTCCGCGGGGCTCCACGCCGACCTTTGGGCGTTCTTGCCGGACCGCCGCGTTTCTGTAGCCGATGCAGAATGGGCAGGGCAAAGGCCGCCGTCTTTCCCGTGCCGGTCTGCGCGCAACCGATCAGGTCGCGGCCCTCGAGCACGTGGGGAATCGCCTTGCCTTGAATGGGAGTGGCGGTCTCGTAGCCTTCGGCTTCCACGGCACGGAGGATTGACCCGGACAAACCGAGATCTTCAAACTTCATCAATTGCTCACTTCACAAAAAGGGGGGAACCGTCCAATCGGTCGCTTTGCGCCGACGGGGGTCGACAGAGTGCGCGCACCGGGAGGTTCCGAGGAAATAAATCGACTCTTGTTCAACGAGCCCGGGTCAGCGCCAACGGTTCCATCCCGTTGGCGGGACACTCCCCAGGATGGGGAATCGGCGCATCAGCAATAGAAGATGGCCGCCAAAGGTGGGGGGGCTCTCCACGAGGAGCAAGAGAATCAGTCGCGGTCGCAAGCTAGATACCGGGGGGAGAGGTTGATTCCGCAACTTCGATCCGCCCTGGTGGCCGCTACACTCGAATTTGAATGAACACAGCACAGCTCAAGAGGGTGTGCCGGTCTCGCGCCAAGTTGTTGGATTAAGCATACCACGAAATCGGGGGAGGTCAAGGGGAGTCGCCGAACACCGGAGAAGACAGCCAGACACCGAGCGCCGACGTTGTGGTTTGATCGACCAGCCGGAGGTGTTGTTCTTGGGGGTCTTTTACTCGTTAGGATAGGCACGTGACGTTTAGCTATTGCCTTTTCGCCGGATCGCGTAGAATTCGAATGGATTGGACTTTCGCACACCCCGTCGTTGAAAACAGGATTCCTGCTCGAAAAGGCGCGCGAACGAGTGACCTTCGTCGCAGTTTCTCTCTATCCACCCTTCTTGTGCAATCCGCTTCAACGAGGTACGATATTCCATGGCACTTTCTTACCCACATTGTTCTACTGTTGGAGACAGATGATGGCATCCGCACTCACGCCCCGCGAGAAGGAAATCATGCGTTTGGCGAGCCTGGGATGTACCGACCAGGAGGCAGCCAAGATCCTCAAACTGGCCCCCAGCACGATCAACAACCACAAGGCCCGAGCGATGGCCAAGCTGGGAACGGACAAGACTGTCCTTTTGACACGACTCGCACTCAAGCTGGGAGTCACCAACATCAAGGACAAGCTCACCCCGGCCGAAAAACGAAAGAGCGGGCGCAAGAACGACGGTTGGAACTGACCCCGCCGACGCACCGCCGGCTAACAAGGGCACGACCTTGCCATTCCGCTCGTTCGGTTTCTCGTAGGTGGGCCTACGGGAATCGAGGGGGATTGGCAGGGTCGTCCTTATAGTTGGCCGGATTCTTGGGGGGGGCCTGACAGTCCGCCGGAAAACGCAACTCATGCCGCGATGGTAGGCGCCGGGCGCCGCACGGTTCCTGAATTGCCGGGCGATGCTCCACTTCAAAGTCCCGTGCGGCGTCCGGGACCTACTTGTTCAACGGGCTGCCTGCCTTGGGCCGAATCGCCCGCCCCATCTCCAGGCCCCCGGCCCAGGCAATATTGTCGGCTCTGTTTGCTAAAAAAGAATCAGTAGTATTCTACTTGCCATTCCCTCTCGCCGCCTATAAACTAGTCCTACGGTAGGGAATAGGGAAGAGGTGGTGGTGTTCTTCTTGTCGGCATGCTGCCGGCGGATCGCTCCTTCCCGCCCCTGTGACGCTTCTACCTTGCGTTGGCACCAGGAGAGTGGACTGTGATGGAGTTCCTTCGTCGCCGATTGTTTACCAAGTCACGGGCAAGAACGCAGCATCGCGAATATCTCCCACCGCGGCATCGCCGCCTCCTGGGCGAGTGGCTCGAAGAGCGCACTCTGCTCTCCGTCAGCGGATCGGAATTCCTCGGTCCGTCTGACATCGACTTCCTGACCGAGGCCGCATCCCAAGCACCGACGGGCGTGGACCTCGTGGCTGCCTGCGACACGGGGGTCTCGGACAGCGACGACATCACCAGTCTCGACAACAGCGATTCGGCCAACACCCTCCAGTTCGAGGTCTCCGGCACGATCGCCGGCGCGACGGTCACTCTCTACGCCGACGGCACGGCCATCGGCAGCGTGGTCGCCACCGGCGTCACAACCCTCGTCGCGACCGACGGCGCCACCGACCTCCCCGACGGCCCCCGATCCATCACCGCCCGCCAGGCCGAAATCGGAGGAGAAGAATCGGCCGACTCGGCGGCGTTGGAGGTGACGATCGATACCGATGCCCCAGTGCAGATCCAAGAGATCGCCAAGTTGCTCGCCGATGATGGTGCATCATACGATGAATTCGGGAGTTCGGTTTCAATCAGCGGGACCACGGCCATCGTCGGGGCCTACTACGATGACGACAACGCGGGGAATTCGGGTTCGGCCTACGTCTTCGAGGATACCGGTTCCGGATGGGTCCAAGTTGCCAAACTGACCGCCGCCGACGGCGCGGCGTCCGACTACTTCGGTTACTCCGTCGCAATCAGCGGCAACAGGGCCGTTGTCGGGGCGTACTATGACGACGCCAACAGCACGGATTCCGGCTCGGCCTACGTCTTTGAGGACACCGGCGCCGGCTGGGTCCAAGTTGCCAAGCTGACCGCCGACGACGGCGCGGCATCCGACTACTTCGGTTGTTCCGTCTCCATCAGCGATGGCACGGTCGTTGTTGGCGCCTACGGTGACGACGATTCCGGTTCGGGATCCGGCTCGGCCTATGTGTTCGAAGACAGCGGCTCCGGATGGACTCAAACGGGAAAACTAACCGCCGCCGACAGCGTCAGTCGTGACTACTTTGGCACTTCCGTTTCAATCAGTGGCAACGCCATGATTGTCGGCGCGTATTCTGATGACGACAGCGGCACGAGTTCCGGCTCCGCCTATGTTTTTGAAGACAGTGGTTCGGGGTGGGTCCAGACAGCAAAGCTGCTCGCCTCCGACGGCGCCGCGTCTGACTATTTTGGTCGTTCTGTGTCAATCAACGACAGCTTGGCCGCGGTTGGGGCACACGGCGACGATGACAACGGCTCGTCTGCCGGGTCAGTCTACATTTTCGAGAACATCGGTTCGAGTTGGACTCAAGTTTCCAAGCTGACCGCGGCCGATGGTTCGGCAGACGACTATTTTGGCGCTTCAGTGTCAATCACCAACGGCAAGGCCATCGCAGGGGCCTGGAACGACGAATCTACCGGCTCGGCGTACCTCTTTGAGGATACTGGGGCGGGATGGACTCAGACCGACAAGCTGACTGCAACCGACGCTGCGGCGTCTGACATCTTCGGCACTTCGGTTTCTATTAGCGGTGACCTCGCCGTCATTGGCGCATACTACGCCGACGGCAACAGTGTGTCCTCCGGTTCGGCCTACCTTTTCGGCCCGGGTGAATTGATGGCCAATGTGAGCGACGACACCGGTCTGGACGAAGATCGAGTTACGAGCGACACAACGCCCGAACTGACATTTACCTTTAGCGAAGCGGTCTATGGCCAGAGTAGTGATGTCGCCGTCCTCGACCCGAATGGGAACGATCTCTCGCCGGATTCCATCAGCGGCTGGGGAAGCAAAACGCTCGCAGTCAGTTTTTCCACACCGTTGATACTCGACGGCGAATACCTGGTGACGCTGAACGCATCAAGTCCTATCACCGATGCGGCAGGCAACGCGATCAGCGACGGCGAGAGCGAGACTCTCGCGTTCACCTTGGACACGGTCGCGCCCGCCGTACCGGCCAGTCTTGATCTGCAGGCATCCAGCGACACGGGCGTGTATGACGACGATAACACGACAAGCGACGTGACGCCAACCTTCGAAGTGACGGCCTCGCCCTACTTCAGGGTCTACCGCGACGGGGTCCAAATCAGTGATGACTTTGAAAGCGGGAATAGTTACACGCCGGTTGTTCAAGCCGACGGAACATACGCCTACACAGTGACGGCGGTCGACGCAGCGGGGAACGAATCCAACTCAAGTGCCGAACTCACTGTAATCATCGACGCGACCGATCCGGACATTCCCGACGCTCCGGATCTACAGGCCGGAAGCGATACGGGGGCCAGCGACAGCGACGACGTCACCAGCGACATCACCCCGACCCTTGACGTGGATGCCTCACCCTATTTTCGCGTATATCGTGACGGCATCCAAATCAGTGGCGACTACGAAACAGGCAGTAACTACACGCTTGAGCCCCAAGCCAACGGCACCTATGAGTTTTCCGTGAACTCTGTCGACGCCGCAGGTAATTCATCGGCACAGAGTGTTTCCCTGACCCTGACTATTGACAACGCTTCGCCCGTGCTGAACCAGCAGTTCGAGGCGATTGCCGAGCTTCTTGCCTCGGATGGCGTCTCAGGTGATCGCCTCGGCTATTCCGTGTCGATTGACGGGAGCACGGCCATCGTCGGGGCCTACTGCGATGATGACGACGGTTCAAGCTCTGGCTCGGCCTACATTTTCCAAGAAACGGCATCCGGATGGGTCCAGGTCGCCAAGCTCATCGCCGACGACTCCGCGAAATACGATCGCTTTGGCTATTCCGTATCGATCAGCGGCAACACAGCGCTTGTCGGAGCACCCTACGACGACGACAACGGCTCGAGTTCCGGCTCGGCCTACGTTTTTGAAAAGACGACATGCGGATGGGGACAAGTAGCCAAGCTCACCGCCGCCGACGGTGCGTCGGCCGACTACTTCGGCCGCTCCGTCTCGATCGATGAAGACATGCTGATCGTCGGGGCATACTACGATGACGACGACGGCGCCAACTCCGGTTCGGCCTACGTCTTTAAAGACGCCGCTTCCGGCTGGACTCAAGTTGCCAAGTTGACGGCGGACGACGGTGCGGAATACGGCCAATTCGGTTGTTCTGTCGCGATCAGTGCCGGCGTGGTTGTTGTCGGAGCTGATGGCGCCGAGAACCACTCGGCCTATGTCTTCCGAGATACCGCTTCCGGCTGGATTCAGGAAGCCAAGCTTACTGGCAGCAACGGCTGGTCATCTGGCCATTTCGGCTCGTCGGTTGCAATCGATGGTGGCATAGTGGTCGTGGGGGCATACGGCGACTCCGACCTCGGTTATTATGCCGGCGCGGCCTATGTCTTCGAAGACACGGGGGCCGGCTGGACCGAGGTTGTCAAGCTGACTGCTGCCGACGGAGCAACCGGCGACGTATTTGGCTGTTCCGTTTCGGTCGACGGCGGTACTGTCCTCATCGGGGCGTACGGCGACGACGACGACGGCATCTCTTCCGGCTCCGCCTACATCTTCGAAGCCAGCGACTTCCGATGGGCCCAAGTTGCCAAAGTGACGTCTCCCGATGCTGCGGCGAGCGACGTTTTCGGAGCTTCCGTTTCGATTAGTGGCGACAGACCCTTCGTCGGAGCCTATGGCAACGGCCATGGTTCGGCACATGTCTTCGCCTACGTGCCGCCTTTGTCCGACGACACTGGCGTGGATGGGGACGATCAGTTCACAAGTGACACGACACCTACCTTGACGCTGGTGTTCAACGAGGTGATTCTGGGGCAGGATACCGCCGTGACGGTCCTCGACCCAAGCGGCGTCCCGGTAACCCCGGATTTGATTGCCGGCTGGGGCACGGACACGCTAGCCATCAGCTTCAGTACACCGCTCACCGTCGATGGCAAATACACAGTTGCTCTGAACGGTACAACCGTGATCACCGATACGGCGGGCAACGCGTTTAACAATGGCGCGACCGAGAGCGTGGTCTTCACGCTCGACACCGCCGCCTCCGTAGTGCCGTCCGCTCCCGATCTTCAAGCAGCAAGTGACCTCGGCGTAAGCGACAGCGATGACTATACCGGCGACACGACGCCCACGCTGGAGGTAGACGCGACTCCCTATTTCCGTATCTACCGTGACGGCGTCCAGATCAGCGACGATTATGAGGCCGGCAGCACATACACACTAGAGACGCAGGGCAGCGGCACGTACGAATACGCCGTCACAGCGGTTGATGCGGCGGGAAATGAGTCAGCGGCAAGCGATGCCCTGACTGTCACAATTGACGCAGAACATCCTCTCCTTGACACGGCGGAACTGAGCGACGATACAGGGGTGAGTTCCAGTGACCTGATTACCAACGACACGACTCCGGAATTGGTCTTCCTTTTCAGCGAGCCGATCTGCGGCGAAGACAGCGATCTGACGATTCTCGATCCCAACGGGGATCCCGTCGCGCCGGATTCCATCACTGGCTGGGGCACCGACACGCTGACGGTCAGCTTCAGCACAGCACTTACGGTCGACGGTGAGCACACGGTTACGCTTAACGCGACAAACGCCATCGTCGACGAGGCGGGCAATTCGTTGAACAACGGGGTTAACGAGACCGTGATATTCACCGTCGACACCGTCGCGCCTTCCACGCCGAGTCTACCGGACCTCTCGGTCGCCAGTGACACGGGGGCAAGCCGAAGCGACAACATCACCTATGCCACCACGCTTCGGTTCTTTGCAACTGGCTCGCCGTACTATCGCCTCTACCGCGACGGCGTCCAAGTGAGCGGAGATTATGAGAGTGAGGTGTCCGTGGATACCGTTGGGGACGAGGGTGTTTACGGCTACACACTGATTGCAGTCGACGCCGCAGGCAATCAATCGCTTCCCAGTGAAACGCTGAACGTGACCCTCGATACGATCGCACCGGCCGTCCCGGACGCCGCGGATCTTCAACCGGAAAGCGACCAGGGCCCGAGCGATAACGACAATCTCACTAACGACAGAACGCCTACATTCGACGTGAACGTTGCTCCCTACTTCCGTGTCTACCGCGACGGCGTCCAGGTCAGCGACGATTTCGAGACGTCTGCCAGCTATACAGCGCCAAGGCAAGGCGACGGCGTCTGTGAATACACGGTGACAGCAGTCGATGCGGCAGGCAACGAATCCGCGGCGAGCGACGCCCTGGTCGTAACGGTTGACACGGAGCATGTCTTTCTTCTAACGGCAGAACTGACCGACGACACGGGGCTGAACGCCGAAGATCGGGTTACCAATGACGCCACGCCGGAATTGACATTCACCTTTACCGAGGCCGTGTATGGCGAAGACAGCGATGTGGCAGTGCTCGACCCGAACGACGCCCCGGTAACGCCGGATTCGATAACAGGCTGGGGCACCGACACGCTGACGCTCCTTTTCAGCACGCCCCTTGCCGTCGACGGCAGGTACACGGCGACACTTGACGCGGAGGCCCTTACCGACGGTGCGGGCAACTCGCTCAACTATGGCGTCGACGTGTCCCGCAGTTTCTCAATAGACACGGCTGCGCCGCCTGATCCTGACGCCCTTGATCTTCAGACCGATAGCGACACGGGCGTCAGCAACAGCGACAATATCACCAGCGACACCACGCCCACCTTTGACGTGATCGCCTCGCCCTATTTCCGAGTTTACCGCGACGGCGTCCAGATCAGCGGAGACTTCGAAACCGGCAGTACCTACACTGTGGCGCCTCAGGCCGACGGGACGTACGTATACACGGTGACAGCGGTTGATGGGGCGGGAAACGAGTCGGAGCCGAGTGGCACGCTGACGGTGACAATAGACACGGACGCCCCCGCTGCTCCGGCTGCCCCCGATTTGCAGGCTGGCAGCGACACGGGCATGAGCGACAGCGACAACATCACCAACGACTCGACGCCCACCTTCGACGTGAGCGCCGTCGCATACTTCCGATTGTACCGCAACGGCGTCCAGATCAGCGGCGACTACGAAGTGGGCAGTTGCACCGTCTCGTCTCCGGAAGACGGAGCCTACGAATACACCGTGACGGCCGTTGATGCGGCGGGAAACGAGTCGACCCACGGGATTGCCTTGACCGTAACGATCGACACGGCAACGCCGGTCCAATACGATCGATTCGAGCAAATTACGAAACTGCTCGCCGGCGATGGCGCCGAAGACGATCGGTTTGGCTATTCCGTCTCGATCGACGGCAATACGGCCATCGTCGGGGCGTTTTGCGATGACGACGACGGATCAGGTTCGGGCTCGGCCTACATCTTCGAGAACGATGGGGCGGGATGGCTCCAGGTTGCCAAGCTGACAGCCTCCGACGCCGCGCACTACGATCAATTCGGGTATTCGGTCTCGATCGACGGCAGCACAGCCATTGTTGGGGCGACGGGTGATGACAGCCACGGCGACTGCTCCGGCGCCGCATATGTGTTTGCCGATACCGGTTCCGGATGGAGTCAAGTGGCAAAGCTGACAGCGTCCGATGGCGCCGAATCAGACTACCTTGGCTACTCCGTTTCTATCAGTGGCGACACAGCCATCGTCGGGTCTCGTTGGGACGACGATAACGGTGCGATGTCCGGTTCGGCCTATGTCTTTCAGGATACCGGTTCGCGTTGGGCCCAGGTCGCCAAGCTAACCGCCGATGACGGTGCGCCCTATGATCAATTCAGCTATTCTGTTTCGATCAGCGGCGCCATAGCTATCGTTGGCGCATTGGGCAACGGTGTTGCCGGCTCCGCCTACATCTTCGAGGATGGCGGATCAGGTTGGACCCAAGTTGCCAAGCTAAGTCCCAGCGACGGATCGTGGGATGATCTTTTTGGCAGGTCTGTCTCGATAAGCGGTAACACGGCCATTGTGGGCGCGTACGGCAAGGACGACAGTGGTGAGGATTCGGGGGCAGCCTACATCTTCACGGATGCCGGTTCGGGATGGAGCCTGGTTGCCAAACTGACTGCCGACGATGCGGCGGCCGACGACTGTTTCGGGTATTCGGTGTCGATCGATGGCAGCCTGGCCATCGTCGGCGCGTACTATGATGACGATAACGGCGCGGATTCGGGCTCGGCCTACATCTTCGAGGAGACTGGCTCCGCCTGGCTCCAAGTGGCGAAGGTGACAGCCGACGATGGTACTGTCAGCGATTACCTTGGACGTTCCGTCGCGATCAGCGGCGACAGGGCCGTTGTTGGGGCTTGGGGAGACGACGACAATGGCTCGAACGCCGGTTCAACGTACGTCTACTCACTGAGTAACATTCTAGATCTGCAGGCGGGCTCCGACACCGGCGAGAGTGACATCGACAATATCACCGCCGACAACACACCCACGTTCGCCTCAAGTGCCGCACCGTACTTCCGCTTGTACCGGGACGGGCTCCAGGTCAGTGGCAACTATGAAAGCGGGAGCTACATCGAGGCGGCCCTGGCGGATGGCACGTACGAATACACGCTGGCAACCGTTGATGTTGCGGGCAATGAGTCGGTTCAGACGACCGCGCTGCTTGTTACCATCGACACCGCTGCACCCCTGTCTCCTCCCTCCGCTCCCGATCTCCAGTCGGACAGCGACACGGGCGCGAGTGACACCGATGATGTTACCAACGATAACACGCCCACATTCGACGCCACAGGCGCTCCGTATTTCCGCGTATATTGCGATGGCGTCCAGATCAGTGGCGATTACGAGAGCGGCAATTTTACTGCAGATGCGCAAGAAGACGGAACCCACGAGTACACGGTCACTGCTGTTGACGCAACGGGGAACGAGTCGGCCCCGAGTGCCGCGTTGATTGTCACCATCGATACCGAGGCCTCCGCCGCGCCGGCCGCGCCCGATCTTCAAGCCGGCAGCGACACAGGCGCGAGCGACAGCGACAACATCACCAGCGACACAACGCCCACCTTCGACGTAGATGCCGCGCCCTACTTCCGCTTGTATCGCGACGGCATCCAGATCAGCGGCGACTATGAGCTTGAAGGCTGCTGTACGACGATCCTCCAGGCGGACGGCACTTTCGACTACACGGTGAGAACCGTTGATGCGGCGGGCAATGAATCGGCAGATAGTGCTGTCCTAAGCGTGGTAATTGACACGACGTCGCCAGTCCAGATCGGACAAATCGCCAAACTTCTTGCTGGTGACGGCGAGGCATCCGACCGCTTCGGATACAGTGTTGCGATCAGTGGTACTACGGCCATCGTTGGAGCATACGGCGAAGATGACAATGGGGTTGACTCCGGCGCTGCCTACGTTTTTGAGAAAACCGAGTTGGGATGGACGCACGTCGCCAAGCTGACGGCAGACGATGGTGCGGACGAGGACTATTTCGGTTTCGCGGTTTCCATCAGCGGCGGGACAGCCATCGTCGGGGCGTATGGCGACGATGACAATGGATCGAACTCCGGTTCGGCTTATCTCTTCCAGGATACAGGAGCCGGCTGGACCCAAATCGCCAAGCTGACTCCCGACGACGCTGGAACATACGATCTTTTTGGGCGTTCCGTCGCTATCAGTGATGGCACGGCAGTCGTCGGCGCCTACGGCGACTACACCAACGGCTCGTATTCGGGCTCGGCCTACGTCTTTGAAGATACCGGTTCCGGTTGGAGTCAGGCTGCCAAGCTGACTGCCGATGACGGTGCTGCATTTGACTATTTCGGCGACACTGTGTCGATAAACGGCAACACAGCCATTGTTGGAGCACGCGGTGACGATGACAACGGCAGGGACTCGGGGTCGGCCTACCTTTTCGAAAATGCCAATTCGGAATGGACTTGCATAGCCAAGCTAACGGCCAATGATGGTGCGGCCGGAGATCTTTTCGGCTGGTCTGTTGCTGTCAGTGATGGAACGGCCGTCGTCGGAGCCCAGAGCGACGATGACAACGGATCGAACTCCGGCTCGGTCTACCTCTTCCAAGATACAGGGGCCGGATGGAGCCAAATCGCCAAACTGACTCCGGACGACGGCGCCGAAAGTGACGCTTTCGGACGTTCCGTTGCGATCAGTGGGAACACAGTCGTTATTGGAGCACCCGGCGACGACGACAACGGGTCCAGTTCCGGGTCGGCTTACATCTTCGAGGGTTCCGCTTCGACTTGGACTCAAATCGCAAAACTGACCGCTGCCGACGGCGCTGCGGGCGACTATTTTGGGGGTTCCGTCTCAATCAGTGGCGACACGACAGTCGTGGGAGCGTATTTCGACTACTTCTGGTCCGGCTCGACCTACGTTTTTCGTCGAGCCGACCAACTGACAGGACAACTCACCGACGACACCGGCTCAAACACCACAGACCGCCTCACCAGCGACACCACGCCCGAACTCGCGTTCACCTTCTCCGAACCCGTCTACGGCCTCGGTGCCGCCGTCACCGTCCTCGATCCCAACGGCGATCCCGTCACCCCCGACTCCATCTCCGGCTGGGGCACCAACACGCTGACGGTCACGTTCAGCACGGCGCTCGCAGCAGACGGCGAATACACCCTGACCGTCAATGAAACCAGCGCGATCACCGACACCGCGGGAAATGCGTTCAATGACGGTGCCCCTCAAAGCACCACGTTCACTTTGGACGCGACCGCTCCCACAATCGACCTCGCCATAACCAGCCCGACGGCCGACACCTCCCCGAGCGTGACCGTCACGGCGACGGATGCCCTGACGGGGATGGCGGACGGAACGGAAGTGCACCTCGATGTGGACCTCAACAACGACGGCGATTTCCTCGACGACGGTGAAACCTCCTACATGACAGCAACCCTCACCGGCGGCACGGCCACCTTCGAGATCCTGCCCGAGTTGGCCCCGGGAACGTATCTGCTCCAGGCGCGAGTTGCCGACGCCGCGGGCAACGAGGGAACGAGTGACACGGTCGAACTGACCGTTGCCGTCACCTTGGAAGGTACCGATGGCGCCGATACCATCCTCGTCTGGCTCGGCACCCCTGGCGGAGCGGTCCACTCGGTCAGCATCAACGGCACCGTCACAACCTACGATCCGTCCGCGATTTCCGCGTTCTACATCGACGGCCTTTCCGGCAACGACACGATCACCGTCTACGCAACCGACGAAGACGAAACCGTCGCGGTTCAGCCCGGCTCGGTCGACATTGTGGGTGAGACATACGAACTTCACGCGACCGGGGTTGAGAAGGTCACCGTCGATGCGGGAGACGGACACGACCAGGTTGCCCTGACCGGCTCCTCGGGCTCGAACCGCCTCTACAGCCATGCCGATCACACGATCCTCACCGATCTGCCCAGGACCTTCTATTGTCGCGTCGACGGCTTCGACACAGCCACCGCCGACCTTCCGGCCGAGGGCGCCGGGACCGCCTACTTCTACGACAGCCCCAACGACGATGCCCTCATCGGCACGCCGGAGGCGGTCACCCTCACGTGGGCCGTCGGCACAACAGAGGCAACCACCGCCACGGCCGCCGGCTTCCAACGGGTCAATGCCTACGCCAACGAGGGCGGTACCGACACGGCAACCCTCACGGGATCCGGCACAAACCAGAATCGCTTCTACGGCGCTGCCGACTACGCCGTTCTGAGCGACACGCCCCGTTCCTTCTACCTCTACACCCGGGGATTCGAGACCGCCACGGCCGAAGTTCCCGAAGGCGGCTCGGGCTACGCCTACCTCTACGACAGCCCCGACGACGACCTGCTGACCGCCACGCCCGACACGGTAACCCTCAGCCGCGCCGCCGGCACGACCGCGGCGACCTCCGCCACCGCCACCGGATTCCGTCGCGTCTACGTCAACGCAACCCAGGGCGGCACGGACACGGCCACGCTTACCGGGTCGGATACCACCCAGAATCGTTTTTACAGCTACGCCAACCGCGCCGTTCTGACCGAGTCGCGAAGCTCCTTCTACGTCTCCGCCCGAGGCTTCGACGGCGTGTCGGCCACTTCGCCCGCCGCCGCAACCAGCTACGCCTACTTCTACGACAGCACGGGCGACGACGATTTCACGGCCGAACTGGCTTCCGCCTCCATGGACCGTGCCGAGTCCTGGTCGGATGCGACGGCCACCGGGTTCAACAGGGTCTATGCCTGGTCGATCCTCGGCGGCGACGACACGGCCCACCTGACCGGCAACGCCACGGGCGGCAACTACTACCGAGGCTACTCGACGCACAGCACGCTGAACGATCGGGCGGGAACCTTCTACCACTACGTGCGCGGCTTCCGCTCGGTGACGGCGATCGGTTCCGAAACCGATTCTTCCACCGACTTGGCCTACCTTTACGACACCGCGGGCGCCGACACGCTCTACGGCCGCGACAACCGCTGCTACCTGGAAGACACGGCAGGCGCCACCTACCACAACGAGATTCTCTACTTCGACTACCTTTACGCCCGATCGACCGACGGCCAAGAAGACGACACCGTCGACGTAGACGACAGCCTCGCTTACGACCTCATCCTGAAGGGGATTTGGTGAAGTCCATGTATCTTCGGTTCATGCTGTCGGGCGTGAATCGGAAACAGGCCGGAAGTGACGGTGGAAACGATGCCGGCTAGCCCGTTGAAGAGGTAGGTCACCGCTCGCCGAGCGGGACCTTGAAACGGCAAATCGCTCGACAATTCAGGAACCGTGCGGCGCCCGGCGCCTACCAGCTCGGTTCGCGCCGCGATTTCCATCGGACTGCGAGACTCCGGCCTGGCATTCCGAGCGTCGATCTGCTTCAATACCATATCCTCGCGTTTTCCGTTTCAAAGATCGCCTTTCCAGAGCTTGAACATGAACCGCGCAGTCCCCCTCGTGTTGAATGTGGTCCTCGTCTTCCTCGTGTGCGCGACCCAGCCGCGAATGGCGTCTGCAGACGACGGCGAGTCGACCGCCTCGGCCGAAAAGGGGCAAACGCTCTTTTCGTTTGAAAAGTGCGGCAAGCTGATCTCGCGCCCGGAGGGGATGCCCGCGCCGGGCCCCTACTACACTTGCCTGGTGAAGATGGACAAGGTCGAGGGCTTTCCCTTCGAGTACGCCTTGTACTTCTCGACGGACCACGCCGCCGGAAAAGGGGGAATCTGGCTGTACGTGGGCAATGGGACCCCGACGGACGCTGCGAATTGGAAATCCTACGACCAGGCGGTTGCAGACGGCGCGTTCGACTACCTTGACGAGAAGCCGGCCGCCAATCCGATCTTCGTCGACACCGTTCAAGGCCGACAGACGGAGACGCCCCACGCCAACGTGATCGACGGTGAGGTCTACATGACCTATCACAACGTGCGTGCCGGACACAACCAGTCGACCCTGCTGGCCACGTCGCCCGACGGCGTGAACTTCACACGGATCAACGGCGACGACGATTCCGTGATTCTCGACTACGATCCGAAGCAGGAAGTGGGCGACGGGCACACGGGCTATCTCCGCTGGCGGCCCAATCCGTTCCCCGACGTGGACTACAAGTATATCGGCTATTCGCTCCACGGCGGCGGCGACGATTTCTACGGCGCCATGTGGGCCTCCAACGACGCCATCCACTGGGACAAGCTGCAGGTCTTCGATTCGATCGAGGGCCACGCCGTCGATGGCGACCGAATCGTTCGGCGCCGGTCGATCGATCCCAATACGATCACCGACATTGGCGACGGCGAGTTTGTGGCCATTTGCTCGCTGGGCTATCGCTCCTCGGGCGGGAGACGCCGCGTGCTGGATCTCTACGAGATCTTCCTGGGCAGCGACGGCAAAACGCTCACGCGCCCGTGCCGGAAGATCCTGAGTCACGGAACTCCCGACGCCTACGATGCCGAAGAGTTGGAAACTCCCACCACCATCATTCTCGGCGACACTTGGCACGTGATCTACGTGGGCGTCAGGAACAAAGCTCGCGAGAACACGGTCCTCGCGGCCGTGGGAAAACTGGATCTCTCCGCTCCGAAACCGGCGCCCCTTCCGCCCGAAGAGGGAGCACGCGATTTCCACCGGCCGTAGTTCTGCCGGCGGCAAACCCCGGGCCTCCCGAACCGAGCCGCAGAGTGTATCTCGCGGCTCAGTCGGCGGTTTCCATGGCCTCGTATACGACGTCCGCGGCCGCGTCATCCATCTCCACCAGGCCGAATTCCTCGCAGACTTCCGGCGGCACGCGGTACATGGCAGTCGTCCCGAGGGCCATGCAGCGGCGGCAGAGTGCGACCAGGTCCGCGTCTTCCGGAACCCGGTAGCCAACGGGCGACCATGTGAAGAGGCGCCACGCCCCGGTCGCTCGCGTAATCCAAAACGAGTTGCCGCCGTCGGGCCAAATGGGTCCGCGCTGGGCCGACACGGAGATCTGGTGGCGGCCGTTGACTTGGCACTGGATGCCGAATTCCAGCAACGCGCTGCGAATCTCGCAGTAGGGTGTGAGATCGAAGTCCATGATATTCTCTCCTTGACGAGGCCCTACAGCTCTTCGGCGTCTTCCCCCGGGCGGTGAAACTGGTATCCGTCGCGCGGCAGTTCCGCAATGTCGAGGATGTGGCCGCAATACCGGCAAAGGAGACCGTTCAGTGAGTGCCGATCCCAGTGGTCCGAGGGAATCGTGGTTTCGCCAATCGATTCCGACAATTCGTTCGAGGTCGCACAACATGCGGGACACTCCGGATCCCTGGCAAATTCCCGATAGCCGGTCTCTTCGAGCAAGGGCACGCCGTCGGCGATGAAGAGGATTCGCAGGCATCGCGGGCAGTACGAGATTCCGTCGTCGTCGATCGGAATGAGAGCACGACAGTACGGGCATGGCTGCATATTGGCCGGCTCGGCTTCCCCGCAGTACGGCGGAGGAGCAGGGACAACAACACGGGTCGACCGGAATGCGTCGATTTCAAATGCTGACGGGAATTCGATGAACTCGACTTCGGGAGCCGGAAGTCGTCCGACACGAGCGACGATGGACTTGTCCGACGGGGTGTGGGAATGTTGGTTCACGTGAAAACGTTACTCCATGGTCCGCCTAGCGACTGAAGATTCGGAGGAGGCTTTCCGTCGTGTTCAGAAGTCCAATACTCGCGATGGTCCAGGCGGCGGTGGCCGCGATCCCCATCAAGAGCCCGGCCAGAGCAATTCCCGCCGGGCGACTCTGTCGCTTCGCCGCACGGAGTCCTGTTACGGCGAATGCGATACCGGCAATGCCGACGAGCGAACCGACTGCGACGCCTGCCCGTGCCAACCAGGCGTGAAGGAGGACCACGTCAGGGAGCGTGCATGCGAATTCCCAAACCAGGACGGCGAGGATCAAGACTATCGGGGCGGCCAGGAACAGGACCGCTCCGAGGAGGAGGGATGCGATCCCAAGCTCCGCCGCATCGCGGGGACTGTTCACGGGGTGGTCCGGGACCTCGGGGGAGCTGTTGTTGTCATGATCTGTCAGCCGATTTGTGTTTCCCGTGTAAAGGAGAAAACAAGCTGCGTCCCCTTTTCTTAACGCAACCTATTGGCACTGGCTGGCAAGCAGCCAGTGGCACGCAACGCGAGTGAAGTGGCACGGTTTGGGTGCAAGCGAATGGTGCGGGTGTTGGCGATTCAACAGGCAGTGTACTCACACCTTTCGGGCAATGCCACCTTGCAGGTAGGCGGAAGTGAGACGCACGCCCTCTTGTGGCGAAGCCATGGGCGACGAGTTTCCGGCATTATCAACCTGGGTGGAAGGCCGGACGCGGAAAATCATCGGGGCTACCCGTCTTGTCCTACCTCACGTCCGCCACGCTGGGCGGCTCCACCTCGCAGACGATCCGGAAGCCGACGTTGTAGACCTTCTGATACGGTAGATAGGCAACGCGGAAACTGGACGTGCAGCGCTCGGGGCGGTCGCGCCAGGAGCCGCCGCGGACGACCTTGCCGGCGGTTGGTGCGCCGGTGTCGTCGTCCGAAGGATAGGGGCGGTAGGGCGTGCGGGTCCACTCGGCCACGTTGCCGTGCATGTCATGGAGGCCCCAGGCGTTGGGCTGATACGTGCCCGGCTTGACGGAGAGGAGGGCGCCGTCGTCGAAGCGCCCGTCGCGGGGAATCCAGTCGTCGTACTTCGACGGGTTGGCCAGAGGCGAGTCCACCGTGTAGGGGTTGCTGGCAAAGAGGCGGATGGAAGCGTCGGCCAGGTTGGCATGGGTCGAAAAGTCGCTGTCGGCCGGGCCGAAACTGAAAGGCGTGTCGCTGCCGGCGCGGCAGGCGTATTCCCACTGGGATTCTGTCGGCAAGGAAACCGCGGCGCCGGTGGTCTCTGAAAGCCAGCGGCAGAAGGCGGCCGCCTGGTCGCAGGAAACGCGCACGACGGGCTGCTCGGGCCGGTTCATGGGATAGCCATGAATTCCGAACTGGTAGGCGTTCTTCGACTCGACCCGACTGTCGTGTTTTGCGTCAAAACAGGCAAACTGGGCGTTGGTGATTTCGAAGCGGCCCATCCAGAAGGGACGATCGATGGCGACGACCTGCTGGGGGCGTTCGTCGAGCGAACCGTCGCGGCTCCCCATAACGAACCGGCCCGCGGGGATCAGGACCATTTCCACGTCCAGACCGTCGGCCAGATGCAACGTGCGGGTTGTGGCAGGGCCGGCGGCGGCTTGGCGGCGCTGGGCTTCGGTGGCGTCGAAGGGCCAGCCCTCGCAGGACGGTGCCGCCGCAGGCGGATCGGCGGGCGGCGGAAGGAGCGGTTCCACGGGCGTGGAGGCTACCTGGGGAACGGCCTCGGGGTCGTCGTCATAGCCGCCGTAGAGCTGAAGCAGTTCGCGACGACGCTGACGTTGGACGCCGGGATCGGCGATGTCTTCGCCCCACGTGCCGTGGTAGGGACAGTTCAAATCGATCCAAGTGACGAGCCGATCCCAGGCCTCGTCGTCGAGTTGCACGCCGTGGTGGCCTTTCTTGATAAGCTGAACGAGCTGGGTCGTGTCGGCGTGGAACTCCATCGGTTCCAGCATGTGGTAGTCGCTTTCGATCCCCGGCCGGCGAACGTAGCGCGAGAGCTCGTAGTAGCCCACGGAAAACTTGCCGCCCCGGGCGCCGCCCCGGCCGGGCGTGACCTGACGCCAATCGGCGATTTTGACGTCGCCCCGAAGATTCGGCTCGGCGCCGCCCTCGGCGGCCGGGCGACCGTCGTGGCAGGCGACGCAATGGCGGTCGACCACGGGCTGGACCTCGCGGGGATAGCTGAAGCCGCGGAGTGGGCCATGCCAGGGGGTGATCTTGTCGGCCGGCCCGTTCAGGGCCAGCGTGAGCAGCGTGGGCGGGGCGGTATTCTGGGGTTCGTGGCAGCCGGCGCACTGAACGACCTCGCCGGGCATGGCGGTCATCCAACTCCGCATCAACTGGAGGGCCTTGCCATCCTTGTCGAGGGGCTGGATGGAGATGGGCATGTTGGCGGGAACACGGAACTTGGCCGAGCCGTCGGCGCGGACCGGGACGGTGCCCAGCACGCGTTTGATGTCCCAGGGGCCGTCCATGCCGACCACGCCGAGCAGACCGCCCATGTCCTGATAGGCAAAGTGGTAGGTGAGGAGCCGCAGCTGCTTGACGGTTCCGCGGGGGATGCCCTTGAGCCCGTCGCCCACGTAGATGTCGGGCAGGTAGACGACGGCGTCTTTCCTGGCCAGATCCACCTTGTCGGCAATCGGCTGGGGCGGCACGGTCGCCCGTAGCGGGATGGGCTCGAGCAGGGCGCGCTTCGGATCGTCCTGGAGAAGAACGAAGTTGTCGAACGTGTCGACCAGGTAGATTCCCCAGCCGGTATGGGGCGACGGCTTGCAGGAGACGAGGAAGTGCTTGTCGCTGAGCGGATAAGGATGGAGGAACTTGGGCCAACTGTCGAGGGTCAGGCCGTCGCGGATGAGCATTTCGACCTTCTTGCCATGGCCGGGAATCCGCTGGATGGCGCCGGCGTCTTCGCGGCGGCCGGCGGCGGGATCGAACACGACCAGTTCACCCATCCGCGGGTTGTCGTGGTGGCCGCCGATGACGGAGACGACCTTGGTGGGATGGTTGGGGATGGGGCGCGTGTAGAAGAACGAGTTCGGCCAGTAGGAGTTGCTCCCGTAGAACTCCATCTGGCCGGTGCCGTCGGGGTTCATGTGGAAGAGGAGCCGCGTGTTGGAATGGGGCGTGTCGGTGTATTCCCAGCGGGTGTAGAGAACGCGACCGTTGTTCATCACGGTGGGGCACCAGTCGTGTTCCTGGTCGAAGCAGAGCTGACGGATATTGTGGCCGTCGGCGTCCATCTGGTAGAGCGTGGCCACGTGGGAGTTGCCATAGACGCAGGGCACGCCTATGAAACACGCGGTGGAGGTGAACACGATCCGCCCGTCGGGCAGGTAGCAGGCGTCGTAGCTGTCCACGTCGGGCTGCTCGCCCGTAAGTTGATGGAGACCCTGCCCGTCGGCGCCGATCTCGAAAACCTGCCAGCGATCGTTGTCCCCCACCATGGAGAAGAGCATGCGCCGGCCGTCGAAGCTCAGGTCCACATCGCCCACGAAGCTGTCGCGGGGCGGCTCGAAGAGGGTGCTCACGCTGCCTTCGGCGCGGACGGGGGAAAGGACGGCGATTTCGTCGTCAAATCCCTTTTTGGGCAGGCTGGAATTGCTTTGCCAGTTGCGGGGCAGGCCGAGGGAAGGCGACTTGTTGGAACGCTTGACGAGGAGCAGGCGATCGAAGTCGAGGAGCGGGTTGGCTAGCAGGGCTTCGTCGCGGACGGTGGCCAGTTGCTGCTGAAGTTCCTTGACCTGGACCGACGCTTCCTTGTCGCCGGCCTTGGCGGCCTTCTGCGTCGCTTCGAGGTCACAGGCGAGGCGGTCGATCTGGGCGAGGTAGTCCGGACCCGCGGGATAGCCATCGCCGAAGGTGGTGATCAGGTCCTGGATTGCAGCCCGCAGTTTCGCCGGGTCGACGGTTGCCACATCGTAGCCCACGCCGGGAACCTCGGGCGGGGGACTGTCGAGAGTGCGTGCATTGGGCCGCTTCAGCTTCCAACCCTCGGGAAAGGGGATCGTGCATTCCAGACGCAGGGTCATCACGTGGGGAAAGGGGCCGACCCGTTCCATTCGCAAGGTGTGCTTGCCGGCGGTGGCGTCGAAATCGAGGCTATTCTCCCACTGGGCGCTGGAGGTGTTCCAACTTCCAGTCGTGCCGCGGCAGCACTGGCCGAGACGCTTCTTGTCGAGGGAGAACTCGACCGGCCGGGCGTCCCGAGCGGCGTAGCGAATGCGGACCCAATAGGTCGCGGCCACCGGCAGTTCCAGATCGTATTCGATGACGACGGGGCTCTGACCCCCGAAGGCAACCATCGGTCCGCCGTCGGCATATTGTTTCGGGTCGGCAAAGGTCCGGGCGTTGCCGCGATCGAAGGCGTAGGCGGGAATTTCAATGGCGTCGACCGTGCAGTCTTCCGGTTTGGGAGGCTCGGCTGCCGCAGTGGCAGCAAGCATTGCGAGTGTCAGTCCCAGGATCAGCTTGCCTTGCCGGACGATGACCATAGCTCGTGCTCCCCATTGGGGGTTGGAAGATGCGAATTCCCTGCCTGAATGCCCAGTATACACCGCCCAGGCAGCCCCAAGAACGGGGTGCTGGCTATTTCCTTGACGCGGGGGTGTGGGGAAAGTAGAACCTGGGGGAGATCCCCGTGGACGACGTGTCTGTCCGTTGCGGTGGCATCCTTGCCGCCGGCACGCGAGGGAGTAGTTGGGCTTCAACCGGCGGCAGGGATGCCACCGCTACAGATGACGATCCTTCCATTTCTTGACAATTAAGGAACACTTCCTATGAAACGCCTTATTGCCTTTGCGTCTCTCCTGGCCCTTTTCGCCCTGTTCCTGTCGCCGCTGTATGGGGCCGAGGGGCAGAAGCCGGAGAAGATCCGGATCTTGTTGACCACGGGCGGCCACGCCTTTGAGGTGGAGCCGTTCTACGCCATGTTCGACGCAATGAAAGGGATCGAGTATACGAAGGCCGAGGTCCCCAAGGACGCCGACCGGCTCAAGCCGGGACTGGAGAACGAGTACGACTGCGTCGTCATGTACGACCTGTGCCGGCCGACAATCTCGCCGGAGCAGCAAAAGGCGTTCGCCAAGCTGGTGAGGGAGTCGGGGATCGGGCTCGTGTCGATGCATCACAACCTGGGCGCCAACTGGGAATGGGACGAGTTCCGCAAGATGATCGGCGGACGGTTCATCATGAAAGACACGGAACTCGACGGCGTGGCTTGGAAGACGACACCGTGGAAGCACGACGAACACATCAAGGTCCACGTGGTCGACAAGAAGCACCCGATCACCCAGGGCGTCGAGGATTTCGAGATCGAGGATGAGGCCTACGGCAAATTCTGGGTGGACCCCGAGGACCACATCCTGCTCAAGGCCGAACATCCGTGGAACAACCCGGAAATCTCGTGGACCAAGAACTACGGAAAGGCCCGAGTGTTTCACCTGATGCTGGGCCACGACGGAAAGGCCTACGCCAACCCGTCCTATCGCAAGCTGCTCGAGCAGGGGATCCGCTGGGCAGCGGGAGGTTCGGCGGAGAAGTAGGAGCTTCAGCCCGGCTGCTTTGGCCACGCAGCGAACAGACGTGGCAGCTCCAAGAACTGTTTGATTTGCAGCCGGGCTTCTGACGTCGGCAGAAATCGAGCGAAGAGCCGGGCTAGTTCTGCAACCTCAACGGTCAGGCGGCCTGAACTGAAGTGAGGGATTCAAGAGCCCGGCTATACCGGTTCAGCCCGGCTGCTTTGGCCACGCAGCGAACAGACGTGGCAGCTGCAACAACTGCTTGATTTGCAGCCGGGCTTTTGACGTCGGCAGAAATCGAGCGAAGAGCCGGGCTAGTTCTGCAACCTCAACGGTCATATGGTGTGAACTGAGCTGGGGGATTCAAGAGCCCGGCTATTCCGGTTCAGGGGCACTTCTTCACCGGGCACGGGCTGCAGAAACGCGGCAGCGGCTTCTTGCAGTAGTTGTCGGGGCACCAGGTGAAGGAGAGACAGGGGATGCACGGCAGCGATTTGGGACAGTAGCAATTGGGCGACGCCGCGAACGTCTGGCACGGAATGCACGGGGGTGGTTTCCGGCAGTAATCGTCGCAGCAGACGCAGGGAACGGAGGCACAGCGTGCACACCGCAGCTCCTGGCCCAGAGGGGGCTGGCACGGTTGGGCTGCCGATGCAGTTTCAGCCAGGCCCACGAGCAACAGGACGGCCAAACACCAGGTCAATCGGTTCATCGTAAGGACTCGCGAAGGGCTGCGGTGATCGGGAATACCTCGACACGACGGAGATCAAGGCGAGGGCTGCGGGGCTTCCATGGGGACGCCCTCGTAGGCCGGGTCCTGGGGCGGAACCGCTTCGACGGGCTGGCCGGCGCCGACAGGCGGCAGCGGGGTCGGAGCGTTCAAGCGAATCTGCCACCCGCCGCCCAGGGCGCGGTAGAGTTCGATCAGGTTCTGCGCCACGGAGCCTTCCGCCACAGCGAGCTGGTCCTGCTGCTGGGTGAGGAACTGCTGAACATTGGACACGCGGTTGAAGTCCACCGCACCCTCGCGGTACTGGGCCATGACGATTTCGACGGACTGGCGGGCAGCATCCGCACTGCGGACCATGGCCTTGAGCCGCTGCTGGGCATTGAGGAAGCCAATGATGGCGTTCTCGGCCTCGGCGTTGGCCGCCAGAACGGTTTGCTGGTACTGAACCGCAAGCTGTTGGAAGCGGGCGTCCTGAACGCGAATGTCGTTGACCAGTCGCCCATAGTTGAGGATGTTCCAGTTGAACGAGGGACCGACGGTCCCAGCGACCGAACTCGTGTCGAAGAGATCCGTGAAATTCACGGCTTCCAGGTGAATGGTGCCGCCGATGGCGAAATGAGGATACAACTCGGCAGTGGCCACGCCGATCATGGCGCTTTGGGCCGCCACTTCACGCTCGGCTCGCCGAACATCCGGGCGGCGTCGGAGCAAGTCGGCCGGAATGCCGACTGCTACCTCGGCCAGGGCCTTGGGAACCCCTTTCTTCTCCTTGAGAATCTCGTCCAGGTTCTGAGGGGGCATTGCCAGAAGGATGCAGAGTTGGTTAATCGCCTGGCGACGCGCCGTTTCCAGTTCGAAGATGGCGGCCTCCGTATTGGCCAAGTCGGACTCGCCTTGGGTCACGTCGAGACGAGTCACCGTGCCTTCTCGGAACCGATGCTGGGCGATGGTCAGGTTCTTCTGCTGAATGCGGACATTCTCTCGGGCGTAGACGAGTCGTTCCTCCGCGATCCGGATGCTTGCGTAAGTCTGAGCCACTTCCGAGATGAGGATCACGAGGACGTCGTCGTAGTCTTCCACGGTCGCGTCGAGATTGGCGTCGGCCGCCTCGACGGCACGGCGGAACCGGCCCCAGAAATCCAGCTCCCAGGCCAGGTTCCCGCCCACGGTCCAAGCGTCGTATTCGCTGCTGAAGAGCGCGCCGAAGCGGCTGTTCCCACTCGTGCCGACCCGCGTGTAGTCGCCCGTGGCCTGTTGCTGCTGCGGAAGCAGGTTACCCGCGGCGATGCCCCTTTGGGCTCGGGCTTCAAGGATCCGGAGTCCCGCGATTCGCAGCGTGAGGTTCTCCTCGTAGGCCGTCGCGACAAGCGCGTCGAGCACGGGGTCATTGAAAGTTCGCCACCACAGAGGATCGCCGGCTCGCGATGTATTGAGGTGGGCCTGCTCGGCATCGATCCACTGCTGCGAGACCGGGGCTCCGGGCCGACAGTAGTTCGGGCCAACCTTGAAACCGTTGGCAAGATATTCCCGAGTACTTGTGCATCCGGCCAGCAGCATCAGGACCAGAATGCCCGGCATGCCTGAGGTCGCTCGCTGCGATCGGGTGCGGGGGGGGTGGTGTGACGCAGTTTCTGGGGATAATGCCATGGTCGTCTCTCCGCGACAATCGTGATTCCAGGACTCATCGCTAGGATCGGCCTTGAGCATCCGATGCACGCAGCATTTGTCGCAAAGGACGTATTTGCCATACAGTCCGCACGTGCCGGACAAGTCCTGCTTCGCGCACAGCCGGCAAGGTTTGCCTAACTGGCACGACAGGCGAGTGGGAGAGGCGTGAGAAAAGTGTGAGAGAGTCGCCCGGAGGCGGGTGGGGGACGGCGTTTCCGGTTCCCCAGAATAGTCGGTGGGTGACACGCTCAGAGCGAAGCGATGGGCGTGGTAGTCTAACCGTCCACGCCCATCGCTTGCGCTCTGGGCGCGCCCCCCAGGCCACAGGGCTTCTGGCAGATCAAGCCGGTTGCACGTCGGGCGGCGTCGGTTTGGACTTCTTGCCGAAGAAGGCGCAAACGATGACGAAGAACAGGGGAATGAAGATCAGGTCGATGAAGGTGGCCGAGAGCATCCCGCCGGTGACAGCCGTTCCGATGCCGTTCATGGCACCGGCGCCGGCGCCGGTGGCGAGGGCCAGCGGCAGGGTGCCGAAGAAGAAGGCCAGCGACGTCATGATGACGGGGCGGAACCGGATTCGAACGGCCGACAGGGTTGCCTCGACGAGCCCTTGGCCCTGCCTCATTTCTTCCTGGATGAACTGGATGATGAGGATGGCGTTCTTCGTCGAAAGTCCGAGGGTGGTGAGGAATCCGATCTGGAAGTAGACGTCGTTTGACAGGCCGCGGAGCGAAGTCGCCGCCAAGGCGCCGAACACGCCCAGAGGCAACATGAGCAGGTTGACGAAGGGGATCGTCCAGCTTTCGTAGAGGGCGGCCACGCAGAGGAAGATCACGAGGATCGAGAAGGCGTAGAGGAGCGGGGCCTGCGCCGTGGACATTCGCTCCTGGTAGGAGATTCCCGTGTAGTCGTAGCCGATGCCGGCGGGCAACTGGGCGACGGCTTCCTCCAGGGCCTCCATGGCCTCCCCGGTGCTGTGTCCGGCCGACGGTTCCGCCAGAATATTGAGCGAGGGGAAGCCGTTGAACCGCTCCAGACGCGGGGAGTTGGAAGACCAGCGTCCGGAGGCAAAGGCGCTGTAGGGCACCATCTTGCCTTGTTGATTGCGGACGTAGACCTTGTCCAGGTCCTCGGGCAACATGCGATAGGGCGCATCAGCCTGGACGTAGACGCGTTTGACGCGTCCGTCCTTGATGAAGTTGTTCACATAGGAACTGCCGAAAGCGGCCGAGAGAGTCGTGTGGATCGACGTGATCGGGACCAACTGGGCCCCGGCCGCGTCCTTATCGACGTCGATGCGGTATTCCGACACGTCCTCCAGCCCGTTGGCTCGCACCGTATGCGGGTTGAGGCGGGGATCCTTGCGGGCCAGTTCCAGGAACTGATCGCGAGCGGCCATCAACTCGAGGTGGCCCAGGCCGCCCCGATCCACCAATTGGAAATCCACGCCGGTCGCGTTGCCCAATTCACTGACGGGGGGCGGCGCGAAGGCGAAGAACATGGCGTTGCTGAGAGAGGACAAGGCGCCCATGGCGCGCCCCGCGACGGGGCCGGCCTTGAGGTCCGGACGGTCTCGTTCGTCCCAGTCTTTCAATTTAACGAAGACCATGGCGCTGTTCTGAGACCTGCCTGCGAAACTGAATCCACAGATGGTCATGCAGGAGGCGACGGCCTCTTGCTCGTGTTCCTGGAAGTAGGCGGCCACTTCGTCGGCCATTTCCTGGGTCTGTTCGAGGGTGCTTCCCTTGGGCAGCGAGAGCTGGCAGAAGATCATCCCCTGGTCCTCGTCGGGGAGGAACGAACTGGGAAGCTTGATGTACAGATAGCCCACCGCCGCGACGATGACCACGTAGATGAACACATAGCGCAGTTTCTTCGCCAGCGAGTGCCCGACCAGCCCCACGTAGCGGTCCCGAATCCAGAAGAAGATCCGATCGAACCAGCGGAAGAAGGGGCGCAGGAAGAAGATCGCGTTTTCGCTGGGCTCGTGGCCCCGCGCCACGGGGCGGAGGAAGGTCGCGCACAGCACGGGCGTGAGGATCAGGGCGACCACCACCGAAAGCATCATGGCGGCGATGATCGTGACGGAGAACTGGCGATAGATCACGCCGGTTGAACCAGGGAAAAAAGCCATGGGACCGAACACGGCCGACAGCACCAGCCCGATGCCGATCAAGGCGCTGGTGATCTGGTCCATGGACTTGGCGGTGGCCTCCCGGGGCGGCAGGCCCTCCTCGGCCATGATGCGCTCGACGTTCTCCACCACGACGATGGCGTCGTCGACCAACAGGCCGATGGCCAGCACCATGGCGAACATGGTGAGCATGTTGATCGAATAGTCCATGGCCCCCAGCACGGCAAACGTGCCCAACAGCACCACCGGCACGGCGATGGTGGGGATCAACGTGGCCCGGATGTTCCCCATGAACAGGTACATGACCAGGAACACGAGCACCACGGCCTCGATCAGGGTCTTCACGACCTCTTCAATGGCCACCTCGATGAAGGGCGTGGTCTCGTGAGGGTAGATGACCTTCATCCCTTCCGGGAAATAGCGGCTCATCTCGTCGAGCTTGGCCTTGATGGCGTTGGCCGTATCAAGGGCGTTGGCGCCGGGGGCCTGGCGAATGGCGAGTCCCGCGGTGGGTTGGCCGTTGTAGAAGACCTTGATGTTGTAGGATTCAGTTCCCAGTTCGGTTCGTCCAATGTCCTTGATGCGGACAATCGAGCCGTCGGGGTTGGTGCGCACCGGGATGTCGGCGAATTCCTCCGGCGTCTGAAGGAGGTTTTGGACGACGATCGACGCGTTGAGCCGTTGGCCCTCCACGGCCGGGGCTCCACCGAACTGGCCGGCGGAGACCTCCACGTTGTAGTTCTGAAGCGAGCCGATCACGTCTTCCACGGTCAACTGGTATTCGGTCAGCTTATCGGGGTTCACCCAGACCCGCATGGCGTACTGGGTTCCGAAAGCCATCACCTCTCCCACGCCAGGGACGCGGGCAAGCACCTTCTCCAGGTTCGACTGGGCATAGTCGCGCAGGTCGTTGCCGTCCATGCTGCCGTCTTCGGAAGTCAGGCCCACGATCAACAAGAAGTTTCGCGTCGACTTGTTCACGGAGACGCCGGATCGCTGCACGACTTCCGGCAAGCTCGTCATCGCCAGTTGCAGCTTGTTCTGGACCTTGGCCCACGCCAGGTCGGGATCGGTTCCCGGCTTGAACGTCAACTCGATGCGAGAGGAGCCGGACGAATCGCTTGTGCCCGACAAATAGAGCATGTCGTCGAAACCCGTCATCTTCTGTTCGATGATCTGGGTCACGCTGTTCTCAACCGTTTCAGCCGACGCGCCCGGGTACATGCAGTCGATGGCGATCGACGGCGGAGCGATCGGAGGATACTGGGAGATGGGCAAGTGGTAGATCGCCAAACAGCCCAACACCATCATGATGATGGCGATCACCCAGGCGAAAACGGGACGATCCAGGAAGAATCTCGAAAGCACCGTAAGACTCCGTCAGTTCAATCAAAGTGGGGCATTGCGGGAAGGACGCAGCCGGTTCGAGGTCAGAGGGCGGCTTGGGCCGTGTCGGCGGCGTCTGCCGCGGCTGCGGGTTGGGGGGCGAATGGGATTGCCTTGACGGTGGTGTTGGGGCGGGCCTTCTGACTGCCCTCGACGATCACCTGGTCGCCTGCGGCCAGACCGGAAGAGATCAGCCACTTGTCGCCCAGGGCGCGCTCGGTCACAAGCGCTCGCTGCTCCACTTTCCCTTCGGCGTCCACCACCAGGGCGGTTGGATTGCCCTTGGGATCGCGATGGACGGCCTGCTGGGGAACAAGAATGGCTTGCTCATTGACGCCCTCCTCAACCACGGCGCGAACGAACATTCCCGGCAGCAGAATTCTGTCCTGATTGGGAACCACGATTCGCACAATGACTGAACCGGTCGTGGGGTCGACGGTGACGTCGCGGAACTTGAGCGCTCCCTCGTGCTGATAAGGAGAACCGTCTTCCAACAGGATCTTGACCCGGTCCGTCACGGCGTCTTTGAGCGAACCGGCGTTCATCCTCCGCCTCAGGCGATTCAGTTGCGCCGTGGACTGGGGCACGTCGACGTAAATCGGATGGAACTGCTGGATCGTGGCCAGAGGGGTTGTCTGGTAGGCCGTGACAATCGCCCCTTCGGTCACGTCGGAGCGGCCGATGCGTCCCGTGATGGGAGCGAGGATCTTGGTGTAGTCGAGATTGATGCGAGCGGTTTCGACAGCGGCTTTGGCTTGTTCGATGGCGGCTTCCGCCGCTTTGACGGCTTCTCGCTGGCTTTCCACCTCGGCCTGGGCCTCCTTGAGAGCGGCATCGGCCACCTCGACATCCGCCACAGCCTGGTCGACTTCCATTGCCGAGACGGCGTCGGTCTTCACGAGCTTCGTCTTGCGATCCCGATTGGTGATCGCCAGATTGAGGACGGATTCGAACTTCTTCAGGCCCGCAATGCTGGCCTGCAAGGCCGCCTTGGCCTGCTCGGCACTCTGCTTGGCGGAAGCGGCCGTGGCGACCGCGCTATCGTAGGCCGCCTGGTAGGGAGCAGGATCGATCTGGTAGAGGAGATCCCCTTTTTTCACGTCCGCGCCTTCGGTGAAAAACCGCTTCTGGAGCAGTCCGTTCACCTGCGGGCGGATCTCCGCCACGAGGAAACCGGCCGTTCGCCCCGGCAGTTCCGAGGTGAGCAGGACGGATTGAGGCTCGACGGTGACCACCGACACTTGCGGCGGGCCGCCCGGCGGCGGGCCCTGGGCCTCCTGATGACAACCGGCCAACGGAATAATCGCCAGCAAGGCCAGCAAAACAGTAGCTCTTAACGTGTGCCGATACATGGAAATGCTCCAGAAAATCAAACCTGCTCTCGGTCGATTGAACACCATCGGGTCGCGAACGGGCCTTTCGCAACCATGCCAATCAACCGATTTGTCTCTTCTCCACCGAAATCCCATTCAGGAACGTATTCAAAATCAACCGGCAAAGCTTCTCCCTTTGTTCCGGCTTCTCCAGGGGCGGGCCGCTTTGGAGGACCCCCCGGCAAAGTCCGAAATACATGTGGGCCATCATGGCCGGATCGCCAGGTTCAAATGCCCCTTCGGCAATGCCCTGGCGGAACAACCGCTCAAGCTGTTTGCTGACGGCTTCCGCCGTGCGACGAACCGACGACTGGACGAGGCTGTGGGCGTTGGCGTCATCGAAAAGAAGCCTGTGAGCTTTCAAGTGCCTGGCCACGTGGTCGAAAAACCAGCGAAGTTGCTCGGCCAGCTTTTCCACGGCAGGCTGCTTCCGAGCCGCCAACTCTTCAAACACCTCGAAGACGGGTTCTGTCAGCTTGGCATGAACGAACTCCAAAAGATCCCTCTTACTGCGGAAATACCGATACAGGCTGCCTTTGGCGACCCGTGCGGCGGACGCCACCCGGTCCATGGTCATGCCGTCCGTACCGTATTCTTCGAGAACGGAAACCGACGCCTCGAAGAAGGCCTCTTTCATAAGCTCGTCAACGGCCTGTTTTCGAATCTCCGTGAGTTTAGGCATATCATCTCCCTTCTTGCCTCCTAAGTCTATTGTGGCGACTGGCTGGTCATTTTTCAAGACCTCGTGTCCAGCAAGGGGGACGAATGCGTCTTTTCCGCTTAGATAAAGGTTATCGTACAGATTATCCGGCCTGGGTTGACACTCCGCTCACCTGGCATTTCTCCTCCAATGGGTGGGAATGGCGTAGACACCAATGTCAGTGCGCCTTAGTGACCGGGCAGTCATAACAACCAATCGTGGCCAGGATGCGGGGCCAAGCATCCCGTTCAACTACCCAGAGATTCTGGGACACGGAGGCGTGCCGCGAGGTTCCCCTCACTCCTCTGCGGGGTAAGTCTGGCCAACTCAATTCCGTGACACGTGCCAGACCCCAACGAGAGAATGCCAGCAGTCGTGGTTTCACGGTGCGGGATCTTCCGAGATATAAGTCCTGTGCCCGTCGATACTTGCTTGCGATCTGCCGTTCCGGCTATACTGCAACCGCTTCACGGGGCACAGCACAGAACCACATCCTTTGGTGGAGATACTCCCATGCAACGAACAGTCAATTCAGGGCACCTTTTCCCCCGTCGTGCAGTGTGGGCGTTCCTGGGCCGATTGGCGATTCTCGTGCTGATCACAGCAGCCATCGCAGCATCCAATGCCCCGGCCTACTGCGGAGAGGCGTCAAAGGATGGTCGTGCTCCCAATTTTGTCGTCATCTACATTGATGACATGGGCTACGGTGATATCGGGCCTTTCGGCGCCGAAGGATACACGACTCCCAACCTGGATCGAATGGCGGAGGAGGGACGACGGTTCACGGATTTCTACGTGACCCAAGCCGTGTGTTCGGCTTCGCGGGCCGGACTGCTCACCGGTTGCTACAACGTGCGTGTGGGGATCCTCGGGGCCCTTAGCCATCGGACCAACCACGGAATCAGCTCGGACGAAATGACCATCGCCGATGTGCTCAAGCAGAAGGGCTACGCCACGGCGTGCTACGGCAAGTGGCACCTTGGTCACCACCCCAAGTTCCTGCCGACCAATCACGGATTCGACGAGTACGTGGGACTGCCGTATTCCAACGACATGTGGCCGGGCCATCCGACGGCAGGCAAGAACTACCCGGACCTGCCCTTGCTTCAGAATACGCAAGTCATCGATGCCAATGTGACGGCCGAGGACCAGGAGCAACTCACCACGCTCTACACGGAAAAGGCGGTCAACTTCATTGAACGGAACAAGGAGCGTCCCTTCTTCCTTTACGTTCCCCACTCGATGGTTCACGTGCCGCTCTACGTTTCCGACAAGTTCCGCGGCAAGAGCGAACGCGGTCTCTTTGGCGACGTGGTGATGGAAATCGACTGGTCTGTGGGACGCATCCTGGACACGATTCGCAAGAACAACCTGGATAAGGACACCATGGTCGTGTTCACGGCCGACAACGGTCCTTGGTTAAGTTACGGAGATCATGCGGGAACAGCCGGACCGTTGCGCGAAGGCAAGGGGACGATGTTTGATGGCGGTTGCCGTGAACCAACGGTCATGTGGTGGCCCGGGAAGATCCCGGCGGGAACCGTCTGCTCCACGCCAGCCATGACCATCGACCTGCTGCCCACATTCGCCGCCTTAACCGGCGCCCCGCTGCCGAAAAACAAGATCGACGGCAAGAACATCTGGCCGCTGATTGCCGGCGAGAAAGACGCGACCAGCCCGCACGAGGCCTATTTCTTCTACTACGGGAAGCAATTGCAGGCCATGCGGATGGGCCAGTGGAAGCTCCACTTCCCCCATGGCTACCGGACCTTGTCAGGGCGTCCCGGCGGCACGGGCGGTATCCCCGTTCGTTACGACCAGGCAAAAATCGGATTGTCCTTGTTCGACCTGGGCACCGACATCGCGGAAACCGCCGACGTCAAAGACCAGCACCCCGAAATTCTGGCCAAAATGCAGAAAATGGCCGACGTGATGCGCGAGGACCTTGGCGACGGCCAGAAGAAGGGCAACGGACGCCGCGAACCAGGCCACCTCCAACAGGGCGACCTTCGCTTCGACTGGCAGCCGGGCAAACCCAACGACCCGAAACCGCATGTGGTCGATCCCAAGTAGGCAGAAAGCGGCCTGGTGGATTGTGCGACCCTCGCTTGCCTTCCCAGCCGTCACAAACCGGCGTTTCCCACTCAATTCCACGGCTCCCTCCTCCCCCGTAAGCTAGACTTGTTGGACGGATCACTCCGATCTTTCTTGGAGTCTTCCTTCAGAACCTGTGCGCACAATTCGCGCATGTTTGTTTGGAATTGGATTGCGGGCTTACCCCGCTTTGGGGAGGTGCACCATGAATCGATCCCTATGGGCCGCCGTGGCGATTCTTGCTTTCTCGGCGAACAGCGCCAACGCCCAGTCCTGGATCTTCCAGCCGGGAACTTACAGCAAAACCTCGGGCCCGGCCGGGTTACCGAATGCGACCGGTTCGCAGTCGACGATTGGCTCCCAATCGGTGACAGGACCACAGTCCACGCTCGGCTCTCAACCCTCGAACGGACCAAAGGCCTACGCTTCCTTCACGGAGTCCCAGGCGGCCGCAGCGGCCACCCTGCCCAAGCCAGCCTTCCGATGGGATCCCACGGGAATTCTCGGACGCGGTCAGCGGTACGAGCAATGGAGCCACGAGGAAGCCATGGAAGCCAACCGGCTGGAGACCTATGCACGGGGCGTGCGAGATGCGGTGGGCACGCCCGTTTGGGCCTGGAATCCGACCGCCTACCAGCCGCTTCCTCGGATCACGGCGCCGAAGGAAAAGCTGGCGGAATAGGGGGCGTCAGGAGTCCGGACCTCGAAGTGGGGGGCTCAAAGCGTTTACATGGCCGATCATGTATGGCATAACAGGGGAAGCCTCGCGCCCTCGTTCATGATCGAAAACGCGAGCCCGGGGTGTTGGTGGGAACCAAGCGGCAAGACGCCGAGCGACGCTCCTCTCTCTCGTTTCGTGCGGTGCGAGCGATGAATATCGCCTTTCAATGTCCCGTGTGTGGGAAACGATACGAAGTGCCCGGTCACCAGGCCGGCTCGCAGGTGATCTGCGCCGGGTGTCGGCGAACGATTGTGGTGCCAAGTCCGGTGGTTTCCACGCCGCCGGTTCGCCCCCGGCGGGCGAGGACTTCCCACAACGAGGGCCCGAGCCGAACCGCAATCTTGGTGGCCTTGGGAGGGATCGGCGGACTCGTGCTGGTCATCGCGGCTCTTGTCTTCGTTTTGAAGCAAGAAGACAAAACGCCGACATCGTCTGCCCCGCCAACCCCACCAGCCCCGTCCGAGGCGACCCCGCCTGCCGACACGAATCGCCTGGCGTCACGCCTCGCTCCCTTGATGAAGACCGATAGAGGTTCCGAAACCGATCCGCCGAAGCCAGCCGCATCTGAGAACACGTCGTCGTCTGAAGCGGCGCCCGCGGATACGGCATCCACGGCCGACAGCAGCGACGAGTCGCCTTCGCCAATTGCAGCCCCCACCAGCGGCGCGTATCCGCTCCGTGTTGCGGACCGCGAACCGGTTACTTTCGGCGCCGCGGGGTGCCCCGTCGTGGTCATCGGTTCCAAAGCCTGGGACTATCAGAAGAAGACGGTGTGTTCGACCCTCCACGGCGAGTATGACGACAACAGCCTGACCGCATTGTCGGCCGACGGGCGCTATTTTGCGGCCACACAGTATTCGGCCCACCGCCATAACAACCCGGTGCTGGTCTGGGATACCTCGACAGGCCAGGTCTGCACGCGAATCCCGGGAAACACGTCTGCCGGAGTGGGCTTTCTCTATCTAGCCGGCGAGCGAGCCTTCACTGCGCCTGCCCATTCCAAGCGGCTGTATGTCTGGAACCTGCCGGAAGGTCGCGAGTTGAAGTCGCTCACGTCGTCCGAAAGCCGGGTCACGCCCGCCAACACGGCGATCACCCACAACGGACTGTACGTGGCAACAATCGAGGATCGCAAGCTGGTCGTGATCAAGATCGAGACGGGCGAGACGATCGTGAAGATGCGGGCGCCGAAGAAACGCGAGAAGCCCCGGGGCCCGGAGCTTCCGCCCGGAATGGTGCGGGTCGATCACGGCGGATGGATCATCGACGACGTGGGAGGCGCCGCTGATGACAGCGAATGCAGCTCGATCTACTCGTCGTTGAAGGCCCTGGACTTTTCCCCGGACAGCCGCGAGTTGGTGGCCGTTTCCACGTATCCGCAACCCCGAGTTATCTGTTGGAACCACAAGGGGCGTCGAATGCTGGATGAAACGCTCCACACCGACCACGACATGCACCAGGCTGGCTCAATCCACTGGTTTGCCGAAAAGGACGCGTGGCTGCTTGGAACGGACCTCTTCGACCGCAAGGCGTCGAAGGTTGTGCTTTCCGTGCGGCGGTCGTTCCCGGACACGCCCAAAATTCACGTTCAGGACGACGATCACCTGGTGGGTACCTTTTCCAGCAACCCCAACAAGATCCAAACGGTCACCATTCCCTGGGACGCGATCCGGGCATCGCTCGAAGACCTTGAAAACAAGGCCCCCGCCCTGCTCAGCCCGGCAGAGCCGGTGAGCATCGTCTTCGAACTCGGCTCGCTCCGGGGCGACCAGAACAAGACCGTCCGGGAACTCGGCGACGCCCTCAAGAAGAGATTGGAGAAGGACGGACTGGAAGTCGAAAGCGGGAAGAGCACGTTCTTCCGGATCCGCTTTTCGGAGAAGGCGGGCGACACGGTGGCGATCTACGAACGCCAGTCACCGTTCGATTGGCGAGGTCACGACACGGGCCAGCGGGTCCACGAAGCGGAGGGGAAATTGGTTGTCGAGTTGGTCGTGCCCGGCCAGGACGAGCCGGTCTGGCGAGACACGCTGTCGGCCGGTTCCGACTCGTCCTACAACGGCGACATCACCGAACTGGTGGTGCGCGACAGCATGGTCGAGAATCTCGCCAACCGGATGGACGATCTCAACTTCCCCTATTTCATCCCCAAGTCCGACGACCTGCTGGCGTTGCCGGTCGTCTTGCAGTGATCTCTGCAGTGGGGGGCACAACCCGCTCGACACGTGCCCCCGCATTCGTTAGAATGTCGTCACCGGCCGAAAGAAGGGGTGCTTTCTTTCTGGTGCGGGCACGTTTTTCGGATCGTTTCCAACCTTTGAGCGGGAAAGGCGGTGCTTATGCGAAGAGCCATTTGCTGCTTCGGGTGGGGGGTCGTGCTGATAGGTCTTCTGGGACCTGTTGCCCATGCGAACGGAGAGAGCTGTTCCCTTGAGATAAAAAAGGTGGACACCTCGAACACCAGCAGCGCCACCTACCTCTATCGGGCGACCTTGTACCAGAGTTTCTCCCGGGTTGTCGGGCAGGGCGTGCGCGTCCGAGACAACTCGGCACAAGAATTCGCCGAAGCCATCAAGAAAGAGCCGGAGGCCTATCGAGCCGCGCATCCGGTTCGGGGCGTCATCACGCTGGGAACCCAGAAGTTCGGGTATGCGATCGACTCGTCGGTTGAACCGAAGAAGGAAGAAAACGAAGAAGACAAGCAGGCAGACGCCAAGGAGGAGGAAGCCCAGAAGTCGGAGAGCGTGCTGTCGGCTCTCTCCACGGTGTTGACGGGCGGCACGAAAGAAGCGCCGGAAAACAAGAAGGCTTTCAAGCCGGTGCCCTACGATCGTCTCTACATCGACACCGATCACGACGGCGACTTGACGGACGAAAAAGTGATCGAGGCTTTGTCGACGAGAGCCCTCAACAACGACACCTACTTCTCGTGCACCTTTCCCCGGGTGGATCTTTCGATTGAGGTCGAATCCGAACAGGTCGACTATGCCGTCATCCCGAGCACAAGGGCCTACAACAGTGGCACGTACGGCCGCGTCTATGGATCGTTCCGTGCCGGAGCGTACCGGGAGGGCGAGATTACCGTCGACGGCAAGAAGCGTCGTCTCGTCCTGATCGATTTCAACGGCAACGGACGCTTCGATGACGCGTCGAGTTTCAACGATTCGATCAGCTCTTCCGACGGACGGGTCTACCCGGTCCGCGGAGATCGGCTCTATGTCGACCCCGACATGAACTCCTCTTCACGCAGTCCCTATGACGTGACAAGCGGGGACGACATATTCGACGTGAACCCGTTGCTGTGCCTCGACGGAAAGTTCTACCAAATGACCGTGACTCCAGCAGGCGATAAACTGACCCTGGAGCCGGCGGACGTGGAAGTGGGCTACGTAACGAACGCGGTGGGTGATTATCGCGCCCTGGTTTATGGCGACGCAGGCCTCGTCAAGATCTGCTCGGACGAGACGGGCAAGGCCCCCGTGCCGGTGGGTTCCTGGAAACTGATGAACTACACCCTGGATCGAACCGGCTTTGAAGAGAAGAAGGCCAAGGAGGAGGGTGAAGAACCGTCGATCCTGGGCGTTCTCACGGAAGCCCTGGGAACGGGGGCCGAGGGAAGACCTCCCCGCCGGACAGCCGTGGCCGCCAGCGGGACGAACCGCTGCAAGGCGGTGGAAGTGAAGAAAGACGAGACAGTCAAATTGCCCTTCGGGCCTCCGTACCGCCCCGAGGTGGACGTTCAGTATCGCTCGGGCGCCGACCAGGTGTCGCTGGGCATGTCGCTGGTCGGCTCGGCGGGAGAAATCTGCACGAGCATGTACGTCAACGGGAATCGTCCCGGAAAGCCCCAATTCACCATTACCGATCCGGAAGGAGAGAAGGTGGCCGAGGGCGCCTTCGAGTATGGCTGAGGCTTCACTTGCCGGTACTCGTGGCGAGTACCTTCCGACCCGGCCGACGAATACACAATTCAAGTTCGCATGAACGCAGGCCCCTTCAAGATCGACAACGAGCACAAGAGCATCCTGAAGAAGAGCGAAATCGCTCCTCGGAACCCTGCGGTGGCCAGACCGGCCACTTGAACCAATCCCCTGACGCCGGGAGGTCCACGCGACTTCCCGGCGTTTTTCGTCAAATGCACTTCCCGGCAACCGGCGTTTTCGCCGCCTGTTCGGGAGAGTGTCTTGCTCTCTACCTGAACTGAATTCCAGCGGGGACAGGGGATCGTACCGCAGCATTTCCATGCCCATGCCGGCGTCCCGTTCCCTGGACTAGGAGACAATTATGCAACGTTTCGCCGTGACTGTCTGGATCCTGTTGACGTTTGTGACGGTTCCCTGTGCGCTGAGCGATGATTCCACCGCGGGCGAGAAAACCCCGGAACTGCCGATGCGGGATGACTTCGATTCCAAGCTCACCCTTCCCTGGAAGATCATTCGGCCTGACCCCACCCATGTATCGCTTGAATCCCACCCGGGCAAGCTGACGATCACGACCCAATACGGTTCGATTCACAAGGCTCAGGCAACCGCCAAGAATCTTCACTTCCTCGACGTGCCCGACGGGTTGAACGACTTCGTGGTCACCACATGTGTGGATGACTTCCTGCCCGAAAAAGCGTGGCAGCAGGCGGGCATCATGTTCTACAACGACGACGACACCTTCATCAAATGGGTCCGCGACTTCACCGGTCAGGGCTACCCCGTCTTGAACGTGAACTGGGAAATCAACCTGGAAAACAAGGGCGTCCACTCGCCCATCGAGGTGAGCAAGAAGCGTTTCTGGCTGCGGACGATCAAGCGAGGGAACGTCTACCAATGCCTCGCAAGCGAGGACGCAAAAACCTGGACCACCCACTTCGTGGTTCCCTGGGGCGACGGCAAGTTGAAAAAGGTCGGGCTCGTCGCGAAGAACGGGCCAACCGAAGGCGACATGGAGGCCCCGTTCGACTTCTTCGAACTCCGCCGGCCTACCCAGGAGGAGTTGGACGATTCGGTCTATACGCTCCGCCGCGCCATGTGGGGCAGTTGGAAGGCCGTCGAGCGGAAACTCAACGGGAAAGCGGTCACGAAGGGCCCCGTCACGCGGCTGAGCATTGTCCCCGGCCGGATCACCCTGAAAGAAAAACGCGCTCTCCCCTGCGCCTACACCGTGGACCTGAGCGCGACCCCCAACCGCATTACCCTGTACCCTCTGAATCTTGGCGTCGGGCCGCAGCTCAACGGCCTGTTTGCCCTTGACGGCGACACGCTCACGCTTTGCCTCAACCCCAAACCGGGCGCAAAAGCGCCCGGCACGCTGGAGCCCCAAGAGGGCGACGGGAGTTTGTTCATCAAACTCGCAAGGGAGAAAGTCGCGAAATAAGAGTCGCCAGAGCACCAGTCCTGATCTAGGCCGTCAATTCGTAAACGGGTTCATCATCGGCTCGCGGCTGGTCCGCGAGCCGTTTCTGATCTCGGACCCAATCGTCGTGCGCGTAGATCACCACGCTCGTGTCCGTTTCCCGGATTTCGAGCCGATCGAGTTGAAAACCGAAGTCGGTGATCTCTGTGAATAATTTGCAGGCCAGGTTTTCGACCGACGTGGGACCGTCGAACCGCTTCATCTTGAGGCACTCGCCGGTCCGCTGAGTGTGGTGGGCGAGCGTCTCATAGAGGGGATCGTTCACGTTGATCAGCAGGCCGTGGTCGTATTCGTCCTTCAGGAAGGGCTCGATCACGTCGTCAAAATCACCGAAGAGCGTGGAAACCGCGCCCTTACGCTCTACCTCGAAGAAACACGAGATGCCGTAGCGATGCCCGTGCAGGTTGCGGCACTTGTCGGCCAGTTCCTCGTTTCGATGGGCGGCGTAGAACTTGTAGTCTTTGCGGATGATCATCTCCGGCGTCTCCGGTTCGGTTACGATTTGTGAATCAACGCCATGATCTCGGCGCGGCTTGCCGGGTTTTCGCGGAACACTCCTCGCAGCGCGCTGGTGACCGTCGAGCTCCCGGTCTTCTTGACGCCCCGTATCGACATGCACGAGTGCTCGGCTTCGACGACGACGGCAACACCGGCCGTCTGCAACTCGGACTCGACCAGGTTGGCAACCGTTTCGGTCATCCGTTCCTGAACCTGGGGCCGGCGGGCGACCTCTTCCACAACCCGTGCCAACTTGCTCAACCCGGTCACGCGCCCGTTGGGCAGGTAGGCCACGTGGGCCACGCCCTGGAAAGGCAGCAGGTGGTGTTCGCACATGCTGGTGAACGGAATATCGCGCACCAGCACAACCTCGTCGTACGTTTCGGGAAACGTCACGTGCAGATGACGCGCGGGATCCGTCTTCAGCCCGGAGAACATCTCGGCATACATCTTGGCAACCCGACGGGGCGTCTCTTGCAGGCCGGGACGGTCCGGATCTTCTCCGACAGCCTTCAGGATCGTCCTGACGGCCCCCTTGATGGCCTCCAGGTCAACAGCCCCGGTCGAATCGGTTCCGGGGACGGGACGGGTTCGGGCAAGGGGGGTTTCCGGATACTGCAACGCTCGCAACATGACGATCGCTCCTTCGTCTGGTTTTCGCAGTCAATTCTGTTTTTCTCGATGGGTATCTGGAGCAATCATCGCGGGGGACTTCTTTTTGACAACCTTAGTTGAGAAAAATATTCAGACGGGTCACGGCGCAAACCCGGAAGAGTCGACATAACCAACTGTTTAAAAACGTGTTACGCCATTCAGGCGGCGGTATCGGAGCCCGCCGATTTAGGAAGGTCACATCTGAGAGAAGAGTGGACAGGCAGAAATTCGTCCAAACCGTTCGACTATCGCGGCACGGGGATGTCCCGCCGCGAGAAGACCAGGCCCGCCAGTGCGTAGCCGGTCAGGCCGATGCCGAGAAGGATGCTGTTGAGACGGAGAGACGCGACCCAAGGCTGCTCGCTCTCCAGGATCAATCCTGGGGGATCGAAGGCGGTGAGGAAGCTCAGGTAGCCCAACCACGCGCCGGGCTTCCACATGGAGGCCACCATGTCCAAGAGGATCGATACGACGAGGAATCCACCGGCAAGACACATGGTCCGCCATCGGTTTCGATCGAAGGCGGAAAACAGGGTGGTGATCCCGGCGAAGCAAAAGGTCATGAAGAACAGGTTCACGGCCCCGGGGAGGAAATCGGTGGCGGCGACGGGACCGCCGTCAAGTTCGACGGTGGCGACCCCCAGGCAGTTCCCCAGCCACGTGCTCAGCGCAAGCAGTGCCGCGCCCAGGGAAGCGACGGTCCCCACGGCCGTCACGATCGTGTAACGCCGGATCGGCAGCGTGAGCAGCAACTCGTACGTGCCGGCCGAAATCCCGCCGCTCACGGCCGACGAGCCCCGGGCAATCGCCCAGCCATAGCAGATCAGCAAGGTAATCAGGTGCAGGTAGAGGATGCTGATTCGACCGCGGGGCGTGACAAACTGCTCCAGGGGGACGCCAACCAGATCCTGAACGAAATCGGGCAGGAGCGTGAGGAAGCTGGCGATCGCCCCCATTTTGAAAAGGCTTTGAAACCAGACAAAAAACCAGCCAAACAGCAACAAGAGAAGGCAGCTCACCAGCAATTGGCCGCGAGCGTCGTCGAGAGCCTTTTTCCAGACGGCTGCGTTCATGGCAGGGACGGGAGAGGATGCCAGTGAAATTTCACCTCACGTTCCCCCCAGTCTATCCGAAAGCGAACTCGGCGTCTTGGAGGACACCGGTCGGATCGGTATGATGCGACGACGGTCGCTGTTCTTGACACCAACAAGCCACACCACTCGATAGAAAGCCGGGCTCAAATGGACTCCCCCCTGGAACTTGCAATCAAGCAGATCGCTTTCGCCCGATCGTACACGCTGGAGTTAGTGGAAGGGATCGAGGACGATCTTTGGTTTGTCATGCCCGCAGGGTGTGTCACGCACATTGGCTGGCAGATGGCCCATCTGGCCATGGCCCAGTACGGGCTGTGCCTCTTCAGGCAGCGCGGTCGTGCCGACATCGATCGAGAGCTGCTCCCCCGGGGCTTCGTTCAGAAATATGGAAAGGGCTCAATACCAGCCCCCTCCGTAGAGGCAAACATTGCCCCCGAGGAAATCCGGGGCCTGCTCCAGCGAATTCACGAGCAGGCGAACCTGGAAATGCCCGGTTTTTCCGAGGCGCAGTTAAACGAGCCCATGGACATGCCTTATGCGGTCTATCCGACCAAGCTGGGCAGCCTGCTTTTTTGCTCCCATCACGAGTTTCTTCACGCTGGACAGATCGGTTTTCTCCGTCGTCTGTTGGGCAAAGAGCCGATTCGATAGAAAGACGGTGGCCCGACTGTCTGACGAACGCACCGCCCGTGTGAGGGGGCCGTGTCAGCGATTGGACAGAAATGTCGTCCCCCTTGCGGACCTCCTTCGCTTGGCAGCGGCGGTGCTCGATCGGTTGAGTTGGCTCGACGATTGACTCCCCACGGCTGATTGCTCGACACCGGCTGTTGATGGAGAATGGACCCACATTGGGTCCGGCAGCGTAACCTACAATCAGGTTTCCGGACCTCGCATACTTTGCGGAGAACGCCATTGTGCTGAAGCTTATCCAAGCACTGAATAGCCTCCTGGGGATGCTTCTGGCGGTTGTGCTCGTCGTCTTACTGGGCGCAGGCGGCTGGTATGCCTACCAGAACTACTACGCCGCAAAATTCGAGCTGCAAGCCGAACTGGCCGCCAGTCAGGAGGAGGTCAACCGCCTTGAAAAGGACCTGGAAACAAAGCGCCACGAGATCGCACGGCTCGGCACGGCCTTGAAGTTCATGAAGGTGGACCAGCGACTGGCCCGAATCACGGTTCTCTCGCAAAAGGGATCGGCCAAGGCGGGGGATCTGTCGACGCGTTTCAGTTTTGTCGAGGTCGATCGCGACGGCAAGCCGCTCGGCGATCCTCGGGTCTTCAATATCGAGGGCGATTTGGCCTACATCGATTCCTGGGTGATCAAGTTCGGCGACGATTACGTGGAAAAGGGCGATTCGCTTCGATCCGCGTCGATCTGCCTTTTCCGCCGCGTGTTTGGAGAGAAGCAGCTTCCGGCCGACGGCTTTCGGCTGGATGAAGAAGGAAGGCAGCCGTCCGTCTATCGGACGGGTGAGGAAATGTCCAACTTCGAGAAAGATCTTTGGTCCCGCTTCTGGGACTACGCCAACGATCCTGCCCTTGCTCAGGAAATGGGCGTTCGCGCCGCCCACGGCGAAGCGCCTTCGATCCAACTGCGCCCCGGCATGAGCTATCGGGTAGAACTCCGAGCCTCGGGCGGGATCTCGGTGGTGCCGGAGGAAAGCCCCAAGGTTCAGGATACGTCTCAGCTCAACTGACAGTGATCGCGACTCCAGAAGGCCGCGATCCGCCCGATGGACTCGATCAATTGATCGAAGACCCTTGCCTTCGTCACAAAAGCGTTTGCCCCGGCGGACATGCAAGTCCGCGCTAACTCGTCGCTGGCTGCGGCCGTGAGAACCACCACCGGGACGGCCGCAAGGGTCGGGGTCTGTCGAATCGTGCGAAGCACCTCCATCCCGGGAATGTCCGGCAAGTTCAGATCGAGGAGGACGAGGGAGGGGACGATCCGTGGTGACGTCTCATTCTCGGGTAAAAGGGCAGCGAGGGCCTCGCCTCCCCGCTCCACCACCGTGACCGCCGGTAGCCGAGCCTTGGCGAGGGCCCGGGCGATCAGGGCCGCCTGATCGGGATCGTCCTCGATCACCAGGACAGGGAACTTCCGCCCGGAATCAGCCGCATTTCCCGCGCTCGCGGGAATCCCCTCTTTCTTGACGTCTTCCGGGGCGATTTCGTCTCGCCAAATTCGAAGACTGCTGGGAGCGTCCACACCGATCTTCACGTGCTGTTTTCGAATGGCAAGGACTTTGATCGTGATGTCCGGACCAATTCGGATCGATGTATCGCAATCGCGAGAGAGAACCAGCATGTCTCCCTCCTCTACTGCATGAAATGCCTCACACAAACGGCATTCGGAAAAGTCGCCCTTTTTTGGAGAGGTCCAAATCAACCACCGCACGCAACCGCCGAGATAAACCCAGCAGGATGAAATACCCTTGCCACATTTTAGGGGATCGCATTAGAAGGGGCAACGTTTTTGCGTTCCCAAAAACAAGTTTCTTGATCAGATGTTCCTTGGCAGGTCAGCAATCGCCGAATGTCCAGGAACTTCCTGGCAGGCCCAAGTCGAGGCAAAGCGGGAAGAACTGCGATTCGTCAGATTGCCGGCGAGCCACAAAAGTGTCTGCAAGATATTCGGGCCCGTCCGTGAGCCGTTGCTCGGTTCCCCACGCCGCCCAGATTTCGCCTCATGGCCCTCAGGGTCTTCGAGAAATCAAATGGATTTGGTGTTCGGCCAAGAAACGACAGGGGGGGAAGCATACCGAATGCAGAAGGATTCGGTGCGCGGATTCGCGTGTTCTTCTTTCCCATGGCAACGCTGCTCGTAGAATTGGCGTGCATTTCGGACAACAGCGAAGCAAAGTTTGCCCGGACCAGAATATGCCAGCTTCCATTCTCCCGCGATGGGTCGACCGGATTCGCCCTTTGTTGGCGGTCGCCTTGGCCCTGGGGCCGCTCTACGTCGTCGGGCTGGCCTACTTCACGGGCTCCCCGAAGACGACCGACGTGGGATACACGCCCAAGCAGCCGGTTCCGTTCAGCCACGCTCTTCACGCGGGCGATATAGGGCTGGATTGCCGCTACTGCCACACCACGGTCGAAAACGCCGCCCATGCCGCCATCCCCTCCACCGACATCTGCATGAACTGCCACACCCAAGTGGCAACCGGCAGCGAGAAAACCCGCCTCATTCGGGAAAGCGCCGAAACGGGCAAGCCGATTCCCTGGGTCAAGGTCCACGACCTGCCGGACTTCGCCTACTTCGACCACAGCGCCCATGTGACACGGGGCGTCGGGTGCGTTTCCTGTCATGGGCGTGTCGACCGCATGGAGGAAGTGGAGCAGGTGAAGACCCTCTCCATGGGCTGGTGCCTGGAGTGTCACCGCAATCCGGAGCCGCACCTGGTTCCGCCCGAAAAAGTGACGGACCTCGATTGGGCCCAGGTGATGGAACCGGAAAAACGTGAGGAACTTGGGGCCCGGTTGCGAGAAACCAACAACATCAATCCGTCGACCGACTGTTCGACATGCCACCGATAACAAACCAAGATCAAACCAAGACGCATTGGCGAAGCCTGGCCGAATTGGCCGACGCCCCCGAGTTTCGCGCCTTCCTGGAAGCGGAGTTTCCCAAGAAGGCCGATCCTGAGGGGATCAGCCGGCGGCGTTGGCTCCAGTTGATGGGCGCTTCGCTGGCGCTGGCAGGAACGGCAGGTTGCCGCTGGGAAAAGGAGGAAATCCTCCCCTTCGCCGAGCGACCGGAAGGTCGCGTGCCCGGTGTCGCGGAACGTTATGCCACGGCGATGGATCTTTCCGGCAATGCTACCGGCCTGCTGGTGACGGTCTACGACGGGCGTCCCATCAAGATCGAGGGCAATCCGAATCATCCTCAGAGCCAGGGAGCCACCGACTCGCTGGCCCAGGCCGCCATTCTGAACCTGTATGACCCGGATCGCAGCCGCCAGGTCATTCGCCGGGAATCGCCAGGAAGGGGCAACGTCGCGAATTGGCAGCAGTTCGACACCTTTGCCCAAGAGCATTTTGCGAAGCTTGCGGAGGCCAAGGGCAAAGGGTTCGCAGTTCTCGCCGAGGCAGACAGTTCGCCGACGCTGGCGAGGCTGCGGGAGCAGCTCCTGGCCGCCTACCCTGAGGCAACGTGGCACGAATACGAGCCTCTTTCACGCGATAGTGAGCGGGCAGGGACTTCGCTCGCTTTTGGGCACCCTCTGCGTCCCCAACTTCACCTCGATCAGGCCGCGGTGCTCGTCAGCCTGGAGGCAGATCTTTTCGCTGACCATCCGTCGAGCTTGCGATGCATTCGCGACTACGCCGGCGGACGTGACCCTGCGGGCGAAATGAACCGTCTCTACGTGGCCGAGAGCTGCTTCACGATCACGGGGGCTGCCGCCGACCACCGGATCCCCGTTCGGTCCAGCCAGATCGCCGATTTCCTGAGGGCGATTGAAGCAGCTCTTGCGGGGAAGCCTCTCGCGGGTGAGCCGGACTGGCAGAAGTACGTGGCAGCCATTGTCGATGACCTGAAACACCACGAGGGACACTGCCTGATTGTCGCCGGCCCGGGCCAGCCGCCCGAGGTTCATGGGGCAGTTCACCGTCTGAACGTGCAACTGGGGAACGTCGGCAAGACGGTGACTTACGCCGAGGCCCGCGATCCACAGCGTCCGAGCCATCTCGACGCCATCGCTCAGCTCGTCGAGCGGATTCAGTCGCAGGAGGTGGAAACGCTGCTCGTGCTGGGTGGGAATCCGGTCTACGACGCGCCGGTCGACCGCGACTTTCCGGGGGCCTACTCAAAGGTGCCCACTCGGGTTCATTTGAGCCTGGACGACAATGAAACGTCGCAAGCTTCCACCTGGCATCTGCCTCGGGCCCATTTTCTGGAAGCCTGGGGCGACGCCCGCAGTTGCGACGGGACCTACAGCATCGTCCAGCCCATGATCGAGCCGCTCTGGGACGGAAGGTCCAAGATCGAGGTTCTGGCGAGCCTGCTCGGCCTGGAAGACAGCGGCTATGACCTCGTTCGCGAGACGGCACGTGAACTGGCAGGCGCCGATGGTTTTGAGACGAAATGGCAGGTAGCGGTTCACGACGGTCTGTTGAAAGACAGCCAATGGCCTGCCGTAACTCCCCAGTTGATCGAAGCCGAAAAAACAACCGTCGGAAACGAGCTGCCAGCCTCGGGCGAACTCGAAGTCGTCTTCCAGCGGGGGGCTTCCGTCTATGACGGACGGTTTGCCAACAACGGATGGCTCCAGGAACTCCCCGATCCCATGTCGCGTCTGACCTGGGACAACGCCGCGTTGATCGGTCCCGCAACCGCCGAGAGGCTTGGCGTGGCAAGCGATCAGGTGGTTCGCGTGGAAGTTGCAGGTCGTTCCCTGGAGCTCCCCGTGTTCGTCATGCCGGGTCAGGCCGACGGAACCGTTGGGGTCGCCCTCGGTTACGGACGAACGGCCGCCGGGCACGTGGGCGGAAGCGATCAGCACAAGGTCGCGCCCGTGGGGGCCAATGCTTATGCGATACGTCCCTCCAGTTCGCCTTATTGGGCGACCTCTGCCACCGTTGGGACAACGGGAAAGACTTCACCGCTAGCGACGACCCAGGACCATCACGCCATCGACCCCATCGCCGTGAAGGGCATGGCGGAACGATTGGGACAGCTTGTCCGCGAGGCGACGAAGACCGAACTGGCCGAGCACCCCGAGGTGATTGCCCACGCCCTTCATCTGCCGGGCGGCGTCGATGAAGACCAGCTGCAGTCGATGTGGGAGGAACACGAATTCGACGGTCGCCGCTGGGGCATGTCGATCGACATGAACAAGTGCATCGGCTGCAATGCGTGCGTGGTCGCGTGCCAGGCGGAGAACAACATTCCGGTCGTGGGCAAGGAGCGGGTTCTGGAGGGGCGGGAGATGCACTGGTTGCGGATCGACCGCTATTTCCGGGGCGAGCCCGCCAATCCCTCGGTGAGCCATCAACCGGTAGGCTGCCAGCAGTGCGAGAACGCCCCCTGCGAGCAGGTTTGCCCGGTGGCGGCCACGATGCACACCAAGGAGGGGCTCAACGACATGGTTTACAACCGTTGCGTGGGCACCCGCTACTGCGCGAACAACTGCCCCTTCAAGGTCCGCCGCTTCAACTACTTCTACTATCACGGCGATCTCGACAAGCCGGGTGCTGAAGTGGCCAAGATGGCCTTCAATCCGGAAGTCACGATCCGTTCGCGGGGCGTGATGGAGAAGTGTACGTATTGTGTCCAGAGGATTCAGGCCGGCAAGATCACCGCGAAGAACGAGGGTCGCGAGGTACGCGACGGCGAGGTCCGTTCCGCGTGCCAGCAGGTGTGCCCCGCCCAGGCGATCGAGTTCGGGAACCTGAGCGACGCCGACAGCAAGGTGGCGGCCGCCCACCAGTCGAACCGGGCCTACGGCATGCTGGCCGAGCTGAACGTCAAGGCGCGAACCAAGTATCTCGCACGGATCCGCAATCCCCATCCGAGTTTGGACGATCAAGACCATGAGCAGCGGGGCCATCACGGCTAACGACAACACGGTCAGCGATCCGCGACACCGGGCGTCTCTCGTCACGGGGCAGCAGGACTACGCCTCGATTACGGACACGGTCTGCGGTATCGCCGAGAAGGAAAAGACGCCGCTGGCGTGGTACGTGGCCTTTGCCGTCTCGTCCAGCGTGACGGGGATATTGTTCCTGTTGATCGGCTACCTGTTCATCACGGGTGTGGGCGTTTGGGGCAACAACGCGCCGGTCTTCTGGGGCTGGCCGATCGTGAATTTCGTCTTCTGGGTTGGCATCGGGCACGCGGGAACGCTCATCTCGGCCATCCTGTTCCTCTTTCGCCAGCAGTGGCGAACGAGCATCAACCGCTTTGCCGAGGCGATGACGATTTTTGCCGTCGCCTGTGCGGGAATCTTCCCCGGGATCCACGTGGGCCGCGTGTGGTGCGTCTATTGGCTGGCCCCCTATCCAAACCAGATGGAGATGTGGCCCAACTTCCGCAGCCCCTTGCTCTGGGACGTGTTCGCGGTGAGCACTTACGCGACCGTTTCGGCCCTGTTCTGGTATTTCGGAATGATCCCCGATCTGGCGACGCTCCGCGATCGGGCCAAGAACAAATGGCGCCGGCTGGCCTACGGCACGTTCGCCCTTGGCTGGCGCGGCTCGGCCCGGCAGTGGCACCGCTACGAACGGGCCTACCTGCTGCTGGCCGCCCTGGCCACGCCGCTCGTGCTCAGCGTCCACTCGGTGGTGAGTTTCGACTTTGCCGTGGCCCAAGTGCCCGGCTGGCATACGACTATCTTCCCTCCCTATTTCGTGGCCGGGGCGATCTTCAGCGGGTTTGCCATGGTAGTCACGCTCATGGTGCCGGCCCGAGCCTTCTTCGGGCTCAAGGACCTGGTCACCATGCGGCACCTCGAGAACATGAACAAGATCATCCTGGCCACGAGTTGCATCGTGGGCTATGCCTACGCGACGGAGTTCTTCATTGCCTGGTACAGCGGAAGCCAATACGAACTGTTTGCGTTTCTGAATCGGGCCCTGGGCCCCTACAAGTGGGCCTACTGGACGATGGTGTTCTGCAACGTCGTCGTCCCGCACCTGTTCTGGTTCAAGAAATGCCGTACGACCCCCTGGATCATGATGATCGTGGCGATCCTCGTGAACGTGGGAATGTGGTTCGAAAGGTTCGTGATCATCGTCACGTCCCTGAGTCGCGACTTCCTGCCCTCCAGTTGGGGCGAATTTGTACCCACGCCGATCGACGTGGCCATGTTTCTGGGCAGTTTCGGGCTGTTCTTCACGCTCTTCCTGTTGTTCTGCCGCTATCTCCCGATGGTCGCCATGGCCGAGGTGAAGGCGGCCGTATCGCACGACATCGAAGGCCACGGACATCACTAAGAAGCGACCATGACCGAGACAGGACTTTCTGAACGAACGAGGCGAACGGGCGGTTGACTCTATGTCGGATCACGACCAGCAAAACACGACATCCTCGACGGAGACCCGGGTAGCCGCCGTGCTCGGCCAGTTCGAGTCGGCCGGGGCCTTGAAGACGGCCGCCGAGAAGGTTCGCGACGAAGGATACCGCAAGTGGGACTCTCACAGCCCGTTCCCGATCCACGGAATGGAACGGGCCATGGGGATTCGTCCCACGATCCTCCCATGGCTCGTTTTCGGGGCCGGCGTGACCGGAGCCATCGTCGCCATGCTGCTCCAGTGGTGGACGAACGCCGTCGACTACCCCTTCCTGATCAGCGGCAAGCCGTACTTCAGCGTGCCCGCCAATATCCCGATTGCCTTCGAATTGATCATCCTGTTCAGTGCGCTGACGGCCTTCGGCGGCGCGTTGGTTCTCAACCAACTTCCCCAGTTTCGGCATCCGGTGTTTGAGAGCGAGGCCTTTCGCCGCGCCACGTCGGACGGGTTCTTCATTTCCATTGAGGCGGCGGATTCCAGGTTCAACGAACAGAAGACGGTCGCGTTTCTGGAGTCGATCGGCGCCAAGGTGGATGTCTGCCGCGTTGCGGCGCAAAAACCGGCCATCCCAAAGGCGATCCCGTGGGCGATCGTGTTTCTCGTCACCCTGGCCTTCCTGCCGCCGCTGGGCGTGGCGTGGTACCGGGCGTCGACGAAACGGCTTCCCCGCATCCATCCGCTCCACGACATGGCCTTCCAGCCAAAATACAAAGCGCAGGCGGAAAACGACCTTTTTGCCGATCATCGCTCCATGCGGCCGCCCGTGGCCGGCACGATCGCCCAGGGGCAACTCATGCTGGATACAAAGTTCTTCCAGGGCAAGGATGACGACGGCAACTATGTGACGGAACTGCCCCTTCCCGTCGATCGTGGACTCATGATGCGAGGCCGCGAGCGGTTCAACATTTATTGTGCCCCCTGCCATGGTCTCAGCGGCGGCATGCCCGAGGGACTCGGCGAGGGAGGAGACCCGAAGGACTGGGACGGTATGGTGACCATTCGGGCCAGCGCCCGGGCTTTGACGGGCGACGGGACCTGGACGCCGCCACGAGTCCTGCACGGCAAGTACGTACAGGATCAGCCGGATGGGAAGCTGTTTGAAACCATCACGGCCGGAGTCAACAACCAGGGGATTCAGACGATGCCGGGCTACGACAAGCAGATCCCGGTCAAGGACCGCTGGGCGATCATCCTTTACTTGAGAGCCTTGGGGCGCAGCCAGAACGCCTCCGAGGCCGACGTGCCCGAGACGGAGAGGGCGGCGCCCGCGAATTGAGAGACCCTGACAGAACGAGTGAGTTTCCCACGGGCAGCGGCCTACGCAATGCGTCGGCGTGATAGCGGCTCTAAGAACGAAGACGGTAGAACCATGCAGGATAGCGGGTCGGCAAATCAACCGAGCGACGCCCCAACTTGCCGCGTGTCGGCTCCGCGGGGGTTCAAGCTTGCCACAACGCTTGGCGGGGCAGGCCTGGCCCTGGCCCTGCTGCTGGCCGTGGCCAGCGACGGCGGCCTGCGCCACTTCTACTACTCCTACCTGGCGAACTTCGCGTTCTATTTGAGTATCTCCCTGGGGGCGTTGTCCTTCGTGGCCTTGCAGCATGTCACGCGAGCCGGCTGGAGCGTGACCGTTCGCCGTTTGAACGAGATCCTCGCGGCCAACATGCCCTTGCTGGCGATCATGTTCATCCCCCTTGCCATTTCGCTGTTTCTCCATTCGAGCGGGCCCTACGTGTGGGCCGATCCCCAGGTAGTCGCGGAAAGCCCGGTCGTGCAGCACAAGACGCCGTATCTGAACGTGCCGTTCTTCCTGGCCCGGGCCGTGATCTACCTGGGGCTCTGGATCTGGATGGCACGGTTCTTCTTCACGCGATCGGTCCGGCAGGATGTCACCGGCGATCCGAGTCTGACCGTGCAGATGGAGCGTTTCAGTGGACCGATCATTCTGCTGTTCGCCCTGACGACGACCTTCGCATCGTTCGACTGGCTCATGTCGCTCCAGCCGGATTGGTTCAGTTCGATCTACGGCGTCTATTACTACAGCGGCGCCACGGTGGGAGGCCTCGCCGCCGTGATCCTGGCGGCGATGTTCGCGCAACGGGCCGGGTACGCGACCGAGGCCATCACCACGGAACATTACCACGACATGGGCAAACTCCTCTTCGGCTTCGTCGTGTTCTGGGGCTATATCGCCTTTTCCCAGTACATGCTGATCTGGTACGCCAACATCCCGGAGGAGACGACGTGGTACCTGGCCCGGCAGAAGCCGGCATGGCTGGTCTTCTCGGTCGTACTTCTGGTGGGCCACCTGTTCATTCCCTTTCTCGGCATGATCTCCCGAGAAGTGAAGCGGCGGAAAGTTCTGCTGGGATTCTGGTGTGTCTGGCTGCTGGTCTTTCACTGGCTGGACATGGTCTACCTGGTGATGCCCTCGTTGACGACGGACCATTTCCCCTTGGGTCTGATCGACGTGTGCCTGCTGGTCGGGCTCGGGGGCCTCTATGTGGGCGGCGTGTTGCGTTTGGCCCAAGGCATCTCCGTCGTGCCCGTCAAGGATCCTCGTCTTGGCGAGGCGTTGGTATTTGAAAATCTGTGAACGCAAGTGCGACAGTGCCCATGAGCGATCGAAGCGACATCAACGCCGTCCAAATCAGCCTGATCGGAGGGCTCGGCATCGTGGTGACGGTGGTCCTGGCACTGGCGGCGGCCGTTTCCTATTTCACGGTCGCTGCGCGGGTCAAGCAGTCACGCAGCGATGAGGCGGCCGTTCGAATTCAACACGAGGTCGACCAGATCAAGAGCGGCACGCCGGTGGCCGAGCCCTGGCTTAACGCGGACCTTCAGCATGCCACCCAAGAGACTCAGCTCGCCGGATACGCCCGCCGTACAATTGATCAGGACGACGGTTCCCAACGAATCGTCTACGCGATTCCGATCAACCAGGCGATGGAGTCGGTTCTGAAAGACCTGCCTGGCTCCCACTCACAAGGAGCACCTCCGAAGGAGGTTGGACCATGAGACATTTCGGAACAGGAAAGGCGCTGGCAGTAATCCTCGTCCTGCTCGCCACAACCGTTGCGGTACGTGCGGAACGCAAGGAAGCGGCCCCCGAAGAGATTCAGGACGTGGGCGTGGACGAGCACCCGGACGTCCAGATTCCGCTGGACCTGCCCTTCGTGGATTCGAATGGGCAAAAAGTCCGCCTGGGCGATCTCTTCGACGGGAAGACGCCGGTCATTCTCACGCTCAACTACTCGAACTGCCCCATGCTTTGCAGCCTGCAACTCACCGGGCTATTTGAGGGACTCCAAGGTGTCGATTGGAACCTGGGAGACCAGTATCGGATGGTCACCGTGAGCATCGACCCGGAGGAGAAGCCGGAACGCGCGGAGGCCACCAAAGAGAAGTACCTGACGATTTATGGGCGGCCGAACGTGGCCGACGGCTGGCACTGCCTAACCGGAAGCGACACCAACATCCACAAGTTGGCCGATGCGGTTGGCTTCCGTTACGCCTACCTTCCAGAGACAAAGGAATACGCCCACGCGGCAGTCACGATGGTCTGCACCCCCGACGGGCGGATGTCTCGCTACCTGTACGGGGTCGAGTACCCTCCGCAGACGGTGCGGCTCGCCCTTCTGGAAGCCTCGCAGGGCAAAATCGGCACCACCATGGACAAGGTTCTGCTCTTCTGTTTCCAGTACGACGAAACCGCCGGCCGTTATGGTCCGTCCGCGGTCAAGATCATGCAGGCAGGCGGCGTCCTCACGCTCATGTTTCTTGGAGGACTGTTGGGGATCTATTGGCTCCGCGAGTGGAGCAAGGCTCGCCATCCGGAAGCAGTGTCCGAAGGTAAGAGTCTTCCCCAAACCTAGAATGCCGGCGCCCAGGATTTCAGGCGAAGTGATATGGTTGATTTTTCCGTGAACACCTTTTCGAGCCTCGCGGGGATTCCGCTGGCGGACCTTTCCGGCGGTGGATCGTTCTGGCTTCCGCCTCCCGAGTCCGTGTCGGCCTGGGCGGTCGACAACGTGTTTTACTACATCATGTACTTGTCCTACTTCTTCTTCGCCCTGATCTTTGCCGTGCTCGTGCTCTTCGTGGTGCGTTATCGGCGTCGACCGGGCGTGGAACCCGTCAAGACTGCCACCCACAGCCTGACCCTGGAAGCGGTCTGGAGCCTGATCCCCCTGGGGCTCGTGATCGTCATGTTCTACATGGGATTTGTGGGCTACGTGGAACTGCGGTCCCCGCCCGAGCAGGCCTACGAAATCCTCGTTTCGGCGAGGAAATGGTCGTGGCAGTTCACCTACCCGGACGGAACCATGTCCACAGACCTCCACGTGCCCGTGGATGAGCCGGTGCGGCTGGTCATGTCGAGCGAGGATGTGATTCACAGCCTTTCCATCCCGGCCTTTCGCGTGAAGATGGACGTCGTGCCGGGCCGGTACACCCGGACGTGGTTCCAGGCCAAGCAGACGGGCAAGTACGACCTGTATTGCACCGAGTATTGCGGAACGGGCCATTCCGACATGCTTGCCTCGGTGGTCGTCCACGAGCCGGGCGATTTCGACACCTGGCTGGCCGAGGCGGGCGACATCCTGGGCAGCAGCGCCACGCCGGTCGAGGCGGGCGAGAAGTTGTTCCGAATCCACGGATGCGGTTCCTGTCACTCAACCGATGGGACGCCCCGAGTCGGCCCGTCCCTCAAGGGGATCATTGGCGAGACGCACCGTTTTGAAGACGGCAGCAGCGCCAAGGTGGACGAAACCTACATCCGCCAGTCGGTGCTCGAGCCCGGGGCGAAGGTTCGGCAGGGCTTCAAGAACCAGATGCCCACTTACAAAGGGCGTCTGAGCGACGCAGAAATCACGGCCTTGATCCAGTATCTCAAATCCCTCAGCAAGTAGGGAACGCACACCGCGGATCCCGATTTCCCAAACACGGAATACGATGGCAACGACAGTCGACGGCAACATCACAGACCTCCCGGCCGATGGGACGCCGGTCAACTATCTGAACTGCGACCATGGGATTCGTTCGTGGGTCTTCACGCTGGACCACAAGCGGATCGGCGTGATGTACCTGATCTCGATCATGGCGTCGTTGGGTCTCGGGGGCCTGATGGCCATGCTCATGCGTGCCGAGTTGGCCCATCCGGGGCAGCAGCTCTTTGATGAAAACACGTACAACCAGTTGTTCACGCTCCACGGCGCTGTGATGGTGTTTCTGTTCATCATCCCGGGCATACCGGCGGCCCTAGGCAACTTCGTGCTCCCCATCATGCTGGGCGCTAAGGACGTGGCGTTTCCCCGCCTGAACCTGTTCAGCTACCACCTCTGGGTCGTCGGCGCCTTGTTCTTCATCCTGGCCCTGACCACGGGAGGGCTCGATACCGGCTGGACCCTTTACGTGCCCTACGCCCTGCACAGCGACACCCGTGTTTTGACGGCAGGTATGGGAGCGTTCATCCTGGGATTCAGCTCGATTTTTACAGGGGTCAACTTCGTCGCCACGATCCACACGATGCGACCACCGGGCATGACCTGGTTCAAAATGCCCCTGTTCCTCTGGGCCCTTTACGCAACCGCCATTATCCAGGTCCTCGCCACGCCGGTTCTCGGAATCACGCTGCTGTTGCTTTCGGCAGAGATTTTGCTGGGGATCGGCATCTTCGATCCGACCCGGGGCGGAGATCCGATCCTCTTCCAGCACTTCTTCTGGTTCTACTCCCATCCGGCCGTTTATATCATGATCCTGCCGGCCATGGGCATCATCAGCGAAGTGATCCCCACGTTCAGCCGCAAGCATATCTTCGGCTACCATCTGATTGCCTATTCCAGCGTGGCCATCGCCCTGTTCGGCTTCCTGGTCTGGGGACACCACATGTTCGTCAGCAGCCAGTCCCAATTGGCCGCCACGATCTTCAGCCTGCTCACGTTCAGTGTTTCGATCCCCTCGGCCATCAAGGTGTTCAACTGGCTGGCCACGATGTACAAGGGGTCGATCGCGCTGGACACGCCCATGGTCTATTCCCTGTCGTTTATTCTCCTGTTCGGCATCGGCGGGCTGACGGGATTGTTCCTGGCCACGCTTTCGACCGACGTCCAGTTGCACGACACCTACTTCGTGGTCGCCCATTTCCACTACACGATGATGGGAGGTACGCTGATCGCATTCCTGGCAGGCCTCCACTACTGGTGGCCCAAGATGACGGGACGCATGTACAACGAGTTCTGGGGCCGCCTGTGCGCCGTGGCTGTCTTCTTCGGCTTCAACCTGACCTTCTTCCCCCAGTTCGTCATGGGCAGTCGCGGGATGCCGCGCCGCTATCACGACTACCCCGCCAAATTCGAGATCTTCCACTTCCTGTCGACGATGGGGTCGTTCCTCATGGGAATGGCCCTGCTGGGCGTGCTCCTTTACCTGCTCTATTCGCTTTTCAAAGGCGCCCGGGCCCCGGCCAATCCCTGGGGCAGCGCCACCCTCGAATGGGAGTGCAGCAGTCCGCCCCCCAAAGAAAACTTTGCCGAAACACCCACCGTCTCCGACCCCTACGACTACGACCCCATCAAATACGACGCAGAAAAGCACTGCTACCATCGAATTCCCAATGTCGAATGACGAATGTCGAATGCTTCGTAAGGGACGTCGCGGAACCAAGTTTTGAGCCTTTCTTCTTTCGCTTTTTGAATTTGTTTCGGATTTCGTTATTCGAGTTTCGGATTTTAACCCCCAGCATCTCCCCCCTTTACTATGGTTTCCTCCAAGGACTTGGCGCACCACTTCGACACGCCCCGGCAGCAATTCAACGCGGGGAAGATCGGCATGTGGATCTTCCTGGTGACGGAAATCCTGCTGTTCAGCGGGCTGTTCTGCGCCTACGTGGTGTATCGAGGCAATCATCCGGAAATCTTCGTCTACGCCCACCAGTACCTCGACAAGAATCTCGGCGCCCTCAACACGGCCGTACTCATCTTCAGCAGCCTGACGATGGCCTGGGCGGTCCGAGCGGCCCAACTCGAACAGCAGCGAGCTCTGGTCGTGCTGCTCTCGATCACCTTGCTCTGTGGGTTCGTCTTTCTGGGCGTGAAGTCGATTGAGTATCAGCACAAGTGGCACGAAGGCCTGCTCTGGGCCAGCCGCTACAATCCTCAATCTCACGAGGGACAAGGGCATGAGACCCATGCAGGCGGCGACGCGGCGGAAGTGACAGCGGGAGACCACGACGAAGCCCCGAAGAACGTGGGCTTGTTTTTCAGCATCTATTTCCTGATGACGGGGCTGCATGGCATCCACGTAATTGCGGGAATGATTGCCATCGGATGGGTGCTGAACCGTGCGAGAAAGGGGCACTTCCACCGCAACTACTTCGGCCCGGTCGACTACGTGGGGCTCTACTGGCACCTGGTCGATCTCATTTGGATCTACTTGTTTCCCCTCCTGTACCTGATTCATTGAGGGACGCACGATGGCCGAACCCGACGCCGCGTCTGCCCACGACGAACACGAGATCGCTCACGTCATGCCCCTTCCGGTGCTTCTGGGCGTGTTCGCCACGTTGATGGTGCTCACGTTCCTCACGGTAGCTGCCACGTGGGTCAACCTGGGATGGTTCAACCTGCCCATTGCGATGGGGATTGCGACCGTGAAGGCCACCCTGGTAGCCCTCTACTTCATGCACCTTCGCTACGACCAGCCGATCAATGGGCTGGCATTTCTGACCGCCCTGGTCTTCGTGGCCGTGTTCATCCTGATCACGCTCCTGGACTCGTTTCAGTACCAGCCGGACGTGCAACTTTATCGGGATCAGAACCCTGTGAGCACATCTGAATGATCGCGGAGAGGAGGCTATTCCGCTTCAGCCCGGCTGCTACCGTCGATTTCCGAGGAAACGTTGCAGCGACGGCAAACGGGTGATCTGCAGCCGGGCTTTTGAGGTCGTTGACAATTGAGAAGAAGAGCCGGGCTACCTCCGCTACTTCTGCGGAAAGGCTGCCCGGGTATGAGGTGGTCAATTCAAGAGCCCGGCTACTCGGCAGCAGCTCGGCTGCTACCGTCGATTTCCGAGGAAACGTTGCAGCGACGGCAAACGGGTGATCTGCAGCTGGGCTTTTGAGGTCGTTGGCAATTGAGAAGAAGAGCCGGGCTACCTCCGCTACTTCTGCGGAAAGGCTGCCCGGGTATGAGGTGGTCAATTCAAGAGCCCGGCTACTCGGCTTCAGCAACCCAGCGTCTTGGCCGTGTTGAGCCATTGCAGTTCGCCTTCGCCAGGCGCCACGGACTCTTGAAATTCGATGGCGGCCACGGCCCCCTTCGCGAAACGAATCCAGTCTTCGTCGTTCCCGACCAACGCGGCGGCAAAATAGCCGACGTCGGGGGCATGCCCCACTACGGCAACCTGGCTAAACTCGGTAAGCTGGGAGTTGATCCACCGCAGAAGACCGTCAGGATCGCCGCCAGGGGCCAGGTCATCGAGGGCGGTAACGTCGGGACGTGAAGGCAAGAGTTGCGCGATGAGGTCGGCCGTTTCGCGGCACCGAATGTAGGGGCTGGTGGCAATAACTTGGGGGGAGAATCCTCGCTCGGCCAGGAGCGGGACGACCTTGGAAAAGCGAGCTTTTCCCTTTTCCGTCAGGGGGCGCAGGGTGTCATCGGGCCATTGCGGATCACCAAAGTAGCTCGCCCAGGCGTGGCGCACGATATAAAGCATCATATCCCGTCCCCCATGTTGGAGTAGTTGGTCGAATGATAAGCGATCAGGTCGGATTAGAAAAGCGGGGTCGGCAAATGGGTGTGCTGCCCCGTAGAATGGGGGAAGGAGTCATTTGGTATGGCAACTTCGCTTCCGAACCAACAAACCAGACCATGGCAGCGGTTCACGGTGTTAGACGCGCTGCTCTTGCAGGCAGGATACGCGCTGGCATTCTCCGTGGTCCTGTCCCCCTACCGTCGCCTGGCCTTCCACACGTTCGACGAGGGAACGTTGGTGGTCCTTGCCGCCACGCTTATGTTGGGCAACGTCTTCTCCGGCCCGATCGTCTTGGGATCGCACTGGTTGGTTCGTGGGCGTCGATCGTTTCCAAGTGCCGGCGAATGGCTCTGGATCAGCCCGGTTGTGCTCTGCGGCGTCGCCCTGTTCGGGATCTGGGCTCTTCATTGGATTGCGCAGCTCTTTCCCAGCCCGAAGGAGATCAGGGCGCTCTTCTACATCCTCTGGGGAATCACGCTTGCTCTCGTCGAGATCGGCTGCTTGCTGAACGCGACGATGATCCTGGCAGCCCGATCGTTTGGAGATCTCGATCGTCCGCCATGCGGTTGGACGGATCGCTTCGGAGCTTGGACGTGCCTTCTGACGGGGGTCGTCCTGCTCCTGTGCCTTCTGGCGGTCCTCGGCAGACCCGGCTATTGACCTGCAGAGCAGTGGACAACGGGAGGCCTTTCGGAGACAATCGTGCCGGTTCCCTCGAGCGACAGTTTCTCTGAAATTCTTGCCATAGCCCCTAAGATCGGGCGAAGAGCGACGAATACTCGATATGGCCTCCTTGTGTTCGGCCTGTCATGTCCTTGGAGATGGGAATGTGGACGCCGCGATTCAAACGGACCGGTTGACGAAGGTCTTCGGCAATCGCCTGATTGCCGTGAACGACATGAACCTGCTGGTGCCCCAAGGGGCGATCTTCGGACTGCTGGGCCCCAACGGGGCGGGAAAGACGACAACCTTGCGGCTCCTGCTCGGCTTGCAGCGTCCCACGGCCGGCCGGGCCAGCGTTTTCGGACGGGACTGTGGCCCAAACGCCGTGGAGGTGCGGCGCTCGATCGGCTATCTACCGACCAATCCCCAGTTGCCGGGCCACCTGCGCCCGGTGGATTATCTGGATCTGGTCGGCCAACTCTGCGGGCTGCCCCGCGAAACTCGCAAACCGCGGATCGCCTCCCTGATCCGCGCCGTTGGCCTGCTCAGCGCAACGGGACAGAAGATCAAGGATTTCTCCACAGGCATGGCAACACGCCTGGGAATCGCAGCGTCCCTGGTCGGCGACCCGCCCTTGCTCATCTGGGATGAGCCGACCGCCGGACTCGATCCGGCCGCAAGACGATTCTCTCTCGACCTGATTCGCGAACTCGGCAAGACCCGAACGGTGGTCGTGGCAACGCACATTCTCGGCGATATCGACGAGATCTGCGATCACGTGGGCGTCATGCACGAGGGACGGATGATTTTCTCGGGCCCCATGCGCGACATGAAGCGGCGACTCCGACGCGAAGAATTCACGCTCGAGGTCGAAGCCGACACGGCGCCGCTCCAACAACTCACGGGACGAATCACGGAAATCGAATCGGTGGCGGCGGCTCGCGTGACCGGGCAGACGATTTGTGTGCAGCTCGCTCCGGGACGAGATCGAGCGGCGGCGCTTTCCGATGTTCTCGCAAAGGTCTCTGAGGCGAACCTGCCGCTTCTTGCGATCCACTCAGGCCGCAATGAAACGGAGAACGCCTACCTCCAATTGCTCGAAGAGGATGAATCGCACGGCTTTCAACGCTTCGATCTCGGCGAAAGTCCCCTGGAATCCACTCCGCCTCCAAACAGCAGCCTTGAAGAGTGAGAATGGGCATGGACATCAAAGCACGAATCATGCCGGGATGGGCGATCTTCCGTCACGATCTTGGTTCGCTCGCATCAAGCTGGCTGGTTCGCCTATGGCTGCTTCTCAGCGGGTTGACCACTCTGTTCCTGCTGGCCACCCAATGGAGGCTCTGCGACGACTCGACCCTGATCTCCGTTCTGCTGTTCCCCTATCTGGTCGCACCATGGTTCTTCGTGGTTTTCATGCTCGGAGTCGGCCCCGTGGCCGGGGCTCGAGCGGAATCCCTTTCCGACGGAATCCTGAGCCGCCCCGTGACACGATACGAGTATCTACTGGCCTCTTGGGCCGCTCGAATCGTTACCGTCCTGGGCTCGTTCCTGGTCGTCGTCGTGCCGGCCATCCTCCTCGTTGCATTCGCAGACCGACCAACACCCGCAGATCCCGTCACGACCTACGGGATCCTGGCGGCCCTGCTGGTGGTTTGCCTTGTCCTGGCACTGGAAGTCTCGCTCGCGTTCTTCCTGGGCACGGCGCTGCGGCGTCAGATGGTGGCCGTGGCCTTGCTGGCGATCGGCTGGTTCATTTCGGCAACCGTCTTGGCAACGTTCAAGTTGGAAGAACTCTCCCCGATCAGTTTGAACCAGGCGATGCCCGCGATGTTGACCCAGAACTGGGACGAAACGGCCGCCCAAACCGATGATTTCGTAGACTACTTGGGAAACATGGGCGGATGGCTGTCGGGCAGTTCGGACAACTATTTTGCAGGAAATTCTTCCCAACCGAAGAAGGACGGCAAGTTCTTCCGCCCGGAAGACTATGCCGACGTCACCTTGTGGAAGGTCGCGTTGGGCTACGGCATTCCAACCCTTCTGTCGATCGGCCTGGCAACGGCGGTTTTCTGTCGGCGGGATTTGTAGGCGGCCCAGCCCTCAGCTTCTGCCTGCGGTGGGGGGGCGACGAATTGCCATATTCTCTGTAGCTATCTCTGTACTCGCGTGTTCGTGCTGCCAGGGCTACCCCTATCAGAAATTGGGGGGCACTCCAAGTGCCGTTAAGCCCGCTCGGCTCTCTGTATGTACCCCATGCTGGTTATTTGACCAGGGTGTGTTCTTTGTCTATCATTGCCGATGCAGCCCTGTCCGCTTTCAGTCAGTGGAAGGCCCATTCCAGCGGGGAGATTCTTGACGGGCGACATCCACTCACCTCTATCTTCGGAGGCAGCCATGAGAACGAAGCTGAACCGGTTGACGTCAATGCATCCTGAATGCTCGACTTTGCTCTGGTGCATGGGCATCCTTCTGACATTCGGGACTACAGCAGTCGCGGCCCCCGGCGGCGACAAGATCGAACTCAAGTCGGCGTTTTCGTTGTCGATTCCCATGCCGGGTCAAGCGTCGGAATCTCTTGGCGATGCGCCGCAGGTCCAACTCCCCGGTAATGGCATGGCAAATCTCCGCGTGATTCTCCCGCCGGAGCCTGGATTGTGTGATGCGGACGTGCTGGTCCGAGTGGGATCGACAACTTATCGGGACCACTCCTCGCAGAATCGTCGGTATTTCAGCATCGTGCAGTTGCCGGACGGTTCCCCCGTCACCGTGCACGTCACGGCGGCCAGCCAGGAACTCGGGGCAGATGGAAAGCCGAAGTTCGCGGCAACGATTCGGCGGATCGTGTCATCGAATCCCGACGAGATGTCGGTCGGCGACTACGAGATTCGCTTTGAGACAACGGACTTCATCAAGCCCGACAAGCCGGATGCGGAGGTCGTGGTCGTTCTCGGGGCATCGGAGCCTTCCGTGGTTCCCGACGTCCCCCCCGAAAAGGTCGAGCCGGAAGCCGCCGCGCAGGAGAATCAGATTTCCTTCGCCCTTTGTCCCCAACTTACGGCCTTCGTGAAATACGAGGGAGAAGGCGGCGTGATGAGCCAGTTTCAGTTTGCCCGCGGTACCGGACAGACGGATGATCTTCTGGGGATCGAAGGTCTCAGCGGTCCGCATATTCGCCTGCTGCACACGTTCAGCTATCCGGAGGATCGATTGCCCAAGGACATCAAGGGGAACGTCTTCTTCCTTCTCCGCTGGAAGGGCAAGGCGGCACAGGGCGGAAGTGGACCCGTTACTCGCGAATATCAGATTCCGGCACCGCAAGCGGTTACGTTCGTACGCCAAGCGGGCAAGTCGCAACTTGCTGTAGACATCCCTTTTGCCGTAAACTCCTCTTTCCGAACAACGATCGAGCGGATCCTGAGCAACAAGGACAACGCACACAAGGATGTGATCTCCGTGCTCGACCGTCCGGACAGCCTCGAGCTTGCGGCCTACGTGCAGTTCGTGAACGGGCCCGCAATCGCGCTCAGTAACTCGATTCCGATCGCGCTGGAAGATGCCAGGGATTAGTGACAGGAACGCACGAGTAACTCATGCACACCGTTCCCATAGCACTGACCTAGGAAGGAGATGAGCAAATGAGCGGCGATTCCTGCAATGGCGTGACGAATCAAAGGGTCAAGACGATCATGCGGAACCACGTCAGAGTTTCAGCCAAATCGCGTGGTTCCGTGCGCAACCGCCTCAAGTCGAAGTTCCCCGAAAAGGCCGACTACGAGTGCGCCGTCATCATAATGCGGTATTACTGGGACTTGGCCAGAATCGAACAGGGGCCGTTCCGTGTGACACTTTCAGACCACTTGTACAACGCATAGTCGACTGTTTGACCGAGATTGTGTGCGGCTGGCGTGCTCATCGCGGCATATTCCGGCTAGCATGCGTGATGCCTTCGAGCCGGTCATCCATCATTTGCTCAGTTGTGTCTCTATGCTGGAGTCGCTTTCTATCCGGGGCAACGCGAGGACGCGAACCTGCGATTCCGCCACGTCGCGATCCACTCCGCCCCGAAGGCCAGAAGCACCTCTTGGGACGGTCGAAGCGTCATAAGGAACCGTATCGAACCGCACGGGCGTCCGGACTCTCGGATCATAGGGCGGCTGCTGAAATTCCGCCGGCCTCCGGTCGGGAATCACGAAGTTCCCGCCCGTCGGATCGGTGATCTTCTCGACCGGCTCTGCAATGTATCCGTTTGGATGATACGGCGACGGCTGCGTCTGCCGGTGATACAAGTCCGGGCGGTAGTACCTCGGCGAGTTGTATTCGATGTCCAACATCTCGTCGACCCGCTTCGTCGTCGTTTCAAACACGGAATTCGTGATCGCCTCGTAACGCCCCCTCACCACGTGGTCGCTGTTGCGAAGGGAAACGTGATCCAGATCGACCACGCTCGGAGCCCACCGGAGCCCCATCAAGTCGAAGACGGTGGGATACACGACCGAATGGGCAAGGATGATGTTCTCCTGGATCGACGACTGGTCGCTGGGGGCCGGGCGGAAGGCGGCTCCTACGAGGGGAATGTCCTCGAACAAGGGCACCCCCTTGGAGGTCCGCGCCGCCTTGAGGGCCACCTGATAACGACTGACCTCGCGCATTTCGAAACTAGAGGTTTGGACCTGGGTGTTGATGAAATGGCGTTTGACCCGGCCCAGGTGCTTCTCGTCGGCGCGGACCGGTTCTCGGATATTGGTCGTGTACATGTAGTTGAAGTCATACACAATCGAGTTTCCGTCGGGCTGTATCACCGGGCGGATCTCGTAGCCCGTGCCAGTCTCGAACTTGTAGATGGCGGGGTCGGGAACCAGGGCCTGGAGGGCGGCGCCCAACTCGGGCTGGCCCTGCTGCGTCAGTCCCATGTTCTGCTCGTCCGTGCCGCTCGGCAGCGTGGGCAGCACGTCCTGCACCTTGGTGGCGGGCAGGCCGCCGCCCATCATGCTGAACGTGGCCAGGAAGGTCGGATCCTGCAGCAGGGCCCCCATATCCTGAGTCAATGCCTTAGCCCCTTCCATAGCTTCCTTGATGGCAATCTCGCGCTTGGGAAGGTCGAACTCCATGGTCGCTTGGGGCATCACCTTGGCGAACTGGCGGTTGTTCGTGAGGATCGACGTCCGCTCCACGACGCCAAGCGTCACGTCCCAGGTTCGGGCCGCTTCGCGCACCCGTACGAACGCCGGTTCGTAGAACTGGATTTTGAAATCGTCCTCCATGGCCACCGAGAGTCGTTTGAGATAGTTGTCCAGCGACGCAATGTGCGCCCGGGTGCCTTCGAGCAGATCGATGTATTTCTCCTGCTGCTCGTCAATCAAGTGCTCCAGCAACTTGTTTCGATCCAGGTCCGCACGAGTTCGTTCGAGAAAGTATGTCACGTTGTCGCGGTCCGCGTCTGCGAGATAATAGCTCTGTCCAGCAGCATAGACCTTTCCTGCCTCCTGAACGAGATCGCCAAGGCCAGACGAATTTGAATTCAGAAATCGACACAGGTTCTCGTATGTCGTTACCACCTTCGCCCACTCGAATGTGCGGATGTCCGATGCCGCCACAAATTCGCTGAACAGACGATTCAGCGTTAGCCAGTCCTCTGCACTCTGCTCAAAATAGCTGACGGAGCCCAGGTCCTTTTCTCCGTAGAGCAGGAGATTGCTGACTCGTGCGATGCTACTGTAATACGAAGGCGTCTCAATCGCCACCTCTCTGGCGCCCTCGCGTTTCGCCGCCTTGATGCTATCGGAGGCCTGCCGAAGCTCGTTCAACGCCTCAAGAAGCGCGTCGTGAATCGCTGCAAGTCTCTCTGTATGCGGCGACGTCTTCCAGACTTCATCCACGATACTTCCCAACTGCTCAACGTCTTTTCCCGCACCAGCAGCATACTCGGACAGGGCATCGGCCACTGCACCGGAACGGGCTTCGTCCCCGTAGAGAATCTCATCAAGGGCCTTGTTGTTTTCTATCACGTTCATGGGCCGCCCGGGTTGCGATTCACTGAGTGTCGCGCCGGTTGTTTGGCGAAGCAACTGGTTGACGTCCCTCTCCATCGTGCAAACGCGCTCCACGACCTTGTCCGTCTGGAAACGCGAATTTCTGTTCCCCTCCTGAGCCTTGATCAGTGCCGCCTGCAATGCCGCCCTTGCCTTGGACATGGCTTGGCTTGCGCTGAATCGCTCTTGCTGGACTTTCTCGGTGACTTTCAGAACCTTCCCTCGCAACGCCGTCCTCGCCAGTTCCTCATCATCAAAATCCCTTTCCCGATCGTCCTCCACCAGCCCCCGTTCGATCACGCGTTGCTTGAGTTCCAGTTCCGTCACCAACCGCGCCTTGTAAATCTGCGCCAGCCGAATGAACTCGCGTTGGGCCGGGTTCATCGTGTCGACGCAGTATTCGGGCAGGTCGAAGAAACTCCGCAAGTTGCGGAAGTGGTAACGCTGCATCGCGTTGCGTTGAACGCCTTCGAGCGTTTCACAATCGAGATGAGGCGTGTCGTGGTGGGGAAGATGCGTCCGATTCCAGGGCGGAATGAACTTCTCGGTCTTGTGGGGGCAAATTTCGGCCGAACAGCGATACTCGAACTCCGCCTGGGGGAGCTCGCACTTGATCAACTGCATGAAGTTCGCCAGGATCCGCTGCCGCACCTCGTTCTTCGCAAGCGCGAGCGTGAACAACGCCCGGTGCAGGCTGATCGTGTCCATCGAGTGGAGGGAGAGAAGCTTGTTCTCCGTGCGCAGGAACTCCGAATCCATTTCGTAGAGTTCGTCGATGAAATCGCGCCCGTAGAAGCCATACAGGTATTTCAAGTCGCGATCGACCTGGTAGTGGCCGCCCCCGCACGACTCCGAGGCAATCCGGGTGGCCTCCATGTGAATGGCCTTGCGGAGAAGCATGAGCGACTGGGCGGTCAGGAACCTGCCCAGGCCCAGGTGGGCGTCCACCAGGCCCACCGGCTTCTCCATCCGCTCGCCCCGCTCGCCGTTGAGTTGGACGGTCACGATGTCGACCTTGACCTGGCCCAGGGGACTGTCGATCTGGTTAATCATGGTGCGGATCTTGTCGATCCCTTTTCGCGGGCCGCGAAGCTGGATCACTCCTTCGCCAATCACGGAAACCGACACCCGCGCCACGGGATCGACCGAATCGAGATCGCCCGGGGCGTAGGTGTCCGGATCCTCATGGGCGGCCCCCACCTCCTGGCGGAATTGGTCCTCCCTCGCCCGATCTTCCTTGGCCTCGAGTTGGAGGGCGTCTTCCTGCGCCCTGGCGGCAGCGGTTCGAAGGGCCGCCACATCGCCTTCGAGCGTGCTGATATCGTCGGCAAGCTTGGAGCTGCCGAGGTTCGTTTGTTCCTGTTCGAGCCGGTCCTGCTTCGCCTCCAATTCGGCCTTGCCCACTTTTAGTTTGTAGAGGGTGTTCTCCTCCTCCTGCTTTTGTTTCGTCAATCTTGCCACTTCGGCATCGTTGGTGTCATTTTCCGTGGCGTTCAAGGACGCGGGCTGGTAACGGTATGGGCTACTTCTCGGAACGCCCTGACCTACAGCCTGAACCGTAGAATCAACGGGCGGCAGGAGTCGCAACGCACCGTTGCCTTCTGCGGCATCGCCTGATCCATCAGTGGCTTTGAGTTTATCAAGCCTGTCGTTGATGTCCTCAAGAGTATCGTTAGAAGACTGAATCCGGCGATCCACCTCTTCGATGCTGATCTTGGTCGCTTCAATCTCGCCCGGCAACTTCTGCTGTCGGTAGGCATTTTCCTGAAGGGCTTGCCGTGCCTCGGCCAATTGGCTCTCTTTGCGCCGCAGTTCCTCGGCGGCGAAGACCGCTTCGCGCTCGCTGTGGCGCCGTTGGTCCGTCAAATCGTCGGCCTTGGTGCGCGCCCTCTCGGCGCGGCGGCGAGCTTGCTCAACCGCCGCTCGGTTGTACGATTCGACGTCGCGATTCACAAGCTGCGCCACGCGGTGGGCGTCTCGGAAATAGTAGAGCCGAACGACTCGCGTCTCCACATGGTCGGACGGATTGAAATGACGTTCATCCCGGGGCTCGGGGGCCGGCAGGTATTCGGGAAAATCGACACGCGGCCCCGTCCTCGGCGCGGGATACGAGGAGAACTGGCGGTACTGGTCGTTGCCTCCCCCGGCACTGTTTCCTGCCTTGTCTTGCAACACCACATAGGGGTCAGTCGCCGTTGCTTGAGCACCGACGACGGTGATTCGGTAAGTCGCCGTTTTCAGTTGCCCGAGGTAGATCCGCACCTCCTTTCCATCGACAACGACATTCTGGCCAACGGGAGGCTTCGCGTCGCCGAAAAGCCCGTCGCTATTACCGCGTGCCAGAATGAAACAGTTGCCCGTTCTTGCAATGCTCTCGTTCAGGTCATCGTCGTCGAAACGAAGCACGAGCGTCGAACCGAGATCGGGGTCGCCGATCAGGTGGACGCTGTCGAGAATCGGCCCGCGGGTGTCGATCTTGATCTTAAGCGGGGTCCGCGTCTCGCCAACGACCTTCCCGTCGACGATCCACTTGGCGCTGAGCTGCTGGAGCCCGGTGTCTTTCAGTGACTCCAGTGCGTTGGACTCAATCGTAACGACTCCGGTGGCCGCGGAGTAGTTGTTCGCGAGAGGAACATCCGCGCCGTTGGCGGTGAGTCTGAGGACCCCCCTATCGGCTATTTGCGTCTTGTCGGCCTCGGTCTTGGGTGTCAAAGTCAGTTTAAACGTGTCATTGAACTGGTCGAAGTTGATGTTCTCCAGGTCCGCTGGCCCCCCGCTGGCCTTTGCCAATACGAGTTCGACGGGAGATGCAGGCGTCTCGTCTCCCTCCGAGAGGAAACTCGCGACCGTCACGTTGGGATCGTGGAATCGCCGCAGCGATATCCCGTTCCCTCCCGTGTTGCTTTGCTGACGTTGACTCTCGCCCTGGCGGTCGCCCACCACGCCGGACGCAAAGGCGTAGATGCCAATTCCCACCAACGCCATCGCGAGGATCCCTCCGGAACGCATTCGCCCGGTCTCGTAAATTCGTGTATTGGAGTCCTTCATCCTTGAATCCCTGTGAGCAATTGAATTGCGACGGATGGCCCCTTGGGGGGCGATGCAGTTTCCGGTTGGTGAACGCGTGCGACCACGACGCGCCGTTCGCACGTCCTCGTTTTCAGCGATTGGTTTCCACAAACGCCGGCGCCGAAACGTCGGCAGCCCGCTGGAATCCTCGGACGTGCGCTTGATAACCCTGAGCGGCGTTGTCCGCCGCGGCGCCGCGCAAGGTCGATACGCCCGGGATCATGGCGCCGAGCGACCTGATCTTGTCGAGGACGCCCGCGGTGGCCGAGTCGACGGAGTTCTTCGCCCCCACAAGCAATTCGCCTCCGCCTCGTGTGGCGTCGGCGAGCGACTGCACGGTGGGCGAGCGACTCCAGGCCTCTTTCGTCTTCTCGTGCATGCCGGCGACCGTCTGGCCTGCTTTCCGTAGGCCTCCCTGCCCGGAATGATACTTGACGGTCATCTTTTCCGGATTCCAGGACGAAAAGCAGATTGAGACACGGCGATCCGGGTAGATGTAGGTGATGGCCGACTTGCAATAGGCAATCACCGGCGCCCCGGCAGGCAGGGTCACGTCGACATATTTCCGGTCACCCGTCTTCGGATGGTTGGCAACGACCACGGTCGGCCCGCCCTGAAGAATGGGCCCCTGGTATTCCTTGTCGCCGTCGTAGTAGAACCGATGAACGTGGACGGTGGCGGGAATGTCGACTTCGAGTGCACCGTTCCCATCCGATTTCAGTTGCACGGCGGGCAGTCCCCGTTCGTGGGCATCAGGTTGCAGAACCACGAGTTGATTCAAGCCCGAAACACGCGGCTCGCCGGCCCCGGCAGCGGTTGAAAGCGACGCCACCCCGGCGAAGAGAAGCACGAAAGAGCATGTGCGTGCAAACAAACGATTTCCCATCGCGGCCTCCTTGCCGAATATCGGGCCCTCACCGATCCGTGTAACGCTCGAGAACAACTTCCAAATGGGTGGTTTCACCAAAATGCCGGACGATCAGGTCCGAGGGAGGGGCCGTCCCGTCGTTTCTGACGGGCACGACGATGCCCGCCTTCCTCGGCCTTGCATCCGGCAGCAGGGAACAGGCTGAGTCCTCGTCGCGGCGGACGAAGAACTCGCGGCGCGTTTCCCAAAGGAGCCGGCCGTTGAGAAGATCGCCCTCCTCCTGCGGTGTCGCGGAATAGGCCCGGACCAGCACCGCCGCGTTGGCCCCGTGCAAAGAACGTTCCACGCCGCCGTCGAAGGACAGAACGCCCGTGCATGCATAGCGGCCGTCCCGGTAGATCGTCAGCCCCACGCGCGCAAGACTGAGCCCTCCGGCAGTGATCGATTCCACATTCAGCGGAAAGAGCTTCCGTTCAACGGAGATTTCCGTTTGTTCACCCGGGTAACCTGCTCTCGGCACGTACTGCTTGACCTCGACAGACTGATCCATGGACGCGATGGCGATCTCGTGCGCAGTCTGCACCTTGTCGTACGTACGGTAGCCGTGCGCCTCGATCGCCCTCTTGTTGCAACGCCGCCCGTGCTGCATGAAGAACTCCACCGCATCGCCACGCATTGCCCATCCAAGCGACAGAATCGATACGATCGCCATTACCGCTAGGATTCGGAGATTGGTTCTGGGCATGGGAATCTCACCGGCTGACAAGTACGAACAAGGGCGAAAAATGCATCCAGGACCGTTGATCGTCATAACTGTGCTCCCACATCACCGCTTCATGCATGTTTTCTCACACCTTTGGGGCACTGGAAACCACCACCTAGGAACGCCCCGGTGATGTAATCTATTGAGAGTTAACGAGTTTCTGACCATGGGAACGACGAGTACGGACGAGCCGCCTATCGCTTCTGGTTATTCCAATGGCTCCGGCAGGTGGGAATGTATCGAGACAACCCCACCTATCATGCCAAGGAGTACGCGCCGTGGAGAGAATTCCTCTGGCCGACTCGGCGTCCCTCGGGATGCGAAGGCCCCTAGTTAGATTCCCGATTTCCATGCCGCAGGCACGTGGTTGTCCGCAGTCTCGCATCGGCTGATCGCATTGATTGCCCCAGGGTCACTCCCACTCCGCAGCCAGCCAGAGGATGGCGGTTCCATCGCGGCTCGCGCTCAGGGCGGAGAGACCGTCGGGGGCGAATGCCACGCTGGTCACCTCCTCGTCATGTCCGCGAAGGGTCAGGAGCTCCTTCCCCGAGTGGGCGTCCCAGAGTTTGACGGTGTGATCGCGACTGCCCGTGAGTACACGCAGACCGTCTGGGGAAAAAGCCACCGAGGTAACCGCGGCCGTGTGCCCTTCGAGCCGTTGGAGCAGTTCCCCCGTCTCCACACGGTAGAGATGGGCTCGATTGTCTTCGCTGCCCGTAACGACCCTCTGGCTATCGGCGCTGAAGGTGGCATCGAGGACGGGCCATTGATGACCTTCCAGCGTTCGGACCGTGGTCTTCGTCGCCGCGTCCCAGATCCGTGCCGTCTGGTCGTCGGAAGCGGTCACGATGAGGCGGCCATCGGCCGAGAAGGCAGCCCGGCGGATCCCGGCCTGGTGTCCCTTGAGCGAACGAGGATCGAGCTCTCCGCTCGCCGCATCCCAGAATCGGGCAGTTCCGTCCTCGGCGGCAGTGAGAATCGTCTTGCCGCCAGGGGAGAAGACCGCACTGTTCACGTAGCCTTCGTGACCGCCCACCAATTTGCGCAAGGGGGCGCCCGACTGGACGTCCCAGATTTTCGCCGAACTGTCCCAGCTTGCGGTTACGATGAACCGGCCGTCGGGCGAATAGTCGGCAGACGCGACGGCGCCGTGGGGGCTGAAACTCATGGAGGGCTCGTCCGAACCCAACTGCCAGATTCGGGCGTCGTTGCCGCCGACGGACAGAATCCTGGAACCGTCGGGAGTGAAGATGGAGGTCCAAACGAGGCCGCCCAGCCGGCTGAAATCGAGAGCGGCCTGGCCCGGGCGCTTCGGATCAAAGATCTCTTGTCGGGAGTTCAGGTCCCAGAGACGGACCTTTCGGGTCACCGAATTGGTCGTCAGAGCACGGTCGCCCTTGGGCGAAACGTCCACGAAATGGAGGGCGTCGTCGCTGCCGGCCATTTCCGCAAGAACAACCGCCTTCTCCAGGTCCCAGAGCCGCAGTTTGCCGTCTTCGCAGGTCGTCAGGGCCTGCGTGCCGTCGCGCAGGGTCGCCAGCGAGGTGACGCCCTTGGGATGCTTGAGGATGCCCTCCTTCCATTCCTTACCCGTCGCAACATCCCACTGAGCTACGCTCCTGTCGAGACTGGCGGTCAGAACACGCTTGCCGTCGGGCAGGAAGGCCGCGGACGTGATTCGTCGACTATGGTTGTGCCAGAGGGCACGTTCCTTCCAGGAATCTGCCGCGTTCTCCCGTTGCCAAAGCCGACAACGCCCATCGGTGTCGGCCACCAGCAGGAGACGGTCGTCCGAGGAGAAGGCCAAAGCCGTCACCGCCGACGACCGGTCGGACTCCTGGTCGGGCGCAAGCGTTTGCAGCAACGTGCCATCCTCGGCCCCAAAGACTTGGGCAGCATTTCCGCTGGCCCCGGTCACAATCCACTTCTCGTTGTTCGACAGGGCCAGGGCACCGATGCGCCCGGTGTTCCGCAGGAGTATCGTCTGTGTGCCGGCGGCCGCGTCCCACTTGCGGACCGTGTTGTCTCCGGCGGCAGTAAGGAGTTGCCGCCCGCTGCGGAAGAAAATCGCGGAGGTGGCCAGGAATTCGTGGCCCTCATCGAGAACCTTGAGAAGTTGCCCCGAGTCCGTGCTCCAGGTTCTCGCGGTTCGATCCCGGCTGGAAGTCGCCACCTGCTTCCCGTCCGGCGAGAAGCGAGCGGAAAGGACGATGTCCGAGTGACCTCGGAGAAGGTGTCCCTTGAGAACACGGACCTCGCGATAGCCGTCGAGAGACCAGACTTTGGCCTGGGCGTCGTGTCCCCCGGAAACAAGAAACCGACCGTCCGGGGAGAAGTCGCATGATCGGACGCGTCCCCCGTGACCGCGGAGCGTCTTGATCAGGCTTCCGGACGATGCGTCCCAGATCTTCAGAACGTTGTCGTCTCCGGAACTCGCGATCAGTCGCCCGTCGGCGGAGTAGGCAACGTCATTGACGGTGGCATCGTGGCCGTCCAGGGCCCGGCAGGCCGGCTTCGGTTCGGGCAAGCCCGCGATTCGCGCGGCCAGATCCACCGGCTGAACGTCCGCCGGCTTCCAGACCAAAAGGCTTCCGTCTTCTCCGCCGGACACGACCTCGAGCCCGGTGGGAGAAAAGCGGGCCGTGTGGACCGGAGCGTCGTGACCGGAAAACTCGGTCAACATCTTGCACGTCACGCCGTCAACACCCTCGACGACGGACCACACGATCGCCCGACCATCCTGGCCAGACGTAACGATCTGCGATGCATCGGGAGAGAACACCGCTTGCCATACCCACCAAGTGTGGCCTTGAAGCACGGCGAGCGCTGTCGCCGACTGGACGTCCCAGATCCGAGCCGTCTTGTCGTAGGAACTGCTCAGGAGCCAGCGATCGTCGTGCGAGAATGCCACACTCACCACGCCGTCCTCGTGGCCGTCCAGAGTCCTTTGGAGTTTGCCGGTCGAGGCGTCCCAGATCCTGATGACGCGGTCGTTGCCTGCGGTGGCGAACAACCGCCCACTGTGGGCGAATGCGACCGCGTGGACAAAGCTGCCGTGGCTGACGGTGAGCGGCTTGCCCCCGGAGGTGATGTCGACGAGGCGCGCCGTGCCGTCCCAACTTCCGAAAAGCACACGGCGTCCCTCGGGCCCGAAGGCCACCGATTCGACAGGCCCTTGCGCCGAAATAGTCTCGATGCTTTGCCGGCAAAGGTACCAGAGGCGTCCCCATTCCCAGCCTCGAAATTCGCTCCCTTGGCAATCCTTCAGCAGGCGTTCCGCCTCGCCAAAGGCGTTGTCGTCGACCTTGGCGGACGCCAGCCCGATCTGGGCGACGTAGGCCTCGTATTCCTCGGCACGCTTCGCAGCCAGGGCAGCATCCCGCTGGCGGTCCGCCTCCTCCTTGGCGGCCACAGCTTCCTGACGCCGCGTTTCCGCTTCTTCCTTGGCTGCCACGGCAGCCTTCTTGGCCACTTCTTCGTCACGTCGCGCTTTTTCCTCGGCAATTCGGCGTTGGTCGGCAATGTCGCGCGCGGCGATCGCTTCGGCCTGGGCCTCCTCGGCCGCTTGCCGAGCCACGGCTTCCTCGTTTCTCGCCACCACGGCGCGCTGGCGCTGCCCTTCCGCAAGATCGCGCTGCTTGCGAATCTCAAAGTACGCCGTCGTCACAACCGCCAGAACGGTCACCACCAGGGCAACGGCAAGACGCTTGGCGTTTCTGAGACGCCGCGCCTTTGCCTCCCGTTCGCGTTTCGCCTCGGTCACATCCCGAAGCAGCTCTGTATGCTCGGCAATCGCCGGATCCAGGAGCGAAGCGGCCAGATCGAAGTCCTCGCGGGAGCGAGCGGCGGTGGCGTAGGCCAGTTGAACGCGGGATGCCTCCTGCTGGGCCGCATGATTACCCGGCCAGAGATGATAGGCCTCCTCGCAGCCGAAGAGGGCACGCGAATAATCCTGATAGTCGCCGGACTTTTCGGCCTCCGCCAACTGCTGGCGAGCGTTGTCGAGCAGGGCGATGCTTTCCGAATGGGCCTGGTACTCCCGAATCGCCTTCTGAAGAGCCAGAACGCTCTTGTACCGATCCTTCGGCTCGGTCTGCATCGCCTTGAGGGCCACTTCGACCAGTTCGCCCGAGGCGTCGCTGGAATCGATCTGGTTGGCGGCGGCCGCGTAGATGCAGTCCATGGCCGTCGCCCCGGAATGGGGCGGGTGGCCCGTAACGATCTCATACAGGATGGCGCCCAGCAGGTAGATATCCGCCCCCGGACCGATCCGTTCCATGGGCCCGAGCACCAGTTCCGGCGCCATGTAGGCCGGGGTTCCCCCCATGTTCGTCCCCGACGACCGGATCTTCCCGTCCCGTTCGACATGAAAGCGTACGGCAAGCCCCCAGTCCATCACCAGCACCTCGCCAAAGCTCCCGAGCATGATGTTCTCGGGCTTCAGGTCGCGATGGAGCACGCCGTTGGCATGAGCGAACGCGATGGCGTCGGCCGTTTTCAGGAGGATTTCCAGGTTCTCGGTCAGCGGCTTCTGGCGGATCACGTCGTCCCACGGGGTGCCCTGCACGCACTTCATCGCGTAGAACAGGGCTCCCTCTTCATTCGTGCCGAGGTCGTAGACGGGCACGATGTTCGGATGGTCGAGATCGCCCGTCGTAACCGCCTCCGACACGAACTCGTTTCGCTTGTTCTTCCCCGTCGAATCGGCTCGCAGCATCTTGATGGCGACCATGCGATTGAAGTTCGCCTGGCGAGCCGAATAGACCACGCCCATGCCGCCCTGGCCGATCTGCTTCAGCAATTCGTAGTCGGCCGCCTTCGCCTCGACACTTCCAGGTTGCGACGCGACGCTTCGCGACTTGATGACCAGCGTGCCCGTGCCCAAAGTCGTCGTCGAATCAATCTTGAGAGTCGCCCCCGAACGGGACGAATGGGGAATCTTCCCGGCCCACACCTCGCGGATTCGCCCTGAGTCGGCTGCCGTCACGCCCGCTTGTTTCGCCGGTGCCGCGGCGGGATCGCCACCAGACAGATCAACGGTCTGTTGTCCGTCTTGCACGAGAGTTCCGTCCGCCCGATCCGCATCGAAGGCGGCGGTTTGCATGTTGACGTCGCGGTCCGTTTCATGCCCCGGAACTTGCGGCTCAGCGCCAGCCCCGAGATCCATCGTGACCGTCGGGTCCGAACTGTTGGCTTCGGCCGCACTGTCCTGCTCGCCCAAGTCCGTCGTGCGCAACGCGGCGTCCGGGTCCGTCACACGACCAGCGGGAACGTCCACCGTTGCTCCAGGATTGCCTGACGCGGTATCGTCCTCCTCGCCCAGGTCCATCGTTCGCAGCGCGGCGTCCGGGGCCGTCACGCGACCGGCGGGAACGTCTACCGTCGCTCCAGGATCGCCCGACGAGGTATCTCGCGACCCATCCACGGGCGTCTCTTCCGACTGCTGGGGCCCGAGTTGAATGGTCGCCATCGGGTCGCCACCGGCATTGCCAACGGTCTTCTTTCCCTCCGGGCTCTGCAACTCATCCACGAGCTCTTCCAACGCCGCACCGCATGCGCGGCAGAGGCCGGCAAGAATGGCCTGGTCGGTCAGTTCGGCGCCGCATTGGGGACAAATTCGCATGGAAAAATCAACCTGATCTGCTGCTACCGCGGTTTGCCGGGTCCTGCGTGGCGAGGCTCTGAGCGACACGATTCCCAATCGGCGAAGCATTCCCTCCTTCGCTCGGCGTTTTCTTCACGATTCGCACGAAGTCGATGGACAAGCCACGCGACCCCCAGCGCCGGCGACCCCGCCGTCGTCAGCGACCCCGCCGTTTCCGCAGACTTCGCCGGCTGTCCTCCGTCTGACGCCTGGTCACCGGGCACCGCATAACGCGATTCCCACTGCTGCCATGCAGAGTCCGGCACCGTCTCCGCACCTTCATCTGCCGGGGGAGCCTCGTCTTGACGCGGAACGCTTTGCGCTTCCGGAGGTCGCTCCTCCATGCCCTCCGAAGCATCCGTCTGATCGACGACACGATGCTGGCGAACGAACACGTCGCGAACGAGACGTTGCGGCCCGTCGGCCTGGATCTCGTAAACGCGGTAGCGATTATCCGGCAAACGAGCGAGAATCTTGGGCAACCTGTCCAGGGCATTCTCGGGCATCCGGTAATCGGCACTTTCCCTGCCGTCGGGCAAAACCGTCCGCAAAACAAGGTAGTTCTCGGCCGCCGCGCTTGAATCGGGCCGCGCCGACTCGAACTCGGCCGAGCCCAGCAAGAAATCGGAGGCCCCTCCTCCCGCGCCGCCTGCGTCAAGCTGCACCGGACGTGGAAAGACCAGCCGAGGAACCATCGGAGTCGTGTCGATGTAGACGAACTCCACGCCCTCGCCCGGCACCTCCGCGTACGTAATGGCCGAATCCGAGCCGCCGTCGTCGTCGATAACCGTGACCACGATGGGGATATCGGCTGCCGGGTTCAGCGGATCCGGCGGAGCATAGTAGGTGTGCGTCGCCGTGAAATACAGCGGCGTGGATCCACCCAAAACAAGCGTGTCGCTCGTTCCATCGGCCCAGTCGATCACGACCGTGAACGATTCGACGCTCCCGTCGGGAGGCGACAAGGGGTTCAGGGGATTGTCGTATCCGGGATCCGAGAAGTCTCCCTCGACAGTTACCTGGCCCAGGGAGTTCACGTCGTTGTCGTCGTACGTGAGGATCGTGGGGTCGACGTTCAAGACCGTGACCTGCATCGTGGCCGAGGTGGTTCCCTCGTCGTCATCGATCACGGTGAGAGTTACCGTGTAAATCCCGTTGTCGGCATACACGTGGCTCCCGTCAAAGGAGCCGCTCGTGTCCGTTCCCACCGAGCCGGGAACATCGATCGTGGCCTCGCCCGTGTCGATAGCCGTCCCGTCTCCCCAGTTGATCTCGTAGCTGAAAGTCTCGCACGTGGCGCCGCTGGAGCAGTCCGGATTGTCGAAGCCCGGATCGGTAAACGTGGCGATGTCGACAACGGAGAGGAGGGCCCCCTCCTCCACCGTTTGATCGTCCGCCGGCGTGACCGTCGGCACCACGTTGCCCACCGTGATCTGGAACGTGTAGGTGACGGGTGGACTGTCGTCGTCGCCAAACGTAATGGAAACGGTGAAAACTCCGTTGTCCGCGTAGGTGTGGTCGATTTCTTCGAACTCGGCCACCGTCGCCACGCCCGGCGAGCCCGACACTCGATTGACAATTGCCCCTGTCTCCGGCGCGGTGCCGTCGTCCCAGTCGATCGTGTACGTGGAGGTGAAGGTCTCCGTCGTTCCACCGCTCGGGTTGTCGAAACCGGGATCCGCAATCGACCAGCCAAGGTCGGCGAGCGAAAAGGCCGCCCCCTCGTCAACCCACTCGCTCCCCGTTACCCCAACGACACTTGGCACGACGTTGTTGACGGTCACCTCGAACGTCTTCACATCGCTGCCGCCGTCGTCGTCATAGACAGTCACCTCAACCGTGTACACCCCGTTGTCGGCATACACGTGGCTGCCGTCGAAGGAACCGACCGTTTCCTGGCCTGCACCGCCTGCCACGTCGATCGTCGCCAGCCCACCGTCGGCGTATGTTCCGTCGCCCCAGTTGATCGTGTAGGTAAACGTCTCGGTTGCCCCGAAGCCGGGGTCGGTGAACGTGCCCAGATCCGTCAGGCTCAGTGTCGCACCTTCGTCGACGGTCTGGTCGCCGACCACGGCCAGCGTTGGGGCCACGTTGTTGACGGTCACTACGAACGTCTTCACATCGCTGCCGCCGTCGTCGTCATAGACAGTCACCTCGACCGTGTACACCCCGTTGTCGGCATACACGTGGCTGCCGTCGAACGAACCGATCGTTTCCTGGCCTGCACCGCCTGCCATGTCGATCGTTGCCAGCCCACCGTCGACGTATGTTCCGTCGCCCCAATTGATCGTGTAGGTAAACGTCTCGGTTGGCCCGAAGCCGGGGTCGGTGAACGTGCCCAGATCCGTCAGGCTCAGCGTCGCACCTTCGTCGACGGTCTGGTCGCCGACCACGGCCAGCGTTGGGGCCACGTTGTTGACGGTCACTACGAACGTCTTCACATCGCTGCCACCCTCGTCGTCGTAGACAGTCACCTCGACCGTGTAGACGCCGTTGTCGGCATACACGTGGCTGCCATCGAAGGAACCGCTCGTCTCCTGCCCTGCATAGCCTGCCACGTCGATCGTCGCCAGCCCACCGTCGGCGTATGTTCCGTCGCCCCAGTTGATGGTGTAGGTAAACGTCTCGGTTGACCCGAAGCCGGGGTCGGTGAACGTGCCCAGATCCGTCAGGCTCAGTGTCGCACCTTCGTCCACCGTCTGGTCGCCGACCACGGCCAGCGTCGGCGCCACGTTGTTGACGGTCACTACGAACGTCTTCACATCGCTACCGCCGTCGTCGTCATAGACAGTCACCTCGACCGAGTACACCCCGTTGTCGGCATACACGTGGCTGCCATCGAATGAACCGCTCGTCTCCTGCCCTGCACCGCCTGCCACGTCGATCGTGGCCGTGCCGCCGTCTGTGGCTGTGCCGTCACCCCAATTGATCGTGTAAGTGAATGTCTCGGTCGGCCCGAACCCGGGGTCGGTGAACGTGCCCAGATCCGTCAGGCTCAGTGTCGCACCTTCGTCCACGATTTGGTCCCCCACGACCGTGAGGGAAGGCGCAACGTTCTCAACGGTTACCTCCAGGGAATCGGAATAGCTGCCGCCGCCGTCGTAGACCGTCACGGTCACCGTGTACAGGCCGTCGTCGGCATAGGTGTGGTTGAGATCAAACGACCCTGTGGGCGAGAGAACAAGCGTCTGACTGCCAGAGCCGTCGCCGTAGTCGACCGTGGCTTCCCAGACATCGCCGCCGGGATCGGTAACCGAACCGGAATCGGTGAACAGGCTGCCTTCGAGAACCGTTGCGTCGCCCCCCGCGTCGACCGTGGGCGACGTATTCTCGACTGTGACCACGAAGGTCCCCGTGTCCGTACCTCCATCCTTATCCGCGACGGTAACCGTGACGGTATACACCCCGTCGTCGCTGTAGACATGGGAACCATCGAAGGAACCGGCCGTTGGCGTCCCCGGCTCGCCGATCGTGTCGATGGTAGGCGTGCCGGTGTCGATCGCCGTTCCGTCACCCCAGTCAATCCAGTAGTCAGAGACTTCTGTTGCCCCAAACCCGGGATCGGTGAAGGTGCCGATGTCGGTTAGGGCGAGCGTGGCCCCCTCGTCGACCGTCTGGTCGCCAACCACGGTGAGCGTTGGGGCAACGTTTCGGACCGTGATCGTTGTCGTGCCGTCCGACGTTGCCGAAGTTCCGTCATACCCCGTCACGGTGACAAGCGGATGATACTCGCCATTATCGGCAAACGCATGTTCAGCCGAAATGCTCCCAACCTCGCCCACCGGCGGATGGGGCTTGGCAGTGTTGGTGGTTCCGTCGTCCCAGTTCACCGTGGCGTCGTGCGGGCTATTCTTAGGGCCCGCGGAATCCTGATACCAGGCGTCCAGCAACTCGATCACCGAGCCCTCATCAACCACAAGGTCGGCGCCCGCACTCACTGTCGTGACCGACAGGACGCGGCGCTGCTCCAAGGGCATCACAAGAAGTCGGACAGGCTCGTCATCCCACGGGGGATGGAACGCAGTAGCCAATCGGCGACGTAGGTCGGCCAACCAACCCATGTAGCAGACCCTTGGAAGAAGAAGAGGCAATTCCAGCCATTAGACGAGTTGATGGTCTGGGAAGGTTCCCCAAATAAGGAGCAATTGGACAGCCCCCCCAATTAAAGGGACTCGTGACGCCGTATGGGCTCCGAGGGGGGAGATTCTTTGCGAACGGCCCTAAGATTTCAGAATAATGTGAACAGGCTCATGTTGCAAATTTTTGCAGATTTCTTTGACAATATCCGCAAGTTGAAGAGGGCCCATCCTGGGGGACTCTCAGGGGCCAACGAGAAATTTCCAAGCCCTATGGCGGAAACGCCGAAACACGTTCTTGGAACAGCAGCCTGCTCCACCGGGCAGGAAATACAAAGCACGGACGCAAACTGTTACTCCGCAATGGTTTGCTGCACGTCTCGGATGCGGAAGGAAACGCGACCATGAGGCGACGGATTTCGACACGCTTGTCGGCAGCGGTCCTGGCGATCGCAACACTCAATGGGGGTACCTCGATCCAGAAGGCCTCGGCGGCAACTCCGGGCGAAGCGCCGCGCACGGCCCATTCCCTGGCCGAGGGAATGCCCGAACCGATCAAGCCCATCACCAGCGTGGGTACCGACATCGCGCCCACGAATGGGCGTTTGCCGATGGACTATGCCGCCTCGGCACTGCCCTCGCAACGGACTGCCCCCTTGGAGCAAGCCGCGGAAGGGCCTTGGACAGGAGTCCGTTGGGAGGCCCCCGGCACCTGTCACCGTCCACTCTATTTCGAGAATCCGTCCCTCGAACGTCACGGCTACACCCTGGGACTCCTCCAGCCGTTTGCCTCGGCTGGCCATTTCCTCGGCAACACGGCCATTCTCCCCTATCGCATGGCCGCCGAGCCCACCTGTGATTGCGTCTACACCTTGGGACACGAGCGCCCCGGGACCCCCACGCCGCTACGCTACTACCGTCCGCCACTAAGCGTCGCAGGCGGAGCCGCCCAGGCCGCAACGGTGACCGGACTTATATTCGTCCTCCCGTAGCCTCCCGCCACGTTTCACTTCCGTGGGGTGATCTGTTGGTATCTGTCCATTTTGAACAGGAGTTAAGGGGCCAGCTTTCAAGCTGTCTCTTGCACGCTTAAGCGTGGACCGAGCCCACTATCTCGCCCGGCGGAAGGTGCGCCCCAGCACGCGCCAGGCACGCCCCGCGAGTGAGATCGGCGCCACGCTGATCTTGGCTCGACCACGCATCCCAATCACCAGCGGAAGGTCGTCCCGGGCAACTTCAATCTCGGCGCGGTAGTACGTCTCCAAGGGCCTGGCCACCTCGCCATCTGGAACGTTCGGAATCACCCCCAGCGAGGCAAGCCTCCGGGGAACATTTTCCAACTTCGACGCATCGATCCGAAGGACGGTTCCCTCCACAATGCTGGGACGCGACTGTTCGAGCATAATCTTCACGGGATCGCCCGGTCGGACCTGTTGTACGTCGTTCTCGTTCAGGTAAACCACGGCCTGAAGTGCCGAGTCGTCGCCCAGGGAACAAAGCAGCGTTCCCGTTTCGAGGAAGGCTCCCACATTGCTTGCCTCCGTGGGCAGCCCCTGCCAGGCCGTCAGTTCGAGGCGGTTGACTGGGGAAGTTTCCCGAGTCGGGGCGGGCAGAATCCTGCCGGCTTGCGGGGCCTTTCGTATGAGGGCCTCGGCCTCGATTCGGCGAGCGGCAAGTTGGGACCGCAGGGCTTCGAGCGATTGCCTGGCCGTGGGCAATTCGGCCGCCGCCTCCACGTCGCCGCCGCGGCGAGCTTCGAGAGATCTCACATGGGCCGCCTGTTCGTCCACCTGTGTGGAGAGGGTCTCGATCTCCCAAACGAGTTCATCGTTTTCGAGAACAGCGATCGTCTCGCCGGCCCGAACCGATTCCCCCTCCCGGCGACATTCAATCAAGCGGCCGGGCGCGGTCACATAGACGTGCTGCACCTGAGCAGGCTCCAACACCGCGGGCGCACGCACGCGGCACGGCAGGGGAACGAAGCAGACCACCGCAGCGAGGCATCCAACGAGAGCCCAAGGAAAGAAACGTCCTGCGGTCAGGCGTCGCTGAGACGGAACCGCGACTCGCTGCCCCAGACTCTTGACGGGCCCATAAACCATGCTCAAGAGCGTGATTACCGTGATGCCATGGGTCACGGTTTCCAGCCCCATTGGGCGCAGGATGCGGTACAAAAAACTCAGGATCGCAAAAACGACGATCCAGCGATACACGATCGACATGAGCCCATAGATCCCCAGAAGCACGGGACGCTCCTCCGGCAAGCCTCCGGATCGCGACTGCCCCAGGAAGGCCCACTGCACCAGGCCGGACAGCACGGCACGACTTCGCTGCCACAAATTGGGAATTCCCAGCCCGTCGGCGAGAAGGTAATAGCCGTCATACCGCAGGAGCGGATTGCCGTTCAGGAAAAGTGTGTTCACCGAGCAGAGGAACAGCACGTTCAGGGCCAAGGCGCCCACCAGCCCGTCGGGAGCAAACCGCCACACAATCGCGGCAACCGAGGCCAGAAGAAGTTCCACGTAAATGCCGGCCGCGCTGATGGCCATCCGCTGCCGCTTGTCCGGCAGGGTCCACGAATCGGTCACATCGCAGTAGAGGCACGGAGTGAACACGAGCAGGAGAACCCCGATCTCGTGGCAGTCGCATCCATAGTGGCGGCAGGCCATCGCATGGCCCAGTTCGTGAAGCACCTTCACCACGGCAAGGCAAAGGACCAAGCGAATCAGGTTGACGGGCCCGAAGAAGGCTTGCATTTCCGGAAGCCGGCTCGCCAGAGTGTCGGCGTGAATCGACACGGTCAGCAGCGCCAGCAGCATGATCGCCGCAGACGCGACGAGCCATCCGGGACCAAACATCCACCCGACGAGCGGATAGACGCGCCGCAGCATGGCCTGGGGATCCATTCCCGGAAGACGGATCGCCAGGACGCTGGAAAACGCCGCTCGAACCTCCCGGTTCCGCTGCTCGCGGCGGCGGCGGAGAAGCGATTCCGCCTGCCCCGGGCGGTCCGAGAGGATCAAGCCCGATTCGTGGAGACGGCCCAGGAAGCCCTGAAGTCCAACCTCGGTGATGCGACGCGGGGCGAACTTCCGGCAGAACCGGGCCACCACGTCGGCCAGACTCGCGCGCCCGTCAAGCCATCGTAGAATGGAATACTCTTCCTCCCTCAGATGGAAATAACGCAGGCTCACGGGATCTTTCACAACCCAACACGCCTGCTTGCCCTCGCTGCGAGGGAAGAACTCCAGATCTTCCCTCGCCCGAAGCCGTAGCGGGCGTTGCTGGGTTGAATCAGTCGTGATCGATCGGGCCATCGCTCTCGTCCGCCTGGCTCAGTCTGCCGGAGTCTCCACGCCTGGAGACGCCCCCTCCTCGCGTTCGGTGGACGTCCCATCTGCCTTCGGTTTGATCACCATCGTCCCTCGCATTCCCGGCTTGAGAACCATCTCTCTGTTGTCAACCTCGGCCCACACACGGACCTGGCCATTGACAGGGTCCACTTCCGGGCTGACATGAACCACTTCCCCTGAGACGGTCTCCGTCGCACCCTCGCCGCGGCTGACCGCCAACTCCACGGCCGTCCCGCCCGTGATCCGATCGACCTCGACCACCGAAACAAAACCCACGGCACGGAGGCGATCCATACGCAAGACCCGAACCACCTGCTGGCCCGGTTCGAGCCACTCCCCGTTGTGGCGGTAGATCTGCACGACAACCCCGTCGATCGGGGCTCGAATGGTCTGGCGTTCCAGCTTCGCTTTGGCCGTTTCCAGGGCGTTCTCTTTCAGGGCCGCGGCCATTTCGGCCACCGTAAGGACGTGTTCGGCCTGCTCGATTTCCAGACGCGTCCGTTCGACCGTCAGTTTCAGACGATCCAGTTCGGTTTCCGATACGCTCTTCGGATAGTCCTTCACCGAATCACGGGCCCGTTGCAGTTCCGCCTCGGCCACGGCGAGCGACTTCCTGGCAAAACGCACGTCCACCTCGTTCTTGGCCTCCTGCCGGGCAATGTCCACTTCGAGCTGCGCCCGCTCCACGTCGAGCGCAGCCTCGGCCGTGTCGAGTTGCACAAGCGTGCTGCCTTTCTTCACCAGGTCGCCCTCGCACACGGCAATGGTCTCGATCACCCCGGCATCGCGAGCGGGGACGTCAGACTGCTCGATCAATTCGAGGAATACCGACTCAAGACGAATCGGCTCGTCCGCCTCCGCACTCGATGCGGCGAGTGGCGTCAGCGCCAGCCCAAGCAGCGACAAGGCAAAAGCCTGCGTTTTCAAACACCGGGTCATGGAAGTGACCCCCATTCGTTAGCTTAAAATGGAAACAAGGCTGAAGGCCGGAGACCGAAGACTGAAGGACGGCGAAACAAGGAGTCGCAGTGCATCGGAATCGGTTCCCCCTGGCAATTGACCTCGCATCACAACCTCCAGCCTACAGTCTCCAGCCTGCAGCCTTGATCGCCCGCACCAGCCCACGGGACCACACGTTGAGCAAGCTGCGCCGTCCACAATCGATCTTCACGACCACGCTTGCCCCCGGGCGCAGGGCTCGCATGGCCACCTGGTTTTCCGGAACGACGACGGCGGCCACCGTCGGCATCGCCCCCGCCCGCACGTCCGTAGCCGGCGAGATCCACTCCAGGTTGCCCGAATACCGTTTCTCGGGAGCGGTCGCCAGGATGAAATGTGCGGTCAAGGCGCCTTGTTCCGAGCGGAGGGCCTCAACGACATCGCCAACGCGGTCGTCCGGAATTTCGACCTCCACGATCCACTCGCCGTCAAGATCCGCGACGGTCAGCAAGATCTGGCCCCGCGCGACGGGCCGCGATTGGAGCAGTTCCTCCGCATTCCACGTCAACAGCCGCCCCTTCATCGGGCTGCGCACGCTCAACTTGTCGCGGCGTCCGTTGAGCAGCGTCTGCTGGCGGACGAGGCCTTCGATCCTCTTCTTGAGCGTCTCTTCCTCTCCCGATCGCTGCGTCGCCTCGCGCAGGTCGCTCCGGCTGGTACGGTCCGACCGAAGACGCTCCGCCTCCAGGGCGGCAAGCTGCTTCCGCGCGGTCTCCAACTCGCCCAAAACCCTCTCGATCTCGTACTGCAACTCCGAATCTCGCAACCTCAGCAACTCCTGGTCCGCATCGACTTCCTCGCCCGCGTTCTCCACCAGCAGTTGTTCGACCACGCCGTCGGCGGGCGCAAACAGGTGGCGGCGGACACGGGGTTGCAGAGCCCCATCCGCCTCCACTCGCAGCTCGGCCGGAATCACCGCCGCCACCAGCACGAAAATCGCCGCCAACGTCGCCAGACCGACGCTCCAAGGGCGCTCACGGAACCACTTCACCCATCGCGAACTTTCCAGAAGAAGGCCAACCCGACGCAGGGGCATTTGCTCGAAACGCAGGGCATGCTTCAAGGCACTGGCGCTGTGTTGGCACACAGCCTCCGAGACCTCGCGTGAACTGTCGCATCCATCCTGCGAGAACTGTTCGACCACCAGAACGGCGAAGGGCGCCCCGCCAACAGCTGCCCCGTCCTCCTCACTGGCCGCCTCCGGCGAGAGCGGTAACAAGGCCACGAACCGGGCCGAAGTCTGGTCGTGGTAGTCGTCGAGCGGTTGTTCCAACTCCGGGGGAAGCTCCTCGCGGTCCTTTCCGGAATAGACGGCGGCGCCCCCGGCGGCGACGATTCCGGCAAGCCGCTCCAGGCAAGCCACCACGGGGGAACGACGATTCACGCGATCGCATCCGCTCACGGCCATGGCCGTCCACCGCCCGCGGTGCCGAACGACGACCGAGAGCCGATCGCACTGGAGAAGCGATCTCCCTTCCGCGGCGATTTCGTAGGCAATCGTTTCCAGACCTGTCAGGCGGTGTACCGTCTGGGCAAACGTGTCGATACGACGCCACTGTTGCTCGCGCAGGCCCAGCCCGGCCAGTTGCCGGTTGCGGTACCAGGCCGCGATCAGGTCGGCCGCCACGGCCAGGAATCGAACCTGCCCAGCCAGGGCATCTTCGGAAATCCGTGACGACTGGCAGAGCTCCAGCACACCGCGACCGGCCCCGGGAAACTGGCAAACGCAAAGGATCGCAACAGCTTCACCTCCTGCCGACGTGGCGGGAACTGTCTGCGCCTGCCCACTTGCCAGAACCACTTCCAAATGGTCTCGCCACTCAGGCGACGGTTCCCCGGAATGCGACAGGCCTTGCTGTGCCGCGAGCTGGATCTGATCGCCATCACACGTCCAGACACCGGCCCCAAACGCAGCCATAGTGTTGACCAGTTCACGAAGCAGTTCGGGATAGAACTCCTCTTCGGCAGGCCCCCGCTCCGCCAACGCGGCAAGCCGCTCGACCACCACGTCGGGATCGACGGATGCGGACGCACCTCTTTGCGAGTGAGGGGAAGGAGATTGCTCGGCCATGAAGCGTCTTGGAAAATTCGCCCTATCTGACTTCGTCGCCGTGTCTCCCACGCGGATGATCGCGGCGTGTGGGGAGCGCAACTTTGCCGTCTGCGGTAACTTTGCCGACCTCCATTATACCTACCGCAGAACAAACCTGCCGATCGGCCGATATATTCGGAAAAGCCCTGACAAGCCGACCGCCATTTGACGACTATAGGGATAAGTCGTCCCGCGCCCGGGCCCGCAATACAGTGTCCCACGGCGACTTTGCGGGTCTTGTATTCTAGCGAAACTACGGCAAGTATGTGGGTGACATGCTGACGATCGTTTGAGGCAGAAATGACACGGAAGCAAGACATCTTCTGGCGAATTCAACGCCGTCCGGCTGCGACGCCCCGTTGGGCGGCTTGCGTGGCCGTGCCGCTCCTGATCGCCTTGGCTTCCTTCGTCGGCTGTCGCTCCGACAAGCCACGTCTCAGCCTCTACCCGCACGTGGACTGCACAGCGACCGCGATCGACATTGCCTATCCGGACCTCGATGCCTGCGCCGACGTTCCCGCTCCCGAAACGGCTCCTCCCCTGACCATCGATCAGTTCCAGAACATGCAGTATCGGGACCTTCGATTGGAAGAGGCCTTGCAGACGGCATTAACCAACACCAAGGTCCTGAGCGACCTGGGCGGAACGGTGATTCGCGCTCCGGATTCCGCCGCGACTCTCTACGGGCCCGCCTTGCAGGAAACCGATCCCCGCTACGGCGTCGAGGCGGCCTTGAGCGCCTTCGACGCCCAATTCTCACAGAGCGCCTATTTCGAGAAAAACGACCGGGCCCTGAACAACCAGTTCTTCGGCGGCGGCACTCGTCTCCTCCAGCAGGACGCGGCCGTATTCGAAACGCAGTTGACCAAGCGGACCGCCGACGGCACGGAACTGACCTTGCGCAAGTACGTCGAATACGATTCCAACAACGCGCCGGGCAACGCCTATCCCAGCGTCTGGAATGTGAACCCGGAGTTCGAAATGCGCATCCCGCTCCTGCAAGGCGCAGGGGCCGAGTTCAACCGCATTGCCGGACCGAGCGAAACACCGGGCGTACTCGGCGGCGTACTGTTGGCACGCGTCAACACCGACATTTCCGTCGCCGACCTGCAGATCGCCGTGCGCGACTACATCAGCAATGTCGAAAACGCGTACTGGGACCTCTACTATGCCTACCGGGATCTCGACAGCAAGCTCGAGGCACGAGACACGGCCCTGGAGACCTGGCGGCGAATTCGAGCCCTCTACGACGCCGGACGCGAGGGCGGTGAGGCGGAGAACGAAGCCCAGGCCCGAGAACAGTACTTCCGCTTCGAAGAGGAAGTCCAGGACGCGCTCGCCGGACGACTCATCGACGGCACACGCACCGACAACGGCAGCCTGGCAGGCACGTTCCGCGGCTCGGGCGGCGTGCAGGTGTCCGAACGCCGTCTCCGTCTGCTGATGGGCCTGCCCATCAGCGACGGACAACTCATCCGCCCCGTGGACGAACCCGTCGTGGTGCCAACCCGCTTCGATTGGGGCGAGGTCGTTGCCGAAGCCCTTTCCGACAGGGCGGAACTCCGCCAACAGCGGTGGCGGATCAAGCTGCGCCAATTGGAATTGAAGGCCAACCGGAACTTCCTGCTGCCCCAACTCGACGCCGTGGGACGTTACCGCTGGCGCGGCATGGGCCAGGACCTGATCAATTCGGATGGCAGTCAACCCGAGTTCGACAACGCCTACCAGACGCTCCTCGACGGCGATTTCCAGGAATGGCAACTCGGCGTCGAGTTGACCATCCCCATCGGGCACCGCCGCGCCCATGCAGCCGTTCGGAATTCCCAGTTGAGCCTGGCCCGGGAAAGGGCCGTTCTCACGGAGCAGCAGCGCGTCATCCTCCACGACCTGAGCAATTCCGTGGCCGACGTAGACCGGGCGGAGGCCGTGGTGCGCACAACCTACAACCGCCGCGTGGCCGCCACCCAACAACTGGCAGCGGTCCAGGCTGCCTACGACGCTGGAGATGTGACGCTCGACCGTGTGCTGGACGCGCAACGTCGACGTGCCGACGCGGAGAGCCGCCACCACCGCGCCCGAGTGGAGTTCGCCTTGGCCATCAAGAACGTCAACTACGAAAAGGGAACGCTCCTCGACTACTACCGCATCTACATGGCTGAGGGTGCCTGGCCCAGAGCGGCCTACCACGACGCCGCCCAACGCAAGGCCCTCGAGGTGCGTCCCTGCATCGACTATCGCCTCCGCAAGCCGCTCACCGTCGCCACATCCACTCCCCAAACGGTCCTGACGACGACCACCACGGTGGAGCCCCTACCGCCCCTGGAAGCCCCTGCCCCCACAGAACCGGCGTCCCTCGAATCCGGCCTGGTCCCTCTCCCCGACGTGCGTTCCACGCCAGCCTCCCCCGTCTCCTTCCAGGCTCCCCCCGCCACGGCCAACTACGTGCGGTAGAAATAAAGGGGACAGGCGCATATATTGGGAAACCTGGGAGGTCGTGGCAAAGTCGGGGCGACGACAGGGACCCCAAGACAAGCATCGGGCGGAATCGGCTTCTACGTACTGAATCGCAACATCGGCCGAATGGAGACATTCTGGACCGAAAAGGACTACAAAGCCTTCAGACGTATCGTGAATGACACTCTCTGGTACCGAGAATGCCCTCGCAGAGAACGAGCAAGCCTCGCCTAAATCTCCTGAATTTTCCAGTATATGCGCCTGTCCCCTTTATTCTTTATTCTCGCCGTCCCCCGTTCCCACGAGGATGTTCAACTGGAGCCGGCTGATGAGGCTGGAACACTGCATGAGGAAGATGGAGAACGCCGTGTCGCCACGCAACTCTTCCTCCGTGAACTCCTGAAGCGCTCGAAGCTTGATTCGTGTGACGTCGTCCAGGAATCCACGGAGACGCTCCGGATCGGTCGTGCTCATCTGCTCGCGCTCGATCTTCAGCGTCTTCTCCAGAAGCGTGTCCAGATGGTCCTTCTGGGCCTGGATTTTGGCGTCTCGTTCCTTTCGCTGCAGACGACGCCACCGCAACCAGGCAAGGTACGCCCCCGCTCCCAGGGCGAAGAGAAGTTCCTTCGTCGCAGCAAGCGACTCCATGATGCTGGCAAGAAAACCGATCCGGTCCGCCGGATTGTAGTAACTGCGAGAAACGGGATGCAAGCGGAAGGGGACCCACGACGTCGCCTCCGATGGCGTGATCAGCGTGGGAAAATCCAATGCCAGGTCTTCCTCGTACACTGCAGCCAGCGCCGCTCGCACCAACGCCTTGGGAGAATCACTGCGGGCAACAAGCAGGGCCGGGGTAGCCAGCGTGGAGATGGAACTGTCTGGAACCGGCGGTCCCTCCGAAAACAGGCCCCGAGGAATCACGGCATAGCGAAGGAAGGGCTCCTTCATTTCGATGGCTTCCGAGTCCGTTATCGGAATCAGTCGAAATCGGTTCGTTCGGAGTACCCGATCCAGATCGCTGTTGCCCAGTCCCGCCGTGACGACGGCGGCTTCCAGCGGTGAATCGTCGATCAGCAGATCCGTGAAATAGCACTCCGTGTTCTGGAGAGAATCAACGCCGACCCCGTAGTGGTCCAGGATGCTGATGGCCGTCTGCCGCATCCCGGAGCCGAGCGATCCGAGGGCGACACTCCGGTTGGCCAGGTCGTGGAGCGTCTGGATGTCGGAGTCACGCCGGACGATGATGTAGACAAACTCCGGGTACAGAGGGGCGACCACGTGCATGTCCGCCGCAGAAACAAAGGCCGCCTGCACGATGGCAAGATCCGGTCGCTTTCTTCCTCCGCTGGTGAGCAGGTCGCGGTTTTCGGCAGAGCCCTCCGTCGTGAGCACTTCCGTCCGTGCGCCCGTTTCCCTTGCAAGACTCCGCATCAGGTCGTCGCCAACTGCGTGATACAGCCCCCCGTCCTTGCCCGTGGCAATCACAATCCGTCGCGGGAGATGGTCGCGAGTCATGAACCAGCCGACAAGCCCCCCCACGACAACCAGAAAGAGCGATGCGACAAAGAGCTTTTGGAGCGTTCTTGCTCGGGAAACCATCATCGACACTCCTTAATTACGGCGCTCCGATTCCGCCCTCGTCGTCGATCCGAAGCATGGTTTCAAGTGTCGCCGCATCGAGGTTCTCGCTAATGAAACTTGTCGATCCATCGCAGAAGAGCACGTTGAGGCCTCCTGGATGGTGACTTCCCGGGCCCATTCCCTGAGGATCGTTCAGCAGCATGGTCAGTTCGTCGATCGAGAGGTCGCTGGGCTCGCTCCATTCGATGAACGAATCGGCGATCTCAACCACGAGGATCGTGTTGCTGGAATCGTCCGCGATATCCCCAAGCTTCGTGCCCTCGTTGGGCACGCCGCCAACCGTTCCCTCGCCGGTGATCATCACGTAATCCGTTGTGTTCGGCAAATACCGTTCGGCGCTGGGGCACTGATAGCAGGGAAGCACGGTCATGCGGACCTGGGCGTTGGCTGGGTCATCCCAGGAGACATTCGGGTCGTAGGAGTCAGAGAGGGCAACCTCCTCCATGAACGGGAGAATGGCCACACGCCAACTGTAGCGGGGAAACCCGTCTTCGTCCGTGATGACGGCCGGCGGATAGCAGCCATAGACATCGTGGTAGTAATTCAGCGCAATGCCAATCTGTTTGAGATTGTTGCTGCACTCGACCCGTCGCGCCGCCTCTCGGGCCGCCTGGACGGCCGGCAGCAGAAACGCAAGGAGTAGGGGCCCTCCCACGCAGCAGAACAGGGCCACAACGATCAACCCCACAAAAATCCTCTTGGACTTGCGTCGGGGTGGAACGGCGCCAGGAGAATAGGTCACGCTTGTTGCAGGAATCGTGATCATGTTGCCACAATTCGCGCAGGGGCCGGTGTGTCCGGCAAACTGCTCGTCCACACTGGTGTAGGTGCCGCAATGGGGACAAGTGAAGGGGATCGACATAACCAACATTCCTGAAGAGACACACGGTACCACCAAACGTCGGCTCCGCCGCAACCGAGAACGCGATTGCGAAGGAGACCCGCCGACCGATGTTGACACCACCAACCGCAACGAGGGAAACCGTGAAGATCACCTTCTCCCACGCGCATGGTCGCGTCAACGCCCACTCGCCAGCGGGGCCCTTATCATACCGCGAAAACCAGGACCGCGGCAAGCAGACCCTACTGCGGGACCGACCCCCTATCGGGATCGATGTCGTCGAGAAGCGGATCCCCGATCCCTCGCATCTGTTCCAGGATCTTCTTGTCGAGACGTTCTACGTTCTTCTGCATTTCGGGGCTGGGATCGTCGATTCGGTTTGTCGTTTCGCCCGGATCATTGCGAAGGTCGTAGAGTTCGTGCCGCTCCGGATTCAGAAAATCGCGGACGAGCTTCCATTCCGGCGTGCGGTAGCACCGCATGTACGCCCGGCAGTAGTTGATCATGCTGTATTCCGAATAGAAATCGGTATTCCAGCCGGCAACCTTCTCCCCCCTCAGCAACGGACCGAGGTCGCGTCCTCGCACCTGATGATCCTCGGGCAAATCGGCGCCCGCCATGGCCACGATGGTCGGATACCAGTCGAGATTCGACGTGAGCTCTTCCACGACGGTTCCCGGCTTCACCACGCCGGGCCACTTGACGATGGCCGGAACCTTCAGGGAAGTGTCGTAGAGATTGGGACGGTACTTGCTGGCGATGTTCTTCGTTGCGGGTGGCAGGTGATTCGTGATCCAGATTCCATTTCCCTTGTGCTCGATGCCGTGGTGTCCCATGTTGTAACCATGGTCCGCCGAGAAGATGACGATCGTTCGCTCATCCAACTGAAGCTTCTCCAGGGTCTCAAGCAGCCGTCCCAGGTTGCGATCCACGCCGCTCACGCTCGCCAGGTACTCGCGCATCCTCCGCTTCACCTTCTTCACGTTCAAGTCGGGGTAGTCCGGGTTCGGAATGACCGGATCCAGATCGCGATAGGGTTCCCAGTCGGCATCGGCCACGGGTAACCAGCGAGAGTGGGGGGCACGATAGTGAACGCAAAGCAGGAAGGTCCGCGATGCGTTCGCTTCCAGGAATTGAATCGCCCGGTCCGTGAGGATGTCCGTCGTCAAGCCCTTGAACTGCCGAACCTCTCCGTTCTCTTCCAGAATCGGATCGTCCGGCGTCGTTCCGCCCCCGGTCAGGCCCATGAAATAGTCGAAGCCATGACGGGTTGGGTGAAACTCGCGACTGTCCGTTTCGGTCCAGTCGCCGAGGTGCCACTTGCCCACAAGTCCGGTGAAGTACCCATGCGAGTGAAGCACTTCAGGGAAGGTGACGCTCTTGCCGTCGAGGCCCACCACGTGGCCCGGATCGTAGAGAACGTGGCCCGGGTGGGGAATGAAGTCGAGAATCCCGTATTCGCTGGCGTACCGGCTCGTCATCAGCGAGGCTCGTGCGGGACTGCACACGGGCGTGGTCACGAAGGAATTGACAAGATAGGCGCCTTCTCGGACAAGTCGATCCATATTCGGCGTGTGGGCCTGCGGATTTCCTGACGCTCCCACGGTCCACGCCGCCTGATCGTCGGTGTATACGAACAGGATGTTCGGAGGTCTGTTCTCGGCAGCAGCTACAGAACCGGTGGTGGCAGAAGACACGGCAGTCACGAGAAGGAGCATACGTGCAATCATGAGATGATTTCCGGCAAAAGAAATGTGCTGCCCACGAACGGGCCTGGCCACAAAAGGCCTCCATTGTACACGATTCCCCCTCCACCGGCCCGGCGGGCAGGTTGTAGCGCTTTTTCGAAAGAAACAGCCTTGGCGGTTCAGCGCGGTTACTGATGCATGACAGCCACGACCCCGCTAGCAGTACGTGGTTACCACGGGTTTCTTGGGGGGGAACCCTGTTTCTTCTTTTGACAAATGTGGTCAACAGGCTAGGGTTAATCGGCACTGATTATCAACAGAGGATTTTGGCTTTTTTTGAGAGGCCCTAACAAGACCGGGGAGTCTCCCACAGGCGTGGAGGGCACCCGACCATCGGTTCTGTTGGCGACTCTAAGTCTTTTCTTCATCGGTGCTTCTGGTGCTATGCGAGCTGCCGTCAAGAGAATGCCGGGCAGGGAAGAATTGCTTGTATCGACACCACCAAGGAGGGCGAGCCCCGCCAGAAGCCCTGACGCTTTCGCGGGAGCATTGGAGCGATGACGACCCAGCCCGACCAGACGCCAACCTTGGCGAATCGGAACGCAGAACCTCCATCCGACAAACGCTTTCGTAGCGATGAGCCGAATGCAACCGTGCCAGGTTGCACGAAACTCCACGCCCTTGGCGACTCGGCTCCCAAGAATGAGGAAAGCTCTCCCCCGGACCGAGAGAGCCCGGACCGCGAGACGAACGAAACGCAAAGCGACTCCACGATTCCAACCGAGATTCGCGTTGGAAAACCGTCATCCCGACGTATTGTCTCCTGTCGCATTCTCCTGATCACCGACAGTCCGGGACGAGTTCGGCAAATCGAATGGGCCCTCTCCACTCCGGCCGCAGGCGTCTTTCACCTGCGCATCGAACCGACCCTGACCAGCGCTCGCACGGCACTGCTGGAGACCCCCTGCGATTTGGTCATGATTGATCTTGTCGGGTCGCACGGCCAGCAGCAAGTACCGGCGGAGGCCGTGTCTCGCCTTCGCAGAATCCGTTCCGACCTGCCGATTCTCGCTCTCTCGGACGCGTCTCATAGCGACGCAATTTTCCGCGGCGCCCAGGATTGCGTCTCCACCGAACAACTCGATCCGGCATGGCTTCCCCAGATTGTCGAGCATGCCCTGCAACGCCACCTCTTGATGGAACAGTTTCGCCAGGCCAACGGAATCCTCGATCGCAAGTCATCCGAATTGCGTCGTCAGAACCAGAGCCTGCGCGAGAGGAATGACCGTCTGGAGGGACTTCGAGCCACGTCCCAGGAATTCATCAACCACGTCTCCCACGATTTTCGATCTCCGCTCACGGTCGTCAAGGAATACGCCAGCCTCCTGGCGGAAGGGCTCATGGGACCCGTCGCCGAACGCCAAAGGGAATTCCTGGAGGTCATCAATACGCGCACCGATGAGCTGGGACAAATGCTCGACGACCTTCAGGAACTCTCTCGCTTGCGCAGCGGCACGGGGACAATCTGCCGGGAAACATGCGGCGCGGGCGACATCTTCGAGCGTGTTCGCGTGCCCTTGGAAGCACGGGCCGCCAGGCGAGGAGTCGCAATCACCTTGGACCTTCCGGAAAACTTGCCCCCCGTCTATTGCGACCCCGACAAGGTGGGTCGCGTCATCACCACCCTCGTGCAGGCTTCCCTCAAGGTCTGCCGCCAAGGCGACATGATCGATGTCTGGGCGAAGGAAGATCGCGAAGGGGACGAACTCTGCTTCGGAGTAACCGACACGGGGCCCAGCCTCAGCAAAAAAGACCAGGAACTGATGCGCGAGCAATTGCGGCAAACCGAGGGGTTCGTCGGAGCGCACGCCGGGAAACTGGGACTCAGCTTGAATCTCGTGCGAGAGCTCCTTGCCACCAACCTCGGAACAACAGACCTCGAAGACGCACAGGAAGGACGACGAACTTTCAGCTTTCGACTTCCCTGCGCGAACGAGGAGCGACTCGCTGCCCGCTACCTGGCTTCCCTCGGACGACTGGAAGGCGACAGTTCCCAAGTTTCCGTGTTGATGGTCCAGCCGGAACCGTCGTCGGAAATCGAATTCATGGAAGAACTCAACCGCGTCCTCCAATCGCAAATGGAACGCCACGACTTCATCCTTCGGGTTGACGTCCACAAGTGGGTTGCGCTTGTGCAATGCAGCGAATTGGAAGTCGAGGCCGTGATCAAACGTTGGCGCGGCGCCTGGGCCGAATCCGACAGCGGAGTCCTCCAGTCGCGGCTCCCCAAAATCACAATCGAATATCGCGGAACCTGGACGATCCCGCGCGATTCCCACCAACTTCTCAAGCAGTTCCAATCCCGCCGGTTTCACACCGTCCGACAGGCCGCCGAACCGTGCGTCCTCGTTGTCGACGATGACTGGCGCTTTGCCGACGGACTTCATCGCCGTCTCGATGCAGCCGGCTACGCCTCGGAAACGGCGGGCGACGCAGAGACCGCCCTGGAAATGGCCGCGGATCTCCACCCCCAAGCGATCCTGCTCGACAACGGACTCCCCGGCATGGACGGGATCGAAGCCTTGGAACGACTTCAACGAAATCCGGAAACACAAGACATCCCCGTCATCATGATCTCCGCCAATTCAAAGCTGCAGCAAAAGGCGCTTGCACGCAACGCAAAGTTCTGCCTTCCCAAACCCTGTGAATTCGACACGATCCTGTCGGCCTTGACGAACAGTCTCGCCTGAGGCAAGGCGATATCCCCATCACCCTTCCCATGCCAGTGGAATTGCACAACCCGTGAACCGGAAGCCCCCTATCCGGTCAGACACGCCAACCAAGCCGGCTTTGCCCCAATTTGAACGTGCGCCCAGCCGAAACAACCCGGAGGAAACCACGAATGACCGCCAAGAGAGTACTGATTGCCGATGACGAACCGGATCTGGCTCGCGCCCTGGCCCTGCGATGCGAACAACTCGGGCTCGACACCTACGTCGTCCACGACGCGATGAGCGCCCTTACGATGGCTCACGACGAGAACCCCGATCTGATATGCCTCGACGTGAACATGCCCGGCGGCAACGGGCTCAGCGCCTGTGAAATGATCTCGCAGAGCGAAGACCTGGCCGACATCCCGGTGATCATCCTCACCGGGTGCTACGACGAGGAGACAATCCGGCGCTGCCACAACATGTGTGCCTACTACGTCCTCAAGTGCCCCGACGTGTGGCACCGCATGGAACCACTCGTCCACGAATTGCTCGAGTTGAACTCTTCGACCAACGGGGCTTCCAAAGGCAACGCTCCCGGGGACGAGGATCGCGCGCGTTCCGAACTCTATCAGGAAATTGCCCGCGAAGTCGTTTACGCGCAAATGGACGACGAGGAGTAGCCTGGCGGCAAGAGAACGTCCGTCCGGCTACCGCCGAGAGCCAAGACTCTTGAGCGCGGCGGCAGCGGTTGCTCGAACCTGCGCATCCGAATCGTTCACGGCCCGCACGAGCGCCGGTTCGACGGCGGCTACTTCCGCTCCCAGACGACCCAACCCTCGTGCCGCGGCGCGTCGAACGCTGGAATCCGCGTCGCTCAATGCCGCGATCATCCCGGGTGCGCCGGGCGGTCCCATCCAGGCATAGGCTGCGACCGCGTGTCGACGCACGTCGACGCGATCGCTCTCCGCTGCCCTGGCCAGTTGCGGAAGAACGCTCGTCCCTACCCGCCCCAGCGACCGCGCCGCCGACCTTGCAACATCGGTATCCTCCGCTCCAAGTGCTTCGGTCAGAGCCGGTGCGGCAGCGTTGACGTCTTCCAAAGCAAGACGCCCGAGTGCCTCGGCCGCTTCGAACGCCCCCGGGGCATGGGGATCACGAATCTGTGCCGTCAGGAAGGGGATTGCTCGCTCATGCCGCGCCACCCGCCAAAGGGCCTCGGCCAGATCGATCCGAAAGATTGGATCGTCCCGTTCAAGCCCGGAAAGCATCTGGGCAGCGGCAGGCCGGGCCTGCGAGCCAAACCGCCCGAGCGCGCGCGCTGAATTGCGCCGCACGGACGCCAGTTCGGAGTTGAGCGTTTCCACGAGCGAGGGCACAACCCGCTCGGGCTGGGCTTGAATCTGCCCCAGAGCCAACGCCGCGCCCGCACGAACGTACTCGTATTGGGTGCGATCCTCCAGCAACGCGACGAGTGACTCAACGGCCTCATTCGCATCCCGACCGATTCGGGCCAACGCCAGCGTCGCATACCACCGCTCGCACACGTCCTCGCTGGCGAGAGACCTGGTCCAATCGCCGACACTGCGCCCGCGATAGCTGGCTGGTTCAGAAGCGGTGACGACAGACGCAAGTAACGCAACCCAGGAGCCCAAGGCCAGTAGCACGCCTCTTCGTAAAAACGAATGGTGCCGGAGATAAGCCCGAAAACTGGACACCGAAGAACGGGACACTGCAAACAAGGAACGATCGGTGCATCGAAATCGGTTTTCCACCCCAATCGACCTCGCGTCAGGAACCTCCAGCCTACCGTCTCCAGCCTCCAGCCTCACTTCGTGCTCACCAGCACCAGTTCCTGCCCGGCCACGTCTGCAACGACCTGATAATGGATCGCCGCCTTCTTGTGCGCCGCCAGGAAAAAGTTGAGATACCAGATCCGTTGGGTCATCGCATCGATTTCCCGGAGCGCCTTGTGTGCCTCCTCGCCCTTGAGCTTGTCGGCTTTCTTCGTCATTTCGTTGCGCGCAGTGGTCATCTTGTCGGCAACGGTTCCGAGTTGCTGTTCGTTGTAATTGCCCACAAGAACCTTGAACGCTCGCGACACGGGATTCACCAAACGCACGTCCACGCCCATCGAAGTCTTCTTGGTCGTCGGGAGTACGCGGAAGGTCACCGCGGTGGTGTCGTTCTCGTGCTTGTCGCGATACACCACGTTCAAAGCCACCTGGGTCTTGGGAGCCACCGGCTCGGAAGGGACGAACACGGCTCTCTCGATCCCTTCAAGCTTCTCAAACTTGAACCGCAACAGATCGTCATCCGGCGCCCACTTGATGCCTGCCGTACTGTCGCTTTGACCCCGTATCAAATCGAGTATCACCGGCTCCGCTTTGACGGGAGCCGTCAGGGCCAGGTACCGACTATCCCCCTTGACGCGAACTTGCACGATACAATTCCGCAGGAAGTTCGCCGATACACCGGCGGCAGCGTCCCACTGGAACTTCAAATTCTCCCCTTCGCGCCAAAGCCGCGCAACCTTCTCCGACGTGTCTCCTTCATTCTGGATCAGCCAGGCGGCCTTGGACGAGTCCGCCTCCGTCCGCGCGAGCGTAAATTTGCGTCCACCCCGAAGAAACAAATCTCCGCCCAGAAGCAGCATCTGCCAGTTCTGATCGCCCGGACCATGTATCACGCCCACGTCAACCGCCGCCTTCGAGGCCTCGCCCTCCGGATCATTTTCATTCAAAAGGGGAAGATCGACGAGCTTTGGAAAATCCTTGAACGGCGGGATCTCGGGAGCCTTCTTCTCCGGCGCAGGTTCTTCCTTCTTCTCTTCAGGTTGCTTCTTCTCGCCCTGGTCCTCGCCCACCTTTTCTCCCACGGGGTCGGAGGCGGGCTCCGGCTTCGGAGCTGGCCCATCGCTCTCGGCCGCCTGATTCTCTTGCGGATCGGTGGGTGGATCCGTGGGCGAGTCGGCGGCCTTCGCCGTCTCGGTCTCCGCCGGAGCCGGCTGGTCCGGGGTCTCCGACGTCGCGTCCGTCGAGGAGGCCTCCGGGGTCTTCTTCGGCTCGGACTCAAAAGCCCCCGCAAGGGACCCCAGATCGTCGTCCAAACTGGTATCCAACGACTCGGTCGCTGACGCCGCGGCCGGCGCCGGCTGGGAGGACTCGGCCTCAGTGGTTTGCGCCGCCACCTCCGGCTTCGAATCGCCGCCGGATAACATCATCGCCACGCCACCCCCGGCGGCGCCCAGGACCAGAAGTACGCTCACGGCGATGGTTGCCCACTTCTTGCGGGGATCGGCAAAGAAGCCCGACGGACGCTCGGAATCCGACACCTTCTCGACCGACTTGGCCTCCCCCTCCGGCCGCCGCCCACGGGAGGAACCGGCACGGACCGCAAACGAGCCCGAGTCGGCAATCGAGATGGCCACCTCGTCCTCTTGGGGCTCTTCGTCATCGATCAACTCCACCACGGCGGGCTCGTCTTCCCCTTCCGGAGTCTTCTCGCTGGCCGTCGGGCCCACCTTGATGGCCGGCATGCCCGCGGGGATGGAAGACTTCGCCGCAATGGCCGGCCCCGCCTTGCCGCCGACCCACGGAGCCAGCGCTTGCGCTACCTCCGCCGCCGTCTGCAATCGATCCTCCGGCTTCTTCGCCATCATCTTCATGCAAACTTCCGCCAACTCGTCCGGCACTCCGGAGCGGCTCTCCGAAATAGGACGCGGGGCCTGCGTTTGATGTTTCATGATCCGTTGCGCGAGCGTGCCTTCCCCAAAGGGCGGCCGGCTCGTCAACAGGAAATAAAGCGTGCAACCGAGGGAATAAACGTCCGTTCGGTGGTCGAGGTCCTCGGCCTCCAGGGCCTGCTCCGGAGAAATGTAGTCGATCGTCCCCACGATGTTCTCGTTGGAATCGCTGCTCCTCCCACCGTCTTCGACCAGTCTCGCCATTCCCATGTCGAGAATCTTCACGGCATCCTTTTCACCCACGATCAGGTTGGCAGGCTTGATGTCGCAGTGGATCATCTTGCGCTCGTGGGCATGGGCCAACCCCGCCGCCGCCTGGCGAACATAACGAACGGCCCGCTCCACGTCCAAGGGCCCGTCGCTCTCCACGATCTGCTGAAGGTCGCGGCCTTCCACGTACTCCAGCACCAGGAAGTAGCGTTCCCCCTCGTGGTCCACATCAAAGGCGCGAACGATGTTGGGGTGGTCGAGGGCGGCGATCCGCCGTGCTTCGGCAAGAAATCGCTCCAACTGCTCCGGATCCCGTCCGTTCTGCTTGGAGATGATCTTCAACGCAACACGCCGTCCGATCCCCTGCTGCTCTGCGGCGAAGACGCTCCCCATGCCGCCCCGTCCCAGCAGATCGATGAGCTTGTACCTTCCCAGCATGAAGGAACTGCGTCCGGCCAGGAGTTGCCCCGCCTGCCAGCGCGTCAATCCCTTGGCCCCCACAACGGCCAGGGCAAGCGCTTTGGCATCGGCGTACTTTCCCGCGACGGCGCGGACCTTCTCCAGGTCTTTGTCGCGGAGCAATTCACTCTTCTCGAGCAAGGCGAGAAACGATTCGGTGGATGTGATAGCCATGGGAAGAGATGTGACCAATCGCGGTCCAGGGAAAAGGACTTTTATCACACGACACGGCAACGAACGAGCAGCCCCAACTCCTGATATACGTTGAGTTTAACAGTCGACATCGGGAATTGCAAACTTCGCGTTTCACCGGAACGGGAGCAGGGGCGCCGACGGCGGCAAGGATGCCACCGCTACGGGAGAAGTTCCTTGTGCAGGGCCTGCCATGCCGACTCCGGCGTCGTGTCTGCCGCAATGGACAATTCGATCACCCGTCTGCCGAGCCCCCGGTAGTAGCCGACCAGGGGCCCCGTTCGTTCGGCGAAAATGGCCAGCTTTCGGCACACCTCCTCCCGGCTGTCGTCCGTTCGCAGTCCTCGATCGCCCCCCACGTTTGTGCCGATTCGAGCCAAAACCGCGTCCGCACTGCATGCGAGCGATACGACCGTATGCACATCCACGATCCGCCCCACCGCCTCGGCCTGCCCCTCATGACGTGGCAATCCGTTCAACACGACCTCCGCCTGCCCCTCATCGCAGCGAGTTTCCAGAAAACGAACCAGAATCCGCTCGGCCAGCGGGAACCGATCGTCTTCCAGCAGGGCCCCCGACTCCAGCACTGCCCGAAGAAAGCCACGTTCCTCGTCCGAGAAACCGTCACCAGCCTCGGGCTCAAAGGCGACGCGACGCAGGTTCGCGCCGAAGTCGAAGTGGCCGAACCGCCGACCTTCCAGTCCGGCAGCTTCCATGCGGTCCCCGAGCGGCGACTTGCCCGAACCGGTTGGCCCCAGAAGAAGAATGCCTTGATACTCCGCCATCAACGTCTCTCCTTCCACGAACAACGCTTCGCTCTGTGCGGAGGGGACAATGCCCGTCACCTTTCCGGCTTTTTCTCCCGCCCGCCGCTTCCCTTGCTGACAACTTGACGGAGCCGAACCGTATCGGACTCGGCGTTGCCCGACAACACGTCCGCCTCCCGGAACGAGGCCGTCAGGATAAGGCGATCCGTCGTTCGGTTGTAGTCGTAGATGATGTGGATCACACCGTCCTTGTCCTGCTGCCCATCCGGATAGGAAACCCCGCTGCGCTCGTCGAGCAAGAGGCCGCCCTTCCAGGTCGCGCCGTCGTCCTCCGACAAGTAGGCCGTCAGGTGGGACCGCCCGGTCCTCTTGGAAAGCGGCCCGTGCTTGACCAGCAGCAGGTTGCCGGAAGCCAGCCGGCGGATGAAGAACCTCGCCGACGGATGCATCAGTTTCGACGGCGCCATCTCCGCCCACGTAACGCCCCGGTCGGTCGACACGCTTTCGCCGATGCCGTACCGTGTTCGAGCCAGCACCCAGAACGAACCGTCCTTGCGCTCGATGAACATGTGCTCGTCGAAGGTGCGCACCTCCTTCGGTGTCGTGGCCCCGCCGCGAACGGCCCACGTCTTGCCGCCGTCGGTCGAGACCACCATTCTCGAACTGTGCTCCGTGCGCCACGTGGCCGCCGGAAACACCCATTCGCCGCTGGTCAGCACAAGAGGCTTGCACATCATCACCCCCAGCGTGACATAGACCGGTTGCGTATAGGGCGACTCGGCCGAGTCCGGATCGGCCAACTCCATCATCCAAAGGCTCTGGTTGTCGTAGTCCTTGCCGTTGCGATCCGTCCAAGTCCAGCGGAGCTTCCCGTCGGGGGCCATCCAGACTTCAGGATCGAACGTGCGGCGGGGCCAGGGACCGTCCGGATCGACCACCAGACGTTCCGTCCAGGTCTTGCCACCGTCACCGCTCGTGCTCAACACGACATAGTTATTCTGATCCTCCGCCGGGGTCACACCGGCGTACCAGGTGGCCCACATCCGCCCGCCCGGCGCGATGGCCAGGCTCGGAATGCCCGTGAACGCGCGATTGGTCACGGCCTGCAACTCCGTCGGCGGCCCGACATACTCCGGCGGTTCCCCCGCTCCGGCAACAGAAATGCACACCGCAATTGCCAACAGGGCAAGCGTCATCGTGGTCCTTCTCACTGCGTTGTCTCCTCTCATTCGATGCAAGCGGTTTCCGTGCGGTCGGGCTACGAGTCCAGCGAATGGACAGTCGTTCGATTGTAAATGACAGGTTTTCCGCCCACAATTCCCGCCTCTTCCTTGCTCGTGGGAAACCCGATCCGCGATCGTGGCCTCGCGGGCGGAGCCTCCATCAGCCGCCGGATGGCGGTCGCAAGCGATTGAATGGCCTCGTCATGTCCACCGACTTTCCGCTCCAACCCGGCAAGCATGCCTGCCAGCTCCTTGAGTGTCGAAATCGCCTCTCGCAACTCCACAAACCCTTGTTGCGTAAGTGCTTATCGCGATCCCTCGGAGATCGCTCAAGACGCTCGCCACCATCAGGGCACCGTGTTCCGTGAAGGCGCAGGGCAGGCTGCTGGCGAATTTCAGCCGATTGAGGTGGTCACAATTTGTGACCTCATGTTTTGGGGGCCAGATCGGCATCGAGCATCACCCGCTGTCCCCGAAGGTGGAGGATGCACGGCTCGATCTGGTCAACCAACACCACCTGACAGCTGCGATCAGATCCCACACGATGGCCACCTCCACTTGACCCCAGAGGACGCAGACTCCGTCATTGGGAGTCATCCGGCACGTTATTGGAGCCCGCGTTGTTCCATGAGGCCGCGGGATTCTCCTGATGGAGCGGCCGCCCCCACACGTCGACCCCCTGATAGCATCGAGCATCGCTAGCCAACGCCCCGATCACCGCCAGGGCAAACGCTGCCAGCAGCACGACCTGTCGCACAGACCCGGCACCCGTCTCCGCTCCATGTCCCCCAGATTCCGATGCCTGCCCCCAACCGTGCACCAACCACCTCGTACTCATCGCCACACCTCCCACCTTCGAGGATCTCTCGACGCCCCTCGTTCGCCTTTGCGCCGATCGCGTGCAAGGGCCGCCGATTGATCTTCCAGGATTTTCCAGGCCGCGGGTTACCACCACCCCTGCCGGCCTGCTCTTCACTATTCGTGGCTTACTGGTTCTTCCACCGTCATCGCCGCACAGAACGGCGCTGCCCGAGTCCCCGCCGAAATGTATTCAATCGAAGCAACCACGCGTTCCGGATGCGGATTCTCCCACGCGCCGGCGTACAGGCAGATCGGATTGCCGTGAACTTGAGTCAATTCGTTCTCGTGTTCCCAGGCGATCTTTCCTCGCGAGGGGAACGGGTTCGACCAACTGCACCAGTCGCGCACGTCCCGGCCTTCCGCAACGGCGATCCACTGGTCTCCGCCGTCGGCATAGCGAACGCGGTAATAGGCAATGATCGTTCCGTCATCCACGGCGTCGAAGGCCCCCGAGCGGAACGGTCTCGGCACGTACTTCTCGATCGTGTCGCTCTTCTGATTGCCCGTGTAAGGGTCGGCGTAGCCGGAACCGTGCAGAACGTAGAGCCGTGCGATCTTGCGTTGCACGGGGATACCGGCAACCTTGTTCGGGGCCTGGGGCAGATACTCGTGCCCCAACTGGATCGGACGCTCTCCGACCTGGAAGGTCACTCCCGCGAACTTTTGCTCTCCGCGGGGCAAGTCGCCCAGGTCGTCCAACGGGTTGCCCAACGCTCCCGCCGGATATTTCGCATCCGGCGTCACCGCCAGGTCGAGGGCGGTAAGTTGGCCCTCGGCCTGAGGGAACTTCGCGTCGAGAAACGCCGGCGCCTTCTCGGGATGATGCTCGCGGTGGTAAGCCACGAGCGGCTTCAAGGCCTCTGTCGCAATGCTCCAGATCTCGATGCCGGCCCCCTGTCTCACGGCAAGAGCCATTTCCTTCCCGCTCGGCGACCACACGGGACGCGTGACCTGGCTTCGAATCACACGCAGTGCCGGCCGGGAACTCGAATCGAACAACAGAAGACCCGCGCTCCGTCCGCCACACGCAAGCTGCTTCCCGTCCGGCGACCAGGCAGGAACGCCCTCGACTTGCTTGGATACCTCGTGAACATGCAGAACTTCTCCCGTTTGAGTATCGCTGATGACCAGGCGATTCTCGTCAAGACAGGCCAGTTGCCCACCGTCCGGAGAGATCGCCGCTCCATCCGGAACATCGTTTCGGATCACCTCCGGCTCGGACAATTTCCCGTCCTCGCCCGGTGAGACGGCCATGAGCCGCCCGTCGCGGTCCTGGTAATAGAGAATCGTCCCGTCGCGATGCCAGGAAGGAGCCCGTCCTTTGAGCCTCCCGATCACCTCGTCCGAGGACAGGTCCTTCAAGCAAAGGTCTTCTGCGCCCCTCCAGCCGTCCACGTAGGCAAGCAGATCCGCCTTCGGCGACCAGGCGGGATCCCGCCCTCGATCGGCAACGGTCTTCTGCTCGCCCGTACGCAGATCGAGCATGGCGATGGCCCCGTCGGGCGTTCGGTAAGCCACCTGCGCTGCGTCCGGCGACCAACTGGCCTCGGAACCGGTTGCCAGATACGCGCCGCCGAGCATCTTAAGCCGTGCGGTGACCGCCCCCTCGTACCGTGTAATCCGCAACGAACGTTTGGGCTCCTCGATCTTCACGCGGGACTGTTCGGCCACGTCTTCCTTCTTCAGCCCCGCCACGTCCCAGATTCGCACTTCGCCGTTGTCGCCTCCGGTGAGCAATTGATCGCCGTCGCTGCCGAAGGCAAGACAGCGAGCCCCACCGACATGCACCGCAGTCGCGGCGACCTTTTCCCCCGTTTTCGCATCCCACAGACGCAACATGCCGTCGAGCCCGACGGAGGCGAGCACCGTGCCGTCCGGCCCGAAGGCCAGGCCCGTGATGTCGCCGCGGTGGCCTGCCAGGATCCGCCGCTTCGGCTCCTGCTCGGTCGTGCCCGTCCACAGGACAACCCTCCCATGGTCCAACCCGGCAGCAAGGGCGTCGTTCGTCGGACTGCAGGCCACTGCCAGAACGGACCCGTCGGGCGGAAGGAACGTGAGAAACCGCTTCTCGTGCAACTTCCAGAGCTTGACCACGTTGTCGCGATCGCCGGAAACGATCATCTCGCCGTCCGGCGAAACCGTGACCGCCTGAATCCGGAACGAGTTGCCGTCATATCCCTCGCGCACCGGTTGGCCCGTTGCCGTGTTCCAAAGTCGGAGAATGCGATCGATCCCGCCCGAAACGAGCGTCTTCCCGTCGGGAGAGAAGGCCAGACTCAGGATCGCGCCGGTGTGCTCTTTCAACGTGTGACCCTTCTCACCTGTGGCCACGTCCCACAGAGTGATCAAGGCATCGGACGTGGCCACCGCAAGCGTCTTCCCATCGCTGGAAAGAGCGGCGGCATGAACCTTCCCCCGCGGACCGCTCGGGGCGGCCTCGATCGTCGTCCAACTCGAAACCGCGTCGCCTTTCGAGACATCTCGGACCTTCACACAACCGTCCCGTGCAACCGAAATCACCCGCTCCTCGTCCTCGATGAATCCCACCAGGCAAATCGGTGACTCATGGCCGGAGAGCGTCCTCACGGGCTCGGCCTTGGACGCCTCCGACGGCAAGGCGAAGGCGGAGCCTTGCGCCTGCGGATGTTCCTTCCCGTTCGGATCGGCGGCCGCGGTCCCGACCAACACGATCGCCGCCCCGGCAAGCAGAATCAGGTTGGCCGCCCGACTGAGCGGTAGTCGGCGGCGCGTCCTGTCGAGCATGGCCCGAACTCGTTGTTCCAAACCTTGTCCGCTGCCGTGAGCCATGGCCACGGCCGCAACCGCCGCCATGGCGCGGTAGTCGCGGGCAATCCCCAGAAGGTGCTCCGCGTAACTGGCCGGCCCCTCTCCGGCCAGGAGCACACTGTCGTCGCACGCCATTTCCCGCTCCGCTCGCATCTCTCGCAACGCGAACCATGCAAGCGGATGAAACCAGTAGACCGCGCAGGCCAGGCGGGCCAGCAATTGCGTCGTCGTATCCCAACGCTTCACGTGGGCCAACTCGTGCAACAAGACGATGCGCTGTCGCGGGTGGGGCCACTTTCGCCACGATTCTGGAACCACGACCATGGGACGAAGAATCCCCCACGTCATCGGAACCAGGGCGTTCTCGGTCTCCACCAGGCGCACCCTTCGCTTCAAGCCCAGGGCCTTGCGCAGCCCCGCAAATAGGCGACAGGCCTCAGCCTCCAAAACCGGCTTGGAAACACGGCCGATCGCACGCGTGCGAGTAACGGCCTGCACGACCGGAATCAACGAGATCACCAGCCCCGCACACCAGAGCAGAGCACAAAGTTGGCCCCACGGGACACTTCGTCCCGTGGGGCCCGCCACCGCCGAACGCTCCGCAGGAACCGGGTCGATGGTGGCCGGCTCGGCCGGCAACCGGGACTGGCCTTCAGAAGACCGCGAAACCTGGCGTGCCCCTTGGTCGATGGCCTGGCCACCAACCACGGTGGGCTCTGGGACCCGCTCTGGCGTTCGCACGTGCGATGGCACAGGAGAGGAAGAAGGTGTGCTGGTGGAAATTGCCGCCAATTGGTCCAACAGGCCGGTGCCCGAACCAGGCTCCGCTGCAGTGGGCGTCGTGAAACGGTTGGCCACGGCGTCTCGCGTCGGCGGCAGGATCGGGAAACGAAAGCCCGGCAACAACGCCGTGAGCAATGGCAGAAGCAGAAGACAGCCGAACGTCGTGCTCCAGATCCGATGCCGAGTCGCCGCGGAGGACGACCGGAGCAAGAAAGCCGCCATCCAGGCCGCCAGCAGCAGGACGGTCGCCTTGACCGCCATGTCGACCAGAAACACCGCGGCCGTATCTCCGAGGACCGCCAGGCAAGGAACGATGGAAGCGATCATCTATCGACCCTCCTTCCGAGCTTCGCGAATCAGACGCTGTATCCGATCCAAATCCTCGTCCGATAGTTCACTCGAACTGACGTCGAGAATCGCGGCCACGGCGTCCGGCGCAGAACCTCCGAAAAACGTCTTGATCACATGGGAAAGCGTTGATCGACTGGCCGACTCCTTCGGCTCCCTGGGGCGATAGATGTACTTCGTGCCTTCCTGACGATGGCGAAGATGCCCTTTGCCCTCCAGATAGCGGATCATCGTCCGAACGGACGAATAGCTCGGCGGATCGGGCAGCTTCACCAACACGTCGGAAACCGACGCTTCCCCCAGCTCGAAGATGACGTCCATGATCTGCCGTTCCCGACGCCCCAGATCACGGGTCGATTTCTTTCGCCCCATTCCGCTTTCCCCCTCGGAAAAGAAGCAAGCCCCAGCCCCAATCACGCTGTGGCAATCAATTGCCACGTGTTAATCTACTGCCACCCGGAGTGCCTGTCAACTCTTTTGTCGAACCAAGGGGTGAATTCTTCGTCATGCCGCAGCGCGACTCATGGAGGGGCGCCCCCCTAACCAAGCCCCGTCCAAAGAAGGAGGCTGGCACCGCGCCGGGTGGCCCTGGTGATTTTTCCGCATTCCCCTGCCCACTTCTGCCGGCACAGTCGGAAAATCATCAGGGCGGCGCAGCCGCAAGAGGGATCTGTCCCTCACACGCAGTCAAGATCGTTCAACCCGCTGCCGCAGGCGAGGCACCACACGACGCGCAGTCCCCTCCGCTCTGCGAGACTCAAGACCTGAAAGGCCCACTCAACAACACCCTTCACCACATCCCCCCCAACCATTGCTAGCAACAACGCACGAAGCTATAAAACACGTTCCATAATCACGACGAAACCAGTCCCCCCATCACGAGAATCGTCCCCATGAAACTCACCTTCGTCACACTCGCCGCGTGCATCCTGATCGCGTCGCCCCTCTCTGCCGCCAACCCGCGGGTGGCCTTCCGGGACAAGCCGAACGACGGCGAAATGCACATCGTCGTCGATGGCCAGGATGCGATCGTCTACCAATACCGAGATGGCCAGGACCTCGTCCATTTCTTTCCCGTCCTGTCTCCCTTCGGGCAATCGATGACCGCCCAGAAGGCGGAACCCCACCCGCACCACCGATCCTTCTGGTTCGTCGATATGGTGAAACTCGACGGCGGCCGGCCCGTCAACTACTACCTGGCACTCTATTCGGGAAGCGAGCGAAGCATCGATTCCAAGCCGCCCTACAAGGATCACGTGCGACATGTCGCCTTCAAAGCAGGAAAGACCGAGGACGACCAGGCGGAAATGACGGCACAATTGATTTGGGAGTGCGACGGAGACAAGCCGGTCCTGGACGAACGGCGCTGCATGCGGGTCGTCGCCCTTGGCGAGGGCCAGTGGCTTCTCGACATCACCTTCACCTTGACCGCCAGTTACGGCGACCTGGAATTCGTCAGCGACGAGAGGCACTACGGCTGGCCCTATGTTCGCATGAACTCAACGTTCTCGGTGGAGGGCGGCGGAACGATAACGAGTTCCGAAGGAGGCGTGAACCAGGAAGGGACCGACGGCAAGAACGCCCGATGGATGGACTACGTGAATACGGTCGACGGAAAGACCTCCGGCCTGGCGATCTTCCCCCATCCCAGCACGGGCCCCGAATCTCCCAAATGGCTCACGCGCGACTACGGCTGCTTCGGACCGCGACGAGCCGACGAGAAGAGCGGGAAACCGTTTACTTTGCCCAAGGGCGAATCGATCTCCCAGCGAGTCGGCATCCTCGTCCACCGCGGCGACACAAAGACCGGCAAAGTCGCCGATCGATACGCAGCGTTCATCGCCAACGACTTGTAGAGCAAGTGGGGTGGGTGGCCCAGGTTCTCGAACCTGGGGGCGAAGCCCAAGAGGTTGCGTGTAAAGATCGCAGTGGCTAGTATGCCCCTATTTCAAGTCGACGCCGGATAACTGTACGCGGGTGGCCCTGATGATTTTCCGCACACCGTCAGCCATTTCTGTCGACTAAGCCGGAAAATCGTCAGGGCGGCTCTGCCGCAAGAGGACCCTGCCCCCCGCACATAGCAAGTACACTGGGCGCCGCCCGCCATTCCCCAAGTTAACGCCGTGGGCATTGCCCACCCTGCGTCGACTCCTAATCAGGTTGAACAAATGAAGATCGCTGAACTCAAGGAAGTGTCGGATTCGGTGTTTCCGCCATGCACGAGAACTGACCTTGATGCTCTTGAGCGTGAACTCAAGCTGAAACTGCCGAAGTCGTATCGGGCCGTGTTGTTCACGCAAAACGGAATGCTGTTCTCTCCGCAACTGTACTATCCGGTCCCGAGTTTTGCGGATGAGGATGCGTGGTCGCTCTCCTTATTGTTTGGCGTGGGCGATTCAAGTTCTTCCTGGAGTATTCGACGTGCACGCATAGGATATGACTTCGGGAAACGTGTTCCTCCGAAGTTGATCGCTAATGGATGCACACATGGAGACGAGCGAGTGTGCCTGTCGTGTGCCGGGGACGACACGGAAAGCGTCTATCTCTGGCAGCCCGGATTGGAGTGGGAAGAGGAAGACAACGTTCGAACGTATCGCTACTTGACGCTGATTAACCCAAGCTTCAAGGATTTCCTCGCATCGCTCTATCTCAAGGAAGAGTAGGGAAGATTTCGCGGGTGGCCACGCCCCCGTTCTGCACAATCGCCGCCTACGTGCCCTCTTGAGACTTCCTGCCCACCCTTCGCCACAAGAGAAGCCCAACGCCGCCAGCCTCGTTTCCGCCTCGAAGAGGCACAACATGCCAGCCCGGGGCAGAGCGATGCGGCAACGCCGCGCAGCGCCGCCCCGGGGAAAGGGCTGTGTCGTTGTTCGCTCCGCGAACAAACGCCTCTTCGCGGAGCGAAGAGCGACTATTTGCAACACGCCGCGGCCGCCATCTCCACCACGTCGCAAACTTCAACCCCCTTCGGCTCTTGGCCCACCAGCGTGTCCTTCGTCACGGGGCAGCAGGTAGCAAGCACGGAGACGTCCGTCGAGGCGGCCTCTGCCAGAATACGATCGGCCAGCGGACCGGGCACGTTCGGATCGAGTAGGCCGGCCACACCGCCGGTCTCCGCGCAGGAGTGGGCCAGTTCGCCCGTCCACGACATCTCCTTCAACTCCGCGCCGGGAATCGCCTGCAAGAGGCGCCGGGGCGCGTCAAAGATCCCGTTGAACCGACCCAGGCGATCGCTATCGAGAATCGCTACCGCTTGATTGAGCGGATTGGTGAGCTTGAGCCGTCCTTCCGTAAGGAGCCGATCGAGATACTCCGTGGCGTGGAGAATCTCAATTCCCCCCAGGTCAACGCCCATGGCCGCGTAGTCGTTCTTCAGGGCGTCGAACGAACTCGGACAGGCCGTCACGACCGTTCGGCAACCCGTCTTCCGGATCTCGCCCGCCAGTTTCTCGGCCATCTGTTTGGCCTCGGCTGCGTAACCCAGGACCGAGAGCGGAGCTCCTGTGGAGGTTTCGCCATCGAGCATTCGGAACGGGATCTCGCACTGCCGGAAGATGCGAAGCATGGCCCGGGCGATCTCCCCGCGGCGATAGGCCGTGTGGCAGCCCACGTAGTAGAGCACTTCACCGTCGGCGGCTCCCGAGGCCTCGGGAAGATCCAAATCGCGGAACCGCTCGGTGGCCGGCAGGCCGAAGGGGTTCCCCGTTTCGAGCAGGTTCTGCTTGATCTGTCGGGCTGCCTCGGGCTCCTGCCCCATCTCGACGATATCCCGTCGAGCGGCGAGGATCGCCTCGGGCGGCTTGTAGTCGCCCTTGCACCAAGTCTGGCACACGCCGCAGAGGCAGCATCGGTAGATGCTCCTGACGAGATCCTCGTTGTATTCGATGTGCCCGCGGAGCACCTTGAACAGCACCAGGGCTCGTCCCCGGGGCGTGTCGGATTCCTTGCCGGTAGCCAGCCCCATGGTGCACACGTGGCGGCACATGAAGCAGAAGCGGCAGGCGTCGATGGTTTCGAACTGATTCTCGATATGCATGGATGGCTCTGAAACGAAAGAGTTCCGCTCGGGGACGGGTATTTTCAAACGATGGGGCCGACGATAGCCTCAGAAGCCCTGAGAGGTTCCCACTGAACTGGAAAGTTCCCCACGGGCATGGAGGGCCCCGGCCATAGGTTTTATTAGCGGCCCATAAGGCCCATCTTTCCGGGGTTCATGATGTTGTTGGGGTCGAGCACGGCCTTCATCTTCTCGACGACGTCGAAGGCCGGGCCGTAGAGTTCCTTCATCAGCCGGCCCAGTTTCAGGCCGATGCCGTGGTGTTCGTTGAGCACGCCGCCGTTGGCCAGGGCCGCACGGAGACACATGTCCCAAATGTGGTTGTAGAGTTGGGCCGCCTCGTGGGGATCCTCGGGCGCCTCCTCGATGATGAATCGTGCGTAGAGCATGCAGCCCCACTCGTACCAGTGGGAGAAGTGGCCGATGAACCGAGCCATGGGAAACTGCTCTTCAATTACCCGCTTCATGGCCCAATACACGTTCTCGATGTTGGCGAAGGTGGCCACCGTGTCGAGCGTTCCAAAAGCCTGAGGAAGGCGGAACATGTGATTGGGGAAGAAGAAGTCGTAGCGATGCTCCCACCAACTCTCGCCCGGTTCCCGCCCAAGGTCTTCGTGCTTCTGGCTGCGGCAGATTTTCAATGCCTTCTGCATCTCCAGATCGACCATGTCCTCGTCGCCGTCGAAGCCGAACACCAGGTACGCCCCTTCGCGATCGACGCCCAGCACGCGCTTGATCAGACGCCGCGTTTCCGCCTCGTCGTAGAGCCGGATCACGCACGGCCGGAGCCGGCTGGCCATGATGCCTCGTCCGGCCTCCATGGCCGCGTGCATGTTCTCGAACACAAAGGCGTGGAACTTCCGCGTTTCCGGCAAAGGATGGATCTTGAGCGTGGCCTTCGTCATCACGCCCAGCGTCCCCTCCGAGCCGATCAACAGTTGGTTCAGATCGGGACCCGACGCGTGACGCGGCACGGGCAGGGTGTCGATCACGGTGCCGTCGGGCAGCACGGCCTCAAGGGACACGACCATGTCTTCGATCTTGCCATACTTCGTCGACAGCACGCCCGTGCCGCGATGGGCCAGAAACCCGCCCAGCGTGGCGCAGCCGATCGAGGCCGGCTCGTGCATCGTGGAGTAGCCCTGCTTTTCCAGGGCCCACTGCAAGTGCTGCATGATGATGCCCGTCTCCGCCGTCACGGTGAGCGATTGCGTGTCGATCTCGATGATCCGATCCAGCTTCTTCGTGTCGAGCACGATGCCGCCATACATGGGCAGGGCCCCGCCCTGGGAACCGGATCCGCCGCCCCACGTGGTAACCGGGATGCAGTGCGTGTTGGCGATGCGGCAGATCCTCGCGACCTCTTCCGTCGTTCTCGGGTGAACGACAAATTCCGGCGTGGGGCTCTTGCAGCCGCGATCGACCCACATTTCGGCGATCCAGTAGTAATCGCACGAGTAGGCGATCTTGTCGGCGTCGCCGGCCGAGATATTCTCCGGCCCGACCACGTCGGCCAGTTCGCTGAAGATCATTTCATACAGATAACTGTCAGTCCGAACAGACATGAGGCCTCTCGCTTGGGAATGACAAAGAAACAACTTGGTTTGGGAAAGGAGTAAAATACCACAGAGGGCACGGAGGACACAGAGGAAGACCTGGCCCAATGAAGAATGTCGAAAGCCAAATGTCGAAAGAATGACGAATGACCGAAGACGCGAATGTCGTATTCGGCAGAACCTCCTTTATTCAGACCTTTGGATTTGTTTCGTCATTTGATTTTCGTCATTCCTCATTTACGAGGGAATGGTATAGGGGGCTCGCTGCTCGCGGCGAAGGTAGATCGACTCGTTCGCTTCCGCGTCGCCCACGATCTGTTCCGTAGCTGGGTCCCAACGGATCTTCCGCTTCAGGTGGATCGCGGCATTGCCAAGGTGGCAGGCGCTGATCACGCGATGGGCCACGTCGACCGTGCTGATCGGTTGTTCGCGGCTCTTCAGGCAGTCGAAGAAGTTGCCCATGTGGCTATTGCTTTTGTAAAGCCGCACAGCGTCGGCGGGCAAGGGATTCTCCGCCAGTTCTTCAACCGCCTTGCCGTAGGCCTTGCCGCGGTTGACGCACACCCGCCCCTTGTCGCCGATGAACATGATGCCCGAGCGACGCTCGTCGCGCCACGCATCCGGGATGCCCTCGAACAGTTCGGCGTCCTCCGCCTCGGTCATGTCGCCGTCGGCGAGGCTCTTGTGGTAGTTGTCGTCGCGGACGACCATGAACAACACGTCCACATCGCCGGGGAACTTCATGCGCGTCACGAACCGGTCGGCGTTGTCGTAGGCATTCGCGATTCCGCGGTTCGGGTAGAACGCTCGGCCTTCGATTTCCAGCGGCCCGGTTTCTTTCCAGCCCATGCCCCAGAAGGCGATGTCCATGTGGTGTTGGCCCCAATCGGTGATCTTCCCGCCGGCATACTCGTGCCAGAAGCGGAAAGAGAAATGGGTTCGCTCGGGGCGATACTCCCGCTCCGGCGCCTGGCCCTGATAGAGATCCCAATCGAGGCAGGCCGGAACGGGCCGCACGTCGAAGGGCCCACCCTTGTACGACTTGAACGGGAGCAGAACGGCCACCTGGCGAATCTTGCCGACGCGGCCGTTGCGGGCCAATTCGCACACCGTCCGGAAGGCGGCCTGGCTCCGCTGCTGGGTGCCCACCTGGACGATGCGCCCCGACTCACGCACGACTCGCCGGAGAATCTGCCCCTCCTCGATCGTCAGCGTCAGCGGCTTCTCGGTGTAGACATCCTTACCCGCCTGACAGGCGGCTACGTTGATGGCCGTGTGCCAATGGTCGGGCGTGCCGTTGATGACCGCCTCGATTTCCGGGTGGGCGTCGAGCATTTTGCGATAGTCCTGGAAGACCGCCGCCTTGCCGCCAAACACCTCCTTCGCCTTTTCCGCGTGGTTCACGTCCGCATCGCAGATGGCAACGAAATCGCCGAATTGAGCAGCCGCCTTCGCATCGGCCATCCCGCGCCCGCCCACGCCCACCGCTGCAATCAGCGGGCGATCGTTCTTCGAGGCGAAATGAGCCGCCCGGGCCGGCGCATCCGTCACCCAGAAGGCCGCTGCCCCAAGTGCCGCCGCACTGGTCGTCGTCTTCAGAAATCGGCGTCGCGATGTCGAGCGGTCATTCATGGTGTTACTCCTCTTCGTGTTGTCGGAAACGCGACGGCGGTCGTCTGTTGGAGTCCAGCCTTTAGGCTGTTTTCTACACGCTAAAGCGTGGACTCCAACAACCCAGCGTCACTCCTCTTCTACTATCTCGTGCGACGTTTGCGATTCGAGCAGATTTGCCAGCTCCGAATACGGTTCGGCCAGGACGTCGTGAATGCGACAGTACATGGGAAACAACTCGGCGTAAACCCGGGCCGCCTCCGGGTTCGGTTCCACCACGTCGCGAACTTTGCTGCAAGACCGAACGGCCTCCGCCTCGCTGGTGAACAGCCCCGCACCCACGCCGGCCAACAGGGCAGCGCCGAAGGAAGCGTCGCAACCGGCGGGCCGGACCACCGGTCGGGCAAACACGTCGCTGACAATCTGGCTCCAAAAAGCACTTCTGGCCCCGCCTCCGATCAGGCGGATCTCGTCGACGGAAAGGCCGAGATCGAGGATCGTGCGGAAACAGTCGCGGAGCGAAAAGGCCACGCCTTCCAGCAGGGCACGGACGAAATGGGCCTTCGTGTGCCGCATGGTCGCCCCCACGAAGCTGCCCCGCAGGTTCGCGTCCCAGTACGGCGCCCGCTCGCCGAGCAGATAGGGATGGAAGAACAGGCCTTCCGACCCCGGGGCAACGGTACTTGCCTGCTCGTGCATCAGGGCATAGGGGCTGATCGACTCTTGGGCAGCCCGGGCGACCTCCTCACCGCAGAAAAGATCGCGAAACCAGCGTTCCGCCGACGCTGCCGTGTTCGTGGCCACCACCGTGTACCACATGCCTGGAATCACGTGGGAGTAGGTCAGGGTCCGAGGATTCGGGTGCGCCTCGGCGGTCATCACGTTGACGTTTCCGGCCGTGGCCAGTTTCAGAATCATCTGGCCCGGCTCAATCGCCCCGGCCGCATAGCCCTCGACGGCCGAGTCGGAACAACCGGCCACGACCGGCGTTCCCTCGCGCAGTCCCGTCGCATCCGCCGCCTTGCGTGTCACCGCGCCCACCACCTCGGTCGGCCTGACTAACGGAGGAAGGCTGTCGACCGACAGCCCGGCCAGTCCACACAGTTCCGCAGACCAGTCGCGCCGGGCCATGTCGTAGAACAGACTGCCCTGGGCCTCGATGTGGTCGGTCTCCCAGGTGCCGGTCAGGCAGTGGCGGACATAGTCCTTCGTGAACAGCACGTGAACGGTCCGCGCCACCACCTCCGGTTCGTGCTCGTGGAGCCAGAGGACCTGGGGTAACGTCCAGGTGGCTGAGGGTTTTTGATAGGCCGTCTTGAAGATCACCTGGCCGGCCTCTGCTTCGAGCCGAGCGGCTTGGGCGACGCTCCGCTGGTCGGTCCACATGATCGCACGTCGCAGGGGCCGAAAGTCGGCATCGGCCAGCACGGCGTTGTGGGTGGAACCGTCGAGACTGACGGCCGCGATCCGCTCGGGGCGACATTTCCCACGCTCAAACATGGCCTGCAGCAACCGGCAGGCCACGTCGTACCACTCGTCCGGATCCTGCTCCGACCACCCCGGATGAGGGCGAAACGTGTGGTACTCGCCAAAACCTTCGTCGACCACCGTTCCCTTTCGGTCGATCGCCGTGATCTTGCAGCCGCTCGTGCCGACGTCAATTCCCAACAGCAGTTCGTCCATAGCCGCGTTGCTCCCAAGCGTCACGATTGGGCCACCCAGCGATGGGCAGGATCTTGCCGCGAGATGAACTTGCGCTGGGCGCCTGCCATGATCCACAGGTAATACATCCTGTAACCCGGCGCCGCAACCACCGGGTGGTAGCCTTCCGGCAAGAGCGTCGTATCGTTGTGCTCAAAGGTGATCGTCTCGTCGATCGAGCGGTCGTCGGTGTAGAGCTTCTGGATGCCGAAACCGCCCGGCCGGTCGAAACGGAAGAAGTAGATCTCCTCCATATCGACTTCGTCGGGCAGATCGTCCTTGTCGTGCCGGTGCGGCGGAAAGCTCGCCCAGTTGCCCGGCGGCACAATCGCCTCGCCAATGAACAGGTAGTGGGCCGGCACGTCGTCGTCGACCATCAGGTAGGCGGTCCGCGTCCAGTTGTCCTTGCCGATCGTCACTTCCTTGACCGCGTCCGGCTGGATTACCAGGGGAGCGCCGGTGCGATCGGAATCGGCGCCGCAAATGGCCACTTCCACGTCGGTGACGGCCTCCACGGTGTAGCCATTGCCGCCGGGCAAATAGACTGTGGCGGCCTTGCCGGAGAAAACGTCGGCCCGCTGGCCGAGCCCCTCAAAGGCGAATCCCTCGCCACGGACGTTGCAGGTTCCGCTCAGCACGACCAGGGCCGTTTCCCGGGCCTCGGCAGCAGCCGTGTAGCTCTCGCCGGCCGCCAGGCAGAGGATGCCGAAATACGTCTGCGTGAGATCGGCGTCGCCGGGCTTGACGATTCCGGTCAGGCCGGGAGCGGGCTTCCAGCTGTGTTTGTATTCCATCTTATTTCCTTTGGAAGTTCCAAGGTTGGGCAATTCTCGTGGCAGGAGAATCAGGGCCCTCCCCACCCCTGGGCAGACAAGAACGCCCGAAGACAAGCGACGTAGTTCTTGTTGCATCCCGTTGAGGTGATTGCACGTTTCCATATCCCCGATGGATATTCAGCCTCATTTGCATGATGACGGGTCGCCACGTAGTGGCGCAATTTGAATAGCCAGGGGTTTCAACCCCTGGAGTTGGCGGCAAGTTGCAAATGTGCCACGTAGTGGCACGACACACGTGTTGTTGTGGTCACCAGCCTCTCGGTCGGTTGTGATGCCGCTACGCGGCATAGCCCTCACGGCTTTGACTCCAGGGGTTCCGCTTCGCTCCACCCCCCGGCTAATCACATTCTACCGCTACGCGGCAGGCCGTCCCCCTCGTTCGCTGCGTTCACTGGGGAGGGAGGGGCCAAGTGTCAATGCGGCGCAGCATCCACGTCGATGGTGCCCATATCAAGCCACTTGGCCATGATACGCAGTTCCGGGCGGATGTCGGCATGGACGATCACGTAATGGTGCTCCATGCCTTCGTCCAAGATGATCTTCAGCAGGCGTCGCACCGGCGTGTCGAAGCGGATCCCGGCCGGATTGCCGCGGAGGATCGGCCCCGTGTCGACGGCCTCGCCCCCGGCAAAGAACAGCCGCAGCCCCTGGGGGCCGACGCCCAACCGGGCCATGGTAGCCGGCTCGCCGCCGCGAACGGAGAAGGTCAGGGTCACGCCCGTCTTTCCGCCCCCGCCGACACTCGGGTGCTTGCACACGGCCACGCCCTCGGATTCGGAGGCCAGGCACGTCGGCGCGGCGCCGCAATGCCAGCCAATGCCGACGTTCTTCTCCTCGTCGATGGCCACGAAATCGGCGAACATGGGCGTCTTGCCGGTAAGGTACTGCTCCATGAGCATCGTCACGGCGCCGTAGACGTCACCCTCGCAACTCGTCATCAGCCCATCGTCGTTCAGGCGGCTCAGGGCCCAGCAGGCCGCCACGCCGTAGCCCTCGGGAAACTCGGGCCAGCACTTCACCGCCAGGGAGTCGAGACGATACTTGGCCGCCAGGTCCTTCAGGCCCAGATAAAGCGCGGCCGCCTTGTCGAACTCGTCGGTTTCGACTTCCACGCGGCATGCCCCGGCACAACCCGCCTCAACGAGTTCCTTTCGGGCCGCAGGATCCGTGGCCGCGGCCGCCTCGTAGACCTCGGCCAGCGTGATGTGATGTAGTTCCACGCCCAAACGGCGGCGCATTTCCATCTCGTCGCAGTTCGACGTGTAGAAGCCGGGCACGCGGTAGCCGACCAGCCCCAAACGCACATGCCGCAACCGCCGGAGGCAGTGCAGCACGCGGAAGAGCGGTTCCAACTCGGTCGGGACGTCTTCCGGCAGGCAGAAGATCGCCTCGTATTTCCTGCCCAGGCGCATCAGGGTGTGGGCGTTCATGTTGATGCCGCAGAGCGAATTCGAACGCAGCCGCGTGCCGTTGAGCGACGGTTCCGGCACGCCCCACAGCACGATCGGAACCTGGAGCCGGTCGGCCAGAAGCGGCATCAGCGACCCCAGCGAAAACGTGCCGTACTGGATGACGGCCACGTCGGCCTTCTCGCGGTTGAAATGGGCCGCCATTTCCTCCGCATCCTCTTCGGTCACCGTCAGGCCATCCATTCGAATCAGTTCAATGTCCATGCCGGCGAGCACGGCCGCCGAACGTTCGAATAGTCCCGCCGCATACTCGCCGTCGAAGCTCAATCGGGCCAGGCAAGCGTAGCCCACACGCAACTTATCCACGGAATGGTCTCCTTCAGAGACGTTAGGCCTTCTTTTTGGGAACTTTTTCCCAGTCTTCCAGAAACTGCTCGATGCCCTGGTCGGTCATCGGATGTACGTAAAGCTGCCGCATGATGTCCAGCGGCATGGTGGCCACGTGGGCGCCGGCCAGGGCCGACTCGAGCACGTGGGCCGGATGGCGCAGCGCCGCGGCGAGGATCTGCGTCTCGTAGCCGTAGTGGCCGTAGATCGTTTTGATCTGCCGAACCAGTTCCATGCCCGGGTGGCCGATCAGGTCGAGCCGACCGACGAAGGGGCTGATGTAGGTGGCGCCGCACTTGGCGGCCAGCAGGGCCTGCATGGCCGAAAAGTTCACCGTCACGTTTGTCTTGATGCCGTCGGCCGAAAGCTGTTTGACGGCCTTGAGCCCTTCCCGCATGATCGGAACCTTGATCACCACGTTGTCGGCAACGGCAGCCAACTGCCGAGCCTCGGCCACGATGCCTTCCGCGTCGAGAGCCACGCATTCCAGGCTCACGGGGCCGTCGACCACCCGGCAGATCTCCGGATAGAGGTCTTCCACCGTGCGGCCCGTGCGGGAAACGTGGGTCGGGTTGGTCGTCACCCCGTCCAGGATCCCCCAGCTCTTGGCCTCTTCGATTTCTTCAATAAACGCCGTGTCGAGAAAGAGTTTCATACGTATTTGTTCCTGCGGTTGTAGGACTCAAAGTGAAAACGAATGACGGTGGAGACAAGGCTGAAGACTGAAGGCCGAAGACTGAAGGACAGTAAAACGGGGCTTTCGTTGCATCGGAATCAGCTTTCCACCTCAATCGACTTCGCATCAGCAACCTACAGCCTACAGTCTTCAATCTCCAGCCCTCGCCCAGCATTTCAGGCGAGTCCGCGGCTTTCGAAAGTCGCTTCCTTTTCGCTTTGAGTTACAGAACTTTGGTGACGCCCGGAATGGCACATGGATAAAGCCCGTCTTCGCGGGGCAGCGCCGTGGGCGTGCCGTCCCAGTCGTAGCGGTCGGGGGCCAGGGAAATCTCGGATTTGATCGCGTCGTCCCAGGAAATGACTTGTCCCGAATAGGTCGCCATCCGGCCCAGGATGGCGGTCATGGTCGTGGTGGCGCCGTATTCGGCCTCGTTGTGAGGGCGATCGTTGCGGATCGCGTCGAACAGCACGTCGTGCTCGACCTGGTAGGGATTCTGCTTCTTTGCGCGATACTTCCAGCGGTCGTCGCCGACATCAATCCGGCCGCCGCCCACGTCGGACTGGCCTTTGAGCCCCACCGCGTATTCGGCCACCTGGTTCCAGCAGCCGGGAATATGGCGGCACTGGCTGAACATCTTCGTGCCGTCGGCATAGGTGTATTCGACCGAGTGGTGGTCGAAGATGTCGCCCACCAACGGGCCGATCCGCACCTGGCGGCCGCCCTGGCCCTGGGCCGACACCGGATGGTCGCCCATGATCCAGTTGCAGACGTCGATGTTGTGAACGTGCTGCTCCACGATGTGGTCGCCGCTCAACCAGGTGAAGTAGTAGGCGCTGCGAAGCTGATAGTACATCTCCGTCATGCCGGGCTCTTTCACAAAGGGCTGCCGGGCACCGGAGGAATTCCAATAGCATCGCAGGTAGTTGATCTTGCCGATCGCATCGTCCCGCAGCCGCTCGACCGTCTCCACATAGCCGGCGTCGTGATGCCGTTGGAAGCCCACGCCGACCTTCAGGTTCTTCTCCTTCGCAACCTTGGCCGCCGCCAGAACCTGGCGGATCCCCGGCACGTCGGTCGCCACCGGTTTTTCCATGAAAACGTGCTTGCCCTGCCGGACTGCGTACTCGAAGTGGATCGGCCGGAAGTGAGGCTGGGTCGTCAGGATCACCATGTCGACCCCGGAATCGATCACCTTCTGATAGGCGTCGAATCCGGCAAAACGCCGCTCGGGCGGCACGTCGATCTGGCTACTGAGACTTTCATGCGACTGCCGGTCGTAGCGGCCCGCCTCTGTCTTGGCCAGCGTGGCCAGGCTGCCCTCGATCTTGTCTCCAAACAGATCGGCCATGGCCCACAACTTCGTGGAGCCCTCGGTGCTCATGGCCTGAACGGCGGCCCCGGTTCCCCGTCCGCCGCAGCCGATCAGACCGATTTTGATCGTGTCGTCGCCGGCGGCATGGGCCCCGCGAGCCACACTGAGTGAGCCGGCAAGAGTCGAGGCGGCAACCAATCCACCGGATCTTCGAAAAAACTCCCGTCGCGATGTGCCTTGATTCATCGTTATCTTCTCCCTTGTTGCGATCCTGTTACGAGTGTATCAATCCACTTTGAACAGGAGTGAACAGAGGCAACGGAGAACAGAAAACTCGCCTCTCCGTTGTCTCTGCTTTCTCCTGTTCAGTTCTTCGCGGCTCACGAACCTGCCTACTCGCCGAAATGGACGCGGGCGTTTCATTCCTCGGTAAACGCCGCATCGAAGGCGATGTCTGAGGAGGGGAAATCCAGCTTTCTAACAAACTCACACGCCTCCCGAGCGCCGTGTTCCCGATTCATCCCCGAGTCTTCCCATTCGACCGACAGCGGGCCCTCGTAGCCGATCCGATTCAGAAAGCGGATGATCGCCTCGAAGTTCACATCGCCTCTTCCCAGAGAGCGGAAGTCCCAGCCGCGGTCCGGGTGGCCGAAATTAAGGTAGGACGCCAGAATGCCTGTCGTGCCGTCGAGGGTAAGCGCAGCGTCTTTCATGTGGACGTGGTAGATCCGATCGGAAAACTCCTTGAGGAAGCACACCGGATCGATCATCTGCCAAATGAGGTGGCTCGGATCGAAATTGAAGCCGAACGCGTCGCGATGTCCGATGGCCTCCAACGCCCGGCGAGCGCTCACAATATCGAAGGCGATCTCGCTCGGATGCACTTCGAAGGCGAACCGCACGCCGCACTCGTCGAACACGTCGAGAATCGGGTTCCACATCTCGGCGAAATAGGCGAACCCGGCATCGATCCGCTCCTCGCTCACCGGCGGAAAGCGGTAGAGCAGATGCCAGATGGGAGAGCCGGTGAATCCGGTGATGACCTTCACGCCCAGGTTCTTTGCCGCCCGGGCCGTGTTCTTCATCGCCTCCACCGCCCAGCGGCGCTTCTTCTCCGCGTCGCCCGCACAGTCGGCAGGAGCAAACGCGTCGGTTCGCTCGTCGTCGTTCGGATCGCAAACCAGTTGGCCGGCCGCATGGGCGCTAATCGCCCACAGATGCAGGCCGTGCCGCTCGAACAGTTCCAGCCGCTCCCGGCAGTAGTCCAGATCGACGCCAGCCCGGGCCACGTCCAGGTAGTGGGGCCGGCAGACCAGTTCCAGGCCCTCGTATCCCCAATCGGCCGCCTTGGCTGCCAAGTCATCAAGCGACAAATCCGAGAATTGTCCGGAAACGAGTGTTACGGGACGCGCCATCAGTGTTCTCCCTTTGTTTGCTCTAAACCCAGCCGAGCACGATCGCCAAAACCACCTGGAACACGCACAACGGCAGCAGGAGCCGCAGGCTCTTCTGGACCGAGGAGCCCTTGGCCAGGTTGCCGATCGCCTTCGGCATGATCACGGAACCGAGGAGGCCCACGGCAAAGATGGTCCCAAACACGGTGCCGCGTACTTCCTCGGGGAACTTGGCAAACGTGACTCCGAGCGTGGTCGGGAAAGACAGCCCGAAGATAAATCCCGCCATGGCCGACAGGCCGATCACATGAATCGGACTTGCCGTGCGGATCATGGCCAGAATGACGATCCCCGAAGCTACACCGGCCGCGGAGACAAACCACGCCCCGTATTCGGTAATGAACGGCACGTTGCTCGCCAGAAACCGGCTCAGCATCATTCCGGCGGCAAACCAGACGAGCAATCGCATGGCCGATGCGTCGACCGCTTCCACTTCCCGGTCAGGATGGGCTCCGCCGATCACTTCCTTGCCGAGCGACGGGAGCCAACTCTTCAGCGTCGTATCCAGGCTGAAGCAACAGAAGAGAACCACGGCGCCAAGCCACAAGCCCGGTTCGCCCAACAGTTTCACGGCAGCTTGAAAAGAAAAGGCGGCATTGCTCTGGGGATAGGTCGCAGCAAGAGCCGCCGCCACCGGTAGCAGAACGACGACACCGAGAATCGATAGAGTCTTTTCGTAGGTCGTCTTCCGGAAGAGAAAACTGACCGCCAGGGGCGTGAGAAGGATGCCGGCGCCGAAAAACACATTGGCCAGGTTGCTCGCGGCCGCCAGGTTCTTTCCGTCGAAGAGGACCTTCGTTGCCAGCGTGTTCCCGGTCGCATTCAACGCCATGGCCCCTGCCCCCAGCAGCGGGCAGACGGCAAGCACCACGCGAAAGGTCTGGGCATAGGCGAGCAGGAACAAACACAAGGACGTTACGGCGAAACCGAACACGGCCACCGGCCTGTAGCCGACCTTGTCGAGAATCACGCCCATGACCAGCGACATCACCAGACAGGATCCCATAAACAGGGAGATCAGGGTGCCGAACTGGCCCTTGTCAATCTTGAGCCTTGGTATCAACTTCACGCTGATTGCGCCCCAGAATGAGAAGCACAATCCAAGAGCCATCACGCACAACGGGGCCACGACTTTTACCATCACTGTCTCCTCCCAGAGGTCATGGCCTGAAATTAGACGACTCCCCCTCGCAGGTCAATGAGATATATTGTAAAAAGTGTAAGAAATCACGTGACACGTCGTTGGAGGCAGCCCGGCTTCCTCCTGACCCAGCAAGGAAGACATTGAATCTGTCGGAAGTGGATAATTCAGAAGCCGGGCTTTTTGACGGGAAGTCGGACTTGTTGCAGGTGTTGGAGATAATGTGATGAGCACTACCCCTCACGTGGCCGTGTTGGTCGATACGGCAACCGGCTGGGGACGACGCGTGGTCCGCGGGATCGGTCGCTATGTCCGCAAGCACGGTCCGTGGGATATCTGGATCGAGGCACGGGACCAGCGCGCCGCGCTCCGCCTGCCGCCTCGCTGGTCTGGCCAGGGAATCATCGCCCGCGTTCCCGATCACGCCACGGCCCGGCATGTTGTTGCGGCACGCGTGCCGGTGGTCAACGTGTCGGCCGTTCAGCTCAAGGGCGTTGAGCTTCCGGGAATCCGCACGGATCTTCAGGCCTCGGCCCGCATGGCCGCTGAGTACCTGCTCGATCGCGGTTTCCGATCCTTCGCCTACTGCGGCACCGAGTGGTGGTCCTACACGGACTATCACCGGCAGGGCTTCGTCAGCGTGGTGGGTGAGGCCGGCTACGACTGCGATGTCTACCGCCCCCGTGGTCGGCAGGGGCCCCGGACGGCCGCCCATATCCAGCAGCGCGACCTGATCCGCTGGCTGGAGCCGCTCGCCAAGCCCCTGGCCGTGCTGACCTGGACCACCAAGTGCGGCCACCAGGTGATCCAGGCCTGCCGTCACGCGGGGCTGCTCGTTCCCGAACAGGTCGCCGTTCTGGCGGCCGACGAAGACGACCTGCTCTGCGACATGTGTAATCCTCCCTTGTCGGGCATCGCCCTGACCTCCGAACGAATCGGCTACGAGGCGGCCACGTTGCTGGACCGACTCATGCAAGGCGACCCGGCCCCCGAGGAGCCCGTCCTGATCGAGCCGACGGGTGTCGTCACGCGGCAATCGACCGACACGCTGGCCATCGACGACGCCGACGTGGCTGCTGCTGTGGCCTTCATCTGGCGCCATGCCTCGGATCCCATCCAGGTCCGTGACGTCCTCCTCGCCGTCCCCGTCTCTCGCACCCGGCTGGAACGTCGTTTCCAGGAGGTGCTCGGCCGCACGCCCGCGGCCGAAATCCGCCGGGTCCACCTCGAGCGTGCCAGGCAACTGCTGGCCGAAACGGATATGCCGGTTCCCGAAGTGGCCACCGCCTCTGGATTCGGCTCCCGGGAATACCTGAGCTACGTCTTCAAATCGGAGACAGGCTTCAGCCCCCAGAAGTACCGCAGCCGCGTGCGGGCGCGCTAGCACGGATCATTCACGGGTGGCGTCAACGCTGTCGGACCATTCGGTCTTGGTTAAAACGCCGACGTTTGCAGCGTCGTCCGTTGTCATTTTCCGACGTCACCACGATGATGAAGATGTCGCTCTTCTGCCTGCCACCCTCGCGCTAACGCAGCTTGACCGTCAATGCCAAAATCAAGATCACGGCTTTTCGTTTGGAGTATCGTGCTGGCTGCTGTGGCCGGCACGATCCTTGCATTGCCGCGACTTGAAGCGGCGTGGAGGCGATGGGCCGTTCGTTCTTTGCCCGCCGAAGACCTGCTTCCATCTGGAGACATTGAACCGGCGGGGGAACCGCTGTTACTGCGCCGTTCGGCGACCCGAGACACTGTGCCACCCACATACGTCGGCGCGGGGTGGCCGTCCTTGCTGGGACCGTCCGGCAACTGCACGTCTCCCGAGCAGGGCCTCGACTGGACTTGGGACGCATCCGGTCCGCCGGAGAAATGGCGGCTTTCGATCGGAGAAGGCTATTCGAGCCCCGTTGTTCAGGGAAGCCGAGTGATTCTCTTTCATCGGGTTGCAGAACGCGAAGTTGTCGATTGTCTTGATGCGGAAACGGGCGTTACGGTTTGGTCTCATTCATGGCCCGCCACCTACCAATGCCCGTTCAACCACAGCAGCGGCCCCTACAGCGCCCCGGTCCTGCAACACGATCGAGTCTACGCGATTGGGGCGGCCGGTCGCCTGGCTTGTCTTGAGCTTGAAGATGGCTCGGAAATCTGGCACCGAGACGTCCATCGGGACTTCCAGGTCGAACTGGAGGTCTGGCCGGTGTCCGCCAGTCCCGTCATCGACGACGACCTGCTCATTGCCAACGTGGGAGGCAGGAAATCCAAGGCAGGCATTGTCGCTTTTGACACGAGAACTGGCGAGACCGCGTGGACGGCCACGGAAGATGGGATGAGTTGTGCGACACCGTGCCTGGCCACTATCCACGGCAAACGGTTCCTTTTCGTCTGGACGGCCGACGCCCTGGTTTCACTCGATCCCAGGAATGATGGCGTTTACTGGCGAATTCCGTTCGCCGCCAAGAACTACGAGGCCGCCCACGGAACGTCACCGCTGGTCGTGGACGATCTCGTGCTTCTCTCCGGCTACCAGATCGGCAATCTCTGCCTTCGCATTCTGCCAGATGGCGGCTACGAGGAACTCTGGCGAGACAAACGGGAGTTGCTTGACAGTCAGTACAAGAATCTGCTGCACGTGGACGGCCACGTGTGCGGCTTTTCGATGATTCGCAAGAGCCTTCGCTGCCTGGATCTGGAGACGGGCGTCCTGAAATGGCGATGGCGGTCCAGGATCACCAACGGTTCGACAATCGGAGTGGATGGCCACTATCTGATCGTGGGCGAGAAAGGACGACTGGCTGCCGTGGACATGACGCCGGAAGGCATTCAAGAACTCGCCATGACGACCCGCCCCCTCCTCAAAGGGCCGATCATGGCCTATCCCGCCCTGAACAATGGGCTGCTGTATGTGCGCAATGACGAGGAGTTGCTCTGCGTCGACCTGCGGAAGTCACGTGACAAGGTTGGGCGACACTCGGAAGATGCGAGCGTGCCCTAGCGCCCTGTCTGAAAGAAGCGGAGCAGCCCGTGCGTCTGCACGGCTCCGCCGACCGTGACAATGCGCGTGATCTGCTCGCCAGGGCACTCTTTCAGAAAGACGGCCATGGCAGCATCGATTTCGGTCTTCAGGCCCTCGAACACCGAGCCAAGCGCGGATTCCCATCGATTCCAGCAATCCACGTGGGAGGGATCGTGGATCCACTTCTCCGCCTCGCGAAGGGTCAGTGCGAATTCGCGCACCACCGCACGGGCGAGGCTGTGCCCGCCCGCCCCGAGGTACCTTCCCCAGAAATGCTGCGAGGACTGAGCGATCATGCAGGTTCCACCGGATCCGACATCCAGGAGTACGGTGGCGCCGCCCTTGCTCCCGTTGCCTTCCGCTTTCGCAGCAAGCTCGAAGCCCAGATAGTTGTGAAGGGCGAGGTACTCGGTCTGCAGGAGGTCGGGCTGAATGCGAAGACGCTCAAACATCCCGTCCAGTTGTTCAAGATGGTGTCGTGTCAACGCCAAGAGGACATGGTATGTTTGGCCGGTCGCCGACACGTCGCTTGAATCCAAGGCGTAGCCCCGCCATCGATAGTTGGCCAGGTCGTCGGACAAGACACGTCGAGCTTCGAAACGAACCGCGTCCTCCGTCTTCCCGCCAATCGCCGCCGGCAGGCTTAATGCCTTGCAAATGGTCAGTCGGGCCGGGAGGGCCAGGCACAAACGCTCTCCCTGAAGCCTGTGGCGGTTTCGGAATTGATCAAACGTCCCTTCGGCAATGTCGCGAGCCTCACCGTAGTTGGCAGCCTGGCTGAGCAATTTCTCGTGGGAAATCACCTCGCACGCGTTCGCTACTACGCGTTGCCCCCCGCCAACCGCCTCCAAACGGACGGCTTTCAGGGAATGGTCCCCAATATCAATCCCCCATGCACTGCCCGCACGCTTTTCCCGCATGATCTTGGCCATTCGGCCCAGAACGCCGACGCCGGCCTCGCGGAAGTCGATACGAACAGGCCCTTTGCCGATCCCCTGGAGGGCCAGGCCGAAGGCCACGGCAAAAACTCCGGGATGGCCGCGGCGCACCTCCGCTGGAACCCCCTCCATCTCGATCCGCATAGGAGCGGTCATCCACTCGACCGGGCACTCCCAAGCACTGCCAGCCGCTTTGGCCCAGCGCACCGGATCCGTACGTTCCGGATCTTCCAGGAGGTTTCGCCGTTTCTGATACTCAGCAGCGAGCTTTCGGACCGTGTCGTCTTCCGGGAGCTTCCGCAGAAGCCTCTTCAGTACATGAGCCAACCCGTCGTCCATATACGGACAGTGATTGGCGTCCCAGACCAGCGAACTCAACTCGCTGACCTCGCCCAGCAGCGTGTCGGTCTCAGCCGTTTGGACGGACGACGGCATTCGACGCAGAAGTTCCATCGCGTCGTCATAGCGTCTTTGTGCAATCCTGTCCCGGGCCTTGGCCGTCAGTTGCTCGCCGATTCGTTGGGCAACCTTGGAGGCCAGCGGATGATTCGGTTGCAGATACTGCAATCGTTCCACAACCGCCTGCACTTCCCCTCCCCGCTTCTCGGCTAGAAGACTCCGCAGGTGCTCGGAGAGCGCGTCGATCTCGTCCTTTCGCGTACGCAACTCCTGGAACAGCTTCTGCATCGGTTCCGAATGCACCGCGGGGGGGATCTCTTGCAGGGCGTGAAACGCTTCGTGCACCTTGTTCAGAACTGCCGCTTCCTTGGCCTTCTTGTGAGCGGCTTCCGCAAGGCCTTCCCATCGGGCGTGCTCGTGCCGAAGGTGCTTGAGCTTCTCTTCGGCTGCCGCGGCAAAGTCTTTCAAGCGAGGGGTCTCGTTTCGGGCGATCGATGCCAGCAGCATGATGGCCTCGGAAAAGCGGTGGTTCCGCTCCAGACGCTGCACTCTGGCGAAATGATCCTCCATCGACCGAATTTGCTGTTGAACTCCTTCAACCATGTTGACGCCGCAATGACCGCAGAAACGCTCATCGACAGGCACATCGGCGTCGCATCCGTGGCACTTTTCCCACAAACTCGAACCACACTCGCCGCAGAACCGCCGCCCGCCTCCGGCAGCGTTCTCCATTCCGCACTGGGAGCACGTGATGGCTCCGGGCGAGAGGCTCGCCTGGGCCGGGGATGATTGCCGTGCGTTCTTCGTCGAATCGGGATGCATCAAGCTGCTTTCATTCACTTCACCTTCCGATGCCGCGAACCGGTGTTTCAACAGTTCCGCGTCCCTCGGGGCGGTGTCAACCGTGTGCCTTGGCTTGTGCCTTTCCTTGACAGACTCCATCGGTTCCCGCACGTTTTGCTCTTCCCCCCTTCGTGGCGGTTCTGCCCTGATCATTTCCGACAACTCCATGATCTACGCCTACTCAACTGCCCGCGACCGCGAACTGAACATGGAACGACATCACCGGCAGCGCCGGGTGGTCGGAAATGATTCGAACGCTCCCCTGCCGACTTCCCAGGTGACTGCACGCGGGAGCGTTCTTGGGGACCGTCACGGTGACCCAGTAAAGCCCCGATTCCGGCTTCTCCGGGTTCATCGGGAGAACCTCCACCTCGAGGTACTTCGGGTCCTTCTCAATCGCTTCGATCTTGAGATTCCGATGATCATCATGGACGCTGAGCGTGAGACGCTCCTCGGCGCCCTGCCATCGCCGCAGGCCGCCGAAACGCAGGACCTTGTCCACCCCGAACTTCCTGCCGGAGATCTGGGCTCGCGGCTCGGCGCTGCCGGCAATTTGCCAGGTCACCTGGCGGGTGTCCGGCGGACTGTCGTCCGACAGCGTGGTCACTCGTAGCGTATCCCAAAACTGGCCAGCCTTCTCCGTTGGCGGAAACGTCAAACGGAGCCGGTAGCCGCAGCTCGCCTCGAGCAGCTTCAGGGCCCGCTCCTCGGCCGGTTCCACTTCCCAGCTCAAGCCCTCCATGCTGGACTCGATCGACGTCAAGTCGAACTTCCGGAAATACTGGGAGTACACCACGGCGTCGACGGTTGTGTCGTTCTCCTGGCTCAGACTGCTGAGGACAAGACGCGGTGGATCAAACGCCACGACCTTTGCAAACACGCCGTGGATACGAAGCGTGATGCGACGGTTCTTCGGGTCGTTCGTCAGAATCGTAGCGTTATGGTCGAAACGCCCTTCCGTGACCTCGCTCTTGGTCGAAACGCGAACGACCGCCGCCTCCCCCGGCTGAATCGCCTCCTCGGGAAGCGTGCTCATCGTGCACTTGCACGAGGTGCCGCCACGGGAAAGCCTAAGGGGCGCGTCTCCTTCATTGCGAATTGCGAAGAGCTTCTCCACCTTCTCGGTCGGATCGAGGATTCCCAGGTACGCCTCCGATTCAGCTACGACAGCAACGGGCCTCGCACCGCCCAGCGACGCAACCGGATTGCCGGAAGTTACCTCTGCTTCTGCTTTCGGGTCCCCCGTCCGGTCTGCGGAACATCCCGTCACGAAAACAAGCGAAAGCAGTCCAAGAAGAAATAACTCCCCAAGGGAAGGCCCGCGTCGACTTCTGATGGCGGCTCCAAGGGCCCGATCCATATGAACTCGATAACTCATACGCTTTGTCCTGCAACCTCGCATGCCCAGGTGTCCACTTGACGGCGTTCCCGTGATCAACAATGTCAGTCAGGAAACGGCCCCTGCAACGACCAACGGCTGAAGACTGCTGTTTCCGGTATCTCCACGTTGTCGTCCAGGAATCCACCCGTTGCCGAGAACCCGTTGTTTAGGTATCCGTCGCCGTTCACGTCCTTGACGCCCCGGACGCTTCCGTCGGCAAACATGAGATTGCAGAAGCCGCGATGGACGGGCGCAAATCCTCGATAATCCTGCCGGGTGTCGTTCCATGTGGCCCACCAGCCGACTCCGATTGGACCGGCTTTCGGGGCAGTGCTGGGAAAACTGGGAATCGTCAGGTCGCCGATTCTCGCCGGGCCGTCCGTGAACGACTTGGCCACGGGGCTTCCTTCATCAGCATTGCCGACGGTCATCGGGAGCGTTCCCATCGCCGCACCGCATCCGAGCAGCGGAAGCGTGTTTGAGGGGGCATCCAACAGGTCGACTTTGCGCTGTTCCAAAGGTCCGAGTGTTGAGAAGAGGCTGATGGGAGAGGCAGACCCGCACGCGGATGGTGGCTTCTTCAGATTCCCTGCGTCGTCCACATCGACCCCCATCCTGACCAGGAACCAACTTGCCGTGTAGTTTGTATTGTAGGACTTCTCGTAGAGGTTCTTTTCGATCACGAGGCGTCTTTCCTCGCTGTCCGGCGCCAAAGGCGTCTCCAGAATCTGGCGGCACGGGTTCGTAACCATGGTGACACCGTCAGGGAGCATGTGGGAAGGGCTACCCAGCATATCGATTTGAGAACATGAGGCGGCGCCGAGGGCGTCTCCGGACAGCAGGTCCAGATAGGTCTCGCTCGTTCGGGCCGAATTGGATGGGCAGAGCATCTCGCCCACCGTGGTGCCCTGGCCCACAAGATCGGCCACCCAGCCCGTCTCGGTCACGCAGCCATCTTCAAACCAGTCAAACGCGCCGCTACAGTAGTTCTGGTGCAGAGCCGCTCTCTCCTGAAGCCCAACGCCCAATTGCCGGAGGTTGTTCTTGCAAGCCGAATTCCGCCCAGCCTCTCGCGCTGCACTCAACGCCGGAAAAAGCAAGGCCAACAGGATGAGGAGGATCCCGATGGTGGTGAGTACTTCCACCAACGTAAAACCAGAACGCTTTCTGAAGCACGCAGAACGCATCGTTCTGCCAACTTCCCATCCGTGATTGTTGATCGCATTCATGTGAGTGTTCCATTTTCTTTCTGTAGAAAACGCTCCACCGCCTTGGCTCGCTGCCTGGCCACCCCATTTTCGGGACCGGGATTAGACATTGATGTTGTCCAAGTGAATCCGGCATGAGAAAATCGTTCCCAAACCGTTAAGCCCCCTGCCCACGGGGGAAATATGCCATGGTCGCACTCGGCCTCGGATTCGCCCCCCAATGGGAATCGGTCGACCGGCAGACTTTTGTTTGAGAAGGGCAACGGGCGAGAAGTTATCCCACCCGTTGCCGTGGCTCTTCACATCGCGATCGAACGTTCTCAAACAGCCTAGAAGACGAATCCTGCCACTATTCGAAGTCGGCGGACTTGCCCACATCACTGGTCAGGAAGATCGCGCTCGTAATGCGACTCGGGTGCAGTTCGACCGTGTCATCCGTGTAACCGATCCCCGCGTATTGGGCAGCGGTCAAACCCTCCGGAACCGGGAAGCCAGGATTCAGATAGGAGTCGCCGTTCTGATCCACGAACGTGTGGACGCTGCCGTCCGCCATCAGGATGTTGCACGTCAGATTGTTGCCGGCGCCGTGCAGGGCGTACCAGTCGCGAGTGTCCTGGAGCCAGGTGCCGTTCGTGTCGTTGGCGGGAAGACAACCGCTCAGAGAAGCCTCGCACTCCAACTGGGTTTGGACCACGGTCGCCTCCGGCATGAGTCGGATCCGAGAAGAGGCCGAGTCGTACTGGGCGGGACCGTCGTTAAACGACTCCGCCAGTCGAGCGCCGGCTTCGAGGTAGGTCTTGTTTTCCGGATCCGCGTTGCCAAGGGTATCCAACGTGGGATCCTTGACGATCGACCGGGCCAGGATCGCTTCGCTCGGATCGCCCGGCGCAGCATCGCCCAACAGCGGAATGTTCGAACTGGGAATGCGGGAATTCTCCACCACGCGCACCGAGAGCGGCCCCGTGGTCATGGCGATTCCCTTGTAGGACGAACCACCGGAGGTGGCCGCGGTGATGGACGTCAGCGGCGTCACTTCCGGTTCGAACTTGAGGCCGCCGCGAACCATGTACCAACTGGAGGAGTAATTCGTGCTGTAGCCCTTCTCAATGAAGGCCCGCGCGATATAGTCGGCTCGGTCGGCGGTGTCGGTGGCTGTTCCGTTGAAGCTTCCAACCCCCGTCTGACAGGCTCCCACTTGAAGACGCGTGGCGGGAGCTCCGTCCTTGGCGTCCGTCGTATCCTTGCCGAGCATGTCGTTGATCTTCTCCAATCCCTCAATCGGATTGGTCGGGCAGAGCATGTCGCCAGGGCTGGCGGCGCCCGTGTTGACCAGGTCGGCAACCCAGCCCCACGTGTCGGGGCAACCGTCGCGACGGAAGTCATAGGCGCCGCTGCAATAACGGCCGTCGGGATCCCCTTCGGCAAGCAGATGGAATCCGATGCCGAACTGACGCAGGTTGTTTTTGCACGTCGCACTGCGCGCCGCTTCACGCGCGCGTGACAGTGCGGGCAAAAGCAGGGCGACCAGAATGCCGATGATCGCCACGACGACCAGCAACTCGATGAGCGTAAAACCTCTCTTCTTCATGGAATTCTCTCCACACTTACAGTTTTCAAAAAGTGACTTTCGTTTCAATTCGTAGCCCCGGTAATCCGCGGGCGGTAGACCACGTCACAGACTTCTCGTCCTCCACCTCCTTTCTTCACATCCTGGTTGCGGCCTCTCACGCTGGCGCGGGCCGTGTTGCGTTCTTGACTGTTTCCCCAGCGATGAAGCTCGCTGAATCGGATTCCGATCCGCTTTGGCGGATCAGGACACTAAGACGAGCGTATTGTTTGATGAGACCTTGCTGATTAGCCCAAATGCACGCTGCTCGTTGTTGCAATTGTCAATGCCGATGTGAGATGATCGTGTGCAGGCTGCAAGATCTCGATTAATTCTTGCGATCATTCGAAGCCCGACGTCTTCATTGCATGTCTCGGCGCAAACACACACCACACTCGCGAGCAAGCAGCGTTGCCCCGACACGCCTCACAGCAACGGCCCGCGGTCACTTGCCCTCAGGGGAAGACGAAATCGCTGGATCACGTATCTCGACAATAAGAATCTCAGTCACCAGCTCTTGGTCGTCGTCGGGCAGTTGCCGGACATCCGGGGCTGCCCGAGTGATCCGCACATCGGCAGAGGCCAAAAGACCTGTTTCCGTATTCTTGAGCAGCCCCTCGAAGCAGAGCCCCTCGGGAATCGCCCGCTCTTGATGATCCGGGAGAAGCCGACGGTAGTAGGCAAGCAGACGCGTCGGGCGAGTTCTCTCCTCAAAGCGTGCGTAGGACACGCGTAACGGATCGAATGCGGTTCCGTCCTTTCTGGCAGGAGTATCTTCGGTCCAGGTGGCCACGTGCGCAGCTGTCAATCCGTCTTCGCTGTGCGGTTTGACGGGCAACGCCTTGACTACGTTGGTCCAGTCAATTCTTCGCCCTTGGGCTCGCTCAGCCGCGTCGCGATCGTGAGCTGCCGTCCGGCACCGCTCGCACCAGAGGAGGGCCAGGGTCCTCGCCAGGTCGGCCCATTCCGCTTGGATGTCGTGTTGTGAGGGCTGTGTCGCCGGGCGTTGTGACCGCCCGCGGCGCCCTCGCGGATTGCGGATCGCGGTCAACGATGGGAGCCTCGCTGACTCGGGGTGCTGCGTCAGTGCCGCTCGCAGCAGGACCAGGACCCCGGGTTCGATCACCGTTTTGTCTGCGACAAGTTGGGGGACATCGACACTCGGACCTTGCCACCACTGACGTTCAATTCGGCTCGCCAATGCCCTCCGCATGACCTCGGACGGAAGACTCAACGCCAGGCAGAGTAGAGACGGATCGTCGGCCCATGAATCCAGGCGGTTCATCCGCCCTTCAACAGCCAGCGCGAAACTGTCGCTCCACAGGAGTCCGGCAGCACGGGCACTGAGTTCGGACTGCTCGGGACTTGCCGGCCCCCCGATCCCCAACAGGAGCTCCAAGACGCGACTGCTGCACTCCCCAAACTGCTCCGTGAAGATCTCCCCTGCCGGGTTTGAACCGTTGGCTCTCACATACAGGGCCACCTGAGCTTCGAGGTTCTCGGACTTCACCTCGCGAAGGACGCTTTCGAGTTTCGCTCGAACGCTGGGAGACGGATTGCTCTCAAGAAGATAGCCGGCCATGCGGAGCCGTCCCGCTGCCGTGGCCTTCTCGTCAAGGAGTTCGAATGCCTGACGACTCAGCGAGTCGGCCCGCACCGTCGATCCGTTGGCGGCCACGAGTTGTTCCGCTTCCACGGCGAGCCGAAGGAGCATTTCTTCATGGACCTCTGTCGGACAACTTGCCAGGCTCTCAAGGGCGGCTTTCGCCACCGTCGCATTGTCCTCCGTGGCAAGCTTGCCCAGGATGAGTTGAGCCAACGCCCGACTGGCTGCCGGCGTCTTGTTCCTCGCCAACGCGTCGACCGCCGACTCAATCACTTTCCGCGAGTAGGATGCCTCGCCACGGGGGCCCGCCGATACGTCCATTCGGCGCCTGGCCGATCTGGTTTGGGCCGCTCTTGTCTCCGTTTCAGCGTCATGGACAATTTGTTGCAGACCCGCGTATTCTGCCGGCTGGAGGAGCCGCGTCAGGATTCCAACAAGCTCCTCGTCGTCCCGACGTTCCCCGGCCGCACGGCCAATGGCCTCCAGAAGGCTTGGTTCTTCCAAGACTCTGGCCATATAGAAATCTTGCTCGTGCCAAGTCGAAACATCACGGGGGGGATGGGGGGGAGGAGGAAGCTGTCCGGGCTCTGCCACGGGAGCAGCAACAGGTCTGGGGACAGGCCTCGGTCTTCGCGGATCGCTTTTGCGCGGAGCCTGTTCCGACGCGGCAATCGTTTTCGCAACATCGTCCTGGTCGGCTTCCTCCGCCTTGTCCTTGGTCAATGCTTGTCGGTTTGCTTCCCGTTTTTCCTCCTGGGCCTCTTCCTTGGCATCTTGTTCGGCCTTCCATGCCAGGTAGGCCTCCTTCGATCCCATCCCTCCCCACGGCGCATAGGGGTCGCCACCGGGCTCGCTCTTCCCACCGCACCCGCCACAGCCGGCGAAAACGACCAGTAGCAGCATCAGAACTGCGTGGAGAACACGGACTCCGAAGGGAGTGCCCGTGAAGCCTTGCCGGAAGGAAATGTTGCTCACAGATTCTCCCATTGAATCTGGTCTCTCGGGCGTCCGCTGCATGGTTCGCCCGATCACGGAAGGACATTTTCGACCTCCAATTCTTCAGACAATCGTTAGTCGTTGATGCGCACAGCGTGAGAACTCTGCGAGAAAGGCGTTTCTCAAACGCTAAGATCTCGTTTCATGCAGATGCCGAAACAAAACCGGAAGATCAATGGGAAGCAGAATCGAGCGAGATGTCCGCGTTGCGATCACACGCCAGCAGGCCATCTTCGATTTTCAACTCGGCGATCTGCAGGAAAGAGATCTTCTGGTGAACCGTCGGGTCACTTGCGTTCCGCCGACTCGTAGTACGCGGCCATCTCTTCCCACCAGGCCGACAGACGCTTCCTCATGCTGGCGACGGTCTCGGGATGATCCGCCGCAACGTTCGTCGTTTCTCCAAGGTCGCTTGCCAGGTTGAAGAGTTTCGGGTCCGAACCATCCGGATTCATGAGCAGTTTCCAGTCGCCCTCTCGCATCGCCAGATGGGGGCTGACATGCTCGGCCTTGCCCGGCTTGATGCTGCCGTGCACCCCGTATTCCCAGAAGAGCGGAGTCTCCCGATTCACAGGTTTTCCCAGCAGGGCGGCGGACATGTCCTGCCCGTCCGTGTTCTCCGGCGACCACGCGGCCCCGGTCAAGGCGGCGATCGTCGGCCGGAGGTCGATGGCTGCCATGACGGTCTGGTCGTCGGTTACGCCGGCCGGGATCTTGCCCGGCCAGCGAGCCATGAAGGGCATGCGGATTCCACCCTCATAAAGGCTCCACTTGCGTCCGAACAGCGGCCCCGTGAAGCCCGGCGGAATGTGGCCGGCCCGATAGTAGCGGGGCCAGTCGGTCGGACCATTGTCGCTGGTGAAGACCACGAGCGTGTCCTTGGCCAACTGCAACTGGTCGATCGTGTCCAAAAGCCTCCCGATCTGCCGATCCATTTCATCCAGCACGGCGAAAAACGCCACGTCGGGCGGGTTCTTCGATTTCCCCTTCCACTTCTCTCGCTGCTGTTTCGACGGCATGTGGGTGTCATGAACGTCGTTCGGGAACACCCGCAGGTAGAACGGATGCTCTCGGTTCTTGTTCATGAACTCAATCGCCCCGTCGTCAATGCCACGCGAGAGGCCGAGCAGATTGGGGAATTGACGTAGAAATTGGTCAACCGAATTCCTTCCGCCGCCAGCCGGTCGATATTCGGCGTCTTCATCGCGGGGTTTCCGAAACAGCTCGGGTCGGCGTATCCCATGTCGTCGATGAACAGCACCACCACGTTCGGCAATCGTTCGGCCGCCGTGCTCGTGGCCGCGGCCACGGCAAACACCAGTAGTAGCGCGAAAAGCGGAGCCAGGATGCGTCTTATCCGAATACCGGGGTCTCGTTTGCCTTCTGCCTTGTCGATCATTGGTTCTCACGCCTCAAGTAGGTTGGCGGTTCCAGGGTGTGGCAAAATGTCCGCGGACCATGTATTTGCTGGCCTCTGCTGCCGGGGGCGATCCTCACGGTAGCGACTGTTTTCGCATTTGTAAACCAAAAGATCCGGCCAATCGTCGGGGTTGCGAAACAACGGGAGGCTGGAATTCCGGAACGCTTGCTCGACGGCAACCGGATCGGGTAGCATGCCTTGCAGATGCGAGGACGTCCTGCGGCCAAAAGAATGGGAGATTTCTGATGCGTCACTTGCTGTTCGTCGTGTTCGTACTTCTCGGCGGTGCCCTGGGCCACGGGGCGGAAAAACCGAACGTGGTCCTCATCTTCGTGGACGATCTTGGATACGGAAACCTCGGCTGCTACGGCCAGAAGCAAATCCAAACGCCGGTGGTCGACAAGATCCTCGAGCGACTCGCGCAGCATGGAATTGCCGACCGGACGTTGGTCCTCTTTACTCAAACTGAAAATGCTATCACGTCTCAAGCAGGATAAGTTGCTTGAGTTTCTTTCCGGCTCGTCGATTTCGGGAGCCGGTTTCGAGGTTGTTGATCGTGTCGTCCCATATCTTGCTTCGTAGCATCTGCTGTCGTTTCGGCGTGCTTCCGAGGTCGAGCGGTTTTGTCGCGTCGTCAGCTTGTGCACCTGGCTCAGCGGCGGCCAGGTGGGTCAGCAGGAGGTGAGCGATCAGCACGAGGCAGAGGTAGCGTTCGATGCCCCGGTACCGTAACACTTGGTAGTCGCCCAGTCCCAGATACTGCTTCGACTCTTTGAATAGCACTTCGATCGGCCAGCGATTCAGATAATGAGACAACACACGTTTGGCTCCCCAACGGGTCGCGTTGGTGGCCATGCAAATCCAACTCTTTTCGCGCGGGCGTCGGCTGAAGACCAACTTCACGCGTCCCAATTTCGAAAGCCGGCCGACACGCTCGGCCAGACGGTAGCTCTTGCCTTCCACGGAGGTCCAGCGTCCGTCCCGTTTCAATACGTTGGGGCCATACTTGCCCAGTCGTCGCTTGTCGCGGTCGCGACCATCGGGAAAGAAGTTGCGGTTCTTCTTGGCCACGCCCACGTAGTGATACTTCTTCGACTCGCAGGCCCGCGTCACCACGGGGCACAGATAATAGGAGTCGAACAAGACCATTACGTCGGTCAGTGGCAAGTCTTCGATGATCGCGCCGACCATGTCGGTCAGCTTGCAGTACTCGACCGGCTCGCCCTCGTACGAGGACTTGTGGGTTGCGTCGGCAAACGACTTCGTCACCCACAACCGGGCGGCATAAGGGATCACGACGTCTCGAAAGATGATCGCGCAGCCCAGGATCGTATGGCCTTGGGCGTACACTTTTTCGGCATGGAGAAAGATCTTGGAAACGGCGTCCATCAACTTGCCGCGTTTTCGCTTCTGGGTATCATCGAAGACCACGTTGACCGCCATGCCCGACTTCCAGCCCAACTGCCGGAGCGTATCCAGGGCCGTCTCGGCCAGGACTTCCGGCGCGTTCCAATGGGCGTGAGTCAGAAAGAACCCCACCGACTGCCGGGTGCGATGGTTTCGGCATGCCGCCTCGATCTTCCGCAAACTGCGTCGTCCGTGCATCGCAGCCAAGGCGACAACCACCCGCCAGAAGTGGGCGAAATGGCACGAGCCGACCATTTTTCGGGCCCGCCGAAAGAACCTCTTGCAAAACGGTGGAAATCTTCCGATCCTGGGCATTGGGTCTATCCTCCATGGCCTCGTCCCGGCTCAAGTCGGGAAGGCGCCCTTTCGGGCACACAACTATGTAGGATAGACCCGTTTTCATCGGTTTTTCCAGCCTGCTAGCATCGCTGGCTTTTCAGTTTGAGTAAAGATGTATCCCTCAGGCAATGCTGTGCCTCCCTGGTTGAGCCGACGAACTTGTCATGCTCCGACGATTACCAGTTGCCGGATGGCAAAGGGGACTGACGGAGCATTGGCCGCGTTTCTTGAAACAGAGCGGTGCCGCAAGGGAGCGTTCTCAGCCCTCTTCAATCCACGCGTTCGCCTCGGAAAGCTCCGTGTGATCGAAGTACTTGATCTTTGCGGCAGTGAAGGGCTTGCAGAACACGGCCATTCCCTTTTCCCATTTCGATTCGCCCACGATCGCCAGGCGCTCGATGTCTCTCCAGTGTTTCAGATCGAATTTCAAGTCTTCCCAAATCGCTCCGGCCGTCCAGCCGTGGAAGTCGTGCATCTCGAAAAGGACGCGGATCTTGCCGTGCTCCTCGATCTGTTTGTCGACGAGGGGGACGAATGTCCCGTAGGACTCCTTCGTCAGCTTTCCCGTGGCCCGGACATGCAACATCTTGCCGGACGATACGATCTCCAAGCTGTCAGCCATCGTCTATCTCCTGTTTGCAGCGGTGGTTGGAAGGCCGAATAACGTCGTGGTCCTCCTCGTTTGCGGCGTTGTCGACAAGGTCTGGAAGTCACGTCACACCAGCCATCAGTGTAGCCCAGTGGCCTATCCAGACAAGATTGGTTCCTCGTCATGCCCTTTCAGGGCGACCGATCCTCGGACCCTTTTCCCGGGGCGGCGCTGCCTCTTCGAGGCGGAAAGGAGTTCGGGGGGCTTGCTGCGTCACACGGGGCGACCGCAGGCGTACCGGAAGACGAACCGCAGAATATCGAACAAGGAACCGCAGAATGATGAAGGGGAAGACGATCGGCGGCAGGGATGCCATGGCTTCGCACCGAAGTTCCAAGAGCTGGCCTCGGGCGGGTTTGTGTGGAAGGGGGCCGTGGCAAGGCGTGGCGTGGATGGCTGGTCCTACGTGAGATGGCGACGCTTGGTCGGCGTGGCTGGTTCACTGAGGTGGATGATCGCGGGAGACCTCTTGTGGCTGACGCCACACGGCTTCGAGAAGCCGTGCCACCCGCGGAAGCCGCAAGCAGCAGCAAGACAAGGCACCACAAGGGGGCCTTATCGCTCGTCGCAAATTGCATAAGTGAATCGGTTGATCGCATCAAATCCGCTCCGTATCTCATCAAAGTGAAAAGGACGGGACTTTCGAGAGTTGCGGACTCCCTGAAATGCTGGGCTGGGGCTAGAGACTGAAGACTGTAGGTTTCCTATGCGAGGTCGATTGGGGTGAAAATCCGACTTCGATGCGTCAAAAACCCTTGTTTTGCCGTCCTTCAGTCTTGTCCCCGCCGTCATCCGTTTTCACTGAGGTATCTTGAGTCCCAATTGGAAAACGTCCGTGTCGCCAAGGACTGCATCTACTGAAAGCCACGCAGGCGGCTCTTATTGCTGGGCGTTTGTTGGAGATGGGAGGCAGACCCCTTGAAGGAAGAATTGGACGGCATGGCGTATTCGCTCAACGAGCTTGTGGCGAGCCCCTTCGAGACAGCCGCACACAAGGCCGCCGAAAAGCATGTCCGAGTAGGCCTTCGCCGCATCGCGAGGCGCGAGAGGCCGCAACTGGCCTGCCTCGATTCCGCGTCGAAACAGGCTTTCCACTCCGGTTTCGTTTTCTGCGCGGAACATCATGTAGGTGGGGAACACGGTGTCGCGGAACTCGGCTCTTTCCTGGATCATGATCTCCACGCATCCGGGGTTGGCCTGGTGGAACTCGGCACAGGCGACGGCCGCGTCCATCAGCAGCTTGGGGACGGGGTCGGACGGCTCGACGCGAGCGGTGATGTACTCGGTCATTTGCTCCAGGTTGAAGCGAGCCACGGCGAGGAAGAGCTTTTCCTTGTTTCCGAAGTGGCGGTAGATGGTTCCCTTGCCCACGTGGGCGAGGTCGGCGATCACCTGCACATCGGCGTTGCGAACGCCCTCGGCCGCGAAGATCTTCGCGGCGGTGCCGAGGATCCGGCTACGGGTCTCGCGCTTTTTGGGTGTTAGCGTTTGATCGTTCACGGGAAAGGGCTTTCTGTTGCATAGGTCTTCCGGGCGGAGCGAGTTCCCCGCCCGAAAGGCGCGTTGTTGGATGAGTTGAGTTGTTTGAGGAGTGTTGCCGGTCCGGCATTCCAGTGAGGCAAGCTGTTTCGCCGTCTGCGGTGAATAATCCGTAACATCTTTTGGTTCAGGGTGTTACGGATTCCTCTTCACTTGTCCGACAAGGCTGTTCCGGCCCCTGGCGTGTCAGGTTCGCCGCAAAACAGAACGGACGCGCCCGTTTCGTGAAGGTTATCCTGAAGGCGTAGGGAGTGCAAGGGCGATTTTGGGGAGGGAAATGGGGTGGAGAGAGGCCGTTTTTGCAGGGGGGGGGCGAGACGATTGCTCTTCAGCGAAAGGGGGGTAGGCTGGCCTCGCGGGCTCCGAAGTGACGTGCTGGCGTCGGAATCGAAGCCGGTCCATGCCAAAACAAGAAGCCGTCAGGCAGGGTATGCGGCTTGCGGAATGGGCCTACGGCCGCAATTGTGCCAGCCTTGTCTGTTTTAATGCCCGAATGAGATTTTCTTTGTCAGGAATCGAGGAGCGGTGGCCTATAGAGTGTTAGAAGTTGGAGGTGTTTCCGTTTTTGTCACGAGGCTTCCAAAACAAAGGGGGGGCAGATGAGAGTTGTCATTCTTTTCTCCGCGATCTGCGGGTCTCTGCTTGCGTCCAGTTCCGTTCAAGCTGCTGTCACTGTTGCGTACGATGCGGGGGTGACCAATACAACAACGGCGCTTACCGGTACCGGAACATATGGCAACATGATGGACGGCATGGAGGTGACTGCGTTCTTCGCGGCTGGTGGAAGCGAAACGGCTATCTGGGCTGATACGGGGTCGACGGCTGGAGCTGCAAGCGGAACAGACTGGTCACTCTCGGAGAGCGGAGACACTTGGAGCGGGACGTGGGTGCTCTCTGCTACTGTGGGAATTACCCGAGTTCTGATCGATGCCGGTCCGGGTAACACAGTCTTTGACACTACTTTTGGTGGGGCCTTTGGCACGGATGGATCGGCAAGTGGCAAGTCCTTTTCCGTTACTTCGGACCACTCGAACTTGAACATTTACGCGACCTATCGTGACGCTGTTGCGCTCGGGACGGCTGCTCCGGTAGGCGATCTCTACCGATACCTGGACATAGAGTTCCGCGACACGGCGTTTCAGGGTTCTTTGGGCTACCAATCGGACACGGACAATATCGAATTCGCTGGTGACATTGCTCCATTACCCGAGCCCACCACCCTTGCCATCTGGTCCGCCCTCGGTGGTCTTGGAATGATCGCCGCCCGGCGACGTCGCAAGGTCGCGTAGGCTTACGCCCCCAGTCCAATCAGTCGTTCAGGCCCGTGTCGAAAGATGCGGGCTTTGTCGTTTTGCTGGGACGCTACCTTGCAGTGCTTCGGGCAGCGCGATCGTTTCCTCTTCTTAAATGGTTGCGGAAGTCTGGCTTGCCGAGCAGTCTTGGGGCGGATTTGTATGGTATGCTTTAGATGGCGGTTCGTCGCTCTGTCGGTCTTTGAGCCGCCTGAGTCACGGTGTCGTTCCTGCCCCAAAAGCACCGTGGCTCGAATGCTCTTGATAGGGGATTTGTATATGCGGCGTTCCTGCAATCCACCTTGACGCTCCTGGGGGCGGTGACTGTTTTGTCCGCTTCCATCGAAGTGCCTGCCGGGGACGCCCCCAGATCCTTTTTCTTTCGTTGCGAGTTCGTCGCGCGTGAGCCACGCTGTCTATAGCCGTGGGGCGGGTGACTGTTTCTGTCAATTTCCGAGGAAGTGCCAATCTCGGCGTCCCTCGGCTTTCTTGTGGTCTGCAACGTGCCTGAACCACTCTTGCGTCTCTCGGCCAAGCCCGAAGGGTTGTCCGCTCCCTTAGGCCAGGGTAGTTTGTTGCCATTGGTTCGTCGTAGCCTCCGACAGAGGGTTGTCGGTGCAGGATAAGAAGTCCGTCGTCCAATGTGGCCTCTTCCAACTCAAGACACATGGGAAACCAACGAGAGATCCGACAACTAGAGCCATTCGAGCGACGGGGGGCTGCAATCCGCGTTCGCGATGGATCCGAACCAGATATCAGACGCATACTTGCTGCACACGAACAGGGGCACTTCTACACGTACTTTCGCGAAGCCAACGAAGAGTGCGTGATCTGCAATATGGATGACGCTGACACCGACTTGGGGCGGCTACGGTTTCCGATATTCATAATCCAGAGCGGTGGCAAGATGTGGTGCGGCTACGATTGTAGTGGTTCAGCGTAACGTTGAGTTTTGGCGTGCTGGAATTAGCTATGTTGAGGAAGGTCTGAAGGCAGTGTTTTCTTAATTGGGGGACGCTGTCCCCCAAGCCCCCTGGGATTTATCGCATTGGGCCAGAAGCGAGAGTTCTGGGGAAGGGAAGCGGCGCGGCATTGGGCCGCCCGGCCTCGCTTCTGGGTCTGGCTCGGCGCTCGGGTCGGTTCCCACCGTTGCCCTATCCTCCGTCCAGGCGTCTTCAGTATAGCACGAATTCTCGGCCCGTTGTCGTGCTCGGTTGTCTTGCCGCTTGCAGCGTGCTTCTTCGAGCTTCCGGTCCCGCTCGGCAAAGATCGCATCTTCACGTCCGGACAGCTTGTCGACAGGGGTGACATACCCGATCGCGCTGTGCAGTCGGACTTCGTTGTATTCCTGGACGAATCGTGCGACGATCCGCCGGGCGTCCGCCAGATTCAACGGCGTGCCGGGGCGAATGCAATCCGACTTGATCGTGCGGTGATAGCGTTCGATCTTGCCGTTGCTTTGGGGATAGTACGGGCTGGTTCGCACGTGCTTCATGCCGCAGAGCTTGACGAACTGCTTGAAGTCCTTGGAGACGAACTGGGGACCGTTGTCGCTGATGATTCGCGGTCGCTCGCCCGGGAACTTCTCCCGAGCACGCTGGACGATCGCTTCCACGTCGATCTCCTCCATCTTCTCGCGGATCTCCCAGTGAATCAGGTAGCGGCTGTAACCGTCCAGGATGCTCGTCATGAAGTAGAAGGTTCCGGCGATGTTGAGGTAGGACACGTCCACATGCCAGTGGCGATGGGGCCCATCGGGCTGCTGGAATCCCTTGCCCTTGCCGGAGGGTTTGCTTGCGTGACGCTTCAGTACGCCCGCGGCTTTCAAGACGCGATAGACGCTCGAAGCGCTCACGGCCACCACGTTCGCATCGAGCATCATGTAGGTCAGCCGACGATAGCCGTCAAGCGGATGTTCCCAGTGGAAGTCCAGGATGGCCTGTTTCTCCCAATCCTCCAGCCAATGGTCGCGAGGAATCCGCCCGTTGTGCTCGTTGGCCTTGCCGTAACGTTGCTTCCACTTGTAGAACGTGCCTTCGGGCACGCCCAGCCAGCGCAGCACTTGCTTCGTTGAGACGTCCGACCGTTCCTTCCAGTAGTCCACGTAGTCGACCACGCTGTCGCGTATTTCGTGGGGAACCCACACTCCGTTCAGAGTTCCCCAAGTTCTTTTTTTAACTGGACGTGCTCCTCCAGCAGTTCCGCGACCACTTCGTTCTTCTTCTGCAGCTTCTCTTCCAGTCGCCGAATCTTCTCCTCCTGAGCGTCACGCTGCCGCCGCTGGTTCGCCTTGTTCGGCTTTCGCTCGAAGAGAACCTCGGCCCCCTCGAAAAGTTGCCGCTGCCAGGTGTAATATTGGGTGGCGTGGATCTCGCATTCGTCGCACAGATCGGACACCGGCACCTTCTCCAAAAGATGCCGCCGAACAATCGACACCTTCTGTTCCGCTGGAATATTCCGCTTTTTCGACATCGAGCTTCTCCTTTAGGTCTGTGCTAAACTCTAGCACATTTCTTAAGCTCAACGTCGAACTGAGGCAAAACACGATTCCTTTTGTGGCCATATCGCTTCCGTGACGCAGTATCTCACCGACGCACTATTCCTGGTCGGAGACGACGAGAACTACATCGACGAGTTCCGAATCCGCGACCGAAAACTTGACCAACGCCGGGTTCACGCTGGATACTGGATCCCGTTAGAAGAGTTCATCCGAGACAACTACTCCGTTGGCTAACTGTCACCGGGCGCTTGAAAACCGGCCAGGGATGGGCGCTTCAAAACCGGCCAATTTCGGGTTGAGGTTGTTGATTTGACATCATCGGTCGAGTTTCAGCAAGACGGTGGCCGGTTTTGGACGCCGGACCCGGTGGGCGCTTGTGGCCGGTTTTGGGGTCATTTGCCGGGAGCCTCCTCGCAGACGGCCGGGTCCGGTTGTTTCGATTGTGACGCGGGCTTCTTCGCCACGCGATCACCGGCCTGTTTCCGCAGACGGTAGCTCCGGCCGGTGATCTCGATCACCTCGGCGTGGTGCAGGAAGCGGTCGAGAATGGCCGAGGCGGCCGGCACGTCGCCCACGAGTTTGCCCCAGTCTTCCAGCGGCCGGTTCGACGTCATCATGGTGCTCTTCACTTCGTGACGTCGCATGATGATCTCGAACAGGAACTCACCGCTTCGCTTCGGAAGTTGCTTCATACCCATATCGTCGATGATCAGAAGATCCGGCTTGAGGTATCGTTTCAGGATCTTCTCTTCGCCGTCGAAGGCCTCGTCCTGCAAGAAGTCGCGAACCACGTCGAAGATAGATCGGTAGTAGACGAGCAGGCCCGACTTGATCGCCTGATAGCCGATGGCTTGAACCAGAAACGACTTGCCTACGCCCGGAGGTCCCATCCACAGAACGTCCCGGCCTTCGCGGATGAAGCGGCACGTAGCCAACTCGTAGACCTGTTGCTTCTTGATCGAAGGGTTGAAGGCGAAGTCGAACTGATCGATCGTCTTCAGTTCGCGGAAGGCGGCCGCCTTGACTCGGCGCTGAATGAGCCGTTCGCCGCGGATCGCCAGTTCGTCTTGCAGGATCAACTCTAGGAACTCGGCATGGCTCAGGCTGTGGCCGGCCGCTTCCTGGAGACGTATCTCCAGGGACTGGGCCAAGCCCGACAGCCGGAGCTTTCGGAGAGCGGATTGAAGGTTTTCGTTCATCGTCGTCCTTTCGTGAAAAGGGTGGTAAAGAATGGGATGTCGTGTTGCGCTTGCGAGCGAACCTTGGGCAACAAGCCTGAACCAAGATTTCCCAAGGGAGTTGGCTGAGCCCCTTCCGCCTTCGCTCCTCGCATCGGCCCTCGCCCCGCGTCTCTTGGGGTCGATGGGAGGAGTGAAGGTGGTAAGGGGCGGTCCCCTTTTGTCGAGCCCGAGCGGAGGCTGGGTGGCATTCGGGATCATGGTTTGTTACCGATCTGCCAACGACAGTGCGTTGGCGAAATGGGCGTCATTCGGCCGCCACTTCGATTCCCGCCTGGCGTTTAATGGCCGAGCGAACCAACTCGCCATAGACCTCCATGCTGCGGATCAGCGGGTGCTCGTCCATAAACTCCAATTGTTCCTGTTTTGCCGCGTTTTTCAGGATCAAACGGCGGAGGTTGGACAACTGGTAGGCCCCGTAGCTGTGGGCGATTTCGCAGGCCTTTTCAAGGTCCTTGACGGTATGCTTGTCCGACAAGGCAAGCAGGCCTTGCAGCGTTCGCAGTCCCTGAACTCCGCGACGCGAGATCATCTCCGTGGCCCAGGCTTCGGTGTGGTCGCCGATCGTCGCGGCCCTGGACAACAGCCGGGTGGCTCCTTGCTCGACCGTCGAGATCTTCTTCTCAGAAAGATGGCTCGAATTGGTGCTGAATCGGCCCGGCTCCTGCTTGGCATGGACGGCGATTTGATTCCACTGTTGGTTGAAGATCCGTACGAGCCGGCTTTCCCACCGCACCCACACGCGCCGTCCCACATACTCCGGCGGAACTGAGTAGTACGACTTGTCGACCTCGACATGGCCGTCGCGATGGACCGAGCGTTGCCCTTCGTGAAAGAAAGGAAACCGTTCCAGCGGCAACTCTTCGAGTGCCTCTTTCTCCACCTCGCGAAACAACTTGCCCACCTGCTTACGCGTCGTGCCGTGAATCCGCGTGTCGGCAATCGTCGTCTCCCAGTTGAGGAGATGCTCGTTCTGCTGCCTGAGGCTCTCGAACTTGTGCCCTTTGAGGGCGTTCTCCTGGACATAGTCGACACCGCGTTCCACCTTCCCCTTGTGCCGCGGCATGGCCGGCCGAGTGGGCAGGATCACCGTCCCGTAGTGACGGCTGAAGGCGTCGACCTTGGGATTGAGTTCCGGCTCGAACCAGTCGACCTTCTTGACGGCCGCTCGCAGATTGTCGATCACCAGCGTTCGCGGCACGCCGCCAAAATGCCAGAAGGCGTTCTCCAGGCAACGAATGAAGGCCTCCGTGGTCTGGCCGTAGACGACCTCGCTGTAGCCCTTGCGGCTATGGCTGAGCACGACGCGAAGAACGTGCGTCTTCCGATACCTGCCATCTCGGTAAACTCGGGCGCCAGTGCCGAAGTCGACCTGGGCTTCTTCGCCCGGCCCGGTCTCCAGACGTCGGAAGGGAAGCGATCGGCCGGCGTTCAGGGTGGCCACGAACCGGCGGACGCTGTAGTAGCTCACGTCGACCTCTTCACGCAGATCCTGGTAGATCCGCTGGGCCGATAGCCCCTGCTGGAGCTTGTCGGTGATCACCTCCCGGTAGGGTTCGCAATCGCTCCGCGACACCACCGCCTCGGCCTCGGACCCGGGGGGCGCTTGTGGCCGGTTTTGAGAGTCCGACCCGGCGGGCGCTTCGGCCGGTTTTGCGTCCAGTGCCAGATATCGGGCCACGGTCTCACGATGGATGCCCAATTGCTCGGCAATCCGTCGATTCGACCAGCCCTGTTGATGTAACGTGAGAATTGCATTGATCTTAGCCATCTTGAGTTGATTCGCCATCACCAGGCCTCCGTCAGTTCGAGTTCTGACAGAAAGCCTAGATCGACGCCTTTCAAGATGGCCGGTTTTCAAGCGCCCCTAACTGGCCGGTTTTGAGCGCCCGGTGACAGCTAACGCTGGATCTGCGCAATGGCGGCGTACCAACTTCGTGGAATGGAAGGCCAAGAAGGAGACTGAGAAGTTTTGGACTGAACTTGGGATGCCCATCGAATGGTGATCAAACGAGTGGACACTAGGACGCCGCTGCACCAGTCACGGCCCCATTGTCCCAACAAAGGGCCGATTTTGATACATGCGATGCGGCCAATTACAGCCGCACGTATCGATAGAACGTTGACCTGGAAATCTGCAGTGTCTTGCAGATATCGTCGATCTCCAGGCTCTTGCCTGCTCGCAGCCTCTTCGCCAGCACAACCTTGGCCTCGTCGGCAGCAACCTTTGGCCGTCCGCCATTTCGGCCTCGGGCACGAGCAGCGGTCAACCCGGCCTTGGTTCGCTCCTGGATCAACCGGCGCTCGAACTGGGCCAAAGCTGAGAAGATGTTGAAAGCCAGTTCTCCGGAAGCGCAAGTGGTGTCGATCGCCCTTCGCTGAGTGAGCGGAATCCGATGCCTTTGGTTCGCAAATCCTTGACCAGCGTGATCCGTTCCCAAAGAAATGCAGAAGACCCCGCAGTCGTAGAGGATTGCGAGGTCTTGGAGGTGAACAACGCACCCCGAGTGGAGCCGATCAGACTCGAACTGACGACATCCAGCTTGCAAAGCACCGTATAAACACCCTACTGAATCGCCTAAAAGCACTTGTTTTATAGAGTCTAAGCCACTTTAGCCTGTTTCGCAACCCTTCGCAAGAAAACCCCCTTTTTCCCGGGTTTTGGCGGTAGTCGAAATGGCAAAAGGGTAGTAAAGGGTAGTCGGTGAAGTGAATGCCCCTAGAAACAAAAAAGCCCCGCCGACAAGCCGCCGACGGGGCTGGGGTTCCTCGGGGGTGGCGGTCATGCAGATCGACGGGACAATGACTCTGCGCGTCGTCCCTGGAGATACGATCGGATCGCCTCCGGTGTGCGGCACTCAAGCGATCGCAATTCATCGGTCCCAACGTGGAAAAACAGGCCCAGCCAGTAGCACACCCGGACAATGGCCATGTGGTGGCAATCGAGGCGGCCGGACACCTCGCGGACGGACATCCCATCGACCAGCATTACGACGATCCGCAGGAAGGCGGGATCGTAGGCCAGGACGTGCCGCCTCTTGAGCCTGCCGGGGCGAGGGCGAAGGACCGGCCGTGGAATAGCGCATCGTAATACGGGATGCCTGCGGCGTCGTGACGGTGTTCGTCGTACGGGAAACGATGCTGTTTTCATGGGTAGAACCTCCACGAAAAATCCCCCACGCCAACGGTGTTCTACGGCACGTCCGAAGAGGTGCCCCGAAGGCGCAGGGGAATGTGCAAGTTTCAAGTTTTGAGCTAGACGTACCGTAGAACGCCCAGCACTCTACCCGCTCGGCCTACTCGCTGTCAAGCACATTTTCCCGCTGGGGGGTGGCGGGGTCGCAGGAAGCCGCCAGGGGGACGCTGTTGCGTTTCCCCGGCTGGACGCCTCAGCGGTCGAGCCAACTGGAGAACGCTCGCCTCCGTGGCTGTCTCGCGTTCGTTCTGATACTCTTCGCCGCCTCGCGTCGCCCAACCAATGGATGGCAAGACGCAATTTGCGTCTTGCACTACCATAGGAGGGGGAAGTCGGTGAGGTTAGAAGCATTTCCATCTTTGGAAGTGTTACTAATTCCTCCTCGCGCGCGCGGAAGAACATTTCAATTCTCGTTACGTCACGAGAATTTAGCCCGTTCCTCCTCGCGCGCGCGGAGGAACAGTAGTGGTTTAGTAGTAATATCAAAGTTGATAAAGCTTCTGTTCATCCTCGCGCGCGCGGAGGAACAAACGCATCAGAAAAACTCATCCCGGCTTCGGACATGCAGGTCGGCTTCATCGACCACCGGCAACTCGAAAGGCCTCCGTGACTCCCAAACTGATTTCCGTGGACACGCCTTTCGGATCGCCACGCACATCTTCGCAATCTGCGCCTCGCTCGGATAGCTCGCCTCTTGCATCACCACCTCAAAGAAAAATCCGCCGCGCCGCCTGGGGGACGACCAACGCTTTGCACCAACAGCGGTAGTCTGGCGACGCGACGGGTGTCATTCGAAAAATATGTCCTCGACCTGCGGGATACGCCACAAGGTCGACGGTCCGACGGGATCTCGCGGAAAGCATCTCCTGATCTCCTCGCACATTTTTCGGATCTGCGATGGTGACGGATTCCTACCATGGCGGTGGCCGTGGCGGTCGACATTGTAGGGACCCTTGTGTTCCGCTTTGAACGCCAGGTTTTGCAGGTAGGGGAACTGCATCTCACCGTCACTCGGAGTGAATTGTGCGCGTCACGGACGATGAATCTGAAACTCGTTGACCAATCGGAACCGGGTTACCTGCCGCGTCATGCTCCCTCGGATGTCTTTCAACAAGCTGGCCAGTTCCAGGGGGACCAGTGTATCGCTCATGTCTCACCTCAGCCGGTAACCGTAAATCGGATCGGCGCATTCAGGGGAGTGCTCTCGGTTTCGTGCGTCTTGGCCCGTCGAGTCGACGGAGTGCATTTCAGCTCGCGAAGGCATCGCGTGATCCTCGAACTTGCCTCGTGAAGCACACTGGAAGCCGGATGTCGGCCGACGCCGCGAACGGTCTCAACGATCAAACCGTCGCGGCTCAGCAACTCTTCCGCTTTCTGGGCGATCGCGACGGCAACGCTGTAATTCCTCAGCATTGCGCTGTCCGCATCGGTCAAATGATCGTGTTGTCGCACCAAATTCCGCCACGCTGACTTGGCCAGAGGATCTAAATCCTTTGGGGGGGTTAATCTTGCCATGGCTGAAACACCTCGAAAAAGTGGATGTCAAAAAAACTCGAAAAATGCAATTTCCGCGTGAAAATGACGCGACGCGGGGACAGTCCCGATGGCCCCCCTATTAGGGAGGACCCGCGAGGTGTAATCGTGCGGACGGCTCAGCGCCGACACCTCGACGCCGAGCAGCGTCCGCGATGGTGACCGTGACCCCAGAGGTCCAGGCCAGAGCCGCGGTCACCTCCACCATGACATCCCACGACAAGGAAAGGAGTACCTGCCGTGACACGTTCGCGGTGGCGTGTGGTACTTTACGCTCCGATCGCCTCAGCCTCGGCTTGCTCAAATCTCGCCATCGCCGCGGCCAACTCCTCTTCGATCTGCGGAAGCCGCTCGTCAGCCCTAGCAATGATCTGCTTCCGCGACTCGACGTATCGCTCACGGTGCTCCTTCGTTTTTCCCTGCGGCACATTCCGAAGGTCGCTCTCAGCGGTCGCTCGCTGCTGCTCAACATCCTGCTTGAGACGACGAAGCCGGTTGCAATCCTCCTTGAGCAGCATACGTCCTTCACGGTGTTCAGCAGGCTCCAGTTGCCTCAGTCGCTGCGTGGCCTCCGCGATCTCATCAACCCGTCGCCGCGCTACCGTGACGGTCTGGTCTGCCTCCCGGATCCCCACTTGCAGTTCGCTGATTTGCGCCTCGTGCTCTGCTCGTACCGTGCGGGCATGTTCGGCAGCCGCCTTGAACGCCGCTGTCGCTGCCTGCTTGCCGGCGACGATCTCACGCAGCCGGTCGATCTCGGCCTTCTTCTCGACGGCGGCCTGGAAACTCTCCAGCGTCCACCCTGCGGTCTGAAGGTGTGCCTCGAGCTTGCCCACGTCGATCTGTTCCTCATTGCCCGCGGCTGTTGCTGCGATGGCCTGCTGGATGTACTCTCGAGCCGATAGCTCGCGCTGTGTCTCTCGTTTGCGTAGTAGGTCAAAAAGACTCATTGCATTAACCTCATAATGTGATTGTGGGGTGATACGAAAATCGGATGTCAGTCATGGCAGATCGATGCTGCCCAAATCGAGATTACCGCTTGGGGTGATGGCCCAGCCATCGAGAATGTCCTCCTCGTCGTCGAGGGATGCACGAATCGATGCATTTGAATCGGCCCAGCGGCTGAGAAGCGCGGACGCCGGATCGTCGGTTGGCGGCTCGCATCGCTCGCGCCGGGCGATGGTACGGGATCCACCCGTCGAGGTTCGAACAACCGCCAGGAAACCGGTTCCGTTTGGTGGTCGGGTGATGGTCATCTTAGAAATCTCCTTGTGTGTGTGGGCATGAGCCCGAAAAAGTCTATAGGTTCGTGGAGTCCAGCGTGGGCAGCACGCGCGGCGTCACGCCCTTCATGCTCGGCAGTTCGCGCCGCTCCACCTCGTTGGTCTGGTACTCTCGTGGGACAATCCACTCGGTTCCGATCAGCACGGTGCCATCCTCGTGGATGAAAACGGTTGTGGCGCTCTGTATCACGGCCTGCCTCCTTCTCGCTTCAAGCGGAAGCGGAAACCGATCTCCCGGAACACCTCGCCGAACGCATCGGCAACCGTGTCGACTCCCCCTGCCTCGCTGTAGATCGCATCGTGCAACGTGATCGTCGGCACCCTCCCCAGCAACCTCGGAGCTACCCGCTCAATCACCAGCCAGCTTTCCGCACGTTGCAGCAACCGAATCAGCGTCCCGTGATCGTGGCGGTTGACTTCCCGAATGATCTTCAGCACAGTCGGAAACCCGGCACGGAAAGCATTCTCAGTCGCCGACGGATAAACGCCACGTCGGGCCAGAACATCACGCAATAGGGAGAGCTTCAGAGCATCACGCGAAAGACCAGAGCCGACCATCAAGTGATCATACAACGAACCGTCCGAAGCCAGATTCGAGAACGTCTCAGAGTCACGGGAGGGCAGCAGGGCCAGGGCAGAGGCAGGGAGGCGGGGCAGAGTCCCCGGCAGGGTATCCTTATATGATTCGGCACCTTTTACCCCGTTGGCGGGGAAACCGGGCTGCATAAGCATCGCCAGTAAACTGGGCTGCGCGCACCGGATGTCCACGCTTCCCGTGGGCTCGCCGCCCAGCCGCAGGGCCGTCCGCAGGTCGCTCTTCAGTCCGGTGATCGAATTGAAGACGCGTCCCGTGCTCGACACCGAGAACGGCAATTCGCGCCGCCGGATGCGATCAGCAAGCACGTCCTGGCATAGGCGGGTGTGGTCGGGCAGTTCGTCGAGGATAACGTCGGCGTCGGTGGTGATCGTCACGGCCTGTTGCTCATCGTCGAGCATGTAGTGGATCGGCTTCCAGCGTGTGCGCTGGTCCTGCTGCTGGCGATTATTCTCGGCCTCGATCCGTTTTCGCAACACCGGGTCGGTGACAGGGACCCGGACGCAGCGGTCGCCAAGGAACCGCTGCGCAAGGCGATACCCCTTGGCCTTCACGCCCGCATGATAGGGAGCGGTCGAAACCGCTCCACCGCCCTCTAATGCTCTCACGATGTCGGCTATCCGATCGGCTACCATCACCCGCCGAAGAACGCCCGAATGCAACCGGACGCATCCCCAGGGGGCCACGTCCCTATTGGCGGTTTTCCGTACGATTTGGCTCACCAACCACCTAGCATCGTCGGCACGAGTCGCGAGCCGCAACGGCAAGAAATCCGCCGGCTGGAAGGAGCGGGGGAGGACGAATTCGTATTTTATGGGGCTAGCCCCATAAGATCGTTTTTCCGCCATTACGCGCCCTCCAGATTGTCGATGATTGTCTGGAGGGTATGCCGCTCCGCGGCCTCGACGCCTCGCGTATGCTTCAGCATGTCGCCGTCTATGTGCTGCTCGATGCACTCGCGCACGATCCGGCGTAGGTCGTCTGGCGGAATCGCATCGACCTCGACGGATTCGCCTTTGAAGTTCTTGGCGCGGGTGTCCGTTTTCTTCGTCGGGCGCGTCTGGAGGCCCCATTCCTCGATCTGTTCAGGCAGCACGGCCACCCGCTCGAAATGGATCTCGGCATCCGGTGCGAATTCGCGCAGGTCCGCCTCGACCTTACGTGGAATATCTACACCGCTCGGGTCGTGATCCCCTAGGTAATACAAATAGCAGGGCTTGTTCTCCCGCGCGATGGCCTCGCCCGCAGAATGCAGATAGGACAACGATGGGTAGCCCCGCGTGACCATTAGCGGTACGTCCCACTCAGATGTAACTGGCAGCAGCACTCCTGCCAGGGCCTCCTTTTCCAGCCAGATTTCCACGTAAACGTCCTGGTCGCACCAAATGGCCTGCCGATAGGTGCGTGCTGTGCGCTGCAGCCACGTCGTCAGGGAGCGGTGTGTCCGCGGCTTACGCTGCCACCTGGTGGCATCGGCCAACCAGCCGTAAGGGATCGCGCCAGCACGTCGCATGATGGAAAGCAGACGGCAGACGGTCTGGTATTCCGCCTCTGTCTTGGCGATTACGCCAGCACTAACCAGTCGGTAGTACACCTGCCTGACGCTCATCGGGTGATCGTCGGCCAGGAGCGCATAGATCGCCTCACGAATCACCTGCATTTCGGCTTTCGTGCGCCGCTTTTTCCGTTTTATTGGGCTAGCCCCATAAGATTGCCGATGTGGCTTTTTGGGCTTGGTTTTGATACACTCCATACGTCTACACTCCTAGCCCGGCCGCGTCTCCCAATCGCGAGTCGGGCTTTTTCGTGGGGGGGTGTCGGATCAGATACCAGCTCGCTGAAGATCCGCCTCGGCTCGCCGGATAGCGGCCTCTCGTTGGCGGCTCGTGCGTCGGATAGGCTGGGGGTCGGCGCCGGGAGAATTGGCCGTGGTGGCTTCGATGAAGCGCTGAATGGCCTCGATCGAGGTGTACCGCTTGGCACCACAGACGACGGTTTCGAGTTTCGCTCCACGGCAACCCTTGCCGAACCATCTGTAAATCGAGCTAATGTTGGGCCTCCCCGGGAAATGCGTGGGGGCTTGGCCGATGGGGATCATCTCTTCCGCGCGTGTGTCAATCATGAAAAAACCTCATAAACAAAGGCGGGAAATGCCAACGTCTACGAGGTAATTGTCTTGATGCTCACGGTCCTATCGACGGACAATGAGGGACAACGAGGGACAACTTTTCAGATTATTCAGGAACAAATCAGGCGGTAGCCAAGCGGCCCGTCGCTTTTGATACGATTAGCAATCGCGGGAATCGCGGATTTCAGCTTGGTGAATTCTCGGGACCATTTCTTTCCGGCGCACCCATGCAACCGGCAGAGTTGCGGCCCGGTCAAGTAGCGTCCACCCTCATCGATCAGGGCTTGCACGGCGGCACACCAGTGAGCTTTCGCCGGGTATTCCGTGCCGTCGACGGAGATGATGCCGCGGGAAATGTCCACGGCTATCCCGTGTTCTACCTGCGGAGCATCCACGACCAATTCCGCTTCGCACCGGAATATTATCCTCTGGAGCGTTGCTTCGTGTCTCTCAGCAAGCTTCCCATGCAACTCTCGGCAGTATGCTTGCACCTTCTCCGGTTGCTCGCGAGCCAAACACGTTAGGCTCTCAAGCTCGTCAATAACCGGTGCGACAGATTCGATGATGATAGTCAGTTCGTTTTCCGCTTCCCTTGCCCCCACTGACTTCGGGATCGCCACGGCAAACTTGCGGGCCTCGTGAGCGTCTTCGCACAGTCTCACGAGGCTGTCTAGATCGTCTTCGGCGTCGTAATCCTCGCATTCGGACGGGTAGAGCAATTCACCGATGTCAGGTATTGAGTTGCCTCCGTTACGCCGTATGGCGGATTCGACGAATTGCATGAGGAGTTTCAGTGAACACAAATCATCGCAATGATTTCCGGTTGGCTTACGAGTTTCGCCGGCCATAAGACACCTACTTTCATTCAGAGCCGGGCGCCGGCCGATTGCCGTGGTAGTAGGTGCGACCACGACGAACCGGCCGACTGTGCGGGGAGCTACCCCGCGACCCGGCAGATGCGTTCATTCTACCCGATTCGCAAAGCAACGGAACGTGCCAAGTCCATGTTCTTCTCGGCGTAGATTTCGGACGTGTTCATCGACGCATGACCCAAAATCGACTGGACGGCTTCCAGGTCGAATTGCTTGCGGATCTCCGTTGCGGCCGAGTGGCGGAGCATGTTCGGGGTCCACCTGGGGAGCGGCTCCAGGCCGGCCTTCTCCCGGTCCAGGTTGGCCTTCTGGATCGCCCGGCGGACTACGTTGCCATAGGCGTCCTTCCTGTAGCGGTCCCTTGGCTTCCGCTTCGGCTTCCTGACCCGGTTGTTGCCGGGTCTGTTGCCGCACGACATGGGAGTCGTCCGGGCCTCGTGGCGTTTCTCACGTTGCCGCCTGACCGCCTCATCGGGGCTGAAACAGTATGATTCCGCCGGCCGAAGCAGGAAGGGCGTCAGGATCGCTTGGGCCTTCGGGCCAATGAAGATCGTCCGAGTGCGGTCGTGGTGCTCGGTCTTATGGCTGGACGGAGTGTAGACCCAGACCTCTTCGCTTCGGTCCACGTCGATCGGGCGAAGGCAGCAGACTTCCCCGGGCCTGGCACCCGTCAAACGCTGGAAGCGGATCATGCTGCCTACGATCTCGGGCAGGTAGGGCAACGTCGCGTCGACCACCGAATCTTCGACGGCGCCGACGGCCGCATGGTCCGGGGCCTCGGTCCGGCCTTTGCGGAGCCCGTCAACGGTGGTGAGGGCCTGGTAGATGCTGATCGGGATCAGTTCTTCGGAAACCGCCCACTTGAAGCATCCCTTGATGATTCGGACCCGCCGATTCACCTCGTTGCGGCAGAGTGGAGCCTTGGGCCGCTTCTTCTTCTTCGAGGGCCGTTTATGGTCTTCGATCATCCATTGACGGACAGCCTTCAGGGCAGTCGGGCCGAAGTCGGAAGCCGGCGCCCGGCCGTAGAGAATCCGGACGGGTCGGAGGGCAGCCTTCACAATCGCCAGTTGTCCGGTAGCCGTTCCGTTCTTCTGGTAGTACGCTTCGGCGTGCGTCCCGTAGGCCAACAGAACTTCCGCCACGGAGATTTCGTTGATGGACGGGGAGGCGTGCTTGGCCTTCGTGGTGGATGGGGCGGCTACCAGTTCCCCCACGAATCGCTGATACCGCTCGATCGATTCTTCGGAACCGTGGACTCCCAGATAGTGGCGTTTGCCGCCGTGGGTCACGTAAGCCTGACCACTACCCTTGTGAAGAGAGTATTTCGGGAGTCGGGGAGCTTTGGCGGGCATGGAAGTGCTCCTTTCTGCCAGAAGGGTAGTCCTACCCTTTTTCGTTGGCTTTCAGGCTGCACTTCCGACCATCGGAAGGTGTCTTAAGTCAAGACTCAGCAAAGGTTTAAGTTAGTGGAGCCGATGCGACTCGAACGCACGACATCCAGCTTGCAAAGCTGGCGCTCTCCCAACTGAGCTACGGCCCCGGGGGGGATCGTGTGGGGAGAGGTCGCCTGGCGGGCGGCCTCTTCACGATCGACACGGTTTGGGACGCGGGAGTTCGTCCGAACTTCCGCGAAGTTAACATTTTAGAGGGGTTATCGACTTTTTCAAGGAGGGTCGGCCAGACCATTTCAACACCCGGGGGGCTCATCACAGTGGAGCGTGATGGCTACTCTGGGTCATCGGGTGAGGAAGGCGTTTGGCATGGGGAGCTGGGTTTTCGGGGCGACGTCGGGCTGGGGCTGGGGAGCGGGGGAGGTGCCGTAGCGGCGATTGAAGATTTCCGGGTCGAACGGGTCGAGCGCGGCGGCTGGGGGCGGTGCGGTGTCGGGAGCGAACGATGCGGTCTCGGCCGGAGCGATATTGAATGGCGAGTCGGAGGCCATGGGGCTGGCGGAAGGCGGGGCCGCGGGGGCGGAGATTTCTGAAACAGGGGGAGGGCCCGTTCGGATGGTTTGCGGGGCGCTTGCCGGCGAAGCGGCGGTTCGGGGCGCGGCGGGGCCGGTCGAGTTGTGTGCGAGAAGGGTAACCCAAGCCACGAGGAAACGGTACTGGCCCGACTGGGAGAGGGAAGCGTTGGTGGCGGACTGGAGACGGTTTGGGCATTGCTTGGGACGAAGCAGTTCGCTCTGGTCCGGGTTGGTGACGTCGACAAGTTTGAGCGTGGCGAGGAGGTTGCGATAGGTGGAGGTCCGCCCGAGCGGGACGCCGGGGCGGGATCTCTCGAGGCGGTATTCGTTGTCGGAACGTTCGGTGTGGCAACCCGCGGTAGCGCAGCGATTGAGCAGCAATGGCTGAACCACTCGCGTGAAGGCTTCGACGGTGCCGGCGGGCAGTCCGGCGGCAAAATCTTCGAGCTGCTGAGGGGTTGGGCCCACGTCGGCTGCCTCCGTCGAGGCTTGGTCCGCTGACTCAAGGGGCATCCGGGCTGCCTCGAGACGCCGCTGGATGAGGCCCACCATGGGATTGTTCGGTTCAAGCTGGCAGGCGATTGTCAGCTCCTGCTCCGCCATGTTTTCCAGGCCGTGTCGCTGGCACCATTGGGCCAACTCGGCGTGATCCTGGGCTTGGCCCTGAACGATCCGGGAGCGGCGGAGTTCGTAGGCGTCCTGGAGGGTGTCGCAGACTGCCTCCACACTCGCGATGGGGACGAAAATTCGGCCTGTTGGCAACACCACGCGGTATTGCTGTTCGAGCCGGGCCACCTGGCCCTGGATGAGCTCCCCGTTCAAGAGGAGAAGGATGGAACTTGCCCCCTCTTGCGGTGCGGCCGGGGCAGAGCCGTCGGCAGCGGCGCAAGGGTCTGCGGCATGGAGGGCGAGAATCGCTGTGGTCAGGAGGGTTTGAATGTGCCTTTTCATGGGGGAGACCATAGAAAAGGCGTTGGAAGGCGTCAAGAGAAAGCAGGGAAAGCAGGAAGACCAGGCGGGTGTGTTTGTGGGGGGGCGTCCCAGAGCGAAGCGATCGGCGTGGAGATTGAACGCCCACGCCCATCGCGTCGCTCTGAGCGTGCCACCCAGTGGCTGTGTAGTTCCTATGAGGGGGGGCGGGAATGTCTTGGGAAATCGTAACTGGAACGGGCGTTTTCCGGACGTTATACTGGGGGTTTCGACGCTCCGCAGTTTAGGGAAAGAACGCAATGGCGAGCGTACGGCAGGAGATTCACTTTCGCGGACGCGTGCAAGGCGTGGGGTTCCGCTGGACGGTTCAACGTATCGCAAAGCATTTTGAGATCGTTGGTTACGTCAGGAACCTCCCCGACGGACGGGTTCAGGTCGTCGCAGAAGCCGAAGCGGACGAATTGGACCGGTTTGTGGGGACCATCGAAGTGGAGATGAAGGCTTTTATTGCAGACACATCCGTGATGAAGACGGCGGCGATTCAGGAGTTCCAGCGGTTCGAGATTCGATACTGACCCTATCCTGCGAGGATTTCGGCCAGAACGAAAAGGCTTTGCAGAAATTCGGCGCGAACTGAATGCGGCCCGCCTGCGTAGGGGATCGAATGCCGGCATTAGGCAGGTCCCCACATAACTCGTGCTTTCAAACGCTCTTCCATAACTTGATTCAGGTTTTCAGCACATGACTCTTCTGGGCGAACCGTTGATTCTGTTCGGGGCGATGAACGCGTGGATCCAGCCCCTATGGGTGGTTGGTGTTGGATTGGTCGGAGCGATCGCGGTCCTGGTTGGGCTGCTGTACCTCATTTCGCTCGTTTCGCCCAAGGTTTCGGCCATTGCGAGAGTCACTTCCAAGGAGGCCATGTCGCAGCCCCTGTTCTACGTCATTCTGGCGATTGGCGTGCTGGCGCTGCTGATCTTCCCGTTCCTGCCGTACAACACGTTTGGCGAGGACGTGAAGATGGTCAAGTCGGAAGGGCTGACCCTGATCAAGATTCTGGCGGTGATCCTGGCGGTGTGGACGGCCAGCGTGTCGATCGCCGAGGAGATTGAAGGGCGGACTGCGTTGACGGTTCTCTCGAAGCCGATTGGCCGGCGTCAGTTGATTCTGGGCAAGTTCCTGGGGATCATCGTTCCCGTGGCCGTGGTGTTCATTGTTCTCGGGGCGTTTTTTCTGGCCTCGGTGTCTTACAAGATCGTCTACGATGCTCGGGAATCGGCCAAGCCGAACCCAACGGTCGAGGAATGCCGAGACGAAATGCTGCAGGTATCCCCGGGTCTGGCCCTTGGGTTCATGGAAGCGGCGATGCTGGCGTCGGTGAGCGTAGCCATCTCGACGCGTTTGCCGATGATGCCGAACATGATCATTTGCTTCGCGATCTACGTGTTGGGCCACCTCGTGCCATTGCTTGTGAATTCGGCGGTGGGAAACAACGACTTCGTGAAATTTGCGGGGGGCTTCTCGGCAGCGGTGTTACCTGTGTTAGACCATTTCAATATGGAGACCGCCATCTCCACAGGGCAGGTTATCTTTGTCGAGTACCTGGGCTGGGCCGGGCTTTATTGCTTCATCTATTGCCTGGTGGCGATGCTTCTGGCACTGGTGCTGTTCGAGGATCGCGATCTCGCGTAGATTGTCTTGCGCGGTTTTGGAAGCCAGGCATGTGCTGAATGTGGCGCTCGTCACGGCGGAGCGTGACGGCTACAATTCTTGAAGTCCTACTGGCGATCCCCATGGCCCTTCCCCCGCTGAACGTTCTTTACGAAGACAACCACGTGCTGGCTGTCTCCAAGCCGGCTCGTCTGGCGACGATGGGCGTGCCCGAGGGGCAGCCTTCGCTGTTGAAGGTGGCGAAGGCCTGGGTCAAGGAACGCTACAACAAGCCGGGCAACGTGTACCTGGGAATCGTGAGCCGCCTGGACGCCCCGGTGACGGGCGTGGTGCTGCTGGCTCGAACCTCGAAGGCGGCCGACCGGCTCACCCGGCAGTTCCGCACGCGAGAAGTCGAAAAGGTCTACTGGGCGATTGTGGAGGGCTGGGTGGACCCGCCGGAAGGACGCCTGGTCCACTGGCTCACGGCCCATGGGCGTCATCGGCGGATGTTGATCGTAGGCCCGACGATCGAGGGGGCGAAGGAGGCGATTCTGTCCTACCGGCGTCTCCGGAAGCTGGGGTCCAATACGCTCGTGGAGGTGCGCCTGGAAACGGGACGGAAGCACCAGATTCGGATTCAATTGGCGGATCGGGGGCATGCCGTTCTTGGGGACCGCAAGTACGGGGCCCACGTGCAATTTCCGTTCGGGATCGCCCTTCATTCGCGGCGGGTGACGTTCCAGCATCCGGTCCGTGACGAGCGGATTGCGATCGAGGCGCCGGTTCCCGACGAGTGGAGGCCCTACGGGGTGACGGGGTAGTGTGGTTCTGGGGGCGAGATGCTTGGCGCAGGGGCGAATGCGCATGACAATTGGTGGGGGAGGGGTAGTCGTTCGGCAATCGATCGAGATCACCGGTGGACACATCACAAATCTTCCGAAACTCGCCCTTTGTGCTTTGCGCCCTGGCCAGCGGGCTGGTCGATCACGATCAGATCGACGTGGCGCGGGGCCAGGTGGAGCGGGAGGTCCGGCTTGACGAGTTGGATGAAGAGACGTTTCAGAAACGTCTTGCGGCGGTTCTGATCGAACTGGGCTACCTCAACGCCTGGCAGGTGATTCAACTTCAGCAGGGGCGAACGAAGTTCACGCTGGGGCTCTATCGAATCGTGGATTCGATTGGCCGGGGCGGCATGGGGCAGGTGTTCAAGGGAGAGCACCCGGTTCTGGACCGCGAGGTGGCCATCAAGGTTCTTCCGCGGGAGAAGTCAACGCCGGAGGCGGTGGCCAATTTCAGCCGGGAAATGAAGACCCTGGCGAAACTGGACCACCCGAACCTGGTGCGAGCCTACGATGCGGGCCAGGACGGCAGCGTCCACTTCCTGGTGACGGAATACGTTCCCGGAAAAGACTTGCGGAAGATGGTGCGAGCGCAGGGGCGTCTGGATATGGCGTCGGCGGCGAGCATTATCTCGCAGGTTGCCTCGGGATTGCAGCATGCCCATGAGCAGGGGTTGGTCCATCGGGACGTGAAGCCGGGCAACGTGCTGGTCACGGCCGAGGGGATTGCGAAGTTATCGGACCTCGGGCTTGCCGGGCCCCTGGAAGGCGATCTGGAATCCGATCCGCGTTTTGGCAAGATTGCGGGGACGGCAGACTACCTTTGCCCAGACCATATTCAATCTCCCTGCGATCCCAAGCCGGCCTGGGATATCTATTCGCTGGGGTGTACTCTTTACTATGCCGTGACGGGCAAAGTTCCTTTCCCCCGAGCTACGACGCAGGAAAAGGTTCGGGCCCACTGCGATCATCAACCGATTGACCCGCGGCGTCTGAACAAGGATCTGGACGAGTCGTTCGCGGAGGTGATTTGGGAGATGATGGCCAAGGATCCGGAGCAACGGATTCCCACGGCGAAGGAGGTGATTGCACGGCTTCGGCCCTGGGTCCCGATGGAAGATCACGTGCCCGCTCCGCCTGTGGCCGCGGAATCGCGGTATCCGGGGAAGGACCCGTTTGGAATGGCCGATACGCGGGTGAGTTTTCCGGACAGTTTTGAGTCCGCGGGGCAGATTTCCCAGGGGTCCCAGACGACGGACCGAGTCGGCGGGGCCAGTCGCGAGACCGACTCCAACCTTGAACTGCGAACGGCGGTCAAGCAGCGAGTCGTGACCTTGGGGCCATTGCTGCTTTTTGTGGCGGTTCCCTTGGGACTGATGGGGCTGTTTGTGGTTGCCTGGAGCGTCTTTTCGGCGATTCAATAGGCTGGAGGCTTTAGACTGTAGGCTGAAGGGCTCTTTCGCTTTGAGTATTGAGAACGGCCCCCTCTTCTGGCTGGGGGCCCCTGGATCCCTCCCACTGGACAAGGTTTGGTTGTCAGGTAAATTGGAGGATTCACTTCGATACCGCATCCCTTAGGGGACGCGGCTCCCCGTTTCGTTCCCACCGATGATTGACTTCCCCTTCGCTGGTTCGCATTTTGCGACCGCCCTCGGCCACCGAGGTTGAACGCGGGGAGTTGTCTTCGGCTGCCCCTTACCTGTGAGAGAGTCCGATGGCAGATCGTGTTTACAACTTCTCGGCCGGGCCCGCCGTGTTGCCCCTGCCCGTTTTGGAACAAGCTCAACGCGAACTCGTTACCCTGCCCGGAGCGGGAAGTTCCATTCTCGAGATCAGCCATCGTTCGAAGACCTTTACCGCCATCATCGAGGCGGCCGAGGCCAATCTGCGGACCCTGCTGGGGATTCCGGATAACTATCGGGTCCTCTTCGTTCAGGGCGGGGCCCAACTTCAGTTCGTGATGACGGCCATGAACCTGTTGGCAGGTTCGGGAAAGACGGCCGACTACGTCGTCGCCGGGAGTTGGGGCACCAAGGCGCAGAAGGAGGCCTCGACCCAAGGTGAGACGCGGGTGGTGTGGAACGGCGCCGACTGCCAGTATCGCCGGATGCCCCGGCAGGACGAGTTGGATCTCAATCCGGACGCCGCCTATCTGCACATCACGTCCAACGAGACCATTCAGGGGATTCAGATCCGGCAGGAGCCCGAGTGCGCCGACGTGCCGCTCGTGTGCGACAGTTCGTCTGATTTCCTGCATCGCAAGGTCCCGGTGGATCGCTATGGGATTCTCTACGCCTGTGCCCAGAAGAACGCCGGGCCGGCTGGAGTGACGGTCGTCATCATCCGCGACGACCTGATGGAGCGGGCACCGGAAAACCTGCCTTCGATGCTCAAGTACAAGAAGTATGCAGAAGCAGGTTCGATGCTGAACACGCCGCCGTGCTTCTCGATTTACATTCTCAAGCTGATTACCGAGTGGCTGATGAATGAGATCGGTGGGCTCGACAAGATGTTCGAGCGAAACCAGGAGAAGGCGGGACTTCTCTACTCCACGATCGACAACTCGGGTGGGTACTACAAGGGGCACGCGGAAGTGGCGGATCGTTCCTTGATGAATGTGGCGTTCACGCTGGCCACGCCCGAGCTCGAACAGAAGTTCCTCGGCGAGGCGGAGAAGGTGGGGCTCACGGCACTCAAGGGCCATCGTTCCGTGGGCGGGTGCCGCGCTTCGATTTACAATGCCATGCCGCGAGAGGGCGTTGTTAGCCTCTGCGATTTCATGACGGACTTTGCCAAGAAGAACGGCTAGAACGGGTCGGTCATGGGTGGCAGTGCCAGAGCGGAGCAATGGGCGTGATGATTGACCGTCCACGCCCATCGCTTCGTTCTGAGCGTGCCACCCTGCTTGCCGGCCTGAATTCGGCTCAATGGTCGTGGTCGTGATCGCCGGCTTCGACGCGGGTTGATTCGTCGCCGAAGGTCTGGGTGAGACGTTCCCGCAGCATGAGGCGGGCGCGGAGAAGACGCACCTTGACGTTGCTGGGAGTTATTCCCAGAGCGTCGGCCGTTTCCTGGGTCGAGAGGCCTTCCACGTCGCGGAGCAAGAAGACGAGGCGATATTTGTCGTCGAGTTCCTCCAAGGCCTCGTCGACGAGCCTGCGTGTTTCCCGGCGGGACGCAATCTCTTCGGGAGTCTCGCCCCACTCGGCGATGAGGGCCGGTTGCGGGATTCCGCCATATCCTTCGTCGGAAGGTTGTTCGGAATAGGACATGGCCCGGCGGGTGGAGCGTTTGCGGAGAAGGGCCAGGGCGTGGTTGGTGGCAATCCGCGTCAACCAGGTTCCGAACTTCGACTCCTCGCGGAAGGTCTGGATCTTCTCGATGACGGAGAGGAAGGTTTGCTGGACCACCTCCTCCGCGTCGTGCTGCTGGCCCACGATTCGCTTGGCGAGGGTCAAGATGCGCCGTTCGTATTTCTGGACGAGCGTTTCGAACGCCTCATAGTCACCCGACTTTGCGCGTACTACCAGGGGGAGGTCTTCGTCGGCAAATTTTGTCATCCGTACCTGATCCGCATGGGAAACTCATTGTGCGAAGTTGGTATTCTAGGGCAGTAGGACGTTGATCGCCACCCGCAAAAACGCAACGGCACCCATCGACCCACCCACGGAGTGGGAGTGCCTGAGGGTGCCGTTGGGCGTCGTGTTCGGTTGGAATCCGGCGATCAGAAGTCGGACATGGCGGCCTCGATGGCTTCCGCACCATCCTCGCCGAGGAGGTTGTCGATATCGAGCAGGATCAGGAGGGCGTCTTCCAGCTTGACGAGCCCATTGAGATACTCGTTTCCGACGCTCGCGACGGTCGGGGGGGCCGGGGCGATCTGGTCGTTGGAGATACGCAGCACTTCATCCACGCCATCGACGATAATGCCGACGGTCTTGTTGCCGACATTGACGACCATGATCCGGCTTTCGCTCGTCAGGTCCGACTCGGCCAGGCCGAAGCGGGCACGCAAGTCGATCACCGGGATCACCGTGCTTCGCAGGTTGATCAGACCTTTGACGTAATGAGGGGTCTGTGGAACCTGGGTGATGTCGCACATGAGAATGATCTCACGCACTTTGGTGATCTCGATGCCGTAGACCTCGTCGGCCAGATGAAAGCTGACCAACTGCATGGAACCGGTCGATTCGCTTGAAGTGGACTCCAGGCTGGCAATACTAGCAATATCTTGTGTAGCAGTGGACATGTTTCGGCCTCTCCTCATTTGTCGCAAGAGATGACTTGGTTCGTTGTCGTCGTACGCGGATCCTCTGGATTGTAAGATCCGAGGCACCGTATGAGGGTGCTTGTTTCGAGCTTGTCCGGCACCCGCTCCTCCGGCGAGTGAACAGGGAATCCATGTCATTCGTGCGTCATTCTGACCAAGCTCACAGAAATCTAGGTCGAGATTGGGCTGTCGGCAAAAGGGGAAACCCACAATTCAGTGATTTCACAGGGGGGCGACTTCGGATCGTTCTGACGCCACGGGAAAAAGCGGCAGATCGGCAAGAAAGGGATTCAATGCGAATATCCTTGCCTGCCGCATAACCGGTCCAACTCGTCCCCGGGGCGTCCCGGCTCTTTTCCGGACAGGGCAAGGGAATTACCATGGCTTGGGCCGTGGCCGCTTCCAGGTGCGCGGAGCGGGAGGGGCGGCGAACGACCGGAGAAATGGAATGTGTTCATCCCAGCTTGAGCGTCGTGTAACGGAGGTTGAATGAATGGAACGTCTGGTGAGCTTCGCGGGGCTTCTGGTGATGATGGCGTTGGCTTGGCTGCTTTCGGAGAATCGTCGCCGCATGAATCTCCGGCTGATCGTGTCGGGGGTGGTTCTGCAATTTCTCCTGGGTTTGCTCCTGCTCAAGACGCGTTTCGGGGATCAGGCGTTCGAGTGGGCCAGGATCTTTGTGGCCAAGATCGTGAGTTTCTCGGATGAGGGGGCGGAATTCGTTTTTGGGGAGAGTTTCCGGGACCATTATGTGGCGTTTTCCGTTCTGCCGACGATCATCTTCGTGTCGTCGGCAACGGCCGTGCTTTTTCATCTAGGGATTCTGCAGTGGATTGTGAAGCTGATGGCCCGGGTGATGGTGTGGGTGATGGATGTTTCCGGGGCCGAGTCGCTTGCCGCTTCGGCGAACGTCTACGTGGGGATGACGGAATCTCCCCTTATCATCCGTCCCTATCTGGATTCGATGACCCGGAGCGAGATCATGGCCCTCATGACGGGTGGTATGGCCACCGTCGCGGGCGGCGTGATGGCCGTTTATGCGGCCTGGGGCGTGGACGCGGGACACCTGATGGCCGCTTCGTTGATGTCGGCCCCTGCATCGCTGGTGATCGCCAAGATCATGGTTCCGGAGACGGAGGATTCCGTCACCAAGGGGATCGTACGGATCGAAGTGCCCCGGGAGGATGCGAACGTGCTGGATGCTGCCTGTCGTGGAGCGACGGCGGGCCTGAAACTGGCACTCAACGTGGGCGCGATGTTGATTGCCTTCATTGCCCTTATACACTGCCTTAACTGGATGCTCACGCCAACGAAATACCTGTGTGGCGAGCCTCTGACTTTGGAACTCGTGCTCGGATGGATTTGTGCTCCCCTGGCGTGGATTATGGGGGTGCCCTGGCAGGACGCGCCCGCGGTGGGAGCCCTTCTGGGAACGAAGACCGTGTTCAATGAGTTGCTGGCCTACGAGGGTTTGCTCCAGGTGAAAGAGAATCTGTCGCAGCGATCCTTCGTGATTGCCACCTATGCTCTCTGCGGCTTCGCCAATGTGGGGTCCATCGCCATTCAGATCGGGGGAATCGGATCGCTGGTGCCCAAACGTCGCCAGGACTTTGCTCGCTACGGATTTCGGGCGTTGATCGGGGGCACCCTGGCCGCCTACATGACGGCCACGATCGCCGGGATTCTGATCGACACCTGACCGTTCCGAGGGGCGTCCGAAGCCCGCCTCGATGAGGGGCGGGGGGCTTTCGTACGTCGACGGGTTGTGAATAGGTATTCCGCGCCCGTGAGAATTTAGCGTGAAGATTCTTGACGGTATGGAAGGTAACAGGTACTGTATCGCATACTTATCTTGGTGGTGTTTTTGGGGAAGACGTTGATCTTGATTCAGGGTCTTCCCCCCGGGGCCGGTGGGCAGCGACCCTATCCTTGGTCAAACGAAGGTCAGGTGCGGAAATGGCGACCCGCGTGATTGTGGTCGATCGTTCCCCGATTACCTTAATGGGGATGCGTACGTTCGTTCAGGGGACCGACATTGAGATCGTTGCCGAACTGAATTCGTGCGCCGACATTTGCCGTCTGGTGGGCGAGGTTCGCGTCGATATTGTTGTTCTTTCTTTCTGCATGTCGGCCCAGGAGAGCGTGGCGAACGCCAGGCGAATTGGGGAGTTGGCTCCGCAAGTCCGTGTCGTTCTGGTGACGGACAGCAACTCGCCCTTGTTTCTCGCCCGAGCGCGGGAAGCCGGCGTCAATGAAGTCATCGTGGGAAACTTGAGCCGGGAGAGATTCCTCGGCGCCGTCGAGCGAGCGGCTGCCGGGGTGACGGCCTGGTCGCCCAAGGCGACACGGCGTTTGGCGGCCGTTTCCACGATCGCCTACGAGGACGTGAATCTCGACGTGCCTCTCACGCGTCGTGAAATGGACGTGCTTCGGGCCGTGACACACGGCCAGACCAACCGCCAGATTGGAGAGACGCTGGGAATCAGCCACGAGACGGTCAAGGAACACGTCCAGAACCTCCTGCGGAAGATCGCGGTGGAGGATCGCACACAGGCTGCCATCTGGGCCGTGCGCAGGGGCCTGGCTTGACGCCATCGTTGCCGCTCGCCTACGCTATCGGAATGGAAGAGACAATACTCCAGTTCGGTACGGGGCGATTTCTCCGGTGCTTCATCGGGTTGTTCGCTGAGGAACTCAATGCCGGTCCGGTTCCTGCGGGCCGGATCGTGGCGGTTCAGTCAACGGGCAGCGACCGTGCGCGGGAGATCAATGGTCGCGGCGGCGTGTTTTCGGCTGCGATTCGCGGTCTTCTGGCCGGGGAGCGGGTGGATCGGGTCGTCCCAATCCGAAGCTTGTCCCGCGCATTCGCCGCGCGGGATGCGTGGGACCATGTGCTTGAAATGGCTCGCAGCCAGTCTCTTCGTTGCGTGGTGTCGAACACCACGGAAGCCGGCATTTGCCTGGCGTCGGAAGATGCCTCCCGGCTGGCGCCGCCCGTTTCCTACCCGGCCAAACTGCTCGCGGTTCTTGCCGCCAGGCACGAAGCGAATCTGGACGGCGTGACGATTCTTCCCTGCGAATTAATCGAGAAGAACGGGGCGCGCCTTCGGGAACTGGTCGTGCAGCAGGCTTCGATCTGGCAGTCGAGCCCGGACCTGGTTGCGTGGCTCCGGGACGCTTGCTGCTGGCGTGACACGCTGGTGGATCGGATCGTATCTGCCCCGACCGAGGACGATCCGCTCTTCGCGGTCGCCGAACCGTTCGCCTCGTGGGTGATCGAAGGCGAGGCGGCGGACTTCCCGCTGGCAGCCCACCCGGCAGTCGAGTTCGTCGATCGCCTGGAACCTTATCATCTTCGGAAAGTTCGCATTCTGAACGGGGCCCACACGGCCCTGGTTGTCAAGGCGTTGCCCCTCGGGATCGAAACGGTCCGCCAGGCAGTGGAAGACGAGAGGATCCGCCCCTGGCTGGAACGTCTCCTGTTTGAGGAGATTGTTCCCACCATTGCCGATCGAGTGAAGGACGCGGGACCTTTTGCCCAGACGGTTCTGGAACGGTTTGCCAATCCGTTTCTGAACCATCGACTCGCTGACATTGCGCTTCATCACGAGAAGAAGTTGGAGACGCGTCTCCGGCCGACGCTGGGCGAATTCCAGATCGCGTTTGGGCGGAAGCCTGCGATACTCTCGGAGATTCTACGCGATTCGTGAAGAGACCTGTATTGTGCGTGGCACGGTCAGAGCGAAGCGATGGGTGTGGACGGTCAATCACCACGCCCATCGCTTGCGCTCTGAGCGTGCCACCCATGAATAATCCCGGCTCGAGCGTCGGACGTGGGCCACACGGGCCCTGAATGGGCGAGGTTTGCTTTGCCTCAAGGTCTCGTGCGGCGCCCGGGACCTACTCCGTTCTTTGTGCGGCGTCGACCAGGCCGCCGAAGATTTTCAGGAAATGGGATTCGTCCATGCGTTCGGGGTGCCATTGAAGGAAGACTCGCCACACGTCTCCCGGCATTTCCAGGGCTTCGACAACGCCGTCGTCGCTTCGCGCGGCAACCTGGAGTCCCTTGCCGATCCGATCGGCGGCCTGGTGGTGGGATGAGGTGACCGTCAACTCGTCCTCGCCGAAGATCTTGCGGAGGCGCGTTCCGGGAAGGAGCGTGACACGGTGCCAGACGAGTTCTTCGTCTCGGTGCTTGACCTTCGTTCCCACCTCGGACGGAATGTCCTGGATCAAGGTTCCGCCAGTCACAACGTTGGTCATTTGGGCGCCCAGGCAGACTCCGAGGAGCGGCTTGTCCGACGCAAGCCACGTCTCGATCAGGCGGTGTTCCCACTGCCAGCGCACGTCCGGCATGACTTCCGTGGTCGCGTGCGGCTGCTCGCCGTAGGCGGACGGCGGAATGTCCCAGCCTCCGATGAGAACGAGTCCGTCGAGACGATCCAGGTATTTCGCCTGGAGGCCCTGTTCTTCCTGCGGAGGAACGATTACCGGGATTCCGCCGGCCTGACGCACCGCACGAACATAGGTGGTGGAACAGGCGACGCTGCCCTCCTTGACCGTGCTGGTGATTCCGATCCAAGGTCGTGCGTGTTGCTTTGTCGAAGGTTCGGTCGCGAGAACGAAGCTCGTCGGAAACAGGAGCAGGGTGAGTAGAGTCGAGGAGAGAAACGGGAATGTTCTCATGGTCAAGGCGTCTTACTTGTTCGGGGTGGTGAAAACGTAGCGGTGGCATCCCTGCCGCCGGAAATCGGAAATGTCTGCGACACGCCAACGGCGGCAGGGATGCCACCGCCACTATGGGGACTGGACGTTCAGCCGCTTGTGGATGTATCGCTCGCAACAATGGTAAAAGGATACCATCGAATGGATGTCGATCCACTCGTCTTCGGCGTGAAGTTCACCCACTTCGGGTCGGGCCATGATAACGGGGATTCCGTGGCGGCAGAAGAACCGGGCGTCGCTCCCGCCCGACTCGCGGGTTCTGCGCATGTGACGTCCGGTGATTTTGTTGACGACGTTGAGGAAGAGCGGATCGGGGGCAAGGTGGGTGGGCTCACCGCTCATGATCGTCTCCACGGAGACGTGTTCGCCGACGACCGACTTCACCTCGGAGGCCATCGTGGAGGTTGTGTGGGGCGGCGGAAAGCGGACGTCGAGCAGGGCCTGGGCCCTGGGGGGAATGCGATTGATGGTGTCGTTGTCGACGTGCAGCACGGTGGCCGAGCAGGTGGGGAACCACCGATCCGGCGTGTCGTTTTGCAGGGAATCGAAATGCCGTCGGAGACGCGTGAGGGTATCCACAAGGATTTCGAGGGCGTTTCTTGAATTCCACGGGCGAGCGGCATGGCCCGCGTGTCCCTCGGCCCGGACACGGAGTTGCAGGATGCCCTTCTCTTCGACGGTGACCTCTTCCGGCGAGCCGCCGTCGGGGATAATGGCGACGCCGCAACGAAGGCCGATTTCTTCCACCAGGTAGCCGATTCCATGAACGCCGCCGATTTCTTCGTCGGAAGTAACCGCCAAGCCGAGGGGCACGCCCGGGCAGCGATGATGAAGGGCGTGAAAGAGTTCCAGAAGAATGGCCAATTGGCCTTTCATGTCACCTGCCCCGGGGCCCACGATGCGGCCATCGATGATCGCGGAGCGGTAGTCCGACTCGTCGGGGAGGGCGACGACATCGAGGTGGGCACAGAGGAGCACCTCGGGAACGAGACAGCCCTCAGGGGTCGCCACCAGGCTTCGATAGCCGTCCCGCTCGAATTCGCGGATCTCGATTGCCGGGATCGAATCGATGTGGTTGTGGACCGACTGATAGCATCGTTCTCGATCGGCGGGGCGGTAGGCCGTGCTGGGAATGATGATCAGGTCGCGAGTAAGAGCAACCAGGCGATCTCTCAGAGCGTCAGTTTCGGGGTCCTGCGAACGGTGCGCGTCTGCTTGTGGTCGGTGGGTTGCAGGGGCGACCCGCTTTGGAGCGTTGGTTTCGGATTCCTGCGCATGGTCGTTGAATCGATCAGTCACGGTCGTAGGTCCACTTCACGGGCAAGACGTCGGCGGCTGCCATGAGGTATTCCAGGCAGGTATGTTCGTCAGGGCCCAGGCAGAGAAACTGTCCCTTGGAAACGAGGCCCTCGCTGTTGACGTTGAAGTTGATGGGCAGCACACCTTGGGTGGAGGCCTCGCCGAGCAGGTGGCCGGGGCGACGCAGATCGGCGAGAAGTTCCCGTCCTCGAATGGGAACCTCGAATCGCAGATTCCGCATGAGCCAGTGCCCTTCGGGGCAGAACCGGCGACCGAGGACGGCCGGATAGGTGGCGCCCGTCACGCGAGCATTCACTTCGCAAACGTACACGCAGATGCGTCCTCGCCGCCGGGCTACGAGGAAGTCGACACTGGCCGTTCCCCGGTAGCCCGTCTCATGCAGCCACCGGCCCACGGCGCAGGCCTGATCTCGCATGGCCGTTTCGATTTCGGGCGAGGCGCCCCAGAACGGCGGCGGAGAGCTATTGCCTTCGTGCACACTGTCTTCGCTGAGGATTTGCTCGGTCACGTCGTAGACATTGACGGACGTATCGTCGAGAAACAGTTGCATACTGGGCGAGCCAACGATCGTCGTTTCGTCGCATGTGTCGTCGAGCCAACCCTGGACGAGCACGGCGCCCTCGTAGAACATGTGCTTGCCGAGCTCTCCCAGGGCCGGATCTTCCGTGTCGAAGCGGTGCATTCCGATTCCCGAAGCGCCCACCTGGGACTTGGCCACGATTTGCCGATACCCGAGGTCTCGTAGGGACCGGGCCGCGGCTGGAAGTTCCTCGGGGCCTTCGATCACGACCGTATCGAAAACGGGAAACCCGTACTCTTCGAGAAAGCGGTGCAGGAGGAGCTTGTTGTTTCCGCGCCGGCTGGCATCCGGGGCAATGATCGTGCGCTTGGCGAGGAGGTCGGCGGTCTGCGTCAACACGTCGTCGGTGACGAATCCGTCGATCCAGCCCGCCGGATGTTTTGCGATACGCCGCGAGGCGGATTCACCGGGGCTGCAATCCGGTGTCGACGTCGAACCCGATTCCGACTCGAGTTGTTGGGCCAGGAGATCGGCCAGTTGGCGGTAGTCGGGATGGGAGAGAACGACCACTTCCGGCAGGTCGAGGCCGAGGTCCTCGGAGAAGTAGACGAGCAGGTTTTCGTCGGGGGGACTCTCCAGCACGAGCAGGTTTTCGCCACCGGCGAAGAGGAGGTTGAGGAGCGGGCACAGGCGTCCTCCATACGATTCGACGCCCCCGACACAGGCGGTCAGTTCCTGGGTGGCCCCTTCGTTTCCGTAGAAGAGGGAGAGCAGGTTGGCAAAGAACACGACACTTCGGTCCCAGAAGACGGGCAGGAGGCCGGGCGCGTAATTCACCTGGACATTCGTGTCGTGCATTCTTCCTCCGCACGCACCGTTTGGAGGCCGATCAGGCCCTTCGCTGCAACCGATCAATAACTTCCCTGTTTTTCCCGGACAACATCACGGCGGAGCGTGATGGCTACTATGGGGAGGCTGGAAGTTATTTATCGGTTGCCCATTACCATTTCTCGTCGTACCTGGTCCACAGCGAGTCGCCGAGGTTCCAGTAGGCGTCGGTGGCTTCGCGGCATGCGTTGCGGCTCTTTTCCGTCACGAAGGCTCGCAATTTCTTCTCGCCGCCCTTTTTGAGGATCAAAGCCGCCTCCTCATCGATGGTCTTCTGCGCCGCCAGCCACTTTTCCTGAAGGGGATCGCGAACCTGGGCCACATCCTTTCGCATGTCGCCCCAGCGGTGGGCCGCGATGGTCTCTACACGATTATACGCCCACCAGGCCGCTCGGCGACTGAAACCCGTGGTGCGTCCGTCTGTCCGGTAGGATTCGGGGAGGTCGATAATTCCGGCGTACAGGGGGACGTAGGTCGTCATGGCCGGGTTGCCGTAGCCGAACCACAGGATACCGCCGACGGCATCGGGAAGCCAGTCGCGGGACTGGATGACGGTAACATACATGCAGTACCAGCGGGCCATGGGACGCTCGCCGCGCCAGCCCCAGCCACCGTTGATACGCAACATCTGGTTCATCTCGTAAGGCATGAACGGATTGGCCAGCGGGCTCTTGATCGTCTTGCCCTCCTCATCGGTGACGGTGAGGTTCTTCGTCATGTCGAACTCGGTTCCTTCGAAGGTGTCGCGGAAGAGCTCCATGATCTTCTCCGGGCCGACGGGCTGCTCCGGTTTGACCGAGAAGGGGAACACGTTGCCGTTCGCCGGCAGTTCGAGGGAGGGAGCCAGCAGGTCGAGCACTCGCCATTCGCGTCGAGTGGAAGCGAAACTCGTGCGCCCCTCCGGATCGTAGGCCTCGTAGAAGCGGAAGGGGCGTCCGCTCTTGGGATCCCAGTAGCCCCTTTTCTCGGCGAAGGTCTGTACGTTCTTCGACGCCATGAAGAAGTCGGCGTCCTTGAGATTGAGTTCCCCAATTCGCGAGGCATTGGCCACGACGGAAACGTGATCGTCGGGTACGCGTTGGGCGGCCCAGACGGCGCCGACCTCCTCTTCGCCCACGCCGATAATCTCCATGACCCAGACTTCTTTGGGATCGGCGATGGTCAACGCTTCGCCCACGTCGCACCAGCCGTGCTTTTCGACCAGGGCGCCGCCGAGGCGAATGGCCTGGCGAGCCGTGGAGGCCCGCTCGAGAATGAGTCGCGTGAGGGTTTCGCAGTCGATGAGGCCCTTCTCGCTCACCAGTTCCTTGCGTCCCTCGAAGGTCGACTCGCCGATCCCCACCTGGCGCTCATTCATGGCCGCGTAGGCGGGGGCGAGGTAGGAGAACGTCTTGGAGACCTCCGGAATCCTGCCGGTCGGCGCCCGACCGTAGCGCTCCATGGGCCCGTCGTTGTCGTCGGTACGTTTGGTGAGCAGTTGGGTGGCGCCCCGCCGGTGGCTTCGGGCGGGAACGACCAGGATGGCGGAACTCGTCCGGTGGCTATCGCAGGTGTGCGAGGTGATCACCGAGCCGTCGGTTGAGGCCGCCTTGCCGACCATGATGGAGGTGCAGCTTTTCGCCGGCTCGGGAGCCGTACTCGCGAGGGCGATCGCGAGAAGCGGGAGGGCAACGTGGTAGACGGATCGTGGCACGGTGTTTCTCCTGGTCGGGCCGTGGATTTTGGCGTCAAGGCTGCACTGGACAAGTCTAGCCTACGGACTGGCCCGCTCGATGCAAGGCCTGGGGGGCATCACGCTCTCACGCTTCCTTAGGCTGCGTCACTTCGGCCAATGCCGGTCAGTGCAAGTCCCAGCAGAGCGTTCGTTTAACCCGCAGCCGCAGGCGAGGTCGTTCACCGTCTGTACAGGCCGCTTTGGGCTGCTTGACCATCCTCGCCTACGGCAGCGGGTTAAACGAGTTTGCCGCAGCGGTTCACGGCCGCCATCAATCAGGGGGGGCGGGTGGCTTGCATAAGTCGCTGAGGAACCGGCTCACGTGGGGGGGGCGCCGCGGATTCCCGTTTGCGATCCGCGGAAAGCTGCGGGATTTCGAGTGTCGGCGTCTTTTGCCTGGGAGAGGTCGATGTTCGTTAAGTGTTGCTGGGTAAGTACTTAAGAATTGCGATCCAGCTTCTGTTTGTTTCGGTACGGGATTTGCCGATATTACGGCCCCATTAAACACGAACGTAATTCCGTGTTGGCAAATAGCCCAAATATAAGTTAGGGCCTGACGTAACTAGCCGGAGGGAGTTGATGACCACCCAACAGGCCGACAAGCTCGGTTCCGAGTTTCTGCAGGAAGTGATTGAAGGCACTCCGGGCGGTGAGCGAATCGTTCACTGCCTGCAGTGCGGGAGCTGCGGCGGCAGTTGCCCCAACGGGGCGGATATGGATTACACGCCGCGGACCCTGTTCGCCCTGATCAATGCGAACAAGAAAGAGGACGTCCTGCGATCGAACACGATGTGGTGCTGCGTTTCGTGCTATTTCTGCACGACCCGCTGCCCGCAGAACATTCCGATCACCGACATCATGTACCAACTGAAGCGGATGGCGATCGCGGAGAACCTGGCGACGGGTTCGGACGCGCCGGCCTTGGCCAAGACCTTCACGGGTTATGTGGACAAGTACGGTCGGGCTTTTGAGCTCGGGTTGGCCAGCCGGTTCTATCTGCTCAACAAGCCCTTCGCGATGCTGAAGATGGGCCCGATGGGAATCGGGATGTTCGCGCGGGGTCGTATGGCGATCACGCCGTCGAAGATCAAGCGGATGGATCAATTGACCGCCATCATTAAGAAAGCCCGCGAGATTGGGAGGAAGTCGTGAAATACGCGTTTTATCCAGGTTGCTCGATGGAAGTGAACGCCGCCGCGTACGACATGTCGATGCGTGAAGTGGCCAAGGTTCTCGACATGGAGCTGACCGACATCGACGATTGGAACTGCTGCGGAGCCACCGAGTATTTCTCCCAGGACGAGGTCACGGCCTGCTCCGTGATCGCTCGCAACCTGGCCATTGCCGAGGGCGAGTCGGACCAGTTGGTCGCCTCCTGTGCGGCCTGCTACTGCAACCTCGCCAAAGTCGACAAGCTCATGTCGGACGAAGCCGACATGAACGCGAAGATCAACGAGGCGCTGGCCGCGGGCCAGCTGAAGTACAACGGCGGCGTCAAGATCCGCCATCTCCTCGACGTGATCTACACCGATGTCGGTGAAGAGAAGATCAAGGAAAAGGTCGTCAAACCGCTGACGGGCCTCCGCATCGCCCCGTACTACGGCTGCCAGGCCGTTCGCCCGATCTCCGTGGGCGACTGCACCGAGTATCCGATGCAGATGGACGAGCTCTTCCAGTGGCTGGGCGCCGAGGTGGTCGACTACCCGGTGAAGGCCCACTGCTGCGGCGGTCACATGCCGCAAATCAGCGAAGAGCAGGCCTTTGAACTGCAACGGCGTCTGCTGCAAAGTGCGGTCGATTACGAGGCCGACATGATCCTCTGCATGTGCCCCATGTGCCAGTTGAACCTGGACGCCTACCAGCCGCGGGTCAACGGCATGTTCGGTACGAACTTCAAGATACCGATCATCTACTTCACTCAACTGGTCGGAATCGCGTTCGGGCTCGACCCCAAGGCGGTTGGATTTGGCAAGGAGCTTGTGGCAGCGTTGCCGGTGCTCAAGAAGAAACTGGAGGCCGTGTCTGCTTGACGGCGGGCGCCGCCGGTTGCCGGGGACGCGAGTTTCGCAACATCCCTTAGAAGCGGCAACTTCAAAGGCGCACCCTTCTGAGCGAACACCCTGAGAGAATATTCAGTGGAGGACGACCATGGCCGAGAGAGTCGGCGTTTATGTTTGTCACTGCGGCAGCAACATTGCCGGAACGGTCGACGTTGAGGAAGTGGCCCGCTGGGCCGGCGAGAACATCAAAGACGTCGTTGTTGCCAAAGACTACAAGTTCATGTGTTCCTCGCTCGGTCAGGCGATGATCGAGGAGGACATCAAGAAAGAGAAGCTCACACGCGTCGTCGTGGGAGCCTGCTCGCCGCACTTGCACGAGAAGACGTTCCGAACGGCGTGCAAGAATGCGGGCCTCAACCCGTACCTGTTCGACATGACGAACCTCCGCGAGCACGTCTCCTGGGTTTGCAACGACAAGGAAGCGGGGACGGCGAAGGCGAAGGCCTTGATTGCCGGTTCGGCGGAGCGTGTCAAGTTCCAGCAGCCGCTGGAGCCGAGCTACGTGGACGTCCACCCGGCCACCCTGATCGTGGGCGGCGGGATTACGGGCCTCCAGGCGGCGTTGGAGTTGGCCGACGCGGGCCACCCGGTATACCTCGTCGAGCGAAGCCCGTCGGTGGGCGGCCACATGGCCCAGTTCGACAAGACCTTCCCCACCCTCGACTGCTCGGCCTGTATCCTCACGCCGAAGATGTCGGAGGCCGGCCAGCACGAGAACATCACCCTCCTGACCTATTCGGAACTGGAAGAGGTGAGCGGCTCGGTGGGCAAGTTCAAGGTCAAGATTCGCAAGAAGGCGCGCTACGTGGTCGAGAAGGACTGCACGGGCTGCGGCATCTGCACGGAGAAGTGCCCGCGCAAGGTCGTGGACGAGGACTTCGAGGCCGGGCTCGGGTACCGCAAGGCGATCTACTCGCCCTTCCCGCAGGCCGTGCCGCGAATCCCCGTCATCGACGTGGAGAACTGCACCTACTTCCAGCGAGGCAAGTGCAAGGTCTGCTCGAAGGTCTGTCCGACCAACGCGATTGACTACGAGCAACAGGACGAGATCATCGAGGTCGAAGTGGGCAACATCATTCTGGCCACGGGCTGGAAGCTCTTCGACACGAAGAAGGTTCCCCAATACGGCTACGGTCGGCTGGCGAACGTTTATACGAACATGGAATTCGAGCGTCTCTGCAACGCGGCCGGCCCCACGGGCGGCAAGATCGTGTTGCGCGACGGCAAGACCGAGCCCAAGTCGGTGGCGATCATCCACTGCGTGGGCAGCCGCGACGTGAATCACAACGCCCACTGCTCGGCGGTGTGCTGCATGGCGGCGTTGAAGTTCGGGCACCTGATTCTCGAGAAGACGGACGCCGAGGTATATTCGTTCTACATCGACATGCGAACGAACCAGAAGGCCTACGAGGAGTTCTATCAGCGTCTTCTGGAAGAGGGCATGCACTTCGTCCGCGGCAAGGTTGCGGAAGTGACCGACGCGGCGCGAAATCCGGACGAGCAGGGCAAGCTGATCGTGCAGGCAGAAGACACGCTGCTCGGCAAGCAACGCCGCGTTCCGGTCGACATGGTCGTGCTCATGGGCGCGATCGAGCCGCAGGAGGATGCGAAGGATCTGGGGCTGAAGTGCGGCATTTCGTGCAGCATGGCGGGCTGGTACACGGAGCGTCACCCGAAGCTCGACCCCGTGGCCACCATGACCGACGGCGTTTTTGTGGCCGGCACCTGCCAGGGCGCCAAGGACATTCCGGCGTGCGTTGCCCAGGGAGCGGCTGCCGCGGCCCGCGTGCAAGGCATGATCACCAAGGGCAAGGTCATGATCGAACCGATCGTGGCATCGATCAACGAAGACGCCTGCTCCGGTTGCCGGATCTGCAACAACCTCTGCCCCTACAACGCGATCGAGTATGACGCGGAGAAGGAAGTCAGCCGCGTCATCAGTTCGATGTGCAAGGGCTGCGGCACCTGTGTGGCCGCCTGTCCGGCCGGTGTGATCACCGGGGCGCACTTCAACAACCAGCAGATTTTCTCCCAGATCGAAGGCGTCCTGTGGGATGCCAAACCCGCGGGAGGAAACGGCGGTGCTGCGGAAGAGTCTTCCGAGCCCGAGCCGGTTGCGTCCTGAGGCCATTCACAAAACGAACAACAACACCGAGAAGGTTCTAAGAATGAGTAACGAGAACTTTGAACCGAAGATCGTCGGATTCATGTGCAACTGGTGCTCCTACCGGGCTGCCGACCTGGCAGGCTCGGCTCGCATCAAGTATCCGCCGAACGTTCGGATCATTCGCGTCATGTGCAGCGGGCGCATGGATCCCGCTTTCGTCACCAAGGCCCTGGCCCTCGGGGCCGACGGCGTCATGCTGGCCGGCTGCCATCCGGGCGAGTGCCACTATATCGACCAGAACTACAAGGCCATGCGACGCTACCACATGCTGAAGCACATGCTGAAGGCCTTGGGCATCGAAGACGAACGGGTCCGCCTGTTCTGGCGATCGGCCGCTGAAGGCGAGCAGCTCGCGGAAGCGATCACCGACTTCGTGGGCGACATCAAGAAGCTCGGCCCGCTGAAGTGGGACGACAATTGGGAAGAGAGCGACGAGCGTCTCAAGGCGTTGGAAGCGATCGTCAAAGAGCACGAAGAAGCAATGGAGGTGAACTGATGAGCGAAGGCAAAGCCAAGGGCAAGCTGGCAGTTTACTGGGCCGCTTCGTGCGGCGGTTGCGACATCAACACGCTGGGAATCGATACGAAAATCCTCGACGTGGCCGAACACTTTGACATCGTCATGTGGCCCTGCGCCGCCGACGGCAAGGTCCACGACATCGAGAAGATGGCCGACGGCGAGATCGACGTTTGCCTTTTCAACGGCGGAATCCGCACCAGCGAGCAGGAATACATGGCTCGGCTTATGCGGCAGAAGTCGAAGGTCCTGGTGGCCTTCGGGTCGTGCGCTTCGGAAGGCTGCATTCCCGGCCTGGCGAACATGAACGACAAGGCGAGCTGTTTCCAGGAAGTCTACCATGACAGCCCGTCGCTTGATAATCCCGACGGCGTCGTGCCCCAGGCGGAAACGGAAATGCCCGAAGGAACGCTCCATCTTCCCGTGTATTACGACACGCTGAAGACGCTCGGGCAGACCGTGAAGGTGGACTACATGCTTCCCGGTTGTCCGCCCGAGCCGGATCGCATCTGGGACGCGATTGTGGCGATTCTGGAGAACAAGCTTCCCGCTCCGGGCTCGGTGATCGGCGCCAACACAACCGTTTGCGACGACTGCCCGCGAATCCGGGAAGAAAAGAAGATCAAGAAGTTCTACCGCACCTGGGAAATCGAAGTGGACCCGGACCGCTGCCTGTTGGAGCAGGGCCTGCTCTGTGCGGGAATCGCAACGCGAGCGGGATGCGGCGCCCTTTGCCCGCGGGTCAACTCGCCCTGCATCGGGTGCTACGGGCCCAACGACGGCGTGGAAGACTACGGCATGCAGTTGCTCAGCGCCGTCGCCTCCGTGATCGACTCGGACGATCCCGAAGAAATCCAGGCGATTATTGAAGACGGGATTCCGGATCCGGTCGGCAGCTTCTATCGCTTCAGCTTGGCGCAGAGCAGTCTGCGGCGCAAGAACAAAAAGACCGCCGAAGCCTAGGCAGGAGAATATTGACGATGAAACGAATTTCGATCGATCCGATCACCCGATTGGAAGGCCACGGCAAGATCGACATCTTCCTGAACGAGGAAGGCGATGTGGCCAATTGTTACCTGCAGATCCCGGAGCTTCGCGGCTTTGAGAAGTTCTGCGTGGGCCGTCAGGCCGAGGACATGCCCAACCTGACGAACCGGATTTGCGGCGTGTGTCCCGAGGCGCACCACATGGCCGCCACCAAGGCCCTGGACGCCGTCTGGGGAATCGATCCTCCGTCGGCCGCCAAGAAGCTGCGCGAAATGTTCTACAGCATCTTCTTCGCCACGGACCACACGACCCACTTCTACGCCCTCGGCGGCCCGGACTTTGTGGTCGGGCCCGACGCTCCGCCGGCCGAACGTAACGTTCTCGGCGTGATCGCCAAGGTCGGAATGGACGTGGGCGGCAAGGTCCTCAAGATGCGTCGCGACGGCCACGCCCTGATCAAGCTGCTCGGCGGACGTCCCGTCCATCCCAACTGGGGCCTGCCGGGAGGCGTGAGCCGCGGCATCAACGAGGAGCAGCGCAAGGAGATCGAGGCGCGCGGTCGCGAAGCGATCGAGTTCGCCCAGTTCTCGCTGCAGGTCTTCGAGGACATTGTCCTGAAGAACAGCGCCTACGTCGATCTGATCACGGGCGGCGTCTACACCCATGAGACTTACAACATGGGCATGGTGGACGAGAACAACAAGGCCAACTTCTACGACGGCAAGATCCGGGTGACCGGACCCGACGGAGCGGAATTGGTCAAGTACGACGCCAAGGACTACCGCGACCACATCGCCGAGCGCGTGGAGCCGTGGTCGTACCTGAAGTTCCCGTACCTGAAGGCCGTCGGCTGGAAGGGGTTCGTGGACGGCAAGGATTCCGGCGTCTACAAGGCCACGCCGCTGTCGCGTCTGAATGCGGCCGACGGAATGGCGACTCCGCTCGCCCAGGAGCAGTACGAGAAGATGTACGAGACCTTGGGCGGGAAGCCGGTGCACCACACGTTGGCGACGCACTGGGCTCGCCTGGTCGAGCTGCTCTACGCGACCGAGCGCTGGGTCGAGTTGGCCACCGACGAAGAGATCACCAGCGACAAGTTCCGCGCTCTTCCCACCGAAACGCCCAACGAAGGCGTGGGCTGTGTGGAAGCCCCTCGCGGCACGCTGACCCATCACTACGTGACGGATGAACGGGGGATCCTGACGAAGGTGAACCTGGTTGTGGGCACGACGAATAACAACGCCCCGATCTGCATGTCGGTGAAGAAGGCGGCCGAAGGCCTGATCAAGAAGGGCAAGGTCTCCGAGGGTCTGTTGAACATGGTCGAGATGGCCTTCCGGGCCTACGATCCTTGCTTCGGTTGCGCCACGCACAGCCTGCCCGGCCAGATGCCGTTGCAGGTCAACCTCCGCAATCCCGAGGGCGAGATGATCGACACGCTCTCGCAATACGTGGACTGAGTGGCTCTGTTGGGTAGAATAGAGGTCGGGCGACGGGTTACGGTGTCGCCCGGCCTTTTTTCTTTATCTCCAGCAAGCCCCTCGCGGCGGTGAGTGAATTTCGGGATTTCGCAACTGTCTTACGGGCCTGCCGAACCGGGAAAAAGGATTTGCCTCCGGGATGAAGAGGCTCGTGTTCTGACCGGCTCACGAATTGGAGTTTCTCCCGGCTCATGGTTGGCACTGGCTGACAGGCAGCCAGTGGCAGCCGAGATGGGAGTTTGATGGGACTTATGGGCTTCGCTTTGCGGACGGCACGGCGGAGCGTGCCTGCTCCTTGTTGGAGTCCAGGCTTCAGCCTGCCGGAAGTTGCGGAGTCGTTGACGATTTGGCGGACGGCACGGCGGAGCGAGCCTGCTACTTTTCTTGATGTGAACGCTATGAAGACGCTTGTTCTTGGACTTGGAAACTGGATTGTCGCCGACGATAGTGTCGGTTTGCACGTGGCCGCGAAATTGCGAGACCTCCTGGCGGATCGGGAGGACGTGGACGTGGGCGAAGACTACTGGGGCGGGTTGCGGTTGATGGAACGGCTTGACGGATACGACCGGGCCATCGTGATCGACGCGATTGTTACGGGAGCCGAACCCGGCACGATCCACCATCTCGCCCCCAACGCGATTCCCACGCAGCGAAGTTGTTCCGCTCACGACATGAACCTGACAACGGCCCTTCAATTCGGACGGCAGGCGGGGTTGAAACTGCCGTCCGACGAGCACATCCAGCTTGTCGGCATCGAGGCGCAGGATATACTGACCTTTACAGAGGAGTGCACACCTGCCGTGGCGGCGTCGATTCCGAAGGCCGTGGAGGAAGTGCTCGGATTGTTGACAACCGGGAAGGCGGAAGATTGACCGGGAGGGTCCGGCTTCAAACACATCCGCATCAGGTCACGAAGGAGACCGTCATGATTTCACCTGAAGCGTTGCGTCGCTATCACTACTTCGCCAACATCGGCGAGGAGAGCCTCAAGGCGTTGGCCATGATCGCGGAAGAAAAGGAAGTTCCGGCCAACACGGAGATGTTCCGGGAAGGGGACCCCGCCGACACGCTGCACGTGATCACTCAGGGAGAAGTCGAGATTCGCTACCTGCTCGGCAACGGCGAGGAACGAGCTGTCGACACCCTGGTCGGGGGCGAGTTGCTTTGCTGGTCCGCCATGATCGAGCCCTACAAGGTCACGGCCATTGGCACCACGACGAAGGACACGTCGTTGATCTGCCTGGACGGGAAGAAGGTTCGCGACCTGTGCGATGACAATCCCCGTCTCGGCTATCAGCTCACCAAAGAGATCTCGAAGCTGTTGGCCCAGCGATTGGAGAGTGCCCGCGTGCAATTGGCCGCGGTCGACTAGTGTCCTGAGTTAGAAGTCCGTTGAATCGAGTTTCGTGCTTTTGCTCGGAAAAGGGCAGCCGAACAAATGCAGCGAATTAACAACTCAGGACACTAGTGGTTTGTCGCGTTTGCGGTTCGGGGCATGTGTTGATGCAACGTGTGGGCACTGGCTGACAATCAGCCAGTGGCACCCAGAACCTGACTGCCTCAGGGTACGAGATTGTCTTTTCTGATCCCCGGGAGAATCCGGGATGCGAGCGGATGCACGAAGTTTCGATTGTTGAAGCGTTGATCGATCAAGTGGAAGGGGAAGTTGCGCGAGCCGGGGCCTCCGGGAAGGTGACCCGGCTTGCGTTGTCTATCGGGCGTCTTTCCGGCGTCCAGCCCGACTCGATCCGATTTGCCTTTGAGCTTCTTTCCCCGGGGACGATCGCCGAGGGAGCGAACCTCGAAATCGAAGAACCCGGGGCGATCTGTGTTTGCACGGCCTGCGGAGCGAGGACCCCGATCGGCGAGCTTTGTGCGGCTTGCCCCGCGTGCGAGAGCCCCTCGGTTTCCCTGGAAGGTGGGCAAGAGATGCTTCTGCAGACGATCGATATCGACGAGGAATAGGGCAGGCCTTGCCACCAGGGCGAAGATCCGCAAGAATGGGTGGTTTGCAATGCCTTTCCTATCTGCGGACTGCCCCCCATGAAAATCGTCGCCGCCAAGAAGATTCTCAAAGCCAACGATCAGCTTGCCGAAGAAAACCGCTGCCGTTTCAACGAGGCAGGCCTTTTCACGGTGAACATCGTCGGCTCCCCCGGATGCGGGAAGACGACCTTTCTGGAAAATGTCTTCGCCCGACTCGGCGATGGCGTTGCCCCGGCGGTCATCGAGGGCGACATTGCCAGCTCCATCGACGCCGAGCGGATCGATGCCCTCGGGGTTCCCGTGGTCCAGATCAACACGGAGGGGGCCTGCCATCTGGACGCCATGATGATCCAAGCCACACTGGACGGCTTCGATCTGCCCAAACTCGACCTCATGATGATCGAGAATGTGGGCAACCTGGTCTGCACCGCAGGCTTCGATCTTGGCGAGCATTTGCGGATTGCCCTGTTGAGCGTTCCCGAGGGCGATGACAAGATTGCCAAGTACCCGGCGATTTTTCGCGGTTCAGACGCCCTGGCCGTAACCAAGGTCGATCTGCTTCCCCATTTCGAATTTGACATGGACCGCGTGAAGGCCGACATGAAGGCCCTCGCGCCGGAGGCTCGGATCTTCGAACTCTCGGCCAAGGAGGGAACGGGGATGGAAGAGATTGCCGACTGGCTGACCGAGCGGATGAAGACGCGATAGACTGGCTTTGCCACGTGATCCTGCTCCTCGACAACTACGACAGCTTCGTTCACAATCTCGCCCGGTACTTCGAGCGTCTCGGACGGGAACCGCTGGTGGTTCGGAACACGGAGATCGACGTCGGCGGGATCAGGCGACTCGCCCCTGAGGCCATCGTTCTGTCGCCAGGCCCCTGCACACCGCGCGAGGCGGGGTGCTGTCTCGACGTGGTGCGACAACTTCACGAATGGGTCCCCATGTTCGGCATTTGCCTGGGGCACCAGGTGATCGCGGAGGCGTTGGGGGGGCGAATCGTGCGAGCGGCGGAACCGTTTCACGGGCGAACGTCATCGATTCACCACGACGGCCAGGGAGTTTTTGAGGGGCTTCCCTGTCCGTTTGTCGCCTGCCGGTACCATTCCCTGGTGGTTGAGCCGGATTCGGTTCCGGCCTGTCTGACCGTGTCGGCCCGAACCGAGGACGGCGTCGTCATGGCCGTCCGACACAGGCAACTTCCGGTCGTCGGGCTTCAGTTCCATCCGGAATCGATTCTCACCGATTGCGGCTATCGGCTACTGGCCGGTTTCTTGAAGAAGGCGGGTTTTCAGGTCGAGCCAGCCATTCCGGCAGAGTGTTCGGAGCGAAGTGTCTGACCTGGACGATTCATGGGTGGCACGTCCCAGAGCGAAGCGATGGGCGTGGTGATTGACCGTCCACGCCCATCGCTTCGCTCTGAGCGTGGCACCCACCCACTAGGTAGTGACTGTGAGACGCCTGGCAGCGACGTCAGTCCACCGCCTCGAAGGCGTTGCGAATGTGTTCGATCGTGGGGCGGCGTCCTTCGGGCCAGGTGACGGCCACAACGTCGAAGCGGGCAGCGTGGCCCAGAAGCCCGTGGCGTTTCAGATAGGCCGTGGCAAGGCGGGTAAGCCGGCGCTGCTTGGCCAGATCGACGGCCTCGGCGGGATGACCTTGTTGGTCGCTTTGTCGTGTTTTCACTTCGACGAAGACAACGGTTCGCCCGTCGACGGCGACCAGATCGAGTTCCCCCAGGCCGGTGCGGACGCCGCGTCCGATGATTCGCAGCCCGTGGCGCCGAAGATAGCGAGCCGCGAAGGTCTCACCCTGCTGGCCTAGGGGGCGGGGCCGAAAGAACTGGGAAAGTCGGCGGATGAAGGGACCGAAGAGTTTCACGGCACTTGCTGGAGACGGGCGTCTCGGCGAGGAACCAGCCTCCGTGCCCTAGGTGCGCAGCGCCCCGCGCAGCCGCACACCCTCCCTTCCGGGTCGTCGTCGAGAGCGGATTTCGACGACGACCGATCACACACAGGGAACTACTCGGTCTTGGCGGCGCGGCGTTTTCGTCCGCGGCGTTTTGCCTTGGGCTTGTCGCCGGTTTTGCGTTCGACGCGACGTTCCTTGAGACGGACGGCCTTACCGACGCGATCCCGAAGGAAGTAGAGCTTGGCGCGGCGGACAACGGCCGATCGTGTCACGACGATGTCGGCGATCCGCGGAGAGTGAAGGGGGAATTTTCGCTCCACGCCCTCGCCCTGCACGATTCGGCGGACGGTGAACATCTCGCGAGTGCCGGCTCCGCTGCGTGCGATGACGACGCCGCTGAAGATCTGGATACGTTTCTTCTCGCCTTCGAGGATCTCGCAATGGACCTCGACCGTGTCGCCGATTTCGAACTTCGGCACCTCGGCCTTCAAGCTGGTCTTCTCGACCAGGTTCATCAACTGTTGACTCATGATCGTCGTCCTTTTGGATCGTTACCGGCCGGAGCCGGGTCGCTTCATTCCTCCGGACCGAGGAGATCGGCCCGGCGTTGTTCGGTTCGCGTGCGGCTGTCTTGCCGCCGCCATTTCGCGATTTCTTCGTGGTTGCCGCTGAGCAGCACGGGCGGCACTTCCAGGCCGCGGAACACTCTGGGACGCGTGTATTGGGCCGATTCGAGCCAGCGGTCCTCCGTGGAAAAGGAGTCCTCCGCACTGGATTGCTCGTCACCCAACACGTCCGGCACAAGCCGGATCACCGCGTCGATAATCACCATGGCGGCAGTTTCGCCGCCGTTGAGGATGAAATCTCCGACGGAGACTTCATCCGGTTTCAGGATGTTGCGGATTCGTTCGTCGAACCCTTCGTATCGCCCGCAAAGCAGGAGGATCCGGTTGTGGGTGGCCAGTTCCTCGGCCACTTGCTGATCGAAGCGTCGCCCCTGGGGGGTGAGCATGATCAGGTGTCCGGCATCGCCGGTCTGGCGGCGAACCGTCTCGACACAAGGCACAATCGCGTCAGGCTTGAGGACCATTCCGGGCCCTCCACCGAAAGGTCGGTCGTCAACCGAACGATGGCGATCGAGGGCCCAGTCGCGCATGTTGTGGCGATGGACCTCGACCAGGCCGCGCTGCACGGCCAGTTTCAGGACGCTCGCCCCGACATATCCGTCGAAGATCTCGGGAAACAGGGTGAGGACGTCGAAACGCATCGTGTTGGTCTAGCCTTCAGCGCTGGCCTCGGGAGCCGCTTCCGCCTGCGGTTCTTCGGCGGCCGGAGCCTCGGCAGCCGGTTCGTCCGAAGCCGCGGGCTTGGGCATGACGGCGGGCGGTTCAGGACGGCGGCGCGATTGGGCCAGCCGGTCCAGGGCCTGCTGCTGCTGCTCCAGGTGCGTTCCCTCGACGCCATACTTCTTGATCAGGGCATTGACCTTTTCGCTGGGCGAAGCACCGACGCTGAGCCAGTACTGAATCCGTTCCTTGTTCAGGATCGCCCGGGCGTCGGTCTCGGGGACCATCGGGTCGTAAGTGCCCAACTCTTCCAGCACTCGTCCGTCTCGCGCGGTGCGAGAATCCATCGCACAGATGCGGTAGAACGGTCGGTGCCGACGTCCCAACTTCTTCATACGAATGCGAACAGCCACGTACTACTCCTCGTGATGCTGTGGACTCAAAAACAATTGTTTCGAGAACTATTACTTGTTCTTCTTTTCTCGTTTGCGCCGCCGAAGCTCTTTGTCTCGTTCTTTCTTCAGTTTGGCGCGTTCCTTGGGCGTGAGCCGTTTGCCCGTGCCCTGTTTCTTGACTCCCAGGCGTCCCATGGGGTTGTTGGCGGCGCTCTGGGACAATTGCTGGACGGCCTTCATGCGATCCCGCACCCCGAGGCCCGCCATTTTCTTCATGATGTCGGCCATGCCATCGTACTGCTTGACCAACTCGTTGACTTCGTGGGGCTCCACGCCCGAGCCGGCAGCAATCCGGCGGCGGCGACTCTGGTCGATCAGCTTGGGATTGCGTTTCTCCTCGGGGGTCATCGAATCGATGATCCCGCCGAGACGCCGCATGTCGCCTTCGGCGTCCATGTCGCCCATCATGTCTTTCAACTGGCCCATGCCGGGCAGCAGGCTGAGAACCTTCTGCATGGGGCCAAGCTTCTTGATCTGCTTGAGCTGTTTGCGGAAGTCGTCCAGGGTGAACTCGCCCTTCTTGAGCCGTTCCTCCTGACGCTTCATCTCCTCCTGATCAAACTTGTCCTGGGCCTGTTCGACGAGGGAGAGGATGTCGCCCATGCCGAGAATGCGACCCGCCATCCGATCGGGATGGAATTCCTCGAGCGAATCGAGGTGTTCGCCCGTGCCGATGAACTTGATCGGCACGCCCGTCACCGCCTTGACCGACAGGGCCGCTCCGCCGCGAGCGTCGCCGTCGAGCTTGGTGAGGACGACACCGTCCAGTTCGAGGGCTTCGTTGAAGGCCTTGGCGCTGTTGACCGCGTCCTGGCCGGTCATGGAGTCGACGACGAAGTAGACCTGGTCGGGCTGGACCCGGCGCTCGATCATCGAAAGCTGCTGCATCAACTCTTCGTCGACATGCAATCGGCCGGCCGTGTCGAGAATGACGACGTCAACTTCGGCCTTCCGAGCAGCGTCGACGGCACGGCGACACACGGCCACGGGATCTTTCGACTCGTATTCCGCATGAACCGGAATTCCCAGGTCCTTGCCAAGCACCTCGAGCTGCGTGATGGCGGCGGGGCGCTGAAGGTCCGCGGCTACGAGCATGGGCTTCTTGCCCCGCTGGGCCAACATCCGTCCCAGCTTGCCGCAGGTTGTCGTCTTTCCCGAACCCTGCAGGCCGCAGAGCATGAGGATGGACAACGGCGGTTTGAGATGGAGCGAGTGATCGACGGGCCCCATCAGGTGGATCAGTTCCTGATGGACGATGCCGACGAGTTGCTGCGTGGGATTGAGCGATTTGAGGACGGTCTCGCCAACGGCCTGCTCGGACACGCGGGCCATGAAGTCCTTGACGGCCGGAAAGCTCACGTCGGCTTCGAGCAGGGCGGTCTGTACCGAGCGGAGCCCTTCGCGCATATTCGCTTCGCTCAGCTTGCCGCGTCCCCGGAGGGATTTGAGTGCGGAACCAAGGCTTTCTTGAAGTGACTCGAACATGGGCAAATCCGAAAGTGCGACCAACGATCCCCTGGAAGAAGGCCACCTGCCTCGATGGGGGAGAGGCAGCCTCGCCAGCGCGCAGACTTCACCGCGCTGCCCTAAGCTCATCCCGCCCGGGCAATTGGTAATCCCCTATGCTAACGGATTTCCAGTCGACTTGGCAATGCTCACTGCAAGCAAATTCGTCAGCTTTTCCCCGCTTTCAGAGGGGCCGGGGAGAAAGCCCGTCGCGCCAGCGTCTCCGTATCTTCGGCGGAGGCTGAATCTCTCCTGAATTCCCCTCCCAAAAAGGGGAAAGTTCCGCCTTTTCTCTGGACTGCCCTTGGCTGCAACCCCTTTGGTCGTTGCCATGTGGGGGCAGATTCTGGCATCTGCAATGTCCCTCAAGGTCCGGAATTCGGTAATCGGGCAAAAACGAAACGCAAGAAATGTTAAATGGGGTCAAGTGGGAGATTTGACACGTGCTTTAGGGGGGGCTAGAGTTTCCCAGCCACCAGGGCTGGTGGCGGGGTAGAACGACCTTCGGTCATCTTCCGATAACTGACGTCTTTGACGCTCATTTCGCCGTTTTTTTCCGACCCGAGAGGAACACAATCCATGTTTCGCCGAGTTTCCTTGAGCATTCTCCTTCTTATGCTGCTTGCTTCGACGGTATCGGCCCAGACATGGGCTGAGAAGATGTTCAAGGAGCGGGTCCACAATTTTGGGGATGTTGCTCGGGGAGCGAAGGCGGAGTTTCGCTATGAGCTGACGAACCTCTACGAGGAAGACGTCCATATCGTCGGGGTCACCTCAACCTGTGGATGCACGAGTCCGCGGATTGAGCAGAACACGCTTAAGACCCACGAAACAGCCGCCATCGTCGCAAAAATCAACACGGATCGGTTTCAAGGCAAGAAAGGGGCCACTCTGACGGTGACCTTCGACAAGCCCTATTATGCCCAGGTCCAGTTGCAGACGCGGGTCTACATTCGAAGTGACGTTGTGTTCCATCCAGGGAGCGTTGAAGTCGGGGCCGTTCCGGAAGGCCAGGCAGTGGATCGGCAGGTCGTGGTTGCCCATGCGGGACGTTCCGACTGGAAGATCCTGGAGGTGAGTTGTGCCAATCCGCATTTGTCGGCCTCCGTGGAGGAGGTCGGACGCAGCGGCGGCAACACCCGCTACCAAATCTCCGTGCACGTGGACAAAACCACCCCGACGGGGTACCTGCACGAGCACCTTGTGCTGAAGACCAACGACTACAACCGGAAGCAGGTTCCGCTGTTGGTTCAGGGTCGGATCGAGCCCTCGATCGTGGTCAGCCCCCCGTCGTTGTTCATGGGAAGCGTTGAGTCGGGGCAAAGCGTGACGAGAAACATCGTTCTCCGCGGCGCCAAGCCGTTCCGCGTCATCTCGGTTCACTGTGACGACGAACGGTTCAGCTTCATGGTCCCCGAAGGTTCGGCCACCCCCAAGGTTTTGCACGTCATCCCGGTCACTTTTGTCGGTGGCACGGCCTCCGGCAACCTGGAGCAGATCATTCGTGTAGAGACCGACTTGGGAAGCCCGGTTCCCGATCTGCCCGCCTATGCGATCATTCAGTGACGCTGGAGCGAGGCACGGTCAACATTCTTCGAGAAGATCGGCCTCCGTGATCGTCCGAAACTCCTTGACCGCAAGGGTTTCAAGCCCGAGATCGATATTGTCGACCATGAGGGCGACTGCGGCACGACCATGGGGTCGGACGATCAGGGGATAGGCCTGGATGATGTTGACCTCCGCCTGCAAAAGAGCGGTGCAGATCTGTAAGAGAGGCTGAGGGCCCTCAGGCAACTCAACGCCGATCAAGTCGCTCTCGATAATCGCCAGCCCGGCCCGTTCGAGAATTTCCCTTCCCTCCTCGGGGTGACTCAGGAGGAACCTGACGAAGGCGCATTCCGACGAATCGTTGATGGAGAGGGCGACGATCCGAACGTGACTTCCCTCAAATCGGCGAATGACCTCAAGCAATTGGCCGACCCGATTTTCGAGAAAGACGGTGAATTGGCGGATGGACGGGTAGTTCCGTCCACGCATGGTTGAAAATCCGGTTCCAGCTTCGTCGCCAGTGCTCATGATTCTGTCCGTTGGGAAGGAGAGGCGGTGATGACGGCTTCCTTTTCGCAACTATAGATATGAGGAAGATTTCCGTCAACGGAGGTCGCGAGGCCGTTTTCTAAGGCCCCCTTCCAGGCCAGCCCCCATGCCTGCCAATCGACTTGGCGAACGTGTCCCGGTTGGCATAGCTGTAGAGCCGATTACGCGATCCGCCATCACCAATCCAGCAGATCGCCGGGGTCGAACAGGTAGTCCACGTCCCATACTCCGGCGGTTTCTGACACATCCAGGGTGTCGTTGCCGCTGGTCGTGTCGCCGGCCTCGGCGTAGACCTCGTCGAAGTAGCGAATGTAGTTGAAGTAGCTCGTCCCGGCGCTGTCCTTGAGAATCCCCCAGTCATCCTGGCCGGTGAACGTATCGGCGCCGGTCGTGCCGGTCAGCGTCGCCGTGTCCGTGCCGCCTTCGACGGCGTATCCCTTCACGGTGGCAAAGTTGTTGGCCACGGTCGACGTCGATCCGGCCCGGGTCATCGTCGAGAAGCCGACACTCATGGTGAGCGTGTCGCTGCCGACACTGCCGTACAGATAGGCCGTGTCGTCGCCGCCACCCCCGTAGGCCGTCACCTCGCTGAACTTGTCGGCGTAAAGCGAATAGGCGGCCCCGGCCTCGTCTCGCATGTAGGCGACCGTCTCTTTCCCGGAGAACAGGTCCGCCCCGGTCGTGCCGGTTAGCGTGGCCGTGTCCGTGCCGCCCGCGACGGCGTAGCCGTTGACGTTGGCGAAGTCCGTGGCCACGGCCGTACTCGATCCGGCCCGGGTCATCGTCGACGAGCCCACGGTCAAGTCGAGGGTGTCGCTACCCGTGCTGCCGTAGAGATAGGCGATGTCGTCGGCGCCACCGTTTCCATGGGCCTCCACGGTGCTAAAGCCGCCGGCATACAACTGGTAGACCGCGCTGGCCGCATCCCGCAGGATGCTGTAGGCCGGGCGGCTGTAGAAGACGTCGTCCCCGGTGGTGCCGACCAGGTTGGCCGTGTCGGTGCCGCCCGTGGTCGCAAGGCCGTAGACGGTGGCAAAGTCGCCCACCGCCGTGGTCGTCGATCCGGAGCGGGTCATCGTCGACAAGGCCGCGGCCATGTCCAGCGTGTCGTCGCCCGTGCTGCCCCACAGATAGGCCACGTCGTCGCTGCCGCCGCCAGCGTTGGCCGTCATCTCGCCGAAATCGCGTGCGTAGAGGAAATAGTCACTTCCGCCCACATTTCGCATGTAGGCGAGGGTCTCTCTCCCGTAGAAACGATCCTCTCCGCTCGTGCCGGTCAGGGTGACCGTGTCCGTGCCGCCCGCGCCGGCGTAGCCGTAGGCGTTGGCAAAGTCGTTGGCCACGCTCGTGCTCAATCCGGAGCGAATCATGCTCGACGAACTCGGGCTCAATTCGAGCGAGTCGTCGCTGGAGCTGCCGTAGAGATAGGCCACGTCGTCGACGCCGCCGTTGCCGTTGGCCGTCACTTCACTGAAACTGGCGGCGTAGAGGAAGTAGTCGGTCGTGCCGCCCACGTTTCGGATGTAGCCATAGTCCTCCGTCGCGGAGAACAGGTCGGTGCCCGTCGAGCCGGTCATGGTGGCCGTGTCCGTGCCGCCGGCGCCGGCGTAGCCATTGACGGCGCCGAAGCCGCTCGCCGCGCTCGTGGTCGATCCGGACCGGGTCATCGTCGCCGAAGCCACGTTCATTTCGAGCGTGTCGTCGGTGGCGGCGCCGTACAGATAGGCCGTGTCGTCTGCGTCGCCGTAGCCGGTCACTTCGCCGAAGCTGGTCACGTAGAGCAGATAGTCACTTCCGCCCACATTTCGCATGTAGGCATACGTCTCCTTGGCGGTGAACAGGTCGGTTCCCGTCGTGCCGGTGACGGTGGCCACGTCCGTGCCGCCCGCAACGCCGTAGCCGTTGACGTTGGCGAAATCGGTCGCCACGCTCGTGGTCGACCCGGCCCGGGTCATCGTCGCCGCGCCCACGGTCACGTCGAGCGTATCGTCGCCCGTACTGCCGTACAGATAGGCGGTGTCGCCGCCGCCTCCGCTCACGCCGGTCGTGGTCTCGAAGGCGCTCGCGGTGTAGCGATAGTCCGTGCCCGCCGCATCGTAGATGTACGCCTGCGTCGCTTTGCCGTAGAACTTGTCGGCGCCGGTCGTGCCGGTGAGCGTTGCCTCGTCGGTTCCGCCGTACAGAGCGACCCCCTTGACCGTCTCGAATCCGAGGCCGGTGAAGTCGACGCCGTCGCTGTCCCAGTCCATGGTCGCCTGGCTCGGATCGACGGCGAACGTGTCGTTACCGGTCCAGTCGTAGATCTCCAGCGAGTCGGTGCCGCCGGCGCCGTCGAGCACGATCGAGCTGTAGGTGGCCATCGAGTAGACGTTGGAGACGCCGTTGATCGTGACGGTGTAGTCGCTGCCGTCGGTCCTGACGACCACCGTGTCGTCATCCTCGGTCCCGTACAGGTAGAGCTCGTCGTCGATCTGGACGATGTAGTCTTCCACCTCGCCGTCCTGGGCCAGGCCGGTCGGCAAGAGGGTCCCCCCCGTGTCGTAGCTCGTCAGGCGGAGCCGGGCGTAGGTGATTCCGGGAACCGCGGTGGCGGGAATCGCGAAGGTCACGTGGTTCGTGCCGGCCGTCAGCATCAAGTCCGTGGCGAGCTGCTCGCTTGCGTCCCACGTTCCATCCGCGTTGAAGTCGATCCACGCATTCACGTAGGAGTCCGCCGAGACCACCACTTCGACCCAGGCGTCGGCCATGCCCGGCGCAAAGGACGAAGCTCCGACAATGCCGTCCTCGTCGGCCGTACCATTGCTGTCGTCGCCGTCGGCGCCGGGCGTGGGCTGTCCGTTCCACTCCGTATCCCGGGCCGTGCCGAGCATCGGACCCGTTGCCACATGCCGGGCGCCGTCGCTGGCAAGCAGCGTCGGATAGGTCGGATCGGGAGCGTCACCGAAGTCGAGTTCCTCCACGTCGGTTACCGTGATGGCCAGCGCATCCGAGTCTTCCGCTCCCGTGCCAAGGCTTGCGTCGTCCACTTCCACGGTGACATGAAGGTCTGGATCTGTTTCGAAATCGAGGGTGGTCCCGGCAACCAGGTACAGCTCCGTACCGTCGATTTCGAACAGGGCCGCATCGTCGCCGGTGAGACTGAGGACGTTTGTTCCCAGGGCATCATCGGTGACGACGATGTCGGCGACTTTGAGCCTTGCCGTTGTGTCCGTGTCCTCGGGCAGGCTGGTTGTTGTGCCGGTGAGTTCGACGGTTGGGGCTTCGTTGACATCGGTGATCGTGATGGCCAGCGCGTCCGAGTCTTCCGCTCCCGTGCCAAGGCTTGTGTCGTCGACTTCCACGGTGATATCAAGAACCGGGTTCGTTTCGAAATCGAGCGTGGCTCCAGCAACCAGGTACAATTCCGTGCCGTCGATCTCGAACAGGGCCGCATCGTCGCCGGTGAGGCTGAGGACGTTCGTGCCTATCCCGTCATCCGTGACGACGATGTCGGCCACTTTGGTTCGGCTGGTCGTGTCGGTGTCTTCCGACAGGCTGGTTGTTGTGTTCGTCAGTTCGACGGTTGGGGGCTCGTTTGTCGCTTCGGTGTGGTTGCCGAAATCGACGTCTTCCACAACTTCTCCGGGGCCCACCTCGATCACGTGGCCATAGGCCACGAAGTTGGAGTAGGCCACTACGGCCACGCCGTCGGCCAGGGGTTCAGTGACCACGGCCGTGTTGAGCGACTCGCTGAATCCGAGGCTCATGACGGCCCCGTCGAGGATCACCTCGTCGATCACGGAAGAAGAAGCTCCCTGGGCGTCGACGCGATACACGCTGCCGGTTCCGCTGGTTCGCGGGCCGGTGAGGTAGAGGATCGAGTTCGTGTCGGACAGGTACGCAGAACGGGGAGCCCCTCCATTGGGCAGCGAGATCGACTGGACCACCGTGTTGGTTGACGTGTCGATGACCTGGACACCGGGCGTGGTGGAACCGTTGTTTCCCACATAGACGAAGGCGCCGGCGGCGTCCACGTTGACCGTGGCGGGCTCGTCCATTCCGCTGATGGTCGCAACCACGGCCGAAGAGGTTCCGTCAACCGAAACGACGGAGACCGTGTCTGTGCCGTAGTTGAGGACGTAAGCCTTGGTGCCGTCTGGCGAGAATGCCGCTTGGATCGGATAGGTCCCGGAGCCGATACTGACCGCGACGATCTCGCTCTGGGTGGCCGTGTCGATCAAGATGAGTTCGTCGGTGAAACTGCTGCAAGCCGCCAGGATCGAGCCGTCGGCACTGAGCGCCAGCCCGCTGCTCATGGTGAAGTCGTAGGCCGTGAAGCTGCCGTAGTTGCCCGCGGTTAATGTTCCGGAAATCGAACTGGAGACGCCGTCCAACTCGATGAAGTACACCAGGTCCGTTCCGGCAACGCTCGTCACGTAGGCCCACTGGCTGTCAGGCGAGATAACGATTTCGCTGGGACGATAGTAGGTGCTCAGGGTCTTGACGAGGGTATCGGTGGACAGGTCGATGATCGAGACGGTATTCGACTCCATGTTGGCGACGACTGCCGTGCTGCCGTCGGGAGTGATCGCGACGCTCTGGACGCGGTCGCCCGTATCCACGTAGGCGCGAACCGTCTGGGTTGCAAGGTCGATAATGCTCACGTTCTGCGAGGTCGTGTTCCCCGTGATGGCAATCGATCCGTCGGCCGACACGGCCAGATAGCGAGGAGCATCGCCTTCGGGAACGCCCCCGGTGGGAACGGAGCCTTCCAGGCTGCCCGAGGCGCCGTTGGCATCGAAGAAATGGACAGTCTCGGCCGCGTGCGCGTCGACACACACCACGCGATAATCGGTCGGACTGGCGGCCGCAACGTGCGAGAAGAGACCGTAGAACGTCTTGACCACCGTGAACGACGACAGGTCGACCACCTCGGGTTCGTAGCCGGCAACGAGCAGGTAGCTGTCGTCGTACGTGATTGCCATGTCGAAGATGGTGGCCGCATAGAACGTGGCGGTCGTGCCGCCCGTGCTCAAGTCGACGAAGAAGACGTCGTTGTAGGTAGACACGACGGCATGGCTCTTGTCGGGCGTGATCCGAACGACGTGATTGCTGATGCTGTCGGTGGTGATGTCGTAGGAGGCCGTGATCGTCGGCGAGGTCCCGGAAAGGTCCACGACGCTTACATCGTTGGTCGACGAGAGTTCGTGGCTGACAACGGCGAGCGTTCCGTCGTCGCTGATGTCGACGGCCGTGGGGGAATCTTCGCTGGCGAGGGCGGCGAGTTCGCTTCCGGTCGTCCAGTCGTAGACCATGATCTGAGAGTTGTCCCGGTCGGCGAGGACGAGCGTTTGGTTGTCGGACGAGAGAACGAACTGGCTGTACTCGTAGCCGTAGTCGCGCGTCTCCGTCGTGCCCCACAGGGAAATAACGCCCTGGGGTGTGGTGTCAAAGGTTCGAATCTCGGTGGGCGTGCCTGTCAGGTCGATGACCGAGAAGGAAGACGGAGTGCCGCCGCCGGGATTGTTGCTCACGCCCACGATGGCGGTCGTGCCGTCGTCCGACACCTGCACGCGGTAGGGCTCGGTTCCCGTGACGGGGACGGTGGCCGTCACAGTCCAACTGGACAGGTCGATGACGCTGACGTTGTCGCTGTTGAGGTTCGCAACCACGGCATAGGTGCTGCTGACGGCGATACTGCGCGGATTGTCGCCGACGGGAACCGTGGCCACGAGGGCCCGGGTCGCCGCGTTCAGAACGGTTACATTGTCGGTGTCGCGATTGACGACGAGTACGTATTGCCCGTCGAGGGTGTATGCGAGGGCTCGCGGCGAGTCGCCTTCCGGATCGTTGTCGATGCTGACGAAGGTGTTGACGGTTTCAACGTCTCCTGGCGAGGTCTGTTCCCAATCGGTCTGACTGACTTCGCGCACCGTGTAGGTGCCGGGCGTAAGGTCGGTGAAAGAGTAGGTTCCGTCGGCGGCCGTGGTGGTGATTGGCTCGCCGGTGTCCCACTGCTCGTTTTCGTTCGCGTCGAGGTAGATTTCCCATCCGGCCAGCACGGGTTCGCCCGTGTCCCAGGTTCCGTCCCCGTCGAGGTCGTTCCATTTACTGCCGTGGATTTCGCCGGGCAGGGCCTGGTTGCCAAAATCGATCCCGTCAATCACCTGCCCCTCGGTGAGCACGACCGAGTGAGTGCCCGGAGAAACTGGGAAGATCTGGGTCCAGCCGGTTTGCTGCACCTCAGCGACGGTGTAGGTTCCGGGCTCGAGGCCGCTCAAGGTGTAGAGGCCGTCGGCATCGGTTGTGGCAATCGGTTCGCCGTCGTCCCATTGATCGTTCGAGTTGGAGTCGATGTAGATTTCCCACCCGGCCAGGCCGGGCTCTTCCGCATCTTGCACGCCGTCGCCGTCGAGGTCATTCCACTTGACGCCCTGGATCTCGGCCATGGAGTCCTGGTGGTTTCCGAAGTCGATTCCCGTCACAACCTCTCCGGTTTCCAGTTCGACGACGTGGGTGCCGTCGGAGACCGTGTTGAGCTCTTCGAGATGGATGATGGTCACCGACTGCATCGCCATTCCGGAATAGGAACCGCCCCACGTCATTGTGTGGACGGAGTTGTCCCAGGTATCGTGGAGGTACACGGTGCTGGTGGCCACCTCGTAGCCGACTCCAACCATGGTGTGGCCGACGACGTGGATCATGACCGGACATCCGGCGTCGATTTCGGTCATGTAATCGGAGAATGAGAACCCGCCGGTGTAGAGAGTGTCGATCTTCTGGGTGTAGTTCTCCAGCACGGTATAACCGCGCGACTCGGCGAAGAGACGCATGCCGTGGCACGCCGCCGTCTGCGGAGTGCCGTAAGAGGCGGACGGGGTGTAATCGTAGAGCTTGTCGGCGGACGGATTCGACCAGACAGCAGTAGCCCCATCAATATTGGTGTCTACGATTGAGTCGCCGTCGTAATCCCATTTCCATTGATTCGTCCCCAGGTAGTCGGCCGTGCAGTCTCCCCAGGTGTGCTCCGTGCCGCCGCTTTCCCAGGGGTCGGGCCCCGACGAGTTTTGACTGATCCAGTAATCGTCCACGTGGCCCGCCGTGGTTCGTCCGTCGAAACCGTCCATGGTCGCGATGAGCGATGTCGAACCGGCGATCGGGTTGGCGGGATCATCCCCCTGGCCAAGATCTGTCAACGGGGCCACGCCGCCGTTGGTGGACCCGGTGTACATGTCGGAATAGCCGATCCGGTCATAGTAACCAAAGATCATCCCGGCCGAAGTTGCCGTGCATCCGTAGGTCCAGGTGGACGTGGGGACCTCCGTCAACAACACGTCCGCGGCCGACATGGAATCCACGTCGACCATGGCCTGCTGGTATTCCACCGTGGTCGGCGGTGTCGACGGGCTGTTGATGATCTGGTAGGTGACGAGATCTTCCAGTCCCTCGTTCGTGGAGGTCGGCGACGCCGTTGAACTCGAAGAACCGACTGCGGGATAGATCTGGGTCCAGCCGGATTGTTGAATCTCGGCCACGATGTACGTGCCGGCAGCCAGTTGTGTGAAGGCGTACTCTCCGCTGGCGTCGGTCGTCTCCAGGGGTTCCCCCGAATCGTATTGGCCGTTCTCGTTCAGGTCGAGATAGATCTCCCAGTCGGGTAAGGCCGACTCTTCGGCGTCCCAAACGCCGTCCGCGTCGGCGTCCTCCCACTTGCTGCCGCGGATCTCGCCCAGCTCGATCGTCTCCAGAACGAGGCGAGGCCGATAACTTGTCGAGCCGTATTCCGAACTCGTGAACTGAACGAACGAACCGTTCCCCACCAATTGGCGAGTCATCAGGCCCAGTTCTGTGTCGGTTCCCAAGAGGTCCTGAACGTAGGTCGGATCGAGTGAGAAGGAGACGGTGTCAAACGTCTCAATCGTCACCGAATCCTGCTCCACGCCGCCAATCGTAGCGTCGGCGAGCGTGACGGTGCCATCGCCCTCGTACGCGTAGAGGTGGACCGTGGGGTAGACGCCTCCGGTCAGTTGAATCGGAATCAATTCAAGGGTGGCCGAGATGACAGTGGACGAACTGGAGAAGGACGACAAGTCGAATTCAAGGAGTCCGCGTTCTTCGCTTGGGCTGGCAAACACGCCGCTGGGAAAGTAGGACGTCCAGATGTAAGTACTGGTCGTGTCGAGCGCCGTGAACGTGCCGTCCTGGTCTTCGTCGGTGGCGTAGCCGTCGGCCGAAGGCGACAGGGTGGTCGTTACCGTCTCTTGCTGCATGTTCCCGAAATCAAGCGACGAGACTTCCTCGCCGGCAGTCAGCGTGACCGTGTGGGTTCCGGAGGCGGGCGCGGTTTGGAGCCAGCCGAGTTGCTGGACCTCGGCCACGGTGTAGGTGCCGGCCTGCAAGTCGGTGAAGGCGTACTCGCCGTTGGAATCGGTGAGCGTCAGCGGTTCGCCGGCCCCAAGGACGGACAATTCAAGAGACCAGGAATTGAGCGTCCCGTCGTCATAGCCCGGATAGGTGTCGGTAATTTGCAGGGTCCACGTGCCCGCGGCGTCGAGCCCGTCGAAAGTGGACAAACTGCCTGCCGGTTGGTAGGAGCCCGTAAACGGCGCGCTGCCGGCAGAAATCAAGGTGCCGGCTTCGTCGTCGAGTATGGTGCCCGTGAAGTTGGCGCCGGAGCCCCCGACGTTCGAGAACAGGTTTACCGTCGTGTTGTCGGGGGCAATCAGGTCGACGACCAGGTCCCAGTCGTAGGTGTGCGTGATGTCCAGCGTGACGTTCGCGTCGGCAATCGTTCCCACGCCGTCCGGAATCGTGAGCGTTGAGGTGTGGACCGCGGTACCGTCGATTGTGACCGGCACGTCGGTCGAACTGTGGCTCGCACTGCTGGAACCCCCCTCGTCGTACTGGCCGTTGCCGTTCTCGTCCAGGTAGATCGTCCAGTCGGGGATGCCCACTTCTTCGGCGTCGAACACGCCGTCGCCGTCGGCATCGTTGAACTTGGTTCCGCTGATCTGCCCGCCGGGCTGCCATTCGTAGGCGCCGATGTCGGCCTCGTCGCCGTAGGGGCGAGCAACGCCGCGCTGGTCGGTGGTGGGGGACGTGGCGGTGTTGGCCGCATCGATGGCGGGGCTGCCCGTCAGGAGTGCGTGAGTCAGGGTCGCGCCGCCATTGTTGTTCAGCGAGCCCAGGAGGGGGGCCACGTCGAGTTGGTCGCCCGTGCTTCCAAAGCCCGTGCTGTCCGAACTGTCGCCGATCAGGTTGTAGCCCGCACTGGTTACCGCGCCATCGACGTCTGGTCCGGTGCTTGTGGCGGTGTTGTCGGCAACCAGCATGTTCTCGAAACTCGCGGTGCTGCCGCTTGAGACGTACACGCCCCCCCCGTACCAGTCGGCCGTGTTGTCGGCAATGGTGCTGCTGGTCAGGGTGAGGGAGCCGTAGCTGTGGATGCCGCCTCCATAGGTGCCCGTGTTCCCCGAAACGGTCGAATTGGTGAGGGTCAATTCGCCCTGGGCGGTGACCTCAAAGGCGCCGCCGGGCCCCTCCGAAGTGTTGCCGAAAAACGTGCTGGTCTCCACGGTGATCGGTTGGCGAGCCGTGATTGCTCCTCCCCCCAGATCCGTCGTGTTGCCGCTGAACGTGGAACCGCTGACCGTGGCAGGGCCGTCCAGATAGACGGCGCCCCCGCTGTTGCTGGCAAGATTGTCCACGAACTGGCAGTTTTCGATCGTGAGAGAACGCCCATACGAGTAGATGGCGCCCCCGAGGCCGTAGCGGGAACTCGTGGTCGCACTGGGCGCAGAGTTGTTGGCAAAAACGCATCCCGAGAACGCGAGCGTGTTGTAGTAGTAGGTGCGGATGGCGCCCCCTTGGGCCTCCTGTGTGTACACGCCGCTGTTGTCGGCCTGACCGTTGGTGAGCGTTACGTTCTGGACTTCCAGGTCCGCGAAGTCGAACAGGTCGAACAGTCGATCCTGGCTCTGACCGTCGATGATCGTCGTGTCGGCGCCGTCCCCGATAATGGTCACGTCGAAAAGAAGATCCAGGTCGCCGGTGGCGGCTGCGTCCTCGCCAAACCCGGCAAGGGTCAGGTTGTAGGTTCCGGCCGGCAGATTGATGGTGTCGGCGCCGCTGGAGGCATTGGCCTCCATAATGGCCGCACGGAGGGTCGTATTGCCGGAGGCGTCTTCGGCCAGGCCGTCGCCCACGTTGGCGTCCACCGTATCCAGGACGCTGTTGACGCCGAAGACAGCCAGAAGTCTGCGTTGCTCCAAGGCCTCCAGCCTCATGGGACGCCGAGCTGGGAGACGCCGGCTTCGCAACGCCTGACGAGAAGAAGTCGTACCGAAGGACGAAAGCCTTTGCTGAATCCTTTGCCAAAGCGACATGATTCCCCCCGCTGAATGTACGATGAGAAAAGACGTTGTGAAACGACGCGGCAAACAAACACCTGTTTCATACGATAAGATCCGTGGCTCACGAATCCAGCCGCAATGGACCAGGAACTTCGGCTATGGATGCCGCTTTTCTACCTCCCGCCAGATACCGTCGCTGCGCAAGGGTATTCACAGCCATAGAAAAACACTTAACGCTGTCAAAGGAGAAGATGGTCAGGCTGTGAAGAGCCCCCCAACACCATCATGAAAAGATCTACACACGGCTAAGCTAGCCGAAGCGCTGGTGTTTTTCAAGCTTCATTCGCATCTTTTTTGGACTCTTCAGCATCCAGAGAGGGGGGCGTTGGACGCGAGGCCGCCCGCCCGGGCTACCAGATCCAGGCGGTAGGAGATTGCCCCCACCCTTTGTTCGTGCTGCGATCCGCTCACAAGGAGTTCGCGGTCGGGTGGATTGGCGGCCCCTCGGTAATTGAAGAAGGGCAACCGCCAGAAGCCCGCTCCGTGCGGTCTTCCGTCGGTCGCCCTTGATTTTTCAAGCGACAAGGGAGCGTTTCCTCTCGGCAGCCAGTTGGTCTGACCAAAAAGTCACTCCCTAAATCGCCGCTCCTGCACTTACCAAGTTCCCGAGCGGGCCATCGTCGTTTGGAAGGAACTACCGGGCTCCGGGATCACCAATCGAGGAGATCGCCGGGATCGAACAGGTAGTCCACGTCCCATACTCCGGCGGTTTCCGACACATCCAGGGTGTCGTTGCCGCTGGTCGTGTCGCCGGCGTCGGCGTAGACCTCGTCGAAGTAGCGGATGTAGTTGAAGTAGCTCGTCCCGGCGCTGTCCTTGAGGATCCCCCAGTCATCCTGGCCGGTGAACGTATCGGCGCCAGTCGTGCCGGTCAACGTGGCCGTGTCCGTGCCGCCGGTGACCGCATAGCCCTTGACGGTGGCGAAGTTGTTGGCCACGGTCGACGTCGATCCGGCCCGGGTCATCGTCGACGAGCCCATGCTCATAGCGAGCGTGTCGCTGCCCACGCTGCCATACAGGTAGGCCATGTCGTCGCCGCCACCCGCGTAGGCCGTGACCTCGCTGAACTTGTCGGCGTACAGGGTGTAGTCTGTGCCGCCGTCGTTTTTCATGTAGGCGTACGTCTCTTTCCCGGTGAACTTGTCGGATCCGGTCGAGCCGGTCAGCGTGGCCGTGTCGGTGCCGCCGGCGACGGCATAGCCGTTGACGTTGGCAAAGTCCGTGGCCACGGCCGTGCTCGATCCGGCCCGGGTCATCGTCGAGGAGCCTACGGTCAAGTCGAGCGCGTCGTTGTTCGCGCTGCCGTAGAGATAGGCCACGTCGCCGGCGCCGCCGTTGCCATCGGCCTCCACGGCGCCGAACGCTCCGACGTAGAACTGGTAGGCCGAGCTGGCCGCATCCCGCAGAATGCTGTAGATTTCTCGGCTATAGAACACGTCATCGCCGGTGGAACCGGTCAAGCTGGCCGTGTCCGTGCCACCCGAGGTTGCGTAGCCGTAGACGGTGGCGAAGTCGCCCACCGCCGTCGTGCTGGATCCGGAACGGGTCATCGTTGCGGAACCCACGCTCATGTCGAGCGTGTCGTCGCTCGTGCTGCCCCACAGATAGGCCGCATCGTCGCCGCCACCCGCGTTAGCCGTCACTTCGTTGAAGTCACGAGTGTAGAGGAAGTAGTCGCTGCCGCCCACGTTTCGCATGTAGGCAAGCGACTCTCGTCCGTAGAACACGTCCGCTCCGGTCGAGCCGGTCAACGTGGCCGTGTCCGTGCCGCCCAAGCCGGCATAGCCGTAGGCAGTGGCAAAGTCGTTGGCCACGGTCGTCGTCGATCCGGACCGGGTCATCGTCGCCGAACTCGGGCTCAGATCGAGCGTGTCGTCGCTCGCGCTGCCGTACAGGTAGGCCAAGTCGACGCCGCCGCCCGCATAGGCCGTGACCCGGTTGAAACTGGCTGCGTAGAGGAAGTAATCATTCGAGCCGCCCACATTTCTCATGTAGGCATCCGTGTCCTTTCCGGAGAACAAGTCCGTCCCGGTCGAGCCGGTCATGGTTGCCGTGTCGGTGCCGCCTGCGCCGGCGTAGCCGTTGACGGTGCCGAAGTCGCCGGCCACGGTGGTCGTCGATCCGGACCGGGTCAGCGTCGACGAGCTCACCCCCATCTCAAGCGTGTCGTCGCTGGCGCCACCGTACAGATAGGCCGTGTCATCGGCGTCGCCGTAGGCCGTGACCTCGTTGAAACTGGTCACGTACAGGAGGTAGTCGGCGCCGCCGTCGTTTCGCATGTAGGCGTACGTCTCTTTCCCGGTGAACACGTCGGTTCCCGTCGTGCTGGTCATGGTTGCCGTGTCCGTGCCGCCCGCGACGCCGTAGCTGTTGAGGTAGGCGAAGCCGGTGGCTACGCTGGTGGTTGAGCCGGACCGGGTCATCGTCGCCGCGCCCACGGTCACGTCAAGGGCGTCGTCGCCCGTGCTGCCGTACAGGTAGGCGAGGTCGTCGCCGCCTCCGCTGACGCCGGTCGTGGTGTCGAAGCCGCTCGCGGTGTAGCGATAGTCGGTGCCCGCCGCGTCGTACACGTACGCCTGCGTCTCCTTGCCGTAGAACTTGTCGGCTCCGGTCGTGCCGGTTAGCGTCGCCTCGTCGGCCCCGCCGTTGGCTGCGACGCCGGTGACCCTCTCGAATCCGAACCCGGTGAAGTCGACGCCGTCGCTGCCCCAGTCCATCGTCGCCTGGCTCGGATCGACGGCGAACGTGTCGTTGCCGGTCCAGTCGTAGATCTCCAGCGAGTCGCTGCCGCCGTTTGCGTCGAGGACGATCGAACTGAAGATGGCCGCCGAGTAGACGTCCGCGACGCCGTTGATCGTAACGGTGTAGTCGCTGCCGTCGGTCGTGACGACAACCGTGTCGTCATCCTCGGTTCCGTACAGGTAGAGTTCGTCGTCGATCTGGACGAGGTGGTCTTCCACCTCGCCGTCGTTGGCCAGGCCGGTCGGCAAGAGGGTTCCGCCCGTGTCGTAGCTCGTGAGACGGAGCCGGGCGTAGGTGGCTCCAGGGACCGCGGTGACGGGGATTGCGAAGGTCACGTGGTTCGTGCCGGCCGTGAGGGCCAGGTCCGTGGCGACTTGTTCGCTGGAGTCCCAGGTTCCGTCACCGTTGAAGTCGATCCACGCGTTCACGTAGGAGGCGGCCGAAACCACCAGGTCCACGGAAGCGCCCGTCATCCCCGGCGCGAAGGGCGAGTAGCCGACGATGCCGTCTTCGTCGGCCGTGCCGCTCTTGTCGTCGCCGTCGGCAAGCGTGCTCGGCTGGCCGTCGAATTCCACATCCCGGGACGTGCCGAGCATCGGACCGGTCGCCACGTGGCGGGCGCCGTCGCTGGCCAGCAGTGTCCGGTAGGCCTCGGGGGCGTCGCCGAACTCGAATTCCCCCACGTCGGTTACTGCGATAGTCAGTGCGGTCGAATCGTCCGCTCCGGCGCCAAGCGTCGCGTCGTCGACTTCCACGGTCACATCGAGTACGGGGTTTGTCTCGAAATCGAGGGTGGTCCCGGCAACCAGGTAGAGTTCCGTGCCGACGATTTCGAACAGAGCCGCATCGGCGCCGGTGAGGCTGAGGACATTCGTGCCCAACCCGTCGTCCGTAACAACGATGTTGGCGACTTTGAGCCGTGCGGTCGTGTCCGTATCCTCGGGCAGGGTGATCGTCGTGCCGGTGAGTTCGACGGTCGGGGCTTCGTTGACCTCGGTGATCGACACGGCCAACGCGACCGAGTCTTCTGCGGTCGTGCCGAGCGCCGTGTCGTCGACTTCCACCGTCACGTCCAACACCGGATTTGCTTGATGATCCAGCGTGGTGCCGGCAACCAGGTACAGTTCCGTGCCGTCGATTTCGAACAGGGCTGCGTCGGCGCCGGTGAGACTGAGAACGTTCGTGCCCGCCCCATCGTCGGTAACGACGATGTCGCCCAGTTTGATCCGAGCGGTGGTGTCCGTGCCCTCCGACAGGGTGGTGGTTGTGTTGGCCAGGCTGACGGTGGGCGGGGTGTTGAGCGTTTCCATGAAGAGCACGTACACGGCGCCTTCGGTGGTCCCGCCGTCGTTGTCGGCGGACGTGCCGACGGCCAGGTCAACAGTGCCGTCGCCGTCCAGGTCACCCAGGGTTGTGACGGAAGTGCCAAAGAAGTCGGAATCCTCGAGGGTGCCTAGGAAATTGCCGGAAATGTCGTTGATTTCCTGGTAGTCTTTCACCGTCCCGTCTGAGTTGAGGAACAGCATCCACACGGCCCCGCGGGAAGTCCCGCCGCCGTCGTCGGTGTAAGCTCCAACCGCGATGTCGGTCACGCCGTCGCCGTCAAAATCGCCGACGTTCGCCACGTCATGGCCAAAGTGGTCGTAGTTCTTGAGGGTTCCGAGGAAAGTGCCTTCCGTATCGCTGAGTTTCTGGTGGCTTTTTACGGTGCCGTCCTCATTGAGCAGCAGGACCCACACAGCCCCACGCACGATTCCCCCGTCGTCGTCTTGATGGGCTCCTACAGCAAGATCGGTCACGCCGTCGCCATCAAGGTCCCCAATACTCGTCACGGCGCTTCCGAAGAGGTCGTAATTATCGAGCGTGCCCGTGAAATTGCCTTCGGTATCGCTGATCTTCTGGTGGGCCTTGACGGTGCCGTCTGAATTGAGGAACAGCATCCAAACCGCTCCGTGACTGGGGCCGTCGCCGTCGTCGTCGCCATAGCCGCCGACGGCCAGATCGGTCACGCCGTCGCCATTGAAATCGCCCACGTTCGCAACCGCGGTGCCGAAAAGGTCCGTTGTGTCCAGCGTATCGGTGAAGTTCCCCTCCGTGTTGCTGATCTTCTGGTGGGCTTTGACGGTCCCGTCGGGGTTGAGGAACAGCATCCAGACGGCTCCCGCCGCCGAGGCGCCGTCGTCATCGCCGTAGGCGCCCACGGCCAGATCGGCCACGCCGTCGCCGTCCAGGTCGCCCATGCCCGCCACCGACCAACCGAACTCGTCGCCATCGTCGAGCGTGCCCGTGAAGTTGCCTTCCGTGTCGCTGATCTTCTGCTGGCTCTTGACCGTCCCATCGGCGTTGAGGAACACGATCCACACGGCGCCTCGCCGTACCCCTCCGCCGTCATCGTGACGAGCGCCGACGGCCATGTCGGTCACGCCGTCGCCATCCAGGTCGCCGAGGTCCGCCACGGACCAGCCGAAGAGTCCGTCCTCAGCGAGCGTTCCCGTGAAGTTCCCCTCCGTGGCACTGATCTTCTGATGGGCTTCGACCGTGCCGTCGCCATGCACCACGATCGTGGCGGCATAGTCCTCCACCTCTCCGTCCGTGGCGTAACCGGTCGGATCGGCGGCCGCGGCGTCGGTGCTCAGTCGGAATCTGGCATAGGTGACGCCCGTGAAGCCGCTCGGCACGGTGGGGAATGTGAGGGTGACAATTCCGGCCGTTGTCCCGGTGGCGACGGTGGCTTGGGCCCGTTCCGTGGCGTTGTCGAACACCCCGTCGTTGTTGTAATCGATCCAGCCGGTCAGCGTCGCGGCGCTGCCGGTCGTGTTGGTAACGGTCAGATTCACGGTTGGCTGCGTGCCGACGGTGAGGGCAAGGTCGGCTGCCGGATCTCGCACGCCGTCCTCATCGTCGGGCGAAGCCTGGTCGACGTCGTCGGCATTGGCTGCCGCGTTCTGGAGCGTTCCATCGTCCTCGTCCACCGAGCCGCCGAGGTACAAGGTACTGACGATCAGGTGGCTTGGGCCCGAGTCGGAAGCAAGCGTGTGATAATCGCCGGTTGCCGTTCCGGTGGCAGCGTCAGGGGCGTCGCCGTAATCGAATTCATCGACGTCCGTGAGCGAGATCTGCATCGCGGCCGTGTCGTCGGGCGTGGAGCCGAGGGTCGAGTCGTCCACCTCAACCGTTACGTCGAGGAGGGGGGTCGTCTCATAGTTCAGCCTGGCGCCGGCCGCCAGGAACAGTTCGAGGCCGTCAATTTCGAACAGCTCGGCGTCGGCTCCCGCGAGGCTGAGGTCGTTCGTGCCCAAGTCGTCGTCGGTGACGACAATGTCCGCGACCTTGAGCCTGGAAGTTGTGTCCGTGTCTTCGGGCAGCGTGGTGGTCGTATTGGCCAGGCTGACGGTCGGGGGGTGGTTGACTGCGGTCACGGTGATGGCCAGGGAGGCGGAGTTGTCGGCTCCGGTTCCAAGAGTCTCGTCGTCCACTTCCACCGTCACGTCGAGGACTGGATTGGCGTCGTGATCCAAGGTGGCGCCGGCGATGAGGAACAACTCGGTCCCGTCAATCTCGAACAAGGCGACATCGTCGCCCGCGAGAGCGAGGACGTAGGTTCCCAGGGCATCATCGGTCACGACAATGTCGGCAACCTTGAGTCGCGCAGTCGTATCGGTGTCTTCGGCAAACGACGTTGTCGTATTGGTGAGAGTGACGACCGGGGCGTCGTTGGCGTCGGTCACGGTGATGGCCAGGGCCGCCGAATCTTCCGCGCCCGTGCCGAGTTCCGCGTCGTCGACTTCGACGGCGACGTCGAGGTCGGGATTGGTTTCGTAATCCAAGGCGGCTCCGGCAGTCAGGAACAATTCGGTCCCGTCGATTTCAAACAGGGCAGCGTCGGTGCCGGTCAAGGTGAGAGCATTGGCGCCCACTCCATCGTCGGCTACCTCGATGTCGGCCACTTTAAGCCGGGTTGTCAGGTCGGTGTCTTCGGGGAGGGTGGTGGTCGTGTTGGTGAGGCTGACGGTTGGGGGGTCGTTGTGCTGAATGAGGGCGATGCTCAGGGAGGTGGTGTCCTCGGCGCCCGACCCAAGGGAAGTGTCGTCCACCTTGACGGTGACGTCGAGAACGGGATTTGTCAGGTATTCCAACGTGGCCCCGGCAATCAGGTACAGCTCCGTGCCGTCGATTTCGAACATGGCCACATCGGCGCCCGTGAGGCTCAGGACGTTCGTGCCCAGGGCGTCGTCAAGGATAACGATGTCGGCCATCTTGAGCCGGGAAGTCGTATCCGTATCCTCCGGCAGCGAGATGGTCGTGTTGGTCAATTCGACCGTCGGCGCCTCGTTGACATCGGTGATGGCGATTGCCAATGCGTCTGAGTCTTCGACGCCTGTGCCGAGGGTCGCATCGTCGACTTCCACGGTCACGTCGAGTACGGGATTCGTCTCGAAATCAAGCGTGGTCCCGGCAACCAGGTACAGGCCGGTGCCGACGATTTGGAAAAGCGCGGCGTCGGTGCCGGTCAAGCTGAGAACATTGGCGCCGACGCCATCGTCGGTCACCTCCATATCAGCCACTTTGAGCCGGGTCGTCAGGTTGGTGTCTTCGGGGAGGGTGGTGGTCGTGTTGATGAGGGTGACGGTTGGAGGGTCGTTGACCTGGATGACCGTGATGCTCAGGGAGGCGGTGTCGTCGGCTCCCGTACCGATCGTGGTGTCGTCGAGCTCGACGGTGACGTCGAGGACGGGATTTGTTGCATAATCCAACGTGGCGCCGGCAATCAGGTACAACTCCGTGCCGTCGATCTCAAACAGGGCCCCATCGTCGCCGGTGAGGGCAAGCACGTTCGTGCCGAGGGCGTCGTCGGTGACGGTGATGTCGGCCACCTTGAGGCGGGAGGTCGTATCCGTGTCCTCAGACAGGCTGGTGGTCGTGTTGGTCAGATCAACCGTGGGCGCCTCGTTGATATCGGTGACAGTGATGGCCAACGCGTCTGAATCTTCGGCGCCAGTGCCGATGGTTGCGTCGTCGACTTCCACGGTCACATCGAGAACGGGATTCGTCTCGAAATCGAGCCCGGCGCCGGCAATCAGGTACAGTTCGGTGCCGTCGATTTCGAAAAACCCGGCGTCGGTACCTGTCAAGCTGAGAACATTGGTGCCGAAGCCATCGTCGGTCACCACGATATCGGCCACTTTGAGCCGGGCCGTTGTATCCGTGTTCTCGGGCAGCGTGGTTGTCGTGCCGGTCAGTTCGATCGTCGGCGCTTCGTTTTCGTCGGTCAGGGCGATGGCCAACGAGGCCGAGTCTTCGATGCCGGTGCCGAGCGTCGCGTCGTCGACTTCGACGGTCACGTCAAGAACCGGATTCGTTTCGTAGTTCAGTGTTGCTCCGGCAATCAGGTAGAGTTCCGCGCCGTCGATCTCGAAGAGGGCGGCGTCGTCGCCCGTGAGGCTGAGGTCGTTCGTCCCCAAGGCGTCGTCGGTGACCACGATATCGGCGACCTTGAGTCTCGACGTGGTGTCGGTGTCCTCGGGCAAGGTGGTCGTCGCGTTGGTCAATTCAACGGTGGGCGCCTCGTTCACGTCGCTCAGGGTGACGGCCAACGAGGCCGAATCTTCCTCGCCGCTGCCGAGGGTCACGTCGTCCACTTCGACCGTCACGTCCAGGACCGGGTTTGTTTCGTAGTCGAGCGTGACGCCGGCGATCAGGAACAACTCGTCGCCGTCGATCTCGAACAGGGCGGCGTCGTCGCCGGTCAGACTGAGGACGTTCGTGCCCACGCCGTCATCCGTGACGACGATGTCGGCCATCTTGGTTCGGGTGGTCGTGTCCGTGTCTTCGGGCAGGCTGGTCACCGTATTCGTAAGAGCGACCGTAGGTGGCTCGTTGGTTACGTCGCGGTGGTTGCCGAAGTCGATGTCGGTGACAACTTCTCCGGGATCCAGTTCGACGATATGGACGCCGTCCGGGACCGTGCTGATCTCTTCCAGATGGATGATGGTCACCGACTGCATGAGCATGCCGGAATAGTAGCCGCCCCAGGGCATGGTGTGGACGGAGTTGTCCCAGGTATCGTGGAGGTAGACGGTGCTGGAGGCCGCCTCATAGCCGACTCCAACCATGGTGTGGCCGACGACGTGAAGCATGACCGGACATCCGTTGTCGATTTCCGTCATGAAGTCGGAGAAGGAGAACCCGCCGCTGGCGACCGTGTCGACCTTCTGGGTGTAGTTTTCCAGGACGGTGTAACCGCGCGACTCGGCGAAGAGACGCAGGCCGTGGCAGGCCGCCGTCTGCGGAGTGCCGAGACTGGCTGGCGGGACGTAATCGTAGAGCCTGTCGCCGGTCGAATAGGACCAGACCGTGGTGGCTCCATCAGAATTGGAGTCCACGATCGTGTTGCCGTCGGTATCCCATTTCCATTGATTCGTGCCCAGGTAGTCGGCCGTGCATTCTCCCCAGGTGTGCTCCGTGCCGCCGCTTTCCCAGGGATCTGGCCCCGTGGAGTCGTAGCTGATCCAGTAATCATCGACATGGCCCGCGCCGCTTCGTCCGTCGAAACCGTCCATGGTCGCAATGAGGGACGTGGCTCCGGCGACCGGATTGTCGGGGTCATCGCCTTGGCCAAGATTTGTCAAGGGAGCCACGCCGCCGTTGGTGGGCCCGGTGTACATGTCGGAATAGCCGGTCCGGTCATAGTAGCCGAAAATCATGCCGGCCGAAGTTGCCGTACATCCGTAGGTCCAGGTGGAGGTGGGAACTTCCGTCAGCAACACATCCGCGGCCTCCATCGAGTCCGCGTCGGCGAAGGTCTGCTGGTATTCGAGGGTGGTCGGCGGCGTCGACGCGCTGCTGATGATCTCGTAGGTAAGCAGATCTTCCGAAACATCGTCCGCGGATGTCGACGAACTCGTTGAACTCGAAGAACTGGTGGCGGGGTAAGTCTGGGTCCAGCCGGATTGTTGAATCTCGGCCACGATGTAGGTGCCGGCAGCGAGATTCGTGAAGGTGTAGTCTCCGTTGGCGTCGGTCACTGCCGAAGGCTCGCTGACCCCGGTTACGTCCAGTTCGAGCGACCAGGAATTGAGCGTCCCGTCGTCACTGCCCGGGTAAGTGTCGGTGATTTGTAGAGTCCACGTGCCCGCGGCATCCAGTCCGTCAAAATCGGACAAGTTGCCTGCCGGCTGGTAGGAGCCGGTGAAAGGCGCACTGCCTGACGAAATCGAGGTGCTTGCTTCGTCGTCAAGCGTGGTGCCGGTGAAGTTCTCGCCGGAGCCTCCAACGTTGGTGAACAGGTTGACCGTCGTTCCGTCGGGCGCCATCAGGTCGACGACAAGATCCCAATCGTAGCCATGCGCGATATTCAACACGACGTTCACATCGGCGAGCGTTCCCGAGCCCTCCGGAATCGTGAGCGTCGACGTGTGGACCGCGGAACCATCGATGTCGACCGGCACATCGGGCGAGTCGTAGGTGACGGCGTAACCATCTTCGTCGTACTCGCCGTTGCCATTCATGTCGAGATAGATGGTCCAGTCCGGGAGACCCGTTTCCTCGGCGTCGAACACGCCGTCGCCGTCGGCGTCGTTGAACGTGGTGCCGCTGATTTGCCCGGTGGCTCCCGACCCGACGGCGACGATGTCGCCCTCGTCGCTGCTGGAGGCGTCTACCGTATCGAGATCGCTGTTGACGTTGAAGACAGCGAGAAGCCTGCGTTGCTCCAAGGCTTCGAGCCTCATGGGACGGCGAGATGAGACGCGCCGGCTCCGCAACGTCGGGTTGGAAGAAGTCGTACCGAAGGACGAAAGTCTTTGCTGAATCTTCTGCCAAAGCGACATGATTTCCCCCTCAGGATGTACGATCTACGAAGGACGTTCTCAATTGGCGCGGCAATCGAACGCCTGTTCGCACGACAAGATCTTGGGGCCAAGAATCGAGCCGTTGCGTACAGGAGACCCCCGCCAGGAATGCCGATTTCCCGCCTCCCGCCAGAGGTGTTTGCCACGCAAGGTAAATGCGCAACCACGAAAATTCGCTCGGAGCGATCGAATGAAAAGATGGCGAGTGCATGAGGAGCCAAGCCCACCATCGCAACTTCCACACGCGTGGGCCAAACTAGCTGAAGCGCGCGCCACTTTCAAGCGCCAAACACACTTTTTTCAGACTCCGAAGCATTCAGAGAGGGGGGGGCAGAGTCTTGGATAACGAGGGCTCCCGCCCTGGCTCTCACATCCAGACAGCGAGAGAATGCCCCCGTTCGTTGGCCCCGCTGCGACCCGTTCACAAGAAGTCCGCTGCCGGGTGGATTGATTGTCCCTCGGTAAGTACACAAGGGCGACCGCCAGAAGTCCACATTGTGTGGTCGTCCGCAGGTCGCCCGTGGTTGTCCGCAGGAGAGAAGGTGTCGCGCCGGTCCATAGAGCCCGTTGTCGGGCTATGGCGGCTCACTCCTCAGCTTGTCGGCCGGACCACTACCAGGTTCCCATGTCGATCAGGCGGCAGGCCAACAAGTCCTCGTCGATGTCGATCGTGTCCGTTGTGCCGCTGTCGTAGGAGCGGGCATAAACCAAGTCGAAATACAAGGCTGCGTTCTGATAGGTGCCGGCCTCGTCCGTCAAGGAAACCCCCTGGTACTCATCATTTTCGAGCAACTCGCCGGTCAAGATGTCGTTGCCGCTGGAGTCGTAGAGGTAGGCCCGGTCTCCAGAGGTGTCAGAATCGGAACCGACGGCGGTGAGCGAATCGAATCCACGTGCGTAGGTGTAGAACGAAGCGGTCGCATCCGTCAGCGTGCTGTACGTGGGATAGCCTCGATAGCGATTGCCGCCCTCGTCCGATCCGTTCAACACGGCCGTATCCGTGCCGCCGCGCGTGGCGTAGGCATAGACGCGAGCGAATCCGGTGGTTGCGAGATCCGCGAAAGACCCGTCCCGGTCCATCGTTGCCGAGGAGGGCGTCGTCTCCAGGGAGTCGTCGCCCGAGCTGTCGTAGATGTAGGCGTAGCTGGCGCCGTCGCCGGGCGAGGCGGCTTCCACGGAATCGAAGCCCCGCACGTAGAAGTAGAACGAACGTGCCGACTCGGTGAAGGTTGTGTAGTCCGGGTAGCTGTAGAGGCGATTTCGAGCCCCGTCGGCGCCGGTCAACTCGGCTGAATCATCGCCGCCCGACGTCGCATAGACATACACCTTCTCGAAGCCCGCAGCGGAACGGCTCGTCGTTCCATCCTCGCGGCTCAGGTCGACACCTTCCGGGCTTGCGGAGAGGATCTCGTTGTCGGCGCTGTCGTAGACGAAGGCGTAGTTCCCACTTCCTTTGCCGGCGTCGACGGTCACGTCCTCGAAGCCTTCCACTTGCTGGCTGAACGTACGCGGCAAGTCGCTCATTCGGGTGTAGCTATCGTAGCTGTACAGGCGATTGCTGCCGGTCGAACCGGTCAAGGTGGCGGTGTCGTTCTCGCCACCGCCGCCATTGACCGAGATGGTTTCCACGCTCGTCGCGTAAACGGCGTAGCCCCAGCCAACCACGTCGACCGAGTCGGGATCGAGGATTGCCTCCTCGTATCCGTCGGTCCCAACCACCGTGATTCGATCGCTGCCTTCGAGCCCGTCGATGTAGAATTCGGTGCGGCCCGTTCGGTCATACACCTCTGTTTCGCCGTTGATCGTGACCTCGTACTGGGTTTCTGTAGCAACGAAGGCGATCACGTCGTCGGCGTCAGTGGCCTGCAAGGTAACGACTTCGGGAGCGGCAACGACGATGTTGTCGACGGCGAAATAGGACGGGGTATTCATGCCCCACGTGCCCACGTCGGACGACGAAAGGGAGAACTCCAACTCGGTCGCTCCCGCCAGGCTGGTCAGGTCGACCGTCGTCCACTCGTCGACGACGTAGTCGTCCTCGAAACGGTAGTCGGCCAGGTAGAATTCGACCGTGCCGATCTCCTCGCCGCTTCCGGCCGCGCCGTCGAACCCCGTGATCGTCAGCAGGAACCAGTCGGGGTAGTCCCCGTCGTATTCTCCGTCGTCCGCGTAATCGCCGTCGTCGTTCAAATCCAGATAGCCGAACGGGCGTGCGAAGTCATCGCCCTGAAGCATGGACAGGGCCGCATAGGTCGTGTTCGTCACGTCGAGCGATCCGACGGCCAGATCGTCAGGCACCTCCAGCGTGACCAGGTTGCCTTCCCCATATCCGCCGCTTACTCCGCTGTAGGCGATGGCATAGGTGTTCGACGAGTCGGTCTCGGCCAGATAGGCACTGTACTGGTTGGTGTAGCCTGCGGTGGTGACGTCGGTTTCGTTCGAGTAGGTCCACTGGTCCCAGTAGTAGCCGGACCAACTCACCGCGTGGTCGAAGGTGAATTGGCCGGATTCGAAGGTGTACTCGCCGTCGGAGCTTTCGTCGTAGTGGCTTTCGGCAGCCAGACTCGCTCCCACGTCTTCGAAATCGGTGAGGCTCGCGTTGTAGAGGGTCACGTCGTCGACGGCGAAGTAGGCCGGAGTGTTCATGCCCCAGTCGCCCACGTCGGAGGACGAAAGGGAGAACTCGAGGGCAACGGCGTCATCGAGGGAGGTCAGGTCGACGGAGACCCATTCATCCACGATGTAATCCTCGGAGTTATCGGCGGACGTGTAGTCGGCCAGGTAGAAGTCAACCGTCCCCACGCTCGTCCCGTCAGCATCCACGCCGGTGATCGTGAGCAGGAACCAGTCCTCGTCGTCGCCCGTGGAGCCGCCGAACTGCTTGGCAACGCTGTCTCCGTCAAGCATGGACAGGGCGGCATAGGTCGTATTGGTGAGCGTGATCGATTCGAAGCCGAGGCCGCTGTAGGCGGGAAGTTCGATCGTCGGGGTGGTTCCCCAGCCGCTGGCATAGGCCACGGCGTAGGTGTTGGAGTCGCCCGCCCCGGCGCCGGCGTAGGCGCTGTACTGATTGGTGTAGCCGGCGGTCGTCGTATCGGTCGTGTTGGAATAGGCCCAGCCTTCCCACGAGTCGTAGGTGCTGTTGTAGCTGTTGTTGAACGCCACGCCGCCGCTCAGGAAACCGCCTGATTCGTCGGACCCGTTCCAGAAGCTCTCGTCGGCCAGGCTTGCCCCCACGTCCTCAAGGGTGACGTCTGCGGAATGGAGGACGGCAACGGCCTCCAAGTCAAAGCCGCCGGAGCTGAAGGCCGTGGCGTAGGGGTCGTTGATAATATTGCCCTCCGAATCGAGGGAAGGGCTCCAGGTGGCGTTGCCGTCGACCTCGGTGATGGAGCCCACCACGTCGACGATGCGAACGTGCGTCACCTGGGTCACGTCCAGGAGGGGCGACACGTCGGCCAGTTCATCCAGGTCGAAGGGGGTGCCGTATCCCTGGCGGTATTTGCCGGCCAGGTCGTAGAGGTTGGTGGCGTCCAGGCTCCCGAAGCCGCCGACCTGCGTATCCGTCGGGGTGAGGGAAACGGAATCGAAGCGGAAGAAGTCCTCGCCGTTGGAGCTGACTTCCACGTAGGCCAATTCGAGGAAGGTGTCGCTGAATCCGTTCTCGAACACGGCAAAATCAGCGCCGGCGCCGTTGCTGATCGGCGTGTCGAAGGTGAGCGTGATCTGCCCGCCGTCGCCGAGACTGACCACATCGTAGGAATTGCCAACTGCCTGGCCCAGGGCGTTCTCGGCGGTGCCGTAACTTGCCAGGGTCCCCTCGGGATCGTCGATGTCGACCGGGCCGCGAACCAGGTCTTCGTAACCGGTGGCCCAGCCGACGATCGCTGTGTCATCCATGGAGATCGCGGTCGAACCTTCCTGGCCCGCGGGCGGGGCATAAGGGCCGACGCTGAGCAAGGTGCGCTGTTCGAGGGCTTCGAGTTTCAGACAACCGCCCCTCGAAGGTCCTGCTCGCCGAGAAGATGCCGTGCTGCCGCCAGCCGCTCGCAGTCGGTTCCATGCCGTCCGTGCCAGACTCTTGAGAGATTTCGTTCGTGCCATGGTGTTCTCCGCAGGTGGTGAGGTTTCTCGATTCGGGCTTGTGGGTTTCGCCGGGGCGACGTCTGATTGGCAGAGGCTTGCTTCATGGCATCTGCAATGGGTCGGCACTGGCTGGCAAGCGGCCAGTGGCACCCGGAATGCCGAGTTTGGCAGACCGCTAGAGGCCTTCGGTGACTTCCGCTCCCGCACGCGTGCACAGCGCGGCAGTCAGCTCGCGCGTGATCGTCTCGGAAAGGAAACGTACCGAACCGTCGGCATTCAGGCTATTGGCGCCCCCGGGGTGTTGGCTTCGTATTTCGTTGTCGATGGGCGACACGTCTTCGTCGTTCACCGTGTAGGCCACCTCGAAAACGTTTCCCCCGCTGATCCATTGTCCGTCGAGGTTTTCGCTGTCTTCGGCCACGATCAGCGTGTGGGTCAGGCCGTCCTGGATGTCGGCAGCCCGGATTGCCTGGGCCGGGGAAATCCCGGAGAGTTTTCCGTTTGCCCAGGCGGGAGCGTCGTAGAGCATGGTCCCCCGTCGGGAAGGGTTCTGCTTGCCCGCGATGCCTCCGTAATGGCAGGGCCCCATTCCATCCCGCAGTTCGCTTCCGTCGGGAACCGTGGGGCAAACGTAAACGGGAAGGACGTGAGCGGCAATGTCGGCGTTGACGGGGGCGTCGTAGGGGTGGCCGTAGTCGAGATTTCCCAACACGGCCGATTGTTCGAGGAAGGGTAGAATCAGGGCCGACCAGGCGAAGTTGAGCCCCATGTTGGAATTTCCGTAGACCATGCGGTACGCATTGCGATACTCGATGGTGCCGGGAGGGAACGTTCTGTGGGTCTGGTGGTAGTTGTGAAGGGCCAGGCCAATCTGGTGCAGATTGTTGCTGCACGACATGCGTCGAGCGCCCTCCCGGGCCGCTTGCACGGCGGGAACCAGCAACGCCATGAGTATCCCGATGATGGCAATCACCACCAGCAACTCGACGAGCGTGAAGCCGGAAAGGCGATTCAACCGTCGTCGCGGAGGCTCAGGGCAGACAAGATGAACGAACATAGGCGAGCAACCTACGCCGCGCAGGTTCCAAGGCGATCTTCACGGGAGGATCGCATTGAAGCACCGGCTCGACCAACAGGAGCAAGCACGCACCATCCAGGAAACGCGTGTGGCACGAACCATTCGGGATGAATGAGGATGTGCAACGCAGGCTCGATCCTTCTTGCAGACACTGTGCCTCGCAGGCGCCTGCATGAACTGGTCGGAGGTAGGTCTTCTGACTTGCGAGCGGCACAGACCCCGCCTTCTCACCGCCCCGTTTGGTTTGTGACCGGAAGGCCACTCTCGAGCGGTAATGGCAAAAAGATAGGGGTAGGCATGGGGCCGCGGCGTTGGCGGCTTACCTGCTCGCTTACAGCGGCGAGGACCGTCCCAGAATCGCACTGGGTTCCCTCAAGTTGCGTTCACCAGCATGTGCCCGCAACACCTCTGACCACGATACCGCTAGATGCTAGCGATAGATCCAGAGATTGTCAAGCACCAGGCGGAGACCGGAGGCTGGAGACCTTCAGCCTTAGGCCTTCGGTCTTCAGCCTTCTCTCCGCCGTCATTCCTTTTCACTTTGAGTGAGTTACCAACTCCCTCTGCGCAGCAAGTCGTAGGCCAGTTCTTCCTCGTCCACGTCGATCGTGTCGTTCGTGCCGGTGTCGGACGAGCGGGCATAGACGAGATCGAAGTAGAGGACCTGGTTCTCGTACGTCCCTGCATCGTCACTCAAGACGGCCCCCTGATACTTGCCGTTTTCAAGGACGGCCGCCGCCAGGGTGTCGTCGCCGCTGGAATCGTAGAGCCAGGCACGATCTCCCGAGGAGTCGGACTGGGAGCCCGTGGCTGCGACCGAATCAAATCCCCGGGCGTAGTGGTAAAAGGAACCGGACGCATCGGTCAAGGTGCTGTAGGCGGGGTAACCACGATAGCGGTTTCCGCCCGTCTCCGATCCGGTGAGGATTGCTGAATCATCGCCTCCTTGGGTGGCGTAGGCGTAGACTCGTGCGAAACCGGTGGCCGTCACGTCCGGCCAGGAAGATCCTCGGGCCATCGTGGCCGAGTCAGGAGTTGCTTGCAGGGTGTCGTCGCCCTCGCTGTCGTAGAGATAAGCGTAGCTGGTGCTGCTGCCCGGCGAATCGGCGCTCACCGAATCGAAGCCCTCGGCATAGAAGTAGAACGACCTGCCCGACTCGGTCAGGGTGGTGTGGTCGGCGTAGCTGGTGAGGCGGTTTCGAGCCCCGTCTGCCCCGATCAACGCGGCTGTGTCCGTGCCGCCGTCTGTCGCGTAGGCGTAGACTTTTTCAAATCCGGCCAGCGATCGCAGAATGGTCCCGTCTTCGCGGTTCAATTCGACAGCGGCAGGAGAGGCTGTCAGGACGTCGTTTGCCTCGCTGTCGTAGAGGAACGCATAGTTGTCCTCTCCCGCGGAACCATCGACCGCTACGGTTTCGAAACCGTCGACGCGGAACGAATAGGTTCCAGGAGTATCCGACAGCCGGGTGGAATCGGGGTAGCTGAACAACCGGTTGGAGCCGGTCGAGCCGGTCAGGTTGACTTCGTCCGCCCCTCCCTTGCCGTCGACGGTGATGTTCTCCACGTTCTGGCCGTAGATTGCGTAACCGGGCCCGAGCAGGGCGAGGTTGCCGGGCAAAAGGGTCGCTTCTTCTTCTCCGTCCGTGCCCTCGATTGTGATCGTGTCGTTGCCATCGAAGGCGTCGATGCAGATGGTGCCGATCACCGCCGGGTCGACCGTGGTCGTCATCCCGTTGATGTTGACCTGGTGCAGCGAAGTGCCGGCCACGCCGGCCATCACGCGAATCGTGTCGTCGCCTTCCGATTCGCCGTAGAGGTAGAGCGTGTCGTCGATGGTGAAGCAGTAGTCTTCCACCTCGCCGTCGTCGGCGACGCCGCTCGGGGCAAGGCTCCCCTCCGTGTCGTAGCTGGTCAGGCGGAATCGGGCGTAGGTGTCGCCGGGAAGGGCCGACACGGGCACGTCGAACGCGACACGGTTGAGGCCCGCGGCCATAGGCAAATCGACGGCAATCTGTTCGCCTGGGTCGGCCCAGTCGCCGTCGCCGTTGAAGTCGATCCAGGCGTTGAGGTACGACGCTTCCGAGGCCTCCACGTCGATGTAGGCGTCGCGAAGGCCGGGAGCCAGAAGCGAAAGGGCCACGAGTCCGTCTTCATCATCCCCAAGGTTGGTGTCGTCTCCGGCCGCAAGTGCGTCCGGGAAGCCGTCCGCCTCGGTGTCCCTCAACGCGCCGAGCGTCGGCCCGGTGGCCTGGTGTCGCGCTCCGTCATCAACGAGAAGGGTGGAATACTCGGTCGGGGCGTCGCCGAAATCGAAGAGCGTTTCCGAAAATCTGCCAATGAGGATGTCGTAGTCGGCGCCGATCGTTCCACCCAGGCTGTCTTCAGACCGCCACAGGGCCAGCCAGTTTCCTGAGCCGTCCGCTGCAATGTAAGGACTGTCGTCAGTCGACGAATCGATGGTCGCGTTGGTGTTAAGAGGTACCGCCGGGGTCCAACTGGCGCCTCCGTCGCGGGAGCGCGACACGAGAATGTCGCAATCGTGGCCCAACGCCCCGCTCTGGACGTCGTTGGATCCCCAAACGGCCATCCAGTTTCCCGTGCCATCCGTCGCAAGCTGCGGAGAAAAGTCATAGGCGGAATCCGAGGCGGCTTTGGAGACCAATGCGGCGGGAGCCGTCCACGTTTGCCCGGCGTCTGAGGAGCGGGAAATGAGAATGTCGGTGTCGGTGCCGATCGTACCTCCCAACGTGTCGGACGAGGACCAGACGGCCAGCCAAATCCCCGCTCCGTCGAAGAAAATCCGGGGACTGCCGTCTGCTCCCGAATCCGTTGAGGCATTGGTGTTCAAGGCAGCGGCATCGCTCCAGGTAACGCCGGCGTCCGTGGATCGGGAAAAGAGGATGTCGCGATCCGAGCCGATCGCCCCTCCCAAGTTCTCGTCGGAAGACCACACGGCCAGCCAGTTTCCCTCGCCATCGGTAGTGAGTTGGGGGCCAATGTCGCTTCCGGTGTCCGTCGCAGCGTCGCTGTTCAACGGAGCAGGATCGGTCCAGGTCAGCCCCGCGTCGCTGGAACACGCGAAGAAAATGTCTGTGTCGGCGCCGATCGTGCCTCCGAGGCTGTTCGCAGAATACCACACAGTAATCCAGTTTCCCATGCCGTCAGTGGTGACCTGCGGACAACAGTCGTTAACGGTGTCGGTGCCAGCATCCGTGTTCAGCGGCATCGGATCGGTCCAGGTAACTCCGCCATCGGAAGAGCGAGCGAAGAGGATGTCGTCGTCGTAGCCGATCGTGTCTCCCAGCCTATCACTCGAATACCAAACAGCAATCCAGTTTCCGTTGCCGTCCGACGCAACCTCAGGAAGTCTATCCGAGCCGGAATCCGTGGCTGCATTCGTATTCAAGGCAGCCGGAGCGGTCCAACTGAATCCTCCATCGGTGGATCGTGACACCAGGATGTCGCCGTCGGTGCCAATGGTTCCGGAAAGGGTGTCGTAGGACTCCCACACGGCAAGCCAGTTTCCCTGCCCGTCGGTGGTCAGTCGGGGTGAACGGTCGCTTCCCGAGTCGGAACTCGCATTCGAAGCGAAGGCCTCGGTTGGGCCAAACCACGCGATGGACACGGCAAGGTCTTCCACCTCGCCGTCGGCTGCGTAGCCCAGCGGCGACAGTCCGCCAACGGTGCTCACGCGGAACCGGGCATAGGTCGTGCCGTAGAGCACGTTGTCGTCCACGATCCTGGGAACGGTGATCGGAACGGACTGTGTGCCACTGGAGGTGCCGAGATCGTAGGCGTTGAGGACCTGCTCGCCCGGGTCGTCCCAATCGCCGTCCTGATTGAAATCGATCCAGGCATCGAGATAATTGCCCACCGAGTCAGCGTTTTGCAGGTCGACTTCCAGGTTGGTGATGGTCGGTTCGCTGGTCGAGGCGATCATCACGGGCAGTTTCACGCCATCCTCGTCGTCGGGCGAGTTGTTCCAGTCGTCGCCGAGGGCATCTGATCTGGGCTGTCCGTCAAGTTCGCTATCCCGGTAGGCTCCGAGCCTGGGGCCCGTGGCTAGGTGCCTCGCGCCGTTGTCGGCCAGGAGACTTGGATAGGCCGACGGGGCGTCACCGTAGTCGAGTATGGGCTCCCCGAATTTCACGCGCAGAATGTCGCTGTCGACGCCGCTGAGACCACCTCTCCGGTCGGGCGACGACCACACGATGAGCCAAGTGCCTGTTCGATCCGTTTGGATTTGGGGATTGGTGTCGTCCTCCGAGTCGTAAACGGCGTAAGTGTCGCCCGGGGCCGGGTCGCTCCAGGTGAGACCGCCATCGTCGGAACGGGATACGAAGATGTCTGCATCCGTTCCGAGGGTACCTGTCAGGTCCTCGTAGGAGGCCCACGCGACTACCCAGTTCCCCATAGTGTCCGTGGCAATCGAGGGGGTGAGGTCCGCGTTTGAATCCAAACCGGCGTTCGTGTTCAAGGGCGCCGGAGCCGTCCAGGTGACGCCTCCGTCGGTCGACCGTGCCACGAGGACGTCGGCATCGCTACCAATCGTGCCGCCCAGGCTGTCGTAAGAATACCACACGGCCACCCAGGCCCCTGCTTCGTCGGTTGCCAGGCGAGGCCAACTGTCGTCTCCGGAATCCGAAGCGGCGTTGGAATTCAGCGGTGCAGGATCGCTCCAGGTAAGGCCTCCGTCGAGGGAACTTGCGACGAGGACATCGCGATCCGTTCCGATGGCGCCGTCCAGGCTGTCGTTCGATTCCCACAAGGCAAGCCAGCGGCCCGTGCCGTCGGCGACGACCTGCGGTGCGTAGTCGTTTCCTGTGTCTGAATCCGCGTTGGCGTTCAGGGGCGCCGGGGCGGACCACGTGGCGCCGGCGTCGGTGGAGCGGGAAACAAGAATGTCGCAATCCGTGCCGATCGTTCCGCCGAGGCTGTCCGTCGAGAGCCACGCGGTCACCCAATTGCCGCTGCCGTCGGTGCTGACCTGCGGCCAGAAGTCGTGGCCTGTGTCCGTGGCGGCATTTGTGTTCAAGGCGACGGGATCCGACCAGGTGAAGCCGGCGTCGGTCGAGCGGGAGACGAAGATGTCGCCGTCCTGGCGGAGCGTTCCGTCGAGCGTGTCGTAGGAACTCCACACAACCACCCAGTTTCCCGCGTCGTCCGTCGCGATCGTGGGTGTAATGTCGGAGCCGGCATCCTGATCGGCGTTCGTATTCAGGGCGACCGGCGACGACCAGGTGAGCCCGGCATCGGTGGAGCGGGCGACGAGGATGTCATAGTCGGTCCCGATCGTTCCGTCCAGGCTGTCTCCCGATTCCCAAACGGCAATCCAGTTACCCCAGCCATCTCCCATGACTTGAGGCAGGCTGTCGTCTCCCGTATCCGAATCAGCGTTGGCATTCAACACCTCGCTCGAGTCGAACCAGGTGATGGTTACCGGGTAGTCTTCTACCTCGCCATCCAGAGCGAGCCCGGTTGGAGAGAGCCCGCCTGTCGTACTGACGCGGAAGCGGGCGTAAGTGGTGCCGTAGGCGACGGCGCCGTCCACCGCTTGCGGAATGTCGAACCAGAGCGACCACCTCGCATCACATTGCCCTAGATCGAAGGACGTAAAGACCTGCTCGCCCGCATCGTCCCAATCCCCATCCTGGTTGAAGTCGATCCAGGCGTCCAGGTAGTTGCCCAGCGCATCTGCGTTCTGCAAAGTGACGTGGATGTTGGCGCTTGTGGTGTTGCTTGTTGAGGCGGTGAGCACGGAAAAGACTACGCCGTCCTCATCGTCCAAGCCGTTGCCATTGTCTCCCGCGGCATTCACGTCAGGTTGGCCATCGACTTCCGCATCGCGGGTTGCGCCCAGTCTGGGTCCGGAAGCCGCATGGACGGCCCCCCCGTCCTCGAGCAGGGTGGGATAGGGAGAAGGGGCGTCGCCAAAATCCAATTCGCTGAAGTTGCCGAAATCGAGGCCGTTAATGGATTCGCCCGCTCCCAGTTCAACCACGTAGGAGGCAAGTTGGACGTTCGTTGCGTCGATCCCGTCGGCCGCCAGTCCTGAAAGGAGCCCGCTTGCCCCAATCGTGAAACTGCCCAGTATTGTGCCGGCTTCCGGATCGATCTGGAGAGCTGTCGCCCCTGGGCCGTAGCTGGCGGCGATGAGCTGCCCGTTGAGATAGGCCAGGCCGGCGCACGGGAGGTCAACCAGCGGGGTCAGCGGCGTTCCCACCAGGGTTCCGTCGCTTGGAGCGATCGCCAGGATCTCCCCGGCCCAAGTGCTGGCGAACAGCAGACCGAGATCCGCCGCGCCTGTCAAACCGCCACCAAGATTGGCGTTCACCGAGAATTGGCTGACCAACGTGTCGGCAACGGGATCCCACGCAGAAATACCGGTTGCACCAGAATTGTCATCCACATAGACGAGCCCGTCCAGATAGGCCAGGCCGGTGATCGACCCCACTGGCATCGTGTCGCTATCCAGGACCGCTCCCGTGTCGAAGTCGAGTTCCCACAAGGTGTGAGAATCGTTGTCGGAGCGATCGAGGAAGAACAGGCTGTCAGGTCCCAAAGCCAAGCCCTGGTAGCCGACCACGGAAACCGACTCCGGCGCCAGAAAACTGTTGAGGACGCTTCCATCAGCCGGACTGAGTTCGTAGATGGTAGCCGCCGTGCCGCTCGTGCCGAGACTGAAAAGCCGCCCGCTGGAAGAGGGCGCTGGGGGAGAGCCCGCGGGGGTCGTCTGCTCCCAGCCAGCCGGAAGAACCTGGGAAACCGTGTAGCTCCCCTCTTCCAGATGGTCGAATGTGTAGGCGCCGTCCTGATCCGTCTCCACGAAAGGCTCGTTGAAATGGGCGAAGGTGAGGTGATCGAGCAGGCCATAGGAATTGTCGCCATAGGCGATGGCGTAGGCGATGTCGGCCGTTGGGCGAGACTGGGTCATTGTGGCCCGCTCACTGTAGGTCAGCCCGGCCGTCGTGAAAGTGCCCAGCAGGTTGTCGGCGGTGTCGTAGACATCCAGGCGACCTGTGGCGTTCGAATTTGAGCTGATGAAGTCGATGGAAACCACCTCTACCGGATCGGTGAAGTCCATTCGCAGTTGAGGCCCCCAACTCGACCAAGTCATCGAACTCTGGTTGGCAAAGACGTGCTCACGGGTCGACGGATATCCCTCGTCCATCGCGAAGACATACCCATCGGATGTGCCGAGAGCCGAGAGCGTCACTTCAGGAAGTACGGTGTTGAGCAACTCGCCCTGCTCGTAATCATCCGGTTCCAGGGTGTAGCTGTCAAAACGGCCGTTTTCATTGAGGTCAAGATAGACCGTCACGTCGGCCATGCCCGGTTCGCCAGAATCCTGCAGCCCGTTGCCGTTCATGTCGGTCCAGACGGTTCCGCTGATCGTACCACGCGTCGATAGGCCGCCAACACCATCGCCGCCCAATGCCGTCACGAAATAGGGAAGGGAGAACGTCCGCTCAAAATCACCCTCCCGCGAGAACACGTCGATGCGGGACGTCCCGTCGAGGGCCCCCAGGTAAATCTCGCCGTCGAGGACGGCGACTCCTCCAATCACTCCTACGGTGGGAAAGGAACTGCTGACCAAGCCGGTGGTCGGATCGATCTCGAAAACATTCTGATAGCCGTTGTCGGTGACGACCAGCGCAGCCGGGTCCTGAATCCCGGCGATCCCGCCCATGATCTGGGATACACCAGAATTCAGCCCATCGATGTCCAGGATCGCGGTCACGGTGTCGGTGCCGGGATCGAACTCGAGGATGTCACTGGCAAAGTAGTCGAGGATGTAGATCTTCCCGTTCAAGGCAGCCAGGCCGTCGTAGCCCCCACTGCCTGCGGAGATCGCATCGTTGTCGATCACGTCGCCCGTGTCGGGATCCAGTTCCCAAAGGGTGTCCGAGCCGTAGCCGGCCAGGAAGAACAGGTGCTCGCCGTCGTAGGCCAGCCCCTCGGGGCCGAGCAGCGCGGTTTCCGGGGCGGCAAAGCGATTGATTTCCGATCCATCGTCCGGATCCAGTTCGACAATCTGGCTGCTCGAATCGAAAGGTACAGCGAAGAGACGCGAGACGCCAAGCGGATCGTCAAGCGGACTGCCAAGGTAGGCTCCACCCTGGCTCACCAGCACATTGTCGTAGCCTGAATCGTCGGGAAAGGCCGTGTAGGCGGGCGGATCGACGATGCTGGCATCGAAATGCCACAGGGCCTGGGTGTAGCTGTCCGTCTCGAAGGGACCTTCGGGATAGGCGGCAGGATCGTAGCGATCCACTCTCGACAGACGCACCTCGTCGATCCGTGTGATGGCCCGACCGATGATCGGGCCAACCGGTTCGCTAAAAGCTCCCACCACGACGGGCGAGGACGAGTCGGCTACGCCCGCAGTGAAGTCCAGGGCCGGCGAAACGGCGAGGATCTCCTCATCGACCACAACCACCAAATAGTCCCCTGCCGTCGTTTGGGTGAACACAGCCATGACGCTGTGCCAACCAGCGGCAAACTCCTGGGTACCGGTCACGCTTACGGTCCCGGCAACGGGGTCCACGACGGAGAAGGAAACGTAGTCGGCAGCACCGTTGTAGAACTCGACGGCCAACTCGTAGGCTCCGGCTTTGGAGACGAGCTGTTCCGTTCCGTCGCGTGCCGTGTCGGGCACGTAAAACGACGCCTCGATCGAGATGTCCGAGATACTGGCGGTGACGGGCACTCCCAGGTCGAGCGAGGCCGAATCGGCCGCTTCCGCATAGGCGTTCACATTGTCGAGAAACAGGACCTTGCCCGATGGGATCGATAGCAGACGGCGATCTTCCAGTGGTTCAACCCGCAGCGGGCGGCGACCGGGTGTCTTTGTTCTCGTATTGCCGCCCGTGCGCAAATCTCGGGGAGAAGCGCACTTTGAACCGGAACGAGAGAATCGACCAGCAAACATAACAGTCCTCTTCCATGCAGCCGGAACTTGTTTCCGCAGAAACGGCGCAGCGCTACAAATCGTCAATCAAGAAATGCGACAACCTGGAGGACGAGAGGGCAAGCGCGACACGACCTTTTTCCCCAAAGGCGCACCAGCCCATCTTGATAACCGCCCACGTCATCAAGATAGCGGGAAGAGGCCTGGTTCTCAAGCAAAAAACGCCTGGGAACGGCTGCAAACGTGCTTCTGTCACTCCGAGAATGGCGAGGTCGCCACATTCTGCAAGGTGAGCGGGAATAACCGGGGGTCTCCCCCCCCTCCGTAGCTCCAGGCCGAATAGCGTCGCGAGATGCCACGAAGTACCTGGCCGAGGATTTTGTCAGCCAGGGGCGGCACAAATACTCGAGCGGGCTGAATCACCACGTGCCGGATTCAAGCAGGTCGAAAGCCAGAAGTTCTTCGTCCAGGTCGATTACATCGTTGGTATTGCGGTCCGACGAGCGGGCATAAACGAGATCGAAATAGAGAATCTGGTTCTCGTAGGTTCCGGTATTGCTACTCAACGTCGCCCCCTGGTACTTGCCGTTTTCGAGGACGGCCGCCGCCAGGGTGTCGTCGCCGCTGGAATCGTAGAGCCAGGCACGATCCCCGGAGGAGTCGGACTGGGAGCCCGTGGCCGCGACCGAATCGAATCCCCGGGCGTAGTGGTAGAACGACCTGCTCGCATCGGTCAGCGTGCTATAGGTAGGGTAACCCCGATAGCGGTTTCCACCAGTTGTCGATCCGGTCAAGGCGGCGGAATCGTCGCCGCCGCGGGTGGCGTAGGCGTAGACTCGTGCGAAACCGGTGGCTGTCACATCTGAATACAAAGCCCCCCGGTCCATGGTGGCCGAGTCGGGGGTTGCTTCGAGAGTGTCGTCCCCCGCGCTGTCGTAGAGATAGGCATAGCTGACGCTGCTGCCGGGCGAATCGGCGCTGACCGAATCGAACGCCCGGGCGTAGAAGTAGAACGATCTGCCCGACTCAGTCAGGGTGGTGTAGTCGGCGTAGCTGTAGAGCCGGTTTCGAGCCCCGTCCGCGCCGGTCAGCGAGGCCGTGTCGCTACCGCCGGCCGTGGCGTAGGCGTAGACCTTCTCGAAACCCGTCGCCGTTCTTGTCGTCGTTCCGTCTTCGCGGTTCAACTCGACCCCGTCCGGCGTCGCGGTCAGAATGTCGTTTTCCGCGCTGTCGTAGAGGAAGGCGTAGTCGTTCGTGCCCGCAGAGGAGTCGACGCTCACGGTTTCAAAGTTGTTAACCTGATACGAGAAGGTCCTGGGAATGTCGGAGAGGCGGGTGGAATCGGCGTAGCTGAAGAGGCGGTTGCTGCCGGCAGAGCCGGTCAGTTCGACCTCGTCGCTGCCTGCTCTTGCGTCGACGGTAATATGTTCAACATTGGTCGCATGGAATTCGTAATCCGGACCGATCACATCTGCTGAGCCGGGCGTCAGGACAACGCTCTCATTCTGTCCGGTACCGATGATCGTGATGTGATCGCAGCCTTCCGCCCCGTCAAGGTAGAACTCGCGGACGAGGGTCGGGTCGTAGGTAGTGACCGTACCGCCGATGTTAACCTCGTGGAAGGCCCCGCCAATCGTACCGAGAATGACACGAATCGCATCGTCGCCTTCCGATTCGCTATAGAGGTAGAACGCGTCGTCGATCGTGAAGCAATAGTCCTCCACCTCGCCATCGTCGGCGGCGCCGCTCGGAGCGAGGGCGGCCCCCGTATCGTAGCTGGTCAGGCGGAATCGGGCATAGGTTCCACCGGGAAGGGCCGACGGGGGCACGTCGAACATCACCTGGTTGATCCCTGCGGTCATGGGTAGATCGACGGCAATCTGTTCGCCCGGGTCGGCCCAGTCACCGTCGGCGTTGAAGTCGATCCAGGCGTTGAGGTAGGACGTTTCGGAGACTTGCACGTCGATGGAGGCGTCGCGAAGGCCAGGAGCAAGATCCGAAAGGGCCACGATTCCGTCTTCATCGTCCCCAAGGTTGGCGTCGTCTCCGGCCGCAAGTGCGTCGGGGCAGCCGTCAGCCTCGGTGTCCCGCAACGCGCCGAGGGTCGGACCGGTGGCCAGATGCCACGCCCCGTCATCCGCCAGAAGGGTTGGATACGGCGAAGGCGCGTCGCCAAAATCGAGTTCGCAGAAGGTGCCGAAATCGAGCCCGCTCTCCGTTTCGCCCGCCTCCACGTAAACGCGGTGTCCGTAGGATGTGCCCGGAAGGTACTGCAAGCTCTCCATGGCAGTTGATTCCGAAAGCGTAAGACGCGATGCGTTTTCGGCCCCCGTTTCGGGATCGAAGAAGAGCAGTGACAGGTTTCCGTTGGCGTTGAATGCCTGCATGACGGCGCTGGTGCCGTTCCAGGCCAAGGAGCGGCCTTCGATGGCGACGCTGGTCGTGGACAGGTAGGTGGCCCTGCCCGCGGTGTCGTAGGCGAAGAACTGGTCGGAACCGTTGTAGAACACGAGGACCCGCTGGTTCGTCTCGTCCCAGGCGGCACTGGCAACGCCGGAGACGATGGAGCTGCCGTCGTCGAGTGGAACAGGCAGCCCCGTTTCGCGATCGAACACGAGGAGGTACTTCCGGTTGCTGTTCCCGTCGGTTCCCACGCCATAGATGGTGTCGGTCTGGGGGTCGTAGGCCATGCCCTGGTGGAGTTGGTATCCCGTCGCTCCAACGAGTTCCAACTGCATCGTGGCCGGATCGACTTCGTAGAAGCAGTCGGTGTAGCTGCTGATCCCGAAGATCCGCCCGTCGTTGGTTGTGACCATGGCGTAGAGTTTCACGTTGAGCGTTACTCCCGATCGCGTTACCTGTCCGGTCACGGGGTCGATCGTGGTCACCTCAACGGTGTTTGTCCCGGAAATGTAGGCTGTACCTACGTAGACTCCCGGGTCGATTCCCGGCGAGGTAAGAGTCATACCCGCCACGGCAACTTGGCGAACGATCTGAACTCCTGGGGCCACGTCGGTGAACTGGTAGCTGCCGTCGCTTCCGGTGGTGGTGGTTTGCTCGCCCGCGTCCCATACGCCGTTGTCGTTGGCGTCGAGATACATCTGCACGTGCGCCAGTCCCGGTTCTTCCGGGTCGTACACCCCGTCCGAATCCTCGTCGAGCCAATGGAAGCCCTCGATCGTGCCCAGTTGGTCGGAAATCGAAACGGCATAGTCTTCCACCTCGCCGTCGTCGGCGGCGCCGACGGGGCTCAATCCGCCGGCCGTGCTGATTCGGAATCGCGCGTAGGTTTCCTCCGTAGCCACGGCGTCGCTTGGTACCTGGAAGGTGTAGGCGGTTGCTCCCTGGGTCACGGGAACATCGGAGAGAATTTCCTCGCCGGGATCGTCCCAGTCGCCGTCGTCGTTGAAATCGACCCAGGCGCTGACGAGGCCGTCGCCGCTGGCGAGCAGGCTCACACCTGCCGTTCCGCCGGCCACGAGGTCCGTCGTGAAACGCACGCCGTCTTCGTCGTCGCTCCCGTCGAGGTCGTCGCTTGCCAGGCCGTCCGCTTCGGCGTCGGCCGTGGCTCCGAGGAAAGGCCCGGTTGGCAGGATCTGGTGGGACGCGCCGCCCGACAACGCGAGCGTGGGATAAGCCGGGTCGGGGGCGTCACCCCAGTCGTACTGCGGATCCGGCGATTCAAGGTGAATGACCGTGACCATTCGCATCGCCGCCCCGGAATAGGAGCCGCCCCAGGTCATGCTTGCCAGCGTGTTACCCCAAGTATTGTGGAGATACACGGTCTGGGTCGCTTCGTCGTAGCCCACTCCGGTCATCATGTGGCCGTAGGTGTGAACGATTACGGGACAGCCGGCGTCGATCTCCGCCATGTATTCCTGGAAAGTGAAGCCGTTGCTGTTTTGGTTGTCGGTCAGTTGATTGTAGTTCTCGGCAACGAAATACCCGCGGCTTTCGGCAAACAACCGCATGCCGTGACAGAGCGCCACTCGGGGGCCAAGAAGGGCCTCCGATTGGATCGGGTCGTAGTACTTGGACCCGTTCGTGGCGTAGTAGTACCGGGTGACTCCGTCATTGTTCGCGTTGATCGTGCCGTCCTTGTCCGTGTCCCATTTCCATTGGTTTGTGCCAATGAAATCGGCAACGCAGCCCTCTTGGACGTGCTCAACGCCCGTGGCCTCCCAAGGATCGGGGCCGCCGCTGCCGCTGGCAATCCAATAATCGTCGACATGGCCGGGCGTCGTTCGTCCGTCGAAGCCGTTCATCGTGGCGATCAGGGAACACGAGCCTTCAATCGGATTGTCCGGATCGCTGGCCTGCCCAAGATTGACGAGTGGCGCCACGCCGCCGTTCGTCGGGCCAGTGTACATGTTGTCGTATCCGACGCGATCGTAATAGCCGAACAGCATCCCCACCGCCGTGGCCCCGCAACCGTAGGTCCAATAGGAAGTGGGCACCTCGCTGAGAATGACGGCGGATGCCGGCGCATCTGCGGCAACGCTCATGCTGCTGAGAACTTCGGCGGGAGGGGTAGAAGGACTGTCGGCAATTCCGATGGCCACTTCCCCGCTTTCCAACGCTTCGCCACTGACAACGCTTAGCAGGGCCCGATCTTCCAGGGACTCGATCCGCAACGAGCGGGCCCGGTTGCCGCCTGCGCGACGCGGAGACAAATCACGCGTGGACTGGGGAGGACTTTCGTGGAAGAAGAACCGCCGAAAAATAGCTCTCATCATCGTGAATACCCCAAAAGCAAGCCGGTCGCGAAAACGACCCCTGACAAGAACGATTGCCACCGCGACCATGCCCCCACGAGGGCGCCACCGGACGACAACGGTTTCTGCCCACAGAAACCGCGTCAAGAATACCCGGGATGTTTTTCCCCGTCAACCAACGAGAATAGTGTCAATCTGGCTTGGCAATAACAGGCTGCTACCACGTGCCGGATTCAAGCAGATCGTAAGCCAGGAGTTCCTCGTCCAGGTCGATCACATCGTTGGTATTGCGGTCCGACGAGCGGGCATAGACGAGATCGAAATAGAGGATCTGGTTCTCGTAGGTTCCGGCATTGTCACTCAACGTCGCCCCCTGATACTTGCCGTTTTCGAGGACGGCCGCTGCCAGGGTGTCGTCGCCGCTGGAATCGTAGAGCCAGGCACGATCCCCCGAGGAGTCGGATTGGGACCCCGTGGCCGCGACCGAATCGAATCCTCGGGCGTAGTGGTAGAAGGATCTGCTCGCATCGGTCAGCGTGCTATAGGTGGGGTAACCCCGATAGCGGTTTCCTCCCGATGCCGACCCGGTCAAGGCGGCGGAATCGTCGCCGCCGCGGGTGGCGTAGGCGTAGACTCGCGCGAAACCGGTGGCTGTCACATCTGAATACAAAGCCCCCCGGTCCATGGTGGCCGAGTCGGGGGTTGCTTCGAGAGTGTCGTCCCCCGCGCTGTCGTAGAGATAGGCATAGCTGGCGCTGCTGCCGGGCGAGTGGGCGCTGACCGAGTCGAACCCCCGAGCGTAGAAGTAGAACGATCTGGCCGACTCGGTCAGGGTGGTGTAGTTGGCGTAGCTGTAGAGCCGGTTTCGAGCTCCGTCGGCGCCGGTCAGCGAGGCCGTGTCGCTCCCGCCGGCCGTGGCGTAGGCGTAGACCTTCTCGAAACCCGTCGCCGTTCTTGTCGTTGCTCCGTCTTCGCGGTTCAACTCGGTCCCGTCCGGCGTCGCGGTCAGAATGTCGTTCTCCGCGCTGTCGTAGAGGAAGGCGTAGTCGTTCGTGCCCGCAGAGGAGTCGACGCTCACGGTTTCAAAGTCGGCGACCTGATACGAGAAGGTTCTGGGAATGTCGGAGAGCCGGGTGGAATCGGCGTAGCTGAAGAGGCGGTTGCTGCCGGCAGAGCCGGTCAGCGTAACCGTATCGCTTCCCACGCCGGCCTCAAGGGTCACATACTCCACGCTAGTCGCATGAATTTCGTAGGTCTGGCCGAGCAGGTCCGCCGAACTGGGACTGACGGTGGCCGTTTCGTTTTCATCCGTGCCGACAATCGTAATGCGGTCGTTGCCGTCCAAAGCGTCGATGTCGATGGACGTCACCGTCGCCGCATCCAGGACGGTGGCTTCCCCGTTGATCGTGATCACATACTCCGTGCCGCTCACGACGACCGCAATGACGTCGTCGCCGGTCGTGCCCACGAGCGGATCGCCCACGATCTCTACAATCAGATCATAGGTCCCACGATAGTTGTCGTCGGTGCTCAGCAATTCGTGGGTGAGGACCACCTCGGCAGTCCCGTGTTGGAATCCTCCCGAGCCTCCCGCTACCCGGACGGTTTGGGCGACATCCCAATTGTCCGGAGTGAAATCAATATAGCCATTATTGCGATGGGCGTTGTCAACCGCGTGCAATTGGCCGTTCCCGTCACCAAACTCGATTCGAACGTCGGCCGTGGGTTGGCTCGTCAGGACAATCTCATAGGTGTCGGCTCCGTTTCCTTTCTGCAGCCTGGTCGAACCGTCTGATTCTGTCAACTGGAGTCCGGCCGTATCGTTGTCCGCGATCTGCGCGGCAACGGGCGACACGGTCAGCCCATCGAAGCGGGCGTCGTTGCTTGTCACCGTGTGAACGACCCGGGCCGCGTGGTCGCCTTCATCCACGAAGTCGTCGATTGAAGCCACACGCACCGTCTGCGGCGTCGACCAGTTTTCCGTCGTGAATTCGACGTAGGTGTTCAGCGGCTGGGCGTTGTCAACCGCGGTCAACTGGCCGTCGGGCGTCGAGAGGTCGATGCGGACAGTGTCCGTGGGCGCTTCGTTCAGAACGATCGTGTAGGTGTCGGTCTGTCCTTCTTCGCTGATCTCCGTGGAACTTCCCGATTCCACAATCACAACGGAACCGACGTCGTTGTCCTCAATGTCGACTCGGAACAAGGCGATCCCGAGATCCGTGTAACTATAATCCGAGTGGACGTCGTAGATTTGATGGGTGACGTGAGTGTGGTGCGGGCCCTCTTCGAGTTCGTCATCGATTGCTTCGACCCGCACCGTTTGCGGAACGTCCCAGTTGGTGCTGTCGAAGAACAGGGCGTTGTTCAATTCCTCGGCCTGGGTCGGATCGTAAGCGAGGACCTGGCCGGCCGAGTTGGAAAGTTCGACCCACACTTGATAGGAAGGGGCGCTTTCCAACGCCACCGTGTAGGTGTCGTAGGTCCCGCTCTCCGTGACGATCGTCGAGTCGTCCGTTTCTCCGAAAACGAGGATCGAGAGATCGTCGTCCAGGATCTCGACTTCCGCGGCAGGCACCACGAGCCCGTTGTAATCGGGATCGCCGACGCTGGTGACCGTGAAGTCGATCCAATCCGATTCGGTTCCCTCCGCGACGGCGTCATCAATGGCATCGACTCGAAGCAACTTGGGAATATTCCAGTCGCTGGGAGTGAACGTGATCTCGAGGGCTCCGGACTCATCATCGACGACGGTTATCTGGGCATCGGTCGGCGAGGTCGTTGCACTTCTGGCGGCGAAGGTCACGGTTACGTCGTCCGCCGGTTCGGCCGTAAGAACGAGGCGGAGATAGTCCTCGGAGCCGTTCTCCGCCACCTGGGTGTAACCCAGCGTTTCCAGGATGCGCATACCCGGGCCCGGTGGGATGACCACGTCCACCGCGGGGGTCAGGTCGAAGTAGATCGCCCCGGTGCCGTTGGTTTCCATTTCCCGAAAGTCGAAATGAACCTGCTGAAAATAGCCGTCTTCAGCGCCATCAAAATAGGCTTCGACCCAGCCGCTGGTGAGCAGGTCGCAGCCGAACACCCCGTCGAGGGTTGCCGTTTCGCCCGGAACGGAAATGTCCAACACGAGCCACTGCAAATCGGTCCAGACGAGGTCGACACCTTCCTCGGTTGGGACGCGGACCTCGTCGAGATACAAAACGGGTGCGGTCACGGTTCCCCCCACGCCGCCGACCGTTTCGAAGCGGATCGCTTCGTCGTCAAAGGAACCGTCTCCACTCACGTCAAGCCCAAGGGAGAATGCCATATCCTCAGAAATCACGCTGAGTTGGGCGCCCGTATCGAGAAGGAAGTTCCCTTCCAGTCCCACGCCGTTGCTTGTGGGAATTGCCGTCAAGAACGGGATGTCGCCCCAGACAGGCGACTCGCCTGAAACCGTCTGGTCCTCCGGGTCGAATTGAACGCGGTTGTCCACGGCCACAGAATAGCGGTGCCCATTGTCCTCCGGCAGGTCGTCCGAAAAATCAACGCCCATGAACAATTCGGGATTTTCGGCGGTGGTCGACCAGACACTCATGTCCAAGGTCGTGACGCGATTGACCATCGTCGGCATTCCTGCCAACCCCCAGGGACCAAAAATCGAGAAGTCGTTCTCCGAGTCGGAGAGGAGTCGAGCATCGAAAAGGGTGCTGCGAACTCCGTCGGTTCCTGCGAAATCGAATCGATACGGTACGGAGATGTCCATCAGATGGTCGCCCGCAACCCCCGCTTCGAGGAACACACCTTGAGTCTCGTACTCGTAGGGGGCCTGGGACAAGTCGTCGACGGCGGTTGCCATAAGCAACACGCCGTTGGCGCCCGTGTCGAGAAGCAGGGTGTTGAAGATGCTAGGGCCGACGCTCCCCCAGTCGCCCGTGTCGTAGTAGTCGGGGTCGTCTACCAGGGGCGTTAGCACTTCCACGGCGACGCGCGGCTGGTCCAAGGCCACATTGTCGGAGGGCCCCAAATCGATCATGCCCGTGGCGAGAAGGGTCCGTTCCTCCAGTGACTCGAAACGCAAGGGGAGTCCAGATCCTCGTTGCGACGAACCTGCCTGACTCCGTGGTCGGTTTGTTCTCGTTTGTCGTGTACGACTCCCCCGCACGCTCCAGAATGGGGCGTTCATCGATCGATGTTCCTTGGATTAGAAGAGTTATGCCCTTTCCCCCCGCTTGTCAATATTTCACCCAGAGCGGCTTCTGTCAACAAAAGAACAAAGAACGATCCCCATGTCCCTGATGTTGAGGAGGGCCAAAACTCCCTCTTGCTGGGTGTGTGGGGGGTTGGGACGCGGGGGTATCGCCCCGGCAAGTTGGGGCTCACGCATGCCCGTTACCAGGTTCCCCATAGGATCAAACGGAATGCCAGGGTCTCGTCGTCTGCCTCCATCGTGTCGTTGGTATCCGTGTCGAACGATCGGGCGTAAACGAGATCGAAGTACAAGACCCGGTTCTCGTAGGTCCCTGCAGTGTCGCTCAACAAGGCGTCCTGATACTTGCCGTTTTCGAGGAAGGTCGCCGCCAGGATGTCGTCGCCGGTGGAATCGTAGAGCCAGGCACAATCTCCGGAGGAGTCGGACTGGGAGCCCCTGGCCGCGACCGAATCAAACCCCCGGGCGTGGTGGTAGAAGGAACCAGCCACGTCGGTCAACGTGCTGTAGGTGGGGTAACCCCGGTAGCGGTTCCCGCCGGTTGTCGATCCGGTCAAGGCGGCGGAATCGTTGCCGCCGCGGGTGGCGTACGCGTAGACTCGTGAGAAACCGGAGGCCGTCACATCCAAATAGGAACCCCCCCGGTCCATCGTGGCCGAATCGGGGGTTGCTTCAAGAGTATCGTCGCCTGCGCTGTCGTAGAGATACGCATAGCTGGCGCTGCTGCCGGGCGAATCGGCGCTGACCGAATCGAAGCCCCGGGCGTAGAAGTAGAACGACCGCCCCGACTCGGTCAGGGTGGTGTAGTCGGCGTAGCTGTAGAGCCGGTTTCGAGCCCCGTCTGCCCCGGTCAACGAGGCCGTGTCGCTACCGCCGGCCGTGGTGTAGGCGTACACTCTTTCGAACCCCACGGCCGCTCGCGTCGTCAACTCGTCCTCCCGGTTCAACTCGACTCCATCCGGGCTCGCGGTGAGAACGTCGTTTTCCTCGCTGTCGTAGAGGAACGCGTAGTCGTTCGCACCCGCAGAGGAGTCGACGGTCACGGTTTCAAAGTCGTTGACCTGATACGAGAAGGTTCTGGGAATGTCGGAGAGTCGGGTGGAATCGGCGTAGCTGAAGAGGCGGTTGCTGCCGGCGGAGCCAGTCACGGTAACGCAATCGCTTCCCGCCCTCGCCTCAAGGGTCACGTGCTCGATGCGGGTCGCGTGGATTTCGTAGGTCTGGCCGAGTACGTCCGTCGAATCGGAACTCACGAAGGCCGTTTCATCTTGATCGGTGCCGACGATTGTAATGCGGTCGTTACCCTCCAATCCGTCGATATGGATCTCCGAAATCCGGGTAGGATCGAGAACCTGAGAGGTCCCGTTGACAGACACGACATGCCCGGTTGTCGACGCCGTTACGATGAACACGTCGTCTCCGTCCGTTCCGTTGAAGACGGCGGAGACGCTGGCGATCATGTTCCCGAAGTTGCAGTCGTCGATGATTTGCCCCTGAGCTACGGAAACGAAACGGGGAGTGGAATCGGTCGTTCCCACGGCCCCGTCACCTCCCAAGCCTGCCAGAAGGCCGAATTCCGTTCCGCCGAGAACGAACGTTCCCAGAACCTCTCCGGAAAGCGGGTCGACTCGGTAGGCCGTTTCGGAATCGGAAAACGTCCCCACGATCAATTCGCCATCAAGGCTGGCCATTCCGCCTCGAATCTGCCCGAGGCCGGTTGCGAAGGAGCGTTCGACCGTTCCGGTTGCCGGATCGATGCCGTAGATGTCCCCATTCCCATTGCCGCAGAAAAGCAGCCCCTCATCCGAACACCCCGTCAGGCTGCCGCCCAAATCGATTTCCGACAGGGTCGCGATGTCGGTGAGCGTTTCGCTGTCCGGATCCCAGGCCAGGAGACGATCGTCCCCATGCTGTACGAGATAGAGCGTGCCGGCAAGATAGGCGAGTCCGGAAATTGCCTCATCATGGCTGGGCGAGAGAACGTGGGAATCGATCACCGCTCCCGTATCGAGATCCAATTCACACAGGAGCATCGAATCGCCTTCGACGTAGTAGAGTCGATCGGGGCCGACGGCCAGTCCCTGGATCCCCGCCCGACTCAGCGTGCTCGGCGCATAGAAGCTATGGATGATTTCGCCGTCCTCGGGATCCAATTCGACAATCGTCGCAACTTCGCTCGTTTCATCCGACCAGAGAGCAAATACTCGTCCCTCTGAGGGAGTCGAACCGGGACTGGTCTGAGTCCAGCCGGAATCGAGTTCTTCGGCCACAGCATAGGTTCCGGGGGAAACCTCGGTGATTGTGTAGGCCCCGTTGGCGTCGGTCACGGCGTAGGCTTCTTCCGTGTCCCGCGAGCCGTTCTCGTTCACGTCGAGATAGGCAATCCATCCCTCGAGGCCCGGCTCGTCGGCATCGCCTCGGCCATCGCCGTTCAGATCGTTCCAGATTGTGCCAGTTATTTCTCCGAGTGCCGGAGTCGCTCCATCTCCCGCCAGGGCGCTCAGTTTTCCGGAACCGGGAACCGAAAAAGCCCCGGAAACCTCGCCGGTCGTTGGATCGATTTGGTAGACGGTCCCATCGCTGTAATTGCCCCCCAGCAGTTTGCCGTCTACGTAGGCCAAGCCTCCCGACATGGAGTAGCCCGTCTCGAAGTGGGCGAGCAGGGAGCCATCTTCCGGTGAGATCGACACGAGGTCTCCGTAGCGATTCGAGTCGAACAAGACGTTCAGGTCACATGCCCCCGTGAGACCTCCGCCAATGACAAAGTCGACCTGAAGGGTGGCAACTTCTTGATCCGAGTCCGGATCCCATGCCAAGAGGGTCTGGTCCGCGGCACACCCCAGATAGATAAGCCCATTCAGATACGCCAAGCCGGACACGGCAGCGGAGTCTGTGTCGCCCACCAGGTCAGCGTCGATGACTGTTCCCGTGACGGTGTCCAGTTCGTACAATGTGTGCGGACCTGTTCCGCTGCCGTCGATAAAGAACAGGCTCTCGCTGGCCAAGGCCAGGCCTTGGTAACCGGAAACCTCGATGGACTGTGGTGCGGGGAAACTCCCGAGTTCCGTAGCCGATTCCGGGTCGACCTCGTAAATTCTTCCGACGTTGTCCTCGACGCGAAGGGCGAAGAGGCGTTCTGCGGGCGATTCCCAGGATGAGGTGACCGCGGAATCCTCACCCCAATAAGGGGACATGGTTTCTCCGGATAGTCCTGTTGAGTCAAGCAGTTGGCGCTCTTCCAGAGATTCAAGTCTCATGCGACGCCCCGTCGGTTGAGCCACGGTGCGTCCAGAAACGTGTCGACGAGACTTGCGAGAGGGGCGTTGGGGCATGACAAGTTTCTCCCGATGGCGACTTGCTCGTCGGCATGGGGCGGCGATAAGGCCCCCGCCGGTCATCGCGGTTGCTCGAAGGGCACGCAGCCCGTCGCTGAAACGACGTTCTGACGCAATCGATGAACTCGGGATATGATCCGAAGAATACCCTACAACGGGGCGGATGCTTCTACGTGGCAATGGTCCGGGGATGAGGTGGCCAGGCACCGTTAGAAGCACCCATAAGATTCTGATGTGCGTTGTAACATACTACCTTGTTCATTTCTGTCAATATGCCGGGCCAACGGGTGGCGGCGCAACAGATGGGGTGTTTCTTGCGGCAAACACCGCTGAGTGGGGATAAAGCTGCGACACAAATTGGATTTGGTTCTAAACGGAGCCGGCGATCGGGATTTCGGACCGCTTGCGAATCACCGTGCGGACAATTGTTCGACGAACCACATTGACGCCGTGGTTGGAGTGGCGTGGATTACCTTGAATATGGCAGGGGACGCTATATGGTGGTTCATGTGCCAGCGTGTTTCGGCAGATCGGGGATAGCGACCACGTTTCCGACGCGATCCAAAGGCCACTTCTTTAGTCCAAATTGGGCGGAAATCGGGGGGAAGGAGGGGGGAGATGTACCTTTGGGGGGATTTTCAGGCGGAATTTCGATTGCCCCCCAGATTTCTGTTGGAGCCACCTCGCGGTTCCGGACGATCCGATTAGTAGGATTATTCCGACGGTAACAGGTGTGAGGCCTCGCACGAAGAAATCGGATAGTCCAGATGACACGATTGAGCGGGCTGGGAGCGGGAACCATCCAAGTCCAGGCACGATTCCAGGAGCCTCGCGATCCAGCGGAGCTTGAGAAAGAGCAATTTGTATCGGTTCAGCTATCAGAGGAGTATGGGCTGCGGTCGCAAGAGGGTCCAAGGAGAGCGGATCACCGGGTTTTTACCACTTGCCAACCTTACCGACCTACTCATTTCGCTGAAATGTTACGGCAACTTTTTTGGGGGGAAGGGATGATGACGAGGAGTCAGCGTCCGGCAGCCATCGTCGTATTCTTCATGCTGATCGCCATTGGCGCCAGCGGTTGCACAAGTATCAGTCGGCGCGAAACCGTCTCGCCGTATTGCTTCGCGAACGGCATGTACGGAGGGCCGCGGAGCGAATTGGCGCCGATCAACTTGGTGCGTCTGCGCCAGGATCCCCCGCCCGTGTACATGCTCGGGCCGGGCGACATCCTCGGCATCTATATCGAAGGCGTGTTGGCCGGGTCCAATTCGAAGGACAGCGACCGATCGGAGATGTTGCCGATCATCCAGTCGGACTGGGCGGATATTCCGGCCGCGATTGGTTATCCGATCCGGATTCGGGAGGACGGCACTCTTTCCCTGCCTCTTGTCGCGCCGATCATGGCCGAGGGGCTGACCATTGCCCAACTGGAAGATGCGATTCGCGAGGCCTACGTGGTAAAGAACAAGTTGTTGCGACCGGGGGCCGATCGTATCATTCTCACTTTGATGAAACCGAGAACCTACAAGGTGCTCGTGATTCGAGAAGATATCGAATCCTCGATTCGACCGCGGGAAACGTCGGACGGCGAGTTCGTGATCGGCAGTGACCGAACGGGGGCGGCCAGGGCTGTCGAGCTTCGAGCCTACGAGAACGACGTGCTCCATGCTCTCGGCGAAAGCGGAGGCCTGCCGGGCGTCAACGCGAAGAACGAGTTGATCGTCCTTCGGGGGAGTTTTGACGAAGCCCAGGATCTTGCTCCGATCCTCGACGACATCGATTCGTATATTCGGGTTTCCGACAACAAGTCGAAGGATCCCGAGAACGTGATCCGGATTCCTCTGAGAGTCAATCCGGGTAAGACGCCGCAGAAACTGCGTCAGGAAGACATTATTCTCGGTGAAGGCGATATCGTCTTCATCCAATCACGTGATGCGGAAGTGTTCTACACGGGCGGCCTCCTCAAAGGCGGCCAGCACCCGATTCCTCGCGACTATGACCTGGACGTCCTCGGCGCCATGGCCATGGCCGGCGGATCGATCGCCGCGGCTGCCGGCGGAGCCAATATCGACGGCTTCGGCAGCGGGGTGGGCTCGATCTTCCCGCCCACGCGGGCGCTCGTCATGCGGGTTGTGGACGGCCGTCAACAAACCATTGAGATCGATCTCCGCCAATCGCTCTCCGATCCGCACCAGCGAATCCTGATTGAGCCGAACGACTTCATCGTTCTCGAATATCGTCCCAGCGAGGTGGTCATGAACACGATCCTGTCGACCTTCCGAGTGAATCTGGCCTTGGATTCCATGTGGAACTGACGGGAAAGCCACGCACGCTTTCACATAGGCTCGGGCGAGCCTGCCGTTGCGGCGGGCTCGCCCGAGCCCTTTTCTTGGCGCCCTTCCTCCTCGGAGCGAAACGCCAGGCTCAGGTAGCGGTCATCGAGGTGCGCCATAAGTCGCTGCGCAAGCCAGGTCTCCAACTGGCGGCCGACCTGCGTCTCGCTGACGGGCTCTCCGCCCGCCCAGTCCGCGGACGCGGTAAGGAGCGTCTTGAGGGAGCGGCCCGTATCGCAATAGTGGTACAGACCCCGACGCCAGCCGGACAGGCGATGCTGGAATTCGGTGGCGCAAGGGCGAGTGTCCGTAAGGAGGGTGACGCCGTCGCCACGGTCAAATTGCCGGAGCGTGACCGTGCCGGCGATCTGTTGCCATTTCTCGATCTCGGTCCGAGCCCCGGCAGTGTACTCGGCGGGGTCGCGGCCATCGATGTAGTCGTAGTCGAAATAGTAGGCAAGCCGGGAAAGGGACTGAGGCTGGAAGGGATAAACGCACTGGAAGGCACGATAGGGACGGGGGTTCGTCATGCCCCAGGCCTGTGGATCTTCGAAAAACGGTGCAAAACGGTCCATGCGGACTTTTCCCACCGCCAGGGGCGGCGCCATGTGGACGAGGGATGGGATCAGTTCGGCCAGGGCGTCGTAGTCGGCCGGATCTTCGCCGGGAAAGCCGTAGAGGACGTTCCACTTGACTTCGATGCCCGGCTCGGAAAGCCACTTCAGGGTCTGCAGGTTCTGGACGGCCGTGGCGCCTTTTCCGATCCGCCTGAGGACGGGGGTGATGAACGTCTCAATCCCCAACTGGGCCGCCCCCATCCCTGCGTCAAGCAAGGCGGTCACGTGGCGACGGGTCATGTTGGTCTTCATTTCGAAGACAAAGGCCAGATCCAGATCTTCCTCGCGGAGCATGGGGAGAAAAGTGTTGAAATAGCGATGGTCGAGGATGTTATCGGCCGAGCAGGCCTGGTGGACGCCGTGACGCTGGACCAGGTAGCGGAGTTCGTCGACGGCCCTGCGGGCGGACTTGCTGCGGTAGGTGAGTGTGCCGCCATTGAGCCCGCAGAAGGCGCAATGATGTTTCTGACCCCACCAACAGCCGCGCGATGTCTCGAAGAAGAGAAGCGAGTGGACCTGCTGGCGGAGTGACGATCGCGAGGCCCTGGCAAAATAGTCGTCGAAGTCCGGGTAGGGCAGCGTGTCGAGTTGGGTGGTCAGGAAGCTGCAGGGATCGGCCGGTTCGGTTTGTCCCGAGGCGAGCATCGGACGGTCGATGACGCCGAGGGGCATGGACGCTGTCTTGCCGGCGAGAAGGGCCTCGACGAGGGCGGGAAAGGCGTCGTCCGCTTCGCCGGTGCAGACGTAGTCGATTTCCGGGAACTGGGTGAGCATCTCGACCCCCATCACGCCTTCGCAGGCAGCGCCGCCGAAGACGATCTGCACGTTGGGAAAGCGTGCCTTGATCCGGCGAGCCAGGCATACGGAGGCCATGGTTTGTTGAAAGGAGGCCGCGAAGCCGACGACGGCAAAGCGAGACCAATCGAAGGCTCGTTCACAATGATCGAGGAAGGGCGTCACGGTCGCGGCCGTCGCTTCGTAGTCGCGTCGGTCTTCCTCGGTGAGTCCGGGGTCGGTGGCCAGAAGGACTTCGTTCCAATAGACGTCGTCCGAGGGCAAGCGGTCGCCGAAGTAGTGCCGAGCGAAGAGCCGTTCTCCTCCGAGAACGAAGGCGAAGGAGTCGGCCAGCCAGGTGTAGACTTCTTCGCCGATGCGCTCGGCGAAATCGTAGTTGAGGTAGGCCATCTCGCAGGCGATGCCGCGGCGCGTGAGCTGGGCCTTGAGCAGGCTCGGCCCCAGATTGGGCCAACGCAGATTGAAGAGCGGCATGTTGACGAGGAGGACTTGCGACATGGAAGATCACTGGGGTTCGGTCTGAGCTGCCAACGCTTTCGCACGGCGAACCAGCTCCGCGTCGGTCGTGGCCGCGAGTGCCTTTCGCGACGCCTCGCGGACTTCTGACGGGTTACGGGAGACGATCTTCTCGCCAATCGCCACGATGGCTCGGCAAGCGGGCGTCTTCAGGACTTTCGCCTGCAGGCAGGGGACGACCTCGGCGAGGGCTTCGGCAGACGGAATGCGTCCGAGGGCTTCCACGACGAGCGCTCGTTCCTCGTCGCGCTGCGCCAGTAGCATCGCTTCGCGGCACATGGCGAGGCGTTGGGGATCGGGGATGTCCATTTGCCGGAGAATCCGGATCGCTCCGCGCAGGGCACGGATGCGGTACTTCTCGTGAGCGGCTTCCCTGGCGATTTGCAGCAGAGCGGGGGCTGCCTCGGGCGTGAGCCATTCGCCGAGAACGCGGGTGGCCGCGTCCTCGATCGTCTCGTCTTCGTCGAGAGCAGCCTGAGATACTGCCTCGAGGGATGCCGGTGTGCCGACCGTGCCCAACAATTCGAGCAGGAAGCACCGCGTGTCTTTTGATGCCTGGGGCAGGCATGCGACGAGGGTCTCGGCGCAGCTCGCTTTGTCGACGGCCCTCAAGCATGCCACCTTCAGGGCCTCCTGCACGGCAACTCGCTGTTTGTCGCTGGCGGATTTCAAAAGGCGTTCGGTGAGGAGCGGCAACTGCTCCGGGCCGATCGTGTTGCCGAGCGATACGATTGCCGCGAGCCGAATCGTTTCATCGGGGCTGTCGAGCGTCTTCATCAGGGCCGGAACGGCCGAAACGATCTGACGCCGGCCCGCGAGTTCCACCGCAATGCGCTGCGTCGCTGCGTCGTCGGCACCGATCATGTCTGCCACGAGCCCATCGACCTTTGGATCGGTGAGGGCCGCAAGGGCGGACAAGGCGGCCGTGGCAAGGTCGGGATCGGAGTCAGCGGCCGCTTTCACGAGGACGGAAACCGTCGAGGCGTCGCCCAGAGTCGCCAAGGCGTCGATGGCGGCCAGGCGGACCTGGCGATGCGGGCTTTCCGCGATCTTGAGCGCGGCGGGGCAGGCAGCCACGTCGCCGCGGGCGCCAATCGCACGGAGAACCAGGACTTGGCGATCCGGCGCCAGGCTGGGCAGTCGATCGGTCATGAGCTTCGTAATCGCGCCCGAGGAGATTTCCCGACTTATTGCGACGGCAGCCGCAAAAGGGGCGTCATCCGGTGAGTCAAGTTGCTTCGCAAGCACGCGGATTCCGTCGTTTCCATGCAGGAGAATTGTGCCGCGAGTTGCGGCCAGCTGAATTCGCGGGGGCAGGTCGTCCGCGCGAAGTTGCAGGTAGAGTTCGGCTGCCCGGGGCGTTTCTCCTCGTGCTGCGGCGGCCTCGGCGCAGGTGAGCATGGCGTCGGCGATGGCAAACTGCACGGCCTCGGGAGCGGCTGGCAACGCCTTCTCCAGCGAGCGGGCGGCTTCGTTCGAGCCGATTCTTCCCAACGCCCTGGCTGCCGCGGAGATGATCTGCGGATCGGGATCATCGAGGAAGCCAGCCAAGGCCAGAACCGCGTCTTCGTCGCGTCGGGCTCCAATGGAATGGATCACGCCGATCAACAATTGGCCTTTCACCTTGGGCAGGGCGTCGCGGAGCGCCTTGGCGGCAGACGGGGCCGAAATGGCCTCCAATCCGATCCGAGCCGCGTGCGAGAGCTTTTCATCGACAAGCAGCGGCGCCAATGGGGCAACCGAACTGGCGTCACCGATCACGGCAAGACGCGAACAGGTCGCAAGCTTCTCCATGTAAGGGGCGTTGGAAGCCAGCACGGCGGCGAGGCGATCCCTTTCCGCCGTTGGCGCCGATGGCTCTTGCGCCGCTGTTGCGTTTGAAAGGCACAGCAATGAAGCGGTCGTCAGGATGGCGATGGAGACGAGTGGAAGACGGAACATTGCCGTGTTTCTCCGTGGCGGATTCGATCGGCGTGAGGTTGTGGGTCACACGTACCAGGGGCTGCTCAGGGCGCGACGGCGCATGCGGTTGGCTTCGTCGTCGCCGGGGAACTCTTCGGCGACCGGATCCCAGGTGAGGGCTCGACCGGTCCAGAGGGCGATGCTGCCGAGATGGGCAGCGATGGTCGCCTGGCAGCCCACGGCAATGTCGCAGGCGGGCTTCTCTCGGTTGCGAATGGCCGCGAGCCAGTTGCGGTGGTGCTGCTTGAGGGCGACGAAGCGATCATAGGGGCCCGGCCCGCCGGCGACAAGTTCCGGCGGATTCGAGACGAGGAAGCCGCTCCGGCCAACGTGGATCCAACCTCGCTCGCCCACGAAGACACCGCCGAAGTTCTGGATCGACGTCAATTCGTCCCAACCCCTGGGCAGCACGTGCTTCGTTGCGTCGAGACGTTTCTCCACGACGTGAACGGGGACGCCACCGGGGTACTTGAAGGTCAGATCGGGATACTCGCCTGTCAGGGGCGGTTCGATTTCGAGGGGGCCGCTGTCTTCCGTCCCAAGGGCCCATTGGACAACATCAAGAGCGTGAACGGTGTTGCTGGTGAGTCTTCCGCCGCCGAAGTCGCGGCAGAAACTCCACGGGACGACCCCCTTCGACTCGCCGTACTGGTGGAAGCGGTGGTTGAAAGGCCTCCATGGAGCGGGACCGAGCCACAGGTCCCAATCCAGTCCGTCGGGCACCGGTTCGGCGGGCAGGTCCACGTCGCTGCTCGTTCCGGAGAGGATGATGTAGATCCGCTGGAGCTTGCCGAGGGCGCCTTCCTGGATCAAGCGGCAGGCGAGTTGGAATTCGGCCGCCGATCGCTGGTAGAGTCCGACCTGGCAGACGCGGTCGTAGCGGCGAACCGCCTCCACCATGGCACGACCCTCGCTAATCGTCAGGGAGATGGGCTTCTCCACGAAGATGTCTTTGCCGGCCTCGGCGGCGAGGACGGTTGCCGGACCGTGCCAGCGTTCGCCGGTGGCGATGAGTACGGCATCGATGTCGTTGCGAGCGAGAAGTTCGCGGAGGTCGTTGTAGCCGGTGCAGCCTCGGTACGAGCCGCCAGGTCGGGAGGACGAATAGGCCGATTCAACGGTGGCCAGCGCGTTTTCACGGCGCCAGCGATCCACGTCGCACACGGCCAAGACCTGGGCCTCCGGGTAGTCGACAAACCGGGAGATGTGGTGGCGTTGACCCATGAATCCCAGGCCAATGAACCCCAGAGTGACGCGGTTGCTGGGGGCAACGGCGCCGTCGGCGCCGAAGACCGATGCCGGCACGATCGCGGGCGCTGCCGCCAGGGTCCCCAGATTCTTCAGGAACGTTCGCCGGTTGGTGCGGCGGCGATTCACGTTTTGCATGGCGTCCCCTTTCGTTGTTTTCACTGCGACAGCCGCAGGCTCGTGTCATTGAAAAAATCGATGCACTGGCGCATTTCGGGCATCGAGTCGAACCAGTCGTAGGAGTATTCCAGGCCGAAGGCCGTGGGACGCAACCCGAGCGAATGGACCTCGTCGAGGAACTCGGCGGTCTGCCCCTCGCCGGTTCCCCACGGAACGTCATGCCCTTCCGGCCCGCGCGTGTCGAGATCGTGCATCTGGATCGTGATCAGCCGCGGCCCGAGCATTCGGGCGGCCTCGATCGGGTCGATTCCCGATCGCATCCAGTAGCCCAGGTCGCCGCAGGCTCCGATCCGCGGACTTCGCCCCTGGCACACTTCCAGGATCTTCTTGGGGTGCCAGTAGTGGGGCGAGGCTTTCTCATCGTGGTTGTGAAGAGCCACGTTGATGCCGTATTCCTCACAGAACTTCTCGATCACATCGAGCGATTCGGGCAAAGGCTCCGACAGGAAAGTCTCGATGCCCATTTTGCGTCCGAACTCGAAAACCTTGCGGCAGCCGGCCTCGTCGCCCGGAATTCGGTGGTAGTAGTAGGTGAGCAGCCGGACCCCGGCGGCGTCGAGTTTCAGGCGAATCTTCTCCAACTCTTCGTCGCTGAGCGTGGGCTCGAAGTTCTTGGGAATGTCCTGGCTTACTTTCTGGAAGCTCAGGCCTTCCAGGTAGGGAACGCCGAGTTCGGCCGTCTTGTCGATCGCCTCGAAGAGCGTGTACTTATGGAAGGTGTAGGCGGTCACGGCGAGACGCCAGCCGAGTTTCTCCTGGGCTCGAAGGGCCGGCGTCAGCCGGGCACTGGGAGTTGTCGGCGCCGGAAAATCGCCCAGAACGAATTGGATTGCCCCCAGGTAGAACTGGAGCATCTGCCGATCCCAGAAGATGGAAGCGTCGTGCCCGATGGCGCCGTAGAACACCCGCCCTCGTCCATAGTTGCGGACCCACGCGATCGCATAGTCTCCATCGGCCCGTTCCGGCTTGCGCCCGCTCAGGTCGGTTTTCCCCACGTCGATGCTTTGCACGACGCGGACCCGGTTTCTGGAGTAAGGATCGCTGAAACGGAAGAACTCGCTGGCGTATTCGTAGTCCGATCCGCCGAAGGGGCGGTTGAGCGGATGGTCGGGATCGTCAAGGCGAACGGTGATCGGTTCGTGGTATTGGCGATGGTTGGCGCCCCGGGCGCCGAGCAGGACGCCGAACTCGGGCCAGGTTTCGCGACAACCGTGGTGCCAGTCGGTGAAGGTGAGCGACGCGCCGTGGACGCCCATGAGCCCACCGCCCGCGCAGACGAATTCCATCAAGCTTCGACGCAGTTGGGGATCGTCGAAGGGATTTCCGACGGTGTTGTTGAAGAAGACGGCGTCGAAACGCTTCAGGTTCTCGGGACGGAAGACGGCCGGGTTGCGACTGACAACCGCCTCGAAGGCCCTCGTCTCGCGCCCCATGAGGACAAAGGCCGCGTTGGCATGGGCGATGGACAGATGGCCGGACGAATCCACGTGGGCGGGGTACTTACCGTTGGGAAAACGTGTGTTGGGGCCCGGGTAGCCGACGTTGACGTCGAAGATGAGCAGCCTGCGCGGCCCGGCGGGCTGGACGACTGCACTTTCGGGGATGGCTGCTTCGATCTTGCCCAATTGGTCGGGGGTACATCGTTTGTCGGCGAGGATGGCCGTTTCCTCAACGAAGAGCGCTGGTTCCGAGGCACCGAGCGGCGTAAGCGAAGTTGCCGCAAGGAAGATGACCAGAAGAAAGGCGGCCCTGCGTTGGAGTAGCCGGGCTCTTGAATTGCCCACTTCACGTCGGGCTGCCCGATCGCGGACGTCGCGGAGATAGCCCGGCTCTTTCCCTCCATCACCTGCGACCTCATTGACCCGCAACCCCAGAAGCCCGGCTGCAATCTCTCCGTCTCTGCCGCGCCAGCACCCTCTCGCCAAACAACCGGCAGCAGCCGGGCTGAAGCAGAATGGCCGGGCTCTTGAATTGCCCACTTCACGTCGGGCAGCCCGATCGCGGACGTCGCGGAGATAGCCCGGCGCTTTCCCTCCATCACCTGCGACCTCATTGACCCGCAACCCCAAAAGCCCGGCTGCGATCTCCCCGTCTCTGCCGCGCCAGCACCCTCTCGCCAAACAACCGGCAGCAGCCGGGCTGAAGCAGAATGGCCGGGCTCTTGAATTGCCCACTTCACGTCGGGCAGCCCGATCACGGACGTCGCGGAGATAGCCCGGCGCTTTCCCTCCATCACCTGCGACCTCATTGACCCGCAACCCCAAAAGCCCGGCTGCAATCCCCCCGTTCCTGCCGCGCCAACACCCTCTCGCCAAACAACCGGCAGCAGCCGGGCTGAAGCAGAACAGTCGCTCTTTCCTTACGTTGGCAGGGACCCCCATCAGCAACGCTCCTTTTGTTATACTCTGCCGCTTTTGGCTGCGGCCGCTCTTGCCCGCCGTTTCGGTCGACCGTCCATCGTAGCGGTCCGGCCATTGCTCTCGGCCTGTCGCTGGAGGGAACGGACCATTTCCTGCGAGTGGGATTGCAGCAGAGAGGCGGCCCTCTTGGCTTGGCCATTTTCCAGGGCCTCCGCGATTAGCTCGTGTTCCCTGGCCAAGGTGAGCGGGTCGTCGGAGGTGACGTGTTCGAGAACGAAACGGGTTCGCACTTCGAAGGCGAGGGAATCCCAAAGACGCAAGAGGACCGCGTTGTCCGCGGCTTCCACGATCATGCGATGGAAACGCTGGTTCTCGTGCTGGAAGGTGACGAAGTCGCGTTTGCGGGCGGCTGCAACGATTTGTCGTGCCACCCGGCGCAAGGGGGCACATCGTCCGGCCAGGTGCGTGGCGGCAGTCTGGGCGGCCAGCGATTCGAGGGCCGCACGGACCTGCAGGGCTTCGAGCGTTTCGGTGAGGCTTACCTTGCGGACCCACGCGCCACGATTTCGCTCGGCCTCGAGAACGCCCATGGCGACCAGTTCGCGGATCGCTTCCCGCACGGGGATCGAACTGACGCCCAGTTCCTTAGCGAGGCTTGTTTCCATGACACGCTCGCCCGGATTCAACAGGCCGTCGCCGATGCGCTGCAAGAGCGATTCGCGGACCATCTCTCGGAGGGAAGGTTCGTTGGCGCCCATCACGCTCCTTTTCGGGAGAAGGCCGGTTTCAGATTCTATAGAATCTTATACAGAACCATGAGGGCCACGTCAAACAGTTCCGGGCGTCACAGGCAATCTTACTGGAGTTCGCTCTGCTTGCTTCCCCTATTCGGTACCAAGCGGGTATGCTCCCTGCTTGGTTCGTCCCTGGATGCTCAAGGCCATGGGAGGCGAGATGCCGACAGGGTCGACGATTTGGAGGAAGAGTTTACCGGAGGCAGGCACGTCGGGAAAACGGTCTTTATGGGACGTTGCCTGCTCCGGGGCGACCACGCCGGGGACAGTGCCTTCCATGGGAAAGACCTTGCGCAAGTCGAACTCCGAGATTCCGCTCCAAATCTCTTTGCCGGTCTCGTCTTCCATGAAGAAGCGGATCTGCCACAGGTCATAGGTGGGCGTCAGGCCGATATTGAGCCAGTCGATCGAGATCTCCAGGTCCCGGTCTTGACGAGAAATGGCGGCGGAAGGGAACAGGTAGCGAAAGCCCATCAAGGCGTAGGCTCGATGGAATTGGTCGAGTGCCTGCGGGTCTTCCAACGCGTTGTAGCCGGTGGGGTTCACATAGGACTTGTTGCCGTGCGACACGTTGCAGTTGCGGATCATGACCGGATGGAGATACGTGACTTGCTGCATCAGGCACGAATAGGGCTGGAAATCGTCTTTCGGGGAGGTCTGGCCGGGTTCCCCCAGGAGCGGCGCCAGACGCCAGCGGTCGCGGAGCAGTTCGTACATCTTCACGCCGTCTTTCTCATACTTGTTCGCGGCGTAGTAGATTCTCTGGTAGTAGCTCCAACGCTCGTCCCAGCCCCAGTTGTCGCGAAAGATGCCGAACATGCCCGCCTTGTTCCGGACGGAGAGAAGATGGAAGTGATAGTCCTTGATCGTGTCGTAGACGGAAGGAGCGAAGACCATGCCATTGGTGGGAACGATCAGGCGAATGTCGGGAAAATGCCTGGCGAAGGCGTCGGCGAACTGAATCAAGTACTTCGAGTCGGAGGGCACGAATTGTCGCGGATAGGCGCCCTCTCCCCAGAAGCCGAAGTGACGCATTTCGATGCAGCGAACCAGCCTCTTGCGTGGAATCGATCGTCCCTGGAAGACCAGCGGCTCTTCGAGATACTCGGCGAAGGCCTTCAACAGGGCGTCGTAGCGTTGGAAGAAGTAAGGACTCTCAAAATTGGGCTCCCAGCGGGAGATGTTCCCTCGGGACGACGTGTACTTCGTGTCTCTTTGCTCGCTTTCCTGCATCCTCTCGTGAACATAGGCCGGATAGGCGCAGAGGGCTCCATCGATGGTGAGGCCGTGGTTGGCACTGGTAACGAAACAGGCGACATTGAGTTTCTGGCCGTATTCGATGCAAGACTCGAAGTACTTGTCCATGTCGGCAAACAGGTATTCGCCTTCTTCACGTTCGTAGTCCGACCAGTTGACGCGGATCATGGAATTCACCGCGTAGTCGCTCACGCGGACGGCGTATTTGACGAGTCGGGTCTCGCCGTCGCCGGGGCCGCCACGCCAGATTTCCGTGCCCGTGCCGGCGTTCTGGATCGCCCCTTCCTCGGGCAGAATGAGGGTTGGGCGAACGACATGTTGCTGGGCTTCTGCAGCAAGCAGTGCCGGCGTGAGGAGCCACAGCAGTGCGGCAGCGAGGTGCTTTCCGTAAGTTCGATGACGCTTTGTCTTGACTCTGGTCACAAGACGCTCCTTGGCGGAAGGAAGATCTTCCGCGAGATTTGAGGCTATGACGCACCGGCCTTCATTGCGGACTGGCGGCTGCTGCCGACCGTGTCGGCTATTCACTGACCGTGGCGTTGTCACGAACGACGGCCACGCTGGCCGACGCGTCGATCTTTCCCCCTACGAGATTGCCGACCACGAGATTGTCCTTGCCGCCAGTGACGCGCAGGGCAACGGGCTGTTCGGTTGCGGGGCGTTCGTCGTGGAGAATGCAGTCGGAAACTCGGCACAGGCTGCAATTGGCCATCGTGATGGCGGCGTTGTCGCAGTCCACGATCGAGCAACCCGTGACGTTTACCCGGCGGCACCGCTCCAAAACGATTCCGCCAGCCTGCTTGAGGACCCCGGAGACCTGGAGTCCGCTCAGGACACAATCCTGGCAATCACGAAAAACGACGCCTTTCGTGTCCTCGTCGCCCGTACGGTAGCGGGGATTCCGATCGAACGTGTTGCCGGCAACTGTCACGTCGCGACAACGCTCCAGGACCAGGTCGTTGACATAGCCTTTCCAGATCGTGTTGCCGGTGATCGCGGCCCCGCGGACGTCGCGCAGGTCGATGTTGACCTGCACGTCGCTGAGAACGTTGCCCGTGATGGCGATGTGTCCTTCACGCGTGTCCGGAGCGGAGGAGCCGAGATAGCGGATGTTGGCCGAGTCGGGGCTGTCGTGGGTGTGCTGGATTGTGCAGCCCGTGATTGCCACCTCGCCGATGCCGTAGCGACTTTCGCGGCAGTCGAGGAGGATGTTGGCCGTGGCCAGTTCGGGAGCGGCATCCTTGGGGGGATGGTTGCCTTCGATATCACAGGTGCCCACGTGCAGATTTCGCACGTTGCCCTTGCGCGACACGATTCCGCCGCCCAGGTTGTAGCTGATATGGGATCCCACCACATTGGTCTGGTGGAGATTGACCTCGTCGAGATAGATGCCCACGCCCCGGTTCTCGTAGATGTGGCAGTTGGCGATGAGCACATTGCGGTTGCGACCGGCGAGGTGAATCCCGTGCAGGGCCTTGCGGACGACCAGACGCGAGATGGTGATCTGCATCGTTCCGACGGCCTCGACGCCGATCGCTTCGTCGTGGGCGCCGAGGATCTCGATCCCGTCGATCATGGGCGTCCGCTGGTTGTCCCAGACGTTGGTTTTGACGGTCTTGGGGCTGGCGGTTCCGTCGTGGGTGCCAAGGAAGTGGAAGGCGGGGCCAGGGCCCTCCATGATGACTTGGGCGGTCCCGTTTCCGGCGAGGGCCGCGTAGCCCACCCGGTCGAGATCGATGACGACGGTTTGCGTGATCCGGTATCTTCCTTTCGGAAACTCCAGGTCGCCTGCTCCTGAATTGACGGCCTTCTGGAGGGCGGCCGTATCGTCGGTGAGACCGTCGCCGACAGCACCAAACTGGTGAACATCGGCCGCCTGGAGATGAACTGAGTTAAGGCTGTAGCCGAACAGCAGGAGGACGACGGGCAGGAAGACAGATCGGGTGCGCATCGGCTGGAGCTCTCCCTGAAGATGGAGGCAGGCGGTGGGATTTTGGCTCTATCGTGGACGATTCGGTAGGGCGAGGCAACCCTGGGGGGCGAGCTTCCGCACCAGGACAGCATTGCCTCTCCCTCTGTGGGACTGGCGTGATTGTGTAAAATGCGCAGTTTTTCTGGATTATGCCAGATAAGTGATGTGGTATACTGCTGTTTCGGGTTAAGATCGGGGAGATGTGGGCGCTACCGTGTTCTTCACGTCCCCCCCCCGAGAAACAGGAACAGAAAAAATGAGGAAAGTGCTTTTCTGCGCCGTTGCCACCGCAACGGTTGCTCTGATCGCTCCCCAGTTTTCCCAGGCGGCCGTCGAGGTTGAATTCGAGGCCTTCAACATTCGAAACCACAACGGTACGATCGTATCGCCTTGGGACTCGACCATGTTCATTGAGGAAAATGCGGCGGGGAACGGGTTCACGGCCTCTACCCCCTTGAGTGGCCAGAAAGTCGGCTATGGAACGGACGCGTTCGACGGCGTTCAACTCAACGCGTTCGATACGGTGGACTTCTCCTTCACTGAGATCACGGCTGGCGTGGTTCCCTATCTCAACTTCTGGGTGACTGACGGCACGAATTACGCCATCATCTCGTCGGAGAATGTTTATCTTGGCGAGGATTTCAGCACGCGGCAGCTTTGGAAGGTGTTCGAATACGAGGACGTGAGCAGCCTTGGTTGGCTACTTGGAGCGGATGACGAGGATGTTGCCCGCGACAGCGCCGGTTATTTGACGCTCAATGGCGTTCGTGTGACCCTCGCTGACTTCGCCAATAGCGTCGTCCTTGGTTCACCCACTGACCCGTATCCCAGCTATGCCGGCACAGGCGCTCCTCGTGCGGGATATGGATTCAATATTATCGTGGGCGACACGGCCGCCAATTATGCGGAGTCTCAAGCCTACGTTGTTTCGGACCTCACGGTCACCGTCGACGGGGTTGAGTACGTTGCTGCGAATAGCGTTCCCGAGCCGGCCACGCTTGCCATCTGGGGCACGCTGAGCGGGTTGGGGCTGATTGCCACGCGACGCCGGAAACGACTTGCCTGAACGCTGGTGTGAGAAGGCGTAAACACGAGAGCCCGCGTCGTGAGACGCGGGCTTCTTCGTGCGCTATCCGCCGCACTTCTTGCACGGGCGGCCTTCATTGGGACCGCACGGGCGTCCCTTGCTCTTCTTGTAGTAGCGGCACTTGCTGTTGTGGCGAACGCCGCTGCTCGTAGTTAACCAGTAGTCTCCCGCCGGCGCAATTTCCGGGCCTGGGGAAGCGGGAACGTTCTTCGAAATGGCGGCTCGTTCCAAGGGGCCGGCGGCGGGGCCTTCGACGATTGCCTGGGGGGTCTGGGCCTCGAAGAAACGGGAAAGGTCGTCGACTGCTTTCGTCGGAAGGGGCGACGGAGTCTCAGAGCGAATTTGCTTCTGCTGTTCCCGCCACTGCCACGGCGGGACCGGAGGGTCTTCGCTTCGCCAGAGGCCGCGATGCAATGTCTCGGCCGTCTCCTGGGCCTCGGCCAGGGCTTTCGAGGGAGACTCCCGCGGGTCGTGCCAGACGATCCCCTCACGGACCAACTCCGTGTTGACACAGCCGTTGCAATAGAGAATGCCACGCAGGCGACCTCGCAACCTGCCAGGGGACACGGGGCCATTGGGATCCGTGGGGACAGGCGTGATTCGTCGCACGTTCGGGTTGCTCGGCGTGCCGGAAAACACCAACAGCTGAACCTGCTTTTTCAGGACTTTCAGGTGCAGCACCTGGGCCGCCATGTCGCCGGAAGGCTGGCCCTTCTCGGGGGCGTCGATGCCTGCCAGGTCAACCGCATACACAACACCCTCGGTGGCGAGGTGCAGCGTGTCCCCGTCGACGATTGCGATCACTTCCCCTTGGAGTAACCTGGGTACGCCAGACGCCGTTGGCTGTTTCGGAGCCGCGGGGCCGGCAGCGGAAATCAACGCCGCTTTCAATAGGAAGAGCCCGCCGGTGAGAAGTGCGATGAGCAGCCAACGGGGGCGGCCGGGAGACTGTGCGAGCCGAATCAGGGGCCCACGGGAGTCGTTGCAGAGATCGGTGTTCCTCATCATGCCAGTCCCTTTGCCAGAGTGGTTGGCATTGGGGTGCTGCACGGCACGAAGCCGGGCCGGGGTAAGGAAGATTACCCCGGATCATAAATGCATGAAAAGAACGTATCAAGTGCCGTAATCGCAGATTTCCAAAGAATCTGCGAGTTGGCAGAGTCTGCAGACCACTGCCAGGGGTGTTTTTGGCAGGATATCCCTCGTTGGGAGGAATTACACCTCTTTGCTGACAATGACGACGTCTTCTTCCTGGTCGTCGTTCAGTTCGAAGCCGCGGTTGCGGAAGGTGGCGATCATGCGGGCGTTGTCCTTGGAGGTCTCGGCCACGATCTTCTTGACGCCCCACTTCTTGGCTACCTCTTCGCAATAGCCCGTCAGCAAGCCACCGAGGCCGTGTCCGTGCCAGCGGTCGACCACGATCACCGCATACTCGGCGGCATGGTGGTTCACGTCGGCCACGAGGCGCCCCACGCCGATGAGCTTGCGTTCGCCCTCCTCTTCGACTTCGGCGACGATGCCGATTTCACGATCGTAGTCGACGAAGCAGTAGCGGGCTGCCATCTCGTGGGTGGTTTCCTTGAAAAGATAGCTGAAGCGGAACCACAGCGACTGAGTCGAGCAACTGCCCAGCAATTCGTGCCACATCGGTTCGTCTTCCGGCTTGATCGGGCGGAGAATGACGTCGGTCCCGTCCTTGAGTTTGCGGGTGGTGACGAATTCTTCCGGATAGGGGCGGATTGCCAGATGGGCGAAGGGACGCACGCTGTGGACTACGGCGTCGCGATCGATCACGACACGAGCGTCGAGGGCAATCACCTCTTCGGGGGTGACCAGCAGAGGGTTCACATCGAGTTCCTTGATCTGGGGATAGTCGGCCACCAGATAGGAGAAACGCATGATGGTTTCAATAAGCTTGTCGAGATTCGCTCCCGGCTTGCCGCGGTAGCCCTTCAGGAGAGGCCACGACTTGAGCGATCGCAACATGCGGCGGGTCAGTGATTCATTCAGGGGCGGCAGGGCAAGCGCGCGATCCTGGAAGACTTCGGCGGCCGTGCCGCCCATGCCGACGAGGATGACCGAACCGAAGATAGGGTCGCGTTTTGTGCCGAGAATCAGTTCGAAGCTGTTGGGATAGCTGACCATTTTCTGGACGGTTGCGCCGATAAGATCGGCATCGGGCCGTTTTTCGGCCGCCTCGGCCATCATCTTGTCGAAGGCGGCGCGAACGGCCTGCTCGCTGCTCAGGTTGAGACGCACGCCCCCCACATCGGTCTTGTGGGTAATCTGGGGCGAGTGGATCTTCAGAACGACGGGATAGCCTTCCATTTCGGCCACCTCGGCCGCCTCGTCCGCCGTTCGAGCCAGATGGGGCTTCGTGACCGGGATTTCGTAGGCTTCGAGGAAGGACTTCGAGACGTTTTCTGAGAGGATCTCGCTTCCCTCGGTGAGAATCGTATTGAACACGCCGCGAAGCCGCTTGCGGTCGAGGCTGAAGGAAACGGGCAGATCGCGCGGCGTCTCGTGGAGGATTTCGAGGTTTCGAGCGTAGGAGACCAGGTGCATGAAGGCGCGGATAGCCTTTTCGGGGGCCGTGTAGGATGGGATGCCCGCCTCGTTGAGGATCTGGAGTCCGTCGCTGACCATGTGTCCGCCCATCCAGGCGGCCAGGATGGGTTTGTGGGCCTTGGCGGCCACTTTGCCCACGGCGTGGGCGGTGGCGGTGGGATCGGTCATGGCCTGGGGGGTGAGAATGACCAGGACCGCGTCGACCCCTTCGTCCTTAACGACAATCTCCAGTGCCTTGGCAAATCGATCGGGGGGCGCGTCGCCCAGCACGTCGACAGGGTTGCCGTGAGACCAGAAAGGAGGAAGGCACTCGTTGAGTTTCTCGACCGTGTCGTCGGAAATCTTGGCCAGTTCGCCGTCCAGGGCGATGAGGGCGTCGGTGGTCATCACGCCGGGGCCTCCGGCATTGGTGATGATGGCGAGGCGATCGCCCCTGGGGGGCTGTTGGCGGGCGAGAAGTTCGGCGCAGTCGAACATGTCGTCCACTTCGAAAATCCGGACGATTCCGGCCCGTTGGAAGGCCGCCTCGTAAACGGCGTCGACGCCCGCCATGGCACCGGTATGCGAAGCGGCCGCCGCTGCCGATTCCGAGAACCTCCCGGCCTTGTAGGCGACGATCGGCTTCGTCCGTGCAAAGGCTCGTGTGGCCGACATGAACTCCCGGGCGTGCTGCAGGGATTCAATGTAGAGGATGATGGAACGCGTTTCCGTAGCCGAACCGAAGTAGTCAATCAGGTCGGCCATACTCACGTCGAGCATGTTGCCCACGGAGACGAAGTAGGAGAAGCCGATGCCCTCGTCGATGGCCCAATCCAGAACAGACGTACACAGGGCTCCCGACTGGGAAATGAACCCGATGTGTCCTTTCTGGGGCGTGGCAGCGGCAAAACTGGCATTCAGGCTGATTCCTGGAACGATGATTCCCAGGCAGTTGGGGCCGAGGATCCTCATGCCGGGGAACTTGGCCTTTTCGGCCAGGACCTGCCGTTCGAGTTCGCGTCCCTCAGGACCGATTTCGCGAAAACCGGCCGAGATAATCACAATGCCTCGGGTGCCCGCCTCTCCCAGGGAACGGACGAGGCCCGGCACGGTGGGCGAGGGCGTGCAGATCACGGCAAGATCAGGGGCGTGGGGAAGACTCTCGACGTCCTTGTAGGCCTGGATTCCCTGAACCGATTCGCGTTTCGCGTTGACTGGATAGACAACGCCACGGAAGCCCGAACCGACGAGGTTCCGCAACACGGTGTAGCCGACGCTGGTGGGGGTGTCACTCGCTCCGATCACGGCAACACGATGGGGATCGAAAATCTTGTTCAGATTCTGAATGCTCACGTTCGGCTCCTGTCGGGCGGTACGGCGTCCGCTTCGGCGGCAAGGTGGGAGAAGAAAACGATCGGATACTGTTCTTGTCGACGTAAAATACGGAAGCGATAAGGATTGCGTCATTGCGTCGTGTTGCGAAGAATACGCGTCGTGGGCCAGAAACTCCGGTTGAAGATTCTGAGACGAATACGTAGTCTGTTGCAATAAGCCCCCACAGCTTATCAGAGCGAGGATCGGGGGGCCAGATGCTCGCGCCGGCAATCCGAGCGGCAACGGGCCAGCACCGTAAACCATTCGCTAACAAGAAGATCCGTCGCGGAGGTCTTGAAGGTAGCGGCTGAGGGCCTCGCGCCAGTGGGGCATGGGATAGTGGCCGCGTACGCTTGCGTACTTCGCCGTGCTCAGGGCACTAAACCGAGGCCGCCGGGCCGCGCAGGGATATTCGGCCATGGGGACGGACTGCACCTCGGGCTGAAGGTTTGCCAACCGGAAGATTTCCGCGGCAAAATCCCTCCAACTGGCACTGCCGGAATTGGTGACGTGGTAGAGTCCGGTTGCCTCCGCTTCGAGAAGAGACAAGATCCCCTGGGCCAGGTCGGCTGCGTACGTGAAGGAAGTGAGCTGGTCGTCGACGATCCGGAGCGGTCGGCCTTCCCGTGCCAACCGGAGCATGGTGCGGACGAAATTGCCGACGGCCTGGGTCCCGCCAGGGCCGAACAGGCCCGCCGTGCGGACGGTGAGGTTGCGAGGGTGCCTGGCCACCATCTGTTCGGCTTCCCACTTGGCTTGTCCATACATGTTGAGCGGGTTCGGGCGATCCGTTTCCGCGTAGGGGTCCTGCTGCCGACCGTCAAAAACATAGTCGGTGCTGACTTGGACCATCATGGAGTCGCACGCGGTGCAAGCGGCGACGAGGTTTTCGACACCGTGCAGATTCACAGCGCGGCAGGTTTCCGGTTCGAGTTCTGCGCGGTCGACTTGGGTGAAGGCGGCGGCGTTGATGACGATTTCCGGGAGGAACGTCTTCAAGGTGACCAAGACGGCGTCACGATCGGTGATATCCAATTCGGGCAGGTCCAACCCGACGGCATGAGGGCCGAGGAGGCGGCACAGTTCGTGCCCCAACTGCCCCTCGGAGCCCGTGACGAGAACGCGATGGGAAAGCACGGCAGTCAATCTCCATCGAAGCGGAAGGGGCTGTCCGGCTGGTCCTCGTGGCGGATTTCGTCAACTTCCTCCTGCCGCCCCGGGCCGGCGAAGAGGCGGTCTGGGGCATTGAAGACAAGCGCCGGGGCGGTCCCTTCATTTCGATAGCCGTGAACGACTCCTGGGGGGATGATGACGACGACGGGGTTAGAGGCTCCCATGACCAGGCTGGCGCGGTTCCCGCAGGTGCGCGAGTCCTGGCGGGCATCCCAGACGACAAGTCGCAGGTCGCCGGGACCAAAGCAGGCGAAGAGGTCGGTCTGCCTGCGGTGCTCGTGCGGGCCTCGGCAAGCGCCGGGCAACGTCTGACTGGCATACGCCATGGCAGGCTGCATGCCGGGGGGCAACTCGTCTTGTCGGAAGAGTTCCGCGAGCCATCCGCGGGAATCCTCGTGGAATTTCAGCTGGCGGACAATCAGGCCGTCGACGGGACCCTCTTGATACATGGTGCTTACCGAACGATGAGTGGGGATAATCCGGGATTCAGAGGAGGACATTCACGTGCTTTCTGACGCAAAAGGGCCATCGGGTCGTTCCAGGATGGATCGGAGGTATCGCCCGTAGCTGCCACGATGGGCTGCGGCCAGGGACTGGAACTGTTCGCTGGAAATGAACCCCTTGCGAAGGGCGATTTCTTCCAGGCAGGCAATCTTGAGTCCCTGCCGATGTTCGAGAGTCTCGACGAAATTGGAGGCCTGCAGGAGCGATTCGTGGGTTCCCGTGTCGAGCCAGGCCGTGCCACGGCTGAGCCGCTGTACGCGCAGGGTTCCGGCTTCGAGATAGGCCTGGTTAACGTCGGTGATTTCGAGTTCGCCGCGTGCGGAGGGTTCCAGGTTCTCGGCGATTTCAAGGCAGCGATTGTCATAGAAGTAGAGGCCCGTCACCGCGTGGTTGGATCGGGGGTGGGTGGGTTTCTCGACGATGCCAAGGGGGCGGCCGTCCCGGTCGAGTTCGACGACCCCGTAGCGTTCGGGATTCTTGACTGGGTAGGAGAAGATGGTCGCTCCTTCGCGTCGGGACGCCGTTTTGCGGAGCATGGCGTGCAAGCCGCCTCCGTAGAAGATGTTGTCGCCGAGGATCAGGGCCACGTTGCCGCTTCCCACGAAGGAGCGTCCGATCCGCAGGGCCTGGGCAATTCCTTCCGGTCTGGCCTGGACGGCGTAGTGGATGGACATGCCCAGCGTGTTTCCGTCGCCCAGCAAGGTTTCAAAAGCGGGACGATGCTCGGGAGCGCTGATGAGGAGGACTTCGCGAATCCCTGCCAACATGAGGGTCGACAGCGGATAATAGACCATGGGTTTGTCGTAGACGGGGAGGAGCTGCTTGCTGACGACCCTTGTGATCGGGTGAAGACGCGTTCCTGCCCCGCCGGCGAGGATGATCCCCTTGTGGAAGCAAGCGGGGGTGTCTTCCATGCGATTTCCCTTTCGTCACGGGGTCAACAACATTGCGGTTTGCCCGTCAGGGTAACGCCTGGTGGCTGGAAAGTCGAGCCGGAAAGGGGGCATTCGGAGAACGGCGAAGTCGTGAAGGGGGGAGGCAGGTTCATGTTCTTGGGCGGCGCATGTTCGCCAAAACGCGTTGCGGACCGAAAAATGGACCAGTCCCCGTGAGTTTGCAGCTCCCCTGACCGACTCTTTCAACTGATTGACAGTCGGATAGGAATGGGTTAGACAGGGGGCGGGACAGCTCGGTTCTTCGGGCCCGGTCGGCGCGGCGATGAGTGATTCCACCCTCCATCCCGACAACCTGCGGTTTGCTTCGCAGGTGGCGCATCAACTTCGCGCCCCCGTTGCCGCCGTCAAGATGATGCTGCGAATGCTCCTGGGGGATTTCGCAGGGCCGCTTTCTCCGCGTCAGAAGGAGTTGATTCTCAAGGCCAATGCGCGGTGCGATCAGGCGTTGGAATCCGTGTCGCGAATGCTCGCGATTGCAGGCGCACTGGCAGAGTCTCCCCACGTAGCGGAGACGGTGGATCTTGTTGGTCTTGCCCGTCGGGGCGTCCGGGTTTTCGAGGAACAGGCGTCGGCGGGCGGGATTTCCCTGACGAGTGATTTGGGCGAGGAGCCTATTCTCGCCCGGATTCACAAGCAGGCTTTTCAGGAGGCGATCTCGGCTCTCCTCGACAATGCCCTGAAGTACACGCCGGAGCAAGGTCGCGTCCGCATGGGTCTGGTCGTGGACGAAGGGGCGGGGGAGGCGGTGGTCACCGTCGGAGATTCGGGAGTCGGAATTGCCGACGAGGATCGCGAGCGGATCTTCACGCCCTTCTATCGAACGGCGAGGGCACGGCGATCTTTGTTTCCGGGCACGGGGCTGGGGCTTCCCTTTGTGAAAGCGGTGATTGAAGGGGCGGGAGGATCAGTACGCGCCGCTTCCAGTGAGCTTGGGGGAGCGGAACTAGCGATCCGGTTGCCGCTGGCGCCGGCAGCAGAACCGGTCGAGATCCCCGAATCAAAGGAGGGCCAACCGATGCGAGTCATTATCGTGGGTGGAGTTGCGGCAGGCCCGAAGGCCGCGGCCAAGATCATCCGCCTGCTTCCCGAGGCTCAGGTGACGGTCGTGGAAAAAGGGCAACTGCTTTCCTATGCCGGTTGCGGGTTGCCCTACTATGTTTCCGGGGTGATCGAGGATCCCAAGGAACTGATGTCCACGCCCGCGGGGGTGGTACGCGACGCCGTGTTCTTCCAACAGTTCAAGAGCGTCCGCGTCATGAACCAGACGGAAGCCCTTGCCATCGATCGGGAGAATCGCCGGCTGAAGGTCTGCGATCTCGTCGATCGCCGGGAGTCGTGGCTGGAGTACGACAAGTTGGTTCTGGCAACGGGCGCCTCGCCCATCGTCCCCCCGGTTCCGAACGTTGACCTGGCGAACATCTTCACCCTCCACGGCGTTCGCGATGCGGAGGGGCTCCGGGCCGTTCTCTCGGGCCGCAAGGCGCGCGACGTCGTGATCGTGGGCGCCGGGTTGATCGGCGTCGAATTCACGGAATCGCTCGTCAAGATCGGCTGTCGCGTCACGCTGGTTGAGAAGCAGCCCCAGATCCTGGGCCTACTCGATTGGGAGATGGCCAAGCTTGTGGAGCACCACATGGAGTCGCGCGGCGTCAAGGTGCTGACGAGCACGACGGTTGAGTCCTTTGAGGGGGAGAACACGGTCTCGGCAGTCGTGACCGACCAGGGGAGTCTGCCGGCCGACCTGGTGATTCTCGCCGGCGGAGTTCGTCCGAACGTGCAATTGGCCATCGACGCCGGGCTCTCGATCGGTCCGCACGGCGGAATCCACGTGGATTCAACCATGTGCACCTCGGATCCGGACATCTACGCGGCCGGGGATTGCGTGGAGTCGGTTGACCTCATCACCGGGCAACCATGTTACGTGCCGCTCGGTTCCACGGCCAACAAGCAGGGGCGGGTTGCGGCCGTCAACATCGCGGGGGGGAAGAGCCGTTTCCCCGGGGTCCTGGGCACGACCGTGTGCCGCGTCTTCGACTACTGCGTTGCCCGCACCGGGCTGTCCGAACAGCAGGCACAGCAGCACGGGTTCGACGTGATCTCCGTTTCAGCGCCCGCACCGGACAAGGAGCATTTCGTTCCCTCCGCGGCTATGCTGCTCCTGAAGATTGTGGTGGAGTGTTCCACCCGGCGGATCCTCGGCGCCCAGGGCACCGGGCCCGGCGCGGCGGACAAGCGGATCGACGTGGCCGCCATGGCCATCACCGCCAAGATGACCGTCGATCAACTGGCCAACGCCGACCTGTGCTACGCCCCGCCCTATTCCCCCGCCATGGACAACCTGATCACGGCGGCCAACGTGGCCGCCAACAAGTTGGACGGACATCTCCGCGGAATTTCTGCTGTCGAGGTGAACGGCATGCTCCAACGCCACGAGGAGTTCTTGTTTCTCGACGTCCGCACCCCAGCGGAGCACGAACGGGTGCGGCTCCCGAAGTCGCAACTCATTCCCCTGGGAACGCTGCGAGGCCGGCTCGACGAGATTCCCCACAAGAAACGAATCGTCCTGTTCTGCAACATTTCCCTGCGCGCCTACGAGGCGGCTTTGATCCTTCGCGCCGCCGGATTCCATGACTGTTGTGTCCTGGACGGCGGCGTGGAGATGTGGCCCTTCGAGAAGATGGGGTAGTTTGTAGCGGTGGCATCCTTGCCGCCGGTTGCCAGGCCCTGTCGATCGCCTTCTCGACTCCCGAATCCCTTCGACATTCTGCGGTTTCTTGTTGGACATTCTGCGGTTCACCGAATTGCCATGAACCGCAGAACACCGAACAAGGAATGTCCAATCACGAAATGTCCCACCCCATTCCTTGGCGGACATGCTGCCGTTTCTGGAAATCAACGACGGCCGGCGGCAGGGATGTTACCGCTACGGTCAGCCTTCCGTTACGAACTTCAGGACCTCCTGAAAGGGCGTGGATTCCAATCTTCCGAAGGCGCGATGTCGGGAGAGCTTGGCTCGGGTTGTGGCGGGGGAGCGGAGCCCGCAGAGGAAACGCGCAAGTTGGCGTGGCGAAGCAAGGGCGGCATGGCCCTCGGCTCGAAGGGCGTCGAGGATTGCCTTTTCGGCTTCGCCGGGCGGATGGACGGTCGCCGGCGGCAGACGTTTGGGCGGGGCTCCCTGGCAGCGAGCGCAGTGTCCGCAATCGTCGTGTTGCTCTCCGAAGTAGGCCAGCAGATGCCGGGTGAAGCACCCTTCTTCCTCCGCATAGGTGAGCACGCGTCCAATGCGTTCGATGTCGGACTGCTCACGCCGGAGGAAACGCTCGCTGAGGGACTGGGCAAGTTGGTCGAGGTTCTCCGGCAGTTCGACGAGGCGAAATCCCTCGCGAAGGCCCGCTGCCTGCACGATCAGGTCCCCTTGTTCTTCGAGATAGGTGAGGGCGGCGACGACTCGCGCCCGGGGCTCGCCGATGGCTCGACTGGCCTGCTCCACGTCGAGGGTGAACCAGGTCTTTCCGCGTCGTGCCCGGCGAAAGATCCGGCGCAGAAAGTCGGCCCGAGACGGGTTGAACTTCGCAAAAATCTCTTCGGACTTGCGACGAGGCTGGAAGCGGAACTCCGTGTAGAAGGGGCCTGTGCCGCGGATCACGCAGTCGAGTTCCAGGTAGGTCAGGAGGGTCTTTACGACGATGGGGCGAACATCATAATGTCCCGACAATTCGTAGGTGGAGACATCAAACGTCTCTCCCCTGCCCAGTAGGTCCCGAACCAGTCCGTCGACCGCCTCGGGGGTTGGCGTGTCGCCGTAGGAGAAGTTTTCCAGAACGATTACATCGTCGGGTGAGGCGAACATCTCGCAGATCGACTCCTGGCCGTCGCGGCCCGCTCGGCCCACCTCCTGGCAGTAGCTCTCCAGGCTCTTGGGGAGATTGTGATGGTAGACGTAGCGAATGTCGCGTTTGTCGACTCCCATGCCGAAGGCGATCGTGGCTGCCACGATCATGTGGTCCGATGCCATGAAGGCGTCTTGGACGGCGTCGCGGTCCTCCTGCTTCATTCCGGCGTGATAGGCTCGTGCCTGGTAGCCCTGCTTCTGCAGCAAACCCGCCATCTGCTCAGCCGATTGTTGCTGGGTCACGTAGACAATGGCCGGGCCGGGGGGCCTGGAGGCAAGGCGTGAAAGGAGCAATTCCGTCCGCGCCGACGTGGCGCACGGCGTGACGGCAAGTTTCAGGTTCGAACGATAGAAACCCGTGTTGATTACGTCCTCCGAGTCGATCGCGAAGGCGGCCGCAATGTCGCGCGCCACGGCCGGCGTGGCCGTGGCTGTCAGGGCCAGGACCGGGGAAATCCCGAATTCGCTGGCCACGCCGGCGATTTTCAGGTAGTCCGGCCTGAAATTGTGCCCCCACTCACTGATGCAGTGGGCCTCGTCCACTGCCAGAAGCGCGATCTTCCAACGCCGCATCGATTCGAGAAAGCGTTCGTTGTTCAAACGCTCGGGGGATACGTAGAGAAGTCGAAGACGACCGCTGGCCAGATCGTTGTAGACCTGGAGCGTCTGCTCCCGATCGAGGGTCGAATCGAGCCGGGCCGCAGGGACCCCTTTGGCCTGCAACGAATCGAGTTGGTCCTTCATGAGGGCAATCAACGGCGAGATCACGAGAACCAGCCCGTCCAGGACCATCGCCGGAAGTTGATAACACAGGCTCTTGCCGCCCCCCGTGGGAAAAATCGCCAGGGACGACTTCCCTTCCAGGATTCGATCGATAACATCCTGCTGGCCCGGCAGGAATTCGTCGAAACCGAAAGACTTGCGAAGAAGGTCCCCGGGAACATTCTGTGTCGCTGTTTCGGGGGTCATGGCACACCTTGACGATTCTGCTGGACCAGGCGGTAGCGATTCACGGGACGCTGCCTAACGGCGAAATGTGAACATGCGAACATTATCGTACCGGTCGCTGCTCCAATACGTCAACGGACCTTTTCCAAAAAAGTTCATTTCATGGGGTGAATATTGACAGGCGTTGTAGGAACTCGAAAGAATGGGACGCGTGCAGGTCATTGTGACTTGTGCCGATGAGAACCACGTCCCTGCCGAGTTGGAGGCTCGAAGATGCGAAATACACATTGCGGATTGCTGCTTGCGGTCGTTGCTCTGTTGACGACAGGTGCTGCCTTTGCGGCCGAAGGTGCGGCGGAACAGAAGGCGGGGTTTGCCGAGCAGGACATCACGCCTGCCATCGGGGCGGAGCAACCCGGCGGATATGGAAAGTCGTTTCACAAGACGCTGCACGATCCCTGCAAAGTCCGTGCGGCGGTCATCGACGACGGAAAGCAACGGGTGGCCCTGGTCAGCGTCGACGCGTTGATGGTGCCGCAATCTCTCGTTGCCGGGGCGAGGAAGCGAATCACGCAACGCTGCGGGATTCCGGGCGACCACGTGCTGATCGGGGCGACCCACTCCCACTCGTCCGGTCCGGTTGGAATGGTATTGCCAGGCCAGTACGACCACGCCTCGCCGATGGTCCAGGAACTTGCCTACGTGAAGTCCTCCGGGGCTGACGGCGAGTATCTCCAGCGAGTGGAAGCGGCGATTGCCGACGCCGTTGCCGAAGCGAATGAAAAGCGCGTGAAGGCCCAGTGCGGCGTAGGGAAAGGCATTGAGGACACCGTGGCCTTCAATCGCCGGTTTCGGATGAAGAACGGGCGGAGCCACACCCATCCCGGCCAGGGGAATCCTGAGATCGTTGAACCCGCCGGTCCCACGGATCCGGAAGTGGGCGTGATCGGAGTCTGGGATGAGGAAGGCAAACTGCTCGGCTGCGTGGTCAATTTCGTCTGCCACGCTACGACCAGCCCTGGCGGAATTTCCGCGAACTACATCTACTACCTGGAGAAGGTTGTCCGCGGCTATTTCGGCGACGACGTGATCGTCGTCTTCCTGCCCGGCACGTCGGGCGACGTGACCCAGGTGGACAATCTATCGCCAACGCGTCGCCCGCGTGGTGAGGAAAGCGCCCAGTTCGTTGGGGGCCGAGTTGGCGCCGAGGCGGTCAAGGTCCTGCTCGGCATGACACGCGGCGTCCTGGTTCCGGTCCAGGCGAAGACCAAGGTTCTGACGATTCCTCGCCGTGTGCCGAGTCCCGAACGGGTCAAAGCCTGTCTGGAAATGGTCCAGAAGGACCCGAAGGAAGTGGGATCGACCGACTGGACCTTTGCCAAGGAGATCGTTTTGCTCGATGCCATTCTGGCGAAACACCCAACCGTGGAGGCGGAGGTGCAGGCCGTCCAGATCGGACCGGCGGTGTTCCTGGCCGACCCGGCCGAGTTCTTCTGCCAGTTCGGCCTCGACATGAAAGCCCGGAGCAAGTTCCCGTTCACCTTCCCCGTGGCCCTGGCCAATGGTTGCGTGGGCTACGTGCCGACGGAAGAGGCATTGGGGCCTCATGGCGGAGGATACGAGACGCGAATGACCTCCTACAGCAACCTGGTTCCGTCGGCCGGACAGCAGATTGTCGATGCGTCGATTGAGTTGGCAGACCAGATGACGCCGGGGGAGACCCCGACGGCGCCGCCCGCCCCGAAATTCTCCGGAAACGGCTGGTCTTACGGAAACGTTCCGCCCGAATTGAAGTGACGGCGGGGAGAAGGCTGAAGACCGAAGGCTGAAGGACTGCAAAACAAGGGCTTTCGGAGCATCGAAGTCGGCTTTCCACCCCAATCGACCTCGCATCAGAAACCTGCAGCCTACAGTCTACAGCCTACAGTCTACAGCCTACAGTATACAGCCTACAGTCTACAGCTTTCAGTCTACAGCTTTCAGTCTACAGCTTTCAGTCTACAGCCTTCAGTCTCCAACCCTTGCCAGCATTTCAGGGAGGCCGCAGTTCTGGAAAGTTCCGTCCTTTTCACTTGGGGTCAGGAGGTGTTTCCCATGCAACGTCCGGTGGTCCTCGTCGCGTTGATTCTCCTCGCGTGTCCCGGTTTCCTGTCGGCTGAAACGGCGGGGGACTGTCGCAATATCCGTACCGGTCTGACAATTCCCGATGAAGGCTACTGCGACCAGCCCTACACGGTGATCACCAAGGACGGCAACTGGCTTTGCACGATGACGACCGGCGCCGGCCGGGAGGGCGAGGGCGGCCAGCATATCGTGGCTGTGATCAGCAAGGATCACGGCCGCACGTGGGAAGGCCCTTTTGACATTGAACCGGCCGACGGTCCCGATGCCAGTTGGGCCATGCCGCTGGTGACGGAGAGCGGTCGCGTGTGGGTGTTCTATACCTACAACGGCGACAAGCTCAAGACCTGGAAAGGAAAGTCGATCCGCACCGATACGGTGGGCTGGTACTGCGCCAAGTATTCCGACGACCATGGGCGGACATGGTCGGAGCGTCGCTACCGGTTGCCCCTTCCCCACGCGCCGGTCGACGAAACGAACACGTTTGGAGGCCAACATCAGATCTTCTGGGGCATCGGCAAGCCCGTCACCCACGAAGGGACGATGTGGTTTGCTTTCTCCCGGGTGGGCAAGCTCGTGGTCGACAACAGCGAAGGCTGGTTCTATCGCTCGGACAACATTCTGCACGATCCACCGCCGGACGAGATTGACTGGCAGCTCCTGCCGGACGGGGACGTGGGGCTCAAGGTCCCCGAGGCCGGGCTCGTTCACGCCGAGCAGAACCTGGTCGTGCTGGACGACGGTTCTCTCTACTGCATGTATCGAACCCTCACCGGGCATCCTTTTCATGCCTACAGCCGCGACGGCGGCCATAGCTGGACGAAGCCGGAGCCGGCCACGTACAGCCCCGGCGGACGCCCGATGAAGACCCCGCGGGCATGCCCTCGCATTTGGAAAACGTCCGGCGGGAACTACCTTTTCTGGTTCCACAACCACAGCTTGATCGAAAAGGGCGGTTTCCAGCATCGCAATCCGGTGTGGATCAGTGGCGGCGTGGAGCGGGACGGCTACATTCACTGGTCCCAGCCCGAGATTCTCTTCTACGATCCCGACCCCGGTGTCCGCATGAGCTATCCCGATTTGATCGAGGAGGACGGCCGTTACTGGATCACGGAGACGCAGAAGACAATCGCACGCGTCCACGAGGTGGACCCGACGCTTCTGGACGGGCTCTGGCATCGGTCCGAGGTGGGGACAAACGCCGCGCACACGCCGCTGGTGGACGCGGGGCCGGAAGCCTTGAAAACAGGATCGCTGGATTTGCCGGCGCCGTTGGATCTCCAGAAAACGGGTGGACTGACCGTTACTTGCCGGGTCGCATTTTCGCGTTTTAAGCCCGGCACGGTCCTGCTTGAGAACCGGGCTGAAGACGGTCGCGGTTTGGCACTGCGTCTTACGGATCGACAGAGCGTGGAACTTCTTCTGAACGATGGCCAGCGCCAGGCGTCGTGGGACTGCGATCCCGGCTTGCTCAAACCCGGCGTCTGCCATCAGATCACCGCGATTGTGGATGCGCGTCCAGGCCTCATCCTGTTCGTCGTCGACGGCCAGGTCTGCGATGGTGGGCTCGAGCGGTCCCACGGATGGACCTGGTATGACCGCGGCGTTGCTGACGTTTCGGGCACGGGGCGCCTGACGGTGAGTGGCTCGAAGGAGATCGCCATTGAACGGGTGCTCCTCCATGCCCGGCCGCTGCGCGTGGCGGAAACGCTCGCGCGTCTATCACACTGACAGACCGACATGATTGTCGGCCATTTCTGTCGCGGGGTGTGTCGCACCTCCGGTTGCCGTCGTACCGGACTATGTCGATTAGGTCCGTTGCGTAGGCAAAGGCGGAGAAAAAAGCACAAAGGCAGCAGGAGGAGGGTAGGCACATGGCCGAATGTTTGGTGAAATACCCTTTTCGGTGCAACACCTCCTTGACCGCCATTCACACAATCCGGGTGAAATCGTGGGAACTGTACAGCAGCGCTATGAGGAAATGGCCAGCAAAGCCGAGGCCAGCCGACGCGAGCAACTTGCGGACGAGCCCATCGTAATCCAGGTGGGATCGGCAACTTGCGAGCATGCGGCGGGCTCCCGGGAGGTGTTCGAGGAATTCCGCAAACACGTGGTGGCGTCCGGACGCGAGGACATCATCCTCCATCAGACGGGATGCACAGGCCGGTGCAGTCGCGAACCCATCGTCGGCGTGTTTGTGCCGGGAGAAATCCCGATCAAGTACGAGCGTGTGGACCGTGAACTTGTCCACCAGATCTTCACAAGCCACATTCAGAAAAACGAGCCTCTTCTGTCGCAGGTGCTGGACGGCCCGGTGGAGCGGGTTTACGCCTTTGAATTCCTTTGCTGCGGAAGCCACCGTTGCGGATGGCAGGAGGGGCCCACCCTGGAATCTTCCCTGCCGGCGTTGCTCAAGGAAGCCGGCGTCGACCTGGATCGGGTGAATATCGCCCGGGCGAGTTGTTTCGGCGCCTGCAGCGCCGGAACGGAAAAGACCTGCTCCCACGTTCTCGTCAAGCCCGACAAGGTGCTCTATCGCATTTGCTCGGTCGACGACCTGAAGGAAATCATCGAGCAGCACATCAAGGGTGGAAAGGTCGTCGAACGTCTTCGTGTGGGCGGGAAGACGATCGGGCGGAAGTTCTTTGAGATCTACGGCGACGTGGCTTTCTTCAACCGCCAGACTCGCGTGGCTCTGCGGCACAACGGTGTCGTCGACCCGGGCAGCATCACGGAGTACTTCCATTACCGTGGGTTCCAGGCCCTGGCCAAGGTGCTCGACCAGGGGGATCCGAACTGGGTCATTGAGGAGGTCAAGCAATCCAAGCTGCGGGGTCGCGGCGGCGGCGGATTTCCAACCGGGAACAAGTGGGCCATGGGGGCCAATGCTGCCGACAAGACTCGCTACATTATCTGCAACGCCGACGAGGGCGACCCCGGCGCTTTCATGGACCGCAGTATGCTGGAGTCCGATCCCTTCAATGTTGTGGAAGGGATGATCATCGGGGCGTATGCCATCGGGGCGTCGCGGGGGTTCTTCTACGTTCGCGCCGAATACCCCCTGGCCATCGAACGGATTCAGAACGCGATTCAACAATGCCGGAAGCACGGCATCCTCGGCAAGAATATCCTCGATTCAGGGTTCGATTTCGATCTCGAAGTCCGCCTGGGCGCCGGAGCGTTCGTCTGCGGTGAGGAAACAGCCCTGATTCACTCGATTGAGGGCGAACGCGGCCAGCCTCGGATTCGGCCCCCCTATCCCACCGAGAGCGGGCTGTGGGGCAAGCCCACGGTGATCAACAACGTAGAGACCTTTGCCAATATCACGGCCGTGGTCAACTACGGCGCGGATTGGCTCAGCCAGATCGGCACGCCCTCCAGCGGCGGCACGAAGGTCTTCGCCCTGGCCGGCAAGATCAAGCACACGGGTCTGGTGGAAGTTCCCATGGGCATGACCTTGCGGGAACTCGTGGAAGAAATCGGCGGCGGGGTGGTCGGAGGCAAGAAGCTCAAGGCGATCCAAACCGGGGGCCCTGCGGGCGGCTGCATCCCGGCGCACATGCTCGACCTGCCGATCGATTTCGACTCGCTGACCAAGGTGGGGTCCATCATGGGAAGCGGCGGCATGATCATCCTCGACGAGGATGATTGCATGGTCGACGTGGCCAAGTTCTTCATGACCTTCTCCCAGGACGAGTCTTGTGGCAAGTGCACGCCCTGCCGGGAAGGGACCACCCGGATGCTCGAGATTCTCGAACGCATTACCAGCGGCAAGGGAACGCTTGAAGATCTCGACCTGCTGGAACGACTTGCCAAGCTCGTGAAGAAGTCGTCGCTGTGCGGATTGGGGCGTGCGGCGCCCAACCCCATCTTGAGTACGTTGACCCATTTTCGCGACGAATACCTGGCCCACGTCGAGGAGAAACGCTGCCCCTCGAAGAAGTGCGTGGCCCTCGTCCACTACGAAATCGACGAGCAGAAATGCGTAGGCTGCACGGTCTGCGCAAGAAACTGCCCGGTCGATTGCATTTCCGGCAGTCGCCGCGAGCCGCATGTGATCGAGCAGGCCCGGTGCATCAAGTGTGGACGATGCGTGGAAGTGTGCCGCTTCGACGCCGTCTTGCGAACGTAGTTTGAAATCAGCCGATTCCGATCTGTGAATGTCCTTGAGGACGTGCAGGCACTCCCTACCAGAGCGGTAAGATACCATGGCGAAGAAAAGCATTTCGCTAATCATCGACGAGAAACCGATCTCCGTTGACGAAGGCACGACGATCATGACGGCGGCGGAGCAGTTGGGAATCACCATTCCCCGGCTCTGCTACCATCCCGACTTGAGCCTGGCAGGCTCGTGCCGCGTCTGCATCGTCGAAGTGGAAGGCGTGGGATTCTATATGGCGTCGTGCAGCGTGGCGGTTTGGGAAGGCATGGTTGTGCGCACCAATTCTCCCGACATTCGCCAAGCTCGACGAGACATTGTCGAGTTGTTGCTCGACAACCACTCCAAGGATTGTCAAACTTGCAGTCGCGACGGCAACTGCGAACTGCAGAATCTGGCCTACTCGATGGGAGTTCGACGCCGCTTGTTCGAGGGGGAGCGGAAGCAGTTCGCCATCGACGATTCCAGCCACTCGGTGGTGCGCAATCCCGAGAAGTGCGTTCTCTGCGGACGTTGCGTACGCGTCTGCGCCGAGATCCAGGGGGTCCACAACTTGAGTCAGCATGGTCGTGGTTTCCACACGATCGTCGGGCCGGCTCACATGACGGCCATGGATGAATCGGTCTGCATTCAGTGCGGCCAGTGCATCAACGTGTGCCCCACGGCGGCCTTGCTGGAGAAGGACAATACGGACGATGTTTGGAAGGCGCTGGCCGATCCGGAGTTGCATGTCGTGGTGCAGACGGCTCCCTCCATTCGGGCGGCGATCGGAGAGGGATTTGGGGTCGAGCCGGGGGCGCCGGAAACGGGCAAAATGGTCACGGCCTTGCGGTTGTTGGGCTTTGACGCCGTTTTCGACACCAACTACGGGGCCGATTTGACGATTGTCGAGGAAGCGCACGAGTTTCTGACTCGCTTGGACGACGGCGGCCCCTTGCCCATGATCACCTCATGCTCGCCCGGTTGGGTCAGCTTCATGGAGAAGTTCTATCCGGCCTTGATTCCTCATGCGTCGACCTGCAAGTCGCCCATGAGCATGCTTTCCACATTGGCCAAGACCTACTACGCGGAGAAGGCGGGGATCGATCCGTCGAAAATCTACGTCGTTGCCGTGATGCCCTGTGTGGCGAAGAAGTACGAAGCAAGCCGCATGGAACACGCCATGCCGGACGGCGCCCCCTACACCGACGCCGTCCTCACCACTCGCGAACTGATCTGGATGATCAAGTGCTACGGCATCCACTTCGTGAAACTTGACGACGGTGAATTCGATTCGCCTCTGGGTCTTTCCAGTGGAGCGGGCGACATCTTCGGCACGACCGGCGGCGTCATGGAGGCCACGCTTCGCGCCGCGAGCGAACTGGTGACCGGCAAGCCGGCCGATCGGCTTGAATTCACCGAGGTTCGAGCGGTGGAAGGGCTGCGAGAGACGTATGTCGCCATCGGCGACAAGAGCATCCATCTGGGCGTTGCCAACGGTCTCCAAAACGCCAAGATTCTGCTCGACAAGGTGGTCGAAGATCGCGAGAAGTTCCAGGTGATCGAAGTGATGGCCTGCCCGGGAGGCTGCATTGGCGGCGGCGGGCAACCCTATCCGACGGACGAACTCAAGGTGTTCGATCCCGAACTGCTGGCGAAACGAGCCCAGGCGCTCTACTCCATCGACAGCGGGAAGAAACTCCGAAAGTCCTACGAAAATCCAGCCATTCAGGAACTCTACGACGAGTTCCTCGGCTCGCCCGGATCGGAAAGAGCCCACGAACTGCTGCACACCCATTACCAGGCACGATTGCCGCGAGGTATTCGATGAGCGCTTCCACCGACAATTGGGAACAAGTTCAAGCCACGGCCCGACAGATTCTCGGTGAAGACGTCGTCAAGTTCATCGAGATCTGCCGGGACGAGCCGAACCCCGAAAGCCAGTTGATTGCCGTGCTGCACAAGGTGCAGTCGGAGTACGGCTATCTTGCCGAGGCTCACCTGGACGCGGTCGCCCAATTGATGCAGATTCCGGCGGCTAAAGTGGCCGGTGTCGCAAGTTTCTATCACTATTACCGGCTGGAACCGCGCGGGCGTTTCATGATCAACGTGTGCATGGGAACCGCGTGCTATGTGAAGGGCGCCGATCGGGTTGCTCAAAAACTGATGGACGAACTGGGTATTCGATTCGGCGAAACCAGTACGGACGGCGTCTTCACGCTTGAGGGCTCCCGCTGCATTGGTACGTGCGGACTTGCGCCGGTGATGATGATCGACGACGACGTTCATGCGGAGGTCACTCCGGATCAGGTTCCCGTCATTCTGGACAAGTATCTCGACAAAGTGCGACGGGAAGACGCGGAAAAATAACCGGACCGGCCCGGCCCGGCGGGGAGGATTGTCGTCCCCGCGTACTGAGGCACCTCTTCTGTGGTTGTTCCGTGATGGCGAGGTCCGGGGGTGTGGTGTTTGCGGCTTGTCGTGCGTGGGACGCGTGGAATGCCGGACAGGTGGGCGGCACACGCTCGGGGCTCGCCGCGTGCTTGTCTGTTTGCGAAGCGACATCCCCCCCACGGCCTGGATTCGTTCCTGGGGGGGATGGAAATTTGGTGTCCCGGTCTCCGTGTTAGGTTCCTTTCCTTATGGTGCCGCTGTGTTGGGACAGGCGAATCCGCTCGGTTGATTGGAATGCCGCGGCACCCCTTTCCTTGTAACTCGCATATGGCACCCCCGTCGGGGCTCTTTCTCCCCGACAGGGAGTATCGTTGATTGTCCCGAAGGTCCCCCGCTTCGGGGTGGGGGGGCAGTTGGCGAGCGAAGGAATGGCCCCACCCTGTGAACAGAGGCTCCCCCCCGATTCTTCTACAGACATGGCAGGTCGTGGACTTGCCGGAAACCGACCCCCATGAGCGGTGACGAAGAATTTCTTTCCCGCGACGAACTGATCCAGCGATATCTGGAAGGCGAAACCGACCCGATCCAGGAGAAGCACTTTCGACTTCTGCTCGGTGAGGAGACGTTTCGACAGCAAGTTGCGGAGTATGCAATTGAATTCGCGCAGCTCCACGATCTCGCAAGCCAAGGGCTTCTCGATGTCGTGCCTTCCTCTCGCAAGCGCCGAGGGCCGGTTGCGTCCCGTCGAGCGATGGCGATTGCAAGTGCCGCTTGCGTTGTCGTTGCGTTCATTGGATCGTGGTTCTTCCTTTCTCAGGAGGGACACACTCCCGAGCCTCCCCATGCCAGCAATCTCCGCCCAGCGCCTGTTGAGCCAACAAGACAAGTTCCCGTGATCGCTCGCGTAGCCGGAGTGACCGGCAGGGTTCTATGGGCGACTGGTTCCACATCGCCGGATTGGCAGCCCGTGAACGAGCACGCGGAAATTCGTTCAGGGGACCTGCTTCGTACGGAAGGGGCGGGAAGTTTTGCCTTGCTGAAATACAAAGACGGTTCGGTCGTAACCGTGGTGGGGGACACGGAGATTGTGGGGAAAATCGCCGATTCGCGGAAGCATCTGCAGGTTCGCCGTGGGAACATTGTCGGCCACGTGGCTCGGCAACCCGAAGGGAAGTCGATGTTGATCGATACGCCCAACGCCGAAGCGGAGGTGATGGGAACCGTGCTCTCGCTCTTTGCTGGGCTGGCCATGACCGAACTGGCCGTCCAGGAAGGGCATGTCCGCATGAAGAACCTGGTCGATGGCAAGGTCATCGATGTTCGAGGGGGGCACTCGGCGATCGCATCGGCTAAATCGGAATTCGTCTCCGTGCCGATCCCACCGATATCCGGTCTGTGGGAAGAAGATTTCGAAAAAGGCCTGCCGGTCGAGTGGGAGGCCGGAACCTGGACTGACGCCACTGGCTCGAACGAGTCTACGGGGGCGGTTCGGGCCGCGAGACCGGAGTCAGAGACTGTGGGGCCGACCGACCAGTACCTGGTGGCCAGTCCGAGAAAATGGTGGCATGGGCTATTCCGAGTTGAGGAGGATACTTACTTCAACTTCACCTACAAGCTGGCTCGCACGGGCTGGTTCAACGTCATGCTGGAGACGCGTTCGGAGACTGGCGAAGGTGGCTATTCCGGGATCTTCCTTTACAAGAATGTCGACATGTGGAAGACGCGTCTCGAACAATGGCGGACGGTGAGCATACCCCTCTCGTTTTTTCGCACCCCTCCGGGCAAGGCGATCACCCAAGCTACCGGCATCCCGAAGATCGGCGATCTGGCCTTTCGCTTCTACTTCAGCTCTCAGGAAACTGATCCGGGGCTGGTCATCGATCGAATATGGATAACCCAGGGGGCCCCCGAATTCGCGGAGGTCCTTGACCCCTGGGAGTGAGAAGGTGATTTTCCGCGGGGCAATCAGAGAGAATTGCTGCAAACTCGGCATCCAGACACCCATTTCAGATCAGGAGCAAGTGGCTGGAACCCCCCATAATCACGGGGGGGATTCATTGACACATCGCGTGAAATCGTTCAAGATCGCAGTATAGGTCGCCTATCCCCCTTTCGTGGGTGGGGGGCGGGTCATTCTTCTTCGTGATGACCTTTCTCTGAGCTTGACGATACCGCCGTCGCAGGGCTGGCGGATATGCTTCTGGATCAAAGTATGAAAAACGAGATTGTGCGGCTGCTGATGGAGCATCGCGGCCCCTTGTTTGCGTTTATCTTCGCGAGCGTGCGTGATTACGATGTGGCCGAGGAGATCCTTCAGGACGTGTCGGTCGTGGTTTGCGAAAACAGTGACAGCTTTGAAGTGGGAACCAATTTCGGCGCCTGGGCTCGCGAAATCGCTCGCCGGCGAATTCTGGCCCATTTCCGAAACGCCAAACGCTTCCCCTCCCCGCTGTCTGATGAGGAATTGCGAAACCTCCAGGCCGGATTCGACGCGACGGACGACGTGACGGCAAAGCAGCGAATGGCGAGCCTGACGAAATGCCTGGAGGTTATAAAACCGTTCGCCAGGCGGCTTCTCCAATTGCGTTACGCGGGTCGCTTCAGTTTGTGTGAGATTGCCCAGCAGGTTGGACGCCAACCTGAAAGTGTTCGAAAGGCGTTGTATCGGACGCGCCAGATCTTGCGCGAGTGCATCGAGCGACGCCTGCGGCACGGGGATGAGATCGCATGAGCCGGAATGAGCGTCGAACATCTCACGATGAGCTCATCCAGAACTACCTGGAAAACCAGGCGACTCCCACGGAAGAGAAGCATTTCCGCCTGCTGCTCGGTGAACCGTCATTCCAGCGGCGGGTTGCCGAGTTCGCCATCGATCTCGGTTGTCTGCACGCCCATGCCAGGCAGGGGATGCTGGATGTGGGGGAAACGTCTCGTTCGGCTCCCAGTCGGCTGCGTTTTGCTGCGCCGGTCGCGTTGGCCGTTTCGCTCCTGCTTATCCTGGCGGGCGCATGGGCGTTGACCCTGTCATGGCGAACGTCGCTCCACCAGGATTCCACCGTGGCCGATTCGTCAGCCTTTCCCCAACCGGGTGATGTCGACGGACGGTCGCAGTTTCCAGCAAGTGTCGTGGTTGACGACGGTGGGAGGGGCAAACTTGCCCATGTCGCCGGCCGAGTTGTGGCGACCAGGACGGACGCTTCGGGAGAGCGACGCACGCTGGAAACGGGCGACGTTCTGGCCCCGGGTGACGAACTCGAGACCTGCGAACCTGACAGTTTTGCGCTGGTCGAGTTCGGGGACGGGACTTTGCTTGCCGTTTCCGGCGAATCGAAACTGGCTTGCCTTTCGAAGGAGAGTCAGAAACGCATCGCCCTTTCTGCCGGCAACCTCATGGCTCAGGTTGCGCCCCAACCCGAATCGGCTCCCATGCTGATCCGAACCCCGGTGGCTGAAGCCGAGGTTCTGGGCACGAAGCTCTCTCTGTTCACCGATACCGATCTGACGGAATTGGCCGTCCATGAAGGGAGGGTGCTGTTTCGAAAGCTTGCAGACGGCCAGACCGTCGACCTCCAAGACGGCCAATGCGCCGTTGCTGAAGCGGGGACCGACCTGGCGGCACGAGCGATTGAAGAGACCCCCACGGTCTGGGAAGAAGACTTCGGCACGGGCCTGCCAAATGGCTGGAAGATCGGTATGTGGATTCGCCGCGACTTGCTTGCCGATTCGAATGGCGCCGTGCGTGCCGTGCCGCGCTCGAAGAACGCGGAGGGTCATCCGGTCGGGCCGTGCTTTGCCATGTCCCAGAGTGCGTGGTCCCATGGGCTGTTCCAAGTCAAGAAGGACAGCCACCTGAATTTCCGCTACAAGTTGATGAGGCCGGACTGGTTCCATCTCCGGGTCAACGCGAAGACCGACGAGGACATTGCTGCCTTCTCCGGGAGCTTCCTTTTCAAAAACCGCAGCATGTGCCGCGTGCCTCGCAACCAATGGCAAACCAGGTCGGTCCCGTTGAGTTGTTTTCGCAAAGTGAAACGCCAGGGCCAGGGCGACTCCCTTTCGCTGCGTCCAGGCGACATCGCGTTCTCTCTGTTCTTCTTCACATCGGAAGCGGATCCGGGACTCATCATCGACCGCATCTGGGTGACCCGCGGCGCTCCTGAGAACGTGGAGGTTCTTGATTGGGCCGAGTAGGGGCGGACAGGAACCCTTTTCATCCGATTTAGACAACAAGACTGCAAGGAACACCTTGCCCCCGAAGGGGAAGGAATCGCATGCGTCAGAAGGAAGGTCGCTCGTCGCACGACGAGCTCATTCAGGACTATCTGGAGAATCAGGCAACTCCCGCGCAAGAGGAGCAGTTCCGGCTTCTTCTCGGCGAAGAGTCGTTTCGTCGCCGCGTGGCTGAATACGCGAGCGACCTGGGCTGTCTTTACATGCAGGCAAGGCAGGGAATGCTGGACGAGATCGATCCGCCTCTCCTGCAACGGACTTCGCTTCGGCTGCCGCGTGTTCTGGCCCTCGCCGGTTTGGCCGCGTCCATCCTGATCGCCTTTGCGGTCCTTTGGGGGGCAATTCGTCATGGCGAGGCGGACCAGGAGATCGCTCGACCGGTTGATCCGGTTCGGGAGGAGATCCCGCTGGCGGGAGATCCGGAGCTTTATCCCGTCGTGGCTCGCGTCGTCGGCGCCACGGGCAAGGTTCGCTTGAAGTCGGGGCCCGACGCCGCGGTCCGTTACGATGTGCGGGACGACATGCCCTTTCGATCGGGGAGCGTCCTGCAGACCGTCGGGGAAGACAGTTTCGCTCTCGTGCGATTTGACGACGAGAGCGTCGTCGCCGTGGGAGGCGACACGGAATTGTCCTGCGCGGTCGTCGATGCTCAGAAACGGCTCGTCGTGAGCGGCGGGGATGTGTTGGCGCGAGTGGCTCCCCAGCCGGAGGGGAGAGCGATGCAGATCGAGACCCCCACGGCCCGCACCGAAGTGGTGGGCACCCGGCTTTCCCTGTTCGCAAGCCTGGCGCTCACGAAGCTCACCGTTCTGGACGGGTGCGTCCTGTTTCATCGGCGTTCCGATGCGAAGGCCATCGAAGTCAGGAAAGGCGAGTGCGCTGTCGCCTCCGAAGACTCGGATCTCGTCGCCAAGCCGATTTCACCTGCGGGCAACGCGTGGGAAGAGGATTTCGCGCAGGGAATGCCTCCGCGCTGGCGAGCCGGGCTTTGGGTGCGGGACGACCTTCCCGCGGGATCCTCGGGCGCGATTCAAGCCGCTTCCCATCAGGGCAAGAGCGAACCGTGCTTCATTACTTCCGGCAACGAATGGATGCACGGCCTGTTTCCCGTCGAGAAAGACACGCACCTGAACCTGACCTACCGGCTCAATGAGCCCGGCTGGTTCTACATTATGGTGCAGACACGGAGCGAGGATTACAGCAGCGACTACCGCGGCAGCTACGTGTTCCAGACGCCGGAACTTTGGGAGGTTCCTCCCAATACGTGGCGCACCGTCAGCATTCCTTTGCGGGCCTTTCGCGAAACGGAGCGATCCCGTTCCGATTCGATGTCCCGGACTGCGCCTCTTGTGGGCGACATGGTGTTCATCCTCACCCTTCGGACCCAGAAACGCGATCCCGGTCTTGTCGTCGACCGGATCTGGGTGACCGAGGGGCCGGATGAATCCGCGGAACTGCTGCAGCCGCAGTAGTCGTCCTATTCCGTTTCCGAAAGAGGCTTTTCGCCGTTCACCACCGGCGCGCCCGCCTCATCCGTCTTGATCTCGGGGAGGCCGAACGCTTCCTCGGTTTCGCCTTCTTCAAGTCGAACCTCGTCGAGTTCCGTGTCGTCCACGTCGCGGCGCAGAAGCAGATAGATTCCCGAGGCGGAGACCCAGAAGTAGCTGTAGAGATAGCCCACGGCCAGGAGCCGGACGCAGTCATTCCACGTTTGGATGAGCAGGTCAGCGAGCCATCCCAGGTGACGCGTCCCCTCTCCTCCGGCGAACTGGTAGGCGACGTGCGGCACAGGGTCCGCTAGGAAGGTGAACCGACCTCCAGAACCGCAGCATGCCGCTCCCTGGGTGAGGTGGAGAAGCGATTGGGCGAAACCGGAGACGAGAAACCAACCGAGTGCTCCGATTCCAGTCGCCACGGCCACGTAGAACAGGTAGTGCAGGGGCCTCTGGAACACGTAGGCATAGGATCGGCTCAACGCGTCGAAGCTGTCGCCGCCCTCTTCCGCGCTGATCGTGGCGAACATCAACGGCCAGCCGAAGGCGAGCCCGATCAGGAGGAGGGTCATCAGGAATCCGCCGACGAGAACCAGCGGCCAGAGCACGCCTGCCACAAGCAAGCCGCCATTCCAACTCATGAGCAACAGCCCGAGCAGGGCGATCGCTGCGGCGCCGAGAAGGACGCCGATCATGGGCAAGAGAGGCGCCCAAGCGTAGGCTCGCCATCGAGCCCGGACGCAGCCGAGCATGCCACCCCATCCGACCCGTTCGCCAGAGGCCAACTGAACGACCGCGTCGCGCGTCACCGCGCCGCCGGCGAAGGACCAGACGAGCAACCCCCAAAGGACGCAGAGCAATGAGTAGGCAAGCTTGCTCGCCTCAAACTCCCGGCCGGCCCCCATGTTCAGAGTGAAGACCTCACGGAAGGGCCGGCTGAGATGCTCCCAGGTTCCGAGGATCGGATTGACGCCGCGCAAGGGCGGTTCCTGCAGCGGTGCGAACCCGTCTTCCGGAGAAGGGAGCCTTGTCGTGAGGACGCCGCCGTCGTCCGCCACCGCCGCCAGGGATCTCCAGGGGCAGCCGCTGCATGCGTCGGGGAGTTTTGCGATCTCCTCGTTGCCTGAGAAGACGAGTCCGATCAGGCACCAGCCCAGCACGGTGGCCAAGGCCGCGGCGGTCGAAAGCAGAAGCGGCCGCAGGCCGATCGAGATGCGGAAGCAGCGGAAGAGAAGCAGCCACGGGAAGAGTTCCGACCAGGCCACTGCACGCAAGGTTCCGCGATCGTCCTCAATCATGGTTCTCATCCTCTCGGCAGCCGACGTGCGTTTCCGATCCAGCCCTGCATCTTCAATGAGCAAGCGATCGACAGGCGAGACGCGAGGTTCCCGGGGAGGGGGGGCCCGTCGAGCGTTCAGAATGCAGTCCTAAAAATTCCGGCAGACCCCGGCATTATACGGGCTTGCGGGGCTTCTGCAAGCGGCCGGGGAGGCCCCTCGCTCCGGGCAATCGGGAAATCGCAAAGGCTAATCGGGGCCGTCCCAGCCTTGCCCCTCCGGACGCTCCTCTTCCGGCTCCCAGGGCAGGCCGTACTCTTCATTGAGCCAACGCCGGCCATCGATTTCCTTGCAGCGGGCGCTGCAAAACGGCATGGCCCGGCTCTGTTCCGGGTCGAAACGCTTACCGCAGATGGAGCAACGCATTTCTGCCATGGATCTTAGCAACTCGCTTCCGGTTGTTGCCCTTGAGTCACGTTCTGACGACGGGGCCTTGGTCTGACGGGAAACCTCGTCCGAGTCCCCGGGAAGCGGCTCAGCCCTTCTTGGACGCGGCGGTTTTCTTGGGCGTCGTGCTCTTCTTGGACGATTTTGACGAGGACGCGCTCTCGCTCCTGGCCTTCTTGTCGGCTTCCGCGCCCTTTCGATAAGACTCGCTGCGATAATCGGTCTGGTAGAATCCCGACCCCTTGAAGACGATGGCCGCGCCGGTCCCGAACAGGCGTCGAAGCTTCAATTTGCCACACTTCGGGCATTTCCGCTTCGCGTTTTCCTTGATGGACTGGAAGAGTTCGAACTCGTGTTCGCACGCATCGCAAACGTAGTCGTAGGTCGGCATGGGGGACGATCCTCAGATTGGGCAGGGCTGGGTCAAGGCATGTTTGCAGGCAGGTTTTTCGAGCCGATTCCAAAACCGTTGGCGATGCGGCTATTCTCCGCCCGTGGGAGACCGTCGCGGTGGTTTGGGGATCGGCTCTAAGACTCGTCCGCGCCGGGATCGTCCGGCGCGGAGGTTTCCGCGTTGTCCTCGGGGTTCGTTTCCGGAGGGGCGACCGACACGACGACCTGGCAAGGTCGCACGACCCGGTCGTGGAGAACGAAGCCGACCTGGGTCACGTGCAGGACGGTTCCGCCGGGGTGGTCGGGCGACGGCATCTGGGAAATCGCTTCGTGGAGATGGGGATCGAAGGGTTGCCCTTCCGCCTCGATTTTGACGCAGTGGAAACGCTCGAAAACGCCTTCCAGCTGGGTGCAGACCATCTTGAAGCCTTCGAGCAGCGCGTCGGCTTCGCCGGCCTTTTCCGCGGCATCCACGGCACGTCCCATGTTGTCCCAGATGGGCAGCAGCTCGCGGAACAGGTCGAGGTTGGCGTAGCGGCGTTCCTCGTCCATCTGGCGATTCGCGCGGCGGCGAAAGTTCTCCAGTTCCGCCGAACTGCGGAGAGCTCGATTCTGGGCTTCCTCCAGTTGGGTCTGAAGACTGTCGAGATCGGCGGCAAGACCGTTGGCCACGGACTCCACGTCGATTTCAACCTCCTCCGTCTTCGTCTCGTCCGGCCCGTTCTTCTCGAGATCCTCGACCGGGGGCGCCTCGTGCGAGCCTTCCGCACACGAATCGTCGGGACTTGGGTTGTTTTTCGATTCGTCTTGTGACACGTTTCTCATCTCCAGGCAAGTCCGCCATGGCAACAAGTGTCGTTGTTCGCTCCGCGAACAAACGCCTCTTCGCGGTGCGAAGAGCGACTAAGTGCGACAGATGTTCCTGCCCCGTTGCTAAAAATACTCTTTGAGTTTTGCGAAAAAGCTCTTGCGTTCCGGGGTGACGTTTTTGTGTTCCAGTTCGGCCAGTTCGCGAAGCACGGCTTCGTGCTCGGGGGTGAGTTTCTTGGGCACTTCGATATAGACCTGTACCAACAAGTCACCGCGTCCGCGATGGCGGGGGCTCGGCATTCCCTTTCCGTGGAGCCGAAACACTTCCCCGCTGGGCGTTCCGCCCGGCACTTTCAACTCGTCCCGGCCATCGAGGGTGGGGACTTCCAGGGTCGCTCCGAGGGCGGCCTGGGCGAAGCCGATCGGTATCTGGCACACCAGGTCGTCGCCATCCCGGTGGAAAAGCGGGTGGGGATTCACCTGGATGAAGCAATAGCAGTCGCCCGGCGGGCCGCCGTTGGGGCTCGCTTCGCCTTCTCCCTGCAGTCGCAGGCGGGTTCCGTTGTCGACCCCGGCGGGGATGTTCACCTCCCGCTGAACCCGTTGGGCCGTCAATCCGCTTCCGCGGCAGTCGAGACAGGCATCCCGGATGATCGAGCCTCGTCCCTGGCAGGAGGGGCATGTGGTTTGGACCGAAAAGATGCCGGTGGACTGGACAACGCGTCCCTGTCCGCCGCAGTAGCCGCATGGTTCCGGTTGCGTTCCCGGCTTGGCTCCCGATCCGCCGCAGGTGTCGCACTTCACATGCCGCCGAAAAGCGACTTCCTTGGTGACGCCGCGGGCGGCTTCGAGGAGGTCAAGGGTTACGTCGCATTTGACGTCGGCGCCGCGGCGTACCCGTCGTCCCCGTCCGCGTCCTCCGCCGAACATCCCACCGAAGAGCCCGTCGCCGAAGATGTCGCCGAAGGCCTCGAAGATGTCGCCCACATCGTGGAAGTGGGGCGATCCGCCCTGTGCACCGTCGACTCCTGCATGTCCGTAGCGGTCGTAGCGGGCACGCTTCTCCTCACTGTTCAGGACTTCGAAGGCTTCGGCGGCTTCCTTGAAACGCTCGACGGCCTCCTCGTCGCCCGGATTGCGATCCGGGTGGAATTTCATGGCCAGTTTGCGATAGGCGTCGGCAATCTCCTTGTCGGAAGCCGACCGCTCAACGCCAAGCACTTCATAATAGTCGCGTTTTTCGGCCATGGGAAAAACTTCGCCCTACGAGTTGAAGTCAACACGAATCGCTGGAGCCGAAAACGGGCCGCCCCGGTTTTAGGGCAGCCCGTTTCGGTCTTCCAAATACGACAGGATTTAGCGAACCACGCCTTCGATGGCGGCGGTTTTTTCGTCCTTCTTCAGGTCGGTGACCAGCGTCTCGGTGGTGAGCATCAGGCCGGCGATGCTCGAGGCATTCTCCAACGCCGTGCGGACGACCTTGAGGGGATCGATGATCCCGGCCTTGAACATGTCGACGTAGGTTCCCTCGGCCGCATTGTAGCCGGTGTTCGTCGGCTTCTCGGAGACCTCGTCGGCGATCACGGCGCCGTCGAGTCCGCAGTTGTTGGCGATCTGCTCCAGGGGCTTGCTGAGGATCCGCGTCACGATGTCGACGCCGATCTTCTCATCGCCCTTGGCGCCGGATCGGGCCGCCACCACGGCGTCCTTGCACCGCAGCAGGGCCACGCCGCCGCCGGGGAGCACGCCTTCTTCCACGGCCGCTCGGGTCGCGTGAAGGGCGTCTTCGACGCGGGCCTTGGTCTGCTTCATCTCGGCCTCGGTGCTGGCCCCGACCGACACGACAGCCACGCCGCCCGAGAGCTTCGCCAGGCGTTCCTGGTACTTCTCCCGGTCGTAGTCGCTTTCGGTCGTCTCGATCTGGCTGCGAAGTTGATCGACGCGAGCCTTGATCTCCGTCTTCTTGCCGCCGCCCTCGACGATCGTGGTCGAGTCCTTGTCGATGGTGATCGTCTTGGCTTGGCCAAGATGCTCCAGCGTGAGGTTCTCGAGCTTGATTCCGAGGTCCTCGCTGATCATCGTGCCGCCCGTGAGGATCGCGATGTCGCCCAGCATGGCCTTGCGGCGATCGCCGAAGCCCGGGGCCTTCACGGCGGAAACGTTGAGAACGCCGCGGAGCTTGTTGACGACGAGCATGGTGAGGGCCTCGCCCTCGATATCCTCGGCGATGATGAGCAGGGCGCGTCCGGTCTGGCCGACCTTCTCGAGGATGGGGATCAGGTCGCGGATGTTGCTGATCTTCTTCTCGTGGATGAGGATCAGGGGATCTTCGAGCTGGCAATCCATCTCGGCGGCGCGGTTGATGAAGTAGGGCGACATGTAGCCCTTGTCGAACTGCATGCCCTCGACGACGTCGTAGGTGGTCTCGGCGGTCTTGCCTTCCTCGACGGTGATCACGCCGTCCTTGCCGACCTTGTTCATGGCCTCGGCGAGAAGTTCACCGATGGCGCGGTCGTTGTTGGCGCTGATCGAGCCGACGTTGGCGATTTCTTCCTGCTTGGTGACGACCTTCCGCATCGAGATGAGGTGCTCGATGGCGGCGTCGACGGCGCGCTCGATGCCGCGACGGATGGCGGCGGGATTGCTGCCGGCGGCGATGTTTCGGAGGCCTTCCTTGAAGATGGCCCGGGCGAGGACGGTGGCCGTGGTCGTGCCGTCACCCGCGATGTCCGAGGTCTTGGAGGCCACTTCGTTCACGAGCTTGGCGCCCATGTTCTCGAAGGGATCTTCCAGTTCGACCTCTTTGCTGACCGTCACGCCGTCCTTGGTGACCGTGGGGCCACCGAACGACTTGTCGAGGATCACGTTGCGCCCCGTGGGGCCCATGGTGACCGCGACCGCATCGGCCAGCTTCTCGACGCCCAGAAGAATGCGCTTTCGGGCTTGATCATCAAAAAGAAGTTGCTTTGCCACGATGGCGGTTCCTTATGTGTTCGTTGTTTCGGGGAGTCGTACGCGATCGGCCTCGGCGGGCAGCGCCGGAGGAGTTGCTGCCCGCGGGCCCGACAGGCAACGCACTACTTGATCACCTTGGCCAACACGTCGCTCTCACGGAGGATCTTCACCTCGCGACCGTCCACTTCGACGTCGCTGCCGGAGTACTTGCCGTAGATCACCTCGTCGCCAATGGCGACCGAAACCTCGCCTCGCTCGCCACTGTCCAAGAGCTTGCCCGGGCCAACGGCCAGAACGATTCCGCGCTGGGGCTTCTCTTTCGCCGAGTCGGGGAGCACGATTCCACCGGCTGTCGTCTCTTCGGCGGCAACGGGCTCGACAACAATACGATCGTCCAACGGATTGAGATTGATATCCTTCGCCATGGTCTAAACCCTCGTGTATTGATAGGTACGTTTTTGGTTCTGAATTCCGGGGCAGGCCGCCCCGACGTTTCGGGATCGGCGGCGGCCTGGTGCAAACAACGGAGACCGGGTTACATTCCCATGGGCATTCCGCCCATGCCGCCCATGCCGCCCATGCCTCCCATTCCGCCCATGCCTCCCATGCCGCCGTCCATCCCGGCTCCAGGAGGAGGACCTTCCGGCTCTTCCTTCGGGATTTCGGTGACCAGGCAGGAGGTGGTCAGCAGGAGAGCGGCCACGCTCGCCGCATTCTGCAGGGCCGTGCGAACGACCATGGCCGGATCGATGATTCCGGCTTCGAGCATGTCGCCGTACGAGTCCTTGTCGGCGTCGTAGCCTTCGGTCTTCTTCATCCGGCGAACCCGGTTGACGACCACAGCTCCCTCAAGGCCGGCGTTGGTGGCAATCGCTCGCAACGGGGCGTCGAGGACCTTCTTGATGATCTCGGCTCCGAGGGCCTCATCGCCGGCAAGTTCGAGCTTCTCAAGGGCCTTTTCGCTGCGGAGCAGAGCGACGCCGCCGCCGGGGACGATGCCTTCCTGGAGCGCGGCGGCCGTGGCGGCGCGGGCGTCTTCCAGAAGGGCCTTACGCTCCTTCATTTCCGTTTCGGTCACGGCGCCGCAGTGGATCTGGGCCACGCCGCCGGCCAGCTTGGCGAGACGCTCTTGCAGTTTCTCGCGATCGTAGTCGCTGGTGGTCGTCTCGATCTCGGCACGGATCTGGTTGGCCCGACCCTCGATCGCTTCCTTGGAACCCTTGCCGCCAACCATGGTGGTGTTGTCGGCCGTAATGATCACCTTCTTCGCCGTTCCCAGATCGCTCAGCTTGACCGCGTCGAGCGAGACGCCGAGATCCTTGAAGAGGGCCTGCCCGCCGGTCAAGGTGGCGATGTCGCCCATCATGGCCTTGCGGCGATCGCCGTAGCCCGGCGCCTTGACGGCACAGACGTTGAGGATGCCTCGCATCTTGTTGACGACGAGGGTCGCCAGGGCCTCGCCCTCAATGTCCTCGGCGATGATCAACAGGGGCTTATTCGCCTTGCTGACCGCCTCGAGCAGGGGCACGAGATCCTTGGCGTTGGAGATCTTGTCCTCGTTGATCAGAACGAGGCACTTCTCCAACTCGACGGTCTGGCTGTCCTGGTTGGTCACGAAGTGGGGCGAGAGGAAGCCGCGATCAAACTGCATGCCTTCCACGACTTCAACGTACGTCTCCGCCTGGCGGCCTTCCTCGACGGTGATCACGCCGTCTTTGCCCACCTTGATGAAGGCGTCGGCAAGGACCTGGCCGATCGCGGGGTCGTTGTTTCCGGCGATCGTCGCCACCTGGGCGATCTCTTTCTTGTTCTTCGGGTCGATGGGCTTGGCCAACTTGCCAATGGCCGTGATGACCGTCTCGGCGGCGCGATGAATGCCGCGAGAAAGCGACATGGGATCGGCCCCGGCAGCCACCATCTTGAGACCCTGGAGGTAGATGGCCTCCGCGAGAACGGTAGCCGTCGTCGTTCCGTCGCCGGCCACATCGTTCGTCTTGCTGGCCGCTTCCTTGACCAACTGGGCCGCGAGATTCTCGTCGGCATCATCGAGATCGATGTCTTCGGCGACGGTGACCCCGTCCTTGGTCACCTTGGGCGCTCCCCAGCCCTTGTCGAGCACGGCGTTGCGACCGCGAGGGCCAAGTGTGCTCTTGACGGCTCGCGCCAGTTTGCTGACGCCGGCTGCCAACGGCTGCCGAGCCTCATCGTCAAACACCATCTGTTTTGCCACAGCGGATTCCTCCTGTTGCTGGCGAAATTTCTATCGTCACCCCGCAGGAAACGAAGTTTTCCCATTCGGGCGGTAGCGGTCCGTAAGCCAAGAACGCCGGTAGACCAATTCTGGCAGTCGACGCAGTTTGTAGCCTCACCTAGAACGCAAGGACCGTGCCAAATCGGCGACTGTGCTCGTAAGGTGTTTGCTGGAAACGCGTTGCGACTTGAGGCTGGCCTTCGGCTGCCCACAGGCCATACGGCGCGCACGCCCTGATTCATGCCATTTTGGCAGACTCAGTTCAGGTAGCCCGGCTGCTGATGGTGACATTTCAAAAACTGGAAAATCTATGAGCCCGGCTGGATTTCGCAGCCGGGCTCTTAAATGGCCATTTGGACGAGAAGACTCGAACCGCTGATAAACGCTGAGTGATGCTAATTGGGTGGGGCTGGTCTGCACCGAAGGGGGGGCGGATTGCTCGGATGTCAGATGAAAGATAAGAGTCTCTGTGGCATCAGCCGGGCTAGTTCAGGTAGCCCGGCTGCTGATGGTAACATCTCAAGAACTGGAAAATCCAAGAGCCCGGCTGGATTTCGCAGCCGGGCTCTTCGATCGATTGCCAGACAAACCGCGTTGCGGATGGCCGAAGTTCCCCTCAAAAGAGCGTGCCTGTGATCATGATCAGCCTTCGTCGAATCGTCTTCCTCCTTGCCGTCTTCTGCCTGCAATCTCCGTTTCAGGCTCGGGCCGAATCGCCCGATGTGCCGGTGATCGAAGGCGAGTGGTGGCAAGTGGCTTACAGTCCAGAACTGCCGGAGATCGAATCTGATGCGGGGGCCGTGGTCGATCACTGCTTTTTCAAGGCGGCAAACGGCCGATGGCAACTGTGGACGCAAATACGCGGCACTTCCCGCGGCAGGATCTTCTATCGCTGGGAGGGGGGCGAGGCATTCCAGCAGTCGGATTGGACGCCGAAGGGGATCTGCTGGTTTGGCAATCCGGACTTTGGCGAGAGCGAGACCGTCATCCAGGCTCCCTGCGTGTTTGCGGAGGATGGCCGATTCACCCTCTTCTATGGCGGAGGAGGCCAGATCTGTCGCGCTGCTTCGGCGGACGGGATCCACTTCGAACGCTATCGCGACGCGGAGGGTCACAGCCGGATCTTCGCGGATCTCTCGCGAACCGACCCCGGAGGCATGCGCGACCCACACCTTCTTAGAGTCAAGGACAATTACCTGCTGTACTACGTTGCCCGGAACAAGGGCGGCATTGCAAACGACGTGGAGGTGCGCACCGCGAAGAGCCCGGAAAGCGGCGCCTGGTCTGCCCCACGGCTGGTCTGCCGGGGCCCGCGAGGGGCCCAGTCGCCTCAGGTTTTGTTTCACAACGGCTTCTATTACCTGCTTCACATGGGCGGCTCATCCGAGTACCGCACACGAGTCTTCGTCTCCAAGGACCCCTTCGATTTCGGGCCCGAAGCCGGAAGGAAGATCGCCGAGTTGCCGGTTTCCGCTGCGGAGATCATCGAAGCGGATGGTGCGACCTATATCTCCAGTTTGATCCCGGGCTATCGGGGCGTGCGTGTTGCCCGGTTGACCTGGCGACCCGCTGGCACTTCGCCAGAGGCTATGGGGACGGAAACAAAGAATGTCGAAAGTCAAATGTCGAAAGAATGACGAATGCCCCAAGACACGAAAGTCTTATGGTCCACGACCTTCGTCATTGAGGTCTTCGGATTTGTTTCGTCATTTGATTTTCCTCATTCGTCATTTCTCTCGGGTCAATCCATCTTCTCCCTCCGCTGCTGCATCGCCCGAATCCCCGCCAGCGGCAAGCAGGCACTGGCCAAGTAGTTGGGCAGCTTTCGCTGCTGGCCAAAAATCCACTCGCAGGCCCCGTACTTCTGAAAATGGGTGACCATGTCGACGACGGTCCGGTCGGCCAGGGCGGGGGCGACCAGGTCGAGGGTGTAGACGAACCAACCGGCGGGCGTGGCCCAATACGCGCCGTTCTGGTAGGTGTCGCGAGCGCACCCCTGCTCCCAGTAGACCCCGCCCGGCAGGTGGCGGAGCTGGCCGTGCTGGACGATCTCGTCGTAGTGGTCCCGGAAGTAGCTGGCGACCGCCTTGGCTTGGGCGGAACTGGCGACGCCCAGGTAGACGGCGAAGGCGGAGCCCCAGATGTCGTGCTCCCGGCAGCGGACGGTGGCCGCTCGAAACAGCCCCGTGGCAGGATCCCAGAATACCTGTCGAACGCTCGCGGCGGAACGTTCGCCATTTTCCATCCAGGCTGCTGCCTCGCTCTTCCGCCCGGACGCTTCTAACAGGTCTGCCAATTGGCGGCACGCCTGAACGTCCAGAAGGGAACAGAAGAGGACGTCGCCCTGCTTGCGGACCGTGTCGGTGAAGCCGTAGGGGCAGCGGTCCCAATCGCCGCCCGGGTTGATGTGAACCAGTCCCGTCTCGGGATTGCGAGGCACGGCCTTCATCGTCCTGACAAGCGGATCGAGGATTTCTGTCAACAGTTCCCTGCTGCCGGTCTTACGGTAGGTGTGCCATGCCACGCCGACGGTGAACTGGGAGCCGTCGGCCACAGGGTTTTCGCCCATGGAGCCGTAGCCCGGCTTGTAGATCGCGGTTCCGTCGAACTTCACACAGTCGACGCCGGCGCCGTCCTCTCGCATGCTTCTGACAAACAACCGACACGCGGCAATCAGTTCCTCGTCCGAATAGGCCTCGGCGGCCCCTTCCAGCGTGTACTCGTAATCCCGGAGCCAGAAGGCCTCGTAGCCGATGCCGACCTGAGGCGGGAAGGCGGCCGTCCCGTCGTTCATGGCTCGCTTCGAGGCTCGAACGATCCGGTGCGATTCTTTTTCCAGCCAAGTGACGGCGTCGTCAAGCTCGGGGGTAGGCTGCTGCGCGCTGGCGGCCGCGGGCAGAAGGGCGAGGGCGAGTGCTAGGGTGATTTTGGGCATGGGGGGGAATTTCCGGAAAAGAGAGTTCGCACAAAGGCACGGAGAGAGGGTTGGAGGACCCATCTTCTTCTCTGCGCCCCGGCGCCTCCGCGCGAGGTTCTGTTGTTGGTATGATTGATGCCGGTATCATGACGGAACGGTGGGTGAAAGGGAAGGGGCGAGTCCTCGGTGGTGCTGTCGCCCGCGCCACGCAGGCTGAGGAACGCTGTCTTCGGCGGGATGGGCGCATTTCGCAATGATCCGAGTATCATGGAACTCGCAGGCATGAAGTGGCTTACTGGATTGCGTTGGAGTCTCATGCTTCTCTGCGTTCTCTTGGCGATCTCATCGAATGTCGTCCGGGAATGGAGTGCGGGATGGAGGGATAGCGGATGCAGCACCGACAAGTATTGCTACGGGGTTCCCTGGATATGTCTGGAACGCATTGTTCACAGCAACCCAGTCGTCGGGCAAGTCACGCGTGTGGAGCCGTTTCGAATTGCCTGGTGGCATGCTCCCTGGCATGGGACTCACTCGCATATCTACATTGGCGGGCTTGCAGCCAATATGCTGTGGTGGGGTGTGCTCACTTCGTGCTGCTGGTGCCTGACGTCTGCTCGTGTCGCTCCGCAGAGTGGTTCCGGTCTGCAAGTCTCGTTAGCGCAAGCCCTATTGGTGACGACTGTGGCTGCGATGCTATTATCGATTTACGTGGATTAGTAAGTAGGGACTGTTGACGTGGCTCGGTCGTGAGCCGCAACCACCGATAGGCGTGCAACGCTTTCAGCGTAGAAGTGGAATGGGCGAATTGGGAGCCAGGACGCCGCTCGGCGGCAGACTCGCTGGCGCTGACCCCGAACTGTGTTGGGTCCACCCGCTTCGCGGTGCAGAGGATTTCCGCGGGGCGTAACGGGCTCTACGACGCTTGATTCTGGTGCTCTCGGGCCCAGACTTGCGGACGGCTTCGTCAGCGGTAATAGTGGAGCATAAACCATGCGATTTTCGCCGTTTCAACGGATCGCGGCGCCCCCAACGAGGAGAATATTCGATGACACACGGAACGCCACGGAGCGTTATGCTGGCTGTTGCCCTTCTGGTCGCGTTTGCGGCTCAGATTTCCTGGGCCCCAGCGGCCGATCTCGAAAAAGGCCTCGTCGCCCATTGGAAACTGGACGACACGGGTTCGGAAACGGCTGCCGATTCGGCGGGCAAGTTCACCGGGGCCGTCCACGGGGCGAAGCCCGGACAGTCGGCGCCAATCGGGACGGGCTTTCGGTTCGACGCGGATCGAAACACGATGGTCGAGATTGCGGAGACGATGCAGCTGGCCGGCAGCCAGATGACCGTTTCGACGCTGGTCAAACCCGAGCGATTCTCGCCGGCCGATTACACGAACCGGGCCAACAGCCGCAACGGCATTCTGGGAAGCGCGGACACGAATCTGATCTTTGCGTTGACCGACGGCGGACGGATCACCTTCATCTGGGACGCGGGGGTCAACCAGTTTCAGACGATTCTCAGCGGCAGCGAGGTGGCCGTGCCGACGGGGCAGTTCACCCACGTGGCCGCCACGAGAGACGGCGCGACGATGACGCTCTTCGTCAATGGCATGAGGGTCGGGCCGGATCAGGCGTGCAGCGATGCCGCGTTCCAACCCTTCGAGCGGTTCCAGATTGGACGGGTGAACGGAACTGCTAATCGCGACTTCCACGGAACGATCGACGATGTGCGGGTCTATGATCGGGCCCTCGCCCCCGAAGAGATTGCCGCCCTGGCGGATCTGGCCGGGCTGCGCGGCAAGAAGCTCCCCGAACGCCCCGCCTCGGAACGGGCCCTTACGCGGGTGAAATACAACAACCCGGGCCTGACTGCCGATCTGGGCGTCGGCCTGTGGGCATGGCCGCTGCCGATGGATTTTGACGGCGACGGTGACATCGACCTCGTCGTCTCGTGCAGCGACAAACCCTATCACGCCACCGTGCTCTTCGAAAATCCGGGCGGCGACGCAAAGATGCCGGTTTTCAAGCCGGCCGTCAAGCTCAGTGCTCCGCGGGGAAACGTCCGCGTTTCCATGGTCGACGGCGAGGTCCGCGTAACCACGCCGGGCCGCGAATATCCCGACTTCCGCAAGACCGGCCTCGACAACTCGGTCCCCATTCCCACGGATTCGGCAATTCACAAGTTCCCCGGCAAGCTCCGCGCGAACGAGTGGAGCTACGTGGACTACGACGGCGACGGGGCCTCGGACCTGGTTGTCGGCACGGGCGATTGGTCGGAATACGGCTGGGACAACGCCTACGACGCCAAGGGCAACTGGACGAACGGTCCCTTGCGAGGCCGCGTCTACGTTTGCCGCAATGAAGGCGACAACAAGGAACCGAAGTATGCGGCGCCGACCGAAGTCATTGCGGGCGAGGGGCCGGTAGATGTTTACGGGATGCCCTCGCCGAACTTCGCCGACTTCGACGGCGACGGCGACCTGGACCTGATCTGTGGCGACTTCATCGACAGCTTCACCTGGTTTGAGAACACAGGGTCCCGCACGAAGCCCGAGTATGCCGCCGGTCGGCTGCTGACGGTTGATGGGATGCCCATGCGGATGGAACTGTGCATGATCGTGCCCGTGGCGATCGACTTCGATCAGGACGGCGACGTGGACCTGGTCGTTGGCCAGGAAGACGGGCGGGTGGCCCTGGTCGACAACCTGGGCAAGACGGCCCGCGGGATGCCCCAGTTTGCCGCCCCGGTCTTCTTCCGGCAGGAGGCCGACGAGTTGAAATTCGGCGCCCTGGTCACGCCCTTCAGCTTCGATTGGGACAACGACGGCGACGAGGATCTGATCTGCGGCAACACGGCCGGCCACGTGGGCTTCATCGAAAACCTCGACGGCGGCAATCCGCCCCGCTGGGCAGAAGCCAAGCTGCTGGAGGCGGGCGGGGATACGCTCCGTATTCTGGCCGGCCCGAACGGTTCGATCCAGGGCCCCTGCGAGGCCAAGTGGGGCTACACGACGCTCTACGTGGCCGACTGGGACCACGACGAACTGCCCGACGTGGTCGTCAATTCCATTTGGGGCAAGATCGTCTGGTATCGCAACGTGGGCACGCGGAAGGCGCCCCGGCTGGCCGCCGCCCAACCGATCGAGGTCGAGTGGAAGGGCACGCCGCCGAAGCCGGCCTGGAACTGGTGGAATCCGGCTCCCAAGGAACTGGCCACCCAGTGGCGGACCACGCCGGTCGTCATCGACCTCACCGGCGACGGGCTCAACGACCTGGTCATGCTCGACCAGGAGGGCTACCTGGCCCTGTTCCGACGTGAGCGGCGAGGCGATCAGCTTGTCTTGTTGCCTCCCGAGCGGATTTTCCGCGCGGACGGAGGCGACTTGCTGCGATTGAACGGCGGTGAGGCTGGACGTAGCGGCCGCCGCAAGCTCTGCATGGTCGACTACGACCTGGACGGCCAGCTCGATCTGTTGGCCAACAGCCGGTCGATCAACTTCCTCCGCAACGTGGCCGAGGCGGACGGCAAGTACGTGTTCAAGGATCTTGGCCCCATGGACGGTACGATCCTGGCGGGCCACACGACGAGCCCCACGGTCGTCGACTGGGATCGCGACGGAGTGCCCGACCTGCTCGTGGGCGCTGAGGACGGCTATTTTTATTACAAGAAGAACCCGGCCGCCAAGTGAGTATTCAGGCTGTAGGCTGGAGACTGTAGGCTGTAGACCCACGGTAGGGTGCGTCTCGACGCACCGACTTGGCACGTTAACGATGCTGCTTGGTGCGTCAAGACGCACCCTGCCTCGCTCCCCTAAGACAGGAAAGACACCATGCTTCGTAACTCTGCACAAACTCTTGTCGTTGTCCTTTCGCTGTTTCTGCTTGTTTCGCAGGCCGCTTCAGCCGAAGAGGCGTCTTCGCTGCTTGCCCAGCCCGGGGTGATCTCGGCGGAATTCGTTTACGGCGACGTTTCGTTTCCTCAGTGCCATGCCTCGACAATTGCCGAGACGCCGGCGGGGCTTGTCGCCGCCTGGTTCGGCGGAACCCACGAGAAGCACAAGGACGTGGGAATCTGGGCTGCCCGATACGTGGACGGAAAATGGACCGACCCGGTTGAGGTGGCCAACGGCGTTTGGGAGGACGGCGAGCGTTATCCCTGCTGGAATCCCGTGCTGTTCCAGGCCCCCGGCGGCCCGCTGGTTCTGTTCTACAAGGTCGGTCCCGACCCTCGCACGTGGTGGGGCATGGCGCTTCTGTCGGACGATAACGGCAAGACCTGGTCGGAGCCGAAGAAGCTCCCGGAAGGCTATGCCGGCCCGATCAAGAACAAGCCGGTGCTGATCGGCGATCGGCTCATGTGCCCGACGAGCACGGAAGACAACGGCTGGCGCGTTCACCTGGAGTTTTTCAGCGAGGGCGGCAAGAAATTCGAGAAGAGTGAACCCCTGAACGACGGCAAGGAGATGGGAGCGATCCAGCCGACGATTCTGCTGCATCCGAACAACGTCGTTCAACTCCTCTGCCGCACGAAGGGTCCCAAGCAGATCTCCCAGCTCTGGTCGAAGGACGGCGGGGAGACCTGGAGCGAGATGACGCTCACGGATCTGCCCAATCCGAACTCGGGCATCGATGCGGTCACCCTGGCCGACGGTCGCCACCTGCTCGTCTACAACCACACGCCCCGGGGCCGTTCGCCGCTGAACGTGGCGGTCTCCGACGACGGCGTCCATTGGCAGGCCGCGGCGGTTCTGGAAAGCGAGAAGGGCGAGTTCTCCTACCCAGCCGTGATCCAGGCGGCCGATGGGCTGGTCCACATCACCTACACGTGGAAGCGGCGCGAGGTGAAGCACGTGGTCGTCGATCCGGCCAAGCTCAAGCTGCGCCCGATTGTGGACGGTGCGTGGCCGGAGTAGTGTCGCGCTTCGCTCCAGAATCGTTTAACCCGCTGCCGCAGGCGAGGATTGTCAAGCTCTTCCCAAGCGGCCTGTAGGCGGTGAACGACCTCGCCCGCGGGTTAGACGAACGCTTTGCTGGGACTTGCGCTGGTCGGCATTGGCCAAAGCGGCGCTGCCCAATATTAGGAGTTCTGCCATGAAACGCGCATCGATCGTCGCCTGCTGGTTGTTGACCCTGACGCTGGTTGTCGCAGACGCCCGTGCGACGGAACTGACCGCGGTCACACTTTTCGGGTGCAATGCCGAGGGAAGCGTCGACCCGGCCTTTCGCAACAATTCCGGTCCCGTCGACCCGGCCTGGGATCTCTTCTTCTATGAAGGAGAGGTTTTCAATCCGGCGAGCGGTTCGGCCGACAAGATCCGCTGGTTGAATTCACCGAAAGACCACACGGTGCGGATTCCGCTGACTCCCGGACGGCACACGTTCACGTTCCACACCGAGTTCGGCAGGGCCTTTCCGTTTGTGGGAATGAACCTGTTCTTCGACGGCACGGCAGACCGAGCGGGGATCTCGGTTCGTGCGCCGATGCACAGTTCGGGAACTCCCATTCCGCCCATGGTCGCCAACGACGCCGAAAAGACGATGGGGTGGCCTCTCACAGAGATTCCCGCAACCGCTTCGTTGAGCTTCGGGGGACCGGCCGGCGGACTTTGGAATTTCGTCGACAACAGCAATGAATTGAAGGTCACCTTGGTCAGCTTTCAATGCTCCGTGCCGGACGCGGAGGGGAACCTGGATCTCGTGGGGCCCCACGAGATTGGCGCCAGCGGCAAACCCGACTGTGTGGGCCAGTTCGTCCTCGACATGGAACCGGTTGTCTCCCGTCCCTCGGACCTCCACGCTTGGCTCCAGTTGGTTGCCGGGCTCACCGCCGGCGCTCCCGACATGGCCGACCGCTGGAAGCAGCAGGTTGCCGAAACGGACGTGCCGGAACCGTTTTCGTTTGTCTACGACGGCACCAGTTCGCGAGAATTTCTCCGCCAATGGAAGCGAACGGTCGATCGCCAGCAGCAAGCCGACGGGCGGACGATGCACCGGGTTGTCTACTCGGATCCGAAGACGGGCCTGGAGGTCCGGTGGGAAGGCGCCGAGTGTCCGGACTTCAAGACGGTGGAGTGGACGCTCTATTTCAAGAACACGGGTCCCGCCGATTCGCCGATCCTCGCCGACATCCTGGCCCTGGACACCAGTTTTCTCGGCCGGCGGCAAAGCGGGCCCTTCGTGCTGCACCACAGTCGCGGCGACACCTGCGCCCCCGATGCTTTCGAGCCGCTGACCGCGACCCTCGCGCCCGGAGAGTTCCTTCGTGCCACGCCGCGGGGAGGGCGGGCCACGGACAAAGCGTTTCCGTACTTCAATCTGCGATCGGGAGAAGAAGGCGTGATCCTGGCCGTGGGATGGCCCGGCCAGTGGGCGGCTGGGTTCACGGCCGAGGACGAACGTTCGATGAACGTCAGGGCCGGGCAGGAACGAACCCACCTGCGGCTCCAGCCGGGCGAAGAGATTCGCACGCCCCTGATCGTTCTGCAGTTTACCGATCAAGGCGACTGGATCGACGGGCAGAACCAATGGCGGCGCTGGATGATCCAGCACAACCTGCCGCGACCGCAGGGCAAGCCGCTGCCGCTGCCCATGTTCAACGCCTGCAGTTCCCACCAGTTCGCCGAGATGACCAAGGCGAACGAGCAGAATCAGATCGAGTTTCTCGACAGCTATCTGAAGAAAGGACTCAAACTGAACTACTGGTGGATGGATGCCGGCTGGTACGTGGGCGCGGCCGAAAAGGGCTGGCCCTGGACCGGCACCTGGGAAGTGGACCGCCGGCCCCACCGCTTCCCCAACGGCCTGCGGGCGATCAGCGATCACGCCCATGCCAAGGGCGTGCAGACGATTCTTTGGTTCGAGCCGGAACGCGTGGCCGCGGGAACCTGGCTCGCCACAGAGCGGCCCGGGTGGGTCCTGGGCGGTACCGGCGGGGGAATCCTCAATCTCGGCGATCCCGAGGCCTGGAGGTGGCTGGTCGACCGCATTGACAAGATTATCACCGAAGAGGGCATCGACCTCTATCGGCAGGACTACAACATCGAGCCGCTCAATTACTGGCGGGCCCATGACGCCGAAGATCGCCAGGGGATCACCGAGAACCACTACGTGACCGGCTACCTGGCCTATTGGGACGAATTGCTCCGCCGTCACCCGGGGATGCTTATCGATTCCTGCGCTTCGGGAGGCCGGCGAAACGACCTGGAAACAATGCGGCGGGCCGTTCCGCTCCTGCGTAGCGACTACCTGTTCGAGCCGGTGGGCCAGCAGGGCCACACCTACGGGCTGTCGTTCTGGCTGCCCTTCTTCGGAACCGGTTATTGCCCGTCGAACGGGAGCGGCTGGGGCTGGGGCACGGGCGGACTCTCCTACGCTCCCTACATCCGCCGCAGCAACATGTGCCCCGCGAATATCGGCTGCTTCGATTTACGCGTCGACGTGGACGACGCGCTGATCCAGAAACTCTACAAAGAATGGCTGGAAGTGGCTCCCGACTTCTTCGGCGACTACTACCCGCTGACCTCCCACAGCCTGGCGGGCGACACGTGGATCGCCTGGCAGTTCCACCGCCCCGACGCCGGTCGCGGCATGGTCCAGGCCTTTCGCCGAGGGGAGAACGACTTCTTCGGCGGCCAGTTCCGCCTCCGCGGCCTGGATCCGAACGCCCAGTACGCGGTCCGCAATTTCGATGAGCCGGGCGACGTGGTCGCCAGCGGCAAGAAGCTCATGGAAGAAGGCGTGGAGATCACGATCCCAGAGCGTCCGGGCGCGGCGGTGTTGATATACGAGCGGCAGTCTGGCCCAAAGCAGTGATTTGCTGGACGGGAAGACTGCAATTCCAACAGGGGTCTTATCGAAGGGGTGTGCAATGCGCGTAGTCATGGCGGTAATCGGAGTTAGTTTGTGCAGCGGCGTCTTGTTGAGGCACGCGACAGCCCAGCAACCGGCATCTGAACCTCCAAAAGCCGTTTCGGCAGGAGTGAGACGGTACACCTACTTTCCTGGCAAACAGTGCGTCCTCCGGCTTGACGACGACGTCATACTTCAAACCCTTAAATGGACAGGGGATACACCCAACCCTCCCGTATCAGCAAGGACCGCCATCAAGAAGAGCGGAGCGACCAAGAAGGCGCTGCTGAAGGATGACCGTGACTGGTTTTGGGGCCTCGCGTCCGTTGCGCTGACACCCTGCAATCCAGGGAATCCCGGCAACGAGGAAACGAGAGGTCATTGGTACTGGCTTGTAACCTATGAGGCGTTTCCAACCGGCGGCATGACAGGCCCACCGCCGCAACTGGAGGTGGCCATCCTCATGGACGGAACCGTGGTGAAACCGGAAATCCGAGATTATGAGCCCGTTGGATTCGGCGGCGAGTCGGCGCCGAATCAGGACCCAGGCAATCTCGACGCGGATAAGTGAAACCAAACTAGCCGATGAACGCGAGGCTATTTCTTCTTCACCGCGAAGCGGTCGACACAACGTAGCCCAGGGCCAACGCCAGTGGCGCAGCCGCCGAGCGCAGCCCTGGGTATCGGTCTCGGTTCCCGCCGCGTCATTCCGCCCAAAGCCGGTCGATGATCGCCACCGTTTCGTCAACCAGCATCTGCCCGCCTTCGGGGCCAATGATGTTGCTTTGCGGGATGGCCGAATAGGAGCCTCCGGCCAGGGCCCGGGCGGTGGGCAGATAGCTGCCGAAGCCGGACAGTTGGAGGATGAAGGTCTGCGTGGCTTTGGATCGAGCCTTGATCCGGATGCCGTACTCGCAGAAGAGCTCGAATGGATTCGAGCAGACCACCAGGTCGCCGATGCGAACGACGTGAACCTCGACCGGATAAGTTGCCCCCGGGTCCTTTTGCAACTGCTTGTAACGCTCGACGACGCCGCCGTGCCATCTCTGGGCCATAAAGGCGACCCGCGAAGCGCAGCTCGGGTCCTTCTCAACCTGCTCGATGACCTTGTTGTAGGCGGCCAGAGCGTCTTGGTACTGCTTCTCGGAGATCTTGTTCAGAGGGAGTTGGAGCGTGACGGCCACGTGTTTCAGTAGCGGGGCGGCGAATTTCTCCTTCTGGGCCGCATCGTAGGTTTGGCTGACGGACCGGTCGATCCGCCGGGCCAGTTCCTGCATTTCGTTGATGCCGCGAAGGTTCCGCATGCGGACGTTGGCCGCCTTGTGCAGCATCGGGCGAGGAGACAGATCACCGGCCGCTGCGCCCCAGCCCAGGACGACTACGTCGTCGCCGTATCGGGCCTTCAGGTTCTGCCGAACGGGCAGCCAGTAGTCGGCGTTCACGGACGATTGGCTCTCGACCACCTGGGATGGGCAGGCCACGTTGACAAGGATCGCCTTGAGCTTGTCCTGGCCGTCGAAGAAAAAAATCGAGCCCACGTCGTCATCGTCCATGCCTTCCAGGTTGGCGAAGTCGGGCCGGTTCGTGTTGCCATACATCTGGGCGGAGCCGTCCGCGTAGACCACCCGGCGCCCGAAGCCGATACTGTTGCGATCCAGCCCGTAGGACATCTTCCCCGGTCCGACGGTCTTCCACGCGGCCACGACGCCGTCACTGATCTTGTCGGCCAGGAAGGTGATCGTCTCGTCGACGGTCATCGTTTCGTCGTTGACAGGGATGCCCGGGGTCCCCGGCACGAGGACGGGAGCCGTATGGGTGTGCGTTGCCGTCAGGACGATCTTCTCAACGTCGATTGACGCGTCCTTTTTCGCCACCGCATCGCGGATCGCCCGGCCAAACACCTCGGGCACTTGCAGCAGATCCATGGACACGAACGTGGTCTGTTCCTCGCCGGACCGGAGGGCCACGACGTTGGCCGTCAGCGGCGTGGCGGGCTTGGTCGAAAGTCGAAGCCCGAACTGGCCCCAGAGGGCCACGGCCTTGGGAGGCGTAATGTCGACCGAGGCGGCCCCAACCTGCAGCTCGGCCCCGTGGGCCAGGACTGGCAGAAGCAGGCACGCCAAGATGGCAGAACAGGTTGCCTTGAAGACGGTAGTTCGGGCGGTTTTCATTCTCGGGGTCCTTTCCGGCACATCGGCAGTTTCTGACATGATTGCGCCGCTCACTGTAGCAGACGGAATAACGCTCAGCAACGAAATCGCTGTTGCCTGATTTGAATCTCAATGACCTTGCACGATTCCAGGAGATCGTGTGCCACTGCTCGGCCACACGCCGCAGAATCCCTGAATCCTTGGAGACACGTGCTCTCGGCGTGTGGACAAGCAGTGCCCAGTGGGACGGCATTTCCGGGAATGACGCAAATTCATTGACTCAAAGTGAAAAGGGCGGGACTTTCGAGAGCTGCGGACCTGAAATGCTGGAGGGCTGGCGACTGAAGACTGTAGGTATCTGATGCGAGGTCGTTTGGCGTGGCAAACCGACTCCGATTCGCTGTTTTATCGTCCTTCAGCCTTCGGCCTTCAGTCTTCACCCTAGCTTCCGCCGTCAAGTTGAGCCGTTGAGCTGATGGTGTGCAAGATTGCACGAAAGGTGTTGTCATGTTTTCTGCAAAGTCGATTGTAATCCGCTCTGAACCGGCTAGAATCGCCCCTATGTCCAGCACTCTCCAGGAAGTTGCCGCCCTTGCCGAGGTCTCTGTCAGCACCGCCTCCAGGGCTCTGAACAGGCACCCCGCGATCACGCCCGAGACGGTGTCGCGGGTCCGGCAGGCCGCGGAACAACTGGGCTACCAGCCCCAGCGGTCCCATCGTCGGCCCGATCCCAGCCGTGTGCTCACCAAGGCCAACATCGGTCTTCTCTGCCTGGGCATGGAGCGATCCTTGCTCGAACTTCCCGCCGTCGCCTCGGCGATCAGCGGGGCGGAGGCGGCCCTGTCTGCCGCCGGAGCCATGGTGCAGTTGTCCCAGGTGCCCGACCTGGAGAACGCCCCTCGTGCCTTGCTCAGCAAACGGCTCGACGGCGTCATTCTCGCGGGCGCCATGCAGGGAACGTTGATCGCGGAGGCCCGGGGTGACCTGCTCGATTGGCTCCGTGGGTTACCGACTGTGTGGCTGTTGGGTCGCCCGGCGGGTTGCTGGGGCGATGCCGTCGCTTCCGACGACCAGGAAACGGGGAGGAAGGCGGCAGAGTATCTGGTTGCGCACGGTCACCGCCGGTTGGCCTTTGTGAACCCCAAGCCGGACCACTTGCTGTTCATGCGTCGCCAGGACGGTTTCGTTGCGGCGGCCCGGCGCCTCGGGGCCGAGGTTCAGATCTATGCCGATTCGCCAGCCGGCCAATGGAAATTACCGCTTCACGCGCCGGATAGTGTTGAAGTGGTTCAGGGGTTGGTCGATGATCTGATCGCCGCCAGGCCTCGTCCGACCGCCATATTCGCGGCCGCCGATAGCGTGGCCGCTCTGGTCTACCGCGCCTTGGCCGTGCGGGGCCTGCGCGTCGGACAAGACATGAGCGTGATCTCGGGCAACAACGACAGGGCCTTGATCCAGAGCCTGTATCCCCACCTGACGACCTTCGACATTCACGCCCAGGATCTGGGCCGGCTGGCCGTACGCCAGTTGGCCATGCGAATCTCGTCGTCAGAGGAATTTCCCGCGATGGACGTGACGATTGAGCCGAGCCTGGTCGAGGGGGAATCGGTGGGGAGACTGTGAGCGATGAGCTACGAACTGTGAGCTATTTGTGTTTTCATCTTGGAGGTCAACGTGAAAACGAATGATGATGGTGACAAGGCTGCTGATCGAAGGCTGAAGCAGTGCAAAGCAGAGACTTTCGTTGCGTCGGAATTGGCTTTCCACACCAATCGACCTCGCATCAGAAACCTACAGCCTACAGTCTTCAGTCTCCAGCCCTTGCCCAACATTTCAGCGAGTTCGTAGTGTTCGAACGTCTCGTCCTTTTCACTTTGATAGATACGGGAGAACTTCTGATGACTGATATTCACCGTCGCGCGTTTCTTTCCAAGGTGGGCACGTCGACTGCCGGCTTGATGGCTGCCGGTGCGGTGGCGCCGAAACTGAGCGTTGCGGCCCCAAGCGAAACCCTGACCGTGGGCATCATCGGCTGCTCGCGAGGCAAGGTGCTGGCCAGGGAAATGGACAAGCTGGGGAGCCGAATCGCCTACGTCTGCGACGTGGACGACGCTCGGGCTGGGGCCCTCAAGAAGCAATACAACGTTGAGAACGCCGTGTCCGATTTTCGCCGAATCCTGGACGATCCGGCCGTCGACGCCGTCGCCGTCGCCACGCCCGACCATTGGCATGGTGCGGCCGCGATTATGGCCTGCGAGGCGGGAAAACACGTCTACGTAGAGAAGCCGTGCTGCCACAACATCCGTGAAGGTCAGTTGATGGTTGAGGCGGCGAGACGAACCGGCCGGGTGATGCAGGTCGGTTCCCAAAGCCGGAGCACCAAGGTGCTGGCCAACGGCATCCAACAACTTCGCGAAGGAGCCATCGGCGAAGTGCTCATGGCCAAGGCCTGGAACAGCCAGCGACGCCAGAATATCGGGCACGGCAAACCCTCCAAGCCGCCCGCCGGTTTCGACTACGATACCTGGGTCGGCCCCGCCCCGATGCGTCCCTATCAAGAGAATTGCCACCACTACACCTGGCACTGGTGGTACGACTTCGGCACGGGTGATATCGGCAACGACGGCATCCACGAACTCGACATCGCCCTCTGGGGACTGGCTCCGGAGACCATGCCCACCGTCGTGGCGGGACATGGCTCGAAACTCTACTTCGACGACGATCAACAGTTTCCCGACACGCAGTATGTCACCTTCGAATTCCCCAAGACGGAGAAGTCGAAGAAGCAGTTACTCGTCTACGAGCAGCGCATCTGGTCGCCCTACGTCCAGGAAGGCCACGAGAACTGCACCGTGTTCTACGGGACGAAAGGCTACCTCGTCGTGGCGAAAATCGGCGGGTGGCAACTGTTTGGCGAGAAGAACAAACTGATCCGCGAGGAGAAGGGCAAGTACTCCGAGGCGGAGCACCTGACCAACTTCATGGACGCGATCAAGACAGGCAAGACCCCCAGCGCCGACATCGCCATCGGCCATCAATCCGCAACCCTCGGGCACCTGGCCAACATCCTGGCGAGAACCGGCCGATCGACCCTTCAGTTCGATCCGGCCAGGCAGCAGATTGTCGACGATCCCGAGGCCAACGCTCTTGTTGGACGAACGTACCGGAAGGACCATTGGGCGGGGAGAGCAGTGGATAATGGACAATGAACAATTGACAAAGAGCTGTGAGTCGGTTGCCTTGCACAAGATGAATCGACGGGATTGGATTCGCTGTTCGACGGCGATGGGGGCCTTGTGGTGCGCCGGTTCCTCGGCCTTCGGCGCCGAGGAGGCTGGAGAGGGCTGCACGTTGAGCATTGGCACCTATGCCATGCCCGCGCTGCCGCTCGAAAAGGCGATTGCCGTCGTGGCCGAGACGGGTTATGACGGCATCGAAATCGCCGCCCGCACCGACTACGACGGGGCGCCTTCCACCATGCCCGAGGCTCGACGCCGAAAGGTTCGTCAATTGCTTCAAGAGTCCGGGCTGAGGCTCACGGCGTTGATGGCAACCCTTTATCCACGCGCAGACGATTCGGAACACGCCCGGCAGGTCGAGCAGCTCCGACGTGTCGGTGAACTGGCAAACGACCTGGCCACCGCCAACAAGCCGGTCGTCCAGACGACCCTTGGCGGCGGGAACTGGGCGGAGAAGAAGAACCTGTTTCGCGATCGCCTGGGCGACTGGGTCGAGGCCCTGCACGCGGTGGGGATCGTGCTGGCCATCAAGCCACACCGGGGCGGCGGAATGTCGCGTCCCGAGGAGCCCGTCTGGCTCATTCACCAGTTGGGCGACACCCCGTGGCTCCAAATGGTCTACGACTACAGCCACTATGCGTTTCGCGACATGAGCGTGGAAGACACGGTGGCGGTCGCCTTGCCCTACACGGCCCACATCGCCGTGAAAGACGCCGTGCAAGACGGTGATCGCATCCGATTCCAACTGCCCGGGGCAAGCCGCACGTTCGACTACGCGAGGCTGCTGCGACTGTTCTACCAGGGCGGATACCGTGCCGATATCTGTTGCGAGGTGAGCAGCATGGTCTCGAAGCAGCCCGGCTACGATCCGCTTGAGGCGGCCCGAGTCTGCTACCGCAACATGGCCCGGCAGTTCGAACGTGCGGAAGTGCCGCGGGTTCGAAAGGGGTAGACGGAAAGGCAACCACAGCAAGTAGGATGGGCACCGCCCACCAATTTCCAAGCAAGCAGCTGGGCACCGCGGGTGGCCCCGATGATTTTCCGCATCCGGTCTTCCAGCTCAGTTGTCATCGCCGGAAAATCGTCGGAGTGGCTCTGCCACAAGAGGTCTCCCGTGATCATCCACCCCAGGTCCCGCTCGGCGAGCGGCGACCTACTTCCCTCATCCGACGGGATTTTGCAACGCGCCCCCCAGGCGAGAGGGAGATCACTTGCTGCCCAAGCCATGGGCGCAAACGACGTTCTGGCAAACGCTTACGCCGCCGTGGGTGGCCCCGATGATTTTCCGCATCCGGTCTTCCACCTCAGTTGTCATCGCCGGAAAATCGTCGGGGTGGCTCTGCCACAAGAGGTCTCCCGCGATCATCCCCCCCGGGTCCCGCTCGGCGACCGCTCACCTACCAGCCCTCCCTCATCCGACGGGATTTTGCAACGCGCCCCCCAGACGAGAGGGAGAACACTTGCTGCCCAAACCATGGACGCAAACGACTTCCTGGCAAACGCTTATGCCGCCGCGGGTGGCCCCGATGATTTTCCGCATCCGGTCTTCCAGCTCAGTTGTCATCGCCGGAAAATCGTCGGGGTGGCTCTGCCACAAGAGGTCTCCCGCGATCATCCCCCCCGGGTCCCGCTCGGCGACCGCTCACCTACCAGCCCTCCCTCATCCGACGGGATTTTGCAACGCGCCCCCCAGACGAGAGGGAGAACACTTGCTGCCCAAGCCATGGACGCAAACGGTGTTCCGGCAAACGCTTACGTCGCCGCTCCCTCCCCAAATGATTCTGCAGCACCCCACCGTATACGTTGCGAAATTCAACCCCGTTTCAAGCCCCCGTGCAGGCGACCGCCAAGAACATCGCAAGGTGGCCAAGAAAAGGGTAGAAATACTCTAACCAATCCGTCAAGATAGCACGTCGCCAACGGCCCCCTTATGCTCTTTCACAACTTAACGATCTCCTGTCGTCACCCCTCCCGTGGAAAACGGCTCCAACTCCCGTCCACCCTGAAATACCCCACCTATGAGCCAAAAGGGTAAAAACGCAAAAAAAACGGAAAGTTCAAAAAGTTCAAGACCTTTCCCCCCTGTCTCAACCTGGCTTCACACGCATCGTGCCCATCCTGAATACCTCCGCTCCTATTAGCGTCCTTTAGCGTTCATTAGCGGTTCCCGCCCCCACGATTTCCAACTAGGAAACAAGCGCCGCCCACCGCCTTATCCTGGAAATCGGTGGGCATTGCCCACCCTACGTCGACGCACTGTCAACAAGTAGACAGTGGCACACGGCTTGTTGTGTTTTCATTCGGCGATGAGCACGACCCGATCGACGAAGATGGCGTCGAGTTCGGGGCTGTGGCCGTGGGCGAACCAGAAATAGGCCCCGGGGACGAAATCGATCACGCCCAGGTCGATCCAGCGGAACTTCTTGTCAAACGAGCCGTCTTCGGTCGCAAAGTCCTTGGGCGAGAGCACCATGGTCTTGAGGGACTTCTTGCCCTTCACGTCGTACACGCCCCACGAGCCCAGCTTGCCTTCCTTGAGGGTTCCTTCGCAGCGGAGGGAAGCAAGAAGGCGGTACTTCCCGCGGACGGGCGGCGTGTAGGCGGTGTTCCAGTCGACCTTGGTTCCCATGCGCACGCTCTTGCCGTTCCATCCTTCCGGATCGTCGACGATCGTGGCGGCGTCGCGGAAATTTCTGAACGAAAGGGCGTCGAAAACGAGCCAGACATCTTCCGGCAGGGCCTTGCAGATGTCCGGCGGATTCTTCTGGGCCAGGAAGCCGGCCTTGAGACCCTCCAGGTATTGGGGGAGGTTCTTTTCCTGGGAAATGACGGCAGACTTCGTCTTGAAGGTCGTGCAACGCCGTGCAAAGTCCTCGGCCGCGGCGACCGGGTCCTTCGGCCCGAGGAAGGGCAACTTCTTCTCCCGGGCTTCGCAGCGAAGGGGGTAATAACGGGTCAGCCACACGTGGTCGATCCCCATCTTCGATTTCTGCAAATGGCGGAGTTCGGCGGAATCGGGACCATAGATTTCGGTCGCCTTGGCCATGGCCTGATTCATCAGTTCCGTCGCCCGATTGAGTGTGGCCAGGTCGAGCCATTGGGCCGAGTTGGCGCCAAAGCAGCCGAGGTAGACCTTCGACTCCTCCGCCCGGGCGATGAGGAGGTCCCAATACTGCCCGATCAACGGAGCGACGGCCTCGCCATAGTAGCCGCGGAGGAATTCGTCGATGAGCGAGTCGGGGTCCAGGTGCGGCTCCCACATGAGACGCATGAGGAGCCAGTTCTTCAGTTCGCAGAAGTCGTCACCCTCTCCCTCTTCGAAAAGACCGATCGCTCCATGGTCGATGAAATAGCGGACGTTCGGCCCGAGAACGCGGAGGTTGGGATGGGGGCCAATGTAGTCGTTGTAGTTGGTCGTGTAGTCCCACACGAACAGGTGTTTGGCCAGTTTGCTCCAGCCTTCCATGTCGGCAGCGAACTTCTGGTTCTGCTCGCCGTCCAGGGGTTGGATATAGGAACACTCGATCGTGCACAGGCGAATTAGCACGTTATCCCGCGGTTTGATCGTCTTGGGCGGCTGCCGGGTGTACTGGTAGGCCAGCGTTTCGACCAGAACGTCCGGGAATTCCCTTTCGACCGCCTCGGCCACCCGGTTGAGCATGCGAATGAGCGTGCCCGCGTGGCTGCCCTCAGCGTCGTCGACGGCCTTGCACTTCTCGCAGGTGCAGCAGCCGTGCCAATCGTTCTGGGAGATATCGATGATCTTGGCGTCAGGGGTCTTTCGCAATGCTGCCAGGACCTGGCGGGTCAGCTCGGCGACCATTTCGTCGTTCGTCAGGCAGAGCTGGGCCCGCTCGTGGGTGCGTTTGCCGTCGATTTCCGAGTACCAATCCGGATGGTCCTCAAAGTACTTCTTGGGCGGAAGGTATTTGTAGAAGGAGTGGACAAAGTTGATAATCCGGACGGCGCCGCCGTATTCGGGAGTGAGGAAGCCGTTGCCCTTCATTCGCGCGGAGAACGCCGTCGGCTTGGCATCGCGGTGGTACATTTCCCGGGAGATCATCTGGGGGGCATAGGAGATGTTCAGGTCGTCCGGCACCACGAGCGTGGGCTTCTGGGGCAGGAACGTGTCATTCGGCGTCCACCAGCGAACGCCGACAACGTCCTGGAGAAAGGAATAGACCGCGTAGAGGCAGCCTCGCTTTTCGTGGCCCGCAAGGACCAGGTTTCCGCCGTCCATGCGGATGAGGATCTCGTCGAAGCGGTATTCCTTCTCGGGGGCCTTGGCGGTGCTGCCCACGAAGATCAACGACGTTGCCCCGGCGGGAACGTCCTTTTCGGACGCTGTCGGGAAATCAGCACCAGTGACTTGCTTCAAGTGCTCCGACAGTTCCCGGGCTGCCGTCTGTTCAACGATACTCGGATCGTCGGGCAGGACGATCTTCCACGCGGTCGTTCCGTCCTTGGCCAGTTCCGCGGATTGCAAAGCGGCCTGCCAGGAAAGCAGGCACGACAACAGAAGAATCAGACGTTTCATGATTTCACCCGATTGTTGGCGATGGCGTGGTTCCTGACCGGTCAACGATGAGTGTTGCCGGCGCGGAGTGCCGTGTCAAGCGTCGAACTTGAACATAGAAGATCCAGGCTTCATCCTTAAGCCGGTCATTTCGTCACCAGCCCCTTAACGCCGCCGGAGATGAGGGTGGCTACGTCGGTGAGGATCTGCGGCAGGGCGAAACCGCCGGGCGAGGCCAGGTAGCGGGGACGCCACTCGGGGTCGAACTTCTGCTTGTAACGCCGCAGACCCTGGAAGTTGTAGAAGTGCTCGCCGTGGCGGAAGACCAGGCTGCCGAACCGATTCCAGAGCGGAGCGAGGGAGTGATCCTCCAGGCCCGACAGGGGCGCCATACCCAGGTTGAACCACTGGTAGCCGTTCTCCCGGCCCCACAGCATCAACTGGATGAACAGGTATTCCATGACGCCGCCCGGCGCCTCGTCGGTATAACGCATCAGGTCGACGGAAAGCTCTTCTTTGTCGGCTCCGAGCCACAGATTGGAAAAGGCGAGAATCCGTCCCTCCCGCTGCACGATCGCCATGGGGAAACGCTCGATGTAGTCCGTTCGGAAGGACCCCAGCGAAAATCCCTTTTCGGCGGCGTTCTTTTCCGACATCCAGGCGTCCGACACGGCCTTCAACTCGGCCATTCGCGAGGAAACCTCGGCGACGGGGAGGATCTCGAAGGAGCATTCTTCCCGCTGGAATCGGTTGGCCGTCTGCCGGAGCTGTTTTCGGACGCTGCCTTCCAGGGAAAAGTCGGCCAGCGGCACCCGGGCTTCTTCGCCCAGTTTGACGAAGGACAATCCCAGGTCCAGGTAGTCGGAGAGGGAGGTGTCGCTCACCTGGTAGAAGACGGTCCGCCCGTCGTACTCGTCGCACAGTTCGCGAAATTTCCACAACAGCTCGGGGCGAGCCTGGACCGGTCCGACCGGATCGCCCAGGGCAACCCAACTCCGCCCCGACACGCCGTACATGATGAAGGCCGAGCGGTCCCCGTTGAATAAGAGGCGTTTGTCGCCCAAGAGGGCGAGATTGGCGGAAGTTGCCAGCGACTGCTCGACGATTTGGGCCGCATCCTGCAGGTCGCTCTCCGTCACGGTGACCGACTTGGGCCGAGCCGGGCGGAGGAAGTAGGCGATCGCCACAATGAAGAGCAGCGTCATCACTCCGGCCGTGGCACGAAGGAAGCGGGGGGCGTCGCCGTGAAATGAAAACTGCCACCAGAGGTCGCCGCTGTAGTCAACGTGCTTGTAGGAGAAAAGACCGATCCAGATCGAGCAGCCGATCACCACCACGGCGGCCGCGAGCCACGTTAGTTCGAGCGGATGGCCCAGAAGCGAGCCCTTGCGGTAGAACTCACGCCGGACGAGGCCGAAGACCAGAAACATGCCGAAGAGCACCGATGCTTCCTCGTAGTCCACGCCCTTCAGAAGCGAAAACAGGGCCCCGGCGCACAGCAGGATCATCGTGAGCCAATAGGCCGAGTCCAGACGCCGCTGCAGGCCTCGGGCTAGCAGGAGCAACGCGGCGCCGACCAGACTTCCCAGAAAATGGGAAACCTCCATCACCGGGAGCGGAAGGGCCAGCCGGAGCCAGCCCAGCCGTTCGTGGGCCGTCGGAGTGGAGCCTGAAATCAGCAGAATCGCGCCGGCCGCGAAGGTGAGCAGTGCGAAGAACGAAGGAACGACCGTGGATGCGGCCTTCCTGGCCACCTCGGTGGCCTGACGCACCTGGTCCCTTTGGAGGAAGATCTCGTGTCCGCCGAAGGCGATCGCCGCAATGGCGAGGGGAAGCAGGTAGTAGATCCCTCGATACGCGAGGAGCGCCCCCATAACGCAATGGGGGTCCTTCGGCGATAGCAGGGCGAGAATCACGACTTCGAAGACGCCGAGTCCGCCCGGAACATTCGAAAACACGGCCGCCACGATCGCCAGCAGGAAGATTCCGAGGAATTGCAGGTAGCCCACATCGACCGAGGCGGGCAGGAGCATGTAGAGCACCGAGGCCAGCACGACGAGATCCGCCGAGGCGACGGCGATCTGGGCCAGCGAGATTCGGGTCGGTACGGGTCTCAACTCCCAACCGCGGATTCGGATCGGTTGCTTTCGCGTCGCGCCGATGAGCAAATAGGCCCCCACAACCGCGAGGAGCACGCCGCCCAGGGGCCGTACCGTGGCGAAGGGCAAGTGCAAGTTTGCCGGAATGGAAAGGGGATCGATCAAGAACACCATGCCGGCAAAGCCCGCCAGCCCCACCCAGAAGCTCACGGTCAGCATGGCGATCAGCTTGACAATCTCAACGGTCGAAAGGCCCCACGACGAGTAGAGCCGGTAGCGGACCGTGGTGGAGCCCAGGAGGGAACCGAAGTTGTTGGAACTCACGTAGCCGGCAAAGGATGCGAAGGCCACGCGACGCAGGGGAAGATCATGGCCAACGTAGCGGACGGCAATCAGGTCGTAGCCCACCAGGACCGTGTAATTGAGCACGGTCAACAAACACGCCCAGCCCAAGCGGTCAGGCGGAATCTGCCCGAGGCTCGCCAGCACGTCCCGCAGGTGATACTCCTTGAGTTCCTGATGCAGCAGCCACAGAGCGCCCGCAAAGACCGAGAGGACGAACAGGGGAATCAGCAAGTGGAGATAGCGTTTCATGGATGGCGATCTTTCCTGCACCGAAGGGAGACAGGGATCGCGTCAAACGCTTCACGCCCCAGGATCGTCTCCGTGTCCGACACTTTGTTCCTGGAAAGCATAGCCCCGCGAAGCAATTCCGCCGGTTCTCCGGTTCGCGAAGAGGGAGGTCCCGCTCGCCGGGGTCCCGATTGCGCGGGTCATTGGGATCGTTTGGACGCTTTGCGTGGTTCAGTACGAGAGAATTCGGCAATGTTCTTGAACTCGCTCCGCAAGATCCAATGCGAGTCGAGGGCAACTTCCCAACTTCAACTCAGTCAGGTTCGGGACTCTCGAAAGGGATAGGCGGGTCAAGTTGTCACAGCCCCAAATACCGAGTGAGGTCAGGTTTGGCATCTCCGAAAGGGATATCTCAGTCAGCTTGTCGCAACCGTGCAAATCCAACGACTCCAGGCTCTTGAGCGTGCCTCTCGCTTGCAGGGTCTCGAAATCCTCGTCTGTCACCGCTGGCGGCAGCCAGAGGTGGGCAAGTTGATCCATTCCGGTCAGCGGTGTCACGTCCGTCATGCTCTTACAGAAACTGAGGTTGAGCGACCGGAGGTTCTTGAGGCCCGAGATGGGGGAGATGTCCGTCAAGTCGTTGCAACGTCTGAGATTCAGCGACTGCAGTTTCGCGAGCCCATTGACAAAGGAAATGTCTGTCAGCGGGAAGCACCGACTCAATTCGAGCGATGTTAGATTCACGCACCCGGCAAGCACCGAATAGTCGGCCACGTTGTAGCAGGAGTTCAGATTGAGGGTCGACAGGTTCGGCAAGGCTGGCAGCGGGGAAATGTCGCTCAGGCCTGCACAGAAGGTCAGATCCAGCGACGCCAGGTTCTCCAGTTTCGATAGACCGGAAAGATCCGTGAGACCGGTGCACGAACCCACCTTGAGAGACTCCAGGTTCGGAAACTCTTGGAGATGGGAGAGATCGGTCAATGTGCCACAAGGTCCCAGAGTCAACGACTGCAGGTTGGTAAGCCCCGACAGCACGGAGAGATCTGCCGAACTGTTCCAGTTCTTCACCGAAAGCGACGTCACGTTCTCCAGAGTACCTTGATCGCGGAACCGTTGGAGCTGCTCTTTCGAAACCTTGTCGGGCAGATGAAGCTCTGTAAGGTGATCCAGGTTTTCCAACGCTTGAACACTCGTCACATATTCACAATAACGGAGATTGAGCAAGGTCAGCCCCGGCAGCTCCGCCAGAGCGGAGATGTCCGTCAGGCGGTCGCACCTGCTCAAGTCAAGCGAAGTCAACTCGGATAGCCTTGCCAAAGCAGAGATCTCTGTAGGGCCATAGTCGCCTCCGTGAATCGCGAGGGATGTCAAGCCGTCAAGCAATCCGCAGTCGCGGTACTCCTGCAACTGAGCGTTTGACGTGGTGTCAGGCAATTGTACCCGGGTGACGTTCAGCCGGTTCAATTCGCTTTTGTAGGCGTTGCAACGTTTAGGGATCTGTGCTGGGAGCACAAACACGCGATCTTCACACTCCGGAATATCGACGGCGCCGGGGGTACTTCCGACTCGTGCCCATTTGCCATCGCGAAGCACACGAACCTCCATTTCCAACGCACTCTCCACTCGCTGCGCTGGGATCAACGAACTGGTCGCCAGCGATGTGACGGATTCACGTTGAGCATCTTCGGGTTCTTCAGTACGAGGCTGCAATCCCGGCTCGCAACTGGTCTGCCCACCACACGAAATCGCTGCCACCAGCAGGCAGGCAAGAAGTGAACACCGCGAAGTTGTTGTCAGTGTCGACTGATTCATGACTGTGCCCTGCCTACTTGCCGGAGACGCGAACGATCTTCCATCAACAGGCCGCGCCGCAACGCCACGGATAACTCGCTCGGGAGTAAAGACAGACGGGCCGAGCGGCCTACTCCAATTCTCGTCCACCTGTTTCTTCCCCTGGTGGCAATGACTGATCAGACAGGACGAGGATTTCTTTCGGCTCGCCGTCTGAAACAAGGACAAGCTGCTCGTCAATTCTGCCTGCGGAGTAGGTTGTTGTGCCGATGTGGATTCTGCCCGTCCCCCAGATGGCAAAGTCCTGAGACAACGGAGGGTGCTTCTCTTCGTTTTTGTACCGAACTTTGACTCCACCGTGGATCCCGTCAGGGCCAGGATAGAATACCAGGCAGGCGATCATGGGCTTTGACGATTTCGCCATTGTGACAGAGTAACTACCAACGAGGACCACATCACGGTTCAGGACTTCAAACGGTCCCGACAACAGTTCAGTCGCCGGTTGAAGTTGCCGAAGTGCGAGTTCCTCTTCCACACTCGCACGCTCTTTTGCCTCCTGAAGCTTCTCCCTGGCGAAACGAGCCAGTTTATCGGGAGAAGCCGAAAGATCATTGAGAAGCGAAGCAATCTCGTCTTGGGTTGCCTTGGGGGCAAACACGGCAAGCTCTTCGCGCTCTTCACTATGTTGGATCGAGAACGGCCCGCCCATATCTGCCCATTGTTCCGGCCCGATTCTGTCGATGACCATCCATCTCACCAATTGGGCCTTGCCATGGCCCCGCACTGAGAATGGCCAATCCCAGTCGGCGATTTCTTCGTCGAGCTTGATTTCGTTGAGTGGGTACGTGGTGGACCACGGCATCTTGTCCTGCAATGCCTGCTCACCGTGAACGTATCCTCGATCGTATCCTCGTTGGGAACCATACCGGAACCCGCCAAGTATTGCTGCGATCACGAATGTCAACATCAGCAGAGAAAGTATCGAAAACCGCACTTTCATGGATACACCGCATAGGACTGAGCTGTGGGCGAATCACAAATTCTGCGCCGGCTACTACCTGTTTCTGGGACAATCTCGCCCGATGCCGTTCAGGATACCGACGCCGATAGCGTGGTCAACCCAGGGGGAATGCCATACCAAGCCGCGGCAACCGTCTGGGCGAAGTGCCGAAGTATCTTCCGTTCTCGCAGCGCAAAGGCGGCTACCGTATGAGATACCGAGCCATCCCGTTCCATGGAATAGCGAGGGATGAGCCAGACTGCCAGCGCGTGGTAGAGGTGAAGCAGTGGTGGGGCGGGGCCGGCGCCGATTCGATTCGTCTCACCCGTATTGCCGTCCACGCGCCGTGCCAAAATCGGGGGACGCGGGCAGGCAATCAAAAGTGGAGAGAGTCCTCGCCTGTTCGCCCGAGACGGCACCGGAAAAGGGGGGGCAGGAGCACAAAAGGAGTTCGCGACCAGGAAACACGAAAAAAGGACTCGCAGCCATTCGACGCAAGTCCTTTTGTGGTAACAAAATGCGAGAGACAGGACTTGAACCTGCACGGTTTTCACCACTGGATCCTAAATCCAGCGCGTCTGCCAATTCCGCCACTCTCGCAGGGGGCTTTAGAGCCGATCCGAAAACCGTTGACGATGCGGCTATTCTCCGCCCGTGGGAGGCCTTCGCAGTGGTTGGGATAGATTCCTAATGCCGTAGAGGGGATCGTCCAACGTGTTGGGCGACTGAAGATTCTAGCATACGGCGGGGGCTCTTCCCATTGGACCGCGCTCCAGGCGGGGAAGAAACTTGGTTTGTGGGCCGGAAAATGGGCAGGTCGGGGCGACCGTCTCCCTCAAGAAAGCGAAGCGGTTGCCCCCTCTTCAGTGTGGCAGCAATGATTGCCGATTGGGGCCAATTCTGCTAGCCTGAGGGCGTGCTTTGGCCCCTTTTCTAACTGGAGGAACCGGCACATGCTGCAAAGACCGACCGTGAATAACTCTGTACATCGACTTCGGCGAGCGGGTTGGGCGGCCAGTGACGTGGCCTATCTGAGCCCCACCGGGACCGTGGTCTACTTCGTGAGCGCCCACAAGAATCGCACGTGGGTCAGCACCGGCGGGCTCACCCAAGAGGAAGCCTGGGACGAAGCGGCCCAGGAAGCGGAGACTCTTGACTGGAGCTGAGCTCAGCCTCCCACGTCCATCGATCGACGGGAAAGATCGTCGATCGAGTAGATGGCCGCATCGAGATCCGATTTCGCACAGTCGAAACTGTGGGCAGGACAGTGGGAACAGTCGCCGTGTCCGCCGCCGTCAGCCCGGACCAAGTGGACCTTGCGCACCTTGACGGTGGTCTCGGTTCCCGACGGATCGAGGGAGACTGTGTGCGAAATGGGCTCGTTTTCAATGGCCATGACCACGTACCATCGTACGGCCGCGTGGTTCATTCCCTGGTGGTTGAGCGACTGGACGGTCGCCACGGCCTCCTGGTAGGTGACCAGATGGTCGGTGGGTTCCCCTTGAGCCCTCCAGACGCAGTTGGGGACATCCAGAGGCGATTGAGGTTCCCAGCCGGTGGGCCACCAGATGGCCGCCACCTTGTAGGCCAGGGGAGTGCAGAGTCGAGCTCCCGGCCAAGTTCGGCCCAAATTTCCCGGTTCGGCCACCACGGCCCATTGGCCGGCGGATTTTGCTTCAGAGGATTCGTTGTGCTGGATTGCCTGGCGAACCGCCGAGAAGAAGTCGTCGGTCGTTGCAAGAGAGCCGACCGCATGGCCCGGAGAGGGGGGTAGGTCATCCGGACACTTAGGCTGCCAATCGGCGGGACGCTGAACCAACGAGACCTGGTATCTGGCCATTCTGGGACACTCCACAAGACGTGAACTGGACGAGAGATAAGTAATCCTAGCAGTCCGGTCAACCGCCGACAACGCCCTGGGCTGCCTGGGGGTGGTGGACGAAGAAAATCCACCTGTCTTACAGTTCGAACAAGTCTTCCTTCTCCTGAAGTTCCCGGTCGAGATCTTGGACGAGGGCCACGAAATCGGCCCGGGTTAAGGAGAGGCCCTCAATGGCAGCCTGCGGAAAGCGGACGACATTTCGGCCGATCGACGTGATTCCCTTCACCGAGCAGGCGTAGTTGGCAATCTCCACGCACTGGACGAGTTTGGAGCTTCCGCCTCGGCAGCGTGTGGAATCGTGATGGTGAAGAATCGCGTCAGTCACCGGGCGGGGAAAGTGCCATGCGTCGGCCAGTTTCCCGCCCAGTCGGGCATGGTTGAACCCGATCCGTTCGTTTTCAACTTCCGACAGGGGAGTTTCGTCAGTCACTGCCTCAAGCACCTGGACGAAGAACTCGTTCAGATACTGGTCTTCCAGCACGATCCCGAGGTCGTGGAGGAGGCCCGCGAGAAAGACCTCCTCGGGCTCGATCCCGTCGATGCGCATGGCGAGGAGGCGACCGCAGATTCCCACGGAGACGAGATGCTTCCACAGGGCGCCTCGCTGGTAGGTCCCGATGGCCACGTCACCCGTGAACAGCTTGCTCACACTGGCCGTCATGGCCAGGTTGCGAACCTCTTTGAAGCCCAGAAAGGTAATCGCGTGTTGCAGGCTGGTAATTCGTTCGGTTGTGGCGTAGGCGGACGAGTTGACGCAGCGCAGAACCCGCGAGCTGAGGGCTGCGTCGATCTCCATGGCCTCCTTGAGCTCGATGGCCCCGGATTTGGGATCGCCAGCCACTTCCATGACCCGGGCGGCCACCTGGGGCAGCGTGGAGATTTCATAGATGCGGTTGCAGATGCGGTCCAGATCGGGGCGTTCCATGGTTCGTTCGGTCGAGTGGGGGCGCGGAATCCTAAAAAATGGGTTGGTCACCCTCTGTCATCGACGGAGAGGAACCAAACGCACAAGGAAACCCTTGCCCGCCCGCAGAGCCGGAATGCTCGGCGGTTCGATTTCTGTGGATTTCCACGTTTCGGAGCGGGGTCCGTGACTTTGGACGCTCATCACGGCGGAGCGTGAAGGCTGCGATTCTTGGTTTTTCAGGTCTCCTGGTCCGATTGGGAGAGCCTTGTCGTTTGCGAGGCCGCCCGCTATGGTGGGGGTTGGGCGTCCGGCGTTGCCCAACCGTTCTCCGCTTCCCGTTGAAAGCAGTCGCCTTATGCGAAAAGTCTCGGATCTTAACGTTGCCTCAAATATTCCCTTGCCCGCACCGGCCCTCATGTTGCATGAGATTGCCCGTAGCGAGAGCCAGGAGGAGTTTGTTGCGCAGTCGCGTCAGGACATCCACAACATCATCTTCCACGACGATCCCCGGTTGCTGGTCGTTGTCGGCCCCTGCTCGATTCATGACGTGAAGGCGGGGCTCGAATACGCGTCGCGTCTGCGGGAGTTGAGCGACCGGGTCGGCGACGGGGTCTATCTGGTCATGCGCTGCTACTTCGAGAAGCCGCGAACCACGGTCGGCTGGAAGGGCCTGATCATGGATCCGTACCTGGACGGATCCGACGAGATCACCGAGGGACTGCGGATCGCCCGGCGCTTTCTCCGCGACGTGATTGAACTTGGAGTTCCCACGGCCACGGAATTGCTCGACCCGATCACGCCACAGTATATCGCCGACCTGATCTGCTGGTCGGCGGTTGGGGCGAGAACGACGGAGTCGCAAACCCATCGGCAGATGGCGTCGGGGTTGTCCATGCCCCTGGGATTCAAGAATGCAACATGCGGCGCGATCACGCCGGCAGTCAATGCGATCCGGGCGGCGGGGCAACCCCAAACGTTTTTCGGGATCAGCGGCGACGGCGTGGCGTCGGCCGTTTCCACGACAGGGAACCCGAATTGCCACCTCATCCTGCGGGGTGGTGACTCCGGAGCCAACTTCGACGCGCAGCACGTGGCCGAGGCGGAACGGCAATTGACCGAGGCGGGCGTGGACACCGCCATGGTCATCGATTGCAGCCATGGCAACAGCGGGAAAGACGCCAGCCGCCAGCCGGAAGTGTTGCGCGACGTGGTCGGCCAGCGGACGGGAGGAACGACGTCGATCGTGGGGGTGATGCTGGAAAGCAATCTCCTGGCGGGGAACCAGTCCTTCCCTCAGCCGCTTAACCAACTTGAATACGGCAAGTCGATCACCGACGCGTGCCTGGGGTGGGAAACAACCGAGGAACTGATTCTCGAAGTAGCCCGGACCAGGCAGCAGAAGAAGTAAATTCGAAGCACGAAATCCGAAATCCGAAACAAATACGAATGTACTAAATACGAATGACCAAAACTGGGAGCGGCCAAGTCACTTGGGTTGTGGGTTCTGGTTCCCCGTTTCGATCATTTGATATTCGGAATTCGTGCTTGTTTCGGATTTCGTGCTTCGGATTTCGGATTCTCCCCGCGCCACTACTTCGGACTTGGCGCAAGCTCAAGGACGGTGAAAACTGGTCGATGATCCGACGCGACTGGTTCGTCCAGCACGCGGAATTCGACGGTTTTCCACCGGGACTTGGGGCGAGCGAGGATGTAGTCAATCTGGCGCACCGGTTTCTCGGCCGGGAAGGTGGACTGCACCTGCTCGTTCGCTCGTTTCCAGGACGAGGCGAGAAGCTGAAGCGTCTTGCTCTCGGGCAGGGCGTTGAGATCGCCGGCCAGCAAGGCGAGGGGCTGCTTGTCGAATACGGGAAGCTCATTGATGAACTTCACCGAGGCGAGCCGCTCCGATTCGTCCGGGTGATAGTCGAAGTGCGTGGCGAAAAAGAGGAGGGACGCCTTCGAGCCGGGTAGCTCAATCTCCACCTCCATTACACCCCGTTGTTCGCCGTCGCGAAGGGCCGGTAGGGGATGGTTTTCGTGCCGCTTGATGGGAAGTCGCGAGAGCACGGCATTGCCGTAATCGCCGCCCTGGTAGCGAATGTTGTTGCCGAAGACGACCTCCAAGCCCGTGAGCTTTGAGAGTTCGCCGGGCTGATCCATGCCTTGCGTGCGTTTCACTCCGCGATCGACTTCCTGGAGGGCGACCACGTCGGGTTTGACCGACTTGATGACGTCGGCGATCCGCTCGATGTCGAGCGACTTGTCCACGCCCTCGCCGTGGTGGATGTTGTAGCTCAGCACCCGCAACTGCAGCGGTCCGCTGTCGGTCGTCGGCTCGCCCGCTCGGACAGGCAGAAGGGCGGCACATGCCAGGAAGATACCAAGAATTCCAATTCTCGCCGTGTTTTTCATAATCATAACCCTGCTTCTCATGGTTGCTTACTCCTCGGTTGCCAGATAACTCGCCAGGGCTCGCACGTTCGCGACAAAGGTCCGGCAGTCAATGACCCGCTCGGTGGGATCGGAGTCGCCGTAATACTTGAGACGGCCCGACTCCACCCATCGTCCCTGATCGTCCAACTTTTTGAGGATGTTCTGGACCTTCTTCTCCATTGCCTGCGACGCCTTGCGCGGTGTCTTTTTCGTCTTGGGCAGAAGGTCGTCTGCGGACAGCTCCGACACCCGTTGGAATTCCCGCTCAACCGAAGGGATCCAGTTGCTCTGGATAAAACTGTAATGGGTGGGCATGTCGGCGTCGCTGTAGGTGAGTTGGTAGTCCTTGGTGAAGTAGAGTGGGCGGTTTGTTTGAAGTTCATAGAATCGCACCAACTTGCCGTCGGGACGCAAGGATTTGCGATAATAAGCGAGAGCCCGGGGGATCGGCTCCAGATACTTTCGGTCGCCCGTATGCCGGTAGATCTGCATCAGGGTTCGCATGACGCCGGCCGCTTCGCCACCAGTGATCGAGGGCGGTTCGAATTTGCGAGCCCAGGCCGGGTGCATTTCGTGATCGTACTGCTGGGCCCAGCCGGGTTGCGGATCGGGCATCTGGGCCAGGAGCATGAAGTTCCCTGCCCGCTCCGCCGCCTCGCGATAACGAGGATCCTGGTACACGTCGGCCGCCTCGAACATGACGTCGATCACGTCGGCGATGGCGTTGTCGTTGAACGTGTAGAAATCGCGATAGTCCACCTTGGGAAACGTCCGCGACCAGCTCTCCGGATAGCTTGCCCGCAGGACCGGAAACTTCTCCGGATCCGGGGGAGCGTTGAAACGTTGGGGCCAGGCCCCAATGGGATACTGCACGTCGAGCAGGGTGTTCAGTCCGGCAATTGCCGCCTCGTGAATCGCCGAGTCGGACTGTTTGAGTGTCACGTCGAGGGCCATGAGCAGGCGAAGGGCCGCCTGGGTCGTGTTGTCGTCGAGGGTCGTCGTGTTGCTCTGGCGTTTGCCTTCGAGGGCCTCGTCGACGCGATAGGCGTAACGCCCGCGTTTTTGCTCGCCGAAGACGATTCGATAGTCCCACCCGCCGGAACGCAACTGGCCGCGGACGAGGCAATGGCCGGCCTTGCGGGCAAGTTCCAGGTAGAATTTGTCGCCCGTGGCCTTGTAGGCGTCGAGAAAGGCGAGGCCGACCGTGGGGGTGCCGGGGGGTTGGACCCACACGGTCTGGTCATCCGCCTTGCCTTCGCCCTCCCGGGTCTTCAGGTCTTCGCTGTAACGCCACAGGTAGCCGCCCTCGGTGGCAACTTCCGTGGAGAAGAACTGGCAGGCCTTCTTCAGTCCTGCGGCAGCCTCCTTCCGCAACGGAGCATCTTCTGCACGTGTGACGGCAGCAGCGGCGAATGCAACCACCGCAAGAATCCAGGTGAGAGAACGGTTCATGTTGAACTCCGGCGGTTGGGACCAGGGGGGCTAAGGACGAATGTTTACGGTTGAAGGGGATTATAGTGCGGTCACCGGCGCGAGTTCAACAAACGCGACGGAATTGTCGCCGGGCATTTCGGAAGTTGGCTTCCTCGGCTAGGATGCAAGTTGATCTTGCCGTCGGCAAACGCCCGTAGCGGTGGCATCCTTGCCGTCGAACGTGTCGGAGATGCGAGAAGTGTTACGGCGGCAGGGATGCCACCGCCACTTTGTCACCAACGGCGGCAGGGATGCCACCGCTACGTTTTCTCGAGGAACCATGAATGAGTACGAGCCACTTTGACGAAGCGGCTGCCAATTGGGATGCCGAACCGCGCCGGATTGCCGTGATGAAGGCGATCGGCGAGAAGATTCTCGCCGTGACGAGCCCGGCCCCCGACGTGACGGTGCTGGACTACGGGTGCGGCACGGGGCTGGTGAGCCTCTATCTGCTTCCCCATGTGGGTCACATCACCGGCGCCGACAGTTCAACGGGCATGCTGGACGTGTTGCGCGGCAAGATCGCCGAAGGCGGGATTCGGAACATGGAAGCGCTTCCGCTCAACCTGGAGTGCGACGCCGTCCCCACGTCCCGGTTCGGAATGATCGTGGTGACCATGGCCCTCCATCACATCGCCAGCCTGGAACGAGTCCTCCTGGCGTTCCATGAGATGCTCGACCCCGGAGGCGTCCTGTGCGTGGCCGATCTCGATACGGAGCCTGGTACCTTTCACCCGGCAGACGTGTCCAGGAGCGTTCCTCATCACGGATTCGATCGCGAGCAGTTCAAAGGCCGGCTTGCCGAAATCGGCTTTTCGGACCTGAAGGACACCACTGCCACGACGATCCGGAAGCCCGTGGAAGGTGGAGGTGAGGAAGACTTCTCGGTCTTCCTGATCACGGCGAGGCGTTAGTCGCCCGCTTCTTTCGTGCCTTGTTCAGCCATTCGGGGGCCGTGGCGTTTTCGGCGGAATCGTAGCCCGGAATGAAGGGCTTGATGTCGAGGACCGGCGTGCCGTCGAAGGCGTCGGTCTTCTCGATTTCGATCGTGTTGCCTTTGACCGCCACGATCTTGCAGAGGGTCAACGCGATCAGATTGGGCCGAACGGGTGAGCGGGTGGCAAAAACTCCGGTGAGCGGATTCTCGCGATTTCCCATCGGGTGGACCTGAAGGACGGAACGCTTGGTCGGGTTGTCGTTCTTGTCGAACCACCAGAACAGGAGGAGGTGGGAGTAGCCATCGAGTCCAAGAAGGCCCGCTTCGTATTTCTCATCCAGGACGATCAGCGTCCGGTTCTCAACCTTGTGGACTTTTCCGATGGGATGGAGGGCGAAACTCTTCGATTCGAGCGTCTGGGCGGCCTCCTGCGCAGCGGCCCAGGTGGCGCCCAGGAGAACGATAACAAGGGGAAGGATGCAGTGCAGACTTTTCATGATATTCTCCAAGGAAGCGGGGGCAGGCAGCGTCTCATGAGGGCGACTTTTTCTTGCGTCCGAGAACCATCAAGGCGATCACCAGGGGAATGGCGATGATTGCCCATTTGGGGCGGTAGGCGATAAGCAGCGCGGCGACGGTGAGCACGGAACCGATCCACGCCGGTAGGCGCGCCAGGTCGGGATAGGCGAGCCAGAGCACACCGCACACGGAACCGACGCGGGTGCAGGCCGCGTGCAGACCTATGAGGGCCTCAGAGGTTGGCGGCCAGATCCAGAAGAAGACCGCCCCGCTGAGGAGAATGATTGCGCAGATTCCGAGAATGTTGCGTCGCATGAAGAACCAAGGGGCTGACGCTCTGTCGCGTTTCCAAATAGGGGTGTGTCTTGATGCAGCCTGTTGACGCCGGCTGACAGGCAGGGAGGTGGAGTCCAGAATTCAAAGCTTGACAGAGCACTTGCCCTAAATCTGGTCGAGCAGGTCGAGCCATCGCAGGATGGCGGCGTAATCGTGGCCGGTCAGTGCCCCCGACTGCCCAGGGTAGGAGACGACGATGACGGGCAGGCCGCCTTTGCGGAGCGATTCGGCGACCTGCGCCGAGTATTTCACCAGCCTACCCTTCTCGGCGTGCCCGATCAACAAGCCGAACCGGTTCTCCGGGGCATCCAAGATGGGGGAACCGGCAAGCCGGGCATCGAAGGTCACGCACCCGCTCAGTTCTTCCCGCTCGCGCGTGGCTGTCCGGTAAGCGAGAGTGCCGCCACCGGCACGGCCGCCCACGACGATCCGGCGCGGAGCCAGCGAGAACCGGCTGCGGCAAAGTCGAAGAACATCACGGACGAGTTCCTGCTCACTTGGCAACCAACGACGGTTGTCGGATGGCTCGACCAGGACCACGATCACGCCGCGTCCGTCGGCGTGTTCTTGCCAATGCTCCAGGTCGCTAGGCTTGTCTGTCGGAGAACGCAGCCAAACGAGCAGCCCGTGGGGGACCTTTTCTGAATACGCCTTGGGAAGATAGGCCTCGATCTTGTTCTTCCATTGGGGAAGGGCCAACGAAACCGTTTGCCCGGCCGTCGCTTCAGGGTCGAGCGAGCGGACAGGCAGATTGTCGGGTAGCGTCGTCGCTGACGGCGCGAGCACCGCTTCCAGCTTCCTGCGATCATTTTCACGCACGATTTCAAGCGTGACCGTTTCTCCGGCCTTTCGTCGCGAGAGTCGGCTGCGAAGTTCGCCGGAATCGGCCATTGCCTGGCCATCAAGGGAGACGATCCGATCTCCGGCGACGATTCCGCCCTTGGCCGCCGGGCTGTCAGGAACCGATGCCCGAACGGCAACGCCGGGCATCTTTCCTGATTTGCGCTCGGGCAGAATTCCCAAAACGGGGCAGCGGTATGGCTCAAGGTGGTCAGCCAGGGTGGCCTTGCACTCAAGCGTCTCCTCGCCCCGGCGAACCAGCATGTCGAAGGGATCGCCCGCATAACGTGCGGCAAGTTCGTACTTCAATTCGCTTGCACGGGCGACAGTCCGGTCGCCCACGCGCACGATCCGGTCGCCTTTCTTGAGCCCTGCCTTCTCGGCGGGGCCGTTAGGATGGACGGCGCGGACCACGGCCGGTCCGCTCATGGCCACGGATTTCTCGAAAACCACGCCGAGCAATCCGGCACGCAGATCCTTCCCGGACCGGAGGCGGCTCACGGCCGTCAGCAGGCGATCGCTCGAAACAGCGAAACCGATCCCGGAATCGTACCATTCTACGCCGGCGACTTCGTCGTCGGACATGGGGGACATGGGCACGAGCAGGCCGAGCACGTTGCCCTTCAGATCGATCAGGGGCCCGCCGTAGTTGTTCGGTGAAACGGCGGCGTCTGTTTGCACGGCTTTGCCCCAAACTCGCTGGACGGCGCTGATAATCCCCACCGCCACGTTGGGTTGCTCCACGTCGAAGGCCTTGCCCACGGCAATGGCCCACTGGCCGACGCGGGGCTTCTCGGACAGGGCGAGACTTGCTGCGGCAGCCGGCTCGTTACCTTCCAGTTTCAAGAGGGAGACCTTGAGTTGGTGATCGGTTGCCACGAGGCGGGCCGCACGGCGCTGTCCGCCGGACAGTCGGACGAGGATTCCCGACGGGGCGTGGGCGAAGTTGATCGAACTCGACAGTACGTAGCCTTCCCGGTCGATGACGAGCCCCGTCGTCGGGCCGGTGGGAACCGCAAGGCCGCCGATTTCGGCGGCGCCGCCAACGGTTTCAATCTGAACGACGCAGGGAGCGACGCGGGCGACCGCATCACGGACGGGAGCCTGAAGGCTCGGGTCGAAATTGCCGGCCGCGGCCGGGCTCGATACAAGCAGGAGCAGAAGGGCGGTTACCAGAAGGGGACGAATCATGGCCGAACCTCCATGGGATCCGCGGAGAGTTCGACATTGACGAGTTGTCGATCGCGAAGGACCGTCAGGCGGATCTTCTCGAAGTGATCGCGATACTCCAATTCGTTCAGCAGCGCACGGCACGACGGGACAACGGCGTCGTCGAGGAAAACGATCAGGTCGTCGGGGCGGAGGCCCGCGCGAGCGGCCGCCGTGTCGGGCAGCACGGCGTCGATATAGGGCGGAGTGCGCGAGACCACGTCGGGAACGAGAACCAGTCCCAGCACGCGGGGTGTGAGCGGTTTGGCGGCCTTGGGCCGGCCGTGGTCCTGGCCGGCTACGAGACGCTCGCCGGCGAGAATGGCATCGACGGAAGGCCGCAGTTCGCGGATCGGCAGGGCGTAGTTGATCCACGTGTTGTTCCGGTCGTTACGGAGTTCCTTGCCAAGCATGGCCAGTAGATGCCCATCCAGCGTGACCAGGGCGCCGCCTGCGGCGCCGGGGTTGTTCGTCACCACATCGAGCACATAGACCCGGCCTTTGTAGGGGATCTGAAAAGTCCCGCGGCGGGCATCCAGATCGGTGACGATGGAGATCACGCCGTGCTGCACGGTCACGGGTTCGTTGCCGGTTGCCACGCCGAACATGTTGCTGAGCGCCAGGATCGGCATCCCCGCCTCGCCCTCGGATGCGGCGTCGAGATTGAGAAACGGCAGGCCGGTGGCGTCCACCTTGAGCAGGGCCACGTCGAGCCTTGCATCGGCGCCGAGCATTTCCGCTTCGAGCCGGCGTCCGTCGTCGAGAACGACGCGAAGCATGGTCGTGTCGAGGACGGTGCTGTAGGCCGTCAGAACGTGTCCGTCGGGCGAGATGAGGAAGCCGGACTGGTAGGCTTCGAGGCCGCGATAGCCGCCCGCGCCGTAGACCTTGACCATGGCCGGCTGAACGGTCCGAAGCGTCTGGGCGAGTTGGGAGTCGTCTTGTGCCTGCACACGCCCCGGCAGAATCGCCAACGCAAGAAGGCCGACCTGGACGCAACGCGTCAGCGTGGAATTCTGCGGCAGCGATCGTCTTGTCGGCAGGTTCATGGCGAAAAAATGCAGTTGCTCAGGGGGGCAAGCCGACGTCGATGCGTCGAAAGCCCTTGGTTCGTAGGCCTTCAGCCTTAGGTCTTCAGTCTTCAGCCTTGTCCCCACTGTCATTCGTTTTCACTTTGAGTCCTTGGGAGCGTCGAGTTTCAGGACCGCGAAGGGGATGTCGCCGTAAAACACTTCGAGGCGCCCGGGAATCAGAGTCGCTTCGCGAGGTTCGGTCAGTCGGATCTCACATGGGTCGGTCGTGTGGTCGGTCCACAACTCCAGGCCGACGAGTTGGCCGTCTTGCGGGGCGAAATAGAGCCAAACTTCGAGGCCGCGGCGGATTGCGACGATCACGTCCGTAGGTTCGTCGCAGCCGGGGAAGGGGGCCGTTCCCCAATAGGAAACCTCTCCGAATTCCTCGGACCCTTTCGTTGCCAGGTAACGCCAAAGGTACAAGGCGGGCAACATGCCGCCGCTTCCTTCCGGAAGAAGATTCTCGGCCAGGTCGTCGCTGGCGGTCCAGTCGTAGCGGCTTTGCGGCAGTTCGAGGGAGCAGCCCGCGTCGCTGATTTCCAGGCGGCAGGTCGTGCCGTCGCCGGTCTGCGCGGCAAGGCTCCACGGCTGGTCGGTGCCGGCCGGAGCGCGTCGGGCGAGCCAGCTCTCCAGCACACGCTTGCGACCCGCCTGGTTGAAATAGTAGTTGGCATAGCCGGTCCGCTCCTCGAAATGCTTCTTGACGATCTCGGGCATGGGCAGATCAGGCTTCGAACGGTCCTTGTCTTCTTCGCTCGGTTCAAGCGGCGAAGGCGTGCCCTCTTTCTTCTCGTCCTTCCCGGGTTTCGGTTTGGGAATGGGCATCGGCTCCGGCTCGGAGTTTTTCAGTTTTTCGAGCAGTTCCCCTTCGGCATGGACTCCGGCAAGACGGACGAGCACATCGAAGCGTTCGCCTTCGCGCCGAAAGCTGAGGGGAACTCGCCATCCCTTGGGGAGAGTGCCGAGGATGTTCTTGAAGCCGTTGGGAGTGGTCACGGCCCGACCGGCGAGGGCCACGATCTCGTCGTCGTAGCGGAGACCGCGCCGGTAGGCGTCCGAGGTTTCCAGAATATCGGTCACCACGACGCGTTGCTCGCTATCGAAGCCGACGGTTGCGCCCAGGGTGGCGTGGTCGACGATTCGGCCGCTGCGCAGATAGCCGAGGAAGTTCCTGGCCTGGTTGATCGAAATGGCGTAGCCGGCGCCGACGTTGACGCGGCCCCGCTTCTCGAAGGATCCGCGTCCAACGATCCCGATGAGCCGTCCGGCTCCGTCGAACAAGGGACCGCCCGAATTGCCCGGGTTGATCGCGGCGTCGGTCTGAAGGCAGTCGGCATATTCGAGGAGCGTGCCCGAGGGGAACTGGTAGCGGTGCACGCCGGAGATGATTCCGTAGGTCACCGTGGGCTGGAAATCGGCAGCCAGAAGGAAGGGATTGCCCATGACGTAGGCCGGATCGCCCGGTTGAACCGCGTTGCTGTCGCCAAGCGATGCTGCCGGAAAGTCAGTTCGCCCGAGCAGCTTGATCAGGGCCACGTCGCCCACGGGATCGAGGCCCACCAGGACGGCATCGTAGAGTCGACCGTCGGGCAGTCCGCACTTCAGCCAGTTGCCGCACGGAAGCGCCACGTGGAAGTTCGTAAGGACGTATCCGTCTGGTGAAACCACGACGCCGGACCCTCCGCCATCTCCCTTCACGCCGAAGACGGCCACGACCGACTGCTTGGTCCGCTCGATGAGCGCGACACGATCGGCCTCGCCTTGGAGGACATCCGGATCATGGGCAGCGTGGGTTGTCGCCGCGGTCAGAATGAGTATCGAGAGGACGCGAAGCGCGACATTCATTTCAGCAACTTCGCCTCCGCAAGGATGAGGTAGTCGCCCACGTCGAGGTCTCGTCCAAAATCCACCACGAGGGTGAGAGTCGTCACGCCCTTCAAATCGACGTCGACGGGTCGCGCCGAATCAGTGCCGGCGATCGTGCCGACATAGAGCGGTCGTCCGTTGCCGAGGACCTTGAGTTCCACGTTCCCTCGGGGACGCAGGTGGTCATCGATCCCGGCCAGGGCCTGGAAACGCTGGAACGGTTCCGTGAGGCGGTAGGTCAGTTCGGTGCGGCTGCGGAGGGCAAGGCCCCGCTGGTATTCGATGCCGTCCAGAACGAGCGGGCCGGAGTCGAACCCCATGTCCATCCGCGGACGATTGAGCGGCTCCAGGGAAGGAACGACCGTTTCCATCCCATAGCAATGGGTCCATTGCCAGGAATCCGGGGTGAGGCTGCTCAGGAACACGAGACCACCGCCGGCAAAGTCGATGCGGTCGAGGGCGTCCAGGGGCAACGACACACGAAGGCCGGACGGCGTCTGGAGGGCCAGTTTGCCATCGGCTTCCGCGAAGGCGGCACGCGCCACGGCCCAGACAGACCCGCTGTCGTCGGTCACGTGTGCTGTCGGCTTGGACTTGGCCTGACCTGCGGGGCGATAGTAGCGGATTGCGAAAACCTTGCCGCGGCGGACGGGGAGCACGTCGCCATCCAATTCAAAATCGATCTCTTCGGTGCGGACGGCGCGGACGATCCCTTTGAGATAGTCAAGGGACGAACCACTGACGATCACGAGCACGTCCTGATCGGTTGGCTGCTGGAGGATCTCGCTGAAACGCTCATTCAGTTCGGGCGTGCCATTCTGCAAACGCACATGGGCGACCAACGGGGCGGGAATTCGCAAAGGGCCCGTGCGAGCCGAGGTGACTTGAACGTTTTGGGCGTCGGCCTGATAGGACTGGGAAGCAATGACCGAGCCGTCTACCAACGTGACCCAGGCCTCGGCACTCGGCGCGATGGGCGTCCGCTCGGACGTGATGGAGAACAACTGATCCAGAGGCAGTTCTTCGCGGCGGTCGCCAAGCTGGAACACCAAGTGGTTCTCGTCCCAGGCGTGGAGCGTTCCGCGAGCCTGTCGGCCGTCGATGGTCTGGACCGTGAATTCGGGCGTGGCCGCCAGAATGCTCGTTGTGACAAGTGCCAAGAGTACGCTCATTCCCGCTCGTTCTCCGATCCGGCCAGGCGTTTGAAATATTGTTCGATGGCGTCGCGATAGTGGGCGGGGAACTCGCGCCCGATCTGCTGCAGGGCCGCCTCGCGTTGTTTGGGCGGCAGGTCGCCCCACCCGTTGCCGTCGCCGATGTCTTTCTTGGTCACCTCGCCGGGGCCGCGTCCGGGGAGGATGCGGCTGTCGGAGGCCGGCTGAACGGATTGACTTCCGCTGGGGGCGGCTGCCTGTTGCTGTTGTTGCTGCTGGCGTTCGGCCTTCTCGATCAACTTGTCGAGCGACTTGACCACCCCGTCTTCGATTTCCTGGACCGTCTTGTTGGCGCGACCGAAGCGGAGTCGGCGGCGGATATCGTCCATGCGGCGAGCGATGTGGTCGAGCGAATCGTCCTCGAGACCCTCCAGATCAGGCCCCATGAGCTCGGCAACCGCCAGATAACGTCGCGGTACGTTGTCCGCCCCTTGCAGAAGCGAGGCCAGGGCCTCCAGGGCCGCTTCCTTCTTGAGCAGACGCTGACGGACCACGGCCTGGTAGAACAGCAGGCCCGCGGGATCGGCGACGTCCTCCGGCGTCAGGTTGTCGAGGTACTCGATCGCTTCGTCATAGAGTTGCTGCTGGGCAGCCCAACGCCCGAGATAGAGGGCGAAGTTCTTGGCGACCAACTCGGGCGTTTTGTCGTCGGCAAGCCAATCGACGGGCGGAATCGTCTTCGGCGCCGTATCCGACGTTAACGCTCCAATCGTCGCGGCAGTCTTCGAATCGGCCAGGGCGAAGGTCTGGACCAGGTAGTCCAGGCAATCCGCCACGCTGGTCGGTTTTGATTCGGGCCATCGTGTCGCTACTTGCTCCTTGATCTCGGCGCTGAAGTCGCTCGACTGGGACCAAGCGAGCACCTGGGACCGAAGCTCGGTCCAACCCGGCGGTTTCCACGTGGGCGGACCGGCCAGGGGATCGCGGGGGGCCGTGGCGCCGGCGGGAAGGACGCTGACCAGAAACAGGGCCGCAAAAACCGCGACTCGGAGGACGGGCGTGTTCATCGATTCCTCCCCGATTCCAGGTCTGTTGTAATGCGATAGACCCGCTCCTGACGCTCCGCAAGCCGGATCAGGGCCTCCATGAGTTCCGGGCTCTCGGCGTGCTTGCCCGAAATCAGCTTGCCGTAGCGCTGGGTGCGGTTGTTGACCCGCAGTTGGAGCGAACGAATCATCCGCAATTCCGCCAGAACGTCGACAAGCGGCGGGTCTTGCGGCATCCCCGGTTGACCTTGCTGGGCATTCTGGCGGCGCTGTTGCGCCTCTTCCATGGCCTGGCGGACGGCCTTGAGCATTTCGTTGAGAGCGGTGACGATGTCTTCTTCGATCGATTGCGTGACGTCGCCCACGTTCGCGCGAGCCAGCCGGGTAACGACCTGCTGCATGTCTTCTCGTGCCTGGCCCAAGGCCTCGGGCATGGCAACGGACGAGCCATCGTCACGCAAGAGGAGAAGGGCCTTGTCGGCTTCGACGGCAATGTCCGCCTCGCGGGAGCTGAGCCGTCCCGCCTCGATTTCCTGCTCGTGGGTCAGGCCGTCGGTCGAGGCTTTGTCGAGCCGCGTGGTGCCCTCGTAGACCGCACGCTGCCACTCGAGCATTTTCATCAGACGTGCTTCGAGGGCGACCAGCGCCTGTTCGATTTCTTCCTCACGCAACTGGCGAAGGATTCGTTCCAGTTCCGCCTTGGCCTGCTGCAACTCGCGGATGGCCTCTTCCTGGTCCTGGCTGGCGCCGTCTCGCTCGGCCTTTTCCAGCTTCTCGCGAGCTTGCTGCATTCGCTTCCGAGCGGCCTCGATACGCTGCCGGGCCGGATGGGCATTCTCCTCCTCGGGCGGCTGCGACTGGCCGGACTGCGGTTGGCCTTCCTGGCCTTGCGACTGGGATGAATTGCCAGGTGGTGTATCCTGGGGATCCTTTTGTCCGGACTTGCCGTTCGGCGGCGAATCGTTCGACGGATCGCCGGGCTGGGGGGCCTTGCCGGACTGCGATGGATCCGACGGCGTCTTGCCACTGCTGTCGGATTCAGAGGGCTCCTTGGACGGGACGCCAGCTTCCTTTTCTTCCTGCGGGGAAGGTCCCTTCGGCGTCTCTTCCGAGCCATCGTTCTTGCCGGTTGAGGGGGCCGCCTCCGATTCCTCGTTCTGGCGGATCTTGTCGGCGAGGCCGCCCGTTTGCTGCCCGAGTGCGTCTTGTTGCTGGGACAGTTCCTTCGGCTGGCCGGCGCCGCCGGTGGTTCGAGCTTGCAGACTCTTCTGTTGATTGATGATTCGATTGAGATGCTTCAGATATTCGCGAATTCTCGCCTTCTCTGAAGAAAGTCGTTTTGAGCGGTTCTCGCTGAGCAGGAGGTTGAGGAGTTGCGCCAGGTCGGCGTCGAGCTTCTCCTGCCCCTGGAGGGCCTTCGACAACTCATCTCGGCCCAGTTGGTCAACGAGGGACGCGAACTGAACGCCGATGAGTCGCTCCCTGCTCTCGGCCACGGCCTTGGTGAGGAGTGCCGCCCGGGCGGGGTCGCTGGCGGCGCTCAACTCGGACATCCGAAGGAGGATCTGTTCGAGGTGTTCGTACTTCTGGGCTACCTGGCGTTGCGTATCCGCCAACTGCTGGGCGGGATTCTCGGCAGGCTCGGCTCCCTGGGCGAACGGTCGGGAGGACATCATGAGCACGACGACCAATGCCGCGGCCAGGGCGGTGCGCACCGCCCTCCATGCCCCGCATCGTGGGGGATTCGCGGAATCGGTAGCGTGGCGGGGTGTCGCCCGCATTCTAGTCCTCCAACAACTGACGCAGCTTGGCTTTGCGTCGCTCGCGAATCGCCTCGCGGAGCTGCTCCTGCTCCTCAATAATCGATCGTAGCAACTGGACGGCTTCGTTGAAATCCTCCAGTTCGATCATCCGGGACAGCACTTGCTGCATGGTCTTCAGGATCGTGTCGGTTTGGACGATCGCCGCATCGCGGAGGGGTGGCGATTCGGCCAGATCGTCGTGTGTCGATTCCAGCAGAGCCAGCCGCTCATCCAATTGTACAAAATCCTGGTCGCATAGGCGGCTCAGGGGCGCCACAATATCCTCTTCCAGCCGAATACGAAGCTCTTCCGTGTAGATTCGGTTGTTCAGGAGCTCTTCCCGGATGTCGCCAAAGGCCTCGGCAACCCCGGCCGTCTCGTGGGAGTCTTTCTGGCCGTTCTGGCGTGCCCTCTGGATCCGCAACAGACGGACGCCCCGACGCCGCTGGGCCGAATCGGTGGGGTCGGAATCGCCCGGTTCTGCCGCCTCCTTGGGGGCCGCGTCGTCGCCGCTGGACTCTTCGCCAAACTCCAGGGCGGCCAGGGTGTCGCGGATTTCCTGAACCTCCTCCACGATCGTCTCGAACCGTTGACGGAGGACGATCTCCCGGGCTTCGAGCATGGCTCGGAGCTTCTCGGGGGTGACCACATCCAGGATCCAGCGGTCGCCGCTGCCCTCGTTGGGCTCGGGGCCCAGGTTGCAGCGATCGCTGGCCTTGACGGCCACGAGGATCTTGCCTCCCGGCTCCAGGCGGAGGTCGGCGATTTCGAAGTTCTCATCGATCCACACGTTGGTGGCGATCGTGTCTGTCTTCTTCAGCGTCCGCCTGCGAGGTTCCCGACCCTCAATGGCGTATTCCAGCCAGACCTTGTCGACGCCGTGATCGTCGTGCACGTTGCCCTGGAAGGGAAGCTTTGCCTGGGGGGTGATGGCCGAACCGATCCCCCGCAACTGGATCACGGGTTGGGGCGGCTGGTCTTCCACGGACGACAGGATGACCCGGATCGGCTGGGGACTCTTGATGCCGTCCACATCATGGAGGACCAGTTCAAGGGGCTTGGTTTCGTCGAGAGGCTGGAGCGGATAGTTGAATTGTGTGAAACTCACCATGCCTGCTGCGATGGACGCCAGGTCGCGCAAACGTTGTTCGACAGAATGCGGCACTGTCCGAAACGCGGACGTGTCGGTTCCTGCCTGGCAGTCGTTGGCCACGGCTTCCAGGCCGTCGAGCAGGGGCCGCAGGCGGTCCTCAGGCGCCTTTCCGTTGAAACGGCGGACCGCTTCGTTATGGAGTTCCTTGAGTTGACGGGTCAAAGCAATCTGTCTTTCCTCGCCTGTTGACGAGGCGTCCGCGTTGCTCGTGTGCTTCCTCGCGAGGGCGAGGATGTCGCGAAACTGCCGCGTGATGGCGTCGGCCACCGACTGCGTGGTTTCGCCGTCGACGATTTCAACCTCGGTCAATCGCTTGTTCGCCTCGGCGCGGAGCGTTACCTGGGTGCCGCGAGGCACGGGAACCACACCCGACACGGGAACGGATCGCGGCTCGCGTCCCATGTAGTCGGGGTAGTGGCACTCGGCTTGGAGCCCGACCAGGGCCGGGGCGTCGACGACCTCGATCCGCAGGTCCCGAATCGACGCATCGCCTCCGCGAAGTTCCAGATCGATCGGAGCCAACACGCCGCGGAATGTGTAGGAGTAGGTCTGGAAGGGGTCGCGGCCGGCGATGGCCTGGCCTTCCCGGATCATGGTTGCATCCAGTCGCGACGCCCCTTCGGGGCGATACATGATTCGCACGCTTCGCGGGACTTCTTCACCCGTCATGTCGGCCCGAGCGACCAGGGTGAAGTCGGCGCCCCGAGCAACCTTGGCGACTCCGCCCGAAAACCCGTCGACCGTCAGGATCGTCCGGCGGGGCCACAATTCGTCGCTCAGCAGCACGGTGCGGCGGAACCACACGGAGAAGGAACCGGAATCTGCGATGGCGAAGCCTCCTGCCGCAGCGGCCAGCAGCAGGGCCGACAAGGACGCAACAAGCAAGGGGCGAAGGTTGAACACTTCGGCCAGGCGAACACGATCGAGCGGTTCGACGGCCGAGCGGCATGTGGCCGCCAGCATTTCGCGGTTGCAGTCGTTAGGATCGGGGGGACGGGCCGTCAACTCGACCGCGGTCAGCAGTCCAGCATCAAATTCGGGAAAACGCCGTTCCATCAGGATCGCCATGCTGCGGTCCGCGAGGGGCACGAAGACGCGGCGTCCCAGGAATCGATAGACCACCGCTGCTACCACAAGACCGATCGCGGCGAGCAGGAACTTCCGGACTCCGAGCGACGGTTCGAAGAACCAGTCCGCCGCCAGGCTGAGCCAGAACACGACCCCCAGCGCCGCGACGATCGCCGCCAGCCCCTGAATCCAGATATAGCAGCGCACCCGTCGGCGCAACGCCGCAAGGGTCGTCTGGATTCGCGGGTCGAGTTGGAGGCTGCGTGGGGTCATGCGAGTTTGGCCAGTCGGCGAATCAACCATTCGAGACACAGGAGGAAGCACAGTCCGAGCATCAACCAGAGCAGGTGCTGTCCGGTCCACAGGCGGTCGGGCGTTGCTGCGAGGACCACGGTGCGCGTGCGATCGGCAAGCCGGTTGACGATGGATTCCGGATCGTTCGGATCGACGGCCTTGGCCAGGTCGGCGTAATAAACGCCGCCCGTTTCTTCCGCCAGACGACGGAGAAGGGCCACATTCTGTTCGGGCGTTTGACGTTCCAGATCGGGCATCTGAACACGGAGCCGGCGAACGATCCGCTCGTCGGTCCCGGGGATCGGCAATTCGAGACGATAGGTCCCTTCTTCGAGAACCGTAAGGGTTCCGGCGAAGGCGCCCACGCGGGTTGGGTCCTGTTGGAGCAGCAGTGGACGAACGGAACCGCCGGGGAGATAAACCTCCAGTTCGACGGTCGGTTCGGCGAGGGGGGAAAAGCGGGCGTCGGTCACCTGGGCCCGAAGATCCACCGTGCTGCCCACGCTGTAGCGATCCTGGCCGACCAGGAACATGCCGTGGCTCGACTGGCGGAGCAGGCGACCCTGGGAAACGTGCCGGATGAGCCGGGTATAGAGCCGTTCGAAATAGCCGGGATCGAGCGCGCGGAGTCGCCAGAATTCGCCGCTTCCGATGTAGAACACGCGTCCCGAGCCGTAGAACTGGCTCGCCAGAAAGATGGGCTGCTCGCCGGCCTGGGCGGCTCGGGGATCGGAAAAACGGGCGTAGACGGTGGCCGCCGGTTTCGGCCCTCGCAAGGGTTGGTGGCTGAAGACGCCCTTGAACTCCGACCAGGCGAGTTGGCTGGCCACGGCCGTGTCGCCGAGCCACAAAAACTCCGCCTCCAATCCCTCGCGGGTGAAGTCGAGAGGCCAGGGCTCGTCGGCCGTTTCCGTCTCTACTTCCCAGACGGCCACATGGCGGGAGAACTCAACCGGGTAGAGGTCGCGGATCCTCTGCATCTTGGGATCCTGGACCCAGCCGCCGATGGGTTCGCCCGTGTAGACCGGTCCGGCGATCACGACCAGGCCTCCGCCCTGCTGGGCCACCCACGATTCGAGCAGCTCGGTCTGCGTTTCGCTGAGGGCGCGCCAGTTCGGATCGAAGGCCACCACGCAGTCGTAGGCGAACATCTCCTCACGCGTCGCGGGGAAGTCGTCGAGAATCTGATCGGCTTCCTGCGACATGCCCGGTTGGGCGGTCTGGAGATAGACGTCCAAAGTCATCGACGAATCGCGATACAGGAGCGTGCGGAGAAAGCGATATTCTCGTGTTGGGCCGCCGGCGATCAGGAGCACGCGGTCCTTCCGGTCCACCACATCGACTTCCGTTTCCAGGAAGTCATCCTTCGGGTTTCGATCGTCGGCGGGCGGGCGGATTCGAAGACTCAGTGTGCGGAGGCCGGTTTCTGTCGGCGTCACCTCAAACCGGACCGGAACGGCCTCGCCGTCCGTGCCGAGGAGGACCTGCTTGGTTCCGATGGCGGTTCCCGAGCCGGGGACCACGCCCGGGGCATCGAGGCCCCCGTTACGCTGGAGCAGCTCGACGGTGACCGATCGACCTTCGAGGCCCGGGCCGCGGCCCTGAATCAATCCGGAGACCGTGAAGGGATCGCCCGGGTAGGCTCGCGAAATGGCATCGAGGCGATAGACGGCCACGTTGGCTGGTTGTTCAACATCGCCCAGTCCCGCGGTGAGGACGGGAATGCCCGCATCCTGGGCCGCGGCAATGGCTGCCTGGGGCAGAACGCCGGCATTCTGCCCCCCGTCCGAGAAGACAACGATTCCCGACAGGGGCTCGCTTCCTCGAAGACGAATGCTTTCCAGGAGAGCGTCGCCGAGCCGTGTTTCGAGCCCGCTGGGCGTCCATGGGGCCGTCCACGCCGACGATGCCTCGCTGTCGGCGCTCTCAGACTGTTTGGGCAGGTTCGCGACCTCTGCCGTTTCCGCGTCGAAACGCTCGACGAGCGTGTCGTGGGTGCGCCGAAGGGCGGGCAGGAATTCGCCCGCGGTCAAGGCCGTCTTGACTCGCTCCAGCCGGCTTTTCTCTCCCCCCGGACTCGCATCCGTCAGGGCCATGCTCGAACTGGTGTCGACCAGCAGCAGGCATTGCGAGTTGCGCACAACCTCGCGTTCACAGCGCCATTGGGGCTGGAGGTAGAAGACGAGCAGGGCGAAGAAGACGACGCTTCGCAGGAAGGTCAGCAGGAAGCCGAGGAGGCGAGGCAGTTTATGGGCATCCCGCTTGTAAATGACTCGCACGACGAGCAGGACGGCAACGCAGGCGACGATCGGGAGAATCCAGTCGCTATTGGTACGGATCCGCCCGAACTCGAAGGTCCGCCGCAAGGGTGTCTCGGCCAGGAGGGGAAGAAGGAAGTGGTTCACGCGTCCCCTCCCTTCTCAACGGTTCGAGGTGGATGGTCGCCAACCCAGTAGGCAACCAACTGTTCCAGCACGAGGAGGGCGATCAGGGCATACAGCAGCACGTCGGTCAGATCTCTGCCCTCCAGTTCCTCCTCGGCGTAGCGGAAGGTGCTGACCGGTTCGTAGCGATAGTCAACGCCTTCCAAGGCAGCGGCCAGGGCCGGGCCGTCGACCAGATCGAGCTTGCCTTCTTCCGGGTCGATATTGACGGCGAGCGGCTGGTCTCCGTGTCCGCCATCCTTGGCCGAGTACTCGGCGCGATAGACGCCGGATACGGGGGCGGCCTGCAGGATCGCGTTGTAGGTTCCGTTGTCCTGGAGCGTGGCCTCTGTAGCCGAGGGGTCGATTGCCTTGGTAACCGGCGGCACCCAACGCACCTGGGGTTGGTACAGGCTGGCATCGTAAGACACGGTCAGGTCGTCGCCGACCAGTGCGGGCTTCTTCTCGACGGCAGGACGGCTCAGGTACGCCTGGAGTTCGAGCATGGTCACGACGAAACTCGGATTGCCCCGGGTCCAGTTGTTCCATTCCGGCCCGGCGGTTGTGAGAAACGCCACGACGCGTCCCTTGCCGAACTGGCGTTCGACGACCAAGGGGGCGCCGTTGCGAAGCCTGGCAAGGACCTCGACGCTCGTATGGGCCGACTCGGGAAGGGGATCCACGGTGGCAAAATAACGACTTATGGAAACCGTGCCCAAAAAGCCGTTGCGCTGTCCGGAGAAGACTCGGAAGATCGGATGGTCCGTGACTTGCATGTCGGGGGTCTTCTCGAGACGGTCGACCAGAAGTGCTTCCTGTCCGGTGAGCGGGACGGGAAAGAGCCCCGTTCCTCCGCGGTAGAGCTTTTCGTTGAAGAAGGAAGCGGCGCATCGCGGTCCGAGAAACACGCACAGCCCTCCGCCTGCGGCAACGTATTGTTCCAAGGCCTTGATCGCCGAGTCTTCGAGCCGTTCCACGTTGAGCAGGTAGATGGCGCTGAACGACCCGAGCGTGTTCTGGCTGAGAAAGCGAGGTTTTTCAATTCGCGGCGTCAGGCCCGTGACCACGGCTCCGCCGGGACGCAAGGCGGAACTGAGATAGGTGGCGTCTTCCGCTTCCATGTTGCCGTCGATGAGCAGCACGGGAAGTTCGGCAGGCACGTCGACGACACAATAGCGGTGGTTGTCCAGCGCCACGGCATCGGAGTCGAGTTCGACCTGGACGACATGCGTTCCGGCCAGAGCGAATTGCATGGGGATTCGGTCTGCCACGGTTTGACGCGGGGGAAGTCGCGGGATGCGCAATGCGGGCCTCGCCTGGCCATCGGCCTGGACCTGGACCACCACTTCATTCAAGGGGGCGTCGCCGTGATTCGTCACCGCCACGTCGAGGAAGAAGGGCACTCCTGCGGCGCGAATGCCCTCGTCCGGACGTAGCGAAGCGACGGCCACATTCGGCTGGAAACGGTCCACGCAGGGCACCAGGTGCAGACCCGTCTGAGAGCGGGAAAGGCCCTGCAGGAGCGGCTTGAGGTCGCCCGGTTCGGCCCAGGGGTTCGTCCGGAAATCGGTGAGCAGGTAGACGATTCGTTGGTCGCTCGAATCGGCCCCCAGCCAGCGCTCGATGCCCTCCAAAGCCGGCAGCGGTCCCGCCGACGTTTCCGAGCAGTCAAGTTCCTTGAGATGGTCGGAAAGACGGTCGAGAAAATCGCCGCGGACCGATTCGTCGAGCAGGTCCGGCTTGCCTGAGTTTTCATTGGCTGCCTGGGAAAACCGGATGAGCGAGAAAGTCTGGGGCCGGGAACTGTGCGAGGCATCGCGGGCGATTCGTTCGACGGCGGCCTTGGCACGATCCCATGCCTGGGAACCGCCTTGCTGCTCAGTCATGGAAAAACTGTCGTCGAGCAACACGATGTGATGGACGGGTTGTCCGTCCAGAAAGCGGCCCCATTGGGTCGGCAGCCTGGGATGGGTCAGCATGAGGACCAGAACGGCCACGGCCGTCATCCGCAGGAGGAGCAACAGCAGCTGCTTGAGCAGGACCCAGGTCCGGTTCCGCCTCTGGCTGATGAGGAGGAACTCCATGGCCGCCCAGGGAACGCGACGATGGCGGAACAGGTTGATCAGGTGGATCAACACTGGCACGCCAGCGATCAGGAGTCCCCAAAGGAGGGCTGGATGGAGGAACGTGGGCATGATCAATTCCGGTGGTGCATTCCCAGGCGATTGCTCAGATAGGCGGCCAAAGCGGCGTCGAGGGGCTGGCTGGTGCGAAGGAGGGCGTAATCGACTTCGTAGCGAACGCAGCCTCGTCGCACTTCCTCGAGGTATTCGCCGAGCGCCGCCAGGTAGCCTCGGCGGAGCGCACGCGGATTGCAGCTCAATTCGCCGTCCGCTTCCAAGCCCTCGAAGCGGGTCGCACCGTCGAAGGGGAAGTCGAGTTCATCGTCGTCCAGCACGTGAAAGACCATCACATCGTGGCCCCGCCGGCGAAGCAAGCGCAAACCGCGGAAGAGCGGCTCTCGCGGCATGAGGAGGTCCGACACGAGCACCATCATTCCCCGGGCCGGATAGGTTTCCGCCACCTTGTGAAGAATCGGATAGACGTCCGTCTTGCCTCGCGGCGCGGAAATCTCCAGGGATCGCAGGATCGAGTCGAGATGGTTGCGGCGGGTCCGCTGGGGAACGAGGGTGCGGGCCTTGTCGTCGAAGGCCACGCAGCCCACGGCGTCCTGTTGTCGCAGGATCAAGTAGGCCAGCGAAGCGGCCACGGTGGCCCCGTATTCGTACTTGTTCAGGGCCCCGGCTCCGTAACGCATGCTCGCGGAAACGTCGACCAGGAGCGTGCACCGCAGGTTCGTGTCCTCTTCGAACTGCTTCACGTAGAGGCGGTCCTGCTTCGCCCAGACTTTCCAGTCCACGTAGCGAGGATCGTCGCCGGCCACGTATTCGCGGTGCTGGAGGAACTCGACGGACTGGCCGAAATAGGGGCTGCGATGCATGCCGGCCAGAAAGCCTTCCACGATCTGTCGAGCCCGAACGTCCAGCCGCGAGATCCGTTTGATCGCGTCAGGATGCAAAAATCGCTTGGAATCGGGCATCGTTGGTCAATTCATCGTGGTTGGTCGGGGTGGCTTCCAGGATGTGGTCGACGACCGTGTCGGCGGTCACGCCTTCGCTCTCGGCCGTGAAACTGAGAACCAGGCGATGGCGGAGAACCGGCTTGGCCAAGGCCTGCAGGTCCCGCTGGCTCACGTGGGTTCGCCCGTCGAGCAGGGCCCTGGCCTTGGCGCCCAGGATCAGGAACTGAACGGCCCGTGGACCCGCGCCCCAGGCGACCGCTTCCTTGACGAAGTCGGGTACGCCGGGCTGGTCCACTCGCGTTTGCCGCACCAAGGCCAAAGCGTAGCGGATCAACTCGTCGGTCACGGGCACTTCACGGACGATCCGCTGCAGTTCGACAATCTCCTCGCCGGTCAGCACCGGTTCCACGTTCACATCGGAGAGGGAGGTGGTCCGCCTCGCCACTTCGAACTCCTCGTCGAAGCTGGGATAGCGGACGAAGACCTTGAACATGAAACGGTCCTGTTGCGCCTCGGGGAGCGGATAGGTCCCTTCCTGTTCGATCGGGTTCTGGGTGGCCAGAACGAAGAACGGATCGGCCAGAGGGTGCCGCACGCGTCCCACGGTGACTTGGCGCTCCTGCATGGCTTCCAGGAGGGCCGCTTGCGTCTTCGGCGGCGTTCGGTTGATCTCGTCGGCCAACACGACGTTGGAAAACAGCGGGCCTTCCAGGAACCGGTAGTCGCGAGACCCGGTGGAACGGTTCTCCTCAATGATGTCGGTGCCCGTGATGTCGGCGGGCATCAGGTCGGGGGTGAACTGGATCCGGCTGAAAGACAGGTTGAGCGTTTGGGCCAGCGTGCTGATCATCAAGGTTTTGGCCAGGCCCGGCACGCCTTCGAGCAGGCAGTGCCCGCGGCTGAAGAGCGAGATCAGCAGTTCGTCGACGACCTGGTGCTGCCCGACGATCACTCGGGACAGTTGCTCCATGATTTTGCGTCGGGCCGTTCCCAGACGCTCGACCGCCCAGGTGTCGTTCTGACGTGCCAAACCGTCATTTCCGGCAGGAGTCGATTCGCTCATTCGCTGTGCCTTTTGGTGTCCTTGCTAGCGTTGGTAGATGGGCAACGCCGCGTCTTCCAATTGGAGAATCGTCAGGTTGATCGAGGTGGTGTAGACCGGGCCGATGTAGCCCTGGACCCAGGAGCCGTCCGGGCCGGCCTCTCCGACAATGCGGGCATAGATCCGGTCGCGATAGTCTTCCCACGCCTTACCGCCCTCTCGATACTCGACCTGGGCGAAGTAATAGTGGGCATAGTGCCAATGGCCGAAGCCCTGGTTGGAGATGTTCGACAGGTTCTTCCGACAGTATCCCAGGAGCGCGGGAACGTAGTCGCTGTCATACTGGCCCGCGTTGTAGAGGCAAGCGATTGCGGCGGCACTGATGGCCGGACGCCCACCGCCCCCATGAGAATTGTACTGCACGCCTCCGGCGCCGTTCTCGAGAGAACACTTCTTGATGTAGCCGATCGCCTTGTCGATGATCTCATTGGGCACGGGGATCCCCGCGTTGCGGCAGCCTCGCAGTCCCTGGACCTGGGTGATGGTCGTCGACCCCTCGTCGAATCCATGCCCGTCCTTGGCGCTCACGTAGCCCCATCCCCCGGGGTCTGTCTGGGCCCTGCCGGTGAACTCCACGGCCCGGTTCAGCACGTCGACGAGTTGCTCCCGGCGGATGGCGTCCTCTTCTTCGCCGAGGACCTGCGACAGAAAGAGCATGGAGAAGCCGTGGCCGTAGGTGTAGCGGTCGTCTCGATCGGGGTCGCCGATCAGCCCGTTGGGGCGACTTCGCGCGACCAGGTAGTCTACCGCTCGCCGCAAATTGGGAGCATATTTCCCTTGGGTTGTGGTCGAGCCTTCGCAGAGCAGGGCAACGCCGGCCATGGCGGTCATCGCCGTGGGATAGCGGTCGTTGTTGGCCGACCACTGCCCCAGACGGGATTGCTGGGAAACCAGCCACTGGAGTCCCCGGTCGACGGCCAGGGTGACGTCCGGATCGCGCGCGGAGACCGGCGCAGCGACCACCATCAGGCCGGTGGCAACCAGCCAGGTGAGTTTCGCGAAAAGACGGGCGACTTCCATGCGGGGGAACCTGCGAACTCTCGACTGTCAACTTCTCTTATTCTACGCTACTCGGCCCACGTGATTCACCGGGTCGGCGCTGGGGCTGACCGAGGAATCCGATCGCGGATCGCCGGTTCCAGTGGGGGGGGAGGGACGGCCCTGGTGGGACGCAGGGAGGCGGGGGGTGGCGTTTCCGCATCCTTTTTCGGTTTGGCGGGCGGCTTCGCGCCGTCACCGTCCTGCTGCCCCTCCTCATCCGAAGGTGTTGCGAAGAGCCCCTCGGTGTTGAGGTCTTCCTCGGGCAATCCCGCTTCCCGCAACACGGCTCGCATGATCGCTTCCAACGGATTCGAGGGCGTCGCATCCGCCGTTTCGTTCTCGGGAATCGGATCGTTGGTGAACGTGAGGGTAAGCGTTTCCTGTTGCATCCGAATCACGAGTTTCGCTTCTTCGGGCAGGGCCTCGATTTCGAGCGAGTGGCCGCCGCGCGTGAATCGCTTATGGGCAACGATGACGCCGCTCCGCAGGTCGAGGCACTGGATGTCGATCTTTGCACGCTGGGGCCCACCGCCTTGGGGCGTTTCGATGACGGCGCAGGCGAAGGTCAGGCAGGGCGCCTCCTCGGGCTGGACGAGCGGCAAGAACTGGTCTTCGATGACCGCCGGTTTTGCCCAGAGCGCTTTGCCCTGCCGATCGAAGGCGTAGACCCTGGCGGAGCCGATTTGACGCCCCCGGACCTGGCTGATGGGCGAACTGCGACGATTCGGCGAACGCTGGACCATGTTGTTGTTAGCAATCACGACGAACTGGTTCTGGCGAGGCAGAATCACAACCTCTTTCAGCGGCGGTTCCAACTCGAATTCTGTCTTGACGATCGAGCGACCGTCTACCAGGTCGAACAGTTGGAACTCGCCTGTGGGCGTGAAGACGGCGACCGCCTCGTGCTCCACCACCTGGGGCGTGGCGTCGAGCGGGAAGCGATGGGGGCCCCAGACGATTTGCTCCTTTTCGGGAAGCAAGGGGTCCACCATCTGGAGCGTGTACTCTCGGCCCGTGCGCTTCCAGCAGAGAATCCGCCGCCCGACGGTCGTCACCCGCTGCGAGGCGTCGGGAAGGGAGCGGGGCGGTAATTCGGCGCCGTCTGCGGTTCGGAAGACCCTGGCTTCGGAGGACTGGGCCGGCACGACCAGTACGTATTCGCCGTCACCGAACAGCATGCTTTGGGAGGAGATTCCGTCGCGCTGCCACAGGGTTTCCCCCGTGGCCGCATTCAGGGCGACGCAAACGCGCGATCGCTTGGCACAGACCACATTTTCACCCAGCGTCAACGCGGCGCCGAAGGAGTACCTTCCCATGCCCTGGAATCCTGCCGAGCCGAGGCCCCATTGCGCCCCGGCCCTTGCCCGGGCCAGGGCCATCTGTCGTTGAATGGTGGTCATGTCGGCTTCGTCAACCGACTCGACCCAGGCGATTCTCGGCGTGCCGTCTGCCTTGGTTTTAAGGGTGTCGAGCGCCACCAGTCGATCGCCCAGCGACAGGATCAGGAGATGGCCGCAGGCATCCACACGCATCAGGGCCCGATTGGACGCCAACTGCCGCAATTCGGCGAGGTCGGCGAGCGGGAATCGCCACACGATCTGTCCCAGCGCGTTCCGGGCCTCGAGATGCTGTTGCCGGTGCTCGATCGTCAGGTCGCCGAAGAAACGTCGGTTCCCGTCCTGGAAGGGAACAACTCCTCGGCTGTAGTTGAGGACGGCACGGCCCTGTTCCGTTCGGGTGACGGCGGATTTGACGTGGCCTGTGGGCCATTCCGGAGGAGAAGGCACTGCGAGAGCGTCGGCATGCTGTTGTCGGAACTGCTCGGACCATTGTCGTCCGTTGCGGTCGTTGGGGAAGGACGCGTCGGGCCAGCGGGTTGCAATTTCTCCAAGCAGCAGAACGGCATCGGCCGAACGCCCCGCTTCGACAAGCAGCGCCGCCCATCTGGCCAGGGCCTGAGAGTCGGGCGGGGCGTCGGGAGTGTGAACCTCGCTGATCAAGGCAAGCTCCGCTTCCGCCAGCCGATCCGCCGCAACCAGACGCTCGATCCAGTCCGCTTTGAAATTCTCGGTCCCCGGCAGGCCTTCGAAGTAGGCGACGACACGGCCGAACTCGTCCGGGCTCGCGCCGGCCTGTTGCTCCGACTGAAGCCGTTCTTTCGACCAGCGAAGCAATTCGCTGCCGACGTTTTCGGGAGCCGCTGCGCAAAGCCCCTGCAATCGGGCGCGGATCCACCGATCCTGCCGAACGGAATACTCGTCGCTCTGGTTCACGAAACCGGGATCGTCAAGATCCAGGGCGACGAGGGCTCGATAGTCGGTGAGGGCTCGATCGTACTCGCCCGCATTTTCGAAACCGGTTGCCATCAACCGGTGCAGGGTGGCCTGCTCGACAGCCGTCTCCAGGAGCGATTCAATCTCGTCGCGGAATTCGCGGTACTGCGCGAAACTCGTCGCAAGGCCTTCGAACATCATGTCGCGCAGAAGTTCCCGCGTCCGAATCGAGTCGGCCAATTGAAGGGACTTGCGAACCCGTTGAACGCCGGCGCCCAGGTCGCCCTCCTCCCAGAGGATCTCGCCCTCATAGGCCAGGGCTTGGGCATCGTTCGGATTGGCGGCGAGACGTTCACCGACCTCGATGCGAAGCGCGTCAAGCTGGGGAAACAGTTCGAGCCCTTCGGCGTTCTGGGAGAGGATTTTGCCGCCGTGGCAAACGAGATTGCCCAAAGAGCGTCCGTTGCGAGACTTGATCACCTGCTCGACAACGCCCTCCGCCAGGCCCACCACGACCAGCCTGCCGTCGGTCAAGGGAAGATAATAGCGCGTTCCGTCGCTGAAGCCGCGCCCGCTGGGTTCGGTGTCGGCGGCGCACGACGCCAGGGCCATCTGCCAGACTTCCTTCCCGTCCGCGAGGCCGAAGGCCGTCAGGCCTTTTCGGCTGGCAACCACCACGTTGCCGTCGGCCACGGTAGCCAGGAAGAGCTTGTCCTCTCGGGGGAGACGCCAGAGGAGTTTTCCGTCACGGAGGCTCAGGCAGTGCAGTTGATCCGAATCCACTGGCGCCACGAGGACATGTCCCTCCGCCAGCATCACGTTCGAATCGGTCCAGCGCTCCTCGGGATCGCCCGTTCGATGACGTATGCCGAAGAAGGATGGGGCTCGCTCGTTTTCCAACTCCGTATCTCCGTAGCTGTAACCCCACAACAGAGACCGTGTTGTGAGATCGAGGGCCACGATCGAATGACGGGACGTGGGGCAAACGAGAATTCCGTCGGCATAGGACGGTGACACGCCCGCCACGCGGCGCAGCACGTCGTAGTAAACGCTCTGTTCGACGACGGCCAAGGGTTGTTCCCAGAGCAGTTCCCCTGTGGCGGCTCGCAAAGCCAGAAGCCGCACTTCGCCCTCGCGTTCGGCGAGCACGTAGAGGTCGCCGAGCAAGGGAAGGGGCGGACCGAGGAAAAAGGTCCCGGCCAAAGGCAGGCGGGGTTCCGTGTAAGAACCTCCCAGTTCCCAACGCAGTTTCCCTTCCGAACGGATGTCGAACGCCGCCAGTCGGTTTGACGTCGTGGGGGCATTGGAGGAAGCCCTCCGATTTCCCGCCACCAGGATCGGGCGCGCGTAGAGGGGAGGCGTGGGCAGGGGCAGGTCCTCGACCGCAAATACCTGACGTCCGTCGCTAGCAAGGGTCCCGAACGTCTCGTCTCCCCACAGCCTGAGACGCAATCCAACCTCCAGATTCGGCTGCACCTGGGCGAATTGGTCCGGCGGCGGATTCAATGCGTCTTGGAACGGATCGGCGACCGGGACCTCCCAGAGGCGTTTGCCCGTCACGAAGTCGACCGCCAGGAGGTTCGTAACGGTTCGCATGAGAACGACGTTGTTGACGACGAGCGGATACTGGGCCGGCAGCAGGGGCGACTCGCGATCTTCCTGTTGCCGCTGAAGCCGATCGATCATTTCTTCAACGGTTCGATTGCCCGTCGAGGGGACGTGCCACCGACTGTTCATCAAGGGACGCCCTGCCGAACTGGTCGTCCAACGCTGGGGCCCGCCACCGTGAAGTCGCCACTGGTCCGGTTCCGACGAATCCTCCGCGTCTTCCGATCCGATCATGGCGACCAACCACGTCAACGGGTCCTCCGCCTCACCGAAGAGCGGCACGTCCCGACCTTCCACAATGGCGTGACGACCCGGGTATTGTCGTCGGAGGGCGTCAAGCGTTTCCTTGGCGTCCTCGACCATTCCCGCATCCAGCCAGGCACGGGCCATGACCACGCTCAACGTGGGTTCGAACCGAGCAGCGCTCGGAGATTCGTCGCGAAGACGTCGTAGTGTCAGGGCCCCCACCAGGGGGCGACCGTGGTCCAGATGGTGCAGGCCCAACAGAAAGGTTGCTTCGTAACCAGCCTCTGTATGGAAGAAACGCCGTGCAACCTCGGCAAGGCCTGTCACGTCTCCGGTCTTGACCGCGTCTTCCAGCATGGCTCGGGCATGGGCGCCGAAAAGGAGCTCATAAGATTGACGCCCACGAGGGGGAATTGAGCCCAGGAGTTGTCTTGCCTCGGACTTGATGCTTCGGTGAACCGATGTCTCGGCGAACGGGCGGAAGAAGAAATCCTCCTTTCCGCTCAGGATCCTGTCGAGGCATTGGACCGCCTCAGAAAAACGTTCCTCCTCCAGCAACAGACGGGTCCGTTCGAGCAAGAGGATCGCAGTCCGATCCGCAGGCATGAAAGAAGAATCGGCCAGCCCCAGGTCGGTAGCGGACTTCTTGTCCGGCGCCACACCCGGTTGGGCCTGGGCCAAGCAAGGACGCTGCCCAAGCATGCCCAACGCCAATGCGAGGCACCACGATACGAGGACGGAGCGATAAAACGCTGCTGAATCTCGCCTGGCGGGTCGAAACGCCTCCGCAGGCCCTACAACACAACCCTGGTTCGCCACCGGACCGTCCTGTCTTCCTTGCTCGTGGATTGGAATTCCTCCCACATCATACATGGAACACCACCCCCGACCTATTAGTTGCCCCGTTTCCGAGGATCGTTCAAGTGATCTCGGCGATTTTTCCCGCTCAGTCTGCGAGAATCTTCGTAAATATTTACTATTAAAAATCTTAGATAATTTATACAAGGCTGGCAAGAAGAATCGATTTCGGGCGGAGAGCGTGGGAATAGGCAAAAACGCCCTTCTTGAATGGAGGCTCGGTCCCCACCGGCAGGAGGAAGTGATCGGGATGGAGAATAGCCCGTTAGGCTGTGCCTCGGTGTTGAAAAAAGCAACCATAAAATGGCATGAAAGAATACCGAATACCTCTCTATGGTTAGTTCTCTGGTACTTCCGTTGCCCTTGGAATCACAGGGTCAAACGGCCCTCAAGGCGACAAGAGTCGCAAAAAATACTGGAAATCAAGGGAAACAAGAGGAGTAGGACCCGTTTTCTGCCGATTTTTTCAGGGTTTTCACCGTTTTCATCTTGTAATTTCGAGAAAACGGGGTCTAATCATCCCGTCGACTGCATAGGACGGGCGACATTGGTACTTCTACGAACCTTGCAAGGAGGGTTTCGATCATGCCGAAGGCTGTCAAAAAGCCACCCACCAAGACCCAGATTATGGCGAACCTCGCGGAAGCAACGGGGCTCACGAAGAAGGACGTTGCTGCCGTCTTCGAAGCACTGGATGCCGAAGTCAAGAAGAACCTCAGCAGCCGTGGCGCCGGTTCGTTCACGATTCCCGGACTCCTGAAGATCGTGAAGCAGCGCAAGCCGGCCCAACCGGCCAAGAAGGGCGTGCCCAATCCCTTCAAGCCCGGTGAATTGATGGACGTTCCCGCCAAGCCAGCCAAGAACGTCGTCAAGGTTCGCCCGTTGAAGAACCTCAAGGAAATGGTCCTCTAATCAGAAGGGCATTCCTACCGAATCATTCGGCAAAGCCGCTCGGACACTCCTGATCATCTGCAGTGATGGGCAGCGGTTGTCTGGGCGGCTTTTGCTGTTCCGAGGTCCGCAAGCACGCCAACCGGCCCTTGCCGATCCCCCGGCCCTGGACAGTGTTGATTAGCGAAGATTCGTGTTCTTTCTTCTTCTGGATGTTCTCATCGCCCCGGCCCTCCGGTCTACCGGTCGAGGCCACTGCCGGCGAGCATCTCCGCAAGCAATTCCATCGGCAGACCCACCACGTTCGATTCGCTGCCTTCGACAATGTGGACCCATCCCAGCCGATCCTGGTAGCCGAAGGCGCCGGCCTTGCCCTCCCAGCCGCCGCTGGCCAGGTAGTCCTCCAAGGCCTCCTCCGAAAGGCAATCCATTTGGAGGATTGTGGTCTCGACTCGAACGAGTGGCTCGGTGTCCGGCCGCTTCCAAAGACACACACCGCTGAAAACCCGATGCTGCCGTCCGGAAAGAGCCTGCAGCATGCGCCGGGCATGATCCTCGTTCTCCGGCTTGCCCAGAATTTGCCCCTCGCATTCGGCTACCGTATCACAGCCGAGTACAAGCCCTTCTTCGATGCGAGCAGCCACGTCCGCCGCCTTTTGATAGGCCAGCCGGGCTACCAATTGGGCCGGATTCTCGCCGCTGCAAATGCCGCACTCTGCCGAATCCGACGGAGGGACCACCGTGAATTCGTAGCCGGCTTCCTCCAACAGTTGACGACGCCGCGGCGAGCGACTGGCAAGAATCAGGGAAGAACCTAGTTTGGGGGGCGTCATTGTGGACTTCGATGTAGAAGAAGAAAATCCGATAACCGAAATACGAAACAAGCACGAAATTCAAATACCAAATGATCGAAACGGCAAACCGAACTCTGTCCTGCTATTCCAGACTATTTGGCGGCTCCCTGTTTTGGGCATTGGAATTTGGGAAACTCGAATTTGTTTCGGATTTCGAGATTCGTATTTCGGATTTCCCAATCAGTTTGTTTGCTGAAACTCCATTCGCTCCAGCGTTTTCCAGCACACAAGCTGCATGCGAGGCAAATGGAAGGGCCCTTTCCAGAGATTCCCTTTCAGGGGCACGGAGATCCGCCCGTCGCGATGGAGGTAGCCGTACCACTCGCCGAATTCAGGATCGGGAAAGTGCCGGTAGGCCCAGTTGTGGGCCAGGCGGTGCCACTCGGCGTAACGGGGATCACCGGTGAGGTGGTAGGCCAACAAGGTGGCGATGATCGTTTCGTTCTGAGGCCACCAGAACTTCATGTCGTGCCAGTATTCCTGGACGGGCCGATCGTAGAGATCGCGAAAGTAGAGCATTCCACCGTACTCGCGGTCCCAGCCGCGATGCCACATCCAGTCGAGCATCGCGGTTCCAAGCTCGATCAGATCCGCATCGCCGCCGCGGTGTTCCGCTTCCGCCAGGATGAACCACGCCGCCTCGATGGCATGCCCCGGGTTGAGGATCCGCCCGTCGAAATGATCGAGCACCTCTCCGTTGGGACCGACGGTTTCCATGACGGCCTGGAGGTCCGGTTTGACAAAATCGCCACGAATCTCTGCGATCGATCGGTCGATGCACTCATCGGACAGGGGATCCCCGATTGTATCCCGCAGGATTTGGGCCGTGGCCAGAAGGATCATGGGAATTCCCATGCCTTTGCAGGGGCGAGTTTCCGGATCGACTTTGGGGGGAATTTTGCCGGGCGTGTGGGCATAGTCGAGCACCAGGCGGAAGAGGTCGCGGGCCTGCTGGGCGGCTTCTGCGTCTGCGGCGGCCTTCGCATAAGCGGCCAGCGCGATGACGCCGAAGGTCTCGGTGAACACGTAACGCCGTTTCCGCACCGGTTGTCCTTCCCGCGTCACCTGAAAGAACATGCGACCGTCGCGATCGAAGCCGTGGCGGCGAATGAAGTCGATCCCGTGCCTTGCCAGGTCGAGCCACTCCTGGCGAGGTTCGACCGTGTTGTAGAGCGTGGCCAGGAGCCAGGTGAAGCGGCACTGTTGCCACATCCCCTTGTCCGTGTCCAGGATCGAACCGTCGCGGTCCAGGCAGAACGTGAACCCGCCGTACTGCCGATCGACGCTGTGTCGGATCCAGAACGGAAGCGTGTCGTTCAACAGCCCGTCGCGATAGATCGAAACCAGTTGGTCTTGTTCTTGCAGGTTCATGGACAGCGGACACGGTTCAGGGTTCAGGGTTCAGCCTGTAACAACTCCCTCCCCAGCGAGCGCAGCGAGCGAGGGGGAGGGCCGGGGAGGGGGGATGCGGGACGCCAGGGTTCAGGGTTCAGGAAACAGGGTTCAGGAAACAGGGTTCAGGAAACAGGGTTCAGGAAACAGGGTTCAGGAAACAGGGTTCAGGAAACAGGGTTCAGGAAACAGGGTTCAGGAAACAGGGTTCAGGAAACAGGGATCAGGACTTGGGACCGCCGTGAGTGCGAGAGGGGACGGCGAGGAGGTGGTGTTGCAGGAGCAATCCCAGGTCCTCAAAGCTCAAACCCTGAATTCCTGAAGTCTGGCTTCTCGAAAAGCCCGGCTACGTTGGAGGGCTCTCCGGCGCAACCAGCGTTCTTGCTTCCAAGACGTAAAGTAGCCGGGCTGAACCCTGAACCCTGAACCGGATTCTGGCCTTGCCGGCTCTTGGCGTCAAGGACAAGACCCATGACGGCGGGGAGGGAATATCGTAGAATCGGAACACTCGCCGAAAGGGGCGAGGAGGCCGTTGTTGCTGCTGCCGCTGACTTGGCGGCAGGATGCCACCGCTACTTTTCAGGGTGCCCATCATGAACCATGAAGCGAGCCACCGCGTTTTCGAGCGAGCCAAGAGGCTCATGCCGGGAGGCGTGAACAGTCCGGCGCGAGCCTTTGGGGCGGTTGGCGGAGAGCCGATCGTCTTCGAGCGGGGCGAAGGGGCCTACCTCTACGACGTCGACGGCAACCGCTATATCGACTACGTGGGCTCCTGGGGGCCCATGATCCTCGGCCATCGCCACCCCAAGGTGATCGAGGCCTTGGAGCAGGCCCTGGCTCGTGGGACGAGCTTTGGTGCTCCCACGGAAGCAGAAAACGAGTTGGCTGAATTGGTCGTTGCCGCCGTTCCGAGCGTGGAGAAGGTGCGCTTCGTGAACTCCGGGACGGAGGCCACGATGAGCGCGATCCGCCTCGCTCGGGGCTGCACCGGGCGGGAGATGATCGTGAAATTCGCGGGGAATTACCACGGCCACGTCGACAGCCTGCTTGTGGCGGCGGGCTCGGCGGCCGCCACGCTGGGAGTCCCCAATTCCCCAGGGGTGACGGCCGGCACAGCCAAGGACACGCTCGTGCTGCCCTACAACGACGCGGAGGCCTTGGAGGAGGCCTTCGAGTCCCACGGCGACAAGATCGCCGCCGTGATCGTCGAGCCGGTCGTCGGCAATATGGGTTGTGTCAAGGCGGAAGCCGGCTTCCGGGAGGCCTTGCGCAGTCTGACCGAAAAGAGCGGGGCCCTGCTGATCTTCGACGAGGTGATGACCGGCTTTCGCGTTGCCTACGGCGGCGCCCAGGCCGTGTTTGGCATGAAGCCGGACCTGACCACGCTCGGCAAGGTGATTGGCGGGGGCCTGCCCGTGGGGGCTTACGGAGGCCGGGCCGACATTATGGACTATGTCCTTCCGGCTGGCCCGGTGTTTCAGGCCGGCACGCTCAGCGGAAACCCATTGGCAATGGCGGCCGGGATTGCCACGCTCAAGGAGCTTCGCGACACCGATCCCTATCCGCGTCTCGAGCAGCTTTCCACGCGTCTGGCGGTTGGTCTCGAAAAAGCAGCCAAAGACGCCGGGATTCCCGTCTCGATGGGCTGGTTCCGGGCGATGATGACCTTGTTTTTCACGGACGGCGCCGTTGTGGACTGGGATTCGGCTTCCCGCTGCAACACGGGGGCCTACGCCCGGTACTTCTGGGGGCTCGTTGAGCGAGGGGTTTATATGCCCTGTAGCCAGTTCGAGGCCCTCTTTCTCTCGGTTGCCCACACGGAAGAAGACGTCGAAGCGACGGTCGAGCGGGCAGCCGAAGCTCTTGCTCAGGCGGGCGATCAAGAAGAGCTAAAATAGAGGAACCCGAGCGACGCACTGCCGCTCGCTGACTCAAACAAGCACGCTTGGTGGTATTGAACCACTGCTTGCCGAAAGCCATTCCGTCCTGAGTTCCTTCTTCGATTCGCTCATTGTCAGCAATTGTTTTGCGACATAACCCGAAAGAGGGAAGGCGCTTCGTCTTGCGCCGTGTATTGTGAATAGGATACGGGTGATTGTATTCAAAACGCTTTCACGCGTTTCGTCGACATAAGTAATTGCTGGTACTGATCTTATCGGGAAACGATTCGGAAATGGAGAAGGCCGTTCCGGCGGGTGGCTCAAGATTCATTCAGCCTGGTGATGACTTCATCCTTTTGCTTTTTTCTTCTTTATTCGGGAGGTGATTTATGTTGAGAAGGCGACAATCCGGCTTCACCCTGGTGGAGCTCCTCGTCGTGATTGCGATCATTGGTATCTTGATCGCCCTGCTCTTGCCGGCCGTTCAGGCCGCGCGAGAGGCCGCGCGAAGAAGCCAGTGCACCAACAACCTCAAGCAATGGACGCTTGGGGTACACAACCACATGGACAGCCACAAGGAATGGTTCCCGATCGGAGCGAACCCCGACGTGCGAAGCGTTGAGAACGGCCGAACCTACTACCGCGTCTCGTGGCCGACCGAGTTGTGGCCCTACGTGGAGCAGCAGGCGTTGTACGACCAGTACGATTTTACGCTTCACTTCTACCAGTCTCCGAATCTCGACACTTATCGACAGCACGTGCCGGCCTATAGCTGCCCGTCCGACAAGGTTCGTTCCGAGCAGGACAACAGCGACACCTACTGGCGGGTTTTGGGCAACTACGTGACCAACATGGGGAACACCCATCTTCACCAGAATGCTGCCGATCAAGCGATCTTCACCGGGGCCCCGTTTGGCGTGGGGCACGTGTATCGCATGGCCGCGATGACCGACGGCACGTCGAATACGGCATGCTTTTCGGAGATCATCAACGCGACGGATGGAACGGTCGACGACAACCGCGGCGACATCTTGAACAACGAAGGCAGCCCGGCCTTCATGTCGATTCTGACGCCCAACTCGACCAGCCCGGACGAGTGCCGAAAGTGCAAGACCAGTTCCCAGGATCCGACCAGCAATGACTACAAGAAGATCCCCTGCACGATCGTGGCCTCCAACAACGAGTACCAGATTGCGGCTCGCAGCAATCATCCGGGCGGCGTGAACGTGAGCATGTGCGACGGGTCGGTTCGTTTCGTTTCCGAGACCGTTTCGCAGGTGATCTGGGAAGCGGCCCTGTCGGCTTCCGGCGGAGAAGCCGAAACGTTGCCGTAAGCGGCTTGTTCCGCTCCGGCCGTGTTGTGTTCCGTGGTCGGCATTCTCTCGAAGAGGCCGGCTCCGACGATTGTTCAAAAACGACCTGTTGAATCCATGCGGGGTGCGTTTGGAACGCGCCCCGTTTCCCCAAGACGAGAGGCGTTTTTTCCGTCTCAACTCGCAAGCCATGAAGACAAGAGCAAGGAACGTGATGAGAACATTCGGATATGCATCGATCGCATTGGCGCTTCTGACGCTGGCCAGCAGCACCGGATGCGGCGACAAGAAAAACGAAGTGACCGTTTCGGGAAAGGTCACGATTGACGGCGAACCCATCGAGATGGGCAAGATTTCGTTTATCGCGGCCGATGGCGCGACGCCCACCGGCGGCGGCGTAATCAAGGACGGGGCCTATGTCGCCACCGTCGCCCCCGGGGAAAAGACCGTGCTCATCCAGGGCAACAAGCTCATTGGACAGGAGCCGGAGTATGAGGGCGTGCCGGACAGCCCCATGCGCGACAAGTACGAGATGGTCACGCCGAAGGCCTACAACGCTGAGCATCTCACCCCGCTGAAGGCCTCGATCACCGAATCGCAAGAAGGCCTGGACTTCGAGCTCACCAAAGACTTGAAGTAACGACAACTCGATTGGTATCGGCCTCTCGAATCTCGTCATTTCGGGGGCAGCCGAATGCGAACAAACGAGCATCTGGCGTGCCTTTTCTGGCAGGCCTGGTGCTCGTGTTTTTTTTGCCTGTCGGGGGGGCGCTCGGTTCTGACAGCGCCGTGGATACCCTACCGCCCCCGGGCAACTACATCCGAGGCTAGCTGCCCCCCCTCTCTCCCCCCCCTGACGGACTGGTTCGAGCCGAGATCATCGCCACGTGTGGAGCCAATACCTTCCCTTGGATGGACGATCTGCGATAGAACGGGGACGGTCGAGACTAATTCGCTTGCTGGTTTCGGTACGCAGATGGGATGGTCTTGAATCACTCGCCGAAAACCGCCGCCCCCTCCCTTTGATCAGTTGACGATCGACGCTTGTTTTGCGACGCACCTCCTAGGAGGGGTGACGTGCTTTGTTGTGTCGTGTACTGTATGCAAGACACGCATTGTGCTTGAACCTTTGTTACTTTATTGTCACACTTAAGCTGGCACTTATTCTCATCTTAGTGCAGTTGATGTGGAAACGGAGAAGACTGTACCTGTCGCGATGGGGTCAAGACCATCCGACCAGGCTATGACTTCATCCCTTTTCTCTTTCTTCTTAATTTGGGAGGTGACTTATGTTGAGAAGGCGACATTCCGGCTTCACCCTGGTGGAGCTCCTCGTCGTGATCGCGATCATCGGCATTTTGATCGCACTGTTGTTGCCGGCGGTTCAGGCCGCCCGAGAGGCTGCGCGAAGAAGCCAGTGCACGAACAACCTGAAACAGTGGACGCTTGCGGTACACAACCACATGGACAGTCACAACGAATGGTTCTCGATCGGAGCGAACCCCGACGTGCGCACCGTTGAGAACGGGCGGGAGTACCTGCGCATTTCGTGGCCGACCGAATTGTGGCCCTACGTGGAGCAGCAATCGCTCTTCGACCAGTACGATTTCACGAAACACTTCTATGTGTCTCCGAACATCGAGACCTACCGACAGCACGTTCCTGCCTATAGCTGCCCATCGGACAAAGTTCGTTCCGAACAGACCCACGCCGACACCTACTGGCGGGTCTGCGGCAACTATGTGACGAACATGGGAAACACCCATCTTCACCAGAACGCTGCCGATCAGGCGATCTTCAGCGGAGCCCCGTTCGGCGTGGGGCATGTGTATCGTATGGCCGGGATAAGCGACGGCACGTCGAACACGGCCTGTTTCTCGGAGATCATCAACGCGACGGACAACACGGTCGACGACAACCGCGGCGACATTCTGAACAACGAAGGCAGCCCGGCCTTCATGTCAATCCTGACGCCCAACTCGACCAGCCCGGATGAGTGCCGGAAGTGCAAGGCCACTTCCCAGGATCCCACTCACAACGACTACAAGACGATTCCCTGCACGGTCGTGGCCGGCAATACGGAATATCAGGTTGCGGCTCGCAGCAAGCACCCAGGCGGCGTGAACGTGAGCATGTGCGACGGTTCGGTTCGGTTCGTGTCCGAGACCATTTCGCAGGTGATCTGGGAAGCGGCTCTGTCGGCCGAGGGTGGAGAAGCCGAGCAGTTGCCGTAACCGGCCTGTTCTGCTTCGGCCGTGTTGTGTCCGGAGGTCGGCGTTTTCTCAAAGAGGCCGCCTCCGATGATTGTTCAAAGACAATCGGTTGAATCCATGCGGGGTACGCTCGGAGCGTACCCCGCTTCACCAGGACGGGGAAGCATTCTTCGCCCGTCTTACTTCGCAAGCCAGGAAGACAAGGGCAAGGGACGTGATGAGAACATTTGGATATGCATCGATCGCATTGGCGCTGCTGGCACTGGCCAGCAGCACCGGATGCGGCGACAAGAAGAACGAAGTGACCGTTTCGGGAAAGGTCACGATTGACGGCGAGCCCATCGAGATGGGCAAGATTTCGTTTGTGGCGGCCGACGGCGCCACGCCCACCGGCGGCGGCGTGATCAAGGACGGGGCCTACACGGCCACCGTGGCGCCGGGAGAAAAGACCGTGCTCATTCAGGGCAACAAGCTCATCGGGCAGGAACCGGAGTACGAGGGCGTGCCGGACAGCCCGATGCGCGACAAGTACGAGATGATCACGCCCAAGGCCTACAACGCCGCCCATCTGACCCCCCTGAAGGCGACGATCACCGAAGCGCAAGAAGACCTGGACTTCGACCTCACTAAAGACTTGAAGTGACGACAACCCGCATGGTATCCTCCTCTCGGACTTAATCATTCTGGGAGGTTGGCGTATGCGGTCGAATGCGACAAAACGAGCATCAAGCGGGCTTTTTCTGGCAGGCTTGGTGCTCGTGTTTTTGGGTCAATCGGCAGAGGCGCTCGACTTCGACAACGCCAAGTGGATCTGGTACTCTCCCGGCGCCGAGGCGGCGTTGGGCGAATTGCCCGCCGCCGTCAACTACATGCGAGGCTCGCTTGACGTTCCGGCCGACAGCTCGGTCCAATCGGCCGAAATCATCGCCACGTGCGACAATCTCTTCGTTCTCTATCTCAACGGAAAGGCCGTCGGCGAGAGCGGGGCGAGCAACAACGTCTGGAACCAGCCAAGACGCTGGGACGTGACCCGTTGGATGGTGCCGGGCAAGAACACCGTCGCGGTGCAGGCGGTCAACACGCTGCCTGGCCCCGCCGGGATGATCTTCAAACTGGCCGTCCGCCTCTCGGACGGTCGGGAACTGACCCTCGCCAGTGATGCGGCATGGCTCTGCGAGAGTCGGGAGCAGCCCAGTTGGCAGGCTCGGGATTTCGACGACACCCACTGGAACGACGCCCGGGTGGTCGGGCTCTATGGCGACCAGCCATGGCGCAAGGTCAAGATCCCCGGCCAGGCCCAGCCCGGGGGAACGGCCATTGGCCAGGTGGAGACCTTCGCCAAGGAAGCCCTTCGCGAGGCCGCTCGCCAGCAGCGGGTGGCCACCGTGGTCGAGCAGGACCCGAGCGGGGACTTTCGCTGGCCCGGGCCGATTGCCTTTGTGGGCGACGATCGCAGCCTCTATCGTCCGCTGGCGCACAGCGCATCGAGCTATGACAGCTTGAGCGTGACGATCTTCAATCCGCGCAGTTCCCGGGCGTTTCCGGAGCACGACCTGCCCGCCCCCATGAAGGTTGGCCAGCGTCTCTACGTGCTCGATGCGCCGGCCGAGGGAGCGAAACCTCGAGTGCTCCTGGATGCTCGCCGCGGCGCCCTCGGCTCCCCGAGCGCAGCCTACGACGGCAAGTCGATCCTGGTCTCGATGGCCTATGACGACGATCCCTTTTATCACATCTACCGCGTTCCCGTGGCCGGCGGGACGCCCACGCAGTTGACGGACGGTCCCTTTCACGACATCGACCCCGTGGAGATGCCCGACGGGCGGATCGTCTTCACGTCAACTCGGATCGGGACCTATGAAGAATACCACAACCCACCCTCCCGTTCGCTCTTCGCCCTGGACGGCGACGAGATTCGACTGGTGACCTCGACGATCATTTTCGATAACGAACCGGAAGTTCTGGCCGATGGGCGAATCGTGTTCATTCGGTCGGACAACTTCTTCGATCGCGGCAAGGTGGAAACCCTGTTGCACGCCGTCCACCCCGACGGCACGGACGGCTACACGGAATTTGGCCTCAACATTTCGCCGGACTACGGGCGGCGTTTGCGTTCCTTCCACTGCGGCAGCCCCGCCCCCATGTCCGACGGCCGGCTGGCTTTTGTTTCCGCTCCCGGGATCACGATCGGACGACTGGGCTCGCTCGACGCCGACTTGGCCCACTACCGCGTGGCCGCGGGGGACGTGGCCGCCATGCCCGACGGGCGACTGCTCTGCACCACGGCCCGCGTTGTTCCCGTCACGATCGGTTCGGGAGAGACGCAACGCACGGTCAACGACATTCGCTATCAACAGATCGCGGTCCTCGATCCCGACGGCGACACGCCGACACTCACGCCAATCTTCGACCTGCCCGAGTCCGCCCTTCACTCGCCAATCTCGTTAGTCCCGCGAACCGCTCCGCCGGAACTTGCCAGGCGAATCGATCCGTTCAAGGCCGACAGCCGTCGTCCTACAGGTGTCTTGTATTGCCAGAACGCCCGGTTCACTCAGAAAACGACGGCGGGATGGCAGCATGTGCGGGCGATCCGTGTACTGGCGGGTAAGGGGCTCACGAACCGCTCGTCTCATTCCTACATCGTTCACGCGGGCAACGAGACGGTGGAACTGGGCACGGTTCCCCTGGCCCCAGACGGCTCCTTTGCCGTGGAGGTGCCGGCCGATACGCCCATTGCCCTCCAGGCGGTGGACGCCGAGGGGCGTTCCGAGTTGAACGAGATGTCCTGGATCTACGTTCGTCCCGGCGAGCGCCGCGGATGCGTGGGCTGCCATCACACTCGCCAATCGGCGCCGCTTTTCGAAGAAACCGTGCCCATGGCCCTGCGAACACGGCCCCTGCGACTGCGCGGCGACGGCGAGCCCCATCGGTTCCGGGGCAACAACGCCGCCGTGACCGGGCTGATGGAAATGCAATTCGACCGCTATCGCGAAGTGGCCGGGATCAATCGCCACACGCGGTCCGGCAATCCCCTTGCGACCGGCAGAGAAGAAGTGGCCGCGTGTGTGGCCACGCTGACCGATGGCGAGCCTGCCAACCGCATCTCGGCGGCGCAGCGCTTGGCCATCTTTCGCGACCCGGCCGCCGCACCGGCCCTGGCCGAGTGTCTTGACGACGGCTCGCGCGAGCTGCGCGTGGCGGCCGCCGTCGCCCTGGGCGCGTGCGGAACACGCGCTTCCGTGGAACCGCTCTTCATGACGCTCGAAGACCGCGATCCCCTCGTCGTTCTGGCCGCTACGATGGCGCTGGAGAACCTGACGGGACACGCCGAACCGATCGACGCCTTCGCCCAAGCCGAAACGCGCCGACACCAGGTCGACACTTGGCGCCGGTGGTGTGAGGGAACAGGCTGGGAGAGCATCGAACAGCAACTCGTCGCTCGGCTGAAGAGCGAAGACCGCGACATCGTGCGGCGGGCGGCCGTGGCCCTGAGCCACGTGGGGAGTTCGGCTTCCCGGACATCCTTGCGCGAGTATCTGCTTGCCGAGCGGGAGAACAATCCGTTGCCCCAGTGGAGAGCGGCGGGCCACCGCGGCGATGGAACGCGGTTCAATTCGCTCGACGCCGTCAACCCTCGCACGATCCAGGAAGTCGTCCGCGCCATTGGAGACCTGCATGACACGGAAGCCGTGCCCATGCTGGCCGAAACACTTGCCATGCATAGTCAGCCCGACACGGGCAATCTGTTCCTGGCCGAGGCGACAATCGAGGCCCTTGGGCGAATCGGAACACCGGAGGCAGAATCTGCCCTCGTTCGCACTTTTGCCGGCCTGGCGCCCTATCCGAACTACACGGTTTGGTACGGCGACCACTCGGCCTTGATGTCTTGCCACGCCTCGCCTCCTCACTACTTGATCATCGAGGCCCTCGACGCCATGGGCTCAACGGCAGCGGGCCCGATCGCCGCGCAGTTGATTCGATCCGTTCCGATCGATCCGGACCGAGCCCTTCTGCTCGGCAGCGACGACTACGAGGAACTGACCGGACGGGTGCTTCGGCGAGCGGGAGCGGAAGAAACGATCGTCGAAACGTGCCTTGCCGTGCTAGGCGACGAGCAGGCCCACGCCGACCCGCAGATTGCCGCGGCCCTCGAAACGATCCGCTGCTGGGCCGGCCATCCGACCCCCGAAATTCGCGCCGCACAGGTCCTTTCGTTCGTTGCTCGCGATCCAAGTGCCGCGCCCCGGATCTGCCAGGCCTTTCAACGCTATTGTCAGGTGCCGTGCGAGATCCCCCGCGTCTTCGACACAGGCATTCCCGTCGTGCTTGAATTGCCCACGAAGAACTGGGTTTGTTTCTATCTCGCCCGCACGCTCGGAAACATGCAGGATCAGGAATCGACGGAGCTGCTGCTTACCGTACTCAAAGAGTCCCTGCCGGAAGCGGCCAGTGGACGTCCCGATCCGTTGGGGCCCGGAGTGCTCTTCCTTCACAACGACCTGACCCCTTGTTGGCGGTCGGCCGTGGCCTGGGCCTTGGGACGCCTCCAAGAGCGCCGCGCCGTGCCCATCTTGCTGGACGTGGTTGCCGACCTGGAAAATGCCACCGACACACGCCACGCCGCCGCCCACGCATTGGCTCAAATCGGGGACCCCTCCATCGCCGCCCGCCTGCAAAAGCTTGCCGGAGACTATCCCGAGGTTTCCGTCCGCCGGGCCCTGCGGGAGGCCTGCGCACGCTGCGAAGCACAAGGCACGCTTCTGGGGCAATCTTCTGAATAGAGACCTCCACCTGTCGGCCGGAGACGAAACCTCCCGGTGTGTTGCATTTTGTGGAGCAAAGGCGCATAACAGGGGCCAGGTAACAGCAAACCAAATCGCATCGGAGCCCCATGATGAACAACTCTCACAACGGGTGGACTCGACGCCGGTTCCTCGGCGCAAGCGCCGCCGCGACCGGTGCCCTCGCCCTATCTTCAGGAACAAGCTTCGCGGCGGACGCCGAGACGGCGGGGCCTTGTCCGTCGAACGACCATTTCTGGTATCGTCCCCAACCGGAAGGGCTGTTCGTCGATTCCCAATGTGGCGACAAGGCCTTCGCCTATCGCGACGGGGAGATCTTGCTCTCTGAGGACAACGGCCACACGTGGCCCCATCACGCGGCCTTTCCCAATGCGGGCGACATTGTTTTCAGCTGCATTTTGAAGAACGGAAACGTCCTGTTCAGTGCCCTGGCCAAGCTTTACCTCAGCACCGATAATCTAAAGACCTACCGGGAAATCACTGTCAAGAATGCTGATGGCAGTGATTACGTTCCCCACACGCCTCAGAACCCAGAGCGACCAGGCTGGTATTTCCACAGCCTCACGGGCGTGATGACCTGGGATGTCCGGGGCAAGGAGATGCTCGTCTGGGGCAACTATTGCAACGTGATCGGCGGCGCCTCGCCCGTCAACATCTACTACTCCGCTGACCAGGGTGAAACCGTCAAGATCGCCTACTCGTTCGGTCAGAATCCCTACTTCCGCGATAACGGTTCCGGCGGCGGCAGTTCGACCGGCACGCTGTTGGGCAATCCAGCCAACCCCGTGATCTGTCGGCACGTCCACTGCGTGGCCTACAACCCCGTCGAAAACGCCTTTTATGCCTGCACGGGCGACGGCGACCGCGAGGAAGGCTTCGAATGTAACTGGTTGCGGGGAACCTACGATGCGGCCGCCGACACCTGGGACTGGAAGGTCATCATCTCCGACCATCTGAATTCGCGTTACAAGTGCGGGGGGATCAACTTCGTCGACGGCAAGGTCTACTGGATCAGCGACTCGAACGGACCGAAGCCCTACGATCGCGGCGTGTTTCGCTGCGATCCGGCCGACATTCCCCATCCCGAAAAGCACGAGTTGCTCTTCAACCCGGGCGTCGAGTCGGGCAACATGATCATCCAGGACGGCGTCATCCTGGCTTCCCACTGCGCCCCCGCCTCGACCATGGCCAACGGCTTCATTGTGTCGACCGATATGGGCAAAACCTGGGCCCAGTACGACCTGAAGGAGTTCGGAAGCCGGTCGCCTTGCCGTTTCGACCGCATGAACGGCGAGGGCTGGTTCCGCGTCGACCTGCGCACGAGATGGGTCACGCCCGCCGAGATGATGTTCATCAAACCCAAACTTCCGTAAACTCCCTCCCACAAGGAGCGAGTTGGTCGCCCTATCGACCTCCCTCCCCAGCGAGCTTGCGAGCGAGGGGGAGGGCCGGGGAGGGGGCAGAAGCGGCAGTCGGGCTCGAGATACAGGATTCGCAACATGTCACGAAGCACCGCTCAGGCAATCCTTTCCGTACTGACCGTCGCCCTGATCCCTCACGATGCCTCTGCCGACGAACCACCCCGCCTCGACCGCGACAACCTCCTTCAATATCACGCCGTCGACGGTAGTGTTCATCCAGTTACGACGCCCGACGATTGGCAACTTCGCCGCGCCGAGATCATCCGGGGCATGGAAGCGGTCATGGGCAAGCTGCCCGGCGACGACCGCCGCGTGCCGCTGGAAGTGACCGTTGAGGAAGAGGCCGACGCGGGAAGCTACGTGCGGCGTCTTGTTACCTACCAGTCCGAGCCAGATTCGCGCACGCCGGCCTATTTGTGCATCCCCAAGGCCGTTCTCGACGGCGGCGGTAAGGCGCCGGCCGTGCTCTGCCTTCATCCGACGGATAACAAGGTAGGGCACAAGGTGGTCGTGGGCCTGGGTGGGCGAGCGGGACGACAATATGCGGCCGAGTTGGCCGAGCGGGGCTATGTCACTCTTTCGCCATCCTACCCCCACCTGGCCAACTACTGGCCGAACCTCCAGAAACTCGGCTATCAGAGCGGCACGATGAAGGCCGTCTGGGACAACATTCGTGGCCTGGACCTGCTGGCCTCGCTGCCCTTCGTCGACTCCAGGTGCGGATTCGGCGCGATCGGTCACTCCCTGGGCGGGCACAACACGATCTATACGGCCGCGTTCGAGCCGCGGATCACGGTGCTGGCGAGCAGTTGCGGTTTCGATTCCTTTCTCGACTACTACGGCGGCGCTGAACAGAGTTGGTATTTCGGCAAAGGCTGGTGCCAGATCCGGTACATGCCGCTCCTGTCGAACTACCGCGGCCGGCTGGAAACGATCCCCTTCGATTTTCCCGAACTGCTCGGCGCCGTGGCCCCACGTCCCTTGTTCGTCAACGCCCCGCTCCACGACGCCAACTTCCAGGCAGAGAGCGTCGACCGCTGCGCCGAGGCCGCTCGGCCTGTTTACACACTTCTGGGCGGTCAGGACAATCTCATCGTTCAGCACCCCGACTGCGATCACAATTTCCCGGACCAGATGCGGGAGGAAGCCTACAAGGTGATCGACTCCGTGTTGCGCCGTCGAGATTCAAAATAAGAACCTCCCTCCCCTGCGAACAAAGTTAGCAGGTGCACAAGGGCGTAGGGTGGCGCCAGAGCGGACCAATACGATACGGCTCCAATCAACGAACGCTTTCCAGCGATGACGGGTTGTCCCGACACAACGCGAGCGCCGGCCCACCATAGTGCGGCCCCAACCTCACATCGTTCGCATTGCTACCATCAATCGCCTCGATGCGAATCTCCTGACATGGGCACTGTCCCGGCAGAAACACACGCGTCGATTTCCCCGTTGACGCCCAGGATTTCCCCCGTACCATCGGGGAATGGAAGCATTCAATGAACTACGAAAGAAAGCCCGGGCACGTCGCGAACTGGCCATCCAAGCGGCTCACGATGAGTACGCCGAAACACTGGCCAGCATTGCCGCCTTGGAACAACGGCTCCTAGGCCAGAAGCGAGCGAAGCGCCGAACGGTAGCGGCGGCCGTCGACTCAGTAATCCCAACCGATAGGCAGTTCACGCTCGACGATCTTATGGCGAGCCTGGAAGCTAAGGATTCCTCTAAGAACTGGCGCAGGAGCACAGTCAGCGCTCACGTCTGCAATCTCAGAAAGCGCGGGATCGTTCGCCGGATAACGCGATCTCGAATGCATCAGGGAGCCGTCTATGTTCGGGAAGGCGTTCCCAGGGAGGAACAGCCATTCGAGGGCATGACGCTTCCTGAGGCCATGGAAGCCGTTCTCCGGCCACGTCAGCCCATGGGGCTCATGGAATTGGTTCTGGCGATGAAAGAAGCGGACTATCAGACGATCATGCGGCCAAAACGGTTCACAGATGCCGTTAGGACGGTGCTGGAGAAGGATGAGCGGTTCGTGGAGGATGCTGGGAAGTGGGCGGTGGTCTAGCGGCTGTAAACCGCGATAGATCGATCTACTTATCGCCGTCTCCTGGAACGCCTGGAAGGTTGATTTCGTAATATGCTTTTCGGTCAATATCTGTGTCGTCCCTCTTGACGTAACGCAATATGCCACGCTCCGTCAGGCGACCTAGTAGCTTCTTGGATGTGTGCCAATTGTGTTCCGTGAGTCGCTGGGCTTGACTGACATTGATCGATCCATGCAAGATCGTGTAATTCACGACCATCTTCTCTTTGTCGGTCATGTTTTTGACTATGCGTTCCCCGAGCATTGCGGCCACGTCAGAATCAACCCACTTTCGTCGCATGGCAATGTTGTTCTTCAGTACTACCCGAACCATTACACCATCTACTTCCCTCTGGGAAAACACGGGAGCCGGGAGGCTTAGTCGCATCATCTCATCTCGCATTCTCGGAACACCCTCGCCAATTTCCTTGACGAACCCAAGGTATCGCATTGCTTCCATTAAGAATGGATTCCTGGAGTGCTGAACGTCGTAAATAGTATCTGGCGTAATCCCGGGCGGAAAACCTCCTGGGCTTTCGACTTCCAGGCGGTCGTCGAATACTCGAACAAACGTCTTCATGTTCCTGAAATTGTATGATCGATGCACGCAGGCGTTCACAATTGCTTCGTTCCAGGCAGCTTTTGGGTACTCTGGTGTTGTGTGGAACTTGCCGTCTTCACCAAAGCCAGAAAAACGCCGAATCTTCTGCTCAAGGATTTCGTTGACTTTGGCAATTTGGGTTGGTATTGGGCCCTCAATTAGCGGTAGGTTTGCGATTTCGTTGTAATCAGGACCTCGTTTTTCTTCGGTGCCCTCGAACTGTAGCAAGTGGATCTTGCACCCTGGAATTACGGATACAGGGTCTTTAGCTAGGAGAATTGCGCAGGCTATGTTCGGGCTAAATGTCTTTCCGTCCCATTTCCCGAGACGCAACGCCGCCAAGACCTTCTCGTCGGGTGTTGCGTCGTCCAAGTGGCGGTGGCTACGGACATTTGACATCAAGGTAGAGAGTGTCTGTCGGTCAAAATCATCGGGGTACTTAAGGTTGCATGGTTCCTGCTCGAATTGCACCTCTCCTTTGTCGATTCTCAATTGCCGACGCTCTTCGTCTTTGCGAAGCTCGATCTTGCTGTCTCCACGCCGCACAAAAACCTTGTGCTTATTGGTCTCAATTACACGCGTTTCGTTGTAATGCACGCGAAACAGCAACACCCAGTCTTCCCGTCCGTCCTTGGTTCGTACTCGCACTCGCTTCGTTTCGTAGATAACTCCTGAAGTGTAATCGTATCCAGCATTTTCAAGCTTATTAATGCGCTTTGTGTCCACTCCCTCGCATCCAAGGAATTCTCCGTCGTCCGCAACGCCTACCACGATCAGTCCACCACTTGGCGAGGTGTTGGCCCACATAGAGATATATTCCGCAAGGGCCTCTATGTGGTATCCCGGAGGCTTGCGTTCAATTCGACGATCTTCCTGGATCGATCCAAGAAGCTCCTCGGCTCGTTGGAAGATGTCATCTGGCGTTAGTAGCCCCTTTGCCTCGGGTAGTGGCTTAGGTTCTGGGCTAAAATCCAGCATTAACTGGCGTAGGGCCATGATCGATCATGCTTTCTGGCAATGGATAAATAACACCGATCGATCATGCGAACCAAGGTAAAACCGAGGTGTCTGTTATCGCATGATCGATCAACTTTCTAGAAGCTTGATTTCATCGTTGGGTTCGCTCCTGTCTACGGAGAGCGGCCCGCGTCTTGGTGGCGCAGCAGCCTTATAACCTGCCGGAGGGGGCCGTATGCGCGGCTGGGATCGTAACCCCCTCTCTCCGCTTACGCAGTCTTGCGTTTGACTGCCCGCAAAAGCACCGTCCTAACCCATTCGGATAGCGGTATACCTGCGCGCTCAGAAGCAGCAAAGAACTCTGCTTTCTCTGCCTCAGTTACGCGTATCTGTAACTGGGAAGACTTGGCTTGTTCTGGTTCTTTTGGGGGTCGGCCCCTTGGACGTTTCATGCCTGAATTGTATTGACAATAAAGTCCCTGTCAATCCTATTTTCTGTATTGACGTTTTGATTATTGTCAATACAATAAATGCAGATGAAGAAACCCGGCCAAGGCTGCAACCTCGACCGGGCAACATGACTCAGGCTGGTAAGCCCGAATTCACGTCTAGCAACTGAATTCTACCGCGAACCAGCCGCAACTCAAGGCTGGTTTCATGATTGCTTGCGGACACGCCAACAAACGAAAACACGGCAAGACCAAGAAGGGTAGCCAGAGGTGGAAGTGCCTCGATTGCGGCAAGACGTTCGTCAGTGATGAGCGCCGCCCCCTGGGGGACATGCGGCTCGACCTAGACAAGGCCATTCAGATCCTTGGAATGCTTCTGGAAGGCATGTCGATCAGGGCTTGCGAGCGAATCACCAAGGTCAAGCGAGACACAATCTGCGACCTGATCTTGACCGTGGGAGAGAACTGCGACCGCTTCCTCAAGGAGGCTGTTCAGGACGTGGAAGCCAAGACGATCGAGTTGGATGAAATCTGGGACTTCGTCGCGATGAAGGCACGCACCAAGGAACGCCTGGGCCGCACGGGTGAGGTGGGCGACATCTGGACGTGGCTCGCGATCGACGCGGACACCAAGCTGATTCTCTCCCATGCCGTTGGTGGACGCGACGAGCCAACGTGTGAGGCGTTCCTGCGGCGACTGAACAGCGCCGTGGTTGGCCAATGCCAGATCACCTCTGACGGCCTTGCCCTCTACCGGCTAAACGTGCCTTTCATCATGGGCCCGCGAGTCGATTTCGCCCAGCTAATCAAGACGTTCAAGGCAGTGCAAAAGGAAATCCGCTACAGTCCTGCCACGATAGCCAGCATCGAAAAGGTCGTTCGCATGGGCAATCCCGACAAAAGCAAGATCAGCACGAGCTACTGCGAGCGGTTGAACCTCTCCGTCCGGATGCATGTCCGAAGGTTCACGCGATTGACGAACGCCCACTCCAAATCGGCCCGTCACCACGAGGCGATGGTCGCCATTTTCGTAGCGTGGTATAATTACTGCCGCACGAATATGGCTCTAGGTCGCCAAGTGTCCCCTGCCATGGCGGCAGGGCTGGCAGATAAAATCTGGGGGCTTGAAAGTCTGTTGAAGGTAGCGGCTTAGGCGTTTTGTGTGTTTCTGCCGGGACAGTGCCCTGACATGGGGACCGTTATACGGTGGGCCGGCGTTCCTCGTTCGGCGATTTGGGGCGATCAGAATCGGAGAGTGCAAAGGACCACAAACGTCGGTTCCTTCTGGTTCACTCTGGCACCACCCTACAGCGTTTGAAACTCTACCTTCGAGTTGACCACGCCCAATAGACGCGCTGGCCATCCACCGCTATCCTACGGATAGAACTCTGATTTCCGAACTTGCCCGCGGCATGAAGCCTCAAGGAGCCCCACGATGAATCCCAAACTCGACTACGCCTTCTCCCGTCGCAGCATTCGTGTCTATGAGACGAAAGACGTGAGCGACGATCTGGTTCGCGATATCCTCCAGGCCGCCATGGCGGCCCCCTCGGCTGTGGCCAAGGACCCGTGGGATTTCGTCGTGGTTCGCGACGCCGAGATGCGGGCTAAGATCGCCGAAGGACTTCCCAATGGCAAGATGCTCGCCAAGGCGCCGGTGGGGATCATCGTCTGCGGCAATCAGGATCGGGCCCACGACCACCAGTTGTCCTACCTGCTGCAGGACTGTTCGGCCGCCATCGAGAATTTGCTGCTGGCCGTCAATTCGCTGGGGCTGGGCGCGTGCTGGTTGGGCGTTCATCCGCGAGAGGAACGGGCCGTACACATTCGGGGCTTGCTGAACATCCCCGAGACGATCACGCCCATTGCCGCCGTTGCCATCGGCTGGCCCGCCGAGACGCAGCCCGCACGGACCCGCTATCGGGAAGACGCCGTGCATCACGAGAAGTGGTAATGGCAGGGTGCGTCTCGACCTACGTCAACTGTAGCGGTGGCATCCTTGCCGCCGTCGGTGCTGCTATTTCCACTTCATGGCGTTGGAGAAGTTCAAGAGCCCGGCTGCGAAATCCAGCCGGGCTCTTGGATTGTCCAGTTCTTGAAAAACACCGTTTAGCAGCCGGGCTACCTGTATTAGCCCGGCTGATGCTTCTGGTGGAATGTCGGCAGTCGGTGCGTCGAGACGCACCCTACGGCAATCAAACGCCCATGAGGTGTTCGATGACGGCCAGTTCCAAGGCCTCGTAGTCGCGGTCGGCGATGCACTGCTCTTCCACGGCCTTCGGGAAGGTGCGGACCTTCTCGACAAGGTGGAGGAAGATGGTGCGGCTGTTGGAAAGGTGCTTTTCGGCCACGTCGGCCTTCTGGGAACGCATGGCCTTCACGTCCAGCCCGACGAAGCGACCCGAGTCGGGATAGCCGCCCAGTTCCAGAACGCGGACCTGGTTGTAGGCGGCGCGGAGGTTGGCGGCGCCGAAGGTCTTGTCCTGGTCGAACTTCAGACCGTTCTGGTCGTTCAGGTGGACGCTCCAGAGCTTGCCCATGGAGAGGGCGAAGGCCATTTCGTCCGACGGATCCAGCCCGGCCAGCAGGGCGTGGGCCGTCTCGATCAGGCCGCCCACACGGGCCGGATCGACGGCCTGCTGGGCCAGCGCCAGGGCGTGGCCGATCGTGGGGATGTAGGTGTGGTCCATCGGCTCATTGGGCTTGGGCTCGATGGCGATTTCCGCCTTCGGGTCATATTCGAGGGCCGTGTTGATGGCGTCGAACAGGTGCTTGTGGGCCTCGATGGCGTTCTTCGATTCGCGGATGTAGGTGCCTTCCCGGGCGAGCCAGAGGACGCGGAGCGAGGTGCCCAGGGCGTTGCCGATATCGCAGCAGCGTTTGAAGCGTTCGACTGCCCAGGCCCGGCAGGCCGGATCGTTGGCGGTGAAACCGCCGTCGATCCCGCGGGGATCTTCCCAGAGTCGCGGGGCGACGAACTCGGCCACAAGCCCTTCCCCGTCGAGCATCGACTTGACCTCGGCGGCCTTCTTCGTAATCTCCTCGGGCGAGAGGCTCTCCATGTCGGGAACGGCGTCGTCGTCGTGGAACTGCACCCCGTCGAATCCCAGTTCCTTGTAGCGTTTCAGCTTCTTGGCGAATTCGATCGTCGGCCGGACGGTGGGCCCGAAGGGATCGGCGCCCTCATGGATGTTCCAGGGTCCAAACGAAAAGCGATATTCAGCGGCCATGACGATCTCCTTCTCCAGGCCCAGAGCAGGGCGAGTTCACAATAAATCGACAAACAAGCGGCCAATATGGCCGGTCCGGGCCTTCTTGTCAACAACCGTGACTCGCCCCGAGAGAAGCGGAATCTGCGGGGATGCGTGCCGGACCGATGAGATGCAAGAGTGTTTCAGGAAAGGCCCACAAAAGAGAACCTTGACACGTGTGCGGTAACCCCTATGCTGACGGTTCCGGTGGGTGGATGATCTTGCGAAATCCGACTCGCCAGATTCACGGACGATCTTGGCTCGCGGAATGTCAAGCTGCCGCACGTGCTCAATTCACGTTGACGAGGGGAGGTGGGGGATGAATCGGTTGCTGTGCCTGGCGGCGTTCTGTTGTGGACTCGCCGGATTCCAGGTTTTCGCGGATGCTCCTGGCAGCTTGCTTCTTCAGGCCCGGTCGCCAGGCTTGCTGGTCTCAATCTGTTGGAGCGATGACGGACGATACCTTCTGACCGGCGGCAGCCACGGCCAAGCCAGGCTCTGGAACGTCGACACGGGACGTGTCGCCCGGGAATACGCGTTCGGCGCCCTTGCGATTGAAGGCGTCGCATGTGGGCCCGATCTGGCGACGATCGTTCTGGTCGACGAGAACGGATTGACGCGGGTTGTGGATGTTCGGACCGGGCGGTGCGTCCACGAATTCAGGCCACAGGTGGAAGGAGCAAAATCCCAGCAGTTCCGTGATTTCCACGTCGACGAGGACGGGATTCTGGTGTTGACCCAATCAGAAATCGACAGGCCCGCCTTCCACGAGATCGATCAAGACGCCCCGCCGGAATTCGTGTCGGAACTGACTCTGTGGAACGCCACGTCCGGAGAGTCCCTTCAGACCTTCCGCCCTTCGCTGAAGCCCTATTGGGAGGAGGTCGGCGCCGCGGCCTTCTCCTGGAAGGGACGACGCGTGGTTATGACGTCGCCGCACCGAGTATTCCTGTGGGACCTGGACAAGGCGGAACCGTCCCAAGTGATCAAGTCGAGCAGCGGCCACTCCGCCGCTTATTCGACCCTTTTGCCTGATGGAAACGGTTGCTTCGTCGACACCGGTGACATGGACAGCAACTATTCCTTCCGCATGATCGGCACCCCGTCGGGAAAGTCCGGCCGCCTGTTTGGCGATCACGGCAATCGCATTGGATCGGTCGTCGTGAGTCCCGACGGACGCCAGGTGCTGTCTCTTTCGGACGACCACGCTGCGCGGCTTTGGGATGTGGAGACAGGCAAGCTTCTTCGCATAAACGTATGTGGGAGGTCGCCCAGTTGTGCTGCGTTTCGTCCGGACGGCAAGGCGATCGCCTTGGTTCTATTCGGTGATGGGATCTCAATCTGGGACCTTACCGTTTCTCCTCGCTACGGCAGCGGCAGCACGCCGTCCGAGTTTCGGACCGCTATGAGCCGGTTTTCCCATCCTCCTACTGGCAAGGAGTTTGTGTGGGAGAGCCAGTGTGACGAAATCCGTTTCCCGTTCTCCAGGGTACGTTCAGCCCACGGCCTGACGGTCTCACCCGACGGGACGCACCTTGGCGTGTCTTCGGAGCAGGGCGCCCTCTTCTGGAACCTGACGCCGCCGACGCGCCGAATCACAGCCTTCTTCGGCAGCGACGTCACTCGAACATCTCCAGCCGGGTTCGTCTTCAGTCCTGACGGTTCCCGGGCGGTCGTCATGGGCTCTTGGAACGTCTGGAACATCGGCAGCGGACTCCTGCCATGCCCCCTCGAACCGCCCAACAAGTCGATTCGAAGAGGCATGGAGGGCAGTGTGTTTGGAGACGGAATGCGACAGCAACCCGACGGCTCCTGGAGGTGGGCAGGGTCGCACAGTTCATCGACCTCCTTTGAAATCGGCGGGCGGTTGAACTGCTGTTTCCCGTTTGGCTGGGCGATGACCGGGGATGGGTCGCTGATCGCCTATGCGACCTACGCTTCGCGGCACATGATCCTGCTTTGGGACGGTGCGACCGGCAGAATCCGGCACGTCCTGCCGGGGCTGGGCGACTGGTGCGCCGTCGCCTTCACTCAGGACGAGAAGCGTCTGATCGCTGCCGGCAGAAAGGAATGCGTCGTGTGGGAGGTCGAGTCGGGCAAGAAGATCGCGGACTGGCCGCTCCCTCAGGCGACACGGCGCTGTACGCTCGTCTGTCATCCTGATGGCCTGAAGGTGACGATCGGCACGTTGGAAGGCCGGATTGACACGGTGGATCTTGCTGACGGGCACTCCCAGACTCTCGTCAAGGAACTCGAAGGACATCTTACCGCCCTGGCCTATTCGCCGGACTTCACGGAGCTTGCTGCGTGTGTTCATGGCGACGACGCGTGCGACCTCGTCCTGTTCGATCCATCTTCCGGCGAGGTGCGAAAGAGGATTTCGATGCCCAAGAGCATGCCGTGGCAGGTTTCGCTTGCTTATGTGGACGCCGACACCCTCTTCTGCAATCTGGGCGCCGAGAAGTGGTTCGTCGTTGACCGAGACTCCGGAACCGTCAAGCGGCAGGGCACAATCGCGAGGTATCCAGCGCCTGCCGCCAAGGATTCGAAGAATGATCGAGACGATCAGCCCTACATGGTGACGTTGAATCCGTCGCACTACGCCGAGCCGACGGCCAATGGCGATGTGCGGCTTTATGACGGAGCAACCGGGGAGGTTCTCGGCACGTTCGACGCATTCCGTCAGGAGCCCGGGCGGATGACGTTGAGCAGCGACGGCTCCCATTTGTTGAACCGCACTCGTAATCAGGTCGGTGTCTTTAATCTTCAAACGGGCGCCTGCGCATTCGAGGCGACGAGCGAACCGAGGGAACAAAACGGAACGCTTTGGGACTTCGTTGTAATGGCGGCGCTCGGCCATGACGGAGGTCTGCTTGCCCTTGAGGAAGCGATCGGAGTGGTGGTTGTTTGCGACACAAGCACTGGCCGGGAACGCCATCGCATTGCCACGCCACCCCGTGGCAGCCCACGCGTTCGGAGCATGGCCTTCAACCACGACAGCTCCCGTCTGGCAATCGGACTCGGCGACAGTCTTACCAGGATTTACGACATGGAAACGGGCGAGGAACTGGGGGAAATCGACGCGGTGAGCGAGTCGGAGGATCTCAATCCGAAGGACGACGAGGGAGCCCCGCCGAAATGGCAGTGGCGTCGCCGCTTCGAGGGCGTCGCCCAGATTGCTTTCACTTCCGACGGCCGCAAGGCCTTCACGGTGACTCCACCGAACTTCCAGAAGTATGCCTTTCCGGACGGCGCACCAAGCCAGATTGTTCAGATGTGGGACGCGGAGACGTTCAAACAGATTGGGACCTTTCCCGCGCAAAGCTACTGGCTGATCTCGCCCCGGGTCGTCCCGAACTCGGATGGCTCCCTGTTGCTCACTCGGATCAAGGATGATCACGGAACATCAGGTGTTGCACTGCTGGATACCGCGACGGGAGAACCGTTGCGGACGTTCGAGGCAGGCTCCTTTGCCTCGGATTTCAAGTTCCTCGGCGGAGACCGTTTTGCCTATGTTGAAGTGGGGGCGGCTCGCGGCACCGTCTATTCGGTCGCCGATGGCGCTCCGGTGGCGGTTGTCCAGGGCTTCGACAATGGAGACTGGGCCGTCATCGCCACCGACGGCAGATTCGATACGTCCTCCGCAGACGCCATGGAGCGGTTCGGCTTCCTCCCGGAGGGATCGCTGGAAGCCACTCCCGCCACAGAGTTCCGTGAAACACTGTACTGTCCGGGACTGCTGCCGAAACTCCTGCAACCGTAGGCGATTGTCGCTTTTCGCTCCGCGAAATGGTGTTCGTTCGCTCCCGCGAACAACCACACTTGTTGCTGAGCCATCCCCTACTGCCCCGCATCCTCCCCAAACCGAAAACTAAACCGCCCATCGGGCGCTACGTCGCCGTGGAGAGAGAAGTCGAGAACGTCGCCGGGCTTCTTCAGGTTGTCGGCCCACTTGAAGTCGAGAGAAACGTCCTCATTGCTCTTCAGCCCGAGGGCGGTGCGGGGCAGAGCGAGGTGGAGCTGGTTGCCTTCAAGGCGGAAGGCAGCCGAGGCAGTTTTTTCCCACTGCCAGCCGCTCGTGTGGCTTTCGACGGACAGCTTGCCGTCGCTGCCCACTTCGCGACCGACGAGCAGGTCGTAACCCTCCCAGCCCGTCTTGGGGTCCTGGTCCGAATCGATGAAGAGCCAGAGTCCGTCCGGCGTGGTGGCGGGTCGAATGGCTTCGACCGTGCGGAGATAGAAGTAGACGACTCTGGCGTTGTGAGTCACCTTCGCGGCGACGAGGTCGTTTCGTCCGCTCTGGTTCGTGTAGTGCAGCCCGGCCACGCCGTCGTGGTCGCGGGGGATGGTCTCTCCCACGTGATCGCGGAATTCGGGGACGACGTCCTTCCACTGGTCGAATCCGCCCGCAAGATCGATCGATTTCGGTTCGCTCGCGGCGGGTAGCTCGGGCACGCCCTTGTAGCAGCGGATGTTGGCGATCATCTGCCAGTAGTAATTGTCGAGGTGGCCGACCCGGGCCGGTTCGATGTCGCGGCTGTATTCCTGGTCGTACTGATCGACGAACACGATCGGCTGCCCGGGCCGCTGCCAGCGTCCGGCAATCCATTCGTTCCAGCCGGTGATCATCACGAAGGGCGGCTCCAGTTCAAACACGCGATGCCACTGTTCCTGGAAGTTGCGGCCGTAGTTGACAGCGCCGGGCGATTTGTCGATGGCGCCGTGGTGAAAGCTGCGGCCCCGGGCGTTGCCCTCGCTCATGTTGGTCACCTTGCCGTCGCTCTGGCGAAGGTTCTGGGCGACGGAGACGTTCACTTGTTCCGGCTTCTTCGGGTCGTTTGCGTAGCCGTAAGGTTGGGGATAGGCCGCCTCCCAATGCCAGGCCTTCTCCGTGTTGACCATCGTGAAGGGCCAGTGGGCTCGGCGAAGGGTGAAGAATTCCTTGAGCTCGGCGCTGGCCGCGGCAGGATCGCAGATAATCAGCGGCTTGCCTTGCCAGTGGAACCAGAGATCCTTGTACAAGTTCTTCTGGTAGAGGTCGTGATAAATCTGTTCGGCCGTCTCGCCGGCCTTGGTGTTGACCATGAACGAGATCTGGGGCGTCTGGCCGCCTGCGTCGCGCACTTCCTGGAAGACGCGGCAAAGGGCCATGTACGTCTCGGGATAGCTGTGGGCGTTGGTCGTGTCGAAAATTAGCGTGTCGACGCCGGCGTCGGCCAGGCTCTGGGCGTGGCGGCGGAGGATCCAGGGATCGTCGCTCCGGTAGTAGCCGAAGAGCGGCTCGCCCCAATAATGATACATGCCCACGGGGCCCCACAGGGGCGAATTCGGCTTGCCAAACGCGTCGGGATCCTCGCGGAGGATTCGGGCGATGTCGTAGGGACCGTCCCAGTTGGGGCTCTTCCCCGAGGTCGCACTATGCCAGAGGAAATAGAAGATGCCCACGAAACGATCGGCGCGCGGCGTCCCTACCTCGTCGGCCAAGGGCAGGGACCGGCCCAGTCCGTCCGTTGCGGGCCACGGCACACCGGGAACGGCCGATTGCTCCTCGGCGATCGCAACGGCAACAAGACAACAGGAGACAACAATCAGGGCAATGAAGATATTTGATTTCATAGACGGACGACTCAAGAAGAAATCCCAGGTTCCGATGTGATTGACAGGAACAGGAGGCAACCAAGATAACGGAGGTGATTTCTCTGTTCCCTCCGTCCTCTTTGTTTCAAAAAAGGACCGCCCATGCATTCGCTCTTGTCGGGGTGAATGCGTGTGAGCAGGTTCTTCCCGTTCACTTCAGTTCAATTGCTGAGGTGCATGAAACTGATCGACATTCTACTTGGATTGGCCGTTGACTTCCATTGCCTGACACTGCCCGATGGGATTTCGAGGTTGATCCCGCTTGGAGCCAATCTGGCGCAACAGCTTGTGGGAGTAGACGGAGAGAACAAAGTCCCTCCACTCTGTTCTCTCCGTTAACTCCTGTTCACCGCAGTCTCCCACCGACTCGAAAGGCCGAAGCTGCTTCGTGATCCGGCAGGCCTCTGGCTCGCCATCAATCCACCTTCGAGGACTATTTCCGAACCAAATCGCCCGTGTTCATCCGTGGTTCCTCCGCCCCTTCACAGACTCCAACCCTTTCGGTATTCCCGCCGGAGCAGATCGTTGGCTTGCGGGCAGTTCGTAAATTTCATCGCGGCGCCGTCCCACTGGAGTTTCTGGCCGGTGCGGAAGGCGATGTTGCCCAGAAGCATGGCCTCGGTCACGGCGCCCGAGTAATCGAAGTTGCAGGTTGTGGGGCTTCCCGTCCTGCAGGCGTTGAGCCACTCGCGATGGTGCCCGACGGAGGGGGGAATACTCGGTTCCGGGGGCTGGATTCCTTCGAATTTCTCTTTGGGCCACAACTCGTGTTTGTTGTAGTTGACGAGGAGCATCCCTTCCGTGCCCACAAAAACTCCCCAGGCCCAGGTGGGAATCTCGTTTTCGGCGAAGACGGTCCGTTTCTCGGGGCCGTGGGTCCAGGTGAGGACCACCGGGGGCTGGTCGCCCCGGGCGTCGAAGTGGCAGCGGACGTGTTCCCTGGCCGGCGTGCTTTCGGCGTGGGGGGGTGGTCCCTCGGCCTCGATCATCGTAGGCGTCCGGAGATCGAGAGCCCAGAAGGCCAGGTCGAAGTAGTGGCAGCCCATGTTTCCGAAGGCGCCGCCGCCAAAATCCCACCAGTAGTGCCAGTCGTGGGGAACGTAGCACGGATGGTAAGGCCGCTCGGGAGCCGGGCCTAGCCAAAGATCCCAATCCAAGCCTTCCGGGATCGGCGGCGTGTCGGTGGGACGATCGCCCGCACTGCCTCCGCCACGGAGCCAGCAATGGCACTCACGCACCTTCCCGATTGCCCCGGCGCGGACCAACTCGACGATGCGGCGGTAGTTTTCCGTGGCGTGGATCTGAGTCCCCATTTGGGTTGCCACCTTTTGTTCGGCGGCCACCTTGGCTGCCAGCCGGGCTTCGTAGATATTGTGCGCAAGCGGTTTCTCGCAATAAACATGTTTGCCCCGGCGCATGGCTGCCACGCTGGCAGGCACATGGACATGATTCGGCGTGCTGACGACGACGGCGTCCAGATCCTTGTCCATCTCGTCCAGGAGCTTGCGGAAGTCGGCGAATTTCCTGACGTCGGGATACTTGGCAAAGGTATCGGCGGCCCGGCGCTGGTCCACGTCACACAGGGCAACGATGTTCTCGTCCTTCACCCCTTGCAGGTTTGCCGCTCCCCGACCGCCGGCGCCGATGAGGGCGAGGTTGAGTTTCTCGTTGGCCTGGTAGCCGAAGGCGGATCGGCTGTTGCGGAGAATGGTTAGCCCGGCCGTTGCGGCGGCACCGGTGGCAAGAAACTGTCGGCGGGTGGTTGAGCGTGGCATGGCATTCTCCCGACACTTGGCAGGACGTGGTGGGGGCAGGCAGATAGCGATCAGCATCGGGTCTGGCGGGGCCGGTGTCAAGTTTCACGTTGCCGGCGAGTCGTCATCCGAGGACCCTGCGGATTGTCTCGCAGACCGTCGGGTCTTCTTCGACTTTCCGTTGCGAGCGCAGGGCGGCCAAGCTCCGATGGTCGCCGATCCTGCCCAGGGCCCACGCGGAGGCCTCGCGAACGAGCGGTTCCACGTCCGCCAAGCCTTTGAGCAAGGCCTCGGTGGCGTCAGGCGAGGCGTGGTTTCCGAGGATGATCGCCGCGTTGCGAAGCAGTCCGCGACGCTTGGCTCGCCAGAGCGGTGTCTTGCGAAACCGGTTCCGAAAAGCCGCGTCGTCCCACTGAAAGAGTTCGAGCAGGTCGAGCGATGGCAGGCCCTCCAGGGGCCGAAACTCCGGATTGCTTTCCGGATCCGTCGCCTGCTTGTGCCGCTTGCGATTCCACGGACAGACCTCCTGGCAGATATCGCAACCGAACAACCAGTCGTCGGTGGGCTCACGAAGCTCGACGGGAACCGGATCGCGAAGTTCGATGGTCAAGTAGCTGATGCACCGCCGCGCGTCGAGCACGTAGGGTTCGACGAGGGCGCCGGTGGGGCAGGCATCGATGCAGGCCCGACAGGTGCCGCAATGGTCGGAAGCAAAGGGAGCGTTGGGCACGAGTTCTTCCGTGGTTAGAAGAACCGAGAGAAAGAGCCAACTGCCGCGGTCTCGTGTCAGTAGGAGCGTGTTTTTGCCGATCCAGCCGAGTCCTGCGAGCACGGCGAACTCCCGTTCCATGATCGGGGCTGTATCGACCACGCCGCGAACTTGGGCCTCGGGCGCGAGGCCGCGGTGGAACTCGGCCAGGGTGTTGAGGCGATCCCAGAGCACGTCGTGGTAGTCGAGACCCCATGCATAGCGGGAAATCTTGCCGTGGTTCTCGGTATCCCCTTCGGGATCGACATTGAGATAATCCGTGGCGAGCACGAGAAGGCTTCTCGCCCCTTCCAGAACGTGGTCCGGATGGCGATAGGCGTCGAGGCGCTCAGCCAGGTAGTGCATCTGGCCCGCGTATCCCGCTTCGAGCCACTGGCGAAGCCTCTCGAACCCCGGAGGGGCCACCGCGTCGCACACCCCCACATGGCAGAAGCCGAGACGCTTTGCTTCGGATCGCAGGGATTCGGTCAACAGGTGGTTCGGTTCTGACATTTTGGTTAGCTCGGATTATTCATGGGGGGCACGCTCAGAACGCGAGCGATGGGCGTGGACGTTGTTCATGGCGGCCCCCCGTCGTTACAATAAGTGATCGTCCGTTGCACACGCTTGCTCGGCAGAAATCCGTATTCAGGTGACGCCCCTCGTGTTGGAGCGTCTCGGTTCGGGAATTGTCAAAGCGTGTTTCTGTCGAGTTGGCCTTGGAGTCTGCCCCACTTTTGGAGGAATCGTCGGTTATGTTACGATCACGGGTACTCGTTGCTATGTTAGGGGCCTGGTTGTTCGTTGGGACACTCGCGTTGTCCGGCTGCTCTTCCCAGCCGAGCGAAGAGGATTTGGGGGAAATCGAGACCAGCCGTCAGGAGTTGCCCGGCGCCGGCGAAAAATACCCGCTTCCCAAGATGAAGGATTCGGCGAAAAGGGCATCGACCGAATAGGTGTTCGAGGGCAGACGCGGGTGGACTTTGTGAAAACCGCCTGCGCCAATTCTGAGCCTTTTGGTTCATAATTGGTGGCACTCTATTCTGTCAAATTGGGGAAGGTCTTTCAGGTTTCTCTCTTGTCTTCCCCCTTTTAATATGCAGTAGATATGGGGGGCGTCGTCGTCGCAAGGGATTCTGCCGATGGGCCGTAGCTCGCAGGGACGTGGTTTATGCAGCGGTAAAGTAAAAAAGTTCCTGTGCATCAAGGGGTTACGGTGAAGGTCGGCTTTCACGTCACCCGAAGTTCGGGGTTCAATTGTCGCGGGATAGAACCGATTTTTTGTTGCTGTTCAAGCTGTTTCAATTACGCTGGAAACCATGGGCTCCTCGGTTGGAGGAGTCCCTTTCAGAGAAGCAGTTTGGAGTAGCACCGATGGTTCGACGACTTGGTTTCCGGGCTTTTGTTTTGGTGGTTCTTGCGGTCGCCTTTTTCGCCGTGAGCCACGTTCAGGCAGGTGGTTTTGGGTGCGGTTCCTACATGTGGAGCAACCCCTATCCTGCCGATCTTACGGATCTGTACAAAGTGGGAGCCATTCCGTTGCCTCCCTATTTTGCCCTTCATCCGCCGGTTTACTATGACATGCCTGTTCCCCGCTCTTACGGCTACGGACCTTGGGCGTACCCCCCGTACGTCGAGACTCCGGAGATCGTTGACGAGCCGACCCCGGAGATCATCCAGAACAAGTATGTTCCCAAACCGGTGAATCAGGAGTCCAAGGCCCCCAAGATGGCCTCTGCCCCGAAGTTGATTCGGAATCCCTACGTGTCTCAGACCGAATCGGCTCTTGCGAAGAAATAGCCGCCTCGTTAGGAGCCCGGCGAGGGCAGCGGGAATTGCTTGGATTATTCCTAACCTGAAAATTGGTCTGGACCTACGGCGGGAAATCGGGCATCATCCTGCCCTTGATTGGTTCGTGGCGGTCTTTATTTCGATGAAGCCGTCATCCCCCCGCTAGTCGTGCCATCATCATCGAGGCGGAAAGGAGTCCCCCTGATGATCCGGCTGATCATTCCGGTTCTTGTTGCAACGTGCGTCTTCGGTTGCCGTGGTCAGGATGCCCAGGTTCCGATGGATCCCTTCTACGGTCAAACGAAGATCGCGCCTCCGGCGACGGGTGAAATCACGCGGCGTTCTGCCGTCGACCCCTACTATCCCCGTTCGGCGGCCCTTTCGTCTTCGGAGGGAACGCTTCCTCCTCCGCCCGGGGATGCCAACGAACCGGTGCAGGCTGAGCCGGCGGCGCGTTTGGCGTCGAATTCGGCCGCAACCTCATCTCCCAAAGCAGCCGCTCCGGTCGGGGATCGGATCCAAATTCCCGTCTCGGCACAGCGTGAACTGACTTCGGAAGAAATGCTTGCCATTGCGAACAAGAACTCGCAGGAGCAGGCTGAAGACCCCCGTTCCGCCGACACGCCCGCGTCTGAGGCGAGGCGAGTTGTTCAGACGCTGTCCCCGCGGGCGGGATCGTTTGCGAGGCAGTCCGCAGACTACTCGTCCCCGACCAACGCGTCGGAAGGTGTTTCGTCCCGCAGCCGGCCGGTCGATATCAACGATCTTCCCCCCGTCGACCGTGGAGCTGGAACGCTACGGGGCGATCGCGTTCAGTTGGCCTCAGCGACGGACCCCAATCCCGGGTTTGCCGTGAGCATTCCGACTCGCGTGGATCGTGACCTGTCGGTTGGGCGTTTTGCCTGGACAGACGACTACAGCCGACTTCGCGGCCAACTCGAGTTTCTGGAACGGGATCGCTCCTGGAAACTGCGATATATTCCCGTCGATCGCGAGACCGACAAATTCGGCGGGAGTGTCATCATCAAGGATTCGGAGAGTCTCTCCGGTTTCGAACGCGGCGACTTCGTCGAGGTTCGCGGGCGGATCGCGAAAGAATCGGAAGAAGGGGCGGACTTTGCTCCTGTCTACGAAGTGGCGACGATTTCCGCCCTTTGAGTCCCGTCTTCTTCAATCGACGTTGGGGGCTCGCAGCCAGGATCGGATTGTGGGGACGTACGGGCACAACTCCGACTCGGTGAAGAAGATGTTGATTTCCCGGACGGCGGATTCCGGGCTGTCGGAGGCGTGAACCAGGTTCATCTGGTTGCTCGTGCTGAAGTCCCCCCGAATCGTGCCTGCCGCGGCTTCCAGGCCGTTGGTGGTTCCCACCATCTTGCGAATGACCTGCACGGCCTCGGGGCCTTCGACGACCATTGCCACGATGGGGCCGCCGGTGATGTAGGTCTCGAGTCCCGGATAGAACGGCTTGCCCACGTGCTCTGCGTAGTGCCGTTCCGCCAGTTCGGGGGTGACTCTCATGAGTTTCATCCCAATGAGGTTCAGGCCCTTGTCTTCCAAGCGGGTGATGATGCGTCCGGTCAAGCGGCGCTGAACACAATCGGGCTTCAGTAAGACGAGCGATTTTTCGAGCATCCGAGATTCTCCGGGAACGATTCCTCCCTGTCCCGCCTGCCCATTTGGGCCGAGGGACGTGTCGCCAAAAGGGGGAAATTGTAGGCCATCGTGGCTTGCGGTTCAATCCTGACTCCCTCTGCATGTGGGGGGAGGTATTTCCGGACTCATCAATTTTGTCGATTGTGCCGATGTTTCTGATATGCGCGGCAGTACGACTCTGCGCGATTGCACCGACCCAGAAACCGTTCAACGCGTTCTCACGACCCACCTTCGGCCGCGACCCACCCATCTTGCACGACCCATGCAGGACTTTGGCTGATTGCAGGCAAGTGAAGAAGCGGCAGCTCTGAGCAATGCGCCCGGGAGGGGCGAAATGAGACATCTGGCGATCTGTCGTCCGATTGTGGGTCCCGCACCCCGCAGCGGACACTCTGAGTGGATCTTGGTTGCATTGATTTTGGTTGTCTTCTCGTCGCCGTCCTGGGCGAATTCCTCCCAAGACGGGTGGCCCTCGAGCGGGGAGAACTCGGCCTGCGTCGAGCAGACGGCTTCCGGCTCGACGCATTACGAACCGGACACCCTCGCGACCGATCTGTTTGGGCAACCCGCTCCGACTTCGATCGCTGGGTCGAGCTACAGGATGCTCCCCGAATTTCTCGCGGATTCCGAGGTCGAGTCGACAGGCTACTTCCAGGACAACTGGTTCGAGTCGGCGGGCGAGAGGTCCGCTGCTCGCGACGAGGAGTGGTGCCATCAGGTTCTGCCGGAGGGCTTGATCTATCATTCCTACCTGGCAGGAGTTAAGGAACCGCGTTTTGCCGGTCGCTGGCTTCGCGACGACGATCTCGGTTGGATGTGGGACATCACGCTCGGCGGTCGGGTCGGGATTCTCCGTTACGGTACCGTGGGCAGCGATCGTCCGGAGGGCTGGCAACTCGACATGGAGGGAGCCGGCATGCCCCGCCTGGATCTGGAGCACGAGGAGAGGGACCTGATCTCCGCCGATTTTCGCTTCGGGATTCCGTTGACGTACGGTCGCGGCAACTACCAGACGAAGTTCGGATATTACCACCTGAGTTCCCATCTGGGCGACGAGTACATGGTCCGTCATAGCACGCTTGTGCGCCGCAACTATTCGCGTGACGTACTCATCTGGGGCCATTCGTATTTCCTCACTCCCGATCTTCGGCTCTACGGTGAGGCAGGCTGGGCCTTTACCTACGATGGGGGGACGGAGCCGTGGGAGTTTCAGTTTGGGATCGAATACAGTCCCGCCGGACCCAGCGGGCAACGCGGGGCGCCCTTCTTCGCGATCAACGGGTACCTCCGCGAGGAGTTCGACTTTGGGGGAAACCTGTCTGTCGAGACCGGATGGCAATGGCGAGGCTATTCCGGCCACCTGTTTCGTGTTGGGATGCAGTACTTTCAGGGCATGAGCGACCAATGGGAGTTCTTCGATCAGTACGAAGAGAAGCTGGGTTTCGGGGTTTGGTATGACTTCTAAAGGGCGATGCCGGCCCGAGGGCAGACGCTGTGTGGCGGGCGCCGCCACGCAGCGATGGCAAGTGTTCTGAGTACCTGCCCCTTCTTTCGCCAATCGGAAGCTCTTCCCAAACCGGAAGAGCTTTCGCGTTCGTTGCATCGCGGCGTTTTCTGATTTCGTCGCATGAATGACGCCGACGGACCGATTCCAATCCGTGTCCGCGAACTAGTGTCACCATCAGGCGACATCTGCCTCCGTTTGCAGCGAACGATCTGCACGGTGCGTCGGGGGGATCGTCTACCGGAAGAAACATGGAGCCGGCAGATGCCATCGATGGGCGGCCCGAAGGAGGCGCCGGGACACTTTTGCGACAAACACCAATCGGAGGAAGTCCATCCTTCCCCACGAGTCATTCAGGAATCACTCACCTTTCCCATGGGGGTCACGATGCGTTTACTGAAACTTCTCTGTTGTCCGGCAGCGCTCGTTGCGATGTGCTGTTCCGGAACGCTCGGTGCCGACGGGCTGTACCAGCCGTCCGCCTTTGCGGCACCCGAGCCGGAAGTGGCTGCTTGCGGCTACTTGACGTCTGATGGTTGCGCTCCGAGTGCTTGTGAATCGGCGTGCGACGATGCCTGCGGATGCAGCAGTTCGTGCTCTTCTTGCGCGTGCATTCCTCTCTTCCCGTGCTGCGATCTGGGTGAGCCCTGGACGTTGCAGGGGCTGCTCACAGGCGACTCGTGCTGCAACATCACCTACGGTGGTTGGGTTTCCGTTGGAGCCTACGGCAATGCCCACGGTGCGGCGAACAATGGCCCGGTTGCCATGAAGAACGTGGGCGACGGGTTTACCGTGAACCAGGTCTGGGGCTACTTCGAGAAAGCCGCTGACACGGGTGGATGCGGCTGGGACTGGGGGTTCCGTTCGGACGTCGTCTTCGGTGTCGACGGCCAGGACACGCAGGCCTTCGGCAGCAGCCCGACCGCCTGGGACAATCCCTGGGACACGTCGGGCGAGTACGGCACGGCTCTGCCGCAGTTGTACGGCGAAATCGCTGTCAACGACTTGAAGGTGAAGATGGGCCACTTCTACACCATCATTGGTTACGAAGTTGTGCCCGCCACCGGCAACTTCTTCACGTCCAATGCGTACACGATGTACTATGCCGAGCCGTTCACCCACACGGGCGTTCTGGCCGAGTACTCCCTGTTCGAGAACGTCACCGTCTGGGGCGGGTGGGTCCAAGGTTGGGATACGGCCTTTGACAACCCCAACCAATCGTCCGATTTCCTCGGTGGTATCAGTGCTCCGCTGACCGACTCGGCGACCTTGACGTGGGCCCTCGATTACGGGCATGACGGCGTCACCGGCAACGACACCTACATGCAGAGCGTCGTGGCGGACTTCGGCCTGACCGACAAGCTCAATTACGTTCTCCAGTCCGACTGGGGCGGTGTCAGCAACGGCACGAGCGCCCAGTGGTACGGCGTGAACAACTACCTGTTCTACACCGTTAACGACTGCTGGAAGTTGGGCACCCGTTTCGAGTGGTTCCACGACGACGACGATTATCGCGGTCTCGGCGGCGCCGGCGACTACTGGGCTGTGACCTGTGGCGTCAACTGGCAGGTCACTGCCAACATGTTGATTCGCCCCGAGTTGCGCTACGACTGGGTCAAGGGCGGCAACACCCCGTTTGACAACGGCACCGCAGACGACCAGCTCTCCGGTGGGTTCGACTTGATCGTCACCTTCTAACGAACTTGACTGGATACTCGTTCCTCTCAACGGGCCCGGATTCGAGTGAATCCGGGCCCGTTTTTTTGGCTTTCCCCAAGGACGGCGGCGCATCTGCGCCCGGTATGCGAGACGCGAGGGTGACCTCCTCGCGTCTCCGGGGGCAGCCCCCCCGTTGTATCCGGTCGTCCCTAGCCAGTCCGCAAAGTTTAACAGAAGTGAACATTTTCGTTCGCTTGGAGGATAGATTCGCCCGTATTTCCCGCAGATCTGTCGTGAATGCTAGCCGATCCAGAAAGAGCCGTCTGCCTGCCATTTCAGCAGCGGCGTGGTCCAGGACATGAGGTTTCGCGGATCTGAGCTTTCCCGGTTCGCGAGAGAGTGGATTCCTTTTCGAGGGGGATACGATGCGCGTTGTAAAGTGGTTATGCTGCTCGACAGCACTTCTTGCCTATTGTTGTACGCAGGCCTCCGCCGCCGACGGCCCCCCTGTGTACAGCGTGCCCGCTCCCGATGTGACCGCCTGCAGCTATCTCACGTCGGATGGATGTGAAACGTGTACTTCTGAGCCCTCGTGCGACACTTGCAGCTCTTGTTGCACGTGTGGTCCGTGCATCTCGCTCTTCCCGTGCTGCGATCACGGCGATCCATGGACGCTGCAGGGCCACCTGACCGGCGACTGCTGCGGAAGCAGCTCGATCACCTACGGTGGTTGGCTTTCGGTCGGGGCCTATGGGAATGCCCATGGCGCTGCCAGCAATGGCCCGATCTCCTTCCGCAACGTGGGCGACGGCTTCACGGTCAACCAGCTTTGGGGCTACGTGGAGAAGGGCGTCGATACGGGCGGATGCGGCTTCGACTGGGGCTTCCGGGCGGACTATGTGTTCGGTGTCGATGGACCGGACACGCAGGCTTTCGGCAGCAGCGATCCGCAAGCCTGGGACAACGGCTGGGACAGCTCCGACGAGTACGGTTCCGCGTTGCCGCAGCTCTACGCCCAGCTCGGAATCAACGACCTGACCGTGACCATGGGTCACTTCTACACGATCATCGGCTATGAGGTCGTCCAGGCGCCGGACAACTTCTTCACGTCCTATGCCTACACGATGTACTACGCCGAGCCGTTCACGCACACCGGCGTCCTCGCCGAGTATGCCCTTGGCGACGACATCACCGTATGGGGCGGATGGGTCCAGAGTTGGGACACGGCCTTCGACAATCCGAATGGCGGCAACAACTTCCTCGGCGGGATCAGCGTTCCGCTGCTGGAGTCTCTCTCGCTCACCTACGCCGTTGTGACCGGAACCGAGTCCGCTACCGCGACGGACACGTACATGCATAGCATCGTTGCCGACGCCACGCTGACCGAAAAGTTGGAGTACGTTCTGCAGTCCGACTACGGGGCCTCCACGGGCGGAACCGTCGGACAGTGGTACGGCGTCAACAACTACCTGTTCTACACGATCAACGATTGCTGGAAGCTCGGGACCCGCATCGAGTGGTTCCATGACGACGACGGCATCCGCGGTCCCGCTCAGGGCGACATGTGGGGGGCCACCTGGGGCGTCAACTGGCAACCGACGGCCAACCTGAAAATTCGCCCGGAACTGCGCTACGACTGGTACGACGGACCCGGCGCCTTGCCCTTCGACAACGGCAACGCGAGCGATCAGTTCTCCGGCGGCTTCGACCTGATCGTGACCTTCTGACGAATCAACTCGTCGGACGCAACCGTGGGAAAATCGAGAGCCTCGCAAGGCCCTTTGGGGCCGTGCGAGGCTCTTCTTATTCTAGTTTTCCCCGCGGACGCGGGGGGCCGGTTTTTCCGAAGACCCGGTGAGTCTAAGCTATTGGGATCGGTTTCGTCGATAGTGTGAGGTAGTCCGGCAGCGTCAACCTGGCGTTGTGCGAACTCAGAGACCCCGACCACCCCTCGACTCTCTTTCGGCAAGCCCAGCGGCCGGGCAACTGTTGACGATCGGGGACCCATCATCCGGCCGCTTGGGGCAGTAGCCACGTGTCGCGTGTGGAAGTCGTCATCACTGGAATCGGGACGCTGTGTCCCTTGGGAATCGGTCGGCAGGCCGTCGAAGAAGCACTGCGTACCGCCCGAAGCGGAATTGGGCCGATTACGGCATTTGATGCCGGCGGCTTGCCCGTACGAATTGCGGGCGAAATCAAGGGCTTTGACGCGAAGCAGTTCGTCAAACCGCGGAAGAACCTCAAGGTCATGGCACGCGACTCACAGCTAGGGGTGGCAGCTTCGGTGCTGGCGTGCCAGGATGCGGGCATTGCAGCCGGGGATGTCGTGCCCGAACGTTTTGGAGTCGTCCTCGGGGCCGATTCGATCGGCAGCACGCTGGAGGCGAGCGAAGCATCTTATCGGGAGTGCGTCACAGATGGCGTCTTCCACTTCGAGCGGTGGGCGAAAGAGGGGGCCGCGGCCTCCTTCCCCCTGAATTTCCTCAAGGTCCTGCCGAACATGATCGCGTCGCACATTTCGATCGCCCACGATGCACGGGGACCGAATAACACGATTCACCAAGGAGAGCTTTCGTCGTTGCAGGCCCTGGCGGAGGCGGCAAGTGTCATCGAGCGCGGAGCGGCCGATGTGATGCTCGCTGGCGCCGCCAGTTCCCAAATGAACCCCTATGATTGGATACGGCTGTGCCTCTTGGGACATCTTTCTCCGAGCGATGAGACGCCCGAACGGGTCCTGAAACCCTTCGACGCGAGACGGAGCGGGCAGGTGCATGGGGAGGGGGCCACCGTATTTGTCCTCGAGCGGAAAGAACATGCGGCAAGGCGCGGCGCGACTCCTCTGGCCGCAATTGCCGGTCGGGCCACCGTCTTCTCGGGGAACCCCCGAACTGGGACGGGACGTGACGTCCTCATCCGTGCTTTGTCCGGGGCCCTGCAAGACGCAGGCTTGGAGCCAAGCGACGTGGGGCACGTGAACGCTCACGGCGTGAGCACGCCGGGCGATGATCCCATCGAAGCGGCGGCCATTCAAGCGGTTCTGGGGTCTGTGCCGACCACCGCACCGAAGAGCTACTTCGGCAATCTAAGGGCGGCGTCCGGGGCCACCGAACTGCTCGCCAGCCTGCTCGCATTTCGGGACGGGGCGGTGCCCGTCACCTTGAATTACGAACATCCCGATCCCGAATGCCCGCTGGATATCGTTGCGGGGACGCCACGGGAAGGATGTCGCAAGATCGCGTTGGCCCTCAGTGCGACCCGCGCCGGTCAGGCCAGCACGCTCGTGCTGGGCGAGCCCAGCTGAGCCGTGCTTGCGGGAGCGCCCGCGCCCCCGGGCGTGACGTTGCCGTCGTAGCTCGCCATTTCTCCCACGAAGAGACCGAGGGCGATGATGATGGCAATGACGGCGAGTCCCAGCATGACCTCGTAGAAGTTCAGCTTCTTGCGGCCCATCCACATGATGAACGGGACGGCCGTGCCGATCGCCCAGAAGACGTTCATGAACAACAGGAACATGAATCCCCAGTTCTTGAACACCATGACGTCCATGGCGGCCAACAAGAGGAGAGAAAGACCGCAGAAACCGAAGGTCGCTATCCCGGCCATGCCCATGCCCTCGCCTTCCACGGCCTGGCGTTTGGGCTTTGGTTTCTTCTCCTTCTTAGCCTTCGGCTTCTTTTCTTTCTTGGGCTTCTTGGATTTCTTTCCCTTCTTTTTGCCCGCGGCGGGACCTTCTTCCGCGGCCGCAGATTCCTCCTCAAGGGCTTCGTCGCCGAGGGGAGTCATTTCCTCCGGGGCTGACGCCGCGTCGTCGATTACCTGCGGCTCGTCGTCCGTGGGAAGATCAAGCGAGCCGAAATCCGCCATGGGGTCGGCAGAGTCTGGAAGATCCAGATTCTCGAGCTGATCCTCGTCGCCGGGCAGATCGAAATCGTTGAAGTCCGGTTGGTTGTCGTCGGCTTTCGACACGTTTACATCTCCCAAGATGAGCAACAAACTCACGCGGCAACACGCCCCCGGCACGGAGGGGAAGCATTCGAGATGCCCGCTTCCCACGTGTACCCGGGGTGTCTCCGAGGCGGAACGCGCAGAAAAGGTGCAGGCAGGCCCGATACTTCAGTATAATTGCCGTCCGGCCCCCTTGCCACGAAAAAGGGGGCGTTACCGTTCATTCTCCTCCCTCGGTAGGGTTGGTATTCAGGGGAGAAACAGATTCCAGGCTGCTCCCGGGTTGCGCGAGGGGCGGCGTAACAACAAGTGTTGTTGTTCGCTCCGCGAACAAGCGTCTTTTCGCGGAGCGAAGAGCGACTTTATGCGACGATTGTGTCCCTCATGTGGGGTAGGGACAGTTCGCCGACTTGCCCTGTCGTCTTCCTGGACGCTATTCTGAGACGGCTTCGCCAATTCTATTGATTCCCGCTGCCGGAGGCCTCCAGATGTCGTTTTTTCCCGTTTTCATTCGCAGGTTTCTGACCGGTTTGGTCGCAGTTCTCGTTTTGGGGCCTTTTGCGGCCGTGAGTTGCGCGGAACGTCCCAACATCCTCCTGGCGATCAGCGACGACCAGTCGTTCCCTCACACTTCGGCCTATGGATCCAAGATGGTCTCGACGCCGGCCTTCGATCGTGTTGCGAGCGAGGGAGTGCTGTTCCGCAATGCCATCTGTGCGTCGCCCGGCTGTAGCCCTTGCCGGGCTGCCTTGCTGACGGGACGCCACACCTGGCAGATTGAGCACGCAGGGACCCACGCCAGTTCGTTTTCGCCGAAGTACGTCACGTTCCCGGACCTGCTGGAGGCCTCGGGCTATTTCGTCGGCTATACAGGCAAGGGCTGGGGCCCGGGGAACTGGAAGGACTTTCGTCCGCGAAATCCCGCCGGCCCCGCTTTTTCCAAGAAGAAGAACAAGCCACCTTTCAAGGGAATCTCGAACAACGACTACGCGGCCAATTTCCAGGATTTTCTTGCCAAGCGTCCGAAGGACGCACCGTTCTGCTTCTGGTATGGCGCGACGGAGCCACATCGAAGTTATGAAGCAGGAGCGGGCCTGGCGTCGGGAAAGAAACTCGCAGACGTCGACGTTCCGAGCTTCCTTCCCGACACGCCCGAGATTCGTTCCGACATCCTCGACTACTGCGTCGAGGTCGAGTGGTTCGATCAACACCTCGGGCGGATGCTGCACATGCTGGACGAGGCGGGCGAACTGGAGAACACGCTCGTCATCGTGACGAGCGACAATGGAATGCCCTTTCCGCGGGCGAAGGCGAATTGCTACGAGTACGGGATCCACATGCCGCTGGCCATCTGCTGGGGCGCGAAGGTCCCCGCTGGGCGAAAAGTCGACGACCTGGTCGGCTTTGTCGATCTGACCGCCACGATCCTCGATGTGGCGGGCGTGGATCCTCCAACCGAGTATCCGCCCAGCGGACGCAGCCTTCGGGACGTGCTTCAGGCGGAGAAGGAAGGTCTTGTGGACGCCGGCCGCACCGGGGTTTACAGTGCCCGGGAGCGCCATTCCTCGTCGCGCTACAACAACCTGGCCTATCCGCAGCGGAGTCTGCGTACGAGCCAGTATCTGTACATTAGGAACTTCCGCCCCGAACGTTGGCCGGCCGGTGCGCCGCAGAAATATGACAAGCCGGGCCAACTCGGGCCGATGCACGGGGCGTACCACGATATCGACGCTTGCCCGACCCTGACGTTCCTGGTTGAGCTCCGAGACGATCCGCAGGTGGCTCGCTACTTCCATGCGGCAGTGGACAAACGCCCCGGGGAGGAGTTCTATGACATTCAGGCTGACCCGGGCTGCCTGAAGAACCTGGCGAACGATCCGGCCCACGAATCCGCCTGCCGCGAACACCGCGAGCGTCTGGAGGCCTACCTCCGCGAGACCGGGGATCCGAGGATTCTCGACGGCGGCGACATTTTCGAGACCTATCGCCGGTACAGTCCCATCCGCAATTTCCCGGAACCGGAGTAGGCAGAGGCAGCAGCCCGGCTTCTTGACGTTGCCATTTCAGGTGAGCTGGACCGTGTGGGAAATAGATGATTCAGAAGCCGGGCTTTTCCGCTGCCATGCGTTCAGACGGCGGCGACATCTTTGAGACTTATCGGCGGTATAGCCCCATTCGTGATTTCCCCGCACCCGAGTGAGTCGAACTTCTCCCTCCCCAGTGATCGCAGCGAACGTGGGGGAGGGCCGGGGAGGGGGCTGGTGAGAAGGCCCACGTTATTGCGGCGGGTTCTGCTGTGCCACCCGCGTGCCGCCGAGACGCCCCAGCCTGCCGCGTAGCGGCAAAATGTGATTAGCCAGGAGTGGAGCGAAGCGGAATCCCTGGATTCGAAGCCTTGGGGACGATGCCGCGTAGCGGCATCACAACCGACCGATAGGCCGGTGCCCACCGAAAGACGTTTGTCGTGCCACTACGTGGCACATTCATAACTTGCCGGCAAGTCCAGGGGTTGCCACCCCTGGCTATTCAAATTACGCCACTACGTGGCGACCCGTCGTCATACAAATCCGGCTGAAGGTCCGACGTTCCAGGCGTTGCATCAGTCCAGGGTCGGAAAGGGCGCTGGTGTGGGCAACGCCTCTCCCTCTTCACGATTCCCTGCGGGGCCCGGAACCTACCAGACGCTTTCGCACCGACTTGTAACTCTTCTGGAAGAATCGTGTCACAGGCCGTTCGACCCACAGGAACCAACGTAGCTGGCCGTCGCTCACACTGTGGCAGCGCCGCCCTGTGACGACGGAAAGCAGTTCGTGTGTCTCCAATTCCAGCTCCTGAAAGTCGTCTGGCTTGGTGGCCACGAAGAACACGCCGGGCGAACTGGGGTCACTTTCGAGGATGTCGAGGGACATGTCGCCCATGAGAACCTCGATGTCCTCGGTCTCGTAACGCCAGAAGTCATACGGGTAGCCGTGGTAGTGGAAGCCCGCGGATCGCGTTGTCAGGAGCAGGGTTCCCGCGGGAGCCAGCACGCCTTTGAGGTTGTGCAGCGCCGATCGCCAATCGCGGACGTGCTCCATCACCTCCGTGCAGAGGATCAGGTCGAAGCGGGAAGGGCCGAAACGCTCCAGCAGTTCGGTGATGTCGCAGATGGCGTCGACGCCCGGGCCGTTTTCGATGTCAACACCCACGTACTCCGCCGGGGCATGACGCTCGACCAGGGGGCGCGCGGAGCCGTTCACGTTCCGCGCGCCGACCTCGAGGACACGGCGGCCGGCGATCCGGTCTGCCGTCAACTGCCGGTCGGCAAAGGCCAGGCAGCTCGGGTTGCACATGCGTCGCTAGCCCGTGAACAAGTAGGTCACCGCTCGCCGAGCGGGACTTTGAAGTGGAATATAACCCGGCAATTCAGGAGCCGTGCGGAGCCCGGCACCTACGTCCCGGTGAAGTACAGATAGGCTGCCAGGATAGCCAGAACGACGACGACGGAAGCGGCCACGTCGACGAAGCCCCAACTGCTGCGCGATTGCTGTCGGTGCTCTTCCGTCACGGTGCCGTAGGTCAGGCCTCCGATTTTTTCGTAGTCTGGTTCACGAGTCATGAAACTCACCACAACCATGGCGATGGCTGACACGATGAGGATCAGGATGCTGTAGTACTGGAAGAACATGTTGTTGACGATCCAGAGCATGGAACCTTCGGCGTAGCCTTCGGACCATCCGAGTTTTACGGGAGTGTCGACGGCCAGGCGGAAGAGGCCCATGATGAAGCCGGCGATCAGGGCCGCGAGGCAGCCCGCTCCGTTCAGACGCTTCCAGAACACGCCCATGAAGAAGACGACGAAGATGGGCGGCGCCAGATAGGCCTGAACGCCTTGCAGATAGTCGTAGAGCCCCTTGCTATTCTTGATGACCGGAATCCAGGCCATGCCGATCAGCACCATGACGACGGTGGCCACGCGCCCGATCCACACGAGTTGGTGCTGGGAGATGTTCGGTCGCAGCTTGGAGTAGAAGTCCATGGTGAACAGGGTGGCCGAGGCGTTGAACACGCCGGCCAGGGAGCTCATCAAGGCCGCCAGGAGCCCGGCCACGACGATGCCGCGAACGCCGGTCGGAAGGATCGACTTGACCAGCACGGGGAAAGCGGCCTGGGCGTTGTCGCGAATGATGTTGCCGTCGGCGTCGACCAGTTCCTGCTGGATGATCTGGACCTTGTCCTGCAGGCCGGGAACGTCGGTGCCCTTCATGGCCAGGGCAAAGCAGATCATGCCCGGGATGATGAAAATGAACACCGGCAGGAGCTTCAGGAACGAAGCGAAGATGCTGCCGCGCCGGGCCTCCGTTTCGTTCGGGGCGCCGAGGGCTCGCTGGACGATGTATTGATCGGTACACCAGTACCACAGCCCGATGACCGGGGCGCAGAACAGCATGCTGAGCCAGGGGTAGTTGTCGTTGAAGTACCAGGCCATCTGCTGATCGTTCTTGACCGGGGCCCAGGTGGCCTCAAGCCCTTCGGGAACGAGGGGTTTCCAGAGATTGAACATGTCGGTGCCGCAGACCTCGCGGAGGGCGCCCCAGCCCCCGAGGGCTTCCAGGCCGAAGATCGTCACCAGGATGGAGCCGACAATCAGGATGATCGTCTGGAGGGCCTCCGTGTAGGCGACGGCCCGCAATCCCCCGAGGACCGTGTAGAGTCCGGTGAGGACGATGACCATGATCGAGCCGAGCCAGAAGGCGTCGAGGGGGCCAAGCCTCATTTCAGGAAGAAGGACGGAGAACACGATTCCGCCGGCGAAGATCCCGACAGCGATCTTGGTGAGCACGTAGGCCACCAGCGAGATCAGCGACAGGACCCAGCGACTGGTGGGATTGAACCTGCGTTCCAGGAATTCGGGCATGGTGAACACCTGGGACCGCATGTAGAACGGAACGAGGACCCAGGCCAGGACGAGGAGGCACCAGGCGTGCAACTCGTAGTGGGCCATGGCCACCCCGTCGGTGCATCCGGAGCCGGCCAGGCCGACAAGGTGTTCGGAACCGATGTTGGACGCGAAGATCGACGCCCCGATGATGAACCAGCCGAGGTTGCGGCCGGCCAGGAAGTAGTCGTCGGCCGTGTCCTTGCTTTGCCGGATGACCCACCAAGCCAACCCGAGCAAGATCCCGAAATAACCCGCGATCACTACCCAGTCCAGAAATTCCATGAGGTCAACCTCCCGTCGTGTGTGTTTCAGCCGCCGAAGGGGCCGCTAGGATTGTCCGTAGTATGCCTTGGGGCCGTGTTTTCGCTGGTAATGCTTGTTGAGAACGTAGTCTTCCAGGTCCGGGGCATCGGATCGCAACAGACGCGTGGTCAGGGCCATGTCGGCCACCGATTCGAGGGCGACGGCGTTCTTGACTGAGTCCCAGGCTTCCTTGCCCCAGGAGAAGGGGCCGTGGCCGGCCACCAACACGCCGGGCATCTCCAGCGGGTTGATCTCGCGAAAACGCTCCACGATCACCTCGCCTGTATTCGCCTCGTAGGCCTGTTCCACTTCGTCGGCGGTCAGGGGCCGGGTGACCGGCACGGGGCCGAAGAAGTGGTCGGCGTGAGTCGTTCCCAGGCACGGAATCTCCATGCGCGCCTGGGCGAAGGCGGTGGCCTTCGGGCTGTGGGTGTGGGTGATGCCGCCGATGCCCTGGAAGGCCCGATAGAGACGCACATGGGTGGGCATGTCGGACGACGGACGCAATTCACCCTCGACAATGTTGCCGTCGAGGTCCACAACCGACATAGCTTCCGGGGCCATGCGGTCGTAGGAAATGCCGCTGGGCTTGATGACGACGAAGCGGCCGTCGGGGCTCAACCCGCTCACGTTGCCCCAGGTCAGGGTGACCAACCCGTAGCGAACGAGTTCGAGATTGGCGCGGCAGACTTGCTGTTTCAGATCTTCCAGCATCCGGTTATCCCTTGCGAGCCCGGTTCCGAATGGCGATCAGTTGTTTCATCACCTGCGACAGGTCGGCCTTCGTGCCGGCCACGCCGAGCGAGTCGTGCATGGCGCGATAGAGCTCGTAGAGTTCGGCATAGACCTTGGCCGCTGCCTTGCGGGGACGGTAAACGGTCGGCTTGGCGCCCGTCATCTTCTTCTGGGCGGCCGACGTGTCCTTGTAGACGCCGCCCACGACGGCGCCGAAGATGGCCGCGCCCAGGGCACAGGTCTGCGCCGATCGGCTGACCTTCATGGGGCGGTTGCAGATGTCGGCGTAGATTTGCATGACGAAGGCGTTCTTCTCGGCGATGCCGCCGCAGTTGACCACCTCCTTGACCTCGACGCCGTATTCTTCCAGGCGTTTGATGATGGTCAGGGCTCCGAAGGCCGTCGCCTCGACCAGAGCCCGGTAAACCTCGGCGGCCGTGGTGTGGAGCGTTTGGCCGAGCAGCATGCCGGTGAGCAGCGGATCGACCAGGATCGTGCGGTTTCCGTTGTTCCAGTCGAGGGCCAAGAGGCCGCTCTCGCCCGGCTTGAACTGTTCCGCCTCGGCGGTCAGGTTCACGTGGGCGTCGCCCTTCTTCGTGTAGCCGGCCGGGGTGAGGTAGTTGACGAACCAGTTGAAGATATCACCCACGGCGGACTGGCCGGCCTCCAGGCCGTACATGCCGGGAATGATCGAACCGGGCACGATGCCGCACAGGCCCGGGATGTCGGGCAGATCCTTGTCCATGGGGGCGACCATCATGTCGCACGTGCTCGTGCCGATGATCTTGGAGAGGGTTCCTGTCTTGATCCCGGCGCCGACGGCGCCCATGTGGGCGTCGAAGGCGCCCACGGCCACGGGAATTCCCGCCGGCAGACCCACCTTCTTCGCCACCTCGGCCGTCAGTTCGCCCGCCTTTTCGTCGGAAGCCATCGCGTGGGCGGCGTAGCGCTGGCGGACCTTCACCAGGTCGGGATCCAGCTTCTTCAGAAAGGCCTCGCTCGGCAGGCCCTTCCAATCCTCGTGATACATGGCCTTGTGACCCGCGGCGCAGATGCTTCGGGGCATCGTGTCGGGAGTGAGGTTGCCGGTGATGAAGCCGGGGATGAAGTCGGCGCACTCGACCCAGGCATAGGCCGCCTTGAAGACGGCCGGGGCCGTTCGCTTGCAATGGAGAATTTTGGACCAGAACCACTCGGAGCTGTAGGTACCGCCGCACTTGGCCAGGTAGCCGTCGCGGTTCTTCGCGGCCAGTTTCGAGATCTCGGCCGCCTCGGCATGGCTGGTGTGGTCCTTCCAGAGCCAGGCCTGGGCGGCCAGGTTCTTCTGGAACTTGGGCTGCATGGCCAGGGGCATGCCGTCCTTGTCGACGGGCAGGGGGGTGGAACCGGTCGTGTCGACGCCGATCCCGACCACGTTCTCCGGGGTGAAGCCCTCGATCTTGCCGGCCGCTCGCACAGCCGCCCTCACCGACTTATAAAAGCCCTCGATGTAGTCGGCAGGGTTCTGGCGGGCCAGGTTGGGGTCCTTGGGGTCGAGGAGAATGCCGGCCTCGCCCGACGGGTAGTTGAACACGCTGGTGGCCACTTCGTCGCCGTTGGCCACATCCACAACCAACGCGCGAACGCTGTTCGTCCCGTAGTCCACACCAATTGCGAAACGCCGTGCTGCCGATTTTGCCATGGGCTTGTCTCCCCGGATGGTGGTTCTTGTGGTGAGGCAGGCGGACGAAAAAAATCTACCAGTTAGACGCACAAATGGGCCTGGACGGTCGATAAGAGGGCGAAATCCTCGGTGTCGGCAAGCATCTCCGGCGATGGTTCAGATTTCGCACTCTTGTCGACCGTCCAGGTACATTTTGGCGCACCGGGAGGCGAACAATATCCGTTGGCCGTAGGATACGAAAAAGGCGTGGACATGCGGAGCGGTGAGTCCGCTTTGCGTGCCAAGCACAATTCTGCTCCACATGTCCACGCCTTCTTCCTATCCTAGAGCGTCTAACTGGTAGATTTTTTTCGTCCGTCCGCCTGTTTGCGGCTCCAAAGTAGCCGTTTTCGCCTTCTGCGACAAGTACCGCCAAGCGGCGTGAAGAAATCGCTTCTGGAAGGCCAGCCCCGACTTACGTCCTGTCGCCGCCGCGGCTGGGCCCCTCCAGCGTAATGAACCGCAAACGGAGCTCGCAAGCAGAAACCGCGCAACAAATTCTCAAATTTGCGCAGGCGGAGGGCTTCAAGGAAGCACCTCATCCGTGTTCGCCGAAGGCCTACGTCACGGGTGGCCCCGATCATTTTCCGCATCCGGTCCTCCGCCTCAGTTGACAGTGCCGGAAAATGGTCGGGGTGGCTTTGCCGCAAGAGGACGTGAGCCTCACCGCCGCCGCCACCAAGACGTGGTGCAGAATGGGGCGTTGGCAAGGCGTCGGCGGATGATCGACGACCGGGTCCATAGGTTTGATCGGCGTGGCAGATTTGCTGGGTGGATGATCGCGGGTGGCCCCGATCATTTTCCGCATCCGCCCTTCCACCTCAGTTGACCGTGCCGGAAAATGGTCGCCCGTGGCTTTGCCGCAAGAGGACGTGAGCCTCACTCCCGCCGCCAGCACCAAGACGTCCCGACGTCCCTCCCGTGCTTAAGACCGCCCGCGCCCCTGACGAGCTTCCGCGGGTGGCCCCGACGCGGGTGGCCCCGATCATTTTCCGCATCCGGTTCTCCATTTCTGTTGACAGTGCTGGAAAATGGTCGGGGTGGCTTTGCCACAAGAGGACGTGAGCCCTGCCACCACCAAGACGTCCCGACGTCCCTCCCTTCCTTCCTCGAAGCGTCCGTCAGACCAGCCCTTCCCTCACGCCCCGCCTCCCTGGGGGTGGCCAAGAAAAGGGGTGAAATCCTTGGATCATTATGTCAGAATACTGCGTCGCCCCGTGCGTCCCTTCCCCGCTCTTTGAAAACCTGTATGCCAATCCCCACCGCCCCCCGGTTGGTCGCGGATACTCGGCCTTTTCTGGTCCAATTCACCCCTCCTGTGAGCCAAAAGGGTCGGAGTTCACGTGGGCGATTTTCGGAAAGCTCGGAAAGTTCACACGCAATCTCAAGCCATCTTCACATCCACCTTCTCTAGCTTCACTCCCGCAACCAACGAGCGTCTCTGGACGTTGACCGGTAGGTCATGCCCCAATGTCCACAATTTCCTGCCCGCGAGTGGCCGGCTTCTCGAAGCCGTGTGGCGTCGGCCACGGGACCACGAGCGCGTCCGGAACGATCGACGGGTGATTCACTACTCACCCGCTCCGCCCCCAAACACCTTCCGCACCGCCTCAAGATACGCGGTGCCGTGAACCGTATCCGGTTCCAAATAGCTGCCCTCGGTCCATTCATTCCAGCAGTTGATGTTCAGGATGCGAGGGCCGTCGGGACGGGCTAATAGACGCTCTCGAGTCTTCCGCAAGGCTTCCTCGAACCGGGCCGGCGTGTTGCCTGCGATCGTGTTCATGAAGGGGTAGCCGAAATTGCCGAACTCGTCGTCCTGGCAGGCCCGGGGGCTGGAATCCCATCCCATGGTGACGTTGGGGAAGTAGGGCAGCGAGAATTTCCGCTCCGCCTCGTTCCAGTAGCGGAAGTAGCCGTCGCGGACCTCGTCGTAGTCGGTCTGCTGATTCGGCAGCGAGACGTGATGAATCCACACGTAGGAGGTGACGGAATCGAAGCCCAGATCTTCCACGAGCCTGGCGGCGTCGGCGGGCTGCTTTTCGCCGGGCAGAATGGGGCGTCCCCAAACAACCGCGTTGAGGTGCAGCCCCGGCAAACCGGCGGCGACCGCCTTGGCGCGGAAGCGATCCAGGGCCTCACGCGTGGCCTTCACGCTACCGAAACTCTCCAGCAGCTTGGTCAGCTCGTAGAAGGAGAAGTAGGGCCGTCCGTCGATTCGCCAGTAGGACGGATGGGAGAAGTAGTCGCGGATGACGTGGTCGGCGATCTTGTCGAAGGTCTCGGGCGTGACCTTGCCCGGATAGAGCACTTTGCGCTCGGCGCCACGGTGGTAGGGGTGGATTTCGAGCCAGTCGTGGTTGGCCCACATGAAGGCAAACTTGATGCGGGAGTTATTCTCGGCCTTCAAAAAACCTTCGTCGATGGGGCGTTCCAGGAAGGGGCCGTCGTCGTAGTAGTACCAGTCGAAAATGAAGGCGTCGACGCCGTGATCGGCGGCGGCTGCGATCTTTTGGGCCATGACCTTGGGATCGGACTCGTCCGTGTAGCCCCAGAGGGGAACGTTCGGTTGCTTGTGCCCAGGAAACCGAGGCTTGGCGGCCTTGACCAGTTCCCATTCGGACCAGCCCGGTCCCTTGGTTTTGATGTTTCGCGAATCGCCCGGGTGGTAGTTGCCGAAGTAGTAGCACGCCACCGTGATCGGCGACGTCGATTCAGCAGCCGGCCCCGCCGCTGGAGCTGTCGCGGGACTGCCGTTGCGAGTGGAAATGGAGACGTTGTCGAGTCCCGGCGTCAGTTTGGCGGCCTGGAAGGCGACGACGATCGACGTTCCGGCGGGGACCTGTTTTGCCGCGAGGGTCTGACCTTTGCCAGGAGAGAAGTCGCCTCGGGCCAGTTCGAGGAGGTTCTCGTCGAGAAGAGTCGCGGTCAGAGCAGAACCGGGTTTCCAGGGCTCGGAGACGTCGAAGGTGAGAACCACGTCGCAGGTTTGAGCGAGGGTGCCCGCCTTCTGCCGGAAGAAGCCGAGCGTGGACGGATTGCAGACGGCCGTGGCGGCGCCGCCGGTTGCCTGGAGGGCATATTGGCTTGTGCCCCCTTGCCAGCCCGCGGGCACTCCTGCGTACCAACCGCCCGGGCCGGACGTCAACCCGCTCAAGTCGCTGAAGTCTCCGTTGACCAGGTGGAGTTGTTCTGCAGTCTGCGATGTCGTGTCGGCACCGCGGGCGACCACCGGAAAGGCGGCCAACAAAGCTGCGAGAAGTGAAACCAATTGCGTTGCGCGGGAGGGGGAGAAATGAGGGCTCATTGTCGGTGTTGCAGGGCAAATGGGGCGGGAAAGCAACGTGGCCTTGGAGCCTTCGGCGAGGTTCTGGGGGCGGCCGAGAGAGGGCTTCCTGGATTTTCAAAACCAAAGAAGAAGGGTGGCAGCGATGATTTTCCGCAGTGGGATTTCCACTGGTTGACGTGTGAGCCGGAAAATCGTCGGTGCTGCGAAGCAGCAAGAGGAAGTCGTTGCGTATTTCCTCGTGCGGCTTCGCCGCCCGGACGTTTCCCCGGCATTGTCCATCCGGATGGCAAAGACACTCGCGGGAGAAACATCCGGGCTACCCAGTTTCAAGTGGAAGACAGGCTAAAGCCTGGACTCCAACAGCGACAGCCTGAAGGCTGGACTCCAACGGTGCTAGCTTTCGCCTGCCTTCTTCTTTTCCACGGGCTTGCCGCCGGGGAGCTTGCCGGCCTTGATCAAGTCGCCGAAGGTGGGCGACTTCTTGTCCCTCGGGTTGGAGGGCAGTTTTTCCACTTTGACCAGGGCTTCTTGGATCTTGTCCTTGTTGTCCTTATCGGTCTTCCTGTCGAGCAACTTGGCGAGTTCAACGCCGTAGGGATTGCGATCATCCTTGTCCTTGCCCATATGGCAGACGTTGCACCTGGCTTCCTTGACCAGCTTGGCGAAATCCTGGTCTTTCTTCTCTTTGCTGTCCTTCTTGACGTACTTGGCGCTGAACTCCTTGGAAAAGGGCAGGATGGCCCAAGCCGGCTGAGCCGCCAATCCGAGGAGGAAGGCCAGCCCTACGGAGGCACTGATAACACGTGTCGTTCTCTTCGTCATGGTCTTGTCCCTCATTCTTGACGGGGCCTAATGCAGGCGGACAAAAAGGCGTCGTTCGTGAAATTGCTCGTGGAAGCATGTTCCAGTTGAATCACTCGGCCGCTGAAAGTCAACTTTTTGCGGTGTTTTCGTTTCCTGTCGGAAAAGGCCAAGAAACGACAGCGGGACGACCTGGATCGAGGTCGTCCCGCATCGCAAGACAGTTTGCCGCCCCAGCAAACGCCCCCCCGTGCGGCCGGGGATGGCTGGAAGCCGTGGCAGGATGTGGTCGCCTAGCGGGTCTTGAATTGGCTGACGAGATCGCGGAGCGCGACGGACTGCGCGCCGAGCTCCTCGCTGCTGGAAGCCATTTCTTCGCTGCCGGCGGCCGACTCCTCCGTGACGTGGGAGATGCTCTCGATGGCGTGCGACACCTCTTGGGCCGTTGTCGCTTGCTCGACGGTTACGGTGGCGATCTGGCCGATCTTCTCGGCCGTCGCGCCCACACCTTGCACGATCTCTTGAAGGGCTTTGCTCACATCTTCACTGAGCTGGGTCCCCTCCTGGACGCGGTCCGTGGATTCCCTGATCAACGACGAGATTTCCCCGGCGGCCTGGTTGGACCGTTCGGCCAGCTTTCGGACCTCGTCCGCCACGACGGCGAATCCCATGCCGTGCTCGCCCGCCCGCGCGGCTTCGATCGCTGCGTTGAGAGCGAGGAGGTTGGTCTGGCTTGCGATCTCGGAGATCACTTGGATGATCTCGCTGATCTGGTCGGAACTGGTCCGGATGAGCTCCATGGCTTCCACGGATTTCTGCACGGCTTGGCCGCCCTGTTGGGCCAGGTGGGTTGTCTTTCTCGCCACCTGGTCGGCTTCGGACGCGTTGCCTTTGACGGAGTCCACGCTCTTGGCGAGTTGCTCGATGGAAGCGCTCATTTCTTCGACCGAGGCGCTTTGCGTTTGCGCCCCGCTCGCCAGAGTCTGGGAGCTTTCGGCAATCACCCGCGAGCCCTCGGCGAACTGCTCGGCGCTCTCCGCGATTTGACCAATCATGCCGCCGAGGTTGGCGAGCGTTCGGTTGACGGCCTGGGCGATCCCGGAAAAAGCGAGCCCGACCTGCTCCGTGTCCTGATCCGTGGGCTCCACGCGATACTCAACGGTCATGTCGCCGTCGGCCACTCGCTCCATGGTTTGCGCCAGTTTGGCCACTTCTTCCTCCTGGAAGGCGGCGATTTTCTCGGCCACGTCCCGCGCCGTGGCCAGGGACTGGACCGTGGCGTTGGTCGCTCGAGCGATTGCGGTGAAACTTCCGTGAATCTCGGCCGTGTTCTCGTCGGCATCAGCAACCGTGTAACGAACGTTGAGATCGCCGTCGGCCACGCGACTGAGAGTGGCGGAGAGTTTCTCCACTTCGGCGCGCTGGTAGTCGGCAATCTGACGCATGACGGCTTCCGAACGCTTCTGGTCCGTCATGTCAACCGCGTAGCCGAGAGCCCCCGTGAGGTTGCCCTCCTGGTCTTTCAGAGGGCTTCCCGTGTAGAGGATCGGCAAATCCTGCTTCGTCAGGACGGTCTCTGCCTGGAAGACGCCGTTGCGCTCCATAGCCTTGGCAAGGCAGCAATCGTCCGTGCCGCAATGGGGATTGTCGAACAGGTCCGCGTAGGCCTGGCCGAGGCATTGGTCGGCAGGCCGGCCGGCCACCTTGGCAGCCGCCTCATTGACGAAGGTGATCTTGAACTGGCGATCGACGGTGAAGACCGGGGCGGGAATGTTGCGCAAAGCGCCCACCTTCGCCTCGTCCATGGCGTCGCGAATCGCCTCGATGCAGACGTTGAGCGATTCGGCCGTTCGGCCCACTTCATCGCGCCCCTTGACCACGGCCTTTTGACTGTAGTCGCCCCGGGCGACCTTTCCGATCACCTGCATGGTCTGAACGAGCGGCAAAGTGATGATCCGTCCGAACCACCACGTGAGGACGCCGCACACGAGGATGCCGGCCGCCGCCGCGTAGATCGAGAACCACTGCAGATCGGCCAGCCCCTGATCGACCCGGCCGATGGCTTCCTGAAAGTCGCTTTCGTAGGCGCCGACGCCGATGACCCAGTCCCAGGGCTCGAAGTAGCTTACGGCGGCCACTTTCCAGCGAGCCTCGGCCTCGCCCTGGTTCTGCCAGGGGTAGCGTTCGTAGGCGACTTCACCGGGCTTGAGGGCGACGGCCTTGTTGACGATCGATTGGATGAAGGGGCGTCCGTCGGCGTCTTTGGCTTCCCAGATGTTTTCGCCGTCGCGTTTTCCGCCGGCGGAGATGATGTACTCGCCTCGCTGGTCGCCTTTTCCGCCGAGAACGTAGACGTAGCCCGTCTTTCCGACGACGGTGTTTGTGATCGCTTCTCGCAATTGGGGAATGCTCTCCTGCTTGACCCCCACGTAAAGCACGCCGACGATCTCGCCCGCGGCGTCGCGGATGGGTTCATAGGCGGTGATGTACCATGCGTTGACCACGTAGGCCCGCCCGTTGAAGGTCTCGCCTGCGAGAACGGCTTCAATGACGGGGTTCGGCGTCCCGTCCGGATTGACGGCCGGAATGTAGGTTCCAATCGCGCGGGTCCCATCCAGAGTCTGCACGTTGGTAGAGACGCGAAGCATGTCCCCGGCGTCGTTTATTCGCTGGAAGATCGTGCAGGTTCCCCCGACCAAAGCCTTCACTTCGTCCACGACCGGCGAGGGCGTGGCGAGGTCCGAATTCTGGCCAAGCCATTTCCCGCCCACGGTCATCTTAGACAAGGCGAGTTGGGTGGGTTTCTTCGTGTACTGGTTGACGGTCGTCCAGTTTGCGGTTTCGGAGTCGAAGGCGAGGCTGCCGTGCTCCTGGAGCACATGGCGAGCCACTTCCAGATCGCTGCGAACCTTTCGGCGGGTGTTTTCCGCTTGGACGCCCACCATGGCCTGGACATCCTTGGCGATGGCGGCACACTGTTGTTGCCCCAGGTCGTCCACTTCCGCTCGAAGCGTGTTCCCCAACAGTCCCCTCTGATACACCACGGCGCTCGTCAACGCCACACTCGTGAGCCCGATGCCAACGAGACCTAATAGCAAGATCTTGACGTTGAAGGGCAAATTCCAAAGAAATCGACTGACCGACATACCTGCTCCCCTATCGAAGAACCGAAAATGGTAACACGCGGCAGTCCCGAACTCTTGGAGAACGCGGGAGCTGCTGCGTTCTGTCTCCCCGGAAGTCGGGCTGCTTTCGCCGCCCTCTGCCCATGATCGCGACGCAACGCGTGTTGAAAGCGTGAAGACTCGCCAAGCATGAGAGAGGGCAACCAGAACCCCTTCCGATTGCGGCATCGCGGTTTGCAATCGGTATGGGATTGCGTACAAGATGCCAACGAAACGTAGGACGCTTTTGTTGGGCGGTCAAACCGCACGATGGTGGGGACGCCGTCCCTGATACCGGGACAACCACGCCAGACCGTGATGTCCACATCGGCCTGGAACAAGCCTAGGGGTTGCGACGGGCCGCTTTTTCCGTGGATTGCTGGACACGGGGGGAGGACACCGTGTTAAATTGGGGGCGAAATAGAACCCGACCGGTCGCTGATTCGACCCGAATGGGAGATGGTCTGCCAGATTCCCTCGATTTGCGAGTTTGAGCGATGAAAGCGAAACACAAGTCCTTGTGCACTTGCGGTTGCTGTGACGGCATGGATCGGCGCGGATTTCTTTCGGCCATGGGGGCCGCCGCCGGGGGAATCACCTGGGCAAGCCTGTCGGCGCAGGGTGCTGAAATAGCAGCGCCGGGCTCAAAAAAAGAAGGAGCGACGATTCGCTGTGTTTTCTTGTACCCGCCCTCGAGCACGTTTGGCGACGATCCGGACGGCTGGTGGAGCTGGCCCGGCAACGACTTCGATGCGGAAGGCCGGCAGAAACAGTATATGGCGGCCTTTGCCGAGATGGAGAAGCGGCTCGGCGCCAAGATCGAGGTGGATGCAAGACCAGTTGCCTCCGAGAAAGACGCCCAACGTGTTGCGGCGGAACTTCAGGCCTCGCAGCCCGACGGGCTGCTTCTGGTCATGTTCTACAACCGCAGCCTGAGGGATGCCGACCTGATCTTGGAGAGCGCCGAGGAGCTTGGACTGCCAACAGTCTTTTTCATCGGGCTGGGCGTGAAGCACGGCGCGATTGGCAAGTATCGCCGACCGGGCGTCTATTTCATCCAATCTCTCGACAATCTGGACGCTATCGAATACGGCGTTCGCATGATCCAGACGAAGAAACGGCTCGGCCAGAGCAAGCTGCTTAGCATTACGGAAGCCCCGAAGCCACGCGAGGGCATCGAGAAGTTCTTCGGGATCAAGGTCCGCGTGATTCCCTTTAAGGAATACGCCCGGGAGTTCGAGGAGGTGAAACTGGGCTCGGAAGGGGCCGATCTGATCCAAGGGTTCAGGAGCGGCGCCCGCGAAATCCGGGGCGTATCCGAAGAGGCATTCAAGAATGCCGCACGGGCTCATTTGGCCCTCAAGAAGATGTTGGCGGACGAGGGAGCGGACGGGCTGACCATGAATTGCCTGCGTCGGGGAATGCTCAAGCCGTGCATGAGCTTTGCCACGCTTAACGGTCAGTTGATCCCGGCCGCCTGCGAGAACGATTTCGGGGCCGTCTATACGCAGCTCATTGGGCAACTGCTTACCGGCCGGCCCGGCTTCCAGCACAATCCATGTTTCGACACGGAGGCCAACCACTACTATGCATCCCATTGCACCTGCACCACCAGATTGCACGGGCCGGAAGGGCGTGAGGAAGAGTATCTGCTGCGGCGATTTGCGCACACGAACGAGGGCAGTTGTGCGATTCAGGTTTTCTGGCCGGAGGACGAGCCGGTGGCCGTGGTCAAGTACTACAGCGGCGAACCGGCGAAACTCGACGTTTACGGAGGTCGGGTAGTCAAGTCGCATCCCATGCCTCCGGCCGCAGGTTGCACGACCAACGTGGAAATCGAGATCACCGACCGCCCCGACGCCTGCATGGTCGCCGGCCATCACAACCTGGTTTTCTGCGGCGATTTCGCCCGGAAATTCCGGCTGTTCGCCAACCTCATGCGAATGGAGTTGGCAGACACGGGATTTGTTGGATAATGGCGTCTTGCCTGCCGCCAGGAGAACGGCAGAGTCGCGGCACGCGGCCTTTCCGGCTAAGATAGACGTTCTTCAGCACCTACTTCACTTCACCGAACGGAGGACTCCATGGACCCCAAGCGAATGACCCGACGAGATTGGATGCGGCTTCTTGGAGCTTCCGGGGTTGCATTGGGAATGGGCACGGCCGGATCGGTTCCTTACGCCTGGGCCGATCCCGCCCAACGCAAGGACGCTCCCAAGGGCGTCAAGGTGACGGGCAAGGACCATCCGACCGCAAAGGTCGTCGGCGGCAAGATCATTCAACCGGAACGGGAACTGACGCTGCTGCACGAGACGGACGTGCTCGTGGTGGGCGGCGGGCCCGCGGGGGTCGTAGCCGCTCTGGGGGCCCAGCGAGCCGGGGCCAAGGTCACCCTCGTGGAACGCTACGGCCATCTCGGCGGCCTCTGGACCGGAGGCCTGGTGCTCGTCGTCCTGGGTCACATCGTGACCGGCAAGAAGCAGGTGTGCCAGGGCATCGGCGAGGAGATGATGCGGCGACTCGACAAGATGGACCACGGCATTGTCAATCGCAGGCCGGGTGTGAATCCGACCGTCGACGCCGAAGCCCTCAAGTACGTCATGGTCGAGATGGTCATGGAGGCCGGTCTCGACGTGTTCCTCCATTGCTGGGGCGTGGACGCCATCATGGACGGCAACAAGGTCTGCGGCGCCGTCTTCGAGAGCAAGTCGGGGCGGCAAGCCATCCTGGCCAAAACCGTGGTTGACGCCACGGGAGACGGCGACGTCTTCGCCGCGGCCGGGGCAACGCACGAACGCCGGAAATACCATGCCGGTCTCGTTCACCGCATTGGCAATCTCGACAAGGTGAAGAAGGACGCGGGCAAAGCGGACAGGCATCTCCTGGGCAGCGTGACGCCCATCTCCGGCGTCAACTGGGTCAACATGCACGGCCCCGATATCGACGCCCTCGATGTGAAACAATTGTCCGAGTTGGAGCTGAACGCTCGGCGCCTGATCTGGAAGAACGTGGAGAAGATCCGCAAGACGCCGGGCCACGAAGACGTCTATCTTATGGAAACGGCGCCGCAACTCGGAGTCCGCATCACGCGAGTCCTCAGCGGACTGCACACGCTGAAGATGAGCGATGTGGAGTCCGGGGCACGCTTCCCCGACGTGGTCGCTGTCGGCGGCGCCTGGCATGCGGACCACCAGGAATGGCACATTCCGTACGGGGCGCTCGTTCCGCAGGACGTGGACAACGTTCTCGCCGCTGGGCGCTGCATCTCGGGCGAACGATTCATGTCCGACTTGATCCGCGTCATTCCGAACTGCTTCATCACCGGTCACGCAGCCGGCGTGGCGGCCGCCGTGGCAGCTAAGGACGGATGCCTGGCCCGAGAGGTGGAGGTGCCCAAGGTCCAGAAGATCCTCCGCGACCAGGAGGCCTACCTGGGTTGACGCAGGACTCTTCCGTGAATCAGAAACCGGCCTTTCCCCGCTGGCGGCTGCGAACGGTCGTCCGGTGCGTCGTGTTAGTTGGCTTGGCAGTGGCGCTGGTTGCGCCGCTGCCGTGGCGCGTTGCGCCGCAGGCGGCGACCGGGGCCAGCCCGTTCGTGGGAATTGCCGCGTCTCTGGCAACGGGGAGCCTCAGCGCGGCGGCCTTCGCGTGGATCGTGGTGCTGGCGGTGGCAATGGTTCGCCGACGCTGGTTCTGCCGTTGGGCGTGCCCCGTGGGGTTGATGACCGAATGTGCGGGCCGGATTTCACCGATTTCGCCGAGCCGTTCGAAGCCGGTCCCTCGCCTGGGAATCTGGCTGGTGTTGCTGTCGCTCTCTGCGGCTGCCGTCGGCTTCCCGCTCTTCCTCTGGCTCGACCCGCTGGCCATGTTTGGCGGAACTCTCGGACTTGCGATGGATCCGTCAGCGGTCGCCGCACGTGCGGCTGCCGCGCTGTTGGCTGCCGTCGTGCTGCTTTCCTACGTCCTGCCGGGCACGTGGTGCCTGAAACTCTGCCCTCTGGGCGCCACGCAGGAACTGGCGGCCAGCCCGCGGCTTGCGATTCAGCGTCGTCTTGCGGCGGGGGGGCTGGATCAGGAGGCCTTGGCGGCCAACGACGAACTGATCGCCGAGCCCTTGAATCGGCGAAGCTTGCTCACCACGGGCGTGGGGGTGGTCTGTGCCGTTGCTGGCGCTCCCCTGGGGCTGGCGATGAAGGAGAAGACGCAGGCAGGCCAGCGCAAGACCCTACGCCCCCCCGGCGCCGAGCCCGAGTGGCAATTCGGTCAATTGTGCCTGCGCTGCGGCAATTGCGTTCGCGCCTGCCCGGCCCGGATTATCACGACCCGCTGGCACAGCGACGCGTGGTCGACCTGGCTGACTCCCGAAATCGTCTTTGACGGCGACTACTGCCACAAGGACTGCATCGCCTGCATCGACGTTTGTCCGTCCGGGGCTCTCACGCTGAACGCCTGGAAGCCCGCCATCGGCCTCGCCCGCCTGAACATGGACCGGTGCCTCCTCGCCCAGGGCAGCGAATGCCGGACGATGTGCCTGGAGGCCTGTTCCTACGAAGCGATCACGCTCCACGAATGGACCTGGGAAGACGATCGCCGCTATCCGATCGTGGCCGAAGACAAATGCGTTGGCTGCGGCGCCTGCCAGGTAGCCTGCACGCCGATGGACGCGTTGGTGGTGCGACCTGAAGTGGCGGATTCGGGCAAACCAGTAGGTTCCGGGCGCCGCACGGAACCCTGAATCAGCAAACCGCTTCAAGTTTTCAGGACGGGCAATAGAGCCAGCAGTGGTTCCAATTCACGAGAGGATTGACGCGATATGAAGTAGCGGGGTTCCGTGCGTCGCCCGGAACCTACCGGGGACCTCTGAACCCCAAACCGTCTCACTCTTCCACCGCCTTCTTCTCGAAATCGGTAGGCGAGACCCAACCGGCGCGGAGCTTTTCGCCCTTCATGAAACGCTCGTAGAAATGGACGCCGCTCTTGTCGGCGTACTCGTACTCGTCGAAGACGTGTCCCTGGCCGAACATTCGCGGATCCTTTTGCTCGCGAAGTTCGGAAACCATCTGCTTCTTCATGGCTTCCTTGAGGTCGGCATATTGGGCGTCGGCCGCCAGGTTGTTCATGCACTCGGGGTCCTTCGCCACGTTGTACATCTGTTCTTCGGGCCGTTTTCCGAAGGACCAGGTCCAGAAGTCGGGGGCGGTTCCGGTTCTCCAGAGATCGAGAATCTGCGTCTTGGTCGGGCTGCCGTCGCAGTTCAGATAGCCTGTTTCCGGATTGCCGGCGGGCCAGCGGTCGGGTTCGAAATTGCGCAAGTAAAGGAAGTCGCCCTTGAAGATCCCGCGGATCGGATAGCCCCAGTCGTGGGGGCGTCCTATGTCGTGGCGTTCTTTGCCGATCAGAACATGGTCGCGGTCCAGGCACACGATGTCGTCGGCTGGGGCGTCGAAGATCTCAGTGAGGCTCTGGCCCTGAATCGGGTGCATGCCGGCCTTTTCGCCGTCCACTCCCGCCAGGTCGAGGAAGGTGGGGGCGAAATCGATGAAGTTGACGAAGTCGCGGACCTTACGGCCCGGATTCTGAATCCCCTTCTTCCACATGATGGCCAGAGGCAAGTGGTTGGAATACTCAAATTCCTGCCCCTTGATCCGTGGGAAGGGCATGCCGTTGTCGGCCGTCACGACCACGAGCGTGTTGTCCAACTCACCCGCCTTTTCCAGAGTGGCGAGCATCTTCTGGAGGTGCTGGTCGAAGTACTCGATTTCGAAGGCGTAATCGAGCAGGTCGGTGCGGATCGTCTCGTTGTCGGGCCAGAACTTGTAGACCTTGTCGATCTCGTCCAGTTTCTTCCCGCCGTATCGCACTCCCGAGTCGTACTCGTAGGCACGGTGCGGTTCGTGGCCGCCGTACCAGAAGCAGAACGGCTTGCCTTCCGGGCGATCTTGCAAGAAGAGCTCGAAATTGGCGGCGTAATCGCGATTGGCGATTCCTGAAGCCGGCGGCTTGGTTGTTTTCTGTTGATAGGCTGGTCCCGTGAGACTCCTTCGTTTTCCGTTGGCGTCGAAGGCCCTGCCCGGCGCCCAGCCCTTTCCCGTGAACCCAACGTGGTAGTCATGCTCGATGAGCGTTTCGGCATAGGTCTTGAACTTGGCCGGGAAGAAGGGCCAGTGGTTGGCCGCTTCCTCAAGCTGCCAGGAATTGCGGCCCGTGAGGATGCAGGAACGGGAGGGGGCGCACTTGGCGTTCGGCGTGTAGCACCGGGTGAAGAGGATGCCCTCCTTGGCCACGCGATCGAAGCCCGGAGTCTTCACCCAGTTGCAGCCGTAGGCGCCCATATTGGGATAGGACGCATCGTCGGCAATGCAGAAGAGAATATTCGGGCGGGACGCTTCGTCGGCCGGAGCCGATGCCGCCAAGGCCCCGAGTAGCAGCGATAGTCCCTGAAGTTGCCGTACCAACATGAATTCCTCCCTTTCTGCTACGCGTTGATGGTCGTCTGTTGGTGTCCAGCCTTCAGGCTGTTTTCTGCACGCCGAAGCGTGGACTCCAACACTCCCGTTGTCCCAACTCTGAATTCTGACCGAGCAGCAGCCGCCAGATCTTCGAGTCGCATTCCATTCGGGCCTCGGTTGTGGCCCAAACGGCTTCTGAAGTGGCGTTCTTTTTCTCCGGTTCATGGTCCCGCTCGGCGAGCGGCGACCTACTGGGCTGGCGGTCTGCTAGACCGCGCCTGGGCCCCGGCCTCCGTCGCTGATCTGAATGGATTCCAATGCCGGGAGCACGAAGATCTTGCCGTCGCCAATGTTCCCTTCCACTCCCGTTCGTGCGACGGAGACGAGCGCATCGAGGGTCCGTTCGAGGAAATCGTCGTTGACGACAATCTCCAGGAGGATCTTGCGGAGAAGTTTCGAGCGGTATTCGTGCCCGCGATAGGTGGCCGTGCGCCCTCGCTGTTGACCGAATCCTTGCACCTCGGTCACCGTCATACGCATGACCTCGACCTTGTCCAAGGCCTCCTTCACGGCGTCCAGCTTCGGGGGCTGGATAATCGCAATCACCATTTTCACGCGGCAAACTCCATGGGATCATCGTCCACGACAACCACGAACCATCCAAGGCTATTCAAGATAGCGACCGCGGCGGCAACTGCAACCCCAGCAGGGGGATTCCTGGGATGCCGAACCCCACTTCAGGGGCCCGTCGGCGGGGAGATTGGCCTCGAAAAACGCGAAGAAGGACGATGTCTTTCAATGCTCCTCGACGTAGTGGGACGTCACCTCGTGCTCCACCGGCCAGGTGGCGCGGTTCTCGTCTTCGTACAGGCCGATCTCTGAGAAGGGGATCGGGCGAAGACCGTAGCGCCGGCATAGCGAGGAGACGGCTTCCTGGCTGAAAGCAGGCGTCTTGCCATCGGTCAGGCCGGGAGATTGGGCAAGCATGTGATTGTCCAGCAGTTCATTGACTCCACGATCGCGAGTGCTGAACTGGCCGCAGTCGACAACGAGGCTTCGCCAAATGAAGTTGCGGTCGGGGTTGGACTGGAGATCGGCCAGATCGGGGAAGCGGGTGCTATGGGGCGGCGTGGTGATGTCGACGCCGCCAGTTCGGATTCGCTGGCGGGTCGCCTCGCTGGCCACGCGTTCGCGCCAACGCGCCTCGCCCCAGGGCGAGAAACTCAGGGCGTATTTGCAGCCGACGAACAGGTTGTTGTCGACCATGTTGTCCTTTCCGCCGTGGATCTGGACGGCGCCGAAACGCCCGCCCGCACAGCGATAGAACACGTTGCCGTAGATGAGCACCTTACTGATGTAGTCGTCGAGCCGGATGCCGGCCTGACCGGCCACGTCGTGGCCGCTGCCGATGTGGTGCCAGTAGTTGTAGCGGATCACGTTGCCGCGGTAGGCGGGGTTGCCGTACATGTCGATTCCCGACTGGTCGTCCGACTCGTAGACGACGCTGTGGACCTCGTTCCACTCGATCGCCTGGTCGTAGCCCTCCACACGCATGGCGTGGTGGGGCGAGTCGTGGAGAAGATTGTGAGCAATGCGGTTGCCCACGCCGTCGAGGTGAACGGCCGGCGCGTAAACCCGGTCGATCCGGGTGAAATCGTGGATATGGCAATTCTCGACGAAGTGGTTGCCCGGTGTGAGCGTTTTGCGATCGCCGCCGACCATGCGCACCCCGCCCGCTCCCAGCGTGTAGATGTCGCAACCGAGGACCCCGTGTCCGGAACCCCCGTTGACGATCACGCCGTTGGTTCCCAGCTTGCGGAAGGTGCAACCGGCGAGTAGGACCTTCGTTCCGCCTTCAATAACGGCCCCCTCGGTGCGTCCCAACTCAAAGGTCAGGCCGTGCAGAACGACGTAATCGACATTACGGAGAACGATAAACGGTTCCTGGAGGATCGGAAACTCCACGGGGACGCCGTCGAGCGACTCGGGAGGATCGAGATAGAGCTTTCCCGTGGAGCGGTCGAGATACCACTCGCCCGGACGATCGAGCTCTTCGAGCACATTGAAGAGGTAGTAGGGCATGCCTTCCTTGTAGCCGTAGGAGGCTCGCGAACCAGTGGTGATCCGCTTTGTGTTGCCATCGATCGAAGCGATGGGCACGCTTCGGCCGGCCCAGAGGTGGCCCCAATAGCCAAAGGCCCAAACATCGTCGGTCGTCTTCCACTGAGTGGGACGATCCTCAGCGAAGTCGAACACGCCTGGCTTTCCGGCCTCGTCGGTCCGCATCTTGCCTGCGTGAACCGGTCCCGTTTTCACAAATCCCTCGTTGGGCCAGCGGGCAAGATCCATGGCCTTGCCGTTGACATAGAGATCCACCCAGGGATTCGCCGGATAGCTGGCCAGCCCGTAGCCTCGGGGCAGGATCTTGCCAAAGTCGTCGATCCCCTGGGCCTTCAGATCGGCCACAACGACTTGGTTTCGAACAGCCTCAGGTAAGCGGTTTCGGATTGCAGTGTCTTCGACAGGGTCAAAGGCCGTGACTCGCACACCGCCGCGGAAAACCGGCTTCTCACCGGGATAAGCCTGGTAGACGACGGGGCAATCGGCAGCTCCGCTATCTGCTTCGGTCAGAACGAGGCTCTTGCTGACCTGGTACTCGCCGCCACGAACCAGGACCGCGATTCCGCCGGGCGGCAGTCCCTGGGACTGCTTGTGCTTTGCCACCGCTTCCCGACCCCGGTCCAGCGTGGCGAAGGGGGCCGACTGGCTGCCGGGATTCGAGTCCTTGCCGTTGGGAGCCACGTAGTAGGTGACGCCGGGCTTGGGCAGCGGGGACGCCTTGGTGCGGGTTGCCTCGGGAACTCGCCGCGGTGATCCGACGGCAAGTCGGAGAACTTCAATCCTCCGCTCCGAGGCTTCGACGCGGTGGTGGGGCAGTACGACTGGGTATTTGGAAGCCGCCTCATAGGCGTCGGCTGCCTGGGGAAGATCACCTTGCCGTTCGTAGGTTTGGCCCATGCAGAGCGAGGCGAGGCTGCACAATTCGCGCGGGGCGGCCTGGGCGGTTGCCAGACGCCTGTAGAGATCCCGCGCCTTGTCAAACTCATTTGCCGCGAGGCAGGCGTGGGCCATCTGGAGCCTTGTGTTCCAGACTTCCAACTCCTCAAGCGATCCCTCGTCGATGGCGGCCTCGTATTCCTGCACGGCGCCGAGCCCGTTTCCGTCAAGCAGAAGTCGTTCGGCCAGGGCCAGGTGGACGATTGCTCGTTGACGGGGCGAGAGGTCGGTCAGATCGAGCAGACGCCGGTAGACCGGCACGGAAACGGCCGGTCGAACGACGCCCCGTTCATTGCGGAAACAAAGTCGCAGCGCTGTTGCCCGAAGGTTCTCGGGGGCTTCCGACGTGTCGTACAACTTCGCGCACAGAGCCGCAGTTTCGTTGGACCGGTTCTGACGCCACAAGGCGTGCGCTACGCCCATTGTTGCAGTGGCGCGGACTGCCGCATCAAGCCCGTTGTCTTCCGCGATCGCTTGATAGCGTGCTTCCGCCTCGGACCAGTTACCTTGGCGGATGGCTGCCGCGGCTTCGGCAAACAAGGATTTTGCGGTTGCGGGAAGGGCGGCGCCGTCAAGGGCGTGGGCGGCGATCGTTGCCGGCGGAAGGGCGTCGTTGTAGACGGCCAGTTCGTCGAGGTCCATTTTCAAAGAGCCGATACCCGAGTCGGCGAATCCCACGCGAAAGGTTGACGCCGCCGTCCAGTCGCCTCGATACTCGCGCGTGGCCATGAGCAGCCCGTTCCAATAAATGCTCATCTCGGCCCGATCCCACGTCACGGCCAGATGGTGCCACACGCCGTCGGGCAGGGGCAACTCGGTTTGAGTTGAGATCGAACTGGACGGCTTGGGGCGTCCGATTTCGAAACTGAGCCGCCGGTCTGGATAGGAGGTGGACAATCGCATGCCGTCCCAGTACCCGGTGCCGAGGCTGAAGATCATGCCGTTGGTTCGACCGTTGCCGAGTTGGACGCCCTGGCCGATTTTCCGCAGCCAGACCTCGACCGTGCAGCCCTTTTCGGAAGGCGCAAAGGACTTCCCTTGAAAACTGCCGTTATCCAGACGCACCGCTTTGTCGCCCTCGGAAGGACCCGGCACGATGGCCAGCCGGTCCGTGCCGCCGTACTTGAGCAACTCCGCCTCGCTGCCTGAACTTGTGGCCAGCGGTGAGTCGACGGACGTAGATTCGAAGGTGTAGAGGCGCAAGGGCGCCGGCTCGTCGCTTCTAACGCCGACGACTGTCGAGAAGACCAAGGCCCAGGAGGCGAGTACTGTGCTCGTTCTCATTGTTGCGTTCCTTTGCTGTCGGCGCCTTGCTGCAGAGCGTAGAGCCGGGTCATCGAGCCCACGTAGAGGCATCCGTTGGCCGCCACGGCCGTGCTGTGAATGGGGGCGTCCAGGCGGATGGAACTGAGGACGCGTTTTTCCCTTCCCGTGGCAAACACCCAGAAGTCGCCGCGGCGGGTACCGACGTAGACCTTTCCGTCGGCCACAAGCGTCGACGCCCAGATCTCCCGTCCTGCGTCATGGGTCCAGCAGGCTTTCCCTGTGGCTGCGTCGACGCAATGGACCTTTCCGTCGCAGTCGGCCACGTAGACGAGGCCTTCGTGGACCGCCGGCGTCGAGCAGCAATGCCGCCCAAGGGGGTAGGTCCAAAGGAGGTTCGTCTCCGTCACGTCGCCCGAGCCGCTTGCGTCGATGCACTTGAGGTAGGATTCGTGCTTGCCCCACCAGATGTCGCCGCCGTAGGTCACATAGAGCCGGCCCTCGTGGGAGACGGGCATGCTTTTGATGTTGCTGGGGCTGATCTTGCGGTTTCGGATGTACTGGTGGACGTTTTCCTTGGGACTTGTGGGGTCGCAATCGAACCGCCACACGGGATCCAGCAGGGCCACGTTGCCTGAGGGCATTGGCTTCAGCGGATCCAGGGCGTTGAAGCCGTAGACCACGCCATCGCCGCCGCAGAAATAGATTTGGCGGCGGCCTTCGATTTCGCCGAGGGCGGGCGACGACCAGGTGCAATGGAAGATGCGGTTTCCGATCTTGGCATTGTCGCGAGCCACGAGGCGACCGGTCGCCTTGTCGACTACAACCAGGCTGGGAGCATCCGGCTTGTCGACGCCGTCGTGTTTGCTGGTCAGGCCGTTGCTGGTATTCACGTAGAGGTGTGCCCCGTCCAGAAGAATCGAACAATGGCAGGAATCGTGGGGACGCACACCAGCGGCTTCCCGCAGGTCGAGAAGCCAGAGGATGTCGGCATCCAACGGTCCGACTTCCACGAGCGGTTCGCCCGCAGGTGTGGCATGGCGGGCTTCATCCATGTAGGGGCCGTCGTTCCCGTCCGCCATGCCTTTCAGATCCAGGCACACGACTTCGTCGCGGTTGGTCACCGTGTAGACTCGATTCCCTTCCACCGTGGCGGGAGAACAAATGCCGGCGCGGGGCCAGTCGAAAAACCGGTCTTCTGACAGTTTCGGGACGACGAGTTGCCAGTCCAATTGGCCGCTGGATTCGTCGAAGCACATGAGCACGCCCCGATCGCCTCGATGGCGAGGGTCGCGCCACTCGTCGTTGTTGGTGCCGAGCAGCACCTTGCCGCTCGCCACGACAGGAGTGGCCCAGCATTGCGAGCCAAGAGCCGCCGACCACTTCACATTCTCACCGGTTTTGGGATCAAAGTGGTCTGGCAGCCCAGTCTCCTGGGAAACCATGTTTCTCGTGTGACGTTCGCCCCATTGGGGCTGCTCGGCCGCCGTCAGCGGCGCAGCAGCCAGTGCCAGAAACGCGACGCTCGAAAGAAGCAGGTGGAATAGCTTGTTCATGACCGGGGCCTCTTGCACGGCTAGGCCGCAAGGAACGGGGAGACAGTAATTCCCACGATCTTAGCGGCCCGCGGCGTCGCTGTCACGCATTGCCGCTTCGGGGTCGAAGCAAATGTGCGCGCGGAACTTTGGGCATCGGAGGTGCCCGACTACTGGGGATCGTTCTTGGAGGTCCACTTGGTCCGCAGACGTCCCTCGCGATCGGCTTGCCAGACCTCGCCGGAGTAGACATCGAGAGCGGTGAGCCAGCCTTCGCCGTAGACCCAGGTGTCGATGCAGATGAGGTGTCCCGCGTTGAGAATTTCGCACGATTTCTGGGCCGTGTGGCCGCAGATGCAGGTCTTGCCCGAGCGGTGAGGCTTGGGGAGGCGTTCCCGGAGGGGTTCCCAGCGGAGGACCTCGGGTGGTTGTTTGGCCAGGGGTTTGCGGGGCAGGTAGCCCGCGTGAACGAAGAATGTGGCCGGCAGTTCCACAATCGGGACACAGGTACGGAGGAAATGGAGGTGTTCCTCCGGAATCTCGGTCGGGTTTTCCGTCTTGTAGGAATCCAATGTCTCAAGGCCGCCGAAGGCAAGCCAGTTGCTCAGCATATAGTGGTGGCCATCGAGGATCGTCAGAAGCATCTCTTCGTGATTGCCGAGGATGGCGGCTACCTCGGTTTTTTTTCGAAGAGCCAGGAGGCGGTCGATCACGCCGCGGCTGTCGGGACCACGATCAATGTAGTCGCCCAGGGTGACGACGAGATCGTCGGGGCCGGGCTTGGCTTCGGCCAGCACGGCATCGAGGGCGGCGGAGCAGCCGTGGATGTCTCCGATGGCGATCACGCGACTCATGCTTGACCACCATCCTTCAGCGATTCCGGCGTGTGGAATCCGAGGACCCGCCGAATTTCGGCCGGGCTGGTCGTCCCCGTTTCGACGGCCTCAATTGCCCGGCTCCATCGGGAGACCATCCCGGAGGCGATGGCCAGTTCCTCAAGGGATGTCGCATCGGAACGGGACAGGATTGCCCGGCCGAGTTCGTTGCGTTCCACTGTGAGCAGTTCCGCCAGAACGGCTCGTCCTGAATAGCCGGTTCCTTCGCAGCGTTCGCATCCCACAGGAATCCGTGCGGTGCGGGCCGACAATCCGAGGAGTTGGTCGGGATCATCCGTTTCCCGAGCGCACTGGCAGAGTTGCCGAACCAGACGCTGAGACAGGATGCCGAGCAGCCCACTCCGGAGCATATACGGTTCGATGCCCATATCCGACAGCCTTCCGATGGCCTCGGCGGCACTGCCTGCGTGGAAGGTGCTCAGGAGAAGATGGCCCGTCAACGAGGCCTGCATGGCGGACTCGGCCGTTTGGCGATCCCGTATTTCGCCCACCATGATGATCTCGGGATCCTGCCGCATGAGGAATCGCAACCCCTTCGCCAGGTCCAGGTCGGCGGTCGGGTTGACCTGCGATTGGGCCACGCCGGGTACAGCGACTTCGATCGGGTCCTCGATGGAGACGATCGAGCGGCGGGCGAGGGACGTTTGCACGAGGTGGCGAAGGCAGGCGTAGACCGTTGTCGTTTTACCGCTTCCTGCCGGGCCGGTTGTGAGCAACGCTCCGGAGGTTTCGCCCAGAAGACGCTCGATCTGGCTGCGGATGTCCTCCGGCAACCCCAGATCGTTCAGGGAGCGATACTGCTTCGATGAGGTGAAGAACCGGACGACCGCTCGTTCACCGTACAAGGTGGGGAAGGTGCTTACTCGCAACTCGGCATCGCTTCCATCGATGGTGATGCGACCTTCCTGTGGGGTGTCGGTGCGATAGGTGAGCAGGCCGCCGAGGACTTTGAGGCGAGCGACAACGTTCTGGGCGACCGAGCGGGGAAAGGTCCCTGCCGGGAGCAGCACGCCGTCGACACGGTAGCAAATATCCAGTTCTTCCTCGGCCGGTTGGAGGTGCAGATCGCTGGCTCCAGCTGCCCGGCCCTCGTCCAGGAGCTTCTGCACGGCACGGGTTGCGAACTCGGGATCACTTGGAGCGACAGCCTGGATCAAGTGGGCGGCGAAATCCTGGAGGAAACTCGACATGACCGTCCCGTGTTACGGTGGAACAAAACGGACAGTTGGGCAAAACGCAGCCCGAATGGCGGGCCTTTCCTGAGTCTAACCGAGAGTCGCCTATTTTCGGTGGGCAAGAACAGGAAGTGGAAAAAAAGATAGCCGGTCGCGGGTGGGACGCGACCGGCTAGAGGGGTTGGCGGTAGAGTGGGGTAACCCTACCACCAGGCGGTGGTCAAACTTAAAAGCTCCAGACAACAGAATTCAGAACACACAATTCGGAAAGAAGCGGTCTTTATGAAAGATCCACTTCGACCGGGTCTGTGCCCCAAACCCGCGACGTCGAAGAGCCCGAGGTTCGGGCCGAAACAAACTCACTCGACCTTAATACTCTTATGCTTCCTTTATCATCGCGAATGACCAGTCCGAAGTCAACCTGTCCTTCTTGAGGAATCCTGCTTTTTTTGGCCAGGGCCTCGGGTGACCCTCTTGCGAGGGGATTTCGGCGGGTAGATTGGGGCCGTGAGAACGCATCCAAACTTCCCCCCCGAAAACGGTGTTCGGTCGGCAGCCCTTCGACTGCCGACCAAACGAAGTGCGGTACAAGTTGCATTCGGGCGACTTTTGTACCTGTTACGTCATCGGCACGAATGGCTAGCTGGCGTAAGGCGAATAGACGCCCGGCATCGGAATCGGGTAGTCGCCGTTCTCGTCTTTCAGGACGGGCGCCTCGGCATTCCAATCCATCATTTCGGGGAATTCGCTGAAGCCCTTGTTGACGGCATCCTCCCACTTGACGACCTTGCCGCTGTAGTTGGCCAGGCGGCCGAGGACCGACGTCATGGAGCTCTTGGCGCCGTAGTAGCCTTCGTTGTAGCGATTGCCGGCACGCATGGCCGCGATCAGGTCAGTTTGCTCTTGCTGATGGCCACTGACGTTCTTGCCACGGAATCGCCACTCGTTCTCGCCCTGGATATTCCCCGCACAGTTCGACGTGCCCAGGGTGCCGTGGGCCGCTTCGGAAACGGAGTTGAAGCAGTTCTTCATGTGGCGGCACTGGCTGTACATCTTGGTGCCGTCCGCATAGGTGAACTCGACGAAGTGGTGATCGAAGATCTGGCCGGTGCCCTTGAGGTCGCCGAGATAGCGGGCCGTGCAACCACCCATGCCGTTGGCTTCCACGGGCGGCTCATCCTTCATGACCCAGTTGCTGATGTCGATGTTGTGGATGTGCTGCTCGGAGATGTTGTCGCCGCTGAGCCAGCAGAAGTGATACCAGTTGTAGACCTGATATTCCAGTTCGGTGGGTTCGCGCTTGAGAATGTTGGCCAACTCTTCGCGGCGGCGATTCCAGATGCCACCCCCGTTCCAGTAGACGCGCGTGAACAACACCTTGCCGATTGCGCCTTCGTGGATCCGTTGGATCGTTTCCATGTAGTTGGGCTGGTGGCGTCGCTGCAGGCCCACACCGACGAAAAGTTCCTTCTCGTCAGCCATCTTGCTGGCCTTCATCAGCTTGAGATAGCCTGGGCCGTCCACGCAGCAGGGCTTCTCCATGAACACGTGCTTGCCGGCCTCAATGGCGGCCGAATAGTGCTGGGGGCGGAAGCCGGGGGGCGTGGCGATGGCGATGAGGTCGGCGTCGGAGGCGATCGCCTTTTCGTAGGCCTTCAGGCCGGTGTAGACACGATCGCCCACATCCACCTGATCGGGGTGTTGCTTCGAGATATTCTTGATCGCCCCTTCGGTCCGGTAATCGAACGCATCGGCAACGGCGATGAGTTTGACGCCCTTGTCGGAGTTCATCATTTGCATGACGGCGCCGGTGCCCCGTCCGCCACAACCGATGAGGGCCACCTTGATCACGTCGTCTCCGGCGGCGTGGGCGGAGTTGGCCACGCTCAGACTGCCGGCGAGGCCGGCGCCGGCAACGGCGGCTGTTGTGCCTTTCAGGAATCCACGACGGGACGTTTGGGATTGCTCGCTCATTCGAAATATCTCCCGGTTTTCAGAGTTGGTAATAGTCAATAAGGCAGCATGTCAGCGAATTCAATTCCTGGCCGGCTTACTCCTTCCCGCCTTGCGCTTCCCTGTACTCTTCCATAATGGCCGGATCCGGCTCGTAGAGCTTGGCTTCTTCCGCCGTCGGCATCCGCAAGGGACGGACGACGCGGAAACCGACCGTCAGGGCATCGGTGTGGTACCAGATGCTCTGCGGAATCTGGGGATCCTGCATCTTCCAGTCCTTGTCCGAGCCACGTCGCGCCGCACTGCGGAGCGCGGGGGCGTCGTCATCCCACGATCCGCCCCGAACCACGCGCGGATAGAGCTTCGTGGGCACCGCGAACGGTCCCTTGGCCTTGCCGTCTTTCACCTGCTCGTAATAGTCGGGGATGAGCTGGTCGAGGCACCATTCGGCCACGTTGCCGTGCATGTCGTAGAGGCCCCACGGATTGGGCTTCTTCAGCCCGATCTTCGAATACCCGTCCGGCGAGTCGGCCGAATCGAAGTACCACGCGTAGTCGTCCAGGTCGTCCACATCGTCGCCGAAAGAGTAGGGAGTCTTCGTGCCCGCGCGGCAGGCGTATTCCCATTCCGCTTCGGTCGGCAGACGATAATAGCGCCCGGTCTTGGCCGTGAGCCACTTGCAGAACATCTTGGCCGCATACTGGGTCATGCAGATGGCGGGGTAGCCGTCGTGGCCCATGTCGAAAGTCATGTCGCTGTACGGAGCGGTGGGGCGGGCGCAGGCATCGCCGATCTTGTCCCACTTGGTCGTTTCCAGCTTCAGGTGGCCGCGGCGCTCAATGTCGATTTTCTGAGACCAGAAATCGTAGAGATCCCAAGTCACTTCCGTGGACATCATCCAGAAGGGCTCGATCTTCACCTCGACCTGGGGCCCCTCGTCCTCGTTGCGGTCTTCCTCATCCTCGGGGCTGCCCATCGTGAAGGTGCCGCCCGGGATGGGAACCATGTCGAAAGCCAAGTCCGAACTGACAATCTTTTCCTTATACTTCCGCATGCTGGCCTCGTCGTCAGCCTTGGCGCCCACGACCTCATAGGCCTCAGGAATCCATTTCACCGAAAGCTCTGCAGTCGGATCGAAGCCGAGGTCGCTCTCCTCGTCCGCAGACGCAACGGAGAACGTCGAGAAGCCAACGAACGTCGCGCCGACGAGCCACAGCAAAAACAACCTGGTTAGTTTGCGAGTCATCGAGGATTTCCTCTCCTTTCGTGAATACGGCGCTCTGCGAGGAGCGTACGACACTGAATGGTCACGGTGTTTCCAGTAGGCGGGACCTGCGGAAAAAGCAGGCATGTGGGCTGAGTTGGACGGGAGAGTGGTGGGAGCAATTCATCGCGGGCCTCGAAGGGGTTGGTTGCAACACGAAGGCCCAATCGGACAACCATGAGGACGGAGATTGGCGTCCTTGTTGTGCTTCCCTAACTCGGGTGCGTCTCTAGTATTAAGTTGGCATTCTAATGTCTGGGAAGGGCGTCTGCAAATCTTGGCAGGAAGTCAGACACAAGTTTTCAAGCGTTCCCTTTTGAGAACCGAATCTTGTTCGGTTGTGCCTCTCCCGCCAGGCACACCCCAAGGACTGTAGCACGCCGCTATCTAGTGGGGGTGCTGGCTCTTTCTGCGGACCGGCAGTCCATCCCTTAACAGTTTAACCTCACTTGGTAGGTATTGTCGGCGATGAGTTCCGTGAGCATTGGGGAAAGGGGGAAACACGACAAACTTGCTCAGACTCATGCCTTTTCCTCAAGATGGCCCGCTCTCTCCCGCTTCGAAGCGAGGTTGCGAGTGAAGCTAGGAAAGAAGTAAGCTGAATCTCTATCGGCCAATTCCCATATTCGCTCGTGAGTGACAAGATGACGAATCTCCTTTCGATAGCCCTGCTCCTTACAACCGTCCTGGCTGGGGCGGACGCCAATCCCACTCGGTACGAGTTCACGGGGATCGAAATGGCCGTTCCCATACGGATCGTCCTCTATGCCGAGAACGAAGGAGTGGCCAAGGCGGCGGCCGATGCTGCCCTTGCCAGGTTTCGGGAACTGAACGGCGTTATGAGCGACTACGACCCTACCAGCGAGGTGCGGCAACTATCCGCCACGTCGGGGTCGGGAGAGGCCGTGCACGTGGGAAACGACCTTTGGCGAGTCCTGGTCCGTGCCAAGCAGCTTTCCAGGGATACGGACGGGGCCTTCGACGTGACGATTGGTCCGGTCGTCCGGTTGTGGCGCAGGGCTCGTCGCCAGGAGCAGCTTCCCTCGCCCGAGCGGATTGCCCAAGCCCGAAAGGCCGTCGGCTACGAAGCGATCGAATTGGACGAGTCCAAGCATACGGTACGGCTGACCCGGCCAGAAATGTGGATTGATCTGGGCGGGATTGCCAAGGGCTACGCGCTGGACGAGGCCCTGAAGACGATCGCCGAGCACGGGATTCGCGTGGCCCTGATCGACGCGGGGGGCGATATTGTGCTGGGCGACGCCCCGCCGAACCGCCCCGGATGGGTTATCGGCGTGGCTGCCCTCGAACTGAACGCCCGTCCCAGCGTGTTCCTTTCCATCTCGAACACGGCCATTGCCACTTCCGGCGATTCGTGGCAGTTCGTGGAAATCGACGGCAAGCGTTATTCCCACCTCGTGGATCCGAGGACCGGCATCGGTTTGACGGACCACAGTAGCGTGACCGTGATTGCTTCCGATGCGATGACCGCCGACGTTCTGGCTTCGGCTGTGAGCGTTTTGGGACCCAAAGCCGGCCTCAAAGTAATCGACGCAGCCGAGGGAACCGCCGCCTTCGTCGTCCGCTCACCCAACGGGCAGGTCGAAACCTACTCCTCCGCACGGTGGGACGCCTACCCGAAGGTTGATCCAGCCAAGTTGCGACGCTGACGTCTTTTTCTCGCCCCTGGGTTGCCAAGCTCCACCTGGCGTGCCGGGGCCAAACGATTTGAACGCGAATGATCGATCACCCCGAGCTTCCTGAATTCGCCTCTTCGCACACCGCCAACGGCGACGTGACCGGTATCATTTTCGATGTCAAGCGTTATGCCGTCCACGACGGACCGGGGATCCGCACCACGGTTTTCCTCAAAGGTTGCCCCTTGCGTTGCCTTTGGTGCCACAATCCGGAGAGCTGGCAGCAATCGCCGGAACCCTCCTTGCGGGTCAGTCGTTGTCGGGGTTGTGGGCGTTGCATGCAGCAGTGCTCCCGGGACGCCATCCAGTGCCGCGACAACGTGGCGGTCACTGATGCAGAACGTTGCGTTGTCTGCGGAGATTGCCTGGACGCATGCGCGGCCGGTGCACGGGAGATTGTGGGGCGCGAGGTTCGTGTTGCTGAGATTGTCGCCGAGTTGGAGCGGGACCTCCTCTTCTTCGACGAGTCGGGGGGCGGCGCGACGATTTCGGGCGGCGAGCCCTTAATGCAGCCGGAGTTCACGACCGCCCTGACCGCCGAGTGCCGCCGGCGACGCCTTCATACGGTCCTGGATACGACGTGTCACGCCCCGTGGGCGGTTCTTGAAGGGCTCCTGGGCAACGTGGACCTGTTTCTGTGCGATCTGAAGCACATGGACTCCGTGGCTCATGAACGTTTGACGGGTGTTTCCAACGAACAGATTCTGGAAAACATCCGCCGGCTTGCCCAGTTGGGCAAGCCAATGATCCTCCGTGTGCCGGTCATTCCGGGGCTCAACGATTCCGAGGAGAACCTGGAGGCGACCGGACGTTTCGCCGCGGGCCTGGACGGCGTCGACCGTCTTGACCTGCTGCCGTACAATGAGGCGATGCACGCCAAGGCGGCCCGGCTGGCCCGCTCCTACACCCTTTGGCAGGCCAAACCCCCGACTTGTGAGCGGATGGAAACTCTGGCGAACCGGCTGGCCGACTTTGGGCTTCAAGTCAAGATCGACGGGTAGAAAAACGATGAACGAACGAGTCAGGCAACTCCGCCAACAGAGCGTGGAAACGCGGCCCTATGTGTCCACCCAACGGGCCGAACTGATCACCGCCTTCTACAAGGGCCCCGTGCCCGGCCAGGTTTCGACGCCCGTCTGCCGGGCCATGTCGTTCGCCTACTTGATGCGAAACAAGACGATCTGCATCAAACCGGGCGAGTTGATTGTGGGAGAACGCGGTCCGGCCCCCAAGGCCACTCCGACTTACCCCGAGTTGTGTTGCCACTCGGTCGAAGACCTCGAAGTTCTGGATCGTCGGCGCCGCACGCCCTTTCGGGTGAGTCCGGAGGCGATCGACGTCTATCGCAACGAGATCATCCCCTTCTGGCAAGGGCGGACGTTGCGTGACCAACTGTTCTCGCTCATGACCGAGCCCTGGCAGAAGGCCTTCGACGCAGGAGTCTTCACCGAGTTCATGGAGCAGCGTGCCCCGGGCCACGCCATCCTCGACGACAAGATCTACCACCGTGGCTTCCTGGAAGTGAAGGAAGAGATCGTCCGGCGCCAGGGGGAACTCGACTTCCTGAACGATCCGGCGGCCTACGGCAAGAATGAAGAATACAAGGCCATGGCGATCGCGTGCGACGCCATCATTCTCCAGGCCGAGCGCCACGCCGTCGTTGCACGCCGCCTGGCCGACGAGGAAGAGGATGCCACGCGAAAGGCGGAACTGCTGAAAATCGCCGAGGTGTGCGAGCGTGTGCCGGCCCATGCGCCCCGAACCTTCCACGAGGCCCTTCAGGCCTACTGGTTCGTCCATCTCGGCGTGATCACGGAACTGAACACGTGGGACTCCTTCAACCCCGGTCGACTCGATCAGCACTTGCTGCCCTTCTATCTCCGGGAAATCGAAGCGGGAACGCTCACTCCCGAGGAGGCGAAGGAGCTTCTCCAGTGCTTCTGGGTCAAGTTCAACAATCAGCCGGCCCCGCCCAAGGTCGGAATCACCGAAGAACAGAGCGGGACGTACACGGATTTCGCCTTGATCAACGTGGGCGGTGTGACACCGGACGGTAGCGACGCGGTGAACGAACTGAGCTATCTGATCCTCGACGTCGTTAAGGAGATGCAGCTTACCCAGCCGAGTTCCTGCATCCAGATCAGCAAGCGGAATCCCGATCGTTTCCTTCGGCATGCTTGCGAGGTGGCGCGGACGGGCCTCGGCCAGCCTTCGATGTTCAATTCCGACGTGATCGTCAAGGAGATGCTCCATGACGGCAAGACGATGGCCGACGGCCGAAGCGGAGGTCCGAGCGGCTGCGTGACGATCAGCGCCTTTGGCAAGGAAAGCTGCACGCTCACCGGTTATTACAACTGGCCAAAAGTCCTGGAACTGGCCCTCAACAACGGCGTCGATCCCGCGACGGGCGAACGTCTCGGCCCGGCCACAGGAGCCGCCGATCAGTTCGCGACCTACGACGAGATAGAGGCCGCGTACCGGCGGCAACTGAAGCATTTTCTCGACGTCAAAATTGCCGGCAACAATGTCATCGAACGCTTGTTTGCCGAGCGGATGCCAGCCCCCTACATGTCGTTGCTTATGGACGACTGCGTGGCTCGGGGCAAGGACTACCACGACGGGGGCGCTCGCTACAATCCGACCTACATTCAGGGAGTCGGCATGGGAACGCTGACCGACTCGCTTGCCGCGATCAAGCACCATTGCTTCGAGGAGGGATCGATTTCCCTTCCGGAACTGCTCACCGCCATGGCGGGCAATTTTGAGGGGCAGGAGGAACTTCGCCAACGGCTCGTTAACAAGTCGCCCCGATACGGCAACGACGATCCGCGGGCCGACGATATTGCCGAGGCGGCTTTTGAGGCCTATTACGAGTCGCTCAACGGGCGTCCCAATACGAAGGGCGGCCAGTACCGTGTGAACCTTCTGCCCACGACGGTGCACATCTATTTCGGTTCGGTTCTCGGAGCGACGGCCAACGGACGCAAGGCCGGGGGCCCCGTCTCCGAAGGCATCTCGCCCAGTCAGGGCGCCGATACGAACGGGCCGACTGCCGTCCTGAAGTCGGCTGCCCGGATCGACCATGCCCGGACGGGTGGCACCCTGTTGAACATGAAGTTCACGCCCAACATGCTCCAGGGCGAAGGGCTCGATCGGCTGGTCAGTCTCGTGCGGAGCTATTTCCGCATGGACGGACACCACATCCAGTTCAACGTGGTCGATGCGGCCACCCTCCGCCGCGCCCAGGAGGCCCCGGAAGAACACCGCAACCTGATCGTCCGCGTGGCCGGCTACAGCGACTACTTCAACGACGTGGGACCGGAACTCCAGGAAGAGATTATCGCCCGCACAGAGCAGCAGAGTTTGTAGAATTGCCGCAACCGGGCATCGCTTTCCATGGATGTTCCATCGCACCACTCGCACCCGAGCCGGCTTGCCGGACGCCTCTACGTGCTCGGGGCGGCGCTCATGTGGAGTTCGTGCGGGCTGTTCGCCCGGGCGCCGGTCTTCGACGACTGGCCGGCGACGCAGCGGGGGCTGATGCTGGCCTTCTGGCGGGCCGCATTTGCCGCCCTGGTTCTGCTGCCTACGGTGCGCCGGCCCCGATTTCGCCCGCTGCTCGTTCCGCTGGGTGTTTGTTTCACGTTGATGAACGTGACCTACCTGAGCGCGATCATTCTCACCACGCCCGCCAACGCCATCTGGCTGCAGGCGGCGTCGCCCTGGTGGGTGTTCCTCTTTTCCGTGGTGATCTTTCGCGAACCGGTGGTCCGACGCGACTTGATTCCCCTGGCCTTCGGAATGGCCGGCGTGGGCGTCATCCTGGCCTGCGAAATTGCCAGCCATCCGGGGCAGAACCTGGCGGGGATCGCTTGCGGGGTGGCGTCCGGAATCACCTACGGCGGAGTCGTGTTCTTCATGGGCAAGCTCAACGCCGAAAACGCCTCCTGGCTGGTGGCCTTGAATCATGCCATTGCCGCGGCCGCCATGTTCCCCCTGGTGGTCTATTTCGGGCTGTGGCCCTCGCCGTTCCAACTGCTTGTGCTTGCAGCCTTCGGGACGCTGCAAATGGCCGTTCCCTACCTGCTGCTCATCCGGGGCTTGCGGTCGATTCGAGCCCAGGAAGCTGTCTCGATCGGCCTGATTGAACCGGTTCTGATGCCGCTTTGGACCTTTCTGATCTGGGGGATTGCCGCCGATTGGTGGACGGTTGTTGGCGGCGGGTTGATTCTAACGGGCCTTCTTTATCGCTACGTCTTCCTCGACTTGCGCGAGCGGGGTTGGCGAGGTTCGGGACAGCCACCCAAGATGGGGCATTGAAGCAGTCAGAGAACAAGCCCTACGATCCAGTTGCCCAGAAGCAGGAAGATCAGCACTCGGCCAAACACCTTTGGGAACCAGGTTCCGAGCGGGTGGTCTTCCTTCCGGACCAGGGCCGTAATGCGGTACGGGAACTGGAGGATTACGGCTACGGCCACGACCCAGCCGATTCGGTGCAAGGCGAGCGAGGCCTCGAAATCACCGTGAAAGAAACACAGCAAACTGCGCGTGAGCCCGCAGCCCGGACATTCGATCCCCCAGAGACTCTTCGACATGCACAGGCTTGGCATGGGCAGGTTCGCCAGTCCGACCAGTTCCACGCGATCGTGGCTCGGCACCCGGAAGATGAAGGCGGAGGCGACGAGGACACTCGCCAGCATGAGCATGAAACGGTGCCGCCGGAACCGGACGGGCGATAAGGCCTTCACGTCGGGCATCGGATCTTACCGAGACGGAATCGTGATGATCGTGCGGCATTGCTTGCACCGCGCGTTCTTGCCGCCCATCGAGGCGGGAACCTGGTAGGTAGCTCCGCAACCGGGGCACTTGCAAGTAACCGTTGGCGGCGCTGCGCCGCCCGAGGCAGGGGGCGGCTTTGGCGGAGCGGCCGGTTTGGGAGCGGGCTTCACGACCCGAGCTGTGGGAACCGCGCCCGTTGGCGTCGCGGGGGCCGTCGGCTTCTTCACGACCCGTGCCGTGGGAGCGGCTCCCGCCGCTCTCTGTGCAGGAGACGCCTGGCGACTGGCCGGACGCACCACCCGAGCGGTCGGAACCTGACTGCCCGCCGGCGCCGCCGGGCTCGGCTGGTCCGGTTGGTCGACATAGAGGGGAACGCGGTCCAGAGGCAGCTTGTCGACGTTCTTGTCGACCCAGCGGGCTGCCTCGCCGTTCAGCGGACTCTTCGTGTTGTAGCTCTGAAAGGCTAGCATTTCACCGATCCGCATCACCATGGACCACAGGGGTTCCCCGGCATTCCAATGGTCGCCGATGCAGATGGCATGGGGGGCGATATTCGGATGGAAGACAGGCGTCAGCATCCGGCATTGGGGCGCCATCCGCGGATAATCGCGTGGCAGAAAAATCTCCACCAGGTGCCGGTCGATGAAAGTGAACTGCTCGCCATCCTGGCGAAGGCTTCGCAACTGAAACTCCACCTGGTACTTCTCCGGCGGAGTCCCCTCCACCTGCACAAGACGCACTCGCGGGTGACGCTGCGCGTACGCCGAGAGCTTCTCGAAATCAGCCTGAAGTCGTCGCAATCGAACGGAACTCATGCGTTACCGGTCTTGCACAAAGGGGGGGGCCAGTTCCACGACCGACGCAAAGGAGAGGGCGAAACTCAGGCCTTCGCTCATCCGCTTGTCGTTCGTCCAGGTGTTGATGCCGACGAGGTTGCCGTCCTTGTCATAAAGACCTCCGCCGCTGTTTCCCGGGTTGATGGCCGTATCGGTTTGAATCAACGCGATCTCGCGGGAACCGTAGCGGCGACTGCGAATCTGCGAGACGCTTCCCTTCGTGTGGCTCCAGCCGAGACCCTGGGGATTGCCGATGGAGAACACGTCGTCGCCCATGGCCGGCGGCGGCGAGTCGTTCCATGGGGCCGCTTCCGCGTTCTCGGAGTGGATCGGGGCGGATACGACCGCCACGTCGATTCCGTCGGGAGCCACCCACACAACGCGAGCTGCCACTGGCAGTTGTCGGAGGGCCTGGACGGTCAACTCGGTCTTCGGTATCTCGTCGGACGCCCCGCGATCATGGAATCGAGCGTCGACCACGTGGCGGTTCGTGACGATCAGCGTTTCCCCGTCGTGTTGGCTCACAATCACGCCGGAACCGATCGCCTGGCCAGTCACGGGAAACGAAGATTTAATGAGGACGTTCGCCCGCATGGCCCGCGCGATGGAAGGTTGAACGTTATCCAGGTTGGGTGGTTCCAGCGGGAAATCATCCAAGGCCACGGTCGAGTCCGGCCTCGAAAACAGCAGCGACAGCAACACGATCCATCCCACTGTGTCGACCAGTCCAAGAAGCATAGCCAGCAGGCCCCAGACGGCGCCTCGTTGGCCCGATCGCTGAATTTGTCCCAGGGCGAAGGCGGCCATGATCATGGCCACGATTCCGGTGACGAACCCAACCAGCAGAATCCCGGCGACGGCCACAAGCAACGCGACCACGGCCAGCCGGTTTGTCTGGCCCGACGGGCCGCCAGCTGCGTGCGAGGAGAGGGGAGTTGGGGAGAATCCCGCTGCGGAGGGCGAGGCCGTCTTGGGCAGAGGGTGAGCGGTGACCAGGTCAGCGTCAGTGATCTGGATTTCGGCCTTCTGGCCCACGGAAAGGACGCGACGCTGGGGGGCGCATTCGTAGGTTCCGCATCCGTCGTGGGCCATCCAGCAGGGCTCGTGATGGACGGCGCCGCAGGCAGAGCAGGCGACGACCCGGTCGGAGGGGTCGATCGGACGTTGGCAATGGGGGCAGGCCGCTCCCACGTCGCGTGGCTCGGCGGGGCGGGGAAACGAATTGTGAAGCGGCAAAGTCATTTCCGCCGAGCCCAGTGAAGAAACGAACGGAACGGGCAAGTTTCCCACCACCCGTCACAGAATCATGACGATCAGCATTATGCCCGAGTATAACAGCGACAAGCCGAGCGCGGAATATGCAAGGACGACGTAGATGGGGCCCAACTTCTTCAGGAGTCGCCATCGGGGCCCCAGAGCACACAGGCCAATGATCACCACCAGCGGCGCGAAACAGCCAAACAGGCTGGCGATGAACAAGCCAACCACGGTGATCTTCATGAGTTGCGACGCCTCGTCCAAGTCGGCTCGCTCGCGGAGTTCGCGAGCCGTGAGAGGATTCACCGTGCCGAAATTCGTCCGGCAGAACCGGCACTTCAGGGCGATGGACTTGATCTCCGCCCCGCAGGCGGGGCATTTTTTGGTATCGCCCCAGGCCGACGTGACAGGCCCCTCGGGAGCCGCCTTCTCCACCACCGGCGCCTGGCGGCATCCGTAAGAGCCGCAGCCGGCTACCTCGATCCAGCATTCGCGGTGATGAAGTTGTTCACAATCGGGACACACGATCACCGGGTCCTCGGGAGCGATCCGGGTCTGGCAGATGGGGCAGGCGGCGCCCTGTTCCTTCGGGGACAGCAACCGGGCGTGAAGGGCAAATCCGTCGGACGTCAGCGCAAAGGCCTCTTTGCAGGACGGGCAGCGGAAGGCCCGACCGTTGATCGGAGTGGGCACGCGAACTTTTGCGCCGCAAGGGCAGGTTACGATGGTCGACATGGTTGTCTTGTATCCGGGAATCCGCCTGCCCGACTACCCGCCGGCAAGCAACGCGAGAAAGATGAGACTATTCTTCAGGACGGCCACGACGAGGCAGATCCCCAGCATCTTGGGACCCTTGGGTTTGCCTTCAATGGTCCAAATCACGCCGATGATGCAACCGATTCCGGTCAGGAGCAGGGCGAGCACCCAGTCGAGGCCCGTGAACTCCTCGTCCAACCCGCCTCCGCCGCGCCGCGATCTCCTCTTCAGTCCCGGGTCGAGGAGTTCCCCGCAATAGTCGCACTTCAGAGCCGACATGATGATCATCTCGCCGCACGCCGGGCAGGGACGCCGTGGGAGGCCGGGATCCACCATCGAGGGCTGGACGCCCTGGCCGAAGGGGTTGGATGGCGATTGCGGCCCCGATGCCGGGCTCGTCTGCAGCGAGTACATCTCGTCGGTTTCGTCGAGCAGATCCGAAATTCCACTGCCCATGGGGGCCGAAAGAGGACCGCTGGCGGACGGGGAAGACTGCAACCCGTGGTCGAATGTCTCGGCGTCGTGAACCGGGGCGGGCAGCATCATGATGGCGCCGCAACTGGGGCACTTCGCCTTTCTTCCCGCGGCATGGTCAGGAGCCGTGATCTTCGTGCGACAATTGGGACAGGCAACGATCATGAAGGTTGGACTTTCGTGGGGCTGGTGCGGATGCTGTTCTTGATCTCTCGTCTTTTCGCCAAGAAGCAGGTCTTGATCCAACCACACTTCCAAGCTTGGCATCGTCTTAAGAGGACTCCCGGATGATGAACTGTAAAACAGTGCTTCCCAGCATAATCTGATCGCCGGTTCTGAGGACGTGACGTTGAATGGGCATTTGATTCACGTACGTGCCCTCTCCGGTCCCGCAGTCCTCCAATTCGAAACGTCCACCGCGGTTGAAAATCACCGCGTGTCGGGGCTCGATGGCGGCGTCTTTGAACAGGTAGATATCGGCCTTGGGGGCGCTGCCGAGGACCGTGGTGTCGCGATGGATGACGAACTGTTTGCCGGCGAGCGGGCCGGCCTGCATGTAGAGCCAGGCGGTCTTCGTCCAGCCCTCGACCAGGCCCACGAAGAGCCCGACCAGAAGCCCGATCATGACGAAGCCGACACCGCGGCTGAGGGCGGCCTGACCGTCCGCCTCCGGAAATACATAGGCGATGGGGTCAAAAAGAAAGCCTCCCAGCAGTCCGCCCAGCACGGCCCCCACTGCTCCGTTGATGATGACCTTCTTTTCGCGGAGGGCGATCCCCTGGCCAAGTCCGGCGGGCACCGAGGCGATGGCCCACGCCGCCGTTCGGCCCATGAGCAGGAGTAGGAACGAGAATCCTCCCGGCTCCCCTCGCGACCCTGCGGCCAGGGCGGCGGCGAACAGCATGAGCCCGAAAAGCCAGTTGGTGGGATAATCCAGAATCAACGCGCCTGCGAATCCGATTCCAAGGCCGACCACTCCCGAAATGGCCGCGCGGGAGAGATTCCGGCACATGAGGCCTTCCGCCGCCCCCAGGAACAAGCCCACACAACCAGCGACCACGGGAAACAGCAGAATGCCAGCCGCGCCGGGATCGAGGTCGTTGTCGTCAATGAACGGTTCCATGAATATCCAACCGCAGAACGCTCCCAGAGCCCCGGCGATGGCCAGGTAGAACCAACTCGAATAGATCACGCGGATGGCCAGCGGTTGGGCGCCCATTTCATCCGCGTTTTGCCGCATGGCGCGGCGCATTTCCAGGTAGGACTCCACCGACGGGGAGTGGAGATCGTTGTTGTCGAGCCGAATCGGATTCTGGGACTGAGACATGGCGTCTGGGACGATTACTCGCTCTCCTTGTCCGATGAGGGGGGCAACGGGGCGGGCGAGGACGCAGGGGAAGCCGGCGCTGGGGTCGTGTCTGCAGACGCCGGCTTGTCGGCAGGCGGGGTTTCGGGCGGAACAGGCGGGCCCAGTCCTCCGCGAAGGCGTGCAAACTCTTCGCCCAGCAGCCGGGCCAGGGCAGCCGATTCCATCTCGTCGAGGCAATACACGGCTTTGATCTGCCGCAGCGCGGCCCGCGTTTCTGCGAGCCGCTGGTTCCAACGATCCACTTCCGCCTGCGACAGGTTGGCCACGTCTTCCGCGTTCTTGGGACGGAGGGCTTCCAACTCGTCTCCTTGCCTTTGCAGTTCCTGGGCGACGATCTCGAGGTTCTGCTTCAAGCCCGGACGGAGGACCCGCATCGTGCCGAAGTGGGCGACCACGCCATCCACGATTCGCTGCCGTTCCCAGGCGCGCATCCGATCGGCAAGCAGGTAGCCAATTAAAAAGAACAACACGCCCAGAAGGCCGAGTAAGAGCCACTGGTTGGCGGCGGGGGCGGAAGGCTGGACCACGAGTTCCGGTTCTTCGCCGGCGCTGACGGCAGGGCGATAGCCGCTCTCGGGAGGCTCGGGCAAGGTGCGGACGTCGTCGCCGACCCAGTAGTGCTGACAAAGGACCGGTTGCCCGCCCCGCCAGACGAACATGCCCTCCTGCTTCCGCACTGGATCCACCACGTAGGCGATCTGGCCGGGGTCGCCGAAGAAGTGCTCGTGAATGAACTGGTCCCGTTCCGACAGGAAGATCCCGAAATCGGGATGGGTGTGGTACCAGCCAACGATTTTGGCGTCCGCGTGGTCGGCGTCCATCACCTTGTGGATCTCCGCCCAGGCGTCATGGGTGAAGGTCAACTCGCCCGCTCCGCTTGCGGCCAATTCGCTGCGAATGACGTGGCGAACGGCCACAAAGGGGCCCCCGGCGTCTTGCTCCCAGTTGCCCACCAGGACCCCGCCGATTTCCACGGAAAGATCCCGCCGGGCGTGTTCCTGAATCGACGCGTGCACCTCCGGATCGAGGAACACGCGAAACCGATCTGCCTGGGCCGGGAACTTGCCCTCCGGGAGTTCCCGCTCGCCAAGCTGTCGAATGTCGGGTTTCGGTTGATCTTGCATTGCGATCTGTCCCGTCTGCTCCCACGAGTAATCACTTCATATGGGCTCCAGTGCGTAGGGTGCGTCTTGACGCACCGATTGGCACGTCAATGATAACGCTCGGTGCGTCGAGACGCACCCTACCTCCTAACCTGGCTCAGCCGGCATTGCGGTTCCGAGTACGCTCTCGCGATCCCCGGCCAGTTCATAGTAACGTTGTTCAAGGCCCGCCCTGCCGGCAAGGACATCCCAGGGCGGAACGCCGATTTCGGCCAATGTCCGGTCGAGGCACGAGATCCGGTCGTCCAGCGTGTGGACCAATTGGGGGACCCGATCGGCGCCGCATTCGGGACAACGCGCCGCGGTCTCCGTAACCCTTCCTAGCGACGTCCAAATCTCCTCGGTCACGTCGCACGACGGACAATGGAGCGAGGCCAGCAGATCACTGTTGGTTTCGAGCACGGCATCCGGGCCCAGATCGGCTCGCACACGGGCGAGGAAATCTCGGACCGTCGTTCCCGTCGTGGTCGAGGATAGAACTTCGACGGGGTGGTCGGGCTCGTGGGAGGGGCAGTCCTCCTTGCGGGTGTAGGCGACGACGTGGCTTTGGTGGTAGATCCCCTCAAACACGAAGCCTCGGCCGTCGAGAACGTCGAGTCCGTGGAGATACTTGACCGCCTCCTGGCATTGGACCGCCGCGATGATCGAGGCCGTGGTGGGCGTTGTGGGAACCTTGCCCTGTTCCATCTCCTTGCGAGACAGAAGGGCGCAACTTCGCCGGGCCTCCAGCATCTTCCAATCGACGGCGTTCATCGTGCATTCGTAACACGGTCCACAGGCCGGATCGAAGACCCGTGCCACGCCGTCCAGACGCTCGATGGCCCCGTCGATCCAGACCTTGCCCGTGCGGGCTGCCGCGCGGTTGATCGCCACGCGGGCCTCCCGATTGTCGAGCCCGCCGAGGATCACGTCCGCCCAGCGATAGAGGCCCAGGCCCAGGTCGAAGACGGCGTTGGCCACGATGGGTTGCACGCGTATGTCGGGGTAGATTTCTCGGGCCCGCTCGGCGCCGGCCTCGGCCTTGCTGCGGCCGCAATCCTCCTCCCGGAACAGGACCGAGCGGGAGAGATTGGAGTTCTCGACCGTGTCGAGATCCACGACGACCACGTGGCCGACGCCGAGGAGCGCGAGGTTCTTGAGCACCTCATTCCCGAGGGCGCCAACGCCTACCAGCAGGACCTTGGCCTCGGATAGCCTGGTCTGCTCCCACCACCCGATCAGGTCAAAACGCGAAAAGCGGTCGGATTCTGACGGGTCGCCCAATTTCAGTTCATCGGTCAAAGCCGTTACCCCAGCCTGTGTGTATCCCGTTTCCCACCTGTCCGATCCGTCGCACGCCCCACGCGTTTTGCACCGGACCTACCCGCCGTGATCTCGGGTAAGAGTCGGACCACGTCGCCGTTTTGCACACCGGCCCCGGCGAGCGTCTCCTCATCGAGAAGTTGCCGTCCGCTGGCACGGTGCTGAAATTTATAACTCATCATCTGCCCGTCGGGACTGAACTGGGGCATGTTGAGTTTTTCCACCAGAACCGCAATGACGCGATCAACGGCCGCGTCCGCCGGCAATTCGACCAATTGCTTCTTGTTGCCGGTGGCGTCCCACACTTCGATTGTGATGCTAGCCATAGTTATTGTTGCAGTTACTTTTCCTTATTGCGGCGTTCGGCATTGAAACGTTCAGCCTTTTCGATCATTGCGGCGATGGATACCGGCTTGCCGCCCAGACGCTTGCTTTCATCAGCGCCGGCCATGAAGGCGAACAGTTCGATGGTTTCCTCCTTGGCGACCGGGGCCTTGCCGGTCTTGAAGAACTGGCAGATCTCCACGACCAGCGGCAGGTAGCCGTCGTATTTGCCGCCCGACTGGATGCCCTTGGATCCGAAGACGGTGGCGCCGTAGCCCGACTTACCGTCGCGGATGCCACGGAAGGTGCCGACCCGGCCGCCGCTCCAGGTGCCCACCACGAAGTGGGTTCCCTCAGTGGCCGTGCAGGAAACGGTTTCACATCCCGGTCCCATGATCGTGAACAGAATTTCACAGCCGTGAACGCCGTACCAGAAAAGGTCGGGATGGTGCTCTTCGAGGCTGCACGGGCTGTAGGCGTCGCATCCGCGGATCTCACCGACGGGGCTGGCGTTGCGCATCTCCTGGAACGCGGAAGAATAGCGGAGGGACGAACTGGAGAAACAGGGCACCTTGGCCTCTTCGGCCAGGCGGAAGATCTCCAGGACGTCGGCCAGGGAGGCCGCCATCGGCTTGTCGACGAACAGGGGTTTGCCGGCGGCGATCACCGGCTTGGCCTGTTCCAGGTGCGGACGTCCGTCCACGCTTTCCAGCAGAATCACGTCCACGTGTGGCAGCATCTCTTCGATCGTGTCGTAGATCGTGATGCCTCGGTCCCGCAACTTCTGCGTGAAGCCTTCCACGCGGCCAACGCTGCTCGGATTGTCGGGCATACCGCCGGGATAGGCCGCCGTGACTACCACGTCGGCGATCGGGCCTTCCGCGTTGGGATTATTGATCGCCTTCGAGAAGGCGTCCACGTGGGACGTGGTCAGCCCGATGATTCCCGCGCGAATCGCACCTTCCGGAACCTCCACGGGATCGACGGCCAGGCAGGAACTGGTGAGCAACACGAGCGACAGAAGTATCAGGCCAGCACGAATCAAACGAATCATGGGAGTTCTCCAGGTGGGGCAATTTCAAACAGAAAACCACCGTTGTGCCGCGCGATGTCTACTCGCCGGCGATGATGGCGTCGAGTCGTTTGCTTTTTTCTTCGAGAGAGAGTCGACCGCTTCCCTCGATCGTCATGTAGCCGTTGTAGCCGATCTCATCAATGCATCGGCGTACCGAGGGCCAATCCACGTCGCCGTCGCGGATGTCGACAAACGCTCCGCCGCGCGGCATGGACCGGTCAATGTGGAAATCTTTCACGTGAATCTTGACGATCAGGTCGCCCAAAGCCTTCAGCCATGCTTCGGGCTTGGCGTACTTGACGTGATTGCCGATGTCGTAGTAGGCCTTCACCCAGGGGCTGTCGAAGGAGGCGATGAAGTTGGCAGCGAGCTTGGGCTTGACCCAGAAATTGTTCCACACATTCTCCAGGGCAATGATCACGCCGGCCTTCTCGGCTGCCGGAATCAAGGCTTCCACGGCCTTGCGCGACGCATCGGTGGCCCGGTTCTGCTCGGCGATGTAGTCGGCATAGGGGGCGTTGTCGCCGGCCACGACCCGTGTCACATGGGACGTTTTTTCGTCAAATTCGATGTCGAAATCCCAGGGTTGCGGAACTTTGATTTTCGAAACGAGTTTGCAGGGGACCAGCAGCAGGGCGCTGGCGCCGTAGGCCCCGGTGGTGGCCAGGGCCTGTTCGACCTGCGCAACGTTCTTGGCAACCACGTCCGCGTCAGGGCTGTTAAAAGAGGCCCAGCCGAACAATAGCGAGTGAATTTCCATCGAGAGCGATTCGGCTAACGCCTTGGCCTTGGCGGCCTGCTCCAGGGGAATGTCCCATTGACGGGAAACCTCAATGCCGTCGAAACCGGCCGCCTTCCACGCGGCAAGGGTCTTTTCGTTTGGCTTGCCGATCAGGGATTTCTTCAGCTTGGTCTTGAAGGGGGCCGCGTGAAGTTGTCCGGCTGCCAACATCCCCGCCGTGGCGGCGGAGGCGGCGAGAAACTGGCGACGATTGAAGGCATGGGACATGGTCTGGGCTCCCTGAACTCGGCGGTTGTGGATCTCTTGAAATGGGCAGGGGGAGAGAATACAGCGCTCCACAGTATGTCAAACGCCCCATCAGCGGTCAATTTCCTCTTTCTCCGAGAGCAGGGGCGAGTGATTTCGCTCCCCCTCACTCGCGGGGGAGTGTGTGTGGAAATGTCCGTTGCTTCCTCGGGCTGGCTCGGGTAAGCTACGCGTTTTGGTTGGTGTTTGCATGACCACTACGCGGTTTTTTGAGTCGTCGCGATAGAATAAGCGATCGGCAGGCAGCCGATCGTCGCCGTGCAACTCTTGATTCAATCAAGCGACCCTCTGGGAGACACGGAGAAGTGTTCCGCAAAGAACGGATTCCGAGCGAGGTTTGGATTAGCTCTTGGGCAACCCTGGTGTTCATCGTTCTTACTCTGGGTGTCGCCCCAGAAGCCATGGCCACGGACTGGGCCAAGGCGATGTTCGACCAGACGACCCACGATTTCGGCATGGTTGCCCGGGGGTCAGTGGCCGAGTACCGCTTCAACTTCGAGAATATTTATCTCGAAGATGTCCACGTGAAGAGTATCTCTTCAAGTTGCCGCTGCACATCCGTAAAGGTGACCGAACCTTCTCTCAAGACGCACGAGAAGTCGCAGGTGGTGGCGACCCTGAACACCCGCCAGTTCACCGGCAAGAAGGACGCGACGATTCGCGTTGTTCTTGACAAACCCTTTCCCGCCGAGGTCCAACTGCACGTTCATTCCTACATCCGGACGGATGTGGTCTTGGAGCCGGGAAGCGTTCAGTTTGGCCAGGTTACGGAAGGAAAAGGCGTGACCAAGGTGATCGATCTTCGCCATGCCGGGAATCCGGATTGGAAGATCACGGGTTGCGAACGAGCCGATGAATCGATCGATGTGGCGATCAAAACCGTTTCGACCACCTCCGATCAGGCAACGTATCAGTTGGCCTTCACCTTGAAGCCTAATGCGCCGGCAGGCTATATCCGCCGCCATATCACCCTGTTGACGAACGACCAGAATCCCAACGCGCGGCGAGTGCTCGTTCCGGTCGAGGGGGTGGTGGCACCCGCTGTGACCGTGCGTCCTTCGCCCTTGAATTTCGGACTGGTTCGTCCGGGGCGAGAGGCAACGGCACGAATTGTGGTTCAGGGGCAGGAGAGCTTTCAGGTTCTCAGCGTGGAAGGTCCCGATGGTCGCTTTGCCCTGGACTCTTCGGTGAAGCTAGGGAAGTCGGCAAGTGTCCACCTTCTTGCCATTACCTTCCGCGCGGGAACCGTGCCGGGGAAGATCGAGGGTAAGGTCCGGATTCAGACCGATATTGGTGGTGGCCAGACGCTCGAAGTGGATGTGGCGGGAGAGGTGGTTGCCGGTTCGCAAGACGCGTCCCCTGCCGCCTCGGCTCCGAGCAGCGATGGCTCGCCATCGTCTGAGACGAGTTCGCCTGGCTGGCGTTCCGTGGGCGGTTAACTGGAATCGGTAGGGTTTTGTGCCTTCAAGCAGCGCTGGTGGGGCCTCGATCCGGCAGTTTCATCACGCGGTTATTTTCCCATTGAACGCAAAGATATCTAGAAGAGGGACGCTTTCCGCACTCGCCGTCCCCTTGTTGAATCCCGGCTTATCCGCTCTAATAGTCGCTTTCTGAGTGAATTTGGCGGGGGAAGGTGGCCCAGCGGGCTCTCCGGTTGGAGCGGCTATTGCAAATCAAGTGGCTGTCTGGTTTCCCCGCGAGGATCGCGCGATTTCACCTGCATGTCGAGGAGATTTCCATGGGCATTGACCTCCGCAAGGACTATTCCTATTCCCTAGTCATTCCGACCAGCATGGGGGTCCGTCTCACGCCCGTAGGGGGGCAGCCCGTGCATGCCAGCAACTCCTTCATGATGCAAGCAACGAGCGCGGAGTCCAATGTTGCGAGCATTGCCTCCTACCTGGGGCTTCCGGTTAAGATCCTGACTACGTTTGTGAAGGGGAGCCCCGTCGCACGCTTCATTCAGGACAATCTGGCCAGTCGCCACATGGCCTACGAGGGGAAGGAAGTCGAACAGGGGGGCCCCTGGGGTTATCGGCACCAGTTCAATATTGCCGACAGCGGTCATGGCTCTCGCGGTCCCCGCGTCCATAACGACCGCGCCGGTGAAATTGGCCGGACCTTGAATGTCAAGGACTTCGATCTCGAACGCATTTTCGGCGCGGAGGGAGTTCAAATTGTCCACCTCTCGGGCTTGATCGCGGCCCTTTCTCCCGAGACGGGAACCTTCTGCCTGGAACTTGCCCGAGCCGCCAAGAAACACGGCACGCGGATCTCCTTCGACCTCAATCACCGGGCCTCTTTCTGGGAGAATCGCGAAGACGAACTTCACGGCATCTTCAAGGAGATCGCCGGAGTCTCAGACATTCTCGTGGGGAACGAAGAGGATTTCCAGCTTTGCCTGGGAATCGAGGGCCCGGAGGCCGGCGGCAAGGACCTTGCCGCCAAGATCGAGAGTTTCAAGGTCATGATCAATCGGGCCAAGGAAGCCTTCCCGAACACGGACGTGTTTGCCACCACCCTGCGGCAAGTGGTCAGCACGAATTGCCATTTCTGGGGCGCGATCATGGCCGAGGGCTCGGACTGGCATGTGGTCGAACCGCGAGAAATCCAGGTCCTGGATCGCATCGGTGGCGGCGATGGTTTCGTCGGCGGGATGCTGTATGCCATCCTGCGAGGCTGGGAGCCGGAGAAGTGGATCCAGTTCGGGTGGGCAAGCGGGGCCCTGGCCACCACCTTCCTCACCGACTACGCGCAGCCCGCCGACGAAGAGCAGGTCTGGAGCATCTGGCAAGGCAACGCTCGGGTCCGCCGATAAAAGTGCGCGGGTAACGAGGGAGGGGCTGGAGCCGAGTTCCTTCCTCCCTCGCTCCTACGTGGCGCGAAGGCAAAGGCTGGCCGCGGCGAACAGAAGTTCGCTGACCGGCCAGGCCGAAACAGCAGCAATGGCGACGGCCCCGGTGATCCAGCGTGCGGCGGGAACGGAAGGTCGAAGCAGCCACGGACCGACCAGTCCGACCGAGGCGCCGAACAGCCCGCGAAGGAAGTCGCTCATGGCGGGGCAGCGCCCCGTGTAGCCCTGGACAATTTCACACATGGCTGCCGCGGCCACCACGGTGCCAAAGGCGACCCAGCCGGGCCATTCCATCCGCCGTGTAAGGAACCAGCACGCCACCGCCGCGAACGAGAAGTGGGCGAAGTTCAGCACCGCCAGCAACCCGGGGCCGCGGATCGAAAGCGGCGGGGGAACGAAGACCGCGACCAGCAGGAGAACCACCAGAGGCAAGGCGAGTGCGATTCGGAGGGGGGTGAATCGAATGCTGGAGGGAGAATCCATGGAAATCATGCGTGAGAGCCCGAAGATAGCGTGAAGAAACCATCTTCTCCCAGTCTAGCTGAGATTTCCGCGAATGGGGCGATGGAGCGAGCGTTCTTCTCAATACGAGAAGGACGATGTGACGGTTCTAGTCGTCTTGCCGGCCGCCCGAGGGGGCGAACTTGCCCCCTAACGGATCGAACGGGCAAAATCGTTACAAGTCGACCGCTCGCTTGACCAGACGGACCTCGTTGCCCTTCTCGTTGTAGAGCACCTCGTCCATGAAGGTCTGGATCAGGGACAGACCTCGTCGTCCCACCGGCTCGAGGGCGCCCGGTTCGTTAAGATCGGGAACTTCGCTCAGATCGAAGCCGCTGCCATCGTCGCGGATCAGGAATCTTGCTTCCTTGGGAGTGATCTGGACCTCCACATGAACTCGCCGATGGCAGTAAGGCGCTTCCGTTGCTCGTCGCTCGACAAGACTCAGGTCTCCCTCCTGAATCAACTCGTGCTCGACTTCCTGTACCTGTTCCTTGGTGATTTCGAGGTTCCCGTGGAAGATTGCATTGAGAACGGCCTCCTTCACCGCCACTCCCACCTGGAGCCTGCCTGTGAAATCGACGAGTTCCATCCCGCTTACCATTTGTTGAATGAGATCGACCAAGGGATCCACCAGGGACGGGTCGTTGTCCAGCGTAAACGTGAATCGGCACTCGTCGAGGCAGGTGATCAGCTTGGCATGGCAGCGGTCGGCCCTGGCGAGTGTGAGGACTTCCTTGGCCGTATCCGGAAGTTTGTCGGCCAAACGCGACTTGGGGACGTAGCTGGCCGCGCCCTTCTCAAGGGCCTCAATCGACAACGTTTCGCTTCCGTATGCCGTCATGAGGATGACGGGGGTTGCCGGGAAATGCTTGCGAACCTCGGTCACCAGTTCCAAACCGTTCATTTCCGGCATGGTCAGATCGGTTACGACAAGGTCTGGAGCGACGCCCTTCATGCGTGCCATCGCCTCCAGTCCATTGACCGCGTAGTCGACCGAACATTCGAACCTTCGCTCCAGCAACTCGCCCACCAGACGCCGGTCCACAGCCGAATCGTCTACCACGAGAATCGAAGTCATTACGGATCCTCCCTTGCCAAAGCCGGACGGGGGCTACGGCGGCCCTACCGCCCTGTGTGACTCACTCGCCACGCCACGTCTGCGCGGCTTGCTCGCGCCTCTTCCCCCGAGACCAGCAATACTGAACGCTGCCGCTGGAAGTTTACCGAATCCTGAGAGGCGGGGCCATACCCCTCTGGGCAGGAAGTGTGATTCACTCGCTTTCCTTGTCCCGTTCATTGACAATTTCCGAAAGAACGCCTTTCAGAGTGGCTGCGTTCAAGTCGTGTTTGAAAAGGCAAGCTGCAACTCCCTCCTCCCTGGCCGACTCCGCAACCCCGTCCATAGTGGCCCCCGTCATGACCACGACGGGCACGTCCGGCGAAGCCTCCTGGAGGCGATGCAGCGTTTTCATCCCCCAACTGTCGGGCAAGCTCAGGTCGAGAAACACAAGATCGAACGATTCGCTTTGGAGTCGACGCAGCCCCAGACTCAGAAGGCCTTCCCGGTGGACTTTCGCGCTCACTTCCGACTCTTCCAGCACGGCCAGAAAGAGATCGGCATCCTCTGGATCGTCTTCGATAAGCAGAATGCTTAGGTTCGCGGGAAACATTCGGAGGTGCCCCCTGTTGGAGTGGGGAAGGTGGGCTGCGATGGACACCCACAGATGCGTTACTTTCCGTTTAGTCACGGTTTTTGGCCAGTCTGCCTGGCCTGCCGATGCCCCGAGCCCACGCGTCCCTTCTGGTGAGGGGGGGCGGTTGGACGTTTCATTGGCCAGGGGGCCTCTGAAATGCTACATCTCAGTAGAAGCAAGTCCAGGAAAACAGTCTTTTTGTCCAGGTTGGGGGAGGCTCAACCATGACCTCACCGCACCGATCTTCTCGAATTCTCACCCAGACCGAGGCCGAGCGATACCGAGCTCAACTTCGTTCCGATCAGGCGGAACGGGACCATGCGCGACTAGCGAAAGTCCGTCGCCGGAACCGCCGGAACCAATGGCTGGAAAACGCGCGAGCGATAGCGTTGTTTGTCGGTATCGTCACGTTTTTCACGTGGATCTACTGGATGGCCATTCATTGAAGCGGTTTTCTTTGCATTCGGCGGGGTGCTGGAGGTTACAAATCCCGCCAAGGGGGGTGTCCGGTCTATTTGATGCGCCCTCGTGCCCAATTACAATATGGCACGGGGCATCGCGGAACGATTTGCGGTCTATCTCCTCTTGTTGAGTCTCGCGTTGCCGAGGAACGGGGCTTTCCTCGCAGGCTCGCCTGGCCGGTGCCCCTTGTGCAGGAGCATCGGCGCGAATCGTCGGCATCAATGCGCCCCCCTCACCGAAGAGCGACACAACCATGGTACGCCCGGCTTCCTTCCGAACCTCCACCTCCTCTCACGCCAAGAGCACCTGGCACACGCTCTTGGTCGCAGTTGCCTGGTGGGCGGTTCTTCTGCCGCTAGGGAACTTCAACTTGCCGAGCGTTCTGGCCGAGGACGAGACCGCGGCAGTCCCATCATGGGAGCCGATTTCGCTTTACCCGACCAATCCTCGCTATTTTCTGTGGCGCGACCAACCGACAGTTCTTGTGACTTCCGGCGAGCACTACGGGGCGTTGCTGAACCTGGACTTCGATTTCCTCCGCTACCTGGATGCCCTTGCTGCGGACGGCTTGAATCACACGCGCACCTTTTCCGGCGTCTATCGGGAGATCCCCGGTTCCTTCGGCATCACCGACAATTCCCTGGCGCCCAAGCCGCTCCAGTATATCTGTCCCTGGGCTCGAAGCGATCAACCCGGATACGAGGACGGTGGAAACAAGTTCGACCTGACGAAATGGGACCCCGCCTACTTCGTGCGGCTTCACGATTTTATGACGGCGGCCCAGGAGCGAGGGATCGTCGTCGAGATGAACCTCTTCTGCACCATGTACAAGGACGAACTCTGGCAGGTTTGTCCTCTCAATTCGCTGAACAACGTCAACGGGGTGGGAACCTGTCCGCGCGAGGAAGTGTTTGCCCTCAAGCATGACGATCTCACCAAGGTCCAACTGGCTTTCGTTCGCAAGATCGTTGCCGAGTTGAAGTCGTTCGACAATCTCTACTACGAGATCTGCAACGAACCCTATTTCCACGGCGTCACCCTCCCGTGGCAGCACCGCATTGCCGACGAGATTGTCGATGCGGAAAAGGACTTCCCCCATCGGCATCTGATATCGCGAAACGTGGCCAACGGCAAGGCTTTCGTGCAGGATCCCCACCCGGGCATCTCGATCTTCAACTTCCACTACTGCGTGCCGCCCGACGTGGTTGCCATGAACTACGATCTGGCTCGGGTCATCGGCGAAAACGAGACGGGGTTCCGCGGAAAAGACGATCTTCTCTACCGCACGGAGGCGTGGGCGTTTCTGCTGGCGGGTGGAGCCCTCTACAACAATCTCGACTACTCCTTCACACCGGGGCATCCCGGCGGCACCCTGCTCGACTACAAGTCACCGGGGGGCGGTAGCGCGGCTCTTCGCAAGCAACTCGGTGTCCTTAAGGACTTCTTCCGCCAGCTCAATTTCGTTGACATGAAACCTCGGGAGGGCGTGGTCAAGAGCACGTCGCCCGAACTGACCTCCTATGTTCTTGCCAATCCGGGCAAGGCCTACGCCGTCTACCTGCACACCCCGTTGCCCAAGAAGCCGAAGAACATCGAAGACCACCGGCTCACGGATGTAACGGCGATCGTGAAACTGGACCTCCCGGCCGGCAAGTATCGAACGGTGTGGATCAGTACCAAGAACGGCCTTCCCGAAAAGGATGACACCATCGAACACGCTGGTGGCACGATCGATTTGACGTCGCCCGTCTTCTCCGACGATATTGCCCTTCGGGTCACAGCCAAACCGTAAAGGCCCGACTGCTGGAACCGTCTATTCCTGGGGGGCCGGTTCTTCCCAGCGGTCTCTCCAAACGTCGGCGGCCGCTTTGCGAAGTGATGCCGGATTCCAGAGGCCCTGGGAAGGATCAGGAAGGTAACGGCACCCCGGACTGCGAAGCAGGAGGAAGAACTCCTTTCGCTCCTCCGGCCCGAGTTGCAGGGCGTAGCGGAGATTGCCGGACTTGTAGAGCAACTGGTCGTTCTCCCCGCCCACGTCCACGTACCTCTGCGCCTGGTCGTTCATCTCGCCGGCAAGGAGTCGCTCGACGTCCCCACTCGCGGTCGGATTGAAGATCCAGAGGACGTTGAGAATCGGATTGCGATCCCGGGCTTGGGGATGGGGAGCCACGGTGACCTGAAGGCGGCCATCGGCGTTGGCGTCGGCCGCCTCGAATCGGACCACTCCGGGGCCGTGTCGTCCCCAGACGGCAATCGGATCGACGACTCGGTCTTCGGTCCCTTCCACCTGCACGACCATCGGGCGCAGGCCGGCGGTGGGGTGATGGCTCTCGCAGAAGCCGAGCACGACCGTTCGCTTCGAGCCCGGCTCGACGGCAAACCGATACGTGATCGGCACGCTTCCCATGCCTGCCGCGATGTTTCGGAACGCCGGATCGCACGGCACGTTGGGCTTGGCCCAGCCGGGCAGGGCCGAAACGCCGCCCGTGCAGCCCCACTCGCGTTCTTCGCGGATCGGTTGCATTCCGGCGGGTAACGTCAACGACGGCCTGCCCTCAATCGAGCCGGTTGTCTCCCCAACCTGCATTGCTTCCGGCACCATGAGTTCGAGTTCCACCTTGGCCGGCTCGTCGCTCTTGTTGGTCAGCGTGGCTTCAAGCACATCGACACCGGCAGGCCAGATCGGCGCCCGGTAGGCCGCCTGGCTCATCACAACGGGGCCGGCGTGACCGCAGGTGACTGCCATAGGCATCGGGGGCTTTTCGGCAGGTGGCGCGGTCATGCCGCCTTCGTTGCCTGCCAAGACCAGCCGAAGGGCCCCCCAGGGCTCGACGATCGAGCCGTCGTCGGCGACACGTGACGGAGGGAAGCCGGGGGAGCGAAGCTCAGTGTCGGCCCATGCCGGTCCCATTGCCACAAGTGCTACCACAAGGCTCGGAAATGTCGTGGATCGTTTCATGCCTCGTCCTCCTGCGGAGCCTTTTCCGGCGAATGGATGACCTTGATTCCCCACATCTGGCAGAAGTTCTCCACGTCGCGCCGGTGATTGCCGGCAAAAACAACCTGATGGAACCCCAGCACGTCGCGTGCATCTTCCACGCGGTCCATTTTGATCTTCACGTCGGTGCGGCACCCGCCGGCAGGCGGTGTGTCCTGGTTGCCCACGACCACGCCCGTGTCGAGAATCAGTTCGTTGGGGTTGTTGAAACGGACGAGCGTGACCGGTCGATCCTCCTTCCAGAGCACCTGCATGGCCACTCCCAGGTCCGACTCGGAGTGGGACCGCAAGCGATGACGTTCCTGGGGCTTGTCGAAACCATCGATGCGTGTGCCGCAGACGCAATGGGCCGCCAGGAGCAGGTTCTCCACCGTTTCCGGGACGGGATCGTTCATGAATCCGGGCTTGTCGAACAGGTAGCTCGTCAGCATGAGCGACATGGCGCCGAACACGTCGGCCTCACAGCCGTAGGTCACGCCGCCGTCCTGAAACATGGAAACGGCCATGCAGGGCGGGGTCGGCACGACACGCGACGAAACCATCCCCAGGCAGTCGGTGGTCATGGCGTTGGACTTCTCGTCGCGGCAGATCCGCTTTGCCGTGAGGAACGCTCGCGCGGCGTTGAGCAGGTCCTGTTCGTCGGGTTCGACCACCCTTTCGGCGTTTGCCACCACCGTCTTGGCGATCTGGCGGGCCTCGTCGGTCACCGGCATGCGGTTGAAGAGTTCGTGGAGATTGTCGCGAGGGATGTAACGCACTTTCGTGCCGAGCCGTTCCAGCACGGCCTCCTTGCGCTCGTTGCCCCTGACGACGAGCAACCGCGTTTCTTCGAACTGCCCCTTGGCGCGAACCATGCGGAAGGCCTGTTCGACCGCCTCCGTGTCGAGGGACGAGATCACGTGGACCTTGGGCAGCCGCGAGATTCTGCGAACGTGCTGGGTGAAGGCCGTGCCGATGGGAGCCCAGACGATCAGTGGAATCCCCGCATCGATGGCCGGCGTGAGCCACGGCCAGCAGTGGATATGTTGCAGGTGGATCAAGACGGCATCCACCCCGTCGGCCTTGGCTCTGGCGACCCAGGGGGCGAAATTCTCCTGCTTCTCGATCGGCTCCGGCTCCATCTCCAGGGCGATTCCGGTGCTCTTGGCTACGGCTTGGAAGGCGGCCTCGTACTCCTGGCGGTGTCCGGCCAGGTCGTAGGAGGTTCCCGGCCAGCCGAGCCAGTAGGGCGTTTCCCGGCGAAGAATGACCTCGCGGATTCGCACCTTGGGGGCCGGCCGCAGCGTGCCCAACTCGATCGGCTCGTCCAGAGGGGCGTCCGACGACGCTTCTTCCGCGTCGACGGAGAGAAACGACGTGGCGGTAAAGGCCGCGATCGACGAGGCGACGAAGCAACGCCGGGAAACGGTGCAGCAATTGCATCCGTGGTACGGAAGATGGGGGAACTTGGCCATGGCACAGACAACCTGAGTGGAGGCTTGTTGACAGATACCGCTTCGTCCCGGTCGGTCGACGAGGGAGCTTCCACCCCGTTCGGCCCGGCCATTTGCCGACAGTCTGACGCCCCTTCACCCTCACGTCAACGTTTCTGATGGGAATTTCATCGGTCTTTCCGGGTCTGCCAATTTCCCCTGGCGCTAATTGCGAGAGCTAGGTAAAATGGGCGAACGCGTGCTCATTGGGGAGGCGCGGTCATCATTTTTACCCCGGAGAGGATAGCAATGGATACGCCCCAGATGGACCGAGAGGCATTGAAGCGTCAGATGCGAGCCGAGTTGGAGATACTCATGGAGGGCGTAGCGAACGCCGTCGACGACGCGCCGGCAGGTCGGATCATTCGCGACAGCGAGGAGAAGGTTCGTGACCTGTTTGCTGAGTTCAGGCAGAAGACGTTCGAGCAGGCGATGCAGTTGAAGATCGATGCGGCAGAAGCCGCTTTTCCCCCCTCCGGTCAGCCCGACGACGGGGAAGCGGAAACGCAATAAGGGAAAACAGCGTTACACAGTCCTGACGATCAACGGGCGGATTCGCTTGCGTCGAACTCGATGGCATTGTTGTGAAGATGGTGCGTCAACGCTGACCGACTGCTTACTGGACGCAGCCGAATGCACGGTCAGTCAAGGAGCAAAGGAGTTGATCTGCCGGTTGAACCAATCATCGGCCAGTTTCAGAAAGACTTCCGAGAATCTGAAGCGAGCCGCTCAACTCACGAGTAACGCCGAGACTATTCGTCAATTGGTGGAAGGAGAAGGCAAGGCGGTACTCCGCCTCTTGGAGCAAGGATCGCTACAGCCTGATTGGAGTGCGAAAGATTGTCGCGTAGACACTGGAAAAACCAGGGTTTACGTGAGTTGCGATGGCGTCAAGGTTCCCTTGGTTACGGACGAGGAAAAGAAGACACGACGACAGAAGGTTCGCGACCGGCGGCGTCGCAGCGGGCGAAAACATAAGCCTCTCGCACGAGCCAAGCGAGGCTCCGACAATGCTTGGAAAGAGTTTCGTCTGGTGGCCCATTACGACGAAACGCAATCCCATTGCCATGTGTCGGTCACACGAGGCAATCACGAGGCGGCGGGACGTTTGATGGCACGAGACGCCAAGTCGGTCGGACTGAATGAAGCCGACGAACGGATCGCCAACGTAGATGGCGCCCCTTGGATACGCAATCAATTGGAACTGCACGGCACGGTTGACCACATCGGATTGGATTTCTACCACCTCTCAGAATACGTCCATGCCGCGCGTCGCGACGTGTTTGTTGAAAACGATGCCGACGGTTCGGCATGGGCGGACCAGATGCTGCACAAACTGAAGCACGAAGGCTACTCGTCGGCCTGGCAGATGGCCGTCGACTGCCGCTCGAAGGCGACTGGCTCGAGCCGTGTCACCGTGGATCGTCTTCTCGGCTACATGTCCGAGCGTCGCGAAATCATTCGCTATCCCCAGTTCCTTGCTCGCGGATGGCAGATTGGCTCCGGCCCAATCGAAGCCCAATGCAAGACGACCACTGCGCGGGTCAAAGGCTCCGCAAAACGCTGGGATGCGACTAACGCCGAAGCGGTCATGGCCCTGGCCTGCCTGGACAATAGCCACCTGTGGCAGAATTATTGGCTAACTGCTGACTCCGCCGAGAATTAACGACGCCATGAGATCCTGGCAGACCCGTCTTTCCCTCGCGGTAGCAGGTCCGCACAACCTGTCTTACAATGGACCACTGTCTTTCAGGAACCAACCTGCACGAGCAGGTCCCCCCCGCAGACAACCAGGATTCTCTCCATGCCCGAGCAGACACGGATCGTCGCTCCTTGCCCCCAACCGCGTTGTGTCCAACTGGCCGATGGCCAAACCTTGGCGGTTCCATCCGGCTGGGAGTTGCTTGCGCCCGGCGATGCGGCGTTGACCCGGCGAGTGAAAGCGGCGGGGCCCACATGGACCGTGCAACAGAAAAAGGGGCGAAAAACGTTTTCTCTCGGTGTTTGGGCTCCCGCCGAGCGGATTGCGGCCATTCGAAGCGATTTGGAGAAAGAGCGGGGCACGGCCAGCTACGCGAAACGTCGAGCCGCCGATGCGGCCCGGCGAGAACGAAAGCAGCAAGTCTACGTGGAGGATTTTCGCGGGGCCGTGCTGGCTTTTCTCGCTTTCGCACCACGTTACTCCACGTTGGCGGATCGCCTCGCCAACGCCGTCACCACCCACGCCACGCCGGTCGGAAGCGGCACCGTGGCACGGACGCAGCGAATCCCGATCGAGAAGCGAGCCGAATCGGCCGTGATTGCCTGGTTGCGTCACGCCACCACGGCCTACGATAATATGAAGATTCCCCGCGTGAAGGGGAAACGCCGCGAGGTCCGCCGGATGCTTGCCGAGCAATCCCGGCGGCTTCTGGCGAAATACCGATCGGGGCAAGACGTCGATTCGGACGCATGCCCCCTGCAGAAAGCGATGCGTTGACCGGGTGGGAAAATGCGGAGACTCAGTCGTAGAGACAGCTTCAAGCAACTGGCCCTGGGAACGGTAGCGGGTCTGTCGGGCGTAGCCTGTCAGGGAGCCGAAACCGAACCGGCCGCACATCTCCATGCCGAGGTTTGGCCCGCAGTTGACGTGCTGGTGTGCGGTGGCGGTCCGGCTGGGATCGCGGCCGCGTTGATGGCGGGCAGGCAGGGGGCCAAAGTCCTGCTTGCCGAACGCTTCGGACGCCTGGGCGGGATGGCCGTTCAGGCCATGGTTGGACCGCTCATGGGCCACGTGGAGAGCCGCTGGGTGGATCAGATCGTGCAGCGGCTCGGCGGACGCAAGGTCGACTATGAATTCGCGGACTTGAAATATGCCGCCATGCTGGAGGAAGTCGGTGTCGACATCCTGCTCCACGCGGCCATCGCCGAACCGCTGCGCGACGCAAATCGTGTGACCGGCGCCAGGCTCCTGACGAAACAGGGCTTTGTCGACATCCCTGCCCGGACCGTGATTGATGCCACGGGCGATGGTGACGTGGCCTGGGCTGCCGGCGCGGAGTTTGAACAGGGCCGCGATGCCGGCCCCGCCTGGTCGGCCGACGGACTCGTTCAGCCAATGACGATCATGTTTCGCATCTCCGGCGTGAACCATGCCGAATCGATGGCGGCCCACGGTGGGCGAGATCGCTATCGCTTTCCCGACGGCCGCAAATGGGACGAACTTTGTCGTGATGCGAATGCCGCCGGTGAGCTTCCGAAGAACGTGGGCAAGGTGCGAACGTATTCCTCGCATCGAGACGACCAGCGCGTGATCAATGCCACACAGGTGAATTATGTGGACGGGACCAAGGTGCGCGACCTGACCCAGGCCGAACTGGAAGGCCGGCGCCAGGTCGAGCCTATTGTCGAATTCCTTCGCAAAAACGCACCGGGATTTCAGAACGCATGCGTTTCCGGAATGCCGGCCGTGATTGGGGTGCGGGAGACACGAAGGATTCTGGGGGATGACTATCTTACGGTGAAGGAGCTTGTCGGCGGCATGCGTGCGGCTTCGGCCGTTGTTCGCAGGGCCAAGTTCAGCATCGACATCCACAACCCCGACGGGATCGGCCAGGCCCAGGGCGTTTCGAAGGATTCTCCTTTGGGCAAGGATCCCAAGTGTCGCCCCTACGACATTCCTTACGGATGCCTCCTGCCGCGCGGCATCGAGGGTCTGCTCACGGCCGGGCGTTGCATCAGCGGGAGCCACGAGGCCATGGCTTCCTATCGAGTGCAGGTGATCGCCATGGCGACCGGCATCGCGGCCGGTGCAGCGGCCGCCCTGGCCGCGATGCAGAGTGTCCTTCCTCGCAATGTGGACGCGGCGAAGATTCAGCAGATCGTGTTCGACTCCGACTGAAATGGGCCTGTTTTCCCCGCCTGAAAGGTGGGGGCGGGAACCGGTTTCGGGGGCCGAGCGTCCAAGCGAATGCGGGGGGAGGCAAGCAATGCCCCTCTGAGGAGTGTATTTCTTTGATTGTCGTTTCTTTTTTGACAATAATGGGGAACCTACGGCCATCTGTTCCATCCAATATGACTCGACGTGCTACCCGGGTGGAAATTCTGGGAAATGGGCTGAGAATGGGGCGAACTCATGCTCAGCGGATATCCTTACGTTTGGATTGAGAGGCAGCCGAAATGTTTGGCGCAAATGAGAGGGGTTGGAGGCAGCGAAGACGACAACGGCGACTCGCCCTGGAAGGGCTGGAGACCCGCTGGATGCTGGCTGCCGATACGGGAGAAGTCGATGATTCGACTCCCGTCGTTGCCGCGGCCTACGACGAGGACTGGTCCGGCTTCCTGGTCAGCGATCTGAACGGGCACGTGATGATCGCCGACGTCTTGGACTCGGGCGAGACCGGACTGCTCTCGTATAGCTCCATCCCGCTCTACGACCTCGCCATCTCTCCCACGGGACAGGTTTACGGCATCGGAGAGTCCTCGGCTGGGACGAGCATCCTCTACCAGGTGGAAGTGGATTTCGATGATCCCGGCGGATATGTGATTCCCGATCAGATCGGCTGGGTCTGGACGAACACCACCGGCGTTCGACTCAACGGCCTCGAATTCACGGCCGACGGGACCTTGCTGGCCACGGGCTACGATTATCCCGGCTACGCGGCGGGCAACTACCTTTACGAGTTGGATGTCGAGACAGCAAATGCTGACTACCTGGTGAACATGGGCTCCTACGAGTCGGCCGGTGACGTGACCTCCGATGAGGACGGCAACGTGTTCGTGCCCTGTTTCAGCGGGGATCTGATCAGCATTTCGTCCGACTATTCGGGCTACACGGCCGTCGGGAACCTGGGCTATAGCGACGTCTACGGAATGACCTACGGACCGGGGCCCGTATTGCGGGGCTACCGCAGCAACGGCGATGTTCTTCTCATCGACCAGAACGATGCCTCCTGGGAACTGGAGGTTTCTCTCTGGTCCGAGCTTTCCTCGTTCAGCACCGTTCTCGGGGCCAGCGCTCTCTACGATGCGCCCACGAATCTCGGAGAAGTGGACTACGTCGAATTGACGGACCAGGAACCCATTCTCGAACAGTTGTGGTACTGCTTCGAAACTGCCCACGACGGACTGGTCACCTTTGAACTGGAAGACGCGGGTTCGCCCGATCTCACGCTCTATCGGGAGGATTCCGAGGGGAACCTCGAAGAAGTCGATTCGGGGTCGACCCGCGTGGATTCCGAAACCGTTGCCGGCGAACGCTTCTACGTCCAGATCAGCGACCTGCGTTTCGACCCGACCGTTCGCGTGGTCAACCTTGTGGACCCCGGGACCGACACGTTGACCGTCTACGGAACGGACGAAAACGACGACCTCGTGTTGGCCATTGGCTCGCCCTACGAAGTCGAAATCCACGGGGTCGACTACGAACTGGATTTTGACAGCGCGGCCTTCGTGACCACGACCTTTGACGGCGAGGCCGGGAGCGATTCGATCCAGGTCATTGGCGGCGACGGCGACGACGCGGCCCAAATCGACATCGACAGCCTTTCCGGTTGGGCAACCGGCGACGACTTCCAGGTTGATTTCTCCAGCACGACCGTCATGGAATTTGACGGCGGCGATGGGCACGATACGGCGGAGATCCTCGGTACGGACGCAGACAGCGACATCTACCTGGAACCATTCCAGGCAGAACTTGTCGAAACGGTCATTCACGGCGCCGCACTGAACACGGAAGAGATCACGATCGAGGCCGCCGGAGGCCAGGACGACGTTGTCTTCCAGGGAAACTCGAAGAACGAGTATTTGGAACTCTATCCCACCTGGGGCGTCTACCATGAGTCCGTTCCCGAGGGCGAGGTGCGAGACCCCGCCTTCACGATCACGGCCAACGACATCGAATCGAACGACGCGTCCAGCGGCGGCGGCTACGACACCGTGAGTATGCGTGATTCGGCGGGAGATGAGACCTTCTGGGCGGGCTTGAGCGAGGTAAGCTACGAAGGCCCAGGCTACGTGCACGAGATTCACGGATTCCGCTCGGTTCATGCCTACGGTATGAACGGCGGGAACGACGAGGCCACGATCTTCGACACGCCGGACGACGACAAGTTCAAAGGCCGCGAGGAATTGGCCCTCCTCCGGGGATGGGGATTCTATTTTCGCGCCAAGGGATTCGAGACCGTCGAGGCCACCGCTCTTTACGGCGGCGACGACCTGGCCGTCTTCTACGACACGGCGGGCGACGACCTGTTCACGGCCTCCTACGAAACGGCGTCCATGACAGGCAGCGGACTGGTGCGAACGGCCAACGGCTTCACCGAGGTCCTGGCCCGCTCGACGGCCGGCTACGACATCGCCCAGTTGGAGGATTCGCCTGGTCGCGACGAATTCCGTGGCAGGAGCCACAAGTCGATCTTCCGGAGTCGCGACGATGCGGCCATGGACATTACGGTGAGGGCCTTTGACGAGGTCTATGCCGAGGCCGTCAACGGAGGAGCAGACATCGCCAAGATGCACGACACGTCAGGGGACGATTACCTGTACGGGTCGGGCGACACCGCCCAAATGTCCGCCGTGGACGGCGCGACCCTTGATTTGCTGTACCAGGTGACCGGCTTCGAGACCGTGAAGGCCTACTGGAGCACCGGCACGAACACGAAAGATCTCGTCGCCCCCATCGACTTCGTCTACCAGGAAGTACTCATCTAAGGCTCAGTCAAGGCCAACGCTCGCTCATGCTTGGGAATTTGGATGCCACAGGCTGCTTGTCAGCCAGTGCCAACCAGTTGCGTAGCGATCACCAACATCCGGTTCAGCCTGCGGTCTCTTCGCTCGCTCGATCCCCCTCGCCTCCCGCGATTGTACGTCCGCCGTCCACGGGAATGCACACGCCCGTGACGTAGTCGTTTTCAACAAGATAGAGAACCGTGTGGGCAACCGCTTCCGGCGAGCCCTCGCGTTTCAAGAGGGTTCCCGCCACGACCTGTTGTCTCTCGTCTTCCGTGAGGTCGTCGGGAAGCATGACCGGGCCCGGAAGGATCGCGTTGACGCGGACTCGGGGATTTCGGTGAGCCAATTCGACCGCCAGCATCCGAGTCGTGGTGGGGATGGTCCCCTTCGACACGAAGTAGGCGGCGTAGTTGCGATAGGGACGGGCCGTGGCCCAATCGCCGACGGTCACGATGGCGCCCCCGTGATTTTGGTCAGCCATGATCAGCCCACCCCGGCGGCAGCAGAGGAAGGTGCCCAGGGCGTTGATTTCGAAATGACGTCGAACGTCCGCCGACGTGGTCGTTTCCAGGTCACACGGTTCCCAGATGGCGGCCGTGGTGACCAGGACGTCGAGTCTTCCGAACCGGCTCGCGAACTGGTCAAACAGGCGTTCCACCTGTCCCTCGTCGGAAACATCGGCCTGAAAACAGGCCGCGACCCCGCCTGCCGACTCGATCTCGGCCGCCGTTTCCCGAGCCGCACCTTCCGAACGGTGGTAGTGCAGGCCCACGGTGTAGCCCTTTTCTGCCAGGAGCCTGGCGATAACGTTGCCGATACGCCGGCGTCCGGCGCCGGTAATCAAGGCGGCGGAAGATTCGACCTGGGGTGACATGGCAGGGAACCGTGCGGGAAGGGGGGACTGGATCCGGTCACTTGCCTAATTCTAATCGGTTGCGGAAAAAGGCAAGATCTGCCTTGTCACTCTCACTTTGAGCTTGTCACAAACCACAGCCGTGTTAAACTGGGTCGTTGACGATGTCGGGGCCTTTCCCGGCGTCTTCCTTTCTTTTCGACCCGGCACGCTCGGCCGTTAACGAGCAGACCACCTCTCTCTATGGCCAACGACAAGCTTCGTCGTCAGCTCGCCTGGGAAGCTGCCAGGCTGATGTACACCCGCGAGGAATCCGAATATTACCGCGCCAAGTTGAAAGCGGCGCGGCGAATCTGCTCGGGCGATGTGAAACCTCGCGACCTGCCCAGCAATCGGGAGATTCGCGATCAGGTCCAGGCCTTCGCCCGGCTTCACGAAGGCGATCGCCGCACCGCAAACCTCAGGGAAATGCGTTTGGAAGCTCTGCGTTTGATGCGCAGCCTGAAGCCCTTTCGCCCGCGGCTGATCGGCAGCGTGATGACTGGGCACATCCGCCAGGGCTCGGATATCGACATCCACGTCTTCTCCGACAGCATCGAGGCGGTTGCGGCCGTGCTCGACGAACAAGGCGTGTGCTACGAGATTGAGCGGAAGCTCGTTCGCAAGCATGGCGAGGAGCGGGTGTTCACGCACATCCACGTCGACGATCGTTTTCCCTTCGAATTGACCGTCTATTCGGCGGACAAGGCGCACTACGTTTTCAAGAGTTCGATCACGGGCAAGGCGATCGAGCGGGCCAGCATTGCCGAACTGGAGCAGATCCTCGCCCGCGAATATCCCGACGCGACGCTCGATCAGGACGTGCTGGAGGAGCAGTCCCGTGTCGACCCGTTGCAGCTCTGCGAAATGCTGCTCCTTCCGCTGGAACGGGTGAAAGAGAGCCGGGAGTATCATCCGGAAGGCGACGCGTTGTATCACAGCCTGCAGGTTTTCGACCTGGCACGGGAAGAACTTCCTTATGACGAGGAGTTCCTTCTGGCGGCCCTCCTTCACGATGTGGGCAAGGCCATCGATCGCCGTGACCACACCGCGGCGGGCCTGGAGGCCCTGGAAGGCCTCGTCACCGAACGAACCGCGTGGCTCATTGCCCACCATATGGAAGCCCACGCCTATCTCGACGGAACGCTCGGAGCGCGGAGTCGCCGGCGGCTTGAAAGTTCCCCCGACTTCGAGGAACTGCTCCTCTTGGCGGAATGCGACAGAGATGGCCGCGCCGTGGGCGTGGCGGCTCCCGATTTGGACGAAGCGATCGATTACCTGCGCGAGCTGCGAAGAACTTGCGGAACGTCGTGAGACGCGTGTTTCGCCACCTTGGCGCTAACAGCCCGTTGAAAAACGCGGCGCGAGCCGCGTTGGTAGGTATCGGGCGCCGCACGGTTCCTGAACTGTCGAGCGGTGACCTACTTGTTCAACGGGCTGCTAAGGGGCCATCGGCTTCGTCATGGAATCAACGGGCCCGGCGTTTCTCTTCCGCCGCACTGGGACGGGAATAGACCGGCATCAACTGCCAGAGGTCGTCGCGCCGTCCCGCCCGGTGCTGGCGGTCGGCCAGGAGGGCCACGGCCCGGGCGGACGGGGCCCAGAGGTCGGAAGCCAGGGGCTTGCAGTCCGAAGGAAGGCGGTCGGCGAGGCGGCGGAGCAGCGGCCCGGTCACACATGTTCCCGGGGTTAGCGACTCGCACCAGCGTTCCACGTCGAGCAGTTCTCCCTCGCCGTTGGCGACCAGTTCGCCGGAACCGTTGCGTTGGAATGAACGGGCGACCACTTGTCCGCGTTGGGCGTCCACGACGACCGACAGGCGATCCACATGGTCGGGGCAGGCATAGGCCATCACTTCGTGGGTGTCGACGCCGAGAACTTCCGCCCCCACGGCGTAGGCGAAGACCTTGGCCGTTCCGATCCCGATGCGCAGGCCGGTGAACGATCCCGGTCCGACGGTGACGGCCACAAGGTCCACATCCCGTGGTGTCCACCCGACGTCTTCCAGCAAGTTTTGGATGCCTGGGGCGAGCGACTGGGCACTTCGCAGTGTGTCTGGCAGGCGAACTTCGGCAACCAGATCTCCACGATCGGCAACCGCGATACTTCCGATCCTCTCGGTAGTCTCGATAGCTAGAATTCTCATTGCCCCCCCTGGTGAGGAGTAGTCGTCTGTCGTTCCCCGCCGGAAAGACAGCCCGGTTGGGATTCGCTGGGTAATGGTTTACGAGATCTTGCGAGACGGTGGGGGCCTCGAACCGATATAAGGGTGGAGGCTCCACTTTTCGGGGGGGGGTGCGGCGACGTTCCCTGGCGGCGGGAAGCCGAAATGGGCAAGACGCCTCCGGTGGGGTAAGCTTCATGAAACAGTCCGTTTCCAACTTGGCTGGTCTTGACGCTGCCCGCAAGGGGGGACCTCGACTTGACCCTTGTTTTTCGGAACAATAGACTGTTAAACGGTTTTGACAATTGCGGAAATCGGTCTTTGCGAGGCAAGCCTTGAAACGAGCGCTGATCAGCGACATCCACAGCAACATCGAGGCCTTGCAGGCGGTCCTGGCCCATATCCGCGAGCAGGGGGCAACCGAGATTTACTGCCTCGGCGATGTGGTTGGGTACGGACCGAACCCTCGTGAGTGCATCGATGAAGTGATGAAGGCCGATGTCTGCCTTCTGGGAAATCACGATCAGGGAGCCCTCTTCGACCCTGAGGGGTTCAATACAGGGGCGGAGCGGGCGATCTTCTGGACCCGTTCTCAACTGGAAAACTACTCCCCCGGTTCCCAGGATGGCGTCCGCCGCTGGGAATTTCTTGGGGAACGGCCTCGAAGTCACAAAGACGGAGACTGCATCTTCGTTCACGGTTCCGCACGAAACCCTCTGAATGAGTACGTATTTCCCGAAGATATTTATAATCGGCGCAAGATGGAGAAGATATTCGCGCTGATCGATCGTTGCGCCTTCCAGGGTCACACCCATGTGCCGGGCGTCTTCACGGAGGACTACCAGTTCTACAGCCCTGACGAGTTGAACTACGAGTTCGTCCTCGGTGCGGAGAAGGTCATGGTCAACGTGGGGTCCGTTGGGCAACCACGGGACGGGGATCCCCGTGCCTGCTATGCGATTCTGCACGATGGCCGGGTCACCTTCCACCGGGTCGAGTATCCCTTCGAGAAGACGATCGAAAAGATCTACCCGATTCCGGAACTCGACAACTTTCTGGGAGACCGGCTCCGTGACGGTCGTTGATCGGTGCCGTGGCGGCCACCTTCTAGCCAACTCCGGTTCGCGTGCCTAATGTGTTTTACAGAAATGCCTTAGGAGAACGGCTGCCGTTCAGAATGGCCATCCAGAGAGCCTCTGGCTCTCCTTTTCCGCACAATATCTTTGCACGGAAATCAAGACCCCGCCTACCGAGTCGAATGAACAGACGGTAGAGTTATTAGATTGCGCTCGGTGCTTAGCTGCTCGGGTGGGATTAACTCCGAAACAAGGCCAGCCCTGACTGCCTCTCCTTACAATAGGGGGGGCAAGATCTTTGCCGACCGGTGTCTAGGGCCTTGGAGGAGTGGGACTGGTGCTCCAGCCTGCTCCATGATTCGGGATACGAGCCAACTAACCTCGCGATTTCGGTTCGGCCGAAACAGGAACGTGTGATGGACGACCAGCGGCCTAACGACAGAATGTTTGAGCGCGTCCTGCTGTTTGTAACGCTCTCCATTGGCATTCTGTTGCTCCAAAGCTATCTGATGAGGAACGGGCAGGAGCCGGAGAAGCAGGACAAGCCGGCCGCGCAGGCCGAGCAGGCCGCGGACCAGCCTGACGACAAGGGCCTGGTCGACAACGAGGATGTCGCGCCCTCCGAAGACGAGGCCACCGACAAAGTGCCCGACATGGTGGAGGAGTCCGACGACGAGGTCGATTGGCCCCGTCAGTACGTGTCGCTTGGATCGGTGGATTCCGCAGGCCCCTATCGCATGTTGGTTACGCTGACGACGAAGGGCGCGGCCGTCGTGCGAACGGAGTTGAGCAACCCGAAATATCCGGATATCGAAAAACGCTCGGGATACCTGGGACACGTTCTGGTTGATTCGGATCCAGAGGCAACCGAGTGCGTCGTGCAGGTCGTTGGAGCGGGAACTCCTGCGGCGGCGGCCGGCATGAAGCCGGGCGACGTGATCATGTCGGTTGGGGGGGAACCCGTCAAAGATCATCGTTCCCTTGAACTGGCCCTCGTGGCGACTCGTCCGGACCAGATCGTTTCCGTCGAGGTGAAGCGGGGCGAGGAGAGCGTGACCTTGCAGGTCCAACTCGGCCGCTATCCCGTGTCGGTCATTCGTCCCGAGGGCGACGATCCTCTGTCCTTCCTCGTGACCCTCCACCAACTTGGCGAAGCGAAACTGCCCGACCTGAGTGAGGACAAGTACAAAGAACTCCGGAAAGACCGCACGGAAGAGATCATCCCTCGCGATCCCCTGGTGAACGCCGAATTGGACGGCGTTTCGCTTCGCAAGGCGGACTGGGAACTCGTGTCGAGCACCGAGAGCGAGGTCGTCTTCCGTCGCCGGAATTCCGGGCTGGAATGGACCAAGACCTACCGCCTTGCCGAGGCCTCGCCCGAGGGTGCCGGCGACCCCGATTATCCGGCCTATCACCTGGTGCTGGAGATTTCGGTCCGCAATGTGGGTGAAGAGGCGCGCAAGCTGGCCTATCAACTGGATGGCCCAACCGGGCTGCCGACCGAAGGCGATTGGTATGCCATCAAGGTGGGGCCCGGATGGAGCGCGTACGGGCTTCGCGATGTGCTCCTGTCGCTCAATGGGAACACGCCCTCGGTGCTGCGATGCAGCGACATCGGCGTCGACAATTTAGGAACATTGAAGCTTCCCGAAGAAGCCCACCTCACCTACATGGGCGTCGACGCCCAGTATTTCTCGTCGGTCCTTATTCCTCAACGAGGCGACGATGCGGCCCCCTGGTTCTCGCGTGCCCATCCGATCCGGGTTGGGGCCCACAATAAGAAACTCCCCAAAGTAACGGATACTTCCTGCCGGCTGGTTTCCGTTCTCACCAAACTCGAACCGGGCGCCGAGCCTCTCACCCACACCTTCCACGTGTTCACGGGCCCCAAACGCCCGCCCCTTTTGCAGGAATACGGGTTGCGTGACTCCGTATACTACGGTTGGTTCTGGTACGTGGCGATTCCCATGCAGCACGTGCTGCATTTCTTCGAAAGCTACCTGGTTTTCAACTACGGTCTGGCCATCATCCTGCTGACGGTGCTGGTCCGCTCGTGTATGTTCCCCCTCAGCCGCAAGCAGGCCCTCGGGGCGCAGAAGATGCAGGAACTCCAACCGGAGTTGAAGGCGATCTCGGAGAAGTACAAGAAGGATCCCGAGGCCCTTCGCCACGCCCAGCAGGAACTGTTCCGCAAGCATAACTACAATCCGCTCAGCGGCTGTTTGCCCGTCTTCATTCAATTGCCGATCTTCATCGGGCTTTACCGAGCCCTGACGGTCGACGTTGAACTGCGAGGCGCATCCCTCTTGGGAGCCGGGGTCCGTTGGTGCTCGAATCTGGCGGCGCCGGACATGCTGTTCTATTGGGGGAGTTTTTGGGACAGCATCGGATGGGGGGCCTTCAATACGGGGAATGGCATGTTCTACCTGGGGCCCTACTTCAACGCCCTGCCTCTGGTCACGATCGCCCTGTTCATCATCCAGCAGAAGATGTTCATGCCTCCGGCCATGGACGAGCAGGCGAAGATGCAGCAGAAGGTGATGACCTTCATGATGGTCTTCATGGGCTTCATGTTCTTCAAGGTGGCCAGCGGACTCTGCCTGTATTTCATCGCGTCGAGCATCTGGGGCGTGGCCGAGAAGAAGCTTCTCCCGAAGAAGCCCAAGGGCGGCAGCCCAAGCCCCGTGGCGGCCAAATCGCCCCCGACGACTCGAGGCGGCAATTCGCAGAAATCCTCCGGACGGCCGCCCCGACCAAAACGGAAACGTTGATCGCTTGGCCGGTCTTCGGCGTTATGATCCACCCCTTGGACGATACGATCGCCGCCATCGCCTCCGCCCCTGGCGGCGCCCCTCGGGGTATTGTGCGAATGAGCGGTCCCGAGAGCGGGGCGTGCCTCCAAGGCATGCTCCCGGAAGGATGTCTTGATAAGGCTCGCGGGACCGCGGCGATCACGACGGAATTGCACATCCCGCCCCTCGCTCCGCTGCCGGCCGACGTGTATTTCTGGCCGACTGCTCGAAGCTATACGGGACAGCCGGCAGCCGAAATCCATACCCTCGGAAGTCCTCCCCTGCTGGAGCATGTGCTGGAAACGCTGGTCGCCCAGGGCGCTCGACTGGCCGAACCGGGCGAGTTCACCATGCGGGCATTTCTTGCCGGCAAGATCGACCTGACCCAGGCGGAAGCTGTCCTCGGAACGATCGACGCCGTAGGATCGCGTCAACTCGACGCCGCCCTCATCCAACTCGCCGGCGGATTGGCCGGGCCGTTGCGAAGCTTGAGAGAAACGCTGCTCGAATTGCTTGCACACTTAGAGGCCGGCTTCGATTTCGCCGACGAGGACCTGCCCTTCCTCGAAGCTGGTCAATTGACGGGGCAATTGCAGCAGGCCCGCTGCGAGATCGAGGACCTTGCCGAACGCATGCGTGCCCGCCGCGAAGCGGGCGACACAATCCGCGTTGTTCTGACCGGTCCACCCAACGCCGGAAAGAGCAGCCTGTTCAACGCCCTGGCGGACGATGCCGGGGCACTCGTGTCCAACCTGCCCGGTACCACGCGTGACTACCTGTGCGCCGATCTTACCCTCGACGGCGCGGCTTGTCGCCTGATCGACACGGCTGGAATCGGCGAGGTCTCGGGGGCTCAGGCTGGCGACATCGACCTCGCGGCCCAGAGAATCGCCCGCGAGATTGTGGCCGAGGCCGATGTGCTGGTTTCCTGCCGAGATGCCGCCGAGGGCGTCGAACGGGAAATGCCGCTGCCACGAGCCGATGAGGAGGCCGTGACGATCGACGTTCGGACGAAGATCGACCTGGCCGATCGGGCCGAGACGCCATTTTCCACCGTTGGAACGAGTGTCAAAACGGGACAGGGCATTGCCGAACTGGAGGATCGCATTCGGGAGGCGGTTGCTGAGCGACGCCTGGGCGAAGGCGACGTGGTCGTGGGAACGGCCGTTCGCTGCCGCGAGTCCCTTCGCTCCGCCGCCACGGCCCTTGATCGAGCGCTGGCTCTTCTGGCAGACGACGAAGGCGAGGAACTCGTCGCGGCCGAGATGCGGGACGCCCTCGACGCCCTGGGCCGCGTCGTCGGCGCCGTCTACACCGACGACCTCCTGGATCGGATCTTCAGCCGCTTCTGCGTGGGAAAGTGATCTAAGGCTGTAGGCTGCCCGGCAAATCCGAATCTCGGAATCCGAAATCCGAAATTCGAAACAAATTCGAATTTCCCAAGTTCCAATGACCTAAACCGTGAGGAGCCAACTCACCCGGAGTATCCGGCTCGCCGTTTTGATCATTTGGTATTCGAGTTTTGTGTTTGTTTCGAATTTCGTGCTTCGGATTTCGGATTTCTACTCAGTCGTTACTGCCGGGGTTGTACCAGTCGTAGGTGGCGCGGCGGTAGGTTTCGCTCTGAGCGTCGGATGAATCGCGATTGTACTTGTATACGTCGTCGATGATGTTATCCGTTTCTCCCTGGGCGCGTCGCATGATCTCCCAGTTCCGCATGTTGAAGCCTCCGCCCGGCGCGCCGGGACCGGCTGGACCGGTCATTTGGTTGGGCCCCGGCTGCGGGCTGCTCCCGGTTTCCGAGACGAAGGGGCTGAGGGCCAGACAGACGCACAGAAACAAAACAACGGCCAATCCCGCGGCAACCGGGACGGTGTGCCCGGGATTTCGGTCAATGTAGTCTCGAACGACCGATCGTCGCCCGTTCCAGGGTCGGAACCACCAGTAGACGAACTTCCTGGCGGCAGATTGGAGCCCTTCGGAGGATTCGTTTGAACCGGGCAGCGGGGGAGTAGCCGCCTGCGGCGGAACGGCTTTCTGTGTCTGCCCGGGAATCGGAGGCGGCGAGACGGCAGCAGTCTTGACGTCGAGGCCGAGCAGCATAGCCAGTTCGGCGATCTCGCCCGCCGGTTTCCAGACGTCCATGCCCTCGCACCAAGCCTGCGTGTCGGCGCCGATCACGTGCAGCTCGATCACCTTTCGAATCGACTCTTCGTCATGTGCCTCAGAAGCCTGCCCGTTAATCACAAAGCGGTAATTCATGACTTGCCCTTCGCGCATGTTCTGGACGGACGGGATTGCGTGAGCTCCAAGAAGACGCCCCTCATTGGCAACCATAGCTCACGCCGATGGGCCGTGTGTTGGGCGAGCCGCGGGGGAGCACCGCAGAAGCCCACCGAGTCCGTCAGAAGCCGTCCCGCCGTTACCACCGGACTCCGCACCACCGGGACCATTCATGGGTGGCACGCCCCAGAGAAAAGAAGGAGTAGGAATTTGGACCTACTTCGGAGCAACTTTCCGATGTCCGGAGTTGACCTTGCCCCCCTTGCCCCCTGTTGCTTAGTCGTTGCTGTCGCAACGTGCATATCGATCCCATCTCGACTTGTCGCAGGGATAGTCGGGCGAGTATTCACGACCTAGCGTGTCCGCTTCGGCAGCGATTGACTTGGCAGCCTCGCAGCCGGTGGATAGGTATTCGTCCGTCGTTTCGGCTTCAACCAGCCTCCCCGCTGTACCGGGAAGGGCAATGAATGACTCGGTAACCTTGCAACCAATGAATAGCCATAGACAACCAAAAGCTAGCGTGGCAGTGCAGCTTCGTCTCATGTCTCCTGTCCCTCCAAGAGGTCGCTCCCTTACGATTGGCTGAATGGGATAGTATCGACACGAACTGAATGGGGCAACCGCAGTTCCCTATCGCGAGCTGCAGCGAGAGACGTCGGGCACGTCGAGGGACGAGATCCGCAGGCAGGCAATACTTGCACCCAATGGCTGTGCAAACCAGCAAAGAGACACCGGAACTCACTAGGGAAGTGCCGGTGTCCATGGCCTCAAACCAGTCTGTCCGTGAGCGTATCTCTCGGCCGTAGGAATGACTCAGAAGTTACTTCGGCATTTCGAGTTATGGGGGAACTGCGGGGAACAGGAGTCAACTGAGTGAACGGAGAAATCACCTCTGTTGTCTCGGTTGCCTCCTGGTCCTGTCAGCTTCCGGCCGTCTGCATGGGCTGCCAAATCTGCTTGTCATTCACACCGAAATCTGGGAGTTATTCTTGAGTCGTCTCTTACTCGACTGTCAGAAGCCCCAGTTCACGCAGGGCGTCTTCAACGCGTTGGTGCTCGGGCGGATCAAAGCGTTGGAACGGTTCGGCGGGGCAGTCGTCGCAAATGCCGATGCAGGAAAGGGCGCACTTGAGGCCTTTGATGATCGACGAACTGTGCTGGCCAATGTGATAGAGCAGGTCGCTCTGGCGAATCACGTCGGCCTGAAGCTCCGCAGCGCGAGCCTTGTCCTGAGCGACCAGGGCTTCGTAGAGCCCCACCATTACCTTGGGACGCAGATTGGCGCCGCCGCATACGCCTCCGTGGCCTCCCGCCTCCATGGCTTCGGTGAGCATCTCCTCCGGTCCGAGGAGCACGGAGAAGTCGGGCCGACACCGCGTGACAGCCACGGCCTGACGGAAATAGTCCAGGTCGCCGGAACTGTCCTTCAGACCCACGATCTTCGGAATCTGCACGGCCTCGGCGAGCAGGTCGAGACCGAACACGGTCTTCGTCAGGCTCGGCATGTTGTAGAGGAAGACCGGAAGCGGCATCTCGTCGACAAGATTGCGAACGTACTTGAGAAGCTCCGGTTGCCCGGCGGGGTGGTAGTACGGAGCGGAGAAGACCGCCGCTTTGGCCCCTGCATCGGCGGCACAGGCAGCCAGATTCAGCGATTCCACAAAGGACGTGTCCGTCACTCCCACGAGAACGGGAATTCGGCCGGCAACCGTCGAGCACGTTCGCTCGATCAGCTCGCGTCTTAAGCGGTAACTCAAATTGGGGCCCTCCCCCGTTGTTCCGAGGATGAACAGACCATGGATTCCGCCATCGATCATGTGCTCGATGAGTCGTTCCAGGCCGGCCTGATCCAAAGTATCCCGATCCGTGAGCGGGGTGATCATGGGAGGAATGATCCCTCGCAGGGGCCGGGGAAGGCCGTCTTCACACACGTCATCACCATGGTTTGCTGATTCAGACACGCTCGCACACATACGTTTTGTCCTAAGGAAGGGAAGTTGTTTCTTACGGCGATCAACTTTGGAACGCTCGTGGTTCTTTGTGTTCGGCGGCAGGGATTCCACCGTTACGGGGTCGGCGGCAGGGATGCCACCGCTACTGGGTTATTTACGGGGCGGGACGCGGGGTGCGCCGGCCGAAGCGGCTGACCAGGAGGCCGACCAGCAGGATGGTCAGGGTTCCGAAGACCGGGATCATGAATGCGTGGAAGGGGCTGAGCCAGCCGGTCATCCTTTCCTGCAGGCCTATCGCCATCGAATGAGCCCAACTACCGACGGGTTGCTTGGCCAGGTAGTCGATCGTTTTCGGAATTGTCAACCACAGAATAACAACGATGCCCACAAGGACTCCCGTGACGGCGGCCGGGTTCTTTGCCCGACGGCTGATCATGCCCAGCAGGAACAGCCCGCACATTCCGCCGCCGAAGATGCCCGAGAGGGTCCACCAGATGTCCAGGGCGCTTTCGGTCAGTTGGACGAGGAGCAAGGCCATCCCTGTCCCCAGGATTCCCCACACGATTGTGCTCAGATAGAGCGCGAGCATGCATTCTCGCTCGTTTGCGTCGGGAAGGATGAATCGACGATAGTAGTCGGTCATCAGGAGCGTCGCCGACGAGTTGAGGCTGGTCGACACGGTGCTCATGGCCGCGGCGAACACGGCTGCCACGAGCAGGCCCGTCAGGCCGGGCGGCAGGTACTTCGCGATGAAATGGGGAAACACGCGATCCCCGATGTCCTTGTCTGTCAGCCCTGACGCAACTGTCTCAAGCCGTTCTTCGTAGGCAGGGTCCAACTGCTCTTTGTTGGAACCCGGGACGTACTGGGGATACACGTCCTCCTGCATGAGTCGCTGCTGGGCCACAAGCCGTCGCACCTGCGGCAGGTCGTCGGGATGGCTGTCTGAATGGTAGTAGACGTAGAGGGTGGTGCCGATCAAAAAGAACACGGCCGAGACAGGCACATAGAGCCAGCCGGCAAGCCATAGGCTGCGCCGCGCGGCGGTGTCGCTCTCGGAGGCGATGTAGCGTTGGATGTAACTCTGGTCGATTCCGAAGTTCTGCAGGTTGATAAACAGCCCGTAGAGCAGGACGACCATGAAAGTGGCACTTGCGCCGTCGAACCAGAAGTAGCCTTCCGGCGCCACGCCGGCGCCGAATTCGCCCAGACTGAACTTGCCAAGCGAGACGGCTTCCTTCACCACGCCCACCGGGCCGCCGTCCACGCCCATCATCATCACGACCAGGCAGATCACGGCGCCTGCCATGAGCACAATGGCCTGGATCGCGTCGGCCCAGATCACGGCGATGATCCCGCCGACGAACGAGTAGATTGTCACCGAGATTCCCGTGATCACGATGATCAACCGGATGTCCCATCCAAAGATCACTGCCATGGGCAACGCCATCAGGTACATGACCACGCCCATCCGGGCGATCTGGGTCAGCAGGTAGAACACGCTCACGTAGACCCGTGCCCAAACGCCGAAACGTCTCTCCAGGAGCGCGTAGGCCGACACCTCGCCACTCTTGCGGTAGTATGGCAGAAACCAGCGAACCGCGATCCACGTGGCGATCGGAATCGAAAGGCTGAACACGAAGGGATTCCAGTTGCCTGCGAATGACTTGCCTGGCAGGGCCAGGTAGCTGATGCTGCTCAGGTACGTGGCGAAGATCGAAAGTCCGCACACCCAGCCAGGCAGCGAACGCCCCGCCGCCGTGAACCCTTCGATGGAACGGCTCTTGCGCCAGAAGTAGAAACCGATCGACATGGTGCCCACAAAGTAGGCGATCAGGACCATCCAGTCGTATTGGGTGAAGTGGCTTGTCATGGAGCTGCTCTAGGGGGCAAAGAGTCGTCTCGTGATGGCAGATTGGATGTCACTGTTTCCGTGAATAGTGGCCATCACGCTCCGCCGTGATGAACGCCACGTTCAACGTGCAGCGATCTCTGGAATTGCACAAATGCACTTGGATTGGCTCTTCAGTTCTTTCTTGGAAACCCCCGACCCAGTTCCGCGGCCAATTCCTTCACTTCGTCGGCCCGATCGGCCGCTCCCGCCACGTTCTTGGTCTCGCGCGGGTCGGAGTCGTGGTCGTAGAGTTCGGCGGCCAGCACGTCGCCGGTCTCGAAATCGCGCCACTCTGTGTAGCGGCGGCCCGCCGTGCGCACCGAGCAGCCCATCGCCTTCGGCTTGCCCTTGTAGTAGGCGGGACGGGGATGCTGCGTGTAGGCGGCCTGCTTCACCGTCGCCTCCGGATCTTCCAGGAGCGGAACCAGGCTTGTGCCTTCCAGATCCTTGGGGCCCGGCAGCCCGCACAACTCCGCCACGGTGGGGTACACGTCGAGCAACTCGACCAGGGCATCCGTCTTGGCCCCGGGATGGGCCGCCTTGGGCGGGGCGATGATCATGGGCACCCGGGCATCCAGTTCAAAATTCGACGTCTTGCACCACAGGTCGTGCTCGCCCAGGTGGAAGCCGTGATCCGACCAGAACACGATGAGCGTCCGATCGGTTAGCTGGAGCCGGTCCAGTTCGTCGAGCACCTTGCCCACCTGCGTGTCGAGGTAGCTGATCCCGGCGTAGTAGCCGTGCCGCAGTTGGCGAACGTCGTCTTCCGTCAGTTCGCGTCCAGTCTTGCCGAGTAACTCCTGGCCGTTGTGCAAGGCGATGGCCGGCACGTCTTCCGGCGCTTCCGGATTGACCGGCAGGGAAATCTCGGCCGGGTCGTACAGGTCCCAGTACTTCTTGGGTGGATTGAAAGGCAGGTGCGGCTTCCAGAATCCCACCGCCAGGAAGAACGGCCGGTCCTTGATCTCGCCCAGGGCCTTCACCGCCTCCGCGGCGATCCGACCGTCGAAATAGGCCTCGTCGGGCACGTCACGGCATTCCGTCGACTTCGTCGGCGAAAGATTCGGAGGCAGTTCTCCTTCGACGATCGGCAAATCCGAACCGTGCGTGGCGTAGTGCATCATGGCCGGCACGCTCCACGATTGGGGATCCCCGTGGATCTCCTGACGCCAGTTGTGAAAGACCTTGCCGATGTTCCGGGTGAAGTAGCCGTTCTGCTTGAACAGTTCCGGAAGGGTCACCACGTCGGGCCGCACCTCGCGGAAATGGGTGGGCAGGTCCCAGATTTCCAGCGTGTCGGGACGCAAGCCCGTCAGGATCGACGATCGCGACGGGTTGCAGAGTGCCTGCTGGCAGTAGGCTCGTCGAAACAGCGTGCCCCGCGCTGCCAGGCGGTCCAGGTTGGGACTCTTCACGATCGTGTTGCCGTAGCAGCCCAGTTCGACTCGCAGGTCATCGCAGGCGATGAAGAGCACGTTGAGCGGTTTGGTTCTGGAGGTCTTCGCGGTCGGGGCTGGTTGGGCCTGGGGCGGGAGAAGGATGAGCGTTCCGGCCCAGCCGCTTTGCGACACGAGAAGCGTCTCTCCCGCATGCACTTCCCGCTCAATAACTGCCATCACGGTCTTTTTGGCGTCCGTGTATTGGAAGGTCTCTCCGGTCTCGGTCCAACCTGCCAGTCTCGGGGCCGAGGCCTTGGTGGCGGCGGCAACCAGCGTCCCGCCTCGTTTGGCGGTTACCCGAACGCTCGCGCGCACACCGCCGCCCACCTGGGTGAACTGCCAACCGGCGATCCGCTCGGGCACGCCCTTCCAGACGTATTTTCGATTCGAGTACGCGAGCTCGCCGTCGGCGAGCGTGCCGGTCTCGAAACGATAGCCTTCGAGCGTCAGGGCTGGTGTTTCCAATTTCGACTCTGGTTCAGGAGCCATCATCTTGGGATCCACGACGGAGTCGGCCATCGTCAGGTTGCGGAAGTTCTTGATCCGGTGGAACGTCAGGAAGTTGGCGTCGTGGGCGTTGTGCGCCCCGCCCACGCCGTCGTCGTAGCCCGTGCGGACTGCGGCGATGATGTCGTCTCCTTCAAACAGCCAGTCGGGGTACTGGAAGCCGTGGTTCCGCACTTGCGGGTTGTAGACCAGGACGCAGCGGATTTCCCAGTTCTTCAAATCCTTCGACCGCATCAGGGCGAGCGTATTGCGGATTGAGGCGGCCCGGGTCTCACCGGCGTGGCGCGGCATGACCGGGTTGGCCAAGGTCCAGTAGGCCTTGCTCTTCTCGTCGTAGCGGATCGAGAATTTCTTGGAGCCGCCCGGAAAATCAATCAGATCCGTCTCGGGATCGAATCGCATCGACTTGCCGTCCTGGCTCACATGTACGACCGCCGCCTTGCCGCCGTCGTCGCAGGCCACGCGAAGTATGTCGACGATTTCCCCGTCGGGCGTCAGCACGGCGTTGCCCTCGAGCCAGCCGCCGAAATTGCCGTCGAGCCACGCCGGGTTGCGGGGCAGGGGCTCGCTGAGGGTCCAATTCTCGGCCTTGAGCAGGTCCGCTCCGACGGGGATGCTCAACATGCGAGCGCGATAACGCTCGCCCCATCGCGTGCCGCCCATGGCATCTTCCACCGCCCGCCAAAGCCGTCCGTCGTGTTCGATGATCGGCATCGGCGCCGTGTGATATGCGCCCTCGGCGGTGATCAGCCCGTGGTCGCCGTCGGTGGGCTCGGTCCAGGTGTGCCCGCCGTCGTCTGACCGTCGCACGACGATCCGACCGTGATGAAAGGTCGTGCCCAACAGGTACGCGGCGTCCTGATAGGTGAACACGTTCGCCCAGAACAGACCGTCAAGGCGAGCCACCTTTTTCCAGGTTTTCCCACGGTCCTCGGAACGAAAGACGTTGGTTACCGCGCTGACGTGTTCCGTTGAGGCCGGCCCGAACTCATCGGACTTGGTCAGGTAAACGCCGTCCTTCAGAACGGCGATCCCCGGCGAGCCGACGTAGATCTTCGAGGCGGCGGGGGAGTAGGTGATGATCGTGCCGGGAACCTTCGAAAAATCCGGTTCGGCGGCCTGGCACACAGGACTGATTAACAGCAGCAACGCCGCGAAAATGCTCCAAGTCGTCGTTCTCATAAGTCGGTTCCTTCAAGGGTGAGCACGAAAATCTGGTTCCAGGTCTCGCCCCGGCTCGTCACTGGGCGAACGTAGGCGATCCGCTTGCCATCGGGCGAAAACACGCAGGCTTCGGGTCGGGGGGCGTGGTCGGCGTCGCTTGGGGCCGTCAGACGGTGTGTGACACCACTCGTCGTATCCGTCACGCAAACCGAACCGTCCATCGTGTGGGCGATCCAGCGACCATCGGGACTCCACGTAAACGCCGACGCAATGTCGTCGTCGTTTCGGGTCAGTCGGTGGGGCTCGCCGCCGCACGGCGAGATCGTCCAGAGTTGGACAACCCCGTCATCGTCCTTCATCAGGAAGGCAATTCGCGAGCCGTCCGAAGAACTTCTAAGCCAATGTCGCGGCCCCTGGATGCCGGGGTACTTTCGTCCGGTCGTATGCGTAAGCCGCTTCTGCACGGCGCCGCGGGGGGGCGCGGGACGCGTCGTCGCCGTGCCGGCCAGGGGAGCCTTGCCAGGTGCGGTCATCCGTTCCGGCAGATCGACCAGAAACACTTCGCTGGCAGGTTCTCCGTTCTCGGCGATCACTTGGCCTTGAAAGGCGATGGCATGCTGCTGGCGGGTTCCGTCTGGCTTGACATAGCCGTTCACTCCAACCCAGCCGTCTTCGAACGCGCGGTTGATCTCGTCGGAGCCGGGCCGGGGATGGTTCACCGTTCTGGCCACGAGAACCGTGAAATGGGTGCCGTTGTGGTTGCGAGGGTGATCGGCTTTGACCAGCACGGGCTTTGCCGGAACGCTGACCCCGATGTTCCGTTGATTCAGATCGTTCCCCTCGCCGTCGCTCAGTTCGGCCAGCACATGATCTTCATAGGTGAAGGCGATCCACTTGCCGTCGCCCGAGAAGGTATGGACGTGGCTCCCGCCCCGCAAGGCGCCCGGCGTGAACGGAGGCGTCAAATCGCGAGCATCAAGATTCTCCTCGCGGCCCGGCGATCCCGCGTGGACCACGACGCCGCGCCGATGCCAGGCGGCATAGCTCCAATCGGGCGTCGGATTCTCCGGCCCGTGGATGAACACGACCCGCTCGTCGGTCGGCGAGGCCGTGACCACACCGCAACAAGCCCCGTCGGTCGACGTATACAGCGTCTCGATCTTGCCGTTGTCGGCCTGAACCCGCTCGATGCGGTTGCCGTCGAAGACGTTGCCGGCCGGATCGCTCCGCACGTCGTAGACGATCCACTGCCCATCCGACGACCAAACACGGAAGTTCGTCAGGATATGCCCGTGCGGTGCGGTGGTCAGTTGCCGATCGGTCACGCGAGAAGGAAGGTTGTTGTCCGTCATACCGCTATTCTCATTCGCCGCGAGTTTGGCGACCAGAGGGCCCAGGAAGAACGACAGGGTAAATGCCAGGCTCAGTGTTTGAACGGCCGTTCGGTTCATTGCTTCTCTCCCGCATCGGGCTGATCGCCGGGCAGGTAAGCGCCCGTCATGTCGAGCCCCAGGGCGTGAACGACGGCATCCGCTTCGCTGGCCCCCGCTCCTTCGCCCCATTGTAGATAGCCGCCCTTCGCGCCGGCCAGCTTGTCGGTGCTGGAAACAAGGAGTTTCACTCCCAGTTCGTTGCCGTCGCGAAAGACATGGACATGCCCATACGGCGTAACCGCCAGCCGATAGGTGTGCGGCGAATCGGCATTATTCACGTTTTCCACGAGCGGCGTTCTCTTCCCTGCATTCCAGATCACGGCCGATCGGGTCACCGTGAGAAAGGCCCGTCCCAGGCCGGGAACGAAGACCTCGAAATCGATGCCCCGCGTCGCGGTGGTGCTGCGCGTGACCTGCATCGTGATCTCTGCCGTGAACCCGTTCGGAGCGGGGCCGATCGGCAGGGGACCGGAGTCCTCACCCACCCACCGGGCACGCTGGCCGGGACCAGTCACGATCCGCAGCCCCCCGTCGGGAAGAATTGTTGCCGCGTCGCTCTCGTCCAACTTCGTGCCGTTGTAACGCCAACCGTCTTCGCTGGGGCGACGTCCAGGGCGATAGGTCTTCTCAAGGGCGGACTTCTTTTCCAGTTCAGGCGGTGCGGGCGGGACGGGAGGCGGTGCCTGCAGCCAGGCCAGGTTGAAGGCGTAGTGCTGCTTCGACGAGATCAGGTGGATCACGCCGTTTTCCGCCTGGCAGATCGACATGTACCCCTTCGGCTCGGCCGAGAGGGGACTCATGACGAATCGGCCCGTGTTGCCGCCCCCGTCGACCATATGGTGGGGAGCGTCGTCGGTGATCAATCGCTTGACCGCCCAACTCTTTCCCTCGTCGACCGACAGGGCCGCGAAAAGGCCGGAACCCGTTTGTTGGTTGCCGCCCCGATCGCGGAAAGACACCTCGTGGGCGAAGGAACAGAACAGGATCGGTCCCTCGTGAAGCCGGAGCACGACAAGACGTTGACCGCCCCCGATCGGAGGGAAGGGGCTTGGCGAATAGGTCCAGTTCTCGCCTAGGTCCGTCGAAAGGCTCGTCGGCATCTGGCCGTTGATCGTGTTGCCTCGTCCGAAGGCCATCAGGGCCCCGTCGGCGCGCTGCACGAACCCCGCGTGGATTCCGGCAATCCAGGCCCCGGTGGCTCCCGCCTCAAAGGCCGGACTGGGACGGCCCTCGCCGGGGTCGCGCCAAGTCTTGCCGTGGTCCTTTCCGACGAGGACCGCCGACCCGCCCTGGCCGCCGGGGACGGCATCGCAGGGCACCAGGATGGTTCCGTCCGGAGTGCCGATAACCGACTCGATTGGCATGTGGTGGACGCCGTGTTCCGGCATGATCAGCCGCGCCTTCGACCAGGTGACGCCGTGATCGGTCGACGTTCGCATGATCGTGGCCAGGCTGCCCCAGGTAGCCCCCGCCGACAGCCCGTTGAAGTGGTAGAGCGTGCCCGCCTCGTCAACCCACAGGGCCGAGGCATGGTCGTTGCGATCCGGTGCGTTCCAGAAATCGGACGCCGCCTCCCACTTCTCTTCCCCGTAGCGCAGACGGCTGGCAACAATTCCCAACTCGCGCCCGGGTTCCGTCGCGCACGTGTACCAGATCGCCAACAGGTCGCCGTTGCGGCAGTTCACGATCGCCGGGCAGTGGTTGTGGCGATTGAAGACCGGACATTCCTTGGCATTCGGTTCCTTCACGTAGGTCCGCGGGCCGTGGAAGTAGGGCTTGTCGGGATCCGGCCCCTGGGCCAGGTCGGCAGGGATTTCCTGCTTGACATCGCGAGCGCCGCGCGGTGCGGGCACGGCCGGCAGCGGAGCCGAGTCGGGCGTGTCGCCCTGAACAATTCGGAATCCGACCAGCCAACTCTTGTCCTCGGGCAGAGTGCCCAGCCGGTTGGCCGAGCGGAGGAATTCCAGCGTGGTGGAATGGGCCCCGCCGCGAGTGACGCGGAAGTCGCCCGAGACACGCCCCACCGGATCGGTCTGGGCCTCGGCCACGTAGGGACCGTACCAGTCGGCGCACCATTCCTCCACGTTGCCGTGCATGTCGTAGAGGCCCCAGGGGTTGGCGGGTGTCTTGGCCACATGGAGAGACACTACGTCGCCCTCCTTCTTCATGCCCGGGAACCAGCACTCGCGAGCGTTCTTGTGAAACGCCTTGGGCAACGCCTTGCCTGTGCAGTAGGGAGTCGTCGTTCCGGCCCGGCACGCGTATTCCCATTCGGCCTCCGTCGGCAGGCGATAGGGCTTGCCTTCCTTCTCGCTCAGCCAGCGGCAGAAAGCGACCGCCTCGCGCCACGAAACGAACACGACCGCCTCATCGTCGTCTTGGGAAAATCCGAGCTTGCCGCGAAGCTCCCGGTGTTCGGGGTTGAAACGCTCGTATTGGGCGTTCGTGACTTCCGTGGCGCCGATCGAGAAGGGGTGGCCGATCGTTACCTCATGCTTCGGCAACTCGTCCCAGTCGCCCGTGTCGGAGCCCATTGTGAAGACGCCCGGCTGAACGGGCATCATTCGGATTCCGACGGAGTTGACCGTGCCTCGTTCACTGGGCTCGGGGCCGTCTGCAAAACTTGGGTGGGCGACGCAGCACAGCAGCAGGGCAGACAGGATCCACTTCGCCTTGGTGGATGATCTCATTGTTATTCTCCGTGGATCGATGAAGACGGTTTGCGATGGCTGGCTCAGCTCAGTAGACGAGATCGCGGAAGTTGTGGATTCGGTGGAAGGTGATGACATTTCCGTTGTGGGCGTCTTTAGCCCGCTCGTCACCCGAACGGGAAAGGACGAGCAGATCGTCGCCGCTGATGACCATCGAAGCGTAGTGGCGCCCCTGGCCCGCATTGCCGCTGTCGGCGACCAGTCCGGCAAAGCACCAGTCCACGCAGTTCTTCGAGAAGTGCAGCGTGAGCCGATGCCGTTCGTTGTTCGGCAGATTGAATCGATTTTCCGGCAACTTTTTCGGATCGGTCATCGAGTCGGTCGACTGGCTCGAAAGGAGCCAGAAGAGTTTTGTCGGCTCGTCGTAGAGGATGTGGAACTTCATCTGTCCGCCGGGGCACGGCACGTAGAGCATGGGTTCCCCGGAAGGCGCTTTCTCCACCGTGACCGTCAGGCTGCCGTCCTCGCCCTCGATGGCCTTGGCGATGCACGCCAGGTTGGTCGTGCCCGTGTGGGCTCGCATCCACAGGTGGAAGGTCCGTCCGGTGGGATCGTACCACACGTGAGTCGGATCTTTGAACTGGACAATGTTCGTTTCCAGCCAGCCGATGTCCGACATGGTCCGCCGGTCCCCTTTTGCATCCGGTACCTGGTAGCCTGTCTTGAAGAACGGGGCCCCGATCAGGTTCGGCTCGCCGAACTCCTTCACGGCGTCGCGGAAACAATATTCGTTCGAGTAGGTCCACGACTTCGGATCGGTCAGATCGGCATTCACAGGCGCCGACATCACCACCGGCGCGAGAACCGCAACCGGCCAGCCCTTCGCCGTCGTGTCGGTTTTGCGCTCCATGACCAGGTAGATCCGGTCGTGTGCGTAGCAGACGTTGCACGGCGCCTGGTGCCAGCCGGTGCTTTCCGTCAATCGAACGGGCGCGGCCCACGTGTCGCCCTTGTCGCCGGAACGAACGATCACCAGGTAGCCGCTGTGGCCCAGCACATAGACCGAATCTCCCGCCAGGAACGGTCGGGCATGGACCATGGGCGAATCCGCCTTGAACTGCCAGGTCTTCCCGCCGTCGTCGCTGGTATGAATGCGCCCGCGCCAGGTCTTCCCGTCGCGTTTGAGATTGGGCAGCTTGCCGACGCCCTTGCCGCCCCGGTCCATGGTCGCGATCAATCGGCCGCCGGGCAATTCCAACAGGCCCGGGCTATACGCGTAAACATCCGAGGGGCTGGGGGATTCGTAAACCACCGTGTAGTCGTTGGCCAGGGCCCGCACGCGAGGGCTGTCTTCCTCACCTTGCAAGGGCGCAACGATGAGCCACGAGATCAGCAAACTGCCCAGGATCACTCCACGTCCTGACATCATTGGGGGCTTCCTATGTTTGTTTGACAGGTGAATCATTGGTGTGGGCCGTTTTCGATGCGATCGAGTTCCTCAACCAGGTCGGCCGGAAGTTCGTCGGCGATCGGAGCGTCCGGGTCGGGCAGGGCGAGTTGATTGTCCAACTCGTCGACGGTTTGACGCCGGCTGCTCTGAATATGCTCGGCCATGGCGGCGGCCGCCGCGTCGCCGTCGCCGGCACGCAGAGCGTCTGCAATCCGCCGGTGGTGTCCGAGGGCGCGTTCCACCACTTTGAGGCTGTGTCGCTGACGCCGCATTCGAAACACGCGGGAGATTGTTCGGGTCTGCTTCACGAGCTTCATGATCCGAGAGTTGCCCGCGGTGCGCACAATCAAGAGATGGAATGCCATGTCGGCCGCCAGGAAACGTCTCATGGGAATCCCATCCAGACTGCTTCCGCCCGTGCTCTTGAGGTCTTCCGCCAGGCCGTGCATCTCCTCGCAGTAGCGGTCCAGACGGGACAGGACCGTATCGGAAACGAGCACCGCCGCCTTCGTGGCCGCAAAGGTCTCCAAGGCCTCGCGAAGTTCGTACAGCTCGATCACCTCCCGACGCGAGAATGTTCGCACAACCGTTCCCCGACGTGGCTGCTGTTCGACCCAGCCTTCGGCCGCCAGGGTCCGAATGGCTTCGCCCACAGGCGTCCGACTGATCCCGAGCTCCTCGGCAATTCGGGTCTCAGAAATCAACGTCCCGGCCGCGAACCGGCCGGCCAGAATCTCCGCCTGGATATGTTGGTAGGCCCGGTGCGTGAGAGGAGGAGATTGCTTCATGATCGGGGCTGCCGAGAAAAAGTGCTCCGAAACGGACGTCGTGAAGTCCGTCTGGAATTCCAGGTGAATGCTAAAGGGTAATCTCGCAGCGAGGCCCCGTCAAGCAATTCGCCGAAGATGGACAGAAACCAGAATCACCCAGAAAACACCGTGGAATAGCGGTGCCAGCCAGGAGGAGCCACAGGCTTCTCTCAGACGCCCTTGGCGACGCTCGTTGAATTGGCGTCGTACCAATCACGCCCGATAGCATCGATCTGGAATACCAGAGGAATGCGGCCTGCTCCGTTCTTGTAGGGGGAAGGAGCTTTCGCTATCATCACCCCGACTATCCGGTTCGCCTAGCACCTATAGGGGGAATCTAATGCCCGTTCGCTCGGCTCGACGCGAAGATCCACCCCTCGCCCCCTGGCGCCAGCAGATGCACGAGGTGATCTTCGAGGCCGACACGCCGGCCGGAAAGGCCTTTGACGTTGCCCTCTTTGTGCTCATTGGGGTGAGCATTGTCATCGTTATGCTGGATAGCGTGGCGTCCATCCATCGCCGCTATGAACTCCCGCTGCTGATCGCAGAATGGACGATCACCGCCCTCTTTACCGTAGAATACGTAGCCCGTCTCGCCTGTGTCACCAGGCCCCTGCGCTACGCCGTGAGCTTCTACGGGCTGGTTGACTTCCTGGCGATCCTACCCACCTACCTGAGCGTGTTCTTCGCCGGATCCCAGTCGTTGGTCGTGATTCGCGCCCTGCGGCTCGTCCGAGTCTTCCGGGTCTTCAAGCTGAGCCGCTATTCCAGCGAGGCCATGGCTCTGGTCCGGGCATTGCGGGAAACCCGGCAGCGGATCACCGTCTTCCTCGTGGTTGTGCTCACGCTCCTGCTGATCATCGGTGCCACCATGTACCTGGTGGAGGGAGGACGCCCGGACAGCGAGTTCACCAGCATCCCGCGGAGCGTTTATTGGGCGGTCGTGACTATGACCACGGTTGGCTACGGCGACATCGCGCCCAAGACCATACTCGGTCAGACGATCGCGGCCGGCGTGATGATCCTCGGCTACGCAATCATCATTGTGCCCATTGGCGTCTTCTCGGCCGAAATCGTCGCGGTTCGCCGGGAAAAGAGCAACCAGGCCTGCCCTGCCTGCTCCGCCGAAGGCCACGATACCGACGCCAAATATTGCAAATACTGCGGCTCGCGCCTGTAAGGCCCCTTTAGCTGCCCGTTGAACAAGTAGGTCGCCGCTCGCCGAGCGGGACCTTGAAGCGGAACAAACGTGGCCAATTCAGGACCCGTGTGACCCACAGCCAGTGTTCTGATGGTGTGCAATCGAGTTTTTCAGCGGGCTGCTACCAGCCATGAATAGCCCGAACTAATAGCCGAGGCCGCCAGCTCGTTCCCCCACGTAGGGGTTTGATCGTCGCTCTTCACCCACCGTTGTCGCCGGCCCGTGGCCCGAAAGCAGGATCGTTTCGTCGGGTAGCACAAACAGTTTCGTCTTGATCCCCGTTACCAATTGCTCGAAATCCCCGTCGGGGAAGTCGGCCCGGCCGATCGACCGCTGAAAAATCACGTCGCCGACGAAAACCACTCCTGGATCCTGGCCCTGCACCGAAAAAACCACGTGCCCCGCCGAGTGGCCGGGGATGGCCAGGACGCTCAGATCGAAGCCCGCGGCCGAGAACTCGTCCCCGTCGCTGACGGTTCGGTCCGCGGGGGGGCTGACCAGGTTCGCACCGAACATGACCGACAGGTTCTGACGAGGGTCGAGCAGTTTTTCCGCCTCGTCTGCCCCGATCACGATGGGGGCCTCGGGCCAGCTTTCCTTGAGAACTCCGTTTCCCGCAATGTGGTCGCTGTGCCCGTGCGTGTTCAGGATCGCGGCGGGCGTCAGTTCCTCCTTTTCCAGGCAGGCGAGGATCTTCTCCGGCTCCAGTCCCGGGTCGAGTACCAGGCAATCGTTCCGTCCGGGGCGCCAGAAAACGTATGTGTTTTCCGCAAAAGCCTCCGAAACGACCACTCGGACTTCCATTTCTTTGAGCTGCACGAACTGACCTCCCCGCGAAGGACGAATTTGGGTAAAATGCGACGGTTATCGTGACATGGCCGGTCGCGGCCCAGTTGACCGGTTGGGCAAATGTGCCACATTGCAGGAAACATTGTAATTCTGTCGGACGTATTACGCGATAACGACGAAGAGGACTTTTTGATCCGTCGGTAATCGAAATTGCGTGCCGCTCGCCGGACGAAGGGGATATGGCTTGGGCTGGCGGGAGACTCCCGCTTCCGGCCCAACGTTCTTCTCCCACCTGGATCGTGGCGGCTGAGTTGAGTAAATGTGTCAGGGAGGACCCCGAACGTCACCCCAGGTTCCTGGCCCCGGGCCCACGGCGTTCTGACCCAATCGGCAAGGGAGTGTATTTGATGTCGCCCGCTTCTCGCAGACTCAGTAATTGGCCCCTCTTTTCCGCGATCCTTGGTCTCGCGGTTGCTGCTCCCGCGGTGATCGCCCAGGACCTCCGTGGCCCGGCTCCGGGCTCCCGTGGTCCTCAATACGTGGCGCAGAATCCCGCCCAAGCTTCCAACCAGAAACCTCAATATGAGGTTGCGGAACGCTCCGCCCCGGCTTCGGCGGACCGTGCCCGACAGATCCTCTCTCAACGTAATCCCAACGAGCATCCCCTGATGCCCTGTTTGCGTTGGGCCTACGACGGCATCGACGACCTGGAACGGATCCAGGACTACCAGGCCCGCCTCGTCAAACGCGAACGCATTGACGGGAAACTGGGCGACTACGAAGTCATGTTCGTCAAGATTCGCCATCACCCGTTCAGCGTCTACATGTACTTCCTCAGCCCCGACGAGAAGAAGGGCCAGGAAGTGATCTATCGGAAAGACGCCAACGACGGCAAGATGCTCGCTCACGGCGTGGGCTACCAGAAGATGTTCGGTACGATTCCGCTCGATCCGACGGGCCAGATCGCCATGAAGGACAACCGCTATCCGATCACCGAGATCGGTTTGGTGACCCTGGTTCGACGCCTGATCGAAGTGGGGGAACAGGACATCAAGTACGGCGAGTGCGAAGTCAAATTCTATCCGGGCGCGAAAATCGACGAACGGGTTTGCACCTGCATCCAGGTTGTGCATCCCACGCCTCGTCGCAACTTCCGCTTCCACGTGGCCCGGATCTTCGTCGACGACGAGCTGAACGTCCCGATCCGCTACGAGTCGTACAGCTGGCCCGACAAGGAAGGCGGCGCTCCGCAACTCCTCGAAGAGTACACCTACGTGGGACTCAAGCTGAACAATAACTTCACCGACGCCGACTTCGACGTCAACAATCCCAACTACCAGTTCAAGTAAGTCGAAGGCGACTTTCGTCGCCGCCCAACAACCGAGTGGGACAAGCATCGGCCTCGCCTCTCCGAGCCCTCGGGGGAGCGAGGTCGTTGTCGTTAACAGCACCAGCACTCATGTTCCTCGAAGAATCCTTCATCTTCTTTCCCTCCCGCTATCCCGACGGCGATTGGAATCCTCAGGATCTCGAGTTCGAAGACGTCCATGTTCAATCCGCCGACGGAACCCGCCTCCACGGCTGGTACTTCCCCTGCGACAACCCGCGGGCGGTTGTCCTCTTCAGTCACGGCAACGCAGGCAACCTCAGTCACCGCGCCGAGACGGCCCAGGTTCTTCGCCAGCGCGTGGGCGTCTCCGTGATGCTCTACGACTACCGGGGCTACGGTCGTAGCGAAGGGCGACCTTCCGAAAAGGGAATCCTCGCCGACGGCCGGGCGGCCCGCACGTGGCTGGCAAACCGGGCAGGGCTATCGCCCGACGAGGTTGTTCTTATGGGACGTTCTCTCGGCGGCGCCGTTTCCGTCGACCTGGCCCAGGACGGCGCCCGGGCCCTCGTCCTGGAAAGCACGTTCACCTCGATCCCCGAGGTCGCGGCCCTCCACTATCGTTGGCTTCCCCTTCGCTTCCTCCTCCGTACGCGTTTCGATTCCCTAGCCAAGATCAACTCCTATCGCGGCCCCCTCCTTCAGAGTCACGGCAACGCGGACGGGCTCGTTCCCTACGCTATCGGCCGCCGCCTTTTTGAGGCCGCCAACGAGCCCAAGCAGTTCTTTACCGTCGAGGGCGGCGATCACAACGATCCGCAGCCGCTCGAGTTCTACGACCAGCTTGCCGAGTTCCTCGACAACCTGCCGTAGCGGTGGCATCCCTGCCGCCGGTGCTTATCAAATCGCACGATGCCAAGATGGTGCCGATCCCGTTGGCGATCAGTTGGACAGCCCGTCTTCCTCGTGAATCTTGACCCATTCCTCTACGGCACGGCATAGTTCTCGGAAGACCGTGGCCTCGTCGGAACCGTGGACTCCCCCAAGCATGAGGCCCGGACATGTCCCCACGTAACACTGGTCTTCCTCGGACCACTCAACGATCTTGAGATAGCGATCGCTCTTCTTCATGATCCAGCTTCCTTGGGAGTCGTGTCCGAGCGGAATGGTGCGTGAAAGTGGGAGGCGATTGGAAAAGCCCGGCTGCGGTGGGCGAACGCAGCGGTTATGCGTATTTGGGGATAATGGCAAATGCAGCAGCCGGGCTGGGTTGGTGGCTGGATCGGCCTACAGCTTGATTTCCGGAACCACGTACGGCTTGCGGTAATCACGGGTAAGCATGGCGTTGGCCTCGGCGTCGCCGGGGAAGGTTTCTGTGGTGGGGTCGAAGTTGACCGTCCGGCCCAGCCGGTAGGCGATGTTGCCCAGGTGGCACAACGACGAGGAGAGGAATCCGTCCTCGATCTCCACGCCCAGATCCTCGGCCTTGCGGCTCCGCACGCCGGCGATGAATCGCTCGTACTCGTTGGAGGCTTCTTCCCGTCCGGGGCCCGCCTCGCGGTTCTTGCCCAAAAAAGTTCGGTAGCCGAAGTAGTAGACCTGCATGTAGCCTTCGGAGCCGTAGAAGGTGGCGCCCACGGCGTTGGACGACGGACTCTTGCCGTAGCCTTCCTGGTTGGTGATCCAGTGCCGGGTCTCGAAGGTGAGCATCTTCTTCTCTTCGGGGTACTCGTAGATGCAGACGAGCGTGTTGGGCGTCTCCTGGTCGTCGTCGAACATGAAGTGGCCGCCGCCCGCATGGATCCGCGAGGGCGAACCGACGCCGAGGCCCCAGCGAGCCATGTCCATCTCGTGGACGCCCTGGTTGCCCATGTCGCCGTTGCCGTAGTCCCAATGCCAGTGCCAGTTGTAGTGGAACCGGTTCTTGCTGAAGGGACGTTCCGGCGCCGGGCCCAGCCACATGTCATAGTCCACGCCGGGTGGAACCGGCTCGTCGGGCGTGTGCCCGATCGTGGGACGCCACTTGAAGCAGATGCCCCGGGCCATGTAAACGTCGCCGATCACGCCCTCGTGGATCTTCTGGATTGCCTCGCGGATGGCGGGGCTGCTCCGGCCCTGCGTGCCGTGCTGGCACATTCGCTCGTACTTGCGCGCCGCGTTGACCAACTGCCGTCCTTCCCAGATGTTGTGGCAGCAGGGCTTCTCGACATAGGTGTCCTTGCCGGCTTCCATGGCCGTGATCCCGATCAGCGTGTGCGTGTGGTTGGGCGTTGCCACGCTCACCACGTCGATGTCCGGATCCTCGACCAGCTTGCGATAGTCGCTGAAGCGTTTGATCTTGCGACCCGTCTTCTTCTCCAACTGGTCGGCTCGGTTATTGAGGATCGATTCGTCCACGTCGCACAGGGCCGTCACGGAGCATCCATCGACCGATTCGAGCCCGTTCATGTGGTGGTTGCCCTTGCCCCGGAGCCCGACACAGGCGGCGCGGATTTCGCCGTTGGCGCTCGTGGCCGCTCGGGCCGTCTGGATTTGCGGCACACTTCCGACCAGTCCAACCGCCGCCCCGGCCACTGCCGAATGATGGAGGAAGTCGCGTCGATGAAGTTTGTCTGCCATGGTGATAGACCTCAATTCGGGGGAAGGAGGAGGGGCGTTTTCCGGGTCTCCCTGGACCACATCACGACGAGCCGCGCTGTGGGGACGGGGCTCATCACGCCGGAGCGTGATGGCTACTATGCGTCTACTATAAGGGACCGGCGGAGCGGCTCGCAATACAAGGGGCTGGCAGCTCGGCGTTCACCGGGAATCGCGTGAAGGAAGGGGGCAGGTCCATGTTCTCGGCCGACGTCTGTTTGCCACAACGCCTTGCTGATCGAAAAATGGCCCAGTCCTCGTGGCTTGGCAGCTTCTCTCCCCTTGGATCTTCCCGCTTTTCCACGCCGGGAAGGACCTGATTGCGGCGCAGGCGGAGTTGGAGGCGGTGGTGGAGGCGGTGGTGCGTTAAGATGCGACGACCTGATTGACACACAATGTCATCGGCGATAGATTGCCGTCACAAAACGGCGAAGCGCGTTCGAAGCCTGGAAGGAAAGGTGACGACCATGGCGAAGTACGTGTGCCCGGTGTGCGGCTTCACCTACGATGAAGGCGAAGAGGGGGTTGCCTGGTCGGACTTGCCCGAAGACTGGGTTTGTCCGGTATGCGGCTTCGAGAAGGCCTCCTTCGAACAGGAAGAGGCCGCAGACGACGGCGGGACGGCCGATGAGCCGGCGGACGACGTTGACGGCCCCGTCGCTTCTCAGGTTGAAGGGTGCGAGGCGCCGGTCGCAAAAAACACGCCGATCGAACCTACCGTCGAGTTGATTCATGCTTTGGCTTGCGACGGTCTCGCCGCGACAGGACCTCACGGACCGGTTGCAGCGATGGGCGTTCCCCGGGCATCGCTGCCCCAATGGGACGACATTCAGATTCTGGCGGCTCAATTGGCCGACAAACCGCTGGCGGAAGACGCTCCGGTGGGTACGGAACTGGTCCTTGGATTCCGTGCTGCCAAACCGCTTCGGCTGAAGATCCCGATTATCGTTTCGGACATGAGTTTTGGGGCCTTGTCGGAGGAGGCGAAAACCGCCTTGGCCAAGGGGGCTCATTCCGCGGGAACAGGGATCTGCTCGGGCGAGGGTGGCATGCTGCCGGAAGAGCAGGCCGCAAATTCCTGCTATCTCTTCGAACTGGGATCCGCCAAGTTCGGTTTCTCGGAAGAACTGTTGTCTCGGGTTCAGTCGTTCCATTTCAAACTGGGACAGGCGGCGAAGACGGGAACCGGCGGCCACCTGCCCGCTGAAAAGGTGACGGCCAAGATCGCCCAGGTTAGGAAGATCCCGGTCGGTCAGGCGGCGATTTCGCCTCCGGCTTTCGTCGACCTCACCACCGTTGAGGACTTCCGCCGATTTGCCGACCGAGTTCGGGAACTGACGGGCGGGATCCCTGTCGGCATGAAAATGTCGGCCCAGCACCTTGAGGCAGACCTTCAATTCGCGCTTCAGTGTGGCGTGGACTACCTCATCCTGGATGGACGAGGCGGGGCAACCGGAGCCGCACCGCTGATCTTCCGCGACCACATCTCGGTGCCCACCATTCCGGCCCTGGCAAGGGCAAGGCGATACCTCGATCAGAATGGCGGATCGCACGTCACGCTGATTATCACCGGCGGGTTGCGAACGCCGGCCGATTTCATCAAGGCCCTCTGCCTCGGCGCCGACGGAATTGCAGTCTCCAACGCAGCCCTCCAGGCGATCGGTTGTGTGGCCGCCCGGATCTGCAATACGAACAACTGTCCATCCGGCATCGCAACCCAGAAAGAAGAGCTTCGGGCGCGGCTTCACGTGGAGGAGGCCTCGGCTCGTCTGGCCCGGTTCCTTGGTGCTTCGACCGAACTGATGAAAGTGATGGCTCGCGCGTGTGGGCACACGCACTTCTGGCAGTTCAACCAAAATGACCTTACGACCTGGAAACAGGAGATGGCAAACCTGGCGGGCATCCAGTATGCCGGGATTGGCTCGCCGCCGTTCCCGCCGAAGGGCTCGAACGGGACCGTCCCAGAATCCAAGAAAGAGGAGACCCGCATCATGTCAACCCAGGACAATCTTCAAGCCGCCTTTGCTGGCGAAAGTCAGGCCAACCGATTGTATCTCGCCTTCGCCAAGAAGGCCGAAGCCGATGGTCGCCCCCAGATCGCCAAGCTGTTTCGTGCCGCGGCGGCAGCCGAGACCGTTCATGCCCATGCCCATCTGCGGGTCATGGGCGGGATCAAGGACACGTCGGAGAACCTGAAGACGGCCATCGCCGGCGAGGGACACGAGTTCAAGGAAATGTATCCCGAGTTCATTGAGGTGGCGGAAGCGGAGGGGAACAAGGCGGCCCTGGTCTCCTTCCGCAACGCGAACGCCGTCGAAGAAATTCACTACAACCTCTACGGCGAGGCGCTCGACGCCCTGGAGGCAGGCAACGATCTGCCCGCCGCCTCGATTCACGTGTGCGAGATCTGTGGAAACACCGTCGTCGGCGACGCCCCCGACAAGTGCCATGTCTGCGGGGCGCCCGGATCGAAGTTCACGGAAGTGGTATGACGGCAGGTTCGAATCGGATCAACCCCTGATAGCCCGCCGGGATCAACACGAAATCCTCGCCGACAAAGGGAACATCCGGATTTCCGCTGACCTTGAACTGCTGGATCAATTTCGGGGCGGTCAGATCGGAAATGTCGGCGATCGTGACGTCGCCGTCCACGCGATTGCAGGCGGCCAGCACGTTGTCGCAAACGGAAGGCTTTCCGCGAAAAGTAACGCCGCCCCCAAGCCGCTGGACGGGAATGTCGCCGTCATAGTCGCCCTCCAGCAGCGGTTTGTAGACCGAATATCCGCCATTGCGAGTGACCAATGCGTACGGACCACAGGCACAGTATCCACCGCACTCCATGTCCGGCATGATCCCGGTCGGGTCCGGGAGGCTTGTGGGTTCGTTTCCGCCCAGGTCCGTCATGAACGTGCGGCCGGCGCACCAGGTGCCGCAGATGTACCGGCCGTCGATGAACCCGTTGCACAACTGCCGGTAGTACACGAGTCCGCCCCAGCCTCGCTCGACTTTGACCCGCTCGAGATGTTCCGGGTCGGAGACGTCCACGATCTCGTAACTTCCGCAACCCACGTGAACCACGGCGAATCGACCGTTGGGGGTGACCCGAACCTGCTTGATCACGCCCTTCGCCCGGTACGAGCCCTTCTTCTCCAGACTCGCTGCTCGCACGTCATAGCAGACCAGCCCCTCCTCCCCTTGAGCCGCAAACAGGTTCTTCCCGCAGATCTGAACGTCCATGGCGAAGTCGGTTGTCGGATACTGTTTCAGAAGGGCCAGTTCCTTGTCGAGAACGTGGATCCCGGCCGACCCACACGCGGCGTAGACATGCCCCTCGTGTTGCACGGCCGCGTAAACCTGACCGCTCGGACGGTACGTCCTGAGATTCTTCAGTCCGAGGGACTGCAACGCCGTGAAATCATGGAAATCGCCTCGGGCAGTCAGCTTGCCCTCGGTCGAGTTCTCAGGAGCGATTGCCTTGACGAGCTCCTTGTTCTGGTACAGGTGCAGGTCGGTGAACAGGCCCGTGAAGTAGAGGCAACCGTCGACCGCTTCCAAACCGCAAACGGGACTGTAGCACACTTTTTCCGGATCGAAGGGAAGAACGACCGGCCTTGTGCCGGACTTGTCCGACGTGGAAAGCTCCCGATAGCCTTTTTCTCCCGGATGCCTGGGAATGCGAATCTGGGCCAGCTCCTTCGGCTGCGCCGGGTCGGAGACGTCCAGAATGAAGACTCCGTTGTGCGTGTGGTACAGATACGCGTACGGAAAGGACAGCTTGACACGCCACGTATCGGGCCAGCCGTAGTAGTATCGCCAGGCGAAGTGGGTGCGGGACAGGAGTCTGGGCGCGGCCGGATTGGAAACATCGAAGATGTCCATCCCGTTGCCGTTGCCGTATCGCGGGTCATCCAGCGTCTGGGCTGCCCCGGGCTGATGGTGGCCGTAGGCCGCATAGAGCACCCCGTTCTCCACGCACAGTCCGTCGCCCCGGCCGTTGAGCTTGAGCACCGCGACCTGCTTCGGATCGGCCGGATTGCGGACATCGCAGATGGCGACGCGGCACTCGCCCCACGCGCCCACGTAGAGGTAGCCGTCGGAAACGGCACACGACTGCGATTCGCCGACTCGCACCACGGAGACGTGTTGCAGTTTCGCCGGGTCGGAGATGTCAATAATCTCCACGCCGAACCAGCGTTGCGCCACGAAGGCGTACTGGTCCTGGATCGCAATGCCGGTTGCCAATTCAATCGTGTCGTAATGGGAGACCAGCTTTGGCGCGATCGGCTCTGAGACGTCCACCACAAACAGGCCGTCCTCCCTCGCCGTGATGTAGGCAAACCCACCACGGACGGCGATCTGCCGAAGGTTGCCCACGCCTTCCAACTTCCCGACGAGCGTCGGATGGAGCGGATCCTTGAGAGAGAGGACCGCCAAGTTGCGCTGCTGGAGCATGTAGAGGTAGTCGCCCTCGCGAACCACGTCCATGCCCGGTCCGACGCCGGCGTCCGCCGTCGGATGTTGCTCGTTCTCAAAGCGGATGGAAACCGTGTTCACGGCCTCGGCTGCCATGGCAACCGGACTGGCCAGGAGGAGTAACAGAAATGGGGCGATCGTATGTCTCATGAATCGTGGAGCTCGTGAGGATCGTAGCAATGTGGTAATGCCTCAAAGTGAAAAGGACGAGCCTTCAGCCCTCGGCCTTCAGTCTTGTCTCCGCCGTCACTCGTTCTTGGCCTTCCAGGCATGGATCGCCACGGGGATGTCCGTGCAGATGGCATCAACACCCAGCCCGACTGCGAGATGGTAGTCCTGGAGATTGTGACCGGGCCAACCGGTGACGAGCAGCCCGGCTTTCTGGGCTGCCCGAACGGCGGCACGCGACGTTTCCTCCATCCGGCAGCCAATTCGTTTGATGCCCATGTCCTGGGCTTGCGCGACGATTTCCGGGCAGCAAGGCCCGCCGGTGATCAGTAGCAGATCGGCCTCGGAATCCAGGGTCTTGATGAACTTCAGGGGACGCTGGTCGAAGGAGGTGCAAACGTAGAAGGATCCCTTCGGCTCGCGTGCCCGGGCCAGGTCATAGAGTTTTCGGCAATACTCTTCGACGCGGGCATCCGGATAGAGATCCTTGTTGCTGGTCTTCATCTCCAGTTCGAGATACACGCCCGGCTTGTCGTCGAAGTAGGCGAGGAGGTCCTCGAGAAACAGAAAGGGCTGGCCCGTCTTCTTGCTCGTAATGGTTTGCAGCTCGGCTGCCGTCTTGTGTTCTACCGGTCCCGTCGCGTTATGGGTGCGGTTGAGGCTGTCGTCATGGAGGATCACGAGTTGTCCGTCCTTGGTCATCCGCACATCGGTTTCGAAGCCTCGCAGACCTTTTTCGTAGCAGGCGCGAAAGGCGTTCAACGTGTTTTCTTCGAACTCGCGGAGTCCGCCCCGGTGCGCGAAGACGAGGCCCTTTTCCTGGGCGCAAACCGAGCCGGCCGGGCCCAACACGAGGCTCGCCAATACCATCAAACCAACTGCCGGTCGAATACTCATCGTCCTTCTCTTCCTCGTCTGTTGCGGAAACGCTTCGTTGTATGCGGACAAGTCCGAGCGGTTGATCCTACCTTGGTTCGTCCGTCAGGATCAAGGAACGCGCCCGCATCGGAGGGAAGCCGTTATCCCGCGTTGTCCCATGGTCAAAACGTGGACTCTGGCGGGTGGCACGCTCAGAGCGCGAGCGATGGGCGTGGTAATTTGCCCGTCCACGCCCATCCTTTTGCTCTGGGATGTGCTACCCGTCCCACTTCATGGATGATCCGGGGGGGCCTGTCTCGGCCATCCCGGAGCCTTCCTGGCCCGCGCCGCGACCGGTGCCCGCGAAAAACGGACAAGAGGACAAACCGGCGCGAAGAGGTGAGTCCCAAAATCCGCTTCGGTACCTCTTGCGGGGGTCGCTGTCTGTCGTAAGGTGTTATACAAACGACACTTGCGATTCAGAAACAACCCCGGCAGCCACACCTCCCCAGAGGTATGGCTTGTTTGACACACCAAGGGCCCTCAGTAGAATTGAAGGGATAAGACGTTTCCCACCTAGCTCTGCCCTCCTGCGACTTTCCGAGGGATTTTGGCCCCGCGGACTGATTTCTCCCGGCCTGACGACTGCGGGTCAGCCGGATGTTCCAGGTCGAGCTCCCTTAGTTATGAAGGACCCCGATCATGTTGGCTCCTATCGCTTTTATCGGTATGCCAGGCCCTTTTGAGATGATGATCATTGCGGCGATCGTTCTCCTCCTGTTTGGCAACCGGTTGCCCAGCACCATGCGTTCCCTTGGACGCGGCATCGTCGAGTTCAAGAAGGGAGTCCAGGGAATCGAGGATGAGGTGGATAAGGCTGCAGCTCCAAAGGACGACAAGGAGTAGCAGGGGTGTGCAGTGACTGCCGAGGCATCGCGCCGGCCCTAGGCAGTCTGGGCTTGGCGCGATAGAATTGTCCCTTCCGGTTTGGCTTTTTCTGAGGTAAAGAACGTGGTTACACCTTTGGCTTTCATCGGAATGCCCGGCCCGATGGAGATGGTCATCATCCTGGGGATCGGTGTCCTTTTGTTCGGAAAGCGGTTGCCCGAAGTGGGACGCTCCTTGGGCAAGGGGATCATGGAATTCAAAAAGGGCGTTCAGGGCATCGAGGACGAGATCGACACGGCCACCTCAACGGCCAAGTCCACGAGCAGCCAGGCGACGTCGGAGGACTACGAGGAAGCGACGGCTCCCAAGTTTGAGCCGCCCACCAGCGAACCTGCGAATTAAGAGAATTGTCGTTCCTTCGAGTCGTTTGCTGAACCCAACTCGTTTGCCAGCCGATAAACAAGTTATCTTTCGCCGCGACGCCCCGCTAGCCGGGGGTAAGCAGCGGCGTTTTCGGGCGATTAGCTCAGTTGGTTAGAGCGCTGCACTCACATTGCAGAGGTCACTGGTTCAAATCCAGTATCGCCCACTTTTCTTAAGTCCCGCTGAAATCTTGACTTAGATTACCTGCCGGTGGGTCGGCAGCGCCGCCTGAAGCTGAAGAAAAGGGTAGAGCCATGCCCTTTTGGCTGAACGGAGCGTCGCCAATGCCGAAAATCAATCGGCCCCCACCCTTTCTCGTCACAAGGCCGCAGGCAGGCGTACGTCACTTACCGCCAAGAGCGGTACTATCTCGGGCCGTACGGTTCCCAGGGAGCTTCTGCCGAGTATGCACGTTTCCCGGTCCGCATCGTCGCTTGAAAGTTAACTCGGGAATCGGTAGGCGGCGCCCACGCTACGTGCGAATCGCGAGGGGCGATGAAGATGGGCCAAACGCTTGCGGGGACGGCGTACTTCGCAGAGGGGCTTTGTTGAACTTTCCGAACTTTCCGAAAATCGCCCGCGCGAATTTTGACCCTTTTGGCCCATGGGTGGGGTGTTTCATGGGAGCCGCGAGGTGGAGCCGTTTTTGACTGTACGGGTGATGCCGGCAGACAGATACGTTGTCAAAGAGCGGAAAGAGGATGCCGTTTGCGATGCACCATCTTGACGAATTGCCCAGAGTATTTCTACCCCTTTCTTGGCCACCCTGGGGTGTTCTTGGCGGTCGTCTCGACGGGGTTTGAAACGAGGTTGACTTTCGCAACGTATAAGGTGGGGTGTTGCAAAATCAGTGAGGGAGGGATCGGCGGCGCAAGCGATTGCGAGGGAGTCGTTTGCGGCGATGGATTGGGTATCGAGTGATTCCCCTCTCGCCTGGGGGACGCGTTGCAAAAGTCCGTCGGGGGAGGGAGGGGATGATTGGGGGAGAGTTCTTGTGGGAGAGGCTGGTGCGTTGCGGGAACGTGGGCCACACACGAAACAACAGGGCTTACAAAACACCTATATATTGACACGCCCTGCCATACCGATATAATTGGCACGATACGCCCCACAAAATACGTACTCATGGCGTAGGTGTTTTGTGGCTGTGGCTTGGGGGGAGTTGCCGCTCGGATACACGCTTCCAATGCGACATTCCCCCATGAAAAAACCGTCTCGCAGAACTTCCCAGGCAAGGTCCTTCTGCGAAACGGCCGAAGTGCGGGCGAACGAGCTAGCAGGGCTAGTGCCGCCGACCCACTACTATTTGTATTCTAGCTCCGTTCGCCCCGTCATCAATGGTCGGTATCCTTCATGAAAGGAGGGCCCAGTGCTTTCCACTGCAAGGGCCCGTTACAAGACGGGCGAACGTTGTGTTACGTCGGGCGTGTATGAGTTTGACGCCTACGTTGACGGTACGTCATGGCCTCCACCAACGTCCGAAGAGCGGAAAATTCCCCTTAGCCATGGGGAGACCTTTCCGCCAATTCGGTCCTGCAACAAGGCCTGTTGGTGGCGATTCTTGTACAGGGCGTGATTAGTTGCGGCAGGGCGGGGCTCGGCAAGGAGCGATCCAGCTGAGCCCTGCTCTTTCAAGGACGCATGACTGGATGGTGTGTTTTCAGCTCGGGCAAGAAAAGACGAATCGCCGCAGGCTGTTTTGGTGAGTCAAATGCTGCTATACTGTCGCTATGGCGCATAAAAAACGCCCCACACGGGGGCGTAATAGGTCGCTGGCGTGCAGCGTTGCCTGACGCGTTCGAAACCTTACTGTGACAAGTGAGGAATCGCCGCTCGGATACACGGCCCTTAGTTTACCGCGAGCGTCCTGCCTGTCAACACGTTTTTCTGCGAAATCGGCATCATAGGGGGACTTTCATGAGTCGTGCGGTGACAAAGAAGGAAACGGACGGTCGCTATTGCCTGGGTCTCGACCTGGGAAGCGGTTCTCTGGGGTGGGCGCTCGTGTTGGATCAGGAAGAGGGGGTTCCGCCCCGGGTTGCCATGGGCGTGCGGCGCTTTGACGCGGGCGTTCAGGGTGATATCGAGTCGGGGCGGGACGAGTCGCGGGCGACCGCGCGACGCGATGCCCGGGGGCCAAGGCGGCAAACCTGGCGTCGTCAATACCGGTTGCGCAAGGTCTTTCGTGTGCTGCAGGAGATGGATCTGCTTCCACCGAGTGACGATGCGTCCCACGATTCGAGAATGCGTGTGCTCGCCGAGATGGATCGAGATTTGCGAAAGGAGTACCTGGAGGCCGGCGATCATGCGGCCCATCAGGTGCTTCCTTATCAACTCCGCACGTTGGCCCTGGACGAGCAGCTTCCGGCGTACGCGTTGGGGAGGGCCCTCTATCACCTGGCTCAACGGCGCGGTTTTCTTTCCAACCGCAAGGCGGGGAAGAAGGACGAGGATGCCGGCGTGGTCAAGGCGGGAATCGCCGAGCTTGCCGAGGAGATGGAGCGAACGGGTTGCCGGACCCTGGGGGAATACTGTGCCTCTCTCGACCCCGAAGAGCAGAAGATCCGCGGACGCTGGACGGGCCGAGGGATGTACGTCGACGAATTCGAGAAAATCTGGACCGCCCAGGCCGAGTATCACCCGGAGTGGACTCAAGAGCACCACGATCGGCTCTCTAAGGCGATCTTCCACCAGCGAAAACTCAAGTCTCAGAAGGGGCTGATTGGCGCGTGCGATCTGGAGCCCATGAAACGTCGCGCTCCCGCCGCGTGCATGGAGTATCAGGAGTTCCGCCTGTTGCAGCGGGTGAACGATCTGGTGATGATCGCTCCAGACAGTCAGAAATACTCGCTGGCTGCCCATGCCGCGGTGGAACTTCTGCCCGACGCAGCGGAAAAACGGGAATCGCTGATTGCCGAATTGCAGGCGAACGATTCGCTCAGCTTCGCCAAGATTGGCAAGATCCTGGGGCTGAAGGCGGAGAAACAAGACGGCAAATCGGTGAAGTGGACCTTCAATCTCCAGGAGGGCGGCGAAAAAAAGGTCAATGGAAACACGACGGCCACGAGGCTTCTGGCGGTGCTCGGCGATCGTTGGCAGGCCATGAGCGACGATGATCGCCACAAACTTGTCGACGAAATCCTGTCCTTTGAGTCGGAAGATGTTCTTGTCGGGCGTTTGGTCGGGGGATGGAAATTGTCCGAGAAGGAGGCCAAGAAGGTCGCTGACCTCCACTTCGAGCAGGGCTATGGTTCGCTGTCGCGAAAAGCGATCCGCACGCTGTTGCCACGTATGCGACGAGGCGAGCAGTTCGCAAGTGCGAGGGATGCGGAATACGGCAAAGACGAATCCGTGGGCGTGCCGGAAGAGCGGCTGCCCGCCAATCACAAGTGCAAGCTCTTCCGCAACTTGCGGAACCCGGCCGTGGAACGGGCCTTGAGCGAACTGCGGGCGGTTGTCAATGCCGTGATCCGCAAGTACGGCAAGCCTCGTTTGATCCGCATCGAGTTGGCCCGTGAACTGAAGCACAGCCGGGATCGCCGCAAACGGATGACGGAGCGGAATCGCAAGAACGAAGGCTCACGCGACGATGCGAGGAAGAAGATCCTGGAGGAGATGAAGAGCGAGCGCGACTGTTCCCCCCCACAACATCCTCAAGGTTCGTCTGGCCGAGGAGTGCAATTGGGAATGCCCCTACACCGGTCGCACGATTCGGATGAGGGACTTGGTTGGTCCAGAACCCCAGTTTGAAGTGGAGCACATCATTCCCTTCAGCCGCTGCTTCGACAATTCCTTCGTCAACAAGACGCTCTGTTACCATGCGGAGAACCGCCGCAAGAGCAACCGAACGCCCTTCGAAACCTACGCTGGCAGCGACCGCTGGGACGAAATTCTTGTCCGCGTGGGGCGTTTCCGCGGTGAGCGTTCCCTGGTCGCCCGCAAACTCGACCTTTTCAAACGGGAGAAACTGGACGAGGGCAACGAGTTCACCAATCGCCAATTGACCGACACGGCCTACATGTCGCGTCTTGCGGCCGACTACCTGGGGCTCCTCTACGGCGGCCGGATTGACGGAGAGGGGAACTTGCGTGTGCAGGTTTCGCCGGGGCGGGTTACGTCGTATCTGCGTCAACGGTGGAGCCTGAACAGCATCCTCGGCCTTTCCGGCGAGAAGGAACGAGGCGACCATCGTCACCATGCCATCGATGCGCTGGTGGTCGCGTTGACGGGGCCGGGCGAGGTTCATCAATTGAGCCGGGCCGCCGAAGAGGCCGAGCGACTCGGTCAGCGAGGCCTTTTTGTGCCCATGGACGAGCCGTGGGAGGATTTTCTTACCGACGTTTTCTCGGCCGTTGAGGGCATCAACGTCTCCTCGCGAGTTTCGCGGAAGCTGAACGGACAGCTTCACGACGCGACGATTCTCTCGCCTCCGAAGCCAGCCGTCGATAAGAAGGGCAAGCCGATCGTGGTTCACCACGTGCGCAAGAAGCTGGAATCGTTGAGCAAGAACATGGTTGACGACATTGTTGACGATCGCATTCGTGAGGTGGTCAAGAAGAAGCTCGCGGAACTCGGAGGAGACCCGGCCAAGGCCTTTCAACACCCGTCCGACCATCCGTACGTTCGCGCGAAGGACGGGCGAGTGATTCCCATTCACAAGGTTCGGATTCGTAAGTCGGACAATCCTATCGAGTTAGGTCGCGGATCGAAGCGAAGGTACGTGAACCCAGGGGCGAACCACCATTTGGTCGTGGTGGCTCGCCTCGATAGCGACGGCAAGGAGAGAATCTGGGAATACCGGATCACAACCCGATTTGAGGCGTTGCAGCGTAAGCGGCGGGGTGAGGAGGTTATCGCGCGCCCGGACGACGACACGGCCCGATTCAAATTCACGCTGGCAGGTGGTGAACATGTGGTAATGCAAAGTGAGGATGGTGTAGAACTCCTTTATCGTGTGACCGTGATTTCGCAAGCTGAAGTGGAATTTGTCTTGCACACGGATGCTCGTCCAATTACCGTGCGAAAGAAGGAGAAGGCACGCATTCGATGCACGCCGAAGCGATTGAAGGAACGCCGAGCCAGGAAGGTCACAGTCGACCCCTTAGGCAACATCCTTCCCGCCAATGACTGACCGAATTGTCGATATTTCGCGATCCGCCGCGCGACTGTCGGTGCGCCACAAGCAACTGGTGATCGACCAGTCGCCACAACCGATCGTGACGATGCCGTTGGCCGACCTGGCTGTGGTGGTCGTTTCTCATCCCCAGGTCACCTACACCCAAGCCGTTCTGGCATGTCTGGCGGAGTCCGGCGGGGCCTTTGTCGCCTGCAACCGCCAATACTTGCCGGTCGGGTTATTTCTCCCCCTGGCGGCGCACTTTGCCCAGACGGAGCGGTTCCTGGCCCAGGCGGCAGCGCCGCAACCGCTGCGAAAACGCTTGTGGAAGCAGGTCATTCGGGAGAAGATTCGCAGTCAAGGGGAGGCGTTGCGTGCGCTTCATGGCACGGACTTCGGACTACTCGCTCTCGTTCCCCAGGTGCGTTCGGGCGATACGAGCAACGTGGAGGCGCGGGCGGCAAGGCGGTACTGGCGGCAGTTGTTTCTGGATGTGGAATTTCGCCGCAATCCGGACAACCAGGACCAGAACCTGCTGTTGAACTACGGCTACGCCATTCTCCGTGCAATCGTCGCGCGTGCGATTTGCGCCGCCGGGTTGCATCCCTCGTTGGGCATCCATCACCACAACCGTTACAACGCCTTCTGCCTGGCCGACGACCTGATGGAACCGTTTCGCCCGGTCGTGGATCTAGCCGTGGTCGAGTACATGCGAGACCACGACGAGCCGTACGGGGTTGAGGCCGGAGCGAAACAGCATCTGATCGAACGGCTGACGGGGCGCTATCTCGTGAACGGGGCTCAGAGAAGCCTGTTCGATACGGTAAGCCGGATGGCGGCCTCCCTGGTCGATACGTTTGTGAGCGGATCGGGGGAGATGACGCTGCCGAAGTGGCAAACGCCGTGGAACGAAAGCGAGGCCTCGGGCACGGGGCAAGATGCAAAATGACCGTTCAGGTTCTTTCAGACGTGAAAAGAAATGCCCCGTCGAGAACACGCGCTTTCAGGATACCGCGGCATGTGGCTCTTTGCGATGTTCGATCTTCCGGTGCGCACCAAGCCCGAGCGGAAACGGTATGCCAAATTCCGGAAGATCCTGTTGGAAGACGGTTTTTCGATGCTGCAGTTTTCCGTCTACGCGCGTTACTGCGAGAGCGAGGATTGTGCGCTGGCCCATCGGCGTCAGATCCGAGCGGCGATACCTCCAGAGGGGCATGTGCGGTTATTGGCGGTTACGGACTGTCAATTTGGGAAAATGGAGAACTTCGTCGGAAAAAAAACCGGCGCCCCGGGAAAAGGCGCCCACGCAACTCTCTCTTTTCTAGCGGTTGTGTCGCTGCAACCTGTTGGGCAAGTGTGGGTTACGAGGAAAGGAGTGTATCCGAGCGGCGATTCCCCGCAAGCCACAGCCTTGGGACGCTTGTTTGGTATCTTCCAATAGTGTATCCGAGCGGCGATTCCCCGCAAGCCACAGCAGGCCTTCCTGAAGCATGGCGAGCCGTTGCAGTGTATCCGAGCGGCGATTCCCCGCAAGCCACAGCGTGTGCAACCAGTTCCACAAGCTGGCCGTGAGTGTATCCGAGCGGCGATTCCCCGCAAGCCACAGCGATGGAAGGCTACATGCAGCGGACGGCGTCAGTGTATCCGAGCGGCGATTCCCCGCAAGCCACAGCAGGCCGGGCGAGGCAGGCGAGGCACGGCTGAGTGTATCCGAGCGGCGATTCCCCGCAAGCCACAGCCGGCCAGACGACGGCCCCCGAGTCGGTTTCAGTGTATCCGAGCGGCGATTCCCCGCAAGCCACAGCAGGACGACACCAAGCCGTCGGCGAATGTCCAGTGTATCCGAGCGGCGATTCCCCGCAAGCCACAGCATCAGGTTATCGGCCGCAAACAGGGCCGTCAGTGTATCCGAGCGGCGATTCCCCGCAAGCCACAGCGGACTGCACCAAGGGTCGCGTCCTCTACGTAGTGTATCCGAGCGGCGATTCCCCGCAAGCCACAGCGCCGCCATTGAGTTTGCGCACTCGCTGAATAGTGTATCCGAGCGGCGATTCCCCGCAAGCCACAGCCAAGCGGGTGCGGCGCTGATGGACTGGGCAGTGTATCCGAGCGGCGATTCCCCGCAAGCCACAGCCAAGAAGATGGGCCGGACGGCGATGATGGTTTCGCCGAATGGACTTGCCAATTGGGGAGGTGTGGTGCGAAACCGTCAGCGTCGTCCGGCCCGCGGAGGAAGGGATTTCGTCGAGCGGGTGGCACTGTCAGTATCGTCTGTCGACGCGGCTATCTACGCAAGAACGCCTCCCATTTGCTTGCACCCATTCCACTTGGAAGAAGCACGTCTTGGGGGCAAGCGGATGGTGCGGCTCCCGGCGTTTCGGCTGGGAGTGTCTGCTTCCTGGTTAGCAAATGCCACCCGTCGCTGAAGCGAGAATCGGTGGGCGGCGCCCACGCGAGGTCTGCTGCGGGAGCGGGGGAGGCGGCCTGGAGTGGGTTAGAGCCGGGCCCGAGAACGGCTTCTGTTTCGCCGCGCTGCGCGGGCTTTGCGTTTTGCATCGCGATTGGCTTTCCCCAGGTTCACACCTGGGGCTACAAGCGTGTCGCCTCGCTGCGCGGGCTACGGGCGTGCGCGAGCCCGCGCAGCGCGGCGAAACTCCTATAGCTACGGTGCGTAAGCCCGTGGGATACCGCGAATGGCGTTTTCTTCTGAAGCCCGCGCAGCGCGGCGGCACGGCCCTCCAAAACAATCGCAACCGCTGGTACGACCCCGCCAGCACCAGTGCGAAACGGCATCGAGGTGGAATACCTACCGTCATTCGGCACTGCTTGGCAAGCAAGCAGTGGGCCACGGCCACCCGCCCAATAGATGTAGGCTGGGCAATGCCCACCACGTTAACTTGGGAATCGGTGGGCGGTGCCCATCCTGCTTGCTCGCCAGGAAGCTGCCGCTCGCAAAACGCTTAGGCGTGGGCGCGAGCGGGAGACTGGGCCAGAGAGACGGCGAGGTGACGGAGGAGGCGGTCGGTGGGGTTGGGCTGCTCGGAATCCGGGGGGCAGGATTCGCGTGGGCCGTGGCTTGGGGGCGCTTTCCGGTTCCTGGCTTCCTGCGACATTCCGGCCGAGGGAAGGGAAGGTGTTTTGGCTTGTGCTTTGGCCGCTGGCGGTGCATCGGGGGTGTCGTCCCAACTTTCTTCGCCAAACACTTCGTGCAGCGCCTGCAGGGTCAACTGCACTTGCTCGGGAGACTTGTTCAACGATTCGGCGAGGGCGTCAATGTCGTAGAGCAGGTCCGATTCCATGCGGAGCTTGGCGACCACGTCGTCGACGAGCCGGGCCGTGTCCTGGGGCAACATCAGGCGTGCCCGCAGGAGGGCGTCTTCCACATCGAGCCGGGCGTCGGGGGCAATCGAACGCGATCGCCCTGCGACAAACCTGGCGCCGACGCCATCTCGATCTCCGTCGAGCATCTCGCCTTGCAGGCCGATGGCTTGGGCGCGACTGTGGACCTGAACATGAGGGCCGTGCTTGGAGGTGATCATGTTCAAGTCTTCATACGACACGCCGTCCGCTTTGCGGATCACCGCGACAACCTGGGAGGCGGTGAACCGCTCGTTCAGGCTTCGACTCAAGTGAGCACTGACATCCTGCGGGGTGGCGTAATCGCCGGTTGCCTCGAAGATCTCGCCAGCAGCGCTCTCGATCAGTTGGAGGCGTTCTTCGAGGGAGCGTTTTGTGGGCGTTTCGCGCTGCAGTCCGGCTTCCTCATAGCGGATGCCGAAGCCTCCCTTGGCGAGGGGCTTCATGGCTTGTTTGAGTTCCGGCAAGGTGAACTCGTGCCGCGAGCCGGCGGCGATCGCCCGTGGAGCGGGCGTGGTGCCAGGCTCCAGGTTCTTTCGGGCGCGCCCAATCGCGGCGAGCCATTCGGCCTTGGTTTGTGGCAGGGGAACCATGCCGACTTGGGCAAAGTCGATGTCGTAATACCAGAGGACATCCCGAACGACTTCGGCTCCATTCTTCTCGCAGACACGCGGGCCGACGTGATAGGGCGTTGGGCTGACGTGGGCGGGGAGCGCCGCGGCAGAATCTTCGAGAAGATCCATCCAGTCTTGCCGGGGCTTGGCGACGATCGTTTCCCGGACGAGTCCCACTTCGCGATAGGGCAGATCAAAGCGATGCAAGGCACTGGCGATTTGCCTTCGTCGGATCTGGCCGAAGGTAAGCGTTTCAATTTCGTTGGATGTGGGGGGAACGCCCGCGGGGAGTTCGGCGACGGCGTGCCGCAGAAGGGTCTTCCAGCCTTCGCGGCTTCTGGGCACTTCGTGGTCGCGTTTCATCCAGCCCTCTTTGAAGGGTTGGAGTTCGTGCCACATGATTGCATTTCGGATCGTCTGCGGGGTCAGGAGCCCGTCGGAGTGCAGGGCGATATTCGACACGGTTGGCGGCGTGCCGTCGGGCAGCCTGCGGATGACCGATTCGAGGAGGTCGATCCACTCCTGTCGGGTCCGCTTTCGCGCGCGGGGCAACACCATACCGACGCGCTCACGCAAGCTTGGTGTTTTGCGCAAGGCGTAGTTCACGGCATCTCGCTTGAGACGGTTGACCGGACGATTTCCGATCAGGCCGTTGGCGAAGGCAACCACGTTTCCGGTCGTCTTGGGCGTGTCGGCCGGCATGAGGGCGACCAGGCCGGAGAGGAGCAGGAACCACTCCTCGTCACCCTTTGCCTTGTTCCCGAGAAGATGGAGCAGATCCGAGTGCTCTTGGGGGTGAACCTGAAGATCCTGGCCGCTCGGACATGGGTGACCTACTTCCGCAACGGGGCTGCTGTCGACGAGGGCATCCGGGACTGGCGCCGCCCAGGCGGAAAGCAGTTTTCGTTTTTCGAGCGGTTCAAATCTCATCGTGAGAGATCCCGGCAACCTGGGTGGTTGCCAAACGAAAGACGTGCCCCAAATCGCCTTGCTGCCACCGCGAAGACGAACCGGCGTCCGGCCTTCCCAATTCCGAACGAGTTGCCACGAGAGGGCAACAACCAACAGGTAGTGTACCACAACACCCGGAAAGTACGCCATAGGAGGGGGGCTGGTTGCTCTGGATTGGCAAGAAACGCGTTCGCGGAAGTCGTATTTGGAGTGCTGATACGTTGGAATGGGCGAGGGGCAGCGGCCAACGCGGCCTGGAAAGAGGGGGATTGGAGGCAGGTGGCGACATGTGCCGGGTGGGCACGGGGACTGTGGGGAGATGATGGGATCGCTACGCCGTTGAGAAGAACGGCGAATTGCCATAACTATTATCTATAAACCACACAATGTTGCCGCGCTGCCGGCCTACCTGAGCGGCGGCTGATTACGCGGTCCGAGCCGTCCGCCATCGTGTGGCGCCGAGGGCGAAGCCCGAAAGGCCGATCCAAACAAGGAGCGTTGCCGGTTCGGGGATGGCTGCGCCCTCGTATTCGACGAAGTACCCGATGACCGGATCATAAGTTGGATCAGGATATCCCTGCAGACCGTTGTTGGCAGCAGAATCGTCGAGCCACTTTCCGGCATGTGAGTCTGTCACCAGGCTGAAATAGGCATAGCCCAAGTTGTTCGGTTCGCCGCCTCGCCAGTTCGTGTAGGTGAATGAGTCGCCAGCTTCGGGACCAACCAGCCAGCCTTCTGGCTGCTTGCCGCCCAACCATGCCCCGAGAAAGTAGTTGGAGATGGGAAGAACGGGAAACTCGTCCTGAACGAGACTGAACAGGAACTCATTCTCCTGTTGGGAAGTGATCGTGGCCAGGTGGCCGTGGACTCCGTTGTAGACGCTGGCTTCTGCGGCATCCTCGGCGGTCCACCAGGAGTTGTTGCTTCCTGAATAGGGGTCACTCACTTCAACAAATGCGTAGTAGTTTCCCTCGAACGCTCCCTGCAACAAGCCGGCGTCGGCGTTGGAAGCCAACCCAAGGCACAAGGTCAGCACAAGGAGGAAGATGGTGGAAGACCTGACGCCGCCGAGAAGGTGGTGAATCAATGGCATGACAGCACCCTTCAGAATAGGGGGGAGGTTGGACGGTCGTTCACAACGAGTCGCGAAGCCAGAAAAGGGGGAGTAGTAGCCTTGCCCGAGCATTCCCTCCCCATTCGATAAAGACCGCGACACCGCGATTCGTGACACAAAAAAGGCGTGAAGGGGCGTAAATCAACTCCATTGAGGGGCGTGGCCGTTGCGGGGCGTGATGTGGCCTGCGATTGTCTTGCTTGGCGCTGGCCCGGAAGAGTTGCGATGCGAAACGTGGCGTTCCGGGGCCTCCGGGGGTAGATACCGTCCTGCAGTTGGGAAAGAACCTCTCGAGTTCCCTGGGATAGAGCCAACGGCTCTCCTATCATAGAGGGGTAGCGATGTTGCCGACTCGGCGAGGCCCGGGCGGCTGCCATCTTGTTGAACGCACACCGAGAAGAATCTGTGATTTCCACCATGCCAAAGGTTGTTCAAGTATTCGCCTGCCCGGCTTGGGCCCTTTTTCTGACCCTGAGTGTTTCTCTTGCGGCAAGTGCGGGCGAGCCGTCCGATCAGGCCTTTGGGGCCGCCTCGCCGCCGCCGGCTGACGCAATCGGGTTCGCCAACCGGGGTCCCGATCTCGATGCGGCCCCAGGGTTCCGTGATCCGCCGCCGGGTTACGGCATCGTGCCGTTCTTCTGGTGGATTGGAGATCCCGTTACCCCGGAGCGGCTGGCGTGGGAACTCGAGCAGATGGAAGGGATGGGCGTCTCTGGCTACCAAATCAACTACGCCCACAGCGATCGGGGCGGCCGGATCTACGGCCTGACCTATCCCAGCGAACCGCCCCTGTTCTCCGACCCGTGGTGGAACCTGACCGGCTGGTTCATGAACCAGGCGAAGAAACAAGGCGCCGCAATCAGCCTGAGCGACTACACGCTCGGTTTCGGGCAGGGCTGGTGCGTAGACAAGATCCTCCGCGAACATCCCGAAGTGACCGGAATGAAACTCCGCAGAAATGCGGACGGGAAGATCGAACCGGTGACGGTTCCCTGGTCGATGAACCCGATGCATCCGCAGTCGGGCAAGCTCTATGCCGAAGAGTTCTTCGGCCAGTTCGAACGCCATTTTCCCGGCGAGGGCGGCAAAGGGCTCAACTTCTTCTTTTCCGACGAATTGGGATTCGGCGTGGAAGGTCGCTTGTGGTCGCCCCGGTTCGCTGAGGAGTTTCAGCGGCGCAAGGGTTACGACATCCGGCCGGAACTGGCCGCCCTGTTTGAGGACATCGGCCCGCGGACGCCCAAGATTCGGCTGGACTACAGCGACGTGAAGGTGGCGCTCACGGAGGAAGGTTTTTTCAAGCCGGTCTTCGACTGGCACCAAGAGCGCGGCATGATCATGGGCTGCGATCACGGAGGACGAGGCAAGCGGGTGGACGAGTTCGGCGATTACTTCCGAACCCAGCGTTGGAACCAGGGGCCCGGGGCCGACCAGCCCCGCTTCGGCAAGGACCTGATCAAGGCGAAGGTGGCCTCTTCCATCTCGCACCTCTACCAGCGGCCGCGAGTCTGGCTCGAAGGCTTCTACGGCAGCGGTTGGGGCACAACACCGGAAGGGCTCGTGGACGCGACCTTCGCGAACTACGCCATGGGGTTCAACCTGCTGGGGCTGCACGGCATGTACTACTCGACCCACGGCGGCTGGTGGGAGTGGGCGCCGCCCGACAACACCTTCCGCATGCCCTATTGGAAACATCTTTCAGGATTCATGCTCTGCCAGCAGCGGCTGGCCTACCTGCTGAGCCAGGGCGACCATCGTTGCGACGTGGCGATCCTCTACCCCGTCGCCCCGATGGAAGCGGGTCTCGGCGGCTCCGAGGCGGTTCAGGCCGCCTTCCGCACGGGACAACAGATCTACGGCCAGGGCATCGATTTCGACTTCATGGATTTCCAGTCGCTCGCAAGGGCGAAGGTGGTCGGAAGCGAGTTGCACGTTTCCGGCGAACGCTACCGCGTGTTGATTCTGCCCGCCATGCGGGCGGTGCGACATTCCACACTGCAAAAGGCCGTGGAATTCCATCGCGCGGGCGGACTGGTGCTGGCCGTCGGTGCGCTGCCCGAGGCGAGCGACCGGATCGGACGCGACGATCCCGAGGTGGCCGCGGTGGTCAAGGAACTGTTTCCTGACGGCCCGGTGGCGGATGTCGCCGCTCAGATTCCGTTTCGCGATTACGAAGGCCCCGGCTACATTCTCCATCGACGCATCGGACCGCGCGACGTCTACACCGTTTACAACGCGCCGCAGAACACCGAGGTCTTCTTCCGAGCCACGGGAAAGGTCGAACTCTGGGATCCGTGGACCGGCCGGACCCGCCCGCTGGCGATTACTTCGCAGAACGCCGACGGCACGCGGCTGAAACTCCCGCTGGGCGAGAAGGAAATCCAGTTGATCGTGTTCAGCCCCGGCGTTCCGCTTGTGGATGAAGAGGCGCCCGCGGTTTCTCCCGAGACGATCGCGCTTGACGGGCCGTGGGAATTTGAGTTGAAACCGACGCTCGACAACCGCTTTGGCGACTTCCACTGGCCGCCGACACGCACGTGCATCGGAGCGGAGGCACGGCGTCTGAAGTATGCCGACGAAACCGTTGGCGATCCCGCCTGGCAGGCCCCCGCGCTGGACGATTCGGCATGGCGAACGGTGACCTGCGGATTCGGGCCCCGATTCTGGAAGCTCGGCCCCTTGCCCGACGACGCCGAGGCCGACGCCGCCCTTTCCCAACTCCGGAACATCGATCCGGCCCAGCCCGTGAGAATCGCGGGAAAGGAGTACCGCTGGCAGCCCTACGAGTTCTCGTGGCGTTACGGCATCGAAGACGATTGCGGGCACCAGGGCTATCACGGGCTGAAAATCCAGGTGGCCGACACGTTCATCGGCCTCGGCGCGATTCGCCACGGGCACCCGAGTTGCAATCGCGTGCCCGAACCGGGCGGCTCACGTTACTATCTGTGGACCAGCGTCCAAGCACCGAAGGACGGCGACACGCCCATTTCCCGCGGCGGCCTGCTGCCCGCTGCCGTCTGGCTCGACGGGACGCCTCTTAACGTGACGGCTCCCTCGGCGACCCTGAAATCCGGCTCGAATCCGCTTCTGCTCCGCTACGACAAGATCGGTCGCGGCTGGTTCCTCTTCGGCACGTCCGACGGGAACCAGGCCAGTGGCGAGACGCCCTTCACGTCCGCCGCCAAGTGGATCTGGTGGCCCGACGACAAGGAGCAGGCGGCAACCCGATACTTCTCGCGCACCTTCCACTTGAACGCTGTGCCAAAGACTTGCCACATTCGGATCACGGCCGACAACGGCTACACGCTCCTGGTCAACGGTCGGGAACTGGGCCGCGGCTCGGCCTGGACCCGAGTGCAGGAATACGACGCCACCAATGCGCTCAGGGCCGGCGAGAACACGATTGCCGTGGAGGTGAGGAACCAGGGAGGTGAAGGGGCTCTGATCGTGGAGGCTCTGTTCGAGCAACCCGACGGGACAACGACCCGCCTCGGCACCGACGGCTCGTGGCTCTCCGCTGAGACGGCCCCGGCCAACTGGCCGGCAACGGGGCTTTCCGACGCCACTGCAAAACCGGCCCGCGTGATTTCGTCCTTCCCGGAGAGCCTCTGGGCGAACCACGAGCAGGGCCCACCCCGGCTTGACGCAATCGCGAGCCCGACCGCCAAAATGCCTTGGAACGTCGACCTGGCGATGGGCTGGTATGGCAACCGCGATCGACTGCCCTTCGACACCCGACCGAACGAGCCCCGGCCCGCGGGCTGGTATCGCTTCGTGTCCCCGCCGGGACTACGCGGCCTGACGATCCCAACCCGTGCATCCGTCCGAGCCTGGGCGGACGGCAAGGAACTGGCCGTGTCCTCCGATGGCCAACTCGCGACGGCCCGGGTGGCAAAGCCGTCGCGCGTTCCCGTCGTCGTGGCTCTGAGGATCGAGCAGAAGCGGGGCGATTACGGCGGCGCCGCCCTGGACGACTACATCCGTTTGGATTGCGGCGCCGGCGAACTGAACCTGGGCGATTGGGCCAAGGCCGGCGTGTTGGAGACCTATTCGGGCGGGGCCTGGTACCGTCGGACAATCTCGCTGACGACGGAGCAGACGCGAGGCAAAGTGACCTTGGATCTGGGCAGCGTTGCGGCCTCGGCGGAGGTGCTCGTCAACGGCAAGCCGGCAGGCGTCAAGGTCGCGCCGCCCTGGCGGCTCGACGTCTCGTCGCTCGTCGAGCCGGGCGAGAATCGCATTGAGATCCTCGTGTGCAACACCCTGGCCAACCACTACGTCACGATCCCGACCCACTACCGGGGCTCAACCGTGTCCGGTTTGCTCGGACCGGTTCGGCTGGAGATTGTGAAGTAGTTATGCCCTTTCAGGGCGACGGGGTGTCATGCCATTCTTTCCCGGGGCGGCGCTCGGCGGCGAAGCCGTTTCGCTCTGCCCCGGGCTGGCATGTTGCGCCTCTTCGAGGCAGATGGGCAGGGGAAACCTCGCGAAGAGTTATTCCGCCGGAAGCTCCTTCACCAGCAGATTCCGGAACTCGATCCGGAAGCCCTCGCCTTCCACGCCCACATGGCCGAGCTTCTGGCCGCAATTGTCGAACTGGCAGGTGACGGCGCCGTTGACCCAGAGGATGAGCGTTTTGCCGCGGGCGGTGATTTCGACCGTGTTCCACTCGCCGGCCGGTTTCACTCGGCTCTTGCCGATCTTGTCTTTCAGGGTGAAGAACTTCCCCTTGCCGCCATCGGTGGGCGTCACGCCAAAAAGGTATCCGGCGTTGGCGTCGCCGAACTGGGCCTGGTGCCAGATCCCGCCGTCCTTGGAATTCCGCACGTAGGCGCCGCTGTTGTAGCCCGTCTTGCCTTCGACCTTCGTATAGCAGAACTCGAAGTGGAAGACGATGTCGCCAAATTCCTTGTCCGTCAGCAGCATGTCGTGTCCGCCGTCGCCGTCGCAAATGAGCACGTCCTTTTCGACATGCCACTGCTCCCGGCCCAGCTTGCCATTGGGCGGGACGGACACACGGTACCAGCCCTTTAACTCGGCCCCCGGCATGATGTTCGTCCAGCCCTTCGGCCCGGCTTCCAGCGCACTTGGGGTGGCTGTTTCTTCGGCGCGAACGGTGGAGGCGGCCAGGGCCAGCAGGCCGAAGCTCAAAAGAAAGCAACGGATTGTCCCGCGGTTCTTATCCGCAAACGCAACCATGGCCGAACGGCCCAATTGTTCTGTGTTCATTTGTGCTCCGCGCAGGTTCAAAAGGAGTTTCGATTTCTGGAATGTAGCGGCTCAGTTGTTCTTGACAAGATCGTACACCCGCACATAGTCCACGAGGAACTTGTCGGGCAGGTTTGCCTTGGCAATGTCGCCGCCCCACTTGCCGATCTCGTCGCTCAGCAGGATGTACACAGGAACGCGGCAGACGCCGCCGGCATTGGTTCGCCAGGTTTCTTTGCCGTCAACGTAGAAGACATACTCTTCCGTGGTCCAGAGGACGGCGAAGGTATGCCAGCCCTCCATAATATGCGGCACCTTGACGTGAATGCCCGCCGAACTGTTCGGTTGTCCGTAGTCCCAATGGACCGCATGGTTAATCGTTTCGTCCATCCATGGCTTCTCCATGATGTCGATTTCCGAGCCGTTGCGGCCTTGATCTTCCAGGTTGCGGACCCCGTCGCAGGTGAGCCAGAAGGCGGGCCAGTGACCGGGCTCCTTTTGGAGTTGGATTCGCGCGACGTAGTAGCCGAAGGCGTGGTCGAACTTGCCTTGCGTGGCGATGCAGGCGTCGACGAGCTTGTCGCCCTCCTTGAAGGTGCTCATGACCAGATGGCCGGCGCCGTCGAGGCTGACGGCGTTGCGGCTCCACCAGCCGTCCCGCCGGCGTCCCTCCTGCCGATAGATCCACTTGGTTTCGTCGAGCTGCGAGCCTTCGAACTCATCTTGCCACGCCAGTTTCCACCCTTTTCCATCAGGAGGCGGCGGGAGTTCATCGTCTCGTTCGCCGGCGTGGATAAGGGCGGCCGCTGTCGCTGGGAGCAGAAACAGAATCAAGGTTCTCATGGGCGGCGTTTCCCGTGGATGGCTTGCATGAGGAATTCGGCAGGTCTGCCGGGCTATTGTATCACGGGGCAATGCGGCTTGGTAGAATTGGAATCTCGGAAAGGTGGAGTGCAGGCTTCTGCCTGCGTGCCCAGTAGGTACCGGCGGCCCGGCGGCGTCTGAACTCGGAAGTCGGCGCCATTACTTGCCACAATCTGAGAGTTTTGATGCAGACAGACCCGAATCCGTACGCCAATACACAGAGCGAATGCGATCGTGTTTCATCCATGAGCGGGTGTCGAACGCTGCTTCATCCAGGGTGCCTTCTAGCCGGATGCATACTTGCTGCTCTCCCTGCACTGTACATCGCGTTCAATCTCGGTTGGATCGCTTGTGAGACGCAACGGCTGGAGCGGCAGGCGGCCGGGCGCATGGCTCGGATACAATCATTACTTCGTGACAACCCACAGTCTTTCCGAGATGTAACTGTCGAAGAAGGCTCGGGGGGCTATGTCTATTTAAGGGGAACGGTCGATTCGCATGAAGATCTGGCTCTATTAAAACAAGGGATGGAGAAAGTTTTTGGTGAAGAGATTGCCGAAGACATCGGCTGGCCAGTGCAGGTTCGTGGTTTCGAGCATTCATGTGAATGGAACGAAGTGGAGGGTTGGGCAAAGGACGCCCAGGCTGCTGACGCCGGCCAATCGGAGTGAGTACACTACGTGCTGAAGCTTCGGCTCGATAGCGAGGTCTGCTGGATCGCGAGTAATGGGACCGTGGCCGGTGTGGTCGTGATCCTTCGTTACCCCATGACGACCGGCGTGTGCAACGCTTTCAGCGTAGAAGGGGATACGGGGAACTTGTACCCAGGGCGGCGTTTGGATGGATACCCGCCCGCGGCGGTCGGCAGGTTTGCCGGGCTATTGTATCCCCAGGCGGCAGAGGTTGGTAGAATCGGGATCCGCGCAGGCGGTACACGCCACATCGCTTCTCGCCTCGCTTGACATCGCTCTGCAAAGGAACCGCATTCCATGAACTACTTCCGATTCGTCATCCCTTTCGCCCTCACCGTTTCCCTCCTGCTTCTTCCCTGTCCTGGATACTCCGCCACCAGGCCCGACCCTGCATCGGAACAAGCGCTCGACCAAGGCGCCGACCTGCTTGCCGGCAAGCGGGTGATGGTCCTGGGCGACAGCATCACGCAGGGCGGTGGATATGTGACTTTCATCGAGTATCTTCTGGAAAAGCAGAATCCGACACTGGACTTCGACATCATCAGCGTCGGGCTGAGCAGCGAGACCACCTCGGGCCTGTCCGAGGAGGGGCACGCCGGCGGCAGGTTTCCGCGGCCGTGCCTCCACGAGCGTCTCGATCGGGCTCTGGCGGCCGTGAAGCCGGAACTGGTCATTGCCTGCTACGGCATGAACGACGGAATCTACCTGCCCTATGGCGAAAACCGCATGGAGGCCTTCCGCGGCGGGATCACGCACATGGTGGAAAAGTGCAACGCCGCCGGGGCCCAGGTGATCCTGGTAACTCCGCCGGTCTTCGATTCGGGGCGGGCCAATCCGGACAGCTACGCGGATTACGACACGGTCCTGGCGAAATTCGCCCAGTGGGAAGTGAACTCGCCGCCCCGCGGCGTGCTGGCCGTGGCGGACCTGCACACCCCGATGGCCGAGGCCCTGGCCGAGCGGCAGAAGAAAGACCCGGCCTACTATTTCGCTCGCGACGGCGTCCATCCCAACGAACTTGGGCACCTGATCATGGCTCTTTCGATCTTGCACGCGTTGAAAATCGAAACCCCGCCGGGAAGAGCGGAAGAGTTGCTGGCCGTCATCCAGAAGGACCCGCTGCTGCCGCTGGTTCGCGACCATCGCAAGACTCGCTCGGGCGGCTGGCTTCCGTACATCGGTTACACCCGTGAGCGCCACGTGGCGCCGGGAACAGGCGACATCGCCAAAGTGGAGGCCGAGGCCGCGAGGATTCAACAACAAGTGGATGCGATGCGGCGGAAGTAACAGCCACACGAGGCAGGCAATTCGAATCGACCAATTGGCCACGACCGGACCCGCGGGAGTCTCATGACGACACCACTTCTCGTTTTCGGCAGCATCGTGTTGGTCATTCTGTTGACCTCCAGGTTCAAGCTCAACGCATTTTTCGCGCTGGTCTTTGTCGCATTGGCATTGGCTCTGGCGACGCTCTCGCCTGACAAGATCGTTCCCACAATCAAGGGCGGGTTCGGCAATACACTGGCGGCGATTGGCCTGATCATCCTGTTCGGCACCACGATCGGCGTGATTCTCGACAAGACCGGGGCCACTCATGCCATGGCGCTGGCGATTCTCAAGCTGACGGGGAAGGAAAAGGCGCCGCGGGCGATCACGATCACCGGGTTCATTACGGGCTTGCCGATCTTTTGCGATTCCGGGTTCATTGTGCTCAGCGGCCTGAACAAGTCGCTCGCCCGGACGTCGGGCGCCTCAATGGCGAGGATGGCCGGCTCGCTGGCGATTGCGATGTATGCACTGCATTGCCTGATTCCTCCCCATCCCGGCATCACGGCGGCCGCCGGGATCATGGGCGGCTCGATTGGCTGCCTGGTTCTGCTGGGCACGGTCATCGCCCTGCCTTCGGCGTTCGTCGGCTACCTTTGGGTGAAACTCATGTCGCGAGGCATTGTGGCGGCCGATTCTTCCGAGACTTCTGTCGACGCCCCGGATCTCGACTCGCTGCCCAGTGCCGGGCTGTCGTTTCTGCCCGTGGTCACTCCCTTGCTGCTGATCACGTTGAATTCGGTGTTGGGAATGCTGCCCGGCAAATGTCCGCAGACGCTGATCACGGTGATGACGCTGGTCGGTGATCCGGTGATTGCCTTGTTGGTGGGCGTGTTGCTGGCATTGTTGTTGGTCCGGGGGCGCAGCTTGCACCAGATGAACGACCTGTTTGCCGAAGCAATCGAGAAGGCGGGCCCCATTCTGGCCATTACGGCCGCGGGGGGAACCTTTGGGGCCGTGATCAAGGCAACCGGACTGGGCGAACAGGTCTCGGACTTGCTTTCCGCTTCGAATCTGGGGTTGGTGGTGCCTTTCCTGCTGGCGGCCATTCTGAAGACGGCCCAGGGATCCTCGACCGTGGCCGCGATCACGACGGCGTCGATTGTGGGCCCCATGCTGGGAGGGTTGGGCTTGGATACCGAATGGGGACGCGTGCTGGCGCTGCTGGCCACCGGAGCAGGATCCATGACCTTCTCGCACGCGAACGATTCGTACTACTGGGTCGTCACCCGGTTCTCGGATATCCCCCCCGCAGTAACTCTCCGGGTATTCTCTACGGCGACGCTGGTTGTTTCCACTTGCTCCTTTTTGCTGGCGTGGCTGGTATCCTTCGTGCTCCGCTAAACTCCTGTTCCCGGGCGGCCTCAAACTATTGAGAAAGCTGCTGGCATCGACTATCCTTGAGATCGCTCGCGAGACGGCTGATTGTGTGGGTCAGACCGTGAGGGGGACCACTCGTCTTCTCTGACAAAGAACTGCGATCAGCAGTGGTAGCGGGTTTGCGCCGAGCGGTAGCTCGTGTTGCACGCTAGAATTACCGTCCTGCTCGTTGTCCGTGATTCCTGGGGGGGGGAGACTCATGTTTGCAGGTCTGAAGGTCGCGGAACTGTTCAAGTCGTTCTGGAAGCCTTGCTCGTCTGGAAAGGCAACGTGCCGCTGTGTTGGCCGTCGCCGACCAATTGCTCTCGAACCGCTCGAAGACCGGCGTTTGCTCTCCTATGCCCCGGTGGCCGTCGACGATCTCTACTGCGCGGACGAAGGGGCCACGCTCACTGTGGCGGCCATCGAGGGAGTTCTGGCCAACGACATGGACGGCGACGGCGATTCTCTGACAGCCTTTCTCGACAGCGGGCCCAGCAACGGCAGCGTCACGCTCAAAGCCGACGGCTCTTTTGACTACACCCCGGATGCCGGATTCCGCGGATTCGACTCGTTCACCTACTTCGTCAACGACGGCACGGTCGATTCGTTCGCCTCGGCCCAGGTGAGCCTCCGCGTGGAGCCGCCCCAACTTCTGGCCGATATCAACCCCTGGAGTTGGGACTATCCCTACGATTTCGTCCAGGTTGGCGAGAATGTCGTCTTCGTCGCCTGCGACGTGGCCCACGGCGATGAGCTTTGGGTTACGGACGGAACGCCCGAGGGCACGATGGTCCTCATGGATATCCAGCCCGGTTCCAGCACTTCCGAGACCTCGGTTCTGACTGTGTGGGGCGACGCCGTCTACTTCCGGGCGGATGATGGCGAGAACGGAAGCGAACTGTGGAAGACTGACGGGACCCCCGCCGGCACGACGATGGTGGCCGATATTCGATCGGGCAGCGATAGCAGTTGGCCCTACGATCTGGTTGCCTTCGGCGACGCCCTCTACTTTTCCGCCGACGATGGAACCACGGGCAGGGAATTGTGGAAGACTGACGGTACGGCCGCGGGCACGACGCAGGTCGTGGACATTCGCTCCGGCAGCAGCGGTTCCTCGCTCAACTATCTGACCCCGTTCAACGGACAGCTCTACTTCACGGCTAGCGATGGCGTCTATGGCAATGAACTGTGGAGCACAGACGGGACCGCGACCGGCACATCGATGGTCGTCGACCTCCGGTCCGGAAGCGGCAGTTCCTATCCGGTGGAACTGACCGTCGCGGGCAACATCCTCTATTTCAGGGCGAACGATGGTACTTCGGGCGAGGAGCTTTGGAAAACGGACGGCCTGGGCAGCACCAGCCTCGTCAAGGACATTCGCTCCGGAAGCCTGGGCTCCTCTCCCACGTGGCTCACGGCTGCCGGCGAGACGCTTTTTTTCCGAGCCTTCGACGGCGTGAACGGATCCGAGCTGTGGACCAGCGACGGCACTGAGGCTGGGACGGCCATGGTGGAAGACATCTGGTCCGGAAGCGACGGCTCCAATCCGAACACGTTGACGGCCGCTGACGATATGCTCTACTTTGCAGCCGACGATGGCGTCGCAGGCGAGGAACTTTGGGTCAGCGACGGCACCGCCGCAGGAACGTTCATGGTGCTGGACATCGAGCCCGGCAGCGGCAGTTCGTTCGTCTACGATCTGACGGTCGCCGGGAGCACCGTCTATTTCAGCGCCTACGACGACACGCACGGGTTTGAACTCTGGCAAACCGACGGAACCGCCTCCGGGACCACGGTGGTTTCCGACATCGCGCCGGGCAGCGTCAGTTCCTGGCCGATCAATCTCGAGATGGTCGACGGGACGCTTTATTTCAGTGCGACAGACGCCGTGGACGGCGATGGACTCTGGATCAGCGACGGGACCGCTGCGGGGACCGAAATGCTCCGCCAAGTGGGAGGGCAAACGCAGGACTCTGAACCTCAGGAATTCGTCACCATCGGCGACACGACCTACTTCATGGCCTACTCGCCCGACTATGGCGAGGAACTTTGGAAAACCGACAAGATCACCGGCGCCACCAGCCTGGTCTGCGACATCCTTGACGGCTGGGAAGGCTCCTATCCGGAAGAGCTGACGGCTGTGGGCGATACGCTCTACTTCAACGCCTACGACTACGAGCACGGCACCGATCTCTGGAAAAGCGACGGCACGGAAGCCGGGACCACGATCGTTGTCGACCTCTATCCTGGGTCGGACGATTCCTATGTCGAACAGTTGACGGCCGTCGGCGACACCCTCTATTTCACCGCCTGCAACAGCGATGAAGATCCGGAACTCTGGAAGACGGACGGTACGGAAGCCGGCACGGTCATGGTCAAGGATATCGTGCCGGGGATCTACGGTTCCTGGCCCTGGTATCTGACGGCCGTGGGCGACTCCCTCTTCTTCATCGCCGACGATGAGGTCAACGGGGATGAACTGTGGCTGAGCGACGGCACGGAGGCCGGCACGACGCTGGTCAAGGATATCTGGTCGGGGATCGACAGTTCCGATCCGAGCGACCTTACTGCCGTGGGCGATAGCCTTTTCTTCGTTGCCGACGACGGCGCCAGCGGATACGAGCTTTGGAAGAGCGACGGCACGGAGGCCGGCACCGTTCTGGTCAAGGACATCTTCGCCGGTAGTGAAGGATCCTGGCCCTGGGCCCTCACCGCCGTGGGCGACATGCTCTACTTCGTTGCCGACGACGGCGCCAGCGGATACGAACTTTGGAAGAGCGATGGCACGGAGGCCGGTACGGTTCTGGTTAAGGATATCTGGCCAGGCATTTACGGATCGGAACCCGAATGGCTCACGGCTGCGGGTGGCAGGATCTATTTCATCGCCGATGATGACAGCACCGGCTACGAACTGTGGACGAGCGACGGCACGGAGGCGGGGACCGTTCTGGTGAAGGACATTTACGCCGGCCCTTCCAGTTCCTGGCCGTGGGATCTCACCGCGGTTGGAGAGAGCGTCTTTTTCGCGGCCGACGACGGCGTAAACGACTACGAGCTTTGGGTCAGCGACGGCACCTCCGCCGGCACCATGCTTTATGCGGATCTGTATCCCGGTGATTGGTACTCTGATCCGACAAGCCTTTACTACGATGGCGAAGTGCTCTACTTCTCCGCCGAAGACCCGATTGCAGGTTGGGAACCGTGGTCCGCAGTGCTCAACGATGAGCCGACCGACATCGCTCTCAGCAACGATTCCGTCGCAGAGAACGAACCGATCGCAACCGTCGTGGGCACCTTCTCGGCGACCGATACGGACGCCGCTGATACTCACAGCTACTCGCTGGTGTCCGGTGATGGCGACGCCGGCAACGCCTTCTTCTCCATCGACGGCAACCAACTCAAGACCGCCGCCGTGTTTGACTATGAGAGCCTCGGCAGCTATTCGATTCGTGTGGAGGTGCTGGACAGTGGGGGAGGCGTCTACCAGGAATCGTTGGTCGTCACGGTCACCGACGTGGGTGAGTACGACTTCGGCGACGCCCCCGATCCATTCTATCCCACGTTCCTGGTCAGTGACGGCGCCCGCCATCTCGCCGTCGGTCCCACTCTCGGGAGCCTCCGGGATATTGATTCCGACGGGCAGCAGGATGGTCCCGCTTTGGGCGATGATACGGACGGCTCGGATGACGAGGATGGACTTCTTGCCGTGTCCCTACCTGGCGCCGGATATCTGGACGCCTCGGTCGAGGTCGCCGTTTCGACGGAAACGACAGCCTATCTGAACGCCTGGATCGATTTCAACGGCAACGGAACCTGGGAAGATGCGGAACGAATCGGCACCGTCGACATGCCGGCCACGAGTGGTTCCAACACGATCACTTTTGACATTCCGGCAGACGCCGTGCCCGGCGAAACCGTTCTCCGATTGCGCGTCACGAGCCTTCCCGATTCGGGCGGCGGGCTGCCGAGTGGCCCGGCCGACGACGGCGAAGTGGAAGACCACCTGGTGACGTTGGAAGACGATGCGTACCTTTACGGCGGGGAGGCGACGAACGACATCATCCTGGTCTCGCCGGGGATCGCCGGAACGTCTTCATACCAGGTCAGCATCAACGGCATCGTCACGACCTACGATCCGGCGGTTTACGGTGCAATCCACGTGGACGGCTTCAGCGGCAGCGACCAGGTTACGATCAACGGCACGGATGAAGATGAAACGGCAGTGCTTCAGCCGGGGTCGGTTGTGTTCACCAGCGAGAGTTTCCAGATTTATATCATCAACGTGGACACGATAAACGTCTACGCCGGCAGCGGCAATGACCTCGTGACCATGACGGGATCGACTTTGTCCAATCGGCTCTACCGCCACGACGGCTACGCCCTCTTTGCCGATTCGGCTCGCAGTTTCCGTTTTTACGTCGAAGGGTTCGATACCATGAGCGCCGTCGCCCCCTCGGGCGGGCGGAACTACGCGTACCTCTATGGCACTTCCGGGCAGGACTCCGTTGACGGAAATCCCGATCGGGTGATTCTGCTGCAACAAGTGGGAACGGCAGAGGAAGTGTCGACGACGGTCACCGGATTCCAGTATGTCTATGGGTACGGTCGCTTGGGAACGGACGACGAAGCGGTGCTAACTGGCAGCAGCACCCTGAGCAACCGTTTCTATAGCTACGCCGACTACAGCGTGTTCAGCGATGCGCGCCGTTCCTTCTACTTCTACATGCGCGAGTTCGAGGCCGTCACGGCCGAATCGCCCGGCGGCCCCAATTCCTTCGCCTACCTGCACGACAGTGCCGGCGTCGACACGCTCCTTGCCTCACCGGATTCAGCGAGTCTCGACCGGGCTGACTCCTGGTGCGACACGCAGGCCGACGGGTTCACCCGGGTGTATGCCTATTCCACGCGGGGCGGCGACGACACGGCTGAACTCACCGGCAACGCGGCGGGAGGGAACCGGTATCGTGGTTATCCGGCCTACAGCACGTTCAGCGACGTGGCACGCACATTCTATCATTACGTGTACGGCTACCATTCCGTCACGGCGATCGGCTCGGAAGACGCTGCCCTTGCGGACCGGGCTTACCTGTACGACTCTCCGGGCGACGATATTCTCTCGGCGGTGGTCTACGAAAACGGCAAGTACCAGGGAGCTGCCCTTACCGACACGGCCGCAAGCTACGTGAACCAGATCGTGTATTTCGATCTCGTCTACGCCCGCTCCAGCGACAGCGGCACCACCGACGTGATCGATATCGACGCCGAAACGGAACTTGCCTATGATTTGATCCGGCTTGGCACCTGGTAAATCGGAATGTGACAACTGCCGCTGCCACAAGCTCTGACGCTTTCCAACGGAGATCACCACATGATGAAACGCAGACAATTCCTGAAGAGAACGGCGGTCGTAGCGGCCGGTTTTGCAATCGTCCCGCGCCACGTGGTGTCCGGAGCGGAAACGAAGCCTCCGAGCGAGAAGCTGAACATCGCGGGGATCGGCGTCGGCGGACAGGGGGCTGGCGATTTGAGGGAAATGGCCACGGAGAACATCGTCGCCCTTTGCGACGTGGACTGGAACAAGGCCGCCCACACCTTCAAACAGTATCCGGACGCGACGAAATACAAAGACTACCGCGTCATGCTCGACAAGCAGAAGGATATCGACGCCGTCATGATCGCCACCCCCGATCACATGCACGCGCCGATCACCGTGGCCGCATTGCGGTCGGGCAAGCACGTTTACGTCGAGAAGCCGATGGCCCATTCGATCGAGGAAGCCCGCGTCATGACCCGGGTGGCCAAGGAGACGGGCCTCGTCACCCAGATGGGCAACAACGGCCACGCCGGCGAGGGACTGCGGCTCACTCGCGAATGGCTCCAGGCCGGGGCCATTGGCAAGGTGGCCGAGATTCATTGCTGGAGCGATCGTCCGGGCCATTTCTGGAAGCAGGCGCTCGATCGTCCGACCGACACGCCTCCTGTTCCCGAGGGCCTGGATTGGGATCTCTGGCTGGGCGGCGCTCCGTTCCGCCCGTATCATCCGGTCTACCATCCTCGCAGCTGGCGCGGCTGGATCGACTTCGGCACCGGGGCGTTAGGCGATATGGCGATCCACAACATGGACCCGGCGTTCTATGCGTTGGATCTCGGACTCCCCGTCGCCGCCGAGGCCAAGACTAGCCTGCTCAAGCCGGAATCATATCCGGAGTGGAACGTCATCACCTACGAGTTTGCGGCCCATGGCAACCAACCGGCGGCGACGATCACCTGGTACGACGGCGGCAAGATGCCCCCCAACCCTCGCGATCGGGAAAGCGCCAATCCGCTGGGAGACAACGGCATCTACTTCGTGGGCGAAAAGGGAACGATCATGTGTGGCGGCTGGTCCGGCAGCCCCGCTCTGTATCCAACCCGTCGGCGCGAGGAGTTTGAACGTCCAGAGAAGACGATTCCGCGATCCAGCGGACATCGCTCCGAATGGATTCAAGCCTGCAAGGACGGGAAACCGGAAGACGCCAAGGCCGGCTTCGAGTATTCCGGGCCGTTCACCGAATCGCTCCTCGTGGGAAACCTGGCCGTGCTCTTGCAGAAACGGGTCGAGTGGAACGCCGAGGAGATGGTGGCCTCGAACGCCCCGGAGGCCGAACCGCTGATCCGCAAGAAATACCGCGAAGGCTTTGGGATCTGAGAGCAGGTGCTATCGGTCCCTGCGTCCTCCCGTCTCACGCAACGCGGGGTCCTGGTGATAGTAGCCGCGGAGAATCTCGTAGAGGCGAGGATGACGTCGGGCCATTTTTCCGGGCAGTTCAAAGAAGGTCTCGGTGGCGACCGCAAAGAACTCCGCCATGTTGGTCGCCCCGTAGTCGTTGAGCAACGTCGGATGTCCTTCTTCGCAGTCGTGAACTAGTCGCTCATACTCGTCCGTCAGGACTTCCTGCCAGTGACGATACTGCTGGGCCGATTCGAGCGGCGGTATGCCGTCGGCAGAGCGGCCGTTCTGCATGTCGAGCTGGTGGGCGAACTCGTGGAGAACCAGATTGTCGCCGTGCGTTCGGTGCCTGGCTCCGGTCAGGACGTAGTCCCACGAAAGAATCACGGGACCTCGATACCAGGCCTCTCCCCCACGATCGGAGTCGCCCTCCAAAACCACCCCGCCGGGTGTGACGCTGTGGCCGTGCGCACGATATGCAGCGGGATATACGAGAATCGACTGGACCATGTCGAAGTACTGATCTTCCAACCCGAGCAGAAGAAGGCTCGCTTCGGCGGCGATCGTCACCTTGACCTCGTCGGTCACCGTGAAGCCGTTACAGCCTTCCCAGTTCTTCTCGGCGATAATGATCCGTAGCGAGTCACGCATCGCGGCCTGTTCTTCCGGCGTCACACGCGAGTAGTGGTAGACGTTTTGCTGAAGAACGTCCAACCACTCCCGGGGAAATGGCTGCTCCAGGATTTGACTCCGTCGTTTCTGTCTGAACCATTGAAAGAACATGGATCTCTAGCCTCGTATCCCAGGGAATCAGGAAATCACGAAGACGGCGGCGCCTGGTTACCCTTCGGGTCGTATTTCGTAATCGTGCGAAACGGGGACTCTTGCTCGCAGGGCCTTTTCTTCCAACTCCCGCATCTGGGCGATAACTTCGCCGCGTTTCTCCCATTCCTTGAGATAAGTGGGCACCTGGCCTTCGTAGTAGCCGGTCTTCGACATCTTGGTCTCGGCAAAGGTCTTGACGGCCGGCAGATCGTTGGGATCGACACGGCGGTGCCGCAAGAACCAGCGGACGCATGCGTAGCCACGGAGCCGCACTTCGGCACGTCGACGCTTTTCGTTGATTTCTGCCACTTCTGCGGCCTGCTTCGCCTGGGGGGGCAGGTCATTGAAGGCCAGGTTCACGCCGTTGGCCCACTGGTCGGCCGTGTGGCAGGCAACCTGCTCACCGTCGATCAGCAAGGCGTGCCGGCCTTGGGGGAGTCCCTTGATTTGAAGTGTTTCCTGATTCAGCTTCTCTTCCAGCGGGATCGCATCGAGAAGCTCGCGAGCCTCTCGGTCGACCGGATAGGGAAGCGCCTTTTCGAGCACGGTGAACTTCCACGCGTCGCCGTCGCGTCGAACGTCGCTGACCGTCGCGTTGGCGGCCTCGTCAACACGGCCCGCGGCAGCGTCGAAGACGACGTTGGATACAAGCGCCGGGGCAGCCTGTGACTTGAGAAACAGCCACGCCATCATGAGGTTGCCGGGCTGGCCGGGATGGACGCGATCGGGGCCGATGATCGTGTAGGTGGGGTCGCTTTTCTGCCGTTGGAGATTGAAGGCGGTCATGGGGCCGTGCAGGTCGATGACCTGGGCGTGGTATTTTGCCGCAAGCTGGCGGACGAGTTCGGCACACCTTCCCAATCCGTCGTTACAGCCGGGCTGGTTGTTGTTGCGGTCATTCACACCGGTCTGGTCGAAGGGCGACGGCGTCAGGAGGATGAACCTGGCAGACGTTTCCTTCGACAGGCGATCGAGCATCTTGTCCATGTTGGCCTGGTAGCGGTCGATGGCGGCCTGTTGCGAAGCGAGTTGCTTGTCGCTGGGATTGGCTACGTAATTACCACGTCCCACATCATTCATTCCCAACATGACGACGATGGTTGTGGGGGATTTCGAGATAACATCCTCTTCCAGTCGCCCCAAGGCGCCGCCGGCACTGTCGCCGGCGATCCCGGCATTGACGAAATGGATCGTCCGGTTGGGAAACCGGGTGAGGTAGTAGGTGTAGATCATGCTGTGGAACTGGCGGCCGTGGGTGATGCTGTCGCCGAGAAAACACACGGTTTCGCCATCCAGGAACAGTTCTGCCCGGACGGTGACGCCCCACAGCAAGACAATTGCCAGAGCGGCAGAGAAAAGTCGTTTCATCGCGATTTCCTTCCCAATGTTCATGAGCCTCAACATGGCTGTTCCCAACGATCAACTTCTCGCAAAGGGACACGCCAAGATCATAACCACGACGCCGCTCCCTTTCCAGGCTGGGGCCGGGAGACACCTTGTCCCATCGGCCTTGTGCCGGCTCGTGTTTTGTTCGTGTTTCATTCGGTCCTGGCCTTCGCGACTGTTGCATGGGGAGTGACTTGCTCCTAGACTGGTTCCAAGCTGTCATTCTTCGGCAGGGCCAGGAGTCTGTCCTGAACGCTGGAAGGGTGACCAGCGCCACATGCACCATTCTAGTTGACCTTCTCGCTTTCTTCATCCTCCCATGAGCCGACTTTTCCTATCACTCCTGGTGTTGGTTCTTCCGACCGCAGCCCTGGCCGAATCCCCCGTGGGGCTTACTCCGCTCTTCGCTCTTGTGGATCTCAAGGTCGACGAAGCGACCGAGGTGTCCCTTCCGAACGGACAATCGGTCCGCGTGAAGCTTCTCGAAGTTCGCGAGACGCGAGACAACCTTCGCAACGCGGTGCGCGAAGCGATCGCCGTGGTCGAGGTGGACGGCAAGAAGGTGGAGCTTTCGTCGAGCACCTACCATTTGCCGAAAACGATCGGCAACGTACAGATCGACTGCCCTGTTACAAAAGGCTACGGCGGAAGCGGGATTTGGGCGATGGATGGCGATGCGCGGCTGCGGCTTTGGCCCGCGGGAACGCCTTGGATTCGTCCCGACACTTTCATGTATCCGGCCAAGCAGAAGTGGTTTGCGACGGACACGCAGATGGGAAACGTTCCGTGCTACGTGAACGGTTGCGATGTTCCGGGGAAGACGTCTGTCTATTACCACTATGGCCTCGACATCGGCGGGTGCGAGAAGCGGACGGAGATCGTTGCTGCCACGGGCGGGAAGGTCGTTTCACTGATGGGAAAGAAGCTTGACGACGTCCCCGAAATTGTCAAGCCGCGGTACGACGTCCTCTACCTTCGCGATAAACGTGGTTGGTACTATCGGTACAGCCACCTGGCGGAATATGACGCGGCGCTGAAGTTGGGCGATTCGGTGAAAATGGGGCAACGAATCGGCTTGCTTGGAAAGGAGGGCGGCAGCGGCGGATGGAGCCATTTGCACTTTGGGATATGGTGCACGATGCCCAGCGGTCGATGGGGATCGCTCGACGGGTATTGCTTCTTCTGGCAGGCGTATCATTCAGAGCACGACACCCCGTTGGTGGCTGTCGCCCGACCGCACCGATTGATTTGGGCGGGCGACACGACCGAACTGGACGGCTCACGAAGTTACAGCGTCAAAGGTCCTGAGCACATCGCCTCCTACGAGTGGACTTTTGGCGACGGCACAACCGCAACCGGCGCCAAAGTGAGACGCCGATACGACAAGCCGGGCGCCTATTGTGAGACGATGGAAGTCGTGGACAAGGACGGCCGATCGGACGTCGATTTCGCCGTTGTCCACGTCTGTGACCCGAAACGTCCCGAAGCGGCCCCGATTTCCATTCACGCCAACTACTACCCGACCCTTGATCTGAAGCCGGCTCAGGAGGTTCTTTTCAAGGTGCGTGCATTCAACTTCGCCCCCACTGACGGTCACGAAACCTGGGATTTTGGCGACGGAAGCCCCAAGGTGACAACACGCAGCGACGGCAACCAGAAGAACCTCAACCTCAACGGCTACGCGGTCACCAGCCACTGTTACGAGAAACCGGGACGCTATCTGGTTGCCGTTTCGCGGACGAACGAACGTGGAGAAACGGCAACCACGCGATTGTGCGTGACCGTGGGGGAATAGACGCAGTCGGGTTGAGACTCCGAAAAACACAGGTCTTTCTTTGCCAACGTCGTTGCCTCTGTCCCGCTCTAGTCCATGGAGAGTTCTGATGATGACACGCACCCTTTGCCGTTCGTTTCTCATAAACGCGCTGCTTGCCAACGCGGCGTTTTCAGCCACGCTCCTGTTTCCCGGTCAAACGTTGGCCGAAACCCAAGAACAGCGGAACGAGCGCATGGCCTGGTGGCGTGAGGCTCGTTTCGGGATGTTCATTCACTGGGGGCTCTACGCCCTGCCGGCACGCCACGAGTGGGTGCGGAACCGGGAACGGATCACGAACGAAGACTATGAGAAGTACTTCGAGCACTTCAACCCGGATCTCTACAATCCGCGGGATTGGGCGAGGATGGCGAAAGAGGCCGGCATGAAGTACGTGGTCCTCACGGCCAAGCATCATGAAGGCTTCTGCCTCTTCGATTCCAAGTTCACCGACTACAAGTCGACGAACACGCCGTGCCACAAGGACCTGATCAAGGAGTATGTGGAGGCCTTCCGTGCCGAAGGGCTGAAGGTGGGCTTCTATTATTCGTTGATAGATTGGCACCATCCCGACTACATCATCGACCGCATCCATCCGCAGCGTCCGGTCGACAAGAAGGATTTCACCGAGGAGTATTTCGCCAAGTTGAACGAAGGCCGGGACATGGCCAAGTATCGGCAGTATATGAAGAACCAGGTTCGCGAGTTGCTGAGCAACTACGGCAAGATCAGCATCATCTGGTTCGACTACTCCTTTCCTGGCAAATTTGGCAAGGGTCGCGACGACTGGGACTCGGCAGGGCTCTTGAAACTGGCTCGGGAGTTGCAACCGCATATTCTGGTCGACAACCGGCTCGATCTGCCGGGGGAAGGGGATTTTGCCACGCCGGAACAGGTCTCGGCGGCCGACCTGCAAAAGAAGTCCAAAGGGAACCAGACTGGCTGGGAGGTCTATCGCGATTGGGAAACGTGCCAGACCTTCTCCGGATCGTGGGGCTACTACCGCGACGAAAAGACCTGGAAGAGCAACGCCGAACTGCTCACGCTGCTGATCACGTCGGTGGCGGGCGGCGGAAATCTGCTCTTGAATGTGGGGCCGACCGGCCGGGGCGAGTTCGACTATCGTGCCCAGAACCGCCTACGGGGAATGGGCGGCTGGATGCACTACAACAACCGTTCGATCTATGGCTGCACGGAGGCGCCCGGCGAGTTCAAGGCCCCTGCCGACACGCTCTTCACTTTCAATCCCAAGACGAAGTGCCTCTACCTGCACCTGCTGAAGTATCCAGAGGACGGCAAGTTGACGCTGGCGGGCGTGGCCGACAAGGTGGCGTACACGCAGTTTCTGCACGACGCCTCGGAAATCCTCACCGAGCAGGCAGCCGACGGCACAGGAAAGGACCTGGTACTAAAATTCCCCGCGGACAAGCCGCCGGTGGAGATCCCGGTGGTGGAGATCTTCTTGAAGTAGGCTGTGGATAAGAGTTAGCAGTCCGTTCAAAAACGCGGCGTGAGCCGCGCTGGTAGGTGCCTGACGCCGCACGGTTCCTGAATTGCCAAGCGATATTCCATTTCAAGGTCCCGCTCGGCGAGCGGCAACCTACTTGTCGGGCGGGCTGCCAGAGTCCCTTTGATGCGAAGAACGATGCCAAGAATCTCACTGATGATGACTCGAGTGTTTGTCTCGCTGTTTTCCCTGATGGCGGCAACGGCCCTGCACGGGGAGGATCTGTGCCCGCAGAAGCCCGCGCTGATCGAGTTGTTGAGCCGCCAATGGCAATTCACCACAACGGAACCGGCTCTGAGCACGCTCGACGAGCAGGCTCCGGAGGCGGTGTTTCCGACGCCGGCGGACTCGACGCATGGTTTCACCGTCAAGTTGGCCGTTGACCTGAAGAAGGTCGACGGGAAAACGAGCATTCTCGACATGCCGGGGGTGCTTGGCGTGTGCCTGCGCGAGCAGAATCCATTGGACAGGGACCGGCAGAACTACCCGGCCTTCAAGTTGGCCGATGGTTCGGTGCCGGTTCTGGAAGCGACGGTCAGGCTGCACTCAGTCGAGCACCCCGACTGGAAGGAGATGACGATTGGTTTCCCGCTGGCCATGCTCGACAGGCCGGAGGGTGAACACGAGATCGTTCTCCATTTCAGCGGTGTTCGGTGGACGGCGGCTGGCGTTGTGTTGATGCGGAGTTTCCCCCGGGGGGCGACTGCACGTTCTTTTTCCGCTGGGGCGGCTACGATTACATCATCGGCGGCTTCACGGGCCTCTGGTCGAAGCCGGCCGATGCTCCGGAGTCCGCGTATGAAGACATGGTCCGCAAAGGACTCGACTTCTACGACGGGCTGAATGTTCCTGCGGTTTCGGAAATCGCGGACGGTCGCTTCCTGATGGCCGGCTGGACGTACATTCACGGTTGGGGAGGCAACCTGGTGATCCGCGAACTGGTGCAACTTCCGGGCGGACGCGTCGGCTCCAAGTGGATGGGCGAGATCATGCCGGCAACCGAAGAACCCGAGTTGCTCGCGGCGCGGGCGGACGAGGCGGCGAAGAAGATGAGCCTTCGGATGGACGGCGTGACGCTCGAAAACGTTCAAGCGGCGTCCCTGTGCCCTCAGGCGGCGCAAGGGTCGCAATGAATCGTCTGCCCTGCGGAAATCAGCGTTCCTTGAGCGTGGAAAGGACGCACCGGGCTACCTGTTTGCCCACGACTTCTTTGCCCTTTGCAGTCAAGTGCACTCCGTCGTCGCAGATCACGTTCTTGATGCCTGCCTCGATGGCGGGGGTGTGGACGTCGTCAACGGTCACTCCGCACTCCTTGGCTATTTCTGCGGCCCGCTGGTTGTATTGGACGATGTCCGGATTCCGACGTACCACGCGTTTATACGTCTTGGAGGACGCCTGCCGCTCCTCGTCAACGGGGGTGGTTAGCGCGAAGACGATCTTGGCGTCGGTCAGTTCCTTGAGCCGGGCGAAGATTTTTCGGAGATTGGCGGAGTAGAGCTCAAGGCTGTGGCGGGGCTGGCCCGTTTTCGCGTTAAGAAACAGATCGTGCAGCCCCACGTTGATGTGCACAACCGACGGCTTGCGGCCTGCCAGCCATTTGTCGAGGTTCTCGAGCGTGTAGAGGGTGTGGGCGCAGTTGTCCTTGGGGGACCATACTTCGGCCTTGCCTTCTAGCTCGGCTCGGACGGTGTCCTGGTAATTGATTCGGATCGAATCGCCCAGGAGGATGACCAGGGGAAGCTCCTTCCGCCCTGTGGCCGCTTCGGATGTGATCGGTGTCAATTCAAGACTTTTGAAATACACCAGGTCGTGGTCCAACGCCTTCGCGGGTCGCATGACGAGTCGGCACCGTCCCGGTTGGTCGATGGTGAGTGTTCCGAGCGAAAGGGTCTTGTACTCATACGACGCGCCGGTCGGCTGGACTTGCGCTTCCAGTCGCGATTCGGCCACCTCCAGCGCGTACGGTTGTCCTGCCCAGGCCGCGTCGGCGGCGTAGGTGATCTTCACCTCGAATCGCCCCGGTTTCGCCACGGCCACGTGCCACAGAATCGTGTCTTGCGGGGTGGTCCACTTCGAGATGTGGAAACTGCCCTTGCGGTTGAATCGTTTCACCGTGTGGCCCGTGGTGATGGCGCGGATGTAATCCAGCACGATCGTTCCGTCCGCTCCCTGCTCCACGACGGGTGGGTCGACATGGGGCGCTGATTCCAAGTTCAGGACGACCACGGTGTCCACCGGGTCGACGGGCTCGTTTGGCAGGGTGATTGCGAGGCTTCCGTCTTCCTGCCGAATCGGCAGACGATTGGCTGGATCGGTCAGCAGAGCGGCAGACTTTGCCGCCGTGCGCAAACCACGAAGGCTGAGACGCCGGTCGGCGGGCCACTTGAACACGTGGAGATAAAGCGTCTTGCCCTTGGCGGTACAGTAGCCCCAAGGCAACTCCTGGAAGGGACTGGCCGTGGTGCCGTAGATGCTCTCGCCGTTGGCAGACACCCAGTGTCCCACGGCCTGGAGAATCTCAACGGACGGCTCAGGCACGACGCCCTTGCCGTCGGGGCCGATATTCAGTAGGTAGTTTCCGCCGCGGCTGACGATTTCGACCAGCCGGCGAATGACTTCTTCGGGGCGCTTCCACTCGTGGTCGAAGGCGCTGTAGCCCCAGGTTTCGTTCAGCGTCTGCGGCGTCTCCCAGTATTCCTCGATTCCGCCAATGGGCATTCCATTGTCGTTCATGTTCTGGTAGTCGCCCAGCAATTCCTGGTTGTAATTGCCGACCCGGCCGTTGACGAGGCAGTGGGGCTGGTGTTTCCAGACGAGCCGGGCGAATTCTCGCCCCTCCTCCGGCGTATACATGCCGCGGTCGAACCACACGAGGCCGAAGGGCCCGTAGCCGGTCAACAATTCCTCGAGTTGCGGCTTGGCCTTGGTTTCCACATAGCGCGATTCGAACAAGTCCAGGTTATCTTCCGGCTTGAAGTCGAAGTCCCAGGTGTTCCCGTAAGCAAAAGGCTCGTCCCAGTCCTCGCGATGGGAGTAGTAGATGCAGAACTTGAGGCCACGCTTCCGGCAGGCGGTGGCCAGTTCCCGAAGTGGATCCCGGCCGAAAGGCGTATAGTCCACGATGTTGTACTTGCTCACGCGAGAGCGGTACATGGCGAAGCCGTCGTGGTGCTTCGCCGTCAGAACGACGTACTTCATGCCGGTCGAGGCGGCAAGGTCCGCCCAGGCATCGGCATCGAACTTGACCGGGTTGAACTGCCGGGCGGCTTCTCGGTAGTCTTCGCGAGGGATCTGGAGCTTCTGCATGATCCATTCGCAGTTCGTGCCGACTGGAAGCTGCTTGCCCTGCCACTCGCCGGCCAGTCTTGAATAGGGGCCCCAGTGGATGAACATCCCGAACTTCGCCTGGCGGAACCACTCGAGCCGCTGCTCCTTTGTGACAGTGGCGTCCGGATCCTCACCATGAATAGGGGCCGTGCTACAGAGCATGGCCAACACGGCCGCAACAGAGGCCAAGCGGCGCGAGACGATGCGGAAACGGACGTTCTGACACATGTGGAGGATTCCTGTCAGAGGTTTGCCCTATCCCTCGGTGCGTGGACAGGATTCATGGAAGCGATCATCAATACCAGAAGGGGTCGCACAGAGGCACCAAGGCACAGAGGAACGGAGATTGGTCAAAGGGAGAGGATAGCCACGAAAAACACAAAGATGCACGAAAAAACGGGAGGGAGGCAACGTGACGAATTGGGGGAGGGAGATTTCACATAGGGTAAGGGGCAGGTGTGTTGTGAGCCAACTACGGGATCTCCAGTTTCCTGACTTCGTTGCCGTTGGCGTCCTGGGCAACGGCGGCCACGCGTGCCTCGCTTTGCATGTCAGCACACTCAATGGGGCCGTTTGGATCCGTGCGAAAGGCAATGGTTTCCTCTGTGCCGTCGGGATAAGTCACTCGAACCGCGAGGCAACCGTTGCCTTCGAGGACTTTGGGAGCTGGGAGTTGGTTCTCATCGCCTTTCTTGGCAACCATGAGGACGGTAAGAAAGCAAGCTGATTTTTGCGGCTGGGGCGTTGCGGCGGTCAGGTGCCAGGAGTTCGTGTAGCGTCGTGGTGCCGAAGGAACGACCTCTGGCTCGGGGTCGTACTTGTCTGTGAGCGACATTTCCACGTTCTTGGGGAGCAGGACGACGGCGTCCAGGGACGCGTGGTTGCGTCGGACGGAAATCCGGTTGCCGGAGACCTCCATCTTCTCAAAGGAGTGGAGGAGCCACTGGTAGGTCGAGGGCGTCTTGGCGACGAGATCGTCGTAGATCACGAAGACGCCCGGACGCGAGTGGACGACGTGCCGTCGGAAACGATCGAGCCTGCCGCCGTAGGCGGGCGCCGCTTCGCCTTCCACGTAGTCGTAGTCCTCCGACGAGTGGAAAGCGGTGATCCGGCCGTTTGCCGACCACTTTCGCTTCACCTGTCCCTCGCCGTTGACGAGCATGCTGTTGACGGCCTTGGTGTCGCGTGTCCAGTTGTGATGATGGGGCGAGCCATACCAGGGGTAGTATCCGGTGACCGGGGCGAGGGCCTCGCCAAAGGCCTCGATCACAAAGGCGTTCTGGTCGGCATGGCCGTGGCTCACGCTGCCGAAGGGGCTCGATCGCAGGAGGAAGGTGATGTCGTTTTCTTTGTCGCCCAGGGCCGTGTGGAAGGCGGCCAGCCCCACGCCTTCGAAGAGCCTCGCGGAAGGAAGATCCTTGGGATTCTTCGGCTCAAGCTCGGGATCGGCCGTGGCCAGGGTGAGCAGGTTGCGACCGGCATTTCTGCCGCAAGCCGCGCCGTGCCATTTCAGATAGGGATCTTTCAATGCCCCGGCGAAGGCATACATAATGGAGCCGAGCCCGGACGGACTGGAATAGGCCCCATCCCCGTAGGGCCGGTGTTCGTTGTAGGGAGTGGCCGTGTACAGCGCGTAATAGGGAGTGTTGCGGAAGAAGGGCTTGTTCATCAGGTCGACGCCGGTGGCGTTTCGGAGCGCGAGCACGTAGTTCATGGCAGGAGTTTTGTCATGGTGGTGTCCTTTGGAGAACTGCTGCCGTCCTGGATCGTGGATAGGGAGGGCGATGTGGGCAGTAGGGTTGAGTGTAGGCGGGGGAGCTGGTTGAATCAAGGTACGGGAAAGCGAAACGGAGCATCCCGTCGGTGCTTCGCTGGAGACCCGATCTGGCAAACGTCAGGGGCGCGAGATTTCCGTGAACTGCTCCGCTTGGGCCGGGCCAATGGAGCCAATCGGACCTGCGGCAGGATCCCAATTGGGGCCCATGTCGAGGGTAACGGCGCCTCCGTGGGCCACGACTTTCTGGAACCACTGGCGCCAGCGTTGGTTCGGTTCTCGGACATCCCGCTGGGCCCAACTCGACCCCAGAAACGTCAGCGCATGCCACTGCGATCCGACCACCCAGCGGGAAGTGGGCACGACGGGGAAGGGATCGTTCAATTCGCCGGCCGTGTAGTCCTCCGCCTGGGTGTGCCGGATCAGACTTACACCGGGGTTGAAGGTGACGATGGCCTCAGGGTTGCCCCGTTTCACCGCGTCGGCATAGATGCGGGCGATGTCCTCGTTGAATCCGACCCATTCATAACCGCCATCGAACCACCAGCCAGAAACCTTGTCGCCGTAGCGTGCCGACCACTCACCGATCACCTCGGCCCATTGTCGGGCGAATGCGACATCGATCGGCTGGTCTTTCGGGCCTTGCGCGAGGCCAAAGGCCGCTTGGGCACGTGTGTCACGATTCGGTGTCTGACAGGGCAGGTAGAGCATGAGGCGGATCCCCTTCGGCTGCAGGGCCCGGTACAGGTCGAGGGGCAGATCGCGTCGGGAACAACGTTCGCCGGGCTGGTAGCCGGTGACGCGGTCGTAGGTTGCATTCGGTGCGTTGAACCACCCGCTGTTCTGGCCGAGGGTGAGCACAAAGTACTTGGCACCCATTTCTTCCAATTGTTCCGCTAATGCGTCGACATCGAAATCGTCGACCTTGGCAAAACTGGCGGCATCGCCAGGCAGGAAGTGCATGAAGGCGCCGATTTGGGCTTCTTCGAGCCAATCGGTCGGTGAGCGAAAATGGACGTCGCCCACAAACGGGCCGATCTCGACCGAGGGCGAATTCTGCAAGATCGGGCGTCCGAAGTAGGTGACGTCTTCGAAAACCATGCCGCTGACGTCGTGTTTCTCGCTATTGCCCAGGAGGTAGAGCAATCCGCGGAAGTTGCCCTCCTCGCCGTAGACCTCGATGTTCTTGAACGAACAGTTCCGGATCGAGCCAGGTTCCGGATTCTTGAAAGTCCGGTACGAGCAACTCATCGGCTTGGCCATCAACATGACGATGTCGTCGCCGCTGGAGCGAACGCGAAAGTTCTCGAAACGGCATTGCTCCATCACCATGTTCTGATTGGGCTGAAGCCAGATGATCGCATGGGCCCAGTACTGCGTGGGCTCCCGATATTGGCTGTAGTGCAGTACGTCGATATTGCGGGCCGTGATCTTCCGCATGCCGGCGGTCTCACACTCGTAGCCGATTCGGAAGATGTTTGCTGCGTCCGTCCAGAACTCGCAGTCTTCGATCAGGATGTTCTCGCAGGGCCGCGTCATGCCGGCGAGTCCCTTGATGGCGATGCAATCGTCTTGGGTGCGGAAGAAGCAGTTTCGGACAACGGCGTTCTCCGTGTTGACGAGATCCAGCGCATCGTCGTTGATCATTCGCGAACCGCAGATCTTGACGTTGTCGACGAGCACCCCGTCGCAGTTCCAGGTCACGAAGGTCCAACTCCAGGGGTTGCGGATCGTGATGTCGCGCACGGTCACATTCCGGCAATCCCGGCAATCCAGCAGATAGCGACCCGGCCCCTTGAAACGGGGAGACTCCTCGCCCGCGAGCATGCCTCGTCCGCGGATCGTGATATTCTCGCCCTGGGCGAGGACGCATCCTTTGACGACGGCTCCGCCTGCGAGGTAGAGCGTCTGATTGTCGGTCAACATGATCTTGCCCGGTCGATGGACACCTGGCGGGAAGTAGACCACGTTGGGATCGTCAGGACGGGACGCATCGGTCTCTTCGGCGTTCCCGAACAGGAGCAACGGCTTGATCCGGCCGTTTCGCTCGATCGAGATGCGGAAGGGTTCGGCGGCGAGGAGCGTGAGCTCTTGCGAACGCTTCTCCTTCACCTGCACGGCGAAACTTGCCGGTTGAATGAGGACGTTGTCCAACGGCTCCGTGGAGGTCACGCGGATTTCCACCGTTCCGGAGAAGTCGAAGGATGCGAAGGAGTAGTCGCCGTCAAAATGCTCGGTCTGGGCGGCGTAGACGTCTACCGGCTTGCCGTTCACTGTGACTGCGTAGTCGTTGGTAACGGCTTCTCCTGCCGGAGCGGGATAGGTTGTGACGTCGGCCAATGCGGCGGAGTGAAGTACAATCGGCAGAACGAGCAGTCCGAGACAAAGCCCCGGGATTCTTCCAGCAAGTCTCATCGTGTTCTCCTCATCACGGTTGCGTCTGATGGAATCACCGCTCATCGCCACTGCCGCCGAGTTCCGCGACGATTTGGGCGGTGATCTGGGTGGCAAAGGTTGCGTGGGCCCGCGGATTGGGATGCAGTCCGCCCCAATAGCCGTTCTTGACCGTCAAGGCTCGCGCCGCATCGGGCCCGAGATCGAGAACCGTCAGTTTCCGATCGTCCGGATGTGCCGCCCGGAATGCATCCACGGCATGACAGAGTTCGGCCGCCTTGTATTGGCCAAAGGGGATGAGAATGAAAATGTGCGCGTTGGGCGCCGCTTGACGCAAGGCGGGCAAGCACTGGGTCATGCTTGCCTCGACATCGCTCGGATTCTGCTTCCACAGGGCGTCGTTGGTTCCGTAGTTGATCAGGATCACGGAGGGCTCCTGTTCGACCTGGCCATTCGCACTGATGCGGCCGCTGGCGTCCAAGAGCGAATGATTCGCGTCGATCTTGTTCCAGCGGCTTTGTGCGTCGAGGTATTGGCCGCCCTTGCCGTCCACCGAGCCGGTGACCACGTAGTAGCCGGGGACATCGCCGGGCGGCTTGTCGCCGCGATTGAGCCAACCGCTGTAGCCGCAGGCGCTGACGCCGTATTCGTAGCCCATCGCCATCAGCCCCTCTCCCACCAGGTGGGAATAGCATTCGAGTTCGTAGACGCCAACGCCCTCGGTGATGCTGTCGCCAACAATCAGGGCCCACTTTGGACGAGAAGGCTCAGAGAGCGGTTTGGCCTCCGCGCCCACGCGCAGGCCTGTCACGCGGAGCACATTTCGGCCGCTGACGCCCTCGGATCCCCAACGGCTCATCTGGCTCGAGGTTTTCAGGAAGACGGTCAGTTGATGTTTCCCTGAGGGACGAGCGCCCTCAAGTGCGATCTCTTCTGAGCAAGGAACGTCGCCGCTCCAGACCCCGTCGAGGCAGTAGGCCAGTCGCGGAGCGCCGAAGGGCTTGCCATGGGTCGAGGTGTCGAGGAGGAGCGTCGGCGGCTCGTCCGTTTCCGACTCCCACGTCACCCGGAAGTAGGCGCCCGGATTCCAGGTCTGGCGGAAGAGTTTTCCAACTCGTCCGTCGTCGCCAACCCAATTCCCCGGCGAAAACACGAAGGCGGGTGAATCGACAGAGATCGTCGTTGTTGCTGCTGCGTCCTGCGCGGCGGCGCGGCCAGCGAGGAAAAGAACACATAGCAGCGTTGCACCAACCAAGCCGTTTCGCACCGTACTTCCTCCGAAAGAGAACTTCTTCTGTTGGTCAATCATCTTCCTTCCCCTGGATGATTCGCAGCATGCGAGGCGAGAGGATGGCACGCGTATCGTCGTCGACGAGGCTGAAGCGGTTGCCGTCGTTCGGCGTGCTGAGGTAGTTCCAGACGCTGTAGGGAATCTCGTGCTCCTTCAGAAGCGAGATGACGTCGCGCATCCAGTTTTCCCGGTATTCGATCCGGCAGTGGCGAATGGTGCCGAATTCGCCGCACCAGAGGATCTTGTCGCCATAGACAAAGCGCCGATAGTCGCGATAGGGCTCGATGTCGGATGGATAGGGCATCTTGCGGTTGTAATAAAGAGGGCCCGCCTGAAGAACGCCTTGCTGATGGGTGAATTCAAAGGGCTCGTAGATGTGAAAGGTGTAGATGATGTTGTCGTCGTCGTATAGCTGGAGATCTTTGAGCTTTCCGGCGCTGTTCCAGCAGGTGCTGCCGATGATGATCTTGCGGGTTGGGTTCTTTTCGCGAATGCCGTTGACGGTCCGTTCGGCGAGGTCGTTCCAGAGTTTCGGATCGATATTCCGCACCTCGTTGAGCAGTTCGAAGGCGACAGCGGGCCGGTCGTGGTAACGGCGTTCAAACTCGAGCCAGAGAGCGACGAACCGCTCCTGCAGCGCGGCGTCGTCCATGAGGGAAACGTCTTCCTTGATGTCGCAGTAGTTTCCGACCGCCTTGTGGAGGTTCAGGACGACGTTCACGTTTGCCTTCTCGCACCAGTCGACGAAATTATCGATGAGCCGGAAGGTCTGTTCCCGGTAAACGCCGGGCTTCTCCTCCAAGACGACCTGGTCGAAGCCGAGGCGGATATGGTCGACGCCGAAGGAGGCGATATTGCGGACGTCGTGCTCGGTGATGTAGGTGTCAAAATGTTCGAAATCGCCGGGCGACAAGGGCCCACGCCATTGGTCGGGAAGGACGTTGAATCGCTTGTAGTTGGTCAGCCAGCCGCCGATTCCCATACCCTTCTCGAATCCGGCAAATCTCTTTTTTGCAGGGGGGCTGCCCGTTGTCGGACTTTGCTGGGGTCCTTTGGCGTCTTCTCCCAGGCATGCCGTCCCCAAGAGCAACGGGAGGAGCGTTGCTGCAACGATGGCCATCAGCAAGTTGTTCTTCATCATCACGTCCCTTTCGGGTCTTGAGGCGTCTCGATGCGAAGGTCTTTACTTTACAGGTCTGCGGATGGGAATGGAAGCTTCTTGATCCTATTGCGGCTTCTCGAGAGTTCGCGTTACCATCGGCGGGAAGGTCAGGTGTTGTGTTTGGAAGACGGCGGTCATAGAAGAGGAACCCGTACTTCAGAGCCGAGTACGGGGTCTTCTTCGCTGGCCCGATTTCTTTCACCAAGGAGTGAGGCTCCGAGTTCGTTTGATTCCGTGGAGTGTTCCAGTTGAATCAATTCGGTTGCGGGCGAGGGCGGCGAGCCAGAGCAGCGTTGGCGGTAGTTGCCGAGAATGTGACAAGAAATTGTGGACGGCAGGGCATGACCCACCCGTCAATCTCCAGGGACGCTCGTTGGTTGCGGGAGTAAAGGCAGGGAAGGTGGATGTGAAGATGGATTGAGATTCAGGGCGAACTCCCCGAACTTTCCCAAAATCGCCCGCGCAAATTCTGACCCTTTTGGCCCACTGGCGGGGTGGAGTGAAACAGAAAAGGCTGAGTTTCCACAACCAATCGGGGGTGGCGGGGATTGGCAGGCAGGTTTTCAAAGAGCGGGAAAGGGGGGCAGGGGGCGACGCTGTATTCTGGCATAGTGGTCAAAGGTGTTCACCCCTTTTCTTGGCCACCCCCAGGTAGGCGGTGAATGGGTCGAGAGAAACCACGGACAAGCGGTTAGGGATGGTCGCGACGCTCAAGCCCGACTGTTCGAACGGAATCCAGGTCTACGTTGGCTTCCGGGGCGGGAAAGTCGAATGGGCTGAGTTCCCACTGTTCTGCGAAGGAGGCCGAATCGCCCGGAGCGAGGATCTCTCGCGGTCCGATGGGTTCCAATTCGCACATCTCGTTCTTGTAGTACCAGATGGAGATGGTGAGGCCCGCCATTTCGGCATACACCCGATCGGGATAGACGGGGAAGCGTTTGACGAACAGGAGGTTGCTGCGCAGGAGATAGCCGAACCAGCCGGCCGAGGAATCCATGCCTAGTTTTGGGTTGGCGGGCGTGCCGAGGATTTCGAGGAATCCTTCGCGGACGCGGATATTCGGATCGTCGGGCTGATAGTTCATTACCGGTCCGGGTCCGTACATGATGTACTGCTTCGGAAAACGACTTTCCGGCGTCAAGGGAATCAGGCAGATGCCCCCACCGACAGCCAGGGTTCGACTCCAATGGCAGCACGTCACCGGCTTGTCGGACTCGTTGATGATGCGCTGCGCGCAAAGGAGACGGGAGGAGTCTGCCGCCAGTGTGAAATTCCGCACCAGCCGGATTCCCGTGTTGCTGTCCCGCTTGCTGGTCAGGCGGAGTTGTTCGTCGCCGACGATCTCCCCGGTCCAGTCGCCTAACCACAGGTCCGGGCGAGGCGCCATGACTCGCTCGGGGCCGATGTCGAACCTGCCACCGCAAGGATCGACGGGCGGAACACCGGGCTGATGCCGCCAGCCTTCCTGCTGCGGATTCAAGTAAATTGCGTTGACGCCGCCATGGGAGTACTCCAGGACGCGCCCGCCGGCCTTGGGGCAGACCGTGAGACGCGTCTCGCCGTTTTCCACTCGCAGGCAGTCCGTGTAACCGAAGTAGTCGAGCTTTGCTGTGTTCATAGGGACTCCTTCTGAGACTTGGGAAGTCTAGCTCTAGCCAGTCCGTAGCCAGGCGTCCGGCGCCGCACGGTTCCTGAATTGCCGAGCGATATTCCATTTCAAGGTCCCGCTCGGCGAGCGGTGACCTACCTATTCAACGAGCCTGGGGGGGCTGGAGCGGAGTTACTGACGATAGACCAAAACGGCAAGGGCATCGCGTTTGAGGGTCACGTCTAGGTTTCCGTCTGAATCTTCCTTGACCGTTCCTTCGCCCAGCAGTTCGAAGGCCTCGAACGTCTTGTCTTCGACATGGATCTGCGTCGTGATCGACGACGCGGTGCTCTGCGTGACGACGATGGCGAGGTCGCCTTGGTACTCAAAGGCCCGGGCCAACATGGCCGGATTGGCGTTTGTGAATCCCAACGTATCGCGATAGGTCCCGAGGAGGAGCAATTCCGGATACTTGGAGCGGATCTTGTTGATCTCGATCAACCGTTTCTTGAAATTGGGGGCCTTGTCGATCAGGTCGCGGCATCGATAGATTTCGACGTTGTTTCGCAGGCCTTTCAACAGGGAATGGTTGACGCGTCGAAAGGCGCCCGTGTCATCCCGCATGGTTCGGTCGGTCAGGACGATCTCCGGAAAAGTGAACCGCACCCAGTCGACGAAGTCGCGACCGCCGGTCCCATCGGTCATGCCGTGGATGTAGTCCGCATGCTGCGCCACCACGTCTGTCAGATGCTCCGTTCCGATCGCCACATCCGGCTTCCCCTTCGTATCGAGATAGTCGTGAAGCATACGCATGGCTTCGGCCTTGTCGGCGATGAGGCACAGGTTGGGAATGGCGAATTCGCCCGAGATATCCCAGTTCGTGCTTAATTCGGCATATCCCAGTTGGTCGTAGAAGATGCTGTCGGCGCCCATTTCCAGGCCACGATCGGCCATCTTCACAAGCATCTTCTTCCAAGCGGGCTGGCGCAGATCCGCCGTGACGAAACTCCTCGCATTCAACCGCCCGGTAAACGTCCCGTGCGCCGGGAAACGGTACTGTTCGAGATACTCTCCCCCCGTGTTGTCTTGATAGCAGACCTGCGAACCCTCTCCGCTCCTGTAGAACGGGCTGGCCCGATCGATGAGCTTGCCGTTGAAGTAGATGAGGAACTTGCCGCCGTCCTTCTGGTACTCGGCAATGGCTTTCTGCCACGCGTCGTCTCCCCCCTGCGCCTCGTCCGTCTCAAAATAGGAGTCGGGATATCCGTTGTCCATTCCCCGCTTCCACCATCCGAAGGCCATCAGGGCGGGAAGATCAATCTCCTGGCCCGTGCGCTTCACCTTGCCGTTCAGATCGTCGATGGAGAACAGGTGTTCGCCGTATTGGTGGATGAAGATGATCCGCTGCCAGCCCTTCATGAGCCGGATCCAATCGGGAATCTTCCGTTGATGCCACCACGTATCGACCCATTTTCGGTAGAGCCGCGAGGTTTGGTGCCAGGTTCCCGTGTAGGGGCCGACGAGATTCGCGTCGCAAGTCCAGCGGGCGCCCGGAACGCAATTGGGGTACTTGTAGAGGCCCCCTTCGAGCTTGTTGAAGGTTCCTGCGTCATCGGGATACATCCGCAGACCGTGGATCGTGTATTGGAACGTCTCGTCGTGACTTGCGAAGTACAGGCCTTCGTTCTCACCGATCAAGGCGAAGCAGTTGGATGTCGTGGCACCGGGATAGCGGTCCGAAGCGTCGCGGAAGAATTGTGCCGGAGCCGCATACGAAGTGCGGTTGCCGATGGCATTGACGTAACTCTTGACGTTCGGCCACAGTCTTCCCCCGTGGCACGTCGTCAAGCGTTTGAAATCCTCAGGCACCTGGACATTTCCAATGAGTGGATACTGAAGCTCGCGGATGATGGTGTGCGGCTGGTTGTTCGAAACTTCCGACGCGAAGCGAACCAAGCCGTCTTCGAGCGTGAGTGTCAACTTCAGTTGAAAAGCCAGCGGCGCACCGCGGTCCACAAAGCGGTCGCAAGTGAGCACAATCGCTCCGTCGCCCTTGGCAACGGTGACGGAGCAGTCAGCACTGGTGAGCTGGTTTTCGAGCTGGCCGTCTTTCTTGTCGTAATAGAGTCGCCAGAGCGGCTCGCCGCCGGCGTAGTCCCGCGCTGTCTCGAGATTCTTCAGCGTGACGAGATTGCCATTGGCATCGACGGCCACCTCCGTCTTGCTGTCGCGGATGGAAAAGGGCTCATCTCCGAGGACTTCTCCGCGGGAGATGAGGGAGAGGGTGACAAGAGCCACGCAAATCATATTCTTCATGGTTCACCTCGTTGGTTCGTCTCTCCGAGCGACTCGTCCATAGGAATTGAGGGCAGTCGTCTTCCCGATTGTTGGGGTCCCAGGTCACCCCAGTCTACGGGGCGTCGCGTTCAGGGTGCAATGACTTCCAGACACATCTGCATGACTATTTTGGACAGGGGGACAGCACGGTGACCGGGCCCTGCACAGCTTGCGCAACGTTCGCTCGGCTCACGTTGCTCCACCCTGGGCTAACATAGGGCTGTGCCTTCGGCACGTAGGATGGGATCTCGATTGCGGCTGTTAGTCCCGGAGGGACGGGCCCCAAGCCAGTCTTAGGTCTTCAGTCTTGTTCTCGCCGCCATTCGTTTTTGCTTTGAGAAGTAAGATCCCTTAAAGTTGCTGCATCCGCCAACAATTCATCAGGAACCGTCCACTGGAGGAGATATCTCATGAGCCGGATCTGTCTGGTCACTGCAGTGTTGTTGTGGGCCGCCACGGCCAGTGCCGATACGGCACGGCTGGAAAGCCAGTGGCTTACCGTCGAGGTCGACACGGCTTCCGGAGCCTGGGCCCTGATGGATAGGAGTTCTGGTGTACGCTGGCCTACGTCCGGCATGGCAAACGCCGGATTGGGACAGGAGTCGGCGGAAGGTTTTGCGGAGGTCGAAACGACTCCGGATGGCGATTCGCTGGTGTTGCGGACGAAGAGCGGCGCCGAGGTGGCCTTCCTGCTCGAGCGTGACGGCCGCTCGTTGGAAATCCGCTACCAGGGCAAGGACGTGGGCGACGTGAGTGTGCTTGGCGATGCGCTCACGGTCACCGACGTTGAAAAGGGCTATCTCGTCGTCCCGTGCCGCGAGGGACTGCTCATCCCGGCGGACAGCGGCGTGGCGTTCAGCCGCACCTTCGGAACGAGCGATTACGAAGGCTGCCACATGAACATGCTCGGCTTTGGCAAGAGCGGATCGGCGCTTATCGTCGACTGGGACGATGCCTACGTCTTCCCGGATGTGAAAAGTGTCGTAGCGGAAAGTGGCGAGCCGAGGCAGCGCATCACCACGACGTTCCGCCTTCGACGCACGGCTCGTTCCGTTCGCCTCACACCGCTGGGGCCGGGCGACTGGAACGCAATCGCCGCCGGCTACCGCCTCATCGCCGAACAGAAGGGGCTGGCCGTCACCCTCCGGCAGAAGACGGAGCGGAACCCGCACATGGGCGGGCTCATTGGCGCGTCGAACGTGAAGTTGTGGACCTGTCTGGCTCGGCGGATGAGCGAGGACAGCACGAAAGAGGAATCGGTCAACGTGCGTTGGACGTTCGATGAAGCGGCTCAGATTGCAGAACACTTGAAGAACGACGTAGGCGTCGACCACGCGCTCTTCATGATGGGTGGTTGGACCGAGGGGGGCTATGATTGTCGTCACCCGGACAATCTGCCGGCCAATTCCGAGTGCGGCGGCAACGAGGCCCTTGCCGACGCTGTCGGCCGGATTCAGAAACTGGGCTACGTGGGTTGCCTTCACGACAACGTGCAGGACATGTACGCCGACGCCAAGAGTTTCGACCTGAGCTACATCGAGAAGGACGCGAAGGGCAACCCGAAGAAGGGCGGACGCTGGCTCGGGGGCCGCGCGTGGATGGTGTGCGCACCGAAACAACTGGAGTTGGCCCAGCGACCGCAGAATCTTCCGGAAATCAGCAAACTCTTCAAGCCCTGGGCCTATTTCATCGACACGACCTACGCCGTCGGGCCGCGGGAGTGCAGCGATCCTGCTCACCCGGTCGATCGGAACAGCGACATCGCCTGGAAGCAGAAGCTCAGCGACTTCGCCCGGGACACCTTTGGCCTGTTTGGAAGCGAATGCGGTCGCGAGTGGGCGCTCGCGCACAGCGACTTCTTCGAGGGCCTCGTGGCGGTGAGTGGCCGCTACTACCACAATCTGGATCCGGCGAGCCTGGGCGCGACGGTGATCCCGTTCTGGGAAATGGTGTACCACGATTGCCAGATCGCGTACGGCAAGTACGGCTACGCTGCCGACCAGGCCGCGGAATGCGTGGCCCACCATGCCCTGTGCGGCCGCCCGCTCTACTATCACTCCATTCCCGACCACCTTTACTGGAAGCAGGAGATCAGCCCGCGGGCGGAAAAGTTGATGGCGCGGCCTCGCGTTGTTGAAGTGAAGGCCACCGGCGAACGGACGTTCCAGATCCGCTATGCCTGGGATGTGGAAGGCGACGTGAAGGAGGACTGGCGGATTTTTGTGCACTTTGGCACGGACAAGAAGATCTTCTTCCAGAACGACCTGACGGCCGTGCCGCCCACCTCGCAGTGGCGAGCCGGAGAGACCATCCCGTTTGGTCCAGAGACCGTCACCGTGCCGTCTTCCGTGAAAGACGAGGCGGTGAATATCTACCTCGGTCTCTTCTCACGCAACGATGCCGGCAAGCGAGCTTCCTTGGTTGATGGCGACCGGCTAAACCGTATCTTGGTCGGACGTCTCGTTCTCAAGCCCGAGATCCGATTCGAGCCTGCAAAGCCCGCAGACCCCGGACCTGTTCGCGATGCCTTCGTCCGCTCGGACGGCTGGACCGAGGGGCTGCACCCGACCGACGTGTTTATTAAGAACACGCATGAGTTGCTCGCCCCGCTCCATGGGGCAACAGGGCATTTGCGTCTCACTCGGCTGGAATTCCTTGGCCCGGATCGCGCCGTGCGTCGGGCTGTTTACGGTGAGCACGGCGATGCCGTCACGGTGGTAGCCAATTTCGGCCTCTCCGACGCGACCGTTGAGACGAAACTGGGCGGCGAGGCTGTGCTGCCACCGTGGGGCGTGGTGGTGGAATCGCCACGATTTGCCGCCTTCTACGCCCGGCGTTGGGGCGGACAAGATTATCCCGAGGGGGCGCTGTTCACGCTGCAGCCTCTCGACGGCAAGCCTCTGTCCCGCAGCAGCAAGGTGCGCGTCTTTCACGGTTTCGGGAGCCCCACGCTCGCCTGGCAGGGTCGCGTCTGGAACGTCGCCCGGGAGCAGATCATCACTCGATGACTCACACGGAGTCAACCATGGGGGTCCGAGTCGTCCCCTTTTCGCATGGCAAAGGAACTCGCGTATTGGCGAAGCTGTTCGCGAAACGCTTTCAAGAGTCGGCTTTGGAAACGGTAGGGATTCCAGGCAACGGCGATTGTGCGCATCGGCGTCGGACGCGACAGGGACCGATAGATTCGGCGGTCGCTTTCATCGCAGCGTCGAGCCATGGCGGGAATCATCGATACGCCGTGAGAAAGCGACACCAGTTCCTGCACCATCGCCAACTGGCTTGCCCGTTCCACGGCCACGGGCTGGAAGGACCGGTCCCGACAGAACGAGACGATGTTGTCCGAAAGACAATGGGCTTCGTCGAGCAACACGAAGGGCAACGGTTCCACATCGCACGGGCGAATCCTGGATTTCTCGGCCAGGGGATGGCCCGGTGGCAAGACGAGGAAAAGTTCCTCGGCGAACAATTGCTCGACCTCCAGGTGTTTGGCTGGGACGGGCAAGGCGAGGATCGCCAAATCGACCTCGCCCTGGGTGCAACTCTTCAACAGGCGGTCGGTGGTGTTCTCCTGGACGAGGAGCGTTGCTTTTGGGAATGCATTGGAGAAACGTCGGAGGATTTCCGGCAGGAAGTACGGGGCGATCGTGGGGATCGCGCCGACTCGTATGCGGCCACTCTGGCCGTCATCGGTGATCTCCGCTTTCGTGTCTTCAAGAATCGACAGCACCTGCTGGGCGCGAGCTTGCAGGAGGGCGCCGGCGTCGGTCAGCGAAACCGACCGCGTCTTTCGTTCAAAAACGGGCTGTCCGAGTTCTTCTTCCAGCTTCTGAATGGAGCGGCTGAGCGCCGGCTGGGAGATCAGGAGGTCCTCGGCGGCACGGGTGAAGTTCCGCCGCTCGGCGACCTGAAGGAAGTAACGCAACTGATCAATGTCCACGCGATCCTCTCCCGAATTACCGATGCATGACATGCATGGGGAATATTAGGGAAATGCATTGGAGTTATCAAGTGAGGCCTGGTCGAACCGGCGACCGGCGATATGTGGCCCAGGTCGAATCACGCCCGGTATTGCCCCCCTGTTTAACTATGCGTGGCATGCATTAATCATATCGGCCGAATGCATTGGAACAATAGCGTGGCCGCGCGTAGAGTTGTGTAACTGCATCTGTCAGCAATTTGCATTGGCGCCCGATTTCGAGTTCAGACCTAAGGAGAGATCATGACAAAAACCAAGCGATTTACCCAAGTCACGAGTTTCGCGATGCTGTGTTTCGCGACCTCGGCGTTCGCTCAGGACGCGCCAACCGCGCAATCTCATGGCGAGAGAATGTCTACGGGCAGTAAGTGTCCGGTGACGGGGGCAATCCAAAGCCTTATGGGCCTTGGGATGTCGAGCCACGGTCATTCAACCCCTGGTCCCGCGGTTGGAAGTCCCACGACGGTGGGGGCCATGTCGAATGAGGACTGGTGGCCGAACCAATTGAACCTTCGGATGCTCCATCAGAATTCGCCCGCGGGCAACCCGATGGGGGAGGATTTCAACTACGCCGAGGAGTTCAAGAAGCTGGACCTGGATGCCCTGAAAAAGGACATCCAAGAGCTGATGACCAGTTCCCAGGATTGGTGGCCGGCGGACTACGGCCACTACGGACCGCTGTTCATCCGCATGGCGTGGCATAGCGCGGGCACGTATCGCGTGGCCGACGGTCGTGGCGGCGCCTCGGACGGCACGCAACGGTTCGCTCCGCTGAACAGTTGGCCCGACAACGCCAACCTCGACAAGGCCCGTCGGCTCCTGTGGCCGATCAAGCAGAAGTACGGTCGCCAGATCTCGTGGGCCGACCTGATGGTGCTCACCGGGAATTGCGCGCTGGAATCGATGGGATTCAAGACGTTTGGCTTCGCGGGCGGACGGGAAGACGTCTGGGAACCGCAAGAGGACGTCTACTGGGGCCCCGAGACCGAGTGGCTGGGCGACAAACGCTACAGCGGAGACCGGGACCTCGAGAATCCCCTGGCCGCGGTTCAGATGGGCCTGATTTACGTCAATCCGGAAGGCCCCAACGGCAAACCGGATCCGCTCGCGGCTGCTCGCGATATTCGCGAGACCTTTGCTCGCATGGCCATGAATGACGAGGAGACCGTTGCGTTGATCGCCGGCGGCCACAGCTTTGGCAAGTCCCACGGCGCCGGCGATCCCAGCAAATACGTTGGTCGTGAGCCCGAGGCCGCCGGTATCGAAGAGCAGGGCCTTGGCTGGAAGAACACGCTGGGCAGCGGCAACGCCGGCGATACGATCACCAGCGGCCTGGAAGGAGCCTGGACCTCCACGCCAACGGAGTGGTCCCACGGCTATTTCGCCAACCTGTTTGACTACAACTGGAAACTGGTCAAGAGTCCGGCCGGGGCGTGGCAGTGGACTCCCAAGGATGAATCGGCGGAAGGGACGGTGCCGGACGCCCATGATCCGTCGAAGTCGCACGCCCCGATGATGTTCACAACGGACCTGGCCCTGAGAGCGGACCCAATCTACAAGGAGATTTCAAAACGTTTCTATGAGCACCCGGAACAGTTCGAAGAGGCGTTTGCCAAGGCGTGGTACAAGCTGACTCACCGCGACCTGGGTCCCCACTCCCGTTGCCTGGGTCCCCTGGTTCCCGAAGCACAACTGTGGCAGGACCCGGTTCCCGAGGTCGATTATGAACTGATCGGGAAGCAGGACATTGCCCAACTGAAACGGAAGATACTCGATTCAGGGCTTTCCGTTTCGCAACTGGTGTCGACGGCTTGGGCTTCGGCGGCCAGTTTCCGAGGATCGGATAATCGGGGCGGAGCCAACGGCGCACGTATTCGCCTGGCCCCGCAGAAGGGCTGGGAAGTCAACGAGCCGGCCGAACTCGCCAAGGTCCTGAGGACACTCGAAGGAATCCAACAGCAGTTCAACCGAGCGCAGTCCGGCAGCAAGAAGGTTTCGCTTGCCGACCTGATCGTGCTGGGCGGATCTGCGGCCGTGGAGGAAGCTGCCCGCAAGGCCGGGTACGACGTTGAGGTTCCGTTTTCCCCTGGACGCACCGACGCCACTCAGGAAATGACCGATGTGGATTCCTTTGCCGTGCTTGAACCTGCGGCTGACGGGTTCCGCAACTATGTGGGCTCCCGAGTGGATCGACCGGCGGAGCAAATGCTGGTGGATCGGGCTCAGTTGCTGACCCTGAGCGCCCCTGAGATGACCGTGCTGGTCGGCGGCATGCGAGTGTTGAACGCGAACTATGAAGATTCCCGGAACGGTGTCTTCACCCAGCGTCCTGAAACGTTGACCAATGACTTCTTCGTGAACCTGTTGGACATGGGCACGGAGTGGCAGAAGTCGGCGAAGAGCAAACACGTCTTCGAAGGACGGGATCGCGAGACCGGAAAGGTCAAATGGACCGGTACCCGGGTCGATCTCGTGTTCGGGTCGAATTCGCAACTTCGAGCGATCGCCGAAGCCTACGCCTCCGACGACTCGCAGGAGAAGTTCGTCCACGACTTCGTGGCGGCCTGGAGCAAGGTGATGGACCTCGATCGGTTTGACCTCGATCCGTCCCGGTGAAACCACTGCACCCAGTAACGGTGCCCAGAAAGAACTCCCTTTTGAACCTTGCGGGCGTCCGGCGGAACACGCCAGACGCCCCAAGGTTTCTTTTCATTCGGGAGCCCTTTCAATCGGCCCAGCCGAACGAATTTCACTCTATTCCGACACCGTCGCGGCGATGGCCTCTGCCACGGTCTTCGTGCCGACGGGCTGCTTGTCGTTGAAGGGCCCATCCGCACTTCCTGCGGGCCAGGTGGCGGGGTCGGCGTATTGGCCGTCGTCCTTGAACTGCTCCTGCAAACCAGCAATCTCGCCTTTCAGTTTGGCAAACCTCGCGAGCACTTCGGGCTTCTCCATCTCCTCGGCATCGTACAACAAATTGTGCTGCTCGTACGGATCCGCCTTGAGGTCGAACATCTCGTAGGCGTCCTTCTTCCAGTAGTAGATCAGCTTGTGGCCGGCGGTGCGGACGCCGTAGTGGGCGGCCGTGTTGTGATGGCCGGGGTCGTGGTAGTAGCGATAGTAGACGGACTTCCGCCAATCAGCGGGCGTCTCGCCGTGCAAGAGCGGGACGAGGGAACGGCCTTGCATCGAATCGGGAATGGACAGGCCGGCCAGGTTCAGAAAAGTCGGCGCCAGGTCGATGTTGGCGACGAAAGCGCCAGGCGTTGAACCGGGTTTGATGCCGGGGCCGCGAGCAAGCAGGGGGACTCGCAGGCCCGGTTCGTACATGAAACGCTTGTCGTAGAGGCCCAACTCGCCCAGATACCAGCCGTTGTCGGCCGAGTAGAAAACGATGGTGTTTTTGGCGAGCCCGGTCTCGTCGAGGTAGTCAAGGACCTTTCCCACACCGTCGTCCACGCCCTGCACGCAAGCCAGGTAGTCCTGCATGTAACGCTTGTATTTCCAACGGACGAGATCGTCGCCGGTAAGCGTCTTCTTCGTGCCGTCGGACAGGGTGACTTCAAGCTCCATAGGCTTATAGCTGAGCCACTTGTTGCGTTCCCTTCCCTTCAGTTCGGCAGGCGGTTCGAGCTTCAAGTCGCGCCGGGTAAGGTCCTTGGCGACGGTTTGTTGGTTTTCCGGAAGGGCAGCCGGGCGCGTGGCATAGTCGTCCCACAAGGTGGCTGGCTCCGGAAAGGTCTTGTCCTTGAAGATCGCCAGGTTCCGCTCGTCAGGCTCCCAGCAGCGGTGCGGCGCCTTGTGGTGGAGCATGAGGAAGAAGGGTTTGTCCTTCGGCCGCGTTTTGATCCACTCGATTCCCAGATCGGTCGTCACTTCGGTGCAGTGTCCCTCAATGCCGAGTCGCTTGCCAGGCACGAGGAAGTCGGGATTCCAATAGCGGCCCTGGCCGGGGAGCACGATCCAGCGATCGAACCCCGTGGGATCCGAGCCGAGGTGCCACTTGCCGATCATGCCGGTGTGATAGCCGCCGGCCTGCAGATGCTTGGCCACGTTGTCGCGCGAACCGTCGAAGCGGTTGAACACGGGCACGCCGTTCAGATGGGAATACTGGCCCGTGATCAGCGTGGCGCGACTCGGGGTGCAGATCGAGTTGGTGACGAAGGAATTGGTGAACCGCGCGCCGGCCTGGGCAAGCCGATCGATATTCGGCGTCTCGTTCACCTTCGAGTCGTAACTCGAAATGGCAGCCTGGGCGTGGTCGTCGGAGAAAATGAAGAGGATATTGGGCCTCTCCGCCTGCGAATCAGCGGCCAGGAGTCCTGCCGATGACGCAAACAGCGCCGCCAGGCCAAGAATGATCGATATGAGGTGTTGTTTCATCGCGTGAACTCGTCTTCAAAGGACCAATCGCAAAGGTTGCAGCAACCGACCCTGCGCCGGCGGCCTGCCGAGGACCAGTATCATTTTCGCGGTGGGCGGTGTCAATCGTCTTCCGACACGCGGGGGGCTCATCACGGCGGAGCGTGTTGGCTACTGTGGGACGGCCCGTGTTGGACACGGCATGATCCCCCTTGTAGGATGGAACGCCGACTTGGGGATCGGCTCGCCGCTGGCGATGGCCAGCGCCCCTGTTTTCCCGCGACGAGAACTTCTGGGGAGTCCCCGCTGATGTGCCTATCTGCCCGGTTTCCGCGACGATGCTGTGCGGCATCGTGGTTCTTCAAGTTGCTCGTGGCTTGGGGCGTGCTGGCAAGCGGCCTCGCGGCAGAACCGGCGAAACTTGGACCGGCGCCGGAAGGTTCATTTTCCATCGTCGTCATTCCCGACACCCAGGAGTATCGGGGAGCGGGAACCAAGGCCCAGCCGGACAGCACCGAGCCCGTGACCAATCCGGCCTTCGACGCGCACATGGAGTGGATTCTCGACAATCTCCAGACGCAGCGAATCGTATTCGTTTCGCACGTCGGTGACATCGTCGACATCAACTCGCCGGACCAATGGCAGTTGGCGCGACGGTGCATGGATCGGCTGCACGGACGGATTCCGTACGGCATTTCGGTGGGCAATCACGACATGAAGGCCAATGGCGACAGCAGCCTGTTTCAGGAGTACTTCCCGGCCTCGCGATTTGCCGAGTTCCCGTGGTACGGAGGCTGCTATGCCGGCTCGGAAAACTCGATCTCAGGCGACAACGCCAACAGCTACCAACGGTTCTCGGCGTGCGGGCTGGACTTCGTGATCCTGCATCTGGAATGCAATGCTCCCGATGACGTCTTGGCATGGGCCAATGGGATCCTCGATGAAAACGCCTCGCGCCGCGCGATCGTCACGACCCACATGGGCCTCGGGCCTGCGAAAAGGCCGAAGGTGGCCAGCGACTTCCTCGACGCCCCGAAGGGGCGAATGCAATGGACCAAGATGCACGGATCGCGGGGAAATTCTCCACAGCAGATGTGGGACAAGTGTTTCCGCAAACACGAGAACCTGTTCCTCGTCATCTCGGGCGATCAGAGCCGGACCCAGGCCTTGCGGCTTCAGTCGGCGAACGATGCGGGAGGGACGGTTTACGAACTGCTCTCCGACTATCACGCCCACTGGCTCCGTGTGAACCGGTTTCTGCCCGGGAGCAATCGAATCGAGGTCTACACGATCGATTCTCGCGACGGCAGCCTCTGTGAGGGCACGCGGTTGCAGCCTGATGCGTCGCAGCACCAGTTTTCGTTGGAATATGATATGGGGCGGTGATTGTCACTCGCCAAACGGCTTTTCGTGATTCCCCGAAATACTGTCCCGTTGGGCACTGCTTGGCCACACGCCGGGAACGCATCATTCTGAGATTGACGTGTTCTGCGGCGAGTGGCCGAGCAGTGGCACACGCCTCCCTGGAATCGTACAAGGTCAGTCAGCTTTCACGAGTCGGGGCCGAGCCCAGACGGCGTAGTTTGCGGTGCTGTCGCGGGAACCGGCGGTTGTGACGAGTTGGATCCGCGTCTGCCCGGCAAGAGGAACGGTAAAGCGGTGGGCAGGCTGGTCGCCACGGACCTGCTCGGTGGCGAGGGGGTTGCCGTCGGCTGCCCGGATCTGGAAAACAACGTCGCCCGTGCCTCCCAACTCCGCGTGAAGGCCAGCCCAGACTTCGAGATGGTCGTAAACGCCGGGAGGCAGGAGATAGGTGAGACGCGCCGTGGTTCCAACGGCGATCGCGTCTTCGATCGGTTCGTCGCCCAAGGCGTTGGCGGGCGTTTTCAGCCGGATCGGAACGGGAATCTTGCCGTCGCGGAGCGTTACATCGCGTGTGGCGTGGCCCCAATAGGGCTTGCTGAAGAAGGCCGACTGGGGGATCGCGAGATTCGGCGCTTCGAGGGGAATTCGGACGGACAGATCAACCTGCCGCAGGGCGGTGATGGCCTCCTGGTCGAATTGCTTCTTCGCAAGACAGAGGACGGTATGCAAGGCATCGGCGACGACCGCGGCGTCGACCTGACCTGCCTTTTGCTGAGCGGCGGCCGAAGCGACTTCGTCGCCGGCATAAAGGGCCTGCATGATCGGGATGACCTGGGCCCGAGCGTGGATGGTTGACTGCTGCACTTCCTGGAGCAGGTTGAAAGCGGCTTCTCCCACCGACGTTCCCAAGAGTTTCGGCTGGTAGCTGCCGAGATCGACGGTGAACTGGCCGTTTTCGATCGGGCCGTGCATGGGGACGAAACGGTACTCGTCCGTGGGCGGCACGAATTGCTTCATGAGCGTGAACATGTTGTCGTCCGGCACGGAGTGGGCCGGGCAGCCCCAGTCTTCCAGGGCGTGGGCCAGCGTGCCCAGATAACGAGCCCCCTCGTCGACATGCCCGGCAGCGAACTGTTCGACGGCCTTATTCATGAAATAGCGGAGAACGTCGTAAGCCTCGGGGGCGGCCGGCGGGAGATGAAGCTCGACCAGGTAGACCTGGTTCGGCCTGGTATCCATCATGGCGTATTTGGCGATCTCCTTCTTCGTATATACCATGTCGGGGATCAGACAGTGCTCACGACCGAGCAGAGCGAGTTCCTCGCCAAGGAGTTCCTTCTCCCATGCTGGCAACACCGGCAATGCGCCTTCGGTGATGGAACGGTGCCCGCCGCCCCAAGCTAGGGCTGTGGACGGGCAGAGCAGCATCCCGATTGTCAAGATCGACAGGGAGAGACAACAGCGGGCATGGCAACGCGGTGCGGCAGGGAAGGTCATGGGTCGTTCAATTTCTCAGTTGTCAGGATGGTTGTTCCACTCGATCGTGCCCCAAAGCTGCGGCGTCAGGGCGGCTTCCGACGGGACGTCGGCGGTGATGGCCGAGGCCTTGTTGCTCCAGTAGCAGCGGGCGGTCGTTTCTGTGCCGTTGCCGCGGAGAATGCCGATGTCGCCCCGAGTCTTCATGCCGGGTGTCGGGCGCAGTCCGAGCAGGCTCGAGGGCACGGAAATCTCGTAGTGACCTTCGCCGTCGGAAGCCAGTTCGACCTGGCGGCTCACGTCCTCGACCCGATCGAAGGTGATGGTTCGCCAGGGGGAACTGAAGGGGATCTTCTCGGCCTCCGGCGTTCCGGGAACGACCTGGCGGTAGAGGAGGGCTCGGGTCTGATCCTTCACGCGGGTGACGAGGAGGCGAAGGTCGCCCGCGGCGGGAGTCTTCCGCCCGGGATTGGCCTGCGGGTCCGCCGCGAGCATCAGGTCCAGGGCGCCACCGGTCTTGAACAGCGCGTCAGGAATCTCGCCCGAGTTCTGCAGCAGCTTGTCCTCGCCGGTGTCCCAGGCGGCGTACAGGCGGTCGCCCGAGGCGGCCAGGGCGCCCCGGATGTTGTAGGGCTTGGCATCGGAATTGAAATTGGCGCCGGCTCCGCGCGTGTCGATCTCCACCCAGTCGGCGCCAGCCCAATCGTCGATGTTGCCGTCGACCCGCGGAGGGGACCGGCGGATGGCGGCTTTCAAAATCCCGCTGCCAAACTCGCCCTGACGCCGGGCTTCCTCTTCCAGGACGTATTGGTTGGAGGCGGTGAGGAGTTTTGGAGTTACCTGGATTGAAACGGGTGGAATAGGACGGAGCGTTTCCAGACCGTCGAGCCGCACGAGGCTGCTGTAGGAACCGTCGACGAGGTAGACCTGTCCGTCCGGCGTCTGGCTGATGGTGGGCCAGAAGTTTTCGTCGTGCAGGGAGATGCCTTTTAGACTCATGCCGCGCTTGGCCACGGCCATCTTCCATAGTTTGCCCTGACGAACGTCTTCGAACACGGTTGCAACGAACAGGCCGTCGCGGGTGAAGAGATACAGGTTGCCCATGTTGCCGTTCACGGCCCAGAGGGGGCCAACCTGCGATCCTTGCGGGTGGACGAAGCCGCCGAGCAACCGTGTTGTGCCGATGATCTGGCCGGGACGATCCGGCCGAGCCGCGTGGTGCGAGGCGTGGAGGCCGGGCCAGGGGCTGGGATAGCTCCACGCCGGCTTGCCGCCTTTCGTGCCGCAGATGGAATGGGCATGGAAGGGCTCGACGCCCAGAGTGATGACTGCTTCGTCGCTGTCGTCTGCCAGCGACTGGCAGCCGCCGGAAGACATTGGTCCCTGCACGCCCTCGGCCAGTATGACGGCCCGGTCGAAATCGTAGAACGGCACACCGCCTGTTGAGAAGCGGGTGGGGACCAGACGCATTGCTTTGCCGCCCACGCTGGCGATGCAGAACGACAGATCGTCCATCGTGGTGACGCCTCGGGCGGGCACATGGCGCAGGCAAACCTCGTCGGGCTGGGCGTGGCCGTCTTCGCTGGCGTCGCTCCAGAGGAACAAGGCCTGGTTGGCCCCGTCGTTTCGCCATTTGTCGCCGTCGGGCTCAGCATCTTCCGGCCAGAGAGACCGAAAGGCCTCCGTCTGCAACAAAGGCCATTCATTGGCCATTCCCGCCGCGGCCACGGGTTGCGCGACGCCGTGACGGACGATGAAAAGAAACGCCGTGTTGCGTCCGCCGGTGGGATTGCTGTTATAGCAGTTGGATAGGTAACGCCGGCCTTCGCGGTACAACGCGGTTTCCGGGGCGGCGCTGCGGAACGCCAGTTCCATACTGTCGGGAGTGTTTCGATACAAGACAGCGGCCAGTTCGGCTTGCCCCTGGTCCCAGTCGAGGCGAAATTCCAGGGTGCCCCGGCCCTCGTCCGCGTAATAGAAGCGGCTCTTGTCGTGGGCGTCGAGCATCCCGCCCCCGCCGTATTTTCCCGGACCGTAGAACGCCCGGATCAGCTTGCCGTCGAGGGACCAAACGCTGACGCGTTTGGGCAGATAATCGTGTTCGGTGACCCAAAGCTGGTTCTCGGAATCGATGGCCAATCCGGCGGGGTGATTCATGTGCAGCGGGTCGTAAGGGCCGGCCTGCGGACAGCCCGGGCGTCCAATGGTGCGGAGCAACTCGCCATGGGGCGAGAAGACTTTCACCTGGTGGCTGGCGCCGTGGTCGCTGATGTAGAGATTGCCCTTGCCGTCGAGGGCCACGGCGAAGGGGTCCTCCAGTCCGTCGGCCACAACCACCTCAGCCGGCGGCGTCTGGTCTGAACTCTGCGGCAAGGCGAACCGCAAGAGTCTCTTGCCCGAAAGGACCAACAACCGGCCCCCGGGAGCGAATACGAGGCCGCGAGGATCCGGCACCGGGATGTTGCCCGAGATCTTACCCGATCGAGCATCGATCAGCAGAACGCGATTTTGAGAGTTGACGGAACAGGCGATCACGCCGTCGTAGGCGGCGATGCCGCGGACGATCGTGAATCGGTCGGCGTCTGACGGGGATGGGGATGCCGGCGAATCTTCCTTCTCCAGCACCTGGGTCAAGACCGGTCGAACCTTCATACGGTTGCCGGCTTCAACCTCCAATGCGTTGATACGGAGTTCGTGGATCCCCGATTTCTTGCTCGTTTCCCAGGCCGAGGCGACGTAGGCAACTGTGTGCGGATCTGCGTTAGGGCCAGTGTCGCGGCCCAGGTAGGGGGCGGCGGTCCAGTTGCCGCCGATCCACTTCATGCCGCCTCGTTTGCGGCCAACGAGATCAACCCAGGCCATGCCGTCGGGACCCTCTGTCACAAAGGAACCGAGGAAGACGGACGGCTCGCTGGTCGGCGAATGGGACGGCGGCACGAAAACCGCGGCGGACGGCGGCGAATGGTTGGCCAACCAGGCGCCCGTATGATCGGGCGTGCTCCAGGGCGGATTGCCGGAGGCGTACACGGAGAATTCGTAGGACGCCTCGATCTCTTTGCGCCAGAGCCCGCGTGCGGTGTACGTGCCGGGCGCTACGAATTGGGCAGGGATGTTGTAGAGGCCGTGTGCTGCGGCGTCGATGTCGCGGCCCAGGTCGTCCGTGCCGTCCCACCAGGCGATGTTGTCACCCGCGGGGAATGGTGTTTCGGAAACGAGATTCCGGATCCGCCGGCCATCCTGGTCCTCAATGACCAAGGTCACATAGCCGGCTTCTGGTAAGGTGAACGGAATCGGGATGGGGGCGTGGGGCGATTCTCCGCTCGTTTTGGCAAGATGGGGCGCTCGGAGAGAGCTGTCGCCCAGATCCTGGAGGGCCATGACTTCCCCCAGCCAGACCCGCCGGCCATCGGCAGGCTTCGATTTCACATGGGGATGATCCGCCGGGGTGACCGCCGTGATTCGCAGGCGAATGGCCCGGGTTGTGACCGGAGTGTCGAAGGGGAAGTAGTTGGGCCAGAGCGAGGTGGGGTAGCCGGACTCGAAACCGGATCGGCTCGTGACGATCGTCCAGTCGGCCTCGGAGGCGTCGCGAGGATGAAGATCGGCCGGGCCGCTGTAGCTGTGGATGTCGAGGGCTCCGAATCCCGTCGAGATGGTAATGAGCCCATTGAGATGCACGGGTTCCGGCCAGGTAAGCTGAATCCATTCGGGATGCTCGGCGGAAACCCGCGGTTGAGCTGCCAGATCCTCGCGGCTTGCGTCGGTGTTCTGCCAGCAACCCCAGTTGTCGGTGAGGCCGTTGACGACTTTGCTCACGTGGCGACTGTTGGACTTGCTTGCCGCCAGGGAAAGCGGGGCGAGGTTCAAGAGACGTTCTCGAAAGACGACCGCTGCACCGAGCCAGCCCTCATAGGCCTCGTCCGCAGGGGCGGCACGATGGGTGAACCGTAACGCTCGCGTGGTGGTTCCGGGAGGAAATATCCAAAGCACACATTCATCGCGACCGGGCTGGTCTGTCGTGATCGCTCCGTCCGCCAGGCGGCGTCCTTCCGTCCACTGGGAATCGTTACCGAGGTCCCCGGGATACGCGCTGCGGGGCTTCAGCACGCTCAGTTGGACGTTGCCTCGTGTCAGGACCGTGCCGACGGGGATGGACTGCTTGAAGGCGATTCGGACGTGTCGCGGTCCGGGCGTCTTTTCGATTCCAAAGGTCAGCCCGCTGTGCCCCGTTCGGTCTTTGCTGTTGGTCCAGAGGACCCACGCGGGGCCACGTTCGGAGCCGTTCCCGTTGGGCGTGTGCTCCGCTCCGCCCTGCCACTCCTGGAACGTGGCGGGATCGATGTCGGTTGACTGGATGGGGGTGTTGATCGCCTGCCCGGGAAGAGGGAAGTCGCCCGCCGCCAGAATATCTGTTGCGGCTAGAACGCACAGAAACGCGGCGACAACTCTACCCAGCCAGCGTCTTCCGCGATATCGATGGTTGCTCATGATTTCCCCGGTCCTGAAGATGTCCATATCGAGATATCCGCTCAACATGGAGATCGACTTCATTCGTTTGTGGGACGCTCCATCAGAGTGTCGATCGTGGCCTGAAATGGTACGTTTTTTTCCGCTTCATGGTCCCGTGCGGCGCCCGGGACCTACTTGGGCAATCGCAGGTCCGGGCTAGTTGGATTGCGGAGGTTGCACCATCAGTTCGTCCAGCGAGTCGCGGAGGCGGGGCTCGCAGTGGGGCTGCAGTTCGACCAGATAGTGATTGGTCTCCGCGCCGTCGCGCCACTGATTGGTGCCGTTTTCAAAGATGTGATTATGGCCGCCGGTGTGGACTTTCCAGAAATCGGCCGTGCTGCGTACGGCGATCAACACGGCGATCGGGTCCCAGCTTGGGCGGGTCTTCTTCTTGCCCAAATACAGTTCATACACGCGGCGGACAGGGTTGTTTGTCGGCGTTTCCTTCAAGCGACCGCCCGTGCCGACCTTTTCGCCCGCCCCGCTGAAGTAGATCGGCCCTGGCCAGTCTCTGGCTGCGATGACCGCGGAGGGTGGATCGGGCTTGAAATTGCCAAAAACGCCGGGGTCCAGGTGTTCCGGGTAGCGGCCGCCCATGCAGGCCCAGCGATGGACTTTCTGTTCCACCAATTCGCGACCGGTGAGCGGACTGATCGTGTCTGGCTCACTGGCCAACAGGTCGCGGAGGTTCGTCAGGTATCCCACAGTCACGACGACCACGCTGTCGTCTTCTTGGGCGGCCAGCACGCGGCGGTAGACCTCGACGGCATCGGGAGCGTCGTCGTTCGATTTCAGACGGGTGGGGAATTCCTCGCTGATTTGTTTGGCGTAGCGAGAGCCGCGGCGACCGGTGTCCGCCCACTGGGTCTTCGGCACTCCGATCGGCAATTCGGGACGCCCGTAGTAGGTGTTGATCGCTTCGACACAGGGCGCCGACCAGGGATAACGGGAGCTGACGACGGTTGCCAGAATCTCCGCCTCACCCCGATCGGCAAGGGCGTGCAAGACGGCCAGGGCGCCTGCGTCGTCGCAGTCGGTGTCCATATCCGTGTCGAAAATGACTTTCACCTGGGCCTGACCACTCGCGGGCATCGAGGCGAGAAGGACAACGGTGAGGAGAAGGGGGAGTCGTCTTGGTAGTGAATGCATCGTCATCTCTTCTGAAGGACGGAATCGAACGTCTCAAGTGCATCAGTTGTGCATCATGGACTCTGAACCTGCCATTTTCGGGGCCCGTGGGGCACAGTGCAATGTGTTTGTGCAGGAGAACGGCAAAAACGAGTATCGTGGCATCACGCAGGGCCAAAGTTGCGGCCCGGTGTGCTCGGCACTATGATGGCCGCCAGAAGGACGGACTGGTCGAGTCTCCCATCCATGGTGGATTATCATGCCGAACGAGCACAGTTCTTCTCACTGCGGCATTCGGCGACGTCAGTTTCTGGCCGGCGCGACAACGGCCGCAGCGCTGGCGGCGACCGGAGTGCGATTATCGGCAGTGGAGCCTCAAGGAGCAGACGCTATGGCAGACTTCCGTGAACGGCTTCTTGAATGTCTTGGCGGACCGTGGCCGGAACCGTGCGATTTGAAGCCGATCTTGCGAGAAACGATCCAGAAGGACGGCTATCGCATCGAGTCGGTCTTCTATGAGGCGGAGCCGGACGACAAGATTCCGGCGATGTTGTTGATCCCCGACGGAATCGACGCCGCGAACCCTGCGCCCGCGGTGGCCGTCTGGCACCAGCACAACGGCCAGTGGCATCTGGGCAAGACGGAACCCGCCGGGCTGGACGGAAACCCAATGCACCACACGGGCGTGGCCCTGGCGCGGGAGGGGTACGTGGTGCTGTGTCCCGACGCGTTGTGCTTCGAAGAGCGGCAGAGCCCCCATCTCAAGGGCGGCAACTACGAACGGTTCGAGTTCCTCCGTTATGTCGTGGACGGCAAGTGCATGGCCTGGAAGAACATTCTCGACATGCGCCGAGGGATCGACTACCTGTGTTCGCGCCCTGAGGTCCGGAAAGACCGGATCGGCTGCTACGGCCACTCCATGGGTTCGACCCACACGTGGCTCGTCGGTCCCTGGGAGCCTCGACTGAAGTGCCTGGTCGCCAATTGCTGTCTGCCCACTTACGCGGCCATTCACCGGACGCACTTGCTGCACTGCTTCCCCAATTTCATTCCGGGCCTGTTCCAGTTCGGCGACACGCCGGATGTGGCTGCCCTGATCGCGCCGCGGGCGTTGCACATGAACTTCGGCGAGAAGGACGGCGGAAGTCCGATCGAAGAGGTTCGCGAAGGCGTGAAGACCATCGCCCACGCCTACCAGCAGGCCGGCGTGCCGGAGCAATTCAGCTATTGGATTGAAGAGGGCGCCGGTCATGTTCTCTCCGAGGAAATGTGGCGGCGGACCCGAGACCGGTTCCAGCAGCACTTGCGGGACGCGTGAGCTAATGAGCGTGGCATCGAGCCGAGTCTCTTACCGGGCATCTGGTAACAATGTGTCCGCAAATGGTGGAAGATGGAAGGTGGACCGCTGATTAACGCTCAGGGACGCTAATCGGAGGCGGTGTAAAGGTAGGTAGTATCGGCGCGAGGACAGGTTGAGTTTGCGGGTGAACTTCGCGGACTTTCCCAACTTTCCGCTTTTTAAACTTGACCCCTTTAGCTCACAGGTGGGGTGTTCTGCGCCGGAAGTCGTTGGGTCTTCCATCCCGAGTGGGGGGGAGGATTTGTGGGGCGGTTGTCAAAGAGCAGGGGCCGGAATCGGCGGTGTTTCATTTTCGCAGATTCGCCGGTCGTTTCTAGCCTTTTCTTGGCCACTGGCGGTTATGGTTTGGCGGGCCGGTTTAGTATCGCTCTTGGGCCTGTTCGGCGGCCCGAGCGTCCTGTTGTTGGGCCTCAAACTCGTACCCCTTGGCAACGCGGCGCAGGGAGTCGGCTGTTGTTGGCCAGTCGGCCGTGCAGAGTTCGGCCCATTTTCGGTACTTGGCTGCTTCTTTTCGTTCGGGATCTCCGCCTTCGAGCAGGGAGCGGGGAACCATGCCGCGGCTGTTGTAGATTCCAATTTCAAAGCCGCGGTTCAGCGGTTCACTGCTCGCTTCTTCAATGGCATCGCAGATGGCTTCGCACGGCCACATCGTCTCCGCGTTTTCGGGCTGAGGGAATTGTGATGTTGCGAGCATTTCACCGATCCGCGAATCGGCGACATCCGCATGGCCGGACTCGCGGCAAAGGGAACGGGCCGATTCGATCCAGCGCAGCAACTGGTCTTCGTCGATCGAGCCATCGGGCTGTGTTCCGGGGATGCGGTCCCACAGCATCAGGAGGCGGTAGCCTTGGCGTGCCCATTGCCGTTGTCCTTCGGACGGCTCTTCCTGGCACCGCTTCTCGTTGTTCGAGCGGAATAGGCGAGCGATCAGTTCTGCGAAGAATGCCGGATCGTCGCTGAGGTAGCGAATGAGAGTTACCGGTGCTGCGCCATGGCCATCAAGTAGAGAGAGGAATCCCCCTTCAAGTTGGGCGAGGCGTCGCGTCGGTTCATCGTTGGCAAACTCGACTGTTTTCTGGAGCCATCCAAAGAGTTCTTGAATTGTGTGGAGCGTATCGTCACGAGGATTGGCATCAGGATTGGATTGCCGCGATTCCAGAAACCCAGCCAGGACATCCATGACGACCTGTGGCGTCAGGGCGAGATCACAATACGCAAGGCCGGACAAGGTGGCAATGGCGGCATCGGGGCGTCCTATGGCCATCAACTCTCGGCACGCATGTTCGAGTTGTTCTTTCGTGAGCCGGGTTCCAGCGTAGGCGGGAACGGTCTTCCAGTATCCAACTGAGATATCTTCGCCGAGATTGGCAGCGAGCTGCCATACTTCGGGAGCAAGGCCGGCATGAGCCAGAAGAGTCGAGGCGTCTTCCTTGCACCACGTTTTCAACGGAAGGTGGCGAAACCAGTTCCAACCGTCTCGATCTATGCGTCTTTCCGCGTAGCCGGCAGCGAGATCGCGGCAATTGGCGTCGGGGCTTCGCAGCAAAGCCGGCAGGATCTGACTGTCAGTAACGTGTTCTCCAGACGCCAGCGTTGCTCCTAGAAGTCTGGGGGATTCAACGATTGTGGCAAAGCCGAGCACTCCGTCCCATCCAGACTCCTCGAGAACTCGTTTCACGGCGTCGGCTCGAAGACGCTTGAGCTCCTCGTGCATCGCATCGCGATTCTGGCTGAATCCTTCGAGGGTCACCCATTGAGCGAACAGCCAGGCGTGGCGCTGGAGAACATCGTCCGAAAGCAATGTCGGCAAGGCTGATTTGAGTGCTGCTACCCAATCCGGAGGAGCCGTTTGTCGTCTGTCCTCGCGATCCGTGTGGCGTTGGACGGTCCGCCGAAGGTGCTCGGCAAGGCGTCTGCGATCTTCTGCGGTGATTGTATCGACCGGGAAGGATTGCAGTCGTTCAACAAGTCGCGTGCGGTGCGGCTCGGGGACGATATGTATCTTATCCAGAATGTTCATCCAGTGGGAAAGGTCGTTCCCAGCCAGTTCGACCATCAGATCGGCCGCGACTTCCACCTGTTTCCAGTAATCTGCAACGGACGTTCCCTCCTGCCAATCGGACATCCAGTCGCGCCATATCGGCCGGTGTGTATCCACGGTGAAGTTGCTACTTCGCGGCAACATGGAAAGCAACAGCTTCCACGCAACTACGGGCTTGCGTTTGGCCAGCGATTTCAAGACGGCAATTCGCTTGTCGACATCTGCGGTTGTTTGGGCATACCTGGGCAGGAGGATTTTGCACAGACTGTTGGCAGGTCGCGTGTTTTTCCGTCCTGTGTCAACTTCGTCAAGTCGGGCGAGAACCGCGCAGACCCTTGGGAGCAACTCGGGATTCCATGCCAGGCCTTCAAGGGCCCAAAGCAAGTTGGCGTGGTTGCAGCGCGACATCAAGGGATGAGTTCCTGCGTCGTCGGCCAGCAGCTTGGCCAGTTGGGGACGTTTCTTCTTCAGGTCGGCTTCGACAGCGTCCAGAAACGCCTCCGGGGCGGCCTCGGCGAGGAGGGGAAGGGCGTCGCCGAGGGTTGCCCACTTCATCCAGGTGGCGTTGTGGAGGGTTTCACGGACGACCTTGACGGCGTGCTCCCGGGCGCGGGGCAGGGTCTTGGCGAGGCCGAAACCGGAACCGAGAATCGCAGTCGTTTCGCTGAAGGCACGCCGAAGCAGATCACTGGCTCGTGTTTCCTGTGTGCCCAGAATGGAAGCCTTCAGGCGTTCGTCTTCAGACAGGCTGAGAGTATCGTCCTGCTGGTTCAGGGTTTTGATTGCGGTTGATTCGAAGCGATCCAACAGATCGTCGGTGACCTGGTCTCCGATCAACGTCCAGGAATCCTCGGGCGAAACGAGTCGCCATCGGCTTTCGATGCGGGTTAGAGGGGCATCTTCGGCCAGGCTGAATCGAGTTGCGGTTTTTTCGAGGTCGGCGTAGGGACGGTCCGCCAATTGCGAGAGGGCCGTGCGGTCCTCTTCCACATCACCGTCCCACGCCCCGGCCAGGAGAATGGGCAGGAAGTCGGTGAGGGCGGGTTCGTCGCACCACTTCGGTTGCCGGGAATCGGGAATTGTCGAAATGCAGCGTTTGAGTGCGGAAAGGCTGCCGCCAGCGGTGCGTGCTGCTCCGCGGGCCTTCTCCCGGTCGAAACCCGACTTGCACAACGCCTTTTCGAGTTCATCGCGCGAGGGTCGCGGCAAGGAGATTGGATTCAGGCGGTGGTTCGCGAATTTCGTGGCCGCGGTCAGGATGCGGTGGCCTCGGCTGACGGCAGCGGCCAGGTCTTCTCTCGTCAGGGGCAGGGCAGGTAACGGCACCAGATTCAGTTGGCCTGCCGCCTGGGACAGGCCATCCCACTGGGCACGGTCTTTGACAACAACGGTTCGATTCTGGACACGGGTTCGGTCACCGTCTTCCAACGCGAAGGGGGCGTCTTCCGATTTGGGCGTTGCAAGGTAGGCGGCAACGAAGTCCAGTGCTTCGCTGGGCGAACGGCATTCAATCGGCATGACGCCTTGTGTGCCGAGAAGGAATTTTCCCAACGCTTCTGCGGTCTTCTCACGCGAGGCGAGGAACAGTTCGGGGGTCAATCGAGGTTCGCACAGACGGGACAAGGACTCCCAGTGGTCGCCGATTGAAATGGCCCCGGGAGGGCGGCGACCGAGGCGTTCGGCGATCCAGGCATCGACTCCCGGAGCGATTTCCAACCAGGCCTCCAGGTCGCTGGAATCGTAGACCTCGACGCTCTTCCATCTGCGGAGCTTTTGCTTTTCGTCTCGCCACGCCTGTTTGTCGTCCCATTTGCGTGAGGTTACGAAGACGAAGGTGACTTCCGCGGGAGGGAGGCCAAGAGGGTCCTTGGTCCGCGACGCAAAGTCGTCATTGGCTTTCCGTTTCGGATCCTGGTTAACGCTGATTTCCCAGGCGCTGACTCCCTCCGGGACAAAGAGCGACTCCTGCTCGGCTTTGACGATGCCGTCCCAACCGTGGCGCTGGATTCCTTCACCGCCCGGCAATTCGATATGCGTGAGTTGCTCGGCCGTTGCGTGAATAAGTCTGCGGACCAGGGTGGGCAGTCCCGCCTGGGCCTCGCGAGTGGGAGACCATCTTTCAAGATCCACGGCCTTGACCCACGGGTCGTGAAGCCGCCTGTCCAGTCGCCGAAAAACCGCTTCAACCCTGGCGGCTCGCTTGGCAGAAAGGGTAGGCGGAAGTTCTCCCCGCGCGACGGCGGCGTGGCGAATGAACGTCTTCCAGTCTTCCGAATCCGGCTGGAGTTGGAGGGCTTCGGCGTATTGGCGCAACAGGTCGGGTGCGCCCGGGGGCTTCACGAGCCCGCGTTCCAGCCTGCTGATATTGCCTTTGTCGAAGCCGTTTTGGCGGCAGAATTCGCTGAGGCTCAGGTCGAGCGCGGTCCTGCGATTGCGGAAGAAACGGCCAAATTCGTCTGTGTTCGTCGCCATGGCATTGCCTGTCGTTGTGTGAATTATACAACACGCAAGTTCTAACTCAAGCGTTGTTGTTCCGGAATAAACGGCTTGGCATATGGCAACTGTAAAGGTAGTATTGGTAATATCTTATGTCATGTATGAAGTGTGCAGAAAACAGCATGGTACATCTAGTGGTTGCAATATAGTGGAATTAACGTGATCTAGGATACAAACTCTATGTCACTTTCGGAACTCGAAGCCAGAACCATGGCGCTGGTTCAGAACCGGCAACTTCGGCAGATTCGGACCGGCGAGTTGGAGGATCTGCTGGGAGTGACAGCGCAGCAGGAACGGAAGGTTCTGAGCAGCATGGCAAGGAAGGGGCTCGCCGCGCGGGTGCGCCGGGGACTCTACTTGTTCCCGTCCGTGTTGCCGATGGGTGGTCGTTGGAGTCCGGGCGAGGCCCTGGCACTTACGACCCTCATGGAGGATCGTGATGGGCGGTTTCAGATTTGCGGCCCGAACGCGTTTCATCGCTACGGGTGGGATGAACAGGTGCCAAACCGGGTCTATGCCTACAACAACCGGATCAGTGGGGACCGTTCGGTGGGGGGCGTTGAATTGACGCTGATTCGCGTCGCTGACGGCCGATTGGGGGACACGGAGATTGTGGCGACTCCGGAGCAGATCGAGCTGGCCTATTGTTCCAGGGCCCGAAGCCTTGTCGACGCCGTTTATGACTGGGCGCGATTCAATTCGCTTCCCGAGGGGTTCGGCTGGATACGAGATGAGTTGACCCAGGGCAGGGTCGACGTTGTTGATCTGGTGAATGCGGCGTTGAAGTACGGCAACCAAGGGACGATTCGGCGAATTGGTTTCCTCCTTTGGGAATTGTCTCAACGGAAGAGTTTTTCGCGAAATATTCCTTCCCGGCTGCTCATGCGTCTGCAAAAGGCCTTGCGATTTTCGTCGTCGACAATACCATGGATACCGACGAGGCCGAAACGTGGCAGGGTTAACAAACCATGGGGGCTGGTTGTCAATGGAGACATTCCTTCGCCTACATGAATCTCCGGAACGATTTCGGCAGGCGCTGAGTTTCACGGAAGCGGAAACCGGATTTTCGCAACGCTTGATTGAGAAGGACTATTATTGCTCCGTGATCCTCGCAGATTTCGGGCCTTTGTTTTCCTCTGGGCTTGTTTTCAAAGGCGGGACGTGGCTGAGCAAAGCTTTTGCTGAGTTCTATCGATTGAGCGAAGATCTCGACTTCGCCATATCCGTTGCGACGACGGCACGTCCGCGGGAACGGCGTCTCGCACGGTTGCCTGTCAAGCAGCATCTGGCGAGGATTGAAGAGCGACTTTCATGGGTGCGGATGCCGGGCTCGCCATTGGGGCACGACGGGAATCGCCAATACAACGCCGTCCTCTGCTATGACTCGGCGGTTACGGGAGAACAAGAAACCGTCAAGATCCAGGTGGCTGTTCGCGAACCAATCCTCGAGCCCACCGTTTCTTGTGCCGGCCGAACGTTGCTTCGAGATCCCGCCCGACGGGATGCGTTCGAAGCACACATACCCCTTTCCGGATTGTCGCTACGGGAAACTTACGCCGAAAAGGTTCGAGCTGCATTGACCCGGGAGCCGCCGGCAATCAGAGACTTCTACGACATCGCCGACGCGGTTGGAAATGGGCGTCTCGATGTCTCGGATTCACGCTTTCTGGGCCTGGTGCAGCAGAAGTTGGCAGTCCCGCGAAATCTACCTGCGTGTGCAAGTGCAACGCGAAGGGAGTCTCTTGCGGAGCAATTGGAGACGCACTTGAAGCCTGTCCTGAGGCACTCCGACTACGCGGCGTTTGATTTCGATCGCGCTTTTGCCGTGGTCGAGAACCTCAGCCTGCTGATTCAGGAAGACTGACTGGTCGAAACAAAGACGCTGAGGACCTGTCTCCGCTCAGTGGCCCCCTTTTCCGGACGCTGATTTTTTCAGCGACGGTAGTTCCTGGCTTGCGAAGGTCTGCCACTTGCGATCGAGTTGCTGGGCGTCGGGGACGTCGGGGTGGATCCAGAGGGCGTAGCGGAGTCGGATGGGGGTGTCGGGCGTGATGGTGACGGGGCCGTTGAGGGTGAGGCAGGCGCCCATCCAGCCGTTGTTGCGGACGTGAAACGGCGAGGGATGGGTGGGATTGATCGGATGATCCATGAGGGTAATGCCGGCGGCCTGCTCGTTGGTGGTCATGCCGCTGTAGTCGACCCAGCGTGCGGGCTTGCGAAAGGCCTCGGCCTCGTTGCGCTGGCCCTCGCTGTTGAGGATTCGGCCCCCGCCGTCGGCCACGCTCATGGACTTGGCCATGCGCACGCCGATCGGTCCGAAGGCCGTTTTTCCGAGAACCACCTGGCCCTCCGGCGGGGCCTCGAATTGCAGGTCGATGAACATCCACCAGGCGCCGTTCTCGTCGGACGCGACCGTTGCGCGTCGACGGTCGATCATCAAGGTTTTTCCGTCGGGGTCGTTCCAGTGGTTCAGGGTAAGGAGCGAGGCGGCCGGGGAACCGTCCCGGTACTCGAGGCCTTCGCGACGTGTCTGGTGGACGATCTGGCCGGCGATGGGGCCGCTGTCGCGCCAGAAGTCGATGCCGCCCACGTTCTTGTGGGTGATCCACACGGAGGTCTGATGGCTATGGCCGCTGGGATCTTCCGGCTTGTTCGGGTCCTTCGGCTGGACGGCCTGCGTGACCGAGAGTCCCGGGTCACTGGGCATGTTCATTCGGGTGAGGGACCGCCCGGCCGGGCCCATGATGGGATACCAGAAGGGGTGACGCAGCTCGGGGCCGAAATGGTAGCGGGTAAGCTGCTGCCCCAAGTGTTCAAAGGACGCCTGACTGTAGGGCAAGGGCAGAACCTGCATGTCCGGAACGGGCTTGGCGTTGGGAAGGGACGGATCGGCAGCATCGGTGATCGACGCGATGGCGACGATCGCCAGGAGCGACAGCAGGACGGCCAGGTGTTTTTCGTATCTCATTTTGTTCTCCCGCTATGGTGATCGCTATGTGAAGACGATCGTGACTTGCTTAGGGGCTCATCACGGCGGAGCGTGATGGCTACTATGACGTTCACACCTGGTCCGGCACGACAAAGGGGTCGCGATAGGGGCGGGTGAGCATGTTGTCGGCGTCGGGGTTCTCAATGAAAGTTTCGGTCTCGGGATCGAAGTGGAGCAGGCGGCCAAGGCGGTACGTGGAACTGGTCGGTTCCAGGTGGGCCGCGTCGACGAGGTGTCCCTTCATTTCCTCCAGGGCGTCGCAAGCCTGACGGTCTCCCCTCAAGGCTTTGGCTCGCGTGTCGAAGGGAACGATCTCGCCCAGCCGGTACGAAATATTGCCCAGGTGGGCCAGCATCGCCGATCGATGGCCTTCGAGGATCTCGCCGTTGAGCTGTTCGCGTTTTCGGCTGCGAATGCAGTCGATGAAGTTTCGGAAATGGCGGCGTCCCATGTCGGCGAAGCCACCGACCGGGGCGCCCTCGATCGTCTCGCCTTGCGTGCGGCCCTTGGGGTAGAACTTGCCGGCTTTTACGGCGCCTTCGGTGGTGAAGAACTCGACGGTGACCTTGGTTCCCTTCTTGTCGACGAGGCCGCGTTGCTCGCAGAAGAGTTTGATGTCGCCGAAGTCATAGGCCGTCAACTGGGTGTTGGGAGTCTGGCCCTGGTCTTCGTAGCCGAAGCGGCCGCCGAGGCTGACGACGCTCCGCGGGGCAGATCCGGCGGGCATGGCCCAGCGGGCCAGGTCCATCTGATGGGTGCCGAGATTTCCGATCTCGCCACTGCCGAAATCCCAGATCCAGTGCCACTCGTAATGGATGAGATTGGTGCGGTACGGATGCGAGGACGGCGCCGGTCCGGTCCAGAGATTGTAGTCGAGTCCCGTAGGCGACGGTTCGGGCTTCCGGATGCCGATGGTGGTGCGGGGTCGGTAGGTGTAGGCATAGGCGTAGAGGAGTTTTCCGAACTTCCCGTTGCGGACGTCGGTGGTCAACTTGATCCACTTGGGATCGGAGCGCCGCTGAGTGCCGTGCTGCACGATGCGATCATACCGGCGAGCCGCCTCCACGATCTTTCGACCTTCGCGGATGTTGTGGCTGCACGGTTTCTCCACGTGCACGTCCTTGCCGGCCTGGCAAGCCCAGATGGTCAGCAGGGCGTGCCAATGGTCGGGGGTGACGATGGAGACGGCGTCGAGCGTCTTGTCATCGAGGACGCGACGGAAGTCCTGGACGCATTGCGGCGTGTTGCCACCCGCCTTCTGCACGGCCGCGGTGCGAGAGGCGAAGAGGCGGCTGTCGGGGTCGATGAGCCAGGCGACTTCCACGTCGGCCATTTCGGCGTAGGCCGTGATATGGGCCTGGCCCCTGCCGTTGATGCCTGCCACGGCCACGCGGACCCGGTCGTTCGCTCCCAGCACGCGACCGGAGGCCTTCGTGCCGGAGATGGCGAATGGGGACGCGAGGCCAACTGCGGCGGCTCGTTTCAGAAAACTACGGCGGTTTGGGCGAAACATCAACGGTCTCCCTGCATGATGCAATTTGGGCAGTCCTCTTGGCCGCTTGAGTCATTGTGTGTCAGACGGCGCCGATTGGCGAATACAGTAGACTCTTGCCGACGTGCGGATGAGCAGCCGGTCGCCTACGATCGCCGGCGTGGCCATGGCCATGTCGTGGTCGGCCAGTTCGTTTGTGTGCAGCAGTTCGGGCTTGTCTCCGGCGCGGAAGACGAAGGTCACGCCGTCTTCGTTCAGGCAGAAGACCTTGTCTCCGTAGGCCCAGGGCGACGCGGTGAAGTGGCGTCCTTGCGGTATCCGCTCCCGTTCGAACAGGGGCTCGCCGGAGAGAGAGCGATAGCAGCTCAGCAGGCTTCGGTCGTAGAGCACGTAGACCCGGCCTTCGTAGACCAACGTCGTGGGGTTGTAGGGCGAGCCCAAGGGCTGGCACCAGGCGATGAACTCGTTTTCTGTCTGTTCGGGCTCGAGGGAGATGTCGCCGGTTGCTCCGGGTCGGATCGCGTAGATAGGACGGAGCGGATCGCGAACGTAGCCCGAGCTGATATACAGCAGGCCGTTGTCGGCATAGGGCGTGGCGATGGTGATGCTGGACATCCCCGTCAGGTGCCAGAGGAGCTTGCCCTCCAGGTCGTAGGACCGCACCTTGTCGGTGCCCAGGGTGACGATTTCGGTTCGCAAGTCGTTCTGCCAGATGAACGGGGTCGACCAGTTGCTGCCTTCGTCGCGGTCGACGCGCCACACCTGGTCGCCGGTGCGTTTGTCGAGGCACAGCAAGTAGGATTGGTCGTCGTTGTCGTTGACGAGATAGAGGCGATCGCCATGGAGGACGGGCGACGCGGCCGTGCCCCAGCCGTTGCGGGTGGCGACGGGCGGGAACGACTTGGACCAAACTGGGTTGCCGTCGAGATCGAAACAGTACAGGCCCAGGTTGCCGAAGTAGGCGTAGACCCGCTCGCCGTCGGTGACGGGCGTCTCGGAGGCGAAGCTGTTTTTCAAGTGGATCGGCGTGTCGGGCGTGGCGCGATGAACGGTCCGCTCCCAGAGCTTCTTGCCGGAAAGGAGGTCGAGGCAGATCACCTGGTACTGCAGTTCGACGTCGCGAGGTTCGGGGCGGTTGCCGCCGAAGTAGAGGCCTTTCTTGGCCGCCTCCAGGGCGTGGTCGCTTACGGCATTGGTGAGGAAGATGCGATTGTCCCAGACGATCGGCGAGGACCAGGCGCGGCCCGGCACGTTGGTCTTCCAGGCCACATTCTCGGTGGCCGACCACCGGTCGGGCAGATTGGCCCCGGTGGCGACGCCTCGGGCCTCCGGCCCGCGAAACTGCGGCCAATGTTGCGGAGTTTCTCCAAGGGACGTGGACGGCGAAGACACCAGCAGGACAAGGAGGGCAAGCGAGGGGGCGATCCTTGGCGAGGGAAGTTTCGTCATGGTATTAGGCCGGAGGCTGTAGACTGGAGGCTGTAGGTGTTGATGTGAGGTCGATTGGCAGGGAGGATCGGTTCGGGAGAGCCAACCTACGTTTATTCGGGGGGATAGTCGGCGGCTTGGAGCAGGGTCTCTTGGAGGATCAGTTCATGTTCGAGGGGATAGGGGTTCTCGATTTCCCCGCGGATGATCCGGGCCAATTCGATCAGGTGGTTGTCGTAGCGTCCGGGGATCGGCGGCAGGGTAACTTCCTGATCGCCTTTCTTGAAGGACCCTTGCGGCCTGGCGAGCCGTATCCACATTTTCGGCGGTTCGAGGGGGCGAATCTCGATGGTGCCTTCGTCGCCGCAGACGACGAGTTGGCGCCGCCCGTAGCCTCCCACTTCGAGAGAGGCGGTGCGGACCGTGGCGGTGGTTCGTTCATATTCGAGCACGGCGAGTCCGTTGTCGAGCAGGTCCACCTCCGGCTGGGTCTGACGCTGGTAGGGCGTGACCCGGTCGGGCTTGCCGAGCATGGCGATCACCAGGTCGATCATGTGGCAGCCGAAAATGAACATGGTTCCGCCGTGGAACTGGGACAGCCACTTGCGGTAGGCGAGCGGTTGAGCTTTGCTCATCACAGCGTGGACTTCGAAGATCCGTCCGAGCCAGCCCTCGCGGACGGCCTGAAAACACAATTGGATGGCCGGATTGCCGCGGTACATGTAGCCCAGTTGGACGGCCAATTGTCGCCGCCCCGCTTCATCGAGCACCCGCTTGAAGGCGCTGAACGATTCGCCACCGGGCTTGTCTAAATGAACGTGCATGCCGGCGTCGATGCAGCGCGCGGTGATGTCCATCAGGTGGTCGTCGCCGGGGTCGACTTCGACGGCCACCGCCTGGAGTCCCTTGGTGTTGAGTAGCTGTTCCTCGGTCATCCAGGGCAGATCGCGATAGGCCGATTGGTTTCCCCGCTTCTTGCGCCACTCGGGGTCGGGCTCGACGATGCCGACGACCTCGTAGAGATCGCTCAATTTGCGGAAGGTGGCCATCTTGGCGGAGGCGTGATTGTGGCCAATGCCGATCTGGCCGACCTTGATTCGTCCTTTCGGCTTGTCGGCTGCGACAGCGTGGGGAGCAAGCCACGACGCGGAGGCGGCCACCGTTCCTGCGCCAGCGATTCCGGTCAGAAATTCCCGTCGATTGGACTCCATCGTGCTGTTTCTCCCAAGACGTCGAGTGCTAGTTGCCATTTGTGTTGAAGTCCAAGCCGATTTGGCTTTGCCACGTCCACTCTTGTTGCATTGTGTCGTGGGCCCTCGGTTGGAGTCCAGCCTTTAGGCTGTTTTTTGCGTGCGGAAGGGTGGACTGCGAAAATTCGGCGTCCCAATTCTGGGTTCTGCCAACGGACTAAATGCCCCTTTGTGATTCCCGGAAACGTGGTCCCGTTCGGCACTGCTCGCCCACACGCCGGGAAGGTATCACTCTGAGATTCACGTATTCTGCGGCGTGTGGGCAGAGCAATGGCACACGACTTCCTGGAATCGTGCAAGGTCATTCAGGTGCGGTCCTGCAGGCTGGCCCAATGCCCGGGGCGGTAGCTTCGACCGATGAGAGCGTCGGCGTCCGGCGCATCGACGAAGCGTTCGGCTTTCGGATCGAAGGTCAGATCGCGGCGTCCGGTGCGGGCGAGAATGTTGGTCAGGTGGGGCAACGCGGCCGAATAGTGGCCGATTTCGATATCGGCGCTCGGTCGTCGTCCGGTGCGGATGGCGTCGAGGAAATCGGCGCAGTGCTCGCCCGTATCGAAGTACCGCTCGGCTTGCTTGCGGAGTTTGTTCTTCGGACCGTAGAGTTTCCAGCCCTGGTGCATATCGACCGTCAGGTAGCCCTCGTCGCCGTAGAAGGTGCATCCGTCTTCGCAGTCGATCTGTCCCCAGTAGGGCGACCACAAACGCTGCTCGTAGATGATGAGCCGCTTCGAGCCCGGGGCGCCGTCGCCCGGATATTCGAAGGTCACGTAGTGCGTGTCGGGATACTGCTTGTCGTCGTCGAAGTACAGTTTCTGCCCGAATCCGGAGATCCGGGTGGGATGGGTGAGCAACTTCATGCCCCAGAGAGCAATGTCCAACTGGTGCACGCCGCGGCTGCCTGCGTCGCCGTTGCCGAAGTTGTACCACCAGTGCCAGTTGTAGTGGATCAGGTTCTTCTGGTAGGGGATCATGGGGGCGGGGCCGACCCACAGATCGTAGTCCAGAGTGGTGGGCGGCTCGGAAGGCTGGCAGTGGCCGATGTCCGGACGTTTGCGGCTCACCCAGGTCTTGGCGACGAGCACCTTGCCGACGGCCCCTTCGTGGACCAGGGCGATGCCCTCCTGGAAGGCCTTGGTTCCGCGGATTTGAGAGCCCACCTGCATGACCATGCCCGTGCGTCTGGCGGCCTCGATCATGCGGCGGCCTTCGACGATGTTGTGCGAGCAGGGCTTTTCGACATAGACGTGTTTGCCGGCTTCGCAGGCGAGGATCGCCGCCGGCGCGTGCCAGTGATTGGGGGCCGAGATTGCGACGGCGTCGACGGCAGGGTCATCGAGGATTTTTCGCAGGTCGGCCACCGCATGGTCGGCTCCGAGACCCTTCTTGGCGCTGGCCGCCCGGCGTTGATCGGGATCGCAGGCATAGGCGATTCGGACGCCCAACTTGGCCAGTTCCTTGCCGATGGCCGTGCCCCGGCCGGAGCAGCCGATCATGCCGACGGTGAATTGCTCGTTTGCGCCGCGGGCTTGGATCGCCGGCGCGGCGATGGCCCCGACGGCCGCACAGGTTGTGGTGCGTGTTGTCTGGCGCAAGAAGTCTCTTCGCGTTTGTTGCGACATCCTCTCTCCCTCCCAGCGTCTTGTTTCTCGGACGGGGTCTATGGTAGATGAAGGAGACGGCTTGACCAACGCAAAAACGCGTAAAAAATCTAAGATATTTTGTCGTTCGAAGGAGTTACCACCCGCGGGTCCGGGTGCGGAACTTGTGGGGGGTCAGACCTGTGGCCTGTTTGAAGGCATAGGCGAGATACTCGCTGGAACCGAAGCCGGAGGCGATGGCCACTTCGGGGACGGGCATATCGGTTTCCACGAGAAGGCGTTTGCTCCGTTCGAGACGGACGCGGCGGATCTCTTGCGCGGGGCTGCGACCGAGGAGTTCCTGAAAGCGGCGTTCCAGCCAGCTCCGCGAGACGGGAACGGCGCGGAGCACGTCGCTGACCTGGATCTGCGCCGGCGCGTTGGCCCGGATGAAGGCAATCGCCTGAGCCAAGTCGCTGTCGTCGACCGCCAGCGTGTCGGTGGACTGGCGGACGGCCACGTGGCTTGGCTCGATCAGAACCGGTTTGCTCGGGCAAGGCTTGCCATGCAGCAAGCGATCGAGCAGGGCCGCGGCTTCGTAGCCGATCCGTTCCGAATTGATGGCCACGGCGGAAAGGGGCGGGTTGCAGGTTTCGCACAACACGCTGTCGTTGCCTCCGGCCATCACGGCGACCTGCTCGGGTACGAGCAGGCCCATGGCCTGGCAGGCGCAGGACACCTCGCGTGCGAGATCGCTGGTCCAGGTCAGAACGGCCAGCGGTTTGGGCAATTCGCGGAGCCATCGCTGGAGTTCCTCCTGGCGCCGTTGCCAGGTGGCGACGGTTCCATTGCCGCGCCGCCCAAGGAAGAGGGAGCATTCCAGGCCGGCCTCGGCCAGGTTTTCCACGAAGCTCTCGTAGTAGGCTTTCGCGTAGGAGAACCCCTGAGGCGCGTAGTAGCCGAAATGGCGGAAACCGTGGTCCAGCAGGTGCTGGGTTGCCAGGGTCGCCACTCCCTCCAGGCTCATGGAGACGGTGGGGAACTGGGTGGCCGGGATGCGTGCGGCGGAAACGTTGACGACCGGAGCGGGGGCATCGGCCAGGTAGCGGGCCATGGCGCGGTCGGCAACTCGGGCGATGATGCCGTCGCCATGCCAGCCGGGAGGCAAGTGGCCCGGCGCATTCTGGCAGCGCCGCTCCAGCCAGATGTCCCATCCACCCTGCTGCTGGGCGTAATTCGAGATCCCGTGAATGATCTGCCGACCCCACTCCGTCGCCGTGTCGACAAGCAGGGCAACTGCCGGGCGCCGGGACGCGGTGCAGGCCGCCTGGCGTGACCCGTTCTTGCGAGTTCGTTTCGCCATGAGATCTTACGACGTGTACATGGCCAGGTACACCTTGCGGATGGCTTTGACGATGTCGTTGATGTCATCCTCGGTGTAATTGGGGTCCATGATCACGCCGCCGAGACGGGACTTGACGTCGATCGTCTGGGGGCAGGACTCGGCGCCATAGCGGATGGCCTTGCCTTGAGGCGTGTTGAAGGAAGGCCAGTCGGGGTGGACGGTGGCTTTGCTTTCGACCCTTGCATCGGTGGGCAGGATGACCGAACCGCCGGGAGGCGAGGCCGCGATTCCTTCAGCCCGCATGGCGCGGAGGAAATGGTCGCGTTTTTCGCGGGTGCCGTGGTCGAGGAAGATGGTGACGCCCAGGTCGCCTTCCAGGTCGGGAGTTTTACGCATCTTCAGGCCCGGCAGATCGGCAATCCCGTCGCGGACCTTTCGGGCATTGCCTCGGAGGGCGGCGCAGATCGTTTCGAGATCTTGTTCCTGGGCCTTGAGGATGGCGCCGGTGAACTCGTTCATGCGGTAGTTCGAGGCGGCGAAGCCCGGGAGTTTGCCGCCGCCGAGATCTTCCTTGTAGGGAGAGCGGAGGGAGCCCACGTCGTGGGCGCGGACGGCGCGTTCGAAGAGCACAGGGTCGTTGCTGAGGACGGCTCCTCCCTCGCCGGCCGTGATGGTCTTGCTTTCCTGGAAGCTGCTGATGGCGATATCGCCCATGGAGCCCAGGAACTTGCCCTTATAGCGGCCGCCGACGCACTGCGAGAAATCCTCGAGGACGCGGACGTTGTGCTTGCGGGCGACTTCGAGGATGGGATCCATGTCGGCCGGGCAACCCTGGAGGCTGACGGCGATGATCGCCTTGGTGCGGGGCGTGATCCGAGCCTCGATATCGGTGGGGTCGATGTTGAGGGAGAGATCGACCTCGGCGAAGACCGGCAGGGCGCCGGCGAGGACGACGGTGTCGTAGTCGGCGTACCAGGTCCAGGCGGGGAGGATGACTTCGTCGCCGGGGCCGATTTCCAGGGCGGCGAGGGCTGCGGCCAGGGCCGTGGTTCCGGAGGTGACTCCGATGGCATATTTCACGCCGATATGGGCGGCGTAGGCCTGCTCGAACTGGAGGGCCTTGGAGCCGTTGTTCCACCAGCGGAAAGGCCTTTTCGATTCGAGGACCTCGAGGAGTTCCCGTTTTTCGACTTCGTTGTAGTACTGGGGTCCGTAGGCGTGATGGTGGAGTTGGCTTTTGCGAACGGGCGTGCCCCCGTCGATGGCGAGTTTTTCAAGCGGTTCGGCCGCGTGGCCCTGTTTCGCTGCCACAGTTCCCGCGACGATCGACGAGACCCCGGCGGCGCCCACGGTTCCCAGGAACTGGCGGCGGCTTTTGTTCATCTCGCTCATCGGATGGTCCTTTCAAAAAACGGATTTCCTGGAAAGTCTGTCGGGTTTATGTCCTCTGTCGAGCCTTGCAGATTCGATGAGGGAGCGGGTGGCACGGGCAGCCCGGATTTGCCGGACTGTGGTTTGCCACGTGGTTCCTTCAAAGTGCAGACAACAACAATATACACCTCAAGCAGGCGCCAACGCCAACTCAACCGCCGCCTCGGCATGGATTTTTGTCGTATCGAAGAGGGGGGCCCGACAATCGTCGGGGGACACGAGCAGGCCGATCTCCGTGCACCCGAGGACGATCGCCTCGGCGCCGCGGCTCACGAGGCCGTCCATGATCCGGGCATATTTCTCCCGGGACGCCGGGAGGACCTTCCCAAGACAGAGTTCCTCGTAGATCACCTGGTGCACCACTTCCCGCTGGTCGTCGCCGGGCACCAGGACCTCCACGGAGTGCCGCTCCGCCAGGCGACCCTTGTAGAAGTGGTCTTCCATGGTGAAGCGGGTCCCGAGCAGGCCGATGGTCTTGAGGCCATGGGACTTCACCTTCGCGGCCGTGGCATCGGCGATATGAAGGAACGGAATGGCGACGTGCTCTTCGATTTCATCCGCAACCTTGTGCATGGTATTCGTGCATAGGACGACGAAATCGGCGCCGGCAGCCTCGAGGGACTGAGCGGCATGCACCATCTGAACCGCCGTTTCGTTCCAACGGCCCTCGCGTTGGAGCGGTTCCACCTCGGCGAAATCGACCGAAACCATGATGCACCTGGCGGAATGGAGTCCGCCGAGTCTTTCACGGATCATCTCGTTGATGATGCGGTAGTACTCGACGGACGACTCCCAACTCATGCCGCCGATAAGTCCGATGGTCTTCAACTCGCTTCCCCCCCTCGGGATGATCTTACTCGGTAATCAATTGGCCGGCCTTGGGGCCCGACTTGATGTCGTACACCTTCTCCACCTTGATGACCACAACCCCCTTGAAATTCTTGTCGGGTTTTTTCTTGTGCATCTCACCATTAGCAAGGTCGTATTCCGGTCCGCTGGTCAGGTACTGGGCGGCGCCGGTGTACTTGTAGGCCTCGCGAGGGTCCCCTTTCCACACGGCGAACGAGGCGCGCCCGTTTTCCAGGATGTTCGCCTTTGTCTGTTTCATGAAGAAGTCGCCGATGACGATGGTCTCGTCGTCGTACCACCAGCATTGCTGCATGGGCGCCACGTTGGGTTCTCCGGCGGCAGAGGCCGTTGCCAGGGACATTACCTGACCGAAACTCATCAGATCTCTCGCACGTTGAGGCACAGTTGCCATCTTTGACTCCTTTGGATTGGCTCTAAACACACGGGTGCATGGGCAGCCCTCGCTGCCCGGTACAATCAACGAAAACAACCAGACGGATTCTTGGCCGACTCGGCTACGGTTTTGCCAGGTTCATGGGGCAGCGGTGGTGACGACAGCGGCGGCAGATGCATGTGGGAACGGCGATCCCGAGCGCAACAGCCAGCGCCCAGAAGGTTCCGAACAAACCCCAGTTTCCCCAGAGCCAGTATTGGGGGATGGCGGCAATTCCCCCGAACGCCAGGGCCGAGAGCAGGTTTCTGAAGGGAGAAATCGTCCCGGTTCGATGAGTCGCAACTGAGGCGATGAGCTGATAGGGGACAAACAGGCAGTCGGAGTGCTTGAAGGGGTAGGGACAGTAGACGCAGAGGGAATCGTACAGGACGACAAGGCCTGCCAGGGCGACGAAGACCAGGTAGCCGGCGGCCAGCGCCGGGTTGCTTTGGTAGATTGCGAAAGCGCCGATCCCGACCATGGCCGCGGCGCCGCCACGCATGGACAGTTTTTCATACCAGGTGAAACCGTCCTTCAAAGCGTTTCGTGTCTCGCTCATGGGAAGCCTTCCTGTTTTAGTATCGGGGCAGCAATAAGTGTCGCACGAAGAGGCGTTTGTCCGCGGAGCGAACAACGACACTTGTCGTTGCGCTGCCCCTTAAGGCGGCGTCACTCCTTAAAAAGACGTCGAGACGCCGCAACCAGGGCACGGCGTCTCGACGGGATGATCCGGTTTACTTCCACAGCGGTGGAAGATCAAGCTTGTCCTTCGGGATTTCCCGCAGGCACATGAACCAGTCGAGGCACTTGGTGTTGTCCTTGCCCTCGACGCGTTCCTGAGCCACGCCGCAGGAGCCTGGCGGGGGAACAATGACGTCGTCTCCCGGTTGCCAATCCGCGGGGGTGGCAATTTGATGCTTATCGGCCGTTTGCATGGCCACGAGCATCCGCAGGATTTCCTGGAAGTTCCGGCCGGTGCTCGATGGGTAGTACAGGACGGCTCGAACCTTCGCCTCGGGGTCCATGAGGAAGACTGCTCGCACGGCGTGGGAATCGTCGGTGGAAGCATGGACCATGCCATACTTGCGAGCGACCTCCATTTTCAAGTCGGCGATCACCGGGAAGGTGACTTCGACGTTCTCCATGCCCTTGTACTTGATCTTTTCCTTGATCGTCCGCAGCCAGGCGATGTGGCTGAAGTTGCTATCGATCGACAGGCCGATCAGTTTGCAGTTGAGAGCTTCGAACTCCGGCATCAGCGTGGCGAAGGTCATGAACTCGGTGGTGCAGACCGGGGTGAAGTCGGCAGGATGACTGAAAAGAATCACCCAAAGGCCCCGGTAGTCCTCCGGATATCGAATTGGCCCTTGCGTTGTGACGGCCTCGAAGGCCGGGGCGTCTTCGCCGATCAAGGGAATGGTTACAGGTTTCACATTGGGGGTCTCGGCGGACACTTCTGGCGTCGTGCTCATTTTCGGACTCCTCACTTGTTTAGGGGCTGAACTTAAGTATCGCGTACGACCGAATCCTGATCCCGGGCAGCTTTGGGGATCCAACTTGCCGGGACCTGGACGGCCACGACTTCCCCGCGGACGCAGAGTTTGCCGTCGACGGAAATCGAGGCGCTCACGACCACCTTGCGACCCTTGATTTCCTTGACTTTGCCGCGGATTTCCAGAGGCACGCCCAAGGGCGTTGGGCGGACGTAATCGACGTGCAGGGACGCGGTGAGGAAACGAATAGGCGGCTCCGTGTCCATCTCTCGCTGTTCGGCTCGATACATGGCCGCGGCGGCCGTGCCGGTGCCGTGGCAATCGATGATCGAGGCGAGCAGGCCGCCGTAGACATAACCGGGAACGGCCATGTGATACGGTTGGGGCAGGAAGGTCGCCACCGTTTCCTCACCGTCCCAATAACTCTTGACCTTCAGGCCGTGCTCGTTCAACCGTCCGCAACCGTAGCAGTGGCTTACGTCGTCGGCATAGTAGTCCTGGAACGCCTTCATGGGTCCTTCCTCACCTCAAATCACTGCCTGGCCAATTCGGCGGCGATTGCCTGGGCGATGCGTTTGCCGGAAAGCAGCATGCCGCCGAAGATTGGGCCCATGCGGGGTCCGCCCAAGGTGGCGGCGACACTCATTCCGGAGAGCCACAGGCCGGGGAAGACTTCGCCGGCCTGATCGACGACGAAGGCCTCGCCGGCGGTGGCGTCCATGGGGCCTTCCTGGGCCGAGAGGGTTGTCGGCAGGAGTCCGCGTCGGCGAAGGCATTGGACGAGAATGGCCTCGTGGCCCGTGGCGTCAAGGACGGCTTTGGCGGAGAAGACAATCGGATCGACGGGGAGGGCATCGACGATGTTGGTGCGGTTGACCACCACGCCGGTGAGACGCTGGTCCCGGACGCAAACGTCCTCGACGGTTGTGAGGTTGAGAATGATGGCGCCGGCCTGGAGGGCTTTTAGGCACAGCCCCGCCGCAAGTTCCATGGTGTCGACCGCATGGAGGTTGCCTTGCCTGGGCTGGGAGCGGATCCCCATCTCGTCGAGCAGGGGGACGGCTTCGTCTTGAACAACGGCCATGTTCATGGCCATGCCGCCGCCCCAGATTCCGCCGCCGGGCGAGAGGCGTTTTTCTACGACGGTGACCTTCAAGCCGGCTTGGGCCAGGTAATAGGCGGCCACGAGGCCTGAAGGGCCGGCGCCGACGATGATCACGTCGCTCGCGATTCGATCGAGAAGCCTCTCGTGGTAGGTGGAGACAATTGTCTTGGAGATTTCGACTTCATCCAATGAATTCATGTAGCTCTTTCTTCGCAGAGTCGCGTTTGGCTGTTATGACATTTAGAGCCGATCCGAGAACTGTTGTGGATGCACACGGTTTCCGCCCGGGGGAGGCATCTTCTGTAGTTTTCGGAAAGTTCTTAGTCATAGGAAATACGTGTTTCTTCATCGGCGAGGGTTGGGTGAAGCAAGGTTTCCCAATGGGGGCCGTGCCAGGTGCCCATTCGTTGGTGGGTCAGGAAGTACTTCTGGGGAATGGGATGAGTGCCGACGACCACGTCGAGTCCGTAGTGGATTTGAATGAAACTGGTGAATGATGCAATACGGGGACACGGGGGATAGCCCACGATCAGGCCGGTGGCGAGGTGGACGACCTGGGCGCCGTTCTTCACCATTTCAGCCGGGGCGTACTCGACATTTCCACCGGGACATCCGCCGCAAGTGGTGAAACCGACCAACTGGACGTCTCTGCCCCGATAGAGGCTGAAGGCGCCCTCGCGACGCTGCATGGCGAGAAGGCATTTGCCGCCGGCGCACGTATGATAGCGTCCGCAGATGATGATTCCAAGTTTCACCGGATCGGACGCGTTCTCGGTCGGCATTCAAGACTTCTCCGGAAACGTGCAGGCCGTGGAGGCGTTTTTGGGTGGGACTGGCTCACTCCGCCGATTTGTAATGCCAGAATGGCTTTTCAGGTTTTTCGAGATGGCAAAGGGTGCATTGGTCGATTGGGCCTTCGTGGCCTTGGAGCCGGATGGCCTGCTCATTGTCGCGTTCGGTGCTCGTGGGAGTGACGGCATGGGGGGACCCGTGGCACGCAGCGCAGTAGATTCCGCCGCCGCCATGGGCCTTGCTGTTGCGATAGAGCGAGGCGGCATCGGCCGTGAGATGCTCATTGGGCTTCTTGATGCGAGCCCTGGCCGGTTCTTCCAGGGCCTCGGTATGGCAGGTGGAGCAGGTGGGCATGTTGACCCACGGGGTTCGTTCGGGGCTGCCCACGTCTTCCATGCCGCCGTGGCAGTTCGTGCATGTGAGCCCCGCCTGGGACATGACATCGCGGAGGCAGTTTGTTTGGGGACCGGGGTGGCAGGTGTGGCAACTGTTTTTCGGCAGTTTCACATCGGTTTCCGCCAACTTCTTGGCGTGAAAACTGTGCATGGCGCCGGAGAGGGTTGTTTGGCAATCCTTATTTTCGGTGACCCCGAGGGCAGGATCTGCATGGCACGCGCTGCACATGACGGGCTTGCCCGACTCTGCCTGGGAGAGCAATTCGGTCTTTTCGTTGGTGTCGTGTGCCTTCAGGATGGCGGCCATGGTTCCCTGCATGGAGTCCGCCTTGTGACACAGGTCGCAAGCCATTTCGGTCGAGGCGGGGGCGACGTTAATGGTCTCGGCCAAGACGTCCCCTTGAGCGTTCTTGACGGACGCGGTGAACATGGGGAAGGGATCCCAGGTGCCGTCGTCGGTGAAGTCGACGACGGGCACGCCCTCGGCGACGAAGTGATCGTCGGCAACCTCCATGACCCCAGAGGTTCGGTGGCCCTTCAGGCCGACTCCGGGCTCGACCTCCCAGCCGTAGCCGGCCGCGTGGTCCCAGAAGTTGGTGTGCTGCTGGGGATTCTCCATGTTCAGAGTCTTGTAGTGAACTTGCAGGTCCGCTGTAGCGACGGCGGGCTTCTCACCTTTCGTAATCACTTGGGCCCAGAAGACGTTGTAGGGAGGGAGGATCTGGAATCGCGAGAAGTCCGCCTGGTAGCAGTGCATTCCCAGGTCGTTCCAGGCCAGAACAACGTGCTTGTCTCCCGGCGCGGTTTTTGGCAAATCGGCGGGCAGGCCAGTGGAAGGGTCCGGGTAGTCGGCAGATGCCAGAGGCTTCCATGTCTTCTCCGCAGGCGGTGTTGTCTGCGAGGCGGGAGGTGATGGGGAGGCCGCGGTCGGAGTCCCGGTATCCGGGGCCGAGGATTTTGTGCAGGCGCAGGTCAATGCGAGCACAACACCAAGGCCAAGGGCTGAAACTGCAACGACCTTCATCGCGATTTCCTTTGAGAAAAAGACGCTTAATGATCACATAAGTTGTCGCCGGAGACAATGGCCAACCGGCCACCTGCAAGCGGGATGGCAATCTTCACGCTGTGTCTCCTTCAACCCCGGAATCCCGAGTCGATGTCTGGGGTGCAGCCATGATCCGCTCGACGACTTGAGCGAAGGCCTGGGCGGCCGGGCTCTCGGCGAAACGGTGGACGTAAGGAGTTCCATCGTCGCCGCAGAGGACGATTTGGGGATCGATGGGAATGCGGCCGAGGTGGGGAACGCCCATCTCTTGTGCGAGGGCTTCTCCTCCGCCGGTCTTGAATAGATCGATCTGGCCGCCGCAATGGGGGCAAGCCAGCCCGCTCATGTTCTCGACAATGCCGACCACTGGCAGGGAGACCTTCTCGCAGAAGGAAACGGAGCGTCGGACATCGGAGAGGGCAAGGTCTTGCGGTGTGGTTACCAGGACCGCGCCGGCCGGTTGGCCGATCATCTGGGCGACGGATAGAGGTTCATCCCCGGTGCCCGGCGGCGAATCAATCACGAGGTAGTCGAGGGGTCCCCAAGCGACGTCTTTGAGGAACTGCCGGATGGCGCTGTATTTCATCGGGCCGCGCCAGATCACGGCGTCGCGGTCGCTGGGGAGGAAGAAGGCGATCGAGATCACCTTGAGGTTTGGGCCGACCTCAAGGGGCACCAACTCGCCGTCGTGGGTAACGGCCCGGTCGCCGTTGAGGCCCATGAGTCGGGGAATGCTCGGGCCGTGGATGTCGACGTCGAGAAGTCCGACTTGGTTTCCGGCCAGGGCCAGCGTGATGGCCAGGTTTGCGGCGACGGTGCTCTTGCCCACGCCTCCCTTGCCCGACATGACCAGAAGCTTGTGATCGATGAGGCACATCCGTTGCGTTAGCGCCTGGCGGTCCTGATACTCTTGTTCCGACTCGCCTTCCTGGCGTTGCTTGGAGGAGCAATCCGCCGAGGAACACTCGGAGCATTGCTGTCCCCCTTGTTTGCGCTGCTGGCAATCGCGGACGGCGGCCTTGAGGGTGTTGACGGCAAGGAGGGCACAATGCTCCGAGTCCTTGGGCAGGCCGCCCAAGGCCTGGAGGACGTCGTTCTGCTCGATCTGGAGCGACTCCTTGACGAGTTTGCCCGTCGCCAGTTCTGTGGCCATGCTGCCCGCGGCGCGCGATGGTCCGCATCCGTCGGTGGTGAAGGAGACCCGGGCAAGGCGGCGGTCGGCGACTTGGAGCCAGACCTCCATGGTGTCGCCGCAGGGGCCGGTGATGCGGGCGTGGCCGTCCCACTCATCGAGCATTCCGTAGTTTCGAGGATGATCGAATCGTTCCATCGCTTTCAGAGAAAGTGCCGGTTCGGCGCTCATACTGTCGACTCCTGTTGCTGTCCCGCAATCGCATGAGCCCGCCGGCGCTTGGCTGGTTTGTCTTCTGCGGTCATTGCTGTTTTCATAGAACCTCCCGATCCTTGAGTTTGGCAGAAAAATCCCGTCTTGACGACAGCCAAAGACGCCGCTGTTTAGCCGCGGGTCATCGCGGATCCGCATTTCGGACAGGATTGGTCGCTGCAGGGCTGTCCGGCCGCATGGGGCTCCTTGTGCCCACACTTGGGACACACACAAACGCCGCCAGGTCCGCCCGCAGAAGGGCCGCCCATTCTACCTCGTCCTTGCCTCCCGCCCTGGGGAGGTCCCGCTCCATCGCCGCGCGGCATGGTCTTGTCTCCTTGGTCTGTTGCCGCAAACGGAGCCGGCGCACGGGGCCGACTCTGCGCGGCAGGGTTCTTATCTCTGGGGATAGTAAGAAGCACAGGCCGTGCCAGATCCATGCCCCGAAGCACTGGCAAACACAACCCCTTACTGTCATGGGGGTTGCGATAGACAATCGGACATGGCGCAGAGACAGCCGACTTGCAAACTGCCATGATTAACCAAGTCGCATCCATGCATTTTGCAATTCTCTAATTGGCGGTGCAAGAGCCGGCATTGAGGTTGGCCTGCCTTTCTCATGGGAGAGCGGCCTCCAAAGAAATCCCCATAGGCTCTTTTCCCTGTAAACAGTTGCAATCCTTGATCCGGTGGTTTACCAACAGGGAAATTCTCTGTCACTCACTCAACGGGCCCGAGCGGAAAAGGAGACCGGAAATGGGTAAGCAAATATTGGGGCGGCGCAGGTTCTTGGCGGCATCCACGGGGGTGGTGGGGGCGGCGACCTTTGGGGGAGCCCGGGCCTACGGCGACGGCAGCGGCGGAGCGAGCGAACTTGCGATGCTGGGCGGTGACCCGGTGAGGAAGAACCGAAGTTGGCCCGCCTGGCCATACCGGGACGAGGAGGTGCGGGAGTCCGTGGAGAACACGGTCAACAGTGGGATCTGGTGCAGGATCCAATCCAAGTCCGGCACGGTTCCCAGGTTTGAGAAGAAGTACGCAGAATTGTTGGGAACGAAGTTCTGCGTGGCGACGGGGTCGGGAACGCAGGCGTTGCACACGTGCGTGGAGGCCCTGGGAATCGGGCCCGGCGACGAGGTCATCACCTCCCCCTACACGGATCCCGGCACGATCTCTTCCATCCTGTCGGCCCGGGCCTTGCCGGTATTGGCGGACCTGGATCCGGAGTCGTTTCAGCTCGATCCGGAGGACGTGGAGCGAAGAATCTCCGAGAACACGAGGGCCATCATCCCGGTTCATATCATGGGCCAGCCCTGCGATATGAACCGGATCACGGCGATTGCCAAGAAGCACGATCTGAAGGTGATCGAAGACGCCTGCCAGGGGCACCTGGGCGAGTACGGAGGCAAGAAGCTCGGCACGATCGGCGATCTCGGCGCCTTCAGTTTTCAGACCAGCAAGACCATCGCGTGCGGAGAAGGCGGCGCCATTATCGGCAACGATGAGCAACTCATGGACCGGTGCTACACGGTCCATAACCACGGGACGTCGCGCCGGGGGCGAACGGAGGTGATCGGACCGAAGTACCGGATGAACGAATTTGAAGCGGCCGCTCTGTTGGGCCAGTTGCCGGGCGTGGTGGAGCGGTTCAAGCGGCGCAACGAGAACGCCAGGTATTTGGCCGAGAAGTTCAGAGGTTTCCCGGGAGTCGTTCCCCAGAAGTTGTACGAAGGTACGACCAACGGCGCCTATTACGTCTATGGCATGACTTATCGGAAGGAGCATTTCAACGGCGTGAGTCGTGCCAAGTTCCTCAAGGCCGTGAAGGCCGAGGGTGTTTCTTTCGGGCCCTACGTCGGCCAAGGGTTGCACAAGGAGCCGTGGGTCGACCACATTCTGAACGCCCGGGTTTATCAGAAAATGTACTCGCCCAAACGGCTCGAGGAGTACCGCGAGCAGAATGCTTGTCCCCGTTGCGACGAGGTGTGTCAGAAGGTAATCGCCTTCTGGGCATCCGGGATCCTCCTTGGCGAGAAGAGGGACATGGACGACATCGTCAACGCGATCTTCAAGGTGCACGAGAACCGGGACAAGTTGGAGAAGGCGTAAGGAGGCTGGAGGCTGGAGGCTGGAGGCTGGAGTTTTTGACGCGAGGTCGATGGTCACAAGGAGGCGATTCTGACGTCCCAAGCACCCTGTTTTCCAGCCCTTCAGTCTTCAGCCTTCCGCCTTGTCTCCACCGTCGTTCGTTTTCGCTTCGAGTTAGTTTTGAAGGGTGACGGCCTGGCCGTCGTTGATTGCGCCCAGGTTGCGCCAGGTTTGCAGATCGATGGTTTCGCTGACGAAGCTCACGTGCCCGTCGCCGAAAACGGCGTTTACGCCGCCCGGATGGTGGCTGCGGGCAGCGGCGTGGAATTCGTCCCACTGGCTGCCATGGGAGTTGTCGCAGGGCATGCCGCGAGCGTCCACACAGTCGAGGCTGCTGCCTGCCTGCATGGCATCGCCGGTGGTGCTATTGGGCATGTTGAGATGTGTGTAGGCGAAGGAGCCCATCATGTGCCAGGCCCACATTCCGCGGGCGTCCCACTGCTTGTCGCCGGGGCTTTTCGAATCGTCTTTTCCGGAAAGGACCTCGCTGGCCAGGACGGAGTTCGAGGTGCCGTCGAGGAAGCAGCACCATCTGCGGGAATTGTCAATACGAAAGGCGCCATCGGTATCGAAATCGATGCCTGTGCGGTTGGAATCTTCCATGATGTTGATCCCGTTGGCATCGGGGAGCATCGTCGCCGAGCCGAAAGAGACGGCGTAGTTGGAGCGGCTCATCTCGGTCTGCATACCCTCGTTGACGGCGGTTCGGGACGAAGAATCGTCGCTGGGGCATTGGTAAACGGCGATTTGGGTTCGAGTGGCTTCCGCGTTGATTTGATGAGAATTGGCAACTTCCGGATGGTACAGGGCAAGTACGTTGGCCTGTTCGTGGAACGCCAGGATCGAGGCCAGGGCCGTGTGTCCCGGCATGCGTGCCCGCCCCCCCGTGCCTGCTCCGAGCGGCGAGGCCTGGAGTCCGATGGGCAAGGCGCGGTGAACATCGGAGTAGTTGTGGACGGCCAGCCCGAGTTGCTTGAGGTTGTTGCAGCACTGTGAACGTCGGGCCGCTTCGCGGGCAGCCTGAACCGCGGGCAGGAGCAGGGCGATCAGGATGCCGATAATCGCGATGACGACGAGCAGTTCCACAAGGGTGAAGCCGCGGGCGCTGGCATGTGCGGTTTTGCGGCGAGGATACGGGCAGTCTGCATGTTCGACGGATATGGCTTTTGGGGACATGTTATGTTCTCCGGTGGCTGGCATGTGGCTGGCGTGTGGGCGATAAAAACGTCGCCCGCCGAAATGGCATATCGGCGGACCTCAATCCCGTACTGCGCATAGGTGCACAAAGAATTGCGCGATGTGTTCGGCGCATGGAGCGAATCGAACAGTCGCGTCAAGTTGGATTGAAGAGCGATCGAGAAGCGCTCTACGCAGAATTAGCCGACGGGAGGAGCCCGAGCGTGGAAAGGCTGGGCGAGATGGTCTTGCCAAACCTGCGGAGAGATGGCGGGGCCAGCATAGAAAACGCCGCAGAAAATGGGGGCAGTTGCCGAGTCAGGCAGCGAGTTGTCTTGACCGCACAAGCGACAGATTGGGCATTCATCCTCGCTGTAGCAGGGAGGCGTTTCCTCGGAGCGGGACCTGACGCCCGAAGAATGCCCGAGGGGAGCGTCACTTGATTCCGGGCTGGCGGGGATACCGACAAAGAGGTAGCCGCCCGGCATCTCAATCGCGTGTCCGGAGCCGGGAACGAAATGCCACCCTTCGCCGACCCCTGTGGCCAGGGCGAACATTCCGACCAGAAACCAGGTAATCGAAGTTCGGGAAGGCAGACACATGGGCGGGGGCCAGGAGGGAAGAACGCGCGCAGCCATTACGACGCGGTGTGGACAACAAGCCTTAACGTACTCAAAATCGCGGCGAAGTCAAGATCGGCGGCTCTCGACAGGGATGCGAGGAAGGGAGTAGACTCGGGGAGAGGTGGATTCTGTCACGAGTTGGAGCCATTCATGTCTTCGTCCCAGGAAAACGCGGTGTTGAAACCCTATTCTCGGCAACTCTCCAAAGGGCAACGGATCTGGTTGATCGGGTGTCTGGCCGTGTGCCTGGCGATCGTGGCGGTCGGTTGGACGTTGGAGCCGAAGGCCGACGGGCAGCTCCCAGCGTTCACGACGGCGATGAGCATTCGGGATATGGCCCCGAAACTCGGGGTTACCGGCAAGGCGCTGGCACGGGAGTTCGGCTTGCCGCTCGACGTGCCGAAGGGAAAACCGCTGAAGAAGCTGGGCATCGACCAGGACGAGCTGGAGCACGCGACGGCACACCTTCTCAGCCACAAGTCCGGTCCGCTGAAGTACTATGTTTTTGCGGCGTTGGTGTTGTGGGCGTTTGTTTTTCTGACCCGACTGGGGCGGCCCGAGGGCTCCCCTGTTTCCGAACGCCGCACGTGGTATCCCCGGGTGATCTACATGGCGACCTTGGTGGTTGCAGTGGCGGTGTGCGGTTTTGCCTTGGGCAAGTCACCCAATCCCATGGAGGGGATTGTCAAGGTCTGCAAATCGATGGTTGGGCTTTATCCCTCGGTGTGGGAAAAGGTCGTAGCGTTGGTTTTTTTCCTGGGGCTGGCCGTGGTGGGAAACAAGCTGATATGCGGCTGGGCCTGCCCGTTCGGAGCCTTGCAGGAATTGTTCTACAGCCTGCCGTTCTTTCGGCGGATCAAACACCGGAAGGTGCCGTTCTGGTTCTCCAACGCGATTCGCGCAACGCTTTTCGTCGTGATGTTGCTGCTTCTGTTCGGCATTGTGGGCAAGAGAAAGGGGTTCGTGGTGTACCATCAGGCCAACCCCTTCAATCTGTTCAATCTCGACTTTGACGAGATTGGGATTACGGTAACGATTGTCGTCGCGTTGGTGTTGGCCTTGCTGGTCTATCGGCCCTTTTGCCAGTTCATTTGCCCATTTGGGCTGGTTTCGTGGGTGGCGGAGAGGTTCAGTTTCGCTCGTGTGCGGATTGACCGGGAGCGGTGCAATCAGTGTGGAGCATGCGTCCAGGCGTGTCCGCTGGATGCAGCCAAGCACCGGGTGGCCGGCAGGGTTCTGGCGGCGGACTGCTACAGTTGCACGCGATGTTTGAACGTGTGTCCGCACGAAGCGATCTCTTACGGCATGCCAGAGAGGTTGCAGGGCGAGAAGACGGCTCCTGCAGACGCGGAGGAGTAGCCGCGGGGTAAGGATCGGGGCAGCAATACTTGTCGGACAAAGTCGCTCTTCGCTGGAGCGAAGCGACGTTTGTTCGTGGAGCGAACAAGGACGGCGATCAGGCCGGCGTTTCCCGTCGCTTCTCGGCTTCTCGGATGACCGTTGTGCGTTCCCGTTCGCGTTCGGGATGTTCCTTGGAAATGAGGCGAATCAGCTGCTTCACAAGGGTCGGGCGGAGAATGTAGTAGCAGCGGAGGGAGCCGTTGATATGGCAGGCGATGAGGCGAGCCTCACGGAGGGCCGCAATGTGCTGGGAAAGGTGGGGTTGAGGAATGGCGATCAAGGCGTTGATGTCGGTGACACAACGGGGCCCCTCGCAGAGCGATTCGAGAATCGCAAGTCGAACGGGATGCCCCATGGTACGAAGCAGGCGAGCCCGCTCTTCCCACATTTCCGTATTTGTAGCATTCGCAGTTTTGTCGTTGGCCATAGTACCAGTATAGCAGACGGATTCGCCGTCGTTCCAGTACCTGCGTGCATGGGATCTATCGCCGGCCTGGGCTCGTGGTGCAGCGACCGAGTTGTCGAAATGGCGTGACGGATCTTCGATATCGCGATTCTGCTCTGAGAACATTGCCGTCGGGTCCTACATGCCGGGGATGCGAGGGATCTTCTTCAGCTTGGACAGCTTGAAATAGGCTCCCCAAGCCTTTTTCAGCCAGTGACCGACAATGGGCAGGGGGATGATCACTCCGCGGCAATTATCGCGGTAGACAAAGGCGGCGCCGTTGCCGGTGTCCATGACGCAGAGGATGCTGAGATGGTGCGCGTAGGTCCTGCGTCGCTCGGATCCACGCTCCTTCGCATCAATGTTGAAAGCCACGTTGCGTGCCATGACCTCGGCCAGGTGCCCTTGCTTGGCACGCCAGTCAGGGCCTTCAATATTGGCGATGTCCCCCACGGCGTAGACGTTGTCGATCCCCTCGACCTGGCAGGTTTCGTCGATCTTGACGAAGCCGGCTTCGGTAAGTGGAAGCCCGGAGCCCTGCAGGAGTCGCTTTCCCGCCCCGGACGGGATGAACATGACGAGGTCCGCGTCCAGACGGCTCTCGTCCTCGAAGAGGACGCCGTCAGGCTGAAAGGCCTTGATCTTGGCGCCCACCCGTTTCTGGATGTTCATTCGGGCGAGCATGGTGTCCATCATTCCCAGCGCCTTTTCACCGAGCCGCTCACCCGGTCGAGCCATGGGGGCGAAGAAAGTGAGTTCGAAGTTGTCTCGGAGTTTCTTCTTGCGCAAGAGGTTGTGGAAGTTGAAGAGCACCTCGAAGGCCGGCCCGCCCCGAACGCCCGTGCGATCGAGGGGATTGCCTCCGAACCCCACGGCGATCTTGCCGTGGCCGCGGGCAAGAAGGGCATCGAGTTTCTCTCTCAGTCGCAGCGATTCTTCCGGCTTGCCACAAATGGAGACAAAATGCTCGTTGCCGGCATGCTGCACCTTGTCCGCCCCAACAGCCACCACCAGGATGTCGTAGTCGAGAGTTCCGCCTGTCAGAACGACTTGCTGGTTCGGAATATCGACGGCCTCGACGCGATCGACGACCAGTTCGAAACCATGGACCTTCTGAAGCCGGTGCATGGGCATGCAGACATTTTCGAAGGCTGTTGCCCGCGTGGGCACCCAGATGGAGATGGGATAGATGTAGAAGTAGTCGCGGTCCGACACCAGGGTTACGTCATAGTTTCGCTTTCGGAGATGGATGGCAGTTTCCAGTCCGGCAAACCCGCCTCCAAGCACAACGATCCGCTTCATGGCCTGATCCTCGCCGTTTGAGAGCATTTCCGATCAACAGTATCTTTCGCAGCCACACTCCGTCTAAGCGGCTACGGATTCCGGGACACCGGGGTCGAGTTCTCCGGCCTTGGCTTTGACGGTTGCCAGGTACATGGCCAGAGGTCGGTACGCCAGGTGCGACCATTTGCCGAAGGGGACCTCGATCACAAGCATGGGAACGGCCACGGCCAGATGGACGACGTACATGAAGTAGGTGGGCTGAGCGAGGCCGGCGAGGCGGAACCCGTGAACGAGAATCCCGGTCAGCGAGGTCAGGAAGAGGAGGATCAGGAACATCCAGTCCGTGGAATGGGAGTGTTTGTGGATCTCCTCGCGACGGCGAAGGCGGCTGATGATGGCCTCGCCGGTGACGAGCATGAGCACGCCCGTAGCGTAGTAGCCCAGCAGGTCGAGAAACCGCCAGTCCGACCCGTCGGTTTGGAACCAACGAAGGAAGACGACAACGAGGAGCAGCATGGTGACGTAGCCGGTCACCAGGAGGAAGTGCTTCCACCAGCGCGAGGGATCGTCGCACTCGCGCCAGCGTTTCTGGGTGGCCGCGTGCACGACCAGCGTTCTTAGTTCCTGCAGGTAGAGAGACAGGGGAGCGCGCTGGTTGCCCATCACGAAGGAATGCATTCGAAGCACGTTGCTGAGAAGGAACCCGCCCAACAGGGCGGCCATGACCCAGTCACCAAACTCGACCCACACAACAGGTGCGAAGGTGTTCAGCTCCACGCGTTGCGTAACCATCGGTCCGTGGAAGAGCACAAACAGGGCCACGACCACCGCTGCAACGGCAGCCAGGGCCAGGATCTCCCACGTCTTGGACAGATAGAGCTTTTTGGCGAGTCCCGTCCAGTCGTATTGCGCGGTCAGCCAGCGGCGCATGGTCATCATGATCTCACCGGGATTCGCCTGCTGGGGACAGGTTTCGGAGCACTCGCCGCAGTAGTAGCAGAGCCAGGGTTCGGTCGAGGCCGTCAGGCGGTCTTTCAAACCGAGTTGCATGTAGCGAATCGTCTTTCGGGGGAAAACGGCGTCCTTTCCGGACAGGGAGCAGACGGCCGTGCAGTTTCCACAGTTGATGCAGCGGGAGATCTCGTCGCTCCCGAATCGGGCGATCTCGCGGTGGAGATCCGGATTGACCGTCAGGCTCACGATGTCGTCTCCGTTGTTTCTGGCTCGTCAGCAAGTTGATATTGAAAGTAGCCGTCCGTTTGATCCGCTTCGACGACCTTGCCGTACTTTTTCATTCCCATGACGTACCACAGGACTTCGTGCGTGGGCAGGTCGATGGCGGCCGCCAGTTCCGGCACGGTTTTGGGGCCGGCCCGGAGAGTTTCTGTCAATCGCCGACGAATCATGTTCTGTGTTCGATTGCGTTCGATCAACTCACGGGGGACGCCGCCCCGCCGCTGGCGGAGCACCTGAATCGGTTTTTTGCGTTTGGCCGGAGCAGATTCGGTTTCATTTGGATGGGACATGACGATCTCCGTTCAGCAGTAGTCTGCGACCAGGGCATCCACCATGGCATCGAACTGCGCCAGGTGCCACCCGTCCACTTGAATTGCCTGATGGGGGCAAACAGCAACACACATCCCGCAACCTGCACAGAGAGCGGAGTTAACCTCGGCGTGGCGGGACGTTTCACCGTCGTTTCCAGTTTCAACAAGCGTAATGGCCTTCTGGAACTGGCATGCTTCGACGCATTTGCCTTTCCCACGGCAGCGATCCGTATCGACCCGCGCTCGGAACGGATCGAGATCGATGTGTCCTCGGGAGAGGAGGGCCGCTGCTTTGGAGGCGGCCGCCGATCCGCTGGAGCAGCTTTCGGCGATGTTCATGGGGGCCTGGCACGTTCCGGCCACGAAGACACCGCCAACCGCCAGTTCCACGGGGCGCAACTTGGGATGAACCTCCTGCAGAAAACCGTCGGCGCTTCGCGACAGTTTGAGCTGCTCGATGAGGGTGTTGTTTTCGCGGGGAACCATGCCGGTGACCAGCACGACGAGATCCGCGGGGATCTCCAACTCTTCGCCGAAGGTGAGCGTATCGCGGACGGTGACCGAGAGACGCGAACCGTCGTTTTGCGTGCTCGTGGACACGATCGGCGGTTGGTCTGCCGTGTATCGCACGAAGACAACACGCTCCCGGGTGGCGTCGTCGTAGAACTGCTCGTGATCCCGGCCATAGGTGCGGATATCCTGGTAGAGCTCAAATACCCGGGTTTCCGGGAATCGGCGTCGGAGGTCGACGGCGGCTCGAAGGGCGGCGGTGCAGCAAACACGCGAGCAGTATTCGTGGAGCCGGCCATCGGGACCCGGCTGGTGAAGCCCCTCAATCTGGCGACTCCCGACACAGTGGATCAGGCAGACGTTGCGGATTGGCCTGCCGTTCTGCGACAGACTGCCGCCGGTGGGACCGGCCGGATCGAGGAGGCGTTCGAGTTGGGCCAAGGTGATCACTTCCGGGTGATCCGCGTATCCGAACTCGCCGGAGGCCGGCTCGTACAACTCATGACCGGTGGCAAGGACAATCGCTCCCGAGTGAATGGAAATTCGCTTTGGCGAAGCGTCGAGAGCGATGCTCTCGACGCCGGCGGCCTTCGCGCAGTCTCCGCAGCGTTCGCAGTTTTCCCAATCGATCGCAGGGACAGCGGGCCAGGAACGTCCCGGGAGGCGATAGATGGCTTTTCGCTGGCTCAAGCCGAAGTCGTGTTCCGAGGGCTTGCGAACAAGGCAGGCCTCGATCGCCGCGTCCGCCGCCGATGAACTGAGGGTCTCTTCGACTCCTCGTGGTTCGCACTGCACGACAAGGTGGAAATCGCCGACACATCCGGTCGCTTCGACGATGGCGGTCCGGGTGTGCACCTCGATGTTGGGGTGGTTGGTGACTTCCTGCAGGAGTGTGCGGAGAAGGTTGCCTGCTCTTTCGCCGCCGGGGTACACGCGATCCCACTGGTTGAGACGACCGCCCAGGAAGGGAGATTTTTCCAGGAGCGTGACTTGGAGACCGGCCCTGGCCAGGTCGGAGGCAGCACGGAGGCCGGCGATTCCTCCGCCGACCACCGTGACGTGCTGCCGGGTGTTGACGGGAATGGTTGAGAGCGGTGTGGCGAGCCGGGCCTTGGCAACGCCGGCGGCGACCAGTCGCACCGCTTTCTCGGTGGCCCCATCCGGATCCGACTTGCTGCACCAGCTCACCTGCTCGCGAATATTGACATGTTCATACAGGTAAGGGTTGTGCGATGCGCGAGCAATGGCCTTGCGAAACGTATGTTCGTGGAGGCCTGGCGTGCAGGCGGCGACTACCACCCGATCGACCTTTTCGGAGAGAAGATCCTGGGTCACAAGATCCTGCCCCGCCTGAGAGCACATGGCGGGAGCCTGTCGGGCAACGACGACGTGTTCGAGTCGTGACGCCGCTTGGACGACGCGGTCCACGTCCACCACGTCGGAGATATTGCCGCCGCAGTGGCAAACGTAGACACCGATTCGCGGAGCCCGAGTGTTTTCGTCATCGTTGCGTGAATCGGGAGACCGATCGATCATGGAGAGGCTTCCTTTGCGGTCAAGGCAGGTTGTTCCTGCTGGTGTGCACGGGGAGAACGGTTCGCCGAGGGGGTCGAACGGAGGCTGCGGAGGTAGGCGGCCGCCTCCATGGCAGCGGCTCCGGCTTCCACGACCGAATCGGGGATGTCTTTGGGGCCGGCGGCCGCTCCTGCGACGAAGACGCCTTCCTCGGGGGTGCGGCTGGGCGCCAGATGAGACGCGATCGAGCAGACAAACCCGTCGCTGGCGGGCGCCGCCAGATCGGCCTCGCGGGGATCCCAGGCGGGAACGAGCCCGAGGGAGAGGACGGCCATGTCGTGGGTCCGTTCTTCGACGGCGCCGTCTTCTTCGATCCGTTCAATACGGAGGACCGCATTCTGGTTCTCGTCTTCGCGGATGCGAGCCACCTTGGCCTTGACGAATTCAATTCCCATGGCCTTGGCGTTCTGGTAGAACTGCTCGAAGCCTTTGCCAAAGGCGCGGATGTCCATGTAGTAGATGGTCAGATCCGTCAGAGGCAGGCTGCCGCTGAGCAGCATCGCCTGCTTGATGGCATACATACAGCAAACGCGAGAGCAATAGGCGACTCCGGCGCTCCGGTCGCGGGAACCGGCGCACTGCACGAAGGCAATGGAGTCCGGTTCTTTTCCGTCGGATGGGCGAAGGACGCGACCGTAGGGTCCGTGGGGAGCCAGGAGACGTTCGGTCTGCAACGCGGTCAGCACATTTTTGAGGTGTCCTCCGCCGTATTCCTGCTTGAAGCCGGCGGGAAGCATTTCGTAACCGGTGGCGATAATGATCGCATCCGCCCGGACCCGCATTTCCTCCGGCTCTTGAAGGAAGTCAATGGCATCGCTGGGGCACGCCTTTTCACAAGCTCCACACAGCAGGCAATTCTCCACGTCGAGCAAAGCGACCTGAGGGAACGCGTTGCCAAAGGGGACGTAGATCGCCCTGCGGACCCCCAGGTTGCCCTCGAACTCGTGGGGGACCTCCGTGTTGCACGCGTATTCGCAAAGGCGGCAACCGGTGCACTTGTCCTCGTCGACATATCGCGGCTTTTTGAGAATGTCTACGAAGAACTCTTCCTGCTGCCGGTCGACATGGCGCACTTCCGCATAGGTGAGGATTTTGATCTTCGGGTGGTGTTCGGCTTCGGCCATTCGCGGCGTGCAGATGCAACTGCAGCAATCCAGGGTGGGAAAGACCTTGCTGAGTCCAATCATCTTGCCGCCGATGCTTGCTTCCTTCTCGACGATCAGCACCTGGAAGCCCTGGTTTGCCAGGTCGATGGCCGCCTGAAGGCCGGCAATTCCTCCCCCGATGACGAGGGCATCCACCTTGTCCGCGACGTTGTTCATCATTGGTTCCTGTAACGTGAGAGACGGCGATTGCAGGTTCTGTTGGCTGTTCCGAAAAGCTATTGGTGCAGCGATTGGGCGGGAGGTTGCGTGAACTTCTCCTGCATTTGATGGACTTCCTTGAGGAAGGCCTTGGAGCAAACCGTGCAGATGGCGCAGAGACGCAAGCGGCCCGTGTCGAGTTTGCGGTCCCTCATTTGTTGATGGACCTCCGCGATTTGTGCGGCGAGCGCGTCGTAGGCCCCCGGATAGGGGCATTCGTGTCCGCAACTCATCACGAGAATGCCTGCGATTCCCTTTTCGAAGCAGCGCAGATAGAAGTTGTCCGGAAAGACCACCGGGTCCGGTACTCGAAGGATGTAGGTATTGGTTGGATACTCGGCGTGGATCTGACCAACGTTGTCGGCGCCGGGATAGGCGCACGCCTCCGTTGCCAATATCAGAATCCTGGAAGTTTGCTCGCAGTTGACTTGATGCATGACTGTCCCAAAGCGGGTCAAGCCCGCGATCTAGCGTTCACAAACATGCGCGCACCATGCGCAGAAATTCCACCTTGTGACTCCGGGACTCTGCACGTTTACAAACTGGGGCGTGTCTTGAATGCAGCGTACGGGCACTGGCTGACAAGCAGCCAGTGGTCCCCGGAATCCCACACTTGACCGTGCTAAAGGGAACAGCGGTAACAGGGTTGAAGGAGAAAGAACTGTCACCGCTGCTCCGAGATGGCATCGCGTGTGCCCCAGCACTACTTCTTTCGGGTGATGAAGATACGGTCGTAGCCTTCGGCGGGCACGGCGCCCAGAAACTCGTGGCCGACCTTGGCGGCCCATTTGGGCAGATCGTTTTTTGTTGATGCGTCGCCCGACCAGACTTCGATGGTCTGGCCGACAGGGACGGCGCCGATGGCCTTCTTGGCCTCCAGGAGCGGGCCGGGGCAGGCGGAGCCCCTGGCATCAACCGTTTTGGCGGCTTGGATCGCGGCAAGATCGACAGAACTCATAGTGGTTTCCTCAGTTGGTTGGGGGATTCTGAAAAGAGCAAGGAGCAAGGGGACTTAGCAGAAGGTCAATACGACGTCGGCCTCTTCGGCCAGCGAGACGAATTCGGCGACGCCGCCAAAGTCGACGCCGTCAATGAAGTCGTCGCCGTCGATGCCGAGGATGGGGAATGCGGCGGAACAGGCGATGAAGCGGGCTCCGAGTTCTTTCGTTTGTTCGATGAACTTGGAGAGCGTGGCCGGGGCGCCGTCCAACTGGATCTTCTCGGCGTAGCCGCGGCGAATGACGTTGAGACCGGTCAGGGTAAAGAACAGCGTGAGGTCCATGTCCATGGCCTGGGCGCCGCATCCCAACATGAAGGGAGGGAACACCTTGTGAGGATCATCGGAACCGCAGAACACGAGCATCTTCTTGTTTGCCATAACGCCTAAAGCCTTTTCGCAGGGTGTTGAATGGGGTAATGCTGAAACACACGGTCATGTCGCAGCCGGGTCTAGCTGAATGACGGCCCACCAGGACGCCAGTTCTGGCTGAGGTTTGCGGGGGCTTGAAATCTCCTATCGGCATGTTCGATGGTTCGAATATAACGAAATCACTATATTGCGTCAACGTGATATTCAGAAGAAGCTATGTTAAATTGCAGGCGCCGTGATTGAGGCCACCCTCTTCTGGGTGGAGAAGCGTTGAGAGATGGGCAAATCGTGCCTCGGCAAATCCGCGCCCGGATGCTCGATTGTGTGGCCGGCGGCGTCATGCGTCTGAAGTTGCTCGCCCTGCGGGAGCGACGGAGTGGCCTGCGTTTGATCGTGGCGTTTCGTGTCCAAATACAACGTTTTGTAGTACAAGAGCATCACCGGTGTTTCGATCGGGCCATGGTGCTGCTCATGCGGCTTCGCCCCGGCATCGCGCAACTCGTGTACCCCAAGGAGTTTACGGGAAGAAGCAGGGGTTCTGTCTAGTTTGGCACGTGGATTGCCCTACCAAACGGTACAAAAAAGGGAGTCGCCAAGACGTGTGTGTCTAGCGATGATGGAACATAGGGCTCCTGGTGGTTCGTTACCCTCGACTTGGTGAAAGAGAGACTATGTTATGCGAAAACTCGTTGTAGCCTCCATCGTGTTGACACTGCTATTTCTTGTTTCGATCGGCGACGCTTCTGCAGCAGGTTGGCGCGGTTCATGGCATCACGCGCGCCGCTACGTGCGTCCTCACAGCACGGTCGCGGTATCGCACGCAGTCGTGGCGCAGCCAACCGCTGCAACCAAGACGCCCGTCGCCGATTCGGACCAGGTCGAAGCTGCTGCGCAAATGGACGAGTCGGCAGCCATGTGTGAGGTCATTGGCGTGATGCAAGGGATGCTCAGGCGGGAATACAGCCGGATTCAATGGGAAATCCAAATGCGGGATGCGGAACCATTTTCCATCAGCTACGATTCTGACTGAATGGGTTCCGAAGGAAGAAGAGGCAAGATTAGCCGCGATACGTCCGTATCGGGGAAAGGACGTTTCGCATTCGTGATAAGGGCCTAGAGCATCAAGCTTTGCTCTGCCCTCGAGGGGACTCCAAACGCACGGGGCAGGTTGGTTTTATGCCACTGCCCCGTGCCCTTCTATTCGCATGCCCCCCAGCCCAGGGTGAAATCGTGTCTGGCGTCTCATCATTGCATTGTGCGATGATGGCCCCGCCGGATAGGTTGCATGTTGCAACATTCTGCAAGTTGGCACGCGACCAGCACATTCTCCTATGTTTCGTACTCCCATCGCCTTGCGGCCAGCTTTGAATCCCCGGGCGAGTGTGGTCCGACTCTTGCATTCTCGTAGAATTGAATGTGAGCCCGCAAAGGAGGTGACCATGGTCAATCTCATGAACGTGTCGGAGGAGGAGTGTGCCGAACTGATCGAGGTGCTTGAGCGGGAGCAGGCGAACCTGCTGTTCCGAACTGACCGTCCGGCCAGTTGCAGGGGCGAGGGATTGCCCCGTGGCGAACTCGATGTTGTCCGTCACCTGTTGTGCAAGGCGCGGGCGGGAGTTGCAGCACCCCATCTGCTCGATCCGTCCGAGCTGATCCAGTACAGGCTGGCCGGCTACTGCTAGATGCCGGAATGCTTTGGCCGTCATCGAATAACGACCGACCTGCCGGGAGGACCCGAGGGTGGCGGTGTTCTTTGAAATTAACGAAGCCCGAAAGGTCCTGGGGCTTGAGGAAGCGGCAAGCGAAGCGGAAATCGAGTCCGCCTATCAACGGCTGGCGCTCAAATGGCACCCGGACTGCTGCAAAGCAGGAGATAGGCCGGAGGCGGAGCGGCAGATGAAGGACATTAACTGGGCGTACACCCTTCTGAGAGAATATTGCTCTCGGAGCGAGTGCAAGTACCTCTTCACGGAGCGAGCCGTGGCTCGGGCGTATCCACGCGAGGCGTACGCCATGAGGTGGGCCGAATTCATGGCGGATGACTCGCATGTTTAAGGAATGACGCCTCCGTGCGATTGTTTCTGGAGCTGCTGCAAGTACCGGGTCACGCCGGAGGTGAAGTCGGCTTGGGCCCGATCGGTGAAGGGCGAGACGTTGGGTTCGTATCCACCTTCCGCAAAGGCGGCCTTGGTCGGCAGGTAGAGGAGCGACCCATTGGTCAGGCCGAAATAGAAGGTGTGCGCGAAGGGAGATGCTTTCCGGACCGCCAGAGACACTTCGCTAAACAGTTCCAGAGGGGCCGCCCAGATGACGGTATCGTTGTTGATGATGAGGCTGTAGACCGGTATTCCTACCTGGGGTGTGCTATCGGCGGAAGGAGGTGAGTACTCCGCCAGGTCCTCGGACCAGCCCAGTCCGGCCTTGCGAGGCGTCTCGATAACGATCCTCCCCATTTGAAGGCGGACCTCCGCGGTGGTGGTTTCGATGGCCCGGTTGGCCGCCAGGATTCGTTTTCCCAGGAGCGTGTCGTATTCTTTCAGACGTGGATCCTCGATATTCGCCCCAACGCTGTGGAGCGGAGCGGCATTCCCCTCGGCGCCGTTGATGAAGAGCATGGGCACGCCGGTTGAACGTTCCACGTACTGCGCCGCAAAGCCGGGAACGTCGCCGCTGATCAGCTGGTTCTTGCCCCCAAGGGCCGTGCCGTGGATGGCGTAGTTGGCGATCAGGCCAATGAGGGCGCCGTCGGGTCGCTCGAGCCGAAACACGCCGAGTTGGCGATCGACGGGCCCCTCGGGGTTCACGCCAAGAACGATCCGGCCGTCCTCGCGACGTTGGCGCCGGTTCACGTTGGCGGCCGCCGTGCTGGAGACAATGCCGAGCCGTGCGGGTTCAAGCTGCGTCAATGCCTCCTTGATACCGGTTAGCAGTTTGTCTTCTACCGCAGCCCAGTAGGCCGTATCGTGCTTGATGGAAAAACGATCCCCCAGCGTGCCGGAAAACAAGCAGGCCAGATCTTGCGGACCAACATGAGGCGCCGAATGGGTGTGGGTGGTGGACCACCAGAAGTTCTTGCGGCGGATGCGGGTCTCACGCTTGAGCTTCTCACAGAAATCGTGGTAGAACGCGGGTGAGATCGTGCAGATGTCGGTCGACACAAGGCACACGGTTGTCGTCCCGTCGTCCAGGACGGCGATCCGATGGTAGATGCGATCGTGTACTCCCGTCGACTGACGCGGTCCGTAGCCCTGGAGCCATTGCGGGGTGTCGGGGGTGATATCGATCTTCACACAGGCAGCGCGGAAGGGCCCTGCGTTCCGGGAAGCCGCCTTGGTTTCGGAATTGAAGGCCTCCAGGCTGAACGTGGTGAGCAACGCCAGGAATACACACGCCTTGGAAACGCCGCCTGATCTTCCGGGTCTCATGATGGTCTCCTTGGTTACTTGTCCGTCAGTTCTACAACGAGCAGGTCGAGGGCCGGAATTGTGAGGCGGAGCTTGGGCGACGAGTGCGTGTGCTCGCCGCCCTGGGTGCTGATGTCGCGGATGGCTGGAGACTTGCCCTTGACGATCAGCGGCGACAGATCCAGGTCGAGCTGGTAGGGTTTAGTTTCCGGGTTGACGAAGACGACTGCGACACGTCCATCGTCGATGCTCCATACTTCATGGGAGACAGCGGGGACGAAGATGTCGTTCTTCTCGGCACGGGTGAGCGTCCGCATGGGGATGTCCAGATTGAGAGGCCGCTCCATCCTTCCCCAAAGCAGGTAGTCGTGGGCGAAGGTTCGATACCCCGTTGTGCAGCGAGTCAAGAGTGTGAGGAACTGCTCGCGGGCCGCCTCGTCTTTCAGCCCGAGGCCTTGGGGCGACACGAGGCCCGGCATCAGGCCGATGGTGAAACCTTTGGCCAGGGTGTATTGCGGTCTGCCGGCCGCTTTCCACGGATAGAAGGCGGCCCAGCCGATGAGGTTCTCGTGATAGAGATAGAGGAACAGCGGCACGGAACGCGTGGCGGGCGGAACGACCGGCCATTCGGAGGTGATGCCGTAGGGTCGCGACTGGCAGAGGTTCAGCCACGGGAGATAAAGCTCGTTGGGTTCTTCCATGGACAACATGAAGTCCGGATCGATGGCCCGGCAGGTGTCGCACAGTTCCTGATAGAGGTCGGCCATGGCCAGGTGCACCCAGCGCCCGTGGCCGGGCGGGTGGCCGTGGTCTTTCGACCAGCAGACCGCGGCGGAGTAGCCTCCGCTGCACTCCTGGTCGAAGTGGATGCACGAATAACCGTTTTCGACGAAGTACTTGGAGACATCGACGATCGTCCGCTTGGCGAACTCGGTGGCCCGGCACATGCGCGACCATTTCTGTCCGTGGTAGTCGTTGGGCTTGTCCGACGTCGAGACAACCGGTTGGCCGGTCGCGTCGTGGACCATCCAGCAGGCAAGCTCGCGATCAAACCGCTCCTGGTTGGAGTGGTGCTCTCCTTCCGGCGAGGTCTTTTCGATGGTCCAGCGGTAGCCCGACAACATGATCATGCTGCGACCGCCCAGCTTGCGCGTCAGTTCCGCTGAACCGCGGAAGGTGGCTTCGTCGGGCATGACGGGCAGATACTCCTGGCCGCACCACATGCCCCAGCGTTCGAAGCCGCGATTGTTGGGCAGCACGGGAATGTCGAAACGCTGGGTGTAGTCCTTGAGGAAGGCGGCAAGTTTCGTCTGGTCGGCTGGGGGCGTCAGGCGGCGCGGGTCGTACGGGGTGACCAGGGCGCCGGCTCGCAGCCAGTCCGGCGTATCTTGGCGAGTTCGGACCTTGAGTTCGGCCCACTTCTGCCGCTGGGACCAGTTGCGGTAGATTTCGGCGGCGTCGTACCAGGTTGTGCCGCCCCGCTTCGGATCGCCGACAAACGGCCCCAGCAGAACGGGATAGGGCGGGTTCAAATCCTTGCCAGGCAGGGCCGGGGCCAGGTGGGCGATGGAGAAGCGAGTTTGGAATCCGCCGTCAACCGCGAAGGTTTTTGCGTAGCCGTCCGGATCGTGGCTGGCCAGGTACAGCCCGGCCACGGGATCGCAAAAGGCCATCACCTGGCATGACAGGGCCCCTGGATAGGTCTGCGACAGGCTGCCTCTCCCTTGCCGGAAGACCGTGCCGGGATTGTCAATCACACAGCCGTCGAAGGCGGGATAGAGCAGCACGTCGTCGTCGCTCTGCTGACCGAGTTTTTCGGGGGCGTCGACAATGGGGAAGGCAATTCGCGTGATGGCCGCGTCGCCATGATTTTCCACCTGGCGGCGGCACTCGATCAGCCCGGTGGGTGCGTCGAGGGCGTAGACCAGAGTCACGGTTGCCTGGGCATGCCGGGCGATGAAACGGTAGCCCGGACGTTCGTTCAGCGGTTCGAATTGGATCGATTCGGCATCCTCGCTGGTTATCGTCTCGTTGACGGAGGCTTTGAGGAACGTCACTTCGTAGCCGAGTCGGTCTTCGCTCGGCTCGATTAGGACCTGACCGGTCGGCTTGTGAACGAGCCGGCCGATTGCGCCGGTCTTGTAGAACTGAAGCGACCAGGCATCGGTGCTCATCTCGGGCCCGTCGGGCTCGATAAACGCGGGGTTGTAGGGCTCGACAGCCACTCCGTCGATCCAGACGGTCCCCTTCGCCGCACCGAGGAAGAAGTTCACCTTGCCGAAGGTTTGCTCGCTCGTCCGCATGCGGAAGGAGAAGCGAAACTCCTTCCACGCCGTATCGACGGAGACCTTGCGAGAGAGGCCGAGGTTATTCCAGGGCCGGTCGCGGTTCATGAGGAGAACCTGAAAAGCGGTGGGCTGGTCCGCCTTTGCGAAGAAGCGCAGGGTGTAGCCATCGCCCGGCGTCAACGATGCGAGGGGGAAGCCGTGGGTAAGTTGAAGGCGGTGAGGCGGACCGTTGACGGTAACGCGGATGCGGCCCGCTTTGCCGCCGGTTGGACTGTCGGTTTCGACGCTCGTGAATTCGGCCCGAGCCATTTCCTGCTGGGAGAGTCCCCAATTCTCGGCGCCTCGTTCGAAGTCGCCGTTGGTGAGCACCTGGGCGTGGAGAAGGGCGGGGAGACCGAGAACGA
>CAXXQT010000003.1:0-1423335 GCA_963674575.2 Thermoguttaceae bacterium
ACGGCGCCGTCGACGCCGACTTCTCGGGCTGTGCGAACCTGGCGGACGCATCGATCGCGAAGTTCTATTCGGCCACGGGAGGCGTCGTCGTGCTCCAGGACATTCCCGCCGACGAGCGTTTTAGCGACGAGGCGATTGCCACGTCTCCGATCGGCAGCTACAAGCCCAACGCCTGGGGTCTGTTTGACATGCACGGCAACGCCGCCGAGTGGACGGCCTCGACCTACGCCGCCTATCCCTATCGCGTCGACGCGAACGTCGACAGCGCGAGTGACAACACACGAAAGGTCGTCCGGGGCGGATCGTTCTACGATCGGCCCAAGCGGTGCCGCTCGGCGTTCCGACTCAGTTACCCGGCCTGGCAGAAGGTACACAACGTAGGATTCCGCGTGATCTGCGAGGAGATGCCGGAGGCGTTGGCTGTAGGTCGCCGCTCGCCGAGCGGCACCTGAAGAAAGCCTCTTCTGCCAATCGTCTATTGCTCTATTGCCCGTGGCTGGCTGTGCCCTATCTCAGGTCGTGTTCGGCGAACACGGACCTACCCAGGAATTCGCTGAGAGGGTCATTTTCTTGACCAACAGTCAATGCCGTCAATCGGGCGTCAACCTCTGGCAACGACTCCACGAGGCTTTTTTCTTGCAGGATACGTTGGTTTCTTGAATACTTAGGGTTGCCCCTTCCCGCGGTCGGAAGGCGGGGGGCTGGGGATGGTCTGGTACCGAGGAGGGGATGCGGATGTGGATCTCGAACCGGTTGGTGTGTGGGGTAGTTCTTGCTGTTCTAATAACCGGAGCGGCATTTGCGGAAGAAGGCGCGGCTCGGGCTGTGGTCGGGCACGGTCCCGGGGTCCTGGCGTTCCGGGATACGGGAGACCCCGTCTGGAAAATGGTCGACGAGGGATCCTCGCTGCCTGAGTCATGCCAGTTGCGAACGGCGAGCGCCGGACCTTGTTGTCTTTCTCTTCCCGGCAGCTCTCTAATCCTCGATTCCGACGCACGACTCACGCTGACGACCGACGAACATTCGCTCGCCGTCGAGGCTGGGCGGATTCTGGTGGAAACCGAGCCCAATCAATCGTGGACGGCAACACTCGGCCCGTGCCAGGCAGCGTTGCTGGGTGATACCAAGGCCGAGCTACACTTCGGACGGGATCGCGCGGGAACCGTCACCGTGCTCTCCGGGACGGCAACGATCACCCGCGGCGAGGGACCGGCCACGGAGTTGACCGCAGGGCACGTGGCAGAGTGGGGGACGGCGAAAGACAAGCCGATTGAAACGCGGGAGCTTTCTGAAGACGAGAAGAAGGAGACCGGCCAATGGGCGAATCTGAGCGCGACGCCCCAGGGGCTGGGCCAATTGGTGGTCAAGGACAGCCAGGAGGGAACACGAAAGCGGCTGAACGTGGCCCGCTACCATGTGAACGTGGTGCTCCAGCCGCCGGTGGCCCTGGTCCAGATCGACCAGTCCTTCTACAACCCCTTTGGTCGCCAGCAAGAGGGGACCTTTGTTTTCAACCTGCCGCCCGGCGCGTCGGTGAGCCGCTTTGCCATGTACGTGACCCACGAAAAGCTCGTGGAAGGGGAAGTGATTGATCGCGATCGGGGTCGCCAGATCTACCAGACGATCGTGAACCGCAAGCGGGACCCGGCCATTCTGGAGCAGGTTGGCGACAGCCTCTTTCGCATGCGGGTGTTTCCTGTCCCGGCCAAGGACACGAAACGGATCCTGCTGGACTACACGATTCCCCTGGCGGCGCAACACGATGAGTATCAGTTCCGGCTCCCGCTGCTTTCGGACCTGGAGCCGATCTGGGACTTTCAGTTGACCGGTTCGATCCTCGGGCCCACGCGGGGAGGTTCGATTCGGAGTTCGTCCCATCCCGAGTTGGCATTCACTCGACGGGGCGACAACTCTTTCGGGTTCGCAATGGAAGCGAATCTCTTCCAGCCCGACCGCGACTTCACCGTGAGTTTCTGCCAGGAAGAAGACAAAGAGGTCCGTTTGCGAAGTTATCTCGCTCCGCCCCTGCCCACGCCCAATTGGGTCATGGGCGGCGGGGATGCCGACCCGTGGAGCGGTCGAGCGGCCACCTATTTCATGGCGACGATCCCGCCGGAAGAGACGGCTGCTTCGGCGAAGTCGCCGCCGGCCGACGTGCTTCTTCTTGTCGACACGTCGTCGGGCATGCGCGGAGCCACCACGGTGACCAGCGCGGTTCGGACGGTGCTTCACAATCTCGGGCCCAAGGATCGCCTGCGGCTGATGGCGGTGGACGTGGCTGCCCGCCCCATCCACGACGGCTGGGTGGCGGGCGGCAGCGACGACGCCGAAGGAGTCCTGGAGGCGTTCCGGCAGGAGTTCTGCCTGGGCGGCACGGACCTGGCCACGAGTTTGCCGCAGGCGTTCGAGAGTTTCCCGGAAGGCGAGGACGTCCGCCGCCGCGTGATGATCTACGTGGGCGACGGCGACGACTCGGAGTTGACCTCGATCAACGCCCGCGTGTCGGCCAAGGACCTGGGCCGGAAACTGGCGAGGGCAAGCGTGACCTTCGTTGGCATCAATGCCCGACAGACGTCCGGGGGACCAGCCACGTTGGATTGCCTGGCGAGAGAGACGGGCGGACTCGTTTTCGACCTCACCGCTGGGCGGGAGGGTCATCGCGGGCTGCTCGGCTGGTTGCTGGCGGGCCTGCCAAGTCCGGAACGGATCGTGCATCTGGAAGTGGAAGGCGCCGCAGCGGAAGACGTCTTGACGCCGTCGGCCTGGTTGCCGGGCAGGCCGCTGGTGGTTCTGGGACGCACGGCCTGGACGGATCGGCTGCGTCTGAAACTCGCCACATCGCGCGGGGGCAAGCGGCAGGTTCGCGAGTGGAATCTGAAAGTGCAGGACGACGCCGACGACGTCTTCGTGGGCCGCCTGTGGGCTCAGAAGAAGCTTGCGGAACTGTGCCACTACACGTCCGTGGCTCGTGCCGCGATGCTGCACGAGCGGATCGTGGCCCTTTCGCAGGAGTGGAGCGTGCTCACGCCGCACACGGCGTTCTTGGTTCTGGAAGGCGAGGAGGATTATCTCCGCTGGAAAGTGGATCGCCGAGCCCGGCGGCGTTACTGGAAGCCGGCGGAGGCCCTGCCAACCGAGCCCCTTCCCAAAGCGTGGCTTGCTCGGGTGGCGCCTGATGATTCTCTGCGAAAACAAGAGGCGGAAGCCAAGCGGCTCGCCCGAGCCATCGCCACGGCCCGCGACGCCATGAAGCACGAGAACTACTCCCTGGCCCAGGGAGTTCTGCAGGATGTTGGCAGACTGGAGGCGGCAAAGGTCTCGGACCAGTTCGCCCGGCTCTTGCAGCAGGCGACAGTGGAGGCCAATCGCGAGAGCATTTTGAGGAATCTTGGGCCTCAGCTAGGGCTGTTTGATCCCACCGAGCGCAATCAGTGGCTTCCGGACCAGCCACGATTGGCGCCGCTGCTGACGCGTTCGCTGGGCATCGGGGCCGAGTTCCTAAGTGACCATCCATACGCCCGGGACCTTCTGGTGGACATTCCCGTTCGTCCCCGGCAGGGTCGGCACGACGGATTCAACGTGCAGGAGTTGGCCGGTCTGATCCGGGCGGCAACGGGCGCCAATGTGATCGTCGACGAGCGCGCCCTGGGGGATGTGGCCCGTGGGCCGCAGGACGAATTGGACTTGTATGGCACCGGTCGGATGTCGTTGCGCAACTACGTTCGTTTCGTCCTCAACCAGATCGACCTGGTGATGGTCGAGGAGCCCAACCGGATTCTAATCACCACACCGGAGGAAGCGGAACTTCGGCTGAGAACCGAGGTCTATCCGGTGGCCGATCTCTATTTGAAAGACCACCCGATCCGACTGGAATCGCTTTCAAATCCCTATCTGGACTGTGATGAGGCGGCTAAGCGCCGGATTGAATCGAAGTTGGATCACCCCGTCTCAGTTGATTTCGAGAAGACCCCGCTGGACCAGGCGATGGCTCACCTGGCCCAGGAACTAGACGATACGGTGCTGATCGATCATGAGGCCCTAGACGACGTGGCTCTCGATCCACGCGTCCCGGTAACGGCGCACTGGAAAAACGTCCCCGCGCGGCAGGTATTCACGTGGCTTCTGGATCCACTCGATCTGGACTACTGCGTGGCTGGCGAAGCGTTGGTGATTACCACGCCTGATGAGAGAGAACTCCACCTGGAAACACGGCTCCACTCGGGCCGGGGCATCGTGTTCGAATATGAAGTGCCCAAGGGGCAGTATTCACCTCCCCCATGGTATCACTACGATCGCTACGGCCGGTGGAGTGGCGGCTACATGGGCGGCATGGGGGCCATGGGCGCAGGTGGCATGGGCGGCATGGGCGGCATGATGGGTGGAGGGGGCGGAATCGCCGGACTCGGCTCAGGCAACGCGGGCGGAGTCGACCTTGTGCTCGGCACCGATCCATCGGTGCCGCAGGAGGAAACGCCGGATGCCTCAGGCGAGGAAGAGGCGGACACAGCAGCCCGGGAGCCGAAACCGCCTGAGCCGGAATCGGAAACAAAGTACGTCATCGACGTGGATGGCGTGATGGAGCAAGTGACCGCGACGGTCGATCCCGAGTCCTGGGAAGATGTGGGCGGACCGGGATCGCTGGCGTTCTTCACCCCCACGCTTGATTTCGTGGTGCGGCAGGAGGACTCGGTTCACCGGCAAATCGACGCCCTGTTCACCTCTCTGCGGGACCTGCCCATGCTCTGGAAGGGCAAGGATTTGCGCAAGGCAACGCCCGAGACTATCGATGCGGGAGATGCCGCCGGCGTGGATTTCGACGAGTTGATCTCCATGATCACGTCCACCGTCAATCCCTACGATTGGGAAGACGTGGGTGGACCGGGAAGCATCGCTCCCGACGTGCCCCGGGTGGCCCTGATCGTGCGGACGACGCAAGAGGTCCACGACCGGCTCGGACGCGTGCTGACCATGCTTCGCCGCAGCCGCTATGCGATTCAGCACGGCGAGCAGCCATGGGAAATGCTGGCCGAAGAGGCCGGTGGCGGCCAGGCCTTGAACCGTCTGCTGGCAAATGGCGAGGCGGCGAGTTTGCCTGAGCCGGAGCCGACCGAGTTGGAATGCCTCCAGGTGCGGAGTGAGCCCGGCGATGGTTGCTGGCAATGGCGATGTGCCGAGGGCAAGGAGATCCAAACGTTGGAGATCCGGCGCCGCGACGACCGGATGGAGATTGAACAGGCGGGTACCACCTTCCGCGTCGTGGGCGACGAGGCGGCAGTTCGCTACGGCGTCCTGCTGCTGGTGGAACTCGGACACTGGGGCGAGGGCGTGCGTCAACTGGCCGACGCATGGCTGCCCTGGATGCCCCATCGCACCAATCGCGAACTGGCCCGGGCGTTTCAAGTAAGACAGCTGAAGAAACAGGACGAGGAGCACCCCGACTGGGTCTTTCTGGAGTTCCTCCCAAATGGAAGCGGGGAGAAGGCTGGCGTGCGGATCGAGGCGGCCTTCTGTTCCCAAGACGGCGGACTGCGAAGTTGGGTGTGCTACGAAGACGACCAGCCGACGGCGCGGCTTCGTTTCGTGGCGAGCCCGGCGAAGCAAGTGATCCTGGAAGACGCGTCGGGAAAACAGCTTGCGCGATGGGAACTGGTCGGCCAGGAATCGGAGTGCCCTGCTATTGCCGACCTGACGGATGCTTGGGAGGGCTACGTGCAGTGGGATCGTCGCACAGGACAACCGGCCGTCGACAAGGCCTTCCCCAAGGCGCTGGCGGCCATCCGCGGCTTCGACTGGAGCCAGGCCGCGGCCAGCCTGGGAGAATGCCTCAAGACACATCCAGAACATCCCCTTCTCGAATTGCTCCTGGCCTGGTGCCGGGCACGCCAGTCGGAGTCTCCCGCCCAAGCGGAGATACCGGACGCGCTGGCCCGTGTGGCCGCTTCGGGGGCAACCGGCCTGGTCCGGTTCATCAACCGCAACAACTTCCCCGGGCTGGACACCTGGCAGTTCTACGACATCCTCGTGCAGCAGCCGGAGACCACGCGAGAAGCCTCTGACCTGGATCGCCTGGCCAAGGCCGCGGTGGAGGCAGGCTGGTGGGAGAAGGCGCTCGGCCATGTGCAGGCGGCCCTGACGCGGGAACAGATTGACGGACACCAATTTGACCGCACGCGACAACTCGCCGAGGTGCTGCTGCGGCTTGATCGGGCCGAAGAAGCCCTGAAGGTCGTTCACGACTGGCAGAAGGAGGCCAAGCAATCGGCCGAGCGACTGGCCACGATGGGCGAGATTCTCGCCCAGGCCGGCCAGGGCGAAGAGTCGGACAGACTGTTTGCCGAGGCCTTGGAACGGGACGATCTGGATGTGCATCGCCGTTACGACGTGCTGGTTCGATCGGCCAACCTGCGAGGAGACGTGCCCCGCTGGCAGGCCCTGCTTGAGGCCGCCGCACTCCAACCGAGCGGGTCGGAGGCTCGCGGCAGGTGTCTCAACCAGGTGCTGGAAGAGCTGAGTTGGCCTCCCGTTATGGCCAAGGTTGCGGCGAAGCTTGCCGACGAGGTCGACGATCCAGAGATCAAGGTTCGCTTGCGGATCCAACAGGCGGATCTGGCCGAGGAGCCGGCTGCGGCCGCGGAGATTGCCTGGGGAATTCTTCAGACGGGGCAACTGCCGGAGGAGCGACTCTGGTGGCTGTGCCGACTCTGCAGAAGGGCGGACCGGGAAGACCTGATTGTCGAGGCGGCGGAGGCCAGGCTTCGTTCGGGACGCTCGCTGCCGAACATGGTTTTGCGTTACCTGGAAGAGGCCTACATCTCGTTGGGACGGAAGGCCGACGCCCTCCGGGCAGCGACAGGGGAAGAGTAGACGGCGTGGCAGCTGATCCACGTTGATATGGGTAGCCCGGATGTTCCTCCCGCAAGTGTCGTTGCCATGTTGTTCGACAGAACCGGGGAAACGTCCGGGCGGCGAAGCCGCAAGAGGACACACGTGACGGCCTTCTCTGGTTGCTTCGCAACACCGACGATTTTCTGATTCACACGTCAGGAAATGGCAAATTCACTGCGGAAAATCATCGCTGCCACCCGCGAACGTCGGCATCAGGGCTCACCCGCTTGCAGCAGGTCCAGGTGGGCCTGGAGGTCCTTGGGATCGAGAACGGCGTCGTAGAGAGCGATCTCATCCAACTCTCCCGACCAGGGGTAGGCGTGGGCGATTGTGTTGTCGAATCCCTTGCCGATGCCGAGGCGGCTCGTGGCGGGAACGCCGGGGACTTCTTCGTCTTTGAGGACCTGTCGCAGCTGACGTTCTCCAACCGTCAGGTCGGCCAAATAGGCGTTGACGACGGTGGACTCCTCGAGTTTCTTGAACGTGAACGCGACATAGTACCAGTGGTCGTGGGCGAGCACCGTGTCGGTTTCCACCCAGTTGGCCGACCCGTCCAGGAGCAGGCTGAGGTGGCCTTTCCCAACGGCCGCCACGTAGAATCCGCAGTCGCGATCGCCATCGCGGGTTGCCACGGCAAGGGCTACCGTTTCATCGCCCGCATCCTCGGGGATTTGATAGCGGAGGAGGAGTTCGATGGTCATGGCTTCGGGCGGGCGAAATCTCCCTTCCGACTGGAGGGCTACTCCGTTTTCGTTTCCCCCCTGGGGCTCGCGATGGGGACCGAGGGCATCGGTGGTTAGATCGAAACCGGGGGCCGTGTAATTGATCGATCCGCGGCCTCTTCCGTCCACCATGACCGCCTCGGTCAGATGGACGGCGCCGCGCTTGTCCTGGCATTTTTCCAGGCGGCTGGTTCCTTCAAACGTGTAGTGGTGGATCAGGCGGGCGTTGTTTGTCACCGCCTCGCGCAACCGGGCTACCGAATGGTCGGGATCGCGAGGAGGAAGGGCGCGGGCGAAACGACCCTGGTCAGAGGCGATCGCCTGGGGGTCGGTCTCCGATCCGGATGACCATTTCCAGCCCCCCTGCCCTGCCAGATCGGTTTCCTTTTCGACGAGCGAATCGTCCTGACGCAGCACCCGGCGGATTTGGGCCTTGCCGCCGAGGCCGTGGAGTTCGATCTCCTTTCCATCGGCGAAGATCCCAATGGCGCCGCCGGTCGGCACGATCGTGGCATCGCCTGCGTTGACGGTGAAGTCGGCGGGCTCGTCACCAAGCACGGTGAGTCGGCCCTTCTCCAGTTCGATTTGCCCGCCCGGTCGATAGCAGAACGCCGCTGGCCCCTCGATCAGGACTTGGGTTGACTGAGGATGGGTGATTTCAATCACGCCCCGTTCGAGCACAAGCCGTCGATCGAGCGGGATTTCCTGGCCGAGCACGGGCGGGTTCGCGCCGGCTTTCCAGCGAGGCAGAATCGCGCCGGTCATGCGGGCCAGGGCCGTGGGAGTTGGGGGCGGCGGGGCGGGAATGTCCTTTCTTGCGGGCATGGCCTGGTAGGCCAGGGTCAGCAGTCCGACGACAACCAGGGCGCAGATGCAGAAGCCGAACAGCCGCAGGCGCGACATGCGATCGGGCTTGGGCCGGGTGATGGCCGGGGTGGGAATCGGCATCCTCGGTCCCTGGCCGGACGAGCCGGTCGGATCCGGCAGATCGCCTGCCATTGCCTCGTGCCAGTGCAGTTCGCCGTGCAGGTGCAGGTAGAGCAGGTAGTACTGCCTGGCCACGGGCGAGTCGAGGAGCAGGGCCTCCAATTGTTCCGTGTCCTGATCGGAAAGTTCACCTTCACAGGCAATGGCGACCAGATCCTGCAGTTCCACGGGGATGGCGTTCTTCGGATCGCTCATTGCCGTTCCTCCGCCGCCAGTTTCCGCTGGATGCACTCAAGCAAGGTCATCCGGATGCGATGTAGGCTCTTTCGCGTCCCTTGAACGCTTCGTCCCAACGATTCGGCCAGTTTGCGGGTGGTTGCTCCAGGCTGATAGCGTCGGAGCACGAGAGCACGATCCACGTCGCGGAGCCGGGTCAGGCAGCCTTCCAGGGCGTCTCGGCGGTCGTCGAATTCGTCGGCCAGTTTCTCGGCTTCGTCTGCCAACGTCTCGACCAGTTCGACGCTGAAGACACGACGTTGACGGGCCGCCTTTTCCCGATACTTGAGGACCTCGAAATAGGCCACACGGCAGGCCCAGCTTTCGAAGGACGTCCCCGGCTTGTATTCGTCAAACTTTCGCCAGAGGATGACACTCGTCTCCTGCTGGATCTCCTCGGCGTCGGCCGCATTGTGGATCAGGCCGAGGACGTAAAGAAAGACCTTCCGCTGGCAGCGGCCCAGCAGCCGGGCGAAGGCCTCGGCTTTTTGGTCGAGGTTCGCGTCTGAATCATTCACATTTCCCACTTCCACACGCCCCCCTTTTGGTTTGTCGAGTCGCAGCTTGGCACCGCCCGTATTCTACACGGAGTCGTTGATTTTCGCGATCCTCGCCCCAGTCCGGCCTTCCTCCAGCCCGGCTGCGGTTATTTCGCATCGGCAAGATCCAGGAACACGATCATCGACGGATTTCCGACCGCCGCGTAGTCACCCGTGAAGGTCAGCATGCCGGTTTTGCGATCCACCTTGAACACGGCAATGTGGTCGGCCCTCTGATTGCAGCTATAAAGGAACCGACCGGTAGGGTCGAAGTTGAAACTCCGAGGGTAATTCCCGCGTGTCCACACTTCTCCCAACAGGGTAAGTTCCCCTTTCGAGCCAACGGAAAAGATCCCGATGCTGTCGTGCAAGCGGTTGCCGGCATAAACAAATCTCCCGTCCGAAGAAACCAGGACTCGGAGCAGAAGTTGCTCCCGGCGAATCCCGGTGGCAGGGTCGACACGGTCTGGCGTGGCGTCAGTCGGCCCGCTTCGTCATCGTAGTCGAACAGAACGACTGTGGAACCTTCTTCTTGAACGGAGTAGAGCCAGCGACCGTTGGGATGGAAATGGAAATGCCGGGGCCCATCGCCAAGCGGCAGGGAGACCGAGGGCGGATCGTTGGCGGTGAGTGTGCCCGACCTCTCATCGAACTTCCACAAGTAGATCCGGTCGAGTCCCAGATCGACGTGCAATACAAAACGTCCGCTTGGGTCGGCCTGGATCATGTGGGCGTGGGTCCGATCGTGCCCGCTGACGGCAAAGCTGCCGGGCGGCGCGTTGGTCGCCCGGGGCGGTCCGATCGTGCCGGTGTCCACCTTCACATCCGTTGCCGGTCCCAGGAGACCGTTGGCGAGAATCGGCAATACGGCCACCGAGCCACCGAAGTAGTTGGCCACGAGGAGGTGGCGTCCCAACGGATGGACGCTCACATAGGTCGGACCGGCCCCGCCCGAACTCACCGTATTCAGCAGTTCGAGATGCCCATCCGACGGATCGATGGAGAAGGCGCTGACCGTGCCGTGTTTGCCGTTACCCACGTGATCCGTCTCGTTGCTGGAGTAGAGTCGCGTCCCCGTCGCGTTTACCGCCAGGCAACTGGGACTCGTGCCCATCTCGAAAAAGCCGGCAGGCCTCATCGCCCCGGTGTCGCGATTGACCTGAAAGAGATGGATGCCGCGACCGTTGCCGGGGGGCAGATCCACCTGGGTGGGCAACACATCGCGAAGAGGCGAACTGAACGTGCCCACGTAGGCCATCAGCGGGCGATCGGCGTCGCTCGACTGCGCCAAGGCGGCGCTGGCAACGAGCAGAAGGACTGCCTGAGCAGCAAGGCTCTTGAGAAACCAAGGCCGTGTGGAGTGTCGTGGTGTCATGGCGTGGTTCCTGGCGAGGCACCGCCGGATCTCAGGCGGTTCGGTAGCGGGGCGGACGGGACGGTTCTGTTGGATTGCGTCTCATTCTATTTGCGAGAGCGTTCCCCAAACAAGGTTCCGCAGTACGACGCGGAGGATCTCCAAATTCAATACGTTTGGTGTATCTCGTGTTTATGGAAGGACGGCTGACGCAAGCTGCCGTGGTGCTGAGACGAACAGGCGTCGGCCCGCATTGGTTGCTCCCAAGCGGCAGCGGGCAAAACAAACGCCTTGCTGGGACTTGCGCTCACCGACATCGACCGCTTTTTTGTTATCCAAACTGGCGATGCGGAAGTCGGCAACTCTCGTCTAAAAACCGCTGGGGTGTCGTCTGTAAGATATGTCTGTTCAAAGACTTAAGTGTTCCTGGTCAACGGCGAGTCGTGGCGTATGTGACAATTCTGTAAGCTGAAGCAAATCCGCTGCATTTGCAAGCGTCAAAAGCCAGACCTACGCTTCTCATGCGGGCCCCCACGTTACGCACGTGGCTTACCGAATGCATCAATCGACACCCCTGAGCCTTGACGGTCCGCCAAGCGAAACAACGTTTCTCCAGGAACATTGCGCAAGGGCAAAGGCCATGTCGAAGTTGTCAAATGTCAGTCTCAAGGTGCGGTTGGTTGCGTTCTTCTTGATCGCGGGAATTCTTCCCATGGCCGTGGTTGGCGGCCTTGGCTATCAACGGGCGGGGCGAGCCCTTCAGCACGCCGAAACCGAATCGAGCGATTCCCTGCAGAACCAGGTATCGGCCCAGTTGGTCGCATTGCGGGACGTGAAGAAATCGCAGATCGAGCGTTTCTTCAAAATGCGTCAGGACGACATGGGCGGACTTGTCGAAACCGTGGCGACACTTCGCGAGGAAGCCTTCAGCAAGCTCACGGCGGTTCGACAGGTGAAACGCCAGGCGGTCGCCCGCTATTTTCAAACGATCAACGATCAGGTGGTCACCTTCTCGGAAGACGAGATGATCGTCAACGCCATGAGGGAGTATCGCCAGGCGTTTCGCGAGTTTCGTTCGGAAAACGAGATCGAACAGGACGATCTCGATACGATGCGGGACAAGCTTCGCTCCTACTACACGGATCATTTCGCCCGCGAATACAAGAGTCAGAACGAGGGACGGGAGCCCGAGGTTGACGCGATTCTGGCACAACTGGACGGCGACTCGATTGCCCTCCAGTACCACTACATCCAGGCGAACGAGCATCCCCTTGGTTCGAAGCACCAACTGGACCGGGCCGCCGATCAGTCGGAGTACAGCGAGATTCATGGGCGAATCCACCCGATCGTGCGCGACTTTTTGGAGAAGTTCGGCTACTACGATATCTTTCTCGTGGATTCGAAAACCGGGGACATCGTCTACTCGGTCTTCAAGGAACTGGACTACAGCACGTCGCTGCTCGACGGCCCCTATGCCAAGACCAATTTCGGAGAGGCCTTCCGCCGAGCCAACGCGGCGACCGAGAAGGACGCCGTTGTCCTCGTTGACTACGCCCAATACACGCCTTCCTACGAGGCGCCTGCCAGTTTCATCGCATCGCCCATCTACGATGGCGACGAGAAAATCGGCGTGGCCATGTTCCAGATGCCGATCGATCGGCTGAACACGATCATGGGAGAGCGTGCGGGACTCGGCAAGACGGGTGAAACTTACCTGGTCGGGCCGGACGGACTCATGCGTTCCGACTCGTTTCTGGATCCCGAACATCATTCGGTCCAGGCCTCGTTCCGGGTCCCCAAGAGCGGTTCGGTGGAAACGGCGGCCAGCAAGGCGGCCCTCTCCGGGAAAACCGGGGCCAACGTCGTCATCGACTACAACGGCAACCCTGTCCTTTCGGCCTATGCCCCGATCCAAGTGGGCAAGTTCACGTGGGCCATTCTGGCGGAGATCGATGTGGCCGAGGCCTTCTGCCCGCAGGTGGAAGGGGAAACCGAGGACTTCTTCACGAAGTACAAGGAACTCTACGGCTACTACGACCTGTTTCTCATCAACCCCGACGGATATTGCTTCTACACCGTGTGCCGAGAGCCCGACTATCAGACGAATCTCCTGACAGGGCCGTACAAGGACAGCAACCTCGGCACGCTGGTTCGCCAGGTGGTTGACAGCGGACAATTGGGGTTCGCCGATTTCGCCCCGTACGCTCCGAGCAACGGAGCGCCGGCCGCCTTCGTCGCCTCTCCGATCGTAAGCGAAGGTGTCGCCCAGTGCGTCGTGGCCGTGCAGATCTCTCTGGATGATATCAATGCGATCATGGGGATCCGCTCGGGAATGGGCAAGACCGGAGAGACCTACCTGGTCGGCTCCGACCTGCGTATGCGTTCCGATTCCTACCGGGACCCGGAGGGCCACACCGTTGCCGCGTCGTTTGCGGGCAGCGTCGAAGAGAACGGAGCCGACACGGCAGCATCGGCAGCGGCCTTGCGTGGGCAGTCCGGCTGCGAGGTCGTCGCAGCCCCCGATGGCACTCCCGTGCTCAGTGCCTACACCCCGGTCAATGTCTTCGGCACACATTGGGCGCTTCTGGCCGAGATCGAGCAGGCCGAAGCACTTGCTCCGATCGAAACCATGGCGGAATATGCTGCCCAGGAAAAGGCCGGCATTCGCAATGCCACGCTCTGGATGGCGGGAATTGCCGTCGTGCTGATCGCGGTATTTGCGCTCTGGGTTTCGCGATCGATTGCGGCGCCGGTGCTCAAAGTGGGACAGGTCCTCGATACGGTTGCCGGGGGGGACTACTCCCAGAAGGTTGACCTGCAGAGCCGAGACGAAATCGGGCGCATGGCAAACTCCTTGAATACGGCAATCGATGCCGTCGCTCAGGCGATGCAGGAGGTCAAGGACGCGGCGGAACGCGAGCAGCAAATGCAACAGGAGCGAGCCGAGGCCGAGCGACTCCAGGCCGAGGAGCAGCGGCAACGCCAGGAAGAGGAATCTCAGCGAGAAAAGGCGCGACGAGAAGAAGAACGCCTGAAGGAAGAAGAGCGGGCCGCCCGAGAACGGGAGCAGGCGGAACAGGATCGCTGGCACGCCGAGGAATTGCGTCAGAAGGTGGACCAACTTCTCCAGGTCGTTGCCGCCGCCGCGGAAGGCGATCTTACGCACGACGTGGAGGTGGCCGGAGACGAAGCGGTTGACGAATTGGCCGAAGGGATTCGCCACATGCTGCTGGATCTTTCCGGCGTCATCGGGCAGGTGGCCAGCGGGGCCGAGCGATTCCAGGTGGCTTCCCGCACGATTGCCACGGGCTCGCAAACTCTCGCCCAGGGGGCGCAAAGCCAGAGCGCCAGCGTGGAAGAAATCGGCGCCCTCGTGGAAGAACTGAGCCGGTCGGTCGACGCCGTCAAGGACAACGCCGGGGAGGCCAACCAGGTGGCTCAGGAAACCAGCGAGTTGGCTGTCCAGGGAGGCGACGCGGTGCGCAAGTCGATCGAAGCGATGGAGAACATTCGGACCAGTTCCAGCCAGATTGCAGAGATCATTCGAGTGATTTCGGAAATTGCCGGCCAAACGAATTTGCTTGCCCTCAACGCGGCCATCGAAGCCGCCCGGGCCGGGGAACACGGAATGGGCTTTGCCGTGGTGGCGGACGAAGTCCGCAAGCTGGCGGAACGCTCCAATCAGGCTGCCGGCGAAATCACCGGACTGATCCAGGAATCCACGACCCAGGTCGAGCAAGGAGCGCAACTCAGCGACGAAACGGGCGAAGCCCTCAAACGGATCATCGAAGGCGTTGAGGCCACCGCGTCCAAGATCGAACAGATTGCCTCGGCAACGGTCCAGCAAGCCTCGCACGCCCAGGAGGTCACCAAGGCCATCCACGGCATTGCCGAAGTCACCGAACAGACGGCCACAGGGAGCGAAGAAATGGCTTCCAGCAGCGAGGCCCTCGGATCCCAAGCAACGGAACTTCGCAGCCTGGTCACCAGGTTCAAAGTCAAAGCGTGAGCGAAACACCCCGGCTCAGCCCGGCTTCTTCACGTGGCCATGAGAGACACGCGTTGCGTTTTCTACCCCAACGCTGCCATGGCAACCGGGCTTGGCGATGCTTGGGGCTGTGCAGACGGTAGCAGCCGGGCTGGGGCCAGGCGGAACCTAGTCTTCCTCTTCCTTGACCTGGGCGGCCTTGATGATGTCCTGCTGGACGTTCGGCGGCACCACGTCGTAGTGGCTGAACTCGATCGTGTAGCTGCCCTGTCCGCCGGTCACGCTGGCCAGCGTGCGGTTGTAGGTCATGACCTCGGCCAGGGGGACCTCGGCGCTAACCGTCTGCATGCCGCCGCCCGCCGAGTCCATGCCGAGGGGACGTCCGCGGCGGCTGGACATGTCGCTGTTGATGTCGCCCACCTTGTCGGAAGGCACGGTCACCTCGATCTTGACGATGGGTTCCAACAGGGCCGGCTTGGCCGTCTGGAAGACGTTGCGGAAGGCCATGGACGAAGCCGTCTTGAAGGCCTGCTCGTTGCTGTCGACCGGATGGTCCTTGCCGAAGTGAACCTCGACGCACACGTTCTGGACGCGATAGCCGGCGATGACGCCCCGCTCCAGTCGATCCTTGAAGCCCTTTTCCACGGCCGGCATGAAGTTGCCCGGGATCGTGCCGCCTACGATCGAGTCGATCCAGAGGAAGTTGTTGGCTTCGTCGTAGTGGGGTTCCTTCATCGAGGGGAATCGCGCCTTGGTGGCATACTCCTCGATGTCCGTGCCCGATGGAAGCGGATACATGCGGATGTGGACTTCGGCGAACTGGCCGCTGCCCCCGCTCTGCTTCTTGTGGCGATAGCTGCCTTCGGCGTTGGACTGGATGGTCTCGCGGTAGGGGATCTTGGGCGGTTTGGTGTCGACTTCCACCTTGTCACGCCGCTTGAGGCGTTCCTGGAGGATCTGCAGATGCAGTTCGCTCATGCCGGTAATGACCGTTTCCTTGGTCTGCATGTCGAGTTCGCGGTGGAAGGTCGGATCTTCTTCGACGACCTTCTGCAGGGCTCCGGAGAGTTTGGTCTGGTCGTTGCGGCTCTTGGGCGTGACAGCCAGGCCGACCATGGGAGTGGGGAACTTGAGTGCCGGCATGGTCACCTCGCCCAGAGTCATCCCGGTGTGCAGGTCTTCCATTTTGACGACGGCCACGATCGAGCCGGCGATGGCTTCGTCGACCGGATCGGTTTCGTTGGCCTGGACTTCGAGCAGTTGGGCGATCTTGAGGCCCTTGCGTGCCCCCACGGCCGCCACGGTGCTGTCCTTCTTGAGGGTGCCCGAATAGACCCGGATGAAGCTGAGCTTCTGAACGAAGGGGTCGATACGTGTCTTGAAGACCTGGGCGACCAGCGGGCCGTTCGGATCGGCCTTGACCTCCACGTCATTGCCGTCGGCGTCCTTGGCCGTCCTGACGATCACGTCCGGCGGAAGGGCGCACATGGCCAGGGCGTCGAGCAGATCGGTCAGGCCGGCGCCCGTCTTGCCTGAGGCACACACGATCGGCACCAGGCTTCCGTCAGCAACGGCCTGCACGAGCAGCTTGGAGAGTTGCTCCTGGCTAGGCATGTTGCCTTCCAGGTAGGCCTCCATCATCTCCTCGTCGGCCATGACGATCGACTCGATGAGCGACTCGTTGATCTCAGCCGGATCGACGACGGCGCCGGAGGTATCGTCGGGAGGCGTGAGAGTGCTGGCCACACCGGAGAAATCGCTGCCCAGACCGATCGGCACGTTCAGTAAAACGCACTCCGCGCCGAAGACTTCCTGGATCGACTCGACGAGGGCCGGGAAATCGATGTTCTCCGAATCGAGCTTGTTGATGACGACGATCCGGCCCAGGCCAATCGTCTTGGCTTCGGCGAACACCCGGCGCGTATTGACCTCGATTCCCGAGGCTGCGTTGATCACGACCGCGGCCGTGTCGACCCCGTAAAGGGCGCCGATCGTCTGGCCCAGGAAGTCGGGATAACCCGGCGTGTCAATCATGTTGAATCGCTTGCCGGCGTGCTCAAAATGCGTGACCGTGGCTTCGATCGTGTACTTGTGGTGCTTCTCTTCCTCGTCAAAATCGCAGATGCTCGTTCCGTCGTCGACGCTGCCCTGGCGGTTGAGGGTACCCGTCTTGTTGAGGATCGTGTCGACGAGCGTTGTTTTTCCAGCCGACCCGTGACCACAGAGCGCGATATTGCGGATGTCCTCGACTTTGTACTTCGCCATCGACTGATTCCCTCTTAGTTCAACTTGATTGTCCGTGTTTCAAAGGAGCGATCCCGTGTCGCCGTTCAGCAATCACAGGAGTGCTACGATGTATTCTTCCGGTGTTGCCGCGGCGTGACGCGGCGTTTGTCTCCGTTGGAGTCCAGGCTTTAACCTGTACGAAAACCAATGACCCGACGGCACACACCAAGACGAAAAGCGATGGCTACTCGCCGGCGATTCGCAGTGCCTCTCCCAGGTCGATCGTTCCTTCGTACAGGGCGCGACCAATGATGCAGGCAGCCAGTCCAGCCTCCATCAGTCGCCGCACGTCGTCGGCGGTCGTCACGCCGCCCGAGGCAACCACGGGCACGTCGACGGACCGCTGCATCTCGGCCATGGCTTCCACATTGGGCCCGGCCATCATCCCGTCGGTGGCGATGTCGGTATAGACGATCGCCGCCAGGGGCTCGCCGTCGAACTGGTGAGCCAGATCGATCGCCGAGGTTTCGCTCGTTTCGAGCCATCCGTCGGTGGCAACCATGCCGCCACGAGCATCGACCCCCAGGACCAGACGCCCGGGAAACTCCCGGCAGGCCGCGCGAAACCAATCGGGCTCTTTCAACGCTCGGGTGCCGACCACCAGTCGGGCCAGGCCCAGCTCGAGGAGTTCCCGAATTTTGTCCCGACTTCGCACGCCTCCCCCCAACTCGCAGGGGATGCTCACGGCGTCGGTGATGGCGCGAACGCTCGGCAGGTTGGCCGAACTCCCGTCCTTGGCCGCGTCCAAGTCCACCAAGTGGAGGTGCTGGGCTCCCATATCGGCCCATTTCTGCGCCATGGCGGACGGATCGTTGCCAAACACGGTTTCCTGTGCGTAATCCCCCTGACGGAGGCGTACGCATTGACCGCCACGAAGATCGATTGCAGGCCAGATTTCCACTCCCGGGCCTCTCAGACGGGCAGGGCTGACGACGGACGAAACGCGTAATATGACACAGTTAAGGGTGGTTTGCAAGGTAGTGTGTCCAGTGGCGACGAGAGCTGCCAACCCACCATAGTAGCCATCACGCTCCGCCGTGATGAGCGCCGGAACGTCAAGAAACCCGTACATGGCGACCCTCGCCCCGTTCCACCCCGTCCGTCTGAACATGCGATGCTCAGGCTTCGCTGTTCTCCTTTCCATATCGGTCGGCTATCATGCGGGTGGTGTTCACCCCTGCCCCGAGGACCGGAATAAGAAACCATGGTCCCGCGATGCTCCCGCTGGCCTTTCCGCCGCCTCCTGCAATTTCGGTTGCGGACCGCGTTTCTCCTGATGGCAGGACTCGCGATCTTGTTGGGTCTGGCTTTGACGCCAGGTTGGCGGGAGAAGGCGGCCATAGAAGCACTCGAACCGGCGTGGGTCGAATATCACTTCGACGACGAACTCGATCCGCAGACCGGGGCCAAGGGCGACGTTCCGCCTCGGATTCCAAAGTGGTTTCGGGCCCTGATTGGAGAGCACCACTTCCGTCGAGTTTGGTTTGTTCGGATGAAGTTCACCGATCTTGACGACGAGAAGCTGAGTCACATCGCTCAGCTTCGGTCGCTTCGCTACCTCACCAACGATACCATCGCGGAGAGCCTTACGCTCAGCCCGGCAGACGCTGGAGGAATCGGCGGCCATCGCATCACTGACGATGGGCTAGCGCACCTGACAAAACTCCCCGAACTGGAGAGCTTGATGCTTTGGGATACTGCAATTACCGATGCTGGGCTTGAGCAGCTTCTGCGTCTCCCCAAGCTCACGGAACTAAAAATCACAAGCCCGCAGATTACCGACGATAGCGTTGACACGCTGGCAAGAATGCAACAACTGGAAGTGCTGTACGTGTCGGGAATGTGCATCAGCAACAAAGGGGTGCGTGAGCTTCGAAAGCGTCTTCCCCATTGCCGGATTGTCGATCGGGAATGGTTCGACCCGGCGCCGAAAAGAGAAGAAACTGCGATCAGTCGCTTCGGAGAATCCAGCGCCGAGGAGCCGTGACAATGATCGTGTTGGCCCGACGGGGCGGCGGCAAGGATGCCACCGCTACTTGTGCGCCCGTTCGGCGGAGCGAACGGCGACGAGGTTCACAGTTCCGCGAAGTTCTTGAGGATCTTCAGACCGTTGGCCTGGCTCTTTTCGGGGTGGAACTGGGTGGCGTAGAGATTGTCGCGCCAGACCATGGCGCAGAAGGGCTTGTGGTAGTCGGCCTCGACCGCCACGACTTCCGGATCCTCGGGCACCACGTAGTAGGAGTGGACGAAATAGAAGTGCGTCCCCTCTTCGATCCCTTCCAGAATGGGCGGGCGGCGGCGAATAATGGCCTGGTTCCAGCCCATGTGGGGAACGCTGTACTCGGGAGGAAGGTTGAAACGGACCACCTCGCCTTTCAGCACACCCAATCCGGCGTGTTCGCCGTTCTCGTAGCTCCGCTCGAACAGCAACTGCAGGCCCAGGCAGATGCCCAGGAACGGCTTGCCCGAGTCGATGGCCTGGAGGATCGAGTTGGTCAGCCCCAGGCGATTCAGTTCGGCGATGGCGTCTTCCATGGCGCCGACCCCGGGCAAGACGACCTTGTCAGCCTTCTTGACCTCGTCGCGATCCCGCGTGACGAGGGCCTGGTGGCCGACTTTTTCGAACCCCTTCTGCACACTGCGAAGGTTGCCCATCCCGTAGTCGATAATCGCGATCATTGCCAAGGCGTCGTGTTTGCGGGGGAGTGATGGCCCAAAGACGTCTTCGAAGTCTTTGCCGGGCAGGAGGTTAGGGGCGGCAGCCGTCCGGACGCGGATCGTCGTTCAGACAGCGGCCCCCTCCAGTATCTGCCAAGCAGGACCCGGAAACAAGGCCGCAGGTTCGAGCGTTTCAGCCCGGCTGCTACCGTTGGTTTGGCGAGAGGATGCCGATGCGGCGGGAACGGGGCGCCTGCAGCCGGGCTTTTGGGGTCGGTGGTGAGGGAGGCAAAGAGCCGGGCTAACTCGGCGATCCCTGCGATTGGGCTACCTGATGTGAGGTGGTCGATTCAAGAGCCCGGCTATCCCGACTCAGCCCGGCTGCTGCCGTTGGTTCCCCAAAAAGCGTTGCAGCGACATGGACCGGCAGATTTGCAGCCGGGCTTTTGGGGTCGGTGATGATGGAGACAAAGAGCCGGGCTAACTCGGCGATCCCTGTGATTGGGCTACCTGATGTGAGGTGGTCGATTCAAGAGCCCGGCTATCCCGACTCTGCCCGGCTGCTGCCGTTGGTTCCCCAAAAAGCGGTGTAGCGACATGGACCGGCAGATTTGCAGCCGGGCTTTTGGGGTCGGTGGTGAGGGAGGCAAAGAGCCGGGCTAACTCGGCGGTCCCTGCGATTGGGCTACCTGATGTGAGCTGGTCGATTCAAGAGCCCGGCTACTCTGACCCGGGTTCCCTCAAACGCCGCCGGCGACGGGAGTTTTCTTCCTCGCCGCGATGACTTCCCGCTCGATGCTCGGCGGAAGTCGGCGGTAGCGGGCGAATTCCAGGGTGAAGGTGCCCTGTCCCTGGGTCATGCTGCGCAGGTCGGTGGAGTAGCCGAAGGTCTCGGCCAGGGGGACTTCGCCTTCGATCCTCGCGGTGACACCGTTGACTTCGGTCGCAGTCACCATACCTCGGCGAGAGGTCAGGTCGCCCACGACGGAGCCTTGGAAGTCGCTGGGGCACTCGATTTCCACGTTCATGACCGGCTCCAGCAGGACGGGCTTCGTCTTGCTGAAGACCTCTCGCATGGCCGTGGCGGCCGCCGTCTGGAAGGCCAGATCGGAGCTGTCGACCTCGTGGTAGGCTCCGTCTTCGAGCAACACGTGCAGTCCGACCACGGGGTAGCCCGCCACGGGGCCCTTGACGATCCCGCCGCGAAATCCCTTTTCCACCGCGGGAATGTACTGCTTGGGAATGCGGCCACCGGTGATCTTCTCTTCGAACAGGAAGACCTCGTCGTGCGATTCGTCCAGGGGCATCATCTTGCCCTTGATATGGGCGAATTGGCCCGAGCCGCCGGTCTGCTTTTTGTGGCGAATATCAAAGGCCGTTTCGCGAGTGGGGGCCTCGCGGTAGTTGACCTTGGGCTGGCCCACCTCGACGTGAACCTTATGTTCGCGGAGGATGCGCTCAACGTAGACTTCCAGGTGCAGCTCGCCCATGCCGGCGATGAGGGTCTCGCCGGTTTCTTCGTCGGACGAGACACGAAGCGTGGGATCTTCGCGGCGGAAACGGTGGAGGGCCTTCGACAGCCGGTCGGCGCCGTCGCGATCGGTGGGCGAGATGGCCATCTGGATGACGGGTTCGGGCACGAACATGCTCTGCAACGTGCAACAGGGGTACTTCGAGGCGTAGGTGTCGCCGCTGGCGCAGTCGACGCCGAGGACTGCCACAATGTCGCCGGCGACGGCCTCGTCCACATCCTCACGCTGGTCTGCGTGCATGCGGACGATGCGGCTGAACCGTTCCTTGCGCCCGCTGCGCTGGTTGTAGTACATCTCGCCTTTGACGAACTTGCCCTGGTAAATCCGCATGAACGTGAGGGCTCCGTAAGGATCCTCGACGATCTTGAAGGCCATGGCGACGGTCGGCTCGTCGGGCGAGGCGGTAAGCTCGATCTGGGTCTCGCTGTCGTCGTGGGCGAAGGCGTGATACTCGCGATCGAGCGGCGACGGCAGGTAGCGGTCGATCGCATCGAGCAGGGGCTGGACGCCCTTATTGCGATAGGCCGTTCCCAGGAAGACCGGCGTGAACTGCTCGCCCTGGACGGCGGAGCGGATCACCTCGTGGACCAGTTCTTCCGGAACCTCTTCTTCCGCCAGGAGCAGTTCCATCAGTTCATCGCTGAACATAGCCAAGGCTTCGAGCATTTCCTGCCGGGCATGGGCGATTTCGTCGCGCAGGTCCTCGGGCACGTCTTCGCGACGCAGTTTCTCGCCACACTCGCCGTCAAAGTAGACAGCCTGATTGGCGACGAGGTCGACGACGCCCTCGAAATTGTGTTCCGCTCCGATGGGACGCTGCATGAGAACGGCGTCGCAGCCGAGCTTCTCGCGGAGCTGCTTGACGACGGCGTCCGGATTGGCGCCCGTGCGATCCATCTTGTTGATGAAGGCGACGCGGGGCACATGGTAGCGCTGCATCTGGCGGTCGATGGTGATCGACTGGGCCTGGACGCCGCCCACGGCGCAGAGAACGAGCACGGCGCCGTCGAGGACCCGGAGGCTGCGTTCCACTTCCACGGTGAAATCAACGTGACCCGGGGTGTCGATCAGGTTGATCCGGGTATCGCCCCACTGGACGGAGGTGGCTGCACTGGTGATGGTGATCCCGCGTTCCTTCTCCAGTTCCATGTGGTCCATCGTGGCGCCTTCGCCGCGGACTTCCTGGACACGATGGATTCGCCCCGCATAGAAGAGGATACGTTCGCTCAGGGTTGTCTTCCCGGAGTCGATATGAGCCGAGATGCCGATGTTTCGCAAGTTTGCCAGTGAGTTTCGCATAGCCGTTTCAAACCGTGGATGGGATCCTTGGACGCGTAGGGGTTGGCGACGTCCATTTCCCGCCTGTTAGAAGAAAATTGCCCTCTCTTTGCCCCTCTCAGAGCCGCCAACAAAGCGATTGGTTGGGTGCCTTCCACATCCGTGGGAGACTTCCTTGCTGTATTAGGGCCCTCTTAGAACCATCGAGCCCTGTATTATACCAGCGTGTCATTGTCGCCTCTACCGGAAAACCGCGTCTGAGCGGAACTTCACGAGAATTTAGCAGCACAGTCCCCGCAGCTTTCCAGGGACTGTGACGTCAGACAGGGCCCCAAAGGACAGGGGCCGGCTCGTTCGATCTCGCTGGAGATGGCTCAATCAACCGCTTGCCTGGCCGTGCTCGCCAAGCCATACTGGCAGCGTTCTGAACGATCCAGTCTCGAGGCCCCCCGCCCGGGACGCGTCAATTTTGTCCGCTTGACCATGTCGCTCATACGAATCAACCAGAATCCCTCCCGACGCCACTTGGCGATCTTCGCTGTAGGATGGCTCCTCAGCCTGGGGTTGGTGGGCTGGCTGTTTCCCCTGCAAATGGGTGACGTGTCGTTGCGGTCTGTCTGCTGGGTCCTGGCCGTTATCGTCCCCTGCATCGGCCTCGCAGTGCCGGGGTTTCTCCGATGGACCTATCTGGCGAGTGCCTATGCGGCGTTGCCGATCGGGATCGTCGTGTCCTATGTCGTTCTCGCCGTGATATACTATGGAGTGCTGACGCCCATCGGCCTGCTCCTGCGTTTCCGAGGCTACGATCCCCTTCAGCGAGGTTTTGAGCCCGGCGCGGACACCTACTGGATCGAACGAGAACCGCCAACTGATCCGGAGCGTTACTTTCGTCAATTCTGAGTCCAGCAACTAAACGTCCCCCCGTCTCCTGGCCCTTCCAACGCCCCTCCTGCGAACAGGCGTTTTCCATGTCCGACGAGCGTCACGATTCCGACCCGCCTTCCGACGATTTCCAACGCCAAGCCGAGCAGCCTCAACCGGGCTTGCTGAGGGAGTTCCTGGATTTTCTGGTCCACAACAAGAAATGGTGGCTTGTTCCCATCCTGATCACAATCGCTCTGTTCGGCGTCCTCGTGTTCCTCTCAAGCACGACAGCACTTCCCTGGATCTACGCGATCTTCTGAATTGCCGAGCCCCCCGATGACCTCCAGGAAGACGTTTGCGTCGTCATTAGTCGCATCCCCTCCGATGACCGATTAGAATGTCCATTTTGCCCGAGACTGGAGGATCATCGCATGAGGCTGCCTGACTGGATTCCTTTGTTTGTCCTTCTAGTCGTCGCGGCTCGCCCCGCCTCGGCCGAGCAATCGCTGCGCGTGTTTGCCCTCGACGCCGAGGATCTTGCGGCCGTCAAAGCGAGGCTGGCCGAGGGTGATTCCCGCCTGACGCCGGCCGCCGAACATCTCCGGAAAGAGGCCGATGCAGCCTTGAAGGAAGGTCCCTTTTCCGTCACCGAGGCGGGGCCGGTCCCCCCAAGCGGTGATAAGCACGACTACATGAGCGTGGGCCCCTATTGGTGGCCCGACCCGAAGAAGGAAGACGGCCTGCCCTACATTCGTCGCGACGGGCGAGTGAACCCCGAGTACCACGATCACGATCCGGTTCCGCTCAAGGCGATGACCAAGGGCGTCAAAACGCTCGCCCTGGCCTACTACCTGACGGACGAACCTGCCTATGGGGAGCACGCGGCCCGGCTACTCCGCACGTGGTTTCTCGACAACGAGACCCGGATGAACCCCAACTTGCAGTACGGGCAGGCCATTCCCGGACGCTGCAGCGGTCGCGGCATCGGATTGATCGAAACGTCCTCCTTGATCGGCATCGTCGACGCGGTTGGCATGCTGAAGGGTTCGCCTGCCTGGACGGAAGAGGACCAGGCCGCACTGCAAGCCTGGTTCGGCGAGTTTCTCGATTGGATGCTCGAAAGCCGTTACGGACGGGACGAAGCGGCCACCAAGAATAACCACGGCACCTGGTACGACGCCCAGGTGGCCAGTTTCGCCCTCTTCGTCGGCCGCGACGACCTGGCCCGACGCGTTCTCCGCGAGGCGGCCGAGAAACGGATCGCACGGCAGATCGAACCGGACGGGCGCCAACCTCACGAACTGGCCCGGACCAAGTCGTTCGGCTACAGCACGATGAATCTCCGCGGCATGTTTACTTTGGCCACGCTCGGCGAGCAGGTCGATGTCGACCTGTGGAACTTCCAAACGGAAGACGGACGTTCGATCCGCAAGGCGCTCGACTGGCTGGCCCCCTTCGCCTCGGGAGAAGGGAAGTGGGAACATGAGCAGATCGGCGGCGTGCACCCCGACGCCCTCTATCCCCTGTTCCGGCAAGCGGCTCTGGCCTACGATGAGCCGGCCTATGAGCGCCTGATCGAGAGAATCCCAGGGTTTGATCCGAAGGCGGAGCGAACCGAACTGCTCTGGCCGGCCCGGTAAAGGCAAGATCGATCACCACAAGACGAGCCTGCCTGGCGCCTGTGGCTGAAGGCCTTGTCGCCCCAAAGACGCACGATGGCGTCGGTCCACGGAACTGCTTCCTTGGCGTTTGGGACTTCTCTCACTCGAAATAGGCATGCCCTGGCCTTCGCCCAAGCCATGCCCTTCTCCCGATCATCTCGAATTGTCCCCCGCTCCGTCCGAATCGGCGCGTTTCTTCGAAAAATGCGGTTCGAGGGACGGGTGAATGCGTGTCTCCGGCTCTTCCGTATCGCCGGAGTTCGTAATGAGCAAGTCGACCCGTTCGACGAGCGAATCGACCGAGTCCAGCGTCGCCTCGGTCGGGACCTGATCGAAGTCGAGGCCGTAGAGCTTCACGTAGCGAATTCGCGGCCAGGTGGCGATCGTCTGGAACGAACGCGACGTGATTGCCAGGTGCGACGCTTCGAGATACAGCACGTTCTCCATCCCCTTGAGACGGCTGAACTCGTCGTCGGCGATGTCGATGCCGACAAAGCGCAGAAACCGCAATCGTTTGAGCGTCCCGATCGCAGCGAGGCTCTTCTCCGAAATCGGCAGACGCTTGAAAACCGGGGGGTGGTCCATGCTCCAGACTTCCAGCTTGGTGAGATGCGGGCAGTATCGGAGGACCTCCAGCGCATCGTCGATCGCAACATCCAAGGTGACTCTCAGTTCCAGGACCTCGGGGAAGAACTTGAGTTGATCGAGCACGGCCGCGTCGTTCGTCGTCAACTTGATGATGCGAGCGTTCTGTTGAGTCGCCAGGAACCTCGCCTCCGGCCCGTATTGGGTGGACACGCTGAGCCGAACCTCCTTGCCGGGGTGATCGTTTCCCCACGCCCTCATTCGATCGTAGGCACTTGCTCTCGCCTGCCCCCAGCCAATATCGCCCAGTCTCATCTCCCACGGCCAGATGATCTCCTCGTAGGGAATCGGGTCATCGGCGTCCGGTATCTCGACCAATGGTTGGCCCCGGTAGCGCAACCGTTCCGGGCGATCCTCTCGTTCCTCCGCCCCCACGGAAACGGCATGGGCGGCAAACGCAAAGCACACGACAAGGAGGATGAACAAGACGCGGCGAGCGATCGGTTGACAGTACATTTTCGTTGCTCCTGGAAAACGGTGAGCAGAATGCTACGCCCTCGCCACCGCCCTTAGATTCGCCAACGGCGTCGTCATCGGGATCGCGCATTCGGGGCCCACGATGTCGATGCCGGCGGAGTGGGCCGCTTCGGCGTCAGCTCGGATTTGCTCAGGCGTTCCTTGGAGCAGTTTGAAGTTGCTGATGCCGCCTATGAGAGAAAGCCGATCGCCGGCCAGCCCGCGCACGTACTCGGGCGAGCCCGTCTTCGTGTCCCAATGAAAGCAGTCAAGACCTGTTTGAGCAATCATGCCGATGCGGTCGCTCGTGTTGCCGCAGATGTGGAGGATCAGGGGACTGGGAATCGCTTCCGCCAACTGCGAATGCACCTCTTGCAGGAATCCGGAATAGGCCTTGGGACTGCAAAGGTCCCGAGTGGCATGATCGGCCAGAAGCAGGCAGTCGGCACCGGCCTCGATCTGGGCGTTGGCGAAACGGATGGTTACCGCCATGAGCTTGTCCAAAATCCGCCGCGTGTCGTCGGGATCGTCGAGGGTACCGATGAGGAAGTTCTCGACTCCGAACAAATGGTAGCCCTGGGTCCAGGGACCAAATACCTTGCCGCACACGGCCGCGTCGTCGCCAAGGCGCTGCTTCAACAGGCGAATCGCCGTCAGCGGCACCTGGCACGCCGGCCGAGCGAGCAGATCGTCCGGGATGCGGATGTCCGACGAGTGCTTGAACAATGGCGGCCCGCTCTCGGGCATGCGGTCGGACGATCCCCAGTCGACCCGGCACCCCATGGCCGCCGCTTCGTGGCACACGGAGAACAGCGGCATGACGACGTCGAAGCCCAGTTCCGTATGGCCCGCCATGGCCAGGGCCGCCATTTTCTCGGCGTCCAAATGGCCTTCCGGAAACCAGGCCCCCACCCGATCCATCAACTCCTGGCACACAATCGACGTGCCCGTGCCGAAGACCGGACGATCCACAGTCAGGCGTCGCGACAGGGCGTCAAGAAATCGCTGGCGGGGAGGCATCGTCAGTTGTTAGGGGGCAGGGTTCGGGGTTCGGAAGTGTAGCATGACTCTCCGAGTCGTGGCTGGTAAAATCACTCGTCTACCAGTTCGTGTGCGGGTCGTCCAATCACGCGGAGCGGAGTTCTGGATTATAGAGTCGGTTTTTACGTCAGGGTCGGCTCGGGAGAGCCAACCTACGAATAAGTCTCGGCTCAGAGAGCCAAGCTACGTGGGGTCTCGTTGCACTTCGGGCTGTTTGCCTTCAAACACGATGCGGAAGCCGGGCGGGAGGAGCCAGTAGGGAAGGAAGCGGCGATCACGGAGGCAGATCTCGTAGAGGCTCTTCACGCTCAGGTTCTGGCGATCGTCGACGTCGAGAGGATCGTCGATGACGCCCACGTACCAGCCGGCTTCGGCCTCGTGGGCCGGCGTGATCCGGTGCAGGAAGGCCCGGGGCGAACCGGCCGCGTAAGACTTGGAGCACATAGCGCACTGGCGTAGGTTGCAGAATTCGGGCTCGACCTGTTGCTGCTGAAGCACCTGGACCTGGGCGGCGTGAATGCGGTCGACCAACTCGAAATCTCTCGTATAGGAGGCCATCTCCTTGAAGTCGAGGGTTTCGAGGTCCAATTCGCCGTCGGTTTCCGTCAATCGGAACTGAAACCAACTGAACAGGGCCGTCTCGCCGGACTTGGCGCCCTGCGACTTCAAAAAGGCCAACGCTTCGTCACGAATCATCCGCAGTCCTTAGTCGTAAAAATCGTCGGGGCAGAGTTCGTCGAAGCCGTTGCCCTGGCGGCGCAGGTGACGTCGCACGTCCAGACACAAATGGCAACGGCTAATGTAGCCCTCCGGGTCGGGCAGGAAGTCGGACGCCAACTCCTTCCACAGGGCATGGGGACCGCCCCGCCGAAGTTGGCTGGAGACCGGGGCCGACTCCGGCGTGATCTCGGGGTGGAAGTTCTCGATCGTGCCCACGGCGATTCCCGGGCAGTGGCCCGTGAACAGGTTGCCGTAGGGGTCGATGTGGAAATGGCTCGTGCGATCCAGCGTGGACTGGCACGACTGGCCCGCAAACCGCTCGGCTGGTAGCCGCTCGACGCCCGCGGTCAGTTTCTCGGTGGTTCGTCCGCCGGGCGTGAGGTAGTTGTGGACCCGCCAGAGGTCGCCCTGCTCCGGATCGAGGCCAAGCAATTCGCACGACCGCCGGAGCGGATGGGGTTTCTGCGGATCAAGGCCCTCCATGAGTTGGAGTACTTCCGGGGTCCAGACGATCACACCGTACCGTCCAAAAACCTCCCCCGCCGCCCGGATGCCCGCCTTGGTCTTCTCAAGGGGCGTGAACTCGTTGTGGAACAGGGAGGCACTGATAAGAACCGCGTTCAAACTGGCTTGGCGCAACCGCTCGAAGCCGCGGCGCGCCGTTTCCATGTCGTCGCACCAGGCCACGTTCGTTTCCAGGTAATCGACGGTCACACCATGGCGAGCGGCCGAATGCAAGGCGTACTCGAGCCGGTCCCAGTCCAGGGTCGCCTCGCCGCCGGCCAGGTGGACGCCGTGCAAGGAGGGCTCGCGAGCCAGGGCCGCGAAGGTGCGATCGATCCTCTCCTCCGGCATGAAATAATCCGCTCGGCCGGGCGAACAGAGGTAGGCGCAATGCTTGCACGCGTTCGTACAACGATACGTCAGCATCACGCCGCCGGAGATTAAGGGAGGAACAGTAGGCATGGGGAGCAGTGAGCAGTGAGCAGTGAGCAGTGAGCAGTGAGCAGTGAGCAGTGAGCAGTGAGCAGTGAGCAGTGGGGTTGCTAACGTCCGCTCTCCGCTTTCAGCTTTCCGCTTTGGTTAGTCAACTCGTTCGACGTAGACGTAGCGGGCGCCGTAGGGTTTCTCTACGCCTGCTTCCTTGATCTCGACTTCGAGCCGCTCGGCAGTGCTGGCCTGGAGGGCAATTTTGGGGAAGACGAGGCGGACGCCGTTCTTCGGAAGGCCGTAGGGGGCGGGAGTGTCGGTGCCCGGATTTCTGCCCGGAGCCAGGGAGATTTCTTTCTCATCGCCTTGGATCTTCAGCTTGACCACGGCCGGCTGTTTCGGAGCATCCAGGTCGACGGTTACGCGGAACTTGCCGTCCCGAGGCAGCGCCACGTGCCAGTAGCCCAGGCCTTTGGGGGCCCAACTGGCCTCGGGGCCGCGCCAATCCTGGCGGGTCAACACGACAAGCGGCTCGGCTTCGGAGCCGAGGAAGATCGGCGGGGCATCGTAGCCGTGGTCGCGACTTACGTCGGCCAGCCAGGCCTCGTATTGGCGGCGGAGATCTTCTACGACGCCGGGCTTTTCGGCAGCCACGTCGGTCATTTCCAACGGATCGTTCTCGAGGTCGTAGAGTTCGAACTTCACTTGGGCCGGATCGGCATTCTCCGGCGTTCGGTCGCTTGGCTGAACGAGTTTGTAGCGTGGGGATCGGGCGGAGAACTTCCGGTAGAGCACGGGCGCGTCGCCCCGGTGCCACTGAAAGAACAGGGTCCGCTCGGGCCAGGTGTTCGAGGTGCCTTCCACGAGGGGCAGGAAACTCCGACCGTCGAATTCCACTTTTTCAGGAGCAGCCACGCCGCAGGCGTCGAGGAGCGTGGGCATGACGTCGATATGGGCTGCCGGTTGGGTGACTTTCCGGCCGGGCTGGAGCCGAGCGGGCCAGCGAATATAGAAGGCCGTGCGGACGCCGCCCTCGTAAACGCTTCCCTTGCACATCTTCAGGCCGGCGTCGTAACGCATGCCGTTGGGACCATTGTCGGTCAGGAAGATCACGATCGTGTTTTCAGCCAGGTTGAGTTCGTCGAGCGTCTTGAGAATCCGGGCCATGTTATCGTCGATGTTCTGCACCATCCCGTAGACGGCCGACGTGCTTTGAGGAACATTCTTGCGGCGATGGCCCGGCTGGGGAAAGTCGTCGGGCTGCATGTTCAGGTCGTCGTAGGGCTTCTTGTACTCGTCCGACACCTGAAAGGGGCTGTGGGGACAGTTGAAGGGCAGGTAGACGAAGAAGGGCTCGTTGCGGTTCTTGCGAATGAACTGGAGGAGATAATCGACGTAGACGTCGGAGCAGTAACCTTCCGTTTGGATCCGCTCGCCGTTATGGAGCAGGGACGGATTGAAGTAGCTGTTGTCGGGCGGGCCGGCGGGCTGGCAGAGGCCGCCGCCGGAATGGACCAGCGATTCTTCAAAGCCCTGGTCCATGGGACGCATGGGGAAACTGTCGCCCAAGTGCCACTTGCCAAAGATGCCCGTGTGGTAGCCGGCGCCGCGGAGCGCTTCGGCGATCGTGGTCTCGTCGGCGTGCATCATGGCCCGGCCCAGCCAGGTGTCGGTCACGCCGGTGCGGTAGTTGTAGCGGCCGGTCATGAGTGACGCCCGGGTGGGGGCGCAGACGGGGCTCACGTAGAAGGGATCGATCTCGACGCTCTCCTTCGCAAAGCGATCGAGGACCGGTGTCTTGATGATCGGGTTGCCGTGAACGCCCAGGTCTCCATAGCCCTGGTCGTCCGTCATGATGAGGACGACGTTGGGGCGATCGGCGGCCCAGCACGGGCTGGCCTGGATCGCAAACAATACGACGGAAAGGCATGCAAATATGGGTGCGAACGGGAATTTCACGGCGGCTTCTCCCAGAAAACGGCATCCAATGAAAGAGCCCTCCAACGCAGCGTGGCCGGACGGCTTCCGACTCCGTGACCGCAACGGGTTGCGGCCGAGCAGAGCCATTCTATGTGCTCTTGCGGCAGAGTGTCAATTTCCGGTTAGAGGGCCTCGGACCGCCTCCGCGGCCACCGTCCGCTGTCCACATCTGCTTTGCAGACGGCTACCCCACCTTTTCCAACCAAACGCTCACACGCTAGCGTAAATATGCCGTTGGTGCGCCAGCGCCGCTTGCCAATGGGCCCGGTGCGATGCTAATCTATGAGCCGGCGAGAAGAAAACCTCGCGTCAGCCTCATCCCTTGCGGGCCAATCCATCCCGCGAAAAGTCCTCTTTCCGTTCGAGTTGGGACTATGACATGCCCTTTCTGTGAATCGCGTGAGCTTCGTCGGAGTTGCTCTCCCGATCCCTGGCATATCTGGGTCTTCCGACCGATCTTTGTCCCCGTCCGATGCCACGGTTGTTTGCGGCGTTTTCACCGCTTCCGGCTCTTTTGGCTCGTCAGTCCGCGGGCAGATCGACCGAAACGTCGTCGATCGTCCGGGGATAGTCGCCAACCGAACCAGCGTGACGACTCGCGTCCCTCATTGCAGCGCACACCCGGAAGTGTTGCCGGTTATCTGCGACATCCGGACTAGCCGCCAAGCTGCCGTCCATTGCGAGCACGGCTGATTGTGACAAGTCACATTGTCGCGAATTATCGCCGAATTTTCATTGTTCTTTCTGCGTGCCAGCCAACCCCGCCCCAAACGTAATCGTCGGCCACCCCGCTCAATCGGCCGAAGTGATTGCGTTTCAAGCAGTTAGTCCAGGGAGGGCCCACCTGGACGCTTGCATTTCTTGCGGCTTCCTTTCACGATAGTAGGACATACATGTTTCGACCCCGGTTTCTACGAACGCGGCCTGTCTATGCCCCAGATCGAGTGGTTCTACGCCAAGAACGACCAACCTTGCGGGCCGGTTTCGCCGGTGGAACTGAAGAAGTTCGCCGAAGAAGGCGAACTGCGCGAGGAAGACCTCGTGTGGCGAGAGGGCATGGTCGAGTGGGTTCCGGCGGGAAAGATCAAGGGACTCTTTGAGGCAAACGGTAATGGAGAAGAGCCCCCCCTCGCTCAGCCGGAGGTTGCGCCGGACGATTCCCCGGCGGGAGGCGAAGTGCCGGCCCAAGCGATTCCCGATCCGCCGATGGCCGCCGCCGAACTGCCGGTTCAGGCCACTCCCGTGACGATCGCCGTGGAACCCCGGCAGCCGAAGCCGGCCCCCCAAGCAACACCGCTCCTGGAACCGAAAGGCGAACCGAGGCCCCTGCGGCATCCGCTGGATGCCCTCGGCGACATGGCCCGACGGGGATTCGACGCCCGATTCGTTTACTCGACGGTGGTTCTCTTTCAAACCAGTGGCCAAATCGGTATCTTTCTGGCGATCGTCGCACTTTTATTTCTGGCGGGCGCCGCCGGACCTTCCCTTGGACTGGGGGCTCTCGGTTTCCCGTTGGCACTGGGCGCGGCACTCGTCCTGCTGCTCGTTCAGCACCTATCGCGGCATGTCTACCGCGTGGTCGAGAGGTTGGATTGCAATGTCCAGGCCTCGCTGTGTGCGACAGGCCCTCTCGACAACATGGCGGCAGCGATGACGATCGCGGGGCTTCTCGGTTTGATGGGCCTGTCCGGCCTGGCCATGGCAACGTCGGCGGCCTGGCCCGCCTTTGTGGGCCTGGCCGTGTTTGTTCCTTGCCAGTTTACGGCCGTCGTGGCCTGGAACCCGAGGGCTGTCGGGGTGAACGTGGTTCCACCCGCGAGCCCGGGCAGCGAGGCGTCGGGGCAGTTCAGCTTTCTCGGGAAACTCCTCTGGCGTTTGAGTGTTGTGGTCTACGGAACGGGAATTGTGCTCGGCTCGATCGCCACGCTGAACGTTGCCGTCCATGTGGGACTTCCTGACGAGGTGGAGCCTTACTGGTTTGGAGCCGAGTTGTTCGTGGCGCTTGGCCTGCTCGCCACTGCGGCACCGCTACCCGGATTGGGCTACGTGGCGTTTCTGGTCTGCGAATACCTGGGGGAGTTGCTGCCGACGGCCCCGAATCACCGTACGCGTCGGTGAAGAGGGGCTCAACAACAAACGCTGCGGTCTCTGGGGAGATCACAAAACCCTCGCGGGCGTCCGAAAGGGCACGGGCGAGGGTTTCTAAGTTGGAGAGAGCTGGGACCGGTCTATTTCTCGTCTTCCCAGATATCTTCGGAGTGCTCGATCTTGGGCCAGTACTCCTCGAAGTTGAAGTCGGGGCTGTTGTCGAGGTCGTGGCAGTTCAGGCACCAGCGGGTCTTGTCGGTCCGGGATTGCTCTTTGGTGACGACCATGGCCTTCTGGAGTTTTTCCTGGAGGGCTGCATCGGAGCCCATTTCGGCGGCAACGTGCTTCTCGCCCGGGCCGTGGCAGTCTTCACAGCCCACGTTGATCATCTCGGGGGTCTCTTCTTCGCTGAGGAAGCCCGACTCGTAGGGGAAGTACTCGGTGGGGTGCCAGCCGATCACGTGGCAACTAATGCACTCGGGATCGAAATTCCTTGGCACGTCGATATCCTTGAGTGTCTTCCAGGCCTTGGCATGGCCCGATTTCTTCCAGACGTCGTAGGATATGTCATGGCAGTCCTTGCACTTCTTCGAACCGACGAACTTACCCAATTCCTCGGCTCGGGGATGGGGCACCTGGCGGATGCCGAGTCCGGCAAGGCCGTCCCGCTTCAATTGCTGCTGGTATTGCCGCATGTACTCTTTCATGGTTTTCGAGTCGGCGAAGCGGGAGTCGAGAGGAACTCGCTGGTACTTGATTTTGTCCTTGCCGTAGATGCCGAGCACGATGGCATCCATGCCTTTTTCGCCGACTTCGATAAGTTTGGTGCCGCCGGGCAGGATTTCCATTTCCTGGGGAGGTTCCGGGTTGCCGCCGGCAGTGACGACGATGTTGAATTCGGGAAAGGCCGCGGCCAGTTCCTTGGATTCTTCCATCGTTGCATGGGCCAGGAGGACGAGCAGGTCGGTCTTGCCTTCGAACTTCTTCAAAACCTCGCGTAACTTGACCTTCGGATCGGCCATCTCAATCTCGGAGTTGTTGATGTCCTTCTGCCACGAGGGGCCGAGGATCGAGGTGATTCCGATGCGATAACCACCGGCCTCCACGATTCGATGATCGGTGGTCATGCCCACGTCGAATCCGAGGACGGCCACGTTGGCCGAAACGAACATGCTGGGAAGGGTGGGCGAGGAGGCGACACGGGAGAGCAATTCGCCGCCGGGGAGACGCAGGTCGGACTTTCCGAGGGCGATTGCGTCGTAGCCCATTTCCTTCATGGCGTCGACGGAGAGGTGGAATTTCAGTTCGGCCTGGCGTCCGAAGCCCTTGATGAGCCCGCCGCAATCGATGCCCACGAGGGGCCAACCTTTGGCTCTCAGGTCGTTGAACAGGCTGTGGCGGCGGGTCAGCCCGCCTTTCATGCGATCAAGGCCGGCGCAACCGCACGGTTCCAGGTAGCCATCCTGGCGGCCGCTAATGAGCAAGGCGAGCTGCGGGTCTTCCCATCCGACAAAGATCTTGCCGTTCTCGGCCACCGGGTCGAATTCGCCGTCGCCCTTCCCTTTCGAAGAGACTTTGATAACCGGGGTCTGAGAGGTCTCGGCTGTTTCTGGGGGAGCTTGAGGCTGGAGGGGTTGGGACTCGGGGGCTGGTTTCAGGGAGGATTGGTTCTTGGGAAAATCGTCGGTGCCCTCTCGCAGAGGATTTTCACGAAACTGTTTCTGCGGGGCGGCATCCGGTTGCGTAGGTTCGGCGGCGGGCTGGGCTGGCGTTTCCGGCTGCATCTCCGGAGGAGCGGGCGTCTCAGGTGCCGGGGCGACCGGCACCAGCGGTTCTAGAGGCTGCGCGGGAGTTTCCGGTGCTTGGGGGGCAGCGGGAACTGGGGCTTGCTCGGCAGGAGGCGGCACCTCCGGCAAGGCAAGAGGAGGAGCGGCGGGTTGTTCCGGTGGGCTTGTCTGCTCGGTGCCCTCCGCCCCAGGCAAGGGGGCGAACGCCGGCTCGGGTATGGAGTCTTCCGGCTTGGCCGTCGCCGTGGTTGGGGGCTCGGGGTTGTCCGTGACGGACGGATACTGCAGTTCCGGTTTCTCGGGGACCGGCATTTCGACGGCAGGGCTCTGGCTCGGTGTCGTTTCGTCGCTCGGCGTTCCGTCGACCGAGGGTTCCGAGTTCTTACCACATCCGGCCAGGATCACCAGGACGGCGAAGGTCCATGGCAGGGCAGCAGAACCCGGGAAGTAGCGAAAGTTTGTCCAGAGCCTCATGCGCCTTATCCACCTATCAAGAATTCGAGCTTGATGTCCAGTTCCTTCACCGTCGCGTGGGTTGTCTTTACGCGGATGTGACCGAGTCGTTGGGGACCGAGATAGTTGCCGGGGGGACTCCCTTCGGGAATCTCAATTTCAATGGGAGTTGCCGCCACGCGGCCGCCGGGCAGGCTGGTCTGTTCCCCGATCCGCACCTTCACGAACTCGGGTTCGACCTCCTCGACCTCGAACTTCACATCTTCCGGATGAAGGCCTCCTACTTTCACGACCAATTGCCGAACAGTTTTGCCTTTTTCAAGGGTCCCAAGTGCGAGAATCCCGCGGCTGGTACTCCAGCCCGATCCGAAGATCGAGATCTCGCTGGAAATGACCCCCTCCACGGGAATGGAAAGCTCTTCGGCGCCTTGGACGTTTGTCTTGACGAGGATTCTCCTTTTAAACGGCCCTGGAGGCAAGCCGGGTTTTATTTGAATGTCTACCGATTGGCCGGATGTTGCGTATTTCTCCCTTTTTACCTCGTCGTCCGTAAGGGGCGAGATCGAGACCTCGATGTTTTCGGGATTGTCGATTTCAAAGTCCTTGATTTCCAGCGGACCTTCCACATAGCTGTAGACGTGGACATTGCCCTCTGCCTCGGCTCCGGCGTTGATCGAACTGAAGACGAGCGCGTCAGGAACGATCCGGGCCTTGGCCGTGATTTCGCCGTGAATACGGAGCTCCACCCTGGGGTGCTGGGGATCGTTGGTGAGGATACTGGCTGTTTGGCTGTAGGGGCCGATAAAGGTCTTGCCTTTCCATTCAAGGGTGACCTTTCCCGACTCTCCAGGGTGAATGATGCCCTCCCCGATATCACTCAGCGTACACTTGCAGGTTGTGCCGCCTTTCTTGAGTTCCAGTGGGGCCTTCCCCACATTTCGGAAGATGAAATCGTGGGTTCCCTTGGATTGGCTGTCCATGGAGCCAAAATCGAAGTCTTTGTTGTCTACTTCGACGGTGGGGTATTCCTTATCGGGATCGATGGCGGAGGCGTAGATGCCGCGTTCCAGGGATGGCTGCTCCGGCAAGCGATAGTAGGTCCAAGCTGCGAACCCGGAACCAAAGGCGGCGCCGGCGACAATTGTCATGAGAAGAATGATGGTAATGCGCATCGCTTGTCAAAGTTGTTGGAAGAGTTGTTGGAGTAGTTTTGAGATGAGGGGCCGAATAACGGATCGTGGCGATCTGTGCCCGCACATACTCAGTTGTCCTGGAAGCCCCCCACTGAGGCAGTAGCAACGAATTCTAGTATAGGGAGTGGGAAGGGAAAAAATCTACCTTTCAGAAGGGCGTTCGGATGGTCATGGGGCCTCTAGGGGTCGGAGTTGCGCACCGGGGGCGCAATCGCATTACGGTCCAGACGCTGTCGTTGTTCTTCGGAGAGTTTCTTGTCGAGGTGGGGGGTCAGTTGGTCCAGGCGGAGAGCTTCATCTCTTTCATGCTGATAGTTGGCCTGATCTCCGGCCGCGAGGTAGGCATCGGCCAGGTCGGCGCGTTTGCGGCAGTCATTAGGATACAACTCCGTAGCGCGTTTCAGGAGTCTGATACCTTTCACCAGGAGATCCCGGTCCCGGTTCACCGCGTAGCAATCGCAATAAGCCAAGCCGAACTGGCGGTAGATGGTGGCGGCGCGGGGGGCTCGATCGAGGGTGTTCTGGACCGCCCGGTCGAACTCCGCCATCGTTGCGGGATCGGGATGAGCCAACCATTGCTGGCAAATCACATCGGCCAGGAAGCGTCGAGGCTCTGTGGCCCAGGGATCGGCGTCCACCGCTTCCTGAAGCATCGTTCGCGGATCTCCTACGCCGGCCAAGACGCGGTCGGTCAGGAGGCGTGCGGTGAGGGTGGGCTGGTAGCCCGTGAGATGGCAGCCGAAAAGCAGCACGAGGGCCCCTGCGAGCACCGCGGCGCCGGTTCGGCGGGACGCGGGCCGCTGGCCACAAGCAGAGGCGTTGAGCGCGAGGGCCACGAGGAGCCACAGGCTGCCGGCGAGGCCGGGGAACGTGATTCCTCCGGCGAAGAGGAGGTGGATCAGGAGCACGGCTGCCGCGAAGGTCCAAAGGAGAGGTGACTCGTTGGCATTCAGGACCCAGGGGCGGAGCATCGTCAGAACCACGATGCCCACGGGGATTGCCGCGAGCGATACGAACCAGACCGGGGGGGCGGCGCTCATGCTTCCCACAGGGATCGAAAGAAGCACGCCCACGAGGGCGCCAACATAAATGGCAATGGCGGCTGAGGGGTCCTCGACAGCTTGGGGGGGCTGCTTCCGGAAAGGTGTGTTTTCCGTTTTCGAGTTCTGGGGGGCGATTCCTTTGTCTGGTGTACGGTTCTCGGTGGAAACTGGAGTGCAGGATTGACTCGCCTTGAGGTGCCGGAAAATGCAGTAGCAGGATGCTCCTCCTATGGCGAGTAAGGCAAGCAGGGCCGGTGTGCCTGCCGTGGCCCAGATTTCGAGGAGGAAGTTGTGGGGGTCCACAATCTCTTCGCTTGCCTCGGGGAGCTTGTAGGCGGTGTAGCGAGACTGGAAATTGCCCGGTCCGCATCCCATCACGGGCATGTCGCGGATCATGGCGGCAGATGATTGCCAGTATTGAAGACGGTAGCCGAGCGATTTGGGGGCTTCGCTTAGGACTTCGACATCGAGGCCACCGACCGCGACTGCGCCGGCAACCGCTGCCACGATGAGGGCCCCGGCGATTCCCGCCAGGGCGAGTCTGCGGCGAAGCCGTATGTGAGTGCCGCGCCGGAGCCACCACAAGGCAATAACGGCCATACCACCGCACATGCAAGCCAGGTAGGCGCTGCGGCTCTTGGTCAGCAGGAGGCACAGACCGAGAGGGACGAGGGACAGGACCAAGGGCGCCTTGTCTCGGATTGCGAGTCCGGGGGCGGGGAGAACGAATGCCCCCAGCACGACAATTGTCCAGGGGGCCAGGAAACCGGCAAACGAGTTGGTGAGGGCAAAGGTTGCCATCGGTTCGAGGCTGGCGAGGCGTTGTTCGAAGGCTTCGCGTTCGGGGGAACCCGGCGGATACCACTCGCCCGCGTTGCGGAGCATTTCGTCGGGATTCGTTGCGTACATGTGCCGCGTGTTGGGCAGCTCGACGCTGTATTGGTACAGCCCATAGAGAGAGAGGAACACGGCAAGGGCGACCATGACCGAGGCAACCGCTCGCCGTTGCACGGCGGACGAAAAAGCTTGTCGGGCGAGGAAGAAAGCGATGGCCAGCCCCCATCCTTCCCACAACATGTTGAGGGCGGGGCGGGGACTCTCGTATACGACCGCGTTGAGAGCCGCGACAGAATGCCAGAGGACGAAGACGCCCATGGCAAGGTCCGGCAAGGAGAAACGCATGCGGACGAGGTTGCCGCGGACGACCAGGATTGCCCACAGGAGCAGAGCGAGGCACCAGAGCATGACGACGGGCAGCCCGTCCCCCTCGACGGCAACCGATTCGCTCGGATAGAGGGGGCGGAGGACGAACAGGGCCGTTACGAGGGCGGCCAACAAGTTGCCGGGCAGGGAACTGTTGGCCGGCGTTTTCGTGGAGGCCGGGGGCTCTGGTGGTGTCTTCTGCCGGTTTCGCTTATTTCGTCCCATCGGTCTTTTCCCGGGCGTTTCGCCGCCCCGTCGTTTCGAGGATTCCGATGAGCACCAGCACGCACGCAACGAGGGTGAGAATCACGGCGGCGCCGACGAGGTTGACTTGATGGAGCAGAAGCGCCCCGAGTCCGCAGGTGGCAGTGGTCAGGTAGATGGTGCCGACGGCCTGGGCCTTGGTCATGCCGAGTTCGACGAGGCGGTGCGAGAAGTGACTCTTGTCACCTTCGAAGGGGCTTCGACCGTCGCGGAGGCGAATCACGATCACCGTGGTGGTGTCGTAGATAGGCACGGCGAGGACGCACAAGGGGGCGAGGATGGCGTGGGGAGGCACCTCTTCGTAGCCCGCGAAGGAGGCGGTGAGCGTGGCCATGGCAATGAGGTAGCCGATAAGATAACTGCCGGTGTCGCCCATGAAGATTCGTGCTGGCGGGCGGTTGTGCCACAGAAAACCCACGAGGGCGCCCACGACGACCAGGAGGAACCCGGCGACGAAGAGTTGGGGCTGGTTGGTGGTCGGATCGGGGGCAATGAGCATGACGGCGGCGAGCATGGCCGCGGCGATGGCGGCGACTCCTGCCGAGAGGCCGTCCATGTTGTCGAGCATGTTGAACGAATTGACGAGCCCCACGATCCAGAGGGCGCTGAGCGGGATGGTGAACCAGGACGCGTGAATGAAGATCTCGAGTTGCCAGCCGGAGAGGACAAGTGCGAGGGCGACGAGGGTCTGAACCCCGAGGCGGAGTTTCCAGTTGAGACCTCGGAGGTCGTCGATGAGCCCGAGGATCATCAGCACGGTGCCGCCGCCGAGCAGTGTCCAGAGCTTGGTGGATTGCTCTTGGAGCCCGGGCAGATGTTCGAGGATGGTCGGGGGCAGCCTGTCGGTGAGGAACGAGGCGTTGCCGCTAACGGCAGCGATGAGGAGGACCTGACCGACCGCGAAGGGAAGGACAATTCCGAGCCAAACGCCCAGTCCACCGCAGCTGGGCATGGGTTTGCTGTGGACCTTCCGGTGTCCGGGGGCATCGATCATGCCAAGGGACGGTCCGAAACGTCGAATCGCGAAGACGGCTGCCCACGTGATGAGCATGCTGGGGAGAAGCGATCCGGCGATGAGCCAGGGGAGAATCACGATTGGGCCACTCCACGGATCCAACGGTGCAGGTACTGGCGGCACTCCGAGAAGAACGCCTGGTAGTCTTCGCGGCGGTAGTCGGGAAAGGTCCAGCGGTGATCTTCCCAGCCACCCCGCTGATAGTACAAGGTGACTTCGGCGAAGATGCCCCGATTGAGATAGATTCGGTGGGTGAAATCCTTCGTCGAAGCGAGGATCAGTTTGCCGAGGTTCAGGTAGCCGGGGTCGAGGTTGAGCGGTCTTTCTTCGGGCTCGTCGGACTGGCGGGCGAACTCCACTTCCCAGGCGTTGGTGGTCAGCTTCACTTCGGGCAGATCGGCAGGGTCGAAACCGGGGGCGAAGGCCCAGAAGACCTTTTTCAGGTTTTCCCCCATCGAACGCCGGTAGTACTCGGTTTCGGCGAAGGCGAAACGAGGGCTTTCGAGGACAGCCGGGCCCCACTGCCGCTCGGCCTGCCGGCGAGCCCAATCAAGGGCCTCATCGCGGCGGCTGAAGGCTGCCACGAGCAACAGACAGGGAGAAGGAGGTGTGGGGACGCCCATAATGACCGAGAACCGTATGGCGGGGTGGAGGAGATTTGCCGTCGGGACATAAACCGTTTATTTTAGCATGGAATCGGACGAGTGCCTACAAGCGATCGGGCGCGTAGACGCCGTCTCCGATGTGCCATCCGTATGGGAGAAGACGAATGAAACGGTTCCTCACGCCCCTTATTGCTGCCCTCTCGCTGGTCCTCGTCGCTCTCGCGTCGGAACCTGCGGCGGCCAAGGCCCCCAACGTTCTGGTGATCCTGGCAGACGATCTAGGCTACGGGGATCTGTCGAGTTTCGGGGCGACGGACCTGGCCACGCCCCATATCGATTCCCTGGCACGGGACGGCATGAAGCTCACCGATTTCTACGCGAACTGTCCGGTGTGCTCTCCCACGCGGGCTGCCCTGCTCAGTGGGCGTTATCAGGAGGCGGTCGGTGTTCCAGGGGTGGTTCGCACTCATCGGGACAATTCGTGGGGTTACCTGTCGCCCGAGGCCGTTCTTCTTCCGGCGGTTTTCCAGAAGGCAGGCTACGAAACGGCCATTTTCGGCAAGTGGCACCTGGGGCTTGCCAGCCCCAACATACCGAACGACCGAGGCTTCGATTTCTTCCAGGGGTTCCTTGGCGACATGATGGACGATTACTTCAACCATCGCCGACACGGGATCAACTACATGAACCGCAACGGTGAGTCGATCGATCCGCCGGGGCATGCCACGGATTTGTTTACGGACTGGACGTGTCGGTGGCTGCGGGATCGCGACTCCGAGCGCCCGTTCCTGATCTACCTGGCCTACAATGCCCCGCACAATCCGATCCAACCGCCCGAGGAGTGGCTGCAGGCGTATCGGAAGCGGCATCCGGAGGTTGATTTGCGGCGGGCCAAACTGGCGGCGTTGATCGAACACATGGACGACGGAGTTGGGCGAGTTCTGGAGACGTTGGCCGATTTGAAGTTGGAGGAGGAGACGCTCGTGTTCTTCACGAGCGACAACGGCGGCGCGTTGCGGTTTGGGGCGAACAACGGGCTGCTCCGCGACGGCAAAGGGACGACGTATGAGGGCGGCATTCGCGTGCCGGCCGCGGTGCGTTGGCCCGGCAAGATCGCTGCCGGCACGGAGAGCACGGCGATTGGAATGACGATGGACATTCTCCCGACCGCCCTGGAAGCGGCGGGAGTGGAGATTCCGAAGGGGCTCGACGGAGTGAGCTTGCTTCCCGTGCTGTTCGGCAAGTCGGAAGGGTTGCCGGCGCGGGATCTTTTCTGGTGCCGGCTGATGCCGGGCGGGAGGATTCATGCGGCTCGGCGGGGGAGCCAGAAGGTGGTTTTGCCTGTGCCCGGCAAGGCGCTGGAGATGTACGACCTGGAGTCGGATCCACGGGAGACGACGAACCTGGCGGAGAAAGAGCCGGCCGAATTTGCGAGCCTCAAATCGATGCTGGAGGGGCACATTGCCCGATTTGCGGAGGTCCCGTATCGGGCACCCGACGGAGCGGGACCCGGGGAGATTGAGAGACCGGCTCGGAAGAAGCAATGAAGGCTAAAGGGTGAAAACCGAAGACTGAAGGACGGGAAAACAGAGACCATCAATGCGTTGGAATTGGCATTCCACACCAATCGACCTTGCCTCACGAACCTACAGTCTTCACTCTCTAAATGAACTTGCGTGATTCCCGGAAATGCCTTCCCGCTGGGCACTGCTTGTCCACACGCCGGGAGGACGTGTCTCCAAGGGTTCAGGGATTCTGCGGCGTGTGGCCAAACTGATTCTATGAAAGAGAGGTTCTCCTGGTGTAGTAGAGTTTGTGAGTACACTACTTCCCCCCACTACTCCAAGGAGAACCACTGATGTTGTACCTCGCAATTGACCAACACCGCAAGCAATTGACCGTGAATATCCGCAACGAGGAGGGCGACGTGCTCGAGAAGCGTCAGGTGAGCACGGAATGGGAGCGTGTGCGGGCGTTTTTCGCGGGGCTCCGCGAGCGGTCGGAGCCGGAGGGAGGGTTTGTGACGATTCTGGAGATTTGCGGGTTCAACGATTGGCTGCTCGAAATGCTGGAGGAATACGGTTGCCGGGAGACGGTGCTGATCCAACCCGAGAAGCGGTCCAAGAAGAAGACCGACCGCCGGGACGCCGACGCGTTGGGTGAGCTGCTGTGGGTCAACCGAAAACGGTTGCTGGAAGGCAAGCCCGTCCACCAGGTGCGACGGGTGCTCCCGCCGGAGAGCGAGGAGCGTCGGGATCGTCAATTGACCGCGTTGCGGAAACGGCTGACCCAATTGCGAACCAGAACCATCAACCGGGTTCAGCACATGTTGCTTCGGCATAATCTTCAGCAGGAATGTCCGACCAAGGGGATCAAGACGATCAAGGCTCGCAAGTGGCTGCGTGAGTTGGAACTGGACTGGATGGATCGTTTGGAGTTGGATCAACTGCTCGACCAATGGGAGCTGTGCGACAAGCAACTCGACGAAGCGGAAGAACGAATCAAGGAACGTCAGCAGAAGGACGACACGGCCATGATCATAGCGACGCTTCCCGGAGCGGCGGCCTATTCGAGCCTGACGATTGCCAGCCGGATCGGGCCGATCGATCGCTTTCCGCGAGCCAAGAGCCTGCCCAATTTCTGGGGCATCACACCAGGTTGTCGTAACTCGGGCGACGTGACCGATCGCCTTGGCTCCATCACCAAACAGGGCAGCAGCATCGTTCGCGGCATCTTGGGGCAACTGGTGCTGCACGTGTTGCGGCGCGACCCGTACATGAAGCAGTGGTATCAGCGAATCAAGAAACGGCGAGGCTCGAAGATCGCCCGAGTCGCCGTAATGCGACGCCTGGCGGAGATCATCTGGCACATGGTCAAATACAGACAAGCCTATGTGCCTGGCGGTCCGGAAGCCTGGAAGAAGGTCTACGGAACCAAACCCTAACAGTTCAGCCTCAGTTCAGGCTCGACAGAAGGGGACCGTCCCTTCCACCTTCCCCATCACTCCGGCCCCCAAAAACGCGGGGCGAGGGCCGAAGTGACGGTGAAGGCGGAAGGGACTCCCGAGAACCCTTTTTGAATCAACCGAAGACACGATGAGGAACAACACGGATTGCTGATGGTTGCATCGGCCCTCCTTCCGTAAGGAAGAAGAGGCCCTCGCGACACCCAACCAGTCTGCTGTGCCACTTGGACTTGGCCCCAGCGGCCAAGCGTCAATGCTGAATGAGACGGTAGGTGTCGGCGAGGCGGTCGCAAAGACTATTCGGTGTCAGGCCTTGCCCTGAGCGACCTGCGAAACAAGCGCAGGCGGAACCACGAAGGGATGTGTTGGGGTGCAGCCGCAGTGAAAAGAACGGCGCAACAACCCCGAAATCAAGACCGTGAGCGACAATCGACAATCCGCAATGAACCTCCCCTACGCGTTCGACCTCCCTGCCGCACGAAGGCAGAGGAAAGGCAAACGCGACGTAACGACGTTACCATTCTTCACCCCCAGAAAAGCCCTCTCAAAAGGGCCGTGCGCGGAACGTACGCGCGAAAAACACCAGGAATCCTCTTGACAAGTTAATCTCTTTCAGGGAAGTGGCACACGGTCTCCTGGAATCGTGCAAGGTCATTTAACCCTAGCCCAGCATTCCAAAGAGCTCGCAGCTCTCGAGAGTCCCGTTCTCCTCACTTTGAGGGTGATTACGCCTCAGGGACGACGAAATCGGTGGTTTTGCGATCGGCGGGAAGGCCGGTGCGGAGACGCACCTCGCCGTGCCGGCCGGTCACGGCTTCGAGAAATTCCGCGGGGGTGCTCACGGCACGGCGTCCCACGTGTGTCACGAGCGCGCCAGGGCGGAGGCCGGCGGTCCATGCGGGGCTATCGGCCTCGACCTGGGTGACGACGACGCGATCGTCAAAGAACCGGGAGCCCGCGGATTTTCGGATCTCGGGATCGGTGACGGCGGTGGTGTACTCGACCTGAAGCCCTCGCCAAGCGGGTTTGGGTGAGGTGACGATTTTGGGGCCGGCGACGGGGTACTTGCTCAAAGCGACGTCGATGGTGCGTTCGCGATTGTCGCGAAGGACGTTGAGGTGGACGTTGGCCTCGACGGGCAACTGGCCCACCTCGCGCACGAGGTCGTCGGTGTTGTAGATGGGTTTGCCGTTGACGGCGGTGACGATGTCGTCGATTTTGAGGCCGAAGGTTTCGGCTCGTGCTCCGGGCTCGACGCGATCGACACGAATGCCGTGAAGGCCCTGGCGGATTTCGGCGTTGGAGAGGAGGACGGGTTCGATTCCGAGGAAGCCGTACTCGACTTCGCGGCCACGTTTGAGCGTTTCGACGGCGCGGAGAAAGACGTCGTCGACGGGGTAGGCGTAGCCAGCCGAGGTTTCGTAGCTGGAGACGGAAGCGAGGGAGGTGGTGAGGCCCACCATGCGTCCCTTGAGATCGAGAAGGGCGCCGCCGCTGGTTCCGAGATTCAATTTCGCGTCGGTTTGGATCAGGGTTCCGAAATGGTGGAGGGTGGTTTTGCCGACTGAATCGGTTTCGGTGGGGGTGGGCGGCGCCTTGCGGTTCAAATTGGCGACGATTCCCCAACTGGCGCTGGCCTGGCCATCGCGGGCAACTGCATAGGGGTTGCCCAGGGCGAGGACGAACTGGCCCCTTCGCAGCCGGTCGGCGTTGCCGAACTGAATGGGGATGAGGTCGTCGGCATCAATGGCGAGAACGGCAAGGTCGCTTCGCGGATCGGCTGCTTTGATCCGAGCGCGGTAGCGTTTCTGCTGGTGGGTGGTGACGTAGAACTCGGAGTCGGGTTGCAGGGCGTGGTAGGCGGTGAGTATGAGGCCTCGGCGGTCAACGACCACGCCGGTGGCAAACTCGGAGGGGATGAAGTCGGGATCCTCGGGGCCGGGCAGTTGATGGGGGAGAATGGGGATGCCGAGGGGGCTGGGGCGGACCTCGAAGTTGAGGGGTTCGCCCGGCGTTCGCTTGCGGACCTGGGATATGGCCACGATGGAGGGCGAAGCCTCGGCGACGGCATCGACGAGGGCGTCCTCCATGGCGGCGAGGGCCACTGACGGGGAGGGGGCTTGGGCTCGGGCGCTGGGACACAAGCCAAGAACCGCGATCAGGGCCATGATCCCAGTTCGGCTACAAGCGTTCATAACGACTCCCGTGATCCTCGGGCACAGGCTTAGGAATTGGGGCATGTTGGCACTGGCTGGCAAGCAGTCAGTGGCTCCCAAATCCGAAGCTTGACGGGGCACTAAGGTGCGCCGTCAACGACATTCATGGCCGCGAAGACCTTTTTCCTGAGTTCTGCCGTCAACTTCTTGTTTTCGCGGAGGAAGGTGCGGACTCGTTCTCGGCCCTGGCCCAGTTGCTCGTCTCCATAGCGGAACCAGGCTCCGGCCTTGGTGACAATTTTGTGGGCGATGGCCAGATCGAGGACGTCTCCCTCGTAGCTGATTCCATCAGCGTGCATCATATCAAATTCGGCAACGCGGAAGGGCGGGGCCACCTTGTTCTTGACAACCTTGGCCTTCACGCGTTGGCCGACGACATCTTCGCCTTCTTTGAGTTGGCCAATTCGGCGCACGTCAATTCGGCAAGATGAGTAGAATTTGAGGGCGCGGCCGCCCGGGGTCGTTTCGGGGGAGCCGAACATGACCCCGATCTTCTCGCGAATCTGGTTGATGAAGATGACGGCGCTCTTGCTTCGGGAGATGGCTCCCGTGAGTTTCCGCATGGATTGGCTCATGAGCCTTGCCTGGAGGCCCACGTGGGAATCGCCGATTTCGCCGTCGAGTTCCTTCTGGGGGACGAGGGCTGCCACGGAGTCGATGACAATAACATCGACGGCGTTGGATCGGATGAGCATCTCGGCGATATGCATGGCCTCCTCCCCGCTGGTGGGTTGGCTGACCAGGAGACCGTCGAGTTGGACGCCAAGCTTTTTGGCCCACGAGGGGTCAAGGGCATGTTCGGCGTCGATGAAGGCGGCGATTCCGCCGGCTTGCTGGGCTTGAGAGACGACGTGGAGGGCGAGGGTCGTTTTTCCGCTGGATTCGGGGCCGAAAATCTCGATGATTCTTCCACGGGGGATTCCCTGCCCTCCGAGCGCCAAGTCGAGGGAGAGGCTTCCGGTGGGAACACCTTCGATCCGTTTGTTGTAATCGGCGCCGAGGGCCATGATCGCCCCTTCGCCGAATTGTTTTTCGATTTGGGCAACTGTTGTTTTGAGAGCGGCGTTGTCGTTCAGCATGGCCGCAACTTGCTTCCCCTTGCCCGCGTCTTTTGCCTGTTTCTTCGCCACTGCGGTCCTCTTTTTTGCTTCGGTTACGGTCACCATAGTCTCGCACCCCATCATTCTAGAGGAATTGTCTTGTCTCGCCAGCGTCCGTCGGTCAGGTCCCGACAAGGGGTCGGATGATGTACGCGTGATCAGTATACTGATGTTCATCGGGCTGGGCAATAGGTGTTGTTGAGAATTTTTGCTTTTGGGATCCAAGGATGTGAGGCGATTCGCTCGTGCTCCTTGCGGGGCTCGGGGGTGAGCGTTGACTTTTGCAACGTGTCTGGGGGGGTGCGAAAACTTGGGCGAGGAGTGTGTCTGTAAGGTGTTGTCTGAAAGTGAGTTATGCGGCATGGCTCGGTCGTAAGTCGGCATGTTCCAGTGGTGGGGTGTTGCGAAAGTGGGCTCGTTTGGGGTGAGGGCGGCCAGGGCCGCGAGGCTGTTGGCAACGGGCAAGTTGTTGTGGGGGAACCAGTTGCGTTGTTTTATGTGGACCGATGTGGGGACGGCGGAAGTTCGTGGCAAAGTTGGTGTGTTGTGGGTTTAAGGGGGCTACGGGAATTGTTGGCACTGGCTGGCAAGCAGCCAGTGGCACCCGAGTGGGCAGCGGCAGCCAGGCGAAAGGTATGGACGGTCAGATGACCACGCCCATCGCTTCGCTCTGGGACGTGCCACCCTGAATAATGGGCCTGGGGCGTGTGATTCTTGGGGATCGTCGAGATCGGGGGCTTGTCTGGGTGTTGGGCTTGGGTATTATTTTAGGCAGCTACGGCAGTTAAAAATGTCTTTAACCTGGAGTCCGCCCAAGGGACGGGACTCCCCTGATGGGAGAGACCCATGAAATACGAGTTGCCTACCTTGCCCTACGCCTACAACGCCCTCGAGCCGCACATTGATGCGGCGACGATGGAGATTCATCACACGAAGCATCACCAGGCCTATGTGAACAAGCTGAATGCTGCGATCGAGGGTCACGACTTGGGGACCCCTACGATCGAGGAGTTGGTGGCGGCCATTCATACGGTGCCGGAAGAGATTCGGACGGCAGTGCGCAACCACGGCGGCGGTCACGCCAATCACAGCCTGTTCTGGACGATCATGTCGCCCAGTGGAGGCGGGAGACCGACGGGCTCGCTGCAGGAAGCGATCGAGCGGGACCTGGGAGGATTCGAGGCGTTTTCCTCCGAGTTCACGGCGGCTGCCTCAGGCCGTTTTGGAAGTGGCTGGGCGTGGCTGAGCCTGGATCCCGAGAAGCGGCTGGTGGTAGAGGATACGCCGAATCAGAACAGTCCGCTGATGCACGGGAACACGCCCCTGCTGGGGCTGGATGTTTGGGAACACGCTTACTATCTGAAGTACCAAAACCGGCGTCCGGAGTACATTCGAGCGTTCTTTGACGTGATCGACTGGGCGGCCGTCGGCAACCGCTTTGATGTTGCCGCGGCGAGGCCGGCGGAGGTGGTGAGCTCCGCTTCGGGCAGTCACGAGTGATTTGTTACGTTCACGGATTGGAGGATGTCATTGGTTGGAGTCCAGCCTTTAAGCTGTCTTCGGCACGCTAAAGCGTGGGCTTAAACGCTCCAGTGGCCCCCAGAGTCCAACGCTTGAGAGAGCACGAAAAACTTGTTTTGGCCGCTGCCTGCGCGGTAGATGGTCTGCCGTGCAGTATTCGGGCGGCAGTGCACCGTATCCCTTCCAGACCGGGACGGTTGTGCTGTCGCCCTTTTTTGCGTATTTCAGCCATCTTTCCCGGGTTGTGGCGGTTTTTCCTATTGGTGGGGCTTTTGATTCGCCGATTCGTAAGAACAGGGGGCAGCTCTAAGTCCGTTGAACTGGCATTGACCCAACTGGTTGCCCCACTATAATCCGCACTCGATTTCCGGTTGACGGCGGTCGCCAGAACCCGGTTTGTTGTGAATAACTTGAACCCCTCAAGGACGAGGGTCCATTGTGAAGGACATTCAGACCATGCGAAAACTCGTAGCGCGGTCTATGGCAGTATCCCTTGCGGCCGTGTTGATCTCCGGATGCAGCACGGGAGGGCACAAGTCGTTCTCGTGGTCGAGCCTGAATCCGATGACCTACTTCGCGGATTCGGATTCTGACTCACCGGTGCCGAAGCCATCGGATCAGATGGCTCCGACGGTGACGCTGCCGGACGCGGCCGATGTTGCTTCAACGGAAAATGGTTCGGCGGACATCGCGCCCGCGAGCCCCTACAGTTCGTCGTCGCCGGCGGCTGCGACTTATCCGAGCTACCCAAGCTATCCCGCAGCAAGCACGCAAACGGCTTCATCCAGCGTGGCGGCCCAGCAGGGGATGTACGATCCGAACGGGTACACGGCGGGCAACGTGCCGCTTTCGTCGTCGGCGGGAAACGCCAGCACCTATCCGCCGCAGGCCACGGCCGGAATGGGCTATCAGCCTTCCACTCCCGATTATTCGGCCATGGGCAGCTACCAGTCGCCGACCAGTTCGGGCTACAGCCCGACGCAGGGTTCGGGTTACAACCCGACGCAGCCGAACGCCCAGTACTCGCTGGGTGGCGGGAGCTACGACATTCAGGCGTCTCAGGCCCAGGCGGCGACTGCATCGCCTGTCTATGCTGATTCGGCGCAGTCCTATGCGAACAATGCCGGGACCTACGGGAGCAGTGGAACGTACAGCAGCAGGACTCCGGGGGGTTCGACGGCCACCTCGCCCTATCAGGTTCCGGCTATGCCGTCGCAAGGAAGTGGCTATGACGCTGGACTCGTCCAGGAGCCGTATCCGAGCCAAGCAACGCCGGCTTACCCAGGAACGGGCGCCAGTTCCAGCAACTCCTACTCGGCCAATCCGTCGGGTTATTCCGCGGAGTCTGCGGCGGCGGGAAGCGTTGCGCCAATGCCGACTTTGCCTGCTCTTCCCAGTGGTTACACGAATACGCAGCCGGCTTACGATCCGGGGAACACGGGCTACCAACCGCAAGGTGTGCCGGAATATCAGGTTCCGGCCACCGGGGGGTATGTCCAGCAGGCGACGGCCACCGAGACGGAGTTTGCTCCGGGGAGTGTTTCCCGTTATCCGTCGGCTTCCACGCAGAACAACACGTCGAGCGGATCGGCCCAACTGGGTAGCTACGGCACGGCGGGCGCCCTGTATTGATCTCGCACGGCGAGCATCCTTTCCGGGAGATTCTACGCGCCGCACAGCTTCGGTTGTGCGGCGTTTTTTTTGTTTCAAGGGAAGCATGCCCCCCTCTGGCCGGCTCCATTCCATCGCGAGGGCGTGTTAAGATGGAGGTTTGCTCGCCTCGTCCCTATGGCGGGGGCGGCAGCCGGTCCGCCGCTGGGCGGTTGGCCATATTGCTGGACTTCCGGTTAGGAGAACACGCTTGTTCATCGGGCCTGTATTCACTCGCGAAGTGGCGATTGCTCCCCGTCGTTCGCGCATTTACGTGGCGAGAACCGTCTATGGGATCGGTTTGCTGATCCTGATGGCGACCGCCTGGTTGGTACTGACAGGGACGCAAGTGGTGCGTGACGTGGGGGATCTTGCCCGATTCGGGACGATCTTGCTGCAGATCCTGGCGCCCCTTCAGCTTGCGTTGGCCGTCTTCTTTTCTGCCATGCTTTCGGCGAGCGCGGTTTCGCAAGAGAAGGATCGGAAGACGCTGATCCTGCTGCTGTTGACGAACCTGACGAACAGCGAGTTGGTTCTGGGCAAGCTGCTGGCGTCGCTGTTGCACGTGGTGGTCATGGGGATGGCGTCGTTGCCGTTGTTCATGCTGGCGACGTGGTTCGGCGGAGTGTCGTTCGAGCAGGTTGCGAGGATCTTCGTCGTTACGTTCATCACTGTGATGGCGTGTGGGAGTCTGGGGTCGGTGATCGCCTTATGGCGTGAGAAGACGTTCCAGGCGTTGGCGATGACCGTGCTGTTGTTGATGATGTGGTTGGGGGTCTGGGAGATGGTGGGCTCGGGGGCGTTTGGGACCCGGGTTCTGGGCATGGAAGCAAGTCGGTTGGCGTTGGCTTTCAGTCCGTGGGAGGCCATCCAGGAAGCGACACGTCCGAGTCTTTCGGGAGACGGTTCGCTGGCGGGCATTGCGGCCGCGTCGATTCGCGGGATTGAGCCGTACGTGCTTGTCGGACTGGCGATCACGGCGCTGCTGAACGGGTTTGCCATCGTGATGGTGCGGGTATGGAATCCTTCGCGGGAGGCTCGGCAGGCAACACGCGAGGACGAGACGTGGAAGCGGGAGAGCATCTGGGGAGCGGAATACGATGCCGAGCAGGCGTCGGGTGACGGGGAGCCGGCTGCGGAGGTTCCGCCAGCGGGAGAATTGCCGAAGGAGCTCGTGGGGGGTGGGGCGGAGCGGAGAGAGGCTCGCACGCGGCACGTTTGGGACAATCCGATCATCTGGCGGGAGATGCGAACCTGGGCTTACGGGCGGAAGATTCTGTTCGTGCGTTTGGTGTATCTGGTCCTTTTTGCGCTGGCGGCCGCCACGCTCCACTGGGCGGCAGCCCAGGGCGACGGTTTGACGGCAATGAGCGCGGCGAAGGCTTTGGTTCCGCTGTTGTTCTTGAGTCTTGTTCTGGTGAACACGCAGGCAGTCACGTCGCTTACGTCGGAGCGGGACGGCAAGGCGTTGGACCTGTTGCTCGTGAGCGACCTGACGTCGCGGGAGTTTGTGTTCGGGAAGTTGGGCGGTGCCTTCTATAACACGAAGGAGATGGTTGTTCTGCCGGGGCTTCTGTGCGGCTACTTGTGGTGGATCGAGGTGTTTTCGTTGGAGAGCCTGGTCTATATGCTGCTGGGTTTGGGCGTGCTGTTTACGTTTGTTGCCATGCTGGGCGTTCATGCGGGGATGCACTATGCGAACTCGCGGAGCGCGATCGGCGTCAGCCTGGGGACGGTTTTCTTTCTGGTCGTGGGTGTGGCCACGTGCATGCGGATGATGATCGCCTTCAGCGGCGCCTTCGAGGCGCAATTCCAGCCGTTCTTCGTGTTCATGGTGGGCGGTGGCTTGGGGCTCTATGTGGCGCTTGGCGCTCGGAATCCATCGGCGGCGATCGGGTTGGCGTCGTTCGTGTGTCCCCTGGCAACGTTCTACGCGATCACGAGCCTTTTGTTGGAGAAGCCGTACCTGGCGTTCATTGCCACGGCGGCGGCGTACGGGTTCACAACGGTGGCGATGCTGATTCCGGCGATCGACGAGTTTGATGTGGCGACAGGACGTACGACCATTGGAGAGTAGCGGTGAGCATGGCGGCCTTGGCTCCCGGCCTGGCGGCGATGGGAGTGTTGATACTGGCCTCGGGTTTCTTTTCGTGCAGTGAAGCGGCCCTGTTCTCGCTGGATCGGCAGGAACGTCGGCAACTGGCCGGCGGGGGGCGGGCCGCTCGCATCGCGCTGCGCTTGCTCGACGACCCGGATCGTTTGCTCACGGCGGTTCTGTTCTGGAACCTGCTCATCAACCTGGTCTACTTTGCCATTGTGTCGATGATTAGCCTGCGTTTCGATCGCGACGGACAGGGGGCGATGGCCGCCGGCTTGACCGTGGGGGCCCTGTTGACGCTGATCGTCTTCAGTGAGATGCTGCCGAAGACGCTGGCGGTGCTCGTTCCGCGGAATGTGGCCAGGATCGTGGCGGTTCCTCTGGCGGCGTCGGTGCGAGCGCTGGATCCCGTTCTTCCGGCCCTGCGGACGGCGAATTTGCTTTCGCGGCGGCTCTTCTGTCCGAACTTCGGGCCGGAGCCCTATCTGCAAGTGGGCGATTTGGAGCGGGCGGTCCAGTTTTCGACTGGGAACGCGGCCCTGCTGCAACAGGAGCAGCAGGTGCTGGAGAACCTGGTGCTGCTTTCGGAGATACGTGTGGAGGAGTTGATGCGACCTCGGACGAATTGCCAGGTCTTTCGTCCGCCGGTTTCGCTGGCCGACCTGGAGGGGCAACTCACGCCGAGCGGCTACCTGCTGGTCACGGAACCCGACAGTGACGAGGTGGCGGGAGCGATCGCTCTGAAGAGCCTGTCGGTGGTTCCCTCGGAGCACCTGGAAGCCTACGCTCACGCCGTGCCCTACGTGCCCTGGTGTACGAGTGTGGCTGCCGTGCTGGACACGGTTTTTCGCGGGCCGAGCGGTGTGGCCGCCGTTATCAACGAGAACGGCGAGACGATCGGGATCCTGAGCCAGGACGACATTCTGGAAACGATCTTCACGGCCGCGGGAAGCCGAGTGGAGCGGATTCTCGACCGCAAGCCGATGCGGCTGATTGCGCCGGGGCGCTGGCACGTGAACGGAATGACGAGTCTTCGGCGACTCCGCCGGCACTTCAACGCCGAATGCCCGCCGAGCAAAAACGTGACGGTCGCCGGCGTGCTGCAGGAGGTTCTGGAGCGATTTCCTGAGGCGGGAGACACGTGCGTCTGGGGGCCGTTTGCGTTTCGGGTTCTGGAGGCGCCTCAGCGGGGGCCGATGCTCGTGGAACTGACGCTCGTTCCTTCGACGGAGGAGCAGACGTCATGATCTGGACAGCACTGGGCTTGGGCGTTGCGGGGTTGTTCCTGAGTGCGTTCTTCAGCGGCTCGGAAACAGGCTTCTACCGAGCCGCTCGGATTCGACTCGTTCTTGATGCCTTGGGCGGGGATAAGATTGCTCGGGGGCTGGTGTGGCTGACCAATCGGCCCTCCATGTTCGTGGCGACCACGCTGGTGGGCAACAACCTGGCCAACTACATGACGTCGCTGGCGATCGTGCTGGCGACGAGCTGGTCTTTCGAGTCCGGGTCGTGGTTGCCGGAACTGCTGGCGCCGATTCTGCTGGCGCCGGTTCTGTTCGTTTACGGCGAGTTGTTGCCGAAGTACCTGTTTCTGCACGCGCCGAACCGTCTGCTGCGGCGTGGGGGCTGGCTGTTCCTGGCGTTCACCGTGCTCTTCTTTCCGGTCAGTGCGTTGCTCTGGCTGTTGAACCGGACGCTGGCGGGACTGCTTGGCGAATCGCCGGAAAGGGTCCGTTTGCGGATCGCTCGGCGCGAGCTTCGCGGCATTCTGGAAGAGGGCCACGAGGTGGGGATTCTCTATCCTGCCCAGAAGAAGCTGGCTTCGGGGGTGTTTGTTTCGGCGGATCACACGGTGCGCCGGCACGTGGTTCCGTTCAGCGAGGTGGCCCGGGCGCGATCCGATATGAGCAAGTCGGAGATCCTGGGGTTGGCAGGCCGCTACAAGTTGTCGGAGGTGCCCATTGAGGATTCGGAGAACGCGGGAGAGCTGACGACCTACGTTCGGGTGATCGATCTGGCGCTAAGTGAATCGCGGGAGTTGGACGGCATACGGCCGATCACGACAGTTTCGTCGGAGGCGACCCCGATCGAGGCCTTGATGCGAATGCACTCCGGGCAAGAGAGCATGGCACGGGTGGTGGATGCCGAGGGGGAGACGTTGGGCATCCTTTACGCTTCGCGGTTGCGGAAGCAGTTGCATCAAAGACACCCGGAGAAGCTCAACTCGCCCGTTTCTCGTCGGGGGGGGTGAGCGGATGTGCAAAGGGCGCCTGCTGCGATCGCAGCCACGTTCCTGCTTCGTGCAGGGGCCCGGCTCGGAGAGCCAGGCTACTTGGGCTCCCGGCTACTTGTGGTAGCCCAACGAGGTGACGACGGAGAGCATCTCCTCGTAGGTGATGAAGCGCCGGCGGTGGCGGAGCTTGTACGTGTCGATGGCCACGGCCAGCTCTTGGGCCTCTGGCGACAGCTCATCGTGGCTGTTGGTGAACTGACGTCGTTCACGTCCGCAGGGGGCTCCTGACGCCGAGTCGTAGCTGCGGCGATCAACGAAGGTTCCTTCCGGTCCCAGACATTGCGACATGATCGTTTTCCTCACCTAAAGGGGCCGCTTGCCGCGGTAACGCTGGCGGCGGCCGGGATTTGGGTGCGGTGCGTCATTGCCTACGTGCAACAGACTTCGTCCGTACCCACGAAAAGGTAGCGCGCGAATAGGGCATCGTCAAACGAGGCCTGGCGATCGTGCGGGAGATCGGGAAGATTTGTGTGGTAGCGATTGGGGGGCCGCGTGGGGTGATGCCGGATGGGAGACGTGTTTGGGGGTGATAGATCGGCCACTAGATCGAAAGTCCGAAATGTCGCGTAGAAGCCGGGCTACTGTTGGGACTCAACAGGTGAATTTACGCGGCATGAGGTGGGGACGCTCAAGAGCCCGGCTTTGGCTGCCCGGTTAGCGGCGCAAGGGGGCTTGGCCCAGGCCGAGTTGGGCAAGGAGGTGTTGGCTGGGGGCGTGCTGGGGATCGAGGCTGAGGACCTTCTGGGCGGCGGCCGCGGCTTCGCGGGGGTGTCCGGCATTGAGCTGGGCTTCGGCCAGCAGGTAGAGGGTGTTGCAATCGACGCCGCCTCGGCTTGCGGCGAGAAGAAAGGAGTTGGCCGCGTCGTCGTGGCGATTCATGGCGGAATAGGCCTTGCCCTTCAAGACAAGCACGGACACGGGTTCCTCGGAAGCCGGGCCCTTGGGGGCAAGGGTCTGGAGGGTTGCCAAGGCGAGATCCGGCTGGTGAAGGGCGAGGTACAAGGCCGCGATTTCCTGGGGATAGGTCGTGTTCTCGGGATCGAGACTCTCGGCGCGATGGAGATCGGAGAGGGCTTCGCGAGGTTTCCCGGTTCGCTGCGACAAGCGTCCACGGAGGGCCCAGGCGCCGGGGAGCTTGGGGTCCATGTCGAGGGCCAGGTCGACCTCTTTCCTGGCGGCGTCGAGATTGCCAAGGGCAAGCTGCATCTCGCCGTAGGTCACGCGGAAGGAGGCATCGTCGGGTTCGAGTTGGATGGCCTCGGCCATCTCGCGGACGGCTTCGGCGTGTTGATTCCGTCTCCAGAGGAGGTCCGCATACTTGACCCGGGCGTTGGGAGCTTCGGGGCAGACGTCGACGGCCTTGGCCAGGAGGGGCTCGGCCTCGTCCCACTGGCTCCGCTCCATGGCGGCGATGCCCTGGCGGCAGAGTTGGCGTGAGACGACGGTTTGAGGAGAAACGGTGGCTTCACGCCGCCAGAGACAGCCTGTTTGTGCGGCCAGCAGGATACTGGTGGCCAGCAGGAGATGCAGGCGGTGTCGGGGACGCGGAGGCATGGGGTCGTCGAAGAGCGAAGGGACGGGGTTAATAACGCGAGCTGCGGGGGCCTGCGCATTTTGGAGGGGGATGGTACCAGAACGGCCGCTTTGGGACCAGAGGAGTTTTGAGCTATGAGTTTTGAGCTGTGAGCTGTGAGCCGGAGACTGGGAGCTTTAGGGGGGGCAGGCCGGGAGAAGCGACGATTTGTGCCTTGATTGGGGGGCGAGGATTTTGGTAGGGTGTTTTCAGTGTGTCGATGCCGAGGCCATGGCTGCGCCGGGGAATGGTCTTGGAGATATAGTCGTACGACGCTCGGGGAAAGATGAGGACAACGATAACCTGTCCGCAGGAGGTGGAGGGGATGACGATCAGTGGGATTACGCGTGCTTCACGCTTGGTGGTTCTTGCGGTCGCGATTGTTGTCGGCATGGAAGGCGTGTCGCGTGCGTCCAAAATCATCCGCATAAGGACGACACAGGAGCCCGTGCATGCGGTCGCATCGAATCGAGGGCAGGATGATCCGCTTCTGGCGGTGCAACGACGTGTGTGGACGTCGTGCTGGCGTCTGCATCTTGGGCTGAGCGAATCAAATAGGCAAAACGGCTTTCTCTTCGTCAACTGGGGTGACTCGTTTGTTCTGCGCAAGCTTCCTTTCGAGACCCAAGGGGCCTGGCGGGCGCCACCCGACACGGTCAACACGTGGGAATATCAGTTTGCGTGGAAGCTCGCAAAAGATTTGGGCACTGTCTCTTTGCTGTGCTCGCGAGTTGAGTTGGCATTGCGCGCCGACGAATTTGCCGAACAGGATCTCGTAACAGGGAAGGATCTGATGTCGGTGCGCGTGCGCATTGCCACCTATCGGTGGATGCAGCGTCCGTTGATCGCCGCGGTTGCGCGGGGTGGGGAGTTGGGGGCCGACGGGTGGGGCAATTTCTGTCAACGTGCTCGATAGGGAAGTCGAGCGGGAGTGAGTCGGATTTCCGGCTGTCGCTTCGCGGTATAAGTTCGCCCAACTCCATGAGTTTTGGCCGAGTGTCGGGGGAGCTACGCCCAAAACGCCTCCAAACGGTTGACAGGAGTGCATCGGATGGTCATCGTATCTGGTGGTTTTGGAGATGCTGTTGGGTGATTGTGGTGCAATATCTGAACGGGGGTGAGATATGGCGCTTGTTGGGAAAGTGGCGATTGGGTTTCTTTGCGTGGTTGGGGCGTTCTATTCTATATGGCTTCTGCGGGACTGTTGGCGTGGACGCCGCGATCGGATCGCTGGCGCTGTCGGCGAGTCGGGAACTTCTGCTCGAACTGCCCGCGGACGCGGCGATCTTGGGCAGTGGTGGAGCCAGGTAATCTTGGCGAGCCTGTTGTTGATCGTTGTCGCGGTTCTGCTTGGGGGGATCTGGCGCAAGGAGGCGTCTCGCATGGCGAGGCAGGGCGCAAGGGAGGCAAGGCTTCATGCAACCATGCAGGTGGGCGGCTTGTCTTCCGTTGCCGCAACGAAAGTGGTGCGCGACAGGACCCAGTCGGGCGACCCGATCCTGGCAATCGATCTGGCCTTTGAGCAGGTTGCGGACGGCAATATTCGCCAGCTTGCCGCCGAAGAGGAGCAGATCGAGTCTCTTACCTTGACGGGGACGCAGGTCACGGACAGAGGCCTGGCCTATCTACGGAAATTGCCGCGACTCCGGTCTCTCAGCCTGTCGAAGACGAGCGTTACGGACGGGGGCTGCGAGATTCTCGCAGAGATCACCACCCTTGAGAGCCTCTCGCTTTCTGATACAGCCGTTACCGATCAGGGGATTCGCTGCTTGAGGAACCTCACAAATCTCGAATGGCTCGACATACGAAACACGGCCGTGACAGACCTCGGTCTCGCGACGCTGGAAAGGTTCGATCGGCTTGCGACTCTTAACATCGCTGAAACCAAGGTAACCGAACAAGGTGTTGCGACCTTACGCGAGAAATTGCCTTCTCTGGAGCAAGTGAGTGGGCTGGTGGTTAAGCGGTGAGCTCAGTGGTGTTGGTGGTGGAAGTTGCGCTGCGGGGGTTTGCGACCTATTCTTGAATCGGATGAATCCGTTTCTTGAGGTTGTGGAAGGAGCAGCGAGGATGGGTCGCGGTCTGTTGTGGACGGTTCTTTGTGTCTGGCTCGTTGTCGGCTTGGGCCGAATCGAGGCCGGGGAACGGCAGTTTCTGGTGATGGGCGATGTGCATTTCAATCCGTACAACGGGGTCAACGCGGAGCAGTTCCGGGAGTTGAGTGGCCTGCCGGCGGAGAAGTGGGGAGAGTTCTTTGGCGGATTGAAGCAGCCGATCGCTTCGTTGGGGGCGGACACGAACGGCACGCTTTTGGACTCGGCCATGACGGCGGCCGCCAAGCGGGTTGAGAAGCCGGCGTTCATCTTGTTCACGGGGGACTTCCTCGGCCACGACTGGGTGAGCAACTACAACGCCCTGGCCCCGCAATCCGTCGCGGAGAATCCCGAGGCGTACCGGGACTTCACCGTCAAGACGCTCCGGTTCATCGGCGGAGAATTCCAGCGGCGCTTTCCGGACGCGGTGGTTCTGCCCACACTGGGCAACGAGGATGCCTTTTGCCAGGACTACTGGATCCAGCCGCAGGGCGAGTTTCTGAAGGAGTTTGCCGCGACGTGGCGACCGCTTCTGGGTACGGCCGTGGAAACGGCGGCCTTCGATCGCTCGTTCTCGTCGTTGGGATGTTATGCCGCCAACCTGCCGGGTCTTGAGGATCATCGGCTAATCGTGCTGAACAGCGTGTTTCTGTCGGGCAGTTATTGCCGCATCTACCACGAGCCGCGTCGTCATAATTGCTGCGGGTGCACGAATCAGGGTTCGGAGCCCGGCCGTGCGGCGCTAGCGTGGCTGGAGGCGGCGTTGGAGCAGGCGAGGGTCGAGAAGAAGAAGGTGTGGCTGTTGATGCACGTTCCGCCGGGCCTGGACAGCCATAAGGAAGACAAGACCGAAGGGGCGAGTCTTGCGGCAGGCCTTTGGAAGGATGAGTTCCTTGACGGCTATCTGAAGTTGGTGGCCAAGTACGGGGCGATTCTGCAGATTTCGTTTGCCGGCCACACGCACATGGACGATTATCGGATCGACCGGGTGGAGGGGACGGCGGCGCTCCTTCACAAGATCGTTCCCTCGGTGAGTCCAGTCTTTCACAACAACCCGGGCTTTCAGGTCTACCGGTTCAACCAGGAGAGCGGGGTAGTTACAGGCTGGCGGACGTGCTTCCTGAATCTCGCGGCGGCGGACACGACGGCGTCGGCCTGGAGCGAGGAGTACGAGTCCCGGCAAACGTACGGTCTTTCCACCGTGGATGCGGCCGCGGTCTCGGGGTTGTTTCAACGCATCCTGGACGACCCTGCTGCACCGGAGGCCGGGGCCTATCGCGAGTTCTTCCGAGTGAGCGCCAAAGCGATTCCGGAGTTGCACCTGCCGATTTACCGATGCGCCGTTCTGAACGCGGTGTACACGGACTATCGGGTTTGTCTCGCGTGTGAGGAGTTGCCGGAGCCGATCGAGATGAGGGATCCCAGCAGGCTGCGACGCCAAGCGGGCGGAGAACGGTGATGAATAGGTCTCGCGCGGAGACGCAGAGACGCGGAGAGGCAGAAAGACGGGTTTTGGGCGGGGAGGATTGAGGGGAGGTGCGGAGTTGGGTAGAGTTTGGACTGTTGGGGATTGTCTAGTGCGATATTTGTTGGCCCCCCTGCCCTGCCCTTGCTGAATCTGGTTTCGACTGGCTATGCGCTGTGCTTCGTCTGCCGAGTCGATGGTTGATTTTGCCAGGTCAGTTGCGGCAAATGCCGCCAGTAGCCCTCGGGGGAGGTTGCGATTCTGATTCAAGAAAAGGGGAGACTGCCATGTTGTGTCGGTGTTGTGCCATTGTCGTTGTACTGGGATGCCTGGCTTCGGGATGGGTCGCCGATGCAGTCGGAGGGGAGTGGTCGACGATCTACGGGGCTGCTCGTGAGGAGGCCCGGCAGATTTCGAGTTCCTCGTTGGCGGTTCCGTTTACGCCGGAGGAGTGGAACGCGACGGTCGAGGAACGCCGGGAGAAGTGGCGAGAGATGCTGGGGCTAGCGCCCTTGCCGGCGCGGACGCCGCTGAAGGCGACGGTGACGGGCATGTTGGAGCGGGGGGACTACGTGGTCGAGAAGATCCACTTCCAGAGCCTGCCCGGGGCCTATGTGATCGGCAATCTCTATCGCCCAGCCAGAGTGACCGGGAAACTGCCCGCGGTGCTCTACCTGTGTGGGCACAGCAAGGGGAAGGTCAATCCTCCCTACCAGGCGAATCCGCGATGGTTCGGGCAGCACGGTTACGTGGCATTGGTTCTCGATCCGATCCAGTTGGGCGAGTCCCAGGGGTTTCATCATGGAACGTATCGGGAGGGACGGTGGGATTGGCCGAGCCGGGGCTACACGCCGGCCGGGGCGGAGGTGTGGAATGCCATGCGGGCTCTCGACTATCTGGAGACGCGTGGGGACGTGGACAGTGAGCGGATGGGGGTGACGGGATTGAGCGGTGGTGGCGTGATTTCGTGGTGTTTGGGGGCGACCGACGAGCGGGTCAAGGTCGTGGTGCCGGTGTGCCAGTCGGGGAGCATCGAGCACGTGGTTACCGATCGGGCGACGGACGGGCACTGCGACTGCGCGTTCTGGATCAACTACTATCGCTGGTGCTGGCCGGATATCGGCGCGTTGATTGCGCCGCGGGCGCTGTTGATTGCTTCGGGGGCGGAGGACGTGTTGTGGCGGCCCTATGGCTACCGGGACGTGGCGCAACGGATTCGACGCCAGTATGCCTCGTTGGACGCCGCCGAGCGATTCGACCTGGTGGAGGATCTCACACCGCACGGTTACACGCCGAAGCTGCGCCAGGCGATCTTCACGTGGTTCAATACGCACCTGAAGGGCGATCCGACGCCGGTGACGGATGACGTGACCGATTTCGTCGAGCCGGAGGAGAACCTGCTGGTCTTCGGAGGCAAGTTGCCCGAGCAGGATGAGATGCGACGGATCGATCAGTTGCTGGTGAAGGTGGCGGACGTGCCGAATCTGACGGACGAGGCTGCCTGGCGGGAGTATCAGAAGGCAGCAATTCAGCGATTGCTTGGAGCGACCTTCCGCTCCACGTTGCCTGGACGGGTTCCTCGCCAACGAGATTTGCGATCGGATGGCAACGACAAGACGGCTGCGTTATCGACGATGGTTTTCGACACCTTCGACGGAATGACGGTAAGCATCAAGGTTCGGCGTCCGAACGAGACGCCGTGGGACGCCGTCACGTTGGCGTTTGCCGTCCAGCCGGAGGCGCAGAGCACGTTTTCGGGTGGCGGTTCCTCGCGTCCGCGGCTGGGCGGCTCGATCGTGACGGCGGCGGTGGAGGTGCGGAACACGGGGGCGACTTCCGTGGGGCCGGGGTATTTGTGGACGGCAAGGCGGACCTATCCGCTACTGGGCGAGACGCTTCCGGAGCGTCAGGTGAGCGATTTGCTTGGCGCCATTGCCCTGTTGCGCGACCAACCGGCGACGGGGCCTGTGGCGGTTTATGGCGAGGGCTATACGGCCCCGTTGGCCATCTATGCTGCGTTGCTCGATCCAGAGATCCGCGAGATTGTCCTGGCGGAGGCACCGACGAGTCATGAAGATCCGGCGACGCCGGAGTTTCTGGGCGTGCTTCGTTTTGGGGACCTGCCGCAGAACCTGGCGTTGGTTTATCCACGGCCGATCACGTTTGTAGGGGAGGTTCCCGAGGCCTACGAGTGGACGCGAGCGCTGTACGAGCGATTCGGGGCAGGAGACCGCATTCGGGTGATCAAGAGGGTGCGAGAATGGATGCCCTGGCGGTAGGTTTTGTTGTTTCAAAAAGAGGCGTGTCTGTCCTGATTCCAACGGGATTGTCGGTGCAGTCTGCATAAGTGCGCCATGCTCGCGGGCAGGTACCAGGAAGGCGGGGGGCGGTTCTCGACATGACGCCGGACATGACGGATACTTCTTAGGTTCCGGGGGAAGTTCCATTTTTGTTCCATTGCGCCAGTATGGGCATCGGTCATGCAGAAGAGGGTATGGACCTTTCGGTCCAAGGTACTTTTCGTCGTTATTGTCACGGTGGCTTTTGCGGCCATGGCGATCTTGTACTCCGCTCAGAGAGAGACGGAGCGGGCCATGTTTGCGGCCCACGACGAGAATGCTCTGAACCTGATGAACACGGTCGCGCTGAATGTGGAAAGTCAGTACCAGAGTATTCTTTTCCACGAGGCGGCCACGCGTGAGCGACGCAAGGCCGAGTTGCGCAACATTGTGGACCTGGCGTTCGATGATATTCAGGCTCTCTACCGGGACAGCCAGGAGGGGCGTCTTTCGGTGGACGATGCCCGGCGGCAGGCTTTGGACGGCATTCGCCGGATGCGATACGACGACGGAGTGGGATATATCTGGGTCAACGACACAGGGCGTCCGATTCCGCAGATGTTGATGCATCCGACGCTTCCGGAACTGGACGGGTCGATCCTGGACGATTCGAGTTTCGAGTGCGCCATGGGGCAGCGGAAGAACCTGTTCGTTGCGGCGGTCGATGTTTGCCAGGAAGACGGTTCGGGGTACGTGGACTACCTGTGGCCGAAACCGATCCAGGGAGGTCTGACGGAGGAACGTCCGAAGATCTCCTATGTGCGACTGTTCGAGCCCTGGGGCTGGATTGTCGGCACGGGGGTATATGTGGACGACATTGAGGCGGAGACCCAGAGACGATTTGAGGCGGTGTTGGTGGACTTGAAGGAGACGTTTTCAAAGGTGCGTCTTGCGGAAACGGGCTATCTGTTCATTTTCACGGCCGACAAGGAGATGCTGGTCCATCCGACGATGGAGGCCGGGGCGGATGCGAGCCAGTTGCGGAATCCTCGCACGGGCGGCAACCTTCTGGACGAACTGATGGAAGCCGCCAAGACGCCGTCGGTTCCCTATGACTATGTCTGGAGCAAGCCCCAGCATCCGGACGACTGCTGGTTTCAGAAGCGGGCCTATGTGACCCATTTCAAGCCCCTCGACTGGTACATTGGGGCGTCGTTTTACGTTGAAGAGATGAAGCGCCCGGCCGAGCGTTTGGGGAACCGGCTCTTCTTTCTCTCGTGCCTGGTTCTGCTGGCGGCGGTGGCGTTTGCCGTGTTTGTGTCGAAGGGGCTTACGGAGCCGCTGAGACGACTGACTCGCGCCGCGATGAGCATTGAGCAGGAGGGGATTCGTTCGGCGGAGATTCCCCTTTCCGGAACGGCGGAGACGATCGAGTTGGGGACAATCTTGCGCAAGATGATCGCGTCGATCGAGAGTTCAGAACGGGATCTGAAGAAGGCGAGCAGCTACATTCGGAACATCATCGATTCGATGCCGTCGATGCTGGTCGGGGTGGACGCGGCGGGAGTCGTCACCCAGTGGAACTCGGCGGCGGAGCAGAAGACCGGCCTGGCTCGTGACGAGGCGGTCGGGCAGAGGTTGGACCGGGTCCTTCCGAACTTGAGGGACGAGTTGCCTCGCGTGTTAACGGCGATTCTAAGCCGCGAGGTGCTTTGCGACCATCGTCAGCAACGGCGCGAGGACGGGCAGACTCGCTACGAGGATGTGACGGTCTATCCGCTGGTGGCAGACGGTGTGGGCGGGGCGGTGATCCGAGTGGACGACGTGACGGAACGGGTTCGGATCGAGGAGATGATGGTCCAGTCGGAGAAGATGCTCTCGGTGGGGGGGCTGGCGGCGGGGATGGCGCACGAGATCAACAATCCTCTGGCGGGGATGATGCAAACGGCGAGCGTGCTTTCGAGTCGTCTGACGGACGACCTTCCGGCCAACGTGCGTGCGGCGGAGGCGGTGGGCACGAGCATGGTGACGATTCGCCGTTTCATGGAGGCCCGGGAGGTTCCTCGCATGCTGACTCGGATTCGGGAATCGGGTACCCGGGCGGCGGAGATTGTGTCGAACATGCTGAGTTTTGCGAGGAAGAGCGAATCGGCTTTCTCCACGCAGAATCTTGGGGACCTGATCGATCAGACGGTCGATCTTGCGGGGAGCGACTACAACTTGAAGAAGGAATATGACTTCCGTCAGATCGAAATCGCGCGTGAGTACGGGGAGGACGTACCGCCGGTTCCGTGCGAGGCGAGCAAGATCCAGCAGGTGTTGCTGAACCTGCTTCGGAACGGCGCCGAGGCGATGCACGAGGAGGTCCGAGAGAATGGAACCGAGAGGAAGCCGCGTTTCGTGCTCCGACTGAAGCACGAGCGAGAAGGCGGGTGGGTCCGCATGGAGATCGAGGATAACGGACCCGGGATGGACGAGGAGACGCGGAAACGGGTCTTCGAGCCATTTTTCACGACCAAGCCGACGGATCGGGGAACGGGACTGGGATTGAGCGTTTCGTACTTCATCATCACGGAAACGCACAAGGGAAGGATGAGCGTCGAGTCGTCTCCTGGTGAGGGGACGCGTTTCATTCTGCGTCTGCCTGTGGGGAGGAATGGCCATGAGTGACCGGAGTGTTTCCGTGTTGATCGTGGATGATGACGTGGCCGTGCGCGAGAGTTTCAGCGACTACTTCGAGGACCACGGTTGGCAGGTCTGGGCGGTGGGGACGGCAGAGGAAGGGTTGGCTTTGCTGGACCGAGTCATGCCGGACGCCGCAATTGTGGACATTCGCCTGCCAGGCATGGACGGGAACAGTTTCCTGCGAGTGGTGAGTGAGAGGCACCCGTCCTTACCGTGTATCGTATGCACGGGTTCTCCCGATTATGATCTTCCAGAGGACTTGACGGTCTCGCGAGTGGGGGAGCGGCGCGTGTTTGCCAAGCCCGTGCCTAACCTGGGCGATTTGGTGGAGGAAGTGCACCGGCAATTGGGGATACGGTCTGACGCTCCTGGGAGCGGGAATTTCGGGGCGGAGGTGCTTGATGGATCCTAACGAAACGAGACAGGCGAACATGAATGATCCGATGACGACGATTCTTGTGATTGACGACGAGCCGGCCTTGCGTGAGAGCATCACGTACTATTTGGAAGACCGTGAGTATCGGGTGGTCACGGCGGAGAACGGCCGGGTGGGTCTCGAGGTGTTCGAGCGGGAACGTCCCGGCCTGGTTCTGACGGATCTGCGGATGCCCGAGGTGGACGGGTTGGAGGTGATGCGCCGTGTGGGTGAAGTGTCTCCGGAAACGCCGATCATTGTGGTTTCGGGGACCGGTCGGATCGGCGACTCGATCGAAGCCCTTCGCTGCGGGGCGTGGGACTATATCCTCAAGCCGATCGAAGATCTGTCGATTCTCTCGCTTGCAGTGGACAAGGCGATGGAGCGGACGCGGTTGAGGCGGGAGAACCGGGCCTACCAGGAGAACCTGGAGATCCTCGTTCACGAACGTACGGCAGAATTGGAACAGGCGAACGAGCGGATGGCGAGCATCATTGCCGAACTGCGGTGTGCCGAACGGGAACGGGAAGAGCTGATCGTTGCCCTGGAGGCGCAGAACACGCAGTTGGAGCGGTTTGCCTATGCGGTGTCGCACGATCTGAAGACACCCCTGATTACGATCAAGGGGCATCTCGGGGCTCTTTCGGAAGACGTACGCACGGGGAACACTGAATTCGTCGAACAGGACATGGGGTTCATTTCCAACGCGGCGGATCAGATGGGGGCCCTGCTCCAGGACGTGTTGGATCTTTCACGTATCGGGCGTCTCGTCAACCCGCCGAGCGACTTGTCGCTTGTGGAACTGGTGAGAGAATCACTGCAGTTCCTTCCCAAAGAGGCTCTCGAACCCATTCAGGTCGACATTTCCCCGGATCTGCCGATGGTGTACGGGGATCGGGAGCGATTGCTGGAGGTGCTTCAGAACCTGATTGAGAATGCGGCCAAATACATGGGAAATCAGCGCGAGCCGAGGATCGAGATCGGTCGGCGGGTTGACGGCCAGGACCAAGTCTTCTTCGTACGCGACAATGGGATCGGGATCGAGAGCTGCTACCATGAGAAGATCTTCAGCCTCTTCGATCAGCTCGACCGGAACGTGGACGGGACTGGGATCGGCCTGGCCCTGGTGAAACGGATCGTCGAGGTACACGGGGGGCGGATCTGGGTGGAGTCGGCGGGGCTGGGAAAGGGGTCGACCTTTTGCTTCACCATTGCGCCGAAGGCGGAGGCACCGGAGTTGAAGACGGACGAGGCGCTGGCGGGCGAGTGATGGGGGCCACGCCAACAAGCATCTTCCCCGTGCAGGGCTGCACCTTTCCGGTCAATTTGGCGACAGGACGTCGGCCAGCGTCCGTGGTCTGGTTCAGTTGAGCCTTGAAAGCCACTTCGTCGGGGACGGGCGAATCTCTTCGGCCGACATCAAGTCGGTGGCTTCGAGGGACTGGACGAACTGCTGGAGCACGAGTGGCGTGCGAGTTCCCCCCATTCGGTTGGAGTCTTGATTGCAGTCCTTGGGTGGCATGCCAGTCAAGCAAGTGGAGTGGAAGGCAAATTCGGGGCCAGGGGTCTTGTTCCGGGCCTCGTGTGACTCTATTCTGCGGTCGCGTAAGTGACCGTTTTGAACCTTTTTTTCTGGTGGAGGTGATGCGATGTGGCGATTTGGATATGACGCGAACGCTTCATTCATTCTTACGCTGGCCTTATTGTCGATGCTGGGGACGGTCCTTGTGTGGCAGAAGAACCGAACCGGCAAAACGGTGGTTGTCTGGTTTTGGGCAGCCTTTTTCGGAGTGCTCTTGGGTTGCGTCGGGACTTTCGCATTGGCCCGGGTCACGAGCGTGGTTTTGAAGGAACCTTCGATCGTGGAGCCCTCGGCGCCCGACGGAGAAGTTTCGAGCCCGGAATCGGGAGGGGCGGGCGAACACGGCGGGGAAATGGGGCCCCCGTCGGGAGGCATGGGAGGCGGCATGGGGGGGCGACCCGGCGGCGGTATGGGGCGCGGTCCGCGTCCGAAGCGGGAACTCACGGAGTTGGTGCGAAAGGTTGCCCTTCTCACTGGTCCGGTCGGGATCAGTCTGAGCCCGGAGCAGGGGACCGCGTTTGTCGCGGCCCTGCAGGATATTGAGCAGGCGGAGACCATGGCCGATGAAGACGCCCAGGCCAAGCAAACGGAACTGCTTGCCTTGTTGGATGACGAGCAGAAGTCGAAACTGGAAGCGGTGGGGCTTCCGAGAGGGCCTCGTCCGGGCGGTGGAGGGCCGGGAGGGGAAAGGCCCGCCGCGGATGCCAATCCGTTCGGGCAGGAACAGAGTTTGACCGTATTGACGGAATTGCGTGAGCGTTTTGGGGGGGAGAAGAAAGGGGACGAGTGATCGGACGCCCCGATTGAAATGGTGAGGCCAGATCCGCCTGTGGAAGTCAAGGCACAAGAAAGGGGGGGTGGGGTGTCGCACCTCGTTTGTGGGGCCGTCGCCGATAGCCGGGGAAGTCTGATTGTCCAACATCCGTCATTTCTTGGACAGATGATACTTGTGCTAATCCCGTCTGTGAAGTACAAAAAACTATTGGCACTTCCTCGTTACTCCTTTTCAGGGGGCACACGTCATGGCATCGGAACTCACACCACGGGAAAAAGAGGTCGTCCGGCTGGCTAGCCTGGGTTGCACCGTCCACGAGTCGGCAAAGATTCTGAAGCTTGCGCCGAGTACGGTTGACAACCACAAGGCCCGCGCCATGGCCAAGCTGGGCACGGACAAGGCGGCCTTGCTGACTCGCCTTGCGATCAAGTTGAAAGTGACCAGCATGACCGACAAGCTGACTCCTGCCGAAAAGCGCAAGAGTGGGCGCAAGAACGACGGCTGGAACTGATGTCCCGCCGAGCGACCTGTCGTCGGCCCTGAATCCGGGCTGGGCGATTTCAGCGACCCTTGGGACCTGCGAATCAAACTCAGCCTTGGCTCCTGTGCCGCCTGGATGCAGGTTACTGAAAATGTCCCCTTCGCTTCGAAGGCGGTGTATGTCCGCCTTGGTAGCGAAGGGGTTCTATGAATCACGCAATGAAGTCTCATGTCGCGTTTCGCGACTTCTCACAGGCATTCCCGGGCGATCAGGTAGATGACAGCCTTCAGCATCGGGGCCGGCTACACCGGTTATCTTCTTGCCTGATGGAGCAGGACCCCTCCTCTGACGGCCCGTCTGGGCTCTCAGGACGTATCAGGGGTGTTTCTTGGTGGGGTTGAAGCGATTCACGGCGGGGGATCGCGGGGGCTGTTAGCGAGCCGCCTTTTGGGCCAGAAGCAAATGACCTGCATCCGGGGGGAGGGCAACATGGAACCTCCGGACAATCCGAGTGATTGGCAAAGGTCGTGTCCCATGCTTCGAACGTCGCGGTCTGCCAATCTAACATGTATTTGGGCAATAGTTTACGAAATCGCGGGTTTCGTTGGACGGTCGATTTGCGTCGTCGAAATCGGAGTCTTATGATCCTATAGCCCCCGTCCCCATGCTGGACGTGTCGCGTAGGATAAGAACAACGACCAAGAAGTGTAGACCAGGAGCTGACCGTTCCCCGTCCTGATTTTGTTCGTCGGAGTCGCTTGACGAGACATGGCAATGCAATCATTCCAGAATACGAGTCCTTGCCGCTTGGTCGCTCAGTGCGGCTGCATGGTTTTGTTCGCGACGTTGTCCACCTGGTTCGTGGCGTCTGCGAGGGCAGCCGAGGCGCCGGCGCCGCCCTTGGTGCCGGTTGTCCGGGAGGCGATCACGCCGGAAGCGATTCAGGCGGGGAAAGCGGAAGTCGAGCAGGCTGGCGATGTGGACGCGGAACTGAAGCAGAAGGTGCTTCAGGCCTATGACCAGGCAGGGGTTCTTCTGGAGGCGGCCGCGAAGTCGGCGGCCAAAGTCACGTTCTTTCAGAACCAGATCGACACGGTTCCTGCCGAGACGGAGCGTATCAACCAGGAGTTGAAAGCTCTCGCCCAGAGCACGGCGAAATCTCCACCCCAGGAAGAGTCCGCGGAGAAGCTCAAGACAACGCGGATCGAGAAAGAGGCGGCCCTGGCGAAGGTCAAAGAGGAACTCGCCGCGATTGATGCGGAAGTCGCTCGTCGGGTGGCGGCCGACCAGGACATTCGCAAGCTGATCACCGACGCCAAGGCCCGCCTGGTCAAGGTGGAGGAGCAGCTTCGTACTCCCTTCGCACCGGAAACACCGTCTCCGCTCGTTCGCGCCCTAACCGCGTCGCTTCTGGCGGAAAGGCAATCGTTGGAGCAGGCCATCGCTGCCAACGAAAAGGAACTGCTGGCCCATACCGCCACAGTCGACCTGTTGCCGCTTCAACAGAGGTACGCCGCCGCTCAAGTGAGCCGTCTTGAAGAAGAAATCAAGGCCTGGCGGAAGGAAGAAAGTCGCTTGGCGGAATTGGAAGCGAAACGGGAAGCCAACGAAGCCCGCCGAGCGGTCATCGAGGCCGACCCGGAATTGCAGGAACTGGCATCGGCGAACAAGCACCTGGCCGAGCTAGCCGAATCGGCGGCCAGCAAAACCAGCCAGGAAATGGCGACGCAGGAGGGTATCAGGACCGAACTGGAGAATGTGCAGAAGCAGTTCAAGGGAGCTCGCGAGCGGGTTGAGTTGGTGGGCCTGACGAACTCCATTGGGCAAATTCTCCGTACCCAAAGGACGGAGCTTCCGGATCTTGGAAAACACTACCGGGAAGCCCATGCAAGGCAGAGCAGGGTTCGCGCGCTCCAGATGGAACTGTTCGACCTCCAGGACAGTCAGCGCGACGCCAAGAGCCTCGACGAGCAAGTGGAAGATGCCATTAAGCAATTGGGCGGAATTCCAGATAAGATCTTGCCCGAGGAATTCGAGCAGACCATTCGGGAGTACCTCGCGAAGCGGCAAGAGTATCGCGACTCCGCCATCAAGAATTACCTGGAATGCCAGCGGGCCATGGGAGAAACGGAGGTCCTGCAACGGCAGCTTATCCAGGAAACCAAGGAGTTTGCCAGCTATCTCGACGAACGCGTGCTTTGGATTCAGAGTGCCCGGGTGATGACCTTGAAGGACGTTCGACTGGCCGCCGGCGTGTTTCGCACGGGTTTGTGCCTGGATGGCTGGGAGGGCTGGAAAGATGTGGGGGCCACGTGGATTCAAGACGCCGAAGCGCATCCCTCGGCTTACGCGATCGTGTTTCTTGTGTTGGTGGTATGGCTGGCAACCCACCAACGCATCCGCCGCAGTCTTCGTGAGATGGGTGAGCACGCGGCCATGAGCGCCCAAGTCAAGATTCTGCCGACGATCCAGGCCCTCGTGGCCACTGCGTTGGTGGCTTCCGCGGGACCGGCAATGCTCTACTTCCTCGGAACCCGGCTGACCCAGGATCTGGATGCCCCCACGTTTGTTCAATCGGTTGGCACGGGTATGGTGGCTGCAAGCTTCTGGTGGCTTCCTCTGGCCCTGCTTTCCCAGTTGTGCCGGCCCAAGGGGCTGGCGGAACTGCACTTCGGCTGGCCGGGGCCGGGCCTTCGCTCCCTGCGGCGGCATTTGCAATGGTATGCCATGATAGGAACGCCGCTGCTATTCATCGTCAGCAATCTCGAGGCCCAGGGAAACGAACGTTGGCAGAACTCGCTCGGCCGGCTTGCCTTTGTCGGCTTGATGGTGCTTTCCGGACTGTTTGCCCATTCGGTTCTCCGTCCCTCCGGGGCGACGTTTCGCTATTTTCAGACCTCGAAAACCGCCAACTGGCTGTTCCGCTATCGCCGCCTGTTCTACGCAATGGCGATCGCCAGCGCCGCGATTCTCGCCCTTGTCTCTATGGCCGGCTATTACTATACGGCCTTCCGCCTGGCAAACCGGGTTCGCGAAACCGTGCTGCTCGTGTTGGGTTTGGCCGTTGCCAGCGCGCTGCTTTCGCGTTGGGTCCTCGTGGTTCGTCGCCGATTGGCCATGGAACAGATGCGACAGCGGCGAGCCGCTGCCGAATCGATGGAAGTCGGCGCCAGCGAGGCCCCGGCACTTGCCAACGTGCCGACGGCCCCTGTGGAACCGGAAATCGACGTGACCGCCGTGACCGACCAGACTCGGCGCTTCGTCAACAGCCTTTTGTTTCTCGTTGCCGTGTTGATGATCTGGTGGATCTGGATCGAGGTGCTCCCCGCGCTGGCCTTCCTCGATCGTGTTCCCCTCTGGCCGGTGACCACCACGGTCACGGAGACCATCACTTCAGACGACGGGGCAACCTCCGTTCGCAGTATCGAACGTCTCGATCACGCCAGCCTCGCCGACCTGGGGCTGGCGGTCCTGATCCTGATCGTTACGGTCATCGCGGCGAAGAACTTGCCGGGCCTGCTCGAACTCTCGCTCCCCAAGCAACTTCCGCTCGACGCCGGCGCCCGTTATGCGCTCACCACGCTCACTCGCTATGTGGTCGTTGCGGCTGGGGTGGTTGCCGGATGCGGCGCCGTTGGATTCAGCTGGTCCAACATCCAGTGGCTTGTGGCCGCCCTGACCGTCGGATTGGGGTTTGGCCTGCAGGAGATTTTTGCCAATTTCATTTCCGGACTGATTCTCCTGTTCGAGCGTCCCATTCGCGTGGGCGACGTGGTGACCATCGACGACGTGACGGGCGTTGTGAGCCGGATCCAGACGCGGGCCACCACCGTCACCAACTGGGACCGCAAGGACTTCATCGTTCCCAACAAGGAGTTCATCACCGGTCGCCTGCTCAACTGGACCAGGTCCGACCAAGTCAACCGCATCGTGATCAACGTGGGCGTGGCCTACGGTTCCGACACGGAGCAGGCCCGCCGCTTGATCGAACAGGTGCTTCATGAACACTCGGAAGTGCTTGACGATCCGACTCCCATTGTCACCTTCGAGGGATTCGGCGACAGCACGCTCGATCTCGTTGCGCGCTGCTACCTGGCGAAGCTCGACAACCGCCTGCAAACGATCCACGATCTTCACACGTCCATCGACCAGGTCTTCCGCAAGGCGGAGATAGAGATCGCGTTTCCGCAACGGGACATTCACATCCGCTCGGGGAGCATGCCGTCCCAGTAGGTTGCACTGCCGCAGGCGATTGGAAAGCAGGGCCGTCTCGGTCGCTTGAAAAGACGTCCTAATGCCTTGCCGGTTGCGTGCGGAAGTAGCTCAGTGCTTCTTCGGCCCTTTGGATCATAGTTTCGTTGCCGTCGTGGCGGGCCAGATTGAGGGCTCGTTCCGCCAGTCGAATCGCTTGGTCCCTGCGGTGGACCATGGAGTAGGCCGAGGCGAGGTTCAGGCAATTGCCGAAGTCTTCCTTTTCCTTCAGGGCCGCCTCAAACTGTCGGATGGCTTCCTCGGTTCGTCCGGCGCCCAGGAGCAGGATTCCGAGATTGCCTCGCGCCTCGGAAAAGTCGGGCTTGGCCGCCACGGCCTGCTCGTAGTGAGTCAAGGCATCCTGCGGGCGACCATCCTCTTCCAGCAACCGGGCCAGGTTGTAGTGCGCTGCGGCGTGGTCGGACTGCAGGTCGACGGTTGCCTGGTAGTGCTCGAACGCCTTCTGGCTTTGCCCAACCTGTTCCAACGCTCGGGCCAGGTTGAACTGAGCCTGCGCCGAATCCGAGTCGAGCCGCACGGCCGCTTCGAGGTGAGGGATGGCTTCCGGAATCCGTCCGGTCTCGGCCAACAGCGTGCCCAGGTTGAACTGAGCCATGGGGTCTTCGGGTTGGTGGCGGACCGCATCTTGCCACAGAAACAGCTCTTGACGGTAGGAGGCCAGGCGGTGGCTGCAGAGGATGGCGAAGCCGACGGCCAAGGACGCCGTGAGTGCGAAATAAGTGATTGTCGGTGCGAGCGCTTTTCTTCCAAAACGGTTTCCGAAATACTGGACGACGGCATATCCGCCCGCGATCAGAAACGGCGCGACGGCCGCCAGGGGAACGTACAATCGCCGTTCGGCGGCGATCTCGTTGACCAGCGGAATGACCAGTGTGGGCGACAGGACGGCCACGAACCAGGTGGCCACGAATCCGGCACTCGTTTGGCGATAGACGAGCGCGCAGGTGGCGAACGCCAGCGTGGCGGCGGACAGTACCCATGGCCATGCCTCGCCGAATGTGTGCAGGTAAGGAATCTGGTAGTGGATCACCAGGGGCCAGGGCCAGACGGCGAGTTTCAGGTACAGGAAGAAAACTTCCGTTTGGGTAAGCCACCACTCGTAGGCCGCCACGCCCCGTCCGAATCCCGATGCCGGGGTCCGGGGGCCGCCGAAATTCAGGAATATTACGGGGAACCACGAAAGGAGCAGTCCTGCATAAAGGGGCCACGATCGCCGCACGGCCCGGCGAAAGGAGCCCGTCAGAAAGGTTCGTTCGTAGAGCAGGCACATGGCTGGCGCCGAGGCGGCCATTTCCTTGCAGAGCATTCCCGCTATGCAGGCGGTTGCTGCGGTGATGAGCCACAGAGTACGGCTCCCTGTCGATTGGGCCGACCAGTAATGGAGGGCACTGTACAGCGTGGCCAGGTAGAACATCCCCATCATCGATTCGGTGCGTTGCGTGACGTACACGACGCTTTCCGTGTTCACTGGGTGGAGTGCCCAGACCAGGGCTGAGGCGAAGCCGAGCACGCCGGCAATTCGTTCAAACCGTCCCGCGAAGAAGTCCAATTGGAGGGTTCGGGTCACGATCGCCCAGAGGAGCAAGGCCGTCACGAGATGGATGGCCATGTTGAAATGGCGATAGCCGATGGGGTTCAAGCCGCCCAGGGCGTAGTTGACGGCAAAGGAGAGGTTCACAAGAGGTCGACCGTGGACGGCGGTCGTTCGTGGAGCGCAGAGCGGGCCCGGGGCCTCTTCGGTGCCGACCGGCGGCCACAGCCGGCGAATGGACAGGTTGTCGACGATCGTGCCCTGGTCATCGAACACGAACGGGTAGCCGGATGCCGGGCCATAGAGCCACCAAACAGCCCCGGCCAGGGCCAAAGCGCCCACGGCTGCGAGAGCCCAAAGGCCGGCTTTCGAATGGGGTTTGGCTTGAGGTCGTGGCGGGACCATTTCGTGCTCGTTCGTGGCGGAGGGATTTTCAAGTATAGGTCGGGAGGGGGCGTTCAGGCCTGCGCAATCCCCTGTTTCGGGTGGTTTTTCAAAATGTGTAGAAAAAACTACACATATCTCTGGACGGGCCTGTTTCTGATGTGTAGATTCTTCTACACATTCAGGCCTGATTCGATGACGGAGACCGAACCCATGCAATTCACCTCCGGGGAAATGGAAGTCATGCAGATCCTCTGGGAGCACGGCGAATTGAAGCCGGCGGAGATCCAGGATCGGTTCACCCGACCGATCAAGAACGCGGCCGTGCGATCGCTGCTTCGGATCCTGGTCGAAAAGGGCCACGTGACCCGCCGCGCGAAGGGCAAGGCCTTTTTCTATCGAGCGAAGACGAAGCGGGAATCCACGTTTCGCTCGATGCTCGGAAATCTGATCAACACGTTCTGCGGCGGGTCGAGCGAGGCCCTGCTGTGCGAATTGCTTGCCCGCGAAGACCTTTCCCCGGAAGAACTGCTGGACTTGCAGCGAACGGCCCAGGAGCGGCCAGGTTCTTCCGATTCTTCTTCCAGGGAACCGACGTCATGAACGCTCTTCCTGCGATTGCCCACGTGGCGGAGTCGATTGCCGAGACGCCGCTTTGGTGCTTGCTGCTCTTGAAGGCCACCGCGATCCTGTCGGCTGCCTGGTTGGTTCACGCGGCGCTGGGCCGCGCCAATCCTCGTTGGCGGGTGTTCACCTGGCGGATCACGGCCGTCAGCCTTGTGGCCCTGCCTCTGATTTCACTGGCGATGCCGGCCCTGGAGATTCAGGTGGAGGAGGCTTTGCCTGCACGGGAAGTTGCTTCGACGCCGACTTTCTCGCCGCTCGCGGGGCCCGATTGGGAACTGGATGAAGGTCGTTTCGACGAGCCGCCTTTCGAGGCGTCTGTTGCGTCCGCAAGCCGGTCTGAATCTTCTCCGCAGTCCGCTGCCCGGCCTGTGGTTGCCGTGAACCGCTCGCCGGTTCGTGCAATATCTCCGAGTCCGGTTCAGCCGCAGCCGATTTCGATCATCGGTGCGCTCATGACGTTGTGGCTGGTGGGGATCGCCGTTTTTGTGTTGCGATTGGGCATCGGCTATGGGCGGATTTGTCGTACGCTTGCTTGTGCCCGAAGCGTGCCTGAGTCCATTGAAAAGGAATGTCGACGCGTGGCCCAGGCCCTTGGCTGCCGCCGTTCGGTGGCGGTCTTCCAATCGTCTCGCGTTCAGTCGCCTTTCCTGTGCGGGCTCCGCCGGGCGATCGTGCTTTTGCCGGAGCGGATGTGCGATGAGGCTTATGGCCAGGATCTTCCGGGAATTCTCGCCCACGAACTGAGCCACGTTCGTTCTCGCGACGTGCTTTGGAATGTGGTCCTGCAAGTGATCGCCATGGTGCTCTGGTTTCAACCGCTGGCCTGGCGGATTCGCAAAGCGCACCTGGCGGCCTGCGAACTGGTATGCGACGCCGTGTCGGCCCATTTTGTGGGCGACGTGGGCGACTACTGCCGGACGCTGGCCCGCGTGGCCGTTGACGCCTGGGCGGCGCCGCCCGCGGCCGGGATCGCCATGGCCCGCAAGTCCGGCATCACTCAGCGACTGGCCGCGCTGCGTGCAAGGCTCTTCCATCTGCCACTAAGCCATCGCAAGACGGCTGGGTTGGCCCTGGCGGCGGTTCTGGCCGTTGGAACGCTTGCGGCATTGCAGGTGGTCCTGGCTGCCTCGCCTGCTGCGGAGGACTCTGCCTCGACGAATGATGAAGAAGGCATTATTGAGGTTCTCGTTCTGGAGCCGAACGGTCGGCCGCTGGAAGGGGCGGAGGTTCACGCCAGTTTCTGGACGGATGAGAAGGACTTCAAGAAAAACCGCGACTACGTGACGGATTCGGAAGGCGTCGCTCGAGTGGAACTGCCGAAGACGTACACGATCGTCCGACTTTGGGTCAGCAAGAGGCCCTTTGCCAAGGTCTTTTCCCACTGGGAGGCAAGCGAGTTGGCTGGAGGGATGGGGCTGCCAAAGGAGCATACTGTCTTGCTGGTTCGAGCCAGAACCGCCGGCGGCCGGGTTGTTGACGAAGAAGGTCGGCCGATCGCCGGCGCCAAGGTAACCGTCTGGGCCCGTGACGCAGCGCCGGCCGGCGCCGACGCCCACTCAGAATACGCTGGAGATCTGGCTGTCGGCAGCGATGCGCTGACCACGGACCAGGACGGCCGCTGGCAGATTGATACCGTGCCGGATGATCCGAAGGTCCAATTGACCGTGCACGTGGAGCATCCCGACTATCTTTCGGATGGTCATCGCGTGCAGAGCCAGAAGGCTGCGGGCGTGACGACCGAGATGTTGTTGGCTGGCACGGCCACGATGACGCTCACTCGAGGGGTGAGCGTTGAAGGCTGCGTGACGGATTCCGACGGAGAGCCGATCGAGGGGGCCGCTATTGTGCCCGTGGAAGATGTGCTTGTTTCTGTTCTCGGTGGCTGCTGCGTGAACGAGTCCGGCAAAGAGAACGGTTGGACCAATGATAACGGTCATTTCCTGCTTCAGAACCTCGCGCCCGGCAAGCTCAAGTTGGCCGTGCTGGCCAAGGGCTGCATCCCGCAGATTCGCGAGGTCGAGGTTCGCCCCAACATGCCGGAAGAGGACTTCCGCATGGCGCCGGGCAAAACGATCGAACTGCGATTCGTTGATGAGACCGGCCAACCGATCCCTGATGTGAATGTTCAGATAGGCGAAGTGCAGGGGCAGCGTTGGTTCCATCAGAAGCCCGATGCTGATGGAACCGAAACGATTGTTCCTCGGAAGGCCGACGAAGCCGGCGTCTGGCGATGGGATGGGGCGCCCGATGGACTCGTCAAGCTGGGAGCCTACAGCAAAGGTCTTGCCGACTGCCCGATCGAGATTTCCGGCGGCGATCCGCCGAAGACGATCACGCTCAAGCCCGAACACCGTATCACGGGCCGCGTGACCGACGCCCAAACGGGCGAACCGATCCCGTCCTTCGGCGTCATTCCCGTGGACGTGTTCCGAAGCGATTGGTGGGTTGCGGAACGGTACAATGCCGAGCCGGGAAGGAACGGGCGGTTTGAGTATCTGGCCACCCGCACCGATATTCCCCTGCGATTGCGGATCGAGGCGAAAGGCTATCGCAGCCAGGACGGGCCCGAGTTTCGCGTGGGCGACGATCAGGCCCGGCGTCAGGATTTTCATCTCCAGCCCAGCCCGCCGGTGAGTGGCCTTGTGCTCAATCCGGAGGGGCGTCCCGCGAACGGGGCGGAGGTTCTGATGGCGACTCCAACGAGCGATGCCAGACTGGACGACGATCTGGGCAACCATCGAGTTCTCACCGACCAGGAAGGCCGGTTCGAATTTCCCGATCAGGGAGAGACCTATGCCCTGCTTGCCAGGACGGATGCCGGCGTGGTGGCCTCCGCTGAATTTTCCGCGGGTCAACACGATGCCGGAACCTTGCAGCTTAGGCCGTGGGCGTCAGTTCGCGGCGTATTCTCCGATGGCGGGAAGCCCATTCCGAACGCGTCGGTTCAGATTCGCCAGGTGCAGATTCGGGACCTTCAGCGTCCAAATATCGATGCGACTCTCCAGACTCGCACGGATGCCGAAGGCCGGTTCGAGTTTCCCCAAGTGCTGCCCGTGCCTGTCTATGCCCGAGTTTCGTTGGGACCCTGGCGGGAAGAAGGATTCCGCTCCGGCCCGTGTGTGCCGTTGGATCTGAAGCCGGGACAGAACGTCGAGTTGGACCTGGGCAGCGGCGGCGCGACCGTCAGCGGCAAGGTGGCCCTGGCGGGTGACGTTCCGGCCGACCTCAACTGCACCTATTCAATCAATTACCTCATCCGGCGAGCTCCCGGCATCGAGCCGCCCGCGGATATCGCTCGTGCGGGCCTCGACGTGACCGGTGGCTGGCAGCTCGCGTGGCGCAAGAGCCGAGAGGGCCAGGCCTACCTGGGGACGCTCCAGCACTGGTTTGTGAAGATGGCGGCCGACGGGAGTTTTTGCATTAGCGGTGTGCCGGCCGGAGAATACGATCTGGCGATCGAGGTCTTCGCCAAACCCACGGGCTGTCTCACCGATGCCCTGGGCGAGAAGGTCGTGCCGGTGACGGTGACCGAGGAGGATGTTGCCCGCGGCGAGCTGACTCTGCCCGAGATCGAACTGCCGGTAACGCCTGTGCCCGCCGTCGGAGAGATACCGGTTCTTTCCTTCGTCCGGCCTGGCGGCAGCCGCGGCTCCCTGGCCGACTGTCGGGGTCGGTTCACGCTCGTTCACTTCTGGGCGAGTTGGTGCGGGCCCTGCAAGGAGCAGATTCCCGCGGTGCGGCAGCTGCGCGAGCGGTTTGGGGCCGAGAAGCTCTCTGTTCTGAGCCTGTCTCTAGACCACGATTCGACTGCCTGGACGAAATCGATCGGCGCCCTCGGGCTGCCCTGGCCCCAGGGGCGGCTGGACGGCGCCAAGAGCGCTGTGTCCTCCGTGCCGTACTATTGGCTTCTTGATGGGGAGGGGAAGTTGGTGGTCAAGACAGGGGCGGTTGCTGAAGTGGCGGAGTATCTTGGCAAAGAGGTTGGTTTTGAGTAGGGCGTGGGTGTTGTGTGTGGTGCTTGGCCGGCGCCAGTGCTTCGTGTCGGAGCACGTGTGACTTCATTAGGCCGAGGGAGGTGTGAGGTGGGGGGCGTCATGGCGATTCGATGGCCCCTCCCCTGCCCTCCCCCTCGCTCGCAAGCTCGCTGGGGAGGGAGATCTTGTCACCGTTCGGCGAGGGCCGGTTCGGGGACGGTTGAATCGGGGGCGGTGGCGAAGCAGGTGTCGATGATGCGTTCGGCTTCCTGGTAGGTGTCGTGGTCGGTGTTTACGTGCCAGAGGTCGTGGCCGGCGCCGTCCAGGAGGTTTTCGGCCGCCAGGATGCCCATGAGGATGCTGTGGTCCTGGTTGTTGTATTTGAAGGCGCCGTAGCGTCCGATCGCCGTCAGGTTGCGGAACTGGCTGAGATAGTGGGCCAGTTTGGCAACGTGGTCGCCGTAGCCGCGGCGGTAGACGGGATAACAGCGGGGAGCTCGGATGACGCGGCCGTCCAGGACCGGTTCCTTCCGGAGGAGTCCGGCCGATCGCAATTCGCCAACTGCCTGGTCGATCAATTGCTGGTCGGGGGCGGTCCAGAGCGAGTCGCCGTCGTTGCACCAGTGTTCCACCGTGAGGACCGTCGTGTTCGTGTCGCCGTTGAGCTCGGACGCCCAGTTGCGGAAGTTGGTCACCCGGCCCATCCGCAATTCCGGATCGTGGATGTAGAGCCACTGGTCGTCGAACAAGTGGTCGCTGTCGACGTGCAAGTAGACGAAGAGCGTGTTGCGGAACTGCAGGGCGTCGGCGGACGCCTGCACGTCGGCGGGAACGTCTTCCAGGCCGCGGACGAGGTCTGTCAGGGGCATGGTGGAAATGACGTGGTCGAAGGTTTCGGAGGAGCCGTTCGCCAATTCGACGGCCCGCACGTCGAATCCCTCGTGGACGATGTGCCGCACCGGGCGCTCCAGTCGGACCTCCCCGCCGTTTGCCCTCACCCGCTCGGCCATCTTCTCATAAACCGAGCCCGTGCCGCCCAGCGGGTAGGGGAAGCGATCGAGCAGGGTCGGGTGGCCGCGACCATTGCGCGAGGCAAAGGCGTTCTTAACGGCCTCGCCGAGCGAAAGTCGCTTGATCCGCTGGGCTGCAAAGTCGGCGCTGAGTTCCTGGCAGGGAATCTCCCAGAGTTTTTCGCTGTAGGACTTGAAGAACCGCTCGAACAGACGGCGGCCAAAGCGTCGCACGGTCCACGACTCGAAGGATTCGGCGCCTTCGGCGACGCGGTCGGGAGCGACTCGCTGTTTCAGGTAGCTTGCCAGGCAGAGCAGCGATTCGAACGGTCCCAGGTTCTGCAGCACGTTCAAGGGTTTGAGCGGGTAGTGCAGGAATCGGTGGTTGTGGTAGATCCGGGTAAGGCGGTCGACCATGGCGTAATCCTGCCCCACCACGTCGAGCCACAACTGGTTGACGCGCCGGTCGGTGCTGAAGAAACGGTGGGGGCCCAGGTCGACGCGGTGTCCCCAAAGATTGAAGGAGCGGGCCAGGCCGCCTATGCAGTCATTGGCTTCAAAGACGTGGGCCGTCGCGCCGCCGCGGCTCAATTGCATGGCGGCCGTCAGACCGGCCGGTCCTGCGCCAATGATCGCAACCCGCATGAAAATGACTCGGTGAAGGGGAGGAAGGGTCCACGGAGCGGGGCGGCGCTGGGCCGACCACTGGAAAGTATAAGTTGCCGTTCCCCTGCGGCTCACCGAATTGACAGGTACGGCTGGTCATGAGGGTTGTGACGGGAAGGGACGGGTTGGACAGTTCGGATCGTCGGCGGCAGGGATGCCACCGCTACTTGTCCGGATAGCCGTACGTTGCTGCGATTGCGGCGACTTCTTTCCAGACAGCAGATCGCTGGTTGTCCGACAACTCAGGGACGTGCTGGGACTTGGAGATGTCGTTGAGCCTTTCGAACGTGCGGGTGGCGTCCTTTGGATCGACGTCAATGTGGTCCAGAATGCGGCCCATGGTCTGGTGGGGCTGCGAACAAAGGTCCTCATAGCGTACGAGGAGAATCCGCGAGGCCAGATCAGACCGATTGTGGCGCAGGTTTTCCGCGAAGCCGTAGAGTTCTTTCCATTGAATGGCGTAGCCCAGATACTCGTCGCCTCGCGACCAGGCCTCCAGGATGCGGTCTCCTTCCACTTGGTCCAGCCGGATAGGAACGCGTTGGGGGCCGAACTCGAAATGGCCGGCGGCTTCCAGGTAGCGCGGCGCCCGGGGATCGGCCACGGCGTAGCCGGTGAACAGTTCGTGCTGCCGCACCAGGGAGTGAATGTGGGTGAGCGGCTCGCGGATGGGAATGACAAACCGGGCGTCCGGCAGCAGTTGGGCGAGGTACTCGATGCGGGGGATGTGGTAGTTGCCCTTGGCAAAGTAGCGGCGACCGTTGCGGATCAGGAGGATCTTGCGGAGATGGGCCGTGTAGAAAGACTCGAACTTGGGATCGGCGTCGTCGGGCGTGAGTCGATGAAGGGCCGTGGCGGAATGGACGCGGGGGAAGAACGCGTGCCAGAGCGGTTCCTCCATGGCCTCCGGATTCTCTCGCGTCACGAAGATGCGGTCTTGGTGCGCTCGTTCCACCGGCTGCTGCTGGACGGGAAAGCGGTCGAGGTAGCGGTTCCACGAATAGGGAATCGTCAGGAAGGGAAAATCGCGGTAGCGATGGGTGGCTGCTCCGTCGATGGTCGCGAGCAGTTCCAGCAGCAGCGTCGTGCCCGATCTGGCCAACCCGGTGACGAAGACGGGCTTCTCGAGGGGAACGGCTTCGAGTCGCTCGGCCAAGTGGCGGGTTTCCCAATTGCCGACGCGGCGCAGCAACGGTTCGAAACGTTGACAGAAGCGGATCAGAAAATAGTCGGCAGTCCGAATGTCCACGAGGCGGAACCAGAAAATGGGGTCAGGAGGCCCGGTTTTCGGAGCGAGTTGGAGACGGGGCAGATGCGAACTCGGCCCGTCCCCTCCTCCTTCGAAGGACAGCCAAGCCGAGCAAGGTGGAGAGGCTGGCAGCGACCAGGAAGGGGATTTCCCAACGTTCCGCATCCGGGCCGTGCTCGGGCATCAGGGTCAGGGCTCCTAAGGCCAGTGCGATCGGCAGGATCACGGTGAGCGTAACGACGAGTTTCTTGAGGACGAATTTGGCCAACAGGGGCCAGAGTCGGACGTATTCTCGGAGGAACGATTTACCCTCCTCGTCCGACAAGAGCAGTCGGCTGACCGAGGCCAATTGGAGCCAGAACCCGCGGTCACCCAGGCGGGAAGAGGTGGCCGTTGACAGCCATGCGGCGATCAGGCCCGAGACGAAACCGACACCGCAAGCAAGAACATCGACGGGGTTCATGAAGGACGCTGCGCTGCACTTAGAAGGTTTTGGATTCGTTGACTCGACCTATCGCGGCACGTGTGACGGTTTCACGCAACCGGCGAGTGATTCGGTGGAACTCGGTGGTTCGTTGGAGGCCTTACCGGATTTGGCCTGGCACGATTCCGGCTCGTTCATTGCGGGAGAGATTGCGTCATCGACAACGCCTTCGATACCGATCGCTGCCAGGCGTTCCCTGCGTTTGCGAAGGAGAGAGCGTACCAGTCGAATCGGATAGAGAAGGGGGGCAAGCAGCGCCAGGAGGATCACGCACGTCACGGCGAGCAACGCGCCCATCATGCTCAGGCCCGCGCCAGGACCCACGTAGCCGAGGAGGCTGAAGGATCCGGAGGGCGTGGCCAGGATCGGCGTCAACAAGGGACCGGCGACGGACCAGGGAAGAAGACGAAGGAAGGTGTTCATGGTCGTTTGGTGTCGTGAGAGGCGTTGTGGAGGAAGGAAACGGAATAGACGTATTTCGCCGTGTTGATTGCCTTGCGGGTTCCGTCGCCGCGGGGATGAACATAGAGGTATTCCCACAAGACCTTGCCGGTGGTCAGATCGATTTCCCAGAGCGCGCCAGAACGTGTGACGGCCATCAGCACTCGCTTGCGGTCCTGATTGACGTCGAGGTGTCCGCAGTTCTGGGTGCGGCACAGGTCGGGGATCTCGACGTCGGGCCGGGGGAACAAGACGGTGGGAAGGCCGCGGTCGAAACCGATCTTCACGAGTCGCGTTCCGCCGAGATGCTGATCTCCGCCAAGGTTGTCGAGGATCAGGACGCCCCGGTCGTAGAATCGCGGACTGTGTTGCGCGATGGTCGATCCGGAGGTCATCCATTTGAAACGGTGGGAGGCAATGTCGAGGATGCCCACGGCATTGATGTTGCGGAATGAAACCAGCAAGTCGCTGGGGCTGAGCCAAGGTTGCCATTTCGCGATTTCGGGAGATACCAGCCGCACGTCGTTCAAGTGAAGCGGATCGTCCGTCGCAAAATCCCCGGAGTGGGTCGCTGAATCGGCCCGCGTGAACAGGCCTTCCCACCCCGACTGAAAAAGTGCGTCGAGCATGGGGATTTCATCGAGGACGTTGCCTTCGGGATCAAGGATCAGAACCACATCGCTATAGATCTTCCCTGTGTCGGAAGTAATCCTCGCCTCCGTCTTGGCGATTGAGATTGGAGAATCGACCACGCGAAGCGCCGGCACGAAGATTCGGCCGTCATCCGCCACGCTCAGCCAGTGATGGGCGAGCAGTTCCTTTTTCCAGAGGAGATTCGAATCGGCATCGAACCGGGCAAGCCCCACGGCGAAGGGAAAGGAGTTGCTCGCGTGGTAGGTGACGAGCAGTTCGCCGTTGTCGAAGAGGTGCATCCCGACGGGATAAGGGGGGCCCGAAACGGCGGGTAATTGGGTTACCTTTTCCAGATTCTCCCACAAGGAGGGATCGTGTTTCCATACGTGACGAATCTCGCCGTCACGATCCATCAGCCATGCAAGACAACCTGATTCGTGGTGGTCGCTCAGATAGCCCGGCCCGCCACTGACGAGGATCATTTCCGTGCCCGCCGTGGGAGCGTGCTTTCGGACCGTGGGATTGTGGACCAGATGTTTGTAGGCGACGTCCCCGTCGAGTTCGCTTCCCTGGCTGGTTCCTATCAGGGCCACAAACGCGGTTCGGGCGTCGCGAATCACCCCATAGGGGAAGACTTTGAAACGTCCAACCACCAGCCCGTACGCAAAAATCGCGCAGCTCAAGCTGAATAGGAGGAGGAGTTTGGGGAGGAATTTTCGGGCCATCGCAGTGAGTACTTCGGCGCAAAGAGCGACCGACTCGTGGGCACGGACACCCCCTCCCCGTGGCACCCGCAAGCGGTGCTCGATTCCGCCGGCCAGCGGCGCGATCGCCGACGCAATCCAACTACGCGAGGTCCGCGCAGACCCCTTCTCTTTACCTGGACATTCACGAAGCTCAAACACCGGAGGGTGCCGAGAGTTCCTCTTGAGGTCCAGATTTTCTCGATCCCCAGTCAATTTCTGGATGCACGAGAAAACACGGAGAAAATGGGTTGATTCCCGGAAGGCGTGAATACGCCAGCGGACCCCCACCTCAGGGGCGCATGAGGTGGGGCGTTATCTTTCCAGAACGTAGACGCTGGAAGCCGGCCGCGAATGGAATCGGATGGTATTCCCGCTGGTGGGAGAGGGGATGGGCTGGATTGCGGCATCCGCCCCGACCTGTCGGACGGTCACCTGATCCTTCAGCCAGTCGGGCGGCAGGGTGACGTCGATGGTCAGTGGGTGGTCATAGAGTTGTGGGTCGGTCGAGCAACGGAGCTTGAGGAGAACGCGTCGGGAAGTTTCGGCTTCAAGGCTCAGGGTCGCCGATTGGCGTTCGACCAAGTACTTGTGGATGTCGGCCATGCCGGCGATCCACAACTCCGCCTGGTGTTGTTTTGCCGTGTCCAGGGCGGCCCGTAAGGTGGCCTCGGTGGAGTTGCGATCCGGCCCAATCGCGTGGAAATGGATGCGGCACCAGCCCTCCCTTGCCAGGTGACGGTCCAGATGCTGCTGGAAGGCGGCCGGCCGATTGCCGTAGACGTCGTCCATGCCCAGCGAGCCGTAGGACGCGTCAAACAGGTGGTATTTGTCGAGGTAATAGCGGAGCGTTCGGGTGGTCTCCCATTTGGTCCCGCCGCCCAGGTTGAGGGCTGTCAACTTGCTCTTGCCGGGAAAGAGGCTCCAGATGGTCCGCGAGGCCTCGCCAATTTCCCGATCCATCTCGTCGTCACCTGTTGCACCGCGATGGTGCGCCGTGTGGTTGGCAAGTTCCTGATCGCCGCGTCGGGCCACCGCTTCCCATTCGGATTGATGTTCTTCAAAGTTCGATCGATGCCTTCCGGTCGGGTCCTGTCCGCCGGGGCACACCATGAAGGTGCCGCGGAAACCATACTCCCGAAGAATGGGAATCGCCTTGGAGAGGTGCGTCGGGTGGGAGTCGTCAAAACGGATGCTCAGGGCCGCCTTGCGTCCGTCATGCCATTTTCGGATTGAGGCTCGCATCCCCGTAGTCGGTTCGGCGGCCTCGCGGTCTTTTTCCGGCAACACCCGGGGCCGGCTTTCTGACGGCTCGACCGTTCGTACGATGTAGGCGGCCCGTTCTGCCGGAACGGGGATTGTGAGCTTGTGCCACTCGAGACCACTGCGTCGGACAGGTAGTGCCCTGCTGTTTTCGTCGACCACTTCCACATCCGCGGCCCAGGTGGTCTGCGAGGCTGGCGGGAGGTCCACGCCAATCGACAGCGGGTTGGTTTCCCCCTGCGGTGTCACGTCGATTCGAAGAGTGCGTTTGGCCGTCGCCTCCACGGTCAGAATTGCGGGTCCCTGGTAGTCCACGAGGCTCACTTTTGCGCCCGCGATTTCCACTTGCCCTGCCGACAAATTGCTGCATACCGCCAGTGGCATGGCAAACGGGAGAAGAAACGCGCAGCGTACGAGTAGCACGGACTTCATATCACACTCCCTTTTCACCGAGATTCCCCCAAATGCCGCTCCGTTGTTTCAGAGCACGCCAGAGTTGTTCTTCTGGGTGGTGCCGTTGCGGAGGCCCTTCCGAGGCCGGATCTCATTCCAGGTAGTTCTGGGTGAGCCACCACGCCCCGAACAGTCCGGCGAAACTGCCCGCGGAACTTGCCAGGAACGCCCCCATGATCCCCAGTCCGACACGGTCGCCCAGCCACCAGCCGGCCCAGCCACCGAGAAACATGCCGATGTAGATCAGTTTTCGACTCATGGTGGGACCTCCGTGGCGGGTTCTCGTTTTGGCGGGCAGCGCTTGCTATACTGATCCCGTCAGCCCGGGTGCGTCAAGCCCCCTGCTCGATGTTGGCCTGGGCAAAGTACAGGGTAGTTGACGGGTCGTAACGGCGCGAATCTGCCATCTGGCGTGTTTGAAGCAGGATTGCCGAGTGAAGTGGGAGGCGGCCTATGGTTGCGCTTCTTGCTTCCCTCCAGAAACACCCGTTGGTCAGAATGAACGCGAGCAGACCGAAGCTTCCCTTAAATGTTGTGGAGCTACTTGTCCGGTTAAGACTGAGCCAAACCGAGGGCTACGCTGCTCTTTCCACGGAGGCCCGGGACAGGCTGGCCCTTGGGACAATGCTTGGCTGGAAAGCTGCTCGTTGTACGATTTACATGCCGGGCGAGCGTTCGGAGCTTGGGCGAATCCTCGCCGTGTACGACGTGGATCGCCATACGGGGGAAGTGGCCTTCGTGCCCAAAGAAGCGCGTTAACGGGGGAGCTATGAGCGATCCACGAATTCGGCGGACCGGCGTTCTTCTTCTCGTGATTCTCCTGACCGCCTTGCCGAGGGCGTGGGCCGAAAGCTGGCCCCAGCTGAAGTTTGACGCCCGACGCTCGGGCAATGTGCCCCAGCGCGAGGTCACCTTGCCGCTGGGGCTGGTAGCCGCCCTCCCCCTTACAGACGCCGTCCTTACTTCGCCTGCCTGTGCTGACGGGCATCTCTACGTAGTCGACGCTTCCGGGAGCGTTTTCTGTCTCGAGGCCGAAACCGGCTCGGTCGTCTGGCAGACCTCGACGCCCGGCGGTTCGAAGAACTGCAACAACATCTCGTCGCCTGCCGTGGTTGGTCCCTACCTGCATGTGGGAACGATGGCGGGGACCTATTTGGTGCTCGACCGGCAGGACGGTTCAGTAGTGCGTGAGATTGCGTGCGGCGAGCCGATCTTCAGCGCCCCGGCGGTGGACGGTGATCGTGTCTATTTTGCCACCCTGGGATCGCAGATCTACGCCCTCCAGCCCGACGGCACGATCTGCTGGAAGTGGGACTTCGTGCGCGAGGTGATGCTATTTGAAGGCGATCGTTGGGACGGTGCGGCCTGGCTGGCCCACAAACAAGGCCGGGTGAATTGGCAGGATTCGTTCTGCTGCTCGATGAATATTGCCGCTTATGAGAAGACCATTGTCATCCCAGCCGGTGGGCGAACCGTGTGGCTCCGGGATCTTGGCGATCGAGCTGAACTGGCCGGCCTGGGAATTGTTCCCGCCTACGCCGGCAAGGAGTATCCCGCCACGTTCGGCCAGAGCCTGGGCGAAGACGGTGCCGTCTACCGGCAATGGCACCGCCGCGACAACGCCGGACGAGTCGAGATCTTCCGCCTGAAGGAGGGCGAGATCGAAACAGACTTCGTCCGCGGCACGGAAACTGCCATCAATCTCCCCGGACTGCTGAGTTTCTGTTCGGTCAGCCTTCGAGATGGCGACGTTTATCGCTGCCGGCCCGAGCGAGGCCTTGAGTTCTGCCGCCATCAGACCGACAACAACGAGACACAAAGCCTTGGCGGCTACCCGTCGGTCTGTTCCCCGATTCTGACGAAGGAGCACGGAATCTACGGCGGACTCGATGGCAAACTCCACGTTGTGCCCCTTTCGGGCAAGGGCGAGGAGTGGACCTTCAAAACGGCCTTTGGGTCGCCGATTTCGGCCCCGGTTTGCGTGTGTGACGGGCTGGTTGCTTTCGGCTGCGAAGACGGCTATCTCTACATCCTCGGCCCGGGCGGTCATGCCCCGCTGCCGACATCCGACCTGGAAATCTGGAAGATCCGCAACCCACTGACCAGTTCGCGAAGTTCATCCCGCTTCGACTGGCCGACCAACTACGGCAATGCGGCCTGCACGAACGCGAATGACCAAGGGCTCCGCCCTCCCCTGCGCACCAAGTGGATCCGCCGCTACGAGGGCACGTTCAAGCACCTGCCGGTCTGCGGCGGCGGTCGTATGTATACGCACACCTCGGAAGGCCAGGTTTTCGCCGTCGAACAGGAAACGGGCCGGCTGCTGTGGCGTTGCTACTTTCCCGACGTGTACCTCTCGTTCACGTCGCCCCTCTACTACGAAGGAAAACTGCTGACGCCCCAGGCCGGGCTGAAGCGATCTCTCCTCCGCTGTCTGGACGCCGCCACGGGGAAACTCCTGTGGGAGGCCCCCTTCAGCGGCTCGCCGAGTTGGAGCCGCCAGGCCCCGCCGATCATTTGCGGGAAGCTCGCGATTTACGCCTTCGGCAGCGGCAAATACGCACCGCAGGGAACGGAAAAGGCCTACGTGCAGAAAGGCGAGCCAGAGCCGCGGGACGACGGCGTCGAAGTGATGAGCTTCATCTACTCCCACACTAATCCCTACTATCCCAAGGACAATCGACCGATCATCCGGGCGTGGAATGTCGATACGGGAGAGGAGGTGTGGAGCCGGGATCTTTCCGAGTTCGGCACCGGTGGGAACGACTGCGGGCTGTGCCTGATGAATGGCACGCTCTACTATTCCACCTTCTTTGGCTATGCCGCCCGGCGGGGCGACGAGCCCTCGGCGACCGGTCTGACGGCTGCCCTCGATCCAGCGACAGGCGAGCTGCTTTGGAAAAAAACGGACTACCACGTGACGGCCGGGTGTACGATCTCCGGCAAAGACGGCCGACTCTACGTGGGCGGCTACAACAAGCCCAACCTGCTTACCGAGGATCGCTATGTGTGGTGCCTCGATGCCCGCGACGGTTCGCTCGTCTGGCAGTCCGAGCCGGTTGCCTCGGCCGTCAACGTGATCACGGTGGGTGACCAGTTCTTGTTCACCAACGCTTCCGGCAAGGACGGCCACGTGCTCGACCGCAGCACGGGCAAGATCCTCTCCCGCTTCAATTTCGGCTACGCCTGCACGCGGTTCACCCTTTCGGAGCCTTACGTACTGGGGGCCAACATGGACCTCATCGACTTGTCCGACGGCAACCGCCTGGTGGCCACGGGCCCGGCCATCGACAGCCGCGAGTGCGTGGGATCGGTCATCTCCAACGGCCGGCTGTTCTATACTTCGCAGGCCAGCGGCCTGCAGGTTTCGCTGGTCTATGGAGACGAGGCCTTGCGGCAACCAACGCTGAGCAAGGATTGACGGGCTGTTGGGCCTGTCACTCGTGGTTCTCCCGCACAAGCAACCCCTGGTAGCCCGCCGGAATCAGTGCGGCGGTGTCATGGGCGACGACCAGGCCGGGATGCTCCTCCAACCGAATTCCCGGATCATGTTGCGTCCCCTTTCGGTTTTCACGATACGGGGCCGTGAATTGCGATGCCAGTTCGGCGGAGATCATGGGACCCGACACGGATCCGCAGCGACCGTTGTTTCAGCATCCGCCGGACGTGGCTACACCGATCAGGAAGGCAAATAGCAGAATCATCCGTTTCACGGGATCGACCTCCTGTGAGGGGGGCATATGGACGGCCATCGATTTGGAGACGGAAGTCTCTCCACAATCATAGCTCAGCGCAACCTTGCCTATTCCTCGTAAGACACGAGATAGTAGCACGTCTTGTCCCGTGCCCCGTCGATTTCGAATACTCCGTCCGAAACCGGCAGGGTCTTTTCCGTTTTCCGGCCGTTGTGATCGAGGACGTGGACTGTGGCTTTTCCTTCGCGGCGAATGAGGATTCTGGCCTTCACCGGTTCCATGACGACGGGGCCGGTCCCCCGGTCGATGATTCGGTTCTCGGCAAAGACCTTCATTCCCGTGTTTCTCGCCCGGGCCAGGGCCACGACCAGGATGCCCTGAGAGTCAGCCAAAGCCCGGTCCGGCTCCCGAGCGGTTACGTAAACGGCCGCGTATCGAGAATCGGTCCGGATGGTCACGTTATCCAGGTCGCAGGTTTCTCCCTCGGCGAAACCGACGACTGCCTTGGTGGCGTCGGTGTTCATGGTGAAATAGCCGTCCAGCTTCGACTTACCCGGCTTCCAGCGGAGTTGGTCGGTTGCCGACGTGTAGAAGCCGTCGCGGAGATAGGTCTCGGGATCGAACGTGGGGGTATCCTGGTACTTGTCGGTGAACTTGACCGCCGTGCGCACTACGGCAAGGGCGGCCGCGGGAACCTGATCGCTCGTGAAGGTCTTCACGTCGTATTGCTGGGCGACACGATCATTGAGTCCCAACTTTCCCTCGGCCAGGGACGGCATGTGAACGCAGGTGGGGGCCAGCAATTCGGCTTCCTCGACATCGCCTCGCAGCACCTGTCGGGCGACCGCGGGAAACAGGCCCAGCACCTGGGGCGCGGTCACGTCCCAGCGATCTCTTCCGACCCGTTCGCTGAACCGGCCCGTGTCGCGATTCTGGAACATGTACGAGACGTCCCAGCCCTGGAGACCCATCCCGTAGGCGCCGATCACGGCCGGACCCTCAACACCCCACTCGTTCGGCGTCACGTGGATCCACTCGGAGAGCATAAAGGGCCGGTCGGCCACTTGCTGCATCCCTGAACTCAAGGTGCCCGAGCCGGGCACGGAGAGCATGGTGGCGTTGTTGATCCGCGAACCGCTGCCTCCGCCAAAATAGTTGTGGCGATCGACCGTGCCCACCAGGGCGTCGGAATGCAGGTTGTAGAAGTGGCTGTAGGAACGGCCTGCCTGCCAGTTCGACGAGACAAGCTCGCCCTCGTAGCCCGCCTCTCGGACCGCCTTCACATAGCGGCCGTAGAACTCGTTCTGCAATTCGTAGAGGAACCGCATTGTGTCGAGCAGTCGCTGGGCCCGATACGCCTGGCTGCCGTGGATCTGGTCCGGATCGAAATACCAGGGATTGCCCAGCGGGAGGATGTTGTTTTTGTCGAGCTGTTCGCCCACGGCCGGAAAGCCTTCGTCCGCAAAACAGTCGAAGGCCTTCTCTCCGCCCCAGGCCTTTTCGAGCCCCTGCTGGCTTCCGTATTTTTCACGGAGCCAGTCGCAGAATCGTTTTGCCACGTTCTCTCGCAACGTGGGACTCGCCTTCAGCGGCCCCATGGAAGAATAGAAGAGGATGCTCTGCTCGTTGATGATCTCCAGGAAGGCAACGGCCGGGTCTTCGGCGTAGGTCATCCCGGTGTAGGGATTGGTGTGGCCGAGCAGATTCGTCATCTGCAGAATCTGCAGGTGCTGCAGTTCGGGCGAGTAGTGGACTGCGCTATGGGGCGTTGTGATGCGTTGGGTACGGTCAGAAAAGCTACCAAATTCCTCCAGGTAGGGCACCCACCGTTTGTCGGCCGGTCCGAGTTTCTGGGAGCCGAAATGGGCCGACAACTTCACGTAGATTCCCCGCTTCTTCAACGCGGCGATCTGATGGTCCATCCGGTCGAGGCCTTCGGGATCGAACTGGGCGAAGCTCTCCTTGGACTGGATGCCGGACCAGCCGGAGCCGTCGGCGTATTTGTGGAGACGAACGGAGTTGACGCCGTATTTTGAATAGAAAGCGGCCCGCCGGTCGGCCAGTTCTTTCTCCGGCGCGCAGGCCGAATAGCACAGGTTGAGGCCCCAGAGCTTGATTGGCTTGCCGTTGTAGATCAGCTTCTCACCCTGACGAACAATCCGGCCGTGCCCCCCCGCCGGTTTCTCCAGCCAGTTTTGCATGGAGATTTCGGAGGGCGAGTCGTAGTCGTCGTCCGGCTTGAACTCGTACCAGTTGTCGAAGCCCGGTTCAAAGGGGATCTGGCTCGGACCGGCCAGGTAGTCGAGTTCGGCCGGCAAGTCGATGGTCATGGTGAGTCGGGCCGGCTTGGACGCCGGGAAATCGCCCTCTGCCAGGACGATGCGCGCGGCGCCGTCGGTGGGAATATTGCACGGCCGGGAGAAACCGATCCGCGTGGCGCGACCTTCTTCGTCGACCAGTTCGAGGGCCGTGACCCCGTCTCCCAGCCCTTTCTTGTCGAGAGGGAAACTGACTTCGGTCTTTTCGCCGTCGGCCAGTTCGACAACGGCCTTGCCTTGACGAAAGGCGTCTTTCGAGGCCTCCAAAGAGGCGATGAAGTAGAGCAACTCGGTGTCGTGCGATGTACTGAGTTGGGTGTCGATGGTCAGTGTGTGCGGGCCGCTCTTGTGGGAGCGAAGGTCAATCGACAGTTCTCCGGAGGCCGTCTTCGCCGTGTTGGCGAGCAAGGTCGAATCGCCTTCCTCAACGATCTTGCCCCGCACCCCCATATACTTCCACCCAGGCTCCCATCCCACGAGGGCGAGTTCGAGGTAGGGTTTGCCGTCACAGAGGATGGAGAGGGTCGAGTGGTTCTCCGGAAAGGCGGTCCATTGCTCGGCCGCCGAAGTGCGATCGCAGAAAGAAAGGGCGACGACAGTCAATGCGGAAGCAAGAGCAAGTGCGTTTGGTTTCATGGTAGCTACTTCCCAAAGCGCGAAAGTTGGCTTGTTCGCTTGATTCACAAGCAGCGGATTTTGAGATCTCGGAATACGCTCTCGCCATCGAGGCCTTCGCCACGGTCGAGTTGCTCGATGCCAAGATTGACGTCACGTCGGAGCTGCTCGCGTGTTTGCTGTAACCGAAGTCCTTCCAAAATCGCTTCGTTTTCGTTTGCCACAACGCCCTCAGTAATCAGGCGTTGGACGAACTCACCGAGTTCATTCGGGATTTGAACGTTCACAGGGGAACCTCCCTGGGCTGAAGGACCGTGTTTGCCGATCCCATTCTATCTTCTATCCCAAGGGGTAGCAACGAGTTGTGAATCGAGGCGACGCGGCGTCCCCCCCCTCGCTCGCAAATGGTTGCCTGACACGGCGGCATACAGGTGGTCTACTTGCCAGGGGGCCGGCAATCGCTATTCTGAAGTGAGTTGCTAAGATCGCCCCTAACCCGCGAGGTGCAGTCATGATCGGCAGGAAGAAGCCGGAGGTGTTGGTCGTGGGTGCCGGCCCGGTGGGGCTGTTTGCCGCCCTCCATCTGGCGAAGCGGGGGATTCCTGTCGAGATCATCGACAAGGACTGGCGTACCGGAGCGCACAGCTATGCCCTTGCCTTGCATCACGGATCGCTTCAACTTCTCGACGAATTGGGCCTGCTGGGGGAAGTGCTTGAGCAGGCCGTTCTTGTTCAATCGATCGGGATCTACGACGCCAATGAGCGTCAGGCGGAATTGCGGGCGCCCGCGGGGGGCGACCGAAGTGGTTTCGTCGCGGTGTTGCAGCAGGACGTCTTGGAGAACCTGCTCGAACGGGCCTTGAAGTCGTTTGGAGTAAGTGTCCTGTGGAACCACGAGCTGGCCGACCTGGAGTGCCGATCGGACGGCGTGCTGGCGACGGTCGAGCAACTGGTCAAGGAAACGGTCGGTTACGCCGTCGCCCATACGGAATGGACGATCGGCAAGACGCGCCGGTTGGAGGTTCCTTTTGTGATTGGGGCCGACGGCCACCGCTCAAGGGTTCGGCGTCGGATGGGGATCGAGTTCGAGCCCGCGGGGCAGACCCAGCACTTCGCCGTTTTCGAGTGCGAGACGAATGCCGACCTGGGCCGGGAGATGAAGGTCGTGTTCGCCGATGGCAGCACCAATGTTCTCTGGCCCATGCGCGACGGGCGTTGCCGGTGGAGCTTCCAGCTGCTCGACTACGCTGCCCCGGAAGAGAATCGCACCAAGGACCGGCTCTCCGTTCAGCTTGGCACAGGGCACTATCCCGTTCTCAGTGAAGAGAGTTTTGAACGGTTCCTCAACGACAGGGCGCCCTGGTTCGACGCCGGAATTGGGGAAATCCTCTGGCGGATCGTCGTCCGATTCGAACGCCGGCTGGCGAACCGGTTCGGCAAGGGCCGAGTCTGGCTGGCTGGCGATGCGGGCCACGTGACCGGTCCGGTGGGCATGCAAAGCATGAATGTGGGGCTTGCCGAGGCCAGTCAACTGGCCGAGACTCTCGCGGGCATTCTGCGAGACGGTCGACCCGAGGAGGACCTGGAGGCGTACAACCAAGCCCGGCTCGACCAGTGGAACGATCTGTTGGGGCTTCGGCAGACGTTCCAGCCGACGGGCGATGCGGGGGCGTGGATCCGACAACATTGCGACCTGCTGTTGCCGTGTCTCCCGGCCTCCGGGGAGGACCTCGCCGCACTGGCGTCGCAGCTCTCATTGCAGCCGGTGTGAAGCGATCAAACGGCGTCCTGGAGGGCGAGAAACAGGGCGCGATAATACTGCATCAGGCGAATCGGTTCCTTGCTGGCGGCGATCTCGGCGTGGCAATAGCCCTGGTAGCCGTTCTGACGCAGAAGCGCGAACAACTTGCGATAGGGGTATTCCTGGTCGCACAACTCGTGAAGGTGAACGTGGCGGATGCGGTCCTTGACCGAGTTGAAGTTCGCCTCCAGGCCCGGCTCTTCCGTATCGGTGCGGTCGCAATTCCAGATCATGTAGACGTGGGGGCAGTCGGCCGCGTCGAGGATTCGCTTGAGGACCGAGACCCGGTTCGTGCCCCGCCCGTGGTTTTCCAGGCGAAGTTCCACACCGTGGTCGGCGGCAAACGTGCCGAGTTGGGCAACGGCCCGACCGATCTGCTGGATCGTCTTCTCTTCCGGAACGCCTTGATCGACGAGCAAGGCATTGGGAAACACGCGAATCCCCAGGGCACCCAGATCCTGGGCCAGGAGCAGGTATTGCCTGGTTCCCTCGATGTTCTCCCGAAGACGATCGGGATCGTTCCAGTGGTAGGCGAACCCGCTGGCCAGGCTCAGCGCGAGGCCTGCATCGGCGATTCGCTTTCGGACCTCGGCTCGCTCGTCTTTGGAGAGCGACACTTCGACGCCGTGGGCATGAGTGGTCCGCAGTTCCACGCTTTCAAAGCCCGTCTTCTTGCAGTTCTCGATAACCGTGTCGAGGTCCCAGTCATGGGCCAGGTAGTAGGTCATCAATCCCAGACGCAGCGGTCCGGCGGTTGGCTGGTCGGCGGCAGGAGCCTCCTGGGACGCTGACAGAAGGGCAGCCGCCCCTGCGGTCGAAGCGGCGGCCGTACTCAAGAAACGTCGTCGGGTGGTGCGGAAGGACATGGCATGAACTCCGGGGATTCATCGTGTTTTGGGGCGTCGGGCTATCTTACGGTGCGAGATCTCCATTCTCGACCAGTTTCCAATGTTCGCCGCCGTCGGGCGACATCATCAGGGCACGGCGACTCAAGGGGTAGTCGGTGCGGTAGAACCAGTAGGTCGACCAGCAATCGTAGGACAGGAACAAACGGCCGAGCCGGTCGATCGTCAGGCGATGGTAGAAGACGCTGTATTCGGAAAAGGGCGGCACAACGAGCCACTGGGGATCTTCCCAGGGGCCGTCGGGTTTCTTCTGCTGATGGGCCAACGTGGCCTGGTAGCTTGCCGTGTGGGGTTCCTCGCCATAACGCCAAACGCGGGAGACGAGATGGAGCGTATCGTCGGCGTCGCAGACCAGGCCGATGTAGGTCTGACGCCAGTCGGCGATGGTGGGAACCGCCTCCGTCCAGCCGGCGCCGGCTTCGTTGGGCTGAAGCGACCTGGCGTATTGGAAAGGCTGCCCGTGCGTGCCGGCCAGGGCGTGCAGGTAGCCGCGACTGTCCATGGTGATGCTGGGCGTGTTGTGGATGTCGTTGGCCGGGGCGCCGTAGCCGATCAAGGCCGGTTTGCCGAGGGTCTTCGTTTTCCGGTCATAGGTCACGACATAGGTCGGAACTCCGGGAACCTTCTCCTTCGGGTCGGTTGCCTCGGCCCAGACGACGTGGACCTTTGAGCCGCGGGAGACGATGCTTGCGGGAATTCCGGAATGAGCAGACAGGCCGATGCAGACCTTCGAGAGCAGGATCGGCTCACCCAGGACGATCGACTTGCCATCCCGGCGAGGAACAAAAAGTTCCAGGTCGTTGATGCGCCGCCAGATCCGCTTCGGGTCGGCGGCCGTCCGGGTGTAGCGAACGATGGGCGGCGGACCGTCCGAACCGTTGTGGCCGGAGAACTGCTCGATATCGAAGGACCGCGATTCTCTCTCTCGCCCAGGGATCGCATAAGCGGCAAAAGTCTTGCCGCCGTCGGCCGAATGGAGCAACGCTGCCGTGCGGCCGCTCGTGCCAAGCAGGTACAGGCCGCCCTCGGGGTCGAAACCGATCTTGGTCGAGGCGGTGCTGAACGGGCGTCCGACCTGTTCCTTGTCGCCGGAGATGACGGCTTTGCTGAGCGAGGTGGTTTCCCATTGGCCGTCCTGCAAGGCGGCGAGGGCCGAGCCCTTGTTCACGCAAGGTCGATTTGAAGGATCGAAATAGACCTGGTTGTCCAGCGGATAGTCGGGCAGGTAGCCGAACTGCTCGTTTTCATGTTCGTAAGGCGTGATCGTCAGGGGCAACTGCAGCGGCTTGTCGATCGGGGCCCGGCCCGGGCAGGCGGTGAAGGCGGCATAAGTCGTGAATTCCGAGCCGTCGATCGGCGTCACTCGAACGTGAACCGATTGAGGATCGTTGGGTACCGTGTAATGAAATGTCAGCTCGCGCGACTTCTTGCCGCCAAGCGTCACCTTGTCCTCAGCCAATCTGGCCTTCCAGGGAGTGCCGGGAAATTCGAGTTCCAGTCGGAACTCGCGCTCCCGGTCTGCATTGTTGTGGAGCCGGAAGGAAACGGTCTGCTCGGTGCCCGCCGTGCCGTAGGCCGTGCGCCGATAGGGGGCGATGAGCCAACGGTTCGGTTGCAGAGTAAACCACGACGAGCGGTCGGGCGTCCAGAGCGGCAGGTTGGGATAAGAGTCCTTGCTGTCCCAGCGGGTGACCCCGTCGATCTGCACCTGGGCCTTGCCTTGCGGCAAGTGCAGACGCCAGGGGGAGTCGCCGCGTTCGGGATCGGCGTCGATCGTGGAGGTGGCAATGCCGTTCTCGGAGACGGAGAGCGTGGCGATGGGCTGGTCCTGGTCGTCGAAGAGCGTGGGGGGCTCGGCATTCTTGGAAAGGGACGTCACTTCGACGTCAAACGTGCCCCGTCGCGGCAGGAAGCAGACGTCGCGGGGATGCTCTGGGTCGGCCAGCACGATCGGTTCTTCGCGTCGAGCGTCGCGGTGGCCTCGGGCGGTCTCGATCAGGTAGCGGGGGCAGTTGGTTTGGAAGCCCCACACCATCTCCGTCCCGTAGCGATCGTAGGACACGGTGACATTGAGTCCGAAAAGGCCCTTGTGTTTCACTTGGGTCGTCAATCGAGCCGTTTGAATGGGACCGGCGCCGTTGCCGCGGGCCTGTCCGTCGTCAGGGATCGTCACTTCCTGCAAGACCTGGCGATCGGGACCGACGAGGACTGCTCGAAGCTCGGCCTTCCTGCCGGAGCGGTTCCGATCCTGCTTTTCCAGGTTGATGACTAACTCACCTGGTTCGGCGAGGAAATAGGCCCCGCCGGTTCCGCCGATGAGAAGTGTTGACTTTGTTTCTTCAGCGACCGAGAAGGAAGGCGACGCAAGAAGCAAGACAAGGAAAGTGGCGAGGCAGGTTCGCGGCGGGGTCATGGGCGTGGTCCTGGGCGGGATAAGGCGGGGCGCGACGCGTTGGTCGGCCCTTATCTTAGCCCGAGGACACTCGCGTTTGAAGCGTTGGACAGTTCGCTCAGAGCGGGGGGCGGACATGGGGGAGGCCAGCGGTAGTCCGACGAGGATCTTATCTCACAGAGGCGCAGAGGCACGGAGAGTCGATCGGAAGAAGGCGATCCGAGAAGAGGAACCCGTGCTTCGACGCAGAGTACGGGGGGCCTCTTCTCTGGCCCGGTTTCTTTCCGCAAGGAGCGAGGCTTCGTGTTCGTTTGATTCGGCGGAGTATTTCCTTTGAATCAACTTGGTTGCGGTCGAGCGAGGCAGGCCTGAGCTGTGCAGGGGGTAGTCGCCGAGAATGTGACAGGAAATCGTGGACACCGGGGCATGACTCGCCAGTGAACACCCAGGGACGCTCGTTGGTTGCGGGAGTGAAAATAGAGGATATGGGGGTGGAGATGGGGTGAGATTGAGGGTGAACTTTCCGAACTTTCCCAAAATCGCCCGTGTGAATTCCGACCCTTTTGGCTCACTGGTGGGGTGTGGTGGGGCAGGAAAGGCCAAGTGTTCGCGACCAACCGGGGGGGGCAGGCAGGTTTTCAAGGAGCGGGAAAGGGACGCATGGGGCGACGCAGTATTCTGGCATAATGATCAACGGTTTTCACCCCTTTTCTTGGCCACCCCCAGGGAGGCGGGCTTTCGAAGGCAGTGGGTCGTGGGTGGCACGCTCAGAGCGCGAGCGATGGGCGTGGTGATTTGGCGGTCCACGCCCATCGCTTGCGCTCTGAGCGTGCCACCCATGGTTCGAGAAGAGCCCTTCAAGGCGTGCCAAAACGAACAAGCCCCGGAGGAAGACCCGGGGCTTGTGGCAGAATTTCGGAAATGCCGGTGGCAGGTTATTCGCTGACCCACGTTTCCAGGTATCGGGCGAGCTGGTGGAAATCTTCGCCCGGGCTGATGGGACGGGGATGGGCTCGGAGGATGTCGAAGTTGATCAATTCCTCGAAGGTCGGGAAGACGAGTCCGAGCTGACCGCTCACGGAGACCATGACGCCGTTCAGGCCCTTCTCGGCCAGGGCGCGGTAGGCGCCGACACCGAGCTGGCTACCGAGGACCACGTCGAAGGCGGTCGGCGTGTGGCAGCGGACCTCGTAGCCGAACTGGAGCCCGTTGACCTTTTTGTCCTTACCGGTCCGCTTGTTGTACTCGGCGGCGACGAGACGTCCGAGCCGGCTGGAGTACTTGAGCTGGGAGACGGGGAAATGGCCAAAGCTGTCGGGCTTGAGGCTGTGGTATTCGTCTTCGCTGAGCGTCTTGTGGATTTCTTCCAACGGCAGGAATTCGGCCAAGCCCTCGGCCATGAGGACGACGCCATAACCCTTGCCTTCGGCTTCGCGGGCAATGATGAGCGAGGCGATCCGGTCGACGAGCTTCCGCACGTCGAAGATCTTCCGCATGACGACGTTGCCGTCGTCGTCCCTCAGCTCCTCACCGGTCTCGGGTTGGATCGTGGCTTCCGTTGCCCACCAGGAGTCGTCGATGTCTTCCATGCCGATGGCCAGGCTGGCTTCGCCACCGATCGCGGCCCCGTAGGTGAGCCATCCGGCGGCCCGACCCATGAGCTGGCAGATGAACCACGCGCCTGCCGCCTGCGAGTCGGCAAGCAGGTTGCGCGTCTGGATGGCCAACATTTCCACGGCCGTGAAGTAGCCGAAGGTGAAGTCGATGCCCTTGTAGTCGTTGTCGATCGTCTTGGGCAGGTGAACGACGCGGACGCGGGGCTTGTCGGCGGGCAGGGTGTCCTGGAAGAGCTTGAACTTGGCGGCCGTGGTGAGCGTGTCGTCGCCGCCGATCGAGATCAAGGCCCCAACGCCCATCGACTGAAGGGCGCCGTAGACGGCCTGCATCTGCGAGGTCTTCTCGGGATTCTTCAGGTCTTCAGGTTTCTGGAGGGGCTTGCCGGGATTGGCCCGAGCCGTGCCGATCATGATCCCCTGGGCCGTCCGCATCCCTTCAATATTCTTATGGTCGAGAATCGTGAAGGCCTTGCCCTCTTCCAGCTTGTCGCCGGGCTTGTAAGACACGAGGTGCGTGTAGCCGTTCTTCATGCCGAGCACTTCGATGCCGGCACGGGAGAAGCACATGGCGGCGCTGACGATCACCGAGTTGGCAGCCGGGGCAGGCCCGCCGGAGAAAAGGATCGCCACGCGTTTCAGGTCCGTGGTCGGTTTGGTGGGGCTTGAGAGAGGCGTAGCCATGGGAAGCTCCGAAGACAGTTGTTAGTTGTTAGGGGTCAGGGGCAGTGGTCAGGGTTCAGGGTTCAGGACGAAGAAGCTCACAGCTCACAGCTATTAATTCGCCCAATTGCGTTCGATGAAGGTCGTGTCCACGCGTCCTTCGGCGAAGGCGGAGTGGGACAGGAGTTCGATCAATCGCGGGACGGTGGTCTTGATGCCTTCTACGTGGAACTCGCGGAGAGCGCGGAGCATGCAGGCGATGGCCTCCTCGCGCGTGGGCTGGTGGACCAGCAGTTTGCCGATCATCGAGTCGTAGTGGGGCGAGACGGTGTAGCCGGCGTGGGCGTGCGAATCGAAGCGAACGCCAAAACCTCCGGGGATGATCATCTTGGTGATCGTGCCGGGGGACGGTTGGAAGTTCTTCGCGGGATCTTCCGCGTTGATGCGGCACTCGATCGAGGCTCCCCGGTGCTTCACGTCTTCCTGACTGAAAGGGAGCGTTTCGCCCGAGGCGACGAGGATCTGGGCCTTGATCAGGTCGATGCCGGTCACCAGTTCGGTCACGGGGTGTTCGACTTGGATGCGGGCGTTCAACTCGATGAAGTAGAAGTGGCCCTGCCGATCGACGATGAACTCCACCGTGGCGGCGTTGGTGTAATCGGCTGCCTTCACCAGACGAACGGCGGCTTCGCACATGGCGGTGCGCGTTTCCGTCGTCCAGGTTGGGGGCCGGGCTCTCTTCGATGAGCTTCTGGTGACGGCGCTGCATGGTGCAGTCGCGTTCCCAGAGGTGAACCACGTTCCCGTGCGTATCGGCGATCACCTGGACTTCCACGTGGCGCGGATGCTCGACGTATTTTTCCAGGTAGATGTCGGCATTGCCGAAGGCGGCCCCGGCTTCGGCCTGGGCCTGGTCGAGGGCCGACTCGAGGGCCTTCTCCGTGAGGGCGACACGCATGCCGCGACCCCCGCCGCCGGCAGAGGCCTTGATCAGGACGGGGAACCCAATCTCCTTGGAGATGGCCAGCGCCTGGTCCTTGTTTTCCACCAGCCCCTCGCTACCGGGCACGGTGGGCACGCCCACCTGCATCGCCAAGCTGCGGGCAGCGTTCTTGTCGCCTACCAGGGCCATGGCCTCCGGGGTCGGGCCAATGAACTCGATCTTGCAGCTACGGCACACGTCGGCGAAATGGGAGTTCTCGGCGAGAAATCCGTAGCCGGGATGGATGGCCTGGGCGTTTCCGATTTCGGCGGCGCTGATGACGCGATCGATTTTGAGGTAGCTTTCGGCAGCGCGGGGCGGCCCGACGCAATAGGCTTCGTCGGCGAGATCGAGATAGGCGGCGCCGCGATCGGCTTCACTGTAGATGGCGACGGTTTCGATGCCCAATTCGCGGCAGGCGCGAATGACGCGCAGCGCAATTTCGCCGCGGTTGGCAATTAAGATTCGTTTGAACATGAGGGGCTAGCCAGTCTTGATCTTGAACAGCGGTTGACCGAATTCGACGGGTTCGCCGTTTTCGACCAGGACGGCGACAATCGTTCCCGACACCTCGGCCTGGATCTCGTTGAAGACCTTCATGGCCTCCACGATGCAGACCGTCGTTTCCTTCCCGATCGGATCGCCGACCTTGACGTAGGGAGAGGAATCGGGATCGGGGGCGGAATAGAACGTGCCGACCATGGGGCTCTTGATCACCGCCGTGTTCGGATCTTCCGCAGCCGGGGCGGGTGCGGGAGCGGCTGCTGGGGCGGGAGCAGGCGCCGGGGGCGCGGCGACCGGCATGGGCGCCGGTGCGGCAGCCATCGCAGCGCCGCCCATCAAGGTCTCGCCGGCTCGGCGGAGTTGGATCCGCGTGTCACCCTGGCGGAGATCCATCTCTTGCAGGTCGTGTTCGTTCATCAACTCGATGAGACGACGGATCTTCCGCACGTCGAAAACGTCTTGATTACCTGAGGGACCGGCCATCCCATTGACTCCGCTTTAGGTGTGTTTGTGGTCCGTGGATTATTCGTGGGCACCGCTTGCTGCCATGAGACAGGGTTGCGCGATGCCCTTTTATCTCGCTTCTCACTCGGGGAGGTCAGACGACCATTTCCTCCAGTGTCTTCGGCACCGAGGTGAGGACTTCATGACCGTCGCGGGTGACGAGCACATCGTCTTCGATGCGAATACCACCCCATTCGGGGATGTAGATTCCCGGCTCGACCGTGGTGACCATGCCGGGCTTCAGAACCGTGGTGCTTGTGGCAGCAAGTCGTGGCAGTTCGTGGATATCCAGGCCGATGCCATGCCCGAGCCCGTGGCCGAAGTAGCGGCCGTAGCCCGCATCGGCAATGACACCTCGGGCGATCCCGTCGATTTCCTGCCCTGTCACCCCGGGTCGGATTGCCTCGATCGCCTTGCGTTGTGCATTGAACACAACTCCATAAATACGTTCGAGTTTGGGCGAAATTTTAGCGGTGATCAGGGACCGCGTCAAGTCGCTGCGGTAGAGGTTGCACCGTGCCCCCCAGTCGATCAGCAGCAGGCTGTCCTCCTCGACGCAGGTCTCGCCGGGAACCGCGTGGGGCAACGCGGCTCGAGGGCCCACGGCCACGATGGACGGGAATCCGCGATCCTCGGCCCCGAAAACCCGCATTTGGTACTCCAACTCGTCCCGGATCTGCCGCTCGGTCTTGTCGGGGCGGAGTGTCGCCCGCAAGACGCCAAAGGCCTTTTCGGCGGCCTGGATCGCCGCGCGAATGTCCTTGATTTCGTGCTTGTCTTTAATTTCCCGGAGGCCTTCGACCAGGCCCGATGTGGGGACCATTTCCGCAGCCTTCACGTTCTCGCGGAGGTCCTCCAGCAATGCCCAGGAGACGGAATCGGATTCCAACGCCAATTGCCGGACTTTCGCTGCCTTGAGAGTTTTGGCGACCCATTGGGACATGGTGACGCGGTGTGTGCGAATCGCGGCCTCAAGGCCCGGGCATTCCTCCTTCAACTGGGTGGTGTAGCGGAAATCGCTCAGCACGACGTCGCCATCGCGACGGACGAGCAGATAGCTGTCATCGCCCGTGAATCCGGTGAGATAGCTCACGTTCGTGAAGTTCGTGACGAGGATCGCCTCAGCGCCGGCCTTCTTGAGGGCCTGGCGTAGCTTGTCACGGCGTGCGAGGTATCGGTCTTTCATGACCGGCTTCCTGAAGGGGGGTATGGAATTGCGTAACCTCTCAGACTACGCCGAACCCGGGTTTCTCTCAAGGCGTCGGGACGTGAATTTGGGGCTGGGAGGGCTGATTTCGCCCAGTTTTAGGGGAAAAGTGGCCGGTCGTCTGAGCCAATCCCACACCGCGACTGGTCCCGGGGGGTGGGCTTCACTACGATGGAGGCTATGAACACGAACAATCCGCACGAGATCGAAAAACTTGCCCGGCTGCTCCTCGACGGCCAGTTGTCGGTGGAAGCGTTCACCAGCCAGGTTTGCGACCCATCCATCGCTGACGTGGGCGAAGCCCAATTGGATATGGATCGCTCGCGCCGTTGCGGCTTCCCGGAGGTCGTGTACGCCGAGGGGAAATCGGTGGAGGCCCTGGAGAAGATCTTTGCGGCCTTGAGTTCCCGGGGGGTCGACGTTCTGGCCACGCGGATGTCTGCGGAAAAGGCCGGTGTGCTGGAAGAGAAGTTCCCCGGCAGTTGTTACAACGCCGTAGGACGGACGTTCCGCATTCCCCTGTCTGAATCGCCGTCCGTGGCGGGCAAGGTGGCGATCGTGACCGCGGGGACGAGCGACTTGCCGGTTGCCGAAGAGGCCCGGGAAACGGCGGCGTGGACCGGGGCGGACGTTACCATGATTCAGGACGTGGGGGTGGCAGGGCCGCACCGGCTGAAGGCCAACCTGCCGTTGATCGAGCCGGCGGACGCCGTTGTCGTGGTGGCGGGGATGGAAGGGGCGCTTCCGAGCGTGGTGGGCGGGCACGTGGCCTGTCCCGTGATCGCCGTGCCCACGAGCGTCGGCTACGGCGCCAGTTTCGGCGGTTTGGCCGCCTTGCTTGGAATGCTGAACAGTTGCGCTTCCAATGTGACCGTGGTGAATATCGACGCCGGCTTCAAGGGCGGATATCTCGCCGGGTTGATTGCGAAGAACGTGGCGAAGGGGAGAACTTCGTGAGCAATCTCTCGTTCCGGGATTTGCCTCGATTGCCGCGCCGCGAGGCCTCGGCCCACAAAGGGAGTTTTGGCTTGGCCCTGATCGTGGGCGGATCGCGAGGGATGGCGGGGGCCGTGGCGCTGGCCGGAATGGCGGCCTTGCGGGGCGGGGCCGGACTGGTCCGCCTGGCCGTGCCGGACGCGTGCCTCGACACCGTCGCCGCCTTCGACCCCTGTTTCATGACCGTGCCCCTTGCGAGCGATCGAAAGGGGAGGATCTCTTTCGACGCTGTGCCCCAGATCATGGCTTGCGCGGGCCAAGCTACGGCCGTTGCCTTGGGCCCGGGGCTGAGCCGTTCGGCGGGGCTCGATTCGTTGGTGAATCGGCTCTACGCGACGTTGTCCTATCCGCTGGTCCTTGACGCCGATGGTTTGAACGCCCTGGCGGCTCGCTTGGGGCAGATTCGGACGCCTGCGGGGCCGAGGGTCCTGACTCCCCATCCCGGGGAATTCATGCGTCTGGATGGCCAGATGCCCAGGTCTGAGGAGGAGCGAATCGAGGCGGCGACTCGCCTCGCTGTCCGGCTTGGTGCGGTCGTGGCCCTCAAGGGGCACCGAACCGTCGTGTCGGATGGTAGGCAAGTCTACGTGAACGAGACGGGCAATCCGGGGATGGCGACCGGCGGCTCCGGCGATGTGTTGACGGGGCTGGTCACGTCGTTGATCTGTCAGGGGCTCGCGTGTTTTGAAGCGGCCTGCCTGGCCGTGCATCTTCACGGCCTGGCCGGGGATGGTGCGGCGGAGTCGGTCGGCCAGGAATCGCTCGTCGCGAGCGACCTCGTTGTGAATCTTCCGGTCGCTTTTTCTCGCTATCGCGCCAAGGCCTGACGGAATATTTCACTGCTCCGACGGGTCCCCTACACGGAAGATCTCTTTTCGGGAATGCTTGGCCATGGTGTTTTATCGTATGCTCGCTGACGTGACCGTGCTCGTTCACGCTTCGCTGGCATGTTTTGTGGTGCTTGGACTGGTCCTGGTGCTCGTGGGGCGGCTTGCCGGTTGGGAGTGGATTCGCAACTTCTGGTTTCGCGCGATTCACCTGGGCCTGATTGGAGTGATCGTCATTTTTCCGTTGGTTGGCGGGTTGTGTCCGTTGACGGTTTTCGAGAAATGGCTGCGCGAGAAAGCAGGCGGCGAGACCTATCCCGGTTCGTTCCTCGGGCATTGGGTCCACGAGTTGTTGTTTGTCGAGGTGTCGCCCCAGTTGATCGCCGTGTCGTACTGTCTCTTCGGGGTCCTGGTCCTGGTGACCTTCTTCTGGGTCCCTCCGCGGTGGGTTGGGCGGCAGGAATCGTCGCCAGAAGAAGGCCCGTGAAGCCGTGTCAAGCACTCAAAAAGTCCCGAAAATCCGTGGGGAGGCCGGTTTCTTTTCCCAGGCCGTATGACCCGCCGCAGAGTCCGCGGAAAACCACGTGGGAATGGAGAAACGTCCTTGTCGTGGCGGCGGGAAATTGCTAGGATAGCGCGCGTTGGATCCATGCTGATTGACGTGTCGTTCGGCGGGTTCCGTCGGCAAGGATTCAACGCCGGTTCTCTATCATGTTCGTGCTGTCGGTGTCCTAACTTGGTGAGCCGATAATTTGCCCGTTGGGTGCCTGAAACAACGACTTCGGCCGCGTGTATAGCCGGCGACGTCCCCCCTTGGGGGTCGCGGCGGATCACACAACCTGAAGTCCAGGTCGCCCCCCTTACGCGACGGGCTCTCAAAAACGCACCGCCACGGCATTGCGGTGGAGAACCGGCACTTTTTGAGCTTTCCGGCTGCGGGAAAGAGTCCTTTCTTTCCCGCAGCCTTTTTTTGTGCGCGGCCTCTGCCTAGACTTGTTGAGACGTGGCGGATTGATGAGATGTGACGATGCTGGGTGACGATGATGACGACGGTAGAACTATCGCCCGAGGTGGCTGACAAGCGGGATCGGCTGATCGATTTGCTCCGGAGCTACGGAAGCTGTGCGGTCGCGTTTTCCGGGGGCCTGGACAGCACGGTTCTTGCCAAGGCGGCCCAGGTCGCCCTGGGAGACCAGGCAGTTGCTGTCACGGGTGTGAGCGCGAGCCTGGCGGCGGGCGAGTTGGACGAGTGCCGAGCCCTGGCGGAGGGGCTGGGGATTCGCCACGAGGTGCTGGAAACGGACGAGCTTTCGAAGCCCGAGTATCAGAAGAACGACGCGGATCGTTGCTACCACTGCAAGACCGAGTTGTTTCTCCAGGTGGAGAAGCTGAGTCGCCGGCTCGGCGTGGCCGTTGTGTGCGACGGCTCGAATTACGACGACCGGGGCGAGCATCGTCCGGGGATGCGTGCTGCGAGAGAACGCCAGGTCCTCAGCCCGCTATCCGAGTGCAGCTTCACGAAGGCGGAGATACGCCAGCTTGCCGCGTTCTGGGGGATCCCGATCTGGGACAAACCGGCGACCCCTTGCCTGAGCAGCCGCATTGCCTATGGGGAGCCCGTGACGCCCGAGCGGTTGGCGATGATCGACCGGGCGGAGCGTTTCCTGCGGGAGGAGGGATTTCGGCCGTTGCGGGTCCGCTATCATCGGGGCGACCTGGCCCGAATCGAAGTGGATGCAGGCGCGATCGAGCGTTTTCTGGATCCTGGGTTTCGGGGAGCCGTGGTGGCAGCGATGCTCGACGCCGGATTCCGATACGTCTCGCTGGACCTGATCGGATTCCGGTCCGGGAACCTGAACGACGTGCTGCCCAGCGGAAGTTTGCAGATTCTCGGCCAGGAGGAAGATTGACTCTAGCGGGTCGATCTTCTTTTTCGAAGGCTTATCAGCTTGTTGAAGAACGCGGCACGTGCCGCGTTGGTAGGCGCCGCACGGCTCGTGGATTGCCGAGCGACATTCCACGTCAAGGCGCCGCTCGGCGAGCGGTGACCTACTTGTTCAACGGGCTGTTATGCGCCTGTGAGGGCGCACGTTCTACCTTCAACCACGTTCAGACGGGGCCAAAAGAAAACGCGGTGGCGTGGGTCGGCGCCGCACACCACCGCGTAATCCGTTGAGCGATCTGCTCTCAGGAGGGACGGACGTTTTCCGCCCGCGGGCCCTTGGGGCCGCTACCTTCTTCGTACGACACCGACTGCCCAACCTGCAGTTCTTCGATGGTGACTCCCTCGAGAGCACTGAAGTGGAAGAACACGTCTCCGCGCTCACCCTCGATGAAACCAAACCCCTTGTCGGCGATCACCTTCTTGACCGTACCCTGCGGCATGTTGCCATTCCTTCACGCAAAAAACGAACGAAACCAAACCCCGCAGCCACATCGCCTTGAGCCCCCATCTCGTTAAGGAGGGCTGCGGTCAAACACTAGAGGGAGAAAACTAAGCCCAAAAACAAATCGCCGGTCTGACAGATGTCTTGTGTCGAATTGTCTGGGTGGTTCGAACGAGGAACTTCAGGAGTTGGGGCTCACATCGTTTCTCGCAACTCTGGCCGGATATTTTAGCAGTTGACAATTCTCTCTTGAATCGTTTCTCCAAGGTTTTTTCTTGTGAAATCCAAAAAAATCCAGGAAAACTCACCCCCTCGACGGGGTGGGTTGGCGTCGGTTTGGCTGAAATCGTATCAGTTCACGCCTATAGGAAAGGGCCTTCAGAGGGATTTCTCACAGGCACAGAGAAGGGACATTACTTTGTGGCAGACTCGTTTAACCCGTTGCCGTAGGCGAGGTCGTTCGCCGCTTGCAGGCCGCTTTGGGATGCTTGACAATCCTCGCCTGCGGCAGCGGGTTAAACGAGTGCTCTGCTGGGACTTGCGCTGACCGACTCAGATGGTAGGCAAGTCCTGTTGCCGATAGGCTTGGGGGCCTCTCTTGCGTTGCCAGGTGGTTCTTACGACACTACGTCCATGAAACACACTGGGGAGGAAGCTCCGAGGAGAGCCCATTGCCAACCGCTGGTGATTGTGGTGGTGGCCTTTGCTGCCGGAATCGGAATCGATCACGCATTTTCCTGGCCGTTGGTGGTCTGGGGGATCGCAGGGGGCGGGGTTCTGGTCGGTTGGCTGGTCCTGATTCTGCGGCGGAGCGATCGTGTCGCGGCCGTGGCCATGACGCTGGTGATCGGTGCGATGGGCGGCGCGTGGCATCACTATCGGTGGTCGTACTTTGCCTCCGACGATCTTGCGACCTTTGCGGAAGCAGAGCCCCGCCCCGTGTGTGTGGAAGCGATCGCCTTGAAGGGAATGCGACGGGTCGCGCCACCGCCCTTCGATCCCATGCGAATCATACCCACGGGGGAGAAGACGCGATTGCTCGTGGAGGCGACCGCGCTGCGCGACGGAAACGCCTGGTTGCCTGTTTCCGGCCGGGTGACCTTGACGGTGGATGGCCAACTGCTGGCAGTCCATGCCGGCGACCGGATCCAGATCATCGGCACTTTGGCCAAGTCGGCATGCGCCAAGAATCCGGGGGCGTTTGACCAGGCGACGCACCTTCGCGCCGATGGCCAGCTATGCCGACTGTGGGCGTCTCATCCTGCTTGCGTGTCGGTGGTCGAGCCGGCACGGTCACGGGGAGTCCGCTGGTGGATCGAATCGGTGCGGACCAGTGCTCGGGAAACCATCTGGCAGAACCTCTCCCCGGGGCGGGCGGAACTGGCCTCGGCCGTGTTGCTGGGGGCCCGAGCCGAAATCGACTCGGAACGCACCAACGTCTTTGTGGAGACCGGGACGGTTCACCTGTTGGCCATCTCGGGGCTGCACGTGGGAATCGTCGCCGGCGTGTTGCTGGCTGGGTTGAGGTTCTTCCCGCTCTCGCGCGCCGCCGAGTTCTGGATCGTGGTGGGCTGGGCCCTTGCCTACACCTTGTTGACCGATGCCCGTCCGCCGGCGGTTCGGGCCACGATCCTGGTGGCCGTGCTCTGTCTGGCTCGGCTCAAGTGCCGCCCTGCCCTGCCCTGGAACTCACTGGCCGCGGCGGGGTTGATCGTGCTGATTCTGAACCCCGCCGATCTTTTTGCGACGGGAGTTCATTTGTCGTTCCTGGCGGTGGCCGTGCTGATGTGTGTTCGTCCCCAGTGGTTTGTGGCGACAGAGAGCGAAGACCCGCTCGACCGGCTCATCGAGCAGTCACGCGGTCCGTGGGAGCGAGTTCTGCGTTGGGGATTGGCGAAGGTCACGCGACTCTTCGTGGCCTCGGCAGCGGTCTGGCTGGTGACGCTTCCGCTGGTGGCAAGCCGGTTCCACGTGGTGGCCTTGGGGGCCGTGCTGCTGAACATGGTCGTGTGGATTCCGATGGCAATCGCCCTGGTGACGGGGTTTTTGATGATCCTGGCCGCGTGGTTGTTGCCGGTGGCCGTCCCTTTGTTCGGGCGGCTCTGTGACGCTTCTCTCGGCAGCTTGCAGGCAATGATCGAGGCGGGGCATCGATTGCCGGGCAATCCTGTCTTTGTTGCCGGACTGCCCGACTGGTGGCTTCTCGGGTTCTATGGATTGCTGGGCCTCGGCGTCTGGGCGACCTGGCGGAAAGACTCGCGGCGCTGGTACGGCTGGGGCTGCCTGGCCGTGTGGCTCTTGCTGGGAACGGTTGCCGCTCATCGTTTTCCGCCCAAGGATGAACTCGTTTGCACGATTGTTTGCGTGGGGCACGGATCGGCGGCGATTCTGGAGATGCCCGGCGGGCCGGTCATGCTCTGTGATGCCGGACGCATGGGATCGCCCATCGGCGGCGCTCGCGACATCGCATCCTGCCTGTGGTCGCGAAAGATTGGCACTCTGGATGCCATCGCCATTTCTCATGCCGACGCAGACCATTTCAATGCCGTGCCGGAACTGATGCGGCGGTTCTCGGTGAAAGCCATGTTGGCGCCGGCGGGCGTTCTCGACGGTAAGGGGGGCTCCATTCGATCTCTTCGAGCTGCGATCGACGAGCGGCAGATTTCCGTTCGCGAGTTCGTTGCCGGCGATCGGCTTCGGGTGGGCGATGCGGTGGTCGAAGTGCTTCACCCGCCGGAAGGTTCGTCCAGCGGGCACGACAACGCTTCAAGCCTGGTCCTCTCGGTGGAATACGCGGGTCGGAGAATTATCCTGCCCGGCGATGTGGAAGAAGAGGGGCTGGATCGGTTGCTGCGAATGCCGCGGCGACCTTGCGACGTGCTTGTGGCTCCCCACCACGGCAGCCTGAAGACGGACGCACCGGGCCTGGCCGCATGGTGTTCGCCGCGATGGGTCGTCGTCAGTGGTTTTCACGAACCTCGCATCGAACCGGTGGCCCAGGCCTACCGCGATGCGGGAGCCGAAGTGCTCTACACCGGCGACGTCGGGGCGGTTACGGTCACGCTATCCGCAGACGGCGCGACTGTCGGGAGGGGGGGCAACTGAACCATCTCATAAACCGGTCGAATCGGTAAGAACGCTACTGCATGCGTGTGCTATACTCGGAATACCTGACCGCGGGGCAAAAGAACGTCCTGGGCCGCTTCTGTCTTCCCGCTATCGGGGGGGTGTGGGGTTTGCGGGTGGCGTTGCTCCCCGGGGAAGTCACGCTTTGCCACGTGCGGCGCCGAGCCTTGGTTTGAGCAGGCTCGGGGAACGGTTTGCGAATCCCCCACGGAATCCACTTCCACCGCCACTTCAACCGCGAGTCGAGACATGCCGAACCGGGAGATTGCCGACTGATGAGTGCTGATGACAAAGGAACCGTCTGTCTAAGCTACGACTTCGAGTTGGCGTGGGGGTCACGTGCGTCTTCCTCCCGGACCTACGGCCAGAAATACGAACAGACGTGGGACACCATTCCGAAACTCTTGAGCATTCTGGACAAGTACGACATTCCCAGCAGTTGGGCGACCGTGGGAGCACTTCTCTGCACGGAAGACTATGACTTCTCTGCGCTGCGCGAGGTCGGGCTGTCCTATCCCTGGTTCGAGGGAGACTGGTACGACATTCCTGCCTATTCGGAAGCGGAAACGAGGAAACGCTTCTATGGGCCGGAGCTGGTCGAACAGATCGTCAACGCCACCAGCCGGCAGGAAATCGAATGCCATACTTTCACCCACGTCTATGCAGCCGCTCCCGAAACGTCCCCGGAATTGTTTGACCTGGAACTCAAGTGTTGCCGAGAGTTGGAGCAACGTTGGGGGCTCGAAAAGGCGAGGTGCGTTGTCTTCCCCAGAAACATGGTTGCCTGCCACGGGGTTTTGAAGGAGAACGGTTACACGGGCTTCCGAAGCATCAACACGGAATGGTTCTGGTTCGGGCACCGTTTTCCCACTTCCATGCGAGATGCCAAGGGCTGGAAGAAGCTCTTTCCCTTGTTGGTTTATTTCTGCCGATACCTCGACGAGCAGCTTGCCTTCACTCCCCCCGTGTTTTCCGTCAGCGAGGAAGGCGGTTTGGCCAAGGTCAGTCATGGCTCCTTTCTGCCAGGTTTTTCGGGGGTGTCGAAATACGTGAGCGGAGCGAAGCGAAGCAAACGGATCGCCAAGGGCGCACGGGCGGCGGCTCGCAAGAAGAAGAGCTACTCCATCTATTTCCATCCCCACAATTTCAACTACCGACGCGACGAGTGCCTTACGTTCTTCGACGCCATCTGCCGCGAGCTTGCGGAACTGCGCGAACAGGACCGGATCGATATTGTGACGTTGCGGGATCTCGTCGAGACGGATGAGGTGGAGGAATGACTGTTTCCAGGCCTCGGGTCATCGTTATTGGGAAGAAGTCGGATGGCACGCTGGGGGTTATCCAGACCGTCAGGCAGCATGCCGACGTCGTGGCTGTCATTTGGGAATCGCTCGGCAAGAAGAAGCGGTTCTCCATGCTGTGGCGCAGGACGAAACGCCTCGGGATCCTGTATCTTCTTGGCAGGATTGCCCTGGCGTTGTACGTCAAGTTGATCGAGGGAAATTCCTGGAAGTCTCATCCGCTCCACGAGGAACTGCACTGCGACGAGGCGGAAGTGCTCGCGGGCATAACCCAGCACACCGTCGCCTCGGCAAACGCGGCTTTCGTGGTGGACACGCTTCAGTCCCTCGAACACGACCTGGTCGTTGTTTCCGGGACGACGATTCTCCGATCCCCCGTTCTCGAAGCGGGCACCTGCTTCGTCAATCTCCATGCAGGCATCACGCCGAAGTATCGGGGCGCGCACGGCGCCATCTGGGCCGTCCTGAACGACGATTTCGACAATGTGGGCGAGACCCTCCATTTCATCGACAAGGGAATCGATACGGGGGGCATCATCGCCCAACGTCCCATCAAGCTCGACCCGGATGACACCTACCGGATTGTGGGTATGAAATACGCGCAGGCGGGGAAGCAACTTCTCTCCGAGTTCCTGCAGAAGCACCGCCCTCCGTACAAGAACGCGGAAACTCTTGACAAGGGCGAGTGCGAAAGCCGGCTGTATTACTCGCCGACCCTGAAGGACTACCTGCGTTTCCGCAGGATTCTCAAGGCCACGGCAAACTCTCGATGAGTGGCCTACTTCAACTTGTAGATGATCAACGCCCCGTCTCGCTTGCCCTCGTCTGAGCGGTAGGTGGTGGAGAGGTAGTTGGGCGACTTGGCGACCGTGTCAAGAAAATCCTGCATGGCCTTGGCCGAGCGGATCACGTTGTCGGCCACGATCACGGTCCCGGGGACGAGTTTGGGCTCAAGGGCCTGGAGATACTTGAGGTAGTCGCTCTTGACGGCGTCGATGTAGACGAAGTCGAATTCCCCTTCCAGTTCGGGCAGGACCTTGAGGGCGTCGCCTTCGACGACCGTCACGACCTTTTCGAGTCCCATCTTGGCCAGGTTCTCGCGAGCTGTCTTGACCATCTTGGGATCGATGTCGACGGTGATCAGCTTGCCGCCCGTGCGTTCGAAGCCGAGGCCCATGAGAATGGCTCCATAGCCGGTCGCAGTGCCGACCTCGACGCCTCGCTTGGCCTTGGTGCTTTCGACGAGGATGCGGAGCATGGCGGCGTCGCCGGGGGCCGAGTTGAGGCCGATGCGATGGAATTCTTCAATGAAGGCCTTTCTTGCTTCGCTCTGGTCGTTCGTCACATGGGGATTTCCGGCTCCAGGTTCCTGGGCGGAAGCGGGGGCGAAGGCAAAGCAGACAACAGCGATCAGCAGGCTGGTCGAGAACACGGTGTGAGACATGTGGGGTTCCTTGGTGGGTCACGTTGATAGGAAAAGGCGGGAACGCGGTTTCCCGCGGCAAGAGCCACGGTAGCTCACGAGGCGAGCGCCTGTCAACGCTGGGGCTCTCTGAGCGGGATAACTGCGAACCCACGGGGGGACTGGTCCATTTTTCGGTCAACAGGGTGCTTTGGCGAAGAAGCGTCGACCGAAAACATGGACCTGTCCCCTTTGGTCGCGACTCAGCCACGCCGGCCCAGGGAAAAATCTGCAAGAAAATTGCACATTCCACTTGACGTCCTTGCAGTAAGTGCAAATAATCTGCACATTCGCGTTCGGTGCACTTGTTCCAAGGTGAGGGAGGGTACCCATGCTCAAGCCCAACGAACTGGAAATTCTGGGGATCTTGTGGAAAGAAGGTCCGCTCAAGCCGGCGGAGATTCAGGAGCGGCTTGAGGAGCCCGTGAAAAACTCGGCCTTGCGGGCCCAGTTGGCGTCGCTGGTGGAGCGGGGCCAATTGAAGCGGCGTCGGCGCGGCAAGGCTTTCTTTTATTCGGCGGCCATGCCCAAGGAGTCGGCTTTCCAGTCGGTTGCGAGGCGAATCGCCGACATCTTTTTCGAGGGTTCTTCGGTCGCCCTGGTGGGGCAACTGGTCGAGGCGGCGGACGACTGGTCGGACGAGGATCTGGCGGCATTGCGGCGGATTGCCGAGAAGAAGGCGACCGCCACTCGTGCTCCGGAAGGGGAGCAGAAAGGCGGTGGGAAATGTTGAGCGAGTTGGCACACGTGGCGGCAGCGTTGCCGCCGGTTGCGGACGCGTTCGTGAAACTGACGCTGTTTCTGGCCGCGGCGAGGCTCCTGGGCCCTCTGCTAGGTCGGACCAATCCGCGTTGGCAGGTTTTCTACTGGCGCGCGGTGGCCGCAACGACTGTCGTGCTGTCGGCGGTTGTCCTTCTGGGGCCGACCGTGTCGCTGCCGATTCTGGAAGCGGAATCGGAGCAGCCGTCGGTGATTGCGAGTTCGCAGCCCGTTTCGGTCTCTGAAACATCTGCTACAGAAACACCCTTGGCACAACCGGCGCACGGTGGTTCCTTCGCCAGTTCTGCGTCGGAAATCGAAGATGAGACGGTTCCGGCCTTCATGCCGGTTCGGGCTGCAGCGGAATCAACCGACTGGAGGGGAATAGAAATCGTGGGTGTGGTGTGGTTTCTGTCGGTCTTGGCTCTGCTTGCCGGCGTCCTGGTCAAGGACTGGCGGATGGGGCGGATCGTCCGTCGAGCCAAGGCGGCCCCGGCGGGGGCGACCGAGTGCCTTCTTCGCGTTGCAGGCGATCTGGGATACCAGCGGTCGGTTCGCTTGCGAGTTTCCACGCAGGTTGACTCGCCCCGAGTGACGGGCCTGTTTCGCCCGGTGCTGGTGCTGCCCGAGACGGTGGATCTGTCTTGCGAAGAGGACCTCCGTGGGATCTTTGCCCACGAGGTGAGCCATCTCGTGTCGGGAGATCTGTTCTGGGCCCGAGTGATTCAACTTCTCTCAATCGGCCTCTGGTTCCATCCGCTCATGTGGCGGATTGGCCGGCGGCATCTGGATGCCTGCGAACAGGTGAGCGATGCTGCGGCGGCTGAGTACCTGGGCGATTCGGAGGCTTACGCAGGCATTCTGGCCCGGGTTGCATTGCACGCGATCGGTTCGCGGGCGCTGGCGGGGATTGCCATGGCGCGGTCGCCGAGTATTCGCAGGCGTCTGCTTCTGCTGGAAAAGGCGATTTGCGCGGGGCCGCTGCCAAGGCGGCGTCTGATGGCGGTGAGTACCGTCGTGCTGGTTCTTGTGGGCGTTGGAGGCACGATGAGGCTGGTGGCGGCAAGGGGGCCGGGGCGGGAGGCTCGTGTTGCGGAGAGTGGTGCTGGCACGATCAGCGCTCATGGCGTCGTCGTCGACGATCGTGGGCAAGCGGTCGCCGGCGCCACGGTGTATCTCCGCGAGTGGTCCAACCTTCGGGCGAATGAGAAACTCGGTGTGGCGCGGGTTCAGGACGTGCTTGCGAGCGTGGAGACCGACGCGGAAGGGCGATTCCGGTTCGTCGACGTTCCGCGGCGTCCGTTCCGGATACGCTGGAGTTTCGAGACGCCGTGGGACGTTGTGTGTTGCCAGAAGGGGTTTGCCATTGCGTGGCGGCATCTTCCTTCGGAGGGTTCGGACGATTCCCTCCAGTTGAAGCTTGTGCCGGAGGTCCCGATCCACGGTCGAGTTCTCGACGAGTCCGGCGCCCCGGTTGCCGATGCCAAGATGGAAGTGCGCGAGATCACTTCGCTTTGGGGAAATGAGTTCTTGGGTTCTCCTTCGTACCTCGATCTTGCCGATTCCGAATTGGCGCCGAAGGCGGTGACCGATTCTGAAGGCAACGCCGTTCTTCATGGATTGCCTCCTGATCGACGTACCAGGTTGTTGGTTACTCGCGACGGTCTCGCCAATCGGTCCATCTACGTGGCGACCACGGACAGGCCGCAGCCGAGCGTGACGAGGGAGCCCTCGGTTCCGGGGGGAGAAATCCGGCGGGAGGAAGTATTCTCCCGGCAGTTTTCGATCGATATGAAACCGGCCGGGCCCACGGTGCGGGGACGGGTCACGCTGGCCGATACGGGGGAGCCTTGTGCCGACGCTCAAGTGGAACTTGTCAGCAATCTCCACCACCTCTGGACGAGGACGGATGAGAAGGGCCGCTACGTGATTCGCGATGCGTTCGTTCCCGTCGATTCCCTGACGGTTCAGCCGGCTGCGGGAAGCGAGTATCTGGGGCGACGCAGGCAAATCGATCTGAAGGCAGGCGATTCGGAGAAGGCGGTCGATTTCGTCCTGCCTCGCGGCCGCGTCGTTCGGGGATCGGTGACGGTTGAGGTGACCGGCAAGTCCGTGCCGGGGGCGCGACTCTTCTGTGGGGACAAACTATCCGAAAGAAATCGAGAAGTAGTGACACGATGGGCAAGAACAGACGAAAGGGGCCATTTCGAGATGACCGTTCCTGAAGGTGTTTCGAAGCTCCGCTTGGGTGGAACCGCCGATGGATACCTGTCGCTCGGGGGCGGCGGTGAACTGCTGGATTCACGGTACTCTCGCGATATCGAGGCTGTTCCGGGGAAGCCCATCGAAGCGATTCACTTCGTGATCCCGCGAGGGAAGGTCGTGAGGGGGATCGTGCGCGACGGCGAGGGACGGCCCCTGGCCGGCGCTGCTATCCGGACCTTCCAGAGAGGTTCTGCGAAGCAAGGGACGGTGACGGACTCAGAGGGGCGTTTCGAACTGGACGGCTTCAAGACACTCGAGCTGCTTGAACTGTTCGCCGCTCACCGTGAAAGCGGGCTGGCTGGTAGGGAGATGCTGGACGCGAACGCCTCAGACGAGCGGGGATTCGTTCAATTTACGCTCGGACCGACGGCTGCCTTCACAGGCACTGTACTGGTCGAAGGCAAGCCCCAGCCCGACATTTCCGTCCATCTGCATCATCGTGCTCAATGGGGTGGGCACCAAGTAGGACACACTCGGACGGATCGCGAGGGGCGGTATCGTTTCGATCTCGTCCTTCCCGGAATGAACTACTTCGTGACGACGGTCTCGGAAGACTTCACCGACGGCGTCATCAGTCTCCTGGAGGCAGAGCCCGGTAAGACGCTTGAACTGGAGCCGATGAAGCTACTTGCACGCACGGCAAGTGTTTCCGGGATCATTGTCGATCCGAAGGGCAACCCGGTTGCGGGTGTGACCGTGGAGGCCAAACTCCGCGAAGGCGGTTCGCTTTCTCGGGCGTTCACGATGGCGCCAACCGGAAAGGACGGCCGCTTTTCAATCGTCGGTCTCCCGGAAAGACCGCTTACGTTGACGGCCTGTCTTGAGCCGGAGGACGCTTCGGGCGATCAGTCGGTTCGATCCTACGGGATCAAGAACGTGGAGCCCAACGAGACCGACGTGCGAATCATCCTCGATCCCTGATTGACGCAGAGGCGGCCAGCGTTGAGTTCCGAATGGCCAAACGCTATCCTTGACCGCGTTTCGACTGAGTTACCTCCTCAAACTGAGCTCACAATCTGTGCGAGAGGTAGGGAATAGCCACAAAAAACACGAAGAAACACAAAAAGACGAAACGAGAGCTTTCAAGTGTGCCCAACAGACTTTTCGTGTCTCTTTGTGTCTTTTTGTGGCTATTCAGAGCAATGGTGTTTTCAGTTTGAGTTACCTCTCCGTCTGACTTCGCGGAATGCCTGCTGATGAAATCTCCTTTGTTTTTCGTTCCCGTGCTTGTGGCACTCCTCTTCGTCGCAGCCTCCTCCGCCAGCGAACCGCCCCAAGAGGCCCTGACTCTCTGGCTCCGGGCGGACGAGTGCGGGCCGCTGGATGAGGCGGGGCGAGTGGCTGCGTGGAAGAATCATGCGTCGGAAGGCGGCGGGGACGCGACGCAGAAGGAGCCGGGGCGGCGTCCTGTGTGGGAAGAGCACGTGGCGGGGCTGGGCGGACGTGCGGCCTTGCGCTTTGATGGGAAGGATGACTTTCTCCATCTGCCCTGGCTGAAACTCGGTTCAGAGGTGACGGTGATCCTCGTGGCCGAAGACTCCGACCAGACCGAGGGCGGAAGTTATTGGCGGCCGCTGCTCAGCGGCGACGATGACTCGTTTCGCGACGGGGCGACGAAATACAGTTTCGGCTTCCGCCGGGCTGGCATGGAGCCTCTGTTGATCGCGAATCTGTACTACGCCCCCAAGAGACCCCACCGGGTTATGCAGCCCGAGTTTCCGCCGGTGCGGAGAGGGTTTCGTCTGTACCACTTCTGTCGTCGCGGAGCGGAGGCCGAGGGGATGTCGCTTCGGGTAGACGGCGCGAAGGCGGCAAGCCTCACGGCCGACAAGGAGCCGCCCGGCTTTCCCGGCACGGGCTACACGATCGGCCAGGGCGCCAACGTGCTGTCGGCAGGGCCCTCGCGATGCTATCGAGGTCGAATCGCCGAGATCCTCGTTTACGACCGGCCCCTTGCCCCAATCGAAATCCTGCGGGTGGAAGAGTATCTGGCCGAGAAGTACGACCTGCCTTGCGAAGACGCACCTCCGACCAGCGGACTTGCTCTGTGGCTCGACGCCGAAACCATGGCGGGAACATGCGAGCCGGGTAGCGCCGTCAGCCGTTGGGAAGACCAGAGCGGGCACGGGCGGGATGCTACTCAAATGCAACCGCAGCGATGCCCCGTATACCTGCCTGACGGTATCAAGAGACGCCCGGCCGTGGATTTCTCTGGACCGGACGCGGAACTTGATTTCTCCGGTTGGCGACCACCGACCCAGGCAGCGGCCTTCGCGGCCGTCCGAAAAACGCCGAACCTTCGAGCGGAAATCCTGGAGACTCTTCCAGCCATCGATTCAAGTTGGCGGCACGATGTTGCCTTCCACGGACAGTTGGCCGAGTTGCTTGTCTACGATCGGTCTCTCTCGGAGAGCGAAACGGAGACTGTCCGACGCTACCTGCGGCAGCGCTATGACGAATCCCCCGATCCCCGCTGTTTCGACAACGCCACGCTCATCTTTCATAACGGCTACAACGATCAACCCTACGTGGTCAAGTGCCGCGACGGCTCGTGGCTCTGCGTGATCACGACCAGCGAGATCGCCGAGAGCGGACGGGACCGCACGCTTGTCGTCACGCGAAGCCGGGACCAGGGACGGACGTGGACGGAGCCGGCCTACGCGATCGAACCGGCCGAGATGCGCCAGCCTTCCTGGGCCACGCTCTATGCAACGCCGTATGGCCGAGTCTACGTGTTCTACAACTTGTGCGAAGAGAAACCCGGTCCAGCCCCGGTCGGCTACTTCTTCAAGTTCTCCGACGACAACGGGCTCACCTGGTCGCAGCAGCGCTACCGGATGCCGATTCGCCCGCTGGCGTTGGACGGGCAGTTCGACCGGGTTGGCGGATGGAGCGTCTGTCCGCCGATCCAGGTGGGAGGCGACGTGCTGGTTTCCTACACCCGCTTTGGCGGCTCGAAGCGATCGGCCGGTCAGGGATTCGTGTTCCGCAGCGACAACCTGGCCACCGAGCGGGATCCGGATCGGATTCACTGGGAGATGCTGCCCGCGGGAGACACCGGACTTCGTGCCGACCAGGTTCCGAGCGACATGCAGGAGGAGCACATCATCACGCCCCTGGCTGACGGCGACCTGTGCTGCCTGTGGCGAACGACGGCCGGTTACGCGTGCCGGAGCTACAGCCGCGACCTCGGGCGAACCTGGGAAGCGCCTGCGCCGGCCACCTTGGGACCGAAGAACCGGCCCATCAAGCAGCCCCTGGCCTGTTGCCGTCCCTATCGAAGCGCGGACGGTCGTTACCTGTTGTGGTTCCACAACACGAGCCCCGATCCGGGTGGGGCCGTCTATCGGCCGCGCGACGTGGTCTGGCTTGCCGGAGGCCGAGAGGTTGGCGGCGAGATCGTCTGGTCTCAGCCGGAGATCCTGCTCTATGGCCACGACCTGCCCGTCCGCGGCGCCGGGATGAGCTATCCCGATTTCGTCGAGGAGGACGGACGCCTGTGGATCACAACCACCGACAAGCAGAACGCCAAGATCTTCGAAGTTCCCGGGGAGTTGCTCCGTGGGATCTGGAAGCAGGAAGAGCTGAGTGAGGTTTCGGCAGACGGTTTGGTTCTTGACCTTTCCGGACAGGATTTGAAGGAAGGCAGCGACGTGCCGGCCCCTGCGCCGCCCGACCTGTTGCACGGCGGATTCACCGTGGATATTCGGTTCCGGCTGGAGCAGTGGTCGGCCGGAAAGACCCTGGCGGAGTGTCGGGACCGGGAGGGGCGAGGCTGGAAGATCACGACGGTCGAGGGCGGGGCCTTGCGGATCGAGCTGGACGATCGCAGGCACGTGCCCGAGGGTTGGACGACCGATCCCGGGCGGCTCGCGCCGGGACAAGTCCACCAGGTGACCTTCATTGTGGACGGCGGGCCCGATCTGATCCTGGCCCTGGTCGACGGCGTGCTTTGTGACGGCGGTGACGGCCCTCGCGGCTGGGGGCGATTCTCGCAACGGCTCACCCAGTTGGGGAGCGCCGAGGCCATGCTCCGAGCTGACGTTGAGTATCTTCGCTTCTTCCAACGCCCTTTGCGGGTTTCGGAGGCAATCGGTCTCTATCGCCATGATGCCGTGAAATAGGTTGCTCCAAGTTCTGTTGCGCAATTTGTGCCCCTTCGAAGAGGACGAAACGGAGTAGGGCAATCGGGACTTACCTCAACATCGACCGAACAACTGGTGGCCACTGAAAGACGCGTGTCGTGCCACTACGTGGCACATCTATAACTTGTCGGCAAGTCCAGGGGTTGAAACCCCTGGCTATTCAAATTGCGCCACTACGTGGCGACCCGCCGTCATGCAAATGCGGCTGAAATCCATCGGGATATAGAAGGGTGCGTTTGGCCCGACGTTCTTGTTCGGCCCTTTCAGGGCGAACCGCGGTTCTTCCCCTCTCCCGGGGCGGCGCTCGGCGGCAAAGCCGCTTCCCTCTGCCCCGGGCTGGCATGTTGCGCCTCTTCGAGGCAGGTGGGGTTGGGGGATGTTGCAAGATTCAGCCCAAAGAAAGCGATGACAGGTCATCGCACTCCATGGACCGTGAACGCTTGCCTTTTCTTGCGCCGAGGTGCGTAGTTCTTGCACGAGCCGGCGACTGGGGATAGAGTAGCCTGCAAGACTTGATGTTCCGCCCGATTGGGCTTGTGTCCGAATTGATGCCGAGGAGATCGCTTCTCATGGTCCACCGTTTTCTGCTCCGCCTTTGTGTTTCCGGTCTGGTCCTGATGCTGGTTGCTGCGGTGCTGTCTGCGCCTGCCCACGGCGCCGAGCGGCCCAACGTGTTGTTCATCGCAGTCGACGACCTCCGCCCCGAGATCTTTTGCTATGGGGTGGAGAAGATGATCACGCCGAACCTGGACCGGCTGGCCGAGCGGGGCGTGAAGTTCGAGCGGGCCTACTGCAATATCGCCGTCTGCGGGGCGTCGCGTGCGAGCCTGATGAAGGGTCTGCGGCCTACGCCGACCCGGTTTGTTAACTATATGACCTGGGCCGAGAAGGATGCGCCGGATGTGCCCTCGCTGCCCATGGTCTTCAAGCAGAACGGCTACTACACGGTCAGCAACGGCAAGGTTTATCACCACAAGACGGACGACAAGCAGGCGTGGCGCCAGGAGCCGTGGCGTCCGAAGAATTCGAGCATCTGGTGGGCCCTGGAAGAGAATCGCAAGCTGGTTACGGGGAAGCGGAGCCGGGGACCGGCCTACGAGTCGGCCGATGTTTCCGAAACGAAGTATCCTGACTACGAAATCTGCGACAAGACCCTGGCCGACATGCGGCGTCTGGCGGGGCAGGACAAGCCCTTCTTCCTGGCCTGCGGCTTCTATCGCCCCCACCTGCCGTTCGTGGCGCCGAAGAAGTACTGGGATCTCTATCCGACCGAGTCGATTACGCTGCCCGACAACATGTACTTCCCCCACGGTCTTCCCATGGCCTTCAACTACACGTGGGGCGAGATGCGGGCTTACCACGGGATTCCGAAGAAGGGGCCGGTGTCGAAGGAAACCGCCAAGCAACTTATCCGCGGCTACCACGCCTGCGTGAGTCTGGTGGATGCCCAGTTGGGACGCCTGCTCGACGAGTTGGACAAGCTCGGTGTGGCGGACAATACGATCATTATCCTCTGGGGCGACCACGGATGGCAGCTCGGCGAGCACGGCTTCTGGTGCAAGCACACGAACTTCGAGGTCGCCTCACGCACGCCCCTGTTCTTGTCCGTTCCCGGTACGGAAGGCGGCCGTGTGTGCAACCGGATGGTTGAGTATGTCGACATCTATCCGACCCTCTGCGACCTAGCGGGGATTTCCAAACCGGAGCATCTGCAGGGCATGAGCATGGCTCCTCTGCTTGCCGACGTGAACGCGGAGCATAAGGATGCCGTGATCACTCGCCACGGCGGCGGCGATGCCGTGCGAACCGACGGCTTCCGCTACATGGAAATGCGGACCAAGGGCGGAAAGGGGCCGCTGCAGGGCGTGGGAATGTTCGATCTGGAGAAAGACCCGGACGAGAACCAGAACGTGGCGGAAGATCCGGCCTATGCGGAAACACGGAAGAAGCTGAAGGCGATCATGGATGGGGCTCGGGCCGGGTTCTGAAGACGGTGTTAGTCCCGAAGGGACGGTCCTAAACCAGCCCAGGGTGGAGCGATGTGAGCGCAGCGAGCAATCGCGCAACCCTGGGGAGGGAGGTTATTGCCTTGGCTAAACCCCGAAGGGGTGGCCCTAGTGCTTGTGGCACGGAGATGTCGGCAGGAGATCTTGCTCTGCAAGGATAGTGTCGGATCGAAAAAAGGGAGACGCTCATGGACAGCCCCGCCCGCCCGCTGCTCTTGTTGGTCTGGTGCCTTCTCCTGGTCGGTGCAGTCGCCGAAGGCGACACGCTTGAAGTGGGCTCGGGCAAGCAGTTCGCCAGAATCGAGGACGCCAATGCCGCCGCACGGCCCGGCGACGTGGTTCTCGTCTATCCCCTCGACGGCAACCGCCCCTACGAGGAGACGGCCGTCTACGTGCGCCAACCGCAACTTACCTTTCGGGCCGCCGCCGGGGAGGGAAAGTCGCGGGTGAAAATCTCCGGAAAGGGGTTTGACTACTCAGGCCGCGGCAGCACGCCCCGGGCGATCTTTCAGTTCAACGCCGGCGCCGACGGCTGCCTGCTGGAAGGTTTCGAACTGACCGATGCCCACAACGGTTCCCATAACGGCGCCGGTGTCCGGATCAACCAGGCCAACCACGTGACGATCAGGAACTGTGAGATTCACGGCAACGACATGGGCGTCATGTCGAACGGCGACGGCACGAAGGCCCGCGGCCTCGACCAGCGAATCGAGCATTGCCTGATCCATCACAACGGCTCGTTTGAAGATCCGGGCTACAACCACAATCTCTACCTGGGCGGCACGAGCGTCGCCCTGCGCTTCTGCGAGGTTCACCACAGCCTCACCGGCCACAATGTGAAGAGCCGCGCCCACCACACCCGGGTCGAGTACTGCTATATCCACGACTCGGCCAACCGCGAATTCGACCTGGTCGACGCCGCCGATACGGAGCGTCCTGAAAGCCACGCGGTCATTCTGGGCTGCATTGTCGTGAAAGACCCGCAATCGAAAGGCAATCGAACGGTGCTCCATTTCGGGCAGGATGGCGGCCGGGAGCACGACGGCACGGTCACCCTTGCCTTCAATACGATCCAAACGCCCTTCATCTCGCCGGTGGTGGACTTGTCGACCCCGAAGGCAAAGGCTCGGCTGATTGGCAATCTCGTCACCGACGGCGGTCGCCGCCAGGCGAACCAGACCGTCTTGAAGGTTACGAAGGGGGCAAAGCCAGAGAATGCGAGCGGGGAGTGGAACGTGTTCGGCGGCGATTTTCACGTTCTGTCCGAGGCCGCATTCGATTCGAAGAAGAACTTGTTCCGCCGTTTCGACGAACCGTTGTTCATGGATCCCGGCGGGAACGACTACCGCCTCCGCCCGGGGCCGGCCGGGACCTTGGCGATCGACACTGCGCGGGTGAAGCTTCAACTGCCGGATTTCCCGGGGGGAGATGCCGAGGTCTTCAGTACGCCGCTGGCCTGGCAGTACGTCCATCCGGCTGCAAGCGAGGCTCGGCGATCTGGCTCGAAGGTCACACTTGGGGCGCACTGAGGCGGCTCGCGTTCAGGCAACGACGAACTCAAGAGGAGGCATGCAATGCTGCGCCACTTCTGCGGGATTCTCCCTGTTCTTGCGGTGCTTTTTTCCCCGGTTCCGGGGCTTGCCCTGGAGGTCTCCGTCACGGCCGATTCCAGCCGATATGCCGATCGCGACGGACCCGAAAACGTGCTCGATGGCTCCGTGGCCAACAAGTCGCGATGGGTCTCCCGCGGGACCCGAGGGCTCACCGATGGCAGCGATCCCCATTGGCTGCTCCTCGAATTCGACTCGCCTCTCTCCTTCGACCGGGTCCAGTTGGTCACCGGTCACGGGAACGAACCCGCCTCGGCCCTTGCCGACTACTCGATTGAGATCGAGAACGGCGGCAACTGGCAGGAACTGGCACGAGCGAGCGGGAACCAGTCGCTTGTCGCTGTTCACTCGTTCCCCGAAGTGACTGCTCAGAAGCTACGACTTCAGATTCGGCAGGGAGGAAGCGAGGATTCCTATGCTCGGGTGAAGGAGATTCGTTTATTCTCCGGCAGACGGCAGGTGGTTCCCGAGGTGATCGCCAACCAGGCCGGCTACTTCGCCGCTCCAGCCATCGTGGGTCAGGAAGACGAGTTCTGCCGCCGGGCTTATGCGATCATGCTCCGCGGGGCGGCCTTCGCCAAGGATCTCTACCGCCCTTGGCCTACGCAGCCCAATTGCGGCTACCTGGGCTGGGGCGGCCGTGGTGAAAAGGAGATCCTGGCCAACATCGGCATGTGCCATCTCTATGCCATGTTGCTTTCCTTTGGAGAGTACGACGCCGAGGTGACGGGCGTGTCGCGCGAAGAGGCCCTCCGTCGCGTGAAAGGCGTTCTGCGATACTGCGGCTACACGCACTACTCCGGTTCATACACATGTGTTGACGGGGAGAACTGGGGAGGCGGCTGGCACGATTCCTCGTGGTCAACCGTGTTTGCTCACGCGGCCTGGCTTGTCTGGGACGAACTCGACGAGCCCACCCGGGAAATGGTCGCCCGGGTGGTGGCGCTCGAGGCCGATCGATTTGTTGATCGGGAGCCTCCCTCCGGCAAAGTCAATAACACCCGGGCGGAAGAAAACGCCTGGAACACCCGGGCCCCGGCGATCGCCTCGGTGATGTTTCCCAGGCATCCCCATGCCGACGCCTGGCGAACGGCCTGCCGCCGCTGGATGATGAATTGCCTGAGCGTGGCGGCCGATCAGGACGATGCGACCCTGGTCGACGGGCGGCCCGTCAACGAGCGGGTGACGACCGAAAATGTTCACGCCGACTTTACCCTCGAGAACCACGGGATCGTCTATCCCGTTTACATGTGGTCGAGCATGGTCAACCTTTGCCAGAGCGGTGGCTACCATGTCTATGCCGGGTTGAAGCCTCCGGAGGCGACGTTTCACCATCTGCGCGACGTTTACGACGTTTACAAACGCTTGCAGACCTGGGAGGGACTGCCGGCCTACATCAACGGCAGCGACAAGTTCCTGCACCTGCAGGTGGTCGATATCTTCATGCACAGCTTCTTTGCCCAGGTGCTGGGCGATCGGGAGGCGGCCCATCTGGAAAGCGTCGAATTGGAGATCCTCGAGCGGATGCAGGCCAGGTTCGACGATGGGCGGCTCTACCCGGTCGAGGAGGTGGGGCCCTGGAGCCGGGTGAACAACCTGAGTTTCATCCTCGGGGGCAGCTATCTCCTGCACTACGTGCTTCAGAACAAGGTTGAACCAGTCACCGGCCTGGAGTTCGAACGGCGCATTTCCGGTGTCAGTTATTTTCCGGAAGGCAAGTTCCTTCTGCACCGCACTCCGAACAAACTGGTCTCCTTCGCCTGGAGCAAGCCCTACCGAGTCATGGGCCTGGCCATGCCCCGCGACGGAAGCTGGCTGATCACGCCCAACGCCCAGGGCTTCACCGGCACGATTCTCGAAGAGGGCCAGGCCAAGGAGCCGCCGTGGGAACTTGAAGACATCGACTTCACCCGCACCGACGATTCCTTCCGTGTTGAAGGCAGGGCTTTGCGGTGCGGCGGCAAGGTTTGCTACACTTGGACCTTCGAGTCATTGCCGAGTGATGAAGTTGTGTTCTCCGAGAAACTGGTTGCCGCGGCGCCGGTGACCCTGGCCCGGGTCGAGACGGGCACGATCGGCATCGGACGCGAACTGGGCCGCGACACGATTTGTATTCAGGCAAGTGGCGAGGAGAAGTGTTTCGGCAGGCCCGAGGCCGGCGGCGACGTGCTCTGCGAGTTCCCCGATGGCACGCTCACGGTGGATGGGCGGTTCTTGTACACATGGTCCGGCCAGGGCGCGGTCTGCTACCTCAATCGTGGCGAACCCGCTCACGTTCACGGGGCGCCGGGCGGTTACGGGCACGTTGAAGATCGACTTTACGTGCGTCACATCGAGAAAAGCCGGGCCTTTGATTGCGACGAGACCATTGCCGAGGGTATACTTCGGATTTGCCTGCCTTCCAACTCAAAACCATCCCCCAACACCCCACCTGAGAGAACACCATGAAACGACTAATTGCTTGCCTCACTCTCGCCCTCGTAGGCGTTTCGTTCACCGCCCGGGCCGCCGACAACCAACTGACCGACCAGGAGAAGAAGGACGGCTGGATCCTGCTGTTCAACGGCAAGGACTACACCGGCTGGAAATGCAACAACGGCAAGGAGATCGCCTCCGACGTGGTTGACGCTTCCATGCAGCCCTACAAGTCGGGCGGCTACATCATCATCTACAACAAGCCGTTCGGCGACTTCATCCTCAAGTGCGACGTGAAGATGCCCGAGGTGTGCAATTCCGGGATCTTCTTCCGCATTGAGGATCCGCGGAACCCGGTTCACACGGGCTTCGAAATCCAGGTGGCCACCGGCAAGGGAACAACCTGCCACGACTTCGGCGCCATCTATGATCTGGTTCCGACCAAGAAGAACGCCAGCAAAGGCCCGAACGTGTGGAACAGCGTGGAGATCAAGTGCCAGGGCCCCGAGGTCTCGGTGAAGCTCAACGGAGAACTGGTGTGCGAGATGAACGCCGACGAGTTCGACGAGCCCGGCGAGCGCGCCATTCCCGGCGACCACAAGTACAAGCTCAACGATGAGAAGCGAGCCGTCAAGGACTTCGCCCGCAAGGGCTATCTCGGCTTCCAGGACCACAACCACCCGGTGTGGTACAAGAACGTGAAGCTGCTCCCGCTCGACAAGAAGTAGGCGCAAACCGCCAATTGAACGAACGCCGGACCCGGACGCCTCTCTCCAGGGCGAGCCGGGTTCGTCATTCATTCTTCCTTACCACCTCTCCGCTTTCGGCTTTCAGCTCTCCGCTTTTGAAGGAGTCCGCCATGTCGCACACAAGCAGTCGTCGGCGTTTTCTCAAGGCAGCCAGTGTCACGGCCGCGGGGTTCTGGGTTGCCGGGGGCGTGACGTCGCAGGCGAAGGACTCGCCCAACGAGCGGATCGCTATGGCTTCCATCGGCGTGGAGGGTAAGGGGAAGAGCGACTCGGACGATGCGGCGAAGCACGGCGACATGGTGGCGATCTGCGAGGTCGACGAGAACCGGCTGGCCGGTGGGCTGAAGCGTTTTCCCGGGGCGAAGGGGTATACGGACTTTCGGAAGATGCTGGACGAGATGGGCGGGTCGATCGATGCCGTAACGGTCAGCACGCCCGACCACATGCACGCCCCGTGCTCGCTCATGGCCATGCGGATGGGTATCCACTGCTTCTGCCAGAAGCCGCTCACGCGGACAATTTACGAAGCCCGCCTGGTGGGCCAGGTGGCACGGGAGAAGAAGCTTGCCACGCAGATGGGCAACCAGGGCACGGCGGGCGATTCGCTGCGTCGCTCGGCCCACTGGCTCAAGAACGGCGCCATCGGAACCGTGAAGGAGCTGCACATCTGGACCGATCGCGCCAAGGGCTGGTGGCCCCAGGGGATCGAGCGGCCGGCGCCGAGTGATCCCCCAGCGTACCTTCCCTGGGACCTCTGGCTGGGCGTGGCCCCCAAGCGACCTTACGCCAAGGGGTATCATCCCTTCGCCTGGCGAGGCTGGTGGGATTTCGGCACGGGCGCCCTCGGCGACATTGCCTGCCACGTGGTCAGCATGCCCTTCATGGGGCTCGACCTGCGAAATCCCGTTTCGGCCGTGGCGGAGACTTCGGGACACAATAAGGACAGCTTCCCTGAGTGGTCGATCATCACCTTTGAGTTCGCTGCCACCGACGAGCGACCCGCGGTCAAGCTCGTGTGGTACGACGGCGGCAAGCTCCCGGCGACGGAACTGCTGGGCGGTCGCGAACCGTCGCCCAAGGGGGGCTCTTTGGCGATCGGCGACAAGGGAATCCTGCTCAACGACCAACTCCTGGACGGGGCCGAGCCGGTCGACGTCGAATTTCTCCATTCGCCGGGCCATTTCGAAGAGTGGGTCCGTGCCATCAAGACGGGCGAGCAGGCCATGTCGAACTTCCCCGACTACGCCGGACCGCTGACCGAGGCCATGCTCGTGGGCAACCTGGCGGTCTGGTGTGGCGAGAAGATCGAGTGGGACGGCCCGAACATGCAGGTGAAGAACGTCGACGGCCTCGACTTCCTCATCAAGCCGACCTATCCGGAAGGCTACACGCTGGACGGTTGAGGGAGGCCAAACTACAAACTTTCCGAGCTCAGGGGCTCATGACGGCGGAGCGTGATGGCTACTATGCGCGGCTTTGCCGTTCTTCTGTTGGGGACGGCGAAATTATTGTCCGATTCGCAGGCACGGGGTACGATGCGGGTGGTCGTGCCATCCGCAACTCCTCACGCGATCGGCGAATTGCCATGACGCGGGAACGCCGTTTTCGCTGGATCGTCAGTCTCGTTGCCATGGTCGGCGTGTTGCAGTTCCTGGTGGCGGTTGGATTTGCGATAGCCTACTATCCCGGTGGCTATTCCTTCTTCGGGGACTTCCTCAGCGACCTGGGGGGAAGTTCTACCGGCAAGGCCAATCCGGGCGTGGCTCGCCTGTTCAACGGCTCGATTGTCGTTCTCGGAATATCCCTCGTCCCCTTTTTCGCCCTGGTGCCGTCTACCGTCGACTCGGCCGGTCGTAGTTCGTGGGTGTTTGGCGCGGGAGGGGCGGTCTCGTCGATGGGGCTGGTTGGCATCGGGCTGACGCCGTACGATGTGTACACGATGGCCCACAATACGGCGCTCGCCATGTGGCTTGGCCCCATGTTCGTGCTCGCCGTTCTCTATCTCGAACTGGCCCTCGATAGCCGGAACGCTTCGGCGGGCCTGATCGCATGCACGGCCGGGCTGATTCTTGCTGTGGTCTTCTACGGCCTGATCGGTTTTCACCTCGGCCATGTGGCCATGCAGAAGGTGACCGTGGTTCTGTCCATCGTCTGGTTCGTCGTGCTCGCTTTCCGTGTGATGCTGACGAACATCACCCAGATCTCCACACGCCGCCAGCAGATCGAACGCCTGGCCAATCTGTATGTGAAGCGGTTGGAGCAGGGGAACTGGCGGAGGCAATAGCGGCAGGGCACTAATGATCCAGCTCGACCACCAAATCTGGCATGTCTTTGACGATCCGGGTCGGGTCGTACTTGTCGGGTAGCGAGATGTTTCGAGCTACGCCCTTGATGCTCGAGGAGGGGGCCGACACGAACAGGGTATCGGTCGTGTCCCGGATCGTCACGTTGTCGACGGCCAGGGCGGTCATCGAGCCGGTCGCTCGGAGAAGGGTCTTGATGGGGAAGGTCGCTTGGACGTTTTTGATCGTGATGTTCTGGTTCTTCTTCCCCGCGAAGTAAAAAAGCTCACCGCCGCCCTTGTCGTGCGGGGCGTTGACGGACACGCCGTCGATGGTCAAACGGATCGCCTGATAGCCGGCCCTCTGCTCGAGGATGCGCCGGTAGCCGCTCGATGCCGCCATGTTCTTAAACGACACGTCCCTGCAATCCGAGGTGATGACAATCAGCCCGTCGCTGCGTCCTTCGATTCGATCGAAACTCAGATGGTGCATTTCGTCGGCCGTGGGTTTGACGGAGGCCCAGTCGCCCTCGATCTCGATGGCCCACCCGCGTCCAAGTGCCTTGACGTTGCTGACGTGGATGTTGTGGACCTTGCGGCCGTTGCCGGCGACCAGCTTGACGACTTTCTTCCCGCCGGCGTCGGTGACCACGTTGTCGATCCAGACGTTGTAACAGTCCGTCACCAGTTCCTTTCCCGGATGGGCGAATTTGGACTGGTCGGTGGACGACACGTCGATCGTGTCGTCGTGGGTCACGCCGGTCAGGTTGCGGATCACGGTGTTGTACAGCCCGCGACCGGAGGTGACGCCGTCCTGGTTGGTGCTCTTGCCGTCTTGGGCGAACTCGATGTTCTGCACAAGTCCGTTTCCGCAGGCTTGCGGCGCGATGGCCCAGGCACTGGTCGGACCGATTTTTAGGTTGCTGATTTCGAAACCGTCGACCTTGCAGAGGTAGATGCCGAAGTAGCGATAGGAATTCTCGTTCCGATAGCCCCAGACCTTGTGATCCTGCTTTCCCGCATTGCCGTGGAGACGGGCGCCGGCGCGGCCGATGACGCGAATGTTCGAGTTGCCGCCGTCGAAGGGATTGGCGTTGCGGACGAGGTTGTCGTTGGCGTTTTCTTTCAGGAGGAGCGTTGCGCCGTCGAGCAGCAGAATCGTATTGCTGGGGAGAACGAGGGCTCGGTCGAGCAACCAGACTGCGTGTTCATCGGGGCCGGATGCGGGCACGTAGACCGTGACGGGGTCGTCTCCGGCGCGATCGTCGATCGCGGCCTGGATCTTGGCGCGTCCGTTTGCCCCGGCATAGCGGCTGGCGTTGTTGGCCGACGTTCTTGCCGCTTGCCAATCGACGACGATTTCGTCGAAGCCCTCCAGAACGCTCGATACGTCGATTTCGGCCGTTGCCGGGACGGGGCAGGCGAAGACAAGCAGCAGGCCGGTGAATGCGAGCAGCAACTTGGTCGGAACAAGAGAGGCCGTCTTGGTTGGGTCTACGTTGGCTTGGGGGGCTGTGTGTGGCATGAGGCTATTCTGGTGGGATGGGCCGGGAAATGCAATGCTCGGGGAATGGTGGACGGGGGGGGGGAACCGCTGATTTGCGCTGATGGGCGCTAATCGGCGGGCGCGAAAACTAGCTGCGTCCCCGTTTGTCGTCCGGGTTGCACACTCCGGTCGGGTGCAGTCGAGGTGGTCTTGCGATAGAATCGGTGTTGTTGCCCGGAAGAACCGGGTGAGCTGCTTTGGTAGTCCACCAAAGAGAGGTTACACGGATGACGAAGTCTGAGTGGGCTGATTACTCTGGCGCTGCTCCAATCCGGCTCCCGGTGAGTCTTCTGCCTCACTGGCGCGGCTTCTATCTTCCTGCTGCGCCCGACGAATGCTGCCCGGACCTTGAGTTGGCGGAGGGAGCCTTTGACGTTTGCGACGATTTCGACTTCGCGCATCCGAAGACCGACTATGACCGGGCGTGCGCGTTGGGGGGGATCCCGACCGTGCAGACGTTGCCGGTCGGGCCTGGTCTGGGGTTGGTGTTTGCAACGGAAATGGACCGGTTGACATGGCAGCCCGAGTCGCTGATGGTCGTCAACGGCGGGGCGTTGCCTGACCCGGCGCTCCTGACGCGGGTCGAGTGGTCCGGCGAGTGTGTCTGGACGGCCGCTGAGTCGGACTTCGCCCTCATGGACGCGTGCGATCACGGGGCCGACCCGGACAAGGCCCCATGCTTCGCGGTTCGCTTGGAGCCAGGAGAGTACGCCGTGCAGTGGGGGCAGTACGGATGGGCCGATGAGGATCCCTTCCTGATCCTGTTCAGATTTGTGAAGCAGGGGGCTGCCGAATCAGACACGGCACGTCCCTTGAATCCCTCAGATTGGTCGGAGAGTTGAAGGCTCCCACGCCTTCTCAAATAGGGACGCTCGCCCTCCATTCACCTCACATTGGCGGAAAGTGAATGCTCGGATGGCCTGGAGCGATGACCAGCAGAAGCAGCGCCACCACGGGAAGCGACGCCACGATCGGCAGCGTCACGGCCAGCGGATAGAGCCACCAGGCGGCGCGACGGTGGTTCGGCATTTGCCTGAATAGATTCGCGGGCAAGTAGACTAGCAGGCCGTAGATGAGAATCCATTGCGCCAAGGCCAACGGATTTGGACCGGAGAACAAGGCCTCGTTGACGAAGCCGGTCAGCCCGTAGAGAAGAAAGACTGCGAATGGAGAGAACGCATAGCGTTTCAACAGCCATCCCCAGATCGCAAACTGTGGCAGAAGGACAACCACGCTGTGGAACAGTATGACGTCAAGATAGTTGCCTGACGCCGTAATGTAGACCTGCCCCATCTCCACGCCCAGCAGCGGCGCACAGTTCGTCATTGCCGTCGTGATCGCTTCCTCGACGAGGGCCATCAGCGTGACGAAGCAGAAGAACTTGAGCCCCAACCACTTTCCGGATTGCGCTCCATGAGCCGACACTCGCTGGCGCAGCCAGATCGACAGGCCTCCCATTCCTGCGATCCACAACAAGTTGACGCCCCACAACATCCCCGCCAGCGCCCATACCTTGCGGTCTTCCAGTCCCGCCAGCGTCAGCAACAACGTCAGCAGAATCTGCCAGACAACCAGAATTCCCACAACAAACCGCTTGGTTGTCATCAAAATGCCTGCCGTTCTGAACTGTCATGGGTGGCTGTATGTTGCTCTCCAGACTCGCGCTTCATGTTATTCGCAAGCGATGACAGAATCTTGGGGACAAATCGAGGGGATTCCCGAGGTCGGCCAAACGGGGGCTCCGCTGCTCAGAGGCTGAGGATCTGGGACGCTCGTGATTGTGGCCAGGACTGTCGTGTCTGTTCTGCTGCGTTGGGGAACATTTTCCACTTCAGGGTTCCGTGCGGCGCCCGGAACCTACTGGGGGCTGCGTGTCATAGTCCTTCCTGAATGCTGAAGCCCGCCCCTGACGCCTCGAAAAGCCCGGCTGCGGGGATTACCTCCTCGTCGCAGGGTACGTTCCTGCCAATGGGAAGTGCAGCAGCCGGGCTGAGTTCCGCTTCCTGAACCCTGCCAACCGACAACTGCCTCCGGCTCCCCCTCCCCGGTCTGGGCGTGCTGGCCTAAGATGGGAGGTATGAGCGGGAATGTGTATCACTACGATGTGGTTGTGGTCGGGGCCGGACATGCGGGGTGCGAGGCGGCGCTGGCGGCTGCGCGGATGGGGGCACGGACGGCCCTGCTGACGGACAACCTGGATACGGTGGCCCAGATGAGCTGCAACCCGGCCATCGGAGGCGTGGCCAAGGGGCAGATCGTGCGGGAAATCGACGCCCTGGGGGGCGTCATGGGTCGGGCCATCGATCGGACGGGGATCCATTTTCGCATGCTCAACCGTCGCAAGGGGCCCGCCATGCACGGGCCCCGGGCCCAGGCCGACAAGCGGGAGTATCAGCAGTTTGTCAAATACGCGCTCGAAATGCAGGAGAACCTCTCGCTCCGGCAGGAGTCGGCGATCGATGTGCTGATCGAAGGCGAGGGCGACTCGGCCCGAGTTGCCGGTGTGCGGGTGCGGGGCGACGCGGAGTATCGCGCCGAGGCGGTTATTCTCTCGACGGGCACGTTTCTTCGCGGGCTGCTTCACTACGGGGAGCAGAAGATCGCCGGTGGCCGGGCGGGCGAGAAGACGACGTCGGGGATCAGCCTCGCCCTTGAGCGTCACGGTCTTCGGGTGGAGCGATTTAAGACCGGCACGCCGGCGCGGATCAACGGTCGGACGGTGGACTACTCGAAGGCGGAGATCCAGCCCGGCGACGAGCAGCCCGTGCCGTTCTCGTTCCTGACCGAGCGGATTGAGACGGAGCAGGTTCCCTGCTGGATCACGTATACCAACAAGCGGGTCCACGAGATCATTTTGAAGAGCCTGGATCGGGCGCCCATGTACACGGGCCAGATCCAGTCAGGCGGACCCCGCTACTGCCCGTCGGTGGAGACCAAGGTGGTCCGCTTTGCCGAGAAGGAGCGGCACCAGGTGTTTCTCGAGCCCGAGGGACGCTGGACGACCGAGGTCTACGTGAACGGGATGGCGACGAGCCTGCCCCGCGACGTTCAGGACGCCATGCTCCGGGCGATCCCGGGCCTGGAGAACGTGGAGATCCTCCGCTACGGGTACGCGATCGAATACGACTATCTTCCGCCGGAGCAGCTTAAACTCTCCTTGGAGACCAAGCAGGTGGCCGGGCTTTACCTGGCCGGGCAGATCAACGGCACGACCGGCTATGAAGAAGCTGCCGGCCAGGGGTTGCTGGCGGGGGCGAATGCGGCGCTCAAGTTGTCCGGACGGGAGCCGCTCATTCTGCCCCGCGAGTTGGCCTATCTGGGGGTGATGGTCGACGACCTGGTCACCCGGGGCGTGGCCGAGCCCTACCGCATGTTCACCAGCCGTGCCGAGTACCGGCTGCGGCTCCGCGGTGACAACGCGGATCGGCGGCTGACGCCCCTGGCCCACGAACTGGGGCTGGTCGACGGGGAGCGATACGGGCGGGTGGTCAAGAAGTCGGAGCAGATCGAGACGACGATCCAACTGCTGGAAACCAACTACACGGACGGTCGTCCCTTGTCGAGCCTGTTGCAGCGGCCCGACCGCTCGTGGAGCGACGTGACCGCGTGTCTTCCCCAGCTTGCGGAGCTTCCCGACGAAGTGATACAGCAAATCTGCTACGACGTGAAGTACGCAGGTTACCTGGCTCGCGAGAACAGCGAGTTGGAGCGACAGCGGCGTTTGGGGAAGCGGCGGATTCCCGAGAACTTTGACTACGGGTCGGTCAGCCAGTTGCGGAGCGAGGCACGAGAGCGGCTGGCGCAGATTCGGCCGGTCGATCTGGCTCAGGCGGCGCGGGTCAGCGGAATCACTCCTGCCGATTTGGCGGTGTTGATGCTCCACCTGGAACGTCGATGAGAACCTGGGGCATCAGTCGGTAACACCCCTGGCTGCAAGTCTCTCGCGCCCCTCCGCCTTGATTGCGTTGATGACCAGCAAACCACAGGCCGCTCGCTGGGTTGGAATTGTCGGGGTGACGGGGAACACCTGCCGAATGAGGACCCCAATTCGGCGGGGCATGAGCTTCTGCCAGTAGCTGACTGCATGATTGAGGGGAGGGGCGAAACGCCGCCGCGCGGAGGAAAAAGCTGCGATTTCATCGAGATCAGTTTCCGCAAGTCGTTCTGTTTCAAATACTTACGTGTTATGTAGCTGTATTGACACGTTCGGGAAGATAGCTATAATTGGTCGCAATTGGCAATTTCGGTAATGTCGGCAGAACCGGAGGGGCCGCAGTTTGAGTGCAGTTTCGGGAGGTACAGAGTCTGCGAGGGTTTGCGGACTCAAGGCTAGTTTCCCGCGAGTTTGATGACATGGAAGCCTAGAGACTTTCGGACGACGTGCCGACGCAAGGTGTTCGGGGGTTTCGCTAAGACTGGCTGCATTGTGGCTAGGAGGGACGGATAAGTACCAATGCCAACGAAAACTGTGTTTACCACCGGGGAAGCGGCAAAGATCTGCAAGGTCAGCCAACAAACCATCATTCGCTGCTTCGACTCAGGCCAGTTGAAGGGATTCCGCGTGCCGGGCAGCCGGTTCCGAAGAATTCCCCGCGAGCAGTTGTTTTCCTTCATGCGGGACAACGGCATCCCGACCGATGCTCTGGAAAGCGGCAAGCGAAAGGTTCTGATCGTCGATGACGATGAGGAACTGGTCGAACTGATTGAAGATGTTCTGGTCCGTGACGGTCGCTTCGAGGTCCGAACGGTCAACAACGGGTTTGACGCGGGCATGATGGTCAAGGATTATCGCCCCGACATCATCGTTCTCGATGTCATGCTCCCGGACATCAACGGCAAGGAAGTTTGCCAACGGGTGCGGAGCGACAAGTCGATGGACGACGTGCGTATCATCTGCATCTCCGGCATGGTCGAGGAAGACAAGGTCGGCGAACTGAAGGCCGCCGGGGCGGACGATTTCATGCACAAGCCCTTCGAGGTGGAGAAGCTCATCGAGCGGATGTGCCAACTCCTCGACATCGAGGCGATTCCGAGCCTCTGACCGTCCCATTCCGATCAGGTTGGCGTAGGTGCGCGGCCCGGCCGATATGCTGTCGGGCCGCCAAGTGATGCCCTGATCGAACCAGAATGCCGTGCCCGGAAAGCCAGGATCGGCCCATGCGCACTTTGCCACCCCTGGTTGCGGGTTCTCAAACGTGGGCGTTGCCCCTCGCTGATCGTTCGGCGGTCTTTCTCGTGGAAACGTTGCTCGACGCACCTTCCCTGACTGCTGCGAGGCTCTCGGCAAGTTGCTTGACCCAGGATCCGCCGTTGCTGCTTTGGGCGGTTGTTCATGCGTGGCAGAGGGATGGGCTGCAGCCGCGCTCCCTCGATCGGCTGGTAGGCTGGTTTCTCGACCATGCCGTACGGCTCCTCCATTGGCCGGACAACTCCCAGGGGCTTTTCGAATGTCCGGCCGCTCAGCGTGAAGCGATGGCGCGGCAGGTGGCTCACGATCTGACGGTGGCCGAGTTGGCCGCTGCGGTGGCCGCCGAGGAATCTGACGATCTGGCTGACGAAGCGCGACTCCTGGGCCTTCTGAGCGGGACCGATCGATGGTTGGAAATCGTTTCTCCGGGCACGGATCCCAAGGACCTCGTTCCCGGGTGGGTGGGGCAGCCGGAAGTGTCTCCCGCCGCACGCCATGTTTCCCGAGCGACGGAGGCCGCTCGCGCGAAGGGCGGCTCCGAGGGGGTTCCGCTTGACGTGGAGGCCCATCGCGAGTGGGCTGTCCAGATGGCTCGGGGTTGGGAGGAAGAAATCCCGGGCATTCCGGCGTTGCTTCCCCCGTTGGCCGGCAGGCTCGGCCGGCTGGCCGCTCTCGAGAAGGAGTTTGCCCAGACCCTGGAGACCGAGAAGCTCGAGTCGCTAGCAGAGCTTGCGGCCGGGGCGGGCCATGAGATCAACAACCCCTTGGCGATCATCGGCGGGCGTTCCCAGTTGCTCCTTCGCGACGAGGAGTGTCCGCAGCGACAGCGCGAACTGGCCCTGATCGTGGCGCAGGTCCGCCGGGCCAACGAGATGATTGCCGACATGCGGCTTTTTTCACGCCCGCCGGAGCCTGAGCCCGAGCCGTTCGATCTGAACGAACTTGTGGCTCGAACGCTGGCCGAGTTTGACGAACAGGCATCGCAGCGGGCGGTTGAACTGCTCCGTTCGGAAGAGGCGGAGCCCATTGAAATCGAGGCCGACCCCGTCCAGATCGGCATCGTGCTTCACGCCCTGGTCCGAAATGCGCTGGAGGCGATCGGACGGGAGGGGATCGTCGACGTCTCGGTACGACGGACTCCCAGCGGTGTGGAGATCTCCGTGGCCGACGACGGTCCGGGCATCCTGCCGGAGGAACGCCGCCATCTCTTCGATCCCTTCTATTCCGCTCGCCAAGCGGGACGCGGTCTGGGCTTTGGTCTCTCGAAGGCCTGGCGGATCGTGACAAATCACGGCGGCGAGATCCGCGTCGACAGCGAACCGGGCGAAGGTTCTGTGTTCGTGGTGAAACTGCCGCGGCGTGCAAACCTCCCGCCCAAGTAGGTTCCGGACGCCGCACGGAATCCGGAAGCGGGGCAACGCTCCCCATTTCAGAGAACTGTGCTCCAGTGTCCAACTTTGCCTCGCGAGACAAGCGATATCATTCGTGGTTTCAAGAAGCCGGGCTACGGTTGGTGCGCGAGGGGCGAGGGTGCCTGAAACGAGATGGGAGATTCAAGAGCCCGGCTTTGTTCAATGCCGCTTCTGCTCGGTTCAGAGTTGATTCGGCTTGCCACAGGCTGAAGCCTGGACTCCAACACGTTTCAGATCCGGCCTTGGGCCTGAAAGGTCTCAAGCACGGAGGCCACGACGCGGCCGATCTCTTGGGGGCTTGGGCCTTGGTCGCTTTCCAGTCCCGCCTCGGCCAGCAGCGTGACCATCTGCGGAAGCAACTGCTCAAGGGTCTGGCGGTGTTCTTCCGAAAGGGGCTGTCGGCTGGGTCCCATCTTGAGTCCGCGCAGTTCGATCGACACGCGGCACGCCTCGGGGAAGTCGGCTCCGAACAGAAGGATGTCAAAAATCCTTCGCACCAGGTACTGGAGACGGCGGGCTTCGTCGACGTCGTGGCCGATCGACGCCTCGTAGAGTTGCCTGGTCAGTTCCGGCGCGACCCCGCTGGTCACGTTGGTTCCCCCGTCCGCCCCGATCATGAGCATGGGCATGAGGACCGTGTCCCAGCCGGTCATGAAACTGAAGTCGGGCCGGTTGGGGCGGATGGCGTCGATCATCCGCATCATCTGGGCCACGTCGCCGGAGGAATCCTTGATGGCCACGATCCGCTCGCACTCCTCGCTGAGCCGCTGGATGGTGGGCACGTCGATGGGCGAGGCGAACATGGGGATATTGTAGAGGGTGACGTCGACGGGGGTGTTGCGTCCGATTTCGCGGAAGTAGGCGTAGACGTTGTCGGGGCTGAGCCGGTAGTAGTAGGGGGAGACGATGGCAACGGCCCGCACGCCCAGGCTGTGGTAGTATTCGCAGGCGGCGATGGTCTCGCGGGCGTTGGCCTCGGCCGCCCCGGCCAGGACGGGGACCCGCCCGGCGGTTTGGTCCACGATGATTTCGATGATCCGCCGCCGCTCGCCGGGGGTGAAGCGGAGGAACTCGCCCGTGGAACCGTTCGGATACAGCCCGTGAACGCCCTTGGCGATCAGCCAGTCGACGTATTTTCGCAGTCCGGGCTCGTCGATTTCTCCCTGGGGGTCGAGGGGCACCATGTTCGGTGTGAAAATTCCTTGGAGCTTCGTCGTGCCGCTCATTCTGTGGGATCCTGGCCCTGGGGCATATGGAAGGAGGGCAAGAGGCGGCTCTTGTCCGTCGGCGTTACAATCGGAAGATCCAGTCTAGCCTGGAAAACCGGCGGGGGAAATCCTGTCCGGCGTGCTTCCCCTCCGGCGTCAGGTTAATATGGAAGTTCTGCCGCCTGTGCCTGCGTGGTACAACTAAGTGTAGTTCCCGGGCTGCGACGGCGCTCGCGTCGAGTCGCAGGTCCCCTTGTCTCCCCGGGTCGCGCCGCTCATTTTCCTCGGATTCTGCCTGTCGTCCATGCCAAACGGTTCCTTTCCGCACACACTCACGATCGTCATTCCGGCCCTCAACGAGGAGGAGGCCATCGGCGGGACCGTTGCGGCTTGCCTGGAGGCTGTCGCGGGGATCAAGGAGAAGTCCGGGGTGAGCGACGTGGAGTTGATCGTGGTCAGCGACGGCTCCACGGATCGGACTGCGGAGATCGTTCGCGCCATCGACGGGGTCAAGCTGATCGAGTTCGAGCAGAACCGCGGCTACGGGGCGGCGCTGATGGAGGGGTTTCGCCAGGGGCGTGGCTCGTGGGTCGCCTTCCTCGACGCCGACGGCACCTGCGACCCGCGGATGTTCGGTGAATTGGCCCGGACGGCCATCGAGGAAAACGCCGATGTGGTGTTGGGGTCTCGCCTGGGACCGGAGTCCCAGATGCCCCGAGTTCGTCGGATTGGAAACCACTTGTTTGCGAATCTGTTGGGGCTGCTCTGCGGGAAGTCAATTACCGACACGGCGAGCGGCATGCGAGTGATTCGACGACAGGCCCTCGACTGGCTGTATCCGCTGCCTACGGGGCTGCATTTCACGCCGTCGATGAGCGCCCGGGCCTTGCTCGGGGGGCTGCGCCTGGTGGAGGTGCCCATGCCCTACGCGGAGCGGATCGGTCAGAGCAAGCTTTGCGTTATCTCCGATGGGATCCGGTTCACACGGGTCATTCTTCACGATGTGCTCTGCTATCGACCCGAACGGCTCTTCCTGATGGCTTTTGCCGTCTGCTTGATCGTGGCGGTTTCGCTGGCGGCCTATCCGGTGGAGTACTATATTTCCCATCGGTGTGTGGAAGAGTGGATGATCTATCGATTCCTGGTGTGCGGGCTGCTGGGCTCGGCCGGGTATCAACTGCTGATCGGCACGGCCCTGTCGCATCGGATGGCGCGTTTCGGTCCGCAGCGTCACGTGTCCGACTCCTTCTGGCCGGTTTTGGTCAGCAGGCTGTTCGAAGGCTGGGCGATCACGGCCTTTGTGGTGGTGATGACAGTGGTTTCCTTCGTCATCTTGTGGCCGGGCCTGGTTGAGTACGCGATGACGCACCATGTGAACATGCACTGGTCGCGGCTGGTCGTGGGGACTTTTGGGCTGGTTGTGGCCGCCCAAGGCGCCGTGGCCGGAGTGCTGATGCAGGTGTTGGATATCTGGAAAGCCCAGGCACGACAACGCAATCGCAGCGGAAGTGAGGTCCTGCCTGAATCAGCCCCTCGCGTGTGATGTCGGCCCTCGCGGTCGCCCTGCATTCCTGCGGACAGGCATCTCAATAAGGACGGCTCGACAGTGAAGAAGGCACGCGAACAAGGCTTCCGCCCGAATCCGCTGCTCTACGTGGTCCTGGTCGCGCTGGTCGTCTACCTCTTGCTCTTCCTCGCCTCGCCTTACGAGTGGTCTGGCAGCCGCAAGATCACTCGCGCCGGGTTCATCGTCCCGATGCTGCTTCTTCCCGACGAAGTGGTGGGCGCGTGGATGGACGGACCCACCGTGTTGCTCCTCGATCGTTTGTTCCCGTTGGCGGTTGCGGCGGTCGTGTGCGTAGTTTCCGGCATGCTTGGGTTCCTTGCGCTTGCCGGGTTGGGAATCGATCGCAGGTTGACGAAACTCGAACAAGTTTTCTTTGCCGAAGCGGTGGGATTGAATCTGGTCTCCACCTGGACGCTCGCCGTTGGGTTGTTTGGCGGCCTGCACAACCGTTTCTGGTTCATTGGACCGGCGGTGGCGGTCGCGGCTGGCTGGGGGTGGTGGTATCGCTCACGGGGCCACAGAGCGGCTTCCTCCTTGCCGATCGAATCCAATAAGGACGAAGACGAGCTATGGTGGCTTAACCGGAAATGGCTGTGGTGGCTTGGTGGCGCCTTCGCGGTGGTCATGCTCCTGGGCGGGCTGCTGCCTCCGTGCGAGTTCGACGTCCGCGAGTATCACCTGGAGGCCCCCAAAGAATTCTTCGCGGCCGGAGCCATCCGGTTCGTGCCCTACAACATCTACGCCAACATGGCCCTCGGCACCGAGATGCACGCCCTCCTGGGCATGGTGCTGACGGGCGACTGGTGGGTCGGGGCCCTTGTGGGCAAGGCGATCATCGCCCTGTTCACGCCCCTTACCGCCTTGGGGCTGCTGGCGGCCGGACGTCGCCTGTTCTCGCCCGCGGCCGGTCTGATGGCGGCCCTTGTCTACCTCTCAATTCCCTTGCTCGTGAACATTTCCGCGGTCGGGTTCATCGAGGGGGCTGCGGCGCTTTATCTGTTTGCTACGCTCTATGCGATGTTTCTCGTGGCCGGGGATCGCGAGGTGAGCCTCTGGCACTGGCTTCTGCCGGGTTATCTGGCCGGTGCTTCGGTGGCCTGCAAGTATCCGGGGCTGTTGTTTGTGGTGGCCCCGCTGGGAGCGTGGCTGTTGTGGCTGCGTTGGGGGCGACGGGATGAGAACGGACGCTGGAGTCCCGATCTGCTGGCCCCGGTCGTGTTTTCCCTTGCGGTGGTTGCCGGTTGCGGGCTCTGGCTGGCGAAGAACTGGGTTTTGGCCGGCAATCCGCTCTATCCGTTGCTGTACGCCTGTTCGGCGGCGAAACCCTGACGGCCGAGAAGAGCGCCACGTGGAGCCGGGTTCACCAACCCGCGGGCTTCACGTTATCCGCCCTGGCGGCCGACACCCGCCGCCTCCTGCTCTCCAGCGACTGGCTCAGCCCGATCCTGATTCCCCTGGCGGCCCTGGCCTGGTTTCATCGACGGCGGCGTCTGGTGGCCGGGCTGACTCTTTATTTCGGTTTCGTCGCGGTGGCCTGGTGGTGCCTGGCCCTGCGGATCGATCGCTATTGGGCCCCTGCCCTTCCGGTCCTCGCCCTGCTGGCCGGGGCCGGGGCGACCTGGTGCCGCGACCGCCTCTGGCAGACCTCGCTGCTGGTTTTGGTGATCTTCAGTTCGATCCTCTGTTTTCTCACGGCAACAACGGCGCCCTGCATCTACCCGCCCCTGTTTGTGTCCTACTCGAACCTCCGCACGGCAACGGACCGGGTGAATCCCTGGCATCTCTATCTCAACGAGCATGTCGACGGGACCGTCCTCCTGGTGGGCGAAGCCCAGGTCTTCGACCTGGAGATGCCGATTCTTTACAACACGTGGCTCGACGATTCCGTCTTTGAATCGATCTTTCGAGATCCCCAGTCCGGCGCTTTGCGGCCAACGGACGAGATTCGCGAGGAGCTGAAGGCCCGCGACATCTCCCACCTCTACGTGGCCTGGAGCGAGATCGCCCGTTATGTCCAAACGGGCTATGGCCACTGGGAGTTCGTCCGGCCCGAGGTCTTTCAGCAATTCGTTGCTGAGGGCATCCTCGAGCACGTGCCGCCGCCCAAAGGCCTCGAAGAATCCGTCAACCAGGTGTACCGCGTGCTGCCGTAGGTTGGCTGTAGCTTGGCTCTCTGAGCCGAGACTTGATGCAGTGTGTGCGCTCCATCGCAAAATGGGATACTCGACAGGTATGCGATCAACTCGCGAACTGGAATGCAAGTGATCACACTGGTCACGACTCGGAGAGTCATGCTACGAGGGGTCGATTCGGAGAGTCAACCTACGAAGGGTCATCGATAATCGCAGAATTCGATGAGGTTTCCTTCCGGGTCGCGGCAGTAGACGATCCACTTCTGACGCGTGCCGTAGTCGACCTGCACGGAGGGGACCTTCTGGACGGGGGCCAGCACCTCGCCGCCGGCGGCGCGAACGGCCTCGACGGCCCCGTCGATATCCTCAACCCGGAAGGCCATGTGGCGGAAGCCCTTCGTGTTGGCCATTCCCTGGTCGGCTGGGCGTGAGCCCTTGGGCGAACGATAGGCGATCAATTCCAGCGGCGGGCCTGCCGCCGGTTCGAGATAGACGACGTCGGCCTCCACGTCCGGCAAGAGGGTGATGGCTTCGATCCAGTCGCCGCGGATGGTGACCTCGCGGGTGACGCGCAGCCCGAGGGTGTCGCGATAGAAGGCGGTCATTTTCGGAAGGTCTTCAACGACGATATTGACGTGGTCGATCTGTTTCATGATGGGCGGAGTAGTTGCCGGGGTCAAAGAATATCCAACTTCATAGCGAATAGAAGGGGCGCCCTTGTCTTGCAGCCCTTCAGTCTTCGGTCTTCAGCCTTCAGCCTAAACCTACCGCAAGGCGATCGATTTCGATAGCCGGTTGCCGCTCTTGTCTTCGATGTGGCAGTTGAAAGGCCCGTGCTCTGGGCGGAACTGGGTGACGAACCCTTGCAGCGTTCCCCGCGACGTCATCTGGACGGGCTGCTTGACCGATTGGCCCTTGCCACCCTCAATGACCCAGAAGAGAGGAACGGGGCCGGTCGGTTGGTTGGCGGTGAACTGGTAGTCGACGCTGAATCCCATGGCGGTCCCGGTTGGAAGACTCTGGGGGAGGGCGACTCCGGCCGAGAGCCGGATCGTGCCCGGGCCCCACGGATCTGCACTGGTGGACGGCCGTGAGGGCGGCGGAGGGGAGGGCTCGTCGCGGCTGGGGGCCGGTTGGGGCGACGCAGTAGGTGCGGGGGCGTCCTGGGCGGAAACTGGCTCGGTCGACTCGGGCGGAATTTCCTCCGTGGGGGATGCGCCGGTCGGAGGCGTGGCTTCGAGTTCGGGCTGCCGGGCTTCGGGCTCGTAGGCGAGTTCCGCGGACGGTTGGGCGCCGTCCGGTTGGGCAGCCATGTCGGCGACGGATTGCTCGTCGCCTGCCTGATCGCTTCCGCTTTCGACCATGGAGAGGAATACCATGAGCACGGCCACGAGGACGGCGCCGCCTCCGAGTACCATGGTGAGCAACAGCCAGCCTTCCACGGCGAACGATTTTTGAGGGGGGCGTCGATGGGACGCGGATGCCGCGTTGTGCACCACCGGTTGAGGGCGATCCAGTTCTTCGTCGAGCAGGCTCGCCTGGGGGATCAAGAGGGGGCGGCCACAGCCCGGGCACTGGATCTGCTTTCCGGCCAGGGCGTCGGTCGCCCTAAACTTCTTTCCGCAGGGACAGGCAACGAATGGCATGTCAATTTCATCCGGTACGTTGATCGGTCAACGCGAATTGCGGTCTATGCCGGTGATCGTAGCAGGTTCCAAGCCGGACGCAAGACACCCAGTAGGTCCTGGACGCCGCACGGGCCCCGGATACGGATCATGGCAGGCCAATTCAGTCGTCCTGTGGTGGAGTGGGCTGTTGCCCTCCATTGCCGCCGAGCCCAAAAGCCCGGCTGCAAATCGAGCGGTTCTCGCTGCTGCAACGTCTCCTTGGAACCAAACGGTAGCAGCCGGGCTCTTGAATTGACCACCTCAGATCAGACTGCCTGGTGACGAAGGTTAGCGGCACTAGCCCGGCTCTTGGCTTCCATTTCCAGCAACTTCAAAAGCCCGGCTGCAAATCAAACGGTTCTCGCTGCTGCAACGTCTCCTTGGAACCCAACGGTAGCAGCCGGGCTGAATCCGAGTAGCCGGGCTCTTGAATTGACCACCTCATAGCAGGTAGCCTATGGCCTTAACCTGCAGCGAAAGTAGCCCGGCTAAGGCTTTGCGGGGAGTCCGGCTTTTCAAGTTGTTGACAGGAACGATCCATGTTTGTTTACAAACCAATTCTGAGTGACGTACTTCCCGGTCTTCGCCGGCTTTACGAGCGGAGGGCCCAGGACCGGATCTTCGCCGTGATGGAAACACCGAGCCGGGCGCTGGCCGAGTTCCAGGCTCGATATTCGGAGGGGTATTGCGAGGCTCCCGATCCGGCCGGGCGAATCGCCTTCTGGAACTGGTACTACTCGGAACGGGCTGCCGTGGAAGACGACTCCGTGCCCAGCGCCTATCTGAGCGAGATGGATCAGGGGCTCTACGGCGGCCTGGTCGGAGGCAACGTGCAGTTCATGGCCGATCCTGCAACCGGTTGGATCTCGTCGATGGTCGCGCCCATTTTGGACAATTGGTCCGAACTGGCGAGCCTCCGCTTCGATCGTTCCCATCCCTGGTTCACCCGCTACCTGAATCAACTCCGGATCTTTACGGAAGGGGCGGCGGGTAAGTTCGGTGTAAGCCACTTCATCCTGATCGATGGGCTGAATTTCGTCTTTGAACTGGTTGGGGCGACCGAGACCTACCTGAGCCTTTACGAGCACACCGACGAGGTGCGCCGGGCAATCGAGTTGGCCTTCGAGATCAACGTGGCTGTCCAGTCGGCGTTCTTCGAGAACACGAGCGACCTGGAAGGGGGAACGTGCAGCAACATGGTCCAGTGGATCTCGGGCCGGATCGTGTCGGAGAGCGTCGACCCGTTCCACATGACCTCGATCGAGACGCTGGAGGAGTGGGGGCGAGGGCCGGCCGAGCGGATCTTCTCCGAATTCGACGGCGGCGTGGTCCACATTCACGGTAACGGCCGGCATCTGTTGGAAACGGTGGCCACGTTCCGCGGCCTCAAGGCGATGTTCCTGGGCGACGACCGGGGATTTCCCAAGGCCTTCGACGTGCTGGGCGATATCCAGCAAAGCACGGGCGACATGCCGCTGGTGCTCGACGTGCCCCTGGAAGCGTTCGTGGACAAGCTCGACCGCCACCAGTTGCCCGGCGGGGTTCTTTATCGAGTCAACGGTGTGCCCGATGCGGATGAGGCGAATCGGTTGATGGAACGGGTGCGGGGGTATCGGGTGTAGAGAGCACTCCTGTTGCGCAGAAGCCGGGCTACCGGTGGGCGCTCAACTGGTCTGATTGTACGGCATGAAGTGGGCGGTTCAAGAGCCCGGCTTCGGTGTTGGCTGCTACGCGCCCGCCTCTCGGATCGCGTTCTGCAAGTGGGCCAGCGCTGCCTTGTAGGTGTCGGGACCCACGTATTCGAGGATCAGTGGGGCCTTGGGGGTGCGCTGGGCGGTCAGTTTGACGAACTCGGGATAGTCGAGGTCGCCCTGTCCGGCCGGCACGCCGCGGTCCACGTGGAGCTTGCGGTCCTTGGCGTGGAGGCAGTCGATGTAGGGACCCAGTTGGTCGAACATCTCGCCCAGATCGTTGACCTCCAGGATGTTGGCGGGGTCGAGGAGGGAGCGGATTCGCGGGGAACCGATTTCTTCGATGAAAAGCCGGGTGCGCTTGGCGCTGGCCAGGAAGCCGCGGAAGAAGGCTTCCAGCAGCACGGTGGCGTTGTGGCGCTCGGCCATTTCGGCGAGTTGCTTGCCCGTGGCAACCATCGTGTTCCAGACCTCTTCCTGGAAATGGTAGGCCACAGGCGGTTCCGGCTCGTCGCTGTTGTGATAGTGCCCTGCCTCAGTGATGAACGTCTTCACGCCCATGTCGCCGCCGATTCGCATCATGGCGTCGAAATAGGCCAGGTTGGCTTTCCGCTCCTCTTCATCCGGATGAATCAAGTTCGTGTAGACGCCGAGGCTGTGGATCGAGATGTTCTTCGCGTGGTATGCCTCGCTGATCGCCTCGCAGCGCTTTGCCGTGAGGTCTGACACGTCGGACCGCCCGTTGTATTTCCAATAGCGGCTATCGGTCTGGTTGAGGAAGAGCTGGATGACATTCAGGCCGTTCTGGGCCAGTTCCTCGGCAAGCTGGGCATTTGTGTAGCCGCCGAAACCGAGAGTGGCAATTCCGAGGGTCAGGTCGGTCTTTTCGGCGGCCTGGGCCTGGCGGACAAGAGAACCGGCGGTCAGCGGCAGGGCGGCCGCGGCCGCTCCCAGGCAAAGGGCTCGGCGACGAGTGATGGCAGGTTGCATGGTCGGACGCCCTCCGGACTTGGTGAATGGCAAGGTAGGGTGCGTCTTGACGCACCAAGGACTAAGGCTGGAGGCTGTAGGCTGGAGGTTCGTGATGCGGGGTCGATTGAGGTGGAAAACCGATTTCGATGCAACGAAAGTCTCTGTCCCGCAGTTCTTTAGTCTTCGGCCCTGTCTCCGCCGTTAATCGTTTTCACTTTGAGTTACTGATGGTCGGGTTGGCTGGGTATTCCGCCCCTCCCCCTGCCCTCCCCCTCGCTCGCAAGCTCGCTGGGGAGGGGGAACTGCGGGGGAGGCTTCAAACTTCACACTTCCTACAGGCTCCAGCCTTTTCGGTACTCGCGTTGGAGGAGCTTGTTGGCTTCGTCGTCGTTGGTGATCTTGAGGTTGGGGCCGTCCCATTCGATGGTCTTGCCGGTGCGGATGGCGATGTTGCCGAGCAGGCAGGCTTCGGTGAGCAGGCCGGAGTGGGCGACGAAGTCGGAGCCGGCGGGCTCGCCGCCGCGGCAGGCGTTGATGAACTCCTGGTCGTGGCCGGGAGATCGTGCCAGTACTTCCGGCGGGCGTCCGTACTCTCGCATTCGGCTGTCGGGGACGAGCCGGTGTCCCATGAGGACGCCGTCTTCGCCGATCATGATGTCACCCGAGACCTTTCGTCCCTCTTCAAGCCCCTTGGGGCGAGGCGGCTGGGCGCCGCCGCTGAGCCAGTGCAGCTTGACCGGCGGCATGTCGCCCCGAGCGGGGAACTCGTAGTGGAGATTGAACACGCGGGGGTAGATTTCCGGGTTCACATACTCACACTCGGCCTCGACCTTGGTGGGGCTGCCCAGCTTGAGGGCTTTGAAGATCGTGGAGAGCTTGTGGCAGCCGAGGTCGCCGATCTGGCCGGTCCCAAAGTCCCACCAGTCTCGCCAGCGCCACGGTTCGTAGCACGGGTGATAGGGCCGCTCGGGTGCGGGGCCGAGCCAAAGGTCCCAATCGAGGGCGTCGGGAACGGGCGGCGTGTCCGTGGGGCGGCCGGGCCCTGCCGGCGGATCCCAGAAGCCCCGTCCCCAGGGAACGTAGACCTCGTGAACGGGCCCGATGGCTCCGTCGAGGATATACTCCTGGATCATCCGGGCCTTGGCCTCGGCCTGGCCCTGGTTCCCGAGTTGGGTGGCCACTTTCGCCTTCCTGGCCGCTTCCGTCACCATGCGGGCCTCGTAGACCGTGTAGGTGAGTGGTTTTTCGCAATAGACGTGCTTGCCCTTGCGGATGGCCGCCAGGGTGATCATGGCGTGGGAGAAATCGGGAGTGGCAACCATAACCGCATCGACGTCTTCCTTGTCGAGCAGTTCGCGGTAGTCGGCGTAGGTGTTGCAGCCTTTGTAGGAACCACGGTCTTTTTGCTCGGCGTACTTGGCTTCGATCGCCTTGCGGGCCGGTTCCCGCCCGGCAAGACGGGTGTCCTTGCCCTGGCTCCAGTTCCAGGACATGTAGCGGTCGCCTTCGCGGCACACGTCGCAGACGGCCAGGACCTGGACCTCGGGCGCCTCCGCGAAGCGGAGCATATTCTGGATGCCCTGCCCGCCGACGCCGATGCCGGCCATGGTTGTTCTTTCGCTCGGGGGCACGTGCCCCTCGCCGCCCAGCACGTGGCGGGGAACGATCGACACGGCTGCCGCCGTGGCCAGTCCGCCCAGAAAGCGCCGGCGGGACATGCCGCGGGCAGATTCAAAACGCCGTTGACTATTCATCATGTTCTTTTCCTTTTACGTAAGTGCAATCTCTGTGATTCGCTCAAGAGGCAAGTCATTCATCCGATTGTTCCAGGACGAGTTCAGCCGTGTAGACGCTGGTGCGAGTCTTTCCCGCCTCGTCTTTCTCGTGGCTCGAATACCAGGAAACCAGGGCGCGGCCGGGTTCCAGTTCGAGCAGGCCGGGATATGAATTATCGCCTCCGCTGGGCAGTTCTGCAAATTCGTGCAATTGATCGTCCACGAGCCAGCAGAGGGAGGTCTTGGGGCCCCGGTCTGGGGTCACGTGGCGTCCGCCGACCACGTAGCGATCGCCCCATTTCGTGATGAGCGGGCCGCCGATGTAGCGGTCCAGGTCCTTACGGTCCCACTCGGTGTAGGGCGGCTTGGAATGCAAGAGTTGGGCCTTGCCGCCGCCGCGTCGACCGATTCCGACGATGCTGCCGTCCGGCTCGAAGAGGAAGGCGGTTTCGTCGCCGGCGATTTCCTGGAAGACGGCGCGCTTGCGCCATATCAGGCCGTCGTCACTTTCGAGCATGAGCGACTCCACTTCGTGACCTTCGCCCCGGGGGCCGACGGCGAAACCGATTTTGCGCCGGCCGCAGAGGTAGGCTTTTCCGTTGTAGGCGGCGGCGCGCCAGATGTAGTGACCGAAGGTCCCGTCAAGCATGATCGGGCTGTGCCAGTTCTGCCCGTCCTCCGACCAGGCTGCATAGCCCAGGTGCAGATTGAGTTCGTATTGGTCACGCGGGAGCGTGGTTTCGCCACTGTACCAGGTGCCGGTGTAGACGAAGAGCTTGTCGTTGAAGACCAGAAAGTGGGGATCGCGTGTGTCGCGTCGCTTGACGGAGAAGCGGTGGACTTGCTGCCACTGTTTCCCGTCGTCGCTTGCCATGATGATGATCGAGGACGTGGGATGGACCATGTGGCCGTCGGGGCAGTTTCGGAATGCCAGGTAGATCCGCCCTTGAAACCGCACGAGGTCGGTGAAGGCGTTGTGGGGGCCGTCGTCGAACACGCGTCGGATCGATTCCACCCGCACTTTGGGCATGGCCTCGTCGGCGGCGGCGCGAACGGCGACCAGGGGGAGAATTATCAGTGCTGCTAGGAGAATGTGCTTGGTCATGGAGGTCCCCTTGTCTCGGATGGTTCAACGATCGAATTCGCCCCGGAATTCTGCCTGTCACTGTTGTAGCCGCCGGACAGTGTCAATTGAAGACTTTGGCCGAAGATTCCGGGAAGTGGTTGGGGCGAGTGGGCTGCCGACTTCGTAGCGGTGGCGTCCCGGTCGCCGAACTGGCGAGTTGTTCGGCGGCAAGGATGCCACCGCTACGAGACACGGACGGGCGCGAGGGAGCATGGCGAAAACGTGCCGTGTTCGTTAAGATAGCCGGTGGTATTTCCCGCCGTTTCCCTCACCTGAAGATTGTGAAGCCGCCATGTTCTCGTGCCGTCTCCGTTCGCCTCTCGCATTTGTGGGCGTTTGCTTCATTCTGGGTATGACCGCGTCGATTGCCCAGGGGCAGCCGATCGATCGCCACGCGTGGGTTACCCGGCACAACGTGCATCTCACCGAACCGGACATCTGGTCGCCTCTTTCGGTGGGCAACGGCGCCTTTTGTTTCACGGCCGACGTGACGGGGCTGCAGACCTTCGAGGCCGACTACCTCGAGGGGATCCCGCTGGGCACGATGGCCGACTGGGCCTGGCACACAACGCCCAGTGAGCGGGAGTGCCGCTTGGAAAACACCTTCATCAAGGTTCCGTCGGCCGATGGGCGGGAAGTGGCCTATCCCATCAATTTGAAGGCTCCGGGGGCGGCATGGCTGCGGGCGAATCCCCATAAGTTCAGCCTGGGCCAGATCGGCCTGGTCATGAAGAAAGCGGACGGTTCCGCCGTCGCCTTGGACGATCTCGAAAAGGTCGACCAGCGGCTCGATCTCTGGCAGGGAGTGCTGACGAGCCGATTTGCGGTGGAAGGCGTTCCCGTGACGGTGATGACCTGTTGCCGCCCGGGCGAAGACGCCGTGGCCGTGCGCGTTGAATCGCCGCTGCTGGCGGAGAAGCGGCTGGCCGTTCGGGTTGCCTTCGCCTATCCCAACGGCGAGTGGGGCAAGACGTTCAATGAGTGGAAGGCGGCCGACCGCCACCAGACGGAACTTGTCGACCGGCGCGACGATTGCGTCCGGCTTCGCCGAAAGGTGGATACCACATGCTACGGCTGCACGATTGGCGCGGCTGGAGGTGCAATCAAGAGGGCGGCGCCCCACGAGTTCCTAATCGAGTCGAGTGGGGATTCTCCCGTTGAGTTGACTGTTGCCTTCAGCGAGGACGGTTCCAGTTTGGAGGTCCCCTGGGACTTCGCGGCAAGCCAGAAGGCCTCGGCCGAAGCCATGGAGGCCTATTGGAAAGAAGGCGGGATTATCGATCTTAGCCAGTCGAGCGATCCCCGCTGGCGCGAACTGGAGCGGCGAATCGTTCTCTCCGAGTATCTGATGGGTATCCAAAATCGGGGCCGGACCTGTCCGCAAGAGACCGGGTTGACCTGCAATTCGTGGCACGGCAAGTTTCACCTGGAGATGCACTGGTGGCACAGCGTTCACTTTGCCCTTTGGGGACGCGAGGACGTGCTGGCGCGGCAACTTGAGTGGTATCTGAAAACCATGGCGGTGATGCGTCGAACGGCTGAGATCCAGGGCTATCGCGGGGTGCGCTGGGGGAAGATGCTCGGTCCTGACGGGCGGGAAGCTCCCTCGTCGATCGGTCCGCTCCTGGTTTGGCAGCAGCCGCATCCGATCTACTATGCGGAACTGCTCTACCGGCACTCTCCCGATCAGGAAGTGCTCCGGCGCTATGCCGACCTGGTCGAGCAGACGGCCGAGTTCATGGCCGACTTTGCCGAGTGGAACGAGGAGCGAGGCTGTTTCGAGTTGGGCCCGCCCTTCATTTCGGCGCGGGAGTTCTCCGGGGCCACGTACGGGGAGAACAAGAACGGCTGTTTCGAACTGGCCTACTGGCGTTGGGCACTGGAGACGGCCAACCAGTGGCGGGGCCGGTTGGGACTCGAACCTCGCAGCGACTGGGCCCGCGTGGCCGAGAACATGGCTCCCCTGCCGGTGGTCGACGGAATCTACACGGAGCAGGAGCGGGTGCTGGTTCCTGATGGGGGCCATCCCTGCCAGTTGGCGGCCTGGGGCCTTCTGCCGAAGTCGCCGGTTGTCGATGAGGCCACCATGGTTCGCACGATGGACCATGTTCTGCATCATTGGAACCACAAGAGCACGTGGGGCTGGGACTACCCGATGATGGCCATGACGGCGGCCCGGCTGGGACGCGGTGACTGGGCGGTCGAGTCGTTGCTTCTCGACGAAACGAAGAACACGTATCGCCCCAACGGGCACAACTACCAGAGCGGGCGACTGCCGTGTTACCTGCCCGGCAACGGCGGGCTGCTGACGGCCGCGGCGATGATGGCCGCCGGTTGGGAAGGCGGCCCCGAGCGGGAGGCCCCCGGGTTTCCGCAGGACGGCACGTGGACCGTCCGCTGGGAGGGGCTGCATCGGGGGCTTTGACGGCTGCAATTGCCGCAGGAGGGGCTTCTGTGCGAGGCGATCCCTTTCTCCAGTGGGGCATGGCTTGTCGTGGGGTGAGGCTGCATCTATAGTGCGGTTCTTGCCTTTTGGGTTTGCCCAATTTCGTCTTGCGCGACGCTAGTTCCCCCACGCACGATACCCGCTACGTTGCGGGGTGAATCGCTGATAGCAGCCGGCTGCGGAGAAATGGGATGAACAACGACCTTGATGTTGAACTCCAGGCCGAGATTGCGAGCTTGAAACCCGAATTGCGCCGCTGCGTTCTTGAGTATGTTCGCGCAGTAAAACGTACCCCCATCGGCACTCCGAAGAGCATTGCCGCCTATGCTGGTACAATTCCCAAGGATGAGTTGCTGCTTATCCAGGCGGCGATCGAAGACGGATGTGAATAACTCCGTGTCAGTGGTTTGGCCTGACACGCAGGTGATGGTGGAACGGCTGGTGTACTTCTAAGGTAGTTACCTGCCTTGCCGGTTGTCTGAGAACCAAGAATTCCTACAGCACTAGGAGAAAGAACCGTGATGCCTATGAACGCCTCAAATAGAAGTGCTTCCCTTCCCCGTCGTCGTTTCCTTGCCGCCGGAGCCGCTTCGGTGGCTGGCGTGGCCGCGTTGAATATCTCGCCAGCCAAGGCTGCGCCTGCTGAGGAGTCGGCCATTGTTCGTCCGCCGGAAGGGAAACGCATTCTGCTTTCCTGCAAGCTGGGCATGATTCCCAAGAAGCTGGAAGGGAAAGAGCTGTCGATCGTCGAGCGGCTGAGCATGGCGGGCGAGGCCGGTTTCGACGGCGTGGACTTCGATCAGGCGGGCGAGTGGACGGCCGAGCAGGCCCGGGACGCCGTGCGCGAGTCGGGCGTTTTTGTCCACAACGCGATCAACCATGCCCACTGGTCGAAGCGTTTGACCAGCGCCAAGGAAGAAGACCGGGCGCAAGGCCGGGCCAATATCGAGCACTGCATTCGCGTCTCCCACGCGGCCGGCGGATCGGGCGTGCTCATCGTGGTGGGGCGTGGCGGTGACGGGACGGCCGAGGAAGTCAGCGCTCGCGCCCGGGAAGAGATCAAGAAGCTCCTGCCCTTGGCCGCTTCGCTGGGGCAGATGATCCTGATCGAGAACGTGTGGAACCAGATGTTCTACGTCCACGACGGCCCGGCCGATCAGACGGCGGATGGGTTCATCGAGTTCGTCGACAGCTTCAACAGCCCCTGGGTCGGCATGTACTACGACATCGGCAACCACTGGAAGTATGGCCAGCCGGGTGACTGGATTCGGGCCTTCGGACGACGCTGCGTGAAGCTCGACGTCAAGGGCTTCAGTCGCGAGAAGAGTGGTTTCGTGGATATCGGCGAAGGGGACCTGCCGTGGGACGATGTCCGCAAGGCTCTGGCCGAGATCAACTTCACCGGTTGGGCCACGGCCGAAGTCGGCGGCGGCGACGTCGAGCGGCTCACGGTTGTCCGCAAGCAGATGGAGAAAGTGTTCGGGGTGTAGAGGCCAATTGGGCGACCTGATCCGTGTTCTGGCAGGACTCTCCCTCCCCATCGCAGCGTGGGGGAGGGCCGGGGAGGGGGCGATGCTGTCATTGGCCTTCCAACGCAGAACGCTGGTCTAGCGCCTGTCCAAATGTTGGATTTGGCGGCCCTTCCCCATTAAACTAGAGGGCGATCCGAACGTTTTGCGGATTGTATCCGAACCTGTCCTCGATTGATCCCGCCAGGCCGCATCTCGGCCATCCTCTGTCAAGGAGATCCTTATGAGTCAGAACCGTATCTCACGTCGTGGTTTCGTTGCTGGAGCAGCAGCTTCCCTGGCTGCCCCGATGATTATCCCGAGGCACGTTCTGGGCGACGAGAACAACGCGCCCGCCAACGACAAGATTGTCCTCGGCTGCGTGGGCATTGGCAAGATGATGTACGGTTCCCACTTGCCCCACTACGTGAAGATGCCCGAGGTGAAGGTGGTTGCGGTCAGCGACGTGGACACGACCCGCCGCGAGACAGGCAAGAAGCGGGTCGACGACACGTATGGAAACTCGGACTGTGCGGCCTACGTGGACTACCGGGAACTGATCGGCCGCGACGATATCGACGCGGTTGCCTGCGCCACGCCCGACCATTGGCACGCCATGGTGATTCTGGATGTGTGCAAGGCCGGCAAGGACATGTATTGCGAGAAGCCGCTGACAAACAACATCGTCGAGGCCAAGACGGTCATGGATGCGGTCAACGCATCGGACATCATCTTCCAGGTTGGCAGCCAGCAGCGATCCAGCCGCGAGTTCCGCTACGCCTGCGAACTGGTCCGCAACGGCCGCATTGGCAAGATCAAGCAGGTCCTCGTCAGTGTGGGCGGTCCTCCGAGGCCATGCAACCTTCCGGAGCAGGAGATGGAGCCCGGTCTGGACTGGGATCGCTGGCTTGGGGCGGCTCCCATGCGGCCCTACAGCGAAGTGCTTAGCCCCCGCGGCATGCACAACCACTTTCCCGCTTGGCGCAACTATTGCGAGTATGGCGGTGGCGGGATGACCGACTGGGGCGCCCACCACTTCGATATCGCCCAATGGGGGCTCGACGCGGACAAGTCCGGGCCGGTCGAGATCATCATTCCCGACAACCCGAAAAAGGGACGGGGCGTCAAGTACGTTTACGAAAACGGTGTCGAAGTTGTCCACGACGGTCCCGGTGGTGTGACCTTCGTGGGGACCGACGGAGAGATCTTCGTGAACCGAGGCAAGCTCTCGAGCAAGCCGGGCGAGATCATCGAGAAGCCGATCGCGGAGAATGAGATCCATCTCTACGAATCCCCCGGCGGCAGCCACGCCGGCCATCGCCAGGACTGGATCAATTGCGTGAAGAGCCGGAAGCAGCCGTGCTGTCCGATCGAGGTTGGCTCGCGAACCGTGGCCGTTTGCCACCTGGGCAACATCGCGTACTTGCACGGCGAAGAATTGGGCGTCAAATCGCTCAAGTGGGATCCGCAGAAGTGGGAATTCGTGGGCAACGACGGGGCCAACAAGTTCCTCGACTATCCCTATCCCCGCCGCGAAGGCTACGAACTGCCCAAGGTCTGAGTGACCGCCGAACCCAGCCCGGCTGCTGTATGTGCCACATCGATCCGCGAATTGTGATCGGAAGAGCCCCAACCGCAGCCGGGCTTTTGAGCCCATTGCGACAACCGTTCCTGGAGTTCTCATGAAGAGAATCTCATTGATCTCGGCATGTTTGGCTGCCCTTGCCATGGGCTGCCAGCCATCCTCCCCTCCGCCAAGCGACACTGCTCCTGCGGCTGTCCAACCCGCGGAAGAACCCGCGGAAGAACCCGCGGAAGAACCCGCGGAAGAAGTTGCTGCCGAAGCGCCGGCCCCGGCCCCGGAAGCGGCGGTTGAGCCAAAGTGGCCTTCCTACACGGAGGAACAGACGACCGCGGCTCGGCAGATGGCCACGGATCTGGGCGTGCAGATCCAAGAAGACACAGAGGGTCATGTCGTCTCGGTCAACACGGCGGCCAACCGAAGTTGGGTCGACAACTACCAGATGGAACAGATCCTTGCCTTTCCGCGATTGACGTCGCTCGTTGTGGAAGGGCCCAGTATCGATAGTTCCCTGGCTGCGAAAATCGCCGAACAGGCGGGACTGGAGTCGCTCTCCGTCCAGGCGACACTTCTCGACGACGAGGGCATCGCCCAACTGGGCGGTCTCAAGTTCCTCAAGGCCATTGACCTGCGGCTCTGCTCGCTGGTGACGGACAAGACGCTGGAGACGCTTTCCGCCATGCCGGCCCTCAAGGCTGTGCGCGTGAGCGGAACGAACGTGACCGACGCGGGCGTGGCCTCGCTTCTGAAGTTGCCGCAATTGGGCGAACTTGATCTGCGAAACTGCCGGGGCGTGACGATTGCCACCATCGAGAAGTTGATCGATAAGAAAAGCCTGCGAATGCTCAAGGTCGGGGGTGAGAAGATCGACGATGCGGCCCTCGAGGCCGTTGGCAAGCTCAGTCAGCTCACGGGCCTGTCCCTCGATAACTGTCCGATCACCGATGGAGGCGTGGCCAGGCTGGCTGGGCTGCCCCTTGCCGACTTCACTCTCTACCAGTGTGCCAGTGTGACCGATGAGGGCCTGGAAATCCTCAGCGGGATGGACAAGTTGCGACGGCTGACGCTCCGCGACGTGGCCGTCCAGGGCAAGGCTCTCGCCAAGATTCCCAAGCCCGAGAAACTCGTCTATCTCAACCTGGCCCAATCCAGGATGACCGATGCGGAAGTGACCGTCCTCGGCCCGCTGACGAATCTGGAGACCCTCGTTCTCAGCGAGACGGGGATTACCGACGCTTCCGTCGAGACCGTGTCGAAGCTGTCCAAGCTGAAACAGTTGATTGTTACCCAGACGGGCATTTCGGCGGCTGGGATCGAGAAACTTCAGGCGGCCCTGCCCGAGTGTCGGGTTCAATTCAACTAGCAATCCTCATGGAGACAACCGATGACGTACTTTCCTCGTTGGGCGAAGCTGTGTTTCGCCGTCGCTCTTCTCATGCTCTGCCAATCGGCAGACGCTGGCGACCGCTGGACGGTCGAAGAGGCCAACGCCTGGTACGCGAAACAGCCGTGGCTCGTGGGCTGCAACTTCTCGCCCAGCACGGCCATGAATCAACTGGAAATGTGGCAGGCCGACACGTTTGATCCGGAAACGATCGATCGCGAACTCGGCTGGGCGGCGAAGATCGGCTTCACGAGCGTTCGGGTTTTTCTCCACAACCTGCTGTGGGACCAGGACCGCGAGGGATTTCTGAAACGGGTCGACCAGGTGCTGGAGATTGCCGACAAGCACGGCATCGGCGTGATGCTGGTGCCGCTGGACGGCGTTTGGGACCCCCAGCCCAAGCTGGGCAAGCAGCACGCCCCTCGTCCGCACGTGCACAACTCGGGTTGGCTCCAGGCCCCGGGGGCCGAGATCCTTGGCGACCCGGCGCGGCACGACGAACTCAAGCCGTATATCGTCGGGCTGATTCGTCACTACCGCAACGATCCGCGCGTTCAGGTCTGGGACCTGTTCAATGAACCGGACAATCCCAATCGCAATTCCTATGGTCGTGACGGCTTCAAGACCGAACTGCCCGAGGACGTGAAGGAGAAGATGGCCACCAAACTGCTGGCCAAGCTCTTCGTTTGGGCTCGCGAAGCGGGAGCCACCCAGCCCCTGACGGCCGGTGTTTGGCGAGGCGATTGGTCCAACGACGACAAGCTGACGGACTACAACAAGCTGATGCTCGAACAGTCGGACATTATCAGCTTTCACTGCTACGGTCCTCCCAAGGCGATGAAGGACCGGGTTGCCGAACTGCGCCGCTTCGGTCGGCCCCTGCTCTGCACGGAATACATGTCGCGAGGCAGCGGCAGCACGTTCGATCCGATCATGGGCTACCTGAAAGACCAGAACGTGGCCGCATACAACTGGGGCCTCGTGGATGGCAAGACCCAGACGGCCTACCCGTGGGAAACCTGGCAGAAACAATACACAGCCAAGCCGGAACTTTGGTTCCACGAGATCTTCTGGGCCAACGGACGCCCCTACGACGTGAAAGAAACCGAGTACATCAAGAGCGTGACCGGGAAGAAATAGTCTCGCCACGCGACCCAGAACGACTCCCTCCCCTGCGAATCGCGGGGGAGGGAGCGGCATCTTAAGCGATCGATTTCAAACAATGTCATGGCCGTGCACCTAGGGGGGATGTTCCATGGCACGCACGCCTTGTCTTCTGATGCTCGTTCTGACGATTCTCGGCGAGGGAGTTCTTTCCGCCGAGGATCATTCTTCTGCTTCACCTTCGGTCGTGCTTGTTGAGAACGGCCGACCGGTGAGCCTGATCGTGACCAACGGCCGGCCCAAAGAGGCCCAGTTGCGTGCGGCGGAGGAGTTGCAGGAGCATCTGCGGCTCATGTCGGGGGCGACCATTCCGATCGTCAAGGAGAACGAACTGCCGGACGACGTTCCGCCCTCCCTGATCCTGGTTGGCCAGAGCAATCAGGTGAAGGCACGCGGCGTGGATACGTCGGCTCTCGAGCCGGAGACCTTTGTTGTCAGGACGGCAGAAGGGGCGCTCATCCTCGCCGGTGACGACGGGGGCAGCAAGAGCAATCCTCGCCGAGGCACGCTGTGGGCGGTCTACGATTTTCTCCAGGATCAACTCGGTTGCCGTTGGATCTGGCCGGGCGAGATTGGACGGGTTGTTCCCCACCGCAAGACGATTGCGGTCGGCGGTCTCGATATCCAAGAGACGCCGCAGATCAAGATTCGAGGCTTCCGGATGACGGCTCAGGCGAAGCACCGTCTTGCCTACGAGAAGGAGGGGCTGGGCCGGTTTCTCGAATTCGGCGAGACGTACGAACAGGTTTCGGAAGACGAACGGGTTTGGCTCGATCGCATGCGGATGGGCCGGTCGTTCAAACTCTCCTACGGCCATGCCTTCACCGGCTGGTGGGAGAGGTACAGAGATGCCGATCCGGAAATCTTCGCCCTTCAGAGCGATGGCAAACGCGGGCCGCGGAGGAAGGACCGGCCCGACTTCGTCAAAATGTGTGTTTCCAATCCGCGGTTGTGGGAGTTGCAGCTTGCGACGGTTAAGAAGTACGCGGCTCAGGGGGCAAGCGGGCTCTGGATTAACGCCTGCGAGAACGACGGCAGCGGCGGATTCTGCACCTGCCCGAACTGCCGGGCCTGGGATGGCGACCCCAACGCGAGCGGACCCACGATCGCTGCGGAAGACGGCTCGGACGTGGATGGTGACGCGTGGGCGCTTGCCAAGGACGGGCTGCCGGAAAACCTCTCGGATCGCTACGGGCGATGGTACAACGAGCTCGCTCGCAGGGCTCGCCAGTACGACACCGAGGCCCGCGTGGTGGCCTATGCCTACAGTCGCTACCGCGTGCCGCCGGTGAAGCTCGATCATATCGAGCCGAACGTCTGGATCGGCTACGTGGGCTTCAATGCCTATCCCCGACCGGAAGCTTATCGCAAACAGTCGGTCGAGGATTGGTTCGGCTGGTCCCGGCTTGGAGCGACGGTGTTTCTCCGGACGAACTCGCTGTTCTATTTCGGTGAGGGAGCCCCCTTCGTGGCCACGGGCCAGATTGCCCAGGACCTGCGTTATCAAATCGATAACGGGCTCCGGGCCACCGACTACGACTGCCTGCAAGGCTACTGGGCGACGAGCGGCCCCAGCTACTACGTGCTCGCACGCATGCTTTGGGACACGACTGCCAGGCCGGACGTCCTGCTTGCCGAGTTCTACGGCGCCTTCGGGCCGATGCAGGCGGTTGCTCGCGAGTACTTTGACTACTGGGAGCGATTCACCACGGCCCTGGGGGATAACCCGGAGTTCTTCACCGTCAATCGGACCGAGAAGTTGAAGGCCCATCCCGGATTCTACACACCGCCGGTGCTGGCGGAGGCACAAGTGATCCTCGACAAGGCCGAACCGTTGCTTGCCAAGGCCTCCGAGGCCGAACGAGAGCGGTTCCGAAACCTCGAGCTCGGACTCCAGCACGGGCGTTTGTTGGTCGAGGCCCTGAAGGATGGCAAGACGTCGAACGGGGCGCCGGGTGAAGCCCTGTTTGCCTTCCGCCGCGAAATTGCTCCACGCAATGTGGTCAACGTTTACTGGACGACGTCGAAGGAAAAACGCTACCGGGTCTTCGAGTGAGGGGGGTGTTTTTGCTGGAAGGCTCGTTTCGCGCGGTCGCGAAGTACGGCGTAGCAGACGACGACTCCACCGAGGAAACCGAAGGCGTAGCTGGCATTGTGGGCCCACAAATCGGCCAGAAACACAACGTGTTGCTCGGCGGGCACTCGATCGGCGAGCGGCCCAACCAGGAAGACGACGCCGCGCGACGCCAGGGCATAGCCGATGCATCCGAAGACGATCGCGGCGAGGGCCGAACAGACCATCATGGTGAGGACAGGACGAACGAGGCTTGCCTCGTGCTTGGGCCACGGCCCTGCCCTTGCGGCTGCGGCGAGGGTTAGGCCCAGGATGAGGCCCACCCACCAGGTTGCGGCAACGCCCCAGGCGAGCCCGAGGAGGGTGGGCGAATCGGTGGCGACCAGGGGTGGGTGGCCGATCGTGAAATACTCCGGGCAGATCCGGGCGGTCACCTGGTCGTGCAGGACGCCGTAGATGATGGCGGCGCCCATGCAGAGAGCGATGATTCGTGCCACACGCATGAATTGCCTTACGCTGCCTGACGTTTGGTGTCTTCTCGTTCCTCCGGGGGAACGTATTCGGCAACGAGACGCCGCAGTCGTTCCAGCACCACGCTTTGGGGCCCGTTGGCAAGCCGCTCCAGTTGGTCGACGGCGGCGGCGATCTTGTCGGCGTCGCGACGTTCGCGGTCGGCGACCATGATCTTGGAGTGTCGTGTGGCCAGGTGCTTTTCGCCGTCGGCGTGAAGCTCTTCGTAGAGCTTCTCACCAGGCCTGAGGCCCGTGAATTCGATCTCGATGTCCTCGCCAACGCGAAGCCCGGAAAGGCGGATCATGTCGGCGGCCAGATCGACGATGCGTACGGGTTCGCCCATGTCGAGCAGGAGGATCTCGCCGTCGTTGCCGATCGTGCCGGCTTGAATGACCAGTTGGGCGGCTTCGGGAATCGTCATGAAGAACCGCTGCATGCGGGAATCGGTGACGGTCACCGGTCCACCCGCGGCGATCTGTTGCCGGAAGACGGGGACCACGCTGCCTGCCGAATCGAGCACGTTTCCGAATCGGACGGTGATGAAGCGGCAGTCCGACTTGCCCGCTCGCGACTGGACGTACATTTCCGCCGCCCTTTTGCAGGCGCCCATCACGCTCGTGGGATTCACGGCCTTGTCTGTCGAGATCATCACGAAGGATTCGACCCCGTGTTCGCGGGCCAGGTCGGCCAGGCAGCGGGTGGCGCTGAGGATGTTTTTCACGGCCTCGCCGGCATGGGATTCCATAAGGGGCACGTGCTTGTAGGCCGCGGCATGGAAGACGATCTCGGGTCGGTACTGCTCCAGAAGCGAGGCCATCCGCTCGCGATCGAGGATGTCGGCCATGCAGACTTCGATTTCGGTGTCGGCCAGTTGCTCTCGCAGTTCCCGTTCCAGAAAGAACTGGCCGGTCTCACTGCGGTCTACGAGAACAAGCCGCTTGGGAGAAAAGGGAAGCAATTGGCGGCAGATTTCCGAGCCGATACTGCCGGCACTCCCGGTGATCATCAACGTGCAGCCTTCGAGCCAGTCGCGCAGGTTGGACGTTTCCAGTTCGACCGGTTCGCGGCGGAGGAGGTCCTCGATGGCGACGGGGCGCGGATGGATCGCGACCTTGCCGGAGAGCAGTTCCTGGTAGCTCGGAAGGACCTTTACGTGGATGCCCTGGCGGCGTCCCTGTTCGACAAGGCGGCGGACCTGCTTGCCCGAAAGGGCGTCGCGGACGATCAGCACGTCTTCGACACCGTGGCGCAGGGCCAGGTGACACGTTTCTTCCAGGTGTCCGACGATCCGCACGCCGCCGATGCGAGCGCCGAGTCGTCCTCGCTCCGTGTCGATGACGCCGATCACATGGTAGCCCAGGCGGATGTTCCCGTGGATTGCCCGGACGAGAACCTCGGCCGAAGTGTTGGCACCGACAATCAAGGTCGCTTTCTTGTCGCCCAGGAAGAGCAAGGCGCAACTCCGCTCCTGGAGAATGCGCAACAGGCCTCGGAGTCCGGCCACCACGGCGATCGTCGTACCCCAATCGAGGGCGAAGACCGTTCGGGGAATGGGTTGGACGGTGAGGAAGAGCCGCTCCACGAGGACGGTCAGGACGACGCTGACGGTAACGGCTTCGATGAGCGTGATTACGTCGTCGAAGGTGACGTAGCGTCCCCATCCGCGGAGCAATCCGAACCAGGTGAACACGACGAGCTTGATACCGATGACGACTTGAATGGCCGACCAGAAACGCCACATTTCCCGCGGGCCGAGCTGGCCTTCGTAGCGCAGCCAGAGGCTCAGGTAGAAGGTTCCGACAAACACCGCGGTGAGAAGAAGGAAGGTGGCGGCTCGCCGGGCGAGCCAGGGGACCTTGCGACCGAGTCGCACCAACCAACCGATGGGTTTCTCGTTCGCGTTGTGTTCCGTTGTTTCAGAGATCATGTCGCACTCGATTACTCAGGGCCACTCAGGGCGTCTCATGAATCCAAGGGCCATTCTCAGCGGCGATAGACGGGCGGCGGGGCGCTGACGTCGTGCGAGGGTTCAGGGGTGGTTGAGGGAGGGGGAAAAACGGTTGTGGGGGCTTGGGAAGGTGTTGCGGTCGGCGCTGGGCCCACGGGAACGCGGAGACGCGCTTCCATGAACTCCGTGCCGGGTGGATAGAAAGTCCCGAACCGGCGGGACCCCTCGCTTTCCGGGTCCAGGAGTGCTCGGCTTACGTCCTTCAGGCGTCGTTTCAGTTTGTTGAGGCCGGGGTTGGTTCGATTGCACCACACCAGGTGGTCCTCCGCCTCCTTGAAACGTCCCAGGTCCGAAAGGAGAAATCCCAGACGATACCGCGCGTCGAAGCTGTGGGGATTGCAGTCGACCGCCTGCTGGGCGCAGGCGACGGCGTCGTTGGGGCGCATCAGTTGTTCGCAAGCGGACATTGCTTCCAGCCAGAGCTCGCAGGCCGCGTCGCCGCGTCCCTCGGCAAGCTCGGCTTGTACTTCCTCGTGAACTGCGTTGACAATGGCTTCCAGGACCGACCTTTGGCGCGAGGAATCGACGTCGGACTGGCAGCGCAGGTTCATGTACCGGAGCATGTTCAGGTCCGGCTGAAACTGGGCAAGAATCGCCTCGACCCCCAGTTGGTCCAGGGTCCAGTCGATCACCTGACGTTGGTAGATCGGGCCGGCCTCCCAGGATCGGGTCCACAGATCCAACGCCTCGTCAAGGCGTTCCGCCAGGGCCGCTTCGCAACCGGCGTGGAAGAGGACCGTTCCCTGGTAAGGGCGAACCTGCAGAGCCTGATCCACGTAGTTCCAGGTTTCCACCTTCGGATTGCAGTCCAGGAAGTAGACCTCGGCGAGGTTCAGGTAACCTTCACCCATGAGAGGACAAAGCTGGAGGCCTGCCTTGGTGTGATTCAGCGACATTCGCAGGTATTGATACTGCTTGCCGACCGCTCGCGACAACCATTCTTCCAGTTCTTCAGGCGACGAGTAGTCCGCCCGCAAGGCGGCGTCGCGAATCTGGCTTGGGGACATGCGATTGATGGCGTTGTCCTGGGCGAATTCGAACAGGCGCATGTAGCTTTCGGCGAGGGCAAGGCGGGCTTCGGCATTGTCGGGATCTTGGCGAACCGTTTTCGTGAGTTCCGCCGCCATTTTTCGTTCATTTTCCAGTGCCGTGGCCCGTGCCTCCCGGCGAGCGATTTCCTCGTTCCTGGCGATTTCGGCGGGATCTGCCGGGAAAACGCCTTCTTGGGAGGGCGCTTCGACGGTGATCGGGTTCAGGTACACGGCGCGTTGGAGACGCTGGAAGTGGTTCCAGTGGGAGGCGGCGAGCATGGGAGCTGCTTGGGAGGCCACCATCCACGTGCCCAAGGCCAGAACGAGCGGGGCCGCCAGCCAAGCCACCGGGGCCGGCAGCAGGAAACGATCGCGTTGGCGCCGATCCCCGTCGTGGGAGAATTGGCTGGCGCGACTGATGCAGGCCGCGAGGATGAGCGTCAACACCAGGCAGCCGGGGACGTACCAGACAAAGTCGACGCCGCTGTGGACGAGGCTGGCCAGCATGGCGGAGGCCAACGCTCCGATCGCGACGAAGGACCTTGATGAATTCGCTTTCCACAGTCCGCGCCCGGTCCAGAACAGGCCGATCAGAATCGCAAGTGCAAGGAGAACGACGCCGGGAATGCCCGTTTCAAGGAAGAGCTGGAGGTAGCCGTTTTCCGCGTGGGTGTAGATCGTATGGCCTGTTTGGTGCGGCATGTAGAGCGGGTACACCTCGCGAAAGGTGCCCACGCCGGATCCGAGGCGGGCGAAATCCGGAATCGCGGCGAGGGTTGCGTTCCAGATCGTCCGTCTTCCCTCGCCGTTATCGATCTGCTCGATGGAACCTGAGGCCACGGTCTCAAGACGTCCGCCCATGGAATCCTCATCGCCCAGGAGGAGAAAACCTCCGAGCAGAAGGGCCACGGCAGTGAGTCCCAGGGCGAATTTCCCTCGCACGGCGCCGGCACGATGGCAGACGGCCACGGTCAGCAGGGCTGCTGCGCCGGCCGCCAGGGCCCCGCCTCGGGAACCGTTCATGAGCAGGGCCAGAAACACGGTTGCCAGGGCCGCGATCCGAAGTGCGAGGAGCATGTTGGCCGAGCGATGCTGGACGCTCCGAAGGCGGAACGATCCGTTGTGACGACCCGCCATGCGGCGCATGGCGTCCTGGACCCACCAGATGACGGGCCCGATTCCAAGGGCCAGAAAGTGGGCGAAGTGATTTCGATTGGTGAAGGCGCCCTTGACCCCGTCTTCCGTCGTGGCGAAGGGGTCCTGATAGACCCAGAAGAACTTGCCGTTATTGGCGACGTATTGGAGCAACCCGAAGAGGCTCATCCCCACGACGGCGTAGGCAACCCAACGAAGAAACTGTTCCACGTCTTCCAGAGAGCGTATCCGTTGCACGGTGACCCAGAAGATCAAGGCGTAGGCCAGGAACAGGACGAGGGCGTTGCGCGTCTGAGCGGGTGCGAGCGAGACCCGGTTCCACGCGGGCAGGCCCGCCGAGGCATCCGCGGACCAGAGGGGGAGCAGTTCCGCCACCTTGGGAGAAGCCTGTTCCAGCCAGCCTGCCGGCATGGGGGCCAGTTGCAGAAGAAGCAGGAGGATCGCGGCGACCAGCAGCAGGTGGGCGGCCGAGCGGCGCCAGTATTGACGGGGGACCAGGCTTTGTCGAAGCCACCAGACCGAGGCCGCCGTTGCGGCCAGGGCGGTCAGGCTGAAGTGGCCGACGGCGCTTCGTCCGCCCAGCAGCAGGGGCACGAGAAAGATGCAACCGGCCAGCGCGGCATCGACCACGTGCAAGAGCCGTCGCGCCCAGGTTTCCATGGCCGCGTTTTCCGAATCGCATGGGGCGGCGTTTGAGAGTCTTGCTTCGTTCGCCATGGTACGATCTGCCTTGAACTGGTTCTTTCTCCGCTCGATCCGCAATCAAGCCGCGTCTCGGCGACGGGAGTCGCCCAACTGGCTCAAGTCGATGCCGCCGTCCCGATCTCGTCGTCTCGTGTTGGTCTGACGCGTTGGTTCCGGGGGACAGTCGATTTCATCGCGGTAGTTGTACTCGTAGTCGTCGCTGCATTGTTCCGCGTGCCGGGCCGAATAGTCGACCGCGTAGCCGTAGTAGTTCGATCCGCCTTGTTCGCCGACGCGATTGGCCACGATGCCGATCACGGGGATCTTCAGCATGGCGAAGGACTCGACGGCTCGGAGGACCAGGCGGCGCTGGTTTCGGAGAGGTTGGACGACCATCAGCACGCCGTCGACCAACTGGCCGATGACGGCCGTGTCGCTCGCCGCCAGGACGGGGGGGCTGTCGATCAGGATGCGATCGTATCGGCTTTCGGCCCAGGCGAGCAGATCGGCGAAGTTCTGGCCGCCGAGCAATTCCGCCGGGTTCATCGGACGCGGGCCCGACGGGAGGACATCGAAACCTGCCACCGCGGTTTGCTGGATGTGGCCCTCGACCGTTTCCGTCACGGGCCCTTGTCCGCGAAGCACGGTGGACAGGCCTTCCATACCGCGAAGGTTCAGAAGCGTGGACAGGCCGGGGCGGCGAAGATCCGCGTCGATCAAGAGCGTTCGCTTTCCGCCGTGGGCGTAGGCCACGGCCGCGTTGGCCAGGACGGTCGACTTTCCGTCTCCCGGCTCGGCACTGCTCACGACGATGCGCCGCGCTCGATCGTGGTTCAGACCCAGGGAGGTCCGCAGGGTCCGGAAGGCCTCGCTTTCGGGAGCGTCCGGCTCTGCCACGAGTTGCAAGGTTTCCACACCGCAAACGTCCTGCCGTGGAAGGTCTTGGACGATTGCCAGCACGGGGACGCCCAGCTGGGATTGAAGTTCTTCCACCGAGCGGAAGCGGTCGTCAAGGATGTCGAGCACGTAGACGATGGCCAGTCCCATGGCGAGGCCCGCCAGCAGAGAAAGCATGGCCACACGCCGCAGATTGGGCGACGTGGGCGCGGTGGCCTGAACGGGATTGCTGATGGTCTGGCTGCGGATGATCGGGCCTTCCTCGGCGCCAGTGAGGGTGGCGAGCTGGTTCAGGAGGCGGTCCCGCAGTTCGTTTCCCCAGTCGATCTGCCGCTCGGTTGCCTGAATGGCGATGAGCTGATCGTTGATTCCGTCGGCCTGACGCTGGAGGTTTTGCTGCTCGATTGCCAGTTTCTGCTCGTGCCGGACCAGCGCGTCGACTCGCTGCTTCAGGAGTCCCTCCAGTGAACGAGCCAGTCTGGCCCGCTCTGCGGCGTTCATCGGTTGCTGTCGGGCGCCGGTGCTTCCCGCCAGCAACTGGTCGGCGGCGAGAATTTTGGCTCGCAGGTTCTGGATTTCGGGGTGTTGCTCTCCGTAGTGGACGAGCATCGCCTGGAGCTTTGCCGTATCCTCCATTTTCTGTTGACGGACCGTCGCCAGGTTGGCCATCGTTTGGGCGTTGAGGCCCATGTGACTCATCAGCAGTTCGCGTCCCACCGTTTCTTCCACGGCCATAATATGGGGTTCCAGATCCTCACCCCTGGCGACCGCCTCTTGCAAGCTGGCCAGCTTGGCTTCGACCTCCATGCGTTCGTTTTTCCGGTCGAGCATCATCTTGTTGGTGTTGCTGATCAGGTCGAAGAGAGGATGCTGGCTCTTGCTGTCCGGATCGGTGTTGAGCATGTCGCCGCAGGCGTTCTTCTGCTGGCTCAGCAGAATCTGCCACTGCTGCAACTTCTCGCTGATTTCACGCTGCTGCTGTTCGAGGTGCGAAATCAGGTCGTCGGCTGTCTGCTTGTGAATCGCGTCCAGTTCCTCCAGGTAGCAGTCGACCACCTGGTTGACCATGGCAACCGCCACGGCGGGATCGCGGGAAAGGTATTCGATCTCGATGTTGTTGGTGCCGTAGATGGATTTTGCCGACAGGTTGCGTTGGACTGCCGCCACCCATCTCGATCGTGGGACTTCCGCCAGGTCGACGCGTTGGTCCTCGGGACGCAGCTTCTCAATGGCTTGTTCAACGACCCGGGCGCTGGTGATCACACGCTCGAAGGTCGGCATCAGGTTGTTCCCGTCCCGTCCCTGCCCTGACAGGCCCGTGGACCGGGCGTCGTCGCCGGACGCGATAATGAACAGTTCGGCCTTGGCCGAGTAGAGTCGCGTTGCGGTCGAATAGTAGAGCGCGCCGAGCGCCAGGGTGACGAAGACGCAAAGGAGGACCACGTTTTTGCGGTGCTTCACGGCCACGGCGAACTGGAGGAGGGCGTGGACGATATGGGACGAGGATTTGTCTTCGACCCGCTCCTGCGGCGAAAGGGGCTCTTCCATCATGGTTCTGTCGATCCTTGTGAATTCAACCGGGAGATGTCGCTCGTTTGCCGACCTAGAAGAGGGCCACGGAACTGCCGACACTGAATCGGAAGAAGGTCTTCAGGGTTTCGAAGGCGACGGTGACGGGCGTCTCGACCACGCTGATCACGTCGTTCTCCTGGATGCGGATATTCCCGCGATTCTTCCGCACTTCACGAATGCTCGCGGTGATCGTGATCGGCTCGCCGCCGTCCGCGGGACGTCGGGTGATGACCACGCTGTCGGCAAACTGCAACTTGGTGCCCCCGGCGAGGGCCAGGGCACTGAGCAGATAGAGGTCCTCATTGGGCGGCATCTCGACTTCCCCGGGAGTGTTGACGAGGCCCTCGAACTGGATCTTGCGCTCCGGGCGCCGCTTCACGTGGACCACGTCGCCGTCGTCCAGGTAATAGCCTCCGTCGCCTTTCTGGCTTGCGCTGACCAGGTCAACTTCGATGGTCTCGGCCTGCTCCCCAAGCCCCTCTTCGTAGGTGGCCAGTTGCACCGCGTTGGGCCCGCCTGCCGTGCGCAGGGGATTTCCGCGAAGTGCGTCCGGCGTCCTCGCCGCCAAGGCGGGCCGGCGAATCGTCACATCGGGGCTGGCGTCTTCCGTGATATCGCCCGCGGCGAGGAGTGCGGCCAGAAGCGTGCTGTTTCCGCGGGCGAGTTCTACGATTCCCGGCTCCATGACCGCGCCGCTCACGTAGACTTTGTTCGTCTTCTGTTCTTTCATTTCGACGGAGACGTGGGGTGTGCGGAAAACATCCCGCTTGCGGGCCGCGTCGCAAATTGCCTCGGAGGCCTCGTCGGGCGTCATTCCCTCAATCTTAACCTGGCCGATCAAGGGAACGTCGGCCATACCGTTGGGCGCCACGTTGACCAGGGCCGGTTCCAGATCACTGTCACCGTATCCCGAGAAGATCTCGATACTCAGCAGATCGCCGACCCCGATCTGGTTGCTGCGAACGGAATAGGACGTCAATCGTGACAGGTCGGCCCGGTTGAGCCGATCGATTGGCGCGGCTGCGAATTGTGGCGGCAGTTCTGTCGCTCGATAGGTGGTCGTCGCGCACCCACCTGCGCTGACTGCAGCCAGCAACGCCACCATGACCCCCGCGACACACCGCCGAACCGGCAGCGCCCGATGCGATATCGTCGTCATGCAACGAACCTGTTGTTTCTGGAAGAGATTGCTTGCGCACGGCACTTGTTGGTGGCATCTTCACGACGAACGTGGATCGGCGGCCGCAATCCGCCCGATGCGTTCCAAGTGCGTTGACGCAAGAGAGTTATCCCGCATACGTCATTTTCGAGGGGCTCTAATAGCAGGAAAACCCCTTGGGAGTCAACCGCAGTTCGCAATCGAAAACCGTGAAGGGGCGACCGGGGCTCTCACGGACTTGCGGGGACGCGATTCGACTGCTGGCTGTTGTGGTAGATGATCGGGGCGGCCACGGCGCCCACGACGACGCCTGCGACGAGAGCGGCCTCGGAAAAAGATACGGCCGGCACCGGGCCCTGGGCTCGAACGGTCTCCTGGCCGAGCACGACCTGGGCCAGTGAACTGGCTTTGGGGGGCGCGGCGGTCGTGGTCCAGGCTCGGATCGCACGGCTGGTTGTTCCTTGGGGGCCGGCCACGGCGATTACGTAGCTGCCGCCTCGGAGTCCGGAGATGGCGAAGCGCCCCTGGGCATCGGAGCGAGCTTCTGCGATTGCCTTCCCGCCTTGGATCAGTACGACCCGAGTGCCGGCCGTTGCTGTGGCGGTCTTGAGTTTGGTCCCTGACGGGGGCGAGAGAACGGCGCCGCGCAAGACCCCGCCGTGATGAAGGGCTACGTCGGAAACGACCGCGGCTCGTGGGCGAGGGGAGGGCTGGTTTCCGCGGGGGGCTCGATCTGCGGAGACGGCTTGTGGAGTCAAGCTCGACCAGATTGCCAGAAGGACTACGGCCTGTTTAAGGCGGAGTCCTTGGCGGTCTCGCAGGGAGCAGTCGGGTTTTGCTGAGTGGCCCCCCATAACATTCTCCTGTCCAAGGCACGCGAGGCGGCAGCGCACCGATTGTGCCGCCTCTCATTCGTCACGGGCTGGCCGCGGACGAGTCTCCGTGGCTGCTGGCCACGATGGGGATGGTGATGAGTGCGGCCACGAGGCCTGCGATGATTACGGCGTCGGAGGCAAAAAAGTCCTCGAGGGGCATTTGCCCTCGGACGACCCCGTCGCCGGTGATCATCAGGGCGACGGGCTTTGCGTTGGGTGGCGCCTTCTTGTCGGACCAGGCACGGACGAATCGCCCCTGGCCTCCGGACTGCAGCATGTAGACGCCGCTTCGGAGTCCCGTGACGCGAAAGCGTCCCAGTTGGTCGGTCTGGACGCGACCAACCTCGCGTTTCTGTTGGACGAGGACGACCTTTGCTGCCGGCTGGGGCGCCCCGTGTATGTCCACGACAACCCCTTGCAGGGTGCCCTGAGCATCCAGGGATACGTCGGTGACTTCAAGGGACGGTTGCCGAGAGGGCTTGTCCGTATCTGCCCCTTGGGCCATGGGGGCCGGCAGGGCCATGCCCAGGCAAACGGCCAGGGTCACGGGGAGTTTTATGGCTCGGAAGGCTTTCATCCATCCACCTCATAGACGCAAAGACTACCGCAAGAAGCAGTGATTGTTTTCTCGATTCAAGGGCTGGCCGGGTCGTCGTCGTCGGCATTGTGGATTGCGACGGGAATCGCCACCGCGGCTGCGACAACGCCGGCGATCACCCAGGGGTTCGTGGCGACCTTCTTGAATCCGCTCCAGGATTGGCCGAGGGCTTGGGATTGCCCCGCAACCAGGAGAACGTTGTCTCGTGCGGCCGGTGGTGCAGCCTTGGCGGTCCAGACGCGGACGGCAGACTGGGTTTGGCCTGTGGTGAGGGTCAGCACGCCGCCTTTGAGGCCGCGGATTTGAAAGCGTCCGTCCTTGCCGGTGACTGTCGAGGCAAGCTGGCGAGAGCCCGAGGAGACGGCCACGTGGAGTCCTGGTGTGCCCACTCCCTGGGGTGAGAGGACCTGGCCCTGGAGAGTCCCGTCAGGGGTCAGGGCGATATCGCTCATTGCGGGGCGTGGCGGCGCAGGACGCTCTGCCGCGGACAAGGCGGGGATGGGCATTGCCATTCCCATTACTGCCAGCCAAGCCAAGCCGATTCCCAGTGTTTTGCTGCGACCCATTCTCGGTAGCCTCCATCGCATTTCGGGTAGAAGATCACTCGGTCGTGCGTTGCGCTCGCGACCGCTTCAACTCACCTTTCGGCGCAGAATTCCATCTGCGAAGCGGGATGCTACAGAAATCGCTGGTGTTGCGAAACCCCAATTGTGTGTTTGCGTGGCGTGTTCAAGAAAACAGGGAACTCAAAGTGAGAGCGAATGAGGGCGGAGGCAAGGCTGGAGACCGAAGGCCTAAGGCTGAAGGGCTGTAAGGCAAGGGCTTTCGGTACATCAAATCGCAATCGACCTCGCATCGGAAACCTCGGGTCTACCGTCTTCAGTTTCCAGTCCAGGTGCAGCGTTTCAGGGGGGGCAGCTCTCGAGGATCTCGTCCTTTTCCGCTTGGGTAAGGGAGGGGGGCTGTTGGGCATCCGTGTCGGCATTGGGTGTGGGCTGCCTCGTCGAGTGCGCCAAGAAAAGAAAAAGGGCTCCGCAGGCGGAGACGTGGCAAGGCGTGTTGCCTTATTGTCTCGGCCTGCGGAGCCCGCGATTGGCTCGTTTGCTGCTGGTGCCTGTTACGGGCTGGCAGGCGTGCTTCCGTTGTCGGCGTTGTGGATTCCGACGGGAATGGCGACGGCTGTGGCGACGATTCCCGAGACAACCCACGGGTTGGCGAGGAGGAATTTCGCCCGGCCCACTCCCGGACGGCAGCACTGTTGGTATTCGTAGCAGTAGCCGTTGGCGCACTGCCCGCGAACAACCGTGTCGCCCATGATCAGTTGGGCCTTCGCGCTGGTGCCCTTCGGTTCGGTTCCGGGCGCCCATAGTCGATAGACGCTCGCGTTGTTGGCGGTTGCCAGTTGGTAGACGCCGCCGCGAACGCCTCGGAACGCGAAATTCCCCTGGGAGTCGGTTGTGGCTGTTCCGAGCAATCGCTGCTCGAGCAACAGGTTCACGTTCATTCCTGCCTTGGGGACACCCTGGGCGTCAATCAGTTGGCCCATCAGGTCTCCGGCTCCCACCAAGGCGACATCATGTACGACGGGGTTTGCGGCCGGCGAGGCTGCCAAGGCAACACCTGATAGGCATACCCCCAATGCCGCCAGACCCATTACCATCCCTCTGAAAATTCCGGCAGACTTCATTGCATTTCCGTCCTAAATGAGTCGAGTAGCGTCGTTCGGTTTCGTGGCCGACCATTCTCGGCGAACGCCGTCCTCATCCCTGGACGCTCACGTGAATGGTGAAGCGTTGTAAGTATCGTCTCGATCCGGACGACCACTACAGGAAACACAATTGTTTTTGGCGGATTTTTCGTTGGAACCGGTGGAAATCTCGCAGGTTTCCTGTTTTGCCGCCGCCGTTACGTGGCTACTGGCGTTTGGGGGTCCAGTTTCGAAAATGTGCCAGGTACTCTTGCTCGGGCTTGGGAATCCGGCTGGCGAGCCTTTCGCCCAGGCTGCCGGGGGGGACGCCAGCAGCGATGTCGCGGAGATAACGTACGAGTTCGGCGTGTCCCTCGGGTGAGCCGTAGAGCATGAAGTGGACCCAGGCCCAGGAGTCGCGGTACTCGGCGGCTCCCATGTCTGCCACATTGCCCTTGCTTTCCAGCTTGGCGACGGAAGTCCGAAGGCCGAAGCGGGCATTCCAGCGAATTTTGGACAGGTGGGGGTTGCCGTAGGCGCGGTCGTTCGGCGGGACCTCGAAGAATTCCGCGAGGCCTTCGTCAAGCCAGAGGGGTACCATGGGCAGCACGGCGTGAAGCAGGGCGTGGGTGCATTCGTGTCGGAGGTCTATGGGGAGTTCTTTGCTCTTGAATGCCAGGACGATACCGGGGCCTCCCCGTTTGATGTAGAGAGCGCGGCGGTAGGGGACATCAGGGAAGAACGCCTTGAGGTAGCGCCGGTAGGCGCCTTCGCTTTGGAACAGGTAGAGTTCGATGTATTCCTCGGTCGGCGGTACGCCAAGGACTCGCACGAGGTCTTCCTGTAGCTGCGCCAGGTCCTGGAGGAGGGGCTCGTGGCCCTGTAAAGGGAAGTTGGCGCGGCAGATGAACGGCCCGGAGGCGCGGACGTCGGCCCATCCTTCCGCGGCCTGGGACTGGCATGCTGCAAGTCCGGCAAGAATCGCGAGTGCAGTGAGTCGGCGCCAGGGGACGGTGTGGGGCGGGGGGCTCGTGGCCGTCATTAACTGGCCTTTCGCTGCCAGAACCAGCCAAAACTGCGAGTGGTTGTGCGTCGGCGTCCGGGGGCGACCTCGTGTCCTGTTGCTACGGCTGCCGGATTGTGGCAACACAGTTCTTCCGCTCGTCGTTGTCCGACGAGTTCTGCCGCGCGGTGATAGGCTCGTGACATGATGGGGCGTCGGCGGTCCGTTCCGTGGGCGTCTGTTGCCAGGAAGTGGACAAAGCCCTCTTCCAGCATCCACGCGGAGAATTCCTGGATTTCCGGGCCAAAGGAGCCTGCGACGCTTCCGGCGGTGACTTGCATGAGGCATCCCGCTTCCACCAGGCCAGGAACGACGTCGGGGTCTCGTAGGATGCCCTGGTTTCGTTCGGGGTGGGAGAGGATGCCGGCCATCCCTGCTGAGTGGAGTGCTCGGAGCAAGCCGTCCAGGGGCATATACAGCTCGTGGGGCAATTCCAGCAGGACGTGGCGCTGGTGATCGGCCAGGCTGACCACGTCGCGTGCCTGGAGTCGGCGAATCATGTCGGGTTCGATGCGAACGTCCGCTCCGGGAAGGACTCTTAGTGGAATATTGCGCTGCTTCAACTCCCGTTGAAGTCGCTCGGTGTAGGCTCGAATGGTGACTCCCTGATTTCGAGAGTAGTTGCCGAGTTGGTGGGGGGTGACCACGACGGTCTCGATTCCGTCGGCGACGGCCATTTGGGCCATGGCCAGGGAGACGCCGAGATTGACCGCGCCGTCATCCAGACCTGGCAGCATGTGGCAGTGTATGTCAACGAAGGGGAGAGAGCCGGCCACCGAAACCTCTCTTGGTTGGCTTGTGGGAAATCGGGGATCGCTGTTGTTTGGAGGGGCGTGTGATCTCGGGTCTTGGGCAATTGCCTCGCCTAGGTCCAGGGGCGAGGCGGATGGCTGCTCTTGTCGGGGCCGTTACGCGGCCGTCTTGCGCGGTGGGTTCTGTCGGTTCGGTCGGTTGCGGCTTGGCTGCGGTTCCCTGTGGCGAGTGACGCGCAGGACTGGGGGCACGACTTGCTTTCCGATCGTGAATACCCAGTGCACCATGAAGCGATGGTAGCAATGGGTGCATTTCATCGGACGAAATGCCAGGCACCCCAGTGCCCATTCGTGCCATCCGTGAAATACGTGCAGATAAGCTTTGTCGGCCCAGCAGCGGGGACACTTCATTCGAATACTCCTCCGACCGTAGTCTGTGTCTTCTCGCGGCCCACCCTGTGGACGCGACAATAACAACACGGCCCTTCGTCCGCTTCCTGTCAGTGTCCAGGACTGTGGACGATGTGACCCAGGTCCTTTCTTGGTTTGCCCCTTTTGCCTGCTTTGCCTTCGCCAAGTCGAACCCGTGGAATCAGTAGCGTTCCAGGCAGGCGTACGTGGGGCGAAGTGGCTGCGGATAGTACGGTGGAGGTCGGGAAGGGTCAACCCCATTTCAAAGCGGAGGACTGGCAGACCGGCCTCCCCCCTAACTGGAATTGACGCCGGGGAGGCATTCTTGGTAGCCTTCGCCGCCCCCGACAGTTCAGAAAACGATCGTCCGGGCAGGTGGCGATTCCTTCCAGTCGAATGAGACGGCCCATGAAATACGGTGCCATTGGCCCTGTTGCGTCTTTCGTTCCCGAGACCATTGAGAGCAATGAGGATTTGGCGGCTCAAAATCCGGCCTGGGACATGGGGCTGATCTTTGAGAAGACCGGGATTCGCGAGCGCCATATCGCCAGCCCCGAGCAATGCGTTTCCGATTTGGGGGTGAAGGCGGCCGAACGACTCTTCGCTCAGCACGATATCCAGCCGGAATCGATTGATTACCTGCTTTTCTGTACCCAGACTCCCGACTATCCTCTGCCCACCACGGCCTGCCTTGTTCAGGATCGCCTGGGTTTGCGGACGTCGATCGGCGCGCTGGATTACAACCTGGGGTGCTCCGGGTATGTGTACGGGTTGTCGCTGGCCGACGGATTGATCCGGTCCGAGGTGGCTGAGCGGATCCTGCTCATCACTTCCGAGACGTATTCCAAGTACATCCATTCGTCGGATCGGTCGCTCCGCACGATTTTCGGCGACGGGGCCACGGCCACGTTGATCGAGGCTGCCGATTCGCCGTCGATTGGCCCCTTCGTGTTTGGGACGGACGGCAGCGGCGCCGACACGCTGATGGTCACTGACGGCGGTTCGCGCACTCCGGAAAGGGCGATGAAGCCGCGCAAGCGGAAGCGGTGGCCGAGTCGGCTCTATATGGACGGGCCGGAACTGCTTCAGTTTGCCTTGCGCGTGATTCCCCGGGCAGTCCAGGAAGTGCTAGCGAAGGCGGGGGCGGCACACAGCGATGTGGACTTCTACTTGATGCATCAAGCCACGCGTTACCTGCTTGACCACGTCCGCGACCGTATGGAACTGGACCCCGACGAGTTTCCCGTCGAACTGGCCGACTACGGAAACACGGTATCCTGCACGCTTCCTATTCTCATCGATACGATGCGAACCGAGCGTCGGCTAATGCCGGGGCGGCAGAGTGTCATGGTGGGGTTTGGGGTTGGGCTCTCGTGGGGCGTCTGCCTGTGGCGGGAGACCTTCGGCCAGGCCGTTCGTCTACCGCTCCCCACGATTCAACGGCGCGCCGCGTGAGACTCGCAATCAAGTTGGGGAGCCGGCGAGTTCTCCGCTTCTTGTCATACCTGCCTCACGACACCGACCAGCACCCCCAGGATCTTCGCATTCTTCACGTAGATCGGCTTCATTGAGGAATTGGCGGGCTGAAGTCGAATCCGATTCTTTTCCGGGAACCAGCGTTTCAGCGTCGCTTCCCCGTCGTCGGTCTGCGCCACGACGACCTGGCCCTTGCGGGCGGTTCGCTGCCGGCGAACGACCACGTAGTCTCCGTCCGCGATCTGCTCGTCGATCATCGATTCGCCGCTGACCTCCAGCACAAACAGGTCCTTGTCGGCGGAATCGAACATGTCGCCGAAGTCCACCCGTTCGTCCTGCTCGATCGCCTCGTGGAGAACACCGGCGGCCACCTGACCGACCAGGGGGAGCCCTCGTTCGCTGGCGGGCTCCGTTGCAAGCTGAATCGCCCGCGACATGTTCGGCTCCCGCGTGATCAGCTCCTTCTTTTCGAGGGCCTTCAAGTGACACATCACCCCGTTGGGGGATTTGATCTTGAAGTGCTCGCCAATTTCCCGAACCGTCGGGCCGTAGCCCCGGTTTCGGATCTTGCTGCGGATGAATTCATAAACGGCTCGTTGCCGTTGCGTCAATTGCACGTCCGTTTCCATGACCGATCTCCTGCGACCCAGATTGGGGGCGATTCGTGTCCCCTCGTGAACAATAGTACAATATACGGCTGTACACAGTCAAGGGGAAGGCACGGTTTTGTCGTGATTGGACAGACCAGGGAAAGCGGGGGGCTTCAGTTCGTGTCCGGCCACTCGAGCGGCTTCATGCCGCGTTGGGGGAAGTCAACGCAGAAACATGAGGGCGAAGGATTGGAGCACGTAGCCGGCCAGGCCGAAGACAACGATCAGGATGATGGCAGCCCGGCAAAGGGACCGCGTGGTCTCAAGCCGCACCTGAAGCGATTCGGCGGTCTGTTGGCACAGTTTGCCGAGGGAATCCGCAAGGCGTCCGGCTTCTTCTCCCGAGGCAATCATCGTCTTGTCGTTTTCGTTGAGCACCGGGCAGTTGTCCAGGCTCTCCGAAAGGGAGTGTCCCTGTTCGAGATAGGGTATGGCGGCCAGGAAGTCGTCTTGCACGGCCAGGTTGCCGACCGAATCGCAGGCGAGGCGAACCATGCGCGGCACGGACATGCCGCTTGTGCTGTACAGCAGGCCGAAGGCATGGAAGAAGCGGTTGACGGACAGATCTCGCACGCAGGGGCCGATCACGGGCAGCATGAGCAGGAGCCGATCGAAGAGTCGGCGCAACGGGGTTACGTTTGCAACCAGAAGCACAAGGGCAGCCAGCGTGGCGAGTTGCCACAGGGCGGACCACAGTATCGACACGGCCCCAAGAAGAGAGAGGCGAAAGATCGCAACCAGGAGCACAAACGCCTGGGCCGCCAGAAAGAAGGCAAAGGGGACCAGCCACAGGTTCCTCATCGACTGGTAGGGGCGGTCCAGCAGTCGGCAGTGCTCTTCCAGGTACTGGAGAGCTTCTTCCGTTCGGCCGCTCTGCTCTCCGCATCGCAGTGCCGGCAGGTAGAATCGGGGGAGGTGGGGGGCGATTTCCTCGAGGGCTTCGGAAAGAGACGCTCCGCTGCGGGTCTTCTCGACCAGGCGCTTACCCGATGATCGCAGAAAGCCCTTGGGAGATGAATGGGTGCATGTTTCCAGGCTGTCGGGAACACTCAGCCCGGCCCGAAGGCACGTGGCCAGATTCCCGGAAAACACAGCCACGTCCCGGAGCAGGAGTCGCGGCGCGAGCCAGCGGAGCTCGCGTGCCAGTTCGTCCACGATTCCCTTGGGTGGTGCCATATCGAAGGAGCCTCGAAAGGTCGCGATACTACCTCGTCGGGTGGGGGCAAGGCTGAGGACTGAAGGCTGAAGGACGGCAATACAAGGGTCTTCGGCGCATCGGAGTCGGCTCTCCGTTCCAGGCGACCTCGCATCGGAAACCCACAGCCTACAGTCTTAAGTTTCCAGCCCTAGCCCAGCATTTCATGGAGTCCGCAACTCTCGAAAGTCCCCTCCTTTTCACCTTCTGCTACTTACTGTTCGGCGCCGTGACCAGAAGATTGTCCCGGTGGACGACTTCTTCGTAAGGGCAATGGCCCAGGATGGCCGGAATTTCCGCGGTTTTCAGGCCGCGAATTCGTCGAATGTCATCTGAACTGTAATTACTCAGCCCCCGAGCGAACTCGACGGAGTTGGCGTCGCAGACGGCCACGACGTCCCCTTTGGCGAAATGGCCGTTGACCTTCACGATTCCGATTGCCAACAGGCTGCTGCCGTTGTGTTCGACGGCTCGCCGCGCCCCGTCGTCTACCAGGACGCGGCCTCGTGGCTGGACCGTGTAGCCGATCCAACGTTTCCGGGCAGCGAGGGCCTGGCCCTGGGTCAGGAAGGCGGTTCCAACCTGGTGCCCCTCAAGGATTTCCCGGAGGATGCCCGGCCTGCGGCCGCTGGCGATTATCACGTTTCCTCCCGAGGCCGTGGCCTGGCGGGCCGCCTCCAGCTTGCTCGCCATCCCTCCCTTGCCCAGTCCGGTCTTCGCATCTTGGGCCAGGGCATGGATTTCCGGGTTGAGGGTTTCGACCGTGGGCAGCACTTTTGCTTCGGGGTCACCGGGAATGCCGTCGTAAAGTCCTTCCACGTCGGAAAGAAGGACCAGCAGGGGGGCTCGAATCAGGTTGGTCACGATTGCGGCCAGCCGATCGTTGTCGCCGAACGTGGTCTGCAATTCGTAGACGCTGACCGTGTCGTTTTCGTTGATGATCGGCACGACGCCGAATTCCAGGAGGGCGAGGATGGTGTTTCTCGCGTTCAGATAACGCTGGCGGTGGTCCAGGTCCTCCGCCGTCAGAAGGACCTGGCCCACGTGGCGTCCGTACTTGTGCAGGCTTCGCTCATAGGCTTCCACCAGCAGACTCTGCCCGGCTGCTGCCACGGCTTGAAGGTGGGCCAGGTCAGTTGGGCGGCTCCGCAGGCCCAGGCGTCCCATTCCCGCCCCCACGGCTCCGGAACTGACGAGGACGACTTTTCGGTTCGTCGCCATGGCTTCGTGGATGTCTCGCGCGAGCAGATCGATCCGCTCCAGGTCGAGATTTCCGTCGGGTCGTGTGAGGACCCGTGTTCCGACTTTGACCACCAAAGTCGAGGCGGTTGTGGCGATTTCCTGGCGAACGATGTCAGTCATAAGGGTGGGGAAGCGACAGAGAGGTTACCAATTGGGTGGGGCCAAGACTCTCAGGATACTCGGTCAGGCCCCCCACCAAAAGCCGGCATGAACCCTCCATTCGGAAGATTTTGCACGTCCCAGTTGCGAGCTCCGATGCGATTGCGACCTCGCGGCTGGTTGTTAGGTTCATCATTCGACCTTACAATAGACGAGCAATCCGAGGCATCGTTCGGAGTGGTCTCGCTGGGCCCCACACCCTGAGGTTCCGGCGATGGCCGCCTTCTTTCCCGCTTCCCCCAACTTCGCAGGGAGTCGACTGCTAGGACGGCGGTCGATCAACAAATACGATGAGTGAACTGCGAGAAGAATGCGGCGTCGCCGCTGTCTACCATCTTCCGGGGCGCGGTGTCAGTGCCCTCTGTCCCGACCAGGGGCCCGAAGAGGTCTCCCGATTGATGCCGCGCATGTTGCTCGACATCCAGAATCGCGGGCAGCTTGCTGCCGGGTTCACGACCTACAACGCCCATCGGAAGCAGTTGATCGACACCCACAAGGAGGTGGGGTCGGTCTCCGAGGTGTTTCGCTTGAGCCACCGGGCCAAGTACGAGAGCCTCATGCGGGAGTATGTGGGACGGGCCGCCATTGGCCACGTCCGCTACGCCACCTGCGGCGCCGAAGACCGAAGCTACGCCCAGCCCTTCGAACGCCACCATATCAAGAAACACAAGTGGTTCAGCTTTGCCTTCAACGGGCAGCTTGCCAACTACGAAGAACTTCGCGACCAGCTCCTTGGCGACGAAGACAACTATCTCGCTCGGGAAACGGATACGGAAATCTTCATGCACGCCATCAGCACCGCCCTCTCGCGAGAGGTGCGTCCTCCGCTGATGGAGGTGTGCAGTCAATTGGCCCAGCGTTTCGACGGCGCCTACAGTCTCGTGTTCCTCGACGCCCTGGGCGACATGGTCGTCGCTCGCGATCCCTTGGGGATCAAGCCCCTCAGCTACGCCCTGGAGGGCCCGTTGTTTGCCGCGGCCAGCGAAAGCGTGGCCCTCGTCAACCTGGGTTTTTCCCCCGAGAGCATCAAGTCGTTGCTGCCGGGCCAGGCCGTTACGATCATGGACGGCCAACTGGAAATCCGCCAGTTCGCCCCCAGCCCGCGCCGGGCGCACTGCTTCTTCGAGTGGATCTATTTCTCCAACGTGGCCAGCACTCTCGACAATCGCGGCGTCTACATGACCCGCAAGTCGCTCGGCGAAGAGTTGGCCCAGATGGAGGACATCACGGTCGACGAAGACACGATCGTCGTGCCCGTTCCCGATACGAGCAAGGCTGCGGCCGACGCAATGGCCTACAGCCTCGGTGTTCCCTGCCTTGAAGGTCTGATCCGCAATCGATATAGCGGTCGCACCTTTATCGAAGGCGGCGCCAAGCGAGCGCAGAAGGCCCAGACCAAGTACACGCCCCTGCGGGAAGTGCTCGAAGGCAAGCGGGTTCTCCTGGTCGAAGACTCGATCGTTCGTTCCACCACGATGCGCGTCCTTTTGAAGCGGATTCGCCAGCATGGGCTGGCACGCGAGGTTCACGTTCGCGTGGCCTGCCCGCCCATCGTCTCGCCCTGCTTCTACGGCATCGACATGTCGACGATCAGCGAACTGTTCGCTCCTGCCTTTCTCCGAGGCGGTCCGCTGACCGAGGAGACGCAACGGGAGATGGCCGACGAACTGGGCGCCGACTCGCTCCGCTACCTGCCCATCGACTCCATCGCCCGGGCGATCGGTCTCGATGCCGATCAGCTCTGCCGCGCTTGCATCACGGGCGAATATCCCACCGAGTGCGGGCGACACTTGGCGCACCTCGCCCACACCAATCACCGCAACGGCGTCACCTCCCGTACGTACGAGACGGCCGAAGCGCGGTAAGAGTTGCCACGAAAAACACAAAGATGCCCGAAAAGGGGAAACGGCTTTTCGGGCCTGTGTTTTTCGTGGCTATTCGTCTCTCATAAGAGCCATCGGGGTCTGCCGGGATGTTTGTGAGAGGTGGCCGGCAAAGTTGTATGCGAGCCGTCTCCTACCACGTTCCGATCAGCCACAGGCGGTAATCGAGATCCTCGGTCTTGGCCGTGTCTTCCCGGGTGCTGCTGTCGGTCGATCGGGCATAAACGAGGTCGAAGTACAGCGCCTCGTTGTGATAGACGCTGCCGGCGGCGTCTTCCAGCACCGTGGAACTGCCCTGGCCAACGAAGGAATCGTCGCCCGAGGAATCGTAGAGGTAGGCTCGATCGAGGCACGTGGCGGTTTCCGAGCCGGTGGCCGTGACCGACGAGAATCCCCGCACGTAGTGGTAGAAGCTGCTCGAAGAGTCGGTGAGCGTGCTGTAGGACGGGCGGCCTGTGTAGCGGTTGCCGCCGTTCGAGTTGCCGGTCAGGCCTGCCGTGTCGTCGCCGCCTCGCGTGGCGTAGATATACAGCCGTTCGAAACCGGCGGCGGTTGCGTCCGACCAGCCCTCGGCACGGTCCATGGTGGCCGAGGTGGGCGTGGCGGTCAGCGTGTCGTCGCCCGCACTGTCGTAGAGATAGGCATAGCTGCGGGCGCTGCTGGGCGAGTCGGCCGACACGTCCTCGAAACCATTGGCGTAGAAGTAGAAGGAGCGCTGCGAGTCGGTGAGGATGCTGTGGCTCGTGTAGCTGTAGAACCGATTCATGTTCGTATCGGAGCCGGTCAGGGTGGCCCAGTCGTTTCCGCCGCTCATGCCGTAGGCATAGACCGTCTGGAACCCCGCGGCCGACACCGTACTTGCCGTTTCGCCGTCCGCATCCCGTTCCAGCACGACGCCGTCCGGGTCGGCATCGAGTCCATCATTCCCGGCTGAGCCATAGAGGAAAGCGCAATCCCGTCCATCGCCCGGCGCTTCCACGGAAACGTCCTCGAAGCCCTCCACGCGGTACGAAAAACTCCGCGTCGAATCGGTCAGCGTCGTGTAACCGGCATAGCTCCGCAGTTGGTTCGCTCCGTCCGAGCCGATGAGTGTGGCCGCATCGTCGCCCTCGCCGGAGTCGATGGTGACGGTTTCAAAGCCCGTAGCCGAGATGTCAAACGCTCCCGCTTGGGAGAACTGGACGCCTTCCGAGTCGAAAAGGGCTGTCTCGTCAGCATTGGTTCCGCAGATCGTGATGCGGTCGGCTCCCTCTCCGCCGAGGATGTGGACCTGTGCAAAGGACTCGGGATCGTAGAGGGTCACGGTTCTATTGACTCTCACTTGATGGGAAGAAACCCCGGCGACTCCGAGCGTGATGACCACAACATCGTTGCCGTCTGTTGTCTCAACGACGATCGGATGAGTTTCGTAGACGCCCATATCGGTCCTGGCACCGTAGACTCTCGAGAAACCGGCAAGATCGTAGTGGATGGCATAGTCTCCGATCGTGCCGCTTCCGTCCAGGTCGATTACCGTGTCCGGCCCGTCCGCGTCCGAATCAATCTCATCGAGAAACAGATTGTTGCCCATATCGATGGCCGGGCTGCCGGGCTGGAGCGTCACGTTGCCGTAATCATCGTCGGACGTCCCATACACTCCGTCGTCGCCGGGCGACGGGTCGCGAATGAAGAGGGGATCCACGTCGACAAGGCTGTTTTCGCTCGTGCAGGAACCGGCGAGCTGCGGCGATGCGGGGGCGGGGTCGAGGGCAACGGAGGAACCGGCGACCTGCGGCGATGCGGGGACGGAGTTGAGGGCAACGATCGAGTTCTTGATCGTCGCCGTGTCGCTCGTCCAGATGCCGCCGGCACTTGTGGAGGCGGTGTTTCCGGCGATCGTCGAACTGGTGATGGTCAGCACGCCCCCGGAAATTGCACCGCCATATTCTGCGGAGTTGCCGACGATCCGTGAATTGGTCACGGTGGCGCCTGCGCCCATGGAGCAACCAATGGCCCCTCCCGAAGATGCTGCTGCGTTTCCTGTGAAGGACGAGTCCAGAACGACCAGTGGACCGGCGTAGTCATGTGAAATGGCTCCACCGGAATAGGTGGTTGCCTGGTTTCGCACGAATTCGCACGCGTTGATTATCATCGATCCATAGGCATACTCGATGGCCCCGCCGCCGCCGGCCGAATTGTCGGCGAAGGTGGACTCTGCAATGACGATGTGGGAGCAGAGGCCGTTGATTGCCCCGCCGCGCGTTGCCGAATTCTCCGAGAAGGCACTGTCAGCCGCTGTGATCGGGCCATTCAAACTGCGAATCGCCCCACCCTCGTCTAACGCGGAATTGCCGGAGAATTCGCAGCTGGCAAGAGCGATCGTCCCTTCGTTGCTGTAGATCGCTCCACCGTCGTATTCCGCCGAGTTGGCGGCGAGTTGGCTGCCGGCAAGAGTGAGGGTTCCGTGGTTGTTGTACAATGCTCCCCCGTCATTGGTTGCCGAATTGTCGTGCAACTGGCAACTCAGCAGATCGATCGTTCCCTGGCTGAAGACTGCTCCGCCATTCGACGCGGAATTGCCTGAAAGTTCGCAGTTTGTGAGCGAAAGCGTGCCACTGACGTTGTGGATTGCTCCTCCGGATCCGGTGGTCACGTTGTTGACAAGAGACGATTCGTTGAGGCTCAAAAGCCCGTAATTTGTGATCCCGCCGCCCGTGACCGTCAGGCCCGAGAGTGTCACCTCGGCATCGGCTGCTACGGAAAACACTCGGCTCAAGTCGTCTCCGTCGACGGTCAGGGAAGCGAGGGCGGAAGCGTCGATTGTCAACTCGCCGTCGAGGAAGAGCTGCACTCCGTGCAGCGTGATTGTTGCACCATCCAGAGCCGAAGCCAAGGTGACCGTATTGCCCGTCACGCTTCCGGTCGACACGTACCAGGCGGCCTCGCGCAACGTGATATCCCCATCATAGAGGTCGAATTCGTCGTCGTTTGCCGTCACGATCGCCGAGGGTGTTTCCCGACCCGAAGCAGGATTCGCCTGAAGTTCGTAGGCCCCGGCATCCGCGGCGTTTCCGTAAGTCCGCGGGGCGCCGTTCAGGTCTGCGGTAATCACGTAGTCTCCGAGGGCCTCGCTTCCGTCCAGGTCGATGGCGGCGTCAGGCCCGGCCGCGTCGGAATCGACTTCGTCCAGAAACAGGTCGTTTCCCAGGTCAATGGCCGGACTTTCGGGCAGGAGGGTCAGGTCGCCTGGGTCATCCGCCGTTCCCCACACACCGTCCGTTCCCGGCGATGGATCGGTTGTGAAGAGCGGATCGATGCCGACGAGACTGTTGTCGCTTGTATAGGAACCGACGATCTGGGACGATGCGGGGGCCGAGTTGAGGGCAACGATTGAGTTCCTGATGGTCGTGTTGCCTGCCGAAATACCGCCGCCGGTTGCGGAGGCCGTGTTCCAGGCGACCGTCGAATGGGTCAAGGTCAGGTTGCAGCCACCGTAGATCCCGCCGCCATTGCTGGCGGAATTGCCCACGAGGACCGAATTGGTCAGGCGAACGGTGCTGCTGCTGGCAAACGCACAGAGAACGCCGCCGTAGGAATTCGCCGAGTTGCCCAGAAAGGTGGAGTCGACGGCACTGAGCGTCCCGGAGTGCATGTAAACGACGCCCCCATGGCCTGATGTGGCGCTATTCCGCAAGAACGCACTGTCGGCGATCGTCGTCGAACTGTACTGCGCATAGATGGCCCCGCCGCTGGACGCCGAGTTGTCGGAGAAGGTCGAACCGCTGATGGTGAGAGCGAGGGAATACGCTTCAATGGCGCCGCCCGAATTGGCCGTGTTGTCCGAGAAGGTGGTATCGATCACGGTCAAAGAGCTGATGCGACCGTAGATGCCGCCTCCCTGGCTTGTTGCCGAATTGTCATTTATCTCGCAAGCGGTAAGTACCACGGTTCCGTCATAGTCATAAATGGCTCCGCCATCACCTGTTGCCGAGTTGCCGGTGATTTCGCAGTCCGTAAACGAAAGCGTACCGCCGATGTTGCGGATAGCCCCACCGTCTCCCGTTACTGCACCGCCGGTGAGCGTTGCGCCGGAAAGGTCAAGGCCGGCCCCGTCGTGCAGATCGAAGATCCGGTCGATGCTGTTTGCGTCGATGGTTGCCGAGCCGAAGTTGAACACATCGATCGTGAGACCCTCTTCGTCCGTGATGTCCAGGTCACCCGTGGCCGATGCATCCTCACCGGTCCCCGTAAGGGAAAGGCTGTAGGTCATGGGCATGAGCCGGACCGTGTCCGGCCCGTCCAGGGCGTTGGCTTCCATGATGGCCGCTCGGAGGGTCGTGTTTCCCAGGGCATCGGCGGCAATGCCGTCGCCGGGATTGGCGTCAACCGTGTCCGAACCGTCGGTTACGAGAAACACGGCCAGAAGCTGACGCCGCTCCAAGGGTTCCAAGTGAAGCCGGCGAGAGAGTATGCACGATCGCGCGGATGCCCGATCGTGACGACCTTGTGATTCGTGGCGAAGTGGCGCAAAAACCCCTTGTAGGTAGTCTGCGACTCGGCTAAGGCTGCCCATGGTTTCCCCCAAAGCAAAGTGGACTGGCGTGCAACGATGCGCGCTCATCCTATTCGAACGTTTTGGCAGGAGCAACTATTCTTCTTCGTCTTTCAAAAAAGTTGCCCTGCTTGGGGGGGCTATGAATTGCGGGTCGCTGTCCAGTGGGGGGGCGTGCCGTTGCGATAACCACACCGTATTGACCACATGGCGGTGTGGGCGCGGTTCGTAGTGGTAAGAGCACCCCGGTTCCTCTCCATCTTGTTACCACGTCCCCATCAGCAGTAGCCGGAAATCGAGATCCTCGGTCTCGGCCGTGTCTTCCCGGGTGCTGCTGTCGGTCGATCGGGCATAGACGAGGTCGAAGTACAAGGCCTCGTTGTGATACACGCTGCCGGCGGTGTCTTCCAGCACCGCGGAACTCCCCTGCCCGACGAAGGAATCGTCGCCCGAGGAATCGTAAAGGTAGGCCCGATCGAGTGACGTGTCGGTTTCCGACGCTTACGGACAGCTCAAGCAGTTCCTACGACTACGCTCGCGAATCTTCTATTCAACTGGTGATTGATGTGGCGGAAGGACATGCGTGTAGGGGCCACGTGCGAGAGGTGACGATGAATTGCCACAAAAAACACGAAGATGCACGAAAAGGGAAGAAGCGGCATTTCGTAGGGTGAATATTCCTGCGAAATACCGCTTCTTGCGGTGAAGTCTTATTCCAATTCCTTTGTCGCTCGTCTCTTCGTGCCTTTTTGTGTTTTTCGTGGCAATCCTTTGGGTTGGCTTTCGCTCAGCCTGCTAACAGTCCGTTGAAGAACTCGATTGCACACCATCAGAACACCGGCTGTGGGTCAAACGAGTCCTGAATTGGGCGCGTTTGTTCCACTGCATGGTGCCGCTCGGCGAGCGGCGACCTACTTGTTCAACGGGCTGCTAATGCCCTCACTTCGTCCAGGGGAACTCGGTGATCCGGAGGGTTGTGGCGCCGTAGGGGATGAGGCGGATGGTTTCCTGCCGGGCTTGCGGCGGGATGGCGACGGGGCTGAGGGGCGGATTGCCGGCCGAGTTGCGGACGAGGGTCCAGTCGGGGAGCCGCACTGCCCTGCCCTTCAGCCAGACGGGGGCTGACTCGCGGTTCCAGGGATTGAGCGGGACCATCTCGGCCTGGGTGACCGTGAAATGGTCGGCCGGGTTGACGGTCGCGTCGCGGGCCAAGGCGTAGTTCCAAGGCGAGGCCGGGCGGCACTCGAAATAGCCTCGGTGCATCGCGCCCGCGGGGGCGCCCTCGGGCATGGGCCCGCGCACTTCCGTCCAATCCTCCTGGATGTCGAGGGCGAAGGCCAGCGGGCCGCGCTCGATCACCTTGCTGCGGTGATACCACGTGGAGGCGGTTAGCGGCATGGGCAGGGTCAACTCAACCCGATCTCCGGACTTCCACGTTCGCCGCACCACTTGGATCGAGCCCTTGGGAAGCGCTTTGCCTTGAGCCTTGCCGTTGACCTTGAGCGACGCCTCGCTGCACCAGCCGGGCACGCGCAGATGGAGCGAGAACTCGACGGGCTCGGGCGTTTCGATCGAGAAGGTCACGGTTTCGAAGAACGGATAGCCCGTCTTCTCGGTCACGGTCACGTCGACGCCGTCGGCCACCGTGGCGGTCACGCGGCTCGGGGCGTAGACCAGGGCGGCGAGGCCGCGATCGGCGCTGGCCATCCAGAGGTGCTGGGTGAACTTGGGCCAGCCCTGGTGGAGGTTGCAGGTGCAGCAGGGGTAGCCCTGGAGCACGCCGTAGACGAGCCGGTCGTTTTCGTCGTTGAAGAAGTCGTGGTCGCCGATGGTGCACTGGACCTGGTTGGTCTGCTGGAAGTATTGTCGGCCGCGGTGGTTGTCGAGGCACTGGGTGGGCAAGGCGTTGAAGGCCACCCGCTCCAGTCGATCGGCGAAGTCCACTTCGCCCGTGATCTCCAGCATCTTTTCCAGGGAGAACATCATCTCCACGGCCGAGCAGAGTTCGCTTCCGCGATCGGGCCAGTCGCCGTGCAGGTGTTCGTCGCCGCCATAGAGCCCGTGGGGCTGGCCGTGGAAGGCCCGCACGTCGGCAAAGGCCTTGCGGACGGCCTCCATGTGCCGCGGGTCGCGGTCCTGCTGGAAGCGGATGATGGGCGTCTTGGTCATCTGGGCCAGGTTGACGCAATGAAGCGTTTCACCCTGGTCGCCGCGGTGGCGAGTGATGTCGCCCGTGAGGAACCAGTCGGTGACGGGCACGGTCTGCTGGTGAATCAACTCGGCCAGGTCGAGGAGCCACTTCTCGCCGGTCAGGTTGTAGAACCAGAGGACGACCATCAGGTTGTCGCCGCCACGCTGGGCGGCCCACCACGAGCCGCCCTTGCCGCCCGGAGGGGCCTGGAGCGGTTTGTCCGGCAGCGTCCTCAGTTGGTAGCGGAAGTACTTCTTCAGGCACTCGACCACCCGTTGGTCGCCGGTGGCGTTGTAGTGCTGCTGGAGGATCTTGAGCATGACCATCCGGGGCCACCAGTCGTCGGGCTTGTGGATCTGGGCCCCGCGGGGAGGCGGCAGTTTGCGGTCTTCCTTCTTGATCCCGACCGGGCCGATGTAGCCGTTGTCGTGCTGGTTGGCCAGAGTCCACTCGATCCACGGCTGGGCCTTTTTTTGTAGTTGCTTGTCGCCGAGAATCCGTGAGAGCGGATAGAGCCCGTCGATCCAGTAGGGGCCTCGTTCCCAGGTGTCGCCGTCGCCGCCGAGCCAGGCGTTTCGCGGGCCGCACACTTCGGGATACCACTGGTCAAGATGGCCGGTCATGCCCTCGGCCATTCGCTCCAGTTCGTTGCGAAGCCAGCCTTCGGGCTGGATGGCGCCCAGGGGCAACTCGGCATAGGGCTTGTCGGCCAGGGGCACGCGGTTGAACAGATAAAGCGGCTTCTCGTCGCCAAACGCGGCGTTAGCCACGCCCAGCAAGACGCACAAGGCGGCCGTGGTTTGCAGAATTCGTTTCATGAGGGGGGAATGTCCTTTTGCTGCTTCTTCAGAGTGAAAACGGATGACGGAGACAAGGCTGAAGACTGAAGACCGAAGGCTGGAGGACAACAAAACAGGGGTCTTCATCGACCTCGCATCAGGAACCTACAGCCTACAGTCTCCAGCCTTCAGCCTTGGTCCGATACGCGTGGGAGTCCGGAGTTCTCCAGAGTCCCGTTGTTTCTTCACCTCTTGCGGTCCTTGATCCATGGGAGCACGTGCGTCTGCCGGGCCCAGTCGGTCCACTGTTGTTTCATCGCTTCAACACGTTCCGGCATTTCGGAGGCCAGGTTGTTGAGTTCGGTTCGGTCCTTGTCCATGTCGTAAAGGCACCATTGGCTGGCGTCGACGGCGTCGAGGGAGACCAGTTTCAGGTTCCCCTCGCGGATTGCCGCGTGACGTTCGTGTTCCCAGTAGAGGGTGCGGGGGTGAATCGTGTCGGGATTGCGGAAGGCGCCCAGCAGGCTCATGCCCCGCATGGCCGGCACAGGTTTGCCGCTTCGGGTTTTGGGGTACTCGGCACCGCCCACGTCGCAGCAGGTGGCCATGATGTCGACCACGTGGCCGGGCTGGTGGGTCAACTCGCCCCGGCTCTTGATGGTCTTGGGCCAATGGGCGATCAGGGGCGTGGCGATGCCTCCCTCGTGGACCCAGTGCTTGTAGAGGCGGAAGGGGGTGTTCGACGCACAGGCCCAGGCCTGGCCGGTGCTGCTCGATCGGGCCGATTCTTTCCGCCACTGGGCGTGATTGCCCATGCGGTTCTGTTTCCATTTGTAGCCGTACATGCCGCCCTCGGCGCAACAGCCGTTGTCGGAGAGGAACAGGATGAGCGTGTTGTCGATCGCGCCGGTCCGCTTCAACTCGGCCACGACCCGGCCGATGTTCTGGTCCATCCGCTCGATCTGGGCGGCATAGATGGCACGGCGATAGTCCAGTTCCGGCCGGTTGGCCTTGCCCATGGTTTCCCAGGCCGGATTTTCCGACGGAGAAAGAACCGTGTCTTTGCGAACGATCCCGAGTTGCTTCATCCGGGTCAGCTTCGTTTCTCGGAGCTTGTCCCAGCCGTCGAGATACTTGCCGCGAAAATGGTCGATGTTCTCGGCCGGGGCCTCCAGGGGCCAATGGGGCGAATTGTAGGCCAGGTAGAGGAAGAAGGGCTTGTCGGCCGGCGCCGCCTCTCCCACGAACTTGACGGCCCAGTCGGTGAACACGTCGGTTGTGTACCATTCCTGGTCCGGATGGAGCGTGTTCGGAGGATCGGCCGTGGCGGGGATGGCCATTTGGTGGTTGTGATAGACTTCGCAGCTCTTGAGCACCTTGAAGTAGCTGTCCACATGGAGGTGGATGCCGTAGAACTGTTCGAAGCCGCGGTCGCTGGGCCACTGGCCCGGTGCATGGCCCACGTGCCACTTGCCGGCCATGAGTGTCTGGTAGCCCGCTGCCTTCATCACCTCGCCAAGGGTCACGCACTGGTCCGTGAGATGGCCGTAGTAGCCGGGGCCGTCGTCGGCGTAGACCATTCGGCCCACGCCGGCCTCATGGGAATACAGGCCGGTGAGCAGGCTGGCCCGCGTGGGGCAGCAGCGACCCGTGTTGTAGAACTGGGTGAACCGCAGTCCGTCGGCCGCCAGCCGGTCGATATTGGGCGTGGGGATCTCGCCGCCGTAGCAGCCGATGTCTGAAAAGCCCATATCGTCGGCCATGATCAGGACAATGTTCGGCACGGGGGCTTTCGTGGGTTCCTCGGCGGCTTGTGCTCGCGAAACACAGGTGAAACTCGCCACGAGAACGAGCAAGAATGTCCCGATGCGAGTGGGGATCATGTATTTTCTTCCGGTTGGCTGCTGCATGGTAATGTCTCCGTCATCAGACGCATTTTGGAGCGAAATATCTCTTCGTGCTTCTTTGTGTTTTTTGGGCGGTCTCTTCCGTTTGCGAAAGCGGCAAACGGCGGATGTCACGTCTCTGCCGGACCGTCTTTTTCCGAAAGTCTCACACGGTGTTTCAGAATTCCTGGACTTCGTCCGGACCGGGATTGGCATAGTCGGGATCAACGGCGCGGATCCAAACCTCGCCCTCGTTGTCCGCTGCAACGTCCAGGGGCACGATCGTCACGCCCTGCTCGTTGATCGTCTGGGCGTCGTCGCCCAGGTCCGCCCCGCGGGCCTGCTCGCGGGTAAGAGGCGGCGCGTTGCCGTTGAAAAAAGCGGTGCACCACCACTGGCCCGACTTGTCCTGGAAAGGCGTGCCGTGGCCCAGGAAGCGTCCGGCAAAACGCCGCGGACCATAGGGGCCGAGGATCTTGTCGGCCGTGCAGTAGTAGAGGTTGTAGGAGCCCTTGCGGCCCTGATCGGTCGACCAGGCCGTTCCGAAGTGAACGTATTTCTTGCCGATCTTGCGAAGGGTGGCGCCTTCGTGCCCGATTCGACTGATCGGCTTGCCGTCCGGACTCGGTCGGCTGCCCGCCGGATCGATCCGCACGGGCTCGGCGGCAAGACCGGTGAGGTCTTCGGTGAGCGGCGCGATCATCGTGTTCGCCCAGAGAAGGTAGACCGTGCCGTCGTCGTCCACAAACAACGAGGGATCGTGGCGACGGCGGGACAGGTCTCTCAGCGGGAAGGCGTAGGGAGCCTTGATCTGATCGCCCGCGGTCACTGCCAGATTCGAGCCGCCACGCACGGGCGCGGGTGTCGTATGCACGATGTGCCACTTGTCTTGGAAGAAGTGGGCTTCCGGCGCCCACAGATGCCAATAGGAGCGATCGTCGCCTTGGAAGGCCTGCGGCTCCTTCTTCGCCCAGTAGCCGTCCATCAGGGAGAACGGGGAGCCCAGAGATTCCCACTTAATCAGATCAGGGCTTCGCCAGAGTTGCATGTGATAGCCCACGATGCTCTCGGGACCGAGGCCCGTGTTGTACGGATCGGTTTGCTCTCGCGGGTCTCCCGGATTGGGCGTCGTGCCGGTCAGGTAATAGCAGCCGTCGGGTGCAAGGTAGATGTAAGGATCGCGGATCCAGCCGGTCTTGATGTAGAGGGCTCGGTTGTGGGCGGTCAATCCGGCCTTGATTTCCGCCGGCGTCATGGCCTGGGCGGGAGGGCGATGAACCGGCTTGAGGGTTTCTTCCTCACCGAGGGCGTCAGCCGTTTCGGAAGGACCGAGGATCTTCAGTTCGAGGATGCCGCCCGAGCATTCCGGCCTCAAGGTGACTCGCAGTTCGACGGCCGTGGTGCGCACCGGGTCGATGGCCAGGTGGTTCATCTTGTCTCGACCCACGGGCACGCGCGAGCTTGGCAAGGTCGGGATCCATTGGTCGGCTTCGAAGTAGCGGAACTCCGTCGCCCAGGGAACGCGGCAACCACCGTGCCCGGTATCGTCGAACCAATAGACCTCGATGCCTTTGACAACTCGTTCGGCCGGGAATTCGACGCGAATCGTCTCCGTCGTGTCCTTCTTGGGCCAGAAGGTTGCGTGGGGGATGTCGCGGTCGCCCGACGACTCGGGCAGGATGCCGTCGACGAGGGCTTCGAGCGTTTCTCGCTCGTGGATATGGGAGGCGACAATGCGTAGCCCGGCCTTGGTTTCCAGGACATGCCGCAGACGCGGCGGGTCGGCGATCCAGGGTCGCCCTTCTGATCCCTGAGCGATGACCGGAAAGGCGCTCAATCGCAACCGGCAGGCGCCCATGGGCAGGAGCGTAACGGTTTCGTCCGGTTCGCTTGAGGCGATCGGGCTGGGACACATGGAGCCGGCCAGGTTGTTGTCTTGTAGTTTCCAGGCGGGGATCCGTCGCGCCTTGGTCGCAAGCGAAATGGGGGCCCCTTCGTGGGTCCAGGGCATGTCGTTTTCCGGCCAGGAACGCTCCTGGACTTGGATGCTCTCGGCAGGGTTGGGATCGGCGAGCACGAGCCCGTAGTTCCAGGGCGTGGTTGGGTGGATTTCCCAGGCGGGCCATCGATCGAGCGCCTTGTCGCCCTCCTCGGCAAGCAAGCTGGTGGGGGCCGGACGCGGTTCGACGGAGACGTGCTTCTCGCCGATCTGAAGAGAATAGGTGAGCGGCCCGCGATCGACGGAGACGCATCCTCCGTTGCCGTCCCACGTTCTCAGTTGCGTCTTCATTGGCAAGCGGAGTGCGACCGCATCGCCGGTCGACCATTCTCGCTCGATGCGAACATAATGCCCAGGGCGGAAATCTGCCTCAATCGACTTGTCATTAACGGTCAGTTCAGGGCTGTCGCACCATCCCGGAATGCGAAGGTAGAGCGGGAAGGCGACGGATTGTTCGGCTTCAACGCGGATGCCGATCGTGTCGCCGAAGGGGTAGTGCGTCGTTTCGGTTAGGGTCACCTCGGTTCCGTCGGCAACTTGGGCGGTGACCTTTGAGGCTCCGTAGAGCATGGCGCAAAGACCATCGTCGGGCGTGGCGAGCCAAAGATGTTCGGCGTAGTAGGGCCAGCCGTGGGAATGGTTGTGCTGGCAGCAGCGGTGCATGTGGGGCGTCATTCGATACATGGCGCCTCCGTTGGCCAGGTCCGGGTTTTTCGGTCGGGAATCGGAAACGACGTGGTTCGGGGCGGTCAGATAGCGAAGGGCCTTCATGTCGGCCGTGGCGGCGGCCGGATAGGAATTGAAGGCCACATCCTCGCAACGGTCCGCCCAGCGGACATCGCCCTCGACCTGGGTGAACATCATTTCGCAGGTGTGCATCATTTCGACCATGGCGCACGTTTCCACGGCCTGTCGCGGACCGGTGTAGCCTTCCCGCGATCGCTCGTCGCCGCCGAACATCCCGCCGGGAACCTGGCCAAACTCGTCGTAGATGATCGTGCGATTGCGCTCGGCCGCCGCGAGCAGCGACGGATCGCGGCCCCGCAGGTAATACAGGGCCGGTTCGCAGAAACACTCCGACATGTCCACGCAGTGGTAGCGTGAGATGCCCGTGGTCCAGTCGTTCGTGCGGCGATGGGTCTTGTCGGCCAGGTCGAGAAGCCAGGCTTCGCCGGTCACGTTGTAGAGCCAGAGGATGTTTCGGAGCAGTTCGATGCCGCGACGCTTGGCAACCCAGTGAACGAGGTAGTCGTCTTCCGGCAAGCGCTGGAGCCAGTGGCAGTAGGCGAGCATGTGGCGGAGGATGCGATCGTCGCCGTGGGCCTCGTAGTTGGAACGCAAAACGGACATCATCAGGGCATTGGGCCACATGTCGGGGCGCCCCTTGGCGTTGACGCCTTCCATCGACGTCTTGTTGCGAGCCGACTTGCGATTCGCCGGCGGACCGAACCAGCCGTCGTCCTGCCGGGAGGCGAGGACGGCCTCGATCCAGTGGGCCGTTTCGGCTTCGATTCGCTCATCGCCCAACACGTAGCCGAGATCGCCAAAACCCTTCAGCCAGTAGGGAACCTCTTCCCACCAGCCGTGTCCCTGACCGTCCTTGGCGAGCCAGGCGTTGCCCTCCTTTCGGCAGAACATGCTGATCTCGGTAAGGTGGCCGTTCATGCCGTCCGCCTGCAACTGGAGTTGCTTGCGGAGCCATCCTTCGGGGCGCACGGACCCAATGGGCAGCTTGACGAACGGGCTCGGCAGCAACGGCGCCCGATTGCTCACGTAGTGCTGGTTTCTCGCCTCGGTCGACGGCTTCTTAACGATCTGGACGGAAGCCGCCGCAGACCCGTCTGTCTGCTGATCGGCCGCTTCAGCCGGGACGGCGGTGATCGCAGCAAGAAGGAGGCAGAGAAACAGACGCCGGGACCGAGAATGTCCGTTGGGGAGGATCGGATTTACGTTCATGGTGGCGCAACCGCTCTGGAAGGGGTGGAGTGTCGAAGTGTTTCTGGCGGGGCGAGGTGGTGTTCGCTTGGCGATGCGGCGAGTTGGGCGGGAGGGCTTCGTCAAAGCGGCAAGGAATGTCTCGGCTTATCGAGCCGGCCACTGGCGGATCAGTTTGCCTTCGGCGGTCAGCAATTGCAGCGACTCAACCCGCACCGTTCCCGGCCCGCTGCACGGGTCGAAACGCAAGGCGCAAATTGGCTTGGCAGTTTCCAGTTGCAGCGTGTACTCATGCCACTGGCCGTCGTGGGCGACCTTGAACTCCTGGTGTTCCCCGTCCGGCAGTTTGGTCTGGGTATCGGTGGTGAAGTAGATCTCGCCGCTGCCGCTGGCCTGGCTCTGAATGCGAAACTGCAGCTTGTAGGGACCCGGCGGCAGATCGGTCAGGTTGTCGAAGGCCAATCCGGAATCCGTTCCCGTGCAGGTTAGAACCAATTGCCCACCGTCGATGGCGAGCTTGGTGTCCTTCCGTGCGCGGATGCCTGCCGGGTACGTCTTCCGGCGTTTCATTCGCGGAGGGATTTCTACGGGATCGGTGCTGAAGTCCGTCCATTCCGGGTGGAGCATGGGGCTCGGCTGTTCGGCCACGGGGCGGCGCGCACCTTGGGGCGTGTGGAGCACATTTTCGGCCATGTCGTGCCAGACCTTGACGAGCCGGTCTCGCACGTCGGGATGATCTCCGGCCAGATCGTGAATCTCCGTGCGATCCTCGGCCATGTTGAACAGTTGCCAGGGATGGCTGCGGAAACTGGCGATCTTCCAGTCGCCGTCGCGCAGACCGCGGTCGCTGGAGAAGAGGAAGTGGATCGGCTGCGGGCGGTCGAGCGGTTTGCCATCCAACGCCGAGACGAGAGAGATTCCCGATATCGGTTCCAGTTGGCGCTCGGGCCACTCGCTCGGCAATTCGGCGCCGGCCAGTTCGGCTAGCGTGGGCAGCACGTCGATCAAGTGCGCCGGTTCGTGGCAGATGGCTCCCGGCTTCGTCTTCAGCCCGGCGGGCCAGTGAACGATCCCCGGGGTGGAGATTCCGCCTTCGTATTGGTTCTGCTTGTAGAAGCGGAAGGGCGAGTTGCGGACCCAGGCCCAGCCCGTGCTATCGCTCCAGGTGGTGTCGGGTAGATAGGGCGGCTTGTCCATGCCGATGTGACGTCGATCGTAAGGGCACGCGCCGTTGTCGGAGACGAACAGAATCAGCGTGTTGTCGAAATCGCCCGCCTGCTCGAGATTGCCCACGAGCCGTCCCAATTCCTGGTCGATGCGGTCGATCATGCCGGCGTAGGCGGCCATGCGGCGGCTCTCCCAGTTCTTCCACTTCTCGCTGAGGGTGTCCCAGGCAGGGATGTGATCGGGACGGGGCGACGGCTTGTAGGATTTGCCGAGCAGGCCAAGTTCGGCCTGTTTCCGCAACCGGGCATCGCGAATGACGTCCCAGCCCACGTCGTAGCGCCCGAGGTACTTTTTGTAGTCCGCTTCTATGGGTTGGAGCGGGGCGTGGGGCGCGTTGAAGGCGATGTAGAGGTACCACGGCTTCTTCGTTTTTCTCGCGTCCTTCAGGAAGTCGAGCGCGTAGTCCACGTTGGCTACCGTCGTGTAGAAGCCCTTCTGGGGCACGTCGAAAACTTCGCCGTTCAAGCGGAACGTTTTGTCGCCTTTGTAGTAGTTGGTGGATCCGCTCAAGTGGCCGAAGTAGCGATCGAAGCCGAAATCGGTGGGTTGCCCCGTCAAGTGCCACTTGCCCGTCATGGCGGTGAAGTAGCCGGCCTGGCGCAGCACCTCGGCCGAGGTGACTGCCCGGGTGAGTTTCACGTCGCCCGCCTGGATGCAATACTCCCCGGTGAGCAGGCTCACCCGGGACGAGTGGCACTTGGCCGTGTTGTAGAACTGGCTGAACCGCAATCCTTCCGCGGCCAGTTTGTCGAGGGTGGGCGTGTCGATCTCGCTGCCGTAGCAGCCCAGGTCGGAGAACCCCAGGTCGTCGACCAGCACGACGAGGAAATTCGGTCGCGGTGCGTCAGCCGCCGGCGCCGTCTGGGCTGCCAGTGTGACCATCAACCCGACAATCGCAAGCACGTATTTCATGATTTCCTCCGTAGCCTGGCTCTCCGAGCCGGGACTTGAATCGTCAATGGGTTGTTGGGCGGTCGAAACTTGGCTTGGTCTGTTGGGGGTCGTGTTCTGGGATAGGAGGGTGTTGATTTTGCGCCAGACACGGCTCGGAGAGCCATGCTACTTCTTTTTCTTTTTCGGCAGCCCCTTCGGCGCCACGTGGCAGCGTTCGGCCCAGGCCTGCCACAGTTCCTCCAGTTCCTTCGCCAGGTCCGGTTCCTCCGCGGCCAGATCTTGCTGCTCCGTGCGATCGGTTTTCAGGTTGTAGAGTTCCCACGCCCCCTTGCCGCCCAGACGCACGAGTTTCCAGTCGCCCCGGCGTACGGCCGCATTGCCTTCATGTTCCCAGTAGATTGCCTCACGATCGATCGGTTGATCGGCAAAGGCGGGCACAAGGCTTCGGCCCTCCGGCGGCAGGATGGAAATGCCGTCGTTTACGTTCGGGTAGTTCCCTCCCGTCACGTCGACCAGTGTGGCCATGATGTCGATCACATGTGCCGGTTGGCGTCGCCACTCGCCGCGGGCGGCGATGCCCTGGGGCCAATGGGCAATCAAAGGAGTGGCGATGCCGCCCTCATGGTTGAAATGCTTGAATTTGCGGAAGGGAGTGTCCTCCATCCAGGCCCATGACTTGCCGCAGAACCAGTTCGAGGCTGCCGTGGTAGGGTCTCCTTCGCTCCTGCCGTTGGGACCGCTTTCGGCGCAGCCGCCGTTGTCGCTCATGAACAGGATCAACGTGTTGTCGAACTGGCCCCGCTCCTTCAGTCCATCAACGAGCACGCCGATCGAACGATCCATGGCGTACACGCAGGCCGCGTAGGCAGCCATCATGTGGTCGAAGCGGTCCTTCTCTTCGTCGGTGAGGCTGTCCCACGCCTTCACGTCCTCAGGCCGAGCTGCTTTTTGCCAGTTCTTGTCGATCAGGCCCATCTCGATCTGCCGGACGTAGCGCTCCTCGCTCAGCACGTCCCAGCCCTTGCGATACTTGCCTTGGAACCGGGCGATGTCCTCGGCCCGGGCCTGCAAGGGGAAATGGGGTGCGTTGTGGGCCACGTAGAGGAAGAAGGGCTTCTCTGCCGTCAGGGCCTCGTCGATGAACTTCAGGCCGTATTCGATCCAGGCATCGGTCGAATACCAGCCCTCGGGCAGCGGCTTCTCGACCGAGCCGACGGTTTCGTCGTTGAGCCGGATCGTTCGTCCTTCCTTCACCTGGAAATAGAATCCGCCGCCTTCCGGAATACCATAGAAGCGATCGAAGCCGCGCGCCCGGGGCATGTTCCACTCGGCGCGATGGCCCACGTGCCACTTGCCGGTCATGGTCGAAAGGTAGCCGGCCCGACGAGCCGCGTCGCCCAGGGTGATGCAGCGGCGGTTCAGCACGCCGCGGTAGCCCTGCACGCCGTAGTCGCCCGTCATGTGCCCGATGCCCGCCTGATGCGAGTAGAGCCCTGTGATCAATGCGGCCCGTGTCGGACAGCAGCGTCCCGTGTTGTAGAACTGGGTGAACCGCAAACCCTCGGCCGCCAGGCCGTCCAGGCTCGGTGTGGGGATCTCGCTGCCGTAGCAGCCGATGTCCGAGAAGCCCATGTCGTCCACAAGAATGACGATCACATTGGGACGCTCCGATTCGGCAGCCGATGCGCGGGCCGAACCAACGAGTCCCATCAGACAGAAGACGATAGCAATGCGTGACATGAAACGCCTCGTGGCAGTGCCCTGCAAAGAAAAGTGATCGAAAAAAGTACGCCCCAAAACATCACGCCTACAGCCTCCAGCCTTCAGTCTCCGGCCTTGATCTTCACCTTTTCCACTTTCCCTCTCAGCGGATGGGGGGACTGGTAGTCGCCCACGGCCGAGCGGGTGTCCTGCCCGAGGCTCAAGCCGTCCATAGGCTGCACCGGGATCAGGCCCGGGGCCTTGCCCTCGGCCACTTGCTTGCCGTTAACCGACAGGACCATTTGACCGTCCGCCTCAAGTTGCGCCGAAATGTGAAAGGGGCCTTCGATCGGTTTCTCGGCCGCGATCGACGTGACCTTGCCGTGAATGCGGACGCTGAACACGGGGCGTCCGGCCTGGAGGTGAAGGGCATAACCGTGCTGGTTGCCGCCCTGGGCGAGGATCACGCCGCTGCCGGTGTGGGCGGTCACGTCGCAGGCGATCTTGAGCACCCGATTGGCGATCTTGGGCGAGTTGGCCTCTTCACCGGCTGCTTCGTCAGTCTTGGGCTTGAAGAACGGATAGACCTTCACCCGCTTGGCCCAGGCGATCCACTCGTCGGCCAGTTCGGCCGTACGCTCGGGGTATTTCTCGGCCAGGTCCGTCGTTTCGCAGCGATCGTTTTCGATGTCGTACAGTTCCCACTTGATTTCGTAGGGCATCCGTTTCGACCACACGACCTTCCAACGCCCCTTGCGAAGAGCTCGGGCTTCCTGGTGTTCGAAGCCGATCGCCCGCTCCGGCAGCTTTTTCCCGCGCAAGGCCGGCAACAGGCTGACGCCCTCGGCCGGCTGGATCCTCCGGCCCTTGAACTCGCTGGGATACGTGGCCCCTGTCGCTTCGCAGAGCGTGGGCATGATGTCCATCACGTGCCCCGGTTCTCGCACCCATTGCTCGCGATGGGCAAGGCCGGCGGGCCAGTGGGCGATCATGGGCGAGCTGATTCCCCCTTCGTGGTCGAAGTGCTTGTAAAGCCGCAGCGGCGTGTTGCACAGGTTTGCCCACGCGCTGCCGTAGGCATGATGCGTGTCCGGGCCGCCCATCTTGGCAAGCTCTTCGCCTGTGTGCAGATGGGTGACTCCGTCTCGGGAATGGCCGTCGAAACCGAAGGGGCCCCATTCGTAACACGCCCCGTTGTCGCTCATCAGCAGGATCAGCGTGTTTTCCAAGGCGTTGTGCGACTCCAGATCGGTGAGAATCCGGCCCACGCCCTGGTCGATGTGCTGCACCATGGCGGCAAAGATGGCCATTCGCCGGGCGAGGTCCTCGCGGCGGTCGGCGGGAAGCGTGTCCCACGCCGGGTTGGGCCGACCGGGGTAGCCGTTGGCGATGGCGTCCTCATCCACCGGCACGAGCGAACGGTCGGTCAAATGCCAGCCGTCGCTTGCCAGGCCCATCTTCTTCATTCGCTCGTAGCGTTTGGCGCGGAGTACGTCCCAGCCGCGGCGATAGGTGTCGACAAGACGTTCCACGCTCTCGGCCGGCGCCTGCACGGGGAAGTGGGGCGACGAATGGGCCAGGTAGAGAAACCACGGCGCGTCCTTCTCCCTCGCCTGTTTGAGGAATTTTAGGGCGTAGTCGGTGAAAACGTCGGTCGCGTAGAACTCGCCTTCGCCATACTCCATTTCCGGCCGGCGACCCTCCGGCAGACGAAGATAGCATTCAGGCGACCACTGGTCCTGGGCGTAGCCCTCGGTGAAGCCATAGAATTCGTCGAAGCCGTGCTCGATCGGACCGGGCAACTGCATGTGCCACTTGCCGACCATGTACGTCTGGTAGCCAGCCGTCTTGAGCACCTCGGCCAGGGTCACGCAGTCGTCGCTGAGGTGTCCCAGGTAGGCCGGGCCGCGGCGGGTATCGGGACGGCGTGTTGCAAAGGAGCCGATCCCCGCCTGGTGCGGGTGGAGTCCCGTGTTGAGCGACGCGCGGCTCGGGCAGCATCGGGCCGAGTTGTAGAACTGGGTCATCCGCACGCCCCCGGCCGCAAGCCGATCGATGTTCGGCGTGGGGATTTCGCCGCCGTAGCAGCCCAGGTCGGAGAAGCCGAGATCGTCGCACAGGATCAGAAGCACATTGGGACGGGATGAACCGGGGGCCGACCAGGCGACTTCCGATGCGCCCAGCAGGGCGATTGCCACGAGCGCAACAAGACGAACAAGCGACTTCATGATAGGCCTCGACGAGGGGCGGGGAACGCGGACGGACGCAACACCCCTTCAGGATTACCGACGGCCTAACAGAAAACAATGGTGGGATGTCTGGAAATCTTGCGTTTTTGTATACCGCGAGGCAGGCGTAGTCTCTCAAAGCCTTAAGAAGCCGCGTCCCCCACTAACTTGGCTCAGTAAAACAGAACGTTTTGCGGAACTGCTGCGATTCGCAGCCTGTGCGGAAAGCAGGAAATAGCCACGAAAAGCACGAAGAAGCACAAGAAGGCGAGGTGGCCACGTTCATGGGGGCCCGGCAAGTTCTTCGTAGCCACCCGCGAGCATGGCGCTTTGAGCTTGGCTTTGATCGAGCTTGGTCGTTGCCCCCAAGTCAGATAGAATCGGTTCGCTTTCTTCGGCTTGCTTCAGAGCCGATGGCGGCTGGTGGGAAAAGCACTCAAGGAGGGACACAAGTGGTTCGAATCACGCTATCCACTTTCGCTATGGCCGTTTCCCTTGCCATTGCAATGCCAGGGGACGCTGCTCCATGGAGTGCGGACGAGACGGAAGCCCTTGAACGGGTCCTGGAGACGGGCGCACGGATCACCTTCGAGGAAGAGGACCCGTCGAAGTCCGTGGTTGCGGTCAATTTCTATGGCACCCAGGTTACCGACACAGCCTTAGCGGCGTTGCGCCATTTGCCTCAGCTCACCACGCTGTATCTCTGCGGCACGGAGATCTCGGATGCCGGCTTGAAGCACGTGGCTGGCCTGACGCAGTTGAAGAGGCTGAACCTCTGCTGGGGGCAGAAGATTTCGGATGAAGGACTCGTGAACCTCAAGGGATTGCGACAACTGGAGAGCCTTGATCTGGGGTTGTGCAAAGTTAGCGACATCGGGCTATCCCATATCAGCGGACTGACTCGACTTGAAGAACTGAACCTGGCACAGACCGAGGTCACCGATGCCGGGCTCAAGTACCTGCAAGGGTTGACCCAATTGGAGTCTCTGGATCTCAGTTTCACCGGGATCGCTGGCCCCGGACTAGCGGCGTTGAAGCCCTTAACACAACTGAGGACACTCGGCTTGGGAGCTACGAATGTTGACGACGGGGCCCTGGCTCACTTGGAAAGTCTCACGCAACTTCGATCGTTGGATCTGGCGTACACTTGCGTGAGCGATGACGGAATTGCTCACTTGAAACCGCTCGTTCGACTTGAATCGCTCAATCTGGATGAGACTGTTGTCACCCGCGCGGGCGTGCGAGCCCTCGCATCGCTTCCGGAACTGAAGAACGTGGAGCACAGCACTGAGTTTGAAGAGCAAGATCCCGGGGCAGCAACGACAGCCACGGCGTTGCCGTGGATGTCAGGCGAATTGGAGGCCAACGCAGAGAGGGGGCGATTCGAAGTGGCTGCCCGTTTGGAAATGCCGCAACCGGAGATGTGGGCTCGCTCGCTGGCGCTTCGCGTCCCCTGGGTCTACGTTTTGGGGGGCCGGGGTAATCTCTACGTTTTCCGTTTGCCGGACGCTGGCGAAGCCGATGATGCTGTGGCAATCACGGAGCCGGGGCTGAAACCGCTCCATGTCGTCCATCACATTGGTGACGGCACGAGCCTCATCCGATGGGACGAAACCTTGATTGCCAATTGGTTCGGCAGCCTCGACGTCTATTCGATTACTGATCCGGAGAAGCCAAAACGTGTGGGGCGATGCCGCACGCCAAGCAAGCGGAACTACGATGTGGAAGCGATGGTTCGCAACGGTCGGCATCTGTTCCTCCTCGGCGACCACGTGATCCTCACCTACGACCTCTCGACTCCCTCAAGACCGATCGCCGTGGGCGAACACCGGATCGAGTTGGAAGCCAACGCCGGCTGTGTTCAGGGGGGCTGCTTGTATGTCGGGGGCAGCCGAGACGGCGCATCGGGCGAAGAGCGGCCGGGAATCGCCGTTTTCGATCTTGCCGACATGTCGCCCCCGCAGGAAGTGGCTTTCCTTCCTATGCCGCGGTGGGTTTATCACGTCTTGGCCTTGCCCGGCAAGCAACTGCTGGTCAGCATGGAGGCCGACTCCCTTAGCCATTCGGTTCCCTCGGCTGATGGGCGGATCAACGCGCATGGTCGGGTTGCCTTGTTGGATGTCGCCGATCCAAAACTGCCGGTTGTCGTGAAGGAGATGAGCCAGTGCGGCGGAAGAGCCGCGACGGTGTTCTCTACGAAGGGCGAAAGCTACTTCGTCTGCGATCTGGTCGTCTTCTCGGTTCGCGAGCGAACGCTGGAGAAGAACTTTTCATACATATCGGGAGGCAACACCGGATCCGGCTTCCCCTACTGCGGCGACAGCGACGGGGACTACACCGGCTTGCCGCTGGACAACGCCGCCGTGGTTCTGCGATGCAAGGATCAATGACCCTCACTTCTCCGCAAGAAGCTCGCGCACGGCCTTTTCGATGTCTTCTGCGTCGAAGGGCTCGGGCGGCATGCGCCCGGCCGAGAACACCTTGCGGAGGACGCCCTTGCGGTCGTAGAGCTTGATGTTGGGAAGGGCCGCGTTCTCAATCTCGAAGGTTTCCGCCGATTTCGGGTCCCCGCCGTAGCGGCTCATGTAGGTCTCGAAGGTGACGCCGTTCTTGGCAAGAAGGGCTTCGGCACGCTCCCTCTGATCCTCTGGGGAATCGAGGCTGATGAGGACGACGTGGAGCCCCTGGTCGGCGAATTCCTTTCCCAACTCAACGGTGTGGGGCATCAACTTGAGACACTCCACGCACCAGGTCGCCCAGAAGTCGACGAGCACGACCTGGCCGCGATGCTGCTGGAGAAGTTCGGCAAAGCCCTTCTCGTCGATGACATTCAGGGATGGCTTTGTCGGCGCCGCATCGGTGGAAGATGCTCCCGAAGGTCCGCCGCCGGCCGACGCGCTTGGCGGACTCGCGGCGTTGGGGGCCGGCGTGGTGGTCGTGTCTGCGCATCCACTGAATATCAAGACCAACGCTGCCACAATGGCCAGAGCTGTTCGGTTCTGCTTCACTTCACTCACCCTGGAAACGTGACTTGCCAGCCCTTCAGCCTACAGTCTCCAGCCTTCAGCCTACTTCTTGTCGTACTTGATACCGCAGCCGAAGGCACTCGCTTCGGTCTTCGGCGGTTTCTTGCCGGCCAGCACGGCATCGAGGGCGTCGCGGAGGTGCTGGGTCTTCACCTTGTCGGGATTCTGGCTGTCGTCAATCGCGCCGTGGTAGGCGACCTTTCGCTGCTGGTCGAGGAGGAAGACCTCCGGGGTCTTGGTGGCTCCGTAATCGAGGCCGATCTTCTGGGAGGAATCGTAGAGGTAGGGGAAGTTGAACTTCTTGTCCTTCGCCCGCTCCTTCATCGGTTCGAGCCGGTCGGCTGCCATGTTGTTGACATTGACGGCAATCAACTGAACGCCCCGCTCCTTGTAGTCTTTTTGCAAGGCGACGAGCCGGTCTTCGTAGGCCTTGGCCACAGGGCAGTGATTGCAGGTGAAGACGAGCACGATCGCCTTCGCCTTCCCATAGTCGGCGAGACTGTGTTGCTGATCGTCGATGCCGACGATTCTTGCCCAATCGGGGGCCTTTTCGCCAACTCTGGCAATGTCGGCACGGCCGACGCAGGCAACGGATGTGAGCAACGCAAACGCGAGCAGACAGGTGGAGGCACGAATCATCGAGTCTTCTCCGTCAATGGGTCCAAGAGAGAGTCCGCCCCAGAACATGGACGGGCGACGCTCCGCGGGAATGCAGTGCGGAGCCCCCCGTTAGGCCGGGCTTCGCAAAGAATGATTCGTCCGGCAGTCGCAAAAGGCAAGATGTGGAGAGTACGGCGTCGATGTTCCGTCAGTTTGACCGGGAGAAGCTGGGCCGGGAACTTGGTGGACATCTTGCCGAATGCGGGCGGTAACCGGCAAGTCTCAGAGCGTGGCACGCTCGCGGCCCAACGTTTGCGAGCGCGCCACGCGCAGAAGTCCTAGACCGGGACGCTATGGTTCCTGGGGGCCTTCACTTGCTTCCGATGCTTCCTCTGTCGTCATGTACGCGGGGCCCTTGAAGGGGATGCCAAGCTCGTTGTCAACTCGGCGATAGCCGTGCAGATCCATGTCCCACAACGTGTCTTCAGGCACCCAGCACGCATCACAGCCAGAATGTCTGAGCATGAATCGCGACATTGCCAACAGCAACGCATCGGAGGCGACGCGATGATGTCGTAACGCGGATTGGCCGTCCCGTTCCACGTCTCCCACATAGAGCACTTGTTTGTGGCCTCTGCAAACAAGGTAGATCTTCATGGTCACTACCGCTTCGGAACCTCAGAAATCCGGAGGTTTCGGAAGCTCAGGTCCGTTGTGGGATCGTGGCCTTGGATCTGGATCGTTCCCGCCTCCAGTCGCAGGCCGCGGCGAGGGTTGGGGTCGGCCTTGCGGGTGTCGCTCCAATCGCTCACTTGGACGCCGTTGACCCAGGCGGCCATGTGCTTGTCGTCAGCGTGGAGGGTCATGGGAAACCACTTGAAATCATCGGCCATCACCTTGCGGGCATTCTGGCGACGGAAGAACCCGCCCGTGCCGCAATCGTCGGGCTTGGTCCGGTCGTTGTCCTTGAAACCGTTCTGAATCTGGCACTCGTAGCCGTTCATCGTGTCGCCGGGGATGCAGCGGAAGAAGATCCCCGAGTTGAGCTTCTCGCCGTTGACGAAGCACTCCAGTTGGAGTGTGAAGTCGTCGTACTGGCCCGCCGTTTCCAGCATGCCCTTGCCGTTCTTCACGTTCAGCCAGCCCTCGTCGGTCACGCTGAACACGCTGGCCAACTCGGGAAAGGTCTTCCAGCCGGCCAGGTCCTTGCCGTTGAACAGGCTCTTCGTGCCCAGGGGCTTCAGCTTGACGTTGCGAAACTCGATCTTGCCCTCGTTGAACTGAAGCCCGATGAAGCCGCGTCCGAGCGGAGCGGGGTCGGTGTAGTCGAGCACTACCTCGCCGTCGAGCTTCACCACGAAGCGGCCTCCGTCGGCCGTCACGTCGAAGGTCTGCCAATCGTCGCTGTCGTGTTCGCCTTCCACTTTCTTTCGCTTGACGAAACTCCCGGTCGGGAACGGATTCGTTCCGCTGTCGGCGATGTTCAGTTCGTAGCAGCGGTGTTCCACGTCGGTGGGAACGGGGGGCGTCCGCAGGAAGACGCCGCTGTTGGCCCCCTTGGCGCTGCGGAAGTCGACTTTCAGTTGGTAGTTGCCGAACTGGCTGGTCGTGCGGAGTAGGCCATTTTCGCCTTCCGTCGCCACAATCGTCCCATCGACGACCTTCCAGTTCACCTCCGTGGCTGCACGCCAGCCAAAGGTCGTTTCGCCGTCGAACAGAAGAATCCAGCCCTCGGCGAGCTCTTCCGGGGTGAGGGTGTTCGGTTCGGCGGCCTGCAGCGCGCCGGCGGTGGCCAACGCGACCAGGGCAAAACATGAAAGGAGCCGGAGCGACGTGCGGATTCGACCAGCGTGCATGGGTGGGTCTCCAAGAGGATGGGGGGAATGACTCTGGGAAGACTATCAGCTTAGGCAGCGGGGCGGGAAAAATCCAGCAGTGGGGGCCATGGATGCAGAAGAAAGCTCGGGAACTGATGGGGATGAAAGGCGAGCGAGGCCCAGCGAGGTGGAAGATCGCTCCGCCTCATCTTGCATTTTCCTGGCCTTGGCGGATAATTCCAGCGAAACATGAGGCCGATTGTGCGTCGGCCCCCTCCCTCCCGCGGAGCCAATCATGCCATCTGCCGGCTTTATTACCGCAGCGGTCTTCGCTGCCGATCTTCTCATCCGCATCGGCCTTTCCGTGCGGGTGATCATGCGGCGGCGCCCGGTCGGCGTCTCGCTGGCCTGGCTGAGCATCATCCTGATTTTTCCCTTCGGCGGCGCTATCATCTACGTGACCTTTGGCGAAACCCGCCTCGGCAGCCGCCGCGCCAAGCGGTCGGCCCTCATCCACGAACCCTACGTGGAGTGGCTCACCACCCTGGAAAAACGAACCGACATCGACTGGTCCGGGCTGGGGCAGGAATGCGAACCGCTGGCACGACTCACCGAGGCGACGATCGGTATTCCCGCCATGTCCCACAATGGGATCGAACTGATTGGCGAAACCGACGACGTCTTCCACCGCATCATCGCCGATGTCGAAGCGGCTCAACGCACCTGCCACATGGTGTTCTACATCTGGAACAACGGCGGGCTGGCCGACGAGGTGGCCGAGGCGCTCATCCGTGCCGCCGGGCGCGGCGTCATCTGCCGGATCCTTGTGGATGCCGTGGGCAGCGCCCCTTTCCTCCGCAGCGAAATGGCCCAGCGGATGCGCCGCGAGGGAATCCACCTCCACGAAGCCCTGCCGGTCGGCCTCGTTCGTTCGCTGTTCGTTCGCCTCGATCTTCGCATGCACCGCAAGATCGTCGTCATCGACGGCGAGATCGGCTACACGGGCAGCCTCAACATGGTCGACCCCCGCTACTTCAAGCAAGGATCCGGCGTGGGGCAGTGGGTTGACGCCATGGTGCGAGTCCAGGGTCCCATCGTTGAGGGCCTGGCCCTCACCTTTTTGGAAGACTGGGAGCTCGACACGGGCGAGGGGCTGGACCAACTGCGCGAAACCGGCGACGTTCGCGTTTTGGACGGCGCGGGGGACGCGGTCATTCAGGCCGTCCCGTCAGGGCCGATTACCGAGACCCATGCCGTCCAGCAGGTTCTCCTCATGGCCATCTACGCCGCCCGTCGCGAACTGATTCTCACGAGCCCCTACTTCGTTCCCGACGAGTTGCTTCTTACCGCCCTCGTTTCGGCGGCGAGTCGCGGGGTCGACGTGACCCTGATCGTTCCCGAAAAGGTCGACTCGATGCTTGTCCGTTATGCCAGCCAGGCCCACAAGATCGACTTGCTGGAAGCCGGCGTGAAAATCGCCCTGTTTGAAGGCGGCCTGCTCCACACGAAGTCGATTACGGTCGACGGCGAATTCAGCCTCTTCGGGTCGCTCAATCTCGACCCGCGGAGTCTCTGGCTCAATTTCGAGATCACGCTGGCCGTCTACGACGAGCCGTACACGTCGCAGCTTCGCCAACTCCAGCAGCGGTATATCGACCAGTCCGTCATGATGGATCTGGTGGAGTGGCGCAAGCGGCCGGGGCTCGAACGGCTGGTGGTCAACGCGGCTCGGCTGGTGTCGCCGCTAATCTGAATCCTCGCCCGACGGCGGCTGCAATTCAAAATCGATCACCAGCGGCAGGTGGTCCGAGGCTTTGCGTGTCAGTTCGCTTCGCGCGGCGAAGGCATGGTGGTGCGTGACGTCACCCCGATAGAAGACCCGGTCCAGGGGGCGGAGCGGAAACGCTGCCGGAAAGGTCTTCTGGTTCCGTACGGCGGGCAGGAACCCGCGAGGTTCCAGCACGCGCCGCCCCAGGCCTCCGTAAACGTCGTTGAAGTCGCCACCGATCAGGACTGGCGTGTGCTGGTGGGTGTGGACGAGCACGTCGGCTGCCGTGAGCCGGCGGAGTTGCACCACCCGCTCGTAACCCGCCAGGCCCAGGTGAACGTTCGCAAGCAGCATTCTCCGCGTGTGCCCATTCAGCGTGGCGCGACAATGGGCGATCAGGGCCCGACGCCGCTTTTTGAGCGGCACCGTAAGATCCACGTGGTTGATGTCGGACAGGGGAAACCGGCTCAGGATCGCGTTTCCGTAAGCCCCGGTCTTCAGGTGGACGTTCTCCTGGTAGGCCCGGTGTCGATAGTCCAGGGCGTCGCCCAGCAGGTCGACCTGCCGATGATGGCTGGAACGCGGCACGCCATCGTCGACCTCCTGGAGCATGACAATATCGGCTTCGTAGTGGCTCAGGACCTCGATCACCCGGTCCGGGTGGTATTTCCGGTCCACCCCCCCGATGCACTTGTGGATGTTGTAGGTTAACAGGCGAAATCGCATCCTGACTCTCGGAGTCGGGGCTTGTGACGCCGCTCAATCCAGGGGTTGGCAGCCGGGTGATTGCGTGAGTCACGGCTCTGGAGAGCCATGCTACGGACAGTAGCCTGCACGATAACAGTCACAGAGGTGAAGAGGAAGTGGGAGAGGTGACGGCGGTGAGTCGCCACAACTATTCTCTCTCCCCCAACGCGTCTTGTGAGCGAGGGGAGGGCCGGGGAGGGGGTTGCAGCGTCACGCGGTGCGACCGCAGTCGCATGTGAAGACGAACCGCAGAATATCGAACAAGGAACCGCAGAATGATGAAGGGGAAGATGATCGGCGGCAGGGATGCCACCGCTACGAGCCCGGTGCGTCCTGAACCAAAAGCTGGCACGGTATGTTTCCGGTGAGTCTTTCTCACGCTATGCAGATGCAAAACACAAGTCAGGGTAGTGCCTTATCTACCTCCATTCGGCTTGGCGTCAGTGACCCGATTTCTGCAAAACTTGCTCCATAATTCGCTTTTGTTCACCTCCTGGCGGAACTAGAATCAAGCTCTTAGAATCTTGTTAATCTCATGGGGCGCTGCGCCCAGGCCCTCCTGGGGCCCCGTGTCTCGCACCACGACCAGCCCTCTTCAAGCATTGCTACGCGGGAGAATGACCATGTCACGCTGGAAAAAGTCCGCAATCACCCTCGCGGTGACCCTCGTTCTGGGAGTTAGTTTCATGTGCAGTCCGGCCTCTGCTTCCGAAAGCATCGTCCGTAGCCCCTTCGGACAGACCCCTGACGGAAAGGCGGTCGAACTCTACACGCTGACCAATGCCAACGGCATGAAAGTGGCGATCACCACCTACGGCGGGATCGTGGTCTCCCTCACGGCTCCCGATCGCGAGGACAAGTATGCCGACGTGGTTCTCGGCTTCGACGACCTTGACGGCTACCTGGCCGGCCACCCCTACTTTGGCGCCCTCGTGGGCCGCTACGGCAACCGCATCGCCAAGGGCAAGTTCACCGTCGATGGAACCGAGTACACGCTTGCCACCAACAACGATGCGAACCACTTGCACGGCGGCATCGTCGGCTTCGACAAGAAGGTCTGGCGCGCCCGGGGTTCCGTCAGCCGCGTGGGCGTCAGCCTCGCTCTGAATTGCGTCAGCCCCGATGGCGACGAAGGCTATCCCGGCAAGCTGGAAGTGAAGGTCGTCTACACTCTCACCAACGACGACGAGCTGAAGATCGAGTACAAGGCCGTCACCGACAAGGCCACGCCCGTCAACCTGACGAACCACTCCTACTTCAACCTGGCGGGCCAGGACTCGGGCGACATCCTCGGCCATGAACTTACGATCAACGCCGATCGTTTCACGCCCGTCGACGCCGGCCTGATTCCCACGGGCGAACTGAAGCCCGTCGAGGGCACGCCCTTCGACTTCCGCAAGGGAACCGCCATTGGCGCCCGGATCGAAGTGGAAGACGAGCAACTCAAGTTCGGTGGCGGCTACGACCACAACTTCGTCCTCAACAAGGACGGCGACGACCTCACCTTGGCGGCCAGCGTCTACGAACCCAAGACCGGGCGGGTCATGGAAGTCTACACCGAGGAGCCGGGCGTCCAGTTCTACTGCGGCAACTTCCTCGACGGGAGCAACATCGGCAAGGGCGGCAAGGTCTACAATTTCCGCAACGGTTTCTGCCTCGAAACCCAGCATTTCCCCGACTCGCCCAACCAGCCGAACTTCCCCTCGACCATCCTCAAGCCGGGCGAGGAATACTCCACCACGACGGTCTACCGATTCTTTGCCAAGTAAGGCTGGCGGCCTTGCCTCCGGGAACGCTCAAGACGTGTAAAGGGACGTAGTATGGGACTCTATCTTGTCGATACGGCAGTCTTTCTTATTTTCATTGTCTCGGTCATCGCCATCGGCATGTGGATGAGCCGGGAAGAGAAGGACAGCGAATCCTACTTTCTCGCCGGACGCGGCTTGAGCTGGTGGCTTATCGGCTTCTCGCTGATCGCGGCCAATATCTCCACCGAGCAGTTCGTCGGCATGTCCGGCGACGCCGCCCGCGAGGTGGGATTGGCCATTGCGGGCTATGAATGGCTGGCGGCCGTCACGCTGGTCTTCGTCGCCTTCTTCTTCCTGCCCAAGTTCCTCCGGTCGGGAATCTACACCATCCCCGAGTTCCTTGAGCAACGCTATAACCAGTACGCTCGACTGGTGATGTCCCTGTTCACGATGATGATGCTCGTCGTGGTGAATATTTCGGCGGTCATCTATTCGGGAGCTAAGCTGGTCGACGTCCTCGTTGAGCACCCGATGGTGAACCTGCAAACCGCTTCGATCGCCATCGGTTCGCTGGCTGCTCTCTACGTTATGTTCGGCGGCCTGAAGGCCTGTGCCTGGGCCGACTTGCTCCAGGGCTCCGCCCTGATCATCGGCGGGGCCATGGTGCTCTTCTTCGCCCTCGGCGCCCTCGACGCCGCCGATCCGGCTGACATCGCCCCCACGGCGGAAATCGCCGCCGAGATCCAGGACGCCAGTCCTATCCAGAAGTTTCTCACGGTTCACGACCAGAAGCTCTGCACGATCCGCCCGGCCGACGACTCGAAGGTCCCCTGGACCGCTCTGATCATCGGCCTTTGGATCCCCAACTTCTTCTACTGGGGCCTCAACCAGTACATCATGCAGCGGACGCTGGGGTCCAAGAGCCTGGCGGAAGGCCAGAAGGGTATCGTGTTTGCCGCAGGTATGAAACTGCTGATTCCCTTCATCGTCATCTTCCCCGGCATGATGGCCTTGACCCTGTTCAAGGAAGACATGCAGAAGGAAGCCCGGGAGAAGACGAACATCACGTCCCTCGTTTGCTTCGAGCATTGCTCGGGCGAGTCGACGGGATTGCTCGTGGGCCTGAACGAGCACGTGGCCCAGTCGATCGAGAAGGCGAAGGCCGAACTGGCCGAAAATGAAGCCAAGCTGAAGGCCGAGGGCGAGTGGAAGCCGACGATCTTCAACCTGGAAGGCGAGTTCGTCGAGCTTTATCCTGAAGTGGCGGCCAAGATCATGGCCTACAACAAGAAGACAGCCGACGACAACGGCTTGACTTACGAGGTGGCGGCGGAAGGACCCCAAGGCGTTCTGTACTTTTTCAGTCTCTTGGGCTTCGGCCCGGATGAGAAGCCCCAGGCCAACGCCGGGCCGCCCACCGACGAGCAAATCAACGGCGCGATCGTCGCCGCCGCCGGCGGCAGCAAGGACTTCGCCGTGGCCAAGCAGATGATCGGCGTGGACGAAGACGCCGCCTTCCCCCTGCTGATCAAGAAGCTGGTTCCCCCGGGCGGGCTCTACGGCTTCATGGTGGCCGCCATCATGGGCGCCGTGCTCAGTTCGCTGGCGTCGATGCTGAACGCCGCCTCGACCATCTTCTCCATGGATCTCTACAAACGCTACTTCGTCCCCGATACCTCCGAGACCAGCCTGGTTTTTGTGGGCCGAACGTGCGTGATCATCTTCGCCATTCTGGGGATCTTCGTCGCGCCCCATCTCGACCATCCCATGTTCGGCGGGATCTTCAGCTTCATCCAGGAGTTCCAGGGCTTCATTTCGCCGGGAATTCTTGCCGTGTTCCTCTTCGGCCTGTTTGTCCGCAAGGCCTCGACCGCTGCGGGCATCATCGGCCTGATCGCCAATCCGGTCATCTACGGCGTCCTCAAGTGGTTCGACAAGATCCCCGGACTCGGCAGCATGGAGTGGGCCAAGCAGTTGGCCAACTTCGCTTTCCTCGATCGCATGGCCGTCACGTTCTTCTCGATCCTGGCCATCATGTCGATTGCCACCATCGTCGCCCCGCGAAAGGAACTCTACGAGTTCAAGTCGAACACGACCATGGACCTCGATTCGTCCAAGGGAGCGAAGATCTTCGGGACGATCATCATCCTGGCCACCCTTGGCCTGTACTGGGTCTTCCGCGGCTCCGCCGTGATCCCGTTCTAGCAACCGGGACGTGACGAAGAATTGAACAGGAGCGAACAGAGACAACAGAGAGCCGAGTTCTCTGTTAGCTCCTGTTCAAAATGGACTGGAGGATGCAGAACAGGTTGCGACGAGGATTTGCGGTGAGCTAGAGCGAAGTCGGGGATCGGCTTTGTTTTCACTGACGTCGTGGTGTTAATTGCGCTGCCATCGATCTTCGTGTCTCTGTGCCTCCGTAAGAGATTGTCGGGGCCAAGCAGCTATTCTCCAATTCAGGCCATGGTGGCGCCGATGCTATCGCGATTGGTTTCGCCGTTCTCCTGGCCTCCCCGCGGCCGACTTGACAACGCCTCCCCGCGGAGTCCACAATCAATGCGGCTCAAGAGTTGGCCCGGCAACAACTTCTGATGCCCCTCCCCCCCACATGATTCCCGAGAAAGGCCCGGATTTCTTTCTCGGTCATTCCTTTGGACCACTACGTCTACTTCTACGCGAGGCAACCATGAGAAAGCCCTTTGCTGCAGCTATGGCATGTGCCCTGGTAACTTCTTTCGCTCTGACCGCAGCGGCGGCAGATGTTGAGGAAGGGTTCGTTTCCCTCTTCAACGGCAAGGACCTCACCGGATGGGTCAAGCGCGGCGGCTCGGCCGAGTACGAGGTCAAGGACGGCTGCATCGTCGGCAAGTGCGTTCCGAATACGCCGGGCAACACCTTCATGTGTTCGGAGAAGGAATTCGGCAACTTCATCCTGAAGTTGCAATACAAGTTCCTTGAAGACGGCAACTCGGGCGTTCAGTTCCGCTCCGCCGCCCGGCCTGAAGGCGACCACGAGCGGGTTTACGGCTACCAGTACGAAATGACCCCCGGCGGCGGCTTGATTGGACGTATTTATGACGAAGGCCGCCGCGGCCACAAGCATGGCGTGATCTGGCTCGACGCCTACACCCCGCAGGACCGTCTCGACGCCGCCCAGGCAAGCAACAGAGTGGGCGAGTGGAACGACGTTGAAATCCAGTGCGTGGGACCGTCGATCAAGACATGGCTCAACGGCAACCTGGTTGTCGACATCTTCGATAGCTTCTCGATGAAGGGCTTCTTCGGCCTGCAGATCCACGCCGGCAAGTCCGGATCGGTCGCCTGGCGGAACATCCGCATCAAGGATCTGGGCGAGAGCAAGTGGGAGTCCTTCTTCGTTAAGGGCGACGACGGCAAGTACAAGCTCGTGGATGCCAAGTTCGTCCTCCCCGAAGAGTGGTCCTTCACGGAAGACGGCGTTCTGCATGGCGTCCACAAGAAAGACCAGAAGAAAGACGGGCTTGTCATTTCCGACAAGGACTATGACAACTTCATCGCCCGCGTCACCTACCGCATGCACGGCGGCAACAGCGCCCTCTACTTCCGCGCCGAAGAGACCGAGGCCCCGTGGGTCCTTCGCGGATTCCAGAACGAAATCGCCAACAACGGCAAGGACTCCGGCCTTTGGCACACGGCCGGCATCATCGACGGCAAGACGGTCCCCGGTCGCGGCTGGGTCGTGACCAACGAGGAGTTCGTCGAAAAGGTCCGCAACAAGGACGACCAGTGGAACACGACCTGCACCGCCGCCTTTGGCGATCGCCTCGTCCAGACGCTCAACGGATTCTGCACTTCGGATTTGGTCGACGAAGAATGCGAGAAGACGGGCAAGCTCGGACTGCAGATGCACGGCGGCACCGACTGCGAGATGTTCTTCAAAGATTTTGAAGTCATGCCGATTACCGCAGAGATGGCGAAACTCATCGAGCGGAAGTGAGTGGAGACTGTAGGCTGCAGGCTGTAGAGCCAAGCGGTCGTGAACTGATACGAACAGGAGTATTGGAATGCATCGCATTGTTCCGACTGTCTTGGCTCTCGTCGCCCTTTGCGCGATCGTCCCGGCCGCCGAGAAGACCACGTACCAGATCGAGGCCGACATCTCCTACGTGCCGGCAGATGCAACGGACGTGACCGACTACCAGCGGGAACGCTGCAAGCTGGACGTCTACTATCCGGAGAACCAGAAGGGCTTCGCCACGATTGTCTGGTTCCACGGCGGGGGACTTAAGGGCGGCAATCGCTCCATTCCTTCGGGACTCAAGAACCAGGGCATTGCTGTTGTGCCGGTCAACTACCGCCTCTACCCGAAGATCAAGTGCCCGGTCTACCTTCAGGATGCGGCCGCCGCCGTGGCCTGGACCTTCCGCAACATTGAGCGGTACGGCGGCGACCCCCAGAAGATCTTCATCTCCGGCCATTCGGCGGGCGGATACCTCACCAGCATGCTCGGAATGGACAAACGCTGGCTGGCCGAGTACGACATCGACGCCGACCAGATCGCCGGGCTCGCCCCCTTGAGCGGGCACACGATCACCCACATGACCGTCCGCGAAGAGCGGGGCATTCCCCAGAAGCAGCCCGTTGTCGACGACTTCGCTCCCCTCTATCACGCCCGGCCCGACGCCCCGCCCATTCTCCTGATCACCGGCGACCGCGAAATGGAAATGCTCGGCCGCTACGAGGAGAACGCCTACTTCATGCGGATGCTCAAGGTCAACGGCCACAAGGACGTGACCCTCTACGAGATCCAAGGCTACGGCCACGGCATGGTCGAACCGGCCGTCCCGCCCATGCTCAGGTGGATCAAGGCTCAACTGGCCAAGTGAGTCTGTCGGCAAGCCGAAACCTCCCTCCCCAGCGAGCTTGCGAGCGAGGGGGAGGGCCGGGGAGGGGCTAGAAGCGTCACAAGCACCCGTCGCAGGCACACGCCGCCGCGAAGTATACGAGGATGAGACGGAACGCCAACGGCGGCAAGATGCCACCGCTGCTTTCACCCTTCACTCTTCAAACTTCACCCTTCCCCGTCCCATGAGACAATCCACGCTGCTGGCCCTCGCTCTGTTCACGACCGCCCTTGCCCACGTCCACGCCGCCCCGCCTGCGGAAGTGGTCGCCTCGCTGTCTTCCGTCTCTCCCAATTCCTTTGAGGGCACCGACTCGGAGCGAATCAACGCGGCCGTCCGCGTCGCTTCGGAAAAGGGGCTCTCCGTCGTCGTGCCCTGTCGCAACGAGGCCCGGCAGGACGACCTGTGGCTTCTCGATTCGGCGATCCTCGTTCGGGACAACACGACCCTGATTCTCGACAATTGCCATCTGAAACTCTCCGATCGCTGTCGCGACAACATGATCCGCAGCGCCAACTGCGGACTGGGCATTACCGACATTCGGCCCATCGAGCACGTCCACATCGTCGGCCTGGGCCATGCCCTGCTGGAAGGCGCCGATCATCCCCGGGCGACCGGCGACAGCGCCAAGACCTTGGGGAAACGTTCCTACGGAACCGATGCCGGCAAGGAAGGCGAGAGCCAGACCGGCGACTGGCGCAACATCGGCATCCTGCTCGCCTCGGTCGAGCATTTTAGTATTGAGAATCTCCACATCAAGGATTCGCACTGCTGGGCGATTTCGCTGGAGCGGTGCGGCTTCGGGCGGGTGTGCGATATCCATTTCAGTTCGGAAGGTTCGATGCTGATTGATGGCGTTCGCGAGACAACCCTCAACCAGGACGGTCTCGATCTGCGTCAGGGCTGCCACGATATCAACATCGAGCGTCTCACGGGCCACACGGGCGACGATCTTCTCGCCCTGACCAACATCAACCACGCATCGGCCGTGGCCGGAACGGATACGTCGACTATGGTGAGCGCCGCCAACTGCCGCGAGGACGGCATCGACGACATCCGCAACATCTTCATCCGCCAGGTCGCTGGCCACTCCGTTGGCAGGCATCACGTGGTCCGCTTTTTGAACGCCGGCGGCCTCAAGATCTACAACGTGGTCCTCGACGGGCTGATCGACACGTCGCCCCCTGACGCCCCGTGCAAGGCCACCGTCAAGATCGGAGACGCCAATCCACGCTGGGGAGGCGTCACCCCCGTGGGCGACACGAGCCGCTTCCTCTTGAGCCATATCAGCAGCGCTTCACGCCACACGGTCCTGATCGCGGGCTCGCTGGTCGATTCGTCGATCTCAGGCGTCATCCGCGCACTGGCGGACGGCGATCCGATCACCTATGAATCGGGCAGGGAGTTCGTGAAGAACGTGCAGATCAGCAACGTCGTGCAGGTCACCACAGAGGACACGGAAGGCGCAGAGAAAGCGCCGTAGGGCGGCAGTTTCCGTGGGCTCTCCTGCACCACAAGACCGGCAAGGAGTCGAGTGCAATGCTCAAAAAGACGCTGGGATCGCTGGCCGTGTTGATGACGGTCTTCTGGATGGTCGGATACTCTGCCGAACCGCTGCGAGCGGCCGAAGAAGCGCCGGCGGCGCGGGGGTCGCTCCAGCCGAGTGTCGTCGAGCGGAGCGTGGTGAGTGCGGGCGATACGGCCCGGCTTGAGCACGTGCTGGCAAAGGTACGTCGGGGCGAGCCGATTGTGGTTGGCGTGATCGGGGGATCGATCACGGCCGGTGCGCGGGCAAGCCGAGTGGATCGCCGGTGGGGCGACCTGGTGGCCAAGTGGTGGCGCGAGCGGTTTCCCAAGACGGACATCCAGTTCGTGAACGCGGGGATTGGCGCGACCGGGTCGGACATTGGAGCCCATCGAGCGGCCAAACACCTGATCTCGCGTCGGCCGGACCTGGTTGTCGTCGAATATGCGGTCAACGACGGCGGGTCGAAAATGGCGAGCGAGACCCTCGAAGGCATGGTCCGGCAAATTCTCAAGCAGCCGAACCAGCCGGCCGTCATGCTGCTGTTTATGATGAATAAGCATGGCCAGAACGTTCAGGGCATGCACATTCCCGTAGGTCGCCACTATGGGCTGACCATGGTGAGCTACCGCGACGCGTTCTGGCCCGAGATCGAGGCGGGGCGGCTTGCGTGGGAGGATATTGAAGCCGACGAGGTCCATCCCAACGACCGGGGCCACCAATACGCGGCAGACCTTGTTACGTCTGCGATCGAGAAGGTGCTCGCAGATCTGCCGGGCGATGCCGAGCTTGCGGAGACGCCGCCGCTGCCGGCGCCCATGATCAGCGACGTGTTCGAGCACGTCCGCATTTTCAGTGCCGACGATATCAAGCCCGTCGTGAACCGAGGTTGGGAGAGGCTGGACGACCACGTTTATGCCGGTCGCTTCGGGCCGGGATGGCGGACCGAAACGCCCGGAAGCGTTCTCGAGTTCGAGGTCGAGGCGTCGGCCGTCAGCATCATGTTCTGGCGGATCAAGGGCGCCATGGGCGTGGCGGAGGCTCGCGTGGACGATGGGCCGCCGGTGAAGTGCGACGCCTGGTTCGGGGCCGACTGGGGCGGGTACACGCCATTCCAGCTTGTCGCCCGAGATCTGAAGCCGGGCCGGCATCGTCTCGTGATCACCCTGCTCGACGAGAAGAACAAGGCCAGCACGGGGCACGAGTTTCGGCTGCACGCGATTATGCTGGCGGGTGTGGAGGAGGATCGGGAGAAAGAAGAACCTGGTTCGTGACCTTGCGGCGAGGGTTTTTGTTCGTCTGACCATGTAACTCGAGATTGGACACTCTCCAAATGACGCACCGCACCCCAGATAATCCATGGACCTCGGATGCCCTCGGGCGCGGTGATTTCGACGCGATCCGCGAAAGGGCTCTCGAGGATTCGAACTATGTACACGAGCGAGATTGTCTTGGTGATACTCCGCTGATTGCCGCGATCCCGTTCGGCAATCTCGAATTGGTGCGTTTCCTGCTCGAGCACGGCGCCGATCCGAATGTGGAGGTCGACGACGGGTACACGTGCCTTCTGACTGCCATCGAATCGGACGCGAATGAATCCACACGGATCGTTGCCGAGTTGATTCACGCCGGCGCCGACCTTCACGGAAACGGCATCAACGGCTACACGCCGCTGCACATGGCGGCGGCCCGCGGGCAGGCAGAAAAGGCCCGCCTGCTGATCGATGCCGGCGCGGATGTTAATCGAAGGAAAGAGATCGATGCGTCGGAAACTCCGTTGATGGAAGCGGCCTACTGCGGCCAGCCTTCCACGGTTCGCCTTCTGCTTGACCATGGCGCCGATCCGTCCATGCGCGACACCATTCATAACCAAACCCCGTTGGAAATGGCCAAGACGGTTGCGAAAGGCCCTGATCCTGACGTTGTCGAGCATCTCAGGAATGAAGAATTCCAGGTTGACGTCGATGAGCTATACGCCCACATGGACTTGCCTGCCGACCAGTTGGAGATGCTGAAACGGACGATGGAGAATGTCGACATGATGCAATCCTACATCGACAATTCCAAGGAACTTGTCAGGAAAGGAAAGCATGCCGAAGTGATCCGCATTCTGACCGAGCACGGCCGATGAACCATTGCCTGCATGGGTGATGCATAATGCTTGACGCACCGCGCATCGGGGCTCTATCCTACGAGTGTGCCACTGCTTGCTTGCAAGCAGTGGGCACATGATTCAAAGGTGCGGTGTGGGAAAGAACCGGCTTGGCACGGAAGACGCTGGCGTAGGAGGAGATAGGGTGGGCCGTCTATTGTCATTGAGCACTGCTTGCGAGCAAGCACACGCCGGCGAGTGTTTTCGGTTGAGCAAGGCCGATACGCCGCAACCCGGAAGGTGTTTTGCGATGCATCGCACGACGGTTCTTCTTGTTGTTTCCGTTCTCGGATCTGCTGCGGCGCTCCCCTGCTGCGGGCAGGAGCCGGCGCAGCCCGAGGCGGCAACGAAGGCAAACACTCCGTCAATCGACGAACTTCTGCTGTTCTTCCCGTCGAAATTCCCCAGCAGTGATTGGAAGCCCGAGGATTTGGAGTTCCAGGATGTCTTCTTTGCGGCGGAAGACGGGACGAAACTGCATGGATGGTATTGCCCTGCCGAGAAGCCGCGTGCCGTGGTGCTCATCGCCCATGGAAACGCCGGGCACGTGGCGTCGCGAGCACCCTGGTTGCGATATCTTCAGTCGAAAGCGAGGGTGTCGGTCTTCATGTTCGATTATCGCGGCTACGGACGCAGCGAGGGGACGCCCACCGTCGAAGGGGCGATTCAGGACGCGACGGCCGCCCGGGCGAAACTTTGCGAGCTTGCGTCCGTCAAAGACTCCGAAATGATCCTGATGGGCGAATCGCTGGGCGGGGCCATCGTCGTTCAATTGGCGGCCAAGTCGCCCCCGCGAGGTTTGATCCTCCAAAGCACCTTTTCCTCGCTCCGAGACGTTGCCGACGTCCACTATCCGAAACTGTCCTGGCTCGTTCCGCGGGATAAACTCGACTCGGCAACGCAAATCGCCGCCTTTCGCGGCCCATTGCTCCAAAGTCACGGAACCGCGGATCGGACGATTCCCTTCGGCTCGGGCCAGAAGCTCTTCCGAGCGGCCAACGAGCCCAAGGAATTTGTTGCCATCAAGAATGTGGGGCATAACAACTGGGTGACGGAGGCGTACTTGAAGAGACTTGATCAGTTTGTCATACGAGTTTCCGTAGCGCAGAGATGACGGACGAACCACGTGCACCGGAATTCGGGAAATAGTGGAGGCGGGAGTCGGATGCCCAATCCCAAGAAGCTCCAGGTTGGCGACCGCGTGAGATTCGTCTGTTTGCCGGACGAATGGGACGATCCTCTGCGAACGGTGCCTCTCGAGTCGGTTGAATTCATGGAGGCAATGATCGCACGCACCTGGCCGTCGCGGATTTGCGAGGTTGATGAATACGGAACGCCCTGGATCTGCGCTAGGATTCGGAAGAATGGTGAAATCGAATATCACTGCTGGGGAATTCTGGAGAAGACCGGCTGGCGAAAGGTGCGGTCGGGAACGTAGGGGATTATCCCGCTTATGAGTGGAAATAGCCACAAAAAAGGTTCATCCGATTCAAGAATGCGCTCGCCCGACCAGCGCCGAATCGAGCCGAGGCTGATCAGAGAAGAGGCACCGGTACTCTGCCGCGGAGTACCGGTGCCTCTTCTCTGGCTTCCCTTGTTCCCGTAAAGTCTGCGTCGAAACCTGTTTCGATGCAACAGTTTGCACCTGCGCACGTTTCGGTCGGATGAACCACAAAAAACACGAAGAGACACGAAAAGACGAGACAGGTACGTTCAAGTGTACTCGGCAGGTGTTTCGTGCCTTTTTGTGCTTTCTCGTGGCGGCGATTCCGAGCATCGTGTTTTCGATTTGAGTCATCCAGAATGGAGAGTTGGCAGAGGCAATGTGGCGGTTCTTTCGGAAACAAGAAGGCAAGGGCGGGTCGCAGCCCGAACTGTGTCTTGAACGTGGCCAGCGGCTCGTGTGGCGAGCGCTGGGGTCTCGGCGGATTCTTGACGAGGTTGTTGTGCCTGTCACTGCCAGGGGGTGCGCGATCGAGGAGTTCGCCGTGTCGCCCTCGGGCGATTGGATTGTGACTGCGCGCTGGTCCGGACAGGGCGAGTGGGGCTACGACGTGCTGCGCTCCCATCCATTGGAGCGTCAGGCGGGAATTACTGCGCAAATCGGCTACATTCTGGATCTTCCGGTGTTCTCCGAGGACGAATGCTGCATCCTCGGCGGGTATGGCGAAGACTGGCTCGGTGGCTGGTGGCGCCATCCCGATGATGAGCATGAGCATCCGGCACGAGGTGGATTGGTCACCTTCGGATGGCTGTTCAGGCACCATCTTCCAAGTCACGAAGTGGAATACCACGAGTTGCAGATGATCATGCCCGGCGGTTGGCTTCCAACCGAGCCGGATGGGGAAGAGTGGATTGGTCCGAGAAAGATCGCACCCTACGGCGCGGGCGGCGTGCAGATGACGCTTCCGGGCGCGATTCCATTTCAGTTGGACGGTCCGCTGCCAAAGACAATTGTGCTGCCAACGCCGCACCCCGATGGCGGAAGACTGTTGACATGAGGGAACATGAAATACCTTGACCTCCTTGGAATAGACCTCAAAAACAAGCTTCTGTGCGATCTCTTTGAAACGCATGATGTTCAGGTTGTGTATGAATACGACCGTATTCAAGAGGGTGCGCCCGACAGGTACCATGCAGAGATCCCGGATTTAGGTTTGCAGTTCGTCTTCGACGAGAAGCAGGTTCTCAAGACGCTGTTCATACAACCGATGGAAGTCAACTGCTTCAATCCGTTTGATGAAGGTGATGGGGGACTGAAGAGATTTCAGTCGAAGGTCGAGGCCCGCCAGTATGGGAAAGACAACGGCATACGCACAACGGAGGGAAAGGCGGACTTCATGGGGGAAGAGAGGGACTGGATTCGCTTCGAGTACGGCAATTGTTCAGTCCACTACGAATATGTGCGTTCCACCTTGCGGATGATTACGATTCAGGCGGGGAGCGAGTAACGTACGGGCCGGTGGGGCCTCGCGGTCGAGCAGGGCCGACCGGTCCTCTTGTGGCTTCGCCACCCCGACGATCTTCCGACCTTGTCAACCGAGATGGAAGATCGGACTCGGAAAATCATCGGGGCTACCCGGGGGCCGTGGAATGGGGGATGTACATCCTCTTGTGGCTTCGCCACCCCGACGATTTTCCGGCTTTGTCAACCGAGATGGAAGATCGGACTCGGAAAATCATCGGGGCTACCCGACGTCACTCGGGTCTACTCGTAGAGTAGCTGCTCTTTGCGCCAGTCCTTGTCCTTGTCGTAGCCGAAGGCTTTCACTCGGGGGCGGCGTTCACGGAGGCGGACGGAGTTACAACCCAGACCGTAGCCGGTGGAGTCGCGATTCTTGCCGACGCATTCCAGACGCAGCGTGTACTTGCCGGGCTCGGGCCAGAAGTCCATGAGGTGGAACTCCCACAGGTCCGGCTCTTCGCGATAGAAGTCGAGGGGCTCGCCGATCTTCACGCCGTTGAGGATCGGCTGCCAGACGCCGAAGTCATAGGACCGCGTCATTTCCACGAGCAGCCGCAGGGGCTCCTTCTCCTTGACCTCGAAGGTGTACTCGACCCAGCCGTCTTCCTGCTTTTCCGGTTGGAGCAGGAGCTGGCCGCCCGACTGCAGGTAGCGCGCCCCTTCCTGGATCTTCGCTTTTCCCGGTCCGTGCGATTTGGTTTCGAGCGCCTCCTTGCCCCACACGAGGACCCGTTCCAGGCTCGGGAGCTTTCGCTCCTCGGCCGAGGGCATCTCGGTGAATTTCTTCGTCGGGCCCATCTGGTACCAGAAGGCCACGCTCGTGAAGTCGTCTTCCCGCTCGTTCCAGCTGTGCGCCTTGTGCTCCTTGTTCTCGTCGGGCGACATCCAGCCGAAGGTCTCGAAAGTGACGCGGATGCCCGTGTTGAAGACGAGCGGGTCGTGGACGTGCCAGCGGTAGCTGCAGGTCATCTGGCCGACGATGCGTTCGGTATGGTTCAGGTAGGGCACGCCGAAATAGGGCGTGCTGTTCTTCTTCAGGCCCCAGGCGGAAAGGAAATAGTCCTCCGTGCCGGTGCCGCGGATCGAGGGCTTCTCTTCACCGTCGATGTAGATCTTCTCGTCGCCTTCGCCGAACCACGACGGGCTCCGGGTGCGGACGGCGTAGACGGTGCCCACGTAGTAGCCTTTTCCCTCGGCGTCGAGTACCAGGTAGTCCTTGCCGTTCTGGGCCGGGTATTCCTGGCGGTACTGGGCGCAGAAATACATGGTGTCTTCAGGGATCGATTTCTTCTTGATCCAGTCCACGTTGTTGTAGAGTTTGCGGATCGGCTTCTTGCTCTGGTTGACGATTTCGATGCGGGCCGACTTGCGGAAGGGCATGTGCCAGAAGCAGTTGTACGAGTCGGCGTCCTCGACGATCACCGGCACGCTGATCACTTCCATCCGCTTGCCGAAGCAGTTGGCGAAGAAGTCGCCCACGGGGCACTCCACGTCCGGTTTTTCCCGGCCGTCCCAATAGATGCGAATGAGCATTTCCTGGGGATCGGCGGCGCCGTCGCGGACCCAGAAGTGGGGCTCCTGGAGGAAGGTGAGCCAGATGTGGGTGATCACGCCCGGCCCTTCCAGGTCGGCCATGACGTAGGTCTCGCCGGCCTCGATCCGGTCGGGGCGATCGAAGTTGTTTTCGCCGTCGTACATGTCGTCTTCGATCCACACGTTCGAGCCGGTTCGCATGCTCCGGCCTTCTTCCCACTGGGTCAGCCCCGAGAGGCTGCCGCCCTGGGCCATGGCGTCCGAAGCAGCGGTTGCCACAGTCAAGCAGGCAGCCGTGGCGGCCAGAAGAGAAAAGCGAAACAAGGTCTGTTTTCTCATGGGAGACTCCGTGTAGAGGCAACTTCGATGGTGGTTCGGGGACGAGGTCGCCACGTAGTGGCGTCATGTGAGGAGCCAGGGGGGTTCAACCCCTGGGCTTTCCGGCAAATCATCAATGTGCCACGTAGTGGCACGACACGGGGCATTCGGTGGTCACCAGGTGCTTGGTCGGTTGTGATGCCGCTACGCGGCATGGCGCTCACGGTTTTGAACCCAGGGGTTCCGCTGCGCTCCACCCCCGGCTACTCAAATTATGCCGCTACGCGGCAGCAGAAAGCCTCTGTTCTCTTCGTTAACTCCTGTTCCTGCCCTGTTCAATTAACCGCAGAATATCGAATATCGAACAAGGAACCGCAGAAGGGAAGGAGACGCTACGGTTTCGGCCGATAGTCCTTTCCGGCTTCCAGCACCGCCTTGGCATGGCGGGCGAAATGCCCTCGGAGGTCCTTACTGTAACCTCGGAGCGTCTTTTCTCCCAGCCCCTTCCAGTCGCCGCAGCGATAAAGGGCCCGGGCGATGATCAACTCCCGGGTGGCCTGGGATCGAGTCGAGTGGGAGGCCGCTCGCTGGTCGATCGAAGTGGCCGCATAACCCCCGATCCCCGGTTTCTGCAGCAATTGGGCCAGCGGCTCGGCGGCGCGGGGATCCCCCATCCACTCCAGGGCCGAACACACAGCCCGGTAGTGACTCACGGAATTGGTCGACCCGAGCATGGCCAGCTTCTTCAGCACCGCGGGCGAGGCTTCGGGGCTGCCGGAGCGACCCAGGGCCAGCAGCGTGTTGTCCAGGTGGCTCATTCCCCAACCCACCATGGTGGCTTCGGGATGATCGCTTCCGATATTCCATGCCGGCGGCGTCTCCCAGCGGTCGAACCGGTTGGCCTCGGCGATGAGCGTTTCTGCGCCCGTGGCGTTGCCCATCATCCCGAGCACTTTTGCGTAGGCGATCTTCTTTTCGCCGTCCGACTTCTGATAGGCGTCTTCGAGGAGGGGAAGGGCCGTGTCGCTGTGGCTGAGGATGATCGCCAGGCTGCGGTAGTCTTCCAACAAGGTGTCGACGGCCTTTTCGACTCGATCGGTAGGCAGGGGGTAGGAATCCGTATGCTGGAGAACCTCTTCGCGAATGATGCCGATCTCGACCAGGTGCCGTTGGAGCTTGCGGATGTCAATCTCGCGCACTCCCACGTCCTCGCCGGCCGCCATGGCCGCGGCCGCGCCGGCAGCGTAGCCGAAATTCTGCACGTCGGGCTGCATGCGCACGATCGGCTGGGCGTCGCGGTGGGCGCTCAGTCCAATCCCCGTCACGATCAAACCTTCAAAACCTCGCGGCAGCAGGCAGCGGTAGGGAATGTAGCTGGTGAACTTCTGCCGCAGGGGGTGCCGCAGGAGCAGGTAGGGATCGATGATGTAGCCGTGGGTGTCGTAGCTCGTGTAGGCCTTGGCGATCGTGTCGGGGAAGGTCCGTCCTGAGATCTGGTCGAGGATCGAGAGCTTGAAATCTCCCTCGATCTGGCGTCGCTCCCGCGTGTCGACAAGCTGGCCCAGGTCAAAGGCTCCTTGGAACTTCTCCCGGGCGTAGACAAACAGGTGCCACACGTCGACCAGGTCGGTCTCGTCCGTATAGGTGTAATCCGTGTTCGTGTAGGCCGCCCCGAGTTGGCGCGGCGGCAGGCCCGTGCCCTGCATGGCGAATTCCGATGCGTCGGTGTAGTCGCAGGGAACGCCGGCGGCCGCGGCGATGTCGGCGTTGCCCGTGGCGTCGATGACAACGTCGGCCAGCACCACGCCCCGTCCGAGCGGCGTGACGACGACGGCGCCGAGGACCTGATTGTCCCGCTCACCGCCAACGAAGGCGCCGCAGCCGATCGTGCCCAGCCAGACGTCGGCGCCGGCTTCAAGGAGAGACCTGCGCCACAATTCCATCCGCGGCTCGATCTTCCAGGAGTTGCCGTCGCCGAGCGACGCCGTGAAGCCCGCTCGATTGCCCTGGCAATAGTTCGAGATGGCGCCGGTCGTGCCCACGCCGCCCAGGCCCCAAAGGGCCTCGACCACGAGCGTCTTGGCGCCCTGACGGGCGGCCGCGATTCCCGCGGGGGCGCCGGCCGTGCCGCCGCCGATGACGACCACGTCGTAGCGTCCCAGCACGGGCAAGGCTCGGGCGTCTTGATCCACGATTGGGTAAGTCTCCACGGGCCGCGTGCCGTCCAGGAATTCCCGAACGTCGCCGGCCGCGAGGGGCGACTTGGTTGGCTCGCCCGCCAAATGAGGTTTCTTCGGGACAGGCGAACCTGCCGCCTCCGCTGCGGCGACCTTTCCGAGCCTCGTGCCCAGGTCGATCAGGGCCAGCGGACGCGTCAGCTTCTCGGCGCAAGAACGCGGTACATCGGCGCACCCGCCCAGGACATACAAGCCATCAATCGCCTTGGGGCGAAGAGCGTCCACTGGCACGGCCTCGGCCGTCGACCACTCGCCCTTGCTGCTTGTCCGTCCGATCATCGCGTCGGGCGGCACCTGGTAGAGCTGGTCCGAGGTGAACTGCTGGCCCGGATCGTACGTCAGTGTTCTCGCCTGGTGGTCGGCCGCCGACCACGACGCTTGGGTGTCGGCCGTCATGGGCAGGCGGAGCGTGTACTCGATGATCGGGTACTCTCCCGTGTCTTTCGAACTGCGCACGGGGCCCACATAGGCGGGCTTGATCACGCGGGCCGTCATGTTGGGCGCCGTCTGCACTGCGCCGCCGATGACCACCCGCTTGAAGGTCTGCGGTCCCGCGGGATAAGGGCGGAACTCCGCACCGGCCAGCCTGGCCACCATGGCCCGGTCCGTGGCGTCGATGATCGTCTTGGCGACCACTGCCTGTCGTCCGGCCCGGTTGGCCATGACGATTCCACAGGGCTGGCCCGCGGTGTCGGTGAGGATGTCGGTCGGATAGCAGTTGTAAAGAAACTCCACGCCGGCATCGAGCAGGGCCTGGTCGAGAGTTCGTTTGATGTGCATCGGACGCGGCCAAGGCGGCAGCAGGGGTTCTTCTTCGGTTCCGTCGGGAGCGGGACGAAGCACTTCGATTTCGCCCAGCAGGATCCTGGTGGCTTTCGGGGCCTTGCGAACGGCCAGCTTGAGATAGCGGGTCTTGCCTTCGAGTCGCCCGGCCAGGTTCTCGATCGTGTCGCCGATCTGGTCTTTGGCCGTGGGCTTGAGGACGAACGCCTCGCTCCAGTTCTCTCGATCATTGCTCGTCGAAACCGTGATGTCGCGAACGCCGAAGCCGCCAGAGCCTCCCCGCGTGTAGTTCCACACGTGCACACCGGCCACGTCCTTCGCTTCGCCCAGATCGACGAGGATGTTCACGTCGTCGTCATATTGAACGCTCTGCCGGGTCGCGTCGCCCCAGGCAAGGTCTGCCAGCCGGCTCGGCGTCTTCGTGTCGGCATGAAGTTCCGCACTGGGCCGGTCCGTCGAGTAGGTGAACGGCATCCGGTGCACGCTCGGTCGCGCCCTCTGAGGGCCGGGATCGTGCAGCAGCGTCTTGGCCAGCGGCGACTCGGGCGTCTCGCCGTCCTCCAGCCATACCCGCAGCGTGGCCGTCATGTCGTCGCCCAGGTAGGAACGGGGCGCCGCCAGGAAAACGCTTGCTCCCGATTCCGCCGCCGCGGTTGCCGCCGAAACCGCGCCCGTGCTGCCGCCCACGACGAGCACGTCGACCGACGCGACCACGGGAATCTGGCGAGCCGATTCGTTGACGGAGGGCGCCGTTTCGGCGGAGAGCGTCCCCGTTGCCGGCGTCATCCCTAGCAAGGCCGCGGCCAGCCATATCAGGATCCCGCGACGGGTGAGATTCAGCGCATTCTTGCAAATCATGGTCGTATCACTCTTTGGAAAAAGACTGTCAAGACAGCGATAGCCTGCCGCGATTATACAACGTCAGCACTCCCCAAGCGACAACCGGCGGTTGTGGATTGCAGCGCTGGGGCCGAGCGGAGCAATGCAAATGCGCTGGGATGGGACGCTGCCTATGGTGGGCCGCCGCTCGCGTGCCGGCCGTTGGGGGCTCTGGGAAGTGGCGAGCGGAGCGGTTGGTTCGGGCGTGTTCAAGTGGTCCGCTCTGGCGCCACCCTACGGTTCGATTTCCGCCATGACGTAGGGTGCGGCCAAGCTTGCGTTACCCGTCACATCGGGCACGTTTGCGAGCAAACGTGATGGAGTATCCGACAAGGCCAAGAACAGCCATGATGGATGCAACTGCCAGGAGAGCCATGTCCTTCTCGCCCCACCGCAGTCCCTTGATCCAAAACCCGATCAGGAAACCTGCCCCAATCCAGAGACAACGAGTGAGCCTGCTGCGAGTGTTTTCAGCCGGTTCATCGGCGCCGGTCTTGGGCGACTGGTAGGGATTGGGCGTTGCCATTGGGCAGGGTTCTGCGATGTCGCGGATTCGAGCCATCAATGCCCGGCTGCCTCAAGCACTGCTTCGCCGGCTTCGGGCAGATGGTAGAACGCCAGGGCGAAGATTGCGTAAACGCCCAGCAGCATCACACCTTCCATCCAGTGCGACTCGCCGTCGGAAGCGACCAATGCGAGGACGGCCACCGACAACGTGACCGCAATCACTTCCAGGGCCGTGAAGTGAAGGTCCAGCGGGTGGGGGTGGCCCATGAGCATGCTGGCGAATACGAGGGTCGGGGCCACGAACAGCGCGATCTGCATGCCGCTTCCCACGGCGATGTGGAAGGCCAGGTCCATCTTGTCCTTGAGTGCCATGAGCACCGCCGTGGAGTGTTCGGCCGCATTGCCGATCACGGCCACCACGATCACGCCCACGAAGACGCGGGTCATGCCCATCGACTCGGCCGCATGTTCCACCGAGCCGACCAGCATCTCGCTCATCCAGGCGACGCCCACCGTAGCCGCCAGCAGGATCGTGACGGCCACCTTGCGGTTCCACTCCGGCTCGTGTCCCGCCGACGCCCCGTGAGCTTCCGCCTCCGGTCCGGAGAAGAGATGGCGATGGGTTCGCAAAGAGAAGACGAGGCTGAGGATGTAGATGACGGCCAGAATCGCGGCGATCTCTTCGCTGAGCGTTTCCAGGCTGTGGGCCTGGCCGGAGGCCTCCGCGCCGGCCCGGGCGACGTAGAAGTGGAGCGTCGGCACGATCAGGCCGATCGAGGCCAGGGCAAGCATGGTGGCCCCCATTCCGGCCGCCGTTCGGTTGAATTGCTGCCGGGGATAGCGGAGGCCGCCGACGAGGATTGAGAGGCCGAGCACGAGCAACACGTTGCCGATGATTGAGCCGGTGATCGAGGCCTTGACCAGCGGGTACATTTCGGGCCCCTTGGAAAGGGCGATCAGGGCGATGATCAACTCGGCCGCATTGCCGAATGTGGCGTTCAGGAGGCCCCCGATGCCGGCTCCCATGGTTTCGGCCAGGTTTTCCGTTGCCCGGCCCATCAGTCCGGCCAGGGGAATGATCGCCAGGCAGGAGACCACGAATACCCACAGCCCGCCGGCACCGGCCAGTTCCAGAACAACGGCAACCGGCATTGCCGCCAGAAGCCAATACAGGGGCGATCGGGCAATATCACGCAATGGGGCTTGAAAATCGGACAAGAAAACCACCTCTGCTTTGCGAAGGGCCTCACCTGAGGGGGGAATGCTGTCGTTGGAGTCTATGCTTTCTCGCCCCTTTCGGCAACCACGGATGGTTACCTACTGCCGGGGGAATGGACGCAAGGCGGTCTTCGTAGATAATTTCGGGTGTTAACAGCCCGTTGAATAGCTCGGCTGCACACCATCGGAACACCGGTTGTGGGTCAAACGGGCCCTGAATTGGCCACGTTTGCTCCGCTTCATGGTCCCGCTCGGCGAGCGGTGACCTACTTGTTCAACGGGGTGTTAGTCTGTCCTGGAGGCTTTGGCCTCGTTTCCAATAGACACGTGATACGCCCAGCCAAGGGAGGACGAACGATGTTGGAGGCAAGACAAGGAAAGGAAATCGTTCTGCGAATGAAGAGCCGCGTCGGCCTGCTCTTCGAAGTTTCCAAACTGCTGGCCGAAAAAGGAGTCAGCATTCTGGCGATTTGTGGAATCGTCAACGGCGAAGAGTGTGTCATTCGGCTCGTGACCGATGACCTTCTCCGCACCAAGGAGTCGCTGATCGACAGAGGCTACGATCCCCAGGAAGAAAACGCCATCTTCCTCGAACTGCCCCACAAGCCGGGCATTCTCAAACACATCTCCGACGCCCTCACACGGGAAGACATCGACATCTGCCACGTTTACGCCACCGCCCTGGACCGCGACGACGACTGCCTGCTCGTCCTCCACACGGCCGACGACGAACACGCCATCCCCGTGTTGAACCGATCGCCCGTTGGCGTCGGGGCCGAGGTGTAGGCTAGTAGGTAGGCTGGCGCCAGAGCGAACCACTTCAGCAGAATTTCTCACAGAGGCACGGAGGCACGGAGCCGAAATAACTGCTCGTCGTGGATAGCTATTTCTTGACAGAATTCGTCTGTACGATTGAGGCTGTAATCCCGTTCCTATTCAACTCCGTGCCTCTGTGCCTCCGTGAGGAATTCCTTGAGCGATCTCCGATTACCTGCGACACCCCCGGTCAGCCCGCCTCAGTCATCCAAATCTTCAGTAGGCGAGTGAAGGAAGTGTGATTTCCTGACCACGTCCGACGCCGGACGCCATCAACACTGTTGATCTTTGCCTCCAGCCCCCCCGGATGGTAAACTATGAGCCATCCTACCTTATCCCCTCTGGATACGATCAAGGGCTCGGAGGCAACCCGATGAAGCGGAGCGTAGTACAGCGAAGCGGGCTGGCGTTGATTCTCGTGGCTGCGGGCTTGGGCTTGCCGGCTTCGGCGAGCGAGCCGTTGTTCTGCATCGGCAATCCGGACGGATTCGCGTCGGAGTTTGCCTTGGTGGGGGAAGGTTATGCCGCCTTCTCCCGCGTCTTCGGTGATTCGGTCGAATACACCATTGGTAAGAACCGGCCCAGCGACTGGCCCTTCGTCCATCCGGCCCACCGCGACAAGTGGGCCGGTTCGAGTGCCCATCCCTTCACGATCCGCTTCAACCAGAAAGCCGGCGACGGCAAGCCCGTCTACCTGCTTCTTGGTTTGGCGGGGGCCCATAGTTCGGAACGCTCGAAGGTGACGGTTTGCGTCAACGGCTCGGAGCTGCCCGCCCAGACGGCCCCGGCCACCGGGGCGATGGAGGTTGTTTTTGACCCGAGGCAGAAGGGCAATCCCGAAACGATGATCTTCGAAATCCCGGCGGGAGAGTTGAAGAACGGGGAGAATGCCATCTCGGTCCGCCTGGATGACCAAAGTTGGATCCTCTATGACTACGTGGCCCTTACCCACGACAACAAGCCTCTGCCGATCGGCGCCCCCCAACCGCCCGATCTGCTCAGCACCTTCTCCGAAGGTCCCATGGCCGGCGTGGAGGAGATCGTTTTCGCCGTTCGCAAGCCGGGACTCGACGGGCATTGGTATGCGAACTTCGGTTACTATGCCGATGATGAGAACCGCATCACCTACCAGGACGGCGGACGCCTTTGCCGCATGAATCTGAAGACCGGCAAGGTTCAGGTCCTGCTGGAAGACGAGGCCGGCGCCGTTCGCGATCCGCAGGTTCACTACGATGCCGAGCGGATCGTCTTCTCCTACCGCCCCGGCGGAACCGAGTACTACCACCTCTACGAGATCAATGTCGATGGCACGGGCCTGCGCCAGTTGACCGACGGGCCCTACGACGACATCGAGCCGACCTACCTGGCCGACGGCGACCTTGTGTTTGTTTCGAGCCGCTGCAAGCGCTGGGTCAACTGCTGGTTGACCAAGGTGGCCGTTCTCCACCGTTGCGGGCCGGACGGCGAAGACATCCACGCGATCTCCGCCAACCTGGAACACGACAACACGCCCTGGCCGCTCCACGACGGTCGGATTCTCTACCAGCGTTGGGAGTACATCGATCGTTCCCAGGTCGACTACCACCACCTGTGGACTGCCAACCCGGACGGAACCGGGGAAATGGTCTACTACGGCAACATGCACCCCAGCACCCTGATGATCGACGCCAAGCCGATCGAGGGCACCAAGAAGATTGTCTCCATTTTCTCGCCAGGTCATGGACGGCGGGAGCACGAGGGAACAATCACGGTTGTTGATCCTTCCGGCGGACCCGACGAGCAGGGGCTTGCCACGCCGATCAGCCAAACCGCCGAGTTTCGCGACCCCTGGGGCTTTTCTTCAAAGGCCTTCATGGCGGCGCACGCGGAGAAGATCGTGCTGATGGACGACGCGGGGCGGATCCAGCCGATCTTCACGCTCTCTCGCGAAGAAGCGAAGGCCGGATTCCGCTGCCACGAACCACGCCCGCTCATCGCACGACCTCGAGAACGCGCCATCCCCGCCCGAGTCCGCCCGGAAATGGAAACGGGTCGCCTCGTGCTTATGGACGTCTACGAAGGCCGCAACATGGCGGACGTCGAGCGTGGGGAAATCAAGAAACTGCTCGTGCTCGAAGCCCTGCCCAAGCCGATCAACTTCACCGGCGGCATGGACCCGCTCACCTACGGCGGCTCCTTCACCCTCGAACGCGTCCTCGGTACGGTGCCTGTCGAAGCCGACGGCTCGGCCCACGTCGAACTGCCGGCCATGCGGAGCCTGTTCTTCGTGGCCCTCGACGAAAACGACATGGCCGTCAAGCGGATGCAGAGCTTCTTGACCGTTCGACCCGGCGAGGTGACCGGCTGCGTCGGCTGCCACGAACAGCGGAACAAGACCTTCATTCCCGGCGGTGAGGCCCTGGCCATGCAACGCCGGGTGAGCACGATCGAAACGATCGACGATTGCCCCGACGTGTTTGACTACCCCCGCGACATCCAGCCCATTCTCAACCGACTTTGCACCGACTGCCACGGCTACGAGAAGACCGACCGCGGCGGCCCCTATGCGGGCGGGGTGATTTTGACGGGCGACCGGGGACCCATGTTCTCCCATTCCTACGTGACGATGACCGTCCGCGAACTGTTCGTCGACGGCCGCGACAAGGCCGAGAGCAACTATGCCCCGCGAACCATCGGCTCCTCGGCCAGCCGAATTCTGAACATGCTCGACGGCGATCATTACGGGGTGAAGGCCACCGACCACGAAAAGAAGATGCTGCGGCTCTGGATCGAGGTGGGCGCCCCCTACCCCGGCACCTATGCCGCCCTGGGCTGCGGCTCCATTGGCGGCTACGCCCAGAACCAGCTCGTCAATACCGACACGGACTGGCCCACAACCCAGGCTGGGGCCGAGGTGATCAAGCGTCGCTGCGCCGGTTGCCATCAGGGCGAAGACAACCTGCCGAAGTCGATGAGCGACGAGATCGGCATCTCCTTCTGGCGTTTCGACATTCACGACCCGCGGCTCCAGTTCAGCCGCCACCTCATGTTCAACCTGAGTCGTCCGGAGAAGTCCCTCATCGCCCTGGCTCCCCTGGCAACCACTGCCGGCGGTCTCGGGCTTTGCCGGAATGGCGACGGGGATCCGGTTCAGGTCTTCGCCGACAGGTCCGACGGGGACTATCAGAAGCTCGTCGCCATGGCCGCTGCTGGCAAGAGGAACCTCGACGAGATCAAGCGTTTCGACATGCCCGATTTTCGTCCCCGGCCGCAGTATGTTCGCGAGATGATCGACTACGGCGTTCTTCCCACCGGCACGACCGTCGACTCGGTGACTGACCCCTACGCCGTGGATCGCCGTTACTGGCAATCGTTGTGGCACCAACCCGAGTAGGTTCCGGGCGCCGCACGGAACCCCGGATCGTCACGCGGTTTGCAAATTCAACCCGTAGGGTGCGTCTCGACGCACGGAGTGAGACCGTTGTTGACGCTAGTTTCCGTCCCAGCGGAGTGAGGCCTCGAAGGGATCTCCTCTTGCGGCTTCGCCGCCCGGACGTTTCCCCGGCATTGCCGAATGGAGTGGCAACGACATTTGCGGGAGAAACATCCGGGCCACCCAGTGGGGGAGCTCGGCTGAGAGTTGGAGAGCGCTCGGCAGTCCAATGGTCGACTCGGGAGAGTCAACCTACGGCAGGAAACGTCGTTGACGCTACTTGGTGCGTCGAGACGCACCCTACACCTGAAGTTGCTACTGCTGAGACGCGAGGACTTCCGAGATGTACTCGTCGATGGCGGTGTAGGAATCATTGCGGCAGATGGGTTCGAGGGGGAGGAATTTTCGGAAGGCGCGTTCTTTCTCGTCGTACACGCGCGCCTCGACCAGACGCGGGCCTTGCCGGTTTGACAGATCACCGTAGTTGGTCAACATGGGACGCTGGATGTACACGCGGCGTCGCATCAGTACGCACAAGGAGCGACGCTGCTCGGCATACCAGCGGTCGAGATAGGTCGGCGTGACTGTGTAGAAGGGCTCGTTGAAGATCCGCTTGCCCCGTCCGTCTATGTAGGCGTAGACCTGGGCCCGGCAGGGCGGCGGCATGGGGTGATAGCGGAACTTCCGGTCGGGGTCCTCCGGATCGACGATCACGGCGTATTGCAGTTCGCTCAGATTGACCGCAAGGGCAAACTCGTTTCCGGTAAGCCGCACATATTCGGCAGTCGCAGGGCGAATGACTTCGGCACGCCAAGTCGGGTCGGCGCGATCGTTGGAAAGGTAGAATTGCGGTCGGCGGGTGGGATCGGTGGGACGCATGAGGAATAGTTGGCCCCAGGCCTTGTCGGGGTCGTCGCTTCCTCGGAAAGTGTAGGTGTATCTGTTCCCGCCCGGCACCGGCCGGCCGAGGTGTCTCGGCTCTTCCGCGTCGACCCACTTTCCGTCAACGTTGCGAGCCAGCCAATCGGCGGGGTCCCGTTCTGCGGGAAGGCTGTTCGGATCGTTCCAGAAGAGCGGGTCAAGTTCGACCAGTAGGGGTATCAGGCCGCCGGCTCGCTCGGAGGGCAGGTGCATCATGCCGATCGACTCGGGGGTTCGCCAGGTGAGCCAGCCGGTCGTGGGTTTGATTCCAACGCGCCCGGGTTTGAAGAAAGCTACGGAATGCGGGGCGACGGTCTGGAGCCACCGCCGAATGGGCTCGAGTCGCTCCGTGGAGAGGACGCGACGGAGCCGAACTGCGGGCTGATCGTCCGCCTGTTTCTGGAATCGGTGGTAGAAGCATTCTCCCGTATCGGTAAAGACGGTGAGGACGAAAGAGGGCCACGTGTGGCAATCGGCGGGGAGTGTGCCCGTGTTGAACGAGAGGATCAGATAGGGTGTGTGCTCGGCCAGTTCCGCAAAGGGCAATTGTTCTCCGGACCGGTCGAGTGGGCGGCCGGGATCGAGACCGAGCTGCTCGCGCCAGCGGACCAGTTCGGCCTGCGAGAGAGGCGGATGTTTGTAGCCGATGCGATAGCGGTCATTTCGCCCGATCTCGCCTCTCAAGCGATTGCGCCAGCCAGTGATCTCATCGCGAGGCGCGAAGGCGGCTACGGGGGTGCCCAGTCCGTCGACCGGTTGCAGGAAGGGCCCGTGCCGATTTGTGATCGAGCTGCACCAGACCTGGGCCGTCATCAGAAGCGGTTTGCCCGAGAGTTGCTCCAATTGTTCGGCAAGCTCGATTCGCCAGGGAGGGGGTGGCTGATCGGGCTGGGCGGCTTGCGTTCCAAGGCCGGGGGCAATAAGGAGGCCAATCAGGCACAGGACTGGAGTGTGCAGCAGTCGGGGGGGCATACGGTCTTCCCTCTCAGAGAATCGAAGTCCGATCAGTGGAATACCACCCTTCTAACGCAGGAACTTCGAGCCCGTTACAGGTTCGAGTTGACTTGCAGCTGATAAGAGGGAAGGCTGCCCGAACGAAACGCGGCAGAAAAACGTCGTGGCCCCCTGCCCTCCCAGTAGGTTCCGCACGTCGCACGGAATCCTGATTCGTCCCAGGCCCTGCCAGTTCAACTCGCAGAATGCGTCCTGTCATTGGCCATGAGAGAGCAGACAAGAGCGAGTCAATGCCGGACGCCAACTTGCAGCATGGTGTAAACGAGAATGCCTGTGGAAAGAAGCAACGTGACAAATGAAATGGGATGTCTGGTCCAGAGTGCACTGATCAATGCCACCACGCACATGAGAAAAACGGCGCCCGTCGCGTATCCGGCTCGTTGGAAAAGTGGTTCGGGCGAAATTCGCGATCCGAGGTAAGTAGCTTCGTGAGCCTTCCCGTATTCATGATGATAATGCTGCGCCACCGCAGAGAAACTGACGGTCCCTGCAGTAATCAGCAGATTGCCGAGAACCAGGAACGCAAGCCGAGCTGGAAAACCGGGCCGGTGTGACTTCAGATCATTCGCTCGGGGTGACTCGTACGGGTTCGCCATGGTGCTCTTGCTCCATCTGCGGTGACGGAATTCGCAGCAGCAGTTCGCCAGATGCCCTCGAGTGTTGGTCCCTATTTTTGGGGCCATGTCCGTTTCTCCCTCTACTCCGCCTTCGGCGTATACAAAAACGCCTTGTCGTCCAGCGGACGGACCCACACGTTGCGGAAGCGGACGGGGGCGTCGTGATCTTGCAGAAACACGGGGCCGGTCATCGTCTTCTTCTGCTGCTCCGAGATCTTCTGAAGATACGGCGTGGTCCCGTAGCGGTACGGGTGATAGTGGGAACGGGGCTCGCCAAACCGCGTGTTCTCCTGGACCTTGACACCGTTCAACCAGGCCGTGATGGAGCCTTCCTCCACGATCTCTCCTTGGGCGTTCCGACGCGGCGCCCGGTAGCGAATGTCGTAGACCTGCCACACGCCGGGCGGTTTGGCCGCATTGGCCAGCGGTGGCGCGAAGGCGTAGATTCCTCCCATGTCGCCCGTGCTTGGGTCGGCCTTGCCGTGGGAGTTGAAGATCTGCATCTCGTAGTTGCCGTGGATGTAGATCCCGCTGTTCCCTTTGGATCCCTCGGGCAGCATGAACTCCACGTGGATGTCGGCATCACGGAAATGGAACTGTGAGACGAGGTGGTTGGCGCGGACATTGCCTCGCGTCGACAGCAGCGCCCCGTCTTCAATGGGCCAGTTGATCGCTCCGCCCGCCATGCTCAGGAAGCGATTCGTCTTGCCGTCAAAAAGCACCGTCGCGTCTTCCGGTGCGGCAACGGGCAGCTTGTCCTGTTGGGGAGCAAACGCCGCGGCTTCTTCCTTCTCCGCGGAAGAGAGCGATTGGAGCGGAATGGAACCGAACGTTGCGACGGCAACCAGCAGGATCGATCGAGAAAGTCGGCGAGTCATGGTCGTGGGCGCCAGGGTGGAGGGGGGGATGGGAGCAAGCCGAGTTTCTCAGTCTATTTGACGGGGGGACGGCACGCAAACCGGCGGACCCTCACAAGCCTTGCCGCCCCCTTGGAGTGCGTATGACTTGTCATCGCTTTCCTTTCGCTGAGATGGCTTTTTGCGACAACGCCCCACCTTTCTCAACGACGCCATGAAAAGAAAGCGGCGACAAGTCGCACGCACTCCAAGGACCAAATCACGTCCCCATATAGACCCCGCCCTCGCCCTCCCTTACACTTGAGACGCCTCGTCTTCCACAACACGTTCCCCCTTCCACTCATCCACGATTGGAGGTCCTAAGAATGCAACGGTTGACCCGCACCACGTTCTCCAACGCTGCCCGTTGGATCACAAGCCTTCTGCTCCTCGCCGGTATTTTCGTAGGACTGGAAAGCCAGTGTCTGGCCGTTGACGCCGACCTGCTCCTCCGCGGCGGCACAATCTATGACGGTTCGAGGGATGATGGCCGCGTGGGCGATGTGGCTATCCAGGGCGAAAAGATCGTGGCCGTGGGCCGGTTCGACGTGGGCGAAGTGAAACGCGAAATCGACTGCACGGGCCTGGTCATTAGCCCCGGGTTCATCGATCTGCATACGCACTGCGACAGCACGATCGTCAAGAAGGCCACACGCGACAACCTGAACTACCTGACGCAGGGCTGCACGACGGTGGTCACCGGCAACTGCGGCGGCGGCAAGGGCGACGTGGCCGCCTTCCTCGACGACATTGATCAGAACGGCTCGGGCACGAACATCGCCCACCTTGTTCCCCAGGGCCGAGTGCGGGGATCCGTCATCGGCAGCAAGCCGCGCCCGGCAACCGACGAAGAAATCGCCGAAATGCAGAAGTTGGTTGATGAGGGGATGCTCGCCGGGGCCTGGGGGATGTCGACGGGCCTGATCTACGCTCCTAGCTGCAACGCGAGCACCGACGAGATTGCCCGGCTGGCCGAGCGGGTGGCCGCCCACGGCGGAGTCTACGCGACCCATATCCGCAACGAGGGAGACGGACTGCTCGAAGCGGTCGAAGAGGCCCTCCAGATCGGTCGGGCCGCGAGCCTGCCGGTTCACATCTCCCACTTCAAGTCGGCCGGCGTTGTCAACTGGGGACGGCTCCGCGACGCGGTCGCCCTGATCGACCAGGCCCGGTCGCAGGGGATGAAAGTCACGGCCGACCAGTATCCCTACGTGGCCAGCTCCACCGGTCTCGATTCGATGCTCCTGCCCCACGCCAAGATCCCCGGCGGACGCAGCAAGCTGGTCCAACGCATGAAGGACGACCCCGAACTGGAGAAGAAGATTCGCCAGTTGATCGCCAGCCGCCTGAAGGGAACCAAGAGGATCCTGATCACCGCCGTAAAAACTTTGAAGTGGCGCGGCAAGTTCCTCGACGAGATTGCGAAAGAAGAGAACAAGGACATCGTCGATCTTGTCCTGGAACTGCACGCCCTCGGCGGCGTGAGGGCCGTCAACTTCTGCATGTCGGAAGACGATGTCTGCTTCGGCATGAACACGGCCTGGGTCGCGACCGCCTCGGACGGGGCGGGGCACGCGGCCAGTCCCACCGCCACCCTCCACCCCCGTAGCTTCGGCACCTTTCCTCGCAAGATCGGCCTCTTTGCCATTCAGCGAAACGTCATTCCTCTTCCCCAGGCCATCCGCAGTTGCACCGGGCTGCCCGCCGACATCTTCGGATTCAACGAGCGGGGCTATCTCCGACCTGGCTACTATGCCGACGTCCTTGTCTTCGACCCCAAGACGTTCATCGACCAGGCCACGTTCGAGAAGCCGGCCGTCTACAGCACGGGCGTTTGCCATCTCCTGCTCGCCGGCAATTTCGCCATCGAAGACGGCAAACCCTCGGAAAAGCTGTTTGGCCGCGCCTTGCGACACCCAAGCACCTTGGCGGAGAAGCCAGCACAATGACTGAAAGTAAGAAGGACAAGACGTTCGAGAGCTGCGGACTCTCTGAAATGCTGCGCAAGGGTTGGAGACTGAAGACTGTAGGCTGTAGGTTCCTGATGCGAGGTCCATTGGCGTGGAAAGCCGGTTCTGATGCGTCGAAGCCCCTTGTTCTACTGTCCTTCAGCCTTCGGCCTTCAGTCCTCAGCCTTGTCTCCGCGGTGCTTCTTCTCTTCCCGCTGCCCCTTCAAGCCGGCGAGGTGGGGAGAATCACCGACGGCCTTGTCTGTCACCTGGCCTTCGATGGCGACACCCTGGACCGTAGCGGCTCTGCCAACGAAAATCACGGCACGGCGCGATGCCAGCCGCCGTACGACAAGGGGCGGATTTCCGACGCGATTGTGCTCCACGGCGACCGGGGCCAGTGCGTCGACTTCGGCCTGTCGGCCGACCTGCGGTTCGGCGACGGCGTGGGCGGCACGGACTTCTCCGTCGCCATGTGGGTCCGTGTCGACGCCTCGGGGACGTGGCCCGTTCTGATCACCAACAAGGACTACAGCAGCAAGCCCGCCGGCAACAGTGCCTCCCACACCGGTTGGGGTCTGTTCTTGCACACCGACAAGAAGCTCCGCTGGAACGCTAAGGACCCGGCCCACGAGGCCCTCTACCTGGAGCACGTCGGCCCGTCTTTCGCCGATGGCGCCTGGCATCACGTGGCCGTCACCTATGATCGCGACGGCTGGGCCGTGGCCTACGTGGACGGCCGGAGCGTCGGCTCCGTCTACATGGGCTGTCTGACCGGTGCGCTCGACACGGGACTGCCCACCGTGATCGGCAACGACGGCATTTTTGGCATGGGCGCCTGGGACGGCGCCGTCGACGACCTTGGGATCTGGCGGCGCGTCCTCACTCCTGGCGAAATCTGGTCGATCTACTCGGCCGGCCTTCAAGGCAGCGACCTTGCCAAGGCCCCTGCCCTGCCCTCGCTCTTCGGCTCCGATGTGGACTGCCGCTGGCTGCCCGACGAGCCGGAGCCGCGGCTTGCCGTGACGGTCACCAATCACAATCGTGCCCCTCTCACGCTTTCCGACTGGCGACTCGACGGTCCTGCTGCGGGCGCCTTCGACATGGAATCGCCGCAGTCCAAGGACCTTGCCCCCGACGAATCGCTCCGGGTGCAGATCGCCTGGGACCCTTCCAAGGCCGATCCGGAAGGCAAGACCGAGGCGACGCTCCTCTTCGGTCACAACGCCAGGAACCTGGAGTCCGCTTTCTCGGTCGATCTGGCCAGGCAGGTTCGACGGTTGCCTTATCGATACCGCCTCGAAGGATTCGAGGCCCGAATGGGGCAGCCCGTGCCTCGCACGGCCCAGGGGCGAATTATCGTGAACGACGGCTACCACGACCCGGCCATGGTGGAAGGGCTCCTCAAGGCCTTTGTCGAAGACTATCCAACTCTTGCCCGCCTGCACGAAATCGGAACCACCCGGCAGCAGCGGCCCCTCTGGGCGCTGAAGATCTCGGCCGATGTGTCCGTCGAGGCCGACAAGCCGGCGTTCCTGTTCGTGGGGGCGCATCACGGCAACGAACTGCTCAGTACGGAGTTCGTGCTCGACATCATCGAGTATCTGACGACCAACCACCAGGCCGACCCAAAGGTCCGCCAGTGGCTCGACCAGTACGAGATTTGGTGCCTTCCCCTGGCCAATCCCGACGGTTGCCACACCTTCTTCCATGTGACGGCCTCCGGCAGGAAGAACGGACTGGATACAAACGGCAACGGCACGGTCGACTTCTCCGACGGGGTCGACATCAACCGCAACTATCCCTTTCGTTGGCATAGCCTGGGCGAAGAAGGTTCGAAGAGTGATCCGGCGACGGCTTGGTATCGAGGTCCCGAACCGGGCTCCGAGCCGGAGCCGCAAGCCATTATGAAGTTGGCCGACCGCGAACGCTTCGTCGGGCTCATTTCCTACCACACGGCCGGCACGAAGGTCCTCGTCCCCTACACGATCGACAATTGCCGCCCGCCGCGCCCCAACACCGCCTGGATCCTTGCCGGGCACATGGCGGCCCTCTCCGATTCCGAACGCGACAATCGCGAGTACATTCCGGTTCACAACCTCTACCCGGTCGACGGCACCGACCAGGACTGGCACTTCTGGCGTCACGGGACGATGGCCTACATCTGGGAAGGCTCGCGAACCAATCCGCCCTACGCCGATCGCGACCGCTACGTGGCCGGCGTCCGACCCGGCTGGCAGTATCTCCTGAATCGTCTGGCCGAGGGTCCGACCCTCTCGGGCCATGTGCGCGACGCCGCCTCGGGCGCTCCCTTGGAAGCCGCGATCACCCTCGACGAAATCCGCACCTTCGAAGGCGAAGTTCACACCTCCCATCCCGTCACCGGACGTTTCGATCGATACCTGCCCCGGCCCGGCCGCTACCACGTCCACGCGACCCGGCAAGGCTACCGGCCTGCGTCCAAGGAAGTCGAAGTCGGTCGCCAGTGGAAGACGATCGAATTGGAGTTAACCCCCGAGGCCAACTCACGCTAACGCAGGGTGGCAGCGATGATTTTCCGCAGTGGGTGTTCCACTTGATCACGTGTGGACCGGAAAATCGTCGGTGTTGCGAAGCAACCGGAATCGGCTGACGCGTGTTTCCTCTTGCGGCTTCGCCGCCCGGACGTTTCCCCGACATCGTCGAATGACGTGGCTGAGACACTTGCGGGAGAAACATCCGGGCCACCCATTTCCGCAGTGGGTGTTCCACTTGATGAGGTGTGGATCGGAAAATCGTCGGTGTTGCGAAGCAACCGGAATCGGCTGACGCGTGTTTCCTCTTGCGGCTTCGCCGCCCGGACGTTTCCCCGACATCGTCGAATGACGTGGCTGAGACACTTGCGGGAGAAACATCCGGGCCACCCATTTCCGCAGTGGGTGTTCCACTTGATCACGTGTGGACCGGAAAATCGTCGGTGTTGCGAAGCAACCGGAATCGGCTGACGCGTGTTTCCTCTTGCGGCTTCGCTGCCCGGACGTTTCCCCGACATCGTCGAATGACGTGGCTGAGACACTTGCGGGAGAAACATCAGATTCTATGAAAGAGTGGTTCTCCAGGTGCTATGAACGGTGTAGTGAACTTCTCACCAATAGCACACAGGAGAACCAAGCATGTTGTACTTGGCAATCGACCAGCATCGCAAGCAGTTGACCGTGAATCTTCGGGACGATTCGGGCGAGATTCTCGTCCGCCGGCAGGTGAGCACTCGCTGGGATCGGGTGCGGGAGTTTTTCGCCTGGCTGCGGACGGAATCGGAGGCACAAGGTGGGTTTGTGACGATTCTGGAGGTTTGTGGGTTTAACCGGTGGCTTATGGAGATGCTCGTCGAGTACGGCTGCCAAGAGACGGTGTTGATTCAACCGACAGAACGATCTCCCCAAAAAACTGACCATCGCGACGCCAACGCATTGGGAGAGCTGTTGTGGGTCAATCGACATCGCTTGCTTGGCGGCAAGAAGCCGCAAGGAATTCGACGGATTCTGCCGCCCACGGAAGAGGATGCCGAAAACCGACAAGTGACCGAACTGCGAAGGCGTTTGGGAGCCCAGCAGACGAAGACGGTCAATAAGATCCGCCATATCCTTCGCAAGCACAACATCGAGCAGGAGTGCCCTACCAAGGGAATCGACACCAAGGCGGCCAAGAAGTGGCTGGCAGAGATGTCGTTGCCGACGATCGACCGGCTGGAGATGGACCAATTGCTCGACCAGTGGCGACTTTGGGAGGCTCAATTGGAAGAAGTCAACGTAACGATTGAGGCGAGACAGGAGAAGCATGAGACCGCGTGCCTGGTGGCGACCATGCCTGGTGCGGGAACTTACACCAGCTTGGCCCTGGCGTCGCGAATCGGCCCGATCGATCGTTTCCCAACGCCGGGCAGCCTGGCCAACTACTGGGGCTTGACGCCCGGTTGTCGCAATTCCGGCGAGACTGACCGCATGGGTTCGATCACAAAACGAGGCAGCAACATGGCCAGGTTCCTTCTGGGACAAATGGTCCTGCACACGCTGCGTAAAGACTCGTACATGAAGAACTGGTACAAGAAGATCAAGAAACGTCGAGGCTCGAAAATCGCACGCGTCGCTGTTATGCGGCGGCTGGTCACGATCCTCTGGCACATGCTCAAGCATCGACAGCCGTACGTGTGCGGCGGGCCTCCGGAAGTGAAGCGTATCCAATCCTTCTATCAACAATCGTCGTAAACAACCAGCCTCAGATCGGGCTCGACAGAAGGGGACCGTCCCTTCCACCTTCCCCATCACTCCGGCCCCAAGAGACGCGCCCGCGAGGGCCGAAGTGACGGTGAAGGCGGAAGGGACTCGCGGGACCCCTTGGACAAAACAACACCCTCTTTCACGAAGCGAGAACAGAGCGTCATGTGGTTGCATCGGTCCTGCTCGCAGAATCGGAGCAGGACCCTCGCCACGCAAGGCCAGCCTGAGGTAGCCCGTGGACTTGGCATACGTGCCAAGCGTTCATCTGATTGAGGCGGCCTGGCGTCGGCGAGACGGTCGAAAGGAGAATACTCAGTGTCGGATCCAAGTAATCCGAGCGTCTGCCGCCAATGGCAGCCGTGTTCACGAAGGGATGGGTTGGGGTGCCGCCGCGTATGAAAAGAACGGCGCGATAACCTCGAAAAAATGACCGTGACAACTAACCACAAACAACGCGACTCGAACGGAACCAAACCACAAGCGAAACCACGTCAAAAAGGCGTCACCACCGCCTTCGCGCTCAGAGTGCGCGAAAAAATGCACCGGAGAACCCTTGACAGATCAAACTCTTTCAGGGAGGGCTGCCCATTTCCGCAGTGGGTGTTCCACTTGATCACGTGTGGACCGGAAAATCGTCGGTGTTGCGAAGCAACCGGAATCGGCTGACGCGTGTTTCCTCTTGCGGCTTTGCCGCCCGGACGTTTCCCCGACATCGTCGAATGACGTGGCTGAGACACTTGCGGGAGAAACATCCGGGCCACCCATTTCCGCAGTGGGCGTTCCACTTGATGAGGTGTGGATCGGAAAATCGTCGGTGTTGCGAAGCAACCGGAATCGGCTGACGCGTGTTTCCTCTTGCGGCTTCGCTGCCCGGACGTTTCCCCGACATCGTCGAATGACGTGGCTGAGACACTTGCGGGAGAAACATCCGGGCCACCCATTTCCGCAGTGGGTGTTCCACTTGATCACGTGTGGACCGGAAAATCGTCGGTGTTGCGAAGCAACCGGAATCGGCTGACGCGTGTTTCCTCTTGCGGCTTCGCCGCCCGGACGTTTCCCCGACATCGTCGAATGACGTGGCTGAGACACTTGCGGGAGAAACATCCGGGCCACCCATTTCCGCAGTGGGTGTTCCACTTGATGAGGTGTGGACCGGAAAATCGTCGGTGTTGCGAAGCAACCGGAATCGGCTGACGCGTGTTTCCTCTTGCGGCTTCGCTGCCCGGACGTTTCCCCGACATCGTCGAATGACGTGGCTGAGACACTTGCGGGAGAAACATCCGGGCCACCCATTTCCGCAGTGGGTGTTCCACTTGACGACGTGTGGACCGGAAAATCGTCGGTGTTGCGAAGCAACCGGAATCGGCTGACGCGTGTTTCCTCTTGCGGCTTTGCCGCCCGGACGTTTCCCCGACATCGTCGAATGACGTGGCTGAGACACTTGCGGGAGAAACATCCGGGCCACCCATTTCCGCAGTGGGTGTTCCACTTGATGAGGTGTGGATCGGAAAATCGTCGGTGTTGCGAAGCAACCGGAATCGGCTGACGCGTGTTTCCTCTTGCGGCTTCGCCGCCCGGACGTTTCCCCGACATCGTCGGATGACGTGGCAGAGACACTTGCGGGAGAAACATCCGGGCCACCCATTTCCGCAGCTACCGTAGTTCCTTCCAATCGAGCGGCTGGCGATCGCCCTTCCGGAAGAGGTTCAGAAGAGTCTCGGGCTTGGCGTTGGCTCGAAGGTGGTGGATGCTTCCGTCGGCGATGCCAACCAGGAAACGCCCGTCGTCGTCGACCAGGAGCCCCTTGGCAGGGTCTTTCGGGGCGAAGGCGTAGTCCTGCGGCGCGGTCCACGGCACGGCCAGTTCCGGCTTCACCTGGACCAGCCAGGCCGTGTTGCTCGTTCCGTCCCAGATCCGCCCGAAGTGCATCGGCTTCGCGTCGCCAAATAGCGTGTCTTCTCCAACGGGAGTCAGAAAGGTTGTCTTCCCCGGGGGCGTGTCAGGAAGCCCGTCGCGATAGATCTCCGGCATCTTCTCGATCAACGGCTTGTTGTGTGGGCTGTCCCATGGCTCGTCGAGGTGAAACTGCTCATACAACTTGCCTTCTTCGACATACGGCAGCAGGTGGACTCGCCAGCTCAGGCCGGACTTGCCGGTCTTGTCCCGAACCTCGGCGCGAGGAGGGAACACGCGATAGGTGTCGTAATGGTTGTGCAGAGCCAGGCCGAGTTGTTTGAACTTGTTCGTGTTGGTGCTGCGAACGGCCTGTTCCCGAACCGTGGCAATCATGCTGGCCAGGAACTGCAGTCCCTCCTTCTGAGCGAACCGGATCACGAGCCGGTCGCCTTCCACGGTTGACGAGATGAGGCCCGTGAGGGCTTCCAGGGTCTCATGAGGCAGCAGCCATCGCTGGACCTGCGGAAGCGCCTGATAAACCGCCTCGACAAGCTTCGGCAGGTAATCGCTGAGCTCTCGCGCGGCACGTTCCGAGGCCGACTGGACGACCAATTCCACGCGGGACTTGGCCGGGTCGATCCCGAGGGCTGCCCAGAGGACTCCTTCTGTTAGCACGCTGCTGGGGCCGCCACCAAGCACGGGCGGCAAGGTGGGCTCCAATTCCACCATCGTCCGGCGCACAAACTCCGGCGGCAGCAGCAGAACCTGCACGGGGAAGTCGGCCACGGCGTCCAAGGCCGGACGGAGTTCCTTCCGCGGCGCCGGCTGCAATCGTTCAAGTTGCGAGGCCGCGTCGGCTTTCAATTTGGGGACAGTCACGAGCATCCCCTTATGAGCGCTCGCTGCTTCGAAGCCATTCTTGTCCATCAGCCCCAGCAGCGCGCCCATGTCGACCTTGCCCGTGTCTTTCACAAACACGAAGGCCGAAAAATCGCGTTCCGAATAGGGGATGCCCAGCGTGGCGTAGACCGGCTGCCCGTCGGCTGCCCGGCGGATGGCGGCGACGGCCTGCCTGGCCGCGTCGGCAGAGATCTCGGCGCCAAAGACGCTGGCAACTTGTTCGAACGACTCCGGCAGGGTCAGCCGGCTCGTGTCGACCTTGATCACCAGGCACGTGGGTTCGCCGATGAACGGTTCGACGTTGGCGGCATCGTCCGAATAGGCGTTTCCTGCTGCCATGAGAAGAAAAGCCAGACAGCAGCCAGCGGCCATCGGCCCACGCAGACGTCTTGAAGCGAGAGAGTGGATCATCGCATTATTTCCTTGTGTTTGAGAAGGGAGGGCTGAACTACAAAGGCTCTTCGTGGCGCCGCAGCAATCAACCCATCACCAATACCTACAGCGTGCAGTCTACAGCCTCTATTTCTCAGTCTTGGCAAATCGGAGAACAAGCCGGTAACGGATTCCCGGCAGGTCGTGGCCTTCGAGCACGGCATGGTCGCCCTGACGTTCGTAAACAAGGGGAGTACCCGTGACCGGGTCAATGGGAGCGGGCAGAGGAAGTTCGTCCAGCGAGCCGGGCAGCTTGCCGCCGCTGGTCGCACCGAAACTCCGAATCGCTTCCACGGTCTGGGAGAGGGCAAGCTGCTGATCGACGCGGGCCACCGCCATTCGACTTGCCCCAACGGCGGGCAGAAGCAACGCCGCCGGAGCCGCAATCAAGCCGGCACGCTCGAAAGGCACCGGGAGAAAGTCGATGAAGTCCTTCCCTGCCGTGGCGGAAGCCGCCTGACTGTAGGGCAGGTAATTCCACTTGAAGCAACTGTCGCTCGCCTCTTCGTAGTAGCGGACGACCGCCAGGAAGACCGCCTGGGCAGTCGGGTAGGCTTCCACGCGGTCGCGGTCCAATCCGCAATCCTCAACCAGGTATCGCTTGGCGCTTGGGTAGGCCGCGGCAACGAAGGCCACAAGCGCGGCCTTCACGTCTTTCGGATTGTCCGCCAGTTGCGACAACCCGAAAAGCTCTGGTTCTGTTCCGAGTTCCGCGGCCAGGCGTTCCACGAAATCCTGCCAATACCCGGCTGGACGAGGCGTGTCGTCCACCTCGCGCAGCACCTTGAGTTGTTCCAGAAGCAATTGGCGTTCGAATCCCAGGGAGTGCGAGAGGTCGACGGCCGGTCGGGGCACCGACGCAAACGCCCAGTAGAGATTCGGGGCATTCTCGCACTGCACCAGGAACAGACTGTCTTCCCAGGCCAGATGGGCAAAGGCCACGCCCACCAGCCCTGACACCAGCAGACCATCCTGGCCCAGGTGACGGCCCATGCAGTATTGCTGTCCGAGGATCGCGATCGCGTCGTCCACGCGGCCTTCGGCAATCGCCAGTCTTGCTCGCACGCGCTGGGTGCGGGCCAATTCACGAAACGCCTGAACCTCGGGAATCAGGTAGCCCAGCGGATCTTCGGCCTGGCGGAGATTCCGATCCATGTCGAACCACCGCTGCCGGGCTCCTTTTTCCACGAATCGCGTCTGAAAAGCAAGAAGGTCCAGATGCTCCCGCACTTCTTCCAGCGGCAGGTCCGCCGGCGCCATTTCCTGCCACACGAAGGGTGGAACCTCTTGCAGGGCCTTGCCCTCCTGCTCGGCAGCGCGGGCCGCCGCCAGGTTGATCTCCGTGAGGCGCTGGCGAACGTGTCCCTGTTCGAGGAAGCCTACGGCCTTCAGGTAGTGAATTGCCGCGTTGCCGTTTTCCAGGTCGAAGTCATCGGGAATCAGTCGATACTTCAAGGCCGGACGAGCCTCGGCCCTGGGATGCAACGTCATCTCCATCGTGTGAATGACGACGCCCGGGGAGGCGTTACGATCGAGAATCCAGGCGCCCTTCCGCCCCGGTTCCTCAGCCTGAACTCCCGCAGATAGCACAACGACCGCGGTACAAAAAGCCGCAGTCGCCACGACGGTTCGCCTGAATCGTCTCATGACTATTTTTCCTTTTGGATTGGGAACTTCGAACGTAGGGTGGGCCAAAGTGAACCATCCACCAAGCTGTCCCGAATCACTCGCTTCCCGTTCCGGGGCCGGTACGCAGTGCCAGCCAGCGAACGTCGGCCCACCATATTCCGGTCTCCCTCTCACCGATCTGCATTGCTCCGGTTGACTCGCGTTTTGCGCTGTAGCGGTGGCATCCCTGCCGCCGGATTCGCGACCGTTGTCGGCGGCAAGGATGCCACCGCTACAAGATCACATCTTTCGATCCGCCGAGCATCTCTCGCATCAGTTGCTCTCGCGTGGTTTCCGACTTCGGGGCCAGGCCTCGTGCGGGCATCTGAAAACTCTCCGTAGCCGTCGGCTCGTTGTCGTCGACGTTCGACGACTGCCGAATCGAAGCCATGCGTTCCAACGATTCGCCCGCCTCAGGAAACAAATACATGCCGGCTCGCAACTCCACGCCGCCCTGTTCGTACCCCAGAACGCCCTTCGACATGGTCAAGGCCAGGATCGCGGCTTCCTTTGCGTTCCAGTTGGATGGTGCTGTTTCTTTCCCGGCATTCGCAACCGGGAATTCTGCGAGGATCGCCCTCTCTTCTCTTGGCTCCGGACTCTCCTCATGCTTTGCCGTCGCCACGGGCGAAATCTTCTTCTCCGCGTCCGGTCCCCGGACCAGGAACATGGCCAACGCTCCGACGGCCACGCCACAAACCCACGAGGCGACAAGGTAGCCCGCCGACCGGTATCGCCGGCGGCGTGAAACGCCGTTGTTCGCCTGGCGGCGAGGGTTCGGAAAGGCCGCTTGTTCTAAAACGTGAATGTCCAAGTCGACCGGAGAGGGCTGCGCCTTCTTCAATTGGCGTTCGACCTTCGCGAGTTGCTCCGGAAGTCCAGGCGATTCCGAATCACGTTCCGGATCGATCGGCGACGCGTTGTTCTTGTTCATGGTTCCCGTCCGAATCTTCTTCTCGACTGATCATCTCGCCCAGCAGAGCTAGCGCCTTGCGATAACGGCGATGCGCCGCACTGGAGGAGGTCGACGTCAACTGGCCGATCTCCTCGAAGGATAACTCGCCCCAGATCCGGGCCACCACGACTTCCCGCTCCAGGGCGGGCAATTGGTGGAGCATCGATGCCAGTTCCTCGCTGTCCAGCCCGGCGTCCGGATCCATCACGAACCACGCTTCCCGCTGCCGGCCCGCCCGGCGCTGGTGCTCCTGTCGACGCCGCTCGCCCCGGGCGAGGTTCATGGCTCGCCGGCGAACCGTGTGGAACAGCCACGCCACCGGGCGATCGGGCGGGGGGGCCTGACGCAGCAGGTCGATCAGGGCTTCCTGCAACGCGTCCTCCGCCACGCGGCACCACTGGCGTGCGTAAAGCACCAGGGCGGCTCCGTGGCCGTCGATCAAACGCTGCAACTGCTCCCCGTCGATTTGCTTCACTTGCTCACAGCCGCTCCCGTGAGGAGTCCCCCGTGCCATTCCTATTCAATTGCGTCCCACATAGAGATGTCCCCGCCCAGACGCCGATATCCCGCTGGACAGAAAAAAAGGCCAAGCCGGCAGGACCAAGCCGGGCTCTTGAACTCACCATCTCACACGAGTTGCTCCCGAACCGCTGGGTCACCATCGTAGCCCGGCTTCTGAGCCGCAAGAACACCTGTTCCCATGCCCTTCAGCCGGGATGCCCTGCTTATTCCTCTTCTTTCTTTCCCTTTTCCTCCTCCAAATTCAGCCACCCCTTCAACTGGTCCGCCAGACGCGTGGCCGTGTCGGACTCCTGCTGGAATCGGAAGGACTTCACAATGGCCTGCCAGTTTTCGCCGCCCTGGCACTTGGCCAGCGTTGGCTCCCACTGGGTGACCTCGTCGGCTGAAAGGGATTCATGCCATAAGGCGTATTCCACAAGCCCGTCCCCGTCGAGTACGACCTTGCCGAATCGCCGTTTCTGTTCCTCCTTGTTCGGGGTGGCCCACAAAGCACTGCACACGATTGACAGGGGCTGGGGAGTTCCCAAATTGAGCTTCCAGTTCACGCTCTTCGTCGTCTCATCCCATTTTCCATTGGTAGAGATCGGTTTGCACGGAATATCCAAGACGAGATCGACCACATCGTTCGGTTCTCCGTCGAAAAGGGGAAACGCCTCGGAGAACATCTCACCGAATGCGTCGCCTGGCCCGGGAACCTCTTCGGGCTTCGCCTCTTGGTGGCTTGCCTGCCACTCACTCACGAACTGGGTGTAGAACTCGGTGTCGCGGAGGTACGCGTCCATCGACTTCTCAAGTCGCTTGGGGTCTCGGAAAACAGCCAGGGCGTCGCTTTCCGGCGAGACGTCCAACTCTCTTGCGACGATCCGAGCGAGCGGACGGAGGCCGAGAGTTGGATCCTCCGTGGCCATGCTCCGGCCAATGACTGCCAGATCGTGAGGCGTGACATAGTCTCGCTGCCGAAGGTAGAGCCACAGTCGTTCGACGACGCCGTCCTCTCCGATCGTTTCCCCGTTGAGGGGAGCCGCCCATAGACTGACTGCCAGGTTCTTCAGGTCGTGGCGAAACTGCTCGTCCACGAACGTTCGCAATCGCGGGTAGCCCGGCTCGCTTCCCAGTTCCTTCTCCAACCAGCCAAGGAGCAGATCCACGGCCTTGTCGATGGCCTCTTGCCGGTGAGCCAATTCACCCGCCGGATCATCGTTTCCGCGAAATCGTTCCACATAGAACCAGGCCGTGCCCAGCGACGTCTCCAGGCGTTCCAACCGTCCTGCCCCGCCAATATCGCCGGGAGTTTCCTGCTCGAAGCTGCCGTGGAACGTCCTTTCACCTTGGTCGCCGACCTTGGCGGTCCCGTCGTAGCATTTCTGAATGCGTGCCTGTTCCTCGTCGTTCGCGGGCCCTCGCTTGGAGGTGTCGGAGCCATCTTCCTGCCAGAAGGTGATCGTTCGCTCGAAACCCCCATCCTTTGGCGTCATTCGAACCTGGTAATGGTTGTGGGAACATCCGCTTGCCGCCGCGCAAGCCACCGTCAACAGGCCAAGAAAGGTCCACCGCATGAGAATTCTCCTTATGCATCCAATCGTCCCCAATGCGCCATCGTCTCCCCCCTCAAAACCCATGTCAACCCGATGCCTGGCGGGGGTAGCGTGGTCACGGGAACGCCAGTAAGATCGGGACGGTATTCTCGACCCCAAAACGACTTGCGCAACGGAGCCGGTCCTCCCATGGATCTACAGATCGAAGGAAAAATCGCCCTGATCACAGGGGCCTCTCGCGGAATCGGGGCGGCCACGGCCAAGGTCCTGGCGGAAGAGGGAACTGACGTCGTCTTGGGATACCACCGAGGCACCGACGGGGCCGAGCAGGTTGCCGACGCCGTTCGCCAGTTGGGACGCCGGGCCTGGCCTCTTCAGATGGACGTGGCCGACCCGGATTCGGTTGCCAAGGCCTTTGAGACCCTGCGAGGCGACGTCGATCGGATCGACATCCTGGTCCTCTGTGCGGGCGAGAGCACGGTCACCCCTTTCAAGGAACTGACCCCCGAAGAGTGGTCCCACATCGTGGCCGTCAACCTCAACGGTCCCTTCTACGTGCTTCAAGCCGCCGACAAAATGTTCTCCGAAGGATCGTCGGTGGTTGCGGTAGCCAGCGTGGCGGGCCACACGGGCGTTCCTCACCATGCCCACTATGCTGCCGCCAAGGCCGGGCTGATCAACCTCACCAAGAGCGCCGCCCGAGCGTTGGCCCCGCGCGTCCGTGTCAACTGTGTGGCCCCGGGGATGACGCTCACCGAAATGGGCCGCCAGTCGGCAACCGCCCTGCCGGGAGATTATGCGAGAACCAAACTCCTCACCCAGCGTTTCGCCGAGCCCGAAGAAATTGCCCGCCTCATCGCCTTCGTCGCCAGCCCCGTGGCCGGGTTCATGACCGGCTCCACCGTCGACATCAACGGCGGACGGGTTCTCCGGTGAGTTGTCTGGCACATCGCCCTTGTCCTTACCCACAAATCGAAGAGTTTCAACGTGGCCACAACAGGGCCGTTTACGGCCCTTTTCCGCCGCAGGCGGTCCTAGGCCCGTGCTTTAGCACGGGTCTGTAAGGTGCGACACCTCTCCCTCTCGACCCTGCCGCCGCCGGAGGCGGCGGCAGGGTCGAGAGGGAGGACGAGAGAGGCCGGCTAGTCGACCCGCCGTAAACGACGGGCCTATACCGCCTACGGCGGGGAACGACCATAAATGGCCGTAAATTGAACGCGAATATTGCCGCTGGCTTGTGAGCAAGGACAAAGGCGTTGCCCCAGGCTGCGGTGGGGTAAGGCCTTCGGCCAAATGGCTTGCCTCCTGGATTTTGCGTCCCCGAGGATTCTCTCGAGAATGTAAAGTCAGGTAGAATGGGCGGTGTCGGTGGCCGGTCTCCCCGCCCTTCTCGCATCACTCCCGGACGGGAACTGGCCTTTCGATCCGGGCAAATGTTCCGCTATACTTCCGCCCCATTCCGGAGGGATGCCTCCGCTTGCCTGCCAAAGTTCTCGCCCACCAAATCGCTTCCAGCCATGAAACGCGTCGGGATCGCCATCGCTGTCTTCCTCGTTGCCTCGGGCTGCGGCACGTCGAAATGGACCGACACCGGCCGCTCCGCTACTGAACAGTTGCTCATCACCGATGCCATGGACCGCGCCGTGAGCCATCTGGACGTCCGCGCCTTATCGCAGAAGACAATCTACCTCGATACGGCTCCACTCAAAAAAATGACCGACTGCGACTACTTGATCAGTTGTCTGCGGCAACACATGATCGCCAGCGGTTGCATCATCAAGGACAAGAAAGAGGATGCCGACTACATCGTCGAAGTTCGCGCCGGCGCGGTTGGCACCGACCGTCACGACTTGCTCTACGGCGTTCCGGCTGTCTCGATCCCGTCCGTTGTCCCCGTCTCCGGCATTCCCTCTCAGATTCCCGAAATGCCCGTGATCAAGAAGACCGATCAGCGGGCCATCGTTAAGCTCTCCGTGTTTGCCTACAACCGGGAAACCGGCAGGCCGCTCTGGCAATCCGGCGCCGATCCTCAGGAAAGCAAGGCGAAGGCAGTCTGGGTCCTTGGAGCCGGCCCGTTCCAGCGTGGAACGATCTACGATGGAACCGAGTTCGCGGGCGACCGACTCGACCTGCCGCTGGTCGATATCCAGAAACCCACCGACAACCGCGTTTCCGTCGCCGACGAAGCCTATTTCGTTGAGCCGCCACTGGAAACCGATCCCGAAGAGAAGTTGGAAACCGCCGTCGCGGCATCGGACGAGAAGAAGGAAGACAAGCCCAAGCCGGATCCGGGCAAGGAGAAGCCCGGCGGTGTCGTGCCTGCCGGCCACTCCGAACCCTCAGACGCGACCAAAGCCGGCTCGCCGCCCTCGGATAGCGGAAACGCTCCGCCCGAAAACTCCAACGCGCAGGCTCCCTCCGAAAACACGGCGCCGCCCAGTCCGCCGGGCGATCTGGCGCAGGCCCTCAGTGAATTGGGCACAGAACCCAGGCTGCTCGCCGCCCCCAACGGAGCGTCGCCCCCGCCCGGCCCCCCTCCTGTGCCTGTCGACTGACGCATCTGAGTCCCTTCTCGCTCCTTATGTCGAGCCGGGTGCTTTACCCGCCCTGCCGTTCCGCGCACAATGGCGTCGGTTGGGATGTCCATTCCAAGGGCTCGTATTGGGGAGGGGAATCATGGCGTGTGCATTCAGTGCTCCGCTTCGGTGGCTTTCGGCATGCCTCGTGCTCGGCGCCGTTGCTTCGATGCCGTTCATCGCGTCGGCCGCGGAAGAACCCGACCAGCGGTCCGTGACGGTTCGCGTGGATCCTCGGGTGGAACTCGTCTGCATCGTGTTTCGTCTGGCGGGCAATCCCGAATACGGACGAGGCCGCGTTAAGACCTATCTCGACGACGTCGACAAGCATTTCGACGCCGTTCGGTCGCACGAGCTGATCGACTACGCCGCCGGGCTGCGACGCAAGTACGGCGTTTCCTACGACGCCTGTATGAGCATGGCCGTTCACCTCGAAGCGGACGACCCGTGGAAGCTGCGATTTCCTCTAAAGCCCCGTCCCGAGGGGCTTGACGGCCGCTGGCGCGACCGTTCGGCCGAGGAGTTCGTAACCCGTCTGAACCAATTCGCCGAAGACGGCAAGTTCGACGCCTTTCTCGAGCAGCATCAGGACCTCTACGAGACCACCGAGCAGCGTCTCACCTCGCTCCTCGAATCGGAAGTGCACCTGGAGTGGTTTGACGATTTCTTCGGCGCAAGACCTGCAGCCCGATTCACCGTCATACCGGCGCTGGTCAACGGCGGATCCTGCTACGGCCCCCACGTGACGAGCCCCGACGGTCAGCAGGAGTACTACTGCATCCTCGGTGTCTGGAAGACCGATTGGCATGGCCAGCCTCAGTTCGACAAATCCGTCGTGGGCACCATCATTCACGAGTTCTGCCACAGCTACACGAACGCCATCGTCGATCGCCACCAGGAGGAATTTCGCGAGGCGGGGCAGGCCCTGTTCGCCCGCGTGGAGGATTCCATGCGGCGCCAGGCCTACGGAACCTGGAAGACGATGATTTACGAATCGCTTGTCCGCGCCTCCGTGATCCGCTACTGCCACCGTTTCGAGAGTCCTGGGAGCGTGCGGCGGGAAATTGGACGCCAGAACCAGCGCGGCTTCGCCTGGATCGAGGGGCTTTCCAACCTGTTGGGCGAATACGAGGAAAACCGCGACAAGTACGCCACTCTCGACGAATTCGCCCCCCGGCTCGTCGAGTTCTTCGACGACTACGCCGAGGAACTTGCCGTTCCGCCCCCGCAAGTCGTGGCCATGACCCCGAAAAACGAAGACGAGCAGGTCGACCCGTCTCTTACGGAGATCCGTGTCGAATTTGACCGTCCCATGCGCGACGGCCGGTGGTCCATGTGCGGCGCCGGCGAGAGTTTTCCCGAGGTCGTCGGCCAGCCCTCCTACGACAAGACCTGCAAGATCTGGACCGTGCATGTCCGGCTGAAGCCGGAACACGAATACCAATTCTCTCTCAACTCGCACTGGTTCCACAGCTTCCAAAGCACCGACGGAATGGCTCTGGAACCCGTGCCCGTCCACTTCAAGACCGGTCCCGACAAAGACGAGTCCACCACGCCGCAGGAATGAACGCGATGGTTCTGCCACCCCCGACCCGGGTGGCACCGATGATTTTGCGCGAGCCGTGCCCTATTGGCGGAGATGTGTTCGCAAAATCGTCGGTGTTGCGCAGCAACAAGAGGAAGCCGTCACGGATTCTCTCGCCGCTCCAGCATGCGAAAGACAGCCTAAAGGCTGGACTCCAACACCCCCGGCCCAAACACTCGCACGAGCGAGTCCCGTACCTTCCTCGCAAGCCGCTCGTTGCCCCGATCGTTCGGGTGAAGCCCGTCATCGCTGAGATGCCAGGAGCGAGGCAGCCACGCGCCGGGCGGGGCGTAGGGCCCCATGAGGATGAACTCCCTCAGAATGGAATCCGAAATCAATTCCAGGTCGTGACGTCGGGCCAGGCGGCGTTCCAGCCCGGCAAACGGATCGGCTTCGAGCCCCCGCGGGATTTCTACCAGGATCACTTCCGCGCTCATCGCTCGACATTCGGCGATGATTGTCTCCAGGTTGCGGCGGCACGTATCCCGGCCGTGCCCCAGAAGGAAGTCGTGTCCCCCAAGCTCCACCACGACCGCTTGCGGATTCAACTCCCGAATCGAGGGCAGCATTTCCAGGGCGTCGGTGGTGCTGATGCCGTCTCGTCCGAGATTCACCACAGGCACGGAGACCATGGTCGATAGCACGTCCGGATAGCCGTACGCTGTCAGGCTGTCGCCCAGGCAGACGACGGGGCGGCGAGGATCAAGCATGGGCTGGCGGGCCGTCCGTTCACTTTCGTTCGAATCGATCACGGCGACGAGCCACGCGAACCACAGAAATCCCAAGGCGGCATACTGAACCGGACGCGGCAGGCCACCCTTCCTGATCTGCCACGCCAAACGTATTATCGCAACCAGGGCAATGACGATGAGCAGGAAGGAAATGCCGGGAAGCCAGGCGACTCGCTTGACGAGCACGATCGCCAGGCACGCTGCCAACGGCACCCAGCCAGGCTTTTCCTTGAGGACTGCCCGGCAATGGAGAGCCAGCCAGACGGCCACCATGATCAGTACGTCGGCAGGGAATGTCAGAAGCGAAACGCCGATCAGTCCCCCGACCAAGAGCATGGTCCCAACGTCTCGCAACAGCGCCCCATGTTGAGCTCGGCCCCCTGACCCTTGTGTTTCTGACATAAGCGATCCCCACGAGCCGGGCTCTTCTGTTTTCGACTTCACAAATTGATCTATCGCCAGTTTAGGCTACCACAATTAGCCCGGCTCTTGTTCCCTCCAGCCCAGAATCCCGGGTGGCACCGATGGTTTTGCGCGAGCCGTGTCCTATTGGCGGAGATGCGTTCACAAAATCGTCGGTGTTGCGCAGCAACAAGAGGAAGTCGTCACGCATTCTCTCGCGGCTTCAGGGTGCGAAAGCAGCCTGAAGGCTGGACTCCAACGCAGAATCGCCTTTCATCTGGCAGTCATTGACGCTCGACCGCGAAGGCCCCCAATCCACGAGGGACGAACAGGAGTGACAGGTATTTGACCCCAGGCGGCAACGGCATTTTGCAGCGCCGCCCTTTTGGACTGCCTCAGTTTGCGGTTTGTGGTATCGTCGTAACATCCATTAGCCAAGTCACTTATAAAGATCCGCTACGCCCGACATTTTGCAACACACCCCTGGTACGTTGCAAAATTCTAGCGTTCAAGGATGCTCAAAAAACCGCCTCTTCCTGTTCCTTACTCTTTTCCTACCAATACCTTGCCGCTCTTGGCCTGCTTGCGCTGGTGCGGTTTACGTCAGCCTTGTCGGCTGCGCCCCCCCACCACTATAATGATCGGTTTGGCTCCCAAGATGAGTACCGGCCGACGGCCCTGCCGATTGGCGCATTCGGCGAAGGAGGATGATTCCGTGGCGAAGGGTAAATACCTGTTTACGAGTGAAGCGGTCAGCATGGGCCACCCCGACAAGCTGGCCGACCAGATTTCCGACGGCATCCTGGATGCCCTGTTCGCCCAGGACCCGTACAGCCGCGTGGCGTGCGAGACCATGGTGACCACGGGCGTGGCCATTGTCGCCGGCGAAATCACCACGAAAGCCACGGTCAATTACCAGGACGTCATCCGCAAGGTCATCGCAGACGTGGGCTACACCGACGACGAAATGGGGATCAACTCCAGCACCTGTGCCGTCATGGTCTCCCTCGACCGCCAGAGCCCGGATATCGCCCAGGGGGTCGACGAGAACTCGGTGTCGGGCAAAGACGTGGGAGCCGGCGACCAGGGCCTCATGTTCGGCTACGCCTGCAACCACACGCCCGAACTGATGCCGCTGCCCATCGCCCTTTCCCATCGCATCACCAACCGGATGACCGAAGCACGCCAGAAGGGCGAGGTCGATTGGCTTCGTCCGGACAGCAAGAGCCAGGTGACGGTTGAGTTCGACGGCGACAAGCCCGTTCGCATCGACACGGTGGTGGTCTCCACCCAGCATAGCCCCAAGGTCGACCAGGCCCAGATTCGCGAGTGGATGATTCCCAACGTGATCCAGCCCTGCCTTCCCGCCGATCTGGTCAACGGCGATATTACTTACCACGTCAACCCGACGGGCAAGTTCGTCGTCGGTGGCCCCCATGGCGACTGTGGGCTGACGGGCCGGAAGATCATCGTCGACACCTACGGCGGATGGGCTCGGCACGGTGGCGGCGCCTTCAGTGGCAAAGATCCGACGAAGGTCGACCGCAGTGCCGCCTACATGTCTCGCCACGTGGCGAAGAACCTGGTGGCTGCCGGCCTGGCCGATCGCTGCGAGGTGCAACTGGCTTACGCCATCGGTGTTTCCGAGCCCGTGAGTGTTCTGATCGACACGGAAGGCTCGGGAAAGGTTGACGAGGAGAAGCTCTGCAAGATCGTTCGCGAGCTGTTTCCGCTTACCCCTGGCGGAATCATTGAATACCTCAACCTTCGCCAGCCGATCTACCAGGCGACGGCCGCCGGAGGCCACTTCGGTCGTAGCGAGCCCACCTTCACCTGGGAAAAGACTGACCGCGTCGAAGACTTGAAGAAGGCCGTCGGCTGATTCGCCGCCGCCCCACGCGATTCGGCCAGGTTGCCGAGGGAGTTTCATGAGGGCCTATCCGCCTTGATTGGCGGATGGGCCCGATGGATGTTGCCATGAGCGTTCCTTCCACCGCCGACTTCGATTTCGCCGGCCGGCACCTCTCTCTGGAGGTCATCACTCGGCCTCTGCTGCGAGTTGCGGCTGGCTCGGTCGTCGTTCTCCTGCTCTTGGCCGCCGTTGTCCTCTGGATCCGCCGCGTGACGGGAGCGATTTCCACTCCCCTCACCCCCGGTTCCCTGCTTCTTGTGGGCGGTTCGGTCGCCGCGGCCGCCCTCACCGCGCGGTCCCTTTTCCGGCGAGCGGATCCTGGCTCAGCGGCAGGCATCGTCCTTTCGGTCCTGCTGACCCTGGGGGCTCTGGCCTTCGCGGCCGCCACAAGCTTGCCCGGTTCAGCGCCCTTCGGACTGGCCGGCCTCTGGTTGCTGGTTGCTGTCGAAGAGCTTTGGGCCTGGCGCCGACCTCGTTTTCGGTTTTCCTCGCGCAACCATGCCACCCCGGTCGCTGCGCCTCGTCCGCCCGTCCAGCCAATCCCGGACGACGAGCAGTTCGAGCAGGCCATTGCCGATTCCGCACTCGGCCAGTCCGTTTCCCGAGACCACGTGACTCAGCAGGTTACCCGGCTCGTGGAGCCGGACGGTACGGAACGCGTGGTGGGCTGGATGCGTGTTTCCTTTGAACCAGGTCAGCGTCTGGCGAGTGTTCATCTGGCCTTCTGTCCTCCCTTCGGGCGGACTCCTGAAGCCGCGCTCGAACGACTTGAAGGCCCCGAGGTTCGGATCAAGCGGGTACAGGTGTTTCCCTTTGGAGCCCGATTCGACCTGAAACTGGGCTCGCCCTCCGAGCAGCACTCTCATGTGCTGCTTCACGTTGCGGCGGAATTGCCAGCCGAGGCCAGCGACGCGACTGCCTCAACCGAAGCCGCCGGTGGCCCATCCGGATGAAGGCTGGAGGCTGTAGGATGTAGGCTGTAGGATGTAGGCTGTAGTATGTAGGCTGTAGTATGTAGGCTGTAGGCTGTAGGCTGTAGGCTGTAGGCTGTAGGCTGTAGGCTGTAGGCTGTAGGCTGTAGGCTGTAGGCTGTAGGCTGTAGGCTGTAGGCTGTAGGCTGTAGGCTGTAGGCTGTAGGCTGTAGGCTGTAGGCTGTAGGCTGTAGGCTGTAGGCTGTAGGCTGTAGGCTGTAGGCTGTAGGCTGTAGGCTGTAGGCTGTAGGCTGTAGGCTGTAGGCTGTAGGCTGTAGGCTGTAGGCTTGTCTCCTTTGGCGGATCCCGCGGATAGATCGAAGAACTGGTCGCCCCCAGCTAGGAGTGGTGTGTGTCTGTAACGATCTTGGAAGCCGATTTGAACAATCCCGCTCACCAAGAGGCCATTTGGCAATTGCTGGACGCCTACGCGACCGATCCCATGGGCCGAAGCGAGCCCCTATGTGAATCGGCCCGGCAGGAGTTGATTGGCGGCCTCAATGCCCATCCCACGACGCTGGTCTTGTTGGCCTTTGCCGGCGATTGCCCGGCGGGGATTGCGGTGTGTTTTCGAGGCTTCTCCACGTTTGCTGCCCGGCCGCTCTTGAATGTCCACGATCTGGCCGTTTTTCCGGAATATCGCGGCCGGGGCATCGGCCGTCGCCTGCTTGAGGAAACCCACCGTCGGGCCGCGGATCTTGGCTGCTGCAAAGTGACCCTGGAGGTGCGAGAAGACAATCACCGCGCCCAAGGCCTCTATCGAAGCATGGGATACGGCGCCGGCAACGGAGACCCGTCAATGCTCTTCTGGTCGAGAAAGGTCTAATTGATCTTCCGCAACCGCAGTTCAGATCTCGAAGCGGTTTCGGCCCGTTCGGCGTCCCGAGTTGGCGAGACTCTCGGTCAATTCGCGAATGACCTCATCCTTCTGCATGCCGGTCGCCACTTCCAGGTTGTGGCGCCATGCCGGCACTCTCCGGCGATCGAAGACCGTAGCGCCCATCGTCAGGTCGCCCTTGGTTTCCACGTCGCAGGCCATTTCCTGCATCGAGAACAACTCGGGATTCGTGACGGCCATGAGGGTGAGCGAGTCGTGAACGTGGATCCCCTCCAGGCCGAACTGCTGTCGATAGGCGCGAAACGCCGGAGGCAGGATCTGGTGAAGCAGGCTGCCCACCTTGGTCGTTTCCGGCGGGAGCTGATTCAGCAAATCGTAGGACAAGACGACCTGGTTGGTGATGTCCAACGGCACGAGGGTCTTGGTGCAGAGCGAGCGAAGAACGCTCCGTGCCGACTCCGGGTCGCAATAGAAATTGAATTCGGCCGCCGGGGTGATATTCCCCGAGACCGCCACCGTGCCTCCGCTGATGACCAATCGGCCCACCATTGAGGGAAGTTCGGGGTCCCGCTGAAAGGCCCTGGCGAGATTTGTCAGCGGTCCCAAGGCCACGATGGTGATCTCTTCGGGATTCGCACGGACCGCATCGCAAATGATCTTCTCGGAGGGGTGACGGGTGCGAAGTTCGGCCACGTCCAAATGAACGCCGCCCAACCCGTCGATTCCGTGAAGGTGGCGACCATCGACGGGCAAACCGTTTTCGGCATAGGTGGCCACACCGAGGCGGGGCCACCTTGGAGGATCCAGCTGCTCGATCAAGGCCTGGACGTTCCGCGTTGCCACCTGGGGCGACACGTTGCCGCCAACGGCCGTCACGGCAATCACCTCGAGCCTCGGATCAAACAGCGCCATGCACAGCGCCATGGCATCATCGATCCCTGGGTCCAGGTCCAAAATCACCTTTTTCGGCATCCGAATCCTCGTATCTCACGTCGCACGGACGGTTTGCAACCACGGGGGGATTGTAGAGAAGATAGACCGCTCCGACAAGGGGAGTGCAAGTAAGTCTCCAGTTTGGGCGTTTCAGAAAAAATGGGTAACGCTCAAACGCTTTGCGATCAAGGGCGAACCTGTTTGCCTCGTCCCCCTGTCCGGTTAGAATGGCCAACCTTCCCATTGCCAATGATCGACGCCAGGTGCGAAAGAAGGCAACGATGATCCAACCGATCGTAGCACGTGTGCAACGCGGCGAAAACCTGACCATGGAAGAGATGTCCGATACGATCGGGCGAATTATGGAGGGTGGATGCGACGAAGGAGACATCGCCGGGCTCCTGGTGGGCCTTCATGAGAAGGGGGAAACGGTTGAAGAGGTGGCCGGTGCGGCCGCGGCAATGCGCCGCCACATGACCCCCATTCAGACGCAGCGGAAAGACGTGATCGACGTGGTCGGCACGGGAGGCGATGGTTCCGGCACGTTCAACATCAGCACGGCGGCTGCACTGGTGACCGCTGCGGCCGGACAGCCGGTCGCCAAGCATGGCAATCGCCGCTTCACCAGCAAGAGCGGATCGGCGGACGTTCTCGCCGAACTGGGGGTCAACATCGAGGCAAGCGTGGCCCAGGTGGAGGCGTGTCTGGAAGAACTGGGGCTGTGTTTCTGCTTCGCTCCCCTGCTTCATCAAGCCATGAAGCACGTTGGGCCGGTCCGCAAGAGGCTTTCAACTCCCACGATCTTCAATATCCTCGGTCCGCTGGCCAATCCGGCGCAGGCCCCCTACCAACTGCTGGGCGTAGGCAAGCCAAATCTGCGTCCATTGCTTTCCGAGGCCCTGGCCATGCTCGGAACCCGGCGAGTGCTGGTGGTTCACGGCACCGATGGTTTGGACGAGGTCACGGTGGGGGCGCGGACCGACGTGACCGAAGCAGCCGAAGGCCGACTGAAGGAGTTCGTCTGGACTCCGGACGATTTTGGGCTCCCGACAAGTCCTCGCGACTGCATGTTGGTGGAGACTCCTGAAGAAAGCGCGGCCTTGATTCGACGGATCCTGGCCGGTGGAAAGGGGCCCGCTCGCGACGTGGTCGTGGCCAATACGGCTGCCGCTTTGTGGACCGTTGGCAGCACTGAATCGTTGCGGGATTGTGCTGCCCGGGCTGCCGAAGCCCTGGATAGCGGGGCGGCCGCCGATCTGCTTGCACGCCTGGCGGAGCGGAGCAACGCATGTTGAGTCGCTCCACTTTCCGGTTGGTCCTTCTGGTTTCGCTTGCCCATGCCCTGGTGCATATTTTTGAGCATTCCTATGCGTGTGTCGAACAGCTGGTGGTCACCGATAGCGCCTTCGGGATTGCTGACGAGATGCGCCGGCAGGTTTCGGGCCAACTGGGCAGCACGCTCCGGCTTCCTTTCGGGCTCTGTGCCATGCTCGCCGGTTGGCTGGCTGACCGCTACGGCTCGAAACGTCTCCTGTTGATCTACCTGATCGGTGGCAGCCTGGCCTGCGTGGGGGCATGCTGGTCGCCGACGCTGGCGGTGATGTATGTCTCGCTGTTTGTTCTCGGGATGTTTGCGAGCATCTATCATCCGGCCGGCGTGGGACTGATCACCCATCACACGACCCCCGAAAATCGCTCACTCGCCCTTGGGTATCACGGGATTCTGGGGGCGGCGGGCACGGCTTGCGGTCCCTTTTTGGCCGGGGCCGTTCTTTCCACGGGCACAACCTGGCGCCAGTACTATTTGGCCCTCACCGTGCCCGCAATTCTGCTGGCTCTGCTGCTGCAACTGATGCTCTCCAGGGAAGATGGCCTTGTCCGGCACGACCCGGATAACACGGAGCCCCACCCGGAAGACGACTCCCACTGGGGCGCCTACGTGACGCTCATGTTCGTTACCAGCCTTTCGGGGATCGTCTATGCGGGAATCCTCAATTTTCTTCCCCGCTACCTGGGCAAGACAGGCCTCGACTTTGGCATCCCCAACGAGAGCCTTCGCAACTACCTCACGGGCGGAGTCCTGCTCCTGGGGGCCATCGGCCAGTACACGGCGGGAAGAATCGCGCGCCCATGGACGCTGGAGCCGCTCATGGCCGCGTCGTTCTTCGCCACGGTGCCGTTTGTCTTGTGGATGGGATTTGCCGAGGGACCGATGCGACTTGTGGCGGCCGCCGGTTTTGCCCCTCTGTTCTTCATGCACCAGCCCCTTTTCAACAGCCTGATCGCCAAGTACGTTCCTCGCCGCCGGAGGAGTCTCTGCTTCGGTCTGAGCTTTTCGATCGGATTCGGTGTGGGCAGTATCGGGCCGACCATTTCAGGCTTGGCGAAAAGCCAGCTGATCAACTTCACCATCCTGGGATCCCTGCTTGCCATTGCGGCCACACTTTGCCTGAGCCTATGGTGGCGGTGTGCTGATCGGTAACCTTCCGTGGAATCAACTCGGGTTGTTGATCTGAGACCTAGATGATAGACTACCCCTCTATGGGGCTGTTGCTGTCAAGCAGAAAGGAAACTGACTGGCGCAACGGTGGACCAAGCCCCCTTTTCTTCTGATCGAATTCAGCCATGGAAGCGGAACGGAAGCCGCATAATTGTCGCTCTCATCTTGTCCGCCTGTTGCACAGGATCACGCTCCTCTCCATCCGGCGTCCGATCCCTGTGCTTTCAGTTGCCGGTGTGCTTGCGCTGTTGGCGATCGTCTTGACGATCCTGGGGCTCGGCTTCCATACAAGTCGCCTGGATCTGTTGAACCCCAAGAGCTCTTACAACAAGCTCTGGCTGGACTACATTCGCGAATTCGGCGCGACCGACGACATTCTGGTGGTGGTCGAAGGGGATTCACCGGAACAGATTGTGCCGGTTCTGGACGAAGTTGCCGAGGTTTTGTCGCGGGACGAGCGGAATTTTCGGGCCGTCTTGCACCAGGTGGATTTTTCTCCAGTCCGAGCCAAGGGGCTTCACTATCTTGACGTGGAGCAACTTGAGACGATCGAACGTTTCGTGACCGAGGCGAAGCCCGTCGTTTCCAACGGTTGGACCCGGCTTAGCGTGGGCAACATGGCCGCGTCCATGGACCGCCGGCTACTTGCGGCTGCCCGCGATCCTTCCGGCTTATGGCGGAGCCGTGCGGAAGTCGAAGTAGGCCACTGGGCTGCGAGTCTCCAGCAGGCATTGCTTCCCGAGCCTCGTTACTGCCGCCCCTGGCCGGACCTGGTCAGGCCGTCGATACCTGTCGATCTGGACGATCGCCATTTCCTCGTGGCCGATGGCCAGATGGGAGTGGTTCTTCTTCAACTGGCTGAGCCGCCGGATGGAGACGGTTTCGCCCGGGGTTCGGAAGGAATAGACGCCCTGCGACGGCACATTAGCGGAGTCGCGACTCGCTATCCGGAAGTCCATATCGGCCTGACCGGACTCCCTGTCATGGAGAATGACGAGATGCGTTCGAGCCAGACGGCCATGATTGAGGCCAGTCTGCTCTCCTTGTTTGGCGTAGCTTGCCTTTTTGTGGCCGGTTTTGGCGGAATCCGACACCCCCTGCTCACGGTGGCCGCTTTGCTTGTGTCGATGGCGTGGTCGTTCGGATTCATCACGATCGCGGTAGGTCATCTCAACATTCTGAGCGTTTCCTTTGCCGTGATTCTCATTGGTCTGGGCATCGATTTCGGGATCCACTACGTTGCCCGATACCTGCAGTATCGTCAGTCCCACATCTCCTGCAACAGCGCCTTGGTTCGCACAGCAATCGGTGTCGGGCCGGGCATCGTGACTGGCGCCGCCACTACGGCCGCAGCCTTTTTCACGGCCGGGTTTACCGAGTTCACGGGGATTGCTGAACTGGGGATCATCGCCGGTGGAGGGATCCTCCTCTGTTGCGCCGGCGCCCTCGTCATGCTGCCTTCGATGATTCACCTGGCGGATCGGAATCGGGACGATGCGGTCATTTCCGGTCCGTTGGACGTTCACGCCTGGCTCACCCCGATCTTCCGCCGTCCGGTTTGGACCTTGGGGATGTCTGTGGGCGTGCTGATTTTTCTGGGATTGGGAGCGACTTGGCTCCGGTACGACCACAATCTCCTCAATCTCCAGCCCGAGGGCCTCGAAAGCGTGCGACTCGAACACCGTCTGATCGAAGAAAGCGATCAGAGTGTGTGGTTTGCCCTGTCGCTTGCCCGGTCTAGCGAAGAGGTGCTGGAACGCAAGGCGAAGTTTGAAGAATTGGAATCCGTCGATCGCGTCGAAGAGATCGCCCGTCTCCTGCCCAAAGACGAGCACCTTCGGCAACCGATCATCTCTCGAATTCACTCCCAGTTGAGCAGTTTGCCGAACCGGGTTCCGGCAATTCCCCTTCAGCGACCGGAAGTCCTTGATCCGCTCCTGGCACAACTCCAGTCGGAACTGAGCCGGACAGCCTCAGGCCGGGCGACTGCTGAGCGAATTGCGTGGATCCGCGCGAGGCTTCGCCAGATTCCCGAGCCGGAGTGCTTTCGGCGGCTCTCCGAGTACCAGCTTCGTGCCGCCCAAGATATGCTGCACCAGCTCCATGCCCTTGCGGAGGCCTCGATCCCCGTACCTCCCGACTTTTCGGATCTGCCGGAAGGCCTGGTCCGGCGGTTCTTCGGCTCGGATGGCCGGCACCTTATGAAGGTGTATGGTCGTGGTAACATCTGGGATATGGACGCCATGGAACGCTTCGTCCGCGACGTGCGTTCTGTGGATCCCAAAGCGACGGGCAATCCTCTCCAAACCTTCGAAGCGTCGCGCCAGATGAAACAGAGCTACGAACAGGCTGCCCTCTATTCCCTGATAACGATCTTCGTCCTTCTGTATTTCGACTTTCGGAGCGTCCGCCACACGCTTCTCGCCATGGTCCCCGTAGGAATCGGGATGGTTCTGCTCTTCGGGCTGATGGGATGGCTTGGCGAGCCCCTCAACCCAGCGAACATGATCGTCTTGCCACTCATTCTCGGTATCGGGGTCGATGATGGGGTCCATGTCGTGCACGACTACCTCCGCCGACGGGGGGGGTATCGAATGAGTGCCTCGACGGCCAGTGCCGTCCTGATCACGTCACTGACCACGATGGTGGGATTCGGCAGTCTCATGATTGCCGATCACCGAGGGCTGCAGAGCCTCGGACGGGTCCTGACGATCGGGGTGACATGCTGCCTGTTCACCTCTCTGATTATGCTGCCAGCCGCCCTGATCTGGCGAACGCAGAGGCAGGAGAGCGAAGGAGAGCGGACTGCCGGGGCGGACCGAGGGGAAGCGTCAGTTCCTGCCCGTGGAGAATGGGACCCTGAAGAGCCGATGGAGAGAGCAGCCTAAAGCTGTTTCCCCTCGTTCGGGGTACCCGCCTTCACAGGGCATTAGGTCCACGCTAAATTAGAGGGTTCGCCAAGGGCCGACCAAGTCTACTGGAGTCTTGGCTTGAGATTACTGCCCATGGTGCGGGCATGCTCGCGAGCGTTGGGTTGCGGGTTGACCTGCTTTGAGACAAAACACATTCTTGACAGCGGACGTAGAGAAGGAAACGCCGATCATGGCCAAACCGGGAAGAAAAGTTAAGAAGGCGAACCACGGAAAACGCCCTGCCAATAGTAAGGCTCGCAAACAAAAACGACAAGTTGTCCGGACCTGAGAGAGCCGCGTTCCGCTTGTCGCTGTTTGAGCCTGCGATTGTCGACGGCGAGCAGGGCGGGGACGGCGCTCTATGCGCCGAATGTTGGAGGATGGGCGTCGGGCCGGTTTTGCCGATGCTTGAATTTGTGGGAAGGACTTGGGCGTGCCGAAGAAGAATCTGATTATCGACCCCTCTGAATATGATCTGAACACCGTCATTGCGGATATTGAAGAGATTCGCCGGTGCAACTGCCAGCGTTTTGAGATGGAGCAGTTGACGGCCATCGTCTTCGAGGATCCCGCGCGGCACATCTGCGTCGGCTACAAAGACCTCACGGACCAGGAGTTCTGGGTTCGGGGTCACATGCCCGGGATGCCGATCATGCCGGGCGTGATCATGTGTGAGGCGGCCGCCCAGCTGGCCAGCTTCTACACCCAGCACCAGAAACTGATGGATGCCGAGATGATGGGCTTTGGCGGGTTGGAAGACGTCCGCTTTCGCGGCGTGGTCCATCCGGGCGATCGCTTTGTGGTGGTCGGCCAGTTGATCAAGATTCGCAAAAGCCTGATGATCAGCCGCTTCCAGTGCATCGTGGGCGAGAACGTCGTTTGCCAGGGGACGATCAAGGGTATCCCGCTACCCGTCGAGGCCATTCGCGAGATGCAGGGCGGCCAGGCCTGAGCGGCCTCGCAGTCCAGCCAAGAAACAGCAGCCGCCTTCTGCGGGAGTTTCCCGCAAAAGGCGGCTGCTTTGTTTTCTTGAATCCCTGGAGATCAACGGGCGTTGCAGGCTAACCAGGTGGAGAGACTGTTCAGAGGCAATGTGTAGTCGGGGGTGGCACGCTCAAAGCGCGAGCGATGGGCGCGGTGATTTGGCCTTCCACGCCCATCGCTCGCGCTCTGAGCGTGCCACCCATATCGTCCTTAACCCAGTTTCCACGGAGCGCGATACTCGTAGTGGAGCAGGTCGTTGGCTTCCGGGCAGTTTGTGACCTGTTCGGCGATCGGATCCCACTCGAGCCGCTTGCCCAGGGTGTGGGAGATCTTGGCCAGAAGACTCATAATCGTGGAGCGATGGCCTTCTTCGATGTCGCAATTGGGTTTCTCGCGGCTGCGTATGCAGTCGAGGAAGTTTCGTGCATGCAAGGCGGTGTGGTTCCGGTTTCCGCCCTCATCCTCGATCTTCACCGGTTCCATGCGGAGTTTCGAGTCCTGGAACTGGCCTCCCTTTTCGGGGATCACCTCGAAGTAGGGATCGCTGCAATACATGGTTCCCTCGGTGCCACGGATTTCGAAGTAGCCAGGCCGCGGGAGGGTCCGGTTGCCGCTTGATTCGTACATGCCGAAGTTGAGCAGGCGGCCCGTGGGGAACTGGTAGGTCACGTGAAGCGTGTCGGGAATCGTCCGGTCATCGTCGACCACGTAGTTCCCACCCATGGCACAGATCGAGGTGGGGGCGTCGTCGCCGGTGATCCAGCGAACGCAATCGAAGAAGTGGACGCCATTGTTCGAGGTCTGCGACGAGTAGAGCGTCCACCAGCGGAACTTGTAGGGGGCGAGGTTGGTCTGGTAGGGGCGAACCGGCCTGGGGCCGAGCCACAGATCCCAGTTGAAGTCCGCGGGCGGGTCGCTCGGCTTCTCCTTGCCGATGCCGGCAGGATAGAGATTGCTGCGGTGGTAGGCTCGAGAGACGCTCACATGGCCCAATTTCCCGCTGCGAACGAACTCGGCCGCCTTGGCATAGATTGGCGCCGAACGGCGATGGAGGCCCACCTGGACGATCTGCTTGGTCTCGCGAGCCACTTCGATCATTCGCCGGCCCTCTCGAACGGTGATCGACACCGGCTTCTCGACGTAGACGTCCTTGCCTGCTTTGCAGGCCTCGATGGTCATGATGGCATGCCAGTGATCGGGGGTCGCGACGACGACGGCGTCGATGTCTTGACGGTCCAGGATCTTCCGAAAATCCTCGTAGGTGTCGGGCTTCCCGCCGAGTCGTTCCTTGGCGGCCGCCAGCGTGCTGCCCTGCACGTCGCAGAGCGCCACGATTTCCATGTCCTTATGATTCTGGAACGCGGAAATGAGCTGGCCGCCGCGATTGGCCACGCCAATGAAGCCGAGCCGTATCCGATCGTTCGCACTCGTTTGTGTCAGAGTCATTCCAAATCTCCGTTATTTGATTCTCCGCCAATGGGCTGCTATTTCGGAAACGGTGGGGCTCATCCCAACTTCCAGGGACTTCGGTATTCGTAGTGAAGCATTTCGTTGGCCGTCTCGCTGTTGGTGAAGCGTTCCTTTTCGGCGTCCCAGTCGAGTCGTTCGCCCACGGCGAGAGAGATATTCGCCATCAAGCTGAAACTGGTGGAGCGATGGCCGGTCTCGACGTCGGCCCTCGGCTTTTCGCGAGTTCGCATGCAGTCGAGGAAATTGCGTGCATGAAGGGCTGTCAGATAAGCATTGTTGCCCTCGGCCTCGACTTTTTCGGGCTCCATGCGCGGGGTGCGTGGGGTCTGGAATTGCCCGCCCCGTTCCGGCTCGATTTCGTAGCCTTTCCCGCTCGGATAAACGTAGACCGTCCCTTGCGTGCCTCGCAACTCGATTTCGCCAACGGGGAAAGCGGGGTTCCCGCTTGCCTCGTATTGGCCGAAGATGGCTAATCGCCCCGAAGCAAACTCAAAGGTGGCTTCCAGGGTGTCGGGAACCGTGCGATCGTCGTCTACCGCGAATCGTCCCCCCATGGCACAAACGGAACTGGGGGCCAATTCGCCCGTGCACCAACGGATGGCGTCCAGGTAATGGACTCCCCAGTTGCCCATCTGGGACGAATACAGTTGCCACCAACGGAATTTGTAAGGGGCGATGTTGTCTTGATAGGGCCGTTCTGGACGAGGGCCAAGCCACAAGTCCCAGTTCAGTCCCGGCGGGGGCGAGGTGGGCTGGCAGCGGCCGATTCCGTTGGGGGCCATGTTGCTGAGCCGGTAGGCACGCGATACGGCGATATGGCCCACATCGCCGGCCTGGGTCCGCTTGGCCAACGCCTGGTAGAGAGGGGAACTGCGGCGATGGGTGCCGACTTGGACCACTCGTTTGTTTCGCCTCGCCGCCTCCACCATTCGACGTCCTTCGTGAATCGTCACAGAAAGAGGCTTCTCCACGTAGACGTCCCTCCCGGCGTCGCAGGCGGTGATTGTCTGGAGGGCGTGCCAGTGATCTGGGGTGGCGATGACGACGGCGTCCAGGTCGTCGCGGTCGACCAGTTGGCGAAAGTCCTCATAGGTGTCGGCCTTGCCGTCCAGCCGAGCATTGGCCTTATCGAGTGTGGGCTTGTAGGCATCGCAGAGGGCCACGATCTCGCAATCGTCGTGGCGCATGAAAGCGGTCATGAGCTGGCCGCCACGGTTGGCAACGCCAATGCATCCCACCCGAATCCGGTCGTTTGCCCCGAGCACACGGGCAGCCTCCAGCTTGGGTCCCCTCAGGGCCTGGGCGCCGAGGGCTACCGCCGCTCCGGTTCGCGTAAATGTCCTTCGCGAGATCTTGTGGGCCGTCATTTGTTTCTCTCCCGCCAGCTTGATGGCAGTCCGGAATTCCTTCTCATCCAATCGGGTTTCAGCCAATAATGCCCCGATCGTAGCGAGTTGGGTTGTGCCCAGTCAACGCACACGGTGTTTTCCTGATAGTTCCGGTTATGACGACAAAGGAGGATTTTCCGGAGACGCGAGTTCGCCTTTCCGATTAACACGTCAGTATCTGCCACGTTCGGGGCAGTGGTGTTACGGCTTGGGGGATTGGTAATATCCCCTCTTTGTCGCCATGTGGTACCCCGTCAAGAAATGGGCGAGCGGTATGGACTTCCCCCAATAATCCAGTATTCTTTAGGCGGATGGGCACTGCGACGGCTCAATGCTGGGCGGACGCGGGGTCCCCAACAATTCGTGAGAGGCTCGGGCCATGACGAAGAAAACTGTCCTGTTAGCCGAAGACGATCCTGGGCACGAGGCGCTCTTCCGGAGGGTGGTTCCTCACTCGGAAGTTGAGTGCGATCTCGTGGTTGTCCACGATGGCGTTGAAGCTCTTGAGTACCTCTTTGCCACCGGAGAGTATGAGCATCGAGATGCCGAAGACGTCCCCGACTTGTTCCTTCTGGACCTGAAGATGCCAAGGATGGATGGCCTCCAGGTTCTGCAGGTTCTGCGTCGGGTTCGAGGAGTGGATCGTCACAACCTGCCCCCCGTGATCGTCTTGACCAGTTCCGAACGTGATGAGGACGTCGCTCAGGCATATGACCTGGGGGCGCAAAGCTATATATGCAAGCCCATGAGTTATCCTGAGTTTGCCGACACGGTTTGCGATACCCTGGAATACTGGCTGGGGCTCAACCGCCCGCTCGCCAAGCGGGAGGGAGCCGCCATGTTGCCTCCCGAGTCCGGCTACAGCGCCGAGTCGGGGCAGTAGCGGCGGAACTCGTCTTGCGTCGGCTGGGCAAGCTGGCTATTCTCACGCGGCCTTTTTCAGAGTCTTGGTTCAGATCCTGTGTGTAATTGGCGTTCGTTTGCTGGTTACGTTCGGTTTTGAGTCCGACCCGTTTGAGGCTTCGTACGGTCCCGTTGTGACCATCCTGATAGCCCAGCACCTCGACCCAGGTATCGGGGGATGTTTCCGTGCCCAACCTTCATGTTCCGGCGTCTTCCCGCGATGCGCAGAGATGTTCCTGCAGATTCGTTCTGTACCTTGCATCGGCTCTTCTGCTGAGCGGATGCGGGAGTTTCACGGCAGGCAGCAAGAACGCGGACGGAGTCCAACTCTACCAGCAGGGCCAGTATCAGGCGGCAATCGAGAAATTCCAGGAAGCCGCCAATGCCAATCCCACCGATCCCGACGCGGCCTACAACCTGGGACGCGTTTATCATCGGATGGCCGCCTTGAACGGCGACTCGAAGGCTGCCTCGCAGGCCGAACAATTCTATCGGATGGCGATCGATCGGGATGCCAATCATGTGGAGGCCCATCGGGCGCTGGCCGTTTTCTACGTGGAACAAGGCGAGAGCAACAAGGCCTTTGCACTTTTGGGCGATTGGGCCACCCGCAGTCCTGATGTAGCCGATCCGCGGATCGAGTTGGCAAGGCTCCACGAGGAGTTTGGCGACAAGGATGCGGCTGAGGAGCGATTGGTGGACGCTCTGCGCATCGATAACCAGAACCCGCGGACCATAGCTGCCTTGGGTCGCCTTCGGGAGGAGGCGGGAGATTATGCCCAAGCGATGGAGAATTACCGCCGCTCGTTGGAACTCGACCAGTTCCAGCCCGAGTTGGCTTCCCGGATGACTGCTCTTCAGAGCGCCACCTCGACGACGGCACCCTACCCGACCTCAGGCGGGGGTACTCGTATGGTGAGTTCCGGGACTGCGGTGCAGCGTTAGACATTGCCCACTAATTGAGGGGGAGGTGGACAGTCTCGTGTTCACTCCGCTGCGTGAGAATCGGGGCAGAACTGAAATTCTTCGGGGCGGCAACCCCCACCCGCATGGCTGCCCCCATCCCCAAAGGTTCGGCAGAGGGCTAGAATAACGTGTTCGTTGCAGCCCGCAACGACGTCTCCGCGTTCTGCCTGGCCCCTTCACCGGTCCGCCGAGCCTGAAAACGCGGATGCTCTCCCACGTTCCGCTTCACGATGGACCTCCATTCAGACAGAAGGGAAGTACGATGCCCCGCGTGATTGTTTTGGATCCCCTTTCCCAAGACGGACTTGATCTGCTCGAGTCGGCCGGCAATATCGAGTACGAGATTCGCACCGGTTTGGCGGGCGAGGAGTTGCGGCACGCTCTCAATGAATTCGACGGCGCCATCTGTCGTAGCGGCGTGAAAATCACGGCGGAGGTCCTGGAAGGCAACAAGCGGTTGAAGGCCATTGCCCGGGCGGGCGTGGGGACGGACAACATTGACAAGGAAGCCGCGACCCGTTTGGGGATCGTGGTGATGAACACGCCCGGCGGCAACACGATTTCGACGGCCGAGCAGACCATCGCCCTGATGATGGCCCTCTCGCGCAACATCCATCCGGCCTATCAGAGCCTGATTGAGGGGCGCTGGGACCGCAAGCTCTACATGGGTACGCAGTTGGCCGGGAAGACCCTGGGGATCGTCGGCTTGGGACGGATTGGTCAGGCCGTCGCCACCCGTGCCCTGGCGATGGAGATGCAGGTGATCGGCTACGATCCGTTCCTGTCGACCCAGCGTGCGAAGGATCTGGGCATCAAGACCTGCGATACGCCGAGGGAAATGCTTCCGGATGTCGATTACCTGACGGTCCACACGCCCCTGACAGACGAGACGCGAAACCTGATTGACAAGGCGGAAGTGGCCCTGCTGAAGGACGGCGCTCGGCTGATCAACTGCGCTCGGGGCGGCATCTACAACGAAGAAGCACTCGTCGAAGGGCTCAAGAGCGGGAAACTCGGTGGCGTGGCCCTGGACGTGTATCCGTCGGAGCCTTGTACGGACAGTCCTCTGTTTGGAATGCCCGGCGTGCTCTGCACGCCCCACCTCGGGGCTAGTACGGAAGAGGCACAGACCAATGTGGCCGTTGAGGCCGCCGAGTTGCTGATCGACTTCTTCACCACCGGAGCGATCAAGCAGTCGGTCAACATGTCGCCACTGGATCCGAAGACTCTGGAAGGCCTGCGCGGGTATCTGAACGTGGCCTATCGCCTTGGCATCATGCTGGCCCAGACGGACCACGCTCCTCCCACCTCCTGCAAGTTGAGCTACCAGGGCGAGGTGAGCAAGAAGAACACTTCGTTGCTGTCGGCCGCCTTTGCGGCTGGCCTCATGGAACATGCCATGGATTGCGAGGTCAACATCGTTAACGCGGAAGTCCTGCTGCGGGAACGGGGAATCGAATTGATCGAAGAGCGAGCTTCCGATCCAGGCGAATTCAGCTCGCTCGTGACGGCCGAGGTGGTGAGCGAACAGCGAACTTCGCAGGCGTCGGGGACCCTGTTCGGCAACAAGCCCCGCTTGGTTCGCAAGGGCGGCTTTCAGGTGGAGTCCTCGTTGGAAGGGGTTCTTCTTCTGTTCAACCATCGCGATACGCCGGGGGTGATCGGGAAAGTGGGGGCTTTGTTTGGCAGACATCGCGTGAATATCGCCCAGATGTCGGTGGGCCGCATGAGCGATCAGCCGGGCGGCAATGCGGTTGGCGTGCTGAGTCTCGACAGCCAGCCTCCGGCCGAGGCCCTGACGGAATTGCTCGGGTTGGACGCCATCACGCGGGCATCGATTGTCAAGCTTCCGCCGGGGAACGAGATGCCGGCCTGGATGGGAGGCTGACGGGGCTTGCCATGCCTTCCCAATCGCCATAATCGGAATCAGCCCACTGCGAGTCGACGAGGCGCGGCAATGCCGCGCCGTCGCCGGCTTGAGGTGTCCCGGTCGCACGATTAGCCTGAAGGAATCCGACCCGCCGCACTCCTTCGAGTTCCCCCCCGATGCAGTTCCCCTTTCTCCTGGCAGTTCTGGCCGCCCTGGTCGTCGCCGAGAATTGTCCCTCGGAACCGGTGGGCGGCATTGCCTGGCGGTTGGGGGCGGTTGCCGCGGCCGTGGCCGCCGTTGTTGCGGCTGCCGCGACCATCACGGCAATCACGGCCGTGCGTTTGCGACGTCGTCCGGACGACGCCGACGGGATTCTCGCAAACGCCGGACGCTGGCGCCGGAACCACACGTGGCTTTGGATTGCCATGGTGGGAGTCGTCAATCTGGGGCTGGGCTGGCCCCAGATCGTGCGGTTCGATTGGGGCCTCGACCAAGCGTTTTTAGTCGATGAACTCCTGATCCTGACGCCCGTTCTGCTGGCCCTGGTCCTTTCCTGGGTAGCGTTCTTCGGAATCGAACGAGCCAGCTATTCGGTTCGACAGGCAACGGGGCGAGCCGTCACGAGTCCCGAGCCGTCACTCCGGCATACCTTGACTCTCCAGGCTCGGCACTACCTGGGCGTGATGCTCGTGCCGATCCTGATTCTGATTGCGGCCCAGGATGCGGTGGCGATTTGGCTGCCGGGCGTGCTGGGCACGGGCTGGTCCGTGCTGGCCTATGCCGCTCCCGTCGGGCTGATGATCGTCTTCTTCCCGCTCCTCTTGCGGCGCTTATGGAATACTCGCCCTCTCGAAGACGGCGAGTTGCGACAGCGCTTGGTGGCTCTTTCGCTCCGGGCTCGTTTGCCCGTCCGGGAGATCCTGGTCTGGGAGACGCGGGGAGCGGTGGTCAACGCGGCGGTCTCGGGTTGGATTCCCGGGTATCGCTACGTCTTCCTGACCGATGGGTTGATCCAACGACTTGGCGTGGGGGAAATCGAGGCGGTCTTTGGCCATGAACTGGGCCACATCCGTCGCCGCCATCTTCTGCTGCGCGGTCTGGTTATGGTGGCCCCGTTGAGTCTGCTTCTTGCCGTCGAAACGGCTTGGCCGGAATCGAGCCGGTGGATCGATGCGGTCACGAGCCAGTTCAACGCCGTGGCGCAACTCCCCCTGGCCGTGGGCACACTGGCCGTGCTGTCTTCCTATGCCTATTTCGTCTTCGGCGGTTTCTGCCGCATTCTGGAAAAAGAAGCCGATCTTTACGGTTGCGGGTTGTTGGAAACGGAGACGCCGGACGAGGCCTATCACCTCTTTATCTCCGCATTGGAGAAGTTGGGTGTTGAGTCAGGGATGAGTCGTCACAAGGGCACGTGGCAGCATCCGAGCATCGCTCGGCGCACGGGGTTCCTCGCCGAGGTGTGCTGTAGCCCGACAGTTCGTCAGCGATTCGAGCGTCGTGTGCTTTGCCTGGACTGGCTCCTGATCGGCTGCGTGCTGGCGCCGGCAATTCTTGCGATGTTTGCGTGATCGTATTTCATTCACAACGAAGTGGGGGAAATCGCGAGAATTCCCTCCCCAGCGAGCGCAGCGAGTGAGGGGGGTTACGAAGGGGCATGAGCCGCCGACCTGCGTTCCCCTCGTCAATCCACGCGACGAGTTGGCTAGAAATACCTGCTTTGATTGCCTAATTGCTGCGATGACGATTGAAATAAGGGGCGAGTGGCGCTTCGCCCCCTCCCCTGCCCTCCCCCACGCTCGCAGGCTCGCTGGGGAGGGAGAAGATTTCCTCCCCGTCACTCGCTGCGCTCACTGGAGAGGGCTGGGACGAACACGTGTTTCACGGCCTCGAGATATCCGTTGCCCGTCCGCTCCTCAGGCAAGAGGTAGCAGCCCTCGGTCCATTCGTTCCAGGCATTGAGGAGAACGGCGAAGGGCTTGCGGGGATCCTGGTCGGCGTGTCGGGACATGTCGCGCAGGAGTTGTTCGAACAGTTCGGGCGTGCTTCCCACGACGACGGAGCCGTAGGGATAGTCGCGTCTGCCCGTCAGGGGCGACACCGGGAAGGGCCACGGAACGTCGGCCCGGCAGCGGGGCGTGACGTCCCAGCCCGTCGTGGCCACGGGCAGGTCCACGAGCGAAGTGTTTTTCATCCTCTCCCAGTGCTGGCGGTGGGCCTCCACTACGTCCTTGTACTGCTCCGTCAGGTCGGGGCCGACCTTGCCGGCGGAGTTGACGTTGTATCGGCTCGTGCTGGCGAAGCCCGCCTCTTCGAGTTCGGGGACGAGGGACGGCCTGCCGACCATGCCGTTCCAGTGGATGGGCGGCAGCTTGGCCTTTTCCAGCCGAGCGTCCATCTGCTCAAACAGCTTGCGAGTTGCCTGGGGGCCGCCCAGTTGTTCGATGAAATGGGTCGGCTGGAAGATGCTGAAGAAGAGACGGCCGTCGACTTTCCAATAAGTGGATTCGTGGAAGTAGTGGTCGATGCAGTAGTCGATCACTCGAGTGAGGTCGCGAGGCGAGTGGCGGGAGGGGAGCCAGACGGTGCGTTTCTCGTCGAAGGGCGGGCAGAACTGGTCGCGGCGGTCGTGGTTGGCCCACATGAGGGCGAACTTCATGCGGTCGCGATTCTTGGCGTGGAGAAAGCCCTGCTCCAGGGCCTCCTGCATGGTTCGGACGCCGCTGTACCAGTACCAATCGTAGAGAAAGATGTCGACGCCGTGGTCGGCGGCAAGATCGATCTCGCGCTCGACCCATTTGGGGTCGCTTTCGTCAAAATAGCCCCACGTGGGTTTGAGCGGCTGGTGATGTCCGGGGAAGCGGGCCGGCGCCGCCTTCACGCCTTCCCATTCCGTCCAGCCTTCGCCCTTCCAGGCCGTGCCGTGGTCGTAGTTGTGCCAGTGCGGGTAATAGACGGCCATCACGGCCGGGCGGCGCGACGCCTGTTCTTCGGCAGCACGCAGGGCTGCGGAATTGGCCAGCAACGGCAAACCGGCGGCCAGCCCGGCAATCCCCGTTTTGGAACGTTGGAGAAACTCGCGGCGATGGATGGAAGTCATGGCGGGATCGTCCTTCTGCAAACGTCGGGTTGCGGGCTTGACCTGCTTTGCGACAAATATCGGAGAGCGGCGCGGGGATGTCAAGGAAGTGTGAAGGGTGAAGAGTCTTGTTTGGGCCCGCGCTGGAGATGAGAATGGGGGTGGAGTGATGATTCGACGACGATCTCCAGTCTCTTGGGAGTAGTGCAATATGGACCGTAGGCGATTTCTGAGTTTCTCGGCCGGCGCGATCAGTCTGGGATGCTGTCCGGCCGCGGCGTCCGGTGGGGCAGGAGAGAGCGGAGCGAAGGGGCCGGCCACGCCGCCGGTGGTGACGATCGATGCTGCGAAGTCGATCGTTGAAGAAGCACCGCGAAAGACGCCTGTCGCCGCAGCCGCGGACGTTGTGGTCGTCGGCGGCGGACCGACGGGGATCGGGGCGGCCCTGGCGGCGGCCAGTGAAGGCGCCCGCACGCTCGTGGTCGAGCGGCACGGGATGCTCGGCGGCATGTGGACGGCCGGACTGCTCAATCCGTTGTTCGAGCCTCTGCGAGGCTGGTGGGTCAAGCGGATGGTCGATCGGCTCCAGGAGGCCGGCGGCTGGCGGGAACATCGGCAATTCCCCGTGTTCGATACGGAGGTGATGAAATACGTTCTGGAAAAGATGCTCAGCGAGACGGGCGTCGACTTCTGGTACCACGTTCAGGCTTGCGATCCGCTGGTGGTGGACGGCCAGGTCCGCGGGATTCTCGTCGAAGGCAAGTCGGGCCGCGAGGCGATTCTGGCCAGCACGGTGATCGACTGCACCGGCGACGGCGACGTGGCCGCCCGGGCGGGTGTGCCCTTCCAGTTCGGACGGCCGGTGGACGGGCTGGCCCAGCCGATGACGTTGATGTTCGAGGTGGATGGGATCGAGTCGCTCGGCTCGGAGACGCAGAACATTCTCAAGCTGTTGACCGACGCCATCAAGGCGAAGAAGTTGCCTATTCAGTTGCCCTACGGAAAGCACCCTCGGGGAGCCCCGTATCTGATCCCGCCGCCCGCACCGGGCGTGGGGGCGATCCAGGCGACCCACGTCTATCGCTACAACGCGACCGACACTCGGGACGTGACGCGAGCCACGGTGGAAGCCCGGGCGCAGGTTCACGAGATCTTCATGGAGGCCCTGAAAAACGCGCCGGGGCTGGAGCAGATCCGTCTGTGCCAGACGGCGCCGTCGCTGGGCATTCGAGAGTCCCGTCACCTGGAAGGACGTTACACGCTGGGGGCCGAGGACGTGACGGCCGGCCGCCGGTTCGACGACGCCGTGGTCTCGTGCGCCTTCGGCTGCGACATCCACGAGATCTATCCCGACGACAAGCTGGCCCATCGTATCCCCGCCAAACCCTTCGAGATTCCCTACCGCTGCCTGGTGCCCAAATCGATCCGCGGGCTGCTGTTTGCGGGCCGGTGCATTTCGGGCACCCACGAGGCCCACGCTTCCTATCGCGTGACCGGCACGTGCATGGGCATGGGCCAGGCAGCCGGCCTGGCCGCAGCCATGGCAATCAAGGCCGGCGGCACGCCCGACGAGATCGAAGGCCGCCAGTTGCGGGCAGCGTTGGAGGAGCGAGGGGTGAAGTTCTTGTGAGACGCCACGAGAAGACTGGGGTAGCACCGATGATTTTCCGCGGTGCGGTTGCCATTGGATGACGGGTGTTCGGAAAATCGTCGGTGTTGCGCAGCAACAAGAGGCATGCGGCAAGCAACTCGCAGGGGTATTCACGTCCATTCTTTACGAGAAGTTCGACTGGTGGGGCATTCCTGCCCAGATGGCATTGGAATTCTGTTTTTCAAGTTGGAACCGGGTAGCACCGATGATTTTCCGCAGTGCGGTTGCCATTGGATGACGGGGGGTCGGAAAATCGTCGGTGTTGCTTGCAACAAGAGGATCGGCACGGCCCTGTCCCTGATCCTGCCGCATCGACAAATCGCCGAGTGCCGCGCAATGCCGCAAGTTGTAGAAAAGAACATCAATAGAACGATGCCATCGAAGCCGAACGGAACCGGTCTGCTCACTGCTGCGAAATACTGTGCTTTGTTTTGGGTCTGCTATGTTCTGGCGGTCGTCCTGTCACCGCCGGACCCGGCAACCGTATGGTCCTATTTCGTTGCGATCTCCTTGGTCGCAGTGTTCGTGTCCTGGCGATTGAAACTGCTCCCATACCGTATTCCGAGACAGTACTCCATTCGCAGCTTGCTGACCCTGTTTGCAATTACGGCGGTCCTTCTATCAGTGCTGGCGCCCTATCTTCGCGGTATGCAAGTCACGGCGTCCGCGGACAACGTGATTTCATTCCGGGACGAGTCGCTTGCTGAAGAGGCAAGCTGTATTGAGTACATGATGTATAAGATGCCTTCCGGACTCCAGGTGACGATTGAACCCGCGAGCCATGGCTCGAAGCCGGGAGCCGACGAAAACTCCCTTGTCGTTTGCATCGAAGTGCGTAGTCATGACGTTTGGTGGAATCGTCTTTGGACAAGAGGGGAACAGTGCTTTGCGCCGTACACGCGAGAAGAGTTCATTCAGGCTCTGGAGGCCGAATACGACTGCAAACTGGAGGCCCCTGGAGCGGCGAAAGTTGAGAGCTTGACTTTGGGGGCTGGCGACGAGTAGCAGACGCCGGTGGCGACTTCGCGAATGGGCCGGCGAAATGGCTGGCGAAGTTGCTGAGAGTGCCAGGCGTGGTGTTCCCAGATCAAGCAGACCGCTGAAGTGAATGTTCCGAGGTCCTCGTGTCGCCAAGGCGACACCGACGATTTTCCGAATACGTCCCATGCAATGGAAGGTACAAGGCGGAAAACCATCGGTGCCACCCAACTCGTGTGCCACCCAACGCCGGTGATTCTTCGCTGATGTGGATGTTCTGAGGTCCTCTTGTCGCTGAAGCGACACCGACGATTTTCCGAATACGTCCCATGCAATGGAAGGTACAAGGTGGAAAATCATCGGTGCTACCCAACACTCGCCATGCGCCCGCTCCGACTACTCGACCTTCCGCAGGTCGAAGCCCTCGGGACGCTGGTAGGCGGGGATGCGGGCGGTGAGGATGTCGAAGCCGAGGAAGTAGCCGATTGACGTGGCTGCCTTGCCGACGCATTGGAGTCGGAGGGTGTGCTGGCCGGCGGCCAGTGCGTGAGTGCCCCAGCGTTTTTCCGTTGTGCCGATTTCCGGGGTGTAGAGGTCGACTGTGGCGATCTTGTTGCCGTCGAGCAGCAGGTCGTAGATTCCATAATCCCTGGCCGTGACGAACTTGCCGACCAATTCCAGCCGGGCGGGCTCGTCCAGTTGGAAGGGAATCTCGACCCAGGCGGTTTCGTCCTGGGGCGTGAGGAACATCTGCTTGCCGTAAGCCGTTCCGCCGATGGGCTGGACGGCAATCGGGTGCTCGCTGTGGCGGCATGTGTCGACGTTTTCCCAGCCGACGACGAGCTGCTTTTCGCGGAACGGGAGACGTTCTGCGGCCGGGGGCATGGCGGGCCAGAGCTTGTGGGGCTCGGTCTGGTACCAGATCGCTACGGACGACATCAGGTCGTCGCGCTCGATGAAGCCGCTTACCGTGCCGTCGTCGAAGTGCTGGGATCCTTTGTGCTCGATCTCCGCCCGGAGCGATTTGGTGAACACGACGGGGTCGGTGATGTGAAAGCGATAGGCCGTGGCTCGGTCTCCGGCGCCGTATCCCTCCCAGAGGGGCGTGCCGTAGAAGGGACCGTCCTGCTCGCGGAATCCCCAGGCGTCGCAGAAGTAGTCTTCCGTGCCCGTGCCGCGGAGGCTCGGTTCCTTCTCGCCGTCGACGAAGAAGAAATCGTCGCCTTCGCCGTACCAGCCGCCCGACATGTGGTAGACGCTCTGAATCGTTCCGACGTAATGGCCGCGGCCGACGATGTCGGCCAGGAGGTAGTTGCGACCCATGACACACGGATGTTCCTGGCGATACATGGCGTGGAGGTAGGCCGCGTCTTCCGGAATCGACGGGTGTTTCTGCCAGTCCACGTAGTAGTAGAAGGCGCCGCATCGCACATTGCTGTCGTTGGTCACGGTGATCCGGGCAGACCGGCGGAAGGGCATGGGCCAATAGCAATTCCGGGCGCGCCCTTCGGAGGAAACTCGGATCGGAATCGAGATGAAGGACTTGTCGACGCCATGCCCGATGCCGAAGAAGTCACCGATGGGGCATTCGACGCTGGGGCGCTCCTCGCCGTCCCAATAGATGCGAAGGGTCAGGAGCCGCGAGTAGAAAGGCACGTCGTGGGCGATGGTGCACCAGATATGGGTGATCTTGCCGGGGCCTTCCAGGTTGGCCACTTCGAGCGTCGCCCCCGGCTCGATGGGGCGGGCGTCGGCGTTGCCGTTCTTCCAGCCGGGGTCACATGAGGAAGCCCGCATTGACTGGAAGCTTTTGAGAGTCTCCAGCCCGCCCAGCGGGTTGCCGAGGGGCTCCTGGGCGAAGCTTGAAATGCCGGTGGAGAATGCGAAGGCGGCAACGGCGGCGGAAAGGAGGAGGTTTCGCGGGAATGAAATTCTGGAGAGATTCATTGGTTGGGCTCCTTGGCGAGGAATTGGAAACTGCCTGCAAGAGAGTCGTGCCGCCGAACGGCTGAGGCGGACCGGCACGGTTCTTGCCCGGATTGAGGCAGCGGCCCTATTCTCGCTTTGTGAGGCCGGCGTTGCAATAGATGGGACCGCCTGTGCTCGTACGCTGAAAGCGTTCAATTTCTCAGCCCAACGTCGCGCAGCGCACGCTGGGTAGGTGATGCGCCCTTACCCATGTACCCCGAAGGGGTTCGACAAGGCGATGTCGGTCCTACGTTGATCGATATCGGCGTCTTGTTTCCGGCGTATTCCCCTCTTCTGTGAAACCCCGTTGGGGTATAGGGTGATGCGTTTGAACCTCCCCAGCGTGCGCTGCGCGACAGTGGGTTGGGCAGTTCAACGCCTTCGGCGTAGGTGGCGTGGTCCGGTTGGTGGTGGGGGCGAGTGCACGGTTCGCTTCCATGCCGAGGGCAACTCGTTCGGTGGGAACTGGCGTGCTATCACCGCCATCGTCTTGGGGACCTGATGTCATGTTGTCTTGCGGTGAAAGCACTGACTCGATACAGTGCGTCATGACCGCACACGACATTCTCCAAAAGGCGAGTCCTATGAACTCAACCGTCATTTCAACAACGGTCGCGTTTCTTCTTGCTCTGCAGGGGGCCGATGCAGCCGAACCATTCGAGCACGTTCAGGCGTGGGCGCAGAGTGTGAGCGTTTCGGCGGATGGGCGCCTGGTGACGTTCTGTTACCCTGACGACACGATCCTCCTCTGGGATGTGCGTCAAGGCAAGGCGATTGGGTCCATTCGCTTTCCCATGGGATGCCGCGTTGAGGACGGCCCGGTTCTTCGGACGGCCGTTCTGTCTCCCGACGGCGAATTCCTTCTCTGCTATTGCGCCAACCATGCGAGGGACCACGCAGTCGGCAATGCCTGTGTGGTGAGGGTCGGTGATGGTTCGGTCGTGCGCAACTATCCATATCCGGAATGGACTATGATGCGAGCGGGCACGCGGGACGACGGCACATGGACCGTCGCCTTCCATCGCAAGGAGGACCAGCAGATTGTGCTCGTGAATGGCGCCACCGGCGATGTTCTCGACCGCCTGCCGTTTGTTCATACGCGTAACACCAGAGGATTTGACTGTGACCTCGATGGAGGGTTCATTCTCGAAAGCCGGCGATACGGCCCGATGAATCACCGAGTCTGCGAAGAGGTCGTCACGATTGTGGAATCGGGAGAAACCTATGTCCTTGAGCCGATGGAAGACTGGTGCAACATCGCATCTGTCAATGTTGCAGATCACGGATTGTTGTGCGTCTGGTGTTGCCGTCCTCGGGAGACCGGTGGGATATCATACGACGTCTTCACCTTCGATGCCGTCAAACGCACGTCTGGTCCCGCCTTCTGCGGCGTGCTCTATATTGATCCAGTCGTTGACCGGGCTTCCGGGCAAATGCTGCTGCCATGCGTCGTCGACGAACCTGGGAGTTATGGATTGTTTGATCTTCACTCAGGGAAACTCCAGCGACGAGTATTTGTGGGAGTTGTCGGGACCCCCGACGTCTTGGTGAAGTTGCATGGCGCGCCGCTCGCGGTGGTCGCCAGTCATAGCGGACGGGTTATTGAGCTCAACGTCGAGACGGGCGAAATTCAACGCAGGCAGACCGTGCTGCGTCCGGGACGAGCGAGCGATCGTGTGTTCGTCGACGATGAACCGTCCTTCTATTGGCAAATGTGCCGTAATCCCAATTCTGACAGGATTGCGATTGCTTGTTACGAAAGACTGGAGTCCGACTTCTGGCAACTCGGTGTCTGGAATCTTCTCACCGGAGAGCAAGAGGCATCCTGGACGGATTGGAGGAACGGCAAGATCCTGGGCCTGCAAAGCGACCCATCCGGAAGTGTTTGCTGCGCGTATTTCGACGGCGTCTTTCGTGGGGTTCGCGTCTTGAGTCTTAGGGATGGCTCTGAATTGGCTCGGCGGTCGTTTGATGGGTATGCAATTCCGGCCGCCTTCTTGAACCACGGATCTGAGGTTCTCTTGGAAGACATCAATTCGAAACCAGCTCGCTATACCGTCTGGAACCGCTGCACCAACGAAGTGCGTGCATGGGAGCCGTGCTCCCTGTGGCCCGACATGCATGTGGAGATTGTCGCCGCGGACGACGAATGCGTGCTCTTCACCCTCCACGAAATTGAAACCCGGCGTGGCAGCACGAGGCGAGTCTGCCCGGAGAGGGAATACGTGCTCTGGGATGTCGCTCGCGGAGAGCCGAGGTGGCGCAAGCCCTCCGGAAGCTCTTACTGGATTTATCGCGAAACCTTGAAGAAGCGAGACGCTATTCTGTTCCAACTGGACATTTCGGACGCTGAGTACTTGAGTTTCTGGGACCGACGCACTGGAAAGGAGCTTTCTCGCATTCCTGATTTGGGCGGACTGGTTCGTGGAGTATCCGCTGCTGGCGACCGCATGGTTGTGCATGTGTGTGAATCGCGGAGCGTCCTAACCTGCTTTGACATCTCGGACCTGTCGAAACCACGCACGCTATGGGAAGTCGACATCGATGAATTGGAGACGGAAATCGTCCGCGAAATGCAACGCCAAGGATTGCCAATATCGCAGAGTTTGAATCTCGCCAGGCTGGAGGTGTCCGCCGGTTTCCGCAAAGAAGACAGCGTCTTCAGCCTCATGTGTGTGTTCGACGAGTTTCCCGATTACGCAGTCGCGGCCGTTCAATTGGACAGCAGTTCCGGCAAGATCGTGGATGTCGTGCCGTTGCGCAATCTGCCGTGTGAGTTTGTGGAGTAGGCGCCCCCAGCGTGCGCTGCGCGACGCTGGGCTGGGCAGTTCAACGCCTTCGGCGCAGGTGGCGTGGTGGTTGCATCGTGAGGTGATTATTTCGTCTGCTGGGGCTCGATGATCTCAATGGTCTCCCCTGCCCTACCGTCGCGAGGCAGATCGACGTGGAGTGTTCGAGCCGCACTATTTGGGCGGCGAACGTGAAGCGTCAACGACGTTTGACGGTGGGTTGGTTCGGCGACGTGCCAGCGGGTGGGCTTGGCTGTGGCGTCGTGCATGACCAGGCACGGTCGGTCGACTTCGATCGTGGTTCCGTTCTTCAAGGTCAAGCTACCTGGCTCGAAGAAGGCGGCCAGTGTGAGTCTGCCCTCGCAGGTGGAGATTGCCTGGACAGCCTCGGTTAATTCGAGGATGGTGGTCGAATCCGTCTCGATTATGCCCGGCATCGATTCGGCCGTCGTGTCCGGGTAGACGGCGTAGGCGTAATCGGCCGCACGGGGCGCCGGGCCGTGACTCATCCACAACGAAAAGACCTGGCCGTTGACGGCGCCGGCACGGTCCGGCCCGTGGATCGTTGCCCAATCTCCACTCCTCTGGGCACATTCGATCTCCACGGTCCGGGGCTTCAGCAATCGGTAGCCCATGAGGCCGTGATGAATCCAGTCGGCTTCCTCGATGGAAAGCCGCGGCTCTTTATGCTGCTGGATGCGTCCCTGGCGGCAGGTGGTGACCGGTCCGATCAGGTTGCACTGCTCGATCGACGTGTCCACTTCTTCGGGCTGTTCCGAGGTTATTCCTGCTCCCAGGCACACGACGGCGTGGTCGAGGAAGAACCACGACTTTCGGGCTTCCAGTCCGTTGCGGCGATACTCCATTGCCGCCAGCCCTCGCAGGCCGTCGGTTGCGCCGCCCACGAAATCGCTCTGTCCGCGGCACTGGCGGGAGCCCGGCTTGAGAGGCCCGTCGTTCTGGCAGCAGGTGGTGCCGGGCAGACGCCGCCAGTTCCAGAGGGGATAGATGTTCTCGTACTCCCGTCCGCTCACGTGGAAGTAGGTTGCCCCGTCACCCAGGTGGAGGCCGAGAAGGTTCTCGCTGTTGCACGATTCGGCGCCGATCACCCGGGTGGAGCTCATTTTGACCGAGGCATACCAACTCGGGCGGCGATGGACGGAGATGTCCGAACGCCAGTAGTGCTTGCTACCGACGAGCTGATTTGCGCTTTCCGGGTCCTGGCTGATCAGGACCCGCTCGAAGAGTTCGGCGTGGTCCGGGTCGAGCCCGGCCATGAGCCGCACCTGCTCGATTGTCCGCTCCCCGTAGTAGCTCTGCCAGTTCGGGAAGACGCGTCGCCCGCAGCCGCTGGTGTCCATCCGGTCGCGCCAGACAACCCAGGAGGAGCCTTCCAGCAGGTAGTTGCGCAGGAGGTCGCGCTGCGCCGGAGTCAGGGCGAGCGACGTGCCGTGGAAGATGGCGGCCCATTGCACCATGTCCTTGCCGAATTCGCCGCCGTAGTTGCCCCATTGCTGCTGGGGGCCGTGCTGGTGAAAGGAGAAGTCGGCCTGCATGCCCTCGCGGGTGGTGATTCGCAGCTCGCTGACAATCGCATCGCGGGCCTTCTGCATCAAGGCCGTGTCTTCCTTGAGCAGGCCTTTCATGAAGGCGATCCCGGCGACCCAGACCTTGTTCTGGCCGGTCATCCCCATCTTGCTTCGATCCAGCAGCAGTCCGATCGCCCTGGTTCGCGTCGCGTCAGGAAGATCGTCGCCCATGAGGATCAACGTGGGGGCCACCGCCTGGGGCACGCCGATCCGGGCGTTCCACCAGTTGGGGTTCCGATAGTCGTGTTCCAGCCAATGGTCGAGGGCCTTGATGATCGACTCACGGAGCGATCCGGAGCCGGCCAGCGGATGGTCGGGATTGCGGTAGATGCGGGCCATCTCCAGAATGCGGCGGAGGTGGTTGCAGGTGGGCCAGCCGCTGCGGCGCTGGCTTGCGTAGTCGATGTCTGACCAGGTTCCGTCCGGCTGCCGCCGATCCAGATGGGGCTGGACGACGTCGTCGCTTTCGGGGTGAGTGACGAAGTAGTCGATCAGGTTGTTGCGAAGGGCCGCTGTGTCCGAGGGGGCGTCGGCCGAGGCGGACGACGCGTGGGGGATTGCAGCGACGAGCAGGAGAGACAGGCGGAAAACGAGGTTGTTCACGACGGCGTCCTTTGCGGGGGTAACGCTTCGCGCCCCGCGGATTTCATGATGGGGTGTCTCACTGCGGCGAGGGGGCTGGTGGCGTGGGTTCCCAGTTCCGGGGGAGGTAGCCGTAAGTGGGATCGCGTTCGACGACGGGGGCGTCGGTGAGTTTGCGGGGCGTGGTCGACACGTAGCCCGGGATTCCCTCAGCGATGTCGGACACCTGGACCATGAAGGCGTCGGGCACTTTGCCGTGGATGCTGCCCTCGTAGAAATCGCCCCGGTTCCACATGTGGTAGTGGTACCACATGACGTCGCGCCACTGGGGATTGTCGGTGTAGCCGACCCACAGCATGACGACCTTGACCTTGGCATCGCCGCTGATCTTGGCGCGGACGATGGTGCGATTGTCTTTTCGTTCGGTGGTCACGTCGGAAATGCGGGTTAGGGGCCGGTTGTCGAAGGTGTGGGAGACCCACATGAGGAAGTCCATGTACTGGATGGGGTGGTAGGTGGAATGGACATAGTTCGGGATCATTTCCACCGTGAGGGGGCAACGCAACTGCTGCTCCATCAGGGTCACATTGAACATCTTGTAGCCGCCCTCGTTGGTCACGCCGAGATAGAAGACGGGCACGTCGATTTGGTCCTGGAAGAAGGGGTAGTAGAAGGACAGGTTGGGGTGGATGTCGCTCGGCCGATAGACGCCCTCGTTGCCCATGATGATGGCGGAGGCGACCCGGTCGTCCATGGCGGCCGCCACGGGAGCGCTGCGTCCGCGCTTGGAGTGTCCGCCGAGGACGGCCTTGAGATTGTCGACGCCGAGGAACTGCTGGAAGGCGTTCATGGCCTGGATGTAGACGACCGCCAACTGGCAGTTCATGTTGTAGTAGCCCTTGCCGGTTTCGCTGCGCAGCCGGCCGAGGATGCGGATGTCGCCTTCGATGCCGGTTCCGTCTTCGTACTCACCGGGGTTTCCGAGCATCATGGTGGGGTAGCCCGTGCGGGCGGCGATCGGTTCGCCGTACTCGGCGAGTTCATGTTCCATGATCGTACGGCATCCGCCGCCGAAGATGACGACCTTGCCTTTCCGCTCGGGGGTCATGTTGCGGGAGTTGTCGGCGGGCATGAGGATGATGCAGGGATGGCCCCACTTCTTTCCCGCGATCTTCTGGCTCCAGAAATGGGCCGTCACCTTGCGGAGTTTCTGGGAGGGATCGGTGTCGCTGGTGATGATTTCGTCGGACTTGACCGTGAACTCCAGGGGGACGACGTGTTCCTTTTTGAGGATCGGCCAGATCTCACGGGGCTTGGGGATGGTCTTGGCTGCCTCGCTGAAATCGGTCAGGTTTTCGCTTGCGGGCTCCTCGGCCGGTGCCTGTTGTGAGGCGAAGAGGAGCATTGCCAGGAAAAGGAGTGCGCAGAACGAGCATCTTTGAAAGCCGCGAGCCATCATGAAATCTCCCTGCATGGTGCGAGTTGTCCCCCTTGAGATCGGGCCCGATCCAGGCGCCGTGCGGTGATCGTAACACGTTAGGGGGTGGAGGGGCAAGGATCGCGGGGGGACCGGACTTGGGTGGCACCGATGATTTTCCGCAGTGTGCCTTCCATTGCATGGGGCTTTTTCGGAAAATCGTCGGTGTTGCCTTGGCAACAAGAGGATCGCCCACCGCGTCTGCCATCACGGGAGTATTCCCATGGCCCGTCGACGAATCTATGACGACGAACTACATGCGCAGTTTGTGACTTTTTCGTGCTATCGGCGTCGTCGGCTCCTGGACGATGAGCAGGCACGGCATGTTGTGATGGCAATTCTGACGGAAGAATTGTCGAAAAGCAATGGCGTCTCTTCTGGCTTCGTGATCATGCCGGATCACGTGCATGCAATTGTGTGGTTTCCAAAGGCTGGCTGCCTCAGTCCGTTTATGCAGACTTGGAAGAGCAGAGCAAGCCGGCAGTTGAAGAAGCATATTCGCGGGAGAATGCCGCACTACGCGGAAACGTTCGACCCCAAAGATCCGCTCTGGCAGCCGAAGTACTTTCCTTTCAACCTGTTCTCCGAGAAGAAGGCTCTGGAGAAACTCGCCTACATGCATTCCAATCCGGTGCGGGCTGGGTTGGTGGAGCATGCTTGCCAATGGCGTTGGAGTTCCGCTCGATACTATGAGTTGGGAGAGTCGGTCGGCGTTCCGTTGGAGTGGATCTTCTGAGGGCCTCTTGTCGCTGACGCGACACCGACGATTTTCCGCGGGCGTCCTATGCAATGGAAGACGTATCGCGGAAAAATCATCGGTGCTACCCGGCTCAAAGATCCTGTTTGGCAGCCGAAGTGTTATCCTTTCAACCTGTTCAGTGAGAAGAAGGCTCTGGAGAAACTCGCCTACATGCATTCCAATCCGGTGCGGGCTGGGTTGGTGGAGCATGCTTGCCAATGGCGTTGGAGTTCCGCTCGATACTATGAGTTGGGAGAGTCGGTCGGCGTTCCGTTGGAGTGGATCTTCTGAGGGCCTCTTGTCGCTGACGCGACACCGACGATTTTCCGCGGGCGTCCTATGCAATGGAAGACGTATCGCGGAAAAATCATCGGTGCTACCCGGCTCAAAGATCCTGTTTGGCAGCCGAAGTGTTATCCTTTCAACCTGTTCAGTGAGAAGAAGGCTTTGGAAAAACTCGCCTACATGCATTCCAATCCCGTGCGGGCTGGGTTGGTGGAGCATGCTTGCCAATGGCGCTGGAGTTCCGCTCGACACTATGAGTTGGGAGAGCCGGTCGGCGTTGCGTTGGAGTGGATCTTCTGAGAGCCTCTTGTCGCTGACGCGACACCGACGATTTTCCGAAGGCGCGTTATCCGATGGAAGACGTAATGCGGAAAATCATCGGTGCCACCCGCGCGAGCTTGGGAGATTCCAAGGGATGTCCTGCAGCCTCCAGTCTCCAGCCTACAGCCTCTTTCTACATGCCCGGGCCGCCCATGAGGGGTTCGTCGAGGGCGCGGATGTCGCTGTTGGGCAGGCCTTCGGGAAACTCCTGACGGGCGAGATCGAGGGCGCCGAGGGCGACGGCGAGGTGTTGGCTCTTGGTTTCCTCGTAGAACGCCTTGGCCTCCTGGGGAAGTTTCGGTCGGCCGTGGAGCGGTTTGTCCGAGATGCAAAGGAGCGTGGCGCTGGGGACGCGGTAGCGGAAGCCGTTGGCGGCCACGGTGGCCGACTCCATGTCGACGGCCACGCTGCGGCTGGCCTGCAGGTCGAGGAGCGTGCCGCGGAGTGCCAGTTCCCAGTTGCGGTCGACGGTGGTGTAGACCGTGCCGACGCGGTAAGGAAGATTGCGGTCTTCGAGGACTTTGGCCAGGTAGCGGTTGAGGAGGAAACTGGGCGACACGGGGACGGAGAGCGGCAGGGCGTCGTCGAGGAGCCGGTCGGCTCGCATGTAGCCGGAGGCGAGGACGAAGTCGCCGATGTCCTGATGGTTGCGCACGCCGGCGCAGTGGCCGACCATGATCATGGCGTCGGGGCGGAGGACGGCGAGGTGATCGGTGAAGTTCTTGGCGTTGGAGGGGCCCACGCCGATGTTGACGATGCTGACGCCGTTGTTGTCCGGGGCGGCTTGGTGATAGGCGGGCATCTGGACACCGGGACGACTCGGCTTCTCGCAGTCCGGGTAGACGTTCTGGAAGGCGTCCATGTGCATCTGGTAGTTGGTCAGGAGGACGTAGCGTTGGAAGTGGCCGGCCTGCGTGCCCGTGTAATGCTCCAGACGCTGGATGGAGAGGTCGACCCGCTCGGGGCCGAAGAGGAACAGCTTCTTGCGGGTGATGTCGAGGTCGCTTTCGTCGATCTTCTCCAGCAGGGAGGGCGAATTCAGGTCGACCCGGGCTCGGGAAGGCTCGATCTGGATCTCGGCGCCCTGGCGGGCGAGTTTTAGAAGTTCCCGCCGCAGATACCAGCGGTAGGCGGCCGGTCGGGCTATTTCGCCAGAGATGACCGGGTTGTGGCGGGACCAGTGGCGGGTGACCGTGATCTTGGAATAGCAGTCGATCTCGTAGATCTTCTCCATCCGGTCGCAGGCGTCGTCGATTCGGGCCAAGAGTGCGGCCTCGTTGTCTCCGCCGCCCTGGAACTTGAACATTTCGGGCATGCTTGCATTTCCTCCTGGCCTTGGTATAGCATTCTTGCTGTTGTTTCAACAAGTAGGTCCATAGGGCCGCGAGGGGTAGCACCGATGATTTTCCGAGGACACGTTATCCAATGGGCGCCGAAAAGCGGAAAATCATCGGTGCCACCCAGGAGAATTCTTATGAGTAATGTCCGACTTGATCGACGGTGTTTCTTGCGATCGGCGGTTGCTGCATCGGGCTCGCTTGTCGCGTGGCCTGCGGCCAGGGGGGCGGAAGCGGGCTCGTCTGTGAAGATTACGGAGCCCTTTCACGGGGCGGTGCTGAATCATCGCCACGGCCGGCAGACGGACGAGGGGCTGGCGATCCGCGTGGCGGGCAAGGTGGCGCCGGACGCTCGGGTGACCGTGGGCGGCGTGCCCTGCCGGCGCGAGGGGGACGGGTTCGAGACGGAGGTCGTACTGCGCCAGATGGAGACGGACCTGGTGGCGGTTGCCGAGGGGCCTTCCGGGCGGCAGCAAGATCGGGTGCGGGTCGTGTGGGATCGGTTCAGCGAGCCTCGCTATCGATTTTCGATCGACGACAACAGCTTCTTCCTTCGCGACGTTGCCCAGAAGCAATACGACTCGCTGTTCGATTGCTTCTATCTGAAGATCCTCCGCGACTTGCACGCGAAGTACGGGGTGAAGTTCACGGTCAACATCTACTACACGACGGGCGACGACTTTTCGCTGCCCCAGTTCCCCGACCGCTACAAGGGCGAGTGGCGCGACAACGCCGACTGGATGAAGCTGGCCTTTCACGCCTACGCGAACGATCCGGACCGGCCCTATCAGGATGCTCCGCCGGAGAAGCTGATTGCCGACCTGGACCTGGTGGCGGAGCAGATCCATCGGTTTGCGGGCGAGGAGGCCTATGCCCCGCCCACGGTGATTCACTGGGGAATGACGCGACCGACGGCCTTCAAGCCGCTTTACGAGCGGGGTGTGCGCGTGCTGAGCGGTTACTTCAGCAAGGGTAGCAACGGCTACGATGTGAACTACCGTTGGGACGACGTCCACTCGGAATACCTCTCACGGCACGACGCGTGGAAGGACTTTGAGAGCGGGCTGGTGTTCTCCCGGGTGGATATCGTGTGCAACAACGTGCCGGTCGATCGGATCGTGGGCACGCTGGCCCCCCAGGCCGAGAATCCCGACACGGCCGAGATCATGGACCTCTTCACCCACGAGCAGTACTTCTGGCCCTTCTACCGCCGCTACCTGCCGGATCATGCGGAACGTCTGGACGCGGCGATTCGATGGGTGACCGAGCAGGGCTACAAACCGGTTTTCTTTCACGAGGGGTTTCTTGGCGGGAAGGTGTAGCGTGTTCGGTGCATTTGGGACTCTTGCATGGAAACGTGGAAGGGGTAGCACCGATGATTTTGCGCGGCACGTCTTCCATTTCATAGGACGTCCTCGGAAAATCGTCGGTGTTGCGTCAGCAACAAGAGGATTATCTGTCTTGCCTGGCATTATGGCAGTACTCCCATGACCCGTCGGCATATCTACGACGACGAACTGCACGCCCAGTTCGTGACGTTTTCGTGCTATCGGCGCCGTCGGCTCCTGGATGATGCGCAGGCACGGCAGGCTGTCATTGGTGTTCTGGCGGAAGAACTTGCGAAGAGCAAAGGTGTGCACTCCAATCCCGTGCGGGCCGGGCTGGTGGAGGATGCGTGCCAATGGCGTTGGAGTTCTGCGCGACATTATGAGTTGGGAGAGTCGGTCGGCGTTCCGTTGGAGTGGATCTTCTGAGGGCCTCTTGTCGCTGACGCGACACCGACGATTTTCCGAGGACGTCCTATGCAATGGAAGACGTATCGCGGAAAAATCATCGGTGCTACCCAGTTGGAGTGGACCTTCTGAGGGCCTCTTGTCGCTGACGCGACACCGACGATTTTGTGCGCCGTGAGAAGTCGGCGGTTTTCAGTGGGTGAGAATCCCACCCGGCAAGGGGTCGCTCCAGCCGGTAGCAATCGGAGCGGCAGGGGAGGTGACGAACCTGTCGGAGCCTTCGGTGTAGAGGGTTGCCATGGGCAACTCGGCGAGCATGCAGGCCGGAACGTGAGTGAACGTCGAGCAGGCCTCGAAAAGTGTAATGCGGGAGCCGATCCGGCAAAATCGCGGGGAAGGCCGCCGTCGTGAGGAGGTTGATGAGCGATGTAACCCTCACGGTCCCGCCGGGGTAGTGGCGCTGGCATGCATGTAAATGGAAACCGACCGAAACACGGGAAGCCTCGGCGGTGACGGCGTGTGACCGTCAACGGGAACTCCGTGAGGAGCAGGCCCGGCCGTATCCGAGGTGGCGGAGAGGCCCGTAGTAGTGATGACGCCGGGTAATGCCGGAGAGAGCGAAGGGGCCTTAGTTCAAGGGCAACGTGCGAAGCAACGAGAGCTAGGAGATTGGCGATGAGCCTACCAACTCTACCAACGGTTGAGAAATTGCGGGACACGTTGCATGCCAAAGCGAAGAGATCGCCCGAGTTCCGTTTCTATGTTCTATACGACAAGGTGTATCGTGAAGACGTGCTGAGAACGGCGTACCGGCGTTGCCAGATCAATGGCGGAGCCGCGGGCGTCGATGGTCAGACGTTCGACGACATCGAGCAGTGCGGAAAGCAGAAATGGTTGGGCGAACTGGCGGATGAGTTGCGGACGAAGCAATATCGTCCGCAGGCCGTGCGGCGGGTGTACTTGCCTAAGCCGGACGGTTCGCGACGGCCGTTGGGAATTCCGACGGTCAAGGATCGTGTCGTGCAGACGGCTGTCATGCTGGTCTTGGAGCCGATTTTCGAGGCCGATTTGGCGGCAGAGCAATTCGCCTACCGACCGGGACGTAGCGCGTTGGATGCTATCCAACGTATCCACGAACTGGTAAGCGGCGGTTATACAGAAGTCGTTGACGCGGACTTGAGCGGTTATTTTGACAGCATCCCCCACGCAGAACTGATGAAATCGGTTTCTCGGCGTGTAAGCGACCGGCACATGTTGCATCTGATCAAGATGTGGCTGGAAATGCCGGTGGAAGAAACCGATCTGCGCGGGCGGAAGCATCGGACGAACCGCAACAAGAAGGAAGGTCAGGGTACGCCCCAGGGCGCCCCGATCTCGCCGTTGTTGAGTAACCTGTATATGCGTCGTTTTCTGGCTGGTTGGAAGGAATTGGGGCACGAACGACGTCTGAAAGCCAAGATCGTCAATTATGCTGACGATTTCGTGATCTGCTGTCGCGGGACGGCCGTCCAGGCCGAGACCGTGATGCGAGGCATGATGCGGAAGCTGAAACTGACGGTCAATGAGCAGAAGACGTGCCTGTGTCGCGTTCCAAGGGACTCGTTCGACTTTCTGGGATATACGATTGGACGTTGCTACAGTCCGAAGACGGGTCGTGGCTATATTGGCACACGTCCGTCCAGGAAGAGCGTGCAACGCATCTGTCGCCAAATCAGCGAACTGACGCAGCGTCGATGGGAATCCAAGGATGTCGAAGATCGGGTCGGCCATCTCAATCGGCTGTTGGCCGGTTGGGGAAACTACTTCAGTCTGGGCACGGTGAGCAAGGCCTATCAGGCCATCAACGCTCACGCCTGCTACAGGCTCCGCCATTGGCTGTGCCGGAAGCACAAAGTGCCGGGTCAGGGGACGTCACGCTATCCTGACGAATACCTGCACCAGAAGTTGGGGCTGGCCCCACTTCGTACGCAAGGACGCAGCTTCTCGTGAGCGAACGTATGAAGACCTTGTCCGAAAGCCGGAAGCGGGAAAATCGCACGTCCGGTTTGATGAGCGGGAGGTGGAAACGGAGTACGGCATGCGGCTATTGAGACACAGACAGGGAAACCCCGACCCAGAATTATGCCGAAGCCTAACCCACCGCGCCACCTCTCGACTCTACCCGAGGACGTCCTATGCAATGGAAGACGTACCGCGGAAAATCATCGGTGCTACCCGGTACCCCGAGTCGCTGTTACCCGGGGCGATTGCGGTCTTGCCTCGTTGTCGGCTTGCGGGGATGATAGGGAAACAAGTTCCCTTTGTATGCCCCACCACGGAACCGCAACGTGCCCCACCTCGACGACTCCGACAGCACTTCTCTTTCCGACGTCAAGCAACTTGGTCTTTTCGCGGCCCTGGCCAGCCTGAGCTACGTGTTCTGGGTGGTGGGCGCCATGGAGATGGTGGAGCGATTGGCCTACTACGGCGTCAAGGCCGTGGCGGCTATTTACGCCACCGATCCCGTGTCGAAGGGAGGGCTGGGGGTGACGCCGGCCCAATTCGGCGGCCTGCTCATGCTGTGGGCCCTGGTGCAGTGCATCCTGCCGGTCTTCACGGGCGGACTGTCCGACCGTTATGGCTACAAGCTCACGATCTTCTGCTCCACGATCATTAAGATCCTGGGCTACCTGATCATGGCTTCGTTTCACTCGTATTGGGGCTTCTATGCAGGCGCCGTCGTGCTGGCCATGGGAACGGCCGTCTTCAAGCCGGGCATCCAGGGGACGCTCGTCAAGGCAACCAATCGGGCAAACAGTTCCATGGCCTGGGGCGTGTTCTACCAGACGGTCAACATCGGCGGATTCCTGGGACCGATCGTGGCGGCGAGAATGCGGTCGGACTTTGCAGAGATATCGCCGGCCCATGGGTGGACGATGGTTTTCGTGGCCTGCGCCTTGATCATCGGCTGCAATTTCCTGCTTCTGCTCACCTACAAGGAGGTGGGCAAGGAAGAACGGCTCGAGCGAGCCAGGCTGCAGCGGGAAGGGCAACTTCAGCAGGAAAGCCTCTGGATCGAATCGCTGCGGGAATTGGCCAAGCCCCATGTGTTCCTCTACCTGCTGATCTTCTCGGGCTTCTGGTTCATGTTCAATTCCCTGTTCGACGTTTTGCCCATGCACATCCGCGACTGGGTCGATCGGGGCGATATCATGGCGACCCTGTTCTCGGACGGCCAGACCCAGAACGGCTTTGTCAAGTTCCTTCTGGGCATGAACGCCGACGGCACCGACATCAACCCGGAAGGCATGCTCAACCTGAACGCCGGGTTGATCATGCTCACGTGCTTTTTCTTCGCCTACATCAGCGGGCTGATGCGGGCGACGACCAGCATGGTGGTGGGCACGCTCATGGCGACCGTTGCGTTGTTTGCCATCGGCCATGCCGTGACCGGCTGGATCATGGTGGCGGTGATCCTCACGTTCAGCGTGGGAGAGATGCTTTCGAGCCCGAAGTTCAGCGAGTTCATCGGCAACTTCGCGCCCCACGACAAGAAGGCCATGTACCTGGGCTTCTCCCAGATCCCGCTGGCGATCGGGTGGACGTTGGAGGGATGGCTCGGCCCGACCCTGTACGGCATCTTCGCATCGAAAGACGCCTTCTCCCGGGAGTTGCTCCTGGATCGGCTCGCGGCGGGAACGGCCAGCATGCCGGCGGGCGACCCGTTGAGCAAGCTAGGCGCCGAATCAACCGTTCCGCTCCAGCAGATTCAGACACTATCCTCGGGCAGCGCGCAGGATCTCGTGAATTCGATTCCCCAGGGCGAGGCATTCGACTGGCTGGTTGCCATGACCGGCGAGACGCCGAAGGCCCTGACGGACGTGCTCTACCAGACCCACGATATTCACATGGTGTGGTCGATCATGGGCTGCGTGGGCATCCTGTCGGCGGCGGGGATCTATTTGTATGGGCGGTGGATCCTGACGAAGCCGGGGCACGAGTCGAGGGGATAGGGTTCTGGGTTCGGGAGTGTTGGAGTCCAGGCTTCAGCCTGCTTGATACTGGCGCAAACGTCGGGTATTGCGTCCGATCCTCTTGTTGCCAAGGCATCACCGACGATTTTCCGAAAATGCCCCATGCAGTGGAAGGCGTGCTGCGGAAAATCATCGGTGCCACCCGAGGGGCTCTGCTCAGAAACGGGCAAGATCTGGCCTCCACCCCCTCTGGCCAAACAATGTACAATGACAGGATGGCCGACTTTCGTGCGGCCCTCGGAACAGTCTCTTGAAGGTTCACCCCTGTTCGCGGGAATTACCATGCACCGATTTTCACTCCTTACGATCGCTACGTTGCTTATGACCGTCACACCAGTCCTTGCGTCCGAAAATCCCTTCTTCACCGAGTGGGACACGCCCTTCGGCGTTCCGCCTTTTTCCGAAATCAAGATCGACCATTACGCTCCCGCCTTTGAAGAGGGCATGAAGCAGCAGAAGGCCGAGGTGGCGGCCATCGCCGAGAGCAGCGAGACGCCCAGCTTCGCCAACACGGTCGAGGCCCTGGACCGGAGCGGCGAGCTGCTGGACCGGGTGGCGAGCGTGTTTTTCGCCATGAAGTCGTCGATGACCAACGACGAGTTGCAGGCCGTTGCGAAGGAAGTCGTGCCCAAGCTCTCTCAGCATGGCGACGAAATCCGGTTGAATGACGCGTTGTTCCGGCGGATCGAGGCCGTCTACGAGCAGCGAGATCAGCTCGATCTGACGCCGGAGCAGTTGCGGCTGCTGGAAGAGAACTACAAGAGCTTCGTCCGCGGAGGCGCCAAGCTGTCGCCGGAAAAGAAGAAGCGGCTTACGGAGATCAACTCGGAGCTCTCGCTCCTGTCGCTCAGTTTCGGCGAGCACGTGCTCAAAGAGAACAACCGGTTTGAACTGGTGATCGACGACGAGGCCGACCTGGCCGGACTGCCCGAGGGCGTGGTTGCGGCCGCGGCGGAAACGGCCAAGCAGCGAGGCCACGAGGGCAAGTGGGTGTTCACGCTCCACAAGCCGAGCCTGATTCCGTTTCTTCAGTATTCGGAGCGTCGCGATCTTCGGGAGAAGATCTACAAGGGCTACATCAACCGGGGCAATCACGACGACGAACTGGACAACAAGAAGATCTGCGCCCAGATGGCGGCCCTTCGGGTCGAGCGGGCCAAGCTGCTGGGCTACGAGACCCACGCCGATTTCGTCCTCGAAGAGAATATGGCCAAGGAGCCGGCCAAGGTCTACGAACTGCTCCGCAAGCTCTGGACGCCGGCGCTGGCCCGGGCCAAGGCCGAAGCGGCCGACATGCAGAAGATGATCGACGAGGAGGGCGGCAACTTCAAACTCCAGTCGTGGGACTGGTGGTACTACGCCGAGAAGATCAAGAAGGCCAAGTACGACCTGGACGAGACGATGCTCCGGCCCTACCTGAAGCTGGAGAACGTGCTGGCCGGGGCTTTTGACGTGGCCACGCGGCTGTACGGGCTTCAGTTCGAGAAGCGCGACGACGTGCCCGTCTATCACGAGGAGGTGGTGGCCTACGAGGTGAAGGAGGCGGACGGGACCCACGTGGGTCTGCTTCTGGTCGACTACTTCCCGCGACAGAGCAAGCGGGGCGGGGCCTGGATGAGCGAGTTCCGCGGCCAGTGGAAAGAGGGCGGCAAGGACATCCGTCCGGTGATCTACAACGTGGGCAACTTCACCAAGCCGACGGCCGACAAGCCCTCGCTGCTCTCCTTTGAAGAAACGGAAACCCTGTTCCACGAGTTCGGCCACGGCCTCCACGGGCTGCTTACGGATTGCACCTACAAGGGCCTTTCCGGGACGAACGTGCCACGCGACTTCGTCGAACTGCCTTCCCAGATCATGGAGAACTGGGCCTCCGAGCCCGAGGTGCTCAAGATGTACGCCCGCCATTACGAGACGGGCGAGCCCATGCCGGACGAACTGATCGAGAAGATCCGCAAGGCCCGGCACTTCAACCAGGGCTTTGAGACGACCGAATACTTGGCGGCCTCCTTCCTCGACATGGACTGGCACACCCTCACCGAGGCCGATCCGGAGAAGGACACGCTGGCCTTCGAGAACAAGTCGCTGGACGCGATCGGGCTGATTCCGGAGATCATCTCTCGCTACCGCAGCCCCTATTTCCAGCACATCTTCGCCGGCGGCTATTCGTCGGGCTACTACTCCTACATCTGGTCGGCCGTGCTGGACGCGGACGCCTTCGCGGCCTTCAAGGAGACGGGCAACCTCTTCGATCCGGCCACCGCCCGAGCCTTCCGCGAAAACGTGCTCTCCAAGGGCAACACGGACGATCCGATGACCCTCTACAAGAAGTTCCGCGGAAAAGAGCCCTCCATCGAACCGCTGCTGGAGCGGCGTGGGTTGGATTGATCTCCCAGCCAATCCCCTCCCCAGCGAGCTTGCGAGCGAGGGGGAGGGTTAGTTGGGGGCGGAAGCATCACCGAGCAGCCGGCCCTTTCCTGGCTTGCGTAATCTCTGCCGATTCAAGAGGATCGCGCGCGGAGACGCGGGGGCGCAGAGGAACTGAAGGGTTTTGAGCTGTCGTCTCCGGTTTGCGCCAGTTCATGCCAACGGAAGGATGTCGCATAGACCGTCTTCGATGTCGGCTTGAAAAGCATGGACCAACCGGACCAGATTCCTGAAAATCCCTATCGCTCGCCCGAGAGTATTCTTGAGGTTGGGAAGGAAACTGTCGAGCAGGTTCCCGAGGAGCCTGCCGGGCCATCGCCGAGCAAACGGGGATGTTTGCAGTTTTTCTTGCACATGTTGATTGCGTCTTTTTTGGCTCCGGGCGCTGGGGCTGCCGCGGTCACTTTTCTGTTGATCGATCAGCCCGGCAAGCCCGTTGCTGAACGAGTTGGTGAGGCGATCGTCGCTGCACCGTTTGCGCTCATCTTGCTCTGGTTCCTTGTGATTCCCTTTGGGATCCTGACCTATCCGCTCTGCCTCGTCCTAAGCGAATCGCGGGTCACCAATCGGTTTGCCTGGGCGTTTGGCGGAATGCTGATTGGCTTGGCGTTCGGCGGGTTCTTGTCACTCCTCTTCCTTTCCCCCGAAGCCCTTCAGCTCACCGGCATCGGTGGGGTCGTGGGCCTTGTGGCTGGCTTGCTGCTCCGGAAGGTCTGGTTTTCCTCGGGGAAGGCCGAGGGGGCTTGAAGGCGTGTGGCAATTCGGCCCCTTCGCAACCCTACGCTGGTGAAAGTGTTTGATCGGGACACCCCTTTTTGTCACGCCGATATCGTGTCGGCACGCTGCGCGGGCTTCGGGAAAATCGCGGTGTTTCGTGTTCCACGGGCTGACGCCGCGTGGCTACAGACGTTTCGCCACGCTGCGCGGGCTTGCTCTCGGCCGTAGCCCGCGCAGCGGTGCGATACGGTTCTAGCCCCAGGCGTGAGCCTGGGGGCAAGGCGATCGCAAAACAAACGTGAAGCCCGCGCAGCGCGGCGGCACAAGAACAGAACGTCTGCCACTCGTGACAGCCCTCTATTACGGTGTGCAGGCACAGCCGTGGCCCATGCAGTAGTGGAGACGCAACAGAACGCGAGGATCGCAGTTTCCCCAGGCCCCACACCTTCCAACCTTTTCATCAGCGCACTCTAACCCTCCCCCTCGCTTCGTTGGGGAGGGGATTCTTTGCGTTTTGCCCTGAGCGAGTTGGCCATTGATCGAAAAATTGCCAGCAAATAAGATGTTATTGGCTACCCCCTTTGTGGTGGCCCGCCTTTTCGATTGATTGCAACCGGGCGAGTCGGCCTTGCCTTGATGGAAACGCGGCGATCGTGCCGCGGGGCGAAGGGGCCGATTCCCTGTCTCTTGAGGAATGGATTAACGGTGCCTGGTCAACTTGCCGCTCTCTTGCGAAATCCTCGTCGTCCCAAGGTCATGGTCGTGGGCGACGCCATGCTGGATAGCTATATCTGGGGGGATGCGGATCGCATCAGCTACGAGGCGCCGATCCCTGTTCTCCGGGCGAAGGAGCGGGAAGTGCGCCTGGGGGGGGCGGGCAGCGTCATGACAATCCTCGGCGCCCTGGAGGTGGACTGTGTACCCGTCTGGGTTGTCGGCGACGATCGGGAAGGCCGGACGATTCTTGACCTGGTCACTGGCCTGGGGATGGACGCTGGAGCGATTGTGACCATTCCGGGCCGCTCGACAACGCTCAAGGAGCGGTTCCTCGGACGGACCCAGAGCCGCCATCCCCAGCAGATGATTCGGGTGGATCACGAGTGCGTGGAACCGATCGATGCCGCGGCGGAGGAGGCCCTGTTGGCAGGGGCATGCAAACGACTCGGAGAGGTCGACCTGGTTCTAATCAGCGACTACGCCAAGGGAGTCTGCACTCCGGGGCTTCTTCGCGGTTTGATCCCCGAAGCTCGCCAAGCGGGTGTGAAAGTGGTTGTCGATCCTGGGCGGGATGTGGATTACGAACTCTATGCCGGAGCCACGTGCATCACGCCCAATCGGAGCGAGGCGGGCCTGGCCCTGGGATGCACCATCAGCACACCCCAGGAAGGCCTGGCTGCCGCCCGCCGGCTTATTGAGCAGGCGGGGCTCGACGCGGCGACGGTGACGCTGGATCGCGACGGGATCGCATGGGCGGATGCCCAGGGCCAGTCGCGGATGTTCCCCGTGCGGGCGCGGCAGGTCTACGACATCACGGGGGCGGGCGACGCCGTGTTGGCGGCTATGGGCTTTGCTTTGGCCCTCGGCGCTGACTGGCCGATGACCATGCAGTTGGCCAACCTGGCCGGCGGACTGGAGGTGGAGCGGCTTGGGGTGACGCCGATCTCGCGAAACGATCTGCTTGTCGAGTTGAACAACGACGGACGTTTGGGCGGTTCCAAGATCGCCACGGCCGAGGAGTTGGGCGTGGAACTGGATCGTCGTCGGAGCCTGGGGCAGAGGATCGTGATGACGAACGGGTGTTTTGATCTTCTCCACCCGGGTCACGTGTCGTCGCTGCAATTCGCCCGGAGCCAGGGCGATTGCCTGGTCGTGGGATTGAACAGCGACGTGAGTGTCGTGCAGTTGAAGGGGGAAGGCCGCCCGATCATCGGCGAGGAGGGGCGAGCCCAGATGCTGGCGGCGCTGGCTTGCGTGGACTATGTCGTTCTGTTCGACGACGCCAGCGTGGCGCCCCTGGTGGGCAAAATCTGTCCGGATGTTCTGGTGAAGGCGGCCCAATACGCCCCGGACCAGGTTGTTGGCGGCGAGATCGTGGAAGGCTACGGTGGGCAGATCGTGTTAGCGCCGCTTGTGGAAGGACTGAGCACCACTGAGATTCTGGAGCGTGCGCGACGGCAATGAACGTAGCCATGATGCGACGGCTCGACCGCTGGCTGGGGATTCCCGCCTGCTTCCTGCTTACGGCCTTGCGCCGTGCCGGCGATCTCTTTCGACGCCCCGATCCCGACCGCGCCGTCAAGAAGATCCTGATCGTTAAGCCGGCCGAGCAGGGAGCGACCGTGCTGGCCTATCCGGCATTGCGCCGGGCCGTGGAGATGGTGGGCCGGGAAAACGTGTTCTTCCTCGTGTTCGAAGAGAACCGCTTCATCCTGGACTGCCTGGACGTGATCCCGGAGGAGAACGTGATTGCCGTGGCAAGCCGCGGCGTGTTGGGGACCCTGGCGGGCCTGCTTGGCGGCATGGCGCGAGTTCGGCGAATCGGAGTCGACGCGGCGGTCGATCTGGAGTTCTTTGCCCGATCGTCGGCCGTGCTCACCTATCTGAGCAGGGCGCCGGTGCGGGTGGGATTGCATCGAGACGGCGATCCGGCGCCCTATCGCGGCGACCTGATGACCCACCGGATCCGCTACAATCCGAATCTTCACACGATGCAGGCGTTTTTGCAGATGATCGAGGCGGCGGGGATGGCTTCGGAGGAGATCCCGTTGCTGCTGGAGTCGCCGCCCGAGGTCGAGGCGGAGTATCCCGAGTTTGCCGTGACCGACGAGGAGTTGGACGCGGTTCGCAAGAAGGTGCGGGAGGAGGCAGGAGCGGACGACGTGTCGCCCCTAGTGCTGCTGAATGCGAACGCCTCGGACCTGATTCCGCTGAGGCGATGGCCGACGGAACGCTATGTCGAGCTTGCGCGACGTTTGTTGGAGCGGGATCCGAAGCTTCGGATCGCCTTTACGGGCGCTCCGGATGAGCGATCCAGAATCGAACCGATCCTGGGCGAGATCGGTTCGGATCGCTGTTTCTGCATGGCTGGGAGAACCACGCTTCGGGAATTGCTTGTTCTCTACCACCTGGCCGACGTGTTGGTCACGAACGACAGCGGCCCGGCCCATTTCGCGGCCGTCACCCCGATCCAGACGGTCACACTTTTTGGCCCGGAGACGCCGGCCCTGTTCGGAGCCCGGTCGCCGCGGTCCCACATTTTGTGGCGGGGTCTGCCCTGCAGTCCCTGTGTGAGCGCGTACAACAATCGGCTTTCACCCTGCCGAAATAACCGGTGCATGCAGGAAATCGAGGTGGACGAGGTCTTTGAGAAGGTGTGGCAGTTGTTGGGGGCTTCTGCGGGCCGCTGATCCGTCCATGAGGGCGGGGCGCTTGTATTCCGGAAGAAAGCTCCACCCGAAAGAAGGGGGAAGCCGCCAACGGGCCCCGGTTTTCTGCTATAATGGCGGGATCATCTGTCTTATCTCATCGATCGTTCTGGGGGAGCGTCTATTCCAAAATGAGACTGGCACTCATCTTCAATCCCTTCGGGTACAAGCTGCACGAAGAGAATCTCCGCATCGTTCAGAGGTACTTTGGCCTGTTTCCACCGCTGTCGTTGACGTGGGTGGCCGCGATTGCAGAGCGGGCGGGCCACGATGTGACGATCATCGACGCCCGCACTCTCCAACTCTCGCCCGAGGAAGTTCTGGAACGCCTTCAGCAATGGAAGCCGGATGTGATCGGCTTCATGATGACGACGTACATGTTTCGGGAGACGCTGGACTGGATTCGCTACCTGCGTGGAGGCCTGCCTGGGGTGCGGGTCATGGTGGGCGGCTACAACCTGAGGGTCTACCCGACCGAGTCGGTCATGCCCCCCGAGATCGACTTTGGCTGCGTCAACTCGGCCTACCACACGGTGCCGCGGTTGCTGGAGGAGTTGGACGGGGGCTGTCACTTCGACGACGTGCCGGGGCTGGTCTACAAGCGGAACGGCGAGGTGGTGGTCACGGACAGTCCCCCGGACGAGAACTTCGACGACTATCCCAATCCCGCCCGGCATCTTCTTCCCAACGAGTTGTACGCCGAGTTTCCGACGGAGCGGAAGAACTTCACCGTGATGGTGACGAGCAAGGGCTGCCCGATGAAGTGCATGTTCTGCGAGGCGGGCAGAACGAAATACAATCCGCGGAGCGTGGAAACGGTCATCGACGAGATCCAGGAATGCTACGACAAGCACGGCGTTCGGGAGATCGATATCTTCGATTACGAATTTCTGATCGATCGGAAGCGGGCCAAGGCGATTTGTCAGGAAATTCAGCGGCGCAAGCTGGATATTCTCTGGGCGTGCCGGGCACGGATCGACTCGGTCGACGAGGAGTTGCTCAAGGAGATGGCGGCTTCGGGATGCGGCCGGGTCTATTTCGGAATCGAGTCGGGCGACCAGGACATGCTTGACCGGATCAACAAGGGGATCACCCTGGAGCAGGTTCGCGAGACGATTCGTGCCACGAAGAAGCACGGCATCCGAGCCCTAGGGTTTTTCCTGGTGGGCAGCCCCGGCGAGACGCGGCAGACGATCAACAAGACGCTCAAGTTTGCCAAGTCGCTGGACCTGGACTACGTGCAGTTTTCGAAGACGACGGCGAAGCCGCTCACGTCGCTTTGGCGTGACCTGGTGGCCGAGTCGGGCAACGACTACTGGCGGGAGTACATTCTAGGCAACGCGGTGGAACAGCCTTTGCCGCGTCCGTGGACGGAGTTGAGCAACGACGAGATCGACGAGTTGGCCTTGCGTTGCTACAAGAAGTACCATGGTCGGCCCTTCTTCCTGCTGAAACACACGCTCCAGGTCCGTTCCTGGGCGGAGTTTCGGCGGAAGTTCATGGCGTTTGTGGAGATGATGCTCCGGCAGGAAAGCGTCTCGAAGGCAGACGGCAAGTTTCAGTGTTACGGCGAAGACAAGGGCAAGTTGCGCGACTACAAGAAGATCTCCAAGTGGAGCCAACCCTTCTGAGCGGACTTGCCATTCTGCCTGCCTTATTTCGACGATACGGTATTTCCTGTGAACGACAGCTCGCCGCAGAAAGTGATGATCGTTTACCGCGGCCGGTACCACATCCGGGAAGCCCTGGATCTGGAGACGCTCTCCGCGGTTTTGCGGGGGGCGGGCCGGTCGGTGCGATTCGCTTACGATCCGGATTGTTTCGGCGCCACAGACAACGTTTTTCAGTTCTCTCCGCTGGCGAAGTTCCTCGCAAAGCCCGGGCGGATTGAGTCGAAGGCCGGGGCGTGGCAGCCGGACGTGCTCCTGTTCCAGGTCCTGTCCAATACGTACGGATGGTGCCTGGCGGAGGCCGAGAAGCTCAAGGAGCGAACCGGAGCCGTGGTCGTCTTCATGGGACTTCATCCCTCGCTCGTTCCCGAACACGTCATGAAGCACGGTTGTGTGGACTACGTGATCGCGGGCGAGGCAGAGAACGTCGTGGTCGACCTTCTCGACGCCCTTTCGGAGAATCGAGACGTGGGGGAGGTGGGGAGCCTGTTCTATCGTCGCGACGGCGAGGTGTTTTCCACGCCGAAGGCTCCGCTGGTCGACCTGGACGGGCTGCCCCTTCCCGACAAGGACTTGTTTCGGCCCTACGTTTCCCATCGGTCGAGCTATTGCGCCATGGTCAGCCGGGGTTGCCCCTATTCGTGCTCGTTCTGCGAGGAAACGTGCTCGAAGAAGCTCTATGGGGGGAAGTACTTCCGTCGCAAGAGCGTCGACACGGTGATGGCCGAACTGGTCGAGGGGAAACGGCGCTACCGGTTTCGCGAAGTCATCTTCAAAGATTCCTACCTCTCGGGCAACAAGGCCTGGCTGGAAGAGTTGATGACCCGCTACCGGGCGGAGATCGGCGCGCCCTTCAAGTGCTTCTGCACGATTACGGGGTTCGACCTGGAAACGGCTCGACTGCTGAAGGAGGGCGGATGCTACTCGATCGAGTTCGGGCTGCAGACCTGGAACGACGACCTGCGGAGCCGGATCCTCAACCGCCGGGAATCGAGCGAGGAGGCGATCGAGGCCTTTCGCTGCTGCAGCGAGGTCCACTTGCGCTACGACGTGGATCACATGTTCAATCTTCCCTATGAAACCCGGGAAGACCACGTGTTGGGGGCCGAGAGATACAACGGGTTGGACTACCTGGGGCGGATCAAGGTCCACCACCTGGTCTACTATCCCACGGCCGACATTGTCGAACACGCCGTTGCGTCGGGCGATCTGCCGGCCGACGCCGTCGAGTGCCTGGCGGAAGGCCACGAGAGCGATTTTTACGACCAGGCCACGGGCAGCGCCGACCAGCAGCAGCAAGTGAAGGCCTTTGCGGCTCTCTACAAAGTCCTTCCCCTGCTGCCGAAGCGACTGGTTCGGCGGCTGGCGACCGGGCGACGCATTGGCTGGCTGCGATGGATCCCTTCGCCGGTGATGGCCTTCCTGCAGGGCGTGAACGCCTTGCGCTGCCGGGACCTGCGGTTCGCGGCCTACATGCGGATCTACCCGCGGAAAGTGTTCCATTCTCTGTTGGGGAGCGAGACCCGGTCGCAGTGATCGAGCGGAAACCATGGGAAATCAGAACCAAGACAACGCCGAAGTCATCCGACCTGAGCCGCCCTGCCCTGCCCCGGCAGCCTGCCAGGGACGTCGTGCGCGGAGCTTCCTCAAACGAAAGCGGTTCTGGATCGCCACGTTGGTATCGGTGGGAGTGCTCGTGCTGCTGGGCTGGAAGGCCCAGGTGCGGGTCGGCACGATTGCGGGCCATCTGAGCCATGCGCGGTGGGGGATTCTGGGGGCGACGCTGGTGTTTTCCGCGGCGTTTCATCTGTTCGTGGGCGCCGACAAATGGTGGCGGATTCTGCGGACGCTGGGAGCCCCGGTTACGTATTGGGAGGTGTTTCGAGTGCGATTGGGGTCCGACCCGATCCGGTTCGCTGCTCCGTTCAAGGCGGGCGAACTGGTCAACGCGCTGTATTTCGGTCGGCTCGAGTCGCTTGGGTTCAGCCGGGCGGCCGGCTCGGTGCTGTTCGACAAGGCGCTGAATCTCTTTGGCGCGGTCTTCTGGCTCTATGTTGGGTTTGTCGCCCTGGCTCGCGTGCCTATGCTCTGGGGCCTGTCGGTGCATCTGGGCGTGGGGCTGACCGTGTTGGCGTTGCTCTGCTCGCGGCGTCTTCGATGGGCCCTCGTGGGATTGGCCGGTCGGATCCATCCGAAGCTGGGCCGCTTCGGCAGCGGCGTATTGAGCGCCTTTGAAGAGTTCACGCCCTGGCAGAAGGCGGGATTCCTCACGTATGGCATCCTGTTTCAGCTTCGCCCCCTGTTTGTGTGCGCCATGATGCTGGTGGCGTTCCAGCCCGCCGGGGCGCACGTGCCCACGTTGCGGGAGTTCCTGGCCTACGGTTCGGTTGTCGTGTTGATGAGCAACATTCCGTCGATGGGAGGCATCGGCCCGCGCGAGGCGGCCGTGGTGAAGATGTTCGAGCAGTTTGCGGACCCTGCCACGTTGCTGACGGTGGGGCTCGGCATGTCGTTTGGCGTGCAGGTGCTGCCGGCGATTCTGGGGATCCCGTGGATGTTCCCGCTGCTGAAGTCGGCGGCCGAGTTTGAAGTGAATACGGAGGGGGAGCCTTCGGTTTGCGACGAGGAGGTCCCTTCAGAGAACGACGCGGTGGCAACCGGCTCGCAGGAACTGAGTGGAGTTCTTCCGGCCAGTCAGGAATGACCCGATCGGGTTCGATGCGATGAATCTTTCCAACGCTGCAAGAATGGGACTTTCCGTGCTCCGGTACAAACTGACCGGAAAGCGGATTCCGATTGCCGTGGCCTGGCTGATCACCGGGCGCTGCAATCTGAATTGCCACTACTGCAAGTGGAAGGACCAGCGGCAGGTGGACGAACTTGATACGGCCACCGTGAAGGACTTGATCGACCAGATGGTGGCGTCGGGCGTGCGGCTCATTTCCTTCACCGGGGGAGAGCCCCTCGTGCGGGACGACATCGGCGAGATCATTCGGCACGTGAAGAGCCACGGCGCCGCGTGCAAACTCAACTCCAACGGGATGCTCGTTCCCAAACGGATCGAAGACCTGCGGGCGCTGGACCTGCTGCAGATCAGCATCGACGGTCCCCCGGACGTTCAGGACGGCCTTCGCGGCACGGGGACGTCGGAGAAGGCAGCCCAGGCGATCGAAGCTGCTCGCGAGATTGGAGTCAAGGTTCAATTGATCGCCTGCCTCACGCGGGAGAACGTTACCCGAATCGACGAGGTTCTCGACTACGGCCTGGACTTGGGAGTGGGATTCTGTTTCCAACTGCTGACTCCCAAGTACATGGGCCAGGAAGAAGTGGAATCGTGCATTCCGCCGAAAGACGACCTGCTCTCGGCCCTGGAGTATCTGCGGCGTCTGAAACGTTCGAAGGAGCCGCGAGGAAAGGCGATCGGGAGCAAGCTGAGCGAGTTGGACTATTACCACGACCTGCTCAAGAACGGTTCGCCCGGTTGCCAATGCACGCTGGTGACCGCCACGATGATGCCGGACGGAAAGCTGATTTTTTGCGGGAATGGGAAGAACTACGAGAGCTATGACGCGGTGCAACTCGGCTTTCGGGAGGCCTTTTCGAGGCTGACGATTCCGGAGTGCGACGGCTGCGTCTGCGTGGGGAAACTGCGGCTGTCGAAGGTGTATCAACTGGATCCCGCGATCATTCGAGAGGTGCTGGGACTGTGGCGATGAATGGCGAAAAGAACCGCAAGGTTGCGCTGGTCAATCCGTGTGCGACCTACGCGCACGAGTTGGCCCAGAAGTGCTATCCGCCGATGCACCTTCTGTACCTGGCAGCGGCCCTCCGCGACCGGGGCTACGAGGTCGACGTCATCGACGCCAACGCGGCGCGCATGTCGAAAGAGGAAGTGGCCGCCCAGATCCGCCAAGGGCAGCCGGCGCTGGTCGGCGTTTCGCTCTACTCCGACATCCTCGGGCACGTGCGCGACCTGGTTCGCTGCATCCGGCAGGAGGTTCCCGAGGCGAAGATTGTTCTTGGGGGTCCCCATGTGAATGCCGTGCCCCGGCAGACGCTCGAACAATACAGTGACGTCGACTTTGGTTTGACGGGCGAAGCGGAACGCTCCCTGGTCGCTTTGTTGGAGGCCGTGTTGGCCGATGGTTCGGTCGACGACATCGCGGGGATTGTCTATCGACAAGACGGGAAGATCCAGGAAGGTCCGGAGCCGGACTTTCCCGAGCTTTCGCAGATTCCTCGCCCGGCTCGCGAGTTGGTTGATTGGGCCTACCAGGAAAAGCGGTACCACTCGATCATGGTGCGGAGCAAGCCGGTCGACACGCTGTTCACGAGTCGCGGCTGTCCGTTTCATTGTGGATTCTGCTACAATTTTCGGCAGAAGTACCGCTTCCGCAGTGCCGATGATGTGGTGGACGAGTTGGCGAGCATTCGCGAGCGGGGTATTCGCGACGTGGAGATCTGCGACGACACGTTTACGGGCCATCGTGGACGGGCCCTGGAGATCTTCGACAAGATCATCGCGCAGAAACTGGATATCTCGTTTCGGATCAAGAGCCGCGTGGACGTGTTCAACGAGGACCTGGCGAAGAAGGCCAAGGAGGCGGGCGTGTACCTGGTGGCCTTCGGGATGGAATCGGGTTCCCAGCGGATGCTCGACGCGATGAACAAGAAGACCACCGTGGCGATGAACGCGCGAGCTTGCGAGTTGACGCGGAAGTATCGGATGCTGTCTCATTCGAGCTGGATCATCGGGTATCCGGGGGAGACGTTGGAGTCGGTGGAGGAGACCGTGAATTTCATCCGGAAGAACCGCCCCAGCACGGTGAACCTTGCCGTGTTGCGTCCCTATCCGGCGACGGAGGCCTACGAGATCGCCGCGTCGAGCGGGGCGCTGGTGGGGGATTGGCATCCGGACGCCGAGGAGTTACCGTGGGTGCGGCTGCCGTGGGCCGAGGATCGGAAGATTCTGGACGATCTCTGCCGCAAGGCGAAGAAGCAGGTGTACTTCACGCCCTACTACGTGGCGGCCTTCGGGACGCAGATTCTGAAGAACGCCAACTGGTCGCTCGCCCGCTATGCGTGGCAGGAGCTGGGCAAGACGATTCGCGGAAAGGCGTAGCCGGCGTGACTGGAGAAGAGATGGCAACAGGCAGCTGCGAAGCGAAGACGGATTCCGTTCCGACTCCCTCGGGCGGCGCACCGACGCGACTGGTCGTTTTCGGCGGCTTGCTTCTCGTTGGCGTCGTCCTGATGCTGTTCAGTCGAGCCTGGGACTATCCCTTTGTCGATCTCGATATTCCGGAGCAGTTAATCAACAACGAGTGGGTGCACGGCTTCACGTTGGAGAACGTGCGCGGTATCCTCCGCGGCGAAGGCCTCGTCAGCTATTACCCTGTGCGTGCTCTTTCCTATGCCTTCGAGTACCACTTTTGGCAATTGGAGCCTCGGGGTTACAAGCGAACCAACTGCTTGCTGCACGTGGTCAACGTCTTGCTCGTGTACGCCCTCCTGCTTCGTCTTCTGGCCCATGACGGTGTGGAAGAGAATCGCCATCACCGCTGGCGGGTTTTTGCGGCCAGCTTTGCGGCAGGTTGGTTCGCATGGCATCCGCTGGTTGTTGAGCCGGTGATCTGGGTCGCAGGCCGTGAAGAATTGCTCATGACCATGGGGGTGCTCGCGACCGTACATTTCTACCTCACCGGGATGCAATTGACCGCGGCGGGGCAACGTTAGGTAAGCGTGTTCTGTGCTTTGCGTGCGCCGCAGGGTTCTGCCTGTTGGCCTGTCTCAGCAATGTCGTCGGGGCCGTCACACCGCTCCTGCTTGCGGCGATTCACGTCACACGGAATTCTTCTTTCGACCACAAACGGTTCTTGTTTGCCACGTGGCCGGTGTGGGTTATTGGAATCGGAACGGTGATCCTGAAGTTCGGGGGGGCGGTTGAGCCGGGGGGCCCCCTCGTGCAGCCAATGTCTTCCCGCTGGCTTAAACTTGCCCTGGCTGCCTACGGGCTCAATGTTGCGTCGGTGGTCTGGCCCGCCAAGTTGATGGTTTACTACGATTGGCCCGCCCTAACGGCGTTCCAGTTGTGCTTCGGGGCGGCCATGGTGGGGTTGACCGTGGCTGCGATCTGGATGACGCCGCGGTGGCCCGTCATTCGATTGGGAGTGCTTTGGTTTGTCATCGCCTTGCTGCCTGCGGCACAACTCATCCCGCATCACATCATTCGTGCGGACCGTTTTCTCTACCTTCCGCTTGTCGGCATGGCGCTGGCGCTCGCTGCGGTGCTCCACTTGATCCGAATTCTGGAGCATCGCTGGACGCGTTCGCGGGCGATCGCCGTTCGTGGGGCCTTGGCGCTTGTCGCGACGCTGTGGCTCGTCGCCCTGGGGGAAGCCGCCAATCGACAAATCCGGACGTGGCACGACAGCATCACGCTCTGGTCGAATTGCCTGGAAGGAGACCCTGACAATGCCTATGCACATTCGTGTTTGGCTGATAATCTGTTCCAAGTTGGTGAATACGCTCGGGCCTTCGAACACTACGGACGCGCGATCGACCTGCGTCCGGACCACGCCGACACCTTGGGAGACTGTGGTTGGGCACTGGCGACATGCCCCGATCCACGGTACCGCGATTTCGGCCTTGCCGTTGGGCTGGCGGAACGAGCCTGTCAGTTGACGGACTGGAAGGCAGGGCGAATTCTGCGAAAGCTGGCCATTGTCCGTACGAATGTTGCCGGGGCGCTCGCATCCCAACTTGCATTTTCCGAAGCGATCCAGATGTATCGGTTGGCGATTGAAGCGGATCCCGATTTCGATGTGCCGCGATTCAATCTGGCTCTGCTGTTGATAACCTGCCCGGACAAAACGCTACGATCGGCTGAGGAAGCGGTTTTGCAGGCGGAACAGGGGGCTCGAGTGACCAAGGATTTGAATGCCCAGCGTCTGGCGATTCAGGGAGCTGCCTACGCGGCAGCAGGACGTTTCGAAAACGCCGTCGCGGTGTTGGACGAATCGATTCAACGGGCTCAGCAGGGAGGCGATTTCGACATGATTCCGGAACTTCAGCAGCAGCGAGCATGCTATCGTGAGAGAAAACCGTTTGATCCGAGTGGTGAGTGAGATCGACCATGCCGATTAACCGCAATTCCCGTCGAGGAACCTACCTGGGCCTGGCCTTTCTCGTGTGCCTGGTGCTGGTCGTGTTCTATCCGGTGGTGGGATTTGATTTCATCAATCTCGACGTTACGGAACAGGTGACAGGGATCTCCGGGACAGAGGGGTTCGGCTGGGCGACTGTCAAAGACGTGTTCACTTGGACCAAGTTGAGCTACTACCCCGTTCGGTCGCTGACGTACGCGATCGATCGGCAGTTCTGGGGAAGTGATCCCGGCGGATTCAAAGCGACGAACTTGTTGTTTCACCTGGTTAGCACCTGTCTGCTCTACGCCCTCATTCTCCGATTATTTGCGATTGCGAGGCTCCCGAGCAACGAGGAGGCTTCGTGGCGAGAAACGCTTGCCGCCGCGTGTGGGGCGGGACTGTTCGCAATCCATCCGCTTGTCGTCGAACCAGTTGTATGGGTGCCCGGTCGCGAAGAATTACTATTGACGCTCGCTGGTTTGGGGGCAGTCCATCTGCACATCACAGCGCGACAACTCGAAGCGGCGGGCGCACCTCGATGGAAGATCTATATTTGCCATGCGGGAACGGTTCTTTGCTGCCTCCTTGCCTGTCTCAGCAATGCCGTGGGCGCCGTTTGGGCCTTGCTGATCACCGCCTTGGATCGCATTGTCCTGGTCGGGCGGGATTGGCGGAAGATCTTCCGGGCCACGGCTGCCCTTTGGGCAGTGACGATGGTCACGATCATCTTGAAGGCAATGGCCACCGTAGAAGTTGAGTACGAACATCCCGAGTACTTTTCCGTAGAACGTCTGGTAATCATCTCCAAAGCATACGCGTCCAACCTGAAGGCGATTGTGTGGCCCACGAACCTGACCATGGATTACCTGCCGTATGTTCGGGGAGCCCATTGGCAATTCGACATCGCCGTGGGGGTCGCCTGCGTCCTGGCAACGATTGCCGTCGTCTACCTGGCGAGACGAAGGCAGTTGTTCTTATTTGCTGTCGCCTGGTTTCTCCTGGCGCTGGCTCCCGTGGCGCAGATCATGCCGCACCACATTCATCGTGCCGACCGGTTTCTCTACCTGCCTCTTGCGGGACTGGGAATCCTGCTGGCCACGGGGATCCTCTGGATCAGTCGAAAGACTCGCAGTCCGCTGGGCGGCGCAGCGCTGGTGGGCGGGCTGATCCTGCTGTTCGCCGGGCTCAACTACGCCAGTTCCCGGCAAGTATGGACTTGGCGTGACAGCATTTCCCTGTGGAGCAGGCGACTTCAGGTTCAACCCGAGAGCCTGCTCGCCCACAAGTGTCTCGGCGATGCCTTGGCAGTCGTCGAACGCCTGCCGGAAGCGGCTCCGCATTACGAATGGGTCCTCGCGAGACTCCCCGACGATTTCCGAACCCTGCACAACTACGCGATGTATTTGTCCCTGTCGTCAGAAAGCACGGAGGAAGACTTTCTCAAGGCAATCCAGATGGCGGAGAAGGGCTTTCGGATCACGAAGGGAGAGAAGCCCAGGCTGCGTCGCACCCTTTCGCTGGCTCACATGAACTACGCGAGCTTGCTCCGGTCGGAGGGGCGGTACCAGGAGGCCGTTGAACACTTGCAGGCGGCAATGGACGCCGATCCCGAGTACCAGAAGCCGATGCTCAACCTGGCGTTGCTCCTGGCGTCGTGCGAGGATCCCTCAATCCGATCCCCCCAGGCGGCCGTGAAGCTGGCCGAAAAGGCGATTTCTGTCGGGGCAGGACCGGATCTTATTCCGTTGAGCGTACTGGCAAGTATCTACGCTCACACGGGGGACCTGGCAAACGCAATCCAGACCCTTGACCGCGCGATCGAGATGGCTCGCCGAAAGCAAACGACGCAGTGGGTGGAGGAACTGGAAATGCTCAAGGCGGACTACGAACGACAAGCGAACGAACGTGACTGACGAGCTTTGCCAAAACACGAAGACGTGCTCCCGCCCGGACAAGAGAATCGAGTGGCTCACTCCATTCGTTCTGGCGGGGATCGTATTTGTGCTGTTTTCCCCCGCGCTGCAATTCGAGTTCATCTCCTTCGACACGCCGAGCCAGATTCTCAAGAATCCTCATGTCTCCGAGCTTACTTATGAAAACGTGTACCACATTTTTACGTCCCGGTGCGTTACCAGCTACTACCCCGTGCGAACACTCTCGTTCGCTCTCGATGGCCACTTCTGGGGATTGAAGGCATTCGGGTTCAAGCTCACGAATCAGTTGATTCACGTTGCCAATGTCCTCTTGCTCTATTGGCTTATTCGCCGTGTGCTGGCCCAATTTGCAGCGTCTTCCGACAGCGGCCGCACGTGGACCGTCCTTGCCGCGGCCTGGGCTGCCGGAATGTACGGCATTCATCCACTTGTTGTTGAGCCCGTCGTATGGATACCCGGCCGGGAAGAGCTGCTCATGACGCTGGGGGCATTGGCGGCCGTTCATTGCCACCTTTCGGCTCGTTTGCGGGCGGGAGCCGGAGCCAGGTTGCGCGTCGTTGTGCTCTGGCATGTCGCTACCGCGTTCTGTTGCCTGATGGCCTGCCTCAGCAATGCGGTCGGCGCCGTCATCCCGCTTCTGCTGCTTGCCTGGGACCTCTGTTACTTGCGCAATCGACGGTTTGTCCAAATGCTGAGCGGCACTGCGTTGCCTTGGGCGATTGCTCTTGCGACGATTGGCGTCAAACGGCTTGGCTATGCTCAGCACCCTGCCTTCGAGAAAGCAGCCTCTCTCGACGCCGTGATCCAATCGCTCGGCTTGGAGCCCGGCCAATCGTTGGTAAGCGTCAGCTTTTTCTCGTGGCAGCATGTCGGCCTCGTCCTGCGGGTTTTCTGGCTCAACATCTCCTCAATCTTCTGGCCAAGCCAACTAACCGTTTCCTACGATCCAGCCATTCCGCCGACGCTCCGACACCCCGAAGTCATCCTTGGTGCGATCGCGCTGGCTGTGTATGTCCTTGTCGGATGGCTCTTGCGAAGACGGAAGGGGGCGTGCTTCGGAATGATCTGGCTTGGCGCCGCCCTGGCTCCTGTGTCTCAGGTCATGCCGCACCACGTGCACCGAGCCGACCGATTCCTGTATCTGCCGCTCATCGGGTTGTCGATCGTCGCAGCGAGCCTGGTTTTGGAACTAGGCAAGTCCGTGAATCCGAGAGCCCAGAAGCTGGTTGCTGCCGTATGCATCGCGGTCGGCTTTGTGTGCATGGTCGCCACGACCGATCAGTTGGCCCTATGGCAGAATGATCTTGCGGTCTGGCGGAATGCGGTGCAGGTTGCCCCGCGAAACTGTGACGCCCATCGACTGCTGGGAAACGAGCTTGCAGAAAGGGGAGAGTTCCCCGAAGCATTTCGGGAGTACCGCCGGGCGCTCGAGATCGATGTGTTTGATGTCCAGACGCTTGATCGGTACGCCCGGTACCTTGCCGTGGTTCCGCCACCCGACCGCGATAGCCCGTTGGCGATTCGGTTGGCGACGATGGCCTGCCAGTTTACGTCTTTCCAGGACAAATCGCTCGTTCGAACGTTGGCGATCGCCTACAACAATCGTGCGGAAGAACTTCGGCAGCAAGGCGCCTATCTCGAAGCTTTGCGCTGCTATGCGCAAGCCTCCAGCCACGATCCGGGCTACGTGGCGCCGCGGCTCAATCGCGTTTTGCTTCTGGCGACATGCGATGATGAATCGGTGCGCGATTTGGGTGAGGCCAAACGTGAGGCTTGCATCCTGCGTCAAGACGCACAAGACCTGTTGCCCAACCAAATGAGCGCACTTGAGCATGTTTTCTGGATGGCTGCGCAAGAACCATCTGCCAATGACAAGAAAAGTGAACATAGCACTACGGGTGAAAAATCGCAACCAAATCCGTAGTTTTTGTCCAGGTCGTGTGGGACGAAAGTGCTGGTTGCGCAACGCCTTGGGGCACTAAGTTGCGTTCGTGCCGAGGCTTGGAATAGTGACAGGTGATTCTGGTATAATGTGCCGATTGTAGCAGAACGGAGCAACAGAAGCGCAGGGGGCAGTAGCCAGAAAGTCCTAGGTAGTGCGTTTAATCGTGCAGACGGTGATTGTTTGTTGACAAATCCCGCAGTTGGTCGGTATACTCGCGTCGGACAGGTAGGAAGGGGAGTTTGGACAGTTCTTTTTCGTCAAGGGTGCTTCTCCGATGCTTATTCTCTCCGGGGAAGCGGGTTCTCTCCCGGGAAGGCGGGTTTCGCACTCTTGGCGTTGGAAAACTGTGTACTGGTATCCCATTGTCTCATCTGGGGAGAATGTTTTATGTCTGAGAAGTCTGGGGGTCGGCGCGCATTTACGCTCGTCGAATTGCTCGTTGTCATTGCGATCATCGGTATTCTGATCGCATTGTTGTTACCTGCCGTGCAGGCCGCTCGGGAAGCGGCACGACGGTCGCAGTGTACGAACAATCTCAAGCAGATCGGTGTGGCACTGCACAACTATCACGACACCTACAAGACGTTTCCGGCTTCGTACTTCAACACGAGCCCTAATAACGAACCGCGGTGGTCGTGGGCCATGTCGATTCTGCCGTTCATGGAACAGCAACCTCTTTACGATACGATCGATCCTACGAAGACCGATGGGGCTCAAGCGATAGCCGATGCCGTCAAACTCGCCGGGATGCGGACCAAGATTTCGGCCTTTCTGTGTCCATCCAGCCCCGTCCCGGCGAATGGCCTGAATCCGCATTTTATTGCGAGCACTCAGATCGCCATGAGCCACTACGTCATCAGCGAGGGGGTGGCTGCATACCAAACCACAGCCCATTACTGTCACCCGATGCGCGACATCGTCGACGGTACGAGCAACACGTTTCTGGTTGCTGAACGAGATAATTTCGACAATCCTGCCGCCATTTGGGCAGGCCGCATGTCCAGTACTTCCTCGGTCGGATGGCGGTCCCTCATGCCCATCAACACGCCCAGCATGGGCTCAACTGGCAATCCCACGAGAAGCCCGCCCAGCAGCATGGCCGCCGAATGCGGTTTCTGTGCACGCTACAATGTCAGCAGTATGCACCCTGGCGGAATGAATGGCTTGCTTTGCGACGGCTCGGTGCATTTCTTCAGTGAGACGATGGAAGCGGCAATCGGCGACAATTGTGGTGATAGTGCGAACTCAATTGTTCACAACTTCTATCCGACCAATCCTGAAATCTTTCAACGCCTGTTCAATAGGAAAGACGGGCAGCCGGTATCAATCCCATGATAACCAGCGGCTCAGGGACGAGCCGACCTGAACGATCCGGTCGGCTCGTCACGATGCTTTGAAGGGATTGTTGACGAAGATACCGAATGGGTTGATCGCTGCGTTGACACGCATGACCGGTCGCCCCTCGAGTTTAGATGCCGCTACTGAAGGGAAAGGAGCTAGGTAGGATATGTTGTGCGCGAAACGAGTTGTGTCGGTTGTGGTTGTGCTCGTTGCGGTTGGAACGTTGATGATTGCCGGTTGTGGAGGCGGCCCCAGCTATGAAGGGCCGGCCCGGGGTGCCGTGAGCGGCGCCGTGACCTTTGACGGTCAGCCCTTGGCGTACGGGATCATCAACTTCATTCCTGAAGGTCAGGGCCGCAGGGCGAATGGGATCGTCATGAACGGTCAGTATTCCATTGATGAGGACCACGGGCCCAATGCGGGCACGTACAAAGTGCAGATCCTCGGTTACGCCAAAGCGCCGGCCGATGTTCCCGAGGGAGAAGAAGAAGGCGGGGGAGACGAAGAGCCCGAAGTCGATATGGGGCCCCAGATCCTGCCTGCCAAGTACAATGTGGAATCGACTCTGACCGCTGAAATCGCCGCCGGTGAAAACAAGCACGACTTCACCTTGACCACGGATGGCTAGCGGATCGATACCAGGTGGCGCAGCCACACGTGAATCGACGTATATCAGAAAGCCCCTGTCCTCGGACGGGGGCTTTTCTTGTGTTCATGGGAGGGAGACATTGCGGAAAGGGTCAGTTTACCCGGTTCTGCGTGTGTCCCTCCAGAAAGGCGGCTACGTTGTCGACGACCGTGTCGAGCAGACGGCGCCGGGAAGCGGCCGTGGCCCAGGCGATGTGGGGCGTGACAAAGCAGTTGTCCAGGCCCGTCAGGGGATGGTCTTCCGGGGGCGGCTCCTGGCAGAGCACATCCAGGCCTGCCCCGGCGATCCGGCCGTCTCTCAACGCGTCGGCCAGGGCCCCTTCGTCCACCAGCGGGCCTCGTCCCGTGTTGATGAGGAAGGCCGTGGGCTTCATCAAGGCAAGCCGCTCGCGGTTGACCAAGCCGTCTGTTTCCGGCGTGAGGGGGCAGTGGAGCGTGACCACGTCGCTGGTGCGGAAGACTCCCTCCATGTCGACAAGCCGCACGTAGTCGGGCACGGGAACGACCGGTTGGGTGGCGGTCACGACCCGCATCTCGAAGGCGTGGGCCAGCTTGGCAACGGCCTGGCCAATCCGGCCAAAGCCGACGATCCCCATCGTAAGCCCGGCCAGTTCGATCAAGGGGCTGTCCCAGTAGCACCAGTCTGCGGCGGCCGCCCACTTGCCGCGATGGATCGCCGCCGAGTGGTCGCCAACCCGCTGGGTCAGATTGAGCAGATGGGCGAAAACCATCTGGGCAACGGAAGCGGTGCCGTAGGTGGGGACATTCGTTACCACGATGCCCTTTTCCGCAGCCGCTTCGGTATCCACCACGTTGTAGCCCGTGGCCATGACGCCGACGTAGCGCAGGCTACTGGCGGAGGCGATTACATCTTGTGAAACGATTCCCTTGTTGGTGAGCACGATTTCGGCGTCAGCGATGCGCTCTGCCACTTCCTCCGGGGCTGTTCGCTCAAAGATTTTGCAGTCGCCGAGTTCTTGAAGGCGTTTCCAACTCAGGTCACCGGGATTGAGGGCGTAGCCGTCAAGAATCACGATCGTGGGGCGGGGCATGCGGGACCTCGATTGGGTGGGGGATGTACCTTGCTAGAGGGAGTCAATGTGGGCAGACGAATCCGCATGGTAGCGAACACCGTGAAAACCATCCAGTCGTGCGAGATGGGGTTCGTGCCGTGCGACATTTCTGTTCGGATGACGTTGCCAAACGGAAAATATTGCGCAAGCCGTATGGTCTTCCCTAATTGCCAGGGTGAAATCGTGGACCTATAGTGAGGCTTTCGTAGACGCTTCGTGTTGGGTGATGGGAAGTCGATTGTGAGGTCCCGCTCGGCGAGCGGCGACCTACCGTGGACGGTGGAATCGGCAGAATTGCGGGAACCGGTTTCTCCGTCCTAATCGCGAGGCTCACATAGGATGTTGTTTCCGGGGGGCACGGGGACGGAGCGTCCTATAGTTTCCCGGGGGAACTGAGAACGCGCGGCGGTGCGGCCCCGGATCCAGGCAGCAGAGATTCAACGACTGAGGTAGCGTTGCTCCATGACAGATTCTGTGACCGAGAAGGCCCCCACTGCGCGCCCGCACCGGCTACGTTCGTGGCTGCTTCAGATTGCGGTGGCCCTGCTGGTTGTGGGCACGGGAGGTGGGATCGCCGCTTTCCTGATCCTGACGAAGCCCAAGCCCGAGGAGAAGCCGGCCGTCGCGCCGCCCCGCCTGGTGCGGGTGATGGAGGCGACGCGAGCGTCCCATCGGTGTTCGGCCTCTGCCTTCGGGACGGTCAACGCCAGCCAGGAGTGGAAGGCCATCGCTTCGACGCACGGGGACGCCGTGCGCGTTAACCCCAAGTTCGAACCAGGCGAGTTGATCTTCAAGGACACGCTGCTCGTCGAGATCGACACGGAAGACTATCGCCTGGCCCAACGCCGCTACGAGGCGGAAATGCAGGCCCGCGAGGCGCAGCTCAAGGAACTGCAGGAAACTGAGAAGAACCTGCAGGAGATCCGGGAGTTGCAGAAGGAGCAACTCGACCTCGCCAAGAAAGACCTGGAAAGAACTCAGAGGTTGCTCAAGAACGACGCCATGTCGGAAGCGGCAGCGGACACGGCACGCACCACTCACCTGACCCGGTTGCTGGCGCTCCAGGAGACGACGAACAGCCTGACGCTGATCCCCATGCTCCGCGCAAGGGCGGAGGCGGAATGGGATGCGGCGGGGATTCAGGTGGACCAGGCCAAGCGAGAGATCGAGAAGTGTTCGATCCGCATGCCCTTCGACGGCCGGTGCGTCTCGAAGTCGATCGAGCCGGATCAATACGTGAATGTGGGGCAGCAACTTGGCGTGTTCCTGAGTCTGAATACGGCCGAGGTGGTGGCCATGGTGGAATCGGACAAGGGTGGGTCGCTGTTTCCCCGGGGAGTTCCCGGGTTGGGCACGATCGACATGAGCCGGTCGCTGGAAGACCTGGAACCTCTGCGACGCGCCTTGAATACCCTTGACGCGGAAATCCATTGGGGAACGCCGCCAAGGCGGGGCAAGGTGATTCGCATCGGCAGCACGCTCGATCCGGCGACGCGGACGTTTCCGGTGATCATCGAGGTGGCCGCGCCCTATGCCGACGTGCAGCCCGGAGTGCGTCCGCCCCTGGTGCCGGACGTCTTCTGCGAGGTGACGCTGTACGGAGCCACGGTGGACGACGTGGTGGTTGTGCCGCGGGACTGCCTTCACGAGATGCCGCGAAAGAGCCTGAGCGACGAGTTCATCCCGGTGGTCTACCTGCTTCGCAACGGCAAACGCGAGCAACGCGACGGGGCTACGTACTTCGAAAACGGGATCCTCGACATCCAGGAAGTGAAGATCCTCGTTGAGGAGGAGGACGTGGTGGTTCTCGAGTCGGGTGTGGAGGAAGGCGACCTGGTTGTCCTGGGCGACCTCTACGTGCCCCGGGAACACTGGGGGGCTCGCGAGTTCGGGCCGGCGAGCGAGGCGATGCCCCTGAGCGGGCTCCTGGAGACCCCGGCGAACCTGCATCGCACGGGGCCCGAGACACCGGAAAAAACGCAGCCTGAGGACGAGAGCGGGGAGGTTGCCCCGTGATCCGATACTTTGTTCGTCATCCGACAGCGGCCAACCTGTTGATGCTGATCTTCATCGCCCTGGGAGTGCTGGGGGCGATGCGTCTGGAACGCGCCGTGTTTCCCGACTTCGAGTCGGAGTTCATCGTGGTCCGGGTGATCTATAAGGGGGCGTCGGCGGTCGAGGTGGAGGAGACGATCTGCCAGCGGATCGAAGAGGAACTGGAAGGAATCGAGGGGATCGAGAAGCTGGAAACGACGGCCCGGGAGGGACTGGGCCAGGTGGTGATTGAGGTAGCTGACGGCTACGAGGTGGTGTCGGTCCTCCGCGATGTGGAGAACGGAGTCGACCAGATCGACAACTTCCCGGAGAATATCGAAGAGCCGCTGATCTGGGAGATCAAGCAGACGAACGAGGCCGGGGCCATTGCCGTTTGGGCCGGGCCGGAGGACGGGGCCACCGGCGAATCCGGAATACAGGAGGGCCGGATCAGCGACAAGGACCTGCTTCTGCTGGCCGACGAGATCAAGGACGATCTTCTGGCCCTGGACGAAGTGAGCCTGGTCCAGGTGAACGGGTTTGCGGAGCACCAGATTCGGATCGAGGTCCGCGAGGCGGCGATTTTGGCGTTGGGGCTTTCGATCACGGATGTGGCACGGGAGGTGGCGACCCAGAGCCTGGATTTACCCGTCGGGAGCATCGAAACCGCCGAGCGGGAGATCAAGATTCGTGTGCTCGATCAGCGCCGGCGTGCTGAGTACTTTCGTAACCTGACGGTGAAGGTGGGGCCCGGGGGAGCGAGAATTCCGCTCAGCGCGGTGGCTGAGGTTCACGACACTTTCGAGGAGGACTGGCCCCGAACGACCTTCAACGGGGGGCTTTGCGTCAACCTGCAAGTCGGTGTTGGTGAGCAGGAAGACACGATCACGGTGGCGGAGGCGGCGAAGGCTTATATTGAAAAACGCCAGGAGACGCTGCCTCCCGGCGTTCATCTGGATTGGTGGGCCGACTGGTCGGCCTACGTGAAGGACCGCCTAGGAATGCTGATCAAGAACGGCCTGTACGGCTTTGTTCTTGTCTTCCTGACCCTGTGGTTGCTCCTCAACATCCGTCTCGCCTTTTGGGTGGCGATGGGGATTCCGATTTCCTTCCTGGGCACGCTGTGGGTGATGCATGTGAGCGGGACCACGCTCAACATGATCACCATGTTCAGCCTGATCATGGCCTTGGGGATCATCGTCGACGATGCGATTGTGATCGGGGAGAACATTTTTGCGCACTACCGGCAGGGGAAGAGTCCGACCGAAGCGGCCGTTGCGGGCGTGCGCGAGGTGGCGTTGGGCGTGACCGCCTCGATGTTGACGACGGTGGCCGTCTTCATGCCCCTGCTGACCATGCAAGGCGAGGTGGGCAAGACGATGCGCGTCATGCCGATCGGGGTGATCACGGCGCTGGCCGTGAGCCTGATCGAGGCGTTTCTGATCCTGCCGAGCCACCTCAGGCACTCGCTGCGGAAGATTCCGAAGGTTCCCAATCGCAATCGACAGCGGATCGACAATTTCGTCGAGTATTTCACCCATCGATGCTACGGTCCGGCCATCGCCTGGTCGACCCGCTATCCGTTGATTCCGACGGCCGTCATCATCATGCTGTTCATGGTCTCGGTGGGGATGCTGCAGGGCGGGCGGCTTCAGTTCCAGCTCTTCCCGGAGTTGGACGGCGATTTCATCGTGGCCGAGGTCGAGATGCCCCAGGGCACGGACCTGCGCCGCACGCAGGAAGTGGTGACGAAGATCGAAGCGGGCCTCCAGGCCGTCAAAGACCAATACGATTCCGAACAGCCGGGGGACAACCACCTTGTCGAACACGTGAGCACCTCCTTCGGTTACAGCCGCAAGGTCGGCGCCGGACCGGGGGGGCAGGAAACAGGCAGTCACGTCGCCCAGGTCCTGATCGAACTGCTTGAAGCGGACGTGAGGACTCGCACTTGCGACGAGATTCTCAAGACGTGGCAGGATGCCGTGGGAGACATTCCGGGTGTGGCCGCTTTGACCTTTGAACAGATGCAGGTGACGCCGGGCGGCCAGGCGATCGACATGCAGCTTCGCGGACGTGACCTGGAGCAGCTCAAGCAGGCGAGCCGACGGCTGCAACTTCAGATCGCGACCTATCCCGGGATCCGCAACCTGACCGACAACCTGCGCCCGGGGAAGGAGGAATTGCTCGTTCAGCTCAAAACGGCGGGCCGTCCCCTGGGGGTCACGTCGGCGGATCTTGCCGAACAGTTGCGTGGCGCTTTTTGGGGCAGCCTGGTCCAGGAGTTTCAGCGGGGAACGGACAGTTTCGAGGTGGAGGTGCAATTTGCCGATGCCGACCGGCACAGTCTTGCTGACCTGCACAATTTCAAGATCAAAACGCCGACCGGCGAGACTCGCCCGCTCCATGAAGTGGCAAATTATCACCTGGTGCGAGATTTCTCCCAGATCGTCCGCGTGGATCGAATGCGAACCGTTTCGGTGACGGCGGATCTCGACACGAGCCAGGGCAACGCGGCCGAGATTGTGGAGGAGCTCAAAAAGAGTTTCGTTCCCCAGTTGCTGGCCGACTTTCCCGATGTCGAACTCTCCCTCGAAGGCCAGAGCAAAGAATCAGCCAAGACGCGCGACAGCGCGCTGCAGGGCTTCCTGATTGGTCTGCTGATCATCTTCTTCCTGCTCAGCTTCGTCTTCCAGTCGTTCCTGGAACCGATCATTGTGATGGTGGCGATTCCCTTCGGGTTCGTGGGAGCCGTCTGGGGGCATCTCCTGCTGGGCCACGACTGGACGATGCCGAGCACGATCGGCTTCATTTCCCTGTCGGGGATCGTGGTCAACGATTCGATTGTCCTGGTCGCGTTCATCAAGCTGCGCCTTCGAGAAGGCTACTCGGTGCACGAAGCGTTGAAACTGGCCGGCATCGGACGCTTTCGTGCGGTCTTCCTCACCTCCGCGACGACGGTTGCGGGTCTGCTCCCGATGATGCTGGAAACGAGCCTGCAGGCCCAGTTTCTCGTTCCCATGGCGGTTTCGATTTCCTTCGGGCTGATGTTCGCCACGATCGTGGTCCTGTTTCTGGTGCCCTGCCTCTACTCGATTCTGGCGGCCCTGGGCTGGACCCAGAAGATCGAGGTCGACGGCCCGACCTCGTGAAACTAGCACTCTGTCAAGGTTCGAAGTTGCGCCGTTGGAGCGTTGGAATCCACGTTTCAGCGTGTAGAAGACAGCCTAAAGGCTGGACTCCAACAGATGGCCGGCCCCCAAAGCGAAATGTGACAGAGCACGAGGAGCGGTCGTAGCGGTCGAAAGGCCTGTAGTGCCCCAAGAACGTCAAGCCAATGTCTTCCTGTGGGCTAACCTTTAGAAAGTGATTGGTGGGGGACGCGGTCGAGGTCGCGGCCCTTGAGTGTTTGCGGGACGACAATCGAGAGAGGTGCGGCGTTGACGGCAATGTGGCTGGGATTAGGGCTCGGCGTGCTACAACTGCTTGCGGGGATCGTCATTGGCTGGTCCCTGGCACGCCGCATGGGAAATGATGCCTACACGACTCGGGCTTCTCAAATTCATCGGCTGGCGCAGCACGTCCACGGGCTGATCCGGGATGTCCACGGGCAGGTCGACGAGCACCAGTCGGAGATGCAGCGTCTTTCGGACCAACTCCGCACCGACCCGGACGATCAGGGCGGGCTTGCGGCGGCGATCTTCCAGTCCGTGTCGCGCGTGATCCAGGTGAACGAGCGTCTTCAGGATCAGTTGTTCCACGCCGAAGAGAAGTTGGAGCGGAAGGAACGGGAGATCAAGTCGCACATCGAGGCGGCTCGCACCGACGCCCTCACCTCGCTGCCGAATCGGCGGGCCTTCGACGACTTTGTGCGGCAGCAAGCCTCCCTGCATCAGCGCAACGGAACCAAGTACGCGCTGATTCACCTGGATGTGGACCATTTCAAGCAGCTCAACGACCGCTGGGGCCATCCGGCTGGCGACGAAGTGCTGAAGACGGTTTCGGCGGCGATTCGCCGCGCCGCACGGGAAAGCGACCTGGTTGCGCGCGTGGGTGGAGAGGAGTTCACCGTGGTGCTGCCCGATGCGACGATCGACTCGCTGCTGGCGGCGTCGGAGCGGATTCGAACGGCCGTGGCTTCAACTCCCGTCCAGATTCGGGGGACGCGGGTTCCTGTGACGATCAGCGTGGGCGCCGCGATCATCTCCGCGGGCGACACGGGGAAGACGCTGATCGACCGCTCGGACGCGGCGCTCTACGCGTCGAAGCAGGACGGCAGAAACTGTTCGCACTGGCACGACGGGAGCCGGTGTCGCCGGATCACTTCGCGGGAGGATGGCTCTGTCGAGACGGCTCCCACCCCCGGGGGCGGGGAGCCGTCCGAATGGCGCGACGAAGACTCGTGGCGCCAAGTCTGCGATGATCTGCGTCAGAGTTTCAGCAACTTCGTGAGCAAGGACGGCTGAACGGGGCGAGATTCTCCGGAAGATGGATCATGCGGTGGGGGGCGTGAAGACGCGTTGACCCAACTCGCGGTCCATCATGAACAGGCCGCCCGGTGCGTCTTTCATGAGACGCAATTGCTGAAGGATGCCGTCGGCCGTGGCTTCTTCTTCGACCTGCTCGCCAACGAACCACTGGAGGAAGTTGTTCGTGGCGTGGTCGCTTTCTTCGACGGCCAGATCGACGAGCTTGTTGATCAGGCTGGTCACGTGCTGCTCGTGGGCCAGGGTGGCTTCGAAGGCGGCGAGCGGGCTTTCCCATTCCGTTTCGGGGCCTTCGATGGCCGTCAGTTTCACCCGTCCACTCCTCTCCGCCACGAAGTCGAAGAACTTCATGGTGTGGAAGGTCTCTTCCTCGTTCTGGACACGCATCCAGTTGGCGAACCCGGGCAGATTGATCGAGTCGAAATAGGCCGCCATGGAGAGGTAGAGGTAGGCCGAGTAGTATTCCGCATTGATCTGGTTATTGAGGGCTGCTTCCATTTTGGGGCTGAGCATGGAACGTTCCTTTGGCATGTAGATGTCGGATGGGACCGGTTTCGTTTTGATTAGGGGCGGAGGGCCCGTCACGCTTGAAATGTTATTGTCCCGATCCGCCGCATTGCGGCAAGCCCTGCGACGGTAAGAGCCCACACGGCAACGACTTGGGGGTTGTCCGTCAGTTCCGGAAGTTCGGGGCTGGTTTCGCGTGGAGGCGGTCTCTAGAATGGCGGACAGTTTCGCAATACGGCAACAACACGGGAGCTGATCATGAGATGGACGAATCGGCAGAAGTGGCTCATCGCGTGGACTTGCGCCGCCACACTGGCCCTGGCCTGGTGCGGCACGGCCTCGGCCGCGGGATTTCGCCGGCTTCCGGTTTCCGAGTATCGCGACCGGATGGCCGGCGGCTGGATCGGCCAGATGGTCGGCGTGGGGTGGGGAGCGCCCACGGAATTCAAGTTCAACGGCCAGATCATCCCCGAAGACCGGGTCCCTACATGGCGTCCGGGGATGGTCAATCAATTCCGGCAAGACGACATTTATGTCGAAATGACTTTCCTGCGAACGATGGAGCTTTATGGGCTGGACTGCTCCATCCGCCAGGCGGGTATCGACTTTGCCAATAGTGGCTACCCCCTGTGGCACGCCAACCGGGCAGGACGCGACAACCTTCGCAACGGGATCGCACCTCCCGATTCGGGGCACCCGAAGTTCAATCACCATGCGGACGACATCGACTACCAGATCGAGGCCGACTTTTCCGGGTTGATCGCGCCCGGGATGCCCAACGTGGTGATCGAACTGGGCGAAAAATTCGGACGCTTGATGAACTACGGTGACGGGCTCTACGGCGGGCAGTTCGTGGGCGGCATGTACGCCGAGGCATTCTTTGAAGACGATCCGGCCAGGATCGTGGAGGCGGGGCTGGCGTGCATCCCGGCCGACAGCCAGTATGCCGAGTGCATTCGCGACACGATTCGCTGGTGGAAGGCCAATCCGAACGATTGGAAGGCCACGTGGGAGTTGATCGGAGAGAAGTACCAGAAGAACGCCGACTACCGCCGCTTTTCCTGCAGTGGTCCGAAGGGCCAGTTCAACATCGATGCGAAGATCAACGGGGCCTACATCGTCATGGGGCTGCTCTACGGCAACCGCAAACTTGACGACACGGTGGTGATCTCCATGCGCTGCGGGCAGGACTCGGACTGCAACCCGTCCAACGCGGGAGGTATTCTGGCCACGACCATGGGGCAATCGAAAATGGCGCCCGAGTACGTTTCGGAGTTGGACCCCGAGGGCGTGTTCAGTCACACGGCCTACAACTTCCCGGCACTCGTGGAAGTGTGCGAGAAGCTTGCGCGGCAGGCGGTTGTCAAGTACGGTGGACGGATCGAAAAGACGGCCGAAGGAGACGTATTTGTGATTCCGGTTGCCAAGCCCAGTCCGAGCAAACTGGAGCAGTGCTGGGAGCCGGGCCCCGCGGCCGAAAGCGTCTTCACCGAGGACGAGCAGGAACAGATCAAGGCTCTCAGCGCCGCCAAGCAGCAGCAGGCCGACCTGCAGAAAGTGGCCCCGGGCTGGAAGATGACCAACTGCGGACCGGACATGGATCCCGGACTCCGCGGCGAATACCTCGGCAAGAAGACCGTGTTCCTCACCCATCCACTCAATCGGGAAGTGGGCTGCTCGCTCAGTCGCACGGTGGAGGTGCCCCGCGAGGGCAAGACTTCGCTTCGATTGCTGGTTGCCAGCGACAAAAGGGGTGATTTTCTGCTGATCGTGAAGGCGCACGGCAAACAGGTGCTGGAGCAGACGATCGATCCGAAATCCGAATGGTCCTCGATCGAGGTCGACCTGACGCCCTACGCGGGCAAGGCAATCCCCGTCGAGATTATGAATCAGCCCAACGGCTGGAGTTGGGAAGCGGCCTACTGGGCCAAGGTGGCGATCGAGACGGAGTAATACCGTATCACGCTTCGATTGAAGGTGTTGGAGTCCAGCCTTTAGGCTGTCTCTTGCACGCTGAAGCGTGGACACCAACACTTTCAACGAAGAGGATCGAGGAAGGCAATTGATGAGGCTGGGGCTTCTCGCGGACATTCACGAGGACGTGGAGAGGCTCCGGGTGGCGTTGGAACGCTTCCGCAGGGAGGCAGTCGATCAAGTGGTGGTTCTCGGCGACGTAGCGGAGATGAATAGGCGACTGGACGAGACGTGCCGGTTGCTGCTTGACGCCGGAGCCATCGGCGTGTGGGGAAACCACGATTACGGTTTCTCCCAAGTGGACGGGTTTGTTGACAAGTATGCCGAGCCGGTTCGCCAGTTCATGCCCGGGCTCAAGCCTTGCCTGGAAATGGACAGTTGCCTGTTCAGCCACATCGAACCGTGGCTCGATGCGACCGACATGGCCCAACTGTGGCACTACGAAGGGCTGCCAAGAACGGCGAAGGAAGTGGGGCGGAGTTTTGCTGCCACCTCGGCGCGGCTGCTATTTGTCGGACATTTCCACCGCTGGATGGCGGCCACGGTCGAGGGCGACCGAGCGTGGGGAGGGGCGGAGCCCCTGCGCTTCGAGGCTGGGACTCGCTATTTCATTGCTGTGGGAGCGTTGTGCAACGGGGCTTCGGGGATTCTGGACCTCTCGGAGTGCGTGTTGTGGCCGTGCAACGATCCGTGATTGGGTAATCCTCCCGCGACGAAATGGTTGCCGTTAGGCTCCGTCGCGGATGTGATTGGAAATACCCGGCTCGCCCAAGTGTTGGAGAACTTGGAGTTACAGAACTGCACCGCGTGTTTGTTAAACTCGCACCTCATGGACGGTTTTGGGCATAAGCCGGGGCGCCGGCCTGTTAGCGGACGTTGCTTTCGAGTATGTGCCATGCACGACCCAATTTCATGCGTTTCTGGGACTTTGATTTATGAGATGAGTTTTTGGGGCATGTCGGTGCAAGTTGTTTCGGGGTTTAGGGAAACGGCGAGCCTGCGCTATGTAACGAAGGTTTGGTGGAAAGTGGCCAAGGCCAGCTAGCGCTGTAGCCAGTCGCCTTAGGTGCTAACATTGTAGCTAGGAGATTATATAGGCAGACGCTCGCGGTGATGTAGTTAGCAGGAGTAGTCATGAGCCAGACAGTGCATGTGTTCGCGGGTGAGTTTGACTCGGTTGAGGAAGCCTGCCAGTACACGGAAGAACAGTGGGAGCCCGAGCCCGACAAATCAGCTTCGGACGAAGAATACTCTGCCTGGGAGGATAGAAATCCGATCTGGCAATTAAGGGCGGACCTCGACGTCGATTATCTCGACGGCGATTTCATCGAAACAATCGACGGCAAGGATCGGATCGAATATCTTGAACGAATGTTGACTTCTGATGAGGACCGTCAGAGTGTTCGGCAGGCCATCATGAAGGAAGAGAACATCCTGGTGCTGATCTTTGACGCAGCTTTCGGTGGATTTGATGCTCGGGTGTCATCGACACCCAGACTACGCTACGTTGGCGCGTATAACGCAACGCCCTTCTGCTAACCACCGGGCGCTCGGAAACTGGAAAAACCGGGATGGCGAGAGTCAGCGTTCCCTCACGGCCCGGTGATCCGTGTCGTTCCCGCTCACCATCCCATTTAGCCACCCTTCGGCTGTGCGGCGAGCCGTCTATATACGCTATGCGAGAGTAGATGCCTCGCTACATACTGCGCTGGTAGGCGCCGGGCGGCGCACGGCTGCTGAATTGCCGAGCCATGTTCCGCATCAAGGTCCCGCTCGGCGAGCGGTGACCTACCTAACGGACTGCTACAGCCAGCCGGCGCTGCGGTACCATTGGGCGGTCTGACGGAGGCGATCGCCGAGGGAAAGTGGCACGGAGAAGCCGAGCTCTTGTTTGGCCTTTCTGGCGGAGCAGATCCAGGAGCCGGCCGTGGCTTCCCGGGCTTTGTCCCAGTTCATCACGGATTGCTCGCCGCGGACCCGACCCGCCAGTTCTCCGAAAGCGCCGACGATTCGAACCATTGGAACGCCGAAGGGGATCGTGAGCGTATGTCGGCGGCCGAGGGCCGTGCCGATCAGACGCCCCAGCTTGTAGTAGGAGGGGTGCTCGTCGCAGGCGGCGAAGTAGTAGCCGGCGCCGTTGCGAGGCGACACGTCGGCCTTGGGCAGGCGCTTTCCATGGTCGGCGGCCAGCAGCAGGGCCTCCACCAGATCGTCCGCGTGGATGACCGAGTAGTTCTTGGGTCGATAGCCGGGAACGGGATGAACCCCGGAGCGCGCGACCGTTTTGAACATCTCCAGGCAGCCCTTGTCTTCTTCCCCGAACACGATGGGGGGACGAACGATCGTCGTGGGGACATAGGCGGCGTAGCGCTCGGCGGCCTTCTCCCCTGCCCGCTTGCTTCGTCCATAAAGCGAGATTGGTCGGGGATCGTCCTGTTCCTCATGGGGGCGACCATCCAGGACGGGACCGACGGCGGCCAGGGAGGAAACGACGACGAGAACGGGGGGCGTTTTCTGCTCCGCGCAGGCTCGGGCCATGTGAGCCACACCCCGACGGTTCACCTCATAGTATTGTCGGGCGTTGAAGGCCTTGGTGACCCCCGCCAGATGGAAGACCACGGAGGTTCCGGTAACGGCCTTGCGGACGCTGTCCAGATCCTTCACGTTTCCCTGAGCCAGTTCCGCTCCGCACGTTTCCAACGGTTCGCCGCGGACTGGATTACGCACGAAGGCCCGAACCTGTCGACCGCGATTGAGCAGTCGTCGGACAAGATGATTTCCGATAAAACCCGTTGCCCCGGTTACCAATACGTCGCCCACGGACACATCTCCCAAGGATCATGGTCAACCCTCCCCGTTGCGAGGGGAGCTTACCCATTTTAGTCGGCGGGCATGTGTGGGAACATTGAGAGGAACCGGGAAACCGCTCTTTCGGGTGGGTGACTTAAAAGGGGGACGCACTGCGTCCCGAACCGATTTGCGGTCCGAAACCGAAGATGCGCTTCCCTTCTGAACTGGCTGGCTCGAAAGGATTTACTGCAAGCCTCGCATCTTGAACCAAGTGATCCCGCCAGCCAAATTGGCAGCCTTGTAGCCGTGTTGAGTGAGAATTCGGCAAGCGATATAGGACGTTTGGCCGAGACCGCAATGGACCCAGATCTCGCGGTCCTTCGGCAATTCGGAAAGACGCGTCCGGAGTTCTCCCACGGGGATCTTCACGGTGTGGGGGACTTCGCCGCTCTCGGCGATCATGGCGGGGGGGCGGACATCCAGTACGAAGGGCAAGTCCCCCGCGGCTCGGCGCCGCTCCCAGTCGTCCCAATGGACAACCTTCACATCGCCGCGGCGGGCATTGCCGGCCACGAACCCGGCAATGTTGACGGCGTCCTTGGCGCTGCCGTATTGGGGGGCATAGCAAAGCTCGGCCTCTTCCAGGTCGTGAATCGTGGCGCCCAACTGGAGGGCCATGGCGATCACGTCGATTCGCTTTTCGACCCCGCTTTGGCCCACGGCCTGGGCGCCCAGGACGCGACCGGAGTCCGGATCGTAGAGCAACTTCATGGCGATGGCGGAAGCGCCGGGGTAGTATCCCGCATGATCCATGGGATAGATGTAGGTTTTTTCGCAAGGGATACCGGCGGCGGCGAGCCGTTTTTCGTTGGCCCCGGTGGTGGCCAGGGTCAGGCCGAACAGACCGACCACGGCCGTGCCCTGGGTGCCGCGGAATTGTGCGTCGCGTCCGCTGATCACGTCGGCTGCAATGCGTCCCTGGCGATTGGCCGGGCCCGCGAGGGGGACGAGGGCCCAAGTGCCGGTGACGAAATCTCGCACTTCCACGGCATCGCCGACGGCCAGAATGTTCGGATCCGAGGTTCGCATCCGCTCATCCACGCGGATGCCGCCCAGGTCGCCGATCTCCAAGCCGGCATTACGGGCCAGATCGACTTCCGGCTTGACGCCCACGGCGAGGATCACCACGTCGGCCTGAGAGACCCCGCTGTGTTCGTCGACCACGTGAAGCAGGCCTTCACGGCCTTCTTCGATCCGTGCCACGCCACAACCCAGTTTGAGTTCGACGTTCTTTTCCTGGAGAGCCTCGTAGAGGGGGGCGAGTGTCTCCGGATCCATGGGGGCCATCGGTTGATTGGCCTTCTCGATCAAGGTGACGTCCATGCCTCGGGCATTCAGGTTCTCGACCATTTCGAGGCCCACGTAGCCGGCCCCGACGACGACGGCCTTCTCCGGGCCCTTGTCCGAGAGCCACGCGAAGATCTGGTCCGTGTCCTCCATATTGCGCAGGCAGAAGACGCCGGGAAGATCAACGCCCTCAATCGGCGGGCGGATCGGTGCGGCCCCGGGAGCCAGGACGAGCACATCGTAGGATTGGGGGCTTCGCTCGCCCGTGAGAATGTTCAGGATCTCCACGCTCTTCGCGTCGCGATCGATGCTCACGACCTCGCGGTGTACGCGGACCTCCACGTTGAACATGTCGCGGAACTTGTCGGGCGTTGCCACGAGTAGGTCCTGACGCTGGGTGATCACGCCGCCGAGGTAGTAGGGGAGCCCGCAGTTGGCGAAGGAGACGAAGCCGCTTCGCTCGTAGAGGAAGATCTCGGCCTGCTCGTCGAGTCTTCTTAGTCGTGCCGCACAAGAGGCGCCGCCAGCAACGCCGCCCACAATCAGGACTTTCTTGGATGCCATCATCTTTCCTCGTTGAAGCAGAACTCGGTCGTATGGAGAGTTGGAGATTGGTCGACGATTACGAGGATGCCATCATTTTCCTCGTTGGAGCAAAAACTTGGTCGCGTGGAGAGTTGGAGATCGATCGGTGATCATGAAGATGCCAGTGAAGAACGGCCTACTTGCCGGGGCGGATATGGAGGTAGCAGCATCCGTCGCCACCCGGCTGCCACGTGTCGGCCGAGAACTCGAACCCGGCGCCTTCGAAGGTGCCGTTATCAATACGGGCGGCGATTCGGCAGATCGTTGCCACTTCTTCCTCGGGAATGCCCATCTCCATCCAGGCGTCGCGCAGGGGGCAGCCGTGGAACTTGATGTCCAGGCCTTCCGCGTCGCAGCGGAGTACTTCGGGCTTGAACGTGGCGCCGTCGTCGGGGATGCCGCCCAAGAACTTCTCCCGCAGGCCCGCCAGGTCGCTGGGGGCATAGGCGGCGAATTCCTTCCCCTTCTGGACGCCCCGTTTGTAGATCGCCCGCTTCATGATCTCCTCGGCCTTCTCCGCTCCCACCTCGTCGCGAAGTTCCGAGAAGATCAAGTAGTAAAGAACGGCCCGATTCTTAAAGGAACTATAGAGTTCGCTGCGGAGTTTCTCCTCGGACATGGCGGCCTTCCGATTGGACGGAGTGGGGGTGGTGTCGGGAAGACACACGGGGGACTGAATTCCGCGCGACTCCCGGCGAATGAAGGGATTCTAGCGAACCGTCCCGGATCGGGCGAGCCGATGGGCGACGCGATTTTATGAAACCAGGCCGTTTCCGATCCTGAAATGGCGTCGTAGTCCGTCACAGGTCCTCCAGTGCAGACGTGACTCGTTCGTCCAAAAAATCAGCCTTTTTTTCCGACGCTGTGGCTGGTAAAGTTTTCAGCTTCGGTAAGGTTTGCCGAGTTTTTATCAAGCCGTATGGATCACACACCGATAGCTAGTTTGAGCCCTGTGTCCCGATCGAAGCTGGTGTGACGTGGGGTGTGGGATCTTGCGGAATCTACTGAAACTGGCGAACCAACCACGTTCAGAGAAGTAGGTAGGGTAGGTTGCGCAAATGAGGTCATTTCGTCGCGAACAGAGGGAGAGTCTCTGCCGATGAGGCCAAGCGAAGCCATCCTGCCGTCAGCAACGAACCGTTCTCACGATTGGACACGCAGTCGGGTCGTGGTTCCTGCGCTACTTGCTCTGGGGGCCGTGGTGGTCCTTCCGTTGGATTTTGTGGTTGGCCGCTGGGCCGCCGCAGGAGAGTGTCCCGGGTTCTTTCGCGAGCTGTTCGAAGCCGTGGAGCCTTTTGGCAACGGCAACGGCGTTTTCTATATTGTTCTGGCCCTGCTTGCCCTGGACTGGGGGCGTCGGCGGGCGATTCCTCGAATCCTGGCCACGGCCTTCGGGGCGGGGCTGGCTGCCGATGTGGTCAAGCTGGTCGTGGAACGGACCCGTCCGTGTGCCTATGCCTTTGATGGGACGATCTGGGACACTTTTGGACGACTCTTTCCCCTGACGGGCGCCGGCAGCGGCGGCCAGAGTTTTCCCTCGGCCCATACGGCTCTGGCCGTGGGTCTTGCGGTCGCCCTGGCCTGGAACTACCCTCGCGCCCGATGGTTCTTCTTTACTGTTGCCGCGGTGGTGGGAATCCAGCGAGTGACGGGCGGGGCTCACTATCTGAGCGACGCGTTTTTTGGCGCCGCCGTAGGCTGGGTGGTTGGCGTCTTCACTCTCCACACGGGTCGACTGGCTGCATGGTTCGACCGCTTCGAGGCCGAAGGAGAGGAAAGCCTGGAGCAGGCGGAAGCTACCGAGTCGCGGAAACAGGCGGCCTGAAGCGGAATAGCCGGGCTCTTGAATTGACCACCTCACATTCGGCTGCCTGATCGCTGAGGTGGCGGGGGTAGCCCGGCTCTTGGTCTCAATTGCCAGCGACTTTAAAAGCCCGGCTGCAAACTGAGCGGTCCCTGGAGCACTCGCGCTTGTCTGCTGCGCAATCAAAGCAGCCGGGCTGAACTTGAAGGCTGAAGCGGATTAGCCGTTCCAGCCCACGCCCATCGCTTCGCTCTGAGCGTGCCACCCGTGAATAGTCCCGGTTATCGCAGTTTGCTCGCGACGGAGTGGTCGCCCTGGTCGTGGCGGCAGGACTGGATGAGTTGTCCTTGGTAGAGGCGGTAGCGACCAGCAGGGGTCCACGAGGGTGTTTCCACATCGAGATAGCCGCTTGCTTCGTCGACATCGGATTCGGCCAGGGCATAGAACGTATCAGGCCGAAGATCTTCCAGTTGCTCCACGGATCGGGCCCGCTCACCGAGGATTTGTCCCGGCCGAAGTTGCGCTCGCAACTGCGGATCGAGGTAGAAGACGACTGAGCCGATCCGTTGCTCCACGACCACAAGTTGCTCGGGGAGGCGGCCTTGTTGGTTGAAATGCTCGGCGAGGTCGCGGGCGCAATATCCCTGGCACAACGGTGGCGCCACGAAGGCCAGAGTGAACAACATGTGGCAGGCCGGGACCAGGGGGCCCGCCGGGAGCGCCAGTTGGTAACGACTTCGATGCCAGAGCCACGCCGGGACCCAGCCGGAGAAGCCGACCAGAATGGCAAGGGCCCAGGCGTACCAGGGCATAGCCAGACCGATACTCGCACGAAGCACGATCAGGCCGGTCGGCAGGAACAAGGGGCAGAGCCAGCCGGGGGGAGCGAAGGTGACGCCAAACCATCGCCTGGCCGGGAGGGAGAGGGAGCCCTCGAAGACGCGGCCCCATGCTGAGGCCGCGAGGACGGCAATGGGTGGAAGAACAGGCCAGATATAAGAAACGAGCTTGGAACCTGCCAGCGACAGCAAGGTTGTGCAGGCGATCAACCAGCACCACAGCAGGATGGCTCCCTCGTTGGAACTCGGGCGGTCTTCCAAGTTGCGTTGGGCCCACCACTGGCGGATGGTGACGGGGAGATAGAGGATCCAGGGCATGGCGCCACCGAGCAGGATTGGCAGGTAGTAGTACAGGGGCTCGCCCGAATGACGCTGGGTATCTGTTGCCAGGCCGAGCAGATGACGCTCGACGAAGTAGTAGTGCAGGTAGCCGGGCATCCGGGCTTCCATGGCCAGATACCATGGGAGAGCCACCAGGGCGGCGATCGTGAGGGCGACGGCGCCGCGGAGGCAGGCCTCAAGGGTAAGCCGCCGGGTGACGAGCAGGTAGCTGCCGTAGGCCACGCCGACCAATCCCACGCCTACCAGGCCCTTCGTCAGGCAGGTGATGCCGAGCAACACCCCGATCGCCACCGTGAGGATCGCCTTCGGGCGGAAGCCGACGGCGCGGTCGGCTTCCCAGAAAAGCAGGATCGCCAGGGAGGCGAAGGGGATCAGGGCTACGTCGTGAACCGGGAGTTGGGTGAGGACCGCAGGCAGGGCCATCGTCGCATAGAGCATCGCCGCAAGAAGCCCTGTTGAAGGTCCATAGATTCGCCAGCCGATGGCGCCCGCGGCTATCATCGCAGCCAGTCCGAAGAGCAGGCCCGGGAGCCGAACGGCGGCCTCGTTCATGCCGAAGACCTTGAGCGAGAGGGCCTGGGTCCAGGTGAAGAGGATCGGCTTGTCGAGAAAGGGCTCGCCTTGAAATCGCGGCGTGATCCAGTCTCCCCCTTCGACCATTTCCTGAGCGATCGAGGCATGGAGTCCTTCGTCCGGATCGACCAGCGGAATCCCCAGGCCCAGGGGGCACAGAAACAGGAGCACGGCAACGACGACGGCCGCAAGAACGAGCAGGCGGAGAGAACGGTCAGCAGAGCGGAGCTCCACCATGGCGACATCCTTGTCATTTAAACCGGCAAGCGGCAACCCAATTCCAGGTTCCACATGGCAGGGGAAGTTCGTTTCGGCACGAATTTGTTCCGAACGACGAGTAATTTAACACGTTGTGGCCAAGCCACAAACGTCAGTGCCGGGGGGGTGGGGCCAATTCAGACGCGAACTGTGGCTTTGCGGAAAACGACCGCAATCAGGGGCAAGGATAGGCTTCTGAATGCAAGGGCCCATTCACTCAGATCCTCAGCTACCCACCCTTGGCTGAAAGGAGTCCAGGGCGGTATGATGACAGTATCTTGGACAATTCGAGAAGGAGAGTTTCATGCTAGCGGGCGAAGGGCGACCAGACGGAATCCTAACGGACAGCGAGACTTACGACATCCTGAAGGCTGGATTAGACCAGGTCGACCTGGATGGCAAGCGTCTGCTGATCCTGATCCCCGACGAAACCCGAACTTGCCCCCTGCCCATGCTCTTCCGCTACGTGGTGGATCTGTTATCCCCCCGCGTGGCAAAGCTCGACTTCCTCATCGCCCTGGGGACCCACCAGCCGATCCCCGAAGAGCGGATCAACAAGCTCCTGGGAATCTCGGCCGAGGAGCGTCAGGGTAAGTATGGAAAGGTCGGTATCTTCAACCACATGTGGGAGGAAGAAGGGACTTTCGCGGCCCTGGGAACCATCCCCAAGGAGCGAATTGCCGAGATCACCGGCGGCCTGATGAACCAGGAAGTGCCCATCGGCGTGAACCGGATGATTCACGACTACGACCATCTGGCGATCCTCGGCCCCACTTACCCGCACGAGGTGGTGGGCTTCTCCGGCGGGCTCAAGTACTTCTTTCCCGGGATCAGCGACTGGGAATTCATCAACTTCTTCCACTGGTTGGGCGCCGTCATCACCTGCATCAAGATCATCGGCACGGGAAGCACGCCGGTCCGCGAAGTGATCAACGAGGCGGCCAAACTGATTCCCAAGCCGATCCTCAATATTGATCTCGTGGTGCGCGAGGGCGAACTGGCCGGCTGTTTTGTCGGCGATCCCCTGGAAACCTGGCAGGCCGCCGCGGATCTCTCGGACAAACTTCATATCGTCTACAAACCCCGATCGTACAAGACCGTGCTCGGCATCGCGCCGGAGATGTACGACGACATCTGGACGGCCGGCAAGGTGATGTACAAGCTGGAGCCGATCGTTGAGGAAGGTGGCGAGCTGATCATCTACGCGCCCCACGTGACCGAGATTTCCTACACCCACGGCAAGCATCTCGACAAGATCGGCTACCACGTTCGCGACTACTTCGCCAAGCAGATGGACAGGTTCAAAGACGTTCCCGGCGGAGTGATGGCCCACTCAACCCACGTTCGCGGACTGGGCACGTTTGAGGACGGCGTCGAGAAGCCCCGCATCACCGTGACCCTGGCCACCGGGATCTCCAAGGAACGGACCGAGAGCGTGGCCCTCAGCTACCGCGATCCGGCCTCGATCAACGTAGACGATTACCGCGGTCGGGAAGACGAGGGCATCCTCGTCGTCGATCACGCGGGCGAGGTGCTTCACCGGTTGCGCGGTTCGTGACGAGACTTCCCGTGCGAGGAATTCGGATGGAAAGCACCAAGGAAGTCGTCGTTCTCGCCCACGGCCTGTATGGCTGCCCCCTGATGATGTCGCTGCTTGGGCGTCGGTTGCGTCGGGAAGGCTATGCCACGCGGAACTGGGGCTACCTGAGCATCGTGGGCAGCGTGCAGCGTCACGCCGCCCGTCTTTGGCGGCTGTTGGCCGAACTGGACAGCGATCCCGCGGTCGCCCGGATCCACATGGTCACCCACAGCATGGGCGGCATCGTGGGATGGTCGGCTCTGAGCGAGGGAGTGCCCAGCAAGTTTGGACGCTTTGTGCTCCTGACGCCGCCGGGGCGAGGCAGTTGGGCGGCCACGGCCTTCGGCTGGCTGGCCCGTTGGCATTGCCCAGGCATCCAGCAGATGTCGACCCGGCCGGACAGCCTCGTCAACCAATTCCGGTCGCTCGATGGGATTGAAGTGGGCGTGATCGGGGCCACGCTCGATACCGTTGTCCTCTCGGGCTACGCGCACATGCCCGGCGAAAAGGAGTACAAGGTGTTCCCGGGCCTGCATCACCAGGTTCTGATTCGCCGCGATGTGGCCCAGGCGGTCCGGCTGTTTCTCAAGTCGGGCAGCTTCGAAGAGAACGGGGCCGCCGATTGAAGCCCGCGGATATTGGCCCCGCCCGTTGTCTTTAGTTGCTCTTCTCGACGAAATCTGCCAGCAGGGCGACCTGGGAGGCCTCGGTGCCGTAGAGGATGGCCGTCTTTTCGTCGATTGCCGTTTCAAGGGGACATGGATCCTGTCCGCTTGCCACGGCCTTGCTGGCGGCAAGACCAAGGTCGGCAAGTTCGCGGTGAACCGGATTCTGCGCGTCGAAGCGGCGGAGGCCCAGGTATTCGACCATGCCCGGCGAGCCAAAACCCTTCCCGCCGCGAACGTTGTGGGCCTGTACGAGGAACCCGACGAGGGAACTGTTGAGCACGGCCGCCAGGTAGTGCGATTCCTCGGCCGACTCCGTGGCGATCATGGCGCACGTCTCCTGGCACAGAACGGGACGCAGGCCGAGCAGGGGGACTTTCATCGGCGCCAGCGCGGCGGCGCGAACGGCACGATCCATGCGGCGCCAGACGACCTTGTGGGGCGCGACCGTATACTCGCCCACGTTGTACATGGAGTAGAACGGGGCCGAGTCCTGGTAACGTCGATAGGCGGCCCGGCGGCGGAGCAACTCCTCGAATTGCTTCAGGTAGGCAAACGTCTGGGGAAAGTCGTTCTTCAGACGCAACTCGTCGATTCCGCGTCGCTTGGCCGGGTCCTGGGCCAGGAGGAGAAAGGCCGACGGCTTGGCCCGGAAACGTCCCACATCGCTCCAACGCACCAGGGGATAGAGCAACTCGGGTTCCAGCGAGGCGCGGACGGCGGGCAGCGTCTGTTTGCTCCGTCCGGGAAGGTTCTCGACTTGGATCTTGCCATCCATCCGTCCGAGCAGATTCAGCCAGTAGACGCCGTTGGCCCCGCCCGTGTTTGCTCCGAGATGGGCCGTGTAGTCGGAAGGGCCGCAAAACTGTTCCAGAGCGACGCCCAAGCCCGTTGGCCGGACGAACCAAGGCGACTGAAGCCGCTCCGGATCGATCGGCGCCGCTTCGAGCGTCTGGCTATCGAGTGAAGGTCGGCCGCGTGTCGCCGAAGCATCGCTCTTATCCAGCGATCGCGTCCAACGCACATAGGGGACCGGGTATCGCGTCGGCGATCCCTTTTCCAGGGCGAGGACGGCGGTCCAGTTGGCGGCCGTGTCGAAGGGCTGCACGTCGACCAGGTCGTCCACGTGAAGGACCTTCAGCGGCGGGCCTTCTTCGCCGAGCCGGAACCGGCGAAAGCCGTCGCCTGCGCCCCGGGTTTGGAGGAGCGTTTGGGTGACGACCATGCCGAGGCGTCCGCCAGGCCGGAGGTAGCGGTCGGCGCCGGCGTAGAGCACCAGCATGGCGAGGTCCTTCTTGCCGCCCCCGTGGCGAGCCTCGTTTCCGGAAAGCGTGAACAAACCGTAGCGTTGCCATAGGGCCATGGTCTGCCGGCGGTAGTCCTCCGGAAGATGATCCCAGGCGAGCCACGGCGGATTGCCCACGAGGAAGTCGTAGGCAGGCTCCGATTCCTCTTCCAGGACAACGTCGCGAAGATGGACCGGCAAGGTCGTTGGCCGATCCGGATCAAGCCGATGGCGGATCGCAAGTAGGTAATTCGCCCGGGCCGTGAGAACGGCCAGATCGTTGACGTCCATACCGGCGACCTGCATTGCTCCTGCCACGTTTGGCCCGTTCTTCAGGCGGGCCATGGCACGAAGGAGAAACATGCCGGAACCGCAGGTCGGATCCAGGAGCCGACTGGTGGATGCGCCGTCGTAGCCGATCCGGTCGAGGACCAAGTCCGCCAACCAGGCGGGCGTGTAGTGTTCCCCCAACGCATGCCGCACCTGCTTGGGCAGCAGGGTCATGTAGAACGATCCGAACAGGTCGTGCCCCTCGGCCGGATCGGTTTCCGGGCTGACCGGAGTGAGATCGTGGAGCCGGTTGCGAAGGGAGCGGAGCCAATCGTCGAGGCCCCCATCCCAAACGTCGAGATACCAGCCCCAAGCGGGCGAGTCCGGAAAGCCAACCATTCCCATGTCCGTGGCCCAGTGGCCTTCTTCAAACCGTCGGACTTCTTCCAGGGAGAGCGGCCCATGGGATACCTTGTCACGGGCACTCGATGATTCGAGGGCGACCCGGGTCAGCCATTTTACGACGAGGGTGTAGTAGGTCTGCAGAGCGAGCAGGAACTGTGCCGGATTGACGGCGTCCTCCGACGGGACAAGGCGCCCCGCCATTTTCGCCAAGGCCGCTTTGGCCGACGCGGCAAGACTCGTGTCGAGTTCGGCGGCTTGCTGCTGGAGCGGATGGTGGTGAGCGATTCGTGTCAGAAGAAGCTGCACGGCCTCGGCAAAGCACTCGGAGCGAGCCCCGACACTTTGCTCAAGGGAAGAACGCAGTCTTCTGGAAGTTCGACTCGACACTCACTCGCTCCGGCCGGTTGGATTGCCTGAAATCACAATCCGCCAGCCTAGCAAGGCATGCCGAGCCTGGCCAGCCCCGGTCCAAGACGATTAGGGCTGTTGTGCCTTTCACGCCGCTACGGGCGCAAAAAATGGGCCGCGTTGGAAAATCCTTTCGCAACGCGGCCGCAACCGGGAGGGGACGAAAAGGCCCTCGGAGCGTTCGGCATCCAGCACCCGCCTGAGCGGATTTCAGAACATCAAACGTTCCGTTACAAAGTAGTTCCCTCCCGCAGGTAGGATTTCATTGAATCGCGGGCTACTCAGCCGCGGCAGCCAAAGCGTCGCCTGTCTTGGCGGCCGGTTCAGCCGTCTTCTCGGAGCAGCATTCTTTCTTTTCGGGGCAGTCTTTGCATGACTCGCCCTTGCTGCATTCCTTCGCGTTGCCGTCACAGGCCTTGGCCTCGCCGGAGCAACAGGACTTGGCGTCCTTGGCTTTGCTGCATTCCTTGGAATCACTGTCGCAAGCCTTGGCTTCTTTCGCCTTGCTGCATTCTTTCGCGTCGTCGTCACAGGCCTTGGCATCGCCGGAGCAGGAGGACTTGGCGTCCTTGGCTTTGCTGCACTCCTTCGCGTCGCTGCCACAGGCCTTGGCATCGCCGGAGCAGGAGGACTTGGCGTCCTTGGCCTTGCTGCACTCCTTCGCGTCGCTGTCACAGGCCTTAGCGTTGCCGGAGCAGCAGGCCTTGGCGGAGGCCGCGGCATAGGGGCAACCGCCGGTGGAGCATGCTTTCTCTTCGCCGTCGGTCGGCAGCGAGGCGGCGACGGTCGAGTCGGAGCATTTGCCTTCCGAGCAGGACGACTTGGAATTGCAGCAGCCAGGCACAGCCGCGGTCTGTTTGGATTTCGAACAACACGACCCGCCCGACGAGGAAGCGGCGGTGAAGTGAGACGTTCCGTCATCCGAACTGCCGAACGCGCCGTTCTGCGCCAGAACGACTCCCGCAACGATAGCCAAGCCTAGGGCAAAGGTTACCGGCAAAAGGGCACGAATCATTTTGGTTCCTCAACAGCGTAAAAAAGAAAGTGTGGGTGGGTTCCATCGGACCATCCTCAGGGCGACCTGCCGAGCGGGGCGGCTGGGATGTGGAAGAATTCTTCAAGCCCGGATTCCCAAGTCAAGGTCTTGCAATCGGCACGGAAACGATGAACATTAGGGAACCAATGCAGGTTTCGGCGGGGCAAACGGTGACTTCGGCTCCGAAGGTCAGGAACTTGGCGGCTATCCCATCGACCGGGCTTGGATTGGGAGGATATCGGCGGCAAGATGCCACCGGTACGGTGCCCGAGAAATCGTCGGGCGGAAGGCCGCCAACAACAGGACAGCTTGGTCAGTCGGTCTGCAAACCCGGGAACAGACAGCTTGCCCCCAAGAGGAGTGGCTGTTTGCGATCGAGTCTGAAAGAACCGCCGCGAACGGAAAACGCTGGGCGGATCAACGTCGAACCGAGACAGGAAAGGCAATTCTCTGAGCCATGAGTGACGCATCGCACGAGGCGGACTATCGCACTACCGTTTCTTCTACCGAAACACTCGGTTTCCTTCCGGGCACGACGATCGAAGTGGTTCGTCGCCGCGAGGCCCCCTTGCCTCCCCAGCACGTGGTCTTCGATTTCGACGGCACGCTCAGCCTGGTTCGGGAAGGCTGGCCTGAGGTGATGATCCCGATGATGGTCGAGTTTCTTCTGGAAACGGGCACGAGCGAGTCGGCCGAGGAGCTTTACGGCCTGGTCAACACCTTCGTGATGGAACTGAACGGGAAGCAGACGATCTACCAGATGATGCGACTGGCTGAAGAGATCCAGCGGCGTGGCGCAAAACCCCTCGATCCGGTCGAGTACAAGAACTGCTATCACGATCGCCTCATGGAGCGGATCGAAGGACGCCGGGACGCGTTGCGGTCCGGGGAGGTGCAGCCCACCGAGATGCTGGTTCCCCATGCCCTGCAGTTGCTCGACGCGCTGGTGGAGCGAGGGGCCAGCGTCTACCTGGCGAGCGGCACGGACGAGAATTATGTCCGCGAGGAAGTGGCCCTGCTCGGACTGGACAAGTATTTCGGCGACCACGTGTATGGGGCCGTCGATGACTTTAAGAGCTTCTCGAAGGCCATGGTGATCCAGCGAATCCTCAAGGAGAACCAGGTCGACGGCAGCCGGCTGCTGGGCTTTGGCGACGGGTACGTGGAGATCATGAACATCAAGGAGGCCGGCGGAACGGCCGTGGCTGTGGCCAGCGACGAAGCCAATCGCAACGGCAAGCCCGATCCCTGGAAACGCGAGCGTCTGCTGGGCGTGGGGGCGGATCTGGTCATTCCCGACTATCAGGACACACCGGCCCTGATCGGCTACCTCTGGAACGAGCGGGAGTTTGCCACGTCATGAACACGTTGACGACGATGACCCTCGAACGGCTGAACGACATCCTGTCTGCCTTTGACGGACTGCGGATTGCCGTGCTCGGCGACTTCTTTCTCGACAAGTACCTCGACGTCGATCCGGCCCTGGCCGAGCTGAGTATCGAAACCGGCAAGACGGCCCACCAGGTGGTCGGCGTGCGGCACAGCCCGGGGGCGGCGGGCACGGTCGTGTGCAACCTGGCGGCCTTGGGCGTTGGAACGCTCCATGCCATCGGGTTTTGTGGCGACGACGGCGAAGGCTACGAGCTGCGTCAGGGGCTTACGAAGTTGGGTTGCACCTCCGAGCATCTTCATACGTCGGCCCAGCGCAAGACGCCCACCTATCTGAAGCCTCGCGATCGCTCCACGCCCGGGCTGGAAGGGGAACACAACCGCTACGATACGAAGAACCGCCTTCCCACCGAAGATTCCATCGAGCAGGCGATCCTCGCCTCCCTCGACACGATGCTCCCTCAGGTCGACGCCGTCATCGTCCTCGACCAGGTCGAGGAGGCCGAGTGCGGCGTTGTCACCACTGCGGTTCGTGAGGGACTGGCCCAGCGGGCCGAGGCCTGGCCGAATGTGGTCTTTTGGGCTGACAGCCGGCTGCGAATCCGCGAGTTCCGCTCCGTCACGATCAAGCCGAACCAGTTCGAGGCGATCGGGATGGAGAATCCCCCGCCGGGCCAGGAGATCGACGCGGAGCAGCTCATGGAGGCGACGGCCGAACTGCGATCGGCAACCGGCTCGCCGGTCTTCGTCACTCGCGGCGTTCACGGCATGTATGTGACCGATCCCGAGCCGACCCTCGTGCCGGGCGTGACCGTTTCCGGTCCCACCGATCCCACCGGCGCCGGCGACAGCGCCACGGCCGGCGCCGTGGCCGCCCTATGTGCCGGGGCAACCGTGCCCGAGGCGGCGCTGGTCGGCAACCTCGTCGCGTCCCTCACCGTCCAGCAACTGGCCACCACTGGCACCGCCAGCCCCGCAGAGGTCCGGGAGCGTCTCACGGTTTGGCAATCCCAACGGGAACCGGGGTAGGCCGCAATTGAGAGGTTGCCACGGTTGTCTTGGGGCCTTTTGTTCCGGTCAATTTCCGGACGCCTGCGTATGCTGGCAAATCTGCTTGGCGTTCGCATCGGAATCTGGGGATGATTCTTGAGTCATTCCGTAGGGACGCTCGTTTTCCGTCGTCAATTTAGGCAATCTCGTACGGCCTTTCCGGCGATCGGGACACAGAGGGAGTTGCATTCAGGCGGCTCCCTCGGCAACAATGATGGATTGTTCTCGTTGATTTATTGAGCCGACCGTTTGTTTCAGGAGCGCAGATGACCCCCCTTCGTGTAGCCATTCATGGAGCCGCCGGGCGGATGGGACGCCGGTTGGTGGCGATGATCCAGGCCGATCCGAACCTGGAGCTTGCCGCAGCCATCGATGCACCAGGTCACTCCGAACTGGGCGCCGACGCGGGAACGCTTGCCGGAGTGGGGCCTCTCGGGGTCAAGCTCTCGGCTGGGCTTGAAGGCCAAACAGCCGACGTGATGATCGATTTCTCGTTGGCGGAGGCAGCCGAATCGGTTCTCCAGATGTGTCTCGATGCGAAGATCCCCCTGGTTTTTGCCACGACGGCGCTATCGGCCGAAATGGAGGCCAAGGTGACGGCGGCGGGAGAGGTGATTCCGATCCTTCGCTCGCCCAACATGAGCATGGCCGTGAACCTGGCCATGAAACTCAGCGAATTCGCGGCCAGAGCACTCAAGGACCAGGACGCCGACGTCGAGATCCTGGAGCGGCATCACCGCTTCAAGGAGGACTCGCCCAGCGGGACGGCGCTGAAATTCGGGAAGATCATCTCGGACGTCATGGGCCAAACGGGCCACGTTCACGGGCGGGAAGGGCGGATTGGCGCCCGGCCTCACGGCGAGATCGGCTACCACGCGATTCGCGTGGGCGACAATCCGGGCGAGCACACGATCGTGTTCGCCGTGCTTGGCGAGATGGTGGAGATCACGGTTCGGGCGACGAACCGCGACTGTTACGCCGTGGGCGCCCTGGCCGGGGCCAAGTATCTGGCCGGCAAAGAGCCTGGTCTTTACAGCATGGAAGACGTGCTGGGTTTGTAGGCTGGAGGCGGGAGGCTGTAGGCTGGAGTTTGTGGTGTGAGATCGATTCCGGTGTGGTGAGAGTCGCTGTTCTTGAGCCTTCAGTCTTGATTCCGTCCTCTGCCGTTTTCACTTTGAGAACTTGACAGCGTTCTGTTCCGCCTGACATCACTGCCTCATGCACGCGAGCTCCCAAGAATTCCTCGCGACCGTTTTTCCAACGATTGGCTGGTTGTATGCGATCACGGCGGGGCTGAACGGCGTCGCGGCAATTCGGAGCCTGCGAACTGGGCGGGGGAAGGCGGCGGCGTGGGGACTGCTGGCGATTGGGATGGTCTGGGCGGCGTGGCGATCGTTTGTCGGCCACCCGCCTCTCATGCCGCAGATGGCGAAGGATGCGATCGATGCCGCGTTGGGACCCGTGTCCTTCGCCCTGGGCTCGTTCGTGTTTCTGGCGATTCTGTACTTCTGGCGAGAGTTCTTCACGAAGCCGGCCGTGGCGTGGGCGGGCTTCAACGGTTCGGCCGTCCTGTTCTGCCTGTCCCTCACCGACCCGAACTTCGCGGCGATCGTTTCGAAGGCCGACAACGTGCCGATCGTGGCCTTGGTGCTGCTTCTGGGATACTTCACGTGGCTCGGAGCGGTGCAGGCCGTCGAGAACGACCGCCACGCCGCGGAGGGGCTTCCTCCGGCCGAGAAAGAACTCAACGCCCCGGTGCTCGTGTGGCCCGACCTGGTTTATATCGAGTTGATCTGCATGGTCCTGGTGACGGCCGGTTTGATCGTGTGGTCGCTGTTGCTTCGTGCGCCGCTGGAGGAGCCGGCCAATCCGGTGGTTACGCCCAACCCGGCGAAGGCCCCGTGGTACTTCCTGGGCTTGCAGGAAATGCTCGTGTTCTTCGACGCCTCGATCGCCGGCGTGACCTACCCTGCCCTGATCATCCTCGGGCTGTGCGCTGTCCCCTACCTGGACAGAAACCCGCGCGGCAACGGCTACTACACGATCGCCGAACGGAAGTTCGCCTACGTGGTTTTCCAGTTCGGATTCCTGCAACTGTGGATCTTCCTGATTCTGGTCGGCACGTTCCTGCGCGGACCGGGGTGGGCATTTTTCGGGCCCTTTGAGGCTCACGATCCGGCGAAGGTCGAGGTGCTGACCAACGTGAGCCTGTCGCAGTGGTTCTGGGACGTTTGCCTGGGAGCCGGTGTGCCGAAAGTGGATCCGGCCGCCGGGTTCGGCGGGCGGTTGGCGACGATTCTTTGGCGAGAGAGTGCGGGCTTTGCGATTCTGGCTCTGTACTATCTCGGTCTTCCTGTCGTGCTGGCCCGAACGTGGCTGGCCGATTATCGCCGTGCGATGGGCCGAGGCCGATATTGGATCATGGTTCTTCTTCTGTTGACGATGCTTGTGCTCCCTGTGAAGATGGTGCTCCACTGGACGCTGGGGCTCAGCTATTTCGTGAGCATGCCGGAGTATTTTTTGAATATATGAGAGCGAAGACTGAAGGCTGTAGGCTGAAGACTGAAGGGCTGACAGCACAAAGTCTGCGGTGCATTGAGGTCAGCTTCCTTCGGCAATCAACCTTATATCAGGAACGTCCTTCGGTCTTCAGTCTACAGTCTTCAGCCTCTGGCCATCCATGCGATCTTCCGACGACACCTACTACAACATCAACCGCCTTCACGTGGTCTTCGCCGTGGCTTCGGCGTTGCTCCTGGGGGTGACGGTCTGGATGTTTGTCGTGGATCACGATCGTCCGTGGAAGGTGTATCAGCGAACCTATCGCGATCGGGTGGAGCCGTGGCTGGCCGAATCTCAGGCGGCGGGGCAAGCGGACGAGGCCCCGCAACCGGTTTCGCTGGACGGAAGCGGACGCAGGTTGGCCGTGGACCAGATCTGGCTCCCCGAGCTGACGATCGATTACAACTTTCGCCGCGTGGCCCGCTTCGATCGCTGCACGACGTGCCACCTGGCCATCGACAAGGTGGAACCGGGGACCGAGGCCAAGGCGGAGGTGGCGAGCCGGCAGGAGCTGACCCTTGAACTGCTGACGCCTGGCGCTCCGCCTGTGGATGGGCAACGGGCGGTTGAATCGCTCTACGGGTTGTCACTGGCGCCGCGAGGCATCCTGGTCGACGATCGGGCGACCGTGCTGACGGTGGCCGATGAATCGCCAGCCGCCCGGGCCGGGCTCTATGCTGGCGACGCCATTCGCGAGATCGACGGGCGGCCGGTGGCAGATCGGGAGCAGGCGATCCGGAAGCTCATCGAGCCGCAATGGGGAGAGCCGCTTCAGCTGGAGATTGAACGTGGGCTTCCCGAGCCCTACTGCGGCCATCCGCGACTCGATCTGTTCGTGGGCGCGAAGAGTCCCCATCCCCTTCGTGACTTTGGCTGCACGATCTGCCATGCCGGCCAGGGAAGTGCCACCGATTTCACGTTTGCTTCCCACAGCCCGAACACGGGAGACGAGCGCCGGCGATGGCGAGACGAACACGACTGGTATCGCAACGAGCACTGGGACTTCCCCATGCTTGCCGGACGATTTGCGGAAAGCAGTTGTCTCCAGTGCCATCACGAGGTGACCGATTTGGAGCCTACGGAGCGTTTTCGCGATGCTCCCGCTCCCAAGTTGCTGGCCGGCTATCACCTGATTCGTGAGAACGGCTGTTTTGGCTGCCACGAGATCCGCGGCGTCGACATGTCGGGGCGTTCCATCGGTCCGGACATGCGACTACAGCGCGACGAGGCGAAACGCGGTTCATCTGCCCGAGAGCCAGGCGGGATCCCGCCCGGCACGATGCGCAAGGTGGGGCCCAACCTGCGCAATGTGGCCGGGCGCTTCGACAATGCCGTGCTCGAAGGGTGGATTGCCGATCCCCAGACGCTTCGTCCCACGACGCGGATGCCTCGGTTCTTCGGCCTCGACGACCATCTCGAAGGAGACGAACTGGCCAAGGTGCAGCGGTTCGAAGCGGTCGAGATTGGTGCGATCCGTGCCTATCTGCTGGGAGTGTCGGAACCGTTGGAATTGCTGCCGACCCCGCCCGAGGTGACCGAGACGCCCACGGCGGACCGGGGCAAGGCGTTGTTTGTCCGCGCTGGGTGTGCGGCCTGCCATCGTCACGAGGATGTGCCCGAGGCGACGTCGACCGTTGGGGCCGACCTGACGGGGTTGGGATCGCTGATTACGGCCGATACGGGCGAGGCGTGGCTGACGAGTTGGCTTCGCGATCCGGCCTATCATTTTCCGGACACGCGGATGCCGAACTCGCAGCTTGCCCCAGAGGTGCTTGGGGGCGACACGGAGGACGGCCGGCCGCGGATGAGCGATCCGGCGGCGGACCTGGCGGCCTATCTGCTGGAGTCGAAGGGCGAGAGCCCGGTAGCCTTCCCGCCAGTGGTGGAGGCGGACCTGGACGCCCTGGCGAGGCTTCACCTGTTGAAGCAGTTTTCGGCCGAGCAGGTGGACGAGTTCCTGACGCGGGGTGCTCCCCGGGAGACGGACCCGCGGGAACTTGGCGATGCGGTGGAACTGCTCGCTCCCGTCAGCAAGGAAAAGAAGCTTCGCTACGTGGGGCGGCGAACCATTGCAAAACGGGGCTGTTTTGGTTGCCACGGCATTCCGGGCTTTGAGCAGAGCCAAATCATCGGGCCGGCCCTGACCGACTGGGGACGGAAGCAGGAGTCACTGCTGGCCTTCGAGAAGGTTGATGACCTTCTCAAGCTACACCCGCCCACCGATGCCGACGGTTCGCCAGCGGACCGGGAGTTCTATCTGGAGGCGATTGCCGAGAAGCGGCGCGAAGGTTTTATCTGGCAGAAGCTGGGGCATCCGCGGAGTTTTGATTTTCAGAAGACGGCGCAAAAGGGCTACAACGCACAGCTCACCATGGGCAAGTTCTCCTTCACGCCGACGCAGCGCGAGCAGATCATGACGTTTGTGCTCGGGCTGGTGGCGGACCCGCCGAGCGAAGCGTATGTCTTTTCGCCGGATCGACGCACGAAGGCGATTGCCGAGGGGCGGAAGGTCCTCGATCGTTACGGGTGCGCCGAGTGTCACACGCTGCGAATGCCTCGCTGGCGTTTCCGCTACGATCCGGAGTGGTGGGAGGGCGCCTACGAGGACGAGACCTTCGACTTCGTCCGGCCGCACTTCTCGCGTCAGGCCGTGGCGGAATCGCTGGTGCGGGATCGAACGGGATGGGGCGTGGCGGAAGTGGTGGGCCGTCCGCTGGTGGACGAGTCGGGCGAGGTTGTGCTCGACGAGGATGACGACGGCAACCCGCTCTATGTTTTCTCGCTCTGGGAGCCGGCGTTGATTAACGGCGAGGTTTGGCGAGTGGGCGGGGCCCAAGTGCCGGTGGCCGAGCCGTACATCACGCACCGCTATCCGGCCTGGGGCGGGGCGTTTGCCAGCCTGCTCTATCCAACGGCGGCCGAGGAGTCGGGGGCGGCGTGGCTTGAAGCGTGGGGACGGGTTCCGCCGGCCCTGGTGAACGAAGGCGCCCTGGTGCAGCCCTCGTGGCTGTACGACTATTTGCTCGCGCCTGCGCCGATCCGCCCCTCCGTGCTCCTGCAGATGCCTCGCTTCAACCTCTCCGAATCGGAGGCGGCCGCACTGGTCGACTACTTTGCTGCCGCCTCCGGCGCCGAGTTCCCCTACGCGGCCGGCGCGCAAACCGAGACGGGAACCGCCACGGATCGACGCCGGGCCGCCGAAATGGACCAGGCCATGCGACTTGTGACGGACCGCACAACCTACTGTGCGAAGTGTCACGTCATCGGCGACTACGATCCGGGAGGAGAAACGCAAACGATCCTGGCGCCGGATCTGGCCCGGGTCGGACGTCGCATTCGCACCGAGTATCTGCGGCGTTGGCTGGCCGATCCCAAATCGATCGTGCCCTACACGGGGATGCCGGTGAATTTCCCGCCCACGGGTGATCCTGTGGGGCAGGATCTCTTGCCTGGCGACAGCCGAAAGCAACTCGACGCCGTGGTGGATCTGCTCCTCCACTACGACGCGTATCTCCAGAAACGGACGTCGATTCGCGCGATGATCGAGGGGACTCGACCGGCCGAGTCGGAGTGAGGGTGGGACATTCGGCTTGCCGTTTACGCCCGTTTACGCCCGTTTACGCCGAAGGCGTTGCATTCCGCAGCCCGGCGTCGCGCAGCGCACGCCGGGTTGGATGCCAACAACCTCTCGTACCCCGAAGGGGTTCCACAGACGCGTCTTGTGAAACCCCTTCGGGGTATAAAATCCAATTATCAATCGTGTCCCAGCGTGCGCTGCGCGACACTGGGCTATGGAGTTTAACGCCTTCGGCGTAGGATCCGAGTGCGGAAGGTCGGGCTGGACGAGGTTCTCCAGGGGAGTCGCGACGTTGGCGTCCGGCGGCCAAGGGGCGTATACTTAAAGTCTCCACGCCTTTTAGATGCTTCTGGACGGCTCCCCAGGGCTCAACGTGGGAGGAAAAGGCCGCAATGAGGCCTCCTCCCTCCATGACGGACTCGGGGCGGCCGGCCCATAGTCAGGCAGGAGGTGGGGCGTGTTCTGACGCAACACGCCGGCACTGGCTGGCAAGCAGCCAGTGGCACCCGCTTGGCTCGCTCGATCTGTTCCCGCCGAAAGGGGGTAAGCATAATGTCCAATCTCAGTCGACGACAATTTGTGAAGAGCACGGCGGCCACCGTGGCGGCGGCTGCGGCCGTGCCGGGGATGGCCCGGGCCGCCGAGGAGGGCTGGGGCGACCTGACCGGAAAGCTCGTCTATGACGGCACGGCGCCCGAGCGGAAGAAGCTCGTGGTCGACAAGGACGTGGACTGCTGCGGGAAGTTCGACATTCGGGACGAGTCGCTCATGGTGGGCGAAGACGGGGGCTTGCAGAACGTCTACATCTACTGCCGCACACGCAAGGTCGCCGTCTGTCCGGAGTTGGAAAAGGAAGTCGAGCCGCAGGTCAAGCTGGACAATCGCGATTGCATCTTCCAACCTCATTGCATGGCCATTTGGGCGTCGAAGCAGGAGTACTACATCGTCAATTCCGATCCGGTGGCCCAGAACGTGGCGTTCAGCCCGCCGTTGGACAGGCCGGCGAATATTGTTCTGCAGGTGAAGGGCGAGGCGACGTGGCAGTTTCGGCGAGCCCAGCGAAAACCCGTTTCGATCGCCTGCAACTACCATCCGTGGGAGAGCGCCTACATCCTGCCCCTGGACCACCCGTACGTGGCCATTACCGCGAAGGACGGTTCCTTCACGATCCCCAAGCTCCCGCTGGGGGAACTGGAGTTTCAGATCTGGCACGAACGGGTCGATTACCTGGACACGAAGGACTGGCCCAAGGGGCGGCTGACGACGACGATTCGACCCGGCGTCAACGACCTGGGGACGATCAAAGTGGCCCCGGCGGATCTTCAGAAATAGTTTATGGGATTGGTTCCTCTTGTGTCCTTGGCAGATCATTCAACCGACCGGCAATTATCCGACGCAACGACTTGTCCACTTGGCGCGACGACCGCGATCCTGTGGATGGGCCTCGTTTCTGTGACCCTGCTGTTGAGCGGCTGCACGAACAGTGAATCGCCATCGTTCCGGATCAATCTGGAGGGGCGCGAGCCGGACGGGGTCGCCCCGTCACAGCGCGAAGCGATCGCAAAGGCCATGGAGGAGTTCTTCGGCACGCCCGACGAACCTCGGCTTCCCGAGGGGACGGGGCTGAACCTTCAGCGGATCAAGATGGCGGCGGGGCCGGTGGCGGGCAATGCGGACGGCACCCAGCGAGGATTGTTCCGGCAACACTGTGCGATGTGCCATGGCATTACGGGGGATGGGGCCGGCGTTCTGGCCACGACGTTCGAACCCTATCCTCGCGATTTTCGTCGGGGAACGTTCAAATACACGACGACGCGGGCGGACTGCAAGCCCTTGCGGAGCGACCTGCAGCGAACGCTCCTGCGGGGAATTCCGGGCACAGGCATGCCTTCCTTTGCGGAATTGCCCTCCGAGGAAATCGATGCCCTGGTGGAATACGTGATCTACCTGAGCCTGCGCGGCGAGACGGAGCAGTACCTGGTGCAACTCGTGGTGGACGAGGGCGAGTATCTTCCACTGGGAGCGGACGCGAAAGAGATGGTGCTGGAAGACGCCACCCTCTGGGTTGCCGAGCAGTGGGCCGAGGTGGAGAGCGACCCGGAGGAGTACGTGGTGCCCGTGCCGCCGCGACCGGAATATAGCGGGAAGGAACTGGCTGCCTCGATCGCAAGGGGCAAGGAGTTGTATGCGAGCAAGGATGCCCAGTGCGCCTTGTGTCACGGCCCGAACGGGGCCGGGGATGGAGAGGACGATCGCATCTACGACGACTGGAACAAACCGAAGCACGGCGTGACGCCCGAGCAGACCGCCAAGCTGGCCCCCCTGTTCACGCTGCCGATTCAGAAGCTTCGCCCCCGCGATTTTCGCGAGGGGGCCTTCCGAGGCGGAGCCAGTCCAGAGGATCTCTACCGCCGGGTCTATATCGGGATCAAGGGGACGCCCATGCCGGCCGCCGGTCCCCAGCCCGGGGCCAAGGGGGTGCTCACTCCGGACGACATCTGGGATGTGATCAACTATGTTCTTTCCGTAGCCAACGAGTAAACAACTCAAAGTGAGAATGGCGGGACTTTCGCGAGTTGCGGACTCCCTGAACTGCTGGACGAGGGCTGGAGACTGAAGACTGTAGGCTGTAGGTTTCTGATGCGAAGTCTGTTGGCGTGGAAAACCGATTTTGATGCGACGAAAGCTCCTATTTTTCCGTCCTTAAGTCTTCGGCCTTCGGCCTTCAGCCTTGTCTCCACCGTCATTCGTTTTCACTTTGCGTAAACAACGAGAGTTCCTGATTTCCCATGCCTGCCAAGTCTCAGCAAGCCCCGCCGACTTCGAATCGTGCCGCCCACGTGGCGGCCTGGATCCTGGCGTGCATGACCTTTCCGCTGATCTGGATGGGCGGCCTGGTTACGACCTACGGCGCCGGGATGGCCGTGCCCGACTGGCCGAGCACCTATGGATACAACCTGTTCCTTTATCCACTGGGAAGTTGGATCAAGGTTTGGGACGTATTTCTCGAGCACGGTCACCGCTTGCTCGGTTCGCTGGTGGGAGTGGTCACGATCGTGCTGGTTTTGCTCCTCTGGCGACGCGATCCGCGTCGGGCCCTCTGGTGGATGGCCGGGCTCGCGCTGGTCGGTGTGTGCTTGCAGGGCGTGCTCGGCGGGTTGCGTGTGGTAGGCAGCAAGGTGGCCGAGGCCACCATTCTGGGCATGCCTGCCCCGGCCTTCCTCTGTGTTGCGGCAGCGGCCCTCGTTCTGCTCGTCCAGGCGATTCCCGCGGGGCCCATGGGGCGCCGGCAGGTGAAGTTTTGGGTTCGGGCGGTCGTGATTGCCGCGGCTGCCGGGGGGGTGACGTGGTTCGGGATCGCTGCGGTAGAGGACCGGTTGTTTCTGGCGAGGGTCCACGGATGCACGGCTCCGGCCTTCTTCGTCCTGGCGGCGGCCATGGTGATCATGACCTCGCGCCGGTGGACGGAAGGTGCCCCCCCGGTTGAAGAGGCTGGGGGGCGACCGGTGCGGTGGTTGACGCTGCTGACCACCGGGGCCATTTACGGGCAGATCGTGCTGGGAGCCCAGCTACGGCATCTGGCTCCCGATACGCCCCCCTGGTGGTTCACGCTTTGGGTCTGGTTGCACCTGATCGCCGCTGGCGTGATTGTCCTTCTGATCGTTTGGTTGGTAATTGGGATTCGACGCTGTTCGGCGGTGCCGCTTCTGCCGCGGCGTATCTCCCTGTTGGCGGGGCTTTTTCTCATCCAACTGGTACTTGGTTTGGCCACGTGGGTGACCAACTACGGTTGGCCCCTTTGGTTCACTCGAAACGTTCTTGCCCTAGAATACACCGTGGTGGCTGAGGGCCTCTGGCAGGCCCTGAGCACGACGGCCCACGTGGCGGTCGGCTCCCTTTGTCTGGCGGCAGCCACAAGCACCGCCCTCTGGTCGCACCGGTTGTTGGCTCTTCCCGCCAAGCCCGTTGTTTCCACGCCAGAGGCGAAATCAGGGGCCAAGCGGGACGCAACCCGCCGGAAAACGAAACGATAGGGCCCGCCTGACCAAGGCGGAATGCGAGCAGACCATGGCGATCGATTCCACGACGGCAACCACCACGTCTCCCATGGCGGACCGGAATCTGGCGACCGTCCTTCAGGCGCTATGGCAATTGAGCCGTCCGCGAATTGTGGCCATGGTGGCGATGACGACCGTGGTCGGGGCGTTTGCCGCCGCGGCCGGGCCCCTGTCGTTGGTGACTCTTCTGAACGCCTTGCTCGGCTCGACGGCCGTCGTGGTCGGGGCCATTGCCCTGAATCAGCGGATCGAGTGCTTGAGTGACGGGCTGATGCCGCGAACCGCGCGACGTCCCCTGCCCTCCGGACGGCTCGGCGAGCGGGAAGTCACCTGGTATGCGGCGGCGATTACCACGTTCGGCCTGATCTACCTGGCGCTGGCGGTCAATGCGTCGATCACGGTGCTGGCCGCCTTGAGCTGGCTGGTCTATGTCTGGATTTACACACCGCTGAAGGTTTTCACGGCCTGGCAGACCCCGATCGGGGCGATTCCTGGGGCCATGCCGGCCCTGCTGGGGGCTGCGGCAGCCGGGGCGGCGATGAGTCCGAACGGACTGGCCCTGTTTGCCATCGTTTACTTCTGGCAGTTTCCCCATGCCATGGCGATTGCCTGGCTCTATCGCGAGCAGTTCGGCCAGGCCGGTCTGAAGGTGGCCAGTGTGACGGATCCCTCGGGGCGAACGACCACGATCATTGCCCTCGTCGGGGCCATCGTGCTCCTGCCGGTAAGCCTGCTGCCTCTGTTGGGCGAGAGCGCGGGGTGGGGCTATGTGGCGACGGCAGTGGTGTCGGGGGTCGCCTACCTGGTAGGCTCAATCGCCTTCTTCCGAGCCCCCACCGACCGCAATGCCCGGACTCTCCTGCGGATCTCGCTCGTCTACCTGCCGGTGCTGTTTGTGGCGTTTCTGGTCGCTGTCCTGGCGTAACGAAGCGGGTTTTTCATCGGGGGGACGTGATATACTGAGTATCATGGTGTCCACGGTTGGCTTACTTGGCAGGGTATGGGGCCGGACTCCACCCGATTCAAGGGCTGGCAGGACACTGGAGAGGAAACCATGTCCACGCGAACACCTCCAATCACGACCGTAGATCAACTTCTCGCCGCGCCTGATGATCTGGGACCGTGCGAATTGTCTCGGGGGGAACTGGTGATGATGACACCGGCGGGCTTCGAGCACGGCAATACGGAGGCCAATCTGATCGCCGCTCTGAGCAATTGGAATCGGGTGCATCGTGCGGGCCGGATTGTGTCCGGCGACACGGGGTTCATCCTGGAACGCAATCCCGATACCGTCCGCGCCCCGGACGTGGCCTTTGTTGGCAAGGATCGTCTTCCTGATGAACTCCCAAGGGTTTCTTTCCAGGTGCGCCGGATCTTGCCGTTGAGATCCGATCACCGGATGACCGGCCCAGAAACATTCGAGCGAAGATCGAAGATTATCTGCGTCTGGACGTGCAAGTGGTGTGGGAGGTCGACCTCGTTGCACGCAACGTGATGGTCTATCGTCCCGGACGCGAGCCGGAAGTCCACTCTGTCGACGGGAGGCTCACTGCTTCCGAGATTCTTCCGGGTCTCGAGTTGCCTGTCAGCGAGATCTTCGCCAAGTGACCGAAGCGGTGCTTCGCTCCCTGGCAGGTACTTGCGGCAGAAGGAATCCAGTGCTCCGATGGGACGTGTTGGCACTGGCTGACAAGCAGTCAGTGCCAACCCAGATCGCAAGCTTGACGGAGCCGCTAGGAATAGAGCTGAATCGCCTTGACGATCTCGTCGAGGTCGTTGGGGACGACGACGGCGCGGTTGGCGAAGGCGGCTCGACGGACGCCCCGCTTGCCGAGGACCTCGTTGAACAGGTCCTGGTCAGTGGTGTGGTAGGCGACCGTTGCGGTGGGGTCCTTGAGCTGGTGCCCGGTGAGGATGCAGACGACCCGCTCGTTGCGACCGATGACGCCTTCTTCAACGAGTTGCTTCGTGCCGGCCACGCTGGCGGCGCTAGCCGGTTCGCAGCCGAGCCCATTGGCTCCGACCTGGGCCTTGGCGTCGAGCATTTCCTGATCGGTGACTTCGCGGACCACGCCATCGCACACGTCGAGGGCCCGAAGGCATTTCTCCAGGTTTACCGGGCGGTTGATTTCGATGGCGCTGGCGATGGTTGAGGCGCGTCGTCCTTCGGAATCCATGTCGCGGTAGAACTTCTGCGTGAGCTTGGCGTCGGGACGTCCGCCGTTCCACACGAGGCCTTCCTCGTCGACGAGCCGGTGGAGCGTGTTGGCGCCGGCTGCGTTGATGATGGCGAGGCGGGGGACGCGGTCGATGAGGCCGAGTTGCTTGAGTTCCAGGAAGGCTTTGCCGAAGGCGCTCGAGTTGCCGAGGTTTCCGCCGGGGACCACGATCCAGTCGGGCGTCTCCCATCGGAGGGCCTCCAGGACGCGGAGCATGATGGTCTTCTGACCTTCGAGGCGGAAGGGATTGACGCTGTTGACGAGATAGATGCCCAGTTTCTTCGAGACTTCCTTGACCCGGGCCATGGCATCATCGAAGTCGCCGGCGATCTGGACCGTGAGGGCCCCGTAGTCGAGGGCCTGGGAGAGTTTGCCGTAGGCGATCTTGCCGGAGCCGACGAAAATGACGGCACGCATCAGTTTCGTGACGGAACAGTAGAGGGCCAGGGAGGCGCTGGTGTTTCCGGTGGAAGCGCAGGCAGCGCGGTTGGCCCCGACGAACCGTGCGTGGGTGAAGGCCGCCGACATGCCGTTGTCTTTGAAACTGCCGGAGGGGTTCATTCCTTCGTATTGCAGGAAGAGATTTCCCGAGTCGACGCCGACGAAGTCCGCGACGCCGTTGCTGCACTGGAGGAGCGTTTGTCCCTCGCCGACGGTGACGCAGTTTTCAACCGGGACGAACGGTAGCAGTTCATGGAATCGCCAGACTCCACTGAAACAGTGAGGATCGTGCCGCTTCGTCCACTTCGTTTCGAAGTGCTGGAGGGAGGAAGGAACCGGCAGGCGGTCCCACTCGTAGGCCACGTCGAGCAGGCTGCCGCACTTGGGGCAAGCGACGAGGACCTCGTCGACCCCGAAGGTGGACGCACAGTCGGGCTGGATACAGCGTTGGAAGGAGGTTTCTGAGGGGCTAATTTTCGCGTACTCGCTGGGCTGGAGGTCGGCGACGATCCGTCGGTCGCCACGCGGTGGGGCATCGCCTGGTTCCCTGTTCGAGTTGGCGATGATTGGACCTTACCGCATTGAATTTCGAGGCCTCCCATCCTAAAGAAGCCGCGGAAAACCATCAAGACGAGCGGGCAGAGGCGGTTCGGGGCCGTTTCTTGGCGAAAACTGCCGGCCCGGATGCTTTCCGGCAGGTAGATTCGTGATGGGGGCGTTCCGGACGTTGTCGTCCGGATCGGCTCGCCTGCGAAAGTTCGAGGATTCACCTAACCGTTTTTTCAGAAAGACTTTGCGCCATGCAAAATCCCTGAACCAGGGGGCACCACAATTCCCGGGGAAGGCGGCGTTTCGTTGACAGTCGATTCTGGCGTCTTTAAAATAGAGATTCTGCAAGCTCCCCTGCAGGGGGTGGCTGTGTATTGGAGTTTCCCGGAGGAGAAGCGAATGAAAAAGGCGGAGATGAAGGTTTATCGGGAAAAGCTTCTGGCGTTGCGGGCGCGTCTCCGGGGCGATGTCAGCCAGATGGCGGATGCCGCGCTGAACAAGAGCCGTTCCGAGGCCAACGGGGATCTGTCGAGCATGCCGATTCACATGGCGGATATCGGCTCCGACAACTTCGAGCAGGAGTTCACGCTCAGCTTGATGGAGTCGGAAGGCGGAACGCTCGGGCAGATCGAGGCGGCTCTGGAGCGGATTGAGGATGGTGAGTACGGGTTGTGTGAGGAATGCGGCGCTCGCATTCCCAAAACGCGTTTGAACGCGTTGCCGTACGCCACGATGTGTGTCAAGTGCGCATCTCGTCTGGAAGAAGGCCTCTGATTCAAGACCGCGAAACGGGGTAGCAACAGTCGGCGTTCTCTCGCCAGGGGCACGTATTGCCGTGGCCATGAGACAGGGGAAAGGGTACGCTGATTCATCACTGCCCATGTGGTGGCCTCGTGTGAGGAGGCGGTCGTTTTCTGGCGAAACTCCCATGAACGTCTGCCTTCACGCCTGGTCTGACTCGTCCCATCGACGGAAGGAGCCGCGATGAAGTCTGTCCCTCCCAGCCGCTATCTGGTTTTCTTCTTTCTGGCAATCTGCGGCTGCCTTCTGGATCTTGCCACCAAATCGTGGATCTTCGACCGGCTGGGTATGCCCTTGGAAAAGCCGGTGTGGTGGCTCTGGAAGGATGTTTTTGGGCTCCAGACGAGCCTCAACGAGGGCGCTCTCTTTGGCATCGGCCAGGGTCGTGTCAGTTTCTTTTCCGTGATGTCGGTTGTGGCCGCCATCGCTATCTGCGTCTGGCTCTTCGTTGCTCGTGCTGCTCGCCAATGGCTCGTCACGGTGGCGTGCGGCCTCATCACTGCGGGGATTCTCGGCAATCTCTACGATCGGCTTGGCCTACCGGGGCTCCACTGGAACTACCCGAATCCTCCCCTTCACGAGGTTGGCGAGCCGGTATTTGCCGTGCGGGACTGGATTCTGGTGATGATTGGTTCGTGGCCTTGGCCGACCTTCAATCTGGCGGACAGCATGCTCGTTGTTGGAGCGGGGCTGATCATCATCCACGTGATTTGGTTCGATTCGCCGCAGGGGGGGAAGGACAAGAAGTCTGCGGAATCGCCCGCTTGAGGGATATAAAGGGCCCGCTTTCCTCTTGCCTCTGGTGTGTCCCCCCCGGCTACTCCGTGCTCAGTAGCGATTCTGCCCGAGGTTTTTTTATATCGGGCAGCAATCTCCGTGGATTTTCTTGACATTCCCGGCTGTCATGGTATACTAGGCCCCATTCAAGGGGGGCTAAAATGAAAGTTTCACGAACCGTATCCTACGCGTTGCAAGCAACACTCCAACTGGCCGAGGTGGAATCGGACCATCCAGTTCCTTGCAGCAAGCTGGCAGCCGAAGGCAAAATGCCGGAGAGATTCCTTCTTCAAATTCTCCGGAATCTCGTTGCCCACAGCGTTCTCGAATCGACTCGAGGCGTGGATGGTGGCTACACATTGAGACAGCCGCCACACGATGTTTCGCTTCTCGACATTATTGAGGCAGTGGACGGCCCCATGGTTTCCACATTGCCGGTTGCCGAGGGGCTCCACGCGGAGTGTCGCCGGAAGTTGGAGGACCTGTTGACGCAGGTGAATGATGAGGCACGAACGCGGCTGGCGTCGATTCGACTGTCCGATCTGACATGTGCCGATCATGCCGAGGCCGCAGGGGTGGCTATCGATTCGACCGAAGCGTGAAAAGCGTGGCGGTTGCTTCAATTCGCTCAAGGGTCGCTGGCAGTCCGTTGAGTAGCTCGATTGCACACCATCAGAACACCGGCTTTGGGTCAAACGGGCCCTGAATTGGCACGTTTGCTCCGCTTCATGGTCCCGCTCGGCGAGCGGTGGCCTACTTGTTCAAGGGGTCGTTAGAAACTGGCGCCCTCGTGGCCGTGGAGGGCGGCGAGCGCTTTCGGGAAATCCGTCGTGTCGCATTCGACGAGCCCGTCGCGGAGGATGAGTATCCGTTTGGCGTGGCGAGCGACTTCCTGTTCGTGAGTTACGACCACAAGCGTGATCCCGCCCTGTTGATTGAGTTCGCAGAGGAGTCGCATAACTTCCTCGCTGGTGCGCGAGTCCAGGTTGCCGGTCGGTTCGTCGGCCATCAGGATGGCAGGTTGGTTGACGAGTGCCCTGGCGATGGCAACTCGCTGCTGTTGACCTCCGGAGAGTTGTCCCGGATGGTGATCCATGCGGTCGCCCAGGCCGACCAGTTCCAGCAGTTCGACGGCTCGTTGGCGTCTCAGGCGATGGGACATGTGACGTGAGTAGAGCAAGGGCAGTTCGACGTTTTCCAGCGCGCTGGTTCTGGCGAGTAGATTGAAGTTCTGGAACACGAAGCCGATCTTGCGATTACGGATGTCCGCACGCCCGTTGGGCGTCATTTGCGTGACCTCTTCTCCATCCAGTGCGTAGGTTCCATCGGTGGGGCGATCCAGGCAGCCCAAGGTGTTCATGAGGGTCGACTTGCCGGACCCGGAGGGGCCCATGACGGCGACGAACTCTCCCTGCTCAATGGAGAGCGAAACGCCGCGCAGGGCGGCCACTTCGGTCTGGTCGAGTTGGTAGATTTTGCGGACTTCCGTCAGTTCAATCAGCGACACAGCCGCGATCTCCTCAACATGTTGCTTTCTCTGTCCCAGATTTACGCTGACCCTATTCTAAGACGGGGGGGCCCAGGAAAACCACCTGCTGACCTGTCGGTTTGCGGCAGGTTTGCGGGCTTTGTCCGATCGTGCGGGCCGTTGCGGCTCTGTGAGGCGCGGGGGGCGGGGGCTGTTTTGGCAAGGTTTGGCATGTGCGTAAAGGGCAACTCGTTTGGCTCTCGCAACGCCTTGGGCCAATCGAAAAGCGTGGAATACGGCCAAAAAGGGGCGGGCGGCGTTTGCTTCCGCTGAAATCAGGCCGCATGATTCTGAGGCGATTGCCTTCTCTCCACACCTTCTCCCATCCCAACAGGGAACGAATCGATGCGACCCATAGCCATTTTCACGTTCGCCGCCTTGATCCTCACGGTTGGCGAGTCCGTGCGGGCGGACCAACCCGTGTACCAGTCCGGGCTGAATCCGTATTCCGCGGGAGCGTGTGCGGCTCCTAATTATGGAGCGGCGGACCTTCAGCAGCCTTGCAACCATTGCCCGTCCCCTTGCTGTGACGACGTGTGGGCAGGCTACTGCCAGGAAAAGCAGCACGGATTGTGCCTGCCCTGCCTGCGGCCGTCCTGCATTCGGCCGTTCGCATTCCGATGTGCGCCGGTTGCCGAGACATCGTGCTCGGAGTGTGAAACTCCGGTGGAGGCGAGTCCCCCGGTGACAGTTCCCGAGCCCGAGGCGGCCCCGAAGGCCGGTTCCAAGCCGAGTCCGGCCCCCAAGTTGCCGCCCGCGCCTGCTTCTCCGGAACCGCTGCCCGACATGTCGGAGACGGAAAGTCCTTCCGACACGACGAGCGTGCCCTTCCCGATGTTCAATCCGTCGGCTTGGAAGATCGGAGAGCCCATCAAGTGATGTCATCTCCCGCAGGCAGTTCCTTTGCGGCTCGGTGACGGGCTTTTTCGGTGGCGTCCGAGAAAATCCGGAAAATCGGCTTGAGCCAGACGACAGATCCGGCCGATACCAGTCATACAGGCCTGGCCTGCCGGGAGGGCGGGACATGAAGTCCCGTTTCAGGATAAAAGATCATGGGGACGACGACGGACCGTCGACCCGTGGTCTTTTGTTTTGCGCGCAAGAAAAATCCAGCAAGACGAGGGAGTCTCGCGCGGGCATGGGCATACGCAACCTGTTCTTAGGATAGTGACTCTAACAGCGGCGACTCGTCACTCGCACAGTGAGACGGTTCGTGTGCGTCCGGTCTCGTCAATCTGCACCTTGTCCTCTCGGGCCAGCCAGCCGAGCCCCTGCATCACAATATCGCGAGGCTCGCCCACTTTCTTGACGAGTTGCGTCATGCTGACGGTGCCTTCCTCGTCCAAGAGATGCCAAATTGCGCCCGCGGTTGCGCCAATCCGTTCCTTGGGCGTCTTGGGGACGTCCGTTTCGGTCATGGGAGTGCTCTCCTGGCGTTATCAACGTTCTGTTCGTTCCACCGGGCCGAGTTTGTTTGCCGCAACGGGCTTAGCGTGGTTGTCAGCAGCGGGCGGAAACGAATCTGATTGGGTGGTAAGGGCGAAATGGGAGATGTTTCTGTATTGCAGAAGCCGGGCTACACTGGATGGTCAAAAGCAGAGGTTGCCCAGTGCGAAGTGGATGGTTGAAGAGCCCGGCTTTCTCCAAGGCTGCTAGCAAGTATAGGACGTTTAGCCGAAATACAAACCGCAACCCCCCCAAAGGATAAGCAAAAAAGCGGTCGAGTCGGGAGCGACTCGACCGCTTAGAGGGGGGGTTCTTCGGGCCGCGAAAAGCTGGCTTCGCCCGTCGATTGGGCTTAGGGGATTCGCTTGGTTGTGCGACGCTGCCTAAGATTCGCGGTAAAATGGTTCCACCAGGTCATCCAGGAAACAGAGATTGTGTGCCCGAGGTGAAACAGGCGGGCTCGGGTGCGGGAAACCCGAGTCCCACTGGGTCGTCACTTGGAGGGCACCGAGACATTAAGCAATCGCCATGCCATTCAGATGGTCTTTCCCTCGCGGTGATATAAGTCCCAACAGCAAAACGCCTTACAAGAAATGGACGCCTTTTGTGGGATTGAAGGAATTACTCACGGGACGGGCGAGTCGCTTGTAGAAACTACAATGGACCGGCTTGGCGGGTCACTCAACGTCGTCAAAGAAACTCTTGGTGATCGCTTCGAAGACTTTTTCGAGTTCTCGAAATTCGCGATCCTCGGCCTGGTAGAAGAGAACGTACGTGGCCAGCGGCGTGCGAAAGCTGCGGACGAAGGCTGAGTTCGTCAGGTCAAGGAAGTAGAACGCCAGGTCGAAGCCGTGCACTTTGCGTCCGTCGACCAACTGGTACGTCGGTTCCTGTTCGATACTGCTATACTCCCCCTGCATGGCTTCGACGGCAGCCTTGGCCAGTTCTTCGGGGTCGGCCGACGGGGGATGGACGCTGATCGACCAGAAGGCCCCGCCAGGGCTGTACACGGTTGCCGAGTCGACCTCGTCTTCGGCAGCGTTTTCGTCCAGCGTCCAGTTGTCTGGATAGAGGAAGGAAATCCCGTGCTTTGAAAATGTCTGTGGCATTCGATTGACGCTCTGGCGAGTTCTGTTTCCGGTTTGGGCCGTGAAGGAAGGGGACAGGTCCATGTTTTCGGGCGACGCATGTTCGCCAAAACGCCTTGCCGGCCGAAAAATGGACCAGTCCCCGTGAGATTGCAGTTCTCCTGAGCCGGCGGGGAGCCTTTTCCGCAGTTTTCGGCTAGGATCTTATCCTAGCAGAGACGCTTAGAGGCGCGAACGGTCGGAGGTTGCCAAGGGAGTGTATTGATGAGACACAGGGCGGTGGTGCAAGGTTGGTGGAAGGGTTTTGTGATCCTCGTGTTTGGGGGCGTTGCGCTCGGTTTCGTGGGACGCTACGGCCTGTGCGCCGAGACCGCGTCGGCCCTGCATCTTCTGCGGACCGGCAAGTATGCCGAGGCGGAAGAGGCCTATTCTCGCCTGGCCGACGAGTCTCCAGAGGCGGCCGTAGGGCTGGCCCGGGCCCAGGCCGCCTCGGGCCACCTGGAGCAGGCCAACTCGACACTTTCTCCTTGGATAGGCAAATCCGCGGCTGCCGACGTCGAGGCCGCCAGAATGGCCTTCCAACGCGGAGACTGGGAAAAGGCCCAGACGCTCGTTCGCGGGATCCTGGCGTCCGATTCCGAGCACGTCGGTGCGTTGTGGCTTCAGGCGGAACTGGATCGAGTGGCGGGGCGACGGTGCGAGGCCGCGGAGGTCTGCGAGCGGCTCGTGAAGCTCTACAACGAGTCGAAGATCGACGATGCGGAGACGCTTCGCTGGATCGGGTTGGCGGCGGCGCGGCACGCGGCCTGGAATTCGGTCAACGATCAGTTTCGATTTCTCACCTCTGCCTTCTATCCGGATCTTCTGGCCCTGGAGCCGGACTTCTGGCAAGGCCATTACGACGCGGGACGCCTGCTGCTCGGAAAATACAACCAGGGCGATGCGACCAAGCAGTTCCGCGAGGCGCTGCTGATCAATCCGCAGGCGGCCGAGGCCCACGTAGGGCTGGCGGAACTGGCGCTCATGCAACGGAAGGTCGACGAGGCGGAAGCTTCCGTGGAGCGTGCCCTCCAGATCAATCCGAATCACACCGGAGCGCTCCGTCTTCGCGCGGACATTGCCTGGCTCAATTCGCAGTTCGACGCGGCCCAGGACCTTCTCGAAAAGCGCGTGCTGCGGGCCAATCCGCGATCGGAAGAGACGCTGGGACGGCTGATGGCGGCGCGGATTGTCAGCGAGGGAGGCGGTTGGCGCAAGAAGGACTCGGCATCGCACGCGATCCTGGACGAGGTTGTGGCGAGAAACCCCTTGGCCGACGACTTCTTTCTGGCCGCTGCCGATTGGCTCGAGACGCACCATCGGAAACACGAAGCCGACGAATTGCTCTCTCAAGCCCTGAAAGCCTCGCCGGCGGAACCACGCCTGGCGGCGGCCCTGGGCCAGATCCGTATGCAGATGGGACGAGAGGACGAAGCTCGCGACCTGTTCCGGGAGGCTTTCGACCGCGATCCCTTCAACGTTCGGACCAACAACATGCTCAGCATGCTCAAGGTGCTCCGCGGGCTGAAGACCGAAACCGTCGGCGGCTGCGTGCTCCGCTATGAGGAGCGGCGCGACGGTCTGCTGGCGGCCTATGCGGGGGAGTTTCTGACGAACGATTATCCCCGCCTGTGCCAGCTTTTCGGCTACACGCCCCCGAAGCCGCCGCTGATTGAGATTCTCAACGAAGCCCAAGGCGTTTCCGGGGCCCAGTGGTTCGGGACCCGAATGACGGGCCTGCCCTACGTGGGGCCGGTTGCCGCCTGTACGGGCGACATCGTGGCCATGGTCTCGCCGAATGATCCGACGATCGGCAGGAAATACAACTGGGCGGAAACGCTGCGGCATGAGATGGTCCATGTCGTCACGCTCCAGCAGACCAGCTACCGGATCCCCCATTGGTACACGGAGGGCCTGGCCGTGTGGTGTGAAGGGAAGCCGCGGCCCCTGTCCTGGAATCCGCTTTTGGTGCGTCGCGAGGCGGCCGACACGTTGCTCGACTTCACGAACATCGACCGGGGCTTCACCCGGCCGGAATCCGGCGAGGATCGGCCCCTGGCCTACTGCCAGGCCGAGTTGTATGTGGAGTACATGCTTCGAGGGCGGACCGAGCAGGTGTTGCGGGATCTGCTGAATGCCTATGCAGATGGCCTGTCGACTCCCGAGGCAATCTGGCGCGTGTTCGAAATGCCGGTCGAGGCCTTCGAGCGGGGCTATCGCGAGTATGTGGCCGAGGTGGCCGGGGCGATGGCCGATCTTCTGCCGGAGAAGGAACACACGTTCTCTGAGTTGCTGGCCGCCAAACGGGACGACCCGGACAACGCGGATCTGGCCGCCGAGTTGGCCCTCGCCTACCTGCAGCGCGGGGCGCTTCGAGAGGCGTTGGCGGAAGCTCGGAGGGCGCTGGAGCATTTGCCGCGGCATCCTCGCGCCACCTACGTGGTGGCCCGGCTCCACGTGCGTGCGGGGCGTCCGGAGGCAGCGGTAGCCCTGCTGGAAGACTGCCTCGACGAGCAGTCGCCCGATCTGAAGGTGGTCAATCTCTTGGCGGGATTGCGTCTGAAGGCGCACGATTTCGCCGAGGCGGAGCGTCTCTACCGCCTGGGGAGGCAGCACAATCCGCACAATCCGACCTGGCTGGCCATGCTTCTGCGGGCCTACGATTGGCAGGGCGACGAAGCCAAGGTGCTTCAAACGATGGGCCTTCTGGCGGCCCTGGATGCGGGCGACGGCGAGATCCGCAAGAAGTTGGCCCAGAAGACCCTCGAAAGCGGGGATTGCCTGGAAGCGATTAAATGGGCGAACCAAGCAATCCAGGTCGACGTAAATGACGCAGAGCTCCATAAGACGTTTGCGGAAGCGCTGATCGGTCGTCATAATCGAAAGATGGCGCTTCGCGAGCTGGAGGCGGCCGTGCATCTCGTGCCGGATGACACGGAGTTGCAGCTCGCCCTCGCCGAGACTCTTCTGGCCCTGGGGCGGAAAGAGGAAGCCCGGGCGGTGTTGGCGCCGCTCGACCCTGCTGCCCTGGAACCCGCCCGGGCGGCCGCACTCGAAGAGATGCTGGAGGCAGCAAACCGACCGTGAATTGCGATATCCCCCCCACCGGCGAGGCAGGCGAGCCGAAGCCGGGCAAAGCTGTTTCATTAGCCGATTTCCAGCAACTCATCCGAGACATGTACTTCCGCAAGGATGCCGAACGGGGCATCGACGGAACGTTCATGTGGCTCATGGAGGAGGTGGGCGAATTGGCCGCCGCTCTCCGCGACGGGACTCATGAAGAGAAGGCGGAAGAGTTCGCCGACGTGTTGGCGTGGCTGACGACCATCGCCAACGTGGCGGAAGTGGACCTTTCCGAGGCAATCCACAAGAAGTACGGCTCGGGGTGCCCCGGCTGTGGACAGTTTGTTTGTACGTGTCCCGATGCGGGGAAACCATGAGCCGGAAGGCAATCGCTTCTCTTCTGATCACGCTTCTGTTTTCAATCGGCACGGCCTTCGGCGATTCGCAGATCATCGCCAAGGTGGACGTGGGATTCTCGGGGGCGTACAAGGCCGGACTCTGGACTCCGGTGCGGGTCCATTTTGCGCCCGATGCGGACGTGGACGGCGCGGAGGTGAGTCTGATCGTGCCCGACTGTGACGGGGTGCCGTCGCGTGTCTCGGCCCCCCTGCCCTCCCCTGCCCCGGAGTCGATTCAGCTTCAGGTTCGTTTCGGACGGCTTCGCTGCCCGTTGACGGTTCGGGTGGAGCGATCCGAGCAGGTCTTGGCAGAGCGGACGTTCGAGGCCGCGGATGAACCGACGGGGAAGCAGATTCCGGCGGCGCAGCGTTCCGACCAGCCTTTGGTTGTGGCCGTGGGGACGGCGTCGTTGGGAATTGCCGACGCAATCGTTCAGATGCGGGAACCGGCGGATGAGCAAACGCGTCTGGTCCTGTTGCCGAAGGCTGCCGACCTTCCGGACCGCTGGTTTGGATACGAAGGCGTCAGCCTGCTGGTGCTTTCGGGCACGGACGTGGACTGCTATGCCGGATTGGCGCCCGGGGATCCGAGGCTTGAGGCGATCGCTCGTTGGGTTCGGCACGGCGGGCGGCTCCTGATCGCGGTGGGCGAACACGGTGAGGCCTTGCTGGGGGCGCAGGGACCGCTTCGCGACCTGATTCCAGGCAAATTCGACAAGACCGTCTCGCTGAGTCAGGCGACCAAGCTGGAACGTTTTGCCGACGGCGACCAGAACCTGCCAGCCCGTGTGGGCGGGAAAGCGATGCAAGTTGCCCGCTTGACCGAGGTGGACGGCATGGTCGTGGTGCCGGAAGGGAATCTTCCCCTTGTCGTTCGGCGGGTGTGGGGCTTTGGGAAGGTGATCTTCCTGGCTTCCGACCTGGATCGCGGTCCGCTGGGCAGATGGGGGTCGCGTCCCAAGTTCGTGGCTCGGCTGCTGGGGTGGCCTGTGAAGCCTCTCGACGTCGAAGACAGCGACAAAACGATTCTCCATTTTGGTTATACGGACCTGGCGGGCCAATTGCGGAGCGCCCTGGACCAGTTCGAAGGGGTCCGCCAGATCCCCTTCGGTTGGATCGTTGCGGCCATCGTTTTTTACCTGCTGCTGGTCGGGCCCGGCGACTACTTTTTCCTGCGGAAGTTTTTGCGGCGCATGGAGCTGACCTGGATCACCTTTCCGCTGCTCGTGATCCTGTTCTGTGTCCTGGCGTACGTGGTAGCCCGCGGGACCAAGGGTGACAAGTTCCTTGCCAACCAGGCGACGCTGATCGACGTGGATGTGTCGACAGGCGAGATTCGGGGCACGGCGTGGGCCAATATCTTCAGTCCGAAAACGCGTCGGGTGGACGCACGCTTTGAAGTGGAGGACGCCGGACCGGCGTCGAAGCCGCTCACTGCCTGGCTGGGGCTGCCCGGCAAGGCCCTGGGCGGAATGGATCCCAAGGCGGCTCCGCCCACGGTTTGGGCCAAGCCCTATGATTTTCGGGAGGGCAACGCGCTGCTGGCCCAACTGCCTCTGCAGGTATGGTCAAGCAAGAGCCTGACGGCGCGATGGGAAGGCCGGATTGAATCGACCTTCGAGTGCGATCTTGAAGAGCGGGGGCCGATTCCGTCGGGATTTCTGACGAGCCGTTTCGACCGGCCGCTGGAGGATTGTCTGCTCGTCTATGGGAACTGGGTTTACGAACTGGGGACCCTGACGCCGGGGCAGCGGGTTCGAATCGGGGCGGCCGTTCCTCGCCGCGAATTGGCGAGCTTCCTGACGGGACGCAAAATCGTGTTCGACGAGGAGAAGCGGGCCGAGCAGCGAGCGACCCGTTACAGCATCGAGAGCACCGACCCCGAGTATGTTCTTCGCGCCATGACGTTCTTCCATGCGGCGGGCGGACGTCCCTACACGCACCTGGCCAATTCTTACCAGGGATTCGTCGACATGAGCGGGCTGCTGCAGCCCAATCGGGCCGTTCTCGTGGCCGAGGTTGCCGGGGACGGCCCCGACGATCCGGCGCTGCCCTTCAGCGCGAAATTGTCTCTTGCGTCGGACGGTGAGCCGGTTCCCGTCCGCGAAAAACACACTATCCTGTTGCGATTTGTCTTGCCCGTCAAAGCGGACCAGTAGAACATGATTCAAACCAGAGACCTCACGAAGGCCTACGGCGAACTCCGGGCGATTAACAGCCTTAACCTGGATCTGGACGACGGTGACCTGTTCGGGTTCATCGGACCAAACGGCTCCGGGAAGACCACGACGATGCGGATCCTGGCCACGCTGTTGCAGCCCACCTGGGGCGAGGCGACCGTGTGCGGCCACTCGATCTACACGCATCCGAAGGAGATTCGCCGCCTCATCGGCTACATGCCCGACTTCTTCGGCGTCTATGACGACATGAAGGTCATCGAGTATCTGGAGTTCTTCGCGGCCGCCTACCGCATCAAGGGCGAGGCCCGGCGGAAGAAGTGCAACGAGATGCTCGAACTGGTCGACCTGGGCTACAAACGCGACGCCTTCGTGACCAGCCTGTCCCGCGGCATGACCCAGCGTCTGGGTCTGGCCCGGGTCCTGCTTCACGATCCCCAGGTTCTGCTCCTGGACGAGCCGGCCAGTGGTCTGGACCCCCGGGCGCGCATCGAGATCCGGGGCCTGCTCAAGGAACTCCGCCAGATGGGCAAGACGATCATGGTGTCGAGCCACATCCTGCCGGAACTGGCCGATATCTGCAACAAGGTGGGCATCATCGAGAAGGGTGAACTGCTCGTCTCGGCCGAGGTGGCCGAGGTCATGCGGCGAGTCCGGGAACGCCCCGTTCTGGCCGTGGAAGTCGTGGGCGATCAGGACGCGGCCGCCAAGCTGCTGGAAGATCACGACGCGGTCGAGAAGGTGGAGCCGCGCGACGGCCAATTGTTCGTCACCCTGGCCGCCGGCATCGAAGACTACAGCGAACTGCCGACCCTACTCGTCCAGGCGGGAATCAAGATCAAGACGTTCAAGGAAGACGAGATCAACCTGGAAACGGCCTTCATGTATCTCACGAAGGGAATCACGGCCTGACGCTCTGCCTGGCTGTGGAGTTCGAATGGGATTGTTGGAGTCCACGCTTTAGCGTGCAGAAGACAGCCTGAAGGCTGGACACCAACGGATGTACGCTCCGCGGACTGATGAGCGACGAAGCACGAAGAAGGAAACGACGGCGCCATGCGAATTCTCGTCACCGGTGGAACCGGCTACATCGGCAGCCATACCTGCATCAGCCTCCTGAATGCGGGCTACGAGCCGGTTATTGTCGACAACCTCTACAACAGCAAGCGGGCCGTGCTGGACCGGCTGACCCAGATCACGGGCAAGACCCTGCCGTTCTACGAGGGCGATATCCGCGACCAGGCTCTGTTGGAGAAGATCCTGGCGGAGGAGAAGATCGAGGCCGTGATCCACTTCGCGGGGCTCAAGGCGGTGGGCGAGTCGGTTTCGATCCCGCTGAAGTATTACGAGAACAACGTGGGCGGCACGGTCAGTCTGCTCAAGGCGATGGATGCGACCGACGTTCGCTCGATCGTCTTCAGCTCCTCAGCCACCGTCTACGGCGATCCCGAGCAGTTGCCGATTCCCGAAACGGCCCCGCTCAGTGCGACAAACCCCTACGGGCGGAGCAAGCTGTTCATCGAAGAGATTCTCCGCGATCTGGCGGTGGCCGATTCTCGCTGGAGTCTTGTGCTGCTTCGCTACTTCAATCCGGTTGGGGCCCATCCCTCGGGATTGATCGGGGAAGACCCGCAGGGCATTCCCAACAACCTGATGCCCTTCGTGGCCCAAGTCGCGGTAGGGCGACGGGAAAAAGTGGCCGTGTTCGGCAACGACTATCCCACCGTGGACGGCACGGGTGTGCGGGACTACATCCACGTGGTAGACTTGGCGGAGGGCCATGTGGCGTCGCTGAACGCCCATGCTCGCGAGGCAGGTTTGTTCACCTACAATCTGGGGACCGGAAACGGCTCCAGCGTGCTTGAGGTGATCGAAGCCTTTGCGAAGGCAAGCGGCTGTCCGGTGCCTTATGAAATCACCGCTCGCCGTCCCGGCGACGTAGCCGCCTGCTACGCCGATCCGACGTTGGCTCGGGAGAAACTCGGTTGGCAGGCTGCCTTGGGGCTGGAGGCCATGACTGCAGACGCCTGGCGGTGGCAATCGGGCAATCCGAACGGCTTCGAGTAGGCACGCGTGCTATTCGCTTGCAGATTTGCGGGCTATACAGCCCGGCGTGTCATCAAACGGTGGTTAAATGGGACATCGCCAGAACGCTTTGCGGTGGCGGTTCGTCTGGAGACGCGCTCGGCCCGGCTTCAGACGAGACCTGCCCAGCATGTTATTGCTGTTTCTCTCGTGTCTCCCAGTCAATAGGTGGTTCTCCATTGTTGATGCGAATTCTGTTCATCAACTCTTGCCTGTCCTGCTTCGTCTTGACCAAGACAATTCCGTCCAGAACAACTTCTGCCATGGGTTCAGACAATGCGAAAGATACAGACCGAGCGGGCACACCCAAGAACTCGACGGATTTGCCCTCCGAACTAGCAGCGTCGAGCAGGGCTTGCCCGAGGGCGCGGATTTCTTCTAGAGTGCCGACGAGGAAGGACTCATCGAGGCCGGTTTCATAACATACCGCCGGTCCGTCTTTCACTTCATTTCTCCTGCACCAACTCGTTTATGGGGAGTTTCTACCTAACGCTCAGCGGCGCGGCTAGGTCGATCCGTGTGCGGCACCTCGAAAACCACACCACCGTCCCATCAAACCTTCGGTTCTCGACCCAGGGTCGTCGTATTCTCAGTCGCGTTGGTATCCGAGTGCTGATATGCCATCTGCGAAATCAAAGTGCCAGGTTCCCGTGACAGCGGCGGTAGACGGCCCAAAGGACCGGGCCACTTCTCTCGGCCATGGGTACGCTGCGTCGAGCCTTGTGCGAACGAGGGGGTCGATGGTCGGCGGCTGTCGATTCTTCTGTAGGAAAAAGGGATGCGACTGAAGCGTTCGTCCTTTCTTCTGGAGCTTGGCGGATGGGCCGGCGGCAGGGATGCCACCGCTACGGCTTGACCTTCGGGCGTTTCCCCTCAGCTACCACCTGGTGCGCGATTCCGCTGAGGAACTTGGCGTCTTCGTCCGAGATTCGGTCGATGCGGATGCCTTCGGCGTAGGAATTCTGGCCGGTGAAGAACTCAAACCACACGCAAGCGGCCAGGTATTGGCCCTGCAGGCTGGCGTGGTGCGTATCGCATCCGAGTTTCGGGGGAGTGGAACGATCCCATCGGTAGCCCGCGCAGAGGGAGTTCTTCTCTTGCGGGAGGGCCGGCGGCGAGAGGGTGGACAGGTCGGTTGAGGTGTCGGGCACAAAGGGCCGCACCTGGCGAGCCAGTTGGAAGGCGGCCCCGACGCGAATCAGGCGAACGTCCAACTCCGCAGCGATCGTGCGGTAGGCCTTGTCCAGGTCGCGGTACATTTCTTCCTGCCCGTAGTTGGGCTTGCCGCGAAACACCCGGTCGAAATCGCCATCGACCCGGTAGGCCCAGGTCTGGTGCATGACGACCTCGGTGTTGGGGGCGTATTTCTTGATGTAGTCGTAGAGCTCCTTGGCGTAGGGGCGGTAGTTGTCCACGTCGGGGCTTTGGGCACTGAGTTGCTGGATCGTGACAAAATCCCAATCGTCGGACTTCAGCATTTCTCGGAGCCCGACCCGCGAGCGAGTGGTCTTTCCGTTTTCATCGGTCGTTGTAAGGCTATAGGGTTTGCCTTCCGGATCGTTGGGGTCGGCCTCGTGGAGCTTGGCCAGTCGAATATGTTTCTCCATGGGGCAGCCGCCGATGGTCGCTCCGCCGAGCGTCAACCGACAATCCTTGCTCTGGGCGCTGATCGGTCTGAGCAGCGAGAAGGCGTTGACCGTGAAGCTGTTGCCAATTCCCAGGATCTTGATTTCACGGGGGGAGGTTGCCGGTTCGGCGGCCCTTGTCACGTGAGACGCGAGAAGGAGGGTGAGTGCGGTCAGGAGGTGACAAACCAAGGTCGTGATGCGTTTCATGGAAAAGCTCTCTTGGGGGCGGCGCGGCAATTTGTGGTACGGTGGACGGCGGCAAGGATGCCACCGCTACGGGTGTTCGAGTCCAGGCTTTAGCCTGTTGGAATCATCAGGAGTCGCGGGCGGGGATGCCACCGCTACGGGGTTTGCCAATGCTTGTCGGCGAAGTTCATGTATTGGTCCCAGTCGTATTCGGTCAGGTTGTGACCGCCCGAGCGGATGTGGTAGCTGATGCGGCCTTTCTGGACGGGTTGGTCGAGAGGCGGCATGTCGGTGGTGCCGAGCCCTTGCTGCCCGAACAGCTCATACACGGGACCGGCGCCGACGGCCGAGAGGAACTCGCCGCGAGGATCGGCCCAGAGGTCCTCGCCGGCGCTGGCCACGCAGAGCGGCCTGGGAGCGATGAGGGCCATGAGCATGTGCTGGTCAACCGGCAGCTCGTCTTCGTTGTCGTTGTACTTCTTGAAGTTGTTGCAGAACCAGTGGGGGAAGGAGCGGTTGATGATTGCCACGGTCTCACCATAGCGGCGACGTGAGAGGGCGGCTCCGCCACAGCCCGAGTCGTTGGAACAGACCATGGCAAATCGAGGGTCCTCGGCCCCGGCCCAAAGGGCCGTCTTGCCGCCTCGGGAGTGGCCGACGACGGCCACGTGTTTTTCATCGACAGAATTGTCCGCTTCAAAATAGTCCAGGGCTCGGCTGGCGCCCCAGGCCCAGGAGGCGAGGGTCGCCCAGGCGTCGGCCGGTCGCGCTCCCGGCTTGTCGAACAGTCCGTGGACGCCGTTCTTGAATTCGTCGTACTTATCGGGGTCGACGTCGGCGTTGTGGAACGCGGCGATCCCGTAGCCCCGGGCCACGATTCGCTCGGCGGGCCAGAAGGGCGACTTCACCTTCCGCGTGGGATCGATGTTCTCGGGATCGCGGTTGCAGATCAAGAGGAAGGTGGGAACGGGCTTGGGGGCCTTGTTGGGAACAAAAAGGACGAGCGTCATCGACAGCCCGTCCTTTTTGCCCGTGAAGTTGATCCGCACTTGCTTGCGAGTGGCCGCCCCGTCCATGGCATTCGGGTCGACGTCGAAAACATCGAAGGTCATGCCTTCGGGACGTCCGACGGGTGCCCGTCCGTAGACCTGGGAACGAAACAGTTCAAGAATTTCCGGGCGGCGTTCTGACTGCCAGGCCTCCGCGCTCTCGACCTTGACGCCGTCCGCTGCTTGAAGCGGATCAGGGAGCACGTAGTCGGGAACGTTTGCCTCCACGTAGTTGACGTTCCTGTTTCTGGCCTTCTCCCGAGCCTGCTTGGTCTTGACTAGGTCTGGATCGGCCGTCCAACCCTTTTGGTTGTCCGCCGCGAGGCTGGCTACGGGAAGTGCGAGGACCGCAAGGAGCAAGGCGAGAAGCGTGGAGCGTTGCATGGCGGTTGATTCTCCGTGGTGGTGTATGATCGGGTTTTGCATTTTCAACGTCTTGGAAGAACGCAGCGGTAGAGGCTTCCTACTTGGCGTCGGGGGGAAGTTCCAGAGTCGGCATGGCTGCCTGCGACGCCTTCTCCTGCCACTTGGCGTCGCCGTAGACCCCTGCCTGCGTGTAGTCGAAGGGGACGAAGCCAATTTTGGACGCCGGGGAATCGGGCTTCAGGCGATAATCGTGATGGTCGGGATCGACGAAGAGTGGATCGGCGAGGATCGAGTGCTGGTCGTAGCCCCGCTCCTGCCAGGCGGCGAGGTCCATGCCGGCAAAGGTGATCGGGACGCCGGCCGCGTTGAAGTAGCAGTTGTGGTCGACCTTGACGCGGATTCGGTTCCAGGGCCCGGCCAGGAGAGGACCGGTTTTCCAGTAGACGATGTTCCGCTCGAAGGTGAACGAGAGATGGTCCTCGACCCGCGTGGCCTGGACCTGGTGGATCTTGCTGTTGATCAGGAGGTTGTTGCGGACGACGTTCTCTTTTCCATAGTGCTGATGGAAGCTGCCGGTCTTCGTGTTGTAGACCAGGTTGTTCTCCATGACGATGCCCGTGCTGCCTTCGTCTGTGTAGAGCCCCCAGCCGCCGTAGGAGTAGGCGTAGATGTCGTGGAAGACATTGTTGCCGACGACGGACCCCTGGGAGGGACCCAGGGTGTAGATGCCGCCCATGTCGCTGAGCACGCCCTGGCCCAGGTGGTGGACGCGGTTGAAGCAGATGCGGTTGTTCTGGGCCAACCCGTCCGTGTAGCCCCACCGCCAGCCGGCCGAGATTCCGGTGTAGAAGAAGTCGCCGATGTCGTTGTGGGTGATTTTGTTGTCGCCGCTCTGGCCGATCCACACGCCGACGGCCGAGGTGTAGGTCCGCCCGCCGTGGTGGATGATGTTGTTGTCCACGGTGATGTGATCCGTTCGTTCGGCGTCGTTGGGACGGATCTGGCCTTCGCCGATCCGCACGCCGCCCGAGGCGAGGTCGGCCAGGTAGCAGCCCTGGACCCGGCAGTTGCGGCATCCGCGACGGAACCAGACACCGTAATCGCCCGTGTGAAGGATCTCGCAGTCGACGAGGGCCACATTGCGCGCCCCGTCGGCCATGACGGCGGCCTCCGTGACGAACGCAGCCTGGAACGGCGCGTAGCCTTCGCGCGGAAGCCGGTAGTTGCTGTGCTGGAAGGAGAGCCCCTTGAGGGTGACGTGCTCGACGAACTTGCCTGTCTCCGGCTCGCCGCGGAACACGACGAGTTTCTCGGCCACAGGGGCGACCACTTCGGCCTTGGTCATGTCCTGTCCGGGCAGGGGCTGGTAGAACAAGGCGCCGTCGTGATCGAGGAACCACTCACCCGGCTCATCGAGGGCGGCTTTGAAGTTTTCCAGGTGGAACCGGGTGTTTTGAGGCCAGCCGGAGTAGCTTTTCAGCTTCTCGCCCACGGTGACGATCTTGCCCGCGGCAGCGTCGATTTCCGTCAGGAATCGGCGGCTGATGCACCACTTGTGGAACGCGACGAGGGTCACATCGCGGAGTTCCTGCTCGCTCAGGTCCTTGAGCGGTTCGAGCGACTTGGGCGGAACATCGGTGGTGCGGCGGAACACGCTGGGGCGGCCTTCGAGGGGAACTTCGGACGTCTTGCCCATGTGGTCGTAGAAGCGATTCGGCGTTTTGGCTCGCACGGCTCGCTTGCCGTCGACGATCAGTTGCTCGAAACGCCATTTGCCGTCGGCGACGTCGGGGATCTTTGCCTTCCAAATGCCGTTCTCGGCCGATTCCCATCCGCTGATGGGCTGTCCGCCCGAGATGATCGGGGTCGCCCCTGGGGCACTTTCATAGGTGACGGGGCAGGTTTCGGTACCGCTGTCGAGCGGGGTGAGCACAAAGGGCTCGCGGAGCAGGTAGACGCCGTCGGCCACGACGATGTGAACAGGTTCGGTAAGCGGACCTGCTGCCTTCCAGAGTCGCACGATGTCGCGGGCTCGCTGGAGGGTGGCAAGGGGCCCGTCGGCACCGTCGGCATTGGGAGCGGCCAGTTGGCCGGACCATTTGTCGTTTCCCGCGGGCGAGACGTGAAGGGTCTTGGCAGCGGCTTCATTGGCGGTGGCTGCCAGAGCCAGCATAAGAAGGAGGGTGAGGGCGTGCGTTTTCATGGGCGTGAACCTCCAGGGGAAGGGCGAGCCAGGCGGGGAGGGACGGGGCCGGGAGGCCCGCGAAACCGACGACATGATACCACGGCGGCAGGCACGGCGACAGAACCGCGTGCGGGAAGTCGCGTCGGAGGGGGATAAGCAGAGGGCGGCAGACCCATCCACACCAACGAGGCGAAGGGCGGCGGGATTCTCGCTTTCCTACTGAGGCTCAGGCTGCTTTTCCGCCGAACCGTACTTTGACACCGCGGCGATCAGGCTTTGGCGATCGATGGGCTTGGCCAGGTAATCGTCGCATCCGGCGGCGAGGCACTTTTCCCGATCGGTGCTCATGGCGTGGGCCGTGAGGGCCACTATCGGTCTCGTGTAACCGGAGGATCGCAGGTCTTGCGTGGCCTGGTAACCGTCCATGACGGGCATCTGCATGTCCATCAGGATCAGGTCGAAGGGAACGCCTTGTTCCTGGGCGGCCAGGGCTTGGCGGCGGGCGTTTTCTCCATTCTCGGCGATGGTGACCTGGACGCCTGCATTCTTCAGGAGAAAACTGATGAGTCGCTGGTTGTCGGGCCCGTCCTCGGCCAGGAGGACGCGGCAATTCGTGGGGGAGGAGGGCTCCGCGGGGGTCTGGCGAGGAGTCGCCATGAGCGATTCATCCGGCTCAGTCAGCATGGGTACCGTTTGGAGCGGCCCAGTGGTGACTGTGAGCGTGAAGGTGGTGCCTTTTCCGAGATCGCTGTTAACGGCGATGTCGCCTCCCAGGTTTTCCGCGAGACGTTTGCTGATGGCCAGTCCCAGGCCCGTCCCCCCGTGCCGCCGGGTCATGGAGGAGTCGACCTGACTGAAGGGCTGGAAGAGCTTGTCCGTCTGCTTGGCCGACATGCCGATCCCGGTGTCGATCACTTCGACCTGCAATTGGGGGTTGCTCGCTTGGGGGTCCAACGTTCGAATCACCAGGCGGACCTCGCCGACTTCCGTGAACTTGATCGCGTTGCCGGCAAGATTGATAAGGATCTGTCGCAGACGCACCGGGTCGGAGCGGATGGTCTTTGGGACCGGTCCGTCGAATTCGATGGACAAGGGCAGATTTTTCGCGCTGGAGCGAACCCGCATGAGGGAGACGACGTCGGCCAGGATCTGGCTCGGGGAGCATTCCACCTGTTCGATTTCCATCTTCCCCGCTTCGATCTTCGACAGGTCGAGGATGTCGTTGATGATTCGGATGAGGTATTCGCCGTTTCGCTTGATTGTGGAGGCAGCCTCCTGTTGCTCCTGATCCATGGGGCTTTCAAGCAGGATGTCGGAGAAGCCGAGGATCGCCGTCATGGGGGTCCGGATTTCATGGCTCATGTTGGCCAGAAACTCGCTCTTGGCCTGGGTGGCCGTCTCGGCGTCGTCCCGGGCTTGGGCCAATTCACCTTCGATTCGTTTCCGTTCCGTGATGAACCGGGCCTGCTGCACGTTCTGGTAGGCCATTTTGGAAAGCTGGTTGGCCAACGCGAAGAGAACCTGGGCAACGCGGTCGAATTGTTCGCGCGACATGACGGGGACTTCGCGAAACGCCTCGACGACCTCCTCTTCGTCGGCATCGATCTCGCGAGCGAAACAACGTATCTTCTCTTCACTATGGCCTTCATCGCGGACCTGGCCGATCAGCCAGTTGGCAATGTGTTTCCCTCCGACCGTGATCGCGGCGCCGGCTTCCCACAATCCCACGGTTCCGCACGTGCTGATGCAGGGGCCCCCGCAGGCGAGGCTTCCGATTCTCGCGTCCGATTTGTGGCACAGGGCTCGGCCCTTGGGCGACTTGCGGACAATATCGCCGCAGAGTCGCGTGAAGTTGCTCGGCGTCGTGATCGGGGTCCCGTCTGTCTGGGTGATGACCGAAGAGACCCCGCTGGCTTCGGCGAACTCGTCCTGAAATCGCTGAATATCGTCCAGGTTGAACAACTCGTCGAAGGCGATTTCGCTTTCTCCCAAGGGCTGAGTCAGAGCCAGGACCCGCCGTTCCAAGGCGGCCTCTGCCCGCTTGCGATCGGTGATGTCCTCTCCGATGGCCTGGCGGGCGACCACGTTGCCTGCCCGATCGTAGATGGCGCGGTCCGTCCAACGCTGCCAACGCTCGCCCTCTCCCGGGACGAGGACCCTATGCTCGTGAACATCCACGGGCGGACCTTCCGGACCAACCATGCTCTGAAGCGCGACCCGATCTTCCTCGGGAATCAATTCCAGGAAAGAACGTCCGATCAGGTCCTCTCGCCTTTGGCGAAAATAACGGCAGTAGGCCTCGTTGACCAAGGTGAGCGTCGTGTCGGGGCGGTACGTGCAGATCAGCAGGGGCATATCTTCCACGAGCGCCTGGTAACGCTGCTGGCTCTCCCGAGCCAAGGCCACGACGCGGGTTTTGGCCCGTTCGAATAGCAGAGCCAGGCCAAACATAAAGAAGATCAGCCCTGCGCCGGACATAAGGACCAGGAAGTCGTACTGTCCGGGAGTCAAATCGTTCGGGAAGGCGTACCCGGCACATTTGCCGAAGTAGAAGATCCCGAGCGATATGGATGTGAGGCACGTCCAAAAAGACGCCGAGCGATACCCGGCCGCCAACAGGGCTACGACCGGGACCGCAGGATACCAAACAAAGGAGAGTGAGTTGTGACCTCCAAGCCGATAGGCAATGAAGGTGAGCACGCCGTAGAAGACGGCTACGATCAGGTTCCCGGCGGCGAAACACGATCCGGTTTGTCGCAAGACAACCAGGCTGAGCGTGCCGATCAGGCCGCCGATAGTCAACGCAAATCCACTCGGCAAACTGTGGACCGAAAAATGGAATGTGGCAAAAACGGCCGCGACCAGAAGAAGCGTTACGGCAAAGGCTGCGACAAGGCGAGCACGATAGGTGTCGTCCGGATCGCTTTGACCTTCCGCGTCCGGGAGAAAACCGTCCATGGAGGTGGTGATCGTATCGATCCACACGGTGCCCTTGCCGCGAGCGTCCTGCGATTCGGAATTGTCCTGGCTCTTTTGGGGACTCATGGGGATAAACAGCGTGGGCGGGAAGTCTGCCGGTTCCAGGAAAGGGCCAGTCCGGCCTGGGGGCGTGAGTGTACCTGAAACAATACGTTGCAGAAACGAGACAATCGAGGGATTCGACGGGCCAATCGGGGGGGAGTGCAAGCCGTCGAACGAAGATAACGATTGTGCAGGAGGATTCGGCTGCACCCATGTTCGGGAGCCCCGAGTTTTCCACGGAATCTCGACCGGTGCATCGACGGGGCTCGGCGAATATAATAAATCCCGCCTCTTTTTCAAGGAGCTCTTCACCATGATTCGTCCAGCACTCGTCCTCTTCGTCGTTTGCCTTGTTGCGTTTGTCGCTGCCTCGCTTCCGGCCGCCGAGAAACTGAACCTGCTCGTCATCACGGTCGACGACATGAGCGCCGATTCGATTGGGGCCTTCGACTGCAAGCTTCCTGACACGACGCCCAACATCGACCGGCTGGCCGCCGAGGGGCTCCGCTTTCGTCGAGCCCACGTTCAGGTGGGCAACTGCATGCCTTCGAGAAATGTCATGTGGTCCGGACGCTATCCCCACAACAACGGCGTCGAGGGCTTCTATCAGGTTCGCAATCCCGGCTATCCCGTCCTGGCCGACCTGATGCAGAACGCCGGCTACTACACGGCCATCCGCCACAAGGTCTCCCATTCCACGCCCTACTCTCCCTACCCTGCCTGGGATCTCATCCTCGACGATCTGCCCGACGGCACAAAGGCGCACGTGAAGGATCCTGTGTCCTACGGCGTTTCCACGAAGCGGGGGATCGAGGGTGCCCAGGCCGCCGGCAAGCCCTTCTGCCTGGTGATCAACATTTCCGATCCCCACAAGCCGTTCTTCGCCCAGGGGCGAAGTGGAGACACGATCCCCGATCCCCACGTGCCCTCGCGGGTGATTACGTCCGACGAGCCCCCTACGCCGGGGTTCCTTTTCGAAGACCCGGTCGTGTCGAAGGAACTTTCCCACTACTACTCGTCGGTGCGCCGGGCCGACGACGGCGTGGGGCATGTTCTCAAGGCCCTCGACGATTCGGGACTGGCGGACAAGACGCTGGTTATGTTTCTTTCCGATCACGGGATGCCCCTGCCTTTTGCGAAGACCCAACTCTATCATCACAGCACGCATACGCCGCTGATCTTCCGCGTGCCCGGCGTGACGACGGCCGGCGCCGTGGACGATCGCCACATGGTTTCGGCCGTCGACTTCCTGCCCACCCTGCTTGACCTGATTGGACTGAAGCATCCCGAGGGGATGGACGGCCGTTCCTTCGCTCCGCTTGTTTCGGGCGGAAGCCAGGAGGGACGCGACCTGGTCATTAAGGAGTACAACGAAAACGCCGGCGGCTCGCGCGACCCCATGCGCGCCGTGCAGACGCAGCGATATCTCTATATCTTCAATCCCTGGTCGAACGGCGAACGGATTATGGCCACGGCCACGACCGGCACCCCCACCTACCGCCGCATGGCCGAACTGGCCGAGACCGATCAAGGAATTGCTGCGCGCCACGACCTCTACCAGCACCGCGTTGTCGAGGAACTCTACGATATCCAAGAAGATCCCAACTGTCTGGTCAACCTGATCGACGAACCGACGCAGCAGGAGGAACTCGGCCGGCTTCGCACCGTTCTTGAAGACTGGATGGTTCGCACGAAGGACCACATGCTTGACACGTTTCGCCACCGCGACGATCCCGCCGCCCGCGAGGCCTACGTGGTCGAAAAGGAAAAGGAGGCCGCGGCGCGAAGGCCCAAGAAGAACGCCAAAAAGGCTCAGACGCGGAAGCAGCGGGCCGACCTGATCTCTCTCGAACTGCCGAAATCGGCCGCCGCCGGTTCGCCAATCACGGTCATCGTGCATCATGACGTGGAGGCCGAACTGGGCACGCAACTCGTCCATGTGACCCTCAAGGGCGGCAAGCAGGCCAATCGTCTCCAACGCAAGGTGATCGAAGTGGCAGGTAGCGGCCAGGTGGAAGTCACATTTTCCTTGCCCGAGAAGATCCCCGACGATCTTGTTTCCTTCGCAGCCTTCATTGGCAAGGATTTTCAGAGCCACCTGCAGTATCTTCGGACGGATCCGATGCCGGTCGAGTGACCCGAACAGACTGGAGGCTGGAGACTGTAGGCTGTAGTTGTTGATGCAAGGTCGATTGCCAAGGTGAGCCGACCCGAATGTGCGAAGAACCTCTGCTGTTGCAGCCCTTCCGTCTTCAGCCTCCGGCCTTTTCTTAGCCGTCGTCCGTATTCACTTTCAGTCAAACGCATTTCTTGTCAAGAGGTGAACCATGCGGCCCGCTCGTCCAGCAATCTCGTTGATTCCGGCGTTGGCAATCGGGACCTTTCTTGCGAGCGCACTTCTGGTTCCTCGTGCTTGGGCGGCCGACTCGTCCCAGGCAGGGCCCCAGGCGATGAGCGTCACCGTTCCCGCTCGGGCCATGCCTCCCATTCCCGAAGGCGCCTCCGGCATCGCCGCACGGTATCCAGGCGACGTGGGGATCGAAAAGGACCCGGATGTGGTGTTTGTCGAGTCCTTTGAGGGCTCGGTGGGCGAGATCTGCAGCCGCTGGGAGTCGGCCGCCGGCAAGCCGATCATGTCCACGTCCGGCGAGGTTGTGCCCGGGAGCGGCGGGAAACAGTCGTTGCTTCTGACGCGAGTGGCGGGCGGGACGGACGGCTACATGGACGGGGGCAATCTCTATCGCCGCCTCAAGAATCCGGACGGAGGCTATGGCTACGATCAACTCTTCTTCCGGTTCTACATGAAATTCAATGCGGGCCACGCTCCGATTCACCACTATGGGAGCGGGCTGGTCGGCTTCAACCCGCCTACGCCCTGGGCTCAGGGCGGAGCAGGCGAGCGGCCCCTGGGCGATGCCCGCTGGTGCACCGAGGTTGAACCCAGCGACTTCACCTCTTGGCACTTCTACAGCTACTGGCAGAACATGGGCGGCAGCCCGCCGCGAGGCCAGACCTGGGGTAACACGTTCGAGATCGGTGTGCCCGATCGCAAGGTGGAGACGGAGAAGTGGGTTTGCCTGGAGATCATGGTCAAGATGAACGACGTTGGCGACACCAACGGCGAACAGGCCTATTGGCTCAACGGGCGTCTCAGCCGAGACCAGGAAGGCCGGATTACCAGCTACCTGGGCAGGGGGTTCCCCTCGGTGGGCACCTGGACCTATGACAAGTTCAAGCCCTACGTGACCCAGCCGGGCATCGTCTGGGATTACGAGCAGGGCAAGGGCGTTCGGCTCGAAGGCGGCAGGCCGTTCCCCGGCTTCGCCTGGCGAAGCACCCCGAAGCTCAACATCAACGGCCTCTGGCTCTACCGCTACATGTCGAAACCCGAGACGGGCACGAGCAAGGTCTGGTGGGACCACGTCGTTGTCGCGAAAAAGTACATCGGTCCGATTACGCCGGTGAAGTAGTTGAGAAACTCCCTCCCCAGTGAGCGCAGCGAGCGAGGGGGAGGGCCGGGGAGGGGGCGGACGTGTCACTCGCTCCCAATACACATACAGTCACGAATTGTCCCAATGTGGAAGAACGTAGGCTTTGCCGACCGGCTTGCTACGCCGTGCCTTCCCGAAGCAAGAGCAGGATGAGTTCGCGACGTCTTGAAGGCGACTGGGGGCAATGGAGGGCGAACTGCCGTAGCATCCCCCTCCCTAACCCTCCCCCTCGCTTCGCTGGGGAGGGAAAGCACAGCATCCACCCCCTCACACCCTGCCCGCTTTCCGCTCTCAGCTTTCCGCCTTGCCCTGGTCTTCGAGCAAGGAGAGCATCGGATAGGCGGGGTTGTAGTGTTTGTTGAGAAACAGGGGGTTCTGCTCCTGATAGAGCGTTTCTCCGACCCGATCGGCGATCGGGATCAGCATCCGCTCGTGGCGGCAGAGGATCGGTGAAATCTGGGACACGCTGCCCGTGGTCTGCCAGTTCAGGCACCCGCACGTGTTGTGGCAGCGCTGCCGGAGCGAGCAGTCGCGGCACGGCTCCTTCTCGGCCTGGGATTGGTCGTGGAGCCGGTTGCGTTTCTCTTCGTCGATTCCGGAAACGACGTCGCCGATGCACCACGAACTCTCGCGCCCAGCGGCCGTGAACTGGACGCACGGGAACAGGTACCCTTCCGGATCCACGGAGATCTGCCGGATTCCCAGTTCGCAATGTTCCTTGCAGACGTCCTCGCCCTGGATGTGCGACGACAGCTTAACCTCGAAGGGGCTCAGGTAGAACTTCCGACCCTGCCGGGTCCACTCGATGTATCGATCCGCCAGCAGTTCATACTGCCTTTCGAGTTGGTCGAGATCCTCCTCGGTCCACGGGCCGGCATAGTTGAGCGACACGATCAGGTAGCGGCAACCCTGGTCGAGCAGGAACTCGACCGATTCGGCCAGTCGCGGCGCCGTGTCCGGGTTGACCACCATGAGCACGCTCGCGTAGGGCCGGGCGTCGAGCAGCATTCGCAACTTGGGCATCAGGCGATCGAAACTGGGCGAACCGTCCGGCAACCGGCGGTAGCGGTCGTGAGCCTCGCGGGCGCCGTCGAGGCTCATGGCGATGAGGATGTCTTCTTCCAGGGAGAAGCGGAGGAACTCCTCGTCGAGCAGCAGTCCGTTCGTCGTGAGCTTGAAATGGAAACGTCCCTCGTCCCGCTGCTCCATCGCCCGGGCCTCGGCCACCAACTGGTGGATGGTTTCCTTGCACAGCAACGGTTCTCCGCCGAAGAAGACGATGCCGCAGGAACCGTCTGTCACTCGGGCGCCGAACTGGAGGGACTTTCTGCCCGTCTCGAACGTCATGCCGGGCGACGATTGTGGCGGGCTGTAACAGTAGGTGCAGCGCAGGTTGCACGCCCGGGTCAGGTGCAGTGTCAGGTGCATGATTACGAAAGGACCTTCTGTTTCTTCAGCCAGGCGACGAAATCCTGGGCTTGCTGGCGGAGGAGTTCTTGGGATTCTTTCACGCCCCGTTCGCGTCGCTCTCGCCAGACGGTTTGCCAGTCGATTTCTTCCCCGTCCTTGGAGGGCTTTGGAAGCGGCGCCTTGAAGAGTGGGTCGTAGAAGGCGGCGAAGAACACGTGATCCTCGCCCTGTTTCTTCACGGTCGATGCCAGATCCTTGGCGACATCCTGGAACTTGTAGCTCTGAACGGTCGACATGCTCATGACGCCGCCGACCTGGAGGTAGTCGTTGTTGGAGATGAACTCGATTGCAATGTTCTTGTCGGGATCCAACCCGTCCAATTCCAACGGCTTGGCCAGATCGAAGTTTTCGACAACCGACTCCTTGCGGTCGACGCCGCCCTTTTCGTTAGGGATCCGTTCGCGTTTCAGCATTCTGCGCGGGATGCGGACGCCTTTGAGAACACTGCCCGCCTTCAGATTCACTCCATGCTTCGCCAATTCCTCCCGCAGGACCTGCATCCCCTCTTCTTCGGAAAGAAACACCGGCGGCGACACCACGACACAACCGGCCACACCGCGGCCGTCGCCGTGCTTGAAGACAGGGGCAACCGTGATCCCCTTTCCTGTCCCCTCGTCACCCACAACCCGCGTGCCGGCCAGCCCCAAGAACACAAACGAGGCAGCCCCCTTCAGAACGTCCCGCCTCGTCGGATAGGCGGGCACTTGCTTCTGCTTAACCGGTTTCGCTTCCATCGCTTTCTCCCACACGTAGCATGGCTCTCTGAGCCGTGTCTTTCACGATCTCAAACGTCCCACGTTTCGCAACCAACGTGCCGTATAAGTTTCACGTGCAAGCCAAGAAAAACGTTACGGAATAGCCTTCTCTTTCTTCAACCAGGCGACGAAATCCTGGGCCTGCAGGCGGAGGAGTTTTTGGGATTCTCTCGTGCCGTCGGGTAGTCTGGAAACCGGATCGTAGAGCACGGCGAAGAACATGTCTTCCTTGCCTTGATTCTTCACGGTCGATGCGAGTCTTTTGGCGACGTTTCGAAAGTCGTAATCCCTGACTGACGACCAACTGCCTGGTTCGGCGGGATAGCCCTCTTGGGAGATGAACTCGACTGCGATCCGTTTGTCGTTATCCAGACCATCCACTTTGAATGAACTGAGAGGTTGTGGCACGTCTTTCGGCGATGTCTCGGAGCCTTCCTTGAGGCCCTTCAGTTCATTTCTGAGGCTTTCTAACAAATCCCTGTAGGCTTCCTCGGCGTTCATCAGGCTCCGTGGAAGATGAACGCCTTCCAAGACGCCCCCGTCTTTCAACTTGATGCCGTGCTTCGTCAACTCTTCCCGAATGATCTGCATCGCCTCCTCTTCGGAAAGAAAAACAGGTGGCGACACCACGATACACCCGGCCACGCCGCGACCGTTGCCGTGCTCGAAAACAGGGGCAACGGTGATCCCCTTCCCTTTCCCCTCGTCAGCCGCAATCCGCGTGCCGGCCAACCCCACAAGCACAAACGCGGCAGCACTCTTCAGAACATCCCGCCTCGTCGGATAGGCGGGCTCTTGCTTCTGCGTGACAGGTTTCGCTTCCATCGCCTCTCCCCTCTCGAGACGCGTTGACTGGCAATCGAACTGCCAATCATCCTACCTAGAAAGCAGGATTCAGGCCAGAAATTTCGGTTCAACCACCCTCGTCTACCACTTCCTGAGAGATTGGGCTCGGTGATGCTTCGAGTCTCGGCTCTGGAGAGCCAAGCTACTGACGCATCTTCAACCAGCCAAACAAGGCCACGCAGACGGCGAAACTGGCGCCGAGGCTTGCCCAGTTGGACAGGCCGAAACCGGCGGGAAGATAGCCCAGGAAAAGGGCCATTGCCGCCACGGCGAGGCTATAGGGCATCTGGGTCCGCACGTGGTCCACGTGGTGGCAGGCACTGGCGGCTGAACTCATGATCGTTGTGTCCGAGATGGGCGAGCAGTGGTCGCCGAAGATGGCCCCGTCCATGATGGCCGCAATGCTCAGGATGGTGACGATGCCGTAGACGCCCCCATCCAGCGAATAGGCCACGGGTACGGCCGTGGGAATTAGAATGCCCATCGTTCCGTAGCTCGTTCCGGTGGCGAACGAGGTGGCTCCCGCCACAATGAACACCAGGGCCGGGAAGAGGGATGGAGGAATGGCGCCCTTCAATTGGGCCACCAGGAATGTGTCTGTGTGCAGTGCGTGGCAGGCCCCCTTGAGCGACCATGCGAGGATCAGGACGCTCACCGGCATCAGGCTCGCTTTGAACCCGATCCACAGGGCTCGCCCGATGGCCGGCCAGGGCGTTTTGGCGATTTGCCGGCAGCACAACAAGGCCATGGCCAGGCCAATCCCGGAAGCCCAGGCCAGGAGGGGAATGCTCTTGGCCTCGCTGAAGACCTCCCGCCAGGACGCCAGGCGCAACATGGCCATGGAATCCTCCGCGATTAACGCAGGACCCCCGCCGGCCCACCACAGGCTGACCAGGAAGAAGCCCAGCATAACGGCCATGGGGATGAGGGCCGTCGAGGCGCGAATCCTCGCCGCCGGATGAGGCTCCGCACGCCCTAATTCCAAGGCTGCCTTCAACTCGCCACCGTCGGCCAGCAACTTGCCTTCGTTGCGGGCTCGGCGCTCGGCCGCGGCCATGGGCCCGAAATCTGCCCCCGACGCCGCGTTGACTCCCACGAACAGGATCATCATCAGGCAGTAGAAGCGGAATCCCAAGGCACTTAGCAGGAGGGCGTAGCCTGACTTGTCGATCGACAGGCTCTCGGCAATCGAGCCCAGCAGGCCCACCTCGTAGCCCACCCAAGTGCTGATCAGCGCGATCCCGGCGATGGGGGCGGCCGTGGCGTCGACCAGGAAGGCGAGTTTCTCACGGCTGATCCGCTCGGCGTCGGTTATGCTGCGCATCGTCGATCCGACGATCATCGTGTTGGCGTAGTCGTCGATGAACACGATCAGTCCGGCGAGGAAGGTGACGAACTGGGCGGACCGAGGCCCGTTGGCAAACCGCATGAGCCAGTCGGCCACGCCCTTCAGTCCACCGCCAACCAGAACGACGGCGATGGCCAGCATGATCAGGACGACGTAGAGAAGAATCAACAGGTTGTCGAAGGACGGGTCTTCAAATGACCAGACCGACCCGACGAAGAAGTGGCCTGTTTCGACAAAACCTCCTCCCGTCGCTGCAACGAGGTTGCCCGAGGCATGCCACGCGGCCAGCCAGCCGCCCACCAGCACGGCTACGAAGAGGCTTGTCATCATTCGGCCCGACATCAACGCCGCGGTGACCGCCAGCAGGGGCGGCACAATGCTGTACCACGGTGCATCCGTCACCGGACGAACGAAAGAGACGCCGCTGGCCACCCCGCAGATCCCGACGAACACGCCAAGTCCTACCCACGATGCCCAACGAAAGGGCCGCTGCTTTTCCGGCGGATCAAGTGACATGGAATCTCTGAATTGGCGTCCTTAAGGAGCGATCAGGTCAGGGCGTTTATCACCGCAGCAAACATGCGTTTGAGCGGTCCCGGACGGAGATGGGGCTTGTCGGCCCGAAGCCGGTCGGTGTAGGTCTGAAGGTCTTCTCCGGTTTCCTCCCAGACGCACTCGTTCAATCGCACATGCCTGTGGCAGCCGGTGCAGAAGGTCTTGTCGGAAAGGTAGAACCACGGGTTGGTCAGGTAGGTCTCGATGATCTCTTCCGGCATGCCCGTCACTTCGCCGCACCTGTCGTGGCGATACCAGCGGGGAACCGTGTTCACGTCGAATGCCGTCATGCGCTCTTCCGGCGGCAGGGTGGCATACTCGCTCTGCTGTCCGTCTTCCCGCAATTCCAGATGCTGGTCAACGTGCTGATTGTACTGGGATCGCGGAATGTATTCATGGCAGTACTCGCAACGCACGTGATCCGGTCGTTGCGGCTCGGGCCGGGCCGCCGGCACGGTGAGCGGGGCTCCACACGCGGGGCACTGAAAGGTCGTGCCCTTCAGGTGTTCTTGCGCGGAGAATCGTTTTCCGCACGAGCATGCAACTTCGATGGCCATCGGTCTTCTCCCTGGGACGCGTTTCGCGAGTCTGCCTCCACACGAGAATCCGTTCGTGCAATCTGACCGGGCCTATTCCGTGGTCCTGTCCTGTCGTTTGGCTGCCACCTCAAGAGGCTGCACGGAGGTGTCAGCGGCTCCCATGGCGTAGTCGTCGACTCCCTCGACGTACACCCGAACGAAGCAGTTGCCCCGAGCATTGTCGGGTACGGGGAGTGTTGTGGCAAGACGCCCGTCGCGAATCTCCGTTTCCGTCCAGGCCAGCCGGCGGTCGTTCGCCCGGGCGTACTGGTCCTGGAAGCCCGCCCAATCTTCGCTCGACGTGGGGAACGTGGAGCGCCGGACGGGCGTGGTGACAAATCTGTCCCGTCGAACGAGCAATTCGACCGTTGCCCGCCCGTCTACTTCGCTCGTGCCGGTAATGGCCAACGGTTGGCCCGCCGCGACCGTTTCCGGGGTCGTCAACTCGACCGGCTTGGGACGCCGAAGCCGAAGCAGCGGGTCGCCCAGCAAGTTGAAAAGGAGCACGTGTTCCCGCCGTTCTTCCGCCAGTTTGTTGGGCAACGGGCTGATCAGGCTGGCCACCGAGTCCAGCATCTTCCGCTGCGGTCCGGCCTCGGCGCCGTCGACGAGCAGTTGCTGTTTGGCCGCAAGCACGGCCTCGCCGAGCGTTTCCGCGGGACCCTCCAGGGTCTGCCGTGCCAGTTCCAACGCCAGGATGCCCATCGCGTAGGGCATCGTGGTGCGGCTGGCGGCGATCACGGCTACCGGACCGCCCTTGGCCCGGAGCATGGCTTCGGCCAGGCAATCGTCGTAGGCGTCGAAGGCCCCGGCATAGCACGACATGAACAGGGCAATGGGCAATCCCTGCCGGCAGTCCAGTTGCGCCGCTTCGGCCACCGAAAGGACCGGAAACGCCCCGGCCGGTGTTTCCAGCGGGGCCAGTTCCACGTGATAGCCGTGTCCCATGTAGACCCAGAACTGGCAGCCCTCGTTGAGCGATTCGACGGTTGTCTCGCGAAAGCGTTTGGGATCGGGGCAGAAAGGACTCCGCCAACTTCCGTAGGTCATTTCGAGTTCGTAGTCGGGCGCAATGTTCTGGGTGAGGAAACTTCGGGCCGTTCCTTCAATGATGCGATCCGTGACGGCCCCGAAGCCGCCCGCTCCTGCCACAAACTCCAGGCGGCGCCGCCAGGGGCGAAAGTCGTGCGATCGCTCGTAGGCCATGATCTTGGCGATCATGGTCGACAACTCGTCGGGGGTGTCGGCCGTCAATCGGCCCACGGCCACCTCGGGCGAGCCATCCCGGTCCAGGTCGGCGCACCACTGGTCGGTGCCGATGTGGGGTTCGGAACCGAGCAGCACGGTTACTTCGGACTTGGCCCACTCGACCGGCACGCAGCGCGCCCGCACGCTTGGCATGCGGCCCAGGGTCGCTTCGATGTCGCCCACGAGCAGGACGGCTCGAATCTGGCCCCCCTGCCCTGCCCTCTTGATCGAATCGCGGATCTCTTCGGTCGTGCCGGCAGCGGAAACCACGGCGATGTGATGGCCCTGCCCCTCCCGGTAGGTAATCCACGGCGTGATTGCCTCACGAAACACGTCCGGGCAAACGACGACCGTATCCGGCGGTACTTGAGCGGTCAGCATCGCCACGAGCAACCAAGATCCAACCACGAGCGCCTCCATGCGCAAGAATTCTGCCGGGGAAGTCCGAGCGGCAGTCTGGGGAGTCTAGGAATTTGTTGTCGTCAAGACAACGCCGCTTTCGCGTCCCGGCCGCCCACGATCCGCCCGGAACCCTTGACGTTCCGCGGCCTGAAGGCTATCGTCAGATCTAGGCCCGTAAGGTGCCCATTGCTCGCGCCGTAGCACAGTCAAACACTGTGCTTAGTAAGTCGAGCCACGGCAGTACGTTACATCATCACTGCGGGAGTAACTCAGTGGCAGAGTGCTAGCTTCCCAAGCTGGACGTCGGGGGTTCGAATCCCCTCTCCCGCTCTAGAAAAAGATCGTTGACACCCGTTGTCAGCGGTCTTTTTCTCTTGTCAGGACATGCACTTACATCGAATGTGTCCGTGCCTTTCTTTTTGTCACCCACGACTGCCATGTTGGCAGGCGATGTCTCTATTTGACCTACATTGACTGGCTTTGGGGCAAATTCTGGGGCAAACTGCGAACAGTCCTCTTTCTCGCGGCCGTTCATGTCGGCCAAGATGGTGCCCATGATTTGATCTGGAAGCGCCGAAACTGCACCAGCCACTTCCTCTACCTCAATGTGGGTGTAGATGTCCATCGTCAACCGGATATCGGAGTGACGCATCGACTTCTGAGCAACAGCAGGTGTCGCCCCCGATTTAGCGAGAAGAGATGCATGACAGTGGCGTAGGCTGTGGACGTCAACCACCCGCCCGAGTGCGTCCTTTTTGTCGATACCAGCGAACTTCAAATCGCGATTGAAGATGCGGTCAAGCCCGGTGGGCACATACAGGAGAGGCTCGCTCTTGCTCAACTTCCCTTCGGCAAGCTTCGTCTTCTCTTGAATCCACAGTCGAAGCCCTTTCGCTAATTCGGGGTGCAGCGGCAGATGAGCGCCACGCCGAGATTTCTCGTCGGCAGCGTGGAGAATGAGATAGGGTGGCTCGTCGTCGAGAGCAACCTGGCCGATTGTGAGAGAAGCGAGTTCGCTTTTTCGCAATCCGGTGTAGATCAGACACGCATAGAGGAGCGCTCGCTCAGACCCGAGCCGCAGTTTCTCTTTCTGAACTTCCGGGCGAACGTTTGCCTTGAGCTTGCCCTTGTTCTTGCCAGTTCGGATCGTCATCGTTTCGACGAGAGGACGGCGTTGTGCGGCATCGAGAAGTTGCACAATCTCATCCACTGTGAGGGACCTGCGGATCAGACGGCGATCTACTTCCTCATTCGCCTTTCTGATCTTGTTGAACGGGTTGATCGCCAACCGATTCGTTTCGATGCACCAATTGCAGAACGCTACCAAGGCAGATCGATCGAGATTTCGGGTCCTGGCTGAACTGCCGGACTTTCTGGCGTGCGCGAAGTACTTCTCGGCTGATTCGCGATCAAAGTCCGCAAGCGTAAAGAAAACGCAATACTTGAATATGCGATTCAGGGAACGCTCGACATTGTCTCGGTGATCGGCAGACGTATCGTCAGCCTCGAGTTTCGTCAGATAGGCATCAATATGGTCACCAATAGGAGTTTTCTGGTGTTCAGCGATCCGGTCCTCCGCTGAAGAAACGATTCCAGCCTTGACCTTCTCTACTCGGGCTTCCAAGTCCCTGAGTACAGCCCTGGCCGCTTGGGCGTCTCGGCAACCTGTCGCTACCTCCTGGGTGATCCCGTCAGCGTCGCGATACTTGGCCGTGAAGGTCTTCGACTGAACGATGATGCGATCTGATCCATTTCGCCCGACGATGACTTTGGCTGTCTTTCTCCGTCCACGACCATCAAGCCAACGGGCAACCCTCCCCTTGTTCTCGACAGTCACTTCTGCGTTTGCGGGGAGCTTCTTGGTGACTGTTTTTCGGCGAACGCTGCCCATGGGATATCTCTCTTGTGTTCAGCAAATCGGTTGATTCTCAGATTATACCCGCTCAGGATTGCGTACCTAGACGGGTGTACACATTCACCGGGGCTTCCTCTTGGCCGTGCGCGGGCGTGCTGGGCAGCCTTCTTCGATCCAGGAATCCAGTTCCTTCACGCGCCAGCGAACGGCGGCGCCCAACTTGACGGGAGACGGCATGTTGCCCGCATCGGACAGCCGGTAGACAGTTCGTTCGGAAAGGCCTAGTGTCCTGAGTTAGAAATTCACCAGTTAACCTTTTCTTGTTTTGGCTTGGTTGTTAAACTGCCATGCAACACAAACAAGGAGGTGCTGCATGGCGGGTGGAAGACCTAAAGAACCGTTGATCCTGGCGGACGAAGAACGGGAACAGCTCAAGCGTTGGGTGCGACGGCCGAAGACTTCGCAACGGTTGGCCCAGAGATCGAGGATCGTGCTGGCATGTGCCGAAGGCGAGGACAACTCCGTGGTATAGACGGCGATATGGCAGTGTCAGATTCGAATTCTCTCGATTTCTTCGAGCGTTAGCTCGTCCTGGCGGCGGTCGTGGAGCTTCGTGGTGCGCGGCGACTCGTGCGCAGCGATGGCCTGGGCCATCTCCAGAGACTCGCTTCTTCAAGCCGTAGTAGTCAATCCGCAGTGCCTTCGCCGTCCGGTAAACTTCGTGCCTCTCCGCTACCTTCAACGTCAGTATCGCAAGACATACGTCGGAGACTTTGACAAACGCTCTTGAGTTCGGATGTAGGCGAGAGTCGTCCTCGGATCGGCATGTCCGGCGAATTCTTGCAGCGATATGATGTCGGCCCCACGCTGTCGGGCGGTTGTGAGTGCAGTAACACGAAGCGAGTGGACCGAAGCACTGATCGGCAGGCCAAGCCGTCGAATATAGCGTGCGACCAGATATTCGATGGCCCGAACGGTCATGTGGTGCCGGAGGAAGCCGTCACGTCCTTGCCCACGGGAGGTTCGCACCGACCGGAAGAGCGGGCCAGCGTGTTCGTCGGCGATGTTGGTCACTTCGATCCATTCCCGCAAGCGTTCAACGCCCTCCAGGTGTAGCGGCACTTGGCGTTCTTTGCCGCCTTTGCCGAGGATGTTCAGGACGTGATGCTCGGCTTGGCGACGATAATCGCCGACGCGAAGCCTCACTAACTCACCGACACGACATGCAGAATACGCCAGCGTGGCGAGAATCGCCCGATCTCGAATGCCGATAGGCGTCGATGGATCGGGACCGTCAAGCAACATCCTGCAATCGTCTGGCGAAAGAGCGGTTGTCTTGCCATCACGTGACGGTGCAGGCGTCTTCACGAACTTGCCGTGCGCCGGGTTCGCACCTGTGTAGCCAAACGTCTGCAAGTATGTGAACAGCGATCGGACGGCGATCACCTTCCGCCGGATGCTGGCTTGCGAATAGCCCGCCTCTGCGAGCGAATCCTGCCAAGCCGATACGTGCAATGGCAGAAACTCCGCCAAACATTCCCAATGCCCGACTTTGATCCCGTGGTACTGAAGGAATTGCCGTAGATCGCTCGCATAGCCGACTCGCGTATGCTCCGACGGCGACGATGCCAACCACGACCGAACCGCTTCGCCAAGCCGGGCTCGTTGTGAACGCCAGTCCACGCACGATTCCCGACAAAAAATCGGTGAAACTGCCTCGTTCTGCAATTCCACCGGCACAATTTCTACACTCTTTCGGTCAGTATTCACTCGCCCCCCATGAAACGCTTTGGCATCGCATAACCCGTATTATGAGAAATCAAACACAGATTGAGGCGGAAGGCAAGTGGATGTGTGCATTCCGCTGAGTTCCCAGAGCATGAGCCGAAGGATCTTGTGTCGACTTCACCGCAGAATTGGGCAGTATATGGGACTGCAAGCGATAGCGGACGTTCTGCCGGCGGCCGAAGCAGCGTGGGGCAACCCGTCATGGTGGAGAAATGGCATGCCCCTTGCGCACTTGGGACAAAACGGCGTGAGTCACGAACGCCGATTATCATAATGGCCGCCGTGGGGGCGTGTCATGAATGTTCGAAGGTTGCGGTGGCATTCATGTTCGTCATCGATCACAAGCAGGCGTCAGCCTCTTCCATTCTGCAAGCGGGGAAAGTGTCTCTGTCGCGGATGGTTGCGAACAGGAGCGAGGGTTTGTAACCTTCTGAAACGTCTAGTTTTCGCAGCCATCCTCTTTAGAGTCCCGCAAATGACAAATCTCCAGCACTTCCTGACTGTCAAGGAAGTAGCCGAGTATTTGGGCGTCACGGCCAACGCACTGCACAACCGGGGGCCGTCAGGAGAATCCCCGAGTTTCCCCATCCGGTGAACAACCATCGCCTTTGCAGGACTCCAGTGCGACGCCCGAGGTAATCATGGCTCGACTTGAAGACATCAGCCGGAAGACGTTCAGACGCTGCTGCAACAGATCGAGAATCCAGTATCAGATCAGCGAGAAACTCAATGCGGTGTCCGCATTGCCTGGTAGCTTCCCAGTCGGCCCGTCACCGCTTGGCGACAGAGTACGCCATGAGGGTATCACCGCGACGGATGTAGAGTCTCCCTCCGGTGACAACCGGGTGGGCCCAGTGGTGGCCGGTGCCGAGACTGATCCGGAAAGAACTGACGATCCTGTGTTCCTTGGGTGTGGCGGGAACGAGGGCGACTTCACCGCGTTCGCCGTAGCAGTAGAGCATGCCATCGGCGTAGGTCACGGAGCCCTTGCCGATGCCGCAGGCTTCGTACATCATGTTGCCGGTTTCCAACTCCATGCAAACCCATTTCCCGGGCCGGCCGACAGAACCGTAGACGTAGCCGTCTACGAGGACTATCCCGTCGTGATAGCATCAGTGCTCTGCGTTCATCTCCATGCGAGGTTCCATGGCAAGTTGTCTCACTCAACAGATGGGAACGGCTGGTTCTCCCTCGGCAACGGACGTGCGAGGTAACGTAGATTCGACTCCGTCTGACGGGCGCAGGATTGGAAACGCATCTACCTCAGGTGTTGTCGTCCTGGGGCATTGTGGCTCCCGGCAGCATGGGCCGGGACGCCGCTCTGCGCGTCATCATCTTGATCCGCAAACTGCCGCGACGGATCATCCGAAACTGCAGGCGGTCAGGGCGACCTCTGAGTTTCTTGGCTGTCCAGGAACTTCAGCGGCGGGGCGACTGAGAGCAGGGTTCAGACGCCGGTTGGAAAATTGTCCTTCCGCTCATTAGTGGGAGGCGAATTGTACAGTCCACGGAAGCGAGCGAGCACCTTTCGGGGAACACATGTGTTCGGCACGCTAATCGTGTTCCGCGTCTACTTCCACGGCGGCTTCATAGACAGTCACAGCAGCCTTCGCCATCAGGTGCATCGTCTGCTGCGATGGGAGCAGAGGCAATCCGTCTGGCCCCATGTTTGTGATCGCTCTGGCAACCGTTTTTTCAATCTCCCGTTCCAGGGTGGAGACTACTTCTTGATCCATCGTGATGTCCTCTACAGTCGGCTGCGATATCTGACTGTCACTGTCGGTCGATGTGTGACGGATCGGAAGACCCGAGACTCGCCTGGTAAGTTGTTGATACGGGGGTGACATCGGGCTAAAGATCGCTTGAGGCAATGTTGCCGATCAATCTCATTGCTGCCCCCGTTCTACTCGTCCTGGTACGGCGTAGAATGCCGCCCGCGTTGTGACAAAAAGTGTCCCCCCGTCATCGCCGCCAAAGCAGGCGTTGGTGGGGGACTCGGGCAGTCGGATTTCGTCGATGCGTTGGCCTTGGGCGCTGTAGACCAAGACGGCCTGTTCGCACAGATAGACGTTGCCCTGCCGGTCAATTGTCATTCCATCCGCACCGATTGGGGCAAACAGTCGCTTATCGGACAAACTCCCGTCGTCGTTGATTCGGTAGCAGTAGGTCTTCTTCGATCCGTGGTCGGTCACATAGAGATTCTCTCCGTCCGCTGTGCCAACAAGTCCGTTGGGTCGGACCATGTCGCTGATAACGCGGACAACACTCTCCCGGTCGGGCGTGAGGTAGTAGACGTGCTCGCCGTCCTGAATCGGCTGCGTCCCGTAGGCCGGGTCGGAGAAGTAGACACCGCCTTTCGGATCAATCCACAGGTCGTTCGGCTTGTTGAATCTCTTACCGCCGAACTCGTCCGCCAACACCGTCACTCGCCCTTTTGCATCGATCGAGACCAGTCGACCGCGCTCCCCTTCACATGCGATCAAGTTGCCGTCACGATCGAAGTACAAGCCGTTTGCACCGCCAGTCTCACGTCGAACGACCGAAAGCTGCCCGTCAATCGACCATCGATACGTAATACTTGCCCGAATGTCGGAGAAGAAGACGTTTCCCTGGGCGTCGGCGGCAGGTCCTTCACCGAATTGCAGGTCGCCAGTGATCTCTTCGATTCTTACGTTCGGCGCACCCGCATCTCGGGTCGCGGGACGATCGGGAGACGTTTGGCGAGGTGGTCGGCCACGATCGTATTGTCCCTGGCCGCGAGGCCCTCCCGGACGATCATCCATCGGACGATTTTCTCCCGGCCCGCGACTATCATCCGATCCACGGCCGACGCCTGGCCTTCGGTCGTTGCGTGCTCTGGCGCCCTGTCCTCCGCCGCGCCGCTCGTCGGGCCGCCGGTCACCGTCGGGGCCCGCCCTTTCCACCGGCTCACCATGGGCCGACTGATTGGCAAAGCCCGTCTTGCCGGCCAGCGAGGCGGACTGCTCGATCGGGCCCGTCGGCGTCAGGTCCTTGCCTGCCAACGCCGGATAGTCGACCGGATAGCGGTGGATCTTGAAGACGGCATTCCAGCTATGTCCCCGATGGTCAAGGCCGGGCCACTCGCCCTGTGCCAAGATGCCGCGGCGGACCACGGGGTTGACGTATTCCCAAACCGTTTCACCGGCCGGTGTCACTTCGAAGAACTTCCCTATCACGCCAGCGCAGATCAACGTGTTGCCGTTAGGCAGGCGATGAGCGCCAGAGATTTCCGACGAGTAAAAGTCCGTCGGATTGTCGGCCTGGTACGTCCATGTCGGCCTGTCGGGACCGAACGCCTTGCCGGGCGCGATGATGTAGTTGCCACGTTCATCCATCGGGGGGACGATCTCGACAACCGTGGAATAGCCGCGATCCATGCCGTTGTTGAAGATCAGGATATGGCCGGCGCCGGGACATCCGTCAGGGATCCACTGGGCATCGTGCTGCTGGAAGAGTTGGCGGTCCTCCGTCGTGCCGCGTCCATAGGCGGCCGGATTGCCCCAACGATAGAGCAGATCGCCTCCCTTGCCGCTCTTGCCTCCGGTGTGGCCGGCTGCTTCCTCCGTGGTGGTGCTGTGGTCGACCACCCAGATCTCGTTGCATCCGCGGGCGCTGAGCACGATCTGGTCAAGTTTCGCGTTGTAGGCGATGGAGTTGCCGTGGTTCCAGAAGGCGGGGATCCCGCGTCCATTGCAGTCGACATCGACAAGCTCAGGGTGAGCTGCCACGTCGCCGTAGTTGGCTTTGGTGGGGTCGTTGTCCTGGATCAAGTGATCCCACACGTGCCACTCCCAGACGATTTTGCCGGTCTTGGGCCCAGTTCGCTGGACCTCGATGAAGAATTCGGGGAAGAGCTGGTTGTCGCGCATCATGCGAGGGTCAAACCCGGCCTTGATGCACTCTTCAAGCGACTTCTTCTCGACGGCCAGCATGAGGATGTTGCCGTTGGGCAGCGGCTTGATGTCGTGGTGCGAGAGATGCTCGTCATTTGAGTACTCGAACTCCCAGACAAGATTGCCGTCCCAGTCGAACTCTTCCAGACGCCCCCCCTCGCCACCGCTCGTGAAGCCTTTGTTCTTCGTGAAGCAGCAGTGCAAGAGGTGTCCGTTTTCGAGCAAATAGACCGACTGGCCCGGCTCGTACTCGCTCTTCCAGGAGTGCACGGCGCGACCCTGGTTGTCCATCAAGTAGATCAGTGTGTGGTGCTTGGGTGCAAAGAGCGTGTAGCCGGGAAAGGCCTCGGGCGAGTTATTGAACAGCCCGACGGTCTGGCCCCCGGGAGAAGGATCGCGGTGCGTACTCCCGCTGGCCAATTCCATCTGGTTGGGCCGCCCGGGAGAACTCCCGGGGAACTGGTCGGTGCGGTCGGCCATGCCACGTCCGTCATCAGGGCGAGCGTCTCGCCTCTGTCCCCGCGGTCCGTCTTCGCGACCCGAACCGGGGCGTTGTTCTTCGCGACTGATCGTACCGTCACCGTTCGTGTCGAGTTTCAGCAGCGCGACCGAGACATTGGCCATCTCGTCCGCCGAAAGCTCGCCATCGCCGTTGGCGTCCAGCACACGCATCACCAGGGATAACGGCGGGGCGGAACCCCGCTGCTGATCGCGGGGCTCGGGGCCTCGCCTTTGTCCGCCCTGCTGTGGTCCCCGTGGCTGCTCGCTAGCTCCACGGGGGCGTGGGCGACGGTTCCCCTGTTCTGCTGCCCCTTCTCGTGTGTAGAGTACGTTCAATTCAGCGCTTGCGAGTATCGAATTCTCCATCGCAGAGAGAAGGACGTCACGGGTGACCTCGGAAGGCGGCACCGTGACCTGTGGCGAATCCGAAAGGGCGTAGATCGTGTAAGTGTACTTCTTAGTGCCAGGCCCCTTCGAATGCGGAGGGGCGTAACCGACCCTTCTGTCGACACTGTTACTGCCTAGCGTCCCGATACCTGTCACGTTCTTCGGGAGGCCTGAGGTGTTGGCGGGAATGTCGTACAGGACCCAATACCATTTGGCCACGTTGTCAGGGTCAACATGGTGCATGATGACTGCAAAACTGCGGGTCTCGTCCGGTGCCCCACTCCACTGAAGCGGAAGGGTGGCAGCGGCGCCATCACCAGTGTATTCCGTCGGCAACGTACCACCCTCGACGACGTCGGGACTACGTAGCACGAATCCACTGTTCGAGCCTGGTTCGGGCGGCTGGGCTGCAGTGACCGACATTACCAATGTCAGTGAAACAATACACCCTGCCGCAAGTATGGAACGTTTCATGAAATCTCTCCTCTTACTCATACTTAGCGTGTTAATCTTTCAGCACGGGCCGGAATCCGATGTGGTAGAAACTGTGGTTTGGGTCGTCGGGACCTCGGTAGTAGGACGGATTGCGATTGGAGACGCGGCTGTGGCCGTATTGGCCGTTGTACCAACTGCCGCCGCGCAGAACCCGGTAGGGCTTGCCGTCGCGCATCGGCAGACCTTGCTCCGGGCCCGTCGGATTGTCGACGGGGCTGTTGGCGTAATACTGGCGGTCATACCAGTCGCCCACCCATTCCCATACGTTGCCCGCCATATCGTGCAAACCGTAGCCGTTGGCCCCGTCGTGTGTTTGATAGCTCGTCTGCTGGCCGGGCCAGGCAAATTCCTCTCTACGATGAAGCTTGCCGTTGTAGAATCCGACCGGGGTTGTTAGTGGAAGCAACCCGGTCTCAAACGGATCGCCCGAGTTAGGCCAATTCGCCTTGGCTAGGTCGGCCTCGTTGCCCCAGGGGAAGATGTAATACGTCTCATACAGCCCACCGCGCCCAGCGTATTCCCATTCGGCCTCGGTCGGAAGCCGAAAACCCTTCCTTGAGAAATCGCAGTCGCCCGTGGCTAGATCGTAGCACGGCTGGTAGCCGTGCTGCTGGCTCATCCAATTGCAGCATGCCGCCGCACCAAACCAGCGAATGCAAACGACCGGGTGCCGCTCGCGGTTTTCTTCGACCGTGAACTGACGACCGTCAAAGCGAATGCTGCTCGCCGAGTCAGAGTCCTCGGTGTCGCAATAGGCTTCACTTCCGTTTCTCCCATAAACGACCCCGTCCTTCACTCGAATCGTTCCCTGGCTGAGAGCGTCGTTGAGGAACGTGCAGTATTGTCCGTTTGTCGTCTCCGTGGACGCCATATAGAAGCCGGCAATTTGGACCGTGTGGATCGGTATCTCATCATTACCGTGCTCCATGCCACCCAACTCATGGTGATCGCCCATCTCGAACTGGCCGGCGGGGATCGTCACGAAGCCGGGAATCGGTGCCGGCGGCAGATTCCTCAGCGAATCGGGAACGCGGGGCGCCGGTGCCTGTAGATGTTCTGCCGTGGGCCAATTTGCCATTTGGCCGCGAGGCCCGCCTCCAGTCGGTCCACGTTCATCTTGACCTCTTCGAGCGGGGCCCTGGAACTGAGCGGGTGGTCCGAACTGAGCCGGGCCACCGGGACCGACTCTGTCGACGCCACCGCCGAAGTGTGGGCGCAATTCCTCACGACTGAGCCGTCCGTCACCATCCTCGTCGAGCTTCTTCAACGCCGCCGCGGCACCCACAATCTCGTCGGCGGAGAGTTCGCCATCTCGGTTCGTATCAAGAGCTGAAGTGACGGGATCTCCGGCCAAGCCGCTGTCCTGACTGCCGCCCGGTCCTCGTTGGCCGCCACGTTGGTGACCACCCTGAGGGCCTCGCATGCCGTCCGGAAACCGTCCGCCACGATCCCAGCCTTGTCCTTGTCCCGGTCCGCCCGGTTGGTCCATACCTTGACGACCTTGCTGCTCTCGTCGTGGCTTGGAGTCATGCGGATAGGGATCGGGTGACCGCAGTTGCCCGTACGCCGATGGAATCATGAGGTAACATAGTACGTACGCTAGTCCGATGTGGCAGATGGATTGTCTCATCGTTCAATTCCCCTTCGGGGTGTGGAAACTGCTAGGTCGTGTCGAGCGACCATGTTGTGACGTTTTCATCGCGGTGCCCAAAACCCCCATTTCATCGTGCCGTAGCGAGCCGCTACTTCGGCTTGCCCTGTCGATCCGATGCCATCCCGGTGTGGCCGCTGCGGCCGGTTGACTCTCTCTAGACTCCTGCTCCAGACTTGCGATTTCGGTAGAGACTTGGATCAACTGCTTCTGTCATGGCGTCAATCGCCAGCGTGCCCCCCAAGAAGTCATTGACCTTCTCGGCCGCTCCAGATGCATCTGCGACAACATCTCGGTAGTCGATCCTCAGCAACTGGATGTTCTCCTGTTCCGCAAGCCACACGAAGAGCTTCTTCAGGTGAAGGGAGAAGGCTCCCGCTATGTCTTGTCGCGGCGCGGCTGCCGCATTCCGGCGAGCAAGCATCTTCTCCTGCGAAGCGAGGACCTCATCCAGATCTCTCCGCATGAAGATGATCCGGTAACGCTCCGTCGGAGGAAGGTGATAGAGGAGTTGCGACACCATCTTGAACACCTTGCCCCGCGTGCCGGGCAGCCAGGACGTGTCCTTTTCTATCCGCTTGGCTGTCTCGAACTCCAGATAGCCGCGGGGATTGTCGACATCCGCCGCACGAATATGGTCCGTAACGACTTCCATGCCGCCGGCGTGTAGCATCTGCATCATCAGTGACGTGCCCGAGCGGGGAAGTCCGGAGACAATAGTGATTTCAGAATCGATGTTCATGGCCAATTCTCCGTTGGCGTGGTTCCTGTCGAATCAAAAGGAACGGCAATTCAAATATTCACGCGCAACCAAGGTCGAACGAGCAATGCGACAACCATGGAAACGACAAACCAAAAGATGAGCCAGGCCCCGCTCCCGCTGGCCCAGCCCGGCCGGTCAGGGTAGTCGATCTCGATGGCACGCACGATCGACTCCGATGAAAGCGGCGTTTCACGTGGATGGAGGAGGATATCGGACCAATTCCAAGCAGGCCGTCGCAGACTCACTTGCTTGAAGCCCTCTCCCACCGCGTACTCCTTTCCGAACGACTGCTCAGCAATGGTAACGCTCAACTCATGCGTGCCAGCTTCGCGTGCATGGATACTCCAGCAGACAATGCGTTTGCTGGGAACACGCACGGGACCGATATTCACTTCGCCACCCGGCAGGGCGTCCAGTTGCACGTCGGGAATTTCCTCGAGGTTTTCAGCGAGATAGGCGGTCAAGACCGCCTCTTCGTCCACATGCAGCGGCCTGGCCTGATACCACAGGGCCAATTGTGCGAGCAGCAGACACATGGGCACAGTCATCACGACGACGGGAACAACGGCCAATAGAAGCAGGCGAAACGCGCCGGCAAGAACTCGCGCCTGACAGCGAAGACTGACAACGACGTTGTCCTGAAACAACGATAGCGCCAGCAGGTTGGCCTTAATACCGTTGCGAACCTGTTTGACAGCGTTCTGATTCGATGTGTACTTGAAGATCAGAAGCATGAGCACGCCCGTAACAACCGCCACCAGCGTTGCGGAACACCAGCCGGGAAGGACAGCGAGTGGCGCCAACGCATACTCGGCGATCGCGTTGGCCAGTGTATTCAGCCACAATATGATATGCGTCATTGCAGTCTCACTCGATATAACCAAGACCGCGAAGCTGGTCCGCCACTTGTTCCTCTGGATCTTCAACGTCGAGCCGTTTGACCGCGGTCTCGATGACGTGTGCGATGAACTCGTCGATGCTGCTGTAGCCGGCTGCGGCCGAAGCCTTGACGGCACGTTCGTACAAACTTGCGTCTATTGTGATCTTCATGTTGACCTTTCCTTTTCTCAGACGGCAGGGAATACGCCTTACGAGGCAAAGATACTTCTCCCGCTCATGGAATTCGGCGTCGGCAGGCCAAACTCGGCAAGAATCGACGGCGCGAGATCGGTCAAGCTGGGCTGCTTTGCACGAAATGCGTGATTGCAGCAGAGCATTCCGGGAACGTCGAGGGCGTCGGCGCAGTGGTCGGCGCTCCAGGCCGAATCGTTGTCCATCAGCACGTCGGACGTCAATTCGCCGAGGCAGGTTGCCCACGATGCGCGATAGCCCCGGGCGTAGCCGATAATCAAGTCCGGCGCCAGTTCGGTTGCCGTGCCCTGGTAGGCCTGATCCGTTCGATAGACCTGCCGAATGACCCGGTTGCCGTTGTAGTCGCGCGCCGCCTGGAGCCTGGCGATGAGCTGACGGGTCAGTTTCTCCTGTTCTTCACCCGGTTCGACGATTCCTTCTTGTTCGCGGCCCTTCAGATTGAGATAGAGCCCATTGATTCCCAGACCGTATGCCCGGGTACGTGACCAGTCGCCGTCGACGAGGATCGATGAGCAGCTGCGCGGATTCAGGTAGCCGTAGTCTCGCAGCCAGGAATTCAGGTTGAATTGCCGGCCGAAATTGGCAAATCCGTGATCGCTCATTACGAAGATGGTTGCCTTGCCCCCGTACCTGTCATTCAGGTCTCCCACAACGGCGTCCAGACGTTGATATAGTTGCCTGAGGTGACCGAAGTACTTCTGTGTCTCCGCAGTGGAACGCGTCGGATGGGGATCGTCGCCGTTCCACCAGAAGATGTGCGATTGCAAGTCGCCACTGGAGAAATAGAAGAAGAGCAGTCCGTCTTCGTAGTCGTCGACCGCATACTCGAAGAGTGCAAGTCGCTCTTCCAGGACTATGGTGGCCTGCTTGAGGAACTCGTCGTCGGTAAAGACACCATTGGACCGGGCCTTGTGATCCTCCTGAAAACCGGTTGTGTAGAACATGCCCAACTGATCCGAAATTCCTTCAACGAAGTCGGGCGGTTCAGAGATCTGGACGGCCGGATTCGAGGGGGCAACATTCACCGGAGTCACGTAGAGTCGAAAATTGGGCGCCACCTCCTGCAAGTAGAAGCGGCAGATTCCATGCACGTGTTGTGTAGGTAACGGGGACGGCGTGGAAAGGCCGAAGTCGACCGGGAGCCATCGGCTCCAGGTGCCCGGCTCGAGCAGGATCTTCTCACCCTGAAGTTCGATCATCGCGGCATTGGATCGTGTATCGCGATGGACCTCAAACTCGACGGTGACTGGCTCGGGAACTTTGAGCATGCTGTTTTCCGGCCCGACGAGTTGCGCCGACGCCGAATCGCCGTCAAAAGTCAATCGTGTTCGCATGCCACCGCCGTCGTCGACGGTTTCAGTGGGACCATCCTCACTGAAGTGTTGGTAAGTTCCATAGCCGCCCTGCATGTCAGGCGTTCCCATTCCGCATAGGCACCGGTGGTTTCCGTGCTTGGACGGGCTTGGTGGGTAGTTCGAAGGCAGGTCGTAGAATGTGGAAGGAACACCGGCCGCGTCGAGATAGTCCCAGAAGGGCACCCCCTGGCGTTTCAAAACCGTTTCGGGCTGTTTATGATTGACGGGCCAAAAATCAAGTTGGAGGCGATGGTCGCCGATCTCCCAGCCTCCCTCGCCCGGCAGTGTTTCAGCCGCCGAATAGAACGGCGTGCAGGGATCGTGGGGATGACGGTGGATGAAATCGAAGATCCCGTGGGAGCCGGGGCCCGCCCCGTTGATGAAATTGGCCCAGGCCACGGGACTCTGCGGGGGCGTGCTCGTTCCCAAAGGGCTGAATCCACCGGCAGCGCTCATCCTGGCAAGGTTCGGCAGCAGTCCCTGCTTCATCATGTCAGCACACAAACCCGGATCCATGCCGTCGATACCGATGACAATAACCTTCTTGCCAACGCTGCGTGATGCCCGCCGGTTCCTGCCCAGCCAATAGCCGCCACCCACCAAGCCAGCGGCGCCGACTGCGGCTACCGCAGCACCTTTGAGAAACTTCCTTCGTCCAAGTCCGTCGGTATTCGAGCCGGCCATTACGCTACCTGCGATTCGAGTTCAAGGTCTTCTTCGTCGTCATGGACACATTCGGAGGCGGAACCATTTGGCCCACCGATATCAAACGCGCGACCATCCATGTAGTCGGGTTTTGCTATTCCGAACAGGTCAAGCACGGTGGGGGCGATATCCAGCAGGCGAACCTGTTCCGCTTCGATCTTCCGGTTGCAGAACAGAACGCCTGGGACGACGGAGGGATCGACACAATGGTCGCCGCTCCAAGCCTTGGTATTGTCGTGGAAGATGGCTTCGCTGGTCCGGCCGATGGCCGTCTCCCAGGCAACACGGTAGCCAGACTCGTAGCCCACGATCAGATCCGGCGCCTGTCCCTTGTACGGACCTCGATACGCTTTGAGAGCCTGGTAGACACGCTTGATGGCCGTCGTGCCATCAGCGTCGTCAACCAGGCCGGTAAGCTTTTGCTGGATCTCGTCACGCAGTCGTTCGGCATCCTCGTCGGGATCAACGATGCCATGCTCGAACTTGCCGGCAAGATTCAGAAAGATCCCGCTCAGCCCGATGGCAAAGGCCCGCGTACGCGACCAGTCGACACCGGCAAGGTGTTCTTCATCACGTCGTGCGTCATCGACGACAAGGTAACCGTTCGCTTCCAGCCAGCGGTTCAAATCGATGCCCCGACGGAACGACGTGAACCCGTGGTCCGAGACGACCATGAGCAGTTCATCTTCACGATCGCATCTGGCCATGGTCCGACCGACCAGTTGATCCATGCGCTGATAAAGTGCCTCAATGACTCGGCGGTGTACCGTGGGGACTTCCTCCGGGCGAGCCGGGTGGTCCTCGTCGAGGTATCTCCAAAACATGTGCTGCGTGCGGTCCGTGCCGTCGAACACACAGACACACAGGCCACTGGGCACCTTCTCGAGCCCATCGAAGAACATCGACTCCCGCTCGCTTTCGATGTCCGTGCATTGCCGTGCGAAGTGCTCGTCTGCGAGGACCTCCTCGCTCAGGGCCCACGTATCCTCGGCCAGCCCCAAGGTTGCATACGGACCCTGGCGTTTCGCCAGGTAGACGGGGTAGACCGACGGATAGCCGATCGCCATCGCCGGGTTTTCGGGATCGATGTTGACGGGCGTCACATAGAGTTCGAGGTCGGGCTCTGTGCCGAGAAGCAAGAAGCGGCAGATACCGCAAACCGATCTGCCCAAGCCGGCGCGAAAACGCACCTGAATCCAATCGGTGTGCAGTCCCTCCTGGAGAAGATGGGTGTTTCCGTTGATCTTCAGTGTCGCCTGCCCGCCGGCTTGGACCGTTACGGTGAAGGGCAAACGGATAGGGCTTTGGTCTGGCTGGGAGGGATCGGGGGGGCCAAGCAGTTCGCAGCGGATGGTGTTGCCGTCACGCTGGACGTGGTGAACCTCACCGCCGGTCTTCGCTTTTCCATCAGGAGTCCGCGTTGTGTAGTGAGAGAACGTTCCCTGAGTTCCTCGGAGGTCGGGCACGCACATGGCGGACAGTTGCACTCCCCGCAGCTTCTCGGGCGGAAACGTGATCGGCACCCGCAGAATGCAATTGAAGATGCCAAAGCGGCTGAGAATGCTCCAAAAGGGTTGACTCTTGCGCAGTTGTCGTACGTCCGATTTCGTTCTGGTTGGAATCGAGATGGGGCCCCAACCGATCCGACGCTGCGTCGAACGAATCTCCACCGAGCTGAGCTTCGCCTGGTAGGTTCGCAGATCGGGCGTGAGGAAATCGAAGATGTTGTGTTTGCCGGGATTCACGCCGGTCTGGAAGGTTGCCCAGGCCACGGGAGAAATTGGCGGCAGCGTGCTACGGAGCGGCTTGAAGTCTCCCCGGTCGCGAAGCGCTGCCAGGTTGGGCAGCTTGCCCTCTTCGATGAACTTCTCGGCCAATCGATGGTCAAAACCGTCCAGGCCGAGGATTACGACACGCCGAAAACGTATCTTTCCGGGCGGTCGGCGCCGAAACAGCAACCGGACCAGTCGGCGAATCGGCCAGAACAAAACCATCGACAAGGCCGACAGGAAGGCTCCAAACACAGCGAGGAACGATCCGGCCAGTGCGAATCCCGCTCCGGGCCCGATGTAGGCCCACGCCGGTGTCGGCAGCAGCATGACGAGCAAGACCGCGGAGACGACGATACTGTGGAGCGGCAGAGTGCGTTTCATTGTTTCATTCGACGTAGTGATACTTCGGGCAGGCATCAGCGCGGTTCCTCGGGGCGGCGTGTCTGACTGTGAGCGCCAATCAGTTCAAGCAAGTCGTCGCCAGGCTTGATCTCCTTGTCTGCAATGCCGGGATGTTCGAGACCGTATCGATTGCAGGTGAATATGCCGCCGGGGCCTCCGGGGCCGTCGCCAGGACGACCGCCCGGGCCGCCATGCCTGTCATCAGGTCTGCCTGGTCCGCGATCACGATTGGCCATGTCCGGTCCATGCGGGTGATCGTCTCTCGCGTCCTGTCTGTCAGAAGCACCAGTGCCGTTCGGCCGGTTGCCGTCAGGCCTTGGAGGTCCGAAACCTGGCGGATCGGTTCCAGGGCCGCCAAGTCCATCCGGACCGCCCCGGTTGCCACGCTGGTCCCGATCCGGCCGATTCCTCGGATCACGTTGCGGAGGGGGGCCGTCGATTCCAACAGGAATCGAGTACTTCCAAACTGTCTCCTTCTCCTGCGTTACTTCAAACAAGAGACCCTGCGCACCCGAGCAGATGAACGTGTTGCCGTTGGGAAGCCGCTGAGCGCCGGAAATGTTCCTCGACAGAAATGCGCCCTGCTCCGGTTCGAAGTAGCTCCAGGCAGCACGCTCCGGCCCAAAGGCCAGGTACTCCTCTCGGAGATAGTTGCCGTATTCATCAACCGGTAACACGACTTCGTCGACGGACGAATACTCGCCGTCGGGTCGCCCGTTGCCGTTGTTGAAGACGAGCATGTTCCCTTCGCCCGGGACCCCCTTGGGAATCCAATGGGCACAATGCTGCGCATACAATCGCTGGTCGGCATTGATGCCGTTGCGGTAGGCTCGGGGATTGCCCCAGCGGTAGAGGAGATCGCCGCCCTTTCCGTATCGTCCGCCACGGTGTGACGCCGCTTCTTCAGTCGTGGTGCTGTGATCAATGATCCAGACCTCGCTGAACTCGTGGACGCACAGCATGATCTGATCGAGCTCGGGGTTGTAGTCGATCGAATTCGTATGCATCCAGTCGGAGGTCATGGGTGGGCCGCCACGCTGACCAGGACCGCCGAGACCACCTGACCCACGAGCGCCGTCCCGACCGCCGCCCACGTATCCGAGGGCCCGGAGCTTGGCGAGTTGCTCCGGATCTTTGATCATGGAGGCCATCACATTCGTGCCGAAGTTGATATCAATCAGTTCAGGATGCTCGGCCACTTCACCGTAATTCGGCTTCGATTCGTCAACATCCTGAATCAGGTGATCCCATGCGTGCCACTGCCAGACGATCTCGCCGGACGCTTTGCCGGTCGGTTGCACTTCGAGAACGCAGTCGGGCAGAAATTGGTCGCGAATCGTCTCCGGGATCCGGCCGGCGGCGATTGCCTCTTCAGGTGTCTTCTTATCCCAGGCGATGACCAGCACATTGCCGTTAGGCATCGGGCAGATATCGTGATGCGGTCGCAGGCGCTCGGTCGAGAGCGAATAGTCCCAGAGAAGTTCGCCTTCCCAGGAGAACTCTTGAAGTCGCCCGCCGGGTGCGCCGGCGTTGATAGATCCGCCGTGTTCCTCGCCCGTACGAAGTAAATGGCCGTTCTCCAGCAAGTAGGCACTCGCTCCCAGCGAGAATTCGCTTTCCCACCTGTTGACAACGTGCCCTTTCATGTCGATCAGGTAGGTCGTTGTCGAGTTTAGGGGCGCCACAAGCGAGTACCCCTGAAAGGCCTGAGGATCGTTGATGGACAATCCGGACTCGCGGTTCTGCTGGGGCATGCCTGGAGGCTGCGCCCATGCCGCGCTGAAAACGAGCCACGGGGATAGGGCGGCGAGGATGACTGCGAAGAGGCCTCGACGGTTCGGCCGATGCGAGTGTTGCATTAGCTGTCTCTCCGAAAACGCTGGCATGGTTATTGTTTGGTTCTCTGTCATTGCCCATGGCGAGGTAACAGATGGCTCTGTAGGATCATGCGAAATTGAGAGCCAAACGATGCCAAGAAATCCAAGAATCTCGCAATCGTGTGAGATCTGCGTGGGGCGAAGACGGTCCGCTTCGGTCAGTCGCTGACCTTTCAGAATGATCGGGAAAGGCCGGCGCCCGCAGGCCGTCGGCACTTGCAGAAGTGGTGCCTGGAGAGATGCGGACGGCTGCCCGAGCTACGATTTGCCGGCAGATGACGGCTCACTCCGCCCCGATGGCATTCAGCGCACGTTGCTTCAGGGCGGCAAGACGAGAATCCTCATTCAATCGCGAAACGCTGAGCATATTGGCAGCCTCGCCATAGAGGAGATCAAACTCGATGAAGTCGGACCACGGCTGTGGCGGTGCCCCGACCGATGTCTCCTCCATCGCGTCGAGCCATCGATCGAAGGCCTTCTGGGCTTCAGTAATCGCCGCGTGAGCCTCTTCTGACTGCCCCATGCGATGATACGCCATGGCGAGTACAGGATAGGCGACGGCCTCGGAAGGTTCTTGAGGATGGGGTCTCGCAGACTCACGCAGGTATTCGATCGCCTGCTCCGCGTTGCCGGCGCGATAGTGGGCAAGTCCGGCCACATATAGAAGGATATCGCGAGGAACGCGAAATTGCTGGGGACCATCGCGGTCTCGTTCCGGCGGCGGTCCCGGGCCCGGCCGAAGGTCTCGTTTCGGGGGGCCATCGCGAGGCTTCTTGGGTTCTGCCCTAAAAGGGCCATGATCTCTCGACTCGTGATGATTCAAGGCGAGCAGTGTCTCGGACAGCGTTGCCAGGTCTTCCATATCTGATGTGTGGGCAGAATCCATGATCACGGCGCGTAGCGCAATCAGTGAAAACCGTGGGTCAGACGATTTCTTGTGCTGAGCGAGTATCTGTGATGAGGCCTCTCGGTAAGCCTCAGTATCTCCCACACGCAAGAACAACTGCGGCACCCCTCCCCACCAGCCAGGATTGTTCGCTGCCGCCCCTAAGTTCAACGCACTTGCGTAGTCGGAAGCGGCACGATCCCACAGCCCGAGTCGTACCAGCAGATTCGCGCGTCCAGACCAGACAGGATAATGATCAGGCTGCAATTTGATGGCGCTGGTGTACTGTTGATACGCTGTGGCCCAACGTTCATTGTCAGTATTGCCGCGGGCCGAATCGAGCAACACATTCGCTTGCTTGAGGTTCTCACTGAAGTCGACGGCCTCCTGCCGCAACGCGTCGGCTTCTGTGCGTGCTCGCACGGCCAGGATTGCCTGCCACGTGCTGACAGCCGTGCCTAGAACCAGTGCAGCCATTATCAGAGAAGACGTCGTAAGAAGGACCTTGTTTCGCTGGGCGAACTTGCTGAAACGGTACAAAGGCGAGGGGGGGCGAGCTTCAATCGGTTCTTGATTGAGATAATGTCGCACGTCCGACGCCAATCCTGCTGCCGTCTCATAGCGTCGACGACGGTCTTTTTCCATGGCCTTCATCACAATCCAGTCGAGATCGCCATGGACGGCCGCAAAATCCGCTCTTGACGTGATTTCCCGTTTGGTTGGCACGGTGACTGCTCGCCCTTGTGCCGTCGTTAGACGCGAACTAGGACGGGGTGGTTCCTCTTCCCGGATAATGCGCCGCAGTTCGTCGAAGGAAGCCGAACTGAGCCGCTCGCGATCGAAGGGAGTGGTGCCTGTCAGTATTTCGTAGAGCAGCACGCCCAACGAGTAGATGTCACTACGCGTGTCGACGTCGAGCCCACTCAGTTCGATTTGCTCCGGGCTCATGTAGAGCGGCGTACCGATCACCTGAGTGAATCGAGTGTAGATCGTCTTGGCAGTGAGTGGCTCCTTCATTGCCTTGGCTACGCCAAAATCGATGACCTTCACGACCGGTGTTCCGTCGTGCATCGTCACCATGACGTTCGCTGGTTTCAGGTCTCGGTGAATGATGCCCTTCTGATGGGCGTGTTGGAGGGCATGGCAGATGTTGACAAACAGTTCCAGACGCTCTCGAATCGGGATTCCGCTCTCCTTGCAGAACTCCGTGACTGAGATCCCTCGAACCAGCTCCATAACGAAATAGGGCCTACCCGTATCCGTCGTGCCGGCGTCGTAGACCTGGGCGATGTTGGGATGTTCCATCAGGGCCAGGGCCTGCCGTTCGGCTTCAAATCGGGCGATTACTTCCTGGCTGTCCATGCCGGGCTTGATAATCTTCAGAGCTACCCTACGTCGTACGGGGTGCTGCTGCTCCGCTACGAAGACGTAACCGAACCCGCCTTCGCCGATTTGCTCTAGCAGCTTGTAGGGGCCGATGACCGTTCCCGGTCCTTCTGTAATCTGAACTGGAACTGGGGCCGTGGTCTCCTTCGGTGTCGCCATGCTGTCGTCAGATTGCGGCCCCTTGTTGGCTCGCAAGACACCGACCGGATCGGGAGCCGAATCGAGTATGTTATCTGCCTGCTCGTGCGCATCCAGCAAGTCATCGACCGCTTGACGCATTTGCGAATCCGCACCGCAGGCCTGGTTCAGATAGGCCCGACGTTCTTGTGGCGATTCGCACTCGAGCGCCGAGAGGAAAATCGATTTCTCTGAGCTATCAGCCATGTCGTCAGCATCTTTGGCAGATGCCCGGTCAATACGAGGTGACGTGTTCCTGTATTTCTGCGACGTTCCACCTCACGCCCCTTGAATCCGTCGCAAGAAACTCGACTCACATGCGACAACTTCCGCACATCAAGATATGCGAAATCCGGCTCCCAAAGATGCCAACTTGTCCGGATATGTGGCGGAATGCCCCGATATTGGTATTCGTTCCCCGCTAAATATGGTGGCGACGGGGACTTGCAGTGCGCATCGACGATTTCGCTCCCGGATCAGCTAATCGCGTTGGATTTCTCGCTGCAGCCAAGCTCGGGCAAAAGCCCAATTACGGTTAGCCGTCCTGATTGAAACGCCTAAGGCTTCAGCCGCCTCTTGTACTGTCAGGCCCGCGAAATAGCGAAGTTGGACCAGTTTGGCAGCCGCGGTATCCACCTCGGCCAGCTTCGTCAAAGCGTCATCCAGAGCAAGAAGGTCATCGGACACCACGAAGGCGCATTCTTGGGCCGCGTCGTCAAGCTCGACACGCACGAGATCCCCACCTCGTTTGAGGCTCTTCCTACGTCGCGACTCTTCGATGAGAATTCGACGCATCGCTTCGGCTGCAGCAGCAAAAAAATGCCCACGTGAATCCCAATTCCTCGCCTCGTCCGCATCAACCAGCCGTACATACGCCTCATGGACCAGCGCCGTAGCCTGGAGTGTATGGCCAGGTTTTTCCTGGGCCATCTTCCGGGCGGCCAGTTCCCGCAGCTTGTCATACACCAAAGGGAGAAGCTGCGCAGCCGCGTCGGGATCACCTGCTTCGATGGCCGACAAAATACGTGTAACTTCTGACATGACTTACAGTTTCGGGAGAATTGCAGGCACGTCAAGTGCAACCAGGTTCTCCTGGGACCAGTTGCCATCACCCACAAGAGGTGGATCCTGTCGGGGCAACAGCGATTGCTCAGCGTGGCTCGCATGCCGGGCAGTCGACCGAAGCCGCTATGCCCTGCGATTGTATGTCCAACCCCGGCGAAGCCGGTTCAGTATTGGCATTTTCGCGGATATCTCCCGTGATGTGGCACCATTTGAGCCCAGAATTCGCATGCCCCCAAGAAGGAATGTGTCTGCCAGCCTGAGCAAATACGGGGAATTGAAAAATGAGGCCTGGTTTCTGGATCAGTGTCGTGATCCCGCTAACTGACTCGGACAAAGAGAATCCATGTAAGCCCGTGGTTTGGGGCGGAGTCGGTTATCTTGACTGACTCAGGCACGTGATCTTGCACGATGGCAACGCCGTTCTTTGGCGGGAGTGACGTGTGCATCCCAATTCTGGCTCAGTCGTGGCCGGGAAGAATGCCCAGACGATGGGCTTTGCTGACGGCAGAGGGTGCGTTGGGCACGCTGAGCTTCTTGTAGATGTGGCCGACGTGCGTATCAACGGTCGTGTAACTGATGTCGAGTTGCATCGCGATCTGTTTGAAGCGCGCCGGTTGGTGAGCTGTCGGTATCGTCAGAGCGTACTGTGTCCGACCGTATCCGACTCATGTGTTGTCGACATGAGGCATTTCGGCCGCCCACGGGAATGGGCCGGAACGACACATGTCACGCCCACCGGGTGTGCGAAGCCGAAGGAATGTGGTTCGGTCAATTTCGAGAAAGATCGAAAGTGGCCGAAACTCTAGATCAACCGCGCGGTTGAATTAAAGACATGGGATGTCAGTATCTGACTCGACGCGACTGGCTTGTGTTGGGACGTGGTGGTGCAAGATATTTCCAGATTCCGGGCCTGCGAACTACTTCGGGAATTCGTCGAATGCGCATCCGATGTGATGGCAAGCAAACTCGATGCAAGATCATAGAGGTTGCGTCCAAGATATTCAGTGAGAGAGGTTTTCGTGATGCAACGCATCAGATGATCTGTGGAGAGGTCGGTGTAAACAGGGCAGCAATCAACCACCATTTCGGCGACAAGCGCTCGCTTTATCGGGCCGTATGGCAACACCTACTGGACACCGTCTCTCGGGAGAATCCGGTGTCGGGAAATCTGACTTCCGATTGTACGCCAGCCGCACGTTTCGAGGCACACATTCGGGCGTTGTTGAGCCGACATTCTGGCGATGGAGCCGGCCGGTGCCTAGCCCGGTTGCGTATTCAGGAACAAGTCACTCCGACGGGGTTCGTCGACGATATCGTTGCGGCACACCATCGGGCAAACCGGAGCGAGATGTTAAGCGTATTGCGCGAATTGCTCGGTAAGATGACACCGGATACGGTTGTCACTTTCTATGAAACATGCGTACTCGCGCTCTGTCGAGGCGCATGGTTTGGTTCAGATGCCTATCACAAACAACCGGCCAGTGTCGAAGAGGTCGAATTGCTGGCGACGCGAGTCACGAGATTCATGCTCATGGGAATCGAAAGTGAGATTCACTTGATGCCCGCGAACTCACAGTCCATACAGCGGAGAAAACGATGAACTATCAAAATCGAATCTTAACGGCGTCGCTTTTCGCGTTGACCGTCACGTGTTCCAACTCGCTCTCCGTAGGCCAGAATTATCCCATCGTCGATACGGGGCAGGATCGAGCTTACGATGACCGTTCTGAGATCGTCTACCCCAAGAGCGGCGAGCCGTTCTTTGGTCAGGACGCTCAGTATCAGGGAAACCAGCCGTCATACAAAGATAATGGGGATGGGACGGTCACGGACTTGGTGACCGGTCTCATGTGGCAGAAGGATCCCGGTCCCAAGAAGACTCTTGAAGAAGCGATCGCGGGTGCGTCTACCTGCCGAGTTGGCGGATACGACGACTGGCGACTGCCGAGCATCAAAGAAATGTACTCGCTGATTATGTTCTACGGCGAGGACGTCAATCCGATGTTGACGGATACCACGGGCTTGAAACCGTTCATCGACACCGAGTATTTCGATTTCTCGTATGGAGATCCGGCCAAGGGCGAACGAATCATCGATTCGCAAATGGCGACATCAACGAAATACGTCAGCACGACAATGCACGGCGACGAAACCGTCTTTGGCGTGAATTTCGCCGATGGTCGCATCAAGGGCTATCCCGCCGGAGCCACTCGACCGGGCAGAGGAGCGAAAGGATTCTTCGTCTTCTATGTTCGCGGCAATTCCGACTACGGCAGGAACAAGTTCCGCGATAACGGCGACGGAACGATTACTGACAAAGCGACCGGCCTGACATGGATGCAGTTGGACAGCGGGCATCTGAAAGCCGGAGAATCCAAGGACGGCAAGTTGAATTGGGAACAGGCGCTTGAGTGGGCCGAGAACCTGGAATATGCCGGGCACGACGATTGGCGGCTGCCAAACATCAAGGAGTTGCAGAGCATCGTCGATTACACGCGGTCCCCCGACACAACCAATTCGGCGGCAATCGATCCGATGTTCCGCGTGACACCGATTCGCGATGCTCAAGGTGAAACCAATTACCCCTTCTACTGGAGCGGTACAACGCATCTACGCGATGGCGGACAGGGATCGGGCGGCTGTTACTTTGCCTTTGGACGTTCCCAAGGCTGGAAGCCGAATCGAGTTCTTTCATAACAGACGGCAATACAACAAGCAGGGGAAGTACTATCTGACTACGCTTGAAGCCTCGGCTGATGCCGCGAAAGGCATGGACAGCCAGACCGGCGTGATCGTATCGCCTCTGTTCGTTCCCGAAGGCGGAACTATGACGTTTCGGATCGGTGGTGGCCGCGGTCGGTCTATCTACGCCGCATTATGCACGGCCGACGGCAAAGAGGTTCAATCTGCCCGAGGCGTCAACGACCAGGTCATGCAGAATGCAGCGTGGGACCTGGATCCTTATGCCGGAAAGAAGATGTTCATCAAAGTCGTCGATAATTCAACAACCGGTTGGGGACACGTCACCGTCGACGACTTTCAGTTCGATGCGAAAGTGCTGACGGAATACCCTGAATCTCTGAATAAGTAGCGCATCCATATCGACGTTTGACGCACACAACAAGGAACGCCCGAATGGCAACCAGCACGCACCTGACTCTAGTTGCAGCGTCTGCGGCCATGTTCTCCGTTACGCAACTGTCTGCGGAATCGGTTGAAGCTCCGCAAGCTCGGCCGAACTTCGTGATCATTTTCACCGACGACCAGGGTTACCAGGACGTCGGCTGTTTCGGAGCGCCCGACATGCGCACGCCACGGCTCGATGCGATGGCGAAGGAGGGCATGAAGTTCACTAGCTTCTACGCTCAGCCGATCTGTGGGCCTTCGCGGGCGGCATTGATGACCGGTTGCTATCCGATGCGAGTGGCAGAGCGAGGCAACACCAAGCAAGTCCATCCCATTCTTCATGCGGACGAAATCACGATCGCCGAAGTGCTGAAGACGAAAGGATATGCTACAGCGTGTTTCGGCAAATGGGATCTGGCGAAACACGCGCAATCGGGTTTCTTCATGGACCTGTTCCCGACCCGTCAGGGGTTCGACTACTTCTATGGAACGCCCACCAGCAACGATCGTGTGGCGAATCTGTACCGAAATGAAGAACTGATCGAGCCCGCCTCGGACATGGCGACGTTGACGCGACGTTACACCGACGAGGCGATTGCCTTCATCAAGAAGAACGCAGCGCAGCCGTTCTTCGTGTACATTCCGCACACGATGCCGCACACGCGTCTTGATGCGTCTCCGAGGTTTAAGGGCAAGAGCGGGCGGGGGCTCTACGGCGACGTGATCGAAGAGATCGACTTCAACGTCGGTCGGATCCTGGATGCGCTCAACGAAACGAAATTGGCCGAGAACACGTATGTTCTTTTCACGAGCGACAACGGCCCGTGGTTGATCAAGAACAAAGCCCTGGCGGACGGACACCGGCCGGGTGACCATGGCGGTTCAGCCGGGGCGCTGCGAAGCGGCAAGGTGTCGACCTTTGAAGGCGGAGTTCGCGTGCCCACGATTCTCTGGGGACCAGGCCGTGTGCCAGCCGATACGACATGCGACTGCATCGCCACAACCATGGACGTCATGCCGACGTTTTGCGCTCTCGCCGGCGCCGAGGCTCCGTCCGACCGCGTCATCGACGGCGAAGACATTCGGCACCTCTTCCGCGGCGAATTCGACAAGGCCAATCCGGACAAGGCGTATTTCTATTACCTACGGGTCCATCTGCAGGCCGTACGTCAGGGAAAGTGGAAGCTGCATTTGCCACGAGAGAAGGAGCCGATCGGAGCAGCCCCGTTCAGCCGCAATATTCACATCGCGCCGGCAGATCGAATCGGTTTTGAGAAACCGTTCCTTGTCGACCTGGAGAGCGACATCGGCGAAACAACCGATTTGTCGGAGCAGAATCCACAGGTTGTCGAACGATTGCTCGCACTTGCCGAAGCCATGCGGAACGACCTCGGCGACTACGATCGTGTTGGAAAGAACATGCGGTTCTTTGACCCGCAGGAAGAACGTCCGACGCGGCCACCGGTTCCGGCTCCCCGCAACCCTCCAAGAAAGAACAGATCAAAATAGCGGGCGGCTGGCCGCAGTTGCACACATCGCGTCCCCGCCGTTTTCGCGTCACATGACCTTCAGCACGACTCGGCGGTAATCATACATGCCGATTTCCTGGTTTTCGTCCAGCACTTCCAGAATGATGTGGATCATCTGCTGCTCTTCGTCAGGCTCGTTGCCCATGTCCGCCATGATGATGAGCCGTGTCTTGTCTGCGGCGCACGCTATTTGCGCCGACAGCAGGACGCAGATGGCGCAAGTGAGTCGGCTTCGTTTCACGGTTGTTTCTTTCCTAGAGGGGAGGGTCGAACAGGTCGATTGTTTCTGTCCGCCTGCCGGACGAGGCGCCCGGTGGCGGAACTGTATCGTCCGCCGACTAGCGAGTATACTTGTAGTTTCGTCTGAACGCGAGCACATTGCTCAATCATGTTGAATGAGAGAATTGTCCATGAAATCGTCCGCTTTGCTACTTGCTGCCGCCTGCCTCGCCGCTTGTTCGGACGTGAACGCGGCCGAATCGCGTCCGAACATCCTGTTGATCGTTGCCGACGACCTGGGCTACTCCGACCTTGACTGCTACGGTGGCGAGATCGACACACCGAATCTCGACCGGTTGGCTGCGGAAGGCGCCCGGTTCTCACAGTTTCACGTCAATCCAATGTGCGTCGTCACGCGGACCAGCTTGATGACGGGCCACACGCATTGCCAGTCCGATGAGTATCGCCGGTCGCTGCCCGTGGCCCGGTTGATGAGAAAGGCGGGTTACGCGACATCGCTCACCGGCAAATGGCACCAGCCGGGCAATCCGCTGGACGCCGGCTTTGACCGTTTTTATGGATTCCTCCATGGCCAGATCGATTCCTGGACCGGACGCGCGGCCGGAAAGCCTGCGATTCAACACGATCGCCGGCCGCCCGCGTCGGTCGAACCAGGCTGGTACAGTTCCGACGCCTTCACCGATGACGCCATCGCACGGATCGATTCGGCTGTCGAACAGGGAAAGCCGTTCTTCACCTACGTGGCCTACAATGCGCCGCACAGTCCCCTGCACGCGCCACGTGAGAACGTGGAGAAGTACTACGATCGATATAGGGCGGGTTGGGATGTGTTGCGGCAGAGGCGATTTGATCGGCAGATGGACATGGGGCTCATTGACGATCGGTACGTCATGACCCAGGCCGATGCGGAAGTTCCACGATGGAGCGAATTGCCGAAGGAGATGCAGGTCATCCAGAGCCGACGCATGGCGGCCTTCGCCGGAATGGTCGATCGGCTGGACGAGAATATCGGCCGACTCCTGGATCATCTTCAGAAACGTGGGCTCGAAGAGAACACTCTCGTGGTGTTCTTCTCCGACAACGGCGGCGATTACGGCAATGGCGACATTCGCACCTATCACCTGGAAACGCCCTGGGAGCCGGGCGGCCACCCCTACGCCGCCACCGGTTGGGCCTACCTCAAATGCACACCGTTCCGCTGGTACAAATCGTCGGCCTTCGAGGGCGGTGTTTCGGTGCCGTTGATCGTCCGCTGGCCGCATGGGCTTCAATGCCTGCAGGGGAGCATCCTGTCGCAACGCCTGCACGTGACGGACCTCTATCCCACGTTCCTCGAACTGGCCGGTGCTTCCTATCCAGCAAAAGACGGTGATCGGCTGCTTGCGCCGCTTTACGGACGGTCGATGCTTCCGTTGTGGCGCGATTCATCACTTTCCGAGCGAGCCATCCACGATGAGATCTTCTGGGCGTTCAACTTCACCGGCAAAGGCCTGGTGCAAGGGGAGTGGAAAATATCGAGCATCAGTGACGGCGCATGGAAGCTGTTCAACGTGGCGGACGACCCGGCCGAATCGAACGACCTGGCTGCCGAAATGCCCGGCCGCCTTCAAATGCTGAACGATCGCTGGTTCGAGTTCGCAGAAGATCATACGGCCATGCCGCCTTCCTGGCGCATGCCCCTGCGGGACCACACGGAGGGATGGGGATTCCACCGCGTGCGAATGGTCATGCCGTCCTTCGAATCCGCAACTCCTCCGCAAGGAGCCACGGATGTGCCGCTCGACACGGACCTGACTTTCAATTTCACTCAGCCAATCAGCTTCGCCGACTCAGAAGGGAAGACCATCCGGCTCTACGCCGTTAGCGCCCCGAACCGGGTCTTGTGGCAAGCCGATCCAGAGCCCGGGCATCCTGCTGAAGGAACGCGATGCGTCACCTTTGACGACCTTCCGCGTCTGGAACCGAATAGAACTTACTTCCTGTTGAGCGACCGACAGTGGATCACTCTGGGCGGCAAACGGGCGGGGGCGTTGAACGACGGGGCATTCTGGTTCAGGTTCCGGACGGGCGGCCGGTAAGGCAGCCGAAAGACCGCTTGCCGGCTCGTGACATGCTCCCCCCATGATAGTCGCATTGATCGATCGAAGAGGTTCCATTGCATCCGGCAGTCCCACGGATGATAATCGCTATCGCGGAGGTTGTCCGAGGCGTTCCGTTGCAGGCGTCCGTCTTCTGTGGGGGGCGAGGGAACAACGCTCCTGCGTGGGGGGCTGCTGAGGCCGACCTTTTGGGGAGTGCAGTTTGCGCTGTGACTTTGGAGAAAACAACGATGAAGCGAATTCTTGCATTGGTAATCTGTTGGACTGGATTTCTCGTGATTTCCGGGCAATTGCCGGCAATCAGCGATGCCGCCTCGCTGGACGGCGAACTGCTGCAGTGGCACAAGGTGACGCTCACGTTGGACGGCCCTCAAGCATCGGAAGACGGCGACCCCAATCCGTTTCTGGATTACCGTCTGCAGGTGGCGTTCCGTCATGGGGAGACTGGGGTGTCCTACAACGTGCCTGGCTACTTTGCTGCCGATGGTGACGCGGCCAACACGTCGGCCACGTCGGGCAACAAGTGGCGGGCTCATTTCTCGCCCGACAAGGTCGGCAAATGGACATACGCGGTCTCGTTCCGCAAGGGGCCCGGCGTGGCGATCTCGGACGATGAGGACGCAGGATCGCCGGTGGCTTCGGTCGACGGACTGCGTGGGAGCTTCGAGGTCGCCAAGACCGACAAGACAGGTCGCGATCTGCGTGGCCGAGGCCGATTGGACTACGTCGGGAAGCACCACCTTCAATTCGCCGGAACCGGCGAGTACTTCCTGAAGGCGGGCGTTGACGCGCCGGAGAATTTCCTGGCCTACAGGGATTTCGACGGTGAATTCAAGACCGACGGCCAAAAGGACAACCTTGTCAAAGATTGGGGACCCCACGTTCAGGATTGGCGGCAAGGCGATCCGACCTGGCAGGATGGCAAGGGCAAGGGCATCATCGGGGTGATCAACTACCTTGCCTCGCAGGGGCTCAATTCGTTCAGCTTCCTGACCATGAATATTGAGGGCGACGATCGAAACGTCTTTCCCTACACGGGCTACGATGAGCGCGAGCGGATCGATTGTTCGCGGATGGACCAGTGGGAGATCGTTTTCAGCCACGGCGCGAAGATGGGGATGTACCTCCACTTCAAGACCCAGGAGGCGGAGAATGTCCACTTGCTGGACGACGCGGAACTCGGGCCTCATCGCAAGCTCTATTATCGCGAACTGATCGCCCGATTCGCTCATCATCCGGCGCTGAACTGGAACCTGGGTGAAGAGGTCGGCTTGAACAGCGACCCCACGACGCAGGACAAGAAAGACTGGGCCGAGTACTTCTGGACCCACGACCCTTATAAGCACCACATCGTGATCCACAACGGCGACAACCACTACGACCTGTTAGGATCGCCCGATGCGGGCGGTTCCCACCTGACGGGCTTCTCGCTGCAGACGAACCGGGCCGACTTCGGCAATGTCCACCACCGCACGCTCGACTATCTCCGGCGGTCAGTCGAGTCGGGCAGACCCTGGGTGGTGGCCTGCGATGAGCCGGGCGACGCCTCGCACGCGCTGATCACCGACTCCGAGGATCCGACTCGGGACAATCCCCGCAAAAACGCCCTCTGGGGCAATCTGATGGCGGGCGGGGCCGGCGTCGAGTGGTATTTCGGTTACCGGCATCCGCACAGCGACCTGACCTGCCAGGACTACCGGGTGCGGGAGAAGATGTGGAAACAAAGCCGCATTGCTTTGGAGTTCTTCGCCGCCCACGAAATCCCGTTCTGGGATATGGCCAACGCCAACGAGCGACTCTCGCGACGAGACGCGTACTGCCTGTGTCAGCCAGGACGCCTCTACCTTGTGTATGTGAAGAATGGCGGCGAGACGACCCTCGACCTGTCGGATGTCGACGGCGTATTCGAGATCCAGTGGTTCAACCCGCGCGACGGCGGGCCGCCGTCGACCGGTTCGGCTGCCGCTGTGACGGGCGGCGGGAAACGACTGATCGGTCAACCGCCTCGCGACAAGGATCAAGACTGGCTGGCGATCCTGCGCCCGGGCGATCCGGATCGCAATTATCCTCCCAGCGTAAGCGCCGGCACGGACCAGACGGTCATGCTGCCGCGCGACGGGAATGTCGTCTCGGTGGAACTGGCGGGCTCGCTGAGCGACGACGGAAAGCCGGGCGGCGCCGCGACGTGCCGATGGACCGCAAACGCCGGAGCAGAGAAGGTTCGCTTTGAGGACGATAGCTCGGCGTCAACCAAGGTTGCGTTTACCGGCGCCGGCACGTACCTCTTGAGACTGACTGCGACCGACGGTGAACACGACGGCAGCGATACGGTGAAGATCACGGTTGAGCCCTTCTCGCCGAGATTCACCCGCATTTTTCGTCCCACGGCAGACGCCTATCTGGAGGGCGGCGTTCCGCTGAACAACCAGTGGCTCAAAGTGGAGGGCGGTCGGCGAATTGCCTATATGAAGTTTGAACTAAAGGATCTGCCGCCAAAGATCCTCGAGGCAGAACTCAAGCTGACCGTAAACGGCGACTCCGGCGGTGGAACGCTCAAGGCGCATCGAGGATCGCACGCGGACTGGACCGACACGACGCTCGACAAATCGTCTGCCCCGGCCGCGGGCCAGGTCGTGGGAGAGCATTCCGGACCGGTGACGGGCGGATCGGTCGCCATCCCCGTGACATCGCTGTTCCAGGGCAACGGCACGTACTCGGTAGTGCTCAAGTTGGCCGACGGCGGCAACGACATTTGGTTTGGCTCGTCGGAAAGCAACGTCGCCCCTGAATTGCTCATTGCGGCCGAGGATCCGGACGGCCGCTACACGAAAGTCGCCGAAGCGGCCGCTGCGAAAGCGGCCAAGGCGTCCAAGCCGGCCCCGCCCTTTGAGTTCACCTACGATCCGACCCGGGCGAAGAAGGTGCATAAGCAGTCGGACGGGATTATTGTCGTCGAGGCCGAGGACTTCGACGCCGTCGATCGCCAAGACCACCGGACGTGGCATCTGACGACATCGGACACAACGCCCGACATCAAGCCGGATCCCGATCCAAACCATGCCGAAGGCGCCGGCGGCGAGGCTTACCTGGAGATTTTGCCTGACACGCGGAGAACCCATGGCGATCCGCTGGTCCACGGGGTCAGTTTCTCGGACGTGGCGGGGCAGTGCAGCGTGCTGTACTACCCGGTGATCTTCACGGAGCCGGGGCGCTACTACGTTTGGGTGCGGACGTGCTGCACCGGGTCCGAGGACAACGGCCTGCACGTGGGGCTCGACGGCGCGTGGCCCGCCTCAGGACAGCGGATGCAATGGACGGGCAAGCACGGCGAGTGGCAATGGGATTCGCGTCAACGGACGGCCCAGCAGCACGGCGGCGAGCTAGGCAAGATTTGGCTTGATGTCGACAGGCCGGGGCTTCACACGATCATGTTTTCGATGCGGGAGGACGGCTTCGAGTTCGACCGGTTCCTCTTGACAAAGGAACGCGGCGCGATGGAAAGCAAGACCTCAGAACTCGGGCCGGCAGCCAGTCCGAAGGCGACGCCGCCGTGAGGCAAGTCGTTGACAGAGCTCCCGCAAGGGATCGTCTGAAGAAGACCCTGACGAAAGAGTCGCAGGAAATTACTCGCTGCCTGTCGCCGCCGGTTGCCATTGGATGTGGGCTGTTCGATTCTGGATGTCGAGTTGAACGGTTGCATGCCGAAAGGAGCGGGAATAGCGAAAGCCGTCCTTCGTTGCCGGGCCGCTGGGAGGACCGAGGGGGCGGTCATATTCCGGGAGCCAGCGCATCCAGCGATCGTTCTCGTTGGCCGAGTACCCCTCGTGGATACGGAAGTAGCTGTACTTCTCGGCGCAGACCAGGAAGATGGCCAGAGGATAGGTGAGGCGCGCATGGGCCTGCGCATCCGATCCGACAGTCGCGTGTCCCTCGTCGATGCCCAAAGTGCTCGTGTTCCTGGGCGTGGCAAACGCAGTGCTGAAGGCGATGATCTTGCCCTGGCGTGCGGCCTTCTGCATGGCGTCGATGCCCTTGGCCACATACTCCTCATAACTGGCGCCGCCTACGTTGTGGAAGAACCCTTCCAGGTAAGACCCGTCGAAGTAGTCCAGATACTCAAGTCCAGCGCTCTCGAAGCGAGCCCGGAGGATGTTGGCGACCATCAGTTCGTTGGGGCCGATGGCTTCGCGTGTTTGCTTCATCATCAAATGGTAGCCGTCCATCGTCTGTTGCTTCTTTGCGACGCCGATCTGCCGGGCGAGGTATCCCGGCTCCAAGGCCTTGATGTTGCCATCGAGGAAGACGCCGTCGATGGCCGGATCCGCGGTCATGCCGCTGCATGCGTCCACCCACCAAGCACGCAAGTCCGGGTTGGAGAGGTCGTACGCTTCGACGCGATTGCGTACAAGCTTCGTGTTGCCCTTCTCATCCTCCAGGAACGCTCCGGGGATTTGCTCGAGCCCCTTGTTGGCCGCGTAGCCGCCGTAGTGGACGATGACGTTGCGGTAGTAGAGGATCGTTGTCTTTGGGTTGACCTTCTTCACCGCCCGAGCCGCGATCAACGTGCCCGCTTCAACCGAGCCGTGGTCCTCGTGGCCGTTCGCTTTCTCGAAGGTGATCAACGGGAACTTGGCCAAGAACGCGATTTCTTCGTCGGTATAGGACTTCGCCTTGCGGATGTGCATATAGAGAGGGATGTGATCCCAATTGAATTCGGGATAGGCAGGCCTCGGTGCTGTGCCCTTGCTTGTCGGGGAAGCGGCAAGTGCTTCCTGGGCAGGGGAATCCAGAGAGCACGACATGAGAAGTCCGATGACGGCGATGAGGCCGTTGATCAAGCGTTTTGAAGTCACGGCACAGCTCCTGTCTACTCAAATATCCGTAAAGGTCGCCGGGCGATAGGCGCCGAGTTGCCCGCCCGCCTCACGGGGCGGGCGCGAAGCGGATCGCCTTGAGGCTTGCCGTCTTCGTCTCGCCCTCCAGACATGACACGCTTACCCGGTACTTTCCGGGCGCGGGGAAGTTAATCCAGCCGATGGGGAACTCTTGATAGTTGTGCGACGAGTTCTGCTGGTTCTGAATGTGCTCGCCGCCTTCGACGTCGACGCCCCACACAAGGCGGCCTTCGCCGGCGTACGTGAGATGGACACAGTAGTCGCCCGGTTTCAGAACCTGGACTTCCCAGGTAGCCTTGCCGCCGGGCTGCCACTGTTGCACGTGAACCACGCCCTTCCACTCGCCGAATTTCTCCATCCAGCGTTTTTCTTCTTGCTCGGCTCCCTCGACGGTCGCGAACTCAGCGAGGATCTCGGCGCCGATATTCGGATCGATGCCCCAGGCGGGGTCGGCCTCGGGGGGGCCATCGCACTCGAGTTCGATCACCGACGCCAATTTCTCCGGCGCGCTGGGCGGAAGCTGCAAGATCGTCCAACCTGAGGAGACGTCATGGTGTAAGGGCGCAGACCGGTCTCCCTTTAGTAGGCGGGCCGAGGTAATCGGTGTCTTGAGTTCCGGCAGATAGAGCTTACCGGAGGCCGGCCACTCGAACACGACCAGATAGAGCTTGTTTCCGCGGCGCGTCACATCCCCCCACGGCAAAGCGTGCTGCCATGGCGAGGCGTCGGCGGCATAAACCACTTGCGGATAACGACGGATCCACTCTCCGGCCTTGCGCAGCGAGCTAGCGGCTCGCTCTGGCACGGTGCCGTCGCCGCGCGGGCCGATATTGAGCATGTAGGTTCCGCCCCGTCCAACGCAGGCAATCAGTCGGTGCAAGATCTCCTTGGGCGATTTCCAGTGCTCATCGTACCAGGCGTAGGCCCAGGAATCGTTGGTGGTGTCGACGCTTTCCCACATGCCCGCGACGTTCTGGTGAGGCACTTCCATGTCGCCCAGCGTCTGGTAGTCCCCAAGGTTATGCCCGGCTCGTCCTGAAACAAGTGCATGGGGTTGGTTCTCGCGAACGACTTTGACGAGTTGTTCCACGTAGTGTTTCGGCATCCTGCCAGGTGTATCGAACCAGACAATCTCGATCGGTCCATACTTGCTTGTGATCTCCTTGACCTGCGGCAGACACTTCTTGGTGAAATAGTCGTCAAATGTCGCCGGATTCCCATTGGCATCGGTCTTCGGGCCGTTCCCGCCGCCCGGGAAGGTCCAGTCCTGGTTGTGAGAGTAGTAGAACCCGAAGCCAAGGCCTTCCTCGCGGCAGGCGGCTGCCAGTTCCTTCATCGGGTCTTTGTTCCAAGGCGTGGCGTCCACGATGTTGAAATCGCAGGCCTTGGAATGGTACATGGCAAACCCGTCATGGTGTTTGCTCGTGATGACGATGTACTTCATTCCGGCGTCTTTGGCGAGCCGTGCGATCGCCTTGGCGTCGAACTTCACCGGGTTGAATGTCCCGGCCAGGCGTTTGTATTCCTCGACGGGAATCCCGGCCATTCTCTTGTTCATGATCCACTCGCCGATGCCATAGTAGGTCTTGCCGTCGACCTTGTTGCCAAGCTGGGAATAGAGTCCCCAGTGGATGAACATGGCGTAGTTGCCCTCGTCGAAGAGTTGGCCTCGCCGGGCGCGGTCGGCGCGGAGTTTCACGACGGACTCGCCCCACATTTCGTCCATTTCCTGGGAAAACGCGGTGCTTGCCGCTGCCGACAGGACGACGGCCTGTAGGCAGGCGATTCGTATTCGGGTCATCATTTTCGTTCTCAGTCTCGTGTGCGTTGATATGCGAACCAACTTGTCCATCAGTCCCGACTTTCGGAAAGGCAGTTTTCGTTCGGCTCCACGGGGAGCGAGTTCTTCCAGGCCTCAAGCACGCGGCTCAGCCGCCGGACTTCGCCGGGATACTCTTCGGCCAGGTTTGTCTTCTCCAGTCGATCGCTCGGAAAACGGAACAGTTCGACGCGATCGGCGTCTTTCCCAAGCAACAGTTTCCAGCCGCCTGAGCGGACCGCCAGGGCCGGCCAGTTGTCGCCGCGACTGCTTGCCGTTCGCCATTGCCAGAACACGGGTTTCGCTCGCTCGGAAGCGGCCGTGCCGAGCAGGGCGGGCAATTGGCTCACGCCGTCGGGCTCGTAGTTTTCAGGCAACTCCACTCCGGCGATTTCGCAAAACGTCGGCAGCAGGTCGACCGCGGTGATCGGAGTTGTGTCGTCCACCTTGCCCGCCGCAATCACACCCGGCCATTTGGCAATGAAGGGCACGCCGATTCCGCCCTGCAGCAGGGAGCGTTTTCGGCCTCGGTGTCCGCCGGTCGTGCCGACCGACGCGAAACTCCCAAACCCCCGTCCGGTCGATTCGTCATTTGCGTTCCGGCGGCTCGGCGGTCCCGTGACCTCCGGGCCGTTGTCGGAGCTGAAGATCACCAGCGTGTTGTCCGTGAGATTGAGTCGTTCCAGCTCAGACAGCACTTCGCCGATTCGAGCATCCGCATGGGCGAGCACCGCCGCGTAGATCTGCTTTGCCTCATCGCCGAGATGCTCGAACCGCTTGAGACGCTCGGGTTGGGGATAGTGCGGGGTATGCGGTTCGTGGACCCACAGATTGATGAAGAACGGCTTTCCGGCGGCGTGGCTCTTGTTGATGAAATCGATCGCCAGGCGAGCGTCGTCATGGACCGGCATCTGGGGGCCGGAGCAATTGAAGGCGCCGTAGGCGTCATATCCATACCGACTCGGAAGCGGCGCGTCGGGGACCATCGTGTTGGTGAGGTGCCACTTGCCGAAATGGCCCGTGGCATAACCGCTCTTCTTAAGAAGGCGAGGAAGGAGCACAACCTTCGGATCGAGCCAGTCGGGCATGCCCCGCCTCACGTGGCTTTCGACCGTGGCGAAGTGGCCGTGAACGCCGTGTCGTGCAGGAAAGTGCCCCGTCATCACCGCAGTCCGGCTTGGAGAACACACACCGCACGCCACGGTGAATTGATAAAACTCGGTCCCCTGGGAGGCCAAGCGATCGATATTGGGCGTCTTCAGCCACGGATGGCCATGGCAGCCAAGATCGCCCCAGCCCCAGTCGTCCGCGAAAATGAAGAGAATGTTGGGCCTGTCCGCGCGTCCCGTTGCGGTTCCTGCATCCGCAACGAGAGCGAAAAGGCCAACGCCGATGATCCCGATTGCGAGAACGCCGGCTCGCCGCGCGCTTGCCGTGCAATTCATGGCTTGCTCCTGCGTGAGATTTCGACCAGTCAATGATTGGCGGGTTGCCCCGCGTGCGTCAGGGAGCCCCACGAAGCGTGGGAACTCTGCCATCGCTCCGGGCGGATCTTCTCGATCAGCTGCGATGTGAATGGCATCTCCATCCCCATTCGGTCGTGATAGTGGTAGTAGACTCGTTCGTAGATACTGCTAAAACGGCCCCGGTATTTGTCCGAGATGTTCTTCAAGTGCATACAAAGACTCCTCTTCTCTCAAGGCATTGCTTCTACGGACGCGTCAATAGCTGTAGTCCGCGCCGTCGCGGCTCATCTGACAACTCGTTTCCATAGCCTCCAATTTCTCGGAAAGCGCCTCAAATAACTCGGGCATCGTCTTGGCAATATCGTGTTGCTCTCCAGGATCGCTTCGTAGATCATACATGTGAGTCCGGCCGTCCTTCTTCGCTTCCTTCAGCAGCTTGTAGTGTCCGCTAATAATGGCCTTTCCGTCGATTCCCTGATGCAAACGTCGAAAACTAAAGAAGAGATCCGTGCCACGCGCCGTGACACTGCCATCGATGACACGCATTAGGTCCATGCCGTCGATGGGACGCTCATGTTTGCGGGGCAGTGAATAGCCCGTGATACTCGCAATGGTCGGAAATAGGTCGATGCTGGAACAGCGCACGTTGGTGGTAGTTCCGGGCTTGATGACACCCGGCCATTCAGCGCACCCCGGAACAAGCAGCCCGCCTTCGTACATTTCATGCTTGTGCCCCTTGAACGGGCCGGCAGAAGCAACACCTCTCTCCGCCAGCTTGTCGGCCGGGCCATTGTCGCTGCAGAAGAACAGCACGGTGTCCTTTTCGATCTGCAGTTCGCGTAACTTGCTCCGGAGCCGGCCAATCTGTTCGTCCATCGCCGTGATACAGCCGTAATAGTTTTGCCGGGCATTCCCGAATCGTGCATACGGCTTCTTGTACCGTTCCCCTGCTACCACCGGCTCGTGGGGAGTGTGGAACCAGACGGTTGCGAAGAAATGTCCGTCTCTGTTGGTTTCGATAAAGGGAATCACACGATCCATGATCACGCGACTGTCGTCGCCCTTCAGGTTCTCCGTGGCCTCCTTACCGTTGTGCATGTAGGGGAACCCTCCTTTCCACGGTCCGCCCTCTTTGCCTCCCCAACTATTCCAGCCCTTGGGGGTCACGCACGGATCCCAGGTCGGTACGGCGCTGGTGGTCGCAAAGACCTCATCGAAGCCGTGGTGGGAAGGCGGAGAGTAGTGCCCTCTGGTGCTCACTTCATCGGGCTTGACCCACCCAATGTGCCATTTGCCAAAGAAACCGGTTGCGTATCCCTGCCCCTTCAGGATCTCCGCGATGGTGATCTCGCCCACTCGCAAACCGGATGTGTGGGCTGCGAAGATCCCATAACGAAACGGAAAGCGCCCTGTCAGGCAGCTTCCCCTGGTCGGAGAACACAGTGGTGCGGCGGCATAGAATCGGTTGAATCGCACACCACTGCTGGCCATGCTGTCCAAATGGGGAGTCTGGAGGTCCTTGTTTCCGTTGAAGCCGACATCTCCCCATCCCTGGTCATCGCTCATCAACAGGATGACGTTAGGAGATCGTGACTTTGCTTTCTCTGCCAATGAGATGGAAGTGCCGCACAGTGCGATGCAAACGCAGCTCGACAAGAAGAGTCTTATTGCAGTCAAGGTTTCGATTCCTCAAGGATGGGGGAAGTGCGGTCGACGACTGTTACGGAGTTGTTGCTTCCATGATCCCGAACGGGTCCGACGCTGGCGATGGTGTTCTCTTGGGACAGCGTTCCCAGAAGAACGGGGTGGGTCGTGCCGTTCTCAATCGTGATGTTCGAGGCTTCGTAGGTTTTCGGCGAATACTTGGCGAAGTGCTCCTCATAGCCTTCCGGTACTTCCGGGTAGTTGACGCAGAGGAAGTCAAACCGCATTGGGTATCCGACGATGATCGGGCGCAGCGGTTCCGGGGTGGGGTCGCCGGCTCGGGAGAAGGTGATTGAATGGCCCCGACCTCTGACAGCGGCCAGGGGATGGTCGCCAAGGGCGTGCGGTGAAGGGAGGACTTCGAGGTCGATCGTCTGGTTCGAGTGCGAATCGAAGTGGACATAGAGCAGGGGGCCATAGGCCGCATTCCCGCTTGAGTTCTTGATCACTCCCCCACTCGGCACCGAGTAACCCTGGACGACGCAGTCGAGAACCCGGCAATTGGAGACCGTGGCGCGTCTGGCCATGTAGAGCTTGATGCCGCCGCGGGTCTTCTTGACGACACAGTTCTCCACAATCATGTGGCCGGCGCCCTTGTAGGCCCTGATGCCGTCCTCCGTGCAGTTGATCATGTGGTCTCGTGGAATGGGGAGGCCCCTGACCTGCTCGGGCCACTGAAGCTGGTAGTTGAACCGCTTGGCGAGATCGCCGGGGTCCGTTTCGTTGTAGCAGTCGTTGCTGGGACGCAGAGTTCCCTCGATGACCGTGTTGCGAATGGTGGTTCGATCGCCGCCCTGCACGTAGATGACGTGACCGAAGGCCTCCATCTTGATGTTGCAGCCGTCGACGATCGCCCGATCCCCGGTGATCTGAATGCCGCAATGTTTCTTGAGTCCGACGACATTCCCTGCTCCGATGCCGTACATGTTCCCGTATCCGTAAGGAAAGGACCCTCTCACCGTCATCGTGATCCCGATGATCCGGTTGTCGTGTCCCGAGACCACGATCTCGTTCATGCCCCCGAGTTTTCTTCTCTGGTTGTACGCGCCGAAGTCGGCAACTTCGGTCATGCCGTCGGGATAGACGTCTTCGAGCGTTCCTCCGCGGAGCGTGATGCGATCGCCTGTGAGCCTGAAGAGATCCCTGCCGGACACGATCTCCAGGGGGATCTTGATCCGGACTCCGGACAGATCGACGTCGTTGTTGGAGCCCGACAACCGGAATCCTCTCCGATCGGCGACCTCGTAGTCTCCCGGTTTCAGCACGATCCGCTGGTTGCTGTTTGCCACGGCGTCCCGCAGGGCTTCCAGCGAAGCAACCTCAACGATCGGGCGAGTCGGAGCGGCCGCGGCCGGACCGAGGTTGGCCGAATCGTCCGGCTCCAGCAGCGGCCCTATTTTGATCAACTCCACCCCGTGACCGAGCACCGACGGACTTTCGGCAGAAGTTCCCTGGGGTCCGTCTGCCTGTGCCCGATCCGGTGTGGTTTGGGCAAGAACATCCGAACACGAAACGGAATGAATCAGTAGGCCAAATACAATCGTCACTATTCTCATTTGGATTAGATCTTCATAAGGTCAAAGTCCGTAGTCTTGTGATCACGGCGCCGCCTCGTCTACTTCATAGCCGCTTCAACACCAGCCTTCTCAGGTTGATCGGTTGCCACCCCTCCTTTTCGGGGCTGATACTCAACGTGTACTTGCCGGTCCGGTTCATGTGGACAATCCCCAGCGACCTTTTGGCGTACGTGTGATAGCTCCCGGTCGAAGATACAGTCACCGATTTCTGCTGATCCGGCAGGACGATGCGAAAACGACTCGTCTCCTGCTCGACAGCCAGTTCGGCTACAATTTCGAAGCGTCCCGGTTGAGCAACTTCGAAGGACCACTCCGCTCGAGCCTCCGAATCCGTCCAATAACCGATATTGCGGATTCCTTCATGCTGCTGCACGCGCGCTTGCCGGCTGCCTTCGTTATTGTGGATGAAGGCCGCCTCGGCAGATAGAATCAGAACTCCTTCTCTGTCGGGTTTCGGCAGAACCGTCTCAACGTCCAATATTCCGGCAACCTTCATCGCGATAACGCTATCGATGTCATCCGGCGCCTGGCGTGGGAGGGACACCACGACGCCTGCCTCCTGCTTGCGTGTCTTCAAGGCTGTTCCGTCGGCCAACAGGTGGGCTTCTTCAACCCCACTTCTTAGCCCCGGCACGAGGAGTTCTCCGCCCTCCGGCCAGTGGAACACGTGTAGATAGAGGGTAGTCTCACTGTCGATCGTCCTCTTCGTGCAGCGCCCCCAATCCAATTCGGCGAACGGGCTGGCGGTCGTGTCGTAGATCGATTCGCCGTTGACCTTCATCCACCGCCCAATGGCCCGCAGACGCTTGACCGCTTCAGGCAGTAGCGTGCCTTCGCCAGTCGGGCTGACGTTCAGCAGGTAGTTGCCGCCCTTGCCGGCAATATCTGCGAGGTTGCGAATCAACGTGGTTGCGGACTTGAAGTCCGTATCGGACTTCTTGTAACCCCAACTGCCGCTGATGGGCATGCAAACCTCCCAATCCTCATCGGTTGGCGCGTTCTTCGGAATATTGCGTTCGAAGGTCTTGTAGTCGCCCGGATGGTCTTTGCCGAGGCGGTCATTGGTGATGATCTCGGGCTGGAGTGACGTAACGCTGTGGAGGCTCTCAAAGGCCTCCTTGCTCATGGGTCGGGGCGTGTCCCACCAGAAGATGGCGATGGGACCGTACTCGGTCAGCAATTGCTCGGCTTCGGGAACCGCCTTTTCCCGCACGTACTGGTCGAAGCCGACTCGCTGAATGGTCTTGTCCCAATGATTGCCCATCCCGCCGGGATGATGCCAATCCTGGCACTGGGAGTAATAGAACCCGAAGCGAATGCCTTGCTCTTGGCAGGCCTCGGCCAACTCCTTCATGATGTCCCGTTTGAAGGGCGTGGCGTCGACTACGTTATACGGGCTGCACTTGGAGTGGAACATCGAGAAGCCGTCATGATGCTTGGCCGTGATGACCAGATACTTCATGCCGGCGTCCTTGGCCAACTTCACGAAGGCTCGGGCGTCGAACTTCGTCGGATTGAACTTGTCGACGTTCTCGGTCTTGTAGTCGGCGATGGAAATTCGGGCCTTGTTCATCATCCACTCGGCGCTGTTGGTCGGCATGTAGCCTCGGAATTCGCCGCCGGTTGCCGAATAGACGCCCCAATGGACAAACATCCCGAATCGGGCCGAGTTCCACCACCTAAGCCGTTCCGTGTGTTGCTCAGGCGTTTCTTTCCCGCGAGATGCCGAATTCGGTTCCGCGGCTGGAAGAACGTTGCAGAGCAAGGCAAATGACAATATCAACGCACAAGTTCTCATGACGCCATCTCTCCGATCATCTGTGGTTCCAGGTGAAACTGTCGCCTTTCGCGAGGGGTTTCTCTCGGGTTTCAGTTCCATAACGGATCTTGAGCGGATTTTCATTCAGCGAGCGAATCGTGGCCTGGGTCGGGACCCGATGAAGACCGCTTTCGGAAAACCCCTCCACATCGTCAAGGACGATCTTTTGGCGTGCGTCTTCGCCGCGGAGCGTCAATTCCACATTCTTGAACTCGATGTTCTTGGCATGACGGATGTACGCACCCCAAGCCGGCAATACGCCGAAGAAAAACTGCTCTGGATAGCGATTCTCGTCCTCCGGAACGACGTTTCTAGCCTCTTCTTCGGACGCATAACCGGGGTAGGAAATCTTGACGTTTTCCAGGACAACATCCTCGACATAGTGACCGGGGATGCCCGAGATCATGATGGGACCGGCCTTGGCCTTTTCCCTTTCCGAGTAGTCGCCCGACATGTCGCGATCCTGAAGGGCGACCTTTGCGACCACGTCGCTGATGCGGACATTCTTCAAGGTGCCCACGGGGGCCTTACCGCCTTTGCCAAAGGTACTGCCTCGATTGCCCAAGCGAATGAAGATGGGACAACCAACGTTCTCCATCACGACCCTGGAGATCTCAATGTTCTCCAGGCGACCGCCGTCAACCAAGGCCAACTTCATCGCGCCCATGGGGCTGTCGTAGAAATAACAGTTGGTCACACTGACATTGATGAAGCCGCCATGAGTTGAGGAACCAAATTTCAGGGGAGCCGTATGACTGCAAACCCTGCATCCACGCACCACGATGTCGCGGCACGGATTCCGTGAGCTTTTCAGGCAAATCGCGTCGTCGCCCGATTGGATGTCGCAGTTTTCAATAAGTACGTTCTCGCAGCCATCCAAGTCGAGTCCGTCATTGTTCCGGCCATTGTCCAGGAAACGGACAGTAATCGCGGTGAAGTGAATATTCTTGCAGTCGACCAAGTGCAGTCCCCAAAAGGCCGGACGCTTATAGGTCAGACCGGAAAACGTCAGATTCTCGCAGCCCTCGAAACGAAGCAGTCGTGGACGACTGTCTCCGCGACCGCCCGGGCGACGTCTCGGAAAGGCCTCGGGCGTCCCTCTGCCGTCAATGACGCCAAGCCCCTCAAGCCGGATATCGGTCGCGTCCTCGGCGTAGAGCAGGCATTCAGATTGCCCCTCACGCGCCGGGCGCAGTGTATCCGTGGGATAGTCGTCCTGGTTTTGGCTGCCCAGCAACCTCGCGCCGTAATCAAGTGACAGCGTAATATGACTCCTCAAGTGGATCGTGCCGATCTGAAAGTCCCCCGCGGGGACCCGAACGACACCGCCCCCTTCTGCATGGCATGCATCAATGGTGTGCTGGATCGCTTCGGTATCCATGGCGACGCCGTCTCCCATGGCGCCGTAGTTCCTGACATTGAAGACCTTGGCCGGCGCCGCCCTGCTGCCTGAGGCCCCCAATGCCTGTTTGTTGTTTCCCGTGAAATCCGTCATCCCCAGAAGGGCGACGTGTATCAGCAGTGCGGCCAATGCTGACTTCTTCACGGGTATGCCGCCTCTCTTGCGTCGAAAACCATGCCACGTCCGCCGATTCGTCTGCTGGTCAACAGGTAGCTTTTCTCCCAATCGCAGGAAACGCCCCGCCATTCGTAGGCGACCTTTGCGCCCTTGGGTCTCCCGGCAGGCGTTCAGGTGAGGAAACCAGCAGCATCTGTGGGACGTGTTTTCCATTTCTCCATCACTTGTCCTGGTTCTTGATAAGTCGCGAACTTCGCCTCGAATACCAAACGTACAGATCACCGACCTTGATGATATCGCTCGGATCCCGTCGCATCACGCCTGCCTCGGCGCCGACGCCCTTCGCCTCCGAATAGGTCGTCTTCAGAGTCTCTGTTTCAGCCTGAGCTGAAACGCTCCATCCCGCGACCAGTCCGATCACCAACCATCCCAGTCTCCGTTTCATTTTACGTCCTTCTGTTATTGGTGGTCCACGAAGAACCGCACGGTTCGGTCTACGATCTCCTGCCGGGAAGGCTCGATGTCCGCCCCAACTCGCCTCCAATTGTGACCGGAATTCTTGACGATCAGGATCTCGACCGGCGCGCCGATCGTCGCGGCCTTTTCCTGCATGTAGTAGGCGTGCCTGACGGGGATGGTGGTGTCCTTGTCGCCCTGAATCATCAGCAAGGGCGGACTCGTTGGTGTCAGATAGTTGATGGGGCTCATCTCACGATAACGAGCCGGCTTGTCCTGAGGTCCGGAATCGGAACCCAAAATGCGAGGCCCAAAACGGTCGCGGAAATCGGGCCGGTCATCGTGATTGAACAGGTCGGTTTTCTCAAAATCGCAGGGACCGTACCAGGAAACGCCCGCCGCCATTCGGTAGGCGGCCTTGGCAAGCGTTGGATCTCCCGGCAGGCTTTCAGGCGAGGAAAGCAGCAGCATCTGGGCGATGTGTCCTCCGGCGGAGTCTCCCATGACGTAGACTCGCATCGGATCAATTCCCAGGGACTCACTGTGTTTGGACAAATACCGAATCGCATCTTTGCAATCGACGACACAGTCGCGCATGGCCACGTTGCTGTCCTTCTTCGCAAGCCGGTAGGTCACCGGGGCCACAGCGAATCCCTCCTTGATCAGTCGCAGAAACACCGTTTCAAAGTTGCCGGTCGCGGCTTTGTATCTGTTGCCCGCGGCCCACCCCCCGCCGTGCGTGAAGACGACCACCGGGCATTTGGCCGCACGATTCTCGGTCGGATAATACAGGTCCAAATGCAAATCCTTGCCGGAGACTCGCTTATAGAGAACCTCCAGTTTCCGCCGTCCGCCCGTCTCCAGGTATTTGGGCGTCCTGACGCGTTTCGTAGCGCCATCCCGCTTTCGCGTCTCTTCAAAGGCGACCTCCACGGCGTATCCGTGGACGCCCGTTTCCACGCCCGTGAAATCAACCTCCAACGCCTCATCCGTCTGGTTCCACTTCAGCTTTCGGTCATTGCCCAGAACACGCACCTTCGCAATCGCTCCCGCGGACCGCTTCAGCGATTCGATTCGGACGGTTCCCGTTGCGCGAGTCAACGACATCGCGTAAACCTTGTTGTCCCGTGCGCTGAACCAGAACTCGTTCTTGCTCGACGTGACGGCGGAGCGCCCTTCCGCCTTGGGAGCGACGACGCCCTCGTTGAACCTCGTCCAGCGATCGGCGCCGAAAATCGCCTCCTCGTTGGTCTTCACCCAGACCCCCATCTCACGGAAACTGTCCACGCAGGGGGCCGGCACACGGCCCTTGCCATCCGGGCCGATGTTCAGCAGGTAATTGCCGCCCTTCGATACGATGTCCACGAAATTGCGGAGCAGTTGATTCGCGCTCTTCCAATTCTCGTCATGGGCTTTGAAGCCCCAGGAACGATTGGCCGTTCCACACGTTTCAAAGTGCTTGGCGGCCAACTCCTTGGCGGAAGGCGTCTTATTGTCGCCGGCGTCCACATAATCACCGAAGTCGTAGCCGATCCGGCGATTGACGAGGATGCCGGGGTTGAGATCGTAGATCATCTTGTAGAAGCGAAAGGCCTGCGCTTCGGTAATCAGCCCTTCCCCGTCGAACCAGATGAGACGCAGGTCCGGCATCAACCTGATCAATTCGGCGATCTGCGGGTAGGCCTTGTTTTCCAGATAGTCGCCATACCGGTTGGGACTGGGATCCCAGAGGTTCTTCCCGTTGGGACGGGTGGGAACGCCCAGCGAATCGTTGTACTTCTTTACGCCGGCATAGTTGCCGTCGCAGCCGTCCATCCAATCGTGACCGTGCGAGTAGTAGACGCCGAAATCGAGCCCCTCGGCGCGACAGGCGTCGTAGAGCGCCTTGATGAGGTCGCCGTCATAGCAGCAGCCGTCGGTTACATCAAAGTCGGAACACGCTGAATCGAACAGGCTGAAGCCATCGTGATGCTTGGCGGTGATCACCACGTACTTCATGCCGGTCTCTCTGGCGAGCCGGGCAATGTTCGCCGCAAAGGACTTGTCCGGATTGAACTGTTCGGCAAACTCCCGATACTCCTCGCGCGGTATGTTGAAAGTGAACATCAGCCACTCGGCCACGCGCGGCCCTCGGACGGGCGAATCCTCGATCTTCACCCCCTTCCAACTTCCCGCCGCCACCGAATAGGCGCCCCAATGGATGAACATGCCGAACCGCGCCTCGTGGAAGCGGGCCAACGCGGCCTGCTTCTCCGGCGAACGATGCATGGCCAACCATGGGTCATAGTATTTGCTCGAGCTGATTTGGATCCTGCTCTTCGCGTACATCTGCGGAACAAGCCGCACCTTCGCCGGCGCTACGGTCGACTGAAGAGACAGCCTGTGCTTTCCTGCCTCGGTGAACACCGCCGACTTCTCAAAGCAGGACACAACGCCATCCTCAATGACATACGCTTTCTCCAGAGCGTTGCAGATCGGCTTGCCGTTCACGTCGACCGCTGCCGACGGACTGCCTTTGGATTGCTCGACCCTGGTGACGACCTGAACGGTGTATTCCCCAGGATGCGTGATCTCAAAGGCGAATGTCGAACGCTTTCCTTCGACTTGCGCGTCGCCGCCGTCCATCACAACGCAACCGTCGGCCCGTTGCGCGACGATGCAATTCTCCGCTGCCGCACCGGCGCGAACAAGCGGGAAGACTCCGAGTGCGAACAACAGCGCCGGCCATCCAATGATCTTCATCGCAACCCACACCAACTGCTTTACGTGGCTCATCTAAGTTCCTCTACGATTCTAATCTCAGTCTGTCCTGCAACAGGCATCTTCCCGATCAGCAGCATGGCCGACGGTTTGCCGCTGTGCATCAAATAAAGGGGACGCTCGCGCCCATGCAAAGCGCGGGCAAGCGTCTTCCAGCAACGGGGCCCTCGTCCTTTCGTTGATTGACGCGGCCTTCCAAGTCCACGGTTCCGGTGCGCTCAAGCGCCTTGCTGGAATCGGTCTCGACCGCCTTCGAGTGATGCTGCACTTCGTCGGTGACGATCTCGAAGGCCCAGGCATGCCTGCTCCGGCCAAGCTCGCCCGGAGGCGTGATTCTCAGGCCCTGTTGGGTCGTCGCCCAGCCGACTTTTGCGTTGGAACCGAGCAAGCGAACCCTTTTCACCTGGCCGGCCTCCCAGCCCGCGGCGCCCGCAATGGTAAACGGTGCGGAAGGCCGCGTGAGCTTGATGGCATAGAGTGTGTCGCCTTTGGTCGTGAACGCCAGACGCTCGTCGGGCTGTCCGCACACCTTCCAATAACGTGTGCCATAGATCGCCTCGCCGTTGATCTTCAACCAGACGCCCATGGCACGCAAACGTTCGACCTGCCAAGGCGGGATGGTGCCGTCTGCCCTGGGGCCGATATTGATGAGGAAGTTGCCGTTGCGACTGACGACTTCGACCAGCTCGTGAATGACATCTTCAACCGATTTCTTCCTGTGCGGATAATTGGGAGCCTCCTCGGCGGCCAAGTATCCGAATGAAGAGCCGAAGGTGGTGCAACTCTGCCACTTAGGACCGATCACCTTGAGCTTCAGGTTGTCCTTCTCCAGGCAGCCCACGCCGTCCGGCCAGTTGCGATTGCCCCCTTTGTTGTTGCAGTACACTTCCCGGCCGCGGGCGGCGCCGTCATTCATAAAATCGGTGATCATGCCGCGGACCTGATCGTCCAGATACTTGATCTCCGGCTTCATCCTGCCGTCCCGGACACGATTGCCGTCGCGGGTGTAGATGGGAAAGTCGTCTACCCACAAGAAATCGGGCTGGTACTTCGTCTGAATCTCCTTCCAGCGAGCGACGTAGTCGTCGACAAACGCCTTGCTGTAGCTGAACTCCGGTCCGTAAAGCATGGCGGCTTCGGGAACACGCTTGATCTCCTCCGCAATGTCCGGACGGGGCTGGCTGTGGACGGCGTATTTCTCCGTCGCGAAGAAACCGGTGTGACGTTCGCGGTGATAGGAAGGGGCGTACTTCAGTCCGCGTTTGCGCAAGGCTTTGCCCAAGTCGCCAACGAGATCCCGCTTCGGTCCCATGTCGACGGCGTTCCAAGGCGTGACGTCGGAGTCCCAGTTAGCCCAGCCGTCGTGATGTTCAGCCGTCAGCACGACATATTTGGCGCCGACTTCGGCGAAGAGCTTCGCCCACTGGTCGGGGTCCCACTTCTCGGCTTTGAACTCGGGGATGATGTCCTTGTATCCGAACTCCGGTGGAGCCGCCCCCCATCGCTTCTTCATGTAGGGATAGTAATGCGAGGGATCTTCGTACAGCATCTTCGGAACGTGCTCCGCGTACCCCCTGTCGCCTTTGCGGTAGCCGATCACGCTATAGGGTCCCCAGTGAATGAAGATCCCGATCTTGCCATCGTCAAACCAGGCAGGCACCGGCATCTTCTGAAGCGATTCCCAAGAACCGTCGTAGCGGTCCGTCACTCGGTTTTCCTGGCCAATGACGTGGCTGGCGCAGCAAGGGAGCAGACAGATTGTGAACAACCAGGAGGTATGTGGAACTTTCATGGACTCAAAGTCCCTGTGTTGTGAAGTATTGCGGCCAGAACACGGCTCTTTATTGTCCAGCTATTTCTCGGCGAATTCCACGTTCTCAAGTCGGACAACCACGGAATTTGGCCATCTGCGGTTGTTATAGAGGCGCTGAGCACGTACGACAGAAATCTCCAGGCCCTCTTTCTTCTGCGTGAAGCGAGAGCCGATGTCATATCTTGAAGTGAATCTCTCGACACGATCTTCCTGTCCGAGAACCGTGATCCTTGTGTCCGGCGTTGCCTTCAGTTCTTTCAGTAAGACCTCTTTTCTGGCCAGCCTTCCCCATTGTGTGTTGCCGCGTGGGTCATCATTTGTGAACTTCGTGAGAAAGGCGTAGACATATCTGCCGTCTTTGGATTGTGTGTAGTAGACATCTTTGTCGCCAGCCGTTACACAAGGTCGGACGTTGTGGATAGCCTCGTCATTCACGAACATCCAAAGAGCCAGTTCGCGAAATCTCTCTTCCTGCTCGAGAGGAACAACGCCTGACGGCATAGGCCCCATGTTGATCAAGAGGTTCCCCCCTTTTGCGCGTGTTTCGATCAGCATGTTGATGAGCTGCGTACCCGACTTGTAGTCCTCGTTCGTCGGCTTGTACTGCCATTGGTTTCCCAGCGTGAAGCAGGTTTCCCACGGTCCGGGAATAGGATCTTTCGGAAGCCTTTGTTCCGGCGTGACCATTTCGCCACGGGTCACGAGACAGTTTGGGGCTATCTCATGAACGTATTGAGTCAGTTCTGCCTTGTGCCCGCCGTCCAAGAAGATCACATCGATCTCTCCGTAGTTCGTGAAGAGTTCGTCGAGATGCCGTTTTGTGTACGCGATCAAGTCGTCGCGAATTCGACCGCTTTCCCTTCCTCCTCTGGCGGGGACGTCGTGTTGGTAATTGAAAGCAAAGTCCTCGGGAGAGTAATAGAATCCAACCTTCATATCGTGCCTGCGGCATGCGTCGACATAAGCTCGGACAATGTCCTTTCCGTACGGAGTGTTCATGATGCTGAAATCTGTGGTCTTGGTGTCCCACATGCAGAACCCGCTATGGTGTTTGGTAGTAAAGACCATGTACTTCACGCCGGCAAGCTTTGCGATTTCCATCCACTTGTTCGGATCGTACTGATCCGGATTGAAGGTCTTGGGTAGCTCATTGATGTAGCGATCAAGGTACTTCTGAGAGGCATAGTCCATGGAGTGACTGATCACGGAACCCAACTGGGAATCGAGCGACCAGTGCACGAACATGCCCAGCCCCCAATCCATGAATTCCGCTTCGCGGGCGCGGTTGTTCTTCAGCGATCCAGCCAGTTGTGGCTTGCTTGTAGTCTGCGCAAGGCAGATAGGAGCGGCAGCCAACACTGATAGTAATGTGGATACGATGATCGCTTTAGCCTTCATGTTGCCAGGCGATTTGATGATACTCATATCAACTATCCTCTTTCAGATTCGTCAGTTTGCCGAATCACCCCGCGCCGCTCTTTCTCGACGCATCCGAGTTGCCTTCCAACGCCTCAACCAGCCAGATATTTCGAAACTGCACCTGGGAACCGTGCTCCTGCAGAACGATCGGCGAGAGGGGCTCCTCAGGGTAGGCGGCATACTTGTTCCGTCGTAGCGACAGTTTGAAGTTGTCATGGATAAGCACTCCGTTAAGCCGAATCGTCACACGGGCGGCCTTGCTTTCCATTCTGTCGCCAGCCGCGTCAAAGCCCGCGGCCTTGTACTCCAGATCGACGGTTTGCCACTCGCCCGGACCCAGAGCGGCATTCACATCGGGCACGCGGAGCTGATAGATCGCGCCGCAGTCCCCCAGTCCAGGACTCTCCTTTCCTGAACTGTTGAGAATCTGCAGTTCGTACAAGGGTCCGAAGAAGATCCCGCTGTTGCCGCTGCCCTTCTCGGGCAACAGAAACTCCAGATGCAGGCGGTAGTCGCCGAACTTCTCGCGCGTGCACAGAAACTGCTTGCGACGCTTACCCTGAAATTCAAAGGCGATCTGCATGGCCTGGCCATCGACGAGCTTCCACTGAATCTCCTTCTGATTGTCGTCCGGGTTGATCTTCAAGAACGAGAACGGCTTCCATGCATCGAAGTTGGAGCCGTCGAATAGCACCACCGCCCCAGCCGGCGGGGCCAGCCCCAGTGTCGACGTCGAAGAGTCCTGCGACTGCTGTGCGGCTACCGTCGTCGCATTGACCAACAACAAAACGCTCGCCAGGCAAGCGTTCGAAAACGAGTGTAGGCGAGTCGCGGGGTCCCAATCGGCTACGACAGAGGGCTGCGAGTCAAATGTGGGCATTCTTGATAGCTCCAAACAAACGGTTGTCGACGTAGCAGTCATTGCCAAATGATCCTGGCCTGTTGGCTTTGCGTATTGACCCATACACTGGCGTGCTCGAATTCGCGAGTGAATTCCCAGCCTTGCGGAGTGATTCGCTGGAATGCGCCCTTCGGAGCCCCCAGCGGCCTCTGCAGTTCAGGATACTCCTGCAGAGATCCGGACGAGAGAGTCCAGCCCCACCCATACTGGAAGTACGAATAGGGTTGCGCGCCGATCAGGAAACAGGCAAGGTAGTATTCCAATCGCTTCTTGGCCAAGGCCGCCATTTCCGCAGATCGCCCGCGTCTGGAGCGAGACTTGTCCTGCCGCTGGTTTGCGTTGCGGTCGTGTTCGACACCAATTCGAAAGACCGAGATCTTCCCCGCCTTGGCAATCCGCAACATATCTTCCCAGTCTTGAAGCAGACTCTCTTTGGTCAGGAGGTTTTCGCTGTAGTGCTCGAACATGTTGGCGTCGATAACCGGAAACACATGTCTGGCAATTGCCTGGTTTGCGTTGTTGGCGAGCAGGATTTTGTCCGGTCCCATGTTCCTCTTCAACGCGGCCATCATCTCCCCCATCGCCTGTTGCACTTCCTGGCTCTTACCAGGCCGGAGCCAAGCGAATCCGTGCATTTGATCGATGAAAGCTCCGTCACAGCCCGTGTCGGCGACAGCATTGGCAACGGTATCAACCCACCACTGGCGCATTTGCGGGTTTAGCACGTCGAAGCAGAAGATATTGCGACGATGAGCGAGCTCGCCTGTTTCAGGATCGACCAGGAGGAGCGCCTTCAACGCCGGATATCGGTCGATTTTATCGCGAGTGAACGGCTGGTTGTAAGAGGTGAACGGCCAGGCATAAGCCGAGTTGAAGTAGAACAGGACCTTGATGTCGGGCTTGATCTTCTTGAAGGCCGCCGCTTCGTGCTTGGCGCCCAGTTCCGCGGCGCCATGCATCTTGAGGCCGTGAGATTTCTCGATACAGAGAAAGCCCGTTCGTGCCGCGATGGACCGGACTTCCTCGGGCTGCAATGTCCGCTCGGTGTCGCCAAACATGAAATACTGCGGCGTCACGTCCCAGCTAAACCGTGGATAGTAATCCTTGGGCACGAAGCGACTCCCGTCACTGATCAACAACGACTTCACCTGAGGCCACTCTGGCGGATCCTCTGCCGTGACAGGCGAGACGGCTGCAACCGACATCAGTACCATTGAAGCGAATAGACGGTCTAGCATGTTGCCTGCTGTCATCCTATTTCTCCGTTGACGTGATTTCAAAGCCGATAACCGGCAGGTTCGGGACGTCCTCGGGCAGCTGAATCGTCAACCCGCGGTCATCCCGCGTCCACTCCAGTGACTCAGGACTTCCGAGCATCGAAATGCTCGATATCTCATTCTCGTAGAGTCCGCCCACGGCAAGGGTCCTGATCACCACATCCGCCGTCGGAGGTGCCAGCACAAAGGCGTAGAGCTTGCCGTCTTTGGTCGTGAAGCGAATGTCTTCCTGGGAGAAGTTCATGTGGTTTTCTCCCTGACGTCCGTCCTTCATCTTCAAAGGACCTTCGCCGAAGGTCTTCCAGGGGCGGGTCCCGTAGATACCCTCCCCGCTCGTGTTCAGGAAGTCGCCAAAGGCGGTGAGGTAGGCGGCCTGGTTTTCGGGCAGGGTTCCGTCGCCTCGCAAGGCGATGTTCAGCATCACGACTCCGTTCTTGCTGATGGCATCGACGGCATTTCCGACCATCACCGGGATGCCCATCTTGTTGACGGCACCTTTACGATAGAACCACCCGCCGGAAAGATCAGTCGCCCATATCCAAGGCTCCGGTTTGAGGTCCGCGGCGCTGCCTCGCTCCAGATTATAGGTGAACGCAGCTCTATTCGCATTGGCATCCTTGAACGAAACCACGACAGTCTGCTTGCCATTGTTTTCCTTGAGGTCCCGGTTGAGATAATCGGTGAAGAGTTTGATACCGAGTCCCTTACCCCCTCCGATTTTCGGATACGGTGAGTCATTGTTGAACATGTCGGGATCATACTTTTCGATGATTTCCCAACAACGGGCATACCAGTGTTCGTTCCAACTGTCCTGAGTCGCGTAGCCTCGCTGGTCGTAGTCCATGTTGAAGAACGCCCATTCAGGAGTGCCCGGCTTCTGGTATTTGCGGGCATTCGCAAAGAATCGCGGCGACCAGTAGAGGTGCGTTGAGACACCAAATTTAAGTCCATGTTTGGTTGCCGCTGCTTTCCATTCCTTCAGCGTATCGCGCCGGGGCCCCATCTTAACCGAGTTCCAGGGATGGAACGAGTCATACATGTCAAAGTTGTCGTGATGACATGCCACGGGCATGATGAAGCGGGCGCCATTGTCCTTCACGAACTTCAGCAACGCGTCGGGATCCCATTTCTCGGCCTTGAACAGTGGAATCAGGTCCTCATAGCCGAACTCGGAGGGATGCCCATAGCGCTCGGTGTGCCACTTCGTCAAGGTCTCCGACATGCCCATCTCACCTTCAGAGTCGTCTGGCACGACTGAGTACATGCGGCGACCGTAGTGTGACCCGTCGTTCGGGCGGTTTTCATCGGCAGCGGAAGGAATGCCCCAGTGGAACCAAACACCGATCTTGCCGTCAACAAACCACTCGGGGACCTGATAGTTTGCCGCTAGGGACTCCCAGGTCGGCTCGATTTCCGCAGCGGAAACCATGCCAGCCCAAAGGCCCGCCCCAATCAACAACGCAATCCTATTCATGCCCTTGCTCCTTCGTCGGCAACACGCCGACTCTCGACAAATCGATCGGGACAATGCCCATTTTTGGCGCGGGAGAACCGGGTTTGAACCTGAAGTCGCCGTTTTCGGGATCAACGAACAGGGGATCGACTGCTCGACTGTGGGAGTCCACGCCGTCGCTCTGCTGTTTCTCCAGCATCGCCCTGCCCAACTCGGGATCCGCCGAACAGTAGTAGATATTGTAATCGGTGTCGGCATCCTTCGATCGCGCCAGGCCCCGTCCTCTGCGATCTTCGGTTGCTTGCCCATTTCCTGCGGGCAGTTCATCGATGAACGTGCATGTCGTTGAGGATGAATAGAAGATATTCCGCTTAATCGTGGCGCCCGTAATGGGACCTTCGCGCACCGCCAGGTAGTAGGCCCGTGGCGGAGCGATGATGTCGGCGACAATGTTGTTTTCGCAGCGATTGTTCAGCTTCAGAATGATCCCCTGCGAGGTGCACCTGTAAATCAGGTTTTCGGCAATGAGAGTGTCCCTTTGCCCGCCGTCCGTTCGGATCGCGCATTGCATATGCATCGGGGTGACCAGGTGATGAACGTAGTTGCGGCGAATCACGTTCCCGGCGCCCGCGCCGCGGATGTAGATCGCGTTGCCGTCGCCCAACATCTCCATCACGTGGTGGATCTCGTTGTATTCGATCCGGTTGTCGTGCGTGTGAAGGTAGGGACGCACATCTTCCAACTGCGGCTTCGCAGGCAAGCGGCCGATCTCATGTCTTCGGATGGTTCTGCCAAGTTCCCGGCCGCGCTTCGTGAAGAAGCCGGTCAAGCAACCGGAGATAATAATCCCTGTGTAAGGCGTGTGGTGAATCAGGTTGTTCGCCACGCGGTTCTCGCCGCTCTGCCAGACCATGATGCCGGGCGAGTGCGAGTAGATGCGCCCGGTATGATGAATGTGATTGTTGCAGACGAGGTTGTGCCTGTTGACATCCTTGTTTCCCGGGCCGTACCCGCAGAGGAGAATACCGGCGCCTCCCATATACTCGATATGGTTGCCGGAAATGTTGTTTTGCTGTCCGTGCAAATCCACACGGATAGCGCCGCTGCCACTGTGAGTGAAGTGACATTGCTCGATAGTGCAGTTCTCCGCACCGCGCAGGCGAACGAGCGAGTTGGCTTTATCGAGCATATCCCAGTCGTGTTGCAGTCCGGCATCGTCAGCACTCAACAGGTAACGCTCGCCATGCATGAACGTGAGTCCCCGGAAGCACAGGTTCCGTACTGGCACGTCCTTCGGCCCCATCTTGTCTATCTCACCTTCAATGCGGATCAACTCTGTCAATTGAGGCGCCACAACGGGCGACTCGCCCCGCGGCCAGAGATAGAGCTTGCGTTGCTTCGTATTCAGAACCCACTCGCCCGGCTCGTCGAGTTCCTCCAGGACGTTCTCGACCCAGCACGATTCGGTTTCCTTCAGGAAATGGAGTTGGTTGATCGCATAGGTTGCGTCGATTGCCGTTCGGGCAATCTGCGCCCGCTCGTCGACCGACGCCAATGGCAGGACATTCACAATCCAGGCGTGATGCGGACGAACGACGATCTCCACATCTTCCACATTCGGCCAGTTTTTCAGCCGCCCCTCCGGGAAATGCAACGTGTCACGAGTTCCGCCCGGAAGCGGAATGAAACCGGCCGATCGCGCGCGGGGCAGCAGGCCGGCGGCGTCATAAAGCGTGTCGAAGCGCCGCGAAACATCCGCCGCCCAAATGTTGCCCTGAGCGGCCGCCGGCAAGCCGGGGAGCTTGTCGATCACTCTTTTGAAGCCCTCGATTTCCCGCCCCGAGCTGAACACGGGTGTTTCGCCCGGATAGGCCGCGTAGGTGACGGTCGCATCGCCGGTTCCCGAATCCTCCAGGCCGAAGACGACCGTGTTCTCCAGTTGATAGGTTCCCTCGCGAACAAGAACGAGGATATCGGTCGTCTTTTGCTTCTTCAACTTCCGCACTGCGTCGCGAGCGCGAGTCAGCGTTGCGAAGGGACCGTCGCTTCCGTCCGCGTTAGGCGCGGCGAGCGTGCCCGACCAACGGTCCGAACCTGTCGCGGAAACGAAAAGATCCGCCTTCCGGGACGGCTCGGCCGACGCAAACGCCGTCGCCAAAAGCGGCAGGGCGAGAACCACAACGAATGCTCGCAACGTTCCCATTGGTTCAATCACCTTCCGTTTCATGTCGCTTTGCTCTCCGCCGACTGTCCGCCTCATTGGCGCCGACGCGGCGCAGAGACTCCCCGTTTGTTTCTCGCCTCCTGGCGTCGCCGGCCCGTGACGAGCGAGTCCGGGTCGTAATTCGGATTGGGCGACGGCAGTTGAGCGTCAATTCGGGTCAGATAGGCGTCGAGGGCGTCGGCGAGGGCCGACGCCTGGTCCGGCATTTCTTTCGTGAGGTCGTTCTTTTCGCCGATGTCCTTGGCGAGATCGAACAGTTGCGTCTCCTTCGTTTCGTGGAACCGGATCAGTTTGAGGTTGTTCGCCAGAATCGCCGATTGCGGAGTCTGAGCCGGTCCTTTGGCGTAATGGGGGAAGTGAAACACGAGCTGCTCTCGATCGCGTCGGAACGCGCCGCCGCCCGCTCGCTCAAGGAGAAGAGGAACGAGACTGGTTCCCTCAATCGAGGAAGGCGAGTCGGAGGGCGAGCCCGCCAGTTCAGCGAACGTGGGAAACAAGTCGTAGCCGATGACGTTTTGACGGCAGAAACTGTCCGGCGTGACGCCGGGACCGCGAATGATCAACGGCACGCGAACGCCGCCTTCCCACAACGTGGCTTTCCCGCCGGACAAAGGCGCGTTTTCGGCGCTCCGGGGCGGCGCCGTTGTCGGACATGAAGACCACGTACGTGGTCTCGGCGATTCCCAGCCGGTCGATGCGGTCCAAGACCATGCCGACTCCCGTGTCCAGGTCGCGAGTCATCGCGGCGTATTCGACGTTGTCGTGCCGAGTGCCTGCCGGCCTCGCCTCATAGGCGGCCTTTGTGCCGTCAAGCGACTCCGAGGGGCCGTGAAGGGCGTAGTGGGACAACTGCACGTAGAACGGTTTGCCCGCGGCGACCTGGTCATCCATAAACGCGACGGCTCGACGGGTCACCCCGAAGATGTCCTTGGGGTTTGGGTCCTCGTAGAGGCCCGGGCCTCGGTTGTCGGTGTCGCCGTCGTGTTGGTCGAAGCCGTGACGTCCGGGGCCGCCGCCGCCGAGATGCCATTTGCCGAAGTGGGCCGTCGCGTAGCCTCGACGCCGGAGAACTTCGGCGATCGTGGTCTCCCGGTCCGGCAGTGAGTCGATGTGTTGCGGTGGGATCAGCTTCCGGTCCGCGGGCTGGCCTTTCGCAGGGCCCGGCGTCGTCATTCGCAAGAGAGCGGGACTCTTGCCTGTCAAGATGCCGGCTCGGCTCGGAGTACACATCGAACTCGGCGAGTAGGCGTTGGAGAATCGCATGCCTTGCCGAGCCAATCGGTCGATCTGCGGAGTCTGATAGAAATCGCTCTTCGACCTCGGGACCTTGTCGTCCATCGGGCAGGAGAGCCCCGTCCAGCCCATGTCGTCAGCCAGGATGAACACGAAACTTGGGGGGAGTTCGCCATTCCGCTTGCGGTCGAACCGCTGCTGAAGCGGGAAGTCCTCTGCCCGTCCAGCCCCCTGTCGCGGCGCCGCGGCGCGTTGCGGCGTCTGCTCCTGTCCCATGCGCGGCGGCGCCATTCCGGACTGTTCGCCGAGCGGCGGGCCCAACGGCCCCTCGCTGTCATTGAGAAAACCGTCGTTGTCGGCATCGAGACGATCAAATGCGTTGTCCGGCCCGTCGAACTCCTTCCGAGACACCTTGCCGTCGCCGTCGCGATCCAGTCGACGAACAAAGCCCCGACGGTTTCCGTCCGTCGGACCGTCAGGCCTCGCGCCGGACCGCATTCCGCGGGGCGCCATGCCGCCTTGTCGCCGAGGCCCCATGCCGCCAGGCCCCTGTTGACCTGACTCTCGACCACCCCGTCGCGATCGCTGCGGCTGTAATTCCGGGCCGCTTTCGCGAAAACTCGCCTTCCCGCCGCGAACGGGGCGGACCATGTTGTAGATGTCGATCACGTCTCCCTGTGGTCCGCGACCGCGTGGGAATTGCGACGGATCGCCGGCCTTGGGATCGCTGCGTTGGGACCCCGCCCCGTGGACATCCATGAGCGAGCCGCCCATCCATCCCTGCGATCGCCCGAAGGCGACGTAGCAGGCCGCCTCGCCGCCCCCCATCCGCTTGTGCGTCGTACTGCTCCAATAGAAGGGATAGTTCACCTCGCCTTGCGCGTCGCGGATAGGCGTTGCACGGAAGACCGGATCGATCGCCGCCGACTGGGTCGTGTCGGGCGAACGCGTGTAGTCGACAATGCTCTGCAACTCCTTGACGTTCGGCAACCGCCAGTCGGCATGCCCCGCATATTCCAAGTCCTCGCACCAGCGGAGCGCCTGTTCCCAGTTCAGCTTTCCGTCTCTCTTCTCACCGGCCTTCAAATGCCCGCTGTCGAGTTTCGCCCAGGTCAGCCCCGTGGCGCGGTCCGTGATCGTGCCGTCGTCGTTGTCGCAAAAATCGTTCTTGCCGTAGTTCGGATTGCCGCGGACGTAGAACACGTAGTAGCCCTTCTCGCGTCGGCCAAGGCGACCGCCGGAACCGGCCGGATACCCCTTGATCCGTCCGTCGGCGAAATTCACGCCGAACATGGTTTCGGCGCCTCGCATGGTCGTGCTGACGTACTTCGTCGACGTGGCCATTTGCGAATCAATAATCCGCTCGCCCTTCGCCGGATCGCCGTAGACGAAGCCGAACACCTTGTTGTTGATGAACGGCCTCAAACCCGATGAATCCGCTGCTTGCGGGTCGATGTCCTCGCCGCTGAACAAGATCAACGAGTACAACTCCTTGACGCTTGGAAGACGCCAATCGTCATACCCACCGACGCGACAAGCGGTCGCTCCGGCAACCGCTTCGGTGAACGTCTTCTTCGGGCCCGGGGCCTTCTGCCACATGAGTTTGGTGACAAGATCGCTGATCGTTCCGTCCCCGTTGTCGCGGTACGACGGCTGATTGCCCTGATACTGCGCGTCCTGGCCGAAAAACGGCTCGCCCTTTTTCGGATACTTGATTTCCCTCCGGTTATCGTAGCAACGCGCCTGTCCGGTGTCGACAATAGGATAATCCTCCGCCGAACAAGGCGTAATCGTTGCGACAATCAACAACAGGCAAACCACTGCCCCACACGAACTCTGCCAATGCATGGATTCTTCTCCTGTTCAGGTTCCGGACGTTTCGTGGACCTTTGTCTTGATCCCCGCCAAAACAAACCGGGTGATTTGTTGGGCCAATGTGTTGAGTTTTGCGGCGCCGATCGGGGGGGCTTCTTGCCAACCCTCCGTGGCGGGAATCGTCGATCGCGACCAATCAGCTCGCGCGAGCGCCAACACGCTTCGTTCGTAGAACTCGATTGCGGAACGAGACGCCTCGTCGCCGAGCAATTCGGTTAGCACGCTCAACATTTGTTTACGGTTGCGGTCGTGGTGCGATTGTCGGATGTCGTCGACCAGACCGGTCGGATTGACTCGTTCCATCTCGCCTAGCCTCGCCAGTTGTCGGGAAGGCCCTCCGCCGTGGTGGCGACTCAACAACGACCGCACATGCGTCTCAAGACGCTCAATCCCCGTTGCACCTTCGGGAAGTTGTCCCGAGACGGGATGCTCCCGGTCGGCCCCATCCAGCAAATGCTCCCACACGGCTCGGTACAGAGCTCTCTTGCCGCCGAAATGGTGATTGATCGCGGCCTTATTCGCTCCGGCCTGTCCACAGATCATTTCATGAGTCGCCTCGCGGAACCCCTTCCGGCCGAAGATACTGCAGGCAGCATCAACGATCTTGCGTCGAGTTTGCTCACCATCGCATCGGATGCGCACGGGTGGATACTCCAGGTTGCCCGGGCATAGGGAATCTCGCTGAATGCTGTTGCCACACAAACAACGGGCGTTTGGCCCGCCGCCAGCGTCCCTTGCTTGTTACTTTAACCGCACGGTTGATCTAAAGTTTCGGACAATTCCTAAGTTCTTCTGCGAACGTGCCGCACCGTCGCGAGCTGGACGCGTTCCAAACCGCGGCGTCTCCCTGCGTGCGGAGTTTGAAACATCTCCTCCGGCTTGCCCGGCGCCTATCTCTTGCTGTAGTGCTGATGCCCCGGAAGGCGCTTCGTTTTCCGGCTAAAGCCAAATAGATGGCGGTCCGCGTCGCACGCGTCAATCGCCCGGATTTCCAGATCGGCCTCTTCCAGCGGTACGCGACTGAAGGTGACTCGATCGCCTTTTTCGAGCTTAATCTGAAAACACCCGTCCTCGCGCCTGTGAACATGATGATCATCGGCGGCGATCCCGTTAATGACGATCTTCGGATCGGGGATGTCGATCTGCACGACACAAGGCGATCCGCTCAGGCTCTCGACCGCTGCGAACTGCGTCACCCCGGCTTTTCTCTTAGCGCTAACCAGAAACGCCCCCTGCGTCCGCAAATGGTGAAAGGCGGCGTCAGGCCATCGTTTCGGACTTGCCGGAAAGACCCGGATCTTGCCGCCCCAACTTTGCAGCAGCATGTCGTGAATGCAGGTGGCGAACGAAAGCGGGCTTTCAATCACCGGATTGCCTTCCGCGTACATCGTTGTCGGCGAGACATTCTTGTGCCGGATCAGGAAGTCGAGGTAATAGGCGGCCCGCTCCGCATCCCCCAGGACGGCGTACATCGACGCGGCGCCCGTGGCGGTGTAGCCCGTCACGGGCATCGCGCCGACGCGCACTTTGCGATTGGTCGACACGTCCAACCAATGGTCCAGCGACGTGCGAAACAGCGTTCGCTGCGCCGGATCGTCCGGCGTCATCACGGCCAGCGGATAGAAAGCCAGCAAATGCGAGTAGTGGCGGTGCGGCAATTCGAAGGGAACATCCCTTCCGATCCGAAGGCCGTTTTCGTCCACCTGGAATTCAACAAGATTGTCGAGGATGTTCTGCCACTCCGCGCGCAGTGGATCGTTCAGCCCGAACTCCTCGTCGAGATCGACAAGCGTTTGGCAGCTCCAACGCATCAAGGCGATCGTGAAATTGACGTCCCGACCGTGACCGCCGGGGTATTCTGGCGACCAACTGTTTTTGATATGGATCTTGCCGTCCTCCGAGCGCGCCGGATTGTCGCGGAGGTAATTCAGATAGCCATTGACGGTCTTTCGCAGAATCGGAAACAGCTTGTCTCGCATGCGCAGGCGATCGTCGGCATACCGGCAATGCAGCCAGTAATCATGCAAGATCCACGCCAGCATGTCCGGAACCTTGGCATGGTTGTAGGCGATCATGTCCTGCGGAAAGCAGGCGGCGATCGCGGCGCTGTCTTTCCAGTGTTCCGGGACATTCCGCGAGAGGTTGTCGGCATATCGGTCGATCGAATTGGGCAGCGATTCGCCGACCGAAAGACGATTCGCCGTCAGATGCGTCCAGTACTGGAGTTGGACGTTCAGGTCGCCCCACACCATCGGCCAAAAGGTCTTGTGATACCACGGGCCCATCAGGTCCATGATCGGACCGTCGGCGCGAGTGGCCGACGCGAACTTGTACATCTGGATCCAGTAGAAGGCTTCCTTCTCGGCGTCGTTCAGCGTGACGAAGCTCTGGGGATAATAATCATGCCACCACCGGCGGTGGGTCGAAAGAAACACGCCCTGCTCAAGCGTCTGGTCGGCGGCGATCAGATTGCCTTTCACCGTTTGAAGGCTGGTGTGCTCCGGAAAGCTGTGATGGACGCTCGCCGTCAGTTGCTGCCTGCCGCTTCCCTCACCGGTGACTTTCCATCCCGTCGTGGTCTCGCCTCGCCCGCCAAAAAGCGGCTGCCGGCAGAACTGCATCCCGTTCTCTTGGCTGAAGATCGGCGCGGGGGCGGGCGGGTACGGGGCCTCCCGCATCGCGTCCCACGAGGCGCCTTTCGGACCGCCGCCGGCGTCCAGCGTTTGCTTGACCGGCGCGATTGGCTGATCGGGATGCCAAGTGATTTCAACGGACTCACCGTCTTGAGCGTCCGTCTCAAACAGCAACACGTCCCGTTCGCTGTGCGTGAGCCCGTGGATGCGATAGGAGCCTCTGACGGTCGTGATCACCCCGGTCAGTTCGGCGTTCCACAAACTCAAACGCAAGTCCGCCGACTCGACGGCTCCTCGTGACGTCAGCTTGAAATGCCCGAGGGGAAGCCGGCTGCGATAGATCCACAACATCTCCTTGCCCTCATGAGGCAGTCGATGGTCGTAGTAGTCATGACGCCCAACATGCACCGAGATGACGTTCTTTTCTGCGTCCCCGGCCTGGTAGAACAAGAAGCCCACATTTCCATTGCCGCTGAACGGAGCCACTTCCCAGCGATTGGGAAGGCGGTCCCATATCAAATCGTGTTGAGAGAGAAACGCTTGCCAGTTCACCGAAGCAGTGACGCCGCTCGCATTGACGAGCGTTTCCGCTGTCGCTGCCTTTGCGAACACCAGCGAGAGCGTCAATATGAGACAAGCGCGGACTGAGCGGCGATTCGGTTTTGCCATTCACTTCCCCTCTTGATTGAACGGTGCGCGTCGGCAACTTGCCGCGCCCTTGAACCCTCCAGATGCAACCTCGCGGTCGTGACCGGTTTCGACAACAGAAAAGGTCGGCGTTATGGTCATTGAACCGGCTTCCACCTAGCATTCCTGTATTGTCGATCTCGAAAAGCACACCATGACCAGAATTTACCACTCAACGAGCACGATTTGCATCCCGCGTATACAGGATGCCCGGATCGAATTGCCGAGAATCCCGCCGTTCTGCTATGATGACGCTGTATGTCCTTTTCACCGGCGAAGTTATGGCTCAAACACGCTGCATGACTGCAAAACGAACGCCCCTCGCGGCCCCAGCGAGGGGGTGCGCGATTTCGTGGCTTCCGATGCTCGACCTGGCATTCTTCGGCACACAAAGCCTCCTCAGATTCTCTTGGTCGTCCGTCGTGCTGATGCACTTCGTGTTGCCGGTATGCTTGTTTGCAGCAATTCGCGGCGATACGAATCAAGAGGACCTCACGTCGTCTCAATTGGAACAGAGGCTGGTAGAAATCGATGAGCAACTCGGGGGACTTGCACGGTACAGCATGCGAGGTGGCGTGGGAGCTATTGGCTACCGATCCCAAACCCACGACGACCGCGATAACACGGAGTGGGTTCGAATCGACCTCGAGCGAGAATGCCTGATTGATGAAGTGGTGCTTGTGCCGACTATTTGGCGCGACACAAGAGTCGGATTCAAGGACGATGGTTTCCCCGCCGAGTTTGTCATTGTTGCAGGAAATCGCGAGGAACCGGATGGAATAGCGATCGCCAGGTATGGCCCGGAGAATCGGGTCCTTCCTCGTATCGCCCCTCTGGTCATTTCCTGTCCGGGCACGCGCGCATCCTGGGTCCGAGTCGAGGCCACCAGCCTGTCGCCGCGTGCCTGGGACGGAAAGTACATACTCCAGTTCTCAGAAATCTTGATCTTCAGCGGTCCTGAGAATGTTGCTTTGCGACAGACCGTTCATGCGTCATCGCCCGAGGCAATTGATGGCAATGCTCGGAGACGCGAGTTCCTCGTGGATGGCTTCGTTCCCTACTTGATGGACGCTCAGCAAGGGGCTCAGAGCATCGCCTTCTTGGGCGAGCCGGCCGGCGACGATCAAATCTCCTTGACGATCGATCTTGTGACACCAGAGATCCTGAACCGAATCCATCTGCACTCTCTGGACCTGAGCGATACGGTCCCACAGTCTCCGGCGGATTTCGGTATGCCACGTCGAATGGTCGTGGAAGGGGCAACGTGTCCCGACTTTTCAGACGCCGTCCGGCTCACCGAGTATCACATGGAGTCGGTCTTCGACGTTGGCCCCATCATTGTCAGACGTTTTCCGGACACCGCGTGCCGCTATGTTCGCCTCGTGGTCTCCGTCCCCTATGTACGCGGTGCGGAACGCTCGAGGGCCGGGTCACCCCTAGTGGGGTTCGCCGAAATCGAGTTGTATTCGAGAGGGCGCAACGTGGCTCTCGGGAAGCCGGTCAGCAGCAATCTTGATCCAATCACCCGCGAACGCTCGCTCACCGCCTTGACCGACGGACGAAACCTCTATGGCAAGATCCTACCAACTCGGGGGTGGCTCAACGAATTGGCCCTGCGAAACGATCTGGAAGCGGAACGGCCTCTTGTTGTCGCCGAGCTGAACCATCGATATCGGCGGCAAAGTGTGTACTTGAACTGGCTGATTTGGACGACCGTTGTACTCGTGTCCGTGACGGTATGTATGGCGCTGATTCACCGAATCGCTCGGCAGCGAGCCATCTTACGTATGCGTGAACACATCGCTGCCGACCTCCACGACGAACTCGGGGCCAACTTGCACGCCATCGGGTTGCTGGGCGATCTCGCGCGAGCTTCGTCCGATTCACCCAAGAAACTGAGAGGTCTTCTTGAACGCATACGTGCCCTGACCGAACGTAGCGGCGCCGCGGCACGCTACTGCGTGAATATGCTTGAGTCCCAAGGCTTGTACGACGATCTCGTAGAAGACATGCGACGTACCTCGGCCCGTATCATGGCTGACCTCGACCATGAAATCTCGTTCGACGGGGAAGATGCTCTGCGGCAACTACCACAAAGAAGGCGCATCGATCTGTTCCTCTTCTACAAGGAATGTCTCATTAACATCATCCGGCACTCGGGTGCAACGAGAGTCAGGACCAGACTAAAGGGCTATCCCAAAGAACTCTGTCTAACCATTAGCGACAACGGACGTGGTTTGCCAGAATCCCCGGGGCACACCGTGCCCTCGTCGCTCAATCGTCGGGCTCGCCTCCTCGGAGCCAACGTCACGGTTGGACCTGGCGACGACGGGGGCACCAGTGTTACGTTGCGGATGCGTATCAGAAAGTCCTGGACACGGCGGCAGAGAGCCAGTCATGAATAAAGACGCTTTCATAGTCTGACGAGCCCGTGTCGGGAAACCTCACCCCGGGGCTGACTCGCAGAGGCTCCCCAAGATATGCCTTCGACACACGGTTTTCAAATGAACGATCGAAGAATCCGCGTCATGCTTGTTGAGGACAACCCGGAGTATCGGGAGGTCATTCGACTTGCGCTGGAAGACGAACTGGACATCGACTTGACCTATCAGTTCGGCACATCTGAGATTGCCTTGCGTACTCTTCAGGATCCATCCTGCCAGGAAGTACCCGACATCATTCTGCTGGATCTTCGTCTTCCGGGTATGGGCGGCCTCGACTCGATTCCCCACTTCCGCGCCAGCGTACGGGACGCGAAACTCATCATTTTAACCCAGTCCGACCGAGAACAGGACGTCTTGAGAGCGATTTTCCTGGGCGCTTCCGGCTACCTGTTGAAAACGGCAACCGTCAATCAGATTACTGAGGGTATCCGATCCGTTTCGGCGGGCGGAGCATCGCTCGATGCCGGGGTCGCAAAGTTCATTCTTAAGTCCCTGCAGACAAGGCTCCCCGACGAAGGCAAGGAACTGTTGTTGTCCAAACGGGAACTGGAGATCCTCACTCTTCTCGCGGAGGGCCTCGTCAAGAAGCAGATTGCTGTGCAGCTCGACATCAGCTACACGACTGTTGACACGCACGTCGGTCATATCTACAAGAAGCTAAACGTGTCCAACGCACCGGCTGCCGTCAGCAAGGCCCATCGCCTCCGGATCTTCCCCACGGATAGTTGATGCGACGCGACGCGGCGGGCCGACTTCCAATTACGGAAAGGTAGTCCTGGTGCCTGAGAGACATCATGCGCTGAGGATGCAGAGATAGCAATCACGCATCGCCACGGAATCCATCCAGATTCTGAGTCGCGCGATGCACCTTGCGATAGTCGCGCGGCGAGCAGCCGCAGGCGGCCTTGAAGGCTTCGTTGAAACGACTGAGGCTCTGAAAGCCGGCAGCAAGGGCCACGTCAAGGATGGCGTCGTCTGTGGTAACCAGTAACCGTTGCGCGTGCGAGATGCGATGCTGTGTAATGAAGGTCGTCATTGTAGTACCAAAGTAAGCGCCCAGCCCAACCGTTCTTGACGGGTGGTTTAGGTTGGAGGGGTATTGAGTATCCCTTTCACCGAAGGAGAGCCCGATGGGACGGAAGCGAGTTTCAGGAGCGGAATCGACTTGGCGTGAGCGACTGGCGTCTACGGGACAATACATGCGACACAAGTGGCAGATCTGGCAGTCGCCGGGATACTGGATCACCGCCTTCTTGGCCTTGCGGTCCAAGCGGAACACATCGGTCGGGCAGGTTTTGACACACGTCCCACAGCCAATGCAGCCGTCAGTGCGTTCAATAGCCACAGTCGCCTCCTTTCTGCAAACGGACGTTGTTGCGTAGTTTCTTGGTCACAATGGGGGAGTTCCTCGGGGGTCGGTTCTCGATACCGGACTCACGTGATACAATTTCAGAACACGCAAGTTGTTGCGATGCCAGTGTTTGCTTTGCTTCTTCGTTGACAGGCTAACACCCGACTCTGTTGTCGGTGTTGTTAACGACGACGACTCGGCACAATTGTGGAAACGAGGAACAGGTCACCGTTTCTACACGAACTCGCGTTCGGTACTTCCGCAAATGAACCGGACTCGTTGGATGAGCGGCAGCTCGTGATCCCGAACGACTTTGCTCGCTGGCGTGATAGTGCTGAATTCTGAACTTGCCGTAGATTCTCGGCACCGATTCCCGTTTAGAGGAATGCGTCCCAGATGGAGTTCAACGCAGATGAATCGGGCGAATTGGTGGCTCGCCTCAAAGAAGGGGATCAGCAGGCCCTGGCAGAGTTGTACTCCCGGCACCGACCGCGGTTGTGGAGGATGATCCACTTCCGTCTCGATCCGCGATTGCGAGGACGAGTCGATGCGGATGATATCTTGCAGGAAGGCTATCTTGCGGCCGTGGAGCGGATACAACACTTCAGGGACGAATCGTCCACGTCATTCTTCGTCTGGCTGAGACTCGTCCTCGGTCAGACCTTGATCGATGTGCATCGTCGGCATTTGGGCACCCAGATGCGAGATGCCGGGCGTGAAATCTCGATCCATGGGCACCGCAGTCCGCAAGCGACGTCCGTTTCGTTGGCAGCACAACTCCTCGGGCAGTTCACATCGCCGAGTGGCGCCGCAGTCCGTGACGAAGTCTCCCGGCAGTTGGAACAGGCAGTCGATGCCATGAACCCGATCGACCGCGAGGTTCTCGTGTTGCGGCATTTTGAGGAATTGACCAATGGTGAGGTCGCTGAAGTGCTAGAAATCCAGCCGAAGGCTGCAAGTATTCGCTACGTTCGCGCGATCGGGCGGCTGAAGGAGATTCTCTCGCAACTACCTGGTTTCGCTGAAGAAGAGAATGCTGATGGATGATGCGGTAGGGGGGCTCCATGTCTGATGCCAGTTCCGAACGTGACCCGGTCGAGGCCCTGGCCACGGAGTTCGTTGAGCGACTACGTCGTGGAGAGCAGCCTACGGTCGAAGAGTATGCGGCCCAACACCCGACGCTCGCCGACGCGATCCGTGGGCTTTTTCCGACGATCGCCCAAATGGAACAACTCAAAGCTCGCAATGCGCCCTTACCAGGAGGCGCCGCCACGTTGGGCGGTCCACGGCCCGAAACGCTCGGGGACTTCCGCATCCTTCAGGAGGTCGGGCGGGGCGGTATGGGGATTGTCTACGAGGCCGAGCAGCAATCGCTCGGACGTCGCGTCGCGGTCAAGATCCTCCCACGGTCCTCTCTCCATAACCCGCGACTGTTAAATCGTTTTCACCGAGAAGCGCAAACGGCTGCGGGATTGCATCACACGAACATCGTTCCCGTATTCGGAGTCGGTGAGGAGGGTGACTATCACTACATCGTGATGCAATTGATCGCAGGGGTCGGGCTCGACGAAGTCCTGCTGCGGCTGGGCGAATCTCGACACGCCAATTCCGGAGGCAGCAACGGTCGTGCCGCAGTGCCGGGCAGCGGCTCGACCAAACGCCTTGCAGAGGCAGCGGATGCGGCTCGGATGCTGGTCGATAGCAACATCGAGCATGCCGAAGAGCAAGGCAGTTCGAGACCTGCCGAGAAAGATGGCGGCCCTGCGACTGGCAAACCGGAGGCCTTCCTTGCGGAGGCGGCCACGGACGATTTTCGGCCCGGGACGACTTCGCCCGGCAAGGTCGGGCCTTGTCCGTCATTGCCTGCCAAGGGACTGTCAACCGACCTGACGGACCTGTTGCGCATCGGTCCGACCTACTGGCGAAACGTGGCCCGTATTGGGGGCCAGGTGGCCGACGCGCTGGAGCACGCCCACGAGCGCGACGTCCTGCATCGTGACGTCAAGCCCTCCAACCTGATTCTCGACCGGCACGGCATTGCGTGGGTGACCGATTTTGGGCTGGCCAAGGCGATGCAGGACGATTCGGTGAGCCACACCGGCGACATCGTCGGCACATTGCGTTACATGGCGCCGGAGCGGTTCCGGGGTGAGGCCGACGCACGGAGCGACGTTTACGGCTTGGGGCTCACGCTGTACGAGATGCTTGCTCTGCGACCTGCCTACGAAGCTCCCGACGCCAGCAGCCTCATGCGGAAGATTTCCGAGGAACCGCCGCCGAGACTCGCGGCCGTGGCAGCAGGAATCCCTCAGGATCTAGAGACGATCGTCATGAAGGCGATCGCCCGGGAACCGGCGCATCGTTACCAATCGGCGGAAGAAATGGCGGACGATCTACGACGATTCCTGGACGACCGGCCGATCCATGCCCGTCGCGTCTCATCCGTGGAGCACCTGTGGCGGTGGTGTCGCCGAAACCCTTCCGTTGCGGGACTGACGGCAACTGCGCTTATGTTGTTGATTGTGGTGGCTGTCGTGGCGGGCGTTGGTTACATCGTGACCAACAGAGCGTTGGACGGCGAGTTGGTGCAGCGACGAAAGGCGGACGACACATCCGATCTTGCGCTGGAGGCTCTTGACGATATTTTCGAGCAATTCGCACCGGATCGAATGTCCGTCTATGCCAATCTTTCACAAGACGATACCGCAGGTGGCAGTATGCAAGCCACGGTGCAGCCGGTTTTATCCAAAGCGGCGGCTTCGCTGCTGGAACGTCTGCTCGTCTTCTATGACGAACTTGCCGCCCTTGGCGGTGGTGATGCGGAGTTCCGCAGGAAGGGCGCCGATGCGAATCGGCGCGTCGGTGACATCCGCGCAGCGCTCGGCCAGTACGAACAGGCCGAGACCGCCTACTTCAGGGCTGTCGAAATGTACCGCCAGATTGGGGAGCATGATCGGTCGGACAGCAGCGTCGCCATAGAAACTGCCCGAATCTACAACAGCCTGGGGGAATTGCAAATTCCGGCCGGCAACCCGACAGCAGGCCGTCCATTTCACTTCAAGGCACTAGAGACACTCGAACAAGTTGTGCAGAGTGCCGACCGATCGCCGGCCGTCCGTTTTGAAATGGCCCGCACCTGTTACTTGCTGGGACAAGAGGGTGGGCCGCCTCGTATGATGTTCGGTGCTCCGCCGCAACCTGGCGACCCATGGGACTTCGAGTTTGGTGGGTCCCGTGAGATGCTTGCGGATGGGCCGCCGCTCGATGATCGGTTCTGGGAACCGCCTCACGGGGGGCCGGGACCGCGGCCTGCCTCTTACGAGAGGCAAGAGAACGAGCGGTATCTGCGGCGTGCCATCGACTTGCTTGAGAGACTTGTCGAGGAGCAGCCGGCGGTTCCGGATTATCAACACCTGCTGGCTTGCTGTTACCGCGACCTCCCGCCTGCGGGGCCCAACGCTCCGGATGGTGAGAAGGGCAGGCAAACGGACCGAGCGATCGAGATTCTGGAAGAACTTGTCGAGAGGTTTCCAGCCATTCCGATTTACCGTGCTGACCTCGTGGAGACGTACCTCCAGGCAGCTTCGCAGCTTGACGTAGAGGCCGGTGCGACCGCAGTGAGCCAATTGAACGAAGCACTGGCCGTCGCTCGGAAGTTGGTTGCGGAACACCCCAATGTGCCGGTCTACGTCTTATCCCAGGTGCAAGTGCACTTGGCCCTGTCGCAAGCCTTTTCGCGTGAGGCGCAGCCCGCCGCTGCCGAGGTCGAGCTTCGAAAGGCCCTGGGCCTGCAATCCTCCTTGGTGTCACGGTTTCCCGACAACATGCCGTACAGGATCTGGGAAGCGATGATCCGGATTTCTCTGGCCGAGTCGTTGAACGAGTTGGAGAAGTTGGAAGAAGCCCGCGGCCTGCTGGAAACGGCCATCTCGGGGCTTGACGCCGTCCAAGAGGATGACCCGGACGGCCCCCATCGCGGACATCACAGATTGTTGGAACAGGGCTACGACCTGCTGGCCGAAGTCTACCGGCAACTGGGCCAGGAGGACCTGGCCAAGGAGGTGTTGCGGCAGGCCGAAGAGTTTCGCGCTCCCAGAGGAGGGCCTCCGGGTCTTCCTCGCCGGTAGTCGCCAGAGTGTCGCGTCGCCCAGACAGGCATCACGAGCTATCCGCGTCGGGCGTGTGTTCCGTTCGCGGCAGTTCTTTGTGGGCGGGTCGAAGTGTGACGCCCCGGTTTCTGCCGTAGACTTCATATCACGACTTCCTTCTCACGATGTCCCATGTGAGCGCGCAACTGCCGGATTGCCCTCAGCCACAGCATCCGGGTGGCTCCCACAGAGCGATTCAGATGCTTTGCGACTTCATGGAAGGGGAGCCCTTGAAGGTTGCGCAATACGATCACTTCACGATAGCTCGGCGGCATCTGGGCCAGGTGGTCTTTCAGGCAAAGCGCGTCTTCCTGCCGGATCGCGTTGGAACAGGGCGAGGGCTCTCGTCCCGTCAAGGCTGCGCCGACCTGGACGTGAGCCGTGGATCGCGTCACCGCCCATCCGACTTCTTCTAGCGAGATCTCACGCCGAATATCTCGTTTTTCGGCAAGCACGTGCCGTTGGACAAACACGTGAAGCCGGTTGTTCAGGATTTGTCGCAACCACGCCAGGAGTTGGCGTTCGTTACGACCCTGAAAGTGCGAGAAGTCCCGACATGCTCCCAGCATCGTTTCCTGGACCAGGTCCGATGGGCTGATTCGCACCCGCAGCTTGTCGCCGATCTGTGTCCTAGCCAGCAGTTCAAGGTAGTTGCGATAGGTGTCAAGCAGTAGCCCCAAACGGTCCCGCACTCCGCACCGGGCCTCGGCGATCAGTTGATCGGGCCGCGGTCTGGTGCGAGATGCCGAACGAGATCTCTCGGCAAGCCGGGTCATGTCAGCGTTCTCGTCATATCTACGGACTAACGACCTACATCGCCGTGGAGGATTGGACCTTGCCGACGATTTCTTAGATTACTAAACGCGAGGCACGTCTGGCTTTCTACCGGTTTCTCAGTCTTTTCGCGGATCGGACGGTGTACATACTTAGGGATGACTCAGAAACAACTTCGCAGTGCTAATCGCGGAACATCACGCGTAGCGTGATGGCTACTATGGAAATGCCGAAGTTATTTCCGAGGCATCCCTTATCAGGGTGCGCAGCCCCTCCCGTTTCTCTATCCGAGGGGACGCGATCCCCGACCTTTGGAAGCTGATACAGCTCTATGCGCTTGGGATGGAATCTGCGATTGCGCGTCATTCCCGTGCCCGGGCCGATCGCAATTCGCATGACATTCCTGCCACAAATCATCCCTGGTAATCAGGAGGAGCACGTGCGGGGCACTTTCACGCACTTGCTGGTCGGAGATGTCCTCCACATTCGACACGTTGCGCGCTTTTGGATCGCTTGAGCGGTTGTAGAACGACCAGAACGACTAAGAAGCCACCTTCCCGAGAGCGCGAATTGGCCAATCGCTTCGTGACTATCCAGGAAGAAACCCAACCCTCGTGGCCTCGTTCAAAAACTGGCGGGTGCCTAACCGATCAAAGAACGGAGGACAACCCTGATGATTGCTGATCGTTGGAAGTTAAGTGTCGAGCGAGGTCCCAATTGGCTGTGGATAAAGGTCGCAGAGCCGCCCGGCGAATTGCGGGAAATGCCACCGCTGGCCGATGGGCTTCGATTTCTTCTGGAAGAACATTTTGTCTATCGCCTTGTGCTGGAACTGGAGGAGGTCGCCAGGTTGAGCGGGGAACTGATCGCCGAACTGGCAAGGCTGAACCGTTGGATTCACGCTCGCGGAGGCATGTTGCGATTATGCGGACTGTCGCCGCGCAACCGAGAGCTTCTTGGGCTCTGTTGGGACGACGTGCGCGCCCCGGTCTATCGAGATCGTCTCGAAGCCGTTCTCGAACGTCCTCGCGTTTCTGAAAAAAGCGAGGGTGGCCTGTAGAAACCCCCGACTCGTTTTCGTTTTCAGGGGTACGCCAACGCGGCAAACTGCTTGGCGTGAAGGGTAAGCGGATTACACTGGAAACGTGCCTTCAGGCGGCTTGCCTCGCGGCAGACGAACTCGGAACACGCCCCGCTCGGACTTACGACCGAGATATTCCGACGCCTGCTGCGGTCGCAGGCGAGTGAACACACGTCACCTTCACCGAACAAGCAGGAGAGTCGTTGTGCTTCGAGACATCAAAACGATCATCGGACGGCTCTTGCCGCGTTCCGCAGAACGCTTTGCTTGCGATCCCCGCTCGAGGATGCGACCCCGTTGCCTCTCGTGCGAGCCGCTGGAACACCGACAAATGCTCTCCGTGACGGCAGTCGACTCCGCGCTTGACTATGCGGTGGTCGACACGGGTCAGGCGGCCTACAGCGACGACGCCGCGGTGACCTCCGAACTGACCGCGGACGCGGCGACCAGTGCGGCGTCCGAATCGTCGGATGCGTCGTTCTGGACTCATGCGGAAGTGGACGACGAGGCCTCGGCCTTCTTCGACGACAGTTACGTCCACGAACTCTACATCACATTCGACAACGACGACTGGTACGACGTCCTCTATAAATCGCACGCCAACGATGCGGACGATCCCTACTTCGCCGCCGATTTCGAGTGCGACGGCGTCGTGATCGAAAACGTGGGAGTTCGCTTCAAGGGCAGTTCCTCCTTCGATATCCCGGGCGTGAAGAAGTCGCTCAAGATCGACTTCGACGAATTCGACGAAGACAACGACGAACTGACGTTCCTGGGACTGAAGAAACTGAATCTGAACAACAACTACAACGATCCCACGATGATGCGTGAGAAGTTGTTCTACGACTACGCCTCGAACTTCGTCGAAGGCGCCGGGCGCGCGGTATTCACGAACGTCTATATTAACGGCGAACTTTGGGGCTTGTATACGGCCGTGGAACAGGTCGACAAGACGTATGTGCAAACTCGGTTCGGTAACGACGAGGATGGCAATCTATTCAAAGCGACAGCGTCAGATGATGCGGTGGCCGATGAGCCGCAAGCTGACTTCGGTTGCGACTTGACCTATCTCGGCGAAGACACCGATGCCTACGACGATTACTACGAACTGAAGACGAACGAGACCGCCTACGACTACACCGAACTGGTCGAGTTCATCGATGTGCTGAACAACACGCCGACGGAAGATCTGGCGACGTCGATCGAACCGCTGCTGGACGTGGACGACGCGCTGGCGTGTCTGGCGGTCAACAACCTGTTTGCGAACCTGGATTCCTACAACGGCGCCGCCCACAACTACTACCTTTATGATCGCGACGACACCGGTCAATTCACGTATGTCCTGTGGGACGCAAATGAATCCTTCGGCACGTTTTCGCTGTTCACGGAGCCGGGCCAAGACATGACTGAGCTTGATCCATTCTGGCTTCCCGTTGCGGAGGGGCCTCCGGGCCAAGCCGCGGTGGAAGAGCGTCCGCTGATGGAGAACTTGTGGGCCGTCGACGAGTATAGCAACGACTATCTACGCGACCTTGCCGAGATGCTTCGCGGAGGCTTCGACGTGACGTCGGCGACCGAGCGAATCAACGAACTGGCCGACCTCATCCGGGACGATGTTGCCGCCGATCCGAACAAGCAGTACACCTATGCCCAGTTTGAGACGAACCTGAATGACGCCATTGTCGATGGCGGAAGAACGATCTACGGGCTGACTTCGTTCATCGGCGACAGGGCCGACTATCTGAGCGCGGAATTGGACGCCTATGCCACGCAGTCCGATCTCCGATTGAACGAATTGATGTCGGTCAACATGGCGACCGCCCAGGACGAAGCGGGCGACTACGACCCGTGGGTCGAAATCTACAACTTCGGCCCCGGCCTGGTCGACCTGTCAGGGCTGTATCTAACGGACGACGCCGGCGATTTGACGAAGTGGGCCATACCGTCATCGAATCTTGACGACGGTGAATTCCTGACTCTCTGGCTGGACGGAGAAACCTCCGAAGGAAGCAATCACGCGAACTTCTCGCTCAGTGCGGCCGGCGGCGCGTTGCAGTTGACCGATGGGGTCGCCGTGATCGACAGCGTCACGTTCGAAGCAATGGTCGACGACGAGTCGCTTGCTCGCGTGCTTGACGGCGACGGCGAGTGGGAGTCGACCGATCGCCCCACGCCCGGCGCCGAAAACCTTGCGAGCGTCGTGTCGGTCACTCCGGTCGTGCTCTACATCAACGAGTTCATGGCCGACAACGACGCCTTCCTGGAAGACCCGGACGAGGCGGGCGCCTACGAGGATTGGGTCGAGCTGTACAACCCGGGGACCGAGGCGATCGACCTGAGCGGGATGTATATGACCGACGACATGAGCGATCCCATCCAGTGGCAGTTCCCCGACGGGATGACGATCGACGCCGGCGGGTACCTGGTCGTGTGGGCCGACAAAGATACGGATCAGGGAGACGACCACGCCGGTTTCAAGCTGTCCACCGACGGCGAGACAATCGCCCTGTACAACACGGACGGGGCGACGCTGATCGATTCGATCGAGTTCGGCGTTCAGACGACCGACGTGTCGTACGGGCGATATCCCGACGGCGACGACAACTGGATCTTCATGGCGACGCCCACCCCCGGCGCGGCCAATGTCAACGCGACTGCCGCGAACGTGGCGCCGACCGCCGAGGCGGGAGGCCCTTACTCCGGTACGGAAGGCGACACGATCACGTTCAGCGGTGCGGCTTCGGCCGACTCGGACGGCACGATCGTCGCCTACGCCTGGGACCTCGATAACGACGGCGAGTACGACGACGCCGCCGGCGTGACGGCCGGCTTCGACGCGGCGACCGCCGGAACTTTCACCGTGGGGCTGCAAGTGACCGACGATGACGGCGCGACAAGCGTGGACACGGCGACCGTCACGGTGACGGTGGCGCCCCTTCTCCTCGGCCCGGTCGAGGACATGACCCTGACGGGGCTCGATCTGAGCGGCGGTGATCTTGAGTACCTGATCGAGCCGGCTCGCGACGGCTACTTGACGCTGCTGACTGATGACGGTGATGTTCAATGGCAACTCATCGATCCCGACACCATGAGCGAGATCACGCCCACCGAGGCTGTCAGCGAGGGACTCGCCGATTATCTGGTCGATGGGGCCGAAACGTACTTGCTCCGACTCAGCGGTGAAGCCGGCAGTTTCGATCTCCGCTTGGTCAATCTGGTTGACGCTTCGAACGCAACCGTGGACGTCTACGGAACGGACGGCGAAGACTCGTTTGGCGTCGACTGCACGTCGTGCCGGGTCTCGATCAACGACGTCGGGTACGACTTCGACGAGTCCGTCTTCACTTCGGTTCGGTTCGACGGAGCCGGTGGAGTCGATCAGGCTGAAATCACGGGCACGGTTGATGCGGAACGCATCGACCTGAGCCCCTTGAGCGGAAGCCTGTCGGAAGGACTCGTTGATGTGGCGGTGGTCAACACGGAGAGCATCGTCGTCGACGGCGGAGGCGGAGTGGATTCGGCCTATCTTCGCGATTCCGACGGCGACGACACGGTCGTGGCCGACGGACAGGGAATGACCATGTCGGGCGAGACGCTTGCCGGCGAGGCCTATTCGAATTCCGTGTCGAATGCAACCTATGCCCATGCCTATGCCACATCGGGAGGCTTCGACCAAGCGGAGTTGATTGGAACCGCCGGCGGCTACGACTGTTTTAAAGGCTACGTCGACCCGAGCGATGCGAACGGACAGTTCGGGAAGATGTGGACAAGCGGAACCCAACTCCGTGCGAAATTCTTCGACGAGATCATCGCCTGGGGCGACGAAGGCGACAAGGCCGTGTTCGTCAGTACGACGGGCGGCGATCGGTTGGAGGCCGGCCCCGATGCGGCGGACCTTTCCAACTCCTGCGTCCGGTACGTCGCCAATGGCTTTTCCGACGTGCGAGCCTATGCGGCGAGCGGCGGCGACGATACGCTCGTACTGACGGAGTCGGAAGGCGACGACGAGATGTGGCTCCGTTCCCACAAGACCGTCGCCGTCGGGGCCGACTATCGGGTGCTGGCGCGATCGTTCGATCATGTCGTCGCCGATGCGTCTGTGTACAGCGGCGACACGGACGAGGTGCGTCTCTTCGACTCGGCCGAGGACGACGCCCTCACCATCACCCTTGATGAAGCCCGACTGATCGGTGGAGTTGATTTCACGGCGACGGGGTTCCGAAGGGTGAAGGCCTACTCGAGCTACGACGACGATGTCGACATCGCGACGATCACCGGCAGCGATGACGACGACGCGTTGTATGCCTACAGCGACTGCAACGCCGTTCTCGACTTCGCAGACGGAGTCGACCTTCTGGCATCCACGTCGGAAGGAGCAGCCCTGCTTAGAGCGGTGGCTTTCTCCGAGATAACCGTCGAAAGCGGCGACGGCGACGATACGGCGAACACTTCCGTCGATCTCGCGGCCTTGGACTATCTCTTGCGAATGGAAGGCCAATGGGATGAATAGGAGACCGCGGCGAAAGGCATGAGCGGGAATCGGTTCCTGCCCGGGCCTTGACGTTCGGTGATCGACAACCAACCTCTTTGGCGGGTGCAAGCGGATGGATCCTTGGGACTGCAAGTATTGTGGCTTCTGCAACTACTGCGGCGACATCTGCATCAAATGCGGGAGACGCCGTTGGTCAAGCGGCCCGCGCCGTTGCGGAAATGACTCGAAATTGTCGCGAAATCCGAAAAAAACTCCGCGCGAGCGGTAGAAACACGGCGACCTTTGCCGTTCCAAACACCAGGGCTTGAGCACTTGTCTCGTGAGCGGTCGCATTCCCACGACCCTAACCTGATGGAACACCTTCCTTTTCGGAGAGAAATCATGAAGTATCTGACGACCGGCGTTTTGTCTTTGCTGGTAGCCGTATGCGTGCTCGCCGCTGTCGCGTGGTCGCAACCCGGAGGTTTCCAAGGAATGCATGGGGGCCGAGGAGGAGGGCCAGGGCGTGGAGCGTCTCAAGGTGAGCGTCCCGGCCACCCGCCGACTGCGAATCTGGTCATTGAGGCGTTGGATTCGGACGGAGATAGCGAAATATCGGCCTCGGAAATGAAAAACGCGACTGCCTCGCTTGCGAAGTTGGACAAGAACGGCGACAACAAGCTGACAACCGATGAAATCATGCCCTCGGGGCCCCCCATGTTCGGCGGTCCTGGCCGGGGCGAATTCGGCGGTCCGCAACGTGGCGGATCCGAGCGGCGCGGGGGGCCCAACCAGGACGGACGTCCCGCTCATGCCGGTTTTGGCGGCCCAGGTGGAGGAGGACCCGGCATGCATGGCCACGGTCCCATCGAGCAGCTCATGGAACTCGACACCGACAAGGACGGCAAAGTCACCAAGGCCGAACTGCTTGCAGGAGTTCAACGCATCTTCGAGAAGGGAGATCTGGACAAGGACGGCGCAATCGACGAGGAGGAAGCCGAGAAACTGGTGCAGGAGTTTGCCCCTCCGCACGGCGTCCCTGGCGGACACAATGAGGCTGGTGACGCTGATCGCCCCCAGCGGCCTGAATAGCGGCATTGGCTCACATGGCTCCGCAATGGACGCGACCACGCGCTTTCGCCGACACCACACATCCGTACTCCAAAGAGCATCCTGCGACCTGATTCGCATAACCAAGGAGCGCAATCGTGAAGTCCTCCTATTTCGCTTCGATCATGTGTCTCTTATTCTTCATCGTGGCCACACACCCGCTCTCGGGCGCCGATTGGCCGCAGTTTCGCGGTCCGCGCAGCGCCGGAATCGGCGTGGCCACGGAGGTTCCGCTCACGTGGAGTGACACACAAGGCCTGGCATGGCGGACGCCATTGCCGGGCCCCGGGTCGTCTTCGCCGATCGTCTTCGGAGACCGAGTCTTCGTGACCTGCTATTCAGGCTACGGTCTCCGCGGCGAGGCAAACGGGCCCAGGGAGGACTTGAAACGCCATTTGGTTTGCGCCAGGTTGACCGACGGAGAAGTTCTTTGGACCAAGGCAATCGCCGCCGAATTGCCTGAAGACAGCTACACGGGTTATCTGACTGAGCACGGTTATGCCAGCAGCACCCCGGTGACAGACGGTCAGCAAGTCTTTGTCTTCTTTGGGAAGACCGGTGTGCTGGCGTTCGACATGGACGGCAACGAGCAGTGGCGAAAAGCGGTCGGCAAGGAGTCAAGTAATCGCCGTTGGGGCTCGGCTGCCAGCCTCATATTGCACAAGGATATGGTCATCGTCAACGCTGCCGAAGAAAGCAAGTCGATCCTCGCTCTGGACAAGCAAACCGGACGGGAGGTGTGGAAGGCAGAAGCCGCATCCTTGGAACTGACTTACGGCACGCCGATATTGGTTGATTTGCCGGATGACACCTTGGAGTTGGTGATTTCAGTGCCCGGCGAAGTGTGGGGGCTGAACCCCGATACGGGCAAACTGAAGTGGTACGCTGAAACAAACCTGACGGGCAATGTCTGTCCGACTGCTGTGGCCCATGACGGGATCATCTACGCGTTCGGCGGTTATCGCTCGTCAGGCGCTCACGCTCTACGTGCAGGGGGCCGAGGCGATGTGACCGAATCGCACATGCTGTGGTTCACACGTGAGAGCTCCTACGTTGCCACACCTCTGCTGCACGACGGCTTCCTTTACTGGATCGACGACCGTGGCTTGGCGCATTGCCTGAATGCCGAAACCGGCGAGTCCGTTTACCGCGAGCGCGTTCCCGGATTGAACACCAGCGGACGGCCCGTGTACGCCTCGCCCATTCTGGCTGCGGACAGATTGTACATTGTCAGCCGCTGGAGCGGCACGTTCGTCTTGGCCGCCAAACCGACTTTCGAGGTTCTGGCTTGCAACCGATTCGAATCCGATGAGAGCGACTTCAGCGGCACGCCGGCGGTCATGGACGGACGATTCCTGTTGCGCTCGGGGCGCTATCTGTACTGCGTATCTGCGGACCCAACATACTGAGGAACGTATGCTTGCGAATGGCGCATTGCTGGTCGGAGCCGGAAGGCCGACACGGATCATGAGCCAGGCAATACACTGCGAACCGGATTCTCTCACCGAGCTTCTTGCCACCTTCCCGCTGCCCGTGGACTTCTCAGGAAGCATGACGCTCACAGGGCCCTGGAGATTGACGGCGCCGCAAAACGGTGCGCTGTTTGGCGTTCTGAGCGGCTGTAGTTGCCGGTTGAGTATTCGCGGGACCGAGGAGACGGTCGCGATTGTCTCCGGCGATTTCATCGCTCTTGGGCCAGCATGTGGCGGCTATCTGTCCAGCGACGCGGAAGGTGGCACAATTGCCGCGAACGAAGCCGGTCAACATTCGAGAAACGTCTCTCGCACACCCTTGACCTCTGCGGGAGACAGCACTCGGACCCGATTCATCGGAGGAACACTGAGTTTCACCGGGCGAGAAATCCACCCGCTATTCATGTCGCTACCACCAATTCTCCATCTGCCCCACAGCGACATTGAGAATCTGCCCGCACTCGGTTCGATTCTCTCCGCGATCGAAGAAGAAGTGTCGGCCACTCAGCCTGGCAGCGGGGCCATCGTGTCTCACCTGGCACAAGCGCTCCTTATTCAAGCAGCACGCTTGTACCTGGGAGAAACATCGGATGCCCTGCACGGCTTACTGCACCGAGAACTGGGCCCGGCGATAGCGTTGATCCACAACGAACCGGAAGCTCCTTGGACAGTAGCGTCGTTGGCAGAGCGGGTGAACATGTCGCGCTCTGCATTCTCGGCAAGCTTCACAAGAATTCTCGGGGTTCCGCCCGTGCAGTACTTGCGCGAGCAAAGGATGCGTACCGCTTGCCGGTTGCTGCAGGATTCAACAATCGGCTTGAAAGAAGTCTCGTCGAGAGTCGGCTACGACTCGGTCTCGGCCTTCAGCACTGCCTTCAAGCGGTATTCAGGGACAGCGCCAGGCGATTACCGGCGTCGAGATCAGGCCGCGAGTTCCGGATGACGGCTCACTCTGGGGCCGAAGTAGCCTTTGCCGCTGGACACTTTCACGATTACGGACGAGCGAACCGCTTTGGCTATTCGCTACGCTTCGGCATCGAAGCCGAGAAGCATGTCAAGTACGTGCTGAGAGAGTGCGCTGCCAGCCGTATCCGTATCGAGACTTCCGCTCTCGATTTGCTCCTCCAGTGCCTCAAGGAGTGCCTCGGTCAGCGTGTTTTCGGTCGTCGTCGTGTCTTCTGAGTACTCGCTTTCGCCGCCTCGACCAAAGCCTCCGCCCGCCCGCGATGGAATCTTCGCCCGCTTCGCGCAGAGCAAACGGCCAGATTGGGCGCTTACTGAACTAATGCGATCACGAGAAACAGATTGATGTTCAAGATCGTGCGGGCAGTATACATGTGGTCTCCTGTCTGTGCAGCAAGTTGGTACGGTAATCCGCACGACCAACATTGCGTTAAGTCAACACCGTGGCTGGCGGGAGTTGTCGCCGAGAGTGTACCTCGTGCTCCGGTGTCTGTTTGTAGCGCGCCAGGTTGGTGAGGTCTCGGCATCGTCAGAGCGCACTGTCACCTGACCGTACCCTATGGCAACGATGTCTGGCATCCCGCATTTACGGGATACACCAAGGATCTGGCCGAGAAGCAGCCTACGAAACTGCGCGGACGCTGCACCGGACCCGCAGGAGCGAACGGCTTCGAGCGAGGCCTCGCCCCCTGTGTGACAGCTAGAATGGTCGCGTGTGTAGGAAACTCCATCCATCTTTTGACATGCCCTGTCGCCGTTGTTACATTCTTTTGGAACGCGGAAGCTGTCGCATGTGAGTCAAGTGTCTTATGACGGATCCAACTGGCCTGAGGTGGGACCTCGTTGGATAGACGTGCAACTGCCCGCTCGTGCCCGATCTTCGACTGGCGATTCCCCACAACTAGCCCCGGCATGCTGCAATCCATGAGATTCATTACCCGATCACTCTGGCATCGTACGCTCTGCGTGCCCTTTCTGCTTCTCCCGTTTAGCGCACACACTGCCTTCGCTGACAAACCGACCGACGACGGATGGATCGAACTGATCGGCCCCGGCGGCCTCGGCGACTGGCAGCGAGTCGACGAGCGGCTCGCGATCGGTGGCGGTGCCGAACTCGTACGAGACAACGGCAAGAGCCTGCGGGCCACCCCGGGCGAGGGTGTGTTGGTCGCCGAGCGCAAGCAGGGATACTACTCCCTGGTCACGAAGAGAGAGTTCGGCGACTGCGAGTTGCACACCGAGTTTCTTATCGCACATGGGTCGAACTCCGGCATTAAGCTGCATGGGCACTACGAGATCCAGGTCTACGACAGCCACGGCAAGCCGGACGACAAGCTGCACGGCAGCGACTGTGGAGGCATCTACCCGCGATGGCACTTCGTTCGCGGTAAGTTCACGTATCTCGATGAAGGTGTCCCGCCGAGCACCAACGCGACCAAGCCGCCGGGCGAATGGCAGACGCTCGATGTCGTGTTTCGCGCCCCCCCGGTTCGACGACGACGGGAAGAAGTCCGAGAACGCGCGACTCGACTCGGTGAAGCTCAACGGACAGGTCATCCACAACAACGTGGAACTCAAGACGCCAACCGGATTGGTCAAGGAGAATGTCAAGGAATTCCTGCGTCGCCCCCTGTCGATCTAATTGAACCACGGTCCGGTGGCGTACCGCAATGTGCAAATACGCGAGTTGCCGTAGCGCAAGCACCAAGTCGCGAATTCGCGGCAATTCCGTCTTGGGGCGTCCCGTATTCGCAGGATACGCACTGTGCTCGCCGCGTGGTATAGTCCGACGGTACTGCGCTTATCCGCCAGCGCATGTTACACATCTCTCACCATGCACAACAGGGATACGACGTGAACATCCAACTATCCGGGATACTGGCGGTGGGTGTTGCGGCTCTAGTGTTTGTGTCGTCTGCAACTGGTTCCGACAGCCTCCTCAGAACGACCAGAAGGGGAACGGCCACAAAGGGCTTCGTCCATCCCGGCATCCTCCATAACGCAGCGGACCTGGAACGCATGCGAAGCAACGTGGCGGCCAGTGCTCAGCCTTACCTTGACGGTTTCAAGGTGCTTGCAAGCCATCCACAATCATCCAGCAGTTACCGGGTCAAAGGTGGATTTCGGGAAACCGGTCGTAAGCCCAGTGTGAAGTCGTCGGAACACGAGAGTGATGCGAACGCGGCTTACCAGAATGCGATGATGTGGGTCATCACGGGCCGGCAAGCCCACGCGGATAAGGCCATCGAGATACTCAACGCCTGGTCCTACAAGCTGAAGGTCATCGTTGGCAGGGACAGAATCCTGGCCGCGGGGATCTCTGGAATCAAGTTTGCCGCTGCCGCCGAGATCCTTCGGCATACGGAATCCGGGTGGGCCGCACGCGATATCGCTCAGATGGAATCCATGCTCACGAATGTGTACTATCCGGTGCTCAAGGACATGGCGGGCTTTGCCAATGGGAACTGGGCGCTGGCAGCGCTCCAGACCGTCATGGCCATCGCTGTGTTTACGGACGATCAAGCCATGTTCGACCGCGCAGTAGACTGGTTCCACAATGGCAAGGACAATGCACGATTGACGCACTATGTGATCAACGAAGCAGGGCAGTGCCAGGAGAGTGGCCGGGATCAGCAGCACGCCATGCTGGGCTTGGCGTACCTATCCATCGTCGCGGAAATCGCCTGGAATCAGGGAATCGACCTGTACGGTGCAGAGAACGATCGCATCCTGGCCGGTTTCGAGTATACCGCCTCTTACAACCTGGGCAATGACGTGCCCTTTCAGGAGACCATCGACACCACCGGAAAGTATCACCATACATCCATCTCACCACAAGCACGAGGTAGATTCAGCGGACGACCGATCTTTGAAATGGTCTACAATCACTACAAATGCCGGAAAGGCCTGGACTGCCCCTTCACGGAGGCCGTTGTGAAGAAGATGCGACCAGAAGGGCCGGGCTTCAAGGGCGACCATATCGGTTTTGGCACGATTCTCTTCGCCCGTGAAGGGGCTGACTAGGGCGCCTTTCAACAAGAATCACAGTTATCTACGCCGTGAAGGCAAAGTCGTGCTCGACTCGCTATCAGAAGTCTATCTGTGTTCAATCAGGAACGAATCTACTTTGGGCGTCCAGTTGCAGGGTCAGCCTGTCGTCAACGCTCTGCTTAGATCTGCGGAGAAGCCTGCACGCATTCGCACGAATGGCCGTCCCGACAAACCAGCATATGATTCGGTGGAGCTGAACCTGTGGCTGTCGTTGCAGGAGGAATGGAGTGACAATGCCCCGTGTGGCCATCTTCAATTCCCATTCTAGTTCCAACCGCAAACCGTCAGACGGCGACTGTCGGTCCGACATACGTCTGGCCTCAGGGCAACCGCTGGAGCAACGCCACTTTCTGTCGTTGCTCAAACGATGGCTGAGCGAAGTTGCGAGCCCCCGTCTTCAAGTGCATACATTGTCAGATGACGATGTCCCGAGTCCGTGCATGCACGAATCCGTTCGGCAGCGCGAGGGAATCAAGACGCACAGCACTGTCAGCGCCGACGAGGACAACGGACAAGCGGAGAGCGCGGCTGACATCTGCTGACTGGAGAAACTCCTCTACCATGACGCGAATTGTGGTGGCAGAAGAGACATCTGTGTCGCCGTGACGCATCCAATCAAGCTCGCTGGGGCAAATTCTGGGGCAAACCGAATAATCGGGCGTCGCAAGTCCTTTGTCTGTCCCGTTTACATCGCACTCCAGCGAGCTTCCCAAGCTGGACGTCGGGGGTTCGAATCCCCTCTCCCGCTCTTCTAGACAGCCGTTGACACCAGTGGTCAGCGGCTGTTTTCTTTTGGTGGCACAGGCATTTGCGGCGATGGAGCGAAATCCTTGAATCTTCCCTTGGCGTGGGGTAGACTCAGCGACTGTCTTTCCAATGCCTGTTTCCTCGCATCCGTTCGATGAGAGCATCATGAGTTCCTCCGGTCGCGTTCTTGGTTGTCTCTTCCTCGCACTCAGTCTTTTCGTCGCGGCCACCCTCCTCCAGGCTGCCGAAAAGGACATCGAGCCGTTTCTCACCGATGCGACGGGCGTTCCTTCCGGCGATGTGCCGCTCGTGCGGCCGTGGCGCACGGTGACGCTCGATCCGGGGTATTCGGGGCAGTGGGTCGTTCTCGGCGACGTGGACGGCGACGGAGAGGTGGAAATCGTCTCCGCGCGAAACCATAACAAGAACGACAACCATTACACGTCGGCCGTCGTGGTGCAGAAGCTGGATGGCAGCGTCTTGTGGCATTGGGGCGATCCGAAGATCGGGCGGCGCAATCTCCATCACGACGTGGCGTGCCAGATCCATGACCTGACCGGCGACGGCGCGAAGGAGGTGATTCTGGCGGCCGATGAGAAATTGGTCGTGCTGGCGGGCAAGACCGGTGAAATGGTCCGCTCGTTCCCGATCCCCCGGCACGCGAGCGATTGCGTCGTGTTCGCCGACCTGTCGGGCAAGGGGCGGCCCACGGACATCCTCGTCAAGAACCGCTACCAGCAGATCTGGGCCTACACGGCCGAGGGGAAACTCCTGTGGACGGTTTCCATGCCGGGCGGGTATCGGACGGCGCACCAGCCCTTGCCCGTTGATCTCGACGGCGACGGACGGGACGAGATCCTGGCCGGCTATGCCGCGTTGAATTCGGATGGATCGGTGCGTTGGGTCTTCGAGGCGGAAGCAGGAAAGAAGAACGGCGGCCACGCCGATTGCTGGCGCGTGGTCCGGCTGGTGGAGAAGCCGGAGGACACCCGGCTCGTGCTGACCATGTGCAGCGGCAATGCCCTGGTCCTGACGGATGGGGAGGGACGCGTTGTGTGGCGGCGCACCGGGCACCATTACGAATCGGTCGACGTGGGCGAGATTCGCCCGGATCGGCCCGGGTTGGAAATGGTCGTCGACATCGACCACTTGCCCAAACCTCCGAAGCCGCTGTGCCTGTTTGACGAGGAGGGAACGGAGTTGGGACGGATCGACACGGACCACACGCGCCAGCACACGCTCGTCGATTGGAACGGCGACGGCCTGATGGAGATCGGTTCGGCGCTGTCGCGAGGCCTGTTTGACGGCCACGGCCGGCGCGTGGCCACGTTCGCCGTCGACGAAGGTGAGAGGCCCTGGCTCATGATGGCGGTCGACCTGACCGGCCATGGAATGCGAGATGTGTTGATTGTCCCAGGCAGCGGCGACGGCTATCGCGTCTATCTCTACCAGAATCCGACGCCCGCTCCGGGTCCCGCCGCCGCGCCGATGGGGTCGGGGGTGAACTTCACGTTGTACTGATGCACACACGGCAGTGCGCGTTGCGGACCAGCCCATCTCTTGGCGACTCAACGTGGAAACCGAGAGGCGAGGCTGAAGACCGAAGACTGAAGGGCTGCAAAACAAGGACTCTCAGTGCATCCGAGTCAGCGCTCGTTGATAATCGACGTCGTGCCAGGAACCTCCAGTCTCCACCCCTGCCCTGCCCTTCAGCGAGTCCGCGCTCGCGAAAATCTCGTCCTCTTCACTTCGAGATGACTTCTCTCGTTGCCCCCATTTTCAGGTGGAACTGGCCGGCAAGACCCGCACAATCGGTACGGACGGAACAACCGGAAACTCATTGGCAACAAGGGTTTAGGTTGTAGCGGCAAGTCCGGGGGCACCGATTAGACGGAAAGACGCAGTTCTGCCGAGCGATGGTTGTGCATCGCTTGTGAGCGTTTTCCGCGTTGCAGCGACGGTGCGCAAGAGTGCCCAGAGCGCTGTTCAATACCGGGGGGGAATTCCGATGAGTTTTCGCGTTCCATTTGCGCGAGCATTTTCGTTGATGTGTTCGAGCGGTGTCAGGTCTGCCTTGCTCGTACTGGCAATCACCGTTGTTGTTTCTTCGGGTTGTACCGGTCTTCGGAGTTGGGCGAAACAGGGGTTCAAGGTCGGCCCGGACTATTGCACGCCGCCCGCCCCGGTGGCCGACACCTGGATCGACTACGAGAACCCAGACATCGTCAGCCAGTCAGCGGACCACAGCGCCTGGTGGAGCGTCTTCAGCGATCCAATGCTGGACCAGTTGGTGGCGATGGCGTCTCAGCAGAACCTGAGCCTCCAAACGGCAGGGATGCGAATCCTCGAGGCACGTGCTCGACTGGGCATTGCCCGCGGAAATCTGTTTCCGCAAGCCCAGCAGGCCTACGGAGACTTCGCGCGGGTCAATACGTCGACCACCGTGGCCAACGTGATCCCCGTTGACGACTTCGACGTTTGGGACACAGGTCTTAACGCCTCGTGGGAACTCGACTTCTGGGGCCGCTTTCGACGTGCCGTCGAAGCCCAAGATGCCCTGCTGAATGCGGAAATCGAGAACTACGACAACGTGCTCGTTGTTCTGCAGGCGGAAGTCGCGTCGGCCTACATTCAGTATCGCACGTTCCAGGAACGACTTGTTCTGGCCAGGAGCAACGTGGAGCTTCAAAGGCGGAGTCTCGAAATCGCGGACGTGAAGTTCAAGAACGAGAGGACGGACGAGGTGGACGCCGTTCAAGCGCGGCAGAACCTGGCCACGACTGAATCGCTCATTCCCCAACTGGAGAGCAGCATTCGGCAGACCGGTAACGCCCTCTGTGTGCTGCTGGGGATTCCGCCACACGACCTGACCGCAGAACTGGGTGTGGGACCGATTCCCAGTCCACCGGCTCAAATCATGGCCGGGATTCCGGCCGAACTTCTCAGGCGGCGTCCTGACGTTCGCCGCGCCGAACGGCTTGCCGCGGCCCAATCCGCCGCGATCGGGGTGGCCGAATCCGACTTCTATCCGCGAATCGCCATCACGGGTTTCATCGGCTTCGAATCCAAGGATTTCGTCAACCTGCTCGACCAGCCTTCGGTGGCGGGGGCGGTTGGTCCCGGCTTCCAATGGAACATTCTCAACTATGGTCGAATCCGCAACAACGTGCGTGTGAACGAAGCGAAATTCTACCAAGCGGTTCTCGACTACCAGAACACCGTGCTGGAGGCCTCCCGCGAAGTGGAAGATGGGATCATCGGGTTCCTGAAGGAAAGAGAGCGTGTCGCGAAACTCCATGAGGCCGCCACGCAGGCAGGCCGGGCCGTTGAACTCAGTTCCACCAAGTACAACGCGGGCAGGGGCAACTTCCTTCCCGTTGTGTACATGCAAGATCTTCTCACCCAGCGGCAGGACGAGCTGGCCGTGTCTCGCGGTACGGTAGCCCTGAACGTTGTTACCATCTACAAGGCGCTCGGCGGCGGCTGGCAGGCGCGTTTTGCGGCGACGGCTCCTGCGGAATCCACTCCTGCTCCCGTCGAGGTCGAACCTCCGGCTTCAGGGGTGGCTCCGCTTCCCGCACCGCCCATGGCTCCCACTTCGCCGTTCTAGGGGCTTCCTGTCTTCACCGTGGAAGTGCGTGGAGCCCGAACAGGAGCATGTCCGATGTCGATTGTTTGCCGAAACGGTTTCGTTCTCAGTGCGGTCCTGTGTGCCACCTTGCATTGCTGGCCGTTGCTCGCAGCAAATGGTGATGTGGCTGGGCCGCCGGGATGCAATCCCTGCCAGGCAACGCTGAGCGTTCTGAAGCCGCTGGGCCCATGTTGCGTCGCCAGGCCGATCTGGTGCCCGGACAGCTACTGTCCAAAATGTCCGCCGGCGGTTTGCCCACCCAGGTACTGCGGCCAATGCGATTGCTACAAGGCCAAATGCGCACCATGCGTCTGCCCGCCGTGCTACTGTGGCACCACGCCGTGCTACGACGCCAAGTGTCCGCCGCGTCTGAAGATCCCTTGCTGCTTTCCGGACTTCTACAAGTGCCCTCCGAAGGAATGTCATGCGGCCCCTGCGGTCACGCCTTGCGCTGCCAGGTAACCAGCTGCAAGGGCGTGATTGCCAGACGAGTCCGCTTCTCTCCTCGTGTGCCTTGTCAGTTCTTCAATTGCGACGGCTCGTATTTCACGCGGAAGAACACGGAGTAAAACACGGGCAGCACCACCATGGTCAGCACCGTCGCCGCAACGAGGCCGGCGATGATCGTGACGGCCATCGACACGAAGAAAGCGTCAACCAGCAGCGGGATCATGCCCAGGGCCGTTGTCAGGGCGGCCATGGAAACGGGCCGTAAACGGCTTACGCCGGAATTGACGACTGCCTTGAACGCAGGCGAGCCTTCACGCTGTTGAAGCTGAATTTCGTCCACCAGCACGATGGCATTCTTGATCAACATTCCGGAAAGGCTCATGAAGCCGAGCAGGGCCATGAATCCGAACGGTTGATTCGTCAACAGCAGACCTGCCGTGACCCCGATCACGGCCAGCGGCACGGTGAGCCAGATCACCAGCGGCAATCTCAGCGAGTTGAAGAGGGCGATCACGATCAGCACCATGGCAAGCAGGAAGAACGGCAAGCTCGCCGCGATTCCGGTCTGGGCTCTCTTCGAGTCGCGAGTCTCGCCCCACCACTCCAAGGCGTAATCGGGGCCCATTTCGAGGCCTTCCACCTGAGGCTTGATGCGCTGGAGCAGCGCCGAGGCCATGCCTTCGGAGGGGTCGGCATGGACGGTGATGGTCGTCTTGCGGTTCAGCCGCTGGATGATCTCGTCCTCGAAGTTCGTTTCAAATTCCCGCACCACCTGTCCCAGCGGAATCGATTTCTGGGCGGCAGGGCTCCAGATCTGCAAGTTGTGAGCCGAGGCGATATCGCCTCTCTCCTCCGCGGGGGCGCGGAAGAGAATCGGCAGCAATTCGTCTTCTTCGCGATAGACGCCGACGGGCGCGCCCTCGAAACTGGATTTCATGGCCAAGGCTACGTCCTGGGCCGTGACGCCGGCATTGTTGGCTTCCTCCTCGGCCAGTTCAGGAGTCATCACCTTCACGCGCTGACGCCAGTCGGTTCGGATGGCCTTCGCGCCGCCGTCGTCATGGAGGATGCCAATCGTCTGTTCCGCCAGACCGCGGAGGACGTTCGGATCGGGGCCGCTGAAACGTGCCTGGATCTTGCCGCCGGAACCGGGGCCGAGCAGAAACTTCTTCCCATAGACCTCGACGTCGGGAAACTCGGCCAGCAGATGCTCCTCCACTTCTGGGATCAAGTCCTCGATGACCGTGTAGTCCTCCACGTCGACGAGGAATTGCATATAGGCCGTATTGGCCTTTTCGGGGCCGTAGGTCACCAGAAATCGCAGCCCGCCGGCGCCGACCAAGGTCGTCACGTGGGTCGTGTCTTCCAGGCTGGACAGATATTCCCGAATTTCTTCCGATGTGCGGGTGGTGTCGTCGATGTGCGTGCCCTGGGGAAGCCACACATCCACCATGAACTGGGGACGCGTGGAATTCGGGAAGAAGCTGTTGTCGACGAACTGGAAGCCCCACAAGGAAACCGCGAACACGGCAAGGACGATGATCAGTGTGACCCAGCGAAAACGGATGGCCGACAGTAACAGCTTCTTGTAGATTCCGAAAATGAACCCGCCGTAAGGATCCTTGGGCTTCTGGCCGGCCTCGGGTTTCTTCCCGGGCTTCAGGAACATGACGCAGAGCAGAGGCGTCACCGTCACACCGGTCAGCCAGCTCAGGCCGAGCGAAATCAGCACCACCTGAAACAGGGAGCGGCAGAATTCGCCCGTCGAATCCTGCGACAATCCGATTGCCCCGAAGGCCATGATGGCGACGGCTGTGGCGCCGAGGAGCGGCAACGACTGCTGCGCCACCACGTCACGCGCCGCTTCCTTGGCATCCTGGCCCTGGTTGATCCTGACCAGCATGCCGTCCACCACCACGATCGCGTTATCCACGAGCATGCCCAGGGCGATCACGAGCGCGCCCAAGGAGATGCGTTCGAGAGCCACGCCCCAGGGGCTCATGAAGATGAACGTGGCCAGAATCGTAAGCGTCAGAACGGCGCCGATAATAAGAGCGCTTCGCAGCCCCATGAACACCAGGAGCACGATCACGACGATGACCACGGCTTCGATCAGGCTGACCAGGAATCCGTTGATTGCGGTTGTGACCGCCTCGGACTGCAGGGAGATAACGCCGAACTCGACGCCCAGCGGGATCCTCGCCTTCAGCTCTTGCATGCGAGCTTCGATCGCTTCGCCCATGACGACCACGTTGCCGCCTTGCGCGGCGGAGATTCCCAGGCCGATGGCGGGGTGACCGTCGAATTCCAAAACGTTCCGCGGAGGTTCGCTATAGCCGCGGCGGACATCGGCCACGTCGCGCAGATAGATCTGCTTGCCGGAATCGTTGCCCAGGATCAGGAGGTCCTCGAAATCCTCCACCGACGTGAAGGTTCCGGTGGGCGCGATGGTTATGAACTCCGGCCCGACTTTGGCTCGCCCTGCGTCGGCCACAAGGTTCTTGTCTCGCAGCTTGCTGATGATCTGCCCGGGATGGACTCCCAGTTGCGACATCCGGTCGCGATTGGGCTCCACGTAGATGGCCTCGTTGCGATCCCCCCAGAATTCCACTTTTGCCACATCCTGCACCAGCAACAGTTCGCGGCGCAGCAGCTTTGCCACGTCTTTCAACTCGGCATAGGTGTACTCGTCGCCATAGATGGCGAGGAAGATTCCCCACACATCGCCGTAGTCGTCGTTGACAATCGACGGTCCCGCGCCGGGCGGCAGCTTGCCCTGAATATCTCCCACTTTCCGGCGCAGTTCATCCCAGACCTGGGGCAGGGAATGCTTGTCGTATCGATCCTTGATTCGCACCGTGACCGTCGACAGGCCCCGATCCGACTTGGATTCAACCTCCTTGAGTTGCCCGAGTTGCTGGACGGCCTTTTCGATCTTGTCGGACACTTCCGTTTCGACTTCCTTGGCCGTCGCGCCCGGATAGGGCGTGATGACAAGGGCCTCTTTGATCGTGAATTCAGGGTCTTCCAGCCGAGACAGGTTGTTGAACGCCGAGATGCCGCCGAAGAAGAGCACCGCGGTGAGAACGAGGGTCGTGGTCTTGTTGCGGATCGCCAGTTCAGCAAGGTTCATTGCGGCTCCCCTTCGTCGCTTCCGTTTTCGTACTTGCGAACTTGCATGCCTTCGCGGAGCGCCGTTACTCCGGAGATCGCCACCAACTCACCCTCTTCCACTCCGCCGGTGAGCAGCACGCGGTCTCCCGTCAAGGAACCGAGCTGCACCGGAGTCTTGGAAACCGTCATCGTCGGCTGGTCGACCTTCCAGACAAACGGCTGTTCGTTCTCGTCGGCCTGGGCGGCCGTAACGGGGACGGACCAGGCCCTGTCCGGGTCGACCACCACGCGCACGCGCGCCGTCATGCCCGGCAACACGTTCAGATCTTCCGGGCGGTCGAAGGACAGTTTCACGGGAAAGGTCCGCGTCACCGGGTCGGCCGTCGTCGCATATTCCTTGATCCGCGCCGGGAAGTCACGCTCGGGAACGGCGCTCACGATCACCTTGGGGATGAGCCGCTCGGTCGTTTGTTCCTTGGTCTCGTCCGGGTACTTCCTTCGCACAAGATCTCGCTCCGGCACGGCGATCTCGATTTCCAGAACCGAGTTGTCCTGGAGGATGAGCACCGGCTCTTTGGCTTGAACGTTGGCGAAGTCTTCCACGAGCTTGCGAGCCATCACCCCGGCAAAGGGCGCTCTCAACTCGGTGTCCGCGACCGACTTCTTCGCAATTTCCACCTGGGACTGAGCCACCTTGACAATCCGCTCGTCGCTTTCGATTTCCTCCTGCGAGATGGCGCCTACATCAGCTTTTCGGATGCTCATGCTCCGAGCCAGGTCGGCCTGCGCTTTCTCCAGGTTGGCCTGGGCGGCGTTCAACTCCGCTTGGTAATTGGTTGCATCCAGTTTTGCCAGGACAGCGCCCTGTTCCACCTGGTCGCCTTCCTTGACGAGGAAATCCGTGACCTGTCCGGCCACCTCGAATCCCATCTCCGCCGTCTGGTGGGCGCGGATTGTCCCTGGGAACTCCCGTATGGCCTCCGGCTGAAGCGAGCCGATCGTGTGAATCTTGACGGGCCGGACCGGCGGCTCCGTTTCCTGCCGCGGTTTTCCGCAACCTGCGAGCAAGAGCCCGAGGCTTGAGCAGACTGCCAATGTGATTACCTGAGTCGTCCGCATGGAATAGGCCTCACGTGTGATGGAGTGCAGGTCTGTAAGGACCGGGCAAAGAGATTGAGAGATTCTGTCATGCAGGTGATGCGACCGGCATTATACACCGAGATCGTATGACGCAAAGCCGTTCGAATTCCCACCCACGAACCAGCGTCCGATCGGCCTTGCCGAACCGGAACGCTGGTTCTTGGACAGGCTGCCAAATTCGAGGCACATTGGCACAATCACTGAACAATAACGCCCGGCGCGACCACTCGCGTGCCCGCTCCGCCGGTGTCGACTCTTACACCCACGGGGGCCGAAACGTGCGTACCCCCGGCTCCGGTATCGACGTTCACTCCCGGCGTCTGCACTTGCACGCCTCCCTGCCCAACCTGGACGCTCACACCCGGCAGGTTCAGATTGACGCCGCCTTGAGAGGTCGGGGCAGCTTCTTCCGCCGGACGTTCTGTCTCGTCCAGGCGAACCAACAGCGCGGTCTGCGTCTGCTCAGGCCCGAAGTGTACGAGCACTTCCGCCGTGTCCTGCGTGAGGTTATAGAGCCCCGTTTCCATGACCAGATTGGGGTTCGAGCCGTCGGCGGCCATCCAGGCTGCACGCTGCGTCTTCTCATCGACCGTGCCTTCCACGGGATGGGTCGCACCGGTCGATTCGTTGTAGAACGTGCCGGCAATCACTCCCTCCTTGCTGACAGCAAGTTGCAGATACATGCTGCTCGCGTTCACGCCTTCCGCCGTGAGCGCGAAGACACCCAGCGGCATCCATTCCATCTGCTCCGCCTGCTCGTCGTTCATCTTCGGGACTGCCGAGGCGATCTCCTCTGCCTCGTTGTAGTACTGCTCTGCGGAAGCGTACTGCTGGCCATCGATATACACGGAGTTGTTCTCGTAGTAGACATTCCCTCCCGATCCGTAGCGATAGTAGATTGGGTTGGTCCAGTGGTAGGCGACCCATCCGGTGACGGCGCCGGCCGTGGCCCAGGCCCACCAGTGACCGGGCCGGTAACCCGGATGGCCCGGATGTCCCGGATACCAGGGTCGGGGAGGATAACCGACGGGGGGGCGATATGCCGGCGGGCGCGCGGGCGGACGGACTCCCGGAGGACGTGTTACCGGTGGGCGACCGGCAACCGGCGGTTTGACGCCGGGCCGCCCTGGGGCGATTGGCTGCGTGGCCACTGGCGGCTTGACTCCCGGTGGTTTCGTTCCGGGTCCTCCCGGTCGTGAACCTCCCTCACCGCCTCCGGGCCGCGCAGGAAGCTGTCCCTCGGTGGGCGGAGCGGGACGCGTGCTGGGCGTTTGCGAACCGCCCGGCTTGAACCAGTCGGGCATCGTCGGCTTCTGCCCGGGACTCGTTCCAATGCCGTTCTGGATCTTGCCGCGATCGACGCTCGGTCGCGTGCTGGGAGTCGAAGGACGTGTGCCGACTCCGGCACCGGGACGCGTCGAGGGAAGCTGTCCGGTCGAAGGACGCGTTGGTGTTGAGGGACGAGTCGACGGTTGCCCGGTGGAAGGACGGCTCGGCGTCGAGGGCCGAGTGCCTGTCGACGGGCGACTGGCCGAAGGACGACTCGGAGTGGAAGGTCGAGTGCCTGTCGAGGGTCGACTCATCGACGGAGAACGATTGGCGGAAGGACGGGCTCCCCCACCGCCTCCACGACCGCCCCGTTGGGCAAACGATCCATCGGCAACGAGCCCTGTCGTCAGAATCGCAACAGTCAGAATCAAACCATGTCGTCTCATTGGGATTCCTCCTTCTCGCCTTGCTGCGATTTCTGGCGAACGACGGTGACTTCGGGGATATTGGGCTGCAACTCGCCGGCAATCTCGCGATTGGTCGACTGCCACCGGATCGTGTTGTCATCAACATGGGTGTACACGTTCAACGACGAGGCACGCGATCCGTCGCCAAGCACGAACGATGTCTTCACCAGCCACCGGTTTCCATCCTGGAGCCAAAGGCCTTCGCCGAATCCTCCTTCCGAATCAAATGTCCAGGACCGGATCTGGCGGGCAAGGGGATCCCAGCCCACGAACTGGTCCCCTTGCAGGGCCACTTCCTCGTCGGTGTTGATCTGGAACGATCGCTTCAGAAACTTGTGGTTCTTCGTCCACGAGCACGTGGTGACGACCGTGGAATCTTCCTCACTTTCATCAACCCACGTTCCGACCATCCATCCGAGCAGTTCGAGGGGCGACTGCTCGCCTTGGGCCGCCGTAGTGGCCGCAGGTGTTTCCACGGCTGCCGGTTCCGCAGCCTCGCCATCCTGCCTCCTCCCGTTGGAGAAGATCAGAACGACCGTTAGCATCGGGATCAGAAGGTGTTTCATGCGAAAGCTCCTCGAAGTAAGGGGGCAACAATGCTCCCGTCAGAATAACGGGCCTGCGCGGACAAGACAATCACCGAAAGGCCGTCATTTCTCGTCTACTGAGCTGGTCTCTTGTGAACAAGACGTTCTCCTACTGCTCCACACGGTGATGGAAATCACGCGGCTTGTCCGAAAAGGGACCGTTCCCCCCCGACCATGTCCTGCCTCATTGAGCGGAGGGCCCGTTCCCCAGCACTTGCGTCAGGCTGTTGTGGCCACTGGTTCCAGGCCGATGGTCGCGATCTTGCGTTCAATCGCAGTTCGTGGGCTTGCTGCGGGCAGCAGACGCGATAAACTTAGCGCGAAGCGGCATGTTCTGCCTGCTGGCTCGAATGCGCACACGTCCCCCCCTCATCAAGGAATTGGAGATCTCGTGATGCTCTGGCCTGTAACGCTGCTGCTGTTGTTGGGGGCGACGACGGATGGGCGACTTGCTGAACACCGGGCGTTTGCGTTCATTGCTCGCGAAGCTGCCATCAAGCGGATCGAGAGCGTGGGCGGTCGCGTGCAGGTTGACAAAGGCAAGCCCGGGGAACCGGTAACAAGTGTCAGCGTCATCCGAGGCGATAACTTCGACGACGCCACCATGGCCTGTTTGCAGGCGTTCCCGGATCTGCAGATGTTGTTTCTTACGCAGACGAATATTACGGATGCAGGAATGGTTCATCTCAAGAAACTGAAGAACCTCAAAATCTTGCACGTCGATCACGCTCAGATCACAGACCGGGGAATCGTTGTGCTTTCAGAATTGCCGAAGCTCGAAAGCCTGGGGCTCGGCGGCACGCAAGTGTCGGATCCAAGCATGGAGCACTTGAAGGCACTGCGCAGCCTCAAAAGCCTCTACTTGTCCGGAACCCAGGTCACAGATGCAGGGCTTGCCGTCCTGGCGGAGGTTCCGAATCTCGAAGGGCTCGGACTTGGCCTGCGGGGGAATGTGACTGACGACGGTCTCAGTTGTCTAAAGGCCTTCCCAAAACTCACGAGCCTTCAGCTGAGCGCTGACTTCACCGACGATGGGCTTGTGCATGTCGCCTTTCTCACGAACCTCAAGAATCTGGCGATTCTCAACTGTGGTGGGGTGACCGACGACGGGATAGCCGCTTTGGGCGGATTGACCAATCTGACGAGCCTGTCTCTTATGGGGATTAGGCTCAGCGATGCCTCCATGCCGCACATCGCCAGGTTCAAACAACTGCGACGACTGTTTCTTAACTCGGATCTGATCACCGACGCCGGTTTCGCGAAATTGGGCGGCCTTACCAAGATGGAGAACTTGACTCTCTGGCACTTGGGAATTAGCAACGATGCGTTCGACACGCTGCGGAAAATGAAGCAGTTGCAGTCCGTCACGCTGGCAGGGCTGAAGGTCGCCGATGCTGGCCTGAAGAAACTCGAAGAGGTGAAGACCCTCAGAAACGTTTCGTTCCTCGGCTGTGATGTTTCGAGCGAAGGCATCGAAAGCTTGGCGAAGCGAGGCGTCCGAGTGTTTCACTGATGACGGCGCCACGGAGCGCGCATTGGGGCTACCGTCGATTCGCCGAACGTCTGCGATTCAGCGACATTCCGGACTCATGGCGAAGGCATATAGCAGGATTGACAGCAAGGCTCCGGTTGTTTCACACGAAAACGGAACGAATACCAGTCAATATTGCACACAGACCACCGAATACGAGACCCCACTTCCATTTCCGCCGAAACGTCTCGGCTCGCTCTTCGCTGTATCCTGGGGGATCTACGTATCCGACAGCAAGGAGCAGTGCAAACACTCCGCACGAGAAATCGATCGTTCCCGTTATCAGGTCTCCCACCGCTTCACCTTCGCTTTCATTTCGCTGAATAGAAATTTGGCAATGTAGAGTGCAGACTCGCATTCGGTCAAGAAGAGACTTTCCAACTCGACCTATTGCGAAGGAGAAGTCGCGGCCACTTCCTCGGCTCGCCATCGGGTGGGGGCCGCCGCGTTGGACGGGTGGAACTGGGCGGCCGTGGCCATGATTCGCTTGAGCGTGTTCTCTCCCTGGCTGCCTTGGAGACCGAGCGGGTCGGATGGGGCGACGTCGGTCTGGGGCCAGACGAGCACGCCGGACGTCTGGAGCTGTTCCCCGTGATAGGCTCCCAGACGAGGACTGTGGCAATCGAGCCACAAGGTCAGCGATCGATAATCATGATCGCTGAGTCGGCCCTCGAGCCAGGCCGTGTGGGCCTGCTGGCCCAGCACGCTGACGCGGGCGCCGTAGTGGCCGGGGATGGTGCGCGATCCGCCCACTTCCGGCTTCATGATCGCCCCGCGGAATCCGCCGGCGAGGTGGAAGGCCACGTTGCGCAGCGTCTCGTGGTCGCTCACGTCCAGGCCCTTCAGGCACGGCAGGTCCGCCTTTCCCAGGATGGGCCGGATATGGCGGGCGTAGACGAGAGGCTCTCGCCCGGTCGGTTCGGCCACGGGGAGCGAGGGCTCACGCCGCAGCGCCAAGGGGGGACTGGCCAGCGGAAGGGAACTGTGCCGGGTCGATTCGTGGCAGCCCTGGCAACTCAGGTGCTCGCCGCGATGGACGAAGGCAACGGATCGCATCGAGTGAACGGCGCGGTAGTCTTCGTCGAGCAGTTGGAACATCAACTCCTTGTTGGGCGGCGCCAGAAAGTGAACCGATCCGTCCGGTTCGACCGGCACGACGCCCAGCGACATCCGCGGCGTGTTCTCGTCGCCATAGCCGATCCGGGGCAGGTCCATGGCAGGGTCTTCCTTGAGGAAGTTCTGGACGACGCGGACCCAGCGAATTTCGACGCCCTCGGGCAGCGGAAGATCGCTGTTGCGAACGTCCACGACGCTGATTCGAGCCGGGGAGGATTCTGGCGACGGCAGGTCGGGCCACGCCTGGCTCCTCTCGCGGACCACGGGCGGCGTGGGTCGAGGGGCGAGCGGGATCGGGTCGCAGAGCCGCATGGCCGGATCGTCCTTGGCTCGCAGGACCTCCGTGCGGGCGAGGATCAACTCCTCGTTTCCGAAACGATCGAGCACGACGAGGTCCTCCCACGACGTGCTCAAAAAAAGGTCTTCCGACAAGGGCCAGGGCGTGCCGTATTGGTAATTGCTCCGATCGGAGCAGCGGCTTTCGGGAAAGGGCTGGTAGGGCGTGACGATTTCCAACTGGTCGATGCCGCTGCCGCCGTCGGGACGTCGAAGGTCGATCACTCCGATGGCGCCGTAGTGTTCGCCGTGGTGAGGTGCGACCGTGCAGAGGTACTTGTGCGAGCCGGGGATCGCGCGGATTCCCATTTCCGACATGATTGCCCGCCCCGGACCTTCCCGGTACCCGCTTGCATCGGCACGGGTCGACCAGGGATAGGGATAGTTGCCGTGGGGGCTCCGGGGGTTGCAGCCATCGGGGTCGCATACCCAGAAGGTCGAGCCCAGGCAGTCTTCGCGATCCGTGTAGTCCCAGCGGGCGTAGACGAGGCGTCCTTCGCGGTTGACGGACGGGTTCCATTCGCTCGTTTCGTAGAAGCTGATGGGGTGGATGGCGGAACCGTCGGGACGCATACGGTGGAGCACGTAGGTGGGCACGTGCAGTCCGCGGAAACACCGAATGAAACCGCCGCGGCGTTCGCTGACGAAGGCGATGTTCCCGTCGGGCAGGAAACACGCGTCGAAGTCGTTGAAGGGACCGGTCGTCAGTTGCACAAGGCTGGTGCCGTCGGCGTTGATCCGGAAGATCTTCCAGGTGGTTTGATCCGTCCAGGTCCACGAGTTCTCCGTCGAGAAGTTGTGGGCGAAGAGCAATTGCTTCGCATCGAACGAAAGTTCCAGGGAGTGGACGGAGCCGTGAAGCCGCTGCCCTTTCGACGGGCCATTTTCAACAACGGCTTCGGCCAACGGTTCGGTAAGCCGGGGGCGGGTCTTCCAGTCCGAGGCGATCCAAAGCCCGCCGCCGGGCTTGGTGATGAAGCCGAAATTCTGGGTCGCGAAATGGCCGCCGAGTTGGTCCGTGTTTCGCTGAGTCGTAAGGCGAGTTCCCGCCCACGTGCCGCGGCTGAGGAAGACGAGGCGATCGAAGGCCAGCTTGGGATCGGAGAGGATCAGAGTGCGACGCAGGGCGCAGGCGGCGTAGTAGAGGCCTTCACGCCTGGCCCAGCATTCGGCAGGAGAGTCTGACCGGTTTTCGCGATCCGCGATGGAAAGCCGGGCCAGATCGTCGGCAAATCCCGCCGGGATGCTTTCGGGGCATGCCTTTTCACGCAGGTCGAGAAGGGCCCTGGTTCGACGCAGCGTGGTCGAGAGCACGTCGAAATCGTCGTCCCAGTAGAGACTATGCTCGTCGTAGATCCGACCGTCGGGCCGAGCCAGCTTGCGGTTCCACTGAAACACGTCGGAAGGCTTCGACCACGTTCTCCAATGGGCCAGCACCGCGGGGCGATAGTCGCAGGTGTCGGGCGAGAGGGTGTTGAACTGCATGCCGCTCACGACGGAGAGCAGGGCCTCGCGGACTTCCCGCGTGTTTTCTATCGTTGGCGCCACGATCGTCGGCAGGCTGACCGTGGTCGGTCTCCTGGCGATGGCGGGACGGAGGTCGACCTGTCGCTTCGGGGCGGCTGCGTCGACGAGGATCTGCTTCTTGTCGCCCTCGAAGGACAACAGGACGAGCGTTGTTGCGTCAGGCCGGGGTGGACCCTGGGGAACGGTTGTGATGTCGAAGGTCCCCTGGCGAAGCCGGAGGTCGTCCAGGATCGCGCTGGAGCCGAGCACGTTCTCTTCAACGAGACTGCCGATGGCGAGGCCCTCCTGCCGCGCGGGCAAGTCCGTGGGCCTCTGCACCGCCTGTTGGGCCACGACGGCGCCATCAACCGCCAATCGCACGCCATCCGGCTGCAGCGATGCGGCCACGAAATGCCATCGGCCGTCGCCCAGGTTCGCCTGGCTGCGCACGTGGTCCGGTTCCATTCCGGGGGCGTAGAACGCGAGCCGGCCGTTGAGCGTGAACAGTTCCCAGTGGGCTCTGGAGGCCTTCGTCTGGCTGGCGATCAGGATGCTGTAGTGGCTGGCGTTTGTCAGTTTGACCCACACGCCGAGGTTTAGCGGCCATTGGCTGAAAGCCGGGTCATGCTCCACAAGAACCGTTGCGGTGTTCGTGTTGAGGCCCTGGCCAAAGCGGCCGTCGTCGGCCGATGCCGAACTGTGGCCAGCCAGAAGGGCAAGGACGGTGAGGGCAAGGCTGAAGGCTGAAGGCCGAAGACTGAAGGACGGCAAAACACGGGCTCTTGGCGCATCGGAGCCGGCTCTTTTGGGCAATCGACCTCGCGTCACACATTTCAGCCTAGAGTCTTCAGTCTTCAGCCTTGGCCTCGGCATCTCAGAGAATCCGCGTCTCGTTGGGGTCTCGTTCTTTTCACTTTGGCGATGGTTCATCAAGGAGAATGCCTTGGGCCAGGGAAGGAACTTGGGCGCGAGCCGCTTGATGACGCATCAGTGGCTCAGGCGGCGGTGCGCGAGCCGGACTTGGGCGGCTTGACACCGGACGGGGTGGCTTCGTCGAAGCGGGAGACAATCAGGGCCGCGTTCTGCCCGCCGAAGCCGAGACTGTTGCTCAACACGTGCCGGCAGGAGATTTCGCGGGCCGTGTTGGGGACGTAGTCGAGATCGCAGTCCGGATCGAAAACCTCGTAGTTGATCGTGGGCGGAACAACTCCGGTGCGGATCGCCATGAGGGCCACGATCATTTCCATGGCCCCGCACGCTGTGGTCGAATGGCCCATCATGCTCTTCGTGCTCGACACGGGAATCCGGTATGCCTCTTGGCCGAAGGCATGCTTGAGGGCGAGCGTTTCGATCCGGTCGTTCAGCACGGTGCTCGTCCCGTGGGCGTTCACGTAGTCGATATTATCGAGGTTCAGGCCGGCCTGCTCCAGGGCCTGATGGATGCAACGGACGTAGCCGCGGCCCTCGGGATGGGTGTCGGTGACCCGGTAGGCGTCGTGCCCACAAGCGAAGCCGGTCAATTCGCCGAGGATTTCCGCTCCCCGAGCCCTGGCGTGCTGGAGTTCTTCCAGAACGACGACCGCGCCTCCTTCACCCACGACGAATCCGGAACGCTGGCGGTCAAAGGGACGCATGGCGGCCGGTCCCTTCTCGTTATCGGTGCTGAGAACGGACAGCAGGTGCAAGCCCGACATGGCCATGGGATCGATCATGCTGTGGGCGCCCCCGGCCAGCATGGCGTCGGCCTCGCCGCGGCGGATGATCTCGGCCGCTCCGCCAATCGCCTGGGTGCTGGAGGCGCAGGCCGCGATGCAGTTGAGATTCGGCCCCTGGGCGTTGAACAAACCCGCCAGACAGTAGGACGGCATGTTCGGCTCGTTGTTCTCTTCGCGGCGACCGTTGGTCTTTTCGATGGCGTCGCGGAAGAACTTGCTCGGATCGAAGCGGCCTTCACGCATCGCCTGGGCCATGAGCGGACCGAGTTGGCTCAGGTCCCAGAAGATCTCGCCGCATCCGAGATAGACGCCCAGTCGCGTCGGATCGATCACTTGGCTGGAGATGCCCGAGGACTGCACGGCCTGAAACGCGGAGGTTACCGCAAAACGGGTCTGCCTTGGGTGGTCGTTCCAGTTGATCCCCTGCCCTGCCAATTCGGCCTGATCCAGACCGCTCACCTCGGCGGCCATCCGAACGGGAAAGTCGGTTGCGTCGTAGAGCGTGATCGGGCCAATTCCCGAACGCCCCTCGGTCAGGTTCGTCCAGACCTGGGGCACATTCGAACCAAGTGGGGTGGCACATCCAACCCCTGTGATAACGACGCGTCGACTCATGGCGGGAAAAACAACCTGGTCAATGGGTTTCGACGAACTCCTTCTTGCGCATACCGCGCCAGCAGGTAAGTCGCAACATCCTAACCATTTTATCGTGCGAATCGGTTTCGCCAACGTCCCAAATCTGCCCGCGCCTGTAGAACCCTCGCAATTCCGAAAAACTTACCCAGTGCACCCAGACACAAACGTCACGAAAAGGCTGCCAGGCGTGCCTTGGAAGCTGCATTGTGGCGAAGCGGGCTATCTGGCCGGCGCTGTGCCCCCCCCAAATGGGCTTGTGACGCCCACCGATGCGTGCCTTGTCTTCGGAATCAGATTGCCGGGGAGGCCCTGCAAGGGCGATTCGCTGGGGAGCGGTTGACAGGGTGCCTACTGGTTTGATGCAATCGGGGCTGAGCGAGCGGCCTTTCCAGACTTCGGTGAAACAGGAAATTTGGGGCGTGTGAGAGATATGGAATATCGACGATTTGGGCGAACTGAGCTTGCCATGCCTGTGCTGAGTTGCGGGGGAATGCGTTATCAGCACAAGTGGCAGGACGTGCCCCTGGAAGAGGTGCCAGCCGACAACCAGGCCAACCTGGAGGCGACGGTCCGCCGGGCGGTCGAACTGGGCATCAATCATATTGAGACGGCCCGAGGCTACGGTTCCTCGGAACGCCAGCTTGGCCTGGTGCTTCCCCAATTGCCTCGAGACAAGATCATTGTCCAGACCAAGATCCAGCCCACCGAGGATCCCGCCGTCTTCCGCCAGCATTTTTTAGAGTCGCTGGAGAGGATGCGACTGGACCATGTCGACCTGCTGGGAGTCCACGGGATCAACAACCATCGCCATCTCTGGTGGTCCCTTCGTCCGGGTGGGTGCCTGGAGGAGGCTCGCAAACTCGTGGACGAGGGGCGAGTTCGTCACGTGGGATTTTCGAGCCACGGCGATCGCGACGTTATCCTGGAGGCGATCCGTCACAACGGAGGCAAGGCCTTCGACTACGTGAACCTCCACTGGTTCTACATCTACCAGCAGAACTGGGCCGCCATTGAGGCGGCCCGCGAGGCCGACATGGGCGTGTTCATCATCAGCCCGGTCGACAAGGGTGGCATGCTTCATTCGCCGCCCGACAAACTGAGGCAGTTGTGCGATCCGCTCCATCCGCTCGTGTTCAACTACCTGTTCTGCCTGGCTCGTCCGGAGATTCACACGCTCAGTGTGGGCGCGTCCTGCCCGAGCGACTTCGATCTTCAAATGACCGTCCTGCCGCTCCTGGCCCGGGCGAAGGAAACACTTGCGCCGATGATCGAACGGCTCGACGCTGCACCCGCGGAAGTTCTGGGCGCGGAGGTGGCGGCTCGCTACACCGAGGGACTTCCGGCGTGGCAAGACACGCCGGGTTACGTCAACATTCCCATGATCCTCTGGCTGCGCCATCTGGCCCTGTCCTATGACATGGTCGACTACGCCAAGATGCGTTACAACTTGCTCAACCAGGGACTTCACTGGTTTGCCGGGACGAACGCCTCCACGGTCGGATCGCTCGATCTGGCCGAGGCCGTGAAAAAGTCGCCCTTTGCCGAGGAGATCCCCGGCTGGTTGAAGGAGGCTCACGAAATGCTCTTTGAAGCGCCGAAGAAACGGCTGAGCGAGAGTTGAGCAAACGCGTTCCAATTCTCCCAGCCGCTACCTTCGTCATAACCCGCCTCTCGTGTCACGTGGCGGAGAGGGCCCGGCACGTGGTTCTTCGCAAGGTAGGCTTGAGTTGGTTGCGCCGCGGCGTTTGGCGTTTCGATCTCTCCCGTTGTGAGGTTCCCCTTCATGTTAACCGACACGCAGTCTCCGGCCCCCGGCAGCCTTCTGGCTCAGGTCCTCTCGGAAGAAACCTTCTCGCCGACGCCGCCCACGAAGCTGGAAGACACGGGGCTGCCCGTCTCGCTGATCGAGTCGCTCGTCTTGAAGTACATGGCCATCGTGGGGACGGCGAGCGGGCGCGGGATCGCGAAACATGTGTGCCTGCCCTTCGGCATTCTCGAGGAACTGTACCACTCGTTGCGGTCGAGGCAGTTGATCGTCCACACGGGCTCGGCGCCGCTGAACGACTATGTCTATATTCTGACCGAGCAGGGCCAGGAGCGGGCCCAAGCCGCTCTGGCTGCGTGCGCCTATAGCGGGGCGGCGCCCGTGCCGCTCGAAGACTACATCGTGTCGGTGGAAGCGCAGACGATCCGTGCCGAGTCGCCCAAGCGAGAACAACTGGGCAAGGCCTTCGCCGACATCTCGGTCGACACGACGCTTTTCGAAGGCCTCGGGCCAGCGGTGAACTCGGGGGCCGGATTGTTCCTCTACGGGGCCCCCGGCAACGGCAAGTCGACCCTGGCCAGCCGGATCACCATGTGCTTCGGGCAGGAAATCTGGGTTCCCCACACGATCGTCGAAGACGGGCAGCTGGTCAAAGTCTTCGACGCCGCCTACCACGAAATAGCCAGCCATGGCGACTCCGAACTGCTCAGCACCGGCGACTTCGATCGACGCTGGGTGAAGATCCGCCGTCCCACGGTCGTCGTGGGCGGGGAACTGACCATGGACAATCTCGAAATCCGCCACGATCCCCACAGCAAGATCAGCGAGGCCCCGTTGCAGATGAAGAGCAACTGTGGCTGCCTGCTCATCGATGACTTCGGACGCCAGCGAATCGAACCAGCGGAGTTGCTCAATCGGTGGATCGTGCCGCTGGAATGTCGCCACGACTTCCTTACGCTCTCAACCGGAAAGAAGATCCAGGTCCCCTTCGAACAGCTCATCATCTTTTCGACCAACCTGGAACCGGCAGACCTGGTGGACGAAGCCTTCCTTCGTCGGATTCCCTACAAGATCGAGATCGGCGATCCTTCGGTCGAAGAATTTCAGGAACTGTTCAAGCTCTATGCGGGCCGCTACAAGTGCGAGTATCTTCCCGAGGTCGTCGATTATCTCATCGACACGCACTACCGTCCTGTCAATCGGCCCATGCGCCGCTGCCAGCCGAGGGATCTTCTCGGCCAGATCCGCAACTACTGCAACTACAACGGCCTGGTCATGGAGATGCGCCCCGAGTACTTCGACCGCGTGGTCCGCAGCTACTTCACCGTGGTGATCGCGAGCAACTGAGCGTGCCCCCCATGAATGTCAGCTCCGCAAAGCCAACCTATGGCTTTGTTAGAAACGCGTTTGCCGATATTGGCAATTTGCTATCGGAGGCGTTAGAATGCGTCCCGATGGGCAGAGCAGCGTCGTTGTACGCTCTGTGAAGAAACGCTTTTCGCAGAGGCTGAAGCGACCCTCTTTGACTGCGTTTTCTCTCTTGATCCCAGGGCACGCAAGGGACTTCCGTGAGAAAGGATCGGCTCATGATGGCTGACTGGCGCCGCGTTTTGGCATTCCGTTTCCTGAGGATAGGTCTTCTGGGGCTGGGGCTGTTGACGACCTCCGTGCTGTCGGGCTTCGCACAAGGCGACTGGCCGACCTATCGGCAAAACAATGCGCGAAATGCCATGACGGCGGAAACGCTGAAGATGCCGCTGGTGGAAAGTTGGGCGTTCAAGCCGCTCCACGGACCGCAGCCGGCCTGGGAAGAGCCCAACCCGCGCCCGGTGGGCGGATGGTATGGCGCCAACGAGCTGCGGCGGGTCCATTTCGACGACGCCTTCCAGGTGGCGGCGAGCGGCGGGGCGGTCTACTTTGGCTCTTCGGCCGACGGGAAGGTCGTTTCGCTCGATGGGAAGACGGGCCAGGTTCGATGGTCTTTCATGACCGCCGGGCCCGTCCGACTGGCGCCGACCGTATGGCAAGGAAACGTCTATGCAGCTTCGGACGACGGGTTCGTCTACTGCCTGAACGGGGCCGATGGCGCTCTGAAGTGGAAGTTTCGAGCGGCCCCCAGCGATCGCAAGGTTCTGGGCAATGGCAGAATGATCTCGCTCTGGCCGATTCGGACGGGCGTGCTCGTGGATGACGGCGTCGCCTACTTTGCAGCCGGCATCTATCCGGCCGAAGGCGTTTACGTCTATGCCGTGAACGCCGAGGATGGGACCCTGCTCTGGTGCAACGATTCGGGCGCCGCCACGCCGCAGAGCCGGCTCTCGCCGCAAGGTTATATGCTGGCTTCGAAGGACAAGTTGTTCACGCCGTTGGGACGCGTGTCGCCGGCCGCCTTCGATCGCAAGGACGGACGCCTGCTCTACGAAGCCTACATCGAGCACATCATCGGCGGCACCTATGCCATGCTCGACGGCACTCAACTGTTCACCGGCACGCAGCAACTGATCGGCTACGACCAGGCATCGTACAAGGCGCAGACCTCCTGGTTCTGGGGCCATCGGCTGATCGTGACGCCGGACACGTTCTACGTGGCCACCGGCAATGAGATCTTCGCCACGCGGCGCGAAGGCTACTCCCCTGCCAGTCTCCAACGCAAGAAGCTGCTCGACCAAAAACGCGGCTTGGCGACCACGCTCGCGCGAGCGAAACGCGGCCCGAAGGCGACCCTCGAAAAAGTCCAGAAACAGATGGACGCTCTGAACGAGCAGCTTGCCAAGGTCGAGTCGGATCTGGCGGCGGGTGAAGCCTGGCGCGTCGCCTGCGATTGCAGCGAGACTCTGGCCATGGCGGGCAACGTTCTGGTTGCGGGCGGCGCCGGCCGAGTGGTGGCGCTTGATGGCACCTCCGGGTCCGCCCTTTGGACCGGGAAGATCGAAGGCAAGGCGCGAGGCCTGGCGATCGCCGACGGCCGGATCCTGGTGAGCTCCGACAACGGAATGATCTACTCCTTCGGGCCGGAAGGCTCGGAGGTGGTGGGCACGGTTGAGCAATCGGTCGACCAGGCCCCCTTCCCCGCCGACGAATTGACGCCCGTCTTCGAAGCGGCTGCTGAGGATATCGTTCAAACGACCGGCGTCAAACGGGGCTACTGCCTGATGCTCGGTTGCGGCACGGGGCGGTTGGCCTGCGAACTGGCCCGTCGAACGGAATTACAGATCTACGCCGTGGAGCCCGATTCGCAACGGGCGGAGGCGGCCCGCCGGCGGCTTGATGCGGCGGGGCTTTACGGCAAACGCGTTGTCATCGACGAGGGGGATCTGGCCCACGTTCCGGCAAGCGACTACTTTGCGAACCTGGTTGTGTCCGAGGAAACGCTCCTGACAGGACGCTTGCCCGTCAGCGCCAAGGAGGCCTTCCGAATGCTGAAGCCGGTGGGAGGCGTTCTCCACATTGGCCAGCCCGCAGAGGCTAAAAGCAAAGTCCAACCCGTGCAGCCCGAGGCCATGGGACGCTGGCTGGTGGACGCGGGAATCGACGGGGGGCAGGTTTCCGAAAAGGACGGCACGTGGCTGAACCTATGCCGTGGGGCCCTGCCGGGAGCGGGAAGCTGGACCCATCAATACGCCAATCCTGCCAACACAACCTGTGGCGATGACGAACTGGTGCGCTGCCCTCTGGGCGTGCTCTGGTTCGGCAGTCCCGGCCCGACCAAAATGGCCGAGCGACACACTCGGGCGGCGGCGCCCTTGGCCATCAACGGCCGCATGTTCATCCTGGGCGAAGGAGACGCGGACCGCGTCGGCGTCGGCGAGAACAGCGTGATGGCCTACGACGCCTACAACGGCCTGAAGCTCTGGGAGCGGAAGATCCGCGGCGCCCTGCGAACCACCGTGACCCATGATGCGGGCAACTCGGCGGCCAATGCCGACAGCCTCTTCGTGGCCGTTGACGACAGGTGCGTCCGTCTCGACGCCGCCACGGGCGAAACGAAGATGACCTACACGCTCCCGCCGGCCGCCGACGGCCAGCCGCGCCGCTGGGGCTACGTGGCCGTGGTGGGCGACGTGCTCTACGGCTCCCGAACCGTCAAACAGCGTGTGGCGGACTGTGTCTTCGCGCTTGATCTGGCCAGCGGCGATCTTCTCTGGAAGCACGAGGGTGTGGGGATTGCCCAAGGCTCGATCGCCATCGGCGACGGCCGCTTCTTCTTCGCCAGTTCGCAGGTGAGCGAGCAAGAGCGACTCAAGGCGCTGGCCGAACAGACCAAGGCGCTACATCGCATGGCCAAGGAGGAACGCGAGGATCTGTTGAAGGAACTCGACGGGGCCGCCGTTTACCAGATCGTCGCCCTGGACGCCCTCAAGGGTGACATGCTTTGGCAGAAGCCCGTCGAGGTCACCGGCGCCGCGGGCGGTTCCCACTGGTGTTCGCTAGGCAGCATCTACAAGAACGACACTCTCGTGCTCTTCGGCGTGTTCCTCGACGGCCACTACTGGAAGCAATTCTTCGCTGGCCTGTTCGAGAAACGCCGCGTCGTGGCCCTTGCGGCCGACGACGGCCAGTTGCGCTGGCAGAAGCGAATCGGATACCGGGTGCGTCCCATCGTGGTAGGTAACACATTCCATGCCGAGCCCTGGGCCTACGATTTGCAGACAGGTGAGCAGCGGATGCGGATTCACCCGGTGACGGGGCAAGAAGAGCCCTGGCAGTTTGCTCGGCCTGGCCACCATTGTGGCTGCCCGGCTGCCGCGCCCCATGCCCTGCTCTTCCGGTCCTACACGATCGCCTGGTACGATCTGGATCGGGATTTCGGCACCCAGCACTTCGGTTCCCAGCGTCCCGGTTGCTGGATCAACTTCATTCCCGCGAATGGGCTGTTGATGATTCCCGAGGCCAGTTCGGGCTGCATGTGCCCCTTTCCGAATGCTTGCACCATCGTCTTCAAGAGCAAGGAGAGCGAAGCGGAAGATCGGCAGTGGGCCTACTTCAGCCAGCCCGGCGAGCTGACGCCGGTCAGGCAACTGGCGTTGAACCTGGGTGCCCCGGGCGACCGAAAAGACGACTCCGGCTCCCTCTGGCTCGGTTACCCGCGTCCTGGCGGATCGCTGGTGCTCCAATGGCGTGCCGCTATTTCGCTCCTTTCCGGTGGCGGCTATTTCCGCCACGATCCGGCGCGATTGGAAATCGAGGGCACCGACACGCCTTGGGTGTTCCGGTCCGGACTGCGAGGCCTGCGGCAATGCACGCTCCCCGTGGCCGAACCGCTGGACGGCTTGGCCCAATACACCGTGCGTCTGGCCTTCTGCGAGTTGGACAACGATGCCCCGGGCAAGCGGGTCTTCGATATCAAACTTCAGGGCAAGGTCGTGGCCGAAGGGGTCGACATCTTCAAGGAAGCTGGCGGAAAGAATCGAGCCTTGGTCAAGGAGTTCCCCGGAATCGAGGCCCAGGACAAGCTCACGCTCGAATTCGTCCCCCGGACCGCCGGTTCGGATCCCCGGCAACTGCCTGTCCTCCAAGGCCTTGAAGTTGTGCGGGAGAAGGTGCTCACCCTGGGCCTGGGAGTTCCCTCGTTCGTGCTGAACGATAACGCCCCTGAGCAGAAGGGCGAGGTGTTGGTCGTCAACAACAAGGACGAGGACTTCGTCGGCATGCTGGCGATCGACGGCCCCGAAGGGTTCACGGTCACGGTCGACAAGACGCAGTTCACCGTCCCCTCTGGCCAGAAGGTCACCATTCCACTCAAAGCGACCGTCGCCCACAAGGGCTCACCGGCAAAGCACAAGATTGCCATTCGCCTGATTTCTGGAGGTAGCGCTGCGGCCCAGGCCGAGGGAGAACTGGAATACCTCGGTAACTTGCAGCGAACGGTCATCCCCGTCGTCGAGGATGCCCACGCCCAGCAGTCGGCGGCCGCTGACAAACTGGGGGCGGCCACCGCCCTGAATGTGGACGGGGGCGATCGCAAAATGGGCGATCTCCATCACTCGATCGCCTATCTCAAGTTCCGCGTTGCCGTGGGGGGCAAGCCGGTTTCGGCCATGCTTCGCATCTACAATGCGGGTAACCCGACCGGGGATTCCGGGCAGGTTCGACTGATCAACTCCCCCTGGAGCGAGCAGGATCTCACCTACCAGACCCGGCCTGACTTGGGCAAGGTCCTTGCCGAGATCGGTCCCGTCACGGAAGACCAGGTTCTGGAGATTCCCTTGGACTTCGTGCCGGACGACAACCAGGAGGTGAACCTCGCCATCGATCCGACGGGCTGCGACGGCGTCAACTACATTTCCCGCGAGGGCGCCAAGCCGGCGGAGTTGGTGATTGAATATATCAAGTGATGCAGATTGTGCGGGAGAGCCGAAAAGCGTTGCTTCGGCCCTGTGAAGGCGGTATCGTGTTGGGCAGCACGCGTCCCACGAGACTGCTTTCAAGGAGTTTCTGCTATGCTGCCATTGAAAGGTGTACGTTTCCCGGCGATCTTGCTCGTTGCTGCCGCTGTTTTCACCTCGTCGTCGTTGGGACGCGAGATTCACGTTGCCATCGGTGGCAACGATTCGTCGGACGGGACCCAGGGGACGCCCTATCGGACGATGGGAAAGGCGGCGGTCGCGGCTCAGCCCGGTGATACAGTGACCGTCCACGGGGGGACCTATCGGGAATGGGTCAGGCCGGCTCGCGGTGGAACGGACGAGGCTCACCGCATCCTCTACCGAGCGGCTCCCGGCGAGGATGTGTTTGTCAAGGGCTCCGAACGAGTCGCCACATGGGTGAAGCAGGACGAAGGCGACTGGCAGGCCGAGGTCCCGAACTCGCTCTTCGGCGACTACAACCCGTTCGCCCTCAAAGTCTCCGGGGGCTGGTTGAACTACGGCCAGTGGCACACTCGCGGCGACGTCTACCTGAACGGCGAAGCGTACTACGAAAAGGCGTCCCCCGAGGAGGTTGGCCAGCAGGAAGGAACCTGGCATGCGCGGGTGGACGGGGATCGAACGATGATCCGGGCCAATTTCGGCGCGGCTGATCCCAACAAGGAAATCGTCGAGATCAACGTTCGCGAGTGCCTCTTCATGCCCGAGGTGACGGGGCTGCAGTACATCACCGTCGACGGTTTCCATTTCGCCCACGCTGCCGCCAATTGGGCGCCGCCCACCCTGACGCTGCAAACCGGGGCCGTCGGCCCGCGGATGGGGAAACACTGGATCATCGAGAACTGCACGATCACCAACGCTCGCTGCGTGGGGATTATCCTCGGCCAGGCCCCCGGCGTGAACTACGACGATATCGACGCCTACGGCGACCACATCGTTCGCAACAACGTGATCCGCCGCTGCGGGCAGGCGGGCATTGCCGGACAGAAAGGGGCTACACGCTCCCTGATCTGCGGCAACCTGATCGAGGATACGAACTACCGCAAGGAGTTTGGCGGCTGGGAGACGGCGGCCGTCAAGTTTCACAACAGCGTCGACACCGTCATTTCCGGCAACCTGATCCGCCGTGTCTTCCGTGAACAGCAGGGCGCCTTCGGGATCTGGATCGACTTCGGCAACCAAGGCGTCCGAATCAGCCGCAACCTCATCTACGATACGGACGAAGCGACCGTCTTCCTGGAAATGAACCATGGGCCCACGGTGGTTGACGGCAACATCCTCATCGGGCAGCCCGTCCGGAGCAATTCGGAGGCCACCGTCTTTGCCCACAACCTGTTCGTCGACTGCGGCTACGACTACCGTCCCGACGTGAAACGCCGTTCCCAGTACTTCCAGCCCCACACCACGTTGGTGGCAGGCCGCAAGAGCGGCACGGCCCAGGACGACAAGTGGTTCCACAACGTGTTCGTCCGGAAGGGACTCGACAGGGTGAAGGACGCGCCGGGCTACCAGTCCGACTACAATCTCTTCCTGGAGGGAGCCAGGCCGAGTTCCTTCGGAGACCGGCACAGTCTTGTCGATCCGCAAGACGTCCGCGTATCGGTCGTTGAGGAACCGCTCGGGGCCTCGGTCCGGTTCCTTTGGAAGGAACCCTTCCAGACCGTCCAAGGGCCTCGCGTGGATGCGACGCTTGTGGGCGTGTTTCCCACCGTGGGTCAGACGATCGAGGATCGGTACGGTGATCCGATTACCGTCGATACGGACTTCCTTGGGCGCCGATTCGCGAGTCCGATTGTCGGCCCCCTGGCTGAACCGCAGTCCGGCGAGAATGTCGTCCCGTGGCTATTGAAGAAGCCAAAGTGAAAAGGACGGGACTCTTGAGAGCTGCAGACTCCCCGAAATGCTGGGCGAGGGCTGGAGACTGTAGGCTGTAGGTTTCTGATGCGACGTCGACTGGTGTGGAAGACCGATTGTGATGCGACGAAGGCCCCTGTTTTTCCGGTCTTCGGTCTTCAGTCTCGTCTCAAACCGTATCGGTGGTCTGCTGTGCGCCGACGGGTTCGGTAATCTGAAGGTAGCTGCTTCCCATGCTCGGTGGTTCTTCGCGGAAGGCCGGGTCTTCCGGGGCTTGGCTGAGCGATGCCAGGTTGGTGGCCGAGACGATTCCCGTGGGCCGGTCGCTGTCCACGACAACGACCATGTCGATGTCCTTTTCCGCGAAGCACCGCATGATTTCGGTAAAGGACGCCTCCTCGTCGAATGTGTCGATCTGCTGGCTCATGAGCCTGGCGACTGCCTGGTCGGGATCGCCGGGCGTCTGGAGATACTCAGCCACGTCATCGGCGTAGACCACGCCGACCAGTTTCTCGTCCCGATCCACCACGGCGATGCTGCTGAGAAGGGTCTGTCGGAACAGCGACTCGGCGGAGCTGATCGTGTCGCCGCTCTGCAGGATCACCGTGCAAGGGAGCATGACGTCCCGGGCGACCGTGTGTTCGAAGAGACGGCCCGGGGCGGCCAGTTCCCGCCAGGCCCTTTCTTCTTCGGCAAACTCGTTGGCCTGGACGACGCAGTCGTGTCCCGAGGCCTTCGCGGCCTTGAGGGCCAGTTTCGATTTTTCCAGGATCGCATCCGGGGGGACCGCGTGGGATTCCGCGCCGGCGACCCCGATGCTGACGGTCAGGGGAATCTGCGTGTCCCCGGCAGTGAATTCCTGTTGGGCGGCTTCGCTACGGACCTGCTCACCCCAGCGGACGGCGTCGGCCAGCGAGGTTCCCGGCAGGAGGATGCCGAACTGACCTGCGCCGAAGTGGGCGAGTTCGGCCCGGTCATTCTCGCACAGGCGATTGAGGAGTTCGGCGAACTGGGCCAGCAGGGCCTGCTCGGCCGGCTGCCCGAAATCGCGTGCGACGTGAGTGATGAAGTCGAGTTCGAGGCTGACGCACGTGAGCAATCCATTGTGCGAGGCGCGGGAATTGGACACGGTCTGCAGCCGGGCTCGAAAAGCCGCGCAGGTGAGAAACCCGGTGACCCGTTCCTGTCGGCGTTGCTGGCGAGCTCGACGCTGAAACTCGACGGCGCGGGCCCCGGCGCGGAGCCGCATCAGCACTTCGGCATAGACAATGGGCTTGGCGAGGAAGTCGTCCGCCCCCGCCTCGACCGCATCCAGAAGGCGATGGTGGGACGGCTCTTCCGTCATCAGGAGCGTATAGTGTCCGCCCGAGCCGTGACGTTGCGAGGCGGATCGGCAGAGCTCGAGGGCGGCATTGAAATCCGGGGCCGCGTCGACAAGAAGCAGATCGGCCGACATGGATTCGGCAAGTAGCGGAGCCCGTTGATAATCGGCAACCTGGATCGTTTCGTAACCAATGGTGGTGAGGAACCGCGACACGTGCCGCAGCAGTGCCCGATCATTCGATACGATCAGTACCTTCATCGAAAGAACCTCATGCGTCAACCGCTTGGTCACCCCTCGCGCGAAGGCCTTTCTCGGCAGCGAGGTGACATCCACGGATGACCTTGTGGCGGTCATGGCGGAAATCAGCTAGCACAAGTGTACGTCAGAGCCGGGCTCGGGGAGCCCGAAACCGAGCGATTCTCGTCTCTTTCGGCCTGCCGTCAGGGAGAATGCTATACTTCCAAGCGGGTGTTCCCTTTCTTCTCCTCTTGTTTCCAAAACACCCGCACCAACACGGTCCGACGTCGTGAGGTTCTTCGCGAAGGATAGATAGTGACCAACAGGGACAGACGACCTCTGCCGAATGGCAGGTTGTCTTGGTTGGCGGCTCTGCCGCCTTGTGAGGCTGTCTTTATCGGCAAGTCAATACCATGAGAACCCAAGTGATCAGCGATCCGGCAGCAGTCATACCCAGACTCCAGCAGATCGCGGAAAACGGGGACACGGAAGATACTCTTCTCGAGTCGTTTCCATTCACCATTGGACGCAACAACGACTGCGATCTCCAGATCGAGTCGCCGAAGGTGTCTCGCGAACACGCGGTGATCAGCCGCGAACCGGGAGGATTCCGGATCCGGGATCTCGGCAGCACGAACGGAACGTCCGTCAACGGCCATCGTATCGAACAGGCTGATTTGAACGACGGGGATATCGTCGTGATAGCCGATCTGGAATTCACCTTTGCGGCCACCCCTCCGACCAGTCGGCGCGATACGGTGACGATGGCCATGGGCGTGCCCGAAGACTGGGCAGGCGGCGGCGAAAACTGTCATCGCCTGATTCGGGAAATCCGCCGAGCCCACGAGATGTTGAGCCATCGCGGTGTTCGTTGTCGTCTCGCCTCGATTATGGAACTCGGGGTAGAACGCCTGTTTGGCTTCCAGGCGAGCGATCCCTTCCAGGAAGAGCCGATTCAGCCTAATGCCGACGCCCGCGCTCTCCTGGCATCCGACAGTCGCATTGCCGAACAACTGTGTTATCTCAATCGTCTGATTGTCGCCGAAGAGTCGTTGAACCGCCAGGAACACACCCATCTGTTTCTCCGGTTGCACCAGTCGGAGATCGGGGGAGATCTCCTGATCGAATCGCTGGAGAGCCTGGCAGAGATCCTGGCCAGTCGCCATCAACTGGTGGTGACCGTTCCTGCCGGAACGGTTGGCCTGACCTCGTACTTCACCGAGATTCGGAAACGGCTGTCCGAGATCGGCGCCAAGGTCGCCTACGACCATTTCGAAGCGAGCCCCGCCCAGTTGAGCCAATGGGCCGGCGATCCTCCCGACTTCGTCAAGTTGGCCCCGTCCATGACGACGGGAATCGGCCAGGACCGGCAGCGGCGCCGCTGCCTCACGTCGCTCCTCGACACCGGGGCGGAAATGCACATCAAGATGATTGCCACGGGCCTGCGGGATGAACCGGACGTCCAGGCTTGCCGCGAACTCGGTTGCAGTCTCGGGGAAGGACCCGTCTTCGGCAGTTTCCCCGTCCACTACGCGTTTACGAGAACGGATCTTACCCGGCCTCCTCTGGAGCTTGCCCACACCGGATGACCGGTCGAGCGGCGCGACGTCGCCTTTCCTCCTGTCGTTGACACCTTTTCCTCGCCTTACTGACTGGTCGCACTGTGTCTCCTCTCTCGCCGCACACAGCCGATTCCATCGCCGGATACACACTCATCGAGCGTATCGGTGCGGGGGGCTATGGAGAAGTCTGGAAGGCTGAAGCCCCGGGCGGCCTGTCCAAGGCCGTCAAACTCGTTTACGGTTACCTGGACGACCAGCGTGCTGCTTGTGAACGGAAGGCCTTGGCTCGCATCAAGGAAGCCCGCCATCCCTTCCTGCTTTCGCTGGAACGGATCGAGATAGTCGACGGCCAACTGGTCGTCGTGACCGAACTGGCCGACAAGAGTCTGAAGGACCGATTTGACGAATGTCGCAACGAGGGACTGCCGGGAATCCCTCGCGACGAACTGCTTGTCTACGTGAGCGATGCCGCCGACGCACTCGACTACATGCGCGTTTGCCACGGCCTGCAGCACCTCGACGTGAAGCCGGAAAACCTGCTGATCACCAGCGGACGCGTGAAGGTCGCCGATTTCGGACTCGTCAAGAGCCTCCAGGACGACGATCGTTCGTTGCTGGCGGGCCTGACGCCCCAGTACGCACCGCCGGAACTGTTCGATGGAAGCCCCAGTTCCGCGAGCGATCAGTACAGCCTGGCGATTGTCTACCAGGAGATGCTGACGGGGATTCCGCCCTTCCCGGGACGTACGGCCGCCCAACTGGCTTCCCAGCACCTTCACAGCCAGCCTCGTCTGACGGGCCTGGCACCCCATGATCGAAGTGCCCTGACGCGGGCCCTGGCAAAGGAGCCGGCCCAACGCTTTGGCTGTTGCCACGATCTGGTCGACGCCCTTCGTGGCGCCGAGGCTCCGGGTCTCAACGCAACTCCCGCCGACGTGCCTCAGGACGACCCGACGCGGACCGGTTCGAGCGATACGAATTCCCTGGCGGACAAAGACACACGCACGCCCAGGGCGCCGCAGGCTCCTGCGGCGGCGGCTCAACCGGCGGTTGGCTCCCGGACTCTCGTCATCGACCAGGACGCCCCGTCCTTGTCGGACTCCTTGCCGGCGGCAATGCCTCTTGAGTTGCCTCCGGCGACCGATCCCGTCCGCTTGCCGCCCATCGCCGCTTCGACCGGACAGTGGGCGCCGATGCCGTGTCTCGTCCTGGGGATCGGTGGAACGGCCGCCGACGTGCTTCGTGGGTTGAGAAAGAGAATTCTCCGCGACGAGGAATCGTTTCGGCAGGGAAACCTCGAATTTCTCCTGCTCGATACGGATGCGACCGCGATTGATTCGGCTTGCGATGACCGCTGCGAGGATTCGCTCGAATTTCGCGAGACCTTCCACATCCCACTCCGCTCCTCGGCGGATTATCGGGAGCAATCCACGGACCATCTCCAGTGGTTGAGTCGGCGTTGGCTCTACAACATACCTCGATCCCTGCGAACCGAGGGGCGACGTCCGCTGGGGCGACTTGCCTTCGTCGACCACCGCTCGCAGGTGCGCAAGAGGATCGCCGAAGCCCTGGCAGCCACGGCTGACAAGATCGGCCTTGGAGAAACGGGAGATGCCGCCCAACGCGAGGGGAAACGGCTTCGGGTCGTGCTCGTTTCCTCGATCTGTGGAGGCTCGGGAAGCGGGATCGTGCCCGACATCGGCTATCTCGTTCGCCAGGCCATGGAGGAAATGGGGCTCCCTTCCCAGGAGATCTGCGCCGTCCTTGCCCATGGTACGAACTCGAACCACGACCAGCAGGATCTGGCCATTGCGAATACCTACGCCTGCCTCAGTGAGTTGAATCACTACGCGGAAAGGGGCTACCCCGGCGATCCGAGTTGCGGACTGGCGTCCAGCACGCAACCGGCCTTCGATCACACCTACCTCGTCCATCTGGGCGACGAACTGGCAGCGCCGGCGTACTCGGCTGCCGTGACCCAGGTGGCCGAATACTTGTACCTGAATTTCGCTTCTCCTGCCGGTAGATTCTTCGACACGCTCCGAACGGACGAGTCGCCGGGCGGGAGTCCTCCCGATCACGGAATGCTGCGAACCTTCGGGCTTATTCAGTTCGATCCCCACCACAACGAAGTCACCTCCCTTGCTACGGAGGAATTGGGACGCTGCGTGGTTGCCCGCTGGCTCGGAGGAGAGAAGTTCTTCGACGAGCGGAGCGTGGAGGCTTACCTGGAAGACGAGTTTCCTGAACTGAAGGAAGCCAAGGACAGCCAGAAGCGCCGGCGTCGAAAGAAATCGACGGGAACGACCGATCACAAGACGGGGCTCCAGTATCTCCTGGAACCCGGTGCTTTGCACGGCGTGCTCAATTTGGCGGTTGAACAACAATTGGGCGGGAGCGGAACGCGAGTGTTCCAGAACTGGATCCGCCAGGGCCTGAAACGGGGGCTCGGTGAGAAACGCGCTTTCCTCAAGGATCTCGCTCGGTCCCTGGCCCCACGCCGAAATGTGGGAGAAGCCACCGACGAACCGCTTACCGAGTTGGAGCAGAGCCTGGCGGATGCCAGTGCCAAACTTGCCGTGATGGCCGTCGAGTCGATTCGCGAAGTTCTCGTCCGGCTGGTGGCGAATCCCGATGCGAGGATCGTCGGGGCCCAGAAGGCGGCCCAGTGGCTTTGCGATCGCCTTCGCCAGTTCGAACGGGCGACCACCACGGAGTGGACACGCGTTTCCGATCGTCTCTCGGCCTTGGAGAAGTTGCTTCCCGATCGAGTGAGTGCCGGAGGAGACTTCTGGGGTCGGAAGCGGAAACGCGGCGAGACCTGGACCGACTATTGCCAGCTCCGCAGCCACATTGTCGTGATCGAGAGCATTGCTCGATTTGTGCGGCGCGTGAACACGCACCTGTCCGACTATCGCGAGCAGTTGAAGAACGCCCAGTTCTCGTTGAGTCGCGTGGCGAGCCAGTTCGGCTCGCAACAGGACTGGCTCGATGCGATCGAAACGTCCCAGTCGGAGGAAAAGGAAACGGAAACGAGGGTCCTGTCTCAAACCATCGGCAAACTCATCCAGTCGCGGATGGCCGAGTTGGTGGACCAGCTGGATCACGCCTTGGGAGGGGAACTGATCCGCCTGGAATCCACGTCGAGCAGGGACAGGGAGCCGCTGAATGTGCAGCGCGTGGCCCGGACCGTCCGGGTGAAGTCGTGGGCCGTTCTGACTCGGGCTCTTCACGAGCTCGATCTTCCCAGTCGCATGTTCACCGGCGATGGAGAATCGATCCGGCAGATTCGCGATTTCCTGCCCAACGCCCTTCCCCGCCTTCCCCGCAGCGGCGGTGGAAAACGGCTCCTGGCGGTCTTCCCAAAATCAACCGAGGAAGAAACCGTCCGAAGCGGGCTGAATCACTGCGAAGAGGGGCAGTTCTCCCTCGTCCAGGCGGGAGAGAGCGAGCTTGCGCTCTGCTACGAGATCCAGGATCTGAACCTGCCGATTGTTGCCGCACGGCTCGCCGAGCACCGCGAGAACTGCATTCTGGCGGCCGGGCGTCTCCACACCCGCATCGACGTCCTCTGGCCCGAGCGGATGAGCTGGGAATAGGCTTGCCAAGAAATGCCAATCGCCAGCAGGAACAATCCTTGCTGGCGAAAGCGAGGCCGAAGGGACTCGAACCCTCAACCACCGGATCGACAGTCCGGTATTTCGACCGGCACGGCCAAGTAACTCGGGCGTCTCAATCGTTTGCTACTTCGTCTGTTTACCCGTGTTCACCCCTGTAAGAGCCAATGCCCCTAATGTGAGTCGCGCCCGCAGCACGGGCGCGCCCGAGACGCTCTGCATGCTGGCCAGTAGACAGTTCGATTTGTTTCCGGACTCCGGCTCAGTGGAATGGCCAGTAGAAACCACGTTCCCTCCGACAAGGCCGCACACGCGGCCGCTGGCGGGCGAGGTCGGAAGGACGACCGCGGAGTCGGGAGGGCGGGCGATCGGGCTTGTGCGGGCGCCGTGCGGCGACGGGTCAGGAGGCGGGGTCCCAGTGGGGACAATCGGCCGTGCCGTTTGGGAAGGGGGTGGTGGCGTTGAGACAGGCGGCCCAGCGGGCAAGCCAGCCGCATTTCTTGCCGCCGAGGCCGACGCAGGTGGTGTGGCCGTCGACCTTGTGCATCAAACCGCAGCCGGCGGCGCGGCAGCGCCCGAGGCGATCAATGCCGGCGGGCGTCAGGCGGGTCAGGATCATTCCCATGGGGCAAGCCGGCTGCGGGATAATTTCCAGGATCCGCGGCACGTGGCAGCAGCACACGATCCGCCTTTTGGTGGATCGGATCACCAGGCCGAGGTTGCGGCAACGGTAGACGCCCTCGGCGATTCTATCGAGGCAGGGGCTTATCATGGGATCGTAATGGTTGCCGTACAATCGGCACAATAGCCGCTGATCAGGGTTTCCGCCGGGGAGTCGTCGTCTGAGACAGGGTCGGCTGTTGCAGATGTAAACGCGTCAAAGTTCGGCCGTCCAGGCAGTGCCGCGAACGAAGTAGTGATCAGGGGTATGGGGTAGGCCGAGTTTTCGTAGTAATACACAAGAAAGCCGTATCCGTCGTCATAGACCGCGTGATCGTTGCAGCATTGCAAAATGACCCACAACTCCCGGAAATAGTGATTTTCGAAACCCGTGCATAGTAGCGTGTTAATGCCGGTAAGTCGCCACATGATGCGGGGAGAACAAGCGTAAAAAACGTAATCGGTATAGTCTCCGATCACGCTACTGTCCCATGACGTAACGCGTTCCACCGTGTAGGTCCCGTCCATGGCAGAACATTCGGCATCTGTGCAAGTGCTTCCGCCGGTCGCGCCTTCGACGTCCACTTGCAAATACGTGGGGCAAGTCCCCGTGTACGGAGGCCATTGGCACTCGTCACCGCCGCATCCGCAATCCTTGGGGCATCCCATCCGCTGCAGGAATCGCCGCGAGTCCATGGGCGCGGCCTTCTGCCGGCCTGGCAGCCAGAGTTCCGGTAGCGGATACGCCTCGATTTTCGGCGACCGTCGAATCACGCGGCGTCCTCCTCGCACACGACGAAGGACACGATCTTCCAGTCGCCTCGGCTGTGCGCCACAAAGACCGTGGCGCTGTTTGGGTACTGCTTATCGGTCGAGATGGCCCCCGAGGGCACGTCGACCGTGAGCGTGCGAGAGGCCGTGCCGATCGTGATCGTTACGCTCGCCGTCGTGGCGGAGTCTGAAATGTAAGCGGTCGTGGTCGCCTCGTAGACGGCCTGGCCCGGGTTCTTCGCCACTTGCCACTCGACGCCATCTTCGGCCTGGTTGAGCGCCAACACGGCCTCGCCGGTTTCTCCGATCAGGCCCCAGCAGCACGTGTCGCGATCGTAGACCGTGCCGGTGTTTTCGTCTTCCCACTCGACGGCCGCCGAACTGCCGGCGTCGAGCGTGGCAGTCAGGGTGAAGCGGCGATAGGTGCGACCGAGGGCCGCCGCGATCCACTCGCCTCGCTCGTTCCACAAGAGCACCTCGCCACCGCTGAAAACCGGCGGGCCGGTGAGCGTGGCAGTTGTGGACACGCCGCTTCCTTCCAAGTCGGCCGTCACGGTCACCGTGTCGCCGGCGATCACAGAGGAGCCCACTGTGGCCAGGTAGACCGGCCGGCCAGGATTCCCGGTTACCCGCCACTCGACTTCGTCGTCATCGTTGCATACGGCGGCCGCCTCGCCCGTTTCTCCGATCAGGCCCCACGCGTTCTTGTCGGGAGATTTGACGACGCCAGCGGTCCCGTCTTCCCACAGCACCGCTGCTTGGACGTCGCCGGCTTCGTCGGCGCCCAACGTCGAAGTCAGCGTGAACCGCCGGTAAGTCCTCGGGAGTGGGCCGTCGCCAGCGGGCGGGCCGGGGAGCTCGCGGCCGTCGATGCGGGCCTCGTCGCGCATGACGGTGCGATCGATTCGTCGCCGGGCTGCCGGGCCGTAGATTCTGGGATTCGCCACCGCGGGGCCTCAGCTATCACTTGGGCTGCTCGTGAACCCGGACCTGAACCAAGAGGCCCTGGGCCTGCGTGCCACTTGTTCCACTTGCGGTGACGACCACGCGGAGCAGGTCGCCGGCGGCCAGCTCGGTCACGCCGGCCGTACCGTTCAAGGTAATGCTCGTGGGCGTGTCGGCGGAGGCGGAGCTGTCGATCGTCTCGGCGCCGCTGTTGAGGATCGACGACCAGGCCGAGCCGCTGTATTTCTGAACGTCGACCGTGATCTCATAGTCGTCGGTGGGCGGCGTGTCGACCACGACAACCACGTCCAGGACGTCGGTCGTCTTCCGGGCCTCGAACAAGTACTCGGTTGCGGCGACAACGTCCGAGCCGTGGGCCTGGGCGTAGCGGAGGGGCGACTGGTGGACCACGTTGGTCGCTTCGAGGGGATCGCCCGATGCGTTCCAGTGCTTGGCCTCCAAAATGTCGTCGGGCAGGCCGACCGTGCCGGCGAAGGTCACCGTGCAGTAGAAGATCCAATCGTTGCCACGGATCTCGATGGGGACGCTGGAAAGGGTCATGGGGGCCTCTACAGATTGAGCGTGGAGAAAGGCCGCTCTTTGAGCGGATAGAATGCCTGCAAGTACGGATCGGCGCCGTCGGCCAGCTTGTTGCCGTCGGCATCGAGCAGGACGGGCTGATTCTGGAAGACACCGTCCGCCGAAGGAAGACGCAGCTTGCCGTCGCCATCCCGGTACCGGCGGCCCATGGCGGGGGTATACCAGGGGTGCCAACCGAAGGGATGAATCTGCACGTTGTAGGTGATCGGGTAGTAGGTCACGCCGTAAGCCGTCTGGGCGTCGCCGGGCTCGATCGTTTTGAGCCGCACATAGCCGGCCGGGCACGAATACCACAGATCCGTGTTGACGCTCTCCATCCAGGAAGCCAGGGCAAAGACGTTGAACGACGTCTCGTTCCGGGTGATCCTAAAACCCATGACGGTCAACTTCGTGGGCGGAGGCGTTTCGAGCCAATCGCCAACCGTGTTGCGGTAGTACTGGCCCCGCTGGTCGGCCGGGAAGTACCAGTCGATCGTCTCGAAGTAGGGCCGCCAGACCGGAGCCTGGGCGAGCGGATTTACCTCGAGTTCGGGCTCCTCGTTGGAAAACGAGGCCTTCACCCGCATGTTCTTCTCACAGACCGGGTCCCGGCTCACGTCGATCCCGACGCAAACGCTGGTCGGATCGTAGTCGGTGCCGTCGGTGTAGACGTCGCCGAGCTGGATCACGCGGCCGTCGGCGGCCACGCTGGCCGTGCCGATCGTCGCGTCGTCGGTCGATACGTTGAGCGTCAGCTCGTGGGTCACGAGCGGAACGTCGTTCTCCCGTGCGGTGACCCTCGTTCGGCCCGATCCGTAGCGGGTGGCGACGCGTTGGATGTCAGTCATCTCCGATTCCCACCTCGATCACGGTAACTCCGGCCTTTTCGGCCGCATCCTTCGTGTGCTGTTCGATGTCATTCAGCTTGCGGAGCTGGTTTTTTTGGACGGTCAGCGCCGGGTCGTTGTGGCGTGCCATGGCCTGGTAGGCCTCCAGTGATCCGGCCTGGGCCGTGGGCGCGAGGGCGGCGTCGCGGAGTTGCCGGCGGCCGCGGGCGATTTCGGCGAACTTGTCCTCCTTGGCCTTCTGGTCGACAAGAGCCTGGCGGGCGTCGTAGAGCTCGTTGACCAGGGCCGGGTCGAGGCCTTGCTGCTTGGCGTCCTTCAGGGCTCGCTGCCGCTCGAGTTCCAGGAGCTGCTTCTCGCGAGTCCGCTCGATCTCCTTGATCTTGGCGGCCGTGCCAGGGCCGCCGCTGGCCTTGACCTGGTCGATCTCGGTACGGCTCTTCTTCTCGATCTCGATGCGGGCGATCTCGTCACGCATCCGGGCATTGGACGCGTCGGCCGCCTTCTGCCGACGCTCCTTCTCCGCGGCCTTCTCGCGGGCGTACTTTTCGTCGGCCGTGTCCAGGGCGGCCTTTCTCGCCTTCTCAACGAGACTGAGGCTCGCGCCCAGTTCTTCGGCCTTCTTCCGCTCGGCATCGTAACGCCGGTTGATCTCGGCGATCGCCCGGTCCTGCTCGTCGACCATGCGTTGGATCCGGTACTCGGCCAGGCGGTCCTGCAGCTCCTGGTTCATCTTGAGCGCTTCTTCGCCGGTGACCTGGCCCGCCTTGAATTGCTCGGCAATTGCTCGCGGGGTCATCGCTTGCGAGGGCAGCTTGAACGCCTCGGCCATCTGGTCCATCGGGTCCGCCTTGGGGCCCGTGATTGCCTGTTCGTCGGCGGCGCCGAGTCGACGGTATCGGTCCACCATCTCCTGCAGGTGCCGATGCCGCTCTTCGATCGCTTTCCGCTTCTTCTCCAGATCACGTCTCTCGGGGTCAGCCCATCGAGACTCGCCAAGGTCCATGTCCTCTGACATGTCCATTTCCCAGGGCCAGAGCATCGACGCGTCGGCGCTCATCTCCTGCTCCAACTCGGAGATGTTGCCCATCTCTTCGAGAATCGCCTTCTTCAGGTCGTCCTTCGCCTGTTGGGCTTGCTGCGCATTGTGGGCGCGCTGCGCCTCGGTCAGCGCCTCGATCGCTCCGGTAGTCTCGTTCACCTTCACGCCGAGGTCGCCGTACTTCTGGGTCAGCTCGGCAATGATCGTCTTGGCTGTCTGCATTTCGGTCGTGGAGAGCTGCTGCTTCGCGGCCAGCTCCGCCAGCTGGTCCATCCGGTCCTGCTCAGTCTTCCGCAGGGCGTCGTTCTGGCCGAGCAGGTCGTTCATCTCGCTCGTGAGCTTGGCCGTGTGCTGGGTGGTCGTGTACATGTACGCGCCCACTGCCACGAGCGCCGCCAGGAGCAAGGCCATCGGATTGGCGGCCAGGAAGGTGATTGCCGTGGTCAATCCGCTGATTGCCATCGACACCAGGTTGATTGTCGCGGCAATCGATCCGGCCACGGCCCCCACCGCGATCGCGGCCGCACCGAAGGCGGCCAGGCCGGCCACGACCTTCGCCACCGTCACAACCGTCTCCCGGTTCTCCTGAACCCATTGCTGGAACTGCCCAAGCAGCACGATCACACGTTCGCCAGCCTTCTTCAGGGTTTTCGACAGGGACTCGCCGATGGCAATTTGCACGCCCTCCGCGGCCGACTTCAGCCTTTCCATCACGCCCTTGAGGCTGGAGTCCATCAGTGCGGCCGTCCGTTCAGCGGCTCCGCTTGACTGGTCGATGGCCGCGGCCAGGTCCTCGAACCCGCCCTTGCTCAGTTTGAGGGCGGCCCCGTAGGCCCGCTCGCCAAACAGGTCCTGGGCAAAGGAGATCCGCTCGGCGTTGGTCATCCCCGCCATGGCCTGGCCCAGCTCGACCATCACATCGCCCAGGGGACGCAGGCTCCTGTCGGCGTTCAACGCCTCGACGCCCACCTCCCGGAGTTTTTCTTGGGTGTCCGTGTTGGCCAGGTCGCCCATGATTTTGCGGAGGGCCGTGCCGGCCATGGTGCCCTTGATCTGCATGTTGGCCAACACGCCCACGGCCTTGGCGGTCTGCTCGATCGAGAGACCCATCTCGTCGGCGATCGGCGCGGCGTACTTCATCGTGTCGCCCAGCTCTTCGAGCGTCTGAGACGAGTTGTTCGCCGTCGCGGTCAGCACGTCGGCCACGCGGGGCATCTCCTTCGCCTCCATGCCGAGGGCCCTGAGCGTGCCGGCGGCGATCGTCGCGGCCGCGGCCAGCTCGGTCTTCGTCGCCCGGGCCAGATTCAGCACCGAGGGGATCGCGGCATCGATCTCGTCCGGCGCAAAACCTTGGCGGCCCAGGTTGGCCATTCCTTCGGCCACCTGGCCGGCGGTGAACGAAGTGGTGGACCCGAGCTTCTTGGCCTTTTCGTAGAGCTTGTCGAACTCCTGGCCCGTGGCGCCCGTGACGGCCTGCACCTCCTTCATCACGTCCTGGAAGTTGGTAAAGGTCCGAGCGGCAAACGCCAGCGGCGCCCCGGCGGCCGTGGCCATGGTGAGCATGGACCGGCCGATCCGGTTGGCGTTGTAGGCGAACTGCTGCACCCGCCGCTCCGCCATCTTCAGGCCGCGATAGAGGGGCGTGTCGTTCGCGTAGAGCAACACGAACGCCCGGCCGGCCATGATGTCACCTACGCTTGGCATTCTTGATCCTCAGAGCTTTGACCATGGCCCGCAGAACTTGCGGGGTGAGCGTCATGCCGGGAGGGGCCGCCTCCGGCGTGTCCTCTTCGGCGTACGGGTTCAGTTCGGCCGGCGAGACCAGGTTGCCTTCCGACGCCACGCTGTTCTGGATCCAGGCCAGCACGTGAGACGTATGGTTCCACTGGGCCCGGGTCCGGGACTCGTCCATCAGGGCGAGCTGGCGGGCGGTGAATCCCCTTGGGTGGATCCCAATTCGTCCAGCAAGCTCCCAAACGAATCGTCGAGTCGATTCAGCTCTTCGTCGAACCGTCGAGCGAGGTCCGGACTCTGGAGCATCTCGTAGATCTTCTCCATCCCCCGCATCGAGAGGACTTTGAGCTTCTCCTGCATCGCCTGCCTGACCCGTCGCTCGGCAGGGTCTGGGGTAAAATTTACGATTTCACTCCACAACGCATCACGGGCCGCGTGGAGCGAGTCGCCCTTAATCTCGCGAGCGAAGGATTCGAACGTCTCGTCGCCGGGAGAGTCAACGACAAGCTCGAACAGCACGCGGCACAGCAGGAGGGGATTGCCGGTGAGCTGCCATTCGACCGAATCGCGAGGATCGTCTTGGCTGGCGACGGCGCCCACCTCGAACAGGTCGACGTCGTGCTTCGAACGGACCAGGTCGACGTTGATCGGATCGATCGAGATCGTCCACTTCCGGCCCGCGGAATCTTCGAAGGTCTGCATGGTTTTCAAAAGCGGAAAGGGGAAAGCGGAAAGCGGAGAATGGGACGACTACTTCTTGGCTGGGGCCGGTTCCGATTTGGGTTTGGGGGCCGCCTTCGGTTCTTCCTTGGGGCGGGATGCCTCGGCGCGGATCGTGCGGGCGGCGCGGCGGAGGCGGGCTTTCGTGGCGGCGTTGCGAGCCCAATCGAAGAGGGCGTTGAGCAGGGCGTCGCGGGCGGCCGGGTAGACGGCCTCAATGCGGGCGCCGAACTGGTCCTGGGAGATCTCGCGGCCGAGTCGCTGGTTCTTGCAGATCGCCAGCAAGCTCACCACCACGACCGACGCATCCTGGGTCATTCGCTGCTCGATCGCCTCGCCGGCGGGCATGCCGAGCACGGTCAGGTCGAGCTTGGCGTTGGCCTTCAGCTCTTCGATTGTCTGGTCGGTTACGCGGACGCACCACACGGTGCCGTGTTTGTCAGTAAAACGCTGCATGATTCGGTGTCCTTGTTGAAGGGCTGGCAGAATGTCGATTGACGGCCGTTCACATGGAGGATCACGTGCCGACAACTTCCACGGGCTCCGGATCGTCGTAGCCGGCGGCCGGCTGAATCGAAACGTCCCAGTAACGCCGTCCCGCGTTGCCGGGCTGCTTCTCCTCGAACTTCGTCACGGCGTAGTCGCCATAGACGCCGATGATGCCGGTCGTGTCCTTATCGCCACTCAGGGTGGCAAGCACGATCGGATCGCCGGCCAGGTTGGCCGTGAGAAAGGCGTCGATTGCCGCGATTGCGGCAGTCTTCTTCGACACCAGCAGTTGGAAATTGATCTCGTTCTGGATCCGCCCGACGCTTACCTTCTCGTAGTCGTCGCCGCGATCGCTGTCTTCGGACGAACTGCGGTTCAAAGGCAGCGTCAGGTCACCCTTGATATTGGTGATCTCGACCAGGTCGGACGGGCTGCCGGATGCAGGCCAGGCCTCCCGAGTTCCCGTGGTGAGGTAGTAGAGTTTGCACTTGCGTCCGTCGACGTTATCGCCGGTCATCGTCATGGCCGTTAGCTCCTAATGCAACATGGTTCCGCGCCAGTGCTCGGGGAGCTGTGGCGCCACTCGTTTCAAGGCCGGGCCCATGAACGGGCGCTTGGGATAGTTGGCCCGGGCCTTCAGCGGGCCATACAACTCCTCATTGATCCGGTTCGCTCGTCGCACCTGGCTGGCCGTCCGGAGCTTCGCGTATGTCACGTAGACGTTGCCGCGAAGTGTTCCCTTGGCGAGTTTGGTCGTGTTGCCCAAACGGACGAACCGGCCGTGCTTTCGCCTCCGCTTCGTGAACAAGACAATTTCGCCGGCCCCGCCGAGTTTCCGGATCCGCCGTCGCGGGTTTCGGTAGTTGCCCACGAACCCGCTGAATTCGTGCAGGGCCGCCACTTTGTGGATCCGCCGCCCAAACTGGCTCGACGGGCCCACCACGGCGAATTCCCGATCCCGCGTCACCGCATACAGCACGGCCCGGGGCAGGTTCCTGGTCTGCGTGTGGGGCGGCCGACCAGGCGTCGACGACTTCTTGCGTTTGCGGATGCTCCGCCGCGCTTCCTTGCGGATCACGGCCGCGGCGTGGCCCAGGTTTCGAAAGTTGGCGTCCTTCACCCGCTCCCGCAGCTTGCGGTCGTCGAATTTCGCTTTCGCTCCCATTCCATACACGGATCATTCCTCAAACCCTCGAAACGTGGCCGTCACCAGGCCGAAGAAGATCCCCTTCTTCAGGTGCTCTTCGTCGTAGATTGGGTCCAGTCCGGCGCCGCTTCCGACGACGTCGCCAGAGACCGTGTCGAGATACCGCCTGGCCAGGAAGGAGCGGATCTCCTCGCACAGCTCCACCAGGGCCTCGATCTCCGCGTCGGTCTTCGCTTTCTTCCGGACGGCCACCTCGATCGTGTACTCGATCTCGTCGCCGCCCCGATCGCCGGAGAAGTCTTCTTCTGGCGTGGGCGACTCGCCGAACCGGTAGACGCCGACGTCGAGCTCACCCAGCTCGGCCACGGTCTTCTCTCGCCGGTACCGCACCTCGGCAATGAACTCCTGGGAGAATCCATCCGCCGCGTTCAGTGCGTCTCGGACGGCGTTGGCGATCAGCGTAATCCTGGCGGTCATCCGTCAGCCCTCGTCGTAGTTGACGGTGTCCACAAACAGCTCCTGCTCCGCCGAGTCGTTCCAGCCCCAGCACGCCTTGCGATCGCCGGCCGGCGTGGCACGGTAGACGATCGTCTCCGTGCCAACGATCACGTGAATCTCGTCGCCCTCCGCCGGCCGCACGATCTGACCGTCGGCAACCAGGCTGCCCGCGTCGAAGGTGAACCGCCACCGCTCCACCCGGACCGGCACGTTCATCTCGCCGATCTGCTCATCGCGTACGAAGGCCTTCCGGGCGGTGATCGCAGTCGGATCACCGCCCGCCAGGCGGACGTAGCTCGCGGGCCCGGCGGCAACCCGTCTGAGTTGCCGCTGGCCCACGGCCATGGCTCGATCGACAATGCTGGACACGAAGAAGGACTCCAAACGAGAAGCGACCAACGGGAGCGTGCCACTTCAGCCGAGCAGTAGCTCGAACTAAAAAACGAGGCCGACGGTCACGGTGCTGCCGCTCGCGTCGCCGGCTGCGCTGTTGGTAGCGGCCACGCGAACGTACTGCTTGACGGTCGACGGCAGACGCAGCCGGGCCTCGTCGGCGTCGGCGCCCGCGCCATCGGCGCCGGTCTGGACCAGCACGGTGTCGGCCAGAGTCTCGAACGTCTCGTCATCGTCCGAGTACTCCACGTCGTAGGTCATCGTGGCGCCGTCGCCGAGAACGGCCGTGGCCAGCTCGGGGGCTTCGATCAGCAGTTCGCAGTCGGCGACAAAGACGCTGGTGCTGGTATCGCCCAGGTCGATCGAGTCGGAGTACTCGGTGCCGGCGCCGTTGGGCAGGCTCTTGGTGACCTGCAGCTCCAGGTCGCGGAGCATTCTTTGAGGGTTGTTCATGGGGGAACCTCGGTGGATTACGGAATGAAAGAGGACGGCCAGATCCAGGGTTTGTTGCTTCACGGTCGACGAGCGACCGACGGGAGCGACCTATCCCAGCCGAGCGGTAGCTCGAACCGGCTGGCGGTCCTACCGCCTACCACGGGTTCTCGGTGTCGAGCAACGAGTCGGTGCGAACGATCGGGATGCCTTCGACTTCGGTGGGAAGCGGGGCCGGGGCGCCGGTGGCGTTGGTGGCCGTGCGGCTCGAGCGGAGTTGCTTTCGGCTCCGCTTGGTCATGAAAAACATGTCGGGCGGCTGCTTGAAGGCCTCGATCAGGTCGTACATCAGATCGTCGTCCAGACCCTTGCCGTCCTCGGCCGTCAGGTTCTTGATGCAGCCGATGCTGAATCGGGAACCGACCTGCAGGCCCACCCGGGCCAGGATTTCCTGGACGTAGCCGGTGTACTTGTTGCCGTTCTTGTCCAGGAGCGATTCGATCCAGGGATCGCCCGTCTTGACCTCGCCGTTCTTTCCCAGGACCCACCGCACGTCCTTCCGGCCGAAGCGGACGGCCCACACGGTTGTCGCGCCTTCTTCGGTGCTCCCGCCGGCGTCGATGATCATGGCCGAGTCGACGAAGTCGCGCAAGCCCGGGTGTCCCTTCGTCTGGCCGCCATACTTGGACCCATAGTAAAACTGTTTGCCAAGGGCCTGGAAGGCAGCCGCAGTGATGGCTTCTGCCTCCTCATAGACGTAGGACAGTGGCCCATCTTCGTTCGCGTCCGCCAGCGCTTTATCACATTCCCAGCGGGGATTCAGGATGAACGTGCCGACGGTGCGGTTGGCGTATTCGCTCTTGCTGGCCACAACACCTTCGTTGACGCCGCGGAAGCCAGCCACGGGCAAGGAGATGCGGACCGTCGTGTCGTAACTCGTGCCCGAAATCGTCCGGGCAGCTCCGAGCCGCACTTCGGGAGTGTTCTTCGTCGTTTCGTCGATGAGCCCAACGGCCGCGTCGCCGGCGTTGCGTTTCATGACGTCGAGGAGAGTGGGAATCGCCATCGTGGTTTCCTTTCAATCGACCGGATCCGTCGGTGTAGGTGTTTGAGTGAAGGCGGCCGGGATCCCTTTGGAGTTCAGCTACGCTGGCCCGGGAGCTTCGTGTTGGCGCAGAACGCGTCGAGGGCTTCGTCGCCCGAAGCCTCTTCTTCGTTGCCCGTAGGCTGCGACGTAGCACCGGAGAAGGTCACCGGCTCCTCGCTGCCGAGGTTGGCCCCTTCGATCCGGGCCGTCAGCTCGTCGACCTTCTTCTCCAGCGTCTTGTTGTGCTGGAACGTGGCCTCTTCCATCGAGAGGCCCTGGGCAAAGTAGACGGCACCCTGCTCCAAGCCAAAACGGTCAATGAACACCTGGCCCGGGGCCTTCTTTTCGGCCGGCGTCTCGGGCTCCGAGCCCGCGCCCAGCTCGTTGGAGGCCTTCGGCGGCACGGCCGGCGTCTCTTCGCCATCGCCGCTGGTCAACTTGCCGGGCTTCTCGCCAGGCTCGTCGGCCGGTTTTTCGGTGGAAGGTTCGCTCAGTGCGGTCGGCTTGGGTGGCGGATCCGCCGGCGTTTCCTCGCTCGCCTGGCTGAACTTGACCATCCGTCCGAGCAGACGGCCGAACATGCCGACAAGCTGAACGGGATTCTCTTGGGCTTCGGCCTGGGGGTCGGCGCCGTCGTCGGACAACTGGCCGGGGTCTTGGTTTTGCTGGTCGACGGGCATGGTCGAACCTCCTTCGTCGGGATCGTGAGAGAGCAACGTCACGTCGACGTCGCCGCCATTGTCAGAAAAACGCGTCGATGTTTTGGGGTCGTAGCCGTAGGGGCAGACGGCCACGCCGCGGAGCGTCCACTTGCGGATGATGGTGATCGGTCCGCGGACCGTTGCGCCGTTGACGGTGGCGGACTCGCGATCGCTGAGCCGTTCGGCCTCCACGGTTCGCCGGTCGAAGAAGATCGAGGCCTCGTAGGGCACGCCCTTCTTCCCCTTGCGGACAATTTCTGCCGCCCGGTCGTCTTCGGCGTCCAGAAACCCGGCGGTTTGCAGATCGCCGGCTTCCGTATCAAACGTGTCCAAGGCCCCGAGGATCTCGTCCTCGCGGTGGCAATAGTCCAGGGGAACCCGCTTCTTGTTGGTCCGCATCCCGGACATGTCGTGAATCACGCGGCCCCAATACCAATGGTCGATCGGCTCGCGGCTCCGGGCCTTGATCTTGACGGCCACCTTCCCGTCATCGCTCCCCTCGGCGAATTCGCACACCGACGCCTCATCGCCAAAATGGAACTTGAGCGCCTCGGCCGGGACTTTTTGGATGGTCTTCTTCATGGCTTGCACCTCATGCGGCCGTGGTTTGAGAGAGTTTCCCACGCATGTACGCCTCTTCCTCGGCCAGTTCGTCGGCCACCTCGAACCAGTCGCGGCCGCCGCGGAAGCAGACCCGCTGCCGGCTCGTGAGCTTGTTCTCTACGGCGCGGGCGTCGGCCATCACCTCCTTGAGTGGATCGATCCACGGAACGCCAAGCGGGATGAAGCGGAGCGGAAGATCGGCAACCGATACCCGGCGGGGCAGGACCAGGTCCCCGGCCAACACGGCCACGGCCAGCCGCCAGCGAACCACACGCTCCAAAAACTCCTGCAGGTTCGCCCGCTTCTCGCCGGCGGCATGTTCGTACTGCAGCCAGGCCTGCCGGGCGCCGGAATAATTCGTGTGCGCCTCGTTGTAGAAGCAGTAGGGGATGTCGAGCGATTTCAGAGCGGCCATGATGATCATGGTCATGAACTGCTGAAACTCGGTCGACGGTGTCCGGCTTTCGAGAATGTCGACCTCGTCACCCGGGTCCAGGTCGATCACTGGGGACCCCTGGCTGATGTCGACGTTGTAGCGCGGCTCGTCGGTTTCGTCGGCGTCGCTCGTCTCGTCCGCTGCCGTATCTTCCGTCTCGTAGCCGCCGTGGTTCAGCTCTTCAAGTTCTTCACCCCCGTTCCGCTTGAAGGCCAAACCAAAAAGCTGGCAGACCTTCGCCTTGGCCAGGGCGTAGTCGAAGGCCTCGTAGGTGTCGCGAAAGCTGTTGAGCGCCGAGGTGAGTGGCGAAACGCCTCGAACCATGTCGTACCGCTCAAAATTCCCGTGCAGAAACAGATGGCGAGCCGAGACCATCCGTTCGAACTCCCACCCGCCAATCTTGGAACGCCGGTTCACGCAGTACCCGATCCCTCTGCCGGCGCCGTTGATCTGCACACCGTGGATGAGATCGTCCTTGTCGATTCCCGTCGGCGACCCACTGACGGGCGTGCGGATCCGCTCTCCCTCGATCCCCTGCACCATGCCGCTTCGGAGCAGATGCCAGCCCACGTCGCCGTCGACGACCGAATGAGCCTCGGCCAGACGGGTCATGCGTCGGAACGAGTGCCGGCCCGTCACGTCCCAGCGGTCCGCCGTGCCGACGCTCTTCATAAACGTCTCGACGGCCGCGTTGAGCCCCTTGTCCTTCGTCCGGCATTGGAAGAGAAACGTGGCCACGTAGTCCAGATGCCGCCGGATCGCCCAGGCCGCCACCGAGTAGTTGCGGCGCAGATCGCGGGCATCCTCAATGACGATTCGCCGCTGGGCCGTGTCGAGGATCTTGTCCTCGCTCTTGGTCGTCGGCGCCGGCATCCGCCGCCGCCCCGGTTCGGCTGCCGCATAAGAAAACGCCCCGAGCGTCCGGGCGATCGCATTGGAAAACCTCGACCACATGGGCATCAGCGCACGCCCCCGAGGTTGATCGAAGTAATCGTCCGCCGCTTCCCCTTCCGCCTGGCCGCCCGGGCCTCGATCGCCTTCAAGGCCTCCAGCCCGGCCCCTGCGTCCATCTCCACCACCTCACCCCCGGCCGTCCGGACCTTCGTCGTCCCCGCCTGCTCCAGCAGCGATTCCGCCGCCGCATCGATCCGATCTTCGATATCCATCTGCACGCACCCGCAAGAAAGACAGAGGGCCGGCCGGGCTCATTAGAACCCAGGCCGGCCCTCAGGATCCGGCCTACAGCGTGCCACGGTAGCACGGGAGGCCGGGGAATTTCTTTCAAGAAAGGAGCGGATATTGGCGGAGAGGATATTTCCTATGCGGAGGGATGCTTACCGCCTCAGTTCCAGCCGTCGTTCTTGCGACCGCTCTTTCGCTTCTCGGCGGGGGTGAGCTTGTCTTTGATGCTGGTGACCCCCAACTTCAACGCCAGACGTGTCAGCAGGACCGTCTTGTCTGTCCCCAATTTGGCCATCGCCCGGGCCTTGTGGTTGTTGATCGTGCTCGGGGCCAACTTGAGGATCTTGGCTGCCTCCTGGTCCGTACATCCCAGGCTTGCCAAACGCATAATCTCCCTCTCACGGGGCGTGAGTGCCGATGCCATCTTCTGTCTCCAACGGTGAATTAAGGGGTAAGAAAGTGCCATGCATTACCCTACCGGATTACCGGGCGGGTACAAGAAGGGCGGCTAGACGCGGAGCAGCACATGCAATCCAAAGGAGCCTCAACTGGACAATTCCTGCTACGCCGCGGCGGGCCCCGCCCTTCGCGATCAGCCGTTCGGACCTCCGTCGTTCCCGCCCCGAGCAACTCTCGCGCCGGCGCGTCCCTCCTCGATTTCCATGGCATACACGCAAGCAACAGTGGCCGACGAGGCGCTCCTTCAAAATCGGAACGAATGTTGTCAATCAAGACATTCTTCGAGACGCTCGCGACGATTAGTCGTCTTCGTGACGTCGCTTTGATCGTCGCATTGCAGGGCCGTGGGCATTTGCTGTCACCACGTGTGAGGTATGCCTCTACGCTCTAGAGAGGCTTGCGTTCCGCTAAGTCTTCCTAGTGTGACTTAATGTCGGCGTCCCCTGTCATTCATAACTGCAAATTGGGACAGAGATATAGTGTACGACCGAGCATCGAACGAGTCGTTTCCCGACAGTCTCAACGCTTACTTACTCAAACTGAAAAGCCAGCGATGCTAGCAGGCTGGAAAAACCGATGAAAACGGGTCTATCCTACATAGTTGTGTGCCCGAAAGGGCGCCTTCCCGACTTGAGCCGGGACGAGGCCATGGAGGATAGACCCAATGCCCAGGATCGGAAGATTTCCACCGTTTTGCAAGAGGTTCTTTCGGCGGGCCCGAAAAATGGTCGGCTCGTGCCATTTCGCCCACTTCTGGCGGGTGGTTGTCGCCTTGGCTGCGATGCACGGACGACGCAGTTTGCGGAAGATCGAGGCGGCATGCCGAAACCATCGCACCCGGCAGTCGGTGGGGTTCTTTCTGACTCACGCCCATTGGAACGCGCCGGAAGTCCTGGCCGAGACGGCCCTGGATACGCTCCGGCAGTTGGGCTGGAAGTCGGGCATGGCGGTCAACGTGGTCTTCGATGATACCCAGAAGCGAAAACGCGGCAAGTTGATGGACGCCGTTTCCAAGATCTTTCTCCATGCCGAAAAAGTGTACGCCCAAGGCCATACGATCCTGGGCTGCGCGATCATCTTTCGAGACGTCGTGATCCCTTATGCCGCCCGGTTGTGGGTGACGAAGTCGTTCGCCGACGCAACCCACAAGTCCTCGTACGAGGGCGAGTCGGTCGAGTACTGCAAGCTGACCGACATGGTCGGCACGATCATCGAAGACTTGCCACTGACCGACGTAATGGTCTTGTTCGACTCCTATTATCTGTGCCCCGTGGTGACGCGGGCCTGCGAGTCGAAGAAGTATCACTACGTGGGCGTGGCCAAGAAGAACCGCAACTTCTTTCCCGATGGTCGCGACCGCGACAAGCGACGACTGGGCAAGTATGGCCCCAACGTATTGAAACGGGACGGACGCTGGACCTCCGTGGAAGGCAAGAGCTACCGTCTGGCCGAGCGTGTCGGCCGGCTTTCGAAATTGGGACGCGTGAAGTTGGTCTTCAGCCGACGCCCGCGCGAAAAGAGTTGGATTTGCATGGCCACCAACGCGACCCGTTGGGGAGCCAAACGTGTGTTGTCTCATTATCTGAATCGCTGGCCGATCGAAGTGCTATTCAAAGAGTCGAAGCAGTATCTGGGACTGGGCGACTACCAAGTGTTACGGTACCGGGGCATCGAACGCTACCTCTGCCTCGTGCTGATCGCTCACCTCCTGCTGACCCACCTGGCCGCCGCTGAGCCAGGTGCACAAGCTGACGACGCGACAAAACCGCTCGACCTCGGAAGCACGCCGAAACGACAGCAGATGCTACGAAGCAAGATATGGGACGACACGATCAACAACCTCGAAACCGGCTCCCGAAATCGACGAGCCGGAAAGAAACTCAAGCAACTTATCCTGCTTGAGACGTGATAGCATTTTCAGTTTGAGTTACTTACTCAAACTGAAAAGCCAGCGATGCTAGCAGGCTGGAAAAACCGATGAAAACGGGTCTATCCTACATAGTTGTGTGCCCGAAAGGGCGCCTTCCCGACTTGAGCCGGGACGAGGCCATGGAGGATAGACCCAATGCCCAGGATCGGAAGATTTCCACCGTTTTGCAAGAGGTTCTTTCGGCGGGCCCGAAAAATGGTCGGCTCGTGCCATTTCGCCCACTTCTGGCGGGTGGTTGTCGCCTTGGCTGCGATGCACGGACGACGCAGTTTGCGGAAGATCGAGGCGGCATGCCGAAACCATCGCACCCGGCAGTCGGTGGGGTTCTTTCTGACTCACGCCCATTGGAACGCGCCGGAAGTCCTGGCCGAGACGGCCCTGGATACGCTCCGGCAGTTGGGCTGGAAGTCGGGCATGGCGGTCAACGTGGTCTTCGATGATACCCAGAAGCGAAAACGCGGCAAGTTGATGGACGCCGTTTCCAAGATCTTTCTCCATGCCGAAAAAGTGTACGCCCAAGGCCATACGATCCTGGGCTGCGCGATCATCTTTCGAGACGTCGTGATCCCTTATGCCGCCCGGTTGTGGGTGACGAAGTCGTTCGCCGACGCAACCCACAAGTCCTCGTACGAGGGCGAGTCGGTCGAGTACTGCAAGCTGACCGACATGGTCGGCACGATCATCGAAGACTTGCCACTGACCGACGTAATGGTCTTGTTCGACTCCTATTATCTGTGCCCCGTGGTGACGCGGGCCTGCGAGTCGAAGAAGTATCACTACGTGGGCGTGGCCAAGAAGAACCGCAACTTCTTTCCCGATGGTCGCGACCGCGACAAGCGACGACTGGGCAAGTATGGCCCCAACGTATTGAAACGGGACGGACGCTGGACCTCCGTGGAAGGCAAGAGCTACCGTCTGGCCGAGCGTGTCGGCCGGCTTTCGAAATTGGGACGCGTGAAGTTGGTCTTCAGCCGACGCCCGCGCGAAAAGAGTTGGATTTGCATGGCCACCAACGCGACCCGTTGGGGAGCCAAACGTGTGTTGTCTCATTATCTGAATCGCTGGCCGATCGAAGTGCTATTCAAAGAGTCGAAGCAGTATCTGGGACTGGGCGACTACCAAGTGTTACGGTACCGGGGCATCGAACGCTACCTCTGCCTCGTGCTGATCGCTCACCTCCTGCTGACCCACCTGGCCGCCGCTGAGCCAGGTGCACAAGCTGACGACGCGACAAAACCGCTCGACCTCGGAAGCACGCCGAAACGACAGCAGATGCTACGAAGCAAGATATGGGACGACACGATCAACAACCTCGAAACCGGCTCCCGAAATCGACGAGCCGGAAAGAAACTCAAGCAACTTATCCTGCTTGAGACGTGATAGCATTTTCAGTTTGAGTTACTTATGTGTGGCTATCCAAAATCTATTCTCGAATTCCCTTGACACCTCTGTTTCGGTTTGCTCTACTTGCAATGCAGACACACTAGTAGGGGCCACCGGCTACAGTCCAGTTAGTGCTCTTTTTGGTTACAATTTCGAGTCTGGTAAGTACGGGGGATATGGAGCGTGATTGAGGGGAGTCTGAAGGATCGATTTCGCGAGGCGATGGCCCTTCATCGAGCCGGGTCGATAGACGAGGCGGTGGCCATCTACCGCGATCTTCTGCGCAAAGCCCCTGAACATGCAGGGGCGTGGCATCTCTTAGGGGTCGCGCTGCACTCGCGACACAGGTTAGCTGACGCGCTAGGGCATATTCAGAAGGCTCTTTCGCTCTGCGACTCCAAAGCGACCTATTGGAATAACTGTGGGGCAGTTCAAAAAGACCTGGGCTTACTTCCCGAAGCCGAGAAGTCGATCAGGAAGGCGATCTCGATAAACCCGAACTATTCCGATGCTTGGTCGAACCTCGGGCTGCTGCAATTGGAGGCCGGCAATCTCGAAGCGGCTGAGCAGTCGATTCGCTATGCACTGCGTCTGGAACCCCGTCACGCTGACGCATTGGGACACTTGGCGGTGATTTATCGCGAGCGGGGTGAGTTCGAGGAATCGCTACGGCTGTGCCGCGATGCCCTCGCTGTGTCCCCAGCAATGGCGGAGGTCCATGCCGTTGAGAGCGGGATCTTGACAATGCTCAAGAGGTTTGACGAGGCAGCCGCGAGCGGTGACCGAGCCCTTTCCTGCAATCCCCGTTCTGCCAATCCGTACATATCTCGCGGGTATCTCCACTACATCGCGGACGAACTGGAGGAAGCCCGGAGATTGTATGGCCACGCGGCTAAGTTGCAGCCGAGTCGACCGATGTGTCGTTTACGACATCTTGGTCTGTGTCCCACTGTCTTCTTCAACAAGGACGATATTGAAGAGTATCGTTCTGAGTTGGAACGCCAGCTTGATGAAGCTCTGAGTGACGCCCCGTCGTTGGATTGGCGCTGCGCTCTTACAGACGCATTCATGCCCCCGTTTGAACTCGCCCATCACGGGCTCTGCAACCGAACGCTCAAAGAGAAGTACGCGAGACTCTTCTCGCCTCACTTCCCGAAAATGCGTCCCGACCGAAAGCAGGGAGGCAAGATCCGGGTGGGATTTCTTTGCACCGTGGGGCACGAGGGCGGCTATGTCCGCAGCTACGGCGAGATCATGAGAAGACTCGACCGCTCCAAGTTCGAGGTGTTCGGCTTGGTGTCCAAGTCGATCGTTTCCTATTGTCGGAAGAGAATACCAGCGGAAGGCATCCAATGGGTAGGGATCGCCCATGATTTGTCGCCCGCCTATGAGACGATTCGCCGCACACGCTGCGATATTGTTGCCCATCGGCACGCAGATACGGACAAGACGAATTACTTCTTGCCGTTCCTTCCACTCGCCCCAGTTCAAGTAGTTGGCAGTGGAATGCATGGAACGACTGGAATTGCCAACATTGATTTCGGCATCTCTTCAAGACTCTTCGAGCGAGGCGACGAGGCGACCCAGGACTACACGGAAAAGCTGGTGCAATTCTCCCGGCCGCTGTTGTGGCAACGACGACCAGTGATCCAAGGCACGCCCACGAGGGACGATTTCGGACTGCCTGGGACGGGAGCCCTCTATTTCTGCCCTCAACGCTTGGCGAAGATCTTGCCCGAGTTCGACGCCATCTTGCGGCAGATCCTTGATCGCGACCCGACGGGACATGTCCTCATCCTAGAAGGCGGACATGCTGCGATAGCAGAGCGATTGAGAGCCCGGCTTCGCATGCACCTCGGCGAACAACTGGCGAAACGGATTCTGTTCTTGCCAAGTCAGCCGATCGGAGATTACCTCCGCCTGTTGAGCCTCGCGACCGCGGTCCTGGATACGCCAAACTACAGCACAGCCTTGACCGGCTACGACTCTTTCGGATTGGGGATCCCCGTAGTCACACTGCCGGGAAAGTACATGCTCCAGCGTTATGCCCTTGGGTTCTATCGCCAGATGGGACTTCTTGATCTTGTTGCTGCTGACGAGACGCAATATGTCGAGTTGGCGGTCCGCTTGGGACGTGACGCGGAGTTCCGAAATGCGATGCATAGCGAGATTCTCAGAAGAAGCGATGTCTTGTTCCAAAACGACTCGGTAGTCAGTGAATACGAGACCTTCTTCGAAGAAGCTCTTCAGTCACACTCGTAGCCTTCTCAAACAGCGACACACACCATTCGCACTCCACCCTGACGCGATCTTGGGAGCATAAGCATGACCACACGAGGCAGAATGCGGCAACTCTTTGCGGATGCGATTTCGGCGTTGAAACCAAGCAAAACGCGGCGACTCCCAGGCCTCCGACATCGTGCAGTGCATTTGGAACCCCTGGAGAAACGCGAGCTACTCACCACGCTCAATGCCGGATACTGGACGCCAGGGATGACCGATCTTGCCGAGACGGAATCATCTACCAACTACGGCTATTATGCCATCTGGCTCAGCGACCTGGATCCGGACTTCTACGCCGCAGGGGTGAGCTTGAGAATCGATACAACCCAGGAAATCCAGTTCCAATTGCCGGACGACAACGATTTCAAGCTCTACGACGAGGACTTGAACTACCTTTCCGATGAGGAGGGCTACCTCTTCAGTTGCGAATTCGACGCATGCGACACGGGCGATATCTTCTACATCTATCCAAAGGAGGACTCTGAATTCGAAGGCACGATGGACATCACCGTCTCAACCGAGTCCTGGTGGTGGTGCACAAATACTCCGGGTGACACCTATTCGTTTTCCAGCGGCCCCAGCGCCACAATCTCGATCGACGACGACGATGAATGGCTCATTGAGGTAACGCAAACAGGGGATGGGAAACTGGGTGAGCCTGATTACGACGAGACATTCACCGTCGAGCGTAGAGCCTACTATGAAAATGACGCTTCCCTGGACAGCTCTTATCCAATCTCCGTGGGTTACAGCTTCAGTGGAGATGCTGCCTATGGCACAGACTACCATTCTTCTCTTGGGTGTCAGTCTGGCTATATCACTCTCAGCGGTGCAGGTTCCCAAACCGTCACCGTAACTGTGGACGATGATCACCAAGCTGAAAAGCCCGAAGAAGTTAACTTCAATTTCAACAGCTTGGGGCAGGATTTGAGCGGATGTTGCAATGGCGTTGGCGTGTTTCCCGTCCTCGGAACGTCCGCGACGATGACCCTAAATGACAACGATTGGCTCATCGAGTGGTTCTGTGATGCCGTGGAACCTGCGAAGGAGCCAGACAATTCAACAACGGCGACGTACGAAGGTCAAGGTGAGATCGGTGTATTCTGGATTCACCTAGAACCCGGCAATACGACATACGAGGATACGGCCGTCTCGTTCACGCCTACCTACCACTCGTCAGGCGGCGGAGTGAGCGACGAACAAGGCTGGGACGATGATGAGCTGTGGGACAACGAACCGACCTCCGCAAACGGCGATGCTGATGCCGACGCCATTTGCTACCACATAAAGATATCTGGAGAGAAGGAGATTATAACTACCCAGACGGACCTTATTGTCAAGAAGGGGGAGATTTCCACAACGGTCATAGTGGCGGCTGGCTATGACGAATTAGGGAATGACGAACTGGCCCACGGCGAACAGGCCGAGTACAATCCGGACGATCCTGAGTGGGACTGGGTGGAGGGGAAGATATCCGGCAACAATGTTGACTGGACAACCCCCACTGATGGATGGATGACGGCCAACATGGCCATACGCGCGCCCCTGTTTTGCCTCAGTTCGACGTTGAGCTTAAGAAATGTGCTAGAGTTTAGCACAGACCTAAAGGAGAAGCTCGATGTCGAAAAAGCGGAATATTCCAGCGGAACAGAAGGTGTCGATTGTTCGGCGGCATCTTTTGGAGAAGGTGCCGGTGTCCGATCTGTGCGACGAATGCGAGATCCACGCCACCCAATATTACACCTGGCAGCGGCAACTTTTCGAGGGGGCCGAGGTTCTCTTCGAGCGAAAGCCGAACAAGGCGAACCAGCGGCGGCAGCGTGACGCTCAGGAGGAGAAGATTCGGCGACTGGAAGAGAAGCTGCAGAAGAAGAACGAAGTGGTCGCGGAACTGCTGGAGGAGCACGTCCAGTTAAAAAAAGAACTTGGGGAACTCTGAACGGAGTGTGGGTTCCCCACGAAATACGCGACAGCGTGGTCGACTACGTGGACTACTGGAAGGAACGGTCGGACGTCTCAACGAAGCAAGTGCTGCGCTGGCTGGGCGTGCCCGAAGGCACGTTCTACAAGTGGAAGCAACGTTACGGCAAGGCCAACGAGCACAACGGGCGGATTCCTCGCGACCATTGGCTGGAGGATTGGGAGAAACAGGCCATCCTGGACTTCCACTGGGAACATCCGCTTGACGGCTATCGTCGGCTGACCTACATGATGCTCGATGCGAACGTGGTGGCCGTGAGCGCTTCGAGCGTCTATCGCGTCTTGAAAGCCGCGGGCGTACTGAAGCGTCACGCAAGCAAACCCTCCGGCAAGGGCAAGGGATTCCAGCAGCCCGATGGGCCCCATCGCCACTGGCATGTGGACGTGTCCTACCTCAACATCGCCGGAACCTTCTACTTCATGACGAGCATCCTGGACGGTTACAGCCGCTACCTGATTCACTGGGAGATCCGCGAGAAGATGGAGGAGATCGACGTGGAAGCGATCGTCCAGCGTGCTCGGGAGAAGTTCCCGGGCGAGCGACCGCGAATCATCAGCGACAACGGTCCCCAGTTCGTCTCCAAGGACTTCAAGCAGTTCGTCAAGCTCTGCGGCATGAAGCACGTGCGAACCAGCCCGTACTATCCCCAAAGCAACGGCAAGATCGAACGCTATCACCGCACGATCAAGTCGGATTGCATTCGCCCCGGCACGCCGTTGAATCTGGCGGACGCCCGGCGGATCGTCGCACGATTCGTCCAGGAATACAACGAAGTCCGACTGCACAGCGCGATCGGGTATGTCACCCCTGTCGACAAGCTGTCCGGACGTGAAGATGCGATCTTTGCCGAGCGGGACCGGAAGCTCGAAGAAGCACGCTGCAAGCGGCAAGACAACCGAGCACGACAACGGGCCGAGAATTCGTGCTATACTGAAGACGCCTGGACGGAGGATAGGGCAACGGTGGGAACCGACCCGAGCGCCGAGCCAGACCCAGAAGCGAGGCCGGGCGGCCCAATGCCGCGCCGCTTCCCTTCCCCAGAACTCTCGCTTCTGGCCCAATGCGATAAATCCCAGGGGGCTTGGGGGACAGCGTCCCCCAATTAAGAAAACACTGCCTTCAGACCTTCCTCAACATAGCTAATTCCAGCACGCCAAAACTCAACGTTACGCTGAACCACTACACCCCAATACGACCCCAAGGACTGCACTTGCCAATGCGCATCAAATAATCCCACGAACAGTACTGGCCAAAACGCCGTCACTGGCAACGTCGCCGTCGCCAGCACCGATTCGCCCGTCACCTACTACAGCGCGTTCGCCTCTGGGCAGGAAACGGTCATCGCATATCAGCCCCTCGCGCTCACCGACGAGGACGAGAACGAACTCGAGATGGTCTCGGCCACTCTCACCACATTTGGCTCAACGACGCCCGGCACCACCATTTGGTTCGACAAGACGGGAGCGACAGAAGGCGAAACATACGCATTCGCGCTCCCGGTCGATGTCTCTGCACTCTCCACCGGGTACTACGACTGGGAGGTCGAGCTCACCCAGTACTATGATGGCGGCGATCCCGTCAGTGTCACGATCACCGGCAACGAAAAGGTCATCAACACCCTCGGCAGCTCGATGGCTACCGGTTGGTTCCCCTTCGGCGTTTCCAGCCTCGTCTGGTACGATTCGGACAACAACGGCAATCAGGACAACTACGACGACGTCATGCTCATGCAGTCGGGCATGCAGAGGTTCCAGTGGGACGGTACGGAGTGGGTTCAGGATACGATCTATGACACCAGTGCCTACACGCTCACGGGCACCTGGGGCAGCAGCTTCACTCTTACGGCCAAAGATGGCACCGAGCAAGCCTACTATGTGTACCAGGTGGACGCGAACACGAAGGCGGCGCGCGTCGATACTATCACTGATCCAAACGACAACGTGACAAGCTACACGTACTATTCGTCAACGTCCGGCAAGGTGACCGGCATTGAGGAACCCAGCGGTGAGGAAACAACGTTCGCCTACGACGGCAACGGCTACTTGGCGACCTCAACAAGTCCCGACGGAATACTATCGACCTACACGGTGGACGCCAACGGGCGAATCACGGCCATCGCGAAGCCCGATCCGGACGGGCCTACCGGACCGCTGTCGGCGCCGACGACCACGCTCGAATATGACGCCACTACCGGGTTGCTGACATCGATCACTTCCCCCGATGGCGGAGTCGAGACCTACGACTACGACCACGCGCTGCGGCTCGCCAAGGTCACCCATGCAGACGGCACCGAAGATACCTACACCTCGCTCTACGCGTCTGCGCTGGTCGATACGTCCAGCGGCGTGGGCACAACCCAGGGCAATCCTGCCGACTTGATCGGAGCGGGCGACATCCAGGTAACCGCCACAATAGCCGGCGTGACGACAACCGCGGACGTCGATGACTGGGGGTTCGCGACCGCGGCCGTCAGCGGCGAGGGCGACACGACCCTCTACTATCGCAACATCAACGGCCAAGTTACCAAGAAGATCGAGCCTGACCCCGACGATGAGGGGCCATTGGCCTCGTCGGTCACGACGTACGATTACGACGCCAAGGGCAACCTGATTCGCACGACGCTGCCCGATGGCAGCACACGCACATGGGTGTATGACTCCGAGTGGAATGTCCCCGTCGAGTACGCCGACGAATCCGGAACTGTCACCTACTACCTGCTCGATGACGACAACGGAAATGTGCTGTCCGAAATCGTCGTGGTCGGTAACTACGACCTTTACGACACGTCCGAATCCGACGACCTCGTCACCACTTACACCTACACCGATTCCAACGATGGCACAATCGTTGGCCTCGTCGAAACCGTCACCGACCCGACCGGCACGGTCACCGCGTACCAGTACAACTCCCGCGGTCAGAAGACCACGATCACCTACGATAGCGGCGGGGACCTTGAGGCCACGGTCGAGTACGAATACGACAGCACCTCGGGCGAACTGCTCGCCGAGACGGATGAGCTGGGTCGACGGACCGAGTACGTCTACGACAACCTGAATCGCCTCACCCACACCGTCCTTCCCGCGGCTGACACGATGGGCACGACGATCGACAACAGCGATGCCTCGGGTTTCTGGACTAACGGGTCGTGGAGCACCGTCGGTTCGCAGATCGTCGCAAGCGGCAGCGCGGGCTCTCCTGACGCCACGGCCACCTGGGAGTTTACTGACCTTGACTCCGACAAGTACTACGAGGTCTTCGTAAGTTGGACCGCCGATGCCAGCTATGCCACCGACGCCCCGTTCTCAATCTACGACGGCAATATCGATTCCGATGACGACGGCGAGGTCGACTCCGGAATCAGTACCTTTGAGACGATTGACGTCGATCAAACTGACTCGTCCGCGGACAGCAAACTGCTGGGAAGCGGCTGGCTGCGGCTGGGGACCTACGCGGTCGACAGTTCGACGCTAAGCGTGCTTCTGACCAACGACGCCGCCGGTTCGGTTGCCGCGGATTCAGTCCTGATCCTCGAACATTCCTGCACCGAGTCCGTCTACGACGACGGCGGTCGCCTCATCGCCACGATCGACGAGGCGGGCCGGACAACGCGCTACGGTTACGACGCCCGCGGGCGCCAGACCCACACGTATACCGAGGAAGCGGATGCGACCGGCGCGGTCGTCGACGACGGCGATGCCAATTTCTCGGCCAGCCCGACCGCAAGTTGGACAACGAACGAGACCTCGGGAGAAGGAAGCGACCTTCGCTACGCCGCCTCGGGCACGGGCGGCGCGACCGCCACCTGGACCTTCGACGACCTCGATCCCAACCAGCGTTACGTCGTCCTCGTCACCTGGACGGCCGACGCCACCAATAACGCCACCGACGCCCCCTACAGCGTCTACGACGGCACCACGAGCGGCACCCTCCTCGACACGATCAACGTCGATCAACAGGTCCGTCCCGCGATCCTCGGCCTGCTGGACGCCAATTGGGAATCCCTCGGAACGTTCACACCCAGCGGCGACACGCTCACGATCCAGCTCACCAACGACGCCGACGGCCGCGTCATCGCCGACTCGGTCCGTGTCGTCGAGGCCTCCGCCCTTTCGGAAACCATCTTCGACACGGCCGGCAACGTGATCGGCACGGTCGACACCCTCGGCAACATCACCGAATACGAATACGACAACGATGGCCGCCAGACGAAGACCTACGCACCCTATTCCGATCTCGATGGGGCGGTCGAGGTCGACAACGGCGATTCGAGTGTTACCCTCTACTATGCATCCCCGACTACCGACCCGGACAGCGTCGACGGCGACTACGTGACGTTGACGCATTCGAGTGGCTACGCCCGCTATGTCGTCCCCGACATTGAGGCTGGCAAGACCTACGAAGTGTGGGTGAGCTATCCGGCTGATGCAGGCACCGTTACGGCGACCTACGACGTCTACGATGGCTGGAAGTACGAAAACGACCTGCTCGCGACCTACACGGTCGATCAGACCGAGCAGCCCAGCGGCTCGGCCGTCTTCGGGGAGAACTGGCACTACCTGGGGATGGTCACGGCTGGCGAGGACTACCTCACCGTGGACATTACCGGCGGCATCGGCGTCTTGGCCGACGCCGTCACGATCGCCGAGGCCCGAGCAGTCACCGAATACGTCTACGACAGCGCCGGCCGCGTCTATCAAACGATCGACGCCTACGGCAACGCGACCGAATACGTCTACGACACGTCCGACCGCGTCATCCAGACCATCTCGGCCGATCCTGACGGCGATGGCGAGCTTGAATCGTCCGTTTCCTACACCCACTATGACTCCAGCGGCCGGGTGAGCGGCACGATCGATCCGGTCGGCTCTGTGTCGACCACCGAGTACGACATCCTCGGCCGGGTCGAAGCCACTTACTCAGGCCAGGTGATCGGCAGCACCGACGACGCCTACGCCGAAACGGCCGGCACGTGGAGCGCCGCCGAGGGCGGGCTGCACGACGCCGGCTACCGCACGGCCGCGACCGTACAGAGTGCGACCGCGACTGCCACGGCAACCTGGACCTTCGAAAACCTCATGATCGGCGAGGAGTACGAGATCTACGTCTGCTGGGAGGCCAACGAGGACGACGGCTCGCCCGATGCCCACTTCTCGGTCTACAAGGGCAGCACGAGCGGCACGCTCCTGTACCAGGAAGACGTCGACCAGTCGGGCGACCCGACCGAAGAGTCGGACTTCCTCGATTTCAGCAGTTCCTCCTTCGAGAAGCTCACCAGCTTCACACTCTCCAGCGGCGATTCGACGACCCTCGTCGTCACCCTCTCCAACGACGGCGCCACGGCCGGCAAACTGGTCCTGGCCGACGCCGTCTACCTGGTCCGCTCTACGGCCATGAACGAAACGGAATACGACGAGGACGGCCAGCTCGCGTCCACGACCGACGCCCTCGGCAACGAAACCTCCTACGACTACGACGTCCTGGGACGGTCCGCTGGCGTAACCCAGGCCGATCCGGATGGGGAAGGCGATCTTGAGTCGCCCTACCTGTGGCGTCACTACGATGCGGCTGGCCAGGTGATCGCCACCGTCGCCGCCGATATGGCGGTCAGCTCGACCGAGTACGACGGTCGGGGTCGCGCCGTCGCCACCTACTCCGGCACGATCGTCGACGACAGCAGCGACAGCGGCTTTGAAACAACCGGCTCGTGGGATCCGGCCACCGACGGTGGGCTGCTCGACACCTACCAGACCGCCGACTCCGTGGTCGGCACCGCGACCGCCACGGCCACCTGGACCTTTGAAAACCTCATCGTGGGCGACGATTACGACATCTACATCACCTGGACCTACGTCACCGGCGGCGCCGACGACGTGCCCGCCGCCATCTACCTGGGCAGCACGGGCGAGACCGCTACCTGGACCGGCGACATCAACCAGTCGGCCGCCCCCACCGACGCAAGCGGCTTGATCAGCTTCTCCGACCAGGCCTTCGCCCAACTCGGCAGCACGATCACGCTCACCGACTCCACGCTCATTGTCCAACTGGCAAACAACACGGGCGAAACGGGCGAGGTCATCTCGATCGATGCCGTCTACGTCGTCCGTGCCGACGCCATGAGCCAGTACGTCTACGATAACGACGGCCTGCTCACCACCACGATCGACGCCGACGGGAACGAGACCAGCTACACCTACGACGCCTTGGGCCGGGTGACCGCCGTCACCCAGCCCGACCCCGATGGCACGGGCACGGATTATGACGCGCCCGTCTACCGCACCTACTACAATTCCGCGGGGCAGACCTCCGCGTCGCTCAGCCCCGACGGCGCCACGACGACCTACGGATACGACGATTTCGGTCGCCAGACGACCACCCTGACCGGCCAAACGATCACGCCCGCCATGGGCGACTACGACGAGCCCTCGGGGACCTGGACGACCGTCTCGGGCGGCCTGCTCGACAGCTACCAGACCATCGCTTCCGTGACCGGCACGGCTACCGCCACGGCCACCTGGACCTTCACCGACCTTGTGCCCGGCGAGGAGTATGATGTCTACATCTCCTGGACGGCCAACGGCGCCAACACGGGCGACGCTCACTTCTCTGTCTACCTCGATAGCACGAGCGGCACGCTCGTCTACGACGACACTGTCGACCAGACCCTCGATCCCGACCAGCCGGCCGACTTTGCCGGTCTGGGGACGGCCCGATTCGAGTTGCTCACCAGTTACGAACTGCACGAAGACGACGCCACGACGCTCGTCGTCGAGTTGTCGAACCTCACGGAGAGCACCGGGGGCACGATTGTGGCCGACGCTGTCTACCTGGTTCGCAAGGGCGCCGACACCGAAAACGTTTACGACTTCGCCGGCCGGCTCGTGGCCACTCTCGACGCCGACGGGAACCAGACTGACTACACTTACGACAACCTGGGCCGCACAACCGTGGTGACCCTTCCCGACCCGGACGGTGACGGGCCGCTGACCCGGCCCACCACCGAGTACGTCTACGACGCCGCCAGCCGGGTTATTGAAACCATCCAATATGAAGGCGAAGCCCTCGACTACGACCAGCGTGGGCCCGAGTTCTACCGCGTCCTGGATGATTCGGTCGACATCGGGGCCTACGAAGGCCTGACGGGGCCGGAAACGAGCACCTATGTGGTCGACACGCTCGTCGACGAATCCGACGACGACTATTCCACCGGCGACCTCTCGCTCCGCGAAGCGATCTATCTTGCCAGCCAGAACGCCGGCCACGACCTGATCACGTTCGATGCGTCCCTTTCCGGAACAATGTCACTGACCCTCGGCCAACTCGTCATCGACTCCGACCTCACCATCGAGGGGCCGGGCGCCGGCACGCTCACGATCGACGCCGACGACGCCTCCCGCATCTTCTACATCACCGGCGACGTGACGGCCATCCTCTCCGGCATGACCCTCACCGATGGCTACGCCACCTACGGCGGCGCCGTCTACACGGGTAGCGGCAGCGACGTCACCCTGCGGGAACTGACTGTCTCCGGCAACACAGCAAGCAACTACGGCGGAGGCGTCTTCACCGGCTACGCCGAGTCGCTTGTCATCGAGAGTTGTACGATCACCTCCAACGATTCAGGCTACTACGGCGGCGGCGTGGCCGGTTACAGCGACCGCGTCTATATCTACGACACGACCGTCTCGGAGAACAAGGCGGTACGCTATGGGGCCGGCGTGGCCTTCTACTATGAGACCCTCGAAATGGTCGATTGCGTTGTCTCCGACAACGTCTTCTCGAGCGACACCTACTCCGGCTACGGCGCCGGACTGTTCCTCTACGGCGGCGCCGTCACCACGATCACGGGCACCACCATCGAGAACAACCAGGCCGATGCGGCCGGCGAATACAGCGCAGCCTACGGAGGAGCAATTGCCACCATAAATGGGGCCGCAACCTACCTCGTCGACTGCACCATCAGCGGCAACGAGGCCACCGTTTACGGCGGCGGCATCTACAGCCTCGAAGGGACCTTCGACATAAGCAGCACCACCATCGAAGGCAACGTGGCCGGTTCGTGGGGCGGCGGCGTCTGCGGGCACTTCGACACGCTGACCATTTCCGATTCCCTCCTCGTCGACAACGAGGCGGTTCGAGGAGGCGGCCTGATCGCCTACTCGGCCGATGCCCTTCTGACGAATGTCACCGTGTCCGGAAACTCGGCCAGCCATGTGGGCGGCGGCGTGTATTTCTACGGGAGTGACGATTTCTCGGCCCGGCTGGTCGGCTGCACAATCACCGACAACACGGGCCTCTATGCCGGTGGCATCTACCGCGCCGCGCTCGACGTTCGCCTCGACAACACCATCGTGGCCGACAATACGGCCACCCTCTATCCGGACCTCTACGGAACCTACAACGAAAACTCCTCGAACAACCTCATCGGCAACAACGATGGCCTGACTGGCATCACGAACAACGAGCGAGGCAATCAGGTGGGCACCTCCGCCTCGCCCATCGATCCCATGCTGGACGATCTGGCGTACAACGGCGGGCCCACCATGACCCACATGCCCCAGACCGGCAGCCCCGTCCTCGACGCCGGCAGCACCCTGCTCGGCACCACCTACTACGACGGCCGCGGCGAAAATTATTATAGGACAATCGGCGTGGCGACCGACGTTGGCGCCGTCGAATACAATTCGCTCAACCTCCTCGTTGACGAACTCACCGACGGCACCGGTATGACCCTTGAAGAGGCCATCACGGCCGCCAACGCTAGCCCGGGCGCCGACACCATCACCTTCAGCGCCGGCCTCGACCTCTCCTCGGCCATCGACATCGTCCTGTCCGCCGAGATCGACATCACCGGCGACCTGACCATCATCGGCCCCGGCGCCGACGAGCTCGCCATCAGTGGCAACGACGCCTATCGCATCTTCGACCTCGCCGACGGAATCATCGTCCGCCTCGTCGGGCTCACCCTCACGGGTGGCGCCGCCACCGGCGCCGGCGGAGCGATCCGCTCTCTGGCCGAGGAACTCACCCTCGAAGACTGCCAGATCCTCGATTCGTCAGCCACCACCGACGGCGGGGCCATCTACGCCACCGGGACGCTCAATCTCCTGGAAAGCACCGTCGCCGGTAATTCGGCCACCGACGGCGGCGCGATCATGCTCGACGGGGCCGCGGCCTTCATCCGCCAGTCCACCATCGCCGAAAACTCGGCCACCGACGGCGCCGGCATCGCCCTGGCCAATTCCGCCACGGCCACCATCCTCCAGTCGACCATCGCCCTCAATACGGCCACCGGCAACGGCGGCGGCATTGACGTTGATTCCGGCAATGTACTCATGCACAACACGCTCGTGGCCGACAACTCGGCCGGCACGGACGGTCCGGACATCGACGGCGCACTGCTCGCCGGCAGTTCCTACAACCTCGTCTCCGACAGCAGTGGCCTGACCGGGATCGACATCACGCTGGACAACCAGTTGAACGTCGACGCCCTCCTCGGCGAGCTGGACTACAACGGCGGTCCCACCCAGACCATCCCCCTCCGGGTCGACAGCCCGGCCCTCGACGCCGGCAACGACGACCTGGCCCTCACCCGCCTCGGCCGGTCCAGCAGCACCGTCTACGATTCCCTCGGCCGCGTCGTCCAGCAGATCTCCATCGATCCGGACGGCATCGGCTCCGAAGAAGCCTCGGTCACCAGCTATTCCTACGATGCCAACGGCAATCTCCTCACCGAGACGGACCCGCTCGGCAACGTGACCGAATACGAATACGACAATCTCGGCCGCAAGACCTCCGAAACCGACCCGGAAGAGGGGGTCACCAGCTACACCTACGACGACCTCGGCCGGATGGCCTCCCTGACCGACCCCGAGGAGAACACCACTTACTGGAGTTATAGCCCCCTAGGTCAGGTGGCCACCGAGACGATCAACGTCGACTCCACCGACCTCGTCCGCTACTATTCGTATGATGCCCGGGGCAATCTTACCCGCAAGATCGACCGCAACGGCCGGGTGATCGATTACGCCTACGATTCGCTCTCGCGTCTGACGACGGAAACGTGGTACGATGACGTCACCGACGCTGACGCCCAGCAGGACGCCGTGACGACGTACAGCACCACGTACGACGAGATGGGCCGCGTGGCCACGATCGGCGACGGCGATTACGACTTTGAATACACCTGGTCGATCTTTGGCAATCTGACCTCCACCACCCAGGACCTCACCGGCCTGTCCGACGACGTCGTGTTCAACTACACGTATGACGTGTTGGGCAGGCAGACCTCCGTCGCCGCCACCGTCGGCTCGACCGAGGATTACGTCAACACGTATTCCTACGACAACCTCGGCCGGATCACCCAGATCACGCAAGACGGCGTCTCGGGCGGCAATGCGGTGGCCGAGAAACGTGTCGACTACGCCTACAACGACGATTCCACCCGGGCCACGATCTCCCGCTACGCCGACCTGGCCGGCACGACGGCCGTCGCCGAGACTGAAAAGGTGTTCGATGAACTTGGCCGAGTGACGGACATCGTCCACGAGCGGGCCGTCACCGAGTTCGCGGATTACGACCTGGCATGGGACGCGGCCGACGAACTCACCGACTTCGACTTCGAGTCCCTCGTCGGCGACTACGGCGAAACGAATTACACGTATGATGATACCGGACAGCTTACCGGCGCCGACTACGCCAGCGACTGGCAGGACGACGAGTCCTACGTTTACGACGACAATGGAAACCGAACGCTGGTCGACGGCACCACGTCCTACACGACCGGCGATCACAATCGCCTGACCAGCGACGGCACGTACAACTACACGTACGACGGCGAGGGCAACGTCCTCACCAAGACCAACATCTCCACCGGCGAATCCGTCGAATACACGTGGGACCACCGCAACCGCCTCACCAAGGTCACCTACAAGAACTCCGGCGGCACGGCCACGAAGATCGTCGAGTACGCTTACGACTACGGCCAACGTTGGGTCCGCAAGACGCTCGATACCGACGGCGACGGCACCATTGAAAGCTCGCGACTCTTCGTCCACGACAGCGGGCAGATTGTGCTGGATTTCGAGAAGACCGGAACGGGCGACGCAGCCAATAGCGACCTTTCGCATCGCTACCTGTGGGACCCAACCAACGTTGACGCGATCGTCGCTGACGAAACGGTCGACGGTGGAACCGCAGATGATGTCGCCTGGACCTTGACCGATCATCTCAACTCCGTCCGCGATCTGGTTGTCTATGATCCGGTTACCCAAATCGTCTCCGTCGTCAAGCACGTCGTTTACGATGCCTACGGGAATGTGACGAGCGACACGGCGACTGGGGTTGAGAGCCTCTTCCTATACACAGCCCGGCCGTTCGATTTGGATACGGGGCTGCAGAACAATCTCAACCGCTGGTATGATTCGACAACTGGGCGGTGGTTGAGCACGGATCCGATCGGGTTTGAGGCGGGCGATGTGAATTTGTATCGATACTGCAATAACTCCGTCCTGATGCAAATCGATCCTTCGGGAACAGTCGATAGGTCGGGAATGACTACCCTAGGCTTTGTAAGAAGGTCGCAACTTCTTGTCGACTACGGTACTCCTGACGACGGCCATCAAATCGACTTTCTCGGCCTGGAGCCCCTAACAAAAGAGCAGAAACAGCAGATCTACCTGCAGGCGTTGAAACAGAACAAGGTTGTCATAAGTGGATTCAATACGACAAATGTAGCGACGGCTGGAGGCACGTTCGCTCGCTTCTTCTGCCCCGTGGCCGAGCCGTACACTGAAAGCGGAATGTGCCGCGTTAAGTTCCATATCAACGGCTACATCGTAGGGCTTGTGCCGGCAGATAATAATCCTGGCTGGAAGGACTTTGAAGGTGTAGGGCTCCCGAAAGAAACTCCTATTCCCGAGAAGGTTCGTTTCGTCATGAGCCATGAATTGGATCATCTTACAACCTATGAGGAGGCCCTCAGCGTCATTGTTGGTGGATTGGAGCGAGTGGAGGCACTCGAGTTCACTGATGCCGACTTTTGTAATGAGGTTGCTGCTGTAGCCACAGAAGAGGCCATGCGTATCTGGCATAACGGAGCGATTCACTCAGAGATGTTCGACCTTCCGGAACGTTTCGGTCAAGGAATGTACAGCAGTTATCCGTTCATAGAAGTGTTCTCTTTAGGTTATCTTGAAAAACGCCTAGTGTCCTGAGTTAGAAATTCGCTTACATACATTTTTGACGCGTTCGAGGATCAGGTCGGCACTGGCAACCCATACGAAAGGCTTGGGGTTTTTGTTGTGTTCGTCGAGGTAATTCATGATGGCCTTCTTGAGTGCGTTCACGCTGCGGTATGCACTGCGACGGATGCACTTCTCGGTAATGGCGGCGAAGAACCGTTCCACCTGATTCAGCCACGAGGCGCTGGTGGGAGTGAAGTGGACTTGGTATTCCGGATGTTTGGTAAGCCAGCGCTTGACAGCCGGTGTTTTGTGGGTGGCGTAGTTGTCCATGACCAGATGGACTTCCGTATTGGGGCCTTTTTCGATCGTTTGGTCGACGTGCTTGAGGAAGCTCAGGAACTCCTGATGTCGATGACGCTGATGACAACGCCCGATAACTTCGCCGGTTTTGCAGTTCAAGGCGGCGAACAACGACGTGGTGCCGTGGCGTGCGTAATCGTGCGTGTGCCGTTCCACCTGCCAGGGTTCCATCGGCAGCAGCGGCTGGGTTCGATCCAACGCCTGCACCTGGCTCTTTTCGTCGATACTCAAGATGATCGCGTGCTCCGGCGGATTCATGTACAAGCCCACGACGTCGCGGACTTTCTCAATGAACAACGGATCCTCAGAAAGCTTGAATGTCTTGGTGCGGTGCGGTTGCAGGCCAAAGGCATGCCAGATGCGAACGATCGCGGTCTGGCTCATGCCGGTGGCCTCAGCCATGCTGCGCGTGCTCCAATGCGTTGCGTTCTTCGGCTTGGTCTCCAGGGTCTTGGTAACGACTCGTTCTACATCGGCATCAGTAATTGTTCGCGGAGTACCGGGACGAGGTTCATCGACCAAGCCGTCCAGCCGCTTGGCGAGGAATCGCTTTCTCCATTTGCCGACCGTTGCCTTAGATACGCCCAAGGTCTCGGCTACCACGGAGTTGTCTTCGCCTTCGGCACAAGCCAACACGATCCTCGACCTCTGTGCCAAATGCTGCGAACTCTTCGGCCGTCGAGCCCAACGCTCGAGTTGTTCCCGTTCCTCGTCCGCCAGGATCAACGGTTCTTTAGGTCTTCCACCCGCCATGCAGCACCTCCTTGTTTGTGTTGCACGGCAGTTTAACAATCAAACCAAAACAAGAAAAGGTTAGCTGGCGAATTTCTAACTCAGGACACTAGCTATCGGATGCCTCTAGGGTTATGCACTACGGGTTACTTGTTCTGTTCCCTTTGTACCCCTTTTCAATTCAGAGCGGCGACCATTCTGTTCCTGCGGTCACGTCACGTCTGCCCGACAAAGCCCATTAATGAGAGACCATACTCGTGCTTAATACTCACCGTCACTGTGCCACGCGGTTGTTTCTCGCAATGGTAGTCCTGGCTGCCGTTTCGCGTATCGCTCCAGGCCCGAGTTTGAATGCTGCGGACGTCCCCACAGGTTCTTCTTCTGCGAGTGTGAATCCCTACGCGATTGCCTTCCGGGAACTGGCAGGGATGCTTCGCGGAAGCGAAAGCCGGTACACGCCCCCGCTGGGGGGGTTCTGGCGTCGATCAAGCACGGTAGATGATGGTGATTCAAATGCGATATCCAAGATACAACAGAATACGCAACGACGACGTGACTATCGTTGTGGTTATGAGGACGGGTGGAACGCGGCGCTCGGAAGAGTGTATGCGTATGTTAGAGTGGACGGCAATTCAATACGCACAGAAGTGACGGAAACGATCGTTCATGATTCTGGGCCGGTCATTCCTCTGTCAGACGAGTATTTGCAGGGGCTCAAGGCGGGAGAGTTGCGAGCCGAGCGATTCGTGAAGACCGTGGAAGAAGAGTTGAACGCGAAGGAGTCTGAGATCCTCGACTCGATAAGGAAGGGCAGTGACTATCGAGAGCAAGTGCCTCGCTATCGCGCACTCTTGATTCTGCAATCGCTAGATCCAGAAGAACAGAATGCCCCATCCACAAACGGTGCGGCTGCTGGCACTGACCAGCAGACGTCACCACACGCGGTTGGGCGGGCGCGTGGCACTGGCCAGCAGAAGTGACTACACTACCCATGACGCGGCTGGAATCGCTCCATCCGCTTGCATCCAAACCGCCCCACTTCGCCCACGTTGGTGCCACTGTCGTGCCGACAGTGCCTGAGCAGTGACTGGGACTTCGTGATTGCGTCAATCGATCTTTGAAAACCTGAACGCTACGCCGACTTGGCATGGGACGCAGCCGGCGAACTCACCGACTTCGACTTCACCTCCCTTGTAGGCGACGATGGCACGGCCAGCTACACCTACGACGACACGGGACAAATCACCGACGCCGATTACGACTACCAAACCGACGAAACCTACACGTATGACTCAAACGGCAACCGCACCATCACCGGCTACACGACCGGCGATCACAACCGCTTGCTGACGGATGGAACGTACACCTACCAGTACGACAACGAGGGCAATCGCACGGCCCGCTTCGTCGACAACGATTCCAGCGGCACTCTGAATAGCGGCGACACGTCCATCACCGAATACGAGTGGGACCATCGTAACCGCCTCACCAAGGTCACGGAGCGTAGCACCTACGGTGGGGCCGCAACCAAGATCGTCGAGTACGCCTACGACTACGGCCAGCGCTGGGTCCGCAAGACCCTCGACACGGACGCCGACGGCACAATCGAAGAATCCCGAGTCTTCGTCCACGACAGCGGCCAGATCGTCCTCGACTTCCAGAAGACCGGCACCGGCGACGCCGGCAATTCCGATCTCGCCCACCGATACCTCTGGGGCACCAACACCGATGACCTCCTGGCCGACGAAACGGTCGACGACGGTACGGCCGATGATGTCGCCTGGGCCCTCACCGATCACCTCGGCTCCGTCCGCGACCTGGTCGTCTACGATCCCGTCACGCAAAGCGTCTCCGTCGTCAAGCACGTCGTCTACGACGCCTACGGTAACGTTACCAGCGACACTGCCGCCGGCGTCGGAAGCCTCTTCCTCTACACGGCGCGACCGTTGGATACGGACACGGAACTTCAGAACAACGCGTTCCGCTGGTACGATCTGTCGACAGGGCGGTGGATGAGCGCCGACCGGATTGGGTTTCTTGCGGGCGACGTCAATCTGTATCGATACGTCAATAATTGCCCGTTAACGCTCGTTGACCCGTGTGGTTGTGACGATGCGGATCCACATCCAACCGGCTGGGAGATGGTCTATAACCACGTAGATATTGACTTTCAGGAGGGGGACGCACTCTTCGGAGCAGTGCACTACACTCTCTTTACGCTAGAGCAAGTCCTTGAGCAAATGTACTGGACAGAAGTGCGCAGGGATGAGATTGAGCCATTTGAAGTCGGGCAATACCGCGAGGTGCGCGGAATATGCACATGGGAATGGGATGTCTTTCGACATGCGGAATACCGCTGGCTTGCACGAAGCAAGCTGTACACTTCTACGACCTACATCGTCAACGCTAAGGTGTCCAAGTCGTATGCCCAGAACTTGATGGGAGCAGCGGAAGCGCTTCTTAACGCGGCGGGAACTCTCGGTGGCATCGGAGTAGCTGCAGGCGCGCTCAGTTCTGGTGTTGGAGAGTGGGCTATTCTCGCCGGGCTCGGTGCGGTGGTGTTCGATACAATTGGCGACGCGATGTCACCGGGAGTGCACAACAGGGTTGAGAACATCCTTGTAGACATGACATGGTCAATACGCACCAAACTAGAAGTGCGCCCGTTGAATCTCGAATTTAGGAATCCACGGAAGATAATGTGCGGAGTGATTCCGCCATGGCACAGCGGGTTCAGGTTCACCATGTCACCATCCACTCAGGAACGCTTTGCCACGCTACGTGCTCCTAAGCCGAAGAAGGGATACTACGGGTGGGAAACGGTTGAACGGCGGACTAACATGATGCCGTCGAAGAAGGACGGGTATCTCCACCGTGAATACTAGCTAGACTCTGTTTGAAAAGTCTGCCGCAGCCCCGAGAGCGAGCGAACGAGCCAGTCCGCAAGGCGTCCGAAGCAGGTATGTATTGGACATATATGTCGATGCAGGACGACGCAGCGGATGGCTCGTGCAGCCGCTCGAAGCCCGGCACTTTGAGTTTTGAAACAGAGCCTAACATCAAAAGTACGCCTTTCGCATTTTGCAGCACGCAGCGGCAAAGTCCGTGAGCGGAGAAGATCCGTCTAATCCGTCGTTATTCAGGAGGTTGAATGATGCGCTTATTCTCGGTTGTTTGTGTCGGGAGTTTGGTCGTTTTCATAGCAGGAGTTGTGAGCTACGAGGGCAGAGGCAAAGCACATGAGACTGTGTCGCAAGAAGGACGGGCGAGTCGCGCTTCTTTGGAATTTTCGCCAGAAGTTGGCCCTGAGAAACAGCGAGTAACGCCCAGGCGGTCACGTGATAGGACAACGTCTGCAAATCGGGGCGATCTGCGCTGCATCTCCGTTTCACACGAAGCTATCGCAAGCGGCATATTCAACCGCGGTGATCTTAGCCATGACTTGCTGACACGCTGGCAGGTCTCGTTGAAATGGGAAGTCCCACCCAAGAACCATGACTTTCAGCCGTGTCCCAAGATCCAATGCCAGTGTGAAGTTCTTGAGAGAGACACAACTTCAAGAGAGTGGCATCCGGTCACTCCGTGGGGGGCAGAGTCGTTTGGGATTGGCGATACGCCAAATGCTCATTACCAGGTCTCTTGCCGTACCTTCTGTCCACAGTCCAAGTTGCAGTACCTCATTGACTCGGGGGCCATGCCGCCCGAAGGAGCCGGGTTTCGCACGGTGGCAGTTCGCGTTTCGATTGATATCGAACCGTTGCTTGATCTTCCATTGACGCCATCTACTTCGCCAGAACTCGTGCCGCACGCAAGGCCGGAGATTCTTGACCGAATGGTCAATGACTATCTTCAAGCTGGTGCTCGTCGTACACACGGAACAGCGGACTTCACTTCGCTGAAGGACGCGATTAAACTCTGGTCGTTCGATCGGAGCTTCGCGAACGCAATGATTCGCGTTGAGTATGAAGTTGGTATTGACGGAACGGTGGAGCTCGCAGAGTCATTTATGGAAGATTTGGCGATCTATATGCCGGAGAATTCGAGCAAGATCGCGGACATGACTGTCGAGAAGCCGCGAGTGCAGATCCTCATGGAATGAGATTGGCTCTTGGGCCGGGCGGCCCCGGGTGATTGCTCACCCGGGTGGTGTGGGCGGGGGAGTTGCACCCCCGCCCCAACCCCAAACCGGACGTGCAAGTTTCTAAGCATCCGGCTTTCCAGATGTTTCTCAACGGCTCGCAGCAGTCTTGCTTGTGCCCGACCGAATTGCCATCGCACTTTCGACCGAATTATGACTGTATGGATTTTGGGGCAGAAAACGGGGTTCGGCCGAATTGTTGAGAATTTTGGAGAAGACGGCGTCGACAGTCCTGGCCTGATCGCTGTTGATATCAGCGCAGTATCTTATGTCGCACTGATCGTTTCAGACGATCGGTGCGAGTAGGGTGGTATTCGAATCGGGACGACCGAATCAGCCGGTCAAGTGTTGGACGTCGCGTGCTGCTGGCGGCGGTGGTTCCTGAGCCATTGTTCGAGGACTTCGACGGCTGCGGGGAAGTCGTAACCGAGGGCCATCAGCAAGTCGATATTGTTGAAGTTCCGGCCGCAGCGGAAGCAGTGAGCGAGATTGTTGCGTGGGTTGACCGTCGCGCGAAACTCGCCGCACTGGAGGCAGATGAAGCGGAAGTAGCCTTCAATCTGCTTGGAGACGGGCCCCTGGCGCCCGAGTTGGACAATCGTGACTTGCATCGGCAGTTCGTTCCGAATCGCTCGGAGGAGTTCCTTGGAGATCATGGTTAAGGTCCTTTCGACGGGGACGGTCGATCAGAAATCGGTGATGTCGGTTTCCTTCCGCGGGTGGCCCGGGTTCTTGAACCATCCTTTTGTAGCTAGCATTTGCCAGATTTCGGGGCCTGTTTTCGCTGTTCTATGATTCGTGCTGTCGAGACGTGTTTGACTTTCTTGCCTTTCCTGACGTTCTTCTTCTTGGGCCCCCAACGGTTCTTTGCGTACTGGGAGAGACGGATGTGCTTTGCCATGTCTCGCGGGTGGCCCAGGTTCTTGAACCTGGGGGCGAAGCCCAAGAGGTTGCGTGAAACCGTCGCAGTGGCTACTATGCCCCTATGCCACGTCGACGCCGAATTATTGACGACCGGTTGTACGCCCACTTCGTTACGTTCTCTGTCTGCCGTCGCCGCCGTCTGCTCGACCACGATCATCCCAAGAGAATTGTGCTCGACGGGGCCGCGGCCACGATCCTCCAGTCGACAATCGTCGAAAACGACGCCAGTGCCGAGGGGGGCGGGCTGAGCATCAGTTCCAGCTACGTGCTCATGCACAACACCCTCGAGAGAGATAAAGCGGTCGGCAGTCTTTTTTCTTGACGGAGTGGGCGCGGATGTGGTACTCTTCCGGGCATGCCACGACGATTGCGAGTTGCCAGCGGCGGATATGCGCACCACGTGCTCAATCGAGCCGTGCGGCGGATGCGGATTTTCGGTAAACAGCGTGACTTCGAAGCGTTCGATTGGGGTGATCGGGCGGGCCAAAGACCGGTTGCCGATGCGCGTTCTGGCGTGGTGTGGCAGGAGCGAACGGCGAAGAAACTCGGCCTCCATTCGACGCTCCGCCCTCGCGCCCCGCCACGGCACAGAGCCCCCAAGCCATAACAAGGACTATCGACCCCTTTATCCGTCTCACGGACCTAGTCCGCTACTATTCGTATGATGCCCGGGGCAATCTCACCCGCAAGATCGACCGCAACGGCCGGGTGATCGATTACGCCTACGATTCGCTCTCGCGTCTGACGACGGAAACGTGGTATGATGACGTCACCGACGCCGACGCCCAGCAGGACGCCGTGACGACGTACAGCACCACCTATGATCGAGTCGGCCGCGTGGCGACCATCGGCGACGGCGAATACGACTTCGAGTACACCTGGTCGATCTTTGGCAATCTGACCTCCACCACCCAGGACCTCACCGGCCTGTCCGATGACGTCGTGTTCAACTACACCTACGACGTGTTGGGCAGGCAGACCTCCGTCGCCGCCGCGGTCGGTTCGACCGACGACTACGTCAATACGTATTCCTATGACAACCTCGGCCGGATCACCCAGATCACGCAGGACGGCGTCAGCGGCGGAAACGCGGTGGCCGAGAAGCGGGTAGACTACGCCTACAACGACGATTCCACCCGGGCCACCATCTCCCGCTACGCCGACCTGGCCGGCACGACGGCCGTGGCCGAGACCGAAAAGGTGTTCGATGAACTTGGCCGAGTGACGGACATCGTCCACGAGCGAGCCGCCACCGAGTTCGCGGACTACGACCTCACGTGGGATGCGGCCGGCGAACTCACCGATTTCGATTTCGCCTCCCTCGTCGGCGACGACGGCGAGACGAGCTACACGTACGACGACACGGGACAGCTCACGGCCGCGGATTATGCCAGCGACTGGCAGGAGGACGAGTCGTACGTCTACGACGACAACGGCAACCGAACGCTGGTCGACGGCACGACCACGTACACGACCGGCGACCACAACCGCCTGACTTCCGACGACACGTATAACTACACGTACGACGGCGAGGGCAACGTCCATACCAAAACCACCATCGCCACGGGTGAGTCCGTCGAATACACCTGGGACCACCGCAACCGGCTCACCAAGGTCACCTTCAAGAACTCCGGCGGCACGGCCACGAAGATTGTTGAGTATGCCTACGACTACGGCCAGCGTTGGGTCCGCAAGACCCTCGACACCGACGCAGACGGCACGATCGAAGAATCCCAGATCTTCGTCCACGACAGCGGCCAGATCGTCCTCGACTTCGAGAAGACAGGAACAGCCGACGCCGGCAATTCCGATCTCGCTCACCGCTATCTCTGGGGCGGCAGCGTCGACGACCTCCTTGCCGATGAAAGCGTCGACGACGGCACGGCCGACGACGTGGCCTGGGCCCTGACGGACCATCTCCACTCCGTTCGTGATGTGGTCGTTTACGATCCGACCACCCAGACGGTCTCGATTGTGAAACACGTGACTTACGACGCCTACGGGAACGTCACCAGCGACACCGCAACCACCGTCGACACCCTATTCCTCTACACGGCTCGGCCCTTCGACGCGGACACGGAATTGCAGAACAATCGCGCGCGATGGTATGACGCGACGACGGGACGCTGGTTGAGTACAGACCCGATTGGGTTTACGGCGGGGGATGTGAACCTGTATCGGTACGTGGGGAACGTTGTAGTGCGGTTCGTCGATCCTCGCGGTTTGCAGCCGCCAGCGGCCATACAGTCACCCGTTGAACCATCTCGCCCCATTTCCGATATCATGAATCCTGGCATGGACTGGCCGTCGATCATTGCGAATCCTGGCGGGTTCTTTCCGCCAATCATCACCAATCCCGGCCACGCAATTGACGACTGGTGGGAGGACATCAAGGACAAGGCAGACGGAGTCTACGATGATATCACTAACGGAATCGAGGACGACTGGGTGGAGCACGCGCCTGGGTGGGACTATTCCAATGACATCGAATTTCTTTATGCGTTTGGCTCACACAAGTGGGAAGTCGATACCAATTGCTGTGGAACGGACGAGTTCGGGCTCTGTACTGAAAACAAACTGCACAGCGAAGGTCGCGTCGAATGCACATTTGTGGCCCCGGTGCCGCTATTCGATATTTCCGCGCAAGCGATTTCCGCATTTGCTGGGATGGTTGCAGAAGTCGGCGGGCAATTTCAGTACGAGTTGGATGCATTTGCCAACGCCGCAGTTTCGCCAAATGGCGGCAGTTCATCGACCGGGCTCACGTGTGATGTGGATACGAAATGGAAGAGTTCGGTGACCATTGGCGGAGGAATACTCGTTGAGGATGGCGACTACTCTGGGATCGACTTGGTGGTCCTTCCGGGGTTGACGGTAGGGGCTGGACCTGACGGGGTCGACTGGAACTCTGACAACTTTTTCGGTATCCACTATGTCAGAGACTTCATGGGCGGAAAGATTGATCTTCGGGGAGGTTGCACCCTGAAGGGCGACAAAGATGCGTGGGACGTCGACTTTGGCCTAGAGTTCGACGTGGCCTTCTGAATTGCTTTTCGTACGCATGGAAGAACGAGGCAGCACTCATTGCTGTCTGCGATCCGGAATCTTGGGAGACTCATTTGGAGAGAAAGCATGAAACGGATTCGTCTTCGCATCATCATGGCCGTACTTGTGCCAATCGTATTTGGCGTGTTGCATTGTCTGCTGTCCGAAACGCTGGCTGATGCACCGGAAGATTCGACATGGCGGGACTGCAAAAGGAAGATGCACTACGCAGCGGCACGTGGCGACTTCGACCTCGCCGAGAGCATAGCACGTGAGCTTTGCGCACATTGCCGCGAGGTGGTGGGAGATCTGCATCCGGACACCACTGTGACGGCAGTGTCGGCTCGCGCCTACCATCAACTTCAGCGTCTTGATGGGCCGACAAAGGATCAATATGTACTCGCAGCTATGCGTCTCCACGCGTGCTGGGGAAAAATCGACGAGATCGCTTCGAACACATTCCCTACGGAACACCTGGTACGCACGCAGCTCATTATCTGCAGGAAGTGCACAAGGCCTCGTCTCCCAAATATCCCGCCCGAAGGAAGCCTTGAAGTAGATGGAGATGGTTACATTGTTCGCGTACTCTGTCTTGCTCGTATGTTCGAGCAGGCAGAGCCATATGCTCTTTCCGGACATGCGCAAGTATGCACCATAGCTGGCCAGCAGTATGCGAGAAGAGCATTTGAAATAATGCTGGCAAGTATTCTGATCGAATTAGGAAAGGAGCCAGCAAAACAGATCGCCTTGCTAGAGGATAACATCGAGTTTGCTGATCGCTATGAAACGACCGCACGACTGGAGTTCTGGAAAGAACGGGCCATGACGCTGCTGGGAGAAGCACATTACCGCCTCGGAAACCAGCGCGAAGCCAACCAACTCTATGCCGAGGTTCGCAGCCGACTTCCTGAAGAAAGCAACAACAGTCTCGCCGGTTGGTGCAGATCATGGTGCGATCGCCACGAGGCTCGGCAACTCATGGCGGCAGGCGATTGGGACGGCGCCTACGACAAGATCCTCCAAGCACGGGTTGGCACGATTAAGTGTGGCCACCGCAACCTGAGCAAGGGCCTGACGATGGAGCGGATTCTCCGGATGAGCGCCGAAATCCAGCGCAAGCGAGGAAACGACAAGGAGGCCGCGGACGATTTGCAGTACGCCCAGTCAATCGCCAATCACGCGGCCAAGCTGCGCGACGCGTTGTCAGCCGAATTGAAGGCCTTTGAGCTGACAGGCGATCAGAGCGGTCCTGCGGCGGAGGGCACGGCGACAGCGACCGCGAGGACAGGACCACGGGATCACTGATCGGCGGGTGGCACTGGCCAGCAGGAGTGAGTACACTACCCATGATGCGGCTGGACGCCTTCCAGTCGCTTGCACCCAAAAGGCACCATTTCACCCGCGTTGGTGCCACTGTCGTGCCGACAGTGCCTGAGCGGGGACAGGGACTTCGTGATTGCGTCAATCGATCTTTGAAAACATGAACGCTACGCCGACCTGGCCGGCACGACGGGCGTGGCCGAAACCGAAAAGGTCTATGACTCAAACGGCAACCGGACCATCACCGGCTACACGACCGGCGATCACAACCGGCTGCTGACGGATGGAACGTACACCTACCAGTACGACAACGAGGGCAATCGCACGGCCCGGTTCGTCGACAACGATTCCAGCGGCACTCTTAACAGCGGCGACACTTCCATCACCGAGTACGAGTGGGACCATCGCAACCGCCTCACTAAGGTCACCGAGCGAAGCACTTACGGTGGGGCCGCGACCAAGATCGTCGAGTACGCCTACGACTACGGCCAACGCTGGGTCCGCAAGACCCTCGATACGGACGCAGACGGCACGATCGAAGAATCCCAAGTCTTCGTCCACTCGGGCGGCCAGATCGTCCTCGACTTCCAAAAGACCGGCACGGCCGATGCGAGCAATTCCGACCTCGCCCACCGCTATCTCTGGGGCGCCAACACCGACGACCTCCTTGCCAACGAAACCGCCGACGACGCCACCGAAGACGACGTCGCCTGGGCCCTCACCGACCACCTCGGCTCCGTCCGCGATCTGGTCGTCTACGACCCGGTCACCCAGACCGTTTCCGTCGTCAAGCACGTCGTCTACGACGCCTACGGCAACGTCACCAGCGACACGGCCACCGGTGTCGAGAGCCTGTTCCTCTACACCGCTAGGCCGTTCGATTCGGATACGGCCCTCCAAAACAACCTCAACCGCTGGTATGACGCGACGACCGGGCGGTGGTTGAGTACAGATCCGATTGGGTTTGAGGCGGGGGATGTGAATCTGTATCGGTACGTGGGGAATGGGCCGCTGAGGTGGTGCGACGCAAGCGGATTCCAGACGAAGCCAGGAAATGGTATCAGCCCAATAGTCGGACTGCCGGATGACAATGATGGCAAGTGGCCCCCATCGCTCAAGCCCCCCGCCATTGCCGATCCCGACGCGTGGCTTGCCGGCACATGGCAGCAGGCCTTCGAGCAAGGAGAAGCGAGCGTGAACGACCTCATTGGCGAGTTGGAAAAGCTTGGCTATACGGAGAGCGTCGTTTTCAGTAACGCTCTTGGGTCGTCAAAATTTGACGTCTACGGCAAGATCTGCGATGCGAGCCTTGAAGGAATCGATGCGAAATTTGGCATTAAGGGCCTTGGCACTTACGATGTCAAGGTAATGATTCCGCCTGAAGCGTACGAATTTCAGCTTGCGCCGCATCTCAACATCACGGTGACCCAAAGTGCCGAAATCGACCTGCGATTGGGTTACAACCTGGACGCGATGTTTCAGGCCGCATTGAAACCGGACGGCAACTTCAAGTCCCTTGGCTGTTCCGACTATAACATGACATTCGGCGGCTATGCGTCGCTGGGTTTGGGAGCGGATGTTGAGTACACGCCCACCTCGCTACTCGGCCCACTAACCTTGGCTGCGGGTGCGGGCCTGAATCTGGCAACCGAATTGAGCCTCCGGAGCGAAGAGATCGACACGATCAAGTTCGATTCGATGGGAATTGCGGGAATTGCCGTCGACTACAAACTCTATGGTGGTGTAGTACAGACCATCAACCTCCCAAAATTCCTTCAACCGTTCGAGACCGTCACCGCATATGTCATCGGCTCCGTCCAAGCCGGCTACCGAACCGTTCGAGGACCATGCGCTTTGGACGATACTGTGTTTGATGTGCATATGGACGCAGCAATTGAGTTTCGCTGGTAGCACCCAACCCGGCGGGCTCTTGACCCGTGGAGACGATGTATGAGTTTCTTGAGTTGCGATTACCGGGGCAACTGGCGATACGCGGCACGGGCTGTCTGCTGCGTCCTTTTCATGTTCGCCGGCCTTACCACACTTACGGCTGGCGAGCCCCAAAGCGACGATGATATCGCGGCGTCGAATACGAGAATTCGAGCCATTCTCATTGAGAGAGATATTGACAAGTTGCTGACGTATTTCGAGCAGTCGTATGTGGAATCCCTCCACCTGTACGGCGAGAGCCATTGGGAGACGCTGACGAAGAAGAGAAGCTTGGCTGAGATCCGACGACTTCACGGGGGTCGCAAGTCTTTGCAGCAGGCGTTCTGGGAGGCCGAGCAAGAGTTGATCGAATCCAGCAGACTCTTGGCGCGGCAAGGAACCCGCACCACGCCGTCTCCATTGGAGGTCCCTCGCCTCCTCTCACGCATTCAAGACGCACAGGAGGCACTTACGCAACTCGGATGCTGGACGTGCGAAATCCAGACCGTCGAGATGGCGCTCGTGGTGGGGCAGACAGAGGCGAGACGATGGGATGCTGTTGCGAAACGCGCCCTCGATGCACTTGAGACGCCGGTGCTCGGATTCGATCTGGAGAACGGGCACGCAGCGAAAATGAAACTATTGGTCGCCTCCGTTCTCATGGAGGCCGAGCAAGAACCGGAAAAGCAGATCGAGTTCGCCGAGGCCTTTCTGGAATTTGCGAATCGCTACGCGACCAAGCAGCGGTTGGCGTTTTGGCCAGAGCGCGGAATGACCCTGCTGGCAGAGATCCATTACCGCAACGGCAACCATGCCGAGGCAGACCGGCTTTACGCCCAGGTTCGAACGCGATTGCCCGACAAGACCGACGACACCATCGCCGGTTGGTGCAAATCGTGGTGCGATCGCCACGAGGCACGGCAATTGATGGAGAAGGGTGACTGGGATGGCGCCTATGACAAGATCCTTCTGGCGAGGGCAGGCACGATCGACCACGGCCACCGCAATCTCAGCAAGGGCCTCACCATGGAACGCATCCTCCGCATGAGCGCCGAGATCCAACGCAAACGCGGCCATGACAAGGAGGCTCAGGAGGACCTGGAATACGCCCGACTGATCGCCCGCAACGCCGCCAGGCTCCGCGAGGCATTGGAGGAGGAACTGAAATCGCAGAAGAATGGACGGGTGCGTGGCGATGGCCGGTCGGAGTGACCAGTCAATCCGTAAAGCGACCAAATGTCCACCAAACCCTTGCGTGCAAACCGCGCCATCGCAACCATATTCGGTCTTCGTTTGATGCTCGTTGGCGCGTAGTCTCCGGCCAAGTCTGGTCGTCGCAAAGTGGCCCGGAAAGGGGGGCCCTTCACAGATAGCTTGTTGTTGCGATGGAGGATGTGTTGCCGGGACAATGCCCCGTGGGATAGTCGTGGAATTGAGAGAATGACTCGCTTCGCGAAACTACGAGAACGGAGAATCACACGGAATTATCACGTTCCTGCGTCAGACCATCCGTCACGGAACTGGCTTGAGGAAGTCGTTTCATTGCTCGGCACGACTGATTCCGAACGGCAACACGCTGACGTCGCCCAATGCAATCTGACGGTGGGCCTCGGTCTCCCCACGATGGAGACAAAGGACGTCTTCGACTGTTTGCCCGTATTGGACCGCTGGGCCGAACTTGTGAAAATGAACACGGAGCACTGGTGGCCGCAGTACGAATCCCAGCCAGACGGTTCCCCGGCCCGGTTTCGCATGCTCTGCTTGGTGACAATCCTGCAGAAGCACATCGGTGTGCAGTACAATTTGGGTTTCAACGAAGGCGACTACGATGCCCGCGGGTGGCCCAGGTTCTTGAACCTGGGGGCGAAGCCCAAGAGGTTGCGTGAAACCGTCGCAGTGGCTACTATGCCCCTATGCCAAGTCGACGCCGAATTATTGACGACCGGTTGTACGCCCACTTCGTTACATTCTCTGTCTGCCGTCGCCGCCGTCTGCTCGACCACGATCATCCCAAGAGAATCATGCTCGACGGGGCCGCGGCCTTCATCCGCCAGTCCACCATCGCCGAAAACTCGGCCACCGACGGCGCCGGCATCGCCCTGACCGGCTCGGCCACCGCCACCATCCTCCAGTCGACCATTGCCGAGAACGAAGCTTCCGGCAACGGCGGCGGCATCGCCATCGATTCCGGCAACGTGCTCATGCACAACACCCTCGTGGCCGACAACTCGGCCGGCACGGCCTACCCGGACATCGACGGCGCACTGCTCGCCGACAGTTCCTACAACCTCATCTCCGATGGCGCCGGCACAAGCGGCATCACCGACGGCACTGCGGGCAACCAGGTCGGCACGAGCGCCTCGCCTATCGACGCCCTCCTCGGCGAACTGGGCTACAACGGCGGCCCCACCCAGACCATCCCCCTTCGGGTCAACAGCCCGGCCCTCGACGCCGGCAACGACGACCTGGCCCTCACCCGCCTCGGCCGCTCCAGCAGCACCGTCTACGATTCCCTCGGCCGCGTCGTCCAGCAAATCTCCATCGACCCCGATGGCATCGGTTCCGAAGAGGCCTCGGTCACCAGCTACAGCTATGATGCCAACGGCAATCTCCTCACCGAGACGGACCCGCTCGGCAACGTGACCGAATACGAATACGACAATCTCGGCCGCAAGACCTCCGAGACCGACCCGGAAGAGGGAGTCACCACCTACACCTACGACTCCGCCGGCCGGATGACCTCCCTGACCGACCCCGAGGAAAACACCACCTACTGGAGTTACAGCCCCCTAGGTCAGGTGGCCACCGAGACGATCAACGTCGACTCCACCGACCTCGTCCGTTACTATTCCTACGATGCCCGGGGCAATCTTACCCGCAAGATCGACCGCAACGGCCGGGTGATCGATTACACCTGCGATTCGCTCTCGCGTCAGACGACCGAAACGTGGTACGATGACGTCACCGACGCCGACGCCCAGCAGGACGCCGTGACGACGTACGCCACCACGTATGATCGAGTCGGCCGCGTGGCGACGATCGGCGACGGCGACTACGACTTTGAATACACCTGGTCGATCTTTGGCAATCTGACCTCCACCACCCAGGACCTCACCGGCCTGAGTGACGACGTCGTCTTCAACTACACCTATGACGTGATGGGTAGGCGGACCTCCGTCGCCGCCACCATCGGCTCGACCGACGATTACGTCAACACGTATTCCTATGACAATCTCGGTCGAGTCACCCAGATTACCCAAGACGGCGTGAGCGGCGGTAACGCAGTAGGCGAGAAGCGCGTCGATTACGCCTACAACGACGACGCCACCCGAGCGACCATCTCCCGCTATGCCGACCTGGCCGGCACGACGGCCGTGGCCGAGACCGAAAAGGTGTTCGATGAACTTGGCCGAGTCACGGATATTGTCCACGAGCGGGCTGCTACCGAATTCGCCGATTATGACTTGGCATGGGACGCGGCCGGCGAACTCACCGACTTCGATTTCGAGTCCCTCGTCGGCGACGACGGCGAGACGAGCTACACCTACGATGACACGGGACAGCTCACGGCCGCTGATTATGCCAGCGACTGGCAGGAGGACGAGTCGTACGTTTACGACGACAACGGCAACCGAACGCTGGTCGACGGCACGACCAGCTACACGACCGGTGACCACAACCGTCTGACTTCCGACGACACGTATAATTACACGTACGATGGCGAGGGCAACGTCCATACCAAAACCACCATCGCCACGGGTGAGTCCGTCGAATACACCTGGGACCACCGCAACCGGCTCACCAAGGTCACCTACAAGAATTCCGGCGGCACGGCCACCAAGATCGTCGAGTACGCCTACGACTACGGCCAGCGCTGGGTCCGCAAGACCCTCGACACCGATGCCGACGCCACGATTGAAAGCTCGCGAATCTTCGTCCACGACAGCGGGCAGATTGTGCTGGGCTTTGAGAAGACCGGGACGGGCGATGCCGGCCAACAGCGACCTTTCGCACCGCTACCTTTGGGATCCAACCAACGTTGACGCGATCGTCGCTGACGAAACGGTCGATGATGGAACCGCGGACGATGTTGCCTGGACCTTGGCCGATCATCTCGGCTCCGTCCGCGACCTGGTCGTCTACGACCCCACCACCGAAACCGTCTCCGTCGTCAAGCACGTCGTCTACGACGCCTACGGCAACGTGACGAGCGACACGGCGACTGGCGTTGAGAGTTTGTTCCTCTACACGGCGCGGCCGTTCGATCCGGATACGGCCCTCCAAAACAATCTCAACCGCTGGTACGACGCGACAACGGGCCGGTGGTTGAGCACGGACCCGATCGGGTTCGAGGCGCGGGATGTGAATTTGTATCGGTATGTAGGCAACGGCATCACTGTGTATACGGATCCGAGCGGAACACTCGAAAGTGCTCACGTTCAGGTTATTCGGTTTGGCAAGAGCGCGACAGTACAGGTTCCTCGTGTTGACAAGAAGTACAACTGGAGCGACGAAGCACATGGAATGGTAGATGCTGAAGGAAATGCCATCTCAGTTGAAGACTACTATGCCGCTGAGTTCAGCCCGGGCTTCTACTCCATTGGTTGGCACGATCTGAACATCACCCTTGACCCCACTGAAGAGAGTCCGCTTCACAAACTAGGTACCTCGAAGGCCTACATCGACATGGAAGGGTATGTAGACACAACCCCCGAGGGCTTTTGTACCATGCGGTTTCTTGTTACATATTACGGCGTGGTACTAGTGACTGACCCACACGACCCGATCTACGAAAAGCCCTTCGCGTCCCGCAATGATCGCCCTTTCCCTGCCGCCGACGACGTAAATCCGGCTACCCGCTTCTCAGCGCTTCTTCGTCACGAGCTCGCTCATGTTCTAACAGTAAGAGACGCGTTCAGGGATATTCGCAATTACTTCCGTGACGCCGAGGAATGGTCAGACCGCGTCACAAACGGAAACGTTCAACGCTCAAAGGTTATCGAGGTGATGCGGAGGGTGCTTGGTGATGCGAAAGCCGTTAGAAATGCCGCGGACGACTGGTCGGAACGTTGGGACAACGTACACTACGGCTGGGAATGGGATGCCTATTCTGAGCATCGATTCGACTCCTTCTTGAAATGGAACAGGTGAGCGACATGGCAACGCTACGCAAGACTTTTCCACTACTGACATATTTCATTTTGTCGGCAGCCGCCACAGTGAGCGCCGTGATCGTCGTGCCCGCGAATGGGCAAGACATTGCATCAGCGAATGAACTTCAATCAAGAGTCAAGGAGTTCTGCCAACGTCGTGCGATTTCCAACGAAGCTCTGCACGTGGCAATTGCCCAGATCTGGGTCAACTTGAAGGCCGGCGATCACGGCCTTGGAGAGTCAAAGCCACGGCCCCGCCGAGTTGGCATTGAGCGCGAAGTTCAGGAAGGTAAGTCGCCCGCAGCAGAGAATGACACTCCAAGTGAGTCTGGCAGTTCGCGCGGAATGCCGCCGGTACGGCAGGACTCGGAGGTTGTGGACTTGTACGCTCATGCTTGGCAAATGCGCATTGTAGACGTCGACTTTGAACTTCGTGGCGCATGGTCAGGCGAAGGGAGATGGCGACTTGAAGTTATAGATCAAGTGTCGCACTCAACATATGACGGTTGTTTTTCCGAGCAGGCGAGCGCGGGACGCAGGGCTGCGAAAACGTTGATTGAAGAAGCGTTGGCTGAGGCACACTCGGTAGCAGTCGATCCAGGCAACGCGAAGCTGTCGGCTCGCGAGTACATGGATAAGTTAACACGCTACCAGGCGATTCGACTGATTCAATATCTGCTGAACGGCTGCGATGAGGAAGCGATGAGAAAAGGGCGGTAACTGCAGGCAGGGATGGGGACGGGAGTCTTGGACGGATAAAGGGGTCGGGGAAAGCGCCGGGATAAACCGGACTGGGGTAGCGAATGAAAGAGTCGTACGAGCAAGGTCCAGCCAACCGCTCGGCCTCGAACCCTACGCCGGCGATGGCGACATCGCCGGTGTGGCATGGGCAAGGGGTACACGCAGGCCAGGTATTCAGCTCCGAAATCATCACTTTTGCGTGCCGACCTTGTCCCGACAAGGGGAAGGCAACACGGACGGCGACGTTCATGGCGAGTCGTCGGCCGACGGGCTGGTGGCACTGGCAAGCACGAGTGAGCGCACTACTCATGACGTGCTAGTAGCACCGGTAAGAAGAAGTAACTACACTATCCAGTCGCTTGCACCCAAACCGCCCCACTTCACCCGCGTTGCTGCCACTGTCGTGCCGACAGTGCCTGAGCGGCGACTGGGACTTCGTGACTGCGTCAATCGATCTTTGAAAACCTGAACGCTACGCCGACCTGGCATGGGATGCGGCGAGTGAACTCACCGACTTCGACTTCACCTCCCTCGTCGGCGATGACGGCACGGCCAGCTACACCTACGACGACACGGGACAAATCACCGACGCCGATTACGACTACCAAACCGACGAAACCTACACGTATGACGCAAACGGCAACCGCACCATTACCCGCTACACCACCGCCGATCCTCGACTTCCAGAAGACCGGCACGGGCGGCGCCGGCAAGTTGCCGCCGAAGAAGGAGGTCTCGGAGAGTGGCTCGCACATTGCAGCAGTACAATGTGCGGATTGCTACGCCAATTCAGACCTGCGGTTTCCAGCCGGAAACGAAGAACATCTATGGCTCCCGAAGGTGCCTGCACACTTGAGTAGTTCATGACCAGCAAGGATTCGCGATGGCCGTCAAGAAGCTTCAATACGGTATTCGTGGAATGATGCTGCTGACTGTCGCCGTGGCGGTCTGTACGTCCTTCGTCACAGCGAGAATGAAGCGAAGTCAACTGGTTGAAGACATCTTTCGCCGGGGTGGATACGTCATCTCGCATACTAGATTCACGGCTGCCCCCAAGAACTCGGGACAGGAATTCGTTCCGGCCGAGCTCCCCGGCCCCGAATTTCTGCGCGAGTTGTTTGGCGAATATTGCTTTGTCGAGGAGTTTGCCATCGTCGTTCTTCCGAACCGGGTTTGTGATGACGACTTGGCTCGCTTGAAGTACCTGGGACGCATTGGGCAACTGCAACTGAGCGGAAACTGTGTTAGCGAAGACGGCTTGCTGAAGCTCGCGAAAGTGCGCAGCATCAAAACTCTGTACTTGGTTGATATGGATATCTCTGACGCCAAAGCTCTCGCGATCATGCAACTACGACCGCTTGTGGAGTTGGCGATGCACAACGTTCGAATATCCGAACAGCAGCTAGGCATGATACGGGAGTCTGCACCGGACACACGCATTTGGATTGATGGAATCGAGGCTGTTGACTGGTGCACCGAGAAGAAGCAACTCGGAGAACCAGATCGGGAATCCTCGCACACGCTCCTATTAGATCCTTGCTGTGGCGAGGATTTGGGGCTCGGGCATCGGGTTCGACGCTTCCACTGGACCATCCCCAGCGTGCGATACCGCCTGCGGGGCAATTGCATAGGGCAAAGTCAAAGTCGACTTCGCCGCGTGGCACTGGCCGGCAGATGCGACTGCTGCACTCATGGCCTGACTGAATGCGTTCCAGCGGCGTGCCCTCAAAATCGGCTACAAGTGTCGACCGGGTTCCGGCTTTCAAAACCGGCCCACTTCACCGCGTTCGGCGCTCGTGTGACGGAAGGTGTTCTGTGAGTTGACAACCAAGGGAGGAGCAACAGATGTACGATCCGACCGTAGGCCGCTGGCTGAGCGCCGACCCGATTGGCTTCGAGGCCGGGGATGTGAATCTGTATCGGTATTCGATCAACGCCCCATCGGTCCGATCTGACCCGAACGGGCTTGCTTCTGCAAATGGCGCCGGCTTGGTCATGGTCTCGTACGGAGACGCCGGGGCGCAGCTTCGAGTAACGACATTCACCTGGAACAGCGTCATGCTATTCCGAAGTGCCCTGATAGGACATCTCTATCATCAGGACATTGAATCAGATTCGAAAGTGTATGGTGAGAATGACAAGAAGCTTGCACGCCTTAAAGTCCACATCGAAGACTTGAGACCGATCGGCCTCAGCGAACACCATGGATTGGGCGAGGCAGACGACACAATCGATTGGAAGTATGTTGACCAGTGGGCTGTCGGATACATCGCAATGCCAGAGGCATGTAAGATCACCCATGTCGCAACCGGGAAATCCAGTGTAGTTGCGAAAGCCGACGTCGTCTGGAAGGATAAACCAGAAGTCCCGACCGGATATGACCCCAAAAACGACCCCGCCGGTCAACTCGTTACGACGGCGACTGAATGGAAAATTGGCAAAGACGGCCAATGGGACAAGCTCCCAGTCGATGTCGACGACCCCGGGCCAGCAATTGATATTTCGCCGTTGGGAGAGTCCAGTGCATCGTTCTCCTGGAAACAGACTAGCACGCTCGTACGTGTCTCAGACACAGTGTGGCGACGAGAAGCCTCGCTCACGTGGGACTTTCCGGATGGAATTGTCATGCCGATTGACCAGTTGGACCTGGACAGGAAAGAGGGTCCGGAGCTTATTCGCTTGTAGGGCCACAATCGTCGATAGTTGCTCGCATCGAAAGCCAACGAGCAGAGAAGGTGAATCGCCCTTGCGAAGGACGGACGGGCCCGAGGAGACCATGATTGTCCGTTCAATGATGTCTGCGTTTCCAGTGCGTTTATGCTTGATGAACGACTAGTCGGATTGATGTCTGCTAGATGGAAAAATGGAGAAAGGCGGCGATGAAGATTAGAAGGCTTCAGTTCTCTCTTCGTCTGCTGCTATTGTTGGGGGTCGGCGTAGCGATAGCCATGGCGCATGTTCGCGCGAGAATGCGACGCTGCGAGGCGATTGAGGATGTCTTCGCTGGTGGGGGGGTCGTGCTCGCAACCCCTCATATTGACAAGGAGCCGCCAGGTCCGGCCTGCTTGCGCCGGTTACTGGGCGAAGAGTTTTTTCTAGATAACGTGCTACTCGTGGCTCTGCCGAGCAACGCTTCCGATCGTGACTTGGCTCAACTGACGCATATCGGTTCGATCAAATGCCTGACGTTACGCGGTGACGCTATTACGCAACATGGTCTGGAACATCTGAGAGCACTCGAGCGTCTTGACTGCCTCTATCTGAGTGAGATGCATATCTCCGATTCAAAACTGCGCGTGATTGGGCAACTTCAACGACTGGCAGAGCTGCATCTGTCGGGTGCTGTGATATCGGAACTGCAGGTAGAGTCACTACGTACCATGTTGCCCAACACTCGAATCGCTCTGGTCGATTCAGTAACCGCGGGCGCAGCGCCGTGCATGAGTCGAGATTTGGTGGAATGATGGTGGCAACGGGAATCAGGAAAGGGGCTACGGGCAGATGTGCATGCTCATCGGTCGCCAGGACACTGGCCGCACCGCATCAAAGGCGTTTTGTCTTCGTCCGACGGACGCTGCTCCGTAGTCTCACACGGCGTCTTGTCGTCACAAAGTGAGCCGGAATGGTGGGACGGTAGCCCTGCAATAAGGTTAGGAAAGTCAGAAATGCGGCGGTTCTCGAAGCAGCCAGAACGGAGAAGCACACGGGACCATGTCCTTCCTGGGGTGGGCCATCCGGCATGCAACTGGCGTGAGGAAGTCAACTCACTGCTCGGCATGACTGATTTCGAACTGCAACAAGCTGACGTCGCCAAACTCAACCTGACGGTCGGGCTCGGTCTGCCCACGATGGAGACTGGAGACATCTTCGTCTGCTTGCCCGTATTGGACCGCTGGGCCGAACTTGTGAAAATGAACACCGAGCACTGGTGGCCGCAATTCGAGCATGAACCGGACGAGTTCAACGGTTCCCCGGCGAGGTTTCGCATGCTCTGCTTGGTGACAATCCTGCAGAAGCACATCGGTGTGCAGTACAATTTGGGGTTCAACGAAGGCGACTACGATGCCCGCGATCCCCGAAATCACTTCCTGCACGGCATTCTGTCGGGCCATGGCGGAACATGCGTCACGATGCCGCTGCTCTACGTAGCGGTCGGGAGACGGCTGGGCTACCCGCTGCATCTGGTCCGAGCCAAGGAGCACGTCTTCGTTCGCTGGGAGGGAGACGGCGACCGGTTCAATCTGGACGCCACGTCGCCGGGCTTCACACCACGCGACGACGATTATTACCTCCGTTGGCCCAAGCCGCTAAGTACGGCGGACTTGGATAGCGGGTGCTATCTGCACAACCTGTCGCGCCGAGAAGAGGTCGCCTTGTTCCTTAACGAGCGTGGCTGCTGCCTTCGCGACCTTCTCCGCCTCAGAGAAGCTCTGGAGGCCTTCTCGCTGGCCGACCGATTCGCCCCCAACGATGCGTGCATCCTCGGCCAATGGGCTGTCACCGAGATTCTGTGGCACGCTTTTGAACAACAGAAACACGTTGCCACTTCAGAGGGCAGACAGTTCTGCCGTGTTGATGAGGTCAGGATGCCTCGCCTGAACGGCACGTCGTTAGGGCAAGCAGAACAGGAATGGGCGTCCGCACACCTTGAGAGACTGAAACGTCTGCACCGTCACACGACAGTCACTTGGGCAGACGCGGAGCCGCGTTGTAGTCCCATTGCATGAACTTGACAACCGAGGGAGAGAGCAACAGATGTACGATCCAACCATAGGCCGCTGGCTAAGCGCCGACCCGATTGGGTTTGAGGCGGGGGATGTGAATTTGTATCGATACTGTTCCAATGGCGTACTGTCTCTTGTGGATCCTGACGGTCTCGCCGAACAGACCTGGATGCCGACTGTCACTATCCACTCGGCCAAGGGCTATACCGAAAAAACTCCGGATGCGTTTCAACACGCTGTTTGGAAAGACTTTGACCTGCTTGTTCCGGACCCGAACGACCCGGACAAGCGAAAGGATCGTCAGGACTCGGATCCAAAGAAGAAGATGTATGGCTGGACCTTCGCGATCTACACGGATACCCCGGCAACACGACGGGACAACAGCAAGCCTGGCGGCACATCCGATTTCCTGATCAAGTGGGTCGTTGATGCAACGCTGGATAAAGAAGGTTGCTGCAATTGGAGTCTCAGTAATCTGGATTTCTTTCCTGTCTACAACGTTTACAGCGAATTCGAAGCCAAGGGCGTGATTCCACACATAGAAATCCCGATACCCAACGGGACAACTGTTGCGGTTCTCCCTGGTCCCACGGTGAAGGACCATGAACTGTGGCACCTAAAGGGAGAAACAATACGGTTCCAGGCGGGCGATAAGATCTACGTAACGAAGGTTGGCGGCGTTATACCCTATGCGCAGAAGCAGGCGGACGACTTGCTCAAAGTGTTTGCCAATGGCGGACGCATTCCTTCCGGCGCTACGAAAGAAGAGAAACTGGCACACTGCAGAACCCATGCAAAGTCGCTTTTTGACAAGTACTTCCTAGGCGTCCGCGAAACGATCTTGAACGCTGGGGCGTGGCACTCGGGTGACACAATTGTAGAAGGCAACGACTGGACGTGGACTTGGTCCAAGAAGGTGGAAGCAGAGTGATGAGCATGAAGCGTTCCACCTGGGTTCTGCTCGTGACGCTCGCGTGCATCGCGCGACTCGCCTGCCCGGCGTTCGGGCACGACAAACTGGATAACCGATCCGTTGACGCGGAAGCCTGGTTGGCTGCCCTGGAGGCCAAGGAACCGGACGCCTGTCTCCGTTTCATCCGTCGATTTCCGAAGAGTGAATTCGCGGGACCGGCTGCCCAGCGAATGTGGTGGCTGCTCAAGCAGCGAATGGATGCGCCCGGGCCGGAGGGCAGCATTGCTCGAAACATCGCGCTGCGTCCTCTTCGCGCCGATTTCCTGCCGCTGCTCGTTCGCACCCTCACTGACTTTCCCCCACACATCCCCTACGTGCGCTATGAGGATGCATCACCATACCCCTGGCCCCCAAGGATCGCACCTCACTGGTGGCTGTATGCCTTGCCACCCGACGATCGCGAAAGAATCTTCCAGGAGTTGTTGGACGGCCATGTCGCACAACTTGCCGACGCCGACCAAGCGATCCGGAGTGCGGCCTGCCGAGCGTTGGGAAATCTGGGCAATCCCGCAGCTGTCGGGCCTCTGCTCGAAATTGGCAAATCCGACGACGGCGCAAGGTGGACCCTGCTATGTGCAATCGGTGAACTCCGAAGTCCTCGGTGCAAGCCGTTCCTTCTGACCAGAATCAACGCAGCTCAACACGCGCCCATAAAAGCCCGTGCGTTGCCGGGCATCCATCCCGAGATCGATGCCCTGGCAGCGTTGCGGGACCCGACTACCGTCCCGGTGATGGTTGAGTTGACTCGGTCTGGCCATGTCGGCATTCGCCTGCAAGCAGCAAAGGCGCTCGGGATCATTGGAGACGCTGCTGGTGTGCAGGCTCTAATTGATCGCGTCTGCGACGAGCAGGAAGACGATGCCGTGAGGCTCGCGGCGATCGATTCGCTCGGGCGAATTGGAGATCCACGCGCTGTCTCGACGCTTGCCGTCACCATGGAATCTGAGGCCTATCGTCGCGTCTCCACCGCGTCGCTCGGTAGAATCCCGAGCGCCGAGGCAGTCGATGTCCTTGTCCAGGAGGTTCTCGACCAGCCCGACTTCCTCGCGCGGGGCGCAAGTCAGGCACTTGCGGATTGCGAACAGCCGAAAAGCGTTCCAGCCCTCCTGGCAGCGCTGCTCGAAAAGCGTGTATCCCATGTCTCGTTCACCATGGCGGATGAGGTGTCTCCGGAGATTTTCGACGGCGAGAAGGGCGAATACCGGCGTTTCAGTTGTGGAACGTGTGTCGCGTTCGTGTGGTCGTTTCGATCGATCGATCGTTTGCTGCTCGCTCTGCAAGATGCTCGCCCTGGCGTCCGCGGTAGCGCCGCCTATGCTGTCGGCCTCGCGCCGGTAAGGGATCCGCGAGCAGTGAACGTGTTGCTCTCTCTCCTGGATGACGACGCGGTCGCGGCTTCGGCAGCCTTCTCCTTGGGGGCTCTCGGCGACGCGAGCGCCGTGGAACCGTTGATTGCAGCCCTTGCACATGAGAGTCCTACCGTAAGGCGATTTGCGGCTCATGCCCTGGGTGACCTGGCGGATCCACGTGCCGTGCCACCTCTCTTGAAACTCGTCGGGGACAAGTTCGTCGGCTACGCCGCCGTCCGGGCCTTACAGCGGTTGAAGGCGACTTCAGCAGCGCTGCCACTTGCGGCCATGCTCATCGACTGGCCCAAGACGCACTCCGGTTCCGACACTTGGGCCCCCCCCTCCGCAGTCGACAGTTCCGCTCTCCAATCGGAAGGACTCCCGCACGCAGGCCCACCGTGGCGACAGTTGACGCGGAGCGACCTGTTGTCGGCCTTGCGAGAGTTGGGCAATCCGCAGGTCTGCTCCATCCTGGTTCCGATTGCTCAGGATCGTTCCGATCTGTTTTCGTGCAACGTAGCGAGGCTGATCTTCGATCTCGGAGACCCGGCGGGCGCCGACCTGCTGTTCCAACTGACCTCGAGCGCCAACGAAGAGGTGCGGAATAAGGCCGCCGTGCAACTGGGCGAGTGCGCCGATAAGCGCGCCGCCGAACTGCTGTTGCCTCTGCTGAAAGATGATCACTGGCAAACGCGTGCGGCAAGGGCCTTGGGCCTTGCGGGCGATCGTCGAGCAGTGCCGGTGCTTCTCAGCCTGCAAACCAACGAGGATAACTCGGCCTTGTGCGAGGCGGCAATCGAGGCGTTGGGACGTATCGGCGATCACGCTGCAACCGAACCGCTGCTCCAGCATCTCACCCGTGCAAGAAAGCACGATCCTCACGGCCTTACTGGGTCGCTCGTGTCCGCTCTTGTGGCCATTGGAGACGATCACGCCGTCGATCCGCTCCTGACGCCGTGGAAGCAAGGCGAGTCCCCTCTCAACACGTATCTGGCTACCGATTTTCCCGGCACGAAGATGATTGACGCAATCGCCTCCGTAATGCTCGATTCCGCCTACAACCGAGAGATCCGCTCGGAAGCCGCAGCTAAACTCGGATATGCAAAACGTCTGGAGTCCTTGCCCCCATTGCGGAAGGCTCTGACGGACTCGGAGGCAACCGTACGTGCGTCGGCCTTGTTGGCGATTTGGCAGATCCAACCACCCACCGATGAGGACCTTGAAGCCCTGATTGTCGACCCCGAGTTCGCGCCATCGGTTGGACCCACAATCCTCCACGCTCTGACGGGAAACGGGCGCTATCCGACGAGCGCCGACGAAGCCCTACGCTACCTGATTCTCGCCGGTGCTCGCTACGACTTGATCGCCCTCTGGCCGCGCGTCGAGCGACTCCTGCTCGCTGATCTCCACAGCAACTCGCCCCAGCGGCGACTTTACGCAGCCCGCTGCCTCGTCGGCATCGGCCATGGGAAAGCAACCGTTCCCAAACTCGTAGCCGCTTTGGGCAAGTGCAACGATCAAAGCATGGCCAACGATTTCTTCCATAGCGGCAACGACGAACTGCACCAGGCTGCAATCGAGTGGTCTCAGAAAGCGGACGTGACCTTGGCTGCCCGTCAACCGTCCGTCTGGGCATGGGGCACGATGAGGGAGGAGTAGGCGGGCTGGGCTGCCACCATCGGTGGAGGACGTCGCACCGGTCATCTGAGCCGATCGGTGTGAGAAGCCGGCGGTTCGGTGGTAACGGCCGAATGGGCCCGTTACCAGCTGCCTTTCACTCCCTCACCCTCGGCCGCTTCCCCACCCCGGCCAACCGCTCCAAACACACCGCCGCAATCGCCGGCGACATCTCCGCTGCATAACACGGTCGGCCGAGCTTGTCGGCGGCTAGGATCGTAGTCCCGCTGCCGACGAAGGGGTCGACGACCAGGCCGGTGTTGATTTCGAGGAGCCACTCCATCACTTCGAGCGGCTTCTGGGTGTGCCCGACCGAATTGCCATCGCACTTTTGACCGAATTATGGCTGTATAGATTTGGGGGCCGAAAACGGGGTTGTACCGAATTGTTGAGAATTCTGGAGAAGACGGCGTCGACAGTCCCGGCCTGATCGCTGTTGATATCAGCGCAGGATCGAACGTCGCACCGATCGTTTCAAACGATCGGTGCGAGAAGTCTGCGATTCGGACCGGGACGACCGAGTGGGCTCGTTACGTGTTGGATGTCGTGCGCTCTTCGCGATAGCTCCTGAGCCATTGCTGGAGAACTTCGACGGCTTCGGGGAATTCGTAGCCGAGGGCCATCAGCAGGTCGATATTGTTGAAATTGCGGCCACAACGGAAGCAGTGAGCCAGGTTGTTGCGGGGATTCACCGTGGCACGAAACTCGCCGCATCCGAGGCAGATAAAGCGCAAGTAGCCTTCGAACTGCTTGGAGGCAGGCCCCTGGCGCCCGAGTTGGCGAAGGGTGACGCTCATCGGCAGTTCGTTCCGAATCGCCCGGAGGAGTTCCTTGGAGATCATGACGATGGTCCTTTGAACAGGGGGAGGACAGGTATTCAGAAATCGGTGATGTCGGTTTCCTTCCGCCAGTGAGGCTGGAGCAGAACACGGTTGACCAGGTCGATGTCGATCGTGGTGCCGGCCGAAGCGCGGACCGCTTCGAGCATGCTGGCCAGGCAGAGATTGCGGCATTTGCGCAAGACCCCGTCGGCCGAGCGAATGATCAGCTCGGTGGCGGCTTCGGTGAAGGCGCTGTGGGCCAGTCCGATGCGGTCGAGTTCCCGATGAATGAAGCCGCGCATGCTGCCGGGATGAAGCCGCTTGGTGATGACCGAGTAGGTCACTCGGCTCTTCAGGTCCTGGTTGACCGCCAGCGACAGGTTCGTGAGCAGGACCGGTTGACCGATCAGGATCAGGTTGTGGTTCTTCGGAAAATCCTCGAATAGCAACCGGAGTTTGTGGAGGTTGGCCATGTCCATCAGGTGGGCGTCGTCGATGATCGTCACGAGCATCTTGCCGGCGTGATTCAGGCTGAAGGCCTGTTCGATCAGCCGATGTTCGCACTTGAAGGCGGAGCTTTCGAACTCGATTCGAAAGGCTTCGCAGAGGATCTTGACCGTGTTGGTGTAGGTGTGCAGGGTCCGTGCGACGGTGGCCACCAGGTACTGCTTTTCCGGGAGCCGTTTGAGCGACTCCTTGATCACGGACTTTCCGGTCCCGGGGGTTCCGACGACCAGGCACAGTCCGCCTTGCCGGCAATGGACCCCGAGCGTGTCGTAGATTTCCTGCTGGTGCTCAAGAAGTTCGATCTCGCGGAGTGCGAAGGGATTCTCAGTCAGGCCGAAATAGGTGCGGATCATGAGAGTTGGTCCTCACAAGAAAGGTGATTCATTGGCAACAAGAACGAGCGGCCCTGCCGCCCTACGTTGACTCGCGTCTGCGTCGCAGGCCGTTGGCGACGGCGTCCAGAGGTCTCGCCGGGCCCATGCGCCGCCCCTTGTCGTAGATCACCACCGGCCCATTCCGGCTGCGTTCGTGACGAATTTCCACCTTCCTGCCGCGCAGGTCGACGGGCGTTTCATAACGGACGCCCTGGAAGCTGAAGGTGTTGTCTTTTTTGACGGTGCGAACGGCCTCGGCGTAGAACAGCTCGTCGGTGTCCTCCGAGGGAGAGAGGAAACGGATGCGGGAGAGGTCCACGCCAAAACGGTCGATCGGCTTCATGCCAAGTGTGGAGTGTTCAGTCGCGTTGTACTCCTGTTCCACCCACTGGGTGAACTGCTTGTTGAGCTGCTCGAGCGACGAGAGATCGAGGTTGCGAACGAGGAACTGGTCTCGCACACGGCGAAAGAATCGCTCGATCTTCCCCTTGGCGGCCGCGTCCCGGACGGCCGTATGGCGAAGGATGCAGCCGACGCGCGCGCAGATGAGCGTGATCTCCTGGCAGCAATAGATGGAACCGTTGTCGACCAGCAGTTGCTCGGGCACGCCCCGCTTGTAGAAGGCCGCCCGGATCGCCTTGATCATCGAGTCTGCGTTTTCGTCGAAGAAGAACTCGCCATGACACAACACGCGGCTGGCGTCGTCGATGAAGGCGATCAACTTGGCTTGCCGACGCTGGACCAGGGGGCCGAACATCGTATCGGCCTGCCACAGTTGGTTGGCGTACTGCATGCTGAAGGCGAGGCGACGTTTGTTGTCGCCGACGTCCTTCTTGAGGAGTTCGTATTCTCGCACGAACCGGCAGAAGGTCGTCAGCGCGATCTGGTCGGCCCGCAAGAGCCCTTTTTCGATGCAGAAGCGGTAGATGGCCGACTTGTTGGGCTTCTTCCGCTTCTTCTGATGGAAATGGGGCAATGCCGAGTTGATGGCCTCAAGCACTTCCTCCGGCGTGACCTTGCGCGTGCCCCCCTTGTCGGCCCGCGAGTTGTTGGTCATTCCGGTGATCCCGCAGTTCTTGTAGCGGTAGTGCCAGGTCTGGATGGTCCGCCAGGTGAACCGGTGCGGGTCGCCCTCCTCGTCGAAGAACGTCATTTGGGCCACGTTGTGGATTCTCTCGTGACGGGTCTTGCCTTCGACGACGTCGATCGCCCCGAGCACTTTCATCTTCACGTAGATCGAGGGTCGCTTCATTCGGTCGCTCCTTGCTGATTTCGCGTGCAACAATTCCGTGAAATTCATGGGAGCGTGAGTCTACGCCAGTCGCGATCAGCCCGTCCATCGTCGTGTTGTGTTGTTCGCCCGCCACGGTTCGGCGGCCGGCGAAACATGCGATGGGAATTCGATCCGATCAACCATCACCGATGGCGAGGGCGGCCCGTCCGGGCGGCCTTGCAGACGCCATGTGGACCACGCGCTTGCCCGCAAGAAGACGGGCCGGCCGGGAAGGTAAGATTACATGAAGAAGGTTTGCAGCCGGACCTGGAAGGCGGCGATCGGACAAGGCGGATCGGCGAAAGCGGCTTCGAGATGAGCGAGTGTAAGCTCCGCCGGTCGCTCGGAATCAACCTCCGGCGGCTTGCACAGGCCGCGTAGCGCCGTGCGGATCGCGCTTTGGGCTTCGCCAAAGCGTTTCCAGATCCGGTAGGGCGCCGAATCGCTCAGTCCACTCTTGAGATTTCGGAAGGCCTGGAACTTATTGCCGCTGACAACCGCCTGTTTCAAGAACGTCCACAGAGCATCGGCGGTCAGCAGCAGGCGTTTGACCTTGTCGGCCGTCCAGACGCTGAAAGTCCGTCCACAACCGGTCGCCCGCTTTCGATTGCTGCAGAAGATCCGCCATGCTCGGACGGTCTTCTGGCGCGGATGTTCCTCATCATAGCCGCGCAGGCAGCCATGCCGGATCAAGTTTCCAACGCGTTTGCAATGGGGGCAAGCCGTCGTTTTCAGCTTGGCAAGGATCGCCTCACATTCCTCTCGGGAGCCGCAAATCCGCCTACACACCGATTTATTCTGCACGCGTCGCCATCCGAAGTCTCATCTCAGGGTGTCCGTCAAACCGAAGAGCCCACGCAACCGCGCGAAAAAAGGGGCGGGGTTGCGCGGGGTACGATGTTTTAACAAAGATGCGGGGTGCGGGATACAGCAGGCGAGGGGCGGGGGATTGCCGAATTGCGGGTGTAATAAGACAATCGAACTTCGACGACTGTTCGGTTAAGATCACGCCCAAACTACGATCAGAGTGGAGCCGGTAACACCTTGCCCTTGTCAGCCGTGGCGGCGATGAGGCAGACGAACCGGCACTGGCCCGTGAGGATGGCCCAGAGGGCGGCGATCCGGAACAGTGTGCTCTTGCCCGAGCCGCGGGGCATGGCCAGGGCGAACAGAAGCCGGTCGCGGATCGCCCGTTCGGTCGACTCGATCGCCTTCAGATGGTCCTTCGACCAGTTCCAATGGCACGCGCCGGGGAAGTAGCTTTCGGCGAAGAAGCGGAGACTTTTCTCAGCCCGGGCTCGGCGCTTCGGATCCTCGACCTCGGGGCCCGGAATCGGCGCCACGTCCTGGGCGGCCTTGGTCGACTCGCGCCGCCTGGCCCGCTCGGCATCGCGGTGTTTGTCGCCAGTCCGCCGGTTGTCGTCGTCAGGTACGTTCGCTTGTGTCACTGGCTTCCGATATACGCTGGAGAAGATCGGTCCCGGACGCCGCACGGGACTTTGGAGTGGGGGGCCACCTGGTAGTTTGGGCAACCGAGCGGTAGCTCGCACTGGTCGGCAGCCCTGCTGCCCAACCAACCAACATTACCGAACACGCCCACTGTTCCCTGGGCCCTTGGCGCTTTCTTTTTGCCAGGAAGGACCCGCAAAATCTCATCCCCCATTGGGGTGCCGAGACTCACTCCGCCGGGCCTCTTCCAGCGTGGTGATCCGGACGTGATGCTCGCCGAGTTGAGTGCGTTGCTCCCCCACGGCCGCGTAGAGCTCGTGGTGCTCCGTCTGATTGTTTGTGAGATCCTTGGCGATCTGCTTGAGCGACGCGTCGACCGTGCCGAGACGCTCGGCAATCTTCATGAGGAAACAGAGGATCGAGCCGCCCATGCCAAGGGCCGCTAGAACGAAGACGGCGAGGGCGATCCAGTTTGCAATGGTCATGATTTCCTCACAGGCTTGGAGTCCGAAGCAGCCAGCCAAAGCCGTCGACAAGTCCGTCGACAAGCTCTACCTGCACGTGTACCAGGTAGACGGCTCCCCACTCGGTGAACGGCGATGCCAGGTCGGATGAGAGCACGACCTCCACGTTGAAGCCGGTCGCGTCCGCATCCCAGTCTTGCAGGTCGTCGTAGATCGTCTCAGCCACGTCGAGCTCAATGTCGGTGTGGTCTTCAATCGCTTCGAGCGTTCCGTCCGCTAAGCGTTTGTGGACCGTGTAGCTTGCGGCCGAGACATCTGCCTGCGCCAGGTAGGCAGTCGTCCCGTCGTCATGCCGCACCAATACACGTCGCCGCAACGGGATCATCGCATCCTTGCCGACGGTGTCTTGGTAGACGCTGTAGCCCATGGCTCACACCTCCACGATCAATCCTGCAACTTGCCCGCCGGACACGATCACGCCGCCGATCGCCGCCGCCTCACTCGTTAATCCGATGATCGTCAGCCCGTCATCCAGGCCGCAGGCAGCCACGACTACCGTTATCTCCACGGCAGGCAGCTCGATCACCGTGCCGTCGACCAAGGCCGGCGGCGAGGGCGATACACCAACCTCGATCGCAGGCAACGCCACGGCCGTGCCGTCGACGATCTTAGGCGTGCTGCTGCCGATCGAGATCTGTGTCGCCGGCACCTCGATCACGTCCCCGGACACCACCGTCGGCACGGACTGCGAGATCACCAACTGCGTGGCAGGCAGGGCGATCGCGGTTCCGTCGACGATAGTAGGTGAGGGAATCGGCATCAGGTGCTCTTCTGGCCAACGAGCAGACCGGCGGCCGCAATGGTGAGGGTGAACGCTCCGCCGCCGAGAGCACGGGGCAGGAGCCCGCCGCTGTCAGTGTCGATGCGCAGAACCGGCACGAGGTTGCCGCCGTCATCACGAGCCACGATGACCGATTTCACGGTTTGCCCAGCTTCGAGACTGCCGAACGCCACGTCGCCGCAATCGATCGAGACGGTGTTGTCTCCGTCGTCCGCTGTGATCGACACGCTGGAGATCGTCTGCCGACTGTAGCTGGCCACGTCGATTTCGTCGAAGCCCGCCTGGTCAAGCAGCGAATCGTTGTCCGGATCCGGCGTCCAGGTCGAGTCGGACGACTCCAGGACCGCGAGATAGGTGGCCGTGTCGATCGCCGTCGCGCCGCGGAACAACCCGGCGTGGCCCTCGTTGAATAGATCATTCGACATTGGAATCTCCGCTAGATCGTGATGTAAATCGCCGGCAATTCGATAGTGGACGGGTAGGTACTGCCAGCCACCGCCGCCGGCCACAGGACTCGCGACGGAGGCATCATGAGCGCCTCAGTGCCGACTCTCAGCATCGTGTTGGCCGGCTCGTGCATGTCCTGGATCACGGCATCGCTCAGCACCTCGCTAAACGCCATGGCATCGGATACGTCCCCAGGGAAATACAGCCCATTCACGTTTGATGTGCCCATTCCAACACCGATCGCCGCTGAGTCCGCATACCAACTGTAGTACTCGACGTCACCAGTCCATGAGGCCTCAAGGACTCCGTCCAAGTAGAGCCGAGCAGTCTGCCCGCTTCCCGCACCCGTCACCGTGATCGTGACCGTGTGCCACGCATTCACACTAAACGAGGCATAGACGTTGTCGTAGCAGGTGCCGTCGTTGTTGCCGGCAGTCAATCTCACGGTATCGTCACTCTTAACCGACAACCCGTACCCATACGTGCGTACGAGAGACGTGTTGTACCCAGACGGATTCCCAAACAGCACGCCGTTTGTGCCGCCAGCCGACCGAAACCGAATAGACAGCGTTTTCCATACGTCAGGTGTGCAGGTGTAGGACGCGTGATCAAGAAACAACGACACGTAGTCGTCCACGCCATCTAGCGACACGTAGCGGCGGTCGTCGCATCCCCAATCGCTCGCCGGCGACATATTCGTCAGGACACCGTGCGGCCCCCTGGGGCCGCGAACGCGCGAGTTGAAGTACCGCCAGCCGTCGGCATGTTGCCCCAGCCCCAAGAACTGCGCAGACGACCACAGCGGACTCCGCCGATTGAGGCGGCAGTTGTCCGGACGCACGTCGCAGTAGCGGTGGCGGCTAAGACTGGCCATGAGGAATCAAGCGGCGTCGAAGGTGGCGTAGCGAATCTTGAGCGTGAGAGCGACCTCTTGTCCGCAATCGTTGCAACAGAGGACCTTGCAAGTCTTGAGTTGCGCCGGATCAAGCGTGAAACACCCGTGGCGAGTGGCGTTCTGATCCATGGCGAACGAAGCGGCCTGCATGGGGTCATCGTCGATTGTCTCGTACCCGGCCGCTCCCTCGCCGCAGACGTAGAAGTACACGTCGCCGTCAGTCGGGCCCGTGTCGTCTTCAGTGAGCGACCATCCGACCTCGGCAGCAGCATAGCCGTCCAGGTCAATCTCATCGCTCGTCAACGATCCGGCGTCGGCCACCGCGATCGCGTTGATGTCGGTTCCGGAAGAATAACCCAGGTACGCGTAGGCGCCCCAATTGAATCCACTCGCGCTCATTGCTGCATCTCCCTCACGGCACGGATGAAATCGAGCAACCGCCACGACTGGCCGAGTTGCGATTTGCGGCTAACAGTCCGCTCGGCCAGCGCCTTGAGCGCGGCCGCGGCGGTCGCCATTCCTTCAATCGCACCGAACTGGTCAATCATCGCCCGGACACCGTCACAGCCAAAATCGAGGCCTCCAGTGTCCCCCGAGTCGGCGCACGGCTGGATCAGCATCGCGACCATGTCGGCCACCCGCACGCTCGACGTAGCGGCACTCGTGAGCATCGCCTTAAACGTGGCATATTCGGTGTCGGTCAATAACGCCGCGCAGGCGCGGAGCGAGATGAACCGCTGATACACCTCCGTGATTGACTCGGCGGTGTAGGCGGCCCAATACTCGGCAGCCGTCGCACACCCCGAGTAGATCCCGGCTGGGTCGGTCGAAAGCTCGGTGATTAACGCTGCGTCTGCCATTCGGATTCCTCTCTGGTCATGGCAAGGCCGATCCGTCCGCAACTACAGCCAGCCTAAGGCCTCGTCCCAGGCGGGGAGCTTTTGGATAGGCGTGCCGATCACGGTGTGGGCGTAGCAGTCGCCGGCGGAATAGACCGGCTCCAAGAGCTTGCGGGGCACCCATCCGCCGCACTCGGCGTAGACGTCCGGAACGGGAAACGGACCGACAGGTCCGGAGCAGTGATTGCCGTGGCCCGTGTTGGCGATCCACAACGCCAGGACCTGGCCGTCGTCGTCCCAGCGGACGCCAGTGGCCGTGATGGCATGCCAACCGCTCGAAAACCGCGTGCCGATCCCGTCCTCGCCTCGCTCGCGAGCCCAGTACGTGTAGCCGCAGTAGTCGCACGAATAGCCCGCCTGGATCAGTTTGCCAGCCTCTTCCGGCGAAGCGACCTCGAGTAAATCGCCCGAGCGGTTCTCGGCCGCCAAGGGCTCCAGGCCATCAGGCAGGCCCTTGCCTCGGTCGCCCCAAGGGATCGAGTAGTCCGTCTCGTGCGTCAGATCGTACTCGTCGCCGTCGACCACGTAACGCTTTCGCCAGAGGTGCCCAAAATCCCGAGTTGCCTTGGCCAGGGCCCAGCCCGTCGAGCCGGCGCCGTGGTACCGGTAGGAGTCGACCAATTCGCACTTGGCCAACGCATAGCTTGCCTCGCCGGCCACCTGGGCCTCCGGGGCCTCGATCGAGCCCGCCGCGTGGAGGCACGCGTAGAGCACGTCGAGCTCGTGCTGCTTCATCCATCGCGTGCAATCGCCGGTCGGTTGCTCGCCCCAGGTCCAGTCGGGAAAGACTTGGAACAGGTAGGGCCAGAGGACCGTGTCCTGCGGCTCCTGGCCCAGGATATGCGGCGCGATCTCGGCGACCGGCCGGGCCGCCAGGGGCGAGCGGGGGGCCGTGTAGGCGTAGCCGAAGTTCGGCTCGGCATCCGGCGCGTAGCGGACGCCGCGGCGCAACAGCTCGTCGACCGGTTGCGGCCGGCCGAGTTTGGCAAATTCGCGTTCCAAGAACCGACTCATCGTGAGGCCTCCATGATTGCCCAGGCGATCGCTGCGAGCAGCTCCTTCGCCTCGGCCTGGTCAAGCGTTGCGTCAGCCGCACCGAGGTGCGACTGGAGAACGCCGGCCACGGCCGTTTTGGTCGCCGGCCAGGTGCCTTCGGCCTTCTCGGCCGCCATCAGCTCCCACAGCTCACCGACAGTTCCGACACTGCCCTCCGCCACAGTGGCCGCCAGGCGACTGAATCGGGCAGCTCGGTCCGTCGCATAGTCCCTCGGGGGCGACGTCGACAGGATCGCCGCCACCGCCTCCTTCCACGTTTCGTCCGGCAAGTCGTAGGGATTCACGAAAGGGCCCCGACGGCGCCTCCCCGGTCACCGTCACGGTCTTGCTCAAGGGCACCTGCTTGATGCTCGCGGTCTTCGCGTCCCAGTCGACGGTGACCGTCGTCACCACACCGAAAACGGGATAGGCCCCCGCCGTCTCCGTCCAGAACAGGGCGTGGTTGGAGGCGATCTTCGTGCCGTCGACGGTCAACTGCCCGGTCGGAAAGAACACGGCCGACGCCCCTTCCGGCACGTCGGTGATCGAGAACCAGACCGGCTTGCCGGCGTCGACTTCGTCCGGCCCGTCGATCGACTGGCCCGGGGCTGCGGCCGCGATCGCGGCCAGGAGCAAGAGGGAAACAAGAAAACGCATGATTCAATTCTCCAAGGTAAAGAGCGGCTCTTCACGGGCGGGGACCACTCGCAGATGGCCTGGTTTCGTCTTCCAGGACAACCCCGTTTCCAGGGCAGCCCATTTTGAGGGCAACCCATCTGACGGCGCTTTTCACCCCCGCCGCGAAGAACCCATCACGTGAAGGAGTGAGCAATCAGGCAGCGAGGGTGAGCGGAGGGGAAACGACCGGCACACAATCGGCCACGGTCGTGACGGGCGTCGGAATCGCGTTGTGGGCAAACGTACCGAACCACTGCATGAGCTGCTCGATCAACGGCATAAGCCGCTCAAAGAACGACGCGAGGGCGTCCAGAAACGCCTGCCAGTCCCGGCCGTCGCCATCCTGCACCGTCTTCGATTGGATCAACGCGGCCCAGGCCTCCGGGTTCTCCGCCATGATCTCGGCAGAAACGGCGTCCTTGATTTCGGCCCGGGCGGCGTCCAGGTCCTCGCCACTCAAACCAGCAGTCGACGGCAGTCCGCCCTGCCGGGTCAGCCGGATCGTCACCCGGGCCACGTTCATACGCGTCATCCCGAGCTTCCGTCGCTCACGCCAGGTCAGCCCGTCGACGGCGTCTTCGTCCTTGTCGGAAGTCGCTTTGTCGGCGGCCTGGTCGGTAGCGCCCGTGGGCAACGGCGGCGCGAGCGTCTGGCAGACAACCAAGGCCTCCGGCTGCGTGGGCGGTTCGGCGGGAAGATGCGAGACAAACACGGCAACAAAAAGAACAGCGAGCACGCTGAACATCGTGGTTCGGCTTTTCACGAGAACGACTCCTTGGGGAAAGTGGGACGGCCGTCACGGCCGCAAGGTGAACTGGTATTCGAGGAGGCCGGACCGGGCCAGGTCCGCAGGTTCGGTCATGCAGTCGGCCGAGTTGGGCACCAGGTCGACGCCGCCGCCGACGCGGTAGGCATAAGAAACGGCCTGGGAGCAGTAGGGCGGATGGCCGTTTTCCATCTGGTCGTCGGTCATTGGCCTGAGAGCAAGCCGGAGAATGGGCAGGTGATAGAGGGCGGCCCGCAGCACGCTCCACCAGCCGTAGTTGCCGCCGGCGAAACGCCGCATCTTGGCGACCAGGTCGAACATGTCGATCTCGTCCGGCGTCCGCAGCTCGTCGACCAGGCGATAGACGTCAATTACTCCGGGCCGCTTGGCGACCTCACGTTCCAGCAGCACGGCCCGCCCGCCGTACCACTCGCGGACCTCGAGGCAGAACAGGTCCCCGCTCCACCAGGTGGCGATCGCCGCATGGCAATGCCGCCCCCGGCCGGCGCCGGAGATCAGCTGGGAGACCGGATTCGTCCCGGCCCGAAAGAGAAGCACGTCGCCCGTGGCGATCCGGTGCCCCTCCGCTTCCATCGAAAGGTACTTGGAGCCGGTGCGGAGTGAGTTGCCGATGCAAGCACTCTCCGCCCGTGGGAGCCCGTCGCCGTCGTTTGGGGATTGCCTTCTAACCATCGGCCGCCACCGCCTCCCTTCGTCGCCGGATCTCGCGATAGCGTCGGGCGTGTTCCGGCAGCAGATCGAGCCCGACCGCAACGCGGCCGTTGCCGTTGGTCCGGGGCCGATTGCCCTCCGTGACGGCCTCGACATAGCACTTCGCGCAGGGGAACGTAGCCGACATGCCGCCGCAACGCGGGCAGCGAAAGGGCTCAACATCTTCCAGAAGCGGCTTCTGGCTGGCCGCCTCCTCATGCCGCAGTCGGGCGGCCGAGGTGACCATGCCAGCCGCCACCTTGCCCACCGTGGTCCGACTGATCCCGGCCGCCCTGGCGATCGCCCGACGGCTCAGCCGACCGGATCGCAACAGGGACTCCACCTGCCGAATAACACAAGACGCGATCAACCAAACGCCCTCTCGATCCGAGGTTCTGGTGATCGCCGACGTGCAGAGGACTGCCTTCCCGGTCCCTAGGGAGACAACCAACACGCAAGAGCGAGCACCGCTGCAAGCTACCCTTGCGCGATGCCAACGGCTACCAACCTACCGGACCGCCGGCGGAAGTCCAGCGCGAAAAGTGACAGCTGGACCCGGATACTCGATTTCGGCCAGATTCCCACATCACGAAATGGCAGATTTAGCACTCAGAGGGTAGGTGCTGAGGGGCAAAGAATCGGCCGATTTCGGCCCCTTACGCCGACCGATCGCCTGGCCAGACGTTGTCGAGCATTTCGTCGAGAGAGAAGGGCGAGAAGTCATGCACGCCCGTCGGGCAGCGTTTGCCGTCGATCGCCTCCGGCGTAGGCTCCCCTTCGGCCGCCGGCGGGTGCAACGTCCACGTCCGCTGGCCCGAGCCGTGAAGCCACTCGACCAGCATCAGATTGTTGATCTTGCTGCAGCCGCATCTGAAACAGAGCCGGCGACCTTGTCGAGCGCGAGCCATTGGTTGGGGCACCTCAAGAAGAAGGGCGGCCGCGATGCGAGCGACGTGTTGGCATCGCGGTCTGGCATTTCGCATCGCGGCCGGTTCCTCCAGTGGAACACATCTCTCGGATTTGTTCCAGCGCAGTTTGTGACACTCAGCCCTCCTTGGCCCAGAGACGGCAAGCCGACCAGGCGGCCTTGATGTTGGTCGCCTCTCCGTGCGTCCAGTGCGGCCTCATGAGATCGCATTTCTGATAGAACCGATCGTGATGTTGCACAAGAGAACGGTGCCTGCACGTGCCGCATGTCTCGCCGGCCGGGCCCGATCCGATCAATGCCGGCGTGCTCGGCCGCTTGGGGTGCTTCGTTCCGTTGAATGGATCATCGACCCCCAAGTCGAACAGGGTTTGCTGGTGGGCGATGTCGTGCTCGGTCCACTTCACGATGCGCCCTCCGCAACCGGTTCGATATCACCGACCGATGCGGCCGCTTCGTGGAACCGATGAACGGCCTCCACGCACACCTTGCACAGGTGAACGGGCGACTCATCCCATTTTCGGATTGGCTCAAGTCTGGCCCCCGGACCAGGCGTCGCCCGTCCGGCTCCGGTCCAAGTGAGGGCCCAACCCTCTGGATAGCGTCCTGCCGGCGTTACGGGATTGAGCTTGCGACGACACAGGTCGCATATGAAGGTCGTCTCGATCATCGACCGACCCTCCTTCCTTTCGCCTCTCGAGCCCAGCGTTTCGCCTGGCCGAGAATCGCCTCACTGCGTGCCCGTTCCCGATCGTATTGCTCCTGGAGATCGCGGAGCCGACGCCTCAACTGGAGGGCATCCCACTCCGCTCGGAACAGTTTGTCGCGTTGGATCGCCAGAAACGTGGGACCGAAGCACCATCCGACAGGCGGGCAGGCCGTCTGGACGCAATCGTCGAGGAAGCGTTGCTTCCTGGCGAGCGATTTACACAGCCGGTGACGTTCAAGCAGCAAGATCATCACCGTTGCGCCCAGCATTGCGATCACCGCGGAGAGAAGTTGGTTCAATGCGGATTCCATGGTCATTCCCCTCCTGCTGCGGCCGACTCATGAGTTTCGGCAAGTGGTTCGTCGGCGAAGTCGAAGCAAAACACCTCCTTGTCTTCAACAACCACGCATATGGGAGCAATCCTGATCAGGCCCCCGCCCGCGTAGTTGCACGGACCGGGCCCGCCGGTGAAGGCATCCTGACACTCGGGCATCCAACGGCCGATACACGAAAACGCGAACCGTTTGGCCGCTTCCTCTCGCGTCATGCCCAAGGCGATGAAGTCCTCGCCACTCTGAACGTGCCCGCAGGAAGGGCACCGAAACCGCCAATTGCGGGCTCGGGGGCCATACCTCCGTTGCGCCTCGGTAATCCATTCTTCGTTGGCAAGCCTGATCACAAAAAATCCTCCGTTCGTGATTTCGTGGAAGCCCCGGGTATCGACGGCCGGTCTATTCCCGCTGCGGCTCCTCGCCGTTGGGAGAGCCCTCGGGGCGTTTCTTTACGAGTCTTGCCTCCTCCAATTCCGCCCGGCGCTTGGCCGACTTGCGATGCAGCCGATCAATTTCGGCCAAATCAACGTCCTTGCCTGACTTCCTGGATTCCGTGTCTTGGCGAGCCCGTCGCTTCTGAAGTCGCTCGGGGAGCATGTCGAAAGGAAGGATCTTGGGCGCGGCCAGATCGTACCAATCGGGCGGCAGCCCCATTCGGGAGGGTGAGAGCGCGCACATGGCATCGGACGTCCTGGCCCAATCCTTCGTGAGGAGCTTGAAGCAGTTATCAACGCGTCTACCCGATGCGAACTCCAGAACGTACTCGATCCCGTGTAGATACCATTCCTCGTCCAGGCGACCGGCCATGACCGTAAGGCGTGCTCGAAGCAAGAGCGAGAGGTTCTCGTAGTGGGGGACGCCGGCTTCGACATCTCGCCGTTCTGGTTCCGGGATGCGAATTCGTTGCGTCCTCAACCTGCGAAGATCGCGAGCAACGCCGTCGACGGCTGAGCCGAACTTCTCTGGAGAGGGCAGGAGTTTGGACTGGGAGAGCGTGCGCCTGCCGGCGACGCTCCCATTCGTTTCCTCAAAACAAAAACCCTCTATCGACTCGACTTCGTCATCGTCGTCGACTTCGTCGTCGACTGCGGGCGCCCGCACGCGTGTGCGCGGACTGGAGGTGGGTTCTTCTTGTCGCGACGGCTCAAAAGCGCAAGCGATTGCGCTTTCACCGACCGAAAGCGCAAGCGGTTGCGCTTTTGAAACCGCAAGCGATTGCGCTTTTGGGGGCTCGTCGTCCGCTCCGACCAGGCGGAAGGCCGCGCCGCCGTCGAAGAATTGGCCCTGCCGCTCGTCTGACGGGCTCACGACCACGGCCGGCTTCCGCGGCCGGGGCGGCTTCGGGGCAACCAGGTCGGGAAGGTACAGGTCGACGACGAGCGGGCAGTTCGATTGACCGCCCCCGGACTTGGCGGCGAATCCGAGACTGGCCAGGCGGTTCAGCTTGCGGGAGACGCTGCCCTCGGTCAGGCCGCTCTCGCCGGGGGCCAGACGCTTCAGATCGCTCACCAGGTCCGCCTGTTGGTCGTAGACAAGCTGCGGCTCTCCCGGCGGGCACAAACGGCACAGCAGCTCGTAGAGTCGAATCGACTGCTTCTGAAGACCCCGCTGCCGCAAGGCCTTCCCTTTGTCGCTCATGTAGGCGTCAATGTCGCGCGACGGGTCAAAAGAGGGTTGGAGCTGATTCTGAGTTCTTGGTGCCATCCTTGGGAATCCTTTCGCATTCAACCAGCAGTTTCGCGTCGCGCGGGACAAGCCGTTCGTAGGGCACGAACTGGTCCTTGGCCCGACCTGGGAAGCGAACCTTGAAGAAGAGGTCAATGGCCCGCTCGATCACGGCCGCGATCGTCCCCTTCCGCCGTCGCCCCGCGGTCGGTTTTCCAGCCGTGTCTTCGGGCAGCACGAAGACCGCCTCGCCGGCCCTCGGGACCCAGCCCGGCGGACGTTCTTGCTTCGCGGCGGCGATCACATTGCGGGCTGCGATTCCAAAGCCGCCTTGGTGGTCCTTCTCCCGGAACAGGACGAGGATGCCGTTTTCGGTCGGGTGGAGTTCGACAACCTCGCTGCCCAAAACGAAAGGCACCGGCTCCTTCCCTTTGAACTTCCGGAGCCTCTTCTTCCGCTTGCTCGGTTTGCCCATCGTCGCACCTCACTGGCGGGACGGAGCCGCTTCGGCCGCCTTGAAGAGCTTGCGGGCCAGGCGTTCCTTGTGCCGCCCCGCCGCCTGGGCGGCTGAGTCCCTCAGTTCCGTGCGTGTGACCGAGTCGAGCTGCACGGAGAGTTGCCGGATGGCGGTGTTCACGTCCTCGTACTGGCCCGGATCGAGCAGCCCCGCCGACGTGGCCGCCTGGAGGGCGAAGACGAGCGCCTTTTGCTCGCACGGCTCAAGGTGCAAGGTAATCGGAATTGTAAGCAGGGAGTCGGATGGGTGCTCGGCCGGCATCTTGAGGGCTTTACCGAGCTGTGGGAAGACATGCCCTTGCAGGAAAGCGAACAGCGGGTTGTGGGGCTTCTTTTCGTTCATCGGTTCTTCCTGGTTGCGAAATGGGTCGTCACGAAACGCCGCTCGCCGGGCCATCCGGGAGAAGGACGGCCCGGCGAGTGAGCACCTAGCGCCGGCAGGAGCCGACTTGGCGCGTTCTGAAGAACAGCCGCCGCAAGAGCGGACGGCGCCCGATCCGGACGGCGACGCGTCGAACGACGGTCGCCGAAGCTCGGCCGGCCGTGGCCACCGCCGAAGCGACCGGCCGGCGACAAACGCCTCCGGCACAGCCTCCTTTTGCCGGTGTCGCGACGCAGACGCCGCTGTCGCACGTGCCTGGCGGGGCCGGGTCCACGAGCGGTTCGTCCGCCTTCGCTTGTGCCAAGATCGCCAGCAACAGGCATGCTGCCAGCCCGTACGAAAGACTCTTCATGGGACCTCCTTGGGTGAAGAGTTGGGGGGAAAGGAAGATGCAAAGCAATCCGCGGCCGCCGTAGCTCGTCGCTCACAGCTCACCGCTCCAAGTTGCCGAGGCGTGACTCGAACACGCGACCTCCGGGTTATGAGCCCGGCGAGCTACCACTGCTCCACTCGGCGAATTTGCCCGGCGGGGCTGTCATATCTGGGTGTCTGAGTCGCGTGCTTCCACGGGCACCTCCTTTCCCTTGCCTCGCTGATGAACCTCAAGACGGTGAATCACGACGCTCTTCGGCGCTTGCGTCCCAAGCCGCACATGCTTGCCGTTCACTTCGAGGACCTGGATCGTCACGTCTTCCGGAAGATTCTGCGCCGGAATCACGATCTTCTCCCCGGGCCTCCTGGTCATGATCAGCATCTTCGACTCCCTTCGATTGATGGAACAATTCGTTGTAGCGACGGACGGCGTCCGTGATGATTTCCAGATGTTCGACCCCGATCTTCGCCTTCGTGCCGGCCTTCCCGACCGAGAGCAGCAGTTCGGCTTCCTTCCAACGCGTCAGCGGGCTGGGCGACCAGGCGACGTGCCGAACCTCGATTTGATGCCGCCGAATAGGCATCGCTTTGATCACGGTCAGGCAAATTCGCGTCTCGGAGATGAGCCGAATCGTGACGCACAGCGGATCCCGGGCCATGTCGCCGAAGACAAGGGGCCGGCCCCAGTCATCGAGGGCATCGAGCGACCGCGTGAGTTTGGCGTTCCTTTCCCGCAGCCTTTCCAGTTTGGCCTCGTGGTCGTCGATCAACTTACCCTGGGCATCCATGAACACCTCCGCCCGCCGGCGATCGACAAGCCAGCACGCGCTCACGATGCCCCATCCCGTCAGGCACACTCCAACCCAAGCCAAGTCCGGCATTCCGCACCTCTTCTATTCGTTGTCCTCGCCCCACCAGTCGAACATCAACTGGTTCTTCCGGCTCCGCCGAGCGCGGATGGGCTCGATCTTCCTGGCCGGCGTCTTGCGCGTCGTCACGGGGTGGATCAACACGTCGTCCGGATCTTCCGGGTGAGGCGTGATCACGAGCTTCAGCGTCACTTCGCGCCGGTCGGGCAGCGTCGGCCGTTGCCGGCAGTCCGCGACGGCCGCCTCCACCTGCTGCGTGAAATCGTCTCGCAGCCCCTCGCTCAACAGGTGCAACGTCTCCAACGTCAGTGTTGAGGTTTTCACGCAATCGTCCTCCATTCAGCGCATCCGAGCACGCGTCCTGCCTTCAGTCGATCCCCATTGCCTTCGCCAGTGCGTTCTCGATCCCGTCCAGGTCCTGGGGCGTCGCCAACTCCGTGCCGACGACGTCCGACCACCGGGCCTTGACCAGGCCCATCTCCTCGCGAATGAGATCGCGGTCCAAGTCGACCAGGTCAAACAGTTCGAGCATCGAGTGCACGGCCGCGCAGAACAACGTGTCAACAGGATCCACGACTCGATCACCTCCATCCGCAATTGAACGACGCCCGCGGGAATGGCACTTCCTACTGAATCCCGCGGGCAACGACGGACCATCCGTCGCGAAAGAAGAAGAACTCGGCGATGGCCCGGGCCGGGATTGGGGGTGTCGAGAGACGCCCGGCCCAGGCCTGCGGCGCTTGGTGTCGCCGCGATCGCCGAAGAGTCGTTATGCCAGGTCGAACCCCGGCAATGTCCGCTGCCGAAAGTCCCCGTTTACGTTCCAGATCGGTTGGGGAACTTGCTCGACCAGTTCCGGCACGATCTGCTTGTGGTCGACGTAGTGACTGGCGAGGATGTCGTTGCCGCGTACGTGGCCGGCGACGAAATCGGCAATCAGACGGTTCTTTCCGCCGAGCCAAGTCAGGACCGATCGGCGAAGACCATGAAAGCCATTCCCCGGTCGTTGAATGTGAGCGAGTGTCCACAGGTCCCGCCGCTTCTCGTGGAGCCAGCTCTTTGACGATGGCCATTCGTACCAGGGGAAGATCCGCTCGTAGCGGTGATGACGAAACGGCTCGATCGCAGCTCGGGCAGCCGCGTTCACGTAGAATTTGCCGCCGTGCCGTTTGCCCTTGAAGATCCGCTTGGGCACGTCCAGCCATCCGTCTCCGTCGAGCATTGACCATTCGAGCTGCATCAACGTGTCGATCCGCAAGGCGGTGTTGTAGGCGAAGATGACCAATCCACGCCACCAGGTGTCGGGCCTGATCCGGCAATGGGTCGGCGTGTCCGCATGCCGGCACACGGAGAGCCAATCCCCGATCTCGTTCAAGGGAATCAACTGCGGCTCGCCGTCCGTCGTTTCCTCGGGCGGATCGAAGCCTGGCGGCTCCGGAATCAGCCGGGCCGCGTTGCGGCGTTTCCGGGTTCTCGGTCCAGCTCGATCCAGGATGAACTGCAAGTGCCGGCAGTCCTTCCGCACCGTATTTGCTGAAACAGGCTCCCCTTTCCTCGGTCCCTTCTCGATGATCATGCAGGCACGGCCAGCGACGAAGTCGGACAGATCGTACTCGTCGATCTCCTCCAATGCCGGATCGCGAGTCAACTGCTCCCAGTACTTCAGGGCGGTGCGATCGATCACGATCGTCTTGGCGTCGTTTCCCTTGGAGCGGCGGCAGACTTGCAACACGTAGGTCTCGTAGAACTCGCGCAGCCTCATTTGCGGTGACAGGCTCTCCGAGGGCCGCCGCGTATGGCCGGCGTCCGAAGAGTCGTGGGCGAGGACCGAGAGAACCGGCCTGTCGTCCTGCTGTCGTGGGAGAGGATTCGTTTTGGGTACTTCGCTCATCGATGCGCCTCCTGCGGGCATTGCGCATTGGCCCTCGCCGCATGATGTCGCTCCCTCGGTCTACGCGGTGCCTCCATGCGTGAGCGCGCACGATCAGCGCAGAACGTCACTGCGTCGATCGCACGCGCATTGTCACGCGTGAAGAGCCAGCTAGGGATAACGGCCTACCGACAGTTCGGGAACGGCCGCTTCAATTGGGGCGAGAATCGCCAGCAGAAACGCTCGGCCGGTCCCTAGCGTGGACGGTGGTTGAGCGAAGTGTGCGTGGTTGACTCGCCGAACTGTTATTTGCGACCCACGCGGGCCGCTTCCAAATCGTGCAATGTCGATTAAAACGCACGCGGCGAATTTGTCAACAGCACCCAACCGGATTTCTCTCCGTTGGGGAGCATACCGGCGGCCGGAACCGTTTGCGGCGCAACAAGCTTACGGCCGGAGAAAAAACCTTCGGGGGAATTCCTCAGTCGTCCGGGAGATGTACGCACGACCAGCGGGCGAAGAGCGGCGAGGCCGACTACAAAATGTAGTGTTGCAGGCCAAGGAGGTGGGAACCTGCAATACAAAATGTAGTGGTCGTTCCCCGGGGCGAAGACTCGTCGGCGAGCTGAATGACGAGTTGCGAGCTAGACTTTAGTGTGGCAAAAAGACAAAGCGGATGGGAACGGGGCCCGGGTTGCACAATTTGGACGTCAACAGTCGGCGACGTAGAAATTCCCAGGCCCCGTCCCTATCCGCTTCAAGTCGCGCCGGTCAGCAGCCAAGGTGGAAGATTGGGCTGCCCCCGCGCAGCAAAACACGTGACCTAGAAGAACTCTCTCCCGCGTCACGCATGTTTCCCAAATTGAAGAAAGTGGACAGGACTTTATGTCCTGTAAACTCTCGCGAAGGGAGAAAACTCGGCGGCCGCGTGACCGCCAAGCAAATCCCCTAAAAAGCGAGGCCGAAGGGACTCGAACCCTCAACCACCGGATCGACAGTCCGGTACTCTGACCAATTGAGCTACGGCCCCATAAGGTGGGTTGTCTCACCTCTGAGACTTTGAATTATACCTTCCGAAAATCGGTCTGCAAGCGGGGGTAGCTCAAGCTTTTTTCAGCAAATCTTGGTTGGACCATCCCTGCCACCCCCCAGGTGGGAAAAATCCTGCCAACGTGGCAATTCGCGGCATCAAAATCGATCCTGCGTCCATTCTGCAAGCTAGATTTCCTTACGACCGGAATCTTTTGCGCGTGTTGCGACGGCTGAAATCGCCGTGGTGCCAGTGCGGGGAAGCTCCGACCCGACTGGCGACCCTGACCCAGTCTGGGAGCGATTCTGTAATTTCGGAAAACTGACCATGATGCGCTACATCGAGACCGTATTTCGACATGTCGATCGCTGGGGAGGCCAGGAGTGGCTTCTCGCGCTGATTGTCGCCCTGGCCATTGGGGTTGTCTGCATGAAAGGACTTGGCTCGAGGTCGAAATACTGACACCCCTTTGCGAAACCACGTGGCGCCCCAACGGCGGTTGACGCCGAGATCGGTCACCCGATCCAAGAAGACTTCAGGCCCGATGTTATGCTCGACCTATCTCAAATCCAACTTCCGACAACCGTTGCCCTGGCCGCCGTGGCAGCCATCGGCTACCTGATCGGTCTGATTCGCTCGAAAGACCGCTCGGAACAGGCGGTTCGCTCCCGCGCTCAGATCCGCCAGGCTGGCCAGATTGCCAAGGAACTGGAGAGAATCGCTTGGACGATCCGCGGGAACATCTCGCGTCACCATGCTCGGCTTGGCCATTTCAAGCAGCGTCTGGCCGAACTGCAGCGTTCAGGCAACCGGGAGGCCGACGTGCTCAAGTCGCTGGGCGATGAGGCGGAATCGATCTTGACGCCAACCCTTCGACTTGCCAGCCAGATTGCGACCTCCTACGATCATCTCCGAGAACAGACCGACCATTTGATTCAGATGACGAGCAGCCGAGTGGATCCCCTGACGGGGATCGCGAACCGTCATTTCGTCGAGGAAACCCTGGCGAGCGAATTTGCCGCCATGCGTCGGTACCACACGAAGTTCGCCGTCGCCCTTTTCGAAGTGGATCAGTTTCACCGTGTGGGAGAGGACGGCAATCTCCACGGCGACCAGATTCTCCAGGAACTGGCTGCCTCCCTCACCGACGTGGCTCGGGAAACGGACGTGGTGGCCCGGTTCGGAAGCCAGGCGTTCGTGATTGTCATGCCCCAAACGGACCTCGAAGGTGCGTCCTATTTCGGCGAACGCTATCGTGAGGCGGTGGAAGAACTTGACAGCGTGACGGTCAGTGGCGGTGTGACTGCCGCCCTGGTGGGCGACGATGCCGGCTCCCTTCTCGTTCGCCTGGAGGAGGCCCTCCAAATGGCCAAGCACCGCGGGGGAAACAACGTCTATCGCCACGACGGCATCCGGATCGAAGCCGTTGCCGAGCCGGCCGATTCCGAACTCGTGAGCTGCTGAGGTTTCTATTTGAGTCGTTGAATTGGCTCGTGAGTTGCTCCATAATGGGTGTCCGTTCCTGGTGCCCGAGCATCTCACGCAGGACCTGCAAAACGATGAGCTCCCGTCACGCTTCGTTCCTTTTCCGCACGCGCGGCCTCCACGCCATACCGGCATTTCTTCTGCTGCTTTGCTTTGCTTCCGTCGCCGTTTCGGCGGAGCCTCAGGCCGGCCTTTCCGCCGAGTCGGTGGATCTCCGTTCCTCTCTGGACGAACTGGGAGTGCAACTCCGTCCACAGGGCACGCGCGGCACGTGTTCCGTTTTCACGTTCACCGCGGCGATCGAATTCGCCCTGGCCAAGTCGGGACGCCCCGAACCCTGCCTGAGTGTCGAGTTCCTGAACTGGGCATCCAACCAGGTCGTCGGCGAGCCGCAGGACGGCAGCTTCTTCTCGGATCTCTGGAGCGGGTTTGAGAAGTACGGCCTGTGCGACGAAAAGGCGATGCCTTACAAGCAGAAGTTCGATTCTGATCGACGCCCTTCCGCCGAGGCTCTTTCCCAGGCGAAAGGGACCCGCAAGACGGATCTTGCCCTGCACTGGATCAAGCCGTGGGATCCCCACAAGGGGCTCAACGAGGAACAGTTCGCGGGCGTCAAGGCCACCCTTCAAAATGGCTGGCCGGTCTGCGGAGGATTCCTCTGGCCCAAACAGGCCACGTGGGCAAACGGCGTGCTCCAGTGGGCGCCCCGCGAGGGGGTCCGCGACGGGCACAGCGTGCTCCTCTACGGTTACCGCGACGATCCCGCCCAACCCGGCGGCGGTGTATTCCTGATTCGCAACAGCAGCAAAGGCCTCCGCTACGGCGAGATGACGTATCAGTACGTCAAGGACTACATGAACGACGCTGTCTGGGTCGAATGGAAGGGGCCTTGAGTTGGTCCGCTCTGGCCGCACCCTACATTTGGATTTCCGGGACGACGTAGGGTGAACGATAGGTTCCTTGGGCCAGGGCGTTGGCGGCGGCGTGGTCGACGAACCGCTCGGCCTTCCGGTCGATATTGAGCCACTCGCCGAGGACGACGTTGGGGCGGCTCACGTCGATCTCGTGGGCCGCAAGGTGCTTCAGGAGGCGATCGTACATCTCCACGAAGGGCGGAACGTCGCCGATCTGATCGCGGATCTCCGTGGCGGTTGCCTGGTGCCCGACCCGGTAGGAGATGTTGCCCGTGTGCGTGATGGCCGTGGACAGGTGGCCGACAGACACCTCCGCCCGTAGGTTCTCGCGCTTCCGGTCGCGGACGGCCGCGATGAAGTTCTCGAAGTGGTCTTCCCCGCCAGAAAACGAAGTGATTTTCTTCCCGTCCTTGTCGTAGGCCACACAGTTAGGGAACGACAGGTAACCTCCCTCGCAATCGACGGCCACCCCCGTCCCCACGCCGCGAAAGTTCGGCATGTTCTTCCGAAAGGCCTCCGGTATGGCCATGTACTGCTTTGCCTTGGGGAGGTTATGGACCTCGTAGAGAATGGGGGCGGTGGGAAAGTCGTAGTAGATGATTTGCGTGTTGGGCACGTCGGCCGCGTCGTCGGCGTTGAATCGTCCTCCGATGCTGATCACCCTTCGGGGCAGTTCTTCCACACCCAGGCACCATCGGGCGATATCAACCTCGTGAACGCCCTGGTTGCACGACTCGCCGTCACCCGTGTTCCAGTCAAAACTGCAATCGTATTGCAGCTTGGGCCGATAGATGGGAAGCTTCTTGGCTGGGCCGCACCACAGGTCGTAATCCAATTTGTCGGAGAGTTCCAGGGGCTTGTCGAGCTTACCGAGCGGTAGCCGGGCCTTGTTGGCGAAGGCCGTGATACAGCGAATCTTGCCGAGGTTGCCCGCCTTGAGCCAGGCGATGGCGTCGATCACGCCCTTCTGCGATCGCCTCTGGGTGCCGCATTGGACGATGCGATCGTACTTCCTGGCCGCGGACACCATCTGGCGGCCTTCCCAGATGAAATGGCTGACCGGCTTCTCCACGTAAACATCCTTGCCGGCCTGGCACGCCCAGATCGTGCTCAACCCGTGCCAGTAATTCTGCGTGGCGTTGGAAATCACGTCCACGTCCGCCCGATCGAACACCTTCCGCATGTCGGCGTACGTGTCGACCTTCCGGCCATACTTTTTGGCAAAGGCTTCGGCTCGGCCGCCCAGCAGGCTTCCGTCGGGATCGACCAGGGCCACGATCTCGACGCCCTCCTGACGCTCCATCCGGGGCACGTGGGCGCCCCAGCCTCGCCCGCCCAACCCCAGCATGCCGACTCGGATTGTGGAGTTGGCCTGAAGTACTCCTGAGCGGCAGACTTGCGGACAGGCCAAAGCAGTTCCCGTTGCGGCAGCGGCTTTCAGAAACGAGCGGCGGTGCATGGTCATCGTATCCCCCTGGGACTTGGCTGACGGCTTGAAGGCGTTGTGGCTCGAATGACGCTGCTATTATCGGCCTTCCGGATGCCCGCCACAACAGGGGTGTTGAGTTTGGCCTCTCCGTACCCGAGAATGGCGGGCGGTCTGTGGATAAGCCCGCTTTCTCTGATGACTTATTGGGTGGCGATAACATGACAAACCGTACCTTGTTGCTTTGGAGCTTCCTTTTCCTGTTGGGAGCCCCTGTCGTTTGTTGGGGGGCCGACGCCGCTTCCCGTCCCAATGTTCTCTTTATCGCCGTCGACGACCTGCGTCCGGAATTGAGTTGCTACGGCACGGACGGGATTCACTCTCCCAACATCGACGCCCTGGCGGCCCGCGGCACCGTCTTCGATCGGGCCTATTGCCAGCAGGCCGTTTGCTCGCCGTCGCGGACAAGCCTTCTCACCGGTTGCCGCCCCGACACGACCACGGTCTACGACCTGACGACCCATTTTCGCAAGAGCCTTCCCGACGTCGTCACCCTCCCGCAGCACTTCAGAAATCACGGCTACACCACCATCAACTTCGGCAAGATCTTCCATGGCGGCCTGAACGACAGGCAGTCCTGGTCGGAGCCGCCCTCAACGGCCCGACGGCCCATGTACGCCCTCGAGGCTAACGTGCAGCTGGTTGCCAAGAAGCGGAAAGAGGCGAAGGGCAAGACGTTCCGTACGCCCAGCGCCCGCTACAACGCGATGGCCGGCCCGGCCTACGAATGCGCCGACGTTCCGGACAACGGCTATTCCGACGGGCTGATCGCCGACGAGGCGATTGCCGCCCTGAAGCGATTGAAGGACAAGCCCTTCTTCCTGGCCGTGGGCTTCCTCAAGCCTCATCTCCCGTTCATCGCCCCAAAGAAGTACTGGGATCTTTACGACCGCGACGCGATTCCCATGGCCGCCAACCCCTTCCCGCCCAAGGACGTTCCGAAGATCGCGTTGACGAACTGGGGGGAACTTCGAGCCTACAGCGACATTCCTCCCGTGGGCCCCCTGACCGACGATCAGGCTCGCACCCTCAAGCACGGTTACTATGCCTGCGTGAGCTACATGGACGCCCAATTGGGACGCGTTCTCGAAGAACTTGATCGCCTGGGATTACGCGACAACACGATCATCATCCTGTGGGGCGATCATGGCTGGAAGCTGGGCGAGCACGGCCTGTGGTGCAAGCACACGAACTTTGAAAACGACGCCCGGGCGCCGCTCATCTGCGCCGCCCCCGGACAGAAGGCCGCCGGCCGCCACACGAAGGCCCTGGTCGAATTCGTCGACATCTATCCTTCTCTCTGCGAACTGGCCGGGTTGCCGCTGCCCGATCATCTCGAAGGCGAGAGCTTTGCCGCCCTGCTCGACGACGCCGACCTGCTCGGCAAGCCCACCGCCATCAGCCAATATCAGCGCGGCAGCAAGATTATGGGCTATTCCATGCGCACGGATCGCTACCGGCTCACCCTGTGGCAGAAACGGGATGCGACGCACGAGACCGTGGCTGCGGAACTCTACGACCACGAAAATGACCCGGCCGAGAGCGTGAACGTTGCCGGCGACCCGGCCAATGCGGATCTCGTTGCGAAACTCACAGAGCAACTGACGGCCCAACTGAAATCGAAGCGATAGGCGCAGTGATTCCCCCCAAACACCGATCGAACCACGAGGAACTGGTCTGACATGAAACGAATCAGCCTTGCTGTGAGAACGTTGCTTCCCTTGGTCTTGCTTCTGGTCGGGCTAACTCTCTCCGCCCGTGGCGGCGAGCCGGAACTGCGGACGATGCGTTACACGTCGCGCAGTGCCGAGGCGGCCATGGCCTGGCAGAAGGAGCTTCGAGCCAGGTTGTTTCAGACCCTCAAGATGGCCGATCTCGTGGCCGCCGAATCCGACCTCGCCTTGGATCCGCAGCTCATCAGCAAGGTCAACAAGGAGAAGTACACGGAGTTGGAATACGAGATCCGCTCCACGCCGACTCGCTCCATCCGCGTGCTGGTGACACGTCCAAAGGTCTCCTCGCAATCCGTTCCGGCCGTCGTCTGCATCCACGGACACGGCGGCAATCGACGCGTGGTTCACGACAATGCGAGGATCTACAAGGCCTTTGCCGCCGAACTGGCCGCCCGGGGTTACGTGACCATCGCGGCGAACGTAGGCCAGCACGAGGTTTACGAAGAAGGCCGCACCCTCATGGGAGAACGGCTCTGGGATCTGATGCGCTGCGTCGACTTCCTGCCTCTCCTTGGCGAAGTGGACCGCGACCGAATCGGCTGCGCCGGCCTCTCCCTGGGCGGCGAGATGGCCATGTGGCTCGGCGCCATGGACCCCCGCATCGTTGCCACTGTGAGCAGCGGGTTCCTGACCCGGATGGACCAGATGGAGCACAACCACTGCATGTGCTGGAAGTTCGCCGGCCTGCGGGAACTGGTCGACTATGCCGACATCTACGCGATGACGGCCCCCCGGGCACTCATGTGCCAGAACGGCCGGAAGGAGCCGCCGTCGCAGTTTCCGCCTTCGATTGCGCAGGAGGCCATGAAGGAAATCCGCGTCGCCTATGCCGACATGGGCAAACCCGACAACGTACAACTCGACGTCCACGACGGCGCCCACGAAATCGACCTGCCCAAGCTGCTGGAGTTCTTTGACCAGCACCTTAGCCAAAAAGCCCATGACGGTTCGCAGTCGCCCTGATTGCCGCGCCGTCCCACCACCAATTCGCGAAAGAGCGTAGCCAACCTTGACCTTGATTCAACGATGTCATATAATTATATGCTAATTATCTGATTTCTGGCATCGAGGTTTTTTATGATTGATCTCCAAGATATCCATCCATTGACGGCATTCCTGCGCGACCACAGAACACATTTGGACCGCCTGGAGAAAACCGGTCGTCCCGAAGTCCTTACGGTCAACGGCAAGGCGAGAGTCGTGGTCCAGGATGCGGTCGCATATCAGAAACTGCTCGATCAACTCGAACTGCTGAGTGCGGAAGAAACCCTGCGGCAACGGATTGCTTCGCTGGAAGCAGGTGAGCCCGGGGTGCCCGCCAGCGAGGTCTTGGCCGACGTTCGCAAACACTTGGGAATCAAAACGGGGTAGCGGCAGTTGCGGTATCAGGTAATCTTTCGCAAAGAGGCGAGAGACGAAGCCGTTCAGGCAGCGGCCTACATCGCCCATCAAGGTTATCCGGAGACGGCATTGCGCTGGTATGAGGGGTTGGTGGACGCGATTGACTCGCTTGCAACAATGCCCGAACGATGTGGCTACACGAATGAGAATGACCGATTTGTGATTGAACTCCGTCAATTGCTCTACAAGCCCTATCGAATAATCTTCACGATTCGTGATGCGACGGTTCACGTGCTACATGTTCGTCACACTGCGATGGACGATCTCGGCACGCTGTGAGTTGAACCTCCCACCCCGCCCCGACAATTCGGAGACCAACCATGCCTGCCCACCCCATCTCCCGTCGTGACTGGCTCAAAACTGCAACCGCCATCGGTCTTGGGGCCAGGGTTCTCACGAGCGGACAAGCACACGCCGAGGACGTGAAAGAGCCCGTCGAAATCGGTTCCCGCCGCGAACTGTTCATCGACGGCTTCCTGATCGAGAGCCTTCATGGCGGCGCCGAGCAGCGGCTTCACCATCCGGTGCCGCAGGAGATCGCACTCGTTCACAACGCTCCCTGGGAAGGTACGGGCAGCGGCTACCATAGCGTGTTTCGCGACGGCGACCTCTACCGCATGTACTACAAGGCCTGGCATCTGGAAGTCTCCCAGGGCAAAGTCGACACGAAACGACACCCGCTCTATTGCTGCTATGCCGAGAGCAAGGACGGGATCCACTGGGAAAAACCCGAGCTAGGGCTCCACGAGTTTGGGGGCTCCAAGGCCAACAACATCGTCATGGTCAGCGGAACCTCGGGTTCCCTGAAAGTCGACGCGGGCCACCCGGCCGTCTTCAAAGACGACAACCCGGCCGCTCCCCCCGAGGCACGCTACAAGGCGATCCTGCGATCCTCCGGGACAAACGGGCTGATTCCCTTTAAGTCGCCTGACGGCATCCACTGGTCGCCCATGACGGACAAGCCGATCCTAACCGGACGGGGAGCCTTCGATTCGCAGAACTTGGCCTTTTGGGATCCTACGCTCGGCAAGTACCGAGCCTACTGGCGGATCTTCACCGCGGGCGTCACTGACGAAAAGAACTGGAAACCGGCCGGCCATCGGGCGATCCGAACGGCTGTCTCCGACGATTTGATCCACTGGGAAAACGAGGCCGACCTGGTCTACGAAGACTCGCCCTCCGAGCACCTCTACACGAATCAAATCAGGCCTTACTTCCGGGCGCCGCACCTGCTCATCGGTTTTCCCACTCGTTACGTGGAGCGGGGCTGGTCGCCATCGATGGAAGCCCTGCCCGAATGGGAGCATCGCCACATGCGGTCCTCCGCCTCGGACCGCTACGGCATGGCCATCACCGAGGGCCTGCTCATGGCGAGTCGCGACGGGGTCCAATTCAAACGGTGGAACGAGGCCTTCCTCCGCCCGGGGATCGAGCGACCCGGCACGTGGCATTACGGCCAGCAGTACATCGCCTGGCATGCCGTCGAAACGAAATCAGCGCTACCCGGCGCACCGAACGAACTCTCCCTCTATGCGGGAGAGAACTACTGGACCGGCGACAGCAGCGAGCTGCGCCGCTACACGTTGCGACTGGACGGCTTCGTTTCCGTCAACGCCCCCATGAGCGGCGGCGAACTGATCACCCGGCCGATCACCTTCGCCGGCAATCGCCTCCATCTCAATTTCGCCACCTCGGCGGCCGGCACGATCCGCGTCGAATTGCAGCATCCCGACGGAGCGGCCGTGCCGGGCTTCGCCCTGGCCGACTGCGACGAAATCTTCGGCGACACCGTCGATCGTGTCGTCACCTGGAAAGCCGGCGGCAACCTGGCCCCCCTGGCCGGAAAGCCCCTCCGCCTCCGCATCGAACTAAAAGACGCGGATCTGTTTTCACTCCAGTTTGGCCAGTAACCCAGTAGGTTCCGGGCGCCGCACGGAACCCTGACCAATCACGCAGCATTCCACTTCACGCCGCTTCGCCGAAGAATGCGGCGCATTGTCGAGTCAAGCGGGCTTTGAAAAACAACCGGCTTGCCACTTCAGGGTTCCGTGCGGCGCCCGGAACCTACTGGGGGTCCGGAACGCCGGTCAATTATGCGACATTCCACTTCAAGTCGCTTCGTCGAAGAATGCGGTGCATTGTCGGTTCACGCGGTCTCCGAAAAACGATCGTTCTGCCACTTCAGGGTTCCGTGCGGCGCCCGGAACCTACTGGGGGCTGGGATTCACCTCTCACACAAACGGCGTGATTCCCGGCATGGCGGTGGCGTAGTTGCCGTTGGCGTCGGGCTTGACGGGCGGTTCGGCGTCGAAGCTGTATTCCTTCTGCGTGAAGTTGAGGGTCGAGTTCATCGCCTGGTCCCACGTGACTTCCTTACCCGTGTAGCAGACCATCTGGGCGAGGATCGCCAGCATGGAACTGGTGAACATGTAGTCGCTGTTGTTGATGTACTTGCCGGAGCGGATTCCGTCGAAGAGTTCCTTGTGCTCCTGGTCATACATGCTCACCTTGGGACCGTCGTATCGCCACTCGGTGGCCCCGGTGATCTTGGGACGCGACGGCAGGAATGCCGTGCCCTTCGTGCCGAAGACGATGTCGGAGGTTGTGTTGTAGCAGTCCGGGATGTCGCGGCAATAGCCGAACATCCGCCGGCCGTCCTCGTACTCGAACACGACGGCGAAGTGGTCGAACTGGTCGCCGTACTTGGGATCGAGGCACACCTGCCGCCCGCCCATTCCCCAGGCCTTCACGGGCGGGACGTCGCCCATGATCCAGGAGCCCTTGTCGATGCTGTGGATCAACTGCTGGGCCGTCTGATCGCCCGAGAGCCAGTTGAAGTGGTACCAGTTCTGATACTGGTAGACCATTTCGCTCCAGCCCTCCTGCCGAGGCCGCAGGATGTAGGGCCGGGTCAGGTAGTTCTCCTGAACGTTGACAACGTCGCCGATGGCCCCGTCCTGGATCCGCTTGATCGCTTCGCGGACTCCCAGATCGTAGCGCCAGCAGAGGCCGGAAACGAGCGTCAGGTCCTTCTTCTTCGCCTCTTCGCCGGCTGCCATGGAGATCTTCAGGCCCGGCGCATCGAGCCCGTGCGGCTTTTCGCAGAAGACGTGCTTGTTCGCAGCGACGGCCGCCTTGAGATAGGCCGGATGGAAGTGGGAAGCGGCCGCGATCAGCACCACGTCCACGCTGTCGATCACCTTCTGGTAGGCGTCGAAACCGACAAACATGTGATCGTCATCCACGGCCACCTGGTCCGGCTTCATCTTGCTGAGCCGTTCCCGTGCGCCCGTCACGCGATCTTCGAAAATGTCGGCCATGGCGACGAGGGTCACGTCGGGACCGGCGTTCATGGCGTTGGCCGCTGCCCCGCTTCCCCGGCCTCCGCACCCGATCAGGCCGATCTTGATCTTGTCGCTTCCCGCCGCGTGGGAGCTGCGGGCGAGGGAAAGCGTTGTTGCAGCGGCGCCGGCGGCGAGGGACGTTTTCAGGAAAGTGCGGCGAGTGGTCATGGCGGGGCTCCTGGTTTAAGGTCGGATGTGACCGAGGTTTCTTGGTACTGACTCGTTGCCATTATTCAAGCAGGTGCCGAAGCAGAATGCCACACTCGGCAAGTGTTTTTCCCCAGATTTCTCGCCAGGGGAATCGAAAAGCCCGGCGACTTCGGACAAGCCGCCGGGCTTTATGGTTAGTTCTGGCTAGCCCCACGCTTCCCTGTCAGGGATTGTGGGCCGGAATTGCTATTCGCTCAAGAAGACAAACGTCCCCTTCTTGTTCCCCACGATCACGTCGGGGACGGAATCGCCGTTCAACCGGGCGGTTGCCACCTGGGTGCCCACGCCGGAGTCGTCGTCGATCATGTGGGGGATGAACTTGGCGCCTTCGGGATCGCGCACCAGTTCGAACCAGTAGACGACGGCCGGGGCGTCGGCTTCCTTGTCGCCCGTGGGGCCGTGGGCCCAGAATCGCTTGCCCGTGACGAAGTCGAGCAGTCCGTCTCCGTTCATGTCAACCAGGTCGAAGGCGTGGAGCTGGCTGATCCGCAGGGCGTCGGACTCCATGTCCGGTTCGATGGGCAGGATGACGTTCTGCTCGAAGGAGATTTCTCCCTTGTCGTTGCGGACCTGCTTGTACCAGACCAGCCCGTAAAGATGGCAGTGCCAGGAGGTCACCACGTCGTTGAGCCCGTCGCCGTCGATGTCGTAGACGAGCATTTGAGCCGCCGCGTCGGCGAACTTGAAAGGATGCTGGATCCACGGTTCGCCTTCCTTGGGCTCGGCCGGCTGCTCCCACCAGCAGGCCCCTTCGAGGATGTCCATCCGGCCGTCGCCGTTCACGTCTCCGATGCCCACGCCGTGGGTGTAACGCTGGTAGCCGCCCTTGGTGCTCACCTTGTGGAACGTCCAGGGTTCGTCCGGCTTGGCGGGATCCCAGGTGGCGTAGCCGAGGAAGCCGTCGATGTTGTAGACCAGTTCCGGTCGGTCGTCGCCGGTCACGTCGCCCCAGACGGGCGATTCGTTGCCCACGTTCGTCAGGCACGGATGCTCTTTCCAGGGTCCGGACTTTCCGGCCGGATTTTCGTACCACGAGCCGTCCTTGCCGGGCCAAGGCACGTAGAGAATGTCGGCCCAGCCGTCGCCGTTGAAGTCGCCCGTGTAGGTCAGGAAGTTGTCGGAATAGCCCTTGGGGTCGAATTCCTGGACCGCCCGGATTTCATGACGCTGCTGGAAGTCGGGCCCGGCGTACCAGTAGGGCCCGGAAACCACGTCCAGCTTGCCGTCCTTGTCGAAATCGGCGTAGTAGGCGCCTTCGCAGAGGAACTTGTCCGTCAGTTGCAGCTTCTTGAAGGACAGGTCCGCGGCGCCAGCGGAACAAACCAGATTCAACGCCACGCCCAACGTGATTGCCGTGATCAGGGATCGCATCGATAGGGTTCCTTGAATAGGTGCCAATGCAGCACGGGGCTCGAAACTGGCATGGTCTGCTCAGTCTCAAGCCCCGCGGTGCGTTATGGGCCCGAGTGCTTACTTGGGCGTGGGCAGCAAGATCGTGGCGTTTTCCTTGAAGGAAGCTTCGCCCGGCTTGCCGTCCATACGGTACTGGATCTTCAGTTGCTTGACGATGCCGGAGGCCGGGTCGCCGCCGAAGGCCGAGTTGTAGGTCGACGAAGGCAGCACGATCAGCGGAAGACTGCCGGCTCGCTTGGCGACGATCGCGGTTACGTCCTTCTGCTTGTTGCCGGCTCCGTAGGTGGCCTTGAGGATCTCGATCTTCACCGGCTTCTGGCCCACCTCGACGAGCAGCTTGGCGATGTCGGCCGAGCCGCCGATCTGCTGGGCGATCACCAACGCCGCGGCCTTGGCGTCGTCGGCGAGCGACTTCGTCTTGGCCAGTTCAACGGCCACCTGCATCGTTCCGATGCTCGGATAGCGCTGGAGCACTTCCAGGACGAGCTTCTTCTCGTCGTCCCGCTGGGCGGCGGCCAGGGCCTGGCGGCACATTTCAGCGCGATCCTTTTCAGGCACCTGGAACTGGCGCACGATGCGGATGTATCCTCGGAGGGCGCGGATCTCGTACTTCTTGCCGATGTCGCTCTTCGCCAATTCGAGCAGCACGGGCGCCGCTTCGACGGTCATCCACTTGCCGAGCAACTGGCTGGCCACGTCCTTGAGCTGCTCGTCGGAGCCCTTGGCCGCGTCGCCGACCGCCTTGAGGGCCGTGGGACCTTCCATGGCACCGAGGGTCTGCAGAAGGGTGACTTTCTCGGCGGCCGCAGCCTTCGACATGGCGTCGACGAGTTGCGCGGCACACTCTTCGCGTTCCGGCATCCGCACGCAAGCGGCACGAAGGGCCTTGGCCGCCGGTTCGCGATCGGCGCCATTCTTGGGAGCAAGCACCCGATCGATCAGCACGGCCACGTGCTCGAGGTCGACCGTTTCGCCGAGTGCGACGAGGGCCGCGGCACGAATCGCGTCGTCGGAATCGCCGGCGGCCTTGATCAGGGCGGCCACCGCCGGAATGCGTCGGCGTCCGACCAGGTCGATGAGCACCTCTCGCTCGGCGCCCTTGACGCCTTCCAGCCGGGACGTAATCGCTTCATTGACTCCGTCGCCGGGCAGCTCTTCCAGGGCCTTTCGGGCGGCACTGGCAGCTTCCTTGTCGCCCGTGGCGGCCACCTGAAGCAGAACCGGGACACACGAGGCATCGCCCATCCGCTTCACCGCCGCCAGGGCGGCCACGCGGACCGAATCCGGACCGTCTTTCACGACCGCCAGCATGGCGGGCAGCACCGCCGGGTCGCCGCGATCGGCCAACGCCAGGATCAGGAACGGCTGCCGGTCGGCCGGCAGTTTGGGAAGATTGGCGACCATCGCCTCGGTCACGCCTTCGCCGGTAAGCTCGCGGGCGGCCATCAACGCAATCTCGCCAAGTTTCAAATCGTCGGACTGGAGCTGTTCGAACAGGAGCGGCACGCCGTCGGCGCCACGAGCCAGAATCGCCCCGCGTGTGGCTTCCACGATCCGCTGCTTGGGCACTTTCGCCTGGCGAACGGTGTCGTAGAGTTTGGCCGCCTCGTCCATCTTGCCGTCAGCCATCAGGTGCTCGGCGCAGTAGACGCAGCCTTCCGCCACGGCCGACTGAACGGCCTCGGGGGTGTTGCCCAGAGCGGCCTCAAGGGTCTTGCAGGCCTCCGCGTTTCCGATCCGACCCAGGGCGGCCGCGGCAGCCGAAGCGACGTCGGCATCTTCGCTCTTGAGGACCTTTGCCAGGCCTTCCACGGCCTCGGCGTCCTCACGGACGGCAATTGAATTGACGACGCCGATCAGGAGTCGGCCATCAACCTTGCCCATGGCGTCACGCAGCGCCTTGTCGGCGGCCGGGCCGGGAATCGCTTCGAGGGCGATGCGAGCCCACGAGGCCAGTTCGGGGTCTTCCAGCAGCGGCGCCAGGGCGGGAACGGCGTCTTCCGTTCCCCACACGGCGAGGCGCTTGCACGTGAGGGCCTTGTCCGCTTTCGGGGCGTCGGACTTGAGAACCGCCGCCAGGGCGGCGCTGTCTTGCGATTCCGCCGCGCCGACCGGCACGGCCATGGCCAACATGACCATCAGGAAAAGAGAGTATCGAGCAATTCGCATTATCGTAGATCCTTGCAGGTGTCAAACCGTGTGAACAGGAGGTAATTGTCTGCTTATCTTGCGGGGCTTGTCGCCTTACGTTGGAGTCCAGGCTTCAGCCTGCTGCCTTGTGTAGCGGTGGCATCCTTGCCGCCGGTTGCTTGGCATCGTTGATCGGCTTGGCGGACGGCACGGCGGAGCGTGCCTGCTACCTTTCCTGCCTGAACCCTGAACCCTGAACCCTGAACCCCGAACCCTAACAACTCCTACAGCCTCCACGGGGCGCGAAGGGCTTCCGACCGCAGCCGATTGGCCTGCTCATCGCCGATGAATTCGTTCTTGACCGGATCGTATTTCACCGTTCGTTCCAGGAAGATGGCGATGTTGGCCGCGTGGCAGGCGATGTGCGAATAGCAGGCGGCCTCGGCGTTGGCCAGGGGCTGGCTGCGGCTCTTCACACAGTTGAGGAAGTCGCGCACGTGGAACGTGGCGGGATAGCCGCCGATTTCCGCCACCTTTCGGCCGGCGAGCAGCTCGGGCGAACTCAACACGAACTTGCCGCTGTCGCCCGTCTCGATCCAGCCGTCGTCGCCTTCGAACCGCACCGGGCAGGAGCCGAGGGGCAGCCAGCCGTCGTTGCGAATGACGAGCTTCACGCCGTCGGCGTAGGTGGCCACGACCTGGCCGTTTTCCGGTGGCTTGTATTCGATCGGCGCCGTGCTGTCTGCGTTCGCGGCCCATTGGCACAGGTCGACGCAGTGGGAGCCCCATTCCAGGACGCCGCCGCCTACGAGCCCGCCGCCCTTCTCAAAGTTGAATCCGTCGAGCAGCTTCTTGTTGAACGGTCGCCAGGCCGCCGGGCCGAGGTACATGTCCCAATCGACCTCTTCCTTGGGCGGTTCCGGTTCCGCGGGCAGCCAGCCGCTGCTCTTGGTGGTCAGCCCGGCCGGGTGGGCGTAGACGGTGCGGAGCTTGCCCAGTCGCCCCGTGCGCGCCAGCTCGCAGGCGAAGGCGAAGTGGGGCAGGTTGCGGCGCTGGGTTCCGGCCTGGAAGATGCGGCCCGTCCGTCGCATCGTGTCGGCCAGGTGCAGGCTCTGGGAGATGTTCTTCGTGCAGGGCTTCTCGCAATACATGTCCTTGCCTGCCCGGGCGGCGTAGGTGGCCGCCGTGCAGTGCCAGTTCGGGCCCGTGGCGATCAGCACCGCGTCGATGTCGTCCCGTGCCAGCAGGTCGCGGAAGTCGCGGTAGGTGACGCAGTCCTGGTTGCCGTTTTTCGCGTCGATCGTCGCCTTGACCGATTTCCGGCGAACTTCCTTGATGTCGCAGACAGCCACGAATTGAACGTCCGGCTGCGGCAGGAAGCAGCTCAGGTCGTAGCCTCCGCGATTGCCGATGCCGATGCCGCCCATCACGATCCGCTCGCTGGGAGCCACGGCTCCGCTCATGCCGAGGGCCGTGCCGGGGATCAGTTGGGGGGCCGCCAAAGCGGCGCCGACCCCAAGGGCCGACTTGAGGAATCGACGTCGAGGAAGCTTCACTCGCGGTTCAGACATATTGCCTCTCCTAAAGGAATGATTGCGTATACCTTTCTCTACTTGTAATCGCTGGCGACACCACAATCCAGACCGAATTGGCTCGGGAAAACATTTGATTTGCGACATTCCGCGGGCTGGGGGAGCCCAGCGACGCAACGAACGCCTTGCCCGGAGTTCGCAGACGCTTGCTGGCAGCAGCCGAAAAACTCTGCCATAATTCCAGCCGTCTCCTACCTGCCCAATCTGGAGGTGTGCCATGTTCTCTTTTATCCGAATTTGCCCGACCGTGCTGGCCGGCTGCCTTCTTCTGGGGATCGGGACGTTCGTCGCCGTCCAGGCAGAGGAGGTTTCTGCGGACGGTTCCGTCGCCAAGAAGGTCATTCGTACGTCCGACGGGGGGGAGAGCCTTCTTCGGCCCGGGAGCTGGCACGGTTACGAGAAGGGATTCGATCGCCAGGGCGAGTCGTTTCTGTGCGACAACGGTTCCGACTCCCGCGGTCGAAGGGGCGTTTCGCAATCTGTTGTCCTCAATCAAGCATCTCCCGAACCGATTGTCGCATCCGTCGAGAGCCGATGCGAAGGAGTCGACGGTTCGCCCGGCTCCGACTACGCCCTCTACCTGGATCTGGTCTACACCGACGGCACGCCCCTCTGGGGCCAGACGGCGCCCTTCGATTGCGGCAGCCACGACTGGCAGCGCCGCGAAGTGGTGATTATGCCGGCCAAACCGGTCCGGCAGGTGTCGTTCTACCTGTTGCTCCGCGGTCGGGCGGGAAAGGCCTGGTTTCGCAATCCACGGCTTGAAGTGGTGCGAGCCGGCGAAGGGGCGAGCCTCTTCGACGGAGTGCCCGTCGAATGCAAGCAGCCTCTGCGCGACGGCTTTCAGGTCCGCGACGTGGCGGCCGGGTCCGATTTCGTCCGAATCGATCGCGAAGCCCTCGGCCTGCAGCTCGAGCAGACCACTACGAATCAAGGCGGCGTCGACTTCCTCGACGTGACGCTCACCGACACCACCGGTCGCGATCGGGCCGTGACCCTCGTCTACGCCGTTCCCGTCTCACCCGCCGACTTGCGGTGGCTGGAAAATCCCCGCGAGTCGGTCGCTGTCGAACCGAAGCGGGAATACATGCAAGCCGGCCGCTTCCACCTCGGGGCCAATGGCCGGATCTCCCGCTATCCTTTCGCCGCCGTGGCCGGTGCCAGTCAAGGCACGGCCCTCGGAATCGACATGGCCCGGCCGGCCGTGTTCCGGACGGGTTACAACTCCGGAACCGGCGAACTCTTTCTCGCCTACGACCTGGGGCTGACGCCCGAAAAACCCTCGGCCAGGCTGAGGCTCTGCCGCTTCCATTTCGATCCCGAGTGGGGATTCCGCTCGGCCCTGGCCACCTACTACGACGCTTTCCCTTCCGCATTCCAATGCCGCACACCCAAGCAGGGCCTCTGGATGCCCTTTGCCAAGATCAGCGAGGTGGAGCGTTGGGAGGATTTCGGCTTCCAGTTCAAGGAGGGCGACAACGAAACCGGCTGGGACGACGAGCACGGCATCATCACCTTCCGCTACACCGAACCCATGACCTGGTGGATGCGGATGGCGACCGATCTGCCGCGGACCTACGAGGCGGCCCTGGGCGAGGCCGAGCGTCTGGCCAACGAGAAGAAGGACCGCCGCGCTTTGGCACTCCAGACCAGCGGATTCCACGACGCCTCGGGCCGGCTTGTGGCCCAACTGCGCGACACGCCCTGGTGCAACGGGGCCGTCTGGAGCGTGAACGGCATGCCCGGCATCCAGGGCGACGTGACCGATTTCGGACTCAAGTGGAATCCGCAGCTTCGCGAGCGGCTCTACGGGCCCGGGGCCAAGGCCAGACTCGACGGCGAGTACATCGATTCGAGCGAGGGCTACGTGACGGCCGAACTGGACTTCCGCCGCGACCATTTCGCCGCCGCTCAAACGCCGCTCACCTTCTCCTCCGGAGATCATAAACCCGCCATCTTCCGTGGGCTGATTGCCTTCGAATACATTCGAGCCATTGCCGACGACGTCCACCAGATGGACCGGCTCATGATGGCCAACAGCACGCCCATCCGGATCTGCTGGTTGGCGCCGCTGCTGGAGGTGATGGGCACCGAAACGGACTGGCATCGCGGGAAGTGGCAGCCCATGTCCGACGCCGACATGCTCTACCGCCGCGCCATGTGCAAAGGCAAGCCCTACTGCTTCCTCATGAACACCCGCTTCGAGCAGTTCTCCCACGAACTCGTCGAGCGCTACATGAAGCGTGCCCTGGCCTACGGCATGTTCCCCGGCTTCTTCAGCCACAACGCCTCCCAGGGCCATTACTTCACCCGGCCGGAACTCTACAACCGCGACCGGCCCCTGTTCAAGAAATACGTGCCGCTCTGCAAGCTGGTCGCCGAGGCCGGTTGGCAGCCCGTCACCCTCGCCCGCTCCAGCGACGAAAAGGTCCACGTCGAACGCTTTGGAAATCGCTACCTGACCGTCTTCAACGACAGCGAGGAGCCGCGAACCGTGACAATCAAGCTCGACCCAAAACTCGGCGACAACCTGTCAGGCCTATGGGACCTCGTGAGCGAGACCAGATATGGCTGGGCCGGCGAACTCAGAATGAAATTGGAGGGAGAGGATGTCGCCGTGATCGACCTGGGGCAAGAAAAGTAGCACCCACGCTCCGCCGTGCCGTCCGCCAGGCTGGGTTGATAACAACATCCAGAAGAAGAAAGAACACTAATCTTCGCTAATCAACACTAATAGGAGCAAGAAGGAACACTTGTCCACAAATCACCTACACAAGGCCCTCCAAGGTCACTCTACCTCGCCAACACATCCTCACCGTCAACTGCCTCTAGCCAAGATTAGTGTTGATCAGCGCCGATTAGTGTTCCTTTCTCCCTTCCTTCGGGCTTTTTATCAGCCCGCCACCAAGCCCCGTAGCGCGGCCGCGCCATGGGTGTGTGACCGGTTCAAGAATTCAGGGTGATTCAGAGAGTTTTTTTGGTAGGGATAGAGATTGATGATGGATTTTGATATCCGTGTTGCTGGCGGAACGGCCGGCGCCGTGGCCGCAATTGGGCAGCCCGAGCGGGGCCGCGAGTATTGCACGTTGAGAAGAACAGCATGCTTGGCGGTGGCCGTCATTCTCACTGGGTGCCTGAGCCTTGCCGCAAGTGGGCAGGATTTGGAAGTTCCCACGGAGGTGGAACAGTGGCGACGTGCGGAAATCACGCTCACCAGCTCCAGTGACTACACGAATCCCTTTGCCGACGTGACCGTGACGGCAACGTTCCGCAACGGAGAGACGGTGATCACTCGCCCTGCTTTTTGGGACGGGGACCGGACGTGGCGCGTGCGTTTCGCCCCGTCTGCTACGGGCAAGTGGCGCTGGGAGACGACCTGCTCAGACCAAGGCAACAAGGGGCTTCACGGCCTACACGGAACGCTCGCCTGCATCCCGTACGTTGGCGACAATCCCAACTACGTCCACGGCTTCGTCCGCGTTTCGCCCAACCGACGCTACTTCGTGCGTGCGGACGGCACGCCGCTGTTCTGGCTCGGCGACACGCATTGGATGATGGCTGACCACGAACGGCTTGACGCCAACAACGCACCGGACGCCAACGGAAGAGACCAGTTCACGCAACTGGTCGAGGATCGCCTCGACAAGGGATTCACGGTCTACCAGAACTACTTCGCGGGACACAACCGTCATTGGTGGCGCGACAGCGAATATGCCTGCATCGATCCGACCCGTTTCCGCGAGGTCATGGACCCGATGCTGGACCAGCTTGCCGACCGCGGCTTCGTCATTTCCCAGGGAATAGGGCTCTACAGCACGTCCGTCAAGATGCCGCGTGAATCGCTGGTCCGGCTTGCCGAGTATGTGGCGGCTCGGTATGACGCCCACCCCCTGGTCTGGTTCACGGCGCAAGAGGTGAACCTGCCCGACCACGAAGACAAGCCTCCACGGACGGACCTGGACGCATGGCGCGCCGCCGCGGAGAGGTTCGCTCTCACCAACGGTTACGGGCATCCTGTCAGCGGGCACATGTTTCCCGGCAAGCCCACGGTCTGGGGGCAGGAGGCCTGGCACGACTGGTTCGCACTGCAAGGGGGACACACCAACTCGGGCGTTCGAATGCTCGAGAATTTCCGTTTCTACTGGGACTACGTTCCGCGCAAGCCCTTCCTCGAGACCGAGGCCATGTACGAAGCCATCAAGTGCGGGCCTCGCGTTGCCACGGATACCGATGTTCGCCAGGTCGCCTGGAAGTCGTTGCTGTGCGGCAGCTACGGCTACACCTACGGCGCGGCTGCCGTGTGGCTGTTTCGATGGGACCACCGCGACCGGACCGGTGTCAACTACAATCCCGACCACTGCTGGTACGAGGGGATGCGCTTGCCCGGTTCCACCCAGATGACGCACCTGCGGACCTTCTTCGAACAACTGGACTGGTGGAAGCTGACACCGCGTTTGGCCGATCCCGCGTGGTGCGACTTTGCCGACCCGGAGGGAACCGTCCTGGCAAGCGAGGGCAACCAGGTGTATGTCGTCTACACGTACCGCCCGCGGCAGCGTCTGGGATCGCTCGACGGGCTGGCCACCGGAGAACCCTACTCTGCGTGGTGGTTCGATCCGCGCACCGGCACGCGCTACGCGATCGCCAACGACATTGCTGCCGACAAGGAAGGCAAATGGTTGCTTCCGTCCCCGCCTTCTGCCGACGACTGGGTTTTGCTTCTTCGCCGAGGCCGGGCGTCGGCCGAGGAGATGGCCACACCGCCGTTGTCCGAGGTGGCCACCACCTACACCACGGAGTGGCCCCTGGTCGCGATTCCCTCCGCTTCCGCGACCGACTCTAACAACGGCTATCATCCCGACGAGACGATCGACGGGGTAACCGACGCCGCCTGGAACGGCTGGTCCGCTCGCGCCGGCGAGTACCTGCAACAGACGTTCGAAGAACCAACTGCAGTCTCCCGGATTGTGGTCCACACCCAGAAAGACTACGAACTCCGCGACTACACGATCGCTATCCAGTGCGGGGAGGAGTGGAAAACTGTCGCCCAGGTCAAGGGAAACACCGATGTCCGTCGCGAGCACACCGTCTCGGCCGACAACGTGCGGGCAGTTCGTGTCTACGGCCTCCTCGGCCCCGAGCGTCAACCGGGGATCGTGCGGATTACCGAACTTGAGGTGTTTCAGAAACCATAGGGTGGGCCAGAACGACCCAGGAGGAAATGCGTCGAAGCGGAATAGCGCCACCCCGTGCCATGACGCGCAACATGCCTGGACGCAAGTGTCGGCCCACCATCGGCGGTGCTCCACTTCAATCAGGCCGCATTCCCTCGGGTGATGCGGCTCGGTTCAGGTGGAAACCCGAACATGGTGGGCCGCGTTCGCGTGTTGGTTGTGTGGCGTGTTCAGGATTCAGGATGTTTCAACAACACGAACCTCGCCTGAGATGGTCCACTTGGCCGCACCCTACGCCCTGAATCGTTTCGATGCTATACTATCATCATTGCCGTAAGGTCCAGAACCTCGCTGCTCACCATGGCTGACCATAGCCCAAAACGCCGCCGCTGGTTCCAGTTCCGATTGCGAACACTGCTAATCGCAATCCTGGTTCTGAGTCTGCCGCTTTCGTGGTTTGCTGTGAGAATGGAGCGGGCGAGGAGGCAAAGGGAGGCAGTGGCGTCTGTCAACGGAATCGGTGGATACGCGATCTACGATGCCCAGAAGCCGTCCGTTCCATCTGGCATGCGTGAGCTTCTTGGGGCGGACTTCTTCTTCAAAGTACGAGTTGTGCATACACTGTACGCTGATACCCAGCAGGTGGAGTTGCTGGAAAATCTGACTGACATGAAATACCTCCATCTCGGAGGAAAAAGATACGAGGACTCCGATCTTAAGTACACTGCCAGGCTAAGGAATCTTGAGGCTTTGGTGATTTTTAACTTGCGCATCACGGATGCCGGTCTCAAGCATCTTGAGAGATTGACAAGCCTCGCGGAGTTGGACCTCAGCCATACGAACGTCACGTCCAAAGGCGTGAAGAAGCTCCAAGAGGCATTGCCCAACTGCAAGATCGAGTACTAAGCCCGTTAGGGTCGCCCTGTGGGAGCAAACGCGAGAAGCTACTTCCCGCGAACCACCTCGACCATGTGCAGCGTAAGATCGCCCGGCGTCGTCACCGTCACGTCCGCTTCCTGATCGTGCCGGCGGAAGGAACCGGAGGGGACAACGGTCTCTGTCACCTGCCATCGGCCGGAGTCTTTCATGGGCACGGCAAGTTGCACGCCCGCGGCATCCACGCGAAACTCCCCCCTGCCCTCGTCGAGATAGACGACGCGGATTGTTGCGCCGGAGTCGAGACTGGCGGCGAAACGATCGTCGAGGCGGAAGCGGGCTCGCCCGCCGGCCGGAATCACCCGAGCCCAGGCCCCGTAACGCTGGTCGTCGGGCCCTGCCTTCTCCACCGGCCGGCTTGCGTCGCCGTCGAGCCGCTCCATGAGAAAGGTGTAGTCGCCTTTGAGGAAGTTGCCTTCCCGCAGGGCAACCCAGGCCCCGGGTGCGACGGAGGGCGAGGCGTGGTAGCCCGCATAACGCCTGGCGAATTGAAAGGCTGCCTTGAATTCAGGCTCCGCGGCGTGACGCAGGTCGCTGCCGTAAACGCCGATAAACGAGACGCCGCAGTGTAGGTCGACCAGCAGTCGCCAGTAGTTCCATTGGCATGGAGAGCACCAGCGGGGATCAGTCTTCCCGCCGTGCCGTCCCCAGGCGTCGGCCCAGCTCTCGGCATAAGCCAGCGTCCTGCCACACCGGGCGTATTGCAGGAAGGCCAAGTACTGCTTCTCCGTGCCCCAGCTTCGCGGCTCCACCTCGCTCGACGTGTGGAACAGTCCCAGCCGCCCGGCCTGAAAATGCTCGGCCAGGGCCCAGTCGATGGCCACGTTGTTGCGAACGAAGACGGTCACCTCCGGCGTGAAGTTCTTGATGAAGGCCGCGATCACCGTCTGGCGGTATTCGTCGGCCGCCTCGCGGGTCCAGGCGGTGCCCGGCTCCACTCCCGGCGGCGTGATCCACTGGTCAAGATCGCGATAAGCCGGTTCGACAAACATGTGTTCCGTGCCGATGGCGTTGAAGTTGAGCCGCACACCCACGACGATGCTCCGATAGGGAGATTCTCGCAGGTGCCGACCGTACGCTTCGAGCAGCCCCAGGTATGCCTTGACGTGGTTGGGATGCCAGAACATCAACGTGCCCTGCTTGTCACGCACCTGAACCGAGAGCTTCGCCGGATGGTGGGGAATTTGCCGGAACAGGAAGTCCGGGCGGAGGTTGCCGTTGATCTGCACGGTCGTTGGACGTCCGGCCTTGTGCATTTCGGCCAGGGCGGCGTCGAGAGGAGCGAAATCGTAGCGATCGGCCTCGGGCTGGACTTCTTTCCACTGAAGGCAGATCTGGCCGCCCTTGACCAGGGGCAACTTCTGCTGCTCGGGTTTGGCCCAAATGGCATAAAGCCCGCGATTGGGGTCCGGTTGCCGCTGGGTGGGCTTCCCAGCCAAAGCGGAACAGGCGATCGTAGCAACGCAGGTTAGCAGGAGGACGAAACGGTGCATTGGCTGCTCCAGGAATACGGACGACCCGGGATAGGGGACGCACGCATTTTGATCGAAGGCGAGACCGTTTGCAAAGGCAGCGCCCGTGGCGTACCATGCTGGCAAAGTGGCAGGCACGCTGCGCCGTGCCGCGGGCCAAGGACACGAAGAGACGTTCTTTCTGCGAAACGGTGATGATTTGGCAAGTCGACCTTTGGATCGAAGGCGAACAGAGGGTTGAACATTTTATTGTCTGCTTGGCGGACGGCACGGCGGAGCGTGCCTGCTACCTTCCCTAACCATGGAGCAACTACCATGTACCGCCGCGAGTTTCTGAAATACGCCGGAACGACCCTCGGAGTCGCTGCGCTGGCCAGGTTCGCCTCGGCAGCCGAGAAGAAGGAGCGAGCCTGGAAGATCGCCATCGGGCTGAACGGTTTTGAATCGTCGGCGGCCAAGTATCAGAAGGAGTTTCCGCTGGACGAAGTGCTCTCCTTCGCTCAGAAGGAAGGTTTCGACGGGGTGGAATTGATTGCGAACTGGCCGGTGGCCGGCGACTATCCCCGGGTGGAGGAAAAGGATCGCGTGGCGGCCGTGAAGAAGGCCTATGGCGATCGCGGCCTGCAGATTTTCTCGATCCAGACGTCGGCCGGCGGCGCTTTTGCTCCAAAGGCGGAGCGTCGGGCGGAGTGGCTTGGCAACTTCCGTCAACAAGTGAAGTTTGCCCAGGCGATCGGCTGCGATTGCATGGGAATGTGGCCGGGCGGCCCCTTGCGAGATCAGACCATGGATGACGCCCTCACCCGTCTCGGGCGCTCCTTTGGCGAGGCGGCCAAGATCGCCGCCGACGCCGGGCTGATTGCCGCCTTCGAGATCGAGCCGCCCTTCATCTTCAACTGCGAAGATCACATCCACCGCATCTTTGAGGCGGCCGGGTCGGGTGATCTCAAGATGATTTACGACCCCAGCCATTTCGACCTGATGAACGGGTCGACCGGCAAGCCCCACGAATTGCTCCAGCGCGTGGGCGTGAAGAACATCGGCTACCTTCACTTCACCGACTGCGACGGCACCCTCCGCGACGGCGGCACGTCCAAACACCTGGCCTGCGGCGACGGCCACGTCGACATCGACGCCTCCCTCAAGGTCCTCCGCGAAGGCGGTTTCCGCGGCTGGGCCATGATCGACGCCTGGCAGATCCCCGACCCCTACGACGCCAGCCGCAAAGGCAAAGCCGCCCTCGAACGCGGCATGCCCGGTTGAAGGAATACCCAGTCGAGCATTGTCGCCATCACGTTCCACCGTGATGAGCCCAAACCAAGTTAGTGATTTTGACGAGCCAGCCTTTTTTGTGCGGGTTGGCGAAACCTCGCGTCGTTGTTTCTGCGAGGGCCGTGTGGTTGCTTCGATCGATCCGAAATGATCTTGATCGGTCGTGCATTTCCTCTAGGATGAAGCGGAAGAGATCAGCTCGTGTGTCGGCAATGTCAGTGCGTTGCCGGCCACATTCCCATCCCAAGCCACGGAGACCGCCTTCCATGGGCAGGAAACTCTCCAAGCCTCTGAGGTTGTGGAATTGGTTTGTCTGCGTGCTCTTGGTCAGCTCGCTGATCGTTGCTCCCTGTCTGGCAGGACCGCGGTGTTGTTGTGGACGCGACCGTTCTCTTCCCGAGCCTGTGGCCGCCATTTCCACAGATCAGCCCGTCTGTGGAAGACCGGTTGAAGAGCATTCGTGTTGCCATAATGAGGAACATGCTTGCCTTGCCGAGTCTCCCTCCCGCTGCTGCCTGCTCGGGGATGCAACCCATGCATGTTCTCGCTGCAAGACATGCCGAGAACGAGGATGCCAGTGTGGCAGGCACGACGAGCTCACTCTGCGATGGCTCAGCGAGCCGAAGACCCCTGCATGGTTGTTCGCCGCGGTGGAAGTCCTCCCGGCGTCGCTGGCTTGCGAGACAGGCTTGGAGGCTGCTTACCCATCGGCGGGAATCTCGCGGATCGGCAATGCAAGACAAGCCCTTCTGTGCGTCTGGCGGAATTGAATCGTTGCCGACGGCAGCTCATTCTGAATCGATTCAATTCTCCTGGAGACGACAAGATGAAGCGTTCTGTTTTCGTACTGGTTGGGATCTTGCTGTTGTTCGTGGTTGCTGGCCTCTGGGCCTTCACTTCGGCCGAGGCCGAGAATCCAACGGCGGCAACCTCCTCCTGCGACTGCTGCGGTCCCGAATGCACTTGCGTGGACTGTCCTTGCGACGAATCCGGGTGCCAGTGCGCCGAGGCGGGCGAATGTCTGTGCTGTCCCGCTTGCGATTGTGGTACCGCCGAAAGCTGCTCGAAGGCCTGTTGTGCCCACAAGAAGTAGCCCCATGAGCTTCTGATCTCTCTGCTCAAATCGAGGTCGCCCTTTGGCTCGCCAAGGGGCGACCCTTTTTGGAAGAGGCCAAAACAAGGCTCGCCCTTGCCCTCCCACTACAATAATGTCAGGCTCAGCCTGCACTATTCCCTCCCCCCTCGGGCTGCGCTCCGTTGACGCGGTGATCCGTGCTTCCAACCGTAGCGAGAGGTGCTTTGATGGGTGCAGGTCCGGCTCGGGCGGTTCTTCTTACCACGGCGATCTTCGCCGCAGTTCTCCTCACAGGCACTTCGTGTCTCGGCGTCGATCTACCGCAAATCGACTTCGCTCGTCAGATCCGTCCGATCCTCAGCAACCGCTGCTTTGTCTGCCACGGTCCTGATGAGGCCACGCGAGAGGCCGACCTCCGGCTCGACACGAAGGAAGGGGCCCTTGGTGATTTGGGCGGCTATTCAGCTGTCGCCCCGGGCAAGCCTGACGAAAGCGAACTTCTCGCGCGGATTTCGGAAGAAGATCCCGACATGCGGATGCCGCCCTCCGGCACGGAACCTCTCACCAAGGATGAGATCGCCCTGATCCGCCGCTGGATCGAAACCGGGGCAACGTGGAACGATCACTGGGCCTTCGTCAAACCCGTCCGCCCGCCGCTGCCGGTGGTGAAACGTGGGGACTGGGTACACAACCCGATCGACCGCTTCGTCCTGGCTCGACTCGAATCGAAAGGCCTCGCGCCGAACGACGCAGCCGACAAGCCGACCCTCCTCCGCCGCGTGACCTTCGACCTGACCGGGCTGCCTCCGACGCTCCAAGAGATCGACGCCTTCCTGGCCGACGACTCGGCGGACGCTTACGAGAAGGTTGTGGATCGCCTCCTCGCCTCGCCTCGTTACGGAGAACACGCCGCCCGATATTGGCTCGATGCGGCCCGCTACGGCGACACCCACGGTCTGCACCTCGACAACGAGCGTTCCATGTGGCTCTATCGCGATTGGGTCATCAACGCACTGAACGAGAACAAGCCTTACGACCAGTTCACCATCGAGCAACTGGCTGGCGACCTGTTGCCCGAGCCGACCCTGGACCAGAGAATCGCCAGTGGATTCAACCGCTGCAACGTGACGACGAGCGAAGGCGGCGCCATCGACGAAGAATTTCTGATGCGCTATGCGGTCGATCGCACGGAGACGACGGGTACGGTCTGGCTGGGGCTGACGGTGGGGTGCGCCGTGTGCCACGACCACAAGTTCGACCCCATCTCCCAGAAGGAGTTCTACGAGCTCTACGCCTTCTTCAATAGCACGTCGGAAAAGGCCATGGACGGCAACGCTCTCCTGCCCGCCCCCATGGTCAAGGTGCCCAGTTCCCAGCAGGCACAGCGTCAGGAGGAACTGAAGAAGCAGATCGCCGCCGTTGATCAGGAAGTTCAAGCAGCATTGGCGAAGATCGAATACGAAGACCCACTCGAAGAAGCGACGCCCGAATCGCTTGAGCCGCAGGACTACGTGTGGATTGACGAGGCCCTGCCCTCCGGCGCCAAGCCCCAGGGCGACGGCCCGAATCCGTTCCAGTTGGTTTCCCTCTCCGGGCGACCTGCTGAGCACGGCGAGAAGGTCTCGACCAGGACGGCCCAGGGACGGAGCCAGCACTTCTTCACCGAGGCCAGTCCACCGCTCGTGATCGGCCAGGGCGACGTGCTCTTCACCCACGTGCTGCTCGATCCGGATAACCCGCCGCGAGAGATCATGCTCCAGTGGAACGACGGTTCCTGGGAACACCGGGCCTTCTGGGGCGAAGACGCGATCGACTGGGGCAAAGCCGACACGGCAAGCCGCCGCCGCATAGGCGATCTGCCGGAACCGGGCAAGTGGACGCGTCTGGAGATCCCCGTGGGCAAGGTGGGCCTGAAGCCCGGGGCCAAGGTGAACGGCTGGGCCTTCACCCAGTTCGACGGGACCGTCTTCTGGGATACAGCCGGTCTCCGCACCCGAACTCCCCAGGCCGGCCAGGGATACCGTTCCCAACGGGCCTGGGAAGCGGCGCTTGGCAAGGGCGAGTCGCTTCCCAAACCGCTTCAGGACATTCTCGCTAAGAAACCCGATGAGCGCGACGAAGCCCAACGCAAGCAACTCCGCGATTATTTCCTGGAGAACGTTTTTGAAGACGCCCGGGCGAGCTTCCAGCCGTTCCACGCGAAACGCGACGAACTCAAGAAGCAGACCGACGAACTAGACAAAGAGATCCCCGCCACGCTCGTCTCGCAGGAATTGGCGGAGCCCCGTCCCGCCTTCGTCATGAAGCGAGGCCAGTACGACCAGCCCGGCGAGCCGGTCACCCGCGACGTGCCCGCGGTACTGCCCCCCTTCCCTGCCGACGCTCCTCGCAATCGCCTCGGCTTGGCCCAATGGCTGGTGAGCGACGACAACCCGCTTTCGGCCCGAGTGGCCGTCAATCGTTTCTGGCAACGCTACTTCGGTGTGGGCCTGGTGAAGACGAGCGAGGATTTCGGCAATCAGGGCGAGCAGCCTTCCCATCCTGAATTGCTCGACTGGCTGGCCGTTGAATTCCAGCAGAGCGGCTGGAATGTGAAGCACCTCCAACGCTTGATCGTCACCTCGGCCACCTATCGCCAGTCGTCGAAGATGACCCCGGAGCAGTACGCCGCCGATCCCGAGAATCGCCTGCTCACCCGGGGCCCAAGGTTCCGGCTCGATGCCGAAACGGTTCGCGACAACGCCCTCTCTGTCAGCGGTCTGCTCGTCGAACGAGTGGGCGGGCCGAGTGTGAAACCCTATCAGCCCCTCGGCATCTGGAAGGCCGTGGGCTACACCACGAGCAACACGGCCAATTTCAAGCAGGACCACGGCGACGCCCTCTACCGCCGCAGCCTGTACAGCTTTTGGAAACGGACCGCTCCGCCTCCCACGCTCCAGTTGCTCGACGCCCCCAGTCGCGAAATCTGCACTGTCCGCCGCTCGCGGACCAACACGCCCCTGGCCGCCCTGGCCCTGCTCAACGACGTTCAATTCTTCGAGACGGCCCGGGCCCTGGCCCAGCGCACCCTTGCCGAAGCAGGTCCCGACGTGAAAGCCCGTGCAAGCTACGCCTTCCGCCTTGCCACCGCCCGCCGGCCCACCGACGACGAACTCGATATCCTCGTCCGCCAATACGAAGCCCAGCGAGCCGCCTACGCTGCCGACCCCGAAGCCGCCAAGAAGGTCTTGACTGTGGGTGAGAACAAACCGCCCGACGGCCTCGACCCCGCCGAACTGGCCGCCTGGACCCTCGTGGCCAATTGCATCCTCAATCTCGACGAGACCGTGTCGAAGAATTAAGTCCTTCCCTACGCTGAAAGCGTTGTATTCCCCAGCCCGGCGTCGCGCAGCGCACGCTGGGTAGATGGCACGAAAAACCAAATGTACCCCGAAGGGGTTCAACACGAGGGATTTTGTAGAATAGCCCCGTCAGTCAAAGCGGCCGTTCACGACATTGAAGGGTCATGTTGAACCCCGTTGGGGTACAGGATCTCGATATTGACCATAACCCAGCGTGCGCTGCGCGACGCCGGGCTTTGGAGTTTAACGCCTTCGGCGTAGTCCGTGTGGAGCGTCGCGCCTTTGGCGTAACGAGTACCGATCGAAGAGAGGCCGTCCTATGGATCCCCGCCAGGAATATCAACTGCTCCAGACTCGCCGCCAGTTCTTCTCCCGCTCGGCCAAGGGGATCGGAGCGGCGGCCCTGGCCTCGCTGCTCAATCCCAATCTGTTCGCCGAAGAGGCGACGCCGGGTCCTGACGGAATCCTGAAGCAGTTCCACCACAAGCCCACGGCCAAGCGGGTGATCTACCTGTTCATGTCGGGGGCGCCCTCCCAGTTGGACATGTACGACTACAAGCCCAAGATGGGCGAGATGTTCGACGTGGATCTGCCCGACTCGATCCGCATGGGCCAGCGGATCACGACCATGACCTCGGGACAGGCTCGATTCCCCATCGCGCCGTCGATCTTCAAGTTCCAGCAGTACGGCCAGGCCGGCGCCTGGGTCAGTGAACTCCTGCCGGAGACGGCCAAGATTGTCGACGACCTGGCGATCGTCAAAACGGTCTACACCGAGGCGATCAACCACGACCCGGCCATCACCTACATCCAGACCGGCAGCCAACTTCCCGGCCGGCCCAGCATGGGGGCCTGGCTCTCCTACGGCCTGGGCTCGGCCAACCAGGACCTGCCGACCTTCGTGGTTCTCCATTCCTCGTGGAGCGCCAAACGCGATGCCCAGGCCCTCTACTCGCGCCTCTGGGGCAGCGGCTGGCTGCCCTCACGCCACCAGGGAGTGGCCTTGCGTTCCAGCGGCGACCCGGTGCTGTATCTCTCCAATCCCGACGGAGTCAGCCCCGAGCGGCGACGCCAGATGCTCGACGCCGTGGCCGAGCTGAATCAGAAGCAATACGACGCCTTCGGCGATCCGGAGATTTCCGCCCGAATCGCCCAGTACGAGATGGCCTACCGGATGCAAACCTCGGTGCCCGACCTGATGGACTTCTCCGGCGAGTCGAAAGAAACGCTCGAACTCTACGGGCCCGACGTGGCCAAGCCCGGCACCTTTGCGGCCAACTGCCTGTTGGCTCGGCGGCTTGCCGAACGGGACGTTCGCTTCGTTCAGGTCTTCATCCGCGGCTGGGACCAGCACGGCAACCTGCCGAGCGACCTTCGCCTCCAGTGCGGCGATGTGGACCGCCCCTGCTACGGGCTGATCACCGACCTGAAGCAGCGGGGCCTGCTCGACGACACGCTCGTCGTCTGGGGCGGCGAGTTCGGACGGACCATCTACTGCCAGGGCAAGCTGACCAAGACGGACTACGGCCGCGACCACCACCCGCGGTGCTTCACCGTGTGGATGGCCGGCGGCGGCATCAAGCCGGGGATCGTCTACGGCGAGACGGACGACTTCAGCTACAACATCGTGGACAGTCCCGTGCACATCCACGACCTGAACGCCACGATCCTCCACACCCTCGGCATCGACCACAAGCGTCTCACCTACCGCTTCCAAGGCCGCGACTTCCGCCTCACCGACGTGCACGGCAACGTCGTTCATGATATCCTGGCATAAGGTAGCAGGCACGCTCCGCCGTGCCGTCCGCCAAGCAGATCAGAAACGCGGAGCCACGCCCTCGTAGCGGTGGCATCCCTGCCGCCGGTTCGGTTTAAACCCGTAGGGTGGGCCAGAACGGCTTGGAAGGAAATGCGTCGAATCTGGTTAATACTATCTAACTCGATGACGCGTAACATGCCAGTACGCAAGTGCCGGCCCACCATCGGCGATGCCCCACTTCAATTAGGCCGCATTCCCTCGGACGATGCGCCTCGGTCCAGGTGGAAAGTCGAACACGGTGGGCCGCGTTCCCGTCTTCGTTGTGTGCCGCGTCCTGGAGTTGAGAAGGTCTCAACGACACGAGCCTTGCCTGAGATGGTTCACTTGGCCGCACCCTACAACGCTTTTCGGCGGCAGGGATGCCACCGCTACGGAGGAATTCACGCCCCTCTAAAACTTCCCGTCCCGGGCCTGGAAATGGGTCGGCTTGTTATGCGTCTCGCCGCCACGCATGAGCCAGTCGGTGATCCACTCGATCATCTGCTCCACGCTGACGGTGGTGGGGCCGAAGAGGTTGTGGGCACGGTCGGCGTCGCTTAAGAGGGCCGTCTCCGCCTCTTCGCCCGTGAACGTCACCTCCTTGCCCATCTGGTCGGCGAACTGCTCGGCGCAGTAGCGGATACTGAGCGTTTCCAGCCCGGTTACGTTGACGGGAAAGGGGGGCGAGGCCACGTGGTCGAAGCAGCGGAGGGTCATGGCGTTGGAATCGCCCTGCCAGATCACGTTGAAGTGGCCCATAGTCACGTCGACGGGCAGGCCCGCCAGCACCTTCTGGGCGATGTCGACGAGCACCCCGTAACGCATCTCAACGGCGTAGTTCAAACGCACAATGGCTACGGGGATTCCGAACTGCTCGCTGAAGTACTGGAACATCCGCTCCCGGCCCAGGGCAGACATGCCGTATTCGCCGACCGGCGCCAGCGGTTCGTCTTCCGAGGGGCCTCCCGAGTCGACCGGCGTGAGCGGGTAGACGTTGCCCGTGGAATAGGCCACGATGCGGCTCTTGGGAAATCGCTCGCAGACCATGCCCGCCAGGTAGGTGTTCATGGCCCAGGTCCGGCCTTCCTGGCCCGTGGTGCCGAACTTCTGGGCCGGCAGGTAGAGCAGGTTCGGCGCGTCCGGCAGGACCGCCAGACCTTCGCGCTCGAGGAGGTCGCAGGCGATCGTCTCGATGCCCCAGCCCTCCAGCCGCTCCCGCAGGCCCGGCGAACTGAACCGGGCCACGCCGATGATCCGCCGCTGGATGCCCGCTTCCTCGTCAGCCCGACGGGCCATCCTGGCCAGCGACGGCCCGATCTTCCCGCCCACTCCGAGCACCATGAGGTCCCCTTCCAAACGCCGCATCGTGTCGACCACGCCAGGCGTCGGTTGGCTGAGAAGATCTTCCAGTTGGGCAAGGTCGTGGATCATGATGGCGAACCGAAGTGAAGTAGGGGCAGAGCGAATGGGCCAACAAACGATTGACTGCAAATCATACTACTTCGAGAACGATCCCTGCAACTCGAAGTTCCCGCTGCATTATTTCTTCTGTCGCTGCGCCTGGGCAACGCCCCTCAGCGATGCCTCCACACGTTCCTTCCAATGGTCCTCCCACGCCTGGTCCAGAGCCTCGGGCAACACCTGCCAGATCGGCTGGTCCCGGTAGTATTGCAGACGCGTCAGCACGGCCGTCACCCCGGGGTCCGGTTTGTCCAACAGCAGCGTTTGCAGGGCAACCAGGGCCTCGGGGTCCGCGTCGCGAAGAACCTCGGCCAGATTGACGAAGAACCGCCCGGCCCACGTGCTTTCGTCCAGAAACAGATCCCGATCCCGGTGAAAACCATCCAGGTCCGACACGAGAAGCCCGTGAGCGGTGAACAATCGGGCGAGAGCCGGTTCGTCTTTCAGCACGTATCCGGCGACGGCCACGTCGCGGAGCGGTCCGGCCCCGGGGGCCATGAACACCCGGTTCTCGTAATAGGTCTTCATCCGTTTCTCGCTCGCCCAGCGGCTCAGAATCGCCATCATCATGTTCGCCGGCCACGAGTTCTTTGGGAACAGGTTCTCGCCGTACTCCTTCGCCAGAAACGGCAAGGCTGCCAGCTTTTCTTTCGAAGGGCGATGGGCCAGGTAAAGGGACCGATCGGCAACGACAAATCGCGGACGGGAGGCCTTGCCGACCGCCTCCCACAGGTTCTGGACCACGAAATCGTCGATCGTCTTCAGCAGGGCCCCGTCCGTTGCCGTGAGAAACAGCTCTGCCAACTCCGGCGGATACTTGTCCAGGAAAGGAAGCGATTCCGGCTTGCCCTCCAAGGCATGCCAGTCCCTCGCGAGAAGCCCTGCCACGGACGAGACGGGACGGTTCGGAATCAACGCGTCCTCGTACGATGCGACCTCCGGCCACTCGACGGACGAAAAATCGTCCAGATGCATCTCCACCGGTTCAACCAGCGCCACGGTCTTCTTCCCGTCCTCCAACATCTGCATCTCCAGCAGCTTCCCCGTGGCCGCCTCGATTCGCAGAGTCTCTTTCGGAGAGCGAATCGTCAGCACGCCCTCCTCGATCTTGTGCTCCGTGGCCCGGCCGTTCAGCAGGGCGAGACACGCCGCGGGCGACACGTGGAAACTGAGATTCCCCCGGGGACTGCTCGGCAACTCGGGGTCCGAATGGATCATCCCGTAGTAGGTGAACTGGAAAAGCGAATCTCCGTCCTTGCGGTCCTTGTTCAGTTTAAATGCGAGGGAAGTCTCCAGCCGATCCGACCAGACCTTGGTCCGCAGTTTCTTCTTCTGAAAATCGGAGTAGTACTCAAAGCGATTCGGCGTGAAGAACATCCGCACGCCCTCCATCTGCAGGGCCATCGCCTGGCCTGGGGCGTAGTAGAAGACGAGATTCTCTGCGCCCTTGTCGGCTCGCACCTTCAGCACCACGTCGCTCTGCGGAAGCCCGGCCAGCCAACGGTGGAGTCGCATCATGACCTCTTCTGCCTCGCTAAGTTCCTCCTTCAAGAGCGGCGCCTTCTCATACTCGTCCACGGTAATGCGGAGGATTGGGCCGGAGTCCGAGGCCGAGTTGTCGAGGACGACATCGACGGCTGCAAACCGTGCCGAGAGCCACAGACGACGCGTCAGGTCGATCCGCACGGCCCGATTCACCGGATCTCCCGGCCGGATGTCCAGGTAGTCGAGCACGTCGTCGCGTGTGTTCCGTTTCAGCCCCTCGATCTCGATCGAGGCCGCTGTTTGGGCCGGGCCCTCCTCTTCAATCCGAACGACAAGATCCATTGTGCCCTCGTCGGCCTCCGTCACTTCCACGCTCGCACGGGCTTGCGGAAACCCGAGATCGGCGAAAACCACTTCGAGGCCCGCGTCTTCGGATGTCGCGAACACGATCGGTTGTCCCGGCAGCCAGAGCGGCGGGGCGAAGTCGTCCTGCTCCTCGTGTTTGGCTGGTTTCCATTTCGGCAGGATGGCGTCGCCGCGGAGGACGAAAGTCTCAATGGTGGAACTCGCCGGTTCCTTGACCTCGGCGAGCCGTCGCGTCAAGTCCGCCGGATCGATCTGCTTGGCCCCCTCCACACGCACGGCGCCCGCTTTGTACTGCCGTCCTTCGTTCACCTCCAGCTCGATCGTACCCTCTTCCGTTTCCGGGAGAATCCGAACGGCCACGTCGCGAAAGCCGGCCTTCCGATAGGCCGCCGTCACGGCATGAGTCAGCGTCACACGCGGGTCCCGCCAACTGTGCGCCGGACCATAGACCACCTGAAGCCACAACGGCATTTCCAACTGCCGCGCCATCTGACGCGGATTGAAATGCTCGACCCCATGGACCACCACATGCGGCGGCTCCGTTCCCAGCGCGGCCGTCCTCGCAGACGCAGCAACCATCAGCGATGCCAGAAGGCATAGCCCTAACCACCGCCAGGCCTTGAATGTCTCTCGCGGGAACAACACACGACGCGATTCCACGCACCACCGATCCATGACGCACTCCCCTCCCTGCAAATGTCGCCGCAAAACCAGTCCAGATGGGAATCACCACGGACATTCTACTCAGCACGCGCGGGACGCAGCAAGGGTGTAGGGTGGGCCAGAGTGAACCATGTCCAGCAAACCCTCACGAACGAGTTGCTTCCCAAGTCGGCGCCGGCTTGCAGCATCCACCAACGAACGTCGGCCCACCGTATTCCGGCCTCCATCTCACCGATTTGCATTGCTCCGGTTGCCTCCGGAAATGCAACCGCCACGGAATGGTCCGTCGCTCATGGTGGGCCGGCGCTCGCCTCTTGGCTGTGTCGGCGGTCATGCATTAGCGTCATCGTTGGTTGAATGACGTCGATCATTTGGTCCGCTCTGGCACCACCCTACGACTCAAAGCTCATACCCCGTCGGTTCTTCGTCCGAGATGTACGCACGCCACCCGTCCAAATGCTCCTTGCTGAGCCCGTTCTCTCGCGTGATGGAGGCCTCGATGCGGGCGTCGGTGCCGTGGACGCTCACGTGAACTCCCAGTCGTCCGTCCGATCGGTAGTCGAAGAGGACGTCGATGGGCGTGCCCATGGGCAGATGCCGTGGAAGCTCCGGGATCGAACACTGGCCGATTTGCAGGCAGTCGTCGGGCATCGAGCTTTCACCCTCGACGACGCGGACGAGAATCGAACGCTGGTCGGCCTTCTTCGTGCGGAAAGTCCGCTTGGCCGTGACGGGGAGCGGCGTGTTGCGGGGGATGACCACGCCCGTGCGCGGCCGCCCCGTGTGTGGATCGTTTCCCACCACGCCGAGGCTGTGCGAGTTGACGTTCTTGATCCGGAACGACGAGGGCCGCCCGTTGGCCCGGTCGAGCAGAAGCTGCGCCCGCAAGGCGGCGCCGTGGGCCACCGCTTCGTCGGCCGCGACCGATGCGTCGGGGGTCATCCCCGAGATCTCCTTGAGCATCTGGTGGATCATGGGCATCCGGGTCGAGCCGCCCACGAGCAGGATCTTGTCCAGGTCGCTCCACTCGAGTCCCGCGGCGCTGAGTGCCTGCACCGTGGTGAACCGGGTCCGGTCGACCAGGTCGCGGCAACTCTCTTCGAATTCTTCGCGGGCGATCTCCACCCGCGCCGAGCGGCCCTGGAAATCGCAGGTCACCGCGGCCTTGCTCCGGGCTGAGAGGGTGCGCTTGGCGTCTTCGCATTCCCGCCAGAGTTTGCCGGCCGCCGTCACGTCCTCGCGGGGATCCATGCTGTGGTGGCGAATGAACTGCTCGGCCACCAGGTCGACCAGTCGCTGGTCCCACTCGTAGCCGCCCAGTTGAACGTCGCCGTCGGTGGCCATCGTGATGAAGGCCCGGCCTCGCACTTCCATGACGGTCACGTCGAAGGTGCCGCCTCCGAGGTCGTAGACGAGAAAACGCTGCGAGGTCTTCGCCGCGTCGTCGGACCGAAAGAAGCCCTGAAGATGCCCGAAGGCGACGGCTGCCGCTGTCGGCTCATTGATGATGTCCAGCACTTCCAGGCCCGCCATGTAGCCCGCGTCCTGCGTGGCCTTGCGACGCACTTCGTCGAAGTACGCGGGCACGGTGATCACGGCCTTGTTGAAAGGGCCCAGTTGAGCGGCCGCATCGCGCTTCACCTTGTTGAGGATAAACGCCTCGATGACCTCGGGCGGATACTGCTTGCCTTCGAGCACCTTGCGGAAGGCCCGCTGTCCCACGTCCCGCTTCGAGCCGTCGGCCACGTGCTCCGCTTCCGTCGTGATCGCCTTGAGGGCTTCTTTGCCCACAATCACGTCGTCCCCGTCGAAGAGGACCACGCTGGGCGTCGTCCGCTCTCCCTCGGCATTCACCAGGGTGACGGGATGGCCCGTATCGTCAATGTGGGCGATCACGGAAAAGGTCGTCCCGAGATCGATGCCGATGGCCGGAGATGGATCGTTGTGAGCGCTCAACGTGGTCGATGCCTCTTCGCGTAAGGAGTAGATATCAGGCAGGCTACCAGGGACGGGGCAGGCCGAGTTCCGGAAACAGCCACAGCACGAGCAGGTAGCCCAGGCCCAGGCCCAGCACGGAAGACAGGACCCAGCCCGCCAAAAGCACCCAGAATTGCAGGTTACTCGAACGGCCCTTGGCTGTGAAGTACACTTGCGGCGGCGCATCGCCCTGCTCGCCATCTGCCGCGGCGACCATGGACTCTTGAACTGGCGGCTGGGCCGGTGCCGAAGGTATCGTGGAAGCCTTCTCAACGAGCGGCTCATCGCCGTCTGCTCCCACGGGTTCCGACACGGCCAGGGCCGCCAGTTCATCGAACGACATCGCCGATTCGATCGACGTTCGCCAATCGGCGATCCGGGTGTTGGACAGGCCTGTGTTGCGTTCGATCGTCAGGCGGGTTTCCTGCTCCATGCCGGGAATCCGCACGGAAACCTCCAACCGGCCGTTCGACTGGTAGGAAAATGTCACGTCGACCGGGGTGCCCTTGGGGAGATTCGGGGGAAGCCCTCGCACCACGGTTCGCCCGATCTGGGTGCAATCCTCCGGGATCGAACTCTCCCCTTCCAGCACCTGGACGACGATCGACTGCTGGCCGTCCCGCTTCGTGGTGAACTGGTCGGTGAACGTGGCCGGCAAGGGGGTGTTTCTCGGAATGAGGGCAATGTTTGTCTTTCGCAGCGTGTCCGGCTCGATTCCTTCGATCCCCAGGCTGTGGGAGTTGACGTTCGATACCTGGAAACCCGTCTGCCGTCCCGCCTGGCGATTCAAGAGGAAGTTGGCGTAAAGGGCCGCTCCCCGGGCAACGGCCTCGTCCGGATTGACGGTCCGGTCCGGCTCGATGCCACTCATCTGGCTGAGCTTCTCGGCCACCATGGGCATTCGGGTTGATCCACCCACCAGCAGGATCCGGTCCACGCTGTCCCACGAAACCCCGGCCTCGCTAAGGACCTGCTTGGTCGTGTAAGCCGTGCGTTCCAGGAGATTGGCTGTCAGGTCCGCAAACTGGTTACGCGTGACGGCCAACTCGTGGGAGTGCTCGGTATAGGCAAGCCGTACGGTTGCCCGGTTCCTCGCGCTCAACGTGTGTTTTGCTTCTTCCGCGGCCATGTAAAGCCGACCGAAACCGGCCGGATCTTCGCGCGGATCGGCGCCGCCCGATTTAAGAAACTGCTCGGCCAGATAATCGACCAGACGCAGATCCCAGTCGTGGCCCCCAAGCTGCACGTCGCCATCGGTGGCCAGCGTTTGAATGTTGCCGGGAGACATCTGAAGCAAGGTCACGTCGAAGGTACCGCCCCCCAGGTCGTAGACCAGCACGGTCATTTCCTCGACCGTCGCCCCCGAGGGCGCCAGGTAGCCCAGCCGTTCGCCAAAGGCCAGGGCCGCTGCCGTCGGCTCGTTGACAATGTCGAGCACCTGTAACCCTGCCATCTCGCCGGCGTCCGCCGTCGCCTTGCGACGAGGCTCATCGAAATAGGCGGGCACCGTGATCACCGAGTGCCCCACCGTACTCAACTCCGCCACAATGTCGTCTTTGAGCTTTCGGAGGATGCAGGCCTGAATCGCCTCGGGAGGAAAATACTCCCCTCGGATCGGCTGATGGTAGACCGCCAACCCCATGTCGCGTTTGACCCACTGAGCGACCCGCCCTGGCTGGACCGTCGACGCGGATCGGGCCGACTTGCCCACGATCGTCTCGCTGTCGTCGAACAAAACCACGCTCGGCGTGAGCAACTCGCCTCCGCGATCGCGGATCATCACGGAATAGCCCTTCTCGTCGATCCACGCGACCGCCGAGTTGGTCGTTCCCAGGTCAATTCCTACGGCGTCTTCAGGGAGCATCGTGGGTCAGGCGTTAGGGGGCAGGAAACAGGGTTTAGGTTTGTTGGAGTCCAGGCTTCAGCCTGTAACAACTCCCTCCCCAGCGAGCGGAGGGGGAGGGCCGGGGAGGGGAATGTGGCGTATCAGGAGTTGTCGGGGGTCAGGGTTCAGGAAGCAGGGTTTGCCTCCTGCTTGGCTTCCTGAACCCTGACCTCTGGCTCCTTTCCCTTCGACTCTACCACCCACCCATCCACCCCTCAAGCCTGGGGGACGGAACGTCCGGTCACGCGAGCGCCTGCCCCCCGCACCAACCCCCCTTCCCCTCACAATCCGACGAAGAGTAGCCGGGCTCTTGAATTGACCACCTCCCGTGCGGTAGCCTGATCCCTGAGGTCGGGGAGGTAGCCCGGCTCTTCTTCTCAATCGCCACCGACCAAAAGCCCGGCTGCAGATCAAGCGGTTCCCGTGGCTGAGACGTTTCTTGGGAAATCAACGGCAGCAGCCGGGCTGAAGCAGGGTAGCCCGGCTCTTACGAAACAGGACAACCTTTCCACCTCATTCCCTCAGAAGAGAACCACCCCACCTACCGTGCAACTTTTCACTACACCAAAACCCGTGCTCGGCATGCTCCACGCCCCTGCCCTGCCCGGTTCCCCCGCATTCGCTGGCAATCGAGCAACTCTCGTCGAGGCTGTGCTTCGAGATGCGGAGACATTGGTCGCGGGTGGAGTCGACGGGCTCATCCTGGAGAATTTCCACGACGCACCGTTCTATCCTGGAAACGTGCCGCCGGAAACCGTCGCCGAAATGACCGTCCTGGCCGCAGCCGTTCGTACTCGTTTCGACGTTCCCCTGGGCATCAACATTCTGCGAAACGACGGCCGGGCGGCTCTCGCCGTTGCCGCTGCATCCGGCTCGCAGTTCATCCGCGTGAACGTCCTGTGCAGCGCTCGTTTGACCGATCAGGGGATCGTCCACGGAATCGCCCACGACCTGCTCCGAGACCGCGCCCGCCTTCGCGCTGAATCGGTCCTGATCCTGGCCGACGTCGATGTGAAGCACTCGGCCCCCTTGGCGCCGCGTCCCCTGGAGGAAGAGATCGACGACGTGGTCCATCGCGGCAAGGCCGACGTCCTGGTTGTCTCGGGGGCTGCCACGGGCCGGCCCACCCATCTGGAAGACGCCCGGCGAGCCAAACTCGCCTCCGGATCCGTTCCTGTTCTGGTTGGCAGCGGAATCACGCCCCAGACCGTCGCCGATTACCTTGCCGTGGCCGACGGCGTCATTGTCGGCACCTCGCTCAAACGCGACGGTATCGCTTCCCAACCTGTCGACAAAACTCGCGTGCAAGAACTGATGCAGGCGGTCTCCCAAGTGCGTTGACGTGTTGGGATGAAGAAGTCGTGTGCCACTGCTCGCCCACTCGCCGCAGAATACGTGAACTTCAGAGTGATGCGTTCCCGGCGTGTGGGCAAGCAGTGCCGAACGGGACTGTAGTTCCGGGAATCACGATAGGCCATTTAGAGCCGATCCGAAAACTGTCGCAGATGCAGGCGATTTCCGCCCGTGGGAGGCATGGTCTGTGGTTTTCGGATAGGTTCTTAGAACGACATTCGCACCAGATCGTATCCCACAAGAAAAATCCCTGCATCAATCAGCAGGTGGCCCATCCAGGGCCCGAACAGGGAACCGCTACGGTGATAGAGCCATGCCCAGACGACACCGCCGATGGCCACGGCCGCCGAGAACACGCCGGTGGGCAGCGGGGCCCAGTCGAAATAGGTCCCCAGCAGGATCACGTGGTGTAGCATGAAGCCCAGGCTCGACACCACGATGGCCACTCCCGGTCCGCTCATCCGCCGAAGCCGCCCGAACACGAACCAGCGCCAGTAGTACTCTTCCAGACCCGAGTGGACCAGCGCATAGAACACGCCCAACGCGGCGTAACTCAAGGGACCGCCCACGCCGAAGCCGCGGACCTTCTCAATCACTTCCCGCCCTGCCGGACTGTCGGGCGAAAGATATCCCGCCGGGTTCAACCACAGATGGTAGAGGCCCATCATCAAGGCCACGACCAGTCCGCCAAACAGCACGTTGACGGCCAGGCCTGATCGCGTCGGACGCAGCCACTCGAATCGTTCGCCGCACAGCCAATAGACCCAGACGGCCGGCAGGGCAAACTGGATTGTCTTCCCGATCCCGTACGCCGTTTGCTGCACCGCCGCCGGCGCCGCGGCCAGCGCCACGAAGTAAAGCCAGGTGACCAACGTCGGCAGAAACAACGCCACGAGAACCACGCCCAACTTGCCCCGCCTCGGGCTGGCTTTGTCCACATCTGTCATAAGGTGTTCTCCAGAAGCAGTGAGCAGTGAGCAGTGAGCAGTGAGCAGTGAGCAGTGAGCAGTGAGCAGTGAGCAGTGAGCAGTGAGCAGTGAGCAGTGAGCAGTGAGCAGTGAGCAGTGAGCAGTGAGCAGTGAGCAGTGAGCAGTGAGCTGTGAGCAGTGAGCTGTGAGCAGTGAGCTGTGAGCTGTGAGCTGTGAGCTGTGAGCTGTGAGCTGTGAGCAGCTCATTTTGCAGCATCCCGCTATGTAACTATGCCTGTTTATGGCTTTGTTGCTAGCTGTAAAGTTAAATATAACAACAGTTTACACTTTGTGTCATCGTCCAGGATTTCGCAACACACCCCCAACACGTTGCAGAACCCCACGCCGCCCAAAACGCACCTAACCCCTTCCCCTTCAGGTCCTTACACACCCAACGACCAACCTAGCCGCTCAAAGCTCAAAGCTCAAAGCTCAAAGCTCAAAGCTCAAAGCTCAAAGCTCAAAGCTCAAAGCTCAAAGCTCAAAGCTCAAAGCTCAAAGGCGTCATTCCCTCGAAAATATCTCGCGAGAAAGTTGTTCCCTAGACTTTCTTCCTTACCTGCCTTCGCTTTTCGCTACTTCCTCCTCAAGTCCTACGACCCGTACCGCCGATACGATCAGCGCAGGCGTGCGCTGCTGGTATTCCATGCCCGCTCAGAGGGGTGGTCTTCCACGCCTGTTTGAATTGGATCCCAATCGACGGAGGCAAGCTCATGTGGCTGCTCTCAATCGCCCAGATGCTCACCGTAGTGGCGGCCGGAACTCAGTCCGGGTTAGCGGCAGGTCATGAGTCGGTCTCGCCGCCGGAGCCAATCTCAACCCGGCAGACCTATTTTGCCATCCCCTTCGAGATCGAACAGGTCGATCACCCTTCGCTTGGGGCCGCTGAGATTCAGCTTTGGGTTTCTCGCGATCGTGGAGGCACATGGCAGCACGAAACGTCGGTGGCGCCTACGACCAAGCACTTTCTTTTCCGTGCTCCCAGCGACGGGGAGTACTGGTTCGCCGTGCGGACTCGGGATCATGCAGGGAACTTCCGCCCACAGGTCATCAATAACTCTGGCCTGCGGGTGGTTGTCGATACGCAGGCCCCTTCCTTGAGCATTGACGCCCAGCGAGGATCCGCCGGGCAGATTGTGGCCAAGTGGAAGATCGACGAGGCTCGGATTAAGCCTGACACGTTCAAGCTTCTCTATCGCGCCGGCGGAAGCCAGCAATGGGAAACGGTTGCCGTCGATCCGGCGAGCTTCAAGACGGATGGAACGACCAGCTCGGGCGAAGCAATCTGGTGGGCCCCGGCCGGCCAGGGACGCGTCGAGATTCGCGTCGAAGTCGCCGACGCCGCCGGCAATCCCAACGTCAGCCACGCGCAAGTCACCACCGTCGCCTCGGCCGCACCCCCCAGTGACATGACCGCCCAGGTGCGACCAACCAACCCGCCGCTCCAGACCTCCCAGCAGGATTGGCAGGCCTCGCCGGGCCAGAATCCCTGGGGAAACCAGAATCAGAACAGCTACTCCCCCGGACTCCCGTCGCAGTCGGGGCCGTCGAGCTATGACACACAAAACCAGGGCTACGGTGGCGGATCCATGTCGATGGCCGGCGACTCCGGCGCCAGCATGAACTACCCGTCGGGAACAAACTCCGACTATTCCGGCAGTTCTCAGTCCTATGGCAACCAATCGCCTTCGAACCATTCCTCATGGGCCAGTGATCATTCGGCCTACGGTGGCGGTGACGACCGTCCGTCCATCGGATCCGTGGCCGCCCAGCCTTCGCCCCCCTACCATAGCCAGTACCAACCGGGGATGGGAACTTCTCTGGCGAACAACTCTCAGGCACCAGACGCCCAGGGGCAATCAAACGCCTACGGGCAGTCAAACACCCAGGGGAGCATGGCGTACAATTCGGCGAACCAGTCCACGGCGAATCCGACTGTCTCGCGCACCGTCAACTCGAATCTCTTCGACATTGAGTACTCGAACCCGGCCCAATACATGGCGGTGGGCAAGGTCGAACTCTGGGGCTCTCGCGATGGCGGCGCCACCTGGAAGAGCTTCGGCTACGATTCCGACAGTCGTAGCCCCATGCTGGCTCGTGTTCCCGGAGAGGGCACATACGGGTTCAAGGTCGTCTTCCATCCTTCGCATGGAGCCCCGGCGCAGCCCCCTCGGCGCGGGCAGTCGCCTGACATGGTGATCCGCGTCGATATGACTCGTCCTGAAACGAGACTGCTTGGCGTGAGTCGCTCGCCGAACGGCTCGAACGAATTCGTAATCCGATGGCAGGCCGCCGATCTCCAATTGGCGGATGCCCCAATCTCGCTCTATTTCTCGGACGTCTCAACGAATCAATGGCGAGCCATTGCTACCGGGCTGCCCAATTCGGGCGAGTATCGTTGGAACCCGACCGCGGGTCTGCCGCCCCAGGTCCAGATTCGGATCGAGGCCCAGGATCGAGCGGGCAACATCGCGTCGGTTGAAACTTCCAATCCGATTCAGCTTGCCCGCAACTCTCAGCCCCAAAGCCAGCAGCCTTCCTACGACGTGGAAATCCAAAATGTGCGGCCCGTCGGGCAGAGCCAGCAGACGCCCCCTCGACGCTACTACATCCGCTGATGGGGTAGCCACGGATCGGCGAGACACTTTCCGATGGGCTGCCAGCGGAGCCGCTTCCTAGCTATACTGACCCCTTGCCCCCGTCCTTTGCGGGTCAAGGGGTCGTCTTGTTGGGCGACCCCCTCCGCTGCGTCCTGTTGGATCGCCCATGGCCAAAGCCCTCCACGCAACTGATTACTTGAATGCCCCCGACGATCACCAGCCTTGTCCGGTAAACGTGGTGTTCGGCGACGAGGCATTCCTCAAACGCCATGTGCTTAGCTCGCTGAAGAAGCGAGCGCTCGGGACCGACGACGCCGATTTCTCGCTTACCGTGTTCGAGGGTAAGCAGGCGGAATTGCCGGACGTGCTGGACGAGTTAAGCACGATGGCCATGTTCGGAGGCTCGACTCGCCTGGTGCTCATCGAAGAGGCAGACGACTTCGTCAGTCGCTACCGTCCGGAGTTGGAGGACTATGTCGATTCTCCCCGTCCCACCGGCAAGCTGATTCTGGAAACGAAGACGTGGCCCGCCACGACGCGGCTCTACAAGGCCGTGGCGGCCAAAGGCCTGCCGATCGACTGCTCCCCCCTCAAGGACGCCCAAATTCCCAAATGGCTGGCCGCATGGGCCAAGAAAGTCCACAGCGTTCAATTAGTCTCGGCCGCCGCCGGAATGCTCGTGGATTTCGTCGGCCCCGAACTCGGCCTGTTGGATCAGGAAGTGGGGCGACTGGCTCTGTCCGTGGGCGAGGACCGGAAGATCTCCGCGGAAATGGTCAGCCAGAACGTGGGGAGCTGGCGGGCCAGGACGACCTGGGATATGCTCGATGCGGCCCTCGCAGGCGATCTGAAGGGCTGCCTCGTTCAACTCGATCGACTTCTGCTGGCCGGCGAGAATCCAATCGCGATCCTTGGCCAGATCGCGGCCACCCTGCGCCGATTCGCCGCGGCAACCCGCCTCGTCCTGGCTGGGGAGTCCAGCAGGAGCCGTATTTCCGTTCGCCAGGCCCTGGAGCAGGCTGGCGTTCGCTCTTTCGTTCTGAAGAAGGCGGAGGGCCAGCTTCGCCATCTCGGTCGGGACCGGGGCCGGCAACTCTACGAATGGCTCGTGGAGACGGATCTGGCTCTCAAGGGAAATAGCGCCTTGCCCCCTCGCATGGTGATTGAGAACCTTCTCGTCCGCCTTGCCGCTCCAACTCGGGTTGCGGCAAATCGCGGAAACCGCTAACATTCGCCCCCTCTTCTGTGGGTTTTCCGGAAGGCTGCCGCGGGCCTTTGTTTGGCCTCCGGAACTCACGAAGAACGGGTTTTCTGCGGTCTTGTCCGCCTACCTTGTGTGAAGGGTCTCGATGAGCCCACGGTCTACGCTACGCATCCTGCTTGTGATCTGGCTGTTTGCGGCCGGCGGCTGTTCATGGCTGCCGTCGCGCGGGCAGCGCGACGCAACGCAGACGTATCCGGACCCGCAACCCCTTAATCTGAGTGCTGGAAACCGTCCGCAGGCTCAGCCGGGGCCCGCGACTTCAATGCAGAACACCGTTTCTCAGGCTCAGGGAGCGATGGCGGCGTCCCCCATGTTGGGCGGCGCGGCGCAGACGCTTCCAAACCTCTCGGACGCCAACAGCGCTGCCATGATGGCGCCCGTGGCCGAGGTCTCGCAGTTTATCCGGGAGTTGGAGAACGCCTCTCACATCGATCCGGCCACACGCAGCCAGATCCTGGCCACGGCGCTTCAGGCTCCTCCGGAACAGCAATCCCAGTTGATTCGCCAGTACCGTGCCCTGCTGGCCCTCGGCCAGACTGCTGCAACTCAGGCGGCGCCTGCGCCGACCACGTCGCAACCTGCGCCGAGCACCGTGCCAGCCACGGTTCCTCCGCCCGCAGAGCCTGCCGTTGCGGAGAAGGTGGAGACCGTGGTGCCGGCTTCCCACAACGAACCGATCGAGCCGGAACGCGCTTCTGATGTAGAACGTCAGTTGGAAGCCCTGCTGAAGGCGATGAAAGGGGGAAAGGAAGGCGCCCCTCTCCCCGATGCCGAAGTCGGGCCCTCAGAGAAGCGTTCCACTCCGTTTCCGGAGGCCACCGAGGCCGTTTCTTCCAGAATGACCTGGCAGGAATTGGTTGACTCGGCGATCGAGAAACTGGAGGCCAGAAAAGAACGGAAACTCGACTCCGAACTAGGCGAGCAGGACGAGGCCCGACTTCGCATGCTCTACCTGATTGCCGGTCGCCGGGACGACGCGGTTCGGGCCATTTCCAAGCTCGAGCCGGAAATGCAGGAGTACTGGTCGAAGCAGTTCTACGCCCTGGCCACGCTGCTCAATTCCGAGGCCATTGCCGATCGATCGAATCGGCTTGTCGAGTCCAAGCGGAACCTGGACGAGGCGATTCGACGCTTGGGAGAATCTTCCCCCCTGTTTGTTCGCAACCTGGCCTTCATCACGAAGGTGGATAGTTACGGGGCCTACGAACCCTTCGACGACTACGAGTTCCAGCCCGGCCAGCTTGTCATACTCTATGCGGAGGTGGAGAACTACCGCTGCAAGGAGACGGCCCGAGGCTACCACACGGCCCTGCGGAGCAGCTACGAGATCTTCGACAGCAGTCGCCGCAAGGTGGCCGACCACGAGTTCTCGTCCATCGAGGAATACTGCAAGAACGCACGTCGCGACTTCTACAATTCTTACGAGTTCTTCCTGCCCAAGAATCTCTCCTCCGGCAAATACGTGCTTCGTCTTACCGTTCACGACCTGAATGGCGACAAGGCCGGCGAATCGTCGATTACGTTCCACATACGGGACGAATGAGACTTGACGAAAATCAGCCCTTGGCCTTTTTCCGGGCTTTGGCGGCGCTTTCTTTGGCTGCCTCGGCGACTTCGTCGATGGCTTTTCCGACCCGGCTCACCGGGACGGCGAGCGGCCCGGAGGCGATCGTGCCCGTTCCTTCCTCGCCACCGTGCATGGTGAGAAAGTCGGCCATCTTCTTTTCGGATTGGGCAAGGGCCATGTCGAGAGGGGTCGCCCCGTGATTGTCTCGGAGGTTGACATTGGCCCCCTTGTTGAGCAGAAGGGTGGCTATCTTCACGTTGCCCATGCCGGCGGCCACGTGAAGGGGAGTCCAACCGTAGTTGGTTTCGGGCTCGTTGATGTCGGCCTTGCCGAAAAGGAGATTATCCAGGATGCCGGTGCGATCCTCGCTGAGATAGGCGATGATGTGCATGGCCGTGATGCCGGCCTTGTTCTTCGCGCCCGTCTTCACGCCGTCGCGCACCAGGCTAAAGACTGCATTGCGATTGCCCAGATAGGTTGCCTGAAGCAACTCGTCCACTTTTTTCTTCGAACCGAATAGTGCCATTGTCATCCACCTCGATCAAGTGACCCTTGATCTGCTTGCGTCAAGGGGTCGTTTTTCCGGCTAACGCGAGGATCGGCGTCGCGTTTTCCGGACTTTGTCGGAGTCTTCTTCCGTGGGTTGGTTGACCACGTCGTAACAGAATAGCGTATTTTGCTCGCGAAGGAAGAGCTTGCCGCCACTAATTACCGGGTGGACCCAGCTTTGCTTGCGGCTCCGGCGGGGCGGCACGAATCGGCCCTGGAGAGAGAACCCCTCTGGGGTGGCCCGGACCAGGCTCACCGAGCCCAACTCATCGCGGGCGTAGAGCATCCCGTCGGCGAACAGGAGCGAGCATTTGCCGCAGCTTTCATCCTGCCATTTCACCTCGCCCGTCTTGTAGTCAAAGCAGGTCAATCGGTTCGGATTGACACAGGCATACACATAGCCGTTCCAGAGGATCGCCCCGCCGTGGTCGATTTGCAGTTCCTTCTTGAAATAGACCGGCTTGGGGATGAACTCGTCGCCGTGCTTGATGGGGAACACCACGCCGCTGCCGGCCCCCTGCCCGCCGGCAGCGAAGATGGTCTGGCCAAACCAGAGAGGCGTGTTGACGTTGGCCGTCTCGTTGGCTGGCTGATCCCATCGCCACAGGAGGTCCCCTCCCCTGACACGGACCCCGACCACGCCGGCGGCCGTGAATTGCACATATTGCTCCGTGCCGCCGATCGAGACCTTCACGAGTGAGGAGTAACCCGCGGGGTCGCCGATGGGCGAGGCCCACACCTTCTGGCCGTTGAGCCGATAGAGGGCGAGAATCGTGGCCAAGGAACCGCCCGGGGTGCAGAGGACCCACTGGCCGTCGACCAGCGGTGACTCCGAGTAGCCCCATTTGGGGACGGTGCCGGCGTATTCGGCGGGCAGGCTGCATCGCCATTTGAGCTGACCGTTCATGGCATCCAGGCACACCAGGTCGCCGACCAGTCCCAGGGCGTAGATCCGGTCCCGATAGATCGACGGCGTGCATCGCGGACCGGCGTAGCCTCCTCCGTTGTGCCGCACGGGCCCGATCGGAAATCCCCACATAGGCCGGCCTTGATTTGCCGTGTCGACGCAGATGACGTATTCGACGCCGTTGTGGTTTCCCATCGTGTAGAGCAAGGCGCCGTGGACGGACATGCCCGCAAATCCTTCGCCAACCTGTTCGCTTCGCCACAGCAGCGTCGGCCCCTCCTCCGGCCACTGGCGGAGCAGGCCTGTCTCGGTGCAGATGCCGTCGCGATTCGGACCGCGAAAGCTGGGCCAGTCCGCCGCCAGGGAATGGCGGCACAAGCCGACAGCCAGAATCGTCACGATGATCGTCCGAAATCGTGCGCTCGTCACCATGTTGCTCCGTGTCTGGGGTGTCGTCGTGCCACTCATGACCGCATGGGTTCCCCGCGGCCGAGCGTGGGGCTTCCTATTCTTGCAGTGTATCGCCAATGGCGGATTGTGCAACGGAGTGGGGGGCTACTGCAAGCCGGGCATGGCCACCACCTCGCCCTGCAACTGCCGTTGCTGATCGGCCGGGTCGTAGACACCGTAGAAGATGCCGTTCATGTCGATCCAGGTTGCCAGGCGGCTTGTTTCTTCCGGAGAAAGCTGCACGTCCTCGTGGCCTTCGCGGAGCAGTTTCATGAGGCGGCTGCCGCGAGCGCTGTAGAGACCCCCGGGCAGCGTCCTTTGGATCTGGTTGCGTTGGACGTAGGCAGGAACCAGAACCCGCGTTAGTTCGGAGGGGTCTCGCTGCAGCTTGCGCCAATCGACGGGGCCCTGGGTTAGCGAGCAGTAGGATCGGGTGAAGCCCTTCAGAGGTGCGGCGGTCAAATCGACCTGCCCGTCGCGACGCTCGTCGTTGTGGCATTTCACACAGTGGCGATCGAGGACCGGCTGGACCGTTTCCACATAGGAGAAGGGCCGGCCGTCCAGCGGGCCGGGGTCGATCGTGGAGGCCTTGCGGCGCAAGGCCAGTGGAAACTGGAAATCGGTTGGCGGGGCCGTCATCACGCCCTCGTGGCAACCGACGCACGAGATCCGCTCACCCGGCTGCACGTGGGTCGAGGAACGCATGGTCTGGTAGGCGAACCCTTCGGAGTCCAGGGCCTGGAAGTAGAGGGGGACGCCGGCGGGAACAAGGAATCGCGCCGAGCCATCCTCTTCCACGGGCACTGTGCCCAGAATCGCCCGACCGTTCTCTTCGCCCGCAAAACCGATCCGCGGGTTGTTGGCCAGCGGCGTCGACTTGGGAAAGAGTTGAACGATCCGCAACTGCTTGATCGTGCCCGGGGCTATGTTTCCCAGTCCTTCGTTGACGTTGCTGACGACCATTTCGCCCAGGGACTCCGCTTTTGAACCGGGGAGTGCCGGGGGCAGCATGGGCGGGGTAGGCCGGGCGCGGAGGGGAATGGGATTCGTGCTGCTGATGGTCCCGTCGCGGTAGATCAACTCGCGATTGCCGCGATCGTCAATTACGTAGAGGCCCAGGGCGTTGTCCGGATTCGGGTTGCGCATGTGCTCGCCCTGGAACCGCAGACGCGTGCGGCTGTAGGCCACCAGGAACAGGTCTTCTCCCAGGGGCCAGGGGGCCTCGTAATACTCGGGAATTGTGGAACTCTCGGCCTCCGGGAACGGTCCCGGTGTGATCCGCTTCAGGGCGGCGTCGGCGTTGCGATCGACGGCTGGGTCGACGACGCAGACGGGGCCAGCCGTGATTGAATGATGGGCTGAGGCGATGAACACAAACTTGCCCGAGCCGGGAATCGCCTTGGCCTGGAACATGCAATGGGGGGCCGGCACGGCGTTGCCCCATACGGCGATCGGGTTCGTGCCGTCGGGCCGCATGGCCCAGAGGTTCTGGTGGGTGACGGCGTCGCGGTCGATGTAGTCCCAGCGGGCGAACAGCAACTCGCCCTGGTTCGAGACGGAGGGAAACCACTCGTTCACGTCGTTGGCCGAGAGACGGCGGATATTCGAGCCGTCCGACGCCATGCGGTGCATCGTGTAGACGTCCCAGCGGTCGCTGTATTCCGGGCCAAAACATCGTGAATAGCCCTTCCGACGAGTCGAGCAGAAAGCGATGTCGCCGTTGGGCAGATAAGTCGGCATCATGTCGTCGTAGCGACCGGACGTCAGTTGACGCAGATTCGTGCCATCCACATTCACTTCATAGAGATGAAAATAGCGGTCCTCCGGCCCATCTTCATTCACGCAAAAGTTGGCCGGATCGTAGCTCTGGTCTTCCTCGCCGGCCACAAAGGCGAAAACGATCCGGTCGGCATCGCAGGAAAGGCACGGTTCGAAGATGTTGCCTGAGGGCAGTTGATCGTCCAGCACGCTGCGCAGGCGTGTCCCATAGCCGGGATTATCCAGGACAAACAGTCCGCCGCCGGGACGCTGCCGCCAACCGTAGTACTGGGCCACGAGGTGGCTCCAACTGGGCGGCTTTCGTTTGCAGAACAACAAGGGGCCGAATTCGAGCCGCGGATCGCTCAGGAGCAGATGCCTCTTCAGCAGGCGGGTTTGCAGGTAGAGTTGTGCCCATTTTTGAGGACCGTTCAGGGGGGAATCGGCGGCCTTGCGGAGGACCACAAGTTGCTCGGCCGCAGCCGCGGCGGAGTCGTCCCTTCGCTCGGCAATCTGCTGGACCAGCAGAGCCGAGGCGCGGTCCAGATGGTTCTGCACCGCGGCTCGATAGGAATCGACGGAACCATCGATCTTGTCTTCCTGGAGCCAATCGTCCTGAACGGTCAGCAGAAGGTCCGGTTCGGGAGCGGGCTTCAGGTTGGCGGTCGCCTGGGCGTAGGCGGCGTTGATGCGTTGCCATGCTAGGCTGTCGGACTTCGGTTCCTTGGCTAGAGCTTGGAGCAGATCCAAACCGGCCGTCCACGGGCCCGGCCGGGGCACGAACACGCACGTGGCCCCCTGCCCTGCCCCGTCGCTTCCGAGCCGGATTTGCAGTGTCTGTTGTTTGTCAAAGGTGGCCGATAGCGACCAGTCTTCGTCCTGGTCGATGGCTATCGGAAGGCACGATTGGTCATGGCCGTCGGTGAACACGAACAGGGGCAGCCAGGCGGTGCTGGAAAACGGTTCCTTCTGCTCTTCGACGACAAAGCGGTGAAGCACGAAGTTGGTGTCCACGGCGTAGACGAGGGGCACGGTCCGGGGTGTGGCGGCTCCCGATTCCATTTCATAGAACCAGCCACCCGCCCCCTGCTGCTTGCCGAACGATTTGGAGGCCTGGAAGGCCTGGCCGTCGGCGTAGGTGATGATCGGATCCCAGCCGGTCGTATCGCAGGCGATGGCCCCCCGTTTGCTGACGAGGAAGCGGAGCGAATCGCCCTTCTGAACCGCAAGCGAAAGGTCGGGATCGACTCCTTCGGCGTCCTTGCCCTCGATTTCAGTCGACCAGATCTCCTGGTCGTTGTGGTGGATTGCCGCCCGGATGCCGTCGCCGCTGAGGTGGAGCTTGAAGACCCGCCCCGTGATGGTGATTTTGCCGTCGCGGGGGGCGGCGAACCGGCGGACGCTCGGCGTGAGTTCGCCCGGGTGATGCCAGCGGTCGCCCACGCGGGTCCAGTCGGGGCCGGTCCAGAAGGTGGACTCGTACCAGGTCTGGCTGCTGTACTGGAGGAGTTTGTAGGGGCCCTCATCCAGATTGGGGCCCAGGGGGAATGTGAGTTCGAGGGCCTTGCCCGGCTCGGTTGAGACGCTTTGGAGGTCCAGATCGCCGGAAGAGATCTGTTTTGCGTCCGCAACCGTCCATTTGGCGAGTGCGTCCGGCGCCGAATCGTCGGCCACGGCCCCAGGGCCAGTCAGCAGGACGGCCAGGGCAAGAAGGTGGAACACGGTTTGGCGATATTCTGAAGTCAAGACGGTTCTCCCCTTGATAGGCCGTGCTGCTTTCGATGTTGACGTCGCTCCTGTGCAGGTCAGATGACCCCTTCGAACTCACGGAGAGCTCGGACTGTTCTGCTTAGCCGCTGTCGCTCCAATGTGGCGAGGTACTCACGGACAGATTTTGGCGGATTCTTCAAGTTCGCACGATGGTACTTGACAGCTTTGCAAACAGCCCCGGTTGAAAGCTCCAAGAGACGCGTGACAAAATCGTCAGGATGCTGGGGCTCAATTCCAAATTGGGCGAGATAGTCGGCAGGAAAATCCTTGAGGTTGAATGTGACGATCACGTGGGCGCGAGCCGTGATGGCGGCAGCCAGGACGTGCCGGTCGTCTGGATCTGGTAGCTCCAAGCGGTCAATCAAGTCTTCGTATCCTGTTACAAGGCAATCAAGCACGCTCTCGTTCATCAAACGACGGGTACGTTCGATCTTCTCGGAAGTCAGATCGGGGCGATTGTCGAGAAGTCGATGCGACCATTCGTCGAGGATTCGCTCCGTCCATTTTGGCCTGAAAAGATCCGTGGTCGACAACCACATGAGCATGTCACGTAGCGGTGCCGGATAGAGAACACATGCGTCGAAAAGGGCCGTGAACGCCGTCATAACTCAATAGCCCATATCCATTTCTTGGCCCAATGCAGTCAACTCTTCCAGATTCCTCGTGCATTGCTCCGCTGCTGATCGCCTGTAGCGCATCAACTCGCTGAACAGCACTCTTCGATGTGTTCCCACTTTGCGATATGGGATCAGTCCCTCCTCCATTTGCTTCACCAGGAAGGGGCGGGATACGCCCAGGAGATCCGCTGCTTGTTGTGTTGTCAATTCTGCCCGAATAGGAATCATCGCCACGGCATCGCCTTCTGCCATTGCCGCGAGCGTATCGTTCAGGATTCGAACCGCTGCTCCTGGAAGAACGATGACTTCGTTCGTGTCACCAATCTGGACTCTCAAATCCTCGTGTGGGCAAGCTGCCAGTTGTCGCGACGATACCTTCGCGAGTTCCATCTCCTCTTGGGTTGGCGAGATCGGATCGTTCAGGGAAACGTTGGGCATGGGCATGTCCTCACGGATTCGTTTGTCTTGTCTACTTGGTAGTATACCCTTTAAACGAAATAAACGAAACAAGCGAGTATGACGCAGTTCGGAAAAGCGGAGGTGTTGGAGCAGACGCCCTTGGCACTGGCGTCAGGAGCCCGTAACATAACCCGAACGCCACGGTTGAGGGGGCTGCATTGCATTATTGGAGATCCTGTTCTCCGCAATTCGCTGTTGGGAGGCCGCGACGATGGACCAAGACGTATCCAGCCTGATCGCTGCATTGGGGAGTCCCCAGGAAACGGCAAGGGCCGAGGCTGCCGAGAAATTGAGCCAGGTCGATCCCCACGAACTTCGGGCAGCGGCGACGGTGCTTGTCGAGGCATGTGGAGACGATTCCGAGGCCGTTCGGGAAGCGGCCGTTGGGGCCCTGGAGGAAATGGGACCACCGGACTTGGGACTGCTGGCCGCGTTGATCGAACTGCTCGGCAGCGAAAAGGCGGATGTGGCCTACTGGGCGGCTACCTTGATCGGGCGCCTTGAATCCGAGGGGGCGGCAGCCGTTCCGGCTTTGGCCTCGGCTGTGCAGGATTCCTCTCACCAAAATGTCCGTCAGAGGGCCGTCAAAGCCCTGGGGAACATCGGTCCAGGGGCAGCCGCGGCGAAGGACGCCCTGACAAACGCCGCAAGCGGCGAGGATCCGCGACTGGCGAGGCTGGCGCAACGGGCGTTGGAGCAGATTGGGGGGTAGCTTCTCTGTTCCCTTCTCGGAACTGGGGTGGTCCGGCATTCTGGAAGCCGCTATCCTTCGGCTCGATTTATTTCAGGAAGAGCTGGCCAAAGTGTGTTCCGTCTGGATGGCGGTTTGCGCCGATGGCCTGTCAACATGGAGGTTTGGGGCATGCGCCGTGGATTTGCTGCCTTTGCGCTGATTCTTCTTCTCGTCGTCTCACTTGTCGGGTGCAATGCCGAGCAGGCCAAGCAGGCCCTGGACAAGCTGGCTCAGCAGACGGAGGCGAATCGGACCGGTCAAACCACGTCGGAGTCCCCTGCCCTGCCGCCGGCCAGCGGAGCGGACGGTCCGATCCGGATCGCCACGTTCAATATCCAGATCTTCGGCACGGCGAAGCTGGGTAAGCCCGAGGTGATGGACGTGCTGGCCAAGGTGGTTCGCCGGTTCGACGTGGTGGCGATTCAGGAAGTCCGAGCGAGCGACCAGACGGTGGTGCCCCAGTTCGTCCGATTGGTCAACAGCGAGGGGGCCCGGTACGACTTCGTCCTTGGTCCGCGGCTGGGTCGCACGTCGAGCAAGGAGCAGTACGCCTTCCTTTACGACACGACGCGCGTGATTGTCGATCCCAACTCGGTTTACACGGTGAACGACCCGGCCGACTATCTCCATCGGGAGCCTTTGGTGGCCCATTTCAAGGCCCGTGCAGGCGGCCAGTACGCTCCTTTCAGCTTCAAACTCGTCAACATCCACACGGATCCGGACGAAACCGACATCGAGCTGGATGCTCTGGACGATGCGTTCGTGGCTGTCCAGCACGACGGCAGCGGCGAAGACGATATTGTCCTGTTGGGCGATCTGAACGTGGACGAGTATCACCTGGGCCAACTGGGCCAACTGCCGGGGATCGGCTACGTGGTGACCGGCACGACCACCAATACTCGCCGCAACCATGCCTACGACAACATCGTGTTCCATCGCGGCGTCACGACGGAATACACGGGCCGCTGGGGTGTACTGGACCTGGAGGCGGAATACGGGCTGACGCGAGAGCAGGCGTTGGCGGTCTCCGACCATCTCCCGGTCTGGGCGGAGTTCTCGCCCTTCGAGACGGCGCCGGCTGGTCCGGTGGCTACGTTGCCGGGAACGCAGCCTCGGTGAGTTAGAGAACCGCCGGGTGGCAGCGATGATTTTCCGCAGTGGGATTGCCATTCGTTGACGCGTAGAGCGGAGAATCGTCGGTGTTGCGGGGCAATCAGAGTGAGCCGTCATGGATTTCCTCTTGCGGCTTCGCCGCCCGGACGTTTCCCCGGCATTGTCGAACCGTGTGGCAACGACACTTGCGGGAGAAACATCCGGGTTACCCCCAGAACATCAATTCTTCACCGATCGAAATCGGTAGGTGCCTGACTTGGCGTCGAAAACAGCGCCTCCCTTATCTCTGTTGAGCCGTTTGAGTCCTTCGCTTTCGTCGGCGGGACGGCCTGATTCAGTGATCGCGTCCCCCGGGACGTAGATGATTGCCGTGGTGTTGGCGGGGATGACGACGTCCATCGTCACGTTGTTGCCCTGCCGCAACCAACCGCTGACGATACGACCGTAGACGGAGTCGTAGTGGCCCGTGGCCCACTTCAGGCTGCCGGGCATCTGGGGGGCGATGACGATCTGCTTGAAGCCAGGCTCGACGGAGCGGATTCCCAGCAGACCGCTGTAGAACCACTGTTCGATGTGGCCAAGCATGCAGTGGTTCTGGGACGAGGCGGGGTTGGTGTCCCAGGCCTCGGTGAGGCTGGTGGCGCCCTTTTCGAGTTGATACATGTAGCCCGGCCCTTCCCGCTGGCAGAGCATGTCGTAGAGCACGTCGCTGCGATCGCCGTCAAGCAGGGCTTGAACGACGTAGTAGAAGCCCACGTCGCCGGCGGTGACCCGGTTGCCGCCCGAGCGGATGCTCTCGACCACGTTGGCCAAAACGGCTTTGCGCTTGTCGGCGGGGACCAGGTCGAGATGGAGAGGCATGGCGTTGGCCGTCTGACTGTTGCGATCGTATTGGGCCTTGTCGGCGTGGAAGAAGCGGGCGTTGAAGGCCTTCTTGACCTCCTGGGCCAGTAGTCCGTAGGTTTCGGCGTCGGCTTGCTTTCCGATGAGGGCGGCGGTCTGCCGGATCGCTTCCAGGTCTTGGTAATAGACCCCGGTGGCGGTCAGGCCCAGGGAGGTGAGTTGGGAGGGGCCGGGAGGGCCGGGACCGATGTCGTACCAGTCGCCCAGACCGTGGGAGACGATGTGCTCGTCGGACCGAGTGCCGAGATAGGCGACGTAACGCTTCATGCTCTCGTATTGGTCTCGCAGAATCTGCTCGTTGCCGTACATCGAATAGCAGTGGCCGGGCGAGAGCAGGACGGCGCTGCCCCACTCGGGTGAATCGCGGAAGCCGCCGTTGAAGACCGTGTATTCCGGGGCGATGTCAGGCACGAGGCCACCCGCGAGCTGGCTCTCAGTCATATCCCGGGCGATCTTCTCGTAGAACCGGCAGCAGTCGAAGTTGTACATGAAGCAGCCGGCCAGCAGGTGGCTGCATTCGAGCCAGCCCAACTTCTCTCGGTGGGGGCAGTCGGTGAGGACGCTCTTGAAGTTGCTCTTGATGGCCGCCAGGATCAGGGCGTGGACCCGGTTCACGTCGTCGTTGGCACAGCGGAACTTGCCGGCCACGTCAGTGGCGGGGTAAAGGAACTGGCCGGTCATGGCGTGGATTCGGGGCAACTCGGCCGGGGCGGACTGGCGGTCTTCCGGCACGGCGCCCTCCACCTGGACGTAGCGGAAACCGTAGTAGGAGAAGCGGGGACGCCAGGTTTCCCGGCCCTGGCCGCGGAGGGTGTAGGAGAACCACATGGGCCCGCCGGAACTGCGTTGGGTGACCAGGCCGGCGTCGTCGACCAGTTCGCCGGGGATCAGCTTGACAGTTGCCCCGGCCGGTCCGCTGACGGTCAGGTTGGGCCAGCCGGAGAAGTTCTGGCCGAGGTCGTAGACGAACACGCCCGGCTTGGGCTGGGTGATCCGCTTTGTGGGGAACTCTTCCATGACGCGGATCGGCGGAGCGGACCGGGAAGTGAGGCGGCCGCCGGGGCCTTCGACTTCTTCGGCCGGCGCCCAGGTCGAATCGTCGAACCGGGGCTTGTCCCAACCGTCCTTCTCGCAGCGGGCGTCGTAGTCTTCGCCGCCGAAGATGCACGAGAAGCGGATCGGGCCGTCGGTTGTCTTCCAGGAGTTGTCGCTGACGATGGTGTCGGAGGTGCCGTCGGCGTATTCGAGGTGCAGCTGGAGGATCAACTTCGGGGGACCGAAGGTGCCGAGGAACTTGGTGTAGCGGCCGCCGGTCACGTTGTACATGCCGTTGCCGAGCATGACGCCGAGGGCGTTGTCGCCGGATTGCACGAGAGACGTGACGTCGTGGGCTTCGTATTGGCACGTCTTGCGGTAGTTGGTCCAGCCGGGGGCCAGTTCATTTTCGCCGACCTTCTGGCCGTTGAGCCGCAGTTCGTGGAATCCCAGCCCGCATAAGAACACCGTGGCACGCTCGATGGGCTTGGCCACGGTGAACGGGCGTCGGAAGAGGGGCAAGGGCGGCAGCTTTTCATCGGGATGCGTTGGGGCTGCGATCCACCGGGCCTTCCAATCGTCTTTCAGGATTCCCATGGACCACGTGGCGGGCTTGCTCGTGGCGGTCTTCGAGTCGGTCCAGGCCTGGACCTTCCAGAAGCATTTTTGATAGGACTGGAGTGGTTTGCCGGCGTAGGGCACGTGAATCGATTGGTCGCTGGCGATCTTGCCGCTGTCCCACAGGTCGGGCTCGCCTTCCGACTTGGAGGAGACGGTGACGCGGTAGGCGGCTTGCCGGATGCCACGGGCGTCGCCCGCCAGTTGCCAGCTCAGCCGCGGCTGGGGCACGTCGATGCCAATGGGATCACACTGGGATTCGCATCGCAGGTTGAGCACCTGAAAATCCGACGCCTGGGAGTTCGTGAGGGCGGCGATAGCCAGCAGGATGGCAAGGAGGGACTTGGGGATGGGCATGGCGGAGGCTGTCCGGAAAAGGTTGCGATGTACCGGGGGAGCGAGATGGAGGATCAGTGTAGCAGAGACGGGGAGGGGAAGCTTGGGGCAGTTGCTGTAAGATGTTGGGGGCGAACGGGTAAGGGAGGTTTGGTGGCGGCTTTCTGAGCGATTTGGGGGCAGGAGTTTTGCAACGTATAAGGGGGGTGTTGCAAAACGTCGGGCGATGTTGCGTTTTGTAAGTAGTTTGTGCGTAATGGGTTACGGTTGTGCTGTCAGACGTAAGTTGGGGTGGTTAATTGGAGGGGTGTTGCACAAGTCGGGGGTGTTGAACCGCGGAGTATGGAAGGAGGAACCGCAGGATGATGGAGGGGGGGGCGGTTGTGGCGAGGCCGCGCGGGCTTTGGGGTGATTGCGGAGTCATCTTTCCCGGGGTTACGGTGAGTGGCGCCGCTACGCGGCTTGTGGTGGTTTTGTGGTGGTGACCGTGGGTTGCGCTGCGCTCCACCCACGGCTATTCACGTGATGCCACTACGTGGCAGGTGGGTCTGCTCGACCGGCGACATCTGGCACGAATGGGCCACTGGTTGCGTGTTGAGCTGTGGTGAACGACAATAGGCGGCCAGTTCGAGTGTCCTGTGAATTGGGCGGGATGATTCACGGGGGGTAACTGCCGGTAAGGTCTTCTGTTTTGTGAGGATGCCATGAGGTCCGCTCGGTTGTTGGTCTTACTGGAGGCATGTTTTCTAGTGTCCTGAGTTGTTAATTCGCTGCATTTGTTCGGCTGCCCTTTTCCGAGCAAAAACACGAAACTCGATTCAACGGACTTCTAACTCAGGACACTAGGTTTGGGGACGCTTGCGGCGGGGGAAGCCAAATCGGACGGGGCCGGTGGAAGCGGTCCGTATGCCGTGCCCGAGGGCGACGCTGCCGAGTTGCTCAAGTTCGTGGGGGGATTGCTCAGAATCGACCCGGACACGCCGGAGGAGGATGCGACGCATCGGGCCAAGTTCCGCCCTGCTCTGCAGGAAGCAGCCCAGCGGATCATGCCGTTGGAGAAGGAGCCCGGGTCCGAGGCGTACCGAGTCGCCCGCTTCGTGCTGCTTTCCAACCGCGTCCATTGGGTCGCGCAAGCGACTGCCGATGAGCAGCGCAAGGTGGTTGCGGATGTTGAGGACTACGTGAGGGAGAATCTGGAGGATGGGCACCCTTCCCAGGCGGCGAAGCTGGCCAAGGTAACCGCTGAAGCTCTTTCACTGGCTGGGCGATGGGATCTCGCGGCCGACGCGTCGGAGGCTTTTTTCAAACTGCTGGAGAAGAGCGACGATGCAGGGGCATCGGACATGGCCCAGACGATGGCAGCCAAGGCAGAGGAGCTATCGGCGATGGTGAAGGAACTCCCCCCGTGCGACAACGCGGAAGTCTTGCCCCAGGGCCGCGTGGCGCCGCTGGACCTTGAGAAGAAGTTCAATTGGCGCTCGGTTGACGTGTCGGACGGAGACTTCCACGGGAACGGGATCGCCGAGTTGCCCAAGGGGGAACCGACCCTGGGCGGGGTGAAGTTTCGGACGAGCGACAAGATGCTTCAGTTGGGTTGCACGGACCAGGCCGCGCCGGCTGCCATCTCGGGGATTCCGGTGAATCGGAAGATCGCCAGGCTCTACTTCCTGCTCGCCGCGCAGTATGCTCATCCGAGCCGCGTGTCGGAGGGGGACAAGGTCGGCGCGTACAAGATGCACTACCGGGACGGGTCGGACGAGTCGATGCCGCTGATGTTCGGGCAGCACCTTCGCGATTGGTGGATCTTTGACGAGGGCAAGCCGATCACTCGTGGTCGGGTCGTATGGACGGGCGCCAATCCGGCATCGGAGCGGCAGAGCCGTTCGATACGTCTCTACATGGCAACGTGGGAGAACCCGCATCCCGAACGGGAAGTGACCCATCTCGACTTTGTGGGCATTCCGGACGGGCGCGTCGCCCCGTTTTGTTTCGCGATCAGCGCCGAGGAGGTCGCGGAGTAGGGAGGGGCCGTCTGCGGATTTGGTAAGAGGTCTCTCACGGAGGCACAAAGGCACGGGGATGTGGGAGGCATTCGCCTGGCCGGTTCCGCAAGCAATACTGCCCGCTCGGTGAACATGAGAACCGCAGAATATCGAACAAGGAACCGCAGAATGTCGAAGGGGGTGGCGCGCACCCTTGAGTTGTCCGGCTGAGTTGTCTCGCGTTACTATGACGCTCGGACGCGTTTGAAGAGGAAGGCGTGGTTTTCGAAGTAGCGGAGTTTGCGGAACCGGCCGTGGTTGACGAAGTACTGGAGGCGGTAGCCGAGGCGTTTCATGCGATGGATCAGATCTTCATCGGTGATGCCCCATTGCCAGATGTTGTGGATGTGGCGCCAGGGCCTCTGGTGTTCGGGGTGGAACTCGTCGAGCTTGTCGAAGAGATTGCAGTAGACGCTGTTCTCGGGGTCGCGTGGAACGAGTCGAAAATACTCCTCCCGTCCGAGGTCCAGCAGACGGTGTGTTTGGTTGCGAAGGTACTGCTGATTGAAGATCGCCATGTATTGGGCGCGGGGAGCGTAAAGTTCGAGGACGTCGTCCCAGTCGGGTGAGGCCTGGTGAAGGAGCACGTCGAAGAAGAACAGCAGGTCGACAGAACCGATCTGCTGGGCCACCCTCACGTTGCCGAAGTTGCCCGCAACCGTTTCGAGATTCGGGTGCTGTGCGACACGTTCGACGACGGGCCGGCGGAGATTGGTGTCGACGAGGACGGCCCGATCGATTGCGTAAGTGTCGAGGGTGTAGAAGGTGTAGGCCGCGTCGACATTCCACGCGCCGCCCAGGTCGGCGAAGGACCGAGGGGCGGGGTTCATTCGCTGAAACGCGAAATCGATCAGCTCCTGCTTTGCGGGCATGAAGTTCTTGTAGGTCTGGGGCGGGAGGGATGACTGCATTCTGCGACTCGTGAAGCCAGCGGTTGAGGAAATGGAGGCGGTCAAAGTCGGCCGCCTTGCGTAGTGTGATTCCGCCGGGATTGTAGTGCCTGCGTGGGGGGGCTGTCCATACGGGCCGGTTTCGGGGGCATGGCTCGGCCAGGGGCTGGGAGCACTTTGCCGTCTGGGACGAGTGGGATATGCTAACGGGTGTGTTTGACCAAACGACTCGGGTACAGAGGAGAGTGCTGTGCGTTTTCGTGAATTGGGACAATCGGGAATTGAGGCTTCGGTCGTTGGGCTTGGCGCGTGGGCGATAGGCGGCTGGATGTGGGGCGGGACGGATGAATCGGAGTCGATCCGCGCGATTCACGCGGCCCTGGACGCGGGGATCAGCCTGATCGACACGGCCCCAATTTACGGTTTCGGACGCTCGGAGTGCATTGTGGGCAAGGCGATTCGCGACCGCCGGGACCGGGTCGTGCTCGCGACCAAGTGCAGCATGGTGGCCAATCCCACGGTGGGCGAGTTCAAGTTTCGCTCCGACGCGGCGGGCCCCAATCCGAACGGCCTGATCACGATCCACATCTACGCAGGCCCCGAGTCGATCCGCCGGGAAGTGGAGGATAGCCTGATGCGGCTTGGCACGGATCGCATCGATTTGCTGCAAACCCATTGGCAGGACGGAACGACCCCGATTGCCGACACGATGGGGGCCCTGCTGGAGTTGAAGGGCGAGGGGAAGATTCGGGCGATCGGGGCGTGCAACGCCACGTCGGACCAGCTCAAGCAGTATTGCCAGGCCGGGCCTTTCGACACGGACCAGGAGAAGTTTTCGCTCATCGATCGGCAGATCGAAGGGGATCAGCTTTCCTTCTGCCGGGAGAACAACGTGGCCGTGCTGGCTTACTCGCCGTTGGCTCGCGGCCTGCTGACGGGCAAGGTGGGACCGGACCGCCAATTCGCGGCCGGCGACCAGCGCGGGGCCGATCCCGTTTTCAGCGTCGAGAATCGGGGGCGGATAGCGGAGATGATCGGGAAGTGGCAGCCGCTCGTGGAGAAATACAAGGCCACGCCGGCCCAACTGGTGACGGCCTGGACGGCGGCGCAGCCGGGGCTGACGCACGTGCTCTGCGGCATTCGCACGGAGGAGCAGGCGGCGCAGAACGCGGCCGCGGGGGACGTTGAACTGGCGGCGGAGGATCTCAAGGTCATTGATGAGGCGTACGAGGAATACGCGGTAGGCGGTTAATGACGAATGAGGAAATTCAAATGACGAAAGAATGGCGAATGGGGGAAGCTCGAATGTGCAGAATTGGCCGACGGTGTTTTCTTCAAGGGTTTGCAGGGGGCGCTCTTGCGGCGGCGGTGGGAACGCAACGTTCCTTTGGGGCTAATGCGTCTGGGGCGGGCGATCTTGTCGAGTCGATTACTGTGGAGGCGTTGGACGACGGGCGGCGGCGCGAGGAGGCTTGGGCCTGGTTTCATCCCCGGGCGTGCATGATCCCCACGAAGGGCGGAACGGTGACGCTGATGACGGTGCAGCGGGTGAGCGGCTCGGACTACTTCTGGCCGGTTCAGTGGCAGACGTCGGCGGACCTGGGCAAGACGTGGACGGAGCCAGCCGCGATTCCCGGGCTGGGGCGTCACGATACGGACACGCCCGGGTTGGCCGAAGGAGTGTGCGACGTGTCGCCCGACTACCACGAGGCGACGAAGACGACGCTCGCCATGGGGCACAACGTCTACTATCGCGGCGGTCACCTGGCCCGTCCGCAGGGACCGCGATGGCCCGTCTACGTGGTTCGCGATGCCGACGGCAATTGGCTGCCGGCCAAGAAGCTGGTTTGGGGCGATCCCCGAGGCTCGCAGATCTACACGAGCAACTGCGGCCAGCGAGTGATGCTCGCCTCGGGCGACATTCTGCTGCCTCTTTCTTTCGGCAACGCAGGCTGGCCTGCCAGGCGGGTTTCGTCGGCACTCTGTTCCTTTGACGGGCGGACCGTGGCGATCAAGGAAGTGGGCAATGAGCTGATCAACAACGCGCGCCGCGGGTTGCTGGAGCCCTCGCTGGTCGAGTTCGGCGGACGGTTCTTCATGACGATCCGCGCCGAGGACGATCGCGGGTACGTGAGCCGATCGGGAGACGGCCTGCATTGGCAGAAGCAGAAGGCCTGGACCTGGGATGACGGCGGACCGCTGACGATGTCGACCACCCAGCAGCACTGGCTTGCCCACGGTGATGCCCTGTTTCTCGTCTACACCCGGAAGGCCGAGGCAAACGCGAACGTTTTCCGCTGGCGAGCCCCGATCTACATGGCCCAGGTCGATCCGGAGCGGCTTTGCCTGATGCGGGCGACGGAGCGGGTGGTTCTGCCGATGATCGGCGACGGGATCAAGGATCCCAAGCACGTGGCCCGGATGGGAAATTTTCATATCACCGACGCGACGGCCCAGGAGAGCTGGGTGACGGTCGGGGAGTCGCTTCCCAACGACGGTTGGCGTGGGAATCTGCTGTTGGCCCGGATTCGCTGGCGTTTCTGAGCACTTCGGAGTTCGACATTCCTTGTTCGATATTCTGCGGTTGATTGCAAGGCGGAGGGAACCGGAGAATATCCAACAAGGAACCGCAGAATGTCGAAGGGTGGGTGTTAAAGCGTAACGGCTGGTGAAACGCTGTGTATCGTGCGGGCGGCGCGCGGCGGCCCTGGTAAGCCTTGCCGGATGTGCGAGTGTCCCACCTGGTTTGGATCGGATGATTCTCGCGTTTGGCGTGATTACTCCTGTTTTGCGCGGCCGATGATGCGGGTATGAGAATCTCTTACGCCGCAACGCTGACTCTGGTGGTTGGGTTCTGGTCGACGATCGGAACGGGGTCCGCTCTTGCCCAGGGGGGGTGCCGGCCTATCTTGCCTGAGCAGAAATGTCTGGCGATTCGGTCTCCCTCGCAGATGCGCAACGCTCACCTGCCCCAGGTGGAGCGGCCGACCACGGTTGTCGACACCAATAAGAAGCGGAACCTACCGACCTACAAGATGACCCTCGACGAGGCGATCCGCATCGCCTTGGAGAACTCGGAGGTGATCCGCGTGCTGGGCGGATCGAGCGGGCGGACGGTGTATGATCCGGCGATCGCCAACACGCAGATTGACAGCGCCCGGGCGACCTTCGATCCATCGCTGGCGGTCCAGAACCGGTTCAACGGCAGCCGCTATCCGGTGGCCGGTCTGGACGGCAGTTCGCCCACGGGAACGTCCTTCGGCACGACGCCGACGGACGACTACGAGATGACCATGGGGGTGTCGAAGAGGACCACGGCCGGCGGCACCATGGGGCTCAACGTGTGGACCAACCCGGTCACGGTCGACACGGCAGGCGTGTTGCCGCTCAATCCGGAAACGCGGTCGTTTACCGATCTGAGTTTCACCCAGCCTCTGCTGCAAGGGGCGGGGCGGCAGGCCAACATGGCGCCGATCGTGCTCGCCCGAATCGATACGGAGCGTTCCTTCTACCAGCTCAAGGGCTCGGTTCAGAATCTGATTCAGAGCGTGATCTCCGCCTACTGGACGCTGGTCTATGCGAGGACGGACGTTCTCGTTCGGCGGCAGCAGACGGCCCAGGGGCTCTGGGCGTTCGAGCAGGCCGAAGAGAACATGGCCCTTGGTCGGATCGGTTCTCCGGAAAAGGCGCAAGCCCGGTCGGCCTGGGCAAACTTCCGGGCGGCGCAGATTTCGGCGGAGGCCTCCGTCTACCGAAGCGAACAGTCGCTTCGCGATATTCTTGGGCTGGAACCGTTTGACGGGCTGGAAATCGTACCCGTTACGCCGCCGGGAATGGATCAACTGGCCATCGACTGGGAAAACACGCTGCGGCTTGCCGAGGTGAACCGTTGCGATTTGATCGAGTTGAAACTGGTCGTTGAGGCGGACGAGAAGCAACTTCAGCTTGCCCGGAACACGGCACTGCCCGAGGTCAACGTTTCCGGTCGCTATGTGCTGAACGGATTGGAAGGCCGAGCGCCGTCGGGCGACTACATGGTGGCCAGTCCGGGCGACTATACGGGTTGGCAGGCGGGGATCGACGTTTCGTTGCCTTTGGGCTTGAGAGAGTCGCGGGCCAACTTGCGCGCCCGGGAGCTTGCACTTGCGCGGGACCGTGCGAATTTGCACGAAGGGCTCCGGCAGGCGACTCATTCGCTGGCGCAGACGTATCGCAATCTGGATCAGTACTACCAGGAGTATTTGGCCGCGCAGGAGGCCCGGATCGCTGCTCGGGTGAACTACGAGTTCCAGGAGATCAACTTCAAGGTTGGGCGGACGATCTACCTCAACTTCCTCCAGGCGGTGACCAGTTGGGGCAATGCGGTGAGCGCCGAGGCGCAGGCTTTGCTTCAATACAACACCGAACTGGCCAGCCTGGATCTGGAGATGGGGACGATTCTCGAGACACACGGGATCCACTTCTACGAAGAGGGCTTCCGCAGCCAGGGCCCGGCCGGCTGCCTGGGGCCGGAGCGGTGCTATCCCCGCTCGGCGACGCCGGGGCCGAACGCCGATCGTTATCCGGGCGGCAACACGCCGGCGGAAGGGACGTTCGAATTGAACGCCTTGACGGTGTCGGAGGGGAAGTGAGGGAGGGGGCTGCCCGTGCAGGGCGAGTGTTTGTGCGGTGCTACGCGGTATCGCTGCTTCTCTCTGGCCTGGGCTGGCCGCAGCTGCCCGTTGAAAAAACGCGGCACGTGCCGTGGTGGTAGATGCCGGGCGCCGCACGGCTGCTGAATTGCCGAGCGATATGCCATTTCAAAGTCCCGCTCGGCGAGCGGTGACCTACTTGTTCAAGGGACTGATAGGAGTGCCTCTTCGCGGCGTGTTGCCGGGGCGATGTTCCCGGTTTGACACACCCCGTCTGTTGGGGTACAACCGGACGCATGGTGGGCTGGTGCGTTGTCGGGGGGTGACGTACTTGGCAGCTCTTTGTTTCGGCCGTTTTTTCTTATAGGAGAAGCCTGGTATGGCGATCTCTTTTGGCTGTCCCCATTGTGGGCGGCGATTCGAGGTTCCCGACCATCTGGAGGGGAAGCAGGCGCGGTGCCAGACGTGCGGGAATGTGGTTGTAATCCGCCGGGAGATGCCGGCAGAGCCGGATCTTCTTTCCATCAGCGAGCTTGAATCGCGAGCCACGGGACAGGGTTCCCCGTTGGGGGTGGTTGTGCGGTCCCCTGGGGGGGTGGGGATGCCGCGTTGGCTTGTGATGAGTGCCGTAGGCGGGGGTGTGCTCGTTTTAGGCCTGATTCTATTCCTGGTTTTTTCGCCAGGCGGCGGTGATGATCGCGCGAATCGGCGCCAAGGGCAGCATCGTCAGGGGGGGGAACCGAGCGTTCCGCCTCCCCGGCTGTCTTCGGGATTGACGCATCCAGCAACGCACGGTGAGAAGAAACTTGAAGGAATGCGAAAGGGGCCTTCGAAGAAGGTGGTGGAAGAGCCTCCGAAGGACGAGACCTACTCTGCTCCGGTCACCTGGGAGGCTGATGGGGAACCGCATCTTCCGGGCCTGCGATTTGTCGACGTGGGCGAGGGATACGTGCGTTATGCTCGGTTTGCTCGCGACACGCCCCGGGTCGTGGTCGTCAGAAAGATTGAGGAAAGGAGTCTCGAGAGGTCTTGGGCCGCACTGTACGATCTGGCGTCGGACCGGTTGCTCGGCACGGTCGAGTTGCCTAAAGATACGGAGGTGATGGCCCTTTCGCCAGACGGCGCGACGATGCTGGTTGTTCGTACGGGGTTGGTCACGGAGTCTGATTGGTTGACGGTGTGGAGTTGGCAAGAGGGCACGGCCCGGTTGTCGGCGGAGGTCAAGCCGCTCGATCGGCGGACCAGGGCAGCCTGGGCCAAGTACTTGACCCCCGACCAATTCCTCGTCAAGAACGACCGTGGGAACACGAGCCTGGTGGATGGCAGCAAGGGGGGAGCGTTACGCGAGTTCGGTGAATTAGAGAATTCCACCATGGCGTTAAGTCCTCAGGGGCAACGGTTGGCAGCGTTTTCCCGAAACTATCACGGGAGTCAGGCGATCCGGATACACTCACCGTTGACCGGTGAGATCATGGCGAGTCGGGAGGTCCCTCTTGACGATTCAGTAGATCTCCTCGAGATGTCGTTTTCTCCCGACGGGAAGCATTTCGCCGCATTGTTCAACTCGGTCGGCAAGTCGGAGTATGCGCTCTTCTACCAGGACATGAGCAGTTTGCGTCCGATGGTTCGGTTGAATATGCCGGGAAGCCAAGTCTATTTCCACAGAGGCGACGGACTGTGGTGGTGCGGCAAGGACTATCTCGCCCTGGGGCAGATGGTTTGCCATCTAGGCGAAGACGTGCCGGCCTGGTACTACCGCAACAAGATACTGGGTCAACTTCCTGACGGCAGGGTGTGGCTCCTGGTGACGGAGTTCGGGCACAACCACCTTGCGGCGGTGAGCCTTCCCTTGCCGTCTGATCAGGCGATCATTGACAAGGAATTGAGCCATCTTCGGCCCGTGCTGGATGCTGGCGGCAGCGTGCGGATTGACGTGCAGGGAGCGAACGAGGTGCCAGCAGGCCTTTTCGAACAGGGGTTGAGACAGGCGATCGCCAACCGGCTTGAGAAGCGGGGATACCGTGTTGCGACGGATGCCCCACATTGTCTTCGAGTCTCAGTTTCCGACGAGAGCGTTGCTCCGTCTCGCGGCGCCCTTGGAGACGAGAAGGAGAGATCCGAGCCGGATCGGGTTGTTCACTTCGATTTGAAATTGGTCGATGTCCAAGATCGCGTGAGGTGGAAATTTGAATGCAACCACCGTGTTCCGGGCAGCTACATCGCGAGGGAGAAGCAGCGCGATCCTGGAGGCGTGGCGAAAAGGCTGGAGGGACGATGGGAACAGTTTGCCAAGGACGTGAAAGAATACGAGTTTCCCGTTCCCTGGTACGAAGGAGAGCTTAACGAGGGCTTCGGGACCACCACCATTACTCGCGAGATGCTCCTGGCCAATCACGGTGCAGGACTTGCCCGGAACGGATCAGGCACGCCTGGGCTTGGGGCGGAAGGAGCGCCGACGGCCGGCCTCGGATTGCAGTGGAGCTATGAACCGGACCCGATCCCATCGCCGACACGGGAGTTCGTAAGCAGGCAGGTTCGTCTGGATGACGCCCGCCTCCTCGACGCTCGTTTTGCCGGTCCGGAAGCCGCCCAGGTTGCCGTACTGATGGAAGGATCGAGGACCAGCGAATCCGAGAGTGAAGTTGGTCTGGAGGGACCGTCCAAAGCGCGCCGATACGTGCAACGGGTGGATCTGACCAACTCGGAGGTTCTGGGTAGCTTCGACGTGCCGGAGTCGGCCGAATTGCTCGATTTTCGTCCGGACGGTCGCGTGGTTGCGATTCGTCTGCGCGGCGATGGGGCCCAGGTGCGGAACGAGCTACACATATGGACGTGTTCCGACAAAGGCGACCAGTGTGTGCTTCGGCACACCCCCTACGAGAATCGCTCAATGGGGAGATTGAGTTGGGCGGCGTTGGTGGGCACGAATCGCCTGTTGACCCAGGACATAGGAAAGACCCTCGATCTCTGGCAGTTGCCCGACGGGAGGCGGCTTGACTCGATTGTCTGGAAGAGCAGGACGCCGCCCGCATTGAGCGGGCAGCGGAAGTATATTGCGGCGCCACGAAAGGACGCCATGGCGATCCTCCGTACAGAGGACTTCAGTCTGGTGGGCCATCTGAAGGCGCCCGTTGTTTACGAAAGATGGTATCGCGACGGCGCCTTCGATCGGGAGGGGAAACGATTCGCCGCGATCGGAACGCATTTCTCGTGCACATCGGCCAAGGTGTGGGACCTTGAGCGTGGGGAACTGGTGACCGAGTTCCCGACTTCGACGCAGTATTCGCGGCATTTCTGGGTTGATTCACGCTATTACTACGCGGGCGGATTGCTGTTGGACATAGAAGAGGAGGCCGTGGTGTGGGATTACGGCTCCGACGACCTTTGTATCCCGGCCTCGCCTGACGGGCGGTTCTGGTACGCCGCGTTCGATCGAAAGCACCGTCCGAGTCTTTGGGCCACGAGAGTTCCCAGTTCGAACGCGCTCGAGAGAATCAAACGGGTCCTTCGCGGCGCGCAGGTTCTCGGTCCGGGAGGGAGTGTTAATGTACGGATGAAGAAAGAGGGCGATCCGGATGCCGAATTCTGTCGGAAATTCATGGAGTTGGCGAAGGAAGGGCTGGGCAAGCGAGGCCTGAAAGTCGCGAGCGGCGCGTCGGTTTCCGTGGAGATCACCGTGCGCGATGAGCCGACGGGATCTACGGTTTCGCCCGGTGGACCCTACGGGGAGGAAGAGCCGTTGCGATGTCTCGATGTGAGGCTCGAGTACCTGGGCCCCGAAGGTCGAAAATACTGGGAGGCGCACGAGGTGTGGATTGTGGTCGGCCGGTCGCCCGGACTGGTTCATGGAACCGATTTGTCGCCGTGGGAGACCTTCGAGGCGTGGTGGAAGTTGGTGGTCCTGCCGTGCAGGATTTACCGGTGGTCGGACGACGAGGTTCCCGGCACCTCATTGCTCATGGCCGATGGTGAGCATATCACAGACCAATAATGTCGTGTTTGATCGGAATCGGCATCGAGCTTGGGAGTTGCTACGACTTGTTTCTCACTCGGCGGGAGAAGAACGTGGAGTCTCGTTCGACCAGCGCCGCTTCGCAGGCTTTTTTGTGGGTGATCGTCTTGTGGGCGGCGGCCAATGCGGTCTCGTATTTTGTGCGGAGCGACGGCTGGGGAAACCTGGTTGGCCAGTCGCCGCAGAACCGCCAGGCGATCGGAGCTCCGTGGCTGGTGTGGCAGGAGGGTGGGCCCCTCGGGGCCGCCGGTCAACTGGCCCTGGTGGGCAACGTGGCCGTGGGGTTGCTTTCGGCCGCTGGGGCGTCGTTTCTCGTCGTTCGATTTCCGGCGTTGCGGCGTCTTCTTCCGTCATCTCCCGGAGAGAGTGAGGCTGAAGGTGTTGTGAGTCATCCGGGCCGGGCGCTCCAGTTCCGGATTCGCACATTGCTGGGGCTCGTGGTGGTGGAAGCGGTGATCCTGGGCGGGATTCGCAGTTATGGCGATGCCAGGCCGGCCTTGCTGGCGGCCATTTATCTGCTCGGGCCGAGCGTTCTGCTCGCGGTGGCTTGGCGGCTTCGCGATGTGATCCCCGCTCACCGAAACGCGGCGATTGCGTTGGTTGGGTTCCTGTTTGTGCCGGCGGCGGCCGTGCTGGGAGAATCGATCGACGGAATCCGCGATTTCACGCGAGGCTTGCTGGGACTGTTCGTTTGCTGGGTGCCGCAGTGTGTCGTTCTGGCGGGAGGGTTTCTTATCTTTCGACGCTTGGGCGTGAAGGAAGGGGACAGGTCCATGTTTTCGGGCGACCCATGTTCGCCCAAGGACCTTGCTGACCGAAAAATGGACCAGTCCCCGTGACTTTGCGGGTCCTGTCACCCGACCCCCGCCGATGGAATTGACAACACGGGGTCATGATCCCTACCATTGGGGAGGCAATTCTCCGGTTTTGAACAGGCTGTTCTTCCATGCGGCGATTCAGTGCTCTCCCCAGTCGTGTTGGTCTAGCCATCCTGGCCACGTTCTTGGCCCTGGGCCTGCTCGGGCGGGACGCTTCGGGGCAGGATCCGCCTGCGGCACGCAACAAGGCGGTCATCATCCGTCTCGACGGGCCGATCATGCCGTTCACGATGGCCTACCTGGAGCGCAAGTTGAAAGAGGCCGAGAAGGAGCAGGTCGACATTGTTATCATCCAGATCGACAGCCCCGGTGGTGAGCTGTTCACGAGCATGGACATTGCCAAGATGTTCAGCAAGGTGGACTGGGCCGAGGTCGTGGCGTATGTGCCGAGCGACGCCATGTATGGAGCGATCAGCGGGGCGGCCTTTGCCTCGCTGGGTTGCAAGCGAATCTACATGGGAAAGCGGGCGCTGATTGGCGATGCCGGCGTGATCGAGACGGATGGTAAGAATCCGTACCGCTATGTGCCGGAGAAACAGCGGACCCATGTGACCCAGACGATCCGCGAGGTGGCAGAGCATAACGGACGCCCGCCGGCCCTGGCCGAGGCCATGGTCGAAAAAGATCTCGACGTCTTCCAGGTTCGCAACAAGAAGACGGGTGAAGAGACCTGCATGAGCCAGAAGGAACTGGACTCGGCCGAGGATGCAGACGACTGGGAGAAGGGAAAGCCGGTCCAGGAGAGTCTGGGCGGCAATTTTCTCGAGGTCAACGGCGCCCGGGCGGTTGAACTGGGCCTGGCCGACGGCAACGCGGAAAGCCGCGAGGAACTGTTCGAGAAACTGGGGATCGAAGGCACGCCCAAGGTGCTCAAGTGGACGGGCGTGGATACGGCCGTCCTGGTTCTCAACAGTCCCTTGGTGACGGCCCTGCTGTTCATTGTCGGGCTGGTGGCGCTCTACATTGAGATGAGCAGTCCCGGGATCGGCCTGGGTATTCTGACGGCCGGTTTGTGCTTCGCCCTGTTCTTTTGGAGTCGGTTCCTGGGCGGCACTGCCAATTGGCTGGAACTGTTGCTCTTTCTGGCCGGGCTCACGTTCCTGGCTGTGGAGCTATTCGTTCTGCCCGGGTTCGGCGTGGCGGGGCTCACGGGCATGTTGCTCCTGGGGGCCAGCTTGATCCTGGCGAGCCAGCGTTTTGGATTGCCTCGAACACCCGAGCAGTGGTCGACCCTGGCCCAATCGCTTTCGGTGCTCATGGGGTCTATGGCGACGTTCTTCATTGTGGCGACGTTTATGAGTCGCTACTTCGGGGCGTTGCCGGTTCTGGGAATGCTGATGCTCAAGCCGCCGACTGATGGCGAAGGCGAGGCTGACATCGCCGCGGTTGATCAGGGGCCGATGGTTGGCGACGTGGGGCGAGCCGATTCCGCCCTGCGTCCCGCGGGTCGCGCTCGGTTCGGCCATCGCATGCTCGACGTGATGACCGACGGCGATTTCATCGACCCGGGGACGAACGTCCGCATCGTCAGCATCAGCGGACGACGCGTGTTTGTGGAACCGGTGAGCGAGGGGTAGCTGCCAGGTCGGAGCCTCCCTCCCCAGCGAGCGTGGGGGAGGTAGCATGGCTCTCTGAGCCGTGACATGTCGCGCTCCTTTGGGCCGTCTTGAATCGAGAGTCGAAAAAAGCTGCGCAGATGAACCGCAGAACACCGAACAAGGAACCGCAGAATGTCGCAGGGGCTGCAACGCGAAGTCTCTCGATAGGTCGAACACTTACTGTTCGAGCAGGCCGCGGTCTTTCATCCACTCGCCGCAGCGGGTGGGCCAGGTGCAGCAGGGATGCTCGCTGGGGCGGAGGCCGAAGCCGTGTCCGCCGGAGGCGTAGAGGTGCATCTCGCCGGAGACGCCGGCCTTCTTCAGGGCCAGGTACATATGCACGCTGTTTTCTGCGCTGTGGGGGTCGTCGCTGGCGTGGGCGAAGAAGATCGGCGGCGTGTTCTCGTTGACGCGGATCTCGGGGTTCAACTCGTCGCTCTTGTCCTTGACCAGGTAGGCCGGGTAGACAAGCACGGCAAAGTCGGGCCGGCAACTGAGCTGGTCGACTTCGTCGATGGGCTCGTAGTTTCGGCGATCGGAATTCGTAGCGGTCGTGGCGGAAAGGTGTCCTCCGGCGGAGAAGCCGAGGATTCCGATCCGCTCGGGATCGATCTTCCACTCGGTGGCCTTGCTGCGGACGAGGCTCAGGGCGCGCTGGGCGTCTTGCAGGGGCGCGTCGTGTTTCTCTCGATCCTTGCGGCGGGGTACGCGATACTTGAGCACGATTCCCGTCACGCCGATCGAGTTGAGCCACTGGGCCACCTCGGTGCCTTCGAGGTCGTAGGCGAGGATGTGGTAGCCGCCACCGGGGCAGATGAGGACGGCCGCGCCGGTGTCTTTGTCGGCCGCCGGTTTGTAGACGGCGATGGTTGGTTTCGACACGTTCTGAACGCGGTCGACGGGCTTCTTGGGGGTGACCGGCGCGAGAGATTCCGGTCCGATGTCTCCCTTCTCGCCGGGCGCTATGCCGGGCCAGACGTCGACGGTGACCAGTGGCTCGATTGCGGAGGCGAAATTGGCCATGAGGAAGACCGCGCAGAGGAGTGCCAGGAACATACGCATTGTTGTCGCTCCGATTGGGATTCGCTAAAGTACACGCTTGGCCTCGCCGGATTCGACGAGATCGACTCGCTGGATTATGAACCATCCGGCCGGCAAGTTCCAGTGGATACCGCTCGATGGGGAACCTAGGAAAACGTCTGATTTCACTCTCCGGCCCGTCCTGCGGCGGGAAAGGGCCGTTGCTAGCGGCTGCGGCAGAGTTCTTCAAGGAGCCGCCATTCAGCGCGCTTTCGGTGATCAAATGCCGCGAGTCGCGCGGCGGGGTGGCCCGCCCCGACGAGCGTGCGATTTGGGACGATCTGAACTACTTCCGCACGCGGGCGGAGATCGAGGGGCTGTCAGGGCCCCGTTATCTCCATGCGACCAGCCACGGATTTCCCCAGGTGCTCGATCTGGAACGGATCGTGTCGGCCCCGACGCCGCTGGTGATCCTGGAGGCGAGTCAGGAGATTGCACGTCGGCTTTCGTCGTCCTCCTACTTGGAGGGCGTGGACGTGACGACGGTGTTCGTTTCGCCCCTGGGCAGCGAAGAGATCGCGCGGCTTCGCTGTTGCCGGGTCGACGTGGTGGAATATCTCAAGGGGCTCGGAGTGCAGCGTCTGTTGGCGAGGGCGAAATTTCACGGACGGACTGTGGATGAAGCGTTTCTTTCCGACGTGGCCGTTCGAGCCGGCGATGCCGTGGAAGAACTCAGGGCTGCTCATCATTTTGACGGCGTTCTTGTTGGACGGGCGGGCGAAGGCTCGCCCCAGTGGAATCGCGATCCCCGGGGACGGTTCCTGGGACCTCCCGTCGGCGAAGCCGCGGCCACGGTTGCGACCTTTGTTGAACTGTTGACGGGCAGACGCTCGCCGGACTTGGAAAAGTGGACGGCCCCGCCGTTTTGATGATCGAACGAGAGGCAGGTTTCGGATGCCGGACGGACTCAGAAGATTACTTTCCCGTTTCACGAAGGATACACCATGAGCGACACCCCTTGGGTTGCTATTGCGGATTTCATCACGGACGAACTCCAGCCGGAGCGGGAGATTCTCGGCGAGACGGCGCGGGTCGTCGCCCTGGACGCTCGACAGGAGGAAGACCTGGTCGGGCAGATCGAGGACGCCGACGCGATCGTTCTCTATCACGCCATCTCGATCACGCGAACGACGATCGAGCGGCTCAATTGCTGCAAGGTCATCGTCCGTGGAGGCGTGGGTTATGACAACGTCGACTGGCGTGCCGCCCGCGAGCACAACATCCCCGTGGCGATTGTGCCCGACTACGGGAGCGAGGAAGTGGCCGATACGGCGATTGCCATGGCCATGGCCTTGACCCGCGGGATCCACTTGCAGAACTCGCGACTTCGGGCGGGCGGCGGGGTCTGGGACTACAGCAACGCCGTTCCGCTCACGCGGTTGCGGAAAAGCGTGTTCGGCGTGGTGGGGTTGGGGCGGATCGGTTCGGCTGCCGCGTTGCGTGCCAAGGCCCTGGGGATGGACGTGGTGTTCTACGATCCCTACAAGCCGGACGGCTACGATCGGGCCCTGGGCATACGTCGGGCGGAGACGCTGGAAGAGTTGCTGGGCCAGTCGATGGTGGTGAGCCTTCACTGCCCGCACACGGAAGAGACCCGCAAGATGATCGACGCCGACGCGATCGGCAAGATGCCCGCGGGGTCCTATCTCGTCAACACGGCCCGGGGGGCGATCGTGGATACGGCCGCTCTTCCCGGCGCCCTGGCCAGCGGGCGACTGGCGGGAGCCGGAATCGACGTGCTTCCCCTGGAACCGCCCGCCGAAGACGATCCGCTTATTGCCGCCTGGCGCGACCCGGGCCATCCGGCTCATGAACGGCTGATCCTGAATCCCCATTCCGCCTTCTACAGCGAAGAAGGCCTTCTCGACATCCGCACGAAATCTACTGAGACCTGCCGCCGGGCCGTCCTCGGGCTGCCGCTAAGGAATGTTGTGAATTAGGTAGCGTCGCTCTCCGAGCCGGAGCTAGAACGATCGTTTCGGCTGCCACTCGATCATGGCCTGAAATGTCGCTCCGGGCTCTTGCTGTGAAGTGGCAGGGTGCGTCTTGACGCACGAAGTTGTGCGAGTGTGAAGTGCCGTAGAGTGCGTCTTGACGCACCAAGCATCATCATTGACGTCCCAATCGGTGCGTCAAGACGCACTCTACTGTGAAGCGAGGGTGAGTGCTTGCGCAAGTCTCGACTCTGGAGAGTCAAGCTACGGCGAGGACAGGGGTTTTCCGCACCACGGGCAGTAGTTGGCCTGAGGCACGGTCCAGCCGCCGCAACTTGGGCAGGAGGGCCCCGAGGTTCGTGTGGACGGGTTCTTTCTTGCGAAGAAGAAAATCGCCGCGACCACAAGTACTGGAGCACCGAGAATCAGGAGAATGCCCAAGATGATGAGCATCTCAAATGGTCCTGGCAAACCGACAAAACCAATCATTGGACTTCATTCCTTGAGAGAGTTGGTTTCTCGCCGTTGGGACGGAGCGAGGCTTTCCGTAGGTTTGTTCGTTGTTCCCGCGTGAATCTTATAAAATCGTTGCCATTTTCCGTGCGCCGTTGCGAATCGGTGGAAATCGGTGAGTGGACGCGGCTAGAATGGGCAACGATCAGCCTGATGGTGCGGCCCCAACTCTACCAGAGACAGCCTTTGTGGAGAACACCCGTGAACGATCTGAAGCTCAACCGTCGCCAGATGTGCCGCCTGATGGCGGCCGGAACCGCTGCCGCTTGTCTGCCCCGCGGGTTACTGGGCGCGGAGACGTCGGCGTTTCGGCTCAAGTACGCGTTGGCTTCCTGCATGTATGGGACCTTGCCCCTGGCCGACGTGGTGGGCGAAGTACACAAGATCGGGGCCGAACGGATTGACCTTTGGCCCAAGGTCCATGCCAACCAGCGCGAGCAGATGGACGAGATGGGCCACGATAAGTTTGCCGAGTTGCTCAAGCAGCACAAGGTTACCCTCGGTATGACCACCCGATACGACCTGGGGCCCCTCAAACTGGACGGCGAGGTGAAGGTGCTCCAGAAGTTCGGCGGATCGCTGGTAATCAGCGGCAGCGTGGGGCCGAGGAACGTGACGGGCGCCGAGGCCAAGGCGGGCGTCAAGGAATTCGTGGAGAAGATGAAGCCTCACGTGGAGGCGGCCGAGGCGTGCGGGGTGACGATCGGGATCGAGAACCATGCCAACGCCCTGATTGCCAGCGTCGATTCGATCCGCTACCTGGGTGAGATGGCGACCAGCCCCAACTTGGGCATTGCCCTGGCTCCCTATCACCTGCCGCAGGACGAGAAGCTGCTGGCCCAGTTGATCGAGGACCTGGGCCCGAAGCTCGTTCATTTCTATGCCTGGCAGCACGGCCAGGGCTGCATGACGAAACTGCCGAAGGACCAGGAACTCGAGCAGATGCCGGGGCGAGGTTCGCTTGATTTCCGGGCCATCCTGGCTGCTCTCAAGAAGATCGGCTACGACCGTTGGGTTGAGATCTTCATGCACCCCGTGCCTCGCGGCATTCCGATCATGGAGAATCTCGGCGCGGTGACCGACGAGATCAACGTGGCGCGGGCGTATCTGGACAAGTGCCTCGCCGAGGTGTGAGGGGAGTTGTTGGGTTTCAGGTTTCAGGGTTCAGGGTTCAGGGGAGCCTGTTAACAACTCCCTCCCCAGCGAGCTTGCGAGCGAGGGGGAGGGCTGGGGAGGGGGCCGGGATTGCCATCGATTATCCCTCCGGCTTGTCCAGGGAGCGACTCGCCGGACCGAACCCACCGCAGAATCCGGTGTCATGACACCAGGCGGAGCCCGCTGTGGGCCCCCAGTGCCTACAGGTCAAAACTCGGACAGGCCCAACGATGACGGAATCAGTTGACAGGATCCGCGACGTCGAATCGCTGAAAAGCTGCCTCTCGCAAGGTGAGGAAATCGAGTTCCTTTTCTTCTGGGGCCACCGCCCGAGCAAAGACGGGCGGATCAGCAAGAGCTGCTTGAGCCAGTGGTTTGAAGCTCCGTTCGAGAGAGGCGAATGCCGTTATGGCACGGCCGAACACTTCATGATGGAGGCGAAGGCCCGCCTGTTCGGCGACGATGAAATTGCGGAGGAGATTCTCCAGGCCGGGTCGCCGGCCAAGGCGAAGAAACTGGGGCGGAAGGTCTGCAACTACCAAGAAGACACGTGGCGACAGCGTCGCTTTGATGTGGTGGTGGAAGGGAACCTGCTCAAGTTTGGCCAGAATCCAGAGATGGCTACGTTCCTTCTGGGAACTGGCGATGCAGTTCTTGTGGAAGCGAGCCCAACGGACCGGATTTGGGGAATCGGTCTCGCCCGGGACGATTCCCGAGCCAGCAACCCTCAGAAGTGGAACGGCCGCAACCTGCTCGGCTTCGCGCTGATGGAAGTGCGGAGCCGTCTGCGGCAAAGCGAAATGCTGGAGGCCGCCGCTCAGAAGTAGCTGTGAATGTTGTAGGCACTCTCTTGGGGCATGTACGGTTTCTCGGCGCCGTCTGAGTCGGGCTGGGTGAAGATCAGGATCGACTCGCCGCTATACGGCTGGTAGAGAACGAGTTCCTGACGCTCGTCGCCGCAGAGGTCGACGGCGAAGGCCTGGGTGGCCACGTGGGATTTCGTGGTTCCCCATTGGAGCTTTTGTTGCACGTAGTCTTCATGGGAGCCTAGATCGGCCACCACCTGCCCTCGGCCGTCGACGAGGGCGCGGTCGATGGGGATCCAGAGGGACTGGACGCCGCCGCCGAGCCAATCGACGACGCAGGGGAAGTCGGGGTAGCCTTTGAGTTCGCGTCGGTGCTGGAAGGCGGCCAGGGACTCGCCGTCGGAGGCGCGAACGGTCAGAAAATCGCCCCAGTGTCCGCTTCGGAGGATGATGACCTCGTCGCCCGGTTCGGTGTCGAGGAAGTTGCCTGGCCAGATTCCCTGGCCGTGGCTGACTTCCTTGCACGTCTTCTCCCAGATCGTTTTGCCCGCCGGACCGAGACAGAAGGCGGGGCCCGTATTGCAGACGCTCATCAAGGCGGCCTTCGCCTTGCTACCCTGGGGACGAAAGACGGCGGTGCAATCGGCGTGATTCTTTGCCGGTTGGCGCCAAAGGAGCGAGCCGTCCTCGTCGAGGAGCACGAGGCCGAGGAGGATTTCGTCCTTCCCGTCGTCGTCCAGGTCTGCCGCGGAGGGCAGATGGCCCGCATCGGTCGGCTCTCCCTCGAAATGCCAAAGCGTTTCGAGCTTGCTGTTCAAGGCGAAGGCGTGGGAAGGGACCCGACCGCTGGCGCCGTACTTGAGTACGAGGGCGGGCGGAGCGTCCTTTCCGTTGAGCAGCGCGATCCTCGCCACGGGGTGACATCGGCTCCGCTTGCCGCCGCGGACCTCCAGGTCCAGAGGGGATGGACGCTCTGCTTCTATCTTGCCGGTGGCTCCGTCGAGGAGACAGAGCATGGGGCGGTCGTCTTTCCAGAGTTCGGTGATCACCTCCGACCGGCCGTCCCCGTCGAGATCGTAGACCAGGCTGATCCCGCGGAGCGCCGGTTCCTTCCACAAGCCGTCGGGGCTGTGGGACGTGAGAGCGGCGTCGCCCAATTGCCAGAGCGTCTTACCGTTGTGATCGAGAGCGACCAGGCAGCCGGGCGTGGTTTGGGGGCCCTGGCGGTAGAGGAAAAAGTCGACCCGGTCGTCATTGTCGAGATCGCCCACGCAGACGAACATCCCGGCGTGGTCGGACAGGTCGATTTCCTTCCACAGTTTCATTTCCCGGGCCGTGTTTGCTGTCGGCTCCGAGCCCAGCGCGCACACGAATCGTTGACAGAAGATCGCAACGGCAACAAGCAGAAACAGCGTTCTGAATTTGCGAAAGGGAGAGCCCATGGCGAACCGACTCCTGGCAAGAGGCGAAGTGTGTAGGCTGCGATCGCGTTCGTGTAGGGAGTCGCTCGGTCGACCGAAAGACGGACCTGCTCCCCGGCGAACGGTTGTGACGTGCCCGAAGTGTAGCAGATGCCGAGGGGCTTGTCCTTACCCACAATCGAGGGCAGTGTTCGCGTTCAGTAGACGGCCATTTATGGTCGTTGCCCGCCGCAGGCGGTATCAGGCCCGCCGTTCACGGCGGGTCGATTGGCCAGCCTCTCACCCTCCCTCTCGTCCCTGCCGCCGCCGCGTTTGGCGGCGGCAGGGACGAGAGGGAGGAGGTGGTGTGCCCTACGGACCCGTGCTAAAGCACGGGCCTACTGCCGCCTTCGGCGGAGAAGGACCGTAAACGGCCCTGTTGTAGCTGTGGCAGCCGAAGAGAGCCATTCCGATGCACCGACAGTCGCTGTTCTGCAATCCTTCAGCCTTCGGTCTTGTCTGCCCCTCACCCGTTCCCACTTCGAGTGTGGTACCTCACGGGGCCTTGAAATCGCGTTTGTCGATGCCGTACTGGGTGAGTTTTCGGAGCAGGGTGCGGCGGCTCAATCCGGCCGCCTCGGCCGTGGCCTGGATGCGGCCTTGATGGGCGCGGAGGGCCTTCGTGAGGTAGTCGACTTCGAGCTCCCGAGTGAGCGTTTCCAGGTGTTCGGAGAGGGGGTTGCTGATGTCGACCGGCGACTTGGATGCTGGCTTCGCATCGAGGCGGGTCAACTCGGGGGTTACCTCATCGGTTCGTTCTTCGGTGGTGATCCATTGGGTGAAGTCCTTGGTGCTCAAGCTCTTGCGGGGTGTGGAGAGAAGGACTCGTTCGGCGAAATTTTCCAGTTGTCGCACGTTGCCGGGCCACTCGAAAGACACGGCGGCGTCGAGAAATCCTTCGGACATTCTCGGGGGAGTCCGCCCGTAGTGTTGGGCCAGTTTTCGCATGAAATGGCCCAGGAGGAAGAGGATGTCTTCGCGGCGGTCTCGCAGAGGAGGAATGGTTAGGCGAATCACGTCGAGGCGGTAGAAGAGGTCCTCGCGAAACTCGCCGTTTTCGACGGCGTCTTCGAGGGAGACGTTGGTGGCGGCGACGACGCGGACGTCGACCGGGAATTCGTCCTGGGCGCCGACGGGGCGAACCTGCTTCTCTTGCAACATCCTGAGGATGCTGACTTGGGACTGGGGCGGCATGTCGCCGATTTCGTCCAAGAGGAGCGTGCCCCCTTCGGCGTGACGCACCAGGCCAGCCTTGGCGTTTGTGGCGCCGGTGAAGGCGCCTTGTTCGTGGCCGAACAGTTCTGAATCGATGAGTTCGGGGGAGATGCTGCTGCAATTGGCCGAAACGAATCGCCCCTTCCGCCCGGAGCGGCGGTGGATCGCTCGGGCGAACAATTCCTTGCCGGTGCCCGTCTCGCCCACAATCAACACGGTCGCGTCTGATGCCGCGATGCGATCGCACAATTCGAACAGGTCCCACATGGCGGGGCTGCGACTCCAGAGGGACTCAAAACGCGAGCCTTTGGGGGATCGCGATACGGAGGTGTCGACTCGCGGTAGGATTTGCTGACCGTCGAGGATTCCGCCCACCTCGGCCACGACGGGGTCCGGGCCTGCTGCAACGAGCACGTCCGTTGCACCGGCACGAAAGAGGTCGCGGACAAGGTTTCCCGAGGCGCGGGGTGCCCAGGCGAGAATGTCCAAAACGGGCAAGGTCTTTCCTAGGTTGGCCACAGTGGCCACCGCCTTTTCGCGTTGATCCTTCGTGCATCCGACGATCGCCATTCGAGCGAGGCGGTTATCGTGGTGCAGTTCTTCCAGGTTGGCGGCTCTGGCGAGGAAGGGGTGGTAGCCGGCTTTCCAAAGGGCCTTGTGGAGTTCGTTGGGGGCGTGAAACAGGGCCACGAGAGGAACGTCGCTCATCATCATTTCGCAGTCAATGGGGAGTGGGACATGTCTGTCTCATTATAGCATTTTCTTTCAATGGGACAGGCGTGTCCCGTGATTTCGAGACAGGAATGGCCCAAAAAGGAGTTCGTGGAAGATCTTACGCCCGATTCGGCGATTGGCACGTCATTCGCTCCCTCATTAAGGCATTCTTTCGTAGGGAGAGGTTGTCATGTCGAGCTACATCCTCGTGAGAGACCGTCGAGACGCTGAGCCGGGAGATCCTCCTGCGACTTCGACGACCTTGGTTCCGGCGATCTTCACGGATCTTCGCGTGGCCAAAGAATATTTGCGCGGCCTGGACGAAGGGTTCACGGTTGCTCGGCTCAGCGCCATGCAACTGCTGCGATGGATGATTTGGGTTCAGGAGGAAGGAGTGCATTACCTGGACGTAAACCCGACGCCCGGCGCCGGGACGGAAGGTGAATCCCATGGGCGGCTGGCGATCGAACGGCACCTGGCCCATTTTGCGGAGTTGCTGACAAGGGACATCGTCGCCTGCGCCGAGGCGGCCAGGCGGGACCGGACGGTTTCCAGATAACGCCCGGAGACGGACGAGCCCGTTTGAGAACGGAAGAGAATTCCTGCTTATTTAGAGCATCGGACAGAGAGAAACAGCCATGAGCGAGCACAACGACCAAACGGCAGAACCGGTGAGCGCCTTTCCCGTGCATGGTAACGGCAGGCACTATCACGGCAACAGCGACATGGGTATGGGGCGGATTGCTCCGACCAAACGGCGACCGGCGAAATCGCGTCCCGAAAGTCTTGCCGTCAAGCCTGACATGCCGCAGTTGAAACGGTTCTGCTACTACCTCGCCTCCCTGGATTCGAACTTTTTGCTGGCCGACCAGATCCAGTCCCACCTGGAGGAGTTTCTCGAGTCCGAGGAGCAGGGAGGGCAGTCCAATGGGAGTTCGCTCCGACGGGTGTTTCGCGGATGCCAGGAGATCATTCTGGAGTCGGACTTCACGTATTTCGTTCTGCGGCCCCGGGCGGGGACCAAGCTGATCGTTCGCCTTCATCCGGAACAGGATGCCTTGGAGGAGGTTTCTCGCGAGCAGTACCTGCAGGTCAAGGATACGCTGGTTCAGGGCCCGGAGGTGGCCTCGCTTCGCGGCCTCGGGATTGACTTTCGTCCCTTCTTCGCGGGTTTTCCTCGGGTCACGTCGGCGCGGGAGATGGGCGAGGGGATTTCTTTTCTGAACCGGCGTCTTTCCGGGCAGATGTATCAGAACCCGGAGTTGTTCCGCCGGGCCCTGCTCCAGTTTCTGCAAGATTGCCAGTTGAACGGGCTGAGCATTCTGGTGGCCGGGCACGTGGACAGTCCGGAAACGCTGGCCGAGGCCTTGGAGGCGGTGGGGGCTTCGCTCTCCGACCAGGAGGACGACGTTCCCTACTGCGACGTGGCGCACGAGATGCTCATTCACGGCTTTGAGGCGGGCTGGGGACGTTCGGTCGGCATGATTCGTGAGAACCTGACGCTCCTGGGTCAGGTGCTCGACTCGGCCGACCCGGTTCGTTTCGAGCGTTTTCTGGGACGCCTTCCGCTGGTGCGGACGGTTCTCATGGTGTCGCCTCACGGGTGGTTTGCTCAGGACGGGGTTCTGGGCCGGCCGGATACGGGCGGCCAGGTGACCTACGTGCTCGACCAGACCCGGGCGATTGAGAAACGCCTTTCGGACCTGTTTCACGACTGTGGCATCGACGCGGCCCCACGCATCGTCGTGCTCACCCGCCTGATTCCCAATGCCGATGGGACCACGTGCGCGGTTCCCCGCGAGAAGATCCACGGGACGCACGACAGCTGGATCGTTCGCGTTCCCTTTCGCGATCCGAGCGGGGAGTTGGTTCCCGACTGGATTTCCCGTTTTCAGATCTGGCCTTATTTGGAGTCTTTTGCCGACGAGGCGAAGCAGACGGTGGTGACCGAGTTGATGGGGCGTCCCGACTTGATCATCGGCCATTACTCGGACGGAAATCTCGTGGCTCACCGCCTGGCGGAAGACCTGGAGACGACCCATTGCGCCGCGGTTCACGCGTTGGAGAAGACGAAGTACCTGCTCAGCGACATGCACTGGGCGGACATGGAGCAGGACTATCGTTTTTCGCTGCAGTTCACGGCGGACATGATTTCCTACAATTCGGCGGATTACATCATCTCCAGTTCCTATCGCGAGATCGGGGGCACCGATCGGGACATGGGGATGTTCGAGGCTTACGAGACGTTTTCCATGCCGGGCCTCTATCGGGTCATTTCCGGGATGGATCCCAAGCTGGCTCGGCACAACATCGTTCCGCCCGGGGCCAGCGAGGAGTATTTCTTTCCCTATTCGGAGCACCCTCGGCGCGTGGCGGCCATGGCCAATCGTCTTGGCGAGCAGTTCCTGTCGGCGGAACCGGGGGACGACGCCGTGGGCGTGCTGGACAACCCGGACCTGCCACCCGTGTTTGCTATGGCGAGAATGGACCGGATCAAGAACCTCGGCGGATTGGCGGAGGTGTTCGGGAAGCATGAAGGTCTTCGGAATGCGGCCAACCTGTTCATCATCTCGTCGATCACGGATCCCAACCAGTCGACCGATCAGGAAGAGACGGGCGAAATCCACCGCATGTACTCCCTGCTCGACGAGTACGATCTGCACGGCCATGTCCGGTGGTGTGCCGCACGTCTGAACAAGGTGGAGACCGGGGAGATCTATCGGGTCGTGGCCGATCGTGGGGGCGTCTTTGCCCAGCCGGCTTTCATGGAGACTTTTGGGTTGACGGTGGTCGAGGCCATGGCCTGTGGATTGCCCGTGGTGGTCACGTGTTTCGGGGGCCCGTCCGAAATCGTGATTGACGGTGAATCGGGGGCCGTGCGCGACCCCAACGATCACGCCGTGTTTGGCGAGGCCCTGTACCGTGCGGTGACCGACCAGGGAACCTGGGATCGATTCAGCCGGCAGGGCGTTCGCCGCGTTCACGACGCCTTTACGTGGGCTCGCCACGCCGAGCGGATCCTGCAACTCTCCAACGTCTACTCGTACTGGAACTACCTGGACGTGATGAACCGTCCCGCCCTGGACCAGTACATCGAGACGCTTTACCACACCGTCTACCGGCCCCGTTTGTGGGCGATCGAGAAGGAGTGATCATGTATATCCAGTTGATCAGCGTGCATGGACTGGTGCGAGGAAACAACATCGAAATGGGACGCGACGCCGACACGGGGGGCCAGGTCCGCTACGTGATCGAGCTCGCAAGGACCCTGAGCGAGTTTGAGGAAGTGGAGCAGGTCGACTTGTTCACGCGGCGTCTGCGCGACAAACGCGTTTCCCACGAGTATTCCCGGGAGATCGAGGAACTTGCGCCGAAGGCTCGCCTGGTCCGGCTTCCCTGCGGCGGCGGTCGTTATGTCCGCAAAGAACGACTCTGGCCGATCCTCGATGAATTCGTCGATGCCATGATTGCCTTCACGCGCCGGGAGGGTCGCATTCCGGACATCATTCACGGCCACTATGCCGACGCGGGTTATATCGCGCGGGAAGTGGCCAGCGTTTTCGACGTTCCTTTCGTGTTCACGGGTCACTCGCTCGGGAAGCCCAAACTGGAGTACCTGTTAGGGGAGGGGTGGACTCACGAAGAAGCCAACCGGGAGTTGGCGATCGATCACCGGATTGCGATCGAGCAGGCCTGCCTGACCGTGGCCGACCTGGTGATCACGAGCACGCGTCACGAACGGGACGAGCAGTACCGGGACTACTACAAGGACGACGATCTTCGTTTCGAGGTGATTCCTCCGGGGACGGACCTGAGCCGTTTCTTTCCGTACTACGAGTACGAAATGCCGAATTTGGACGTGGGGGAAGAGTTCAAGCAGGCCCGGGTTCGGATGCTCCACGATTTGGGACGGTTCCACTTTGCCCAGGAAAAGCCGCTGATTCTCTCCCTCTGCCGTCCCGACCGGCGCAAGAACATCGGCGCGCTCATTGAGGTTTACGGCCAGAGCAAGGAGCTTCAGGCCCTGGCCAACCTGGCGATCTTCGCGGGCATTCGGACCGACATCGAAAAGATGGAGGACAACGAGCGCCAGGTGCTCACCGACATTCTCCTGGCCATGGATCGCTACGACCTTTATGGGAAGCTGGCGATTCCGAAGACCCACTCGTCGGAGACGGACGTTCCCGAACTGTACCGGATTGCCGCGGAGCGGCGCGGCGTTTTTGTGAACTCGGGGTTCATCGAGTTGTTCGGATTGACGGCGATCGAGGCCTCGGCCACGGGGTTGCCCTTCGTGGCCACCGGCAACGGCGGGCCCCAGGATATCGTCGAGAATTGCGGCAGCGGCCTGCTGGTCGACGTGACCGATCGAAAGGAACTCACAGGCGCCATCCGAAAGCTCCTGACGGATGAGAAACGCTGGGAGAAGATGTCGACCAACGGCATCAATCGCGTCCGCAAGTTCTACAGTTGGAAAACGCACTGCAAGAAGTACCTGGAGCATGTGAAGGTGCTGCGCCACCAGCCCGCCAAGGCGGCGCCCCTGAGTGGTTCCGGCGGTCTTGCGAGGCGCCTTGCCCGCCTGGAAGGGCTGCTCATTTCCGATATCGACAACACGCTTCTCGGCGACGAGGAAGCCTTGCAGAGGCTCATTGATCTGCTGGAATCGCATCGGGACCGCTTCGGATTCGGCGTGGCTTCCGGGCGGAACGTCGATTTGGCGATGGAGGTTCTGCGGAAGCACGGGATCGACGATATCGATGTGGTGGTCTCGTCGGTGGGGGCCGAGATCTACTATGGCTCCGAGTGCGTGCCCGATAAGGGCTGGGCGAGCCACGTGCGGGCGAAATGGCGCCCCGAGCGGGTCCGCCAGGCTCTCGATGACCTGCCCTTCCTGTATCTTCAGACGGAGGACCACGCCCAACGGGAGTTCAAGATCAGCTACAATCTCGATGAGACGGTCGAGCCCAGCGAGGCCCTGCCCAAGATTCACGACGCTCTGACGAAGAGCCGGGCTGCCTACAATCTGGTCTTCTCCCACGGCACGTTCGTCGACATCCTCGCCCCCAGGGCGTCAAAAGGCAAGGCGATCCGCCACCTGTCCAACAAGTGGAATATTCCGTTCGAGCGGATTGCCACGGCCGGCGACTCGGGAAACGACCGGGATATGCTCATGGGCCGGAGCGCGGGGATTGTCGTGGCCAACCACTCCGAAGAGTTGCAGTCGCTCAAGAAGACGAGGGCCAACCGGATCTACTTCGCCCAGTCGTCCCACGCGGCCGGAATCATGGAAGGACTCAGGCACTACGGCTTCTTTCCTGACGAAGTAGAGGGCGAGTCTTCGAATGACTCCGATCGCGGCGACCGCAACACAACATTGCACATCCACGGCAAGGCCCGCGTCGCCGCTGACAAGGCACGCTTGCCGGCTAAGGAGAAGCCTGGAGTTTGACGTCGCGGTGGCATGCCTGCCGCCGGACCGCAGAATGGCAAAGGGATGGGGGCGGAACACTTCGTGATTGGATATTCCTTGTTCGGTGTTCTGCGGTTCATGGCGATTCGGTGAACCGTAGAATATCGAACAAGGAACCGCAGAATATCGAAGGAATGGGGATGGGACGCTTTGTTGTTGTGCACTCCTTGCTTGGTGCTCGGCGCATCTACGGCACGCGGTTCTGGGTTCCTTCAAGTCCGTTCAACGCGTGATTGGCCACGCGGACGACGTACTTGTTCTGCTTGTCGCCGAGGGCCGTTTGAAGGGCGGGGATGGCGGGTCTGGCCTTGTCGCCGAGGGTGTCGAGTGCGATCGCCGCGTGGAGACGCACCCACTGATGATCCGAGGCCAGTTGCTCGGTTAGGGTGTCGAGGGCGTCCTGTTCCTGACCCATCAAACAGAGGGCTCGGGCCGCGGCAATGCGAACGACGGGCGAATCGTCCCCGAGCATTTTTTTGAGTTGATCCGCCTGGGCCGAGGCCTTTGGGCCGAGGTTGCCCAGACCGGTGGCCGCCCAGAAGCGTTCGGCGGCGCATTCTGCGCCGAAGGCGGCGACAAGGTCGTCCATTCCTTCTTTCCCTTGTTCACCCGCCCGCACGAGGCGGCGAAGCCGGTCGAGAATCTCGCTCGCATCGGGGCGATCGAGAATGGCCCACTCGCTCCCCAGTTTCTGCGCTCCCGCCGTCAATTCCGGTTCGGGGATCAGGCCCAGATCGCGAGTTTTGTCCATCCAGGTCAGATGGGCTTTGCGGAATCGCTCGATTTCCGCCTGCCATTTGGGATCGCCCGCCAGATTGTGGATCTCGTGGGGATCGTTCTCTAGATCGTAGAACTCTTCGACGGGCTTGGTGTCGGCCATGAACCGTTCGGCGGCCGGCGGGAGTTGGCCCAGGGCCTGCAAGCGGCGCAACTCCATCATGGTCGGGCCGCCCTCGGGCGTGTTCATGTACTGGGCATAGGGCTTGAAAGATTCGTAGTTGCGAAGATAGCGAAAACGCTTGTCCCGCACGGAACGTACGCAGTCGTAGCGCTCGTCCATCCGGTCGCGAACGCCGTAGATGTAGTCCCGTGCCGGCGGGAGGTCGTTGCCCAGGAACGGGCGGCCGCACATGTTGGCCGGGATCGACACCCCGGCGAGGTTCAAGACCGTGGGGCCGAAGTCGATCGACGAGACGAGATCGTCGCACACGGCGCCGGGGCTCCCCTGCCCTGCCCCGCGGAACTTGGAGGGAATCCGGATGATGAGCGGGACGCGGGTCCCCGAGTCGTAGAGCCAGCGCTTGGCCCTCGGCAATCCCACGCCGTGGTCGGACCAGAAGAAGACGATCGTGTTCTCGGCGAGTCCCGCGTCCTCCAAGGCTTGGAGATGGTCGGCCACCCAGTAGTCCAGGCCGGTGATCAACTCGAAGTACTGCTTCCAGTCGTTGCGAACGACGGGGGTGTCGGGGTAGTACGGCGGCAGTTCAAGGGCGTCGGGATCCTGACGCTGGTCGTCGGTGAGTCGGGCCGTCTTCTGGGCATAAGATTTCCCGGTGGCGCGAATACTGCCTTCGTGGGTGTTGGTGTAGTTGAAGACGGCGAAGAAGGGGTTGCCTTCGGGACGGTTTTTCCAGTGGGCCTTCTTGCTCGAATCGTCCCAGACTTGCGAGACGGAGACGCCGAAGTTGTAGTCGGTCTTCGAGTTGTTCGTGCAGTAGTAGCCGGCTTCGCGGAGGTAGGCGGGGAAGCAGCGGATATGGTCCGGGAGCGTTGCCTTGCAGCGCATGTGGTGGCCGCCCACGCTCGTGGGATACATACCCAGGATGATTCCCGTGCGATTCGGGGCGCAGACGCCCGCGATGGTATAGGCGTTCGTGTAGCGGACACCGTCGGCTGCCAATTGATCCAGGGTGGGCGTGATGGCGTGTTTCTCGCCATAGCAGCCGAGCTGCGGCGAGATGTCCTCTGTGGATAGCCAGACGATGTTGGGACGGTCGGGCTCGGCCCCCTGGGTTTGAACGAGGGCCGTGGAAAATACCAGCAAGCCAAGCAGCACTGCACGGAACATGGAGATTCCTTCCACAAATGGGCGCAAGTCAACTTCATTCGGAGGCCCCCGCCTTGGCAGGGGGTAGCATTGGGGCAAGCTTAACCGGCCTTTCTTTTCCTTGTCAAATGGTGTCTTCCCCGCGGCAGAGAGGAGCCTATCGATTGCAGGGGGGGCGAGTTTGGCTATTCTAGCAAGTTTTTCTGTCTTATAAGCTATGTCGCCTGTGTTGATTTGAGTGTATTGTGGAGTTCTTGCCCTGGCAGATGGGGATGAACTGTCATCCCGCATGGGCCCTCGGTCAAGTTCTGGGAGACTTGCCTTCCCTCATCCATGGGGGGATTGTGGTTGAAGACGTGAGCCATGGGGGGCACCCATTTGGGCGGTCTGGGACGACTTGTCCCGCATAGCAAGGAGATCGATCAGTGAAGAAAGTGGTTGTGGTTGGGATGGTTGGGTTTGCGGCGATGTTGTGTTTGTGCACGCTCGCCTCGGCCTCAGTGGTGACGATTACGGTGTATCCGGACGATGTTCCCGACGAGTCCCTTCCGCGCGAGTCTTATGACGCGCCGGACGGGTGGGGCGACAGTTCGTGGCAAGGTCCTGAGACGGGCAAAACGAACATCCATTTTCGCTTCGAAGCGGACGGCGACCTCCTCAGCGCCTTGTTTCCCGATGATGTCGCCTCCCTGACGATCGCCGACATCGCCTCCATCAGCTACTACACGCTGCGCCCTGACGGTACGTTGGCCACTCGTGACTGGTGGGTTCAAATCTACACTCGGCCGGACGGCGATGACGATGCGAGTTCCTGGTACGGCTATCGGTTCATCAACAATTACAACGAGCACACGGATACCGGCGACTGGACTGAGTATTCGACTTCGAGCGGCATGACCTTCAACCGCAACGACAAATACGGGGACGCCTCCGTTGAGGTTACACTCGACGAAATGGCCACACTGGAGGACGGGGCGGGGAACTTGGTCTACGGCGACGAGTTGATCGAGATGATCAGCATCCAGACGAATTCCGGATGGGACGGCTTCGATGGTTGCGTGGATGGTCTGACGATCACGCTCAAGAATGGGAACGTGGGCCAGGTCAATTTTGCGGCCGTTCCCGAGCCGACCACGCTTGCCATTTGGGGCGCTTTTGGCGGGCTGGGGCTGGTTGCCGTACGGCGACGGCGTCGAGCGGCCTGAGCGACGGCTGGCGAAGCCGGGCTCTTGAAACCAGCCCCTCATACCGTTTTGCAGGATCGGTTGGGTGGCAATCCTAGCCCGGCTTCTGCGAAGAAGAGGCGGACTCCCTGTCACGCCGTCGGCGAAACGGGTTGTTGTTGAGAAGCAGACGGGGAGTCTCTGACGTCACCATGAGCCCGGCTGCTGCTGGCATATTCAATCCAGCGTGGGAGTCTGTGCAACTGGCAAGGGTGAGCAGCCGGGCTAAATCGCCGCCTCAGCCTATTCGTATCGCAGCGCCTCGATGGGATCGAGGCGGCTGGCGCGGAAGGCGGGGAAGAACCCGAAGAACACACCCACGGCCGTCGAGAAGGCGATGGCCAACACGGCCGCCCAGATCGAAACGGCCACCGGCCAGTCGCTGCCCGGCAATTGGGCGTTGATCACCATGATGATCGCCACGGAGGCGCTCCAGCCGAGCAGGAAACCGATCGTTCCGCCGATCGCCGAGAGGAGGACGGCCTCGACGAGAAACTGCCATAGGATGTCGCGACTTCTTGCGCCCACGGCCAGGCGGATTCCGATTTCGCGGGTCCGTTCGGTGACGGAGACGAGCATGATGTTCATGATCCCCACGCCGCCGACCAGGAGGGAGATGCCGGCGATCGAGGCCAGCAGGGCCGTCATCGTGCCCGTTACTTTGCCGAAGATGGCGGCGATTTCGGTCATGTCGTTGACTTCAAAGTCGGCCGGGTCGCCGGGCGGGATGTGGTGCCGTTCGAACAGAAGCTGGCGGATTTCGTGTTGGGCCTCGGGCATCAGTTCAGGCGATCGGGCCGAGGCGAAGACGACGTCGACGTTGTTGAAGTTGGAACCCTGCATCCGCTTGCGGATGGTCGTGTAGGGTGCGACGACGACGTCGTCTTGATCGTCGCCGACGAGATTGGCCCCCTTTTCTTCCAGGATTCCGATGACCTCGAAGGGGATGTTGCGAATCCGAATGGTCTTGCCGATCGGGTCCGTGGTCTGGAAGAGCTTGGCCACGATCGTGTGGCCGATCACGCAGACCTTGGCAGCACTGGCGATGTCGCGTTCGGTGAAGAAGCCGCCTCGGCGAAGTTCCCAGTTCCGCACGGTGAGGTATTCCGTTCCCACGCCTAGCAGTTCGCGAGGGCTCCAGTTTGTGTTGCCGTAGATCAACTGGCCGCCGGCGCCGACGATGGCGGACGCGGCGAGAACGGACGGGCATTCCTCGTTGATGGCCTTGCAGTCGTCAGCACTCAGGGTGGGGCGGCTACCGCGTCCGCCATGGACGCCCCGGTGCCGGATGCTGGCCGGGAACACGATGATCACGTTGGTGCCGAGGGCCTGAAACTCCCCCTGGACCAGGTTCCCGGCGCTTTGGCCGATCGAGACCATGGTGGTCACGGCCGCGATGCCGATGACGACGCCCAGCACGGTCAGTCCGGCTCGCATCTTGTTCTTCGCGAGGGCACGCACGGCGATGCGGAGAGTGGTCATCAGGGGCATCGGGTCACTTCGCCTCGGGGGTCTTCGTGGTTCCGGAAACGAGTTTCATGCCCTTCTTCACGTCCCCCGAAACCAATTCCGTGAACTGGCTGTCGCTGATTCCAGTCTCGATTTCGATCGCCTTGAGCAGTTCGTTTTCCGCCACCCAGACATGGCGCCGGTTTCGCTTCCGTTTGGCCTCGGCCTTCTCGGCCGCCGAGCGATGCTTCTGTTCTTCCTTCTTCTCGTCATCGTCGTCCTTGATTCCCCCTTCCAGGAGTTTCTGGTCTTCCGGACGGACGTTTTCCTTCTTGGGGAAGAAGCGGAGGGCCGCATTGGGGACCTTGATTACATCCTCTCGCTTCTCGACCTGGAAGGAGATGTTCGCCGTCATGCCCGGCAGCAGTTTCAGGTCCGGGTTCGCTGCCTCCACGACGACCGGATAGGTCACCACGTTCTGGATGGTGGTGGGATTGAGGCGAATCTGGGCGATTTTGCCTTTGAAGAGGTCGTCCGGGTAGGCGTCGACCGTGAACTCCACATCGGCTTCACGTTCCTGCGCTTCCCGGATCAGGCCGATGTCGGCCTCGTCAACCGATGCGAATACATACATCTTCTCTCGCATGTTCGGCGCGACGATGAACAACTGGGGAGTCTGGAACTGGGCGGCCAGGGTCTGGCCCGGGTCGATCAGACGATCGATGATCAGGCCGTCTACCGGCGCGGTAATGTCGGTATAGGCGAGGTTGGTCTCGGCGTTTTCCAGGCTTGCCTTGGCCTGGTCGACGGAGGCGTGGGCGACGGCGAGCTGGGCGACGAGCGATTCCCGATTGGCGATGATCTGGTCGAGTTCAGTGTCGGAGATGAAATCCGGGTGCTTCTCTCGCAGTTGGTTGGCTCGCTTCTCCTCGTTCTCCGCCTGGCGGAGCAACGCCTCCACGCGAGTCACCTCTGCTTCGCGCGTTTTGAGCGACGCTTGGGCCTGAGCCAATGTGGAGAGGTAGAGACGGGGATCCACCTTGGCCAGGAGATCGCCCTTCTTCACTTCGGAATTGAAATCCACGTGAAGCTCGATGATCGGGCCTGAAACAAACGAGCCGACCTCAACGCGGAGGACGGGTTGGACGTCTCCGGTGGAGTTGACGACCGAGACGATCTCCCCCTCCTCGACCTCGGCATATCGGAAATAGACCTTGCTCTTGGCCTTCAGAAAGGACGCCACGGGGAGGTAGATCAGATAGCCGACCCCACCCAAAACGGCGAGGACCAGGGCCAACTTCAAAAGGAACTTCATCGGGAACCACCGCGCGTCAACATCCACAATGGGGGTCAAACCCTTCGATTCTAACCCGCCTGATTGGGCAAGCCAACTAATTCGTCTGCCTTGGGGGGCCAACGTCCGGGTTCATTGGCTGAGGTCGCTCATACGCGTTCTTTTCCGCAAATCGAGCCCGGAGGGGCGAATTTGCAACCTCCCAGATGGTGGGAGCCGTTCATTGGCAATGCCAACCTCGATAGAATAAGTGGATTCCGTCGGCGTCCGAGGCGGCAGAGTGGATCAATCCGCATGCTCGCCCGACCGACCGATATTTCCAATACCCCACACGAGGAGGATGTGGCATGTCGCGGATCTGTCTGTTCTTGCCAGCCGTGATCATCTTAGCTCTTGGATCGCCTTCCGCACGAGGCGAACGATGGCAGATCGATTCGCCAGACGGCGCCGTGGGGGTGTCGGTGGTGTTGGAAGACCTGGGGGCTCAGGAGGACTATTCGCCGGGAGCGAGGCTCTATTACCGAATCGAACGAAAATCCGCCGCCGGGGCTGCGACGGTCCTGCCCGATTCGCCTCTGGGAATCACTCGGGCCGACCAGGATTTCGTCGAGGGTCTGAAGCCTGTTGCCCAGAGCGAGATCCAGACAGTGAAGGAGACCTACACGCTCGTCCACGGGAAGCGGCGTCAATGCTCGGTGAATGCCCGGCGGCAGACTTTCACTTTCCAGAACGAAGGGGGCGCCAAGGTCGAAGTGGAGTTCCACGTGGCCGATGGCGGGGTGGCTTTTCGCTACCGATTCCCGGAGACAAGCGACCGGCCGCACACCGTTCTGAGCGAAGCGACCGGCTTTGCGATTCCTGCGGACGCTAAGGCGTGGATTCAGCCCTATCAGGACGCTACCCAGTGGGCGCCTGCCTACGAGGAGTACTTCCTTAATGGAGTGCCGGCGGGAACCAAGTCGCCGACGCAGGCGGGTTGGTGCCTGCCCGCCCTCTTCCAACTGAAGGATAATTCCGGTTGGATTCTCCTGGCGGAGTCGGCCGTTGACGGCACCTACTGCGGGTCGCGTCTTGCCAGCGCAGCCCCCGGGGGTCATTACCAACTCCGCTTTCCCGATCCGGGGGAAGGCAATGGCGTGGGGGCGGTCGAGCCCTCCTCGACGCTTCCGTGGACAACGCCGTGGCGTGTTGTCATGACGGGGCAGACTCTCGATGACGTGGTTGGATCGACCATGGTGACCGATCTTTGTCCGCCCTGTGCGATCGAGGATACGAGTTGGATCAAGCCGGGCAAGGCGGCCTGGAGTTGGTGGTCGGATCACGACAGCCCGCGCGACTATGAGAAGCAGATCGCGTTCATCGATCTGGCCTCGGAAATGGGTTGGCAGTACTACCTTGTGGATGCCAACTGGACGTTGATGGACGGCGGCGACGTTCGCAAGATGGCCCGCTATGCGGAAAGCAAGGGAGTCGGGCTCCTGCTCTGGTATAACTCGGGCGGGGAACACAACTACGTGACCGAGAAGCCTCGCGGCACGATGGGGCACCCGGACGTCCGCGACTTTGAGTTCTCCCTGCTCAAGAAGTGGGGCATCAAGGGGATCAAGGTCGACTTCTTTCAGAGCGACAAGCAGAACATTATGGCCCTTTATCAAGGCATTCTGCGCGACGCCGCACGCCACCAGTTGATGATCAATTTCCACGGGTGCACGGCCCCGCGAGGCTGGTCGCGAACCTGGCCCAATTTGATGACCATGGAAGCCGTGCGGGGCGCGGAGTGCTATACCTTCGCCTCCGAATATCCAGAGAAGGCGACCTGGCACAACACGATTCTCCCGTTCACCCGCAACGTTGTTGGGCCGATGGATTACACGCCCTGCACGTTCAGTGACGACCGCAATCCCCACCTTACCACGAACGCCCACGAACTGGCGCTTTCCGTTGTGTTCGAAACGGGATGGCTTCACCTGGCCGATCGGGTGTCGGCGTATCGGGACCTCCCCGCGGCTCCGAAGGAGTTCCTTCGTAATGTGCCCGTCGTCTGGGATGAGCCGCGGGTCCTGGTTGGGGAGCCGGGTCGCCTGGCGGTTCTTGCTCGGCGTAATGGCGACACGTGGTACGTTGGCGGAATCAACGGGGAGGATCGGGCGAAGAATGTTGCCCTCGACCTGGGATTCCTGGGAGACGGCAGGTACAGCCTTGATCTGATTGCCGACGGGGCCGATCCTCGCAGCTTCGGCGGCAAGGCGATGAAAGTGGATCGGAGCAGTCCGGTTCGGGTGGCCGTGCGACCCTTCGGGGGATTTGTGGCAACGATCAAGCCCGCGGCGGAGTGACCTCCCGTGGCAACAGTGGCGACCGGGGCCGGGGCTTCGGTTCCGGTTGCCCAATGCTGTTGCTGCATTCAGGCAGGTCAGCGAGCGTGTTCCCCTTCGTCTGGGTGGAGTGATTACTTCTTTTGGGTGAGGGACAGAATTTTTTCGAAAGGCTCTCGACAGGGTGTTTTGTTGATGTTTATAATGATCGCCGTCCGGCTAGGCATCGACGACGTTCGTTTGTCGTATGGGGCCGGTCCGAAGAGGCACCTCGGATAGAGAAGAGTGAGACCTTTTCCCATATGAAAAGGCTCGGAATTTGGATGAGGCTCTGGGACAGAGAAGGGTGGAACGTCAGGGCGATGCCTACGGGAACGGAGGAGGCCTTGGCGGCGTTACCCCGGCTATAATCCGGTCATTACCTTCTCCGGGGTAATGCGGCAGCTTTACGGAACACTTGGGCGTATCCGAGTTCGCCCGCTTCTTTTCGTTCTCATGTCCCCAATCGGGGACATATTCTGCGCGTAGGGCGCTCCGTCGCTATTCTCTCCCTTACGGCTCAAGCTCTTTTCGCCATCGTTCGGGGACCGCGGCGAAGGCTCGGAGATAGGTTTCTTTCAGCGGGACGTTGATGTAACGCTCCGGGCAGAAGAAGAGAGGCATTTCGATTAATTCTGCACTGACCGACGTAGGTTCGACAAAAGCCAGTTTCCTTTCTCCTGCCACGTAGGCCGCCAGGGTCAGATTCCGGTTTTCGACAATGGGGAAGTCGTTTTCGCCGAATCGGGACCAGATCAGCGGGTGAATTCCTTCAGGATCGCGCTCGCCAGGCGGAAAGAGGTCGAGGATCAGTAGGTGGATGCCCGCGGTTAAGAGATCGGCGGTTTTTTCCGCGAACCGCTCTAGTGCATAAGCGCTTGCCTTGTTGCCGGGGGAGACGATTTCCACGACGGCGACAACACGATCGTCAGAACTGTGACGAACCACGATTCGACGACGCCGAGGAGCGAGGATCTCTTCTTCTGACTGTGTCGTATGTAGAACGCGCGGTGGGGCCGTTGCAAGCGCAAGTCCAGCATCGTCTGGCGGAAGCGCAGAAGAGGTGATGTCCTCTTCGCCTTGAAGGGATGTTGCCTCCAGGGTCAGTACGTCAGGTATGTCGCCTTCGCCTGCGACCTGCTCGCCGAGCGCGTAGAAACCGGGGGGGAGCAGTCCGTCATTCAAAGAACGTTTGAGTTCCGAAATCCACTCGCGGTGGAAATCGTGAAAGATCCCCGCTTTGACTCGTGTCCAGTCATGGATCGGCATGGCACAATCTCCTAGCGTGGCGAACCGAAACACCTTGGCCACCCCCATTATAGGCGGGCGGAAGGGGGGTGTCGACCGACGCAGAACGCTCGAACTCCCGACTGAAATGCATTTCCTCTGGGCTGGGAACAAGATACGATGGTCGCGGCCGAACAACTGGCTGAGGAGGTGGTGTTATGTCGGATGATCCTGAATATTTGGAAGAGCGCGTGGCTGACCTCGAGGAGCAGGTGGCTGCCTTGCAAGGCAGCCAAAGCGCGCGTTCGATTCGCCGCCGCTCTGAGAGCACGTTTCTGGGGCTCCCCTTGTGGGAGATCGCCATGGGGCCGGATCCGCTGGCCGGGGAGCAACGAGGCCACGCCCGAGCGATCATCGCCATCGGCGATATTGCGACCGGCTGGCTGGCTCTTGGCGCGTTCGCACGCGGGATCGTTGCCATCGGCGGAGTGGCCCTGGGGGGCGTGAGTCTTGGCGGGGTCTCCCTGGGACTCCTTGGCGCCTGTGGTGGTCTGGCGATCGGCACGGTTGCGGTCGGTGGGTTGGCCATCGGGCTTCTGGTGGTTGGTGGCGCTGCGGTAGGCTATGTGGCCATCGGCGGAGGGGCCTTCGGTCATTTTGCTTGCGGTGGAGGGGCTATGGGCGATTACGTCGTCTCTCCCGATCGCCGCGATCCTGAGGCCGTCAAGTTCTTCACCCAATGGCTCCCCTGGGGTCTCAAGTGATGCGGTTCTAACCCCAGGTCTCCGAGAGACTTGCGGTCGCCCACTTGTCCGCTGAGACAATTTCTGTCACGATGGCGTTTTTCGCACGAGAAGTGTGGTGACTAATTGTCTGCGCGTTGCATGGAGAGACTCCCAATGGCCGCTTTTCCCGACATCGAGAAGATCAAGTTCGAAGGTCCCGACTCGAAGAACCCGCTCGCTTTCCGCTTCTACGATGAGAACGAGATCGTTGAAGGAAAGACGATGAAGGAGCAGCTCCGATTCAGCGTGGCCTACTGGCACACCATGCGGGGCACCGGCGCCGATCCCTTCGGGCCAGGCACGATGATCCGTCCCTGGGAAGGACCGGTCGACGACGTGCCCAACGCGATCAATCGGGTCAAGGTGGCCTTTGAGTTCATGGAGAAGCTCGGTGCGCCGTTCTTCTGCTTTCACGATCGCGACGTGGCCCCCGAAGGCGCCAATCTGGCCGAGACCAACAAGAACTTTGACGCCATCGTCGCGGCGATCAAGGAGGAGATGGACCGCACCGGCATCAAGCTCCTCTGGGGCACGGCTAACCTGTTCAGCAATCCTCGCTACGTTCACGGCGCCGCTACGAGCTGCAACGCGGATAGCTTTGCCTACGCCGCGGCCCAGGTGAAGAAGGCCCTCGAGGTCACCAAGGAGTTGGGCGGCGACGGCTACACCTTCTGGGGTGGCCGGGAAGGTTATCAGAACCTCTGGAACACCGACATGAAGCGGGAGCTGGACCACCTCGGCACCTTCATGCGGATGGCCGTCGACTATGCCGCCGAGATCGGTTTCACCGGGCAGTTCTACTTCGAGCCCAAGCCGAAGGAGCCGACCAAGCATCAGTACGACTTCGACTCGGCGGCGTGCATCAACTTCCTCCGTGCCTACGGCCTGGAAGATCACGTCAAGATGAACATCGAGACGAACCATGCCACGCTGGCCGGACACACGGTCGAGCACGAACTTGAGTACGCCGGCCACCAGGGCTTCCTCGGATCGGTCGACGCCAACACGGGCGACATGCTTCTGGGTTGGGACACGGACCAGTTTCCCACCGACGTCTACATGACGACGAAGATTATGCTCTCCTTCCTGAAGTACGGGGGACTCGCTCCGGGCGGCGTGAACTTCGACGCCAAGGTCCGTCGCGAGAGCTTCCAGCCCGACGATCTCTTCTACTCTCACATCGGCGGCATGGATACGTTTGCCAAGGGTCTCCAGCTGGCCGCCCAGATCCGGGCCGAGGGCACCCTCGGGAACATGGTCAAGGACCGTTACAGCTCCTGGGACAACGGCCTGGGCGTTGAGATCGAGAGCGGAAGCCACGACTTCAAGACGCTTGAGAAGTACATGCTCGAAAAGGGCGACGCGGAGCCCTGCACGAGCGGTCGCCAGGAGTTGTTCGAGAACGTGGTGAATCAGTATATTCTGTAGCGTGATCCGCTGATCCGCTGGTCTTCTTACTTTCCTCCCCTCTTGCTGGGGGCTGGGAGACGTATTGTGTCGTCATTGTCCATTGGATAGACTCATTGGTCTCCAGGCACTGCCGTGTGCCTGGAGACACAGGTTGTGATCTTTTTGTATGGAGGCGACGGAGGAATGGACCAGCACTGCGCTGAGTCCTGTTCGCGAGTGCCGGATGTGGCCTTGCGCAGGATCGGTTATTGGGTGGGCGAATTTCAGGAAAGTCTCTGTCGCGCCGTATTGAGCATTCCCATCGATGGGCAGGACGCGAACGCGATTTCGTCCGAGGAAGTTGACCTAGCTGTGATGCATGTTTGTTCGCAAATTATGGTCCGGCAAGGGGCTGCCATCGTGTCACCCACACAGGTCGAAAAGGTCAAAGGAGTGGCTTAGCCCGCGAGTGGCTCGCATCTTGAAGTGAGGCAGTGTTCTCCGGAGCGGGTCCGTGTGTGTTACTAGTCTTTCGCGAGTCATCAATGACGGAGAAAGAAGAGGAACTACGCTTTGCAACCGGAGGAAATGATGTTGGGGATCGCCACCCCCTTGATCTGATCGCCGTTCTATCCAAAGCTCTTCTCGATGAGCTCTATGTTCACCTCAAAGGGGAAATGGAACGCGGCGCCCAAGCTGAGGTCGCCTTGGCTCGCCATGTCTCCTCCGTTCTTCAAACGCAATTCGATCTCGAACAGGCCGATCTGATACGGATCATGAGCGAAGCGGTGTGTGGTGAGCGCCTGCGCATGTTCGAGTCTTACGAGGGCGTAGTTAAGTATGCCGATGACGATCAAGTCATTGTCGTCTATGAGGTTGATGGGGAACTCGTTGAGCAGAACTACGTTCCCAAGCAGTTCATGGCGGGCAAATTGCCCAAAGTCGGTGATGCTCTAGCTGTCTTTGTCCATATTGCTCAACTGCCTGATCGGCAAGATGAGACGGAAGGGAAGAGAACCTCTGATGAGCGAAGAAGTCGCCCCAAGAACTCCGTCCCTCTCCCGCGAACCTTCTGATCCATTCGGACTCAAAGTCATCATCTTTGAATGTGCTCACGGAGACACCATTCTAATCAGCCTACCTGACGAGAAGTGGGCGCTGATTGATTGCCACCTTCCCAGTCGCCGAGTCTGCGATCGTTTTTTCGAACTCTTGGACTCGTGCGGCATCTCTCGCCTGGAGTACATCTTTCAGACCCATCCCGACTTCGACCATTTCTATGGCATGACGAAAGTCCTCGAATACTTCACGTGTGACGGGCGATCGCTCGGCTACTGGTGCGACGGCGGGGTCTACGCGCAGGAAGTGCAGAGCCTGATCTGGCCAGACAGGGTGAGCCAGAAGCACTTTGCCAAACTCCAGGAGTGCCTTGATCGTTTGGGCGACGAAGGGAAGATCCAGTTCGTCGAACTCAACGATCGCGTCGAGGCGACTTCCTGCAAGGGCTACGAAGACGTAATCAAGCTGACGCCCCTGGGCCCAAGTGCTCGCACGAAGCGACGTGTGACACGATCGGATCTTGCCAGGCTCCAGGAGGACCCAAATGCGAAAATGGAAGCGAATCGTCTTTCGGTCATTCTCGCGCTGTCGATCCATCACAATGACGAATCCTGGAATTTCTTGTTCCCGGGAGATGCAGGGGCGGAGGAAATCGAAGGAGGCTTGGAAGCTTGGTGTCAGCGTTTGGGAGTCGATCGGATTGGTCTCGATACCATCAAGCTCCCGCATCATGGTTCACTTGCATCTCACAGCGGACATCTTGCCAAGATGACGAATGCCGCTCGCACAAAGCGCTTTGCGGTCATCTCAGCCGGAAATCGGCCGAAGTTGCCTGATCGCGCCGTCATCCAAGACTACCAGGACAATTCCTGGTGTGTTCTGGCGACGACGCGAAAGAAAGGCGAAAAGCTGGCGCCAAGTCGCCCAATGACACTCGCAGGACGCGCGAGGCATGATGCTGTGACAGTGGTGACCCAAAACGTCACGATCACCTGGCATTCGGAAACGCACCTGACGGCAGGCCCCGAAGCCGCGATCATTTCTCGGGAGGAGATTGCCCTGTACGAGACAGCGGCAGGCTGAGGCAGCTGCTCGCGAGCCTACTCTTCGGCGGGTTTCCGATGCTATTCTTCCGGTTCCGCCATCTTGCTGGCGGCGGCGCCCATGAAGCGGAAGAGGTTGCGGACGATGGTTCCGCCCCAGCCGCGGTCCTCGAACTGGGGACGCTCGCTCGACTCGGCGAGTTCGACCACCAGGTCGGCTGCCATTTGCGAAATCTGCTCAAGACCCTCAAAGTCTAGTGTTTCCACGTCGTCGGTCGGCTCGTGGTAGTCTTTCCAGCCGCCCGTGGTGATGAAGTGGACGACCGGGATCTCGTGGGTGTAGAAGGCCATGTGATCGCTGCCGCCTACCGGGCCGGGCATCTCGATGAGGTTGAGGTCGTGCCGGCGTGCGGCGCGGATCACCTTCTGGGTGAGCAACTTGGACGTGCCCGATCCGCTGGCCATCACGCGCGACTCCTCCATGCAGCCGATCATGTCGAGGTTCACCATGGCCACGGTCTTTTTCAAAGGCAGGACCGGGTGCTTAATGTAGAAGAAGCTGCCCACGAGTCCCCGTTCCTCGGCCGAGAACGCAATGAAGAGAACGCTTCTCGGCAACTTCTGCTCACGCTGGGAGAGGATTCTCGCGATTTCGAGCAAGCCGGCCGTTCCGGAGGCGTTGTCGTTGGCGCCGTTGAAGACCGTCGTTTCTCCCCTTTTCTGCCGATAGCCCAGATGATCGTAGTGGGCGCCGACGACGACGAGTTCGTCAGCCAGAGGGCCTTCGCCCACGAGCAGTCCCAGAACGTTCTTGGCCTCGGCCGGACGGCGTTGAGAGCGCTTGGGTCTCGCGGGTGTTTCGTCCGATGAATCGTCAGACATCGGGGCGGTCTTCCCCGTGTCGGCCCCCTGGGGCACGCCGTCCGCCTTTGCTTTTGCCGCCTGGACGGCATCCCAGTCGACGCCCTGTTTCACGCGTGGGACCCGCGTGCTCGACATGAAGGTCTGATAGGGGCCTCCGTCGACCAGGTCGGTCTTGAGACCCAGATCCGCAAAGCGTTTGGCGATGAACTCGGCCGCTCGATCAATGCCCTCTGTTCCAATGCCCCGGCCCTGCATGGAATCGTCGGCCAGGAAGGTCACGTCGGGTTCGACCTGCGAGGCCGCGATCGGGGATTGGGCCGGGAGGGAAGCGGCCGTGGCTTGCCACAAGAGGGCGGCGACGGCGCAGGAGATCAGGCGGGCTCTTCGGTGAAGGCGTGCGCCGGGGGGCGACTGATGGGGGCGTTTCATGGGAACCTCGGGCGAATGCAGTGATGGGGCCAGGATGGCCGGTTCTTTATACCGCACTTCGTCGCCGAGGTGAAAGCATTTGTAGAAAACCGGTCTTCGCGATGGACTTCTCGGGACGAATCTCGTGTTGGAACGGCGAAGGCCGATTCCGGTGCACTGAGAGTCCCTGGTTCGCTGTCCTTCAGCCTTCGGTCTCCAGCCTTCAGTCTTGTGTCCGTCGCCATTTGCTTCGGCTTTGAGTTACTTCGCCTGTTTCTCCCGCTGCTCGATCATCTGAATGGCCCGCTGGACGTCGCCTGAGATCATGTTATAGAACGGGAGGCGGCGGAGCGACTTGAGGGCGGAAAGGCTCTTCTTCGTGCCGATCTCGGCCAGGACCTGAACGATGTTCCTTGTAACCATGAAGTTCTCCGCCCGGGTGTTGGCGAGGATCGAGTCCTCGGCCACTGGCCCGTAGGCGATGAGGCATTTTCCCGCCTTCTCGGAGGAGCGACCCATTTCCATGAGTTTTTCCACCAACAGATCGATGGCCGTGGGTTCTTTGAGCACGGCGAGTTGCCTGTAGATCTCGTCCTCGATGAACGGTTCGTCTTCGCGGAGCAACTGGACCAGGAGGGGCCCGGCGTACTTGCCGCCCCAATGAACGAGGCCCTTGATTGCGACGATGCGCGTGTTCGGCATTTCGGAACTGTCGAAGGCGACGGCACGAATCGCCTGGGCGATGTCCTTGCGCATGGCGGCGTCGGTAAGCTTGCTGGTGTCGACGTCCGCGAGACGCTTCAATGCCTTTTCGCTGTCAAACCCGTTGCTGCTGCGCAGGTCTTCCAGATTCCGCGAAAAGAAATTCGGGTCGTCCGGCGAAGTGACCGGAGCTTTCCTCGACGGCATTTCGGGGAAGGCTTCTCCGTAATGGGAGGCCATATCGGCGGCCGTTCGCGGAGCCGCTTTCTCGACGGGAGGAAACTGCTCCGGATCGGCCCGGAAGATGAAGGAACGCTCGTCTTCGTCGATCGAACTGGCGGTGCCGATGGTGAGGTTGTCGGCGAAGGTCTTGACGTCATCCACCGGGGCAAGGTGGATCCAGTACTCATCGACCCTGTTGTGGCCGTAAATCAGCGAATCCGGACCTGCCGCTTCCAGAAAGGCCTTTTCCATGTCCCTTCGAGACGGCGGATCCACCACTTTGATGAATGCGATCCTGTCCTGGCCGAACTTCTCGATCATTTCCAGATGTTTTGCGGGAAGGGGCACGCTCGCGCTCGTGCCGGGTGGGGCATCCCAAAGCAGGTTCTCCCGCGGTTGGTGCCCGGGGCGATGGATGGTCATGAGCGATTCCTCCATCGTCGTGACCGTTGCCGCTGCGTTCTCCCCTACATCGATCATGATGGCCGCCAGGGCGTTCTGTTCGTCCACGATGACAAGCGCCACGCCCGCGAGGGGCTGCGAGTCGGGAGTCTCGGCCGTGAATTCGGCGCGGTAGGCCTGGAGCCCGTTGACCTTGATCCGGCGACCGTCCACCTGGTTCACCTTGCGGAAGTGACGCCGGAATCCGGCGAGCATTGCCTGGCTGATATGTTGCCATTGAGGAGCCTGCTTGGTGAGGTCCAGGTTGTTCGGGCCACAGGCAAGGAAGATGCTCGGGCCAGGCTTGTTGCCCAGTTCGGGTTTGGTCCACGCGGCAACGGATACGCTGGGCGCCGGACTGGCCATGTCGCGCTTGGCAAGGTACTCGGGGGGGCGGAATCGAAAACCCTGGAAGGTAATCTCCTCGCCCAGGCTGCCGACTGATCCCAAAGCCTTGGCGCGGGACATATCGCCGAGCGGATCGTTTCCCCCGTCTCCACATCCGGAGGCAAACAACAGAACTGCCAGGATGTGCCCCAGCCACAGAGCCACGATTGGACGACGAGAGACGGCGGCGACGCGCCGCGAGGACTCTACGATCGGATACTCCTTCGTGCCTTCCATATCAACCACCTCCAGGCCACGCACAACGATACCAGCGGCCGGCCCACCCAGCGCTGACGCGAACACTTCCGGACGTTCCATCGCTTTACCCAGGGCAAAGATCGTGGAGCATCCGATATCAATATAGACGCGATTCGCGAGGGAAGGAAGACAGCGGCTTGTTGTTGCGGGGCCCGATTCAGTGGGGGTCTGCCCTCCGAACGAGTACTTTCCGAACGATCAAATCCCTCCCTGGGATGACCAGGCGGAAATCCGCTCCGTTGGCCTGACCGGCGAAGCGGGCGTGGGGCAGGTCGAATCGGGCCTGTTTCCAGGTGCCGCTGCCCGACAGGTCCACCGAACCCGCCCGGTGGAACCGCCGGGCGATTCCCTCGGTGGCCGGATCGGCCGAGTCGTAGTCGAGGCCGATCGTCCCCGAGCCGGAATCGAGGTACTCGACGGTGACGACAAGCGGCTCGTCCCCGTCGAAGAGGAAGACGTAGTCGGTATCGAAGTACAGGTAACGTCCTCCCGAATGGCGGTTTGGCCGAGTTTGCCAGGCCTTGGTTCCGTCCACTTCAATCACCTCCGCCAGACCGTCGCCTTCCGGGTTCACGTGGAGACTGAGGCCATGGGATTTTCCGGGAGTGGCGGAGACGGATGGGATTGGCGTCAAACGATCGCCGGGGGCCAGGGTTTTTCGGGTATGAAACACGTCGGCGAAGCGTTTTGTCAGCTCGATGTATTGCCGGCCGTACTCCTTGGTTTCGCAGATTTCCGTTCCTTCGTGCAGTTCGTTCCAGGTTTCCAGGTGAACGAGCCACGAGCGTTGGGCCGGCGCCACGTCCAGCAGCTTTTGCCATCCGTAGCGGTAGAATCGTCCGTCGTCGCGGTTCCGCACCAGCGGCGTTCGGCCTGGCACGGCGGAGTGGTCGTATCCCGGGCCGATCCCGGCCGTGTCGAGGATCTGCGGATTGATCGCTCCGCCCCATTGATATTCGCTGTCGGCCTTGCCCGGCCAGCCCCGCATCTTAACCAGGAACAGATCGGTTCCAAAATCCTTGCGGAACATCTCCCGTACGGCCGGAAAGAGATCCTCGTCCACGCCTTTGGCGAAGGCGCTTGCGTAGAGCAGCACGAGGGGCCTGCCGTCGATCGTGGCACGGTGCTTTGGCGGAATGAGCGAGAAGCAATCGCGAATGGTTCCATAGAACCACAGCCGTCCTTGGGACGCGGTCAGGTCTACATGGACGCCCCGCGAGTTGTGACGGAGTGTGCTCGTGTCGTAGAACATGCCGATTGCCGGTGGGCACTTGCCCTCGCGAAGCAGCCGTTCACGTGCGGCCACCAGGGGCGGAAGGCCTTCGTTGCTCCATTGGGATGTTGCGGTTGGATCGCCCCAGTATACCGGCAGGGCTACGTCGATCCCCGCCTCGATCATGTCCGCCAATTGCGTGGCGTGCCAGTCGGCGTTCTTGTAGCTGAATCCTTCCAGCGTGGGCGGGTGGTCGGTCAAGGCGTCGGTCTGGTCGTAGTCGATGATGTGGGCCTTGGTGGCGTTGTCGTACCAGTAGAAGTAGCTGGTGGCGATAATCGGCTGGCGCGCCGTGAACGCGGATTTGGCCGTTTCCTGCGAAACGAAGGGGCCCGGCGGGGCGGGCAAGACGAAGTCGGCCGGCAGATCGGCGGCGAGTGTCGTGGTCGCGGCAAGGAGAAATGCGAAAATCGCAGATCGCAGCATCATGGTAGTTTCCTTCCTCAAGAGCGTCTCAGGGCCCGGCCACTTCGACCCAGAACCAGCCGCGGAGCTCGCCTTCCTCAAAGCCCGTTGCCTCGTCGTTGGGGTACTGTTCGGCCAGGGCAGAAAGAACGTCGGCCGAGATTCCGTCCTTCGTGCCGTGGCAGTTCATGCACAACGGGCCGGTGAGGATCGGAAGCAGGGCCGCCAGATTGCCGTCCGAGGCGAGATAGGTCGGTTGGATCACTTCCTTCATGACCAGCACGCGTGCCCAATCGGGAGGCTGATTGGCTTGATTTCGAAGGCGAAACGAGGTTCGGCCGATGGAGAGCTTGTGCTGCTCGGAGACTTCCTGGGCGAGTCGCGGGGCGTCTTCCTTGCAGACCGAGATGGCCGCAGGGAGCCCGTCCTTGGAGACCACCTCCATGAGCCGGGCCTTCAGTTTCGTCATCAGGGCGTCCTTTGCGGCCAGGGCTCGATCCCGCTGGGCCAGTTGGTCCTTGCTGAGACCGGCCTCCTCCACAACCTGCCAGGTCGGTTCGGCGGCCGGTGGTGGATCTGTGGACTGCGTGGGAGCCGGAGACTTGCCGCAGCCGCCGGTCATCAAGATGACCGCGAAGGCTGTCATGGAAGGCGTAAGAAATCGCATTGAATTCGTCCTGGCAAACGTAGTGGATTGGTCGGTGTGGAGATAGGAGGATTCTCGCGCGCCCGTGCGGCGCTGGCAAGATGAGCGGCAAGGAAGGGCTGCGCAAATCCGATACTTTTTTGCGCATTGACCGCTTGTTCCGCCGTGTCTCCTGCCGATAGCCTTAAACGTAGCCGGATTGGGGCCGGTTTTCGTATGTGTGGACACATATCGCACCTTGTCTTGGTTGACTTGCCGGAGTCTGAAATGATTGATCTGTCGCAATTCGAAGTCTGGTTTGCCACGGGAAGTCAGCACCTGTACGGGGAAGAGACGCTGCGGCAGGTGGCCGAGCACTCGCAAGCGATCGCCGCGGCGCTGGATGCCGCGGGCAAGATTCCCGTCCGCGTGGTTTTCAAGCCGGTTCTCACAACGCCGGAGGCGATTCGGACCCTTTGCCTGGAAGCGAATGCGACGCCTCAGTGCATCGGCCTGGTGACCTGGATGCATACGTTCTCGCCCGCCAAGATGTGGATTGCCGGGCTCACGTCGCTCCAGAAGCCTTTTTGCCATCTGCACACCCAGTTCAATCGCGACATTCCCTGGGCGACGATCGACATGGACTTCATGAACCTGAACCAGTCGGCTCACGGCGGACGGGAGTTCGGGTTCCTGGGCACGCGGTTGCGCCGTGGGCGCAAAGTGATTGTGGGCCACTGGCAGGATCCGGAGGTGGTGGCCGAGTTGGTCGTCTGGACGCGGGCTGCGGCAGGCTGGGCGGATAGCCAGGCCGGCAAGATCGCCCGCTTCGGCGACAACATGCGCGAAGTGGCCGTCACGGAGGGTGACAAGGTCGAAGCCCAGATTCAACTGGGCTACTCGGTGAACGGCTACGGTGTGGGCGACCTGGTTGCGGTGATCGACGCGGTCTCGGATTCTGAAATCGACGGGCTGGTGGCCCAGTATGACGAACGCTATCAGGTTGCGCCTGAGATGCAGGCCGGCGGCGAGCGGCGCGGCGACCTTCGCGAGGCGGCACAGGCCGAACTGGGGCTCCGCGCGTTTCTCGAACAGGGCAACTTCACGGGCTTCACCGACACCTTCGAGAACCTCCACGGTATGAAGCAACTGCCGGGCATCGCCGTGCAGCGGCTCATGGCCGACGGCTACGGTTTCGGCGCCGAAGGCGACTGGAAGATGGCGGCCCTGGTCCGGGCGATGAAGGTCATGGCGGCCGGACTTCCCGGCGGCACGTCCTTCATGGAGGACTACACCTACCATCTCGATCCGGCAGGGGCCTCGGTGCTCGGGGCCCACATGCTCGAAATCTGCGAGTCGATCGCCGCCGGGCAACCCTCGGCCGAGATCCACCCGCTTTCCATCGGCGGCAAGGAAGACCCCGTTCGGCTCGTTTTCAACGCCCCGGACGGACCGGGCATCAACGCGGCCATCGTGGACATGGGCAATCGCTTCCGCATGCTCGTCAACGAGATCGACGTGGTCCAGCCTCCCGAACCGCTGCCCCAGTTGCCGGTCGCCCGCGCCCTCTGGATCCCCCGTCCCAATCTCAAGATCGGCGCCGCCGCCTGGATCCATGCCGGCGGCCCGCACCATACGGGATTCAGCCAGGCCATCGGCGCCGAGTATATCGAGGATTTTGCCGACATGGCCGGCGTGGAACTCGTCCGCATCGACGCCGACACGAAGATCGCCAATCTCAAGGACCAACTCCGCTGGAACGAGATGTATTATCATCTCGCCAAGGGGTTGTAGTGCTTCGTCGTACTTGAGAGTTGGGGGGCCGAATTGTTGGAGTCCACGCTTTAGCGTGTAGAAGACAGCCTAAAGGCTGGACACCAACAGACTGCCAGCCACTTCACAACTTCTTACGGACAAGCCTCCGCCCAAAAACCAGCCAGCCGTAACGGGGCGCTCCCGCACGGGCATTCACATTCTCACGGAATGAGGCTATCATGCTGCCAATGGTCCGTTGGGCCTGTTGGCCGGCGCCCGGGGCGGGCGTGATGCGGTCCGGTTTTGCTGCTGGACGGAACCGCTCGAGTATGAGGTGCGAACCGAAGGACGAAGACATGAGTGATGATATCTCCCACGGGCGGCCGGACGAGCCGGAGCATCCGCCGGAGGACGCGGAAGATGTGTGGTCTCCTCCCTGGTTCAGTCGAGAGAGCACGCTCGCGTTGCTTGCTTTTGGGGGGCTGCTCGGGATCTTGGTGGTGATGCCGGGGTTCAGTCTGGAGGCCGTCTTCGTGATTCTCGTCTTTCTTGCCGTCGGCGCGTTTGTGTTTGGAGTTGCCTGGCTGATTCAGTCGGGTGGTGGCGAGGAACCTGCTTCCGAGTCATCGAAAACCGAGGAGCATGAAGCGGAGTCGACAACAGCAGGAGATGAGGAAGACGACTTGCCCGATTGGTGGGAAGACGTGGAATGATGGGAGCGGCTCGCAGGCTCCGGATGCCCCGCGATGTGGGGAAAGTCGGTTTGACGGAATTCCTTCCCGGGTCTACGATTAGGTTGTCTATCCATCGTGACCAGGAAGCGATCTCGCCGTCCCCATGGCTCACCCTTCGTCCACCATTCTGCACGTCCAGCGTCGACAACGCCGCTCCTCTCGTTTGCTGCTGACGCTCGCCGTGATCGGGCTCGGCCTGGACGCTGGCCCGGTGGTGGCTGCCCAGCCGCAAACGGCGACGCCCGTGTACGGCTACAGGATCGTCAATACCTACCCCCATGACCCTCGTGCCTTTTCTCAGGGGCTCGTGTTTGCAGACGGCCATTTGTACGAAGGGACCGGGCAGTATGGCCAGTCCACCCTCCGCAAGGTTGACCTCGAAACGGGCCAGGTCCTGCAGCAGGTGGCCCTGGACCGGCGGCTTTTCGGCGAGGGGATCACCGTTTGGGACGACCGGATTATCCAACTCACCTGGAGAGCGGGGATCGGGATCGTCTACGATCGCGAGACGCTGAAGGAGATTGACCGATTTCGCGTTCGCGGCGAGGGCTGGGGCCTTACCCACGACGGCGCCCACCTGATTCTGAGCAACGGCAGTTCCACCCTCCAGTTCCTCGATCCGAAGACCTACAAGGTGGTCAAGCGAGTCAACGTTCGCGATGGCCGGAAGTGGATCCGCCATCTCAATGAACTGGAATATGCCGAAGGCGTGATCCTGGCCAACGTGTGGGGCTCGAACCGCATCGCCTGGATTACTCCGCAGACGGGCAACGTGGCGGCCTGGATCGATCTGGAAGGGCTGGCGCCACCCGAAGTGCGAGGCGACCCCGATGCCGTCCTCAACGGGATCGCCTACGATGCGAAAACGAAACGCCTCTTCGTGACCGGCAAGAACTGGCCCAAGCTGTTCGAGATTCAGCTGACGAAAGAGCGTTGAGCGGTTGGCGTGCCGGCCTCCCAGTAGGTTCCGGACGCCGCACGGAACCCTGCCGGAGAGCATTGCTGTCCATTTCGGAAGTTGTCCGGCGGGTGGAGATGATTGAAGTGGGGGGGCGCCTGATTGGTCAGGATCCCGTGCGGCGCCCGGGACCTACTGGGGATGATGTGCGGGTGGCACGCTCAGAGCGCGAGCGATGGGCGTGGACGGTCAGATCACCACGCCCATCGCTTCGCTCTGAGCGTGCCACCCCATGAATAATTCGGGCTACTTCTGTTCCACCACTTCCGGCTTGGCGAATTCGCCTTTCATGTCGTAGGGCAGGCGCCGAACCGTCTTGCCTTCCAGGTCCGCGAAATAGAGACGGGAGATGGAGAGCTTGTCGGAGTGTCCGTCGGCCCACAACACGCCGAACGGCGAGTCCGGCTCGGCGCCGATCACCTTGCGGACGTAGGAGTTGTTCCGCGGGCTGTCCTTGGTCACGTCGAGGACCTTGGTCCACGTGGCACCCTCGTCGCGGCTTTTCCAGACGGCCACCTCGCCGCCTCCGCCCCAGCGTTGGGGGCCCCGTTCGGTCGGGCCCATGATCCGCCACGTTCCGTCCTTCTCGACCCAGATCGGGCCCGTGTCGTAGTTGTGCGTGGAGTCGGTGACCTTGTGGATTCGCCAGGCCCCGTCCTTGTGGTGGAGCACTTCCCAGGTTCGCGGATCGCCCTGGGGGCCCGGCCGATGGTCCGACGAGGTGACCACGAGGATCACCGGGTTTCCGTCACCGTCGAGGGTGATGTCGTTGAGGTAGACGAGCCGCTTCTCGTCCGAATAGGCCTTCACCCGGGCCGGGTTGTCCGCATCGACCAGGGGCGGCGTGATCGTCTCGCCGTCGATGGTCAGCCAAGTCTTGCCCAGGTCACGGGTTTCCAGGTAGTAGAGGTCGGTGCGGCGATCCACGTTGCCCTTCGGGTGACGGTTGAAGGCGGTCACGATCCGCCGTCCCTGTTGGAACGACGTTTGGTACTGGCCTCCCATGCCGGCCAGTTTCTGGTCCTCGCCCCGGGAGCCGTCGGGATTGCGGAAGTTCCAATAGAGTTCCCGCACGCCGGTGTACTTGGTGAACAGTTCGACGATCCCCTCGTCCTCGACGTACCAGGGCTGGGGATAGCAGATCTCGTCCGACGAGATCAGTTCGAACTCGTCGATGTCGTAGGGTTTGACGCTGCGGTAGACGAATCCGGGGCGGCTCCGTGCCCGTCCGGCCACGTAGACCCAGAGATGGCCTTTCGGATCGATTGTGAGCGACGAATCGTCGTGGGGGTCGTTCACGCCGCCCTTGTCGTGAATGATCGTGGGGCGGGGCACGCAGTCCTTCTCATGATCGTAGTAGGAGATCATGTTGTAGAGGTAACGCTTGCCTTCCTTGGCGCCGCCGTAGCAGAAGAACGTCTTCTTAACGGCCGGGGCATAGACGGCGATCGGCACATGCTTGGCCGTGTAGGTTCCCAGGCCTCCCGAGTACTTGTCGCCATATTCCCAGAAGCCGTTCCAGCCGTCTTTGCCGTAAGGAATGTCCGTGTACTGGCCGAGGGTGAACCAGATTCCGCGGTAACCGTCGTCCTTGGGCTTGGCGACATCCGTGTCGGCGGCGCGGGCGACGGCAATGGCAGAGAGCAGGAGGGCCAAGGAAAGGGAGGCGAAGCGTAGCATTGGTAGGGTCCTCGGGATCAGACGCAGTGCTGCGAAGGGCAAGGAGGGAGGGGGTGGGAATGACGTTGTGCCAAGGGAGCCCGGGGGGCGAGTGTCATTCCGCGTAATCGTTTGCGGGGCAATTATTGGGGACTGGCCCATCAAAACACGGACCAGTCCCCCTTTGTTGTGCCGCTTGGCGACGCGATGGGGACAGTCCCATTTTCGCGGCGAAAGGGCGTGTTGGCGAAATCACGTCTACCTCGCTGCGAAAATTGGGACAGTTCCCGGTGATCGAGTCGTCCACGTTGAGTTTTAGAAGTCACCGACGGGTTGGCCGTCGGCCTTGGCAATCAGTCGTTCCCAGGTGGTGTCGATCACGGCCCGGAGTGCCCGGGTGCGGTCGCCGTTGGGGTCGGTCTGGACGCCCTGGTAGTTGAACCGTCCGTCGATCGTCTCGGCGATGAAATGGACGCTGCCGTCGCCAAAGCAGAAATTGACGCCTCCGGGGTGGGCGCTCGAAAAGGCATTGCTCCCCCGCATGCTCAAGTCCGAACTGTAGATCTTGCCGGTCTGATCCGTTCCGTTCAGATTCATCCGATAGACTCCCAGGGCAACCTGGTAACCCCAGCGGAAATCGGAACTATGGCCCGGCACGTTGCCCCAGGCGTTGGCGGCCCCCGAGATCAGGATGTCGCCGTTCACGTCCTTGAAACTCCACTCCCGCTCTCCGACCATCATCGTGTTGCTCAGGCCGTCCTTGACGTCGGCGAACCGAGTTCCCTTGTTCTCGATGAACATTCCGCCCTGCTCGGCGTCGCCATCCTTGTCCCAGTAGTCGCTGTTGTGGGTCCCCACGTAGTTGGAAGTCGCCATTCGCTGGCTGTGGATGACCAGCCAGTTGTTGGTGTCCGGCGCGGTGTCCGACGGGCAGCGTAAGGTGGAAATCGGCGTTTGAAGCACCTCCAGCAACGTGGCGTTTGTCACGGCAAGGTAAACGTTGATCTCGCCGTAGCCGCTGGAGTCCTGCAGGGCCTTCTGCTCCATGAATGGCAGGATCGAGGCCGACCAACCCCAGGAATAGCGGCTGTCGCCGGCCATGTTGTCCGGCGTGAGCCAGCCGGGAGGCAGGGTCTTGTACGTGTCGTGATAGTTGTGCAGCGCAATCCCGATCTGTTTGAGATTGTTTGTGCACTGCGAACGTCGTGCCGCTTCTCTTGCCGCCTGCACCGCCGGCAGCAACAAGGCGATGAGAATGCCGATGATGGCAATCACCACGAGGAGCTCGACAAGGGTAAAACCCCTGCTTTGTGAGCGAGTCATTGAACAGCCCTCCAACTCGATAGAATGATGGGAAGAATTCCAGCCTCTTCAATTCCCTCGTATCGATGATAACGTATCCTCGCGAGGCATGCCCTATTTGGCACGGCTGCTCGCGAGAGCCCCTAGGGATTCTCCGGGTCGCTTACCGGCGTCTCGGCGCCGCCGTCGTCCTCGTCCGAAGCAACGATGGGCGTTTCTTCTTCGCTGAGGTTTGAGGAACAGCCCACGAAGACCGGCATGGCGAAGAGCATGCAGAGAATGGAAAGACGCAAGAAAAGACGCATGTTCGACCTCTCCCTTGGAAGACAGTTCAAGTGGTTCGGGGGTCCTGGAAGCGCACAGGGAACCCCCAAATGCGAAACCACGCCTTTCATGCCTTCCTCGGAAAACGCGGCATGGCGCCGATTCTTCCGAAAGGCGACCCCCACGAGTGCAGGGGAGACAACGACCCCACTGGACAGCAACCAGCCTAGGGGGACGCTAACATGATGGCAATAGCTGTTTTGCTCAAAACGATTAGTGTTTTGTCTCACTTGTGGTACAATGAGGGGGCCCGAATTACTCCGATCGTGCCACGGCAATCCCTGCTCTGTTGCTCCCAGGCGGTCTTCGATGTCCCGTCGTTTGAGAATCGCCTTGCTGATCGAGTCCTCGCGAGCCTATGGTCGCGGGATCCTCAAGGGCATCATCTCCTACGCCCACCGAACGAACTGGGCCCTCTTCTTCCAGGATCGGGGGCTTTCAGAAGACGTTCCCTCGTGGCTCGGGCACTGGCAAGGGGACGGAGTGATCGCCCGCCTCGACAGCCGAAGCCTGGTCCGGCAAGTCAAACGCAAGGGGCTGCCCACGGTCGACCTGCGGGGAACCTATTCCGTTCGGGGAATCCCGGTGATCCATAGCGATCAGGAGGCGGTGGCGCAATTGGCGGCCGACCACCTCCTGGAACGGAAGTTCCAGCACTTCGCCTTCTGCGGATTCGCCGGAGTGAATTATGCCGAGCGGCGGCGTCACCACTTCGTGGAAGCGATTCGCCGGGCCGGCTATGACGTGGCTGTGTACGAGAACCCGGGACAGGCTGCCGGGGCCTCCACGCCCAGTATCGAGGCCAGCGGGTTGCTCGCCGAACTCGCTCTGATTGGGTGGCTTCGCTCCCTGCCCAAGCCGGTTGGCCTCATGGCCAGCAACGACATCCGCGCTCGTCAGGTTCTTAATGCCTGCACGGCCCACGGAATCTCCGTTCCCGATGAGATCGCTGTGATCGGGGTGGACAACGACAAACTCCTGTGCGAACTGAGCAACCCTTCCCTTACCAGTGTCATTCCCGACACGAAAACGATCGGCTTCAACGGGGCAGCGCTTCTGGAGCGGATGATTCGGGGGGCGACTCCGCCGGTGGAGGCTACGCCTGTCAAACCCCTTGGCGTGGTCACTCGTCAATCGACCGACGTCGTGGCGATTCCTGATTCGGACGTGGTAACGGCCGTGCGGTTCATCCGCGAACACGCCTGCGAGGGAATCTCGATCAGCGACGTACTGACCCGGGTCCAACTCTCCCGAAGCACGCTCCACCGGCGGTTCCGGCTCGCTCTCGGCCACTCGGCCAAGCAGGAGATTCTCCGCGTCCGGCTGCAGCGAGCGCGTCATCTGCTCAGGACTACGGATTGCTCCCTCGCGGAGATTGCCGAAAGCACAGGGTTCGGCTACCCGGCCAATCTCAGCCAGGCCTTTTTCAAGGACGTGAACCAGACCCCGGGCCAGTATCGGCAGGAGCATCGGAAGCGTCCGTAGGTTACTCCAACTGTTTTCGGAATCGCGTGATGCTCAGCGTCAGGATCACGAAGCAGCAGATGCTCAGGCCGATCACCGGCGGAATGAGGTCCACGAAGTCGCTCCCCCGAAGGACGACGCCGCGAAGAATCTCGATGAAGTAGGTGACGGGAATCGCGTAGGTCACCGCGTGGATCAGGGGCGGCATCTCGGAGCGGGGGAACATGAATCCGGAGAGCAGAACCGAGGGGAGCATGATCATGAAGGCGAACATGAGGGCCGCCACCTGGGTCTTCGCAAGGGTGGAAACGAGAAGGCCCAGTCCCAGGGAGCACACCAGGAACAATCCCGAGAGGGTCAGCAACAACAGGATCGAGCCGTTGATGGGAACTCCGAAGATGTAGACCATGACGCAGAGCACGATCAGGGTCTCGACCATGCCTAGCAAAGCGTAGGGGGCGAGCTTGCCCAGCATGAGCCCCGCTCGGCCCACCGGGGTGACGAACAGTTGCTCCAGCGTGCCCATCTCCCGTTCGCGGACAATGGCAAACGACGTGAGGAAGAGCGTGACCAGTTGCAGGATAATTCCCACAAGTCCGGGCACGAAGAAGTGGGAACTGTCCAAATCGGGGTTGTAGAGGAGTCGAGGTCGCATCTCGATGGGGAGGGCGGCCTTGCCTGTCGCGTCTCGCGACGGGCCTGTCTGGGTTGCTCCAATGGTGGACTTCGCGATTCGGATCGACAGGCTCGCGCCCAGGAGATTCGCGGCGTTGAGCGCCGTCGTGGCCACCTGGGAATCGCTTCCGTCGATGAGCACCTGGACCGCCACCTGCTTGCGCCGGACGAGCCGGTCGCTGTAGTCGGGCGGGATCATGACGCCCACCTTCGCCCGGCCCGACGTCATGGCTCGCCGAAACGACTCCTCGTCGTGGACCTTGTCGAGGATCCGGAACTTTCGCGTATTGACGAAGGCGTCGATCAGGTGCTCGGAATCCCGCCGTCCGTCGAGGTTGTAGACGACCGTCGGGATATGCTCGATCTGGGTGTCGATCGCGTAGCCGAAGATCAAGACCTGAATTACCGGCACCACGAGCAGGAAGAAGAGCGTGGCCGGTTGGCGTCGAATGTGGGAGAACTCCTTGAGGCAGATCGCGGCGAAGCCGTCCGTGGATCGTCCCGTCAGAGTCGTTTCCTGGAGGGGCCTTTTCTTCGCAGGCTCGGGGGTTTCCGTTTCGTCGGTGGCGGCGTCTTCGGCTTCGCGGTCCAGGCGGACGGTGGGGCCGCTCGCCTCACCGGCTTGTCGCCGCCGGTCGGCGGCGCCCGTGAGCGTGACGAACACGTCTTCCAGGGTGGGGGCAATGGGTCGGGCTTCCACCGTTTGCGGGGCGATTCCGAGACGCTCGATCAACTCGCCTTCGCCAAGCTCGTCGGAAACGAGCGCGTGGATCGTGTCGCCGAACAGGGTGGCGTCGAGAACGCCGTCCATGGCCCGCAAGGGCCCCAGGCGCGACGTGGCTGACGGCAGCACCAACTCGAAGCGGCGAGTTCCCGCGGGCGTCACGTCGGGGAGCCCCTTCAGGTCGTCGGTATCGCCCAGCACCAGAAGCTTTGAGAGGTAGATGTAGCCCACGCTGGTGCAGCGTTCCGCCTCGTCCATGTAGTGGGTCGTGACGAACAGGGTGACGCCCCGTCCGGAAAGCTCGAAGAGCAGGTCCCAGAGTTGCCGTCGCGCCACGGGATCAATGCCCGCGGTGGGCTCGTCGAGAAACACCACCTCGGGTTCGTGGATCAGGGCGCAGCCGAGGGCGAGTCGCTGTTTCCAGCCGCCCGAGAGGTTTGCCGCCAGTTGTTCGATTCGGTCTTCGAGCGACGTAAGTTCCAACACCTCAGCGATTCGCTGATCGAGCCGCGCCGACGGCAGCCCGTAAACGCGCCCATAGAACTCCAGGTTCTCGCGGACGGAGAGGTCCGGGTAGAGGCTGAATTTCTGGGACATGTAGCCGATTCGCCGCTTGATCTGTTCGGCGTCGGTGCGCACGTCGAACCCGAGAACCCGGGCGTCGCCCGCCGACGGCGGCAGGACGCCGCAGAGCATGCGAATGATGGTCGATTTCCCGCTCCCGTTCGGTCCGAGCAGTCCGAAGATGTCGGCCCGCTTCACCTGGAAGGAAACGTCTTCTACGGCCGTCAGGTCGCCGAAACGACGTGTGAGGCCTTGGGTGTCGATGACGGCGTCGCTCATGGCTTCTTGCCTCGCGGCTTGAGCCACACGTCGGCCGACATGCCGGGTCGGAGCCGCTTGCTCTCGTCCCGGATCACCACCTTGATCCGGAACACCTGCTTGGATCGTTCTTCCGGCGTCTGCACGTTGCTGGGGGTGAACTCGGCCTGGCGCGAGATGAAGGTGACCGTGCCGGCGAACTCTTCCGAAAAGGCGTCTACTGTAACGGGAACGCTTTGCCCCACCTCAAGTTGCAGATTTTCGGGCAGATAGGCGCGGACCCAAAGCTCTTCCGATTCCATCATCGACATGACGGGCCCACCCGGCGAGGTCAGGTCGCCGGGGCGGAGTTCGAGCGACTCGACCACGCCGTCCATGGGCGCCGCAATCCGCAACTCCCCAAGTTGAATCTGAATGGCGGCCAGGGCGGCCTCGGCGGCTTCGACCTTGGCCTTCGCCTGGGCGATCTCCTCCTGGCGATAGCCGGCCGCCATGAGGTCCAATGCGGCCTGTGCTTCGTCGAGCCGGGCTTTGGCGCTGGCGATGTCTTCCTTCCGGCTTCCTTCTTCCAGGAGCTGAAGCTCCTTGTTTCGGGCCAGGGCCTGGCCCCGAGCGGCCTCCAACTCCTCCACTGCACGATCCGACTCCTGGGCGGAAACCGAATTGGTTCGCAGAAGTTCCTGGGTCCGCTCGTGGACCCGTTGGGCGAGGATCAGGCGGGCGTTAGCCACCTGCACCTGGGCGCGGGCCGCCTCGACCTCTGCGGGACGTGGTCCGTTCACCAACCGCTCGTGGTCGGACGTCAGTTGGGCCACGCGAGCCTTGGCCTGGGAGACTTCTTCCGCCCGAAAACCGGCCGTCAGCTTGGCGTACTCCGATTGGCATGCGTCGAGGTTCGCCCGAGCCTCTGCCTCGCGGGCCTGAAGATCGAAGGGCTCCAGTTCCACGAGAACCTGGCCCGCTGCGACGGCCTCGCCTTCCTCGACGAGGACCTTGGCCACCCGGCCGCCGACCCGCGATCCGAGCCGAATCTCATGGGCTTCGAGAAATCCGGAAACCGTCATCGGTTCGGAACGCCACTTGCTGGCCAACAACAGCACGCCGATCACCGACGCGCCGAGAAGGATCGGGAGGATTCGTTTGATCATGGTTTCGGTGGTTGTCCCAAAAACGGTTCCTCGGAATTCAGTTTTGCGTGCGATCTAGAATAACCGGAGCCGCGGTCGGCCTGCAATCCGGGGGGCGTCTGAATGCCGCTTCCGCACCAGGGGCCGTTCCGTTGCATCCCGATGGCAATCCCTCTTGCCGCACTCTTATCGTCATCGGTCTGGCATTGACTTTTCTGCGCCGATCTCGTGTGATTCGGCCGATTGATTTGCGACCGTTGTTGAATGCCGGAGTAGGCGACCAGGATTATGATCTTGAGTAGGATGAAGAGATCAGATGCGAAATGCGGTCAGAGACAGGAGGCGAAGCTGGCAGCCTCAGTGATCGGGGGACATGGCTCCATGGAGGGGGCTCGCGGCGTATTGGGGCGAGGCGGATTGCAACCGAGCAACAATTGTGGACGCTCGCGAAGTCTCTGTCGCAACCAGACTGTGGATATTCTATTCTGCCTACATTGCCCCTCCTTCTTTTAAGCAAAAGAATATCGGGATTGTGTTGCGAACGAATGGCATCATTCGTACACTGGCCGTGGGAGCATTGGGGGGGATCGAAATCGAAGACGTTGCGAACTTCGTCGCTCGGGGAGCCCTTGGGATTGGGTCTGGGCGACTTCAGCAAAAGTGTCGACCGGCGGGTGGCGACACCACGCCGAGTTCCCATTCCGGTATCTTCGTTTCTCGGTCTTAAGGGGGAGAGTTCTATGAATACGAGAAAAGCGTTCACACTCGTGGAATTGCTGGTGGTGATCGCCATCATCGGCATTCTCATCGCGTTGCTCCTGCCCGCCGTGCAGGCAGCGCGCGAAGCGGCACGGCGATCGCAGTGCACGAACAACCTGAAGCAGATCGGCATCGCTCTGCACAACTACCACGACACCTTCAAGGTGTTTCCGCCGGGAGGGCTGTGGTACACCAACAGCACGAGCAACGCGAACTGGGTTCGGAATCGCGGCTCCATGCTGGTGCACATTCTGCCCTTCGTGGAGCAGCAGCCGTTGTACGACGCCTTCGATTTCACCTTTACGGAACCGCCGGCCTATCAGATGTTCCCGACGACGCCGGCAAACGGTTCGCCTTACATTGCCGGCACGATCGTGCCGGTTTATCGCTGCCCTTCCGACAATTCGACCGACTACAACGACACGGCACAGAACGGGATTGCGGCGGGGAATCTTGCCCTCTTCAGCTACGCCGGTTCCAAGGGCCCCACGCGGACAGGCAACAACTCGGCCGGCAGTTGTCCGGAGCGAGCCGCCTACGACGCCTACAACTTCAGCACGAGCGACAACAAGCCGGCCGGCCCGTTCACGCGACAGGGAAAGAACTACGTGTGCAAGATGCGCGACATCCTCGACGGACTCTCCAACACGATCGCCGTCGGCGAAGTCCGCGGCAAGTGTGCCAGCCCGATTCAGCGCGGTTGGGCCCATGCCAGCAATACCAACGGCATGATCAGCACGGTGTACCCCATCAACTACAATACGTGCAACACCTCGGTGGGCACGGACCCGTGCGCCTGGTGGAACAACTGGAGCACCGAGTTCGGCTTCAAGTCACTGCATCCGGGTGGGGCCAATTTCACGTTCTGCGACGGTTCTGTCCAGTTCCTTTCCGAAACCATCGATCACTGGACCTACCAGTATCTGGGCGGCAAGGACGAAGGGGAACCCGTTTCTATTCCCTAGGCTCTGTTTCAAAACTCAAGGTGCCGGGCTTCGAGCGGCTGCACGAGCCATCCGCTGCGTTGTCCTGCATCGACATATGTTCAATATGCCTGCTTCGGACGCCTTGCGGACTGGCTCGTTCGCTCGCTCTCGGGCCTGCGGCAGACTTTTCAAACAGAGCCTAGCACCACGAAAGGACTGTCATGCGGAATTTCTCTCGTTTCTTACCGGCCCTGGCCGTGTTGTCTCTGGTGGTCGTTGTTCTCACGGGGTGTGGTCCAGGAGGCCCGCAGCTGGCTCCGGTGGAAGGCGTGGTGACCCTCGACGGGACTCCTCTCGAAGGCGCCACGGTTCTTTTCCATCCTGCCGAGGGCGGCAAGCCGGCGACCGGAACCACTGACGCGCAAGGCAAGTTCACACTCATCACGAGGAACCTTGGTGAAGGCGCCCAGGTGGGGATGAACAACGTTTCCGTCAGTAAGGAGAAGAAGGCCGAAACGCCTGCCAATGCAGAGGAGGGCGAGATTGTTGACGTGGTTTACGAGACTCCAGCCAAGTACGCCAGTCCGAAGACCTCGGAACTCACCGTCGACGTGCAGCCGGGAATCCCTCCGGTCACCCTGGAACTGAAATCGGGCGAGTAACCCGCCCCGTGACAACACGATGAGCTTTGGTTGGAGGTGTTTCCGACCGAACGGAGTCCATGACCTGCAAGCCGGCCCACGCCGGCTTGCGGCTTTATGGGCTCGTCGTTGCTTGGCCTGGCGGGGGATAAGAGGCCGGCCAGTTCGCTTGAAATGACCTTGCCAAATCGCTAATCTTGGGGGCGGCGGAGGCGTTTTCGACTCAATTCCGAACTCAAGGAGTGTCAATCATGGCCGATCCGAACAAGGTGAATCGACGTACGGCAATGGGGCGTTGCGTGGCGGCCGCCGGATCGGCCTACACTGTGGCCAAGGCTGCCGAAGCCGCTGCCGAGGACCAGCCCGCCGAGAGCGACGGCATGCTTTACGGCAAACTGGGCAACGCCACGATTAGCCGGTTGATGCTCGGCGGCAACCTCGTTTCCGGCTACATGCACTGTCGAGATCTGCGGTACGTGAACCGCCTGTTTCGCGCCTACGTGACGGAAGAGAAGATCTTCGAGACCTTCCAGCTTGCCGAGCAGAACGGGATCAACACCGTGCTCGAAAGCGGCGCCAACCTGGTGTACAAGTACAACAAGGACCGGGGCGGGAAGATGCAGATCATCCCCAGCATCCATCCCGAGATCGGCCAGGTAGCAGGAAAACTGAAGGCGGAGATCGCCCAGAAGGTCGACGACGGCTGCGCCGCCCTTTACGTCTGGGGTGTGGCCGGCGACAAGCTTACCCAGCTCAAACGTCTCGATCTGATCGCCGAGGCCGTGGAACTGACGAAGAAGCACAAGGTTCCCATCGGCGTGGGCTGCCACTCGCTGGAAGTCGTCAAGGCCTGCGAGGAACAGGGCATCCCCTGCGACTTCTACGTCAAGACCCTGCACCAGGACAACTATTTCACCGCCACGCCCGAGGCCTTGCGGAAGGAGTACATCTGGCTCGACGGCGGCGAGGGCTGGCACGACAGCATGTGGTGCATCAATCCCGAAGAGACCGTGGCCTACATGGCCAAGGTCCAGAAGCCCTGGATTGCCTTCAAGGTGCTGGCTGCCGGCGCGATTCTCCCTCGCAGCGGTTTTGCCCACGCGCTGGACAGCGGCGGCGATTTCCTCGGCGTCGGCATGTTCGATTTCCAGATCGAAGAGAACTGCCAGACCTTCAATCGTCTGGCACGCCGGGCCCAGCAGCGCTCGCGTCCGTGGTACGGCTAGCGGACCCTTGCAAAGCCGGGCTGATCCGGAATAGCCGGGCTCTTGGATTGGCCACCTCACATCGGGCTGCCTGATCGCGGAGGTTGGTGAGCTAGCCCGGCTCTTGTGCTCAATCCCTCGCAACTTCAAGAGCCCGGCTGCTGGTGGTGAATTGGATCGAGCGTGGAAGTCCTCGCGACTGGCAAGGGCGAGCAGCCGGGCTAGTCTGGCTTCTGAATCAACCACCTCAGTTCAGGCAGCCTGATCGCGGAGGTTGGTGAGCTAGCCCGGCTCTTGGGCTCAATCCCTCGCAACTTCAAGAGCCCGGCTGCTGGTGGTGGATTCGATCGAACGTGGAAGTCCGCGCGACTGGCGAGGGTGAGCAGCCGGGCTAGTTTGGACGTCAGGGCTTGTTCCCTGCGACCCAGATCACCGCCAGGTGAAGGAGTCGGTCCAGCCCCTCCGTCTTCTCGGGGTGGGGGCTGAAGCAGACGACCCGCCCCTCGCCGAATTCGCTTGCCGCGATGGCCGTGGTGCCCTTCATCACGCCCGTGGGGGCGCCTTTCTTGGCGATCTCTGTTTCAAACAACGCCAGCGGCTCGTAGTCGGGCAGATCCGCCTTCTCGCCCGGGGCCAGCAGGGGGCCTTGGGCGTAGCAGATTGTCACGAGGTCGTCTGCGCAATCCAGGAGCGTCTTGCCCTTCTCCGTAAGTCGAATCTTCACATCGCCGTTCCCGCGAGCCCAGTGGGCGCGGTCGACCACCTTGGCGTCGAGGACGTGGAGCGACCAGGAGTAATCACTGCTGGCCAGGTAGGCGCCCGCACAGATCCCCACATATCCGCCGCCCTGCCCGATGAACTGGCGGACACGATCGCGGCCCACCTCTTCCAGCCCCTTGGCCTGCTTGCTTCCACTGCCACCGGGGTGAAGGAGCACATCGTATTCCTCAAGCGTGCCGCTGCGGATGTCCTCACCCTCGACTCGGGTGTAGACGAGATCCGGAAACCGATCGAGGGCGGCCAGAACCTGCTTCTGACTGGAACCCGTGCCGGCCCCATTGTAGACGGCAATGCGGATCTTGTCGGGAGTTTTATTGGGGGCCTCGGCGGCGGCGCGCCCGAGCACGAGGGAGAAGAGAAGAAACGCGGTGCAAAATAACTTGGGGGGGGATGGCATGGGAGCTTCCAAATTCGCGGTGGACAAGTCGGTATTCTAGGCTCCGGTGGAGAGCCGTGCAATGAGACGCCGCCCCCGCAAAAAGGCGGGCTCGCCGTCTCAAGGTCCGTTGACGCAGACACTTGAGATGCCGAGCCCGTCTGTTCTCCGGTGTAGGTGTGCTCCGAATGAATCAATAGAAGCCTTCACCGCCACCATAGCCACCCGCGCCCGGTCCGAACGGGTCGTTCATCCCCGGTCCGCCTTGTCCAGGCTCGCTGAAGAACCCCAACCCTTCCACTTCGTTGACCATCGTTCGTAGCTGCAAGTCGACGATCTCCTCCTTGGCGGCCTGACGCTTGGCCAGGAGTTCCTCCAGTTGGCGGACCCGCTCCTTGACCTTGTCGAGGTCCGCCTGACGCTTCTCCATATCGTAGTCGAAGTACTCGGCCAGGAGCCCCTTTAGAAGCTTCTGCATCTGCTGCTTGTCTTCCTCGCTCTCGGCCTTGCGGAGCTTCTCGGTTGCCTCCGCCAGTTTTCGCCGAGCGGCCATATTGGATGGCGGGGCGCCCATCATGCCCATTCCCATCCCCATTTCCGATCCCATCCCCATTTCCGATCCCATCCCCATTTCCGATCCCATCCCGCCGCTGCCACGCATTTCTGTTGACGAAGGCCGGGAACTGGACGGGTAGGTGATTGTGTGGGTGACCCGTTGTTGGGGTGGAAGGGTTTTGGGGGTCGTGATCACTTCGACCTGACGCTCCTGGACGTGGACTTGCGCCGGCGTTTCGGGCGTGGCGGGAGGTGTAGACACCGGTGTCTGGTTGACGCTGCTGGCCTGCGCGAAGAGCCAGACGGTGCATCCGAGGCACAAGATTGCGGTAAGGACGATCGTTTTTCGGATCATGAGTGGTTCCTTTCGCGGTAGCGGGAGAGGCAAGAGGACGAGTAACGCTTTTCGGCGGCAAGGATGCCACCGGTACGGGAAGTCTTCGGCGGCAGGGATGCCACCGCTACGGGGTTTTTTGGACGGGGGGAGTGCTGGTGACGCCGGATTCGATTTGGTCGAGTTGGCTTTGAAGGGTGGTGATTTCGCTGTCCCACGTGGTGGCTGGGAGGTGGAGGTAGAACGATTGTTGTACCGTTTCGATCTGTTCGAGCCGGGTGTGGACTTCGTCTAACGTGGCGGCATACTGCGTGGAATCTTGGCTGACTGCCGCACCATCGAGAGGAGTTGGGGATGCGGCGGACGTTGTTTCTGCATTCGGGTCGGCTCGGTTGCCGAAAAGTCCTGCGGTGGCGATGATCAACAGTCCCGCGACCACTGCCGCGGCACTCGGCAGCAGCCAGGGACGGCGGCGGTGGAGGCGGCGCCACCTGGACGGAACGCCGCGCCGCTGGAAACGGGCGAGCGCTTGGAGGAGTACCTGCCGCGTCTGGGCGGCATCGGCAAAACGACGGGACGGACGCTTCTCCAGCAGGCGATCGATGATGCGGGCCAGGTCGTCGGGGATGTCGGGATTCACTTCCCAGACCGGACGGTGCCGATCGTGGCAGATGCGGTGAAGTACGCCCATGGCTCGCTCGGCCCGGAAGGGCGGTCGGCCCGTGGCCATGAAGTAGAGCACGGCGCCGAGGCTGAACAGGTCCGTGCGATGGTCGACGGCCTCGCCGCCTGCCTGCTCGGGCGACATGTAGTGGGGCGTGCCGGCTACAATGCCCGTGTGGGTGAGACTCGCGTCGTCGACGGTTCGGGCCAGGCCGAAGTCAGTCAGCAGGGCTCGTTCGACGCCTTCCTCCAGGAGGATGTTGGCCGGCTTGACGTCGCGATGGACGACGCCCTGTTCGTGGGCCGCGGCCAGTCCCGCGGTCGCCTGTACGCCGATACGGAGAATTTCGATCGGGTCGAGGGGACCTTCGCGATCCACGCGGGTCTGAAGCGATTGGCCCGCCACATATTGCATGACGAGAAAGGGGGTGCGGCCTTCCGTTTCCACGTTGTGGATGGCCACGACGTGTTCGTGAACGATGGCGGCTGCCGCCCGCGATTCCCGGGCGAATCGTTGCCGGGCCGCTCCGCTGTGGGCCAGGTGCGGTGCGAGCACCTTGATTGCCACAGGCCGGTTCAACTCGGTGTCGAATCCCTTCAAGACGACTCCCATCCCCCCCGAACCGATGACCCGTTCCACGTCGTAGCGTCCGAGCCTGCCCAGCATCTCCGGGTGGCTTGGAGGTGAAAGACAATCCAGTTGTCGTTGGAGGGCAATCGGTTCCTGATCTTCCGCCCACGAGGAGTCGAAGGACTTTGTATAACCTTGCGCCGGCTCGAGAAACTGGCGAGCTTCCGACCACATCGGCTCCCCGGCCGCGAACTCCGTCAACCGGTTTCGGCAGTGGGGGCACGATTCCACGTGGCTGGCCGAGGCCAGGTATTCGTCGCTCTCTTCGTCACCGAAGAGAAGGACGTTCAACCGTGAATCGTCACATGGAGGTTTTCGGTCAGTCATGGCAGGACTCGCGTAACGGCGGTATCCGTTTTCATTCCGAAAGGGAGTTTTCCTCGAACAGTTGCACCGTCTCGCGAAGCCGGGCCATCACGCGGCTGCGGGCGATGTAGACGTTGCCCACGGTCATGTTCAGTTCCTCGGCAACGACCTCGATGGGACGATCACCGATCGTGCTTCGCCAGAAGGCTTCCCACGTGGCTTCGCGAACGTGCTTCCGCACCTCTCCGGCCGCCCAGCGAAAAACCTCGCGGCGAAACTCCAGATCGAAAACGGCCGACTCCTCGGTTGCGGGATCACATTGCTGCTCCAGCATTTGGGCAATGCGGCTGTCTCCCGTGCCCAGCGGGCGGAACTTCTTTCGAGTCAAATAGTTGAGGATCAGGTTTCGGGCGATTCGAAACAACCAGTGACGAAACCGGCCCCGAGCGGGGTCGGGAACCCAGTTCTCCACCGCTCGCGACACGGCCACCATCACGTCCTGCACGAGTTCCTCGGCGTCGGCGTCCTGGAGTCCCTTCATTCGGGCCAGCCGGTACACCAAGGGGCGATAAATCGCCGTAAACTCCTGCCACGCTTCGGCATCCTGGCCGTCGCGGAGGCGGAGGATGAGGCTTGGGCGGGTTTCGGGCGGTTGCGTCGTCACGGTCAGGTATCGTCTCCCTATGAGTAAGCACACACGGAGTGCGCGAATCTTTCATAAGACGACATCATTTTCCGGAATCGGCCCGAGAAGGTCCAGCAATGGGCCAAAGTAGCAGGCACACTCCGTTGTGCCGTCCGCCAAGCTGCCAACCATGTACTTTCCACCGCGCGCAGCAGGCTGAAGCCTGGACTCCAACGCAAAGTAGCGGGCACGCTCCGGCGTGCCGTCTGCCGAGCAACGGCTGTGTCAAATCCCGTGGATCGCGATTCACAGGCGGGGGATTTGCTCCGGGAAGTGCTTGAGCCCGGCGGGCGAGACCTGCGTATCGTAGAGCATGATCTCTTCCAGATTCACAAGGGGATAGAGGTATTTCAAACCGGCATCGGTGACGCTGGTGTTCCGGAGATCGAGACGCCGCAAGGCGGTCATGCTTTGCAGATGCTCAAGGCCGGCATCCGTGATACCCGTTCCCGAGAGCGACAGGTTTTCAAGGCCTTGGATCTGAGCCAGGTGGACGAGTCCCGAATCGGTAATTGCCGTAGCTTGCAGCGTAAGATCGCTCAGGCCGGACATCCCTTCCAGATGGGTCAGGCACGCATCGGTGATCTTCGTATTGCCCAGATTGAGCCAGGTCACGTTCGGGGCGTTGCTTAGGAATGCCCGAACGTCCTCGTCGTGGATCGGCAGGTTGCTGAGATCGGCTCCCGTCAAATAACGTTCGGGTGATCCACCGCCGTAGGAAAACCTTCCCCCAAACTGGGACTGCTTAAGGGCAATTGGCGGCATCTGGCCTATGGGGATCCCCTTGACCGGTCCCTTGCCGGGGTCGGGCAGCCAGGAGAATATGATCGTGGTAAGGAAATACCCCGTCATTACGACGAGGAAAAGGCCACCGAATAATTCGAGGCACCAGTCCAACCTGGCCAACCGGGAATGTCGTTGCTGTGAGCCCAAGGAAGATCGTGCCCAGAGATGCCGGCGCTTGCAGCATCCATACAAGAGACGCACGGCGTAGAAGACACCTATGACAGACAGGAAGGCGATAATCGTCTGGCCGGTTGTGTCCACAGAAGACCCCCCCCGCGTTTGGACGCGACATGCCGCAGGCATGGCGCAAACCCTGAGCGAACCACCGCTCGGAATGTGAAAATACCAGCTAACGGGACACCCCGAAGGCAGCCCCTCAGCTGCCAATGGTTGTCTTATAGCAGGATCCCGAGAGCGTGACAAGAAACGCCGAGGAAATACTTGCCGATCGGATGTCGTATTTCGAGCGCTTCGGGGGGATTGGCAAGATCGCCCCCTGATCCAGGGGGCATGGCCTTAAGGAGTTCCTCCCGGATTGAAATAATCCGGTTCGTTTCCCGCCTTCCACTTGATGTTGCAGCCGATGCTGGGACGCTGGTCCGGAGGAACGGGTTGGCCCGCAAGAACGGCATCAAGGGCGGCACGCAGATCTTCTCCAGTCACGGGAGTGCCCGAACTCGGACGGCTTGAATCGAGCTGACCTCGGTAGACGAGGCGGCGATCCTTGTCGAAGAGGAAGAAGTCTGGCGTGCAGGCTGCCCGGTAGGCCTTAGCCACTTCCTGGCTCGCGTCGTAAAGATAGGGGAACGTGTAGCCTTGCTTCGCTGCTTCCTCTTGCATCTTCTCGGGCGAATCGTCGGTGTGGTTCTCCACGTCGTTGGAGTTGATTGCCACGATCGCCGCGCCCTGCTCGGCATAGTCGCGACCAAGCTGGGCCAGCTGTGTCGCGATATGTTTGACGAAGGGGCAATGGTTGCAGATGAACATGACCAGCAAGGCCGGCGCATCCCGGTAGTCGGCAAGAGACACGGTGCTGCCGTCAATATCGGGGAGAGAGAACTCGGGGGCCTCGGCTCCGAGCGGGAGCATGGTGCTTGCGGTCTTGACCATCGGGGGAACTCCAGAGAGAGGTTTTCGGGCACTAGGGGGGCCATCCGGACCAACACGACGGATCCCCCCCCCATTTTCCCATTCCGATGGAGCCCGGCAAGCCTGAAGCCTGCAAATCTCACACGTGTCGGCTTTCTTTGGAACAAGACATTCTCTCTGGCGGCCTTCATCGTCGGTCAAGAAAAAAACAAGCGGCGGCACGCATCAGAACCGAAAAGATGCGCCCGCCGCCTGCCGGACGATTAGGTTTCGCTCAGCTGGAATCGGCGGACAACCGAATCGAGTGTGCTGGCCTGGGCCCCCAGTTCTTCGCTGGAGGAGGCGAGCTCTTCGCTTCCAGCGGCCGATTGCTCGGCCTGGCTGGAGACACCGTGGATGGCATTGGCCACCTCGCCGGCGTTCTGGGCTTGCTGGGTGGTTGCATCGGCGATTTCCGCAATCTTCAGCGCCGTGGCTTGCACCCCCTCGGCGATCTCCTGGAGCGACGTACCCGCTTCGGAACTCAAGGCGGCGCCTTCCTGAACTCGAGCGGTGGATTCCCGGATTAGATTGGTGATTTCACCGGCGGCCTGATTCGAACGTTCGGCCAGTTTGCGAACCTCGTCGGCCACGACCGCGAATCCCATCCCGTGTTCGCCGGCCCGAGCCGCCTCGATGGCCGCATTCAAGGCCAGGAGATTGGTCTGGCTCGCAATTTCCGAGATGACCTGGATGATTTCCGCGATCTGGGTGCTGCTCGTCTGGATTAATTGCATGGCTTCCATGGACCGCTGCACGGCCTCGCCGCCGCTTGTCGCCAGTCCATTCGACTTCTGGGCCATCTCGTTCGCCTGGTCAGCGCTTTGTTTCACCTCGGAAATGCTCTGCACGAGTTGGTCGGTTGCGGCTCGCATCTCCTCGACGGTGGCTGCCTGGTCCTGGGCGTTTCCGGCCAGGCTGACGGAGGTTTCTGCAACCACGCGAGCGCCTTCGCCAAACTGGGCCGCGCTTTCCCGTACTTCGCCGATGATGTGGGAGAGATCGCGCATCATGACCTGAATTCCTTGGGCCAGTTCGTCGATCATGTCGTCGCCGGACACATCCATGGTGCCTGTCAGGTTGCCCTTGGCTGCCTCCCGCACAACTGCCAGGATGCGATCGACCTTGGCTCGCATCTTGCGTTGGGCTTCTTCCTCGGCCTGGGCCTCAACGCGTTTTCGCTCCTCCTCGGCTTCCACTCGGCGCCGCTCGTCCTCCTCTTGCTTGCGGAGGATCTCCTGGCGTTCGCGCTCGCGTTCCGCCTCGGCTCGCTCCAACTCCTCGCGAGCACGCTGCTTCTGGGCGAGCTTTTCCCGCTCGGAGGCTTCTTTGACTTCGGTCATGGCGTGATCCATGGCGACGACGGTGGAGTTCAGGGCCCCGGCCATCGCGCCGAATTCGTCGCCGCATCGAGCTTCAAGCCGCGCCGTCAGATCTCCACCGGCAAAACGCTGGGCAAATTCCGTCGTACGCTGGATCGGATCGCTCACGAACCGGGTCATCAGCTTTCGGAATACGAAGACGGCGAGAACGACGAACCCGCCCACGAACAGGGCTCCCCAGAGCATGGCCGAGGCTACTTTGGCGTCGGCCTCGTCCAGCGACTGAATAACTTCGAAGGCCCCGTGGATTTCGCCTTCCTTCCGGTTCTCCATGGGACCGCCCGTGGGATCGGTTCCCGCGGTGTTGCCCCACAGCGTCTCGGACTTCTCCGGGGCGCCATGGCACAGCAAACACTCTTGCGTCAGCTTGATGGGCCGGAAGTAACGCACGGCGTTGATCTCCGGGTCGATCTCGTGATATTCGTCGAGATTCTGGTCCTTCAGGAGCTGCAACACTCGAGCCTCGAAGGCGTCGGGCTCGTTGGCCGGATTTCGCGGAGATACCTTCGGGACGCGAAATTCGTATCCCCCCTCCTTAGCCTTGGCCATAGCCGCATTCCAGGCCGTTACCACGGGCACGGAACTCAAGGCCTTATCGACCTCACCCTCGTCGGCCCACTCTCGCAAGGTCGGTTGATCGAAGACACCGAGGTGCCACTTGTCGGCCATTTCCTCCCGAACCGACTCGGTGGTCAACACGATGCTTCGAGCCTCGGCCACGCAGGCCTCTTGCGCTGTCTGTTTTGCACGCCATCCATACGCCGCAAAAAGTCCCAACGCCATTACGACCAACAACGACGTTCCGATCAGTACGATCTTGTGCCGCACTTTCAAATCACATGCCCGAGCCATCTTGATCTCTCCCCGGCGACGTGGATCGCCCATCCATACCAGTCAATCCGGCAAACGTTCCGGCCAACCCTTTGGGCTGTGTCGTCCCGGGCCATTCGACGGACAAGAGCTTCCGTCAGTTAGACAAGCCTAGGTTATTTGTGACAGGCGGGCGTGACAAAAAGTTTGAAGGCCCAAAACCGTCTATTCTCGTTCGTTGTCGTCCGTCCGAAGCCGACCTGAAGGCGCCCGATGCACGGGCCGGGACCATCATCTGGGCCCCATCCACATGACGCCGCCGATATCCCTGCCGCTGCAGTGCGCAGCACGAAAAGGCGCCCGCAGCGACGCGGCAACAAGTGACGGCGACCGAAGGAGTCGTTACCAGCCCAACCTGTCAGCCACGGCGGAGGCATACTTGGACGCCTCGGCCGAATCGGAAAAGCGGATCGGCGTTTTCTCCGCCGCCATGGCCACCGCCTCGGACATGTCCAGAAAACGCCGCACGTTGAGCAGGATCGGGCCGTCCCGATGCGTGGCGGGAACCTGGCTCAAGACGAGTTCGTCCAGCCCCGGCTCATACAGCGACGCATAAACGACCAGTCCGGCCGCTTGCCCGGTCGCCTGCACCCGTAGCGGCGCATCCTTCAGTCCGTCCAACGAACGCACGGCCTGAATTGCGCGTCGCACGTCCCACACCCGCATCCCGTCCCGCGTCTGACCCAGCAGCATGAAACGCCGTCGAATCTGGGTCTGCTTTTTCTCGTCGCCGCTCCAGGCCGCCGGACCGATCCCCCGGGGGGCGGCGAAAACGAGCGTTTCCTTGAGTCCATCAAATCGCTTGGCCAGTCCCTCGCCCCATTCGTTCCAGCCGTCCTCGTCGAGCACCCGAAGCACGACGGGAGCGTCCGCCTTCGCGCCGCTTGGCCGAACCACGAACAGACGCAAGACCACGTGCTCCTGGCTGGTGTACTCGTAGTGCTCAAGAAGGAGGCCGTTGTCCTCTTTGGACGACGTTTGCTTCAAAGCCAACGGGGGAACTTGCTGCGGCCACCCGCGGAAGACCTTTGTCTTCAGAGCCTCCATCCAACCGTCCCGCATCGCCTGCCATTGGGCCTTGTCGGCAGGAACCTTGGGGGGCGGGGCGATCGCCACAAAGGTTTCGTGAATCTCGGTGTTCTGCTGATCCTCGGGTAGCTTGTCGAAGACCTTCAGTTCGGCCGGCTCCATCAGTTTTTCGGCCGGCATGGTCAATAACGAATCGTCCTGCTTCAGGTGCTTGTTGAACCAGCGGAAAGCCGGCACGCGCAGGTCCTGCGTGTCCTTGTGGGGGCCCGGGGTGATGACAAGACCAAACTGGTCCGCGGCGTTGCAGAAACGGTAAATCTCCCGAACCTTCCCGTGGGTGCGGATGACGCCGTCCAACGGGAAGATGCGGTCGGTATCCGAGTTTTCCAGTAGCAAAGCCCTGGGCGCGACCAAGGCCGCCACAAGCGGATAGTCCCAGCGGTAGGTGTTGACCATGAACATGCAGTCGCAGTGGCCTTCGACACAGCCGTCAACCACGTGGTTCTGCAGGTCCGTGATCCCCGCTACCGGAATGGCGACCTTGATCCGTTCGTCGGTCGACGCGATCCACCAGCTATAGGCTCCGCCGCCGCTCCGACCGGTCACTCCCAATCGTTCGCCGTCGACCTCCGAGCGGGACTGCAGGTAGTCGAGCGCCCGCATGCAGTTCCAGGCCTCGACGCCGGCCGGCGTGTATCCGCGGTTGTTCCACCACCACATCTTGTAGCGATAGGTGCCGTGGTGGATCGATTCGATCTCGCCGAGTTGAAGGGAGTCAATCGTCAGGCACACGTAACCGTTTCGCGCCAGCCACGCCCCGTGATGCTGATAGCTCACCTTGTTGCCGTAGCTCACCCCGTCGATCTTCATGGCCCCGTGGCCGCATACGTAAAGCACGGCCGGGGCGGGCTTCTCAAGCCCCTTCGGCAACCAGAGGTTGCCCGTCACATAGAGACCGGGACGCGACTGGAAATGGACCTTTTCCACCGCGAAGTCCTCCCGCTCGATGCGTCCCGTGATGGTGGCTTTCAGGTCCGTCCGCTCGGGCAGCGGATCCAGACCCAGCATCTCCAGCAACTGGCGGCGATACTCGGGCCGCCTGGCTTCCCAATCCTCGAGCGAGTGGACGTCGGCCAGGCATGCGTCTTGAAGCCTGGCCGTCTCGGCGGCGAAATACGCCGCCAGACTCGGTTCCACGGCCCACGGATCGGGCTTCGCCGCTTCCGTGGCGGAAGTCAGAAGGAGAAGTGAAAACAGCAGCCACGAGAACAAGGTAACCCTACGCATCGCGAATCCTCCCGTATTGCTCAAAGCCGGGCTGTGACCAAAGCCGGGCTCTTGAATTGACCACTTCAAGGCACGCAGCCTGATCCGTTGCGCGGCGGTAGTAGCCCGGCTTTTATGAACCGACAGACATCTGCCCATCTTCATGCCTCCGAAACGGTTCTCCTAGTATCGAGTACGGGCTGATCCACTTCAAAAGCCCGGCTGCCATCGGCAGACTCTGTTGATCGTGTCAATCGGTTCCATTGGCACCTTCCAGCAGCCGGGCTGGCTTTCTGAACCCTGACTCCTATCAACTTTCAAGGCTCCACTTCGCTTGCCTGAGCACGGCCTTGGACGAACCGGCCATCCGCTCGTACCAGACGGTGACCAGGGTGCCGTCGGCCAGTTGGACCGTGGAGGGATAACCCAGGTCGCCGCCCGGTCCGTCGCCCGAGATGATGATCGGTTCCGACCAAGTGCGGCCGCTGTCGGCGGAAACGCGGGCCTGGTTGCCGAACGGTTTTCGGCGGTACCCATAGGTCATCAGCAGCCGGTCGTCGGCCAGACGCATCAGGTGCGAGGGCAGGCCCCAGACGCCGATCGAATGGGGCACGGACCAGGTCTTCCCGCCGTCTTCCGACTCCGATTGCAGCGTCTCTCGATTGTTGGTCTTGTTGTGATTTCGGATCTGGGCGATGAGCCGCCCGTCGGAGGCCTCCACGGCGTGCAGCTCGTGGTAGTTCTCCAGACTGTCGCCCTCGCGTGCGGGAATCGCGGCCAATCTTGTCCAGGTCTGCCCGTCGTCGGTCGATTGGCACACGCCGACCCACGTCTCCGGTTCCCAGAGGTTCTTGCCCGCATAGAGAATGCGTCCGTCGTCCAGTTGGTTGGGCCCGTGGGGGCTGTTGACCAGGCAGCGATAGGGTTCGCTGAAGGTCTTGCCGCCGTCGGTCGAACGGAGCATCCACACGCCCAGCATGGCCTTCCGCTCAGCTTCGCTCAACTGGTTGTGGACGGCCAGCCAGCGATCCAGCTTCTCTTGGGGCCAGGCGCCCTTGGTTCCCGGCTTGATCTTCCGGGCCTTTTCCAGCCCCGGCACGTAAGCCAGCGAGGTGAAGGTTGTCACGAGAATCGACCCCTTGGCCGTCTCGATCACACCCGAATCGCGGTCGTCGATTTCGCAGTCCATCAACACCCGGGTGTCGCTCCACGTCTTGCCGTCGTCGTCCGAGGTGATCAGTTCCACGCGTCCGAAGGGGCAGACGTGCCCCTCGCGCCCGCCGGAGCAGCTTACCAGCAACTGGCCGTTGGCCCGGCGCGCGATCGTAGGCCAGCCGTGGTACTTGTCCGGCTGGTGGCTGATGACGGCGATTTCATGGACCGTCGCGGCAGGGGCTGCCTGGGCACGGGAGCCCAGTACGAAAGGCAATGCCAGAACTGAACCAGCCGAGACTTTGAGGGCCTGGCGACGAGTGATGCGGTTGTGTTTCACGGTTTAATTCTCCCAATTGCGGTTTGCTTCATTTACAGACGGACCAACCCTTCGCTTAGCGCGAGACGCGGAGTGTGGATTCTCCCACGTTCCAAGTGGCCACAGCATCCTCCGACCACTCCGGGGCCACCGACTCTGCGGCGTCGCGATCGAGCAATTCAGCGGCCACCGCCAGTTTGACATCATCGAACGTCTTGAAATCGAAGTCTTTTGGCTCGCCCTGGTAGCACATCCCATCCACCCAGGCGACCCCCTCCTCACCACCGCACTCCCAACGCACGTCTCGTCCGTCAAATTGCCCCGGCAGCACATGGACCACCACACGCCGCTTTCCCGCCGCGAGTTCGAAGGTCTGCTGGTTGAGCTTTCTCACCGACGCCCCAGAGCCCGCGAGCTGGTAGCGCACGCGGAAATCCTTGGCCTGAAACACGCCGTCCTTGGGACGGTCGAGCGAAGGATGCCAGCTTCCGCGATTCCGCAGCGGTTCAAAGAGCGAGAGAACGTGAGGTCCTTTCTGCTCGTTGCGGACGCCCATGGATGCGAAATCCTCGCCGTCGTGCAGAAAACGCTGCCGGAAGACAACGACTGGCTCGGCGCTAGTGGTCCAGTAGCCGAGCAATGTTCGCCGCTGGGTCCACAGCATCGATCGGTTCACGCTGCCCAGGCAGGCGTCGGTCGTGTGCCACGTGACGCCGCGGACAGAATCGGCGTCGTTCTCCTTGCGAATGAAGCTCCTCCGGATCTCAAGGGGGTCGTTCGGCAAGCGGACAAATCGAGCCTGCAGATTCTCGGGGCAAGGCAGGTGGCGCACCATATCGTACATGGGGAGCCAGGCGTTGGGCTGGCCCTCAACGGTGATCTTCGCGCCGGTTTGGGCTTCCAGGAACTCGACCAGGCTTTTCGGCAGCACGTCATAATAGGCTCGGCTGTGGGGACCGGCCCATTGGCCCGTGGCCGGATGAAAACTGTCCGCCACAACTTGCCACGCCGCCAGCCGAAGCTGCTCGGCCGCCTCGCGAGATAGCGCGTCGTCAACCACCTGGAGAACTCGCTCGGCCTCGTGAAGGGCGACGATCGTGTAGGTCGGGCTGTTGTACTCGTTGAAACCGCCGTGGTGCTCCGTGGCGGCGACGCAACGCTGCAGCCGGTCTCGACCGTAGGCCAGCATTTCCTCATCGTCGAACAACTCGCCGGCCGCCGCGCACACGCCCCCGCCCATGATCGCGATGTTCGTGTAACTGGGCTGCACGTCGCGCCGGCGAATCTCAATGACCGCGTGGCGCAGGCTCGCCCGCATGGACTCTCTAAGATCGCCAGGGAGCCGGTCCGGATAGTTCTTCAGCAAGACGGCGATCTGAGCCCCCAGAAAGTCGGCCCAGTTCCGATCGGGAGGCGCCATCTCGTCCACCGGCTCTTCCAGAAGCCACGGCCAGATGCCGTAGTAAGGGTGCTTCGGGTCGGTCACCTGGAGTGTGAGAACCTTGCGAATGACCTTCTCGGCGCGCTCGAGATCCTTCGCCTCCCCTCGCTCGACCAGGGCCACGGCGTAGGCCAGCGAACGTCGCGTTGGGTGGGCCCACGTGCCTTGAGGAACCTGGCTGTGATACCCCGGACTCTGAAAAGGCAGGCCCAGCATGTGGTGCTCGTCGCTGTAGCCCGATTCGCACTTCTGGAGATACGCGTCGCGGGCTTGAGAAACGTCGTCGGCGCAGCAAGGGGTCGCGCCGGCTGCGATGGCGATAAGCGTCGCGATAAGCATCTCACGCTGAACAGACAACACGTTCATCTCTCCCTGTGGGAAGGCTCAATAAAAAACGCTGGATCAATGGGCCCCGCACTCCTGCGCCGATCAATGTACTGACGATTGTAGATTCCCCGCCGACGCAATGCCACCGTTCCGCGAAGATACTGCCCCTGCCCTCGACGCCATGAGGCCAATAGGCTACGCTCATCAGGAAACAGGCGACCCTTCCAGGAATTCAAGCCATGCCCATGCTGCAAAGCCCTCCCGGGGCAAACGTGGTAATCGACGGCCGAGAGTATCTCTATTTTGCCGGAACCGGCTACCTGGGACTCCAGGGCCATCCCGACGTGATCGAGGCAGCCTGCCTCGCCCTTCACCAGTACGGAATCGGCACGGCCACCTCGCGGAACCGCGTCGGCGCGACCACTCCGCTGCTGGAGGTTGAAAGTCTTGCCGCTGAGTGGTTTGGGATGGACGACGCCTTCTATTTCCCCTCCGGCTACATGTCCCCGGCGGTGGTTCTCTCTCTCCTGCACGATCAGTTCGACGCCGTGCTGATCGATGAACTGTCGCATTACTGCCTCGACGAGGCCGCCTTGAGGCTCGGTTGCCCGATCCTTCGCTTTGCTCACTGCGATGCCGATGCGCTGAGAACCGCGTTGGCAGGACAGGCCCGGGCCAATCGCAAGGTGCTCGTGATGACGGACGGCGTGTTTTCCGTTCTGGGCCGGGTTCCTCCCCTGGCCGACTATTGGCAATTCCTGCAGGACCTTCCCGGTTCGATGCTCCTGGTCGACGACGCGCACGGCTACGGCGTGGTCGGAGATCACGGACGGGGCGCTTTGGAGCACGCCGGCCTTTGGGGCGAGCAGGTGAACTCGCGTTTGCCCACCGGCGACGACGATCGACCGGCCCTGTGGACCTGCGGAACCTTGAGCAAGGCCCTCGGTGGTTTTGGCGGTATCGTGCCGGGCAGCGCCGAAGCTGTCACCAGGTTGCGTTCAGAATCTCCTTATGCCTACGCCGCCAGCGCCCCGGCCATCCCCGTGGCCGCCGCCACCGCCAGGGCCCTCCAGATCGTTCTCGATCAGCCCGAGATCCTCGCCTCGCTTCGGAGCAACGTGACCTATCTCCGCTCCGGGCTTCGCAATCTCGGCCTAAGAATCGACGAATCCCCCGCCGCGGTTGTGGCCATTGAACTGGAGAAGGCCAGCAAAATGCGTCACGTCCAAGAGACGCTCGCCCAGCGCGGCATCTGGATCGCCTACGTTCCTTCCTACAGCGGCGTTGGTCCCGAAGGCCTCCTCCGCCTCGCCGTCTTCGCCACCCACACGCCCGAGATGATCGACCGGTTGTTGACCGAATTGGCCGCGATCGTATAAGGTAGCTGGCACGCTCCGCCGTGCCGTCCGCCAAGCTCAGAAGAAAGGCAATTTCCTCGTCACTAGCTTGCCATTGGGAGATCAGTAAGCAAAGCACTTCAGAAGAGCGTTTTCTTCTCGTCCTGATGGACGGCACGGCGGAGCGGTGCTACCTTGGGGACCATCTCCCTTCGTGTCGCCTCGCGTCGCAGCGAAGGGGAACATCGTTTGCGAGGAAAGAAGCTCTGCTGTGGGCTTGGCGGACGGCACGACGGAGCGTGCCTGCTACCTTGGCGTCGCGGAGCGACGTGGGGGACGGGGAGTTGCTTGCGAGGAAAGACGTTTTGTCGTGAGCTTGGCGGACGGCACGGCGGAGCGTGCCTGCTACTTTTCTTGCCTTCATCCTGGGAGGGCGGGCGATGGTTTTCGAGTTGTTCGATGCAAAAGCCGAGTACGTTGTCCATGACGGCGCCAATTTGCCCCATTGGTATCAGCCGGGAGTCACCTACTTCGTTACCTTTCGCACGGACGATTCGATCCCCGCCGAAGTTGGTCGGCAGTGGCGTCGCCGCCGCGACGTATGGCTCCAGCAGCACGGAATCGACGCTGCAGTCACCGGCTGGCGGCGAAACCTGACCGAACTCCCTCGGGAAGCACAGCGGGAGTTTCACGACACGTTTTCCCAACAGTTCCTCGAAGACCTGGATCGTGGACTGGGCGTATGTCCTTTTCGAGAACCGGAACTGGCAAGAATCGTGGCGGACAGCTTGTTGCACTTCGACGGTGAACGGTACCTGATGGGAGACTTCGTGGTCATGCCGAACCATGTTCACTTGCTAGTCTGCCTTCTGGAAGAGACTCCGATCGAGGCTCAATGCCAATCATGGAAGCACTTCACGGCAACGAAGATCAACCGAAGGCTCACTCGCCGCGGGCGGTTTTGGCAGGAGGAGAGCTTCGATCATCTCGTCCGTACCCCCGACCAATTCGAAGCGATTCGCCATTACATCGCCAGCAATCCTAAAAAGGCCCACCTCAAACCGGGCGCGTACCTCCATAGACGACGTGAGCAAGAAAGGTAGCAGGCACGCTCCGTCGTGCCGTCCGCCAAGCCTTCAGTAAGCGTTTAATTCTTCGTATTCAACGTGCCATCACGAAATAAGCCACCAGCCGTTCCGAAATAGAGCGTCTTCTGACGTTTTGGCGGACGGCACGGCGGAGCGTGCCTGCTACCTTGACGTCGCGGAGCGACGTGGAGGACGGGGAGTTGCTTGCGAGGAAAGACGTTTTGTCGTGAGCTTGGCGGACGGCACGGCGGAGCGTGCCTGCTACCTTGACGTCGCGGAGCGACGTGGAGGACGGGGAGTTGCTTGCGAGGAAAGACGTTTTGTCGTGAGCTTGGCGGACGGCACGGCGGAGCGTGCCTGCTACCTTGACGTCGCGGAGCGACGTGGGGGACGGGGAGTTGCTTGCGAGGAAAGACGTTTTGTCGTGAGCTTGGCGGACGGCACGGCGGAGCGTGCCTGCTACCTTGACGTCGCGGAGCGACGTGGGGGACGGGGAGTTGCTTGCGAGGAAAGACGTTTTGTCGTGAGCTTGGCGGACGGCACGGCGGAGCGTGCCTGCTACCTTGACGTCGCGGAGCGACGTGGGGGACGGGGAGTTGCTTGCGAGGAAAGACGTTTTGTCGTGAGCTTGGCGGACGGCACGGCGGAGCGTGCCTGCTACCTTGACGTCGCGGAGCGACGTGGAGGACGGGGAGTTGCTTGCGAGGAAAGACGTTTTGTCGTGAGCTTGGCGGACGGCACGGCGGAGCGTGCCTGCTACCTTGACGTCGCGGAGCGACGTGGGGGACGGGGAGTTGCTTGCGAGGAAAGACGTTTTGTCGTGAGCTTGGCGGACGGCACGGCGGAGCGTGCCTGCTACCTTGACGTCGCGGAGCGACGTGGGGGACGGGGAGTTGCTTGCGAGGAAAGACGTTTTGTCGTGAGCTTGGCGGACGGCACGGCGGAGCGTGCCTGCTACCTTGACGTCGCGGAGCGACGTGGGGGACGGGGAGTTGCTTGCGAGGAAAGACGTTTTGTCGTGAGCTTGGCGGACGGCACGGCGGAGCGTGCCTGCTACCTTGACGTCGCGGAGCGACGTGGGGGACGGGGAGTTGCTTGCGAGGAAAGACGTTTTGTCGTGAGCTTGGCGGACGGCACGGCGGAGCGTGCCTGCTACCTTGACGTCGCGGAGCGACGTGGGGGACGGGGAGTTGCTTGCGAGGAAAGACGTTTTGTCGTGAGCTTGGCGGACGGCACGGCGGAGCGTGCCTGCTACTTTGCCAGCCTCGCGGCTTCGTAGCCGCTGCGGATGGCGGCTTCCATCGTGGCGGGCCAGTCGGAGCGAATCCAGTCGCCGGCCAGGACGAGGTTCTCTACGCTGGTGGCGGCCTCGGGACGCTGGGTCGAGCTGTCTGGGGTGACGGCAAACACGGCGTTTCGCTCCGTCACGATTCGCTGATGGAGCAACCGGGCTTCTCGCGCCTCGGGCCAGACGGTGCGGACGTCGATCAGGACCTGTTCGAGCAACGTGCTCCTGGCAACGTCCGTCAGGTGGTGCGATGCGCTGATGACCACTTGGTAGTGAAAACGTCTATCAGAATCGTCTGCAGGCTCGGACGCGCCGTGGGAAAACAACCACTGGCTCGTTCGGCCGACCAGGGCCGCATGCGCGAGCGGGGTGATTTCCCGATCGAACCAGAGGTGCACGGCCGTGATGGCCGACGATTCGATAGCCTCGGGCGACCAGTTGCTATGAAGCAGGGCGAGTTGCTCCGGCGGGAAAAGCCGCCCGATCGTCGTCCACGGCACGGCGACGATGAAGCGGTCAAATTCGCGCCGTTCGCCCCCGGCAAGCACAAGCTCGCGTGCCTGGCCCTCGGCGATGACGACTGATCGGACCGGCGTGGCCAGATGGAGTGTTACGCCAAGCTCGCGGAGCCGCTCCGCCAGCCGGACGTCAAAAATCTCGCCCAGCGGCAATCGGGGCGTCAGCACTTCGTATCCGTGGACCGAGTCGAGAAAGCCGTCGACAAGCACCTTTCGTGCCATCGTCAGATCTACACGATCCACCGTGTCGCCCAGGGCGCTGACGAGCACGACCGACCAGAACCGATCGATCATCCGCGGCGATTGTCCTTGCTCGCGAAGCCAATCGCCGGCCATCGTCTTGCTGTGCAGACAATCGGGCGACAACCGGGCGAGCCGCACCAGGCACCGGGCGATGTTCCAGCGTTCGCCGAAGGTCAGGTAGCGAAGCCTGGCAAAGCCCGGTAGCAGGTGCAGCGGGGCCGGGAGCCACGGCCAGGATGTAAAAGGGCACTCCTCCCCCTCGGGACCGATGAACGTGAGCCGGCGATGCCGCTCGAAACAATCCTCCACGCCAGCGCGGCGAATGAAGTCGAGAAACTCCGTACAACAGCCCATGGCAACGTGCATACACAGGTCGACGGACTGCCCGGTTTGCGGGTCGTGGAAACTGGCCACCCGGCCGCCCAGGCGGCGCCTCTGCTCAAAGAGGTCCACCTGCCGCCCGCTCTCGGCCAGCGTCAAAGCGGCGGCCATGCCGGCCAGGCCGCCCCCGACGATCGCCACACGCCCCCCTGCCCTGCCCTTCTTCGTCGATTCGCTCACGGCAACACCGCCCGGGCCGACGGCCGCAGCAGCGTTCGGATCATGATCGTCGCCACGTGCCAACGTCCCAATCGTATGTGTTGGGAAAGTACGCGTTCCGGTTCCGCTTCAATACGTTTGAGCAGCCCGTAGTAGACCCGAATCATCATCAGGAAGATCCGCCGTCCCTCGCCCTCCAGCCCCTCCGCCAACACTGCGGCTTCGTGGTAGTAGCGCCCGGCCCGTTGGGCCTCGAACCTCATCAATTCGCGAAAGGGCTCGTCGGCGCCGGATTGGCCGAATTCTGTTTCGGAAACGCCGAACCTTTGCAGGTCCTCTTGGGGCAGGTAGACGCGGCCTCGCTCGTAGTCTTCCCGCACGTCGCGCAGAATGTTCGTGAGTTGAAAGGCCAGTCCGCACGCATGGGCGGCCGGCGATGGCTCTTCGCCCCGGTAGCCCCAGATCCGCAGACAGGCCAGCCCCACCACCGAGGCCACGCGGTAGCAGTATTGCGAGAGTTCCTCGAACGTGTCGTAACGCTGCTGGGACAGGTCCATCTCGGCCCCGTCGATTGCGTCGAGGATATGGGCCTGGGCGATTTCGAATCGCTCGACCGTGTTGGCCACGGCCGGCAGGATATCCGGCTTGCCATTGGTCTCGGGCGAACTTCCGCTCAAGGCGGCTCGCGTCGCTTCGCGCCAGCCGGCCAGGGCTTGGGCAGCTTCCTCTTGGGATGCCTCGCCGTCGACTAGGTCGTCGGTATGACGCATGAAGGCGTAAAGGGTTTCCATTGCCCGGCGACGCTCGTTCGAAAGCAGCCGGAAGCACGGCGTGAAATTCGAGCGGGCCCGCCCGGCAACCCGCCGGCACTCTTCGTAGCTTGCCTCGAGGATTTCTGGCGGATAGCTCATAGACAGGATTTTCCCAAAACGCCCCACCGCAATTGCCACCAACAACCGGCCACAAGTCGCAACTTCGCTCCCTTCGACACGGTTGGCCGGCAGGTCAACACGTCGTAGTTCTGCCGGCGAATCGCCTTCAGGATCTCGAGGCCACCGCGAACGAACAACGCGATGCTCAGCCGCCACGGCTTCGGCATCATGGCGACCAGGGGTAGACCTTCCTGCAGACGCCGCTCCGCACGGTCCGTCTCGTAGGCCAGGAGTTCTCGAAAGCCGTCGCTACATTCTCCCGTGTCGAGCACCGTCTCTGCAACCTCGAATCGCCGGCAGTCCTCCCGCGGCAGGTAGAGGCGGCCCATTTCCCAATCGCGGGCAACGTCCTGCCAGAAGTTGGCCAGTTGCAGGCCCGTGCAGACCGAGTCGGAAAGAGCGACCCGCTTGGGCTCGTGGCAGTCCGCCAGGCACAGAACGATCCGCCCCACCGGATTGGCCGAATTGCGGCAATATCCGAGCAGATCCTCGAAACATTCATATCTGGTGACCGCCTGATCCTGCCGGAAGGCGGTCAGCAGGTCGGCAAAAGGGCCCCGGGGAATATTGAACCGCTCGATGGTCTCTCGCAGGGCCACGAAAACGGGGTGTCGTGCTCGCCCCGCGTAGCAGTCGTCGAGTTGTTCCTCCCACCAATCGAGCAAACTCAGACTCTCGGAAGAATTGCCGGTTTCGTCGGCCAGGTCGTCCGCCCAACGGCAGTAGGCATAGACGTTTGCCACGTGGGCTCGGGCGTCGCGGGGCACGACGAGCCCGCCCACGGTGAAGTTCTCGTAGTGACGTTGCGCCAGGCGGCGGCAATAGCGCCGAGCCTCGTCCGGCGCGAGCGCAGGCGGCGAGTCGGCCTTCGGGCCGTACAATTCCAACTCAGTCTGAAACGTTGTTGACTTCATGAGCTCCTTGGTCCGGCTGTGGTGGCACACTGCACCCCCTGGCCGATCTCCCCTGAATTCATTATGATGCCTCCCCAGGAGTGCGCAAACCATGCAAATTATTCTTGCCGCCCCGCGCGGGTTCTGCGCGGGAGTCAATATGGCGATCGAGAGCCTGGAGTTGGCCCTCCAGCGTTTTGGTCCGCCCGTCTACGTTTATCACGAGATCGTTCACAACAAGTGGATCGTCGAGGATTTCAGCAGCCGAGGCGTGGTCTTCGTTGACAATCTGACCGAGGTTCCACCGGGGAGCAACCTGCTCTACTCGGCCCATGGCGTCTCGCCCGAGATTCGCCGGATCGCCGCCGAGCGGAACCTTAACACGGTCGACGCCACCTGTCCCCTGGTCACCAAGGTCCACCGCGAGGCCGTTCGCTACGCCCGCGAGGGCTACACGATCGTGCTCATCGGGCACGAGGGCCACGACGAGGTGGTGGGCACGATTGGGGAGGCCCCGTCCGCCGTGCGATTGGTCGAGGATACGGACGACGTGGACCGGCTCGATCTGGACGCCGATTCGCAACTCGCCTACCTCACCCAGACGACCCTGTCAGTCGATGATGCCGCCCGGATCATTGCCCGGCTCCAGGAACGTTTCCCGCAAATCGAGGGGCCTGCCAAGGAAGACATTTGCTACGCCACCCAGAACCGTCAGGAAGCGGTGCGGGTCCTGGCGGAGGAGGCCGATCTCGTCCTTGTCGTGGGGAGTCAGAATAGCTCCAATAGTCAGCGACTGGCCGAAATTGCGCGAACTGTCGGCGTGCCCGCGCATCTAATCGACGGGCCCGAAGATATCTGCCCCGAGTGGTTTTCCGGCGAGGAGACCGTTGCCATCACGGCCGGGGCAAGCGCTCCCGAACGGCTGGTCCAACTCTGTGTCCAGTTCCTTCAGGAAACCTACGCGGCCAATGTCCGGACCCATTCGGTCCGGGAAGAAAACGTTCATTTCACCCTTCCCCGAGAACTCCGCGCATGACGATCAACGACCTGGAGCTGTTTCTGGTGGAACGCCAATCGGAGACCACCGATCCGTCGATTCGTTCGCTTCTGATTCGTCTGGTGACGGAAACCGGCCTGGTGGGCTGGGGGGAGGCCGTGGTGCCGTGGCGCTCGGCCGAGTTGTCCGGGCGGCGTGACATGCTCCTGTCCATCCTCACGGGACGGAGCGTGTTCGAGGTGGAAGAACTTCTGGACCAGCAGGCCCTCCGGCCCCGTCCCCTCCAGGCCGCTGTCGAAATGGCCTGCTGGGACCTGATCGGCCGAATCGCCGACATGCCTCTTTCCTACATGTTCGGCGGCCAGTACCGAGGACGCATTCCCCTTGGGGTCCGTCTTCACGGAGCGTCTATCGAGCAGGTCCTGCAGCTTTCACGAGAGATGGCCGACCAGGGCTTCCACTGGCAGACCCTATCGGCGACCGGTCGCATGTCGAGCGACGAGAACCTGGTGACCGCCCTCCTGGATGCCGTGGGCGACCGCGTGGAATTGCGATTGGACGGGCGGCAGAGCTACAACATGGACCAGGCCCAGGAACTCTGCAACCGCCTTGAAGACCAGTCCCTGGTTTTCTTCCTCGATCCCCTTGCCGACGGGCGGATGGACGAGGTGGCCTCCCTGCGTCGCCAGACTTCCGTCACCATGGCCGTGGCTCGTTCCGTGGAAACCCCGGCCGACATGATGGCCTTCATTCGGGGCGGCGTGGCGTCCAACACGGTGATCGACATCCAACGAGTCGGCGGACTGGTCCTTGCCCGCAAGTGCGGAACCGTTGCCGAGGCGGGCGGAATCGGCGCGTCCCTCTGCGCCGGCCATTCCTTGGGGGTTGCCACGGCGGCCACGCTTCAGTTGGCCTGCTCCACCCCTGCCTACAACGGCTGCCTTGAATGCACTCGCCACCAGCCCGCCGACGAGCTGCTCGTTGAATCGTTCTCCTATGTGGACGGCATGATCCGCGTCCCTCAGGGCCCCGGCCTCGGCGTCGAAGTCGACCGTGCTGCCATCGACGAATACCAAGTCAGTTGAATGTCGAATGACGAAAATCAAATGACGAATGCCTCTTCCTTCTTCATTCGTCATTGCTCATTCGACATTTGCTGCTATCCCTTGTGGATGTAGTCCTTCATGAACTGGTTCTCCAGGGCCAGGTGGTCGAGTTGGGCCTTCACTACGTCGCCGATGGAAATTAGGCCCACCAGGCGGCCCTCGGCGAGCACCGGGAGATGGCGGATGCGGCGACTGGTCATCAGGCCCATCACCTCCTCCACGCCGTCCTCCGGGGTGGCGGTGGCCAACTCGGAGCTCATCACCTCCTCCACCCGGGTGGTGGACAGGTTGTGTCCGCTCCGCGAGGAAGACGCGTGAAGAATGTCACGCTCCGTAATGATTCCAACGGGCCGCTCGCCCTGTTCGATATCCCGCGCGCATACGACCAAGGAACCGATGTTGTGATCGACCAGGCGAGCCACCGCCTGTTCCAGCAACGCGTCCGGGGCAATCGTGAAAACCGTTGCCCCTTTGGTCTTGAGAATCTCGGCCAGATTCATGCTTGTCTCCCTTACCCTGCTTTTTGTGGGGCCGGAAAACTATACCGAGATCCGCAATCACCGGTCAAGAAATGGGCCAAACCACGCAAGCTCCGAATCTGCCAACCCAAGGGAATTCACCGCCTTCGCACCCACTCTTCCGCCATGTGGACACTTTTGTCCGCCAGTCCTGCACGACCAAGCCCGGCTTCTGTATCCTCCATTTCTCAGAGCGTAGCCCCAATCCCTCGCGCTCCTCAAGAAGCCGGGCTTCTGATCCACCAACCGATCCACGAGCCCGGGCTTCTAACCCACGCGTCTGAACCTACACCAGCAGCTCCTTGATCTCCTCGGCCGACGGCAGTTTCCCCACCATCTTCACCTCCCCGTCGACGACCAGGGCCGGCGTCATCATCACGCCGAATCCGAGGATCACGTCCATGTCCTCAACCTTCTCCACCGTCGCCTCGAGTTCGAGGTCCTTCACCGCTTCCTCGACGTTCTCCTTCAACTTGGCGCACCTGGCACAACCCGTTCCCAGAACCTGGATCAATTTCATCTCGAATATCCCTTGTCAGTTATCCATTGACCATTATCGGCTATCCATTATTTCCAAGGCACTCCGGCAGCGTTTCCACGAAGGCCCGAATCTCGTCCCGGACCCGTCGGTAATGCCCCAACGCCTCCTCATCCGTGGCCGCCTCCTTGGCCAGTCGGGGTGGATTGTCGAATCCCACGTGGGTCACCTTGGTCTTCCCGGGAAACACGGGGCACGACTCGTGGGCATGGCCGCAGACGGTGATCACGTGGTCCAGTTCCACATCGCCAAACTCGTCGATGTGTTGGCTGCGGTGCCCCGATATGTCCACGCCCGCCTCGGCCATGACCTGGACCGCCTTGGGGTTCAGTCCGTGGGTCTCTACGCCGGCCGAATAGGCCTCGAACCGGTCGGCCTTCAAGTGGCGGGCCCAACCCTCGGCCATCTGGCTGCGGCAGGAGTTACCCGTACACAAAAACAGAATCTTCACAATTGGTTCTCCAAACTACGGCACGAATTCCACGTCACGCACCGCAATTGTACCCCCGGTCGCCTCGGGCGTCGTGCCGTGCATCCCGATTGCCACCCGGCGCACGTCGCACAGGTCCAGCCGGTCGTTCTCATCTTTCGACCAACTGCCCCGCTCGAACTTGTCGAAGGGGATGGTCACCGTTTTCCACTCGGTACTGCCAGGCGGAGCCGGCACGGCTCGATATTGGGTTCCGTCGCCTTCGAGGAGCATGACCAGCAATCCGTCGATTCCCGGCGGCAGGTCCGCCCGGTAGGTGAAGCGGAGGCCCGAGTAGCCGTCGAGTTCTTCCACGTCGACCGGCGTTTGCGGAAGGGCGAACATGTGGCGTCCGCCCGGCAGATCGAATCGATACTCCATCGTCTTCACGCCGTCGACTTCCGTTGACTCCAGCTTGCTTTTGACGGCCGAGTCCTGCGAAACGGTCCACGTCCCACCAACCGAGGCCGGTTCTGTCGGATGGAGCGGTTCATTGGTGAACCGCAATTGCCGCACCTCCATGGCCCCGTCCGCCGGGCCGTCCACCAGGAGCCCCAGCCACACCCGGTCCAGCTGGTCCCAGGAGATCGCCTCGTCCTCGTCGGCCGCGAAGCGGGCTCGCTGGAATCCACCGCCGAGCGGCAGTCGAATCTCCGCAAACTCCACACGCGGCAACGCCTTATCACTCACGCGATACCAGGCACCGCCATCGTCCTCCAGGCAGACCACAACGAGGGACGCCTTGCCCTGACGTACCGCCAGCCGGCCCTCGAAGACCAACGCCCGCATGCCCGCGAGCTTCCCGCCCGGCAATCCTTCCAACGCCGCCAGCCGACGTTCCGGCTGGCTAATGCGAAAGGTGAGCCAGGTCCATTCTCCCACAACCCTCGCCGAGGCATCGGTCCCGCCGGCCGGCGCCAGGCTCAGCCCGGCCCCTCCCTGGCGATTCAACAGAGGCACATCAGGCTCCGCCGCGCCGAGTTGGCTGCCCATTGCGAGCAGCACCACGCACGACCACACAAATGCCATCGCGTCGATTTCTGTCTTCACGGCTGCACCTCCGAGTTGGTCAACACGATGTTATCCAGGCCGAGCGTCGTCGCCTCTCTGGCCGTGCTGCAGAAGCCCAGCCAGTTGAGGGTGCGAATTCCTTCGCCCGGCTGCTTGAGTTTCTCGAACCGGACGGGTTCCTTGCCAGGCAGCGTCACGGCGAGGTCCCATGTGCCGGTGAAGGCGCCCCCCTGCCCTGCCGACATCTCAACGTGAATCCACTTGCCCACGGGCAGTTCCAACTCGCCGCCGCCCGCGATCGCGAGCTTGCCCTTGGAACAGGAGAGTCGCGGTCCGACCCGGTAGGGACTCGACTTGTCACGCCATTCCATGAACCAGACCGACGTTTCCTCGATTCGGAAATCGAAGGCCAGGCGGGTCACGCCCTCCGTGTAGCCGGGGGCGTAGTAGAAGTGCGGGTTGTAGAACTGGTCGAGGTCCGGCGCGTCCTGGAATTTCAGATACCGGCTCGATCCGCCGGCCCCGGGTTCCTGAACCACGCGGATGAAGGCCGCGTTGCCCTTGCCGCCCTGGTACGTGTGAGCCGCCCCGGACGGCTCCGACCCCGGCGGCGAGACTTCAAAATCGTCGTCAATGGTCACCGGCGGCAAAGGCGGCGGCGGATCGGCCAGTTCCAGGGCCGGGAACGCGTAGTTCTTCGCCAACGCGATCCACTTGGCGTCGCCATAGACGCCCGCCTTCGTGTAGTCGAAGGGCTTGAAGCCAATCTTCGCCGCAGGGCTCCCCGGCTTGAGGCGGAAATCGCCTGCCGCCACGTCGACGAACATCGGGTCAGCTACCAGCGAGCCCTCGCCCTTGCCGCCCGGCAATTTCTGCCACTCTTCCAGGGTCAGCCCGTTGAAGTCGACCTTGCCCGCCGCGTTCCAGTAGAGGTTGTGGTTGAAAACGACGTTCTCGTCCGTCGCGGGTCGGCTCAGCAGGGGGCTTTCGTTGTTCCAGTAGACGATGTTGTTCGTAAACAGGAACGAAACGTGGTCCTCCTTTCGCGATCGCTGGATCTGTCCGTCCATCGACTCGACGAAGATGTTGTTGCGAATGATGTTGTCGCGGCCGTAGTGTTGGTGATAGCCGCCGGTCTTCGTGTTGTAGACGAGGTTGTTCTCCATGAGGAAGTCGCTGGAACCTTCGTCGTTGTAGAGCCCCCAGCCGCCCCGCCCGTAGTAATCGTAGGAGTAGACGTCGTGGATTCGGTTGTTCGAGACGGACGATCCGCCCGAGGGACCCAGCGTGTACACGCCGCCCATGTCGCTCAACACGCCCCAGCCGATGTGGTGGATGTGGTTGAAGTCGATCACGTTCTTCTGGGCCAGGCTGTCGGCGTATCCCCAACGCCAGCCCACGGAGACTCCGCTGTAGGAGAAATCGGCGATCTCGTTGTGGGTGACGCGGTTCTCGCCGGAGTGGCCGATCCACACGCCCACGGCCTCGCGGAAGATCCGTCCGCCGGCCCGAATGATGTTGTTGTCCACGGTGATTCGCCGCGTCACGTCGTGATCCGTTGGGGCGTTGTTCTCCCAGCCGTGCCCGATCCGCACGCCGCCCGCTCCCAGGTCGTGAAGGTAGCAATGCTCGAGCGAGCAGTCGCGGCAACCGGTCCAGAACCACACGGCGTACGTGCCCAGGTGGGCGATCTCGCAATTCTCAAAGGCCACGTTGCTGGCCCCGTGGGCTTGAACGGCCCCTTCAATCGCGGCCGCCGCCTGGCCGTCGCAATGCCCTTGGGGCGGCAGGATGTACTGGGCGTAGCGGAACGCCAGCCCGCGAAACGTGAGGTTCTCCACCGGCATCCCCAGTTTCGAGTCGCCCAGGATCCTCACAAAGCCTTCAGACACGGGCGCCACGACCTCGGCCGAGGTCATGTCTTCGCCCGGACGCGGCTTGTAGAACACGGTTCCGTCGCTGCCCAGGCACCATTCCCCCGGCTCGTCCAGGGCGGCTTGATAGCCTTCCAGGTGATAACGCTGGCTTGCACCCCAGCGGAAGAACGGCCAGCGCCCCGGGCCGGTCGTGACCATCACGCTGGTCTTCGGATCCACGGCCGCGATCCGGTGCAAGCCCGTGGCCCACGAATGGTAGGCCACCAGGTAAACCTTGGCGAGATCTTCCTTCGACAGCTTCGTGAGCGGCTCAACGTCGGCCGCCTTGGCCCCGAAAGCCCGGCTTTGCAGATTGGCCGGCTTGCCCGTCAGGGGATCGAGCCCGTAGGTGATTTTCTTCTGCATGTAGTAGTAGAACTTGTCAGGCTCCCGGGCGCGGATCGCACGGCGCCCGTTGACCCAGAGTTGCTCGAAAGTCCACTTCCCCGCGACCACGTCCGGCGCCTTGGCCGACCAGACCCCGTCGGGCCCCGGCTGGAAGCCCGTGATCGTCCGCCCGCCGTGAATCACCGGCGTCGCTCCGGGGGCCGCCTCATAAGAGATCGGCCCCTTGGCCGTGCCGCTATCCTGCGGTGTGAACACCAGCGGCTCGGTGATGGGGTAGTTGCCCGAGGCGAACTTCACGTGAACCGGCCCGTCGACCTTGCCCGCCGCCTTCAAACGGCGGACCGCGTCTCTCGCCCCGACCGGCGAGGCGAGTGGACCGTCCGTGCCTTGAGCGTTGGGTAGCTCCAGTCTGCCCGACCAAGCATCGTTGCCGCCCGGCGAAACAAACAAAGTCGTATCGGCGGCTCGGGCCGTTCGCCCTTGGCCGAACGACAACCCGGCAATCACGGCCGCGGCAAGGACCGGAAACAGGACTCGCAGGTATGGCACAGAGGTTGGCATGGTTGGGAGGTCTCCCTATGAGGCGGGAAAAAGGGGGCAGGATTCGTGCCCGCCATTGTAGCACCAACCCCGCCCCAAGACGAACAGCCCACCCAAGCACCCCAGTAGGTCCCGGGCGCCGCAGAGTCGTGGGGGGTGGTCCATTTTTCGGTCAGCACGGTATTTGGGCGAACATGCGTTGGCCGAAAACATGGACCTGTCCCCTTCCGTCACGCGAAATCACGAAAGGTCTCTCACGGAGGCACCAAGGCACGGAGACGGACTTGACGATGCTGTGATCATCAATGCGTCTCGTCCGGCACCTCTTCCCGCTCACGCCTTCTCATTCATACTCCGTGCCTCTGTGCCTCCGTGAGAATCCCCCCGCGACCGAAAAACGGTACAATAGTCCCTTGGCTCCTCCCGCTTTTCAGAAGACATCTCCCCCATCGCGCCGACTCAGAATGAACAAACTCGATCGCCAGACCGCCTACTGGAACCGTGTGGCCAACTCCAAAACCTTCAGCCATCCCATCCAGTTCGACGTCTTCGAAAAACTGGTCCCTCGCGACGCATCGATTCTCGACTTTGGCTGCGGATACGGCCGGACCTGCGCCGAGCTTCTAACACACGGCTACCCGAACGTGGTCGGCGTCGACATTTCCCGGAAGATGATCGAGCGAGGCCTGCAGGGCGATCCGGGCTTGAACCTGGTGTGCTTCGACGGAGGGGAGTTGCCCTTTGTCGACGAGTCGTTCGACGCTTGCACGCTCCTGGCCGTTCTGACCTGCATTCCCACCGACGCCGGCCAGGACGAGGTTCTCCGCCAGTTGCACCGGGTCCTCCGTCCCGGCGGCATCCTCTACGTGAGCGATTACCCCCTGCAGGACGACGAGCGGAACGCCGCCCGCTATCGAAGCTTCGAGTCGGAATGCCAGACCTACGGCGTCTTCCGCCTCCCCGACGGCGCCGTCGTTCGCCATCACGACATGGCCCGGATCGCCGCCCTCCTGGCCTCTTTCGACACGCTCCTGGAGGACCGTTTCCCCGTCACCACCATGAACGGTAACCCGGCCCAGATCTTCCAGGTCATTGCACGGAAGAAGTAGTAGGCACCACGCTCCGCCGTGATGCGAGCCAGGCAGGAACTGCCTATCGCACAGGAATACGGTGGCGAGTCAGTAAACGCTTGATACAATGCGGGGAATGGAAAATGAGTGCCGACGCGTGCGATGGCGTGGTTGCACTCTGTCGGTGGCTGACAGGGAGTTCTTATGGAAAGGCTGAGTAGAACCAATGGGTAACACATACCGATTCCTGGCAACGGTCGAAGAAGGGGCGGTCGCACTGGGCTGGTTTCGGACGCTTCCAGTGCCGCCAGTCGAGCACATACGCGATGACGGCTCGTTGTTCCATTTCCAGGAGTTTGGTGCGCTTGATTCGGATGCCAGGAAGTCGCCCATCGTAAATGTCTTTCTGCCGATTCGAAAGCGCGACGCACTGACCACGATTGGAGAAATCCACTTCGTGGCGACGCGCTTGTCTGCGTTTCCGGGGCTGAAGAAGATCAGCAAGCAATTCCGTGACTGGCTCGGAGAGAATCCTTGCGTATTCTCCCAGCGTCCGGACTTCGGTCACGAGTGGGACTATTTCCTTGAGGGGAGTGTTAGGAACTGGGACGCCGATATTCACGCCCTACCTGCAGGGATGGCTGCTCTGCGACGCGGAGCATACTTCGTCGCTCGCGATGATAACGATAGCGTGTTGGACCGTGTGTGCCGCGTCTTGAAACTGCGTGGTGTCGAGACCGTATAGCACCCAACCACGCACCCAGCGTGACCAGTTCGGCCTGCGGGAGATGAATAGACAACCTCGATTACTTCATCGGAATTCGCTACAAATTCGGTCACCAGGCAGCAAGAAGTCGAAACCCATGAAACGAATTCGTCCCCTTGCTGTCTCGTTGCCCCTCGCGACGGTCTTCATTGCCTGGGTCTGGTTCAGCACGGCAGGAATCGACTACTCCGGAAGTAGTCCATTGCTGGCGCTCCGAACGGCGGGGTGGTTTATCTTGGGATTCCCTTTCATACTGGGCTTCTCGTATCTGTTCGCGTGGTTCGCTGCCTCGATGTATCGCAGGTTCGGCCTACCCGCCCTGGCAGCGATCTGGCTGGCCCTCCTCACGTGCTTGTTCCTGTCGATCGCAGGAAGTCTTCCCCAGGCACGGTTGGCGGGTATCGTTGGCAGCGAACTGGCGGACCGCGTCCAGATATATCGATTGATCGCCAGCGATACCTTCAACGATGGCACCGTCACCCTTGGCGAGTGTTCCGGCACGCCGGAGCTGCTGGCGGAAATCGCCGAGCGTCAGTCCCTTAACGAACAGGAGATCATCCCTGCAGCCCTATTCGCGAGGCTGACCGACGGCAAGGATGACGATCGAACGCAGTTGGCGTACGGCGATTCTCGCTGTGTGTTCTTCTTGTCGCCGAAGACGGGGAGAATCCTGTTTCGGCAGCAAAGCGTGGAACCGTCCGAACGGTGATCGATGCAATGAGCACCTCCTCTCGCACAACCGAAGGCCTGCCCAATCGATGCCCCGTGTGCGGCAAGCAGATATGGGCCGCTCCATGCGTTCCCTTGCCTGCAGGATTTCAACGGGCAAGTTCTGGCTCATCCTCCACGTGAAACGTGAACCGTTTCCCATAGGCGTGCGCAAGTCGATTGATCGTATTGATGGTCGTGTTCGGGTAGACGCCATTCTCCAGGCGGCTGATCATTGCCCGGTCCATACCCGTCTTGGCTGCGGCCTCGGCGAGGCTCATGCCCGCGCTCTGACGCATCTCTTTAAGAACGCGAGCAATTGTCTTGGCATCGAGAAACTCGCCCAGCGTGGTGGGCTCGGTGTATTCGCCGCTCCGGACAAGCGTTTCGAGAGAAGGACGTTCCTTCTGTAAAGAATCCCGGAGAGCCTTGATCTTGGCCTTCTCTTCGGGACTTCGCTCAATCTTGCGATGAACACGTTGCTTGGCCATGCCTATCTCCCTCCCGGCACTGGGACATCGTACGCGGTTAGCGGATAGAGGGTCCGGGGGTTGTCGTCGATAAGTTCAAACAGCACCGCGATGTACCTGCCCGTCTCCGTATAGCCGAACACGATTGGATTGCCGCTGGTTCGGCTGACTGTAACTTCGTTATCAGGGTTCAGCAACACGTCCTCAACCTCATCCATGTCCAGACCGTGCTGAAGGATGTGCTGCACGTTCCCGTCAGGGTCGTCTTCCAAATCCCAGACGATTTGGACGTCAATCACGACAGTTTCTCCCCTGTTGTCTGTTGATATATTTTACAACACGCCGCACGAAAAGGCAAGGTTGAAAGCACGAACGTCCTGCTTGGCCCGTTCCTGAATCTTGTGTGGTCAATCCCAGCCGATCGCCAGAAGCGAATGCTTTCCATGTTCCTCGTCGGTTGGTCGCGTGACGAGGAAATACAGACGCCCGTCGCTGGCGGGCGAGCAGAACAGTTCCGAACCTTCTGAGGGACGTGTTTTCCACTTCAATTGTCCCGTGCGCGTATCGACGGCATAGGCCTGGCCCTCGCCCGCGGCGAAGATGGCACTCTCTTGGGCGAGGATCGGGACCGAGTAGATGGGCGTATTGCGCTCGCCCCGTGGATCCGCCGCAAAGCGCCATCGCAGTTCTCCCGAGGACCGATCCAGGCAGTAGAGACCGCCATCGCACGAGCCGAAGTAGACCGAGCTGGCATCCACCACGCCGCCCGACTCGATGCGTGCCTTGGTTGCGTAGCTCCAGACTTTCCGGCCGGTCTCTTTGTCGAGGCAGTAGAAACGCTTGTCCTGGCTGCCGAAGTACAAGTGATTTGTCGTGACAACCGCGGCGCCGAAGATCCAGCCGTCGGCCTGGAACGACCAAAGCTCGTCGCCGGTCGTCGCATTGAAGGCGACGATGCGCGACTGGTCGAACACGCTGAGAAAGAGCGTTTCGCCGTCGCTGGCCAGGGCCGAGGGGCGGGCTTTCGTGTTGGAGAATCTCGCGTTGCTGCCGAGAAAGCCGGGCGGGTCCTGCGGGGCATCGGTGATGAAATCCACCGCCCACAGGAGTTCTCCCGTGGCCGAGTCCAAGGCGTACAGGTTTCCGTCGCCGCTGCCCTGATAGACCATCTTCTTCTCCGGGAGCACGAACGTCGGCCCGTCGCCGGAAAACTCGCTGAGGCTCCAGACTTTGCTCCCGTCGTTGGCGTTGACGCACGCCACTCCGTTTTTCGAACTGAAGTAGACTCGCTGGCCATCGGAGCACGGGCGGTGGAAGACCTGGCCTCCGTGTTTGTAGACCCAGGCGGGCTTTCCGTCCCGGCATCGGTAGGCGCGGATCATGCCGAGGTCCGTGCCGACGATGACCTTGTTCTTCACCACGAGCGGGTTGTGGGCGACGTCCTCTTTGAAGTCCTCGGACACGAGCCACCGGACTTGCGGGGGCTGCGACTCCGCTCCGTCCTCAGCCGATGCTGGCCGCGTGTTGCTTGCTCCGCAGAGTGCGACAATCACGATAACCGTGCGGTGGGTCGTTCGAATCGACATGGCTTGCCCTTTTGTTCGTGAATGAGTCAGCAGTCCGCCCGACAAGTAGGTCACCGCTCGCCGAGCGGGACCTTGAAATGGCAAATCGCTCGACAGTTCAGGAACCGTGCGGCGCCCGGTACCTACCAGCGCGGCTCGCGCCGCGTTCTTCAACGAACTCGCTCGCCTACTGGGGCGCCGAAGCCTGCGACCAGTGCCCGTGAACGATCCTCCACGCGCCGCCTTCCTTTTTCAGAACCAACGTCCCCCGCACGCCCTCGATCGCGAACGGCTGGCCCTGCATCGTTCCTTGGATGCTCTGGTCGCACACAAGGCAGGCGGCCGTGCCGTCGCCGAGCATCTTGACCTCCACGTTCGTGTGGCGCATTGTGACTTTGCCGCTTACCGCAAAGAGCCCTTTGTACAGGTCCGCCACGTTCTGCCAGCCCACCACCGGGCTCGAATCGCTCACGTTGATCAACACAACATCGGCGTCGCGGGAGAAGAGTTCGGAGACCGCTGCGAAGTCCCGGCGCTCACAGGCCGTCGTGTACTTGTCCAGCACCGATTTCACCGCGTCCACCTCGGACGGGTTTGTCGGCTCATTCTGTGGCCGTTGGGCCTCCGTTCGCCCGCAGCCCGTGGCGATCAGACCCACGACCAATAGCAACGCGCCCCACCAACCGATCCTTTGCATGGTCATCAGTCGCTCCTTGATGTGGAATCAAGATTTGTCCTGAGAGCGGCCCCCAGTGCCGCCGCAATAATTCTCTCGCCCCCCCTGCCGCAACACCACCGCGAAAGTCCTGAGCAATCGCCCCCTCATGGAGGATTCTAGCAATCGGCAATGGATGTGTCACGCTATATGCCCGGGCCCATGAGCACGTTCTCCCCCCATGCTCGTCGTCACGCTCCGGCGTAGCGTGCGATTCGCTGGCTTGTTCTGGTTCATGGAAAGCCAGACTGTCCGATACCTGGGCCGTGCGTCGCAAAATGCCGGTATTCAGCCCGCTATGGGGCGCCGTGACGAGTGAGCCAAATGAGGCTCGTGGGCCCGTCGCGAACCCGCGTCTAGAATGCCCGTGCCTCCAAACGAGGAGCTGCAATCACCCACCGAATTCGGGAGTCCCACCGAGATGCACCACATTCAGAAACGATCCGTCGGTTTGTTCATCTTGTGTCTGCTGGCCGCAGTGTTGGGCATCCCTTATGCGACCGAGGCTGACGAGCCCAAGCCGGCCGCGGCGCCGGAGAGCCCTGTGAAGGCCTATCCGGAAACGATGAACAAGAAATTCGTCGACCCGAAGGCCAACGTCGACGGGTTCGTCCACAAGTTCGAGAACGAGGAAAGGGAGGTCTACGCCAAGAGGGAGGAAATCGTCCGCGCCGCCGCCCTGTCGCCGGGACAGCGTGTGGCCGACATCGGGGCCGGCACCGGGCTGTTCACGTTCCTGTTTGCGGACAAGGTCGGACCGTCCGGCCTCGTCTACGCCGTCGATATTGGCCCGGCCTTCATCGACTACATCGATCGCCGGGCCAAGGAGTTGGGAAAGTCGAGCGTGGTGAAAACCGTGTTGAACGGTCCGGAATCCACGGGGTTGCCGCCCGGGTCGATCGACGTGGCCTTCCTTTGCAACACCTACCACCACTTCGACCGCCCCGCGGAAATGCTTGCCTCCATCCGCCGCACGCTGCGTCCCGATGGCCGATTGATTCTGGTCGACTTCGACCTTCGCCCCGACGCCAGCGAGTTCGTGAAGAAACGCGCCCGGGCAACGCGGAAGGAATACGAACGGGAGATCGTGGCGGCAGGCTTCACGCTCGCAGAAGTCAAGACCCCGCCGATTCTCAAGGACAACTTCTACATCGAGTTCCGCAAGAGTGCAGAGGAGTCGAAGTAGCAGGAAGAACGGAACACGAATCCTCGCTAATCAACACGAATCGGAGAAGACCGTTGCAGCGATTAGCGAAGATCAGTGCCGATTAGTGTTCCGTCGCCCAGAAAAGTGAGCAACGCAAACACAAGCAGGCTGACGGACAGCACCAGGTAGAGCACGGTCGTGAACCAGTATTTCCCCGGCATTTCGCTCTTATGAGCGAAACGTATCTTCGGCGGCCACCGTGACTCGTGGTACGAGGTGATTTCATAACGCAACTGCCCGTAGGCCGCGAGACCCGCCGCGGTGCCCAAGAACAGCGAACCGCCGCCCAGCGTGATCTGCTTCCCAAGCTGGTTTCCGAGGAAGGTGCCGCCAAGGACGAGGCCAAAGCCAACCGCCATGACGAGAAAGCTTGCGAAAACGATCACAACGTCCAGCCGTCCGTTCTTGCCCAGTTTCGGAATCTGCACGGTCCCGTCTCTTCTTTCCCCGGTTCGCCGCCTCACCGCGTGTACCGGGCTGTCCACTTCACCAAAAAGGGATTCGGACCGGCTGAACTTCGCGAACCCTCTTCGAGGATCGTCCCGTCTTTCTGGAATCGAACGTTCGAGGCGGACTCGTCTCCCGACGCGCTGTCTTCCATTTCGAAGGCCAAGCCGTCGGCTGTTTTCTCGATCACGAAGTGCTGGCAGCTGCCGTCGGTTCCGTTCACCGTAGCCTTGTACTTGCCGCTCGTGGGATCGAGCTTGATGACGGACGTCATGGTACACTTCTCGTTCGTCCACGGGTTCGTTTCATGATCCACCATGAGAAACTCGTCGCGGCTTTCGGCGATCCGGCACTCGGTCGTCTTCGTGTAGGAAACCACCTTCTCGCCGCTATCGCTGCTGATCGTCATCTCCACTTCCCCCGTCCATTTGCTCAGCATGGGCTCGAGCGGGCCGAAGTCCGACGACGTAGGTTGGGATGTGGGGCGGGAACAACCAGCCAGGGCGACCCCCAGCAAGAGGACGAGGATTCTGCTGTGCCACATGGACATCTCTCTCACCTTTCGCAAGAACTCTGAGATGCGGATTGAGCGATCATGCTCGAGAGTATATCCTGGGCGCAGGAGAGAAGAAACAGCGGGTGCGGTTAGCTGCTTCCGCGGAGGCAAACACCACCTTGGAAGACCAACCGCATGCGGGTCAAGATTTGTTGCATCAGCACCATCGAAGAAGCCCGCATGGCCATTGGGCACGGCGCCGCCGCACTCGGACTTGTTTCCAAGATGCCGAGCGGCCCTGGCGTCATCCCCGAGTCCAGGATCGCTGAGATTGCCGACACCGTCCCGCCTTCCGTAGCGTCGTTTCTGCTGACCAGCGAAGTCCGGGCCGACGCGATTATCGAGCAGCAGCGGAGGTGCCGGGCGAACACGTTGCAGTTGGTCGATCGCGTGGACCGCGGCGTCTACTGCGACCTTCGACGAGCCTTGCCCGGCATCTCGATCGTTCAGGTCATTCATGTCACGGGAGAGGAGTCCGTTGAGGAAGCGGTCCGCATCTCCGGACAGGGCGTTCACGGGCTCCTGCTCGACTCGGGCAATCAACAGTTGGCAATCAAGGAGCTTGGCGGCACGGGGCGGACCCACGATTGGACGCTCAGTCGCAGAATCTGCCAGCGGGCGTCCGTCCCCGTCTTCCTCGCCGGTGGGCTGAACCCATCCAACGTTGCCCAGGCCGTCAGAGCCGTCGACCCATTCGGGGTCGACGTCTGTTCCGGAGTCCGCACCGATGGCAAGCTGGACGAGAAGAAACTAACCGCGTTTCTGGCTGCCGCATTTCAAGAATAGGAGCCCTCACGCTCCGCGGTGACGATTGCTACGTTTGACCGGGCTTCCAAGGCCTGTGCCAAATGAACTTGTGTGATTCCAGGAAATGCCGCCCCATTCGGCACTGCTTGTCCACACGCCGGGAGCACGTGTCTCCAAGGATTTATGGATTCTGCGGCGTGTGGCCGAGCAGTGGCACACGATCTCCTGGAATCGTGCAAGACCATTTAGATCGTCTAATACTCGTTTTCGTACTGCTTCCAGCGATCGTGTTCCGCGTCAAAGTGCCGGGTCCGCGAGTCGTAATCTGACCCCTCGCTGTAGTACTCGTGTCCGCCGGCCCAGAAGAGCCCCTCCGCCAGGGTGCAGCCGGATGTGATGAGGGCAAGTGCGAGTAGGGCAGCCGCCTTAAGCCTTCGCATGTTGGGACTCCTTGTTTGGGAGCCGTACCATAGCAGAAGTCTTCCCCCCCGGAAATACGACTCAAAGGACCGGAACTGCCAGGAAGAGTGTGTGGCTTGCTGCTGGTAGTTACTCAGTCTGCCAGGTGTGTCCGGCTTGACGTGTTTCTTGCGCGGTCAATGGACGCATTGGACCGACGGCGATCGGGCGATCTGCCGGTTCGCCTCGATCACATCCTTGATGAATATCTCGGAGTGACTCTTGATCGCGAGTCGGTTTCCGAACCGCTTGAAGTAAGCATCGTACAGGAACGGCTTGATCAAGAATACCGTCGCAGCAAGAAACAGAAACACGGAACCGCAGAACATGGCGTCGCCGAGACCCGGTCCCGGATCCCAGCCAAGTACGGCACGAAACGATTTCGAGCAACCGACAATCCAACCCGCAATGAGAAGGGCACCGGCGACGCCTTGAGCAACCCGCAGGTTGCGGAAGCGGCCTCGAAACGCCCGGGCATGCTCGGCACAGTAGGGCAGCGAAACCGGCGTGGTCCGAACAAGTCCGATCCCGGGGCCGATCAGCGGCACGTGGTCCTGGGTGTAGGTCAGCAGTGACACCTCGTCGCTCCCGCACACGACGCACTTGCACGGCATCTGAAATGCCTCCGCGTCGGTGATCACAACACGGCGCGGCGCCCCGAAGGTGTGTGGTTCCGGGTAAGGATAGTTGCTCATAGCCTCGGTGGTCCGCTCAATTTACGTCAGAACCGTCTTGAAGAACACCACAAGGATAGCACGCGAGTTGGAGTCTTTACTCCAAAATCTCGAAACAATCAGGGAGCCATGCGGCACAGAACGCGAAGCGTCGCCGCGAGGCAACATTACGTGGTAAGAATGCACCGATGCAGGGCAGGCCAGAATGAAAACCAACCCTTGCAGTGTTCCGGAACGGACGCATGCCTGTGGGGACCAAACGGGGGGGCGAGCTGATCTTCGATCCGGCTGACGAGTCAGGCGGCCCGCCGTCTACGCCTTCAGCGTAGCAATGGGGAAACGCCGGCAACCATTGCGATTGGCTTCGTGCTCTATTGCCCTATCAGCCTTCACGGCGAAATGCGAGTTCCTTCCGGGGCTGCCAATGTCTCATTTCACCGTCCCGGCCGAGGGGATCGCGCCCGCGTTCTCCAGAAGAACGTTAATTTCGGCCGCAGAGGCGAAGATCTGACCGCGAACTTCGCTTCGGGCTTCAAGCTTCACGTAACGCGCATTCCGGGGTTGCGGGAACCGGACCGTTTTCAATTCACGGTCGTTGGCCCAGCGGCCCTCGGCGACCGGGTCACCCCATGCCCGCCCGTCGGCGCTGACGAAGATCGCAAACCGGTCGATCCGCCCGTTCGCCTGATCCTGGCGAGGAAGATAGCTGAGGCCCGCCACCGAACAGGGTCCCTTGAGGTCGAGTACGATCGAGTGCGGATAGCCTGCCGCTCCCTCACCCCAACTCGTGTGCCAGATCGTCTTCGGATCCCCGTCGATGGCGTTCTCGATCGGGTAGCCGGACTGGGCGTCGTCGGCCGAGATCGTTGCACCGAGCCGTTGGAGTGGTGCGAGGGGCCGGCTCAGGGCTCGGATGGCCTCGACGTCGACTTCCACCTGGGGATCGAATCTCGCGCCGGCCATGTAATTGAGCAAGCTCTGTCGCATCTGGTGGGCAACGGGGCGCGAGGCGAGATCGCGCCGGAGATCCATCGAGCAGACCAGGAGACGGCCTCCTGCCACCCGGGCTTCGAACAGCAGTCCCAGCCGGCGAGCTTCGAACCAGGTGTCAATCGGTTGTACGATCGGTCGCAGTTTCGATGGCAGCCCGCCCAACATCATGGCCGACGCACCATGGATCAGGTCCCACCATTGCCAGTTCGTGTGGAATTCCGTGGGAAACTTGCGGAGGGCTGGGTGGGACGGATCGCAGAGGATACCCAGCGTGTGGGGCGGCTGGTTGTGGGTCCAGGCCGTATTCCAGAACACCGACGAGAAGCCCAGGACCGATTCCGTCTTGACCGATGCCGGTGGAATCATCAGCAGGACGCGACCGCCCGACTTCAGGACGGCGATCGCCTGGTCGTCCAACTCGCTGGCAATCGTCACACCCTCCGGCTCGGGAGCGGGCGCCGCTGGCGGATAGACCCAGAGATCCCAATCGTTCTCGGCCTTTGCCGCCTCGATGCCGACCGTCAGGCGAAACCGTCCCGCCTGCGTTACCTTCTTGAATTCAAGCTCGATCGAACCGGCCGTGGTTAGTGCGCCGGTTGGGATTGTTTGGGCCGGGAACCGGCCTTTCTCCACCACGCTTCCGTCTTCACCGACAACCTGCCACGTGACGACCGCCTCATGCAGATCGGCCGCACCGTAGTGATAAACATCAACCTGCGCCGTGAGCCGGTCCTCGCTTGTGAAGATCCGTTTGGGAAGCCGGGCCAGGGGAACCGTAGGACCGCAGAACCGGTGAAACTGCTCGGGAGTGACGTAGGGCTTTGAATCCCAGAAAGGATCGAGGACACCCACCAGGGCCGTGCCCTGGCCCGGGAAGTCGTGCAGGTCAAGCAACTGGAAGCCGCCGAAACCGGGCGTTCTCAAAGCGGACTCAATTTCTTCCTTGTAGCAGAGCACCTGGAGCTTGCCGGAGGCCATGAGGAAGTCGCGGGCCTGGTCACCCATCTGGTTCTGATCGAGGAAGTCGCGGAAGATCTCAAAGTTCTTCGGCTTGAGCACGCCCTTGTACTTGGGAATCTCGTCGAAATTCGGGTAGACACACCACTGGCCGATCTCATGGGACACGACGGGCACGGTGTAGCGGGAGATGAAGTCGGTGTAGTCGGTCATGGTCTCCGGAGGTTTGGCATTGATCCGGCTGGCCAGGCCCTGGCCCCACTGCTGGATCCGGGGAGCGGGCACGTTGTGGTACTGATTCTCAGGAATCATGGGCCAGCCGGCCGCCGACGTGTAGAGCCGGCGCGGATCCTTTTGGCGGTAATGGGTCACCCAGGGCCCCAGGAACTTGCCCCCTCGATCCGGCCCGGCGGGCTCGTTGCCGTAAGGCATCAACAGGAATGAAGGGTGGTTCCCGTAGGCCTTGAGAATCCGGTCGGCCTCGGTGTAGAGCCAGGCGTCGAGGGAATCGCCGTTGCCGATTGTCGCGCCCTGGTTGGCCCAGGAGCAGCATTCGACCTGGAAGTAGAACCCGAGCTGATCGGCCGCCTCGAAAGCCGCCTGGGGCGGGCACCAGGAGTGGAAGCGGATGTGATTCAGCCCGTGGGCCTTGCAGATTCGGATCACCCGCTGCCATGAAGCCACATCGGTCGGCGGATAGCCGGTGAGCGGATAGATGCAACAGTCGAGGGTGCCACGCAAGGCGATCGGCCGACCGTTCAGTACGAACTGAGTGCCTTCGGCCGCGATGTTCCGCATCCCGAACGTGACGTTCTGCACGTCGTGGAAGTTGCCGGCCGCAAGGGTTGCCGCCAAACGGTAGAGGGATGGATGGAACTCGTCCCAGAGCTGCACGCCATCGCCCATCGAAAGCTCGGCCGTCGCCGTGGTGGTTGTGCCCTCGGCCGTGAAGTCGATCGACACCGGCCCGACCCGTTGATCGCCGCACGCGGCAGAGATCTGAAGGCTTCCCCGCACCGGCCGGCCCGTCGCGTTGCCGATGGATGCGACAATCCGTGCCGTCTTGTGTTCCACGTCGGGGTAGACCTGCAACTGGTCGATCCAGACGGCGTCGGTGGCGGTCAATTCCAGTTTGCCGGTCAGGCCATTCCAGTTCGATTGGGTGTGATCGCTCACGCTGTGCGAGTTGGGGCCCACGTTGACAATCATCCGGTTGTCGACGCGCACCGTCAGGCGGTGTGAACCTGCCGCGAGTCCCCGAGGCAGTTGGTAAATGTGGGCAACTCCCAGGGCATTGCAGGACCCGACCTCCTCGCCATCGACCCATAGCGTCGTTTCCCAGTGGGCCCGTTCCAGGGAGAGCACGATTCGCTTGCCCGCCCACTCGTCCGGAATATCGATCGATCGCCGGTACCACGCCGCGCCGGCGTAGTACTTCTCCGGCTGAAGCCAGCAGGGATAGTTGATGTTGCCGGGCTCGCGGTAGGGTGCATAGCGAGGCGAATCGAAGAACGACCGGTCGATAATCCCGCCAATCCACGGTGTGTCGAGCGCCACCTCGTCGCCAAATCCCCGCTCCTGAAGCGAGCCGGGCAACTCGATCCGGTCGGACAGATCCCGGGCGAACCATTTCTCCGCCCGGCCGCGGTCGGTTGGATCGAGTTGAAACTGCCACGGCCCGGCCAAGTCGACGCGGGGCTGTGCCGCGGCGGTTTCCGTCGCAAGCAGAGCAACGGCCAGAAGAGAAGCGGAAACAGCCGCAAGCGGCAATCTGAAATGGACCATGGGGGGGCTCCGTAAACTATGGAAAGTCGCGGATCAAACCGGAGATCGAGCTACGAACAATTGCTGGGGTTGTGCTCATTTTCAATCTCCCTGAGTTTCCACCAATTCTCCCGCATTTCAATCCCCCGCCCCCGCATCAGGTGGCCATCTCGGCGAAAATGAGTTGGAAACGTCTTCGGGGAAATGCCACGCTGATGTGCTTGCTTCGTCAGAAATCGTTCTGCCCTCCGCCCGCCCTCGTGACCAGGCCGCGGAGTTGCTCGGGTGTTGTTTCGTCAAAGACTGTGGGGTCTGCAATGAAATGGACCTGTCCATCCGCAAACAGGAAGTCGGCTCCCTTGTAGTGATTGCTCACCGGGCCAATCGCTGCGTTGTCATTGATGACGTAGGTCATTGTCTCCGTGTCGAGATCTCGGGGCTGTGTCCAGCGAATTGCGAGGCCCGAGACTTCGGCAACCGCAAGGGTTACATTCAGCCCGTCGGTGAAGTCGTCGCGGGTCGTCGACGTCGGGCCTTCGGAGAAGGCTCCTGGTCCCACCAGCATGGCGTAGCTGGTGTCGCACGGTCCACTTTGCCAGTCTTCGGGGCAGTGGAATACGGCCGGCATTTGTCTCGCCACCTCCAGATTGCGCGGACTGTCCCACGGCTCATTAAATCGATATTGCCGGTAGAGCGATTGTTCCCCCAGGTACGGCAGGACAAGCACTCGCCAACTATGCATCCGCCGCCCGTCGTCACCGACGACATAGGCGGGCGGAAAGCAATTCCAGCGGTCGTGGTAAGCGTGCAGCGCCTTTCCGATTCGCTTGAGGTTGTTGACGCATTGCATACGTCGACTCGCTTGCCACATTGCATCGCCAGCCGACCACATCAGCGGTGCGAGCAATCCGAGGAGGGCTATTCCGACAAGCACGCAGCCCATTCTAGGCAGGCATGAGCGGTCTGTCGGGTGGGAGGCTCGTGTGGGCTCTTGAGGAGTCGTCTCCGCGGAAACGCCTGGTCTGCTTTCGTTTGCCATGGTATTGGTAAGTTTGTTCCTGCATCAGCCATGCTCGGTACTGGTCCCACCGTCTCTCTCCGACGCCGCTCCCGCGAGCGGAAACGCTGTCGTCCCTCTCACCGCAGTTGAAACGATGCGCGTGGCCCGGGGGCCTGGCCGGCGGGCGGGCCGTCACGCCCGTCGCTGTAGCCGGAGAATGTGAACGGTGTGCCCCGAGTGACGAAGGCGTGTTCGGCATTCAGGGCGTAGAGCTTCTTGTTGAAGCGAAGCTGCATGTCGGAGAAGGTGGATCCGTCCGGGCCTCGGAGTTCACGTCCGTACGACATGCCGAAGGCCTCTTGGAACAGGATCATCGGGCCCGTGGTTTCGGGGGATTTCTGCATGGTCGGCGGGCGGCGAACCAGGTTCAGGCCGAGCAGTCCGTGGTCGAGGGCCGCGTTGTCCACCAGGACTTGGCCTTGATCCCACGTCGCGCCTTCGTCGCGGCTGCGCCATATCAGCAGGTTGCCTTGCGTTGGATAAGGAGTCGTCGGTTCGCACTTTCGGTAACCGTAGATTCTCCAATCGTCTTTCGCCGGGATGCACAGGATGGCCTGTGCGGCGTCTTGCAGGGTCGGCAAGTCCCGCTGGGCCAACCGGCCGTCTTCGATCTTGCCGAGGATCCAGCCTTTCGGGCGCATGAGCAGATAGACCCGTCCGCCGGCGAGGGCCATGTCGGCCGCCGCAGGCAGCAGACAGTCGTTTTTTCCCAACGCCTCGCGGCTGGCGGTCTTGCCGAGGTTGGCGCCGTTGAGGGCAAACACGGAATCGGCAGCCGGATCGTATTGGCAATAGTGGGCTCGCCATTTCACGCCGGGCCCCGTATTGTCGCGCTCCTTGATCACCAGGTGGACTCGGGCGGTTTGCGCGTCATACACGGCGTCGCCGATCTTGACGCTTCCCGAACCGTGGTTCATGCCGTAGTCGACGAGGATGCGAGGAGACGCCCACGTGGCGCTGCGATCGGAACTCCGGCTGACGACCAGCGGCGAGTTGCCGCCCGCGCCGCCCAGGCGATAGAACAGCAGCAGGTCGCCTTGAGGCGTTTCGACGGGGTAGGTGTAGGTCAGCGACTTGTCTTGCGGCCCGATCAACTGGGCCGATTCCCACTCGGTGATATCCTCGGGCCGTTTGCTGCGGCAGTGGCGAATGGCTCCCCGAGCTGAGAACGTGTGAAGGAACCCCTTTGAGTCGACGAAGATGGCCGGGGCTGCGTGCCCATCGCGAATCGGTGCACAATCCACCCGCACCGGGCCAAGCCAATCGCCCTGGTCGTGGTCGTAGCACGCGACCATCACGTCGTGATAGTGATCCAGGTAAGCCACATAGGTGCGGTCCTGGGCTCCCCGGAAGTGGACGAGTCGCGAGGCGTGATCGCGTGCCAGTGTGCCGCGAAGGGAGTCGGCGGCAAAGTGCTTGCTTCGCGTCGGAGAAACACGGCTCGTTTCTGCCGACGCGAGCGCCGGCGAAAGTAGAACCGCGAGAAGAAGCCACGTGTGTGCTGAATTGGTCATTGGTTTTTGCCTCGCAGTCCACGTTGTCGAGAATAGCGGGACTGGTCCTTAGGGGCGTTTGTGAATTGGGGGTTAGTATTTGAGGGGGAAAAGACAGCCTACTTGCTGCCTCCCGGCGGTGGCCGATATCGTAGCATCGGCGACTTCACCGGGCAAATAGAAACGTTGCTCCCCGTCTATCTAAATGACCTTGCACGATTTCAGGAGACCGTGTGCCACTGCTTGGCTTCACGCCGCAGAATCCCTGAATCCTTGGAGACACGTCCTCCCGGCGTGTGGACACGCAGTGCCGAATGGGAAGGCATTTCCGGGAATCACGCAAGTCCATTTAGGACGAAGGCCCCGAATCTTAGGGCCCCTGCGTCGTGCAACGCGCGATCTGAAACGCTGTTGGAACTGCGCCAGTTGTATGTCACGGCAGATCAGGCTAGCTTGTTATCGTTGGACTACCGTTCCTTCTGGCACAAGTTGATCGCTGTGGAATAGAAAGCTCGTTGCGATAATGGAAAACACGTTGATGCAATTCTACGCCGGTGTCGGAGATGCTTGCCACGATGAATTGCCCTCAATCTCATGGGGTGAGGTCGCCAGCATCATCGAGTTTGGAAGGATCTACGAATGAACATGTTTCTCGCCTGTTGAGAACCGATTCGAGTTTGTCGAGCAGTTGCTGGATCCGAATCGGCTTGGAGATGTAGTCATCCATGCCGGATTCCAGGCATTGCTCTCGATCTCCCTTCATGGCGTGGGCCGTCATTGCGATGATCGGAACATGGGTGCCGGACTGGCGCTGCTGGACTCGTATGACCGCCGTTGCTTCATATCCGTCCATTTCGGGCATCTCAACGTCCATCAAAACGACATCGAAGTTTTCCGATGCTACGGCGGTGACCGCCTCCTTGCCGTTGTTGGCCACCGTGACGGAGTGGCCGTACTTCTTGAGCAATCCCAGCGCGAGCCTTTGATTCACGAGGCTGTCTTCGGCCAGAAGGATGTTCAACGGCCTCAAGGTGCGTGCTGCCCGAGCCGGTTCCGGAACCGCATCCGACGCGGCAGTCAGGCCCAATGATAAGGCGATCGTGTTGAGTAATTCCGATTGTTTCACCGGCTTCATCAATTGGGCCGTCACTTTTGCTTCTTCGCAGCGCCGTATGTCTTCGGCTCGGGCGCCGGAACTTAGAATGATCACAGGCGTTGCACGCCACTCGGGATTCTGCCGGATCTGCTGAGCGAGACGGGCACCATCGACATCCGGCATATTGAGATCGGAGAGCACAATGCGATAAGGATCACCTGCCTGCACCGCCTCTTCGAGGGTCTCGATCGCTGCAGTTGCGCCGTCCACACTTGTGGGACGCAGCTCCCAACTGCGAATCAGTTCTTCGAGAATACGGCGATTTGTGGCGTTGTCATCCACAATCAGGACTCGGACATCGGCCATGTCGTCGGCGCCCACGGTCGCCTTGGCCGGTTTGTCGGGAACGGGGCGACCGAAGGAGGCCGTGAAACGGACAGTCGTTCCCTCGCCTGCCTTACTCTCGATCCAGATCTGCCCGCCCATGAGTTGCGCGAGGCGTTCGCAGATGGTCAGTCCAAGCCCCGTTCCGCCGTAGCGGCGTGTTGTGGATGCGTCGGCCTGGCTGAACGCCTGGAAAATGGTCTTGATCTTCTCTTCCGGAATTCCGATGCCCGTATCCGAGATCGAGAACTGAACGACGACTTGGGAATCCGTTTGCGACCGCAGAACCGCATCGACGACGATCTCGCCTTTCTCGGTGAACTTCGTTGCGTTGCCCACGAGGTTGGTGACAATCTGGCCGAGGCGGGCTGGATCGCCCGTAACGGATTCCGGAATGGCTGCGTCGATGCGGCAGGCCAGCTCAAGCCCTTTTGCATGCGCCCGCAAGGCGAGCGTCTTGAGAACGTCGCCGATTCGCTCCCGGAGATCGAACGGGACGGAGTCCAATTCGAGCTTCCCGGCTTCGATCTTGGAAAAGTCGAGAATGTCGTTGATGAGCGTGAGCAGAGAATCACCGGATTCCTGGACCGTGCGCAGATACTCACGCTGGCTCGGGGCCAACTTGGTGTCGAGCACAAGATCGGTCATGCCGATGATTGCGTTCATGGGGGTACGGATCTCGTGGCTCATGTTCGCAAGAAAATCACTCTTGGCTCGGTTGGCGGCTTGTTCGGCTTCCTTGGCCTTCTGCAGGTTGCGAAAGAGGATTGCCTGTGGTTTCCTGAGGCCGACCTCGACGAACGCCAGGTAAACGAGCGCAAACGAAACGATCTTCAGGTAGTGGCCCAGTGCGTTCGGCCAGCCGGTAACATCCACGTATGCCGTGAAAGCGAGTTCTGCAAGAATGGTCGCGACAATCGAAGCTGCCAGAAGGCGAAACACGACCTTGTCAAACTCGGCTCGGCGCAGCACCAGGAGGACAAGGCTGATCAACAGAAGGACGCAGATGATGTACTCGCTGAGAACCTTGAATCGAGTGAGTCCCACGTGTGGCACCAGGCACGTTGGAAAGACTCTCCAGTAGAAGATGGTCAAAAACAGAATGGCCACCAGAAGTGTGTAGGCGCCGAAGACAAACACGGGAACGATTCGCCGGCCAATACACAACATCGCCGCAATCAGCGACAGGCTCTGAATATATCGAGCGCCAATCCAGAGTTGGATGGCGAGATCGTCGGTGAATCCGTCGAAGATATTCATCTTCTCCAACGCCAGAGTATGCGTCAGGTCGATCGCGGCTACAAAGAGGTAGGCGATGCCGATGAACAGATAGCAGGCATTATCAAGAAACCTGCGGGCGTTCCAGAAGACGGCGAACACCAGGCAAGCGACAATGATGCTGAAGATCTCCGCCAGAGTATGGAAGAGGAGATAACTGTAGAGACGAGCCAGATGGAGGCCCACAAAGGCCAGCAAGGCGAACACGGTGGTCAGCACGTAGTCGCCAACGTGTGTCCGAACTCTGAATCGGTCCATGGAATCTCCTCATGCTTCAGCACGCGGTCTCGCCGGGCGTACCGGTCGATCCAAGTTCAACCGTAAACCCACAAACGGACAGTGGCCGCCTGTTACCTGTGGGACGTAAGCGTGCGGTCTGTCTCGTGTTCAACGGGGGGGCGAAGAGTCGGTGGTCTGATGGGGCAGCGGTCGGAACGATGCGGATTACTCGGTGGCTGGTAGCGTGCGTGAGGGTCTCAATGTCATTCCTGGTCGGGGAACTAAACGGATCTGTCGATCCGGGCACTCATCTTCTTGTAGCGCATATACCCGTACAGCCCCGTGACGACAGAGATGGGCAGAAGGAGGTAGCCTCCTATCCGCAGCCAGGGGGCCGCACCGAAGAGTTTGACAAACGTTATCCCCGAGACAAGCAGCATGATCGCTGTGCGCATGTAAGCCAGCAGCGTACGCTCTTTGGCAAGGCACGTGCGGTCCCGAGCCAGGCTGTCTCGCGCACCCGCGTCCTTTCCACTCGCTTCATTCATGTTCCTAACGTCGTGATTGACTGGTGGGACATACAAAAGGCTTCCTGGCATCTTACCGCGAATGGCCGGTTCGGTCGAACCACCTGCTCGGAGGGCCGACCTGCACCGGTTGGCCGCCTCCCCACAAGCCCGTCAGTCCGGGGTCGTTTCGGCACGTCGCAGCTTGGCAAGAAGTCGTCTTGGACCAGAGGGGAGCGTCCCGTTGCGTGGAATGACTTGTTTCGTCCAGGCAGGTTGGACTGATTATTCCGGGGTTGCCGGTTCTGACGAATGCCATGCTGTTTCAGGAAAAACGGGTGGTGTCGCTTGGACGGGTTCGCTTTGTCTCGGTTTGTTCGGATTACCGGGTTCTAACACAACTGTCAGTCCTGCCTGTCGATGTGAAAATTGCGGGGACTTTACGCTCTCAAGGCACTCCCCGTCCCTCAAGGGCCATAGTGAGAAACTCGCTCTGGTGTACTGCTGCAGGGCGACGAAGCGGACGCGATGAAGGAACAATTGATATGCAAAACAATTCCTGGCGATTCATGTGGGGGCTGGCCGCGATGATGTTTTGGGCGGTCCCGTCCGAGATCCCGGCCCAAGGCGTCGCGCAATCGGGGTCGAGCCCTGAAACTTCCTATTTCGTGTCCGACAGCGTTCCTCAGCTCTTGCCGCCGACAACGCCGCCGTACACCAGCGTCCAACCCGAGGACAGTATCATCCTGACGGGATTCGTAACGCCGATGCCTGTCGAAGATGCTGCGTACGGCAGCGATCACGTCGGCGAGGAGCGCGTTCAGGAAATCGTTGATGAGTACATGAAGGAATTCAAAGACAAGGAGTTGGGCCCGTACAAAGGACTCAAGGGAGTCAAGATCGGCATGACCGGCTATCTGGACTACTCCTATGGCGATGCCCCTGAGTTCAACTACGAGGATACGGGCTACAACGAATTCAAACTCACCCGGGGATATCTGACCGTCAAAAAAGAAGATCACCCCCTGGTTCCACGCACGAGTCACTCCCGACGCGCACCAGGATAGCACGGGCGATTGGAAAGTGCGACTGAAGTACTACTACGCCGAACTGCGACCGGGTGATTTCGGCTATCTGACAGACATGCGGTAGGAAGTTGGACTGGGACACATCCCCTGGCTCGACTTCGAAGAGCATATCAACCCCTATCGCTGCCAGGGGACCATGCCGATCGAGCGGGCGGGGGTTTTCAATTCCGCCGACCTGGGCGTCAGCCTTCGCGGCAACCTCGGTGGCAAAGTGGCGTGCGCCGAGCAGCGGATAGGCTCCGATCACTATGACGGCCGTTACGGGAGTTGGCACGTGGGTGTGTACAACGGATCGGGATATCACGCCGCGGAAGAGAACAACAACAAGGCGATTGAAGGCCGGCTTACGGTACGGCCCCTGCCCGAGGCCCTGCCCGGTCTGCAGTTGAGCTATTTCGGCATCCACGGAGAAGGAAATGCCGAATATGCCGCCGGTTGGCCCGACTACGACGTCAACATGGCGATGCTCAGCTACCAGAACCCGTGGCTGATCTTCGTCGGGCAATACTTCACGACCAAGGGCAACGCGTCAGGATCGTGGGTGGATGCAGCCGGCAATGCCCTCGATACTGAAGGGTACTCCGTATTCGGAGACATTCGACTGCCTATCGGCTGTGAGAGAAAATGGTCGCTCGTGGGCCGCTACGACCATTTCAATCAGGATGTCGACGCTCGCGTCGCCGCCGATGCTTACTACGACATGGTGATTGCTGGTCTTGCCTACCATTTCCACGAACACTGCCAGGTCATGGTGGCGTATGAGACCACCAACTACGGCAGCGGCGCCGGCAAGAAAGGAAAAGTGCCTGATCCGGCAAATACGAACCTCGGCAACGACCAAAAGGGGCAGGTTGTTCTGCAGGTGGATTTCTGAGGCGGTCCGTCCGTTGGAGTCCAGCCTTCAGGCTGTCTTCTACACGCGAAAGCGTGCATTCCAGCAACCCCCTACCCCCAACTCTGAATCCTGTCAAAGCACTCGTTTGGCTCTATGATCCAGCGGAGTGTCCACGACAACAAAAACCCCGCCGGCGCTGGCCGGCGGGGTTTTTTTATGGGCATCGTCCAATTCAAGGGTGCGGGAACGGTCCAGGATGCGGCCCAGGATGCGGCCCAGGGAACGGCCCAGGGAACGGCCCGGGGTGCGGCCCGGGGTGCGGCCCGGGGAACGGTCCAGGATGCCAGCCATGGTGCGGACCAGGATGCCAGCCATGGTGCGGACCGGGGTGCCAACCATGGTGCGGACCGGGGTGCCAACCATGGTGCGGACCATGATGGCCGCCAAGTTTTAGGCCGAAGGAACCGTTGCCAATGTAGAGCCCGAAACCCTGAGCCTTCGACTCGGAAGCCCCAACGGAAGCGAACACGATTGCCCCCAGTGCCCCTGCCAACAAAATTTTCTTCACGCGAGTCATCGTTTTTCTCCTTCTCCGGTTTTGGGAATGCCTCGACTCACACCTCTTCGCCAATGAGTACATGGTCAACGGCATTGCAAATACGACACGGAATCGAGAAAAACTCAGAAAAACTTCGCTATTCCTTATCCCCGATCACTTCAATTCCTTGATCCGGATATTCCTGTAGGAGACCACCTTCGCTTCATCCTGAAAGCTGACGTAGCCGGACCGCGGGCGGTCCTTCATGGCCGAGCGGCTGAGGTCGAGAGCCTGGATGAGTTCGCCGTTCAGAAACACGACCAGGTGCGTGTCTTTCATCACGATCTGGTAGCGGTTCCACTCGCCGGCCGGCTTCACCGCGTTCACGAACGGCGCGGTGGTGCGGATGAGCCCTCCGCAGTCGTGGTTGCCCGGCTTCTCCAGGTGATGGGTGTCGAGAACCTGGATCTCCATGCCGCTGGTCACGTGGTCCTTGAGGTCGCCCACGCGCAGGAACACGCCGGAATTGCCCTCGGGCTCGAATTTGAAGTCCACCTCCAGGACGAAGTCGCTGTAGGTCTTGTCCGACGTCAAATAGGCGTCGTACCGTTGCCATCCCGTTTCGCCCTCGCGCGGGTGCAGCGTCACGACGCCGTCCTTGACGATCCAGTTCCCGGTCGTCTGCCAGCCGCTTAGGTCCTTCCCGTTGAACAAGTCGACCCAGCCGGTTTCCGACCACTGGGTAATCTCCTGGGCGGAAACGAAGCTGGCGGAAAGAACGAGGGGAAGCGCCAGGGTCAGAAGGATACGGGACGATTTCATGGCAATAGCTCCTTGGCCGTGGGGACAACTCTTGAAACTGGCGATACGAGTCGCCAGATGCACGCTGCAGCACGCAATGCCGGGGTCATCTTGTGCGCCGACGCGGACGTTGTCAAGACTCGCCTACACCCTTCCTGCAAGCCCCATCCTCCAAGTCGTTCCACTCCAGAGCCCTGTGGCTTGATTCGCTTGCGCCCGGCCGTCAGAATGGGGCAAGCGGCCATCGGTGCCCGACTCATGTTTCGCGACGCACACCTTCAGGGAAAAGGGGACGTCCGGGCAACCGCAAACCATCAGAAGGATCACAATGACCGCTGAGCTTTCTAAACGCCGCAGATGGTTTCAGTTCAGGCTGAGGACGTTCCTCCTGTTCATGCTCCTGGCCAGTGCCGGGCTGAGCTGGTTCGGCGCCTGGTGGCGGACCGCAACTGAGCGGCACCAAGCGGCCCAGGATGTGGTCGACACTGCGTTTTGGATCAAGAAGGTCGGCGGTCGGGTTCGGTGGCAAGAGAACCCAGGGGATGCTCCCGCCTGGCCAGAGGAGCGATATGGCTATCCGGGCGACGCTGGCGTCCGCAGTATCGACGGTGTCGTCATGCGGCAGGCAACCGACGCTCAGTTGAAGCATCTCGTCGAGTTGGCCGACTACATCACTGCATTGACGCTTAACAACACCCAGGTTACCGACGAAGGTCTGAAGTATCTTGCAGGGCTGGCAAACCTGGATGTTCTGGATCTGAAGAACACGCAAGTTACCGAGGCCGGGCTGGAACATCTGAAGGAGCTTCCCTCCTTGAGAAGGCTTGACCTCGGCGGGAACCAGATCACCGAGACCGGGCTGGAGCAATTGAAGGGCTTTCCCTCGTTGAACGAACTCCGCCTCAGCGGGAGCCAGATCACCGACGCTGAATTGGCGGGACTTGCAGAGGTAACGAACCTGAAATATCTCGATCTATCGAACACCCAAATCACCGATTCCGGGCTGAGGCATCTGCGAGGCCTTTCGTCTCTTGTAACTCTCGACCTCGACGGCGCCCCAATTACCGGCACAGGGCTGGATTATCTCACAGGCCTGGCAGATCTCGAGGTACTGAAACTCAACGGCACGAAGATCGATGAGGCAGGGATCGAGCGTCTCGGAGAGATGACCAACCTCGTAATGCTGGGACTCGGAGGTGCTGAGATCACTGATGCAGGAGTTGAGCATCTCACGAAGTTGACCAACCTCCGAGGTCTGTACGTCGACAAAACTCAAGCAGGCGAGCAAGCCGTCAAGAAGCTCAAGCAGGCCCTGCCCAACTGTTATTTCTTCTGAACCTCGTCCAACTAGCGGCTGTTGCACAGAAGCGGTTGCCATCAGCCGCAGCGCTTCGAGGGCGAGATTCTTGGCAGGCGGGCCGCAGAGGCGGCAGGGGCGCGGGGGCAGGGGGCAGGGTCAACTTCGGACAACGGACACTCTTGTGACAGTCCGCCTCTGACCGAGCAGAAAAGCACTGCCCCCCCCGAATTGCGGGCCATCGCCCCGCCCGTGCGATAACTCCACCCTCTGGAGCATCCGTGCCATTTCCTCCTCGAAAACTCTTGCATTGGATCAAGCCCCATCTCATACTTTTCGGTTCTTGCTTCATGTTTCGACTACAGCCTGCGGGTGTGCTGGGACGCACGGCAGACGTCGCGTCTGCAAGGCGGGGTTCGATTCCCCGGTCGGCTGTTCCGCCTCGGCGGGGCGTGAGGAGCGAGCGGCGAAATGGTGTCTGCGTTCACCTTCTAGGAACGAACGATTAGACGTTACCGGCTCTCAAAGCTTGTTCTCCGAATCTGCCCCCCTCCGAGGCGCCGTCCAACAACACTGAGGAGATGCACCATGCTGATCAACGAAGCCGGACGCGAGTTCATCATCAAGGACACCCATCGCGGTCTCTACTACGAAGACGGCAAATTGATCAAGGTGTTGGAAGCCGGACGCCACAAGATCCCGCCGCGGCGACGCCGCTTCAAACGCCTCCCCATGGTCGAGTGCTTGCTGGTCGACGTGCGCGAACGGGAACTGACCATCAAAGGGCAGGAGATTCTCACCGCCGACAAGATCTCCGTCCGGGTGAGCATCATCGCCCTGTTCCGCGTTACCGACGCCCAGGCCGCCATTCACGCGGTCGACAGCTACGAAGACCGGCTCTACAGCGACGTCCAGCTTGCCGCTCGTCGGTCGCTCGTCAACATGACGCTGGAAGAGATTCTCACCAACCGCAGTCGCCTCAGTGAGGATATCTTGTCGGATGTCACCGAATCGGTCGCCGGCTACGGTGTGGCGGTTCGCCGCGCCGACGTGAAGGACCTCGTCTTTCCTGCAAGCCTCAAGGATATCATGAACCGCGTGCTGTCCGCCGAACGGAACAGCCAGGTCGAGTTGATCGAAGCCCGAACGCGAGCGGAAGTGGAAGAGATCGAGGCCAACTCTCGCGCCGACAAGGTCCGAAAGGAGGCGCAAGCCGCCGCCGAGGCTCGACGCGTCACTCAGGCGGCCGAAGCCGATGCCACCCGCCAACAGGCCGAGCTCGAAGCCCAACTCTACGCCGAGCGGGTCAAGGCGGCCGACGTTCTGCAGAAGCACCCGGCCCTGATCCGAATGGCCGAACTGAAGTCGTTGCGCGCCTTGGCCCAGAATGCCGGCGCACGATTGCACCTCAACTTCGACCACAACGGATTGCACTTGGAGGCCCTCGAGGGGAACCACAACGGATCCTGAACGCGCCGGGGGAGTTGCATTGAGAAACGCCGCAATCAGTCGGACGCGGTTTCGAAGGTGGTCTGCATGAATAGTAGCCATCACGCTCCGCCGTGATGAGCGCCGGACCTGTTGGAAACGCCTTTGTCCCGGTATCCGGCGTGCTCCTTGGCCCGGGGTCCTTGACCTGCTGTCCGGGCTTTGCCGTTCTCCTGTTTGCAGGCTCCCCCGATTCTTGATCGGCCGCCGCGCATGCGCTATGCTGGGGTGATTGTCAGGAGATCTCACTGCTGATTGCGTTTTCTCCTCATCCCTCCAGTCCCAGCAGGCGACTTCATGCACCGATTTGCTGTCGCGACGACTCTTCTCCTCGCTTGCCTTTGGTTCGCCTTGCCTGGTCTTGCGACCGACCTTCCGAACGGCGTCTCAACCGGCTTCTTTCGCGCCGGCCAGGCGATCCCCGTGGCAGCTTCTCTCCCCGGCGGCCAGATCGGTTGCAGTCCGGAACGCCATGCACTTCACTCGGCCATCCCCTTGGGAACGGCTGATGTTTTTGGCAAAGGCCCCTACGATCTGTTCGTCAGCCCGAACCGGCTCTTCCCCTTTGCGGGATTCGATGCGCAAGGCACGCCGCTCTATGGCGAACCGCGGACCACCGGCAAAACGCCCGTTCACGAAATCCTCCAGCTAGCGGACGGCGCCATTTACGCAGTCGCCGTCGCCAACAAGAAGGTGCTAGTCTCCAAATTCGACAAGGACGAACTCACCTTTGAGAAATGCGCCGAATCGTCGGATCTTGATGTCCCGGGGAACCTCGGCGGCGGAACGGCCGCCTATGTGGGACCGGACGGAAAACTCCACGTCTACTCCACCATTGGCGACGGGACCGAATACCGCCCGCCCGGAGATCACCACGCCGCAACCTACATGCCCTACGACGGCGCCGGTTTCTGGCGAGGGGGAATTCCGCGGAGAATCCTGATCCACGCCTGTTTCTCCTCGCTCGCCCTTGATCAGGTCGAAAGCGTCGCACGAACCGGCCAGGGGCCGGGCGAGTTTCTCTTCAGCGTCCGCTCGATGACCGTCGTCAACCTCGGCCGGCAGCAGCCCCCTGCGCTCATCACCTGCGAGAAACAAGGCGTCTTCCGCTATTTCGCCATCGACCCGCTCACCGGATCGCTCGCCCCGCAACGCTATGTCAACGACCGGCGGCGCGTCGCCCTCCGTCACCCGGCCATCAACCCGAGCGCCAAGGCGATCCCCGACCCGAAGACCGGTTCTTCGAACCTGGTCGTCGGTGAAGGCGGACGGGTTTGGTTCTACCGCTTCTCGGAGGAATTCGCCGAGAATGGTTCGCCCATCTATGCGACGCCCCCCAAGCCGATCCTGGCCAAGAGTTCGCCCCTCACCTTGGGCAACTTGCCCGTTCTCAGCCCCGGCGACGTGGATGGAGACGGGCTGATCGACCTGATCGCCGGCAACAACGCGGGCGACCTGTTGTTTGTCAAGAACATCGGCGCCTCCACTCGCCCTGAGTTCGCCAATCCCGTCCGTGTTTCCGTCGGCGGCCGCCCCCTCGATGTCAAAGCCGGCTACCGCGGCTCCATTCAGGGCCCCGGCGAGGCCATGTGGGGCTACACCTGCCCTACCCTCTGCGACTGGGACGGCGACGGACGCCTGGACGTCATTCTCAACAGCATCCTGGCCGACTACATGTTTCTCCGCGGGCTGCCGTCCGAGGACGGTCCCGCCTTTGATGAACCCCGGCTCATGTACGGCGACGGACTTCAACTCCACCTCGCTTGGCGATGCCAGCCCGCCGTCACCGACTGGGGAACCGGCGGCAGGCTCTGCATGGTCGCCCTTGATGAGCAGAACCTCTTGCGACGATTCTGGCGAGTCGACGACGAGAACGTCGACCGCGGCGAATTGCTCTGCCTCAAGGACGGCTCTCCCATCACCGCCAACGCCGACGAGGCCGCGGGCCAAACGGGCCGCGCCAAGTTGGTCGCCCACGACTGGGACGGCGACGGCGACATCGACCTCCTCATCGGCACGTCTCGCGGCCTCTCCTTCCCCGCCGGCGAAGACGCCTACCTTCCCAGCGGCTACGGCGTCTTCCGCGCAGCCTCCGTCCTCCTCCTTCGCAACGTGGGCACCAACGCGGAGCCCGTCTTCGACTACGTGAAGCAGGTGGGCTACAACGGCGAGCGAATCAAGCTGGGCATCCATTCCTGTTCGCCCGCCCCGGTGAACCTCGGCCGCGGCGTCATCGACCTCCTCGTCGGCGAAGAAGCCGGCACGGTTCGCTACTACCCGGGCGAAACCCTGTCTGTTTCCGCCTTCGGTGAATGAAGCCAAGATTCGCAAGCTCGCCGTTGGCTTCACCCTGGGCTCTGCTAGCAGCCTGTTGAAAAAACGCGGCACGTGCCGCGCTGGTAGGTGCCGGGCACCACACGGCTCCTGAATTGTCAGGCCATATTCCACTTCAAAGTCCCGTGCGGCGCCCGGGACCTACTTGTTCAACAGGCTGCTAGACGCTCAAGGTTAGCAAGTGTCTTCTAGTACGCGGTCTCGTCGTCGCCGAAGTTGCCTCTGCCGAGAATATGAACCACGTCTCTAAAGAAATCGTCTCCGAGAAGCTCAAGTATCCACTTCGGGACTGATAATTCGGTGGGCGCATAAGTCACCGATCCCCCCAACCGCTCAATCACCTCCACCGCCTCCCTCTGCCTCCTCGCCCTCTCCATCCTCACCCCAAGCCACGATAGCGGCAGACTGATCACCAAGATTGCGATCAGCATTGTTCGCAGTCGGAACTGGAACCAGCGGCGGGGCTTGGGAGGTTGGGTGGTCACAGCGAGTCGTGAGGTTCAGTACACGGCGTAGGGGGAGGTGGGTAGGGCCTCTTGGAGCTTCTTGAAACCTTCGTCAGTGACTTGCGTGCCGCCGAGGGAGAGTTGCACAAGCTTAGTCAGTCCTTTGAGATGCTCAAGCCCTGCGTCCGTGACTTGCGTGCGGGTGAGGGAGAGCCACGCAAGGTTAGTCAGTCCTTTGAGACGCTCAAGCCCGGCGTCAGTGACTTGCGTGCCGCCGAGGGTGAGTTGCACAAGCTTAGTCAGTCCTTTGAGATGCTCAAGCCCGGCGTCAGTGACGTGCGTGTTGGTGATGAAGAGCACCTTAAGTTTTGCCAGTCCTTTGAGGTGATCAAGTCCCGCGTCAGTGACTTGCGTGTTGTCAAGGTGGAGTTCCCGAAGATTTGCCAGCCCTTTGAGATGCTTAAGCCCTGCGTCTGTGACTTGCGTGTTGTCAAGGTAGAGCGTCTCGAGGTTAGTCAGCCCTTTGAGGTGCTCAAGCCCAGCGTCAGTGACTTGTGTGTTGTCAAGGTAGAGCGTCTCAAGGCTAGTCAGTCCTTTGAGATGCTCCAGCCCGGCGTCAGTGACGTGCGTGTTGGTGATGAAGAGCACCTTAAGTTTTGCCAGTCCTTTGAGGTGATCAAGTCCCGCGTCAGTGACTTGCGTGTTGTCAAGGTGGAGTTCCCGAAGATTTGTCAGTCCTTTGAGATGCTCCAGCCCGGCGTCGGTGATTTCCGTGCGGGTAAGGGAGAGCCACTCAAGATTAGCGAGCGTCTTCAAGTACGTGGCCTCGTCGTCGCCGAAGTCGCGTCCACTGGACATCAGATAGACATCACCAAAGAAATTCCCATCACCAAAGAGACTGTTCCCGAGAAACTCATGCATCCACTGGGAAGGTGATTCCTTTACCGGCAAATAATTTGCGTGCCCCCCCGTCCGCTCAATCGCCTTCACCGCCTTCCTTTGCGCCCTCGCCTTCTGCAATCTGGCCCCAAGCCACGACAGCGGCAGACTGATCACTAAGATTGCGATCAGCATTGTCCGCAATCGGAATTGGAACCAGCGGCGTTTGTGAGGGGCATTACTCATGCGAAGATCATACCACGAGGCGTCGTCCTGCCGAAGCATCACAAATCGGACAAACGCTGCGGCAGAAGCACCGAGGCGCCTTTCTCCGCAGTGAGGACGGCCAACGGCGCGACGGGCGTCACTGCGATATCCATGCGCCCGTCGCCGTGGTTGACGGTGGAGACGATGTAGCGGTCACGGCAGACGAACTGGGGGTGCGGATCGGGGTGCAGCTTCGACGGATTCTCCGGCGTGTTGTAGGCCGGGAGATCCGAGAAAATCCACACGCCCTTGTTGAGATCGCGGTTCCAGAAAGCGATCTTCCACGGCTGGCCGCGGTAGTAGCGTTTGCCGCCGGGATGGTCGAACGCGCCGTAACGGAGGTCTGCCGTCATCGTGGCGTGCGACGCGTGGAAGGGCACGAGATTTGTCTGCTCGCCCGTCGCGAGATCGTGATACCACACGCCCCGGCCGCACCAGTAGAACCCCTTGCCGTCCGCCGTCCATTTCTCGTGCGACGCCGTGTTCTTCGGCTTCGCGGGAATCATCTGCCGCTTGCCTTTCGAAATGAGCTGCAGACGTGGATAGACGCCGTTCTCGCGGACGAGCCCCTCGTGCTTCACGCCTTTCGTGTCCGTCCAGGGCACGCACTCGTAGGCGCAAAGCGCGAGATCGCCGTCGACGGGATTGAGCTGGCCGTGGTTGATGTGAAACGTCTCTTCGTTCCATTTCTCCCACGCGTCCGTCTCCAGATCGACGACGCCCTGCACGAACTTGTCGTCGATGCGGAGGTCGAGGAACGCCTTCTTCCGATCGGGCGTGAGCGTCAGGTGGGTGCAGTAGCGGAAGATCGTCTTCCCCTCGGCCTTGATCGCCTCCGGAATGGCGCACACGAAAACGTCCTTCATCGGATCCGCCTTGAGATCGCGGTAGGAAAAGCCGCGGGCGCTGACGCTGTACATGCGGTCCGTTGCCTGGTCGATGAAAGGCATCCAGCCGGGCGTGTCGAGCGAGAACACCTCGTCCTTGAGAAAATCGACCATCCCGAGGATGCGCTTGTTGCCGAACTTGCCGCCGGACTGCGAGAAGAGAAGGAACCGCCCGTCGTCGGTCATCGAGTTGTGTGTGAAGTAGAAGCTCTGCTGGTTTTCCGCAATCCGCGTTTCGAGGATATACGAAACGGCGCCGGTGGCAGGATCCGTGTACTTGCGGAAATGTTTCGACGTTTCGGGCGTCTTCATGCCCGCAGCGACGTTCTTTTCGACCGCGTCCGCTTCGCCCAAAAGGCACCCGCACAACACGCCGGCCAATGCCGCCGCCCAAACAAGCTTTTTCACGTTCAAGATGAATTCCCCGAACTGTAGACAGGCTCGATGCGATCGACAGATTTGAGTGACAGGAGATTCAGTTCTCGTCACAAGCTCAGCCTAGCCGGGCCAGTCCCGCCAATCAAGAGGACAGACGCGATTGGGCCGACCAATGACCGCCGCTGCATGACTGGCCGATGCCCGCGAGGACACGTACGGCACGAAAGTCGTCTGTCTCGGCCCTCCGTCTACGCCGAAGGCGTTGAATTCCTCAGCCCAGCGTCGCGCAGCGCACGCTGGGAACCGCCACCCAAGAAACCTGTACCCTGAAGGGGTACTACAAACCCGCGTCGGCCCTCAATGCCTCGGGTTCACCGATCTGTTATACAGCTAGCTGCGTACAAAGTCTCCTTCCCGAAAGTCGATTGTACATCCCTGCAACTCGGGCGCTACTTCGCGATCGACAACAATGGGAATGCCTTGCGATTGCCCGATCCAGTCTTGGCCGTCCGCCAATGCATAGTCGAATTGAATCATGACCTTACGAAATTCCGAAGGATCAGGCGACACGCGAACAACGACATCCGCATCAAATCGTCCGGCTTTGTGCCGTCTTCGTATCTCGTCAATTGCCACGTCAGTAAGGTCGATGACGTTGCCGAAGTTGTCGGATACCAATTGGGCCGTTCCGTTGCCCGCATCGAATGCCGACGTGATGTCACCAGCCATGCCGGCCAGCACGGTAATGGGAAACGCACTGTTGCAGTTGTCGCATTGAATGCGTTCCCCAACCAATTCTTGTTTCGCGACTGGAATGAAGTACAGATGAAAGTACTTCCATGTTCGGATGAGCGTAAAGTTGCACTGAGAGTCGCACTGGGGGCAATGGAATTGTCCAGTGTCCTCCTTTCGATCGCGATTGTAGTGGCCCCAGATGATCATCGATTTCTGCTGTGTAACTTGTTTATGGGAAGTTTCTGCCCATCACCTGGAGGCCGCAGGTTTAAGGCCTAACGAGCGGGGTAATCCGTGCCACTCGCTTCCACCCAAACCGCCTCACTTCACCCGTGTTGGGCGCCACGGATGCGTCTCGCCACTGCTGTTTTATCACACGGCTGCCATCCCATCCAGTGTCTATTGGACAAACAGGCCGGAAGGCGTACAGGCAACAATCCAAACGCGACCTTCCGAGCATGCCGAAGGCATTATACCCCGCAGCCCAGCGTCGCGCAGCGCACGCTGGGAAATGGAAGCAATCTACTCAGTGTGGAGTGGGGCTGTGATGTAGGCCAGAAACTGTCGGCCGAGGCCGGTGGTCCATTCGCGAAGCGAAGTGGGGCTGCCTGAGTAGATCGCTGTGCTATCACCGGGCAAGTCGTCGGCGAACCTGTAGCCCGACTGCCCTTCGCGAGGCTTCTTCGGGAAGAAAGGAAATCGAGACACCTTCGTTCTCAGGGACGATGCTATCAACAACCCGCTTTCGTGCAGATCTTTGGTAATTCGCTCACAAAGGACCTCTTCCGGTTCCAAATCCGGAAAAGCGTCCACAACAAGTTGCCAGAGCGTGTCCGGGGGTCGGCGAGGGGGAGTCTTCTCGTGCTGTCGATACCACGTACTCGGGTCGTCGAGAAAGACCAGTAGCCGCAGATGCAGAGGGGAAAAAGAGTTGACAAAGCCAATGAAGATCTGCTGATGCGAGTCGTCCGGCGGGTTTGGCAAGGCTGAGTTGAGAACGGCGTTTCGCAGGGCCTCCCGTTTCTCGCGCTGGGAGCTTCGCATTGCAGCAGTGGAGGCCTGCAATACAGTATCGATGAAACTGTCGTTGTCTTTCAGTTCCTCCACAATACACTTTTGTTGTTCTTCGAGTTCCTGCAGCCCTTTGGCAACTTCCTCCATCCATTCACGTTGCCGCTTCTGCAACGGTGGCTGCACCACCGTTTGAAACAACTCAATGGCGGCTTGTCCACCAAACGGGATGGCCCCCAAAGCCGAGCGCGCAACCATATGCCCGCAATCCTCCGCCGTCGCTTCTGGCGGTTCGTATTTGCCGGATTCGCTCATTTGTTGCCTTTCAATGCGAAGATAGGGCCCCCGAGGGAATCTGACCGGAGTGGATGCGGAGTGCGCGTCGTATCGACAACAAAAAAGGACTCGCGCCAATCGACGCAAGTCCTTGTCTGCTAATAAGTACCGGAGGTGGGAGTTGAACCCACACTAGGTTGCCCTAACTGGATTTTGAATCCAGCGCGTCTGCCATTCCGCCACTCCGGCGAGGGGGGGAACCGCCGGGCCTGAGCCCGAACTGGTAAGGGGAAATTCTACGATACCTCCGAGGGATTGGCAAGCCGTCACAAACGCTCCCCAGGAGGACTGCGAAGTCCCGGCAGTAGGTCAAGTGCCCTGGGTCGAGGAATGAGCGAGATACCGCCAGGCAGGCGTTTCCGACAGCTCGGGCGCTCATCACGGCGGAGCGTGATGGCTACTATACACCCCCCGACTTTTGCAACACCCCTAGATGTAACTAGTGCTATTTAGGGTCGCGGTCATCGTCGTAACGCAATATGTGATAAGTTGTTACGAATATGCTTGGCGCCGTACGTTTTGCAACACAACGCCGGTACGTTGCAGAACTCCCCCTGCCCCGGACCTTCATGAATCGGCCGATTGAAATCGCTTAATCCTTGCGGGCAAATGGCTTGCGACTTCCAGGCCGGAAAAATCGCCGGGTCGTCTGCTACACTGATCCGTGCCGCACCCAGCTGGGGGCTGAAGCTCCAAGACCCGGGCTCCCGAGCGGATGGCGCGGTTGCGACGGTGGCATCGCCCGAGGTCGCTCGCCCGGCGCCGAGTCCCCTGCCCTGCCCTGGCTCGGACCTGCCCCTCGGGCTACATTTTCCCGTCGCCCTGATAGCCCGTTGAATGACTTGATTACGCCATCGGAACACCGGTCGTGGGCCAAACGGTTTCTGAAATGGCGAGGTTTACTCTGCTTCAAGGTCGCGCTCGGCGAGCGGTGACCTACTTGGTGAGCGGTGACCTACTTGTTTCCTGAGGTTCGCTTGATGCACGTGCTGCTGTTCGAAGATGCCAAGGTTCGCCAGCTCCTGCCTATCGCCCTGGGCCGGGCTGCCTTTCACATGACTTGCGGCGGGCGCCGGCTTATCGACCTGGTCCGCCGGTTGGAGCGTCCCGTTCATGCCGTCGTTCGTCCCCATATGCGCGGCGTTCTCGAAGACAGCGAGCCGGGGCTCGTCTCCGGCGCCGCCGAACTGGATGAGCGGCCGGTTCTGCTGGTCAACGCTCGGCTGGTGCCGACCCCGCCGGTCCTCACGCAACTGAAAGATCTGGCGGAGGCCGGTTGTCCGTGCATCATCCGATCCGGCAACGACGTGGCGGTCGCCCTGCTCTCCCCCGACTGCCCCCGCCCGCCCGTCGACATCCAAGGCCAGGCCTGGGACGAGTTCTTTGCCGATCTGCCGCTCGGGGCGGAAACCACCGCGCTCCCGCTCCTGGAATATCCCCACGACCTGATCCGCCACCATGCGGCCGCCCTGGCCGCCAACCTGGAAGACCGGCTCTCGGCCGGCGGCTTCGACGAAATCGAGCCCGGCGTGTTCGCTCGGCCCCGCCTGAAACTGGCCAAGTACGTCGTCTTCGAGCCCACGGACGGGCCCATCGTTCTCGAAGAAAACGTGAGCATCGGCCCCCACTGCTACCTCAACGGCCCCGCCTGGCTCGGGCAAGGCGCCCGGGTGATCGAGCACTCGGCGCTCAAGGACGGCGTTGCCCTGGGCCACACGACCAAGGTCGGCGGCGAGGTGGAATGCTCGATCATCGAACCCTACACGAACAAGCAGCACCACGGCTTCCTCGGGCACAGCTACCTGGGCAGTTGGGTCAATCTCGGCGCCGGCACCTCGAACAGCGACCTGAAAAACACCTACGGCACCGTGGCCATGGAGTATGAAGGCGTGCGGGTCGACACGGGCATGCAGTTCATTGGCTGCATCGTGGGCGACTACGCCAAGACGGCCGTCAACACGAGCATCTTCACCGGCAAAACAATCGGCGCCTGCTCGATGGTCTACGGCTTTGTGACCACGAACGTGCCCAGCTTCGTCAACTACGCCCGGAGCTTCGGCCAGGTGACCGAGGCCCCCGTCGACGTAATGGTGTCGACCCAGCGGCGCATGTTTACCCGCCGCAAGGTGACTCAGCGACCGAGCGATATCGAGTTGCTCCACTCGATGTTTGACCAGACGCGGCACGAGCGGCAACTGGCGACACAGCCGTTGTCGCTTTGAGCTATGAGCGGTGAGCTATGAGCGGTGAGCTATGAGCGGTGAGCCGCAGGAATAGCTTTCGCGTATTGTCGTTTTTCGCTCCGCGAAATGGCGCATGTTCGCGGAGCGAACAACGACTTTTGTTGCCCCCTAGCGTTCCCGTTTCAACGCTTGAACGGCAATTGCGGCCTGGTTGAGTTCCTTTCGCTGTTTGACGAGCGCGGCGTGGCATCGGTACTGGCACAGGCCGCAGCCGACGCAGGCATCGGCGTTGACGAACGGGGCTTCCGTGTGTCCCATGGCTTCGAGCTGCTCGTCGGAGAAGAGCCCCTCCGGAACGTCTTCCAGGGTCAGTTCAATGGTCCGCATCTCGATGGCGCCGTACCCGGCTGCATCGCACTCGTCGGCACACAAGCGGCAGAACTCCGCTCCCCGGTGTGCCAGGCAGGTATCCCCGTCAATCACCGCGATTCCCATCGGGGTTCGACGCTTCTGGTCGATTGTCAGCGATCGGATTGCCCCTGTCGGGCATACCTGGGTGCAGAAGTTGCAGTCCTGGTGGCAGCCCGCGTGCAGCAGATCGGCCACCGGCGTCCACAGCGATTCGACCGGGCCTTCCAGTCCTGACGGACGAAGAACCGGACCGGGACACACCTGGTAGCACTGACCGCAGCGAACGCATCGGGTCAGGAATTCCGCCTCCGGCCGACTCCCGGGCGGACGAATCGGCGCCAGCGCCGCCGGCTGCGTTCCCCGTGCGCTCCGAAGTCCAATCGCGACGGCCACAGCTCCGATGCCCGCTGCCAGAAAACCTCGACGAGAGGGACTTGGCGACTTCGATCGATCTTCCCCTCCCTCCTTGAGGCCTTCACGACGGCCTCGCAACGTGAATTGAATGGCCCCCGCGGGACAGGCTCCACCACATGTCTGGCACCACGCACAATCCAGGCCGCGCGTCGTGAAATCCTCACCGACCGCATCAAAGGGGCAAACGTCCGCACATCGTCCGCATTCGACACAGCGGTCCGTCACATGCCGCCTGGTCAGCCCCACCTTGGCAACCAGGGAGAGCACGGCCCCGCTCGGGCAGACGTATCGGCACCAGAACCGCTGGCGAAACAGGCTCGCCAGGACGATGCCGGCGAACAACCCGATCGATAACCATTCCGCCCAGCCCACCTCACGGACCTGCGACCAGTTCCGCAACGTGCCGAGCTGCAGCGGGGCCAGCAGGAACGCTATCGCTCGGGTGACCACCGGAATCGCGGAAACGTATCCGACGATCATCACCCCAAAACCAGCCGCTACCATCACGGCCGCCAGGAGATAGTACTTCAGATGGCGCCACCAACCTGCCGACGCCCCGTTCTTCCCACGCACCCAGCGTCCCACGCAACCCTCGAAAAGGTCCAGAATGGTTCCCCGAGGACACACGTAGGAGCAGAACCCCCTTGGGATGAACAGCGAGATTGCCAGCACGATTCCGCATCCCGCCAACGCGATGCTGACGGCTCTCGTGGCGATCGTGGCCGAAATCCCCACCAGGGGATCCAGCAAGAGAAACAGTTCGGCCGGAAGATGCTCCTTGCTGGAGAGCAACTCCGCATGGAACGGCTCTGCATAGGGCCACGACACGTAGAAGAAGAGGTACAGAAACAGCAGAAAGAAGCACGCCTGCACCAACCTGCGAAGCGGAGCCGCCTGCCAGGAGGGCCGCAGCAGTGCCAGGCCTCGGTCCAGCCAGCGGGAGCGGCTCGCCGGACGCGGACGTCGGAAATGGTTCAGCACCGGCAAGGTCATCCTCCGCTCCTCGTCCGACTACGGATTGGCCGCCCCCAGGCCCGCTTTCTTGAGCGCCCGGTAGACCGCGTCGGTGATGGCGTCGCAGGTGACGGTTGCCCCGGTGATTCCGTCAACCTGGAGGCTCTGCGCTGCCACGATCCGTTCCGGCAGGATCGTCGTGGCTCCCTGCTCGATCTTCTCCGAGTGCTCCACGTCGATCTTGCTCATTTTCCCGCCTTCAATGACGACGGTTACCTTCATCGGCTTGTCGCCCGAGTACCCCAGGCCATCGACGGTGTAGGTGCCGTCGCGCAGCGTCGCCGAGGCCAGCATATCGAGTTCCAACAGCTCCATCTTGCTTTGGACTCGCGTTGCCTGACGCTTGAGCAGGTGGCGGCCGTAGGGCTGGTTCGAGGTCGGATAGAGCCGCACGGCCTCGGAATAGTGATGGATTGCCTTTTCCTTGTCGCCCATTTTGGCATACACGTCGCCGAGCCGATCGTGGACGTCTGCCTCCTGGGCGATTCGCCACGGCGGTTCCGGCAGTCGTCCCATGGCTGTGTTGAGTGTTTCCTGGGCCTTCTGGTACTCCCCAAAGTGCGAATAGCACGACGCCAGCTTGATGAAGGCGTGAACGTGGGGGTAAGAGTCGGGATCGGCCAGCAGGGCGTCGGTGAACTCGATATAGGCCTTGGTGGCCCAGGCCGTTTCTCCGCCCATGAACAGATACATGGGGAACTCGTGGCCGTCCCCGATATCGCCCTTTTCACGGTAGATGCACGTTAGCTTGATCGCCTCCTTGGCGGCCTCCCCCCGCAAACCGAGAAGCCGGCGGATCTCCAATCTCGCGTCCTTCCAGGGCAGGTTCGTATCGTAGCGGGTCTCGACGTTGGCGAGCCAATCGGGCGGGATTTTCGTGCTCGCGAGCGCCTCTTCGTAGGAGCCCTCATCGGTGGCCTGATTCTGCTCGTCGACCTTAGGAGCGACTTGATCCTGCTCCTCTGCCATGGGGGTGGCTTGGCTCTCGTCCTCTGCCGGGGGAGCCGCTGGAACATCAGGTGACGGGCTCGTTTCCGAAGCATCGGCCGTGGAAGGCGAGCCATTCGGTTCCGCTGAGTTGGGGGGATTCGGAGCGGGGGTCGGCGATCCGCAGCCCGAGATACCCAAGAGGACCACGAGCGAGAGGAAGCCGGACATTACTGTTGGCGCCGTGCGCGAATGTGCAGACATGGGATCTCCGTGAGTGTAGTTCCACGCGATGCTCCGTTCCGATGCCACCGCCGTCATTTCATAGTCGATTCCTGCACAATTCGCAACCTTTTTGGGTAACCGTTCACGGGGACTGTCCCCGTAAACCTTCCCCAAGAAAAAAGAACGGGGCGACCCGATTTGGGGTCGCCCCGGCTGCATAGGTGGGATGAACGGTGGGCTGTATATGTCGTTTCGCTTGGATTACGCGCTTTTGTTCTTTCGCTCGGGCATGGGGAACAGCTTGCTGCGTCCGTAGACCACATCGTCGGTGATACGGAATTTCTGGCCCCGCTCCTGGTCGGGCAGTTCGAACATGATGTCGAGCATCACTTCCTCGACGATTGCCCGGAGCCCGCGAGCCCCTGTTTCGCGAAGTTGGGCTCGCTCGGCGATGGCTGCCAGCGCTTCGTCGGTGAAGGCCAATTCGGCCTCCTCCATGGCGAAGAGTTCGCGGTACTGCTTGACGAGGGCATTCTTGGGCTCTTGGAGGACCCGCACCAGGGCCGCGCTGTCCAAGGGCGTGAGAGCCGAAAGGACGGGCAGGCGTCCGACAAGTTCCGGGATCAGCCCAAACTGAAGAATGTCGTCGCTGGTTGCTTGCGGAAGCGCTTCGGCCAGTTCCAGATCGTGATGGCTCTGGGCCAACTGGCTGAAACCGATCATCTTCTTGCCGAGGCGTTTTCCGATGATGTCTTCTAGTCCGACGAAGGTCCCTCCGCAGATGAAGAGGATATTCGACGTGTCCATCTGAATGTACTGCTGCTCCGGATGCTTGCGTCCACCCTGGGGCGGCACGTTCGCAGTCGTTCCTTCAAGCATCTTGAGCAGGGCCTGCTGGACGCCTTCGCCGGAGACGTCGCGAGTGATCGAGACGTTCTGGCTGGTCTTGCCGATCTTGTCGATTTCATCGATGTAGAGGATGCCCTTCTGGGCGGCCTCGATGTCGAAGTCGGCGGCATGGAGCAGCTTGAGCAGCAGGTTCTCCACGTCTTCGCCCACGTAGCCCGCCTCGGTCAAGGTCGTGGCGTCGCCGATGGCGAAGGGAACGTCGAGAATCTTGGCCAGGGTCTGGGCGAGCAAGGTCTTGCCGGAACCGGTGGGGCCAATGAGGAGAATGTTCGACTTGTCGATGACCACGTCGGAGTTTTCGCTTCGGTGGATCAGCCGCTTGTAGTGGCTGTGAACAGCCACGGCGAGAACACGCTTGGCGGCTTCCTGCCCGATGACGAACTCATCGAGTTTCCCCACGATTTCCCGTGGCGTCGGGATCTTGGAGAAGGGTTGTTTGGATGATCCACGGCGTCGGCGTTCCTGGTCCAGAATGGATTGGCACAGGTCGATGCACTCACCGCAGATATAGACGTCGCCGGGACCTTCGACCAAGGGGCCCACATCTCGATAGCTCTTGCGACAAAAAGAGCAGAAGGCGTTCTTCTTGGTCGATCCGCTTCCTCGGCGTCCAGATCCGAATTCCCGTCCAGAGGGCATACTCACTCAATCCTTTCGATTATGTGTTCGCAAGGCACGATGCGCTTGCGAACCGCGGGTGTCAGACTCCAGGTGTCGCTCGACGGCCGGCCGCCTCGTTGGCGGCCGCTTCGGCCTCTGGGCATCCTTGTCCACGCTTTCTCGAGCTTGGGCGCCAATGGTTCCTACGCGAGTAGGACACTGCGGGTTTCGTCCCTCTCCCTAGGGAATATCCCGCGAGCCGGTACGATCGCCGTGATCCGTGCGTCCGATCAGGTCTCAGGCGAGCGTCCTAACCCTTTCCCTCGTTATCCTTTAACTCCTCTTGAAGTTGTTCCGCCAATGTAGTCTTTATTGTTCGGAATTCTTCTTCGCTGAGGTCACCCTGGCCGCGGAGTTCTCGGAATTTTGACAGCATTTCGCTGGCGACGGGTTCCTGTTGTACCGGCTCCGCTCGGATTCGCAGTGATACGTAGACTGCGACGACCACCATCACGGAAATGACGGAGGCCCAAAGGATCAACTGAACCACGGAATCCTGAAAAAACTCGCTCATGCTATCCCCTACGCACCCAACAAACTCGCCGCCAATCGCCCTCTTCCGACCGCTCCTCATTAATTATGTCCCGTGCTGCGAACCTCGTCCAGAATATGGGGGCGAAGAAGGCGAGGGGGGGATCCGATTCGCTGATTCGACGGCGGAGAATCGCCTCCGCCGACCGTGCCCCCGGATGTGCGGCGAGAGCTACCGACCTCTGTGGCGGTAGCACACGGTTTTTGAGGTGACTTTGCCTATTTTCTCTAGGTTCGCAGTTGCGGTGCCTCGTACATGGTGCGGAGGCTTTGGCGGTGGGGTTGGCCGAATCGGCCTCCCAGGCGTGACGGAAGGGGACAGGTCCATGTTTTCGGGCGACGCAGGGTTCGCCAAAACGCCATGCTGACCGAAAAATGGACCAGTCCCCATGACTCGGCCGCCCCCGTTCGCTCGCGTGGCACCAAGGGTAAACGCTACAATGATTTGCGACGCTTCCAAAGATCCCGGGGGAAGAAAATGTCATGACCATCGCGTTCACTTGCCCTCATTGTGGCCAAAAAACCGACGTAGCCGATCATTTCGCGGGGCAATCCGGCCCTTGTGCCGGGTGTGGGCGAACGATTACCGTTCCGGTTGTCGGGACCTCGGCAGCCCGACTGCCGCGGCGGCACTGGAATCCAGTGTTCGGTTGCCTGGTGTTGGTTGCCGGTTGTCTGGCAGTTCTGCTCTGTTCGGGGCTGATCGTGACCAGTTTCCGCCCGGCCCCCGGGGTCTGGGACGGCATGCGCCGGTTCGAGTGCGAGTCGAATCTGGAGCAGATTGCCTCGGCTGTCAGTCTCTACGAGTCGGATTACGGTTGCTTCCCCCCCGCCTATACGACGGATGCCGAGGGGAACCGCCTGCACAGTTGGCGGACTCTGCTGTTGCCTTACCTGGGCGAGGAGGACCTGTACAAGAAGCTCGATTTGGACGAGCCGTGGGACAGTCCGGCGAATCGTCTATGGCACGACGCGCCGGTGGACGTGTTTCAATGTCCGGCGGACTCCTCGGGAAGTCCGACCGATACCAACTACGTGATGATTGTCGGTGGAGAAGGCCTGTTTGACGGCGGAGAGCCTTTGAAGGCCGTGGACGTGACGGATGGGATCTCGAAGACGATTCTCATTATCGAGATGCGTGAAACCAAGATCCACTGGATGGCGCCCGAGGATCTGCGTTGGGAAGAAACGGATTTCACGGTGGGCGGAAAGAAGACCATTTCCAGCGAGCATGAGGGGGGGGCTCATGTCGTCATGTGCAACGGGGTCGTTGAGTTTCTGCGGAATGGGACGCGTCGAGAGGACGTTCGAGCCCTGGCAACGCCCGCGGGCGGAGAAGAGGTCGAGGGTTTCGAGGACGTGGTGGTCGAGGACTTCAGCGTAGAGGACTTCAGCGAAGAGGCGGAGTGATGATGGCGTTTCCAGTCGAATGTCCCCGTTGCGGATTGGCTCGACTATTGACGGTGCCCTGGCTCGTCCGATAATTGAGATAGTGACACCCCGCGAGCCCCCCCCAATGTGCCTTCTGCACCCGCTTCAGTCCGATTTGAAACTCCGTTTGGCCTTTGCGGTCATGGCTGGGGTCGCGCTCTGCGCGTTTGCTGTCGGCGAGGCAGGCTCGGCGGGGACTCATTCCGAGGTCTGCCTCGCTCGGAAGATTTCGCATCGCTCGCACCATGTGGCCAAGCATGGCCAGAAGCATCCCGGCAACGAGTCCCGACCCCACCCTGACGCGGTCTTGCCGGGCGACTCGTTGGAATTGGAGGTTGACTGCAAGGATTGGCGTCCGCTGGTCGTCAACGGTTCATGCAGCAACCGCCCCGAGCTGCGGTGTCTCCGAGATCGTTCTTCAGGAAACACCCAGCGGTCTCGCCTTCCGGATCTCTCGTTCCGGATCCTCTTCTGCACCTGGCTCATTTGATTGTTCGCTCAGCGTTAAACGCGTTGGCGATGAGTTTCTCTCCGTGTAGCCGGCGTCCGGGGTTCGCCCAGCAACGGGCAACCTGCGCGGTTCCTCGCTCGACCTGATCGGCGCGTGGGGCTTTCCTGCTGTGACGACGCGTCTCGGCGCAGGGATCATTTCACGCGACAGGAACGAACAACGGCAGTTGTTGTTGCGCCGCCCCTTATCGTCCTGATGGCAAGTCGGAAATGCTCGTTTTCTTGAAAAGGTCTCATACATGTCTCAACCTGAATCGGTCTATTGCGGTCACTGCAAGAAGGAAGTTGCCTACCATTACGATCCCGTGAATCATGGAAAGCACCTCCTCTTCTCGATCCTCTCCTTGGGACTCTGGCTTCCCCTCTGGGCCTGCGTCACCTTCGCCCCGAGCAAGCTATGCGACGAATGTGGCCAGCCGATCTGGAGCGATGCGCCGGCCAACCCGGCCCCGGCACGTCGGAACTAGACAAGCTTGATCGGATAGGAAAGGGTGATGCCATGTTGTTCTGGTCGTTGATGATTGCGTTTGGTGTGGTTTGGGCCGTTGCCGTGGCCATTGAAGTCCTCTGGTTCTGGGGGCCGGCTGAGGAGGCGGGGGCAGACGCTGAGTCCAGCTCGGGGAAATCCGAACCGATGGAGAAAACAGACCCTTCCCAGAAAGGGGGGCAGTTCGAAGGGGGCCTGGAAACCAGGGCTTCGTGATTGACCTGGACAGGATCGGCTCGCTACGGTACGCTTCGGGACCAAATTGGTGGAGCGGCCCAGCCGCAAGGTTCAGGAGGAACGAGCAATGAACTTCAATTTCTTTGATTGGCTTCGAGACGGCGTTAAGCAGTCGGTAATCATGGGCGTCAATGATGCGGTCGACTGCCTGGGCACCCCGCAGGAAAAGGACGACGTTCAGCAACGTCTGATGGGGTTCATTCAAACCGAATCGGGAGGCGGGACGAAACGTCTCGGCTCATCCGGCGGACGTAGCAAGAAACTGGGACGCAGCCTGAAGCAGATTCAGGCCGACGCGAAAGCGACGTAGCCGCTCATTCTCCGATCGTGGGTTTCCCTTGGAGAAACCCCTGTTCGACGAGAAACTCGTCCATGGTTCGCACCGTGGCGGTGTAATCGGCACCGCCGTTGCGGCCGTAGTTGAAGAAACCGTGGGCTCGTCCCTCAAAGGGGACGAGTCGACACGTGTTTTCTGATTTCTTCATGCGCTGGGTGAATGCTTCTGCCGTGGCGTAAGGAACGGTCGTGTCTCCCGTGCCGTGGAAGATGATCGTCGGGGGAGTGCTCTCGCTCACGTGGTGATAAGGGGAAAGGGCTTCTGGGGCAATTCCCATGCGATCCTGCAGGTCCTTCATGCGCGCTGGGGGAAACGGCGTCTTCTCATCGACCGGGGCGAGGACAAGGGCCGGATTGAACAGCACGAGGCAGTCCGGGCAGGAACTAATCGATAAATCCTCGCCTTCTTCGTCGAGTCCGGCAATTGTGCCCGTGCATGCCGCCACGTGGCCGCCCGCAGAACCGCCGCCTGCGGCCAGGCGGTTGGGATCGATCCCCAGCCGCGTCGCATTGGCTCGAATCCAACGGATGGCCGATTTTCCGTCGGCCACGCATTGGAGGGCCTCGGTGCCGTGACGGGAGGAAACGCGGTAGTCGGCCGTCATGGCTACCATTCCTCGCGAGGCGAGATACCGGCAGTGCTCTTCAAACTGCGCCGGCGTTCCGCTCCGCCATCCGCCCCCGAAAAAAAAGACGATGGCCGGTCGCCTGTCGCTGGAACGGTGGTTCGGGGGAGTGAAGACGTAGAGATTCAATTTGACGTCGCCCAGCTGCTTGTAAATTTCGGCGCGGGCGTCCGTGAAGGTGGGCGGATAACTACGGGCGTTGTGCCGCTTCTTTTCAATCTGCTGACCCAGGGATGTGGACCCAGAGACGGCAAGGATCAGTAGCATCGCTGTTGTTTTGGGCATCAGAAACCTGCTCGTGGGGGAGGACGGGGGACCTGTCGGAATCGGCATAAACATCGCGACCGGTCATTCTCCTCGGCCGCCCCATCGCTCTGCAAGGGTGTCCGCCGTTGGCGAATATGTGGAATGCTAGGTTTGTGGTGTGGGGAACCACGGCAATGACGCTGCCAACCGAGGTCTCGCATGGTTCCGGGAATTGCGCAGGCAGGTATATCCTGCGCAACGTACTCGCCGAAGCGTCCTCGAAAGAAACGGTACTCAGCCTTCGTTCCTGGAACAACCAACTCCACCCCGAAAGGTCAGCCATGACCGAAGATATCCCCTCTCCCCAACCTGTTGAAATCGATCAGCCACGCAACCACGAGCGGCAGACGCAGGCGACCTTCGTTGCCAGCGAGGCGAAGTTTCGGGGGCTGATCGAGGGGATTGAAGACATTCCCTGCACGATTGATCTGGAAGGGCGGCTGACTTACATGGGGCCGCAGATACTCCGATACGGTTTCCGGCCCGAGGAAATGGTGGGCAGACCCTTTTCGGACTTTATCCATGAAGAGGATCGGGAGCGGCTTTTCGAGGCATTTCAGGAATTGCTGGCGACGGAAAACGAGTTTCGAGAAGAGTTTCGCGTGGTGACACCAGGGTCGGGGGTCGTTTGGTTCGAGGACTCGCCTCGAATCAACCGGGATAAGAACGGCTTGCCTAGCGAGCTGTTCGTCATCCTGCGAGACACATCGCAGCGTCGCGTGATGGAGGAACGTCTGAGGAATGCCAAGGAGGCGGCAGAAGCGGCCTCACGGGCCAAATCGGATTTCTTGGCCAACATGAGCCACGAGATTCGCACTCCCATGACCGCAATCCTCGGCTATTCGGATTTGCTCTATGAAGAGGAATTGAGCGACGGGCTTACGCCGGAGCGCGCCACCGCGTGGGAATCGATTCGCCGAAACGGAGACCATCTTCTCGACCTCATCAATTCGCTTCTCGAGCTCTCCCTGATTGAATCAGGGGAGTTGCAGCTCGAGCCCAAGGAGTGCCGGCCCCTGGACGTAGTTCTTGACGTGATCACCAGTCTCAAGGCGGGGGCCTTTCAGAAGAACTTGGCTCTCAAACTGGAGGCCGAGGGAAGAGTTCCGGGGACCATCTATGTTGACTCCGTACGTCTCCGTCAGATTCTCTTCAATCTTATTGGGAACGCAGTCAAGTTCACTGACCACGGGGAGGTCCGAGTGGTCGCTCGGCAGGTTCAGGAGGACGAGAAGTTGCGACTTCAGTTCGACGTGATCGATACAGGCATCGGTATCCCCGAAGAGCAAGTCGCCCAGCTTTTCGGGCGTTTCACACAACTGGACAGCGGAGCCAGCCGGAGATTTGGCGGAACCGGGTTGGGGCTTGCCATTAGTCAGCGGCTTGCCGTGCTGCTTGGGGGAGGAATCGAGGTCGAGAGCCGGGTGGGCGAAGGAAGTCGATTTCGATTGACGATGGATGCCCCTGCCGTTCCCAGGGCCGAGGTATTCGGTCAAGAAACGGCTCAACGTCATGCATCAGCTCCGCGACAGAACACGGGTCACACCTCGCTCTCCGGGACGCAGATTCTCCTTGTGGAAGACGGCCCAGACAATCAGCGATTGCTCTCCTTCATTCTGACCCGCGCCGGAGCGAACGTTACGGTTGCCGAAAACGGCAAACTTGCCTTGGAGCAGGTGTTCGAATCGACGGGTGATGCTCCGGACTTCGATGTGATCCTCATGGATATGCAAATGCCGATCATGGACGGATACACGGCAACCAGAGAACTCCGGCGACGCGGTTGCCAGGTTCCGATCATCGCCGTGACTGCCCATGCGGTCACCGGGGACCGGCAGAAATGCGTGGATGCGGGCTGCGACGAGTATCTCAGCAAGCCGCTCGATTACCGAAAACTGCTTGATCTCATTGCCAGTTTTCTGCCTCGAAGTGAGCAGCCGCAAGTCGCATCCTGCGGCGCGGTCGGAGATTCGCTCTAGCCCGGATGGGACCGGCAGATAAGGGATGCCCGAAAATACCTCTCAGATTCCGATGTGAATGATAGAATGCCGAAGTTGGTTCTCATTCATCGCTGAGAGCGGTACGCCCCCTTCGCTCAACGCCCCGGCGGTCTGCCGCCCGGGAACGGTCCGGGCTGACGCGGCTGATTGTTGGGCGGCCGGTTCTCTCGGCTGCCTCCGGAGGATCGCTGCTGGAGAATCTTCATCAGCTTCTCCTGGACCTCCGGGGCACTGACTCCCTGCGACAGAGAAATCACCTCCACCGTTTCCACCGTCGGCTCGGCCGCCTGATCGAGATCCTCGATGACCTTGAGAACGTCCTCGATGAAATAGGCCGGCGCGGACACGATGAGCGTGTTCGAAAGATCGTCCACGCCAAGCGAGAGCAGGCCTTTGAAGGACGGGGTCTTTCGCTCCTCGTCGGAGCTGTCTCCGAACACATAAGTGTAGTTCCGTGGAGGTGCGTTCCTCTGCTGATTGTTGGCCAGGGCCTTGTCGTTGGAACTGAGCAGATCCCGGTAGACGTCCTTCACCGTTTCGGCAATTATCGACGCCTTGGAATACTTGACGCTCACCACTTCTGTCTTGCGAATCGACTGGGAATCGGACGGTTCCGGCTGATCGTAGAATTCGATCAGGTCGGCAATCACCTTGAGTTGACCCGGATCGGCATTCTGAACGAGGATCGAGTTCGACGAGTAATCCGAGATGAATTTCAGAGGACGGCGCTTCGACAGACGCAATTTCTCCTCTTGCTGGTTATTTCTGCTCCCGTAGTAGTCGTAGAAAAAAAAGGACCGTCCGCGCCCCGATTCCTCTTCCTTGTCCTCGAAGATGTCTTCCAGGTTGAACGCCACCGTCGAGGCATAGGCATATTTCAATTGGAAGACATGATAGTCGGGTCGCTCGGGCATCAGGGTCGTCATCAGTTCTTCCAGCCGATCCAACGCCTGCGTATCTTCCGAGGCAATCACCAAGCGACCGTCAGGCCCCACACTGATGCTCACCGGCGCCTTGCCGGCCACCTTGTTTTTCGTCTCCTCGCCGGAAGGCGTCTCCTTCCCATCGCCCTTTGAGTCGGGCGTTGCCACGGCCGTCTCGCCGGCCGTCTCGGGCGGCGCTGCAGCCACAGCGGGCGTCGTCTCCTCCGAAACGCCTGACTCCTCGCCGCTCGTCTCATGCTGCGTGAAACGGAAGGGCGACTCGGACGAGGTGGTTGGCTGGGTGCCCGTTTGCCGATCGGTCGTTTCACCGCTCGGGGCACGCTCGGCGGCCTTGTCCTCGGTTTCCTTGTCCTCGGTTTCCTTGTCCTCGGTTTCCTTGTCCTCGGTTTCCTTGTCCTCGGTTTCCTTGTCCTCGGTTTCCTTGTCCTCGGTTTCCTTGTCCTCGGTTTCCTTGTCCTCGGTTTCCTTGTCCTCGGTTTCCTTGTCCTCGGTTTCCTTGTCCTCGGTTTCCTTGTCCGGCACAACCAGCGGGTTGGGAGCCATGGACGGCCAGGCCTTTTCGATCTGCTTGAGCAGCTTTTCCAACTCCGGCCCCGGCAGACTGTCGATCACGCGGACCTTGGACGGATCGCCTCCCTCGGCCGGGATCTCGCCCAGCTTCACCAGGAGGTTCATCACCTCCTCCATCTCTGCCTCGTTGGCCAACAGCAGGAGCCGGTTGTTTTCCACGTCGGCGTCGACCTTGAAGCCGCTCTTCTCTTCCTCCTGGCCGCGACCCCGCGAGTAGTAGTCCCAGTAATAGCGGCTGCCAGTCTGCTGCTCCTTCTCGCCCGCGTCCATCATGAACTCGACCGTCCCGGCCACATAATCGGCCTGGAGCCGGCGGAGTTGCACCACCTCGAATTTCCGACCGCTCGAATCCAGACGATCGATCAATTCCTGGATCTTCTTGTGATCCGGAGCTGTGGCATAGGCCACGATCGATTTACTCTCCTTGTCCGCCTTGAGGCTCGCGTGCACCCCCAGGGCGTCCATGTCTTCCAGGGTCGCCACGAGGGGCTCCGGGTCGAGCGTGTTCAAGCGGTACACATGCACCTGGAACACCCCGTCTCCTGAATCGGGCATCGATTCAAGCTGTTCCAGCAAGCCTTCCACTTTCCGCAGTTCGAATTCGTTGCACCAGAGAATCAACGCGTTGTTCTTCACGTCCGCCGACACGCGGAACTTGTCTTCCCGTCCGGTCGGCTGGCCGCCCCGCGAACGCGAATAGGAACGCCCGAAGGACGGGAAAGGACTGAAACCACGACTGCTGCCACTGCTGCTCTGGTTTTCGGCGTCCTCCTCTTCGGCGCCTCCCATGAGGAAATCGATCTGCTTCACTACCATCTCCGCACGGAGATTCTCCAGGGGCAGGATTACCGACTTGCGTCCCCCCTGGTCCAAGCGGTCGATGAGGGTGCGAATGGTCACGTGGTCGACAAGGGTTGCCGAGGCAATGATGGCGTTGTTCTCGTCATCCACCTCCAGACGCGTCGTGTGATCGAGCGAGCCCATTTCCTCAACCATTTTGACCACGGCCTCCGGCTCCACATTCTCCAGCCGATAGACCTGGACTCGGTTGATACTGTCGACGATCGATTCCCGAGGCGCCGAACTCACGTCGAGGATCTTGATTGCCTGGGAGATCACCGCCATTTTGTCGGGTGGGGCGTTCACAACCACGCTGTTGTGCCGCTCGTTGGCCAACAGGTAGATGTCGGCCTTGGCCTTGGGCATGGGCCCGCCCTTGCCCGCCTTCTTTGCCATTTCCGCCTGCATCTGGGCCTGCCGCTTCATGGCTTCCATCTGCTGGGGCGTCATGGGGCCCTTTGGGGCGCCGTTCTTCGACTCGATGCCCAGCAGCGTCCCGAGATGCTCCACAACCTCCTGGGCCGAGGTGTGTTTTAGCGGAAACTCCTGCACAAGCCGGTCCTGGCCGGAATCCGATTGCTCCTCTTGAAGAACCTGATAGATCTGCTGCAGGTTGATCGCCGCATCCATCGCCTCGATCCGATTGGTCGCCGTCAAGGCCGTCAGCTTGCCGTTCGGGCTGAGCATGGGCTTGAGCTCTTCCACGGCGTCCGGAGCAAGCAGCCAATCGAGTTGGAACGACGTCTTGATGAATTCGTAGGGCAGGCACTCCGGCACCTGCTCCGGCTCCACACGCGGCACCGCCGCCGAATTGATCGAATCGACCTTGGAGACGGAAATCACCTCGTCCTGGATCAGCATCGTGTAGCCGCGAGCCAGCAGATGCCGATTGATCAGGTCCCGGGCCTCCGCCACGTCGTACGATTTCTGCGTGATGAGGTTGAGGTACCCCTCGGGCAACTCCTGCCAGTCGAGACTCATCCCCGAAATGTCGGCAATCCACTCCAACACGCTCGGCCAGGAATGGCCCTTGAAGTTGAAGCGGACCTTTCCTTGTTCGTCAGGGCGAACCTTGAGAACTTCAGGATCGGGAGGCTCGGGTGGCTCGATCGGACGCTTCGTGGGTCCCGCTTCGCCCTTGTTCTCTTCCTTGCTTTCGCCGTCCTTCTTTTCTTCCTTTTTCTCGTCTTCCTTCTGTTCGGGCTTTTCTGAGTCGGGCTTCTTCTCTCCGTCAGGCCGCTTGTGGATCTCGGGCCTGCCCGGGGGACCGGGATGATAAGCAGGACCTCCCGGCGGGCCGTATGGACCTCCGCCTGGTTGAACCACCGCCGGCATGGGCTGGCCTCCTTGCGGCATGACGATCGGCCCCTTAGACCACGCGGGAGCCGGAGCGGCTTCCTGGGCCACGGTGACAACACAAGCCAGCCCTGCCAGCAAGAAGCAAGCGAACGACACTGTCCATCTTCGGACCAAGCACATCAGAAAACCCCCAAAAAAATCTCTGCCTTTCGACCTGCTTCCGCCATACCACCGCGCGGGAAACACTTGAAGAAAGGGGGACCCCAAGGCTGCGACTCCCACGCCACTCGCGGTCTCGCCCCAGACCGCTGTCGCTTCGGCCCATTATCCCACCTGAGCCGGGTAAGCACAATCGTTTTGGCTCAGTTTTGAAGCACCGAAGAACGCTCCGCGGGGCGAGAGAACCGACACGCGACGCCGAACCAAGACTCTAAAAGACTTGCAAGCCTGGGGAGTGTTTTTGACGATCCCACCCCGATGAGTTGTCGCTATAAGTCGTGTTGTGGCAATGACTTATTTTTGGTACTTATGAGGGGGGCGGCAAAACGATAGTGGTTACGATAGTTTTAGCGACTTTCTGGTGGTAGAATCGAGGCACAAAATAGGCTCCGAGGGTCGTGACCTCGGAGCCTGAAACCATCACCTGGAAAAAGCACACGAGGTGACGGCAGTGGCCAATTCTACCAAATCGGCTCTCCTCAAGAAGTGGCGAAAATGGAAGCGGGACCATCCTGAGTTCCCGCTTACGGTCAACGCAAACGGCCAATGGTCGAAGATCATCCGCGGCCGCACCCACTATTTCGGGCTCCTGCAGAACAAAGACGCAGCCCTGGAGACCTGGCAGCGTGAAGCCCCCTACTTGCTTGCTGGCAAGATTCCGCCACGGCCAGGCGATCGGTTCACGGTGGGGGATCTGGTTGAGAAGTGGCGAGCTGACGTGGCCGCTCGACTGGCTCGTGGCGAAATCAGCAAGAGCACCGCCAAAGCGGGTCGCCACACCGCGAGGTTCGTGGAAGAGCATATCGGCGCGTCGACCGACATTCGCCTTGTCGGCCCGGAAGAATTCGCCACCCTGCGAGCCCGTGTGGCGGAGACCGGCCGGAACCTGCGCAGCCAGACGGACCTGATCGTGAGAATTCGCGGGATGTTCCGGTGGGGAGAAGACACCGACGACGGCATGGGATTCTATTCGCGGATCCGATTCGGCCCTCGCTTCAAGGCCCCGAAGGCCGATGCTGTGCGTAAGGAGCGGGAGAGCCGGGAAGAAGACCGGTTCCTCCCAGCTGAGACCGTACGGGCCATTCTGGAGGCCGCCAAGGCGAGGCCGGCTATCCATTGTGTGTTGCTGCTGGGCGTGAACTGCGCCTTCTATGCGGCCGACTCGATCCGCCTCACGATCGACCGGCTGCATTTGGACCACGACCCTCCCTATCACGACTTCCCGCGGACGAAGAACGGCCGGCCGCGCAAGGCGGTGCTGTGGCCCGAGACGGCCGCGGCCTTACGCGACTACCTCCAGCATCGGCCAGATTCCGACAGCCGCTACGTGATCCTGAACCACTTTGGGCGGCCCTATTCGGACAAGGCGCCGGGCGGATCGCTGTGGACCGCGTTCAGCGAACTGCTCGAAGACGCGGGCGTAACCGTTGGGCATTGGACGTCGATCGGCTCTCTAAGGCACACCTACGGGACGGTGGTGGATCTGTCGGCCGATCAACAGATGATCGACCTGACGATGGGCCATGCCCCCAAATCCCTGCAGAAGCGGATCTACAGCCAGCGGCATCTCACCGAGTTTGAGCGGTTGACGGAGCTGGCCGACGTGGTCCACAACTGGCTCTTCGGCGACGTGGAGGGGGATGAAGAGCCGGACGTGATCTCGTTTGCTGACCACAAATTGGCCTGAGATGGCTAGTTACGTTCCGCGCTTATGGATTCTTCCACAGCTCCTTCGGGAACCCATTCGGATGCGTCGCTGAGTTTCACGCGAGTTATTTCGACTTCGACTCGCGTGGCGGTCTTAAATCCTCTGAGTCTGATCCGTACGAGCGTGTGGTCCTTGTCCTTATGCGGGAGAATTCGCTCTTGGAATATCAGCGGTTCGACGAAGTCACCGCTCCCGTATTCCCTGAGGGCTGTGTCGAATTTGTCAAAGCAACGCACATTTGCTTTGAACGCCTCGACGGCGTGCGACGATCGATTGTGCACAGCAAGCACCGCGAATGGAGTTCCGATTGAGTCCTTCTCAACAATTGCCGCTCGCAGTTCAATTGGGCAAATACGGGCAGCAGATTCAACGTCCTTGACGGTCCATGCCTCGATTTTCCCTGAAATACGGTTCCACGTTTGCTTCCCTCTGACCTTTCGATCGCTCACCCGCAAGACGTGGAACATATAGCCATTTCTTGGTGCCAGCGTCTTGAGCCATTCGTTGAATTCCGCGACGGTAGCAACAGGATTTCTTTCAATGCGGTAGATTATGTCCAACGCATGAAAGCCGCCGGCCTGGGCAGGACTCCCAAGCGAAACGCTTTCAACAAGCAAGCCTGACTTAGTTGGCGGCTCCTCAATTCCAAGGTTGTCGAACAGGTTGGTGATCTCCGTCGAATTCTCGGAATAAGTTTTGAGCGAGAGCCCGAACGTAGGCCTCTCCTCCTCCGGAGTTGCATCCCATTGCGCGTAGCGTCTGTCGGATTCACGGAGTGACGACAGCGGGACAGAAATCGTCTTGCCGTCCTTCTTTTGTAGGGTGACAAGACCTTCTGTGCATTTCACCAGAGATGCATCGACGCTGTGGGATCCGGAGGCGTCAAGCCAAGTCCGAACCTCGCCAGCAATTCCAGCGTTTAGGACGGCCAGCCAAATCATCAACGCGAGTCTCATATCGCTCCTCCGTTGCGCATCGGGTATGTGATGTCCCTAGAAGAGCTTAACGGAAAACCCTGTCACGTGTTTTCTGCCTGGGGGTTTCGCGGATAATCCGTTGAAAATGCTTGTTTTCCCATGGCTGATAGCTATGTTTGAAAACTCGCGTCCCCTGAAGGCCGGTCGCGAGAAGCGAGAGGTGGGACTCTCGCTCCTCATAACCTGCGACCATCTACCAGGAATGGCCACCAGGCGCGACCGGTGTATCCGAGCGGAGGCTTGCTCCACGCGGACCGGCAAACTAGATTGAATCACTGAAACAGCGTATCGCCAGACGCTGCACCAGGTGTGACCGGGAACGACCCCCGGTCGCGTGGTGCGTTGATGCTGCGCGCTTCCGAGCGGGCAGCGGAGCACTCCGACCTGGTGCCGGATCTGGCGACACGCGATCGGGGCTATTCCCGATGGGGTGTCATGATCCACTTGCGATTTCTATTGGTGGGAATCCGTAATGCTAGCGTGGCTTCTACGGACTCGCTAGACGCATTTGCCCCCTGTCTGGGCAGGATTCGATTCCTCCGTGATTTCTCGAGGAATTCTTGCTGCGCGTTGACGAACCGTAGCTAATTGGCTACACTCCTTCTGTAGGCAATTAACTACGATAGTGGAGGATCGCGATGGTTATGTCCAAGCGACTGCAAGGGCGTCTCAAGAAGATGTTCAACAGGACAGGCTGGTCACTCGCTGAACTGGCTAGGAGGTCGGGAGTTGATCGGCCAACGTGCTCGAAGCTCCTGTCTGGAGACGAAGCGAAGAAAGACGTGGAAACCGAGACGCTGGAACGACTTGCGAAGGCGTTCGGGTGCACCGTTGAACTGATGACCAAGAAGTAAATCAGGCCTCAGGTGGCTGGAACCACCCGAGGCCCTTGTGAACGCGGCAATGCCACGACACACCTAACGTGCATTGTCGCACGGAATCTCCTTTTGGCAAGGAGGTCATGGGCTGGCAATGCGCATACATCTTACCCCCACGGAGTGGGTGCAGGTTGTTGCGGAGGCGTTCCGCGACGAGTCTGGGATGCTCGTGATCGACGTACCAGACTCCTGCGTTCAGCGGGACGAACCCCGCATCGTGATAGCGAATCCCAACATCATTCGGTTCGACGACAGGCACACTCAGCTAACTAGCCTCCAGCATGCGCTGATACGATTCCTGGTGTCAGTGGGTTTCACGGCCGAATTCGAAGACGTTAAGGCGGCCGTGTGGCTCGATCCACAGGTCGAAGATGGGACCGTTCGTTCGGAATGCTCTCGGATCTCGAAGCAGTTTCGCAAGGCGGGAATTCCGTGGAAGTTGTCGACGCGAGGCGGAAAAACTTCCTTGTTGCGAAATTGCGACAAGAACGCAACAACGCCTCCGTAAAATCAACCCCCGTCAGCCGACCACGGCGGCAACGAGATCCCCGCACAAAGCCACTACAAGCCAACTCGATCAGTGATCCGTCCCGTGCGGGGATTGATCTCATGCCCCCGTTAGACATGTGCTGACGGGGGTTTTTTTATGGAAACGACACTGCTGAAGATACAAGACGTTGCGGCACGCCTATCTCTCTCGGAGACGGGAGTGAGGAGGCTGATTGCCTCCGGCGACCTGACTGTGGCTAATATTGCTCCAAGCGGATCGGCGAAGAGGACGCTGCGGGTCACCGGAACTTCTCTCGCTCGGTTTCTCGCGAATCGGACCAAGATCGAGAGTCTGCAGCACCTTCCGCCGAAGTTCCGTCGACGCCTCGAACACCTTCGACTCCTGGACGGAGCCGCGTCATGAATTCTGAAGTTCAGCGGATTTGGAACTTGCGTCTCGCTATATCGGCGATCGCGGCGACACCAAGCGCCGCCGGCTCGGGCCGGCCGACCCCCAATCTCGGCCCGAGCCGTCGCCGGTTCACTGTACCCCATGTTGCGGCGGTCGTTCCGCCGCTTTGCCCACGGGAGATTTCTTGGGGGAGTGTTTCTCAAGGAAGTGCCACCTCCCGTGGGCGTATCTCATTTACCGCGCCGGTCGTTCCGGCGTGTTGCCTGCGCGGCGGTCTGGTTGCTGCCTCCCGCCGCGCAGGCGTCTTTTGTTCACCAAGCGGGAGCCTGAAAATGGTCGAGTCCACCGAAGTGTCTGAACGTCCGTCGACGTGTTCGGCGGTCGACGGCGAGTTCTTCGACGCCGTGAAAAGCCTATTCGCCCTCTACGACCTGGTCGACTTGGATCGCGACATGATCCGCGAAGAAATCGCGATCGTGTGGGGCCGTTGGATCGACGTCGTCGGCGAGGACCTGGCAAAGCTGGACGAGCCGCGAGCGATCGAAGACGCCCTTGCTCAGGTGTTGGGAGCGGACTGATTCATGAGACCATATCGGCGCTCCGAGACCCCAGCGTCGATTTGCCCGGTCCGAGTCCATCCTCGGGCCGGGCCCAATCCAACGGTGGCGGACGGTCCGTCACTGCCGCGTGAGTGCCTGTGGACTTGACCTTATCACTCGCGGGACTTGGCCCGAGCACTCACGCGGGTGGAACTGATTCGGCTGCTGACGGTCAGCAGCCAGCGGAGTGTTTCTGCACAAGGAGGTACCTACGTATGTCCAAATCGTTCAGTGTTGGCGCGAAGGTCACGATGCGCAATGGTTTTGTCGAAGGCGTCGTAACTTCGACGATGACCGACGGGAATGGTGAGTCCTATCGAGTGGCGTGGTGGGATGGCAACCAACGCCGCGAGTCGTGGGTTCACCCGGCGGAGCTCAACACGGAAAGTCCCGTGCAGGTCAAGGAGGAGACAGTCTACGCCGATCCGGACGCCGTCGAGATCTTGCCCCCCGAGGAAGCGACGGACTCGGCCGCGTGAGGCCACGCGTCGCTGCCGCAGGATCAGATCCGGAAAGGAGGGACCAAGACGCTAGGAGAGTCACCAGCCGGGTGGAGCAAACGGTCAGCTCGCGTGGCTCATTACCACGAGGTTGCGGGTTCAAATCCCGTCCCGGCATTTTCAGGAGGAGCGGTCATGACAGAACTGAAGAAACCACTCGTGCGCAGCATCGGCAACTGGATGGTCGAGCTGTCTGCAACGCACGTTGAGGTCAATCGAAAGTACTGCCACACCAAGGTCCGCATCGCGATCGCGGACCTGATTGCAGCGGCCGACCAGGTCCGCCCGCCGCGAGGCTGGGTGCCCCGAGTCGACGAAACCGTAGCCGTTGGAAAGAACCGCCATCGTGCAACGGTCCAGGCGGTGATCGAGACCATGCCGGAGCTCAGCGTAAAGGTTAGGTTTCCAAGAGGCACGACGAAGACGGTGTATCTCTCGCAGCTTGTTCCAGTCGACTCGACACGCGTCCTTGTTGAGTGCGAAAGGGTGCGGACACAGAAATCCCAAGGAAAGCGACGTGGTTGAGGCGTTGTTTGAGGGCACGGAGACGATCGCATCAGAAACATGGAGGGTGACCCAATGAGACGAATTTCGACCGAGCAGCTCATTTGCTTCACGATCGGCGTGACCCTGATCGTCATCGGGGCGTCTGCGCTTACGCTCGAAACGGATACGTTCGAGGCAGTCGGGCCGTTCTACTTGTTGGCGCCGATCACGGCGTTTTTCTTGACCCTAGCGATGAGGAGCGAGTGAAAGGAACCCGCGTGAAAATCCAGATTGAGAGTACGACCAAAACCGTCAACGTCAACGGGGTGCCCGCCAGGATCTGGGAGGGGGCAACGGAGAGCGGGATTCCGGTGCATTGCTACGTGACGCGGATCGCCGTGCCGAACGACGCCGATCACTCGGAATTCGAGCGGGAGTTACAGGAGCACGTTTCGCCGTCAGCCGACGTCCAGGCGATTCCGTTGCACCTGATTTTGTGAGCACCGGATGTGTTGTCCTATGCACTGAGGGAATCGAAATGCCAGAGAACACGACATCGAAGAATGTGAGCCAAGCCCAGGAGGTCGTTATGGCCGTGGAGAAGCCGCCTCTCGGGCTCATGCCACACAATGAGTGGTCACGCAAGGTCAGTGTGGATCGTCGACACGCGATCGTCACCGCGATGCGCCGATATGCCGAAGCCGAGAAGCCGATCCCTGTCTTTTGGGTGAACGAACTGGAAACGCTGCTCGATGCCGGCGCGTAGGGCGTCGGATCATATCTCCTATGCACCGTAAATCACACATTCCCGAAAGGGCACGAGCGCTGGTGAGCGAGAAGCCGGGATAACCCGTTGAGCCAGAACGGCCCGTGTAAATGTCGGAAGTGAGTGGGCGAGCCCGGCCTCGCCCGGAAATAGAACAGGAAACCATGAGCGACCACAAACGCTACAGACAGTTCCAGGGTGTGAATGGAAGATTCGGCGTATGTGAATCCGGAGGCGGCGTGCTGTATGAGGCGGACTTCGATCAGAGAACTGCTGATGCCGTAGCGGCGTTATACAACGGCGACAACCCTCCTGACGACTGGGAGGATGCCGAGGTGCGTCTGCGTGCTGCTGGGGTCCCCATCGACGCAGTGCGGGCTACGACGGACCGCGGGAGTCAGACGCCGGTTGCCCAATGCCCCAAACACCCGCTGAGCCAAGCGAAGGCGGAAATCGAGAGACTCGAACACGAGAACGCGGAATTGAAGGGCTCGCTACAGGCGTATGAAATTCTCGACGCCGCCGGCCGAATCAACCGCGACTGACCATCGGAGTTGTCATCCGAAAACGAACGAACCACCAGAGGAGGGTGAGGGAATGATCGACCTGTTTTGGATCGGTGTGTGTTTGACCGGCTGTGGCATCCTTGCGACGTGCTGGCTCATAGATCGCAGGAAGGCGGCTGCGTTTATGGACGCCCAGGGCGAACTGATCGACGATTACACGGCCGAACTGGAGACGCTACGGGGAAAGAACGCCGAACTGAAGCGGTCTCTCAACGCCCTCGACGATTGGGGCCGGCCGCTTGTCTTCGGCGACACGGCCTGCGATCCGCTGTGCGTTACGATTCGGCTCATCTCGGAGACGCGATTCTGCCTGACCGTGCTCAAGGCCATGCCCATTCGCCGGCATCTGATCGCGGTTCGGCACGTCGCCTGGTCGCCCAGCCCGCTGACACGATGGAAGGAGGCCGAGTTGCTGCTCTCGATCGGGAAGGCCGGCACGAAGGCGAAGATCGGGGTCGAACATCTGGAAATCATCACGGACGCCGTCCGTCGCTACAACGAATTGTTCCATCAATCGAAGGGAGTCGAAGATGCTGATCATGACCAGGAAGCCCGGGGAGAAGATCGTGATTCCGGCGCAGGATCTTCCGGAAGACGTGACGATCCAGGTCCTCGAAGTGAACGGCAAGCAAGTGCGGCTCGGGGCGAAAGCACCCAAGAGCGTCGTGATTCACCGTCTTGAGGTTCACCAGCGCGACAACGGAAAGGAGGTGGCCGTGGAATCACGCGACTCAGACACCCAATCATGACACCCGAATCGGGCAAATTCGCCGAGTGGAGCAGTGGTAGCTCGCCGGGCTCATAACCCGGAGGTCGCGTGTTCGAGTCACGCCTCGGCCATTTGGAGCTTTGAGCGGTGAGCTGTGAGCCATGAGCTTGCTGTGACCGCGGATTTTCTTTCCCCCCAACTCTTCACCCAAGGAGGTCCCATGAAGAGTCTTTCGTACGGGCTGGCAGCATGCCTGTTGCTGGCGATCGTGACACAAGCAAGGGCGGACGAACCGCTTGTGGATCTGGCCCCGCCTGGCACGTGCCACAACGGCGTCTGCGTCGCGACACCGACGGAAGGAGGTTGTACCGGAGGCGTGTGTCGCCGGTCGGTCGCTTCGGCGGTGGCCACGGCCGGCCGAGCTCCGGCGACCGTCGTTCGACGCGTCGCCGCCCGGATCGGACGCCGCCCGCTCTTGCGGCGGCTGTTTTCCAGAAGGCGCCAAGTCGGCTCCTGCCGGCGTTAGGTGCAACACTCACTCGCCGGGCCGTCCTTCTCCCGGATGGCCCGGCGAGCGGCGTTTCGTGACGACCCTTTTCACAACCAGGAAGAACCGATGAACGAAAAGAAGCCCCACAACCCGCTGTTCGCTTTCCTGCAGGGGCATGTCTTCCCACAGCTCTGTAAAGCCCTCAAGATGCCCGCCGAGCACCCATCCGACTCCCTGCTTACCATTCCGATCACCTTGCACCTTGAGCCATACGAGCAGAAGGCTCTCGTCTTCGCCCTCCAGGCGGCCATGTCGGCGGGGCTGCTCGATCCAGGCCAGTACGAGGACGTGAACACCGCCATGCGGCAACTCTCCGTGCAGCTCGACTCGGCCACACGCGCGGAACTTAGGGACTCGGCCGCCCAGGCGGCGGGACGGCACAAGGAACGCCTGGCCCGCAAACTCTTCAAGGCGGCCGAGGCGGCCCCGTCTTGCCAGTGAGGTGCGACGATGGGCAAACCGAGCAAGCGGAAGAAGAGGCTCCGGAAGTTCAAAGGGAAGGAGCCGGTCCCTTTCGTTCTGGACAAAGAGGTTGTCGAACTCCACCCGACCGAAAACGGCATCCTCGTCCTGTTTCGGGAGAAGGACCACCAAAGCGGCTTTGGGATTGCAGCCCGCAATGTGATCGCAGCCGCGAAGCAAGAATGTCCGCCGGGCTGGGTACCGAGGGCCGGCGAGGCGGTCTTCGTGCTGCCCGCCGCCGTAACCGGAAAACCGACCGCGGGGCGACGGCGGAAGGGGACGATCGCGGCCGTGATCGAGCGGGCCATTGACCTCTTCTTCAAGGTCCGCTTCTCAGGTCGGGCCAAGGACCAGTTTGTGCCCTACGAACGGCTTGTCCCGCGCGACGCGAAACTGCTGATTGAATGCGAAAGGATTCCCAAGGATGGCACCAAGAAATCAGAATCAGCTCCAACCCTGTTTTGACCCGTCGCGCGACATTGACGCCTACATGAGCGACAAAGGGAAGGCCTTGCGGCAGCGGGGTCTTCAGAAGCAGTCGATTCGACTCTACGAGCTGCTGTGCCGTTTGTGCCCGCCGGGAGAGTCGCAGCTTGTCTACGACCAACAGGCGGACCTGGTGAGCGATCTGAAGCGTCTGGCCCCCGGCGAGAGCGGCCTGACCGAGGGCAGCGTCTCCCGCAAGCTGAACCGGCTGGCCAGTCTCGGATTCGCCGCCAAGTCCGGGGGCGGTCAATCGAACTGCCCGCTCGTCGTCGACCTGTACCTTCCCGACCTGGTTGCCCCGAAGCCGCCCCGGCCGCGGAAGCCGGCCGTGGTCGTGAGCCCGTCAGACGAGCGGCAGGGCCAATTCTTCGACGGCGGCGCGGCCTTCCGCCTGGTCGGCGCCGACGACGAGCCCCCAAAAGCGCAATCGCTTGCGGTTTCAAAAGCGCAACCGCTTGCGCTTTCGGCCGGGGAAAGCGCAAACGCTTGCGCTTTCGAGCCGTCGCGACAAGAAGAACCCACCTCCAGTCCGCGCACACGCGTGCGGGCGCCCGCAGTCGACGACGAAGTCGACGACGATGACGAAGTCGAGTCGATAGAGGGTTTTTGTTTGGAGGAGACGAGTGGGAGCGTCGCCGGCAGGCGCACGCTCTCCCAGTCGAAACTCCTGCCAGTTCCAGAGAAGTTCGCCTCAGCCGTGGACGGCGTTGCTCGCGATCTTCGCAGGTTGAGGATGCAACGAATTCGCATCCCGGAACCAGAACGGCGAGATGTCGAAGCCGGCGTCCCCCACTACGAGAACCTCTCGCTCTTGCTTCGAGCACGCCTTACGGTCATGGCCGGTCGCCTGGACGAGGAATGGTATCTACACGGGATCGAGTACGTTCTGGAGTTCGCATCGGGTAGACGCATTGATAACTGCTTCAAGCTCCTCACGAAGGATTGGGCCAGGACGTCCGATGCCATGTGCGCGCTCTCACCCTCCCGAATGGGGCTGCCGCCCGATTGGTACGATCTGGCCGCGCCCAAGATCCTTCCTTTCGACATGCTCCCCGAGCGACTTCAGAAGCGACGGGCTCGCCAAGACACGGAATCAACGAAGTCAGGCAACGAGGCTGATTTGGCCGAGATTGAGCGGCTGCATCGCAAGTCGGCCAAGCTCCGGGCGAAATTGGAGGAGGCAAGACTCGCAAAGAAACGCCCCGAGGGCTCTCCCAACGGCGAGGAGTCGCAGCGGGAATAGGGCGGTCGTCTGATAGCCGGGGCTTCCACGAAATCACAAACGGAGGATTCTTCGTGATCAGGCTTGCACGCGAACAATGGACCGCCGAGGGGCAACGGCGATATGGGCCCCCAAGGCCGCAAGTGGCGGTTTCGGTGCCCATCATGCGGCCTCGTTCAGAGCGGCGAGGACTTTCTCGCCCTCGGCATGACGGCCGAAGAAGCGGTCACACGATTCGCGTTTTCATGCATCGGACGCTGGATACCCGAGTGTCAGGATGCCTTCACCGGCGGGCCCGGCCCGTGCAACTATGCGGGCGGGGAACTGATTCGGATCGCGCCCGTTTGCGTGGTGGCTGAAGGCAAGGACGTGTCTTGCTTCGGCTTCGCCGACGAACCGCTCGCCGAGACCTTCGTCACGACCGTGGAAACCACATCGAACCAGATCCTCTCCGCCGCAACCGCGATCCTCGTCTTCTTCGGTAAAAGTGGGGTTTCCTACGCGACGACGGGTTTTGATGACTTCTCGCCACCCCGCCACACGCGGGGGTAGCGAGCCGGGGTGGTCACTCCGGTAAGATTGCCTAACTACACCAACCGGTGAAAACCGGCCGTGCCTCTGGCAAATGTGGTCCCAATGCTTCGATTTTATCTCGCCCCCCATTGCGGCTGGTCGACTACTCCAGGTATCATGTGAGGTCTTAGCTAACCCACATTTCCGAATGCGTGCACATCCCTCTCAACCGTACTTGTTGAGATAGACGTGCCAAGTCGGGCCATTCTCCCAAAAGGGGGGGGCTTCCCCACCTCCACGGATGTGCGGTTTTCTGATGGAGCGACTATGGCTTGGCAATCGAGTCGGAATAGGTTGGCCCTGCGTCACGTGCTACTGTTTAGCATTGCCACATTCGACGCACGGCAGTAGACTCGCCCGCGCATTGGCTCCAGTTCGTTTGCGTCAGCCCCCTGTCGCACTACGCGCGGCTACTCGACCGCTCCACAGAAAGGCCCTAACATGTTCACCCGCTTCTGCCTGAACAAGATCCGTAACGTGGAGGCTTTTGTCCATGGCGGACCCGAGACGGTGGAACATGTTTATGAGCGGGAGGACTCCTTCCAGTCACATCATTCTCGCCGACGCCAGAGTGCTGTCGATCGGGGTGAGCCCGATCCAAAACAATCCGAAATCTGGTACACGTTTCGTTATGACGCGGAAAAAGGCGAGGTTGTCTATACGGTGGTAGAGTAAGAATGCCCAGGTATTACCTCACGCTGACAGAGCCTCACGGTGATGGCGAGCCCTGCAGTGTAACGCTTTGCGAAGGACAATGCGATATACCAGAAGGTGGTGGGAGCGTTCGCACGAGCCCTATCTACCGTGCATTTTGCGACGGTTCTGGACACATGCCGCTGCAGAATGGGACGGGGTACGTACTGCTTCTCTTCACCCTGGACGCATTTTATGCGCTCGGGTGTATTCATCACCGCTTCGATGGCTCCCCCACGCTACGCGATGCCTTTCTCACTCACGGGCTGGCGTCAATACTCTTTCTGTCCGAATCGCCTGACGGATTTCCCGAGATCGTCACCCTGCTCGAGGATGTGATAAACGGATACGAGATCTGGCACGTTAGTGACAACATACTCACGCGCGCGGAAGCTAAGGTCTTCGGCCACAATTCTGAACTCGCTGGTCAGGGAATTGGGCTGCCACCGCAGATCGATCGCCTTGACCACGACGATGCGATTATTACGGCTGACCTATTCCGCAGCTTGTGCTCGGCTTACCAATTCGCACGCGCCTACGCCCCGCAGTACTCTGAATTGCTTGACGCAGTCTTCCTTGATATGCGCAGCATCGTTGCTGCCTTAGTGTACTTGCAGGATCAAGCGTCGGAGGATGAGGTTCGAGAGGTGATGATTGATCTCTACCAGAACCAAAGCGAACTCGATTCTACTCTGGCCGATCTGGCTTCTGCAAAAGCAAACATCAACACGCGCCACATAACTATCCATCAATTGAAAGATGAGCTTGTGCAATTGTCCGCCGTGCTACGGACGCTGGATTTACAGGCCTTCGGCGGCGCTTCTCCAATTGCTCGCCGGCCAGCGGAACCGGGGCGCACGTCGCTTTTCGGAATTGGCGGTGCGTTTGCTGCACTGTTTGCTTTTTATCGGCACGTTCGGTCTGTCTTCTCAGAATTCGTCGTTGACCGGGCAATCCGCGACCGGTTTCCTTCGATGTCCTCGCCGCCACTACAAGAGAACCCCGCCGAATACGAAGCATGGCTTGAACTGGTGAAGCACAGCCCACATAAGGGCATTGATGCGGCACTATCGGGAGAGAACTCGCCCAAGGATATCACTTTTCATCTTGTCTATTTCAGTAATCGTCTCGGATTTCGCGAGACAAAACATTCAATCAGCGCTGCGTATCAAGCCCTCTTCCTGGGAGCACTCCCGCCGTGGAGTCTCTGTACGTTGACGCACGAATACCTACACGCTCACAACCGCGCGATGTTGGCTAACTTGTATCCTTGGTCCTGCGAGGATTCGGGGACGTTTGACGCCGCGTACGCGAAATATGCGTCGTGTCAACAAGGCACGTCCTCCCCCGACGTCTTGCTTGACTTCCTGCAGCTCGTTCTAATGCAAACGGCCCATAAGCTTCATGTAACGACGGGCAATTCTGAAACAGCTGACAGTTCCACCGCAATGTCACGATGCCCTCCGGCAGAGAAGCTCCGGGAGGCTCTTCGTACATATCATCCTCAAATCGACGAGGTCATGGTTCATGTTCTGGACTACCATTACTTCTACGATGCCGATCCCCAAACGTATATTCGGGCAATCTGGATGTCTTGGCTGGTACTCCCGTTTGTCATCACCCGGATTCCTGAGTACCTAATGCGCACGATTTGTGCGGTGGCATCAAATCATTCTGGAACACGCAAGGAAAGATTCAACTGGTGCCTCAAGAAGATTCGGTCGGAGTTGCTGGCGCTTAAGGGGGCAGCATGTATCGCTGATTCCAAAATTGATCTTGTGATCGAGCAAATCGACAACGATGACGTAAAGCGACACTTGGCAGAACAGTTCTGGGAGGCGTGGACACCACTTGTGGACGTCACGCATCATTTCCTTGTGTCTGAGAAGATCAAGACAGGCTTGATGGACGAGCCTGAGCAGGTTGTTCAACCTGACGACAGCTACTCGTATGAATTGGAGCCAATGGAGTTCGAGAAGCGACGAATCAGCAGCCCTGCCTTGTTCATGGTGTGGACCTTAAAGGGGTTGCTGAAACGGATGCTGCGCGAAGATTTTGACATCTGTGAAGCGGAGCGATATACAATCTGGATGCTATACGCAATGTCGTCATCTCTTTCTCGATGTTAGGTTAGGGGGTGTACGGATGGCCAAGTCACCGCAGCCTGAAAATCTCCACATGCGGGCGGTCGCATTGAGCTTCAAGAACATTGCGACGATCGAAGAATCTCGTTCGGCGTTCAAGCGTCCGATTGCCGGCAAAGAACGATTTCCGGACGGCCAAGGCGCGTACGGTTGCGTACATGTGGTGGATCGTGAACCACCTACGTCCTACTTGCGGAACAAGGTAGAGAAGACAGAAAAGGGCTATCGCTATCGGGCATACGTTGCAGACGTAATACTCAATGGCTTCAAGGGAGTGTTGTTGGCCGTCCCGTGGCGAGAATTGCTGCCCAAGCTTCGCCCCTCGGAGGAGGTGAAATATGCAAGGTGTAGCTTGAGGGCCATCCTGAACGACCAGTTCTCTGGCTCGCACGATCCAAACATTAGCATCTCATGCCTTTACGCTAGACACTATGGAGACCCCAAAGTTGCTAGCCTAGCTCTTTATGGGAAAGATGTGCTGACCTCTGACGTAGTGACCGATATATTGGGTAACGAGGTCACGATGGGTAGAGAGCTGCCGTTTTCACCGAACGAGTCCGGACACGCTCGAATCGAGCCGAACTCGTGCCGTCTCAAATGGGACGATGGCAGCGGCGAGGCGGTCTCGCTGAATGTTGATCGGTTTGGCAACTTCTCGTTCTTCATGAGACGCCCGGATGAGTTGATCAGTATTCTTGCGATTCTGCAGTATATCGACGCGTTGTCGGCTATGAGCAGAGATCTGGAAATTGAACCGTGGAAGCGATCTGAAACAGCGCTAGATAGGTTGGCAGCAGAATGACAAATCTAACTCAGGCACCGGAAACGTATTTGGATGACGAGAAGGCCTTGTCTACGCTAGCGGATGCTCTGCAACGTGGGCAGTTGGTGCTTTTCTTGGGGGCTGGTGTTTCCAAAGCGGCGTCGAGGAAGATTCCAACGTGGGTCGACTTGGTGACCGAGTGCTGCCAGAAGAAGAATGTGTCGTTCGACGCTAACAAAGCAGCGTCCAACACATATCTTCGCAAACGCATTGAGGAGGTCGAGAGAAAGTGCTCAGAAGAAGAGTACCTCGCCCTCGTTGAGAACGCGCTTTATGGGAATGTCAAGTATGACATCTCACTGATGAAGACTGACCTCTTCGTTGCTTTGGGGTCATTAGTCATGAATTCGTTGCGAGGCGCTGCAGGTGCCGTAGTTACCTATAATTTCGACGACTTGCTGGAATGGTATCTGTGCTATCACGGCGTGCGAGTGGAGATTGTCAGCAAGTTTCCGGCGCTGTCATCCAGAGCGGACGTGCGCGTCCTGCATCCGCACGGTTTCCTACCTCGTCTGGAGAGATTTCGGGGGCGTCGGACGAACGAGATCGTTTTCTCTCAGCAGAAGTACGAGGCTGAAATGACATCTCAAGTTAGCCCTCGGAATGAGGCGCAGCGTGCGTTACTTGGATGCAACGTGGGCCTATTCGTCGGACTTTCTGGAGAGGATCCCCACATCAGCAGCCTTTGCGAGAAAGTGTACAATGGAATAATTCGGAAAGAGCGGATAATTGGGTTTCAGTTGTTTGTTGACGAGTCCAATGAGGTTGAGTCGGACGAGGAACAACGGGAGAGGACGGATTACAATCTGGCACGCGGAATAGTGAGCCTACATGTCGAGAAATATGAGGACGTACCGGAGTTCCTATTGTCCATCTGTCGTCGAGCGGCCGAGCTATAGAAGTCGTCACGGACAAGCTCACGGTGGCCGGCCGAGGCGTTGAGACTTCGCCGCATATCACTGCGGTTTCGTTATTTCCGCCTTTCGGATAGTCTTGTGATTTCGGTCGAGTCTGGAGTTGGATGAACTCCAGCCCCCTGTCACATTCCGCCCTAGCCATCCCCCCGGCTATCTGCTTCACTGGAAGGACCGGCCGCGACGCGGACTCCTGAAAACGCGATGCTACCAACGTCGCCCGCGTCGCGCCCGGGTTCTTTTTGAGGTGGTTGGATGGCTGGTGCCCGACAAGGCCGGCGGCTGTGCTTCAAGTGCGGGTGCAGCACGGTCAATAATCTGATGCTGGTCGAGTGGCTCCACGGTTCTGGCAAGCGGACGTGGACGCTGCACTCGCCCGCGGCCGAGGGGGAGCCGACGCCGCCGGCGATCGAGGGCAAACGGTGCCCGACGGGCCGGCATGACTTCTCGCCCTTCTCCCTCGACGAAATGCTCGACAACGTCTGGCCGGGCGATCGGGCGGCGTAGGGGCCGAAATCTCCCAATTCTCTGCTCCTCGGCACCTACCCTCTGACCGCAAAATCCGCCCTTTCGTGATCCGGGCATCCGGACGAAAGGGCCTCTCCACGCCTCACCTGGTCCTTTTCGGCCTGGACGCTTTGCCGGCGAAGCCGGTAGGTTGGCTTCGGTAGCATCGCGCAAGGGTTAGCTTGCAGCGGTGCTCGCTCTTGCGTGTTGGCTGGTTTCCCAAGGAAGGGAAAACGTGTCTTTCCGGCAAGCCTGCGATTTCTGATTTTCCGGCCGGTGGGGCCCGGAGGGCTCAGATCCGGTCGAATCGGCCGTTGCCGTAGCGTTCGGCGGCTTCCAGGCGGTCGCACAGTTCGAGCAGGTCATGCTGCACGGAGCCGCCTTTCATATCGTTGATGGAGATGCTTAGATCGCCGATCAGCCGCTCCAACTCGAAGGAGTCGATCGCGATGGCCTCGATTTCCTCGCTGCATTGGCAAGCCTTGAGGGACGTTTCGATCCCTTCGAAGGGATAACCATACTTTAGGATGAGGGCGCGTTCTTCCGCGGTGAACTCGATCTCGATAGCTTGCCGAGCCATCGTCGTTCTCCATGCATCGAAGGGAGCGGGGCATGAGCATCGACGCGAGTATAGCAGTTTAGACCGAAGGGACAATCGTTTGCCAGGGGCCAGGCGAGAGTGCCGGCCCAAGATCATGCAGAGACGGCGTCGCACGCTGCTCGATAGTTCCAGGGCATCCAGTCCTGCGGGCTGGCAGCCAGGACCGCGGCGTGTCGCTGAAGTTCAGCCAGGTAGTCGAACGGGTTGGCCCCGTAGAGTTGGCAGGTGTAGATCAGGCTCATGAAGATGTCACCCACGCGGGCTCCGTTCTCCGTCTTATAGAACAGGGCGTTCTTGCGATGGAGAATGGCCTTCTTCAGGGCCCGTTCGCAGATGTTGTTGTCCAGTGGAGCCCCGGCCTTGCGGAGGAAGAGCGTCAGCTTCTCCCAGTGCCGGAGCATGTACGAAATCGCCTTGCCGAGGGCCGAGTTGGGCTCAACCAAATGAGCTTCGAACTGCCAGGCGAGCCAAGTGTGGAGATCCTCCATCACCGGACCACTTTCGGCCTGATGGAACTGAAGGCGTGCTTCCGGCGACAGCCTCTTGTTCTTCGCGATGGCGTCGTTGCGATAGACGACCTTCAGTGATTCCAGGACATAGCGGCATTGATCAGGAAAGCGGTCCACCACATCCACAAACTGCCGCCGGCCGTGGGCCAGACAGTTGGCGACGATTGTCTCCAGCTCGGCCGGTAGATTCCGCGACAAGGCGTCGCACATCTGGATCGGCGGATCGAGAGTTTTGGCACGTTCCGTCAGAACCTCCGAGAGGTTCTCTCCGGCGTGCTTGCGGCCACTGAAGAACAGGGCGATCTGGTGACCTTCGCCCGTGGACACGATCCCCGAGGTGAACAAGCCTCGGCGAGCTGGTCCCTTCTTTTCGTCAGCGCCCTGGCCGAAGATTTCGGCCAGGGCGGCTTGCTGTCCACGCTTTCCCATCCGTTCCAGGATCCGGACGGTCGTGTCGTCGTTGTAGAGCACCTCCCCCTGAGCCGCCTGCCGAATCAACTCGACATAGGCCGGCTCGATAAGCTGGGCCCCAGCGTCAACAATCTCCCATTGAGTCGAGGCCGGCAAGGGAATTCCCAGACTCCCCTGCAGGCCTTCCAGGCGGTTGAAGGGGCACCCCGTGCCGTATTTCAACAGGCCGATCATACTGGAGACCGTGGCATCGTATTTCTCGGCCCCCAGGCCCTCGGGAGGTTCGGCCGTGAAGACCTTGCCGCAGAGGCCGCAACGCAACCGCTGAAGCCGGAAAACCTTGGCCCCCACGGGAGCCTGGCCCACGAGTCGGATCAGCACTCCCGGTTGGTTCTGCTCGTAGAGCGTCCCCTTGCCGCACTCCGGGCAGGGATCGCCCGGCTGAAGCGACTCGTGCGGAGCCTGAATCTCTTCCGCGCCCGGATAGTCGTCGGCCCCGTTGCGACCGTGACCTCGCGGCGGCGGCCTGGAGCCTTCTTCTGCGGCGGTCTCGTCCGAGGGGGTGGAGCTATCGTCGTCCCCAGCGGAAGGCGTCGCTTCCTTGGCCTTGTCGCCAAGTACGCTCGAGGTCTTCTCGGTGCTCGCGCCGAAGAGCAGCTTTCGCAGACGGCTGATCTTGGTGTTCTTGTCTTTCAACAATGCAACGAGGTGGACGTACGAGTGAGACAAGGTCCGAATCGTCTCGTGGTCTTCGGCCGTTGCCCGGTTTGCCTCGACTCGCGCTAGAATCTCCTCCAGCTTGCTCGTGTTCAATTCGATGACCTTCGGTTCCGTCCGCTTCATGGCATCCCTGCCTCCGATGCGGCGACGAGTCGGTGGAATGACCGTCACGTTGTCGTCCCTGACGACGCAACCTCGATTCGACACTCTCGCTCACAGGCCGCAAGATAACACGAACGCCCCTGACGCATAAGGGCGATTTCTGCTGCCGAGCCATCAGTCTCCCGGCCCAACCGCGCGCCACATCGGGGCCGTGCGCGTCCTGGTCGGATCACCCGCCGAAAGAAGCACCTGTAACTGATGGGCAGTCAGCGTTGTGGCGACTTCCGCCGAATTCCGCCCACTTGGCCACCAGGGAAACCGCCCGCTCGAAAGACGCTTGTGGCAGAGCCAAAATCCCTGGCCGTCGTAGATCAATGCCTTGATCGCGGTTGCCTGCCGGTTGCGAAACACGAAGACCCAGCCGCAGAACGGGTCCTGCTGGAGCATTTCCTGGCAGAGCCGAGCCAAACCGTCGATCCCCTTGCGGAAGTCGGCCGGCTCGATTGCCACCAGCATCCGCATCTGAGGCGTAATCTGGATCATGATGGGACGCCCCGGAAGCTCCGGCTCAACGCAACCAAGTCTGGAGCCTCGGCACCCTTCAGGTGCACACGCATCTTCGCCCCGCTGTCATCCTCCAACTCCACAAGGCACTCGACGAAACCTGACGACAAGGGGTTGGCCAGTTCCACAAAGGTCGCCGTGCCTTCTCCCGCCGACACGCCACCGGCCCCTCTCTCTTCGACTCGCTTCTTCAAGCCGTAGTAGTCAATTCGTAGCGCCTTCGCCGTCCGGTGAACCCCGTGCCTCTCGGCTACCTTCACCGCCGCCGCCCACAACGAACTCGGAATCCGTGTTCGTGCCGTTCGCCCCCGACGCCAAGCTTCGAACCGGCGTCGAACGTTCTCAAGCTCCACCGGCAGCCCGCGTTTCTTCCTCGCACCCATTGGCCATCCTCCACAAAACCTCGCCTCGACAGCCAACGATACCAGACGCCATCAAAAGACTCATGCAGGCTTGCCGGAAGGACACGGGAAAACGGCCCTCACCACACGCGGCGATCACCAGAACCTCGGATCGAGAGGGTGTTTGGTTGATCGCGTCTTGTGTTATTCGGCAGGTGGAGGCCCTGTTGCGATCCGGTCGGCTGAGCCGGCGGGCGATCGCCAGGACGGCCGGGATCAGTCGGACCACGGTGGGCAAAGTGGCGGCCGGCATGGTCACCTCGGCCGCCCGGCTGCGGCATGAGGATGCGGCCAGCCAGAAGCCGCTTCTGAGCCAGGTTGAGGCCTTTCGCTGCCCGCGTTGCGGCGGCATGTCGGCCAAGTTCCCCTGTGCGAAGTGCTATGTCGAGGCCGTCACGGAGGGCAACCGGTCCCGGACCAATGGCAACGGCCGCGTCGCGGTGGGGCTCGATCTGCTGCCGGAACATGCGAGACGCTATCGGGAGATCCGGCGACGAAGAGAGGCGGTGGCGAGCAATGGTTGAGTACCTCTCGATCGAATCGCACGGGCACAAGGTCGCTATCGGCGACGTGCTTCTCTTTCGGGCTGGGACGAGTCTTGTCTCCCGGCTGATTTCCGGCGCCGGCCGGGGGCGGCATTGCCATGCGGCGATCGCCACCTGGTGGAGCGGGGACCTGTTCTGCCTGGAGGTCCGCGAGTGGTACGGCGGGCGGGCCGTGCTGCTGGAGCGGGAAGTCGCCCGGCGGCCCGGGCTGATCGACGTCTACCGCCTGGTCGACGAGTTGCGGACGCCGGGGAGAGTCGCCGGGCCGGTCGTGACGGGCCCGGAGTTCGACATGCTGCCGGTCGTCGCCAAGATGCGGCGCTTCGCCGGCGGCAACTACGGCTGGTGGAGCGTGCTGCGGGCCGCCCTCTATCACCTGCCCATTCTCCGGCTTGCTCTCAAGCCAATGACCGACGACCAGATGGAAAACGGCCACCCGCCCTACTGCTCCCAGGCCGTTTCTTACGCCTATCGCGTCGGCGGCGGCGTCGACCTAGTGCCCAACTCGGCCGACTGCATGACCGAACCTGCGGACCTGGCCCGGTCCGGCCTCCTGCGATACCAGTTCACCTTGCGGCCGTGACGGCCGTCTCACTTTCCCAAGGAGTCGTTCTCGTGAAAAGCCGAACCACGATGTTCAGCGTGCTCGCTGTTCTGCTTGCCAGCCTGTTTGTGTCGCACCTTCCCGCCGAACCGCCCACGCAGCCGGAGGCCAGGGTTGTCTGCCAGACGCTCGCCCCGCCGTTGCCCACGGCCGCCACCGACCAGGCCGCCGGCGACGCGACTGTCGACAAGGACAAAGACGCCGTCGACGGGCTGACCTGGCGCGAGCGGCGGAAACTCGGCCTGACGCGTATGAACGTCGCCCGGGTGACGATCCGACTGAGCCGGCGAGGCGAACTGCCGTCGACCGACGGCTTGAGCGGCGAGGACCTGGACGCCGCCCGGGCCGAAATCAAGGACGCCGTTTCTGCCGAGATCATGGCGGAGAACCCGGAGGCCTGGGCCGCGTTGATCCAATCGAAGACGGTGCAGGATGGCGACGGCCGGGACTGGCAGGCGTTTCTGGACGCCCTCGCGTCGTTCTTTGAGCGGCTCATGCCGTTGATGGAGCAGCTCATGAAATGGTTCGGCACGTTTGCCCAGCATGTCCTTCCGACCCCCAACACGACCGTGGCGGATTGTGTGCCGGTCGTTTCCCCTCCGCTCGCCATGGCTGCCTGATTGCTCACTCCTTCACGCAGGGTTCTTCATGGCGGGGGTGAAAGGCGCCGTCAGATGGGTTGTCCTGGAAGACGAAACCAGGCCATCTGCGAGTGGTCCCCGCCCGTGAAGATCCGCTCTTTCCCTTGGAGAATTGAATCATGCGTTTTCTTGTTTCCCTCCTGCTCCTGGCCGCGATCGCGGCCGCGGCCCCGGGCCAGTCGATCGACGGGCCGGACGAAGTCGACGCCGGCAAGCCGGTCTGGTTCTCGATCACCGACGTGCCGGACGGGGCGTCGGCCGTGTTCTTTCCGACCGGGCAGTTGACCGTCGACGGCACGAAGATCGCCTCCAACCACGCCCTGTTCTGGACGGAAACGGCGGGGGCCTATCCCGTTTTCGGTGTGGTGACGACGGTTACCGTCGACTGGGACGCGAAGACCGCGAGCATCAAGCAAGTGCCCTTGAGCAAGACCGTGACGGTGACCGGGGAGGCGCCGTCGGGGCCCTTTCGTGAATCCCTACGCCTCGCCGGACGAAACGTGGCAGGAGGCGGTGGCGGCGATCCTGTCGACGTCACCCCCGAGGGACTATGCGACGGACCGAGCTGCTCGCTTCAACCGCCTGGCGGCAACTGTGGCGGCGGGCAGTGTCGGAACTGTCGGTGAACTGTGGGAGCTGATGGCGGCTGAGAAGGCCGAGGGCACATGGCCGGCGACCAAAACCGCCGTTGCCGGCGTGCTCACGTCGCACCTCGGCCATGCGGATGCCGCTCTTGACCAGGCCAAGGCAAGGGAACTGCTCGCAGCGATCGCCTGGGCAATCATGGAGGCCTCACGATGAGTCGTTTCTTGGATCGCGAATTTGCCAAGCTCGGCCGGCCGCAACCGGTCGACGAACTGTTGCGCCGCGGTGTTCGCTTCGCGCCGGACGCCGAACCGAACTTCGGCTACGCCTACACGGCACCCAGGTCGCCCCTGGCTGCCCGGCCGATCGCCGAGATCGCCCCTCATATCCTGGACCAGGAGCCGCGGGACACGGTCCTCTGGCCCTACCTGTTCCAAGTCTTTCCCGACTGGACCTGGGGCGAGCAGCCGACCGGCGATTGCACGCGATGGATGAAACAGCACGAGCTCGATGTGCTGTACGCGTGCCTCCATGCGTCCGGCTCGATCGAGGCCCCGGAGGCCCAAGTAGCCGGCGAAGGCAGCTATGCTTTGGCCAAATGCGAGCTGGTCGACTCCTACCGGTACCACGGCGCCGGCTCGACGGGCTGGGCCCTAGCCAAGGCAACCCGGGATTTTGGGCACCTCTGGCGCAAACGCTACGTCGTCGACGGCGACGAGTACGACCTGACGCATGAGACGGACTACTCGATCCCCTGGGGCGACCGTGGCAAGGGGCTGCCCGACGGCCTGGAGCCCTTGGCGGCCGAGAACCGATCGGGCGATTTACTCGAGGTCGCTTCGCCGGAAGAGGCCGGCAAACTGATCCAGGCGGGCTATTCGTGCGACTACTGCGGCTACACGTACTGGGCTCGCGAGCGAGGCGAGGACGGGATCGGCACGCGGTTTTCGAGCGGTTGGCACGCCATCACGGCCACCGGCGTCCGCTGGGACGACGACGGCCAGGTCGTCGCGCTCTGGATCGCCAACACGGGCCACGGCAATCATTGCTCCGGGCCCGTCGGTCCGTTCGCCGTTCCCGATGTCTACGCCGAGTGTGGCGGATGGGTCCCGCGCAAGCTGCTCTCGCCGGTCTACGCGGCCGGCGATTGCTATGCCCACACTGTGATCGGAACGCCGGTCCAGGAGCTTCCCGCCTGGGATGAGGCGTTGAGCTGGTTGTAATGCCCGGCCTGGCCGGCACAAGAACGAGGAGGGTGCCATGGCAGCAGATGCCGCACTGATTACCGAGCTCTCGACCGACCCGGGCGGGATCTACTCTGGCTGCACGACGGCGGAGGAGTATTGGGCGGCATACGTGGCCGCGACAATCCCCGAGGTGTACCAGCGGTTCATATCGCTCCGAGCTTGCGCGGCGATCCTGACGGACACCGAATATGCCACGTTCAGGGCCATGCTCACGTCGGCCGCCACGTCGAGCGTGCGGGTGGCAGACATGGTGGATATGCTCGCGCAGCCGTGCGCCGATTCGGGCGACTCGGGCGGGCTCGATTTCGGGTGCGATGGTGTTCGCGAGATGATCGACTCATTCGGGGCGGTCGAGGGGATGGCAACGGCCGCGGCCGCGCTCAAGGCGCTAGCCGAGCGGACTGTTAGCCGCCAATCGCAACTCGGCCAGTCGTGGCGGTTGCTCGATTTCATCCGTGCCGTGAGGGAGATGCAGCAATGAGCGCGAGTGGATTCAATTGGGGCGCCTACGCGTACCTGGGTTATTCTTCCGGAACCGACATCAACGCGATCGCGGTGGCCGACGCCGGATCGTTGACGAGCGATGAGATTGACCTGGACGGCTATGCTGCTGCCGAGGTCGGATGGTCGCTCACTGAAGACGACACGGGCCCGACTGACGGCGACGTGTACTTCTACGTCTGCGGCGAGGGAGCGGCCGGGTACGAGACAATCGACGATGACCCCATGCAGGCCGCTTCGTTCGCCATGGATCAGAACGCCACTCGCCACGGGTGTTTCACGCTTGATCCGGCGCAACTCAAGACTTGCAAGGTCCTCTGTTGCAACGATTGCGGACAAGAGGTCGCTCTCACGCTCAAGATTCGCTACGCCACCTTCGACGCCGCTTGATTCCTCATGGCCAGTCTTAGCCGCCACCGCTACCGTGACGTCCGGCCGGACAACTTCCGCATCAATCGGCGGAGTCCGCTGTGGTCGTCAGCGCAGTTCTTGGGACTGGGGCAACACGCCGTCCGGCAGCGGTACTTCAATTCGCGATCTCGCGGCCCCAGGGGGCCGCACGGCACGCTCACGAACATGGACCCGGCGACGGGGTGGGTGTGGAGCGATGAATTGGGGCGGTGGTGCCTGACTTTCGACGGCAGCAACGATCATGTGTCCGTCCACAACAATGATTCTTCCGTTAGCATCACCCCTGATGCATGGAAATCCCTATCGCTATGGTTTCGTTGCGCAGGCAACGACACCGAGGCGATGATGGGGAATCCCGGCGGATACAGCGACTCGATCATGGCTGCGTACGGCTATGGCTTGTGTATCAAGAGCGATTCCACTGTGCGACTTGTCGCCGGGAACAATAACACCGGTTCCTACGACAACGTCTATGGTGCGTTCCCGGCGAACGAGTGGACCCACGTGTTAACGACGGTGTCGGGTTCAGGAACCAGCGTGACGGCCAAGATGTATGTCAACGGCACGCTGGCGGCTGATTGGACTGGGACGATTGGCATGTATGCGCTCTACGCGGACTCTTTCGCACTTGGGTGCGGCGCGAACACCAGTGCGTTGGGGGGCCAATATTTCAGCGGCGAACTTGCCGACGCGATGGCGTGGGATCGTGTCCTGTCGGCCTCCGAAGCCGAGCAGCTCGCCGATCCTTCGAACGCCATGCTTTCCGGGCTCCTGCTTCCGCCGTCGCGAGTCCTGTGGCCGGCGGCGGTGGCGGACAGCACGTACCCCTCCACCATCGAGCTGCCGGCCACTTACATCACGATCTAGCGGAGAATCCAATGTCGAATGATCTATTCAACGAGGGCCACGCCGGGTTGTTCCGCGGCGCGACGGCGATCGACACGGCCACCTATCTCGCGGTCCTGGAGTCGTCCGACTCGACCTGGACGCCGGATCCGGACAACGATTCGCTGCTTGACCAGGCGGGCTTCGACGAAATCGACGTGGCCAGCTACAGTCGGCAGACGATCTCCAGCGTGTCGATCACAGCGGACGACGGAGACAACACCGTCTCGATCGATTGCGGCGACGTGGCGTTCGGCAGTCTCGAAGCTGGGCAAACCGTGAAATCGGTCATCGTGGCTCGTGATGACGGAGGCAACCTCGTGCCGGTTCTGCGCATCGACACTGACAGCGGCGGGCTCCTGCCGCGTGCTCTCGGCGGCGGAGCGTTCAATATCACCATTGCGGATGCCGGGCTGATGGTCGCCCAACAGAGCAGTTGATGCCAATCCCCACGCCTACTGTCGTCGACGGAACCGCGATTGCCCTGCCTGCCACGCAGTTGGTGATCTCGCAGTCCGCGCCGACGGTGGTGTCCGGGGACGTGATCGAGGTGCCGGCGACACAGATCTCGATCGGCAGCAGCACGCCTAAGATCGTCGACGGCACGGCCGTGGCGTTGCCTGCGATCGAGGTTGGTGTATCGCCCTCGCCGCCGGCCTTGGTCGACGGCACGGTGATCGAGCTGCCTGCCGTGGAGATAACGGTAGTCGTGGCTGCCTGCGGCCTGGATGACGGGCTGACGATCATCGGATTAACGAGTGAGGCGGCGGCGATCGGCGGCGTGATCGTGTCCGGCGGGCAAGTTGCAGGATTGATCGTGGAGGTGTGAGCCATGGGCTACAGCGTCTACCAAGACACCGTCGGCAAGGATGCGATGATCCCGTTGCGGCGACGTGTATTGGTGCGGCATGACGACGGTTCGACCGCCTACCTTTCGCAGGCAGATGTCTCGGCCGCAAGCTACACGGTCCACAAACGCTTAGCGGACGGAACGCTCGAAGCGATTGAAGACCACACCGACATTGAGCTCGACGTGGCTGAGACGATCTACGACGACCTGCAAGACTGGGATGCGGACGCGACCGGCTTCAACGTGGAGGTCGTGCTCTCATCCGACCTGGCATCGCCGTTCACCGAGTGGGGAGCCGTCTACCTGGTACACGTGCAGGTAGAGCTTGTCGACGGCGTTGTCGACGGTTTTGGGTGGCTTCTTCGAACTCCAAGCCTTTGAGGCAAGCACCATGACCATTGCAAACTGGATCGCCCTCGCCGTCTTTGTCCTGGCGGCCCTGGGAATGGGTGGCTCGATCCTCTGCTTCCTCATGCGGATCGCCGAGCGGCTGGGCAAGATCGCAGCATCGCTCAAGCGGATCGAGCAGGACCTGACCAACAACCAGGCCGAACACCATGAACTCCACGCGATCGTGAGCGAGAACCGCGTCGAGCTCGGCAAGCACCACATCCGCATCACCACGCTGGAAGAGGCCCGAGCGGCTTGGGCCCGGCGGAGCGAGTCTCGGCACCCTGGTGGGGGGTGAGATTTTGCGGGTCCTTCCTGGCAAAAACAACGCGCCAAGGGCCCAGGGAACAGTGGACGTGTTCGGTAATGTTTCTTTCTTTTCTGTGTGAGCCACTCCATGCCAAATCGGGACCGGACTGAGGGCGAGCCCGACCCCGATGCGGCTCGCGACGCGGGCGCACGGCAGCGCGAAGCGGCGAACCGGCGTCAACGAGAGCAGACGCGGGCCGCCCAGGACGTCGCCCCGATCCCGGGCCCCGAGGTCGAGGATCTGGAGCGCCGGACCCGGGCCGAGAAGAGCCTTCGCTTCTTCGCCGAGAGCTACTTTCCGGGTGCGTGCCATTGGAACTGGTCGAAGGACCATCTGAAGGCGATCGAATCGACCGAGCGGGCGATCCGCGATCGGCTCCTGTTTGCCCTGGCCATGCCCCGCGGCTCGGGCAAGAGCACCTTGTTCCGGATCGCCGCCCTCTGGGCCATCCTCACGGGCCAGTGCCGGTCCGTCTGCCTCATCGCCGCCACGGCCGACAAGGGCAAGGACGAGCTGGACAAGATGAAGAACATGCTCCGCTTCAACGCGGAGCTGTGGGCCGACTTCAAGCGGGAACTGCATGCGATCCGGGAGCTGGAAGGCGAGCCGCGGCGTTGTCGGGGCCAGACGTTCGAAGGCGAGCCGACCCAGATCGCCTGGGGCGAGGGCAAGATCGTTTTCCCGACGATCCCCGGCAGCAAGGCCTCCGGGGCGATCCTGACCGGTTGTGGGCTCTCCGGCGGCGACATCCGCGGTCAGTCCCACGTTTCGGCTGACGGCGACACGGTCGTCCGCCCCGACTTGATCCTGGTCGACGATCCCCAGACCAAGGAATCCGCCCGGAGCGCCACGCAGACCCGCAAGCGGAGCGACCTGATCAACCACGACGTGCTGGGCATGTTCGGGCCCGGCAAGCGGCCAGCCGGCTTCGCCGCTATGACCGTGATCGAGCCGGGCGACCTGGCCGACAAGATGCTGGATCAGGACGAGTCGCCCCGCTGGGGCGGACAGCGTTGCAAGATGCTCTACGCGATGCCCAAGAACGAGGCGGCCTGGGAAAAGTACGGAGATATCCGGCGGCAGTGTCAGCGGGCCAAGAGCGGCTTCGAGCGGCTCAATAAGTACTACCTCGCGAACCAGGCCGAGCTGGAAGAGGGCGCCGAGGTGGCCTGGCCGGAGCGGAAGGAAGACGACGAGCTGACCGGCCTGCAGCACGCCATGAACCTTGCCCTGGACGACTGGCGGGCATTCCAGGCCGAATATCAAAACGATCCGGAGCGGGACGACGACGGCGTGGAACGGCTCACGGCCGACGACGTGGCCGCCAAGCTCAACGGGCTGGGGCGCTACATCGTAGCCCGGGCTCGAGAGAAGATCACCGCGACGATCGACGTCCACGACCACCTGCTCTACTACGAGGTCGTGGCCTGGTCGCAAGGGTTCATCGGCGACGTGATCGACTACGGGACCTGGCCCAAGCAGCAGAGTCGGTATTTTCAGATGCGCAAGGCTCGCGTCAAACTGATCGACGTGGCCCCCGACGGCGCCGACATCAACGGGGCGATCCTCCACGGGCTGATCGAGCTGACGGGCGAGCTGCTCACGAAGCAATTCGTCCGCGAAGACGGCGAGGCCATGCACATCGACCTGGTCGGCATCGATCGCGGCTACAAGCCCAAGCTGGTGACCGAATGCATCGCCCGCAGCCCCCACGCCGCCCGTATGCGGCCTGTGCGGGGCGACGGCATCACCGCGGCCATGAAGCCCATGGACGAATACAGCGACGTCGACGGGGCCCTGGTGGGCGATCACTGGCGAATGGACCCGGTCAAGAAGCGGGGCCAGATCCGCTACATCCACGCCGACGTCAACTACTGGAAGTCCTTCTCCCACCGCTGCCTGGCCACACCGCTTGCCACGCCGGGCTGCGTGTCCTTCTGGGGCAGCAAGGACGACACGCACCGTATGTGGGCCGAGCATATCGCCGAGGGCGAGTACTTCACCCGCACCGAAGGCCGCGGCCGAACGGTCGACCAGTGGGACCGGTTTAGCAATCAGCCCGACAACCACGGCTTCGACACCCACGTCTACAACCACGTGCTGGCCTCCTTCCTCGGCATCGTCGAGGCCACCACCAGCAAGATGCGCCGCGCGAAGAAACGTCCCCGTCGTCGCGGCCGCAAGGTCAGTTATTTGGGGAAGTAGTGAGCCATGAGCGTTGAGCCGTGAGCTATGAGCTGTCGAGCGGCCGTGGGGACTCGCTGCGAGTGGTTCATTGCCGGCCGTTTGCCACTCGCTGTTCGTCGTTCAATGTCATTGCTCACCGCTCATAGCTCAAAGCTCACAGCTCCCCGACCCCAACGGGGTCCATACAACACAGCCCAGGGTCAGCGATCGTGGCTACGCCGCGGAGCGCCACCCTGGGTGATGATCCCGTAGCCACAACCAACGCTGAAGGCGTTGTACAACCGCCACCACTACCGCCCGTCCCCACCGTTCCGGAAAGGTATCCATCATGGCCAAGAAACGCGTCAAGAAACCGCGAAGCACGGGCAACCGTCCCGCCGCGAAACCTGCGGATCCGCCTCGGCCGGGGCGGCCGCCGGGGACGCCGAACCGGGACTACAGCCGGGTGGTGTCGGTGATCGGCACGCAATGCCCGCACTGCAAGAGCGAGCGGGTGATTGTGGGCAAGCGGGTCTACCCGTCCACCTACCACGACTGCCGGCGGATCGATCGGCAACGGATGATCTGCCAGGCCTGCGGCCGCGGCTTCACACGGCTCACCCACGTGGCCGTTGCAAAGTAGCCATCACGCTCCGTCGTGATGAGCCCGATGGTCTTCCGGAAAGACCGTCGACACCGCACACATTGGAAGGGGCATTGTTTTTTTCTAAGAAAAGGCGGGCGGCCGAAAGCTGGAACCTCTCGACCGCCCTGGGCCCGTCGATCTAACGAGGAGATCAACGTGCCGTAGGCACATGGAGTCTTCACTGATGACGGACGCACAAGGAACCATAGGTCACACTTCACCACGCGCGAAAAAATTGCCGGAGGAACTGCAAGAAAAGTGGGGCGTCGAGCCGGGCCAGCTCTGGCTGATTCCCGCGAAGAACGGCTGGCACCGCCTGCTCGTCGACGACGCCACAAAGGAAGAGAACCTCGATCGCCTCCTCGGCGGCCGCCGCATCGCCGCCGTTGCCACCGATCCGCCCTATTCCAGCGGTGGGCTGTTCGCGTCGACCAGGCAGAAGGGCAGCGTGAGCAAGTACAAGCAGCACGGCTCGAAGGTGGAGTACCCCGAGTTCCTCGGTGACACGCGGGACCAGCGGTCCTGGACCCGGTGGATGGCCAACTGGCTCCAGGTCTGCCTGGCCAGGTCGGAACCGAGCGCCTACCTGTTCACCTTCACCGACTGGCGGCAGATGCCCGCCACAACGGACGCCCTCCAGTGGGCCGGCTGGACCTGGCGTGGCACGAACGTCTGGGACAAGGGCGGCGCCTCCCGCGCCCCACACTGCGGCTACTTCCGCCACCAGGCCGAGTACGCCGTCTGGGCCACCAACGGCCGCGTCCCGAGAAAGGAATCCGGCGGCCACGCCGGCGTCAAGTTCTCCCCCTCACCCCGCGACAAGAAGCACGTCGCCCAGAAGCCGCTCGAAGTGATGGAGTGGCTCCTCGAAATCAACACCGGCCTGGTCGTCGACCCGTTCGTTGGGAGCGGGACTACGATCCTCGCCGCAGATAAGCTCGGTCGGCCCTGCTACGCCGCCGAGATGTCGCCGGCGATCGCGGCGGTGTGTTTGGAGCGGCTGGCGCGGATGGGGAAGCGGCCGAGGGTGAGGGGATGAGAGGGGCAACAGAAATGGCGGGCGTATCGGGCAGGCCTCCAAGTACAAGGAGATCGGCTCTTGTGGGGGCGATACATTCTGATCCCTCGGTGGTAGCCTTCGTTCCTCCCGGCTAAGATGAGTGCTGTCGATTCGAGCCTTTCTTTACGCATCAAGGTCCACATCCGTCCAGCCTTGCCTTTGATTTGTATTCCTGAGTAGCCCTGACGAGATGACGAACAGTTCACGACGTTTTCTGCTGTATTGCCCGGTCCGTGGGACGGAGTACTCGGGCGAGTTCTTCGGATCGGATCGGCTTTTCGACGTGGCCTTGAATGATTGGACGGGGGTTGGCGAGGGGCTCGAACGGGCTGAGTACGTCTTCAAAGAGCGTGGTCACAAGTGGCCGTGCGCCAAAGTGAATCTACCCAAGCTGCCTCGCCCGTACGACTACTACGCCTTTCTCGACTTCGATATTGAAATCACCACGCCGTCCTTGAACCGGCTGTTTCTCGTCGGCGAGGCATTGGGGCTCGATCTTTACCAGGCGGCGCTCGGCCCGCGGAGCCACGGTTCTTATCCTTCGCTCTTTGCCCAGCCGAAGAGCCTGGTCCGATCGACGCCCTTTGTCGAGATCATGATGCCCGTCTTCAACCGCGGGGCCCTGGAGGATTGCGTGGACACCTTTGACGAGTCCGAGAGCGGCTACGGGCTGGATCACCTCTGGGGCCATTTGCTGGAGCACCGGAACATGGCCGTGGTCGACGCGGTTGTGGCCGAGCATCCCCGTCCGATCGAATCTCATCAATGGCGGACGGCGGCGGGGCTTACACCGCTGGAAGAGCTTCAGCAGATCGTCAAGAAGTACGGGCTGCAATTGCCCGCGGGTGTTCCCGGCTCGTGAGCTGAGGGACTTCGCCGCACGCTGCCTTGCCAGTCGGTGAGGGTCCAGAGGACGTCTTCGGCGCCGCCGTCGTCGACCGTTTCGTCGGCCAGGAGTTGGTCGACGGCGTCGCCCCAGAGGTAGCGGTGGGAAAGATCGGCGGCCGTGTCGCCGTCGCAGAGCAACTGGTTGTGGTCGATGACTCAGTTCATAGGCGCGTCCGAAGTCCGGAGTTGATACTATGACCGCCGAGTGCAGCCCCCTTGCCGGTGGAGTAGGATGCGAATGGCTAACCCATCCTTCCTCCACCAAACAAGGAGACATGCTATGTGGCACGTTGGTATCGACCTGCATCGGCAGACGCTTGTTGTGGCGGCCGTGAATGACTCGGGCCAGGTTTTCCCGGTGAAACGAATTGCCTGTCAGGACACGAAGACGATCGTGAAAACCATGAAGCCTCTGCACCCATTTCGCGCGGTGATCGAGGCGAGCGGCACCTATCGCTGGCTCTACGATCTGCTGAACCCGCTGGGTAGCGTCCTGTTGGCACATCCGCTTCGTCTGCGCGCCATGGTACAACGGCGCAGCAAGACAGACAAGCTGGACGCACAACTGCTGGCCAACTTGCTGCGGATCAATCAGATTCCGCTGGCATACATTCCTCCGGAGAAGTACCAGCGGTTGCGTGATCTCACACGGTGCCGGGCCCGAATCACGTGTGCCCAGGCGAAAGTGAAAATCAATCTGCGGGCCTTGTTGGCCCGCGCGAATCGCTCGGCGCCGTACAAGATACCATTCGGTCCACGCGGCCTGAGTTGGTTCGACAAGCAGGATTTCGGCCCTGTGGAGAACATTGTTCGTGACGAACTGCTGGCCAGGCTGGAGCACTACGGCAAGCACCTGACTCTGATCAACGCCCGGCTGGAAGATATCCGCGATGACTTCCCTGAGTTGGAATCCTTGCTGGATATTTACGGCATCGGTGTCTACACAGGCTTGGTGATCATCGCTGAACTGGGCGAAGTCGAGCGATTCCGTACGGCCAAGCAGGTGGGGGCCTACGCCGGTCTGACTTGCAGGGTCCACCAGTCAGGTGGTCACTGTTACCACGGCTCGATCACCCATCAAGGCTCCCCCTGGCTTCGTTGCGTGCTGGTTGAGGCCGTGATCAATGTGGTACGGAGAGACGTAGCGTTGAAGAACTTCCATACACGAATCAGAAAACGTTCCAGCAGGAACATCGCTCGCGTGGCAACGGCCCGCAAGCTCTCGGAGATCTGCTGGAAACGGCTACTTCGCTGGCAGCGAGAACACAGCAAGGCAGCGGCCTGACGCAAGAAACACAAGCGACGCGCACGCTTAACGCGGCAAGCCGACCCGTTCCGGGGTCATGGCGAGATGAATAATCTGCGCCGTGGAGTTGATTGGGTGGCGCCGCGGTGAACAGTATCCGGTGCGACGGCTTCGGCCGGACGGCACGAATGGGTGACTACGATCTGCGCGTCGTGGCAATGCAAAACCGATAACCCGAAGGGCATCCATGCCGAGTTTCGGCGGATCCATCCGCCGACCAGGGGCGTTCATTGCCACCCCCTGGACCCCCGGCTAGCCTCTTCTCAGTTACATTTTGAATAGCACACGAAACGGGGCTTGACACGCGGCGGTCATGGGTGACCCCGTTACCCCCGTTACCCCCGTTACGCGTTACCGGAGTTGACCCCGTTACCCGTTACCCCAGAGGTAGCGGTGGGAGAGGTCGGCGGCCGTGTCGCCGTCGAACTGGAGGACGGCCTGGTTGCCGTCGTAGATCCAGAACGTGTCCTCGGCCGTGCCGGTCCCGTCGCCGTCGGCGTCGAGTTCCTTGTGGATCAGCCGGTTGTACATGTCGTAGACGTAATTGACCACCGGCGCGGCGTCGCCGCCGTAGGTGTCGCGGTCGGTCACGCTCGTGAGGCGGTTGCGGTGGTCCCAGGTGTACTCGGTGATCGACGTGTCGCCGCTGTTGAGCGTGCCGCTCGAATCAGCGTCGACGAATCGGGCGATCGTGTTGATGTCGCAGAGATAGGGCGCCGTTGTAATCCGTCACGAATCAAGAGTTGACCCCGCCTCCATACCGATACAAATTCGGATCGCCCGCCAGGAAGCCCGCCGGGTCTTCCGTCAACCACCGCCCCACCACAGGATCGTACCACCGGTTCAGGTTGTTCTGCAAGTCGAGGTCGTCGTCGAAGTACCGACCCGTATACCCGAAGACCGTGTCCACGGCCGAGTTCGTCTCGCTCGCCACGTTGCCGAAGGCATCGTAAAACTTGTGGTTCTCGATCGACGTGACCGACGTGCTCTCGTCGTAACTGGCCAGGTGCCGCACGCTGCCCTGCCAGTCCGTCAGCGCCCACAGAACGTCCTCCGTGCCCCCGTCGTCAACTGTTTCGTCGGCGAGAAGCTGGTCCACCACCGGGCCCCAGAGGTAGCGGTGGGAAAGGTCGGCGGCCGTGGCGCCGTCGAACTGGAGGACAGCCTGGTCGCCGTCGTAGATCCAAAAGGTATCGGTGGCGGAGCCGGTCCCGTCCCCGTCCGAGTCGAGTTCCTTGTGGACGAGGCGATTGTAGGCGTCGTATTCAAACGTCACTACCTGCGTGGCTGAGCCGCCGTAGGTCGCCCGGTCGGTGACGGTCGTCAGCCGGTTGCGGTGGTCCCAGGCGTATTCGGTGATCGACGTGTCGCCCGTGTTGAGCGTGCCGCTCAAATCGGCGTCGACGAATCGGGCCGTCCGGTTACCGTTGGCGTCGTAGGCGTACGTATACGTCCCGTCCGACAGTAGCCGGTTGTGGTCGCCCGTGGTGTAGCCCGTGTTGGTCCGGTTGCCCTGCTCGCGTCAGGAGCTACGCATGGTGTTCCCGTACCGCCCGGACCGCCTGTCATAATTCGGTCGAAAATGCGATCATAATTCCGTCGGGCACAACTACCGGGATTCGGTTCCTGGTCCTGGAATTCCCGGAAATCCTAGTCCGAATCCAGGAGTGGCCTTGACTACCGTATTCTCAGAGACGTTGTGGCGAAGACTCAGTTTCAAGAACTTCATGTCCTCCTCCCGGCAATTCACATCGAGTATCCGAAAGTCCTCCGGTTCCAGGAACAAGATAACCGGCCAACATGCATGCCCGTCCTCGTTCCCATTCAGCGCCGCCTGCGGATTGCTATCCAGATAGTACACGATGGCGCATTGGTTCTCGAGCACGATATTCACGTCGTCACCGAATTGCGTTCCGATGTACCGAATCCGTCCGAGAGTCTTCTCGGATGGGACTCCGTAGTCGATTTCGCTATTTATCGTGCGCTGTCGGGGCACTACTGGCAATGCAACAGCGCCTGTGGGCAGTTGCTCGATCTCATGCAGCATGAGTGGATATATGGAAATAATCCGGTGAGAACAAGTGAAGAAGTACTTCACGGAGTCTGACCCTCTTTCCACCCAGAAACGCTGAACGACAGGCACGTCATCACGGTTGAACTGGACCTCATCGGCGTACGTCATCGGCTAGAGCCCTCCCATTCCAAACGAAGGGGACTCGAAGTACGAATCCATGTTTCCGTCCCATGGCTTCTGCTGATTCGTTGCGGATTCCGATTTTCCTGGATCACTTGGATTGAATGCTGCTCCCCGTGAAACGTGCCAGTCGTATATCGTCTCCCCTGTTTTCGCCCCCACGAAATACCCGAACACTCCCCCCAGAAAGCCTGCTATCGGGACCGTTACCGCTTCCTCTGGGGCTGCGATCTGGGGGCCGCACTGACCACCCGCGGCAGCTGCGGTGGCAAAAACGGACGCACCAATCCACGCACCCTCCCAACCGTAGGCTTTCGTGACCAGCTCACGTTTCCAGTTCTCTGCGGTATACACCTCATACACATCACTGGCAATCGCCACAAGGACGATTGTGGGCCCAGCGGCGCGACGTAGCATACGAACAGAGTTGCGTGAGAAGCCCTGCATTCGGTTCAGCAAGACCGGATCTCGAATTGGCTCTCCGAGCGTCGCGCCCTTGACACTTGCGATCATTGGTGTGGTCTCGGCTATCGCTCCTTGCTTGAAGATATAGAAGGAGCCCTGACTTCGTTTAACTCTGAACAGGTTTCCCTTGTTGTTCTTCACGAAGTCAGCGACCTTTCCCCAGCGATACAGATCGGCGCCTTCCTGTGTGCCGCACTTGGCGAAACCTTCTTCGTACCATTTGTGTACCATCTCGTACGGCACGTCGCGTGCCGCTGACAAGGCTGCACTGTCCACACGGACTGTAATCGAAGCACTATTCGCTTGTTGCCAGGCCCTCCCTCCGCCAGCCCCTGCGTTCGTAGTGCGCGTCCAGAGAAGACCCTTGAAACCCTGGTTGAGAACGCCCTCCACGTTTTTGGGGGGAAGGCTATGTACCAACTCGACCGGCTCCAATCCTTCGGGATCAACATACATCCCCGGCGAGTTCCCCACATACCGATACAGATTCGGATCGCCGGCCGCAAAATCCGCCGGGTCCTCCGTCAACCACCTCCCCACCCCAGGATCGTACCACCGGTTCAGGTTGTTCTGCAAGTCGAGGTCGTCGTCCCACATCCGCCCTGTGTACCCGAAGACCGTGTCCACGGCCGAGTTCGTCTCGCTCGCCACATTCCCGAACGCATCGTAAAACTTGTGGTTCTCGATCGACGTGACCGACGTACTCTCGTCGTAACTGGCCAGATGCCGCACGCTGCCCTGCCAATCCGTGAACGCCCACAAAACGTCCTCCGTCCCGCCGTCGTCCACCGTCTCGTCGGCCAGCAACTGGTCCACGAGCGGGCCCCAGAGATAGCGGTGGGAAAGGTCGGCGGCCGTGGCGCCGTCGAACTGGAGGACAGCCTGGTCGCCATCGTAGATCCAGAAGGTGTCGGTGGCCGTGCCGGTTCCGTCGCCGTCGGCGTCGAGCTCCTTGTGAACGAGGCGATTGTAGGCGTCGTATTCAAACGTTACCACCTGCGTGGCCGAGCCGCCGTAGGTCGCCCTGTCGGTGACGGTCGTGAGCCGGTTGCGGTGGTCCCAGGCGTATTCGGTGATCGACGTGTCGCCCGAGTTCAGCGTGCCGCTCGAATCGGCGTCGACGAACCGGGCGGTTCGGTTGCCGTTGGCGTCGTAGGCGTAAGTGTACGTCCCGTCCGACAAGAGGCGGTTGTGGTCGCCCGTGGTGTAGCCCGTGTTGGTCCGGTTGCCCGAGTCGTCGTAAGAATACGTCTGGTCGGCCGGCGTCCCAGTGCCCGAGTAGTCGATCCCGGTAAGTTGGTCGACCGAGTCGTAGCTGTAGTCGATCGTCGTCCCGCCGTAGGTGACGTAGTCGAGGAGCGTGTCTCCTCACCCTTCAGCTCCCCGATGGAGATTCTGGGGCTGATTCACTGGCTCCCAGTATTCTACCACGCGCCACTAGCCTATTGCCTTCGTATAACTCAAACTCTCGTCCAGGACGAAGCGAGTCGTGCGGAGCATCATTCGCCAAGAAACGCACGTCCGCAATCCATCGGTACTGCTCGCTCATTGCTTTTTCCTTCTCTAGGATAAGCGACCAAGCCGCAGGCGGAGGCCAGGGTTCATCAGTATCAGTGAATCTCACCACAGCAGCATACGGCGGCGAACCTACACCGGCAGGCGGTTGCCTTCTTCCACCTTGTTCCTTTCGCATCCACTCAACAACGGCACGCATCGCAGTAACCTCTTCTTCCTTATCGTGGGTTGGGCGTAACGCCGTTCAAGTCATCCAAATCCAGATACCTTGCGGGGCCGAAATCGTCGAGGTTTGGCAGTCTGTACAAGCTGGGAGCACTATCTGGCACATCCGCTTCGATCAGACGGAAAGCGTGTTTTTTGAACAGTGCATTGCCATGATCTTGTGCCCCTTTCAGGGAATCAGCAAACCACTTCCCTTCCATCGAGTTTGGACCTTGTCGAAATCGACCTGTCGTGACAATATCCTGGTACTCAGCCTCACTGACAGCTCGATAGACACGGGTATAGCCCTGGCGAGGTATGTTTGGCTCTACCGCCCCAAGACCGAAGCACTTCGCTGCGCAGGCTACCGAGCCCGTCGTACTCCCAAACCGCCCGAAAGCCTCGGCGGATCTCTGCCATGGGTCAACCGTTTCGTATGTGCAAATGTCGGTGCCGTATCTCGCTTCTGCTGCCTGCAACAGGCCTATTTGTCTGGCGGCAGCTATGCGAACACCAAACCGTCTGCCATATCTAAACGTTGTTTCAACATCCCCGACGGCAGCTTCCACCGTACCATTAAGGTCTACGACACCCGCAATTGCATCGCCACCGAGTCGAATGAAATGTCCTCCCACACCTGCGAGCCAGTGGTCTGCTTCAAATCCCTGTCTAGGGAGACGTTCCTCAAAGGTCAGTGCCCACTCATCGGCCTTGTCACGCACCTCGGCGGCAAACTCCTTTGGCCCAATAGCTGGCTCCGAATTTCCCAGCGGCGTCAGGCAGCTTATTCTATTCGCAGGATCCAAGAGATCTGCCCGCACGTAGATCTCTTTCTGCTGCAATGCAGGGAAGTGGCAGGTTATACAACTGTGCTCCTCCAGCCCGCTTGGATCCACCGCCATCCCCGGCGAGTTGCCCACATACCGATACCAATTCGGATCACCCGCCAGGAAGTCAATCGGATCTTCGGATACAAACCGCCCCACTTCAGAATCGTACCACCGGTTCAGGTTGTTCTGCAAGTCGATGTCGTCATCCCACATCCGACCCGTGTAACCGAAAATCGTGTCCACAGCCGAGTTCGTCTCGCTCGCCACGTTCCCGAACGCATCGTAAAACTTGTGGTTCTCGATCGACGTGACCGACGTGCTCTCGTCGTAACTGGCCAGGTGCCGCACGCTGCCCTGCCAATCCGTGAACGCCCACAAAACGTCTTCCGCCCCGCCGTCGTCGACCGTCTCGTCGGCGAGCAGTTGGTCGACGGCCGGGCCCCACAGATACCGATGCGAAAGATCCGCGGCCGCGTTGCCGTCGAACTGGAGCACGGCCTGGTTGCCGTCGTAGATCCAGAAGGTGTCGGTGGCCGTGCCGGTCCCGTCGCCGTCGGCGTCGAGCTCCTTGTGGATCAGCCGGTTATACATGTCGTAGACGTAATTGACCACCGGCGCGGCGTCGCCGCCGTAGCTGTTGCGGTCGGTCACGCTGGTGAGGCGGTTGCGGTGGTCCCAGGTGTACTCGGTGATCGACGTGTCGCCGCTGTTGAGCGTGCCGCTCGAATCGACGTCGACGAATCGGGCGGTGCGGTTGCCGTTGGCGTCATAGAGATAGGTGTATGTGTCATCGCTTAGGAGGCGGTTGTGGTCGCCGGTCACGTGTTACCGGCTCCACTCTGATCGTAGTTTGGGCGTGATCTTAACCGAACAGTCGTCGAAGTTCGATTGTCTTATTACACCCGCAATTCGGCAATCCCCCGCCCCTCGCCTGCTGTATCCCGCACCCCGCATCTTTGTTAAAACATCGTACCCCGCGCAACCCCGCCCCTTTTTTCGCGCGGTTGCGTGGGCTCTTCGGTTTGACGGACACCCTGAGATGAGACTTCGGATGGCGACGCGTGCAGAATAAATCGGTGTGTAGGCGGATTTGCGGCTCCCGAGAGGAATGTGAGGCGATCCTTGCCAAGCTGAAAACGACGGCTTGCCCCCATTGCAAACGCGTTGGAAACTTGATCCGGCATGGCTGCCTGCGCGGCTATGATGAGGAACATCCGCGCCAGAAGACCGTCCGAGCATGGCGGATCTTCTGCAGCAATCGAAAGCGGGCGACCGGTTGTGGACGGACTTTCAGCGTCTGGACGGCCGACAAGGTCAAACGCCTGCTGCTGACCGCCGATGCTCTGTGGACGTTCTTGAAACAGGCGGTTGTCAGCGGCAATAAGTTCCAGGCCTTCCGAAATCTCAAGAGTGGACTGAGCTGTTACCGGCTCCACTCTGATCGTAGTTTGGGCGTGATCTTAACCGAACAGTCGTCGAAGTTCGATTGTCTTATTACACCCGCAATTCGGCAATCCCCCGCCCCTCGCCTGCTGTATCCCGCACCCCGCATCTTTGTTAAAACATCGTACCCCGCGCAACCCCGCCCCTTTTTTCGCGCGGTTGCGTGGGCTCTTCGGTTTGACGGACACCCTGAGATGAGACTTCGGATGGCGACGCGTGCAGAATAAATCGGTGTGTAGGCGGATTTGCGGCTCCCGAGAGGAATGTGAGGCGATCCTTGCCAAGCTGAAAACGACGGCTTGCCCCCATTGCAAACGCGTTGGAAACTTGATCCGGCATGGCTGCCTGCGCGGCTATGATGAGGAACATCCGCGCCAGAAGACCGTCCGAGCATGGCGGATCTTCTGCAGCAATCGAAAGCGGGCGACCGGTTGTGGACGGACTTTCAGCGTCTGGACGGCCGACAAGGTCAAACGCCTGCTGCTGACCGCCGATGCTCTGTGGACGTTCTTGAAACAGGCGGTTGTCAGCGGCAATAAGTTCCAGGCCTTCCGAAATCTCAAGAGTGGACTGAGCGATTCGGCGCCCTACCGGATCTGGAAACGCTTTGGCGAAGCCCAAAGCGCGATCCGCACGGCGCTACGCGGCCTGTGCAAGCCGCCGGAGGTTGATTCCGAGCGACCGGCGGAGCTTACACTCGCTCATCTCGAAGCCGCTTTCGCCGATCCGCCTTGTCCGATCGCCGCCTTCCAGGTCCGGCTGCAAACCTTCTTCATGTAATCTTACCTTCCCGGCCGGCCCGTCTTCTTGCGGGCAAGCGCGTGGTCCACATGGCGTCTGCAAGGCCGCCCGGACGGGCCGCCCTCGCCATCGGTGATGGTTGATCGGATCGAATTCCCATCGCATGTTTCGCCGGCCGCCGAACCGTGGCGGGCGAACAACACAACACGACGATGGACGGGCTGATCGCGACTGGCGTAGACTCACGCTCCCATGAATTTCACGGAATTGTTGCACGCGAAATCAGCAAGGAGCGACCGAATGAAGCGACCCTCGATCTACGTGAAGATGAAAGTGCTCGGGGCGATCGACGTCGTCGAAGGCAAGACCCGTCACGAGAGAATCCACAACGTGGCCCAAATGACGTTCTTCGACGAGGAGGGCGACCCGCACCGGTTCACCTGGCGGACCATCCAGACCTGGCACTACCGCTACAAGAACTGCGGGATCACCGGAATGACCAACAACTCGCGGGCCGACAAGGGGGGCACGCGCAAGGTCACGCCGGAGGAAGTGCTTGAGGCCATCAACTCGGCATTGCCCCATTTCCATCAGAAGAAGCGGAAGAAGCCCAACAAGTCGGCCATCTACCGCTTCTGCATCGAAAAAGGGCTCTTGCGGGCCGACCAGATCGCGCTGACGACCTTCTGCCGGTTCGTGCGAGAATACGAACTCCTCAAGAAGGACGTCGGCGACAACAAACGTCGCCTCGCCTTCAGCATGCAGTACGCCAACCAACTGTGGCAGGCCGATACGATGTTCGGCCCCCTGGTCCAGCGTCGGCAAGCCAAGTTGATCGCCTTCATCGACGACGCCAGCCGCGTGTTGTGTCATGGCGAGTTCTTCTTCGACGAAAACGCAGACTCGATGATCAAGGCGATCCGGGCGGCCTTCTACAAGCGGGGCGTGCCCGAGCAACTGCTGGTCGACAACGGTTCCATCTATTGCTGCCAGGAGATCACGCTCATCTGCGCGCGCGTCGGCTGCATCCTTCGCCATACGGCCGTCCGGGACGCGGCCGCCAAGGGGAAGATCGAGCGATTCTTTCGCCGTGTGCGAGACCAGTTCCTCGTTCGCAACCTCGATCTCTCGTCGCTCGAGCAGCTCAACAAGCAGTTCACCCAGTGGGTGGAACAGGAGTACAACGCGACTGAACACTCCACACTTGGCATGAAGCCGATCGACCGTTTTGGCGTGGACCTCTCCCGCATCCGTTTCCTCTCTCCCTCGGAGGACACCGACGAGCTGTTCTACGCCGAGGCCGTTCGCACCGTCAAAAAAGACAACACCTTCAGCTTCCAGGGCGTCCGTTATGAAACGCCCGTCGACCTGCGCGGCAGGAAGGTGGAAATTCGTCACGAACGCAGCCGGAATGGGCCGGTGGTGATCTACGACAAGGGGCGGCGCATGGGCCCGGCGAGACCTCTGGACGCCGTCGCCAACGGCCTGCGACGCAGACGCGAGTCAACGTAGGGCGGCAGGGCCGCTCGTTCTTGTTGCCAATGAATCACCTTTCTTGTGAGGACCAACTCTCATGATCCGCACCTATTTCGGCCTGACTGAGAATCCCTTCGCACTCCGCGAGATCGAACTTCTTGAGCACCAGCAGGAAATCTACGACACGCTCGGGGTCCATTGCCGGCAAGGCGGACTGTGCCTGGTCGTCGGAACCCCCGGGACCGGAAAGTCCGTGATCAAGGTGTTACCGGCTCCACTCTGATCGTAGTTTGGGCGTGATCTTAACCGAACAGTCGTCGAAGTTCGATTGTCTTATTACACCCGCAATTCGGCAATCCCCCGCCCCTCGCCTGCTGTATCCCGCACCCCGCATCTTTGTTAAAACATCGTACCCCGCGCAACCCCGCCCCTTTTTTCGCGCGGTTGCGTGGGCTCTTCGGTTTGACGGACACCCTGAGATGAGACTTCGGATGGCGACGCGTGCAGAATAAATCGGTGTGTAGGCGGATTTGCGGCTCCCGAGAGGAATGTGAGGCGATCCTTGCCAAGCTGAAAACGACGGCTTGCCCCCATTGCAAACGCGTTGGAAACTTGATCCGGCATGGCTGCCTGCGCGGCTATGATGAGGAACATCCGCGCCAGAAGACCGTCCGAGCATGGCGGATCTTCTGCAGCAATCGAAAGCGGGCGACCGGTTGTGGACGGACTTTCAGCGTCTGGACGGCCGACAAGGTCAAACGCCTGCTGCTGACCGCCGATGCTCTGTGGACGTTCTTGAAACAGGCGGTTGTCAGCGGCAATAAGTTCCAGGCCTTCCGAAATCTCAAGAGTGGACTGAGCGATTCGGCGCCCTACCGGATCTGGAAACGCTTTGGCGAAGCCCAAAGCGCGATCCGCACGGCGCTACGCGGCCTGTGCAAGCCGCCGGAGGTTGATTCCGAGCGACCGGCGGAGCTTACACTCGCTCATCTCGAAGCCGCTTTCGCCGATCCGCCTTGTCCGATCGCCGCCTTCCAGGTCCGGCTGCAAACCTTCTTCATGTAATCTTACCTGTTACCGGCTCCACTCTGATCGTAGTTTGGGCGTGATCTTAACCGAACAGTCGTCGAAGTTCGATTGTCTTATTACACCCGCAATTCGGCAATCCCCCGCCCCTCGCCTGCTGTATCCCGCACCCCGCATCTTTGTTAAAACATCGTACCCCGCGCAACCCCGCCCCTTTTTTCGCGCGGTTGCGTGGGCTCTTCGGTTTGACGGACACCCTGAGATGAGACTTCGGATGGCGACGCGTGCAGAATAAATCGGTGTGTAGGCGGATTTGCGGCTCCCGAGAGGAATGTGAGGCGATCCTTGCCAAGCTGAAAACGACGGCTTGCCCCCATTGCAAACGCGTTGGAAACTTGATCCGGCATGGCTGCCTGCGCGGCTATGATGAGGAACATCCGCGCCAGAAGACCGTCCGAGCATGGCGGATCTTCTGCAGCAATCGAAAGCGGGCGACCGGTTGTGGACGGACTTTCAGCGTCTGGACGGCCGACAAGGTCAAACGCCTGCTGCTGACCGCCGATGCTCTGTGGACGTTCTTGAAACAGGCGGTTGTCAGCGGCAATAAGTTCCAGGCCTTCCGAAATCTCAAGAGTGGACTGAGCGATTCGGCGCCCTACCGGATCTGGAAACGCTTTGGCGAAGCCCAAAGCGCGATCCGCACGGCGCTACGCGGCCTGTGCAAGCCGCCGGAGGTTGATTCCGAGCGACCGGCGGAGCTTACACTCGCTCATCTCGAAGCCGCTTTCGCCGATCCGCCTTGTCCGATCGCCGCCTTCCAGGTCCGGCTGCAAACCTTCTTCATGTAATCTTACCTTCCCGGCCGGCCCGTCTTCTTGCGGGCAAGCGCGTGGTCCACATGGCGTCTGCAAGGCCGCCCGGACGGGCCGCCCTCGCCATCGGTGATGGTTGATCGGATCGAATTCCCATCGCATGTTTCGCCGGCCGCCGAACCGTGGCGGGCGAACAACACAACACGACGATGGACGGGCTGATCGCGACTGGCGTAGACTCACGCTCCCATGAATTTCACGGAATTGTTGCACGCGAAATCAGCAAGGAGCGACCGAATGAAGCGACCCTCGATCTATGTGAAGATGAAAGTGCTCGGGGCGATCGACGTCGTCGAAGGCAAGACCCGTCACGAGAGAATCCACAACGTGGCCCAAATGACGTTCCTCGACGAGGAGGGCGACCCGCACCGGTTCACCTGGCGGACCATCCAGACATGGCACTACCGCTACAAGAACTGCGGGATCACCGGAATGAGCAACAACTCGCGGGCCGACAAGGGGGGCACGCGCAAGGTCACGCCGGAGGAAGTGCTTGAGGCCATCAACTCGGCATTGCCCCATTTCCATCAGAAGAAGCGGAAGAAGCCCAACAAGTCGGCCATCTACCGCTTCTGCATCGAAAAAGGGCTCTTGCGGGCCGACCAGATCGCGCTGACGACCTTCTGCCGGTTCGTGCGAGAATACGAACTCCTCAAGAAGGACGTCGGCGACAACAAACGTCGCCTCGCCTTCAGCATGCAGTACGCCAACCAACTGTGGCAGGCCGATACGATGTTCGGCCCCCTGGTCCAGCGTCGGCAAGCCAAGTTGATCGCCTTCATCGACGACGCCAGCCGCGTGTTGTGTCATGGCGAGTTCTTCTTCGACGAAAACGCAGACTCGATGATCAAGGCGATCCGGGCGGCCTTCTACAAGCGGGGCGTGCCCGAGCAACTGCTGGTCGACAACGGTTCCATCTATTGCTGCCAGGAGATCACGCTCATCTGCGCGCGCGTCGGCTGCATCCTTCGCCATACGGCCGTCCGGGACGCGGCCGCCAAGGGGAAGATCGAGCGATTCTTTCGCCGTGTGCGAGACCAGTTCCTCGTTCGCAACCTCGATCTCTCGTCGCTCGAGCAGCTCAACAAGCAGTTCACCCAGTGGGTGGAACAGGAGTACAACGCGACTGAACACTCCACACTTGGCATGAAGCCGATCGACCGTTTTGGCGTGGACCTCTCCCGCATCCGTTTCCTCTCTCCCTCGGAGGACACCGACGAGCTGTTCTACGCCGAGGCCGTTCGCACCGTCAAAAAAGACAACACCTTCAGCTTCCAGGGCGTCCGTTATGAAACGCCCGTCGACCTGCGCGGCAGGAAGGTGGAAATTCGTCACGAACGCAGCCGGAATGGGCCGGTGGTGATCTACGACAAGGGGCGGCGCATGGGCCCGGCGAGACCTCTGGACGCCGTCGCCAACGGCCTGCGACGCAGACGCGAGTCAACGTAGGGCGGCAGGGCCGCTCGTTCTTGTTGCCAATGAATCACCTTTCTTGTGAGGACCAACTCTCATGATCCGCACCTATTTCGGCCTGACTGAGAATCCCTTCGCACTCCGCGAGATCGAACTTCTTGAGCACCAGCAGGAAATCTACGACACGCTCGGGGTCCATTGCCGGCAAGGCGGACTGTGCCTGGTCGTCGGAACCCCCGGGACCGGAAAGTCCGTGATCAAGGAGTCGCTCAAACGGCTCCCGGAAAAGCAGTACCTGGTGGCCACCGTCGCACGGACCCTGCACACCTACACCAACACGGTCAAGATCCTCTGCGAAGCCTTTCGAATCGAGTTCGAAAGCTCCGCCTTCAAGTGCGAACGTCGGCTGATCGAACAGGCCTTCAGCCTGAATCACGCCGGCAAGATGCTCGTGACGATCATCGACGACGCCCACCTGATGGACATGGCCAACCTCCACAAACTCCGGTTGCTATTCGAGGATTTTCCGAAGAACCACAACCTGATCCTGATCGGTCAACCGGTCCTGCTCACGAACCTGTCGCTGGCGGTCAACCAGGACCTGAAGAGCCGAGTGACCTACTCGGTCATCACCAAGCGGCTTCATCCCGGCAGCATGCGCGGCTTCATTCATCGGGAACTCGACCGCATCGGACTGGCCCACAGCGCCTTCACCGAAGCCGCCACCGAGCTGATCATTCGCTCGGCCGACGGGGTCTTGCGCAAATGCCGCAATCTCTGCCTGGCCAGCATGCTCGAAGCGGTCCGCGCTTCGGCCGGCACCACGATCGACATCGACCTGGTCAACCGTGTTCTGCTCCAGCCTCACTGGCGGAAGGAAACCGACATCACCGATTTCTGAATACCTGTCCTCCCCCTGTTCAAAGGACCATCGTCATGATCTCCAAGGAACTCCTCCGGGCGATTCGGAACGAACTGCCGATGAGCGTCACCCTTCGCCAACTCGGGCGCCAGGGGCCTGCCTCCAAGCAGTTCGAAGGCTACTTGCGCTTTATCTGCCTCGGATGCGGCGAGTTTCGTGCCACGGTGAATCCCCGCAACAACCTGGCTCACTGCTTCCGTTGTGGCCGCAATTTCAACAATATCGACCTGCTGATGGCCCTCGGCTACGAATTCCCCGAAGCCGTCGAAGTTCTCCAGCAATGGCTCAGGAGCTATCGCGAAGAGCGCACGACATCCAACACGTAACGAGCCCACTCGGTCGTCCCGGTCCGAATCGCAGACTTCTCGCACCGATCGTTTGAAACGATCGGTGCGACGTTCGATCCTGCGCTGATATCAACAGCGATCAGGCCGGGACTGTCGACGCCGTCTTCTCCAGAATTCTCAACAATTCGGTACAACCCCGTTTTCGGCCCCCAAATCTATACAGCCATAATTCGGTCAAAAGTGCGATGGCAATTCGGTCGGGCACATCTTACCTTCCCGGCCGGCCCGTCTTCTTGCGGGCAAGCGCGTGGTCCACATGGCGTCTGCAAGGCCGCCCGGACGGGCCGCCCTCGCCATCGGTGATGGTTGATCGGATCGAATTCCCATCGCATGTTTCGCCGGCCGCCGAACCGTGGCGGGCGAACAACACAACACGACGATGGACGGGCTGATCGCGACTGGCGTAGACTCACGCTCCCATGAATTTCACGGAATTGTTGCACGCGAAATCAGCAAGGAGCGACCGAATGAAGCGACCCTCGATCTATGTGAAGATGAAAGTGCTCGGCGCGATCGACGTCGTCGAAGGCAAGACCCGTCACGAGAGAATCCACAACGTGGCCCAAATGACGTTCCTCGACGAGGAGGGCGACCCGCACCGGTTCACCTGGCGGACCATCCAGACCTGGCACTACCGCTACAAGAACTGCGGGATCACCGGAATGACCAACAACTCGCGGGCCGACAAGGGGGGCACGCGCAAGGTCACGCCGGAGGAAGTGCTTGAGGCCATCAACTCGGCATTGCCCCATTTCCATCAGAAGAAGCGGAAGAAGCCCAACAAGTCGGCCATCTACCGCTTCTGCATCGAAAAAGGGCTCTTGCGGGCCGACCAGATCGCGCTGACGACCTTCTGCCGGTTCGTGCGAGAATACGAACTCCTCAAGAAGGACGTCGGCGACAACAAACGTCGCCTCGCCTTCAGCATGCAGTACGCCAACCAACTGTGGCAGGCCGATACGATGTTCGGCCCCCTGGTCCAGCGTCGGCAAGCCAAGTTGATCGCCTTCATCGACGACGCCAGCCGCGTGTTGTGTCATGGCGAGTTCTTCTTCGACGAAAACGCAGACTCGATGATCAAGGCGATCCGGGCGGCCTTCTACAAGCGGGGCGTGCCCGAGCAACTGCTGGTCGACAACGGTTCCATCTATTGCTGCCAGGAGATCACGCTCATCTGCGCGCGCGTCGGCTGCATCCTTCGCCATACGGCCGTCCGGGACGCGGCCGCCAAGGGGAAGATCGAGCGATTCTTTCGCCGTGTGCGAGACCAGTTCCTCGTTCGCAACCTCGATCTCTCGTCGCTCGAGCAGCTCAACAAGCAGTTCACCCAGTGGGTGGAACAGGAGTACAACGCGACTGAACACTCCACACTTGGCATGAAGCCGATCGACCGTTTTGGCGTGGACCTCTCCCGCATCCGTTTCCTCTCTCCCTCGGAGGACACCGACGAGCTGTTCTACGCCGAGGCCGTTCGCACCGTCAAAAAAGACAACACCTTCAGCTTCCAGGGCGTCCGTTATGAAACGCCCGTCGACCTGCGCGGCAGGAAGGTGGAAATTCGTCACGAACGCAGCCGGAATGGGCCGGTGGTGATCTACGACAAGGGGCGGCGCATGGGCCCGGCGAGACCTCTGGACGCCGTCGCCAACGGCCTGCGACGCAGACGCGAGTCAACGTAGGGCGGCAGGGCCGCTCGTTCTTGTTGCCAATGAATCACCTTTCTTGTGAGGACCAACTCTCATGATCCGCACCTATTTCGGCCTGACTGAGAATCCCTTCGCACTCCGCGAGATCGAACTTCTTGAGCACCAGCAGGAAATCTACGACACGCTCGGGGTCCATTGCCGGCAAGGCGGACTGTGCCTGGTCGTCGGAACCCCCGGGACCGGAAAGTCCGTGATCAAGGAGTCGCTCAAACGGCTCCCGGAAAAGCAGTACCTGGTGGCCACCGTCGCACGGACCCTGCACACCTACACCAACACGGTCAAGATCCTCTGCGAAGCCTTTCGAATCGAGTTCGAAAGCTCCGCCTTCAAGTGCGAACGTCGGCTGATCGAACAGGCCTTCAGCCTGAATCACGCCGGCAAGATGCTCGTGACGATCATCGACGACGCCCACCTGATGGACATGGCCAACCTCCACAAACTCCGGTTGCTATTCGAGGATTTTCCGAAGAACCACAACCTGATCCTGATCGGTCAACCGGTCCTGCTCACGAACCTGTCGCTGGCGGTCAACCAGGATTTAAGAGACCCTAACAAGACAAGTGAGTTTCCCACGGGCATAGATGCACGCAGCCTGTGGTTGTGATAGCGGCTCTAAAAAGCCGGGTGACCTACTCGGTCATCACCAAGCGGCTTCATCCCGACAGCATGCGCGGCTTCATTCATCGGGAACTCGACCGCATCGGACTGGCCCACAGCGCCTTCACCGAAGCCGCCACCGAGCTGATCATTCGCTCGGCCGACGGGGTCTTGCGCAAATGCCGCAATCTCTGCCTGGCCAGCATGCTCGAAGCGGTCCGCGCTTCGGCCGGCACCACGATCGACATCGACCTGGTCAACCGTGTTCTGCTCCAGCCTCACTGGCGGAAGGAAACCGACATCACCGATTTCTGAATACTTGTCCTCCCCCTGTTCAAAGGACCATCGTCATGATCTCCAAGGAACTCCTCCGGGCGATTCGGAACGAACTGCCGATGAGCGTCACCCTTCGCCAACTCGGGCGCCAGGGGCCTGCCTCCAAGCAGTTCGAAGGCTACTTGCGCTTTATCTGCCTCGGATGCGGCGAGTTTCGTGCCACGGTGAATCCCCGCAACAACCTGGCTCACTGCTTCCGTTGTGGCCGCAATTTCAACAATATCGACCTGCTGATGGCCCTCGGCTACGAATTCCCCGAAGCCGTCGAAGTTCTCCAGCAATGGCTCAGGAGCTATCGCGAAGAGCGCACGACATCCAACACGTAACGAGCCCACTCGGTCGTCCCGGTCCGAATCGCAGACTTCTCGCACCGATCGTTTGAAACGATCGGTGCGACGTTCGATCCTGCGCTGATATCAACAGCGATCAGGCCGGGACTGTCGACGCCGTCTTCTCCAGAATTCTCAACAATTCGGTACAACCCCGTTTTCGGCCCCCAAATCTATACAGCCATAATTCGGTCAAAAGTGCGATGGCAATTCGGTCGGGCACATCTCAGTGACATCTTTGGCACGGATCTCTTCACGTCTCTTGCGGCTCATGCCTTGCAGTATGCACAATCTCCGCCCAGGGCGCAAGCCCGGCTATTTTGTGTATACTACGCCTTTTGTGCGGCGCAAATCTCGTGCCGAACAGGATTGATGGTGTCCCCGGAAATCCGGAACAGAATTGACGCTGTTCTCGGGAGCCTTTACGGTGACCGATGGTCAAGAGTGGTTCACAGAACCGGTAAGAGGCCAGCTTAGTTCATGGTCACCTTTTCGATTAACGTGTTTCCCAGGCCATCCAAATCTAATGGGCTGCGTTCAAATTTTGAAAACGCCAGGGAACCACTTCCGAATGTGCAGTGCTCAAAGGTGCAGTCTTCGAATGCACAGTGTAACAAATGGGCTTTTCGGAAGTTCGTTCTCGAGAACACGCAACGAATGAACTTCGTTTGGTTGCCTGACGCCGAACTGAGGTTGGCTGACGAGAAATCGCAGTCACAGAATTGTCCCCACAACACGGCTCCGGTTAGCTTTGCCGATGTGAAATCGCAAGCTTGGAAGAGGTGTCCAAGATTGGTGGTCAGCTGCGAGTTGCGAAAGCAGCAATGCTCGACGCGGCACATTCCGAACTGCCCAAATCCTTCCAGCGTTGCCCCAGAAAGGTCCATGTCGCTGATTGTGGCATTCCTGATCACTTGCGTGATTGGCAAGCCTCGCAAGTCATTCTGCCCATCGTCAAGCCTTTGGAACGGAGGGGCTCCTTTTCCAAGAAGGAACGCCAAGCCCGCATTTGACTGCTGAGTAGTCCAACGCCGAGCCAGCTTTCCACGTTCTGACTTATTCATGGTGATTCTCAGTATGTGACGTTGATTAACTGGGGGACCTGCTCCGGATTGCCAGGAACCTCATACTTGAAGATCTTCGGGGCTTGTCCTGGCGTTGTGATGTCAATCACACCTACTCGACCTTTCGGCAATGGAACCTGGAAGTCGGGGCGAAGAAGATTGCCTGCCTGATTACGCACTCCGAGAACATGACCCCTATTATAGATAACGCCAGCGTCCTGCAAATAGATGTTGGATTTCAGTTGCTGAGAAGCGATTTGCTGAATAGCATTCCCCCGAGCGACCGGTTCGAGCCAGTGGCCGGTGCCTCGGTAACGCTGATATATCGCTCCCCACCGTGTCCCACCAGTTCCGCCTGTTCGAAGAACGCGATCAGCTTGCTTTACAGCCCCCTGGATCTCGCCGGCAATACGATCAACGACCTGATTGCCACGGAAGCCCTTGGTATCCCGCCCGCTCACCCTGGCCCGCACTCTTGCTGACGGTCCACACACCGTCCCATCATACTGAACTCTGACGGCTCCGCCAGCAAGAACAAGAAAGTGCTCGCCGAGCCCGTTGGGAATCAACCAGGCGCACGCTAGCCCCTCGGCGTTGTAAGCAGTAAGAATATACTCGGCATGCGCCTCTGCAGGGGTCAATACTGGGTAGATTCTGGAAGGAATACATCCGTCCTGTTGCAGGAAAGGCAGCCCTTCAACCTGACTTCGATGCAGTCTGCACCAATGCTCCATCTCGCGTAGCGACGTGGTGTCGAGGTGCCAGAAGCCCTCAACCTTGACGTTGTCACGAGCCATCTGAAGCACCGCGCCGACAGCCCGAGCATGCTCATCTTCACTAATCTTGCGTCTCAGGCGTTTCCAGTATTGCTTCGCGCTTTCCCTGGCCATCTCGACTTGGCGAAGCGTGATGGTACCACCGCCGAACGATTCATGCAAGCGTATCGTGGTGCTTGCCCGTGATCCCTCCCCGATCGTCAATTGAACAGTCAATTGATGACCAGCAAGTCCATCATCCCATCGTACCGATCCATCGGTCCAATATGACGTTTCGGGTTTGCCTCGGGGCTTTAGGATCTTCGCTCCTTTCACCTTCTGTGCCGTGGCTTGCGGTTTCGTAGTTCCGGATGTCGCGGATTGTGTCACTGGCATTCGTGGGAATTCCCACGCGCCGCTACCCGGTGGCACTAACCCACTCGGATCAACCGAATCCCCCGGCGAGTTCCCCACGTATCGATACAGATTCGGATCGCCCGCGGCGAAGCCGATGGGGTCTTCGGAGAGCCAGCGGCTGGTGGCGGGGTCGTACCAGCGGTTGAGGTTGTTTTGGAGGGCCGTGTCGTCGTCCCAGAGGCGGGCGGTGTAGCCGAAGATCGTGTCGACGGTGTCGTCCGTCTCGCTGTAAACGTTGCCGTAGGCGTCGTAGACTTTGTGGTTGGCGATGGCGGTCGTGTCGGTCGACGTGTCGTAGCTGGCGAGGTCGCGGACGGTGCCTTGCCAGTCGGTGAGGGTCCAGAGGACGTCCTCGGCGCCGCCGTCGTCGACCGTCTCGTCGGCGAGCAACTGGTCGACGGCGTCGCCCCAGAGGTAGCGGTGGGAAAGGTCGGCGGCCGTGTCGCCGTCGAACTGGAGGACGGCCTGGTTGCCGTCGTAGATCCAGAAGGTGTCTTCGGCCGTGCCGGTCCCGTCGCCGTCGCCGTCGAGCTCCTTGTGGATCAGGCGGTTGTACATGTCGTAGACGTAATTGACCACCGGCGCGGCGTCGCCGCCGTAGGTGTCGCGGTCGGTCACGCTGGTAAGGCGGTTGCGGTGGTCCCAGGTGTACTCGGTGATCGACGTGTCGCCCGTGTTGAGCGTGCCGCTCGAATCGGCGTCGACGAATCGGGCGGTGCGGTTGCCGTTGGCGTCGTAGAGATAGGTGTATGTGCCATCGCTTAGGAGGCGGTTGTGGTCGCCGGTCACGAAGCTTGAGTCGGTGCGATTGCCCGTGTCGTCGTAGGTGTAGGCGTCGTCGTCAGGGAGGCCCGTGCCGGTGTAGTCGACGCCGGTGAGCTGGCCGACACCGTCGTAGGAGAAGTCCATCGTGCCGTCGACGAGGGTGACGGCAGCGAGGAGCGAGTCGGCGTAGGTGAGGGTGTAGTCGATGTCGGTTGCCAGCCCGCCGCCGTTGTGGCTCAGTTCGGTGAGTTGGCCGGCCGTGTCGAAGGTGTAGTCGGTCAGGGCGACCAGTTCCGTGGCGGCCAGGTCGGCATATCGGGCGAGCTGACTAAACAGGCCCGTGTCGTCGTAGTCGAAGGTAACGAGCTTTTCGGCCACGCTGTTTCCGCCGGACTGGCTCGACTGGCTCAGTTCGACGAGGCGGCTGAGGGCGTCGTAGGTGGCGTCGTTGACGTAGTCGAGAGTGGACCCGACGGCGACGGCCACCTCGGTGCGGTTGCCGAGGGAGTCGTAGGTTTGGTCGAAGGTGACGTCGGGGGTGAGCCCGTCGAGGTCGGCGACCAGTTCGGTGACGCGGCCGAGGAGGTCGTAGGTGTAGTCGTAGTCGGCGCCGACGGAGGCGGAGCTGCCGTCGACCTCGGAGGCGGAGACGAGGTTGCCGAGATCGTCGTATTCGTAGGTGATGGTGTCGACATTCTCCAGCCCGCTGCCGAGGTCCTCTTCCCAGCGTTCCTGGTAGACGCGGCCGAGGTTGTCGTAGTCGTAGAGAATGACGCGGCCTTCGCGGTCGGTGGTCTGGACGAGCTGTCCGACGGCGTCGTACTCGTAGGTCTCGGTGTAGGCGACGGAATCGACGATGATCGTCTCGGACGTGAGCCAGCCAAGTTCGTTGTAGCCGTAGCGGGTCGTGTTGCCCTCGGCATCGGTGATCGATTCGAGGTTGCCCAGGTCGTCGTAGGCGTAGGCCGTGCTCGTCGAGTCGTCGAGAATCGTGGCCAGGAGCCGGCCCAGGTTGTCGTACTGGTAGGTGGTCGTGCCGGTGGCCGGGTCGGTTTCGGAGACGAGGTTGCCGACGGCGTCGTAGGCGTAGGTGTAGGTGAGGGCCTCGCCGTTGGCGTTGAGGGTGACCGGGCCACTGCCGTCGTCCCAGGTGACGGGGTCGACGACGATCGTGCTCACTTCGCCGTAGAGGTTGTATTCGTAGGCCGTGTAGCGGCCTTCGGCGTCCTCGATGAGGATGACGTTGCCCACGGCATCATAGGTGTAGCTGGTCTCGGCCGAGATGCCGCCGTCGTCGTCGGTGACCTGAACGAGGCGGTGGAGGCTGTCGTATTCGTAGCTGGTTTCCGTGCCGGCCGAATCGGTGACCAGCAGCAGGTCGCCGGAGGCGCTATAAGTGTAGGTGGTGACCGGGGCGGTTTCCGAACCGTCGGCGCCGCCGCTGGAGGTGTAGTCGTCCGGGTCGGGGAGGGTGACGGAGACGGTGCGCCCGAGATAGTCGTAGGCGTATTCGGTGACAAGCTGCTGGGCGCTTGAGTCGGCGTAGGATTCGATTTCCGCGACGATTTGCCCGACCGCGTCGTACTGGAAGGCGAGGGTGGGCGAGTTGAGCGGGCCGTCGCTTCCGCCGGAGGCCGTGAAGTCGTCGGGATCGGCCCAGGTGACGAGAATGAGCTGGCCGAGATGGTCGTACTCGTAGGTGGTCACCGCGCCGAGGGCGTCGGTCTCGGTGAGGAGGTTTCCGTTGGCGTCGTAGGTGTAGCTGACGACGGAGGCCTCTTCGGCGCCGATGCCGTCGGGGTCGACGGAGGTTTCCTGGACGACGCGGCCGAGGGAATCGTAGACGATGGTGCTGGACTGGCCGAGGCGGGTGAGGGCCAGGTCGGCGGAGCCGGCGTCGAGGGCCGGGCTGCCGACCCGGAGGGGGATGGTCTGGGTGGGGCCGCCGTGGTAGTCGAGTTCGCCGAGGAGGGCGTCGACGTCGAGCTGGTTGCCCAGACTGGTGTCGATTCCGGTCAGGCCGCTACTGTCGGAGATGAGATTGTAGGAACTTTCGGCGAGCACTTCGCCGTCGATGTCCGGACCGTCCGTGCCGGCCGAGTTGTCGGCCACGAGGGTGTTGTGCATGAGCACGTAGCCGGAATCAATGTCAATGCCGCCGCCGTTGCCGCTGGCCGTATTGAGGGCGATGGTCGACTGGAGGATGGTGGCCGTGGCCGAGCTGCTGAGGGCGATGCCGCCGCCGTCGGTGGCCGAGTTTTCGGCGATGGTGGACTGGCGGATGAAGGCGGCGGCCCCGTCGAGCATGATGGCGCCGCCGTCGGTGGCCGAGTTTCCGGCGAGGGTGCTTTCCAGGAGGTTGAGGGCGCCGGTGGCGTAGATGGCCCCGCCGTCGGTGGTGGCGGTGGAGTCGAGGATCTGGCACTCTTCGAGGGTGAGTTCTCGAGAGAGGGAGCGGATCGCCCCGCCGGCGCCGGTGGCGGCGCCACCCGTGAGGGTGAGCCCGACGAGGCGGACGATGATGCCGTCGCTAATATCGAAGATGCGATAGGCGTCGTTGCCACTGATGGCGAGCAGGTCGGCGCCGGGGCCGATGATGGTCAGATCGTCGGTGATGTCGATTTCGCCCGACAGGAGGATATCGACGGCCGAGGAGAAGTCGAGGCCGGCGCTGAAGGTGATCGTATCGGCGCCCGGGTTGGTGTTGGCGGCGGCGACGGCCTCCTGGAGGGTTGTACCGGAACTGTCGGTGAATTCATCGACAAGGAGGTTGATCGTGTTGTATTCGACGGCCCCAATGTCGACGGTCGTGCCGACGGTGCGGAGGTAGTTTTCGCCGCGGCCGTCGTAGTAGGAGGTGGCAAGCAAAGCGCTGCCCATGTCGATGACGGGGCTCCCGGCCAGCGGGGCATGGGTCATGGTCGGCCCGCCGTTGTAGGCCAGCTCGCCGAGCATGGGATCGAGAGACGCCGCGGAGGCGCCCACCAGGTTGCCGCGGACGTTATTCGTGATGCCGGTGAGGCCGTCGTTGTTGCCGATGAGGTTGTTGGAGGAGTTTTCGTTGTAGACGCCGTAGAGGTCGGGGTAGAGGGTGGCCGTGTTGTCGGCGACGATCGTGTTGTCGAGGCGGACGTCGATCGCGGCGCGATAGATGCCGCCGGCATAGAGGCCCGTGTTGTCGGTGATCGTACAGCCGACCAGGCGGGCGGAGAAATCGTCGCTCCCGTAGAAATACACGCCGCCGCCCACATGGCTGGCCGAGTTTCCGGAGATGGTGACATTGGTCAAAAGGGCGTCGGCCGAGTAGACGATCAGGCCGCCGCCCCGGACCGCCTCGTTTTCGACGAAGAGGGAATCGGAAATGGTCAGCGTGTCGAAGTGCCCGCAGACGCCGCCGCCCCAGGATCCGGCCACGTTGCCGTCGATCGTGGTGCTGCTTATTTCGAAGGAACCTTCGAGGCTGTAGATGCCTCCGCCGTAGACGGTGGCCTCGTTGTCGCGGATGGTGCAGTCAATCAGGTAGGTTTCTGCCCCGTTGATGGTGGCGATCCCGCCGCCGTAGGCGGCGTTGTATTCACCGGCCGCATCGGCTCGGTTGTTTTCGATGGTGGTGCCCGTGATGGTGGTAACGGCGCCGCCGTAGAGGAACACGCCGGCCCCGTAGCGACCGGAGTAGGAGTCGCTCGAGAAGACGTTGTCAGAGACCACGCAGTCGACCATTTCGAGGGTCTCGTAGTAGAAGGCCACACCGGCCCCGTAACGCACGGCCGTGTTGTGGGAGACCGTCGTGTCGTAGATATAGACGCGGTCGCTGTAGCCCGCCACGCCGCCGCCGTAGTAGGCTGAATCGTTATAGGTGATCGTGCAGCTTTCGATGACGAGCGATTCGGCGTAACCGGTGAAGAGGCCGCCGCCGTAGGTGCCGGCCGTGTTTTCGGTGATCGTCAACTCGCTCAAGGTGACATTGCTTCCGCTGCCGACATACATGGCGCCGCCGTAGTAGGCGGTGTAGCCGTCGGTGAGGGTCATCCCGGAGAGGATCGCCGTCACGTCGCCGGTGATGTAGAAGATCCGGGAAGCGTCGCCGCCGCTGATGGTGACGGAGCCCTCGATCGTCATGTCGGAATCGATGACGAGTTGGCCGAGGGTCAACGTGAGCGTTCCGGAAAGCGATGCGTCGAAGGTGATCAGGTCGTGGCCGCTGGTTTCGCCGGCCAGTTCGATGGCCTCGCGGAGCGACAGGAGGCCGTCGTTTTCGTCAACCACATCGGTGAGTGTGGTGACGACGATGGTGCTCGTTTCGGGGCCGATGAAGCCTTCGTAGGCGCCGATGTCGACCGAGTCGCCCAGGACGCGACGGAATTCAGGACCCCGTTGGTCGTCATCAAGGGCCGTTCCCTCGTACTCGATGATCTCGACCACCTGGCCCGCGGCGTCGTAGACGTACTCGGTGGTGGGCCGGGTAAGAGGCCCGTCGCCGTCCGGATCGGGCAAGGTGATCAGGGTCGTGCGGCCCAGGTTGTCGTAGGTGTAGTCCGTCTGGTTGCCGTCGGCGTCGAGGGTGGCCACGAGACGGCCGGCGAAGTCGTAGACGTACTCGATCTCGACGCCCTTGCGGACGAGGTAGACGGCGTCGGCCACGACCGTGCCCCCGGTCCCCTCGGTGAGGTTCGACAATTCGACGACGAGGGTGGTGGCGTCGTCTTCGTGAAGCTCGTAGCTGGTGAGCAGTTGGAATCGGCCGTCGCCGAAGCCGGCAAAGTCGGCCGGCTGGTCGGGATCGAGGGTCTGGTTGATGGAATCGTAGTAGACGAGCGTGCCGCTGGTGCTATCGAGGTAAACGGAGAAGTGGGCGTCTTCCGTGTTGGCGCCGTCGGCCGTCCAGGAGACGTAGATTTCGTATTCCTCGCCGGGCACAAGGTCCGTGAAGGTCCAGGTGGCCGTGGCGGTGGCCGTGCCGGTAACGGCGGCAATGGTCTGGCAACTGCCGAGCAAGCCGCCGCTGGCAGTCGTCCAGGCGGTGGAAGGCTCGTCGTAGTCGCCCAGCGTGGGCGTGATGGTTTGGCCGGTTTGGGTGGTCGTTTGGCGACCGTAGTCGTCGTAGCCGTAGGTCTCCGTGGCGCCGTCGGGGCTGAGATAGGCCGTCGTCTGGCCGGCGGAGTCGTAGTAGTAGCGATAGACGGGGGCGTCGTAAACCGTGCCCGTCCCGTCCGGGTCGGCTTCGGTGATGGCGATGACCTGGCCCAGGGCGTCGTAGGTGTAGGTCGTTTCGTTGCCGTCGGCGTCGATCGTGGCAGTGAGCATGCCGTCGTTGTCGTAGACGTACTGGCTCATGGCCTCGGAGCGGACGACGTAAACGGCGTCGATCGAGACGATCTGGCCCGCCGTGCCCGTGTCGGTCACCTCGACGATCAAGGTCGAGTTGCTCAGTGCGTTTGCGGTCCACAGCTCGGCAAAAGCCAGGTCGGAAAAGCGGATCAGGCCGCTCGCCTCGGTGGGATCGGCCGACTGGTCGAGCGTGCCGGTCCATGCGGGGGTTCCGCTTGTGCTGCCCAGGTAGATCGAAACGGGGACACTGCTGGAGCCGCCGGTAACGGAAGTCCACGTGATGTAGACATCGTAATCGTCGCCGACGACGAGGTCTTCGAAGGTCCAGGTGGCCGTCGCCGTGTTCGTGGAGTCGACGGTCCAGTAGGAGTCGAGGAGTCCTCCGTCGGTGACCTCGACCCAGTTGCCGCTTTTCTCGAAACCGCTGTCGCTGCTGTCGTCGATGATGACGCCGGCGTAGGTGGCGACGGCGCGGCCGCGGCCGTCGTATTCCACGGTGGCAACGGTCAGATCGGCGGCCACGGTGGCCGTCTGCTGCCAGGCGGCGTCGTAGTGATACCAGAGGTAGGGTGATGCGAGATCGCCCTCCCCGTCCGGGTCGGGCCCGGTCGTGCCGACCTGGCGTCCCAGAACGTCGTAGACGTAGGACGTGGCGTTGCCGAGGGCGTCGGCGGTGGAGACAAGATCGCCGTTGTCATCGTATTCGGTCGTCACCGCGGGGGAGGTGCGGACAAGGTAGACCGCGTCGGCCAGGACGAGCTTGCCAGCGTCGTTGCTGTCGTTCTCCAGGGTAACGGTGACCGTCGTGGAGTCCCCTTCGCTCAGGGTGAAACTGGTGAACAGCTCGAAGAGAGCGTCGCTGAAGTCGATGAAACCCGATTCGCCGCTCGGGTCGACCGTCTGATCGATGTCGTCCTGGTAGTACAGCGTGCCGTTCACGTAGACGGAGAAGTGGGCGTCTTCGGCGCCGTAGGTCTCGTCGGCCGTCCAGGAAAGGTAGATCTCGTATTCTTCGCCCACCATCAGGTTCTCGAAGGTCCAGGTGGCCGTGGCGGAGACCGTGGAGTTGGTTGGGGCCGTGCGATAGCCGCCTTCGAGGAAGCCGCCCTCGCCATCGCTCCACGTGCTGCCCGTCTCCGAGTAGTTATTGTCGGTGCTGGCGATCACCTGGCCGGTGTAGGTCGCTTCGATCCGGCCCAGGATGTCGTACTGGATCGTCGACACGGCGCCCAGCGGATCGATGGCGCCGGTCACCAGGCTGCTGGAATTGTAGTGGATGTAGGAAACGGACGATTCGAGGTCTCCGTCGCCGTCGGGATCGGCCGAAATGGTCTGGACCACGCGGTCCGAAGAGTCGTAGACGTACTCGGTCACGTTGCCGTAGGGATCGATCGTCTGGACGACGCGGCCGGCGCTGTCGTAGACGTATTCGGTGACGGCCCGGGCCTCGACGGCCATGACGGCGTCGGTCACAACGCCTGTGCCGCCGCTGACGTTGACGGTCAGATAGTCCTCGCTCGCGGTAACGGTCCCCAGGTAGCGCCAGTTCTCCCCGAAGACGGCCGAGCCTGTGGGAGGCTCGGACTGGTCAACCGAATAGGGCGCGAGCAGGTCGTTCTCGTACATCCAGCCGTCGTAGACCTCGTAAGTCGCCACGACGGAGCCGGCGTCGGCGGGGTAGCTCACCCAGATTTCGTAGTTCGTGCCCGGCTCAACGTCGGAAATCACGTAGCGAGCGTAGCCGTTGGATGCACTGAGTTGCACGTAGTCGTCGTTGACGCAGTCGTCGTCGGAACCGGAGGTGGTCTGGTAGAGGGAGACCTCCGAGTCGCCGTTGTCGACCTGGAGGGCCCCATCCAGGTCCGGATAGGGGGCGTAGATCTCGGTCAACTGCCCGTTGGCGTTGTAGGTGTACTCCGTAATGTTGCCCAAGGTGTCGATCGTGCCGATCACGTTGTCGGCGTCGTCGTAGAGAATCTCCGAGAGGGCGGAGGCTTCGACCACGCGGACCGAATCGGCGATCACACGTCCCGAGGTGACGTCGTTGGTGAGTTGAATGGTGAGGGTGTCGCCGCTGGGCGTGTAGGTTCCCAGAGACTGCCAGTTGGCGCCCAGCAGCCCGAGGATTGCCGGCTGGACCTGCTGATTGACCTCGATTGTGTCGAGGAGGGTATCGGTGGTTTCGCCGTCATAGACGCTGTAGGGGGCGTCGATGGCGTTGTTGGCGGCGTCGGCCGTCCAGGTGACGAGGACCACGTAAGACTGGTTCGGATCCAGGTCGTCGAAGGTCCAGGTGGCCGTCGCGTTGCCTGCGCCGGCCGAGGCATAGCGGAGGTCGTTCCCTTCGCCCGAGGTCTCGTCGGTCGTCCAACTGGCGGTCGGGGTGGCTGAGAAGTCGGCATCGCCGTCGTCGACAACGGCCCCGGTCGTGTCGGCCTCCAGCGTATAGACATGGGTGAGGCGATCGCGGCTGTCGTAGCCGTAGCCGGTCGTCCGCCCTGCCTCGTCGATGGTGGCGTTCAGGTGGCCGTAGGTGTCGTAGACCGACTCGGTGCAGGAGTGTTCCAGGATCAGGACCGAATCGGCGTTCACCGTCCCGCTGGCATCGTTGCTCAAGAGAACGCTCAAGGTGGAACCGCTGATCGCGTAGGTTCCCAGCCGCTGCCAACCGCTGCCCAGGAGCGTGCTGCCCTCGGGCAAGACGCTCTGGTTCACCGGGATCGTCTCCAACAAATTGCTGGATGTTATTGTGCCCTTGTAGATTGAGAAGGGGGCGTCAGAGGCGTTGCCGGTCGTGCTCCAACTGACGAAGACCTCGTAGTATTTGTCGGAATCCAGGCCGGTGAACTGCCAGACGGCCGTTTCCGAACCATCTCCGCCCGAAGCGGAGATGCCTGTGCCGCTGGTGGACCAATTGGCTGTCGCCGTGAACGTGCCGGCGTCGTTGTTGGTGTCGCTATTGTCAATTGTCGCGCCGGTCGTGTCGGCCGCCGGCAGGATTGTCTGGGTCAAGCGGTTCAGGGCGTCGTAGACGTACTCGGTCCGCCGGCCCAGTTCGTCGGTCTCGGCGGTCAGGCTTCCGGAAGTGCTGTCGTACTCATACTCGATCGAGGCCTCCAGGTCTCCGCCGCTGTCGTAGGTGATGGTGATCAACTGGCCCTTCGAGTCGTACTCGTAGGCGGTGACCGTTCCGGCCGTGTCGGTGACCGTCTCGACGAGGCCCACGAGAGTGCCGTCGCTGGCATCGGTGTAGGTGTAGGTCGTGACGAGGTCGTCCGTCTCGCTGCTGGTCGTGTCGTCCTCGCCGACGATCACGCGCTCGCTGAGCACGTTGCCGGTAGTGGCGTCGATCGTGTACTTGGTGACGCAGCCGGCTTCGTCCGTGTACTGGGTCGGAATGTTCCAGGTGGCGTCATAGACCCACTGGAGCGTGGAACCGTCGGGGAGCGTCACGAGAGTGAGGTTGCCGGCAGCATCGTATTCGTATTCGGTGACAGAGGCCTCTTCGCTGCCTTCGCCGTCCGGATCGGGCGTGGTAATCGAGGTCACCTGGCCGGACGAATTCCGCTCGTACTCGGTCGTCTCGCCCGCGCCGTCCACCACGGTGAGGGGGAATCCCCAGCGGTCGACCGCCGTCGTCGTCGTGACGCCGCCGATAGTGGTGGTCACCTGGATGTCGTCGGAGGCAATCAAGTCCGCAAGATTCGTCTCGCTCAAGCCCACGCCACCGGTTGTGTCGACCTGAGCCGCCGAGTACCAGGACTCGTACGTGTCGACCGAACCGTCCGAATAGGTGATGCTCGCCAGACGGAAGGCATGATCGTAGGCATAGGTCTCTTCGCTGCCGTCCGGATAGGTGATGGACGAGAGAAGACCGGTCGTGCTATCGTACCCGAGAATCGTGACGGGCGAGGACAAGGTGTCAGTATCGCCGTCGGGATCGGTCTTCTCGATCTGCGTGATCCGCCCCTCCGAGTCGACCGTGTAGGTTGAAACGACGCCGTCGGAGCGGGTGAGGCTGCTGATGTAGCCACCGTTATAGGCAAGGGTTGTGGTTTCGCCGGAGGGCTCGGTGATCGTCGTCAGTTGCCCGTCCACGTACGTGTAGGTGGTTTGGTTGCCCGCCCAGTCGGTGGTCGAAACGAGCTGGCCGTCCGAGTTGAACTCGTCGACGGTCCCGTCTTTGGCCGTGAGCGTGAAGCCGGTGTCCCAGTCGCCACTAAGCGTGTAGTCGCTCGTGTCGTGGAAGTCCTCGCGAGTCCATTCGCTGCCCGACCAACTGAACTGTTGCAGTCCGGAACGCAGGACAACAACGTCATCCAGATCCGTTTCGATCTCGTCGGCATCGTAGCGAATCAGGCTTGCGACTCCGAACATGAACCAGCCGGTGGCCACGGAGCTGTCGAGCGTGTTAATAACCTTCTTGTCGCCGCAGACTGTGATCGGATCGGCCTCGGTGCCGCCCGAGTAGTACTGGGTGATTTCGATTGTCCAGTCGTAGATGCCCGTGTCCAGCTCGGACACATCGACGGGCAGGGCAAAGGCGTATTCCGTATCGTCCACGGCCTCGGAGCCATCGTACCAGACTGTTTCCGAGACCTCGCCGTTGAAGTCAACGAGTTCCACCTTGACCTTATCGAGCGTTGCGGCGCCGCTGGTTGTTTCCAGCGTGTGGTAGGCGACGACCGTGTCCTCACCCGATGCGAAAGTCGAGTAGTAGGTGAGGTTCGAGTCAGCGTTCTCGAGTCCCAGGTTCCCTGTATCCTCATCGACGTCCCGATCGGCACTGACCATGGCTCGCAGGGGTTCGCATTCACATTCACAAAGAGACGAGCAGGTGCACGGCTTGAGATCCGGGGTGTTGTTGATTGGATCGGCAATGGCCACCGACGCTTCAGCTCTTCCGGTGCTGACCTGGTAGCCTGACCCGGAATCGATCCGCATGTAGGCGAATTCTTTGGATTCGATCAGTTCATCGTAGAGCGGGACGACCGTGAAGGCGGCGCTGGTCGCATTGGCAGCGATGGTGACTGAGCCGGTGTAGTTGCTGCCATTGGCCTGAAGTGTTACAGCGTTTCCGCTGCTGTCCTTGAGAGTGTAGTCCTGAGCGTCGCCCGCGGGGTAGGCAGGTCGGCTCTTGTCGGCAATGACGAGGGTAAAGCTGACCGTGACGGGTGACGATTGTGCTTTGCTCAGCCTGATCTCGAACGTTCCCGCATCCGTCGCCGTAGCCGTGCCCGTGGCCGGCTCTGTAGCTTGTGCATCGGTTGCAGTCACGCTAACGGTGGGGGTGGTCCCTGTCTCGTCGTCGGTGATCGAGACGTCCACGTGGTCGTAGGTGCTGTTGACCGAGTAGGCGTCGCTGCTCTCGATCGCCAGCCTGAAACTCTCCACGTCTTCGTTGATCGAATCGTCGGTCGTGTCGACGCACAGGTCTACATAGCTGCTGCCGTCGGGGATCGTGATGCTGTTGCCGGTGATCGTGTTGCCCGAGGAATCCGTCAGCACATAGTCGGAATACGTGCCCCCGCGAACGGGTGAACCGGTCAATGAAGCGATCGAGAAATTGACATTCAGGTTTCCGCTGGTGGAGTCCCGCTCAAAGCGAATCGTTCCGCTGTCACCCTCGGTGACTCCCAACTCGTGGTCGCCATCCGCGAGGTCGTAAACCCAGATGCCCGTGACACCGTCGTCGAAGCCTTCGTCGTCGATGATGGTGACCGTAGCGTTCGACGGGCTGCCTTGTTCAACGTCTCCGAAGCCCCAGCAATCGATTTCTGGATCGATAGCGGCCCAGCAGCCACTATTGTAGCCCAGGGTGACCCAGCCGTTACTCGAATCTGCATCATGGTATGAGGTGAGGGATATTGTGCCTACGTCGCCACTGACCGTCCCGGTGACGGTGGAGCCGTTGTAGTAGAAGTCACTGATATTGCTACCAGCGGATAGACTGAATGCGGCTGAGCTGCTGGTGACATCGAATGTGATGTCGGCTGAGAAATCGTCCCATCCCGTTTCTTCCCCCGAGAACTCGATCGTGTAGGTGCTCTGGCCGCCGTTTTCCGGAATGGGGCTGTTGTCACGAGTGATCGAGGCGGTGACAGACAGCATCTGACGCACTTCCAGCGGCTCCAGCGATAGGGCGCGTCTGCGAAGTCCCTGAGGTCGTTTTGAGGATGTCTTTCGCATTCCCGCAACGGCATTTCCGAGCATCTTACGAAGGCTATTGATCCTGGTCATCGTTCCCTGGTGCTCCTGCTTTGGCGATGCGGACGCGCGTTCAGCTTCTGAACGGCGCCGTACAATCAACGAATCGCGTAAATGGCTTGTTCAAAGAAGGTTTCGTATTCGCGGACGACCGCGTCGTTCTCGAAAAGGGGGTCGCTCTGTTCTCGGATCCTGTGACGCATTTCCCTCGAAAAATCCGGCTCTCGGCCAAGACGGACGGCCAGATCGACGTATTGCTGCTCGCTCGTAGCGACCAGCTCCAAAAGGTCCATTCGACGATACAGGCCCAGGGCGTAGCGTTGCACCATGAGCCTTCCCGGCATGGTGACAACAGGCACCCCCAGGCCCAACGCGTCGTAGCCGGTATATGAAGTGCTGTAGTTCGGCGCGTCGAGAACTGCGGTAGCCAGACTCAAGAGCCGGTAATATTCCCGCGGCCTTTGGCTCGGCAGAAGGTGGAGACGTTTGGACAGTGTTTGTCCCAGGCGGTCTTCGAGACGATGACGGAGCCTCTCTCCCACTTGCGGATGCCGGCCCGAAAGCAACACGACGTGCCCGCTCGTGTCGCGTTCAAGGACACGGCGGACGATACGGTCGAAGGAGGGCAGAAGCTTGATAACGCGCTGGGGGCAGAAGTAGACTGCGCCGGAAGCTGGCAGCCCGAAATCGGCACGCGACGCGGGAGCTGCAAGTTGCGGACGGCGCTGCCACGAGTTCAACCCTTCAAACTGCACCAGCGATTCCGAATAGTCCTCCGAGGCCTCCTCGCCGCGTTCAAACAAGCGGGACGAAATGCCGAAATCGATGTTCGCGTTTCCCGTCGTTCCGTGCATGCCGCTACCAATGGTCTGGATTGGGGCCAACGGCAGGAACGGAAGGAAGTAGTTCATCTTGTTGGTGCCGGAGTGGCGATGGGCTACGACGTCACACTCCGCATTCCGGATTGTGGAAAATGCGCCCGGCAGGTCGCCAGGAAAACCGATCCAGCGGATGTCATCGCTGCGTACCTTCTCGCGGCAGACTCCCTCGATCGAATTGGCCACCAACCCCACCACCTCGAAGCGGGATCGGTCCAACCGCTCCATGATCCCCCCGTAACCGCGGGAGAAACCGCCCTCCTGCCCGCGAGTGCAAAGGAATCCCACGCGGATCTTCCCACGACGCAAGCACTTGGGACGTCCTTGCGGGAAATGGGGAGCGAAGAGCCTTGCGAACTTCTCCTTCAAACGCCTGCTGCATGCGCCATGGTGCGCAAGCTGAAACGATGGCACAAAGCCGTCTTCAAGAGCCAACCGCCAGTCCATGGGCGGAGGATCCGCCAGGACTTCGTCGAGTTGCCGCTCCAGGTTGTCTCGATACTCCGAGATTTCCGCTTCCGCCTGAAAGACCATCGGACATAGGCTCAAATGCCGCAGTCGCCACATCGGTCGGTCCGGCCGGAGCGAAGCGGCCTTCTCGAAGCAGGCCTTTGCCTTTTCCGTCTCGTCCAAGCCCTCATACGCGCGGCCCAAACTCAGATGCGTCTGGGCAGTTCGAGGATTGCGGGCAACAACCCGCTGGTACGCGTCCGCGGCCTCCTCGAACCGCTTCAATTCCGTGAGAAGAGCGCCTTCGAGAACAAGGAGTTCCTCACGTGCCGGAGCCACGGAGGCGGCGTCCCGACAGAGACGCAGAGCTTCTTCGTAATCGCCCTTCTCCCGATAGAGGGCAGCAAGATGCCGCAACGCGTCGACGTGACGGGGCGCCAGCCGCAGCGCGTAACGAAGCGAACGTTCGGCATCCTGGTGCAATCCCAACTCGGATTGCACCAAGCCCAGATTCGACCAGGCATCTGGATAGGCATCTTGGAGTGAGATTGCTTTTTCGAACGCGTGCCGGGCTTCCGTGAACTCGCCCAGGTCCTTAAGGATTGCGCCGAGGTTGTTCCAGTAGGCTGCTCTGATATCGCACAAAGCCAACGCTTTCTGGACGTGATCCAGCGCGCCCCGCAAGTCGCGCCGAGAGAAAAGCACCATACCCAAGAGGTGCCATGCCCCTGCATGACGGGGGGCATCCCGGAGCAAGTCGCGGTAGATGGCCTCCGCTTCATCGACGGCCCCTGTCTGATGAAGTGCCACTGCCTTGCGAAACCGATCCTTCAGAGTTGCCCCCAACAACCTGCGCGTCCTTCGTGCGAGCCTGCCTTTAAATTGTAATCGAAAATTACACTAACAGGCTCGCCCGCATGAACCCGCACCAGTGTCTCTGCCGCGAGGCAGTAGAGCAGATTGATACGGAGGCGTCAAGAGAATTGAAGAATAGGTTTTGGATAACCTCACATGAATCGCTGTTGAGACTTGTCGGGAAGCAACTCGATCGTTGTGCGGCCGTCCATCATATTTGTCACCAGTTGCGTGATGGGACAGTTTGTCCTCTTTGGAGTGCCGTTATGCACCTCGGAGGAGGTGGTAACGCAATACGAGAGAGTCAAATCGATATCACGAAAGACGGTGATTGACGTGAGCGTCCTAAATAATATCTCCTCCGCCAATATCCGCTCCTTTCTTGAAAGAACTCCTCCGGCCTCGCGTGCTACCGTAACACCCAGTAGGCCGGATCCTGAGGGCCGGCCTGGGTTCTAGTGACTTGGCCGGCCCTCTGTCTTTCTTGCGGGTGCGTGCGGATGGATATCGAAGAACGGATCGACACGGCGGCGGAATCGCTGCTGGAGCAGGCGGGGACGACGAAGGTCCGGACGGCCGGGGGTGAGGTGGTGGAGATGGACGCAGGGGCCGGGCTGGAGGCCTTGAAGGCGATCGAGGCCCGGGCGGCCAGGCGGAAGGGGAGGCGGCGGACGATCACTTCGATCAATCTCGGGGGCGTCCGCTGATGCCCATGTGGTCGACGTTCTCCAGTGCGATTGCCCGGACGCTCGGGGCGTTTTCCTACGCCGCGGCCGAACCGGGGCGGCGGCGGACGCCCGCGCCTACGACCAAGAGCGAGGACAAAATCCTCGACACGGCCCAGCGGCGGATCGTGATTGAGGACGCCCGCGATCTGCGCCGCAACTACTCCGTAGCGGCCTGGGCGATTCGGCGACACTTGGACTACGTGGCCACGTTCCTCTTCCAGTGCCGAACGAAGGACAAGGGGCTCAACGCGGCCGTCGAGGCGTTCATGACCAGCGCCGGTACGGCCGATCGGTGGGACGTGACGGGCCGGCATTCCTTCCGACGCATGACCCGCCTGGCCGAGGCCCATTCGGTGGTCGACGGCGACGTGGGGTGGCATCTTCTTCGCACCGGTATGGTGCAGGGGATCGAGGGAGAGCGGATCCGCACGCCCGTCAGTGGGTCGCCGGCGGGAATCGACAGGGACGACCTCATTCACGGCGTGCAGATCAACGGCGCCGGCAGAGGGATCGGATACTGCGTGAACCGCCGCTCCAAGATGGGCGGTTGGGAGTTCGAACGAATGGTGCCCGCGCGGCACCTGTTTCTGCACGGGAATTTTGAGCGGTACGACATGGTCCGAGGCGTCTCGCCGCTTACCTCGGCGTTGAACAGCTTCCGCGACACCTACGAGGCCTTTGACTACGCCCTGGCCAAGGCGAAGGTCTGCCAGCTTTTTGGTTTGGCCTTCAAACGGAATGGCGGTGAAGAACTCGAAGAGCTGAACCACGGCGGCTACGAGACGGAAGACACGGCAGCGGACGAGACGAGTGACTCCGACGAAACCGACGAGCCGCGATACAACGTCGACATCAGCCAGGGCTCGCCCGTGATCGACCTGGACCCGGGCGACGAGGTCGACATTCTCGAAAGCCGAACGCCGTCGACGGAGTTTCAGCAGTTCATGACGATGATCATCATGGCCGCTCTGAAATCGCTCGACATTCCCTACTGCTTCTATAACGAGGCGCACACGAATTATTCCGGCGCCCGGCAGGCCTGGCTCCAATACGAACACGCCGCCGGCGAGAAGCGGGCGAACCTCCAGGAGTTCTTGGAGAGGGTGGTCCGTTGGCGACTGGCGGTTGCGGTGTTGGCCGGGGACCTGATCCTGCCGCGGCGAGTCTCGGTTGCCGATCTTCCGCTCCGCTTCATCCCGCTGGGCGTTCCTTGGATCGATCCACTCAAAGAGGTGATGGCCGACGCTCGCGCGGTGGAGAACAAGCTCACAAGCCGACAGCGGGTGTGCTTCCGCGGCGGCCGCGACTGGTTCGAAGTGGCTGACGAGCTGGCCGAGGAAGAGGCGTACATGCGTGGGAAACTCTCTGAAACTACGGCCGCATAAGGTGCAAGCCATGAAGAAGACCATCGAAAAAGTGCCGGCCGAGGCGCTCAAGTTCCATTTTGGCGACGAGGCGTCCGCCTGCGAGTTCGCCGACGCCGGCGACGACGGGAAGGTGCCCATCAAGATCAAGGCCCGGAGCCGCGAGCCGATTGCCCATTGGTATTGGGGGCGAGTGATTCACGACATGTCCGGGATGCGGACCAACAAGAAGCGGGTTCCCCTGGACTACTGCCACCGCGAGGACGAGATCCTCGGCGCCCTGGACACGTTTGACACCGAAGCCGGCGATCTACAAACCGCCGGCTTTCTCGACGCCGAAGACGAGCGGGCGGCTGAGATCGTCCGCAAAGGGAAGAAAGGCGTACCCTACGAGGCCTCGATCTTCTTCGACCGGCGAACCGTGGAGGCCGAGCGGCTCGGTGAGCGTGAGTCGGCTACCGTCAACGGCGTGACGGTCCGCGGACCGGTCACCATCATCCGCAAGTGGACGCTCCGCGGCGTGGCCGTCTGCCCCTACGGCTACGACCCCAAAACATCGACGCGTTTTTCTGACAATGGCGGCGACGTCGACGTGACGTTGCTCTCTCACGATCCCGACGAAGGAGGTTCGACCATGCCCGTCGACCAGCAAAACCAAGACCCCGGCCAGTTGTCCGAAAAGGGCGGCGCCGATCCCCAGCCCGAAGGCCACGAGAATCCCGTGCAGCTTGTCGGCATGTTTGGCCGGCTGCTTGGTCGGATGGTCAAGTTCAGCCAGTCGAGCGAGGACACCCCCGCGGATCCGCCGCCCAAGCCGACCGAACTGAGCGATACTCCCGCCGAAAAACCGGCCGACGAGCCTGGCGAGAAGCCCGGCAAGTTGTCCACTGGCGAGGGCGAAGGGGCGCCCGCCAATCCGCCCGAGGCCTCCACCGAGCTGGGCGCGGGCTCGGAGCCCGAGGCGCCGGCCGAGAAGAAGGCCCCGGGCCAGGTGTTCATCGATCGGTTCGGACTGGAGCAGGGCGCCGTCTACTTCGCCCAGGGACTCTCGATGGAAGAGGCCACGTTCCAGCACAACAAGACGCTGGAGAAGAAGGTCGACGAGCTGACGGCCCGGATCGAAGGGGCCAACCTGGGCAGCGAGGCCCCGGTGACCTTTTCCGGTGCTACTTCGAAGTCGAACGGCAAGGAAGAAAAGGCTTCCGGCGATGATGCCCTCGACGCGTTCTGCGCCAACACGAACCTGCCCGGCCAACGTAGCTGACCTCCGAGGCGATCCCGGCCACCAGTTTTCACGACCACCTACACCGACGGATCCGGTCGATTGAAAGGAAACCACGATGGCGATTCCCACTCTCCTCGACGTCATGAAACGCAACGCCGGCGACGCGGCCGTTGGGCTCATCGACGAAACGACGAAGAACACCCCTGAGGTTCGCCTTGGGGCCGCCCGCACGATCTCGGGCACGAGTTACGACACGACGGTCCGCATCTCCTTGCCGGTGGCAGGCTTCCGCGGCGTCAACGAAGGCGTCGTGGCCAGTAAGAGTGAATACGCTAACCGCACGGTTGGCACGTTCCTTCTGAATCCCCGCTGGGAATGTGATAAAGCGCTGGCGGACGCGAACGAAGATGGGCCACTGTCCTATGTTTTTGAGGAGGCAGAAGCCATCACCTCGGCTGCCTTCCAGGCCCTTGGCAAGCAATTTTACTACGGTTCCCAGTATGGGGGGCAGGCGAAAGGACACCCGGGTTTGCGGGACTTCGTCGACTCGGAAATGATCCTCGACGCGAAAGGAACCACCGAAGAAGGTTGCACGACCGTATGGGCCGTTCGCTTCGGCCGGAAGGACGTGCGGTGGGTCCTGGGAAAGAACGGCGAGGTCAAGACGGGCGATCCCTGGATCGAATCGCTCCTGGACAAGAACGGCAACAAGTACACCGGCTACGTCCAAGAAATCCTGGCCCGGGTGGGCCTGCAGGTCGGTTCCCGGTTCAGCATCGGCTGCATCAAGAACCTGACGGCCGAAGACGGCAAGGGACTGGACGACGATCTGATGTACGACCTGATCGAGGCCTTCAAGCAGCCGCCCGACATGTTCTTCATGACCAAGCGGAGCCGAAAGCAACTCCGCTCGAGCCGAACCGCCACGAACGCCACCGGCGCCCCGGCTCCGCTGCCGACCGAAGTCGAAGGCATCCCGATCGTCCGCACCGACTCGCTCCTCGACACCGAGAACCCTTGGTAGGCGGTAGGACCGCCAGCCGGTTCGAGCTACCGCTCGGCTGAGATAGGTCGCTCCCGTTGGTCGCTCGTCGACCGTGAAGCAACAAACCCTGGATCTGGCCGTCCTCTTTCATTCCGTAATCCACTGAGGTTTCCCCATGAACAACCCTCAAAGAATGCTCCGCGACCTGGAGCTGCAGGTCACCAAGAGCCTGCCCAACGGCGCCGGCACCGAGTACTCCGACTCGATCGACCTGGGCGATACCAGCACCAGCGTCTTTGTCGCCGACTGCGAACTGCTGATCGAGGCCCCCGAGCTGGCCACGACCGTTCTCGGCGACGGCGCCACGATGACCTACGACGTGGAGCACTCGGACGATGACGAGACGTTCGAGACGCTTGCCGACACTGTCCTGGTCCAGACCGGCGCCGATGGCGAGGGCGCCGATGCCGACGAGGCCCGGCTGCGTCTGCCGTCGACCGTCAAGCAGTACGTTCGCGTGGCCGCCACCAACAGCGCAGCGGCCGACGCGAGCGGCAGCACCGTGACCGTCGGCCTCGTTTTTTAGTTCGAGCTACCGCTCGGCTGAAGTGGCACGCTCCCGTTGGTCGCTTCTCGTTTGGGGTCCTTCTTCGTGTCCAGCATTGTCGATCGAGCCATGGCCGTGGGCCAGCGGCAACTCAGGCGGCTTGCCGCCGGGCCCGCGTGCTACGTTCGCCTGGCGGGCGGCGATCGGATGCCGATCACCGCCCGAAAGGCCTTCGTGCGCGACGAGCAGATTGGCGAGATGAACGTGCCGGTCCGGATCGAGCGGTGGCGGTTCACCTTCGACGCGGCGAGCCTGGTGGCCGACGGCCAGGTCGTTCGGCCGCAGGAGGGCGACGAGATCCACGTGATCGTTGGCACGGAGACGATCGTCTACCGTGCCACGCCGGCCGGCGACGGAAAGCCGTGCTGGGGCTGGAACGACTCGGCGGAGCAGGAGCTGTTTGTGGACACGGTCAACTACGACGAGGGCTGATTATGGCCGCCAGGATTACGCTGATCGCCAACGCCGTCCGAGACTCGCTCAACGCAGAGGATGGATTCTCCCAGGAATTCACCGCCGAGGTGCGGTACCGGCGGGAGAAGGCCGTGGCCGAGCTGGGTGACCTGGACGTGGGCGTGTTCCGGTTCAGCGAGTCGCCCACGCCGGAGGAAGACGCCTCCGGCGATCGGGGCGGCGACGAGATCGAGTACACGATCGAGGTCGCCGTCCGGAAGAAGGCGAAGACGGACGAGGAGATCGAGGCCCTGGTGGAGCTGTGCGAGGATATCCGCTCCTTCCTGGCCAGGCGGTATCTCGACACGGTCGCCGGCGACGTCGTCGGAAGCGGCGCCGGACTGGACCCAATCTACGACGAAGAGCACCTGAAGAAGGGAATCTTCTTCGGCCTGGTGACGGCCACGTTTCGAGGGTTTGAGGAATGACCCGTGATTGGAATGGGAGCGAAAGCGAAATTCGACGACCGCAAGCTGCGGGGCCGGGTGAAGGACGCCAACTTCCGAAACCTGGGCCACGCCGCGGGCGTGATTCGCAAGGCCGCGCGGCGGAGCATCCACAAACGCAAGAAGGCGTCGACGCCCGGCCAACCGCCCCACACGCAGACCAGGAACCTGCCCCACGCCGTGTTGTATGCGGTGACGCGGGATCGGGAGTTTGCCGTGGTGGGGCCGTCGAGCCATTTTGGGCGGCGGATCCACAAGGTGGCGGCCCTGCACGAGTTCAGCGGGTACGACGGGACCTATCGAAACCGGCGGCGGCGGATCCGGAGAGTTGGCGGGGCCGGCGAGATCGAGATCGTCACACGTCGGCGGCGCAACAGCACGGCACGAGTGGTCACACTCAAAAAGACCCTGAACGGCAACGTCCGTGTGCGGTTTGCAAAGCTCCGGACGGCGTCGCAGGCCCGCCGAGCGAACCAGATCAATGAGCAGCTTTACGGCCCGCTGAAGGCCAGGGCCAACTATCCCAAGCGGCCCTTCATGGGCCCGGCCTTGAAACGAGTGGCGCCACAGCTCCCCGAGCATTGGCGCGGAACCATGTTGCATTAGGAGCTAACGGCCATGACCATGACCGGCGATAACGTCGACGGACGCAAGTGCAAACTCTACTACCTCACCACCGGCGATCGGGAAGCCTGGCCGGCGTCGGGCCCCCCTGACAATCTGACGGAAATCACGAACGTGAAGGGCGATCTGACGCTGCCCCTGAATCGCTCCGACACGGACGACAGCGATCGCGGGGATGAGTACGAGAAGGCGAGCCTGGGACGGCTGCAAAACGAGATCAACTTTCAGCTCGGGGTGCGGACCGATTCGGCCTCGATTGCGGCGATTGACGCCTTCCTGACGGCGAACCTGGCCGGGACCCCGATGATCCTGGCGATCCTGTCGGGCGACTCGGACACGACCGGCGTGATCGGCGTCTACGGCGACTACGCGATCACGAAGTTCGAGGAGAAGCAGCCCGGCAATGCCGGACGCCGCTACTGGGACGTGACCGTGAAGCCGGCCGCCGGCTACGACGATCCGGAAGCTGTGGAGTGCGTGGCGAGCGCGTAACCCGTAGATCCAGCCGCCGATTTCTGCGGCGGTGGCCGTCGACGCTGATTTCAGCGGCCGTCGACCGCCACCACTTTCCGCGACCATCGATCGAGAACTTCTGGACCCAACCAAGGACACCGACCAATGCAACGTTTTACCGACAAACATGGCGCCGAATGGCGCATCCGCGTGACCGACCAGGCGATTGAAGACCTGAAGACCAACGCCAAGCTCGACCTGACGACCCTCGGGATGCCCGCCGGCGAGGCGATCGAGCAGCGAATGACGCAGGATGCGTCGCTGGTGGTGGTGAGCCTGCTGGCGATGTGCAAGGGCCAGCGGCTCACTCGCGAGATCTCGCAGGACCAGTTTGGCGCCCGTGTGGAGGCCGTCTACCCGGCCGCCCGCGACGCCCTGCTCGATGCCCTCTTCGATTGGGCCAAGAACGCCGCCACGAAGGCACGCTTCCGCCGCGCCGCCAGGATGATCCGAGCCGAGGCTGCCCGCGTGAGGGAAGAGCCCGCGGCCAAGCCGGATCCGAAACCCAAACAGGACCAGGCCCCGGCCAAGAAGTGAACGTTCCTTCCTCCGCTTTCCGCTTTCCCCTTTCCGCTTTTAGAAACATGCAGACCTTTGAAGATGCCACGGGCCGGAAGTGGACGATCTCGATCGATCCGATCAACGTCGACCTGGTCCGTTCGAAGCACGACGTCGACCTGTTCGAGGTTGGCGCCGTCGCCAGCCAAGACGATCCCCGCAACTCGGTCGAATGGCAGCTCGCGGGTAACCCCCTGTTGCTGTGCCGCGTGCTGTTCGATCTGGTCAGTGAAGGGCCGGCCGACGAGACATTCGAGTCCTTCGCCCGCCAGATCAAGGGCGACGCGCTCTATGCGGCTCGTGATGCGTTGTGGAGTGAAATAGTAAATTTTACCCCAGACCCGAACGAGCGACGGGTCAGGCAGACGATGCAGGAGAATCTGAAGGTCCTGACGGCCAGGGGGATGGACAGGATCTTCCAGATGCTCAAGAGTCCGGACCTCGCTCGGCGGTTCGAAGAGGAGCTGAATCGACTCGACGATTCGTTTGGCAGCTTGCTGGCCGAATTGGGATCCACCCAAGAGGATTCACCGCCCGTCAGCTCGCCCTGATGGACGAGTCCCGGACCCGGGCCCAGTGGAACCACACGTCGCACGTGCTGGCCTGGATCCAGAACAGCGTTGCCTCGGAGGGGAACCTGGTTTCGCCCGCCGAGTTGAACCCGTATGCCGAAGAGGACACGCCGGAGGCGGCCCCCCCCGGCATGACCCTCACCCCGCAAGTTCTGCGGTGCATGGTCAAAGCCCTGAGGATGAAGAATGCCAAGCGCAGGTGACATCATGGCCGGCCGGGCGTTCGTGTTGCTCTACGCCCACGACACGCCTTTGTACCGCGGTCTGAAGATGGCGGAGCGGCGGGTGCAGCAGTTCGCCTACAACGCCAACCGGATCGGCCGGTCCATGCTGACGATGGCGACGGCCGCCGGGGCCCCGCTTGCGTTTGCCGCGCGAACCTTCGCCAACTTCCAGGACGTGATGAAGGAGGTGCAGGCCGTTACCGGGGCAACCGGCCAGGAGTTCGACACGCTCTACGAGAAGGCCAAGAGGCTCGGTTCCACCACCTCCTTCACGGCCAGCCAGGTGGCCGAAGGCATGGCCAACCTGGGCCGCCAGGGTTTCAAACCGGACGAGATCGATGCCGCGATCCCCTCGGTGTTGAACCTGGCCCGGGCGACGAAAACGGAGCTGGCCGCGGCCGCGACGATCGCCGCCGGCACGCTCCGAGCTCTGGGCATGGAAGCGAAGGAAATGCCGCGAGTGGCCGACGTGCTCACGGCGACGGCGAACAACTCGTCGCAAACGCTCGAAGAGCTGGGCGACACGATGAAGTACGCCGCGCCGATCGCCGACGAGATGGGCCTCTCGATCGAGCAGACGGCCAAGGCGGTTGGCGTGCTGGCCAATATGCAGATCAAGGGCACGATGGCCGGCACGGCGCTGCGCAAGATCATGGGTTCACTGGCCAGTACGGACGTCCAAGAGAAGCTCCGCAAGGTGCATGTCGAGGCCCTGAACGCCGACAGGAGCCTGCGGCCCCTGGGCGACGTGATGGTGGAGTTGGGCCAGGCCATGGCCCGGATGACCAACGCCGAGCGAATCTCCTTCGCCCAGGATCTGTTTGGGGAGCGAGCCTACGGGGCGGCCCTCAAACTGAGCAAGGGCGGCTTTGAGGACCTGGCCGCGGCCATCGACCAGTCCAGCGGAGCCGCTGAACGGACCGCCGCACTGATGGACTCCAGCCTCAAGGGCGTGATGGAAAGGCTGAAGTCGGCCGCGGAGGGCGTGCAAATTGCCGTCGGCGAGTCCCTGTCGAAAACCCTGAAGAAGGCTGGCGAACATGTGATCGTGCTGCTTGGGAAGTTCCAGCAGTGGGTCCAGGAGAATCGGGAAACGGTCGTGACGGTCGCGAAGGTCGTGGCCGGCCTGGCCGCCTTCGGCGTGGCCGCGATCGCGGTGGGCTCGGTTGCCGGCTCGATTGCCGCGACAATCAACCTGGTGTCGATGGCAATCGGCGGATTGACGACGGCCGTCACCTTCCTGGCCGCCAATCCGATGACGTTGCTCCTGGCCGCGCTCGTGGCCGTCGGGGTGTACATGTACACGGCCAGCAAGCACACGGCCAAGCTCACGAGCGAGATGAACGATCTGCTTGGGCAGAACGACGCCCTGCGCCAAACCGAGCAAGACAGGATGGACCAACTCGCAGAACTCGCTTCGAAGCAGCAGCTCTCCACGACGGAAATGCAGACCGCCAAGTCGATCATTTCCGAGCTGACCCAGAAGTATGGCGATCTCGGCGTGAAGGTGAACGAGACCACCGGAGCGATCGAGGGATTGACCGATGCGCAGCATGCCCTTAACGCCCAGCAGGCCCAGCAGGCGAAGGACGAGCTGAAGAAGGCGATTCTCGAAGAGATGGCCAATATCTCCGAGCTGGAGCAGGAGATGACCGCAGACGCGTCGATGCTCTGGCCTTGGGAAATGGACATGTCGGAGGACATGGACCTAAACGGGTCTGACTGGGCGAACCCCGAGAGGCGCGACCTGGAGAAGAAGCGGCAGGCGATCGAACAGCGGCATCGGCACTTGCAGGAAATGGTGGACCGATACGAGCAGATTGACGCTGGTGACGAGTTCGCGATTGCCGGTCCCAAGGTGATGTCGATGGATGAGGTGGACGCGCAAGCGACAACCCAACAGGCCATCAAGCAGCAATTCAAGGCGGGCCAGGTCACCGGCGAAGAAGCCCTCAAGATGAACCAGGAGCTGCAGGACCGCCTGGCCGAGTACCGGATTCAGCGCATGGTCGACGAGCAGGAACGGGCCATCGCCGAAATCAACCGCCGCTACGACGCCGAGCAGAAGAAGGCGAAGGAACTGGGCGCGAGCCTCAGCCTGGTTGAGAAGGCGAGGAAGGCGGCACTGGACGCGGCCGACGAAAAGCACGCCCGCGAGAAGGCGGCCGAAAAGGAACGACGCGAAAAGACGGCCGAGGCATCGAACACCAGGATGCGGGACGAGATTGCCCGAATCGAGATCGAGAAGAAAAGCCGCGACGAGATCGCCCAGGCCAAGGCCAGCGGGGATCCTGACGCGGCCGCACGGGTCAAGGAAATCGAGCGGACTCGAGAGAAGCAGCTCCTGGAGCTCGAAAGGGAGCGAGCCCTGAAGGACGCGAAGGAGCAAGGCCTTGATCCGGCCCTCGTGAATGAGCTCTACGACGCTCGCCAAGCCATGGCCGATCAGAAGGCCAAGGAGGACAGGTTCGCCGACATCGCCAAGGGGAAACGCCAGCTCCGCGAAGCGGCCCTCGCGCCCACGGCTCAGGCCGGATCTTTGGAGGCCTACCAGGCCATGGCCCGCCACAACGATCCGGCCCTGACATTGCAGAAAAACCAGCTCCGCGCGCTGACCGACATCAAACAGCACACGAAGGATGCGGCGGATAAGGCGGGAGTCACCGTGATCGAGGTGGGGATCGGAGATGACTGATATTCAGCGAGTTGCCACCCGATACGGATCCGGCCGGACCACGATCACCGCACGGGACAAGCAGGTCCCGCGAGTGACTCACGAATTGGTCCTCAACGTGTCCACCGACGACGCAACCATTGGCACCGCCAGCGTGGCCGCCGACGGCCGCGTGATTCAGCTCGGCGACTACTACACCGACGGCACCGACTACGACCCGACCAGCGTTTGCACGCAAATCGACGTGAGTCGGGACCCGGTGTGCGAGAAGAACATGCGGGTGAAGGCCTCGTTTTCCAACGAGGAGCCCGAACTCGAGGTAAATCCGCTCGCCCAGGCTCCGGTCTGGCGGCCCTACTTCGAGGCGATCGACTGGTACTTCCCAGCGGACCAGCGGGGGCAGTACTACCGCAATACGGCCGGCGACTGGCTCGAAACGCCTCCGCCCACGAAGATGACCGTGATGGGGTTTCGGATCACGCGGAACGAAACCGCGTTCAACATCTTCGCTCTGGCCTCCTGGATGGAGAGCGTCAACACGGACCTGTGGCATAGTTGCCCGGTCGGCTACGTTCGTTTGAAGACGATCGAGCCAGGCGACGCCCAGACCGCCTATGGCGTGACCTACTACCCGATCACCTACAACGTGCAGATCCATCCCTTCGGCTGGCACCCGTGGTACACGCCCAGCATGGGCCGCCGATATCGGGATAGCAGCGGCAAGCTCCGGCTTCCTTCGGCCGAAGGTGTTTTCCAGAACCAGCCCATCCTGCTCGACGCCTCCGGCAACAAGCTGGCCGACGGTGCCGATCCGTACCTGCAGGCATTCTATCCGCTCAAAGAACGCCCCTTCTCCCCACTTGGCTTATAGAGGCCCCACCATGACCCTTGCTAGCGTTCCCATCGAGATCCGTGGCAACGATTGGATCTTCTACCCGACCGTGACCTTCGCCGGCGTAGTCGGCCTGCCAGACGACATCCTGGAGGCCAAGCACTGGAACGCCTCGGGCGATCCGCTCGAAGCGACCAACGTGGTCCACCAGTCGCCCCTTCGCTACGCCCAGCCCCACGGGTCCGACGTCGTCGCCGCGACCGAGTACTTGTTCGAGGCCCGGAAGGTGACCGACGTCCTGGACGTGGTCGTCGTGGTCGACACGCCGCCCACCGACGACTATGAGATCACGGTCGACGTTCAGAAGTACAGCAGCTCCGCCTGGTCGTCGATCCTCAGCAGCGGCGCCGAGACGATCGACAGTTCTGCCTCGGCCGACACCCCCACGAGCGTCACCCTCAGCGGCGTGGCCGGCGTGACCGAGCTGGCCGCCGGCGAGCTACTCCGCGTGGTCGTGACCGCGAGCGGTACCAGCGGCACGCAAGCCCAGGGCCTCTTGGTCCAGACCCGGGTGCATGAGCAGCCCAAATGATCGGCGAGGTCCCGCGGTGGCGAATCCCAGAATCTACGGTCCGGCTGCCCGGCGGCGAATCGATCGCGCCGTCATGCGCGACGAGGCCCGCATCGACGGCCGCGACCTCCCAGGCCCGCCCGCCGGCGATGGGCCGCTCCCGCGGACGTTCCGGCGGTTCACGCTGACCTCCACGCTCTCGGCCGACGGGGCCGGCGACGTGCAAGCGGCGGTGCTCTGGGAAGACGGAACAGCGGACGTCGTCAAAGCTCCGGACAAGAACGCGTGGGGCCTGATCGGAGAAACGGGCGAGGCGGCCGCCGTATGCAACGATGACGACGAAGTCGAGTGGCGGGTAACCGGGAATCCTGGCCGGCCGGTCTACCTGGCCACAGTGGGCTCCTCTGCGATCGCCGGCGACACGGTGACCGTGACGGCCGACTTGGAAGGAAGCGGCGTGGCCACCTCTGCCACGCTCACCGGTCCGCCGGTCTTCAGCGGTGGCGAGGTGCTGTTGTGGAACGAGCGGGGGGCGTGGATCGCGGCGGCCCTCGGTCGCACCTACCGACGCTTCACGTTGACCGCCACGCTCGACGCGGGCAGCTCGGCGGCCGTCGAGTGGGACGACGAGACCACCGGCACGGTCTACGACCGGGATACATGCTGTTGGGGGCTGATCGGGGAAACGGGCGAGGCTGTTCTCGCGGTGAACCAGTCTGAGGACGGTGTCGAGTGGCAGGTGTCGAAGAACCCGGGCCAGGCCGTCTACGAGGCGACCACGACCGCCTACATTTCAGACTCCGCCACGACGGCGAGCGTGACCATCACGATCGGCACGGCCTCACGCACGCTCACGGTTGACGTGCCAAGCGATGCGATTTCCGACGATATGCAGTACCCGAACAGCGCCACTGTGTTCGTGGCCCACAGCCGAGGGGACTGGAAGATCGTGTCCTTCGTCGAGTGCGAGGAGGAGGCCTCCACGTGATTCGCCGACGCCCACAAATCGAGGCCTATCCGCTGCCGGATCTCTGGCTACCTGGACGACAGAAGGCGGCCCCCATGGACTCGCGGCGATTCCTGCAGCGGATGGGATGCCCCAAGGATTGCTGCGATCCACCGCTGTGCGAAGATCCGCCATGGATCGGGACGCCTCCATCAACCATCCAGGTTGACGTTGACGACACACTGACGGGCGAAACCTGTTCAGCCGCGGACTGCGTAGACGCCTTTTCCGGGACCTACTTGCTTCCGCTCGAGGTCAGCGGTGTCCCCGACGCAGGCAATCCCACCGGCTGCGTGAGCAATCTCTGCCGATGGCGTCTTGTGATTGACCCACAGGTCCAGGTGTGCTTCAGCTACTATTTTGAGCAGGTGTACGTCAACCTGTGGTGTTGCACCGACTACGATGAATTCAACTTCACAGGCTACTCCCTGACGATCCACTTTCAGGTTGCCATGGCCGGCTACGATTGGGGAGCCAGGATCGCCCTGGCGGAGCGTCCTGATTTCTCGGGTGATTGGGGCCCCTTCACCAGCTCTTTTGATTTCTCGCGTCCCTCCTTCATGAGGGCCTGTGCCGGCCCGGAATCCGTGACAGTGTCGGTTCCATGATCAGCCCATGCCTCACCAAGATCGCCGACGGCGTCTACCGCTGCCAATTCACCGGCGTGGTCGTGCGATCCACCCGCTCCCGCATCCTCTGCGGATGCAGTCAGGCGAGCAATCTTCGCGTCATCCAGTCGCCGCCGTCTTGTCCGCTTGCGGCGATCCTAAACCGGCTCACTCCCGCCGGCGTCGATCGCTTCGGACGCTGCCGTGACGCAGGCTGCGGTTTGATGCACAAGGTCGACGGCCACACCACCTGCGTCGCCCTCGGCGGCAAGAAATGCGGCTGGCTCGCCAAATGGGCCGCCTGCCTCAACGGCACCGAGCCATTCCCGAATGGGACGGACGATTGCCCGCATTGGACGCCTGCCTCCTGACCCGTCGCCCCCAAGAACTCGCCCCCCACGACGCCCACACAAGCCCGATTGCCAACCCTCCCGACTCCGCGGCCGTCCTTCCGCCCCCGCCCACCAGCGGCCGCGTGTGCGGCCTTGTCGCCGGGGACGTGGTTCTCACCGGTTGTTCGACTGAGAAGAAATCGAGCTGGCTGCGGTGCTGCCTCCCCTCTTCGGGGTGGCGTCTGCCTACGTTCTTCTAATCCGTAGGTCGCAGGTTCGAATCCTGCCGGGCGTGCTTTCATTGAATCGACGTAAACCAAGACGCCGCAAGACGTAACCCCTTGCGGCGTATTGTCTTCCGGCCCTAACTCTAGGCCTCTTCGCCCCTTACGACGGAATACAAGTCCGTAGGTTCCGCGGTGATTTGGGGGGCTCTCACGGCAAATTGATGCGAGCTGTACCTATAGCTTGAAAGCTGTCAGGGTCCATACGTTGCACCTTGAGGGTTTTGAGAGGACCGTGGGGAGCACCAGTTGGGGCCATTTCTGTCGCTGGCTGGCAGCATGCTGTACGCTATCTCCGTTGGCATCGCATGGGGAATTCGGATGTAACGGGGAAACGCCATGACTAGATGTTCGCGTTGGCTCGTGATTGTCTTGGCTGCCGGTCTTTGGGAAGGAAACATAGCCGATGCCGCCGGGACTGTCTTTCCTGGGAAAGGTTGGCAGGAGGCGACTCCCGAATCGCAAGGCATCGATTCCGCTGGGCTGAAGGCGGCTGCCGACAAACTGGACGTGAAACAACTCGTAATCGTTCGCAACGGCTACCTCATCTGGAAAGGGTCCGAGGCCAACGCCTACCACGAGATCTACTCTGCCTCGAAGGTCTTCACGAGCACCTGCCTCGGCCTCGTGTTTGACGACGGAAAGTGCCAACTCGACGACCCCATGGTGAAATACTTGCCCGAATGGGATGACGAGTATCCCGTCTACACCAAGGTCACTTTGCGTCATCTCGCGTCGATGACGGGGGGCACCAGAGGGAAACTCGGCCATGTGGGCGAGGGGCAGAAGTGGGGCGACCCGGTCACTTACGTGACCGAACCCGACGAGCCGGAGTTCGAGCCGGCCGGATCACAAATCGCCTACCAGGACAGCAATGTCCACCTTCTGGGCCGGATCGTGGCGATGCACCTCGCCCAGGAGCCACTGAAAGACCTTTTCAAGCGTCGAATCGCCGACCCGATCGGCATGACCCATTGGGATTGGGGGATCTCAGGGGAAGTCGAGGGGATGACTCACTACAACGCCGCCGGCACTCCGGCCCTCAAGGGTAACGGTGGGATTCGTATCACACCGCTCGAGGTTGCGCGATTCGCCCTCCTGCTGCTCAACCGCGGCAAGTGGAACGGCGAGCAACTGCTGTCCGCCTCGTTTATCGATGAGGCGACCAGCAACCAGGTGCCTGTGACGACGCCGGGTCGCAGCAGCAAAGGTTGGAGCGGCGCCTATGGGTTCTACTGGTACACCAACGGTGTCGGATCCGATGGCAAGAGGCGGTGGCCCGCAGCGCCGGCTGGGACTTACGCAGCCCAAGGAGGTGGCACAAACCGCTTCTACGTCATCCCCGAGTGGAACATGGTGGTCGTGACCTTGGGAAGCAGCAACCCCAACGCTCGCGTCGGCGGATCGATTGATACCTTTTTCGCCCAGGTTACCGACGCACTCGTTTCGCCGCCCCAGGGTGGGAAACAAGAATAGGGCGGCGAGTTTCGGCCGCAGGCCTTTGAATGAGCGCCGATATCCGCGGAGAGATAACCATGAGCAAGGCAAGCGATGTAACTATCTCGCCCGGCAAGAAGGCCCAACACACGGCGCGCTGGGCTCGCACTATGACGAAATGGCTCGTGACTTATAGTCGTCTATCTGGTGCTAAGTGGAGCATCGTCGATTTCGGTGGAAGGACAGGATCAGAAGCCCGCGGAATCGTCGACCTGATGGCGATCCGCAAGAACCACCGACACTCAGTTCCGGGTTTGAAGCGGGGGGATCTCTTCGAAATTGTGCTCATTCAGACAAAGGGGGGTACTGCATCCCGGCCAACTTCAAAAGACATTGAACGCCTTTCAAAGGTAGCCAAGTACTACAAGGCAAAGGCCGTCGTACTTGCCGAATGGCGAAAGGGCAAGAAGCCTACCCTTTCAATGCTCAAGGGAAAGCGTTGGATACCGGTCGCACCCAACGATGTTTTTGGGTAGCCGTCGAATTCCGATTTCTCGTGCCGCAACGGAATAAATCACGCCCCTTAAGTATCTCTCATTGTACGAACGGCAATTTTCTTGAATTGCCGTGAACCATTCCTGGGCCTTCGTCGTCATATTACATCAGACGACAACCGAACAAGGCGGCTGGCTGAGGCCGCACAATCGAGGAAATCGGAACAATGATGTCTTTGAGGTCGAGTTTCACCTACGAACGCATGTGCACAGGGCTATCCGCCGATCAACCGGCGAATGGTAGCCCCGCGCATCCTCTGCGCTTGTGACGCTCGGCCGTATCTTCATGAGATATCCCGAAACCCGGTGTCACAAGCGACATCGGGTTTTTTTGTTGGACTGGTAGCTGAGACGGCATAGCACCTGGTTGAAGCCCAGGAGACGGGGATTCGAGCGCCCCCCGGTCCACTCGGCGCTCAGAGTACGCGCACACGGCCCGTTGGACTTCCGGTGAGGTCATCGGTCTTTCACGCCGAGCAGGTTGGGTTCGACTCCCACACGGGCTGCTCACAATCAGAACGTAGCGAAGCTTGGCATCGCGCGTGGCTGGGGGCCACGAGATCGCCGGTTCGAATCCGGCCGTTCTGACTGACAACCGGGATGTAGGGCAGTGGCAAGCCCGCGTGTTTTGGGAACACGAGATCGTGGGTTCGAGTCCCACCCTCCCGACTTAAGAACCTTGGTAGTCGAGGGCCGGTTGCCCATACCTGGCTGATAACCAGGTCGCGCCGAGTTCGATTCTCGGGGCTACCACTGAAGATGTAAACAACAAGGAACCGTAAGATGCTCATTGCACTTCGATTGAAACGGATACGCCCGACCGAGCATAGGGTCGTGGTGTAACGGCAGCATCCCTGGCTTTTAACCAGGTGGGTGTGGGTTCAAATCCCTCCGGCCCTACTTGCATCGCTGGCGCGTAGCTCAGTGGTGAGAGCGGCGTCCTTATAAGACGCAGGTCGTGGGTTCGATTCCCACCGCGCCGACTGAATTGGGATTGTGGCAGACAAGGTAATGCGCCGGTCTCTTAAACCGGATGATGTGGGTTCGATACCCACCGGTCCCACTGAGAACAACAAGCACTGGTGATCTAGCGGCCAAGACACCGCACCGGGCACCGACGCGCAGCGTTGGTCGTGCGGCGACGAGGGTTCGAGTCCCTCCCGGTGCTCTTTGTATGTGTGAACGGTCTTTGACAATTCGGCTTCCAACCAAGCGCCCATGATGTAGCGGCAGCCTACTGCCTTGCCATGGCGGAAGTGTGGGTTCGACTCCCACTGGGCGCTTTTTGATCGTGGCGGCTTCAATTGTCCTTGGTGAGGTTACTTGGGGCATGCATCTCGTATGGACTGGCCAGCAGCGACAGAAATTCAGGATGTAGGAAAGCCTGGTATTCCGCGTGTTTCGGGTACACGAGATCGTCGGTTCAAATCCGACCATCCTGACTGAGAGCACCTAACAATACTGAGAAGTCTCCCACGGGCACAGGTGGTGCACTTCGGAAGGTCTCGTTAGCGGTTCAAAGAAGATGCGGTGGGTCCCGTGCTGGTATGGGAAGGCGGCTGTTAACCGCCCTGACGCAGGTTCGATTCCTGCCGCCGCAGCCTTACGGAAGGGCAAGCCAACTGGCGATGGCACCCCGCTCGAACCGGGACGAGCTTCACAGCCTTGAGGGTTCGACTCCCTCTCCTTCCGCCTTAATGACATGTGCCCTTGGCCGAGCGGCAAAGGTTCCAGGCTTCCAACCTGGCGAGGCGGGTTCGACTCCCGCAGGGCACTCTCTCCGGCGCGTAGTCGCGACGTGAGCCTTTGAAGCTCGCAGATCGGGTGCGATTCCCGGACGGAGTGCTTCGAGTTGCGAACCTTGATTGGTACTCGCTGTCTTGGTTTGGCAAACACTGCGGTGGGGCCTGTGCTGGTACGGGCTGGCGGCTCTGAACCGTCCTGACGAAGGTTCGATTCCTTCCGCCGCAGCTTGCAAACGGAAGTCATCCGGCCGGATCAGGAGCCTGTCTTGAAAACAGGTGGTCGCAATCGCGACTTGTGAGTTCGAGTCTCACGGCTTCCGCTGATATGGAAATCTGTGTCCCTGGTGTAACGGCAGCATGACTGGTTCCAACCCAGTTGGTCAGGGTTCAAATCCTTGGGGGCATGCCTTACTGAAGTGACGTGAACCTCCAGCCACGTGACGGGCTCATCGTCCAATAGGAGGACACCGGTGTCGCATGCCGGAAATCTCGGTGCAACTCCGAGTGGGTCCACTGAAACAAACATGGTCCTGTGGCCCAGTGGCGAGGGCGGCTCCCTTACAAGGAGATGACCGGTGGTTCGAGTCCACCCAGGACTACTTGGCTCGGTAGGCAACTGGCAGACCACCTTGACTCAGAATCAGGGATGCTGTGGGTTCGACTCCCACCTGAGCTACTCGAAGACAACACGCCCTCGTGGAGCAGCCTGGAGTGCTCGCCTGCCTGTCACGCAGGAGGCCGTCGGTTCAAATCCGATCGAGGGCGCCTTTTGGTATTCAAGATCAAAGGCATTGGCAGTTCGATGCCGTGGTGTAAATCGACAGTCACCTGGCCATCGAACATGAAATGGCACGGTACGCCAACCTCGGCAGAGCGGCCAAGTTCAAACCTTGGTGATTGTGGGTTCGACTCCCTCCCGTGCTACTTGAACATGCGTCGGTTGGGCATTGGCAGGCCCCGCTGGTTGTAACCCAGTCGTCCGACCGGACCTTGGCGGTTCAACTCCGTCCCGGCGCACTAGCAATATGATGGCCCGTTCTTCTAACGGTTCAGGATACGAGACCCTCATTCTCGTGATACGGGTTCGATTCCCGTACGGGCTGCTTGTGACGACGAAGTGGCGAAATAGGTAGACGCGCGACGTTCAGAATGTCGTGCCCAGACGGGCATGGGAGTTCGACTCTCCCCTTCGTCACTCGATTGCAGGCTTGGCAGCTGCCTGACTGGCTTTCATACGGCCGGTTTGCCCGGCTCGATACCGGGGTCTGCAACTCGCGGGTGGGCCAGTGCCCATCTAGGCCTCATAAGCCTGGACTGCCGGGTGCAACCCCCGGACCCGCCACTTGAAGATGACCGGGTACGCAAACAGGAAAAGCGGTCACGTTGAGAGCGTGGCGATTTTGTGGGTTCGACTCCCACCTCGGTCACTGACATGATCCCGTGGTCCAGTGGCGAAGACGCCTGGATGACACCCAGGAGAACGGTAGTTCAATTCTACCCGGGATCACTCGCGGCGTAACGAACGGTCTGTAGGTGTTTTGGCAGCACACGTCCGTGGTAAGGACGGAGACCGGGTTCGAGTCCCGGACGGACCTCTGACAAGACGGGCTGGCATGTACCAAGGGAGGCGACTGATCCTTGCAAGATCGGTGTGATGGGTTCGATTCCCATCCGGTCCACTGAAACACAAATGGGCTGATAGTCCAAGGGGAAGACGCCGCCCTGGCGTGGCGGAAATCCGAGTTCGACTCTCGGTCGGTCCACTAACAAACGGAAGGTAGCCGGATACGGTTTGCCGGGCCGCACTGCTAATGCGTGCCACTACATGGTGATGAGGGTTCGAATCCCTTGCCTTCCGCTTACGGCTCGATGGTGAAACGGACATCATGTCTCGCTTCTAACGAGATGTTCCAGGTTCGAGTCCTGGTCGGGCTGCTCAAGCGATCAGCTTTGAGCTGTGAGCGATGAGCAACTGGCGGTGGCGCAATCTCGCTCATAGCTCCCTGCTCATTGCTCCTGGAAGGGCAACCCGATTGGCGGCGGGACCCGGTTGGAAGCCGGTTGAGCTTCTTGACGCCAATGCAGTGGTTTCGGCTGACGCGATCGGAAAGGGGTGCGGGCGACCGCGACCGCGGAATGATGCTGGCGCAATTCCAGGCCTCGGCTCCCTTTCCGCCGACAGGCGGAACATCTTCAACAATTTCCTCGGTGCACGGATCCTGATTTTCGAGCGGCTGATCCGCTCGCAGTGCCAGAGACAAGGACAGCGGATCGGGGGCGACGTGCCTTGCTGGGAAAGGCACGAAGCGGTTCGCGCGGTATCCCTGCGTGATCGGAATACCCGCCATAAGCCGACATCTCTTGCTCCGTCCGCTCAACTTGCCTGGACGAATTCCGATGTTTTCAGGTCACATACTCTACCTAGGCGTGTATCTTTTCAGGGTGCAATTACGCATCGTCGGCGAGGGGGGGCGTGTTCCCCTCGGTTCTGAAGAGGGGCCGTTCGCGGGCGGTGTCTCTCGCACTTCCCACCTGGCTCTGCACCTCGCCGTTCCTACCTGACGAACCGGTATTTCCGGCCCTCCCCTGTCGGTCGCAAGGAGATTCAGCATGGTCTTTCAGCGGATCGTATCGCGTCTTCCCCTGTCCGGTCGCCGATGCCAGAAACGCAAGGGCTGTGTTCCTAATGCATCGATTCTCCGCATTGAACCGCTCGAATCGCGACTTTTGCTTGCCAGCGATCTTCGCATCGACCTGGTCGAACCGACGGGCGCAGCCTCGACTCCCTTCGAAACAGTCGAGGTTCAATTCAGCGAAGCGATCGATGAGGGGACGTTCACCCTGGACGATGTTTCGATTACCGGCTCCGGAACGCCCTCCGTCGATTCGATAACGAGCCTGGGAGCGAATCGCTACCAGTTGAGTCTTTCGGGAACGGGGCTCGACACCTACTCCCTTACAATCGGCCCGGAGATTCTCGACTCGCTCGGCCAGGCCATGAATCAGGACGGCGACGCCGCGGGCGGCGAGGTCACCGAAGATGCCTACGCCGTGACATTGAGCGCAACCGCCTTGACGATCAGCGACGGCGACGCGAGCTACGACGAGCAAGACCTGATGCTCTACGGCAACGCGGTCACAATCGAAGGCATTCACACGTTCGAAAACGTCTCACTTTGGGACGGAGCAACGCTGGCCGCAAACGGCTCGGAGTTCAATGCGAGCGACCTGACGATCGACGGCGGTTCGACCTTCGAGCTGGCGGGCGGAAGCGTGTTGAACGCGACGGGCACGATCACCGTCAGCGGCAGTTCCACCCTGTTGGGCCAAGGCAGCCACGTTGACGGAACGGTGGACGATGAGTGGGTGGGCGAGGGCGTGACGATCCACGCCGTCGACATCACGGTCGAGGCCGGATCGACGATTACGGCCGATGCGCAAGGCTATCTGGGCGGCAGCAATAGCGCCGGCGTGGGACCGGGAGCTGCCGACGGTGGAAACGCCGGGGCCACCTACGCAGGTGTGGGAGGAGACGGCAACTGGGGCGACCCGAACACGACGACCTACGGCGACGAATTCGAGCCCACCGACCTCGGATCCGGAGGCGGCGGTTACGACGGCCTTGGCAGTGGCACGGGCGGCTCCGGCGGCGGCGCCCTCCGTCTGGATGTGACCGGAACGCTCACGCTGGACGGTGAAATCACGGCCGATGGGGAAAGTGTCAGCACGGGACGCGGCGAAGGCGGCGGCTCGGGGGGCAGCCTTTATGTGACCACCAGTGTCCTTGCCGGCTCCGGTGCGTTCAGTGCCGATGGCGGCAGCAGTCTCACCAGCCGCGGCGGTGGCGGCGGCGGCGGGCGTGTGGTCATCTATTACGACGACGGCGACGGGTTCAGCGGCTACTCCACCTCGACGGCCAGCGGCGGTGCTGGGCTTGCCGACGGCGGCGACGGCTCCGTGGCCTTCCTCGACACGTCCAGCGGATACCCGAGCCTCGTGGTCAATCGGAACATGGTTCTCTCGGCCGACGAGACGTATCGCTTTGCCGACATCACCGTGCGCAACGGGGCCATCCTGACGATCGGCGGCGGCACGACCGTGACCGCTGCCGGCACGATCCACCTGCTCGAAAACTCGCAGATCGTCGTGGAAGCCCTCTACACCGGCGCACAAGTCGACGACGAATGGGTCGGAGAAGGCGTGACCATCCATGCCGAAAACGTGATCGTCGAGGCCGGGTCGGTGATCACGGCCGACGCGCAAGGCTATTTGGGCGGGAGCAACAGCGCCGGCGTTGGACCGGGATCTTCTGACGGCGGAAACGCCGGGGCCACCTACGCAGGCACGGGTGGCGACGGGCAGTGGGGCGATCCGAACACGGACAGCTATGGCGACGCCCTCGCCCCGACCGATCTTGGTTCCGGGGGCAGCGGCTATGACGGGCTCGGGGGCGGCACGGGCGGGGCCGGCGGCGGGGCCCTCCAACTCGACGTGAGCGGGACCCTCACGCTGGACGGCGAAATCACCGCCGACGGGGAAAGCGTTGGCACCGGGCGCGGCGAAGGCGGCGGCTCCGGCGGCAGCCTCTACGTGGTGGCTGAAACCCTGACCGGCTCCGGCACGTTCAGTGCCGACGGCGGAAGCAGCCTGACGAATCGAGGCGGCGGAGGCGGCGGTGGACGCGTCGTCGTCTACTACCTCGATGGCGACGCGTACAGCGGCTACGTGACCTCCACGGCCGACGGAGGCTCGGGCGTTAACGCCGGCAGCGACGGCTCCGTGGGGTTCTTTCAGGTGAGCGATCTGGAAAACCACCTGACCGATACCGAGCGCGATCTCTACGTCTACCAGACCTATCGCTACGACACGGAAGACTCCACGCTCACGCTCAACCGGGTCACGGTGGGCGACGCCACGGCTTCCGAAGCCCTGCTGGCGATCGGGGGCGGGGTGACGCTTGAGGTGGCCGACACGATTCACGTGACCAACAACTCCACGCTCCTGGCCCAGGCAACCGATACGACGGCGGCCGTTGATGGCGAGTGGGTGGGCGAAGGCGTTCGAATCATCGCCACGATAGTGACGATCGATGCCGGCTCGGCCCTTTCTGCAACAGGCGAAGGCTACGCCGCAACGCTCGGCCCGGCGCCGGGCGGCAGCGCCAGTTACGGCAGCGCCGGCGGCGCCCATGCGGGGGCCGGTGGACATGGAGCGGCTGGGGCCGGCGCCCAAACGGCCACCTACGGCTCGGCCGCCTGTCCCACCACGCTTGGCTCGGGCGGCGGCAATTCGGCCGAGGGCGGTGACGGCGGCGGCGCGATCTGGCTGGAAGTCAGCGACACGCTCTCTGTCAACGGAAGCTTGAGCGTCGACGGCGAAACGGCAACCGGGCGCGGCGGCGGCGCCGCCGGAGGTTCCTTGTTCATCTCGGCGGACACGATCACCGGAAGCGGAACGATCTCGGCCGACGGCGGTGATTTCGGCACGGTCTACGGCGGTGGCGGCGGCGCCGGCCACATCGTCCTCAACGTGGGAGATCTCTCCGGCACGCTCGTAATCACCGCCGATGGCGGCCTGGCCTCCGGCGGTGGCGGCGGGGGTGGTGGCGGAGGATCGGTCTACGTCTATACCTGGGGTACGATGACGGTTCCTGAAGCCAACGTCACGGCCACGGGGGGCGCCGGCGACCAGGCCACCGGCGACGACGGCGAGGTCCTTCTGACCAGCGATACCGCCTTCCAATGGCTCGACGATAGCGGCGACCTGTTCCACGACAGCGAAACCCTCGGCTGGTTGGGCGTCGGATTCGATCCCTCCACAACCGCCGTCACCCTTCTGGCGGCCAGCGACACCCATTCCTACACAATCGCGACCGGCCTGCCCTGCGCCGATTCGTACGTCTGGGATACAACCGCCGTGAGTGACGGCCTCTACGACATTCGAGCCGTCTTCCGCGACGACGGCACGGTCATCGAGCAGCTCACGCGCGAAGTACTCGTCAACAACACGGCCCAGTGGCACACCGAAAGCGTGAGTGCGGACGAGACCTGGACCGCGGATACGGTTCACGTGGTGGAAGGTGAACTGTCAATTGCCGCCGGCGTCACGGTCGCCCTTGAGGCCGGCGCCGTCGTCAAATTCGCTTCGGGGGCCTCGATCGTGGTTGAGGACGGGGCCACGCTCGACGCCAGTGCGGCGACCGAGACGGGGGCAATCGTATTTACCGCCCTGGCCGACGATTCAGCGGGCGGCGACACGAATCTTGACGGCTGCGACAGTGTGGCCCTACCCGGCAGTTGGGGCGGTGTCACGCCCATCGGAGCGGGCCAGTTCCTGACCTCATTCCACACCGACCTCCGCTACGCCGTGGCCGAACACAGCGGCGCGCTCAGCGGTGACGAAACCTGGCTGGGGACCTTTCTCCATCGCATTGTGGGCAACGTGACCGTTCCCGCGGGTGTGACGCTCACCATCGAAGCGGGCGCGATCGTTAAGTTCGACGACAAATTGGAGTTGATCGTCCAAGGCACGCTCGATGCTCAGGGCACGGTGGCCGAACCGGTCTCCTTCACTTCGATCTACGACGACAGCATTGCGGGCGATTCCAACGGCGATGGCGACGCCACGTCGGCCTCCGCCGGCGATTGGCGATGGATCCTGCTCGAGGGCGGAACGGCCACGCTCGATCATGTGGCCGTTCTCTACGGCGGCGGAACCACGTCCGGAAGTTGGGACGCCACCGGCGCGCTGCGCGCCGCGGGTGGGGCCAGCCTGACCCTGACCAACAGCACCATCCGCGACGCCTATTTCGACGGCGTGCTCAATTGGGGCGGCGAGGCCACGATCAAGAACACGGTAATCACTGGCGCCGATCGGGCCATCGCCGCCCACGTGGACTCAACCGTGACGGTGACGAATTGCACCCTTGACGACAACCGCATCGGCCTCTTGGCCCACGGCGGCTCCATGTCCGTCAGCAACACGATCGTGGCCGGCAGTCTGGAGGATGGAATCCTCCACGACATGGGCAACGCCCCGAACATCACCTACAGCAACGTGTGGTCTTCCGTCGACGGCGCGGTGAACTATGAGGGGATGGACGACCCCACGGGAACCGACGGCAACCTGTCCGTCGATCCTGAATTCAAGGACGCCTCGCTGGGCAACTACCGCCTGGCCTACGGCTCGCCCATGATCGATGCGGCCGACGGCGGCTCGGCCACCACGACCGACAAGATGGGGACGCCCCGCTACGACGATCCGCGAACGACGAACACGGGCGTTGCCATGACTGACGGCTCTGTGCCGGACATGGGCGCCTTCGAGTTCGTCGAATCGGCCGACTCCGACGTGGATCTCGTTGTGTCGTCCGTTTCCGGGGATGTCGACATCGTTTCCGGCACGTCGGCAACCCTCACCTGGACGGTGACCAACGTGGGCGCCGAGACGGTAAGCGGTTCCTGGCACGACGCGATTTCCCTCGTTGGCGATGTTGTCACGGGAGATTCGAACGAACTGGTGGTGGACGAGGTCGTTTCCTCGGCCCAATTGGGCCCCGGCCAGTCGGCCGTCTTCACCGCTTCAGTGACCGTGCCTGCCGGGACGGAAGGAAACTACCGATGGACGGTCCACACGAACAGCGGCGGCGAAGTGTTCGAGGGCGAAAACTCAGGCAACAACGTGGCTGCTGGAACGATCTCCACCTCCCTCTCGGTGCCCAGCCTCAGTTTGGGCGAGACGGTGACGGGGACCTTCAGCGAGGTCGGCGACGCGGTCTGCTACAAGATCGAGCCCGGCGAAGACAAGGACGTGCTCCTTTCGCTGGATCGCGACGACGCGAGCGGCTGGACCCGGATCTACGTGGGCGAGGGCTACATGCCCGACACCCAAACCTGCAGCTACCAGAGCGACCAGTGGAACGAGCCCGATGCCACCGTGGCGCTCGACACGACGAGCGGCGCCACCTACTACGTGCTCGTGGTGGCCAAGTCGCTGCCCAGCGGCGCCGCGGATTTCTCGCTCACCAGCGAAGAAGTCGTGTTCAACCTGACCGGACTGGATCTAAATGAGGGCGGCAACACGGGACGGGTAACCGTGGCGATCACCGGCACGGGGCTGCGGTCCGACGTGGAGGTGTCGCTCGTCGACTCGGCCGACGCCACGCACGCGGCCGCGGAAACCTGCTTCATCAATTCGACCCTCGTCTACGCCACCTTCGACCTGACCGATCTGTCCCTCGGCGCGAGCGACATCGTTGTTTCGAAAGACGGCATCGAGCGCAGTCTGGCCGACTCCTTCGAGATTGTTGCGGGCACAGAGGCTACCTTCACCACCACCGTCCTCATGCCGGAAATGGTCCGCATCGGGCGGGAGTTCACCGTGTGGATCGAGTACGTCAACGACGGCAACACGGACTTGTATGCTCCGCTCCTTCACGTTTCAGGCAACAACGACCTAGGGCTCCGCCTGGAGGAATACACGGACTACGTGACCAGCGGCGTGGACTTGCTTGCCATCTCCATGGACGGCCCGGCGGGCGTCCTGCGGCCGGGCGAATCGGGGCGTGTGGCCGTCTACTGCCTGGCCCAGGAGGGGACCAACACGGTCAACGTGGGTTATGTGCTGGAAACGAACGAAGACGCCGTGGACTGGGATCTGCTCAAAGACGCGGTCCGTCCGAGCTATGCCTGCGAATACTGGGACCAGATGTGGGAGGAGCAGATCGTGACCTATGGCGACACGATGGGCGACTACGTTCATCTGTTGGCCGACGCGGCGAATCTCTACTGGATTCGCAAGGGGGAACGAACCTATCGCGAGGGGCTGAATCTCTCCCATCTTACTCAGGACAACATGAACACCTGGTTCGCAACCATCTCGGGCCATGTGTATCTCGACGACGCCCTGACGCCGCTCGGCGGGGTGGACGTCGTTGCCCACGATGCTGTCGCAGACACTTCCTATACCGGCAAGAGCACGGCCGACGGCCTGGTGCGTCTGCTGAACGTGCCCGACGGAACCTACGAACTCTCTTTCGTGGGCTACCTTGCGCCCACCGACCTCGAGACGGTGACCATCACCGATGGCCAGGTAGTGAGCGACCTGGCATGGATCCTCACCGCGGGAGGGACCATCGTGGGACGTGTTGATGCACCGGAAGGGACCGACTTCAGCACCGCCACGCTGGTCGCCTTCGACATGGATGGAATCAGCTATCAGGCCACGCTATCGGAAGACGGTCGCTTCGAAGTGACCGGCCTGCCCGACGGGACCTATGAGTTGTTCTTCTCTGCGGACGATCTCACTGCCGCAATTCAGACCGACCTCATCGTCAGCGACGCCGCGACGATCCATGCGGCCGACCTGGTCGTGGTGGAAGCGGGGAGCGTGTCGGGCTACGTGACCGACGCTGCCACGTCGTTGCCGGTTGCCGGTGTGGTCGTTGGCAATGGCGACGAGTCGAATCCCCGGGCGACCGTCACCGACGAGGACGGGTACTACCTGCTCACGGGACTCGCCCCCGGAACCAACACGATCTACGCCTACAGCGAAACGTTGCGGACCGACCCGATCACCGGCGTCGAGGTCGCGGCCGGAGAGACAACGGAGAACATCGACCTGGTGATGCAGGCCGGCGCCGTTCTCGAAGGCACAGTCACGGTATCCGGGAGCGGCGACCCGGTAGTGGAGGCGGTGGTCTGGGTGGCCACGGACGACGGCAGCACAGTCGATGTGGTGTTGACGGACGAATCGGGCCAGTTCTCGCTTTCGAACCTGCCTTCGGGGACCTTCACCGTCTCGGTCGATCACTACCTGTACGATGTGAGCGAACAGTCGGTCACGCTCAGCGCGGGGGACACCGAGACGATCACGGCCACTCTGGACAGCAGTACGAGGATCTACGGAACCGTGACCCGGGCGGACGGCTCCGCGGTGAGCGGTCTCACCGTCTTCCTCTACTCGATCACGGGCGCCTACACGATGTTGACCGGCGACGACGGGACCTTCGACTTCACCCGACTGGAAGAAGGAACGTACGGGCTCGCCCTGGAAGACGGGGCCAACCGCCAGTTGTTCGAGATCTCGGCCGATTCGCCGCTGTTCCAATACGACATCACGCTCAATGCCGGATCGATCGAGGGGCAGGTCGTTGCGACCGACGGTTCCACGGCCGTTGCCGGCGCCACCGTCGAACTCTATTCCGATGGGCAGTGCGTCCTGTCGACCTGGACGGGGGAGGACGGCGTGTTCAGCCTGGGCCTGGTGACTCCGGGAACCTACGACATCATGGTTACCCATGACGACCTGTTCTTCGACGTGGTTGAGGACGTGACAGTCTCGGCCAACAGCACGACCGACGCCGGCGTCGTAACGGCCGGCGAGGCGTCGCTCACGCTCACCCTGGTCGATCTGGCTACGAGCGAGGCGCCGACCACGCCCGGCCAGGCGGCCCTGGTGCTGGTTCGAAGCGGCGTGGACGAGGTAACGACCGGCTACGTGGACGTGGCCGACGACGGCACGGTCGAGTTCACCGGCCTGGTGGCCGGCACGTACCGCATCGAGGCCGTGGGAAGCGGCCTGGCTTATACTCCTGCGGACGTTGGCATCGTCGCAGGTTCCCAATCGGCCACGCTCAATCTCTATGAAGGCGCCACCCTGAGCGGTACGGTGGAAACCGCCGGCGGCGAGGGTGTCGAGAACATCACCCTGCTGATCGTCGATCCTGCAACCGGCGCCATCCTCGGCCGGACCAGCAGCGACGCCGACGGCGCCTACTCGATGACCAACCTGCCCACGGGAACGCATGACCTTCTGGTCCTCGATCAGCGGGCTCGAACGAGCGGCGTTTACGCCTTGCAGGCTATTTCGGGGCTCGTCTTCGTCTCCGGCGGTTCGGTCAGTCAGAACGTCGTTGTCGCAGCGGCCGACATCGAAGTGTCGGGCACGCTCTACAACCCGACCCAGGCAAACTCCGTGCCCATGGAAGGCACGATCGAGGTCTACGACTCTGACGGCAACCTCGTGCAAACCACCACGGCCAACGCGATCGGCGAATTCACCGTTCGCGGGCTGGCGGCAGGCGACTACACGCTCGTGGCCAAGGCGTGCGGCTACGGCTCGGCCGAGGTGGCGATCACCGTGGCGGGCGGCGAGACGCTGGACAATCAGAACGTGGCCCTTTCGTGGAAGGGCGTTGCCGCCGCGTCGGCGGTGGAGGCTTCGGCAAGCCAACTTCCGACGGCGGCTTCTCTTGGAGTCCCAAGCTGGTCCAACATCGAAAACGCTCTTCGGTCAGTCTGGAATGACCTTCTGGAGGCGGGAGACATGATCGTCGACGGGAACTTCTCCCGTGAGTCGATCTACAATGCCATTGTCGAACTCGTGCAGAAGCTCCACCAGAGGCCGGAGGAGGCAGACAAGCTGGACCACTTCAGCAGCACCTGTCCTGAAGCCATGCGCTGGTATCAATATGCGTTGACCAAGCAACGGGCCTCCCGCGGCAAGTTCGACACTTGGTTGCAGCGATGGGAAGGCGCATGGATCGAGAACTACGCCAATCTCGGCATGTTCGGAATCAACCTGCTAAAAACATGCGGCAGCATGATCAAGGCCCAGAACAAGGCACTTATCGATGCCTTCCAAAACGGGGTGTCGGGCGTGTTCAAGGGGATCGGTGAATACCGGAAAACCATCGAGTACGGCAGCGAGGCCTACAAGAGGTCCGAAATAGCAGCTCAGGTTCTCAGCCAAATCAAAGAAGAATACGACTTCCTGTTGGGCGTCACGGACATCGCCAACGGCGCCTCCACAGGTATGTCCATTCCGGACTTCATGACGAAAATTCAGTCGGCGCCAAGCTGGAAAACGAAAGACTGGCTGGAGTTTTCCAGCAACGTCTACGGGATGCTGGGGACGATCAAGAGCATCGCAGATCATGTGTCGCAGGCGGGAGAACTGTTAGAAAAATACATGCCGTCTCTCAAGAACTGGTTCGAGGCAATTGAACCGGCCGTGGATATTCTGAACACGGTGCTCGAAGCTCTCAATGCGACCATGCGATACTATGAAAACGTGGCGGAACTGGCTCGACTCGAGGCGGAGTACAACTCCCTGATCCAGGAACGCGACGCCGCTTACGAAATGGCCAAGAAGGTGGATGCCTTGTGCCCCGACGACGAAGATAGCGACGGGGACGGCGATCCCACCAACGACGACGACAATCACAACGGCATTCCGGATATCGACGAAATCCCCAAACCTCCGGAGTTCCACTGGCCTACGGGAGGACACGGTTCGGGCAACGGCGGCGGCTCCGAAGACCCCAACGACAAGGCCACCATCGGCTACGGCGCCGACGGCTGGATTGCCGAGGGCACCGCGATCGAGTACACGATCCGCTTCGAGAACATGGAAACCGCCGAACTGGCCGCCCAGGAAGTCGTCGTGACCGACACGCTCGACGCCAATCTCGACTGGTCGACCTTCGAACTGGCGCAGATCGGCTTCAACAACGTGGTCATCGACGTTCCCGCCGGCTTGCAGGAGTACACCACCCAGGTGGAGGTGTCGACCGATTCCAACCCGGTCGAGGTGACTGTGTCTTTCGATGCGGACACGGGCGTGATCACCTGGCGAATGCAGTCGATCGACCCGGTCACCGGGGAACTCCCGGAAGACCCGCTGGCCGGCTTCCTGCCGCCGAACGACGAGAACAGCAGCGGCGAAGGCTTCCTCACCTTCGCGGTTTCCGCCGACGCCGGCCTGGCCGCCGGAACGACGATCGCCAACCAGGCCAGCATCGTCTTCGACGTGAACGATCCGATTGAAACGAACGAGGTGCTCAACACGATCGACGCCGGCGCTCCGGCCAGCCAAGTGGCGGCCTTGCCCACCGAGGGGCTCGCTTCCTCCGTGCTCGTCTCGTGGAGCGGCGTGGATGAGGAGGGCAACGGTTCCGGTATCGCCGGCTACGACATCTACGTTTCCAAGGACGGCGCCGCCTACACGCGGTGGCTGACCAACACCCAGGAAACGTCGGCCGTTTACCGCGGGTCGGGAATCAGCACCTACCAGTTCTACAGCGTGGCCATCGACAACGTGGGCAACCGCGAGGCCGCCCCGGCCACCGCCGACGCCGAAGCGACGTTCCTCGAACAGTGGTTCACCGGTACGGAGGGCGACGATACCTTCGAGTTCATTGCGGGAGCGACCAACGACACGTGGGTCGTGCGGATCAACGACGTCGTCCAAACCGTCGATTCCCGGGCAATCGGGGTCTATTTCGACGGGCTGGACGGCAATGATACGGCCACGCTGACCGGCACCGAGGGCGTCGATACGGCCGATCTCTCCCCGACCGAGGCGAGGATGGTCGGCGACACCTACACGGTGACCGCCGTGCAGATCGAGACGTCTTATGTCGACGGCGTAGCCGGCAAGGACGTCGCCTCCCTCGTCGATTCGTCCGGCGACGATACGGCGGTCTTCAACGTCGGCGAAACCACGCTTTCCGGAACCGGCTTCGAGCAGACGGTGGCCAACTTCCCGACCGTGCACGCCTACGCCCGAAACGGCGGAACCGACACCGCCTCGTTCTACGACTCGGCCCGGGATGACACCTTCAAGGCAGACCCGGCGGTCTCCAAGTTGTATGGCAGCGGTTTCTACCACAGGGTCAAGTTCTTCGATGTCGTCCACGCCTATGCCAAAGCCGGCGGTGACGATACAGCACGGTTCTTCGACTCCGAAGGCAGGGATACCTTCATCTCCTATCCCGAGTTTCAGAAGATGTACAGCGGCGACGACTACTACTGTCGAGCGAAGTTCTTCGACACCATCGTGGCCTATTCCACGGAGGGAGGCTCCGACGTGGCCCGACTCTACGACTCTGCGGGCGACGATCGCCTGATCATGACTCCCGAGAAGGCCCGGCTTTACGACACGGACGAGACCTACGACGTGACAGCCCGGTGGTTCGAGACGGTCGTTGCCTACGGCACGGACGGAAACGACACGGCGCGACTCTTCGGCAAGGCCGGCGAGCAGGACGTCTACCGCGGACGGTCCCACAAGTCCGTCTTCTACGGAACGGACTACGAGTACACGATCCGCCGGTTCGATACGGTGACCGTCAATGCCAACGGCGGTGACGGCGACGTGGCCAAACTGCACGACACGTCGGGCGACGACCACCTGGCGGCGAGCGGCACAACGGCCACCCTGTCGCGGACCAACGGCACGCGCACCCTTTACGAAGTGGTCGACTTTCCCACGGTCCGCGCCTACTCGACGACCGGCAACGATACGACGGAGATTGAAGCGGCGGTGGACTTCCTTATGTTGGAGGGGGCGTGGCAGTAGCGGAGCCTTCCGCAGGCGACTAGTGCTCTGTCACGATTTCGAATTAAGGCATGTCTCGATGTAACGTGTTGCCACTGGCTGACAAGCAGCCAGTGGCACCCAGAATCCTAAGCTTGACAGGGCACTCGTGGGGGACTGAACCACGGCAAGCGTGAAGCCGCGTCGGTTGGCTGCCGCACACGGATTTTGTCTGCCATGGAAGGGGGCGAAAATCATTTGCGGCGATTCACGCTCTCCCCGCCCTGATGGGTGAGCAGCTTCTTGAGTTCCCCCAAGGGAAAGTCGTTTGTCAGATTGACGACTGAACCGTCGGCAAAGGCCACGTTGGCCGACTCGGGCTTCTCTGTTCTTCTGCCGGGCAACGGGTGGGGCGCCGAAATGCACATGCCCAACTGTGAATTTACTCCGCGTGCTGCCTGCTCAAGGGTCAGATCGCGAGGTTCCATCCATTGGATACCGGAATCGGCGACTTCAATCAGTACGATTGTGTTGGACGCTCCATCTTTGAAATCAGCAAGCGTCGGAGCCAGCCCTTCGCCCCAGGCGGTTTCGGGCCCAGTGATGAGCAGGTAGTTGGTGTAAGCATTGGGCGACCTTCTTCATCGGGCAGGTAAGCCGGCGGAAAGCTCTTGTAGGTGTCGTGGTAATTGAGCAGGGCCATCATGACTTGCTTCAGATTGTTCCTGCATTGCATGTTGTTGACGTCTGATCGATACTCGACACATTGGGGCAGGAGTAGATAGCCCCCCATCACAGCGAGGAACAGCAAGAACACAAAAAACATGATCGAGTCGCCGCGACTTCCCTTTGCCGTCCGGGGCGTTTCGCTCGATTTGACCTCGTCATTGCTCGTCGACGGTCGCTCGGTGCTCACACCTCACCTCCCCTCCGTCATCATCCCCACCAACTCATAGCTCACCGCTCCTCCGCCCCAAACCACACCGGGCTGGTCCAGGCAATCTCCTCGTCCTTCTGGATCAGCCTCACGTAGTAATACGAAAATCCTTCCAGGGGCCGGCGATCGGTGAAGGTCAACTCGGCCGTTTTGCCTTCGGGGCGGCTGACGTAGATGAACTGGTTGTTGCGGCAGACCTCGATGCGGTCGATGTCGCCCGGGCAGTCCGCCCGGATCGCCACCTCGACCGATTTGCCGGGCGGGCTGGTGAGTTTCTCGCCCATCAGGTGCCCGTCAACGCGGACGTCGAGGAAGATCTTGGCCGCCGTCGTGCCGTAGCAATGGCGGGCGCGAAGCCCCTCGAGGATCGCCTCGCGGGTGAGCTCGGGGGCGAACACGCAGGCCTTGCCGTAGCCGCCGCCGTGGTCCGGGCTGGCGATCACGCCGATCACGAGTCCTCGGGCCCAGGCGTCCTGGATGAAGTTGCCCGGCCCGGGCGTGGTTCGACCGGCCTCGCGAGGCGTGCCCTTATACTCGTAGGAGCCCCGGATCTGAAAGATCTCGGCCACCGGCTGGGCCGCCTCGTCGGCGTAGTCCCAATCAACCGGCACATTGCCCGTGTCGGCCAGTTGGTGCGGGATGTTCACAAAGTCGGCCTTCAGCTTCCGCAGGTCTTCCCACAACTCCGCCGGGGTCTGCCGGCTTCGAGCGTTCCACCAGCGCGGAAAATAGGAGTCCGCCAGAACCAGGTTCCGATGCCCGTAGAACCCGAAGGGATGCTTCTCGTCGTACTCCTCGAAGGTGGAGGTCCACTCCTCGCCCAGGAAGGTGAGGAATCGGCCCGGGTCGTCGTTCACCCGGGCGAGCTTGGCCGTGTGGAACCAACTCGCCGGGCAGTGGTTGTAGCCGTGATCGGTCACGCAGGCAAAGTCGTGGCCAGCGATGTCGCGCATGTCCTGGTAGCTCTCGTCGATCGACTGGTCGCCCACCCGATTGCAGATCGACACCTCGGTGTGCTCGTGGAGATCGCCGAAGTAGAGGTTCAGCGTCTGCCCCTTGTACTGGAGGCTGGGCGTGGCTCGGTCTTCGCCGTATTCCACGCGCAACTGGCCGGGCACGAAGGCCTCTTCCGATTCGGCCAGCGGCGTCATCTTCATCGGCGCTGCCGGGCGGTCCGCTTCGAGATTCAATCCGGCCAGGTAGACGTCGCTTGTGGCCGTCTTCGACTCTTCGATGCTCTTGAAGCTCCCCGGGTTCGGGTCGGCCTGGTAGGCCACCACGGCCCGACCGTCGACCAGGGCCAGGGCCGGACGCTGGTCCATGCCCTTCAGGTGCGAAACCGGCTGGGCCCGCTGCCAACGCTGCCCGTCAAAACAGGCGGCGAATACGTCCCACGAGCGGGCGTTGTTCGGCTGGCGATAGACCACCCAGAGCCGCCCCATCGCGTCGAAGGCCGCGTCGGGCGCCTCGGATTTCCTGGCGAGCGGGCAGTTCTCCTGGCTTCCTTCCGGCATCATGAGGTCCGGCTTGGAGAACAGAGTGATCGCCTCGCCGGTGAACGTGGCCAGACGCAACCGGCGGGCTTCCGTCCGTCCGATCGTGTAGCCCCGTTTTTCCGAGCCGATCTGGGCGTTTTCGTAGAGCAGCCAGACCTTGCCGTCCCGGGTGAAGAGCTTGGCATGGCGGTCGACCGACGGCGCCTTCGTTACGCGGAGTTCCGGGCTGAAAGGAATGGCGACCGTGCGGACGAAGGCGTCGGGCTGCTTGGTGCGCAGATAGATATCGTAGTTGTTGTCTCGGAAAGAATGCCAGGCAACGTGTACTCCGTCAGCAACCACCACCGACGGGGCGTAGCTCGGCGAGCCTTCCTGGCTGACCCGTTCCGGCTTCTGCGGCTTGCCGTCGGTCACCCTGGTCAGCATGACGGCTCGCTCGCCCTCGGGATTCGACTCCCAGGCCACCCAGAGTCGCTTCCTCTTTCCGTCCCATGCGGCTGCCGGTTTGATGTCCACTTCCGGGCCGCTGGTCACGCGAATCGGCCTGGCCGGTCCGTCGGACCCGCAACGGACGGCGTAGATGTCCCAGTTCTTCTTCACTTCCGAGGCGTAGAGGACCCAAACCGCGTCGCCCGCGCTGACGGCGGTCGTGCCGAGCAGATAGGTCTCCGGTCCACCCACCACCTGCCACTTTCCGAGCGGCTCGAACTTGTCACCTGCCGTGCGGAACCGGGCCACCTGGAGCGAATCGGCCCCGTCGACGAAGGAGGTGTAGGCGGCATAGAGCGTGCCGTCGTCCGCGGTGGCCAGGGCCGCTTCGTCGTTGAAGCCTTCGCCGCCGGAGACCGAGGCGAAGGCCGGCATCTCTGTTTCTTCCAGGGAAATCTCGTCGATCCAGATCCGGCCCGGGGGCGAACCGTGCGACGACGGGGCGATCAGCTGCAGTTCGAGGGTGCCGTCGCCTTCGGCCCGCACGGGGCACGAATAGCGTCGCCATTGGTTGGGCAGTTTTTCAAAGCCCGCCACCATCTTGCGGGCCTTGTTCCGCGACGTCTTGGAATCGGTTCCCGGCTGCACGGCCCAGACGACGATCTTCGTTCGCCCTGTCGCCTTGGCCCAGAAGCTGAGGACGTAGCGATTGGTGGTCTTGACGGGCACGCGTCGCATGAGCGTCAGGTGCTGGTTCTCGCCCGTCACTTCGCCCGTCAGACACGCCTTGCCCGCGTGGGCCAGATTCGCTTTTTCGACCAGTTCATACTTGGCGTCCGGATTCCAGCCGGCCAGGCCCTCCTCAAAGCCCCCGTTGGTGATCAACTCCACCGGTTCGGCAGCGGGCGCAAGCGACGCCGCCAGGCCGAGGACAAGAGCCAGGATCGTACGGGTGATCGACATGGCAAGGGCCTCCGTGAAAGAGAGGAAGCGGCGTCTTTTAGACCAATAAAAACGGGCGGCTGTTGTTTGCTGTTCTGCAGCCGCTCACAGCATAATCCATTCCCTTCTACGGTGAAAGCGTTGCACGCCGCACGCACGGTTGATCCTCACGCTCGCTCAGGGCCACCCGTCCAATTGTTATGACCAGAATCTCGGCTAAGGATTACCAATCACGATTGACTGTCACGCGAGTCTGTTGCATCGCGCGGTTCGGACCGTTGTTTGGTAGGGGAACGATATATCCATGCAAGTCCGAACGCCGCGAGCAGCCCGCCAAGCCAACCGCCCAGGCCAAAGCCATCGACCAGGATCGTTGCGGAGTCCAGCACCTGCTTCTTGCCGAGTTCCACGGGCACGACAGGATCGGAATACGACGCCGCATCTGCCTCGTCTGACTCCGGTTCACGCGTCTGTTCCTTCAAGGACGCAAAGTCCGGATCGCGGACGCCGTCCTTGGACGTCCCGCAATTCCAGCAGACCTCGAATGAATCTCGAAGAGACTCGTCGCACTGGGGGCATTTCCACATCGGCGCATCTCCGATGAAAACTGCGGGGCAGAAGCAGACGTCGTTGATTGGTTAAGGGGGCCAGATGCGGGCAGATGGTGGCCCGTGGCTCGTCGAACCTACGGATGCCATTAGTTATGCATTTCATCGGCACTGTCCACAATGTGACGGCCATTTATGGTCGTTGCCCGCCGCAGGCGGCGTTAGGCCCGCCGTTTACGGCGGGTGTCGCAGCCCGACCTCACGTTCCCCCTCCTCCCCGCCGCCGAAGGGCGGCGGGGAGGAGGGGGGCGGGCGTGCCCCACGGACCCGTGCTAAAGCACGGGCCTAGTATCGCCTTCGGCGAAAAGGGCCGTAAACGGCCCTGTTGTGGCTGCGTTGACGGCTCGACTGCCGACGCCTCCGCCGATAGTGTACTCACTCCGGTTGGTCGGTGCCACCCGCCCAGCGAGCCCGCGCAGAACGCCTGGCTTGTCGGTTTTCATGCCGGTTTTCTATTCAAGGCGTCGCTTTTCCTGTAGTACGCGCTGCCTTTCCTGTGAGCCCACGATGTGGTGTACCCACAAGAGAATGTCCTCATCCTCCGCATCAGAAGGCCAAAACGGGTTTCCGTCAGTACTGGGTTTTCGAGGGTACATTGTGTCGTAAATCAACTCAGCGCCGCGAAACGCCCTAAACCGTCGTTCTTGAGCACTCGCCTCCATTCTTGTCGTCAATTCGCTATCGACCGCCGTGTTGATCCCGGCGAGGTGAAGATGAAGTTTGCCGCAAGACTGAAACAAGGTTCATCCGATTCAAGAATGCGCTCGCCCGACCAGCGCCGAATCGAGCCGAGGCTGATCAGAGAAGAGGCACCGGTACTCTGCCGCGGAGTACCGGTGCCTCTTCTCTGGCTTCCCTTGTTCCCGTAAAGTCTGCGTCGAAACCTGTTTCGATGCAACAGCTTGCACCTGCGCACGTTTCGGTCGGATGAACCTGAAACAAGCAGATGAGGCGTCCATCCTGTTCGGAGAATCGACCTGCGGCATCCTCCCAGGAGTGATCATTGGATTCCTCAAGGGCGCCAGTCGATGGATCAAACCACCTCACGTCTCCCGGGTAATAAAAGTTGACAACAAGGACACGCATAAACGATCACCTCACCCTGCGGCAGAATCCCATCCGGCGAACTCACTCCGGTTGGCCAGGGCCACCGCCCAACATGGTTTATCCGCCGCTTCGATTGAGCGACTTCTGCGTCGCACAGAGATCATAACAAGTTTGCGATGTGTCCAATACCTTTTCGGATTAGATCCGTAGCACCTTTTTCGGGCGAGATAGTCTCATTCAATATCGCTGTTCCATCGCCAAGACAAAGGACCAAACCACCACTGTGCGGTCCCAGAGTGAACCATTTGTGTTCTTCCTGGTCCGGCCCACGGGTCCCGTGAAAACCATCATCAATCATGACATTCAATTGCATAAACATGGATACCGTGAATTGGAAGCGAGCATTGTCGAATTCGTGTGCATTTTCCGTCAATATGCGTGTCATGAGCTCTTGATGGGGCCCCGGTGCAGGACACGCACCAATCCAGTCGATTGCTTCGCGAATCGTAGTTGGTGCCATAGTAGCGCAACTTCTCATTCCAGGCCGGTGGCGGCTGGCACAGTTGCCGACGCTTCCGCAGATAGTGTACTTACTCCGGTTGGCTGGTGCCAGCCGTGCGTCACCCGGAGGTTAGTCCCGAAGGGACGCCCCTAAGCAAGCTCAGGGTGGAGCGATGTGAGCGCCGCGAACCATCGAGCAACCCTGGGTCAGGAAGACCATCACACCGGTGAACCCCGAAGGGGTGGCCCTATTGCCGTGCGAGTGGCCACCGGGTCGTGAACCGGCGTGGCGAAGCCGCCGCAGGGTGCGTGCGGACATTCGATCCCGTGAAGTTAGGGCCGCCCCGTTGGGGCTGGCTGGTTCTGGCTGGAGCCACTCCCCAGGGTTGCGCAACGTTCGCGTCGCTCACGTTGCTTCACCCTGGGCTGAAATAGGGCTGTGCCGTCGGCACGGATGGGTGGATCGCGGGATACCCCCGGCTCATGAGTCGCGACCGCGGGCGGATTGTGCAACGCTTTCAGCGTAGAACGGGGATGGGGGAATCGATACCCAGGGCGGCGCTTGCCGGCTGCGCCGTCGGCGCTGGCCCTGGGCTACGTTGGGTCGACCGCTTCGCGGTGAAGAGAAGCCAGGGTCGCCCCGGTTCAAGAAACGGCGTCACCCCCAACTACCGCTCATTCTCCCCAAACCACCCTGTCAGCAACTCCTGCCGATCCGTGGGCTCTTCGGCTGGCTTGCGGTCTTTCGGATCCGAGCCGTGCTCCACGCTCCAACCGTCCCACTCGCGAAACGCGTGGTAGGCCCAGTCCCAGTCGTACTGTTCCATGATGTCGATCACGTCGCTCAGATAGTCGCGGGCGCTGGCGCCGGGGGCCCAGCGGATGGCGCTGAACTCGCCGATGTAGATATGCACTCCGTAGTCGATCTGGTAATCGCGGGCAGGCTGAAGGGCCTTTCGCAGGGCTTCTTTGTTCCACATTCGGCCTTCGATCTCGCCTGGATAGTCAATGCCCGTGGGACTGTTGTACACGCCCTGATGGGTGAACTGGTGGGGCTGGTACATGTGGACGCTGTAGACGACCCGCTCCACGTCGATGGGCTCGAAGAACTCCAGGCCGGCGGGGCTGCCCCAGGGGGCCGGCTCGAGGATGATCGCGTGGTCCGGATCGATGGCACGAACTGCCTTGGCGGTCTTGGAAGCCAGGGCGTGCCAGTCCATCACCCCTTCCGACACCATTCCCTCGACCGGTTCGTTCACCAGGTCGTAGCCCCAGACCTGCTTGTTGCCGCGGTAGTGGGCGGCCAGTTTCTTCCACACTTCCACGAAGCAGTCCTGGAATCGCTTCTCCTTGAACAGGTTGCACTCCTTGGCCTTGTTGCGGCCGCCGGGCGGCGTGTGCAGATCGATGAGCACGTGGAGCCCCACTTCCTCGCAGACGGGCAGGAGCGAATCGAGCCGCTCGATCTGCGAATCGATCCACTTGTTGTAGGCATTCAGGTCGCCGTTGTCCGCCGGCCCGTGGGGAAAGCCGCCCCAGATGAACTGCCAGCGCACGTGGTTCGCCTTCCACTCGCCTCCCAGCACGCGGAGATCGTCGGCGTCCACATGGGGTCCGATCATCGCCCCGCGAAGCCGCGGCAGGTCGTGTCCCTTGTAGACCGGCCCCGGCTTGGCCGACGGGTCGACCGAGCGCCGCCGCCGGACGATCGTGATCTTCACATCGTCGAACCACACGCGGCCGGTCACCTGCTCCAGGCCCAGGATCAACTCGGCGGACGTTGCGTCCTTGGGCACGGAGGCATGGAAACGAATCGGTTTCCAATCGAAAGAGCCGTAGACGCTGTTCTGCTGCCGCCAGCTTTGGCCTTCGGGGCTCACGGTGTGAAGCATCACCTTGATGCCGTTCCACGGATTCGGCGGCTCGGAAACGCCCTCGGCCCGGACCAGGGCCTCCCCCCGAACCTGCGTGCCCTTGATCGGTTCGAGCGGGAGTCGAATGTGCCCGCTGCGATGGCCGGGGCCTTCACTGGCCGGGATCTGAACGGAAAGCGACTGTGTGCCGTCATGGCCGGTCATCAGTTGCACGCCGGCGGAGCCGATTCCATTCCAGCCCTCCAAGGCAGCGGCCGAGTCGAAGTTCGTCTCGTAGAAGACCTCGGCAGCCATCGCCGGGGCGGCAAGAGAAAGAGCGACCACGATAGCGGCGAGCAAACGGCGGTGCGAGCGGGGCAAGGGATTCACGGCGAGGCTCCGAATGGGGAAACAACAGCGGCAACTCAGACCACGATAGCGGCGCCGACGGCAAGCCGCAAGCATGCCCGCCGTTGACACGGCGTATCCCCGTGTCCAGAATTAACTTACTCAAAATGAAAAGAACGGGACGTTCGAGAGGTGCGGACTCCCTGAATTGCTGGACGAGGGCTGAAGACTGTAGGCGGTAGGTTTCTGATGCGAGGTCGATTGGTGTGGAAAATCGGTATCAATGCGGTGAACGCCCCTGTTTTGCTGCCCTTCAGCCTTCGGCCTTCAGCCTTCGGCCTTCAGCCTTCGGCCTTGTCTCCACCGGCATTTGACCCTTTGAAACTGATCGAAGGCTCCACTCATTAATGGAGCCGAAAGTGGATGAATCATGAAGAGACTACTTGTACTTGTGATGTTGATTTGCGGGACATCCGCCAGTGCGGCAAATCCCGACAAGACGTTGGTTTCGTGGGTGGCGCTGAAGGACAAGAACGTCCGAGCAGGATCTGTGCTGACCGTGCAGGCGGGAGATCAGTTCGACGGGATCGTCTTCGCAGAATTGGCTGAAGGCAAGTGGATGGCGGGAAGCGACCACTTCAAGAGAACCAACAAGAATCAGGAGGACTATCCCCGGGAGGAAGCCGACGGCAACACGCTGGTCCAGATGGCGATCGTCTACCATGGCGATCAGATCACCGTATACCGCGGCGGCGAGAAATACGCGTCGCACAAGGCCAGCAATATCGATCTGTTGAGCCGTGAACAGAACTATGTTGTGTTCGGAGTGCGGCATGTAGGAGGCAATGGACAGGTTGCTGCTTTGATTGACGATGCCCGGATCTACAACAAGGCCTTGTCTCAAGAAGAAATCCAGTCGCTTGAGCCAAACAGGGAATCATCCATCAAGCCGTTCGCCTGGTGGGATTTCGAAGGCGACCGCGTGAAAGACCGCATGGGGCGGTATCCTTACAGCAAACTGGACAGCGGGGCCAAGCTTGCCGACGGCAAGCTCGATCTTGGGCGTCAAGGGAATGTTCTTGCATGTCCGACCGAAGCGATGGTCTCCGAGCTCGTCAATCACTTGCCGCTCCCGCCGTTCACCGGGCCTTACGTTCCCGAGACGCCGGAGTGGCCGAAGAATCCGCCGGACAACTGGGCGATCTACCATCTTGCCCACCCGACCTTCACGTTGGGGTCTCCCTTCGATCCGAACCCGGCGTTCTTCTACAAAGGGCGGTATCACCTGCACTACATCTACAAAAACCGCACCGGTTTCGTGTTCGGCCATGTTTCCAGCAAGGACATGGTCCACTGGAAGTGGCATCCGACCGTTCTTGCGCCGCCCAACACGGGCCACGGCATGTTCAGCGGCACGGGGTTCATGACGAAGGACGGCAGGGCCGCGGCGGTCTATCACGGCCAGGGTTCGGGGCGGAACTGGATCGTGTACGCCCAGGACGACGCCATGGACGCGTGGAGCAAGCCCGAGGTGATGCTGCCCCGGGACAAGGACGGCAACCTGATGGAAAACGTCAGGTATTTTGATCCCGACATCTGGGTCATGGACGGGAAGTACTACGGGCTGAATGCTCGCAGCAGCAAGGAACCGCCGACCATCATGAAGTCCGACAATCTGAAGGACTGGACCTTCCTTGGCGAACTGCTTCATCCGGGTTTCGACGCGAAGAAGCTGGGAGTCGAGGTGGGCGAAGACATCTCCTGCCCCAACTTCTTCAAGCTCGGGAACAAGTGGGTGCTGGTCTGCATCAGTCACCGCCTGGGATGCCGCTACTTTGTCGGCGATTTCAAGAACGAGCAGTTCCTGCCGGAGCAACATGCCCTGATGGGCGGACTGAGCAACAGGTACTTCGCTCCCGAGTCGCTGCTCACGCCCGACGGCAGGCGTGTCAACTGGGCGTGGTTCTTCGGGGGTCAGACAAAGGGCGTCCAGTCTTTGCCCCTGGAGATGGAACTGGCGGATGACGGGGTCATGCGTTTCCGGCCTCTCCGTGAACTGGAGAGCCTGCGCTACGACGAGAAGAGCTGCGAGGACATCAAGGTTGCGAAGAACAAACCGGTGTTGCTCGATCAGATCAGGGGCGAGCACGTCGAACTCGAGGTGGTTGTGGAGAACCCCGGCGAAGGAAGCGTGGGCGTCGATGTCCTGTGCGACGAACACGGGCGGAATGGACTCGCGATCCGTGCGGACCGCGAGGCGGGCATGCTGCTCGTTGGAAATGAAAATGCGCCGTTGGAGCTCGGGGATCGCGAGCCGCTGACCTTGCGGATCTTTGTCGATACGACGATCGTCGAGGTCTTTGCCAATGAGCGCCAGTACGTCATCACCGACAAGCCCCGAGAGGCCGGGGCCAAGACAGACGGCCGCATTGCTCTATTCTCCGAGAAAGGCGATCTAACGGTCGACAAAGTTACGGGCTGGCAGATGAAATCAGCCTTCGAAGGGAACACCGTTTTCAAGGCGGATTAGCACCACAGACTTCGCTTCCCAGTTTCGATCATTCGATATTCGAATTTTGTGCTTGTTTCGGATTTCGCGTTTCGAATTTCGGATTTCTTCCCTCGTATTGCAGGATTGCGTTCGGCCATTCAAGGATTGCCGTAGAACACGTAGTGGTCGTAGGTGCGGGCATCGGCGCGTTTCTTCTGGTGTTCTTCCAGCGGGCCGTGATACTCGCAGTGGAAGAAGCGCCGATCGAAGATAGCGGCGGGGATCTCGTCGCGCCGGCCGGCCAGGGCGGCCGCGAGGTGGAGCAAGGCCAGGGGAATGTCGTCGCCCGTTCGAGCATAGTCGCGGCCCGAGCGAGGGAACAGGCCCGTGTCGGTCTGCATGGCAAGCAGGTTGTCGCCGATCCTGCCGGCCAGGCGAAGGAATCGGTCGTCGCCGGTGGCCTCGGCCAGTTCGAGCAGGCCGTAGATCAATCGCCAGTCGGTGCAGGTGAAGGGCTCGGCCGGTTCCCCGACCGCCCCGGCAGGCCAGAGGTTTAGATTGGCGCCGAGCTTGTCGATCATCTGGCGGTGAGCCTCGTCGCCGGTCAGCCCAAGGGCGAGGGCATAGCCCCAGAAGAGTTCGCCGTTGGGGCGCCGGGGAGCGAAGGACTCGGGAACATAGTAGCCGGTCTTCGCCTCTTTCCACCGAATGGCCGTTCCGTCCGTCATGCGGCCGATGAACATGCCGGACGCTTCGTCGTAGCACTGGCGCGCGTAGATCTTGAGGTCTTCCGAGGCCGTCGCGATCAGCTTGTCGGCCAGGGCCGCATGGCGAGGATCGCCGCCGGCCCTCAAGGTGAGGGCCGTCTGCATCTGGACCAGCGGCAGATCGTGGTAGCGGGACGACTGGTGGTAGGACACGACCATCTTGGCTTCGTTGATCGTGGGGTGGACGTGGCCAAGGGCGTCCTGGGCCCGATCGTGTTCGCGATAGCTGAGCTGGCCGCCGCAGAGCCCTGTCTTCGGATCCCGGCCCTGCTGCCAGCGGTTGGCGAGCCGTTCCGTCCACAGGAGTGCGTCGTTCGAATCATCGAGGACAGCGAGCATGATCCCCGCATGAATGAGCGACGGGGTCACGTTGCAGAAAGAGAGGTTGCTGCCTTTGGCCGGGAAAGGCACCTCGGTGTCTTTCTTGAACTGGTGGTCCCAGGCCGGAGGTTGTGTGCGTCGCACGTTGGCATGGCGATTATAGTCGAGCAATGACCAATCCAGGATGTGCCCGGCCCAGACCGCCTCCATCAGGCGTTCTGTTTCCCTGGACGCCACGCGATTCATGAGCCGGTAATAGGGGTGATGGCCTTTCATCTCGTGCGTGTCCTTGCCCTGGCCGACGGGCTTGTCGTGATCCAGATCCCAGGCCAGGTGGCCGCCCCAGTAGAGCAGGCCGCTGGGCGTCTGGAGGCGGTGCAGCGCATCGCGGGCGGCCTCTTCGGCGGCCGTGCGATACTGGGCGTCGCCGCTGAGGGCGGTCAGGCCGTCGAGGAGTCGCATGAGGGTCTGCTGGCTGGCGAAGTTGCAGAGCACCCAGGTCTCCCCGTCTTTCTTCCAGCGGACCGGCTCGAGGGTCTTGGCGTGGAGCCCGTCGACGAAGAGAGGCGTCTTCTCCTTGCCGTACGTGTCGCGGCCGTGTTCCAGGACCGTGTCGGCGAAGGACTGCGCGCCTTTCAGATACGTGGCTCCCCTGTCGGCGGGCTCGTCGCCTGAACTCGAAGCGGCTGCTATCGAAAGAAGAGCAACGGCCAGTGCTGTGCAAAGTTGCGGGCATTTCATAGCGGGCCTCCGGGCGGGGTCTGATGTGCAATAGCATCGGCTTGCCAGTATAGGCCCCCCGGGCGGCCCGGGAAAGATTCCCACCGCCCCAAGAAACAACTCGGGCCCATGCAACACATGGGCCCTTTCGGTTGAATAGACGCTCGCTTGTTGGCCCGCCTGGACTACTCGCGAGTGAGCTTGTGGAAGCGATCGATGAGGTCGCGGGTGATGCGGCCCGGCTTGCCGTTTCCGATGGGGCGGCTGTCGACCTTGACCACGGGAATGACCTCGGCGGCCGTGCCGGTGAGGAAGCACTCGTCGGACACGTAGATGTCGTGCCGGGTGAGGGGCACTTCGTCGACGGGCATGGTTTTGCGGGCCAGTTCGATCACGGCGTCGCGAGTGATGCCCTCGAGGATCCCTGCGTCGATGGGCGGCGTCAGCAGTCGGCCCTCGCGAACGAGGAAGATGTTGTCGCCCGTGCACTCGGCCACCTCGCCCTTGTGGTTGAGCATGAGGGCCTCTTTGCAGCCGGCTTGCTTGCCCTCGATCTTGGCGAGGATGTTGTTCAGGTAGTTGAGCGACTTGATCCGCGGGCTGAGGGCCGCGGCATGGTTGCGGATCGTGCTCACGGTGACGATTTCGAGCCCCTTCTCGTAGTCCTCGGGCGGATAGAGCTCGATGGAATCGGTGATGATGATCACCCGGGGATCGGAGCACCGGGCCGGATCGATGCCCAGGGTGCCGCTGCCTCGCGTGATGACCACGCGAATGTAGCCGTTGGTGATCCCGTTCACCTTGAGGGTGTTTTCGATGGCCGCCGAGACTTCCGCCTTGGTGTAGGGGACCTCCAAGAGAATGGCCTTGGCCGAATACCAGAGCCGATCGAGATGGGCCTCCATGCGGAAGACCTTGCCGTCGTAGCTGCGGATGCCCTCAAAAACTCCGTCGCCGTACAACAATCCGTGGTCATATACGCTGACCGTTGCCCTCTCCGGGGGGAGGAACTCGCCGTTGATCCAAACCTGATAAGCCATGGCAGCCTGCAAGCTACGAGGAAACAATTCGTCCTTGAACCAGTTCGACCGAACGGTCGGCCAGTTGGGCGATACTCAAGTCATGAGTAACCATGACTATAGTGACGTTCTGCTCTGCGTTCAAGCGGCGCAAGAGTTCAAGAATCTCGCGTCCCGAGGCGTAGTCGAGGTTTCCGGTTGGTTCGTCGGCCAGCAAAACCCGAGGCCTGGTGATCAGGGCCCTGGCAATGGCGGCTCGCTGCATCTCCCCCCCCGAAAGTTCCCGGGGTTTGTGGCGCAAGCGGTGGCCGAGACCCACCAGTTGCAGTAGTTCCTTTGCCTGCTTGTGGATCTCCCTCCGTCGGCGAAAATAGCCCAACACGCTGTGTCCGATCATCAGGGGCGCGAGGACGTTTTCGAGCGTCGTGAGTTCCGGAAGGAGATGGTAGAACTGAAAGATCATACCGAGGTAGCGATTCCGCAGAGCATCCCGTTCCATCCTTCCGAGGTTGTCGATCCGCTGGCTTTCGAAGTAGATCTCCCCTTCGTCAGGGGCATCCAGGGTGGCCAGCAGATGGAGAAGCGTGCTTTTTCCGGAACCGCTCTTACCGATGATGGAGAGCAGTTCGCCTTGGCGGACGGAAAGGCTGACTCCCTGGAGTACGGGGATGTCGACAGGCCCCTTCTGGTAGCTCTTCTTCAGCCCGTAGGCCGTCAGTTGGGCGTCGAGGTCGCCGGCGAAGCTCCCGGAATCTTGGAACACGGCCTTCTCCGAAAGACGCGCTGACTGGTCAAACGACTCGATCAAATCGGACGCCAGGACGGATTTTGGATTACTCATAGCGCAGTGCCTCCACCGGATGCAGCCTTGCAGCGCGGATCGCCGGCATCACACTTGCCAGGACCGCAATCCCCACCGCACCGAGAACCACCCAGGCCACCGTCAACGGATCGACGATGGCCGGAATCTTGTAGAAGTAGTAGATTTCCGGATCGAAAACGGGTTTCCCGGTGACCCGTCCGAGGACGTCGGCGATCCAGTTGATCTTGGCGACAATGAGCAGTCCGAGCCCCATACCGACGCCGGAGCCGAGCAGTCCCAGGGCGAGCCCGTAGGAGAGGAAGATTCCCATCACGCCCCAGCCCGACGCTCCGAGCGACTTGAGAATGCCGATGTCGCGTGTTTTCTCCACAACGATCATGAAGAAGATGGCCAGAATACCGAACCCGGCTACGGCGATGATCAGGAACAGGAGAACGTTGAGGATGGCCGTTTCCATCTGCACGGCGGCCAGCAGGGCGCTCTGCTTGTCCTGCCAGGTGCTCACGATATAGAGATGGGAACGATCGTTGAAGGCGGTCTGGATCAGGTCGCGAACCATGTTCCCGTCCACGCCGGGCTTGAGCTTGATCTGGATCGAATTGACGAGGGCCGCCCCGCTGGTCCTGTCGATCATGCCCCGCATTTCCTGGAGCTTCTCAATCGGCACGAAGGCGAAGCTCGAGTCGTATTCGCTCATCTTGCTTTCGTAGAAGTCGACGACGGTGAACACGCCGCTGCTGGCCTGGGGAGGCATGCCGGCGGTGGGGAACATCAATTTCACGTCGTCGCCCGGCAGGACCATGAACACGTCCTCATATTGGGGCACGCCGTTCTTGGTCTCTCCTGTTTCCCGAGGGAAACTTCCCAGGGCGATTCCCAGGATAATGCCCGTCTTCTGGGCGTAGGGATTCTGGGGCTCCTCGGATTGGCCGGGGGTGGCGATCCCGGCGAAGGGGTCTTTGGGCGCCGCCGCCCCCGGCGTCTCGGCTTCCCCATTCGAGGCCTCTTCGGGAGACGGCTCGGCAGCATCGGCCGCATACATCGCGGCCATCATCCGCTGGTGGTCGATGAAGGCGATCCGGCGGTTGATTCCCGCCTCCTGCATCTGCTTCCGGTTGCGGACGTTGCTGCTGCCTTCCCGGTCGCAGTCCGCCTGATGGTCTTTCGTGTCGTAGCCCCGGGGATGCAGATCGAACGATGCGAGCTCGCGATTGTCCGGATGCTGGAGATACTTGCTGAAATCGCTGACGGCGCCCTGGCTTTCCGGATAGATGCCGATCAACTGCAGCGGGCGTGTGATCGTCTGGCCCTGGACCTGAAAGCTGAGCATGGCCGGAACGAAAACCGTGGGCGTCATCGCCTCGATGTAGTCACCCGCAACCTTGCGGATGGCTTCCATATGCCCTTCGGCGTCGTAGAACCCGTTCATTGATCGGGATTCGAACACCACGTCGGAGAGGATCCCGTGGATCCGATTCTGCATCTCGGTCGTGAAGCCCGACATGACGCTGTTGACCACGATCATGGTCGCCACCCCGAGGGTGACACTGATGATCGACGCCAATGCGATGTACCGGGTGCGGAGATAACGCCAGGAGAGCAACAGCTTATACATGGTTCATCGTTCCTTCGATGACTGTCCAGGGCCCGGCCGGTTCCGGGCCCCGAGGGGTTGGCGGCATCCTTACCGCCGTGGCTGTCTGGCAGCGTCCTAGGAAAAGGTTTCCGGACGCAGGAGCGGAAACAGAATCACTTCGCGAATCGTCTGTGAATTGGTCAGGAGCATAACGAGGCGATCGATGCCGATGCCCAGGCCTCCCGCCGGGGGCATGCCGTGGCGCAGGGCCCGAACGAAGTCGTGGTCCATCTTGGCCATCGAGTCCTCTTCCGCCTGGCCCGCAAGCTGCTGGGTGAACAGTTGCTCCTGAAGGTCGGGATCGTTCAGTTCGGTGTAGGCGTTGGCCACTTCCATGCCCTGGATGAACAGTTCGAACCGTTCGGCAATCTCGGGCTGGTCCGCCTTGCGCTTGGTCAGGGGGCAGATGCTGGCCGGGTAGTCCGTCACGAAGATCGGCCCGGTCAACTGGTCTTCGACCTTCTCTTCGAAAACCTCGTTCTTGATCACGTCGGGATGCTTGCCGGCGGTATCGAAGCCGATCTTCTCGGCGCAGGCTGCCACGGCCGCCGCATCGCTTGGATCGACGCCCGTATATTGCTGAAACACCTCGTTGTAGGTCTTGCGCTGGAAGGGCGGCGTGAAGTCGATCTCCGCCTCGCCCCAGGTCAGCTTCGGTTGCTGCCCCGTGGCCGCGATCGCGTCGACGATGATCTTCTCGGTCAGGTCCATCATGCTCCGGTAGTCGCCGTAAGCCTGGTAGACTTCGAGCATGGTGAATTCGGGATTGTGGCGGGGGCTGATGCCCTCGTTGCGATAGACGCGGCCGAGTTCGTAAACCCGTTCGATCCCGCCGACCAGCAGGCGCTTCAGGTGTAGTTCCAGGGCGATCCGCAGGTAGAGGGGGATATTCAGGGCGTTATGGTGGGTGGTGAAGGGACGCGCCGCCGCTCCCCCGGCAATGGAATGCAAGGTCGGACCTTCGACCTCGACGAATCGCTCGCCCGACAGGGTGTTGCGAATCGACTGGACGATCTGCGTGCGCCGCAGGAAACGCTCCAGCACGCCCTCGGTATGGATCAGGTCCAGGTAGCGCATCCTCTGGCGCAATTCCGGGTCATTCAACCCGTGGTGCTTGGCCGGCGGGGTGGCGAGTGCCTTGGAGAGGAAGTGCAACTTCTCGACAAAGATGGTGAGTTCGCCGGTTCTCGTCCGCTTCAGTTCGCCGTCGACGCCGACGATGTCGCCCAGGTCGAAGCAGAGGGCCAATTCCCAGTTCTCCTCGCCGACCTGATTCTTGCCGATGAAGAGCTGGATCTGGCCGCTCCAATCGCGGATGTCGAGGAAGATCAGCTTGCCCTTCTTCCGCTGAAGAACGATGCGTCCGGCGGCGCGAACCTTGGGGCCATGCTGCTCCGGCGGTTTGCCGGTCTCGCAGTCGCCGACGGGCTCCACTTCAATCTCGTTTTCCCGAGCCCGGATGTCGGCGATCGGAGCATGATCGTCGAAGCGTGCGCCCCAGGGATCGTGTCCTAATTCGGTGATCCGCCGAAGTTTCTCACGTCGTGCCGCCTCCAGGGCGTCGCCGCCTGAAGCATCTGCGTTGGGGTCGTCCTTTGCCATCAGCTACTCGTCTGCGAAGTAATTCGATCCCAGAAGAATCGAGCGTGGCGTGGTACTCGCACTTACGCCACTAGGGTGCAATGATTCCCCGACTTTGGAAGGGGGGTCGGCGGGGTCTTCCGGTAGAAATGAATCGCGACATTTTAGTTGAATGGGCGAGAGAATCAATGTCAGCTCCCGTGAGACGCCAGGAATCTGGGGAAAATGGGAGTTTTGTTGGGTTGGCGGGGCGATGGAACGCCACCTGACCCTTGAAACTGGCACCGAAAGCACAACAGCCCCCCCGGCCGTCTTCGGGGGGGGCTGTGGACTCACCAAATTCCGCCTGGTGGCCTGATCGGTTGAGATGCCAGCAGAAAGAAGTCTGTGACTTGTGAGCGGTTATCGGGAAGAAGCTTTGCCGAGCGAAGCACGCAACTGGTATCTCGCTTGGCGAGTCATTTGCCGAAGTCGCCTGCGCTGGCTGAGAGACTGGGACTTGCGAATAACGCCGGCGTCAATCATGGCTTCAAGGGTTCGATCGATATCCTTCTTGAGCGTTTCTGCCGGACTTCGCCACACGGCATTCGATTTGGAATAAGGTCTCTTCCGGTTGACCCGGACCAGGCGGGCCCCTTCCGGTCGTTCGCCCATATCGGCCAGGAAATTCTCGAACTTCTCCCATCGGCGGCAGCGGCCGTAACGACGCGTTCCCGTCCAGGCCCGATAGGTCGAAGTATTCGAATAGCCGTGGCTGAAGTTCTTCTTGGTCTGCTGGAGCGCGTCGAGCTGGCACTGGACACACTTGGATGATCGCCCCGCGCGAAGATTACCCGCATGGTATTCCCCAATGTTCCCGCACTCACACCGACAGACCCAAATGGTCTGGCCATTGCGCCGGCCGCCGAATCCAATTACGGTAAGTTGTCCAAACGACTCATCAAGAAGATTGACCCGAATGGTCTCCGGAATCCTTCGATTGTATCGCGCCATGGTCCCCACTCTCGTTCCTCTGTTCTCGGTTGAAGAAGCTCGAGTTCCGAGCCTCAAGATCCCACCGCCCTCGTCGTACAGTCGGCGACCCGCATTGCCCCTGCCCCGAGTCGCCGACACTGCCGATGCCCCCGAGGACACGAAATGCCTGCCATGTTTACGAGTCTAACTCATTGTTGTTTTTGTCGCCAAGGTGAGGTGAGTCAATTCTCCCGCTCGCACCGTTTCGCTGGATCCCTCAAATGGGCCAGATCCCCCTGGGCGGGTATTTACCCGAACACCGTATTACTACGGGCGTCTTTTCGCTGTGCCGAAGGGTATGCCCTTGATCTGCGAAGACCAGAGCGCATCCACTTGTATAACGTGGAAGTCTGTCACGAAATGGAAGACACGTGACAGCGCTGCCTTGGAGAATAAAGAACGAAAAGAGTTTGTGGACAGGAAGCGGACAAAATGCCGGAACGGTTGCCATTCAACGGGACAATGATGCCCCCCCAACAGGCTGAACCTGTATTCCGCCCTTCGCCTGCCTGGCGACTAACCGAAGTGAACAACTTCCCCCTTTTCGGAGGATTCGGCAGCTGCTGCGATCAAGCCCACAACATCTCTCGACTCTTCGGGGGTAATCCGATTGGGGGGGTCGCTGCGGTTGATGCAATTGGCGAAGTACTGAAGTTCGGCGCGAAGAATCCCAAAACGTTCCCCAAAAACGCTGGGCCAGTACATCGTGTCGGGCATGTTCAGGCCGTCCGAGGCATGAATCTCCAGCCCCGCCTGCCCGCAATTCACGTAAAGGGCGCCCTCGGTCCCGATGATCTCCATTCGGGCGTCAATGGCGTAGGGGGTCGTGTTCGGCAGGTGCCAGACCGACTCGATTACGCCCACGGCGCCGCTGTTGAGCCGCATCATGGCCCAGGCACAATCGGGATACTTGCACGGACCGGGATGGACTTCCTGGGCATACACGCTCACCGGAGCAGCGCCGGTGAACCAGAGCATCAGGTCGGCGTCGTGGATGGCGTCGCCCATGAGGGCCGAAATCTTGTCGAGATTCGCCTCGCCGATCGCCCGGGATAAATTACGTCGGGCGTGCATGGAAATAATCCGCCCTAACCTCCCCTCGTCAATCGCCTGCTTGGCCAGGGCCACCCGCGGATCGAACCGGCAAATGTGTCCCACCATGAACAGCCCCTCGCTCTCCCGCGCGGCGGCCACGATTTTTTCGCAGTCTTCCACGGTGGGCGCCATCGGCTTTTCCAGGAGCACGTGCTTTCCCGCCTGCAAGGCATCGACGGCAATCTCGAGGTGGTCTTGGACGTGGGTCGTGATGCTGACCGCATCAACGGCGGGATCGGCAAGCAGTTCCCGATAGTCCGTGTACCTGCCGGGAACGTCGTACTTGTCGGCCAGTTCGACCAGACGATTCGGGCGGCGTGTCGAAAACGCCGCCAGATCAATCCCCGACATGTCAGAAAGCGTGTCGGCGTGAATCTCCCCGAACCACCCAAGGCCGATCACGCCCCAGCGAATGTTGGTGCTCTGCTTTCCCATTGTGCTGTTCCATCCCTATCGTAGGGTGCGACTTGACGTACCAACCCCTGAACACCGAATGTCGAAATACGAATGTCGAAAGAACGACCAATGACAGAAGCTCGAAACACGAAGGGGGACGCCCGACCTTCGTCATTTGAACTTTCGGACTTCTTTCGTCATTTGATTTTCTTCATTCGTCATTTGTTAAACGCGTCTTCGTGCGTCGAGACGCACCCTACCTCAAAGCGAGATGACGGAGCCGGATCTTGCCGACTCCTTCTCGGCCAGCACGAGCCGCACCGAGTCGACCGATTGGCCGGGCGTGATGATCGACGGCACACTCTCGCCGCGAACGGCCCGGATGAAGTGCTCGATCTCGCAGGAGTAACCGTCGCCGCTGGCCACCTCCGGCGTGAAGACGTCGCCTTCATCCGGACATACCTTGAAGGCAGGCTCGCGCGTGCAGTCGTAGACGATCGTGGCCTTCTCCAGCACGATGTTGAAACTCATTTCGAACCCGAAGGTTGGCGACATGGCCCATCCGCCCTCCGCGGTCACGACACAATGGTCGTAGACGTACTGGGTGGCGATGTGATCGGCGTCGTTGGAAGGGCCGGTCGACGAGCGGCTGAAGACCGCCTGGGGCATGCCGAAGAGATACTGCACGAAGTCGGAATCGTGGATGTGCAAGTCGACTGCGGCGGAACCGCTTCGCGCCGGATCCATGAGCCAACCGTCCCAGGCCCAGCCGGGCGTGAGGCTCAGACGCTGGAACATGGCTGAGCAAACTCGGCCGTACTCACCCGAGTCGACCAGTTCCTTGGCCTTGGCATACTCGGGCCAGAAGCGGATACAGTGTCCGATCTGGAGCAGCTTGCCGCTTTCTTCCGCGGCCATGGCCATGGCCCGACCGTCGTCCACCGAGAGGGCCATCGGTTTCTCACACAGAACGTTCAAGCCAGCCGCCAGGGCCTTGATCGTGTAGTCCTTGTGCAGGTAGGTCGGCAGCGTGATCGAGACGGCGTCCAGGTCGGCCTCGGCAAGCATCTTGTCGAAATCGCCAAAGAGCCCGATCCTCGAGAAATCGAGGGGAGCCTCGGCACCTTCGATGTTTCCGGCCGTGCCGGCCGTATTCTCGAACTTCGTGGGATCGATGTCGCAGATGGCAACCACCTCGACCCCCTCCAGGGCCTGGTAGCAACGAAAGTGCATCTTCCCCATAAAGCCGAGTCCGACGATACCGATCCGAGTCATTGTTATGCTCCCTGCAGAACTCTCTTCATTACTTGAACAACTTCTTCATCGCCGCGGCCGTCTTCTCCGGGCGTCCCGGCTGGTAAGGCAACATCTCGGCGGTCACGTAGCCATCATAGCCGATCTCGGCCAATGCCGTCTTGACGGCCTCGAAATCCACATCGCCTTCGAGCATGTCGACAAAGCCGTCTGCCGTGCCGATCGACTTCTTGAAATCTTTCACATGAACTCGCACGATCCGCTTGTCGAGAATGCGGATCCAATGCTCGGGATAGCCCGTGAGGAGGATGTTGCCCACGTCGAGGTAGCTGCCCATTGCCGGGGAGTTGAAACGATCGATGAAGTCGCGCATCTCCAGGGGGCTGAGGAGAAACTTGTTCCAGACGTTCTCGATGCCCAGCGTCACTTCAAGCCGCTCGGCCGTGGGAAGGATTTTGCGTACGGCCTCGCTGGCCCGCTCGTAGCACACATCGTAAGGCACGACCGGACTGTTCTCAAGAAAGAACACGTCCACCGCCCCGGGCACGAACAGATAGGCGTCGACGCCCAGCCACTTGGCCACCTGGAGGGCCTTCTTGGTGAACTCGACGATCCGCTTGCGGACGGCCGGGTCATCGTCCGTGGGCGAGCAGCCCCAGCTCTCGCCGCTGGCCACGCTGGCGATCTCGATCCCGAGCTCGCTCGCCTTGGCAACGATCGCCGCGCACTCGGCCTGCGTGGCCTCGTGGGTGAGGACGCCAGAGCTGGCGACGCAGAGTTCGATCGCGTCAAAACCAAGCGTTTTGGCCTGGGTCATCGCCTCCTCAACCGGAAGCGTCGCTTCCAGCCCGCCTTCAAACATCCAGTAACTGGCGCTGATCTTCATCGTTCAAACCTTCTTGCGCGCTGTGTGCCACTGCTTGCAAGCAAGCAGTGGCACACGGTGTATGGGTGGTTCTATGCTCTAGGTTTCGGACCACTCACCGGGGACGGGCACGGGGTAGAACCCGTCGGGGCCGACCTTGACGGGCGGCTCGGAGTCGTAGTCCATCTCGTCGATGTTCTTGACGAACTGGAACTTGGAGTTATACATGTCGTCCCAGGTGATGATCTTGCCCGAGTGGACCGCTGCCCGACCCATCAGGTCGGCAAAGTTCGACATGGCTGCCCGCTTGGCTTCGTTCTGGGGCTGGTCGTTGCGGATGTTGCTTAGCAGGACATTCCACTCAGCGTCCCAGGGATTGTATTTTTCCGGCGGTGCTTCCCAGGTGATGTTGTCGTCCTGAATCCGCTGGTCCTTATAGAGTCGCGTGGTGCCCTTGTGGATGTTGCCGGAGAACTGGGCCGCACACTTGGTGCCGTGGGCGAAGGTGGCGAACTCCTGGAAGCAGTGTCCGCCAAGCCAGCGGACACCGTCGGTGGCCTTCGTGCCGTCGGGAAAGGTCCATTCGATGGAGATCGAATCGAAGCCCTGTCCGCGGTTTGTGCTGTTGGCCATCCGTCCGCCGATCCCTTGAGCGGTGGCTGGATAGTCGCCCTTAAGCCAGCAGATCTCGTCGATCTGGTGGATGTTCATTTCGGCAAAGAGTCCGCCCGAGACCCAGAAGAAGCGGGTGAAGTTGCGGATCTGCCACATGAGTTCGTCGTAGCCTTCGGGCTTGGGACCCATGCCGCCGACGGGGTGAATGCGGTAGGCGCGGATCAGTTGCAGTTCGCCCATCTCGCCGTCGCGAATCCGCTTGATCAGTTCCTGGCGGTTCACGCTGTGGCGGCACTGCAGCCCGGCCGCAATCTTGAGGTTCTTCTTTTTCGCTTCCTCGCCCGCCTGAATCAGCCGATGCAACCCCGGCCCGTCGGGAGCGAAGGACTTCTCCATGAAGACGTTCACGCCCTTCTTCACCGCATATTCCAACTGGGTCGGGCGGAAGTAGGAGAAGTTCGTCAACATGGCCACGTCGCCGGGGCCCAGGCAATCAATGGCGTCCTTGTAGGCCTTGAACCCGATGAACTGGCGTTCCTTCGGCACGTCGACCCGATCCGGAAAGGCCTTGCTCAAGGTCTTGTGCGCCCGGTCCAGGCGATCCTGAACCACGTCGGCCATGGCCACCAGCTTGACCGGGCCGAAGTCCGAATTCATCGCATTGCCCACGGCCCCGCTGCCTCGGCCTCCGCAGCCAATCAGGGCCAGGCGAATCGTGTTGTTCTCGGCGGCGTGAACGCGAGGCGTCAGGCTTGCCGCCAGGGCGGCAGAAGCGGCAGCGGCCCCCGTGCGTTGAAGGAATTGACGACGAGACGACTTATGGACATTTTGCTGATTCATGGCAACTCCAGGGGGGAAATACGAAATCCAGTGGGGGAAAATCCGAAATCCGAATTTCGAAATCCGAAACAAATTCGAAATTCGAATTCCAAAGGTTCAAAACAAGAGGACTCCAGCGCCGGAGGTTTGGAGCATTCCTTCTTTCGTGCTTAGGATTTGTTTCGGATTTCGAGATTCGGATTTACTATTTGATCTTTGCAGCTTCTTCCTGCGCCTTCTTCATCACACTCTCAAGCGTCACGGGGCCTCCGCCTTGGCGTTTGCTCTCGTCGGCGGCTTCCATAAAGGCGAAGATCTCCAGGGTTTCCGCTTCGCTGACAGGCGGTTTGCCCGTCTTGAAAAACTTGACGATCTCGACGATCAGCGGCTCGTAGCCATCGAAGCCGCCGCCGGGAACGATGCCCTTCGTTCCGAAGACGGTGGAACCGTATCCCCGCCGGCCCTGGCGAATGCCGCGGAAGGTGCCGATGCGCCCGTCGCTCCACACGCCCACCGCCACGTCGGTCCCTTCCGTGTGGACCCGCGTGACTGACACGCAACCCGGGCCCATGATCGTGAACAGGGGTTCCGCGCCGTGGATTCCGTACCAGAAGAAGTCGGGGTGGTGCGGCTCCAGCGAGCACGGCGCGTACTGATCGCAGCCGACCAGTTCGCCCAGGGCGGGGTCTTTGCGCACGTTGAGCGTCCGCTCGGCGAACCGCAGGGAAGAACTGGTGAAGCAGGGTACGTTGTGTTCCTTGGCCAGCCGGAAGATGGCGATGGCCTCGGCAAGCGATCCGGCGATGGGCTTGTCGATATACACCCGCTTGCCCGAGGCGAAGACCTTCTTGGCCTGCTCCAGGTGGGGCCTTCCGTCGATGCTCAGAACGAGCACGACGTCGACCTTCTCGATCAATGCATCGATGGAATCGACGATCTCAACCCCCATCTCGGAAATCGGCCCGACGCTGTTCTTGAGAATCTCCATGCTCTGGGGAATGTCGGGACTGCCGCCGGGATAGGCCGCCACAATCGTCATGTCGGCCAGCTCGCCGGTCGCGTCGGGGTTGTTGATGATCTTGGTCCACGGCAAGGCGTGGGCATCCATGCCGATGATCCCGGCTTTCAGCGGAAGATTGGGCTCGGCGGATTCGGCACGTGTGACGCCCTGTATGAAAAGGCAGGTTGTCAGAAGAAGCGGCGCGAGTGAAAGGCGCCAGCCCCCTCCCTGACCCTCCCCCTCGCTCGCTGCGCTCGCTGGGGAGGGAATTGCTGTGGCGACAGACGTTATTTGCTGATGAAATCTAGGTTTGGCTAACACGGTTGTTCTCTCCTTGAGGCTTCGTTGCGCCCCGCCATCAAGCCAGATCATAATCGTTTCGTTCACAACATGGAAAGCATCACCGGTAGTTCCCACGCCGATCACCCCGGATAGAGGCATTCCGAACGGGTCTTGCCTTCCTGTCGGAATTGGATCGCATCGTCGACGATGCGGAAGATGTCCCACTGGGGGGTGAATCCCAGGACCGATCGGGACTTGCTCATCTCGATGCAGAAGTCGTTGAACTCACTGACCTCGAAACGTACCACGGGCAGGTTCAGCTTCTCGGCCACGTAGTTGGCCAGGGCGTCGTAGGCGAAAGGAGACGGGCCCGAGATGTTGAACGCTTCGCCGATCGTGGTCGGGTTGCCGATAGCCAGCAGGATCGACTGGACCACGTCGTTGATGCCCACAATATGCCGCTTGCCGGCGCTGCCGTCGGCATGGACCAGGCAGGCCACACCGTTCTTCCCTTCACGGAAGTAGGACTTCTGCTCATCGGTGACGGCCCAGTCGCGCCAGACGGGCACGCCCAGGTGGGGCTCCTCGAGGGTCACGTGGGCGAGGATGTCGTCTTCGTCGTGGACCCACGAGAACCGCAGGATCGTGATGGGCGTCTGGTACATGATCTGGTACTGCTCGCACATCACCTCCTCGAGCACCTTGGAGAGAGGGTAGTAGCCCGGGTAGCCCGAGTGACGATGGTTTTCGTCGATGGGGATCGGCTGGGGGTAGTAGTAGATGCCGGCCCGGGCGTCGGAACCGGCCTGGATGTATTGCTTGATATGGCCCGCCTCCTTGCACGCATCAAGCAGGTAGAAGGTACCCTTGATGTTGGCGTCGAGGAACAGTTCCTTGTTCTCCTTGACGTTGGCCAAATGGATGACCACGTCCATGTCTTCGATCAGTTTCCTGGCCGTCGACGGATCACGGAGATCGCCCGTGACGATCTCCACATTCGGCAGCGGCTCGACCTTCAATCCATCGGTGAACTCCAGGGCCCGAACCGAGTAGCCCGCTTTGGAAAGTTCAGGCAACACGGCCCGGCCGATCTTCCCCGAAGCGCCTGTCAGCAAGATATTCTTGACGTTCATTCGTTCAATCTCCGATCTCTGGAGGTCCTGCCCGGAACCTACTGGGTACGGGAACATCTTCGGGAAGTGGCGCGGGAACATCAATGGTGTTTTGCGTCAAATGCTTTAGGATTTTGCGTCGGCGCTGCTTGTTGCGATTTGTGGTGCAATTGTGGCAGTACTCCGCGTTTGGTTGTATAATCACCGCAAATCGCCTGTTCCGTGCGAATTGAAGCTCCCCGAAGATATTACGATTCTTTGTCAGCCAGTTGCCCGTCTCCTCTTGCTTTGCCGGTTGCCATGGCCCAACGCCGCAAGATCGCCCTGTTGATCGAATGGTCGCGTGCCTACGGGCGCGGCGTGCTCGCGGGGATTGCCGATTATGTGAAGGCCCACGAGACCTGGAAGATCTATCAAACGGAGCGACGGCTTTGCGACGGGCCCCCGGGATGGCTCAAAAACTGGCAAGGCGACGGCATCATCGCCCGGATCGAGAACCAGGAAGTCCTTGATGTGGTACGCGAACTGGAGGTTCCCGTTGTCGACCTCTTCGAGCACCGCAGCACGGATGGGATCCCGGGCGTGATCACTGACAACCGCGCCATCGCCCATTTGGCCGCGGAACACCTGATCAAACGGGGGTTAAAGCACTTTGCCTATTGCGGGCTGCCTGGCGTCTACTCTTCCGAAGCCCGGGGCGAGTGCTTCGTCGACTACCTCAATCGGGCCGGCCATGAAGTGAGCGTCTACGACAATCCCCGCCAGTCCGGCTCGTCGTTCATTTCCACCTCGGAGGACTACGAACTGAAGTGTGAAGAAACGGTGGCAAGTTGGGTCGGGTCCCTGCCCAAACCGGTGGGCCTGATGGCCTGCAACGACCTTCGGGCGCACCAGGTCCTGATGGCCTGCAGCGATCAGAACATCGCCGTGCCCGAGGAACTGGCTGTGATCGGCGTGGACAACGACGAGTTGATCTGTGAACTCTGCCACCCGCCGCTGACAAGTATCGAGCAGAACGGCCGGGGCGTGGGCTACAGGGCGGCCGGTCTGCTGGACCGGTTGCTGGACGGCGAGGCCCCGCCAGACGAACCGATCCTCGTGGAGCCCCTAGCCGTGGTCCCACGGCAATCCACGGATATTGTGGCGGTTGGCGATCCTGATGTGGCGGCGGCCGTCCATTACATCCGCAGCCATGCCTGCGACGGCATCCAGGTGAGCGACGTGGTCGCGCACGTCGAGATGTCGCGCAGCACCCTGGAACGCCGCTTCAACAGGCTCGTGGGACGTTCTCCGAAGGCCGAGATCCTCCGCGTGCGTCTGGATCGTGTGAAGCACCTTCTGTCCATGACCGATTACCCCCTCTCGAGAATTGCCCAACTCACAGGATTCGATTACATGGAATCGATGTGTGAGTGCTTCAAACGTCTCACCGGCCAGACCCCGGGGCAATACCGCGTGGGTAGCGGAAATCATGGCCGATGAGTCAAACGAACTCGTTGGGTTGTGTCGCACCGGAACATCCGCTTGCAACATACCTTCGTTCCCATTAGCGTCTATTTAGAGCCGATCCGAAAACTGTCGCAGATGCAGGCGGTTTCCGCCCGTGGGAGGCATGTTCTGTGGTTTTCGGATAAGTTCTTAGTGTCGATCAGCGGTTCACCAGAAGCTCTAGAAGGGATCACGGACCCACCCATGCCCAAGATCTACGAAGCCTGCTATGTTCCTGCCGCCGAAATCAACCTCGACGGCATCGCTGACGAACCGGCCTGGGAGCAGGCCGCTTTGGAGACCGGATTCGTCTTCCCGTGGGAAGATCGGCCCGTGCCGCGAACCGAGTTTCGCGCCCTGTTCGATGATTGGGCGCTGTATTTTGCCTTCGATGTTGAGGACGACGACCTTGTGCTGGCCGAGGGCTATCGGGACAAGGAAGACGTGGTTCGGGAAGATCGCGTCGAGTTGTTCCTCGCCCGGGACGAGGCGCTCTCGGAATACTACTGCCTGGAGATCGATCCCCTCGGTCGGATCCTCGACTATCGGGCCTCCCATTACCGCCAGTTTGATTTCTCGTGGACCTTTCCAGGCCTCGACGTGGTAGGCCGTCCTGCGGAGGACGGGTATCGTGTGGAAGGACTTATTCCGTTGCGTTCCCTCGAGCGACTCGGCTTCCCCATGCCCGACTCGGGGCAGCCGATCAAATTTGGGATCTATCGCGCCGAGTTCCGTCATACGAAAGAACTGGAGTGGTCGGAAAGCTGGATCAGTTGGGTGGATCCGGGCACACCCGAATCTGATTTCCATGTGCCGACCTCGTTCGGGTACCTCAATTGGGTGCGGTGAGATTGGGGGGGCACACCCGCTGAAAATCGACGGACGAGGGGGCGCGAATGTGCGGGTCCAGGGGACCTGGAAAGCCTGTGGCCCGACGTTTCCGCTCACGCGGGGGGCTTAGCTGGCCAGTGGGGCGAAGTCTGACGCATGGGCAGGGCGGGATGACTCTTCCGCCCCAAATCTCCGTGCTCCTTCGGGCCAAGGCTCCGGTCGATGAAGAGACTGGTGTTCGAAGTTCCCGATGTTTGCGGAGTCCGCACATGGACGATGCCATTCTCCCCATCCCGGCTTCTCCTGACGTTCACACGACGCCTTCCCTGAAGATCTTGTTTCTAACCGGGTATGGGTCCCGTCCCGGCGGCCCCGCGTCGGCCGCGCTGCGGGCTGAAGGCCATAGCATCGTGGAACCCGATCTTCCCGACGGCAGCTTTGCCCGATCCGTCACGCTCGCCCAGCGCATCTTCCATCGTCACCAGCCTGATCTCGTCGTGGGATGGTCACGCGGTGGGGCCGTGGCCATGAGTCTCGACAGTCACGGCACGCCCTTGATCCTCATCGCCCCCGCCTGGAAGAGCTGGGGAACGAGAAGCTCGGTTCACGACGATGTGACGATCCTTCATTCGCCCCACGACGATCTTGTCCCGATTGGGGACAGCCAGGAGCTTCTCCAGAACAGTGAGCTTTCGCCACAGCAACTCCTTGCCGTGGGGGAAGATCACCACATGATCGACGACGAGGCGGTTCTCACACTGCTCGAAGCCGTCGAGATTCTCGGAAAGCGATGCGGGAAGAAACGGGCTGCGTGACAAACTCTTCTTGGTGAAACTTCCTACGAACACATTCCCGGTGCCGAGCGTTTCTGGATCGAGGGAGGTTCCCACCTTGGCTTCTGGATCAATCCGAATGCCGTGGCCGCCCAGCAGGCGGCGGCCAATTTCTTGGATCGGCATCACGGGTGAGTGAGAGAGGGCCGTTTCTAAATGACCTTGCACGATTCCAGGAGATCGTGTGCCACTGCTCGGCCACACGCCGCAGAATCCCTGAATCCTTGGCCACACGTGCTCCCGGCGTGTGGACAAGCAGTGTCCAGTGGGACGACATTTCCAGGAATCACGAAAGGTCTTTTGGAAGCCGGGCTGGCCCAGTTGTCCTGGATGCGAGACGTTGCTACTCATGGTCTGATGGGACGATGCGCCCGGCAGGTCGAATGGGGGGCTTGCGGGCCACGGAGTGGCGGATCAGACTATCGGGTGTGGTTGTTTCTCTATCGACTTGAGCGGGACGCGAAGGGACTAAGGATCGAAGTGTCAGGTGCAGAAAACGCTGGCGAGCGAAGTTTCCAGAGCACTCCGGGTTCTGGTTTGCTGTCCGGTTTCTTCTATTTGGTATACTTCCTTTCCGTCTGGCTGGTATTCGATCCCCGTCTGGTCCGCCACAGTCTCGGCATCTATACGCCTTATCCCCCTTTCGCCTTCGACACGCGATGGTCGTTGCTTTGGGAACACCTGACACGGGTGGGAGGGTGCGTGGAATATGCGGTTCGCGGCCTCACCGCGTTTTATGCCATCGGCTGGGTCGGGGCGTTGATCATCACGGGCGCGGCGTGGCTGACAGGGATCTCCGCCGTGCGACTAGCGCGTCGAGCGGGCTGGCGGAGAGGGGATGTGTTGGCTTACGGCGCAGCGGCGATGGTGCTGCTGCTTCACGCGGGTTATCACCATCCCTTGCGTCTGCTGCTCTCGCTCCTGGCGGGACTCGGCGTGTTCGCAATTTACGCAAGCTACGGTCCCCGCTCTCCCGCAAGACGGGGTTTGCTGTTTCTTCTGCTGGACGTGGCGTTCTACCTGGTTGCCGGATCGGGGAGCTTGCTTTTCCCCGTTCTGGTTGCGGTCGACGAGCTTTGCGTCCGGCGGCAACGGGCTATCGCTGCCGTGGCAATCGCTTGGGGACTGGCGGTTCCCTGGGCTGTCGGTTCCTTGCTCGGGCTCGATATGAAAGAGGCGTACGCCGGTTTTTTGCTCGCCGATCCGGGCGTCGCGTCGGGCTGGCCGCTTGCTCTGGCGTTGTCCCTGTACTTCCCTGCCGCTCTCGGAGGCGTTGCATTTCTGGCAGATTTGCGGGCAAGAAAGGCTGCTCGTGCCCAAGTGGGTACGGAGCGAACCAAGGCGAGTGGTTCGGCCAAGGCTGCTTCTGCTTCCGGCGCTCGGAGGAGGGCACCAATCGTGACAATGGCTGCTTGCAGCTTCGGGATTGCTGCGCTGGCATGGTTCCTGTCGAATTCCTTCGTCCACACGATCCTCGAGATGGACTTCCTTTCCGAGCATGAACGCTGGAACGAGGTCTTGCGGATTGCCGAACACGTGCCATCCGAAAGCTACAACGTCCGTTGTGCCCGGAATGTCCTCCTGGCTCTCTATCACTCGGGGCGACTGGGCGACGAGATGTGTCATTACGGTCTCAGGATGGACCCGGACCTGTTCTATACGCCGAAACGGCACGAGGATCTCGGTTCCCACTGTCAGGAAAGCCGGTTGCTGCTCGAACTGGGGCAAGTGAACGAAGCGGGGCGATGCGGCTATGAGGCCTTGGAACTATCGGGGCCCCATCCGGCCGTACTGCAAGAGTTGGCAACCATCAACCTCGTCAAGGGACAGGTGGAAACGGCAAAGGTCTTTCTTCGGGCCCTGGCTTTTCAGCCGTTTCGAGGCCGAGTCGCGAGGCAGTGGTTGCGCAGCCTGGACGAGGCCCCGGACATGAAAGGCCTGCCGCGTATTCAGCAACTGCGGGCCAACATGATCCACCGTGATCGTGTTTTTCGCTACAACGACTTGGAGGAGTACCTGCAATCGCTGCTGGCGGAGAATTCCCACAACCGGATGGCGTTCGAGTTTCTGATGGCCAACTATCTGGAAAAGCGTCGCCCTGACCGGGTTGCCGCGAGTCTTGCGCGTTTGAAGGAGCTTGGCTATACGAGGGTGCCCCGTCACTACCAGGAGGCGTGGGTGATCGCAACGGGGCGTCCGGAAAGTCCTCCGCCGATTCCGGGATTCGAACTTGATCCGCAGGTGGTGCAGCAAGGGCAGCAGTTCCACCGAGTCATGGAGGAAGCAGGAGACACGCCGGACGGGGCGGTGATGGCGTGGAACGCGGGGCTAGGTGATTCCTATTACTTCTTTGTTACGTACGGATTTTCCTATCGGTGACTCGATGCTGGGCAAGACTCTTCGCTGGTTTCTGATCGTCATTGCGGTGGCGGCCGTCGCGCTGGGGGCCTGGATGAGCCTGCGCCCTCAGCCGCCCATGCCCGCAAGTGCCGAAGCGGTGCCAAGGATCGCCCGCATCCACCCGGACTACGCCGGGATCGTGATCCCTCCCAACATCGCCCCGTTGAACTTCGTGGTCCAGGAAGAGGGACGGCGGTTTGCTGTCAGGATTTCCGGAGAGGCGGGGGAACCGATCAAGATCGCCGGTACTTCGGCGTCGATTCGGATTCCCCGACGCCGATGGCAGGCTCTTCTAGCCGCCAACCGCGGGAAGGACCTACATTGGGAAATCTTTGTCGAGGCTGACGGCCGGTGGCGCCGTTATGAGCCGGCGGTCAACCACGTGGCCAGGGAGGAGATCGACGGACACCTTGTCTACCGACTGATCGGCCCGGTACAACGTGGCTGGAGCCACGTGGCGATCTGGCAGCGCGACCTGACTGGTTTCGAGGAATCGCTTGTGATCGACGGGAGTTCGTTTGGCGACGGTTGCGTGAACTGCCATAGTTTCGCCGCCAATTCTCCGGATCGGATGTTCGTCGGGGTTCGCAGCCATTCCTTCGGCAACACCACGCTTTTCGCAGAAGGCGGCCAGGTAACCAAGTTGGCAACTCGCTTCGGCTATACGGCCTGGCACCCCAGTGCTCGGCTTGCGGCCTACTCCTCGAACAAGGTCCGGCAGTTCTTCCATGCTGCTGGTCTTGAAGCACGGGACGTCATCGACTTGAAATCCGCCTTGGCCTATTATTGCGTCGACAGCCAGGAGTCGAAGCCCGTCCCCGGCGTGTCCGACGAGCAGCATCTGACGACCTATCCCGCCTGGTCGCCGGACGGCAAGGTTCTCTACTACTGCCGGGCTCCGATCCTCTGGAGCAGCGAGGAACTGCCCCCGGAACGATATGCCGATGTACGGTACAGCCTGATGCGGGTTTCCTACGACCTCGATACGGACACCTGGGGAAGTGCGGAAACTGTTCTGTCGGCCGAGGAGACGGGACTGAGCATTCTCCAGCCGCGTCCCTCTCCCGACGGCCGCTTTCTGCTCTTCTGCATGTGCCAGTATGGATGTTTTCCGGTGTACCAACCGACCAGCGATCTGTACCTCATGAACCTGGCGACGGGTGAGTGGTCGAAGTGCGCCGTCAACAGCGAACTATCCGAGTCGTGGCACTCCTGGTCGAGCAACTCCCGCTGGGTGGCCTTCAGCAGCAAGCGGCGGGACGGGACGTTCACGCGGTGCTATCTCTCCTTTGTCGACGAGGCGGGCCAACTCCAAAAGCCCTTCATCGTTCCACGGGAAGATCCCGAGTTCTACGATTCCTTTCTGAAAACCATCAGCGTTCCCGAACTGGTCACGGGGGCCGTGCAGGTCCACCCGGCTGCCATGACCAGGGCTGTGCGATCGGGAAACGTGATCGAGCCGGCCTCGTCTTCGGTTTCGGGCTCGGGAGTCGAGGACACTCTGCCCTATCAGGAAAATGCCCGGTGAATAACTTTCGCCTTTGTATCGTAGCCATCACGCTCCGTCGTGATGTTGCCCAAGAAGAACCGGGAAGTTATTTGTCGGCCGGACCTTAGTGACGCAGTCCCAACGCAAACGTGCAGCCGACCAGGCCGTAGTCCTCTTCGTCGTCGCGAACGGAACTGTAGTATTGGGCCTCGACTCCGCTGCGGCGCTGGCTATTTGGTGCGCAAGCGTCGATAATGGCCTCGCCCTTTCCACTCACGGAGACACCAGGATGACGACAGTATGTATGCGGGCGACGTGGTTTATCTGCTTCACGCTCCTCTTCTTGCAAAGCCTGTGCGCGGCGGAGGAGCCCCAATTCACAGAAACCCGTGAGCCCATTGCCATTGGCCAACCGGCCCCGCAGAGAGGCTGGCTGGAGGCCCCCACAATCTCGGCCGAGACCTGGAAGCCGGTGGAGCAGCCGAACCTTGCGCAGGAGTTGGACCATGCCGAGAGACTGACCCTCAAAGGCATTGCGCCAGCCCCCAGGCAAGTCGTGCAAGGACACCTGCCGTATTTCTGCCCCAATCCCGACGGAAAGAGCTGGGACATTCTCTTTCCGTACCGCAAAAAGTACCTCTCGGAAGGCCAGGTGCTCGTCCACGACTTCGGCTCCGGCGAAAGCAAGATGTTCCGCTACGGGGTGACCGAGGGCGAAAACATCGTCACCCCCCACAGCACCGACTTCCACATGAAGAGCAGCTACTACGTGGCGAAGAAGCTGGTCTTCGTTCTGCCGACCCTGACCCACGGCCTGGTGATGCTCGTCTACGATCCGGCCGTAAACGATTTTGTCAGCCGGACCACGCCGTTCACCGGGAAGTTCGAACTCTACGCCCTCGACATTGGCGACGACGAGCGACTCTACGGCATCGGGCAGCCCGACAGCCATGACGGCTTCGTGCCCTTCATCTTCGACCCGAAGACCTACGAGACCATCATCTACGAGCAAGCCGGCCCGGGGCAGAAGAACCCGTTCCCTTACTATCGCAGCAGCGCCTTGCACGGCGATTGGATGGTTTGCAAGTACGGCCATGAGCCCTGGCGCCTGATGGCTTTCAATTTCAAGACGCGTGAGTTTCGCCACCTCGCGACGAGTGAGGAAATCAAGGGGGACTATCAGACGATTGCCATTGCGAGGCATCCCGGCGGCGTCAGCGGCCACATTCGCCAGGCCGAGCGGGTAGACGGGATCCCTTCCTTTGACAAGGACCAGTTCGATTTCTGGTTTGTTGACGGCAAGGTCGTTCCGAGAACCAGCGACATCGCTCCCTGGTCGAACGAACCGGTGCAGAGGCAGCCTCGCCCGAAGGACCGCTTCCGCGAATTCCAGCGATGGCCCAAAGGCTTTGCCTACGACGTGCCTCCGCCCGAAATCAAGCCCGACTCCAGCGGCCCAGTCGATGTCGAGGGCCACGTGGCCATGCCCTATCGCATGCCGGGCGAGGACGAGTGGAAGACGCTCGACTACCAGGTCATCCTGTACCCGGGCGTTGTCCGACGACTGATCGAAGTGAACGCCGACACGCTCTTCGCCGTGGACGAAGGCTACGGCCAGCACATCTTCTACGACTTGAAAGAGGCACGCCTGAAACGCTATCTCGTGCAGCGGGTGAGTCCTTACGCGGTGGGAGTTGTCGACGATCGGCTCTATGTTTCCGGTTACCCGACGTTTGTCACGGTCGAATACCCGCTGGACAAGTTGAGCGAGACGACGGCCCCAAAACTGCTGGGCAATCTTGGCGTCGAGTCGGACACGCATTCGCCCCTGGGCGGCCTCTGCGGCGGAGCCGACGGCTGCGTCTACTTTGCGGGAACCACCTTCGGACGCCGACGGGACGGCGGCGGCCTGGCGTGGTACGACATGAGCACGGGCCAGGTCGGGTCAAAAGCCCTGGTCGACCACCGGGTTTTCTGGATCACGTCTGCAGACAGGGGAAGGTATATCCTCCTTTCCTGCAAGTCCGCCATGGGAAGCCGGATCTTCTGCTGGGACACGGCGCAGAAGAAGTTCGTCTACGATATTCCCTCGCCGACCGACAGCCACGCCGGGCCCCTCGAAGAAGCCTTGCCCGGGCTCGTGATCGGCCACGCCATCGACGGCGACGGGGGGTTGCTCTACGGCCTGCAGCCGGCAACGGGCAAGGTGCTCTGGCGCAAGAAAGTCCCGGCCGGACCGATCACCTCGCTCTCCCAGGTTCGGCGCCATGCTTACAGCTTTCGCCGAGGCCCCGAGGGCTTCGTCTGGGCGTCCTTTGGCGACGTGCTGGTGCGGATCGATCCCCGCAGCGCCTATGTGACTCCCGTCGGAAAAATGGACCCGGTCCAGATCGCATTCGCCGGCGGACGCGTCTACGCCGCGGGCAGCCCGAACCTGCGCAAGCTCGAAGGCCTGACCGTTGAAACAACGGGACGGTAGCAGAATCCATGCCTGGGTACCTGGGTAGCACCGATGATTTTGCGGAACAGGTCCTCCATTCTCACGAACGCCTTCGCAAAATCGTCGGTGTTGCGTCAGCAACAAGAGGCTTTTCTACGCCGCTTCCGTTTGACCAAAGCAAGAGGACACCACGGAGGACACGGAGAGGGAGTGAGAGGGGGACAAAGACAATACCCGGTGGCGCTCACTCAGTTTCCCCTGGTTGTTCAAAATCTCCTCAGCGCCCTCTGGTTCCTCCGTGGTGGATCCCGTCCTTCCCTGAGATCCTCTTGACCTGCTGGGGCAAATTGAGGTGGACCAATCTCGGTGGATCAGAGATAATTCCGCAGTGAGGTTGCGGCGGGAAGGGGGCCCTAAGAAGGAAAGTCTCAACGCACAGGGAGGTGTCAAGGTGAAGTGCTTTGTTCACTTAGCGGTTCTTGCTGCGATGCAATTCTCGGTACTGCCGAAGGGGTGGGCAGCCGAGGATGCCGTGATCATCACTGAAGCGGAGGCAGTCGCTGCGTTTGAGCGAGGCAAAGGCCTGCTTGAGGCGGGGCGGCCTGACAAGGCGATCATACCGCTTAACCTCGGAACCCGTTCGGAAGAGAAGGGAGTGCTGGCTCGGGCAAATCTCGCCCGGGCATATGCGGCAAGGATAAGATGCGGGGAGGCCGCGGACATTGCGAACGAAGCGCTGCGATTGGCGAACGCTCGAATTGAAGAGGCCGTCGGCAACGACAAACAGATGGCACAGCGCTACGTCGATCGAGGATTTGCGTGGATTGCAAGTCTGGAAGTTCATCAGGAGGCCTTAGCCGCGGAGGGCGCCGCATACCATGGCAAGAGCGTCCTAGAAGCTGCCGCAGAGGACTTTGAACGCGCAGTTAACTTGGATTCCAAGTGTTTTCATGCCTACCGGCTCCTGGCTTGGACGCGGTTGCAGCTTGGCAACTATCGCGAGTCAATACAGGCCTGTGACGCAGCTATTGCACTGCAGCCCAAATGTCTGGACGTCTATTCCACCAAGGCACGTTCCTGTCTCAGAGCAGGAGGAAAAGGCGAATTCAACGAACCGATCAATCGGCAGTCCGACTCGGAAGGGGCTTTCTTGGGATGGAAAGAGGCACTTGCGACCTGTGATGAGGCTCTTCAGATCGAGCCGCGAAATCCTCGGTTCCTGTTGTTGCGAGCAAGCGCGTATTGCGAGGGGGAACTGTATGAAAAGGCCGTTGCTGAGTGTAGTCAGGTGATCTCAATGGATCCGGACAACGCAATTGCCTATCTATGCCGAGCCCAGGTTCGGGCTGATCAGGGGGGCTTGGTTCCTGCCCTGGAGGACATTGATCGAGCCGCTCATTGCAAACCATGGTCTTTGGCCAGCCCCCAATGGCTTGTCGCGATTCTGAACCGCCAAGACGATCTGAAATCGATTCCCGAAGAGGAAGCGATGACTCTCGTGAACCGGATCTGTGCCGCGGCCACTGGCGTCGGCGAAGTCTATCTTCTTCGATCAATCATAAATTCGGCGTACGAACATCCGGAAACCACTGCCGACGACTGGGCAGAAGCCCACAAAGTTGGCCTGTCTCCTGCGACTCTGCGGCGGTTCCCGAAGTGATTTGAGGAACGCGAGCGGGTAGCACTGATGATTTTGCGGAACAGCTCCTCCATCTTCATGGGTGTAGTGGTTCAGCGTAACGTTGAGTTTTGGCGTGCTGGAATTAGCTATGTTGAGGAAGGTCTGAAGGCAGTGTTTTCTTAATTGGGGGACGCTGTCCCCCAAGCCCCCTGGGATTTATCGCATTGGGCCAGAAGCGAGAGTTCTGGGGAAGGGAAGCGGCGCGGCATTGGGCCGCCCGGCCTCGCTTCTGGGTCTGGCTCGGCGCTCGGGTCGGTTCCCACCGTTGCCCTATCCTCCGTCCAGGCGTCTTCAGTATAGCACGAATTCTCGGCCCGTTGTCGTGCTCGGTTGTCTTGCCGCTTGCAGCGTGCTTCTTCGAGCTTCCGGTCCCGCTCGGCAAAGATCGCATCTTCACGTCCGGACAGCTTGTCGACAGGGGTGACATACCCGATCGCGCTGTGCAGTCGGACTTCGTTGTATTCCTGGACAAATCGTGCGACGATCCGCCGGGCGTCCGCCAGATTCAACGGCGTGCCGGGGCGAATGCAATCCGACTTGATCGTGCGGTGATAGCGTTCGATCTTGCCGTTGCTTTGGGGATAGTACGGGCTGGTTCGCACGTGCTTCATGCCGCAGAGCTTGACGAACTGCTTGAAGTCCTTGGAGACGAACTGGGGACCGTTGTCGCTGATGATTCGCGGTCGCTCGCCCGGGAACTTCTCCCGAGCACGCTGGACGATCGCTTCCACGTCGATCTCCTCCATCTTCTCGCGGATCTCCCAGTGAATCAGGTAGCGGCTGTAACCGTCCAGGATGCTCGTCATGAAGTAGAAGGTTCCGGCGATGTTGAGGTAGGACACGTCCACATGCCAGTGGCGATGGGGCCCATCGGGCTGCTGGAATCCCTTGCCCTTGCCGGAGGGTTTGCTTGCGTGACGCTTCAGTACGCCCGCGGCTTTCAAGACGCGATAGACGCTCGAAGCGCTCACGGCCACCACGTTCGCATCGAGCATCATGTAGGTCAGCCGACGATAGCCGTCAAGCGGATGTTCCCAGTGGAAGTCCAGGATGGCCTGTTTCTCCCAATCCTCCAGCCAATGGTCGCGAGGAATCCGCCCGTTGTGCTCGTTGGCCTTGCCGTAACGTTGCTTCCACTTGTAGAACGTGCCTTCGGGCACGCCCAGCCAGCGCAGCACTTGCTTCGTTGAGACGTCCGACCGTTCCTTCCAGTAGTCCACGTAGTCGACCACGCTGTCGCGTATTTCGTGGGGAACCCACACTCCGTTCAGAGTTCCCCAAGTTCTTTTTTTAACTGGACGTGCTCCTCCAGCAGTTCCGCGACCACTTCGTTCTTCTTCTGCAGCTTCTCTTCCAGTCGCCGAATCTTCTCCTCCTGAGCGTCACGCTGCCGCCGCTGGTTCGCCTTGTTCGGCTTTCGCTCGAAGAGAACCTCGGCCCCCTCGAAAAGTTGCCGCTGCCAGGTGTAATATTGGGTGGCGTGGATCTCGCATTCGTCGCACAGATCGGACACCGGCACCTTCTCCAAAAGATGCCGCCGAACAATCGACACCTTCTGTTCCGCTGGAATATTCCGCTTTTTCGACATCGAGCTTCTCCTTTAGGTCTGTGCTAAACTCTAGCACATTTCTTAAGCTCAACGTCGAACTGAGGCAAAACAATGGGCGCTTTCGCAAAATCGTCGGTGTTTCGTAGCAACAGGAGGGTTTTCTACGCGGCTTCCATTTGAGGACACCACAGAGGGCCCAGAGGACACAGAGAAAGGATGAGAGGAAGACAACGCGAATGCCCGGCGGCACTCACTTGGCGTGCCTGCGTAGTCTCTGTAGTCCCAAGGAAAGCACCGTCAGAGCATGCCCACTGCCCATTGAATCTCGTGAAGAACCCATCATGGACTTTATTCTGCAGGCTTTCGGCTACGTTTTCGTCTACGTTTTCATCAAGCCATTCTTCTTCGTGTGTCAGGCAGTGGCAGGGATCTTGCTGCCAACACAAACTCCCCGTCTCCTGCGTGCCAAAAAACGCGCCGCATTGCTCCTGCTCTTAGGTGTTGTCGCTGTCTCAGCGAGCTTCGTCATGCCGTACCTTGGCTTAGATCAATGGACGTGCTGGTTCACGTTTTTGGTCGGATTCACTTCTTTGGCAATCGCAAGCGCGATCGGACATCATATCGAAAAGGAAGTGGCGGGGGAGACCTGCGAGTTGGACGCCACCGACGAGCCGGGTAGCACCGATGATTTTGCGGAATAAGCCCATCCATTTTCATCGGCGTTTTCGCAAAATCGTCGGTGTTGCGTAGCAACAAGAGGCTTTGCGTTGCTTGCGTTTGCCCGCGGCAAGGGCACACAGAGACAGCCAACCAGTTTCAGACAACTAACCCAGGCGTCGGAATATGCAGGACATTCGTGAAGTGCAACTGAAGCCCGAGGGAGGCGTTGACATATCCTTCTCGCTGGGCCGGTTCAAGAAAGCCCACTGGCTCATCATGAAGGTCCGCGGCGACTATGGGCTTGGATCGCGTGGCAACCTTCCTTGAGATCCTCTTGTCGCCAAGGCGACACCGACGATTCTGTGCGCCGTGAGAAGTCGGCGGTTTTCAGTGGGTGAGAATCCCACCCGGCAAGGGGTCGCTCCAGCCGGTAGCAATCGGAGCGGCAGGGGAGGTGACGAACCTGTCGGAGCCTTCGGTGTAGAGGGTTGCCATGGGCAACTCGGCGAGCATGCAGGCCGGAACGTGAGTGAACGTCGAGCAGGCCTCGAAAAGTGTAATGCGGGAGCCGATCCGGCAAAATCGCGGGGAAGGCCGCCGTCGTGAGGAGGTTGATGAGCGATGTAACCCTCACGGTCCCGCCGGGGTAGTGGCGCTGGCATGCATGTAAATGGAAACCGACCGAAACACGGGAAGCCTCGGCGGTGACGGCGTGTGACCGTCAACGGGAACTCCGTGAGGAGCAGGCCCGGCCGTATCCGAGGTGGCGGAGAGGCCCGTAGTAGTGATGACGCCGGGTAATGCCGGAGAGAGCGAAGGGGCCTTAGTTCAAGGGCAACGTGCGAAGCAACGAGAGCCAGGAGATTGGCGATGAGCCTACCAACTCTACCAACGGTTGAGAAATTGCGGGACACGTTGCATGCCAAAGCGAAGAGATCGCCCGAGTTCCGTTTCTATGTTCTATACGACAAGGTGTATCGTGAAGACGTGCTGAGAACGGCGTACCGGCGTTGCCAGATCAATGGCGGAGCCGCGGGCGTCGATGGTCAGACGTTCGACGACATCGAGCAGTGCGGAAAGCAGAAATGGTTGGGCGAACTGGCGGATGAGTTGCGGACGAAGCAATATCGTCCGCAGGCCGTGCGGCGGGTGTACTTGCCTAAGCCGGACGGTTCGCGACGGCCGTTGGGAATTCCGACGGTCAAGGATCGTGTCGTGCAGACGGCTGTCATGCTGGTCTTGGAGCCGATTTTCGAGGCCGATTTGGCGGCAGAGCAATTCGCCTACCGACCGGGACGTAGCGCGTTGGATGCTATCCAACGTATCCACGAACTGGTAAGCGGCGGTTATACAGAAGTCGTTGACGCGGACTTGAGCGGTTATTTTGACAGCATCCCCCACGCAGAACTGATGAAATCGGTTTCTCGGCGTGTAAGCGACCGGCACATGTTGCATCTGATCAAGATGTGGCTGGAAATGCCGGTGGAAGAAACCGATCTGCGCGGGCGGAAGCATCGGACGAACCGCAACAAGAAGGAAGGTCAGGGTACGCCCCAGGGCGCCCCGATCTCGCCGTTGTTGAGTAACCTGTATATGCGTCGTTTTCTGGCTGGTTGGAAGGAATTGGGGCACGAACGACGTCTGAAAGCCAAGATCGTCAATTATGCTGACGATTTCGTGATCTGCTGTCGCGGGACGGCCGTCCAGGCCGAGACCGTGATGCGAGGCATGATGCGGAAGCTGAAACTGACGGTCAATGAGCAGAAGACGTGCCTGTGTCGCGTTCCAAGGGACTCGTTCGACTTTCTGGGATATACGATTGGACGTTGCTACAGTCCGAAGACGGGTCGTGGCTATATTGGCACACGTCCGTCCAGGAAGAGCGTGCAACGCATCTGTCGCCAAATCAGCGAACTGACGCAGCGTCGATGGGAATCCAAGGATGTCGAAGATCGGGTCGGCCATCTCAATCGGCTGTTGGCCGGTTGGGGAAACTACTTCAGTCTGGGCACGGTGAGCAAGGCCTATCAGGCCATCAACGCTCACGCCTGCTACAGGCTCCGCCATTGGCTGTGCCGGAAGCACAAAGTGCTGGGTCAGGGGACGTCACGCTATCCTGACGAATACCTGCACCAGAAGTTGGGGCTGGCCCCACTTCGTACGCAAGGACGCAGCTTCTCGTGAGCGAACGTATGAAGACCTTGTCCGAAAGCCGGAAGCGGGAAAATCGCACGTCCGGTTTGATGAGCGGGAGGTGGAAACGGAGTACGGCATGCGGCTATTGAGACACAGACGGGGAAACCCCGACCCAGAATTATGCCGAAGCCTAACCCACCGCGCCACCTCTCGACTCTACCCGGAATAGATCCTCCATGATGAATCCCGTCCTTCCCTGAAATCCTCTTGTCGCCAAGGCGACACCGACGATTCTCCGAATGAGTTGTCCGAAATGGAAAACCCTCTGCGGAGAATCATCGGTGCTACCCCGGTACCCGATGGGATTATCCTGCGAGGGCGGTTTGGAGGTCGGTTTGGGCGTCGCCGGTGAGGCGGAGGTCGAACTTTTCTTGCAGGACCTTGAACACGCCGGGGCTGACGAATCCGGGAGGTTTGGGGCCGATCGTGATTCCCTTCACGCCGAGATAGAGGAGCGTGAGGAGGACGGCAACGGCCTTCTGCTCGAACCAGGAGACGACGAGCGTCAGGGGCAGGTCGTTCACGGAGCAGTTGAAGGCCTCGGCCAGGCCGACGGCCACCTTGATGGCGCCGTAGGCGTCGTTGCACTGGCCCATGTCCAAGAGACGCGGCAGCCCCAGCAACTCGCCGTAGTCGTAGTCGCGGATGCGGTACTTGCCGCAGCCCAGGGTGAGGATGAACGAGTCGGCCGGCGTGGCCTGGGCGTAGTCGCTGAAGTAGTTGCGGCCCACTTCGGCGCCGTCGCAACCGCCGATCAGGAAGAAGTGGCTGATCTTGCCGCCCTTGACCGCCTCGACGATCGTGTCGGCGATGTTGAGGATGACGCTGTGGTGGAAGCCCACAGTCTGCGAAGGGCCGGGATTCTCCGGAAGAGGCCCGCACTCTTTGGCTTTGGCGATCACTTGGGAGAAGTCCTCATTGACGATCCGAGTCCCGCCGGGAACGGCGGTGACGCGGGTGGTGAAGAGGCGGCCGGCGTAGCTCTCCTTGGGCAGTACGACGCAGTTGGTGGTAACGAGGGCGGGGCCGGCGAAGGCGTCGAACTCGCGGCGCTGCTTCTGCCAAGCGCCGCCGTAGTGGCCGGCCAGGTTGGGATGCTCGCGGAGCTTGGGATACATGTGGGCCGGCAACATTTCGCCATGGGTGTAGACCTTCACATCCGTGCCTTCGCACTGCTTGAGCAGGTTGTCCAGATCGAGCAGGTCGTGGCCCGAGATGAGGATGCCCGGGGCGGCTTGCGTGCCTTCCTGAACGGGCGCCGGCGACGGGGCGCCGAAACGCGCGGTGTGGCCCTCGTCGAGGAGTTCCATGACGCGAAGGTTCTGTTTGCCGCATTCGAGGACCAGTTCGAGCATGGAGGGAACGTCGAAGTTCACGTTGGTCATAGTGGAAAAAAGGGCCTCTTCCACGAAGGCGCTGACGGCCTCGTCGCTCTTGCCGAGCCGCCTGGCGTGGTTTGCGTAGGCACACATGCCTTTGACGCCGTAAAGGAGCGTCTCCTGAAGAGACTGGACGTCTTCGTTCTTGCCGCACACGCCGGGACTGGATACACATCCGGTGCAGTTGGCGGTCTGTTCACATTGGTTGCAGAACATGGTCATCGACTCCTCTGGAAAGGAAATTCGGTAGTTGGCAGGCGGTGGCCGGTGGCAGCGGTCCGTTCTATAATCACGCCGGTTTTTCCGACCCGTCGAAAACAATCCTACGTGTCCGGCCGGTGTGGGCCCTTGATCTGCATCAAGGGCCCCTGCAATTTCGTGCAAATTCTTTCCAGAGAAGCCTTCCCATGCCACTGAACGTTGCCGAAATCCTCCACAGTTGCCGTTTCTTTGCCGAGGTTCAGGACCAGGCCTTTCACCGGCTGCTGCGGATCGCCCGGATCGTGAAATTCGACAAGGGGACGCGGATTTTCTGTGAAAACCAGGAATGTCCGGGCGTCTACGTGGTGGGCTCCGGGCTGGTGCGGGTTTTCAAGACGGGAGGCAGCGGCAAGGAGCACACCCTCCACATGGTTGGTCCGGGGGACACCTTCGCGGAAGTGGCCGCCATCGGCGGTTTTCGATTACCCGCAAACGCCGAAGCGGTGTCGGACACGGAGTGCGTGCTTCTTCCTCGGGACCTTTTCCGGCAGGCCCTGGAAGAGGATCATCAACTTTGTCTCCAGATGATCACCAGTTTTTCCTACTGGGTGCAGCATCTCGTGGGGCTCATGGGCGACGTGGTCTTGCGCGACGCCGTGGGCCGAGTTGCCCGCTACCTGCTCAACGGCGAGGCGGACGAGAACGACACGATCGAGTTGCCTAGCCTCAAACGCCACCTGGCAAGCCATTTGAACCTGACGAGTGAGACCTTTTCTCGCACCCTTCGCAAGCTGGTGGACGTCGGCGTGATCGAAGAACTGGACGGCAGCCACGTCCGGGTCATTACGCGGGAGAAGTTGCGGCTGATTGCGGAGGGGCTGTCGCCGAAGTTGTAGTTCTTTGGGCGGTAAGGTCTACACGGAGAACTCGTAGCATCGGCTCCCGGGTAGCACCGATGATTTTGCGGAACAGGCCCCCCCATCTTCACGGACGCTTTCGCAAAATCGTCGGTGTTGCGTCAGCAACAAGAGGCTCTTCTGCTCGCTTTCCATCGAGGAGCACCACCGGGTAGCACCGATGGTTTTGCGCAATAAGTCCTCCATGGAGAATCCCGTCTTTCACTGATGTCCTCTTGTCGCCAAGGCGACACCGACGATTTTCCGAATGAGTCGTTCGCAATGGAGAACGCTTCGCGGAAAATCATCGGTGCTACCCGGTCGTCCGTTGCCCCGTCTCAACTGGGTAGCACCGGTGGTTTTACGCAATAAGTCCTCCATGGTGAATCCCGTCTTTCGCTGATGTCCTCTTGTCGCCAAGGCGACACCGACGATTTTCCGAATGAGTCGTTCGCAATGGAGAACGCTTCGCGGAAAATCATCGGTGCTACCCAGTATCCGGTACTCTGCGGAGAATCCTCGGTGCTACTCACTGGAAAACAACTCGCGTAGCATCGGTTCGCGACGCATCAGAAAGGCCCGGGTGACGCGATAGTGCTCCGTGTCTTCGTAGGGAATCTCGTGGATGCCGTCGGCGTCGAAGTGATAGATGGTCGCCTCGGGATAGGCCATGATGATGGGCGAATGAGTGGCGATGACGAACTGCGATTCCTTCTCGATCAGTCCGTGCATGGCGGCCAGGAAAGCCAGTTGCCGCTGGGGCGAGAGGGCCGCCTCGGGCTCGTCGAACAGGTACAGGCCGTCACCGCGGAGCCGATCGGTGAACAGGTGGAGCATGGCCTCGCCGTGCGACTGATCGTGGTAGGACACGTCGCCGTAGGTCGCCACGCCGAGTCGCTCGATCTCGGTCGAGACGTTATAGAAGCTCTCGGCCCGGTAGAAGAAGCCGTCGCTGCGTCGCTTGCCTCGCACGCATCGTCCGAGGCGGATCCACTTGTAGAGGTCGGAGTGGGACGCCCGTGTTGCGAAGTTGAAGTTTCGCGTACCTCCTTCCGCGTTGAAGCCGTCGGCCACGGCGATGGCCTCCAGGAGGGTCGACTTACCGGAGCCGTTCTCGCCCACGAAGTAGGTAACCTTGGGGTGGAGCTTCAATCGTTTGGTTGCCCGGACCGCGGGGAGTTCGCGCACATAGGTCGACTCGAGCGTGAACCGATCGTGCAGGATGTCGACGTAGTCGACGAACGGTTCCCGGGGACGCTGCGTCACAATGGAACCTCGCTGAAGGTTACTCGGCAACAAACGTCGTCTCGTACCGGATCATGGGCTCTTCCATGTCGGGGCCGGTTTGGTACCAGCGGGCAACGGCAACGGGGCGGCCGCGCTCGTGCGAGACGGAAACGGTCAGCCATCCGCCGCCGCCCGAGAAATAGCGATGGTACTTGGGCACGAAGCCTGGATTCCCGCCGTAGTCGTGGATGTCGTTGATCGGGCCGCAGCCGAATTCGCGGATTCCCAGTTCGGGATGGACGGAGAAGTACTGCCAGTGGCGGTCGCCGTTGATGACGAACATGTTCTTTTGTCCGGCGACGAACTCACGCAACTCATCGCCTTCATGCTGGAAGCAGGCGTTGCAGTGGTTGTCGGCCTTGCCTCGCTTATCGGGTCCGACCAGCGGACCGGGCATGATGAGGAACTTGAACGTGGCATCCGACTGCTCCACTGTCCGCTTGAGCCAGGCCTTTTGTTCGGCTCCCAGGATCGTCTTCTCCGGGCCATCGGGCGCCTTGTTCGGACTGCGGAAGTCGCGATTCTCGGTCATCCAGACCTGCACGTCCTTGCCCCAGCGAACGGTACGATAGGTCTTCTCGCCCATGGGCACCTGTTCGCGGAAGACGGCCAGGCCCTGCTCCCAGGTGAAGTCGCCGTACTTCTGGCCGGGCCAGCAGTCGTTCTTGAGCGTGTCGTGATCGTCTTTCATGAAGTAGGCGGCGATCGTCGGGTGGAAATCGCGGTTGAAGAAGAACCCGTACATGCGGTTCCATTTCCACCGGGCATGCTCCATGTCTTTGCAGAGGGGCGCCTTGTCGTAGTAGACGATGTCGCCCGTGTGAACGAAGAAATCGGCGTCGAGCTTGGGAATCAACTTGTAGGGGCTGTGACCGGAATCGCCGCAGTCGGCCGAGCCGATGGCTTGGCAGGTGACGACGACGAACTGAACCGGCACGGCAGCGTCGGGCGCCGGGGCCGTGCGGAAATGGCCCTCGACGTGACTGGCCACCTCGCCGCTGCCGGGCGCGCGAGTTTCGGCGAGCAATTCGTAGGCCGTGCCGGGCTTCAGCCCCTGGAGGGCGAACTGATGGGTGAAGTCGCGATCGGGATCGGTGGCGGTCCAGGGGGAGGCGAACACTTCCTCACGAGGCGTGCTCTGCCAGCATGTGACCCGCACTTCCCCCGCCGCGCCGGGCGCGGCATTTTCGATCGACGGATCGGCTTGGGCTACGGCGGTGGTCCGCGTCCAGACGATGGCACTGGTCTGGTCCACCTCGCCAATCTTGATGCCGTTGGCCTGATGGGGCGCGGCGGCCTGGCTGGTTGCCGTGATCGCCACCATGAGCAGGATCGAAATGGAGGCGTTGTGTTTCATCGCAGGACTCCTTTGTTGGGAACCACCAGACAGCGTACTCAGAGTAGCACATTCAGGGGGCATGCACAACTTGCCTTCAAAGCACGATTGGTTCCGATGCCCTTGTCCTTACCCACAAGTCAACGGCGGCATTCGGGGTCAATTAACGCCCATTTATGGTCGTTCCCCTCCGTAGGCGGTATTAGGCCCGTCGTTTACGGCGGGTCGATTAACGAATCTCTCGCCCCCCCCTCTCATCCCTGCCGCCGCCGGAGGCGGCGGCAGGGATGAGAGGGGGGGGGAGGGTGTCGTGCTTCACGGACCCGTGCTAAAGCACGGTCCTAGGACCGCCTGCGGCGGAAAAGGACCGTAAACGGTCCTGTTCTGGCTACGTTGATCCCGTTCGTGTTCGCGGTAAGGACAAGGGCGGCGCCAGCAACTCAGACGACGTCGGCTCCGAACCTGGGGCTCCACTTTACAGTCCTCTGTCTATGCTGCATCATGCATTGTGCTGCAGCGGCGAGTTCGAAAGCTCCTTTCCTTTCTGAGGTTACGGCCGAAATATGAGCGACGACCCCAAACCGGCCGATCGAGGCCCGGAGTTCTCCATACCGGTGGCGGATCGGGTGCGGCGTCTTCCCCCCTACCTGTTCGCCCGGATCAACAAGCTGATGTACGAGAAGCGTCGAGCGGGCGACGACGTGATCGATCTCGGCATGGGAAATCCCTCCGACCCCCCCGAGTCGTTGGTCGTGGAAAAGTTGGCCGAGGCGGCGCGGGATCCGAAAAATCACGGCTACAGCCAGGCCCTCGGCCTGGCGAGCCTCCGTCGCGAGGTGGCGAGCAAGTATTTCAAACACTACGGCGTTCGCGTCGACCCGGTCAGCGAGGCGATTGTCTGCCTCGGCTCGAAGGATGGGTTCAGCCACATGTGCCTGGCCCTGATGGGCCCGGGCGACACGGCCATCGTGCCCGCACCGAGTTACCCGGCCCACATCTATGCGGTTGCCCTGGCCGCCGGAAACGAGATTCTGCTGGACGTGGCCGATCCGGAGAAGTACCTGTCGAATGTGGCCTTCACCTGCCAGCACCTCTACCCCAAACCCAAGTTGTTGATTGTCAACTTCCCCCACAATCCTTCGGCAACGACCATTGAGCCCGAGTTCTTCGTCGACGTGGTCAAACTGGCGAAGAAGTATGGCTTTCTCGTGATCAGCGACTTCGCCTACGGCGACGTGGCCTTCGACGGCTACAAGCCCCCCAGCTTCCTGGCTACGCCTGGCGCCAAGGAGGTGGGGGTCGAGTTCTCCACGATGAGCAAGGGCTACAACATGGCCGGCTGGCGCGTGGGGTTCTGCGTGGGAAATTCGGAGATGATCCGAGCCCTGGGAACGATCAAGAGCTACTACGACTACGGCATGTTCACGCCGATCCAGATTGCGGCGATCATGGCCCTGCGGCACACGGACGCGGCCGTGGAGCGTCAGGCCCAGGTGTACCAGAGCCGGCGCGACGCCCTCTGCGACGGACTGGAGCGACTCGGATGGCCCATCACCCGGCCCCGGGCAACCATGTTCGTGTGGGCCAAGATGCCGGAAGAGTGGTCGAGCAAGATGTCGTCGATCGACTTCGCCATGAAACTGCTGGAGGAAGCGGACGTGGCCGTGAGCCCCGGAGCCGGATTTGGCCCGGCCGGCGAGGGCTATCTGCGGATGTCGCTGGTGGAGAACGAGGCGCGACTTCGCCAGGCCGTGCGTCAGATTGGGCGTTGCCTAGGTCGATCCGGCTGAGCATGGGGGGCTGTGCCCGATTGAGGACCTATTGCCCCGCTGCCTGACACGCTAAAATAAGGGGTTGGACCTGTTGCGGACGTCTCCCTTCGTGAGGCGAGGCGCAAAAAATGAGGACTCTCGATCGCCGGCACGAGAGCCCTCGGTGTTTCGGCTGAATGAGAAGGTAAAGTAGGGAGTCTCCAACCTGCTCATAGACCCACAGCCGCTAGAACCCTATCGGGTTCCTTTCCGGCGCCACTTGAGGACACTGTGAGTGGAGAAGGACTTTCGCTTTCGGCAAAGCGTACAAACCACGTCGCGGACCGCGATAGTATCGGAAAACGCCCCGCGAGATACGACTGACACGGTGAACGGGAACATGCAACGAACCGCGAAGCTTGCACTGGAAGACGGAACGGTTTTCACGGGGAAGGCCTTTGGAGCAGAAGGCGAAGTCGACGGAGAAGTGTGCTTCAACACGTCGATGACCGGGTATCAAGAGATTCTGACGGATCCGAGTTATCGTGGGCAGATCGTGACGATGACCTATCCGGAGATCGGCAACTACGGAGTGAACGCGGAAGACGTGGAAAGCGGCAAGCCCCATCTGGCCGGGTTCATCGTGAAGGAACAGAGTCGGCGGGCGAGCAATTTTCGGTCGGACGGCGATCTCCACGAATATCTCGATCGCCACGGAATTGTGGGGATCGAGGGGATCGACACGAGGTCGCTGGTGCGGCGTTTGCGGATCCAGGGGGCCATGAACGGCATCCTTTCCACCACCGACCTGGATGACATGAGCCTGGTGACCAAGGCGAAGGCCAGTCCCGGCCTGGTGGGACGCGACCTGGTCCGCGAGGTGATTCCGGAACAGGCAACTTCCTGGGACGAGCCGCTCAATCCCTGGTCCAAGCTGGACGGCGCCGCCGCGCAACCGGTCGACGAAAAGGCGCCGCACGTGGTGGCCCTCGACTACGGGATGAAATGGAATATCGCGCGACACCTGTTCGATATGGGCTGCCGGGTGACGATCCTGCCCGGCACAGCCACGACCGAGGACGTCCTGGCCTTGGATCCCGACGGCGTGTTCCTCTCAAATGGCCCCGGTGATCCGGAACCCATCACCTACGCTCAGGAAGCGATCCGCGGGCTGCTGGGCAAGAAGCCGATCTTCGGCATCTGCCTGGGGCATCAACTGCTTTGCCTGGCCGCCGGAGCGAAGACGTTCAAACTCAAGTTCGGCCACCGGGGCGCGAACCAGCCGGTGCAGAATCTCAACAATACCCGGATCGAGATCACGTGCCAGAACCACGGATTCGCCGTGGATGGCGACAGCCTCCCGGACGATCTGGAAGTGACTCACATCAATCTGAACGACGACACGATTGAGGGCGTCCGCCACACGAAAGTCCCGGCTTTCAGTGTCCAGTATCACCCCGAGGCGTCGGCCGGTCCTCACGACAGCAACTACCTGTTTGGCCAGTTCAAGGCGATGATCCAGGGGTGATCGAGGGAAACTGTCCGGCAGCCCCCCTTCGAGCGTGTGGTCCTTGGCGATAGAATCGGCGAAACCGCACCTTTGGAGGTTCGGTTTTTGCGAATCCGGTTCGTCTGGGGGGCCCTGTCGGGACGTTCTTCGACTAATCTCGATGGGATGCTTTCGTTGCGGCGCGGTGCTGCAAGGACGCTTGGCTTTTCTTGCTTGACCTCACTCATTCTGCGGACGAAGACCTATGGCTCAGATGGAAACTTCCCTCAGCAAGGCAATTGAAGACAGAACGGCCAAGATCGGCATCATCGGTCTCGGCTACGTGGGGCTGCCCCTGATTCGCGCCTTCATCGGGGCCGGGTACAAGACGCTCGGCTTTGACGTCGACCAGGCCAAGGTAGATGCCCTGGTGGCGGGCAAGAGCTACATCGGCCACATCTCGTCCGAGTGGATCGCCGAGATCGTGGGCAACGGTTCGCTGGAACCCACGGCCGACATGGCGCGTCTGGCCGAAGCCGACGCCCTGCTTATCTGCGTGCCCACTCCGCTGAACGACAGTCGAGATCCCGATCTGGCTTATGTGGAGTCGACCACGCAAGCCATCGCCGCAACGTTGCGTCCGGGGCAGATCGTGGTGCTTGAAAGCACGACCTATCCGGGCACCACGCGTGACGTGCTGTTGCCGATCCTGGCCAAGAGCGGGCTTGCCGTAGGCGAGGATTTCTTTCTGGCCTACAGTCCCGAACGGGAGGATCCGGGCAACCCGGACTTTTCGGCCGACGGAATTCCCAAGGTTGTGGGCGGCATCGAACCGGCGAGCGTTCGTCTGGCCGAGTCGCTTTACAGCAAGGCCGTGGTGCGGACCGTGCCGGTCACCAGTTGCGAAGCGGCGGAGGCCTGCAAGATTCTGGAGAACACTTACCGCTCGGTCAACATTGCCATGGTCAACGAGCTTAAGGTCCTCTTCGACCGGTTGGGAATCGACGTGTGGGAAGTGATCAACGCGGCCAAGACCAAGCCGTTCGGGTTCCAGGCATTCTATCCGGGACCAGGTCTGGGAGGGCACTGCATTCCGATCGACCCCTTCTACCTGAGTTGGGTTGCTCGGCGCCACGGCATGAACACACGATTCATCGAGTTGGCGGGCGAGATCAACACGAGCATGCCCCAATACGTGGTTCACAAGACGGCCGAGGCGTTGAACGAGGCGGCGAAGCCCCTGAAGGGAAGCAAGATCTGCATGCTTGGCGTGGCCTACAAGAAGGACGTCGACGATCCTCGCGAAAGCCCGTCCTTTGAGTTGATGAAATTGCTGCTGGCCTCGGGGGTGGAACTGACCTACAACGACCCCCATGTTCCGACCCTGCCCTCGATGCGGCATTACGATCTGCCCGCCATGGCAAGCTGCGAGTTGACCCCCGAGTTCCTGGCCGGGCAGGACTGCATCCTCATCGCCACGGACCACTCGGCCTACGACTACGACTTCGTCGTCCAGAATGCGTCCCTCGTGGTTGATACGCGCAACGCCACTGTCTCGGTGAAGGAAGGGCGGGAGAAGATCTGGAAGGCGTAGTCGGGGCTCAGCCCGGCTGCTACCGTAGGGTTCCGAGGAGGCGTTACAGCGACGAGAACCGGCTGATTTGCAGCCGGGCTTTTCAAGTCGGTGGCACTTGGGACCAAGAGCCGGGCTACGGTTGATGCTCAACCGGTGGGGCTGCGCAGGCTGAAGTGGTCAATTCAAGAGCCCGGCTATGCTGCTTCAGCCCGGCTGCTACCGTAGGGTTCCGAGGAGGCGTTACAGCGACGAGAACCGGCTGATTTGCAGCCGGGCTTCTGAAGTCGGTGATGGTTGAAAACAAGAGCCGGGCTAGCTCCGCCACCTCCACGGTCAGGCTGCCAGACATGAGGTGGACAATTCAAGAGCCCGGCTATTCCACTTCAGCCCGGCTATTCTACTTCGACTTACGGTTTGCAGTAGGAGAGGGCCATGAGGGCGTAGGCGGTCACCAGGTTCGGATCGCCTTCCATCCAGCGGGAATTCTCGTTGATCCAGGAGCCGTTGGGCTGCTGGCGTGAGGCGAGTTCGGCCAGGAGTTCTTTCCGCCAGTCGTGCTTCACGCCGTTGGCGTCCTCGAAGGTGTCGACGCCGGTCGCGTCGAGGGCCTTGGCGAAGACGTGGTAGTAGTAGTACAGGCCCATCTGGCCGAGGCCCGGGTTGGACTTGAGGTCATAGTGCCGTGCGATCCATTTGGTGGCAGCGGCCACGCGAGGATCGTCGGGACCCAGCCCCGCATAGAGCATGCTTTTCAGGCCGGCGTAGGTCATGGAGGCGTAGCTGCGAAGTCCGCCGTCGGCGGTCAGTTCGGCTTTCGTCTGGCCTCCGGCGGCGCAGGTGTAGTAGAACCCGCCGTCGTTGATTTTGGCGGCAAAGGGCGTCGTGTTGTGTTCCGTTTCCAGATTCTGGCACCGGGAAACGAAGATCAGGGCCTTCTGGATCGCTTCGTCGTCGGGGCCGGTTCCGCAGGCTTTCAGGGCATCGATGAGGAACGACGTATTGGACAGGTCGGGCCGTTCGTGTTTGCCGTACCCGGCACCGCCATAGTTGAGGTTCGACACGTCGACGTCTTCGCTCTCGTCCCACTGCATACCCTTGAGGCGGGCTTCCGCGCGGCGGATCACGTCGTCGTACTTCTTGTCGCGATTGGCGGTCGCGAAGCACAGCGCGGCCACACTCGTTTCGTAGTTGCGGTAGAGAGAGTCGGGTTGGTGGATTCCGCCGTCGGGGCGTACCCACTGTTCCAGGTAGCGAAGGCCCCGTGCAACGGCAGGATCCTGGGGCGGTCGTCCGCTTTCGATCATGGCCGTGACCGCCAGGCCGGTGACGCCGATGCCCGCCTGGCTGCTAAAGGAACCGTCGGGGGCCTGCCCGTGTTGCGAGAGGAAATTGACGCCGCGGTTCACGACGGATGCCCATTGGGGTCCGGAAGCCGGTTCGGCGGCGAGAGAATACTGAATTCCAAGGGCTGTCGAGATCGCGGCAACACAGATTGCCAGACGCGCAAGCGTTTTGGTCATGATTGCTTCTCCGTGAAGGGAACAGGAGCGTCGTGCGAGGGCATTGTGCGGATACAAAACAAGCCGCCGCAGACAAGTCAGGTCGTCTTTTCGGGGGGAAATTGGCACTCCCCGACCCAACTTCAGCGCGTTACGGAAGGGGTTCCGTGCGCTGTTGCCTCCGCGGCGGCCTTGCGGATTGATCCAGGTCGTCGCCGATCCAGACATCCCACAAGCACTTAAGTATAGCAAACGCTGCGCCCAGACAGGCTGAAATCCTTTCCTTCCCGCTTGGGGGCCGCTGCCGGGGCTGCCGGGAGTCATGAAGGATTGGGACAGGTCCATGTTTTCGTGCAGCGCAGGATGCGCCAAAGTGCCTTGCTGACCGAAAAATGGACCAGTCCCCGCGACTTCTGCCGGGGCTGCCAGGGTGCCTTTTTCGCGATTTCCGATTAGAGTGGAGGTAATCTCCGCCCTGGTGTCTGGGAGCCCAGGTGCTGAATTCTTCGACACCGGTGTCGGCCAGTCCGACTCCCCCTTACCGGCATGCCCCACCTCCATGCGTTGCCCGATTCGCCTCCAACTGATGCTCGCAACGCTGCTGGTGGCCACCACGGCGATCGTGCTGGCCTGTGCGGCGAGCATCTACCTTGCTCTGTCGATGGCAGCCCGGAACAAGGCCGAGGAGTTGAGCCGAATCGAAAAAACCCTTTCGCAGGCCAACTACCCGCTGACGGAGAGCATCTTGCGTCAAATGCGGGGCCTTTCGGGCGCGGAGTACGTGTTGCTTGGCGCCCAGCGCGAGGTTGTGCTGACGACCCTTGCCCTGAGCGACGCGGACCGCGAACTCCTCTTGTCGCAACCGCCTCGCCAACCGATGGACACGTTGGCGGAAGCCAAGGAGATCGAATTGGCAGGCCAAGCGTACTTCGCCCACCTTGTCCCGGTAGCTCGTGATGCCGGCACTTCCCAGGGGCAACAGCTTGTTGTGCTCTACAACAAGGACCAGTGGTGGGCTGTCGCCCGACGCGTGGCCATGCCAATCGTGGGGGCGGGGATCGTGGCAATACTGCTGGCCGTGGGGCTGACCACGCTGATTGCCGGTTGGCTTGTGCGTCCCATTGAGGCCCTCCGTGCTCAATCCGAGCGGATTGCGGCGGGACGATTCGATCCGGTGGTTGCGACGACCCGAAATGACGAGTTGGCGGATCTGGCGAAGTCGATCAACCGGATGACGGAGCAGCTCAAGCAGTACGAGGAGGAGGTTCGGCAGAACGAGCAGCTTCGCACGTTGGATCAGCTTGGAGCGGGCATGGCGCACACGCTGCGCAACGCGGCGACGGGAGCCCGCCTGGCCATCGAGATCTTCCAGCGGAGAACACCGGAAGCGGCGACGAGCGAGTCGCTCGCCACAGCGCTCCACCAGCTTGAGTTGATGGAATCGTTCATTCGCAAGTTTCTGCAACTGGGAGGCCGGACGACGCAGCCGGCGGTCGTGCTTGACCTGGGTGAGGTGGTGGAAGGGGCCTTGCAGTTGGTTCGCCCGGCCTTCGATCATGCCCATGTGCGACTGGAAACAAGCGATCCGTCCGGCCCCGTTCGGGTGAAGGGCGACTGGCAATCCTTGCGGGAACTGACGTTGAACCTTCTACTGAATGCCTTGGAGGCCACGCGAGGGATGCGGGACGGCGATGCCGTGGTGATCGTGGAGACGGGCCTTGTGGACAACGACCAGGCCGAGATTCGTGTGAAGGACTCCGGTCCCGGCCCAGCGGTCGCCACCCAGGAGCGGATCTTCGAACCCTTCGTTTCCGAAAAACCGGAGGGGACGGGACTTGGGCTCCACCTTTCGCGGCAGATTGCCAAGGCCCATGGCGGATCGATCCGATGGCTGCGCGCCGACGGCTTCACCGTATTCGTCGTTCGCCTGCCGGCCTCCGAACCAAGGAAGTAGATCCCGGGAAGACCAATCATGGCATGCGTGTTGATTGTGGATGACGAGCCGAGCATTTGTTGGGGCTTGTCGGAACTTGTCGGCGAAATGGGGCACGACCCCAAAACAGCTTCAACCGCCGAAGAGGGTCTGGAGCTTGCCGGGCAGGTTCGTCCCGAGGCCGTCGTTCTCGACGTCCGCCTTCCGGGCATGGACGGATTGGAAGCCATGGAGCGGTTTCGAGAGATTTTGGGGCCGGTTCCCATCATCATCGTGACGGCCTACGGGGCGCTGTCGACGGCCGTCACCGCCGTGCGGAACGGAGCCTTCGACTACATCACCAAGCCCTTCGATCTGCAAACCGCCGAGCACACGCTTGCCAGGGCGTTGGCAAGCCGGGAGGTGGTTGCGGAACGTCCCCCTGCGACGGAAGCAAGCGAGCACGGCCAGATCGTCGGCACGTCGCCGGCGATGCAGGATGTTTTCAAGCGGATTGCCCTGGTGGCGGCAACGGAAACGTGTGTCCATATCCGTGGGGAGAGCGGTACGGGAAAGGACCTGGCCGCGCGGGCCATCCACCGCCACAGTCGCCGTGCGGACGGGCCCTTCGTCGCCGTGAACCTTGCGTCGCTGAGTCCTTCCCTGGCCGAGAGCGAGCTCTTCGGGCACGTTCGCGGCGCTTTCACCGGTGCGGAAGGCGCCCGGACCGGTCTGCTCGCCCAGGCCGACGGGGGCGTGATCTTCCTCGACGAGGTGGCCGACATCCCCATGCCGCTCCAGGTCAAGCTTCTTCGAGCGCTCGAGCAGGGCGAGGTGCAGCCGGTGGGCTCGAACGTGCCGATCCACTCCGACTTCCGCGTGATTTCGGCCACTCATCAGAACCTTCCGGAGTTGGTGGCCCGGGGCGAGTTTCGTCACGATCTGTACTTCCGCCTGGTGGCTTTCGAGATCGAGATGCCGCCGCTGCGCGACCGGCGTGAGGACATCCAGCCTCTCGCCGAGCATTTTCTCGCCCTGCTTGCGTCGCGGTCGGGGCAGCCCTCACCGCGTCTGTCGCAGGAGGCCGCCGCCGAGTTGGAGCGTCTGCCCTGGTACGGCAACGTTCGCGAGCTGCGCAATTCGATCGAACACGCGATCGTCCTGGCGCGGAGCGGAGCGATCATGCCGGAGCATCTGCCGCCGCCGGCCCCGGCGTCGGTGACAGCCGCCGCGGCCCAGGGCGACGCCCTGCCCGGCCTCATCCGCCAATGGGCGGAAAGCCAACTCGAAGCAGGCGACGTCGACGATCTTTACGAGCGTTTGCTCGGCCTGGTCGAACCCCCGATGCTCAAGGCCTCCATGGCCCATTTCCACGGCCAGTGCGCCACCGCCGCTCGCCATCTCGGCCTGCACCGCACCACGCTGCGAAAGAAACTGGAGCAGTACGGACTCGGGGACGAATGAACCGCAGAACATCGAACAAGGAATGTCGAAGGAAGAAGGAGTAGTGGGCCGGCCGAAGCCTCACTTCTCTTTCAGCTTGTCGGCGAAGACCTTTTGAAATTTCTCGACCTTGGGGCCGATCACGGCGCGGCAGTAGGATTGCTCGGGATTGTCGCGGAAGTAGTTCTGGTGGTAGTCTTCGGCCTTGTAGAACTTCTCGAAGGGCACGATCTGGGTCACGATCGGGCCGGAGAACGCACCGGACTGGTCGAGCTTTTGCTTGTACTCCTCGGCCAGCCTCTTCTGATTCTCGTTGTGGTAGAAGATCGCCGAGCGATATTGGGTTCCCACATCGTGTCCCTGGCGATCCCGGGTGGTCGGATCATGGGTCTTCCAGAAGACCTCCAGGAGTTGTTCGAAGGAGATAACCTCCGGGCGGAAGGTGATTTGGCAGACTTCGGCGTGGCCCGTCGTGCCCGTGCAGACCTCCTTGTAGGTTGGATTCTCGACCGTTCCGCCGGAGAACCCGGACTCGACGGACACGACCCCCTCGAGCTGCTGGAAGACGGCCTCGACGCACCAGTAGCAGCCGGCGCCGAAGGTGGCCGATTCTGTCGTCTCTTCGACCGGGCTGTTTCCCGGTTCCGAGTCCGACCGGGGCGGGGTTGTCTGGTCGGCGTTCTGATTCACGATTCGGTCCTCCGTGGGGGGCGGCTGGTCGTTGGGACGGGTACACGCGGACGTTGCCGAGAAAAGCAGTGCCAGAAAGGCCAGCATTACCAGACGGTTGCGAATGGTATGGGACACTGATTTCACCTCGCATCGATTCTCGGAGACATTGCCAGCTTCCATTATTGCCACCTCAAGGGTGGGGGCAAATCAAGTTTACGACAAGTACAACCGTCTCGTCCACAGGGAAGCGAACGGGGCTGCGGATGGCCTTCAGATGGAGGATCAGGCCTCTTGCGGCAGAGCTACCCCAGGCTGCAAGAGCCTGGGCCACCCGTCATTCAAAACGCACCGCTCAACGCTCACTGCTCAAAGCTCACCGCTCACTGCTCACAACGCCGTCCGGCTTGTTCGTCCGATGAACGACCGATAGGATAATAGCCCGGCGGTTAGAAGGCACTGGCGAGACGCCGAGTGGCAAATAGAACGGGAGCAAACAAGTGCACCTTCGAGAGGCAATCACGGTCATTCTGGCACTCATCTCGATTGTAGCGGCCTGGGCAGAGGCCGACGCAGTTGAGACGGTCAACGGGCGTCGATCGATCGTCTTAACAGGGGAGAAAGCGACCGTTGTCGTTGATCTTGCCGGCGGGGCGATCAGCAGTTTTCGTTTGAACGACCAGCAGCTCAATCCGCTTTCTTGGGATTCCTGGTCGCATGGTGAGACCCCGGACGATCCGCCGCCACCCGACCCGCGTTCGATGGGACATTTTCTCTGCCTCGATCGTTGGGGACCGGCCACGGAGGCTGAACAAGCCAACGGCATGGGCTGGCACGGCGAAGCCTCCGTTGTGCCGTGGAAGGTGGAGAACGATGCCGGCCGGCAGGGCAAGTTCATTCACGCCAAGATGAGTGCGGTCCTGCCTCTCGCCGGTCTATCGGTACAGCGGCAGATCCGCCTGATCGAAGACACCGCCTGTTTCACCGTGAGCGAAGCGGTGACCAACGACAACAAGTTGGGACGCGTCTACAACATGGTCCAACATCCATCCATCGGTCCTCCCTTCCTCGATGCGACGACCCTCGTCGATGCCAACGGCGGCAAAGGTTTTGCGCAAGGAGGGAGTCTGCCGAATCCGGAAGAACCGACGGTCCACTGGCCGCAAGCGCTCACCGAAGAGGGCAACGCCGTCGATCTTCGCCATCTAACCAACGACCCCAACCCGAAGGTCGTTTCCTATGCGATCGACGGCGCGTACGGATGGACCACGGCCGGCACACCCGGCCGAGGCTTGCTGATCGGGTATCTCTGGAAGAAGGAGGATTATCCCTGGTTCGCAGCCTGGCGGCACGTGGTCGACGGGAGACCGTTTGCCCGCGGCCTGGAATTCGGCACGACCGGGTTGCACCAACCCTTTCCCGTGCTGACGGAAAAGGGCCGCATCTTCGGCCGCAGGCTCTTCGAGTATATTGATTCTGGCGAAACGCAGGTTCGCTCCTACGCCTGCTTCCTCTTTCCCATCCCAGAGGATTTTCAGGGAGTTGCTCGAATCACCTACGCCGACGGATTGTTGAAACTCCACGAGCGGAACGGTGGAGCTGAGGACGAGCTTGTGATGGAAGTGGGGGAGCTGTTTTCCGAATGAGATTGTCGGTTGGGTGGCACTGGACGCGTGCCATGGGAATTGCCGCCAGCCGAGTACTCGCAAGGCATGGTCACCGGTCTCCTTTGTGGTACACTGTCGGCAGGACGACGAACGAGCGTCAGCCTGCCTGGATTTCACAGGAAACCGAGGAACATCGATGACCAACGAGTCTGGCGGCGAACCGTCCGATTTCTCGCGGATTGACCGGCTGTGCGACCGTTTTGAAGGGGCTTTGCAGGCCGGAGAGTGGCCCGACGTGCAGGAGTACCTGGCCGAGGTTCCCGAAAGCACCCGCGCGTCGCTGCTCTTCGAGCTCGTGCATCTGCAGTGTTCCTACGCGCCGGGTAACACCTCGGCGATTCTCGACCAGTGCTTCGCACGGTTTCCCCAGTACGCCTCCGCCCTGGAGTCGCTCGACGGGGCGCCGGAGCGGCAAGCGGGATCGGAAAAGGTCTCGTGTGGAGTTTCGCTGGGGGATTCTGAGCATCAACTGCTGATGGCCAGGGCGGCTGCCCTGGCGAAGACGTGGCCTCTTTCCGAACTTCCGCGCGAGGCGGTGTGGGCCCTTGCCGAGGCCATGGAGGAAGAGACCTACGAAGCAGGAGAGATCCTCGTTCGCCAGGGAGAACCTTCCGCCCATCTGCTGGTGCTGCTGGAAGGCGACACGGAGGTCCGCGTTCTGGACCGCGAAGACACGCGAACGTCGTTCCCGGCCCAGGCGCCGTGTATTCTTGGCGAGATGGGGGTCCTTTCGGGCGAGGCTTGCACCGCCACAATCGTCGCGCAGACCACTGTCCGCGCGTTGACCCTTCCGGCAGACGACCTGCGTCGCCTGGCCGCACGCCATCCGGTGTTGATGCCGGCGATCGGGAGGCTGATGGCCGATCGTCTGGGCCAGCACGAATTCGACGCGTTGGCGGGCAAGACACTTGGCAAGTACCGGGTTGAGCACGGTGTCGGGCGCGGAGGCATGGCAACCGTCTACCTGGCCACCGAGATTTCCTCGGGGCGGCAGGTTGCCCTGAAGATGATGAGCCATCGCTTTGTCGGTGATTCGCACGCCCTGAGCAGGTTTGAACGGGAGTTCGACATCTGCCGCGGCTTGTCCCATCCGCACATTGCCGGGGTCTTCGAGCATTTCACCGCCTTCGGAACCCATTTCATCGTCATGGAGTTCTGCCCGGGAGAGACGCTCCATCACTGGATCAAGCGTTGCGGGCCCTTGCCGCTCGACGTCGTGCGGAAGATCGCGGGGCAATTGGCACAGGCTCTCGCCTATGCCCACGGGCTCGACGTCATCCACCGCGACGTCAAGCCTTCAAACATCATGATCCGGGAAGACGGGCTGTTGAAATTGATGGACTTCGGGCTGGCGAAATCGAAGTCGAACTTCAATCCCGATTTGACCACTCACGGCCAGGTTCTGGGGACCATTCGCTACATGCCGCCGGAACAGGTTCAGGGCGAAACGATCGACTACCGGGTCGACCTGTTTGCCTTCGGCTGCATCGTCTACGAGATGATTACCGGAAAGCCCTTCCTGCAAGGCGAGTCCATCCTGGACATTCTCAGCGCCCACCTGCAAATGGCCCTGCCGCCGCAGGCCTCGATTCGCAAGGGGCTCGACGACGAACTCTACCGAGTTCTCCGAGAGACCCTGACACGCTCGCCCAGCGCCCGGATTCTGAATCTCGCCTCGATTGGCGACTGGGCAGGGAAGGTGGACGTGGAGCAGTTGGAGGCCGCGGCCGACTCGCGAGAAGCCCCTGCGGGGTCGGGCGATCCCACGGTAAGCCAGGAGCGGACCGTGGAAGAGCCGGAATCCTGATCGACGACCGGTCCCCGCGATTTTGCATTTCTCCCCAAAGGTATTGGCGTTGAGTTGGTAAGATCGATCATCCGGCCCGATCATGCGATTCTCAGTAGAAGGACCTTCTCAATCTCCCGGCTCGCCTGCCCTCGCAAGGCCCGCCGCCAGAATCGCCTCGAAAAGCTCCCGATTCGTCGTCACGACCGTGACCATGTCGATGCTCGGGAAATCGCACGCAACCAGTTCTCTCAATGCCGAGATGAACTCGCTCGTGGGACACCGGCCGTAGCCGACCCGGAGGATGCCGAATCGGAGCTACATCACCTGTTTCGGGCACTGGCCCGCCGGTAATTTCTTTGTGAGGGCTGTAACCTTTGCTCTTGAATGCTTAATAGACGGGATGGAGTGCAACCATGAGCCATGACGCAATTTGTCCCGTTTGCAGGCAACCTTTACCTGGCAACGCCCCTCACGGTCTGTGTCCGGAATGCCTTCTCCAGGGAGGACTGGCTACCGGCGTGAAAGTTGTCCCAGATGAGACGGCCGAATCGTCCGAACGTGACAACCCACGTTTCGTCCCACCGCAGGTCGAAGAACTGGCCGGCGTCTTCCCGCAACTGGAGGTAACCGAGTTCATCGGTCAGGGCGGGATGGGAGCGGTTTACAAAGCGAGGCAGAATCAACTCGATCGAGTGGTTGCGTTGAAGATCTTGCCACCGGACATCGGCGACGACCAAGCCTTCGCCGAGCGTTTCTCGCGGGAAGCGAAGGCGATGGCCCGGTTGAACCATCCCGGGATCGTCACCATTCACGATTTCGGGCAGGCCGGGGGCCTCTTCTACTTCGTCATGGAGTTCGTCGACGGCGTAAACCTCGGAGAACTTCTGCGACGGAAACGAATCTCACCGAAGGATGCCTTGCAGATCGTGCCGCAGATCTGCGATGCGCTGCAATATGCCCACGACCAGGGAATCGTCCATCGCGATATCAAGCCGGAAAACGTGCTCGTCGATCGCCAGGGACGGGTGAAGGTGGCCGACTTCGGACTGGCCAAGCTGATGGGGAGCATCGAATCGCCGGGCGGTGAGCCAGCGACTCCGGAACCGTCCTCAACTCTCACGGCGGCCGATCGCGTGATGGGGACGCCGCAATACATGGCCCCCGAGCAGAAAGACCGTCCCCAGGAGGTTGACCACCGGGCCGACGTCTATTCGCTGGGCGTCGTGCTTTACCAACTTCTAACCGGGGAACTGCCGCAGAAGCCGATCGAGCCGCCGTCGCGCCGCGTTCAGGTCGACGTACGCCTGGACGACGTCGTTCTTCGGGCCCTGCAGGAGGATCCGGATCGGCGCTATCAGCATGTGAGTTCGTTGAAGACCTGGGTTGAGAATATCGCGTCCACACCACACCTGGATCCGGGACGCCAGCAAGACAACGAAACCGGCGCCCCCGATCGCGTTCCCTGGCAAATCTGGGTTGTGGTCGCCTACCTGGGCTTTGAGGGAGTATTCGGCAACCTGTCGATGATCCCTCAGAATCCCATGGCCATAACGTGGTTCGCGGCCAAGTGTTTGTTCATCACCGGCTTGTTGCGAAGGTGGAGGTGGGTATTTGTCATGTTTCTCCTGGAGGGCGCAATGCACGTATTCGGCTTTCTGGCAATTGCTCCGTTTGTGACGCTGCTCAACCTGTTCCTGGTGGCGCTGGTGTTTTCCGCAGGCGAATACTATTTCCCCGTTCTGGCACGCGGCCGTCTCAGGAAAGAGAACGCTTTTCCCGAAGTTCTCAGGCCAGCCCTGGTCGGTCTGGCTGGTCTACTTCTTTGGGGAACCTTGTCGTCGTGGTTGGCTCCCGCGCTGTTCTCAATCACGCATGCTTTCGCCCAGGAAGCGACGACGAACGAAAGGGGGTCTCGCCCCGATTTCCCAGCAAGAGCGAAACGTCCAGGGAAGGTTTCCACGAAGTGCGGCGAGCAGTTGGCGCTTATGAACCGAGGCATGGAAGAGGGCGATATGACGCCCACAGGTTGGAAGAAGGGGCCCGTAATCTCGGGCGTTGCCTGTCTCTGGGATCGATCTACCGGCCATAATAGCTCATCCAGCTTGTGCCTTCACAAGACGGTGAACCGCTTCTTTCCTATCGCCCAGTGGAGTCAGATGCTGCCCTGGCAGAGCGACAGCGCAACGCTTGCCGTTGGCTGCCAGGTGAAAGCCGAGGAAGCGACGAAGGCGGTCGTCGACGTGCAGTTCCTTGGCAAAGAAGGCGACTGGCTAGGACCCAGCGCGGCCTCGCTGACGCTCGGCCGCAACCAAAGTGATTGAAAAAGGCGTTCCGCCTTTTGTGAGGTAAATGTTTTTGTAACCGAAAACGTTTACCCAAAAGAGGAACGCCATGAACGCTCTTGTACCACAACATGCGGAACACGTCACGGGAGAATTGAGCGGTTGGGACCGGATTGTTCTTCGTGGCACCTTGCGGATGCTCACCTTTGTGGAGGGTATGATGGGTTATCTCAGTCGTGCGGGGGTTCTGTTGAAGAACTTCGGCGACCATGCCCAGGCCATGACGGCACGATTGATCGACGCCTCGCTGGCGGCGGCTCAAGAAACGGGGCGACCGGTGGAGTATCTTGCGTCGCCCAAAGATCGCAAGGACGAAATCGCCCGCGAGATCGCTATGAATGACGACGTGCAAGACGGGCTGATCTGCGTGTTGACTTGCGTCGAACCCTGCCAGACTTATGACATCTACCGCAACCGCGACAAGAAGAAACTCGAGTTGATATCTCGCACGCGCAAGTGCAAGTTTCTCTACCACTATTGGATCGACCCTCGATTCGGCTTCATGTCGGCCCGAATTCAGACTTGGTTTCCGTTTCCCATCCAGGTCTGTCTCAACGGTCGAGAGTGGCTTTCGCGACGGATGGATGAATCCGGCCTGCCGTACGAGCGGTACAAGAACGGCTTTCCGTGGATCGAGGATTTCGCCAAGGCTCAAACGATCATGGACCGGATGCACAAGACCAACTGGCCAAAGGTGCTCGATGCCGTGGCAAGAAGACTGAATCCCGCGCACGGGCGAATGTTCCGTTCCCAGGGAATGTCGTACTACTGGTCGGCTTTCCAGACGGAGTGGGCCACAGACATTGCCTTCACGTCCTCGGAAGCCTTGGCAAAGTTCTATCCACAACTTACCCGCGGAGCCATTGCCACCTTCGATAGCCGTGACGTCTTGCGGTTCTTGGGCAAACGTCCGGACCGCCGTTATCAGGGTGAGGTGATCAGCGACTACAAGGATCGACCGGAAGGCGTTCGCGTGAAACATCAGGCTTTCGGCAACTCCATCAAGGTATACGATAAAGGCGGTTCTCTTCTGCGAATCGAAACGACGATCAACAACCCCCACGCCTTTCAATCGTACCGTTCGACCGAAAACGACCCGAACGGCCCAAAATCGTGGCGTCCCATGCGCAGGGGCGTGGCCGATATGCATCGCCGCGCCGAGGTGTCTCAGCAGTCCAACGACCGTTATGCCGAAGCGCTGGCGTCGCTCGATACATCCACGCCGGTTGCTCAGTTGGCCGCCAAGGTGTGCCGTCCGACGCGAAAAGACGGTACACGTTACCGCGCCTTGCGGCCATGGTCCGAGCAGGACCGGAAACTCCTGGAAGCGATCAGCGACGGACAACTGGCCATCGAAGGATTCTGCAACCGCGATGTGGCTTCCCGCCTGTATCCCACGAAGTCCGACGACAAGACCCAACGTGCTCGCATTGCGTCGAAGGTCTCTTACCGTCTTCGTATCCTTCGAGCTCATGGTCTTATCCGAAAATCACCCCAACGCCGCCGTTACCACATGACAACCAAAGGCCGCCAAATCGTCACCGCCCTACTCCAAACACAACACGCTACGCTCCAACAACTTAACGCCACCGCTGCCTGATAACTTTGTCAAAAACTTAACGATCTTTGAGGTTAGTAGTACAAGTGGATCGCCTACATCGGCGCCACAGAAGCAGAGGATCCACCGGTCACACACGACTGGAAGGAATACAAGGGCATTGCCGAGGTTCCTCTTGGAACGAAGCACGTGGTGATTGCCCTGCAGATCTACGGTCCGGGCAAACTCTGGTTTGACGACGTTCAGGCCGAGTTCCTACCCAAGGCGTCGTCGACTGGCGGCAACGAGCAGGCGATACCGGATCCCGTGGCCGATGTTGCGGATATTCGCTCACAAGACCTTGCCGTCGCCGGCAACGACCACATGCGCTATTTTCTCATCGGCCCCGTCGAAAACGCTTCTGCCCCCGAGGCCGGTTTCAAGCTCCTGGTCGTCCTGCCGGGTGGGGACGGCAGTGCGGACTTCAATCCCTTCGTGTGCCGCATCCTCAAGAACGCCCTTGGCGGCGATTATCTGATCGCCCAACCGGTGGCGGTGAAGTGGCAGCCGGACCAACCAATTGTCTGGCCAACTCGCGAGAACCGGGTGGAGGGTCAGAAGTTTTCCACCGAGGAGTTCGTCGAGGCGGTGATCCGCGACGTGCAGACTCGCCACAAACTTGACCCACGTTACTTGTTCACCCTCTCATGGTCGTCGGGGGGGCCCGCGGCTTACGCGATCTCGCTGACGGAAGGCACGCCGATTACCGGCTCCTATATAGCCATGTCGGTCTTCAATCCGAAGTACCAGCCGCCGCTAGACGCGGCCAAGGGGCACGCCTACTTCCTGGATCACTCGCCGAGTGATCGGGTTTGCCCGTTCTGGATGGCCAGGAAGGCGGAAAACTCGCTGAAAGAATACGGAGCTTCCGTGCGACTCAACACGCACCAAGGCGGGCACGGATGGCAAGGCGACGTGTACGGGCGGATTCGCGCCGGCATCGACTGGCTGGAAGGTGCGGTCGCGAAAGAAGCGCCGGACGAATCCTCACCGGAGTGACCGGATAAGAGGATAATCCGGGAGATACAAAGAGCTCCTCCACAGAAACCCGCGGCTTTTCCCAGTCACGGGCTTCTGCGAAGGGGTGAACGAGCGACGTCCCGGCGATCTTCTCCCCGTGGCCGTCGGCGTCCCGTTCCTGTCGCAATCCTGGAAGATCCGTCAGGTCCGGCCGCCGGTCCTAGATATGACCCAGCCGCTCGGAAGACGCCGGAAGACGCCCTCGTTCGCACGAACGAAAGGTCATTCCGTCTTGAACTGCACGACGAGATCCCGCAAGACGCCGGCCTGGGCCCCCAACTCTTCGCTGCTGGAGGCCATCTGCTCGCTGCCCGCGGCCGTCTGCTCGGTTACGTCGGCAATTCCCTGGATCGCTTCACCGACCTGGGCGGCGTTGGTCGCCTGCTCGTTGGTGGAGCCGGCGATCTCCGAGATCATGGAGACGGTTTCCGCCACGCCGTCGAGAATCTCTTGCAGGGAACGGCCGGTTTCTTCGCTGAGTTGGACGCCTTCCAGGACCTGGGCGCTCGAATCCTTGATGAGCGACGTGATCTCTCCGGCGGCCTGGTTCGACCGCTCAGCGAGTTTTCTCACTTCGTCGGCCACCACGGCGAAGCCCATTCCGTGTTCGCCGGCCCGGGCGGCTTCGATGGCCGCGTTGAGGGCCAGCAGGTTCGTCTGTCCGGCGATCTCCGAAATGACCTGAATGATCTCGGCAATCTGCTCGGAGCCGGCGCGGATTTGGTCCATCGCCTCCGTCGATTTCTGAACGGCCCGACCGCCTCGCTGGGCGAGATCGTTGGTTTTCTGCGCCGTGGCGTCGGCCTGGGCGGCGTTGGTCTTCACGCTTTCGATCGACGAAACCAGTTCCTCGATCGCGGCGCTCACTTCCTCCACGCTGGCGCTCTGGGTTTGGGCCCCGGTCGCCAGGACCTGGGAACTTTCGGCAATGACTCGCGATCCCTCGCCGAACTGGGCGGCGCTGTCGGTGATCTGGCCGATCATCGATTTCAGGTTTCGGAGCGTGGCGTTTGTCGCTTCGGCAATGGCCCCGAAGTCCTCGGCCACGCTGGAGGTGTCCTCGTCGGCCGAAGCCACTTGGTAGATCTCCGTCAGATCCCCGCCAGCCACGCTTTGCATGAGAGAGGCGATCCGCTCGACTTCCCGACGCTGGAACGCGGCGATCTTGTCGGCCTTGCGCTGGGCGCTTTGAACGAGATCCGTCTGCTGCACGACCTCGATGGGAACGACGTACTCCAAGGCGCCCACGATGTCGCCCTTCTGGTCCTTGATCGGCGCGCCGGTGTAGAGAATGGGGATGTTCGGGCCTTCCGGATCGACGACCGTCTCGCCCGTGAATACGCCGTCTTTTTCCATGGCCTGGGCACATCGGCATTCGGCGGTCTGGCAGTGGGGGGTCTTGAAGAGGTCGTGACATTTCTTGCCCTTGCATTCTTCCGGAGTCATTCCGAGCGCGGCGGCGCCGGTCGGATTCATGAACGTGACGTTCATGTCCCGGTCGATCGTCATGATGGGCGTCGGGATGTTGTTGATGTTGTCGACCCCTTTTTGGGCCTCGTCGAGCGCCTTTTTCGTCTCGGTGATATCGAGCACGAACTCCACGGCGCCGGTGATCTCGCCGTCGCCGTTCTTGATCGGAGCGGCGGTGTAGCGAATGGGAAGGTTCAGCCCGTCCGGATCGGCGACGGTTTCTGCCGTGAACGTGCCGTCTTTCTCCATGGCCTGGGCGCAGCGGCAATCGGCGGTCTGGCAGTGGGGTGTCTTGAAGAGATCGTAGCACTTCATGCCAACGCATTCTTGCGGCGTGAGCCCGACCACACTGGCCCCCGCCTTGTTGATCGACGTCACGTTGAACTGTCGATCGATTCCCATGACCGGAGTGGGCAGGTTGTTCATGTTCTGCACGCAGACTCCGGAAGAATCGGCAGCTTCTTGGACGGCGTCGAAGCAACTCGCGAGCGACTCGCCGAGTTCCCCCAACTCATCCTTGCTATCGCCGTCAGGTCGCCGGCTGAAATCCTGCCGAGCGAGGGCGTCCACGCTTTTCCGAAAACGGCGAATGCGTCGGAGGACGTTTTTGGCAAGCCAAAACGCGAGGGCGGCTTCCAACACGGAGGCGGCGCCCACAAGCCAGAAGAGATGTGAAATCGCCGTTTCCGCTTGGGCCTGCAACGCCGCGTCGGAATTGCGAGCCATCTCGTGAATGGCGCCGGCCGTCCACCAGCCGGTTCCGATGGTGATTGCCAGAAGCAGTCCAAATCCCAAACTCAGTTTCCAGACAAGGCGCAGATTTTGCCACAGAGCAGTCATGGTGGGTCCCCTCAAAAAAAGATCGTTCATGTTTTCCGATGCTGTGTGGAAGAGACGCTTGCCCGCGTGTTCCCCAACGACGTCCGTCCACGTACGTAATGTTTTACGTCACACTTCGCGTACAATCTCAGCGGCGTCTGCGGCAATCGGCCTGATTCAGGAAGCCTTTCCCCCCCTCAGCCGGAACAGGCCTTAGGAACCTTACCGGGACATCGTGAGAGCCGAGTCCGCAACGTGGAACGCCACGTGCGTACGACTGCGTATGGCCTCCCGGTCTCCGAATCAGATTGCGATCAACCTCGGCCTTCCGACTTCGTCTTGTGTGGCCCTTCCACCTTGACGAGCCACACCAGGCCCAGGAAGTCGTAGACGGCATGCATTGCGATCGGGACGAGGAGATTTCCCGAAACGATCCAGAGCCCGCCAAGAACAAATCCCATGACGGTTGCCAGCACGACGTATGCGGAATTGATCGCGTGAAGCAACCCGAACAGGAGCGACGCAACCGCCAACGCGAGGCACACGCCCAAGGGACCGCCGATCCAGCGGGCCAATCCCTCTTGAAGGAGTCCTCGAAAGAACAGTTCCTCACCAATTCCCGCCAGCAAAGAAATCGCGGCCATCTCAAGCACGGTCGATTTCTCGAAGAGTGGACGGAGCAACTGGTCGACGGCGTCCGCAACATCCGTGAAGGGCCAGAAAGGCAACCGTTCGGCGAGAACAAGCCCCCCTAGAATAGGGGCCGCCGCTGCCGAGCCCCAGCCGATCGCTTGCCAGTCCCAGGCGACCAGGTCGAGGGGGTTCATTCCCAGCAACCAACCTGCCAAAACTGCCAATGCCCCCAAACCTCCCTCGATCACCAGGGCGGCGAGGACTAGTTTTTGGTTACGAAGTTCGTCTTCGGGGGTCATTCAAGCGTTGCTGTGGAGGAGGGAAAAGGGACAAGAATGTCGAGTTGGGGATGGGCCAGGTTCACGGTGCTCGATCCTATGGCGTCGAAGTGGTACCTGCAAGCTTTGACGCAGAAAGCACTTCGAACGTCTGCCACAAATGGGATCGCTTTTTGGCTTCAGCGCAACGATCGAAAAGGTCGATCAGGGTTGCTCGGTTCGCCGGAGGCTGGACCTTCCCTTGAACGCCGTCAGCCTCGTTCGCCACTCCTTGACCCCTTGTCGGGACGCTGATAGATTGACGGATTTCACTTTGGGAAAAATCGCTCCCCTATGGCAAAGTCGCTCGGGCTGCCCTGCTGGCAGCCCTTTCTCCCCCCTTGGGCCGTGCTATCCACCCTAGAGAGTGTGGCATTTCTCGCCAAGATAGGCGGCCAACGGAAGCGAACGATGTCAACTGAGCGATAGCTCGCATTGGTCGGCGGCATTCCGCCGCCTTGTGGATATTTACTGGTTTCCCTGTCACTGTGTAAAGGCTCAAACTCATGGCACCCAAATACGTCTACAGCTTCGGTTCGACCGGAACGGACGGCGACGCCTCCCAACGAAATCTTCTCGGCGGCAAGGGAGCAAACCTTGCTGAAATGTGCAATCTCGGCCTTCCCGTCCCGGCCGGATTCACCATCACTACCGAATGCTGCACCGCCTACTTCGCGGAAGGCAAGCAATTCCCGGCCGGTCTGAAGGAAGAGGTTGAGGCGGCCTTGAAGAAGACCGAAGAGGCCATGGGCATGAAATACGGCGATGCCGAGAACCCGCTGCTCGTCTCGAGCCGCTCCGGCGCCCGCAGCTCCATGCCGGGCATGATGGAGACCGTGCTCAACGTGGGCCTCTGCTCGAAGACGATCCCCGGCCTGATCAAGAAGTCCGGCAGCGAACGGTTCGTCTACGACGCCTACCGCCGCCTGATCACCATGTACTCCGACGTGGTCATGGAGAAGGCCGAAGGCGTCGAGCCCGAGGAAGGCAAGGGCGTTCGCGTTCAGCTCGAGCACCTCATGGACGCCATGAAGGAAGCCAAGGGCGTCAGCGAAGACACCGACCTGACGGCCGACGATCTGAAGACCCTCTGCGAGCAGTACAAGGCGAAGGTCAAGGAAGTCCTCGGACGCGAGTTCCCCGACGACGCCATGGAGCAACTGTGGGGCGGCGTCGGCGCCGTGTTCAAGAGCTGGAACGGCAAGCGCGCCATCGCCTATCGCCGCATCGAGGGCATCCCTGACGATTGGGGCACTGCCGTCAACGTGCAGAGCATGGTCTTCGGCAACATGGGCGACACGTCGGCCACCGGCGTGGCTTTCAGCCGCAACCCGGCCACCGGCGAGAACAAGTTCTACGGCGAATGGCTCATCAACGCCCAGGGTGAAGACGTGGTTGCCGGCATCCGCACGCCGAGCCCGCTGAACGAAGAGACCAAGAACGACCAGAACAAGCACCTGGCGTCCCTCGAGACCGAGTGGGCCGAGTCCTACAAGGAACTGGTCGACATTCGTGACAAGCTGGAACTGCATTACCACGACATGCAGGACATCGAGTTCACCATCCAGGACGGCAAGCTCTATATGCTCCAGTGCCGCAACGGCAAGCGGACCGGCACGGCCGCTCTCAACATGGCCATGGACATGATCGAAGAGAAGCTGATCGACGAGGAGACGGCCGTCACCCGCGTGGCTCCGGCTCAGCTCGACGAGTTGCTGCACCCGATCATCGACCCCGAGGCCGAGAAGAGCGCCGACCCCTTCGTGAAGGGTCTGCCCGCCGGTCCCGGTGGCGCCTGCGGCGAGGTCGTGTTCACCTCCGACGCCGCCGTCGCGGCCCAGAAGGCCGGCAAGAAGTGCATCCTCGTTCGTGAAGAGACGAACCCCGAGGACGTGGAAGGCATGCGAGCGGCCGACGGCATCCTCACCGCCCGCGGCGGCATGACCAGCCACGCCGCCCTCGTGGCCCGCGGTTGGGGCAAGTGCTGCATCGTGGGCGCCGGCGAGCTGAAGATCAAGGCTGGCGAAGGCACGATGACCGTTGGCGGCAAGACCTTCAAGGCCGGCGACGTGATCACCCTCAACGGAACCCGCGGCCTGGCTTACGAAGGCGCCATGAAGATGATGGACGCCTCCGAGAATCCCCGCTTCAAGAAGTTCATGGAGATCGTGGACAAGTTCCGCACCATGGGCGTCCGTACCAATGCCGACACGCCCGAGGACGCCCAGATCGCCCGCGACTTCGGCGCCGAAGGCATCGGCCTGTTCCGCACGGAGCACATGTTCTATGGCGCCGGCAGCGACGAGGCCCTGTTCATCCTTCGCAAGATGATCCACGCCGGTAGCGACGAGGAACGCAATGCGGCCATCGACGAGTTGGCCCCGTTCGTCAAGCTCTCCATCAAGGGCACCCTGGAAGCGATGGACGGCATGCCCGTCACGGTTCGTCTGCTCGATCCGCCGCTCCATGAGTTCGTCCCGCAGGAAGAGGGCGCCATCGCCAAGCTGGCTGAGGCCCTCAACTGCTCGGTGGAAGAGGTGAAGAAGCGCGGCACGGACCTCCACGAAGTCAACCCGATGATGGGTCACCGCGGTGTCCGCCTGGGCATCACCTACGCCCACCTGACCGAGATGCAGATCCGGGCCATCCTGGAAGCGGCCGCCGAACTGAAGAAGGACGGCAAGAATCCGAAGCCGGAAATCATGGTGCCCGTGACCTGCGCCGTGAAGGAACTCGACTTTGTCAAGCCGATCTTCGACAAGATCCAGGCCGAGATCGGCATCGACTGCCTCTACGGCACGATGATCGAGATCCCGCGAGCGGCCTTGCTGGCCGACAAGATGGCCGAGACCGCCCAGTTCTTCTCGTTCGGAACGAACGACCTCACGCAGATGGGCTTCGGCTTCAGCCGCGACGACATCGGCGGGTTCCTCCAGGACTACCTGGACCAGGGCATTCTGGAAGCTGACCCGTTCCAAACGATCGACCAGGAAGGCATTGGCCAGTTGATCGAGATGTCGGTCGAGCGTGGTCGCAAGACCCGCTCCGATCTGAAGATCGGCATCTGCGGCGAGCAGGGCGGCGATCCGGCTTCGGTCGACTTCTGCTTCAAGAACGGCTTGAACTACGTGAGCTGCTCCCCCTTCCGCGTCCCGATCGCCCGCCTGGCAGCCGCCCAGTCGGCCATCAAGGCAAAGAAGTAGGGTAGCCATCGCACAGGCCCCTGGGCCTGTTGCACCCGATGATTAACCATCAACGGGACGGTTTCGCGCAAGCGGGGCCGTCCCGTTTTGCTTTCACAGGAACCGCCCCCTGTCTTCAAGTGACGGTCGACTCAATATTAAGAGGCTCATCGTTACAATCTTGCTGCACCCGAAGCTGGAAGTGCGGTAATGAGGTTCGCGAGGCCCGGAGCTAATGACGCCGATATCCCGCTGGTGGCGTTTTGAGTTCTTTGGTGGAAATCAGGTATTTCTGGCTCTCGTAGATGTTCAAATCAAGCTCCAGCACAGAAACAGACGCATGTTTGCCACCATGGTTGTGCACGAGCACGCGCTCAAAGCGTTCCTTGTATGGAGCAGTAGCGAACGTACCGCCAAATTCTCCCGAGTTAACTACGAGCACGTGCTGGTACATATGGTAGCCCCAAGCACTTGCCATTCGGTCGAAGGTTTCAATGTCTTGATTATTCGCAGAGACGATAAGCATGTCCGAGACGTTGCGAAGATCGTGTGCTAGGGCCAAGTCGGTTGCGTCGTAACATAATGCCGCCGAAATACGAAGAGGAGTTGCCGATGACGCGTGATGAAGTTCGATTACCTGTTGACAAGGACGCCAACTATCAACTCCGAGTCTCTGTTCCGGCGATGCAACGTAGTGCTTTCCTTGAGGGATTCTTATGAATGTTCGCCTGCCGGCGCTATCGCGATTTGGGATAATCCACATTCCTGTGTTTGCCAACCCTTTTCCGCTGGGATGGTCACGAAGTGCAAGCCCCGAAAACACAATAGCACGCGTTTTGTCCGAAAATCGCTCGACTAGGTCAATGTCATCCTGGTGAACAGCATATTCAGGCATGACGACAAGATCAGCTTGTGAATTCTCTTCGTACGTTCTGCGTACACCAAGTTGCCTGAGGGCAAGCCCCAACATTGAGGCAAGATGATTTCGGCGTACGTGTCGAAAACGCCGGTCATCAAGCCTCGCGGAGTACTTCTCAATGTCCTTACGAAACGGCCGCACCGTTTGCACAAGGCACACCGTCAATTTTTGCGGTTTTTTTAGTTCAACACGGACGGGATGTATGTATACCGGAGACTCGATCGAGTGCCCCCACGCCTCCCAAAGTTCCCCTAAGCGTCTCTCAACAATATCAAGCAACTCAGCAGGCTCCCTGATTGAACTGACGTCGGACAATAGCCACGAACTTGTTCGGCTCCCCGGCCAAAGAAGCAGCCCACTCAATAACTCAGAAAGCCAAGGAGTGATTGTCGCTTCTCCGTCAGTCAAGGCTACACTGCCATTAAACAGGCCATGCGAACGCTTGTACCAGGATGTTGTGATTCCGCGGTAGATATTTGAGTCCAATGCGATATCGTGGCGATACGGAAGGGCAGAATGGTCGTCCAACCCCGTGATTGCAGCGCGAAGCAGTCGACCGATGTTCAGCTTCCATTTCCGGTTCGGCATACGTTCCTGCCAGTCAGGGAATTCGTAACGCGGATCTAGTACCTGTCCCCTGTCAATTGTGACGCGAAATGCCTTGCATCGCGGCTTTTGCAGTCGCGAGAAAGATTGCTTTTCTCGAATACAGATGATTTGGTTTGGAGACAATGGCTGCTGGAGTTCTGTTTCGTTGTCGCCTACCGCTATCAGCATGCTCTGGAGCAACTGAAGTACTGCCGCCTCATGCCGGAACGGATTGTCAGGTGACGAAATTATCCGACTGAGAGAAAGCGACTTGACTCTGCTCTGAAGCGACATTCTGCCTTGTGCAGGTGGCCCTGCGATTTCCTTCTTGGCACGGACGCACCACGTGCTGCCCTTCGCTAGGGTGGGCTCATGAGTGACGAGTTCGCCATAGACACGCGGTGCGGCATTATAGATTTGCCGCACCAAGCTTAACTTCTCATCTTCCTCGTAATCTGCTGTGTCAAGCCAACGTGCAAGACGCGACACGGTGGCTGCAAGGGGCACCCCAAGTTGATGGGCTACAATCACAAGAGGAACCAGTAGCTTGCTATGTTGTGCTATGCTATGCAGCGTTCCGCTATATGCGAGAATGAAGTACCGGTGAAGCGAGAGCAGCGTTGAATCCTGGGACCTTGTGGTCAGCTTTGGCGGGTGTGCACGTTGGCACAAGAACATAACTGCCGGTTGCATCAGATACCAGGGAAGCGAAATCGCGTTGTCTTCGAGAAGGTTCACCACGTAATCCGCAAGGCATTCGAGGTAACCTTCCAGGTCTGCATCATCGGGAAGCGCGTCGTCGCTGCAATTCCGTCCTGTTTCAATAAGAGCTGCTCTCAGCAAATCTGCGAGGACGTATTGGCAGACTCGCTGCCCCAGGACTACTTTCTCATTCATCTTCGCGGCAGGTTCCTGCCGTATCCAGAGGTCGATTGCCTCAAGTACAGTCGAAAGCAGACGTGGGCATGGTTTGAGGTTGAATGCGTGTCGCAAGACAATCGTCAAAGAAGGATCTAGGCTCCACAAGTGAATCAAGCGACGTGCAGTCTTGTCAATCTCGGCATCGATCTTGCCTCGCTCAAGGCGTTGTGTTTCAATGGGCATCATTTCTCGTTGATGCCGTAGCGTTACAAGTTGTCGATACGAAGCAAAGCGGATTATTGTGTCATCTCGGACCTCACGTCTTTTATGTAATATGCTACCCAACGCCACACCACTCTGGTCGTCCTGCTGACGACAGTCCATTTGAAGCAGCCCCTCTAACGCAAGCCCTGTCTCACGAAGTTCCTCAAGGGACGATGGACCGCTATGACGATCCTGAATCCACGCCATGACCGCGGACGGACTGTTTTCTGCAACTAGCTCTCGATAAGGCGTATACTTGGTCTTTTCAGAGTTGCATTTCTGGCCAGCGCTATGTTTTTTTAACAGCCGATCGACCGTTTCTGCAATCTGATTGCAGGGCGGCAAGTTCTCGCCATGTGGTGTAGCTGGCGCGAGCTCGGCGGCCCTCCATTTGACAACGAGTCGCATGTCGTCTACATAGCGGCAGTAATCCAGAATCCGAAATGGTTGCGACCTTCTCGGGCGGGTCACATCCTGTTTGACAAGGCACCGCATCGCCTCGTCAAAGTCAAGCATTGCGATATTGCTGAGAAAGCCACTAGCAACGAGACCCTGCGGCAAACCACCTTTCGGAAGGGCTTTCCCCTTGAAGAGCTTTGCGTATCCAACGCTGGTTGAGTCTGGTTTCGCCCATGACCAACAAAACACCGATCTCATGCATTTCCAGAAAAGCTCGTCCATGGAAACGGATGCCTTCTCGCATTCGACTCGAAGCCTTTGAAGCAACCACTGTCGATCAATGTTGTCATAAAAGCCGGATAGGTCGAGGGATACAACCCCAAGTTCCCAATTTGGTTCAAGCCGTTGTATTTCCTCAGCCATTATGTCCTTCGGTCGCTTGAGGAAGGCTTGGTAATCGGCGGAGTACTTGCGGTAGCATCCGCTGTTACCCCAATTGAAAGAAGCCGAGTCCTTCGAGCATCGCTTCTTCCAGTCGCAATGAAGTCGATTTCCGTAGCTGGAAACGTCACAACGAACAGCGTCTTCCGTGCTGACGTCGGGATTGCCTTGCGCAGTTTCGACTACATCTGCGACACAGATCATGCATGCGGTTGCAAGGACTTGATCCCGAAGGCGAAGGTGCGCCAGCGGTCTCAGGTAAGGTCTCTTGTTAGTTTCCCAAACTGGCGCCCATCTGGGCGTGCCTCCGTCTGGCATCCTACGGAAATTCCAGGGAAAGCACTTTGGTGCTGGAACCACATGCATCGGTCTTGGCTTGAAGGCGCGTGTCCGTCTTCGGCAGCAATCATCTCGCCACTCATGAATGTCGCATTCAAGTTGAGCAGCCGAACAGTCCATTTCGAGCGCATCTGCGTACCAGTTGCGAGTCCTGATGTAATGAAACGACTTCTTCCAGGCCTGTATCAAGAGCGGCTCACTGGTGACGCATGCAAACCGGGGCTCGGGGCGATCGTATGGATTCCAGTATGATTCCATGGTTCTTTCCGTCGACCAGGGGGGGCGTGAACATGGCAGACATCAGTGTAAACCAATGCGATATGACACTCTAATATAGCACGCCGTTTGTGCGAACCGTGGCAATCAAGCAGACGCTGCCGCGCCAGGTAGAAGGCTATTGCTTCGCATAGGGGCCTGGTCTCGTGTGCATCGCGACGCCAAGACAGGCTTTCAAACAGGCTTGCGCCACGAGAAGGCACTTGCACAATAACAGGCAACGTCGGCCTCTAGGTAGGTGAACCTGAGGCTTCGTAGAAAATCCCCGATTGATGCAAGTCACGCAATCACGTGTCGAAACCGGCGGAATCGCGGCGACTGAAAACCACAACTCCTGACCGAGGGCAACAGTTTCAAGAGAGCCCTGCTATGGCCATGGCAGAATCTCGCACCTTCTGAGCCAACAAGCGTTTCGACACACCGTCGCGAGATTCAAAACGAAACGCCTGTGTGTGTCAGCAGAACCCTGAGTGACGTTACACGCCATTTCTAGGGACTGGGAACGATGGCCGCGTCCCATCCCCCCCTTACCGCATCTCCGGTGGGATGTACCTTCGCGTGTTGTCGCTCATCCGGGCTTCGAGGGCCTCGATGGCCGCATCTTCGCCCAGTTCGGCGACGGCCTGCTGGGCGGCCGTGCGGAGATGGTCAACGTCCGATTCGTCCAGCGGCGGCGGGGCGGTTCGCGAGGCCTTCACGGTCTCGCCCACTTCCCAATGCGGCCCCCAGGTCTTCACGGCGTGGTAGAGGATCATCCCCTCAATGAGCTTCACTCCATCGCAGCGCATGGCATCGTAGAACATGCGGTGGACGGCGGCCGAGGGCTCGGTCCGATCGTCGCAGGCCACGTCGTGAACGACCGACGCCCGGCGATAGTCGCCCACGTAGGGCGAGCCGACAGCACTCCACAGCCACGGGGGAATCGTCGCGCCGTTGATGATCCGACCCACGGCAGCTTCCCAACGCTTCCCGCTCGGGTCGACGTAGGCAAAAGGCTGGACCAACTCCATGTCGCGATCCTCGTTAGTGGAACTGGTAAGCCAACGAGTGACGACATCCCCATCGAAGTGGCCGAACTCCCCCATCTCGTTCTCTCTCCCTCAAGAACGTGCAAAATTACCTCGGAGCGTGCAGCAACTGCCTCACGCTCCGAGGATCTCGATTCGCTGAGCGCAACGCGGTTACATGGCGGCGAGGATCTTCTTCATGCCGGCCAGGGACAGCTCGGTGCACTTCATGGGCGACATGCCGTCCGGGTAGCCTTCCTGCTCCAGGGTCAACCATTCGGTTCCGCCCACGTCGCGGCAGGCCTCGAAGACGGGAACCCACTTGACGGAATCCTCGCCCAGGATCGACCGGCCGCTGTCGCCCTTGACCATCGACGGCTTGCAGTGGATGACCTGGCTCCGGCCCGGATACTTGCGGATCATCTCGGCCGGATCGTAACCGGCCACGGTCGTCCAGCCCACGTCCTGCTGGAGCACGACGTCATCGCTTGTCCGCTCGGCGAACAGTTCCCAGTAGGTCTTGTCGCCGTCCTTATGGAACTCGTGGGTGTGGTTGTGGTAGCCGGTGGCCATGTCCACCTTCTTAAGTTCTTCGGCGGCCTTGTTGAAGATCTCCGCCAGTTCCTTGCTTTCTTCCGGCTTGGTGAACCGGCCGTCGCCCGGCACGCACAGATACTTGCAGCCGATCACCTTGTGGAAGTCGATCGTCTTTTTGAGCGAGTCGCCCTGAAGGGTTCCGGTTCCGATATGGGTGGCGGCCACCTTGAGGCCAAGGTCGTCGAGCTTCTTGCGAAGCCCTTCGGGATCGCCCGAGTACTTGTGATAGCCGGCGAACTCGACGGCGTCGAATCCCGTCTTGGCCGTCCATTCCAGGGAGGCGTCGAAGTCCTTCGCGCAGTCGTTGCGGATCGAATAGAGTTGCAGGGCGATGCCCGCCTTCGGCGCGCCCTGGCCTTTCGCCATCGCAAAGCCGGGAAGGCTGAACGCCAAGGCGCCGGCGGCACCGGCCTTGAGCAGGTCGCGTCGAGTGAGGGAATTCTTGGTCATGCGAGTCATGGTGTTTCTCCAAAAAGGATGAGAATGCGATCAGCCACTGGCTTTTGGGGGCCCTTTGAGTCTTGGGGCAGGATTTCTGCGCTTGGTGCGCGCATGTCGAGTTGCGGGCTTGGTCCGCTTTGGGAAGACACAGCAACCTTCCAGGGTACCACGGAAACCGTGCTTCGACCACTTCTTGCGGACTGGCGGCGATCCTGGGCCTGTTGTCGCTCCTGAGACCCCCAAGTAGACTGAAGGGTTACCCTTTGCTGCCCCGCCCCTTCAGGATAGTCCCATGCCCGTGGATCTGATCGCAACGTCGACAATGGGTCTCGAAGCGGTCGTTTCCCGCGAATTGGACCAGCTCGGCTACGAGAATCGGATCGTGGGCACGGGGCGCGTTGTCTTCTCGGCCGACGAAGTCGCCATTTGCCATGCCAACCTCTGGCTGCGAACCTCGGGACGCGTTCTCCTACAAATGGGGGCCTTCCGGGCAACCGATTTTGGGCAGCTCTTCGATCAGACCCACGATCTTCCATGGGAACGTTGGATTCCGTCCGACGGCGCCTTTCCCGTGGCCGGCCGGTCCGTCAAATCGCAGCTTTCGAGCGTGCCGGCCTGCCAGCGAATGGTCAAGAAAGCCATTGCCGAACGGCTTCTGAAGGGTCACGGGGTACCACGGCTCGACGAGACGGGGGCCACTTATCAGGTCGAGGTGTCGCTGCTGAAGGATGAAGTGACGCTCACGATCGACACCTCTGGCTCGGGGCTCCACAAGCGCGGGTATCGTCCCGTCATCGGTCGGGCCCCGCTTCGTGAAACACTTGCGGCCGGACTGGTTCTGCTCAGCTTCTGGAAGCCCGGACGACCTTTCCTCGATCCTTTTTGCGGCACCGGAACCATTCCCATTGAGGCCGCCATGATTGGGCGCAACATGGCCCCGGGGCTCGGGCGCCGCTTTGCCGCCGAAGACTGGCCGACCCTGGCCACATCCCTATGGACCGGAGCGAGGCAGCAGGCTCGCGACATGATTCGTCCCAAGCTGGACGAACGCCTCCTCGGAACGGACATCGATGCCGAAGCCCTGGAAATGGCTCGATACCACGCTGGCCTGGCGGGCGTGGCCGACGACATCCATTTCCAGCAGCGGGACTTCCACGACCTGCTCAGCAAACGCCAGTTCGGTTGCCTCGTGACCAATCCGCCCTATGCCGAACGGTTGGGAACCACGGCTGAAGTTGAAGCACTTTATCGCGATATGCCCGACGTGCTGCGACGACTCAAGACCTGGTCGCACTTCATCTTTACGGCCTATCCCGACTTCGAGAGTCTTGTGGGTCAAAAGGCCAATCGACGGCGGAAACTGTACAATAGCCGCATCGAGTGTACCTACTACCAATTCCACGGTCCTCGCGCCACGGACGCGCCGCAACCACGCCCAAGCGAGCCGGCGGTTTCGGCGCCGGAAGCTAACAGCACGGAGCCAATCGCTTGCGCCCCGGATGCCACGAGCGTCTCGCCCGTGAAGAAAATCGAAGAAGCTCCGCCGCAAGAAACGCCCCCTTCCCGCAGGCCCACGTCGCTACTACCCCAAGCTTTCGGCGGTCTGTCGGCGAAGGCGAAAGAACAGGCCGAGATCTTTCGCAATCGGCTCGTCAAACGTGCCCGGCACCTGCGTCGCTGGCCTAGCAAGCAGGGCATCACCTGCTATCGCCTCTACGAGCGGGATGAGCCCCAGGTTCCCCTCGTGGTCGATCGCTACGAGGACTGCCTCCATATCACCGAATACGAACGGCCTCACGATCGCACTCCGGCCGAACATGCTGACTGGCTCGACCTCATGGCCCGCACGGCGGCGGACGCTCTGGAAGTGGACCGGGCCAAGGTCTTCATGAAACGTCGCCAGCGACAGCGAGGCGCACGTCAGCACGAGCGTTTTGGCGACGAGAACCGCCTGTTCGTTGTCCATGAGGGTGGCTTGAAGTTCCAGGTGAACCTGTCCGACTACGTCGACACGGGCCTGTTTCTCGACCACCGCATCACCCGCTCGATGGTCCGCGAAGCGGCCGCCGGAAAACGGTTCCTGAACCTCTTCGGCTATACGGGAGCCTTCACGGTCTATGCCGCTGCGGGCGGCGCCAAGTCGACCGTCACGGTTGATCTCTCCAACACCTATCTCGATTGGGCCAGGCAGAATCTCGCCCTCAACGAACTCGACGGCCCTGCTCATCGGTTTGTGCGAAGCGACGCCATGCAGTACCTCTTTCAGCTTCCAAAGGAGCCCTGTTTCGACCTGGCCGTCGTCGATCCGCCCACCTTCTCCAACAGCAAGCGAACGGAAGACGTGTGGGACGTGCAACGCGACCACGTCAGCCTGCTCCGGGCCGTCTTCGCCCACGTCGTGCCGGGCGGAGTCGTCTACTTCTCGACCAACTTCCGCCGCTTCAAGCTGGCCGAGGCGGAGCTTCGGGGCGTCGCGATCCGTGAAATCAGCCGCCAGACGGTTCCTCCGGACTTCCGCAATCGACGGATCCACCGCTGCTGGCGACTGGTGTGGGATGGGTGACGTCAAGCATCTTACCAGTGCAGGTTGTTCCCGCGGTGTGAACAGCGTTCCGCCCGAGAGGGGCCGCGTTTTCGGCCGTGCGGGCACCGGAAGAGGGGCAGCAACCTTGCCAGGTAGAAGATCACAAATACAGAGCAGGCGGCAACGACCCACCATGCGACGACAAGGCCTTGGGGCATTGGTACCGCTTGGGGGTAATGGGGGCTAGTGCGCCGGGTAGAAACTTGCGCGCGTGTTCGGAGCCAGCGAGCAAAGCACGGCGCGGCTGCCTCGGTTTCGCAGTCTGCGATCAAAAACGACGAGTACCTCGACGCACGCCGGACTGAAGGACTTCACGTCCGAGAAGTCCAGCAGGACTTTGCTGTCGATGTCCAGCGAATCTGCAAGCTGTGAGAAGTCCTCGCGAAGTTCGCTCTCTACGACCTGCGGAAACTCCATTGCGCCTTTGAATCTCACGTGCGTCACGAAGGACGACCGCGAGACGTTCAGGTGATGGAAGTTTGACGGCAACAGGCCCTTTGCCTTGACCTCATCCGACTTCACGGATTGCGGTGTCAGCGCGCCAATCGCTTCGGCACGATCTTCGTAGATTTCAAAGATGCGATGACGGTGTTTTGCCAAAACCCTCTTTCCTTCCGGATCTGTAAGTTCACACGGCCTCGCGTCTGGTTTCCGGGTCATCGCCGGTCGACTCACTCGACAAGGCGGCCTCTTCCTTCTTTTTCTTTCGACGCGCTCGTTTGTCGTCCGCCTTCTGTTTCTTCAATCGTTCTCGCTGCATCTTTTCGAAGGTGTTGTTGTCTCTTCCCATGAAATCCCCTTACCCGTTCCGACTCCCAAGAGGAGACTGCCAGCACCCACAAACTGAAGTTGCCTCGACGAGGGTCCAAAGCGTGTGAGCGCGGAATCCCCCCCAGCAGCAACCACCCGTATCAGCCGCGTTTCAACAGACGTTTGCGACGTAGTCGCGATGGCGCGACTTGAAGAAAACAAGAAGCCAGGCAGAAGTTCCAAGGCCGAGAGTCTCTTGCCTTGGATGCTCTGCATTGTATCAGGTCGCGCATTTTCGCGACAGGGCAAGATTGCTGACCCAAGTAGAAGAGGACGAACTGGCAGGCACGCAACTGCCCCCTCTTGGAGCACCGAGGTCCAGCGGGGGGGCGGGAGTTCCCTGCATGCAAATCGGGTTCTGCGATCCTCGGGATCTTAAACGGCTCGCACTTGCCCTCGCAACTTTTGGGGGTACAATTATTGTAGCTGCATAATTTGAATTTGCAATATTTGCATGCCCGGAGTTTTTGAGTTCAGCTTGCGGGAGGAATCGTATTACCATGGCTCGTGCTGTTCGCATTACCCGAAAGGCGTTTCTTGGAGATCGGCAAGGGCGGACGTTCTCGGACGTGTTGGACGATCCCGAACAACCCTTCGACGACGTTCTGGCCTTCTTCAACGATGGGGAACGCCAGCGGCGCATGGAGGAGGCGGAAATCCATCACGATCGCCCCGCCCTTTCGGGGGTGATTCGGGAACTGGAGTCGCAGCCGACCATCGACCGTTTTCTCGGAACCAAGCATCCGCACGCGACGAAGCGTTTGCGTCAAGCCATAGGCGTCGTCGTCCGCATCATCATGGAGCAGCGGGGATGGCAGAAGACGGGCAAGAAGGGGTCCCTGGGGGTTCGCGCCGCGGTAACCAAGGGCACGCGGACTCCGGGAGCCTATCATAACACGGGAGGACTAGCATTCTGGTTTCTTCGTGCTGAGCGGTACGAATTGATCGATGGAATGCCGTTTCGCAGCGTGCGAGAACGGAACGAACGTGCGGATCGGCCCAAGCAGAAAGCGTCCGGCTGACCGCGAATCTTGAGTTGGTCAAGTCAATCAGTTGCCGCGATGGGCGGCGAGCTTTGTTCGAACAGCAGAGGATGGTGCTTCCCCTAGGAAATCTTCTCCTTCCCTGAAATCTCGCTCAGCGACGCAGTCGACTCCCTACGCGAAGTTTTTCTTCGTGCTCTCACTTGTCTCTTGGATCTGGAGATCGGACTGTGTTACGCAAACAAGTTGTTCCCGATAAAGTGCTACTCAACAAGGTCAACCAACGTCTTGCTCGAACAGCATTGGGAGCAGGCTGTTCGGTTCGAGTGTCTGTCAGGAGCGGGCAAGTGACTCTGTCGGGGACGATTCAGCGCGATTTGCAGCGCCGGCCCGCTCTCAGGGCCGCCCAGGGAGTGGACGGCGTTCGCCAAGTGGTCGACCAATTGAAAGTCGAGGCCAAAAAGGCCTGGACGCCTCGCAAACCGGTCGAGAAGCTATCGCCGCCTGCGAATACCGAAGCCGAGAAGACGGAAGAAACGCCCGGCGAAGATTCATTGCCAGCTACCTTTCCTGACGAAACGACGAGGCCTCAAGCATGGACCCCATGAATGCCGCAAATGGCCCACAAGGCGCTGCTGGCCGGTCCGAATCACAAGAAACCGGCGTCGAGATCGACGACTCCAAGGCGATTTCTTGCTATGCCAATTTCTGCCGCGTGACAGGCACCCCCGAGGAACTGCTGATCGATTTCGGGCTTAATCCCCATCCGGCGGAGGCACCGACGTCTCCGATTCCCGTAACGCAGCGGATTGTCACGAACTTGTACACCGCGAAACGGCTGGTCCAGGTTCTTCAACTCACGATCAACCGCCACGAAGCCGTGTTCGGTGTGTTGGAGACCAGTATTCAGAAACGCGTTCACCGAACCTGACGGACTCGTGGTTCTTCGACTTTGGGCCAAGCCATGAAAGCTTTCGAGGTGTGGGTCAGTTCCAAAAGGGACGTCTGTCACGTGCGGGTCGACGGTCTGAAGAACACGCTGTGGCTTCTCGATCGGTTGAGCCGGCGCTTTGTTTTCAAGACCAGCGATTCGCTGAAGGAGGACGCTTCGTCGTCGTGGTTCGGTTTCTCGATCATTCACAACTTCCACATGACACAACCCAAGTTTGAGAGACTTCTGGCGTCCATTCCGGAAGTTCGCCTGACGCGAGCTGCGCCACGGGCGCGAGCGTGATCGGCTGCTTGATTGCGTGGATTGCCGGAAGTAGTCCCTAGTGAGCTATTTCGATGCATATTGCCAAGATTTCCCGGCAGGATTTCCTTCGTGATCGCCAAGGTCGCGACTTCTCGGACGTAGTGGACGAGCCCGGCTTGCCCCTCGACGCCGTCATCGAGTTCTTCAACCGCAAGGATCAGCAATTCCGGATGGAGGAGTCGGAAACATTGTACAAGAAGGCGCCCCTGGCCGCGGTCGTACGGGATCTTGAACGCGTTCCTGGTGTCCAAGCTTTCCTTGCCACGAGCGATGCGACCCAGAAACGGCGATTTGAGCAATCGGTGGTCATACTCGTCCGCATGGTCATGGAGCGACTCGGATGGAAGGTGATTCCGCAGACGATCAAGTCGCACTGAATCCGTCGCCAGGCCGCGACCCAGGAACCCCGGAGACACCATGGCGAATCCAGACAAACCGAACGAGGCGGAGGCGTCTCTTGATTCCAGCGGATTGCAGGATCCCCTGTCCCCCCCAGAATGCGCTGTTCTGGCGGTCTTTCGGAGGTATTTGATGTCTCCAGGAAAAATGCTCTGTTTTACCAATCCGCAACTCAGCTCTTTGCAGGAGCCCCTGGCTCAACTGCTTGGCAAGGGGCTGTTGGTTCAAGAGAGCTTCCCGGGAGCCTATTCGCTCACCGAAACTGGCTTCACTGCCATGAGGGACGACGACTAGCCGTCGGAAGAAACCGCATTTGACGGCTCACGGTTGAAATTCCAGCGATCCTCGCCTGCCCCCACTTCCAGGTGTAGCCCCCAATTGCCGAAAGGCTAGAATCCGTAGTATGGAAGGCCTGGGCTTCTGTCGCCGGCTCTGACCGGGCTTGCATCGGGAAACGCCGCACTCGAGATGGGCCAGACCCGGGATGCACCGCGAGATTCGTGAAGGGGTCCACCATGAACGCGCATGGGCTAGCCCACCCAAGAAGCCAGCGGATGGCACTGCTGTTGATCGCTGTCGGCCTGCTGTTGGGGCTCGATGCCTGCCTGGAATGGTCGATCGTACATCGGTTATGGCCCTTGCTGCTCGTCATCCTCGGAATTGGCCTGGTCGGCATCTTCCTCCAAGGCAACTCCCGAGAGGCGGTGTTTCTCGCTGGGGGAGTCTACGTCTTCTGCTTCGGCGGCCTTGCCTTGTTCTGCAACTTCACTTCGTGGACCGCACTGACACACCTCTGGCCCCTGTTTATCGCCTTTCTCGGGCTGGTCCTTCTTGCCCTGCACTTCTTCCGGGAGAAGCGTCTGGTCTACCTGCTCGGCGGCCTGCTTCTGATCTCTCTTTCCGCGATGTTCATTCTGACCCTGTCGCTCGGTTCACGCTGGTGGTGGACGATTCTGGTTTTGGCCGGTTTGAGTCTTCTTGCGGCGGAGAAAGTCAAATGACGAAATCGGTCGTCTTCATCGAGCCCACGGGGCACATGTCGAACGTCTTCGAGAACTGCATGCGTCTGCCCTTGCTGGGAAGCCTTTACCTGGCCACGATTCTCCACAACCGAGGCTATCGCGTCCGCGTGATCAACGAGAACATTCTGGGCCGCGAGGTCGACCCCTTCGAGATCCAGGCCGATGTCTTCTGCCTGACGGCCCTGACGGTCAGTGCGAGCCGAGCCAAGATCCTTGCCTCGCAACTGCGCAGAATCTATCCCATGTCCAGGATCCTTATTGGCGGCATCCACGCATCGCTGCTGCCCGAGGAATTCGTTGGGTTCGCCGATCATGTCGTCGTGGGGGAGGCAGAAGAGGTCATCGTCGATCTCATCGAAGACAGGATCGAGGAGAAGGTGGTTGTCGGCAAGAAGGTCGAGGACCTGGAAGGCCTGCCGCCCATCAACTACTCTCTGCTGGATGGCTTCGAGACGATGAATCTCGTCCCGGTCATGACCTCGCGCGGATGCCCGTTCGATTGCAGTTTCTGCACGGTCACCAAAGTCTTCGGTCGCAAATTCCGCAGCCTGTCAGCCGAGAGAGTGGTTGCCGAGGTGGAAAACGTATTGGCCTACGTGGGGGCGCGGAACTTCTTCTTCTACGACGACAACTTTGCCGCCAATCATCAGCGAGTGGAAGCAATCTGTGACTTGCTGATTGAGAAGAAACTGGCCATCCACTGGGCGGCTCAGGTTCGTTGTGATCTGGCAAGAGCCCCAGGGCTCGTGGAGCGAATGGTCAAGGCAGGGTGCCGATGGGTCGATATCGGCTTCGAGTCGATCGAGGACGAGACCCTTGCCGCTCTGCACAAATCTCAGACGCAGGTCGACATCGTCCGCGCCATCCAGGTCTTCCACCGCTTCGGCATCAATATCCACGGGATGTTCATGTTCGGCGCGGATCCGGACACGCCGGAAGCGATCGGGCGAACGGTCGAGTTTGCCAGAAAGCACGCCATCGACACGGTGCAGTTCATGATTCTCACCCCCTTTCCGGGGACTCGCTGGTACGAGAAGCTTGCGGCCGAGGGCCGGCTCCTCCACGAGAACTGGGACTACTTCAACGCCATGTACGCCGTTTTTCGTCCGGCTGGGATGAGTCCGGCGAGGCTGCAGGCCGAGACCTATCGGGCCTACCAGAGGTTCTATTCGCTCCGGCGGACTGCCTCCGACGCGATTTCCATGTTGTGCGGCGCGTTGCTGGACGGACTGGTGTGGGACTTCTCCCGGGCGAATGCCTATCGATTAGATGCCTTATTCACGAGAGTCGGAGCCAAGGCGATCATCGGGAAGTGCTCCAAAACGCATCAACGGTACCTGGAGTATCTCGGCAACGTGGATCGCCACCTGGTTGCAGGGAACCGCGTTTGCGACCAGTCGGCGTCAGGGATTCCGTCCGATCACGTGGGATTGGCTGCGGTTCGGGGAGACGAAGCTGGGCAACCGACTGCCAGGCCGTGAAAAGATCCGAGATATTCTCGATTTCCCCTTGTGCTCCCCTTGTGTTCCCCTTGGATTCTGCTAGGATTTGGAGAGTTATGGGGTGATGATACGTAGAAGTGGGCCCCCAACTCTCGAAGGTGCCGTTCTGGCAGCTCAAAGAGTCCCTCTTCGACGCACTGCCTTTCGTGTGTCAGCAGCCTTTTTGAGGGCATCTGTTTCCGATCGCGGTTGATTGCCACCTTTTTTTTCCCGCCGCAGCATCGTTTTGTCGCAAGGGGCTGACCGATGCCAGCCGAGCGGGGTTGATGATGTCTTGTTTTGAAGGAGTGGCGAACATGCCGCAGGGAACTGTCAAGAAAGTGCTCACAGACAAGGGTTTCGGTTTCATCGAAGGTGACCGAGGCGACATTTTCTTCCATCACAGTGCGTTGGAAGGCGTTGCCATCGAGGCTCTCCAAATCGGTCAAGCTGTGACTTACGAGGAAGGCCGCGGCCCCAAGGGTCCCCGTGCCGAGAACGTCCGTTTGGCCTAGCCTAACGAGCGTGCTTGACCGCATTCCGCGGTCTCGCTGATTGAACCATCGCGCCCCCGACTCCCCAAAGAGTCGGGGGCGTTTTTTCGTATGGGGGGGGTGAGCGGAGCCCCCTCCGTGGGGCGCTGGCCAGCGGCCGCCTCACCACGGAATGCGGACCCAGCCCTTCTGAGGCGTCGAACTGTCGTAAACGACGATGTCGCCAAACATCCAGGCGGGATCGATGTAAGACAGTTCGTAGGTTTTGTCACCGGTTCGCCGGTACCGAATTGGTCCTGAAACCTCCCCCCACCTCACTCTTGGAAGCGGCTTGGGCAAGAGGGCCGCCAAGGCCTCGTCGTCGGGAGTCGTGCCGGTTCGCAGCCGCACCTCCTCCACCATGGCGATCGCCTCGGCAGCGGCCCGGGTCATGGCCGCCGCATCGGACGCTCGACGTCTTTCAACGGCTGCATGGCCGAGCATGGGAATCACAATCCACCAAGCCAGCAGCATCGGCAAAATGATGAGGGCCGCGACGGTCTGGCGTTTCCCCAAGTGCCGTTTCTTCAAGCCGATTGCAAGAAGCACACCGAAGCCGATAAGTACGAGCAGGCTCCCCGGCACGCTGAAGACCGCCCACACGGGGATAAGAAAACCGCCTTCGGAAGCACGCACGACCCAGTCGATCGATGAACATGCCAGCAGATCAGCCCCCAGGAGGAACGGAATCAGTCCACCTGGATGAACGCGAACGATCCGCCACATCACCCACCCGATCAGGCCCAGCGACAAGTGAGCGCCGAGAACGATTGAGCCCGTAGAGGACACGATTCCCAGGATCAACGCCGCGAAACCGGTCAGACAGAACATGGAGCGGAGCGAAAAGCGAATTCGATCGTCGTTCTCGCCATTCATGCCACACCCCCTCCAACTTGCATCGTTAAGAAACTCCCCCACCAGGAGTTGACTGCTTCCCAATAATCTGGAAGGCGACTATCAGTATCGGGGCAGCAATAAGTGTCGCACAAGGTCGCCTTTTGCTGGAGCGAACAACGACACTCGTGTCGATTGTGACCGATTTGAGTGCGCGAGGGGGCATAGCGTCTGGCGTCGGCAACTCGTCCGCACAATCCAAAACGGCATCGCCAACCGCACGCCCCTCACAGACCGACTCGCGTGCATCCCTGCCTTTCATTTTGGCCTATACTCCTATCGTGGATTATTCTTTGCCCAGTGTCAGCAGGAGCCGTAATGAGTTTCGCCAAAGAGATCCTCTGCGTTGGAGCCGGCTACGTCGGCGGGCCCACCATGGCCATGATCGCCGACAAGTGCCCTCAGTATCGGGTGGAACTGGTCGACATCAACCAGGCTCGGATCGATGCATGGAACTCGGATCGACTGCCGATCTACGAGCCGGGGCTCTGTGAAATCGTCCGGCGCTGCCGTGGGCGAAATCTCTTCTTTTCCACCCAAGTGGAACCGGGCATCGCCAAGGCCGACATGATCTTCGTGAGCGTCAACACGCCCACCAAGAACTTTGGCCAGGGCGCTGGGCGGGCGTCGGACTTGCAGCATGTGGAACGGACGGCTCGCAAGATCCTCGAATGCTCCACGTCGGACAAGATCGTGATCGAGAAGAGCACCCTGCCCGTCCGCACGGCCGAGGCGATGAAGCGGATTCTCCACTCCGGGGAGAGCGACGTCCATTTCGACGTCCTGTCGAACCCCGAATTCCTGGCCGAAGGAACAGCCATCGAGGACCTCCTCGAGCCGGATCGCGTGCTGATCGGTTGCGACGAAACGGACCGGGGCCAGGCCGCCCTGGAGGAACTGGCGAGCGTCTACGCGAACTGGGTGGCCCCCGAGCGGATCGTGCGGACCAACATCTGGAGTTCGGAACTGGCCAAGCTCGTGGCCAACGCCTTTCTCGCCCAGCGGGTCTCATCGATCAACACCATCTCCGCCATTTGCGAAGCCACCGGAGCGCAGGTCGACGAAGTGGCCAACGCCATCGGCCTCGATTCCCGAATCGGCTCGAAGTTCCTGAAGGCCTCGATCGGTTTCGGCGGGTCCTGCTTCAAGAAGGACATTCTGAACCTCGTCTACATCGCCCGCTCCCTGGGGCTGAACGATGTGGCCGACTATTGGGAACAGGTGGTCCACGTGAACGAGTGGCAGCAGGACCGCTTCGTGAAGCAGATGATCGCCGAGATGTTCAACACGATTGCCGGGAAGCGGATCGCCGTGTTCGGGTTCGCGTTCAAAGCTGACACGGGCGACACGCGCGAATCGCCGGCGATTCGCGTCTGCAGGGAGCTCCTCGACGAGCGGGCCGAACTGCGGATCACGGACCCGAAAGCGATCGAGAATGCCCGGCTGGAACTGGGCGATCACGAATTGATCGAATACTTCGAAGACCCGTACGAAGCCGCCGAGGGGGCCCACGCCGTGGCCGTGATCACCGACTGGCGGCAGTATGGCGAGTTGGACTATCAGCGGATCTATGACGGCATGGCCAAGCCGGCCTTTCTCTTCGACGGGCGGAACATGCTCGACCACCAGGCCCTCTACAAAATCGGCTTCAGTGTCATTCCCATCGGCAGACCTCGACTGGTCCATTTCTGACTCCGGCAAGTTTGTTGTGTGCTCACCGAGCAGATGGTATTCTCGTGGGCGTTTGAACGAGAACTGTGCTCGACGAGGGGGCTGCGCTCATGGGTCGCTGGCTTGTGTTTCTGTTCGCATTTGGACTGGTCTGCCCTGCGATGGGACGCGATCTCTTCGTTTCGCCCGACGGGACCGACGGCGGACCCGGAACACGGCAGCAACCCTTTCGCACGATCCAGCAGGCGGTCGATGTTCTTCAGCCCGGTGATACCTGCTTCGTTTGCGAAGGCACGTATCGGGAGCATGTAACGTTCCGTCATAGCGGTCTGCCGGGCCGGCCGATCCGGCTCCGCGCTTATCCGGGGCATCGCGTGATTCTCGATGGCACGGAGCCCATTGGCGGACCGTGGACGGAACAGGACGACGGCGTGTTCTCCGCTCCCACGACGCTGAAGATCGAGCAGCTCTTCGCCGGGAAGGGGATGCTAACGGAAGCCCGCTGGCCCAACTGCCCGCCCGAGCGAATGCTCACCCGAGACGGCTGGGCTGCAACGGGGCCCGAGAGCACCTACGGGACCCTTCGGTCGGCGGAACTTGCTCGCACGGGGGTCGACTGGAACGGGGCCATGGCCATGCTCAACGTGGCCCACCAGTTCTGGACCTGGAGCCGCACCATCGAGGGCTACGTAGCCGGCAGCGACAAGCTGCCCTACACGATTACGATGAATCCCTTCCATTACGAAAACCGAAGATGGTGGGACGACGATTTCTTCTATCTCGTGGGCAAGCGCGAGGCGTTGGACGCCGAGGGCGAATGGCTCTTGGCCGACGGCGTCCTTTCCCTGATCCCCCCGCGACGATCGCAGCCGGCGGCACTCGGATTACGAGCCAAGCAGCGCGACTACGCCGTCAGCGCCGCGGAGGTGCGGTTTGTCGAGGTTTCCGGATTTCACTTCTTCGGCTGCACCTTTCAACTCACCGATTGCGAAGACTGCCTGGTTGAATACTGCAACCTCCTCTATCCGTCCTACGCTCGCGGTGTGCCGAATGCGGAAGAAGCCGGCAAGCGGCGTCCGTGTCCGGGTACCAACGTTTCGGGACGGCGCAACACGATCCGCAGTTGTTCCTTCGAACATTGCCCCAACTACGGCGTCGTTCTGCAGGGCGAGCGAAACACGATTGAGAATTCAATCGTCCACGACGTCAACTGGCCCGGCACGCTTCACTATACGGCCGTCGCCTTGCGCGGCGGAAAAGGAGCGGAAAGGCCGGCGAACGTTGCCCGGCACAACACCCTGTACAACGTAGGCAATTCCATCGTCACCTGCAGCGGTCCCGACAGCATCGTGGAATACAACCACGTCCATCACGGCGGCCTGATCAGCGCCGACGTCTCCTTGCTCTACACCTCGATGCCGAGCGCGGACGGGATGGAATTTCGCTACAACTGGGTCCACGATTCGCTTTCCCCGAACCACTCCCTGGGAATCCGCGGAGACGACAAGACCCGCGGACTCCACGTGCACCACAACGTGATCTGGAACGTGGTCAAGGATGGCGTCGTGACCAAGGGCGGGCGGAATCGGGTCTATAACAACACCTGCCTGGCCAACGGCGCCGCCGACATCATGTTCAACTCGGGGCCGGAACCCGACAAATGGTGGCAGGAACACGTCAAAGCCTATCAGAACCAGAACGAAGACAGCCTGCTGATCAACAACTGCGCCCGGGCGATCGTTTCTACACGGCGGCGGATTCAGCCGCCGCTCCCCGGCGACCATTCGAATAACTACGTCGAGCCGGCCCCAATGCTGGTCGATCCCGAAGGCTTTGACTTCCGGCCCCGATCCGGCTCACCCCTGATCGACGCGGGCCGGGCCGTCGATGGCGTTACCGCGCCCTATGTGGGCGCGGCGCCCGACATCGGGGCCTACGAGTTCGGCGGCGCCCATTGGCTCCCCGGGCACCGCAACGGCGTTTGGTTGGCTCGCAACGAGACAGGGGTCACCGTGAGGCTGAATCTCCCCATTCTCGAACCGATTGTCGTCCGCCTGCTGCACGACGGATCGCAAATTGGCGACCTGACTTTCACGCCCGAGAACTGGGCCGTGCCTCAACCCCTTCCCTCCCAGGCCGTCAAGTTCGGCTCGCTCAGCTTTGAAACCGATGCGTGGGGACGCTCCGTCGTTGATGGTATCGAGGACGGAGAAACACCGCTCGACATTCGGTCCGTGTTTGAACGACCCGACATCGCCTCCGCTCGAATCTTTGATTCGAAGGCCAAGTTCGATTACGAGTATCGCTACGACGCCGACCCGGTGGTGCGGCCCGCGCACCGAGCGTTCCGCACGGATCGGCAGCCAACCGTCGACGGTCGGATCGAGAAGGACGAGTGGCTGGGGTGGGATCGCACGCGATGCCTGCCGTTGACATCGGTGGCCGAGGATGACGCGTCGCATGTTCCTGCCGCGGATGCCTATGCCCTTTTCGACGACACCAGGCTGTTTCTGGCCGTGCGGGTGGCTTCGTCGGAACGCCAGAACGGGAAGGGGCGGGCAAACGCGAAAGGCGACTTTCTTCAACTCGACATGGCTCGCGTGGCGGGTCGCCACGTCGCCCAGTCCATCTCGCTACGAGCCTATCCCTCGGGGCGGTTGGAGGAGGTCGGAGAAAGGGCGAAACAAGCAATGTCGGGCATCGCATTTGCCGCACGGGAGGAAGCGAGCGGCAGTTGGAACGCAGAGTTCTGCATTCCGCTGGCGGTCCTCGGCCTCGCGGAGGGCAAGCCCGCCGAACTGCGGTTCAACCTTGTCCTTCATCGCGAGAACTCGCACGGGGGCCCTCGGTTCGCCGTAGCTCACCCGATGCACGCGAAGCAACCATTTGCCGAGGCTGCCGTCTTGTGGCTCGACCCAGCAATTGAAGCCGATGCCGTCAACCTCATTCGGTCCGGATCGTTTGAGACAAGCGAGCTCTCTCCCTGGCGGCTCAGTTCCAATAGCGGAGCGGCGCTGCCCGCCGACACCGTCACACAGGTCAACCGGGGGCAATGGCAAGACGGCTGTATTCAAATTCAAGCTGATGATGCCGAGGCGATGAAGACGCGAGTCATCAAATGGACCTATCCGGTCGGAGATGCCGTGGCAGCACCGGGGCGATATTGGCTGTCCTATTCGGTTCGCGTCGTGGGCGAGGGACTTGTGCCCCGTCACGAAATGGGAAGCTTCAACGGCTACCTGCACGTTCGCCAAAACGGCCGGCCCGGCGGCAATCTTGGCCAACGGCCGTCGATGCTCACCACCACGGGCGATCGTTGGATTCGTTGCGACGTGATCGTGAGCGTGCCGCCCGGGGTTAGTCCGAGTATGATTTCGCTTCAACTGCACCGGGCCACGGGGATCGTGCTGCTCGACAACGTCAGCCTCGTACGCTGCGAACAATGATGCCACTCCGTGCAACCCGCACAATCGGCTCTAGCGAAACCTTCGGGTAGCACGTACTATTCGGATTGATTTGACAGGCCCCCTTTGTGGTGTACGTTTGAGAGCGGACAGGTTGCTTTCGGGCAACATGAGACAGATACACCACGGCACGCGGCACTTCTCGTTGCCGCAAGACCACAACAGGGCAGTCGGCCTGATGGATGTTTCGGAATCGAGATCTTCCGGCGGGCTGTTAAGAGCGTCATGTTTTCGGAACCGATGGAACAGCCGTTGGCGGTTGCAGAAGCGCCGCCTCCCGACAAGATCCTGATCGTCGACGACGATGAATCGATCGTCGAGGTTCTTTCCCTCCGTCTATCCGCCCTGGGCTTCAAGCCGCTTGCAGCGCACTCCGGAGCGGATGGGATTCAGAAGGCCAGAGAGGACCAGCCCAGCCTGATTCTTCTCGACCTGCGTCTCCCCGACACGGACGGGCTGAGCGTCTGCCAGGAACTGGTCGATTCTTCCGACACGTGGGATATTCCCGTGATCATCGTCAGCGGGCGGGACGATCCCGACATCGTCCGCCAGTGCCGCGCCGCCGGTTGCCGGTTCTTCGTCCACAAGCCCTACGATCCAAATGCCCTGCTCATTCTCATTCATCAGGCGTTGGGAGAATGGGATTAGCAGAGTATCAGGCTCCTGACGAAGCCGGATCCGTGACGAAGCCGGGCTCTTGAATCACCCACTCCACTCGCGTAGCCCTGAACTGTCGAGCGACCAATGTAGCCCGGCTTCTGCGCAACAGCCCTGCCTTTCATTCCTCCATCGCACCAGTCCGCCCTTTTTTCGGGTTGGCCGTTCTTCTACACTACTTCCCAGAAACAGGCCGCGGTGTAAGAAGCAAGACGCGGCCCCAATCCTTGTTCATGGGGGAGTCGTGCGATGGAAAAGGTGGTTCATGGCTTGGGGATTTTGCTGCTCCTGGGAAGCGTCCGTGTTGCAGCGGCGGCGGACTTGCCTCTCGGTCGTTTCGACGTGGTGCCGGTTGGCGAGCCAACGCAAGAATAGAGTGCCGGCCACGGGAAGACTCACCCGCAATCTGAAACGCGACGTGGAGGCCATCGCCTTTCCGGAAGGCCGAATGGTCGGAGCGGAAGGTCACGAAAAGGCCAGATGCTATCTGCTTCGCTGGCTCGGCATCGCGAAGTTGGAAGACCGCTCCCACATCACCGCCCTGGCTTCACGGCTGATGCGAATGGGGCTGTAGGACTACACGTAAACTCTGCGGTGATAGAGCCACCATTCGAAGAGCAGGAGCAGGAAACCTGCCATCAGGATCCACTTCCAGAACTCCTTCCGGGCCGGTTCCCAGTTGGAAGTCCGCCCTTCGACGGGAAGACGCCCCACCTGGACGTCCTTGCGCACGGTGATATCGCTCTCGGCGGGATCGAAAAGGTTGACGGAGAAATGGTCGACAGGTTTGTCGTCGCTCCGGACGTCGTAGATGCCAAGTTCTTCCGTATCGTTGAAGGTGGCTCGGCCCAGCTTGCTGACGGCGACCTTGGTCTCGCCGCCGCTCGGCTTCTCCACGAGCAAGGGTTTCTCCGGCACCGGGCCCTGCAAGGCCACCTGGCCGCCCGGTTGGACCGAAAGGGAGTCCAGTCCGCCGCGACCGCCGCCGAAGTATTGAAGCAGGTTGAGGACAAATACGGGAAAACTCGAACGGCCCGGCCAGGTCGTCAGCCCCCGGAGTTCCTCTACGCCGTTCTCGTCGGCGATGTTGTCGACAAAGGGAAAGGCGAGCGCCAGGTCTTCAAAGCCTTCCCGCGGCGCGATCACCATCATCGGGCCGAGGTCCGAATCCATGAGCACCGTGCCGCCGGACGGCGTTTTGATCGGAGTGGCCTGGAAGATGATCACGTTGTCCATGGCAATCCACTGCGTCAGCGGGTGGGCGGAATCGATGTCGATGATCTTCGGCCAGGCGACTTGTTTCTCGGCCTGCCAGACGTCGACTCGGCGCGGCGGGGCTCCTTCCGTTTCCGGCGCCAGTTCGACGGCAGTCGTCGGCAGGGTCCCGAGAAAGAACGTGTTTGCTTGGGGCATGACCTTCGGGCGGCAGCGATCGTAGATGATGAGATCATAGGCCCCCACCGCCGCCCGCTGGTAGTAGTCGCTCTTTTCGTCCGCGAGCACGTTGGGGGACTCGAGAGTCACGTTGGCCAGACGCATCGCCAGGTTCGTGCTCAAGGCGAACTCCAGCGGTTCACAGCCCGACGTCACGAGCAGGATGTTGGCCGGACGGCTCTTCCGGGCGACCGTCCAGGCTCGGTTGTCGAGGGCCAGCTGGTCCTCAAGCGTAGCTCCCTCCTCGGTGAGGAACTCGGCCTCCGTGATCACCAGTTCGAGCTTGCCCGTCTCCAGTTCCCCAAGGTTGCGTTCAAAGCCTTGGGTCTCGCCAGGGCCGATTTCGAGCCTGGCGGCGTCGATCATGGAACCGTCGAGGAGGAGTTCCAGGGAGACCGTGGCCTGGGCCTTGCTGTGATTTTCCAGACGCGCGAAGGCCTGAAGTTGGTCGGGTTGCGAGTCGTTGCGGCGGACGTTGAAAACCGCGATTCCCACGTTTGCCGCGCCGTCCGTGCCAATCGGCATGTAGACCGGCTGAAGGTTGCCCAGGGAAAGGTCGGTTTCCGGGAAGTTGCCATCGCTGAAGATGTAGAGCGTGGCCGGCTTGGCTTCCGCCACCTGCACGTCGTTGGAGTCGTTGGAAGTCCGTCCGGGGTTGGCCAGGCCCGAGGCCACCTTGATCGCCTCGGACAGCGACGTGGATCGCGAGGTCGGCTTGATGGCGTCGACGCTTCGCAGCAGGGCCCGCTTGTTTTCGGTGAACATCTGCTCGACCTTCGGCGTGTTCGAGAAGCTCACCACCATGGCGACGTCGCCCGGTTGCATCAATTCGATGGCTTCCCGGGCGGAACGCTTGGCGTCTTCCAATCGCGAGCCTTCCAGGTCGCTTGCCTGCATGCTCGCCGAGTTGTCGATCAGGAAGATGAACCGGTTCCCCAGGAGTTTGGCGCCCTTCACGCCTGGGCGCAGGACGGCGATCATGATCAGCAGGACGAGGAGGAGTTGCAGGAAGAGGAGCAGGTTGCGCCGCAATCGCTGCCAGATCGTGTTGACGTGCAGGTCTTCGATCGACTTGTGCCAGAGGTAGGTGCTCGGCACCTCGAGGGGACGGCGTTTCAGCTTGAGGAAGTAGAGAGCGATGATCGCGGGCGGAACTGCCGCCAGGATCAGCCACTGCCACCACGAAAGCATGTTGATAAAACCAGGCATCAGCGCACCAATCCTCGCTGCCGCAAGTAGCCGCCAATCAGCCGATCGATCGGCACGTCGTTCCTCGCCGGAAAATACAGGATCCCCCGCCGGTTGCAGAAATCCCTTGCCTGCTCGATGAAGGCGCCCAGGGTCCGCTTGTAACGCTTCAAGAGCGGCGCCGTGACCGTCACCTCGGCCACGTCCCCGTCTTCGCAATCGACCAATTGCAGATCACCCTGCACCTCCGGTTCGAATTCCTCCACGGAGAGCAAGTGGATGAGGTAGATGTCGAAATCCTGGGCCAGCAGGTAACGCAGGGCCTGCTCGTACCCCGACTTGTCCATCAGGTCGGTGATCAGGACGAGAATCCCTTTTCCCGAATTGCGCACGCAGAACGTCTTGGCGGCTTCGGCAAGGGAGAATTGCTCGGTCGGTTCCAGGCTTGCCAGGTGGTCCAGCATTCGCCACAACTGGTGCCGTCCCCGGAGCACGGGCGCGGGACTCGTGGGCGAATCTCCCATGGAGAGCACCTTGACCCGATCGCCCCGCACCAGCCCGATGAAGCCGAGCGCCGCCGCGAGCTGCCGGGCGTAGCGAAACTTGGTGGGCTCACCGAAATCCATGGACGGGCTTGAGTCGATCAGCGCGTAGAAATGGAGATCCTCCTCTTCCATGAATATCTTGAGGAAGAGGCGGTCGAGGCGCGCGTAGGTATTCCAGTCGATGAACCGGAGGTCATCGCCGGGCACATAGTTGCGGAAATCGGCGAATTCCACGCTCTGGCCCTTGCGTCGGCTGCGCCGCTCGCCTTTCATCCGTCCGCGAAAAATCTTGCGACTCACCAGCTCCATTCGCTCGAGCTTGGCCAGCAGGTCGGGAGGCAGCAGGTCGCCGTTATCATTCGTGCCCATAAACGTTTCGGATTTCGTGCTTCGGATTTCGGATTTTCTACCCCTAGCCTTCGTCCTTCTCAGGCACTTGTTCCAGGAGTTCCAGGAGCACCTGGTCGGGCTGGATTCCCTCGGCCTGGGCCTCGAAGTTGACGATGATGCGGTGCCGCATGGCGGGGAGGAACACGCGGCGAATGTCCTCGAAGCTCACGTTGTAGCGTCCATCAAGGAGGGCGCGGACCTTGGCCGTGAGGGCGAGGGTCTGGGCCGCTCGGGGACTTGCGCCCCAGCGGATGAACTTGTTTGTAGCCGGCAAGGCGAATTCGCCTTCTGGGTGGGTGGCCAGGACGAGTCGCACCAGGTAGTCGCGCAAATGGTCGGCCAGGATCACCTCCCGCACCAGGCCCTGCCACTTGAGGATCTCCCCCCCGTCCATCACCTTGGCCGGTTCGAGGTTTGCGCCCCGCGTCGTTCGATCGACAATCGTCGACAATTGCTCGCGATTCGAATACCCCACCTGAAGCTTGAACAAGAAGCGGTCGAGCTGCGCCTCAGGCAGTGGATAGGTACCTTCCTGTTCGATCGGGTTTTGCGTGGCCATCACGAGGAAGGGCTTCTTCAGTTCATGACGCGTTCCGGCCGCGGTCACCGAGCCTTCCTGCATCGTCTCCAGCATGGCCGCCTGCGTCTTCGGCGTGGCGCGGTTGATTTCGTCCGCCAGGCAGATCTGGGTGAAGATAGGTCCCTTCTGGAACTCGAAGAACCGTTTTCCGTCCGGCGTCTCCATGACCATGTTGGTGCCCAGGATATCGGCGGGCATGAGGTCGGGCGTGAACTGGATCCGCGAGAAGTCCAGATCGAGCACCTGGGAGAGAGTTCGAACCAGAAGCGTCTTTCCCAACCCCGGCACACCTTCCAGAAGGCAGTGCCCTCCGACGAACAGGCACGTGAGAACCCCGTGCACGATTTCGTCGTGGCCTACGATGACGCGACCAATCTGTTCCTGGATGGCGGAATACCGTTGTTTGAACTCCTCCGCACGGCGTTCCATGGTTTCGGCAAGGCTCATAAGCAGATCCTGTTGTCTACTGTGAAAATCCCCGGCAACGGAGTGGTTAAATTCGAAATGCGAAATCCGAAATACGAAACAAATCAGAAATTACAAATTCAAAACGTTGTGTTCTCAAAGCGAGAAGAACTGCCATCACAGCCCTCCAGTCTCCTGCCTTCAGTCTCCCTTGCCCTTCTCTTTCCAGGCCTTTTTCTTGGCTTTGAGGAGGCGCGAGGTGTAGGTTTCCTCGTCGGGTTTCTCTTCGTCCACGAGGCTGGGGGTCTGAGCCTGGGTGGAAGGCGTGTCGGGGGGCGGGGCGGCCAGATCGAGAGGCGTTTCCGTTTCCGTCTTCGTCTCTTCCGAGGCCTCGAAGCGGGCGGCGGATCGAAGTTGCTCCACCTGGCCGGCCACTTCCGCCTTGCGGCTTCGGAGCCGGTCGATCATTTCCACTTGAGGCGCTTCTTGTTCCCGTCCGAACAGCCGGGCACTGACCCGACCGGCCAGGACGGGCACCCAGGCAAAACTGATCTGCACGCGTCGGACAAACACATCCAGGAACAACAACCAGGCGGCCAGGAGGACCACCAGGAACCAGATGTCCTGGCTGCTGAAGGCCTTGGCCAGGTCGTGACGGAACGTGTTTTGTTCCAGAAGCGGGGCGACTTCGCAGAACTCGTCCAAGGGGGGCAGCAACTTGCCGGGCTCGCCGCCGGTTGGTTTCAACACGGGCAGTTGGCCAAGCAAGGCCTCGTTGGCTTCGCGGCTTCGGAACTCGTCGCTGTAGGGCACGTTGATGCCCGTCCGGAGCGGCGCAATTTCCGGACCGGGACTGACCAGCACGAAATAGCTTCCCGAGTCGCGACCGGCAAAACTGCCTTCATAACGTCCGGGGGCGGTTTGCTCCAGCTTCAACTCGGCCGGCTCCAGATTGGGGCCGACCACCGTTCCGGTCATGCTCAGGAAGTTCAGGAAGTCGTCGTTCTTGTCCAAAGCGTTCACGACGACATGGATCTGCCCGTCCTTCTCTTCCGTGGAAACGGTGAACTTGCCCTCGTCGCCCAGGGGACGCATGGACCAGATGATCATCTGGGTGAAGAACTTATCGTAGTTCTCCCAGCCCGTCCATTTCGTGGCGTAGCGTGCCCCGGCGTCCGTCGTGTAGGCGACGGCCCGGCCCAGCCCGTAGGTCCAACTTGCCAGGAGGGTCCGGTTCTTTTCCGCGCCCGGCAGGGGCGACACGAGGGCCACCTCGACGAGCGGGTTCTGCTTGACGGTCGTCATCACATAGCCGGTGATGGTCGGGATGGGCCCGTCGATGCCTTGAAGCATCTCGTGGGGAAAGCGAATTTGCGGGCGCACGCCTGCGGGGTTCTCGTAGATCAGCGGCTGGGCCACACGCCGGGCTTCGCGTTGGAAGATCTTCGGCAGGGCATTGGGGCTCTTGGCTTCGTAATACTTGCCGCCCGTATCTTTGGCCAGGTTCTTCAGAACCGTGCTTTGTGCCGGGCCGTGGCATCCGACGGCCACCGTCGAAACCGTCACTTTCAGGGCCTTGATCGCCCTGACGGAGGCTGCCGTAGGCGGACTGGGATCGCCGTCGCTGATCACGATCATGTGCTTGACGGCGGCATCCTTCAACGCCTGGAATCCCCGATGGGCCAGGACCATGGCCGGATCGAACTGGGGCATGTCTCCGGGCATCATCTGGCTGATCCGGCTCAACATGAGCTTGCGATGCGAGCCCACCACGGCCAGACCGGGATTCCAGAGCCACTTGGTCGACGCCATGTTGTCGTAGTGGATCACGCCGCAGTAGTCGCGCGGCCCCAGGGCCTTCATGGCCTCTTCAGCGATTCGCTTTTGCCAGTGATTGCCTTGAGGCATCTCGGAGGCGTGCATCATCATGACCAGGGCGCCTCGGGGGATTACCTTGGCTGCCTTGATCTGGAAATCGACGGGCATGGCCTTTTCCACGTCCGTGTTTGTCCAGCCGCCGGCGCCGAAGCTGTCCGTGCCTCCCATCATCACCAAGCCCCCGCCCAGTTGCTGCGTGTTTCTCACGAGCATGGCGATCTGGGCGTCGGTGAAATCTTCCCGCGGCACGTTGGCCAGAATAATCGAGTCGTATTGCTGCAAGTGGGCAAGGTCGGTGAAGGGCAGTTCGCCGCTGCGCACGTCGATTTCGATATTCCTTCCGCGCAGGGCCTGCGACAATCGCTCGTACTGGCCGGAAGTCGTGCTGTTCTCGATGAGCAGGACCTGTCCCTTGCCCCGAATGTGGCTGAAGGTGGAGGCCAGGTTGTTCTGCCGCATGGTGTCGTCTTCCGCGCGTTCCGGAACGAACTTCGCCTCGTAGCGGTGGAAGCCGACATCGTCGACCTCCTGGCGGATGGAAAAGACCTGCTTGCCGGGAGCGAGGTCGATCTTGTCCTCGCTGACCACGTCGTCGTCGCGTCGAATCACGAGCGTTCCGCGAACGGTCCCGTCCCCGTCGGGCGTTGGCTCCGCCAGGTTGGACAGCACGACTCGGAGGTCGAAGGGATGCCCCTTGCGAATGTTGCCCGGGACGGACACTCGTTCCAGAAGCACCTCGCCCTTGCGGTCATAGCGGATGGGTACAACATCGATTCCGACGCCGGCTTCCGCCACGTTCTGGGCCTGCTTGAGGGCGACGCCTAAATTCTCGTTGCCGTCGCTGATGATGACGATTCGTTTGGCTGCATCTTCCGGAAACGACGCCTGGGCGAGGCGTATCGCGGACGCCAGGTTGGTGGCCCCCTGGTCGAATTCGCTTTCGATCAACTGGGTCAGTTGCACGTCGTCATCGAAAGGCGGAATTTCGATCGCGGCGTCTCGCCCGAACACGATCACTCCTGCGCGATCATCGTCTTCACGGTGCTTGCGGATCTCGTCGTTCACATACTGCATCATCGTCTCGCGTTGCTCGACCGGAATGCTCAACGACTGGTCGAGCAGGTAGATCACCGTGAGGCGGTTGCTGATGCGGACCATCTGAATGTCCGCCAGGGCTGCGATGAACCCGAGTAGAATCAGCGTGCGCAGAGATAGAGCCAGGAGGCGGCGCACGCGGCCCAGGGGCGCCAGGCCCCGGTAGCTGAACCACCACAGGACCGGGATCACCAGCAACAGCAGGAGATACCAGGGCGACTCAAAGGTGATTCGGTACTCGAGTAGTTTTTCCACGATCTTCCCTCAGGCAGGATCACATAACCCAGGCACAGGTTGAACGACCTGGACCCGATGATTGCCCGTGTCAAGCACGTGAATTCTTCCGGTGCTGTCCTGGACCAGGGCCCAGGGATTGAAAAGCTGTCCTTCGTCTCGTCCGTGCGACCCCCACGTCCCTCGTGAATGGCCCTCGCGATCGAAGCACTGGATCCGATGCCCCCCGAACTCGCTCACCAGAAGGGAGTCGTTCCCCGTCAGCACCAGATCATAAGGATAGTGCATCTCCCCCGCCGCGCCACCCTGGGTTCCCCAAATGCGTACGAGTTTTCCGTTTCCGTCGAAGACCTGGATTCGGTGGTTGCATGCGTCGGCTACCCAAATTCGCCCTTCTTCGTCGATATCCAGGTTCTGGGGACGGACAAACTGGCCGGGTTCCGAGCCGTGGCCCCCCCACTGGAAAAGAAATTTTCCGTCGGGCGAAAACTTCTGAATCCGATCGTATTCGCCATACTCGGCCACGTAGAAATTGCCGTCGGAATCTTGCACCGCGTCGGTGACCAAACCGAATTGGCCGGGACCTTCCCCTTTCTCACCCCCGATGGTCTGCACGAGTTCGCCCTCGGGCGTGTAGATCAACACGCGGTAATAGTGGGTGTCGGCCACGAGCACTCGTCCATCGATCCCAATCGAAATCCCCGTGGGTTTGCCGAACTCGTGATCGGGGGTGCTCCAGCCTCGCAGAAATCGGCCACTGCGGTCAAAAACCTGAATTCTCGCAGTCATGTCGACCACGTAGATTCGATCCTGCTTGTCGATGGCCATGGCCCGGGGTTTCTGGAACCGTCCGTCCGAGATCCCCCTGCCTCCCCAGATTCGCTCCAACTTGCCAAGAGAAGGTCCGGTGGATGGGCGCTGGCAGCCGGACAGGGTGGCCAAGAAAACAGCGGCCACCGCAACATAGATGCTGCGGTGTCGGCATAATTCCGTGATGAGTTTGGCGACCAGGCCGCAAGGCCCCTCGCACATTTGTTCGCTTACTGCCACCAGCATCGATTTGCCACCACCGAGCCAACTGGGGTTCGTCCCCAGCTTGTGAAAGGGGCACCCCTGACCCATCCAATTTTCACTCGCTGCCCGAGCGAACTTGCATGATTCCGAGATCCGCGATTTGATGAAGTGGGCGTTCATCACGGCGGAACGTGATGACGACGATTCCTGGAACCCGCAAGACCGGCAGGCAGCCTTTGGTCAGCCTACCCGGTTCCTGCGCGAAACGCCAGCGTGAAGGAAGAGGACAGGTCCATGTTTTCGGGCGACGCGGTTTTGCGAAGGCGCCGTGCTGACCGAAAAATGGACCAATCCCCGTGACTTTGCAGGTCTTCTGCACACTTGACCGAGGGGCGTAAAGTTCTGTATAGTAACATATTACGTTCAGGGAATGGAATTTTTCCGCTCGACGGAGTCGCTCATGCCGCCAGCCGTGATTGACGTACGCAACGCTGAAGACCCGCGCGACGTCGTCCATCGAGCGGTTCAGGCCCTTTCTGAAGGAAAGATCGTTGCCTTTCCCACGGAAACGGTTTACGGGTTCGGTGCGCGAGCACTCGATCCGGATGCGGTGCAGCGTCTCTTGGAAGTGAAGGGAAGGGCCGACGGGAATCCTTTGGCGTTGGCAATCCGCGGCGCCCAGGAGCTTCTGGACTACGCCCCCGATGCAAGTCCACTGGGAGAGCGGCTTGCTCGTCGCTGCTGGCCCGGTCCCGTAACCCTCGTCGTTGATTCCAGCCACCAGGAGAGCGTCGTAGGACGTCTTCCCGCAACGGTGCGCCAGGCTGTTTCTCCCCGCGACACGGTGGGTCTTCGCGTGCCGGGCCATGCGGTCGTCCTCGACGTGCTCCGCATGATCGCCGGCCCGGTTGCCCTGACCAGCGCCAACCGATCGGGCGAGCCGGACGCTACGACGGCCGGAGAAATCGTCGACCGCTTCGGCGATGAAGTCGATCTGATCCTCGACGACGGCCCCTGCCGGTATGGCCAGCCGTCGTCCGTCGTCCGTATTCGCGGTAGCCAGTACGAGATCCTTCGTGAGGGCGCCGTTCCCGAACCCACCCTGAGGCGTCTGGCTGGTACGATGGTGCTGTTCGTATGCACGGGCAATACATGCCGCAGTCCGATGGCGGAGGGGTTATTTCGGAAAATGGCGGCGGAACGACTGGGCTGTGCTCCCGACAGCCTCGAAGAGCACGGCTGGACGGTCATGTCCGCGGGAGTGGCTGCCATGACCGGTGGACGAGCCAGCGAGGCCGCGGTGACCGTCATGAGTCAAATCGGCATTGATATTCGTGCCCACGAGGCCCAGCCGGTGACCGAGGCCCTGATCCGCTACGCGGACCATGTCTTCACGATGACCGGGTCGCATCGTCAGGCACTTGTGATGCAGTGGCCCGAGGCCGCCGAACGGACAACTCCCCTTTGTGTCGACGGCTCGGACGTGGCGGACCCCATTGGAGGGCCCGTGGAGCAGTATCAGCGATGTGCCGACCAAATCCGAGACGAATTGGCCAGAAGGCTCGATGACTTTGAGTTAGGAACAGGTTCCCCAGAGCCGGAATAAGAGATCACCATCATGCGCATTGCAGTCGGAAGCGACCACCGCGGCACCTCGATTCGCCACCGGATTCTCGAACTCATTGTCCAGTTGGGGCATGAGCCGGTGGATTTCGGGTCCGACGAGCAAGGGCCCGTCGACTATCCCGACATCGCCGAGAAAGTAGCCCAGGAGGTCGGGTCGGGCGTCGCCGATCGGGGCGTGTTGGTCTGCGGAACGGGGATCGGCATGTGCATCGCCGCCAACAAGATCGGCGGGGTTCGGGCTGCTCCCTGTCATGACGATCTCACGGCGGAGATGAGCCGCCGCCACAACGACCTGAACGTTCTCTGCCTTTCGGCCGATCTTCTCGGGGAAGGGCTCATCCAACGGATGCTTGAAATCTGGCTGACGACTCCTTTCGAGGGCGGGCGGCACGCCCGGCGGGTCGACAAGATCACGGCCATCGAGAAGGAAGTGCAGGAGCACCGGGGCCAATGACGCCCCTCTCGGAGCGTTTTTCGCGTTCGTCCAGCAAATCTTCTGACGACGACAGGAAAACCGCACCGCCCTGGCGGAATTTGCCGATTACGCAGGCTCTGCCGGGCAAGGATTTTCGATCGTATCACCTTTGGCAACCGCCTTTTGTGAATGCGCCTTGGGACGCCCCCAAAACTCCTTGCAGGTTTTCTGAATCTTGTTAAAGTCGAAGAATGTGGCAAGTGCAATGTGCCTGCAACCGGGATTTACCTCGCGTCGCATTTTGTAGTCAAAGGCCTTCCTGTTCATGGTTGATTCACGCCATCCCAGCTCCGATGAAGTCGAAGAGCTCCTTCGCAACGCTCAACTCCGCGATGAGCTGGAACCCTACTACGATGAATCTATCAGCCGGGTGAACGTTCAGCACCTGTCGCTGTCCGTCGAGAACGAGTTTCTCGCCTCGATGCTCGCCTGGGAACGGGCCCCCATCCTGCCCATCTACCGATGGTTCGATCCCGAACTCCGGCCCCCGCGGCCTTCTGTTCTCGGCGACGACGACCTTCACGAAATCCTTTGGGATGTGGTTCAGAAACTCCACGAGCAGCGAATCCTCCTCGATTTTACCGACCACCTCTCCGATCGTGAACTGTACTGCGTCATCTATCGCGACATCCTCCCGGCACGGGAGAAGAAGATCGAGCTGTCAACCAACTACCTCCACTGGGATTGTTCTCACGCCGGCGGCGATCCGGACGTCTGGTTGCGATACTACGCTACCGAGGAGGAACGCGAGCATTGGGCGTCGTCCTACCGGCAACCCCTTCCTCCCAAACTGAATCCGCAACACCTTCGCGATCTGCCTCGCGACCCGCTCTAAAAACCTATCCCGGAACCGCCGCGAGGGTCTCTCACGGGCGGAGACTCGTGGCATCGCCAACGGTTTTGGGATCGACTCCAAATGCGGGCGGTGCGAATCTCGGAGGTCGCATGGATTTCCTGCTGATTTCGGTTATCATGGTGAGGGGGTTGGTGCCGCCAGGTAGCGGCCCCGCATAGGCCCTCGCAAAATGAGTGAGTCTCCCACGGGCATCGGCGTATGCAGTCTGTGGTTATGATAGGGGCTCCGAGTTGTTTTTCCGCCGTTCCTCACCTTTCCATCGATCCGCTTCGCACCGAGTGCCTTCCGCCCGTATGCGGCCGGACCTTGCCTCTCCACCATGCAGCAGCCCAAGCCCCTGACGCTTTCTGTTCTCGTACCTGCCTACAACGAACAGCCCACGATCGAAGGCGTGCTGCGACAGGTGCTCGCCCTCGAGGTTTGCCTGAAGGAGTTGGTCGTGGTTGACGACGGTTCCACAGACGGCACGGCCGCGATCGTGGAACGACTTGCTGCGGAAGACGCCCGGGTTCGTTTCGTCTCCATGGAGCGGAATTGCGGCAAGACGGCAGCCATCGCGCGCGCGATCCAGGAAGCCTCGGGCGATATCCTCATCATTCAGGACGCGGATCTCGAATACGACCCTGCTGAGATCCCCGAGGTCATCGCTCCGATCCTCCGGGGCCAGGCCGACGTGGTCTACGGCAGCCGATTCATGGTCCGCAAGGCCGCTCGGGTACTTTATTACTACCACTACCTGGCGAACAAGTTCCTCACCTGCCTGTCGAACCTGCTTACCAACCGCAACATGACCGACATCGAAACGTGCTACAAGGCGTTTCGAGCCGGAGTGATCAAGCCCCTTGAACTCACCAGCCGCGGCTTCGGGATGGAGGTCGAGATCACCGCCATGGTCTGCAAGACCAAGGCCCGCACTTACGAAGTGCCCATCTCTTACTACGGGCGAACCTACGATGAAGGCAAGAAGATCGGGCTGACCGATGGGGTCGCGGCGCTCTACTACATCGTATACTACAATATGATCCGCCCCTTGACCCGCGTCGGCAGGCAATACCGGGAACGGGTCAATGAGTTCCTGGCTCAAGATGGTTGACATTTGCCGTTTGCGACGGTTGAGGCACTGCTTCGACTCGCAGGAGTTCGGTGGCATCACGTCGGCCGATGATGCCGCGAACCTCCCATGGATTCCGCCGTACCAGGTCCGCGTTTCCTGAGGTGCGATTTGTGAACGACAGTGACAGCCAGCAACGACGTTCCTACGGGATCGCGCACGTTGCGATTCTCCTGGCGATTGTCGCGTTCTGGATGGTTACCTTGCGCGACGGGCATGACTGGGGCGGCGATTTCTCCCAGTATCTCCAGCACGCGAAGAACCTTGCGCAAGGCAATCCCTATTCGGAAAGCGGATACGTCTACAACCCCCGGAACAACGTTGTTGGTCCGAGGGCTTATCCTCCTGGATTTCCCGCCATTCTGGCGCCCGTCTTCTTCGTCAGAGGCTATGACTTGTTCGCGTTGAAATGCGAACTGATCTTCCTGTTTGCCACAACCGTTCTCGTGACCACGCGGCTCTTTTCGCGGGACTTGACCTCTTGGCAAAGCCTGGTCTTCGCTGCCTTACTCGGATTCAGTCCCGCCTTTTGGCAAATCAAGGAAGACCTCATTTCAGAACACTTGTTCATCCCCCTCTGGTATCTGACCATTCTTGTCGCCGATCGCTGGTACCGGAAGCGCGAAACCGGCGGCTCTCCCCTCTTCCATGGATTGCTCCTGGGGATAGCTATTTCGATGACCTGCGCGACACGAACCGTGGGGATTGTCCTCCTGCCGAGCGTGGTCGTGAGCGAATTCCTCGCGACTCGACGCCTGACGCGTTTTGGCCTGGTGGCACTCGGTACCGCGGGGTTCTTCATCGTGGTTCAGAAGATCCTATTGCCGGAGTCCGGCGGTGGATATACCGAACAGCTTGCGATGATCAGCCTCGCTTCGATCAAGAAGAACCTGGTCGCCAATGCCGTTTCGATCGGGAACCTCTGGGAAAACGGGTACTCGATGCGGCTGGCCATTGCGGTGACGGCGCTGACCAGCCTCGTTGCGGCTCTTCAATTCTGCCGCGACAATTGGCCCAAGCCGACCTTTCTCGGCATCGCATGCGTCTTCTACCTGGCACTGATCACCATCTGGCCCACCGCCTCGGGCCTGAGGTTGAGCTTGCCCCTGCTGCCGGCGATCCTGTTCTATGTGCTCAAAGGAATCGGGCAACTCAGCGCGAATCCCGGGAAGCAGAAGCTGCTATTGGCCGGCTTCTGCTTCTTCATGGTCGTAAACTACTCGGCATGGTATTCGGCTGCCGACTACGGGTCGATCGAAGGAATCGAGGACCCGGCAGCGATTGAACTGCTCAAGTTCATCGAAAGCGAGGCGAAAGACGAAGACGTCTGCCTGTTCTTCAAGCCGCGCGTGGCGGCTTTCTTCGCCCATTGCCGAGCCTCGGCTTATCCGCTTGTCACGAGCGACGCGGACTTCCTCGACTTCCTCGACGAGAGCCACGCCACCCTTCTGGTTGCAAGAAGGGGCACAACGGACTTCCCCGAATCGTTGGTGGCCGGCGCCGTGGGACCACCCTTTGTCAAAGTCTGGGAAAACGCGCAATTCCAAGCCGTTCGCGTGGCTTCGGCAGACCCGGGCGAGGGACACTAGCGCTCGGTCAGGTTTACGATTGGGGGGATGTCTCGAGGCAATGTGTTGGCCCTGGCTGACAAGCAGCCAGTGGCACCCAAAATCCTGAGCTTGACAGAGTACCAGGAAGAAACGCGCGTTTTACGGGCGAGCGTTCCGGCCATCGGGCTCTTCGGTCGCTTGTTGAAATACGGGCGCCCCGTAGGGGATCTTCGGTTGGCGAACTTCCGCCGTCTCGATCGACTCGATTGCCCAGCCGCCCGACTTCTCCGCGAGCCAGAACGTCTGGGTCTCCTGGCGATCGGCAAACACCAGGTCGACCTGATAACCCACCGCACCGCTTGCCGCCTGGGGACGCTTCTGGACGGCCTGCCCCAGGAGCCCGTCGTTCGTGGCCCGAAGGTTCGCTCGAAATGTCTCCGCTCCCTGCTGGCGTCGCAGTTGATCCAGGCTGCGGCGGAGTGAGCCCGTCGTCAAGGAGAGATAGACGCGATCGTTCCCTTCGCTCGCGGCATCAAAGAACGCCGCGATCGTCTCTTCCGCCGTCGGCGGAAGCCGGTCCCGGCCTCGCAGGAGAAAGGCCACGGCTACAAGGGCCGCAATCAAAGCAAGCTGAAGAACTCTTTTCTTCATGAAAGGACTGTCTCCTCGCGAGATTTCTCTTACTCTTCTTCCTCCGGCTCGACAATCCCAAGGTCCACCGCCTCCGCCGCGCCCCGATCAGCGACGATCTTCTTCATCCGCGGCAGGACTTCTTCCATCGTTTCGAGGATCATCCGCCGAAGCGTCAGTGCCCGCCCTGTCGCCAACTCGGCCTGCAGCAACTCGAACCGCTCCGCGCCGCTCTCGGCCAGCAGCGTCGTCTGCCGGGCAAAGGCCTCGGCCTCCTGGCGGATGCTGTCGGCATCGGCTTCCGCGCTCTGGCTCAACCGGGCCGCATAGCCCTGAGCCTCGTTGATCGCCCGCTGGCGATCCTCTCGGGCAGCCGTCACGTCGCGAAAGGCGTCGGCCACCTCCTTGGGCGCCCCGGTCCGCTCGTCGAGCAGGACCGACGTAATCCGCACGCCCGTTCCGCAACGGTTCAACATGTCCTGGGCGTGACGCTGCACCTCGCCCTGAAGCCAACTGCGCCGCGTCGTCAGCACGTCGTCCACGTCCATCTTCGAGATCTCGTCACAAAACGCCCCGGCAACCGCGTCTTCCACGACGGCGGACACGTCGGCCGTACCGAACAGATACTGACGCACATCCTCAATCTGATACTGAACGTTTGCCGAAAGGAGGATCACGTTGTTGTCGCCCGTCAGACACTCCGACTCCTGGGGCAACAGCGGGCGTCCCAAGGCGCGACTCCATTGACTTAAGCCTTCACCGGTCACGTTCCCCTCCTCACCACCAGTGCTGTCAGTCGCTCGGCCCGATCGGCTTATGCCCACGCCGACCTGCTTCTGCTCCTGCACTCGAATCTTGGTGACCCTATCGATCCCCATGGGAAAACCGAAGTGCAGCCCCGGCCCTCGAACCTGGTCGAGCACCTTGCCGCATCGACGCACCACGGCCCTCTCATTCGGCTGCACCGAATACAGTCCCGTCAGCCCATAAACGACGATCAGCCACGGCACGAGACGCCACCAGCGAAGGCGTCGCTTGGGCTGTTTCGGCGTTGGATGATAGGCGCGATGCACGGTGGAGGCTGGAGGCTGGAGGGTTGAAGCAGGACGTCAGGGATTTGTGGGGGCTGGTTCGGGGGCTGGACGGGTGAGGAACTTCAGGAGTTCCGAGTCGCCCGAGAGGAGGACCGTGGTCTTGTCGTCGAGGAACTTCTTGTAGGCTTCCAGGGTCCGCATCAGTTCATAGAACTCGGGGTCCTTGCCGTGGGCATCAGCATAAGTGCGGGTAGCCTCCGCTTCCGCCTTGCCACGGATCTTCTGGGCCTCGGCATCGGCCTGGGCCAGCAGAATCGTCTTGTCCTTGTCGGCTGCGGCGCGTATCTTCTGGGCCTCCTTGTCCCCCTCGGCGCGATACTGCCTCGCAATCCGCGCTCGCTCCGCCCGCATCCGGTTGAATACGCTGTCGCGAACCTGGGCCGGCACGCCGATTCGCTTCAACCGCACATCGACCACGTCGATCCCGTAGGCCGCCAAGGCCTGCCGAGCGCAGGCCTCCGACACCGTCTGCTGAATTTCGTCGAGCCCGTGCTGCTCCGGATCGGTCGACACGAGCGCCTCGATGGGATGGCTGCCCACCACCGACGCCAGTTGCGACCACACAAGATCGTGAAGCCTCGCCTCGGCCCCCAGCGAATCGTTCACCGTTTCCAGAAATCGCCGCGGATCGTCTACTCGCCAGCAGACGTACACGTCCAGGTCGACGTTCTTCTTCTCCGCCGCCAGGAACTCCGACGGACGCGGATCGTAAATCTGCAGTCGCCGATCGATCCGGATCGCGGATTGCCAGGGCATCTTGAAGTGCAAGCCCGCATCGCGCGGTTCGTACTTCTCCCACGTGCCGATCAGCCAGGGCTTCTCCTGGGAAACACGAAGCCCCACCAGCCGATAGGCGTCCACGGGCCGCCCGAACTGGGTCACGATGACCATCTCCGTTTCGTCGACGAGCAGCAGGCAGCGGTAGCCGGCCACAACCACGACGACAAACAGGATCAACAAGAGAAACCGAAATCTCATCGTCGTCAGTCCCGGGGCTGGGAGGAATCAGGATAGGTCGGTTCGACGGGCTCTTCCCGTGGCGGCAGCATCCACATCGCCTTCGGACCGAGATACAACTGGCGTCGAGCCCCGCCGTGGGCATGGTCCACAATGAACTTGCGCCGGCCCGCAAGCATCGTCTCCACCGTTTCCAGATAGAGTCGCAACTCGTTCACCTCGCGTCCTGACTTATGGGCCTCGGCAAGGGCCGTGAACCGCTCGGCCTCGCCCGAGGCCTTCGCGGTCTTCTCCACCTCAAAACCCTCGGCATCGAGATGACGTTGGGCCGCCTGGCCCTCCGCCAGGGCTTCCGTTTCGAACTGGTAGGCCTCGGCGTCGTTGATGGCCGCCTCCTTTTCCTCCTGGGCGGAGGCGACCTCGCGGAAGGCCGGCACAACGTCCAGCGGTGGATGCACGTCGGCCAGAAACACCGCCTCGATCGAGAAGCCCGTCCCGCAACGAAGCATGGTTGTCCTCAGGCGGGACAGCACGGCCTGCTCGATCTCCAAACGCCCCGTGCTGAGCACGTCGTCGGCCGGGCGACCTGCCAAGACCGCTCGCAGTTCGGCCTCCGAATAGATCCGCACGATCCGGTCCCACTTGCTCGTGCCGTCGGGTTCGTCCCGTCCCACGCCTGCCAGGGCGGCAACCGGGTCGGTCACGCAGTACTGGACGGTAAGCGTCACGTCCACCAGGCTTTCGTCTCCGGCCAGCACGGTCGACTCGTCAGGCAGGCCTTCAAAGCGTCCGCCCCGATGCTGCACGTTCCACTCGTAGGCCGGCGGCTCGAAGGACTCCCCGGGCAGCGTTCGGAATCCCACTTCGACCCGTCGCACTTCGCCCGGATTGACGAGCGTGTGCCGCCCGAAGGGCGCCGGCAGCCGATAGTGCAGCCCCGGCGGTTCCTCCGCACGAACGATCTTCCCGAACTGCTGCACGACTGCCACCTGGCCGACTCCGACGCTGTGCACGCCGCTGGCCGCGTAGGCTACTAGCGCCAGCAGCACGACCGCCGCCGCCAGCCGACGGCGCTGCCTGGCCAGACCGGACCGGAAGTCGGCCCACCAGTGCTTCCAACCATGGTAGTCGATGAGCAGCCGCATCGAGTTGAGCACAACCGTGAGCGAGCTGACCTGGTGCAGCATGGCTCCGGCCAACGGCGAAAGCCATCCCAGCGAAGCCGCCACCACGGCCAACACGTTCAACACCACGGCGAACCCGAGAATATTCTGCCAGATGATCTTGCGCATCCAGCGGCTTAGCTTGATCGCATGGGGCAGCTTCCGCAGGTCGTCGCCCACCAGCACGATGTCGGCCGAATCAATCGCCACATCCGTCCCGATCTCGGCCATGGCAACGCCCACGTCCGCGGTCACCAGCGACGGCGCGTCGTTGATCCCGTCGCCGATCATCATCACCGGCCCGGACTCTTTCTGGATTTCCTGCACGGCGGCAACCTTGTCGGCCGGGAGCAGGCCCGCACGCACGTCGTCAATTCCCAGCCCGCGTGCCACGCTCTCCGCGGCCGCTCGGTTGTCGCCGGTGAGCATCACGACCCGCTCCACGCCCAGATCGCGGAGCCGCGTGATCGTGGTGGCCGCTTCCTGGCGAACCGTGTCTTTCACGGCCACGGCGCCGACGGTCGCCGTGTCACGAGCCACCAGCACGACCGTGGCGCCGTCGTCACACAACTCGTCGACCTGCCATTTCAGGGCCGCGGGAATCACGACGCCGGCCTGCTGGAGAAACCGCGGACTGCCGACCCGGACCACGTGATTCTCGACGAGAGCCTCGGCGCCCAAGCCCGGATGCGCCGCAAAGGCAGTGGACTCCAACAGCCCCAAACCCTCCGCATCAGCCCGATCCACGAGGAGACGCCCCACCGGATGCTCCGAGTGGCGTTCCACGGCCGCCCCAATCCGCACCACCTCCGCTTCGTCATAACCATCCGCCGGCAGGATCCGTTCGATCCGGAGGCGCGCCAGTGTGAGCGTGCCCGTCTTGTCGAGTACAACCGATCGCAATCGGCCGAGGCTTTCCAGCACGGCCCCGCCCTTGATCAACACGCCTTGCCGAACAAGGGCCCCCATCGTCGCGGCAATGGCTGTGGGCGTGGCCAGAACCAGCGCACAGGGACACGCCACCACCAGAATCGCCACCGATCGGACCAGGTCTCTCGTGATAAGAAGTGACAGTCCGGCCGCCACCAGCACGATCGGCACGAAGTAGGCAGCGTACTTGTCAGCCAGACGCTGTGTGGGCGCTTTGGCCGCTTCGGCATGTTCCACCAGATGGATGATCTGCTCGAGGGCCGTGTCCTCTCCAACCCGCTCCACCTCCAGTTCCATCGCCCCGTGGAGGTTGATCGTGCCGGCAAACACTTCGTCGCCCACAGTCTTGTCGGCCGGTACCGACTCGCCCGTGATCGGGCTCTGGTCCACGGTCGAGTGCCCCGAGATCACTCGCCCATCCACGGGGATTCGATCGCCCGGGCGGACGATGACGAGGTCGTGCGGTTCGATTTCGTCGATGGGCACAAAATGATCGTGGTTGCCGGAACGAACCCGGGCGGTGGCAGGCCGCAGCGCCAACAGGGCCGCGATCCCGTCGCGGGTGCGATCGATGGCGTAATGTTCGAGGGCCTCTCCGATCAGCATGATCAGGATCACCTCGGCCGCCACCAGGTACATGTTCTCGGAGTATTGGCCGGTGGAGCCCAGATAGAGAGCCGCCACTGCTGCCAGGCTCACCGCCAGATCGGCCGAGAGCTGCTTCTTCACCAGCGCGCTCAAGGCCGCCCAGTAGATCGGAAATCCGCCCACGAGCGTGGCCACCACGGCCAGATCGAACCCCCAGATCGTCTCGATTGTCCCGGTCACATATGTGACCAGCGCAACCGCGACCAGCACGGTCAGCAAACGATGCCGTTGATGAGGGGCCTGAAGGATGGCGAACATGAAATCCACCCCAAACTGGGGTTTACCGAACACAAGCTGCCCGCTTTGCCCAAGATAGCGAAGGGAGGGGTGGTGTGCAAACCTTTCAAGGGAGTCGCTGACGAAGACCAAGAAGGGGGGGAGCTACGTTCCCGCGCGCGACTTCTGGGGCCTCCCCAGAGCTTCGTAGGGTGGCGCCAGAGCGGGCCATTATCAGCGACCATTGATACGTCAGAATGGCGTACCACCAGCTAACGCCTCGAATTGCCAAGCGACGAGCGGCGGCCCACCATCGGCGATTTCCCAATTCAGATGGGCCGCATTCCCGGCAGGATGCGGCTTTCTTGAAATGGGACGCCGCCGACGGTGGGCCCCGCTCCCGTTCTGTTGTTCAAAACTCAAACGAAATGGGCACGGGCGCACACATTCGGGCCTCGTTCGACGTGGTCCGCTAAGGCGCCACCCTACGAGTGAACTACTCTTTCGTGATCAAGTAATAGAGCACGTCGGGCACCAGCTTGATCTCGTCGGCATGGCCCAGCGGCTTGCCGGGGTCGCCGTTTCCGTCCAAGGGGGTCACTCGGAGCGAAGACGCGTCGGAACGCTTGAAGCGGACAGTCCCCTTAATCTCTTTGACGAGCCACGGGTTGCGGCCGATCGAAACGATCCGCTTCACATCGCCCTGGTCGACCGTTTCAAAACCGTTGTTCTTCTCTTCCGACATGACCTGAAGGAGGATTCGCGACGACGTGGCCAGAGGCTGGTCGTCCAGTGCCACGGCAATCACCACGCCCAAGTCCAGTCCGGACTGCACTTCCATGTCGGCCAGAGCAATTCGCGGCACTTTCGCGAGGGCGCCGGCCGCCGCCTGGGCCTTGGGGGCATTGATGGCCAGCAGGCCCCGGCCGTAATCGAGCGTGATCTGGCCGTGGCTGCTGCGAACCCGCTCGGCCTTGCGATCGATGAGCGAGCCCAGGGGCGCCAGCCGCGACGGGCCGCCTTCAGCGTCGATGGTCACGCTCGTTCGTCCTGCGAAGTGAATCAGCGGATCGATCCGATCGCCCGGCTTGACTTCCAGTCCTTTCGGCACGTCGGCCAGGCGAAGTTCGTCGAAGTCGGCGTTCTGGGGCATCGGCGTGCCTTTGAGGGCCAGCAGGCGATCGAGCTTCAGGTGGATGTCGGCCAACACGGCCCCTTCGCTCACGAGCCCGCCGCGATAGATCAAGGCCGCGGCCGGAAACTGCGCCATCTGCGTCGGGGCCATGAGGGTCCACTGCTGCATCCAGAATCGCGGTTTCACATCCCAGCGGCTGCCGTCGAGGGCAAAGTGGACGATGCAGTCCGAACCCTGCAAGGCGCCGTAGGCCGCATAGAACAGGGGCGCCTCGGTGCGATAGCGGTTCGGACGGGTGAACGTCGTCTCCGAGATCATTGAGGGCTGCCCGTTGTAGTGGATGTCCATGACCGGGTGATTGAAGGCCTTCGGCTTGCCAGCCTGTTCCGGATCGAACCGCAGGGCGCTTCGATCGCGATAGGTGTGTCCGTCGCGAATCGACCACGCCGCGTTGTCGCCCTTGTGGAAACAGCCGAAATAGCCGTGCCGGTCGAGGAAGTCGCCGGCCGTGTAGCTGTATTTCTCGAGCGGACCGAGAACCTCGGCGCTGGCCGTCGTCCAGTTCGAGCACGTGACGAGTCCCTTGAATCCGATCTGGCGCAGGTAGTCGCGGCTCCGCTGGTAGAATCCCATCTGGCCCTGGAGCAGGAAGGCCGCCGTGTCCTGATCCCGCTTCGTCTTCTCGTTGGACATGTTCCACAAGGGCCGGAAGGCGATGCGGCCTTCGCCCACCACATCCCGTTTGAGCTTCCTGCCGCCCCAGGCGGCCAGGGCCTTATCGAGCGAGCCGTACTTCGCGATCAGCCAATCGCCAAATTGCTTCTCCAGGATGCGAAGCTGCGGGTCGGGAATGTTCCCCTCGGCGAAGGTCCAGAAGAAGTAGGAATCCTCGTTGACCAGTTCCACGCTCATCAACGCCGGTTCGTCGATCAGGGCCTTGCCTGAAGTCTTCCCTTTGCCCGTGAGCAGAAGCTCCCACCACTGGCGATACTTCTCCTCGAACTTCGGGTTGAAATACAACGCGGCAAACGGATGTTGCGAACCGTTATAGCCTTCCAGCCAGTCGAGACCCGGCTTCGGCGAGAACCACAGCGGGAAGTAGATCGAAAGGTGCGTGTAGATGCCCTCGGCACGCATGGCCTCGACGATCTCGCGAAGCTGCTCCATTCGCTTCAGGTTAGGCTCACCCGTCTTGCTGTCGAACACGGCCCCGTGAGCCCGCACCAGGTTGACGCCTCGCTTGGCGAGCATGCGGGCACAGCGCCGCAGAGCTTCTCCCTTCAGCTCGTGGGGCGGACCGTTGACCGCCCAGAAACGAACGGATTCGCCCGAATCCGAATGGACGAACCGTCCGTCGCGAACGACGATCCGTCCTTTCTCGCCCGCGTACTCTTCGTTCAGAAACCGCAAGTCGATTCCGCTCGCCGCATTGAACTTGTCCTCGGGCGGATCGAAGGGGAACCAGCCCCGGTTGGCTTCCATGGCCTTACGCTTGGCCTCGGCCACTTCGTTGGGCTTGGCCGTCCCGTGGGGCTCAAACGGTTCATTCGCCAGCACGAAACAGTCGATCGAGCCGTGGTTGCTCAACTCGCCATCCATCCGGAATCGGATCTCATTGGCGCCCTTTTTCAACGTGACCGTGCCCACGCGAATCCAGGCAATGAACCGCAGGTCGGGCTTGCCGTCCGACGCAATATTGAGCTGCTCGAGATGCTCGCCGGAAAGGTCGATCTCCGTGAGCTTGCCGCCGTTCAGGGCATAAGACAGATGGGTCCGAACCGGGTTGCCGTGAATCCAGAAAACGTACTCCCCCGCCTCGGGCGCTTCGAATCGATAGGTCGCTTCACCCGGCTTGTCGTCGCTGAAGTTGGAGATGAAGTCGCCGCCCGAGAGATTGTCGCGCTTCACGTCGGCATACCAGGGATGGCGGTTCATCGACTGTTCCGTCGGCTTCTCGCCTTCGACCCAGATCCACGCGGCCTGGAGTTGGGCATAGCTGATCAGGGACAGAATTGCTGTGATTGCGAGGGATCGAGCGGTGCGGGAGAGATTCATGACTCTTTCGCCCTTTTCGTATCGGGACAGGAACAACTGTCGCACATAGTCGCTTTTCGCTCCGCGAAGAGGCGTTTGTTCGCGGAACGAACGCGTCCTGGGAGTTCGATTCAGATACAACGTCAATTCAGTCTATCCTGCGGCGATTTCCGAAGCCACTCTCTGAGCCCTCCAAGTCCCGTGATGTTGATTTTCCGGCCCCGTGCGCATAATGTTGAGTAGCGAAGCGTCTGCCGCCGCGATCTGTCGGCTCCACGATGCCCAACCAATCCAAGCGACCGGGGGGAATCATGACTCGTTTCTGGAAGGTGTCCCGACCCATCGTTGCCGTCTTGCTGACGGCGCTGCTGCTGGGAAACGCGTCCGCCTTCGCGGCGGACGACGAAGAAGAAATCGACATTGCCGGTCAATACTCCTGCTTCGGCGGCGGTTTGGGGGGAGGCGCCTACACCGGCAAGGTCGTCATCATCAAGACCGGCGAAACCTACCGGGTTCAGTGGAAGCTCGCCTCGGGCGAGGCCCACGTCGGCGTCGCCATTCGGGAAGGCGATATCCTCTCCGTCTGCTATATGGGCAAGCAGGCTGCCGGGGTCGTGTCCTACAAGATCGACAAGGACAAACACGGGCCGCGCCTGGTCGGTCGCTGGGCGAGTCTGGGAGACAAGAAGACACAGTCGGAGACCCTCACCCGCGGCCCCGTCCCAAGTCCCGCCAAACAACAGACCCCGAGTTTCACCAGTATTGAAGCCGGGCTCCTAGAATTACCTGCCTCGTGACCTGACCCGTTGAACAACCAACGACCAGCCGGGCTCTTGAATTATCTACTTCGTGACATGGCACGTAACCCGTTCGGCAACCATTGTAGCCCGGCTTTTGCGACATCCGATGTTGCTCAAGCAGACAAGAGAGCCACAAAAAAGGAAGAAGCACAAAAAGATCTCGGAAAGACCCCGAACGCTTGATAAACAACCGAGCTCGAAGACGCACGCTCCGCAGATCCGAAAGCCCCTGAAACTCTTCGTGTCTTTTTGTGTTTTTTCGTGGCTATCTTTGCTGCTTGAGGAATTCAGCGCCGCGATACGCAAACCGGATCGCAGTGGGCGCGGCTATTGCTTCCCCAGCAGCTCCTCATACGACCGCTTGACCGCCTGGCTCGGCTTCTCCCGCCCGCCGGTCTCTTCATTCTGGGCCCACATGTACCCGAAACTGAACCAGGCCCCGTTGTTGGTGCCGTCTGCCCGAACGATCATCGGAACCGGGGAACCGGCGCCCTGCTTGCCGGAAAGAACAGGCCCCGCCCAGCCCTCGGTCATGGAAACAAAGGGATGGACCTGGTAGCGTTCGGCGTTGGAAAAGACAACGTCGAGGTGTTCATCGCCGCTTAGGTCGACCAGCCGCAGTCCGGCGTCGCGTCCCTCGCCGTCGACGACTGTGACGCCCTCCGGCAAGGCAATCGCCTGCTTCCGCCATCCGCTTTCGCCAGCCCGCTGGGCAAAGATGGCCTGCTCACGGGGATTGCTCACAACAAGCTCGCAGATGCCGTCCAGGTCCAAATCGCAGAGTCGGACGCCCTGGTCCCGGCCGCCCCGACAGGTGAACACCGGGCCTTCCAATTCGAGACCGGCAAGGCCCTGGGGATCGGCGATCCACTTCTCGCCGTCAAAATGCCACAGGCCGGCCTCCCGGTCGTTGCGTACCAGCAGACTGGCGCAGCCGCTCTCTTGAAGAATGCCGAAACGTACGCCGGCGTCGTGGCGGTAGCCGGTGATCGCCGGGGATGCAGGGGCGTCGTTGACGGCGCGAACCCCACCCCGGCCCTCCCCCTCGCTGCGCTGGGGAGGGGAACTTGAGGCAAGCGTTGGGAACGACTCGTGAACCAGCGCCACGGGAAAATCGCCCACGATCCACTTGTTCTCCTTGGGCGACCAGAGGCGGGTCTGGCGGACGTGTTCGTTGCCGATAACCACGTCCATGTAGCCGTCCGCGTTGAGATCGAGGACACGAACACCGTTGTCTCCGCCGTCCGCAGCCCTGAGGGGAACGCCACCGAGGAAGTTCTTTACCAACCGTTCATTCACCTCGCGGAAGTTGAGGAACATGACCTTCTTGCCGTAGTTCTTCACCGCGTGATCGACCAGGGCAATCACCTGATCGCTGCGGATCCAGCGGCCCGCGTGGTGAGTGAGCGTGTAGACGCCCTTCTGAAGCACCGTCGCATCCAGGGCCGCCTGCATGTCGCGAACCGTATTGGGATGGTGGGCCCCCTGCAGATTGAAGCCCTGCCAGTCGTCGGGCATGGCCGAGGGCAACTCCCAGCAAAGCCGACCAACCACGAAGGGATAGGGATAGTCTTCCACGTAATTGACGAACTCGCGATCGCGGGGCACATATTTGTCGAAGCGCAGCTTGCCTTCCTCGTCGTGGAGCAGTGCCGGGGGCAGGTCGGGATCGTTGGGCGTGAACAGAAGGAAAACGGACGAATTGATGTTCAGAAAATTGCCGCCGTGCGTTGTCTTGTTGAAGATCTCCGTGTAGAACCGGGGGCTCATCGAGTTCATCGAATCGCAGCACGGCATGCGAAAGGCGACGGGGCGGGAGTTGGGAACCGAGCACATCTGGTCGACGCACTGCTCGTACGTGGCCCGGGCCTTCGCAAAATTGTCGCCTTGCAGGCAGGGGCACGGATGATGGTACGTGTGGGGCTCGATGCTCACCCCGTCCTTCAGCCACTGCTGGAAGATCGGAAGGTTGACGTCGATCCGCGTGCCCATGCAACTGACCGGACCTCGGCCGTCAATCTCTTTCAGCCGCTCGATAATCGGGCGGAGAAACGCCTCGTGAACCGCCGGATCGCTCAGGTCGTCGATGGAGAGAATGGCGGCCGCCTCCACCCCTTCCTCGCCGATCCATTGAGGCGTGACAAGTTTTGCCATGTCGCGACCCACATAGTAGGGATCGCAGAAGGCGTCGAGATAGGTCAGGCGATTGCCGTCGCCAGCCAGGGCCGGGAAGGCGAGACTCGTCAATACGATCGTCAAGCAAGCAGACTTCAGCCAACGCATGGGCAACCTCGTCGCGGAAAGGGCTCGCTGAGTGGCGGGATCCAATGCACGCAATCATCGTCTCTCCAACGAGTTGGGTCAACCTTGCCACGGTGGGTCTTCGCTATGGGGGCGGAAGGCGCGTTGCCTCTTGACAAGATTATTTTTGTTATCATATTAAATGGGCCGCTCGGGGAACTTTCGCAGGGTGGCTCGATTCCCACAATGCCTGACGGGGAGCTACGCATGTCTGTCTTGATGCCGGAATACCTTGCCGTGCCGGCCGAGCGACTCGGGGGGGAAACGCCCGTCGAAGTTGAAATCGTGGAAGGAATGGACGGCGTGGCCAACCATATGGCCCAAGCCATGCTGGAGGTAATCCTCCAAGCTCAAGGCGAAGGACGCTCGGCAACCCTGATTGTACCGGTTGGGCCCGTCGACCAATTTCCCGTTCTTGCTGAGTTGATCAATCAGCGTCGCCTGGACTGCCGCGACGTGGTCATGATCAACATGGACGAGTACCTGACCGACGGCGACGAGTGGGTCGACAAGACGCATCCCCTCAGCTTCCGCGGCTACATGGACCGCAAGTTCTACGATCTCATCGATCCGGACCTGGCGCCGCGGGAGGAAAACCGCGTGTTTCCCCATCCGGGTCGCTGTGATGAGATCGTCGGTCTCATCGACGATCGCGGCGGAGTGGATGCTTGCTTCGGGGGAATCGGCATCAACGGCCACATGGCCTTCAACGAACCACCCGAGGCAGACGAAACCGTTGCCGATGAAACCTTTGCCGCCTTGCCCACGCGGGCATTGAACTTGACCCGCGAAACGCGGACGATTAACTCGGTGACCGTGGGCGGCGAGATCGCCATCATCCCCCGTCGTGCCGTCACCGTTGGAATGGCCGAGATCCTGGCCGCGAAGAAGTTGCGTTTCTACTGCAACCGCCCCTGGCAGCGTGCCGTCGTCCGCCGCGTGCTGCACGGTCCGATCACGGCTGCCTGCCCCGCCTCGTTCCTGCGAACTCACAAGGACGCAAAGCTAACTATCGCGGACTACGTATCCGAGCCCCCCGATATCGCCCTCCGCTAGTAGCCGCAGTCAAAGCCGGGCTCTTGAACCCGTCCACCCCATATCCGCTATTCTCGCCTGTTGACGAACCATCGTAGCCCGGCTTTTGCGAAACAGCCGTAGACGCCAAAACAGCACAGACCACCACCCTAGAACAAGAAAACATGCGACTCGATTTCCAAAACGAACGCGTCCTGGCCCTGGTCGCCCATCCCGACGACGTGGAACTCCTCTGCGCCGGCACACTCGCCCGGGCTCGGAGCGACGGCGCGGCCGTGGCTATGTGCACGCTCTGTCGGGGAAACCGGGGCATCGCCGCCGGAGAATCCGCCCACGAGCAATCCTTCGGGGTTGCCGATCGGCGCCAGGCGGAATTCACGGCCGCTGCCGACCTGCTGGGCGCCGAGGTCTTCTTCGGTGGCATGGGCGACGGGGAACTGGTGGACGTTCCGGAACAGCGACGCGTCGTGATTTCAATTCTTCGGCGCTTCCGCCCGACCCTTGTGCTGACCCACTCCCCCGCGGACTACCACGCCGACCATCGAGCGGCCTCGCAATTGGCGGAGGCGGCCTCGTGGTTCGCATGCTCGGCCGGGCACGTGACCGGGGAAACACCGTTGGCAGAGCCGCCCGCGATCTGGCTGACCGACACGGTTGAAATGCACGACTTCCTGCCCGGCTTCTACGTCGACGTGAGCCAGCACATGCAGTTGAAGCAGGCCATGCTGGCATGCCACGAGAGCCAGCTTGCCCGATCCGGTGACACGGATTTTGCCCCCCTCGAGGAACTGATGCTTCACCAGGCCCACACACGAGGACGCCAGGCGGGAGTCGAAGCGGCCGAGGCCTTTTCCGTCCACCCGGCCTGGAAACGAGTGCGAGCCTGGTAGCGTACTTTCCTGCTTTTTCGACGTTGTCCCTTGGCGTTTGAGGCCCGAATCATGCAGAACGAAGGCGACGTGCGGACGAAGTGGTACGACGGCGTAACGCCCTACATGTGGCTCGTCCTCTTGATCGGCTCCCTGGGCTGGATCTTCGACATCTTCGAAGGCCAGATCTTCGTGGCCAGCATGAACGAGGCCATGCCCTCGCTGGTACCCGAAGGAACGGAAAAGGGAGTGATCGACGCCTGGAATACCGGCGCTATGATCGCCTTCCTCGTGGGCGGGGCGCTCGGCGGCGTGGTCTTCGGAAAGCTCAGCGATCGGATCGGCCGCACGACGACCATGATCCTGACGATCCTCATGTACTCCTTATTCACATGCGTCACCGCCTTCGCCCAGGCCCCGTGGCAAATGGTGGCCTTGCGTTTCCTCGTCGCCATGGGAACCGGCGGTGAATGGGCCGTGGCCAGCGCCATGATCGCCGAGGTCTTTCCCCGAAAGGCCCGGGCATGGTCGCTCGGGATCTTCCACGGGTCCAGCGTCCTCGGGACCTACCTGGCAGCCTTCGCCGGCCTGTTCATTCCCATGATCGGTTGGCGGTGGGGCTTCGTGCTCGGCGCCGTTCCCGCGCTCATGACCTTGTGGATACGCTGGAAACTCCGCGAACCCGAGCAGTGGGTGGAGGCTCGCGATCGGGCCAAGAAAGACTCCACCAAACAGACCGGACGGATCCGCGACCTCTTCTCCCCGGAACTCCTCCGCCACACCCTCGTCGGCTTGAGCCTGGCAACCATCGGCTTGGCAACGTTCTGGGGCGTCCATGTCTACGGCAAAGAACTGCTTCGCATGATTGTCGAACAGCAGTATCTCGCCGACTTCACCCCGTCCGCCGCGATGACACAAACCGAGTTCCTGAAGTCGCTCCCCGGCGTCGAGCAAACGATCAAGAACTGGGAAATGCTCGCCATGTTCCTGGTCACCACCGGCGGCGGGATCGGGCTGCTCAGTTTCGGCCCGATCTGCGAGCGAATCGGCCGTCGAGCCTCTTTTCTGTTCTTCCACATCGGCGCCCTGGTGACGACGCTCATTGTTTTCCAAGGGATGAACGAAGTGTCGCCGACCGCGCTGTGCTTCATGTTGCCCGTGTTCGGCTACATGACCCTCGGTATGCACGCCGGCTACGCGATCTACTTCCCCGAGTTGTTCCCCACGCGTTTGCGTGGCACGGGAGGTGGCTTCTGCTTCAACGGCGGACGCTTCCTTGCCGCCTCGATCCTGATCGTGAAAATCTGGATGCGCAGCGACAAGTGGCTTGGCCTCTCCCTCGAAACCACCGCCTCCCTCCTCAGTCTCCTCTTCCTCGTCGGAATCGTCGTTCTCCTCTTCGCCCCCGAGACGAAGGGCCAGGAATTGCCGGAGTAAAGTCGTCGTTCGCTCCGCGAACAAGCTCCTCCGCACGGAGAAAACGTAGCGTTTGTCTCACCGCCCCAAGAGCAAACGCCGTTTCGCGGACCGAAAAGCGACTTGTTGACACTCATCATACCCGCGAGTATGCTATCGGCCGTCTTGCGTTTCTTGCGTCCGGAGAGCTCCCATGCCGCGATCGGCGCCCCAAATGCCTGCCCTGCTGGCCGAAAACGCCTTCGCCCTCTTCGGCGAACGCGGCTTCGACGGCGTGAAAATCGACGATATTGCCGCCAGGAGCGGCGTGACCAAGGGCAGTTTCTACAGCCACTACCGCTCCAAGCGAGCCATCGTGCTCGCCGCCTGCCAGCACTATTACCGTACCTATCAGCAGAACGTCCATCGCGAACTGGCCGGTATGAGCGATCCCCTCCTGCGGCTCCGGACCGTGGTGACCATGTCGGTGCGAACCTGCGTGATTGACCGCAGTACGCGAGTGTTCACCACGGAGATCTTCGCCCTCTCGCTCAAAGACGAACAGGTACGCACGGGCTGGCTCCAGTTCTACGACTGCGTTCGCGAACTCTATATCGGCCTGCTCGCGGCCGTTTACCCCCCCGACAAGCGCCCCGCCGCCGATGAGATCCGCGCCGCCGTCGACTTGATGCTCGCCGCCATCGAAGGTGTTAAACTGCGGGCGCTCTACGAACCCCACATCGCGTGCGAAGCGGAGCAACGCACCATTGTTGACGGACTCATGAAGATCCTCATGCCCTACGATCCCTAGCTCACCAGGTGTCCCCATGCCCAGCCTGCGACCGCTCAGATCCATCCTCCTTGTCCTGTTCTGCCTTGGCCTCGTTTGGCTCCGTTGTCCTGCCGCAGGGGCCGGCGAAGAAACGACGCGAGGCGCCGCCCGCGTTCTGATCGTCACGGGCGAGGACTATCCCGGCCACAAGTGGAAAGAGACCTACCCGGTTGTCAAAGCCGAGTTGGAAAAGGACCCTCGATTAACCGTCGACGTCCTGGCCGACCTCAAGTCGTTGGCCACCGTCCGGCTTGCCGACTACGATGCGGTCGTGCTGCACTTCAAGAACTACGATCCCAAGGTGCCCGGTCGGAAGGGCTTCGATAACCTGGCTCAGTACGTCGAAAACGGCGGCGGTCTGGTGGTGCTCCATTTCGGTTGCGGTGCGTTTCAGGAATTTAAGGACGACTTCGCCAAACTGGCCGGTCGGGTCTGGTTCGGCGAGAAGATTCCGCCCGGCCGGCGCAACCACGATCCGCGGGGCGAGTTCACGGTCAACCTGGCCAAGATCGATCATCCGATCATCCACGGCATGACCGACTTCACGACGGACGACGAACTCTATTCGTGCTTCGTGGGCGATGCGCCCATCACCGTCCTGGCCACGGCCGTTTCAAAGATCGACCACAAGCCCTATCCCATGGCCTTCGTGCTCAGCTATGGCAAGGGCCGCGTATTCCACTCGGTGCTAGGCCACGACGTGAAGGCCTTTTCGCTGGAAGGTCCGGCCGAACTGCACCGCCGGGGCTGCGCCTGGGCCGCGGGACTGACGCCGAGCCCGAAGTAGCGGTGGCATCCCTGCCGCCGAACATCTCAACAACACAACCCCCATCGGCGGCAAGGATGCCACCGCTACGACGGGAAAACACACAATTCGCACTTCCATGCACAAGGAGCGTCGGCCATGAAGATCGGCTTCCACACGGACGCGTTCAATTCCTTCGCCTTCTCTTTCGAAAAGGCGCTTGCCTGGGCCCAGGCCAGCGACGTGCATTTCATCGAGCCCGGCCTGATTGACGGCGCCTGCTGGATTCACGGGCTTGGCTACTTTCCCCACGTGGCCCTCTACGAAGACCCCGCCCTCTTGCGGAAGAAGATGGAGGGCTACGGAGTCCGCTTCAGCCAGGTCGATGCAGCCTACCCGCTCAGCGGCAAGGATGGCCCCAGTCGCGGCCTGCCTTACGTGCTCAAGTCGATTCCCTGGGCGGCCCATGCCGGCTGCGATCACGTGGCCACGACCGACGGACTTCACGCCCCCGAGGGCCTGTCCGATGACCAGGCCATGACGATGATGCAGCGGAGCTACGAGCAGATCGTCCGGACTGCCGAAGCCTACGACATCACCGTCACCATCGAAGTGCACGGCTACTTCACCACCGACCCCGACAAGGTCGAGCAGATGCTCGCCTTCGTCGATTCGCCCAACCTCCGTATGAATCTCGACACGGGCAACTCGTTCATTGCCGGTCAGGACCCGGTCGAGTTCTGCCGCCGTTTTCTCGACAAGATCAGCCACGTTCATATCAAGGACGTGAGCGAGACGCTGGCCGAGTCGCTTCGCGGCAAGGATACGGGTATCGCCATCAGCCACTGTGCCATTGGCGACGGCGTCAACGCCGACAACATTCGCAAATGCCTGGAAATGCTTCGCGACCGCGGCTTCGACGGCGTCCTGAGCATGGAATGCGAAGGACAGGGCGGCCCCTTGATCGAAAAATCGCTCGCCTGGCTCCGGCAGACCATGCAGGAACTGGGGATTCCGGAAGAGAAGGAGTGAGAGTCTTCAGCCTTGTCTCCGCCGTCATTCGTTTTCACTTTGAGTTGCTCGAACAAGAAGGAAAATAATCATGATTCAGCAATCTTCGGCGACCAGTGGTGGTGTTTCTCGGCGTGGTTTCCTCAAGCAGTCGGCGGCGGTCGCCTCGCTGGCAGGAACGGCCAGCCTGGCCATAAGTCGCTCGGCCCATGCGGCCGGAAGCGGAACGATCAAGATCGGCATGATCGGAAGCGGGAGCCGTTGCAGCGGCGCCGCCGCGCAGGCGCTCATGGCGGGCCCCGATGTCAAACTGGTGGCCATGTGCGATGTATTCGAAAACCGTGCCAAGGCGGCCCGAACGAATCTCCAGAAGCAATTCCCCGAACAAGTCGACGTGCCTGATGGACGGGTGTTCGTGGGCTTCGACGGTTATCAAAAAGTAATCGACTCGGTCGACGTGGTGCACATCGCCTGTGCCTCAAAGTTCCATCCCATGTATTCGGAAGCGGCCATCAAGGCAGGCAAGCACGTCTTCGTCGAGAAGCCCCACGCCATCGATCCAGTGGGTGTGCGGCGCGTGCAGAAGATCGCCAAGATGGCCGAGGAGAAAGGCCTGAGCCTGGTTTCAGGACTCCAAAGCCGTTACCATGCCGGCTGGCAGGAAACGGTCAAGCGGATCCACGATGGGGCGATCGGCGACATCGTGGCCGCCCAGTCCATGTTCCTCCGCGGGCCTTATCGCGTCTACACTCGCGATCCCGGACTGTCGGAAATCGAGTACCACTTCTGGAACTGGTACCACTTCTGCTGGCTTTCCGGCGACGACGTTCCCCAGTCGCTGGTCCACAACGTGGATCGCATCTCGTGGATCATGAAGGAAGAAATGCCCACGTGGGCCTTTGGGCTTGCCGGCCGTTCCTCCTCCTTCGGCGAAGAGTATGGCGACATGTTCGATCACAACACGGCCATCTACGAATACGCCAGCGGAGCCCGGCTCTACGCCCTTTGCCGGACCCAGAAGGGATGCTATAACAACTCGGGCGACATCATCATGGGCTCGAAGGGAACCTGCCAGTTGGCAAAATGCCGGATCGAAGGCGAAACCAACTGGCAATTCGAGGGCAAGCACAACAATCCGTACGAAGCCGAGCAGAAGGCGCTGATCGATTCGGTGCGCGACGGCAAGCCGATCAACAGCGGCAGCTACATGGCCACCAGCACTATGATTGGCGTGCTTGGCCAGATCACCTGCTACAGCGGCAAGCCCACCTCCTGGGAAGATGCCTACAACTCCGACCTGCAATATGGTCCCGCTCCGGAAGAAGCCAGTTTCGACATGAAACCTCCGACCATGCCCGAAGACGATGGCAACTACCCGCTGCCGAAACCGGGCATCACGGAGTTGCTCTAACCTCGCACAAAAGTCGGCTCCCCAAAGCCCCCCTCGCCAGCGAGCCTGCGAGCGAGGGGGAGGGGGGCCGCGTATTGGCAATGACGAATGAGGAAGGCCAAATGTCGAACGAAATCCGAAGACCCGAATGACGAAGACGGTGCAAGACCCTCTCGGTATTCGGGCTTCGCTCCTTCGTCATTCTTTCGTCATTTGCATTTCGACATTCGTCATTTCCCGCCTCTGACCTTGATAAGCACGGTGCCGTGTGGTTGCACGAGCGCTTCGAAGCCGTCTTCAAAGACGCCGAGGTCCTTGCGTTGCCAAAGGTCCCGCACGGATTGCTCACCTTCGAGCTTGAGCGTCTTCCAGTCGATCCGAACGGTAGCGGCCTCGCGACCGCGGTTGAAAAGCCCGACGGCGCGAGTGCCGTCGAAGAGTGGCCGTGCCCAGACCTCCAAGGGGCCGTCTTGCTGAATCCGCCGTGCTGCCTGGCCGAGCGGATCCTGATCGACGTCGATCACCTCCGTGTTGGTGAGCAGGGCGAGGGTGAACTCGTCGAGCTCGGTCATGTCGCACCCGATCAGCAGCGGGGCGGCCTGGAGGCACCAGAGGCTGATGTGGGTTACCTGCTCGTGCGGCCTGAGCTTGCTGGGGTGCAGGTTGGGGCCCCAGCCGACCTTGCCCACCACGAGCATGTCCGGATCGTTCCAGTGCCCGGGCTTGGCGTAGGGGGTTACGTCGTTTTGATTGAAGCCGATTCCCGCCATGCTGTTCCAGCTATCATTGATATCACCGGTGGTGCGCCACAGGTTGCCGCCAACCTTCGCCCCCCATTCAGACACGTTCCCCATCCCGTACTGGCAAAGGCTGTAAACGATGTCGCGATCGCATCGATCGAGGGCGTCTCGCATAACGAAGTAAGGCTTCATCAGGGCCTCACGATCGGGATTGGGGGCAATCTGACCGTAGGAGCACCAGTCGTGCTTCACATAGTCGATTCCCCACTTGGCCCAAGTTCTGGCATCCTGCAATTCGTGTTTGTAGCTGCCCTCGTAGCCGGCGCAGGTTTTGGGGCCGGGCGAGGAGTAGGTTCCCAGTTTCAGGCCCTTCGAATGGACATAGTCGGCCAGGGCCTTCATGTCCGGGAAGCGTTCGTTGGTCAGGATCTCTCCGTCGGCATCACGCCCGCCCTGCCAGCAATCGTCGATATTGATGAACTGGTATCCGTGGGCAGCCAGACCTGATTCGACCATGGCGTCGGCGGCGGCGCGGACCTTTTCATCGCTTACGGCCCCCGCCCAGCAATTCCACGAGTTCCACCCCATGGGCGGCGTCAAGGCAAGCTTGTGCTTGCCGCCAACGATCGTCAGTTTCCGCTCGGCTTGCCCCAGTGAATTCTTCACATGCAGTTCGACGCTGAATTCTCCTTCTTCGGCGAGGGAGCCGGTGATGATCCCCGTGGCGGGATCCAGAGAGAGCCCCTTCGGCAACCCCTCGACCGCGTAGGTCAACGGGGTCTTGCCCGTGGCCGGGATGAGAAACAGCAGCGGTCGCCCGGGCGTGGTGCCGATGATCCGGGGGCCGTGCAGGGCCGGTTGGGGGGAGACGCCTTTTGCCAGGACCGGGGGTGGCGGAAGCGGCGGCTCGGTCGATTCCGGCTTCGCTCCTCCCGGTTTTACGACAATCTGAGCGTTGAGCCAGTTTGCATGATCGAAGTTGATGCCGTCCGAGCCTCCCGAAACAATGAGCATGAGTTGCTTGGCGCCTTTGAGGTCGGCTGTGAGTAGGCGAGGCTTGTCGCCGCCGCGGACCGGGCCGCTTGATGCGACCTGTTTGCCGTCGACCCAGACCTCGAATTCAACCGTGCCGCGTCCTTCCACTTCATCGTCGATTCCGACCTCGGCCAGGAACGTTTCGGCCGAGCCCTTCAGATCGATCAGCCACTGGAAGTCGGCATGGCCGCCAACGCCGTGAGCGAAAACTTCGCCCCCGACACGGAGCGGGTTTCCGTCAACCGATTTGGCCGCATGGGGCTCTCCCCAGCCCTGTTCGATCTTGCTCAAATCCAGCGATTCGAGCCAGACCTCCTCGGCTTTAGCCGTCGTGCAGCAAAAGGCAAGGATGCCCAGCAGGCATCCAACGATAGGGGGAATGCGAAAGGTGGTGATCACGGCATACTCCAGACTTCATGGCTCAGGGTGCGTCGGGTAGCGGAGGCACGACAACGAGCGTGTCGCCCGTGCATTCTAGCGTTGGGGCCCGACAGATCCCAAGGAACCCCCCGCAATGGGGCAGAGAGAAATCAAGCCGTACCGGCGGGACACGTCGATGCCCGCCGGTGGGTGGCTCTGGGGGTGGCGTGTGTCACACCTCTTTGGCAACGGATTTTGCGATGTCTACCGGCGTCTTCTTTCGTCAGTAGCTCGGTGTGGGTGGGCGGTAATCAGCTATGTCGATTGACTGGAACCAATCGATTGTGCGGGCAAGCCCCTCAGTCAGGGGGACAGACGGTTGCCAGTCGAGCTTCTCTTTCGCCAGGCTGATGTCCGGGCGGCGCCGCTTGGGGTCGTCGGCCGGCAACTCGCGGTAGACGATCTTGCTCTTTGCACCGGTCAGTTCCAGCACCTTTTCAGCCAGTTCGCGGATCGTGTATTCCCCGGGGTTGCCGAGATTGACCGGGCCAATGAAGCCGTCCTCGTTCTCCATCATTCGGATGAAGCCATCGACCATGTCGTCGCGATAGCAGAAAGACCGGGTCTGGGTGCCGTCTCCGAAGAGCGTAAGATCTTCGCCCTGGAGTGCCTGGCGAATGAAGTTGGAGATAACCCGTCCATCGTAGGGGTGCATCCGCGGACCGTAGGTGTTGAAGATTCGCACAATTCGGATGTCGACGCGGTTCATGCGGTGGTAGTCCATGAAGAGCGACTCAGCAGCCCGCTTGCCTTCGTCGTAGCAGGCCCTCGGGCCGATCGGGTTCACGGAACCGCGGTAGGACTCTGTCTGGGGGTGGACTTCCGGGTCCCCGTAGATCTCGCTGGTCGAGGCCTGAAGGACCCGTGCGCGGCAGCGTTTGGCCATTCCCAGGACGTTGATGGCCCCCGACATGGAGGTCTTGATCGTTTTGATGGGATTGAATTGGTAATGCCCGGGAGCTGCAGGGCAAGCCAAGTTATAGATTTCGTCGACTTCCAAGTAGATGGGCAGGGTCACATCGTGGCGGATCAACTCGAAATTGGGGTGATCGAGGAGGTGGGTGACGTTGGATTTCTGGCTGGTGAAGAAGTTGTCCAGGCAGATCACGTCGTGTCCACGCTCCACGAGCCGCTCGCAGAGATGGGAACCAAGAAATCCGGCGCCGCCGGTGACGAGAATGCGCTTGATTGTGGGCACTTCGTAGGCCTCTTGCTGGAGGGGGTGAGACGCGATTGTTTCAACTGGCAAATGTACACCAACACTTCGGCGGGGGCGTCGGGGTCGGTATACGTGGTGACTACGGGGAGGCGACGCTATGTTGCATCGTCAATTCGGCCCGAAATAGACACTCAAAGATACCATGCTTGGGGGTGGAGAGAGGGAATGCCCGGAAGGAAATTTAGGAGACGACTGCGACCATTGTGGGCTTTCAGGAGGCTTTTTTGTGGTGCGGCGAGTAGCCGCAACCTGTGTAGTTTTGGTGGGTTACGGCAATTATCGAACGCCGGCGCGCCGGCCAGAAGACAATCGCGTTCGAGTTCGTCCTCTGAGAATCTAGTATCCGGTCTCCGGACTCGGAAGAAGGAGAGCGGACGCGATCGCATGAATCACGGACTTCCGCAAGGTCTCGTTGTCCGATGCGATTACCGGAATCGTCGACAAGTCTCCCCTCCTGTAACTGAGGATTTCTTTGAGCGGTGTTTACCTCGGTCCCGTCGATCTGCTATATTCCAGCAGGATTTGGGAGGCTCACCGCCGAACGAGTTGGGAATTCTGTCGGTCGTACGGTGGGAGCGGGTGATCCTATGTGTGGACGGCGTGGAACAGAAAACAACTTATCAGGACGCGCAGAATCAGCCGGGGTTCCGTTGTCAACCAGGGTCCCACCCATTGGTGACAGGGACAGATGAGGAGCTGTCGCACGTGGCAATCGCGTCGAGATGGTTCTTTCAGTTTGACGGCGTTTGCGATTCGTTGTGGTTGCGCGAGTTGCAGACGTTCGTCGTGCCGTGCACGTCGGTGCCCGAACACTTTGTCTTGCCAGACCAGATTGGATGAGTGCGGTAATGTTGATGCCTAACGAACATTCGCGTGACACCGTGGGAGCGGACTCCACGGTCTACGTCGTCGATGATGATCCGGCTTCACGACGGCTGATTGCCAATTTGCTCGAAGCGATCTTTCCGCGTGTTCAGGCGTTCGAATCGGCCAGTGAGTTCCTGGACTCCTACGGGGACGATCAGCCAGGATGCCTGGTCCTGGACGTGGCCATGCCCGGAATGAGCGGTCTCGAGTTGCAGAGGACGATGGCCGAACGGAATATCGAATTGCCGATCGTCTTCCTGACTGGACACGCGAACGTGCAGATGGCCGTCGGCGCCATGCAGGCCGGAGCCGTCAATTTCCTCGAAAAACCCTTCCGGGAACAAGAGCTTTGGGATAGTGTTCGGCGAGCTTTCGAGCTTGACGCGCAACAGCGCAGGGAGCGAATCGGACGAACGGACGGCGAGCAGAAAGTTTCCAAGTTGGCCCCCGGAGAACGGGAGGTTCTCGCCTTGATTCTCGAAGGGATGTTCAACAAGGAAATCGCCGCCCAGTTGAACCTCAGCATCCGCACCGTGGAAGACCGGCGCGCTCGCCTTATGCGGAAACTGGAAGTCAACTCGGTGGTTGAACTGGTTCAATTGACCATGCCGTTGATCGACCTGATCAACGGGAGGCAGGAGGCTTCCGCCTGCTGAGCCCGCTGGGGGAGTGGTCGCACTGAGGCACGGTTCATGGCGATTCGATCGTCCTTTCCCAACACGTCGCTTGGAAGAGATGGCCACCGCGGCGAGGTTCCCTGGGGAACCGTGGCAGGTTTGGTGGTCGTCCTCGCCTATAGTGTCTGGCCCGCCTTGCCCCATTTGGGCAACACGCCCGTTCCGGGCTGGGTCCGTTCCGTTCTGGGAATAGCCATCCTCCAGGCCGTCTTTCTGATTTGGATGCTCCTGGTCCGGCATTGGGCTGCCATGGTCGTCGTCACCCTCGCCTTCGCCCTCGCGTCGACAACCTATGCCCTATTCACGTACTTTGCCTTCACGACGGTGAGTGATCGACTGGACGTGTCCGGGACGGCGGCACGGGCCGCGGTCTGGTCGGCCACGGTCGTGGCCGTCCATCTCGTGGCCACCTACGCAAGCGGCGTCGCGGCCGTCAATTGGCGCCGACGCGAGTCTGGAGACTGAAGGCTGTAGACTATAGGCTGTAGGTTCCTGACGCGAGATCGATTCCGATTTCGATGCGACGAAAGCCCCTGTTTTGCCGCCCTTCGGCCTTCAGTCTTCAGCCTTGCCTCCGCCGTCATTCGTTTTCACTTTGGGTAAAGAACGCGTGTTTCACTGGGATCACGGGCTGAAGCTGACAAAACCCGATCTTGCCGTGGACTTCCAACGGCGTCAGCCCCGGGCGTTCATTTCCCATGCCCACGCCGACCACATGGCGCGCCACCAGTATGCCCTGTGTACACCGGCTACGGCGGCCCTCTACCAACTTCGCCTGGGCAAGCGGCCCGTGCGCGAGTTGCCCTACCGCGAGACCATCGAATGGGGAGGTGTGCGTCTGACGACCTATCCGGCCGGACACTGCCTCGGGTCGGCCATGCTGCTGGCGGAAGACGGCGACCAGTCCCTGCTCTATTCCGGAGATTTTCAGCTTCGCCCGTCGCTCACTTCCGAGCCGGCGGAACTTGTCGAGGCCGACGTGTTGGTCCTCGAAAGCACCTTCGGCCAACCGGAATACCGACTGCCCGACCGAAATGGGGTGATTTCCCAATTCCTCGAACTGATTGAAAAGGCGATCGCCGATGGGGCGACGCCGCTCGTTATGGCCTACGCCCTGGGGAAGGCCCAGGAAGTGACGCGGATCCTGACCGACGCGGGCTTTCCCGTCGTTCAGCACGGTTCCATCTTTCCGATCAGCCAGGCCTACGAACGGCTCGGGGTGCCCTTGGGAAACTACCGTCGCTGGGCGGGCTGCCTCGAACCGGGCGAAGTGGCGATCGTTCCTCCCCGCGGCAGTATCGACGTGCCCGGCCCTATCGTTCGCTTTGCCCTCACCGGCTGGGCCCAGGATCCCCGGGCCAAATTCCGCCTCAAGGTGGACCACGCCCTGCCGCTCTCCGATCACGCCGACTACGAGGAGTTGCTCGAAGCGGTCGAACGAGTGGGCGCCAAGAGAGTGTTCTGCACCCACGGGCCGGAATCGTTTGTGGACTGCCTCCGCCGTCGTGGCGTCAACGCCTGGCCCGCCGATCGTCCGTGGCAGGCCCGGTTGTTTCTCTAAATGAAGTTGCGTGATTCTCGGAGATGCCGTCCCACTGGACACTGCTTGTCCACACGCCGGGAGCACGTGTCCCCAAGGATTCAGGGATTCTGCGGCGTGTGGCCGAGCAGTGGCACACGATCTCCTGGTATCGTGCAAGGTCATCCCCCCAGGCAGGCCAAGAAACAGGAAACGCTCGGCAGCGGCCAGCCGAGCGTCTCTCTGAACAGTCCCTCTCCGAATGATGGAGAACCCAAATGAAGGCCGCTGGAATGACGGATCGTTAATCGGAGAGGGTTGCTGATTGGCAGGTTACAGGCCGAGGCTCTGCCCCTCGATCGGCTGTTTTCATGCGACGGTGTCACCCCCGCGAGCCGATCGACCGAGACCCGGCCTGCCCCGGTACTCCAATCGGTGGCAAGAACTTTCGCTCCTGCCGGAAGTGCCAGACTCCTACGGTTTGAGTGGACACGAATTGGCGTGGCCAATCCTCATCCAACTGACTCCTTGAAGGGGCAAACGGTGTGCCGATGCAATTCGTTTTCTGACGGATTGGCCGCCGAGCCCGTTTCTGCCGACTTTTTCGCGTGAACCATCGGCCAACCGGCCCGTATCGAAACCAGTGGATGGCTGCAAACTGCAGCCAGACGCGTTTGCGAGGCTGCAAAATGCGGCTCCGGTCATCGGCAAGTGGCGGTGTTCGCGGGCAAACGGAACGGTTTTCCCGCGAGTTCGCACTCTTTTCACGCACCACCCAAACTGCCTGTTCAACGGCACGAAAAGTGCACCCAATAAGTCGAAGGGGGATCCTGGAAGGAACAGAAGCCAAGGAAGAACTGGTATCAGGAGGACCAGGTGATGCTCGTATTGAGCCGAAAAATTGGCGAGGAGATCCTCATCGGCGGCGACGTGCGACTCGTTGTTTACCGCGTCCACGGCAACCGCGTCCAGATCGGCATCGACGCCCCCAAGGGAATTCCCGTCTATCGAGGTGAGCTGGTGGCAGCCAAAGAGGCGAACAACGAGCTGAACCGGAAAACGCTCAAGGCTCTGTAACGTTTTGGTGTCGAGGAGGGGCTCGCCGCGCTGCTCTTTTATTGCTCCATCGCCTTCCTCCCGGCGGCCATCAGGAGGGAGATTCGGTCGGCGTCGTACACGCATCCGCCCCAGGTTCCGCCCCCGGCCCGCTGCAGTTGGGCCCACAGTTGAGTCTCCGGCGGCAGAAGCGGGTCAGGAGATAAGTCGTCGCGCGGCGGACGGTGGGCCAGGGCCTCGGCGGCACTCTCGGGCGTGTAGTCGGTCTCGTCGTCGCCAACAAAGTCGACCGAGCCTTCCAGGCGGATCGGATCCACGACGATGCGAATGCGGTCGCCGTCGCGAAGTTTGCCGATCGGACCTCCGGCCAACGCTTCGGGGCCAACCATACCGATGCAGGCTCCCGTGCTGACGCCCGAGAAGCGAGCGTCCGTAACCAGGGCGACTTCAGGTCCAAACGAGAGGTATTTGAGCGCCGACGTGAGCTGATAGGTTTCTTCCATTCCCGTGCCCATGGGGCCCCGGCAGATGAGGATGATCACGTCGCCCGGCTGGATGGGCCGGTCCGTCGTTCCTTTGACGGCAGCCACTGCGTCGGTCTCGCGAACGAAGACCCGTGCCGGACCGGTCTTTCGATACACCCCGTCGTCATCAAGCACCTTTGGGTCGATGGCCGTGCTCTTGATGACGGAGCCTTCGGGCGCCAGGTTTCCGCGAGGGAAACACGTTGTGCTGGTCACCCCCATTTCAGCGGCCCGTGCAGGCGACAAGATCACGTCATCCGGATCAACGCCGTCGCCCTCGGCCAGGCGTTGGCGGAGCTTATGCCGGCGCGATGATTTCTCCCACCACTGGAGGGCCTCGCCAAGAGAAAGGCCCGCGACGGTCAAGGCATCGAGCTTGAGAAGGTCCAACTCGCGAAGGTGCAGCATGACTTCGGGAACGCCCCCCGCCAGATAGGCCTGCAGCGTGGGGTGATTCTTCGGACCGTTGGGCAACACGTCGACCAACCGCGGTACGGCACGATTGATTTCGGTCCAGTCGTCAATGGTTGGTCGAGTCAAGCCGGCAGCATGGGCAATGGCGGGAATGTGGAGGACGAGGTTCGTCGATCCGCCGAAGGCCGCGTGGACCACCATGGCATTGTGAATCGCCTCTTGCGTCACGATCTGTTCAGTGGTGATGCCACTGGCGGCGAGGCTCATGAGCGCCTTGGCGCTCCGCCGGGCTATGTCGAGCCAGATGGGCTGGCCGCTGGGGGCGAGAGCCGCATGGGGAAGGGTCAGACCGAGGGCCTCCGCAACGACCTGGCTGCTGGCGGCCGTTCCGAAAAAGTGGCATCCGCCCCCGGCCGACGCACAGACCTGGCATCCTCGCTTTCGTGCCTCCGTAAGACTCAATTCCCCGCGGGCGAAGCGAGCACCGATGGATTGGACCTTGCCGGTGTCCTCCCCCTCGGTCGGCGGCAACGTCACGCCGCCGGGAGCAAGCACACAAGGCCATTGACGAAAGCTCGCCAGGGCCATCATCGTCGCGGGCAAACCCTTGTCGCAGGTAGCCACTCCCAGGACGCCTTGGGCCGTGGGAATCGACCGGGCTTGGCGCCGCATGACGATGGCGGCATCGTTCCGGTAGGCAAGGCTGTCGAACATGCCGGGCGTGCCCTGGGTGCGACCGTCGCAGGGGTCCGAACAGTACGCCGCATAGGGCACTGCTCCGGCTAGCTTGAATTGCTCGGCGGCGGCCTGCAGGGCAAGCCCCAACTCGTAGTTGCCGGTGTGATGGCCCAGGGCAATCGGGCGCCCGTCGGCGGCTCGAATCCCACCCATCGTGCTGAGCATGACGAATTGAGGACCGGCCAGGGCACTGGGCTCCCAACCCATGCCGGCATCCTCGGTCATCCCGAAGGCGTCCCCACTAGGACGGTGGGTAAGCATATCGGCCGTCAGTGGAATCTCGCCCTTCGGCGCGGGGCCATGAGACGCTACCTCAAACGCACCGCCGTCTTCCGCCTCAAGAATCTCTTTCGTTGAAAAACAAGGCGGACTCTTGGGAGTGCTCACGGGGATCCTCATGCATAAAGGACGCAAGGAAAGGGCTGATAGCGGGTTGCGACGACCCGCTCAGAATACGCTTGTGGCGCCGAGCTGTCCACACGGTCAAAGGGCGGGATGGGGGGGCGGGAGGAATTACGTTCGCATCGTAAAGTCTTGACTGTCAAGGCTCTTCGGGGTAGCGTGGATGAGGGATTGGCTGTTTCAGGCCCGCGGCTGATTCTTGTCTGGCGTGCAATGACGATCTTTTCTCCCGTGGATAGCCATGCGCACAATCTCCCGAAAGCGGACCGAATTCCGATCCTCTCGCTTGCGAACTTGCACACACCGTGCGCAGAAGACCTTATCCAGAGGTCTGAAGACGCTGGTTGCCCTGGTTGTGGTGTTCGCAGGGGCAACTTGGGTAAGAGCGGAGGCAGAATCTCCGTCCACCTTGCCTGAACCCGCTTCCCCTCTTGTCGTGACCCAGGTTGACGTGGCTCGGCCCGATCATTCGCGCCTGGTGCTGGTTCGGCTCGACGGCTCGACGAAGCTGCTCAGCGAGGGCCTGTTCGCTGCTCGCGATCCGGAAGTCTCCTTCGATGGAACGCGGATTCTCTTTTCGGCACGGGAAACCGAGAACGACCGCTGGGCGATCTACGAGATGTTGGCCGACGGCACCAACCGGCGTCTCGTGGTGCGTATGGACGCGGATTGCCGTAATCCGCGTTATCTCTCCACGCTCTACACGATCGTATCGTCCGCCCCCTGGTATCAAATCGTGTTCGTGGCCGATGGAGTCGACACGGCCTTTGGGGGAACGGATCTCTATTCGTGCAAACTGGACGGATCCGAATTGGGACGGCTCACCTACAATCTGGGTCGCAACTCGGCCCCGTACCTGATGCCCGATGGACGGCTTCTCTTCGGCGTTCAGCATCCGGGTGGGCAAGACGGTTCCCTTTTCGGAATCAATATCGACGGCTGCGACTACGAGGCCTTCGTGGGAGACCAGGGCCGCGCGTTTCAAGACATGCCGGCGGCGACAACTCGCGGCCTCGTTGTGTTTGTCGAGTCGGACGAACGGACGGAGGACGGAGGAGGAACGCTGGGAGCGGTCCACATCCGCCGTCCCCTTCACACGTACCGCCCGATCACCAAACCGGGCAACGGAGTCTATCACAGTCCGGCCACTGGACCGGGACGATCCGTGCTGGTTTCGCGGCGTTCTGCCGACAAGGCCGATTCCTACGCCGTGGTTGTGCTGGATCCGGAATCGGGCGAGTTTCGCAAAGTGTTTGACGATCCGAAGTGTCACGACCTCCAGGCCCAGCAGATCGCGCCCCGTCCGGAACCGGACGGGCGTTCGAGTGTGGTCAACGCCAAAGATCCCCACGGCGAACTGTATTGTTTGAACGTCGCCCAGACCGACGATCCCTCCCTTGCTGCGGCGGCCAAGGACAAGAAGATCCGAACGGTCCGTGTCTTCGAGGGGATCGCCACCGGAGAGGGCAAAGACGGTTTGCCAACGATCAAGAAACGCCTATTGGGAGAAACGCCGCTGGCGCCGGACGGCTCCTTCAATATCAAGATTCCGGCCAATACGCCGCTTCAGATCCACCTGCTCGACGAAGAAGGAAACTCCTTCCGCCATTGCCGATGGATCTGGGCGAGAAACCACGAACCTCGCGGCTGCATCGGCTGCCACGAGGACGGCGAGTTGACGCCGGAGAACTGGTTTGTTGACGCACTGAAAGAAGAGTCGGTGCTTTTGGGTAAGGGTACTTTGGGAACCGATTCGAAAAAAGACTAATCTGCCAACGGAGAATCGGAGTGACTTTTAGAGTCTTGGGTTGGGTTCTGCGCGCAATTTGCGCGCACATTTGCCAATTGCGGCGGGTTGCAGAAATAACCCGCCATAGAGTCTTGGGTTGGGTTTTGCGCGCAATTTGCGCGCACGTTTGCCAATTACGCCGGGTTGCAGAAACGGCCCGCTTTGGAGCCTTGAGTACGGGGGTGCTGTTGGGGGCCTGTCTTGTCTCCCCGGTTTCCGCGGAAGAGGGACTGCCTGTCTTCACCGACGTGACGGTGGAAGCGGGGATCACAGCCAAGCACAGCTTCGGCGATTTCGACCTGAGCAACATCGTGGAAGGCTCCGGGGCCGGGGCGACGTTCTTCGACTACGACGGGGACGGCCTGCTCGACCTCTATCTCGTCAACGGTTGCTGGCACGAAGAAGTGAGCGACAGCCGTGGCCGGACCCTCCGTGGCAAACTGGCCAACGTGCTCTACCACAACGAAGGGGATGGGACGTTCACCGACGTGACTCAGAAGGCGGGCGTGGGGCACCGGGGCTTCGGGTTTGCCGCCTCCTCGGCCGACTACGACGGCGATGGCGACCAGGACCTCTACGTGCTCAACTACGGGCCGAACGTTTTCTACCGCAACAACGGCGACGGGACCTTCACCGACGTGACCGAAGAAGCCGGACTTGATGACCCGGGCTGGAGCCTGTCCGGAGCGTGGTTCGACTACGACGACGACGGCGATCTGGACGTCTATGTGGCCAATTACCTGGAGTACGACCGGGGCAAGTTCCGCGATTACTATCCTGCCGCCGGCTACCCCGGTCCCTTGAGCTACGCGGGGCAGCAGGACCACATGCTTCGCAACAACGGCGACGGCACCTTCACCGACGTGACCGAGGAGGCGGGGTTCATCAATCCGGACGGCCGCGCCATGAGCGCCACGATCTGCGATCTGAACGGCGACGGCAAGCTGGACGTCTACGTGGCCAACGACGCCATGGAGAACTACTACTACCGTAATCTGGGAAAAGGTCGTTTTGTCGAGGACGGGCTGATGACGGGACTGTCCTTCGGAGAAGGCGGACAAGGTGTCTCGTCCATGGGCCCCACGACCGGGGACGTGGATCGGGATCAAAAGATGGACGTCTACATTCCCGACATGGGATACGGCTGCCTGATGCTCAACCGGGGCGAGTTCTTCGAAGATTTCACGGCTCGCTCCCGCCTGGCAATTGTCTGCGGCCAGTATACCGGCTGGGGCGGCGTGCTCTTCGACTACGACAACGATGGCTACCTCGACGTGTTCGTCTCCAACGGCAACGCCATCATGAGTATTCGGAAGAAGACGTCCTGATGCACAACGACGGAAAGGGCGTGTTCACCGACGTGGCCCGCCAGTCGGGAGACTATTTCCACCAGAAGTACGTGGGACGCGGAGCGGCCTACGCCGACTACGACAACGACGGCGACCTGGACCTCCTAGTCAGAAACCTCAACGAGGTCCCCAGGCTGCTCCGAAACGACGGCGGAAACCGCAACCACTGGCTCGCCGTCGCGCCACGCCTCGCGGACGGAAAAATCGAGGCCATCGGCGCCCGCGTTCGCGTTACGACCGGCGACCTGGTACAGGTCCGCGAAATATCCCCCGTGACTGGCTACGTGTCCCAGAGCGACTGGCGAGCCTACTTCGGGTTGGGAAAGGCCGAGAAGGCCGACCGAGTCGAGATCCTCTGGCCCGACGGCAAGTCGACCACGCTCAACGACGTGCCGGCCGACCAGATTCTCAATCTCGTCGAAGATGAATAAGAACGACGTCGAATTCGGTCTGGAATCTTGGATTCCAGCCAATGCGGCAGCGGGGGAATTCTCGGAGCCTGGGGCAGTGGGTGACGACGAATGCTTGGACAGATGCAAATGAACAAGAAATTGCACGGGATCGATCAGAATTGGATGCGACGAAGGCACGGCCCGTCGCCCCACCGCAGCACCAAGCCCGTGTGGCTCCTGCTCGGCTTGCTTCTTCTCGCTTGCCCTCTTTCCGCCCAGGACCGGCACCCCGTGTTTGTCGGTTCCAAGGTCTGCGCCGAATGCCACTACGGCGAAGGCATGGGCTATCAGCAATGCAAGTGGCTGCTGTCGGCCCACGCGTCGGCCCACGCGTCGCTGGCGACTCCCGAAGCGAAGCGAATCGCCGTCCTCAGCGGTGAACCCCAACCACCCCAGGAAGCGGCGCTCTGCCTGGGCTGCCATGCCACCGGAGCCCAGGCCGAAGATTGGGAGAAGGACCCGACCTTCCGCATGGAAAACGGCGTGCAGTGCGAGAAATGCCACGGCCCGGGAAGCGAATACATGCCCCTGGAGGTCATGACCCAGCCGGCAGCCGCCCGGCGCGCCGGGCTGAAGATGCCCACCAAAGAAGACTGCATGAACTGCCATAAGGAAAAAGGTTCCCACGTGGCCGTCCATGGCAAGCCCGAGATCGACATCAATAAGGCCTGGGAAGAAATCGCCCACCCAACGCCGAAGAACTGGGACTACGAACCGATCGAGTCCTTTCGGGAGGATCCCAAGGACTCAAGCACCACGCCCTGCTACACAGGGGCCCAGGCGTGCGGCCAGTGCCACAAAGGCCCGGAGTTCGGCTTCCAGTACAGTCGCTGGCGAAAAAGTCCCCACGCCCGGGCCTATGCCGTTCTGGCCACCGACGAGGCTCGCAAGATCGCCGCCGACATGAAAGTCGACGAAGACCCCCTGACCAGCCAGCAGTGCCTGAAATGCCACATCACCGTGGCGGAGGCGCCGGTAGAACGCTGGATGTCGACCTACGCCACCGACGAGGGAGTGGGTTGCGAAGCCTGCCACGGACCAGGGAGCGTTCACCAGGCCACGGCGCAGGCGGGGCACGCGTACGCGGACATCAAGAAGAACCTGGTCAAGGTCGACGAGCAAACCTGTGCTCGCTGCCACAACGGCGCCCACGGAAAACCGTTCGATTACCAGGCTTCGCTCGCCAAGATCGCCCACCCGGCCGAATTGCCGCCCATGGCCTCCGCCCCTCAATACAAGAATCCCCTTCGGCTCAAACTGCGGCCGAATTCGAACGAACTGTGGGTCACTTGCGAGGCGTCCCACACGGTCAAGGTGATCGACACGTCCACTCGGAAGGAGTTGGCTGAAATCTCCGTAGGCGGCCATCCCACCGACGTCGCCTTCTCGCCCTCCGGTGATCGCGCCTACGTGAGCAACCGCCTCGATGATTCCGTGTGCGTGGTCGATGCGGTCCGCCGCCACGTGCTGACGGTTGTTCCGGTCGGAGACGAGCCCCACGGCCTGCTCACCGATCCGTCCGGCAAGACGCTCTATGTGCTCAACACCCTGGCCGACAGCATTTCGGTGATCGACACCGATTCCCTCTCGGAAACCAAACGCCTCGCCGCAAGCCGCAATCCGTGGTCGATGGCCTTGTCGCCGGATGGCCAGCGGATCTTCATCACGAATACCCTTTCCCGGTTCGTGCCCTTCCGGATGCCCTCGATCTCCGAAATCACCGTCCTCGACACGGAGCGAGCCATCGTCAGCGATCGCATCGAAGTTCCCGGCGCCAACCTGCTGCAGGGAATCACCTGGCACCCGAGCGGTCGCTACGCCCTCTTTGTGCTCAACCGCACGAAGAACCTCGTCCCCATGACCCGGCTTCTCCAGGGGTGGACCATCACTAACGGCTTGGGAATCGTCTGGGCCGATGGACGGGTCGACCAGGTGCTTCTCGACGAACCCGGACGCTGCTTCCCTGACCCGACCGACGTAGCCATCACCCCGGATGGCCGCCAGGCGCTGGTCACCAGTTCCGGACTGGACCTTGTCGCGGTGGTCGATCTCGAAAAGCTGATTGCCATGCTGGAGTCGGCCACGCCAGAGGAACGTGAGCGAGTTTTCCCCAACCACCTGGGCAAACCCTCGGAGTTCATCATCGCCCATATTCCGGTGCATCACAGTCCGCGCGGCGTTCTCGTCGCTCCCGACGGACGCTTCGCCTACGTGGCAAACTGTCTGGACGACTCGCTTTCGGTGATTGACGTGCCCAGCCTGAAGGCCGTCGACCGGATCGACCTGGGCGGCCCCAAGACGGTGACGAAGACCCGGTGGGGCGAGCGCCTTTTTCACAGCGCCTCGATCACCTTCCGCCGCCAGTTCTCCTGCCACACGTGCCACCCCGACGGACACGTGAACGGCCTGACCTTCGATATCGAACCCGACGGCATCGGCGCAGCCCCCGTGGACAACCGGACGCTTCGCGGAATCCTCGATACGGCGCCGTTCAAGTGGGAAGGGACGAACCCCAGCCTGCAGCGCCAGTGCGGCCCGCGACTGTCCGTCTTCTTCACTCGCTTGCATCCTTACAATCCGAAGGAACTGGCAGCCTTGGATGAATACATCTGCACGATCCCCCGGCCGCCCAACCGCTACCGCCCGCTGGGAGCGGAGTTGACCGACGCCCAACGGCGCGGCAAGGCCGTCTTCGAACGAACCCGCAAGGCTGACGGGAGCGTGATCCCCGTCGAGAATCGCTGCGTGACCTGCCACTTCCCGCCCCTCTACACCGATCGGCGGATTCACAACGTGGGCACGAAGATGTGGCTCGACGAGGAAAGCGAGTTCGACGTGCCCCACCTGAGCAACATCTACGATTCCGCTCCCTACCTGCACAACGGAATCGCCGACACGCTGGAAGAAATCTGGACTCGTTACAACCCCTACGACGAGCACGGCGTGACCAACGACATGACCAAAGACCAGTTGAACGACCTGATCGAATACCTCAATACCTTGTAGTGAGACGAACCGGATGAAATACGCGTTGATTCTTGCGGCCCTCCTCGTCGCTTGGCCCACCGCGGTCCATGCCCAGGAGGCCTCGGCCGGAGATCCCGGACTCCCCTACGTCTACACCGAGTGGCAGCATTTCGGCAAAGCGGAAGGGCTCCCCAACGAACACATCTTCGCCGTAAAGGCCGATGGCCCCTACGTGTGGATTGGTACGGAAGACGGCCTCGCCCGCTACGACAAGCGCACCGGCGAGATGCGGTCCTGGAAAGAAAAGGACGGCTTGCCCTTCAAGGTCGTGGCCGCCATCGACGTCGATAAGAAGACGGGCGACATCTGGCTCGGCCTCTTCGGCGGCGGCCTGGCCCGCTTCAGCGCCGGACGATTCGACCACTTCCATCAGCTCAACAGCGGCGTCGTGAACGACGTTGTCTACGGCGTCGTCGTTGTGGGCGATCACGTATGGGCGGCCACGACCGCCGGCGCCAGCCGCTACAACACCGTCACCGGCCAGTGGAATATCTACAACGAAAAGAACTCCCCCATGGAGGAGATCTGGAACTACGGCGTCTCCGCCGGCGACGGCAAGGTCTACCTCAGCATCTGGGGCAGCGGCGTTCTGGAGTTCGACACGAAGACCGAGCACTGGAAGGACTACCTCGACCCCGACGGCGAGATGGAAATTGACCTCTATCGCGACGACGGGATCGTGCACGTGATCACCACGAGCAACAGCTACGTCGACGGGATCCTGTGGGTCTCAACCTACTTCGGCATGTGCCGCTACGACGGACGGCACTGGCGCGGCTACTACGCCCACGAAACGGGACTGCCCAGCGACTTCGGCAACGCCGTGAAAGGCCGCAGCGCCAACGAGGCCTGGTTTGCAACCGATCGGGGGATCGGAGCCGTCACCGATTTCGAGACGGATACGTGGGTCACCTACACCTCCGACCCGAAAACCCTCAAGGGCAAGGCCGTTGTGCAACGGGGCGCCAAGGTCCTCAAGACCATCGAGATGGAGCATTGCCTTCCGCACAACTACGCCCTCACCGTCGAATTCGACGGCAACGACACCTGGGTCGGTACCTCGAAGGGCCTGGCCCGCGCCGTCGGCAAAGGCTACTATCCTCGCCTGAAATCCAAAGCAGAAAACAAATAAGAAAAGGTAGACCCATGAAACGACTTGCATTGGCGCTGTGGTTGGGGCTGATCGCCGGCGCGGCGTTTGCCCAGGAATCGACGAAGGAAGTCCAGTGGTGGCCGCCGGCAGATGTCGACGCCGATACGCAACGGGTCCTCGACGCCATTGAGAAAGCCGGGGCCAGCGGAATCGTAGAACTCGACCTGGCCAAGGATGAGAACTACGCCAAGACATCGACCGACGTGGAACCCTTCCGCCACGTAAAACCCTTCAAAGAGCACTTCCTGCTCCAGATGGAGTACACCGGACCGGGCCGCGCCAAGCCCGAACCCGAGCACGTCGACACGGTCAAGCTCGGATTCATCGGTCCCATCAGCCCCACCGTTTCCGTGGCCACCGGCGGCGCCAGTCACGAGGAAGTGTTGGGCCAGAGCATGCTCCAAGGCTGCCAGCTTGCTGTCGAGGCTGCCAACGAACATGGCGGCTACCTCAAGCGCAAGATTCCCTTCGAGCTCGTCGTCAGAAACGACAACGGTCTGTGGGGCGCGTCCGGAAATGAAATCGTGGACTTCGCGTACAAGGAACACGTCTGGGGCATCATTGGCACCATCGACGGCGCCAATACCCATATCGCCATCCGTGTCGCGCTCAAGGCGGAGATCCCCATGATCAACTCGGGCGATACGGACCCGACCATGATCGAAACGAACATCCCCTGGGTCATCCGGTGCATCAGCGACGATCGCCAACAGAGCTACATCCTCGTCGACTATCTCTACCGAAAACTCGACCTGAAACGGATCGGCGTCATTCGAGCCAGCAATCGTTACGGCCGCTTCGGCGTCCGCGAGATCCGCGACGGGAGCCGGCGACTGGAACGTCCGATCGCCTTGGAGATGGCTTACCGGGTTGGAAGCGACGACTTCAGCCTTCAGTTGAATCGGCTTCAGCAGTCCAACGTCGACGCCATCGTCCATTGGGGCGACGCCATCGACGGCGCCCACATCCTCAACCAGATGCGAGAGATGGGGATGGAGCAGCCCTACTTCGCCTGCGATCGCTGCGTGTCGGACGAGTTTGTGAAAATCGCCGGCAAGAACGCCGAAGGCGTCATCTGCGGCTACCCCTGGGACCCGACCCGCAATGATCCCAAGTACGCCGCGTTCTGCGAAGCCTACCGGAAACGTTTCAACGAAGAGCCCGACACCTACGCCGCCCACGGGTTCGACGGCATGTCGATGCTGATCTGGGCCACCCAGGTGGCCGGGCTCAATCGGGCCAAGATCCGCGACGTGATCGCCTACCGGACCAAGCCCTTCCACGGCGTGACCGGACAGATCCCGCTCAGCGCGGCCCTCGACGACCTGGGCGAAGTCTTCCTTGCCAAGCGGGAAAAGGATCGCTGGCGCTACTTCAGCCGGGACGAACTGGAAATCCCGCGAGGGAATATCCCCGCTCGCGATCGCGTGAGCCGCGATCTGGCCGAGGCTGGCAAGTAGATTCCGATGCGAACGACAAGCAGATTTGAATACGCAGACGACCGGGAATTGAGAGGAACAGGAGTTAACCAAGACAACAGAGGTGATTTCTGATTTCTACTGCCCGGTGCCGTTCGAGTAGCACCTGAAGTGGCGCCCTAATGAGAACGGGTTGCCACGTAGGGCGCAATGTGAATGGAAACGCGTCACCCGCACCGCACGTGGTAATTTCCCGTTTGCAATGGCTTAGGTGTTTCTATCAGCCCACTGCAGTCCCCCCACAACTCGCAATGCCAAGATTCTTTCTGAGTCGCCTCCAAGGGAATTGTCTCCTTGCCGTGATCTTGCTGCTCCTGGCGGCGCCCGGCTGGGCGGATCCTCCTGCCTACCGGCTCCGCGATCAGCAGATGCAGTACTACGGCCCCCGGCACGAGCGCCAGGCGGAACCCGAGACCGAAACAATCAACATCAGCTGGTTCGGTCCCGACGACCCGCACCATCCCGAAGGGGGCGACCTTTGGCCTGCCGCCTGCATGGCCGTCGAGGAAGCAAACGCCTCGGGAGGTTACCAGGGCCGGAAGTTCCAACTGCGGCCTGTCTGGTCCGACTCGCCCTGGGGCGAGGGGGCTCGGCGACTGGCCGAACAGGTCTACCGCGACGGCGTCGTGGCAGTTGTCGGCGGCATCGATGGGGCCTCGACCCACGTCGCCGAGCAGATTGCCGCCAAGGCGCGCCTGCCCGTAATTTCCCCGGTTGCGACCGACAAGTCGATCAATCTGGCGGGCGTGCCCTGGATCTTCTCCTGCCTGCCGGGCGACCATCTGATCGCCCCCGCACTGGCCGATTCCCTGGCCAACCAAAAAGAACCGCGGCGGACTGTCCTGCTTTCCTCCACCGAGCACGACGCCCATCTGTTCTCTGTCGAAGTGCAAGCGGCCCTGCGCGATCGCAAAATCGGCCTCGCTCAGCACTACGAGTTCGATCCCAAGAATCCGGATATCTCCAGGCTTTGCCGCCAAGCGATCGACGCCGGCGCAACCGAGGTGATCGTCTCGGCTGATGCCAAAACGTCGGCCGAAATCGTCCGCGCCTTCCGCCAAACGGAATTTGCGGGCGTCATCTACCTCGGCCCCGCGGGAGCGCGACGTCAGTTCGTCGAGCTCGCCGGCCTAGCCGCGGAAGGCGTCCTCGTTCCCATGCCCTCTGTGTCGTGCCCCGAAAAGCACGCGGAGTTCAACGCCCGCTTTCAAGCCCGCTGCGGCCACCGGCCCGACTACGCCGCCGCCCAAACCTACGACGCCCTCGCCATGCTCGTGACCGCCATACGAGACGCCGGCCCCAACCGCGCCCTCATCGCCGACTCCCTCCGAGACCTCTCCCCCTACGAAGGCGTCGCCGGCCCAATCCGCTGGGACCCCGTTGGCGCCAACACACGCAAAGTCGCACTCGGCGTGTATCGAAAAGGAGAAATTGTGGAGATGTGATAGGCCAACGTAGGTTGACTCTCCCGAGTCAACCGAGACGCCGCCAGCGCGTAGAGTGCGTCTCGACGCACAGAGACCGGCGAAACCAACGCGGGACGCGCGTCGACCCGCACCCTGCTCATACCCGTTGGGACCAAGAGCAGAACACTACGGGCGAAGTGCTTGTATCAACTGCTTCCTTTCACAAGCCTCTGGTGCTATCCTTGCCTTCAGCAAGTTGCCGAATCGTTCGGAACAAAGTCTAGGAGGCAGCATGTCGGCAAAGGAACTGCTTATCGTCGGCGGCGCCAACGGCGTGGGAAAAACAACGTTGGCCCTCGAATATGCGGCTCGGAATGATTGGCCATACCTTGGGGCAGATGCCATTGCCGCAGAGTTGGCGCCTAATGCACCAGAGAGCCTCCCCGTAACTGCCGGCAAGGAATTGATCCGACGCCTGACTGCCGCGTTGAGACAAGGCGGGGCGATTGTTCTCGAATCAACACTTTCGGGGCGTACGTTGCGTCATACGATCCGGCTGGCTCGCGTCGAAGGATATAGTGTTTCGATCGTGTACCTCTATGTCGACTCCCCCGACATGTGCGTCCAACGTGTCTTGGAACGCGTACAAAAAGGCGGGCATTTCGTTCCCGAAACCGACGTTCGCAGACGTTTCTTCCGCAGTATCCGCAACTTCTGGCACTTGTATCGTCCGTTGGCGGACCGTTGGTTGTTGGTATATAATTCAGGAGACAGACCGGTGGATGTTGCCGTGGGTTTCGGTGACGATATTTCTGTTCGGGACCTACAGCTTTACACCGCCTTCTCTCGATGGATACCCGAGGAATCCGATGGCTGACGTCGTCCCCGACATCGAATCCTATCAGAAGTTTGACGAGGTGATGCGAGCATTTCGTTCTGCGGTCTCCAAGGCGCAGGAAGAAAGCCGACGTCTCGGGGTGGCAAACGTCTACTCCTTCGGCGGCCATATCTACTACGAGCTTCCCGACGGCCAGTACACTCGCACGCCCCCCGCGCCGCCGGAGTCATAGCGGCAATCCCACAAACACGAAGGTCCGTCGTCCACAAGTTATCAAGAGAAAGGGAGCCCGTCATGGAACGTTGCTGTTTGAGCCAGCGTCGCAGGTTTCTCAAGACTTCTCTCACCGGCGGGATGGCCGCCCTGGCCGGCGCCTGCTGGCCCCGATTCGCATTGGCCGACGACGCCGCACCTTCCGAAAACGGACGCGGCAAGGTCGCCCTCACCGCCGGCGACGACCGGGCCGACAACGTGTTCCAAGGAATGGATCGCTTCCGCGACCAGATCCAACGCGAGATCGGTGCTCGCCGCATCGTCGTCAAACCCAACAATGTCCTCACCGACAAGCCGCTGGCCGCCACCGACGCCAAGTGCCTCGAAGGGATCCTCGAGTTCCTCAAATCCATCGGCAAGCTCGGGCAGGTGGTGATCGCCGAGTCGGCCGGCGCCGGACCAACCGAGGAAGGATTCTCCAACTACGGCTACTACCCCCTGGCCAAGAAATACGGCGTCGAACTGTTCGACCTCGATACCCAACCGACCAAAACCGTTCACGTCTTCGATCAGACCGACTTCGGTCCCCGCGCCGTCCGCGTTTCGGAAATGCTGCTGGATCGTGAGAAGAACTACATCATCTCGGCCGCCAAACTGAAAACCCACGACCAGGTCGTCGCCACCCTCTCCCTCAAAAACATCGTCGTCGGCGCCCCGGTCAAAGACGTGGGCTTTCGCTTCGGCAAAGGCCGCGCCCCCGGCACGACCAGCCAGAAACCGATCGTGCACGGCAGCGGAATCTACGGAATCAACTACAACCTCTTTGCCTTGGCCCAGAAGCTTCGTCCCCATCTTGCTGTCAATGATGGCTATGAAGGCATGGAAGGCAACGGCCCCGGCTGGGGCGATCCCGTAGACCAACGGATCTGCGTCGTCTCCCCCGACTGGCTTGCCGCCGATCGTGTGAGCGTCGAACTCATGGGCATCGACTTCGCCAAGATCGGCTATCTCAACTACTGTGCCCGGGCCGACATGGGCGAGGCCGACCTGGCCAAGATCGAGATTCTGGGCGAACCGGTAGCCAGGCACGTTCGCGCCTACCGCCTCCACGACCGCATCGAGCGGCAACTGACGTGGATGAACCCACCCAAGGTGTCGTAGCCACGGCTTCTGGAACCGGTGTTCGGCCCGTTGTCTTGTTTCCAAGGTTCGCGATCCGCGTAGATTTCGGGCACATACCGGGCTTTTTCACCGCCAGCGGCCTGGCCTTTTCTACGCCGCCAGTCCAACACTCGGCATGGTACGCCAACCTGGGCAGAGCGGCCACCGCCCCACGCTTTGCGTGCGTGCCCGACCTTGGTGATTGTGGGTTCGGTTCCCACCGGCGTCTCTGCCGGGCGACCCGCTAGTGCTTTGTCACGATTTCGAATTGGGGTATGTCTCGATGTAACGTGTTGGCACTGGCTGACAAGCAGCCAGTGGCACCCAAAACCCGAAGCATGAGAGAGCACTCGTCGTCCGTTTGGCGTGGGTGCCCGCTTGCCCACATCCTGGCGAAAACGGATTATGCATTCGTACTCTGCCCATCGGAAACGCAGGTGGGGTGTCCCCGTTGGCTCAGGGGCTTGCAGCCACCGGGCGAACCTGTGAGAATCTACCCGGGAAGAGCGTTGTATTTCTACAGGAAGATCGCCTTTCCTTCAATAGTCACAGGTGCGGCAACAGGATTCGAGGAAGGAAACGGAAATATGAAGATTGTGTTGATCATGCCGAGTGGTTCCATACACCGGCACCGATCGGGCAATTTCAAGAAAGTGCTGCGTTATGCCCCTCTGACACTCACCACGCTTGCCGCCCTGGTCCCGCCGGAACTTGAGGCGGATATCCGGCTGATTGACGAAGGGGTCGAGCCGATCCCCGAGGAGTTCGACGCGGACTTGGTGGGGATCAACGCCATTACGGGCACGGCGCCGAGGGCGTACGCGATTGCTGCCCGGGCTCGCGAGCAGGGCTGCACGGTGGTGCTTGGGGGAGTGCATCCGACCCTGTTGCCGGACGAGGCGATGCGTCATGCCGACGCCGTTGTGACGGGATTTGCCGAGCAAACGTGGCCGCAGTTGTTGCACGACTTCAGCCGGGGCCAGTTGAAGCGGCTCTACCGTTCTCCAAGTGATCCCACGCTGCACGGCCTGCCCATCCCGCGTCGCGACCTGCTGCGTGAGAACGCTTACATCACGGTCAACAGCGTATACGCCAGTCGGGGTTGTCCGAACCGCTGCGGGTTCTGCGTGATCCCGGTGGTGTGGGGGCAGCAAGCCTATTTCCGTCCCGTTCCTGAGGTTATTCGTGAGATCGAACTCCTTAAGGGACGAGACCTTGTGCTGATCGATCCGAACCTGATTGCCAACCGGGCGTACGCCAGAGACTTTTTCCGCGAGTTGGCGCCCCTGCGGCGACGTTGGTATGGGCTGGCAACCACGGAGATCACGGACGATCCGGACCTTTTTGCATTGCTGGTACGTAGCGGATGCAAAGGGTTATTCATCGGGTTCGAATCCGTCTCGCAGCCGACGCTCAACCGAATCGACAAGGAGTTCAACCCAGTCCATCGCTATAAAGAGATCATCCGAAAGCTGCACGACCATGGGATCGCCGTGCAGGGAGCGTTTGTGTTCGGATTCGATAGCGACGATCCGGGTGTTTTTCAGCGGACGGTCGAAGTCGTCGCCGACTTGAAGATCGACTTGCCGCGTTTCTCCGTATTCACGCCCTTTCCGGGCACACCCGTGTTCGAACGATTGTCGGCTGAGCGAAGGATCATCGAAACGGACTGGTCGCTCTACGACGCTCAGCATGTGGTGTTCGAGCCCACCCAAATGAGCGCAGAGCGACTTCAGGAAGGGCTCCACTGGGCATGGAGCGAAACGTACAGGCTATCGGCCATTGCCAAGCGGATTGCCGCGTCCCGCTGCGCACCGCTGGTGAACATTGCAGCGAACCTGGGATACAAATACTACGCGGCCAAGCTGCCGCAGTTCGACAAGCGGGCTTTGACCGAACCTGAAGAAGAGGCCGATGAAGATAACTCTCGTCATGCCGGGAGTTGGGCGCAAAGCGGGTGAGCCGTACGTTCGTGGCTGGAAGATGCAGCCTCTCTCCCTGGCCGTACTGGCAGCACTCACGCCCAACGACGTCACACTGCAATTCGTGGACGACCGCGTCGAACCGATCCCCTATGATACGCCGACAGACGTCGTCGCGATCAGTGTGGAGACCTACACGGCCCGTCGAGCGTATCAGATCGCGGAGTCCTACCGGAGGCGTGGTGTGCCCGTGGTGCTTGGCGGCTATCACGCGACACTCGTTCCCGAGGAAGCCCGCGAACACGCCGACGCGATTGTCATTGGCGAAGCCGAGACCGTTTGGGGGCAGGTGGTTGAGGACGCGAGGAGGAACAAGCTTGGCCGTGTCTACCGCGACGGAGAGCGTCCACGGATCGACGGAATACAACCTCGGCGCGACATCTTCCAAGGAAAATCGTATCTCCCGCTGACTCTGATTGAAACGGGTCGTGGCTGCCGGTTTGCGTGTGACTTCTGTTCCGTTTCGAGTTTCTTTCGGCAAACCCATCGGGCGCGGCCGGTCAAGGACATCGTTGACGAGATCCGAGGCGGCGGCAGGCAGACGGTGTTCTTTACCGATGACAATATTGTGGCCGACTTCGATCGGGCACGTCGCATGTTCCAGGCGATCGAGCCGCTCGGGATCAACTGGCTGAGCCAGGGCAGCGTGAACATGGCGGACGACCCCGAAATGCTGAATCTGATGCGTAGAAGCGGCTGTCGGGGGATCCTTGTCGGGTTTGAATCGCTCAGCGACGAAACGTTGGCCAGCATGGGGAAGAGTTGGAATCGGATGGCGCGTGACTACGGCGAGGCCGTCAAGCGAATTCACGACGCGGGGATCGCGATCTACGCGACGTTCGTGTTCGGCTACGACACGGACACGCCCGACGCGATCGATCGAGCGGTGGACTTCGCCATCCGCCAGAAGTTCTTCATGGCGGCCTTCAATCACCTGGTGCCCTTTCCCGGCACGCCGGTCTATTCGCGACTCCAGCAGCAGGGACGCCTGCGGTTCGATCGCTGGTGGTTGAGTCCGGACTACCGATTTGGCGACGTGGCCTTCAAGCCCCGTCACATGACCGCCGAGGAACTGGCACGGCGCTGCTATGAAGCGCGAAACGAATTCTATCGTCTTGGGTCGGTGGTGACCCGGGCAACCGACCGCCGCACGAACTGTGCGGACCTGCGCGCAGCGATCAGTTACTTCTGGGTGAACCTGTTTTCTGGACGAGAAGCCAGGAAACGGCAAGGGCTCCCCCTGGGCGAAGGAATGGATCGGGAGCAGAGCCGTGGGTAGATTTGCCATTGAGTTGGCCAAGTCCACAGACGACGAGGCGTTGCGACGCCTCGCGGCCGATAACCCCATGAGCGGACGGATTCGCATTTCCTTGCGGCGCGATCCGTGCTACTTCCACGGCGTCGAGACCCAGGGGCCGTTCAACCAGGTGGGCGTGGCACGAGAACTGGACTCCGGCGAAGTGATTGGTTGCGCTACCCGTTCCGTGCGGACGGTGTATTTAAACGGCGAGGAGGGCGAGTTGGGTTACATCGGCGGTCTGCGGTTGGATCCCCGATTTCGCGGTGGGACACTTCTTGCCCGAGCGTATCGAACCTTTCGGCAGTTGCACGAGGATGGCCGAACTCGACTCTATGTGACCACGATCGTCGAAGACAACCATGCCGTACGGGAATTGCTCATCAGCCGCCGCGCGGGTTTGCCACGCTATCACGATCAGGGGCGAGTCCATACGCTGGTGATCAGGGCTGCTGGCACCAACCGGCCGCCTGTCGGGGAGGTTCGGGTCGAACGGGGCGGGCCGGCGAAGATCGAAGAGATCGTGGACTGCCTTCGTCGCAACGGGCGGCGCCGGCAGTTTTTTCCCAGGTATCTGGCGAGGGAGTTCACCGAACCGAACTCGCACCTGCGGAATTTCGACGTCCGCGACTTCCACCTGGCAATCCGAGGCGGACGTGTTGCGGGTGTCGCCGCCACCTGGGACCAAAGCGCGTTCAAGCAGACCGTGCTTGCCGGGTATTGCCGCTCGCTGACGGTCGTGCGGCCGTTTTTCAACCTGGTTGCCGGATTAAGCGGTTACCCGCGTCTCCCCGCCCCCGGTTCCCTGTTGAAGCACTGTTTTGTCAGTTTTGTTGCGATCGACGATGACGACCCGGATGTGTTCCGAGCGTTGCTTGACAGCATGGGCAACGATGCGGCGGCGCATGGTCACGGCTACTTGCTCATTGGATTGCACGAACGAGATCCGTTTTTGCGAGCGGCTCGGGAGTATCCACATCGTGATTATGCAAGTCGTCTGTACGTCGTGTGTTGGGAGGACGATGAGGAGGTCTGGCAGTCGCTCGATGACCGGATTCCGTATCTGGAGTTGGCGGTGTTGTAGGAGACAACGGTGATGTTACTCAGCGGCAACGTAGTTCCGGTGGACCGATTGAGCCGGCCGGAGCGTGCGCGGATGTACGAACTCCTGGTGGATCATTTCGAGGGGGTAACCGAGGCGGCCTTTGAGCGGGATCTTCGCGAGAAGCAGTGGGCAATCGTTCTGCGTGCGTGCGAGACAGGGCAGATTGTGGGATTCTCCACGCAGACCTTATTGCACGCCACCGTGGCCGGCCGAGGGGTACGAGCGCTGTTTTCCGGCGACACGATTATCGACCGAAGGCATTGGGGCGACACGGAGTTGATTCGTGTGTGGGGCGAGTTTGCCCTGCGGTTGGCCGACGACCGTCCCGATCAGCCGCTGTACTGGTTCCTGATCAGTATGGGCTATAAGACGTACCGCTTCCTGCCCCTCTTCTTTTACGAGTTCTATCCTCGACACGATCTGCCGACGCCTGCTCGCGAACAGGAGATTCTCGATTGCTTCGCCTCATCCCGCTATCCGGACGAGTACGATTCTACGAGAGGGGTCATCTCGCCGAACAGCGGTCGCGTTCGCCTGCGTTCGGCGATCGCGCCCATCGATGCGCATCGTCTCCGTGACCCACACGTACGGTTCTTTGCACACAAGAACCAAAGACACGATGAGGGCGAGGAACTGGCGTGCATCGCCCCTCTGCACCGGGCGAATCTGAAGCCAAGGGCCCACGCCATCATCCAGAGTCGTGCCACGGAGCCTTCGGGGGTATGAGAACCGTGCATCGCTTGTTAGGCAATTTCCCCGTCGCGACGGCGAACAGCCTGCTGGTGGGCTCTTGCTTGAAGAGCTCTTGGCGTTTTGCCGTGGCATCGCGAAGCGTGGCTGAGACCCAGCGGCGGCTGGTATTGGGGCTGATACGTCGCGCCGAGGCAACTCAGTTCGGCCAGGAGCACGGCTTTGACCGAATACGCACGGTTGACGAGTTCCGAACGCGCGTACCGATCCGAGACTACATGGGGCACTTGCCGTACATCGAAGCGATCGCCGAGGGCCGAGCGGATGTGCTCACCAGCGACCGCGTCCTGCTGCTGCAACCTTCGAGCGGGTCGACGGCGCCGTCGAAGTTGATTCCGTTCACCGATAGACTTCGCCGAGAATTCATGGCCGGAGTTGAGCCGTGGCTCGCCAATCTCTACATGAATCGCAAGGGCTTGCTGTCGGGCAGCGCGTATTGGGCCGTCACACCACCGGGGAACGTCGCCCCAAGCAGCGACGGGCCCGTGCCGATCGGGTTTGACGAGGATTCGAGGTACTTCGGTGCGGTGGAACAACTCCTGCTGAGGCGGTGCATGGCTGTGCCGGATGCGGTTGCCGCAATCGACGACATGGCGGCGTGCCGGTACGTGACACTGCTGTTCCTGTTGCGGTCGCAGAATCTTGTCCTCGCATCCGTCTGGAACGCCACGTTCCTCACGCTCCTTCTGAAGTCCATTGGGGCCTGGACCGATAGGCTCTTGCGGGATATTCAAGCAGGAACGCTCACGCCGCCCTGTTCCCTTTCCCCTGCATTGCACCGGCAATTGTCGCGGTTGCTGAAGCCGAAGCGGCGTCGCGCGGAGCAGCTGAGTCGGATTCTCAGCGACGGTTGCGAAAGAGGAGGCTTCGTTCGGGTCTGGCCGCGACTGAAACTGGTCAGCTGCTGGTGCGACGGCAACGCCGCCGCTGGCGCTGCCGAGTTGGGAGAACTGCTTCCCGGCGTGGAAATACAGCCCAAGGGTCTCATGGCGACGGAAGGGATCGTGTCGTTTCCCCTCCTCGGACAGCCGGGAGGCGCCCTGGCGGTGCGTTCCCATTTCTTCGAGTTTATCGAACGCTGCTCCGAGCTTCCCACGAACGACTTCAGTGGATGCACGACGCGACTTGCGAACGAACTGGAACAGGGCAGGCGATACAGTGTCGTCCTGACGACCGGCGGCGGACTGTATCGGTACTACCTGGGCGACCTGGTCGAAGTGGTCGGATTCCGTGGCGCGCTTCCCTTGTTGCGATTCATTGGCAAGGAAGACGATGTGTCGGACATGGTCGGCGAGAAGCTTCACGCGGCCCACGTCGAGCGCGTGCTGCAGCGAGTATCGCGCCAGTTCAGGACGCCGTCGGAGTTCCAAATGCTTGCGCCGCACCAATCTCCCATGGGGTCGGCCTGCTACGTGCTGTACGTTGGCGATGTTGCGGTCGATGACGGGCGGCTTGACGAAATGGCGAGGGAGATCGATTCGTCGCTACGCGAGAACTTCCACTACGACCATAGCCGCAACCTGGGACAACTGGGGCCGGTGCGTGTGTTTCGTGTTGAAGGGAAAGGGACGCCCGCGAGCGAGCAGCGGATCGCGCATTTGGCCGCATGCGGGCGCAAGATGACGACTGTGAAGCCGAGGATCCTGGAAAAGGACCTCGATTGGGCCGGCGCCTTTGCCGGCAGGTTCGTCCCGTCGGCAGAGAAATCAACGGAGGGAAAACCATGATCCGGCTGCCCTGGACGTCAGCGACGTCGCCTCACTTCGTGCTGGAAGTGAACGCCGAGTGCAACATCTCCTGCCGCGGGTGCTACAAGACGAAGCGAAAGGGTTGGCGGTCTCTCGACGACTTGAGCGAGGATGTTGCCCGGGCTCGAAGGCTCAGCAAGATCCACACGGTAACGCTTGCCGGAGGTGAGCCGACCCTGCATCCCGACTTGCCCGCGATCGTTCGCTCGCTCCACGATCAAGGTCTGAAGACGTCGATTTCCTCGAACGGCCTCGCCTTGAGTTCCGGGATGCTCACGGAGCTGAGTGATGCGGGCCTGGACGTGATCATGTTGCATATTGACGAAGGCCAGACCCGTCCCGATCTCGGCGCCGCGCCTTCGGTGGACGAGATCAACGGACTGCGGGCGCAAATCGCCGAGAAGATCGCTTCCTTCGGGATCGACGTGGGGCTTTCTGTGACAATCTACCCGGAGTATTTCGATCGCATCCGCTCTCTGGTCGAATTCGTTCTACGCTCGAAGGAGGTCAATCTGCTCTATGTGACCCATCACATGGAGATGAGCGAACAAACCGTCCGATGTCCAACCATGGACGGACGGCGGACGACCAATGTCCAGGTTGCAGGGGAGCTGCACGAGCATTTCGGCCTGGAGCCATTTGCCGCCCTTCCGCGGGCGGGCGAGGGCCGCCAATGTCCTTCCTTGAGCTATCTGAGCTACTATGTTCCCGTCGTTCATGGAGCGGATGATGTGCGGATCCTGAAGATGAAGGGTTCGTGGATGGACTCCCTGTTGATCCGCTCCGTCGGCCTGCTTTCGGGCAAGTTCCCCTTCTATGTCCAACCACAACCGGCCATGATTACCGGCCATGTGGTTCTGAACGGCTTGGGGAGTGGAAGGCTCGGGCGGCTGCTGCGTTTTCTTTGGGCAAGTCGCGGGAAAACCATGGGAGCCAAACGGCTCGTATTCGACAATGGGCCGATCCGCACGGAAGATGGACGCATCGTCTGCACCGAACCGTGCCCCAATCGTACGCTTGCCGACGGGAAGCTCGTTCCGATCTGCATGACGGACATGGAGGTCCGGTGTGAGTGAGCCACTCGACAAACTTGGGATCGGCCAAACCAGCGTCCGCTGCTTTGAGTGCAACACGTCGCATCGCGCTGCGGTGAGACGCGAGGGAGCTAGCATCGTTGGTTGCATTGACTGTCCAAATGGTGAGCGCTGCGTGACGCTTTCCACCGACGCGGAAGTGTTCATGGACCTGCGAAGCAAGGCAACGCGGGTCCATGCACGGGACCGGGCAAAGGCGTTTCGTCCGCTGATCAACCTGCTCAGTATCACCGATCAATGCAATTGCGAGTGCCCCGTATGCTACGCTGCTGCCGGTCCCACAGACAATCCCACGCATCTTCCGATCGTCGAGATCGCACGCCGAGGCCGAGAAATGCGCCAGGCGGGGGCCAGACAGGTTTCGCTCACCGGCGGCGAACCGACCCTGCATCCGGACTTGCCGGCGGTTGTCCGCGAGCTACGGAAATCCGGGTTGCGAGTCCTCATCGCAACCAACGGATTGCGTCTTGCGGAGAGCTTGGAGTATGTGAGGCTTCTGAAGAAGAGCGGTCTCTGGAAGATCAATCTTCAGTTCGATACGCTCGACGAAGCGATTCACGAGCAACTCCGTGGAAACCGGCGGGTCGACGCGAAGATCCAGGCAGCGCACCACGTGATCGGCGCCGGGTTGCGGCTGGGAACAATTACGACGGTGAACACGCTGAATCTGCGCGACGTGGGACGCATCGTCGAGTTCGGACTGTCCTTGGAGCTTTCGTCACTATCGATGGTCTTCCAGGCCGCGAGCGCGGCCGGGCGGTACGCGCTCCCGGAAGACACACTCGTGGACCGCGAACAGATCATCGCCGAGCTTCTGCAGTGCGAAGCCCTCGCAGGAGTGGACCTATCCGACGTGTGGCCGCTCCCGTCCTACGGGCCATGGTCCCTGCGTGTGCATCCGGACTGTGCGGCGAACATCGTTTTACTGCGAGACGGCGCGCGTGTCTGTCCGCTAACACACGCGGTGAATGTCGAACGGCTCTACCGGAAACTGAGTGCGAACTCGATGCGTCCAACCTGGATCGCTCGCAATCTCGTTCCGCTCGTCTACCTGCTGTCGACCGTCCGGCGGGGCAAGGTCGCCCTGCTGCTCAAGAGCCTGACCGGATTCCTGCGGAACTCGCCACGTTCCGGGGTCGCCATTATCGGCGTGGGGTCGTTCTTGAGCGAGCTATTTTGGGACGAAGAACGAATCGCCGATTGCGCGACGGCCGAGTGGACTGACGCCGGTCCCGTTTCTCCATGCGTCAACTATGCAAAGTGGAAAGGACGGCACTTTCGAGAGGCGCGGACTCGATGAAATGTCGGGCGAGGGCGGTAGATTATAGGCTGTAGGCTGCAGGTTTTCGATGCGAGGTCGAATGGTGTGGAAAATCGATTTCGATGCGACGAAGGCCCTTGCTCCCGCCGTCATTCGTTTTCACTTGGAGTCGATAAGAACCAGAACCGACAATGAAGGGAGGTCGTCATGACCGAGTCGCGGTGCATCGTGGTGCGTGTGTTCCTGTGGACCATTTGCGTCTATCACATGGTTGCCGGCATTGCAGCCACGTTTTTCAAAGAGGCGGCGGTGAAGCTCGGCAGCCTGCTGTTCGGGGTGTCGATCACCATGACGCCCCAGGCAGAGCTTCTCGTGCGGTACCTGGGGGCCTTCGCCATCAGTTTCGGTGTCATGGTCGCCTTTGCGGCACTTGACCCGGCGAAGAACACCAAGATCATCTACGGCGCGGTCATCTACTTTCTGGTCCGGGCGTTCGACCGGATCGCCTTCTGGGGCCTGCTCGAAGAGCACTCCGCCGGACCGGCTCCCCAATGGTTCAGAATCGTGATGATTCTCGTGATGGGTCTGGGGCTACTGATCTTCATGCCCCGGCCGAGCAAGTCGCACCGTTCGGAGAACCTGGCTGGAGGAGCGGCGGATTAGGCATGCCCAGTTTTCCCAGACCGCTACACTTGCTCCCGGGCCGCCTCCGCCAACCGCTTCCGAGCAGCCGTCAGGTGCGCCACGGCCCGGGCCAGGCACGCCCGAACCTCGTCAACGTAGCCGTCCGCTGAAGCCGACCAGGTGCGATTGAGTGTCCGCTCTGCCAGGGCGAACTCGGTCATGATTCTGGCGTAGTGGTCCAGCCCGAACTCCGGAATCATGGCCTCGCGAAGATCGGCGAACTGTCCCAGGTCGTCCGCGAGGGTTTCATCGATCATGCCGTGAAACTCGTAGACGTTGATCTCGTCCGCTTGCCTGCTCCAATTTTCGACGGTCGATTGAAGTCGGGCCAGGATCGCTTCGAGCTGGTCGATGGCTCCCACCTCCTCGGCCGAAGCAACCCCGACCGCCGTCTTTGTTGCCCGCAATACGACCACCCCCACGACGGCAACGAACATTGCCACGCCGTAAGCGGGCCATGAAATGGTCGACCACGGCGCCGCCTCCACTTCCGCGCTCCGGACGGCCACAAAGGCGCCGGCCAGGAAGCCAAGCCAAAGAAGGACATGTCCGACAATTCGAATTCCGCTCATGAATCGACTCGAACCAGTTTTGGAGCCGCTGTCAAGACCACAGGTCATGGACGCCAATGCCCGTGGGAGACTTGCTCGTTTTGTTAGAACCGCTTAAAGGAAAGGTCAGCCCAGAAGGATCTGATAAAAGGCGTAGCCGACTCCGACCAATGCCTCACCGACAATCAAGCCGGCCGCGATTGGGACGCCGACTTGCTCGGAGAACCGTTTGCCCGCGAACCGATCGGACAGGATGCGGAGCAGGTTGCCAATCGTGTAGGTCAGCACGATGTCGAAGGGCATGTAGAACCCCAGTCCGATCAGTACGCCAATTCCCCCGAGGCCGCTGAAGGACAGCACGGCCCCGAGACCGCCGCCGGCAACGTAACGATAGGCGGGCACGTCGCGTTCGACGATCCCTTCGACCATCGAGGCCAACGCCGTGCCCTGGGGGGCCGGCAGACTCTCGCTCCCGAGGGTGTATTGCCAGTGGAGAACGAAGATCAGACCGATCACAACCAGGGGGCCCAGCCACGATCCGATGAACTGGGCAAGTTGCTGGCGTCGAGGCATCGCCCCGACCAGGTAGCCGGACTTCAGGTCCAGCATCATGTCGCCGGCCTGGGCAATTGCCACGCAAATCGCCGCTCCGATGATCACCGAACTCAAGACGGCGGACGGCGCCGCCATCCCGCTCTGGGCGATCACCAGCAGGATGGTCACGGCAATCAGCGTCATGCCGGAAAGAGGCGACCAGTTCGTCCGCCCCAGGCATTCGGACACGATCACCCCGGCAACCCAAACCCAAACGGTTCCCAGCACCGCCATGGTTGCCGCTCGCCACCAGGTCATTTGCGGATCGCTGACGGACTGGTGGCAAATGACGATCAAGGCAATGAGCCCGGCGCCGACTCCCGCGTAGAGAAGCCAGATCGGCATTTCGTCCGATGCCGGTCGGGCGCCGTGGCCGTCTGAGTCGTGTCTCGCCTCGTGCATGCTCTTCATCGCGCTGCGGATCAACGGAAAGGCTGCGACGATGCCCCCGATGGCCGCCCCGATGAGCATTCCGATCCCGGTGGGGCGAAACAGCGTCGTTCGCAAGGCGTTCGGGTCGGCCATCAACTCGTCGGTGCCAGCCCCAAACTGCGACAGCAGCGGGGCAAGCACCCAGTAACAAAGAAACCCTCCTGCTCCGAACCAGAAACCGCCCTTGCCGGAGAGGAAACCCACGCCGACGGTCATCAGCGAAAGGAACAGGGTGATGTTCAGATAGGCGGGAAGCTGCAATTGACTTCCCAATGACCAGTCTGGGTGATCGCTGCCTGACAGCATCATCACCAGGATGTAGAACGTCCCGGAGATCGCACCGCCGGCGAGGAGGAGAACCGCCTTCTTCATTCCGGCCCCGGGCGACTTCAGGATCGCTGCGACCGCGATTCCCCCCGGGTAGGCGAGACGATCGAAGTCGATCATCTGCTTACGGAGGGGGATGATGAAGGACAGACCAAGAATCCCGCCCGTAATGCAGGCCAGCACCATGAGGCCGACGTTGAATTGGGTGAGTACGGCGAACTGCTTCTCCGGATCCCGCTCCGGTGTGGCGAGGATAAACAGGGCGGGAATCGAGAACATCATTCCGGCCGAGGCCCCGTTGACGGCCGAGGCGATCGTCTGGTTGATATTGTTTTCGATAATGCTCGTGCGTCCGAGGATTCCGCGCAGGATTCCCCAGCCGAGAATCGCCGCCAGTTCCGACCCTTCGATCGAGAAACCAAGGATCAACGCAGCATACCCGATCGAGACCGCAATCAGGCACCCCAGAAGCCACCCCACCAGGACAGCAGGCCAGGTCAATTCGGGATAGGGACCATGCCGAATCGGACGATGTGAATTGGTCGAAGCCAACGGAAGATCTCCCGGCAAATGTTCTGGAATGAAGCAGAAAGGGATTGTACGATTTCGAGGTGCTTCGATAAAGCCCTGGATGTTGGCGAGTTGCACGGAACCACCGACATGGAGGTTGATACTACTTCGTGACGGCCTGATGGGGAGTCACCGAAATCTCCGCAGCGGCAAGCTCCAGGTGCTGCTGAATGATCCTGAAGGCGGCGTCCGCGATCCGCAGGTCCACTACGACGGCAAGAAGATCCTCTTCTCCTATCGCAAGGGGGGCGACTCGCACTATCATCTCTATGAGATCGGTGTCGACGGAACCGGACTGCAATGCCTGACCAGCGGGCCTTTCGACGACATCGAGCCCACCTATCTGCCCGACGGCGGGATCATGTTCTGTTCGAGCCGAGCTCGCCGGGTGGTCAACTGCTGGCGGACGCCGGTGGCGACGCTGCATCGTTGCGAAAGCGACGGTTCGGGACTTCGCATGGTTTCGAGCAACATCGAGCACGACAACACACCCTGGGTGCTCCCCGACGGCCGGGTGCTCTACATGCGATGGGAATACGTGGATCGCAACCAGTTGGCCTACCACCATCTCTGGACGGCCAACCCGGACGGCACGGGCCAAATGGTCTACTACGGCAACCTGCACCCGGGCACCAGTTGGCTCAACGCCGAACCTCATCCCACGCCGGGCAAGTATCCCGGCATCTCGATGCTGGACGCCAAGCCCATCCCGGGCACGGACCTGGTTGTGGCGTCGTTTTCACCCAGCCACGGCCGGCCTGAGCACATGGGGGCGGTGACCATCGTCGATCCGGCCAACGGTCCCGACGATCAGGACGCGGCAGTGCGTGTCAGCCCTCCCGGCGCCCTGTACCGCGATCCCTATCCGATCTCCGAAAACTGCTTCCTGGTTGCCTTGGACGAAAACGACCTTTCGGTCAAGCGGATGCAGAGCTTTGTTTCCCTCCAGCCGGGCGAGACCCTCAGCTGCGTGGGCTGCCACGAGCAGCGAATCGAGGGACCGCACGTGCAGGGCAGTCTGGCCGCCCTGAACCGGCCGGCCAGCCGCATCGAGCCGGTGGGCGGCGTGCCTGATGTGCTCGATTTCCCACGGGACGTTCAGCCCGTCCTCGATCGGCACTGCGCCGGCTGCCACAATCCCGACCGATATGAGGGGCATGTTGATCTGACCGGCGATCACACGCCTCTGTTCACGCAAAGCTACTGGACGATTATCCAACGAGGCCTGATTGCCGACGGCCGCAACGAAGCACGCGGCAATCGGCCGCCTCGATCCATCGGGAGCTCGGCCAGTCGGCTTATGAAGCTCATCGACGGCAGCCATTACGAAGCAAATCTTACCAAACAAGAACGAGACACGGTACGTCTCTGGATCGAAACCAGCGCCACCTACCCGGGAACCTATGCCGCGCTCGGCTCGGGCATGCACCCCGTCGTGTTTCCCGTCAAGACCATGGAACGACGTTGCGGAGGATGCCACGGCTCGGCGCCGGACAGCAAGCCGGTGGTCGGCGAGGGGCCCTATTTCACCTTCGGCGGTCCTGGGCCCGCCCTACCCTTGGTGCATGATCTGGCCGATCTGAAAAAACTCCGCGGCATCGTGGGATACTTCAAATTCGGCCGCAGCCGCACGCCCCAGTCGCTCTGCAACCTCACGCGCCCCGACAAGTCGCTGCTGTTGCCGGCGCCGCTTGCAAAGGACTCGGGCGGATTGGGACTCTGCCAATCCAAGGGGTTTGCCGACACGAACGACCCCGATTATCGGGAACTTCTCGGGGCGATCGAGGCCGCGGCTGCTCGCCACCGAGAGGCCAAGCGATTCGACATGCCGGGGTTTCGCCCGAACGACCACTACCTGATCCAGTTGCAGTGGTACGGGGCTCTGCCAAATGATTGTGATTCCGAGAAGTGTGTCGACTTCCGCGCGGCCGAGCGAGAGTACTGGAAATCGTCGTGGTATCGCGTGAGCAGTGAGCAGTGAGCCGGTTCTGGCGGGCCGAAGCCGTAACTCCTTACTAGGTGTGACGTTGGGCAATATCCAATTCAATTTCCCAGCCGGCTGCTATTGCTGCATCTCGCTTGATCTATTGCCGCATTTGGGGGAAACTATTGGTTTCGATGTTGCCAAGGTTCGTTTACTTCACAAATCGGGACCAGGGCCGGATTTGTTGCCGTCCAGGCTGCGAGAGACGTTCATTGACGAGGCGAATCTCCACAGGGGGTTCTGTCTGAATCCAGATTCCACGTGGCCCACTTCGGTGAATTCCGCCTATGTACGCCCCTTCAGTAACCTCTGACACCGAGGACGAGGCGGTTCCCGTCCAGCCAGAGCCCGCGATGGGGTGGCCGAGGGCCGTTATCTGGTGCGCTCGGGGCGCAGCAATCGGATGCGCGATTCTCCTCTTCCTGCGTGCTCGCATGGCACAAGACTTCGCCTCTCTGGGCGAGCCGTGGACGCTCACCGACATTCTTGCTGCCCGGGAATTATTATGGGATGCCCTGACGGCGAATGCCCGCATGGCGCTCTCCCTGTTTCCGTTCGGGCTATTGGCAGGAGCCGGCCTCGGCCCGCGGTGCAAACTCCAGAGCCTGAGCCGAAATCTCATCGGTCGAATGCTGACCCTTCTGCTGAGCGGCACGATGTTCGTCCTCCTGTTCTATGTCGAAACAGGGAGATTCCCTGCTCTCGTTGCGATGTTGTTGCCCATGGCGAGCCTCTTGTTGGGAATCTGGGGCGGTCGGAACGCCATTCGCGGTCCTCTCTCAACCCTGTGGCTCCTTCCCAAACTGGCAGGCTTGTTGCTGGTCGCCGTTGTCGCCTTGGCCGTGGTCGGGCTGCTCGTTACTTCACGTGCACCTCTGCCAATTCAGATGCCAAAGGTCACCTCCGCCGAAAAGCGGCGTCTCGTGGAAATCCTCAAGAGTCCACGGAAACTCGAGGACGGGACCCGGAAGCTCGCTTTCAGCCAGCGTGACTTGAACCTGATTCTCGCCATGGGGCTCCCTCAACTTGCCCCAAACGCACGCGGTCGGGTGGTGCTCGAACAGGGGACTATCGTGCTCGACCTGTCCGTGCCGCTCACCGATTCCAGGAAATCGCCCCGCTATGTGAACCTCCACACCGAATGGAATGTGGCCTTTGCCGATGGCGGCCTCGAGGTCAAAGTCCAGTTTTGTCGGATTGGGTGTCTTCCCGTTCCCCAGATGCTTCTCAACGGTGTCGTTCGGCAAGCAGTTGTGGTGGCGTCCAACGATCGCGATTTCCGCAAACTCCTGTCGGCACTTGGCTCGTTTCGCGTGACTGAAACTCATATCGAAGCCGTGGTCGTCTCACGAGGACTTGTCGACGACATCCTCCCTTCGATGATGGCCCGCTTCGGCCAGGACCCAAACGTGGTGCGCAAGGCCCGGATCTACTACGACCACCTGGCCAGACCTTGGAACACCGTTTCCGCGAACCAGCGATTCGAGGCCATTCTGCAGTCGGCCTTCTCCCTGGCTCGGGAGCGGTCGAAAACCGAAGACCCCGTCCTGGAAAATCGGGCGGCCATCCTCACCCTGGCGATCATGCTCGGCCATTGGCGAGTCGAACACCTCGTCGGTCCCGTAACTGATCAGACGCGGCGTGCCCAGACAAGGCGACAAGTCGGCTTTGTCCGCCTTCGGGGACGCACCGACTGGAGCCGCCACTTCCTCGTCAGCTCCGCCCTGGCTCTCCTTTCCAACGAGTTGCTGAGCGATCAGGCCGGCCTGCTCAAGGAAGAACTCGATGCGGGAGAGGGTGGCAGCGGTTTCTCCTTCGGCGATCTCGTAGCGGACCGAGCCGGGACCTTGTTTGCCCTCTCGGCCACCCGCAATGAACAGTCCGCCCGCCGCATGCAGAACCTCCTGGCCGACGGATTCGATATTGGAGCGATCTTTCCCGAAGCCTCTGACCTACCTGAAGGTATCCCCGATGCGAAGTTCGAATCCGAGTATAGGGGCGTCGGCGGCGACAAGTACAACGCCCTAATCGCCGAAATCGAACGCCGCCTCGCCCAATGCCCCGCCCTTAAGCAATAACCCCGCCATCACTTCTCCCTCCCCAGCGAGCTTGCGAGCGAGGGGGAGGGTCGGGGAGGGGCCAGAAACCATCACTCGCCTGCCCCATCAACAAATGCCCCATCAGCGCCCCCTTCATCATTCTGCGGTTCCTTGTTCAATATTCTGCGGTTCAACACATCCCTGTCGCACTTCCTCCCTCCCCAGCGCATCTTGCGAGCGAGACGCCCCTTTCCATCCCACCCCCCTCACCTCACCCTCCGGAGCCCCTCCATGCGACTCAGCCCCCTCGTCGCAACCCTTCTCGTTCTTCTCGTCCTTCCGTGCTCGGGAATCCTTGCCGACGAGCCACTTCGGCCCATGCGATGGGGCGTCGACGACGCGGGCTCCAAGATTCTGCTGCCCAAGCATCCCAAGGCCGCAGAGCTGCTGGAAGACTTCGGCTTCAACTTCCTCGTCGTTCATTACCATCCCCGGCGAACCCTCGAGCTGAACCGTCAGTTCATCCATACCGTCGACCAGTGGTGCAGGGAGAAAGACGTCCAGTGGGTCGCCAACCTCGAGAGCCCCAACTTCGTCAAGGAACACCTCGATGAAAAGGGGCGGAGCTGGTACAACCGGCCCGATGGTCGCCACTTCTTCCTCATGCCGGACGACATGCTCGAAGAGTTCGGGGCCTGCGAGAACCTCTGGGGCTTCATGTACGACGAAGCGGCCCACATGCAGAATTGCCGCAACAAGATCGCCGGTCTGGACCAGCCGTGGGTCTTCGACCCTGAGGGCTATCGGCTGGAAGACGCGGCCGACGGATTCGCCCAGGCCGTACAAGAGCTCCAGGTCCACCACGCCCGCTACGGGATCCGCCTGAGCAGCGAGCACGTGTTTCCCGTGCTCTATCACGGCTTCGCCCGCTCCGGATGGACTGCCGCCACCAAGGTGCTCAAGGAAAACTGGTCTCCTGCCTACGTCGCCTGCGCCCTCGGAGCCGCTCTCCAGTACGATAAGGAACTCTGGATCACGCCCGACCTTTGGTATGGCGGCAGCTACCCGGGCCACTCACCGCAGAAATACGCCTCGTCTCTGCTCCTCGCCTACCACATGGGCGCCGACTGCATCTACACGGAAAACCTGGCCTTCGACCACAAGACCAATCCCCAGGGCGGCCTCGTGCGGATGACGCCCGACGACTACCAGCTCACCCCCTGGGGCGAAGAAGCCCGCCGCTTCGCCAAACAATACATGCCGGCCCATCCCCGCACCTACACCTTCCGCGACATCCGCCCCCGCGTCGCCATCGTCCGCCGCCCCGACGCTTGCTGGGGCCAGTCCAATAGCTGGCTGCCCAACATGCTTTTTGGCAACAAACAATGGCCCTCCAACGAAACGACCGAGGCCTGGCTCGCCGTCTGGCACTTGCTCTCCCGTGGTGTGATTTCCAAAGACGCTCTCAGTTGGCACAACACGGACCTCCGAAAATCGCGGCCTCACCAACTCTTCTGCCCCCTGGACGGCGTCGTCGTCTTCGACGATCGGGTCGGCGCCGAACGACTGGCCGGCGTCGAGGTCATCTTCCTCACTGGCCTGGGCGTGACCGAACCGACGCTCACCGCCATCGAGCAGTGCGTCCGCAACGGCGCCACCTGCGTCGCCCTGCCCCACCTGCTCCCCGATCGGGTCCGAGCAGCCACTGGCGAACAGGGCGAACTCCGGGACGGCAAAGGCCTCTGGCTCGCCACCCCCGACTTCCTCGGCCCCGCCGTCAAAGCTCGCGTTGCCCATGTTATTCCAGAAGAAGACGTCATCCGCTACCGCTTCGGCAACCACCTCGTCACATTCCGCCCCGTCGACGGCAACATGAACCACCTCAACGTCCACACCGAACTGGCCCCGCCCATTATCCATTCTCCATTGTCCATTATCCATTGAACTGACGCCGGTAGTCGTTGGGAGAACAACCGTAGCGGGCTCGAAACTGTTTCGAGAAGTGGCTCTGGTCGTAAAAGCCGGTGTCGGTGGCAAGTTCCCGCAGGGGAAGATCGGTCGAGACCAGCAGCCGTGCCACCGTCTGGAGCCGCACCTTCATGATGAACTGCTGGGGACTCTCATTGAACGTGGCCGTGAACCGGCGTCGGAACTGGCTCACGGAAAGGTGTGCGATTCGCGCCAGCTCCTCGTTGGTGATCGGAGTGGAGTGGTGGGCGAAGATGTGTTCGAGAACGTCGTGCATTTCTTCGTAAGGCTCCAGCAGCTCGCCCGCCTTCTGCATGTCGCGCATCACGCCGGCGATACCAATGACAACGTCCTGGGCGGCTCCTTGGGAATGCCCTTTTGCGGACGCCGGGTCATTGCTCCGGCCATAGAGGGGGAATTTGCTCGTCACGAACCAGTCGATGGAACCCGATGCATTGGAAACCAGTTGCGGGTAATTCTGCAGCGGGGTCTCGCAATCCATCACCTGGTCGTCTTCCTTGCGGTATTCCTCCACGAGATGGGGCGGAAAGAAATCGTGGTCCGTCCGGCCAATGATCTCGTATTCCTCCCGCAGCCCCATCATTCGGACAAAACTCCGGTTCGCCCGCATGAAATAGCCTTCGCGATTCTTCACAAACAGGTACACATCGTCCAACTGGTCAAACAGCGGGGCAAGCTGCAACCCCTTGGAAAGCGCGTTGACGAAGGCATTCTGCATCCCTGGTCCTCCAATCCCGGATATTTGCTGGATGGCACGCTCGGAGCGCGAGCGATGGGCGTGGTGAGTGACCATCCACGCCCATCGAATACATCGTGCCTTGACAGCACGAACCTGTTTTCGCCTCGTGTAAAAAGCACTTGCGAACAGCCCAGCCACATGCGCACAATTTACCGAAGAACGCGCACCTTTTACAAGACACGCCCATCGGCGTATGATAGCATTTTGTTGCGGAGAGTGCTGGGGGGCTTCTGCAAGGCGGTTCGGGGATTGGATTCCGGCACGAGAGCGTTTTTTACCGACGAGGGACGATTCGATGAAGACCAGTGATTCCATGAAGCGTCGCGAACTCCTGGCATTGGGAGCCGCGGCCGGAGTTGCCGCCGTGGCCGCTCCGATGTTTGTTCCCCGAACGGTTTTCGCGCAAGGCAAACGCCCCGGCGCCAACGACCGGGTCATCGTGGGGTGCGTGAGTGCCGGCCATCGTTCTCGCCTGCTCATGGACCAACTTCCCGAAGATGGCCAACTGGTCGCCCTCGCCGACTGCAATCTCGGCCAGGCCTTCGCCTTTCGCGAAGAACGTGGCGCCAAGTGGGATATCTACGGCGAACACTATCCGCTCGTGGAGCGGAAAGACATCGACGCCGTCATCATCGGGGCCCAGGAATATCAACGGGTGCTGCCCGCGATCCACGCCGTACAGGCGGGCAAGGACGTCTACGCCGAGAAGCCGCTCACGCTCTACATCGAAGAGGGCCGCACCCTTGTCAAGCACGTTCGCAAGCACAAGGCCGTCTTCCAGGTGGGCACCCAGCAGCGTTCCATGGAGATGAATCGTGTGGCCTGCGAATTTGTGCGCACCGGCGGACTCGGAAAGCTCAAGTTCGTCCAGGCCGTCAACTACCCCGGGCCCGGTGAGTCTCCCGCCATCGACGGCTACCCTCACCAACCCACGCCCGGCGGCTTCAACTGGGATCTGCACCTGAACCAAACCGAGTATCGCCCCTACGGTCCCGGAGCCGTCGGCGGGCGAAACTATGTGGGCGGCCAGATGACCAACTGGGGCGCCCACGGCGTCGACCAGATCCAATGGGCCCTCGGCAAAGACGGCACCCTGCCCGTCGAGTTCGAACTCAAGACGCCGGGCAGCGACGGCGTCGTTTACGCCCGCTATGCCGACGGCACGGAAGTTCGCTTCGACTTGCCGAAAGGCCCCATGGGCGGAGCCATCTTCTACGGCCAGAAGGGCAAACTGGAAATCAACCGCAACAAGTTCATGTCGAACCCGATCAGTATCCGCGAAGGACTGCTCAAGAGAGTGGACGAGGCCGAGGAGGAAGTGAAGTGGTCCGACCAGACCGCCCTCTGGCAGGCACGCTGGCACCTGCAGAACTGGCTCGACTGCATCAAGACCCGCGAGAAGCCCCGGGCCGACGTGGAGATCGGCCACCGCTCGGTCGCCTTCTGCCACCTGGCGAACATCACCCGCTACGTGGGCCGGATCGGCATTCCGCTCAAGTTCGACCCCGTCACCGAACGCTTCATCGACAACGACGAAGCCAACTACTGGAACGATCGACCCCGCCGCGTCGGCTACGAACTGCCCAAGGTGTAGCATGCCGAACCTCCCTCCCCAGCGCTTCTTGCGAGCGTGGGGGAACGCTACCTGAACCTCCCTCCCCAGCGAGCTTGCGAGCGTGGGGGAGGGCCGGGGAGGGGGCCTGGAACCTCCGCTCGCACTCCACCCCCAAGTACTTCATCCGGCACGCAATATCAACCGTTTCGTAAACAGACTTCCCTCCTTTATCGTTTTGCATTTTTTGTTGGGAGTCCTGGGCTTTGAAATCGTTGCGTACAACACTTCCTGCCCCTCCCCAACCCTCCCCCTCACTCGCTGCGCTCGCTGGGGAGGGAGATACTCACGCCACCCACCGAACACAATCCCACCAAGGACCGTAGCGATGACCTCAGACAAAGCCTCCCTCAAGCGTCGCGAATTCCTCGCCCTGGGCGCGGCCGCAGTTGCGGCCCCAATGATCGTCCCTCGAACGGCCTTCGCCCAGGGCTCCCGACCGGGCGCCAACGAACGGATTGTCGTCGGGGCCATCGGCGCCGGCTTCCGCGCCCGGCTCCTTATGGATCAGCTCCCCGAAGATGGACAACTCGTCGCCATCGCCGACTGCAATATCAACCAGGCCTTCAAGTACCGCAAGGATCGCAACGCCGGCTGGGACATCTACAGCGGCCACCACCGGGTCATCGATCGCAACGACATCGACGCGATCATGATGACCGGCCAGGAGTTTCAGCGGGCCTACCCCTGCATCCAGGCCGTCCAGGCCGGCAAGGACGTCTACGCCGAAAAACCGCTCACCCTCTACATCCAGGAGGGGCGGACCATGATCGAGCACGTCCGCAAGCACAAGGCCGTCTTCCAGGTGGGCACCCAGCAGCGTTCCATGGAGATGAACCGCGTGGCCTGCGAGTTCGTGCGCAAAGGCGGACTCGGCAAGCTCCGCAAGGTGCAGGCAGTCAACTACCCCGGCTCCGGGCCCACGCCGGAACTCGACGCCACCGGCCTGGGCAACATCCCCGCCGGCTTCAACTGGGAACTGCACCTCAACCAGAGCGTGTGGCGGCCCTGCGTGGCCAACGCCCTCGCCGGCCGAAACTACGGCGGCGGCGAGATGACTAACTGGGGCGCCCACGGCGTCGACCAGATCCAATGGGCCCTCGGCAAGGACGATACCCTCCCCACCCAGTTCAAGCTCCTCACGCCGGGACAGGACGGAAAGGTCCTGGCCACCTATGCCGATGGCACCCAGGTGTTCTTCGAACTGCCCACAAGCGGACCCATGGGCGGAGCGATCTTCATCGGAGCAAACGGCAAGCTCGAAATCAACCGCAACAAGTTCATGTCGAACCCGGCCGAGATCCGCGAGCAGCTGCTCAAGAAGGTGGACCAGGCCGACGAGGAAGTGAAGTGGTCGGACCAGACCGCCCTTTGGCAGGCCCGCTGGCACATCCAGAACTGGCTCGATTGCATCAAAACCCGTCAGCGTCCGAACGCCGACATCGAGATCGGGCACCGTTCCGTCGCCTTCTGCCATCTCGTCAACATCACCCGCTACGTCGGTCGCGTCGGCGAAACCCTCAAGTTCGATCCGAAGACCGAGCGATTCGTCGATTGCGACGAAGCCAACTACTGGAACGATCGTCCCCGCCGCACCGGCTACGAACTGCCGAAGGTGTAGCATGTTGCCCCCTCCCCAGCGAGCTTGCGAGCGTGGGGGGAGGGCCGGGGAGGGGCCAGACAACACCACTCGCCTTCCCCATCAACAAACGCCCCATCAGCGTCCCCTTCAAAACTCTGCGGTTCCTTGTTCGATATTCTGCGGTTCAACACGTCCCTGTCACACGCCCCCCTTCCCTGCGAGCTTTCGTTTGCTGAGGGGGGAGTTTCCCACCTGTATACACTCTGCCATATATTGAAGGTGCCAATCGTCATGAATAAGCTCTTCACGATCCTCGCTGCCTTCGCCGTGTGCCTTGCGCCCGCATTCCTTTCAGCCGCGGAGCCGCAGTTCTACGCGATTAAGCACCTCACCGCCCCCACCACCTTCGACACCTGGGCCATCCACACGCGGGCCGGGGCCATCCAGAACGCCGGGCCCTTTCTCAGCTCCCTGGCCAGGGGCGAGCAGGCCACAGGCCGCATGACGGGCCCCGCCTTCCGCCTGAACGTCGACAAGGTGACCTTCTTCACCTGCGGCCACGACGGCCAGGGCGGCGGAGCCAATCTCAACTGGATCGGACTGTGCGACGCCAAGACCGGCGAAACGCTCCGCCAGTCCTTCGCCCCCGGTCACGACCAGTTCCGCGAGTACTCGTGGGATACGGCCGACCTCAAAGGTCGAGACGTCCAGTTTGTCGTCCAAGACAAACACACCGGCACGGCCTACGCTTGGATGGGCGTGCAGAAAGTTGACGCGGGCCCCGAGTGCCGCGTTGACTTCTCCAAGGGGATCCTGCCGGAAGGCTGGAAGTCCGTCGCGCCCCCCGTCGACCCCGACATCTCCACCCGCGACATCGTCGACGGCCCCGTCCCCTTCAAGTTCTTCGGCTTCGAGTCGATCTATTCGCTCGTCCCCAAGAACGGCGGCCTGAGCGTGGCCTGCGGCCCCAAACTCGACATGATCTACCTGCTCGGCTGCACAACCACGTCGAACCAACTGCTCCTGCCCGGCGCCACGGTGGACCTCGTCTATGACGACGGCAGCGCGGACCACGTTCCCCTCTCCTACGGCTTCACCCTCGCCTACATGCAGAAGAAGCCGGGGCAGAACGACGGCACGCTGCTCTGGCCCGTCGGTCGCGGCACGGAGACGATCCTCGCCATCCGTCCCCAGGACAAACCCATCAAGAGCATCGGCCTGACCTGCGAAAAGGGCGCCCGACCGCGCGTCGTGGCGATCACGTGCCAGTTGGCCGAGGACCAACCCGCCCCCGAGGGAATGATCCCGATGGATGCCGCGCCGCTCCCGACCGAGTACAAGAAGTGGCTCGCGACCAGCGCCGTTTCCTCGGCCGACTGGAAGTCGCAGCTCGACGAGGAGGCCGTTTATCGGCTCCATGGCGTGCCCTACACGGCCGCCCAGTGGCAGGCCATCGAACCGGCCAGCCCCGTCCGGTTCCGCAAGGTGAAGATCGCCGACCAGGCCTTCGAGGCGGCGTCGGTGGCCGATGTGAACAAGGACGGCAAGCCCGACATCGTCTCCGGCGGATTCTGGTACGAAGGCCCGACCTTCAAAACGGCCCACAAGTACGCCGACGTCGATTTCAACGGAAGCTACCACGACGACTTCGCCGACATGCCGCTGGACTGCAACGGCGACGGCTACGTCGACATCGTCTCCGGCGGCTGGACCGGCGGCACACAGCGTTGGTTTGAGAACCCGAAGGGCGCCGCGAGCGGCGAACTCTGGGCCGTCCACGAGATCGACAAGCCCGGCCCCATCGAAACGACCCGGATCTGGGACGTCGACGGCGACGGAATCGGCGAGATCTGCCCCAACGCCGGCCCCGACATCACCTTCTACCGCCTCGACCTGGACGACTCCGGCAAGGGGAAAGGCACCTTCACTCGCCACGTCGTTGCCGCGGGCAAGGGCGCCCACGGACTCGGCTTCGGCGACATCAACGGCGACGGACGCGGCGACTTCCTCAACCCCCGCGGCTGGTACGAAGCGCCCGCCGACCCGCTCACCGGCGAGTGGATCGCCCACGAAGAATTCAACCTCGGCATGACGAGCGTCCCCGCGGTGGTCTACGACGTCAACGGCGACGGGCTGGCCGACATCATCTACGGCGCCGGCCACGGCTACGGCATCTTCTGGCTCGAACAATCCAAGTCCGACGACGGGCGTGCCTGGAAGGAGCACGCCATCGACCTGGCCAACTCCCAGTACCACGACCTGATCCTGGCCGACCTGGACGGCGACGGGCGCCCGGAACTGATCTCGGGCAAACGCTACAAGGCCCACTGCGGCCACGATCCCGGCTCCGACGATCCCATGCACCTCCGCTACTGGACGATCGATCGCCGCGGCGAATTCACCCGCCACACCATCGACTTCGGCCCCGCCGCCACCGCCAGCGGCCTCGGCATCTACGGCTGGGCCCAGGACGTCACCGGCGACAACCTCCCCGACATCGTCGCCCCCGGCAAGGAAGGGCTCTATTTGTTCGTCAGCGAGAAATAGCCGGGCTCTTGAACGAGCCATCTCACACAGGCCGGCCTAGCCCGTTGGGTCGCCAAGGTAGCCCGGCTCTTGGGAAACAGGAACAGCCGTCCCATTTCCCTGCTGCCAAACCTGCCCGGTTTCGGCAACGAGTGAATCGCACAATACCACCCGGGTTCACCTGCCTCGAAGAGACGCAACATGCCAGTCTGGGGCAAGTAGCGTGGGTGCCGCCCACCGATTCCCAAGTTGACGTGGTGGGCATTGCCCACCCTACGCCTGCTACGATCTGAGCTACCAGTTCATGGAATATCCCGACGACGTGCCCGCCTTGGGGCTGGCATACTATCTGCCGCTGGTGGAGGCAGAGACCTAGCAAAGCCCTCGGCGGTGCCTCACGACCGCAACATCAGCTCGAATCCGATCCCCACGCCGATGTGAACCACCATGAAAATGGCCGCGATTGCGAAGGATCGCTTGATCTCGACGCCGTACAGGGCGGACACCGCAACGCCGAGGATCGTTCCGGCGAGCAAGGCTGCCACGACGATTCCCGAAATGCCTATCACCGCCGCCAGGCCGGCCGCCAGGACGGTTGTTCCAATCGCCGCGACAAGCGCCACGAGAAACGCGCTGACGAAGCTCACGTCGTCGTCGTTGATTGCCTTGATGAGCGCCATAAGAACAAGAGCGTCGATCGCGAGTCCAATCATAAATTCACACCCCACTTGTGCATTGCTTGGTTTTCCAAGAGGCCGTCGATGACCGTCACATCCCGCCAGAAGCCTTCGCACTCCCCCACGCACAGCCGGCCCCCAGAGATTCTGCCTCAGCCGGCAGTCGCCCCGCTATCCTACCCTCTTCGGTTTTCCGTGGCAATCTACTTCAGTCGTCATGTGGTGCAGACTAGCTGCAATCACTGTTCCCCTCAATCCACGTCTCCCAAAGCCCCGTCCGCCCCTTCTTCCTCAACCGTCTTGAGGACAATCATGGCGTTCAGGCCTTCTCGATTGACCACCGGAACGCCGAGGAAGAAATGCTCCTCGCCCTCGGGAACGTACTGTTCCTCCAACTGGTCGGCGCCGTTGGCGATCCGGAACGTTGCGGTCTTGCCCGGGTTGCTCTGCATCGGTCCGGAGTTGCCGGGCCTGTACGGGCCCTCCGGGCCAAGCACCTCAAGAAAGGCCCAACGCAGCTTGCCGTTTTCGTACCGCTCGTGTGCATAGTACTTCTGGACGTAGTCCGAAACGGAGAGGTATTCCTGCGCGTCCTGCTCCTGGCGTGCGCATCCGGCAAAAAGCGCGATCGAGCAGAGGATGACGATGTTCTTCATGATTTGAGTCCAATTCGCCATGAACGAATCATGTCCCACCTTGCAACAAACACGCCTTCAATCGATTCACACCGATCGTATTGTAGCAACCCGGAGACGAGTCGCCACATCCCCCAACCCCCTACGTCTTCGGCCCCTCCGCGCGGTAGGCGATCACGCGGGCCTTCTCAAGCGTCACGAGCCCTTCGGCGATCATGTCGTCGAACTTGGGCAGCAGGGCCTGGATCTTCTCGGCCGTGTCGACGATTTCCACGACAATGGGCAGGTCTTCCGAAAGCCGCAGGACCTTGGCCGTGTGCATCCGGCTGTGACAGCCGAAACCCATCAGTCCCCGGAGCACGGTAGCGCCGGCCATGCCTTCCTTCTTCGCCTCGGCCACGATCGCTTCGTAAAGCGGCTTGCCTTGATAGCGATCCGACTCGCCGATAAAAATCCGCAGCAGTTCGCATTCCTGGGGCAGTTGGTTCATGGGAGGAGCCTGTGAGCTGTGAGCAGCGAGCTATGAGGTTTGGGGTTAGATGAGTTTGCCGAGGGTGAGGCCGAGGACGACGGCGACGAGGCCGACGCCATTTTGATAACCAAGGTTGCCGAGGGCGGCCCAGTATTGGGAATCTTCGAGAAGCTGCTGCGTCTCGAACATGTAAGTCGAGAAGGTGGTGAAGGCGCCCATGAACCCGGTGAGCACAATGGCACGCGTCTGGGGCGAGAGGGCAAACCGTTCTTCGATCACGACCCAGAGCAGTCCGAAGAAGAAACAGCCGACTACGTTCACCGTGGCGGTTCCCCAGGGGAAGGTGGTGCCGCTCCATCGTTGGACCAGCCCGGCCAGACCGTAGCGAGAGAGGGCGCCCAGGCCCCCTGCAACGGCGATCAACAAGAGTTTCTGCATAGATTTCACGGGAGGGGCAGAGGCACCGAACAAGGCTCGCGGGAAGGGCGTTCCCGTGCGGACGAGCGCCGTGCCCGCCCTGCGGCCAAGGTTCATCCATAACACACATCCGCCAGTCGAACAAGGGCGGCGGATTCGATCGCGCCAGGCGGGCGATACGGCAGATTCCGAGCGAGTAATCGCCGAAAAGCCCGCCGGGCCGCAGGAAAAGGGATTTGGCCCATCCCGGTTTTCGTGGATAATGGCACGTATGCGGGGCCCGGCGCGGCGTCCCGCCGCGCCAACCTCGTTTCCAATCGCCCCTTCGCGAGACAAGCCTGCCGTGTTTGACGATTCGACCACCCATTTCGAACCTGTCCAGTTTGTGGCTGGGACCCGGGCAGGATTCCGCGACGAAACGATTGCTCTGTTGCGAAAGCGGCTCCTGGCGGCCGTCAGCGTCTTGATCGGGGTCTTCGTTTTCGGCGTCGCAGCGGATTTTTTTCAGGGCGATGTGTTGTGGCTCGGCGTTCGCTCTCTGGTGCTGTGCGCCCTCGTGGCCGCTGTCGTGTTGCTCCGATCCAAGGTCAAGTTGACCTTCGTCGAACTCCGGGCGCTGGAACTGGGCTGCTTCGGTCTCGCCGGCGCCCAGATTCTCCTGGTGACGGGCAGCTTCCTCCAGGAGTTTGCCGCGGCCAACGACAACGTGTCGGCCGTGAACGCGGCCGATCATATGTTCACCGCTTGGGCATTCCTGACCCTGATCTACGGAATGTTCATCCCCAACAACTGGCGTCGGGCCGCATGGGTCCTCGTACCGGGGGCCTTCTTTCCGCTCATGGCCGGATGGCTCGTCGAATGGCGAGAACCGACGATCCGCGCCATTCTTGAGGACGATCACTACGGACTGCCGATCTGGGCGCCCTTCCTGGCGTCGGCCATCGCCGTCGTTGGGGCCCACGTGTTCTACACGGTGCGGCGCGAAGCCTTCGAGGCCCGCCAGCTTGGCCAGTATCGGCTGAGGGACAAGTTGGGCGCCGGCGGAATGGGCGAGGTCTACGAGGCGGAGCATCAACTTCTCAAACGGCCCTGCGCCGTCAAGCTGATCCGGCCTGACAAGACGGACGACCAGAACGCCCTCGCCCGATTCGAACGGGAAGTTCGCGCCACGGCCGCCCTCACCCATTGGAACGTGATCGCCATCTACGACTACGGCCAGAGCGACGACGGCACCTTCTACTATGTCATGGAACTGCTGCCGGGCATGAGCCTCGACAAACTGATCCGCCAATGCCGCGTGCTGCCTGCCGATCGAGCCGTTCACTTCCTGCATCAAGCCTGTGCCGCGCTGAGCGAGTCCCACTCCAAGGGGCTCTTCCATCGCGACATCAAACCGGCCAACATCTTCGCCACCGAGCGGGGCGGCGTTTACGACGTGGCCAAGGTACTGGACTTCGGGCTCGTCCGTGAAACGATGACCCATTTGGGAGAGGCCAATCTGACCCAAAGCGGCACCTTCAGCGGATCGCCCCTCTACATGTGCCCCGAACAGGCCAAATCCTACGACAAACTCGACGGTCGCAGCGACATCTACTCCCTGGGCACCGTCGGTTATCAACTGGTCACCGGCACGCCCCCCTTCAGCGGCGAGAGCGCCTGGGACATCATCGTCGCCCACAGCCGCGATCCCGTCAGACCGCCGTCCAAAATCCGCGACGTCCCCGCCGATGTGGAGGCCGTCATCCTGAAATGTCTGGAAAAGGAACCCGAAGATCGCTACCAGTCGGCCGAAGAACTGGCAGAGGCCCTCGAAAAGTGCGAGGTCTTTGGCAGGTGGACGCCAGCCCGGGCAAAGGAGTGGTGGGAAAAGAACGAACACGCGTGAACCAAGGAAGCGGAATAGCCGGGCTCTTGAATTAACCACCTCATGTCCGGCAACGCGATCGTGGAGGTTGCGCAGCTAGCCCGGCTCTTCTCCTCAATCGTCACTGACCCGAAAAGCCCGGCTGCAGATCGCCTTCAACAGGTGCTTAGCCCTTTCGGGAAGAACCGGATGCTCCGCTCACCACCGCTCCGGCGGCAAAGCTAGCCACCGTCTCCAGCAGTCCGGCGCGATCGATCGGCTTGACGAGGTAGTCGTCGCATCCGGCATCGATGCACTTCTGCCGATCGTGGGACATGGCGTGGGCGGTCAAGGCGATGATCGGTCCGCAGTAGCCGGCCTGGCGAAGACGCCGCGTGGCCTCGTAGCCGTCCATCACCGGCATCTGCATGTCCATGAGGATCACGTCGAAAGGACGTTCGACCAGCGGCAACGACGGTTGGCCGTCCTCCGGGGCGCCCGTGGCCAGTTCGAACGCCTCCTTTCCATTCTCCGCAATGGTCACTTCGGCGCCCGCCTTGCGGAGAAGGAGACTGACGAGCCGCTGATTGTCGAGCCCGTCTTCCGCCAGCAGGACTCGGCAGTCAAGCCGAACGGGAGCGCGAACGACCTTGTCGGCGTCTTTCGCGGCTTCCCCGTGACCGACTTCCGCATTCGGGTCGATCATGCGGATTCCCTCCAGCGATCCGGTCGGCAGAGTCAGAGAGAAGCAACTTCCCTGGCCGACCGCGCTGGTCGCCTTCAGGCGTCCGCCCAACAGGCCCGCCAGGCGATCGCTGATCGCCAGTCCCAATCCCGTTCCGCCATACTTCCGGCTCGTGCTGGCGTCGGCTTGCCTGAAGGCCTGGAATCCGCCCTCCAGTTGCGCATCGGTCATGCCGATGCCCGTGTCGCTCACTTCAAACCGGATCTTTGGCTCGGGCCGATTGGCCCCAAGGAGCCGAACGGTGATCCGCACTTCTCCTTGCGACGTGAACTTGACGGCGTTGGAGAGCAGATTGGCCAGGATCTGACGCAGACGCGTCGGGTCCGTGTGGATCGTCTGGGGAATGGCGGTGACGTATTTGACTCGGAAATCGATTCCCTTTTCCCGGGCTCGGGGGCGCATCAGGTTCGCCACCTCCGAAATGACAGCCGTGGGATCGCAATCGAGCCGCTCCGTCTCGAAACGCCCCGCCTCGATTTTCGAAAGGTCGAGAATCTCGTTGATCAGGCTGAGCAGGTGCTTTCCATTTCGGCAGATGGGATCGACGAGCGACATATGTGGCGAATCTGCCATCGATTCGTGAAGCATATCGGCATAGCCGAGAATCGCCGTCATGGGCGTGCGGATCTCGTGGCTCATGTTGGCCAGAAATCGACTCTTGGCCTGGTTGGCCGATTCCGCCTGCACCGCGAACTCGCTGGCCTGCTGAAGCGCGTCCTCCAGTTGGCTGTTGGCGGTCTCCAGTTCGCGACGCGTCTTGCTCAGCTCGCTCACGTCGATCACATTCAAGAGGACGCCGTCGTAGACTCCGTCGCGATAAATCGGCTGGATGCGCAGAATGACGTCGGCAGGCCCTATCTGGCGTTCGAGGACGTCGGGTCTCGCATCCACGTTGCGTCGATAATGCTCGATTCGCTCGGCAATTCGCGTACCGATTTCGGGAGGGTGGATTTCGGCCAAGACCTTTCCCACAATCTCCTCCCGAGACAGCCTCGCGAAGCGGCAGAAGAACTCGTTGACCTCGACGACCCGGTTGTCCCGGTTGGCAAAAACGACTCCCTCTTCCATGCCGGAGATCATGGACGACAGCTTGGCCGTTTCGGCTTCCAACTCCACGGCTGTGGCTCGCAATCGGTTCTCGGTGGCTGTCAGTTCGGTGATGTTCTGAAGACTGCCGCGATAGGCGACCAATTCGCCTTTTCTATCCCATACGGGCAGACCGTTGACAAGCATGGTCAACAGCCGACCGTCCCGTGCGACCACAGGAAACTCCGCATTGACGATGCGTTCGCCCCTGGCGTAGGTCTCAAGGACCCTCTTTCGGGAATTCTCAGCCCCCTCCGGAGGATGAAGGTCGTACGAGTGGAAATTACCAACAATTTCGCTCGGCTTGTAACCCAGGACCTTGGTGCACGCTTCACTGATATACGTGAGCAATCCGTCCGGCCGAACCTCCCAGATGACTTCGTCGGTGAGTTCGGCGATCTGGACGAAACGATCCTTGCTCTCTCGGAATCTCGCCTCGACCCGCCCCAGGTAACGCCAGAACCAGATCCCGCACGAGCCGAGAAGAAACAACCCCAGCAGCGCTACCGCGACAAGCATCATCCGCAGTGTGACCGTCTCCTGTGTGGTGTCGGCCAACATGACAATCGCTCCGACGGGGCGGCCCGCCGCGTCGGTTAGCGGTGCGGACATGGCCCCATAGAACTTCCCGTTGTCTGCCACTTCCGTATTCCATTCACGTTGCAGGTCGCCTTCCCGCAACTGGAGAGCTACTCCCCTCGGAATCTCCGGCAACGAGTTGTCGATGGCAACGATGTCTTGAAATGCATTCCAATCGCCCTCGCGATGCAACATCTCCATGCCGGCTTCCCATCGCTGACGCTGCAAATAGCGTTTGGACACGACCATAATCGTGTCGATGCCCTGAAACTCCTTGAGCCGCTGAGCAATGTGTTCGATTTCTTCTCCGAGTTCGATATAGCCGACCAGTTTTCCGGCAACTCGCCACGGGTGGACGACGCGGAGCGTGAACGTGCCCAAGGGAGCAAGCTCAATGCCCTGCGAGGGAGCCTCGGAGCGGATGGCCTCCGTCAAGGTGAACCGTTCGATTACGTCGCCATGTCGCGAAGGATCGTGGACTCGCAGGAAACAGACACGATCGGGGCGATGGAAGTAGAAATGGGTGACTCGGTGCTTCGCCCGCAGCACCTCCAGGATTGGTTGTGCTTCCTTGAGGAGCAGCTGCCGGTCGTTCGCAAGCCAGGCTTGTTGGAATCGCCAATCACTCTTGATGACAGCAAGCAACGCGGCCAGCGAATCGGCATCCCGTTCGAGTTCCAGGTGATACTGCTGATGGGCGCGCTGGAATGTGGCCTCGAGATCCGTCGCAATCTGCTGGCGTTGAACATAATACGTGGCGGCGCCAAACGTGACCAGCAACGCCGACAACACGATCGCCGAAGGAACAAAGATCCGCATCCGGATCCGATCAGTATTGTCACGACCTCGGTTCTCGTCCATATCCGTACTCGGCGCCACTCGTCCCGTAGTTTCCGCGGATTTTACCCCGCGATGTAAGTATCTAGGTCACAATATCCGACCCGTCAACCGGCCTGTAGCAATCAACGGGATTGCGGCGATTTTGCGGGATATGCACGAAGCCAGCCGTCGCGAATGCCCCGCCTTTTCCGTCTGTTTGCTGTACAACGACCCGGATGATACAAAGGACGCGCCCCAGGTGCGTGCTCACGCCTCCAGCATTCCAGTCCCGTACATCAATCGGACAGGAGGAATTCTCATGCAGCCATTCCCCGTGCCGATATCACGGCCTCCGGCCGATCGCCTGTGCTCTCCCCGCAGAAGGCGACCACTGCGGTTTTCGGGCAAAGCCCTCGCTGTCGGGATGTTCTCTCTCCTTTTGGTTTCAACCAGCGTTTGTACAGCCCAGGATCCGGCTGTTCTGAAGGTCGCAGGTCGGGGCGTCGAGGGACATCCGCCCTACCGCGACGGTGGCGAGGTGAGGTTCGACAAGATCGCGATCGAGGCCCAGGTCGTTCATTTCGATCCAAAGCGCGGAGTCGTCCTGCCGTTGGTCGTGGATTACGACGTGCTCGAAACGGCCCCCATCCTGCTCACCTCTCGACTGGGCACCGAACACTGGCAAGTCTACCAGTTTGCCACCGAGGCCATGTCGGCCATGTACACGGACGAGAAGATCGATCTGGCCCGGAAGGGCTCGCATACGGCCAAGGCAACTCGAGCGTGGTTCGGCAAGAACTACGGGCCGCTGCCCGAGTCGGGACTCGTGGCCATCCGCGGACACCGCTACTTCCTGATCGACGTTCCGAACGGGAAATGGCTGGATGTGGTCGATCCACCCGCCTTCTTCAACGACCCAGCCATTCTCCGAGACTTGACCTTCACCCTCGCCGATCTGACCGAATACGACCTGGAGATTTCGGAGATCCAATCCACGTGGCAAGCGGGCGGTCCCCTGCGCGTTCGAATCACCGTGCGGGACGCTCAAGGGCGGTTGCTGCCTGTGGTGGGCGCCCACCTTGCCGCCCACGCTGGCCAGTGGCGTGCGGAGTTCACTACCGAATGGACCGATTTGGGAGAACCGACCGGCTGGATGCGAACTGCATTGCCGGAAATCGTTCCCGAAAGACTGACCGTCGAGGGAAACGCATCCGTCCAAGGACCCGACAAGTTGACGGCCGAACGGATTGCCGCCGAGTTCGCGCGCGGGACCGGGCTCGTCGACCCCAACAAGCTCAAGATCGCAGAGCAAGGCTATGAATTGCCTCGCGACAACGACGGAGTGATCCGGGAGACTCGGGCCCTTTGGGTCTCTCCCGCCGACATTGCAACGGCTGAAGGCGTCGACCGGCTTGTCGCCAGGAGTGTCGAAGCCCGATTGAACGTGATCATCCCCGACATCTTCGTCCGCAACGCGTTCTATGCGCGAAGCGAACTCATCCCGATCGCCGAGCAGGTTGAGGTGGGATTCGATCCCCTGGGGTACTTGATTGCCAAAGCCCACGCCGCGGGACTGGAAGTGCATCCCTGGTTCTGCGTGACCTATCGCGACAAGCACTTCCGCCAATGGTTTGCCGACAAGTACGGCCGAAACATCGACGTGCTTGACGCCGAAGGCAAGGTGATCTCCCACGGCGCCGACGTCCATCGCCCCGAGTATCGGCAGTTCATGATCGACTTGATGGTCGGCGTGGCTCGCGATTACGACGTGGACGGCATTCATCTCGACTACATCCGCACCATGGGCCGCTGCTATTGCGACGCCTGTCGCAGGGAGTACGCCGAACGGCACTCGATCCAATTGGCGGAGGCGGACGACGCTCAATGGCTCCAATGGCAGCGCGAGGCTATCGGCGAGATCGTGCAGAAAACCGCCGAGGGAGTTCGCAACGTTCGCCCCGGAGCGGTCATGTCGGCAGCCGTGTTTGCCAGCATGCCGAGCGGGGCCGCCCAGGGCCAGGACCCGGCGGGCTGGGCCCGACGCGGCTGGCTCGATGTGGTCATTCCCATGGACTACCAGATGCAGACCCTGCAGGTTCGCTCCAACGAGCGCCAATTCCTTGCCGCCATGAGCGACGACGACCAACTTGTGACCGGCCTGTCGCTCTACATGCGTTCGGGCGGCTCCGTCCAGTCCCGACCGCCCGAACTTGTGGCCCAGCAGATCGAACTCGTCCGCCGCATGGGTATCCACGGCTATTGCCTTTTCGCCTTCGGGCACATGAGCGACGAACAACTGAAGCTACTTCGCGACGAGGTGAATTCGGAAGACGCCAAACCGTATTTCCAAGAATAGTAGCCATCACGCTCCTTCGTGATGAGCCCCACATGCAGTGCAGAACGGCCCTGCGTGAATCGCGCAAGGACCAGTCAACGCGACTTGCCAAGCACCGTCACAAGCCGATCGATCATTTCCGGAGAATGGCCGTAGCACAAGCTGATCCGCAAGCACGCCTCTCCCTTGGGAACCGTGGGCGGACGAATGGCCGGAACAAACAACCCCTCTTCACGCAAAGCGTTTGAAAGGCAAACCGCGGTCTCGGCCTGACCGACGACCACGGGTAGGATCTGGCTGCCGGAAGTTCCCACATTCCAGCCCTGCTCGGCAAGGCGGCATCGCAACTCGGCGGCGCGGTCGAGAAGCATCGTCCGTCGCTCGGGCTCGGCAACCACGACATCCAGGGCGGCCAAAGAGGCAGCAGCCACGGCGGCGGGGGCCGCGGTCGAGAAGACGTAAGGACGCGCCCGGTTGACCAGCCATTCGATCAGGCGGCGCTCGCCCACCACGTAGCCGCCATGGGAACCGAGGGCCTTGCTCAACGTGCCGACCCGGATGGGAATGTTCGCTTCCACTCCCTGGGCTTCCGCCACGCCTCGCCCTGAAACGCCGAAGACCGCCGTGGCATGGGCCTCGTCGATCATCAACATGGCCCCGTGGCGCTGGGCCACTTCAACCAGTTGACCGAGGGGGGCGACGTCGCCATCCATGCTGAACAGGCTGTCGGTCACGATCAGTCGACGCCCATGTTCCGAATCACGCTGCAGAAGGTGGTCGAGCCGCTCCGCGTCGGCATGGGGGAAGACCTTCACATCGGCACGGGAAAGGCGGCAGCCGTCAAGGAGGCTGGCGTGGTTCTTCCGGTCGGTGAACACGACATCGCCCGGACCGACCAGGGCCGCGATGGTCCCCGCATTTGCGGCGAATCCGCTCGGGAAAACCAGGGCCGCCTCGGCCTGCTCGAATTTGGCAAGTCGCTCTTCCAGTTGCCGGTGAAGGTCGCTGTGTCCGGAGATCAACGGGCTTGCCCCGGCGCCCCAGCCCTGTTCCTCCAGCACTGCTTGCACCGCTTGCGTCAGGCGAGGATCGGCCGCCAGGCCAAGGTAGTCGTTGCTGCTGAAGTTGACCAACCTACGGCCGGCCCAGCGGACCTCGGCCCCTTGGGCCCCAACTCGATCCGCAAGCCGCCTGCGCAGCCCGTGAGTCTCCAAATCCGCCAGTTCGGCATCGATCCATTCAAGGGATTTGTGCGTAGAGGGGTGGGTCATTGCGGGCGGAGGTTGAGCCTATTTCTGGCTCGTTAGAGATAGCCGGGTCATCTTAGGGGGGGGTCGGCGACTGGTGTGAGACAGAAGCCCGGCCTTTCGTGTTAGGAAGGGAAACGGTGGTTCGGCCCCTCCCCGGCCCTCCCCCTCGCTCGCAAGCTCGCTGGGGAGGGAGAATTCGATTCTATCGGGCGAGGGCGGAATGCGTCAAACCGGGGGCGCTTAAACCATGCCCTTGAAATGTGTTACGATCGAGACCAGAACGAATCTCGAAATTCGACCTCTTTTTTCTGCAACAAGGGCGGTGCAGCGGCAACTCTCTTTTCAGCCATGAGTACCACGATGACGGGACAGCAGGAAGCCCCCTTCACACCGAATGTCGATTGGCCGCGAGCGCTGGCGGAAAACGGTCGCTGGCTGCGGACGGTCATCTACGCGCGCGTTGGAGAACGGCAGGCGATTGACGAGGTTTTGCAGGAAGTTTCGCTGGCGGCCATTCGCCAGCAGGCCGCCCTGCAGGATCGCGGCAAGGTGGCCCCGTGGCTCTATCGTACGGCCGTCCTCCAGTCGTTGCTCTATCGGCGTAAGGCCGGACGGCGGCGGAAGCTGGCCGACCGCTATGCGACGGATGCCCGGCCCACCGAAATCGACCGGCGCCAGCCCGATCCTCTCGACTGGCTGCTGGCGGACGAACGCCGCCAGATGGTTCGCCGGGCGCTGACCCAACTGGCCCGACGTGATCGGGAAATCCTGCTGCTGAAGTACACGGAAGACTGGAGCTATCGGCAACTGGCCGAACACCTGGGAATCAGCGAGAGCGCCGTTCAGGCTCGGCTCCATCGTGCCCGGCGGCGACTTCGCCAGCAGATGACAACCCTTGAGGAGGAGTGAGAGGCAGGGGGCCCAAGATGATTGATGACGGACAACTTGACATGCTGGTCGACGGCGAATTGAGCGAGCAGCAGCGACGCGATCTGCTCTGCCGCCTCAACGAGGAACCCGACGGCTGGCGTCGCTGTGCCTTTGCCTTCCTGGAGGCCCAAAGCTGGCGCGAGGCGATGCAAGCCGCCGGGCATGAATCGCATGATCCGCCCGCCGTGGCGCCGCCAAAGACAAAACACTCGTCCCAACGGCGTTGGCTGACCATCTCGGCCATGGCGGTCTGCTTCCTGCTGGCCTTCGCATCGGGCATCACTATCGACAGAACGGCAAGACGCCCGGCCGATCCTGTAGCGGTCACGGCCACACCACCCCAGGTAGTCGAACCATCGCCCGAAACTCCAGCACCGGAACAAAATGAAATTGAGATCGCCAAGCCGTCTCCGGCGGCGACGGAGTCGAACGTTCCCTATCAGTACGTGTCGATTCCCGCCGAAGATCCGGACAGTGGCAAACAGGAGTCGATCCGTCTGCCAGTTGTTCCCCAGGAGTATCTTGGCGAAGGCTGGCCGGACCGGCTGCCCGCCGTGCTTTCCGATCGCGTGGTTCGGTCCTTGCAACGTCGGGGGCACGACGTGGTTCAGCATCGCCGTTTGATCCCCTTCCAGACGGCCGACGGAAGCCGCGTCGTGTTTCCGGTCGACGAAGTGGAACTCGTTCCGGTTGCAAATCGAGGATATCAGTGAGTCCAAGTGAAAACGGGTGACGGTGGGGGCAAGACTGTAGGATGGAGGCTGTAGGGTTGCCAAGGCGAGCCTGCCCTGATGCTTGAAAAGCGTCTGTTGCTACAGCCCTTCAGTCTTCAGTCTTGCCTCTTCCGTCATGGCCTACCGCCTACAGCCTACGGCCTCGACAACTATAATCGTGTGAAAGGAGTACGGCCATGTTGTGGAACAGACTGATTCAAGGTGCGGCGCTTTGTGGCTGCTTGTTGGCGTGGATGGCGGATGCGGGAGTCGGGCAGGTGCTCGAGCCCGAGAAGTCTCCGCCTCCCACGTTCTTCACGCCTCCTGGGCGTCATGCCGACGGCGCCATTGTCATGCCTCCGCCGATGCGTCCGGGAAAAGTGCCGGATGTGATCTGGCGACAGGGTGATGGGCCCATGGAAGCAATCAGGCCAAGCGATCATTGGGTCGGATTGCAGTGCGGGCTGGTCTCGCCCGCCCTTCGAGCCCAACTGGGACTGGAAGAAGAACAGGGCGTCCTCGTCGAGGAAGTGGTCCAAGAGAGCCCGGGCGCCAAAGCCGGCATCCAACGCTTTGACGTCCTGGTCCAGGCCGGCGATCGCAAGCTGACCAAGGTCCAGGACCTGGTCGATGAGGTCGACAAGGTCAAGAACGCCCCGCTGGCGATCGAGTTGATCCGCAAGGGCGAGAAGGTGGCGGTCGAGGTTACCCCCGAGAAACGCCCGCCGATCGCGGCCCCCGGCGACGAATCCGCCGAAGATTCCGAGGGAGAATGGAGCAATTTCTTCGACTACATGCAGCATTGGAAACCGGGGCAGGACGGACGCCCGTCGATGAAACTCCGGTTCTGGCGACAACCGGGAACGATCCTGCCCAGCCGGCCCAAGCCGGTCGAAACACTGCCCGGGAACGTGAAGATCCAGATCCGCAAACAGGGCGACGCGCCGGCCGAGATCGAAGTGACCCGCGGCGACGAAACCTGGAGCGTCAACGAAGACGAGCTGGACCAACTGCCCGCCGATCTTCGTCCCCACGTGGAACGTTGGCTCGGCGCCCCCCATGGCCCGGCGCGACGGTGGGAGGCTCCTTCGGAACCACTCAAGTTGCCCAACGCCCTCGAAAACATGATCGAGAAACGTTTTGACGAAATGAATCGCCGGCTCGATCAACTGCCGAATCCGCTGGGCAAGGACGGGGTTATCGAGAAGCGTTTCGAGGAAATGAACCGCCGCCTCGACCAGATGCGAGATTCCTTGAACGAGCTTCGGGGCAAGTCCGAGGAGGCCCCCCAGGTTGAGCCCAAGGTCGAAGAGGAGCTCGAACCCGAGGCCGCTCCTGAACCGGAAGCTCCGGAGCCGAAGGCATCGGCCGGGCAGGTGTGATCGTTTGGTGGTGACCACGAAGACTTGTTGAGAGAAGGGGCTTGGCGAGGGCGGCGGCTTGGGATTCTGGCCGCCCTCTTGGGCCCCTCGTCATAACATCGTCTGCACGATCTCTCATTGCCTTGAGGCTCCCCGGTGCGAATTTCATTTGACCTTGACGATACGATCATTTGCTATCGCCCCGAAACACCGTCTGAGCCGAGCCTTCCATGGTTGATCCGTCAGTTAGTCGGCAAAGAGCCGATGCGACTGGGGACCCGTGATTTGTTGCGAGATCTTCACGCCGCGGGGCATCAAGTGCTTGTGTACACAACGAGCTTTCGAAGCCGTTTTCGTATCTGGCTGTGGTTCCGGTGTCACGGCATACGGATCACGCGAGTTATCAACCAGCGTGTTCACGAGGCACAGGTTCTACCGACAAGCGACGGGGTGCGACTGAGCAAAGATCCCCGCGTTTGGGACATCGCTGTGCACGTAGATGATTCCGAGGGAGTCCGGCGTGAAGGCGCCAGATATGGGTTCCATGTGATTGTGGTTCGGCCGGACGATCAACAGTGGGCGAAACGAGTGCGCAGGGCGCTTGAGCAGATGGAAGATGATCCTTCCGGATCTGCCTCGCCAAGGAAACGTTCTATACCCAAGAACACAGTCAGTTTACACCTGTGACTCCAGTCGTTGAGCGGCCCAATGCTTGATGAATTGCCGGGCGTAGCAATCAACCTCCCGTAGCAAGCATGGATGACGACGCCAAATTGTTCGACGGCCTCTTTTCTGCTGCCGTCTGCTTCGTTAGGGGGAAGCCGAGTGCCGCTAGCGTGTGCATTACCGGGTCGTGTGCACCAAGGGATTCTGCGGAAGAGTCCTTGTTTCTTGGTTTGACAATTCCGTCGTTCTACCGCTGGGGCGGCGAGTCGTTACAATGAGAGGATGCGGTCGCCGGCAGATCAAGATCGCGACCTGCCAGGCCTTCCTCGCTCTTCCCTCCACGACCCAACCCCTCTCGACCGGCATGAAAACCTATCTCGATTGCGTTTGCTGCATTGTCCGCCAGTCTCTCGATTCGGCACGCCGAATCACCGACGATGAAACCATCCACGAACAAGTGTTGCGCGAGGTTCTTGGCTCCCTCGCCGAGATCGACTTCGAGTTGTCCCCGCCCGTGATGGCCCAAACGATCCATCGCAGGCTTCGCGAACTCTCCGGGCAACCGGATCCCTATCGGGAGGCCAAGGATCGTTTCAATCAGCTTGCCCTGCAACTCTATCCCCAGTTCGAGAAGCGCCTCGACCAGGCCGAGAACCGTCTGGAAGCGGCCGTCCGCCTGGCCATCGCCGGAAACATCATCGACCTCGGCGTGAAGAGCGAGATCGACGACCAGGAAGTGATCGACACGGTCCAGACCTGCCTGACCGATCCGCTCTACGGCGAGGTGGATGGCTTCGCCGAGGCGATCGCCGGGGCCCAGAGCATCCTCTACCTGACCGACAATGCCGGCGAGATCGTCTTCGACCGGCTTCTCATCGAGCAGCTTCCGCAAGATCGCGTCGTGGTGGCCGTCAAAGGCAGTCCCGTCATCAACGACGCGACCTATCCGGACGCCGAGGCCGCGGGCTTGACGGACCTGGTCCGAGTGATCGACAACGGCTCCGACGCCCCGGGAACGGTCCTCGAAGATTGCAGCCCCGAGTTCCGCCGCCTCTTCGACGAGGCCGATCTTATTGTCTCCAAGGGCCAGGGCAACTATGAAACGCTCGGGCAGGTTGCCCGTCCCATCTTCTTCCTGCTGCGGATCAAGTGTCCCATGGTCGCTCGCGACACCGAGTGCCCCGTGGGAAGCCTTGCGCTGCTGCGTGGGGAGACCGCCTGCTGACTAGAGGCCGGAGACTGTAGACTGAAGACTGAAGACTGAAGGCTTCTGATGCGAGATCGATTCGGTGGGGGGGAAGCCGATCTCGATGCATCGAAAGTCCCTGTTTTACCGTCCTTCAGCCTTCGGTCTTCAGGCTTCAGCCTTGTGTCCGTCGCCATTCGTCTTCACTTCGAGTTGGCAACGAGGCGCCGAGACGCTATGGTGTTGCCTGGGATTGGTTTGCCTTGTCGACCAGAAAAAGAGAGGGGGGAGAAGATGGTGTCTCATCGACGCGTGGCGGTGGTTTTCTTGATGGTTGCTGCGCTGGCTGTGGTCCGTGCAAAGGGAGCGGAGGCTCCTTCCGAGACCGCCTCGGAAAGCAAAATGCCGGCGTCCTTGGAGGGGATCTGGCGGGTGGTTTCCATGGCGGACGCCGGCGCACGAATTCCGGCTGCCCGGCTGAAGCAGCTTCGCTTCGAATTCTCGGATGGCAAGCTTGCCATGCGGCTGGATGATCGCGTGCTCGCCGAAACCGACATCGCGATCGACGAGAGCACAGACCCGGCCTCGGTGGAGATGGTCTTCCAGGACAAGCCCACGCTCGGAATCCTGGCCCTTGAAGGCAACCGGTTGAAGCTCTGTCTCAGCGGCTCGAAGGACGTGCGACCGGATGGTTTCGCTTCCCGCAAGGACTCGCCCAATCGCATGCTCATCGACCTTCGACGGGGCGAACACGAGCCGGGGCACCCGATCCATGTGATTCACGCCGACGGCAGCGGGCTGCGGCAACTGGACATGCCCAAGGATATGGCCTGCGGCTCGCCGGACTGGTCGCCGGACGGCACAAAGATCGCCTGCGACGCGTGGCGTCTTTCGAAGGGCGAGAACTACGCCGACGCCCATATCACCATTCTGCCCGTCGACGGTGGAGAACTCGTCGACCTGGGGCCCGGGTGCCTGCCGAGTTGGTCACCCGACGGAAAGCGGCTGGCCTTCTGTCGATACCAGCCCCACGGCGTTTGGCTCATGAATGCCGACGGAACCGGAGAGAAACTGATTGATGATACCGCCTGGGGCGTCGATTGGTCGCCCACGGCCAACGAGATCGCCTACACCTGTTCCGCGTCCGGCGGCGAGGACATCTGTGTTCTCGACCCTGATACGGGAACTCGCCGAACACTCCTCGAAACCGAGTCCTATCGCTCGATCTACTGGAATCTGAGCTGGTCTCCGGACGGAAAGTGGATCTGCTTCCTGGGAGTCCGGCCCGACGCAACCAAGGAAGTAGCTCGCGTCAGTGCGGAAGGCGACGAGAAGGGCTTTGAGGTGTTGTTCTCGGCCAAGAAGGCCCCTCAATACGAATCCATTCGCACGATCGTCGCGTGGGCCGGCAGCAAGGACAAGATCCTCGTCTCGATGAAGGGACCCGAAGACCGATTCCGACAAATTTACATTCTCGACGCCGAAGGCAAGGCGCCTCCTGTCCGGTTTCCCGGACAGGACGCCGGCTACGACAACGGCGACATGGCCTGGTCGTCCGACGGCAAGCAGATGGGCTTCGTCGGCTGGGAACCGGAGTAGGGATCGGCGCCGCGCCCTACTCCACGCCGAACAGCTCCTTCTGCACGAAGATCGCGATGAAGTGGTTTGTTCCGGCGATCATTTCGCAACGTACGAGAATCCAACCGGCCTGCTCCGCTTGCTGGGTGAGCAGCCCGGGCGACCATGCGTGGTCGCGAGCACGACCCTTGGCCAACTCCTGGTAGTGTTCGATCACGACGAGCCGGCCCGTTGGCTTGACCACGGAGCAAAGGCCCTTGAGGTACTTCACCTGCCCGTCCTTGTCGAGGTGGTGGTAGGACTTGGAGAGGAACGCCAGGTCACACGTGTTCTCCTCCAGGCCCGTGCCGTCCAGGGGGCAGCGGTAGGGCTTCACCTGGGGCACGTCGGCGAACTTCTTTTTCATCTTGTCGACTTTGCCGTCGGTGACCTCGCCCGCATGGATCGTGCCCTCAGGCCCGACGGCCTGGGCCATCTTCTCCGTCCACCAGCCGTCGCCGGCGCCGATATCGACGACCACGTCGCCGGGCTTCAGATCCAGCTCTTTCAGCACGTAGTCGCTCTTTTCGCGGTAGGGATAGCCTCCTCTGGCCGTCTGTGCATGCTGTTCCTCGTCGACAACACGTGTCGAATCGCACGAGTCGGCCCGCACGGCGGCGAGCGGCAGGAGCAGCAGCGTGCTAGTCGCGAGAATGAGCGGAAGACGATCGATGGTTCTCATGTCATGCGCCTTGTTAAGAAACAGTTATCCCTTGGGAGGTCGGAGGAGTGCCTAACAGCCCGTTGAACAAGTAGGTCACCGCTCGCCGAGCGGGACCTTGAAGCGGGGCAAACGTGTCCAATTCAGGGCCCGTGTGACCCATAGCCGGTGTTCTGATGGTGTGGAATCGAGTTATTCGACGGGCTGCTAAAGAGATAGCCTAGCCGATCCGCTGGCGGCCCGCCACAAAATCAGGAAGCAAAAGGCGAGAATCGGCCCAGGCAGGGAGAGCGGCCCAAAGAACCGGGGAATCAGCGGTTTTTCTCAGCGTCCCACATGGCCCGCCACGTGCGGATCGACGCCTTCCACTCCGGCAGAGGGACCGGTCTGACACGATCGTGGCGTGTCCAGCCGTCGGTTATGGATTTCAGCTCTTTCACCGGCCGATATCCCAAATCGGAAAACCGCGGATCATCAACGATTGCGGCAACCAGGCTCGGAAGCTCTACGACTGGATTCTCCGCAATCCGGTGCAGAAACTGGGCTTGGGGATCCGGCGATTGATTCACGAGCACGGGCTCGCCATAGAACCAGTCCACGAGATACGGTATCTCGGTCGTTCGTCCCAGACGCCAAAGGGCTAGTGCAAGTTCCACGCGATGGGCCCCGTCCGAGGTCTTGTGGAACTCCGCCATGGCCGCATGCAGAATCGCAGTCGCACGCTCGGGCTGCAAATCCGCCGAAGCAATCATCCACCACGGGCTTCGGAGTTTCCTTGCAGCAGGCGGCGACGGTTCGAGAAGGGAGTCCATGAAGGAGGAACTGGGCAGCGGAGGCCGATCGGCACAGGCCTCCACGGCCGGCGCCTGGTCGGGGCGGAGAAGCTGCGCCGAATGCCTCAGAACCCACAGGATCATCTCCGTATGGGCCCCTCCGTGCCGTCGGATATCAGGATCGTCGCATGGGATCTCGTGCTGCAACATGAGCAACAGCTTGTCCGGGCCCAAGCCTTGTGCGGCGTCCACGAGTTCCTTCTCGGTGACGAGCATGTCGTTTTGAATCGACCCGTGAAGCCATAGCAGCAGCCAGGCTCGGTCGTCTGCCGGAAGACGGTCAATCCGATGGCGAACGGCGCGAAGCCGATCGATTCGCTCGGGAGGCGGTGACAGGCTTCCCTGGGCCGCCCGCGCCCATTGCACGGAGAACCAACTCGCCAAATAGGGCCGATCCTTCCGCTCCGCCCAGTAGTCGTCGAAGTCTGGTTGGCTCAAACGCCGACTGCCGCACTGGACCCCTGCCTTGCCAAGATAGAACTCGACCATCCTCTGCGCCACGTCTCCCACCGTCTGCTCACGCGGCCCCGGATCAATGCCGAATCGAACGTCCGCGAGTGGCGGGTAAGCGTCGAACGTGGGCGTCCTGTCGTCGGCCATGGCAACGAAACGGGGCAGGTCTGAGGGATCTTCGCGGTCGAAGAGGGCGACCATGGCCAAGGTCCGGACCTTGGGATTCTCGTCGGAACTGAGCTTGTGGAGGACTTCTGGAGCGTATTGCGAGTCCAGCAGGCGGCCGAGAATTCGCTCACGGCGCCGATCGTCCTCCGGATTGGCCGCCCTATAAAACGGTTCCGGCCGATCGAGCAGGACGCAATCGACCGTAAGGTAGGGAAGATCGTCCGCCATCTGCGCGAACTCGGTGCGAATCGCGGAAAACGCCGGCGTCTCCGAGAGGCTTGTTTGCCGTGAATCCGCATGAGACGCATCCCCCGCTGGAGGCGAAGCCGCCGTCACGTCAGATGCGACACCGACTGCGACAACCAGAGCGAGAAGCCACCAGCACCAGGAGACATGCATTGCCTGCTCCTTCCCAGGGTCCACCGTGAAGAAGACGCCGCCTTCGTTCCGCAGCATATCACTTCGCGGACGGGCGCACAATCAATTTGCGGCAACACGGAATCTGCCCGGGGGTGAACCGGCCTTGCTCATTTTTCCCGGCGGATGGACTCCACAGTATCGACCAACGATCCAACGTCCTCGAACAACCGAAACCGCTCCGTACCAAGGCTTTTTCGCAGCCCCTCAAATCGCGGATCGTCCGCCGATTCCTCGGTCACATTGCGAATGAACACGGCCGCGATCTGCTCGGGATGCTGCGTGGCCAACCGCGAGTAGATTTCAGGATCTTGCTCCCCCGAGTCGCCGATCAGAAGGAATCGACGTTTCGGATAGGCCGCCAGGATCGGCTCAATGGCCGCAAGTTTGTAGGCCTCCTGGGAGGAGAACATGGCGGCGACCGAACGGTCCTTCAAACGAAAGTGTTTCAGATAAAACGAGCCTTGCGGAAAGCCGGCGTCTTCCAGGAACTCGGCCAGGGGAAGATAAAGCTGCCACGGGCTGCCGGAAACGTAGTGGAAGGCGACGCCCGATCCGGGCCACTTCCGATAGAGCTCCGCCATGCCCGGCGCCGCCTTGAAAGGCCGCAGAAACGTGTTGGCCAACAACTCCTTGCGATCCCGCACCTGGCTGAGCTTGATCGTGTCGTCGATATCCGAGATGACCGACAGGCCCACCGGCTCGATCAACTGAACGCGGCCGGTGAAACGCCGCTTATCGGAAGCACGAGTGACCGCTTCGAAGGAAAGCCAGCGCCCGCCTGGCCCGCTTTCGGCGAGTTGGTTCACCTCCTCCACGGGAAGACGCAGGGTCTTGCGAAAGTGGCCGTTCGCGTCGGACTCACCGAGTTCGAACACGCTCGAACCGACACGAACCGAGATGCGTTGTCCTCGCTCGTTGTCGACCAGGAAAAGCCCCATGCGACGGTTGAAAAACTGCGACTCCGACGCTTCCGCGTCGAGTTGAAGCCCCTTGCGCATCGCGGCCAGTAGCGCCGCTCGCTTGAGGGAGTCTTCCTCCGGCTCGTAGATAATGCCGTGGATCGGTAGCGACCACGTCCGGTTTGCCTCGTCGAGGGAACCGCAGGTGGGGTAGAAGACAAGCGTCTCGTCCGCACTGAGATCGCAGCGGACGTCCTGCTGCTCCGCAGTCGCACTTTGGCTCTCCTTTGCCTCGATGTTCGTTTGCCCCGCCAGCAAGACCGGAAGGCTCATGATTGCCAGAAGTGGAAGACCGCCGAACATAGAATGCCCCATCGTGGTGGTGAATCGTTGATTACCATTGTAAAGCAACCAGGAATCACGGTCGCTAGCCTGGACGAGAAAGTGGTCCGAGATGCATCTCCCGGAATCGGCCGCCATGTCCTAGAATTGAGGATTGCGACCCTACGCTCAAGACTTCCTCGAACGGATCCCCCTTGATGTCCACGTCCAAGACCTTTCAAGATGCCCTCCGAGAGGGGGTGCTCGTTTTCGACGGCGCCATGGGAACGGAAATCTACCGCCACCATGTCTTCACGAATCGCTGCTACGACGAGCTCTGCCTCTCCGATCCCAAGCTGATTCGCCAGATCCATGGTGAATACGCAGATGCCGGCGCCGACGTGCTGACAACCAACACGTTCGGGGCCAACCGCATCGCCCTGGGCCGATTCGGACTGGCTGACCAGACCGCGGAAATCAACCGCTCCGGGGCGGCCATCGCCAAGGAAGTGGCCGAGGCGTCGGGACGAACCATGTTCGTAGCGGGCAGTGTGGGGCCCCTGCCCTCGCAGCCCCAATATGCCGATCAATGGGACGGGATGATCGCCGAGCAGGTCGACGCGCTCCTGGCCGGCGGGGCCGATTTCATCTTGTTCGAGACCCAGCCGAACCGCGACTCCGTCGGGCGTTGTGCCGCCGCCATGGCTCTGAAGCCCGACGTGCCCTTTGTGGTTTCCTTCGCTCTGACCAACGAGGGCGAAACGGTCTCCGGAGAATCGCTCGAACGCATGCTCAGCCCCTTGCCCGAAGGCTCGCCCGAACCGGTTGCCTGGGGCATGAACTGCGGCACGGGCCCGACAGGCCTGCTTGCCGCCCTTGAAAGGGCGGTCCATCTGACCAAGCAACCCTTGATCGTGCAACCCAACGCGGGAATCCCCAAGGAAGTCGACAACCGGCGAATCTACCTCTGCTCTCCTGAATACCTCACGACCTACGCCATGCGGTTCGTTTCCCTGGGAGCCCGGGCCGTGGGCGGCTGCTGTGGAACCGGGCCTGAGCACATCCGCGAGATCGCCCTGGCGGTCAAGCCGCTTTCCAAGGCGCGGGTGGCTCCCGTGATTCAGGAGGCCGCCGCCGAAGTCGAGGCCCAAACGCCGACGCCGCTGGCTGGGCGTTCCCGCTTCGCATGGCGTCTGGCCAACAAGAAGTGGGTCACCAGTGTGGAACTGGTCCCGCCGCGCGGCTACGACCTGAGTTCCACCGTCGAGAAAAGCCGCACCCTCTATCGGCATGGCGTTGACGCAATCAACATCCCCGACGGGCCCCGGGCCAGTTCGCGAATCTCGCCGCTCATCACGGCCGAGCACATTCAACGTGAAGCGGGCATCGAGGCCGTGCTCCATTTCTGCTCGCGGGATCGCAACCTGATCGGCATGCAGGCCGACCTGCTCGCCTGCGCCGCCTGCGGCGTGCGAAACATCCTCTTCATCACGGGTGATCCTCCCAAGCTGGGCAACTACCCGCAGGCAACGGGCGTCTTCGACACGGACTCGATCGGCATGGTCGCCGTCCAGTCGCGGCTCAACACGGGGATCGATTTGGGCGGGCAGGGAATCCATCCCAAGACCGAGGCCCTCATCGGCGTGGGGCTCGACCCGACGGCCGTGGATCGGGCTCGCGAACTGGATCGCTTCCGCCAGAAGGTCGATGCGGGGGCGGAATTTGCCATCACCCAGCCCGTCTTCGACCCCGAGGCCCTGCTGCGATTCCTCGACGAGGTGGAGAAGTACGAGATCCCGATCATGGCTGGCATCTGGCCGTTGGCCAGTCTGCGCAACGCCCAGTTCATGCAGAACGAAGTGCCGGGCGTGGAGATCCCCGATTCGGTCATGGCACGCATGGAAGCCGCCGGAAGCCGCGAAGAACAGCTTCAGGCGGGCATCGAAATCGCCTGGCAGTCGGTCCGGCAGGTCCACGATCGGATCGCCGGCATCCAGGTAAGCGCCCCCTTCGGCAACGTGCAGACGGCGCTGGCCGTGATTGAGGGCTGGAAGCCGTAGGGTGCGTCTCGACGCCGTAGCGTGCGTCTTGACGCACGAAGCAGCGTGGTGAATGTCGAATGTCGAAATTCAAATGACGAAAGAATGACGAAACGGCGCGGCGCCGCTTTCGTCATTAGGGCCTTTGGGTTTCTTTCGTCATTTGATTTTCTTCATTCGTCATTCCAATCTTCTACACGTCGCTCGTCATCTTGTCGTAGAAGTCCATGTACCGATCGCACAATTCACCGCGTCGTGCGGCGATGGCCGAGCGCGGATGCTCGTTGAGCTGGCCGGTGATCATGAATTCCGTGTAGGGGCCCCACTCGATCGTTTCGCGCAGGGGCTGCAACTGCTCCTGGAGAACCTTGTAGATCGGGCGGATCTTGAACTTGGGGTTCCGCAGGAAGCCGATCAACAGTTCCATGGGGCAGTTGCCCGCTCCGCGTCCCAGGCCGGCCATCGAGGCGTCCACACGGTTCGCGCCGTGGATGATCGCCTCGATCGTATTGGCGAAGGCCAACTGTTGGTTGTTGTGGGCGTGGATTCCCACTTCTTTCTTCGTGGCCTTGCCGAAGTCGAGGTACTTCTTCACGAGCCGCTCCACCTGCTCGGCATAGAGGGAGCCAAAGCTGTCGACCACCACCAGTTGGCAGGCCGGCGTGTCCGCCAGAACTTCCATGGCTTGATCGATCTCTTCTTCCTTGGTCTTGGAGATGGCCATCAGGTTGGCGGTCACCTCGTAGCCCTTCTCGTGGGCGTCGTTGATCATGTCCACCGCCTCGGAGACCTGGTGGACATAGAAGGCGACCCGGATCATGTCCAGCACGCTGTCGCCCTTGGGCAGGATGTCCGTTTTCCAGTTTGACTTGCCGGCATCGGCCATGGCCGAGATCTTGAGCGACGTGTTGTTGTCGCCCAGCACTCGCCGCAGGTCCTCCTCATCGCAATGCTTCCAGGGGCCGAACTGGTCGCGAGGGAAGAGCTCCTTCGAGGCCTTGTATCCGATCTCCATGTAGTCGACGCCGGCCTCCACGCACGCCTCGTAAACGTCCTTGACGAACTCGTCGGTGAACTTATGGTCGTTGACCAGACCTCCATCGCGAATCGTGCAATCGAGGACTTTCAGTTCGGGACGATAGGTGATCCAGGGGGCGTTCACAGCAAACTCCTTGGTGGAGGGAGAAAACGAGGCAAGTCGGCAGGCATGAAATGAGCTGGCGGGGTCCCTTGCCAGACGCTCTGCCCGCAAGCTCCATAGAGGTCGGAAACAGTCTATTTTCCCCTCTGCCGGGGCGTCTGTCAACGAGACCCCAGTTCTTTGGTTTTTTCGTAATACCTGTTGACACCCCTGCAATATGTGCTACGATAAAACCAAATCTAAAAAACCAAAGCTTCGGCGAGGCCAGACGCGGTGAACGCTGGCATTTGATAGTAGCCATCACGCTCCGTCGTGATGAGCCCAGCACGTTGCTCCCGAAGAGCAGTCTGAAGGCTGGACACCAACAAGCCGATAGGAGGATCTGTCATGGCGCGTCCCCGTGCCAAGGAACTGACCGAGCGCGAGCTCGAAGTGATGCACGTCTTCTGGAATCGGGGAGAGGGAACCGTGGCCGACGCCCGGGACGACCTTGCCGCCTCCGGACGCGAACTGGCCTACACGACCGTCGCGACCCTCGTCCGGATCCTCACCGAAAAGGAATTCCTCCAACAGACGAACGAGGAACGACCTTTCACTTACGCCCCGGTGCGCTCCTACGAAGACGTGTCGGGCAATATGCTCCGCGACCTGGTCCAGCGCGTCTTCGGCGGTTCTCGGGAGCAATTGCTCCTGCGGCTGTTGGAAAAGCGGAAGCTCACTCAAAAAGAACGCGCCGCCCTGGAGTCGATCCTTCGGGAGGACGAATCATGAACACGCTTGCCATTGCCCTGCTCTGGTGTGTCGTCCAGGTAACGCTTCTGACGCTCCTGGCGATCGGCTTCTACTACGCCCTTCGTCGCCTTGGCCCGCAAGCGGGAGGCGCCGTTGCCCTGTCGACCGTGGCGTTGATCGTGGGTCTCAGCCTGCTGGCCTTCAGCCCGTGGCCTCGCTGGAGCTCGCTCGCCGCACAAAATGCCGGCCTTGTGGGCACGACCCCAAACGACGAGCCCGTCTCACGATCCAACTCTCCGGCGACCCCTGGTGACGCACTCCAACCGCTTGAACCAGTGCCCCTCGCAGCGGAATCGGCGGGGCCGACTTTCTGGGACGCTCTCGTCGACGAATTCTCCCGCGTATCGACGGCGACCGACGCGCCGAGCCGCCTGGCCTGGCCGAACGTTTTGGCCGTGTTGGTGATGGTGGGAGTGGTGCTCGGGACGCTTCGCCTGGCAGTCGGCCTGATGGCTGTCGGTCGCTATCGCAGTCAAAGCAAGCTTATTGACGCCCCACAGCTTACAGAACTCCTCGACGTTCTCCTGGCGGAAATTGGCTGTCGCCGCCGACCGGAAATGCGCGAGTCGGACGCCTTTTTCAGTGCGGCCACGGTCGGCTGGCGACGGCCTGTGATCCTCCTTCCCGCCGCCTGGCGGAAGTGGAACGAACACGAACTCCGCGCCGTCCTGGCCCATGAAATCGCGCACATCCAGGGCGGCGACGCCCTGGCCTGCCTCCTGGCCCAGGTGGCCCTTGCCCTGCACTTCTATCATCCGCTGGTCCACTGGCTCGTCGCCCGGCTCCGCCTGGAGCAGGAGTTGGCGGCCGACGGCGTGGCCGCGGAACTCAGCGGTGGCCGCCAGTCCTATCTGAAAACACTCGCCGCCATGGCGCTCGATCAAGAAGACAAAAACGTAGTCTGGCCGGCTCGCGCATTTGTGCCCGCAAGAACCGCGTTTCTAAGGAGAATCGTCGTGTTGCGCAACTTCCATCGACCCATCCGTGCCACGTCGGGTCGCAGCCGAGCCGCTGCGATCGCATGCGTCATGCTGGCCGGCCTTGCCGTGGCGGGCCTGCGTCCGCCGGCCGAAGGGCTCGCCGCAGCTCAGGAGCCTGCCCGGGCAGAAACCGAGACGATCGACTGGTCCTACGTGCCCGAGGACGCCGTCTTCGTTTTCACCCTGCGTCCGGCTGCCATCCTCGAGCGAGCCAGGCAGATCGGCTTTGGCGACCTGGACCTTCTCGGCTTCAAGAGCGGCCCGTTGGACCTGCCGTTTGAAGGGCTCAAGCCCGACCAGGTCGAGCAACTGAGTTCCTGGATGCCGGCACAACCGGTTGGCCCCTCCGAGATTCTGCAGACAACCGAACCGGTTCGCCTCGTGGACGTTGTTCCGGTTGACGTCGAGTTGAGGCGATCACAAGGAAAGACCTATTTCGTAACGAAGCGCTTCGCGGTCGTGCAGTTAAACGACCGTACGATTGGCGTATGCACTGTCTCGGACAAGTCCGCTCTGCAGCGACTGTTGTCTCTCGAGGCCGGCAACGGCCCCGAGTTCCTCACCGACGAGGTTCGACAGCAGACTGCCGGAGATTGTGCTCTGTTTGCCTTCGATTGGGCAGAAATTCGCCCGCTCGTCCCGGATCCAGACAAGAGGTTCCTTTCTTCCGACGAGGCGCTTTTCTTCAACACACCAGCGATGGAGGAAGTGAAACAAGTCGTTCTCGGACTGCGAGCCGACGACCAGCTTAGGGCTCGACTGTCCGTTGTGTGCAGGAGCAAGGAAGGGGCTGCCTTGGTTGAAGAGACCCTGAACGCCTACAAAGTGATCGGACGCGATATGCTTCTCGGGCAACTATCTCGCATGCCCAATATGGAAGCCGTTCAGGAGGTGTACCAGGCGTTCTTTAGAAGCATCAAGACAGAACGTGTTAATTCCACGGTCCAGGCAACCGGCGCCGTGGTCATCAAGAAGGACTGGCCCCAGCGGTTTGCCGCCCCGATCAAGGCGGCAGAACAGGCGGCCCAACGGACCGGGTCGGCCAACAAGCTCAAGAGGCTCGGCCTCGCCATGCACATCTATTACGACGCCCACAAGCGATTGCCGACGCCGGTTTTCCTCGGCGCCGGCGGAAAAACGCCCTACAGTTGGCGCGTGGCGATCCTGCCAATGATCGGGGAGCAATCGCTCTACAACCGCTACCGCTTTGATGAGCCCTGGGACGGGCCGAACAATCGAAAGCTGCTGGCGGAAATGCCGGACGAGTATCGCCATCCCGCCGCCCCCGCCGATTCGCAGAACGCCTGCTACTTTGCGCTGACCGGTCCGGAGACGATTTTCCCGAAGGAAGGAATCACTTTTCGCGACATCAAGGACGGAATGAGCAACACGCTCATGCTCGTCGAGGCCCGGCGCGACATCCCTTGGACGAAACCGGAAGACATTCCCTACGCGACCGACAAGCCGAGTCCGACACTGGGCGGGTTCAATGAAGGCGGGTTTCATGCCGTCTTCTGCGACGGGTCCGCTCAGTTCCTCACGGATGCCTTGCAAGACACGACCTTTCGCGGCATTGCGACCAGGGCCGGCCAAGAAGTGTTCGAATATCGGGACAAGTAGCACCTGATCCCGTCGAAGAACGTGGTGCATTTGTGAGCCCGCGCAGCGGGCGATACGATTGTAGCCCCAGGCGTGAGCCTGGGGGCGAAGGCATCGCGTCCAACCCAAAGCCCGCGCAGCGGGCGACACGTCGGTTCGACGTAGTTTGTGGAGGCGTCATTTGTTCCGCCACGCTGCGCGGGCTTATGGAAGTGAGGAACGTCCTCCGCGGACCACGGGCTGACGCACCGTGGCTACAGTCGTTCCGCCACGCTGCGCGGGCTCGCCAGCCCAACCCTTCGATATTCTGCGGTTCATCGTCGTGTGTTGGGGCGGGTGACGCTGCTGCCCCTCCCCGGCCCTCCCCCTCGCTCGCAAGCTCGCTGGGGAGGGAGGAAGAGCAGCTTGTTGCTTCTGGTTGAGTGCTGCGGTATGGTACGGGCGCGCTGTATGGCTTCCATCCTTTCACGCCAGGAGATTCTGCCATGGATCGTCGTCCCGCTGCCGCCAACGACATGCCCCACCCTCACTGCTGTCCCTGCTGCGATCATTCGGACGAATCGCCGAGCGGCGTTTCGCGAAGAGCTTTCCTCGGCGGGGCTGCCGCCTTGGGGGGGATTGCCCTGACGGGCCTCACTTGGTCGCGGCTCTCGGCCGCCGAACCCGAGGTGCTGCAGTCCGGCACGCGGCGTGCCCTGGTGGTCAAGCCGGTCTTTGTTTACGGCACGTACAAACCGGTGCACCAAAGCAGTTGGCGTCCCTGGGGCGGCATCCAGACCCCGGAAGACGCTGAGGCGGAAATCAAGCGAATCCAAGGCGAATTGAAACAGATCGAGACCGCCGCCGACTTCCCTGTCGAATTCCTGCCGATTTCGGCCATCAAGAGTTCGGCCGAAATCGACGCCTATGCCGACGTGGCCAAGGCCGACGTGCTGCTGGTCTACGCGGCGGCCGGTAATCTAGACACCTTTCCGAAGCTGGGCAAGGACTGCATCTTCTTCCTCCGCCACAAGTCGGGGCCCCTCTACCTCCATTACGAAATCATCAGCCCCCGATTCCTTCGCCAGCGCACCGACGAGCTTGTTGTGAAGGGGATCGATGATGAAGACGTGGTGGTGGACAAGCTGGAAGAAGTCACCTGGCGACTTCGGGCCCTGTGCGGACTGCGGAACACGCTGGGCACCAAGATTCTCGCGATCGGTGGGCCCGGAGGCTGGGCTCAGCCCGCGGGCGTGATTCCGGAACTGGCGCAGAAGCGCTGGAAATTGGATATCCAAACCGTCACTTACGACGAACTGGGCAAGTTGCTCGAAGCGGCCCGGGCGGATGACAAATCTGTCGCTCTGAGCGAGCGTCGGGCGGAGGAGTATCTCAAGACGGCGGGGACGAAGCTCGAAACGGACAAGAAATACGTGGCCCCCTGCTTCCTTCTTGATGATGTCTTCCGCCGGCTCATGGCCGAGGCCGATTGCCGAGCGATCACCATTCAGGGCTGCATGCATACCATTATGCCCATCGCCCAGACGACCGCCTGCCTGACTCTGAGCACGCTCAACGACGATGGCTACCTGGCCTTCTGCGAGTCGGACTTCGTCGTTATTCCATCGGGGCTGCTCCTGGCGGGGATTTCGGGGAATCCCGTGTTTTTGAACGATCCCACCTATCCCCACGACGGAGTGATAACCTTGGCTCATTGCACGGCTCCGCGCAAAATGGATGGGAAAGCGTGTGAACCGGCCCAAATCATGACCCACTTCGAGTCGGATTACGGGGCGGCCCCCAAAGTCAACATGCGGAAAGGCCAAGTGGTCACCAATATCGTGCCCGATTTCAAGGCAGAGCGGTGGCTTGGCTTGTCGGCAGAGATCGTCGACCATCCCTTGTTGCCCATCTGCCGGTCGCAGATTGATGTTCGCTACAAGGCCCCACCCGAACTGGTGGCCGAGCGGATGCCCGGTTTCCACTGGATGACTGCCTACGGCGATTACCGTCGCGAAGTCGGCTACGCCCTGAAACGTATCCCCATCGAGTGGGAAGATCTCGGATAGCAACCCGCTCAGGTACGACAGGCGAAGTCTCCCACGGGCAGCACTGACGCGTATCAAAGGTACTTCGCATCGGCTCAAGAAGAAGATGATACTGTATTGCGTTCGGCACGGAGAAAGCACCTACAACGCGGAAGGCCGGGTCCAGGGTCAGTCCGATGTTCCTCTTTCGGAACTTGGGCTGCGCCAGGCCCATGCGGTTGCCGCCGCCCTGGCGGAGGCGCCCATTGAGGCTGTCTACAGCAGCCCCCTCCAGAGGGCTTATCAAGTTGCTGAGATCGTGGCCGAACGTCTCAGCCTGAAGATCCGCACCGACGATCGCCTCAAGGAGGTCCACGCGGGCATCTTCCAAGACAAGCTCCGCAGCGACCTGGTCGAGTTGCATCCCGAGGAGCTTGCCCGCTGGACCTCGGGGGATCTCCATTTCAAGATCCCCGGCGGCGAGTCCCGGCTCGAACTTCAGCAGCGGGGGGCGGAAGTCCTCCGCGAAATCGCCGACTGCCACGAAGGCCGCGTGGCCGTGATCAGCCACGGGCGACTACTCATCACGGCCTTGAAGGCCCTTCTGGGGATTCCTCTCGACGCGTCTCCCCGCTCGCTCCGCAATGCTTCGATCACCCGCATTCAGCACAACGGCGATGGCCGCTTCTACCCGCTGGCCTTGGACGAAATTGAACACCTCGTCGATCTTGGGCTTCCCGGGCAGGGGGATCTTTGAGCTCCCACGTAGGTTGACTCTCCCGAGTCGACCCTGGATGAGGAACACGCCCAACCATTGCGCCGCGGACCGCAACGCGTTGGGACGCCACCGCAAATGGCACGCCAGCGATGGTTCGATGGTCGACTCGGGAGAGTCAACCTACTTCTTTGCCCTGCTCGTTTTTGGGGTTGGCGGCGTGCATCTGTGAGCGTAGAAATGTCCCCGCATTGCTATTCACTGTTAATCTGCGGGCCCTAGGGCATGCGAGTTGTCTTGAAAAACTTTTCTGGTTGCGAAGAATCTCCAAAGTTTGCCGGTTAGGCTGTCGATACCAGTCTTGCCGATTGTCAGGACTCCAGGCACGCGCTTGGCGTGTGGGTGGTCCTCATCCGGGGGGATACGGCGCGGCGTATCGTACGAGCTAGCGGAAACCTGTAGCAGGAACGCAAACCCCATGATTCGGCAGCTCCCTCAGATTGGTGGTCTTCTGGCCGGCCTCTTGCTGGTCACGATGCTTGTTGGCTGCAATCCTCAGCAACCGTTCTATATCCATGAGGACGGTGATCTGTCGCACCTGATTACACAGGCTACAGAGATCGAGTATCCCGACGTGGATCAGTGCAGCCTCGACGAGGTTGCGGGTGCCCGGGCTCCGGCTACGGTCATGAACTTCGATGACCTGACCATCACGGACATCACCCTGGAAGAGGCCGTACGCAACGCCTTGGATAACTCAAAAGTCATGAAGAGCCTGGGCGGGGTCTCCTACGGGTCCGGCGGCACCCAGGGGACCCCCGGCGCCCTGCTTTCAAGTCCGGACGGGGCCATCACCACCTACACCCCGGCGATCACGGAATCGGATCCTCGCTACGGCACCGAGGCGGCCCTGGCGGCCTTCGACACGGCGTTTACCAGCAGCGTGTTCTGGGAGAAGAACGACACGCCCCAGAACGTGACGTCGACCGTAAGCTCCTTCCGCCCCGAGGTCTACCAGCAGGACCTGGGGACCTTCCAGGCCAAGTTCCAGAAGACGGCCGCGACCGGTGCCACTTGGTCCATCGCGCACAATGTCCAGTACGAATGGAACAACGCGACCGCCTCGCGAAGTTGGCCGAGCGACTACGCCGTGAATGTGGAAGCCCAGTTTCGCCAACCCTTGATGCAGGGTTCAGGCGTGCAATACAACCGGATCGCCGGTCCCGGTGCGATTCCCGGCTACAACAACGGCGTGATGATCGCCCGCCTGCGAACCGACGTCGCTCTGGCCGAGTTCGAAGCGGGGGTCCGCAACCTGGTGAACGATGTGGAGACTGCCTACTGGAATCTCTACTACGCCTATCGCCGCATGAACACGGCCGTCGCCGGACGCGACAGCACCCTGCGTGCCTGGCAGGTCATCAACGCCAAGCGGCAAGCGAATGCCGAGGGCGGCACCATCCAGAGTGAAGCCCAGGCACGGAACCAGTATTGGAACTTCCAGTCCATCGTTCAGACCTCGCAGTCGAGTCTGTTCAAGGCCGAAAGAGCCCTTCGTTACATCATGGGTCTGTCCCCCACGGACGGCCGCCTGTTCCGACCGAAGGACGAGCCGACCAAGGCCCTCGCCCGTTTCGATTGGAACGAAGTCCTCGCCGAAGGCTTGGCGCGAAGCGTCGAGTTGCGGCGTCAGAAATGGCGTATCAAGGAGCGTGACCTCGAGCTGATCGCGGCCAAGAACTACCTTCTTCCCCGCGTCGATGCGGTGGGACTCTACCGCTGGCTCGGCCTGGGCGACGACCTGATTTCCGGCAGCAACACGGTGGACTCCAACGGACGAATCACCAACGCCTACGGTTCCATGACCAGCGGCGACTACCAGGAGTGGTACCTCGGATTCGAGTTGGAAATCCCCCTCGGATTCCGCAAAGAAATGGCCGGCGTCCGCCAGGCCCAGTTGCAGCTCGCCCGAGACCGTGCCGTTCTCCAGGAACAGGAACTGGAACTGACACACCAGCTCTCCACCGCCATTGGCGACCTGGAATTGTACTACACGACCACCCAGACGAACCTCAATCGCATGCTGGCCGCTCGGGATGAAGTCGACGGTCGCCGTGCCGTGTGGGTCGCCGGTGTCGACAAGCAGCTCGAAGGCGATACGATCAACCTGTACCTCAACTCCCTCCAGCGTCTGGCGGAAGCCGAGAGCGAGTACTTCAACTCCCTCAAGGACTACAATCTGGCCATCATGAATATCCACTACCGCAAGGGCTCGCTCCTGGAATACAACGGCGTCTACCTGACCGAGGGGCCCTGGGTCGACAAGGCCCAGTTCGACGCCGTTCGCCGAGCCCGGGCTCGGGACGCCAGCCTGTACCTCGACTACGGCTTCACCCGGCCCGGCGTCATCAGCCGCGGCGGCTACCAGCAGCACACCAACCAGCCGGAAACGATCTTCGAGGACGGAACGGTCACAGGGCCGGGCGCCGGAGCCGAATTGGTTCCCACCCCCGATCCCGAGCCGCAGGCCTCCTCGCCGAGCGACAAGCAGACGAGCCTTCCCTCGCTGCGAATTCCGAACTTCAGCCTGCGAGGGGCCAAGGCGCCCGTCACGGAGACTCCGGGCAAGTTCGATCTGGCTGAGCACTTCGACGTGCTGGGAGTGGGAGCCGCCCCGACGGCGACCGTGGCCGGTAATACTGGAAAATCGGATCTTCAGCAGGTAAGCTACGAGACAGATTCGAACTCGGGTAATTCCACCGTCCTGACCTTTGCCGCTCCCGAGCTTCCCACCCAGTCGGCCGGGAAGACCAGCCATGAACCTGTCGCGAATCCGTCGCCTGCTACGACTGATCGGCCTGCTACAGGCTGGACGAAGATCCAGCGTTGATAGTCTGGCCCAAGCCTGCGAGGTGAGCCGAAGGACGATCTTCCGGGATCTGGACGTCCTTCGGCAATCGGGAGTGCCCCTGGTTTTCGACGAAGGCGAGCAGCGTTACCGGATTCCCTCCGACTACTACCTGCCGCCCACGAATTTCACGCCGGAAGAAGCGCTCGCTCTGATCGTGCTGTGCTGTGATCTGGGCGAGCATTCCCATTTGCCCTTCTTCCGTCCGGCCCAATCGGCCGCATTGAAGTTGGAAGGCTCGTTGCCCGACCGGCTTCGTCGCCAACTTCGCGCGGGCGGCTCGGCCATCAAGATCCGCCTGGAGCCGACCAACCGCCTGGCCGCCCACGAGGCCGTCTACGATCAACTGGTCGGCGCCCTGACCGAGCGGCATTGCGTTCGGCTCGGATATCGCGGGCCCCTCGACGCCGACGAGATGTCCACGCGGGTGCAGCCCTACCGGCTCCTCTTCAGCCGCCGGAGTTGGTACCTGATCGGACGTTCGTCGCTCCATCGATCCGTGCGCACCTTCAACGTGGGCCGGATCACCAAGATCGAACCGCTCGAAGATTCCTACGAGATCCCCCGTGGTTTCAGCCTCAGCCGCTACCTGCGCAACGCCTGGCACCTCGTTCCCGAGTCGGGCCCTGATCGGAAGGTGGTCGTCCGGTTCAGCAAGCTGGTCGCGCAGAACGTGGCCGAGGTGGCCTGGCACAAGACCCAGCAGCTTCATTTCAACGACGACGGGAGCCTCAACTACCACGTCACGGTCTCGGGGCTCACGGAGATGTCCTGGTGGATCCTCGGCTACGGCGACCAGGCCGAGGTGCTCGCCCCCGACGAGTTGCGTCGGATGATTGCGGAAAAGGCCGGGCGGATGCTCGAAATCTACCGGGGGAATGACGCGGCAACCGATTTCGAGATTCGCTCATGAAGGCATACGGTTTTGAATCCGTCGAATCAATGCTGGAGACGGAAGGCTATCTGTTCAAGCTGGTCGCCAACGAAAACGCTGTGTTTGCCTTCCCGCATACAACGGAGCACACGGCTCCATCCCTCCGCCACCATCAATGAGTCCACTCTCTCCATCGGTGGATCCCCGGCTACGGCGACCAGGCCGAGGTGCTCGCCCTCGACGAACTACGCCGCGTAATCGCGGAAAAGGCCGACCGGATGCTCGAAATCTACCGGGCGGCCGGGCCGGCGCGTGCAGGACGGTCAGCGCGTCGATACAATGGCGCCGGCCGGAAGGGTAGCCAAACCACTGTCCACCACCGATCATAAGGACGTTCCTCTCATGAGTCGCCTCTCCGCCCTGTTCGTCGTTTCCCTGGTCGCGCTCATATCGATCTCGAAGTTGGGGGCAGCGGAACCCGACGCGACGCTCCGCACCGACTACAAGTATGCCTGGCCCCGCGAAGACCAACTCGTCCTCGACGGTCCATGGCAGATCGCCTCCACCGACAAGACGGAATCAGTGACACTCCCCAAAGAGCTCGACGGCCTCGACTGGTTCCAGGCCGACTTGCCCACCGACGTCCACTGGGCCCTGTATCGGGCAGGCAAGGCAGGGCATCCGTACGAGGACCTGAACACACCGTCGCTCCGCTGGGTGGAAGACAAGGCGTGGTGGTTCCGCAAACGCTTCACCGTGCCCGAAACCTTTCGCGAAAAGTACGTTCGCCTCATGGTCGAAGGGACGGATTACTACGGCCACTACTGGCTCAACGGCAAGTACCTCGGCCGGAGCGAGGGGGCCTTCGGCGCCGCCAAGATGGCTGCCTCCGGGCTGCGCGTGGGCGAAGAGAACGAACTGATCGTCCGCGTCGAATGCGGTGGCTACAGGCTGGGAAAGGAAGGCGGGGCGCCCCATGCCTCGCTTGTAAAAGCCGAACTCTGGTCCGGATGGGACGTGGGGGCCCACGATCTGAACACGGTCGGCATCTGGCAGCCCTTGCGGCTCGTGGCCAGCGGATGGCCCTGCCTGGAGCGGCCTTTCGTACAGACCCTGTCGCTCGGCGAGGATCGAGCGCAGGTCCGCGCCACGGTGGAGGTCTGTTCACTCAACGATCTCGAGCCCGGCTACGAGGTGGCCGTTCGGATCCGAGGCCGGGGCTTCGACGCGTCCCCCGTAAAGGGCTCCGTGCAGGTCCAACCACTCAACAGCATGATCCTTGCCGATCTTGATCTCGAAATACCCAAGCCTCGCCTCTGGTGGCCCAACGGGCTGGGCGAGCAACCCATGTACGAAGCGGAAATCACCCTCTCCCGAGGCGGAGAGCAGTTGGACCGGCTCATCGTGCCCTTCGGAATCCGCACGGTCGAGCGCCGTCCGGGCGGAGCCCAGCGAACCGACTATGCCCAGAAGGCCTGGGTATTTCACGTAAACGGCAAGGCAATGTCGGTCAAAGGAACGAACTGGATGCCCATCGACGCCCTGGCGGACGTCTCGCCCGAACGTTACGAGTGGCATCTCTCCATGGCTCGCGACGCGGGGATCCAGATGATCCGCGTGTGGGGCGGGGGCATTCTGGAACCCAACGTTTTCTACGAACTGTGCGACCGCTACGGGATCATGGTCTGGCAGGACTTTCCCCTCACCTGCGGTTGGAAGGCCGAAAAGATCGATCGCGACCTGTGGAAGAACACGGTGATGTGGACGATCTTCCGTTTGCGGAACCATCCGTCGCTTGTGTTCTGGTGCGGGGGAAACGAGTTTCCGCCCGACGATCCGGCGAACCGCGACCTGGTGGGCACGATCGCCCGCTACACCCGGATTCTTGACGGCACGCGTCCGTTCATGGCGGCCTCGCCCGACGAAGGCGACTATCACGGCTACCCCCAGTGGGACGCGTCCGAATGTTGGAATTCGTGGCCTGTCCGGGGCCCCTTCGGCAGCGAATGGGGGTCGCACGGCATGCCCTCGGCCCAGACTTATCGAGAGATGGTTCGCCCCGAAGAAGCGGAGGCCGCGATCGGGCCAACGCTGTTGGAAATGGACAAGAAGCTGATGGATGAGCGATTCCCCGAAATCGCCTATCACTGGGTCGAGTTCGCCCCTTCACGCCTGCCCCAGATGCTGGCACGGGGCTCCGCCTACGACGACCTGGCCACCGTGCCGCTGGATCGATTTACCGAGGCCGTGGCTGCGGGAGCGGCGGAGTTCTACAAATACTCGGCCGAGGCGTCGCGCTCGGGCTATCCGCGAAACGGTGGGCTCCTCTTCTGGGTCTGGAAGCGTCCCTGGCCTGTCGTGGGCATCCAGATCTGCGACGGATTGGGCCAGCCGCTGGCCGTCTACTACGACGTCAAGCGGGCTTATGGCTCGCCCTGGCCCTGCCTGAAGCCGCCCTATCTGAACTACGCGCCGGGCGACGAAGTGGAGATGGAGACGTTCGTCTTCTCGGAAGTGAATGGCGCCGACCTTCAAGGGGCTCGCTTGTCGGCAAGACTGGTCGATCCGAAGCTCAAGACCCGGCAGGTTTGGAACGACTGGCCAGCCATGGACGTGCCCGCCGGTCCAGAAAGTGTGGCAGGCCCCGCGTTTCGCTTCACCGTTCCGGACGATTTCGCCCGGTCGTTCTTCTTCGTCGTCCTGGAACTTCACGATGCCGGAGGCGACCTGCTGGCGAGAAACGCCTATTCCTTCCGCTGCCCGCCCCAATTGGAAGACGAGGCCTTTCGCCAGAGCTATCGCAGCGCGGCCAAACAGGGCTTGCAACTCACCGAAGGCCCCTGGCTCCGGCCCCAATTGCTCAAGTCGCCCAGCAAACTGCAATCAAGACTCGTCTCCAGCGAAAAGGAAAACGATACCCGGGCGCGGATGGTTGTGGAGGTGAAGAACACCGGAGATCGCCCCGCCGTCATGACCAACGTTCAGGTTCCCGGACGCCTTCGCTACGTGGCGGACGACGCGTTCTTCTGGCTCGAACCGGGCGAGACGCGAACGGTCAACCTAAGGGTTCGCCTGATCCCCGGCAAGTCGCCAAGCAAACTGGAGGCCGTTGCCGAGGCATGGAATTGTCTTGGTGACTGAATGTCCACCGTGCTGGCGCAATTGCCACGAAAATGGGTGGCCCGGATGTTTCTCCCGCAAGTTGCTTTGCCACGCTGTGCGACAATGCCGGGGAAACGTCCGGGCGGCGAAGCCGCAAGAGGCAATACGCAACGACTCCCTCTGGTTGCTTCGCGACACCGACGATTTTGTGCGCCGTGAGAAGTCGGCGGTTTTCAGTGGGTGAGAATCCCACCCGGCAAGGGGTCGCTCCAGCCGGTAGCAATCGGAGCGGCAGGGGAGGTGACGAACCTGTCGGAGCCTTCGGTGTAGAGGGTTGCCATGGGCAACTCGGCGAGCATGCAGGCCGGAACGTGAGTGAACGTCGAGCAGGCCTCGAAAAGTGTAATGCGGGAGCCGATCCGGCAAAATCGCGGGGAAGGCCGCCGTCGTGAGGAGGTTGATGAGCGATGTAACCCTCACGGTCCCGCCGGGGTAGTGGCGCTGGCATGCATGTAAATGGAAACCGACCGAAACACGGGAAGCCTCGGCGGTGACGGCGTGTGACCGTCAACGGGACCTCCGTGAGGAGCAGGCCCGGCCGTATCCGAGGTGGCGGAGAGGCCCGTAGTAGTGATGACGCCGGGTAATGCCGGAGAGAGCGAAGGGGCCTTAGTTCAAGGGCAACGTGCGAAGCAACGAGAGCTAGGAGATTGGCGATGAGCCTACCAACTCTACCAACGGTTGAGAAATTGCGGGACACGTTGCATGCCAAAGCGAAGAGATCGCCCGAGTTCCGTTTCTATGTTCTATACGACAAGGTGTATCGTGAAGACGTGCTGAGAACGGCGTACCGGCGTTGCCAGATCAATGGCGGAGCCGCGGGCGTCGATGGTCAGACGTTCGACGACATCGAGCAGTGCGGAAAGCAGAAATGGTTGGGCGAACTGGCGGATGAGTTGCGGACGAAGCAATATCGTCCGCAGGCCGTGCGGCGGGTGTACTTGCCTAAGCCGGACGGTTCGCGACGGCCGTTGGGAATTCCGACGGTCAAGGATCGTGTCGTGCAGACGGCTGTCATGCTGGTCTTGGAGCCGATTTTCGAGGCCGATTTGGCGGCAGAGCAATTCGCCTACCGACCGGGACGTAGCGCGTTGGATGCTATCCAACGTATCCACGAACTGGTAAGCGGCGGTTATACAGAAGTCGTTGACGCGGACTTGAGCGGTTATTTTGACAGCATCCCCCACGCAGAACTGATGAAATCGGTTTCTCGGCGTGTAAGCGACCGGCACATGTTGCATCTGATCAAGATGTGGCTGGAAATGCCGGTGGAAGAAACCGATCTGCGCGGGCGGAAGCATCGGACGAACCGCAACAAGAAGGAAGGTCAGGGTACGCCCCAGGGCGCCCCGATCTCGCCGTTGTTGAGTAACCTGTATATGCGTCGTTTTCTGGCTGGTTGGAAGGAATTGGGGCACGAACGACGTCTGAAAGCCAAGATCGTCAATTATGCTGACGATTTCGTGATCTGCTGTCGCGGGACGGCCGTCCAGGCCGAGACCGTGATGCGAGGCATGATGCGGAAGCTGAAACTGACGGTCAATGAGCAGAAGACGTGCCTGTGTCGCGTTCCAAGGGACTCGTTCGACTTTCTGGGATATACGATTGGACGTTGCTACAGTCCGAAGACGGGTCGTGGCTATATTGGCACACGTCCGTCCAGGAAGAGCGTGCAACGCATCTGTCGCCAAATCAGCGAACTGACGCAGCGTCGATGGGAATCCAAGGATGTCGAAGATCGGGTCGGCCATCTCAATCGGCTGTTGGCCGGTTGGGGAAACTACTTCAGTCTGGGCACGGTGAGCAAGGCCTATCAGGCCATCAACGCTCACGCCTGCTACAGGCTCCGCCATTGGCTGTGCCGGAAGCACAAAGTGCCGGGTCAGGGGACGTCACGCTATCCTGACGAATACCTGCACCAGAAGTTGGGGCTGGCCCCACTTCGTACGCAAGGACGCAGCTTCTCGTGAGCGAACGTATGAAGACCTTGTCCGAAAGCCGGAAGCGGGAAAATCGCACGTCCGGTTTGATGAGCGGGAGGTGGAAACGGAGTACGGCATGCGGCTATTGAGACACAGACAGGGAAACCCCGACCCAGAATTATGCCGAAGCCTAACCCACCGCGCCACCTCTCGACTCTACCCGATCACGCGTCAACCCGTGGAGACCCCACTGCGGAAAATCATCGCTGCCACCCGGCGCACCCTAGCCTCTTGCGCGATTTCGAAACTCCATCGGCCAGCAACCAACCTGGCGGTGGAAGGCGCGGCTGAAGGAGGCGGCGGTGCGGAACCCGCACGTGCCGGCAATGGAGGCGACGCTTTCCGTGCTTTCGGAGAGGAGGGCGCAGGCCTTCTGCATCCGCACCGAGGTGAGTTCCTCGTGGACGGAGCGGCCCAGGGAGCCCGCAAACCGCCGATCGAGGGTGCGGCGGGAAACGCCCAGGGCCCGGGCCACGTGCTCCACGCCGATGGCCTTGCCCGCATGGTGGCGCACGTATTGGGCCGCGGCAGCCACGAGCTCGTCTTGCACGGCGAGCAGTTCCGTGGAGCCGCGCATGGTCACACCGGTGGGCGGGATCTGCTGCTTCGGCGTCTTGATCGCCCGGCCGCGCATGGCGCGGTCGAGGATGTCGGCCGCTTCGAACCCGATCCCTTCGGCCGGCACGTTCACACTTGAGAGCGGCGGCCAGGTGAGCATGGAGATCAGGTCGTCGTTGCCGATCCCCAGCACGGCAACAGTTTCGGGCACCGCCAGGTTCGACCAGCGCGACGCCGTGAGAACTCGTTCGGCCAGCTTGTCGTCGAAGGTCAGCACGCCGACCGGCTTGGGCAGGCCCTGGAGCCAGGAGGTGAGGGGCTTGATCTGCGATTCCCCCTCGGAAATCCGCTGCGAGAAGGCTGCCAACTCGAATCCGGACTTCTGGAGGCACTGGCCGAAGAAACGCTCTCGTTCCTCAGAGGCTCGCTTCCCTCGAACGCCGCAGTAGCCAAAGCTCTTCAGCCCGAGCCTGGTGAGAGACTCGGCGGCCAGTCGTCCCACCTCGCGATTGTCGAGGGAAACCGACATGGGCACATTGACCTCCGAAATGGCGGTATCGACCAGCGGCACCCCCAGACGCTCGGCCGCTTCGATCAACAAGGGGTCGGCAATGTAGGCGATGATCCCGTCGGGCTTCAGCTTGGCAACCTCGCGGGCGGCTTCCTTGCCTCGCCGCCGCACGAGCATCATCCGCCAGGCGTGCTGCTGGGCGTATTGGGCCACCCCACGCAGACGGCGGCGCCCGGCACCGTCGCGTGTGTCGATGCACACAGCGGCAAATCGCGGCGGAAGGGGCGTGTCAGTCATCGGCGTACCGGAACCAAAACGGGACTGTCCAGGAAAGTCATGGCATTGCCATTATAAGCCGTTGCGACGGACGATGGCCAGACGATACACTGGCGCTCGCGTTTGGAAACCAACCAGATTCGTCGCAATGGGAGAGGCACGCAAAAATGCGGATTCCAACCAGGATCGCGGCAACGGTGATCGCGCTGGCAACTTGGCTCGGAAGTGGTCCTGCTTCCCCAGGGGTGGTCGAAGCGGGAGAACCGGGCCTGACTCTCTATATGGCGTCAACCGCAGAACCGGACGGCGACGGGACCCAGGCAAAACCGTTCGCTTCGCTGGAAGACGCGCGAGACGCCATCCGGGCTCGGCGCCGACAGGGCACGTTGCCTGGCGGCGAGGTAACAGTTGTGATCCTGCCGGGATGCCACGTGATGAATGCCCCCCTCGCCCTTTCGGCTGAAGACGGCGGCAGCGATTCCTCGCCCATCGTCTATCGCGCCGCGGTTCGCGGCATGGCGGTGTTGTCCGGGGCCGTCCAGTTATTAGACTGGCAGCCCGCGACCGATGATGACGTGGGTCAGCACCTGCTTCCTGCCGCGAGAGGACACGTCGTATGGGCCGAGTTGCCGCCGGCCGTGCCGGAGTCGGTTCCCGGGTTCACCAACGGTGGATCGGGCTTTCGCGGGCGGCCCGAGTATCCGGTGGCCCTTTTTCAAAACGGCCGGCGTCTTCCCATCGCCCGCTGGCCCAACGAGGGCTTCGCCAAAATGGGCGTCTGCCTGGGCCACTCCGAGAAACGGGGCCATGTGGGGACGACCTATACCGACGGCGTGTTTCAGTTCGAGAGCGATCGGCTCGCCCGCTGGGCAAACGAACCGGACGGCTGGCTCGACGGGCTGTGGTTTCATCACTGGGCCGACCAGAAGATGCGACTCAAGCAGGTTGATCCGGCAGCCCAAACGATCGCCCTGAAGGATCCCAAAAGTCATGCCTATGGTTTCAAGGCGGGACAGCAATTCTATGCCTTCAACATGGTCAGCGAGATTGATCGGCCCGGGGAGTGGGCCGTGGATCGCGCGTCGCGACGGCTTTACCTGTGGCCGGCCGGCGATGTGAAGGAGGACCCGGTTTCAGTCGCCGCGTGCGATCAGCTGCTGGTGCTCGACGGCGTGGCAAACGTGCGCTTCGAAGGCCTCACGATCGAGGGAAGCCGGGAGACGGCCGTTACGGCGAAGAACTGCTCGAATGTGACGTTCTCAGGCTGCACGTTTCGCCACCTGGGCAGTTGGGCCGTGGATATCAATGGCGGAAAGGGCTGCACGGTTTACGGTTGCGATCTCTACGACCTGGGGGAAGGCGGAATCCGGGCCAGCGGTGGTGTCCGCGACAGCCTCGAACCGGGCAACCACCTGATCGAGAACAATCACATTCACCACTTCGGACGGATCGTCGGCACTTACCGACCCGGGGCGGCGGTCTACGGCGTGAGCAACCGGATTCGCCACAACCTCATCTACCAGGCCCAGCACCAGGCTATCTACTTCCGCGGCAACGATCATCTCATCGAATACAACATCGTTCACGACGTGTGCCTCCATTCGAGCGATGCGGGCGCCCTCTATGCCTGCACGCGCGACTGGAGCCAGCGGGGCACCGTGATTCGCCACAATATGCTCCACGCCCTGGGCAAAGGGCTCGACGGCACGGGATGCCGGGCGATCTACCTCGACGATATGACGTCCGGCACAACGGTCCAAAGCAACATCGTGACCATGGGCGATCACGGGCTGAACTTCGGCGGCGGCCAGGACAACCTGATCACCGACAACATCGCCATCAACTGTCAGCGGGCCCTCAATCTGGCAAGCCGCGGCGTCGACAGTTTCGCCCGGGTGAACGCCGAAAAGGGGCGAGACAGCGTTCAATACAAGCTGCTCCTGCGCGACGAGGCGCTCTTCCGGGGTCCCTTGTGGCAAAGCCGCTATCCGCGACTGCTGACGCCGCTCGAAATGGATCCGGTCGACGCCCAAAACGCCCACTTCAACGTGATTCGCCGCAACGTGAACGTGGGAGGAGGCCCCCTGGCAATCGGCAACGCCAAGAAGGTGATGCGAACGTGCATCGTCGAGGACAACCTCGATCTGCACGAGGATCCCGGCTTTGTGAACTTGGCGGCCCTGGATCTTCGCTTGCGGGACGATGCTCCCCTGCGAAGCAAGCTACCGGATTATCAGGCACCGGATTTTGCGAAGATGGGCCTGTACGACGATCCGCGGCGGGCATCACCGGCCGTGAAGTTCGGTCCCCATGTGACGCCCCTTTCGCCGATCATGACGCCCGAAGCCCGGGCTGAGGCTGAGCGTCCTCTGCTTGTATCGGTGCCGGGCTGCTCAGGGCCGATCCGCCTCGACGGTCGGCTCGACGATTCCGAATGGGCGGGCGAGGAAACAGGCGTGCTTCGCGATTTGGAAGACGGAGCGGCGTCAGTCCTGTCGAGCCGCGTCTGGCTCCGCGTCGATCAGGAGAATCTCTATGTAGCCCTCGATAACACAATTGCCTCCGAGAAGCCGACCCGTGGAAGCGAATGGGGCGCCGACGACGGTTTCGAGATCGTTCTTGCGCCGGCTTACGATGGGCGGCTGCCGAATCGCCTGGAAGGACTCGTGGTGCGCGGCTATGCCGGCGGAGCCATTACGATCACGCGGGCCGGTCAGAACCAGCCAGTTGGCTCCGTTCTTGCAGAGGCATCGCAACGGGGGCGATGGACGGCGGAGTTGGCGATTCCCCTGCAGGCCATCGGCGTCAACCCCTCGGAAACCAACTTGCCGATCTTCTGCCATGTGACGGTTCGCAGTGCGGCGGAAGACCAATGGCGCACGTGGCGCAAGCGGTGGTCCCTCGATCCAAGCGATGCTACTTGTGCGTGTGTCCTGTGGCCAAAACCCTTCGGCTCGCTGCCCTTCGTGCCGGGCTATCCGGCCTCTGCCATTCGCATCGACGTGCAGGGCGATCGAAATGCGGGACGGACCAGCATGACTCCGGGGGAAGACGCCGAGGCGCCCGATTGGGCCGTCAAGTGGAACCGGCTGGTTTGTTCCTTCGGCACCGCTCGGGCCGATCAATGGAAGGACTGCCGCTTCGAGTTCACGCCGCAGGAAGATACGACAGTCAGCCTGGAACTGATGGGAACGCAGAGCCTCGGAGGCGAAGCCATCGCGTGGACCTATTACGACGATTTCCGCGTCGAAGGGGCGGAACTTGTCAACGGCGACTTCGAGGAGCCGGCCCACGACGGACGAAGCCCGGGCTGGAACTGCGCAGTGGCCGAGGGAGAGCAGCCGCTCAGCGCGGACCAGCCGGGCGCGGTCGAGCCGGCCGACGGGGCTGCCTCGGGGAAACGTTGCGGCAAGGCGTCGCACGATGAGCGGATCTCGCAGCGGATTTCGCTGCACAAGGGGCGTAAGGTCGTGGTTGAATTCCAGGCCCGAGCCATGTTGCCGTGCGACTGACCAAATATATCATGCCAATGTCATTATAAGTCATTGCAGTGCGGGGCGCCGGGCCTCTAGACTGGCCTTCAAGCGACCCGTTGAAAAATGCGGCGCGAGCCTTGCTGGTAGGTGCCGGGCGCCGCACGGTTCCTGAATTGCCGAGCGATTTGCCATTTCAAGGTCCCGCTCGGCGAGCGACGACCTACTTGTCGGGCGGGCTGCTCGCGGCTGCTTCACGCACGGCGGTCGTCCTCGGGAGAGATGTTCACAAGGCGGGAGGATCAAGGCCATGTTTCGGCGAACCATGACTGTGACGGGGATTCTGGCAGCTCTGCTTCTGGCAATGGGAATGGGCGGTTCGCCCGCCCTGGCTGCCGACGGCCCAGCGGACACCATCGAACTGAAGACGACCCATGCTCGATTGCTGGTCGACGGCCAGGGACGCCTTTCCCTTGAACCGCTCGACCCCTCCTGCCCGGCCCCGGCGCCGTTCCGGACGCCCCTGTGGGTCATCACCCTGGCCGAAGGAACGAACGTCTTCCGCCCGGGACGCCGAACGTTGATTAGCCAACCTGAGCCGCCGCAGATTTCGCAGATCCCGAAGGGAGTTCGCCTGGTCTACGACGGGATCCCGAAGGGCGAGGAACGTTTCGATATTCGCCTTGACCTGACGATTACGGTCGAGGGTGACGAATTCCAGTTCGGCGGCACGGTGGTCAACAACAGCAAGGATCGGATCGTAACCGACCTGAAGTATCCAACCCTTCTGGGAATTGAAGCGGAGCGAGGCGCCGCCGAGCACGTTGCCCCGGAACTGCTCTGGCCTGACGGGCTCGGCTGTCGCTTTCGGACGCGAGAAGCGTTCGGTCCGCGCCGAACGCTGCCCTATCCGAGCATTCACGGCACCATGCAGTGGTTCGCCTTCACCCACGGCCAGACCGGGCTCTACTTCGCCTGCCACGACCCGCAGGGCAGCCCCAAGGTGTTTGCCGCGGCCAGCAGCGGCCTGAACCGGGGCTACGACCTATCGCTCAAGCACGCCCCCTACATTGCCCCCGGTGGGCAATGGAAAGCTCCGACCACCGTGCTCATGCCCTACGCGGGCACGTGGCACGTGGCGGCACGGCACTATCGCCAGTGGGTCGAGTCGTGGCTCGATTCGTTGGCGAAACCCCAGTGGGCGCAGGATAGCACGGGCTGGCTGCTGGCCATTCTCAAGCAGCAGAACGGCGACCTGATGTGGGACTACGGCAAGCTGGATCGCCTGGCCGATCTGGCCGAGGAGCGGGGTCTCGACACCTTGGGCCTCTTCGGTTGGGCCCACGGCGGCCACGACCGCTACTATCCGGACTACATCCCCGATCCCAAGATGGGCGGACCCGAGATGCTCAAGGCATCGATCAAGAAGGTCCAGGCCCGGGGTAAGCGAGTGGTCCTTTATGCCAACGGGCAGTTGCTCGACTCGGGCACCGAGTTCTACCGGCTCAAGGGCGTGGAAACGATGGTGGCCGACACGCGCGGCAAACCGACGATCCAGATGTACAACAAGTTCAAGGCCACGTCGACGCCGCTGTTCGTGACGGCCTGCACAGCCGCCCCGATCTGGCAAGAGCGAATGCTGGCCCTGGCCGTTCAGGCCCACGACCTGGGCGCCGACGGGATCCTCTTCGACCAGCTCGGTGTTGTTACGCCCAAGCAGTGTTTCACCGAGTCGCACGGGCACAAGACGCCGACCGACTCGGACGCGCGGTTTCAGCTGCTTCGCAAAATCGCTCGCCACATGCAGTCGATCGATCCCGAGTTCATCATCATGACCGAAGGCGTGGTCGACGCGGAGCAGGCCGACGTGGCCTACTTTCACGGCTGCGGCCCCGGCTTCTTCTACTACGACCCTCGCGAGGCGCCGACCCTGTTTGCCGAGATGTTCCGCTACACCTATCCCAAGTTCGTGGGGACCCAGCGGGTGCCGAACCCGCTGCTGACACGGAACTTCGCCAACTTCGCCTGCGCCCTCGGGCTGCGATTCGAGATCGAAAGCCGCTACATGGCCGACGTGAAATACCTCACCACCGACGAGGCCCCGACGCCGGAAGAATACGCCGATTGCAACTCGCCGCCCGACGTATCGCTCGTGGCCACGATTCCGTGCAAGGAGTCGGCCCGGTACATGCGCCAGGTTGCCGAGCTGCGCCGCCGGCATGGCGACCTGCTGCTTACGGGACGATTCCGCGACGTGGAAGGCGTCACCGTCGAGGGCGACGGCATTGTGGCCAAAGCCTTCGAATCAGACACCCAGGTCGGCGTCATTCTCTGGAATCCGGACGAAGAAGCCCGTGCGGCCAAGGTGAACGTGGCGGGCTGCAAGTTTGCGGCGGCCTACGCACCCGAGTCTTCCGGCACGGTCGATTTTGAGGCGGCGATCGAACCGGAATCGATTTGCCTGCAGGTTTGGAACAAACAGTAGACTCCTTGTCCGAATGTTGGTGTCCACGCTTCAGCGTGTAGAAGAACAGCCTAAAGGCTGGACTCCAACGGGCAACCGCGAGCAACAGGAGATAAACATGGCCATTGCCCGTAGCGGACTCTTGGCGATTCTGCTTGCCTTGACAGCCGCGTGGGCAGCGTTCGCGGCCGAGCCTGAAAGCCGCACGCCCGAAGACTCTCGGGCGGTCGCGCAGGCGATGCCGTTCATGGCGTTTCGTTCTTTCCGGCACGAGGAACGATTCAACCAGCAGTTTGCCGAGGCGGGCGTTCGGCTGGTTTTTATTTATCCGGCCAACACGACCTGCTCGCTCGGCATCCCCTACACCCAGTACCCGCCCAACTGGATTGGGCCGGGCCGCTACAACTTCGACTCCGTGGACCAGCAGATAGGCGATATCCTGGCGTGGAATCCCGGCGCGAAAATCATGTGCATGATCGACCTGAACACCCCGCCCTGGTGGATCAAGTCGCATGACGGGGCGGACAGTTTTCGCTCTCTGGGCCACGTGGCCGCCCGGGAAGACTACCGCCGCGACGTGAAGAAGTATCTTCGCGACTTCCTGGAGTACACAGAAACGCATCATGCCGACAAGATCGCCTCTTACTCGCTTTCGGGCGGGATGACGTGCGAGTGGCAGGACTTGAGCCGCGGCACGCCCAGTCCCTCGAAGGAGGCCGCCTTTGCCGAGTGGCTCGGCAAACCGGGCGCGACGATTCCCGCGGGGCGGATGAAAGCGACCCGGTCGCCCTTCTACGATCCGGAGGCCGAGGCGGACTCGATCGCCTATTGGCGGTTTTCCGCTTCTCTGGTGGCGGACCGGATTCTCGAATTCGCGGAAGAGGCCCAGAAGACGATCCGACATCGCGTGCCGCTGGGGTGCTTCTTCGGCTACGTGCTGGAGCACAATCGGGGCCGGTTGCTCTACGAGGCGCATCTGAGCTATGACCGCGTGTTCGCTTCGCCCGAGTTGGATTTCTTTCACAGCCCGTCGTCTTACAACGACCGCCGGGCGGTCGGGACGGGCGGATTCATGACGTGCATCGACTCGATTCTCTTTCGCGGGAAATCGGCCTGGTTGGAGTTGGACCACATCACCCATCTGCTGAAAGATGGCACGGCGAACGGCCGGCCGATCCCGGGCCACAACTCGGCCTTCCGCACCGAGGCGGAGACGATCGGGGCCCTGCGTCGCGAGTTTGCCATGTGCCTGATTCGCGGCGTTCACGTGTGGTGGTTTGACATGTTCGGCGGCTGGTTCGACAGCCCGAACCTGATGGCCGAAATCAAACACATGCGCGAGATCGGTGATCGATTCGCCAACGGGTCGCCCATGAAAGCCCAGGTGGCCGTGCTGGTCGATGCCGACTCGATGTATTATGTGGACGGGCAATCGGATCTGGCACGGCTCGTCCTCTCGCCGCAGCGATCCGAGCTATCGCGGATGGGGGCGCCCTGGGAGATCTACTCCCTGGCCGACCTGCCGCAGCTCGATACGTCCCGATTCCGCATGATCGTGCTGCCGAATCTGTTTGCTCTTACGAAACAGAAACGGGAGTGGCTGGAGCAGAAGGTGTTTGGCCAGGGGCGGCAGGTTGTCTTCGGCTATGCCCCGGGCATCATCACCGACGGCCGCTACGACCTGGCGAACATCCAGAAGCTCACCGGCATTCCCGTCGACACGCTGCCGCCGGCCACCGGGCCGCGGCAGGTGACGAGCAAGGATCGTGGCGACTGGACGGCAACGCTGGTTTCCACGCCTAGCATTCCGGCAGACGTGCTACGGTCGACCGCCAAAGCGGCCGGCGTTCACATCTACAGCGACCAGGGCGACGCCCTCTATGCCAACGACCGTTTGTTGATGGTTCACGTGGGCGAGACGGGCGGCAAGCGAACCTTTTCGCTTCCCCAACCTGCTCGGGTGGTGGAACTCTTCAGCGGTCGAACGATCAACGACGAGCCAGCCACGCAATTCACCGACACGCTGGCGCCGATGGCGACGCACCTTTACCACTTGATTCCCGCCGACCAGCCGATCCCAACCGCAACGAAATGAGGACCACGGCATGACGGACGAAACGCGGCCTACCGCCCCCCTTTCGCACGAGCGCAGTTACAAATGGGAGCTGCTCGGCCTCCTGTGCCTGGCCTTCTTTTTCCACCAGGGAGACCGAGCCATCTTCGGGGTCGTGGCCACCGATATCCAGAGGGACCTTGGCCTGACCAAGGCCCAGATCGGCCTGGTCGGCTCCATCCTGTTCTGGACGATCGCCGTCATGACGCCCATCGCCGGCTACCTGGGCGACGTGCTCCGCAAGAAGCTGATGATCACCAGCGCCCTGCTCTTCTGGAGCCTGACCACCGCCCTGACCGGCCTGAGCCGCGGAGTCTTCAGCCTGGCCATGTTGCGAAGCGTGGCAACGGGAGGCAGCGAGTCCTTTTATGCCCCTCCGGCCTACGCACTTCTTGCCCGGTTCCATCAGAAAACGCGATCGCTGGCCATGTCCCTCCATCAGGCGGCGCTTTATGTGGCGCTCATGACCAGCGGTTTTCTCGGCGGTGGCATCGCACAGATCTTCGGATGGCGACACGTCTTCTATGTCTACGGCGGAGCGGGGATTCTGATCGGTCTGCTCTTCGTGTTTCGCTTGAAGGACGAACGCGATTTCTCGCAGAACGTGGAAGAATCGCAGCCTGGCAACAAGCCTAAATGGGAAAATCCCCTGCGATCGTTGTCCCTCATTTTCCGCACGCCAACGGCCTTCCTGCTGGCAACCGGATTCACGGCGGTGGTTTTTGTCAACAATGCCTACGTCGTTTTCGCTCCGTCCTTTCTCGAGGAGAAGTTCGGTCTCTCTCCGTTGGCCGCGGGAAGCTACGCGATGTTCTACCATCATCTTGCTGCATTGATCGGGGTACTGATCGGTGGGCCCCTTTCAGATGCCCTGGCGGTTCGAATCGCCGGCGGGCGTCTGCGAATCCAGGCGGCCGCCATGTTTCTCGGCGCGATATCAATCGTCTATATGAGCTTCGGGGCGACCGTGACCGCTACCTGCGTCGGCATGTTTGTGTTCGGCCTGTTCCGCGGCTTCTATGAATCGAATACACACGCTTCGTTGTTTGAAGTGATCGAACCCAAATACCGTTCTTCCGCCGTCGGCGCCATGGTCATGATGGCCTTCCTGACCGGAGCCACGGCCTCCTGGTTGATGGGGGCCTTGTGCGACCGTGGATTCACCATGTCGGGTGTTTTCGCAGCCTACTCCCTGGCCTACGTCATCGGCGGCGTCGCCGTTACCACCGCATTGCTCGTCTTCTACCACAAAGACCAAATCACCGAAGAACCGACATAGGCAGCGTGGCCCTTCCTACAGCCTCCAGTCTCCAGCCTACAGCCTCTCATGCGAATCACCGACCTCAAAACCTACATTGTCCACTGCTACCGCACGAACTGGGTGTTTATCCAGATCGAGACCGACGCCGGAATCACCGGCATCGGCGAGGCAACGCTGGAGATGAAAGAGAAGGCCGTCGAGGCGGCCGTTCTGGAACTGAAGGAGTATCTCCTCGGCAAGGAACCCCGCGAGATCGAGCGGCACTTCCACGTCATGTACCGCGATTCCTACTGGCGGATCGGGCCGGTGTTGATGTCGGCCTTGAGCGCCGTGGAGATGGCCCTTTGGGACATTTCCGCGAGGGAACTGGACGTGCCCGCCTATCGGCTTCTGGGCGGCAAGTGCAACGATCGGGTGAAGGCCTATGCCAACGCCTGGTTCGCCGGCGCGAAGACCCCCGAGGCCTTTGGCGAAAAGGCCAAGGAGGCGGTCACTCGGGGATTCCTGGCCCTGAAGTGGGATCCCTTCGGCAGCGCCTACATGAACATCTCCGGCAAGGAGCTGGACAATGCCCTGGCCGTGGTTGGCGCCGTCCGCGACGCCGTTGGCACCGGCATCGACCTGCTGATCGAAGGCCACGGGCGGTTCAACGTGCCGACGGCGTGCACGATCGCCCAGGAGCTCGCGCCCTTCCGCCCGCTGCTGTTCGAAGAACCCGTCCCGCCGGACAACCTGGACGCTTTGGCCGACGTGCGGGCCAGGTCGCCCATCAGCATTGCGGCCGGGGAGCGGCTTTATCACCGCTGCCAGTTTCGCGACCTGTTCGAGAAGCGGGCCGCCGACGTGATCCAGCCCGACATTTCCCATGCCGGCGGCCTTGGCGAATGCAAGAAGATCGCCGCCATGGCCGAGACCCATCACCTGTCGTTCGCGCCCCACAACCCGAGCGGCCCGGTGGCCAACGCGGCCACGCTGCAACTGGCTGCCTGCACGCCCAACTTCTACCTGCTCGAGACCATGGCCACCGACATCCCGTGGCGCAAGGACCTGACGACCGAAAGCCTCGTGTTCAAGGACGGCTATTTCGAGATCCCCGATCGTCCGGGGCTGGGGATCGAGTTGAACGTGGAAGCCTTTGCCGACTACCCCTACCAGTCGCGCCCCCTGCGGCACTACCGCGGCGACCTGACCGATATCCGGCCGCCGGAAGCGGAACCGTATTTTTGACTCTCCCCAGGATGGGCCTGCACTCTCTAGCTTGATCGTTCTTCGGAGCAGCTTCCAGTTGTATTTGGAGCGAGAGACAGATGAAAGAAGTAACCCTTTTCCCGGCAATCTGTCTTCTATTGACGATGGCCGCATTCTCGGAAGCCGCGGACAATCGTGGTGTATTCAACATTGCCGATTATGGCGCAGTGCCAGACGGCAAAACGGACAACACAGCGGCTATCCAAAAGGCAATTGACACCTGCGCCAAGGCGGGCGGCGGCACGGTGCGAGTGGCGGGCGGGGCGTTCATGACCTACACCCTGTATCTCCGCTCCAATATCCGGCTCGAAATCGAAGCGGGCGCTTCCCTGGACGGAGGTCCCGACCCATCGCTCTATCCGGAGTTTGAGCCGTGTCCCCAGTGGCGCGTCGAGTATAGCCCGCGGCGAAACAAGCGGGCCATGTTCTACGGAGTCGGTTTGAACAACGTCACGATTTGCGGCCGCGGCACGATCAACGGTCACGCCGAGCTTTTCCACGAATGTCACGGGGATCCCCAGCAGCGGAGAAACTGGAAACGGAAAGACGATCAATTGATCCCCGGACGCAACCTCTTCCTGGTAGGATGCAAAGACGTCATCTTGGAGGGTTACACGATTCTGAATACGACCGGATGGAGCATGTGGCTGCTGGATTGCGATCGGGTCAACATCCATCAGCTCAAGATCGACGTGCAACGGCCCTATCCAAACGGCGATGGAATCCACCTCGGTTCCTGCCGTGATGTCACCATCAGCGACTGCATTGTCAACAGCAGCGACGACGCCATCATCTTGCGCGCCTATCAGCATCAACTCAACGAGCCGAAAGCTTGCGAACGAGTCGTCATCACGAATTGCGTTCTGGAAAGTACCTGCGCCGCCGTCCGGATCGGCTGGACCCACGACGGCGAGATCAAGAACTGTCGATTCAGCAATTTGACCATGAAAGGAATGGCGGGCATCACCATACGCCTGTCTTCGGCAAAGGACGTTCCCAATGATCCGCCACAAGGGCCCGGCGTCCCCCCATTGCCGGAAGGAGACGCCTTGCAGCCATTTGGCGTTGAGAACCTGCATTTCAGCAACATCAGCCTGGATTGTCTGGAATTGCCGATCAATATCTCGCTCGCTCCGGACGCCAAGGTCAGTCGCATCCACAACATCACCTTCAAGGACATGGTGATCCGTTCGCGCAAGTATCCCAATTTCCAATTTCGAAAAGTGGATGACGTCACTGATGTTCTTCTAAGCAATGTGCGTTTCGAGATGCTGCCAAGCAACAATTACAACTTCAATGTCAGCGGAGTGGATCGCCTGACTTTGGACAACGTGACGTTTGCCAGGGCAAACCCGGCACAGCGGAGCAAAGGCGGAAAATAGCTGTGAATACTCGACTCGGAAAAACGCAACGAACCAGATGTCTTTGTGACAAGAATAGGTGACAACAATCATGTTCCAAGGCAAGAACGTCCTGGTAACCGGTTCGGCACGGAACACAGGGCTGGGTATGGCGAAAGTCTTCGCTGGCTACGGGGCGACCGTCTTCGTCCATGGTCGCTCGCCGGAGCAGGTGGAGAAGGTGGTGAAAGAGCTTCAGACCGACGGCAACCGCTACCTGCCTCTCGCCTTCGACGTGGCCGACGAGGAAGGCGTGGCCGGCGCGTTTGCCTCCATTCAGCAGCAGGTCGGCGGACTCGACGTGCTTGTGAACAATGCCTGCCACCTGGGATTGGGACACGAGTTTCTCGACATGCCGATCACCTTCTTCGACGAGGTCCTGGCCGTCAATCTTCGCGGCTACGCGCTCTGTGCCCAATACGCCGCCAGGCAGATGCGAGATCGGGGCGCAGGAGCTATCGTGAACATCGGATCGAACACGGCCGGCCGGGCCCTGGGCGATCGTGCTGCTTACATCGCCTCGAAGGGCGGCGTGGAGAGCCTCACCCGGGCCATCGCCGTCGAACTGGCCCAGTACCGCATTCGCGTCAACTGCGTGATCCCCGGCTACATCTACACGGAACGTTGGGACACCCTTCCGGAAGAAATCAAGCAGCGCCGTTGGAAGAACGTGCCCCTGGGCAAGGAATCTTCGCCCGAAGATATTGGGGAAGCTGCGGCGTTCTTTGCGTCTGCAAAGGCAGGGAACATTACCGGTTCGTCGCTGCTGGTGTCGGGCGGGCTCGATATCCAATTGGTGCCACCCGATTGCGCGGTGTAAGAGTCTGAACCGCTGAATATCGAATATCGAAGGGATGGGCGTGGAGCACTTCGTGATTGGACATTCCTTGTTTGGTGTTCTGCGGTTCATGGAGACTCGGTGAACCGCAGAATATCCAACAAGGAACCGCAGAATGTCGAAGGAATGGGGATGGAGTACTTCGTGATTGGACATTCCTTGTTCGATATTCTGCGGTTCAACTGCCACTGGAGATAAACCATGACAAAAACGGTCACCTGTCTTGCAGCGTTGTGCCTTTGTGTTGCCTTCCGGCCATTGGAGGCGTGGGCTGACAAGCCCATCACCCGCACCATCGACGCCTCGAAGTACTTTCGGCCCTTTCCCGATCTGGCCGGCTACCGCAACACGTCGATCCAGAAGGCTCCGGCCCCGGTGCTGGCCGAAGTGAGCGAGCGGGAATTGGGCAAGGCGAAGGTGACACGCTGCTGGCTGAACCTGGATGAGATGTGGGACTACCGCACTCGAAAGTACGACGACAACTTCCGGATCGGGGTGCACAAGTATGACAATGCGCCGGAGAAGTTCAAGGAAAGCTGGGATTGGGAGACCGAGACGAATGTGCACTTCCACGACTACCTGAAGGCCTTCGGCCGGCACAGCGACGAGCTTTTGCTGTGCATTCGCCGCTACGAGCGGGACATTCTCGACGGCAAGCTCGGCGTGACCATGGAAGACTGGAAGACCATCTTCAAACACGCAGTGAAGATGTCGAAGCAGGTTTGTCCGAACGTTCGCTACATCGAAGTCTGCAACGAATACGGATGCTCGGGATTCATCGGCTGCACGCCCGACGAGTACTACCGGTTCTATCGGCTGGCCTATCAGGCGGTAGGTGAGGTGAACGCGGAATTGGGCCTCAAGGGTAAGGATCGCCTTCTGGTGGGTGGGCCGAATGCGGTGCGCAGCGCCATGACCGCCCTGAGTCGCTTCTTCGAAAACTTCAGCCAGGATCCTTCGCCGGACAAACAGCTGGACTTCGTCACCTGGCACGAATATCACAATCGCTATGCCGAGACCGCCCATCGGCAAGAGCAGGTGACGCAGATGCTTTTGCTGAACGGCCTGCCGACCGACCTGCCCATGTTCATCACCGAACACGATCCCTACCATATGAAGGCGGGCCAGACCCAATACAACTTGATCAACGCCGCAGCGCTGGTCAAGTCGCTCTACTTCACCAGTTTCTACAGTCCGTCGGTCAAGATCATGCCTTGGGTGCAATACCACGACAGCACGATCCAGACGCGGTTTATGTGGTTTGAGGGGCCCAACGAACCGGACACGAAGGCCGACGAATTCCACCTATTGCCGTCAGGCTGTTCCATGAAGCTGCTCAGCATGCACAAGGGCTGGGAAATCGCGGTCGAGAACTCCCTCGCCAAGGACGAAATCGTCTTGGCCTCGGTTTGCCGTGGCGGCCTGTCCGTGCAAGCGGTCAACTACGGCGACTCCAAGGATGTTGCCGTTCGCATCGATCAGCTCCCGGCAGTGTTCACCGGCCTGGGCGATGGTAAGCTGAAGGTTGTGAAATATCTGATCGACGAGAATCATAGCAACCGTGTGACCAATCCGGACTACCCGGGAGGACTGGAGAAGCTGGAAGAGATCTCGTTGAAACCCGACGAGGGCGCCGTCACGCTCACCCATTCGGGACTCGCGAAAAACGGGATCGTCTTCTGGCAGTTGACTCCACCGGCCCCCGGCAAAGAGCTGAGCAGCCCCGTATCGCTTGCCCCGCCCGCCGCTGCCGCACCGAAGCGACCGGCCTTCGAGGCTTCCAAGGCGATCGACACGGCCGCGGCAACGCCTGACGCCCAGATCGAACGAAGCGGCTCGACCGTGCGTGTTCGCGTGACCAAGAGCAATAGTCGGCCGGGGGTCACTTTTCAGGCACCGAGCGGAGGCTGGGACATGACCGGGTTGGGCTATGTCGAGGCAAAGGTGAAAAATGTCGGCCGCCGCCCATTGAATGTGCATCTGGCTCTCGACAATCCGGATGCCAACCGCACGGAACGCAAGGGCTGCGTCATTCACTCGACGAGCATCTTGCCCGGAAAGGAAAAGACGCTGAAGGTCTCCCTTTCCAGCCTGCCTCCCGAATCGCTCAGGATGGCGTTTCGTGGAATGCGAGGGACTCCGGGCGGAGGCAGCAGTCGCGAGGAGAGCCTGGACGCAAGCAACGTGGCGTGCATCTCCGTCTATGTCTACCATCCCGGGGCCGACTACGAATACGAGGTCTCGGATCTCTGTAGCGGAGAAGACTCCCCTTTTCCTTTGCCCGAGAAGCTGACCGACCTGTTTCCCATGATCGACCGGTTCGGCCAGTACATCCACAAGGACTGGCCCGGCAAGACCCATTCCCAGGCCGATCTGGCCGAAAACCGCACCCAGGAGGCGGCTGACCTGGCGGCCCATGAGGGCCCGAAAGGTTGGGATCAATACGGCGGATGGGCCGACGGGCCCCAACTGAAAGCGACCGGACGCTTTCGTATCGCCAAGTGGCAAGGCAAGTGGTGGTTCGTCGATCCCGAGGGACACCTCTTCTGGTCGCACGGGCTGGTCCGGGTCACCTGGTCGTGCGGCTACACACCGATCACCGGGCGTCGTTTTCTGTTTGCCGATCTCCCGGCGCCCGATTCGCCGTTTGCCCAGTTCTATGGACGGAGCACGTGGGCCATTTCAGGACTCTACGAGCGAGGCGCCGAGACCTACAACTTTACGGGCGCGAACCTGCTGCGCAAGTACGGCGCCGACTGGCCCGAGGCCTTCACCGGCGTGACCCATCGCCGCTTGCGGAGTTGGGGCCTGAACACGATGGCCAACTGTTCCCAGCCAGCCATTTACCTGAAACGCAGAACGCCCTACACGGCCACGGTCTACAGCGTCGACTCGCCGCCGGAGGACACGCCCGGCGGCACAGGCTACGTGGCCACGATCCACGACGACAGCCGGGTGATCGAGGGCAGCAGCGGCTACTGGGGCAAGTTTCCCGACGTGTTTGATCCGAGCTTCAAGGCCACGCTGATCAAGGAAGTCCAATTGCACCGTGGCAAGGCCGTGGGCGATCCGTGGTGCCTGGGCTACTTCCCGGGCAATGAATTGAACTGGGGGCGTACCGAATCGGCCCTCGGTCTGGCCGTCCTCGTGTCGCCCGCCAATCAGCCGGCCAAGAAGGTCCTGGTCGGCGACCTGAAGGCGAAATACGAGACGATCGGAAAGCTCAACGCCGCGTGGCATACCGAGTACGCCTCGTGGGACGCGATCCTCCAGTCGACCGCCAAGCCCGACGCCGAGTATGCCGGTCCCGACTTGGCCGCCTTTCTTCCAAAGATCGCCGATGCCTACTTCCGCCAGTGTCGCGAGGCGGTCAAAGAAGTGGATCCGGAAGGCCTCTATCTTGGCTGCCGGTTCGCCGCCTCAAGTCACCCGGTGGTGTTTCGAACGGCTGCCCTGTACAGCGACGTGGTCAGCGTGAATCGCTATGCGGAGAGCCTGACCGACCTGCGTCTACCCGAGGGAATCGACAAGCCGGTGCTAATCGGCGAGTTCCACTTCGGCGCCCTGGACCGGGGCAAGTTCCACGGCACCCTGCGGCCCGTAGCCGATCAGATGGCCCGCGGGGCGGCCTACGAAAAATACGTCCGCAGCGCCCTCGAAAACCCGCTGGTCGTCGGCACCCACTGGCACCAGTTCGGCGACCAGGCCACCACGGGCCGCGACGACGGCGAGAATTTTCAGAACGGCTTCGTCGACGTGTGCGACACGCCCTATACGGAAACGATCGACGCCTGCCGGAGGATTGGCTATCCCATGTACAGCGTGCGGACGGGAAAGCAAGAAATCTCAGAGTGAAAACGGATGACGGAGTAAACAAGACCGAAGGCTGAAGACTGAAGACCGAAGGGCTGCAAGACAAGGGGCCTGTTCGGCAATCATCCTCGTCTCAGAACCTACAGCCTCCAGTCTACCGCCTACAGCCTCAACTGGAGAACAAGCATGAGCAAACTGATCTGCAGCATCCTGGTCACATTGGCCCTGTGTCCGGCGGCCTTGGGACAGACGAAAGGCAGAACCTATCGCTGCATCACCTGGAAGAAGTTCAAAGACTCCGGGCCGGAACTGAAACAAATCGGATGGATGGCCACACGCCATGCCAACGAAATCAAGTCGTCCGACTGGTCCATCGGCTGCGAAACTCTCGACCGCGACCAGGCCAAGTTCAGCGTCTACAAGGACTACGTGGGCGAACTGGGCGCCAAACACGGCCGGTTGCAGAGCGGTTGGGCCAAGTGTGAAAAGCAGAAGGGCGTCTACGAGTTCGCCTGGCTCGACGAAGGTGTCTACGGTCTGAACGAACAAGGCGTCAAGCCCTGGATGTGCCTGTGCTACGGCAACCCGATCTACAAGTCGACCATCCAACTCGGTTCCACCCTCGGCCCCATCGTCCACTCCGAGGAGGCGATGGCCGCCTGGCTCAAGTACGTGGAGGCAACCGTCCTTCGCTACCGCGACGTGATCAACGAATGGGAAATCTGGAACGAACCGTTCGGGCAGGGCAAAGACTACGCAATCATGGTGCTGGCCACGGCGGAGCTCATCAAGAAGATTCAGCCGGATGCGGTCATCCTCGTCACGGCCATCCGCGATTCCGATCGCCACGACGTGCTGGAGGCTCTCAAGAACGCCAACAAGCTGGACCTGGTCGACTACTGGGTCTACCACCCTTATACGCGGAATCCCGACACGACCTATCCTACCGTCGAGAAGATGCAGAAGGAACTGACGGCCGTCAGTCCCAAGTACAAGGTGTACCAGGGCGAGGTCGGCTGCCCGTCGATCCTGGAGTGGACCCACGCGCTGGCCTTCTATCCCTGGACCGAGTACAGTCAGCCGAAGTGGAATCTCCGCCGCATGGCCGGCGACCGTGTCCGCAGCATCCCTTCGAGCGTCTTCACCATGATCGATCTGAAGTATCCCAACATGCTCCAGTCGTTCGGCCTGATCCGCTCGAACCTGCTGCTCCAGTTCATCTACAAGCGTCCCACCTACTACGCCGTGCAGCACATGATGAGCTTCTTCGACGATGCGGTCAAACCGGTCGGACTGCTGGAGTGCGAGTCGCAGTCGCCTCGCCCGATCACGGTTGCCGGATTCGAGAAAGCCGGCACCGCGGTGGCCTTGCTGTGGTACGGCGATCAGATCCCCAGCGACGACCTGGCCTGGGACCAGGTCGATCTGACCATCCAAGGAGCGACCTTCCAGGACCCGGTCTACGTGGAGATGATCACCGGCAAGGTGTACGAACTTGATCGATCCGCCTGGAAGAGCGATGCCGGAAACACCGCCTTCAAGGCACTGCCAATATGGGACAGCCCCATGATGCTCGTCGAGCGTGACCAGGTCGAGCTGAAGAAGGACGGTTCCAAATAGCTCTCGCCCCGAGATTCGTGCGACCCGCCTCGTGTCGCACCGTCGTATTGCCGTAATCATCCGATGTAAACCGGAGAAGACTGTGGTCCGACATCGCTCACTACAAATCGTGTTGCTTGGCTCGACCGTCTGCCTGTTGGCGATTTCCACATTGTGCGCTGGAGAAGCTGCGCCATTGCCTGCGATCTCCCCTGCGCAGTTGACGGCAGCGGTCGAGAAGGCCCACGAGGCGCTGTGGAGCAAGTTCATTGGGGACGACGGGCTGATTCACGACTACGTGGGAGAGTTGCCCACGCCCGAGGATTGCCGGTTGGGACGGCCCAACGCCATTGGCTGGTGGAGCCCTATCGAGAACGGGCCCATGTTCACCGGCACGTATCTCGTGGCCATGTGTGAACGGGCTCGACGCAGCGGAGCGTCGGCCGATCGCCAGTTGGCGCGGCGTCTCGCCAAGGGTCTGCTTACCTGCGCATCGGTCTCCGACGTGCCGGGGTTCATCGCTCGCGGCGTCGGGACGGACGGCAAGTGCCATTACGCGATGGGTTCCCAGGATCAGACTCACCCGTGGTTCTACGGGCTCCATGCCTATGCCATGAGCGGTATTCCTACCGAAGACGAGCGGAAGATCGTCGTGGAGAAGATGAAGGAGGTGGCCGAAGCCCTGGAAGCCGCCGACTGGAAATGCCCTTGCGACGGAGCGTTCCGAGGGCAATCTCGTGGCGATTTCAAGCTGTTCCGCCACCACGGGGCCGTCATGTACCTGTTCATCCTCAGGGCCATGCACGATGTGACTGGCGACGTTGTCTGGTTGGATCGCTACCAGGAAGCGATGAAGGAGCGTTCGCCCAAGACCGGCAAGACACGCCTTGAAATCTGCGCGGAGGGATACCCCTACGATCACGACCAGATTCCGAATATCGATCGCGCGTTGTTGTGGATCTATGTTGGTTCGCAGGGCGCCCTGGCGCGGCTTGCCGAATGGGAAACGGACGAAAACGGCGGGGTGCAATACCGGGCTGGCCTTGCCATCAACGCCCGCGGCGCCCTGGCCGCGATGGGGACGTACAAGTTGTTCGACAACAACGACACGAAGGTGTTCGGCCACGCACGGTGGCGGAGAGGATACGCCGACTGGTTCCCTCAGAAAACCCAAGCCGACGCTGAGGAAATGGCGTCCAAGGGCGACCGGAAGCTTCTGGGGCGGCGCAAGGGCTATGAGGCGGGAAGGATGCGCAATCCGCTCGCCGCCGCCGCCATGATCGCCCAGGCCGGCTATCGCGACGGCTTCGGAGAAGTCCGCCGGGCGATCTGCCATTACGATTACGACAAGCTCAACATGGCGGAGTTGTTCTTTGCCGAGTGCGCGTATTATGCGTTGCCCGAGGGTGGATAGCCTCGGCAGTCCGTGGCTTGGTCTCCCGCTAATCCGAGGGGCGATCTTTCGGCCGGTTTCCAGGTATACTGCCTGTGGCCGTGAATGTCTTTGGACAACGCAATCACCACGCGAGCCTTGGATCGCACGATGTTTCGGACGTTGCTGGTGATCAATTGTGCGCTCGACGAATCCTATGCGAATCGATCGCTCTTGCATGGGCTGTACGGCCCTCAATTCGCCGACATTGCCTTTGCTATCAGCCCTACCTGCGAGCCGGATCCGTCCTATCGGAACATCATCCAAACGTGGATTCCCCCCGCCGGTGACGCCGGCTGCTTGTGTGGAAATGCCGCACTTGGCCCACATCCGGCAGTTGTCCACTCGACTGTTCCTCGCTGGATCGAGGCAGCGGCAGTCTGTGACGGATTTGACTGCGTTGTATTCACCGAAGATGACTGTTTGCTTTCGCCTCGCCTGACTGCGTCTTCTCTGCGGTCGTGGTTCGAAGAGTTCGACTGCGTCGCGCCGCCGATCTCGTACTGTTTCCGGGAAATGACGTCCTGGATGTGGGCCAGCCACGACTCCGTCTTCCCGAAGTTCGCCCAAGTCGCCAGCTATTTCCGTGGCGACCGACTGGCGACCAACTGGGTCCGCTATCGGGGCGCCGTGCCCCCGGAGCAGCCGCGATTGCCGTTGTTCTACGGATTCGTCGACTGGCTTGCGATGCGAACCGACTTCCTTCGCGAATTGACCGTTGACCTGCTCCATCTGCGTCGTGTCTGGCACGAGGTGGCGATTCCCACGGCCATCTTGCATCGCACATCCCGTGTCGGCGTTTCCAACGGTATCGCCTTGTGGGGCAAACAACGGGACCAGTCGCTCGACGAATTGATGGCCTTGCTTGCGACCCACGATTTCGTGCATCCGGTGAAGTTGCTCCGGTATGAGCAGGAGGAAGTGATTCGGCTCTATCGTCACGTCCAACCGGGTAATTGCCATTCTTGCAACAGCGTCTAGACCGCGGCGCGGAACTTCTCTTCCCACAATCGGCTGAGCAGATTCTCGTATTCGCGAGCCATCCGGCGGGCGTGGCCGTATTGTTGCGCATACTCGCGACCGACATCTGCCAGCCCACGAGCCCAAGCGGGCAGCTCGCGCAGTTCAGTGACGGCCTTGGCGATCTCGCGCGGCTGATCCGAAACGATGAGACCGTTCCGGCCATCGCGAATGACTTCGGGGACGGCGCCGACGGGGGTCGCGACAACCGGACGCCCGCACATCATTGCTTCGATCATCACGAGCGCAAAGCCCTCTTGAGCCGACAACAGGCAGAATGCATCCATGGCGTGATAGAAGTCGCCCAGGTACTCGCTGGCGTCGACGAACGCGTAGCGGTTCGGGATATAGTTGTTCGCCATCTGGAGCAATTCTGCTTGAAGCGGTCCCCAGCCGACGAACAGCCCCTTGTAGCAGGATGGCAAACGGCGCAATGTCTCAATCAGCAAGTGGGCCTGCTTTTCAGGCGAAAAACGCCCGACATACCCCAAGAGGAAATCGTCATCGGTGAAACCGAGCATGGTGCGCGTGTCACGACGCGAACGCGACTGGGCGAGACGAGCGGCGTCCACCCCGTTCAGAATGACGGTCGTCGGCGCTCCGCAACACACGGTGTCTCTGACTCGCTGGCTGACCGCGATCACATGGTCCGTTACCTGCAAGCTCTCGTCGAGGATCGCCTGGGTCCAAGCCCCGTCACCATGGGCCATGTAGACACATAGCTTGGGCGGAGATTCGGCAAGCCACTTATCGAGAGCCAGTCCCCAGAAAAGCACGATATCGTACTCCTGGCTGGCGCGGCGCAAAGTCTCAGCGCCTCCAATTTCGATGTCCACATGGAGTCGCTCCGACAACAAGGGGTCCACGGAATCCTGCTCGGTGACGATCAACTTTTTCAATCGGATTACGCCTGGATTCAGAAACTTCTGCAGGTCCATGATTTGGTGTTCGGCGCCACCGTTGCGCAGGCAGGGCCCCACGTGGACGGCACGTAGAGGGGCATGGGGCGTCTCGTCGCAGGGTTCACCAAGAAACCACTGAGCGAGTCGCTCATCGGTCGCCTGCTCCGTCAAGTAGACGTTCGTCTCCCGCAAATACCGGCTCTTCATACTGTACGGATTCAATTCGTCTGTCATGATGCACCTGTCAGGCTTCCTGGTCTATTCTCAAAGTGAAAAGGACGTGACTTTCGAGAGCTGCGAACTCCCTGAAGTGCTGGGCGAGGGCTGAAGACGGCAGGCTGTGGGTTTCTGATGCGAGATCGATTGGGTGGGGAAAACCGATTTCGATGCGACGAAAGCCCCTGTTGTGCCGTCTTTCAGCCTTCGGTCTTCAACCTTGTCTCCGCCGGCACGCATCGCATCGGCATACCGACGCTAATCCGAGCGATCCTTCGCGCCAACGAAGGGCGGGTATCCATTTCCGGCTCCCGACGTGAGTAAATCGGAACCTGCTGCGGGCATGAGGAAATCGGCGTCGTTCGCGTCTCGCGAGATGGTCAACTCACCGATTTCGTGCATCCGAGCGATACGACCATCCTGACCCGCGTTGGCCGCCGTGTGGGCTCCCCGTTCCCAGTGGTTGCAGCGAAAGCGCCAGGCGTCCGGCGCGAGCGGCAACTGCTCGTCACTCATGCCGAGACGCTCGCAGCCGAGAATCAAGTTGTTCACGATTTCGACCTTGCCTTGGGAAAGGGAGTCGCCGGCGAAAGAAACCCACGAGTTGGAACCGAAAAAGGTGTTGTTCGATATCTGGATGTGGCAATCGTCGGGCCACTTGAGGATGGCTAACGAAATGCCGTCCTGACCCTGCAGGAACACGTTGTGCGAAATCGTCAACCGCCGGCAGGAGTCCCACAGGGCAAGGGCGGTTTCGTGGGCGGAGAAGAGATTGCCGGTGATTTCCACGTCATGGCTGGGTTCATGGATCCACACGCACTGAGACAGACCGCGGTTGGTGATCCGGCAGCCTGTCATGCGAAGCAATGCATGGCCGTCGGCAACGGAGGAGATGTATATCTGCACGGTGGCGTGCGGCCCGTCGGTTGCAAGGCTTTCGCAATGGAGATTTTCCAAGACGACGCCCCTGGCGGTGCCGCCGACGAAGACGGCGTGCCCGTTGCCGTTTGCCACGATGTTGAATCCCTTCACGATCACATCGCTCGCACCGCGCAGACTGATCGTGTGGTGCTCAGCCTCCATGTCTGCGGGCACTTCTAGTGTCGCCTGCTGTTCACTGATCAGTTGCAACCCCTCGTGTTTCGCGCCACCGATCTCGCAGGGACCTTGGTACGTGGCATCGTCCAACACCCGAACCATTGTGTTCTTCTCGTCAACGGCCGCCAACGCCTCGCGCAGCGAGGGAAAGTCTGCCTCGCCGAGTTTCGACACGGTGATTTCATTGGGAATGGTGGTGCTATCCGCGAGCGATGTCTTCTCGATCTCATCCTTGGCAGCAGGTCCCCTACTGCCGCCAAGGACGTCTGGCCGGAGCAGAGCAATGCCAAGAACTGCTGAAACAGCGATCATCATAAAGAGAACGCCGCCGACCTGGAGCAAACGCCAGGGCCTCTTGGGGGGAGCGTTCTTGTCGAGTTCGCCCGCGTTCAGCAGATATGCCAACTGATTGGACGGCGCCTGATTGAGCGCCGCCAAGTGCCGATTGAGGATGTCGGCCACCTCGGCTGCGGACTGGAAACGGGCCTCCGGGTCCTTTTGGAGTAACTTCTCGACGATGTCGGCCAGGAATTTCGGAATCGAAGAATCCAGCACGTGCAGGTTGCGAGGATTGTGCGTTTCCACTTTCCTGGCCATCTCCAGCGCGGTGTGGCCGTGGAAAGGCGAATGCCCGGTGAGCAGGGCGTACATGACGCAGCCCATTGCGAAAAGGTCGGAGCGTCCGTCGACCTCCTTGCCTGCAATCTGTTCCGGCGACATATAGGCGGGCGTTCCGACCGCCAGCTCGCGCGATGTCAATTCGACGTTGTCAATTGCGGCTCGCGCAAGGCCAAAGTCCGTGATCTTCACACGATCGACGTCATGTTCGAGCATGATGTTGCCCGGCTTGATGTCGCGGTGAATCACACCTTGAGCATGGGCGCTGGCAAGCCCCTGGGCGATCTGGGCGCTCAAACGAATCACGCGGAGCGGATCCAGTGTCGTCAAGCTGCGAATTTCAGCCCGGAGCGTACGGCCAGTGACCAGTTCCATCACGATGTAGGGCATGCCGCGGTGTTCGTCCACATCGTGAATGATCACCACGTTGGGATGGCTGATGGCCGCGGCAGCGCGCGCCTCGCGGATGAAACGCCGCCGCGCGACGGGGCTCGCCGACAGCGATCGGTTCAGAATCTTGATCGCCACATCGCGGCGAAGCTGTTCGTTCTGGGCTTGGAACACAACACCCATTCCGCCCCGACCGATCAGTCGAAAGACGTCGTACTTGCCCAGGCGTCCCATGGCCCGCGCGTCCTGGGGCTCGCTGAACAGCAAGTGGTCGATCGAGGCTTCCTCGAGTTCCCCTTCCTGCGTCGCAAGCAGAACCGTTGACTCCAACGCAAGTGACGACGGGAACGCGTCGTTGTCAATCAACGGCGAGAGCTGAGCTTTGATTCTCTTCGTCGCCCGCGAGCAAGTCTCACATTCTTCGAGATGCTGCTGCACTTCTTCCGCACGGGCTGGCTCCAACCGTCCGCTGCAATACTCGACCAACTCATGCTCGCACGGGCAACTGCCATTCGCGTTCATGCCAAGCGTCCGTCAGCGCGCGGTTCTTCGTGGCCGAAGTGGCTGCCCCTTTGGCATTTTCCGACGAAGCAAGGTAAGTATAAGCATGACCGTTCCGAGAGTCGATGCGTCCTCTCTGCTCACGCCAATGACCACAATTGCCATTGCTTCTGTACGATTGGCGTGAGACGCCTTGGTGGGGTGACGAACTCGCACGAATAGAGGTGAAACGATAGATTGCGCAGGTCTTTTGCCGTTGATTCCTTCCACTAGCAGGGAAGACACAAGCGCGCTCGTTAGCAGACACCCTGGTACGGCAGTATGAGCGGACAGAAATTGTACCAGAAACAACCAGCTCCCTCTTGGGGGGCTGTTCAGCTAGCACGCTGCGTGCAGGCGCTGAAGTCGTCCGGGCTACGGTGTCTCGACGTCGCTGATCACGACCGGCAAATCGACGACAATCCGAGAGCCTTGGCCCGGTGCGCTGTCGATGGTGGCCCACCCTCCAAGCACTCGTGCACGCTCCCGGATGCCTTCCAGGCCGAAGCACTTTTCTTTGACGCGACTGAGATCAAAGCCAATCCCGCGATCCTGAATCGTGATTCGAACGCGATCGCCGTCTTGGGCAATCTTGACCAGTGCCGTGCCGCTTTGGCTATGGTGCTGGATGTTGGTGAGGCTCTCCTGGACAATCCTGAAGATCGCGTTCTCAACGAGCGGTTGCAGGCGTTTGAACTTGACGTCGCTATGGAATTCCACTTCGAGATCGCCTTGATTCTCCACATCGCGGATGAGTTGGCCAATTGCCGCCAGCACGCCGCTCTCATCAAGAACCAGCGGCCTCAGGCCGGCGATCAAGCGGCGCGTTTCCGACAGGGACTTTCTCAACAAATGAAAGCCCGCACTGAAACAGTCGGATGCCTGTCGAGGATCGCCGTCGCGCAGCTGTTCGAACGCCTCGAACTGCATCACCGCGCCGACCAATTTCTGGGCCAGATCGTCGTGAATCTCGTAGGCGACCAACTTGCGTTCCCGATCTTGAGCTGCCAACATCTTCCGGAGCACTCGATGTTCGTGTTGCAACGCTTCGATCCGCCTTTGTTCCGTCACGTCGGACACGACGCTCACGAAGCCCGTGACCTCTCCCTGCGAGTTGCGGATGTAGTTCCAGTCGACACGGGCCTCGAAAAACTCGCCGTTCTTCCTGATGTTCTTGGCGAAGTAGGGTGTTGGCGTGGGCTGTTCCGAGGCGAGATACTTGAGGTAGGAAGAGAAGAAGTCCCGCTCAGGCCCAGGGGCCATGCGGTCAACGACGTAGGTGCCCACCAGTTCCTTGGCCGTGAATCCCGTAATCGCCTCTTGGAATTGATTCACGAAGGTGATCCGGCCTTCGGTATCACAGTGGTGAATGCCGATGGGAGCTACCTGAATAAGGGCTGCTTCCGTCGCCGATTGCTGCGACCCGGTTTCCTTGGTGACCTGTCGACGCAACGCAGCCAACTCGGCAATCAGTTCTTCCTTGGTCTTTTCCTGGTCGTTCACGGCATGCATGTCCCTTCGAGACCAATAGACTACCAGGAAACGGTATTGCTTCGCCACCGCCTTTTCCCTGGCTCGCGCCGGCGGCTACAGTCGGAGTGCCCCAATGCACGGGCTTTCTCCGGCAGCAAGTCCGCGCAGCGCGGCGACCCACGGGCGGACGCATCAGAAATGGTTGTGTCGTATCGAACGCCTTCCTTTGGCCAGGATCGGCGAGGCGAATTCCTCCCCATCCCACGCTCACCCCCCCTACAGCGTCCTTCACCACAAACTCAGACCACCTCCACTCCTTCTCGAAACACCACCCTTCTGCCCCATGAGAGCTGGAATTCGAGGTCATCCAAGTTCTGTTTGAGGTAGAGAGGGGGACAAAAATGGCTGTCCATGCTTGCCTTCTTTTTGTGGTCTTCCTGTTTTCTCTTGTCGATCTATATTACGCAGGGTTCCTTTTGTCTCGATTGTGACGTACTGCCGTCCTTCGAGATGACCTCTTCATTAATCCGGTTCCCCTCCAAGAAACAGGCAGGATGCCATGTTCCGAACCAGCTCGATTATCCTCATTCTGGCTTTATTCTTCGCATCAGGATGCGGCAACTCCAAGGAAATCGATGACCTCACGGCGAATATTGCGAAGTTGGAACAGGACTTAACTTCCGCAGAGGAAGACGCAGCCAACGCCCGCGCGGAAGCGGAGGAACACCTTGCCGAGGCCAAGTCGCTGAGAGACGAGGCAGACCAGCAACAGAAGGAAGCGGCAGCAGCGAAAGCGGCGGGCGAAGAAGCCCTCGCGAAAGTCGAGAACGAGCGGATCGCGGCAGAGGCGGCAACCAAGGCGGCCGAGACAGCCAAGACCGAGGCGGCTGCCACGCTGAAGCAGGTAGAAGCAGAACGAGCGGCGGCGGCGAAGGACAAGGGCGAGGCGGCCGAGAAACTAGAGGCTGCCGAGAAGGCCAAGGCCGACGCTGCTGCCATGGTGGCCGACGCCAAGAAGAAACTGGCCGATGCCAAAACCACTCGAACGGAAGTGGAGAAGCAGCAAGCCGACTTCAAACAGAAACTTGAAGATGCCAAGGCAACGATCGAGAAGTCTGCGGCCGTGAAGTCCGAGGCCGAGGAGGCTCGAACGAAGGCCGAGAATATCGTGCAGGAGGTCCAACGGACGGCCGCCCAGGCCAAGGCGGACCGGGAAGCGGCCGAGAAGGCCAGGCAGGAAGCGAAGGCGACCCTGGACGCGGTTGTGGCCGAGAAGGAAGCCGCCAAGAAGGAGCAGGAGGCCTCCAAGGTGGCCCTGGAAGCCGCAAAGGCGGAAAAGGAAGCCTCGGCCGCGGCCATCGAGGCCGCCAAACTCGCCAAGCAAACGATTGAGCGGCAGAAGGGCGAACTGGAAGCTCAACAGCAACAACTCGAGATCCGGCGCGAGGAACTCCGCCAATTGGAACAGGCCCTTGAGCAGGCCAGGCAGAACGTGGAAGCGGCCCAGGCCGAGGCCAAACGAGTCCAGGCGGAGGCCACACGCCAGCAGGTTGCCGTGGCGGAGCAGCAGAAGGTTCTCGATGCCGCACGGCGGGCGGCGGAGATGAGTCGCGAGGCGGCCAACCAGGCTCGAGCCCGGGCGGAAGCCGAGAAGGCCGCCGCCGAGTCGGCCCGCGCCGCCAGCAACGAGGCGGAAGAAGAGGCCGCCAAGCAGCGGGGCTACGTGCTGGAGGTGATGGGCCAACTCCGTGATGCGAAGGCGGCCGCCGAGAAAGCCGAAGCAGCCGCGCTGGAGGCAGGCAAACGAGCTGCCGAGGAGCGTGCCGCGGCCCTGGCCACTCACCGCACCGCCCAGGCCGAGCAGAAAAAGGCAAAGGCCCTGATGGCCGAGGCCGAAAAGCAGAAGGCCGCGGCTCCAAAGCCGGAAGCGAATAAGCAAACCCCGAAAGCCGAGCCCGACAAGAAGAAGTAACGAGTGGGTGGCACCGATCATTTTCCGCGGGGGGGTTCCCATCAGAACAGACATCCCCGGAAAATGGTCGGTGTTGCGTCAGCAACAAGAGGGCTCTTCCTGCCGCTATGCGGCTCGCTGGATTTCTTCGTCCGCGAAATGAACCACGATATGCACAAGACGCCCCTCACGTTCCACCAGGAGTTCGAGGGGCCCGGGCAAAGTGGTGACCCACTGGGCGAACTGCTTATCGTCGCTGAAATCGCGCCCGGCCACACGGTAGACGCGGTCTCCCGCCCGCAGACCGGCCCGCGCCGCCGCCGAACCGGAAAAGACCTGCTTCAGGACCACCGTCCCGGGTTCCGCCTCGTCGACTTCCCACGTGACTCCCAGCCTCAGCGGATTCCCTTCCAGTTGAATAATCACCTCGCGGGACTCGTCGCCCTCGCGAGGCTGGACCACGGCATGAACCGGGTTGACGGCTGAAAGCACCGCGCCTGCCAGGTCTTCTCCTGTATGGATCGCGTGACCGGCCAGTTCCAGCACCCGGTCGCCGGGACGGATTCCCGCTGTGTCGGCGGCCGACCCCGGACGCACGGACGTGAGCTTGATGCCATCCTTGCCTGCCTGTTGTGGATCCCAGGCGACACCGAACCGTTGCGGGATGGCCCCGATTTCAGGAGCGGACGGGCTTGGTTCCGACGCTACTTCGCGCCGGCAGGCCGTGCGAAACCGGGCGCGATCCGGTCGTTCTGCCAGGTCGTAAGCCACCCCGAACAGCATCCGCACGATCCGCTCCATCCCCAGGGAGTCAATCAGGTTGGCGTCGTCAGTCTCGCGGTGGTACTGGTCGTGAACTCCGGTGTGGGCGAACAGGACCGGAATGTCTCGCTGGACGAATGGGTAGTGGTCGGCATTCGCCTGCAGCGTCCGGCAGAAGTCAATCTGCAGGTCCGACGGCCCGTTGTTTGTGGAAACAAGACGGCGAAAGCCCTCGCCGGTCCGGGAGCCGAACAGGGTGATCTGGTTGTCGCGGAGCCGTCCGATCATGTCGATGTTGATCGCCGCCACAAGGTCCTCCCGAGGCACGGTCGGGGCAGAGGCCCAATGCTTCGAACCGAGGAGCCCCTTTTCTTCCGCATCCCAGAAGGCGAACAGGACGGAGCGGCGGGGCGCTTCGGGCAGGCAGCAGAAGGCCTCGGCCAGTTCCAGGATCGCCGAGGCGCCGCTGGCGTTGTCGTCCGCGCCATTGTGGATTTCGCCGATGGTTCCAAGGCTGGTCTTCCGGCTTCCCCGACCGATGTGATCGTAGTGGGCGCAGACGATGACGGTCTCAGTCGCCAGTTCCGGATCCCGCCCCTTCAACAGGGCCAGAACGTTCCGGTAGCCGGAACCGAAGGACTGGTCGTATCCGTCTTGGTTTCCCGCCCCGGCGAGTCCAAGCTGATTGAGTCGCTCGATGAGATAGTCGGCCGCGGCCCGTCCGCCCGCCGTCCCCGCTTCGCGTCCCTCCATGGCATCGTCGGCCAGCACATCCACGTGCATCTGGAGCTGATCGGCCACGATCGAGTTCAGGGCGGCAGTCAAGGCGGCATTCCGCTCGGCCCCTTGCGCAAGGGGCAACCAGCCGATCAGAACAAGAGCTGCCAGCAGAACGGCGAGTCGAGGGGGCCGGGGAATGGTTTGGAACATACGAGACAGCTCGCGGGGCTCGGACGGGGGGGACGGAGATCGCGGTGTTGTGCTCTCGTCTACTATAACTTGTCGCCCTCTCGCGGTCGAAACGTTCCCTACCTCGGCTCGACCGTCGACAAACGCTGGGCCATTGATTACGCTGGAAGCTTCCTCCCCGATTGACGGGGAGGGGGTGCGGAGGTCGCGGCCCTTCCGGCCGAGAACGTGACGAATTGGTAGGAGAAGCTAATGAGTTCCAAGCGAATTTTGTTGTCGGAAAGCGAAATGCCCCAAGCGTGGTACAACCTCCTCGCCGATTTCCCCGAACCGCTTCCGCCACCGCTGCACCCTGCCACGAATCAACCGGTCACGCCGGCCGATCTGGAGCCGATTTTCGCCAAATCGCTCATCGCCCAGGAGGTGAGCCAGGAGCGATGGATCGACATTCCCGACGACGTTCGCCGTGTCCTGGCCATCTGGCGCCCCGCCCCTCTGGTCCGGGCCTACAATCTGGAAAAGGCGCTCGGCACCCCGGCACGCATCTATTACAAGGACGAGAGCCACAGTCCGGCGGGCAGCCACAAGCCCAACACGGCGGTGGCCCAGGCTTACTACAACAAGATTGAGGGGACGACCCAACTGACCACGGAGACCGGCGCCGGTCAGTGGGGCAGCGCCCTGTCCTTCGCTTGCGCCCAGTTCGGCATCAAGTGCAAGGTCTACATGGTCAAGATCAGTTATCAGCAGAAGCCCTACCGTCGCAGCATGATGCATGTCTGGGGCGGCGAGGTGACGCCCAGCCCCTCCGAAGAGACCAACGCCGGACGAGCCATTCTGGCTGCCGATCCGGATTGCCCGGGCAGCCTTGGGATGGCTATCAGCGAGGCCGTGGAAGAAGCCGTTACCCGAGGCGATGCGAAGTACACCCTGGGAAGCGTTCTTAACCACGTTATGCTTCACCAGACGATCATCGGCCTGGAAGCCGAGAAGCAGATGAAGATCGCCGAGGACTACCCCGACGTGGTCGTGGGATGCGTGGGCGGCGGCAGCAACTTCGCCGGACTCGCTTTCCCCTTCATCCGCCACAAGATCGCCGGCAAAGACATTCGTTTCGTGGCCGTCGAACCCCAATCGTGCCCCACCATGAGCCGCGGCCAGTATCGCTACGACTTTGGCGACACGGTCAAAATGACGCCCCTGCTCAAGATGCACACGCTGGGCCATAGCTTCGTGCCGCCGGGCATCCACGCCGGCGGACTCCGCTACCACGGCATGGCCCCCATGGTCAGCTTTGCGGCCCAGTTGGGCTTGATCGAAGCGGCGGCGTTCCATCAGCTGGAGTGCTTCGAAGCGGCCAAACTGTTCGCCGAAACCGAGGGAACGATTCCCGCTCCGGAAACTTCGCACGCGATTCGCGGCGCCATTGTGGAAGCCCTCAAGTGCAAGGAAACCGGCGAAGAGAAGTGCATCCTCTTCAACTTCAGCGGACACGGCCTTTGCGACCTGGGGTCGTACGATCGCTATTTCGCCGGGGAATTGGAAGACTTCGCCTATCCCGTCGATCGAATCGAGGCCGCCCTGGCAGAGCTTCCCAACATCAAGTAGGCGGCGTTGTCTTGCCCTGACACGAGCACCAGAACCGCACCGGACAGGAAACGACCCGGTGCGGTTTTTTTCGTGCCCTCGCCTGGCAGTGCGGTCACCCGGCTCGCGTGCGAAGTCGCGGCTCGGAACGTTCTTCGTCGCGGATGCGAACCACGGCTCCCGGCGGCAGGCGGCGTTCGGTCATGATGCCTCGGGTGGTCGTCGCCATGAACTGGTGGAACTGAGCGGCGCAGCCTTCCGGAAACTCCTCCTGAAGCTGCTGCAGAATGTCATTCCAACTCAGACCGCTGCGATAGATGATCCGGTAGGCCTGCTTCAACTGGCGGATGTCCTCCAAGGTGTAGCCCGCCCTGCGAAGGCCGATCGTATTGAGGCCCACCACGTGGCTGCTCAGCCCGTCGAGGGTGACGAAAGGAAGGACATCCTTGTTCACGTGGGCCTGGCCGCCAACCATGGCGAGGGTGCCAATACGGCAGAATTGATGGGCCGCAGCCGCTCCGGAGAAATAGGCGCGGTCGCCCACGGTCACGTGCCCCGCGAGCATCGAGTTGTTGGCGAAAATCGTGTGGTTCCCCACGCGGCAATCGTGTGCCACGTGGGAGTTGACCATGAACAGGTTGTTGTCGCCGATGATGGTCTCGCCGTCTTCGGCCATGGCGCGATGGAACGTCACGTTCTCGCGAATCATGTTCCCCGCACCAATCGACAGGCGTCCCGGACGGTCGGGAACATTGATGTGCTGGGGCAGACCTCCGAGTACGGCGCCTTCGCACACAACATTACCCGAGCCCAGCGTCGTTCCGTTCTTGATCACAACATGGTGTTGGATCTGACAGCCGTCGCCAATGACGACGTCGCCTTCCACGACGCTTAGCGGACCGATTTGAACGTCATCACCAAGAATCGCCGCTGGGTCAACAACGGCGGTCGGATGGATCTTCACAATAGTTCCCCCTGATGTAAGTAGAGAAGACGGTGCGTTGGGGTCGAAATCATCGAACCCGATGCGGTGTTCTGGCGCACCGACTCCCATCCATCTGTATCGGTCGTTCCGGTCGCGACAATCCACGGCGATATGCGGATTCTGCGGCCTCGGCGGCACGGGGATGGCCAAGCGTTCCCGAGAGCGGAGGACGTGCCTGGGCCGCGTCGTACCGCCCCTGCGACATACGGCATACTATTCCCCCAGATGGCGGCGGAAACGAGTGGCCAGCTTTCTCGCCAGGTTGGGGGGGAGTCGTTTCGCACACTAGCCGAATCGGAGCGAGCCGCGTAGACTGGGGAAACTGCCACGGGGGCAGATTTCTTTTCCCAATCAGGTCGAATGAAGGACAACGGGTGATGTCGAGCGAAGTGCAACGGTATGACGAGGCAATCCAACTCCAAGAGAACGGTCAGCTGGAGGAGGCGGTTGCCAAGCTGGAGCAACTGGCCGCCGACCAACCGGATTATGCGCTCGCCCATGCTGCGCTGAGCGTCTTCTATCAGAAACTCGAGCGGCATGACGAGGCCGTGGAGCATGCGACCAAGGTCTGCGAATTGGAGCCCGAAGATCCGTTCAGCTTCGTTGCCATGAGCACGATCTGCCAGAAGGCAGGTCGGATTGCCGAGGCCGAGCGTGCCCTGGCTCAGGCCCATCAGGCCCAAATGGCCTCTTACCGGGCGCCGCAGGGCTAGAGCGGTTCACCCCCCCTTCTGAGCCTTTCCGCCATGACTTCGGCGAAAGTGTCCCTTGGCCCCCCTCGCGAGATTTGTGCCTCGTGGGGTATACACACATCGACCCAATACGGTATACAATGGGGGTGGCACACCTCCCGTTTACCCTCTATTGGGAAGCGAGTCATGGCACAAGAGTTGACAGAAAGGGAGAAGGAAGTCGTTCGGTTGTGCAGCCTCGGATGCTCCGTTCCTGAGGCGGCAAAGGTCTTGAAACTGGCCCCGAGTACGGTCGACAACCACAAGTCAAGGGCTATGTCGAAATTGGGAACAGACAAGGCCGCCCTGCTCGCCCGCCTGGCGATCAAGATGAAGATCTCCGGAATGGACGACAAGTTGACCACCGCGGAGAAGCGACGCTGCGGGCGCAAGGGCGATGGCTGGAACTGACGCAACCGTCAAGGTGAGCCGCCAGCGTGGGGCCCTGGAGAGTCGGAGCCCATGCATGATTCGCCAAGAAATCAACAAGGCGGCCTGATGTCAGGCCGCCTTGTTTCATTTTGTTCGAGCGTCTCGGGTGAAACCCTAGAGCACGGATTTGACCTTCTCGACCACGGCCTCGAAGGCCTCCGGGTCGTGAATTGCCAATTCGGACAGGGACTTGCGATCCAATTCGATCTGGGCTTTCTTGAGCCCCGCGATGAATTGGCTGTAGCGAAGCCCGTGCATTCGGACGGCCGCACTGATCCGGACGATCCAAAGCCGTCGGAAGTCTCGCTTGCGAGTTCGACGATCGCGAAAGGCGTATGCTTCGGCGCGGATCAGGGTCTCTTTGACTGACCGAAGGAGATTTCGGCGGCCGCCCCGATAGCCCTTGGCTTTTTTGTAGAGCCTGTTCTTGGCCTTCGTCCTTGCGGCCCCTTTGGTGGTTCTCATCGGCAAACCTCTCTTGATGGTGCGGGATCAAGGCCCTCCTCGCCGAGGCGCAGGAGCGTTGGGATGCCCGTCCCGTTTTGCCAGCTCTCTCTCGAAAGCTCGTTCTAGTTACTGTACCCGCACAAGGCTTCGCGAAGCTTGGTAGCCTCTGTGTCATCCACGCAGGTCGTTCCGCGGAGATTCCGCTTGCGTTTGTGGCTCATTCGGGCAGCCAAGTGACTCGTTCCCGAATGGCGGTGCTTGACCTTGCCCGTCGCTGTGACACGAAAGCGCTTCTTGGTTCCTTTGTGGGTCTTCTGCTTGGGCATGATTGAAAACCAATCTCTCTGGAATATGGGATACATTCCCCGCAGGAGGCTTCCGGCAGGCCGCCACCCTATTGGGATAGCCCTTCATTATAAATTGTTCACGGCCGTGAGAAAGGGGGATCGGCCGGATTCGCGGTCGTCCGGGAGGGAAATTCGCCAAGAAAACGAAGAGAGCATCGCTCCCCCTCTGGCGGAGGACTCATGTCGTCGATAGGGCACGCAGGCCCCTCAAGTGGCTTGGTGAATCCCTGCTGGTGGGTGGGTTACTTCGGCGCCAGGGTGCAGATGATTCGTCGTCCCTGCCGAGACGGACCGGATTCAACCTTCGACACGTCTTCCAACTGTTCCAGCATCTGGGTGATCACCCGCTGTCCTTCTTCGATGTGAGTGATCTCGCGACCACGGAACATCACAGATAGAAGCACCTTGTCTTTGTGTTCCAGGAAACCTCGTGCACGGTTCACCTTCACGTTGATGTCGTGGTCACCCGTTTTCGGGCGGACGCGAATTTCCTTGACCTTGTGGTGGTGGGTGTGGCTCTTGTGCTGGCGTTTCTTCTGTTGATACTTGAACTTCCCGAAATCCATGATCCGGCAAACGGGGGGTTTGCTGTCCGGGGCGACCTCCACAAGGTCGAGGCCCGAACTTCGCGCCGTTGCCAAAGCTTCGTCGGTCGAGATGATTCCCAACTGACTTCCGTCAACACCAACCACGCGGACCTGGGGCACGCGGATCTGCTCGTTGATGCGCTGCTGCTGTTTCGTTGCGATGGTCGCAATCCTCCTACAAAGGTCGTGGTTTCGTCCGGCGGGATCCGAAAAGGCAAGGTCCTGCGAGAACGAGCCAGGTGAAAGGGTTTTGGGCAACCGCAAAACTCGCACCCGAATTGACGGTTGCCAACGTTCTTCAAGAGTATTTATGACGGTCGGTGCGGCGTCAACTTCGCCTGGAGACAAAAATGCGTGTTTCTGGCAAGTTGTGACGGCATCTTCCCCCCGTACGTGCTATTCGTCCTTTGCAGCGGGCTCGGGAAGTGTCTTGGCCGCGATCTCCGTCTGGAATTTCGCGATCACCTCAGCGACAGGCATTGAGCCCAGATCGCCCTTTCGGCGGTCGCGGACGGCGACCGTGCCGCCGTCCATTTCCCGACCTCCGACAACCAGCATGTAGGGGATCAATTCCAACTGGGCATCACGGATCTTGGCTCCGATCTTCTCGGGACGGTAGTCGCCGGCCACTCGCAAACCGGCTTCCATCAGTTGCGACTCGACCTGACGTCCGTATTCCTCAAATTTCTGGCTCACAACCAGCACGCGAACCTGCTCCGGGGCCAGCCAGAGGGGGAAAGCACCGGCGAAATGTTCGATCAGCATTCCGATGAACCGTTCGAACGATCCGAAGGGCGCTCGGTGGATCATTACCGGGCGGTGGGGGTGGTTGTCCGCCCCAATGTATTCCAAAGCGAACCGTTCCTCGCTGGGTAAATTGTAGTCGAGTTGTACGGTTCCGAGCTGCCATTCTCGCCCGATGCAGTCGGAAACCACGAAATCGGCCTTGGGCCCGTAGAAGGCGGCCTCGCCAATCTCGATTTCCAGGTTTGGGAGGTCCATGCTTTCGCAGACGTCGCGAAGCGCGGCTTCCGCCCGCTCCCAAACGGCTGCGTCGCCCACGTACTTATCGCTATTCGGGTCGCGGAAGCTCAATCGCACCCGGTAGTCATCCAGTCCGACGGTGGAAAGAACGAGCTTGGTCATTTCCAGGCAGCCACGAAACTCGTCCGCCACCTGCTCCTCGGTGCAGAAGATGTGGGCGTCGTCCTGGGTGAAGCCCCGCACGCGGGTCATACCGTTCAGTTCGCCCGACTGCTCGAAACGGTGGACGGTGCCGAATTCTGCGAGCCGCAGGGGCAGTTCCCGGTAGCTGCGAGGCTTGGACTTGTAGATGGTGATGTGGTGGGGGCAGTTCATGGGACGGAGAAGGTAGCGATCTCCGTCGGCCATCTCCACCGGCGGGAACTGGCTGTCGGCGTAGTAGGGGTAGTGTCCGGAAATCTGGTAGAGGTTCACTCGCCCGATGACCGGGGTGTAGACGGGGTGGTACCCCCGCTTGATCAATTCCGCGTAGAGGAAGGACTCGAGTTCCCGGCGGAGCACCGCCCCCTTCGGCAGCCAGAGGATCAGCCCCGAGCCGACATCCGGATCGATCATGAACAGTTCGAGTTGCTTTCCCAGAACGCGGTGGTCGCGCCGCTTGGCCTCTTCCATGCGTTCGAGGTAGTCTTTCAACTCCTGCTTCGAGAACCAGGCGGTTGCGTAGAGACGCTGCAGTTGCCGCTGGGATGCATCGCCCTTCCAATAGGCGCCCGCTACCGACATCAGTTTGAAGGCGGTGATTGCCTTGGGCGAAGGGATGTGTGGTCCCCGGCACAGGTCGACGAATTCGCCCTGGCGATAGAAGGACACGGTTTCCTGATCGCCCAGGCCTTCTCGGATATGCTCAACCTTGAGTTCTTGTCCCAGATCGGCACACAGTTGGATCGCCTTGTCGCGGGGTTCGACAACCCGTTCGAAAGGCTCGCCTTCCTTGATGATCTTGGCCATCTCGGCCTCGATCTTGGGAAAATCCGCCTCGCTGATCGGATGCTCCAGGGCGAAATCGTAGTAGAAGCCGTTGTCCACGGTGGGTCCGAACGCCAGTTCCACGCCCTCGAAAAGCCGCATCACGGCCCGGGCCATGATGTGGGCACAGGAGTGGCGCATGACGTCCAGGGCTTCCGGATCGCGTTTGGTGAGCAATCGCAGGGAGACGTCGCCGTCTTCGGGGAGATAGGTGTCGGCTCCTGCCACCAGACCATCGATTTCGGCCGCCAGCGTGGCCTTGGCAAGTCCGGGGCCGATGTCCGACGCCACGTCGATGGCGCGCATCCGGCGAGAGAATTCCTTGGAAGTTCCGTCGGGAAGATTGACTTTCAGCATCATCCGTGGCCGCAGGCTCTTGCGGCCTCCTTTCTGGATACCGGCGCCGATACAAAGGACGCCGAGTTGGAACGGCCGCTTCGACCGCGAGGAGACAATTTCCGTAAGTTATACGGGCAACCTCGTGGGGTCTTCAAGATCGGACAGCCCCTCCGTCCCCAGGGTTCGCCTTGCCCTTGGCGAAATGATGGGGTCTTGGAGCGCGAAATGAACCATCGCGGGCCCGATGGGACAATCGCCACAGCCAGAATTCGGGAATCGCTTGTCGCTAGGACAGCATCCGGACGAAGGAAGCAGGAATGCAATCGGGGGGTGACCATCAATAGAAGGCCATCATTCCGGCGGTCTCGTCCTTGCGAATGTCGAAGATCTTCACCAGGTTGGTCAACGTGAAGAGCTCGTATATCTCCGGCTTCATCTCGCAAAGCTTGAGTTGCCCGCCCTTGCCACGCATCTTCTTATTCAGCGTGATCAATTTGCCGAGCACGGAGCTCGAAAGGAAGCCAACCCCCGAGAAATTGAGAAGGAGATTGGTGCAGTCCTCGTCGGCCGCCAGTTCACCCAGCTCCCGAGCAATTCCTTCGATAACCATGTCGTTGAGGATTTTGGTTTCCAGAAACTTGGCCATGTAGACGACGCCGTTCTTGGTAACCTCAATGTGGCGGTAATCAGCCATGCTGCGAAGCTCCTGAAACTGCTAATCCCACCTCGGACGCCCCGCTGGCGAGAAGGGGGTGAACTCTGCCGGGCCAACGATCGAACAACACCATCGAGCGACAAGTAGGGTTGGCGCAAACCATCTAACCACACGTCTGCCACAAGAACAACCCGTGCGGTGAAGAGTACCGGAACCCTATTTCCGGCCTATCATTCACGTTTGTCCCAAGTGGCTGACAGCGACCAGACTTGCGCCGCCCAGCAGCTCTTACGGTATACCCAACCTCCGCGCGAGTGTCAAGAAGGTGCGATCCGGGCCGATCGGGAATCTATGGCCAATGCGAGGGGGAACGCTACACCCTCTCCGTCGGACGGCTACGAAAGACGATCTCGCCTTTCAGAAGATGGTGGATGAAGTCAGCAGGCAACGCCGCCTCGCTCGCACGCCCCCCCCTTGGCGACGGGCGCCCGCCCCTCTGCTTCAGACTGCCTGTCTTCCGGCCTGGGGGCTTGCTGAGCTCGAAAGGGTTAGCCCGTACAGAAAATCCAGGAATTCCCGTTCATATCGATCCGTCGAGAACCGCTCGGCCTGAGTTCGAGCCAAGGAAGGGCTGAACTGATGGGGGTCCCGTTCAGATGTCTCGATCGCGTCGGCGAGTGCCGCAGATGACTGTTCGTCGAAGAACCAACCTGTCCCTTGGCTTTTGGTGGTGGCTTCGAGGATCGTCTCGGTTGCCCCTCCGTCGCGGTATGCGATCACGGGAGCGCCACACGCCTGCGATTCCACGGGCACAATTCCAAAATCCTCATTGCCCGGGAAGAGCAAGGCTCGGCAGTGGCGCATGCGGTCCCGAATCTCGTCGTCCGGCCGCCAGCCGACTAGTTCTACCGTAGGGCCTGCCATTCGACGGAGGCGGGAGGTCTCTGGTCCGCTGCCGATCACCAGGAGGCGTCGTCCCAATCGGGTGCATGCCTCTACGGCCAGGTCGATTCGCTTGTACGGGACCAAAGCGGATACGCAAAGATAGAAATCCTGGCGTTGGCACGGTTCTTCGGGGGGGGTGTAGAAGTGCGTGTCGACCGGTGGATAGATGATCCGGCTGGGCCGCCCGTAGCTCTCCTCGATTCGCCGCTGGATGGTCCGGCTGATCGCCACGAAATGAGTCACCCGATCTGCTGTTTGGTAATCCCAGTCGCGAATCCGGTCCAGTATCCGACGTTTCACGAGAGAAATAGGCGTATTGCGTATCCGGCCGGAAGCGATGAAGTAGTCGGCTCGGCGATGCCATGCATAACGCATGGGCGTGAAGCAGTAGCAGACGTGGGGTACGCCGTTCGGAGGCCGGATGCTTTTCGCCACGGCGTGGCTGAAGCTGACGATCAGATCCACGTCGTCGGGTACTCGCAAACGTTCCACGGCCGATGGCATCAGGGGCAGCAAATAGCGGTAGTGCTGCTGGGCTCCCGGCAGACGCTGAAGGAAGCTCGTTCGGATTGCCATTCGCTCGATGGCCGGGCTGGTCGCGCCCTGTCGGTGAAGGAGCGTGTGGATTTCTGCGTCCGGGAAGCGGCGGCAGAGGACCTCCAGGCATTTTTCGCCTCCGCGCATCCCGGTGAGCCAGTCGTGAACCAGTGCGATCTTCATGAGCGGGAGGCCTTGGAGGGGGATCGGTTGAAAGGGCATCCTGCCTGGAACGTCCGATTGGGTCAAGACGAGTCGAGATGCGGCGAGCGGAGGGGATTCGGCTTGTGTCCGCGGGCTGTTTTCGGTATTTACCAACCAGTTGCGGCTGCGCAAGGGTGCGGGCCCTCGCGCAGGTTTGCCCATTCTCTATGTCTTCTCAGGATTGGCCCTCGGGGAAGCTGACGGCGGGGCGTTGCCCGGTCGGGAGTTTTCACGGACGGTTTGTGCGCGGAACGCTGCCATGGTCTCGACCATCACAAAATCGATCGGCACGTGGGCTGCTTTGGGGGTCGTGATGTGGACCTTCGGCGGATGTGCGAGCGTTCCCCAGGTGACGCCGGTCGCGAATGTTGCGGGTGAGGTGGCGGCTCCGGTTCTGGAACTTCCCCAGGAAGCGGCCAAGGGGCTCGTTCCATCAAACGATCGTGATTGGTCTCCGGACCTGGCGGTGTTGTCGCGAGCGGAGTTCACCAGCCACTATGTCACGATTCGGAACATTCGGAACTGCACGTACCGCACGTCCGACGACTACGATGTGGCCCATTACGACAAGACGTTCGATCTGGACAAGATCAAGACGCTCGACTTCGTAGTCGTTCCGTTTCTGGAGATGCCGGCGTTGGCCCACATTGCGGTGAGTTTCGGCTTTGAGGGGGACGAGTACGTGGGCGTCTCCGTCGAGATCCGCAAGGAGAAGGGCGAGCAGTATGCCCCGGTCAAGGGAGTCATGCGCCAGTTCGAGCTTATGTACGTGGTGGCCGATGAGCGGGACATGATCCGGCTTTGCACCGACCAGTACCTCAACGGAGTCTATGTGTATCGGGCCAACGCCCCACCCGAGGTGGTTCGGGCCATGTTTGTGGACGTGATGCATCGCGTGAACGATCTGGGCGACCACCCCGAGTTCTATCACACGTTCACGAACAACTGCACGACGAACATCGTCCGGCACATCAACAGCCTGGGGACGGGAACGATCCCCTACGACTACCGCGTGCTGCTGCCAGGCTACTTCGACAAGCTCGTCTACGATCTTGATATGATCGAGAAGGCCGGCAGCTTCGAGCGAACGAAGGAGCAGGCGCGGGTCAATCGGCGAGTGTACGAGTTTGCCGAGCGCCCCGATTTTTCGGCGGCCATTCGGCGGTGATGATGAGGCTGTAGGCTGGAGGGCAGCAAGAACAGGACTCCACGTCCCTTGGGGCCGCCTCGCCCTCGCATCAAGACCTCCAGTCTCCAGTCTACAGCCTGCCCTCAGCGTTTGATCAAAGGCACGAACTCGCGTTTGGTGTGGCCTGTGTAGAGTTGGCGAGGCCGGTGGATGCGCATGGTGGGGGCCATGTGCATTTCTCGCCAATGGGCGATCCAGCCGGGCAGCCGGCCCAGGGCGAAGAGCACGGTGAACATGTTCTTCGGGATCCCCATGGCCCGGTAGATGATTCCGGAATAGAAGTCGACGTTGGGGTAGAGCTTTCGGTCGACGAAGTAGGGATCGTTCACCGCCACTTCTTCGAGTTCCTGCGCGATCTGGAAGACCGGATCGGGTTTCTTCTGCTTGGCGAGCAGCTTGTGGCAAACTTCCTTGATGATCGTCGCCCGAGGGTCGTAGTTCTTGTAGACCCGATGTCCGAATCCCATCAGGCGGAATTCGTCGTTGGGGTCTTTTGCTCGGTCGATGTATCTTCCGAGGTCGCCGCCGTCAGCGCGGATCATGTCGAGCATGTTGATGCAGGCCTCGTTGGCCCCGCCGTGCAGGGCTCCCCAGAGGGCGCAGATGCCCGCCGAGATGCTCGAAAAGAGGTTCACCGTGCTGGAGCCGACCATCCGCACGGCGGAGGTGCTGCAGTTCTGGCCGTGGTCGGCGTGCAGGATGAGGAGCAGATTCAGGGCGTCGACGAAGTCGGGGTCCATCTCGTAGCGTTCGCTGGGAACGGCGAACATCATCTGGAGGAAGTTCTGGCAGTAGGTGAGCCGGTTTTCCGGATAGATGAACGGTTGGCCGATCGATTGTTTGTAGCTGAAGGCCGCGATGGTGGGCATCTTGGCCATCATGCGGTAGATGGCCAGTTCCTGCTGTTCGGGGTCGCGCGCGTCGATCGAGTCTCCCGAATAGATCGCCAGGGCGCCGACGACCGCGCTGAGGATCGCCATGGGGTGCGCGTCGGGCGGGAAACCCGCGAAGATCTGACGCATCCCTTCATGGAGCAAGGTGTGCTTGCGGATGTTGGCGCGGAAGGTTTCCAGTTCTTCCGCATTGGGCAATTCGCCATAGATGAGCAGGTAGGCCGTCTCCGTGAAGTCGCATCGCTGGGCCAGCTCCTCGATGGAGTAGCCCCGGTAGCGGAGGATCCCGTTCTGGCCGTCCACGTAGGTCACCTGGCTCTCGGTGGAGCCGGTGTTCCCGTAGCCGTCGTCGAGGGTGATGTGTCCGGTTTGCGCCAAGAGCTTGGAAACGTCGATTGCACGATGCCCTTCGGTTCCCTGGTGAATCGGAAGCTCGTACTCTTGGTCCCCAATGACTAGTTTGGCAGAATCACTCATGCGGACTCCTCAGTTCAGGATTGGATGCTTCTCCCGTCCAGTCGGCGCTTATCGGGCGTTCAGAAGGTCTGCTGAAACCTGTGTACTGTACCAGTCTTGACCGTTTTCGACAATTGCCCGGGGGGCTGTGTCGTCGCAACTCATGATTGTTCCAAAGGTTGCGAAGGGCATTCCGGAGAGGGGGGTGAGTGGGCACTCAGTCGGACGCAGGATCTTGAAGGGGAAGTCGGCGATGATGTTGTCGGTGGGGTGTATGCACATATCCGATGTCGCTTTCTTCCATCAGCGATGTTGAGGCAGACTCCGCGTTTCGGCAAAAGTGCGTTTGTGGGGAAAGAAAGCGACGATGGGGCGCCGGCGTCGCAAAGGCTGATGGCGTCGGCGAAAGGGAGTGGGTACACTACCGGCGGAACTGCTGGCCAATCACATCGTCCACCGCCACGATTGCCCCATTTCGGGACTTCACAAATGGATCACGGTCTCGTCACGTTCTGGTTTGTCGTTGCTACGTGCCTTCTCGGCATGGCGGCCGTGTGGACTCACACGCGCTTTGCGGGGCTCGGTTGGCTTGTGGTTTATTCGGTGATCCTGCTCCTGGCCGTTCTGGGGCGGTCGTTGGAGCAAGGGGCGGTCGTCTACAGCGCTGCCGCGCTGTGGGCGCTGTTCGTGTTGTTGCCTGGACTGATCGGGAGGGTCTATAACCGGCGCTTCATGCAGCAAGATTACGTCGGCGCGCGGCGAGTGGCGCAGGTCATTCGGCTGCTGCACCCCGCGGACGGCTGGATCGAGATGCCGAAGATCATCGACGCGCTCGAACTGGCCAAAAGAGGCGAGTTGACGGCGGCGTCGGAAACGCTTAACCGTTTTCGGGAAGTCAAGTCGACAATCGGCCAGGTGGCGATTGTGAACCTCTATCGGATCACCAATCGCTGGGACGAGCTCCTGACCTGGCTGTCGGAGCGTCGGGAGCAGTTCGAGCGAAATCCGCACCTTTCGCCGGTGGTGCTTCGGACGCTCGGAGAAACAGGGGATGTGCGCGGACTGGTCCGGTTCTACGACGAACACCGGAAGGAGATCGGCAAACTTGCTCCCGCGGCAGACCGGGACATATGCCGGCTCATGCTCTTTGCTTTCTGCGGCAGGCGGCAGGCGGTCGAGAAGCTCTTCGGTGGAAGTCTCGCCGTCTTGCCGGCCCCGGTTCGGGCCTTTTGGCTGGCGACGGCCGATCTGGAGGCCGGCGCCACTGAATCGGCGAAGCACCAGCTGGAGGAGCTTTTGCCGGGGGCTGACCCGTTGCTTCGAAGCGCGATTGAACGACGCCTTTCCCGCATTTCGGTTGCGGCGGAGCCGCTGGATTCAACGGCTGAGCGGGTCCTTGACAAAGTCTTGACGGAACAATCCCATGAAGAGAGGTTCGGCTCTCGGCGTTCCTTGTTCTCCAGCCGCGCTCGCGCCACTCAAATTCTTGTGGCGGTCAACGTGCTGGCGTTCCTTGCGGAGAGCTGGCTGGGCGGCGCCACAGACCTCTATGTCCTGTATCAACTCGGCGCGGCCTTTGGGCCGGCAGTTCGGGAAGGCCAGTGGTGGCGTCTGATCGCTGCGTTGTTCCTGCACTTCGGCGCGCTTCACCTGGCAATGAACATGATCGGATTGTGGGTGCTGGGCCCTTTCGTGGAATACGCACTGGGGTTTCGGCGATTCGTGCTCGTCTATCTGTTGGCGGGAATCGGCTCGATGGCCACGGTGATGGCGTTGAGCTCGTTCATGAACGCCGAGCCTCTTGTGGTTGGCGCATCCGGGTGCGTCATGGGGCTTGTCGGCGCCACCGGATCGCTGATGCTCCGCGGCTGGCTGCGGGAAAAGGCGCTCGCCGCCAAGCGCCGGCTGGCCCTGATGATCCTGATCGTGACGATGCAGGTTCTTTTCGACTCCGTGGTTCCACAAGTCAGCATGACGGCCCACCTCTCGGGAGCCCTCATCGGTTTTGTCGCCACGTTCCTCTTTCGCGATCGCCTCACGACAGGTGGTGTTGGTGGCAAGGAGTGAGCCACGTCGAGAAGAGATCTCGCGCAGAGACGCTGGGACGCGGAGGAAGAGAAGAAATATCTTCGTCGGCTACACTCGATCGGCTGCTCGCATACGCTACCAATCCCCTTCCGATAATCCTGTCCTCTGCGCCTCCGCGTCTCTGCGCGAGATCCTTCCGCGAAACAGGTCCTTCTGAAAAGTCAAGGTTCCGTCAGCCCGTTGACTGCCCGAACGATGCCGTCTTTCATGAGAGCAGAGCCGAAGTTCAAAAGGTAGCCAAGACGGATGTCCGCCAATCGGATATAGGTTTGGATCTGCTTGCGATGAGCGGGCGAGATTGCCTGCACCGACTTCAACTCCAACAGCACCAAATCGCTAACCAGAAGATCCGCCCGAAAGCCTTCATCGAACTCGATCCCTTTGTACTGCACAGGAATCGGCGTTTGGCGTTGCACACCGAGGCCTCGCTCCCTCAATTCATGAGCGAGGCAAATCTCATACACCGACTCAAGCAACCCGGGCCCAAGGTGCCGATGCACTGCAATCGCCGCCTCAACCACCATCGTCCCAATCTCGTTCTCGTGCATGTCCCATTCCCTCCCGTGCTTGTGGATGCAGAGAATATCTCGCGCAGAGACGCAGGGGCGCGGAGGAAGAGAAAGAAGATCTTCGTTGGCTACGCACGATCGGCTACTTGCATCCCCCGTACCAATACCCTGCCACATCTTACCCTGTCCTCTGCGCCTCCGCGACTCTGCGCGAGATCCTCCTGCGGAACAGATGTGTCGACAAGAGACCGCGCGCAGAGACGCAGGGGCGCGGAGGAAGAGAAGGAAGTTCTTCGTTGGCTACATACGATCGGCTGCTTTCATACGCCTCACCAATCCCATTCCTATAATCCGATCCTCTGCGTCTCCGCGTCTCTGCGCGAGATCCCTCTTACTCTTCATTCGCGCCCAGCAGATCGCTATAAGAGCCGGCGAGGAGATCGGCGTTGGAGATGGAGAAGCGACGGGAAAGTTCCTGAAGCTGCTTCTGTCCGTGAGCGTCGTCCATGTTGGGGCTCAGAACGGCTTCAAATTCGAGGAAGGAGCCGAGGTCTTCGACGACGTCGAGATGGATCCGCACGTTGTGGTGGAGATAGATTTCGCGGTGCTTCTGGACGATGCACCAGATCCCGTAGGCGTCGTGGAGAGCAGCCTTGAGGGTTTCCGGGTTGGCTACCGGGACGAGGCGGTAGTCGCTCGCCTTGGGGCCCTCTTCGTCGGGACGCTTGTACCAGACGAGGTGGGCCGGGGCATGCTCGATCTGACGCAGCTTAAGCCGTCCGTTGGGACAGTGGAAATAGGTGTCTGTCTGATCCTGGGCGCCGAGCGTCTTGGTGGCCAGGGATTGAGCGATCCGGCGGGCTTCGTCGAGGTCGGCGAGGCGGGCTTTCAGTTCGATGTTGCGCACCGCGGGCGTTCCTATCGCAAGGTCGAGTCGAGGGCCGTCACGTGCTTGGCGGTGACGTGCCGCGCCTGACGCTTGGGGATGTAGCCCGAAGAGCCGGTGATTCCGATCCAATTGCCCACGTAGTAGTCGAGGTTCATTCCGGGGGCCGGCGTGACGAAGCACCTGAGTTTGCCCGCTTCATCGACCAGGGCATAGCGAGGGGCGTCTGCTTCCGAAGTGACGACCCGTCCGAGGCGTCCCTCCCCGTCATAGCGTTTGCCGTCGGAGCTTAGAGCCGCGGAAGCCGTGCCATTCTCGGCGGATGCCGGGGCATTCCGCAGCGATTCGAGACGCTGCTCGCGGCGATCAAGTTGAACTTCGGTATCGACGAATTTCGCATAGCGGCGTTTGACGTCGTTGGATTGGGCGATTTTTCGGAGGAGAAGTCGAACCTTTCCTCGCTCCAGAGCCGTATCCGCCCTTTCCAGGAGCGATTGGGCCTGGATTTCCAATTCGGTGAAGGACCAGACGGTTGGCTCCTCGGCCAGCATCTGGGCGAGTTCGAACTCGAGGCGTTCCAGGGCTTCTCCGAAGGGCAGAAGTGGGCGGTCGACCACGGGAGTCTGAGCGGCTTCTTCCTCAGGTTCGTTCAATTCGGGAATCCGTGGGGAAACGTAGCCGAGCGACTTCTTCGCGGGCGCGGGATCGGAATCCTTGGTCTCCGGCCTAGCAGGGCGTTCATATCCTGCGACACGTTCCGGGCGAAGGGGCTTGGGGGCCGAGACCTGGGACGGTCCGCCGTCAGCGGCAACCCAGTCGGCCTGGCGAGCCGCCGGCTTGAGTTCCTCGGCGGGACGCCCGATCTTCTCCTCGCTCAAGTCCAGGACGGGCGGTTCGATGACCACGTACTGGGCTTCCTGAACGGGCTCCTCGGGAACATTCAGTTCTTCCAGCCGAGCCGGCTCTTCAATCGCGCTGGCGGCTTCAGGTTCCGGGCGAATCGAGGGGCGGGGAGGAACCAGCAGCGGACTGGCGCCGCCCTTCGCCTCGCGAACTCCCGAGGTCATGTAGTCGGGATCGACCATGCGTCCGAAGACCCAGCGGAATTCGCCCGCCGGCGGGGCAACGCGATACCAGCGACCGGCCTCCGAACTGCCCGTGAATTGCTTCTCGCCGAGGATCTCGACGATTTCACCTTCGTGGAGCCGCACCTGGATGACGTCGCGGATATCGCTGAAGGTGCTTCCCACGCGGGCGGCAACCTGATCGCCCGTAATCGTTCCCAGGCCGTCGTCGCCCACCTCAACGTACTTGGCGGAAACCCATGTGAAGCTCTCTTTCGGCGGCCTGATCGCGTACCATCCGCCCGGGTCGTGACGGTAGACCTCCACCTCGGCGCCGAGGGGGAGTTTCATGGTCGGGTAGTAGTTCTTGCCGGGGCCTGAGCGGACGTAGACCCCGTCCGACACGACGTACGCCTTGTAGGGCAGGGGATGTTCGCCTCCGAACACGCCCTGGCAGACGCCGAGCGTGACCAGAACGGAAAGAACCGAAATACCGAAACGCATGGAAGCAACCTCCGCGCGGATTACGTCGAACGGCATCGTCCGACGCGAAATTCTTCAACGTGGGTCGCGTCTGCCTCAACGAGGATCGCTGAAGGAAGACGAAAGCCCGGGAAAACCGGGGCCTTGTAGACGAAAACGGCGGCTTGCTCAAGGTCAGTTGGCCAACAGGACGCCTGATTGGTAGTCATGCCCTCCTCCTTTCTCCTGGGGGCACATTCGGGGTTGTTCGGGCATTCAAAACGGTCTATATACCGCCCCATAATCCACAACTAGTCGGCTTCTTCTGTTGAGACCTCTGCCATGCAGCGACGTCTTTCGGTTCCCCCAGGGCTTCTCCTTCTGGTGCTCTCCTTCTGCGCAAGTGGTTGTGTATCCACGACATCCGTCCAGGTGTGGGAGCCGGCAAAGGCGGATGTTTCCGGGATTCGCCGTGTGGCGGTCCTCGAGTTTCGTGGTCCCGAAAACCAAGGCCAAATCGCCAGGTCATCCGTTATTGCCGAGCTTGCCGAAAACGGCTTCTACGAGATGGTCGACCAGGGCCAACTCGGCATGATCTACGGCCCGGACGGCTCGACCGACGTGAATCGGGCGATCCAGGCAGCCCGAAGTCAGGGAGTGGACGGGTTGATTGTGGGCGACGTGGTCAGCTACGACGTGGTCGACGACGTGCAGCGAGACCAGAATGTCCAGCTTGGGGGCGCTTCGACGAAGGATGGTGAGAGCAACATTGCCCAGACCCTCATGGGAATGCGGGTTGAAAACAATGAAACGATCAACCGCGAGGTCAGTGCTGCCCTGTCGTTTCAGTTGATCGACGTGCGAACGGGCAACATCCGCACGGCGCGGCGCACTGCCCACACCGACGCCGGGACCATGCGCAACGGCGAGGGCTATCTGCCCGCACGGGAGCGGGCCCTGACCGACATGATGAATCTCTGCGCCCGCGACATTGTGGAAATCGTGGCGCCTCACAAGGTGGTGACGGAAGTCAATCTTGCCACGGCGAGTTGGGGCAAGGCCGCCAAGGAAATCAACGCGGGCAACCGCCGCGCCGAGAACGGCGACTGGGACGGGGCGAGCGAGCACTGGAAGGTGGCCCTCGAACTCGATCCGGAGAGCCACGCCGCCATGCACAACCTGGCGTTGGCCAGTGCGGCAAGGATGAACTATCCGGCGGCGGAACGGCTGCTTGATCAGGCCGTTGAGTTGAAGCAAAGTTCTCTATACCTCAGGTCTCGCTCGCGGATCCGGAGCCACAAGGCGACCTATCTGGAGGCCATGGCCCAACACGACGCGCGAGGTCGTGGCGCGGCACAACCGGTTTATGCGGGCCCCCAGGCTCCTCCGCAGTACGGTCCAGTCGCTCCACAGTACGGGCTGGCTACTCCGCAATACGGGCCGCCCGCTCAGCCTCCGGCCTACGGCAATGTTCCTGCCAGCGCCTCGCTGCCCAGCGGGGTGGGAATGCCAGGCGCGGGAGTTCCCCGGTATTGACGGAGGCCCCAGGTTCGCGCAGTGTTCGTTCCGGTCACCTTGAGTCTGGCGCTCATCACGGCGGAGCGTGATGGCTACTATTCTTGAGCCCCTTTTTCACAACCACAACTCGATCGTCGTGTCGACCGTGCCTTTGCCGTTGACTTCCACGGTGGACTTGCCCTTGCGGCCGGAGGTGGGCTTTGAGGCCGAGGTGACGTATTTGCCCGGCTTGAGGCTGGGGAATGCGAACGAGCCGTCGGCCCCAGTCTTCGCCGTGGCCTTGGCCGAGCCCTTGTCGTCGGAGAGGACGACGTCGATGCCGGCCTGAGGGATAGAGCCTTCCACCACCTTGCCCTCGATCTTGCCACCGCCCACGTCCGCGTCGGTCACGTTGATCGTGTTGGTGATGAACGTGCTCATGCCGGCCGCGTTGGTGAACTGGGCGCTGATCGCCAGCTTGCCTTTCACCTTCGGCGACAGGGCGAGCTGGCCCGACCAGATGCCGCTCGCCGGATCCGCTTTGCCGGGGGCGCTCACGGCGTTCTTGGGGATGGCGTCGCCCTCGGGCTTGCCCACGAAGAACGTCACCGTGCTGATCTCGGGAATGGACTGGCGAGCCGAGGCCGACACGGCCAGCGGCTCTTTGTTGCTCGCCGTTTCGGGAAGGTCGTCGAAGGCCACGCCCTGGGGCGGGCGGTCGCCCAGGACGACTTCCTGCTGGGCAATGGCCAACTGGCGACCGTCGTCGGCGAGGAGTCGGGCCTGGACGACCCGGTGGCCGACAATGCCGGACGTGTCGAGGGAAACGTCGCGATCGGCGATCACGGCGTCGAAGCTCAACGCCCCCCCCTTGCCGGCGGGGGAAAAGCCGATTCGGCGGCTTCGTCCGCCCTGAAGCGTGACGACGCTGTCCATTTCGACGGGCCCGCCGGGGATCTTCCGTCCCAGGCCGACCTCCAGCGTTGCCGATTCCGGCGCGTAGTCGGTTTCCACGTGGGCGGCGAAGGGGTTTCCTGATTTCGCCGTTGGCGGCGCCGACAGACGCATGGCCGGACGGATCGCCTCGATGGGCGTGGTGACGCCACCGTTGCGAGCAAACGTGGCATCGAAGACCATCGTGCGGGGAACGCCGTCGATTGTGAGCGAGAACGTCCCTTGTTCCGACACGCCCTCGGCGAGCTGCAGATTCTTGGCGAAAAGCGTGAGCGGCTGCCCTTGGGCCGGCAGCTTCCCTTGAAACATGCCCTCGCCCATGCCGATCAAGCCCGGGATGTGACTCTTGTCCAGACACAGTTGAACCGGACAGGGCGGACCCGGCATGTGTCCGGCCTGACGCAAGGCGATTTCAAGGCGGTTGGTCTTGTTGTCTTTTGGAGAGAAGCGAACGTGGTCGACCGTTACGAATTGCCGCGGTTGGATCACGTCGATCGGATAGATGGCCGTGGCCAGTTCCTTCTGATTTGCAGCGTCGAGAACCGTGACCTTCAGAGGCCCGTCCAGTTCCGGCAGTTGCTTCGTGGGCGCGGGAGTCGCACCGGCGGCAGGCGGTGCCGCGGCGGGAGGTGGGAAGACGACGGCGGTCGCCTCGCCGGGAGCGATTGCCAGGGGTTTCTCGGTGATGGCGCCCGTGCTCAGTTCCACCAGGACGGTCTCGGGCTTCCGACCGCGATTCTGGACGTAGAGATGGAAGGCCGCCGGCGCCGCATGGGATCGCAATTCAATTCGATCCACAAGGGGATCCGGCTTCTTCGCGTTCGGGCTGAGCAGAACGGTCAAGTGGCTTTCGTTGGCCAGGGCAGGCACCTGAACGGGACGGTGGTAGGTGCGCCCGGCCACCGACCATGTGACCAGGAATCCCTGAGGCGGAACGGCGAGCGCCTTGGATTCACCTGTAAGACTCACGCGGAAATTCACAGGAACATCCGCCTTCGGTGGCCCGGGCGAGCCGGGGCGGACCTGGAGCCAAGGGGAGGCCGGATTGGCAACGGCCACGGTCACCGCAGGCCCGTCGGTACCTGTTTCGTTAAGCGACCACGACATGGTCATCCGTTCGGGAGGCCCATCGGCAACAAGATCCGTCAGTTCGGACGGTCCGTCGATCTCCGGAAAAGCTCTCGCCGGAGATTTGAGATATGGGGCAAACTGAACGGCCAGTCTCGCGTAGAACTCGGGATCGACACCGTCGCGGGTTTCGTAGCGGAAGCGGTCGGCACGCCATGCCCACAGGTCCCGGCGCTGCCTCATAATCAGCCGGAGGGTGGGGTTCGTGTCTGCATCGTCCAGAAGTCCCATAGGACACAAGGGTGGAAAGATGCGGCTCAAGCGGTCCTGGTGCCCGATCGTTTTGGCGTCCTCGATTTGGCGGCGGAGCCCGTCGTGCCAGAAGGCCGCGATCGCGTCGGTTTCATCGCAGGCAAGCGGTTTCTCGGCGTCCTCCAATTGCGACGCCAGGCTCGGGTCGACGGTCGCTCCGCCAAGCCGCAGCAGGTCGAGTGAGACTCGGACCCGGATTGCCGCCAGATTCGACTCGGTTCGCATGGCGGCCGCCGGGTCATAGCCCGACAGGATGGCCGTGTTCTGGCCGCGTTTCGCGTCGCCATAATCGGACAGGGCCGTCTGATCGTGGAGGCGGCAGGCCAGACCGGCGCGGGCTTGCCAGAGTTTCACCCGATCGGCTGGCTTCAACAGCGGTGTGGCCAGAGCCGCATCCACCTCCCGAAAGACATTGGGACGGGCTCCCTCGTCCTGGCAACGTCGGATGAGGCGGTTGATCGAGTCGGTTGCGAAGGGAGCGACCACGGTCGCCATGGCCGACTCCACGCCGTCGGTGGCGCGGCGGACGGGCTCCAGGCTCTTCTTGCTCGAAGGGGGGCTTCCTTGCCCGGGGGCAGCGCGGTCTTCGAAGAGTTTCGTCAGATGCGTCGTGGCGTCGACCGCAGAACTCCACGCGGCAAGCCCTGAGGGATAGCGATCGACGTATTGGGAATACCAGGGCAAGATTGCCATGGCCTGGTCGTAGGTTGTCCAGGCATTGAGGTACAGAGTCTGTCGCGCTGCCGCGTCCTCCGTACTTGCCTCGGCCGCGGAGATCGCCTGCTCGATATCCTGACCGGGAAGGTAGCCGGGCATCCAGAAACAATACTCCGCGTCGTGACGCGACTGGGCGGCCGACTCCAGACGTGGACTGATCCAGGGCATGGCGTTGCTATGGCAGAACGCCTGTTCCGTCTGCTGCACGATCCGCAGGAGCCGACTCGCCTGGCTGGAATCCCACGAGGGATCGGCAAGAGCGCTCCGTGCCGCCAGACGTCCGAGAAACCGGGTCTCGATCCACGAATCGACGAGTTGCCGGTGCGCGAGGAGGGTACACAGAGCATCGAGCTGGTCGGGTTCGGCACGGGTTTGCGTCACGGCCGCGCCAAAGACCGCAAGAGCCACGTCGAGGTCGGCCGCCTTCTCGGTCTGCTTGTTGAAATCGGCCATCAGTTTCTGCAGCGCGGCCTGGCGATCGGCGGGCTTGTCCGTGGGCCTGATCGCCTTGAGTCCGTCCAACAGGGCGGTCACGGCAGCAGTCGCCTTTGGATCGATTGCGTGGCCGGCAGCCACCTCGGAGGCAAGCGAGACGGGAGCGGGACCCGACACGTGGGCCACGAACTGGGCGGCCTTGCGCTGCAGATCCGCGACACTGGTTTGCCACGAGACCTTGAGCGGTCTGTCCGTGTGCATGAAACGCCACTCGCGTTCCACGTGAAGCAATCGGGCTTCCAGACGCCGAAACAGGTGAGGCGCCAAGCGGCTCGTTCCGTCGGCCTCCCACTGCTCGCGCAACTTCCAGCCGGCAAGCAGCCAGTCGGGGTATTTGGGTAGTTTTGTAGGCTTTGGCGCCGTGGGCGGGGCCACGCGGCACACGGTTAGCTCAAAGTCTTCGCCCTCGCCGTGCAGCATGGGGGTCTGGCGGCAGGCACGATTCTGCATCGCCCAGCGGTCGACGCGTGCGGCCACCAGTTGGGCCGTTTCCCGCACCGTCACACGCCCGTCTTCGAGATGGTCGGAGTTGTATCGGTCAGCGTCTCCACGCAGGGCCTGCTCGAAGTAGTAGCTGAACACGGACCGGCCCAAGGTCTCGCTCGTCAGCGCCGTCTGGCCCGGCGAACACGAGGACAGAACGAGGCGGTCGGAATCCGGCACGGCCTCGAGTTCCTTGGGCAGAGCGGCTGCCACGTCGCCGGCGCCTCCCGTGATCGATGGCAACAGGTTCCCCCAGCAGATGTCGAGAATCAGCAGCTTGTGCCGAGCCGGCGATTTCTTCAACGATTGGAGGACCTTCGCCAATGGCAGGCCGGTGGCCGGCTGGCCCGGACCGTAATCGCTTGTGAGAAGGATGATCTTCCCATCGCCGTCGACGATCGCGTAAGTTCCCACGTAGAGGACCACGTTTTCGGAACGGCTGTTCTCGGCCAGCGCGTCCATTTGCTGCGTCATCAGGAACCGGGAATGGACGGGCATGGAGGCCACGTCGGAGCGAGCAAAGTAGTTGCCCTTCTGCAGGGCCAGGCGATCGCAGTTAGCTGCCGGGTTGGGCGACAGGGCGGGGTCGCGGAACGTCGTGACCCAGCAGGAAACGAAATGGGTTTCCGGCGTTCCCACCAGCCAACTGAACATCCCCACGGCGGCCGCCAGGGCCAGAAGAAGCCCGGTGGTCACCAGGAGGACGCGGATGCCGAACGCTCCGGGAACGAGGGGTTCCCGGGGCGAGGCGTTTCCGCCGCCTCGCCAGAGCGGTCGCGTTTCGCTTGGATGGTCGGATGCCATGGAATTGATCCGTCAGTTCTATATTGCGTGGCGTGTTGTTCCGGAAGGTAAGCCCTGTGCTCAGCGGAATATCACGAGCCGGCGGGCTGGGGTCCCACGTCATTGGGATCCGGCGCCGGCAGCTTGTCGAATTCGATCGTGTTGCCATGTTCCTCGGCCGAACGCTTGAAGGTCTCGAGGCTCAGCAGTTCGAGGTGACGCAGGGTGCCGTCGACGGCATCCTGGGTGACCGGCCAGAAGAGGCCCACGTAGTGGCCGATGTCGCCGTAGAAGCGGTGTTCCTCGCCACTGGTGTCCGCTCCTCTCGGCCTGGCCCAAACGGTCTGATTGGCCGGGCCGCGGAGCCGGACGACCAGGCATGTTCTGCTTTCCCGCTTGCCGGGGCCGGTCTGAACGGCGTGATCTTCCACAGACAGTGATTCGATGAGGATCTTCTGTCCTCGGATCACGACTTCCTTTCCGGCAAGATCCCCAGGCCTGGCAAAGTCCGTGGGACGCTGAAGAATGACGTCGGGGGCGGAGCCGTCGTCGGACGACCACCATAGCTTGACTTGCGAACCGGCGGGGTCCTTCTGATCGTTGCAGGGCCAGCGAGGCACGTTCAATCGCCAGGCGGCCACGGGGTAGCCCCAGGTGGTGTTCCAGCGGAGCAGGAAATTGCCTTCCGCCTTGATCGGTGCGACCTCGATCCAGGCCTGGGCCGGCCTGGTCTCGGAGATGACCTTGCCCAGGCCACCGCCGCCGTTTGGTTCCAACCCGACGAGCATTTGCAGGCGATCGTTGCCGATTCGTTGGTTTTGCAGGAGGGTGGCTTGCCAGGCGTCGGATTGGGCGGCCGGCTTCCAGGAGAAGTCGCTCCGGCCGTAGGCAACTCGCTCGAGTTGAAGTCCGGCGTCCGTCTTGGCCACGCGCACAAGCAGGCGATCTCCGCGATTCAGGGCGATCGGCTTGTCGATACGCTGGTCTGCATTGATTTGGAGGAAGTAGTTGCCGGGTTTGAGCGCTGCCGGATACCACTGGTTGTTTTCGCCGGTGCGACCCACTTCGAGCCCGCGAACCGGAACGCCCTTCAGGTTCTGGTGGTTGGTGTTCTCGATCCAGTATCGCAAACGCTGTCGGAGGGCGGCGTCGAGGGCCTCGGCGAGCGAAGCACTCTCGCTGACGGTGCAGAATATGCCGGGAGGGAAGAAGGACTCGACCACTTTGAACTGCTTCCAGCCTTCGGGCTCCTCTTTCGGCGACATGCGGAAGCCCACGATATTCAGTTCGACGCCGCTCTTGCGAAACGCGTCTTTCAGCAGGGTCGGCACATCCTTGCCGCTGGGGTTGATTTCCTTGTCGGAGGCCACGCGGTTGTCGATGCCGTCGGTGAGGACGACGATCGTCTTAAAACCGTCTGCCTTGTCGACGTCCCTCTTGGCGGCCAGGATGGCGCGGACAATGGGCGACTCGTTCCAAGGTTCGAGGGCCGGGTACTGGATCTTGGCCATCAGGGCCTGCAACTGGGCGGAATCGTCCGGGTTCCACAACGTGGGCGTCAGCACCTGGAGGATGGTCTTTTCCGGTTCCGCCACCGTCTTCGATGTTCCGACGGCCTGTCCGAAGACCCAGACGCTCACCGTGGTGCCGCGAGGCAGGCTGGCAAGAACCCGCCCGAGGGCGGCGGTCGCCTCGGCGTACTTGGTGGTTGCCGAAAAGGGGCTTCCCTCGGGCGGCCCCATGCTGCCGGTGCAGTCGAGCACGATCGCCACGGCGCCGTTCCCATCACCATACTTGCGATGGAGCGTCTCGTCGGCCCGCATGGCAACACTGGCCGTTTCGGGCGGACCGTAGTAGGCTCGCATGACGTCTGCCGTCAGGTGCAAGCGGATCGGCACGCGGGTGGTGATTTGCTGGCCCCGGAAACGCCCGTGCAGGGTCAGTTCCGTATCGGCGACCGTGGGCGCCGAGGGCAATACCTGCTCCGACTGTTCCAGTGCCTTGCTGGTAAGATCGCAGATCAGGGGATTGAGCTTTTCCGACGCCTTCCAGAGGCACGCGGTCCGTTGGGGGCCCGGTTGGAGAAGCTGCAGGGAGACGCCCACCTCGAACCAGACCACCGGATAGCCCTCCGGCACGTCGGCGTTTTGAGCGGCTGCCAACCGGACGGGGACTTCGATACGACGCTGGCTACTTACGTCCACGCCCTCGGTCACGGAGAACTGCAGGCCCCCCGCCGCGCTGACTCGCTTCTCGAGGGCCTTGTCGGCGGGCCAGTTGGGGTAGACTGTGGTTGCGTCGCTCAGGTAGGTTCCCGCCACGACCTGGTAGTAAGGTTGGCTATCTGGCGTTTCCGAATACCAGTGGTCGTCGCAGGTTCGTTGAACCTGCCATTGGAGCAACTCCCGGAATCGGGCTCGCCGGGCTTCTTCGGCCGGTTCGCTTGTGATTGACAATTCCGCGTAACCTGGAAGCAGCCGAGAGAGCGATTCGGCCTCGTTCAGAGCCTGAAGGGTTTGGGCGGGATCGGCCTTGACGGCAGCTTGCGATCTCGCGTCGGTCGCGCCCGGGATGGCGCTCCATGTGGCTCCCACGGTCGCACCGGCCCTGGCAAGAGTCTGCCACCATCGTTCTTCCACGCGGAACACGTTCAGGCAATGCTCGAGCTGGGCGAAGGACAGTTGCTGTTTGCCTTGGAGGATCCCGTAGGTGTCGGCGCCGAGAACAGCAAGGGCCATGCGTCCCTGCGCGGCGGCGGCCCACTTGGCTCGATCGGTCTGCTGTTCGGCGGTGACATGGGAGGGACGGGAAGGTCCCGCGAGCGGCTCGCTTGCCAGGCGTAGTTCCGTCTGACGCATCCGTTTGAGCAACTTGATGCGCAACGCACTATCGTGTTGGGGAACGCGGAGGGCGTCCCGCATGTCGCACCAGGCCTGGGGCGAGTCGGCCGACGCCATCAAGAGCCAGTTCTCTTCGAGTTCCTGTTCGAACTTCTGAAACGTCTTCGAAACACGGTCCGTCTGCGACACGATATCCTGGACTTCGGAGCCCGCCTCATTCTTCGACGAGGGGAGGCGGAGAGTCTGGCCAAGTTGGTGGGTATCGCGAAGCAGCGCTTCCATCTCCTCAAGCCATTTCAGGTGGACGGCCCGGTTGTCGCGATAGTCGGCGCGCTTGTTCGCGATCCATTGTGCGAAATAGGGCAGGTCGGCCATGGCCCGCTCGTAGGTATCCAGCGCCGCCGCCACGGCCGCGCCTCGCTTGGCCGCTTCCTGATAATGGCTCTGGGCCTGACGCAGTTGTTTTTCGGCCCGCTCGTAGTCGTCGCTGTCGGCGATCAGCAGGTCTTCGCCCTGGCGACGGCTCTGGTCCGCCTTTTCGACGAGGCCTTGAATACAGGGCAACACTCGACCGGAAAATGCGAAAGCGTCTCCCTGGAAATTCCAGGCCGTTCGCTCGGCCAGTTGACGAACTTGCAGGGCCAGCCGAATCAACTCCCGTTTCTGATCATTCCACGGTGTGTTGGGCAGATCGGCTGCCAGCATGACCAGGAAATGGGATTCGGCGGGACGTGGGTGAAGCGGATCGGCGAGAAGTTGGATCAAGGCGCTGCCGGTGGCGAGGTTCTCCGCGGGCGCCTCGGCGACTCGCTGGACGACCAGTTCGTGCAGCGCCATCCGCAGATGCTCGACCGACGGGGAATCTTGCATCGCGCCTCGTAACTTGTCCCATTGCTTTGCCCGGTCGGCGGGGGCGGCGTTCCATAGGGATTCGAGGGCTTTCTGGGCGCTGGCATCCGATTCGGAAGTCGAGCCACCGGCCGATTGCGCTGCACAGTGCAAGGTCTCGTACATGCCGAGACTGTTCTGAATCGACGCAAGTCCAGACACCAGTTTGCGTTCGATTTCCAGTCGGCTTTCCAGCATTCGGCGGCGTACGGCGGCCGCATCCTGCTGATTGCCCGCCACGACGAGTTCCTCGTATCGGATCAGAAGATCCTGATAGCGGCGCCAGGCGAAGGGCGCGTGGACGGTGGGGGAGGGGACGGCTTGGGCCAGACGTTCGTGTGTCTTCCAGGCGTCGACCACGTCGTCCGACACGTCGCTGCTTGCCGGCGATTCAATCGCCGGAGCCACGTAGTGGCGGGGCGCCGGAACGAGATCGATATTCCTTGCTCGCCCGTAACCGGCCGAACCTGACGGCAGGATCATGGGCGTTTGCCGTGCCGCTCGATTGGCCTGGACCCAGGCGTCTGTGTCGTCGCGAACGCCCGCATAAAGGTCCCACAGATCGATCCGGGCATCGTCGTTCGTGTCGGGGACGCCCCCCTTCAGGCCTTCCAACATGTAGTGGCCGAAAACGGTTTGATGCCAGGAACTGCACGTCCAACTGCATTCGTCGGGACTGCTGGAATTGACGACCACCAGGTTGGGAATCGCTCGGATCCGGGGTTCGAGTGTCTGCAAAGCCCTCGCAAAATCGTTCTGCAAGACTCCCAAGGACCACTGGGCGGTCATTCCCGTGCAATCGAGAATCAGCATCTTGTGCCGGTAGGATGGCTGCTTCGCCAGTTCGTCGAGGATCTCACTCAACGGCAGTCGCTGGTCGGCGCCCGCATTCTCCGCGTTGCTGAACAGGACGTAGGGGCCTTTCTCGTCGGACGCGCCGCACGCGGACACGTAGATCAGGATTGTCCGTTCTTCGGCAGTTTCCAGGGACTGCTTCCAACGACTCTGGCTGTGCAACTCCATGGGAGGATGCACGAGCTTAACCAGACGGGTTCCCCATGTTTGCAGGTTCGGATTCTCGGTATAGGATGCAAGATCTTCAAGGACGTTCCAGCCGTAGGTGTTGTGGGGAACGAACAGGTTGTCGCCGTAATCGGCGCCCAGCAGCACCAAGTCGATGCTCCGCGGCGGTCGAACCCAGGTGCTCACCCAAACCAGGAGCACGGCGGTTGCCACCAGGCCCAGGGTCGCCAGACCAAACCACAACCGTCTCAGGCGTCTTGGTCTTCGGGAAGAGCTTTTGCGCCAGTTGGGCTGGGCAAAGGACGGGGCTCGCCCGCCGTTTTCTGCCGAGGTGTTCTTCTCGCTAGCCGCTGGGGGAACCTGGGATCGGACCATGAGAGCAAGCTCATTGGAGGGAAGATCGGGGCGCATTTCCATGCGAAACACTAGCTTGGGGGGAAGGGCCGGGCAAACGCGGCCCGAGGCAATAGCCATGCAATGGGCGGGCGACGCGCTCTGAACGCGCCGCCCGCGAATAATTCGCGTCATCCGCCTCTTCCGTCAAAATGCGCCAGATCGGCGAACCGCTGAAGACGACATGACCTGCTGCGCCTGTCGAATTCCTATCCCGAAGAGCATCCTATCCATCCTCCGCCATTTGCCTTTCCTTACCGGGAGGTAAGACTCTTCAATGATGCCATAGATCAACACGCGAGGCATTCGGGCAACAACCATGCGCAATCCTCGCTTCCTCGATAATCCACTCGATTCCTTCCGACGGTAGAAGCGACCATGCTCTTGTACAGCCAAATCAACCGCCTGATGAAGGTCACGTCGCCCCTTGGCCCCGACATGCTGCTGCTGACGGGATTTCGCGGGCGGGAAGCTCTGTCCGAGTTGTACCGTTTCGAACTCGATCTGCTTGCCACGCGACCCTTCAGCGCCCCTTTCGACAAGATGCTCGGTTCGCCCCTTGGGGTCCGCGTCGCGCTGCCCAACGGGCTGGACCGGCGATTCCACGGGATCGTCACACGATTCACCCAGTTGGGTCAGGACGACACCTTCACCCATTACCGGGCCGAACTGGCGCCCAAGCCATGGCTCGCGACTCGCCGCTGGAGAAGCCGCGCTTTCCAGCAGAAGAGCGTCGTCGAGATCCTCCAGGAAGTGCTGGCCGGATTCGAATTCTCCCTGGAACTCGCCGGCGAGTATCCCCGCCGGGACTTCACCGTGCAATACAACGAGACGGACTTCGCCTTCGCAAGTCGCCTGATGGAGGAAGAGGGGATCGGTTACTACTTCCGCCACGAGGAGGATCGCCACGAGATGGTCCTCTTCGACAAATCGCTGCAACTGGCGGACTTGCCGGTGGAAAGCACCGTGGTCTACGAGGAGGTGACCGACGGAGTCCGCGACGACGTTCGGGTGACGAGTTGGAGCAAGAGCCAGGAAATCTGCGCTTCCGAATGGACCCTTTGGGACCATTCGTTCGAACTGCCGGGCCAGTCCCTGGAGGCCTCGCAAACCGCGCCGTCAAGCGTCAAGATCGGGCAAGTGGAACACAAGCTGCCCGGAAGCGACGAAAAACTGGAACGCTACGAATATCCGGGCGGCTACGCGCGTTGGTTCGACGGAGTGGATCCCGGCGGGACCGCACGTGCGGACGATCCCGCGAAGAACTTCCAGCAGAACACGCGAATCGCCTCGATCCGCATGGAGGAAGGAGCGGCGACCGCTTTCGACATCTGTGGTGAGAGCAACTGCGTGCATTTCTGCCCGGGATTCCAGTTCACCCTGACGCGGCATCCGGATGGCAGCGACAAGTACGTTCTCGAGAGCGTGGAACACGACGTGCAATTGGCAAGCGGTTTTCGGTCGGACGACGCCGCTCCCGAACTCAAGTACAGCAACCGCTTCACGTGTCTTCCCGAGGCCTTGCCCTACCGCCCGCGGCGGCGCACGCCCCGTCCGGTGATCCACGGCGTTCAGACGGCAACAGTGGTCGGTCCGGAAGACAGCGAGCTCTTCGTCGACAAGTACGGGCGGGTCAAAGTCCAGTTTCACTGGGATCGCGAAGGCCAGTCGGACGCCAACAGTTCGTGCTGGATCCGCGTGGGTCAGATCTGGGCCGGGCCCACCTGGGGCGCCTTCTTCTGGCCCCGCCTGGGGCACGAAGTGGTCGTCGCTTTTGCGGAGGGCGACCCGGATCAGCCCGTCATCGTGGGCAGCGTCTACAACGCGGCCAATATGCCCCCTGCCGATCTTCCCGACGAGAAGATGGTCGCCGGCATCAAGTCGAAGATCTTCGAAGGCGATCCCTCGAAAAACTTCAACGCCGTGTGCTTCCACGATTCGCCGGGAACGGAATACGTGCAGGTCCATTCGGAGAAGAACGAGGTTTCCAACAGCGAAACGAACAAGTTCCATTTCGTGGCCGGTTCGCAGATGACGTTCTGCGGCAGTTTCTGAATGACACGGCGCGAAGACGAAACTCGGGGGAATAACGAGAAAGGCTGATCATGCCGTTTTTTGACTGGCTGGAAATGGGAGGAGTCCATCCGAGTTGGTTCAAGGGCTCGTGCAATGTCACCGTGGGCGACGCTCTGAGCGGAACCTTCGGCGCCAGCCATACGCACATCTTCGGCGCGGACGTCAAGCTCGTGTGCGACCCCGAAGACCTGGTCATGGGACGCATCGAGAAATACCTGCCCCTGGTTTCCAACCTGCTCTCCGGCATGGGGGGCTGCACCACGTGGGTCTACGGCTCTTCCACGAGCGCAACTTACGTGGGTCCGCAGATGAGCATTCGCCGCGCCCATCACATCGACAAAACCTCCGACAACATCCTCGCTCGCAAGAAGAACGACGAAGGCAAGGAAGTGATCGACGTTGCCATGGCGGTGGTCGTAGGACTGGGATCGGTCCTCATGTGCGCGACCGCGGCGGGGCTCGACCTGGCCATCCGTTTCATCTACGAGGAAATGGAGAACACCAAGTCCACCGAGACCAAGGAGCATTGCGAAAAGGTCATCGAAACCCTCAAGGTGCTCTCTTACACGCTGACCGGGCGGATCATGGCGCTCCTGAAGACCCTCGAAGAGAAGGGCTCGGCGGCGGAGTTCGCCAAGCAGTGGCTCAAAGAGGGCAAATTCGTGGGCCTGCTTGCCGCCCATGCGGCCCTGGGACTGTTCTTCCCGTACGGCTGGGCCGGCCTGATTCTCCTTTACGAAGAACGCAACATGAAGGAAACGATGAAGAACGCCGCCCTGGCCCTGGGGGAAAAAGAGGAATAGCCGCAACGTCTCCGGAAACAACTGCCAGTCTCCGCTTCTCGAACTGATAAACGCCGCGAAGCGAATCCCGACACGCTCCCAAACAATCCCACGAGCACAACAACCATGTCCGACGATAATTTTCATGTAGGAGACTACACGCTCAAGGTCACGGGAGACATGGATCTCTCCTGCGAAGGCAAGATGACCGCCATCCGCTCGACGGGCACGGAAAGCTCCATGATGATCGCCGCCCAGAAAACCGTGGGGCTCTTCAGCGGCGACGCCTTCGCCGTCGTCGAGAACGATGAAGAGGAAGCGGGCAAGGCCGCCATGAAGGTCGGCGAAACGGGAAGCGTTACCCTCTCCGCCGGCCCCCCTGTCGGCGGCGTGACGATCAAGCTCCAGGGCCCCGAATTGCTCGAAATGACCGTCGGCGAGCCCGAGGTCGGCGCCAGCATCACCATGACCCCCGAATCGATCACCTTCAAGGTCGCCGAAACCAGCTTTACCCTTAGCCCCGAAGGCATTCTCGAAGACGTGGGCGAGGTCACTCGCGAGGTCACCGTGGAAGGCCATAACCTCACGGCGGCCGAAACCGAAATGAACGTTGGCGTCGAGGGCTTCGTGTTGGAAGGCCCCAGCCTCGATGCTGAATACGAGGGCGGCACCGTGATCAACGAAAGCCTCGGTGAACTCTCGACCGACGCGGCCAGATCCGTCGAGGCCAGTATTACCATGATCGTCTGATTTGTTTCTTTCCCCAGGCGTTAGCGAACCATGTGCTGCAATTGCCACCAATCCACCACTTCGGAACACTCGCTGTTCGACGTCGAGAAGGCCCTTGCCGAACATCAGGCCGAACTGGCTGCCCGGCTTCCTTCTCCCGATGCGCCGCAACCGGCCCACGCTGCCACCGCTCGGCAGTTGTGCCGGGAGGGACACATCAAGCTGGGACGCGAAGCCGAGGCGATCCTGGACGACGAACTGACCCCCCAGGCCTTTTTCAAACGCCTGCTCTCCTCCGGCCACCTGGCCGAGGCACGGCGGGTTCTGGCCCTGAGCCTGCCCAAGCGGCGAGCCCTCTGGTGGGCCTGCCTCTGCACGCAGGACGCTTACGAAAACTCCATGCCACCCCAGGTTGCGGAATCGGTCGAGGCGGTTGTGCGATTCATCGGCAACCCGAGCGAAACGCATCGCCGTGATGCGGAGAGGGTTGGTCGCTGCTTGCCGTCCAGCCGGCTGGAGGCCTGCCTGGCCATGGCCGCCTTTTTCTCGGAAGGAAACATCTCGCTGCCGCACCTGCCGCCCGTCTATCCTCGTCCCTATGTGACGGGACGATTGGTGGGCGTGTGCGTCTACCTGGCGTCGGTGACCCGTTCTCCCGGCCAATACAAGGCCCACCTTCGCCAGTACCTGGAAATTGGAACCCAGATTGCCCGGGGCGAGAATCTCTGGATTGCGCAACCGTTGGAGCCGGTCCGGCTTGATCCCAAAGCCGACCAACCGGTGCAAGGGATGCACCTTCGTCGAACTTGTGTCTCTTCAGACGTCAGGCCTGAAAGGACCGCCAATGTCGCAAGATAGCCCCCAAGACCAAGAACGGACTGCCGCCGAGGTGGCCCGGGATTGCCCCCTTTCCGACGAAGCGCTCGCACTGCTTACCCCGCAACTAACGCCGGGGAAGTACGTGGCCACCCTGATCGGGCAGAAGCAATTCGCCGATGCGGTTCGCTTCACCGCCTTCAACCTTCCAAGACGGGAGGCGATCTGGTGGGCCGCCTTGTGCCTCTGGGACGCCTGCCGCGTGGGCGAGGACGAGAAACTCCCCATGGCGGTCGACGGAGTCTTCCGCACGCTGGTTGCCTGGTTGCAGGAGCCGAGCGAGGCCAACCGGCGAGCCGTCGAGGCGGCGGGGCGGGAAACCGGTTCCGCAAGCCCCTACGGCCAACTGGCCACGGCCGCCTTCTTCAGCGGCGGCAACGTGTCGCTGCCGGACCAACCGGAGGTTGAGCCCAAGCCCAGTTCAACCGCGAAGGCCGCGGCCTCGGTCGTTCTTGCCGCTTCCAAGATGAAGAAACCGCCCAATGCCGTTGCGGCCCAACAGGCCTACCTCGTTCTTGCCGCCGACCTGACCAAGGGCAAGCTTCCCTGGGCCCTCGAAAAGGAAGAAGCCGCGTCCTAAGAACAACTCCCAGCTTCCAATGTGGATGCATACGCCTTCCGACCGAGTGTTCCATTCCTTCAGGCTGAATAGATACAAAGAGGTTTTCCCATGGCAGCCGCCGTTGATTTTCAGAGCGTGATGGCCGAATTGAGCCAATTCCAAAACGCCCTTGGCGACATCCACGCGAGCCTGAAGAACCAGAAGAACAAGGAAATCCTCGGCGACGTGCTCGATCGCATCCGCGAGGCACGGGCCGACGTGGAAGTCGAGTACCCGAAAGTCATGGACCTGATCCTGTCGACGGCCAGGCAGTGCCAGGACGAGGCCCAACAGAACCTCGCCAAGATCGCCGACAAAAAGGCCCAGATCCAGCAGAAGACGGCGGCCCTGGCCGCCGCCCAGAAGGCCCTCCCCGCCAAACCGGAGCTTCCCGATGCCAAGATCGATCCGGTGCTCGGCCAGAAACTCCGTCTCGATCTTCTCGAACGCTTTTGCCCTGACGAAACTGACCTGGACGGGATGGATCGGATTCGCGAAGCTTGGGAAGACTGGGAATAAGTGGGAGTCGTTGGGGTTCGGGGTTCAGGAAGCGGGGCTCAGCCCGGCTGCTGCACTTCCCAGGTGTCGGAAATCTGCTTCGCTGCAGGGAGCTATGCCACGCAGCCGGGCTTTTCGAGATGCCAAAGACCAGGAAACAGAAATAAGAGGACGGCGGCCAGCCTGAAATGGCCAAGCGATGCGAGTTCTCTCCTCTTACCTCATGAAGACAATCGAGATCCGGTTTTCCCATGCCACAGCCCGCAGCGCGATTGACCGACATGCACGTCTGCCCCATGCAGACGCCGTGCGTTCCTCCCATTCCGCACGTGGGCGGCCCGATCGTGGGCCCAGGGATGCCCAATATCCTGATTGGCGGACTGCCGGCCGCCTGCATGGGCGATGAGGCAATCTGCGTGGGTCCGCCCGACACGATTGCCATGGGAGCCCCCACCGTTCTCTTCGGCGGACGCCCCGCGGCCCGGATGGGCGACATGACGGCTCATGGGGGATCGATCGTCATCGGGTTCCCCACCGTCCTGCTGGGCTGATGCCTGGGTATGTCCCTCTCGTCGTCTCCCGCGCCGAATGTCGGCAAGAGGGGATCGTCGAAATCGGCTGATCGCCCCGTTCTTCCGGCGGTTGACACCGACGATTCCGCGCTGTCCAAATTGTCAGCGTCTGCACCGAAAACGCAGGCCTGGGCAATGTGCGACAACTGGGATTGACCTGAATCCTGGATGTTTGGATAACTCTTCCCAATCCAGAAAGTCTCCTTGCACGTCCACCCGCGAGGCGTGGTGTCCTATAGGAGTGCGGCGAGATTCTGGCAGCCTGAAGTCGAGAGGCGAAACGCTCGAAACGGCAGGCATCTTAGACGGTCGCTGGATGCGTTGCCGTCCCCGGGAGTCTCGGTAGAAAGAACGGCTATGCCCTTTTTTGATTGGCTGGAAGCTGGCGGCATTCGCCCGTCGTGGTTCAAAGGTTCCTACAACGTAACCATCGGGGACGTTCTGAATGGGACCTTCGGAGCGGGCCATACCCACATCTTTGGGGCCGACGTCAAACTCGTCTGCGATCCGGAAGACCTGCTCGTGGGCCAACTCGAAAAGGTCCTGCCGCTGACCTCGGCCCTTCTCTCGGGCGTGGGCGGCGCTACGACCTTCGTGTACGGGGCCAATACGTCGGCCACCTATGTGGGCCCGCAGATGGCGATCAGCCGGGCAAAACACGTCGACAAAACCTCCGACAACGTCATTGCCCACAAACGAGACGCGCAAGGGAAGGACACCGACGAACTCGACAAAGTGATGGCCGTTGCCGTGAGCGTTCTGTCCGTTCTCCTGTGCGCCACCGGCGCCGCGTTGGACCTTGTCATTCGTTTCAAGTACGAAGAGTTGCAGGATGTCAAAACGGACGAGGACAAAGAACACTATGAGGAGTTGATCGAGACCCTCAAGATCGCCTCCTACACTGCAACCGGCCGGCTCATGGCCTTGCTCAAATACCTCGAAGAGCACGGCTGCTGGGCCGAATTCTGCGAGGAATGGGTCAAGCTCGGCGAGAAAGTCTCGGAATACCTCAAGTCCGCGGGCGAAGCAATCGCAAGCGGCCTTGAGACCGCTGGCCGCTTGATTCAGGTCCTGGGCATGATCATCGAAGAGGCTGTCAAAGACGGCATGGAGGCTCTGGGGAGAGTGCTTCCCGATTAGACGCTCCACCGCTCCTTTCCCACTCTTGATCGGACGACAACCCCTTTCCCACGCCTTCCGCAGGGAAGCACAACCCCAACACGGCAGAAGAACCATGGCAGGAAGCAAATATCACGTTGGAGACCACACCCTCAAGACGACCGGCAACATCACCATGACCAGCGAGGGCGACTTCGCCACGTTCCAGGCAATTGGAACGGAAAGCTCCGTCCTCGTCAGCGGCACGCAGGCCGTCAACGTCATCAGCGGAGACGCCGTGTTCGGCATTCAGAACTCCGGCCCGGAGGAAGGCAAGATGGGCGTCAACGTGGGCGAGGCGGGCAGCATCGTCATGAACGCCGGCCCTCCCGTGGGCGGTGTGACGATCAAGCTCCAAGGCCCGGAATTGCTCGAAATGACTGTCGGCGCTCCCGGGGTCGGGGCCAGCATCACCATGACCCCCGAATCGATCACGTTCAAGGTCGCCGAAACCAGCTTCACGCTCAGCCCCGAGGGCATTATCGAAGATGTGGGCGAGGTCACGCGCGAAGCCACCGTGGAGGGACACAACCTGACCGCGGCTGAAACCGAATTGAACGTCGGCGTGGAGGGCTTCGTGATGGAAGGCCCCTCCCTCGAAGCCGAATACGAGGGTGGCACCGTGATCAACGAAAGCCTCGGCGAGGTTTCGACCGACGCGGCAAAATCCGTCGAGGCCAGCATTACCATGATGGTCTGATCCGCTGCTTCTGTCCCTGGACGTTGACAAACCATGTCCTGCAATTGCCACCAGCCGCCCACAGACAAGCCGTCCTTCCACGTCGAGGAGGCCATCGCCCGGCGCCAGGCCGAGATGGCGGCCCGGCGACCTTCTCCCGATGCGTTGTCGCCGGCCCACGCGGCTACGGCGCGCCAGTTGTGCCGGGAAGGCCGCATCAAACTGGGCCGCGAGGCCCAGACGCTTCTGGACGACGAACTGACCCCTCAGGCCTATTTTCAACGCTTGCTGGCGGCCGATCACCTCCCGGAAGCGCGCCGGGTCCTGGCCCAAAGCCTGCCCAAGCAACGCGCCCTCTGGTGGGCTTGCCTCTGCGCTCAAGACGCCTACGGCAACGCCATGCCGACCCCGGTGGCGGAAGCGATCGAGGGGGTCCTGCGATTCATCCAGTCGCCAACGGAAGCCCATCGCCGGGAGGCGGAGAGAATCGGGCGCTCCTTCCCGTCCAGCCGGCTGGAAGCTTGCCTGGCCATGGCCGCCTTCTTCTCGGAAGGCAACATCTCGCTGCCCCACCTGCCACCTGTCTATCCCCGGCCCTACGTCACGGGCCGACTGGTGGGCGTGTGTGTCTATCTGGCGTCGGTGATCCGCTCGCCGGCCCGGTACAAGGCTCATCTTCGCCAGTACCTCGAGATCGGAACGCAAATTGCCCGAGGCGAGAATCTCTGGCTTGCCTTGACCACGGAACCGGTGCGGATTGATTCCGGCGAACAGGTTCCTGCGGAAATGCACTGCCAGCAGCGAATTCAATCCCAGCCCGATCCCGTAGCGGAACCGGCCGTCAGGGAACGTCGAGCTTCATGAACCACCAGAAGAAGGTGCAGCGATGGCAGCCCCCATCGATTTTCAGAGCGTGATGGCCGAGGTGGGCAATCTCCAAGCGGCGATCGCCAAGATCCATGCCGGACTCAAGAACAAGAAAAACAAGGACATTCTTGGCGACGTCCTCGACCAGATGAATCGCGCCCGAGCCGATGTGGAAGTGGAGTATCCCAAGGCCCTGGCCATGGTTCAAGAAACGGCCCGGCGCAACCTGGCCAAGGCCCAGGACATGCGAGCCAACCTCGAACAGCAGAAGGCGGCATGCGAAAAACGGCAGGCCGAAATCCAGGCGGCTCAGAAGAAAGCGTCCGAGGAGAAGCCTCCGAAGCCCGAACTCAAGGTCGATCCCACTCTCGGGCCCAAGCTGCGGATTGAACTGCTCCAACGATTCTCCGCCAAGGTCGACACGGCCCAGCCTGAAGCCCAGAAGATCCGCGAGGCCTGGCAAGACTGGCAGTGAGAGGAGCTGTCAGGGTTCAGGGGACTCGTAGGGGGCGTCTTGACGCGCCTTCGGAGACTCAATATCGCCAGCGGAACTCGCTGCGAATGAGCGTTTCGGCAAAATGGTCGTTGGTCAAGGCGAACGCCGTGCCCACGCCGAAATCGATCTTGTCGCAAACGGCCATGCGGATGCCGGGGCCGAAACTCAGATAGGTCGCGTCGCTGGCCGATTGGGTTCCCAGCACGGGATCGGTGTAGGCGCCGTCTTGGAACGACCAGCCGTTCAACTCGTAGGTTAGAATCAGCGGCACATCCGGCAGCACGCGAACCCACAAGTGGTTCACGCTGAAGTGATAGTGCAAGATCGCGCCCGCATAATCCCCGTTTCCGGCGATGGGGATCCACTCGGCCACCTGGCCTTGCAGAAACATGTTGGGTGAGAGCGACAGGCCGATGAGCAGCGACGGTTCGAGGGAAAGGTGTCCGTTGCCCAGGCCCTTGCTGGCTGAGCCCATGGGCATGTAAGTCCGGAACTGCATGGAGATCTGCAAGAGTTCGCAGTCGAAGAGCAGCGTTTTCGTGCCGATGTCCATGGCTCCGAAGCCGGCCCCATGGGCCGCGTCGGAAGGATCGACGCTGCGGTAGGGCTGATTGATGAAGGCGCTGAATTTGCCGCTCGACGTTTCCGTGTAGAGGCTCAGTTCGCTGTAGTCCAGCGAGCGCACGCCTTTCCAGGGCGCCGTCACGCTCGGTCCCCGCCCGGAACCGTCGGCGCGAGCCCAGAAGTATTCGGCGCGGTCGGGATAGACCATGTTCAATCCCGCATCCCACCGCAGACGCTGTTGGGTTACGGGGCGGACGGCCTCGACGAAGAACGCCGAGTCTGCCAGGGGAGTCCACTTGGGATCGTAGCACAGGTCGGGGCAGCACAGGGCCCGGTAGATCTCGCAGAGGAACCGCCCGGCGCGGGTATTGGCATTGCACGGAGCGCATGCAGGCTGGCCCGGCACACACAACCCGTCGCAGCAACCCGAACAGGTCGAGCATCCCAGGTCCAGGGTTGGCAACCCGCTGGTCAGATCGTAGCTGGAACTTCCGCAATTGGCGCATCCGGATGTCCAGGCCACCTGACCAACGGCGGGCGCCTGTTCATCTGCCGGCGTGGGAGCCGGTTCCACCAGAAACGAGGCATCAGAGGCCAGATCCCAGCGGGGCGGGAGCGAGGGCAGATTCTGGAACGACTGGCCCTGAGAAGAGGCGGCGCCGATCGCGCACAACGCCACCGCCCAAGCGCAGGTTCTGAGGAAAAACCTGCGCCGCCGCGGAGTTCGCGTGGTCGAGGCGTATCGACCGGTTCTCATGGGGCGGTGCAACAAGGTCGTGATGCGGCTTGTCGATCCTGTCTCAAGTGTGCAGCCTGGCACGGGCTGCCAGGCCGAATGGGCTTCGGGGACGGGATCCCCCTCCCACTACTGGTTTCAGAGGCCTCGGCTTGTATCAGATTCGCAAACCAGCAGCAAGCGGAAAACTCGGTCTTTCGGGCGTTTGGAGTGCTGGATGGAGTCGATTCTCGCTTGATCCTTGCCGGGGCCCCAGGTATAAGCTGCCGGGATTATCTCGTCGAGACGCGGCGAGAAATTGCTTGCCGAGGAGTGAGCCGGTATGGGAAATCTGCGCAATTCACGGTGTTTTCTTGGGACGGGTACGGCCTTCGGCATCCTGGGGCTTACGCTGATCGTTGCCTCGACGGCTGTGTCTCAAACGACGACCTCCGATCCGCCCGTCCCGACCAGCGCCTCGGCAGCCACAGCCGCCGCCCCTGTCGCCACGGGCTTTTTGGGAAAATGCACGTCCTGTCTCGGGTCGATCAAAGGGGGCCTGGGCGGCTGCTGCAAGGGTTGCTGCAATACTCCTCTCGGGCAACTGATCAACGGCGCCTTTCAGCCTTTGAAGATGGCGACAGGCGGCGTGATTCCAACTCCGTGCCCCGGTCCTAATGATCCTACCAAGGGCGGCGGGGCTGCCGGAGGCGGGGCGAGCGGCGACGCCCCCGGGGCGCAGGCGGCCGCCGACGCGATCAAGAAGGACCAGGCCGGGGCGAAGGCGCGTGCTGAGGCGGTTCGCTATCTGGGCACGGTGCCTTGCCATTACTATCCCGAGGCTGAAGCTGCCCTGATCCAGTCGTTGCGAACCGACCGGAGCGAATGCGTCCGCTGGGAGGCCGCCCATGCCCTGGCGCAGGGATGTTGTTGCACGAAAAAGACGATCGAGGCCCTGAAACTCGTGGTCAGCGGATCGCAGAAGGACGGCAATCCGAGCGAGAAGTCGTTTCGCGTGAAGGTCGAGGCCCTGAATGCCCTGGAGCACTGTCTGGCCATGTGCGGTGATCCCCAGCCCCAGCGTCCCGAATCGCCCGCCCACATTCCGGAGCCCGAAACGGTTCCCACCCCCCTGCCTCAGCCCAAGCGGCCCGAAGTGCCGCTGAGTCAGGCCAGCGGCGGTGCAAGTCAGGTCCGGCAGGTCAACTACTACGAAGAAATCGAGAAACAGTCGACGGAGAGTCTTCTGGCCGATGCCAGGCAACTGGTTGCCGCATCCAAACGCTCGGCGAACGTTTCCGACGCACCTCGACGGGGAAAAAGTCTTCTGGAACTTTGGCGGCACACGGATCGATCGCTAGACCCGACGCCCGATTCGGAAACGAACCTGGCGGTACCGCCCGTGCCTGGCGAACCAACACTCGCCTCGACGGCGGCCCCTTCACCGGCTGTTGGCTCGACGTCTCGTGCCGGGGCGCCAGCGACTCCATCCGCGAGTCCTTATCCCAGCAGCGCTGCCAATCCGCAATATTCCCAGCCGGTGCAGGGCCCCTACCCGCCCTACCAGCCGCTCGCCTATGCTTCGGGTCAACCGGCCCAGTCCGGCGCCGTCGGCGTTTCAGGGCCCGTGGCGACTCCCTATGCTGTCCCCTCGGGCGACAGCCAGAACTCTTCCGCGGCCGTGTCGAGTTTCCCCGCCTTTCAGCCGTTGCCGCCTTTGGAAGCTTCCCCGTCGGCTCCGGCTTCGCCCAGTGTGACGGCGCCCGCGGTGCCGGGCGAGATCGCCACGGCGATCGGACAGCAGCCCTATCTCTACCCAAGCACCAATGTTCCCGCCACACCCTACGTCCAGCCTCCTCATGTGGCTCAGCAGCCGGAGTGGCTCAATTTCCAGCCCCGGACGTGGTAGAATTGGCTGTTATGACCTCCAGCCTCTACTACCGAGAATTCTCCGGGCGGATCTTCGTGATCCAGGTGGAAAGTGAGGCCGTTGAGAACACGGCCATCGCCTACGCCATCCTGCGCGAAGTCCGCGAACTGATCTCACGCGGCATTCGCGTGGTTCTCGTCTTCGGCAAGGGTAGCCGTTTTGAGGAGGAATTGCGGACGCGGTTCGGGGCCCACCTCCAGCACGAGACGAACCGGCTCGTGGTGCCGGAGAAGGCCCTTTCCCGGCTCCAGGAGGAACGCCGGCGGGTTACCCGCCAGTTGTCCGAACTGTGCCGCGCTGAGAAGATTCCCCATGAGGTGCTCGCGGATTCGGTCGTCACGGCGGAACGCCGGATTGGGCACGGGAGCACGGGAATGGTCACGTCCATCGACCTGGAGGCGATTCGCGCCGTGGTCGGCGCGAGCCGCCTTGCGATTGTGGGCTTCGGAGGTCGCGATGTTCACGGCAAATTCCTCCATGTTCCCTCGGTTTCTCTCTCGGCCGATTTGGCGGTTGGGCTCCAGGCCCAGAAACTTCTGCTGCTGATGCAGCGTGACGGGATCCGAGTTCCCGGACGCAAGGGCGAAATGCAGCAGCTCAGCTTCGCCGATTTCGAGGAGTTGCTCTGTCTGCTTCAGAAGCGGAATGGGCAAGGCGATTGCGTCCTCTCGGGTCCGGTACTTCCCAAGGTTCACGGGGCCCTTCGCGCCGTAGCCGGCGGGGTGGAGCAGGTCCACATCGTTTCCTATGCTCGGCTGCTCGACGAGATTCTCACGCGGACCGGTGTGGGAACGATGATCGAACGGCATCAGCTCCACCATGTGGACTACGCCGGCGCGAACGACCTCGACGCGATCGAGCAACTGCACACGGAAGCCCAACGCTATCGGACGCCGAAGGGGACGCCCCTGGTGAAACCCCGCACTCGCGAGGAGTTGGCAGCCCTTGTGTCGCAAACGTTACTGCTCAAGCATCGCCAGTACGTGATCGGTATGATGCACGCCACCGACGTGCCCAACACGGACCACTCCCTGCTGATTGGCAGTTTTGTGATTGCCGAAAACCACCAGGACTCGCAGCACGGCCAGTTGCTCCTCACGGAGGCCCTGAGTCGTTTTCGGGAGATGGGTTATCGGGAGGCCGTGGCCGTGACAGCGTCGGATCGCGCCAAGCGGCTTTTTGAGCGAAGCGGTGGCCGCGGCGGTGTGGAGCGTCCGTGGCAGCGTCGTATGTTCGACGCCGCCCTGGCACGCTATCACGCCGACGAGCGCGACAACGTGGAACTCTTCTGCTTTGATCTGCAGAACGACCCGGCAGGGTGATTTAGCCTCCCTGCCACACTGCGGTTCAAAGCTCAGGGCTAATGGCGTGCGGTCGGCAAACGTCGCCCCCCACACCTTGCACGGGGAAAATGTTGCGCACTCCGCCCGTGGTCGTTACGGTTAAACGAGGGGGGGAAAGCCGGTCATCATGCACATCATTGGAGACGTCAAATCGCCAAGGCGGAGACGAGAACTGGCTGCTCTGGCAAGATTTGGGGGGGCGTGGAGACTTGCAGGGAGTCTGAATTCTGCAACGTATCAGGGGGTGTTGCAAAACAGTCGGACGCGGCGAGGAGACGCAAATGCAATTTGTACATGCATTTACACTGCATCGTCGCGTCGTAAGTTGCCTTGCTCGGAAGAGGGGGTGTTGCAAAATTCCTGCTGATGAGGGTGGCCGTGCATGGGAATTGGCCGTTGGGGCGATGTAGCGACAAGTCACAGCTTGTTTGGCTTCATTCGTCCGAAATCCGCAGTAGAGACCCCGCTGTGCAGGGAGGGGGGGCACGGCCTTTCGTTTTCTGACCGTCAAAAGAGCTGGAATGGCAAACGCTTGCATTTCGATTAGCCCGATATTAGACTATCGTCGCATTGGCACGAGGCGCCAATTGTCTGACTTTTCACTTCCTAATCTCCGGTTGCAGCATCAGGCCGTTGGCCAGAATGGCTGGACCTGGGTGGGCTCTTTTTTCTGGGTTCTTTTCTTCTGACAGGAGAGACGTCATGATTCGATCGAAGTGGCGTGGGTTTACACTTGTAGAGTTGTTGGTTGTGATCGCCATTATTGGCATCCTGATTGCCCTGCTGCTGCCCGCAGTGCAGGCAGCGCGTGAAGCGGCCCGTCGTTCGCAGTGCAGCAACAATCTGAAGCAGATTGGCCTTGCCCTGCACAACTACCACGACACGTTCAAAACGTTGCCGATGGGTTTCACGAACGATTTTGGCATCGCCCGGAGAACAACGACTGTCTATTTCGCCCATCACGGCCCGGGCGACAGCTGTGCAGGCCGCTACTATGGTAGCTGGACGTGGAGCGCCTATATCGCGCCGTTTATGGAACTCACCGGCACAGCATGAGGCGCTCGGCGTCACTCACATGTATGCGGCGGAAGCGATGCTCGACGCGAACGTGATTGCCGTCCTTCAGACACCGGTTGCCGGGCTCAAGTGTCCGTCCGATGCGGCCAAAGACCTCAACGACGCCGGTGGCGAGTATCGCCCGGCGGACACGAACGGCACCCAGTACAGCGTTGCCTACGCCAGCTACGCGGGCGTTTGCGACGGCAACGGCAGCAGTGTCGACAACCGGCAGTATAATTGCCAGGGCGTGCTTTACGTGGACAGCGACACCAAGTTCCGCGATGTTACGGACGGCACGAGCAACGTGCTGATGGTTGGCGAGAAGTGTCGGGAAAGGTATCATGCTCGCTGCGAGCGGATGCAGAATACGGGTGGAGCCTTGGCCTTTGTCATGGCAACCTCCATTCTCGAGTCCCACGACAATCGCGGACACTCGAGCTGCAGTGGGAACCGTGGCCCGGGGAATTAACTGGGATTCGACGGTCACGGATTGCGGCAACCTTTGGAACGCCAAGGCGGGTTTCGCTTCCCGCCACCCTGGCGGGGCGAATTTCGTCCTCGTCGACGGTTCGGTTCACTTCATTCCTGAGACGATCGATCTGGCGACGTTGCAAGACCTGGGAGACAGGAAAGACGGCGCCCCCGTAACGCTTCCGTAGTCGCTTTTTCCAATTCTGACCGGTGCCCGTTCAGGACCTTGTTCCGGACGGGCGCCGTTTGTGTTGACTGGCTGCCAGGCAAGGGATTGGCAGCGTTGCGGATTAACCGGGCCAACGAACCAATGGAATTCTTGCTGTGAGGGAGAAACCAAAGATGTCGCGAATCGTCGGAATTGTTTGTTTAGTTGCCGTGTTCAGCTTCATTGTCGGTTGTGGTGGAGGGGAGAGCTTCGATCGCGTTCCCATCTCGGGAACGGTCACCTGCGAGGGCGTGGACAATCCCTCCGGTTCTGTGATTGGGTCGAGCGCCACAGCGGGCACGAGCGCACCGAATATTTCGGCGCCGCTTACGGACGGGAAGTTCAGCATTCCGAAAGACCAGGGGCCCGTTGCCGGGTCGTACGAGTTCCACATCGGAATCGCAACCGGGGAAGACATTGGTGGTTCGGCTCCGGAGGGTGAAACCGAAACGGGGCCCGAGGTCGTTTACAAGAAGACGGTCGAGATTCCCGAGGGCGGAAGCGACAGTCTGACCATTGAACTGACTGCCGCCGACAAGGCGGAGACTGATTGAAGTCTGCGATCCGCCTTTGTGGTGATCCTTGACGTACCGAATTCGCTGGAGCCGGCATGAGTTGCCGGCTCCGGCTTTTTTGGTATCGGGGAAGAGGAGTCGATCATGACCGGTCCTTCGCAGAACGAATCTCCCGGCACCCGCCCGTCAGCGTCTGTTCGGAAGGGCCGTGCCGCCAAACGCCCGCTCTGGCGCAAGCTGCTGTTCGGCATGATCACCACGGTGGGCTTCTTCGCGGTGCTGGAATTGGTGCTGGCCGCGTTCCAAGTGGAACCGGCATCTCGGCAGTCGGACCCCTACGTCGGCTTCAGCGGGCACTCGCGGCTGTTTACCGAGGCGCAGAACGCGTCTGGAGAGGCGGTCCTGGCAACGGCGGAGAATCGGCTGACGCTGTTCAACCCGCAGTCGTTCTTGCGAGACAAGGCGTCCGACAGCTATCGGATTTTCTGCCTGGGAGGCTCGACCACTTACGGTCGCCCCTATAATGATAAGACCTCCTTCGCCGGCTTCCTGAGGGCCTTCCTGCCGGAAATGGATCCCAGTCGGCGGTGGGAAGTCGTCAACGCCGGCGGCATCAGCTATGCGAGTTATCGGATCGAAGTGCTGGTGCGGGAACTGGCCGAGTACCGGCCCGATCTGTTCGTGATCTACACGGGGCATAACGAGTTTCTCGAAGACCGCACGTACGCGTCGATCCTCGATACGCCGGAGCCGGTTCGCCGCGCGATCGGCCTGGCGAGATGGTCGCGGACGTTTGCCTTGATGCAGCGGATTCTGCGTCCCAGTCCTCCGCCTCCGGAAAAGCAAACCCTGCCCGAGGAGGTTGACGCGATCCTGGACCGCGCCATTGGGCCGAGCGCCTACCACCGAGACGACCCGTGGCACGAGGAGGTGCTCGTCCATTTCCGGTCCGCCCTCGAGCGAATCGTCGATGTTGCCTCGGAAGCCGGCGCGAAGGTCGTGTTCGTGGTTCCGGCCAGCAATCTGCGAGACTGTGCCCCCTTCAAGAGCGAGCATGGAGACGGTTTGACGAACGAGGAGCTGCGCGAATTCCTGGTGAACCTGCAGGCCGGAGAAGAGGCTCTGCAAAAGGAGAACTGGCAGGAGGCTCTGGATCGACTCGATCGAGCTCTCGGGATTGACCCGCGTTATGCTGCCGCCCACTACCTGCGCGGCCGCGCGTTGCTTGGAAGCGGCGACGCGACCGGGGCGCGCGAGGCGTTCGTTCGCGCTCTTGAAGAAGACGTCTGTCCCCTGCGTGCCTTTGCGTCGATGCAGCAGATCGTCCGCGATGTCGCGAAGGAGCACGATCTTCCGGTGGTCGATTTCGCGTCGATCGTGGAGGGCGAATCGGAACAAGGCATCCCGGGGGAGGATTGGTTCCTGGACCACGTCCATCCGACCATTGCGGGCAACGAACGAGTGGCACGGGAACTGGCCGGCGAACTTGTCGAAATGAAGATCGTCCGGCCGCAGCCCTCGTGGACGCCGGACTCGTTTCGCCGAGTTGCCCAACAGGTGGAGGAGCAGATCGACGTCCGCGAGCATGCGGCGGCGCTTCGCAACCTGGCCAAGGTGTTGAGTTGGGCGGGCAAGGTGGAGGAAGCGGACCGGCTTGCCTTGAAGGCCGCCGAGAAGATGCCCGACGACGAAGAAACGCAGAGGATGACGGGCTTCGCCAAACTGAGACTCAACGAGTTTGACGAGGCGAAGTCCTGCTTTGAGGCCGCCCTTCGCATGGAGCCCAACGACGTCCGCGCCCTTTGCGGGCTGGGCGACGTTTACTGGCGGACGGGGCAACACGAGGCGGCTCGCGACTGTTACTTCCGCGCCGCGACGATCGACCCGAAACACGTGCCCGCCCTGTTCAATCTGGGAAACACGCTGCGCAGTCTGGGGCAGGTGGGAGCGGCGGAGGAGGCCTATCGGCAAGCGCTTGCCCTTGCGCCGGATCAGCCCGACATCCACAAGAACCTGGGGCTTACGTTCTACATGCAGGGCGACATCGACCAGACGGTTCGCCAATTCGAGCAAGCCCTGGCGTTGGAGGGCCACGTGCCCGAGCGTCATGCGGATCTTGGGTTTGCCCTGATCGATGTGGGCCAATTGGAGCGTGCTGAAGCGGAGTTTCAGGCGGCGCTGACGATCGACCCCTCTTTTGTCTCGGCCAAGTTCGGCCTGGCCCTGCTGGCGGAGCGGGGTGGGGACCTGGATCGGGCGGGTGAATTGATTCGCGAGGCGCTGCGGGATACGCCGGATGACCCGAACCTGCACTACATGCTCGCCCAATATTCCCTGCAAGGCGGCGACCAGGAAACGGCCAAGTCCGAGTTGGATATCGTTCTGAAGCTCGATCCGAGCCACGCCGACGCTCGCCGGCTCCGGGCAAGCCTCGACTAGGCTTTCTTCTTTCGGCAAAGTTCGATTCGGCGGTGCAACTCCTTCACCAGACTTGCCGTGTCGGCATCGGGAGGCATCTGCGTCGCTTCTTCGAGCGCCTTTTCGTAGAACTGGATCGCTTCTTGAACGTGGCCGCGCGTCGCCAACTCCTCGGCGCAACTTGCGTAGATCCGCAGTCTTCCCTGGCGGAAAACCAGCTCCTCGCCAGGTTCCAGTTGGTGGCACCGCGTGGCGAGTTCGAGGGCCAGTTTGTAATCGCGCAGTTCCCGGTCGTCACAGGTCGCCAGGTAAACGGCGTAATTGTTCAATGCGCGCAAGTCGTCGGGATCAATGCGAATCGCCTCGCGGTAGTGGGGAATCGCTTGCTCAAACCGTCCTGCAGCGGCCAGATGATCCGCCAAGGCGCGTTGGGCCATTGCGTTGTCTTCGGTCACTTCCACCGCGTGTTGCCATAGAGCCAAGTCGCTTCGCCATGTTTGAACCTGCGCCGCGCTCAGGATATCCAGCACGAGCAGGCAACCGACGCATGCCGATACCGTTGCCAGCCGTTGTCGCCGCCCCTTCGCCGCTCGGACTATGGGCCTGAGGCCCAATGCCAGCGCCAAGAGCAAGCCGACGAGCGGAAGATAGAGAAAGCGGTCTGCCCGGTGGACGTGATGGGGCAGGATCGGCGGGGCCAAGGCCAGGCCGAACCACAACAGGCCAAACAGAACCAGCTTACGGGACCGGAGCTTCCACAAGGCCAGGCAGGTCACGGCCAAGGCAAGGGCGCCCAAGATCACTTCCACTTCGTACGCCGTTTGCGGCACGTGCCAGCCATAGCGTATCGCCAATCCCGTGGGCCAGATGAGCGACGTTAGATTGAGCCAGTAGACCCTCAGGGCCAGAAGGAGGCGTCCGAACGAGACCAGGGGGAGTTCTGTATTGAGAAGTTCGCCCGTATACGTGGTCTTCTTGATGAGGATCACGGTCAGCCCGATCAGCCAAAGGGCGGTTGTGCCCCGGAGCAGTTTGCCGAATCTCGGGCGGGGCAGGGTCAGGAGGTCCCAGGAGGTGATGATTGCGGGGATCACCGCGCCCACCACGTTGCTCAGGCAGGCCATGACGCAGCAAAACGCTGCGCCGATGAAACACGCGACCGCTGGACCTCGTTTGCCCTCTTCCCCCAAGCGCCGGGCGGAAAGATGCAAATGGAAGCAGCCCAGAGCCCCCAGCAGCATCATCAGTTCTTCTCGTCCGGCCACCCACGCCACCGGTTCCACGACGACCGGGTGAATGGCAAACACGCCGGCAGAGAACGCGGCTACCGACGCATCCCAACGGTCGAGCGGCCGAGAATCACTGGCACTGCGGAACATCCGCAGGACGAGCCAATACAACAATAACGCGTTGGCAAGGTGAATCAGGAGATTTGTCAACTTGAATCCCATGGGATTCAAGCCCCAGATTTCATAGTCGACCAGAAAGCTGAAGCTGCGGGCCGGATAATAGCTGGTTATGCAAGGGGATGTGAGAATGTACTTGAGGTTCTCGGCGCTCAAGCCCGTCATGTGAGGGTTGGCAAGCAGTTGGGTTTGGACGTCGTAGTCGACGAAATCGAAGCCCAGGATTGGCCAGAAGACGACGGCAACAAGAAACGCCACCATCAGCGCGCCCAACAGAACCGCCCGGCGGCCGGATTTGCTTTCCCCCATCGAGACTTCCTCAGTTGTTCGTGTCGATCAAGCGGATTATCGCATGAGTGTTCCGGAAATACCAGTTTTGTCCGATACCCCGTTTTCTATCGGCGTCTGGGGGGTTGAGTAGGTCGTCGTATTCTCTGTTTCTGTGCGCAACTGGTCGGGGCTGGGTAAGAAACTTCATTGGGCAACGTGCGGGCAGTTAATTGCGGCAAGCTGGGCTCGCTGGGTGGGTTTCGGGCAAGGTGAGGAGACGCCCAATGAAGAGTTGAAATGCGGGCGGGCGGCACTTCCCTGAAAGAGATCGACTTGTTAAGAGGATTCCAGGCGTTTTTTGCGCGTACGTTTCGCGCACGGCCCTTTTGAGGGCTTCTCTGAGGTTGGAGAATGGTAATGTCGTTGCGTCGCGCTTGCCCCTCCTCTGCCTTGGTGAGACAGGAAGATCGAACGCGCAGGGGAGGTTCATTGCGGATTGTCGATTGTCGCTCACGCGGGTGGCCCAGGTTCTTGAACCTGAGGGCGAAGCCCAAGAGGTTGCGTGAAACCGTCGCAGTGGCTAGTATGCCCCTATGCCAAGTCGACGCCGAATTATTGACGACCGGTTGTGCGCCCACTTCGTTACATTCTCTGTCTGCCGTCGCCGCCGTCTGCTCGACCACGATCATCCGAAGAGGATTGTCCTCGGCGTGCGGAACGAAGAGTTGCGCCGACGTGAGGCGTTATGCATAGGCTTCGTGCTGATGCCCGACGACTTCCATCTGCTGGTGTACGCGACGGACGGATCGTCGGACCCGAAACGAGTCTCGCGCTTGCTCGGCTCCATCAAGCGATCGTGTTCGGTGCGGGTCAAGGAGAAACTGGTCGCCGCGCGGAGCAGGCTCCTGGATCGCCTGACGATTCGCGAGAGGCCTGGTAAGACGACGTTTCGTTTCTGGCAGGAAGGGCCGGGCTATGATCGCAACCTTCAAACTTCAGGCGGCCGTGTGTTCGTCCATCGACTATATCCACATGAACCCCGTCCGGCGAAATCTCAGCAAGACAGCCTCCGATTGGCGATGGTCCGGCGCCCGCTGGCATCTGTCCGGCGGGAGAGTGAATGACGCCGTTCTGCCCAAGGTTGACGGAGTGCCGGCCGGCTTGTTTGTCCGGTAAACGGCAGATAGGATAATGCGCGGGTGGTTAAAAGGCACTGCCGAGACGCCAGTGGCGCCGAAGCGACGTGAAGTGGAACGCTTTGGGGGCAAGCGAATCGAAGGCGTTTTGGCAGAAACAGGCTGTCGACAGCGCCACCCGCCCGCCAACAAGAAACACCACCATCAGCGCGCCCAACAGAACGGCCCGGCGGCCGGATTTGCTTTCCCCCATTGAGGCTTCCTCAGTTGTTCGTGTCGATCAAGCGGATTACCCCACGAGTGATCCGGACGATTCACCACATTTCCGATTATAAACACGGGCCGAGCGTCGGCTCCAGTAGGTCACCGCTCGCCGAGCGGGGCCCGGACCTGGGAAGGCCATAGCGAGGCGGAGAAGAGCTGCTGGTTCCCAAGTCCCGCTCGGCGAGTGGTGACCTATTTGTTCAACGGGCTGTTAGGCAGCTAGTGTGCTCTCTCGATACGCTGGCGGGAAACGGCCACGATTTGCGCCGGGCACAAAAAAAGCCCTGTAAGTATTTGACTTACAAGGCTTTAGGAAGTGGAGCGAAAGAGATTCGAACTCTCGACCTCTGCATTGCGAACGCAGCGCTCTCCCAACTGAGCTATCGCCCCATTGTCATAAGCTGTTTTCAGGCAGTCATTTAAGACACCAACCGCACGGTTCGTCCGGGAAAGTCCAGAGAACTTCCCCTGATGGCCGTAACAGCCCTGACCATATCAAGATAGCGTGTTGCGGGAGGTGTGACAATGGGAGGCATTGACGCGCGGCTTGATGAGCGACGAAACTAGCTGCGTCCCCTTTTTGAGGCTTTGCCGGTCATGGGGACGAATCGGACAGGGATTCCGGCATGGCGATGGACCTTGCCGTCTTTATCACGCTCGATCAGGAGGAGTTCCTGGTAGTAGTCGCCCACGGGGATCACCAGCTTTCCGCCGGGGGCCAGTTGGTCGACCAGGGGTTGGGGAACGTGGTCGGGAGCAGCGGCGACGATGATGACGTCGAAGGGGGCCTTTTCGCGCCAGCCCTGGTAGCCATCGCCGTGACGGACCGTAACGTTCTTATAGCCCAGAGTGGCGAGCCGTTCTTTGGCCTCCTTGGCCAAGGGCTCGACGATCTCGATGCTGTGGACTTCTTTGCAGATTTCGGCGAGCACGGCGGCCTGGTAGCCCGAGCCGGTACCGATATCAAGGGCCCGGGCGTCCTTTTTTGCACGGGCCATTTGGGTCATCAGGGCGACGATGTAAGGTTGCGAGATTGTCTGGTCGTGGCCGATCGGCAAGGGGTGGTCGGCGTAGGCCGTGGGCTGAAGATGGCGGGGGACGAACTCGTGGCGGGGCACCTTGCCCATGGCTTGCAGGACGGTCTTGTCGCGGATGTCTCGCCCGGCCAGGTCGCGCTGGAGCATGCGGCGTCGGGCCGCCTCGTATTCGGAGGGTTCGCCCTGGTAGGGCGTGATGAAATCCTCGGATTGCGCCGTTGCCTCTGCGTCCTGGGATTTGGGGCGTTCTTCCTGAGACCACCCAACAAGGCAGTTTGTCAGGCTTGGGGCCACGACGACAACGGCCAGAACCGCGATCACCAGACCCGCGGTCGACCAGATCCCCATCTCCTTCGAGCCCCCGTTCATGACACGGCCCTCCCATGGGTTGGCTGCGATGGAACGTCTCTCCTCGGTATTCTATGCCGCTGGGAAAAGGCAGGCCACCGCGGATCGCGAGTAAGTGTCGCTTTCTGAGGACAGGTATGGAAGGACGGTTCAAATCGGCCTAGTATTGGGGAAGACACGAGTTTCGTAAGTGTTGATTTCGATCCAGCCGTATCTCCGCCCTTCCCCACCTGCCATGCCCAGTCCAAGATACTCCCGTTCTGCCATCGTTTTCATTCTTGTTTGCTGGATGGCCCTTCCCAGTGCGGCGGGAGACTTCTTCGTCCGCGATTTTGGGGCTCGGGGTGACGGTCGCACGGATGATCGTGCGGCGTTGCAGGGGGCGATTCGCGCCGCGGTTGAGGCGGGACCGGGAAGCCGGGTCATGCTGGAAGCGGAGAAGGTCTATCGGTTAGGGCCGCAGGCGGAGGCCTTTGGGATGCTGCTGGTGGAAGGGGCCGAGGGACTGGCGATCGAAGGCAACGGAGCGACGCTCCTGGCCCATCCGTCGTGCCGCATCCTGGCCCTGTTCGGCTCGAAGAACGTGATTGTCTGCGATCTCGTGCTCGACTACGATCCGCTTCCTTACACGCAGGCGATCATGACGGAGGTCGACTCGGAACTCGGCCGGGTTCGTTTCCGGGTGATGCCCGGGTACGACGAGCCGGTCGTGGACGGGAGCGAGAAGTATCGGGACTTCAAATCGTCCGACTGCGTGTTTATCGACGGTGAGTCTGGCAAGTTCACGCACAGTTGGCTGCGGTTGGCGAGCATCGATCGCCAGGCGGCCAGCTTGTTTGAAGCTTGTTTTCACGGCGGCGAAGCGCACGTCCGCCGTCAATTGAGGCGGACGAAGGCGGGCGACACGATCGCGATCAAGATGCTGTACCCGAGCGGCGAAGTTCTCCGCCGGCCCGACGGGCGGTACGTGGCCAACGGAACGGCCAACGTGAATATCGCCTTTTCGGAAAACGTGCTGTGCCGGAACATCACGTCCTATGCAGCGCCGGGCATGACCTTCAACGCCCACGGCAGCGAGGGCGTGCGTCTGGAAGATTGCTCGGTGATCCGCCGGCCGGGAACGGATCGGCTGATTGCCGGATGCAGCGACGGAGCGCACCTGAAGAGTCTGACGGTGATGCCCCAAATCCGCCGATGCCGCTTTGAAGCCTTGATGGACGACTCGATCAACATCAAGGTCTCGTCGAACGTGGTTCGCGAGATCGACGGGCGGCGTTTGCGGCTTGCCCACGGCGACATTGCCTACAACGATGTTGTGCTTGATGCCGGGGACGAAGTGAGCTTGGTGAGTTGGGCGGAGAAGCGGCACCTGGGCTTCGCCACGATCCGGGAGGTGGAGCGGATCGGGTATCGATCTGTTCGAGTCTTGCTCGATCGCGACGTTCCGGGGCTGGCCCTGGACGACCTGGTCTTCCTTCGTCCGAAGACGGAGGCGATGGTGGAGGACTGCCGCTTCGGGACGCAACTGAAGACGGCCCTGCTCGTGCGGCCGGCGTGCCGGGTCAATCGTTGCCGCTTTGACGACGTGGCGTACGGGGTCCACGCGTTCCTGGCGGATCGAATCGAGGGGCCTGCGCCGTTCGGAATCCGGGTAACCGACTGCGAGTTCGTTGGGTCGACGGTGGCCGGCATCGCGTATTCGGTTCCTCGTTTGGCGGTTATTCCACCAGGGAAGCGAGCCGTGACGGTGGACGGCTGCCGATTCGTGTTGACCGAAGGCTCGGGACCTGCGGTGAACGCCCGCAATGCTCGGGGAGTGGTGTTGAAGAATCTGGAAATCTCCCACGGGCCGGATCGTTTGGCGGAAGAGGTGGTGAATTTGCCGGGCTGTGCGGAGGTTGAGAAGGAGGGGATTCGCGTCCTGGAATCCTCGCGGGCGCTGGATTGACTCGCGGAAAACGTCTAAACTGCAAGCAGGCTCTGCGTTTCGCAGTTTGGCTTTTTCTCGCGAGGCGGAATCATGTTGCAAGCGGTGGTGATAGCGGCCACAGTCCTGGTGGGGCAGGCCGGTACGGAACAAGCGGACGATGCTTTGCGTCTGGAAGTGAAACGTCTGGTTCGGCGTCTGGATGCTCGAGAGTTGGCCGATCGCGAGGCGGCGGAGAAAGCCTTGATCGAAATGGGCCCCAAGGCGCTGGATCTGCTCCCGGTGATCGACGAGCGGACTCCGGCGGAGGTCAAGCAGCGGCTCCAACGGGTTCGGGTCGTGCTTCAGAAGGAGCGGGCGGAATCGGTGGCCACCTCTTCGAAGATCACCCTGTCGGGCGATCGGATGAGCCTGGACGAAATCCGTGAGGCCATTTTGAAGCAGACGGGCAACGACCTTCAATTTCCCGAGGGTGGTCCCGAGCCGCCGTTGGTTCGTCTTGCGGTGGACTACAAGGACGCTCCCTTCTGGCCAACCGTGGACGACATTCTGGACCGCGCCGGCTTGACCATCGATCCCTACGGGACGGAGCGAGCCCTGGCCCTCACCATGGCGACGGAGGGGGCGCTTCCGCGGAGCGAATCGGCGTGCTACGACGGGCCGTTCCGGTTCCAGGCCGTTCGCATCGATGCCGCGCGCAATTTGCGATTTCAGGCCGAACGCTCCATGGCCCTGACCCTCGAGATCGCCTGGGAGCCTCGCTTTCGTCCGATCAGCATGCAGCAGCGGATGAGCGACATCGAGTTAATGGACGAGGATGGGGAACCGATCATCATCGTAGCCCCGGGGGCCGAGCTGGAGATTCCGGTGCTGGCCGAGGCGGTTTCGACCGAGATGCGTTTCCCCCTCGAAGCCCCGCCCCGAACCGTGCAGAAGATCGCCAAGGTCAAGGGGACCTTGCAGGCCCTGATGCAGGGGAAGACGGAATCGTTCGAGTTCACCGACCTGGGGAAGGCGGACAACGTGGAGAAACGTGCCGCCGGGGTGACGGTTGTTCTGGAGAAGGTGCGAAGGAACCGCGATGTCTGGGAGATCCGAGTGATTGCCCGCTTCGACGACGCGGAAGGGGCGCTCGCTTCCCATCGCACGTGGGTCTTCGACAACCCGGCGAAGCTCATCACGCCGGACGGCGAGGAGATTCCCTATCACGCCTACGACAGCACGCGTCAGATGGAGAACGAGGTGGGCGTGGCCTACTTCTTCGGCATCGACGGCGATCTGGAGGGCTACAAGTTCGTCTACGAGACGGCCGCCACCGTGCTTTCGGCCAGTTTCGACTACGAGCTTGAGGACATCGAGTTGCCGTAGCAGGGCAGCTTGAAGGCTGGACTCCAGCAGATGGCTGCGCCGGCGTTACGGGTCCGTTGCGAGGATCTCGCTCAGGAAGAGTTCGCCGAGGGTTTCCAGGTCGATCTGCCAGTTCGTTTTGCATCCCACGAGCCAGCCGCCCTCGGGGTCCTTGGCCTGCCAGCGGACCTGGGCGGGGAACATCGTGTCGATGTCGTAGTCCGGGCAGGTGACGGTCATCACGATCGTCTCGTCATCGTTCAACGCGACTGGAAGGTGCAGCTGGAAGCCTTCTCGCGACAGGTTGACCAATTCAGCGTTGAACGTATCGCTCTGCCCTCCCGGCGCGCGGCGAAACTCGACGAAGGTCCCGGTGGAGGGGTGACGTGGCTGGCGGGCGATGAAATCGTCCATAGCGGCGTTCCGGTCAAGGAGAAAGGGGGAAAGAGACTCCAGAAGTCTACGGCGCGGAACAGAAGGGGGGAGAAAGCCGTCGGCCTGGGACGATCACAACGATCATGCGGGCGCAAAACCGTCGGTGCGAGGCTATTTGCCGGCGGGCCCTGGTTCGATCACCGACTTCAATCCCAGCGGATCGGTGGGGTCGAGGGCGAGCAGCTGCAGGGCAACTTCCTTGGCCTTGTTGGTTTCTTCCAGATCGAGGAGGATGCGGACGAGTGCGGCTCCCGCCTCGTGAAAGGCCTGGTTGGCCGGGTTGGCATGGCGAAGGGGGCGATCAAGGCCCGAGCGAGGCAGGGCATCGGCCCCCAATTGGAAGGCGTAGCCGAAATGGGCTCGGGCCAGTTCCCGGTCGCCGGCCTCAACGGCGATCTTGCCCAGGAGCTGGTGCGCTTCGAGCAGCTCATGGCATCCCCCCAGAAGCCAGCGGAGTTCTTCGACCGCGATTTCCGACTCACCCGCTTGCAGCATGGCCCGGACTTCTTCCATGTCGTCGTCCCGGGCGTGAACGCTTGCCGGGTAGACGAGTTCATAGCTTGCGCCATCGGCTGCCTTGCGAAAGCGGATGGCGTTGGTCGAGCCGCGTTTGCTGGACTTCTTTTTCTTCTTGCGTTTCGCTGGCACGTGTCTGCACTCCCGGAGATTTCAAGGATTCCAGCCTAACGGAGTGGCGGGACTGCGCCTAGTTGGACTGCGCCACTTCGGGGCGGTGTAAGGAACCGAGACCTTTGCGGCAGACTCGTTTCACCCGCTGCCGCAGGCAAGGACTGTCAAGCATCCCAAAGCGGCCTGTCAGCGGTGAACGACCTCGCCTGCGGCAGCGGGCTAAACGAACGCTCTGCCGGAACTTGCGTTCTATTTGCGTCGCCAAAGGGTGTCGATGCTGATTCCGAGGCGGTCCGGCAAGTCGCCTAGTGCTTGGCGAAAACGCTTGGCATCCTGGGGGTAGCCGGCGGTGGGGCGCAGGCCTTCGATCTGGCCGCACCAGTATTGGTTGAAGGCCGCCATGGAGAGTTCGCGGAGATACTTCGAGAACATTGACGCCAGCCCCACGGCCAGAACGGCTTCCGCTTTCATTCGGAAGCAGGCTTCGATGCGGCGCTCGGGAGGGCCAAAGGCGTAGGCACTCGACTGCCGGCTCTCTCCGTGAATCTCGACGAACTGGTCGGGAAAATGCTGCGCGAGCAGATCCGCATAGCGATTCCGGCCACCATGCTTGTCGCACACGATTGAGATCGAGCCCGTCAGGGGAGCGGCAAGTTCGGCCACCAGGCCAAGGGTTGCGTGAGAGAGAAGTTCCCCTTTGCCGTACGACTCAAGCCGGCGATTGAACTGGGGCGGATAAACGACACGGCTTCGCACATCGTGCAACCGGATCCCGGTCCGGCTCGTTACGTCGAGGAGACGTTGGCACAGGGGGGTGAGATCTTGTGCGTCCATGTCGAGGGGAAGCGAGGCGTCGTAGTCGGCGTACCAGGCAGTGGAATTCCGGTTTTCGGCGGACGGCGGATCCAAGGCGTCGAACAGGTCTCGCCAAGTGTTCACGTTCCGACCCAGCGTCCGAATCGCGACGAAGACCCCCCGTTCGAGAGAGCGGAGCGTTCCTCCCGGCTTGTAGAGTTGTTTTGAATCGCCGACTGCGAAGTGTTGCTCATCTGCTTCTCGGGGTGACGAAACGATTGCCTCGGCCAACCGTTCGAACATGTCGGCCGCTGCCACCCCTTCCGGCATTTCCCAGACCGTGGCGGAAACGACCAGCGGGCCCAGGTTGGGTCCTAAACCTGCTTCATCCGTAGCAATTAAAAAAGGCATCGACCTTGTGGCCTCCATGCGTCAGTCAACGTCGTTTCTGTCTGTTCCGGGTTTGAGTTGCTGGATGGTCTTTCTTCCTGCTCCACGACATGGCCCCGGTCCAAGTCGACCCATTGGCCGCACGTGCATTGGACAGCGTGGCCAAACTGGAAGAGGGTCGCGTCGTACCCGGCGCCGCATTGAGGGCAAGTGATCGCCATTGTACCACCTCGTGATGGGGGCCAAGGGGCTCAGGCAAGCATTGGATCGTGGGTAGGCTGCAAAGCGGACACTCAGCAACTAGCCCCTGTGTATATAATGCCTCAGCTCCTATACGGCCAGATTTGTCACTTTTTTCGCCTTTTGGAGGGGTGTCGAGATGGGCTTCCGCTCCATCCGTAAGATTGGGGGTATGCCCGCGTATGGATGCAAGAGGGGGCTGGGATGCCGCATGGGCGCTGTAAGTATTTATTTGTCTTTATGTTACGGATCGCGTCACGGTCGTGTAGGGGGCTTGGAACTGTGGCGAATCCTGGCCCTGGTCCCCCCTCTATTCACATCTTGACAGACGGGAGATCAGCAAATATCCTGAATTAGCATTGTTAATTCTGAAGAAAAGTGACATTTGTGTCCGTAATGTTTTTATGGCGATGCCCTCGCGGACTTCCAAGGAGGACGCGAGCTCGAGCGGCAGGCCGCCGATTGATCCTCTGAGCGACGTGCCTTTTGTCTGCCAGCGCCGCCAACTTGATCAAGCATCCGGCTATCGAGGGGACCCCGGTCGGCCGTGATGTAAGCCTATGAGGCAATAGAGACCGCACATCGGATTTTTCTCGAGGATTGGGAGAGTACGTCCTCAGGCGGTCGTGTCGACAAGGCGGTGTGGTTTCGGAAGACCCCAGGTCTGAAGTGAGGTGATAAGGGTTGCGCCACGCGCCTCGAACAGGCGATAGGTCGAGGCGAACGCAACCACTGAAACGAGAAACGGGGCGAGCGGACGTCCCCTTGCCAGACATGGCCAGCTTCCCGCAGAAGCGACGCTTAGTGCAGAACTCAACGATCGCGTAGCACAGGATAGAACCGGATGACAACTCCACGGTTTACACGGATCCCCGACAAGCATGGCCTCTATGACCCGGCTTTCGAGAAAGACAGCTGTGGTGTCGGGTTTGTCGCCCACATGAAGGGCCAACGAAGCCACCAGATCATCCGCGATGCCGAGATCGTCCTCCAGAACATGGACCACCGCGGCGGCTGCGGATGCGAGCCGAACACGGGCGACGGCGCCGGCATGCTCACGGCCCTGCCCCACGAATTCCTCGCCAAGGTGGCCAAGGCCGATCTCGGTGTCGAACTCCCGCCTCCGGGCCAGTTTTCCGCAGGTATCGTCTTCCTCCCCACGCAGGCAGACCAACGCGCCAAGTGCAAGCAGGCCGTCGAGTCGATCATCGCCGAACAGGGCCAACGCCTGGTCGGCTGGCGCAAGGTCCCGGTGAGCGCCGATCGCGCCGACCTGGGCGAAACGGCCCGCGCCGGCGAGCCCTGCGTCGAGCAACTCATCATCGCCGCCGGCGAAGGCCTCGAAGGCGACGCCTTCGAACGCCAACTCTACATCATCCGCAAGCGTTCGAGCGCCGTGCTGCGCAGTGATGCGTCCATGACCCAGGCGAAGATGTTCTACATCTGTTCGCTTTCGACCAAGGTCATTGTCTACAAGGGCATGCTCACCTCGCACCAGCTCTGCCAGTACTACACCGACCTGCTCGACCCCGACTACACGACCCACCTGGCCATGGTCCACTCGCGGTTCAGCACGAACACCTTCCCGAGCTGGGATCGGGCCCAACCCAACCGATTCATGAGCCACAACGGCGAAATCAACACCCTTCGGGGAAACATGAACTGGATGCGGGCACGCCAGGGCGTGGTCCACAGCGAACTGTTCGGCTCCGAACTCGAGAAAACCTTCCCCATCGTCGAACCCGACTGCTCCGACTCGGGAACCTTCGACAACGGCCTCGAGTTCCTGCTCATGAACGGACGGACCCTGCAGGAAGCCGTCATGATGATGATTCCTGAGGCTTGGCAGAACCACGAGACCATGCCCGAGGCAATGCGGGCTTTCTACGAGTTTCACTCCTGCGTCATGGAACCCTGGGACGGTCCCGCGTCGATCGCCTTTACGGACGGCCACTACATCGGCGCCGTTCTCGATCGCAACGGCCTCCGACCGAGCCGCTATTACCTGACCACCGACGACAAGGTGATCATGGCCAGCGAGGTGGGCGTCTTGCCGGTCGATCCGCTCACCGTGAAGGAGAAGGGGCGCCTCCAGCCCGGCAAGATCTTCCTGGTCGACTTTGAACAGGGCCGGATGATCCCGGATGGGGAACTCAAGGGGGAATGGGCCAAGCAGCGACCTTACAGCCAATGGCTCCAGAACCAGCGGATCGAGTTGAAGGACCTCGACCCGGGCGACGACGCCCACGGATTCTGCCCCGACACCCTCATTCAGCGGATGCAGGCCCACGGCTACTCGAACGAAACCCTCCAGTTCATGCTCCTGCCCCTGGTCGAGCAGAAACGCGACCCGGTGGGCTCCATGGGCAACGACGCGGCCCTGGCCTGTCTCTCCGACCAGCCGCGCCTGGTCTACGACTACTTCAAGCAGCTCTTCGCCCAGGTGACGAACCCGGCGGTCGACTCGATCCGCGAAGAGATCATCATGTCGCTGGAGTGCTACATCGGCCCCGAGCGAAACCTGCTTGAGACGACCGAACAGCACGCCAATCGCCTGCTCGTTCCTCACCCGATCCTCACCAACGAGGAAATGGCCGCCATCAAGCGGATCGATCGCGACGGTTGGAAGACCCGCGTGATCGACATCACTTTCCCCCGCAGCGACGACGGTCCGGGCCTGACCGCCGCCCTCGATCGCATTTGCCGCGAAGCGGAAGAGGCCATCGACGAAGGCTACTCTCTCATTGTCCTTTCGGACCGCAAGATGGACGCCGATCGCGTTCCCCTGCCGGCCCTGCTGGCCACGGGGGCCGTTCACCAGCACCTGGTCCGCCAGATCAAGCGAACGCGAATCGGCATCGTTCTGGAAACGGGCGAAGCACGGGAGGTGCATCACCACTGCCTGCTGGTCGGTTACGGAGCCGACGCGATCAATCCCTATCTTGCCTTTGAAGCCCTTTGGCAGGCCCGGCGCGACGGCCGGCTTTCCACCGAGGAGTTTGCCGACGACGACAAGATCGTGGCCACCTATCGCAAGGGAGTCGCCAAGGGCATCCTCAAAGTCATGGGCAAGATGGGCATCTCCACGCTGCAAAGCTACAAGGGGGCCCAGATCTTTGAGGCCGTCGGACTCCGCGACGAAATCGTCCAGCGCTGTTTCACCGGCACCGCCAGTCGAGTGCAAGGCGTCGATTTCAAGGTCATTGCCGAGGAATCGCTCCGCCGACACGCCGTCGGCTTCCCCGCCAACGAAGACGCCCGCGATCCCATGTTGCCCAGCCCCGGCGAGTTCCACTGGCGTCCCAGCGGGGAGCGGCACGTTTGGACCCCGGACACGATCTCCACGATCCACAAGGCCGTCCGCGGCAACCGCAAGGAAGAGTATCAGAAGTTTGCCGACGCGGTGAACCGCGACTCGCGTATGCGATGCACCCTTCGGGGCCTGATGCGGTTCAAGGAAGGCGTGAACGGAGGGCCCATTCCGCTCGACGAAGTGGAACCGGCCAAGGAGATCGTCAAACGCTTCTGCACCGGCGCCATGAGCTTTGGCTCGATCTCCGAGGAAGCTCACACTTCGCTCGCCGAGGCCATGAACACCTTCGGCGGCAAGAGCAACACCGGCGAAGGCGGCGAAGACCCGGCTCGAATTCGTCCGCTCGAAGACGGTGGTCGGAACCCTCATCGATCGGCCATCAAGCAGGTCGCCTCGGGGCGTTTCGGCGTGACCATCTACTACCTGACCAACGCCGACGAACTGCAAATCAAGGTGGCCCAGGGCGCCAAGCCCGGCGAGGGCGGCGAACTGCCCGGCAAGAAGGTCGACGCGAACATCGCCCGGATCCGCCACTCCACGCCCGGCGTGGGGCTGATCAGCCCCCCGCCGCACCACGACATCTACTCCATCGAAGACCTCAAGCAACTCATCCACGACCTGAAGAACGCGAACCCCGGCGCCCGAATCAGCGTGAAGCTTGTTTCCGAGATGGGCGTGGGCACGATCGCCGCGGGCGTGGCCAAGGCCTTCTCTGATCACATCCTCATTTCCGGTCACGACGGCGGCACCGGCGCTTCGCCGCTCACAAGCATCAAGCACGCCGGACTGCCCTGGGAACTCGGCATTTCCGAAACCCACCAGACGCTTGTGCTCAACGACCTTCGCAGCCGCGTCGTTCTCCAGACGGACGGCGGCCTGAAGACGGGACGCGACGCCGCCATTGCCGCTCTGCTGGGCGCCGAGGAGTTCGGTTACTCGACCGCCCCGCTCATCGCCCTGGGCTGCATGATGATGCGAAAATGCCACCTCAACACGTGCCCCGTGGGCGTGGCCACCCAGGACCCCGAACTCCGCAAGAAGTTTCAGGGCAAGCCGGAACACGTGATCAATTACTTCTTCATGGTCGCCGAAGAAATGCGGGAGATCATGGCCAAGCTCGGTTTCCGCACGGTCAACGAGATGGTGGGTCGCGTCGACGTGCTGGAAATGGACGACGCCATCCGCCACTGGAAGTCGGACGGGCTCGACCTCACGCCGATCCTCACCCCGGCGCGCAAGAAGAACGACCAGACCGAGGTCATCTGCACCCGCAAGCAGGACCACGGCCTGCACCTGGCCCTCGACAACGAATTGATCAAGGAAGCCCAGCCGGCCATCGAGGACGGGCAGAAAGTGCGGATCGAGAAGGAAATCATCAACACGAACCGCACCGTGGGCACCATGCTCAGCCACGAGATCGCGAAGAAGTGGGGCGAAGACCTGCTCCCCCACGACACGATCCACATCAAGCTCAACGGCTCCGCCGGCCAGAGCTTCGGCGCCTTCCTCGCCAAGGGCGTGACCCTGGAACTGGAAGGCGACGGAAACGACTACGTGGGCAAGGGGCTCTCGGGCGGCAAGATCATCGTCTACCCGCCCAAGGGAAGCTCCTTCGAGCCCTCTGAGAACATCCTCGTCGGCAACGTCGTTCTTTACGGCGCCACCGAAGGCCAGGCCTTCTTCCGCGGCCGCGCCGCCGAACGATTCTGTGTCCGCAACAGTGGAGCCCAAACCGTCGTCGAAGGCGTGGGCGATCACGGCTGCGAGTACATGACCGGCGGGAAGGTCGTCATCCTGGGTCCCACAGGCCGCAACTTCGCCGCCGGCATGAGCGGCGGCGTCGCCTACATCTGGGACCCCGAAGACGTCTTCCTCGGCAACTGCAACCTGGCCATGGTCGAATTGGAGCGGCTCGAATCGGACGAGGAGATCGCCGAAGTGAAGAACCTCGTCCAACTCCACGGCCAATACACGGGATCGATGGTGGCCGAAAAGGTGCTCGCCGACTGGGAAACCAGCGTGGGCCAGTTCGTCAAGGTCATGCCCACCGACTACAAGCGGGTCCTCGAAGAAATGCGTCAGGCCGCCGAAGCCGGCAGCGAAAACTGACGCCTGCCCGAGCGCATCCGAACCGTTACAAAACAAATCACGCGTATTGATCGACACCGGAAGGCGAAACGTTATGGGAAAGCCAACGGGATTCAAAGAGTTTGAACGAGCGACCATCCCCTATCGCGACCCGATGTTGCGGATTCTCGATTTCAACGAATTCACCGAGAAGCCGGACGAAGAGCGTCTCCGCACCCAGGGCGCGCGGTGCATGGACTGCGGAATCCCCTTTTGCATGTCCGGCACGGGGTGCCCCGTCGACAACCTGATCCCCGAGTGGAACGATCTGGTCTATCGGGGCCGGTGGCGCGAAGCCCTGGATCGCCTGCACAAGACGAACAACTTCCCCGAGTTCACGGGGCGCGTGTGTCCCGCGCCGTGCGAAGGCGCCTGCTGTCTGGGCGCGACCAACCCGGCGGTGACGATCAAGAACATCGAATGCACGATCGTCAATCGGGGATTTGAAGAAGGCTGGATTGTGCCCCGACCGCCCAAGCATCGCACCGGCAAGTCGGTGGCCGTGATCGGTTCCGGGCCGGCGGGCCTCGCCGCCGCCGCCCAACTCAACAAGGCGGGCCACAAGGTCACCGTCTACGAACGGGACGACCGCATCGGCGGATTGCTCATGTACGGCATTCCCAACATGAAGCTCGACAAGGCTGTCATCGACCGCCGGGTCGACCTGCTCCGCGCCGAGGGCGTCGAGTTCGTCACCAATGCCCACGTGGGCGTGAACCTCGATGTTGTCGAACTGCGTGAGAAAAACGACGCCCTCGTTCTGGCCGCCGGCGCCACCAAGCCCCGCGACCTGCCCATCCCCGGACGCGAGCTTGTGGGCATCCACTTCGCCATGGACTTCCTCCGGCCGAACACGAAGAGCCTCCTCGACTCGAACCTTTCGGACGGCCAGTACATCTCCGCCAAGGATAAGAACGTGATCGTCATCGGCGGCGGCGATACGGGCACGGACTGCATCGGCACCTCCATTCGCCACGGATGCAACAGCGTCGTCAACTTCGAGCTGTTCCCCAAGCCGCCGGAAGCTCGCGACGAGTCGAACCCCTGGCCCGAATGGCCGCGGATCTTCCGCGTTGACTACGGGCACGAAGAGGCGGCTGCCAAGTTTGGCGAAGATCCCCGCGTCTATCAGCTCATGAGCAAGGAATTCTTCGACGACGGCTCGGGCAACGTGGCCGGCGTGAAGACGGTGGACGTCGAGGTCGACTTCTCCAGCGGACGTCCCCAGTTCAATGAGGTCCCCGGCAGCGAGCGGGAGTGGAAGGCCGACCTGATCTTCCTCGCCATGGGCTTCCTGGGGCCCGAGACCACGCTGGCCGAGAAGCTTGGCCTGGAAACCGATCCCCGCAGCAACTTCAAGGCTGAATTCGAGCAGTACGCCACCAGCATCGAGGGCGTTTTTGCCGCCGGCGACTGCCGCCGCGGGCAAAGCCTCGTCGTCTGGGCCATCCGCGAAGGCCGGGGCGCTGCGAGGGAGTGCGATCGGTATCTGATGGGCGAGACGGTGCTGCCGTAAGGGGAGCGGGCACGACCGTCAGCCATTGTCCTTTGATTCGCCTTCGCGATTCCCGCTACAGACGATTGACTCTGTCTTCAAGCTCACGAAGAACGTTTAGAATCTGATGGAAGTCGGGGGCTTCGCCGAAGAAGTAGTCACTCATGGCGCGATAGTCGCGTTCCAACTCCATGAGCCGTTCGGAAAGGGGGAGAACTCGCACGGTTCCTGGAACGGCTTCCTCGTAGCAAGCCCATGGGCGAGGAAAGTAGAGTTGTTGATGAGCAACGACGGACTCCAGCAGTTCCGGTTGGGCCAACGCTCGGGAACCGATCTCACTTCTGTAGAGGCACGCCACGTCGTAGTAGTGGCGCGAGATTCTCTCCTGCCTCTTTCTTCCTTGAGGCCGATGATATTCTGCATGTAGTACGAGAATCTTGTCCCAGAATGTTCGCTCGGCTCCAAGCACGTGGACCGTTACGTCAGGATTGCGAAACAGATCAGGAAAATCGTCGGCGACATAAGGTCTTCACGGAATAGCGACAGGTCCACATCTTCCGAAAACCGCTCGATCACGCCGAACACTTTTGAAAGTGATGTTCCCCCTTTGAAAAGGACGCGTGTTGGCGAATCTGGCAAGCCGAATATCCTCTTAAGCGTCCAGCAGACCCAGAAGTCCTTCTCGATGATCGGACCGTTCAAACGACCGCGCCTCGCAGCCGCTTCGCTGAACACGTCGTGCCTGTCCGCAGCAGGCATCGAGGCAATTCCGTCCATCCTTCTGCCGCTCCTTACTTCTCAGGCTTTGTGATCTGCTTCACAACCTCCACGATCCAATCCGTCTGGTAGCGGACATCCTCAAGAAGTCGCCTCTTGTCAGCGTCAGGCAATAATGCTCGCAGCCTTTCAACCACAGTGTTGTCAATTCCGTCTCGGCCAAGATGTCGTATTGCTGCAAGAATCAACCTACTTGGTTTGGCTTCTGCCGAAAGCTTGCTGGGGGCAACGTGCTTGAGAATGAGCGTCTGCTTGCCGATGGTCACTTGCTTCGAAGGCCCGTCCGTCAGATAGACGAGTTTCGATGGCACTTGGGTTGTAAGACCCAGACGATTAGCCGCCGCGGCCCCCGACGCCTCGCTGCGGCTTCCTGTCCTTCGAGCGACAGCCGCGGCAACCTTGTCCGGATCCGGGCTCAAGGAGATTCCCAGCCTGGGATTGGTGCGAGGGTAGTAGTAGATGCCGCGGTGGATTCTCTCCAATGCGCCGCCGTCTGCCAGTCGACGCAGGGCTCGATCAACGGCATCGCGCCCGGCAAGATCGAGGAAATCCTTGTTGGTATAGACTCCGCCTCGACCTCCACCACGGATCCTCGCCAGAATTCGGTCACCGGTAGTCCCTGGCATCGTTTTTCCAATCAAATAGCACGCCACCCGAGAGGGGGCTATGTGTATAATATACTGTTGCCAAATATGTTACAGCGTCATTGTTGTGCATTGCTGTCCGAAATAATACCATATATTTCGGACGGATCAATCTTGTTGCCATGCCTGTGTGGTCCCTGTCTCCTGGGAATGAAAACGAAAGATCCGCTTGCAACGGCATCTCCAAGGACTGGCTGGGCCACTGATCCCCGGGGCGTACCACATCCACACACTACCTGTGCCGTGTACAATAGGCACCATCACCCAATTTCCACCGAAACGTAACCACACGAAGGCAGCCCATCGTGAAGTACCACCTCGCAAAATCTCTATTTGCCGGCCTCTTCCTTGCCACCCTCATCCTTCTCCCCTCTCAAGCCCATGCCCTCGAAACCGTTTCGTTCCAATCGGCCAAGCCGGCTTGGGCCGAGGGGCGCGCTGAGGAGATGAATCTCTCGCTCGGATTTCGGGCGGTCGTCAAGGTTGATGATCCGGCGGAGAAGACGACCCTCCGCGTGGCGGCGGCCACGATCTATCGGGCGTGGGTCAACGGCGAGTTGGTGGCCAGCGGACCGGCCCGGGGACCACGCGGATTCTATCGCGTGGATGCGATCGACGTTTCCGATCAGCTCAAGGCGGGCGCCAACGTGATTGCCATCGAGGTGGCCGGCTACAACGCGAACAGCTACTACGTGCTCGACCAGCCCTCGTTCCTCCAGGCGGAATTGGTCCAAGGCCCGAACGTCCTCGCGTCGACCCTGGGCGAAGGCCAGCCCTTCGAGGCCGGCGTGCTCGGCTACCGCGTTCAAAAGGTCCAACGCTACAGCTTCCAGCGTCCCTTCATCGAGGTCTATCGGCTCACGCCGGATTCCCTCCGCTGGATCAGCGAGGTCGAGGCCGCCATGGCAGCCCCGGTGAAACTGGCCGCCCAGCCGGAGAAGATCCTGCTGCCGCGACGGGTCCTCTACCCCGAGCTGACCGAGATCCCGCCCACGAAGCACGTCAGCGCCGGACGGATCGAACATCTCGACGAGGTGGCGAAGCCGTGGAAGGACCGTAGCCTCACCAACATCAACGAGCAACTCAAGGGCTACCCTGAGGCGGAACTGGACCTGGTGGTCTCCACCGACATGCAGAAGCTTGTCTCCATCGGCGCCGATTCGCTCGATGCGTCGTGGAAAGACCAGCCCGAACTGTCCCTCTCGGCCGACCGATACCAGGTCGTCGACATGGCAATCAACCGCACGGGCATGATCGGGGCCACCGTCACCTGCAAGGAGAAGACCGTTTTGCTCTTCGCCTTCGACGAGATCCTCACCGACACGGACCAGGCGACAGGCGACGTCAACTTCCGCCGCCTCGGCTGCGTGAACGTCGTGCGTTACGAGTTGGAGCCGGGTCGCTATCACCTGGAATCGATTGAGCCCTACACGTTCCGCTACCTCAAGGCGATCTGTCTGGAGGGCAAGTGCAAGATCAAGGACCTGTACCTCCGCGAGTTCGCCCATCCCACGACGCCGCAGGCCCATTTCGCGGCCAGCGACGAGCGGCTCAACCGGCTCTATGCGGCCGGCGTGCAGACCTTCCGCCAGAACACGCTCGACATCTTCATGGACTGTCCCTCCCGGGAGCGGGCCGGCTGGCTCTGCGACAGCCTGTTCACTGCCCGGGTCGCCCCGGAGTTGGCAGGGTCCACGGTCGTGGAACGGGCCTTCCTGGAGAACTTCCTCCTGCCCGAGAAGTTCGCCCATCTGCCTGACGGCATGTTGCCCATGTGCTATCCGGCGGACCACTACAACGGCAACTTCATTCCCAACTGGTCGCTCTTCTTCGTCCTTGAATTGGAAGAATACCAGGCCCGGAGCGGCGACCAGGTGATGATCGACGCCATGCGCAGTCGCGTCATGAAGTTGATGGATTACTTCAAGCGATTCGAGAACGAGGACGGCCTGCTCGAAAAGCTCGAAGCCTGGGTGTTCGTCGAGTGGTCGGCGGCAAACAAGTTCGTCCAGGACGTGAACTATCCGAGCAACATGCTCTACGCGTCGGCCCTGGCTGCCGCAGGTAGGATGTACAACGACCCGGCCCTGACGGCCAAGGCCGAGAAGATCCGCGACGTCATCCGCAACCAGTCCTACGACGGAACGTTCTTCGTCGACAACGCCCTACGCAAGGACGACGGCAAACTCGAAGTCACCCGCAACCGGAGCGAGGTCTGCCAGTACTTCGCCTTCTTCTTCGACGTGGCGACGCCCAAAACCTATCCTGAACTGTGGAGGAAACTCCGCGACGAATTCGGGCCGGATCGCCAGGAAACCAAGGCCCACGCCGAGGTCCACAAGGCCAACTCGTTCATCGGCAACGTGGTCCGCATGGAGTTGCTCTCCGAGGCGGGCCTGGGCCAGCAGATCCTCGACGAGTCGGTGGCCTACCTGCTCTACATGGCCGATCGCACGGGCACGCTGTGGGAAAACGACGGCGCCTACGCAAGCTGCAACCACGGGTTCGCCTCCCATGTGGTTCACGCGCTGAATCGCGACATCCTCGGCGTTTACGAGATCGATCGCCCAGGCCGGACCATCAACCTTCGCTTCTGCGACGTGGATCTCGAGTGGTGCGAAGGTCGCATCCCGCTGTTCGACGGCGAAATCAACCTCCGCTGGGACCAGGATGACAAGACCCTTCGCTACCGCCTGACTGTGCCGGAAGGCTACAAGGTGAACGTCGAGAATCGGTCCGGGCGGAAGCTGGTTCGGTTGACCAAGTAGGTCCCCTACCCAGTAGGTTCCGGGCGCCGCACGGATCCTCGACAGATCACAGAGGTTGTTTCTTCAATCCAATTCGCAGAAGAACATCGCGTATTCTCGATTAGGGAGTGTTCGGAATGGTAAGCGTTTCGCTGCTTCAGGGTCCCGCCCCCAGTAGGTTCCGGGCGCTGCACGGAACCCTCGACCGATCACAAAGGTTGTCCTTTCAATCCACTTCGCGGAAGAACATCGCGTATTTCTTGATTAGGGGGTGTTCGAAATGGTGAGTTCATTGCTGCTTCAGGGTCCCTCGCCCCAGTAAGTTCCGGGCGCTGCACGGAACCCTCGACCGATCACAAAGGTTGTTCCTTCAATCCAATTCGCAGAAGAACATCGCGTATTCTTGATTAGAGGGTGTTCGAAATGGCAAGAGTATTGCTGCTTCAAGGTCCCGTGCGGCGTCCGAGACCTACTGGGGGCCTCAGCTTCATTGCGTCGTTCACTGGTTGCCTGGCATTGGCGCTGGTCTTGTCACCTTCGACCCGGCTCGAAGCCGCCGAACCTCAACCAGGAGAGATGGCGGGCTACCTGCTCGTTCCCCACGGGAGAGTGCCGGAAACGTACAACGCCGGTTTCTCCTTGTACGTGGCAGCTTGGCCCCTGCTGGAAAACTATCCGGGCAATCGTTTTCAGACCGGCCTGTTCGGCACCTGGATGCATGCCCAATACGAAACCAAGCCCTCCCGCAAGCTCTACTCCGACATCGAGGGCGGCCTGGGCTGGTGGCGCGACACGCGGTTTGCCACGGAAACGCCGAAGTTCATCATGGGCGGGGTGGCACTCAACTTCTGCGAATGGGCGAACGGCCCCGGCGCCGGCAAGGGGCGCGACTGGGACAAGCCGAGAGGCAAGTACGGGATCGCCCAACTCAGCCCCTGGGTGCTCTGGCCTCCCGACGGCCTGAATTTGAAGCAGGGCACCTGCGGCGAACTCTTTGGCTACGGCTATCTGCCGCTTCCGTTGACCGAGGCGAAATCGATCACGGCCGGCAAGAACGTACCGACGGGAGACCAGTGTTGGACCCTGTTTCTGAACACAGGGAACTTCAAAGGCCCCGTGGCCTTCTTCACGCCCTTCTTCTGGTCCGGTCCGTCCGTCGAGGATCCGAGTCTGGCGGGAATGTTCCTGGACAGCCGCCCTGCCGGGCCCAATCGGGCCATGCAGATGGAAACGCAGTATGTCCCCGCCGTTCAGGCCAAAGATAAGGAGGGCAACGTCTACGCCCGAGTCGCCCCGACCAGGTTTCCCCGAAATGCCGAGGGCAATTCGGTGGTGATCCACCGTGTAAACGCTTATACGAAGAAGGCCCTCTGGGATGCCGTAGCAGCCTGGTTTGACGGAGGAGCCCCGGCCAGCGGGCTTATCGATTCCCAGGAAGCGTCGCTCTATACCTTCCAGGACCAAGGGGGCGCCACCTGGCGGATCAACGCGTCGAGAACTCCGAAGGAAGAGAGGGGCCGTCTTGCGTGGAATTCCTTCGCAACTCCCACGGCGCCGGATCCGCTCACCTACGCCTTCCGGTGGAACTCGGAATTGGTCTCGAAAGAAGACTCGAAGTCCGGACCGCTCGTAAAGCTGCCTGAGTACTACCGCCTGGCAACCGACGAGAAGAACAGGCCGCAGTGGGTCGTCGTTCAAGAGAAGGACGTTCCGGCCGAAACCGGGCTTGCAGAAGTGCAATTCGACAGATCCTCCCCGGCTCCTCTGGACGCTTACGTGACGCCCGACGATGCGGAGAGCTGCTGGAAGAAGCCCGGTCCCGTGGCCGGGCCTTTCAAGAAGCGTTTGGGCGACGGTAGCACGGTCACGTACTCGTGGTATCGCTTTGCCGACCAGCCCGCCATTCTCAACGCGGACCTGACGGATGAAGAACGAGAGGCCTTGCAGGCGCGGGTGGAGAAATTTCACCGCCACTGGACGAAAGACCGCGAGTACCTGCCGCCCCCGACGACTGGAAGCCTGGCGGATCTCGACCCGGCCGTGCTGGTTACCCCGCCGCCAGGGCTGGAAGTGGGCTATGTCCCCATCGTCACGCGGCAGGGGGTGGAAGAGTAGGACGGGCTACGGAGTCTGTCCTTGCCCACAAATACAAACGGTATCAACGTAGTCACAACAGGGCCGTTTACGGTCCTTTTCCGCCGCAGGCGGTCCTAGGCCCGTGCTTTAGCACGGGTACGTAAGGCACGACACCTCTCCCTCTCGTCCCAGCCGCCGCCTCCGGCGGCTGGGACGAGAGGGTGGGCGAGAGGACGCCTAGTCGACCCGCCGTAAACGACGGGCCTAGGACCGCCTGCGGCGGGGAACAACCATAAATGGCCGTTCATTGAACCCGAATACTCCCACTGATTTGTGGGTAAGGACAAGGTCACGGAGCGAACGCGGGAAGCGTCCCGGCTCGGATCCCCGGCGCCTCGTCGGTCGGCAAGGGGGCTCGCCAGCGGTGGGCGACGTTCGCGTCGATCTCGGGGCCAGGTTGTCCGGCAAACTCGACCGGGCTCCTGACCAGTCCGGCGATCGAAAAGGCGGCGTCGTTCAGTTCGGCCGTCTTGCCTTCTCCATTGGTCCACTGGGCAATCCGCCCCTGGGGCGTTACCAGGGCGCCCTCGCCGGTCCAGTAGATCGCCTTCGCCAGGCTTGCGGGGGCGGTCGGCCCGGCGAACGCAAGGAGTGCTCCGGCCATCCGTGGCTCGAAGACGCAGAGGCGGGCGGTCACCGTGATCGTGCCGGGTCGCTCCACCGTATCGGGATCGAGGATTTGCAAGAGCGAGTCGGCTCCACGGAGCGTGACGTTGGTCAAGCTCAGGCCCAAGGGTTCGTCGACGGGCGGTGCATGGTCGAGTCGCACGAAGGGTCCCGGTCCCAAGTGGAGGAGATTGTCGCATTCGATCGTCAGGGCGGCGGCCGTTCGGGCATCAACGCCAACCGCCACGTGGGCGAAGGCGCAGTCGCGAAGCGATAGTTTGCCGGTCGGCAGCGTGAGCCCGCCACGTTCGCGTGGGAACACCCATCGGATGGCCGCGGCGGGAGCCTGGCCTGCGGCTGTCTGGAACGTACACTGCCGAAAGCGGACTTGCCCTGCTTCAAGCTGCAACATGGCCGCGGCTTCGCCCTGGGCAGCAGCGTCCGAGCTCGGTTGCCAGACAAAATCGATTCCCGAGAAGAGCAGATTCTCCTTGGCCAGGACAATCGGTGAGCCGCGCACAAGGACCGTGGCCCGAACGTCGGACGTGCTGTGCACATGAAGCCCGTCCGACAATCGGGATACGTCCAAGGCAACCGGGCCCTCGCCGGCCAGGATCAACTCGCTGGCTTCGTCCTGCGGCGGCAAATCCGGCGGCGCGGGCTGCGATTCCTCCGGGTCAGGCTGGCTGGCGACCTGGTCCTCCGAATCGTCCGGCTTCGACGGGCCGACCTGAGAGGCCACGTTTGAGTGACCGTCCGAGGATCGCGAAGGCAGCCCGATGGCCCCGAGCATCACGATGAAGCCCACCAATGCAAGAACCGCGACGGCCATGGGCCACGTCGCCCGCATCGGCGCATGTGGGCGGGAACCGGGGACATGAATGGGTGGCGATCCTCCGGAGGCGGTCGCCCAGCGAGCCACCTCCGCATGCCCGGAAGCGGTGGGGGACCCGAGGCGAGTGGCCAATTCGACTGCCGAGGGAGGACGCCGGCTCCGATCTTGGGCCAGGCAAGCCGCGATCGTGGCCGCCAATGGCTCGGGCGTGTCGGGGGCCAAGTCGCGGACGTCCGGGGCATTGTGGCCTAGAAGGGCCCTTAGCTTGCCCAAGGCGTCGCCGCCGGCAAAACAGGCTCGCCCGGCAAGCAAATGCCACCAAAGGCTGCCACATCCAAACAGGTCCGTGAGCAGGTCGGCGGGGGCCTCGCTTTCGATTCGCTCGGGAGCCACCGAATCGTAGTACTCGGGGCCCAGGTCGGCGTGGGCGAATCCTTCATCGGGGCGGACGACCGGCCGCAGTCCCGGAGCAAGCAGCACAGCCCGCCCTTTCGCGGTGAGCACCACGGTGGTAGCCGCCACATCGCCGTGGGCACAGCCCGCCCTTTCCTGGTGGACTAGGGCGGCGGCCATCTGCCTCGCAATTTCTAACACGACGGAAGGCGGCATCCGGCCATGACGAACGACGTGTTCTGCCGCCGTCTGACCCTCCACATAACGAAGCGCCGCCCAAATCCGGTCTTCCCCTGTTCCACACTCGACCAGCGCAGCCACGCCGTCTGTCGCCAGGTTAGAACCTCGGACGGCCAACGAAGCCAGCGCGGCGCTCGCGTCTTCGAACGGTTGGCCGGGCGTCTTTTCGATCACGATCAGTTCGACCTGGTTGCCCGACTCAACATGGCGGGCCGCGAATCGCCGAGCGTAGCCCAGAGACGAGCGGACGGATTTCAAGGCGTAGGGGCCCAGTCGCAGGCCTGCTCCTCGCCCCCCGTTGATTTCGGCGGCCTGATAGGCCGTGAGCAAACGCGCCTGCTGAAGGGCATCGACCCAGATGGACTGGAACTGGGGCAGATCGCGTCCCAGCTTGCGAACTCGCCCCTCGACGGCGCGGAGTGTCCCCGCCTCGGCCAGGCCGAGCCGGTCAAGCAGGTCCATCAATTCTCGGGGAACGCTCCCTGACATGATGCGGTCGATTCGATTCCTGGGACGTTTTGGGAGTCCCCCCGTTCTAACAACTCTGCCCCAAATCGCCTATTCCAACTTGGCCGACGGATCTTATTGCCAAATCTCGCACGGCGCGGTATCACCGAATGGAAAATCCGAATATCGAATTCCCGATCACAAAATCCGAAATCCGAATAACGAAATCCGAAACAAGCACAAAATTCGAATATCAAATGATCGAAACGGCAAATCGAGACCTGCCCTGCCATTTCAGGCGACTTGGTTGCTCACAGTTTTGGTCATTGGAGCTTGGGAAATTTGAATCTGTTTCGGATTTCGAGATTCGGATTTCGAATTTCCCCCTTCAGCGTCCAGTAGGAATTCCATGATTGACCCTCGTCTCGACAAGCTGGCTGATGTCCTTGTTTCCTACTCCACGGCGATCAAGCCGGGGGAACTGGTCCGAATCAATGGCTCCACGGTGGCCCAACCGCTGGCCGTGGCCATCTATCGTGCGGTGATCAACGAGGGAGCCCATCCGCACCTGCGTCTTGTTCCCGACGAGTGCGCCGAGATCAAGCTGGACCTGGGAAGCGAGGCCCAACTCCTCTACGAGGATCCGCTTGACCTGGAAGCGGTCGAGCGCTGCGACGTTTCCATCGGCATCTGGGCTCAGGACAACACGAAGGCGCTCAGCGGCACCGAGCCGCAGCGTCAGGGCCTGGTGAGCCAGGGGCGGAAAAGCTACGTCAACAAGTTCCTCCAGCGGGCAAGCGAAGGAGGACTGCGTTGGACGGGCACCCAGTATCCCTGCCATTCGTCAGCCCAGGACGCCCAGATGTCGCTGGCGGCCTATGAGCAGTTCGTCTTCTCGGCGGGCAAACTCGATCTGGACGACCCGGCCGCCGAGTGGCGCCGGCTCAGCGAGCGGCAGCAGCGAGTCGTGGACTACTTGAACGGCGTCCGCGAGGTCCGCTTCACCACGCCGAGCGGCACCGATCTGACCGTGGCGGTTGAGGGACGCACCTGGATCAACTGCGACGGGCACGAGAACTTCCCCGACGGCGAAGTCTTCACGGGCCCGATCGAGGACGCTACGCAGGGCGTTGTCTACTACAGCTTCCCGGCCGTTCACGGAGGACGGGAATGCGATGGAATCCGGCTGGAATTTCGCGACGGTCGCGTGGTGGACGCCTCCGCCGAGCGAGGTGAGGAGTTCCTCATCGCCATGCTCGACCAGGACGAAGGGGCCCGCGTGCTCGGCGAGATCGCCCTGGGTACGAACTACTCGGTCCAGCAGTACACGAAGAACACGCTCTTCGATGAGAAGATCGGCGGCACCTTCCATGCGGCCGTGGGAGCTGCCTATCCGGAAACGGGCGGCAAGAACGAGTCGGGCCTCCATTGGGACATGGTCTGCGATCTCCGCACCGGGGGAGAGATTCACGCCGACGGCGAAGTGATCGCCATCAACGGCCGGTTCGTCGATTCCACGTGGCCCCAGCCGTAAGCGGGCGGACCCATCAGTCCCTGACCCGGTCCAGGAACACGATCAGGAATGTTGCGATTGGACCCAGGAACAGGGAAATCAACCACCAGAGCAGGCCGCTCCGGCCCTTCGATTGGGCCAAGCCCGCGTTGATCAGGGTCAGGGTCCCCCAACCGACAAAGTACCCGCCGTTGTCCATGAGTTTCTCGCCTCCGAATTGGTAGATTCTTTTTGTCCGCCTGCCCTATCGCTGTGCGGCCATGCCAATCAGCATGAGTCCGGCGATCCCTGCGACCACGAGGAAGTTGAAGAGCAACCCCAGGATCGCCATCAAGCGGGAGCGGTTCGGTTGGAAAAGGCCAGCGATTCCCAGGCCAAGCCCCAGGAAGCTCACCGCCCCCATGCCCAACACGCCGAAACCGATCATCATCGCCAGTCCTTGATTACCGCGAATGCCGCCCGGATTCTGGGCCTCCATCACACCCGCCAGGACGATGAGGCCAATAATCGTCCCTCCGGCGAGAAAGGCAAGCACGAAGGAGGCAATCCCCAAGCCCGACTGCTTCGGTTGGGAGTATTGCGGCATCTGGGATTCCCAAGAGTAGGGATTCGGAGATGCGTAAGGCTGCATCGGGTCGTTGGGATCAATTGTCATGGGATCTCGTCCTCAGAAGAGTTGGACCAAGGAATCGCACCGGGAGTAGACTTGGTTCCCCATCCGAAACCTCGGTGTATCGTACCCCAAAGGCAGGGTGTCGGCAATGTTCTCAGTTCGCCAACTGCCGGGGGGTGGGCGAAGCGATTGGTGAACGATCTCGCTGAAGTGTTGTTTCCGTAGATATCGCAGCTTAGATTTAGAGCTTGGCGACTGATTTCACCAACCCACCTCGCGAGAAACCTCCCATGCCATTCCGCACCTCGACCGCCTCCTTTCTGATCCTCTGGTTCGTGTTGTCCGCCGTCGCATCGGCCGAAGAGGGGCAACGGAAGCAGGTCTTCAACGGCAAGAATCTCGACGGGTGGACCGTCTCGCGCTGCGAGGCGGCCGTGGAAGACGGCGTCCTTGTGCTCAAGGAAGGCAACGGGCTCGTCTACCTCAAGGGGCCCTACCGCGATTTCGTCTTCGAATTCCAGTGGAAAGCTCGAAATCCCGAGATGTGGGACTCGGGAGTCTACTTCCGATGCGACGCGCCGCCCGAAACCGAAAAACGCCCCTGGCCCAAGCGTTATCAGGTCAACCTCCGTAAGGGCATGGAAGGGAACGTGAACGCCCTTCCCAACGCTCGGAGCGAAGGCCTTGCCAAGCCGGGCAAGTGGAACGAGATGAAATTGACCTGCATCGGCAAGACCGCCAAGCTCGAATTCAACGGCAAGGTTGCGTGGGAAGCCACAGGACTGGAGCAGGAAGAGGGGATCATCGCCCTCCAGGCCGAAACCCCCGGCGGCGGCCAGTTCGAGTTCCGGAAGATCTTCGTCACGAAGCTCGAAGGCAAAAAGACCTTGCCGCGTTAGCGGCAAGACATGAATAGCCAGGGCTGGAGCGCAGCGGAAGCCCTGGAGCGGAATTTGTGGATTCCATGCCGCGTAGTGGCATTACAATCGCGAGGCGGGTCGGTCGCCGTCGAGTGAACCTTGTCGTGCCACTACGTGGCACATTCAAAATTCCCCCACAAGTCCAGGGGTTGCACCCCTGGCTATTCGCGTGGCGCCACTACGTGGCGAATATCTCCGCTACTGGAAAGCGGCTGAGCGGGCCAGATTGCTGCTTCAGTTCATCCCCCACCGCCCCCCCCTTCTGAGCTATTGCGTCCTGTCGCCTTGTTGAAAAAGGCAAGCTGGGAGGACAAAATGGAGTTTTCCGATTGCCGAGCCCCTGCCCTGCCTGCGAAGGGGCTCGGATTTGACTTCAACCCCTTTCGAGGAAGATCATGGCACACGTTCTCGGCACCCTCCAACGATTTGCCCTCGCGGTTCTCGCGATCGGGCTTCTTTGTCCCCCGGCAACCTTTGCCGGCGGGGAGGGCAAAGCCCCCGATGATGACTTCGCCCTGCTGGGCGAATTTCGGGGTCCGCTTTCCGTTGAGCCGAACAAGTACGAGCCGCTCGCCCTGCAGGTCCGTCCCATCGGCGGTGGGAACTTCGAGGCCATTCAGTACGACGGCGGCCTGCCCGGCGAAAAGACCTACAAGGGCAAACCCGTCTCCTTCATCGGGCGCCGCAGCGGCGACTTCCTTGTCCTCTCCGGTGGACCGTGGGTCGTGATCGTTGAAAAAGGGCACTGCCTGATCATTGACCGAGCGGGTAAACAGATCGGTCGACTGGAGCGAGTCGAACGGGTCAGCCCCACGATGGGCGCCCAGCCGCCTAAGGATGCGATTGTCCTGTTTGATGGAACGAATACGGATCAGTTCACGGCCGCCCAGATGACGCCGGACGGGCTGCTCATGGAAGGGGCCGACATCAAGCCCATGTTCCAGGACTTCAACCTGCACCTGGAATTCCTCTTGCCCTACATGCCGAGTTCGGATGGCCAGGCACGAGCCAACAGCGGAGTTTACCTTCAGAGCCGCTACGAGGTTCAGGTCCTCGACTCCTTCGCCACTCAACCTGTCTTCAACGGCTGTGGCTCCTTGTATCGATTCCGAAAGCCTGACCTGAACATGTGCTTTCCGCCGCTTCAGTGGCAGACCTACGACATCCAGTTCACTGCGCCCCGCTGGGCGGCCGACGGAAGCAAGATCCGCAACGCCTGTGTGACCGTCTGGCTCAACGGCGTGAAGGTTCAGAACAACATCGAACTGGAAAGCCAGACTGGCGCGGGCAAGGACGAGGAACCGGTCCTGCTGCCCACGCGACTTCAGAACCACGGCAACCCGGTTCGCTATCGCAATGTGTGGGTGATCGACCGCGGCCTGTCGGGCAACGTCAAGTTCCCTCTCTATCCTCCCAAGCCGGAGCCCAAGCCGGAAGCCAAGCCGGAGCCCAAGCCGGAGCCCAAGCCGGAAGCCAAGCCGGAGCCCAAGCCGGAGCCCAAGCCGGAGCCCAAGCCGGAGCCCAAGCCGGAGCCCAAGCCGGAGCCCAAGCCGGAGCCCAAGCCGGAGCCCAAGCCGGAACCCAAGCCGGAACCCAAGCCGGAACCCAAGCCGGAACCCAAGCCGGAAGCCAAGCCGGAAGCCAAGCCGGAAGCCAAGCCGGAGCCCAAGCCGGAAGCCAAGCCGGAAGCCAAGCCGGAAGCCAAGCCGGAGCCCAAGCCGGAAGCCAAGCCGGAACCCAAGCCGGAACCCAAGCCGGAGCCCAAGCCGGAACCCAAGCCGGAACCCAAGCCGGAGCCCAAGCCGGAACCCAAGCCGGAACCCAAGCCGGAACCCAAGCCGTCACCCAAGCCGTCACCCAAGCCGGAAGCCAAACCGGAAGCCAAACCGGAAGCCAAACCGGAACCCAAGCCGGAGCCCAAGCCCGCAGACGCTCCCAAGTAGGGCTGAAAAGTGAACAAGTGGCGGCCTGCCAGATGGGGAGCAGGTTCAATATCGCCACCCACCAGGCCGGGACCTTTTCGAACTGCCAGTTGGCGAGATGATTTCCTCGTGCGACGGCAGATCGAGAAACCCGGCCTGTTTGATGCGCGGGCTGAGAGCACGTCGGATGCTGTTTTGCATCTTGCCTTGTTTACCAAGGCGACCTAGATCGTGAATTCGGGAAGCAATTCAACTTGTGCGCGTGGACTAGTGTCTCAGAAATATTAATCGTCCGGTAGTTTCGCCTCCTTCCCGAGCGGAAGACATTACCCCGCAATAAGTTGGGAGAGAGGAATGACAACCACAGAGGGCACGGAGGACACCGAGAAAGATCTGGAGTATCCGTTGATAGGTCAACTTAGGCCCCCGCTGGGCTCAGAGCGCGATGGACTTAAATACAAGCCTAGATCACCCGGCCTGGTGGATCATTGATCTCCATTCTTCTCCGTGCCCTCTGTGTCCTCCGTGGTGTTCTTCCCTTGTTTCCAAGGCGTTGCAGCAAGTAGTTCTTCCGGGAGAGCTCCCATTTGCTTATGTTGCGATCACAATCTGACGTAGAAGCTGAATTGGTCCCCCCGGGTTCGAGGCAGTCAAAATTCTATCTTGACAATAACGCCAGAATTGAGACAATCCGGCCCGCCACAGAGCGAGGGGGCTGTCGGAGAAACACCGAAGGCAAGGGATGGCTGACGTGGAGTCGGCCCCCGCCGTGGAGATATGGACGAGAATCGGGCCCAACACCCGATCTCGAAGGCATGGAGGCCAACCGTCATGCAGGTTCGTCCCAGCGAGGGACAATTCGTTCGGCTACGGGACGTTCTCCCCGAGGCAAATGCCGTCGGCGCGGAGAATCTCACCTTTGACGCCATCGAACGCGATTCTCGTCGCGTCCAGCCAGGCGATCTGTTCGTAGCCATTCAAGGCCCCGATCACGACGGGTTGGAATTCGTCGATCAGGCGATCGATCGAGGCTGTTCCGCCGTGATCGCTGATCGCCGGATTGACACTCCGCTCGGCGTTCCCGTGGTCGTCGTGCCCGACGCCCGGGTGGCCTATGGGACCATCTGCCATGCCCTGGCCGGTTATCCCAGTCGCCAGTTGAAGGTCATCGGCATCACCGGTACCAACGGCAAGACGACGACCTCGTGTCTGATCGCCAGCATCCTCAACACGGCCGGCTTCCCCACCGGGCTGATCGGGACCCTGGGCGTCTTCGACGGCGAAGAGTTCGGGCCGTCCAGCCTGACCACACCGCCCGCCGACGAAATCGCGTGCTGGCTGGGCCGCATGGCTACGAACGGGTGTTCTCACGCCGTGTTGGAAGTCTCCAGTCACGGATTGGACCAGTGCCGCACGTCGGGCATCGAACTGGACGCCGCCTGCATCACGAACATTCGCCGCGACCACCTCGACTACCACCAGTCGATCGCGGACTACCGGCTCACGAAGTCAAAGGTCTTCCAGTTGCTCACCGGGGAAGGATTCTCCGTGCTCAACGTGGACGATCCCGCGACCGCGGCTTGCCTGCCCCAACTGACAGGTCCCGTACTGACCGTGGGGACACAATCCGGCGCCGAACTCACGGCCGTTGAGGTCGAGCGTTTCAGCAGCGAACAGACCTTCCTGCTCAGTGCCGGCAGCGAGACAATCCCGGTTCGAACCAAAATGATCGGCAGCCACCATGTTTCCAACTGCCTGGTGGCGGCGGCCGTGGGCCTGGCCTACGGAATCGATCTGCCGACAATCGTCCGCGGCCTGGAAAACGTGGAGCACGTGCCCGGCCGACTGGAACGGATCGAGTGCGGCCAGCCTTTCAGCGTTTTTGTCGATTTCGCCCACACCCCCGACGCGTTAAGCGGCACCTTGAGCACGCTCCGCGAGGTCGTTTCGGGACGCATCTTCTGCGTCTTCGGAGCCGGCGGAAACCGCGATCGAGAAAAACGTCCCTTGATGGGCCGCGCCGTGGAAGAAACCGCCGATATTGCCGTACTCACGAGCGACAATCCACGAGGCGAATCCGCCGAACAGATCGTACGAGACGTTCTCGACGGGTTCCACCACCCGTCCACTGCTCGGGTCCTTCTCGACCGTGCCGAGGCAATTGCCTGGTCGCTCGGACAGGCCCGGCCGGGCGATTGCGTGCTCATTGCCGGCAAGGGGCACGAGAACTACCAACTCATCGGCGATCGCCGGATTCCCTTCGATGATCGCGACGTGGCGAAGACCTGGCTTTTCGAGAATCAGCCCTACGCTCCCGCCAACGTCCAGTGAAACCAGAAGACCAATTCAGAGAGTCCGCAGTTTTCGACAATCCAGTTTTTTCGGTTTAACCACCAACCAAGCACACCATGGCCCGACTCCGCGATCTTCAGAACGCCATCCACGCCCGCTGTGTTTGCGGACACGGCGATGAGGGTGATGATCGCACCGAGGTCGGTCGAGTCGTGATCGACAGTCGGCACGTGGAACCGGGCGACGTGTTCTGGGGTTTGCCGGGACGTCACTGTGACGGCTCCGAATTCGCCGGCGAAGCCTTTGCGCGGGGCGCCGCCGCAGTGGTCGTCTCCAGGCCGCTTCCGGCCCCCGAAGGCGGCAAGGCGTTGATCGTCAACGACGCCCTTGAGGCCCTTCATGCGTGGGCCGCGTGGCGCCGGCAGCAATTTCGGGGAACGGTCATCGGTGTGACGGGGAGCGTTGGCAAGACGACGACCCGCCAGATGATCCACACGATCCTGAGCCACAAGCTACGTGGAACGTGCAGCCCGCGAAACTACAACAACCATATCGGCCTGCCCTTGAGCATGCTCCAGATGGAGCCCGACGACGACTACGCGGTGTTGGAAATGGGCGCCAGCGGACCAGGCGAGATCGCCTCGCTGACGGCCCTGTGCCGTCCGACGATCGGCGTGATCACCCACGTGGGCGATGCGCACCTGGGCGGTTTCGGAACCCGACAGGGGATCGCCGACGCCAAGGCGGAACTGCTCGACGCGTTGCCGGAGGACGGTTTTGCCGTGTTGGGCGAGGATCCGTGGCTTCGTCGTCTGCGCCGTCGTTCGGCTGCGTCCACGTCGATGGTAGGCCGGGGAACAGATTGTGACCTGATTGCCAAAGAAGTGGTCTTGGGCCAGGGAGCACTTTCGTATATTGTCCGCGATGTTTCGTTCGAGGTGCCCGTCTGGGGACGCCACCACCTGACAGCCGCCCTGGCGGCAATCGCCGTGGCCGTGCGACTCGGATACACCTTGGAAGAAACGGCCGACGCCCTTCGCCGGTTCCGCCCCGTTCCCATGCGGTGCGAGGTCACCGAGGTTCGGGCGGCGACGATTATCAACGATACGTACAACGCAAGCCCCACGTCGATGCAGGCAGCTCTGGACCTTCTTCGCGACTTCGATACGCGAGGACGACGGATCGCAGTACTCGGCGACATGCAGGAGCTTGGAGAGGAAGCGGCAACCATGCACCGGCAGCTCGGCGACCAGGCCGTGAGCCGATGCGGAGCGGATCTGCTGATCGCGTGCGGCGAGTACGCCCCTTACGTGGTCGCCGGAGCCCGAGCGGCCGGATTGCCCGCCAGCCTTTCGCGAGTGTGCCGCACTCCCGAAGAAACATTGCCCCACCTGGGACAAGCGATTCAACCCGGCGACGTCGTGCTCGTCAAGGGATCGCGAGCCCTGGGAATGGAACGGATCGTCCAGGCCATGCAGACCTATCCGCAGCGAAGAATCGCCTGAGCGGCAGCAGGGCCCCGATCAACAACGGGAAAGGAAAATAACCTACAAGGAACCAACGTAAAGCTCCATCGACCGTGTCGGATTTGCGGGAACTCGACACGACCCTCCCTCCTGGGGTAGGAGCAATTCCTTGTCGCACTTGCGGTTTCTGGGTCAACCGCCGCGGCAAGTGCTTCTCGATGGAGCTTGGGACTGAGCACCGGGCGGCGTCAATGGCGCCGACCCGGTTGCTCAGGGAAACACTTGTGAACGCGGGGGCCGCCGGCGGCAACGTCGAGCGGCTCCGTCTGTTTTAAGATCTCTGCAATGTCATCAATCACGAAATTCGAAATCCGAATGCCGAAATCCGAAACAAATCCGAAGCACGAAATCTGAATGACCGAAACCGCGAGCGTTTTGAGCTTTGGTCATTCGAATTTGTTTCGTATTTCGAAATTCGCATTTCGGATTTGTCACAACTATGTTGCACTGGCTTCTTTACTGGCTCGATACGTCCGTCTTTCTCGGCTCTCGTCCCGATTGGATGGCATCGGTCGAGAAGATTACCTTTCGCGGCTCCCTCGCCGCCATGGTGAGCTTTGCGTTGGCCGTTTTCCTCGGCCCGCACCTTATCCGCTGGCTGGGACGCCACTTTCGCGAACCGAACGTGAGCGACTCGGCGGAAATCGAGCGGCTCCATCAGGACAAACACGCCACGCCCACCATGGGAGGCCTGTTTCTCGTTGCCGGCCTGGTGACCGGCCTGGTCGTCTTCGGTGACCTGGCCAATCGCTATGTGCAAACGGCCCTGCTCGTCGCCGTCGGCCTCACCCTGCTCGGCGCCGTCGACGACCTGACCAAACTGCGAGGCCTCGGACGGGGACTCTCGCCCCGCGCCAAATTGCTGGGCCAGACAGCCGTCGCCACCATCGCCGCCCTTCTCGTCTGGCAATACCAGGCCGCGTCGGGCCAACACCTGTTCTTACGTCTACCGCTGCTCGGCGGTTCGTTCGATCTCGGTTTCTGGTTCGTGCCCCTGGCCATTCTGGTCATGGTCGGCTCGTCGAACGCAGTGAACCTTACGGACGGACTGGACGGGCTCGCCGGCGGTTGCCTGATCTTCGCCACCGGGGCGATGGCCCTGGTGGCCTATGCCGCAGGCCACGCCCAACTGGCCGAGTACCTGAATATTCCCCGAGTTGCCGGCGTCGACGAAATGCTCGTCCTCTGCGGCGGCATGATCGGCGGATTGCTCGGCTTCCTCTGGTTCAATTGCCACCCCGCCCAGGTGTTCATGGGCGATACGGGCTCGCTACCCCTGGGCGGCCTGCTCGGCCTGCTGGCCGTCGTCTCCCGGCAGGAATTCCTCCTCGTGATTATCGGCGGCGTGTTCGTCGTCGAAGCCTTGAGCGTCATCCTCCAGGTCGGGTCGTACAAGTGGCGGCGCCGGCGCATCTTCCTTTGTGCTCCCCTTCATCACCATTTCCAGTTGCGCGGCTGGCCCGAGTCCCATGTGGTCGTCCGTTTCTGGATCGCGTCGGCCTTCTTCGCGATCCTCGGCCTGGCCATGCTGAAATTCAACGTCACGGAACGTACCAGCCTGCCCTCACCGGCTCGGGCAACGGCTGAGAACACCGTGCACCAGTAAACCCAGTTGACTTCGGTCGACACCAGGAATAGTAGCCATCACGCTCCGCCGTGTTGAGCGCCTCCCACGGCCTGGAAGGCGGCAAATCGGAATCAACTAGAGTCCATCTTCCGTCAAGGGTCACTGCCATGACGCAAACCGACAAACGCTCGACTCATTCGTCCATGGTCGTGTTTTCCGGCGGCGGCACGGCAGGCCATCTCTTCCCGGGCCTGGCCGTGGCGCGTCAACTTGCCGTGGCGGCGCCGGGGGTGAAGATCGTCTTCACCGGCGGCGGACGAGACCAGGAACGGCGATTGATTCGGGAGGCGGGCTTCGAATACCTCACGATCCCCTGCCACGCCACCCCTCGGCGGTTCCGTGACCTCCTGGCATTTCTCCACGCCAATTGGTCGGGCTGCCGCGCCGCAAAGCGGTTCCTGGGCCGGCATCCGGTTCGCGCCGTCGTGGGCCTGGGCGGCTACGCAAGCGTGCCTACTGCGAGGGCGGCCCTGGCCCGGAAGATACCGCTCGTTCTTCTGGAACAGAACGCCGTGCCGGGACGGGCCACGCGTTGGCTGGCACGGCGGGCCGACGTGCTCTGTTCGGCCTTTGCCGAGGTGAAACATCACCTCCCGCCCCGCTGCCACTGGCGCGTGACCGGCAACCCGGTTCGGGACAGCTTTCTGAATAGTCCGCGAGCCGAAGCCCAGCGTGCCGCAACGGGCTGGACGTTCCACGGGGCCCACGGGCAATCGGGGCTGCGACCCTCGTGGCCGCCCCTGCCGGCACAGCAAGACGCCCCGGCAGGCCTCATCGAAGCGCCCCCCATCCAGCCCCCCAAGCAACTGCTCGTGCTGGGCGGAAGCCGCGGGGCACGGTGGCTCAATACGAACGTGCCCCTGGCCCTGGCCGAGATCAAGAAGTACTTCGAAGGCTGGCGCGTCGTCCACCAGACGGGAAACGACGACTACGAGGCCACAGTGGCGATCTACCGGCGGTTGGGAATTGACGCCCTCGTCCATCCCTTCATTGCCGACGTGGCCAAGACCCTGGCCGCCAGCGATGCAGCCGTCAGTCGCGCGGGCGGCACCACGCTGGCCGAACTGGCGGCGAGCGGTGTGCCGGCCGTCCTGGTTCCCTACCCCCATGCGGCCGACGACCACCAGCGGGCGAACGCCGAAGTCTACGCCGCCTCGGGCGCCTGCTTCCTTCTCGACCAACGCGAGGTGACGGGCCGTCCGGAGCAGTCGCTAGCCACCGCGATCCTGCCCTTGGTAGGCAACCGGAAGACGCGTCAACGCATGTCCCAGCAGATTCGTACTCTGGCTCACCCCGACGCCGCCGCCGACATCGCCGCCATGGTTCGGGCGATGCTCTAGCTCGCAGAATTCTGGCAATTGCAGAAAGAGGACGCACGGAGAGATGAAAAGAAGAGCGGGGGAATGATCGGAGACACGAATCCAAGACCTTACAACGCTTGGCCAAAGGAGTACTACCATGCGATGGTGGGTCATATCGTTTCTGTCGTTGCTTCTGTTTCCGGCGAGCGTCAAGAACGCCGCGGCCGATGAACATAACTACGCGCCGAGAGCGGTGGAATTCTGCGTTCCCTACTCGATGCCGCCCATGCCACCGAGGCCGGTTGCCGTTCTGCCCCGAGAAAAGGATCTCGCCACAAATCGCGACGACCATTTGCGGCGGGCAGCGGAGCATCTAGCCGTGGCAGGAGAGACGGCGCTCGCCCAGCACGTCCGAGGTTTGTGCCGCCAGACGCCAACCAACTCAGCGGAATCCTCACCGAAGCAGGTTCTGCTCCATATCAAGATCCTGGAAGTCGATCAGGAAGTATGTCGCCGCCATGGGTGGGACGTGCAACAACTCCCTGTTCTCTCCGAATCACAGGCTTCGAGGGAACTTTTCGCATCGCTCGCGTCGGGCGAAGTCCGCCGGGTCCTTGCCGAGCCCACGCTCGCGACCACCGTGGGGCGACCGGCTTCCTTTCACAGCGGCGGAGAGGCGCCGATCTGGAAACGCGGACCCGATGGCACGCCGGTTCAGTGCCACGAACCTTACGGCACCTTGGGCCATTTTCTCGTCAAGCGGGAGGACCACGGTCACCTGCAGATCGACCTGACCTTGGAGTGTTCGGAAGTTGACGCGACAAGAACGGTCCCCATGGGCGAAAAAGAGAATCCCTTGATACGAAGAAGAACTCTTAAGACCCCCCTGACTCTGGAGCCGGGCAAGTCTCGAATCGCGGCGGCCTTCCCGCTCTTGGATCGTGCCACCGACAATGCGGCAACAGACGCTGCCTCCCCCGCACTGGTCCTGCTCCTGACCGTAGAACTCGTTCCGCCAGGGCTTTCGACGCGGAACTGAATTCCGAAACTGCCCGGCAAATGACCTTCGGCTTCCGTTGATCTTGACCTTGATCTCCCCTGGAGGTATCGTTCGCAGCCTCGATCTACTTTTGGCCTGAACGCTACCAGGGCGGAGAACTGCCATGCGAACTCGTAGGACGGTCCTTGGACTCATGGGCACCGCCTGCCTGCTCGGGACCCTCGGCTGCACGACCACGACGACCGCGCCGCCTCCTGCGGGCTACTACATGCCCTACTGTCCGCCCGCAGGTTACCAGGCCGGCGCTTATCCGAACGGCATGTGCCAGCCTTCGCAGACCTGTGCGCCCACACCGGCGAATACGTGCGATCCTTGCATGCAGAACTGGCATGCGAAGGGAGCGGCGCAATAGGAAAGGTGGCCGTTGAGAACAAGAGCCCGGCTACTCTGCTTCAGCCCGGCTGCTGCTGTTTGTTTCCGAGGAGACGTCGTAGCAACAGGCACGCGTGGATCTGCAGCCGGGCTTTTCACGTCCGCGGAAGTTGAGAAAAAGAGCCGGGCTAACTCCGCAATCCCTCTGATCGTGCTGCCCGATGTGAGGTGGTCACTTCAAGAGCCCGGCTATTCCGCTTCGGTCCGGGCGAACTTGAACTGGCTGCCCACGTGGCACGGGGCGATGATCTCCGGGAAGGCGTTCCACATGGCCACGGTCGCCGTCATGCCGGTGCAATGGGACGGGGCGAGGAGCTTGAGGTCCCACTTTCGCAGTTCTTCGATCGTCTGGTAGATGCGGTCCTGGGAAGCGTCGACCAGGTGCATGCCTCCAATGACTCCGTAGATGGGACGACCGTCGGTCAATTCGCTGACGTAGCGAAGCGTGTTGATCACGCCGGAGTGGGCGCATCCCAGGACGACGACGGTTCCCTCGTCGGATTCGAAGAAGAGCGACTGGTCGTCCGGCAGGCAGTCGGGGGTCGAGCATGGCTTGTCGACGAAGAACCTGGGCGAAGGCTTCTCGAAATCGTTGGTGAGCGGGACCTTTCCGGTCGCGGTCAGTCCATCGACGATCGCGGCGGGCCCCTCTGCGGTCTGCACCTTGACTCCGGGCCGCTTTAAGGCCTCGCGAGCCGACAAGGGCATGCCGATGTCGCGGAAGGTTCCGTCCCGGTTGCGAGCGTACTTTTCCCCGAGCGCGTCCGGATGGAGCATGACGCGAACGGGCTGGCCGGCGGCCAGGGCGTCGGCCAGTCCGCCCGTGTGGTCGAAGTGGCCGTGGCTGAGAACGATGGTGTCAACCGATTCCAAGGGAAGCTGCATCTGCCGCAGGTTGCTGCTGAGGGCGCCGCCCTGTCCGGTGTCGAAGAGAATCGTCCGGTCGGCCCAGTCCAGCCAATACGACAGTCCGTGTTCACCCAGCGTGGCGACTCCGTGGGCCGTGTTTTCCACGACCACCGTGATCTTCAATTCTTGGCTCATTGTCTTACGCCATCCGTGTTGGAGTCGACCCGAAGACTCATGGCGACTCAAGAGTCTCTGGTCCTGGGATACGTTCAAGGGGCCTTCGGGGCGTCTGCTTTGTCGACGAATTTCCCTACCGCTCGGGCCATCATTTGGCCGTTCAGCGTAATCTTGGCGCGGACAATCTGCAAGACATGGGATTCGTCGTCCACCCAGGATTCAACGCAGACCGACTCGCCGATCGGGACGGGGTGCAGGAATCGGACCTGGAGGTCTCCCGTCACCAAGCTTCGTCCCAAGGAGAAGCCGCAGTTGGTCATGGCGGCGTCGAGCAGCAGGCAGATGATGCCTCCGTGCAGGATTCCGTCGTAGCTTTGCAGGCTGGCGGGGCAATCGAAGCAAGCCTGGACACAACCGGGGCGCACCGTCTCGAACTCCAACGCAAGGCCTGCTCCCTCTGCGCGGGAGCAGGCGAAGCAGCGGGAATGCTGCGATTGGCGCAAACGCCGACACGCGGTCCGGGCCCGGTGTGCACCGTCAGTGATCACAGGCGTTGGTTCCGGACTGCAGAGTTCCGGCCAGGTAGGCCGTCGCGAGTTGCTCGGGGGTTTCAGACGGGGCGCCGACGACTACCTTGATTCCGTTCTGAATGAAGAGCTGTTGAGCCCGCTGCCCCATCCCGCCGGCGATGATCAGCTCGGCGCCCTGTTCGTGAAGCCACCGCGGCAGGACGCCCGGTTCGTGTGGCGGGGGGGTGACGAATTCGGTCGTCATGGCGTTGTCGTTAGCCTCATCCACGTCAACCAGCGCGAACTGTTGACAATGCCCAAAGTGCAAACACAGGCGGCCTTCGGCCGTCGGAACAGCGATTTTCATTTAGGATTCCTTGTTAAGAAGGGCAACCATCTGTTTTGGTCAGACACGGATTTGGGTCAGTCCGCTCGCCTCGCTTTCCGGGCAGGAGTCGAGCTGTTTGCTCACGCGCTCCCACAATCCGCGGATGGCGGTGGCCGCCGGGCCGTCATTAAACTCGACAATGGCCTTGGAGGCGATCTGGGCGTCGGTGATCGAGCGGTCGTAGGGAATGCGTCCCAAGGGGCCGACGGAGTATTGCGACGCCTTGGCCTCCAGTTCGGCGGCCATTTCCAGGTTCAGGTCCGCTTTGTTGACGACCATCATGGACGGCACGCCCAGCCGCATGGCCAGTTCGGCGATGCGTCCGAAGTCGTGGAGTCCCGACATGGTCGGCTCGACCACAATTAAGGCCAGGCTCGCCCCGGTCAACGAGGCGATCACAGGACAGCCGATCCCGGGCGAACCATCGCAGATCACCAATCCCAGGCCCTGAGACTTGGCAACTTCCTGAGCAGTCCGCCGCAATTGAGTGACCAGCTTTCCCGAGTTCTCCGCAGCCACGGCGAGCCTGGCATGGACCATCGGGCCAACACGCGTCGTGGAATGAAACCACTGGCCGCAGGTTTCCGGCTCGAATTCGATGGCCTTTTCGGCGCAGAACTCAAAGCACACCCCGCAGCCTTCGCAGGCGATCGTATCCACCCGGTAGGTCTTCGGCACGCGACCGTTTCCCGGGCCATCGAAGTAGATTGCGTCGAAGCGGCAAAGCTCCTCACACTTGCCACAGGCCGTGCAGTGGCCCGGCTTGATGCGAGCCTTGCTACCGGCCACGAAATTCTCTCGCCGCTCGGTTTTCGGTTCGAGCAGAAGATGAAGATCGGCGGCGTCCACGTCGCAGTCGACCAGGACGGCTGGCGTGGCTAAGCACGCCAGCGAGGCGACGACCGATGTTTTGCCCGTCCCTCCCTTGCCGCTGATGACAACCAGTTCTTTCATACCGGGATCCCGTAGTCGATTCGTTGGAGTAAATCTTCGATTCGCCGGGCGAACGAGGGAACCGCGTCGGCGATCATTTCGCCGCGCGAGTACGCCTCGGCCACGGCGCGATCGTCGGGGATCTCTCCCAGAACGGGCACTCGGTGGCCGGCACAGTAGCGCAACACGGCGTCGTCGCCCATGCCGGCGCGGTTCACGACCACGCCCATGGGCATCTTCAGAGCACGAACCATCTCGACGGCCAGGGTGAGGTCGTGCAGCCCAAAGGGTGTCGGCTCCGTGACCAGGACAACCAGGTCGCTGCCGCGGATGGCTTCGATGGCCGGACAGGAAGTTCCCGGAGGGGCGTCGAGCAACACGAGATCCGCCTCGGGGGCCGCCTCTTTCACCACATGGATGGCGGGCGGGCTCATGGCCTCGCCCACGTTTAACGTGCCGTCCACAAAACGGACCTTGCCGCTCGTGCCCAGGCGGAGGGTGCCGATGCTTCGCGTCACTTCCGAAATGGCGTCGCACGGGCAGATCAACCCGCAACCGCCGCATGCGTGGCACAATTCGGGATAGACGAGCGTTTCCTTGGGGAGGGCGGCAATGGCCCCGAAACGGCAGATCCGGCTGCACGCGCCGCAGTGATTGCAGCGGCTGAGGTCAACCGTGGGAACCGGTTTTTCGATCGGGCGGCTCTCTTGGATCTCCGGACGGAGGAAGATGTGCCCGTTGGGCTCTTCCACGTCGCAGTCGAGATAGGCCGTGCTCTGCCCCAGACGCGCGGCCACGTAGGCGAGGTTGGTCGCCACGGTCGTCTTTCCGGTTCCGCCCTTTCCGCTGGCAATCGCAATTCGCATGGTCAGTCCGTCGTTTCCTGCGAGTTGGCCGCGGCAAGCTCCTCGATTCGCTGACGAATCTGCTCGAGCGCCGCCGCTGTTTGGTCGGCTTGGGCGTGAAGCGAGGCGAGTTCCTGCTCAACGACTCCCTGCGGCGTTTCGGCGACTGGCGCCGGGGCGACAGGGGCCACCGGGGCGGCTACCGGGGCAGGCTGTCCGCCCGCGGCGCGCTGCCAGCCGGTCAGGCCGGTCGCGTAGAACATGTTTCGCCAACCTCGTCCTCCGCCTCCGGCGCCGCGGCCTCGGCCCCGGCCTCCCATGCCGCCGCCTCCCGGCGCGCTGGCGTAACCCGGTACGGGCGATCCACTGCAATAGCCGGCTGCACGTCCGGTCCTCGGTCCTTGTCCCATCGGTCCTGTTCGATCTCCACCTGGCATGATCTGCCTCCTTTGTAAAAATGGTTTGATTGCCCGTAGGGTGCGTCTCGACGCACCAAGCTGATTGTCCGCAGGGTGCGTCTTGACGCACCAAGCATTACCATTAGCGTGCCAATCGGTGCGTCAAGACGCACCCTACTTGTTCTTCTGTCCTCCAGCCTCCAGGCTCTACCGTTAAGTCCAGTGGCCTTCGACGTCGGCCTTGGCAACCGGCGCCAACTTGTTGGCCTTCCATTGGTCCACCGCCTCGCGGACAGTGCCTGTCGCGCCGGTATAGATGGTGATTCCGGCGGCCTGAAGCGTCTGAAACGCCTTGGGACCCACGTGTCCGGTCAGCAGGGCCTCGGCGCCCAGATTGGCCACTTTCTGGGCCGCCTGGATTCCAGCGCCTTGGAGGGCGTTCAGGTTCTGGGCGTTGTCATGGACGGTATGTTCGCCCGTCTCTGAGTCGACAAGAATGAAACATTTGGCTCGGCCGAAGCGCGGATCGACGGAACTGTCGAGGGTCGTATCTTGGGCCGTAATAGCAACTTTCATGATTGGTTCTTCCTTCCTCGCGTGCGACAGCGGCGTTGGCGTCCCTTTCGCCGGCCGCAACAGCCGGGCATGGCAAATCGCTCGTTGTGAAGCTCGCCGGCGTTGAACGCGTCGAGCACCTCGTCCACGCTTCCGCAGACTTGCGGAATGACCTGAATGCCCCGGGCAACGAGCAACGATTCGAGCAATCGTGAGATGGCTCCACAGATGAGCGTGCCTACGCCCTGTTCGACGATGCGGTCGACGCGGCGGTCCGGACCTTCGTCGGGAAGAAGCTGCTCGCGTCGAGACTTCTCGACGGACTCCTCCAACTCGATCAGGAGCACCTGGCCGGCAACATCGAAAACGGGCGACACACGGCCCTGCCATATTGGAATCGCGACTAACATGCCAGTCGTTTAAGCGATTCACGTGCCAGAATCAACCAAAGTCCCGACATTGCGTTGTAACACCAAATTGGCCATGGCTTTATGACGTCGACACGCGAGCAAGGACGGGGCAAATACCACGGCAGTTTGCGAGCATTGAACGTCTTTTACTGTCGCAATTTGCAATTCTGCAACTCTCCGATGACGATCACTGACCCCCTGTACAGATCTTGGTCCTGATCCGTGGTTTCCAAGAAAATCCCTTGACAAGTTCTCTAGCTGTCCTAATACTGCTAGTACAGTTGATACGCAGGGAGGTTGCCGTGGAACTGCAAATTGACCCAACCAGCCGCCAGCCGATCTATCGGCAGCTTTGCGACCAGCTTCGCGAGGCCGTGGCTCGCGGAACGGTCACCCCCGAGCAACGATTGCCGTCCGTTCGCGAGCTGTCGCGCACGTTGGTCGTCAATCCGAACACGATCGCTCGGGTCTACACGGAATTGGAGCGGGAAGGGGTGATCCACTCGCGGCCCGGTCTTGGCGTGTTCGTGGCCAAGCCGAAGGCCGAGCTGACCAAGAAGGTGCGTCAGGAGAGGCTGCTGGAGTTGCTCGATCGTTTCCTGACCGAGGCGGTTCACCTGGGGTTCTCGTCGCAAGAGGTTCTGGCCCATGCCGCAGAGCGGGCCGACTGTTTTCAATGGCAGACAGAGGGGTAAGGCGACCGGATCGGTGACCGGCGGCGGTCGGTCAAAGTCCGCCGCCGCTCGGGCGCCGGTCCGAATGGCATGCGATGGAGGGGACTGGCATGGATCACGTGATCAAAACGCGGAAGCTGACCAAGTACTACGGCGCGAAGTGCGTGGTCAACATGCTGGATCTGCAGATTCCGCGAGGTTGCGTCTACGGTTTCCTGGGCCGAAACGGGACCGGCAAGTCGACGACGATCAAGATGCTGCTGGGCCTGGTCCATCCCACTCGCGGCTCGTCCTCCCTGCTGGGAGAAGACAGCTCCAGTCTTTCGGCTGACGCACGCCGCCGAATTGCCTACCTGGCCGAGGGCCATCCGATCTACCGTTGGATGACGATCGGCGACGCGGTCAAGTTCACTCGCGCCTTCTACGGCCAATGGAACCAGCCGCTCTTGGACCAGATTCTCGACCACTTTGAGCTGCCGGCGAAGCAGAAGATCCGCCGCTTGTCGAATGGCCAACGGGCCCAGGTGGCCCTGGCCCTGGCCGTGGCGCCCGATCCAGAGCTGTTGATTCTGGACGACCCGACGATCGGGCTCGATACGGTCGTGCGGCGCGACTTTCTGGAATCGCTCATCCAGATCATCCAGCGCAAGGGCCGGACGATCCTGTTCAGTTCCCACATTCTCAGCGACGTGGAGCGGGTGGCCGACCGGATCGGCGTCCTTTCCGGCGGGGTGCTTCGCGTGGACTGCCCCACTGACCATTTCAAGCGGTCGGTGCGGAAGATCGTGCTCGGCTTCGACGGCGAGCCGCCCGAGTTCCCCGCCTGCCAGGGCCTGGTGAGCAGTCGGGCCGTGGGCAACGACCTGGAGTTGGTGGTGGTCGACTACAGCGAGGCCCACCAGCGGGCGGCCGAAGCGCTCGACCCCCGATCGATCGAGGTGGTTGATTTGAACCTGGAAGAGGCGTTCATCGAGTACACCCGGGGGCCGCGGCGGCGGCTGCCCCTATTTGCCGGAGAGGAGCCCGATGATCAGAGCATTGGCAATCAAGGAGCTGCGTGAGATTGGGTGGATCGTGGCCATCGCACTGGCCGTCTACATGGTTGCGGTGGCGGCTGTCGCCAGTACGGCTGTCGAAGGCGGCCTCCAAAGCGTGCCCGGACTCGACTGGGTCATGTACAAGTTATTCCAGTTAGGTTTATACCGTTGCCTTCCTTTTGTGCATGGCGATTTCGAAGGGGCATTTGTCATCATCTCAGTGGTTCTGGCGCTGGTGCTCGGATTCCGCCAGTCCGCGGGAGAAGCTCAAGGCGACACGTTTGGATTTCTCCTGCACCGTCCTCTCAGTCGTCGGACGATCCTCCTGACGAAGCTCACCCTTGGCGTCGGGCTTCTTTGGGCAGCCTCCGCCACGGCAATTCTCGTCCTCGCCTGGTGGGCGGCCACGCCGGGGTCCCATCCCAGCCCCTTCGAGTGGTCGATGACCTATCCGATCTGGAAGATGTGGTCGACTATCCCGGTGGTCTACCTGGGGGCCTTCCTGAGCGGCTTGCGGCAGGCAAGTTGGCGGGGCACGCGGCTCGTTCCGCTCGCGGCGATTGCCTTGCCGGCCCTGATTGCTTCCATGATGCCGATGTGGTGGTTTTTCAGCCTTCCCCTGTCGGCCTTGACGGCGGTACTACTGGCCGTTTCCATCCTGTGGATCGGCGAGACCCGAGATTTTTCCTAGCGTCTCCAGTGGTGGAGCTTTGCCATGCCAAGAAATCAAGCAATCGGTCGCCCCATCGTTCTGGCGATCATCCTCACCGTGGGATTGGGAGTCGTTTGGGCCTGGTTGGCCATCTCCGCCAAGGGCGTCATAGACCAGTTCTTGCCGTCCCAGTTCGTCAATCGAAGACTCTATCTGCTCACCGATGGAACGCCTTACGTATCCTCCTATCGCCGTGATTGCGGCTCCCAGGTGCACAACCTCGACGGTGAACCGGTCGAACTGGAGAACGCCGCAGCGACGATTCATTGCAACCAGTTGGGCAATGGCGTGAAGAAGCCCATCCGCCGGTCATGGGGGCCGCCCCGATGGAATTTGCGGATCAACACCTTCACTGTTGCGGGGACGCGCGGGCAGTATTGGTACATGATCCATGACGGGCATCGTGAAGGCCACGCCTATTTCGTCGGATATGACCGGTGGACCTGCCAGCGCCTTGGCTACCTCGGCGCCCAGGGCTGGCAGCAGGAGCAGCCAACTCCGGACGAGTGCTTCCCCATTGCTTTGCGCGATTATGCCTACGGCAACGCGGTTACCCGCAGTGGTGGATACAAGTGCATTCTGAGCAACTACTCCTTTGGCGGCAGTGAGAGCAGTCGCTGGCCGACTTCAGTTGTTGCCCTTCGCGTGGGAACCAAGGTCCTCATGGTGAATCTCCGCGAGCAGAAGCTCCAAGCCATCCTGGACGATCCAGAGATCGTTTCGATCACGGCGGCAGAACGTCCGCTGGACAGTGGGGAACTCGAGCAACTGCTGGCCGTCCGATATCCCGAGAGGATTGCCTTTCTTTCGCTCGAAGGCGAACCCGTCACAGAGCACGCCATTCCTGAGACGATCCGCGCGAAGGGCCTGGGAGTCTATCTGCTTCCGGACGACAAGTGCCTGTTTGTCACGTGCCGGCGCGACCCGCTTACCGGCCACGACGAGGCAACGCTGCTCTGGACCACGCCGTCGGGCAAAGTGCTCGAGCAACGAGAGCTGACCCTGACGGAAACCGGCCCCAACCGAACGGCTTGCCTCCAGGGGCTGCATTATTCGGCCGCCTGTCCGGCGCCCGGGATAATGGGCCTGGTCCTGGTGTTCTGGTCCGGACCGATGGCGGAAATTCATCGTCATCCCGGCTGGAGCTACAGCAAGGCCTTTTGGGATTCTCTCCGGCAACTGCCTCCCGTTCTGGCAGGACTGATCACTCTCGGCGTCATCTTGAGCTGGGCCTGCGTCCGGCGTCAGCGCAAGCACGCCTTGCCGTGGACGAAGACCTGGGCCGCGTTCGTCTTCCTCTTCGGAGTTCCCGGCTACCTGGCCTATCTGTGCCATCGCCGCTGGTCGGTGCGGGAAGAGTGCCCGGTGTGCCACGTGCCCGCCCCGCGCGACCGGGCGGCGTGCGCGCTGTGCGACGCTCCGTTCCCGCCGCCGGAACGCAAGGGAATCGAGATCTTTGCCTGAGCGCAACGGCGGGTGGCACGCTCAGAGCGAAAGCGATGGGCGTGGATGGTCAAATCAACACGCCCATCGCTCGGGCTCTGAGCGTGCCACCCACTACATAGCGCCTTTGAGGGAGCTTGCCACAACTTGTTGACCTGCAACACCCTATGGCTGGCCGTTGACTCTTCGTGAATAATCCGGATTAGGGCCACCCCGTTGGGGTTGGCGGGTTTGGGCCGGACCGGAATCCCAGGGTTGCGCAGCGTTCGCTTCCGCTCACGCTGCTCCACCCTGGGCTGACATAGGGCTGTGCCTTCGGCACGAATCATTGGCTCCTGATGTCGGTTAGTTAGTCCCGAAGGGACGATCCTAATTCAGCCCTGGGTCAAGAAAGCCATTGCATTGCTGAACCCCAAAGGGGTGGCCCTAGCGTCGTGGAGACAAACGAGGGGCGGCATCCTTCGTGTCACGGCAGCCAATTCAATCAATGGTGTTCGGCACGGCGCTGCCCCACCAGTCCTTGTTCGGCTTGAAATCGGGATCGAGGAAATGGGCGTGCTGCTTCTCGCGGGCCTGGAGCCCCTTGGTGCGCATGTTTTCCTGCTGCTTGGCGGCCAGTTCCGCGTCGTAGTTAGGGTTCTTCCAGGGCAGCTTGGCGCCGGTTTCCTTGAGCCACGCGTCGATCTTGGTTCGTAGCTTCTTGGCGATTTCGGGCTGTTTGGCGGCCACGTCGCTCTGTTCGCTTGGATCGTCGACCAGGTTGTAGAGTTCGTCGCGTCCGTCTTCGTAGTAGTGGATCAGCTTCCAATCGCCGGAACGGATGATCGTGGACGGCTCACCGCCCTGGTTCCCGTAGTGCGGATAGTGCCAGTGAAGGTCGCGGGGAGCGATCGATTCGCCCTTGAGAAGAGGCACGAGGCTCACGCCGTCGACGTGCTGATAGGGCTTGGGCGGCAGGCCGGCCAGTTCGAGAATCGTGGGGTAGAAGTCGGTATGGATGACGGGCGTGTCGCACGTGGCGCCCGAGTCGGCCAGGCCAGGCACGCGGATGAAGTAGGGCTCGCGGATCCCGCCCTCCCACTGGCGGCCCTTTCCGCCGCGGAGCGGCAGGTTGCTGGTCGAATAGGCGTCGCCCGACGAAACGCCGCCGTTGTCGGACGTAAAGAGGATGACCGTGTTGTCGTCGAGCCCGAGTTCATCGAGCTTGGCCAACACGATTCCAACCGCCTCGTCCATGGCCTCAATCATGCCCGCATAGATGGGGCAGTCCTGGACCTGGCGGACGGGCAAGGTGCGGTCGATGATGAACCGGTTCCCTTCGTGAGGATTCTCCATCGCCTTCTTCTGATACTTGGCCCACCGCTCCTGGCTCGTCTGGATCGGACCGTGAACCGAGTAGAAGGAAAGGTAAGCGAGGAACGGCTCGTCCTTGTGCTGTTGGATGAAGCTGGCGGTCTCGCGTCCGAGGCGGAGCGGAAGCGATTCGCCGTCAGGCCCGCTTTCCAGGTTGGGATTCTTATAGGGGGCGAAGTAGCCGCCCGCGGGGCTTCCCGCGTCCCAGCCGCCCACGTTGAATTCGAAGCCGTGGTCGGTGGGCCAGGAACCCTTGCCGCCCAGGTGCCACTTGCCGGCGAAGAAGGTGCGGTAGCCCGCTTCGCGGAGGGCCTCGGCGAGCGTTGTGTCTTCGTGGGGCAGGTTGTGGTTGTAGAAGGCCGGCAGCAGCTTCGTGTTGCGTTTCCAGGCCTCGCCCTCGGCGGCCCCGATCCAATCGGTGATGCCGTGTCGGGCCGTGAACTTGCCGGTCATGATGCTCGCCCGGGAGGGGCTGCAGACCTGGCAGGCGGCGTAGCCGCGGCGGAACCGCGTCCCCGTGTTGGCGATTCGGTCGATGTTCGGGCTTTCATAAAAGATGCTGCCCTCAACGCCCAGGTCGTGGGCTCCCATGTCGTCGATGAGAATGAAGAGGAAGTTTCGTTTGGGCGCATCGGCGAAGGAAACCGCGGAAGACAGAACGAAGAAGGCCATTAGAGCGAACAGGCGGAACCGCATGGAAGACTCCCTGTGGAAAACCAGACCAGCGTTGAGATTCGTGTACCAGTGTACTGGACTGGACGCGGAAATCCAGTTTTCTCGCAACTTTCCTCAGGAGAACGGCGAAGCCTTGGGGGAAGGGGACAGGTCCATGTTTTCGGGCGACGCATGTTCGCCAAAGTGCCTGACTGGCCGAAAAATGGACCGGTCCCCGCGGTTTCACGAAGAGACCTTGTAGAAGGACTGTCCGCCGACGCTTGTCGCGGTCAACTCGCCCTGCTGGACCAGGTCTTCCACGTACTTGACGACCTCGTTCCGGTGCATTCCGAGTCCGTCGGCGATGTCGCTGAGCGAGCAGGGGCGCCGGCGCAACAGCTCCAGCACTTCCACCCGACCGGCGGAGAATTCCTGCCGACCGTGGACGTTGCGATAGTCGGCGATCACCTCGGCAGCCACGGGGCACGACGCCGCCAGCGCCTCCATTCGCTCGCGGGGCACGCCGACGGCGTACTGCTCGGCCGGAGGACGGGAAACCGTGTTGAGCTGCACCCGTTGCGGGCGGATAGCCTCCACATGCTTGGCAATCTTGGCGAACTCCTCGTCCTGATCCGTGTAGCCTCCCAGCACGAAGACCTCCAGCCAATAGTCGCCGCGAAACTCTCGGCCAAAATCGATCAATCCACTGACCATCTGTTCGAAAGACAGCTCATCCGGGGGACGATTCACGAGTTGAAACATCGCTTGGTCGCCCGCATCGAGGGAGGGAACCACCAGGTCGGCCTCAAGCAACTCGCGGCGCACCTCGGGCTGCCAGAGCAGCGATCCGTTCGTCAGGACGGCGATCGGGACGTTGGTGATGGTCTTGATCCGATCGACAAGATCGCCGATGCGAGAGAAAAGGGTGGGCTCGCCGGAGCCGGCAAGGGTGATGTAGTCGGGGTTGCTGGGAAGTTTTTCTTGGATCGATGCAACGATAGCCTCCAGCTCGAACCAGGGTTTTCTTTCCAGCGTCTTGTTCGTCGTCCGGCCCAACTGGCAATAGACGCAATCGTTGGAGCAAGTCTTGAAGGGCGCCAAGTCCACGCCCAGGGAGCGTCCCAGGCGTCGTGAAGGCACAGGGCCGAAAGTGTAGCTCGTGGTCATGTTTCTTTTCACTCGGTGTCCTTGGCAAACAGCAGGGGGAAGACGATGTCGCTCACGCAGCAGGGAAGCCAGACCGAAAGGAACAGGAAGACAAGGACAATCGTCATTGTCAGCAGAGTGATCTGGCTGCCGAGCGCCATGGCCATGTGAAACAAAGACGCCCAGGTGCTGAGGAGGACGTGTCCGGCGTGGGGGAACTTGGTCTTCGGCCACCAATAGGCGATCGCGATTCCCGCCAGTGCCAGAGGATTGACGAGCCACCATTTCTCGATGAAGCCGAGATGAAGTCCTTTGTTGGGCAACGCGAGCAGGACCTCGCCAAGATAGGGGATCAGGCAGTCGCTCAAAGTCGCGATGCCGATGGAGCCGCAGTATCCAATCAGGAGCGTTGTCCATAGGTTCCCGCGACTGTGGAGTCGGTACATGCCGGCCGTCACCAGGGCGCTGAGCAGCACGTGGAGCGGATGGAATCCCCAGAAAAGAACGGTGGAAACGGAGCGGGGCACGTTGGTCGATGCCAGAATCACCATCAGGATGATGCCGGTCATGGCGCCCAGCAACGTGAACGGAGCATGGGCCTTGAGTTCTGTCGCCACGACGGCGAACATGCCGTGGCGGCGCACTGTGGCCGAAGCCACCGCGTCGTCGCATGCTTCGTGCTGACTTGGGGAGCCGTCCTTCGCCTTTTCTTCACCGCCTGCGAGCATTTTCCTCCTCATGATCGCAACGGGAGTTTGGAGAATCCACGCCCGTAGTCCAACTCTTTTGCCTCTCCAGAAACGCAAGAGCTGTGCCGGAAGAGAGCCAGATTGCAACATCACTGCAAAGGCTTAATCTGCAATCGGTTACGAATCGCTGAGCGCCGGGACGTGGCGCATTTCGAGAATCCCCAGCTTTGCATTTTGCAACGCTTTGCGTACCTCTAGAATTGCAGTCTGCCATACACGGCACTATTTCTCAAACGCCATCACTTCCACCAAGTGCCGGCCCGAGTTGGCCGAGTTGGAAGTCTCCGTCACACGGAGATAGCGGACCTTCTGCGGGGGAAAGGTGCAGGTGTAGCCGTCGGCCGTGGAGGGCTCCTGGTTGTCGCGACGATCGGCCACGGTGGTCCACGTCTCGCCGTCGAGGGAGGTTTCCACGGTGAAGCCGTAATGACGTTCGTCGCCGTAGAAACCCACCACCACGACGCGGCCGACCGTGGTGGGCGTTACCAGGTCAACTTGCCACCAAGCCGGCTCGGGGTGCTGCTTGACGTCGGTTGCCCAGAAACTGTTCGTATCGAGCAGGCAGCCGTCGTTGCCCAAGTGCTTCGGATGGGCGGCGAGGGCATGACTGCAGGCGGTCGGCTTGCCCGTGGTCAGGCTCAGGGCTTCGGGTTGGAAGTCGTCGCGATAGCGATCCCATAGTTTTCGTGCCAAAGCCACCGAGTCGCCGCGCGGCGTGGCGGGGCCGGTTGGCTGCGGATCGGACCAGGCGAGCATCCACTCCCGCAGCCGGGCGTAGGACGCCTTTTCGTCAAGGGGCTGGCCGTCGACCAGGGCCTGCCTTTGCTCGGCCAGGTACGTCTTCCATCGCTGGCCATAGAAGCCGCCAAACATGCCGGACCATTCCTTGCGAGCGTAGTCGTTGATCGCCGTGCCGCCGCCCCAGAGGGTGAGCACCCGTCGGGCGTTCCACTCCATCTGGGCCTTCTCCGCATCGGTCTCACCCCAGCGTCGGGCATCGGCAACCCACTTGCCCAGGAGAAACTCCTCACGGGTTCCGACCAACGCGTCGAGGTCGGCGATCAGGCCGAGGAACCGCTCGACGGCCTTGTCATAGGCCTCAAGGTCGCCGGAACGATGCGCCTTGGCGATGTCGCTGTGCAACCGGCTGGCGTGATTGCTCAACACCTGTCGGGCCAGGTTGACCAGGTCGAACTGATAGGCGTCGGAATTGCCCAACTCGTCGGAAGCGGCGACCAGGGTCTGCCAGGCTTCGGCCAGCCGGACGTTGCTGTACGATGCTCCTCCGCCCCGTGCGGCCAGGCTTGGCACGTGGTCGATGATCGATCGGGTCCGGTGGGGCGCGTCGTAAACGCAGGTCCGCAGAATTTCCCAGGCTCGAAGGGCGTCGTCATTGGGCTGGCCGTAGCGATAGGCGGCGTAGTCGGCAAGCCACTCGGCCAGTTCGACGGGCTTCTCGCGCCAGGCCATCTCGAACATGAGATCGTAAACGACCGGGTTGTAGTCGAGGCCTTCGTTCACGAAACCGAGTCCAACGACCTTGCTGCCGAGCGGGTCGAGCCGAGCGGCAGGGAGGTTCTCGCAGATTCCTTTCAGGGATCCGCCGAGAGAGACCGTGCAGCCGTAGTTCTGAATGTTGCACCACAACCAGGGCTTGCCACAGAAGCCCTCGGTTCGCTTCCATTGAGGCCGATTCTCGCACGCCAGGTCGAGACACAGCATCTGATCCTCGTCGACGGCCCCGAGGAACGCCTCGATCCGGGGCTGGGTCCAGAACGTCTTCTGATTCAGGAAGATCCACGTTTGCAGGACCCAGACGGCCTTGGGATCATGACTGGCCATGCCGGCATAGATCGCTCGGCTCAGATCGGCCAGGTCTTTCGTGTCGCCACTGGGCGGTTTCATCTCTATGAAGGTGTCGGCCGCGTAGAGGTGGTCCGTGCCGAAACGCTTCGACTGCTCTTCCATCCACATGGCGGCGATCTTGGCGAACCGGGGATCGAGCGGGTCGAGCAGGTTCGTTTCCCAGTCGATCCAGCGGATGCGGTAGAGCTTCGCGTCGGGCCAAAGCCGCGCGACGGCCTGGGGAACGTGGCCGGTGAATCCTTGAAGAACGGGCGTCATGCCCAGCTCGCGCTGGCGGGCGAGGATCTTCTTTCCGAGTGCTTCGTGCTTGGCAGTCCAACTCTCAGGCAACGGCCCGCCCCAACCGTCCAGACAACCCATCCACTGAAAAGGCAGGTAGGGCGGACCGGCCAGAAATTCCGTGATCTCCTGCTCGCTCATCCCCAGCCGCCGGCAAACGGCCTGCCAGACGGCCTCCTGGCCCGTGACCGACAACGGCATGTTGATTCCGTTGAGCGCCATCCAGTCGATCATTCGCTCCCACTGGGCCCAGTCGTACCATGGCAGGGAGTAGCCGAAGCAGCAGTAGTTCAAGAAGTAGCGGCACTTGGCCCAACACACTCGCCGCACCTTAGGCTGGACGGTGGGCAACGGATCCGGCAGTTTCAACTGGCTGCCGCACCAGGAAACATGGCATCGGCAATAGTGCTTGAGATACCAGTTAAGCCCCATCGCCATGGCCACGCCGTTGTTGCCCCGAATCACTGCCCGAGAGTCGGCGGCCTCGATCTCGAACACGTCGTGACCGTCCTCCGCGTCAATCACTTCAAATGCGAAGCGATCATCCTGCCCCGGCAGCAGTCGCTCGACGAGTCCCCGGGCCGCCTGGCAGGCGTCTGCGTCTGCGGCCTGACCTTCTGTAGCCCAGAAAAGGGCCAGGGCCAAAGGGATCACGCAGAAACGCAGAGCGGCTGGCACACGTGAGACGGACATATGAATCTCCTTGCCGTGGAAGAATGGATTGGCGGCGGGAGATTCAGTGTAGCGAGCGGCGAGGAGAATTCCAACTTGACATCAGAACCGGCTACCCAGCATCCCATGGTTGGATATAATGAGGGTCAGTGGGATGCGTTGTCCTGCCGGAACTCCAATCAGTTGCTCAAGTTATGGCGTTGCACCAAGAGCGAGCCCCCACATGTTGACTCGACTCAAAGTCAAGGGCTTCAAGAACCTTGCCGACGCGGACGTGGCATTCGGGCCGTTCACCTGTATTGCCGGCGCCAACGGCGTCGGCAAATCGAATCTCTTTGATGCAATCACATTTCTGAGTGCGATCTCCCACCTTCCGTTGATCGATGCGGCTCGTTGCGTTCGCGACGAGGTGAATCGCAGCAACGAAGTAAGAAGCCTTTTCTTCCGCGCGGGAGATGCGACAGTCGACGAGATGACGTTCATTGCCGAAATGTTGATTCCCGAGGATGGGATCGACGATTTGGGACAGCCCGCGAAGGCATCGATTACCTTCCTGCAGTATACGTTGGTGTTGGGGTATGAAACCGACCCGGACATTCAGCAGGTGGAAAGGCTGGTTGTCAAGAAGGAAGAACTGCAACATGTTCGAGTGGGGGACGCTCCGAAGCGTCTCGCCTTCAACCATTCCCGTGACTGGCGAAAGTCGGTGGTGAAAGGACGCCGAAGCAGCCCATTTATTTCCACTGCCTCGGAACCGGACAATACGATCGTGAAACTGCATCAGGAACGTGAACGTGGACGTGCAAGACAATTTCTGGCCTCAACGCTCCCACGGACGGTTCTGTCCAGCACGAACGCGACCGAAAGTCCAACCGCGCTGCTCGCTAAGCGGGAGATGCAGTCGTGGCGATTGCTGCAACTGGAACCGACGGCATTGAGGAATCCGGATCCGTTCAACGCCCCGACACATATCGGAGCGGACGGTTCCCACATGGCGGCCACGCTGAACTATCTTGCAAGAGCGAGGGCGAACGGCAAGAACAACAACGGCGATAGTGCGGCTCTGTTTGCCGAAGTTGCCCAGCGGTTGTCGCAGCTTGTGGAGGACGTCCATTCCATTACGGTTGATGTCGATAATCGCCGCGAACTGCTTACCCTTCAGGTGGCTGATCGCAGCCGGACGCTCCATCCTGCCCGCGCGCTCTCAGATGGGACGCTGCGTTTTTTGGCGCTGTCTATCCTCGAATTGGACACAAGCGCGCACGGTCTCTTGTGTTTCGAAGAGCCGGAAAACGGTATCCACCCGGAGCGGATTCCGTCGATGCTCCGTTTGCTGAAGGATCTGGCCACGGATACCGAAGAGAAGGTGGGACAGGACAATCCGCTTCGGCAAGTCATCGTCAACACCCATTCGCCGACGGTGGTGGGGCTTGTGGACGACGCCGACCTGCTCGTTGCAGAACCGCAGGAGATATCCGTTACCAATCTTCGCTGTCGCGCCGTGAACTTCTCCTGGCTTGAAGGAACGTGGCGTCAGGATGCGTTTCCGGAACAGCGCACGCTCTCTCGCGGCAAGTTGCGGTATTACCTCAACCCGCTTGGCGTTGCCGACAACCTGGAGGAAGAAACGGACGATGACGCCTCGACGAAGCCGATGAACACAAGACGTCGGCCAAGACGCGTTAAGGACCGCAGTGATCTGCAACTTCTTCTGCCGTGGTCCGAGGATGAATAGCCTGAAGTTCACTCTCCTCACTGACGGCACTTCAGACCAAGCTCTGATCCGCCATCTTGATTGGCTCGTGAAACGACATATCGCACAGACGACCACCATTCAGTCAGAATGGGCCGATCTGAGTTCCCTACGAGAGAAACCAACGGGTCTTGTGGAACGCATTCGAAGAGCCATCGAGTTCTACCCCTGCGACCTGTTGTTCGTTCATCGTGATGCGGAGAAGCAGGACCCGGAGCTTCGCCACGAGGAGATCGCCGCCGCAGTCGATTCTGCTTCCTCGCTAGTGGAGCCGGCGGTTGCGGTGGTGCCCGTCCGCATGCTGGAGGCGTGGCTGTTGTTCGATGAACCCGCGATTCGCTATGCCGCGGGGAATCCAAAGGGAAGACAGAGTCTGAGTCTGCCGACACTGGAAAGGGTCGAGCGCGTGCCCGACCCGAAGTCGCTCTTGCTCGAAGCTCTTCGTACAGCAAGTGGCCTGAGCGGTCGCCGGCTGAAGAACTTTCGTGGTCGAGCAGCCGTTCGCCGGGTGGCGGATTACGTCGAAGACTTTTCGCCGCTGCTGAAGCTCAGTGCGTTCCAGCGACTGGACTCGGACATTGAGACGGAATTTCGACGACGAGGTTGGTTGTGTGACTCCGAACGATCACGCTGACAGGCAGATCCAACGCGCCGGCATCGCTGTCAGAAATCATCCCCCATTTCGTCGCCTCGCGAGTCGTGAGGATTGTCAGGCTCCTGTTCCGGCGAAACCTGGCTCTTCGTCTCGGTTGTATTTGCTTCGAGACTTGGCTTGGGCGAGGATGATGTTCGCATTCCCCCTGCCACTTGCGGCTGGCTCTCCCACTCCACACGAATGTGCGGCACGAGCATCATCACGGTGATGAAGAAGGCGAAGGCCTCGATCGTGAGGAGGATGCCTTGCAGCGAGGGCCAGATGGCGGCCGATAAGGTGATCGCCATGATGGCGGCCGCCGGGATGACTACGCCGAACAGGGCCAAGTGGAATCGCATGAGCGTCAGGGCCCGAATGGCGATGATGAGGATCGCCAAGCCGGCTGAAATGAGCACGGCCGGGCCGAGGGAAATGTACTCCTGGGCAAAGTACATGAGCGGGTAGGCGCCGGCAAAGGCGCCCACGGTCAAAATGAGCATCCAGCGGTCGAAACGGACGATGTTGGCCGCGTGGACGATCAGGCCCACGAGCAGCCCGAAGGCGAATACGCTGATCGGCCCCAGCCAGGTCAACTCGCCGAGTTGGTCGATGGGTGCGATCCCGAGCACGTCGAGGCGGACGGGCTGGCCGAACAGAAGCCGTTCGTACTTCCAGGTGTAGGTTGTCTTGCCTGCCGCTCGACTCAGATCGGTTGGCTGTAAGGACAGTTCCAGAAGCCGGATGTCGGAACCGTTGGCAACCATCGACACTTCAAACTGATCGAGGATCCCACCCGGTGGAACCGACAACTCGTAAAGCCCTTTGCCGACGGCCGTGTAGGTGATGTCGAGCGAGGTCGGCTCGGCGGGCAACTTGCCTTGCCAGACGAGCTTGCCGTCGCGCAGCACGACATGCTCGCTCGACTCGCCGTCGACGGTGATGGAGAGATCGGCCAGCGAAATGATCTGGGGCGGCAAGGGCAGTTCGATCCCGCAATCGCCCGATTCCTGTTCCGGCGCGACGGCCCGAATCTGGCCCACGAACCGGGCCTCGTAGATCGATTCCGGCGTGGCTGTGCCCACGCTCAACTTGGGTGTGAGGATCACGTCGGCCGTGAAGGCTTCCACCCGAGCCAAGGGCGACAGGGCAGCCGGCTCCGATCCGGCCGGAGCTTCCTGGGCCACCTGTTGCTGGGCCGCGTATTTCTCTTGGGAAGCCAGCTTGGAACGAACGGCCGCCTCTCGGGCCGACTGGACGGCCGGAAGCAGCAGGGCAACGGCCAGGCCCAGAAGACCGACCACAACGAGCAATTCGACGAGCGTGAACGCGCGGTGCCGTAGCGTACACATAACCCACCCCCCAGTGCGATATGTTGATGAGATCCGCGATACCACTGCCCTGAGTATGGTTCGAGCCTACAGATCGTGCAAGCAATGGGACTGGAAATCGCGTGAGTGCTGGCCAAAGGGGACTCGCGCAGAGACGCGGGGGCGCGGAGGACGGGTCGTTCTAAACAGCAACCGGATAGCTTCAGCACGCTCCGCTCATCATCTATACTGAGCAGGCACTCATTCCGTCGCAAGCCGTAGTCGCGACTGCCGTTTCGTTCTCGATTCTTGACATGCATCCTTGGAACAGCGAGCTTCGCGTGGTCTTCTTCACGAAAACACTCGCACGATGGCTTCCCAGGAAACGCATCGTGGTGGAGTTCACGGCGATCGGACTGGCCGTGCTGCTGTTCGCTGCCAGGCCCAGTGAGCCCACGAGGCGAAGTCGGAACGCCGCGGCGGGCCAGGGGACATTGCGACTTCGCCCGATCTATTCCGGTCCCTCATTGACGGAACCTTCGATAGTCTTCGGATGGCCGTTTGAGTTCGTGGAAGTACAAATGATGTATTATTATCTCGATCAGGCCTACGGGGAGGATCTTGTGATCTTCGATTACTGCCAGCAAACGGGAGAGTCTTTTAAGAGCGTTCGGAGTAGGTTTGGCGAAATGACCAGGGCCGAAAGGTCGGAGTTGGCCAGGATCTCGGGAAGGCAACTACCCGAACCACCAAGCCGCATTGCGTTGGAACACTGGGACAATCAACGAATTCGATGGGGCTGGTTGGCGTTTGACGGTGTGATTATCCTGGCAATCCTGGGATTTGTTGCCTTTGCCCCCATAAGGACGAACGGTCCCGGCCAGAAATGGTATCAGTTTGCTGTGCTGGATTTGCTGCGATGGATTCTTGTTCTGGCCGTCTTGTTCGGATACCCTTGGACATCCGCCTCTGCCGTGGATGCTGCGAGGACGGTAGCGTTTGGTGTGGTTGCCTGCGGGATGGTGCTCGCGGGGACTTTCTATCTCCACGTGCGGATTGTGCCTCGTAGAGCTGAAACATGATTTGCCGCACGACACGACAGCTCGAACCAGTATCGACGGTCAATAGAAAGCGGCAACAAGTTGCCGCACTCCAAGGAACAGCTAAGACCATTTGCTTGAGAATACACCCATGAAACGCTTTGCAATCCTGTCGATCACGGCTCTTCTCCTCGCGCAGACATCGTTCTCCCGGGCGGAGACGGTGACTGTCTCCGGCGAACTCCGGCGTCTGCGAACGGCCGAGCATCTGTTCCGCCCGCAGGACTACCGTCTGCTTCAGTATTCAGGCTTCAACCGCCGGGGCGGGAATCCGGATCGTCTGGATTGCCTCTACATCGAGGACGGCTGGCGCGTGGTGGCCGACCACAAGGGGCCGGGCGTGGTGAGCCGGATCTGGACAACCCACGACACCACGTGGCACGAGATTCGAATCGAGGTCGACGGGCAGGTAATTTTCACGGGCAAGGCGAATCGGTTCTTTGAGCAGGACAAGCTGCCCTTCGTGCGGCCCCTGTCGGAGGTGCGCAACAGTGTGACCGGTCGGGCCACGGCCGAAGGGGAAACGCCCGGCAAGAAGGAGTGGGCCGTCTCCTATGTGCCCATCCCCTTCGCCAAGCGTTTTCGCTATCTCCAGCGGGATAAGCTCTATGCCAACATCAATATCAAGGCCTTTTCCGACGACGTTGAGGTCGAGCCGTTCCTCGACGCCGACTGGCACGCCCTGAAGGCGGAGTTCGAGGCCACGGCCGCGGTGTGGAATCGCATGGACCTCTATGGCGAGGAACTCGCCGACTTCCGAAAGGTCGCAGAACGAGTTGCGGTCCCTGCTGCCACCGGAGAATCCTCTGTGACGGTTGCCGTGGCGGAACTGGCCGGACCGGCGATCGTTCGCCAGATCCGCGTGAAGGTGAAGGACGGGGCGGCGTGCGATCAAGTGGAGCTTCGAATCGCCTGGGACGGCGCCGAGGAGCCGGACGTTGTCGCTCCGCTCGATCACGGCTTCGGGTCACGAGAACATCGCACGTTGGCCCTGGGACAAGGGGCGGACGGATGGCGAGTGTGCAGCCTGCCCATGCCGTTTCGGAAAAACGCGGCGTTTTCGCTCGTGTCGCGATCAAAGGAGCCGGTGGAGTGCAACGTGGAGATGTATGTGGAGGAAGACGCGCCCCTTCCGGACGACGTGTTGTATCTGCACAGTGTCAGCAACACCGGCCAGATAAAGAAAGGGGCAGCCTTCGAGCATCCCGACCTGCCCCTGGCCGATTTCTTCTATGCCAACGGCTACACGGCCTTCGAGCGCCGCGGCGCCGGCCAGATCGTCGCCTACATGGACCTGTTCAATTGCCAGCCCGAGCTGGACGAGCACATTTTTGTTGACGACGAACGGACCTTTCCCGACAACCGCTGGAACGGCACCGGGCACGAGGACCTTTTTGACATGGCCTGGGGTCACAAGCCGGTATCGGCCCCGATGACGTCAGGCGGCAGCGAGAAGTTCGAGGAGGTGAACGTCAAGCTCTTCTGGAACGATCCGATGACCTTCCGCACGGCGATCCGGTTCAACTGGGAGTGGGCGTTTCGGTTCGGCGTCAAGCCGCCTCGGGATGCGAGGTTTGCCTCGGTGGTCTATTGGTACGAGGCGCCGTGAGAATGTCGGCCGGGCAACAGCTGGCCAACGGGCGACTGGGTAGCACCGATGATTTTCCGCAAACGGCTCTCCATTTGGGACAACTCATTCGGAAAATCGTCGGTGTCGCCTTGGCGACAAGAGGATCTCAGGGAAGGACGGGATCCACCACGGAGAACCTATTCCGCAAGATCATCGGTGGTATCCGGGCCGTGAGGCGTGGTGAGTTGACCGTCCACTCCCATCGCTTCGTTCCGGGGCGTGCCATCCTGCGTCGGGGGGAAGCGGCACGCAGAATCCTCTTGTTGCTTCGCAACACCGACGATTTTGCGAACACGTTTTCGCCAATTGGGGGCACGGCTCGCGCAAAATCATCGGTGCTACCCGGGTATCCGGTACCCGCTTCAACGTTTGGCGTCTTTGGCTTTGCGGCGTGGGCCGCTTTGCTGGCGGCGCCGGGCGGCGCGGACGCGGGAACCGGAGGCCATGAGCATGGCGATCCAGCGGGTTTCCTCGTCGGCTTCGAGGGCGATCTTGGCGGTCATGGCCAGGGGGACGGAAAGGAGCATGCCCACGGGGCCGAGGACCCAGCCCCAGAAGAACATGGAGAGGATGATCACCAGGGGCGACAGGCCGAGACCCCGGCCCATGATCCGCGGTTCCAGCCCGTTGCTCACGCCAAAGTTGACCGCCATGTAGCCGACCAGCGCGATCGCTGCCGCAAGGGGCCCGTGCAGGATGAAGGCGAGCAACACGCCGGGAATCCCCGCGACAATCGAGCCGATGGTGGGAACGAAGTTCAGGACGAAGGCGAGCACACCGAGAAACTCGGCGGCGTCGACGCGGAGGATCACCAGCATGAGCCACACGAGAATGCCCGTCAGGGCACTGGTCGCCGTCTTCAAAGTGATGTAGTGGCGGATGTTGTCGACAATCAGGGTCATGCGGTTCCAGGCATCTTCGGACAGTCCGGGCAATCCCCGGATCTTGTCGGGCATGGTCGTCGCTTCCAGGAGGATGAAGATCACAACGATCAAGATGAGCGTTCCCTGGCTCAGCAGGTCGCGAATCGTCTCGGCGGCCGTTCCGAAATAGCCCACCACGACTCGAGCGTCGATCAGGTCGCCCACGCTCTGCTCGGGTTCGACCATTCCCCAATCTCGAAGCCACTGGTTCAGTTGGGTCATTTGCGCCGCGTATTGGGACTGGTAACCGGCCTCATTCTGAAGGAAGCTCCGCACGGAACGCTGGCCGATCCACACCGACACGACCCCCAGCACGACGACGACGGTGATCATGGCCAGAAGTGTGACGGCCGGATTGAGCCCGATTCGCTGAAGCGAAAAGTAGATGGGGGTCACGATGATGGTGATGAACGCCGCCAGCAAGAAAGGCACGAGGATCGCCGAGGCCGCCTTCATGCCGGCCACAATGACCACAAGGGAGGCGCAGATGATGAGCGTTTTCGTAATGGGCGAGTTCAATTGCGTCTTCATGAGTTCCTCACCCCTATTGACGACTCTTTGCGCCTGGTTGTCAACCTCTCTCGGCCACCAGAAACAAGTCAGTTCCCGTTCTCTCGGTGCGAATCGCAAAGCAATCTTGGGGGATGTCCGCCCGGACGGCAAGATCGCGAAACTGGCGGGGCGTGCGGTAGATCAAATGCCAGTTGCCGATCCATTCCATGTAGGCCTGCGTGGGATTGTGAGGGGCGAAGTTTCCCACAAGCATCTGACCACGGGGGCCCAGAGAATGCCAGAAGAATCTCAACATGCCCGCGGCTGCCTCGTCGGCGAGGTAGTCGAAAAGGCCCGTGCAAACGATCAGATCGGCGCCGGCAAGGTCTGCCGCAAGGGATTTCTTGGAGGCCAGACGATAGAGATTCTCACGCCGCGAGATCAGGCCCGCTTCCGGAAGCAGAGGACCGATTCGCCGCGAGGCGTGTTCAAGGGCGTCGGGGTCAAGATCGAGGAGAGTCACCTCAATCCCCGACCTTTCCGACTCGGGCAGCGCAGACAGGCCGGCCTGAATGTCGATTCCCGGGCCGGAACCGACGCTGACGACGCGAAAGGGCGAGCCGTTGCGGGCGAGCCGCCGGGCGACGAGGGTTGCGGCCACGTGCTGCATCCTGGCTCGCACCGCCTGGGGGGCGGCAAGGGCCAGGAAATAGTGGTCGAAGAGGCGGCCCAGGGGATGGTCGCAACAGGCCTGTTCCCACATGCGAGCCTGGATTTCGTGGTCGCCGGCGTAGCCCAGCGGCTTGGTTCTCGCCCGATTCTGGAGCCAGCCGACTTCAAGAACCGGTCCGGCCGTCTTCCAGAATACGCTGGAAGGCAACTGGTTGGCTTGGCCCCAGCAACCGGTTCGGACCAGCCGGTTGAGGCACTGCGAAAGAGCATCGTCTACCAGGAACTGGCCGAGTTGTTCCTGCTGCCACGCGTCGGTCAGTCTCGAGGCACGGTCCAAATCGGCAAGGAGCCGCTCGGCGGCCTGGCGGGCCATCGCGTTGATCGCATCGTTGTCGAATTCAGGCGAAGGGGGGACGCCGGCGAGGGGATCGAAGGCCATGGAGGTTTCGGGAGTAGGATGGTTGAGCCGGCGTTTTGGCCAATTGTTGTTGTTCGCTCCGCGAACAAGCGCCGTTTCGCGGGAGCGAAACGCGACGATCTTACTTGGCCTCTACGTCGTAGACGAAGAGGAAGTCGCCGTGGCGGAGATAGAGGCGTCCGCCGATGATGACCGGGTGGGCCCAGGAATTGCCCTTGCCGCCTTCGGGAATCTGGAAGCGGCTGATCTCTTCGTAGGCTTCGGGATTCGGCTTGATGAGTCCCACGGTCCGATCGTTTTGCCTCTCGTTGAAGCCGTAGAGAAGGCCGTCGGCGAAGGAGACCGAGCCCTTGCCGATTCCCTTTTCGGACCACTTGGTTTCTCCGGTTTTCCAATCGACGCACATCCACTGGCCGCGGAAGTTGGTGCCGTAGAGGAAGCCATCCTGAAGGATCACGCCGCCGTGGTGATTGTCGAATTTCTTGTTTTCCCAGACCTGTTCGGCGGAGACGTTCTTGCCCTCAACGGTCAGCTTGATCATCTGGGCCCCGGAGCCGTATCCGGAAGCGACGAAGATCTGTCCGTCGTGGAAGACGGGAAGGAGGGCGTTGACGTCGTATTTGGTTTCATGGGGATGGCGGAAGAGGAGCTTGCCGGAATCGGCGTCGACGCCCACAACGGCCTTCTGGTTCATGGTGACCACCATGCGGAGACCCTCGTATTCAAACAATGCCGGGGTGGAGTAGCCGGCCATGTCGCCGGTGCTCTCGGAGGTCCAGACGACCTCGCCCGTCATCTTGTCGAGGGCCACGATGCTGGCTTTGTCGCCAAAGGGGCAGACGATCGCGCGAGGCCCGTCGATAATCACCGACTCGGCGAGGGCCCACTTGATGTTCTTGCCGGCGAATTTGTCGAGGATGTTCAGGCTCCAGATTTCTTCGCCGGTCTTGGCGTTCATGCAGATCACGTTGCCGATCGGGCTTTCGTGATAGAGGCGATCGCCGTCGATGGTGGGAGTGCCTCGGGTGCCGGGGAAACTCCCCGTCCAGGGCCCGCCGTTGGGTTTCTGCCAGACCACGTTGCCCTCCAGATCGAGGGCGATCACCATCGTTTGGTCGTTCTTATTGCCGGAGGTGTAGACGAGGCCATCGGCCACGGAAACAGTGGCGTAGCCTTCGCCCAGTCCGTCAACCTGCCAAGCCAACTCGGGGCCGCCGTCGGGCCACTCGCGGAGCAGGCCCGTGTCGGGCGACTTGTTCGAGCCGTCGGGGCCATGGAAGACGGGCCAGTCGGTCGCCGGCGCGGCAGTGACAAGCGTGAGGGAGAGGGTCAAAGCGAGCGAGGAAAGCACAGGGCGCAGTGTCATCGACAAGGTTCCTTTTTGTAGGGAGCGGTGGCGACCACGTCTGTCGGGTTGCACAAGGGAAGGAAATGGCAGGTCCATTTGAGCCACTCAGGGTAGCATGGGAAATTCCGCAAGTCCACAGGGCGGCAGGGCCGCCAGTTTCGGGGACTGGTCCATTTTTCGGTCGGCAAAGCACTTTGGCGCATACGCGTTGCCCGAAAACATGGACCTGTCCCCTTCCTTCATCACTTCGAAGCAGGAAGGATGGCCACGTCAGGCCGCGGCGACTTGCTTGCTCCCCCATTCGGGCTGTGAAGGACTTGCATCCCTCATGGCTCGAGAACGGCGTCGTACTGCACGCCTGAAACTCGACGGGAATCCGATCTCCCCGTGCCGATGGCATTCCTGCCGCCGTATCTCGCCATTCCGCCCGCACATCTCCCACTTGGCACGGTTGTTGCTCATGACACCTTTCCGAACGCCAAGCGGCAAAGCGACCAAACCTATTCGGAGAGAAAATGATGACCGACGAACTGAAAACCAGCAGTGAGGCGACGACAGCGGCGGAACCGGCAGTGCGGCGTCCCTTCAACTTCAAAGGCTTCACGTCGCTCCTGCTGACCCTGATCTTCACGGCCGTGGCCTTTTCGGGAGTGATTCTCTATGTGACGCCCCGCGGACGAACGGCCCACTGGACGAACTGGACGATGCTGGGGCTCGACAAGGATCAATGGGGCACGCTGCACATCAACACCTGCGCCGTGTTGCTCGCCATAGCCGTGCTGCATCTGGCCTTCAACTGGAAGATGTTCGTCGGCTACCTGCACAAGAAGGCGACGGGCGGACTCAACCTCAAGCGGGAAATGTTCGCGGCCGGCGGACTCACGGCCCTGTTGCTGGTCGGCACGATCCAGGTTTGGCCGCCCCTGAATGAACTGGCCGACCTGAACGGGCGAATCAAGGATTCCTGGGAAGTCCAAACCGCGGAGGCGCCGGTTCCCCATTCGGAAGAGTTGACGTTGGTCCGGTTCTCGGAGCAGATCAATCTGCCGGTGGAGAAGATGACCGCGGCGTTGTCGGAGGAGGGATTTGTCGTCAGCGACCTGGAACGAACCGTCGGCGACGTGGCACGGGAAAAGGGCGTCGCCCCGAGCGAGGTCCTGGCGGCCATTCAGAAGCACCATCCGGAATTGCACGCCATGCAAGGCCGGGGCCGAGGCCAGGGGCAGGGACGCGGTATGGGCATGGGCCGGGGACGAGGCGGTCAAGGCGGCGGTTCGGGTGAATGCGGCGACTTGCACGAACCGGCGACCGGGGAGGCATGCTCCGCCGACGGCCATTGCGAGGAGGCGGCTCCGGAAGATTGTTCCGAAGCCGGCAGTGACTGTGCGGGCGACGGATCGGGACGCGGGTTTGGACAGGGCCGCGGGCGAGGCATGGGCATGGGCCGCGGAATGGGAATGGGAGGCGGTATGGGCCGGGGCATGGGAATGGGCCCGGGCCATGAAGCCGAGTGAAGCCCTTCGCCTATTTCGCCGGCAGCAGCACGATCATCCCCGTCCAGTTCGTTTGCGGAACCTGCACGCTTTCCCCTGCCTTCAACCGGCGCTGAAACACCGCCAGCCGCGTCTTGCCCGCACTGGTGTAGTAGAAGGTCGGCACGTCGGTGGGCTCCCAGCCGGTCGTGTCGGTGCCTTCCTGGCTGGGGGCCGTGGCTGCGTAGACGATCGTGTCGCGTCGGGCCGTCACGGTCATGGTTGCCCGCAAACCGCCCTCGGTCCGAGTGAAACGCCAGCCGCGGAATTGCTCGGGCACGTCCTTCCACTTGTATTTGCGGTTTCCGTAAGCAACGGCATCTTCTTCGAAGGGAGCCACCACGAAATCAAAACCTTCCACGCGGAAGGCCTCACACTCTCCGATAGCCGGCTCGGGCGGGGGCATGGGGGGCAGTTCCAGGTTCGAGGCCTGGCGGAAGTTCTCGATGCGGTGAAAGGTGAGGTAGTTGGCGTCGTGGAAATTGTGTGCCCCGCCTTTCCCGTCGTCGTAGGCGGTGCGCGAGGCGGCGATGATGTCGTCGCCGTCGAATTGCCAGTCGGGATACTGAAAACCGTGGTGCTGGACCTCGTGATGGTAGGCCACGTAGGAGCGAATCTCCCAGTGGCGCAGGTCGTCCGAGCGAAGCAGGGCGAGCGTATTGCGAATGCCCCCCGGCACGCGCCCCAGGTGACGCTCGGGGATGGCATTGGCCAGGGCCCAGTAGCATTTCGATTGGGGATCGTAGCGGATGGCGAACTTGGTGGACCCGCCTGGCATCTCAAACAGGCCGGTGGCCGGATCGAAACTGGCGATCTTGCCGTCGTCGCTGATCTGGATTATGGCCGCCATGCCGCCGCCCTTGGGGACGTCCACGCGGAGAATGTTGACAACCCTGCCCTCCGGCGTGGCCACGGCGTTGCCTTCGAGCCAGCCGTTGAACTTGCCGTCGAGCCACTTCGTATCGCTGGCCAGGCGATTGCTGACAGTCCAGTTTTCCGCCTTGAGCAAATCGGCGTCGACGGGGGCCGACATCATGAACGCGCGAAAGTGCTTTCCCCAGCCGCCGGTGCCTCCGGCATCCTCCATGGCTCGCCAGATGCGTCCCTTGTGGACCAGGACCGGTTGGGGGGCGCAATGATAGCGTTGATCGGTCAGGATCAGGCCGGTTTGATCGTCTTTGGGTGACGTCCAGGTTCGTCCGCCGTCGTCGGATCGGCGGATCACCGTGTCACCGTAGCGGGCGCTGGCCCCGATGGCATAGAGGGCTCCTTCATGAACAAACAGGGTGTTCCAGAAGGCGCCTTCGATGTCGCTTCGGTGTTGCCACGTCTTTCCCTGGTCGGTGGAGCCGAAGACCCGGGTGCGGTTGAACGTGCTCTTGGGCCCGAACAGGTCGTGGGAGGCCACGTAGCTGCCGTCGGGCAGGACGGCAATGCTGGGCGAGCCGATGTACTGGCCCGTTTCCGCGGCCTGGTAGTCGATGACGACTCCGGGCACCTTGGGCGGTTCGTCGCCCCGTGCCAAGAAGGCGGTGAGCAAGATCGGGACAAGCATTGCTGAGATCGAGCTGGAGGGCATTGTCTTGCTCCGTGGAGGCTGAAGGACAGGTGAGGCGAAGTCTTCCAAGTCTAACGGTCTGTGAGGACTGTCGCAATTTCTTGTCGATGGCGAGAATGCGTGAACAGCAGAATATCGAATATCGAACAAGGAACCGCAGAAGTTGAGATAGGGGTGAGCGGCGTCTTGCCTTGGCAAAAGGTGGTGCTTTTTCTTGGAAAGGGCTCGTCAGGAGCCGCACTGAGGGCTACCATGGGCCCTGCTGGTCGACAACCAACACATCCCGTTGTTGAAAGGGTTCACTGATGCAGTTCGATCATATCGGCATTCCAGTCGAGACGCCGCCTGACGCGAAAGAATCGTGGGTGGCCGACAGCGAGACCTGGGTCACCAACCCGCGGACCCATCCGCAGCGGATCGAGTACCTGCGTTTCCAGAACAAGCCGGAGGTCGATCCAACGTCGCCGGAATGGAAGCTCTGGAACATGCCGCACATTGCCTATCGAGTCGACAACTTGGAAGCGGCCATGAAAGACGAAGAGGTCGTGTTGGGCCCCTTCGAGCCGGGTGACTTCGCGCGCGTGGTCTTCGTCCACAAGAACGGAGTGATTCTCGAATACCTGGAGTATCGCGATACGGAGACGTGGTTTGGAGAGGCCACGCCCTGGATGGCGCCGTGATTTCTGGCGAGATCGCCTTACTGGCCGGTCAGTCGGGCGAGAAATTCCTTGCAAGCGGCCTGGTTTCTTTCAAAACCGTAACCGCTGGGAATCAGCAAGCGCCAGGGATGCCAGTCGATGGCCGTTCCTCGAAAATCGGCGGGGAGCGGTTCCAGGTTCAGGTCATGTTCCTTCGCCAGACGCAGGGCTCGGGGCAAATGCCATGCAGAAGTCACGAGCCCAAGGCGTTTCCATTCGGGATGTTCGTCGACCAATTGGCGGAGGGCGATCATTTCCTCACGCGTGTTCCTGCCGTGAATCTGAAGGATCCGGTTTTCGGGAATGCCCAGCTGACGCCACATGGCGGCAGTTTCTTCTGCCAGGTCGCGTGGTTCACCGTGTGGGCCCGGCAGTTCCAATCCTGACGTCACGAGCAACTGGGCGCGTCCGGCATGGTAAAGGCACGCCCCCAGGGCCACTCGGTCGCCGGACACCTCGAGTTGGGGCTCCCCGTTCGCCGCAACGCCGAGCCCGCCGCCAAGGACAAGTACGGCGTCGTAAGGGCCCTGCTGGAGAGGTTTGATCCCGCGATAGTCGCGTTCGAGCCATGCGTTGAGGACCTTGCTGAGTTCTCCGTTTCCCGCCACTGTGTAGACGGGAAGAAGCACGGCGAGAGAGACAAACAAGGCGCGTTGCCGGCGCCGCCATGCCAGCACCGTCAAGCCAATCAAGGCGAGCCATATCAGCCCGCAAGGCATGGCCAGATGGGTGAGGGTTTTTTCAATAGCCGTGATCACAATGGACGCCACCCGCCTACTTCGCCAGGTAGTTCAGTCTTGCCGTGACGTAGCGGACCGAGGCCCCTTTCCGATCGCCCACGATCTTGCCGCGAGGCAGATCGAAGCGATAGCCCGGGCGACCGTCCTGGAGCAAGACCGCCGTGTTCAGGATCAGGTTGGCCTCAACGGGCGATTCCGACTTGAGCAAGGCGTCGGTGATCGTGGGACGGGGATCGGCGGCGCCGATCAGCCCCAGAAACTCGGCCGCTCGGACCCGGACCAGCAATTCCGCATCATCCTCGGCAAGTTTTTGGGCGAGCGGAACGAATGCCTCCGCCGCCTTGCCGTGGCTGCTGCATACAATCAGGCCCCAGTAACGCTGCCAGGGATCCTCCGATGCGAGGGCCTTCTGAATGCCGGGCCTGGCTTCGTCCAAGGGAACCAGGCTCAAATCGGCCAGGTCCACAAGCCGGGCAATCTGCTCCTTGTGGGCCTGCCCGTAGGCGACGGGGTTGTCGAATCCCTCCGCCACCAGCACGCTCTCGGGAATGAAACTCAGATCGGGCATTCCCTTCACCCACCCCGCTAGCAACGCCCGCATTTCGGCAAGCGACTTGGCATACCTCGGGTCGCCGGCCAGGTTCCGGGTTTCTTCCGGATCGTTTTCCAGGTCGTAAAGGGCCTCGGCCGGACGTGCTTCAAAGAAGCGGGCCTGGAGTTCGTTCAGTTTGCCCTCCTTGTAGAGCTGGCGCCACTCCTCGTAGGCGAGCATTTTGTAGCGATAATCGTTCTGCAACCCGTCGAAAGTGAAGGGCTGGTAGCTCCGCATGTACTTCAGATTGCCCTTCCGCACCGTGCGGACCAGGTCGTATTTTTCGTCGAAGCGGTCGGCGTAGCCGAACGTCACGTCGCGCTGATTCACTTCGGCGAGAGAGGCTCCCTTGCCCAGGAAGGGACGACCGTCAAAACCTCCCGGAACGTCGATCCCCGCCAGGTTCAGAAGCGTGGGGCCCAGGTCGATGAAGTTCACGAATCCTTTCACGCGGGTGCCCAGGGGGGCGTCGACCAGGTGCTTCCAATGCTCGGGAACGCGAACGACCATGGGAACGTGCAGGCCCCGTTCCCAGATGTAGCCCTTGCTACCCGGCAGCACGCCGCCGTGGTCGCCGAAGTAGAAGATGAAGGTGTCTTCCAGCAGGCCGTCTTCGGCAAGCTGGTCGACCATCTTCTGGATCTGGGAATCCATCTGGCGGATGCGGTCGTGGTAACGGGCGTAAGTGTAGCGGAAGGTTGGCGTGTCGGGATGGATGGGTGCCAAGGTGACGGAGGCCGGATCGGTCTCGGTCGGCGTCTCCATCGTTTTCGGCGGGAAGTGGAGCGAGCTTTCGTGGGTCACGGCGTAGCTGCTCTGTTGGTGGAAGAAGGGCTGGCCGGGTTTTCGTTTCCGCCAGTGGGCCTTGCCCGACGACTCGTTCCACACGTCGGGCGTCTTGATCGCGTTGTAGTCTTCTTTCTTGTTGTTCGTTGTGTAGTAGCCCGCCTTGCGGAGGTAGGCCGGGAACATCCGTTGCCCTTCCGGAACCGGGACGATCTTCTCCTTGCGATGGAACTCGGTGCCGATTCGTGGTGCGTAGCAACTGGTGACCAGCGTGCTGCGGGCGACGGAGCAGACCGGTGCGTTGGAGAAGGCCCGATCGAAGATCAACCCGTGCGCGGCGAGCTTTTCGATATTGGGCGTTGAGGGGCCTGTTTCGTCGAAGAGCTTCATGAAGTGCTTCGAGTTGTCTTCCGAGATGAGGAAGACGAAGTTCGGCCGATCGGCGGCCCAGCAGCGGGCAGCGGGGCCCAGGACCGCGGCACAGGCCAGGACCACGAGGGGAACGAGAGATTTGGCGGTGGTCTTCATGATGCGTCTTTCTCGATTGAGAGGCTTGGATCGCATTCGCTCAGCGCCTTTTTCTATAGTCGGCTCGCGGGCCAGGGTCAAGCGCCGACGGATTTTGATCCAAGTTACGACAGAGAAAGGGGCTGGCGGTTAATGGGCGCGCACGCGACTGCTTTGCCTGAGAACCTGCCGATTGCACGGAGCGCGAGGGGGGATTACGGCTCGCCCGCGTAGCTGTCGGCGAACAGGAGCAGGTCCTGGGCGCCCTTGCGATGGCAGAAATCGCCGAGGGTCTCGCCGGGTTGGCGTTCTCGCATGAAATACGCGAAGACGGGCACGAGAATGGTGACCAATTCGTTCAGCGGGACAATCTCGCGGTACATGAAGGCGAGGCGATCGCCGCGGAGGGTTCCGCCAAGAAAGATCGTGTACTTGTTCTTCGTCTTGCCGACCAAGCCGATGTCGGCGTTGTACGGTCGTGCACAGCCGTTCGGGCAGCCCGTCATGCGGACAGTGAACTTCTCATTTTCCAGTCCGTAGCGGATCAATTCCGCCTCCAACTGGGCCATGACGCCGGGTAAGACACGCTCGCTCTCGGTGACGGCCAAGGGGCACGTGGGCAGGGATACGCAGGCCATCGCCCAACGCCGAACTTGGGAGATCTGGTCGTCGAGCCCGACGCCGTTGTCGCGCAGGATCGTTTCGAGCGTCTCGCGCTGCTCCGGGGCCACGTCGGTGAACAGGAGGCTCTGGTGGGCCGTGATCCGCAGATTCGGCTGGAGTTGTTGGCATACCTGGCGAATGGCGGTTTTCAGGTTGCATTCGTCGCGGTCGATCACCCGTCCGCTGTCAATGTGCAGTCCATAGAACCAACGTCCGTCGCCCTGCTCGTGCCAGCCCGTGTGGTCTTCCACATCGGCCATTTCGATCGGCTGGGGGTCGGTGAGTTTCTCGCCGTAGTACTCTTCGACCTTGGCACGGAACTTCTCGATTCCCCAATTGCGGATCAGGTATTTCATCCTTGCCCGCTTGCGATCGGCGCGGTTGCCGAAGTCGCGCTGGGTCTTGACGATCGCCTCGGAGAGACGAAGTACGTTCTCTGGCGTTACGAAGGCAAGGGACTGGGCGATCGCCGGAAAGGTGTTCTTGTTGCTGGGCGTGAGTCCCATTCCGCCGCCCACCAAGACGTTGTAGCCTGCGATCTGGTCGTCTTCGACGATGGCCAGCAAGCCCAGATCGTTCGTGCAGACATCCACGCAGTTATCTTCCGGCAGCGCGATGGCCACTTTGAACTTCCGCGGCAGATAATTCTCTCCGTAGAGAGGCTCGATGACCTTTCCTTCGGTTCCGCCGCCGGCCAGTTCTTTTTCGCCCGTTTCCGGATCGGTGAGCCAAAGTTCGTAGTAGGCCTTGGTGTTGGGAAGCAGGTGGTCAGAAATCTGGTTGGCCATCTCCTGCATCTCGTCGCGCACGGTGTTGTGGCGATGAGGGGCCGGGCAGCAGAGCACGTTGCGGCACACGTCGCCGCAGGCTCCGAGGGTGGTCATCTGGGCGTCGCAAATCGCCCGAATCATGGCCTTTACGTTCCCCTTCAGAATGCCGTGGATCTGGATTCCCTGGCGGTCCGTCAGACGAAGGTCCCCGTTGCCGTAGCGTTCGCAGAGATCCAACTCGTCGAGCATCTGGGCGGACGTAAGCTTGCCGCCGGGGAGCTTGGTTCGGACCATCATTGAATAGGCTTTGTCCAGGGGCTTGCCGTCGGCGTCCTTCATCCCGCGGCGGTCGCGATCGTCCTGCTGATAGAAGCCGTGGTGCTTGATGATCTGTTCGGCCGACTTACCGAAGGCCGGTTCCTCGTTGCCCAGCTCCTCCTGCACCGGGTCGCGCAGGTAGTTGCTCTCAATCTTGATCTTCTCGACAGGGCTCAACTTGGGTTTCTCGCTCATCAACCTTCAATCCATCCGGCTTGTTCGGCCTTGCGGGGCCAACTTAATTGTTTACCAAATCTCCGAACATTCGGGCTAATTCTATGGAATCATACGGAGAACGTATGAGTAGGCCAAGGATAGGGGGAAGGAGTCGGGGCCTCCCTCCGTGGATTCCCGTTGATTGGCCATCTGTGATGCAAGACGATTTCATTTAATAACTTAAGGCGTTGACGCCGTCTTGTCGACCGCCTGCCTGACACATCGTCCTATCGCGGCTACAATAGTCGGTTTTGGGTCAAGGGACACGATACCTCTATCAGGGAGTCAGCACGTGAGTGGAACGATTCTGGACGGCAAAACCCTGTCGAAAGAGATTCGCGCGGAGATCGCCGAGCAAGTGGCCGCTTTCAAGGCGGCGGGGGGCCCGACACCGTGCTTAGCGGCCATCCTCGTGGGGGAAGATCCTGCCAGCCAGATCTACGTTCGCAACAAGGAAAAGGCATGTGCCGCCGCTGGCATGGGAAGCGTGCTCCATCGTCTGTCCTCGGAAACGACCACGGAGCAACTCCTGGACCTCGTGGGCCAGCTCAACGCAGATCCGGAGATCCATGGCATCCTCATCCAACTCCCCCTGCCGGATCAGATCGACGAGACCTGCGTCCTGGACGCCGTTAACCCGATCAAGGACGTCGATGCCTTTCATCCGGAGAACGTAGGGAGAATCGTCCAGGGGCGTCCGCGTTTCCTGCCCTGCACCCCCCACGGCATCCAGGAGATGCTGAAACGCAACCAGATCCCCACCGCGGGGAAGAACGTGACAGTCATCGGGCGAAGCGAAATTGTGGGCAAGCCCATGTCGATCATGTTCATGCAGCGGGGTGAAGGCGGCGACGCCACGGTCACCGTTTGCCACAGTCGCACGAAGGATCTGCCCGCCGTAACCCGCCAGGCCGACATCCTCGTGGTTGCTATTGGCAAGGCTAAGTTTGTGACGGCCGACATGGTCAAGCCGGGAGCGGTCGTGATCGACGTGGGCATGAACCGCACGGACGAGGGCCTGTTCGGCGACGTTGATTACGAGGCCGTTCGGGAAGTGGCTTCCCAGATCACACCGGTTCCCGGCGGTGTTGGTCCGCTCACGATCACTATGCTCCTGCACAACACGCTTTGTGCGGCAAGGCTCCAGGCAAATAGTTGAGCGAGCTCCTTCCCTGCGTCGAAGGGAATCCCGTCGGGCGGCCGGCTATCGAGCCGAACAGGCGATGTTCGTTTCGCTCGGCATGGCGTCGGCCTCCGTCTCACGGGCAGCCATGGGCGCATCGAAATCGTAGTCGAAGAGTTCGATTTCATCGCCAAAATGGCGTCGCACCAGCTCGATCGACTCGCGATCGTAGTATTCGCGGTAGTCGCGATGTCGGGACCGGTTGTGGTGGCCCAATTCGCACGGCAGGCCGAGGAGACGGCAAACGCGGTGGAAATCCTCGGTCAGACGTTCGAAGCGACCGACGAAATCGACGAGGAGCCGTCCGGACCGGTCCGTCAGCATTGCGGACTGCGACATCTTTCCCCGCGCCGCTTCGTAGCGCAGGTAGTCCTTGAAATCCATGCCCTGTGCAACCCGGCGGTGGCGGTGGTGGGTCGCGCAACCGGCCACGAAATGGTAGGACGAGACCATTCGGTCCCAGGGGTTGCGCACGAATGCGAATTTGAAGGACGATTCAAAGGTCTCTTTCGACAAGTGCCGCTGAAGAATACGGGCCGTGCTGTGAAAGCGATAACGGCGTATACGTTCCGGCCCGTAGAGGTTGACGTGAATTCCCACTCGGCCCAACGCCCGATTCACCCAATGGTCCTGGGGTCGGTGGACATATTCGGCCAAGGCCCTCGAAATGCTGGACCCACCCGTCTTGGGGACATGGATAAACAGAAAGCGGTGCGAATAGGAAAGCAGCATGGCTCCACGGGGATCGGAGGGGGGGACTGGGGAAGATGACCCATTGCCGCGGTCATGATGGGTGCGAGCGGGAGTCTAGACGTTTTTAACCACTCAAACAAGGCGAGTTGGCTTGAGGGCTGTCAGGGATGATATTTCTCGACCGCGGCGACGACTTCATGTTGTCCCGAGTCAACGAGCAAGCCGCCCCCCCCGCGAGGGCCCAATGAAAACGGCACATTCAGGCTGGTGGTCATGAGGATTGGAACGGTTCTTTGTCCAGGTTGACTCATCCTTGGGCGGGGATGATCGACAGACGCTTCTGGATGGTTGAGAATATCGGCAGCCGTTCGGCAATCCAGAATCCTGGAAGCGCTTCTGGGCGTGCTCAATCACGCGAAAATCGGCCTGTTTAGGAAGGCGGCTGTGGGGGGGCCACCGCGTGCCGACCGCCCAATTCAATCGCCGTCATTTGGGAGCTTTCTCCGATGCGGGTTTTGCGGGTTCTTTCCGCGATTCTGTCCGTGCCGAGACTGCCGTTTATGGCACCGTCTTCCTGGCACTGTTTTTGCACCCTGGAGACGGGCCGCGAGAATCGGTTCTGAGTTCACGTACTGTCGTAGGTCGTGCCATTGCATACCAGGCTCCTTAAGGAACCCCACTGATGAGACACATCGGGCAACGAAACGGTCTTTCCTGCCAGGCTCTTCGCAGACGCCACCAAGAACTTCGTCTCGAACCCCTGGAATCGAGAACCCTTCTGTCGGCAACCCCTACCGACGACAGCTTTCGCCTGGTCCTCTACGCCGAAAGTACCGAAATCGAGATTCCGGCCGAAGTGGGGGTCCAACTTGACGACAGCACGGAGGCTCTCTTCACCGTTGACGACAGCGGCGAGATCTACATCGACTCGACCAGCGACCTGACGCTGGGCGATTTCTTCGACATTTGGCAGAACAACGCCGGAGTGGCCGGAAATCAGGCCGACGCCGTTCTTGCCGAAGACCAGTTGATGAGCTACGTGGAGGACGGTGAGAACACCGTGCAGATGTTCGTCAACGGCCAGGTCTCGACCGAATTCGATGAGTATCTCGTTCAGGACGGCGACGAGATCGTCGTCGTGTATGGCGACAATCCCGTCCTCTCTCTGAACACGAACTTCGGTCCCATCGTCGTCGAACTGTTCGTTGAGGACACGCCGATTACCGTCGACAACTTTCTCAACTACGTCAACGACGGCGACTACCTCAACTCGATTATTCACCGCTCCGTCGAGGATTTCGTAATCCAGGGCGGTGGCTACACGACCAGTTCCACCACCTTCACCTCCCTGAGCCAGTTCGATGAGATTCCGGAAGACGACCCGATCACGAACGAGCCGGGCATTTCGAACCTTCGCGGCACCCTGGCAATGGCCAAGATGTCGGGCTATCCCGACAGCGCCACGTGCCAGTTCTACGTGAACCTCGACGACAACTCGTTCCTGGACAGCGAGGACTACGGCGCCTTTACCGTCTTCGGGCAGATTCTCGACATGACCACGGTGGACACGATCGCGGACCTGGACATCGACGAGTCGAACGCCTCGCCCTTCGGGGAATTGCCCCTGGGCCCTGACAACGAACTCGTGGTCGTCGAGAGCATCACGGGCCAGGGCGAGATTTCCGGCGTGAGATACGCCGACGCCAACGGGAACCACGCCTACGACGACGGCGAAACGCTGCTCGCCGGATATACCGTGTTTGTGGATGCCAACGAGAATGGCGTTCTGGATTCAGATGAAACGTGGACCGAAACCGGTGAGGACGGTTCCTATTCGCTCTGGCTCGAGGCCGGCACGTACGTTATCGGTGTGGACGTGACTCCCGGTACGGTTGTGAGTGAGCCCGTGGACTCGGTGAGCTACACGGTCACGGTCGAAATCGGTCGCGAGGCGACGGGGTACGACTTCGGCGAGGTGGAATTGTCGGTGCCCACGAGCGTTGACTTGCTGGCCGCCAGCGATACGGGAAACGCCGATGACGACAACCTGACTTCCAACAACAATGCCGATTCGGCCACCACGCTGCAATTCCTCGTCAGCGGTGTGACGGACGGCGCCGAAGTGCAGATTCTCGCCGACGACGTGGTGATCGGCAGTGCAGTGGCTTCCGGTGACACGGTGACCGTCACGACCGACGGTGCGCAGGCCCTGGCCGACGGCGTGGTCAGCATCACCGCGGTGCAGGTCTTCGGCGGAACCACCGATCCCTCCGATCCGCTGGAGATCACGATCGACGCAACGGCGCCGGAAGGCCTGACGAATCAGGCCCCCGAATTGGCCCGGGTCGGGGAGGCCTACACTTTCGATGCGGAGAGCTCGGAGGAAGGCAGCGTTCTCTACTCGCTCGAAGACGCTCCCGACGGAATGACGATCGACGCTGCCACGGGGGAAATCTCGTGGACGCCGTCCAGCGACCAGGCCGTGCCCCAGTCCTTCCAGATTGTGCTCACCGATGAGGCCGGCAACACAACCAGCGAGAGCGTTTCCCTCACGGTTCTCGGGGCGATCCAGGCCTATCCGGACGACTACTCGGTCGACGAGGATACGATCCTCTCCGTTGCCGTTGAGAACGGAGTTCTCGCCAACGACGATACCACGCAGGGAACGCTTGCGGTTGCCCTCGTCGACCTGCCGACTCACGGCGCCGTGACGTTGCAGTCAGACGGCTCTTTCGAATACACGCCAGACGCAGACTTTTGCGGAACCGACACATTCACCTACCAGGCGACCAATGGTGAAGGTGATGAGTCGAACGTGGCTCTCGTGACAATCTTCGTCAACGCCGTGAACGACGCGCCGGTCGCCGTGGAGGATTCTTACGTTGGCAGCGAAGGCGCCGCGCTGATCGTGACGACCGACGAGGGCGTGTTGGCAAACGACAGCGACGTAGACGGCGACACGCTCACGTCCGAATTGGTCGACGACCCGAGCCATGGCACGATCACCCTTTACTCCGACGGTTCCTTTTCCTACGTTCCCGAAGATGGCTTCTACGGCGAGGATTCGTTCACCTACAAGGCCAACGACGGAACGACGGACTCGCTGGCTGTGACTGTCCTGATCACGGTGTCGGAAAATGTCATCGACTTGGGGGCGGTCGACTTCCTCCTCCTTCCCCAACTCGACCTCACCGAAGGCACGTTGACGTACTCCCTCCAGACGACGCACGACGGCTTCCTGACTTTCGAGGCTCTGTTTTCCGACTCCGCGGGCTCGGCTACGGTGACGCTGCTGGACGGCGACGGCAATGAACTGGCCGTTTCCTCGGTGGCCGACGGAGGACAACGCATCGACTGGGAGACCCTTGCCGACGTTTCGTACTCGCTGAAACTCAGCGGCGACCTGAGCGCCGTGGACCTCCGGATCGCCAACCTTGTCCAGCACGACGGGACGACGGTTACCGTTTACGGCACCGCCGAGGCCGACACCTTCCTGTTCAGCGCCGAGACCGGACGAAACGTGACGATCAACGACGTCCTCTATGCCTTCGGAAACGACGAAGTGTCAGAGGTCGTCTTCGATGCCGATAAGACCGACGCCGATACGGGGAGCGACATCGTCTGGATCGAAGGCTCGGATCTTGCGGAAACCCTTACCGCCACCTTCGAGGGCGACGGTCTCGTGCCGACCATGGTCTTCGCGACCAACGACGGCGCCGCCCTGCCGTTCACTGTGACAGCCACGAACTTCGAGCAGTTACTGGCCTGGTCGCGATCGGGCGAGGCCGACTCGGCCGTGTTTGAAGACTCGCCGGGACAGGATAAGGCCAAAGCCCTGCCGGGCGACGATGCCGCGCTGATCCGGAGCAAGGGCGGATATGCCACCTTCTACCGCCGAGCCAAGCTGTTTGAAGAAGTCACCTTCGTCGGTGCAAACAGCCCGGATGACGACACGGTCGTCTTCTTCGACACCTCCGGTTCCGACCTGTTCGAAGCCAACGGTGAAACGGGCGAACACCGGCTCGTGGCGGAGAGTGGGGTGGTATGTGCGTCCGAAGGCTTTTCGGAGTTGCTTGTCCGCTCCATCTACGGCGGCGATACGGACACCGCCACCTTCGTCGATTCGAGCCAGAACGACAAGTTCGTGGCCCGTCCGGCAAAGGCTCGCCTGTACAGCCTGATCGAAGGTAATGAATATGATGTGATCGTCCGCGACTTCGATGTGGCCGAGGTGAATTTCAGCAATGGCGGAACCGACGTGGCGAGGCTGACCGATTCGGCCCGGGCCGACCAATTCGTGGCAACGCCGACCGAGTGCACGTTCACGGCGGTGTCCTACTCCTTCACGGTCAAGCAGGCGGATAAGGTCACCGTTGCTTCGCTCAACGCCGGCGACGGCGACACGGCGGAAATCCATGACACCGACGGCGACGACGTGCTCCAGGCCGGCTATGACGACGAGGACTCGCCGACCGTCGAACTCTGGACGCCGGACACGGACGGCGATCTGCTCTTCCAACTTGTCGGCCTCGAAAGCGTGGATGCCTACGGAACGACGGGAACAAACCGGGCCCATATCGCGGGAACGGACTTCGTGCAACTCTACGGCCTGTGGGACGAGAACTCCGTGCCGGAGGCCCAGGACGACGTCTATGAGGTTGACGAAGACGGGGAGCTGACGGTCGATGCCGCACTGGGCGCGTTGGCCAACGACAGCGACACGGAGGGCGACCCACTAACCGCCGCACTCGTAACGTCGCCGGCCCACGGTACGGTGACTTTGAACGACGATGGTTCTTTCGCCTACACGCCCGAAGCGGACTTCTGGGGCAGTGACACGTTTACCTATGTCGCCAACGACGGGTTCGGCGACTCGGCCGAAGCCACCGTGACCATCACCGTCAACCCGGTAAACGACGGGGCCCCGGTTGCCGCCGAAGACAGCTATAGCGTTCCCGCCGATACGCTGTTGACGATCGATGCCGCGGCAGGGCTGCTGGCCAACGACACCGATGTGGACGGCGATGCGCTCAGTGCCACCCTGGCGAGCGCCCCGGCCAACGGCAATGTGAGCCTCAGCACGGACGGTTCGTTCACCTACACACCCGACGCGGGATTCCATGGCACCGATTCGTTCACCTACATCGCCAACGACGGCACGGACGGCTCGGCGGTGACCACGGTGACGATCGACGTCAACTCGCCGACCGCACCCGTCGAAGACGCTTACTCCGTCGATGAAGACAACGTGCTGGCTGTCGACGCCGCATCGGGAGTGCTCGCCAACGACGTTGATGTGGATGACGATTCCATGACCGCGACGCTGGTCACAGCGCCCACCCACGGGGTGTTGGTCTTTAACGGGGACGGTTCCTTCAGCTACACGCCGGACGGGGATTTCTGGGGCAGCGACACGTTCACTTACGTCGTCGACGACGGCTACGCCGTTTCGGCGGAAGCGACTGTCCTCATCACCGTCAATGGGGTAAATGATGCGGCTCCGGCCGTCGCCGACGACGCCTACGGTGTTGCGGTCAACGGCGATTTCAGCGTCGATGCCGCTTCAGGTGTCCTGGCGAACGACAGTGACCTGGACGGCGACTCGATGACGGCTGCCGTGGTCACGCCGCCGAGTCACGGCACTCTGACCATGAACGCCGACGGCTCCTTCACCTACGTGGCGGATACGGACTTCCACGGGACGGACTCCTTCACCTACGTGGCCAACGACGGCACGGCCGACTCGGCTGAGGCGACCGTGACAATCGATGTCAACACGGCGCCCGACCCCGTTGATGACAGCTACACGGTCGTGGAGGATCAGGTTCTGACCGTCGACGCCTCCTCGGGCTTGCTGGCGAACGACAGCGACCCGGACGGCGACAGCCTGACGGCGACGCTCCTGTCGGCGCCTTCCCACGGCACGGCGACGGTCAATGCCGACGGTTCGTTTACCTACACGCCCGACGCCGGCTATGAAGGCGAGGATTCCTTCTCCTATGTCGTCAACGACGGATACGTCGGTTCGATCGAGACCGATGTGACCATCACGGTGACTCCGGCCAACGATGCGCCGGTTGCGGTTGAGGATGCCTACGTTGTCCCGGTCAATGCCACCCTGACCGTGAACTCCGCGTCGGGTATTCTCGCCAACGACAGCGATGCGAACGGCGACTCGCTGACCTCAGCCGTTGTTACGCCGCCGAGCAACGGCAACCTGACGCTGAACGCCGACGGCTCGTATATTTACACACCGAACGCTGATTTCCACGGCACGGATACGTACACGTATGTGGCCAATGACGGCACGAATGATTCGGCCGAGGCAACCGTGACGATTCAGGTCAACACGCCGGCGAGCACGGTGGAAGACGCCTATTCCGTGGACGAAGACGGTTCGTTGACCGTCGATGCGGTCAGCGGTGTTTTGGGTAACGACAGCGACACCGACGGCGACTCACTCAACGCCGTACTCAGCTCAGGCGTTTCGCATGGAACCTTGTCGCTTGAGGCCGATGGTTCCTTCACCTACACGCCGGATGCGGATTTCTCCGGCACGGACGAGTTCACGTACGTGGCCGACGACGGCTTTGGCAATTCGGTGGAGACGACCGTGACAATCACGGTTAACGGCGTCAATGATCTTCCCGTGGCCGCGACCGATGCCTACACGGTTGATGAGAACAACGTCTTGACCGTGGATGCGATGGCCGGCGTGCTTGCCAATGACGGGGATGTGGACGGCGACACTCTGAACGCCGTTCTCATGTCGGCTCCCGCTCACGGCACGTTGAATCTGAATTCGGACGGTTCCTTCACGTTCACCCCGATGGCCGACTACGCGGGCACGGACGAGTTCACCTACGTGGCCAACGACGACACGGGGAATTCGCTGGAAACGACCGTGACGATCGAAGTGCAGGAACAGTAACGTTCTACCCTTCAATTCGGAATGAGACCGGGAGAGAGCCGGGCTATGTCGGATAGCCCGGCTTTTTCCGTGGGTGGCGCGTCCCAGAGTGAAGCGATGGGCGTACCGCCTATCTGCTGGCAGCCCGTTGAACATGTAGGTCACCGCTCGCCGAGCGGGACCTTAAAATGGGAATATCGCTTGGCAATTCAGGAGCCGTGCGGCGCCCGGCGTCTACCAACGCGGCATGTGCCGCGTTCTTCAACGGACTGCTAAACGTGCCAGCCCGGGCAGTGGTCGTGGGGGCAGTCGGCGTAAAGGCGGTCGTGCCGGTGGTGGTCGGCGACCTCCTCTTCCCGCTTGCGGAAGACGGAGCGGCAATCGGCGGCGATGGTGCGGAGTTGTTCGACCTCCCCATCGGTGATTGGGCTGTAGTCGCGTGCCGCGACAACCGCCTTGTCGACCAGGTCGAGCCAGGAAGGCGGCACGGTGGTTTTGACCGTGGACAGGGACAGGGCGTAGCGAATCGCCATGCTAACTTCCTTTTCCGATTCCACCGAGCGATACCACCACTTGCGGGTCCGCTCCATGCCGTCGGGCCAAAGGCCCCGGCTCATGGCCTTGATGGCCAGCACGGGCACGTCCATTTCCGCAGCCCGCTTGAGCACGGCGTCGCCAAACCCGATCGTGAACATTTCGACGAAGTTGATCGGGAACATGACCGTGTCAAAGCGGTACTGGTCCAGGGCGGCCAGAGCCGACCGGGTCGTGTGAGCGGAGAACCCGATCAGGCCGATCTTGCCTTCCTCGCGAGCCTTGAAGATCGTCTCCATGGCCCCGCCGGGCCCAAAGGCCTGCTTCACATCGTCGGGCTCGTACAGGCAGTGCAGTTGGTAGAGGTCGAAGTGGTCCGTCTTGAGCCGGGTGAGGGAACGTTCCAGTTCCTTCTTGGCGCCCTCGGCATCGCGCATCTTGGTCTTGCAGGAGAGGAAGTACTTGTCCCGGGGGATCCCCTGCATTCCGACTCCCATACGCTCCTCGCAGACCCCGTTGCCGTAGGCCGGCGCCACGTCGAAGTGGGTGATGCCTTGATCGACGGCCTTGTGGAGTCCCTCGGTGCATTCCGGCTGTTCGTGGTGGACCAGGGCCAAGCCGGGAAAGCAGACGATCGAGACCTTCTTGCCTGACTTGCCGAGGAGACGTTGCGGGACGCCGACGCCGTCCACAACTGTGTCCTTCGCGCTGGCGGCCGAAAGCACCGCCTGACTGCCGACGGCGCTGCCGCCGACCGCTTTGAGAAACGTGCGTCGCTTCATGGCTGGTTTCCTTGTTCGGAATCACGGAAGGGGGAGAGTGGGCCGCCGCCGACCTCAATATTCACCGCTCCCGTCTCAACGGTCAAGCGTTCCCCCGCCGATTCGGGGGCTGATTGGGCGTGTGAGCATCGTAGCGCAGTCAAAGGGCCGGGTCCCGAAAGGTTCGGAACCCGGCCCAGGGTAGGTTTGTCGCTCTTCAATGGGCGATCGGATGCTTGTTCGCGGAGCGAACAACGACAGTTAGTCGTCGTCCGTCCGGAGCTTGGCCAGCACGCTGAAGTCTTCCAGCGTGGAGGTGTCGCCGGTGGATTCGCGTCCGGCGGCGATGTCGCGGAGGAGACGCCGCATGATCTTGCCGCTTCGCGTCTTCGGCAGGGAGGACGTGAAGCGGATGTCGGCCGGGGCCGCGAACTTGCCGATTTCCTTGCCCACGTGGGCTCGGAGTTCCTTCTTCAACTCGTCGGTCGGCTCCACGCCGGCGGCCACGGAGACGAAGGCGCAGACCGCCTCGCCCGTCAGGTCGTCGGGACGCCCCACGGCGGCGGCCTCGGCCACCAGGTCGTGGCTCACCAGGGCCGACTCGATCTCGATCGTGCTCAGGCGGTGCCCCGAAACGTTCAGGACGTCATCGATTCGACCCATGATCCAGTAGTAGCCGTCCTCGTCGCAGCGGGCGTTGTCGCCGCAGAGGTACTTGCCGGGCACGTCGCTCCAGTACTGGGCCCTGTAGCGATCATCGTCGCCCCAGATGCCGCGGAGCATGCCCGGCCAGGGCTTGGTGATCGTGAGCCAACCGCCGCTTCCGGCGGGCACCGGCTGGCCGTCTTCGCCGACGATTTCCGGGACGATGCCCGGCAGGGGCTTGCAGCAACTGCCCGGCTTGGTGGGCGTGCAGCCCGGCAAAGGCGTCATCATGATGCCGCCCGTCTCCGTCTGCCACCAGGTGTCCACGATCGGGCAGCGTTCGGCGCCGATCTTCTTGTGGTACCACATCCAGGCTTCCGGATTGATGCCCTCGCCCACGGTGCCCAGCAGCCGCAAGGACGAGATGTCGCTTCGTTCGACGAAGTTGTCGCCCCACTTGATGAAGGCGCGGATGGCTGTGGGAGCCGTGTAGAAGATGTTGACGTTGTACTTCTCGATGATTTCCCAGAACCGACCTTCGTCGGGCCAGTTGGGAGCGCCTTCGTACATCAGGCTCGTGGCCCCTGCGGTCAGCGGGCCGTAGACGATGTAGCTGTGGCCCGTGATCCAGCCAATGTCGGCCGTGCACCAGTACACATCCTCTTCCCGGTTGTCGAAGACCCACTCGAACGTCTTCTTCGCATAGAGGTTGTAGCCGGCGGTGGTGTGCTTGATGCCCTTGGGCTTCCCGGTGGAACCGCTCGTGTACAGAATGAACAGCGGGGCCTCGGAGTCCATGGGTTCGGCGGGGCAGTCGGCGGAGGCTTCGTCCATCAGGTCGTGCCACCACACGTCGCGACCTTCCTTCATCTCGCATTCCGTGTCGGTGCGTTTCAACACGATGCACTTCTGCACGGTGGGAGACTTTTCCAACGCTTCGTCGACGGTCGACTTGAGCGGCAGGACCTTCCCGCGTCGCCACCCGGCGTTGGCCGTGATCTGGACCTTCGCCTGGGCGTCGTTGTTGCGATCGGCGATTGCCTCAGCCGAAAAGCCACCAAAGACGATCGAGTGGACGGCGCCGATCCGGGCGCAGGCGAGCATGGCGATGGCCAACTCGGGAACCATGGGCATGTAGAGCGAGACGCGGTCGCCTTTCTCCACGCCCATCTTCTTCAGGCAGTTGGCGAATTTGCACACTTCCCGGTGTAGCATCCGGTAGGTGAGGACCCGCGAATCCCCGGGCTCGCCTTCCCAAATCAAGGCCGCCTTGTTGGCTCGAGGCGTGTCGAGATGGGCGTCGAGGCAGTTGTAGGAGACATTCGTTTCTCCGCCCACGAACCAGTTCGCAAAAGGCTCTTTCCATTCGAGAACTTTGTCGAAGGGCTTGAACCAGTGAAGTTCCTCCTTTGCGATGTCGCCCCAGAATTTCTCCGGATCGGCAGCCGCCTCGTCCCAGATCTTCTGATACTCTTCCATCGACTTGACTCGAGCCTTGGCGGAAAACTCCGCCGAGGGGGGGAAAAGCCGAGCCTCTTTCATCACATTAACAATGTGGCCTGATTTGTCGTCTGCCATCGTGTGGCTTCCTCCGGGTCCGTGACACAGTTGAACAAGGGGCAAAGTTGACAGTTCCCTTGGCATGAATCCGGCATTCTAGGGCCCCCCGAATACAGTGTCAACGGTTGGCCCCCCCTCGCGCAAACTGTGGTGGGGGTAGCTTTTTCAGAGTAATCGCATATACCCCAGTGTGACGAAAAATAACCCAAATGAGCGAGGGGCAAAACCGTGAATCCCGCCACAGATCTCGGTCTTTCTGGGCAACGACCGGATCGGGATGCCCCCAACGGAGCCGACCTTCGCTCCCGCGTCGGACTGTTCGTCGCCGTCTGTTGGGGTAGGATACGTCGAGTGCGAGGCCATCATGGGCCCCGGCAAACGGGCTTCCGTTCCCTTGCCCCGAGGGTGACGAGAGGCCCAATCCGACATCCCTGACTTTTCGAGCCGGTGACGTGCAACAGCACTGCCTACAGCATGCATTCTTTGGGTTGGTACTTGTCGCGGGCAGCGCGTCGTTCGCCGCGCTCGTCACGGGCGCTGAATTGCCCAAAGAGAGTTCCCCCCCGATTCCAGACGTCGTCTTCATTCCCACGCCCGAGGATGTCGTCGAGCAGATGCTGAAACTTGCGTCGGTGACGCAAGACGACGTCGTTTACGACCTTGGGTGCGGTGACGGGAGGATCGTGATTGCCGCCGCCAAGAAATACGGCTGCCGTGCGGTGGGGGTCGATATTGACCCGCGTCGCACGGAAGAGGCGAAAAAGAACGTGGCTGCCCACGGCCTCGAAGACCTGGTCACCATCCGGCAGGAGGATCTGTTCGCGGTGGATCTTCGGGAGGCGACCGTGGTGATGCTCTATCTCAGCACGCGATACAACGAGCGACTGGTTCCCCGCCTGGCCCGCATGAATCCCAAAGGCCGCGTCGTTTCGCACGTGTTTGGCCTTGATGGCGTGCCTCCGGATCGAGCAATCGCCGTCCGCTCCGAGCACGATCGCCATGAGCACCGTTTGTTCCTTTGGACGGTGCAGACTTTGCGTCAGCAGGTTTCGCAACAAAAAGGGGTGGATAAGGGACGCCCCAAGAATGGCTCCGAGATTCCGATGTGAATGACAAGCAGATTTGGCGGCATACGCAGACGGCCGGGAGTTAACAGGAACAGGAGGCAACGAAGATAACGGAGGAGATTTCTCCGTTTCCTCAGTCCTCTCTATTCCGAGAGGATCGACCATCCATCTGCTGTTCTCGCAAGCCTCAGGAGTCAACTCATGGCGCAATCCGCGCGTCGATTGAACTCCAGGACTGTTCGAATCGATCTACGAGTGGTGTTTGCAGAAGGAGTTTGAGTTGCACGGTCACCAAGCACCGAATCAAGACAAAGTAGACGGAGAGAACAGAGCCTTTGTACTCTGTTTGCTCAGTTAACTCCTGTTCACCGCAATCCTCCCCATAGCTCGAAATGCCGAATTAATCTCTGGATCATCTCTAGGGAAGCGGCGTCAGGCTTCGAGCGTGAATGACCCAGTGCGCTCCCAGAGTGGTGAGAAGCAAGGGAACAAGGGCCGTCAGCCAACTCAGAATCATAAGGGCGAAGAAGGACATCCGCCGTCGGGAGCCGTCCTTGGCGCGTTTTTCGAGACGGAAAGCGGCATAGCAGAACCAGCCGACGACCAGCGGCGTTCCCAGGCCACACCAGAAGAAGACCGGGCCGATTTCTACGGGCAGAATTCCCGACGACATGGGGGATTGCCAGATATCAATCAAGACGGCAATGGGTACGGCGCTGCCAATCAGCCCAACCAGGATTGACCCGATCATGAGGGAATGGCCGGAGGAGGCATTCAATCCTGCCCGAACCGGCGCTGTGTGGTCGGGGTTGTGGCCCCGGGCTTCTGCCAGCCGCTCTGCCAGAAAGAAGCCGATCTGAAGAAACGCCGTATTCCAGTTCAAGGATTCGGCGATACCCAAATAGGCGGCGACCCCGAGCATGCCAAGCATGAGATGCGCCAGGCTGAACTGGAAAGTGCGATCATGCTTCTCCGGGGGAGCCGTCACCATGGAGCCTATCTACCGAGGATCCTCTGCATGTAGATTACGTCGAGCCAATGGTCGAGTTTGAACCCTACTTCTCGGAGGTGGCCTACTTCAGTGAAGCCGAACCGGGCGTGGAGGCGAAGGCTGCCGGTCTGCTCCGCATCGATGCCCGCGATGATCACGTGGTGACCGATGTCTGTGGCTCGCTGAACCAGGTCCTCCAGCAGTCTGCCGCCAACGCCACGGCGCAGCGCATCGTGACGCACGTAGACCGAGTTTTCGACCGTGTGGCAGTAGGCCGCCCGGCGGTGGAAGGGCGACAGGGAGGCCCAGCCCAGTATCTCGCCTTTCGCCTCGGCGACGGTCACCGGATGACTTGGGCCGTGAGCCTCGAACCACGCTCGGCGGTCCTCGGCCGTCTCCGGCTCCATCTGGTACGTGGTCGTGGAATGGATCACATAGTGGTTGTAAATCGCGTTGATGGCGTCGAGATCCTGGAGCGTTGCCGTTCGAACTGGCGGTGGTTGCACGAGTTATTCCTTGTCGACGTGGCAGAGCGAGCGTTGTTGCTTCGGGGCGTCTCGCGATACACTGACTTGGCTCGCGATTTTTCGCCACGGAGAGCGCCAGTGTAGGGCGGGGCTGCCCGATTGTCGAGAATGCCCCGTGAAGCACTGCCCATGGACGCCTGCCGTGACCTTGCAGGCAGCAAGATCAAGCATTGACTGCTTTGGAACCAATAAGGACCGCAGAATGAACTCCGTACCCGTCGGCCGGTACCGGCACTACAAGGGCAAGGAATACTCCGTCATTGGTGTTGCACGGCACAGCGAAACGGAGGAGGAACTGGTTGTCTACCGAAAGGAGTACGACGACCACGGGCTGTGGGTGCGTCCGAAAGCGATGTTTCTCGAAATGGTGCTGGTCGACGGACGGCCGACGCCTCGCTTCGAACTCCTGAAGGCAGACGGTTCGGGGGAACGGTGATGCGTGGGGGAGGCTGCCCCCCCTGGCGGCGAGCAACACGTGACAGAGGCCCACGTTAGACCTAACAGCAACCGGCGTGGAAACCGTGGGGCGTGCGCCGCTCGGCCGAGGAGGCCGAGCGGCGGTGTTTCTTGTTCATAGCGTGAAGAAGCTGCTGAAACATGGTTCCTGCGTGCCGGTGGTATGCTTTCCTACGCAGCCCGGCGTCGGCGGCGCGCTGAGACCAGGCCCAGCCCTCCAAACATCGACCAGATGGCGAGCGTGGCCGGTTCGGGGACCGACGCGGAAGGGGTGTCGTAGCACGGCTCATCGCGGCGGCGGCGGCAACAGTCCGTTTCGATCCGCGTCGTCCAACCGCAGTTCAGCTTGTATTCCAGGCAGATCTTCTGGCGCGCCATTTCCTTGCCGTATTCGTACAGGTACATGGCCAATTGAACGGGGGCGCAAAGTTGGTCACGGTCGCCCTCGAAATAGACTCGCAGGTCCAGCGTTTTCCAAAGCCAGTCTCCGGTTGCCGTTGCCTGGGACGTGGATCGATAGGATTCACACCATGTGCTGGTACTGAACTGGCCTACCGCAACCATGTGTTTGAACTCGGCGTTGTCCGTCCCAATATGGAACGAGATGAGATCGATATTCGGGTCGTTGTCGCCGCACTGGAATCGCCAACCTTGAGACCAGCTATTCCCGTCAACGGGTTCTCCGACCGATTCGATTCCAATGGCCGCGTGGAGGGGGGCTGCCGCACCGAGAAGGACTACAGTGAGGAAGAACAGGGTTGAAGATCGCATTGGGTGGGAGCTCCTTGGAGCAGATCACGGGAGGGGGAAAGACTTCTATCCTCCTATAGGCCCCTGAGAGCGGAATCCTGACAACAAACATCGCGAGATTTCCATATTTCCCGCCGATCGGGGGGCTTTGCATCGGATTTATGGTCGCACGCAAAGTCATTAGGAGTATTTTCTGGGGAATTGATCGCACCAACCCACGAGCAGAAGTTGAAGTGACCCCGCGTTACAGGGCACGCTGCGCTCGCGCGAACTCAATAACGGCCTGAATTCCCTCGTCCCAGTTCTCGTGCTGGGTCCGACCCGACTTCTTTCTCGGCTTGAAGCTGTGGTCGCCGTCGGGCAGCCAGTGGACGGCCACGTGCTTTGAGAGCGGGTAGCTTCTCACTTCGTCAAGGTTGCCGAGGACGTCTCGTTCCCCTTGCACGATGAGCGTTGGGGTCTGGATTGTCTCAAGATGGGCGGTTCGGAGTTGCTGGGGCTTGCCGGTCGGATGGAAGGGATAGCCGAGGCAGACGAGGCCCGCCGGCTGAACCTCATCGGCAATGAGACTGGCGATACGGCCCCCCATCGACTTTCCGCCAAGGAGAAGCGTACCGGCATCGAGTGAACAGATCACCTGGTGCCACGTCTCACGCAGGATGGGTTCGCGGTCGGGAGGCCGCCGCGTGCCGGTCTTGCGACGCTCGGCCATGAAGGGAAATTCGAACCGCACCACTCGCAATCCCGACTTGGCAAGCCCTGTCGCAAAGGCAGCCATGAAGTCGCTTTCCATGCCCGCCCCGGCGCCGTGGGCGAACACAAACGTGACCGGGGCATTGGCAGGGCCGTCGACGATCAGAGATGTGCTTTCCATAAGGTGTCTGCCATTGTTTGCCCCTACAGTGAGGGAGATAGACGTGGAGAATACGCCGTTTATACCAAAATACGTCCATTTTAGTTATCAGGAATTGCTGTTCTGCGGTCTATAGCTTTACGGGGAAGCTTGTGGTCGGAATCTTCTTGAGATTCTGGGGGCGGCCAACGTTGGGGACAAGATTCAAGCATTTTCGGGGAGGAAATGGGGTCATGCGAACTCTCATCGCGATCGGCTTGGTGTTGCTCGCGGCTGCCACATCCCATGGCGCCACGGTCATCTTCAACGACTTTTCCGACACTTCGTTGCTTACCCTGAACGGCTGGGCAGCGACAACAACGACCGGGGACGGGACCGTGCTTCGGTTGACCCCCGCCGCGGCAAGCCGCTCCGGAAGCGCCTTCAGCACCGCCACGGTCCGCACCGCCACGTTCAGCACCTATTTCCAGTTCCGCATCACCGAGCCCGGCGGGACCCTGTTTGACGGCAATACCGAAACCGGCGCTGACGGGATCGTGTTCGTTGTTCAGTCGGTATCGAGTTCCATCGGTGGCGCCGGGCAAGGGATCGGCTATGCCGGTATCAGCCCCAGCCTCGGGATCGAGATCGACACCTGGCACAACTCAGCCAACAACGATCCAAACTCGAATCACCTGGGTATCGATCTGAACGGCGTCGTGGATCACGGTGCTGGCGCACCCTACACGACGAACATCGCAACCCGCTTCGATGACGGCAACATGTGGCATGTGTGGGTGGACTACGATGGTACGACCGTCGAGGTCCGGGCAAACCAGACCGGTGTTCGTTCCGCCGCCGCCCTCCTTTCGCGCGATGTCGACTTGTACGCTTTGCTGGGCGACCTCGAGGATGCCTATATCGGCTTCACTTCCGGCACGGGAGCGGATTGGGGAAACCACGACATCGTCTACTGGGAGTACCGCGACAACTATGACCCGATCAATTCCGAGGTCCCTGAGCCTGCTACGCTGGCGATCTGGGGCGTGCTCGGCGGGCTTGGTCTGGTCGCCGCACGACGAAGGAAGAGCGTCGGCTGAATCTGTCGTGGTTCCACCCGCACAGTTCCGCCCAGTCGGCGCCTGGCAGTTATTTCGTCATCGCTGCCAGCGCCTTCTCGGCCGCCCCACGCACGAAAGAGTCCTCATCTTCGGTCGCTTCGGCCAGGGCCGGTTCGGTGGATGGTTCGGCGATCTGGCCGAGCGTCCTGGCAGCCGAGCACCGAATCAAGGAATTCTCGTCGTTGAGCGCCTCAATCAAAACGGGAACGAACCGGGCGTCGGGATAACGCTCGAGAGCGTGAACTGCCTGCCAGCGAACGTTCGGGTCCGGGTCGGCCATAGCCTCCAGGAACGTGTCGAGGAACCGGTTGCCGGTGCGGGCAGCCAGTTCTCGAAGGGCGGCCTCGCGGACCGAAGGGTGCTCGTCGCGGCAAGCCTTGTGGATCGACATGATTGCCTGTTCCTCGTGCACACCGGACAACCCGACAATCGCCTTGACGCGAATGTGCTCGGCTGGGTCGCTCAAGGCGGCGTCCAACAGATCCACGTCGCCCAACCGGGCACTTACTTCCACGGTCAGCGAACGGAGCTCCTGACTGCCGTGGTCAAGGGCGTCCTGGAGCGGTTCCCGCATCACGTCGCGACCGATCTGGCCGAGGAATACGACAAGCGAATCATTCGAGAAGCTGCTTCGTGGCGCTGAAGAGAATCGCAGAAGCAGGTCGGCCTCTTTGTCGCCGCGATTGGCATCCTTGACGACCAGATCCAGCAACTCTCGATCGTCAAGTTCCGCTTGATCGGGCCGGACTCGGCGAGCCATCTTGAGGAGCCTCTCGGTCACCACCGGGGCCCTCAAGATCCTGGCTGTATCCCAATCGACCGTTCTCAGGAGGGCGTCAATTGACTTGCGGTCGCCGTGCAAGGCTCGGGGAAACAGGGCCAGGTCGTCGGTAATGTACAGGGCCATGCGGTGACGCGCTGCGGACTGCTCGGGACCGTTGCTCCTGGCCGAGTACACGACGGTGCAATCAGGCCTCAAACGCTTCAGTTCTTCGATGGCGGAATCCGACACGGCAGTTTGCGAAAAGGTGACGGACTCCAGATCGTCGAGCGCCGCAAGCTCGTCGACCAAGTCGTCCGTCATCGCCGTGCCGCTGAGTTGAAGGTCGCGGACCTCGGCCATGGCCGGCATGCGCAGCAATTCCTCCATATCTTCCGGTGCGTAGATCTTCTCCCCACGGACGTACATCGGAACGCTGGTGCGACGGACAACGAAATTGGTCGGGGCGATGAGGGCCGTGACCGAAATGCTCTTGACGAAGCAGCCTTGGTCTTCGCTGAGAAGGCGGTGCATGATTTGGGGCACACAGTCCCGGGGAGCACGATCGAAGCGTCCTCTCAACTCCCCGATCCGGGCGACCAGAGCCTGTTGTTGCTGGGCCCGTCTCGCTTCGAGGCCCAGCCATACGGCGACCAGGGCCGTGACAATCAGGAGGGTGCGCAGGCCGAAACGGAAGCGAAACCACGGCCGACGTTTTGGTGCGCCATTGGAATTCATTGTCCCACCGTGAAACAACACCCTTCGGAACGCAATACGTACCGCCGACGTTCAGCATACTGGGTGGGATGAACACGTCAAGGGTTTGGTCTCCCTCCCCAGCGAGCTTGCGAGCGAGGGGGAGGGCCGGGGAGGGGACTGGAATTGTCACACGCCGCAACTCCGAGCACTGACGCACGCAACGGTGAACCGCAGAATATCGAACAAGGAACGGCAGAATGGCGAAGTGAGAGGGTCGGGATGTACCAACCTGTCCCGGCTACTCACCGCTGTTGAGTTTCTTCCTCATCGCGTCCAGGGCTTTTTCGGCCGCTCCGCGAACGAACGAGTCTTCGTCTTCGGTCGCCGCGACCAGGGCGGGTTCGGTAGATGCATCGGCGATCTTGCCGAGGGTTGTGGCCGCCGAGCACCGAATCATGGGGTTCTCGTCTTTCAATGCCTTGGTCAAAACCGGAACCGACCGGGCATCGGGATAGTACCGCAGGATGTGGATCGCTTTCCAGCGGACGTTGGCGTCCGGGTCGGCCATGGCCTCTCGATACGTGTCGAGGAACCGGTTGCCGGTGCGGACGGCCAGTTCACGAAGGGCGGCCTCCCGCACCGAAGGGTGTTCATTGCGGCAGGCCTTGCGGATCGAGGCGATAGCCCGTTCGTCGCCGATACTGGACAGCCTGGCAACGGCCATGACGCCAATCTGTTCGAGCGAGTTGCTCAAGGCTGCGTCCAGCAGATCCACATCGCCCCACCCGGCGCTCACTTCCACGGCCACCGTGCGGAATTCCAGACTGCCGTGGTCAAGTGCATCCTGGAGCGGTTCCCGCATCAAGTTCCGGTCGATCCGGCTGAAGAAGTTGACGAGTTGATTAGATAGAAGGTCTTTCCTCGATGCCGCCGGAACAATCCGCATCTCGGTTAGCAGCCAGCCACCCGTCGCAACAGTCCGATCCAGCAATTCCCGATCGCCAAGGTCCGCGAGGTCGGGATGCAATCGGCGTGCCGCCTTCACGAGTGACCGGGTCACCGTGCGGTTGTTCTTCAAATACGTGTCCGTGTCCCAATCGATAGTCTGCATCAGGGCATCGATTGATTTGCGATCACCGTGCAGGGCGCGGGGAAAAACGGCGAGATCGTCCGTTAGGAAGAAGGCTTCGGTATGCAACTCTTCAAGTAGTCCGTGCCCGTTGTTTGTGGCCGAGTACACGATGGTGCAATCAGGCCGCAACTGCCTCAGTCTTGCGACGGCGGGTTCGCTGACGGCAGTCTGCTGAAAGGTGACCGATTCGAGATCGTCGAGTGCTGCAAGTTCGTCAAGCAAGTCGTCCGTGATCACCGTTCCGGAAAGGACGAGCTTCCGGACTTCGGCCATGGCCGGGATACGCAGCAATTCCTCCATTTCTTCGGGGGCGTGGATTGTCTCAACCTTAAGACTGCTGGCACGAAGCTGAAAGCTACCGGAATAGGAGATTCCGACATCCATCGGCGCGATGAAAGCCGAAACCGAAACACTCTCGACGAAGCAGCCCTGGCCCTCGTTCAGAAGGCGGTGCATGATTTGGGGCACGTAGTCCCTGGGAGCACGGGCATACTCTCCTTTCAGCTCTTCGATCCGAGCGACCAGGTCCTCCTGTTGCCGGGCTCGCCTTGCTTCCAGGCTCAACCATACGGCGACCAGTGTCGTGACAAGCAGGAGGGTGCGAAGGCCGAAGCGGAAGCGAAACCACCGCCGTCGACCTGACTCGCCGCTGGATTTCATCACCTCACCGTGAAATAACGCCCTTGGAAACGCAATCAATACCGCCGGCGTTCAGCATACCGAGTGGAAGGAACACGTCAAGGATGTAGGGTGGGCCACGCGGTTTCTCCAGAAATGGCGGGCGAAGCGGTCAGGTCCGATTGACAGAGAACGTTAGCGTGCCGACAGACCGAGCACGGCCCACCATATTGTGCTTTCCATTTCAGTCGAGGCGCATCGTAGGATTTGACGCGATGCGACCGAAATCCCATGGAACGCACAACATGGTGGGCCGCGGCTCGGTCGTTGCCGGTTCGTTGCCCATCTTGAAAAGCAAGCCTGACCGGCAGGGTAGACATGCTCGAATGGTCCGCCTTGGCGCCACCCTACATCCACTGAATCACGCCAGGCCGTAGAAGGCGATTGCGTTTTCGGCGAACAGCTTTTTCCTATCCGCTTCGGGGCGGTTCTTCACGATCTGGCGAAGGGCCGTGAACCACTGGCGGAGAGTGGCGCCGCGGGTGCAGACGGGCCAGTCGCTGGCGAAGATGACGCGATCGGGGCCGAAGGAGTCCAGGCAATGGTTGATGGGCGGCGTCAGATCGTCGGCCGTCCATTTGCCTTTTTCCATGGCCGAGACGATCCCGGAGATCTTGCAGATCGTGTTCTTGCACTGGGCAAGGGCCGCCATGTCGCGACGCCAGGCGTTGGCATCGTGGCGGGGCGGACGGGGGGCCTTCGATTCGGCCATGAACGCTACCGGATCGGCATTGCCGCAGTGGTCGATAACGAACCGCGTGTCGGGGCAGGCGTCCACGATCTTGGCAGCCGCGGCCAGCATTTCGGGCGAGACGCACAGGTCGAAGCACAGGCCGCGATCTCCGAGCAACCGCAGACCGGGAATCAGCCCTGCGGCATCGAGCATGGGTGGCTGACGCATGATGTGGCGAACGCCCTTGACGTAGGGGCTCCCGCGGAAGCGATCCATGTAAGCTTTGAAACCGGGTTCGGCCGGGCGACCGCCGATCACGGCGGCGCAGGTGGGGTGGTCGGGGCTCGCGCAAAGGCCGATGACGTGTTCGGCCTCGGTGACGAGCCGGTCGTCCGCTTCGGCCACTTCCATGTAGACGGCCTTCTTGAAGTTCAACCCGGCCGTCGCCTCCAGGTAGTCCTTGGTCACGTAGGGTCGCGTCAACTCCCCGCCCGGCTTGAGCCAGGGCGGGTGGACGACCTTCATATCCCAAAGGTGCTGGTGCGTGTCGACGACAGGCAGTGCCTTGTCCGGTTCGTCGGCCTGGGTCGCAACCGAGCCGGATACAAGAGAACCAGCCACAAGGCTCCCGATCGACTGCTGGAGAAATCTGCGGCGTGAGGTCGTCATGATGAGGTCTCCCGGTGTTGGTCTGACGGAATCCGACTTGCTCAAAGTGACAACGAATGACAGTGGAGACAAGGCTGAAGACTGAAGGCCGAAGGCTGAAGGACGGCAAGACAGGGGCTTTTGTCGCATCAGGATCGGTTTTCCACACTAATCGACCTCGCATCAGAAACCTACAGCCCAAAGTCTTCAGTCTCCTGCCCTCGCCCAGCATTTCAGCGAGTCTGCAGCTCTCGACGGTCCCGTCCTTTTCACTTAGTCGACCGGTTTGGTCATTCGCCAGGGGTCGAGGGCCTCGGCGAGTTCCTTTTCGGGCAACACTTCCTGCTCGCGGCACAGTTGGCGGATGGTCTTGCCGGTCTTGAAGGCCTCCTTGGCGAGGGCGGCGGCCTTTTCGTAGCCAATATACGGATTCAGCCCCGTGACAAGGGAAAGGCTCTTCTCGACGGACGCTTCGCAGGCCTCGCGGTTCGGTTGGAGCTCTTCCAGGCACTTTTCGGCAAAGGCCTTCACGGCGCCGACAAGCAGGCGGACGCTTTCCAGCACCGTTTGTCCCATCATCGGCATCATAATGTTCAGTTGGAACTGGCCGCCGGTGGCGCCGCTCACGGTGATCGCCTGGTCGTTGCCCATCACACGGGCCGACGCCTGCATGAGTGCCTCGCTCATGACCGGGTTGACCTTGCCGGGCATGATGGAACTACCCGGTTGGAGATCGGGAATCTGCACTTCGTAGAATCCGCAGCGAGGTCCGGAGCCGAGCCAGCGAATGTTGTTGGCCACGTTGAACAGGGTGACCGCCACGGCCTTGAGTTGCCCATGGGATTCGACGAGGCCGTCGCGTTGGGCGTTGGCCTCGAAATGGTTAGCGGCTTCGCCGAAGGGAACGCCCGTTTCGTCGGCCAGGAACTGGGCGACCCGTCCGCCGAACTGGCGATGGGTGTTGATGCCGCTTCCCACGGCCGTGCCGCCCACGGGCAGTTCGAGGACGGCGTCGAGGGCACGGCGGGCTCGGGCAACCGAGAGTTCCAGTTGGCGAGCCAGCCCGCCGATTTCCTGGCCCAGGGAAAGGGGGGTGGCGTCGGCCAGGTGAGTTCGGCCGATCTTGAGAATTCCCTGCCACTCGGCCGCCTTTTCTTCCAGCAGCTTGGCGGCGTTCTTCAACGCGGGGATCAACTCGGCGTGGATCGCCGTGCCGACCGCCACATGGATGGCGGTGGGAAAGGTGTCGTTCGTGCTTTGGCCCATGTTGACATGGTCGTTGGGGTGGATGGGCTTCTGGAGCGCGAAGCGGTCCCCCCCCGCGAGTTCGATGGCTCGATTGGAGATGACCTCGTTGGCATTCATGTTGCTGGAGGTTCCCGAGCCGGTTTGGTAGACGTCGATGGGAAACTGGTCGTCGAATCGACCGTCAGCCACTTCCCGGCAAGCGGCCAGAAGCGACTTCACCTGGTTCTCCCCCAACGGATTTTTGCCGGAACCGGTCAGGAGGCCCAGATCGCGGTTGGCTGAGGCGGCGGCCCATTTGACCAGGCCCATGGCGTGGATCAATTCCGGGGGCAGGGGCTGGCCCGAGATGGGGAAGTTCTCAACGGCCCGTTGGGTCTGGGCCCCGTAGTAAGCCTGGGCGGGAAGCTGCACTTCGCCCATCGAATCGCGTTCAATGCGGTATTCGGTCATCGTTCTTGAGTGTGGTGTGGGAGACGAGGCTGAAGGCTGGAGACTGAAGGGCTGCGAGAGAGGGAGCGATATGGCAAAGATTGTCTGCCACCATAATAGCGGTCCCCCGCCGAATGGGAACGCGAGGCGAAAAAAACCTCGATTTCGCATTCCAAAAACTGGGTTGAATCGCGTGGAATTTTGCCACGGATCGATATAATGAGCGAGGGGCGGGCTGTACCATTGTTAGCCCGACCGAGGGGTTCTGGCAGGAGGGAATGCGGTGGAAGAGCTCAAACGACAAGTCAATCGAGCCAGGCGATGGCTGGGGATTCACAGGTTCGCGAAGGCTCTGGGGTGGTCCTGTTTTTCGACCCTCTTGATTGCCTTGGTCTTCATTGTGGTCGACAAGTTCCGCCCCCTTGGGATTGAGGCCTGGGTCTATCTCGTGGCGGCTCTTGGCTTGGGGATGGCCATCGCCATGCTGGTCGCGTATATCCGCGGTCGTGGTTCGCTCGATGCGGCCATCGAGATCGATCGGCGTTTTGGCCTGAAAGAGCGGATTTCCAGCACGCTGGCGCTGTCGCCCGCCGAGCAGGAAACGGAGATTGGCCAGGCGTTGATCTCGGATGCCGAGCGGCGCGTGCGGAAACTGGATGTGGGCGAGCATTTTTCGGTGAGCCCCGGACGCCAGCTCTTCCTGCCCCTGATTCCCCTCGTTGCAGCCGTTCTGGTTGTGTGGTTGATTTCACCCGCCGTGGTTCAGGAGACGCCACAGGCCAACGCGGCATCGATCAAGAAGCAGGTGAAGAATGCCTCGGGGAGCCTGAAGCACAAGCTGATGGAACAGCGCAAGGCGGCCCAGAAGGCCGGGCTGAAAGACGCCGAGACGCTCTTCCAACGGCTTTCGGAGAAGACCGAGGAACTGACTCGGGGAGACACAGACAACCGCAAGGACGCCCTGGTCAAGCTGAACGACCTCAAACGCCAGATGGAGAATCGGCAGAAGCAGATTGGCGGCGCCGAGGAGATCCGCAGGAAGCTGGATCAATTGAATATGGGCAGCAAGGGGCCTGCCGAGGAGTTCATGAAGTCCCTCGCCGAGGGCGATTTCAAGCAAGCCCTCAAGGAGTTGGACAAACTGAAAGCGGATCTGGAAGACGGCAAACTGTCCAAGGAGGAGCAGCAGCAACTCGCCCAGCAACTGGACGAGATGAAGCAGAAGATGGAGCAGGCCGCCGAGAAGCACAAGCAGCAGTGCCAGAATCTCAAGAACCAGATCCAGCAGGCTCGCCAGGCGGGACAGAATGCCGAGGCCGACCGCCTTCAGGAGCAGTTGAACCAACTCACGGAGCGCAACGGCGACATGCAGCAGTTGCAGGACATGGCCCAGCAACTCGGTCAATGCTCGCAGTGTATGAAGAACGGGCAGATGCAGGAGGCGGCCCAGAAGCTTCAGGGAATGCAGGACCAACTCTCTGACCTGCAGCAGCAGTTGGACGAAATGGAGATGCTCGACGGCGCGATGGACCAGCTTTGCCAGGCCCGCGACCAGATGACTTGCCAGGAGTGCGGCGGGGAGGGGTGCCCTGCATGCCAGGGCGGCCAGGGAAAGGGCGACAAACCCGGGATGGGGATGGGCGAAGGGCAGGGTCGCGGAGATCGGGCCGAGGAAGAGACCGGTACTCGTTTCTATGACGACAAGGTGAAGCAGCAGATCGGGAAAGGCACGGCCACGATTGCGGGTGAGGTGGAGGGGCCGAACCGCAAAGGCCTCGTTCTCCAGGAGATTGAGGAGCAACTCGAGGCAGCCCGATCAGAATCGACGGATCCCCTGACGGAACAGCAGATGCCTCGCCAGCACCAGGAGCAGACGAAGGACTACTTCAACCTGTACCAGAAGACCGGGGGAGAGGAATAGGGGGCGGTTAGGAGTGGCGCAACAACGATTGTCGTTGTGGGCTGGAGCGAACGAGCGTCTTTTCGGGGAGCGAAAGGCGACTATCAGGCGTTCCACCGTCGGGGGAGCGTGAACGAATAGAGGCACACGACGGCGCCTGTGGCCATGAGGCTCCATGAAACCCAGTCGGGCGGGGCGATCACTTTCTTGGCGCCGGGTTTGACTTGAGTTTCGTCCATCAAGCCGCCCTGGATGACGGTTGCTTCCTCGCGGAACTTGAGGGTGAATTTCTGGACCCCCAGGCACTGCCCACCCAGCAGGGCCATGAACAGGCCGATCGACAAAAAGAAGGATCGCCACATAACCACACCTTTTCCTTGGCACTTCGATCGCTTTTCCTCATTAAGAAGAATCGTCCTGACCCCTCGGTGGACTGCACGAATCAGGGGACGCGGGAAGCGGCTTGGGAGCACCGGTGTGGGGATCGCACCGGTTATGTCGGCCATGCCTCCTTCCGGCGACGCTGCTCGGGCCAAGGTGATCCAGGAGTTTCTTGCCACAGTCATGTGTCTTTTGGGTCAAGTGTGTGAAAGGGGCTTTGATCTTCCGAATATGTCAGCCGTGTCGGACAAGGCACGCTGCCTCAGTCCCGAAAGGGAACTTCTCTCAAATCGCGCCTGTGGCAACGTGAACGGAGATGACGTTGTTGGTCGATGCAAGACAGTGGGGTGGCGCCCTGTTGTTCGACCGGATTCGAACTCCTATAATCCGTAGGAGGTCCGTGTCAGACTGCGGCTGAATCGCCGAGGCTTGGCGCAAGCACGATAGTTTTCGTTGATTCAGTTCACGAAGAGGTCGTTCCTCGGCTGCCGCCCCGATGCGGACGCCATGGGTTCGCTGCGTGGTATTTTGGTACCCCATCATTCCCCGTTCGTTCAAACCACGAGGTTCTGAAGCGTTGGCGGATCGATCGAACACCCAGTCCAAGCCAGCCCCTCATGTCCATCGCTCCCTGGTCTCCGAGAAAGAGACGACCGCGGCGAGCCAAGGGAAGGTCCTTGTCGTCGGTGATCTGGCCGAGAACGAGTGTCTTCCCGATGCGAGCGTGATCGGCAGCGAGGTGGTCCACGCAGAAACCCCTCTCGGCGCCCTGGATTGTCTGGCTCGCGATTCCTACGACGCCGTCTATTTCACATCGGACCATCTCAAGCAAGCCTACGAATTGGGGAAGCTCCTTCAGAACGAGCAGATTCTGGAAGGGATGCCCGACGGGGTTGTGCTTCTGGACAGCGACAATCAGATTGTCTGGAGCAACGGTCGCCTGTGCCAATGGACGGGATGCGAGTCGATTGTGGGAGAGAACTTCTACGTCGTCCTGGACAGCCCGGAGATCCTCGGTCCGGACTTTTGCCCCTTCCACACCGCGCTGGCGACCGGAACGGCCAGCAGTTCCACGCTGCGGAGCAACGATCACCGCTATTTCCACGTCCATGCCGCCCCGGTCCGCGACGCGGACGGTCCGGCCAGCCACCTGATCGTCACCGTGCGCGACGTGACGCTCGAGATGCTGCAGCAGCAGAAACTGGCGGCGATTCACCAGGCGGGCATGGAGTTGGCCGATCTTACCCCGGAAGAACTGCTCCAGATGGCGGTGGAGGAACGGATCGAGCTTCTCAAGGCGAACATTATCCATTTCACCAAGGACCTGCTGAATTTCGACGTCGTCGAGATCCGGTTGCTCGACCCCAAGACGGAACGCCTCGACACGCTCTTGGCGACGGGTATGGAGCCCGAAGCCGAAGAACGTGACTTGTACGCCAGGCCTCAGGGAAACGGTGTGACCGGTTTCGTGGCCGCAACGGGCAAGAGCTATCTCTGCGAGGACACGAGCGAGGATCCGCTCTACCTGAGCGGTGCGAAGGACGCGAAGAGTTCGCTCACGGTTCCCATCGTTTTGCACGACGAGGTGATGGGCACCTTCAACGTGGAGAGTCCCGAACCGCGAGCCTTCACGGAGAGCGACCTGCAGTTCCTCGAGATCTTCACGCGCGACGTGGCTGCCGCCTTGAACACCCTGGAACTGCTCGTTGCGGAGAAGGCGAGCACGGCGGCCGCCAGTGCCGAAGCGATCCACAGTGCCGTGGCTCTGCCCGTCGACGAGATCCTGCTCGACGCGGTAAACGTCATGGAGAAGTACATAGGGCACGAGCCCAAGGTCGTCGAGCGACTCCAGCGAATCCTTCAGAACGCGAGAGATATCAAGCAGGTGATCCAGAAGGTGGGGCAGAAGATGACGCCGGCGCAGGCCCATCCGCAACCCCCTGAAGAGAGTCATCCCACCCTCGTCAATCGTCGGGTACTACTCGTCGACGAGGACACGAGCGTGCAAAAGGCGGCCCATGACCTGCTCGAGCGGTTCGGTTGTGCCGTGGAAACGGCCCCCGACGGCGCCCAGGCGATCTTCATGGTTCGCAACAGCGGTTACGACGTCGTGATTAGCGACATTCGTCTTCCCGACATGTCGGGCTACGACTTCATGCTGAAACTGCGAGAGATCTGGAGCGTGGAACCGTTGCCCCTCGTGCTCATGACGGGCTTCGGATATGATCCGGGCCACTCGATCGTCAAGGCTCGGCAAGCGGGACTTCAGGCCGTGCTGTACAAACCCTTCCGGGTCGATCAGTTACTCAGCTCGGTCGAGCAAGCCATGAACTCGCCTGGACCGGTTGGGCAAGCCTGATCGCCAACCGACAGGCTCGTTCGCTCGCTCTTGGGCCTGCGGCAGACTTTTCAAACAGAGCCTGGTCAACACGGCTTCAATGCACATTCTACTTCTGGCACTCCTTTTCCTCGCGCTGCTCGGCCATGTGGTTCTGGCCGTGGCGTTGATCAATCGAGCCCACGCGACTCCCATCTCCACTCGCGTGGGGAAGCTCGTCTGGCTGTCGATGTTCATCCTCGTCCCGTCGGTACCGCTCTTCTTTGCCTATTGGTTTCGGGGTCGGGCTCTGCATCTTGGCCAGGAGGCTGGCCATTTCAGCATTCCGCCCGCGGCACTGCCCTACCTTGCCACCTGCTGGCTCGCGGCGCTTGTAGCAGCCAGCGACTGGTTTCTCCGGAAGTTCCGCTCGCCTCCCGATTCCCTTCGAAGCGATCGCCGCCGTGTTTTCCGGCTCCTTCGCCATCCGTCGCCCGCTTGCAAGGAAGACCACCTGCATCACTTCCTGGTCCATTTGCCGGGCAATCAAACGCTGGATCTTGAAGTGGTCGAACGGAGCCTCAGCCTGCCCAATCTGCCGGCGGCACTCGACCGGTTCCGCGTGCTCCATCTGTCCGACCTGCATTTCACGGGCCTGGTCGGAAAGGGATATTTCCAGGAAGTCGTCCGGATCTGCAACGACCTCGATCCCCATCTGGTGGCCCTCACGGGCGACCTGGTGGATAACGAGACGTGCATCCCCTGGCTTCCCGAAATCCTTGGAGAGTTGAAAAGCCGCCATGGCTGCTACTTCGTTCTCGGCAATCACGATGTGCATGCCGGGCCTCAAACGCAGCGAGAGACCCTGGAAGGGGCAGGCCTGGTCGATCTTGGGAGCCGGTGGCTGGAGGTGCCGCTGGGTGAAGAGCGGATCGTTCTGGCCGGCAACGAACTTCCCTGGTTCCCACCCGCGGCTGACTTAAGTTCGGCGCCGCCCCCGTCGTGTGAGGGCGGACCGGTTCGAATCGCCCTGAGCCACAGCCCGGACCAGTTTCTCTGGGCGCAGCGCAACGGCGTGGATCTCATGCTCGCAGGCCATCTGCATGGCGGGCAGATCCGCTTGCCCCTGATCGGCCCGATCGTCTCTCCGAGTCGCCACGGCGTCCGCTACGCCGCCGGCGTATTCCAGGCCGATTCGACGGTGATGCATGTAAGCCGGGGTGTGTCGGGCGAGATCCCCTTGCGGTGGAACTGCGGTCCCGAGGTGGGTCTGTTGACGCTTCGTGCGTTGTCTCCAGGCGTCGGCCACGAGCCGGAGGGCGGGAACTAGACCCGGCCGACGACCAGATGCGACGGCTGATCGGGCATTCTCCCAACTCATATCTGCGTGTTCGAGTTAGATGCACGCGGGGCGCCTCGCCGAGCCTGACAACTCGTTTACCTCTACCTCCCACGGAATGTCTCATTTTGAGGCCATGCAGGCTTCGCCGGTCCGACTATTTGGGTCTGGTTGACGTCTGGAGTCGTGATGCTAATCTAAGCGATCGGAGCATCACCACGCTGCGAGGGGACGTAATGTGTGCCAAAGGCTCGGTGACCGGTTGGTTCGACGAGATGAGGGACGGCGATTCTGAGGCGGCCCGAGTGCTCTGGGAACGCTATTTCCCAAAACTCGTCGGGATGGCCCGGCAGATGCTCCAGCCGAAGCCGTCGGCCGCTGCCGACGAGGAGGACGTGGCGATCAGTGCCATGGAGAGCTTCTTTCGTGCGGCAGAAAAGGGGCGATTCCCGGATTTGGCGGATCGCGACGACCTTTGGCACTTGTTGCTACGAATGACCGCCCGGAAGGTCGTCGACCTACGGCGCCACGAGAAACGGCAGCGCCGCGGAGGGGGGCGAGTTCGGAACGCAACCGATATGCCCGGGCCGGGCTCGGACAGCGAGCCGCTCGACCTTGCCCGGATTGTTGGCGACGAGCCCACGCCGGCATTCGCGGCGACCATGGCGGAGCAATGTCGCCGGCTAATGGAGATGTTGGACGGAGACCTGCAGGCCTTGGCCGTGGCCAAGATGCAGGGTTTTCGCAATGAGGAGATCGCCAAGCAGTTCCGCTGCGCCGTTCGGACCGTGGAACGACGCCTTCATCTCATACGCAGGACCTGGCAACAGGGACCGTAGCAGTCTTGAAGGACTTTGGGATGCCTCGTGCGCCGGTCATCCACTTGTGCGTTGCGGACGCTCCGACCAAGGGTCGTTTACGGTCGGATGGCATCGCGTTCCTTTGAGCGGGCTCGCCCGACGGCCGACACGACACCCCCCAACATCGCCGCACCGCCCACCAGTGCGATAGACAATGCCCAGAAATCCTCGTTGGGAAAGTGGCGTTCCGTAAAGCGGAACACGACCACCGACAGACCGATCAGGCCCGGTATCGAAAGGGAGGCGTGATTCTTGATCGTTCCCAGCACGATGAAGCCGATCGCGGTCAGTCCGCTCAGCAGTTCGTAAGCAGTGACGGGAGCATCGCCAAGGCTTTCGATCAGTCGCCAGCCTTCATCGAATAACAGGTTGCAGGGCACCAGGAAGCTGATTGGGACAAGCGTGGTGAAGAAAGTGTCCCAGAATCGGATGAAGCCGGCGTTGGCTCGTTGGCAGAGCACGGCCGCCAAGCCATAGACGAAACCGTTGGCCATCCACCACAGGTTGGCTGTTTCGCTGTCGTAGGCAAGTTGAGTCTTGATGTCAACGCCCAACCATTCCCCGCTGCCGTAATACGCCAGCAGCGTCATCAACACGGCCAGAGGTACGGGGAAGAAGGCATATAGCATGGCTGTTTCCCCTCGGCGACTGAGCCGGTCCCAGGCGAGTGAGCCGGCCAACAGGAGCAGGCAGGGCAGGAAGTAGCAGACAACGGTCCAAGCGACGTGGTCCTGGTGGAGCCACTCTTTCAACCCGCACAAAGCCAGGCAACCGGTGTAGAACACGTAGATGCCGATCGCGGACCAGACGGCAAAGATTTTTCCCCTGAAGTGCCGGAGCAGGAAAAGGCAATAGGCCAGGAAGGCCGCACTGGCGATGGTAAACTGCGCGTTGCTGTAGCTCCATTCGCGGAGGTTCCCCGCTTCGTCGAAATGTGGAAGATATTCCCGTTCGGGACCTTGTTCATAGCGCAGCAGATCCAGCTCTCCCAGCAGAATGGCCACGAACAGCGGCAAGAGAAGTGCACCGATGCCGAGAAAAACACGGGCGTTCCTTTTGCTGCCGAGGCATCGAAGCAGCCAGCCGACGCCGTTCAAGGCCACGGTGGGAAAGCCGACGGACGCGATGCGCATCGACGGCGAGAGTTGCGGCCAGTAGAACCACGGCCAGAGCAGGGTGCTCAATAGCACGAGCCAGCCACCCAGGCGGATGGCAATGGCTTCCAGAGGATACAATCGGGCCAGCGAAGGCCAGGGCGAGTCGGAATAGAGCAGGAACCAATAAGGGCGGAGCAGCCGGTCCATTTCTGACAGGCTGATCAGGTTTTGCTCGCGCCAGGAGTGGATCGCGGCATAGTGGTTTTGCAGCTTTCCGCGTAGTTCCACGTCATATCGCCGGGGTCGAGCCAAGACCTCGCGGCCCTCAAGAAACCGTCGCAACTCGTCCGCCAGCATCTGCGCGGATTCGTATCGATCGGCAGGGCTTTCGATTGCCTTCAAGCACACGCGTTGCAGCTTCTCGGGTATGTTGGGATCGAGTTCTTGTGGCAGGGGTGGCCGGCCCGCCTGGATTTGTCGTTCCAATTCCAGGAGGTTCTTTGCGTCGTATGGATATCGTCCGGTCAGCGCCCGATACAAGATAACCCCCATGGCATAGACGTCGATTTCCGGCCTGACGACTCCGGACCCGGCATAGACTTCGGGCGGAATAAACTGCCACGTACCTGCCAGGATTGGTAGTTCCTCCGTCGATGTGTCGGGGCCCGGTTCCCAGCGCTCAGCCAACCCAAAATCGGTGATGCAAGCTCTGCCTCGGGCGTCAATCATAATGTTGCTCGGCTTCAGGTCCCTGTGCACGATACCTTGCCGATGAGCATAGTGGACGGCCTCGGCGACATCAGCCATCAACTCGGCGATTTGCCGAAAGGTCAGCCGTCCCGAATCGAGGATCGCTTCCAGAGACTCACCTTCCAAGTATTCCATCACGACAAAAGGCACGCCGGCCTCGTCGTGTCCCACGTCATGAATGGGTACGATGCCCATGTGCTTCAGATTTGCCGCCGTGCGTGCTTCCTCGAGGAAACGTCTCGCCTGTTCGGGCGACTTGAACAGGTCGTGGCGCGGGATCTTGATGGCCACCTCTCGCTGCAGTTCCTCGTCTCGCCCCAGGTAAACCGTCCCGAAGCCGCCCTGACCCAATTCCTGTAACACAGAGTAGCGGCCGAACTTCATCGGTCGAGAGGCTTCGACAGTTTCTGTGGATAAGGACGTACGGTGCTCGGTACGGGTCGCAGTTGAGTCTCCGTCAACGATGGCCGCATCGACCTCTGCGCGACGCAGCACGTCGACCACCATCGCCTGATGCCCCGGAAACCTCTTGGCATATTCATTTGCGACCGGATTCTCGCCTCTGCGACACCGGTAATCGACTTCGAGCCACAAGAGTTCGCGCAGCAACGGAGTTTGGAGGTCTTCCGGGACGTCAACCAGAAAGGTCTCAGCTAAGACCGGCTCACCTGATCGACAGCGCTCTTCAAAGTCTCTGCAGACACGATCGATGAGCGTCAGGTCGGCAAGCGACAAAGAGTCCGCCGCAGGATCGACATGGTCATCCATAGCTAACGGAAGTGACTGAGGTGATGGAAGTCATCAACCATGGCCCACCCCAGCCACCATAGTTTCTCGGAGTGGTGTGTCAAGCCACCCCCCAGGTCGCTGGCCAGCAGCGACCTGAGCTGCAGCGAGCTGGGCTGCAGCGAGCTGGGCTGCAGCGAGCTGGGCTGCAAAGGCACGAGCCGTCAATTTCAGATTGAAAGTGGTGTCGGCAATTTCGTCGCGGCGCGGTCGTCAGCCACCCCACGTCGTTCCCTCCAGTGAGGGAGGAGGCGATTTGCCAACTCACTTGGGTCGCCCCGACCTACGTGGCCAACGAAATCTGCAAGTTGGCGTCTGGCGGATCTGAGCTAACCTGCTCAGGTGTGGTTCACCTGTGCGCGCTACGAGACCCCTTCTGGTGGGTGGTTTTCGGCCTCTCGCGGCTGGTCAAGGTGACTGAGGCCGGGCAAGTCGTCTATAAGGCCGAGAAGGATGCCTGTCGGGCATTCCCCGAGCGGTGACACTCCAGAGGTTGCGGCCCCCGGCCGCGCCAGCCAGACGTGGGCGATGCTCATCAAACGGGTTAACGAGATCGACCCGCTCTGCTGCAAAAAATTGCCTGGGCCAGATGAAGGTGATCGCGCTGATCGAGCCGCCGCAGGGCGGCGTGATCGAGAAGATCTTGTGCCACTGCGGGATGTGGCACAACGACCGTCAGCACGCGGATCGATCGGTGGCCGTCTCGATGCCCGACTCGATCTCGCCCGGCGGCAACTTCGCACAGAACACATTGTTGAAGAGCGGGAAGGACCGTCGGTCAGCGTCCAGACCATGCGGTCGCCGCGGCACAACTCCATCCGGGGCCAGTCGGCCCAAGCCAGGCAGCAGTCGACACCGTTCTGCTCAATGCCTGCGGCCAGTTCGACGGCGGTGGCGTGCGTCAGGATGTCAGGGCATCGCGATGAAAGGTCCGAGGGGCCGGCAGGTTGCTTGCAGCCGGCATGATACACCATTTCCGCCCGCCAACCAACGAGTGCTCCCTGCCGTGCTATGAATACGATTCCCCCACGGGTATAATTGGGGCGACTGGATGATAAAGCCTTCCTTCGCAACGGGATTCTTGCCGTGCGATGGCAGATTCCTCCCCACGTAGCAGAAGGAAAGGAGTGAGCCATGCAGAAACTGATTGTCACCGTGGTAATCCTGATGGTTCTGGCCCTGTTCGGGTTGATTCTGACCGCCATCTTGATGACCGACACCAACGTGGGCCGCGACTTCACCGCCGCCCTCGAAGATACCATCGAGGACATATCGGACGACGACGGCAACGCCCCCGAGCCGACGGACGGCCATCTGGTCGGCAGCTACGGCGCCCGGTTGTCCCTGCCTGCCGACTGGCGCCCCCGCGTGATGGATCGCATGATCAGCGGCCACCAGTTCATGGACCGCGACGGAACCTGCGGCTTGGTCGTGTCGGAGGTCGTCGAGCCGCTGGTCACACCGGCCGACTTCGAAGCGGTCATGGCCGACGCCGTCACCTCCGGTCTCGGCAAGAGCACGCAACTCAAGGCAACCACAACCGACGGCGTCATCCACCGAGCACGGGAATACACGTCGACCATCGACGGCACCCGGTTCTGGTACTGCATCCACATTCTCGGCAAAGACGGCCTGAACTTCACCTTCCACGCCTGGACCGCGCCGAGCAACCGGCGGACGCTGATGCGCGACCTGGACCGGATGATGCGCTCTTTCCATTGGCCGGAACCGGAGCAATGGAAGAACGGCGGCCTGACGACGGCTACGGTCGCTGAGATGAATCACCAGTTCACGATCACCCATCCGACCCCGCCCTTCCAAACCGATCCCGACCTGGGCGACGCCTTCCATGGCATGACATCCGGCTCGGGCAACAGCTCCGTCTACTTCTTCCTCTACGAGACCTACTCGCCCGACCGCGAGTTCGACTCGGAAAAGGAAGCGCTCGAGTCGGGCTACGGCGAATTGGAGGAAGTCGAGCGGAGTGAACTCGTTGCCGGCGACTGGCGCTGTCCCCAGCGCATCTACCGGCGGCCCGGCGACCCGGGCGAGATCCATATCGTCGTCACCATGTTCCCCGTCGGCGAAGGCATCTGGGGTGTCATGCGCTACATCACCGCCTACGACGTCGCCGGCCAGATGGACTACGTCCGCCAAATCATGGAAGGCCTGACCGTTGCCGAGACGGAAGACCTCGACGCCTTCCCCTCGCCCGTCGCCGCCAGTGAGTCAACCCGGCTTAGCCCGGCCATGGCCGCCCTCTTCGCCGACGCCGAACGGCTCGGCGGTTTCGACAACTACGGTCGCGTCTTCGAACTCACCCCCGACGGCGACGTGATCGGCCGCGGCGGACAGGAGGTCCAACTCCTCAAGCAAGGCGAAACCGAAGGCCGCTCACTCCACCGCTTCGGCCGCTGGACCAGCAAGGTCAGCGTCGTGCCGCGCGGCGACGACCTTTGGGTCACATCGCCCGATTCGCCCGTCGTGATCAAGAAAGACGACGGCTCGGAAGAAACCACCATCGACGCCGATCACCTAACCGCCCTGCCCGACGGCGACCTGCTCCTCGCCCGCACAAAGGAAGCCGCCGCCTTGCCCTACGAACTACTCGGCAAATCGGACCAGGCAACCGAAGCGACCCGGCTTATCCGCCGCACGGCGGACGGAACCGAAACCGAAGTGGCCGTCCTCCGCGCCGGACTCCGACTGATCAAATCCGACACCGGCAGCAACCACGTGCTCGTCGTTGCCGAACGCCCCTGGAGCGAGAGCTGGAAGTCAGACGAACTGGCCGTCGACATCTACGACACCACCACCTGGAAAGCGACTCCCGTGGCCGGATGGAAGGAGCTGGGCTCCGTGGCACCCACCGCCGACGGCTGGCTCGTGCGGGGTAGGCCCAAAGGCAAGCGAGTCGGGCTCTATCACCTGACGGCCGACGGCTCCCACACCCTGCTGGTCTCCGGATCGGAACTCGCCGGCGTCGGCCTGGCCGACGACATGCTGACCGTGGCCGTCGACCGCTCCCTTTCAGCCGATGCGACCGACGATATCTCCACCCACATCTGGCGCATACCCATGAGCGCCGTCAAAGCCCACGGGCCGGCCGTGGCGCCGTTGTCGCCGGAGGCGTTTCAGCAGGTGGCCGAGCAGGTGGTGACCGAGCTGGAATTGCCCCGCCCCCTGGCACAACACTTCGCCAATCGGGACCGAATCGCCGAAGTGGTGGCGGCCGCCCGGCGAATCGGTAAGCAGCAACACGGCGCGGCCTTGTCGATCGAACGGGCCGAGTTGGACGAACTGCTCGACGATCTGAGCCTCTCCGATGGATTGGGGCACGAGAGCGTGTTCCTGGCCGCCGCCCTGCTGGCCGAAGCCTTGCTCGAAGAGGGCGGCCGGTGGGTCGAAGCACCCTCCACCGGCGACGCCAGTTGGTCGGGCACCTACGGATACGATGAGCAGAACCCCTTCGCCTACATCGTCGATCCCTTGCAGATCATCCGTCAAGTGTTCTTCGACAGCGAAGGCTGGTACTCGCCGCTCGAATCGATCGCCGACGTCCGCGAAGGCCGGATCATGCTGGTGGGCTTCGATCGCAACGCCCTCATCGACGCCGGCCGCACCTTGGCCGACCCGGACCTGACCAAGATTCTGGCCGCTAAACAGGCGGCGCCGGTAATCGAACTTCTGGAGAAGCACCGCGACAACGTCTACCTCCGCCGGCTCGTCTTCCGCCACGCCGAAACGCATCTCCCCGAGGCCGAGTGGTTCCAACTGTTCAAACACTTCGGTACACACGAAGCGGCCGCCGAAGTGGATACGAAGTTCTGGCTCCTGGCCCGGCTCGACAACCTGGCGAAGGACGACGCTGCCGCCTGGATCGAAGAGTGCAAGGCCATGATCGCCAAAGCGCCGGACGAAGGCCTCTACTACTACCTCCTCGGCCGCGGCTACGAAGCCGCCGGCGCCAACGGCAGCCTGGCCAAGGCCCGCATTTGCTACAACGAGGCCGTCGACCTGTCCTGGGGCGCCGTCGCCGATAAAGCCAACGAGCGATTGGACGCGATTTCGGAAGACACGAACTAAGTTCGACGGGGACTGTCCCCTCTGGGGCTGCATGAACAACCCCGAACTGGAACGCGGCTACACAGCCTACCTGAAGAAGTACGTCGACGCCGGCACCCAGGTCATGCCCCGCGACGAGCCGCGCGGCACGAAACGAGGAAATGGCGCGTAGCGACCAAAGGCTAGCCATCAATCTCTCTTACCAATCCAGGCAAGCTGGATGGAGTCGTGGTGATCGCTGCTCAAACGAGAAGGAAACAAGGTGCGTCAAGACGCACCGTACTTCGGTATCACTGGCAAGAGGATGTGTGACGGATGGGCCGCGTTTTGGAGGATGGTGTCGGTGGCGACGGCCTGGCGGCGGTTGTCGTTGAGGGGTTCGCCCGTGTTGGGGTTGATGTCGAAGCGGGGAAAGTTGCTGCTGGAGATGTCGACACGGTCGATATTGACGACAGCCTGGTGTACAACCTGATCCGATCGGGCGTGTGGTAGTCAGGATCTTCGAGATTCCCTGCGAGTAGTGACAGTTCCGATCGTGTCCCCCGTCTGGCCTGTCTTGCGTCGGCTAACCTGCACAGGTCGCCCCGACCTACGGGTCGAAACGGAATCTGCGAGTTGGCGTCTGGCAAATTCTCGCCTAACCTACTTGGGGGCCGTCAGATATGTTGTCCTATCTGGATTTGGCCATTTGGCGGACTCTACCAGGAAACGCCAGTCAAGTATCTCATCCGCCGACCGAACCACTTGACGGACTCCGCTAAAACCGACACTCCATTTCCGCTCACGCAGAAGAACTGGAAACTAGGAGTGCAATCAGCGGCCTTGGATCCAAGCTGCATCTCGTGTTCGTGCTGATCTTCCTCTCTGCGCCGCTTGCCCTGGCATCGCCGCATCTTTCGGATGACTTGTGACATACAGCATCCGGATGCAAGCATTTCTTGACGAATAATGAATGCCTTCCAGCGGGGGGAGAGAGTGCGGAGGGAGGCGGAAGCTTCGCCATGACCCGCACAATCTTCCCAGGTGCGTCAGTTTTTTTTCATGGGAACCATTCTCGTCTTCCCGGGTTTGCAGCGGCGCGTGAGCTATGCTTCTTCTGACGAGTTATGCCAACGCGTGAAACCGCGATGGTGTTTCACTTGCGCCACATGTTGGAGTTTGTTATCGCTCGACAAGGAAAATCGAGTCCCACGCCATGAATCCAGCGACCCATCCCAGCCGTGCTCCGGAAGACAAAGAAGCCAGTTTCGAGCAACTGAAACAGCGCATTCACAGCAAACTCGTGGACAAGTTGGACTTGTCGCGGGTGGGCGACCTGGAAGGCGAGAAGTTGCGCCGGGAAATCCGCCTGGTGGTGGAACACCTGTGCGATTCGGAAGGCACGCTGCTGAACCGAACCGAACGGGAACGGCTGATCGACGAGGTGCTGGACGAGACCTTTGGGCTGGGGCCTCTGGAAGTGCTCCTGAAGGACCCGACGATCAGCGATATTCTGATCAACGGACCGAAGAACATCTACTGCGAACGTCGTGGGAAGATGGAGAAGAGCAGTGTGGTCTTCCGCAACAACGACCACCTGATCCAGATCATCGACCGGATCATTTCCAAGGTGGGACGGCGTGTCGACGAAACGTGTCCCATGGTCGACGCCCGCATGCAGGACGGATCCCGATTCAACGCGATCATCCCGCCCCTGGCTCTCGACGGCGCCGCGGTGTCCATTCGTCGTTTCGGGGCCAACCCGCTGAAGTTGGAGGATCTGCTCAACTTCAAGGCCTTCACGCCGGAGATGGTCATGCTCCTGGAAGGAGCCATCAAGGCACGGCTCAACGTGGTGATCTCGGGTGGTACCGGCTCCGGTAAAACGACATTGCTGAACACCCTTTCGAGTTTCATCGGGAACAGCGATCGTATCGTGACGATCGAAGACGCGGCGGAACTCCAACTGCAGCAGGATCACGTGGTTCGGCTGGAAACCCGGCCCCCGAACATCGAGGGCAAGGGAGCGATCACGGCGACGGACCTGGTCCGCAACGCACTGCGTATGCGACCCGAACGAATCATCATCGGCGAATGCCGCGGTCCGGAAACGCTCGACATGCTCCAGGCCATGAACACGGGCCATGAAGGTTCGATGACCACCCTTCACGCGAATACGCCGCGCGACGCGATCGCCCGTATGGAGACGATGATCATGATGGCGGGATTCGAGCTTCCCCTCAAAGCGATGCGTACCCAGATCGCCAGCGCGGTCGACTTGATTGTCCAGGCGAACCGCTTGCAGGGCGGTCCGCGTAAGATTACCCACATCACCGAGGTTGTCGGCATGGAGCAGGACACGGTGGTGATGCAGGATATTTACACCTTCGAACCGGACGGGATCGACGAGAGCGGACGGGCTTACGGGCGGTTCATCGCCCACGGCATCCGCCCCTCGTTCATGCCCCGCCTGGAAGCGGCGGGAGTTCGCTTGCCGGCCAGCGCTTTCCGCCAACGCGTGATGCTGGAGGACTGAGACCGGCCTTGGCATCGCGGTCCGAGCGACCTGCCGGCGCCGCCGATTGTTTCACCAACCTGCTCGAGTTGCGAAAATGACTACCCTCTACATCGCCATCGCCACGTTCTTCGCCGTGTCCGCCCTGATCGGGGCCGTTGCCGTGGCCCTTCGCGGGGACTCCAGCGGCCGCGTGGAGGATCGTTTGGACGTGTTCACGGGGAGCGGTCCCAAGGGCAAACAGGGCAGCCAGGAGGAGGCAACGCTCCTCGCCCAGCCGCTTGACTCCATGCCGAGTTTCAGCGACAAGCTGTTCGGCCGGTTCGGCAACATGAACCGGATCTTCGCCCAGGCCGATACGAACCTCAACTTGTCCAAGCTGTTGCTGATCTGCAGCATCTTCGCACTTTGCGGCGCCGGTTTGGGGGCCGCAATCGGGGTCCATCCGGGCTTGATTCCCCTGCTGGGGATTTTCATGGCCGGCATGCCGTTCCTCTGGCTGTATTGGCGGCGTTCGCGCCGGCTCAAGGCCTTTGGCGCCCAACTTCCTGACGCGATGGAACTGGTGGCTCGCGCTCTTCGCGCAGGGCAAAGCCTGCCGGCGGGATTCCAGATGGTCTCCTCCGAAATGAGCGAACCGATCGGCAAGGAGTTCGGACGGGTTTTTGAGGAACAGAACCTGGGCTGTTCGATGGAGGAGTCGCTACGTTCCCTTGCGGAACGGATTCCGAACACGGATCTCAAGTTCTTCGTCACCGCCGTGATTCTTCAACGGCAGACGGGCGGCGACCTTGCCGAAATTCTCGACAAGATCGGCCACCTGATTCGAGAACGATTCCAGATCTGGGGACAGATTCAAGCGCTGACCGGCGAAGGGCGTCTTTCGGGTATCATCCTGATGGCGTTGCCCTTCCTGCTCTTCCTCGTCGTCTACTACCTCAACCCGACCTACGTGATGCTCTTGTTCGACGACGAACTCGGCAGAAAGATGCTGGGCGTGGCCCTGTTCATGCAGGTCCTGGGAGCCCTCTGTATCCGCAAGATCGTCAATATCAAGGTATGAGGATGCTGCCATGACGCTCCTGTCCATATCGCTCAGCTTCGCCGACCTGTTTCCCTTTGCCATTTTCGGCTTGTTCGCGGCCGCGGCATGGTGGGTAATGAACCTCGTTGCGGCCGACAAGTCTCGCGCCGTGGAACGGCTCGATGAACTCAAGAGCCCACGGAATCGGGGTGGCAAAGACGCTGGTCCCCAGAAAACCAGCGAGCGGATGACGCGTGCCCTGGAGAAGGCCAGTCCCGCACTCGCCAAGCCACTTCAACCCAAGAACGAGATGGAACTCGGCAAGTTGCGAGGCCGCCTCACGGCGGCCGGATTCCGTGGAGAATCGGCCGAGAGCATCTTCCTCGGACTGAAATTCGCCGGGCTGCTGGCAGGCCTGTTTCTCGGAGGCGGTACAATCCTCGGGCTTGGCGGCGTCAGCCAGAAAACTCTCATGGGCGCCGTCTTCGCAGCCGGCGCATTCTTCTACCTTCCCGACATCGTCGTCGGATTCATCGCCAGGTCACGCAAATCGGGGATCTTCCTTGGACTCCCCGACGCGCTCGACTTGATGGTCGTCTGCGTCGAGGCGGGACTCGGTCTGGACCAGGCCATGCGTAAGGTCTCTGAGGAAATGGAGGGGTCTTACCCGGTCATCGCCGAGGAGTTTGGAATCGCCAATTTCCAGCTGCAGATGGGGCGGACGCGTTCCGACGTACTCCATGAATTGGGGGCTCGGACCGGAGTCTCCGACCTGCGATCCCTCGCTGCCGTGCTCATCCAGGCCGACAAGTTCGGCTCCAGCGTGGCCCAGGCGCTTCGCGTTCAGAGCGATTCCATGCGGACGCGCCGGCGTCAACTCGCCGAAGAAAAGGCCGCCAAGACCGCCGTGAAACTGATCATCCCGCTCGTGATGTTCATCTTCCCGGGTATCTTCGTCGTCCTCGTCGGCCCCGCCGCCGTTCAGATGGTTCGCCAGTTCTTCCCGCTCCTGAAAAGCGGAAAGCTCTAGAGATCGTCAAGTTTCGGGAACGCCTATTCGGGAAAGAGCTTCGTCGACAAGTATCGTTCGCCCAGGTCCGGAAGGATCGCGACGATCAACTTGCCCTGATTCTCGTCCCGGCGAGCCAGGTCGAGGGCGGCCCACGTGGAGGCGCCGCAACTGATGCCGCACATCAACCCTTCCCTTTTGGCCAGTTGCCGCGACGTTTCCATGGCATCTTCATCCTGGACCTGAACCACTTCGTCGACGATGTCCAGGTTGAGAACGTCCGGGATGAAGCCAGCGCCGATCCCCTGGATCGTGTGCTTCCCCGGCTTCAATTCCTGGCCCGCCTTGCGTTGGGTAATCACCGGACTGTTCGCCGGTTCGACGGCCACAATCTTCACCTCGGGTTTACGGGCCTTGAGGGCTTCTCCCACGCCCGTGATCGTTCCTCCCGTTCCCACGCCGGCAACGAAGATGTCGACCTTGCCTTCCGTGTCTCGCCAGATTTCCTCGGCGGTGGTCTCGCGGTGAATTGCGGGATTCGCCGGGTTTTTGAATTGCTGGGGCATGTAATAGTTGGAGTTCTCGCTCACCAACTGCTCTGCCTTCCGAACCGCACCGGGCATTCCTTCCGCCGCGGGGGTAAGAACCAGTTCAGCCCCCAAGGCCTTGAGCATTCGGCGACGTTCCAGGCTCATGCTCTCGGGCATGGTAACCATCAGGCGATAACCGCGCGAGGCGCAGACATACGCCAGGCCAATTCCCGTGTTGCCACTCGTCGGCTCGATGATGACTGTGTCTTCGCCGATTTTCCCTTCCCGCTCCGCTGCATCGATCATCGCTCGAGCGATGCGGTCTTTCACGCTCCAGAGGGGATTCATGTTCTCGATCTTCCCGACCACCGTCGCCACGCACCCTTCGGTCACGCGGCGGAGCTGGACGAGCGGTGTGTTCCCAATGCACGCGGTAATGTCGCTGAAAATCCCCCGACTCGACTGATCGCTCATCGATTAATCCTCACTTCTCTCTGAAAAACCGTGTCTCCGCTGCCGGTGGAGTCCCAACATCGCCCCAAAGTCGACTGAATCATAAGCATGTTTGCAAAGTTAGTCAACTCTAAGGTGATTCGGCAACCGAACTCACTCAACTTAAGTGGCGCAGCTCCATTTCTTGGCATCGTGCCTTGGACAGCGAACGTTCCCCCCTCTCCATCGCGATTTCGGCACAACGACCAATCATTTCCGGAAAACGACCAACGGCCACCCCCTTCAAGAGGGAGTGGCCGTTGATCAATCAAGGAATACCCCTCTGGTGCTGCCAATCGCAATTGATGGTCCGCCAAAGCGAGGGTCTGCCCGTTTTGGCTGCAATGCCTTGACTTAGGGCCACCCCTTTGGGGTTTGCCCGATGGAACGATCTTCCTAACCCAGGGTTGCGCTTCTGTTCGCTGCGCTCACATCGCTCCACCCTGGGCTGGTCTAGGATCGTCCCTTCGGGACTAATGGTCGCCGCGTGTCTCTTGGTTGGGGGACGCTGGTGCGACAGTTTGCCGAAACCCACGTTTAGTGACCGTTTTGGTCGAGAACGGCCTTGGCGTGGCGTGCGAAGTGACCTCGAAGATCCTTGGTGTATTCGGTCAGGATCTGCCGTCCCATGTTGCCGTAATCCCCGCAGCGATAGAGTGCTCGGGCCAGGGCCAACTCGCGGAGGGACTCCCGTCGGGTCTGAACGGCATTCGTGCCGCCAGGGCTCTGTTGGTCGCGCTGGCGGGCGTCTTGCACCGTGTAGATCACGTAGCCGGTCATGGCCGGTTTGGTGAGCAGGGCCGCCAGGGGCTCGGCCCCTTGGCGATCACCAATCAGTTCGAGGGCCAGACCGACGGCCCGATGATGAGAGAACTCGCTCTCCGCGGTGAGCAGGGCGGCCTTCTCCACGATTGCGTCGATGGCTCGAGGGTTGCCGGTTCGCCCCAGGGCCACGATCGCACGATCCAGCGGGCTGAGGGCCGAGCCGAACTGGCCCATTCCGCGGTAGTTCCAGCCATCGTCCCACGTCTTGTGGCGTCGCACTTCGTCGATCAGCACGTCGAGACCCGTATCGTCACCCAGGACGGCCAGGGCGTGGGCGTAGACGAGTTGGCTCTCGCCTTCGCTGTCGCGATAGGCTTTCTTGAGCAGTGGAATCGCGACCTCCGGACGAGCGAGGATGATCGACGCCTCTTCCGAATCGGACGGCAGGTCCTTCACCGCCGCGGCGACCTTTTCTTCCGGGATCGGGTAGGAGTCTCCTTGTTCGAGAACCTCCTCCGGAAGAATGCCGACCTCAATGAGGTGCTTTTGGAGACGGCGGATGTCGATTCCGCGGAGCGGCGTTCCGGCACGAGTGGCCAAGGCCGCGGCTACTCCCAAGGCATAGCCCTGGTTCTGCAGGTCCGGTTGCATGCGGGTGAGAGGAACGGCATCGCGATGGACGCTCATTCCGAGGCCTCCGACGAGGATGCCTTCCAGGCCCTTCGGCAGGCAGCATCGGTACGGCACGTTCACGTAGACGCCCACCTTTTCCGGATGGTTCAATTCCAGATAGGGATCGACCGTGTAGCCGTGGGTGTCGAAGTTGCTGTAGGCGATCTGGATTGTGTCGGGGTAGGTGCGTCGGTTGAACTGGTCGAGAATGGTCATGGTGAAATCACCGACGATGCGGCGACGTTCCCGCGTGTCGATCAGCTTTCCATGGTCGAAGGCGTCGGCGTACTTGTCCTTGGAGTAGACGAACATGTGCCACACGTCGACCATGTCGGTTTCGTCGGTGATGGTGAAGTCCGTGTTGTTGTAGGTCCCGCCCAGACGCGTTCCGGGAAGGCCGGTGCCCTGAACGGCGAGTTCCCGCGCGTCGGTGTAGTTCACCTCGACGCCGGCCGCGGCGGCAATGTCGGAATTGCCCGTCGTGTCGATCACCACGTCGGCGAGGACGATGCCTCGTCCCCAGGTGGACGCGACCACGGCGCCCTTGACCTGCTTGCCGTCGACGACGGCGCCGCATCCGACGGTGCCGAACCAGATGTCACCGCCGGCATCCAGGATCTCCTGCCGCCACCACTCCATTCGCTGTTGCGGCACCCAGGTATTCTTGCCGTCTTCCACGGTGGCACTGAAGCCGATTCGATTCCCCCAGTAGTAATTGGAAATCGTTCCCGCCGTCCCAACGCCGCCAAGCTCGTGGAGGTATTCGACGACGAGCGTTCGGGCCCCCTGGCGAGCCGCTCCGATCGCTGCCGGGGCGCCGGTCGTTCCGCCTCCGATAATCAGCACGTCGCAGCGAGCGAGAACCGGCAGGGAACCGGCAGGTTGAGCCACCTGGGCGAGTCCTTCATCGACTGGACGCGTTCCCTGAAGGAACTCCTTCACGTCGAGTTGCGACGGGGCATTGCCGGGCTTGGCGATTCGCACCGTCAAGTCTTTGCAAGGGGCGGTCTTGGCCGCTTCCGCCGCGGCCGCTTTTCCGATCCGAGCCCCCATGGCGATCAGGGACAAGGGGCGAAGAAGTCGCTCGGCCTGTTCTCGCGAGACCTGGGCGCAGCCGCCCAGCAGGTAAACTCCATCGACTCCGGCGGGGCGGAAGGCATCGATCGAGAGGGCCTCAACGCCGGACCACGCGCCGCTGGCTTCCGCACGGGCGACCATCGGATCGTTCGGCACATAGAACAGGTAGTCCGACGTATATTGTTGCTCCGGATGGTAGGTCAACGTGCGGGCCTTCTGATCGACGGCCGCCCACGACGCCGGGCTGTCATCCGCCATCGGCAGTTGGATCGTGTATTCGATGAGGGAGAATTCGCCGCTCGATGTTTGGGCCTTGTTCGGATAGGGCCCCTGGTAGGGACGGCCCACGAGGCGCGAGGTCATGTTCTCCGCCTCGCACGGCTCGCCGCCCACGACGACGCGTCGAAATGTTTGCGTTCCCGGTTGGAAGGGCTGGAACCTTGCCCCGGCCTTCCTCGCTACGTGGCCGCGATCGGTGGCGTCAATGATCGTCTTGGCAATCACTGCCTGGCGTCCGGCGCGGTTCGACATGACGAACCCGCCGATCCGGCCCGACTTGTCCACGAGCACCTCGGTGGGCTGGCAGCCGTAGAGGTATTGCACGCCGGCGGCCAGCAGTGCGTTGTCGAGGGTTTGTTTCACGTGCATCGGCCGCGGCGACTGGGGCGCTGTGTCGTCGACAACCTTGGCGGACGTGGGCGGACCGATGATCTCGATCTCGCCGAGCAACACCCGACTCTCCGTCTCCGGCTTGCGAACGTCAAGCTTGACGTATCGTCCTTGGCGACCTACTTCAACCGCAAGGGTCGAGACAGCGTCGATTGCTTTCCGGTCCACCGATCCCACGGGCGTCCACGTCTGGCCGTCATCGGAGAGCGAGACATCGACGCGGCTGACCATGAAGTTGCCGGGGGCCTGGCCCGAGCCTCGGTAGTAGGCCATGAGCCGCGTCTCTTGGATCTCCTGACGCTTCCCCAGGTCGACGGTCAATGTCACGTCCCCGTCGTACTGCACACTTTGCGAGGAGGCGTTGCCCCACTTGTTGTCGCTAAGCAGGCTGGGAGGATCCGAGTCTCGGTGAGACGGGGCCGAGGGAAGACTCGCCGTGTAGGTGAAGGGGACGGCATCCGGGTGAGGTCCGGTCGCACTGGTCTCGACCGGGTCGTTGTAGAGTTGCTCCGCAAGGGCGCCCGCGGGTGTTTCTCCTTCTTCGAGCCAAAGCCGCAACGTGCCGGCCATGTCTTCTCCGAGGTAGGGGCGAGGCGCTGCGAGGAACACCTTGGCTCCCGACTCGGCCGCTTCCACGGCCGCAGAAACCGCTCCCACGCCGCCGCCGATCACGGCTACGTCGACCTCGTAGGCCACAGGAATCTCGCGAGCCGACTGGTTGACTACCGGTGAGTCAGCACGGGCGGACAAGCAAGCGGATAGGATCAGGAACGTGGTCGCTATGGCAGGGTAGGGGAAGGTGCGCAACATCGTCGCTCTCTCCTGGGGGACTGATCATCGAAGCAACTGGGCGGCAATTCGTGGTTCAGGCCGTCCAAATCCCGGAAAACCACGATTTTCGCCTTCCCGCGCGCCAAACGCAACTCTTCGCTCGGAAAAAGCGGATTCCTGACAGGGGGGTCAGTCGTTATTGCCGATGTCTCGCATGAACGCTTCCTGGATCAGTTGATCTTCTTCATGTTCATGCTTGCGCAACTCGTCCCGCAAGGCGGCGAAACGTTCGGAAGTCTGTTGCCACCAGCGATCTGGCTCGGTTTCGGGGTCGGCTGCCTCTGCCAACTTCCTTGCGCTCTTGGTCATCTTCGGATGCTGGAGCATCAGGTCGTTGGCGCGGTCGAAAAGGCGGGGGGCTTCGCTGAGAGCCTCCGAGAAGTAGCCGCCAGCCTCTTCCGTCTGGAAATGTTTGGTCAATTGGTGACCCAACTGACCAATCATGTCGACCACCTCCTGGATGGGCCCCGATCGATCCGCCAGCGCCGATTCGATCTTCTCCAGAAGACTTATCAGTTCACGGTGTTCCTGTTGGATCTCCTGGAATTTTTCGAATTCGGAAGATTCAGAAGTCATGATCGAGCCCCCGGGGGTGACATTCGGCCGGTAGAAATCAGCACGGCTTGATGCTGGAGGCATCTGGCTCGCGCCGGTCGAGCAGCGTTGCCAGTATACGCAGGTCGGGAAATGAAGTCACCAGGGGTGCTGCGTAAGATGCATTCTGGAAACACCTTGCGCCAGTCGCGTACCCCTTTGAATCATCCCGTTTGTTGAATTAGTCCCGACAGTGGGGTTGCCGAAGGAGTCGCAGCTCTGCTCGAAGGTGACATCACGGGTGGAAGAGTATGCCGGCCATGAGGTGGTGTCGGTTTGTTGCGTACCTCTTGCAGCTTCGCCGCCCTGACGATTTTCCGACTCTGTCAACAGAAATGGGGCGACGGAGTGCGGAAAAATCATCAGGGCCACCCACTACATAATGCCCATCAATTCTGATCTGCTTCCGGAGTTTCGGCTGGTTCACTCGCGCTTTTGTCCGGCGGGCTGATGAACCTGTCTTCCACTACGGCTTCGATCAGGGCAAACAGAACTTCGTAGACTTTTAGCGAGGCCGGTTCGGGCTCGGTGAACCACGTGCCGCCCATGTTTTCGTTGTTCATCAGCCATCCGAAGCCGATCGCCGTGATCGTTCCTTTTCCCAATCGGGCCCTTGCCGCTACCGGGACATCGCCGACCCAGGCAAAGGGTTCTCCTCCCTCTACGACACACGCTCCAGGAACGGAAATGCCCGGCCAGTCGGAATCCTCGAACTTCAGAGGCCCTCGAGTTGCATTGGCATGGTAGACCGAGATGCCGAAGGGCCAGAGAAGGCTATTCGCCGTCGTCCCGGAACTGTCGGGCGAATCGAAGACGATCAACTTGCCGCCCTCAGTGACCCACTGAACCAGCCGCTGCCGGTACGCCTCCGTGACCGACTCGGTGGGCGACACGACGAGGAGGACATCGCCCGAAAAGGCCTCTTCATCGACCGCTCGCACCGTGTAGTAGCCCAGCCTGGGGATCCACTGTTCGAGCAACCCGTAGCCGCCGGGGTCCGGAGTGAAACCGCCCTCGGAGAGCGGCACCCGGGAAACCGTCCGGTCCATGACAACGCGGACAAGAGGACGCTCGCACTCGGGAAGGCCTCCTTTTTGCCAGGCCGCAATCGCCTGGGTGGCTCCCAGGTAGCCGAGCAGGACGCATGCCAGCCAGACGAGCCATGGGTTTCCGCTTCGCGGATGGCGGGTGACGACAAGCCAGATCGTACCGGCGAGCAGGACGAGCCCCACCAGGCGGACAAAAAGCCTCATCCCTTGTCGATCGAGGACGCTGCGGCAATTCAGCCAGGAGAGCATATCCAGCATCAACTCGGCCTTGCCGGGTTCGTAGGTGCTGAAGTTCGAGAACACCGTCGAGTCGGTGAAGGCGAGCACACGTCCCTTGCCGTGGCGTGTTTCCCACAATTGGATGTAGGCCCCGTACCGCATTTCCGGGCGGTAGTACGCCTCGGGGAAGAAGTTGGCCATGTTGTAGTCGGCGTCGAGGCCCCAGAGCCCGGTATTCCAGACGGCCGCACGCCCCCAACTCCATCCGGGATCGATCGAGCACGAGTTGGCGTAGCGAATCACGGGCACGTTGCGAACGGCCGGATGGGGGAATCGTTGCGGATAGACATGCTGCACGTAGGGGGCGCCAACCCCAAACAGGTTGTCGGGGCGGAACTTGAACCCGAGGGGATCTGCAATCTGGTTCAGACAGGATCCGGTGTGCTTGAAGTCGGTGTGTTCTCCGATGAGCAGCAGTCCGCCGCCGGCTTGCACGAACCGCAGGACCGCTCGGATCTCGTTGTCCGAATAGGGCGCGGTCGGCGTCTTGATGACCAACACATCGCACTGGGACAGCCGAGCCGTGTCGATCTTCTCGTCTTCCAGGAGCCGCGACGTTTCAAAGTACTGTCCGCAGTAGTCGTAGATGGCCGTGTAGCTGTAGGACGGATCCTCGCCGTACGACACCTTATCGTACGGTCGATCGCTTGGCTCCCATTCGGAGTGGCGTTCCACAACGGTCACGCGTCCCCCTCGCGGCCGGCCGATGGGGTCGAGCAGCAGCAACGTTGTGGCAAGTCCCACCAAGGCGACGAGCACGGTGGCGGCCAACGCCCGGCGGCGGGTTTCCGTGAGGCTGACACTTGCCTCGGGATCCGATACCGCGACTTCCGGGGGGCGACGCCGGACCCACCAGGCCAGGCTCGCCAGTGCCCCGAGGCCGGCCAACACCAAGACCCAGGGGCTGAAGAACTGGTTCATCACCGTGAGTTTCAACGCCTCCGGGGCTCGCATTTCCCGGTGCAGAAACAACCCGACCAGCAGGGCCAGGCGAACCGGAATCCAAAGGCCGATCGCCAGAAAGGCGAACCCTGCGTGGGCCAGCCACGGCCGGACTCTCTGCAAGACGTTCTCGCCCTTGTGCCACGAGCGGTCTTCCCAACTCCACAGGCTGATCAATACGAGCGAACCGGCCAGGAGAACCATGGTGACCGGATCGAAAACGAGTTCCCAGGTAGCGCCCAGCCGCTGCGGTCCCGCGGTAGAGAAGACCACCACGTTCGAACCGTCGACCGACACATCGGCTCCCAGAAGCCGAGCAACTGCGCCGACCAGGAGCGGGCCGGGCCAGGGAAGATCGTGGCTTCGCATTGTCGTCAGGCAGTAGGCATACAGCGCGATTGCCTGCCCCGCCAGAACCAGGGAAGATCGCACGATGCCCCAACCAAGGGCTGCCACACGCTGCGGGGCACTCCCAAGCGCGAAAGGCAGCAGTCCCACGACCAACCCGAACGGAATTGCCCGATGGGGCCAGCCGAGCATCCAGATCGTGGGCAGCAGCAGAAGCAGGGCGATTGTGGCGTCGATCCGGCACAGTGGGCGCCGGGGCGGTTCCACCATCAGGAGGACCGCGCCGAGCAGGCAGACGAGCCAAAGCCATCCGTTGACGGGCGTGTAGAATTCCAGTCCCCACATCCACGACGCACTGAGGAGTCCGACGGCAAGCCAGTTTCGTATCATGGCTGGGCCTCCTCGCTGGTTTGACGGGGAGTGTCTGCTTTGAACCGTCGGGCCTCCCAATCGTAGGGCGGCGGCGACCAGGGCTCGCGGCCGGGAAGCTGCCCGACCAGCCATCGCCAGAAGCAGGCGTTGTGGCGTCCCCCGGACAACGTGCCGCCGTCCGGCGTTTCCAGCGTCTCGTTCCAGGCAAAACCCGTGTCGGCAATGGCGACGACGAGTCCTTGGCCTGCCGCGGCATACGCCACAATCGGCTCGCCCACGGCCTGGCCTTCGACCTGGGTGGAAAGGATGGATTTCACTTCATGGTTGCGGTGCTGCAGATCCATGGTCCAGCCCGCATGGAGCAAGACCGGCGCCAGCGACTTCTCGTAGTCCGGATAAGGGCGGAAGAGGCAGCCCAGGGGTTTTGAGTCCGGCTCGGTCGAGCCGGGGCGGTGGTAGGCTGCCGGGACGCGAAGGCCAAACGGCCCCAGAAGTTCATTCGCCTTTCGCCCTTGGACGGCTCCCGCCATCACGACCAGCGCGCCCCCGTCTTCCGCGAATTGCTTCACACGCCGACGTTCGCCGGGAGAGAAGGAACGGGCCGGGGCAATCGAAACGAGAAGACCGGCGCGGCGGAGGCGTGCTTCGCTCAGGTCGTCGGCGAGTTGCACCAGATAGCCGTCTCGCATTAGTGTCAGGGCAAGCCCGTCGATCCCGTCGGACAGCCATGGAGACTCGCTGTAAGCTCCCAGGTGCGAGGCATCGATGTAGGCCAGGCAGTTTGGGGTTGTCGAGTTCCCGTCCGGAAACACCTCTGCCAGCCGGTTGGTTAAGGACTCCGTGGAGACGCATCCCAACAGAAACGCCAGCAACGATGCGGCAAGCATCTCGGTTGAGATTGAACCCGTCCAGAACGCGATCAAGATGCCCGCGAGCGTCAAGGTCACCAGTTGCCGCCACCAGGCCAGCGGGGAACTTGCCTTGTTGGCCAGGCAGGAAAGGAGACGCGCGGTGAAGCGGCTCGTTCGTACGTTGCCCTGGTTGGTTAAGCAGACGCTATCGCCAAGAACGATGACCGTACCCCGCCCCACGCGGCGTTGTCCTGCCAGAACCAGATCACCAAGCCGTTCGCCGGGATCCCAGCGCGTTCGTTGGGTAAGCAGGAAATCGCTGCCCGGGTCGCTCCAGCCCCAGCGTCCCACCAGTAGCGGCGAGGCTGACCAGGGCAGGTCGATTGGGGCGGCCAGGGCCATTCCAAAGCGATCCCGATTATCGTCCAGCCCCGTCGTGGCCGGGTGGGCCGCGGTCTGCACGCTGTTTCGCCAGGCTTCTGTCTGGCTGACGGTCGTGTCGTATCGCACGGGAATGGCCAGGGGCTCCAGCAGGGCATTGTGGGAACTGGCGCTGCTGGCGTCTTGCAGGTAAGGCCCTGCGGCAACGAGCAACGATCCGCCCTGCCGGACATAATCCTGTACCCGAGCGAGCACATCCTCGGGCCAGGGGCGGCTTGGCTGGATCACCAGGAGTAGATCCGCGCCATCCAGTTCTTCCTGCGTCAGATCGGAAGAACGCTCCAATTGACCGCCGAGGCTCGCCACGAAAGCCGGGAGCATTCCGAACTGGCCGGACGAATCAGCCCCGTAGCGTCCGTGCACCGGCACATTCCAGTCGAGGTTGCCCGGGTCATAAGCCAGAACGGTTTTCTTATCCAAACCGTTTGCCCCAAACGAGAGGAGGCCCACCACGGGCAGCAAGGCCGCCGCAGCAAGGGGCGCCCAGGTCTTCCAGAGAGCATTTTCAATATCCTGCGTATCCCCTGCCGGCGGTTCGGCCGGGCGATAGACGGCCCAACGGAGCATGGCGGCCACGACCCCAAGGTGCCACAACACGGCAACCACCGGCACGTTCCATGGCAACCACGCTCGGACTGCGCCCGACCAAACCCAGTCGGGAGGCACGTAGGGATCCGGTGTGGGAGGCACCAACGGCGCTGGCAATAAGCGTCCCAGATCCATTGCCAGCGAGAGGCACAGAAGGTAGACCATTTGGCCCACGACAACCGCCGACACGGCCAGCAATACGGCACGCAGACGCGGTCGCTGCAACTCGATGGCCCAGCCCGCGATCAATGCTGCCATCAGCACCAGATGATCGAGCCCGGCGAAGGTGGCGCCGACGGAAAGCGGTCCGGAGAAAACCGATGCTGCTCGTCCCAGCAAGCTGCCCACAAGATCGGAAAGATGCCACACCAGCGGAATCGACGCGAGGCTGAATCGATAGAGGGCGAGCACCGCCACGGCCTGCGCCGTGATCCGCAGCATACGGCAGCGGAACGAACCGGGGTTATCGATTGACGCAGCCGCCGCGAAGAGGGCAAGCCCTGCCAATCGAACGACGTCGTTGTTCGATGATAAGGCGAGAAGGGCGACGAGCAGTCCGAGACCGAAGACCGCCCATGAACGGCGTCGCGCAGTCCGCTTCGGATGGACGGCGGCACAGGCAACGGCCAGGGCACACCAACTCAAGGAGCTGGCGAAAGGTCGTGCCAGGAGGCCGCAACCGCCCGACAGGGCCCAAGCAGCGCCAACGATTGCCAGCACGGCCATGATGGTCGAAGGGGAAGGAACATTGCAGCGAAGATCGGACGCCGCTCGATCGGGTGGGCCGGGTGGGGAAGTCATCGGGAAACTGGCAAGAGGTGAAAGGCTTGTTCTCACCGCGAAAGGCGAGAATGCGGGGGAAAATGCCAGTTTGCCAGTATGCTTGCAGGGCAGGTCGGGGTCAAACCTTCCGACGGCTTCCCGGAGCCCCCCGGACTTTTCGCCTTGCCCTTCCGGCTTTGGGAAGGGGCGATCAGCTACCGCTCAGCCTATCTAACACGGAGGTGTAGCCTGCGAAGAACTCCGTGCAAACAAGCCCAACAAGGATCGCGACGGTTGCCAGGCAGAGAACCCAGCAGAGGACCGTCAAGGGATAGAAATTGGGCGACACGATCGGAATTCTCAGCGGTTTTTCCGGCTCGTGAATCGACGTATCGTTTTCAGGAGTGATTTCCATGACCGGCTGCCTCACGTCGCTTTTCATGCTCGGTGGACTCACTTGACATCATACGCATCGCAGTGGGGAAGTGAACCCGATTTCGGCGGCCCCAAGGGAGGATTCCCGGGAATTCACGTCACTTGTTGTTCACATCCCCCCAAGCGGTGCATAGCAACCCGTTGAAAAACGTGGCGCGAGTCGCGCTGGTAGGTACCGGGCGCCGCACGGTTCCTGAACTGTCGAGCGATTTGCCATTTCAAGGTCCCGCTCGGCGAGCGATGACCTACTTGTACAACGGGCTGATAACGCATGCCATGTTGGACGTCAGCGGCCCAATTCGTCGGCGAGGCTGGCGGCGCCGTAGACCTTGCGGAGGGCCTCCAGCACGGCGCGGATGTCGACCGAGACGGCCCGGGCCTGCTCGTCCGAATAGAAGTAGTTCGCCGTGAGGGACTGGATGTTGCCGTCAAATATCACCCCGACCAGTTTCGCCTCGCGATTGACGACGGGGCTGCCCGAATTGCCGCCGATGATGTCGGCCGTGCAGACAAAGTTCATGGGGGTCCCAAGATCCAGATTCTGATAGCAGCGTCGCCATGACTCCGGGAGAATCCATGGGTCGTTCGCTCCATGCCGTTTTTCATGCTCGAAGGCGCCGCCGATCGTCGTCCAAGGCGGAATGAAGTTGCCCGCCTCGGTGTAGCCAGCCACGGGGCCGTAGGCCAGCCGAAGCGTGAACGTCGCATCCGGATAGGTGTTGGTTCCCTGAACCGCAAACAAGGCGTCGGCAATCTGGGCGTAGGCCTCCCGCTCGATCTCGGCCAGTTCTTCTTGTTCCTGCCTGAGACGGCGGGCTTCCGGTTCCATGAGCCGTGCCAGTTGGATCATGGGGTCATCCGACGACTCGATCGCCTTGCGGCCTCCTTCAGCCAATTGTTTGCGGAACTTAACGTCGATCAAACTCGTTCCGTTGACCAAGGCGGCGGCGCGTGCCTCGGGGCTCTGCCCGTTGAGCACCTTGACGACCAATTCATCATCGCCGCCGCGTCGCTCCACAAAAAGGGCAAGGGAGTCCGCCAACTCCGCCTTGGCCTTGTCCTCATAGACCGGGGCGGGTGAGAGAAGACGTTGCAGGAGCGATTCGCGTGCCGAATCGCGATACTCGCGGAGCCGCTCCCCGCTGGGCTTCTCGTCTTCCGCGGCAAGGAACACCAATTGCTCCGCGATCGGATAGACGGAGCCCGCGAAGCCGCCAGTCTTGCCCAGCAAGGCGGTCCGGCGGGATTGGGCTTCTTCCACGGCCGCCCAGGCGGTCAGATACCCCTTGAGTTTCTCGTCGTCGGCAACTCGATCCCGCAAGGCTTTCTCCTGGGCCTCCTTGGCAGCGAAGACGGCCGGCGTTTGCAGCCCCTGGATCCGCCCGGTCAGGGCCTTACGGGAGTTCTGGATGCCCAGCAGGTCATCCTTGGCTCGCCGATCCTGCTCCTCCCCTTCCAGACTGAACTGTTGCCAGAGGATCTCGCGTCGGCGGAGGAAATCGAGCACGAAGGGCAGGTAGTGATCCCGCTGATACTTGAGAGCGGCCACGGTGAGAATCCGTTGGGTCCGCCCGGGATTGCCGGAAACGAAGACGACTTCCTCGTCGCGAACCCCGTCGGCGGCCGGTTCGAGGAAGTGTTCGATCCGAGCCGGTTTGCCGTCCTCATAAACACGGAAGATCGAGACGTCGAGGCAATAGCGAGGATATTCGAAGTTGTCGGCGTCGCCTCCGAAGAAGGCGATCCCCGCTTCGGGCGCCCAGACCAGGCGGACGTCGGTGTATTTCTTGTAGCGATAGAGGTGATAGCGAGCGCCGCCGTAGAGGGTGACCACGTCGCTGCGAAGTCCGGTCGCGTCGAGGGATTCCTTCTCGATCGCCGCCATCACGGCCCGCCGGGCGGTCATGGCCTCGCCAGTCGTCATCCCGTCCTTCACCGCGCCCGTCACACGCTCGGTCACGTCTTCGATCGACACGAGCTGGTTCAACTCCAGATCCGGCGCCGGCAACTCGTCTTCCGGTCGTTCGGCCAGGTAGCCATCCTCGAAGAGATCCCGTTCGGGAGTCGACAGTTTGTGGAGCGTGTCGGCCCCCACGTGGTGGTTCGTCAGAACGAGCCCCGTGCTGGAAACGAACGACGCCGAACCGCCCGAGTTGAATCGAACGCTCGCCCGCATGACGTGGTCTGCCCACGCGTCGGTCGGAGTGAAGCCGTATTTTTCGGCAAGCTGGGCTTTGGGCAGGTCGTTGAACAGCCACATGCCCTCATCGGCTCGTGCGAAGGCGGAAACCAAAGCCAACAGCAGGGACGCTACGATCGTGGTTGGGATCTTCATGGATAGGGAGCCTCGTTCCTTGATTCTTGGGTGCAACGACGGTAGATGACCGTCGAAACCAGCATTTGACCACCCCGTTATCTTATCGGTTCGGCACGGATGGGGAAGTCGGTGCGTCCGTGCGGCATCACCCGATTTGCCGATTCACGCATCCACGGCGGACCAACCGCGTTGTCGATCAGTTGTTCTTCGTGGGTCGGAAGGGATGGACCCAGGAGAGGAACGATTGAACGTGCCGCGTTTGGATCCAGACTTTGCCTTGGCCAGAAAACCGGCAGACGAGGCCTTCGCCGCCGAAGAAGAAGGACTTGAGCTTGCCGCCGGCACGGAGGCCGGGGAGGATCGTGACGTTGTATTGGAGCGTGTCTTCGAAGGCCACGATGTAGCCCGTATCGACGATGTACTCGTCTTTCACGTCGACCTGGAGGATGGCGCCGTAGGAGTTGAAGAAGATGTCGCCCGTACCGGAGGCCTTCAGCAGCACGAGCCCCTCTCCGCTGAAGAAGCCCTTGGCGCCTTGCCACTTGCCGGTCAGTTCCACGCCCTCGCTGTGCAGCATGAAAGCGCCGCGTTGGAGATAGAGCGTGTTGCCCTGGAGCCGGTAGTAGCTGGCGTCGCCCGGCACGCCGGCGGCAAAGGTGACCTCTCCGGGACCGTCTTGAGCTTCAAAGGTGTTGATGATGAGGCTTTCGCCGCCAAGGGCCCGGCCGATCGTTTTGCCCAGCCCGCCCTTGAAACCGGCCTTGAGGCTTACCGAGGGCGTCATCGAGGCCATGGCGGACGGTTCGGCGAACACCTTCTGGCCCTGCTGCAGCCCGAGCGAGATGAGCGCGAAGTCGGGACGTTGGCTGATTTCGTAGTGGAAGTTACCCGTGTCTCCCGACAGCACCTCGTTGGTTGCCGGGGTCTGGGTCTGCGACGCCGCCGGTGGAACCACGGCCGCAACCGGCACGTCCTGGCCCGCCGGCTGGCCGGCGACGGCATATTCGTCCGTTTCCGGTTCCGCTTCCGGGAAGGGGACCTGAAACGCATTGCCGCACTGCTTGCACTTGGCGGTCTTGCCGGCAAGGTCGTCGTTGACTCGGTAAGGCTTCTGGCACGACGGGCAGGAGAATTCGATCATGATGGCAGTCCGAGAAGATTTGGCCTGAGGGCTGGATCCTGGGTCTGGGGGCCGGGGTTAACGCGGTTTCAATTTTGGCCCGAGAAGCTTGCCGAAACTCGGCGGGTTGTGGCTCTGGCAGTAGAGCCGGCCCTGGCCGCTGAATTTGCAGACGAGCCCTTCGCCGCCGAGAAAACTCCCGATGAGGCTCTTGCTCGCCTTGCCGATGCTGAATTGCAGGGTGTCTTCGAAGGCCACGATGTGGCCCGTGTCGACCACGTATTCGTCCTTCACGTCCACCGGGTAGATGGCGCCGAAGCTGTTGAGGAACAGGTCGCCTGCCCCGCTGCACTTCACCCAGAACATGGACTCGCCGCTGAACAGGGCCTTGCCGAGCCCCTGCCAGGTGGCGTCGATGTCGATCCCCGTGGCGGAAGCGAGCCAACTGGAGCCCTGCACGATGAGCGTTCCGCCCCGCATCGGGTAGTGGATGATGTCGCCGAGCAAGCCGGGGCCGATGATCAGCGTCTGGTTCGCGTGGGTCGCCGTGAAATGGTTGAGGAACAGGTTCTCCCCGGCGAACATCCGCTTCAGGCCCTTGACGATGCCGCCACCGCCACCCTTGTTTCGCGAGGTGGTTTCCACGTTGAAGCCGGTGGACATGGCGATCATGGCGCCCACTTCGCAGGTGACCGATTCACCGCCTTGAAGCGTCAGTTTTGCGGCCGAGGCCATTGGCTGAGCGAGAATTTCGTATTGCATGGCAAATGAAGAGAAAAGGACTTCGGGAAATGTTCTGCCTGCCGACGCTTTACCAAAGGTGCGAATTGGTCCAGGCGGCCAGGCCGCCGAACGATCGCGATTGCATGTAGATTCGTCCCGGGCCGGTCAGCTTGGTCACCAGCCCCTCGCCGCTGAAGAAGCTCGAGAAAATCCCGCCGGCCATGCCGATGCGGACTTGAATCGACGGCTCGTAGGCCACCAGGTGTCCCGAGTCGACCACGTACTCGTCGTCGATCTCCCGCTCGAAGATCCCGCCGTAGGCCCCGAACCAGATCCGGCCAGTCCCGCTCACCTTGAGGCGAAACAGACCTTCCCGGGCGATGAGCATCCGAATTCCAGCCCAGCCCAGCCCCAGTTTCACGCCTGGTTCACAGGCCAGGAACGCGCCCGGCTGCAAATAGAGCGTATTGCCCTTCAACTCGATGCACTCGATATCGCCCGGGAACGGTTGGGTGAGCGTCAATTCGCCTTCCGACTCGGTCGAAAAGACGTTGACGAACATGGACTCGCTGCCGAAGATCCGGCGGAGGATCCCCTTCACGACCCCGCCGCTCCACATCGTCTGGATGTCGACTGCGGAACTCATGCTCGCCATGGCATCGGCCTCGGCGATGATCTGTTCGCCCGGCCCCAGTTTCACGTGGATGTTGGCGAAGGAAGGCTTGTTGCGAATTTCAGCTTCCATCAGCGTCCTCGTCTCTTCGCTCGAGTTGCTCGTGATTCACACGTTTCTGCACTTCGGCCCAGTCGACCTCGATCGGTTTGTACTGCCGCTTCGGCAGACTTGCCACCTGGCTCTTGATGGCGGCGATTCGATCTTCGTGTTGCGGGTGGGTGCTGATCCAGGAAACAACTCCTGGCAGATCCCCTTCTTTGTCCCGGAGGTGCTCAAAAAAGCGGGGCATGGCCATGGGGTCGATGTTCGCTTCGTGAAGCATTCGGACCCCTTCCGCGTCCGCCTCGTTTTCCTGGTCCCGACTGTAGCTGTTGATCGTTGCCAATTGAAACAGTTGCGCCCCCGCCGACACAACCCCCCGTGTATCCCCAAGGAGCAAATGAAGCCCTGCGGCAAGCCCGAGCGACTGTCCCACTCGGTGCAACCCGTGGCGAAGGGTTGCGTGGGCCATCTCGTGAGCCAGCACTCCGGCCACCTGCTCAGGCTCGTCCGATTCGGCGATCAAACCCGTAAAAACCACGATCGTTCCCCCCGGCAGGGCAAAGGCGTTTACCATGGGAGAATCGATCACGTGGACGTCGAAGTCCAGCCCGTCGAGGGCTGCGTAGGGAGCCAGGCGATCCACCATGGTCTGAATGGCTTGGACGACCTTGGGATCCGTGACCTCAGGGCCTTCCAGGTCCATGGACTCGAAGGCCATGGTTCCAATTTCCCGGTCGACGCTCACCGGCACCGCGCGAACGGCCGCCCGAGCCCCGATTTGAACGCCGAAATACCCCCCCACCAACAGGAGCATGATTACAACCAGCACGGAGGCGACAATCAACCGGCCTCGCCGCGACTCGCTGCGCCGCTGCTTCAGGCTCTCGCCAAGCTGTTGGTCGAGAATCCCCGCCGAGGCACTGGACAGGGCCGAGGGAAACGTGCGATCCTCACAATAGATTGTGATGCTGCGGTCCTGATTGCGGCAGAAGACCATGCGCCCGCTGAAACCGCCGATTTCCAACTGGCATTCCCGGAACGGAATTTCGAACCGATCCCCGTCCAGGGTGAGCGCGCGAATTCCCATCGGCGACAACTCGATCTCGGCACCGGCTCGGCCACCGTCGATCGTGTCAGAAAATACCCCGCCAGTGAATGTGTGTTCGTCCATCATCGCATATCGTTATTGTGAGTCCCCCCGCCCGCGTCAAGTCCCCAGGCAGCCAATCTCCTTGATCGGGGGGCCAAGGATGAAGGCTGGAGACTGTAGGCTGGAGACTGTAGGTTCTTGGCGCAACGTCTCCTCGGAAACAGGCGACAGCAGCCGGGCTCTTGAATTGACCATCTCACATCAGGCAGCATGATTGTAGGGGCTTGCGGAGGTAGCCCGGCTCTTGTCCTCAACCGCCGGGGACTTCAAAAAAGCCCGGCTGCAGATTTTCCCGTTCCCGTCGCTGCAACGTCTCCTCAGAAAAAAAACGGCAGCAGCCGGGCTGAACCAGCGTAGCCGGGCTCTTGAATTGACCATCTCACATCAGGCAGCATGATTGTAGGGGCTTGCGGAGGTAGCCCGGCTCTTGTCCTCAACCGCCGGGGACTTCAAAAAAGCCCGGCTGCAGATTTTCCCGTTCCTGTCGCTGCAACGTCTCCTCAGAAAAAAAACGGCAGCAGCCGGGCTGAACCAGCGTAGCCGGGCTCTTGAATTGACCATCTCACATCAGGCAGCATGATTGTAGGGGCTTGCGGAGGTAGCCCGGCTCTTGTCCTCAACCGCCGGGGACTTCAAAAAAGCCCGGCTGCAGATTTTCCCGTTCCTGTCGCTGCAACGTCTCCTCAGAAAAAAAACGGCAGCAGCCGGGCTGAACCAGCGTAGCCGGGCTCTTGAATTGACCATCTCACATCAGGCAGCATGATTGTAGGGGCTTGCGGAGGTAGCCCGGCTCTTGTCCTCAACCGCCGGGGACTTCAAAAAAGCCCGGCTGCAGATTTTCCCGTTCCCGTCGCTGCAACGTCTCCTCAGAAAAAAAACGGCAGCAGCCGGGCTGAACCAGCGTAGCCGGGCTCTTGAATTGACCATCTCACATCAGGCAGCATGATTGTAGGGGCTTGCGGAGGTAGCCCGGCTCTTGTCCTCAACCGCCGGGGACTTCAAAAAAGCCCGGCTGCAGATTTTCCCGTTCCTGTCGCTGCAACGTCTCCTCAGAAAAAAAACGGCAGCAGCCGGGCTGAAGTAGCGTAGCCGGGCTCTTGAATTGACCATCTCACATCAGGCAGCATGATTGTAGGGGCTTGCGGAGGTAGCCCGGCTCTTGTCCTCAACCGCCGGGGACTTCAAAAAAGCCCGGCTGCAGATTTTCCCGTTCCTGTCGCTGCAACGTCTCCTCAGAAAAAAAACGGCAGCAGCCGGGCTGAAGCAGGGTCTACCTTCAAGGACCACTTTATGAGTCTTTCGATTCACGCGATGACATCTTGCGACATTCCGCTCGGAATGCGGCTAAAAGACCAGGCGGGCTGGAACCAACTTCCTGCCGATTGGCGGCGGTTCCTCGACCTGGAGCCGGAAGGCTGCTTCGTGGCCCTTTGGGAAGATCAGCCCGTGGCGACCACTACGACCTGCACGTTCGGGCATGTGGGCTGGATTGCCATGGTGCTCGTCGACGAGTCCTATCGCCACCGGGGAATCGCCAGCGCGTTGGTCAAGCGAGCGATCGACTATCTGGAGACACGATCGGTCACTTCCGTGCGTCTCGATGCGACCCACTTCGGCCGTCCCGTCTACGAGCGGATCGGCTTTGCGGCCCAAGGCGAATTCGTCCGCATGCAAGGGATCGCCCAAGGCAACAGGCCCGTCACTCAAGGCGACCAGGCCGCCCCAGGAGATCTTGAATCGCTGGCGGCCCTCGACCACGAAGCCACGGGCACCGACCGCTGGCGTCTTCTCGAACGTTTGGTGATCGAGAACCCAGCGAGCGTTCGAGTGATTCGAGCCGGCGGACAAATCGAGGGATACACCATGCTTCGTCCGGGCGCAAACGCCACTCAGATCGGTCCGGCCGTGGCCCGATCGGCCGAAACTGGCGTCGCCCTCGCCGATTGGGCCCTGGGGCAGCGAGAAGGGCAGCCCGTGTTCACTGATGTTCCTCTCGACAATCCTGCTGCGATCCTGTGGGCTCGTGAGAGTGGTCTGGAGGAGCAACGCCGCTTCACGCGCATGGTCCGCGGGCAACTGGTGGAGGAAGATACGGTGCTTCTCTGGGCGAGTTCGGGACCGGAGAAAGGCTGATGCATCGAGTTAGATTGCCGAACCGGTCAACCATTCGTGTAACACGATCAACACCACGGACACGGAAACGGCAAGGCAGGCGATGCAACCGAACGTGTGGGTCCATGGCAGCGACAGTCTCCCTTTCTTGGGAACGGTAAGATCCACGAACAGCACCACGCCCGCGAAGAAGCCGAGCGACAACTGGACCACAAAGCAGCAGCAGACCCATAGCATTGCCAACTTTTGGGAGCTGTTCGCGAGGGTTGCGCCGCCGCCGACGCCTACCAGGTAGCAGATACTCGGACTCAGCCACAACCATTCGCCGCGAGTGAGACGTTGGTGACGTCCGAGAAACAAGCCCTGGGTGACCAGGACCATCGGCCCGGAAAAGCACAGGCCCAGCACCGTTCCGTAGAACAGACGGTCCGACCCCGGCCACGTCTCCGGCTCTCGGTAGCCAAGCTTCACGTCTTCCTGCGACCTTCGGTTCCACGTGGCATCGTCCAGCGAGAGCCACGAGAAGGCGAGGGCGAACGCCGCGGTCAGCACCAAGAGATCCACCAAGGCCAGGCGTGTGTGGCGTTGTTCCATTTCAGCCATTGTCGTCCCCTTGGCCTGCCCACCAGCCTGCTCCATCCTCTCACTGACCGAGTATAGTGCTATTTGCAGATTTCCGCCAAACATGGTTTCCCTTGCATTCCCCCCCCATCCGTCTAAACTCAAGAATCAGTTCTGATTTCCCCTTATATTGACCTTCTCTCCAACCATGCCCGCCCCAAACCGCTGTCCCCAGTGCAATGCGATCGTCTCCGAGGAAGTTCTCGGCGGATTGTGCCAGGGCTGCCTGCTGCGGGCCGGGCTGGGCGAGTCGGACGAGATGCCCGTGGTGCGAGTCCGCTGTCCCAATTGTGCCGGGCCGGTCGACACCTGCGCCGACTCCACGCTGCGGAACCTTGCCTGTTCCGCGTGCGGACATCGCTTCAGCCTGATCTCGGAGTCGGATCGGCACGTGCGCAGTCTGGGCCGGTTCGACCTCCTGGAGGAAGTGGGCGCCGGCGGATTCGGCTCGGTTTGGCGAGCGCGCGATCGGGAACTGGATCGCACGGTGGCCGTCAAGATCGCCTACCGCGATCGCGTTTCCGCCATGGAAGCCGAGGAGTTCTTTCACGAGGCCCGGGCGACGGCCCGGCTCAACCACCCCAACATCGTGAAGGTTTTGGAACTCGGATACGAAGACGGCCAGGCCTATCTCGTCCACGAGTTGATCGACGGGCCGAACCTGGCCGACTGGTTGACGGTTCACCCGGTCACGCCTCGGGAGGCGGCCGCATTCTGTGCCAAGGCGGCTCGGGCCCTTGGGCACGCCCACGAGGCCGGCATCGTCCACCGGGACCTCAAGCCGTCGAACATCCTCATCGACGGCGACGGCCAGCCCCACCTGGTCGACTTCGGCCTGGCCAAGCGAGAGCCGGCCGAAACGAGCATCACCCTCGAAGGTCGGATCCTCGGAACGCCTGCCTACATGGCCCCGGAACAGGCCCTGGGCGAGTCGCACGAAGCGGATCACCGCGCCGATGTTTACTCGCTGGGCGTTGTTCTTTTCGAGATGCTGACGGGAGAACGCCCCTTTCGCGGCAACTTGAATTCACTCCTCCGCCAGGTGGCGGAGCAGGATGCCCCGTCGCCACGTACGCTGAACACTTCCGTGCCGCGCGATCTCGAAACCGTCTGCTTGAAGTGCCTGGAGAAGGACCGGCGCAAGCGCTACGACTCGGCCGGCGAACTGGCCGACGATCTCGAGCGGTTTCTGGACGGCAGGCCGGTTGCCGCTCGGCCCGTCAGGTTGGCGGCCCGGGTGGGACGCTGGTGTGCGCGGAATCCGCTCCTGGCGATGATGGTTTTCCTCCTCGGCGGGCTGGTGATCGCGTTGGCCGTAGCAGGTCCGCTTGTCGCCGTTCATGAGCGTCGCCTTGCCCGCCGCCATGACCAGGCTCGCGACCGCGCCGAAAAGGAGAAACAGCGCAGCGAACTGATCTACATGACGGCCGAAGAGTACTATCGTCGGGCCATCGAATTGCTGGAAGAAACGGTGTCGGCCACGCCCGCCGATTCCAAGGAGCATCGCGAGCTGGCTGCGATTTACAACGACCTGGCCTGGGTCATTGCCACCTCTCCCGACTTGGAGTTTCGCGTGGCGGAGAACGCGGTGGAACTGGCCCGAATGGCCCTTCTCCACAGGCCCGACGTGCCGGAATACTATCAGACGCTTGGCCTGGTTCACTATCGGGCAGGAAACTGGCAGGAGGCTATTCAGCCACTCGAAAAATCCATCGAACTCGAGGGCAAGCCGCTCCCCCTTGCTGCCCTGTTTCTTGCCATGGCCCACGCTCGGCTGGGCAATGAGAAGGAAGCTCACCGATGGTACGAAACCGCCTCGGCCGTTGCTCTGTCGACCGACGAGCCCATGCATGAAGCGTTCGAGATAGCCCAGGCCGAAGCCAGGCAGCTTTTGGAGAAATGAAGCCCCGTTGATGAGGTCGAGACTTCACTGGCCATTTCTCGCTCGTCGACTTGTTAAACTTATCCGCTTAACCGGGGGGTAATTGCTACGCGCAAGTTCGCCAATTTCCATGCCCTGGGTCGTTCCACGACGGGAGCAAGAAAATCGCGGATAGGGGCCGATATTTCCTTGCAAAAGCTCCGCGTTTGTCTAAGAATGAGGGCATAGTTCGGTTCGCTGAACCGAGCCCCTGGAACGGGAAGAGGCTCCGGAACGAGAAGAAATACCCCTGTACACCGGCCGCTTGCGGCGGGCTGGCGGTCGGGATGGTGATTTCGCCATGATCCGTGTTCTCCAGTTCCAGGAGTCCTTCTCATGTCGCGCATCTCATTCAGGCGAGCTTTCACGCTCGTCGAAATTCTTGTTGTCATCGCGATTATTGCGATCCTGGTGGCCCTTCTTCTTCCGGCCGTCCAGAAGGCACGCGAAGCAGCGCGAAGGTCCCAGTGCAAGAACAATCTGAAGCAGATTGGGCTGGCCGTGCACCAGTATCACGACACCAACAACTGCTTCCCCTTCGGCCGAGGCGGGACCATGGGGCCCAACCGGCTCACCTCCAATCGGGAAACGATGAGCGGCCTGGTGAGCCTCCTTCCTTATCTGGAAGAAATGTCGCTCTACGAAGCAATCAGCAATCGCTACGAAAACCTGGACGATGATTTCGTCTTCTGGCCCTGGGGAAAACACCCGGATAAATTCGATGGCGATCCCTACTATCCCCTCTGGGACATGTCGGTTCCGGCCTTTCTGTGCCCATCCGACGAGGGCAGTAAGAAGGACAAGCGTGATTTCGGCCGGGTCAACTATGTCATGAGCCGGGGCGATACGATCATGAACAATGATCTGGTCCCCCAGCCTCGCGGCGTGTTTGGCTTCATGGTCCAGAACAGCTTCCAGGATGTCCAGGACGGAACCACCCACACGATCATGTTCTCGGAACGCTGTGTTGCCGGCAACGACAACTACACGCAAGTCAAGACGGGGATTTCCAGAAACCGGGGGACGATCGGAGGCACGGGAATCGCCGACGAACTCAGGGGAGACCCTACCCGATGCGCCCTGGCTGAAGGCATGCATAACGAGTTGCTCTTCGATATCGTCCCGCGTCCCCTGTCGGGGCAGCGTTGGTGCGACGGGCGACCCGTCTTCACCGGATTCACCACCGTGCTGCCTCCCAACGCCCCCAGTTGCATTGCTGACGTGGACTGGTGGTACTGGGGAATCTTTACGCCGTCGAGTCATCACCCCGGTGGCGTCAACGGGCTGATGGTCGACGGTTCCGTCCAGGCCATCTCCGACCAGATCGACACGGGGAACTTGACCCATCCGGAGGTTGTCTCCGGACCAAGTCCTTATGGGGTCTGGGGCGCTATGGGATCCCGTGCGGGCAGCGAGTTGCTCTGGGAACGAGAATAGGCTGCGAGAAGGAAGACCATTTCGGCGGCAGGGATGCCACCGCTACGTATAAGGCAACGCCCCAAGGCGTTGCGACCGGCGGCCGCGCCCGGGGGGAGCGCGTCTCGCCGGTTTTTTTGCGCCCTTGGGAATAACTCAGAAACGGCTTCGGCATTTCGAGTTATGGGGGGGGGAACTGCGAACAGGAGTCAACAAAGAGAACAGAGTAGAAGGGCTCTGTTCTCTCCGTCTACTCCGAGGAGCGATTGCTCCTGATTGATCGCCTGCCCCTCACTTGCTCGTCAATTCCAGGTCCACGCGTTTTGAGCCGGCCAGGCTGATCTCGGCGGCAAGGTCCGAGGTTTCCGGATTCCCGAATTTCTGGGGCAGGGCATTGGTGGTTTTCCGGGTGGGACGCCCGTTTTTCTTGAGATACTCCTCCCGCTCCTGTTGACTCTCGAACTCCACGACGCCTTCGGTGACTTCCTTGGTAACCGAGATTCGGTACTTGCCGGGAATAGCGCCGTCACCCGGATCGAAGGTCCGCAGTTGGTATCGACCCCGCGTGTCGGTCTCGGCAAACGCGGCCGGTCCCTTCCCTTCCGGACTGAACCGGATATGGGCCCCGGCCACGGGCTCGCCGTCGAGGGTAAGCGTTCCCGATACCTTGACCATTTCCGGTCCGTCGCGAAGTGACTCGGGCTCGCATCCCGCCAGACCCAGAAAGACCGCCAAGCTCGCGCACAGAAGACAGAGGCGCATAAGATTCCCCTTGCTAGAGGACCGAAAGCGCCGGGAGTCGCCGACCAAACCAGTCATGGCGAATCTCCCCACCCGCGGGAAATGGCCCTGGTCTGTCACGACCGCCAAGCTTCTCTCAGCCGATTTCAGTCGGTCGGGATGATCGAGGCGTCAGCGTCGATCGCCCAACGGAAACAAAAAATCCCCTCTGTTCCACAGACTTTCCACACCAGGGAGCCTATTTCAGCCGCTGGTCCGCGTCAATCCCTTGGCCCCTCGAGAGGGGAGTCCGGCAGGCCCAGGAGGCGTTGGATCCTGGCTCAGATGGCAGGAAAACGGCCAAGTCGTGAAGGAAGGGGACAGGTTCATGTTTTCGGTCGGCGCATGTTCACCAATATGCCTTGCCGACCGAAGAATGGACCAGTCCTCGTGAGGGTAGTTCTCCTGGCCCAACCAGCAAGATGCTTGAACCCCAGGTCGGCTTCCCCTACAAAAGACCTGTGGCCGCTCCGAAGTCGGTTGACGAAATACGAGGTGGGAAGGAGAGTCGGATAGATGGGAGACTTGGGGATGCGATCTCAGGGCCGGCGCGCCGCGTTCACCTTTGTGGAACTCATGGTGGTCGTTGCCATCATCGGGATCCTGGTGGCCCTCCTTCTTCCTGCCGTTCAGGCGGCACGCGAAGCCGCAAGGCGGTCCAAGTGCGTCTACAACCTGCAGCAAATCGGTATGGCCCTGCAAACCTATCACGATAGCTGGAACGTGTTTCCCTTTGGCCAGGGTGGAACGGCTGACGGCACGGCCCTGACCTGCAACATGAGACAACTCAGCGGCCTGGCCCCGCTTATGGCGCGCCTGGACGAGCCGACGCTCTTTGACCTGCTCGATAAGCCTCAGACTTACGACGGGATCCACTTCTGCCGTTTCGGTCCGCAGCCCGACGTGACGGCCAACCCGGCCATTCGCAGCTATCGTCCCTGGTTCATCCAGCCGCGGATTCTCCTTTGCCCCTCCGACTGCGAAACCTACCATCGTCCCGGCGAGCCAGGCCAGACGAACTATAGGCTTTCGTGGGGCGACGTGATCGCCCACAACGAAGCGCGTCCCTTTCCGCGAGGCGTATTCGGCCGCAATTCGGCCGTCAGTATCGCCGCGATCACCGACGGCACGAGCAACACGATCGCCATGGCGGAACGGGCGATTGCCCCGCGAATGGCCGGCAGCCGGTACAATATCGAGCAATGGGGCATCGCGACCGACGTTGAGAGCTTGAAGGAACTCGTGGAGCCCGAGGAAACGGAGGAGACGGACGAGGCGCCGCCTTCCGATGACTCATCGGAGTACGAGGACTACGACTACGACGACTACGGCTATGGAATGGGTTCTGGATGGTATCCGCCCTCCCTGGCTGGCGCCGCGGCAACGCTGAACATGGCGCCTGCCATGTGGGCCAACGGCAGATTCCCCTTCGGCGCCTTCACAACCGTGCTGGCTCCCAACAGTCCGGCCTGCCTGGGAGCGAACGGCACCATTGTGGACGGGAAGCCTCGCTTCGACTGGGGCATGATTCCTCCGAGCAGCTATCACCCCGGCGGAATCAACTGCTTGATGGCCGACGGCTCCGTCCATTTCATTTCGGAAACGATCTACTGCGGCGACATGATCGGCCCGGAGGTAACAAAAGGGCCCAGCAATTTCGGTACCTGGGGAGCGCTGGGCACGATCGCGGGCGAAGAGTTGGAGTGCTGCATTCCTTAAGGAAGTAGCGGTGGCATCCCGCCGCCGCCAGCGTTCCTCTTCTCCCGCCCCCTTTCATCCTTCTGCGGTTCATCTCGGCGAGTGACGCTGCTGCCCCTCCCCGGCCCTCCCCCTCGCTCGCAAGCTCACTGGGGAGGGAGATCACTCGATCGCGTAGAGATCGCGGTGGGTGGCCAGGTAGAGAACGCCGTTGGCGGCCACGGGGGTGGAGAACATCTGGTCGGGAAGCGGGATCTCCTGGAGCACCTTCAGTTCTCGGCCGGCGGCCAGGATCCAGAGTTTCTTTCGGTTGTTGCCCACGAAGACCCGCCCGTCGGCCACGAGGGTGGAGCCCCAGATGTTTCCGCCCGCCTCGTGGCTCCACTGGAACTCGCCGGTCTCGGCATCCAGGCAGTAAATGGTTCCCGCGTTGTCGGCCAGATAGACCAGGCCGTCGGCAACGGCCGCAGTCGACAGGCTGTCGCTGATCTCGTGGAAACCCCAGCGGAGCGCCTGCCCGGTGACATCGCCACTGCCGGCCACATCGATCGCGGCAAACCACCCGTCGTCTTTGCCGATCCAGGGATCGTGGGAGAAGGCCACGTAGAGCGTGTTGCGAACGAAGACCGGCGTCGCCAGAACGGCGAAAGACGTGCTGCCCCGCCCGGGCTCGAAAGGTCGCGTCGCTCCCGTCTGGGCCTCGGGTTGACCGTTGAATTTCCAGACGGGCTTCATGACGGCAACCTGCTCTGAAGGCGAATCGGGCTGCACCGGATCGAAACCGTAGATAACCCCGTTGCCGGCGCCGTAGTAGATTCGGGGCTTGCCGCCCACCTCACCAACCGTGGGAGAACTCCACTGGCCGTGGGCCACGTCGCCGCCCACGTCGAATCCGTCCCGGGCGAGGAGCCGGCCCGTGGCGGCGTCGAGGGCGATGAGGGTCGGCGCGGCCGGATTGAAGACCTTCTTGTGCTCCTCACCGAGCCCGTTGGCCGTGCCGACGTAAACCACTCCGTCGTAGATCAGGGGCGAGCAGTTCGCGGCGTCGTGTTGGCGCACTTCAAGCTGGGCGACCATGTCGAAACACCAGAGGATGTCAGCGTCGTGGGGCCCGAGTTTCCAGTCGGGCGTCGCCTCGGTGGCCAGCAGGGCGGCTTCGTCGCGAAAGGGCCCGTCGTTGCCGTCGGCCATTCCGCAGAGGTCCAGGCACATGACCTCGCCGCGATTGCTCACCGCGTAAACACGGTGGCCGACCACCGCCGGGGTCGAGGTCCAGCCGGAGGCGGGAGCGTCGAAGAAGCGGATGGTATCGATCTTGGGTCGGGCAATTTGCCAGAGGAAGTCGCCGGTGGCGGCATCGAAGCACATCAGCACGCCGCTGTCCGACTTAATCCGCAGATCGCGAGGGCGATCGTTGTTGGTTCCGATGAGCACCCGCCCGTCGGCCACGACGGGGGAAGTGTAGGTCCGCTTCCCGAGCGGCACGACCCAGCGGACGTGGCTGGTGGTTGCCGGGTCGATGGTCCCGGAATCGCGGTCCCGCTGGCCGGCTTCAAAGGACGTGGCGAGGCCCCGCTCGGCCGAGGCCATGTTGCGAGACCATGCCCGGCCCCACTGGGCCTGGTCATCGGCACGGCTCGGAACGCCCGGAAGACCCGTTCCGACGATTGTGAGCAAAACCGCGATTGTCCGGATTGCCCGGCCTCGAGCGGACCCGCAGTGGGCTGGGGACGGGGGGCTTCCGGCAGTTGTTTCGGTTGCAGGTCGTACCATAGGCAGGAAAAGGAACGGCATGGATATTTCCACGAGGCGGGCCGATGTTTTGGGTAGGGTGTGGAGTCGAATGTGGGGGCCCACCATCATAGGTGATCGCAGCGGGCCGAACAAGCAAACCGCCCTCGCCCTCGCGGACGGAACCAGACAAGATGCAAACCGAGACTCTGGCGAGGTTTCTAAGTTCACCAAAATTGCCGGCAGGTCCGGTCCTGGGAGAGTTGCTGTGCGAATCCAATTTCTCGGCGCGAATCGACAGGTTACGGGCTCGAAGCATCTGCTCGACGTGGGCGACACCCGGATCCTGATCGACTGCGGCGTGTACCAGGAACGAGCCTTGACCGATCGAAACTGGGAGGAGCCGCCGATCGACATGGCCGGCGTCGACGCCGTACTGTTGACCCATGCCCACAACGACCATTGCGGGATGCTCCCACGCATGGTCACCGAGGGCCTCAAGGCCCCCGTGTATGCCACCGAGGCGACGGCGGAACTGACGGAGATCATTCTGGAAGATTCGGCCCGGATTCAGGAAGAAGATGCGGCCTACAAGCGGAAACGCCATCGCAAGGAAGGCCGCAAGGTCAAGCACCCTGTGATCCCCTTGTTCACGTCCGAAGACGTCCAGAAGACACTTCCCCTGCTTCAACCGGTTCCCTACAATCGCGAAATCACGATCAATGGCAAGGTCCGCGTGACGTTCCACGACGCGGGGCACATTCTCGGTTCGTCCATCGTGGAGGTTGTCTGCGCACACGACGGGCAGACGCGGAGGCTGCTCTTTTCCGGCGACTTGGGCCAGCGGAACAAGCCAATCCTCCGCGACCCGGTCGTCTTCTCCGAAGCCGACTACGTGGTCATGGAGTCGACTTACGGGAACCGCAACCACAATGGCTCCAACGATGTTGTCGGACGGCTGCAACAGGTCATCCTGGAAACGATCGAGGCGGGGGGCAACCTGGTCATCCCCGTCTTTGCGGTGGAACGAGCCCAGGAGTTGCTCTATCACTTGGGTCGGCTGATCCGCGCCGAAGAGATCCCCCAGGTCGAGGTGATTCTCAACAGTCCGATGGCTTCCCAGGTCACCAAGGTCTTTCGACGCCACCACGAGTGCTTTGACGAGGAGGCCTGGGCCATGATCAATTCGGGGGAAGCCCCCTTCCAGTTTCCCGGGTTCCAGATGGTGCAGAGCGTGGACGAATCGAAGGCCGTTCACCGGAAGAAGCGTCCTGTCATCATCATGGCCACCTCAGGGATGTGTACGGCGGGGCGGATCAAGCATCACCTGCGTCACAACATTTCGCGGCCCGAATCGACCATCCTCTTCGTGGGCTACCAGGCCAACGGGACCCTGGGTCGGAGGATTCTCGACGGTGAGCCCGAGGTCCGGATTCTGGGCGGCATGCATACTGTCAAGGCGCGAATCGAGCGGATTGAGGGCTTCTCCGGCCACGCCGACCGCAACGGCCTGCTCCAGTGGCTTGACGGCATCAAATCCCCCCCCAAACACCTTTTCCTGGTTCACGGTGAAGAGAAAGGGGCCCTGGATCTGGCCGAAAAGATCCGTGGCGATCGGGGGTGGGAAGTTTCCGTTCCCAAGTATTTGGATAAAATGACTTTGAACTGACGGAGATCGCGGAGGGTTGGAGGTCACGTTTCCGCGTACGGAAGGCTGTACGGACATGCTCCATGTTTATCGAACCCGGGAAGGGATGGTGGTCTGCCGCGACTCGGAGTGGATGCGCCTGCCCGAAGTGTTGTGGGACGACTGGTTTCGGGCAGACGATCCGATCAAGTGGCTGGGGGCGCATCTCGTCTACGCTCGAGCGTGCGGCCCACCTGACGTGCCTGCCCTGGCGCCCCTTGTTTCCCAGGAAGTGTGGGCAGCCGGCGTGACCTACTTTCGCAGTCGCTCGGCACGAATGGAGGAATCCGACGCGGCCTCGGACTGCTACGATCGTGTCTATGACGCGGAACGTCCGGAACTCTTCTTCAAAGCCACTCCCCACCGCGTCGTGGGAACCGAAGGGCAGGTGCGGATCCGGGGCGATGCTCGGTGGAACGTTCCCGAGCCGGAACTGGCGCTCTGCCTTTCCCAGGCCGGCAAGATCTTCGGCTACACGATCGGAAACGACATGAGCAGCCGCGATCTGGAGGGTGAGAATCCTCTGTACCTTCCCCAAGCCAAGGTTTACGACCAATGCTGTGCCTTGGGGCCCGGGATCCTCGTGGCCGAAGGGCCGCTCCCGAAGAACACCAAGATCGAAATGACGATCGTTCGCGCTGGCGACGTTGTCTTTTCAGGGGCCACCGAACTGGCCCGGATGAAACGCACGCCTGAGGAATTGACGGCGTTTCTGTATCGCGAAAACAGTTTTCCTGCCGGCTGCTTCCTGCTGACAGGCACCGGTATTGTTCCCGATTCCGACTTCACCCTGGCCTCGGGAGACGAGATCGCCATTACGATCGAGTCGATCGGGACCTTGAAGAATCGAGTTTCCTGAAGCACCACTCATCCAGGAGTCCACGTCATGCAACTTCACGGAAAGAACTTCATCGGCGGAACTCTCTCGGCTGAGGGAGAAGACACCTTCCAGGCGTGCAATCCGGCGACAGGCGAATTGCTCGATCCCTCGTTCTGCGAGGCGCGGGCCGACGAGATCAATCGGGCGGCGGAAATGGCGGCGTTGGCCTTTCAGGAGCGCGACCCGGTGTCGACCGACAAGACCGCTGAGCTTCTCGAACACGTTGCCGAAGAGTTGGAGGCCTTGGGGCAGCCCTTGCTGGAGCGGGCTGAAGCGGAAACGGGTCTTCCTCAAACACGGCTCAAGATGGAACGTGCTCGAACGGTTGGCCAGTTGAAAGGTTTCGCCGCCCTGGTGCGAGAAGGTTCCTGGGTTGATGCCCGCATCGATCTTCCCGATTCGCGGCGCCGCCCAGTGGCCAAACCCGATGTGCGCCGCATGCTGGTTCCCATCGGCCCGGTGGCCGTTTTCGGCGCCGGCAATTTTCCGCTCGCCTTCTCGGCGGCCGGCGGCGACACGGCCTCGGCCCTGGCGGCGGGCAACCCGGTGGTGGTGAAAGCCCATCCGGGCCATCCTGGCACGAGCGAGATGACGGCGGTAGCCATCCAGAAAGCCCTGGCCGACACGGGATATCCCGACGACTGGTTCTCCATGGTGCACGGCGAGCAGGCCGAGGTGGGCCAGGTTCTGGTCCGCCATCCCGGGATTCAGGCCGTTGCCTTTACGGGCTCTCTGGCCGGGGGTCGAGCCCTGTTCGATGCGGTGTCGGCTCGTGAGATCCCCATCCCCGTCTACGCGGAAATGGGTTCGATCAATCCGGTGTTCCTGCTACCTGGAGCTCTCGCCGACGGGGCCGACGAGATCGCCACCGGCCTGTTTGCGTCGGTCACGCTTGGTGGCGGGCAGTTCTGCACGAATCCGGGGCTGGTCGTTGGCCTGGCGGGTGAGGATCTCGATCGATTTCTGGCCAAACTTACGGAGTGCTTCCGGTCGAGCGCGCCCTGTACGATGCTCAACAGTCGAATCCAGGCCGCCTACGAAGAGGGGATCGAAGAGCTTTCGTTGAAGGCCGACGTCGAACTGGTGGCGCACTCCTCGCCCGAGCCGGATGCCGGGAAGACCCAGGCGGCCACGGCGTTTTTCGTCGCCGACGCCGAAGACTTCATGAAGGACCCGAAGATGGCGGAGGAGGTGTTCGGCCCGTCCACGCTCGTCGTCCGTTGTGAAACGGCGGAACAGATGTTGGAACTGGCCTGCGGCCTGGCGGGCCAGTTGACCGCCACCGTTCACGCAACCGCGACCGATACACCGCTTCTCGATCCGCTACGAGGCATTCTGGAGGCGAAGGCCGGACGGCTGCTGTTCGGCGGTTTTCCGACGGGCGTGGAAGTCTGTCCGGCGATGCACCATGGGGGACCGTACCCAGCGACTACCGATCCTCGCTCGACCTCCGTTGGAACGGCTGCCATTTTGCGGTTCGCCCGGCCTCTGTGCTACCAGGACTGGCCCCAGGAGCAGTTGCCTCCCGAACTACAGAACCGCAATAGTCACGGGATCATGCGTCAAATCGACGGCGTGCTGACGCGAGATGATGTGACTGTAGCATGACTCTCCGAGTCGTGGCTGATGCAAAACTAGCGCCTTCCATTTCGGGAAGCGAAACTCAACAGTCAGGGCAAATCGTACTCATCCAGCAGCGCGAATGACGCTTCAAGCCTCGGCTCGGAGAGCCAAGCTACGGTAGGTAGCATGACTCTCCGAGTCGTGGCTGGCCCAAAACCAACGCCTTCCATTTCGGAAAGCGAAACTCAACAGCCAGGGCAAATGGTATTCACCCAGCAGCACGGATGATGCTTCAAGTCTCGGCTCTGGAGAGCCAAGCTACGGTAGGTAGCATGACTCTCCGAGTCGTGGCTGGCCCAAAACCAACGCCTTCCATTTCGGAAAGCGAAACTCAACAGCCAGGGCAAATGGTATTCACCCAGCAGCACGGATGATGCGTCAAGTCTCGGCTCTGGAGAGCCAAGCTACGGTAGGTAGCATGACTCTCCGAGTCGTGGCTGGCCCAAAACCAACGCCTTCCATTTCGGGAAGCGAAACTCAACAGTCAGGGCAAATCGTACTCATCCAGCAGCGCGAATGACGCTTCAAGCCTCGGCTCGGAGAGCCAAGCTACAACGCGTGTTGCGTCAGGAATCGCCAGATCGTTTCGTTGACTGCCTGGTCCTTGGCCCAGCGGTGACCGACGCCATCCAGTTCGAGCCACTCGGTCGGATGGCCGGCTTGGGTGAAGCAGTCGCGTGCCTTGGCAACCGACTGGGGCGACACCTGGTGGTCGTCGGCTCCGACGATGAACAGGATCGGACACTTGTTTGCAGTGTCCACGCCTGTCTCGCCCAGCGGATCAGGGAGCCACCCGCTGTGAACGGCAGCGGCCGCAATACGCTCGCTACGGCGGGCCAGGATAATGTGAGCGAACGCCGCACCCTGCGACATGCCGGTGAGATAGACTTGCTGTCGATCGATCGGACACTGCGACAGGATTTCGTCGCACGCGGCGTCGAAGAAGGCGAGTTCCCGATCGATGACCCCGGGACGTCCCTCGGGAATGAAAGGAGGCCAGGAGTCGTGCAGCCCTTGCAGATAGAGCACACACACTCCGTGGTCGACAGTCAACCGGTCGAGGCTGGTGTATTCGGCCATTTGCTCGGTCGTGTCCCCCGCACCGTGCAGGGCAATGAGCAAGGGGAGCGGGCCCAGGTCACTTGCCCGCTTCGGGATGACAAGCCGATAGGTTCGCTCCTGCCCATCAACGACGATACGCTGGTCGCGATAGACAGTGACCGGAAGCCGAGTGGACTGCCGATAGGCGAGCCAGGCAAGGCTGACGACCACCGCCAGGATAAGGAACATCCAGTAGCGATTCGCTCGAGCGGAGGTTGCGTATTTCATGGGAACGACCGTGCTTGAGTCACGAATCCCATGGTACTATACTTAGCGACCGGAGTGATGATTCTGGCCGAAGTTTTTCCGGGAGCCCGAAATCGGGATTGGCAGTCGCATGGCGGAACACGTATGTCCCTGGTGGGGCGGTTACTTCATCGACAACCCGCTCCGCCGGTGGCTCCACAAGCCGGAGCAGTTCCTGGCCCCGTTTCTGACGCCCGGCATGACCGTACTGGACTTCGGTTGCGGCATGGGCTTCACGTCGATCGCCATGGCGAAACTGGTGGGAGAGACGGGCGCCGTCATCTCGGCCGATCTTCAGCCTCAGATGCTGCGCGTGGTGGAGCGTCGTGCCCGTCGTGCAGGCGTGGCCGACCGGGTCCGGACCCACGTGTGTCAGAAGGACTCGCTGGTCCTCGATCAGGCACTCGACTTCGCCCTGGCCTTCTGGTCGGCTCACGAGGTGCCCGATCTGGGTAAACTGCTCGGCGAAATCTACGGTTGCCTCGTTCCGGAGGCGAAGCTTCTGGTCGTGGAGCCTTGTGGCCACGTAACGCCCGACGACATGGCGGCCATGACCGAGAAGGCGGAGCAGGTCGGCTTTGAGGCCCTGGCCGAGCGGCCCGCGGTGCGGTGGAGTCACACGATGGTCTACCGCAAGAAATGAGCGGCGGCCGATCCCCGACTGGGCATCGGCCGCTGCTGGTTGATCAGACGCTCGGCGTTTGGTCGCCGCTATTCCTTGTCAGCCGCCTCGGCGCAGGGGTGCCCCTGCTCATCGCCGTGGCATTCCTGGATCTGTTCGGGCGTGCATTCTTCGGGCTTCTTTTCCGCTTTTTCCGAATTGCAGCAACAGCAGCACTTCTTCTTCTCCGGCATGGCAAACCTCTTTCTGTTGGGGGACCAGAGCAAACTGCAGGACAGACGAAAACCTCAACTGGCAGTATACGGCTCGGGTGAGAAAAGCTGCAACACCAGCCACGATCGCTACATTTATGTTACTCGGGTACCTCCGCAAGCGGCTTTCCTTCGGCGGTGAATAGGGCAGCCTGGGCCGAGGTTTGCATCGTGCCGCGAGCCATGAGTTTTCCGGGCGACGGGTTCCAGAGAACCGCGTGAGTCGTCCCGTCGGGCAGGGCGATGCGGAAGGCGACTCCGTCGGCGTCCGCGCCGTCTGACGGCGGGATCGGTTCCACGTGCGGCGCTGGTTCGCCCTGCCTGAGGGGAGCGATCAGATAGGCGATCCTCGCGTTTTTCTCTTGTTCACAGCGGTAGATGACCGTCGGGACGGGGCGCAGCACGTTGTGTCGATTGGTCGTCAGCCAGCCCTGGACGGTCGGCTCTTCCTGACCTTTCACGATTCTCACTCGCCATTTGCCCAGTTCGACAGGCAGGAGGGCAACGTTGGCGCCCGTCGGATTCGAGGTGACAACGGCACCGGTTTCCGCCTCGGCCTGGGCATCGTCGGCATTCAGGTGAAACAGGCTCTCGTAGATGTGAGGCTTGTCGTCCCGGGCGGTAAGGCGATCGACGACCAGCCAGAGCCGCGGCTTGATGAACAGCACGTTCCGCTCGTGTTCCACGGGAACGTTTTCGCTGCGACCGTATCCGAGCGTGTACTTCGCGCCGACGTAGTCGATAAGTTCACCGGTATGCCAAACGGTTTCCACCGGCTCGCTGGCTTCCCAACAGGAACGCACGGCGCCCTGACGCTGAGGAAGGCTGTCGACCATGATCGTGTTGTGCGAAGGTGTGGAGAGCGAGTATTGACGCCACTTGGAGCCGTCGTAGGAGTAGCGCCCGGCTTCTGAAATCAGGGGGCGTCCGAAGGCGTGAACGATCAGGGAGAGTTTGTCCTCGTGCTGATGTCCGGTGCCGTAAGGGCCAGCGTCCAGCAACAAGTAGCAGGCATCGTTCTCCCAGCCTGAACGCATGATGTGCCAGCCTGCATAGGGAAGGCGGGTCGAGGTGTACGGCGGGGGCCCGCCGGATTTGCCGCCGGTGGCGAACCGGGTGAAGTCCTGTCGTTGCGGAAACAGGGCGGCGCCTTTTGCCAGGTAGCCCCGAACACTACCTGCTCCGGAATCGTTGAGCGGGGGCGTGGCGCCGTCGGGCATTTGGATGCGAACGTAGTAGTCGAACATCCGCTCCAGCTTGGCGGTGAAGTCCTCGGGAAGGGGCACATGGCAATGACGGGCAACGTCGACGGACCGGAGCAGGTTGCCCAGGGTCACCCCGTGATAGCCGGGCGTCAGTTCTTTTTGGGCTCCGTCGGGGTAGACCTGCCGATCGAGTTCTCCGTAGAGTCGTTCGATAGCTGTCTCGCGCCAGTGGGCGGCCTCGCGGAATTCGGGGAGGTAGCAGCCGATGTGCAGCAGGCCGCACGATTCCATGGCCCCCCAGTTCGAGCCCGGCCGAAAGTGGCGCGGGTCCATCAGGTACTGGGCATGGAGGCGGAACGACTGGAGCATGGCCAGGACGTCTTCGTCTCGGAAACTGGGCGAAGAGAGAAAGTAGTAGAATGCGGGAAACCAGCTTTGCCCCATGCGGATTCCGGCGTCGAGGCTCAGGGGATACCGTCCGCTGACGGAGTAGGGACCTTCGACAAAGCGGCGTCCAATGAGAACCGGCATGGCGTCGATCCAGGAACGGAGCTCTGCGACGAACTCGCGGGCGTACTTCTCGTTGCCCGTCCCGGCGTAGGCGGCGCCGAGGGTCAGCCAGTGGCCGTGGCGATTCAGCGAGATAGCCCACTGTTCGTAGTTGAAGGGATCCTCGTTCCAGCGGATGTCCAGCGGCAGTTGATAGGGTTTGCATCCGACGAGGCGGAATACGTGCTCGCACACCTGGTCGGCGGCGGCCGTCGACGTTGTCTTGGATAGGGCCGGGGGCGCAGGATCGGCGCGATGACGATAGTAGGCCGCCAGGGCTCGACCGGCCAAGGGCCAGTCTTCACGCTCAACGGCTTTGCGGACCTCCGCTAGCGCCGGGAGGGCCAGGTCGAGGCTCTCGAAGAACTCCCGCTGCACGTCCTCGGGCGTCTGTGTGACGATTTCGATATTCCGGAAGGCCGCCCGTTCCTCGGCATGGAAATGGTGGGCCGACCAGACGACGGCCAGGACGAGCGATTTGCCCGCGTAGTCGCGAAGCAGGCGAGACAAATCATCGCTCTCCCAGGAACGCCAGTCGAGCACGTCTTCGCCGTGGCTGGATATCGTCAAGAAGACGACCGGCTTCTGCTCGGGCGAGTTCCCATCGAATTTCATTTTTGGTGAATCGGAAGACTCCAGCCGTTGCCACACCTCGGGGGTGTAAAAAGCCAGGCACGGCAAGCCGCTGCGCGGCGGTTTGTTTTGCTCGCAGAAGGTCTTGAATTGGAGACGAACGCGGAAGCCGGGCGGCATGGGATTGGGCAGGTCGACGGGCCTGCCCACCAGGATCGTGCCGCGAAACCGGGCTTGCCGGTCGCCTTCGATGCGGAAACCAGCGTCGTCACCATCAAAGTTGACGGTCCATTGGGGCAGGTAGCCGGCATCGGTCCACTCGGGCTTCTGGTCGGGGGCCAGCATCCGCCGGATCTGCCATTGGGACGCAGACGCGGAAACCGGGGCCAACAGGAGGACAACTGCCGGACATAGACGGCAGATAGCGACGACGTGCCTCAAACAAATCGTCCTTCGGGATGTGCTGCCGGTCATCGTTCTTCCAGTTCCAAGGGGCGAATCCAGATGTTGCGGAGGCGGACCGCCGAATGGTGCTGCTGGATTACGAGCGGGCCGGTTGTCTGGTTTGACTTGTACTCGGGGAACATCTTGTGCTGGGTGGGGCCGTAGATTCTCTGGTGATATTGGACGAGCACGCCGTTCCAGAACACGGTCATCCGAGCCGGCGCGACAAGCTTGTCACCGTCGAATTTCGGCGCAGTGAACACGGCGTCAAACGTTTGCCACTCGCCCGGGCCTCTCGACGGATTGACCAGGGGCGGGAACTGGCCGTAGACGGCGCCGGCGATGCCGTCGGCGTAGATCCTGCAGGCCTTCGACTCGATGATCTGCAATTCGTACAGGCCCTGAAAGAACACGCCGCTGTTGCCCCAGTTCATAGAGTTCCCGTCGGCCTTGGCGGGCGTGGCCCACTCGATATGAAGTTGGCAGTCGCCAAACTCCTTCTTGGTCGTCAGGCCCTGCGTCTTGACGACGTTGATGGCGCCGTCTTCGATCGCGTCGGGCGTGAGGCCCTTCCACTGGGACAAGTCCTTGCCGTCGAAGAGCACGATCGCGTCGGACGGCGGGGCGCCGGGCTCCCCTCCCGGCTCGACGATCGGCGCTTGGGGCCGGTTGCGATCGTGAACTCGCCAGGGGCTGTCGGGGAGCATGGGGGTGTCGTCGTATCCCGGCTTCTCTTCGGCGAAGGCCGCGACCGAGCAGGCGGCACAGAGGAGAAGGGCCACACTTGCGAAGGTCGACCATCTTGGATGTGGTTTGCTGGTCACGGTTGTCTCCCCTTGTTGGGCCAGTCGTTGGTTGTCCGATACCAGCTACGAGCGTATTCTGCAGCCGAACGACCGTCAACGTGGCAATGTCGAGGTTTCCGGGTCGATCGGGGGGCAACCTGCGATCCGCGTGGAGTCCTGCTGACGCGATTGCTATAATAAACTCAGGGGAAACTCGACGGCTAAGATGACCGGTTTCTTGTTTGCGTGGGTGACAGACTGCGAGAATTCTCATGAGTACGATAGCGCGGTTCTCACTTGCCGAATACGATCGCATTGTGGAAAGCGGTGCTTTCGATCGACGGCGTTTAGAGCTGATTCGAGGGGAGATCCGGGAAATGACGCCGATCGGGCCAATGCACGAAGAGGTGGTGGACCTGTTGATGCGATGGAGCACACGAGTCGTCTCCGAAAAGCAAGTCCGCGTCCGGGTGCAACACTCGATTGGCCTGGCAGAGCTTGACTGCGCCCCTGAGCCGGATATCGCCTGGGTCTCACCGCGGCGTTATGCAACAGGACGTCCCCAGGCGGCCGACGTCTTCCTCATCATCGAGGTTGCCGACAGCAGCCTGTCTTATGATCGCGGCGACAAGGCTGCCATGTACGCCCAGGCGGAAATTGCCGACTATTGGGTCGTGAACCTTCGCGATCAGGTTTTGGAAGTTCATCGCGATCCCCAGCCCGCCGGATATCGCAGCGTAACCGTCTATCGCGACCAGGATGAAGTCCGTCCGCTCGTCTTTCCCGACGCCGTTCTCCGCCCGTTGGAGTTGTGGTCCTGAGCGTGGACTGGCCCCGGATCCTGGGATTCTGCCAATGCGAGTGGCCCGCGGTCGAGCGAAATCCCAGCCACTCAGTGCGGGGAGGCGGATAGGGAGTTGCTCCGACCGAGCCGGCAGCGGATACTGGAGAGGTGTTGTCCCCTTGTTTCCGTGTCCAGGACCGAGCTTCGCACCGTGACGGTTATTTGCTCCAGATTCTGCTTGCCTTTGTTGATTCTCTCCGGAGTCGTGGTCCTTTTGATTGGTTGCAGTTCGCGGGGCGAGAAGGGCGTTACAGCCGAGGGCGAGCCTTCTGCGATGGCGGCGGTGGAGGGCGAAGTCCCAGAAGACCTGGCTCCCTTGATCGACAGTCTCGACGCCGAGGCCCCATCTGACCGGGCCTACGCGGCTTCGCAGCTTCGGCGGTTGGGGCCGGTCGCGGAGCCGGCGGTTCCCTGTCTGGTGGAACGTCTTTCGGACCGCGATTGGCAGGTGCGTCGGGAGGCGGCAGAGGCCTTGGGGGCGGCGGGGGACCGTCAGGCGGTGGAGCCGCTTCTGGCTGTTCTGAACGATCGCGATGGCGAGTGGGCCGTCCGGACGGCCGCGGCGAGGTCGCTAGGCGTTTTGGGCGATTCGAAGGCCGTGGAGTCCCTGGCGGCCGTTCTTAACGACATGAACGCCCATGTGCGTTATGCGGCCGTGGTGGCTCTGGGCCGGATCGGGACGGACGCGACACGGGGACCGTTGGAGTCTGCGGCTCGGATGGATAGCGACGGGGCGGTCCGGTTTTCGGCGTTCCAGGCCCTGCAGGAGCAGGGCAGTCGTGCCGGGGCCCCCAACTCATCGGGGGGGAAGTAATCCTTGAAGGTGGTTCTCTCCCTATCTATACTGGAAGATTCGTGGGGTCGCCGGCAGGAGCACTGATTGCGTACCTGTCGGTCTTTCGTTCGGTCGAGCGAGACCCTGAGGGATTTGGTTCTGACGAGTCAGTGCAGAACGAGTCGAATCCCGGTCCAGCTTGCCTTGTTTCGGCTTGGCAGGCGTTCCTTCCAAGAAAAAGGTAAACATCTCTTCCCACGGACCGAACCGCTTGGTCCGAAGCGACGTAGAACGTCCCGTCTCTTTATATCTGTCGCGCGATAACCGAGGCTACGAATGCAATCCGATGTTATTATCGAAACCCGTAACCTGACCAAGGTTTACCGGGATTTCTGGGGTCGTCAGAAGGTCCAGGCGCTCAAGGCGTTGGACCTCGAAATCCACCGCGGAGAGATTTTCGGGCTCCTCGGGCCGAACGGTTCCGGGAAGACCACGACGATGAAACTCCTTCTGGGACTTCTGTTCCCGACGAGCGGAAAGGCACTGCTCTTCGGGAAGGACGCTTCCGACGTCGCGAAGAATGAGCGGATCGGCTACCTCCCGGAAGAATCGTACCTCTACCGGTTCCTGAACGCGGAAGAGACCCTGGATTTCTACGGACGCCTGTTCAATATGTCGCCCAAGGTGCGGCGGCAACGCGTGGCCCAGCTGATCAACCTCGTGGGCCTGGACATGGCGAAGCGGCGGCAGCTCAAGGAGTACTCCAAGGGCATGACCCGCCGCATCGGCCTGGCTCAGGCTCTGATCAACGATCCGGAACTGATCCTGCTCGACGAACCGACGAGCGGATTGGACCCGATCGGTACGCGAAACATGAAGGACCTGATCCTGGACCTCCGCAATCAAGGCAAGACGATCGTCATGTGCAGCCATCTCCTGGCCGACGTGCAGGACGTCTGCGACCGGATCGGCATTCTCTACCAGGGAGAGCTGCAGGAACTGGGACGGGTGGACAGCCTGCTGGAGATGCAGGATGTGACGGAAATTCGGACGACGGGCTTGACCAAGGAAGCGGAGTCGGAGATCCAGGCGATCGTCGAGAAGCATCAGGGCAGAGTGCTCGGCGTGGGGCATCCGACCTCGACGCTCGAAGACCTGTTCCTGAACATCATCGCCGAGAGCGAAGCTCATCCGGGGCGTCGCGTTCGTGCCGGGGAGGCCGCCGATGGTTCTTGAGAAAGAAATCCCCGCCTTTCTGAGCTGGATTTTGCCGGCGGCGCTCGGGTGGCTGATTGTCGTGGGGGCCCTTGTGGCGGCCGCCCTCGTGCTGGCCGTGGTGTTTGCCACGATTCGGCGCGGACCCGTCCGGGGTATTACCAGTGTTTTCAACGCCGTCGTCGCGACGTTCGTCGACGTGTTTTCCATGTCCCCTCGCCGGATCATGGCGCTGGCATGGCTTGCCGTGAAGGAGTCGATCCGCAAGAAGGTCGTCGTGGCCGTGGCCGTCTTCATCGTGGTGCTCATGCTGGCCGGGTGGTTCCTCGATCCGAACAGCACGAACCCGGGACGCCTCTATCTCAGCTTCGTGATGACCACGACGAGTTATCTCGTCCTGCTGTTGGCTTTGTTCCTCAGTGTCTTCAGCCTTCCGGGCGACATGAAGAGCAAGACCCTGCACACGGTGGTGACCAAGCCGGTCCGCCACAGCGAGATCATCCTCGGGCGGATCATCGGGTTCACCCTGGTGTGCACGGCGCTGCTCGTCGTGATGGGCGCACTCAGTTTCGGCTTCGTGATCAAGGGGCTCGACCATGGTCACACGCTCGCATCGGCCGATCTTCACCCCGCGAGCGGAGAGGCGGCCGAAGGGGGCGAGAATGTGCCGCTGGTGGGAATGACCAGCAATGAGCACGGACACCGCCACGAGGTCTATGTGGACCCAAGCGGCGCCACACGTACGCGGCTGGAAAACGGACACACCCACACGGTGACCGTGGAAGGGTCGGGCGATACGGCGACTTACCGGGTCGGCCCCCCCGAAGGCGTTCTGGTGGCGCGCGTGCCGATTCGCGGAACGCTGCGGTTTCGGGATCCCAAGGGGTTCGACAAGGACGAGGGGATCAACGTCGGTGACGAGTGGTTCTACCGGAGCTATATCCAGGGCGGAACGGATGCGGCCGCCATCTGGAGCTTTTCCGGTTTGAAGGAAAGTGACTTCCCCGGTGAGCGTGTGCCTCTGGAAATGACCCTCGGCGTGTTCCGGACCCACAAGGGCGAGATCACCCGCGAGATCCAGGGAAGCCTCTCGTTGCGGAATCCGGATACGGGTCTGATGGTGGAAATCGAGATCTTCGAATCGAAGGAGTTCATCACCCAGAAGCTCTGGATTCCCAAGCACATCAACGAGGTTTCGTACAGCCAGGTAATCAGCCGTCGCGTTCCCCGTGAGAACGGGATGGAGTTCATTCCTCCCGAGGATCAGTTGGACAAGACCCTGGCGAAGAAGTCGGAGTACGACCTGTTCCAAGACCTGATCACGCCCGACGGTTGTGTGGAAGTGTGGATTCAGTGCATCGAACCGGGACAACATTTCGGCGCGGCCCAACCCGACCTTTATCTGAGGGCAGGCGATGCTTCCGTGCCGTTGAATTTCGTCAAGGGCTTTTACGGGATCTGGCTTCAGGTCGTGATCGTGACGAGCTTTGGCGTCATGTTCAGCACGTTCCTGAGCGGTGCCGTCGCGATGGTCGGCACGATAGGAGTCCTGATCGCGGGGTTCTATGCGGAGCAACTCGTGGAATTGGGAGTCGGTCCGAAATATGGCGGCGGCCCCTTCGAGTCGTTCCGCCGCCTGGTGGCCCAGGATAACGTGATGACCGAACTGGCCCCGGGATTGGGAACGGATTTGGTCAAGATGGCCGACAAGATTCTGCAACCCGGTCTGCAGGGCATGAGCATGATCCTGCCTCCTTTCAAGGACTTTGGTTGTGCCGCGTTCGTGGCCAACGGTTTTGACATTCCGGGAGATTTCATTCTCACGCGAACGGTCATGGCTCTGGGATTCTTTGTCCCGCTGTTCATAATCGGATATCTCTTCTTGAGAAACCGGGAGGTGGCCCGATGACCCCGCAACGAACCTTTATCCGCAAGGTCGCCTACGTGGTGGCGATCGGGCTTCTGTTGATTCCGCTATTCCTGTTGGCTCGTCCGACCAGTACGGAGCGCCCCGGCGGCAAGCTTTCGCAACTCCGCGAAAAGCAGGGGCTCAGCGAGGCCCAGATCGGCGAGATCGATCCGACGAGCGAAGCCATGAAACTCAGCACGTTCGGAATGCGAGGCGTGGCCACGGCCCTCCTCTGGCAGAAGTCGGTGGATTATCAGAAGAAGAAGGACTGGACGGGTCTGGCGGCCACGCTCAACCAGATTATCCGCCTGGAGCCCCATTTCATCTCGGTCTGGAAGTTCCAGTCCTGGAACATGGCCTACAACGTGTCGGCCGAATTCGACGACTACCGGGAACGCTACCGCTGGGTGATCAAGGGAATCGAGTTCCTGATTCAGGGCATCGACTACAACGCGCGGAATCCGGTGCTTCACTGCAGTGTGGGCTGGGACATTGCCCAAAAGATCGGCACGGCCGATGAAAAGGTCCAGTTCCGAAAACTCTTCAAAGCCGATGACGAGTTCCACAACAAGTACCGGACTCCTTCCTTCGAGGAGCGGGACAACTGGCTGGTCGGCAAGGGCTGGTACGCGAAGGCCGAGGACCTCGTCAGCCAGGGGGAGAGCATCGGCAAGATGGGCGAGAATATCTTCTATGCCCGACGCCCCAAATGTCAGATGGAGTTTGCCAGGAATATCGAGAGCGACGGAACCTATTTCGGGGAACGTGCCCGCGAGAACTGGGGTCTGGGCCACGAGGAATGGACCCAGCAGTTCGGCGCCATGCCGATTCGTACGACTTATCGGGATGAAGACGGCGAGATCATCGCGATCGTGCTCAACGACTACGACGGGTTGGGCGAAGAATTGCAGATCATCAGCGATGAGATTGACGGGATGCAGGAGGGCTTGCGCAGCGACCTGCTCCGGCAGCGTTGGGAGAAACTCGAGCCCGCCGATCGCAATTGCTGGCGGTTCATGCTCGGGTTGGGTGAGACCTCCGACGAAATGAAGGCCATCGCGGAGAAAGTCCAGGAATTCGTTCCGGACCTGGCCACCACCGACGTCGATCTCGTTCGTTCCCAGATCACGAAGCAGCAGGCGGCCGCTCTCGAAGTGCCGAAGGCGCTTCGAACGAGCCGTGATATGGATCTGGCGGCTCAGGCAACGGACACGATTGGCGAAGCCGCCTTCCGTGCGCAATCCGCCATGCGGATCAGTCTCGACGACCTGGCCCGTGAATTCAAAGGTGAACAGCGACGCGCCGCCTTCCGCCTGGTCGAGAAAGCCGACGAGTTGGAACGCAAGCGGAGGATTATCGGCAGCTATCGAAGCACGGTCAACTACGAAGAATGGGAGTTCCGCTCCCGGTACGAGCAGTTGCCCGAGACCCTGACCGCACGGGAGTATGTCTTCCGGGGACGCCAGGCACTGGCCGACGGGTTGCTGCCCGAAGCGCAGGATTATTTCCGGCGGGGTCTGGAAGCCTGGGGCCAGTTGCTGTCCCGTGAAGACTGCCAGAGGTTGATCAGCGACCGCGACACGACCGAGGATCTCAACGAGATCATCAACAGCTACGTGGTCCTCCTCGAGCAGCGTGACGAACTGTTCCCCGAAGATTTTCCGCTGGCTTCCTTCTATGCCAAGATGGCCGCCAAGGACCCGAACAAGGGCGTTGCCAAGGCTCGCGAAGCCGATCAATACGCCGAGGGTCTGCTCGCCAAGGGCGACACGGAGAAGGCCGTCGAGGCCTACAAGAGCGCCGTCGACTCCTGGGCTGAGGGACTGCGTCAATACCGGGCTCTCCCGCTGATGATCGATCGTGGGATCGGCAACGAGATGCTTGCCACGGTGGACGGTTATGCGGCCGCCCTGGACAAGGTGGGCAAGACTGTCCCGCCGGAATACGCGCTGGCGAAATTTGTCCATCTCCAGATGAGTCACACCTCGGAGGTTGAAACGGCAATTCGCCTCACGGGTCGTGCCGGACGCCTGATCAACAACAGCGAGTATCCCGAAGCGCAGAAGCTGTTGGAAGACAGTATGGCCCAGTGGCGAGCGCTCCTCGACCGCAATCCGAGCCTTCTGCTCGGCACTGACCCGATCGTGACGCAGCAGATCGCCGAAACGATCGCTGCCTACCGGAAGGTGCTGGAGTTGCGAGGCAAGGATTTCCCCGAGGATTTCCCGCTCAAGGACTTTGTCGCGAAGAACGAAAAGAAGGCCTGAGCCGGAACCGTCGGCTGGCCGATCGATAAGAAGCGAAGGGCGTGGCATTCCGTGAAGCCACGCCCTTTGTTTGTGCGCCCACAGGGACCAGGGGTGGGCCGACCCAATGTCATCTAGGCTCGGTCCTCCACAAGGATCTCGATCGCTTTCCCGACATAGTTCAGTTCCAGGACTCCCTTGCCAACGTCGTGGTTCTCGATGAGGAAACGCGAGAGCCTGGATACGACCTGGTGCTCGATCACCCGCTGGAGCGGCCTGGCGCCGTAGCGCGGATCAAATCCAACCGTCACCAGGTGCTCGACGAGTGGTTGGCTGAACCGAAGCTTCAGACCCCGACGCAGGAATCCCTCGCGTCGGGAAAGGTCGTGCAGTTCCTTCCGGACGACCTGCTCGCAGGTGGAGCGATCAAGCGGTGCAAAGCTGACAATCCCGTCGAGACGATTGAAGAATTCGGGGCGAAAAAAGGAGCGGACCTCTCGTTCATATGCCTCGGGCGGTTCTCCGCCGAACCCGATCGAGCTTTGGTGGCGGGCTCCCAGATTCGAAGTCATGATGACGATGGCCGTGCGGAACCACGTGGTCCGTCCGTAGCGATCGGTCAGGCGCCCTTCGTCGAGCAGGCCGAGCAGCATGTCGAAGACTTCCGGCGATGCTTTCTCGATTTCGTCGAAGAGAACGACCGCGAAAGGTTGCTTTCGCATCTTGGCGAGCAGGTTGCTCGGGGTGCCGTCGGGATTCTCCAAGAGACGCCGGGCAGCCCAAGGCGCCGCATATTCGCTCATGTCGATCCGGATGAGGCGATCGGCGTGTTCGCCGTGGCCGAACAGGTATTCGGAAAGCGTCTTGGCCAGCTGGGTCTTTCCGACGCCGGTGGGACCGCAGAATAGAAGCGAACCGATGGGCCGCCTCGGATCGTTGAGCCCGGTTTTGAACGTGCAGACCAACCGTGCGGCGTTGCGGCATGCGTGATTCTGGCCGATCACGGTCCCGCGGAGCGTTTCCAACACGTCGTCGGCACACAAGACGCGGTTGTCGTCGAGAAACCAGTCGGGCAGCCCCGTCTCGCCGACGAAGGCCTGCAGGGCGTCGTCGGGCCCGATCCGGCTCTGCTTCCTTCGCCGCGCCGCATCCATGAGGCGGCGGAGAAAGGTCCCGGCGCGCCCCGGAAGCGGGTGGTAGGGCAGAAAACGCTGGTGGAGCCGAAGCACGGTCTGCGGAATCTGCTCGTCCATCTCGATTTGCAGATCTCGGCTTCTGCTGCCGGCGATCTCAAGGAGGGCCTCCCTGGCATCCTGGGGCGCCAGTTCTTCAACGGGCACGATCTCGAAGACCTGGTCGAATCCCGGCAGGAGGCGGCGGGTTGCGTCGAGTTCGGCGGGGGTCGCTTCGGTTGCCAATCGAAGCGTGCCGTTCTGCAGGTAGGGCAGCAGGAAAGCCCCAACACTGGCGCTCGGATCGGAACCGCCTGCGCGGACGAGGTCGATCATGCTCTCAACGCACAGGACGCCGTCCACGTGCGCCAGTTCATTGATCACTGCCTCGCACCGCTGCTGCCACTGGCCCAGATAGGGCAGTCCGGCGATCAGCCGAGCGGCTGAGGTGTGCCAGAATCGGCTGGCGTGCCTGGCATGGGGCGTCTCGTCCTCGTGGTTTGCTTTCCGCTGTGCCCCGCGTACCGCGTTGACCAACAGCGTGGTTTTTCCAACGCCGTCCTGGCCGACGAGGAGGAGGCTGCTCGTTCGATCGTGGAGCCGCTGGGCCAGGGTCGCCACCTCGGCATCGCGGCAGTAGGCCGGCGAGAAGAGGCGGCGAAAGGCAGTCTCGTTCATCCGGTGGGCGACGGCCGGAAGCTCGATGAACCGGTGGTGCGGGTCGATCGCCGCTCGGGACCGGGCGAGCCCTCGAACATGCACTCGATCGAGCTGCACGTGTCTGGGCGGCAGCAGGCGAGAAAGCTCCTGCGGTGTGCAACCGGCCAGTTCCTGGCGGATCCGTTCCACCACCATGGTCTGAAGGGCCTTGGGCCGGTGGCAGTAGAAGCCGAGCTCCAACGTGGGCATGGAACAGCAGAGGATGCCGCCGCGCGTTACGCCGCGAACGCAGGGCACGCGCAACTCGATCGTCTCTTCGCACGGATAGCGGCGTCGTCCGGATCGCTGCGAGTACTCCGGGCGGATCTTCACGCGAGTGTGGAAGAGTTCGGGGTCGAGGAAGTCGCTCTCGAAGTAGTCTTGTTGCGACTTGACCTGCCACCGGAAATATCGTCGGAGTTGCTGCAGCGCCCCTTCGCGTGTTTGGTCGTAGGCGGCGGGAACTGCGCCGTAGCTCCATTCCAAGGCCGCGGCCGTATAGCCGCCGTGATGATCCTCCCAAACCAGGACCGGGATGTTCACGCTTGCCATGGTCGTCACTCCCCAAATTCCGCAGGCAGGGGCAGCGTCGCGCGGAACGTGGCGCCCGGGTCGAGCCCCTCGGTCGTTGTCGCTTCCGTGCCGCTGCGAAAATCGATCATCCGCCGATAGCCGCCCTCACGCGACACGCTGGCCTGCCAGGCGTAGACGGCCATCACCGGCTTCCATTGGTAGCGATTGTCGTCCACGGGGGCATCCGGCCCGGCAAGCCCCTCAAGACACCGGCGAATCTCGCGGCCCAGCTCTTCTTCGGAGCCGGCGACCAGGACCGATGCCTGCAGGGGCTTCAGCCGCCCCTCCGAGTTGGTGAAGAGATAGCTTCCCTCCTGCTGTTGGAGCAGCCATCCGGCCCGGGGGCCTTCCAGGCTAAGAACGTCAATAGGCAGGGCACGAAGATCTTCGTGTACGGAGGCCGGATCGGCCAGCATTTCCCACCAGGGGCTCACCGGGCTCGAACCATTTCCGCCTGCCGACCAATGGACGGGCGCAAATGCGTACGGTTGCTCCCGCCAGACCATTTCGTCTTGCATGGAATCATCCGGCACGTCGAACTGGTGGCACGCAAGAAGGTCACTCGTCAACACGGCTCTTTCCTGCCTCGCGTCGGGAAGGCTGCGAATCACGATCGCCGCGTGCTGCGAGGGCCAGCCGTCTTCGCTCGGCCGAAAGGCGTGTAGAAGGGCCAACGAGTCGACGAATCGACACAGCTCGGTCTCGAATCGTCCTGGAGCGGTGGCCTGGCGGCGAGCCTGGCGACGCATTTCCGCCAGGTAGTCGTGGATGTCCTGCGCGGCAACCATCTCCTTGAGGACCTGCCGACCGTGGCGGTCCATATCGGGGGACCGACGCGTGCTGGGATTCTGAGGCGCTAGCGCGGGAACGACTTCCGAAACGCGTTGCTTCTCCACCATCTCCTTTAGTTGCAGCAATCGGCGGCGGAGGGCGGCATGACATTCGGAGAGGGCCAGGTACCAATAGCCGCCGGCCTCCAATCTGCCGTCGCGCAGACCCTCGAGATTTCGGTGCCGGGCGCACTGCTGCTCGAGGCGATCGAGCACGGCCTGAGCATCGGCCAGCGATTTCTTCTGATCGCGTCGGTCGCTCAATGCGGAACGGCTGGCGGACGTCTCCGCCTCGTACAGGCTGGCCACGTGAACCTGGAGACCTCGATCCCGGCGGCTCAGGCGCACGACCGTGGGTCGACTCTTCGGAATCTCCGACAACTGAACCGCCAGGGGATGAACCAGGTGGTCTTCGACAGCCCGCTTCATTGCCCGGGCGCCCAGTTGCGGATGGTAGCCTTGTTCGACGACCCACGAGAGCAGTTCCGGCGAGACATCCAGCGACGACTGGCGTCGTTGGAGTCCTTCGCGAGCCAGAACCAGCGAAAGCGTTCGCCGGGCAATCGCTGCCAACTCGTCGCGCGAAAGATGGGCGAAAGGGATGATCCGATCGAGCCGGTTGAACAGTTCGGGGCGGAAGAAGTCTCGTGCTGCGCGCAGGGCCGTCTCGCGCGACGTGGATTCCACGGCGCCGAACCCCGAGGAAATCGGACTCTGCCCGGTGCCCAGGTTCGAGGTGAGCAAGACGATGGCATTGCTGAAATCGACGGTCCGCCCCAGTCCATCGGTGAGTCGGGCCTCGCCGAGAACCTGCAGGAGCAGGTCGAACACGTTCGGATGGGCCTTTTCGATCTCGTCGAGGAGGACGACGGCCGCCGGACGTTCTCGAACGGCGCTGGTGAGCAGGCCTTCCGGCTGATCGAAGGTGCCCACGAGCCGGGCCGCCGCATCGGGGGAGAGAAACTCGTTCATGTCGAATCGCAGCAGCCGCTGCTCGTCGCGGAACAGGAACCGAGCCAGGGCCTTGGCACACTCGGTCTTACCCACGCCGGTCGGCCCGAGGAACAGCATCGACGCCAGCGGCTTGGCCGGATCGTTCAGCCGCGCCTTGGCAATGGCGACCGCGTCGGCCATGGCCTCCACGGCTTCGCGCTGGCCCACGATTTCGCCGGCCAACTGGTCGGCTACGTCCTCGCGCGTCAGGCGTACGTGGCGATCGAGCAGCCGCGTGTCGTATCCGCTCTGGCGATGAAACTCCTCCAACACCGTGTTGCGATCGATCTTGCGCTCGTCTCGCGTGGCGAGCCGCTCCAGGAGCCGGGCCGCCTTTCCCGGATAGGCATGGTTCGGCTCGTAGCGCCGCGTCAGCTCCAGAATGGTGGGAAGCACGTCAATTTCGAACTGGCACTTCCGGCGGAGTTCGAGCCGGCGAATCCGGTCGAGCAGCAGCGGAACAAGCTGGTCCTCGGCTGGCTCGTCGAGCCTGATCAAGTGGAACAGGTCGGCAAAACCCCGATCCCGTTCGCGAAAGACCCGCAGCGCTTCGGGGGTCATTTCAGCCAACACGCGCACGTCGCCACGCTCCACGTAAGGCTTGAGCACGTCGGCCACGGACAAGTCCGACTTGCTTGTCTTGCCGGCGTGGTACAGTCCCAGGAGATCGTCGAAGAAGAGGACGTGGTCCCGTCTTCGGGCATGTTTGAGAATCGCCAGAAGCCGGTTCTCCCATTGGCCGAGATACATCATTCCAGAGATGAGCCGCTGGGGAGCCAGGTGCCAAAGGTTGGCCTTTCGCGAATAGATCGAACGCCGGTGCGCCACCCGTTGGAAGACGTATTCGTGAACGAGCGTGGTCTTGCCCACCAGCGACGGACCGACAATCGCCACGGCCCGGCGTTTGGGGCCGTCGAAGAACCGCTCCAACTGGGAAACCGGCGTTTCGTCGCCGGAGAAGCGATGTAGTTGTTCCGGATAAAGGTAGTCGAGGCATGTGCCCACGCGATCCAACTCCTGGGCGCCGTCAACCCGTTCGGCGCCGCCGAGAAGGGCGAGCAGATCCGGCTCTTCGCGACGCCAGCGCCGGGCCGTCCCCACCTCGATTTCCAGGTAGTCGATCCAGCTTTTGCCCGCGGGCGCAAAGCGTCGCAACAACTCGGGCAGATCCTCGGCGTTGTTCCTTTCCAGGTGCCGAAAAAAGTCCGTGTAGACCTCCTGCGCCCGCGATTGGAGATCCTGTCCCCGTCCCACTTCGAACCATGCTTCGGGCAGCAGGGGTGAAAAGGCGATCCGCCGCTCCCAGCGACGGAAGACGACCACCGGGAACCGCCCGGCGTGGGACTGGCGGCGCAGGTCCAGGCGGAACTTGAAGTTGTGCAGTTTCAGGTCGGGGCAAAACGTGTAGCGGGCCAACCGGCGGGGATCGTCGGCGCCCAACTCTTGCAGTTCCTTGGCCAGGGCTCGCGCGAGCCGGGTCCGAGCCCGGGCGATCTCCCGGTCGATCTCGGCGGGTTGTTCGAAGAACAAGGGGCGCAGCAGCGTGGTTCCCTTGGACACGTTCGGCGTGCCCGTTTCGACGAAGAGAGGCAGTTCAATCCGCATGGATCCACTCCTTCGCCCGGGCCATGAGATACTCGTCCACCAACGGCTCGATTGCGGCCGCCAACTGCTTGCCTTTCCAGTGCTGGCGGCGAGTGAGACGTTTGTCGTCGATGTATTCGGACTCCGCCTGGTAGATGCGACGTATTTCCCTTTTCCCAACGCCAGCCGTCGTGTCGACCTTGGCAGGCGGACGGTAGTCGACCATATCCGCACGCGACGTGTCGACAAGGCACTCCGCTCTCCCGCCGGGACGAACCAGCGTGTGCAAGCCGTCTTCAGGCTCAAGCAGGAGTCCGGCCTGGGGCCCCGCAATCTCAAGGCCAAGCCCCACCACTCCGGTCACCGGTTCGGCAAGATACGTCTGAAGTTGTGGCTCCTTCCTTGCCATCAGGTAGGTGCCGTTGGCCTGCTTCACCAACGCTTCATCGGTGGAGCGTCGATCTCCCAGACGAAACCATCGATCATCGTCGGCAGCCGGCTCGAAACGGGGCACAATCAGGTTCAGGGTCACCTCCCAGCGACGACCTTTTACCAACTCGACATACGCGCGGCACAGGTCGAACATGGGTCGGTCCTTGCGGCAATACACGACCAGTGTGACCCGGTTCGGCGACGGATCGTCGCGTGCGAACAGTTCGAGACAGGTTGAATCCAACGACGACTGGAAGCCCTCCAGCTCGCTTTCCAATTCCATCGCCGCCTGCCAGCGGCCGGCATAGAACTCCGTGAGCACGCACTCCTCCAACTCGGCGACTCCTTCGGCCAAATCGTTGATCTTGCGGAGCTGGCCCTGGAGCGTTTCGATCTCGGCCAGCAACGCGGGAACGGGAGGCGGGAGGGGACGGCCTTTTGCCGCCAGGCGACGTTCCTTCTTGCTTTGCCGCGACTGGATCGACTCCTGGTGGTGCAGTCGGTTGCGAAGTCCGATCAAGACCCGGCTCTGTCGCAGCTGAAACACCTCCCGGCGCAGGAGGCAGGCGGCACGGGCCAGGGAAGCGGCCTTCCGGCGAAGTCCCATCGGTTCGCCGCCCTTGCGTTCCGCCAGGGCCTTGACGGCAACCAGCACGCCGTCGTTGTCCGCGTCGAGCGACGCCCGAAGGGGCACTTCGGCGGGATACTCGTTCACGGCCTTGGCCAAGGGCGCCAGCACATGGCGTTCGATTGCCCGCTTGATGGGACGGGCTCCGTAGCGGCGATCCTCGCCGCGTCGGACAATCTCCTCGACCAGGCCGTCGCTGAACTCGAGTTCGAGCTGGCGATGCAAGATTCCCTCGCGGCGGTCCAACTCGCTCAGTTCGCGGCGAGCGATGGCGTGTAACACGTCGTTTGCCAGGGGCAGGAACGGCACAACACGATCGATCCGATTGAAGAACTCCGGACGTACGTGGCGTTCGACGGCGCGGAGGAAGTGCTGCGGCGCAGCGGCGCCGTCGGAGGCGTCCTGAAAACCGAGTTGTTCCTTGCCAAAGGACTCGCTCCCCAGGTTGGAAGTCATCACCACCACGGTACTGCGGAAGTCGGCCAGTCGTCCCCTCGCATCGCTGAGACGCCCTTCGCCAAGCACCTGGAGCAACAGGTCGAAAAGCCGGGGATGGGCCTTCTCGAATTCGTCGAGCAAGACGATCCCGAAGGGCTGTTCTCGAACCCGGGAGGTCAACACACCCTCCTGCGACGTGCCGCCGATCAGTCGCTCAACCGCCACGGGATCGGCATACTCGCTCATGTCGATCCGGATCATCCGCTGACGATCCTGGAAAAGAAACTCAGCCAGGCTCTTCGCCATTTCTGTTTTGCCCACACCGGTGGGGCCGATGAACATGAGCGATGCAATTGGCCGATCGGCGCGATTCAGGTCGGCCTTGACGCTCGCCAAGAGATCGACGACGACATCGACCGCGGCGGGCTGGCCGATCACGCGGCTGCTGAGCCAGTCGTGCGTGGCCTGAAGGTCGAGCGGTTGGTTCTCGTCGAGGAAGATCCGCGGCAGACCGGTTTGGCGGGAAAAGACCTCGTTGACCATGGCCGACGTAACCGTGCTGCCCTGGTCGGTTGTTTCCAGCAGGTTGCGAAGGAAACGCAGCGGGAGCCCGGGGAAGGCCGAAACTCCACCAGGTTGCCAAGGTGGACCACGGCCTTGGTCTTGTGGGCTTCGCGGCAGAGGGCCTGGCACTGCTCCTGCCACATGGAAAAGCCGACCATTTCCGCCACGAGGCGTGCGCCGCTGGTGGTCCAGAAAGGGGCGCCGGCCAGGCCGTACTTGGCTCGGCGCCGGGCCAACTCGCCCACAAGGGCCGTCTTGCCCACACCCGAAGGCCCCACCAGCAAAACGCTCTGTCGCTCGGCGCTTGCCAGGTACTCCGCCAGAATCGACAGCGTGGGCTCCACTTGGAACACGTCTGAAGCGCCGGCGAGACGCAGATTGGTGGCCACCTGCGGCAGCACTCGTTTTTCCCGTTGTTCGTCGCCCTGGGCAACCTGTTTGGGAGTTTTGAGATCGACGTAGATCGGGCGCCGCTCGACGCGAATCTCCGTGTATCGGTCGAGCTGGCAAAGGTCTTCAAGCGAAGAGGCCAGTTCCTCCCGGCGCAGGGCAAAGAGGATTTCTCGCTCAAGCGATTCGAGCAGGTCGTCTTCCTTTGGGCAAACGACTTCGATGTCGAGGGCCGGCACGTAGGCGACGACGGCATGGGGACCGTGCTTCCAAAGGAGATAGTGGAAGCGAAGGGGCACGGCCTCTTGCCACGCCCGACCGCGCCATGCGGCGTCGGATCGCCCCGGCGGCGTCACCGAGACCGCCATTTCCGCCGCCTCAGGAGTCTTCGCAAGGAGTCGGCGGTGAAGACGCACGAGGGGCTCGTCGGCGAGTCGTTTGGCTGCATTTCGCTGAAGCCGCTCCCTCGTTCGGGCTCGGGATCCCCCAAGTTCCGAAAGTTCGGGCAGGAGGGGCGCCGCGGCGAGACAGGCCGTCTTTTCGAGAGCCAGCCAGGCGATATCGAGATGAAGTTCGTGACGAGGCATGGTGAGGAACAAGACACCGGGGGGGTAGCGCCGGGTTCGCCTCCTTTCGGCAAGATTTTCGCGGAATCTCCTCTCCGGCACAAGCAGGCCCGTCGCCTCTTCGGAGGCCATGCGCAGTGCGGCTGACTCGCCTGACTTCGTGGTCCTTCTTTTCGTGTCCTGCCGTTCCTTGCTGAGCCCGTCCAGACCATGTATTCTCTTGTATGGAGTTTCCCGTTCGCGCAGGGTCGTGCGAACAACCAATCCCTGCCATTTCCTGCCGGGAATCAGCCGACTTTCACTGCCGGCGCGCCGTTCTGAATCCATGTCGGCCTGATTGGCCTTCCCGCCGCTTCGCCCCATGAAGATTGTTGAGGAGTCCTCAATGAACCGTTCGTCCCTGCGAATCTGCAGCTTCTTCTGTGTTCTCGCGCTTGTTGGATTGCTCCCGAGCCTGGCGTGTGGCCAGGAAAAGCCGCTCTCCCGCGCGGAAGCGGTGCAGCAGATGCCCAAGCTGTATCCGGTTGTTGAGGGGCGCTGGCCGGCAGAGAAGATCAACGCGTGGTATGAGAAGTTGCCCTGGCTGGTTGGCTGCAACTACTATCCGGCCACCGCGATCAACCAGATCGAGATGTGGCAGGCGAGCACGTTCGATCCGGAAACGATTGACAAGGAGCTTGGCTGGGCGGAGTCGATCGGCATGAACACGTTGCGGGTGTACTTGCACGACCTCGTGTGGGCCGACGACGAGAAAGGCCTTTACGACCGGATGGACCAGTTCCTGGCCATCTGCCAGAAGCACGGCATTCGCCCGTTCTTCGTGTTCTTCGACGACTGCCATTACCCGGCGCCGAAGCTCGGTGAGCAGCCCCTGCCGGTCGCCCGGTGGCACAACTCCGGCTGGGCCAATTGCCCGCCACGCGATCTCGCCGCGCGCTTTGCCGCGGGCAAGGCAACCGACGCGGAGGTGGCACGACTCAAAGGCTACGTGCAGAACACGATGCGGCGTTTCCGCGACGACGATCGGGTCCTTTTCTGGGAACTCTACAACGAGCCGGGCCGAGGCCAGGCGGGGCTCGGCGGCCCCGCCACCAGTTTTGGCGACGCCTCCAACAAGTTGGTCTACAAGTCGTGGGTTTGGGCTCGCGAGGTCAACCCGTCGCAGCCGATCTGCTCGTGCACGGCCGGCAGCGTGGGCCACATGAACATTGCCATCAATCGCGCGAATTCGGACCTTCACTCCATCCACAACTACAGCCCGCCCGCGTCGTTGGAAAAGCTGGTTGCCGAGTACGCGAAGGACGGTCGACCGGTGATCATGACCGAGTGGCTCGCCCGTACCAACAAAAGCACGGTCGCCGAATGCCTGCCCGTCATGAAGCGGTTGAAGGTTGGCGCCGTTAACTGGGGATTCGTATCGGGCAAATCGGGCACGATCTGGCCGTGGAGCAGCCGCAATCGGAAGGACGAAAACGGCAAACGACTCACCGTCGACGACCTGCGAGCTGCCGGCGACGTGGTGAAGCCCGGCGAGCCGTTCCCGGAGCCCGATCTCTGGTTCCACGACCTGTTTCGCATCGACGGTACGCCCTTCGACCAGGCCGAGATCGAGGTGTTCAAAGAGTTGACAGGGAAGTGATCCCCGCAGCCCTGCTATTTCGACTGCCCTTGCGGTCGCTCGACCTTGATGTCATAGCCTTCGGTCGATGAATCCACGGCGACTTCCAGGCCCGACGTGTCGGCCAGGAAATACTTCTGGTCGATCAGTTTCTTATAACTCGGAGCGACGTACTCGGACTCGCCGGGAATCTCCTCGGCAGCATCCACGATGCTGACCCGGTAGGTTCCCGGCGGGATTCCGTCTCCCGCCTTGTCGACGCCGACCGTATAGCTGCCGTCGGACTCGATGGGGCCTCTTGCAACGATCGTGCCGTCGTCGAAGAGGACGGTACCGCACGTCAGGGGACTTCCGTCATCGGAAAAGGTCACCTGTCCCTGCAGTTTCACGTTTCCGCTGCAGCCGATCAGAAACACACAACCGAGCACGAGGATTGTGGCGAATAGACGATATCTGGACATGAGTATTCCTTGTCATGGAGATAGGCCCCAGGTTGTGAACGTGACAGAGCCTTAGGGGAGCTCAACCGGTTCTCCGTCGTTCACGTCGGCCAGGCGCCAAAGCACGTCCCACGAGGTGGACAACGACAGGCCCCGCACCGAACCGTCACCGAGGAGGAAATTGACCACGCCGGGGTGGGCGCTGCCGAAACGGGTGGTGGCCTCCGAAATGTTGGTGTCGTCCGTCGGGAGGGCGAGCACGCGAGGGCCGGCTCCGGTGTCGTCGAAAGTCCGGGCCGTATGGACGACGGCCGCGCCGGTGTAGGCCGCGAGGCAGCCACAATCACCGTACGTTTGAATGCAGGTGCCGGCCGGGTAGGTCTTTGAGAAGTGTTTTTCCCCGAAGAGCAACTGGTTGCTGGTGCCGTCGCGCCACCAGGAGACGGAATCCCGCGGTTTCCACGTGGTCACTACGTTGCTCGCGTAGTTGGAATCGGCGACGCGGAAGGGGCTGGCCGTTCCGGAGCTGCCGGGGTACTGCCACCACGCCGCCGTGTCGCCGCGCATCACCATGGCGTAATCTGTCTGGGGGCCCGGATAGCGATTGATATTGGTGCCGCTTTCGTAGTCGTGGTAGGCGGGGGGCGAACGTCGCGAAGGGCAGACATAGACCGAGACGCTGCCGAACCCTTCTTTCTGCTCGTCGGTCAATCCCGACCACCAGGTGTGGCTTGGCGATCCATGATCGACCAATGCCTTGTTCTCGTCCGTCACGCCCCACATATCGGTTCCGGTTCCGATGATGTCGTAGAGCGCCTGCTGTTCAATGAACGGATAGAGGATGGGGTAGATGGTCATGGAACGATGGCAGATGTTCGACGGCGGCACCCGGTTGTAGGTGCTGATGAAGTTGTGAACTCCCAGGCCGATCTGTTTGAGGTTGTTCGAACACTGCATTCTCCGGGCCGCTTCTCGCGCCGCCTGGACTGCCGGCAGGAGCAGCGCGATCAGGATTCCGATGATGGCAATGACGACCAGCAGTTCGACGAGCGTGAAGGCTCGCCTTTGATCTCTGCAGCGAAGCATGACACGACTCCTTGTGCAAGGCCCAGGGTGTGCATGCGGCTCGACGGCTCGACGCAAGCAGCATGTCGCGGCGCGCAAGCCGATCCCCTTCCCTCACCCTGACGGCTGAGTGAATTGATGGCTGCGGCCGAACTTCGCTGGTTGGACGCCGGTTGCCGACGTGTCTTATCGGGGACAGATTAGTGGCGACCCCCGATATACCCCATAGAACCACATCCCGTGCGATCGTGCGTTGCCGAGGCTGGCGAGGCGACGTCGTCACGCTCGACATGTCGGCAAGTGAAGACAAAGTACCAAATGAAAACCTTCGCTATTTTAGCCGATGCGAACGTGATCACTAGAACAAAACGTTGATGGAACGTATAATCTGTCTGCGCTTTTGTATAAGGTGGCGTTCCAGGAAAGTCCCCATAAGACGCAGCCGTTTCCGCGAGGGGACACCGGCCACGACATCTTCCGTTCTCGAACCGTCAGACAGTCCTTTTTTCCAAACGCAGGCGTCCCTGATCGTGTCTCATCGCAAGAACTCTCGTTGCGACTTCAATGCACCACGAAAGCGGGTGCTGATGGCCCTGGCCTACTACGAGCACCGAATGCACCGGGGAATTGTCGACTACGCCCAAAGGGCCAACTGGATCCTCGATTCCTCGATGGGCCATTACGGCTCGCCTCCCAGGTTCTGGCGAGGAGAAGGTGTTCTGGCACTGATCCTTCCGGATCGGCCTGATCTGGTGCGTTACCTTCGGCGTCTCGACCTGCCCATTGTCAGCTTGACCGGCGACGTGGGGGAACTCGCCACCGTTCAGGTGACCATCGACAACTACGAGGTCGGGCGGATCGCCGCAGAACACTTGATCGAGCGCGGCTTCAAGAACCTCGTTTTCTACAAATGCACCGATTACGAGGACGTGCGCCGACGCGAAGCGGGATTTGCATCGCGGGTGGAAGAAGCAGGACTCGATTACACCTGTCTGAATTGGTACGCCGCGGCCAGGAAGTCCGCCCGGAGCAATCCCTTTCTCTGGCTCCGGCAGAGGCTCCGCAGACTGCCATCCCCGATGGGAGTCATGGCGCAGAGCGATCATCGCGCTTACTTCCTGGTGAATGTCTGCGAGCACGAGGCTATTCGTGTGCCCGAACAGGTGGCGGTTGTGGGCGTCGATAACGACGAGTATACCTGCCAGTTCGCCCCGATACCGATCTCCAGCGTTGACAGCAATCGGGAAAAGCTGGCCTTCGAGGCGGCCTCAATCCTCGACCGCCTCATGGATGGCGAAGAGCCCCCTCAGAGCCCTGTTCTCGTTCCTCCCGTCGGCCTCGTCGTGCGTCAGAGCAGCGACATCCTGAGCCTGGACCATCCCGAAGTGGCCAAGGCCCTGGGGTTTATCTGGAAACACTTCCATTACCGCATCGGTGTGAGCGACGTTGTCGCGGCAACGGCGATGAGCCGCTGCAATCTCTATCGTGAGTTCCGGAAGTACTTGGGCCGAACCATTCGCGAGGAAATCGAGAGAAAACGCATCGAACTGGCAAGGCAACTGCTGACCACCACCGAGCACAAGATTTCTCACATCGCCCGATCCAGCGGTTTCTCCAGTGGCGAGCAGTTCTGCCGCACCTTCACGAAATGCACGGGAACGACTCCGAGCGTCTTTCGAACACAGCAGGCAGACCCGTCCGTGTAGGCGTCCTGATTTGGGCTGACAAGAACCTCGAACTTGTTGTGGCAAGTTCTGTTGTAGCGCCAGTTCGCTGACGAGATGGATCCGACGATGCCTGCCGCGCTAGCGGCAAAATGTGAGTAGCCAGAGGTGGAGCGCAGCGGATCCTCTGGAGTGTAAGCCGCGGGAATCATGCCGCGTAGCGGCATCACAACCGACCGAGAACTCGTGACCACCAAATGACGTGTCTCGTGCCACTACGTGGCACATTTGTAACTTGCCGGCAAGCCCAGGAGTTGAAACCCCTGGCTATTCAAATCGCGCCACTACGTGACGACCCGTCGCCCAGCGAGTAAATCCGAAAGCCGCTGCCGATAAGAACCGGTTCGCGGCTCAGCACGGCGTCCATGCGGTCGTCTTCTCCCTCGGGCCCCGCGACCACGAGATATCGCGCCCCCTGACCCCGGCACGATGCCAGGACGTCGGCCAGGCGGGGCTCGTCCGGTTCGATGAACCAGCCCGGTCGGTTGCAGTAGTACAGGAGCGTGATGCTCGACCCGTGCATCGTCGCCACGGGCTCGTTTGGCGGCACGAGTTGCTGGACCGCACGGCCCGCGGCCACCACGGCGCGATCTTCCGCGGGAGTCGAGAAGGCCGGTTTCACTGCGTAGCGAACCGAGAAGAGCAAGGCCACCAACAGAAATGCAGCGACGGCCAGGCGACCGGGACGCAAACGTTCCCATACCACCTGCCACCCCAGTCCGACCAGGATGCACAGGGGCGGCAAGACGGCCATGTAGTAGTAGTTCATCTCGTGGAACTTGCGGGGCAGGGCGAGAACGAGCAGGGCCATCGCCGCAAGCCAGGGGAGGTAGCGCCGCCAATCGCGGTGGAGAAAGGCCGCCAGAAACAGGGCGAACCCTGCCGGCGTCAGGATCACCGTGGTCAATTCATCGAGGGCTTGGCGATAGAAGTCGCCCGAGAACAGGAGCGGATCGGGCGGGCGATAGCTGGTTGCATTGCCTTGCAGACAGGAATAGATGTGGGCCGCATGAGCGCTGCCCGGCGCTGCCGTGGACAAGGCGTGAAGGCTCCAGAGCACCACCGGAATCACAGCCACGATGACGGCGGCAAGGCCTGGCCAGAATCGGCCCGGAAGCGACGCAGACGGTTCTGCCCTGGAGGGGCCAAAACGCGCCGGCCACAGCAGCATGGCTGCCATGGGCAGGAGCAACACGACCAGGTAGACCTTCGTCAGCAATAGCAGAGCGTACGCCAAGGTGAGCGGAAGGAGCCACAACGTGCATCCCGAGGCAAGCCAGCGGTCGGCACAGGCAAACACGACGATCGTGAAGAACACGATCGATGCGTCGAGCATGAACGTCTGGCCGTAGACCACACTGATCGGCGACAAGGCGAGCAGGAAGCCGGCCCCCATTGCGGCCGCCTCGCCATGACGCCGGCGAACCATCCCAACCAGGAGCCAAACGCTCGCGGTCAGAAAAAGAACGCTCGTCACCCGGCCCCAGAAATCGAGCGATCCGCCAAAGGTCTTCCAAAGGAGGCCGCTCACGTGGGCCGAGACGGAGAACTCCAGCATGTGAAGGGAACGCTGGCCACCCACCATCACGTCCATGGTGGGATAGAGCAGACCGGCGCGCCCCTCGGCCCAGTTTTGCGCAATCATTCCATAGATGACGCTCTTCGTGGAGAAATTGCCCACCAAGGGCCGCGTGATTCCCAGGCTTCGGTAGCCGGCCGTCAGAAGCAATAAGACAAGGACGATCGCCCAAAAATAGCGAGTCTTGGAGGACTGGGAGGAGTTGCTCTCGTCAATTGCGTCCGCGCCGACCATATTTGGACAATTCGGTGGAAAAAGATGCGGGTTAGGAAGACTTTGTGGCCGAATATAGCGGTGCCGTCCGGACTGTCAACAGGGAAGTTGGCAAGCTGGGCAATTGGGAATATCTGAGCCCTACGCAAGAGAGAAGGTCATTCGATGACTCGTCTGCGACTTGCCCTGACGATCGTGTGCCTGGTAACCATGTCGACCGGCTGTCGGATGTGCGCGAGCAAATATGACTACTGTGGTCCGACGGCAACGAGCGCTTGCGGCGAAGAATGCGGCCTGTGTGCACCTCGGTCCGGCTCGGTTCTGACCGGGGCCAGCCAGGAACTGGCGGCCCAAGAGGATACCTACTACGAGCCGGAGCCGACCCTGCCGCTCGAACTGGGACGCAGCGACTTCCAGGCCCCCATCATGCCTCGCCAGATGGTCGAGGGCCAGGAAATCGAGGGCGTCATCATTTCCGTCGAAGACAGCAAGGTCGAAGAGACCTCGCAGCCCCAGACGCTGGATATCTCAGACGCCCAGCCGGCGCTGAGTCCGTCGGAGACACAAGGCTGGTCGGTGAAGCAATAGTGTGCAGAAGACAGCCTAAAGGCTGGACTCCAGCGAATTGCGACATCCCGAGGGGACACCGTTGAACTCCCATCGCTCGCTTGACCGACGGGATCGGCTCTGGCAGGGCCTGCTCGTCTTGTCGACGGTGGGCTTCTCCTGGCTGGCCATGCAGGCGGTGCACGAGGCCGGCCACGTTCTCCATCTTCTCGCGACGGGCGGATCGATTGAGCGTCTGACGCTCCATCCGTTGAAGCTCTCTCACACGCTGCCCGCGACCAATCCGGCTCCCCTGGCAACGGTGATTGGCGGGCCGCTTTGGGGCGTGATGCTGCCGCTTGTGGGCTGGGGCGTCCTGTCACGGCTGGCGCCATCGCGTGCCTATCTGGCGGCGTTCTTCGCCGGGTTCTGCCTGGTTGCCAATGGGGCCTACCTGGCCGGCGACGCACTGCTCCAAGGGGGCGACGGGCTCGAATTCGTCTTGCTGGGAACTCCACCATGGCTCCTTGTCGTGGTGGGCATACTCCTGGTTGCCGCGGGGCTTGGGGTCTGGAACGGTTTGGGCTGCCGGTTCGGGTTTGGCCCGACCGCCCAGTCGATCGTGTCCGCCGATGCCCTCACAATGGCTGGGTTGACCGCCACACTCGTCTTGGTGGAGGTGGCCTTCTTCGGGTAAGTATTTGGCATTTCCCGGTCCGGTTGCTACCATAAGGTGACATACCGATGCCCCTTCCTGTGCTTTCCTACCCCCTGCAAGACCTATTGCTCAGGTGGGAAGCCAACCACTCTCCGCTGCCTCGCCCGCCCACCCCTGCATGCCTCGCGATCGACGCAAACCTCAACGTCGCGGTTCCGGGACCCACGTTCTCGTGGGGATGGTCTTCGTCGCGATCGTCGTTCCCCTGGCGAGTTGGGGACTCTTGGATCGCTGGTGGAATGGCGAGGAAGTCTCCGACGGGCCCCTGACCTGCACCGTTCAATGCAAGACCTTCCTTCATGAGGTCTCTCAGAAAGGCGCCATTGAATGCGCCAGCAACGTGGAGGTCGAAAACGAAGCGGACGCGATCGGCTTCCATACCACCACCGTGCTGGAAATGGTCCCGGAAGGAACCTACGTCGAGCCGGGCGATTTTCTGATGCGTCTGGATTCCAGCCCGCTGGAAGAACTTCTCGTCCAGCGGACCATCGAGTGCAATGAGCGGAAAGCCAGCTTGATCAACGCGGAGGCAAACGCGGAAACTGCCCAGATCAAGCTTGAAGAATATACCGACGGCCTCTTCCCTCAGAATCACCAGGTTCTCGTCGACCAGGTTGCCGCAGCCCAGGAGGAAGTGCGGCAAGCCGAGCAGACGCTCCATTTCAGCGAGGCCATGTACCGCCGAGGCTTCGTAACCCAGTTGGCCGTCGAAGCCGACCGCTATTCGGCCGATCGGGCAAGGATGGAACTGAAGCAGGCCGAAACGAAGCTCGCCGTGCTCAAGAGCCATTCGAAGCGGAAAGAGCTGGGGACCCTGAAGGCCAACCTGGCGGTGGCCAAGGCCAACCTGCGCTATCGTCGACACGTCTACGATCTGGCCGTTGAGGAACTGGCTCATATCGAGGCGCAGATCGAGAAATGCGTCGTCACGGCTCCTGCCGCGGGCAACGTCGTTCACGCCTACTATCATACGCGAGGCGAACGTTACGTGATCGAACCCGGCACGTCCGTTCGCGAACACCAGCTTCTCTTCCGGTTGCCCAACTCCAACGAAATGCAGGTCAAGGTCAGCATTCCGGAGGAACGGGTCGCCATGGTCAAGCCGGGGCAACCCGCACGGGTTCGCAGCGACGCCTTTCCGGGCATCGAACTGTTAGGCGTTGTGAAGAAGGTCAATGAATTCGCCTCGCCCACGAACCATTGGGGACCCCAGGTCAAGGTCTTCGATACGCTTGTCACCATCGACCCGGAAAGCGTCAAGACGCACGAGCTCGACCTGCGTCCCGGCTTGAGCGCCGAAGTCTTCATTCAAGTCGATCGCCGCGAGGAGCAACTTCTAATCCCGTTCCAGGCCGTTCTCAAGCAGGGCAAGCAGCGGTTCTGCCTGACCCATGACCGCCATGGGTTTCATACCCACGAGATCCAGCTCGGCGAGACCAACGGCAAGTTCGTGATTGTGGAAGAAGGGCTTGAAGCGGGAGACCGGATTGTGCTCGGGGCCGGCAACTACCGGAAAGAAGCCGATCTTCCGGATAAGAAAACCGGGGCGCGTGGAAGTGGGCGGGACAAGCGGCCGGGGGCTTAAGTCAGCCCGGATTCTCTTCGTTGATTCTCAGGCGGGTTTGGCGTGGTCGGGCAAGGTCCTTCAGGACGCCGGGCTTCTGCTTTGCCTTTCCGCACGATCCAAGAGCCCGGCTTCTCCTGGCACGGTTACCGGCGGCGGGAACGCTTCTGATATGGGAAGGCCAAGAAGCCGGGCTAATCGGCGAAGGAAAGGTCATAGGCTTTTCCTGCCTCGACCTGAATCGCAACAGCTCCCGAGCCGTCGTCAGTGAAAGCAAGAGCTTCGCTGTTGCTCTGGACCGTCTGAATCCGCTGCCCGCGGGGGGCGCGAAGGAGGATCTTGCCGTTCAAATCGGGCCGCAGTTGAGCAGAAACCGCCGCGCCGTCTTTCCAGGCAATATCGACTTCGACCGCGTCTCGGGCACGAAGTCCGGTGACGCGTCCCGCGGGCCAGGCCTCGCGGGGCAAACAGGGCAACAGTGCGATCTCGCCTTCGTGGCTCTGCAAGAGCATCTCGGCCAAGCCCGCCGCGCCGCCGTAGTTGCCGTCGATCTGGAACGGCGGGTGGTTGTCGAACAAATTCGGATGGGTTGACTTGGCCAGCAGGGCGTGGATGTTCTCATGGGCCTTCTGGGGCTCCTGCAGTCGCGCCCAGAAGTTGATGATCCAGGCACGGCTCCAACCGGTGTGCCCGCCGCCGTTGGCCAGGCGATATTCGAGCGACTTGCGGGCGGCCGCCACATATTCGGGGGTGGTCCGTTGGGTGAACTGGCGGCCCGGGTGGAGACCGAACAGGTGGGACACATGGCGATGGCCCGGCTCCGGCTCCTCGAACTCCTCGGCCCATTCCATCAGTCGCCCGTCGGAACCGATCCCCGGCCAGGCAAGCTTCTCGAGAGCGGCTTGGGCTCGGGCGGTGAAGTCGTCGTCGATGTCTAACACCTTCGCGGCAGCGAGGCAGCTCGTCAGCGAGTCCCAGATAATCTCCTGGTCCATGGCGCAGCCCATCGAGAGTTGGGCCACCTGGCCGGTCGATGTGCGGAAACGATTCTCCGGCGAGGTCGAGGGGCCGGAAACCAGCTTGCCCGTTTTGGGATCTTCGGTGAGGAAATCGAGGCAGAACTCGGCGGCATCCTTCATGGACGGATAGCCTCGGCTGCGAAGAAACTCCTTGTCACCCGTGGTGTGGACGAGCCTATTGTACACGAATGTGTGGCGCGCTGACGAGCCTGCAACGTCCCACTGAGGCAAGCCGGGCTGACGCGTGATTCCCCAGCCCGGCTTCTCATGGTTGGCTTTCGGGCGAGGTTGGGCTGGCCGGTCGAGATTCAGCAGGAAGCCGGGCTTTTTGCCTTCGCTTCTCGCGCGATTCAGAAGCCCGGCTTCAGATGGAGTAGTGGGCGGCAGAGGCAACGTCCTTGATTTGGGCAGGTCAAGAAGCCGGGCTGGGTGGACGCGAAGGAACATCTGGCTCCCCTCAGCGGACCAGGAACTCTACCTTCCGCATGGCGAAGCAATCGCCGCCGGAGAAGACGAGCCAGGCGGTGCGGCCGTCGGGACCGATCCACTTCGACGGGAAGCCGGCCGTCTCGCCCGGCGGTACGTCCCAGGTTTCCGTGTAGTAGGCGGTCGTCCAGGGGCCCCAGGGTTCCGGGGCGTCGTAGACGGCCAGGCCCGTGCGGTTCTCCGGCTTGTCGGAGCGGGAGAGCACCTGGACCCACAGGTAGCGACGGAGCGGCGCGTTGTACGTGACGATCGAACGACCGCAGCGTCCGGGATGGGTGAAGACGGGCCCGCGCCGGCTCACATCCGGCGTCCAGTTCGCCGTGCCGTCCTCGTTGCAGTTCTGGAAAAACTCGTAGGCAGAGCGCTCGCGGGTTCGATCCTGTTTCACCCGGGCGAGCACGAAGCTATCGGCCGATTCGTAAGCCCTCTCCGAGTCAAGCGAATAGAGATAAACGTACTCGTCTCTCGCCCCCTCGTAGTTGCGACCGAAATTGAGCAGCGTGGGACATCCAAAGCTCTCCTCAAAGCGCCAAGGGCACCATTGCCACGTTCGGGCGTGGTCTTCCGACCAGGCGATCTGCGCGTTATCCGCATTTCGCACGCAGGCGTAAAGGACCCCGTCGACCATCAGCAGCCCACTTGCCTTCTTGCCTTTCCGTCCGTCGCCGGAGGTCTCGCCACTGGAAGAGCGGATGTTCTCAAAGGCAGGCTCTTCCGGGCCACCCTGGATTCGGGCAAAGCCCATGCTGAGCTTCTCGGGCACGCGAGGCTCAAAGCCCCAGCCGTCACCGTAGGCCGTGTAGAGATTGTCGTCGTCGGCCCAGGTCGTGGGCCAGTTGTCGCTGCCTTCGCCGCGGCGCAGGATCGTCTTGGCAGGAGCCCATTTGATTCCCGCAAGGACGGGGCTAGGCGGATAGGGGGGCGTCACTTCTGCTTTGCCGTGGGATTCCTTCACCGATGCAACGATCGGCTCGAAGAACCCGCGAAGCACGTCGTAATGCTCTTCCGAGGTTCGTGGCCAGGACTTACCGGCCCGCGAAGCCACGATGTCGAGACTGGGCACCACGAAAATGAGGCTGTCGTAAAGGCCCCAGGACCAATAGGCGTCGCGAGGAACGTTGGCCAGCGTGCCATCGCGATTGTTCCACCAAAGCAGGCCGTAGTGATCGGAGGCGTTGCCGTGTTTCTCGGGATCCCATTCGGGCAGGCCGACCACGCCGGGCACGGTGGTCGTCGCCTCGGCGATGAACTTGGGATCGAGGAGTTGCCTATCTCGCCATTTTCCCTGTCGCAAGTGAAGGAGTCCGATTCGGGCCATGGCGTCGACGTTTGCGTGAACGCCCGAGCCGAACTCGCGTCGGGGGATGCCTTCAATTTCCGCCGGGCGGTAGGAGTTCTTGCGCCATCGCAGGTCGGAGCGTTCGATTCCGATGGGCGTGAAGATGCGGCGGAACATCAACTCTTGAAGATCCTCACGATAGACGAGCGTGACGCACTCGGCCAGCCAATTGGGACCACCGTCGCTGTAGTGCCAGTGCGTGCCCGGCTCGAACAACAGCTTTTCATACCCGCCGGGCTTTTCAAAACCGGCCGTCTGCGTGGCAAGGTGGCGCAGGGTGATCTTCGGCAGCCAGCCGGTCTCGGCATTCGACTCGGGCGGTGTGCCGAAGGTGGGATGGTAACGCTGCGCCGGGGCATCGAGCTGCATCTTGCCGTCGGTTATGGCCAGGCCCAGGGCCGTGGCGCCGATCGACTTGGTGCTCGACTTCAGGTCGTAGAGATGGTCCAGGTCTCCCCAGGCCAGAACCAGCTTGCCATGACGAGTGACATAGCCCGAACCTCCTCCGGAGAGGGCGTAGCGCCGGGCCCGCCTGAGTGTGTCGCCGTCCATCCCAACCGCGGCCGGTTCAACCTGCTGCCACGTGTCGCCGGGCCAGGCAGATTCTGCGGGCGAGGCCGCAAGGCAGATCAACGAGAGCAGAAGCGAATTCATGGGATTGCTCCTTGGGGCCCGTGGATTTCTCGGTCCCGCGACTGGCCAGACCGCCGCGCACGAGTGTAACCTATGGATTGGTTCAGACACAACTTCTCGCCACCAAGGACAGGAATCATTGCCATGCCAAACCGCTGGATCCTTGTGTTTTCCGCCGCTCTCGTCAGCTTCGGTCTTCTCGGCATCGCCACGGCCGACGATTCAGACCCGCTCAAGCCGGGCAAGTTCCAGGCCGAGGTCACCTTCACGGTCGACTACAATTACCTGATTTACACGCCCAAGGACTACGAGAGCAAGGACGCGTGGCCCTTGATGATCTTCCTGCATGGAGCGGGCGAACGAGGCGACGACCTGCAGCAACTCAAGACCCACGGTCCGCCCAAGCTGATTGCTGGCGGCAAGGACTTTCCTTGCATCGTGCTGGCTCCCCAGTGCCCGAAGCACTTGTGGTGGTACCCCGAGGCGCTGATCGAACTGATCGACAAGGTGGCCAACGAGTACAAGGTCGACAAGAAACGGATCTATCTGACGGGCTTGAGCATGGGCGGCTACGGCACCTGGGCCCTGACGGCCAAGTATCCCAAGGTCTTCGCCGCGATCGCTCCGATCTGCGGCGCCGGCGATCCGGAAAAGGCCGAGGCTTATGTGGGCATCCCCACCTGGGTCTTCCACGGCGGCAAGGACGGCACCGTTCCGATTTCGGGATCGGAAGACATGGTCAAAGCGATCAAGGCCGCCGGCGGCGATCCCAAGTACACCGTCTACCCCGAAGCCGGGCACGACTCGTGGACCGAAACCTACAACAACCCCAAATTCTTCGAGTGGATGTTCAGCCAGAAGAAGAAATAGCTTCGGAATTTCCCGTTGTGGGGGACGGCAGCGAACAGGAGGCAACGGAGAGAACATCTCTGTTGTCTCAGTTGCCTCCTGTTCCTGTCAATGGCCGTTTCCGGCTCAGCGACTCGCGTAAGTCCGGCCCAGGTGTTCGATAATTGCCTTCTTGAGTTCCAGCGGCTCGATCTCGTTCACCTGGCGATAGATCACCTTGCCGCCCGGAGCAATGAGAATTGTGTAGGGCACCGGGCCGGGCCACTCGGGATCGAGGGCTTCGGCCAGCTTGTCTCGATCGGTTCCGGAATAGAGATAGTTCGTCAACGCAACGTGGTTCTCCTTGAGAGTCTTCAGCGCTTGCTCGCGGCGGGCCGGTTCATCCAGGCTGATGGTGATCGCGTCGAAACGCCGCTTGCGATACATGCGGTTGATCGTGACGAGTTCTTCCAGCTCCCCGACGCAAGGCCCGCACCAAGTGGCCCACAGGTTGATCAGCAGCAAGCGGTCCGTCTTGTTCTCCGCTAGCTTCTTGACGCCGGCTTTATCGATCGTCTTGAGTTCAACCGGTTCGGCGTTCCATTTCTTGATCGAGTCGACGGCGCTTTGACGCTTGTCGGACCACTTGGTCGAGCATCCGAAAACACGCGTTTTCTCGACGGGAACCGGCTTGCCGGCCAGCAGGGCGTCGATGGCGTTGCGGGCGTCGTGAGACTGCACCTCGCGGATGTCCGAATCGTCGATCCGGCCCACGTAGCGCAGCTTTCGGTCCGCGTCAAAAATGAACACGTGAGGCGTGGCCAACGCGCCGTAGGCGGCCGACACTTTTTGGTTTTTGCCGTCGTAGAGGTAGGGGAAGGAGAACTTCTTGTCCTTGGCACGAATCTTCATGTCCTCCAAGGAGTCGCCCACGTCGGTATAGCCCAGTTCGTCGAGGCGCACCGCCTTGGAATCGTTGGGCGAGATGGCCACCAGGGCCACGCCGCGGTTCTTATAGTCGTCGTGGATTTTGAGGATCCGATCTTCATAGGCCTGGGCCGTCGGGCAGTGGTTGCAGGTGAACACGACCACCAGGACCTTGGCATCGGCAAAGTCCTTGAGCCGGTGAGTTTTGCCGTCCACGCCCGGCAGTTCGAAATCGGGCGCGGGCTGACCGATTTCCAAGGTCTTCAGCCCCTTGGGGGCCGCCCACAGATTGCCCCAGGCCAGGAGCAGGGCAAAGCAACCGACAGAAATCGCGAGTTTCGGCATCGTGGATCACTCCTTGCGAATCTGGGATCTTCCACCTTTCAATGAACGCACGGTGATTGTATACGGCCCGGGCCCCTCGACAAGCCAACGGACGTAGACGACCCCCATGCCGGGAATGTTGGGGATACGGATCTCAGCTTGCTCGAATTCCTGTTCCTCGGCGTCCTGGAAGAAGGGCTCGCTGCTTTGCAGGCCCGCAACGACTTGAATCCCGTGTCCTGTGATCGACGCGATGTCCGGGGGGGTTATCTTGTTTTCCAGGTCCACGTCGGCATGGGTCGGGATCAGCTTCTGGTTGATAATCGCGGCGGTCACCTCGACCAGTTTGCCGCCGGCGGGTTTCACGTCAACCGATTGAATGGCCACTTGGGGCATCTGGTCGGCGTGGTAGAGGGTGAAGGCCATGTTGCGATGGCATTCTTCCTCCAGAAGGAAGGACGGCGGTTGGCGGCGCCACTCCTTCCGCTTGCCGCCCACCTCGATTCGTCCGTACTGCGGATGGTCGACTTCGTGCCAGGGCACGGTCCCCTGGCCAAGGAGCAGCAATCGATCGAACTCCTCCTCGTCCTCGCTACGATCTTCCGGGGCCCGGCGAAAGTAGTTTTCGCGAGTGAACAGCTCGTCGCTGAACGAGAAGATCCCACGCATCGAGAAGAGCCAGTCGAACTCCCCGCCGTAGAGGTCGTAGAGCCCGGTGGCGCACTCCATGTAGTCGTAGAAGGGCAGGGCCTTCTCGCCCTGGGCCGCGATGGCGTCGTAGACGGCCACGTCGCCGTCCGAATACTTGTCGAGGACATTGCCCGGACCACGCAAAATCATCCCGCCGGTATTGTGATAGGTTTGCGCCCCGGCAATGTTCGGATGATCGAGAATGAAATCGGCCACCAGCCGGTTCTCGCCGACCGAGAGCGGATAGCGATAGGCGCCTCCCTGCACATATTTTGGCTGCCAGTGGCGGGGCCAGTCGCGGTTCGGATCGTAGTAGCCCACGCCGTCCTCGTTCACCCGTCCGTCGCCGTCGTTGTCGATTCCCTCCCTGCCCAGCAAGGTGTACTCCCCTCTTTCATCCTCCTTGGCGGGAATCAGCAACTGGGGGTAGTCGGGATGGACCTTCCAGCGGCCGTTGGGATCGCGGCGGCGCATCTGGGTGATCTGGCCGTCGCCGTCCAGGTCGTCGTAGCCGTCTTCGTCGACGAGCCCGTCGCGATCGTCGTCGACGGGGCGTTGCCCTGAGCGAGGTGAGCTGGTCGTGTTGGGCTCGTGCATGTGGGCATCGCGCGAGTCGGGGCTCATCATGGGCATCAGGTAAAACGTCCGCTCGTCGACCAGGCGGGTCACGGCGTCGTGGCGGCCGTACATCTCGAGCAGGTACCAGGCCGTGTAGAGCGTGACCTGGGTGGCCTGGATCTCGTTGGCATGGATGGCGCCGTCGATCCAGAAGGCCGGCTTGCTGCGATCGTCGCCCGTCTTGCGATTGGTGATTGTGAGCACCCACATCTCGCGCCCACCATAGGACTTGCCCAGGCTGGCCAGTTGCGATCGATCCGGGTGGGCAGCCACCATCTTCTTGAGCAGAGTGGTAGCCTCGCCGTAGTCGTGATACCGATTCCAGTGGGCCGGCACCTTCGGATCGGCCGGGGCTCCCATGGGCTGGTAGGGCTTCTGCTTCGGGGCCGCCAGAGTGGTGGAGGCGAGCAAGAATAGTAGCAGGCACGCTCCGGCGTGCCGTCCGCCAACAGACAAAGAAGGGCACGCTCCGCGTGCTGTCGGCCGAGTTTCCGGAAGAGGTCGCATATTGTTGGAATCCGATTGTTTGGTGTCGTGTGTTGGAGTCCAGGCTTCAGCCTGTTTCGTAGCGGTGGCATCCTTGCCGCCGTTGACCGGGAGTCAATCAAAACGCGAATCGGCGGCAGGGATGCCACCGCTACGGCGTGCCTGCTACTTTTCTTGGGTCTGCCCGGTCGCCTCTCCGGTCATGGGGCTCCAGGCCCGGACGGAGAAGACAGGCGTTTTGTCCGAATCGACGCGTACAAGCCATTTCTCTTCCGCTCGGCCTCCCTCGCCGGCCAGAGGCGCGAGGGGGCGACGGGCATGGCCGGTCACGAGCGACGCCCCGGCCGGGAGCTTCAGTTCGATCTGCAGACGCTGAGGCTGGCGTGAGAGCCGGCCCATTTCCGAAGCCGTGGGCAGCATGCCTTCGTTGACAACCACTGCCGTAACTCGCCACACGCCGGCCCCCAACGGTTCCGCTTTCACCTCCGCCAACTCGACGCGAGGCAGCATGTCGAGCAGCCTCACAAGGAACTTGCTTTGGGTTTCCGCCAGGCCGTCAAGCAGTTCGGCCGGTGGATTGTCTTTCAGGAAGGGCTTGAACCCACCGATTTCGACCTTCTTGCCCTCCAGGTCGGGATGCTCAATTGGCTGCCAGGGCACAAAGCCCTCCATGCTCTGCTGCTCGAACCAGGCCAGGGCGTTCAGGTCGTCGAGCCCACGCGAGTCATCCCCGTCATCCTCCTCCGTTTCTTCCGAGCCTTCCTCTTCGTTCGTCTCGGAAGGAATGCACCATGGCCGGGTGGCCAGCGACCAGCGGCCGTAATGGAAGTAGGCCCACTCGAGGAACGACCCCTTCCCTCCTGGCAACTCAGGCGGCTTGTTGTTGCCCGCGATTTCCGAATAGACCTTGGCGATCTCGTTCAGATATGGAGCATCTTCCACAAGCAAGGTCGTCTTGATCTTGTCTCCTTCTTCGTCGTCTTCCTCTTCAGCCGTTTCGGACTTCCAGGGATGAAGCAGGTTGTCCCGTCCGCACACGGTCCACACGACCACGATGTTCGGATGATCGTAGCAGAAGTCGGCGATCGCCCGGGTTTCAATTTCGGAAACCTGATGGGGGCCGGCGCCGGGTTGGAAGTAGGGATAGTCGAAGGTGAAGTTGCGATCGAAGGCCACGCCGCCGGGTGGGTCTTCGTTCAGCTTGCCGTCGCCGTCGTTGTCCTTGCCTTCCACGTAGATTTGGTAGCGGCCCCGCACGCCCTTCTCCAGGTCGGCCTTGACCATCACGCGATCGTCCTTGGGATGGGCGATGTACGGGCCGTCGGCGTCTTCCACACGCATGACCGTGATCAGCCCGTCGCCGTTCAGGTCGTCGGGGCCGTCCTCGTCGGTCCGGCCGTCCGTATCGTCGTCGATGGGCCGAGCATTGACGTGACGCTGCCGAAGCGGCCTCTCAAAGAAGGTCTCGCTGCCGTCGGGGGCGGCTTGCACGATGCCATAGACGGTGACGCGATCGAGGAGCCGGCGGATGTCTGGATCCGTCGTGGCCTGGCCGACGAGTTGCTCGACCACGCGGAGCAGGACTTCGCCGTCGACCGGTCGTGCCGGATCGATTCCTCCCACGATCAACAGGGCGGGCTTTTTTTCGACCGCCCCCGTGCCCACGGTCAGCAGGCTCACCTCCTGCCCGCCAAGAGTTCGAGCCAGGGTGGTACAGGAAACGATTTTCGATTTGGCAAGATTGTGGGTCCTGCCGCGGAGCGAAGCACTATTGCTGTAGCCTTCCAAGGCGGGAGGGGCGGCGATTGCCAAGGAGGCCGCAAGGAACACCATGCCGACAGCGGCCCCGGGAAGTATTGAAATTCTCACGGCATCTCAATCAGGAAAGAGGAAGTCAGACAGGAAAAGACACCGCCCTCATCCTATCCTGCCAAAATGGCGAATTCCAGCCGGAGACGGGCATGTACGGCAGGCATGCCACCGTTCCAACGATGGGGGGCCTCGATCGTTGGCATTTCTGCCCCCAGTAGACTATGATCTGGCTGGTTCGAATCGAGGATGAAGAAGATGGACGACAATTCGCTGCGCGACACCGAGGCAGAAGGGCTTTCCCCCTTGTCCACCGAGACCGAATACGGCCGGTCCTACCGAAAACAGGTCGCTATCGGATGTTGTCTGGCTGCTGGAATGGTCCTGGCATTAGGAGCGTGGTCCGTATTCGACCATGTTCAGGCGGGTGGCAACTGGAGAGAATGCGGTGTCAAGATCCGTATTCCATGGGTACTCATCGATCCCGAAGTGAGAGACGCCGCGAAGCGCTTCCTGGAAGCGAAACTCAGTTCTTCCTTCGATCTCCGGCCTCGCGATACGTCACTGCTGGTATGGTCGGTGTTCGCCGCCGTTGGTGCAGGGCTCGTCGCCTACAAGCTGGCGTGGATCTCGTTCCAAGTCTTGATGCCGCTGGCACTACTAATTGCCAGCGTCGGGTGCATCCTGAAGTTTCGGCTCGATCCCATTTGGCGACCCCGGGGGAGGGATCGCTGACCCGGCTCGTTCACTTGCCCTTCGTGCTGATCTGGTAGACCACCGGTTCCAGGGGAACGCCCCACTTGCTCTGGAAGTTCTTGTGACGGACGCTGTTCAATCCCAACACGTAGTCGTAGTTCGGTTTCAGTTTCACGGGCAGCACACAGGTCTTGCCGCCATCGGTCCACGAGGGCTTCTGGCCCGCCGGTATTTCGGGGAACCTTGGCCCGCCGCCGGTCCAGGAAAAACCGCCGCCCATGGGCATGTCGAAGGCAACGCGGATTTCGGTCACGCTTGGGTCGACGTCGGTTGCGCCGTTCTCCGGCGTGATTGAGACAATGCTCGGGATGCGCACCTGGTTCTTCAGTTTCTCGCTGGCGCCTTCGGTGGTGAAGAAGATGGCCGAGGGCGGAGTGGGCAAGCCCGCGGCGCTGCGGAAGTTCTGGTAGCTGGTGGAATTGATGCCCACACGGTAGTAGTGCCCCTTCTTAAGTTGAACCGGGAGCACGCAGGTCTGCGGGTCCTTCCAAACGGGGCCCTTTCCCGTGGGGACGGGCGGGAAGTCGGGCCCACCGCCGGTAAAGGAGAACCCCGGCTGCATGTCCTGGTCAAAAGCAACCGTGATGTACTGGAGGTTCGGATCCACATCGGTCGAGCCGGCCGCGGGGATCGTTGCAACGACACGCGGGGGAAGCCTCCGCCCGGCCTGCTCTTCGGAAGCCCCGTCGAAGGTCATTTCAATCCGGGCGATCCGGCCTTCGCGAATCGTGATGTTCTGCTCCCGCGGCTCCTTGCCGCTCAGGTCGATCACGATCTTGTAGGCCCCCGGTTCCACCACGAAAAGACCGTTCGACTTCCCCAACACCTTCCCCTCCAGCCGGACCTCCGCACCCTTGGGATTCGTTTTGACGAAGAGGAGCGTTTGCGGATCGCTCTGACTCTTCACGTTTTCCGGGCCGGCGGCCATCGCCGGGGCGTTCGTGCACACGCCGATTGCGATGCCCACCACGGCAATCAGCGTGACAAATCCCAGGCAATACGTCACATATCTTCTCATTGAGACCTCCGGAAAGTTACTGGGGTGAGCGATTGACGGCCCGCATATCAGGGTAACAGGACGCCGAAGGTGGCTGAAGTCCCCGTTCTTCTATAACCCTTATGCGCCGCGAGTCCCAAGTTGGCCGGCTTTTCTTGAGGAATTTGCAAAGTCAAGTAAAATGAGCAGAGCGGGTCGAACGAATAGTCGAACGGGAGGGACCCCAATTCGAGCTGCCCGTCCGTGGAAATGGTCCATTGAGACGGTAAGGGGGGGACACAACAGGTGTCGTTGTTCGCTGAGGCGAACAAACGCCTTTTCGCGGAGCGAAAAGCGACTATCCGCGACAGTGGTTCCCGTCCCGCTACCAAGGCACGAGAGACGCGAGTCGTAACGGCATGTCGCATCCCACCAACCCAGTCCTGCTCAGTCGGCTGCGTGACGCAACCGATACGATGGCCTGGCGAGAGTTCTTTGACTGCTATTGGCCTGTCGTCATCGGCTGGGCTCAACACCGCGGCTGCTCCGAGCACACGGCCCAGGAGATTGTCCAGGACGTGATGGTCACCGTGTTCGAAAAGCGTGACGTGTTTCGGTACGATCCCGCCCGCGGCCGGTTCCGCGGTTGGCTTCACCGGGTGGTGAATAACCGCGTGGCAGAGCATCGCCGCAGTCCCGCGCAGCGGGTTCGAGCTCGCGGCGGCGAGACGGACTCTGCGCTGATCGACCGTATCGAAGATACCCGCGAGGCGGAGGCGGTCTGGAACGACCTGTTCGATCGGGCCGTGCTTGCCGCGATGGTGCAAGTCGTCCGTCGCGAGATGAATCCTCGCGACTTCGTTGCCTTTGAGCTGACCTCTCTCCATGGCCGATCTCCGAAAGACGCGGCCCGGCTCACGGGCATGTCCAGGAACATGGTCTACAAGGCACAGCGGAAGGTGCTGGCCCGGCTTCGACAATTGGCCGGCGATTACGCGGATGAAGGTCGCCTCTGCCTTCAGGTGCGCGAGGCCCTCCAGTCGTTGCCCGATGGGGCTGTGCAGCGGACCCTGACCGGCCAGGTTGCCCGAAGCATGAGAAGCAGTTTGTCGGGCCAGCCCGTTGGTTCCGGCAGCGGAGTGTGAACGCCACGTGATGGAAGAGCCATTCTGCGATTCAACACCTGACATCCCGGATTTCGTGCTGATCCGTGAGATCGGTCGCGGTGCATTCGGCCAGGTGTGGCTGGCTCGTAACCGTGCGACCGGCACGCTGCGCGCCGTCAAACTGATTTCTCGCAATTCGGCCGGGGCCGTCGATGCGGCGGGGCGCGAGGTCGTGTCGGTCGCGCGGCTCGAATCCGTGCGTCATCGCCGGCATCCCAACCTGCTCGACATCCAACACGTAGGCCAGACGCCGGACTATGTGTTCCTGGTGACGGACCTGGCCGACAATGTGACGGAGACGCCGGCATCGGACGAAGCCGACTATGTTCCCGCCACGCTCCGACAGCGGCTCAGCGTCGGTCCGGCGTCTCCGGACGAGTGCCTCGATTGGACGATCCAACTCCTTCAAGGGCTGGCCTCGCTCCATGAAGCGGGCATGGTCCACCGCGACGTGAAACCGGCGAACTGCCTGTTTGTCGACGGCCAGTTGAAGTTGGCCGATTTCGGCCTGCTCACCGAGGCCGACTCCCATGCCTCTCGAATCGGCACCCAGGCCTACATGCCGCCGGACGGCCGGATGGACGCCCGCGCCGACGTCTACGCCGTTGGCCTGGTCATGTATGAAATGCTCACCGGCTGGCCGGTCGAACGCTTCCCGCAACTCGGCGATCGCGCCGAATGTGTCGCTTCGGATCCCGTTTCCTGCTCGCTTCTGCAAGTGCTACTGGATGCCTGCCAACCTTGCCCGGAGGATCGCTACGCAGACGCTTCCGCCATGCTGGCGGCCCTGGAGACGTCGCGAACCCCAAAGGCACACCGAGCCCCGCGGTTTGTTTTTCCGGCAGTTGCCGCCGCGGCCCTCTTCATCGCGGCCGTCTTCGCCTGGAAATGGGCGCAACCGCCCGGCACACCCCAGGCTCCTGTTGGAACCAACGCGTCTTTGGTTCACGTGAATTTCGTCACCGATCCCTTTGGGGCGACCGTTCTTCTGGATGGAGAAGTCGTGCTCGATGACGACGGCAGTCCGGTGACGACGCCCTGCACCGTCGAGAACCTCACGGCGCGACTTCACGTCGTAACCTTCCGCCATCCCGACCTGCCGGACATGGAAAGGACAATCGACTTCAGCCGGCAGCGGCAGATCGTCGAATCCTGGTCGGTGGTGGAATCCGAGACGCCGGCTTTGAATTCGCCCGATTCGCTTCAACTCGATGATAGTCTGGGCGAAGATTGAGACGAAAGAGCCTGGCACTGCCCCCACCTTCCCAGGGAGAACTGCGAAATCACGACAACGCGGTTGGAGCGGAGGACGAAGGTGCAGGGAAAGTGCCGGTGGGCAGGCGTTCCTTAGCGTCTGGGGGCTCATCACGGCGGAGCGTGATGGCTACTATGCTTGACGGCCGGTAGGCGAATGGGTACGATCCACGTCGACACGCGGCTCCTTCGGGCTGGCAGAGGGGCTGATCGCAAATCGCCCTTTCTGGCCGGATGCGCCTCGGCTGGCACGGCTGACCGTGACAGCAGAACCAGTACTCGTCAACTTGGGGGTAGGGCGATGCGCAAGCGACGACTCGTGTTGGAAGCGTTGGAAAAGCGACTGGTTCTCAGCGGCGTTGGCCAGTCCGACGCCGGCTGGCAGTCGGTAATCGTCTCTCTCAAAGACGACGTGGCCGATGCGGACACGGTTGCCTCCGCTCTTGTGAACTTCCAGGGTGGCAACCTGGGACACGTGTATCAACACGTGTTCCAAGGATTCTCGGCCTATCTCCCGGATGCGGCGATCGACGCGCTTTCGCAGAACCCCTTGGTTGAATCGATCGAGGTCGACCAGGTTGTCCAGGCTTGTGGTTGGCCGTCCGGAACTCCTTACGTCGTTCCGACCGGTGTGGATCGCATCGATGCCGAGTTGTCAACGACGCAAGATTACAGCGACGTGAACGTCGCCATTCTCGATACGGGGATTGATCCGGACCATCCGGATTTGAACGTGAACGACGTGGGAGTGCGATTCTATACCCGCGGTCGATCAATCAAATCCGACGGTAATTTCGCAGATGACGCGGGCCATGGCTCGCACGTGGCCGGAATCGTCGGCGCTATAGACAACACCTACGGCGTGACCGGCGTCGCGCCGGGAGCAACAGTTTGGCCTGTCAAGGTGCTCGATAGCCGAGGCTATGGGAGCGTGGAGACCATTGCCGCCGGGATCGATTGGGTCGTCGCACAAGGGGGAGCGATCGACGTCATCAACATGAGCCTGGGACTGACGGGCGAAAGCAGCGTGCTTCATACGGCAGTCCAGGGCGCGGTGGATGCGGGGATCGTGGTGGTCGTTGCGGCCGGCAACGACGGGCTGGACGTGTATGGCGAGGACGGAGAGCTTGGTGGAGGCGACGATTTCATCCCCGCGGCCTACCCGGAGGTGATCACCGTGTCGGCCATGGTCGATACGGACGGCATCCCCGGCGGGCTGGGAGCAGACACACTCGACGGGCTCGCCGACGACTCGTTTGCCGCTTTCAGCAACTACGGCTCGGCAGAGGGCGCGATCGATCTGATGTGCCCCGGCGTGGACATCTGGTCCTGCTGGTACGACGGCTCCTACGTGGAGTTGAGCGGAACGAGCATGGCCGCTCCTCATGCGACTGGGCTTGTGGCCCGCTACATTGCCGAGAACCCGGATGACGCAGGCGACGTTGCTGCAATTCGCTCGGGCATCCTTGCCAATTCTGTCGCGCAGGACAGCCCTCTCGGGTTGATCAACGGTGGTGATCCCGATTTGTGGGCTGAACCGATCGGTTGGGCAGCAGACTTGCCGGCAGACGGCGACTATCCACCTTTGCTCAAGCTGACCGCGCCAGACGCAGGAGCGACGATGTCGGGAACGGCTGACGACCCGGTTGTGGTTGAAGCGGTGATATTCAACGACCAGGACGACATCAGCGACGGCTCCGTCACGGGCGTGAAATTCTACGCCGCCTTGTGGACGCCGGGCGGCGTTGGGGTCCAGGACGTACTTATTGAGGGAAACGTGTCGAATGTCGGCAACACATGGGCCGTGGAGTGGGATACCAGTGAGTTTGCGGACGGGCTCTACAGGCTCACGGCAACTGCCACGGAAGACTCTGCCCAATCCGGCGTTTCCACCCCCATCTTCGTCACGGTCACGACTGGGACGGTGAGCGACAGCACGATGCATGTGGCTAGTATTGCCGGCATCCCCGTACCGGCAAACCGCGGACGATGGCAGGCTCGGGTTACGGTTACCGTTGAAGACGGCGTCGACGCCGCCCTGGCTGGTGCGATCGTGACGGGAGCCTGGACCGGTGGAACAACCGGTACCGTTTCCGGGGTGACCGGCAGCGACGGAACGGTTACTTTTCTTTCCAAGAAGGTTCTAACCGCCGAGCCGATCACGTTCACCGTGACCGACCTCGTGTTGGCAGACTACGAGTATGTTCCGGGCGAAAATGTCAGCGTGACGATCGACCCGCCAGAGGCCGCCCTGGCAAGGTTGTCCGCGGCTCAAACTGCCGATCTCGATGCGCTGTATCAGTACCTGACGGAGACCTCCGAAGTAGGCAACCGCTCATCAGCCGCGAAAAACGCCAACGGACAGGTCGCGCTTGTCGACTTGATCATGGCCGAAGGCATGTAGAAGTGGCTCCAAAACCGTCGCCGGGGCGACTGTTCTCCGACTTCAACTGGGCCGACAGTGGGGCTCGGCTTTGACGTCCCATCTCAATCTCGCTCGATGCGCCGTAAAACGCAGGGGCACAAGTCCACGGCCTTGGTTGAAATGGGTTCTGGCCCTCTCTATCATGTCGAAAGAACGATATCTTCGACATGATGTAAAGGAAATATCCAATGCGTCTTCTCGGCTACTTGACCTGTCTCATTTTCGTTCTGAGTACTGCGGGACCACTCCATGCCGCCGACTGGCATCATCCGTTGGTCCTGGACGGGGGTGACTACTGGAAAGCGCGTCTGCCCGTGACGGTGACGAACCAGTCCGACAAGCCGCTGGAAGGCATGCCCCTGGAACTGAGGCTCGACCAAGCCGGCCCAGCGTCCGTCCTGGTGGGAATGGATGCCCGGCAGATTCGGCTTGTGGACGCCGGTGGCACCGAGTTGCTCTTTGTTATGTACGGACCGGGAGGCGAGGCCATCCACGAGGGGCCGATTCCGTCCGGCGCCTCGTTCATGCTGCCGGTCGAATGTGAGGCGAAGAAAACGGCGACGTTCTACGTGTATTTCGGCAACCAGGAGGCGGGCCTGGTACCCGATTACCTGAGCGCTCGACCCGGGGTGGCGAACGGATCGGTGGAACTCGGGACCGGCGACACGCCGGACGGGTGGAGCCACGACGTGGCCGACGAGGAGCATTGTTCCCTCTGGAGCACCGAGTCGCCTCACTCCGGCAAACGTTGCCTGAAGACGATCATGGCGCCCGGCGCCGAATCGGAATGGATCGCAAGTCGCCAGGGCGGCATTCATATCGCGGGCGGCGCTCGCTATCGCGTGGAGGCCTGGGTCCGCGCCGAGGACGTGAAAGGCTATGCCGGCTGGTATCTCCACGTCGGCAACGCCCAGAATTCGATGCTCTCCGCCCCCATGCTCAAGGCCGGCGGCGGCACCTTTGGCTGGAAGAAGGTCTCCTACGAATTCACCGCGCCCGCGGAGGCCAACCGCTTGAGCCTGGGCACGGTTCTTCGCGGCAGCGGAACGGCCTGGTTCGACGACGTGTCGCTCACCTGTCTGGAAACGGGAAGCTGTCAGGTGGCCGTACAGTCGGTCGAGCGGATGGAGTTGAAGGAGTTGGGCCGTCCGAACAATCGCTCCTTCTGGCCCAAGGCGGCGCCGGGTCGCCGCGCCGTGGTTCGCGTTTACAACTTCCAGGACCAGCCCACGTCTAGTGCCATGGTGTCGGTCGACCTGGCCATGATGCAGGGACGGGCACGGGGGCGGCTTGACCTCGATTCGATCCAGGTCGCCCTGGGGGGCAAACTTGTTCCTCACGCACAGACGGGCAAGGCCTTGCTCTTCGAAAGCAAACTGCCGGCAACATCGGCTGCTCGCTACGACGTTTACTTCGCCGACAACCTGCCCCTCGAAGAGTTGGGCCAGATCGCGGCTCCCTCCAAGGCGTTGCCGAACCTGGTGGTCAACGGTGGGTTTGAAGAAGGTCGCCCTTTGCCGGACGCCTGGAGTGCCACGGGCCTTGCGGAAGGCAAAGACGGCGTTCGCTTCTCGGTCGACGATCCCGGACGCGACGGGTTCGGCTCCGCCTGCGCCCGGATGGATGTTCCGAAGAACCTGCCCGAGAGTTGGCGAGGCTGGCGCCAGACGGTTCCGGTTCACCCGGGCGGCACCTACCTGCTCTCGGCATGGCTCAAGTGCCAAGGTGTGGAGGCCGGAGAGGTCCAAGTTCACGTGCATTTTCGCAAGACCGACGGGAGCCTGTCCAAAGCAGGGGGAATGGCGAGTATCGCCCAGGGCATTTCGGGTGACACGGACTGGACACTCACTTCGGGAATCTTCACCATTCCCGACGATGCATCCCAGTTCCAGATTCACCTGACGACAACCGCCGCGGGAACGATGTGGCACGATGAGATCTCTCTGGCCGAGGTTGCCCCGGGTCGGATTGCTGCTTTCGAGTGCCGCCCGGTCTCGCCCACGGCCGGCCTGGCCGTGTGGCAGGCCCCATCCGTGGTGAAGGTCTTTCCCGACGACCCGGTCCCTGCCGATACGGCTCCTTTGCATATCTCGGTTGCCGGGAATGAACGCGAAGTGCTCCAATTGGCCTTGCGCAAGGGGTTGGCGGTCAAAGGCATGCGAGTTCGCACCGACGCCCCGACCGGCTCCGGTGGAACGGAACTGCCGCGTCCGAAAATCGAAATCGTGGGCTACGTGCCCATCGACTATCCGACGAGCTACTACCACTCGGACGCCCCCGCCTGGCGCCGGCTGATTCCAACACAGCCGCCCAAATGCGACGGCTGGCCGGGGCTTTGGCCCGATCCGTTGCTGCCAACGGATCGTTTCGACCTCCAGGCCAACGCGACCCAGGCCGTCTGGCTCACCTTTGACGTGCCGAAAGACACTCCCGCGGGCGACTATCGCGGCAAGGTGCGTTTTGCGGCGGATGGGAAGGTGCTTGCCGAGCGGGACTACACGGTGCATGTCTGGAATTTCAGCCTGCCCGACGAGAGCCACGTGTCAGCCATTTACGACGTTCGCTACGGTCGATCGGGAACCGAATACTGGGGCAAGCCTCTGTCGGAAATGTATCCCACGCTCGTTCGCTTCCTGGCCGATCGCCGCTTGTCGGCCGACAAGATCCAGCCGGCCCCCAAGTTCCGCTACGTGGACGGACGGGTTGAGGCGGACTTCACCGAGTACGACAAGGCGGCGGAGTTCTACTTCGACGAAATGGGAATGCGCTATTCCTACACGCCCTGGCAGTTTTACCTGTTCGGCTGGGGCCATCCTCCCAAGCCGATCTTCGGCCAGCAGCCTTTCGAGGGCGACCCGCCCTTCGAAAATGCCGATCGCACCCATCTGCGACCGGAATACAAGAAGGCCTACCAGGCATGCCTCAAGGTGTTCTGGGAACACATGAAAGAGAAAGGCTGGGCCGATCGTGTGGTGCTTTACATTTCCGATGAGCCTCATGACTGGCATGATCACATCCTGGTCCAAATGAAGACCCTTTGCGACATGATCCACGAGGTGGACCCTGCGATTCCGATCTACTCGAGCACCTGGAAGCACGTGCCCGACTGGGACGGCTACCTCGACATCTGGGGAATCGGGCACTATGGACGGGTGGCGGTTGACAAGATTGCCGAGTTGAAGCAGGCCGGCGACCGGATATGGTTCACCACCGACGGGCAGATGTGCACCGACACCCCTTACTGCGCGGTGGAGCGACTCCTGCCCCATTACTGTTTCAAGTACGGCGCCCAGGGCTACGAATTCTGGGGCGTCTCTTGGCTGACCTACAATCCCTATCAATACGGCTGGCACAGCTACATCCGCCAATCGAGCGAACCGGGCAAGTACTACTGGATCCGCTATCCCAACGGCGACGGCTTCCTGATCTATCCGGGCGGGCCAATCAGCCAGGAAGGGCCGGTCAGTTCCATCCGCCTGGAAAACGCCCGCGAAGGCGTGGAAGACTACGAATACCTCTACCGGCTGAAAGACCTGGTCGAAAAGTCGAAGGCCTCGGGGAAGAACGTTGCCCAGGCCGAGGAAGCCCTGGATGAGGCGGCTAACCTGGTGACCATTCCCAACGCCGGCGGCCGCTATTCCAGCAAGATCCTGCCAGATCCGGAGGCCTTGATTCGAGCGCGAGTCCGCCTGGGAGAGGCCATCGAAACGCTGTCTGATTGACCCTCCAATCGATGCCCCCCAGTCCGGCTTCTTCCCCATCCACTTCGACAACCGCCATGCCCTCCGGCTTTTCCTCCATCGAAGCCGGGCTTTTGGGAAGGACGCACGTATCGAAAGCGTCGAAGAGCCGGGCTAACGCAGTTGACGTGGTTGCCGAAGGAAACTTCTTTCGGACTGGGTGATGGAAGAGCCCGGCTAGGGTCGGCCTGTAACGCCCCCCAGCCCGGCTTCTTTCCCATCCACTTCGGCAACCGCCATGCCCTTCGGCTCTTCCTCCATCGAAGCCGGGCTTTTGGGAAGAATGCACTTATCGAAAGCGTCGAAGAGCCGGGCTAACGCAGTTGACGTGGTTGCCGAAGGGAACTTCTTTCGGACTGGGTGATGGAAGAGCCCGGCTAGGGTCGGCCTGTAACGCCCCCCAGCCCGGCTTCTTTCCCATCCACTTCGGCAACCGCCATGCCCTTCGGCTCTTCCTCCATCGAAGCCGGGCTTTTGGGAAGAATGCACGTATCGAAAGCGCCGAAGAGCCGGGCTAACGCAGTTGACGTGATTGCCGAAGGAGACTTCTTTCGGACTGGGTGATGGAAGAGCCCGGCTAGGGTCGGCCTGTAACGCCCCCCAGCCCGGCTTCTTTCCCATCCACTTCGGCAACCGCCATGCCCTTCGGCTCTTCCTCCATCGAAGCCGGGCTTTTGGGAAGAATGCACGTATCGAAAGCGTCGAAGAGCCGGGCTAACGCAGTTGACGTGATTGCCGAAGGAGACTTCTTTCAGACTGGGTGATGGAAGAGCCCGGCTAGGGTCGGCCTGTAACGCCCCCCAGCCCGGCTTCTTTCCCATCCACTTCGGCAACCGCCATGCCCTTCGGCTCTTCCTCCATCGAAGCCGGGCTTTTGGGAAGAATGCACGTATCGAAAGCGTCGAAGAGCCGGGCTAACGCAGTTGACGTGATTGCCGAAGGAGACTTCTTTCGGACTGGGTGATGGAAGAGCCCGGCTAGGGTCGGCTCGGAGAGCCAAGCTACTCGCTGTCCGCTTTCGCCGGTCCGTTGCCCTTCCACGCGCGGAAGGCCAGGACGAAGAGAGTAATGGCCGTAAGTGGGATCACAAACAGCACGACCACCGAGCCGAGCTTCCGGGCGGCGTCCTGGTCGGTCTGCGTCAGGATCAGATAGGACAAGTACACGAGATAGTAGGCGAAGAACAACACGCCTTCCCAACGCTCGATCCGGTGGCCGGTGAAGAAGATCGGCAGGCAGGCCAGGGAGACCATGATCATCAAGGGGATATCGCGGTAAAGGGCCGTTTCGGAGACGTCGATTCCGTGGGGAGCAATCATGGCCGACATGCCGAGCACGGCGAGGATATTCATGATGTTGCTTCCCACGACGTTGCCTACCGCAATGTCGCGTTCGCCGCGAAGGCTTGCGATCACACACGTGGCCGCTTCGGGAAGAGATGTGCCGATCGCCAGGATGGTTAAGCCGATCATCAACTCGCTCACGTCCAACAAGCGGGCGATATCCCCTGCTCCGAGAATCAACCAGTGCGAGGCCAGGACGAGGAGGGCCACGCCGGCCGCCACGAGCCCAAGGCCTCCCAGAACGCCGAGCCAGCCGGTCTTGACCTCGGCCCCGGCCAGCTTGGACAGTTCTTCGCGAACGGCCTTGCTCTCCCGACGACTGGCGATCACGGTCCAGGTCATGTATCCGATCAGAAGGACGACAAAAATCGCTCCGTCGATTCGGCTAATCGTGCCGTCGAGTCCCAGGATGAGAGTCAGCACCGCCGTCACGATCATGAGCGGCACTTCGAGTTTCACGAGTTGGGCGCGGACCACGAGCGCCCCGACCATCGCCGAAAGCCCCAATACGAAGAGGATATTGGCGATGCAACTGCCGACGATGTTTCCCACGGCGAAGTCCGCCTGGTCGGCGAAAGCCGCTTTCAGGCTGACGGCCAGTTCGGGGCAACTCGTGCAGAAAGCGACAACGGTCAAGCCTACGATCAGCGACGAGATGTGCAGCGCGCGGGCCATTCCGGACGCCCCCCGAACGAGCACTTCCCCGCCGGCAATGAGCACGATGAATCCGGCCAGAATCAGAAGCGAGGGAATCAGGAATTCAGCCAAGACAGGCTCCTTGAACGACCAGGCGAGGGGGGGACGCGGACAGACTGCCAGGGGCAGATCAAGGGTCCAGGTATACTATATTCACCCAGATGTCGCCAGCTGCTCCCCTCTTTGTGAGGCCAGGGGGGTATACCTGCTATTCGGCCGATTCAGCTCAGTCTTGGGCCTTACGCGCTGAAAGAAGTGAAGAAGTCGTCGACGGCCGCCTGCTTGGCAAGAAAGAGGTCGGAAGGCTCGTCGGGAGCCGCCCAATGGTAGTAGCCGAAGTAGTATTCCCAGTTCGTCGTCCAGTCTTCCTGGGCGTTGGTCTCGCCGTAGCTCCGGGCGTAATCGTCGCTGCTGCTCGACTGATTGTGGAGCGTCTGGAAACTGCTCCAGTCGTCGTTGCCTTCTTGCGTCGAATCCCAGCAGTGCCCGAATTCGTGGACGACCGTTGCCTGGAACTGTTCGTCCGTCAATGTGCTCACGACGTAGATTTCACGGTGGTAGCCGTCAGAGTAGTTGAGCCCCGACGAACCGGAGCCGTACGAGATCGACGCAGCCAGGTAGAGCCGAATCGGCTCGGAGGTAAGGGGATCGCCTAAGATCAAGGCATTGCCGGCCGCTGTGTGCAGTTGAGCCAGTGCCTGGTCGCACTTCTCGATCATCTCGTCCGTCCACGAGGCTGCCACGCCCGTGTAGGTTCCCACCTCGTCCACAAAGAGCAACTCGGCATCCAGGTCGTCCAGATCGCCGGCCGAGGCGTCGCCGTGGATGAGGAATCGGTCGCTTCCTTCGCCGCCCTGGAGCGTGTCGGCTTCCGTTCCTCCCCCGAAGAGCCCGTCGTTGCCGGCCTCGCCGGAGAGCTGGTCGGCGCCGTCGCCGCCGTAGAGTGTGTCGTTGCCGTCGCCGCCAAACAAGCGGTCGTTGCCGGCGTCCCCGAGGAGCGTGTCGTTCCCCTCGTAGCCGCGGACCACGTCGTTGCCGTCGCCGCCGGAAAGCTGGTCGTTTCCGCTGCCGCCATAGACGCCGTCGTTGTCCGCTCCGCCGTCGAGCACGTTTTCGCCCAGGTTGCCGAAGAGCCGATCGGAACCCGCTCCCCCGTAGAGCTGATCGTTTTGCGCGCCGCCGTAAAGGCGGTCGTCGCCGTCTCCCCCGTAGAGGATGTCGTCGGCGTTGCGTCCGAAAAGGACATCGTCCCCCGCGCCGCCGTAGAGCAGATCGTAGCCCGTCAGGCCGTAGACGAGATCGGCGCCGTCGCCGCCATCAATGGTGTCATCCCCGGCGCCGCCATGGATTTCGTCGTCGCCCTCGTCGCCATAGAGCGTGTCGTTGCCGGTCTGCCCTGTGATGAAGTCGTTTCCGTCACCGCCATAGATCGTATCATTGCCGACGGCGCCCTGGATCACGTCTCTGCTTCCGCCGCCATAAATCACATCGTCGTCAGTGCCGCCGAAAATGCGATCGTAGGCCGATCCGCCGATCAAGGTGTCGTTGCCGGCGTTTCCGAGAATGAGCGAGAAGATCCCGGCGTCGTTCTGGAAGAAGTCGTCGCCTTCTTCCAGGCGGCAGAAGATCTTGCGAATCGACGCCGCTTCGAACGAATAGAAAGAAGTTGATTCGGCGGTGCCCGCCGTGTCGGAGATCGTCACCGAGACCATTTCGACGGAATCGTCCACGAAGCTCTCGACGACAACACGTTCTGCTTCGCTCGTTCCGTAGATTCTCAGAACGTCCAGGTCCATGTAGACCTGGGGAAGCTCGGCGGCAGAAACCGAAAGCAGATCGCGCCGCTCCAAGGCTTGCACCTCAAGGCGTCGAAAACGACAGAAAGGCGACGAGTCGCCGGCTCGTTCGGACATGGTGATGAGAGGCTGGGACCGAGTGAGGAGGAAGCGTGGCGTTCGAGTGGCGCACCGAAGGGCTACCATCTGAAACCTAGGGCACAAATCTCCCCTCGTCAAAACGCCGATGACGGGATTCCGCAGAACGGGGGATCGCGTTGCCAAAAGGCCACGAGCATGCGGAAACGCAACAGTCCAGTCGGCGCGTCAGATCATGCCCTGTCGTCTTTGAAGCAGCTTGGCACAACAGCTACTCATCCATCCAGTCGCCCAGCAATTCAAGAATGAAGTCGATTGCGTCGATGACCCGATGATCGTTTCCGCCCGATATTGAAGACGCCTGGCACCAGTCGAAATCGTAGAGCGAAACCGCCGATGCGCCGTAGTCGAGGGTGAGGCGATTTCCCGACGCTTCGAGCCTGTCGTCGAAGGCCGAATCATAAAGGCAAGCCTGGTCGTTGCCTCCCGCCGTGGCGTAGGCGGAAACGTCCTCAAATCCCCAAGCCGCGTTGAAGAAGCCGTCTCCGGCCAGGTATCCCACCTCGGCGTTGGCGCAGAAGCGGTCGTTGCCGGCGGAATCGTAGAGGTAGGCCCGGTCGTTGCCGCCGGCCCGAGCGTACACGTCGACGCGATTGAAGCCCCAGGCCGCGTTGTAGAATCCGTCCCCGACGAGGTAGCCCGAGTCGGGCGCGCCGTAGAAACGGTCATCGCCCTCCGAGTCGTAAAGATAGGCTCGGTCATTGCCGCCTTCCCTTGCGTACGCGTCGACGTGATCGAATCCCCAGGCCGCATTGAAGAACCCGTCCCCGACAAGGTACGCCAACTCAGCGGTGGCGTAGAAGCGGTCGTCGCCCGCCGAGTCATAGAGGTAGGCGCGGTCGTTGCCGCCGGCTCGAGCGTATACGTCCACGCGATCGAATCCCCAGGCCACGTTGGAAAAACCGTCCCCGACGGCGTATCCCAGATCGCTCTTCAGGTAGAAGCGATCGTCGCCCGTCGAGTCGTAGAGGTAAGCCCGGTCGTAGCCGCCCGCCGTGGCGTACACGTCGACGCGATCGAATCCCCAGGCCACGTTGAAGAAACCGTCCCCGACAACGTATCCCAAATCGGCATTCAGGTAGAAGCGATCGTCGCCCGCCGAGTCGTAGAGGTAGGCCCGGTCGCAGCCGCCCGCCGTGGCGTACACGTCGACGCGGTCGAATCCCCAGGCCACATTGAAGAAATCGTCCCCGATGATGTAGCCCAGATCGGCCTTCAAGTAGAACCGGTCATCGCCGGCGGAGTCGTAGAAGTAGGCGCGATCATATCCGCCTGCGGTGGCGTACACGTCAACGCGTTCGAATCCCCAGGCCAGGTTGAAGAACCCGTCCCCGGCGACGTATCCCAGATCGTCTCTCAGGTAGAATCGGTCGTCGCCGGCGGAATCGTAGAGGCACGCCCGGTCGTAGCCGCCCGCCGTGGCATACACGTCGACGCGATCGAATCCCCAGGCTACGTTGAAGAAATCGTCTCCATCGACGTAACCGAGGTCTGCCTTCAGATAGAACCGGTCATCGCCGGCGGAGTCGTAGAGGTAAGCCCGGTCGTAGCCGCCCGCCGTCGCATACGCATCAACGCGTTCGAATCCCCAGGCCAGGTTGAAGAACCCGTCCCCGGCAACATAGCCCAAATCGGATCGCGAGTAGAAACGGTCGTTTCCGGCGGAGTCGTAAAGGTAGGCCCGGTCGTAGCCGCCCGCCCGGGCATACACGTCGACGCGATCAAATCCCCAGGCCAAGTTCGAGAACCCATCCCCTGTCACATAGGCCATATCTTCTCTGCCGTAGAAGCGGTCGTCGCCGGCGGAGTCGTAGAAGTAGGCGCGGTCGTAGCCGCCCGCGTCGGCGTATGCGTCGACGCGTTCAAATCCCCGAGCCAGGTTGAAGAAACCGTCTCCAACGCCGTAGCCCACATCCGCTTTCAGATAGAACTGATCATCGCCCGCCGAGTCGTAGAGGTAAGCCCGATCGTATCCGCCCGCCGTGGCGTAGGCGTCGACACGGTCGAATCCCCAGGCCAGGTTGAAGAAACCGTCTCCGACCACGTAGCCCACGTAGTCCTTGCCGTAGAACCGGTCATCCCCCGCCGAATCGTAAAGATAGGCTCGATCGTATCCGCCGCCTGAATAGGCGTCGACACGTTCGGCGTTCAGAATCTCGGCCTGGTAGCCGGGGCCAGACAACGTGGTTGATTCGGGACGCATGGAAACCGATTCGTCGGCCTCCGAGCCCGTCAGGACAGCCGTGTCCTGGCCGGCGCCGCCGTCGAACACGACAGACGACACGTCGCCTGCCGCGAACGTGTAGGCAAATCCGTTGACGACGACGGAATACTGTTCGCCAGCGGCGAACTCGAAGCGATCGTCGCCCTCGGCGCCGTAAACCGCGACCGTTTGCCCCTCATGTTCGACGAGGTTCGCCAGACGCAGATCGGCCTGGCCGATCACCTCCACGTAGTAGGTTTCTCCGGCCTGAACCTGAAAGTCCAGACGACTTTCTCCGGAGGAGGCGTTCCATACGCCCAGTTCCGTGTACTGCTCGTTTCGCAAACGCAGCGTCAAGTCGTCGGCAAGATCCGTAGACGCGGCGGCCTCGATGCTCAGGTAGCCGTCGTGCGTCGTCACCAGCCGATACCAGGCCGGGTCCGAGGTTGCCGTCCCTGAGGGAACCTCGCGATAGTCGACGCTTCCCAGGTCGAGGGCTTCCGGCATGTTCCAGGCGACTTGAAACGTGCCGAAGGACGTATCGGTTCCGTCGCTCACTTCGACTCGAACGGAGAACGTTTCGTGGAAACCGTCCGCCGGATCGATCGTGAGGGCGTCGCCGTCAAGTGAAAGGACCACGCTGTCGGGCGAGATCGGCGCAACGGCATCGTGAAGCAACGCCGGATCGAGATGGTAGCGTGGACTGAAGGTCGCCACGAGAACGCTGCTGTCAATGGTTCCCTCCCAACGATACAACTCGCCATTGGGAAGCAGGAAATGCCACCCCGCGTCGCTGGCGAGGAACTTCTCGCCGGCTCCGTACACGTTCTCCAGATAGCCGATGGCGTGCTGGTACAAGCCCAGCTCCTGGTCGAGCGCATAGGCTTGTTCGGAATAGGGGTCGGCGCCCAGAACGTGGACGGAATAGGTGAGCGCGTCCCCATCGGCGTTGTACGCCGCCAGGGCAACGCTCAGCGCATCCTCGTCCAGTTCCATCAAGCAGTCGTCGAGCGGTTCGAGAATCGGAATGAAGTTGATCAGGTCAACATCGAGCGTGTACGTGCCGACCTCGGTCAAGTCGTAGGCTTCGACCGCCAGGTAGTACGTGCCGCTCGTCTCGGCAACCCACTCGATGCGCGACGAGGGGTCGTCGGGCCACGCAATGTCGTCGCTCAAGTCCAACAGGGTCCACCCGTCCGGGCCGTACAGGTAGAGAACCGAGTCGGAAAGGTCGAGCAGGGTCGTCTGGAACGCATAACGTCCGCTTGCCTCCAATTCAACCGCATAGAAATCCACATCGGAGCTGAACTCGATCTCGCCGGCGACCGTGTCGCCAACGGAAATCGACGTGGCGGTTGCCGGGCTGTTGCCGTGGTCGTCCGCCACGATGGCGGCCGTCAGCGTGTAGCTGCCCGAGTAGTAACTGCCATAGGATTCGACGGCCAGGAAATAGACGCCGTCCGACTCGGCCGTCCAGGCAAGTCGGGAACTGAGGTCGTCGCCCCAGTCCGCGTCATCGTTGTAGTCGAGGAGCGTCGTTCCGTCCGAGTCGTACAAATAGAGTTCCGAGTCGGCCAAGTCGCCCAGATCAGTCTCGAAGAGATACCCCGTTCCGGCAACAGCTTCAAAGGAAAACCAGTCCTCGTCCCAGGCCCATTCCAACTCCCCGCCCAGGGCGCTGCCGACCGAAATGGCGGTGGCCGTCGCCGCCTCGTCGCCGTGGTCGTCGACAACGCCGGACAGGTCCACAAGTTGCAGCGTGTAGTCACCGAGCAGCCCTGCCTCTTCCGGTTCGACGATAAGATAGTAGGTCCCGGACGCAGGGGCCATCCACGTGATCCGGGAGCCGAGATTGTCGGGCCAGAGGACGTCGTCATTGTCCTCGAGGATCGTCGCGCCGTCCTGGTCGACCAGGGACAGGTGCGAATCAGCAAGGGTCCCGAGCGTCGTTTCAAAGCGGTAGGCGGACCCGGCCGTCGCCGTGAAGGCAAACCAGTCCAAATCGCCGCTCTGCTCGATCGTTCCGGAGACCGTGTCGCCAGGCGACACGAGCGTCGCCCCCCCCGCATCGTTTCCGTGATCGTCGGGCAGAACGACCACCAGCACGGCGCGAGCCGCTCGGCTCCATTGGCCCTGATCGTCCACGGCCCGTGCAAAGAAGACGTAGTTGCCAGGCTCCAGGTCGTCGGTCGCCAACTCATAGCTGACCTCCGAACTCGTCGCGGCGCTCTGGGCCAGCAGGGCGTCGCCCTCGTCATACTGGCCGTCGCCGTTGGCGTCGCGATAGAATGCCACAGCGGAGACCGTTCCGTCGCTGTCGCCGACGCCGCTCGCCGTCAGGGTTGTTGAGACGCCCGCCGTCACATAGTTGGAGGAGACCTCGAGAGAGCCGATCACCGGGGCGCTGGGATCCTGATTGGACAACAGTTCCAGCGTGCCCAGGGCATTGAGCCGGCCTGCCGTAATGCATTTGCTCGCAAGAGAGCTGAGCGTATCCGTTCCCTGCAGCAGGGCAGTGCGAATCTCGGCCACCGAGGCGTCCGGATCCACCGACCAGGCCAGCGCGGCCACGCCGGCTACGTGGGGCGTAGCCATGCTGGTTCCCGAGAAAAACGCGTAGCCTCCGCCCGCAACCGTGCTGAGAATGGACACCCCGGGGGCCGCCAGATGCACGGTTGTCTGACCGTAGTTGCTGAAGCTGGCCAGGTTGTCGCTGGCGTCGGTGGCCGCCACCGACAGGACGTTGTCGAGGGCGTAGTTCGACGGATAGTGGGGAGAAGCGTCGTTGTCGGTCCCGTCGTTTCCCGCCGCGGCAACGAAGAGAATTCCGGCCTCGCCGCTGGCCCGGATGGCATCCTCCATTGCCGTGCTGGGACTGCCGCCGCCCCAACTGTTGTTCGTCACGCAGACATTGACGCCGTAGGACGTGCGCATCATGGTGGCGTAGTTCACAGCCCGCACCGCGTCCGACGTGTACCCCGACCCCTCGGCGGAAAGGAACTTCAACGCCATGATCGAACTGGACCAGTTGACCCCGGCGACCCCGAGATTGTTGTCTCCCGTCCCGGCGATCGTGCCCGAGACGTGGGTTCCATGATTGTTGTCGTCCATGGGGTCGCCGTCGTTGTTGACGAAGTCGAACCCGTGGACGTCGTCCACGAAACCGTTGCCGTCGTCGTCCAACCCGTTGCCCGCGATCTCTCCGGGATTCGTCCAGATGTTCGACACCAGGTCGGGATGCGTGTAGTCAACGCCGGTGTCGATCACGCCGACCACGATGCTGCTGCTGCCGGTCGAGATGTCCCAGGCGGCCTCCGCGTCGATATCCGCTCCCGCCGAACCGCCCGTCTGACCGTTGTTCTCCATTCCCCACAGGTAGGAATAGTACGAGTCGCCCGGCGTCGCCTGCACTTCGTTGAGCGAATCGAGCTCATAACTCGCCACGTGGCAATTGTCGGCCAGCCACGTTTCCACAAGATCCGCCGAGGCTCCCGAACTGCGCACGAGCACCTGGCCAACCAGCCCCAGGCCTCGAATGACGTCAAACTGAATACTGTCGCCGACCAGCAAGCTCGCCGTTTTCCCCACCGTGGTGACGTCGGCGTTCTCGAGTGACTTGGTGTCGAACCGGACAATCCAATCGAAAACGTCGCTCGTCGCATCGGGATCTGCGGACGTTTCCGAGTCGCGCAGCATCTCACTGGCTAGGCCGGGGGCATTTGCGTGCCCCACGAGGTCGGAATCGCCCACGTATTCGAACCACGTGGGAGAGACCCCTGCCATGAGGCTTGCGGCGCTGAGGAGATGTCGGGGCTCAAGCACTTCCTCTCGCATCAAGCGAGGGAGGCCGAATTTCGTGGCTCCCGCGGATTTCGAGAACCGGCCTGTTCGCGCTGACGTTGAAGGGAAGGAGTTTCGCCTCGCTGGCCGAGGTTCCGACAACACGACCGTATGTTGGTATGCGCGCATGGCCAACCGCCTTCCCCGTTTTCTGGTTGCCGTGGTCACCGAATAACGTCCGGGAAGCAGGCACGAACGCCTGCCAGAACTGCCTGGTGATCCGCCTCTGGAAGAATTCCCGTGAAGAGAAGAGAGAGTGTCCCGCATTGCAAGTCTGTGTCACAATCAGCGGGGGGGCAAACGAGAATCTCCAAGAATCATCCCGATGCAGGAGATTCTGCGTAGCAGGACGGAAGCAATGCCACGCCAGCATGTGGACCAGACCACCAGGAAGCAGGTGCGGAAGGCCCGCACGACGAGTTTGGTCAACCCAAGTGCCGCTGAAGCCGTTTCACGGTTTCCGGACAGTCGAGTGCCTTCTTGCCGAATCCGGGGTTGGCTCCTGCAGTGACGGCCTCCGCTTGGGCGTCGGGGAAATTGCTTATCAGCATGACGGCGATTCCCGAGTGCCGAGGGTCTGCCTTGATCTGTCGGACAAGATCGATTCCGCAACTCCGATCCACCTCGAGGACCCGGTTCACGAGCACCAGGTCGAAGGACGCTTCCGCCAAATGTCTCAGTGCTTCTTCGGCGGTGGCCGCCGCACGAACCTCGGCATCGAAATGGGCCCGGATGGCCGCCGCCAGATTCCGGTGATCGTAGGAGCAGTTGCCGATTGCCAAGACACTCTTCGCCACGAAACGATCCCTCCGGTGGCCGGATGCGTAAGAAAACAAACTTGGTTCGGTGGGGAATGGGATTATAGGCGGGCGGCGAGCCACGGCAATCCGCACGGACCTTGTTCGTGGAGCCCAGGCCGCAAGGGCATGCGTCCGAATTGCCCCAACTTCAGGGGGGAATGCGCCGTTTGTAGGGATTACAGGGGCTCCCGAAAGATAGAGAAGCTATTCCCGTTAAGGGAACCTTGCAACCCTAATAGAGGCATGGGAGAATGCAGGTTGCGGGACCGTTGGCGGACCGCTTCATTGCCCATCTCAGGTGTGCACCGCTTGAAGGAGCTCCAGGAAAATGAGACGTCTTTCGTACTTCGTCATCGCCATGTTGGTGCTTGTGATTGCTGCCCCAAGCGTGTGGGCCGCGGAAGAGCCCGCCAAGGAAACGCCGAAAAAACCGGCCGCCGAGAAGAAATCGGAGCCGAAGGCCGCCGAGAAGACCGAACCGGCGAAGAAGAAGGAGAGTGAGAAAAAGGCTGAGCCTGCCAAACCAGCGGAAGCGAAGCCCGAGGCGAAAGCCGAGAAGAAGCCCGCGGAGGCGAAGCCTGCTCCCAAGTCGGAACCGCCCAAGCCGGCAACCTACACGGTCAAGGCCGATATGCTGAAGATCGACCTGGAGTTGGACGGCACGTTTGTCGCGCAGAAGATGACCGAAGTGGAGCTTCGTCCCGAAAGCTGGTCCACTTTCAAGGTGGTCAAGGCCGTGGAACACGGTCAGCAGGTCGAGAAAGGGGATGTGCTGGTCGAGTTCGAGACCGACAAGATCGACGAAGCCATTGCGGACCAGGAAACCTCCCAAGAGTTGGCCGAGTTGTCTCTCAAGCAGGCCGAACTGGGCCTCAAACTCTTGGAAGCCACGACTCCAATCGATCTGAAAATGGCCGACCGACAGAAGCGGATGCTGGCCGAAGATTTAAAACGCTTCCTGGAGATCGATATCGAACTGACCAAGAAGAGCGCCCAGAGCAGTCTCGAGTCATCGGAGCAGACTCTCGAATATCAACTCGAGGAACTCAATCAACTCGAGAAGATGTACAAGGCCGACGATCTCACGGAAGAAACCGAGGAGATCATTCTCAAGCGACAGCGCAATGCGGTCAAACGGGCAAGGTTCTACCTCGAGCTGGCCAAGAACCGGTTCGACGAAACCATGAATGTCTACCTGCCGCGCGACAAGGAGAGCATGCAGGTCTCGGCCGAGATCTACGACCTGTCGATGGATCGCACGAAGGCGACCCTCCCGATCCTCCTCGAACAGGAGCGAATCGGCTTGGAGAAACTGAAGGTCCAGCAACAGCGCGACCGGGAGAAGTTCGCCAAGCTAAAAGAGGATCGCAAGCTGATGACGCTTGTCGCCCCCGCATCGGGGATCGTCTATTACGGCAAGTGCGTGCGGGGCAAGTGGAGCGGCGCGTCGACTGTGGCCGAGAAGCTCAAGCCCAAAGGCAGCGTTTCAGCGGGCGCGCTCATGACCATTGTCAGTCCCAGGCCGCTGGAGATCCACGCCAACGTGTCGGAAAAGGATCTGCACTGGGTCAAGAAGGGAATGCGAGCAACGATCAAGCCAACGGCCCTGCCGAACTCCCGAGCGTCAGCCTCGATTCTCGAGGTCGACCAGATCCCGGGACTCGACGGCAAATACACGGCGATCTTCCGCGTCGGCCTCTCTGATGAAATGGACATGATCGTGGCCGGAATGAACTGCAAGGTGGCGCTCGTTCCCTACCTGAAGAAGCGGACTCTCGTAATTCCGACCAAGGCCATGAAGACCGACGAGATGGACGACACGCGACACTACGTCCAACTGGTGGGTGACGACGGCCGGCAGATCAAACAGGCCGTGACGATCGGCGAGAAGAAGGACGAGCTCGTTGAGATCCTGGACGGCTTGGCGAAGGGCGACAAGATCGTCGCCGAGTACCCGAAGGACAAGGACTGACCGTCCGCACGGTCGCCGTGGCGGATTCCCTCAGGTTGCCAGGACGTTTCAGGAAGTGCCTTATGAACGATTCCTCTGTGCAAGGTCGTCGTCGACTGCTTCAGGTGGCCGTTCTGGCGATCGGTGTGACGATTGCGTCCACCTCGTTTTCCGCGGCGGACGAGCCCAAGTTGTCGCCGTTGGCCCTCGAGGGCCCCAAGCCGAAGCCCGTGGCTCCGGTTGCAGACGATGCCCTCCAGGCGTCCATTGACCGAGGGCTCGCGTTCCTGGTCAAACGCCAGAATCCGGGCGGATCGTGGGGCTCGGCCCGAAACACGAAGGGCTTGAACATCTTTGCCCCCGTCCCCGGCGCCCATCATGCCTTCCGCGCCGCCGTAACGGCCATGTGCGTTTCGGCAATCATCGACTCGAAAACGACGAACGCCGAGGCCCTGGCCGCCCTCGACAAGGGCGAGAAATGGCTCATGAAGTTTCTGCCCCGCGTACGGCGGGCCGACCCCGAGGCGATCTACAACTCGTGGTGCCATGCCTACGCGATCGAGGCCCTCGCACGCATGTACGCCCGCCTTCCCGAGGACGAGAAACGCCGGGCGGAAATCGTCGAACTCATCGAAAGCCAGATCGACCTGCTCTCGCGCTACGAGTGCGTCGACGGCGGCTGGTGCTACTACGACTTCGACTACCACACGAAGCAGCCCGGCGGCTCCTCGATCAGTTTCGTCACGGCCGCCGTGCTGGTGGCCTTCCACGACGCTCAGAAGATCGGAATCGAAATCCCGGAACGTCTTGTCACAAGGGGAGTCGATTCCATCCGCAGGCAGCGGAATCCGGACTTCTCCTACTGCTACGGCGAGTATCTCAAGTACCGCCCACGCTATAGCATCAACCGTCCCGGCGGAAGCCTGGGCCGGTCCCAGGCGTGCAGTCTCGCCATGCGCTACTGGGGTGACGAATTGGTCACCGACGAGGTGTTGACTACCTGGCTCGATCGCTTGTTTGCCAGGAATCTCTGGCTGGACATTGCCCGCAAACGCCCCGTTCCGCACGAATCGTGGTTCGCCGTGGCGGGCTACTTCTACTACTACGGGCACTACTACGCCGCTCTCTGCATTGAGGAGTTGCCCGAGGAGCAACAGGCCGCCCACAAGGACCAATTGGCGACGATCATTCTTCGTCTGCAGGAAAGCGACGGTTGCTGGTGGGACTATCCGTTCTACGACTACCACCAGCAATACGGCACGGCCTTCGCGATCATGACCCTTGCCCGCTGCTTCCACGATCGCAGCGAGTGATTGCCTCCAAACCGGGCTCTTTGATCTTCCAACCCTTGAAGCCACCCTGCCTGCAGTCAGGCTGTTGGAATAGCCCACCTTGGACAATTCCCTTCACTTCGGTATTCGACATTCCCTGTTCGATATCCGATATTCGCCTGGGCAACTGTCACGCGCAGGCCAGCGTTGGTCCCGACGAGTCCGCAAACTGGCGGAGATTCGCCTCAACCACGTCTTCGAGCGTGATCAAGCACATGTGGGCGTGGACCCGCTCGGGCGAGAGCTTCGCATCTGCATCGGGGAGCGGGGGGGCCTGAAGGATCGTCGTTCGATTTCCCAGAGGGGCCCATTTCTCCGGGCACTGCCACAACTGGGAACTGAACAGGGCAACCACCGGCGTGCCCAACACGCCTGCCAGGTGCATCGGTCCCGTGCTTGAAACTGTCAGCACGTCGACGAGCGAAAGGGCGGCGCACAGTTCCTCAAGGTTGAGATCGAGATAAAAGGCAACGCGATGGGCGATCCTGGCGTCAAGGCCCTCGCGAAGTTGCTGAATCAGACCTTCTTCCCCTGGCCCGCCGGTCACCACGACACCACCGTGAGCCGCCAATTCGGTGATCAGACGAACATATCGCTCCGGGGGCCAGTTCCAGGCACTGCGATAGTTGCCGGGGTGGACCGCAAACCGTGGCCGTCGCCCGCCAAGATCGCCCTGGATGCGGGCATCAATCCGCTCGATCACCAGCGGATCCGGCAGCAGACGCGGAACGGAAAGTCGGATGGACGGATCCGTACCGAGGTTGCGGATGAACGCGAGGGCAAATTCGGATTCGTGTACCGGGGGATGGCTGCGCCGGAGTGTTACGTGACGGTTGCCCAGCAGCCAACCCAAAGGACGACGCGACCACGTGACCCGGACGGGAATCCCGGCCAGCCACACTGCCAGGTAATTTCGAGTGCTTGCGTTGACGACCAGGGCAGCGTCATAGCGCCCGGCGCGAAGTCGTTTCGCGAGTTGCCAGGCGGAACTACTGCCGTCATCCTTCAGGACTTCGTCGACGTGGGGGTTCCGGTCGACAATGGCGGACGTCCGTTGCCCCGTCAGAAGGCTGATGTGGGCAGCCGGAAACAACTTCCGGGCGTATTCCAGGGTCGGCAAGGTAAGAACGAGATCACCGAGCCGATCGTTCCGGACGATCAGCAGGCGAGACGGATTGCACGCCGCCAGCGCCGGACATCCAACGTCTTTCGGGGAGCCCCGTTGCTCCGAGTGTTGTCCGTGTTTTCCGGTGCAGACCCGCATCGCTCTCTCCTCCGTTCATGCCGCCGGGCGTGCGCACTCGCTCTTCGGGGAAGGTTCTCTGAGATGGCAAAGGCACCGGTCGACGAGTTCGCGACAACTGCGCTGCCAGGTGGGCGCAGCATACTCGCTGGGGGATTCCATGCCGGCCACTCGACCACTCCGCTCGAATTCAACGATTTTCTCCACCAGCGGTGTCGTCGAATCCAGTTCGAAGTAAGCGCAGAACCTGCCTCCCACCTCCCGGTGGATCGCGGTGTTGCTTGCCAGGACCGGGCAACCGTGCTGCAAGGCTTCGATGATCGGCAGCCCAAAACCTTCGACGATCGAAGGATACACCAGGGCTTGAGCCTTCCGGTAGCAGTAGTTCAACTCGACGTCGCTCAGATCGGACCAGTAGAACAAACGCCGCCCCGACTCGGCATGCCGGCTTAAGCGTTCGTGGAATTCCGGCATCGACTTCGTGTAGCTACCAACCAGGCAGAGCCGAACGTCGAGACCCTGATTCCAGAGGCGTTCAAACGCATCCAAGAGGAAGGGCTGGTTTTTCCGAGGCTCCAGGGCGCCCACCATGAGGTAAGTGTTGCCTCCCACAAACATCTGCTGTACCGAATCCCGCACGACGCCTCCCGCCTGGCTCGGAAGATCGGCGCCCAGCGTGAAGGAATGGAAGCGGTGGTCCGGCCATGTTTGGTCGGGACAGGAATCGCGCAGGTAATCCTGGAGTTCGTGTTTCACGGTTTCGGAGATCGCCAGGAAGAAATCCGAGCAGGCTGCGGCGCGCTGAAGCCAGCGGACAAATCGTTCGCGATGACGCGCGCCGGTCAACTCCGAATGGCTGATCGGGATCAGGTCATAGATCACGGTGCCCACCCGTGCGCCGTCTCGACGCGATTTCGCCACCGCCTTCCAGAACCCCTCCGGGCAGCGCCACCAGGGATCCAGAATCACCAGGGCATCTGAAGTCTCAGGTTGGATTGTGGGAGCGGTCAAGCGGTCTGCCAGGCGGCGAGACTCAGCCCCCACCCAACGAGGCCCCTTCCAGATGCCGTCTCGACCGGGGGGAGGGAATAGCAGGCGGCGGAGCCTTGCGGTCGGAACCATGTGTGACAGCGACCGCTTGCGTGGGAACTTCATCTGCGGCCCCTTACTGGCCGATTCCTTCCACCGTGCCTCCGTCCATTGGCCGTAACCGTACACAACAGGTACCACAGAGCCGCCAAGCGCCGACGCGACCTCCGGCCCATGGTGGAGAATGTTCCGCACCACACGCGGGATCCCCCGCACGAGCGTAGATCGCGCCGTGGGCGTACACTCAAAGAGAATTCGGAAAGGCGTGTTGTTGCACAAGATGGTTTGTTTTCCCGGGCGTGCTGGCAAGAGTAGAATGCCAGACTTTAGCACACAGGGTCGGAAACCAAGAAGACCGCTTTCCAATCAGGGCGGCAAAGCAGGCAAACCAGGCAAAGTGCTCAAAGGCTCGCCCTGGACGGTTTTTGGGCGGCATGCTCAGGACGCCAGGGATGGGTATGGATCGTCTGGCACGCCGACGCTCTGAACGCGCTAACGGATGGCAGAAGCGGATGGGAAGGTGGTCTCTGGTTCGCAGCAGCCGGGCTACTGTCGCCACTCAGCAAGACAGGCAACGCGGTATGAGGTGGCTAATGCAAGAGCCCGGCTGCCCTCTCTGAGCGTGCCACCCGGCTGCATCAACGGCCCGTTACGTGTCGCGCTGCAGTCGTCCGTGGAAGTAGATGTCGGACCCGAGCTGCTCGATGTGTGGATCGGAGAAGATGAAGGCCTGCGGGATTTCGTCGATACCCTCACCTGCAATCGGGCTTCGGGCGGCCGTACCCCCAATGAGTTTGGGGGCAATGAACACGTGAGCCTCGTCGACTTGGCCTGCATCGAGAAGGCAGCCCGCAAGCTGGCCGCCACCCTCGACGAGCACATTCGTTAACTGCCGGCGTCCCAATTCCCTCAGCAACTGGCCGAGCCTGCCGGCACGCGAGTCCGCTCGGCAAACGAGGACTTCGCAGCCCGCCTTGGTCAAACGGCGGCGTTCTTCCAGGGTGGCCTCCGATCCCACGGCTACAAGCACCGGAACTTCCCTCGCTGTCCGCACCAGTTGGGAATCGCTCGCCAACGTGGCCCTTGTATCGACGACAACGCGCATGGCCGTTCGCGGTCCGGGAGGACGGGCGGTCAACAGGGGGTCGTCCAGCGTGGCCGTTAGACGTCCGATCATGATCGCGTCGACTCGACCCCGAAGCCGATGGACCACTTCCCGCGACTGTTCGTTCGAAATCCACTTGCTGAACCCGGTCCTGGTCGCGGTCTTTCCGTCCAGCGTCATGGCCCACTTGGCGATGATCCAGGGCCGTTTCTCCTGCTGGAGCGTCAGGTAGGGAGCGTTGAGCCCCTTCGCCTCCGCTTCCAGCAGCCCAGTCTCCACCTCGACCCCGGCCTGCTGAAGTTCGGCGATGCCGCCCCCGTCGACCTTCGGAAAGGGGTCGCGCTGAGCCACGACCACCCGGGCGATCTTCGCCTCGAGTACCGCCTTCGTGCAGGGCGGAGTCTTCCCATGATGGCAGCACGGTTCCAGCGTCACATACATGGTGGCGCCCTCGGCCCGGCCACCAGCCACCTTGAGGGCCTCGATCTCGGCATGGGGGCCCCCGAAGCGGCGATGCCAGCCCTCGCCGATGATTTCGGCGCCCCGAACAATCACGCACCCCACCATCGGATTGGGTTCTACCAGTCCCTCCCCCTCGGCGGCCAATTCGAGCGCACGCTGCATGTGCCACACATCCAGATCGTACTGGTCCATCCAGCAACTCCTTGAAGCCTGATCATTCGCCAAACGAAGAACAAGGGAGGTCGTTGCCCTGGACATAGGCAGCCGAAAACCTGGACCTGTCCCCTTCCTTCACCACTCACGATATTATCGGCGAATTGTCGCGCACGGACTACCCGGCCCGCTGGCGGAACAACCAGGAAAACACAGTCCGTTCAGACCTCCAAGACCTCGCTGGCAGCGTAACGATCCGCCACATGGATCGGGAGCTTTTTACCGAGAACCTTCCGATGTGCGGCCAGGGCACGGGCTGGCGTGTTGTTCTCCTCCGAGAGGTGACCCAGGCAGAGCCACTGGAGGCGCCCGTTCGTCGAGGTGGCGATCAGCCTCGCAGCCTCCTCGTTCGAGAGATGTCCGCCAGGTCCGCGGATCCGGCGTTTCAGATGGGCTGGATACCAGCCGGAAGACAGCATCTGGAGGTCGTAGTTACTCTCCAGCAGCACGGCGTCGAGGGAGCCCAGCACCTCGGGCAGCCCGCGGAAAATGTGGCCCAGATCCGTCAGGATTCCCAGTCGCCGCTCGCCGTCGTCCACGACGAACGCCACGCCATCGACCCCGTCATGGGGTGTGGGGATCGTCTCCACCGTCACATGGCCGAATCGCAACGAAGCCCCGGCAGCGAAGTGCTCGATTCGGTCCAGCTTCCCCAGGGACCCTCGCGTGCCCGCCTGGAGCAGCGTTCGGGCCGTCACGTAGACGGGCAGCCCGAACTTCCGCTGAAAGATACCCAGCGACTTGCTGTGGTCCGAATGGTCGTGGGAAATGAGTACACCGTCGACGTCGCGGATTTCCCGCTCACGCTCTCGCATTCGCAGTTCGGCCTGCTTGCCGCTGATGCCGGCATCCACCAGGAGCCGCACCTCGCCGGACTCGACATAGATGCAGTTTCCGTTACTACCGGATTGGAGGGAGATCACGTACATCCAGGTACCGCGATTTCAAGCATTCTTGGAGCCGATCTTAGTGCGGGAGAGGCCTGCAACCCAACCTATCCGTCCGGCGACCAGGAGGCAAGGGGAAGGGAAATAGCTCCTCCTGTCCGCATGCCCCCCAACCGCATGTTGTGGCATTTCACCAGATTTTGGCCGTGTGGAACCCCGTCCTGCTGCTTTCCTGGCCCACGGCCTGGAATTTTGAAGACCACGGAGTCTCGCTTTGCCCGAGACGTTACACTGGTGGACAGTTTCCCTGGGAGGATCTGAGAATGCGATACAGTAGAATCGATGGTTGCCTTAGAACGACGCTTTCCTGCACGGGCGCACTTGTCGCGGCGCTGCTGGTCCCGCTTCTCGCCCGTGGCGAATCTCCAGCCGAAGAGTCTCGGCTGAAGGTGGCCACGTGCCAGTTTCCTGTGTCGGGCGACGTCGATGAAAATGCGAAGCACATCAAGGGCTTCATTGAGGAAGCGGCAGACAACGGCGCCGACCTCGTCCATTTCTCCGAGGCCGCCCTTTCCGGTTACGGGAGAGTTGACTTTCCGGACTTCAGCGGCTTCGACTGGGATCGGCTCCGCGCCCGCACCGGCGAGATCATGAACCTGGCCAAAGAACGCGGCGTCTGGGTCGTGCTGGGCTCGGCCCATTATCTCTGCCCCGAGGAAAAACCTACGAACTGCCTCTACGTCATTTCCTCTGACGGGGAAATTGTCGATCGCTATGACAAGTCCATGTGTACCGGCGGAGATCTCCAGGTCTACACGCCCGGCGATCACCTGGTAACCCTGGAGTTGAAGGGCATCCGCTGCGGACTGCTGATCTGCTACGATTCCTGCTTCCCGGAGATGTACAACGCCTATCGGCACCAGGGCGTGGAGGTGATGTTGCACTCCTTCTATAACGCCCATCACAAGGGCAAGACGATCCTCGACGAAATTATCCCCGCTGAAATCCGAGTCCGAGCGTCGGACAATCTCATGTGGGTGGTTGCCAACAATTCCACGGGCGAGTATTCGGCCTGGCCGGCCTGCATCGCGCGACCTGACGGTTCGCTCACAACCTTGGAGCGAGGTGTGCCCGGGGTCCTCTATCGGACCTTTCCCGACAAGAAGACGACAGATGAATTCCCAAGCTGGACCCACAATAATAAGGCCATGGTTCTGCCGCCCGACGAGGTTTACCATAACGGGACTCCTTCCGTGCATCCCCGGGCGAAGAACCGGCAGGCATTGCCGTGAATGCGGGGCACATCACGGCGGAGCATGATGGCTACTATTGGGGCATATCACGGCGGAGCGTGATGGCTACGATTCTTGAAATCGGCGGAACGGGCAAAGGGATGAAGAGGCACATCCCACAGGGGCCGTCATTCGCTCCTTCGAAAGAACAACCTTTCCTTCGTTGCGGAGCCTCGCCATGCGAAACGTTGCGTCCCTTGGCTGTCTGTTGCTGATCGCTCTTCTCGCTTCCGCGGGCTTCGCTTCGGACGAGGACGACTTCAGTGTCACCGCCCGACCGAACACCGACGCCTTGACGCCTTTCGACGTCTTTGAGCTGACCTTCGAGCATCCCAACCACTACGCCGACCCCTTCCACGACGTGACGGTCGAGGTGACGTTTCGTTCGCCCTCCGGCAAGCAAGTCGCCATCGGCGGCTTCCATTACGGATCGCTCCAGCCGCCGACGATCACGCTGCCGCAGACAAGCGGAAGGCGACGACCCCTCTACACGTTCCCAGACCAGTCGATCTGGAAGGCTCGCTTCGCACCGGCGGAGCTCGGAACCTGGCGGTACTCCTACACGTTCACCGATCGTAGCGGGCATCAAGTCGAGGACGAAGGCACGTTTCGCGTCGTCCAGGGACGCCGCTCCCATCCCGGCTTCCTGCGGCAGAACCCCGACAATCCCTTCCGCTGGGTTCACGACGACGGTTCGCCCTTCTACGGCGTCGGGCTCCAGGAATGCCTGGGCGATCCGACGGGCACGGGATCCGCCCTGGCAGCCATGTCCATGGAAGGCCCCTTTCGCACTGACCGGACGGACCTTGTCAGGCTCCCCGCCGGTCCCCTGTACGTCCGCGGTCCCGCGATGAATCCCATGAACGGCGACGTCTACTTCCGACGCTATGCCGCCTGTGGCTTCAACCTGTTTCGCATGTCCCAACGGAACTGCTCCTACGACCTCTACCGCGACCTGGATCACTACCTGGTCCAGGAAGGGATCATGACCGACGAGTTGCTGCGGCGCGTTCGGCAACACGGCTATCGTGTCATGTACGGCCTGTTCGGCTACCAGAAGGTGTTCAACGACCATCCCGACGATGCCCAGGGCATGGCCAAGGTGAAACGGTTCGTCAAGTACAGTGTGGACCGCTGGGGAGCCTACGTGGATGTGTGGGAATTCTTGAACGAGCAGAAGGCCTCCGACGGCTGGTATGCCGAGATGGTTCCCTATCTGCGCAGCATCGATCCTTACCACCACCCGATCACGACGAGTTGGGAGCGTCCCGAACTGCCGGGCATCGAAGTCAACGCGCCCCACTGGTACGGCAACGAAGACGAGCGCCAGTCCGACGCCGTAACGGCCTCCCGTGCCAAGGGCTGGAAGAAGCACAACATGCCGGTCATCGTCGGCGAGCAAGGTAACAGTGCAGGTCGAAGCAAGGACCGCAAGCCCGGCGTCGGCGGCGTGTGGGACGCCGGCTCGGCACGTCGAATGCGACTGCGCCTGTGGACGGCGATGTTTAACGAAATCTCGTTCATCTTCTGGAACACGAGCTACGCTCGGGACGGGCACTTCATGAACATCTGGCTCGGCCCGCAGGAGCGGCAGTACGTGCGGGCCCTGCAGGACTTCTCCTATCGGCTCGATGCTGACGTCCGCATGACGCCCGTCCACCTCTCCAACCCGCACGAGGTGCGAGCCTGGGGGCTGCGATCGGCCCGGCAGGCCGCCGTCTACCTGCACCATTTCAGGGATCACGAGACCGTGTGCAACGACCTGCGGGTTACGATCGACGTGCCCGCCGACGCCGAGGCCTACTGGTACCGGCCGGAGACGGCCGAGATCGCCGGCGCGGTCTCGGTCACCGCGGGCGAGCAGACCCTGACCGCACCGCCCTTCTCCGTCGATCTTGCCCTGCTGGTCACCCCCGATGGTCCGCCCGACATCGACCGCGACGGGATTGCCAACGACCAGGACCCGGACGACGACAATGATGGCGTCAACGACGACCAGGACGCATTTCCCCTGGAACCGGAAGAATGGGCCGACCAGGACTACGACCTCATCGGCGACAACCTGGACGCCGACATCGACGGCGACGGCCGGGGCGACGACCGGAACTCAAACGGCACTGCGGACCACGAAGAAATGGACGCCGATGGCGACGGCGTCCCACGGGCGAACGCCGTGCCCTGGGACGCCTTCCCTCGCGACCCCAACGAACAGACCGACACGGACGGCGACGGGATTGGAGACAACGCGGACCCGGACGACGACGGCGACGGGGTTTCGGACGTGGAGGAGCAGCAGGCCGGGACCAATCCGCTTGATGCGTTGAGCTTCCCGGTGCGGCAATAGCCGGAGTCGCACAATGGTGGGTGATGCAAGCCACATCCCGAAAACAACTTGCGCACCGATGACATTGGCGACGGCGTAGACGACCCAGAACCCTCTTTCGGGTTGGCTGCGACCTCGGCGCCCCCTTTGGAGCTTGACTGTCGTTCCAATTTGACCGATACTTAATGTGTGGAGATTCGGTGCTGGGTGGCTTCACCCAGCCATAGGCCGCAAAGCCGCCGAGTCTCTTTTTTATGCGCCATCTTCTTCGGACCAATGGCGCATCACCTTCAAGCTGTTCTGGATGAGCCCCCCCACCCTGGCCGTGTACAGCATTTGCCTCACGATTCTCCACAGGGGATCAAATTCTCGCTTGCCCTGGAACTTGAGGGCAATCACCGTGGTGACCAGATCGGCGAGTTGAAGTCCATAGTTGTTGCCCTGAGATACGGCAAACATGGGAACGCGGAGGATACTGTCGTAGCCTGCGCCAATGTAGCTTCTGACGAAGAAGTTGGTGATTGCCTTCGCGTTTCTCTCGTTCGTGGCGTGATCCCGATTGTCGAAGACGAGTTTGACGATTCTCGTCGGGAACTCGTTCTTCATGTACCTGTCGATGCGTTCAAACAGATACCGGAACGTGACGTCCATTGCAGTTTCGTCGCAACACACAAACGAGTTCAATCGCGGCCGAAAGCACACAATCCCAAAGACCTTGATGCGGCGAGACCTGGCAAACCCGAGAAGGTCTTGCGCGAGGCTCCAGTGTGCCGAATTGCCCTTCATTTCTATTGCCTTCAACGTTGCCTTTCCGAGGAGTTCCTTTCCCTTGATCTCGGATTCTTCACCGAGCACGATTCCGTGATAGGGACGTCTCGTATGGTAGAAGTCCCGCTGGAAAGAGTGAAAAGCGTCCTCGGGAATCGCCACGCCGGCCAGTACGCCGAATTCCCGTCCTGTGCGATCATGCTTGCGAAAACTCTCGTCCAGGAAAACAAGCATCGCGACACCTGCTGGCAACAAAGGAACAAGGAAACCCCATTGTTGCTGCAGCTTCCCGGCAAAGTCAACCAGAAGTTCCATGTGCTAGAGAAACCCCGGTTAGTTATTGCTGGCAGGCTGCTTTGCGAGCTTCGCATGGCGGAGGACTGGTTTCTCTACCTACGGATTGCTATGCTGTCCTGGTCATGATCAACACATCCCCCAAACACCGCCGCTGGTTTCAGGTCAGGTTGCGCACGATGTTCCTGGCAATTCTCGTGCTCAGCCTGCTTCTGTCGTGGTTCTCTCTCGTTTCTGGTCCTCTCACGGTCAGGGAACCTCTGGAAACCGATGTCGTCCGCGGACGATATTTCATGATTCCCTACGTGGAGGGCGCCGGTGAAGACATAGCAGTTCGCAACATTGCCGTGGTGGAAGGAACCTTTGCCAACAGCACCTTGCTGAAAGCAACGCTTGTCGTTGTGAGGTCGGGAAAGGTTGAACGCCAGTCCGGCTTGAGCGCAGGCAGGAGCTCAGGTCAATTCGGTGGCCCGTGGAAGAAGATGAAAATCATGCTTGCCATTGGCGAGTCCCAGACCGCCGATGGTCGACGAATCTACTTCGGCAGCTATGGGGCATCGAGTGCAGCGGGGAGCACTGGATTTCCTGTCCGTGAGAATGCGATAGTCACCAGAAGACTGCTGTCCGGTCCCCTTGCACGTGGGCGGGAGTGTATTCTCTATGTGGAGGGCAGCCAAGACTTCCACGTAGCGCGGAACATGTCCGTCGAAGAATTCGCACAGAACAACCCCGGCGAGTTCACGGTTGTCGTCGCCCGAGTTGATTGAGCGGTAGCAGATTTGTCATCTTGTGGACCGGCTCGGCAGGCTGGTACCATAGCGATCGCCAGTAGGCCCGGTCCGTTTCATAAGGGTCGATGTCGTCGGTGGCCGAGTCGAAGCTCTCGGGCAGGACGCCGAACCGCTTCATCCAACGGACATAGTAATCGCCGGGACGGAATCCGGGGATGTCGGGGCGTCCATAGTGCTCCAGACGCGTTTTGGCCGCCCGGATGGCTTGCAGGATGGCCTGGTAGTCGGGATCGTTCGTGTCGCGAAAGGCCGGGGCAGACTGACCATCCTCGTCCCGGCACCAGTCGTAACCGCCCGCCTCCTTGGCCAACGACGCCCGGAGAATCATCGACTTCTCCGGAGACGACAGGTTGTAGAGGTTCCAGCAATACAGAGGATAGTTGAGCAAAGTCGGCGGCTTGCCGTCGACCCACTTGTCATCACGTTGCTGCTCGCTCCGCCTGCCCAGGTTGGCCACGGAACCATGACACGTCAGGCAACGCCGCTGGACGATCGGTCCCACGGGGTTCCCCAGTTCGGGTCTTGAGACGACCAAGGGCGTTGCCACCGCGTTCTCCGGGTGATTGAACACGGCGTACGTTCCGGTGAAGCCTGCGCCGGTTTCGATCCACAGGCGGACCGTGTCCCGTTCCTGCTGGGTGAGTTTCACGTCGTAATGACTGCCGTCGATCTTCTGCAGCAGCGGGCTGGCCCCGGTGCCGAAACCGTAAGGCGGATGATTGCCGTCCTCGCCCCAACTCGAACACTGGCTGACCTGATCGTAGGCCAACAGGGTCGCATAGCTTTGGCTGAACCACTCCGTGTTGTCACCCGTCAGCACGACGCGTCCCTCGGGCTCTTCAGAGCTGTGGCAGGTCACGCAATGGCGGTCCCAAATGGGCTGAATGTCGCGCGGGTAGTCGAACACATCGGGCACGCCGGCAAAGGGCGCAATCTGGTTCGGCGGGTTGGCGAGCGCCATCAGGGTACCGTCTGTGCAGCTATCGGGGTTTCCCGTGCGAGGTTCATGGCAACCCACGCATCCCTGGGTTTCGCCGGGCATGACCATCGTGAAATTCTGCATCCGCTTCACTGCCACGCCGTTTTCGTCGAGCGCGACGAAATAAACTCCTCGCAAGGCCGGAACCTCGAACGAAGCCGAACCGTCCGTCTCCACGGGGACCGTTCCCAGAACTCGACGCAGCGTGATGTATCCGCCGTGATAGCCGGGCAGGCCGTGCTTGCTGCCCGGCTTGGGCAGGTCTTCCAGCACCAGCAGCTTCTTGATTGTGCCCCGTTTGACGCCGGCCATGTTGCGGCCACGGTACACGTCGGCCAGCACGAGCTGCCCGGTGGTCATTTGCGGATCGCAGCGGCTGGGAAGGACCGGTTCGCGAAGCCGCGATCGGATTGGGCGAGGATCGTGGATCATCTTCTCGGCCTGGTAGAACTCCTGGGTCTGGCCAGCGTCGTCAAGGACGAGAAGACTCTTGTTGCGTGCCACGAGAAAACAGTCGGCAGACAAGGGATAGGGATCGCGAAAACCCTTGTTTCCCTGCCCGGAGCCGATGCTCCAGCCCAAGCCCGGCGCCTCGGGACTGATCTGCCTGGCGGCGGACCACTCGCCAGGTCCGGCTTTGACATCCACCAGCATCACGTTTCCTGCATTTTCGCGACGCCCGAAGGCCGGCGAGAAGACCGATACGAGTTGGCCCTTCACTCCGGGCACGGGCAGGGCGTCGCATTTGGCGTAGAAGTCCGGATAGGGCCGGCCCACACCGCCGAAGAGCACCATCTGGCCGGTGCCGTCGGGATTCATGACCCACAGGTCGCGGAATTTTTCCGGGTCGCGGTCCGTGTAATCCCAACGGGTGTAAACGATGCGCCCGTCCGGCAGAACCGCCGCGCGGTCTTCCGAGATCGTGTTGGCCGAGAGACAGCGGATGTTGCCGCCATCGGCGTCCATCCGGTAGATGATGGCGGCCGGCACACGATTGCAGGCCACGAAGCGATTGCATCGGCTCGAGGAAAACACGATGCCGCCGTCGGGCAGATAGGCCGGATCGACGTCGTCGCAGTCGCCCGAGGTCAGTTGCCGGAAGCCGGTTCCATCGACGTTGATTTCGCACAGATGGTAGTGATGGGCGCCGCCCCGGCGATAGGCGAAGAGGATCTTCCCACCATCATAGTGAACGCGAGGATCGCGGAATCCGCCCTCCGGATCGTCCATTAGAACGGTCACCTGCCGGGTTCGCAGGTTGAGCTTGCAGAGTTGCGATCCGTCGGGGGCGTGGATGAATTGAGCTTCATCGGCATACTCGCCAAAGGTCGCATACCACTGGTAGGCCGGGCACAAGTCGCGGACGACGAACACAATCTCCTCGGCGCCGCCTATTGCCTGCAACGCCTTGTTCACCAACGTGCTTGCACCGGCGGCAGGGCTGTCAGAGTTGGTCGCGGTTGTGTCCGCGCCCCGGGCCGCGTTGCCCAGCACACCGGCCAGCCGCGTCTGGGAATTCATCGCCACAGATAGCAGGGCCAGCGTTGCCACAAGAATGAGTCGTTGTTTCATGGCTTCTTCCCTCACGGTCACGAGACGTCCCTCGGATAAGGGGCGAGGCAGGCATCCGCTTCTGACTAACCTCGTTCGTACAAAACAGTTTATGCCAATTGGGCGCCGGATCGCAATGACGAATTCCCGTAGCCGCGCGAGCTTCAGAGGCGACGTGGCCGATACTGGCCCACTCCGACCCCCGGCCCCCACAAGTGACCTTGTCGCAAAATGGGCCGTTTGTTACCCTCCCCCCTCTTTTCGCGGGTGACTCGTGGCAGAGCACACGGCTATGCAAGACCCTTGGGGATCGACACACCTTCGTCGATGGAAGCGCGCTCTCTTGCTCGGCGCGCTGGTTGTCCTTGCTGCGCCGGTGGGCTCGGTCACCTCCTGGGGCCAGCAACCGGAAAACGAGTCTGTTGAGCAGCTCCGGCAGGAATTGCAGCAACTCCGCCAGGAGATGGAGCGGCGCCAAGCCAACCTGGAAACGCAGCAGTCGGACTTCGAAGACCGGGTGCGAGCCGGGGGCAGGCAGATTTCCGGGCGGATTTCGGCCTTGGAGGGAGCCGGAGAGGAGATTAGTCGCCAGTTGGAACTGCGAATTCCCTCCTACAACGCCTTGCCGGCGGCTTCGAGGCAGAATTTGAGAGGGGAGATGAGCCTTGACGACCGGCTCGAGGACCTGATCATCTTTCACGGCTACCTCCGCAGCGGCTTTGGAGCAAACGGCCAAGGCGGCGGCCAGGAGGTGTTCCAGGCGCCGGGGGCGCCCGCCAAGTATCGGCTGGGAAACGAAGCGGACACCTACGGGGAGATCATCTTCGACAAAGAGTGGTCGTCGAACAAGACGGGAGCCCAGTTCCGCGGAGAGATTCTGCTCGGGTTCCAAACCAAGCAGAACATGAGCTTCGATCCCGACAACGACGCCTTTTTCTTGCGCGAGGCCTTTGTGGAAACGAGGCGTCTCGCCTGGGTTCCCGACTGGGTGTTTTGGGCCGGCCAACGCTACTACGACCGCCATGACGTGCATATCAACGACTTCTACTATCTCGATATGTCGGGCTATGGCGGCGGAATTCGCGACATCAACCTCGGCATCTGCACCTTCGATATCGCCTACCTGGGCGGCTCCCTGGAAGACGTGGTGACCCATCGAGGCGAAGTTTCCGGACACCATCTGGACATGCGTTTTCAGAACCTGGAGGTCCCTCTGGGTAAAGGGATAATCTGGGGCGATCTTGCCATTACCCCGGGTGGCGAACTGGAGGACGGCACGACCGTTGAGGACTCGAGCGGCTTCGCCGTGGGCTTCATCCATATCCGCGAAGACGTGCTTGGCGGCTTCAACAAGGCGGCCGCCCTTTGGGGAAGGGGCGCTGCCTCCGATTTCTCCACGAGCGTTTCCGACCCGCTGACGGCCATCGATGCCACCTACCAGTTCCTGTTCACCGAGACGCTCACCATGCAGCCGAGCGACTCCTTCACCATGCAGACCACCTTCATTACGCGAGTGATCGACAACGGGGATCCGAGCAATTCGGAAATCACCTGGGTTTCGGGAGGCCTCCGTCCCATCTTCCACCTGACCGACTACTGGGCCGTGGCCTTCGAGTACGGGGCCGACCACGTCGACAACAAGCAGTTGGGAGTGGAAGGAACCCTGCACAAATTCACCATCGCCCCGGAACTTCGTGCCGGCCACGAGTTCTTCTCCCGTCCCTCCTTGCGGATGTTCGTGACCTACGCCGTTTGGCCCGACGAGTTCCGAGGGCTTGTTGGCGGAGACGCCTACACGACCGATACGGAAGGCTTTTCCATGGGCTGCCAGGTGGAGACGTGGTGGTAGGGGCTCAACTGCTATTGGGGGCCCGGGGCGATACTCGGTATCATGGCCAAGCTGCCTTTGACGCATCTTTTCCTCCTCCCCCAACAAGCGGACCTGCTCATGCCCGATAAGCCGAGGATTTTGATCGTACGTCTGACGGCGATCGGCGACGTGTTGCACAGCCTACCTGTCCTTTGTGCCTTGCGGGATCGGTTTCCTGACGCCGAGATCGGGTGGATGTCAGAAGGCAGGGCGGGATGCCTGTTGGAAGGGCATCCGGCACTCGATCGGCTCATTGCCGCCCCCCGCCGCTGGCTCAAGTCGTGGAAAGCCGTCCGCCGGGTTCGAAGGGAACTGCACGAGTTTCGCCCCGAGATCGCCATCGATGTTCAGGGCCTGACAAAAAGCGCCGTAGCGGCGCGGCTTTCCGGGGCTCGGCGGCGGATCGGTTTCGGCTGTGAAAAGGGCCGCGAACTGAGTCGCTGGCTCAACACGCAGTTCGTTCACTCTTCGGCTGCCCACATCATCGACGCCAACCTCGAACTGCTCCGCCCCTTGGGAATCGAGAAACCCCGGGTCCATTTCGACTTGCCGGAAACGGACGAAGATCGCCAGTCGACCGAAGCGATTCTCGCTCGACTTGGACAATCCGGGCCCTTTGCTTTGATCAACGTGGGAGCCGGCTGGACCTCGAAACTGTGGCGGATGGATCGCTATGCCGCCGTGGCACGCCACTTGGGACGCCGCCGCGCAATTCCATCCATCGTGGTTTGGGCGGGCGACGAAGAACGCCAAGCAGCCGAGCAGGTCGTGGCCGAATCCGAATCAGCGGCCGTGTTGGCCCCCGACACGTCCCTGCGGGAACTGGCGGCGCTGTGCCGCCGCGCCGCCTTGTTTGTCGGTTCCGACACCGGGCCGCTCCATCTTGCCGCCGCCGTGGGCACTCCCTGCGTGGGACTCTACGGGCCCATGCCCGCTCGACGCAACGGCCCCTACGGCCCCCAGCACATCGCCCTCCAGAAGGCGACGTTCGTGGGGACGAGCCGCGAGCGTCGCAGCGCCCCGCGGTCGTTGATGGACGCGATCACGGTAGACGACGTCTGCCTGGCATGCGACGAGATTCTCGATCGCGGAACCGCGCCTGTCGCGAAAGCGTCGTAGGGTTCCCTGTAGCGGTGGCATCCTGCTTCAGCCCGGCTGCTATCGTCGGGTTTCAGGAAGACGTTGCAGCGACGAGAACCGGTTGATTTGCAGCCGGGCTTTTCGGGTTGGTGGCAGTTGGAACCAAGAGCCGGGCTACGATTGATACTCGACCGGCGAGGCTGCACAGGCTGAGGTGGTCGATTCAAGAGCCCGGCTATTCTGCTTCAGCCCGGCTGCTGCCGTTTCTTTTCGAGGAGACGTTGCAGCGACGGGAACGGGAAGATCTGCAGCCGGGCTTTTTAAAGTCCCCGGCGGTTGAGGACAAGAGCCGGGCTACCTCAGCAAGCCCCTACAATCATGTTGCCTGATGTGAGGTGGTCAATTCAAGAGCCCGGCTATTCTGCTTCAGCCCGGCTGCTGCCGTTTCTTTTCGAGGAGACGTTGCAGCGACGGGAACGGGAAGATCTGCAGCCGGGCTTTTTAAAGTCCCCGGCGGTTGAGGACAAGAGCCGGGCTACCTCGGCAAGCCCCTACAATCATGTTGCCTGATGTGAGGTGGTCAATTCAAGAGCCCGGCTATCCCCTCGCACCCGTGCGGCGGCAGGTTTCTTCGTAGAGCGCCGCATACTGCTGGGCGCTGCGGGTCCACGACCAGTCCTGACGCATCCCGGTGGCGATCAACCGGCTCCAGCGTTCGGGCTGGTGATACGTCTGGCACGCTCGCCAAAGGGTCTCGCCGAGGGCCATTCCCGTATCCGGTCGGAAGCTGAATCCGTTGGCCGTTCCGTTGGCAAGTGTTGAATCGTTGGCGTTGACAACGGTGTCGGCCAGTCCGCCTGTTTCGCGAACGATCGGCACGGTGCCGTACTGGAAACTGTACATCTGGTTCAGCCCGCACGGCTCGAATCGGCTCGGCATCATGAAGATGTCGGCCCCGGCCTCGATCTGGTGCGCCGTCTCGTCGGAGAACCCGATCTTGACGGCGACCTTCTGCGGATAATGCCGTGCGTAATCGCGGAACGTCTGTTCGAGCCTCGGGTCGCCCGTTCCCAGGAGGACCCATTGAACATCGTTGTTCTGGGCCCAGCCGGGCATGATCTCGGCGATCAGGTCGAAGCCCTTCTGGTGGGCGATGCGACCCACAATGCCGATCAAGGGCACTTCGGCTCGCTGGGGCAGTCCGAACTGGCCTTGCAAGGCCGCCTTGCAGGCGGGCTTGCCCTCGGCCACCGTGTCGGCCGAGTAGTTGGCGGCAAGGAAGGGATCCGTGGCCGGGTTCCACTCCGCGCAATTGATCCCGTTGAGGATGCCGCAAAGCGAGTCGCGACGGTGCTGCAACACGCTTTGCAAGCCGAAGCCGAATTCGGGGGTCTGGATCTCTTCGGCGTAGCGGCGGCTCACCGTGTTCAACGAGTCGGCGAAGACCAGGCCCGTTTTCATCAAGTTGAGTTTCCCGTAGAACTCCATTTCCCGCCAGTTGAAATGCTTCCAGTCGAGTCCCGTCAACAGCATGTCCCAGTGCCAGAAGCTGCCCTGGTAGGCCAGATTGTGGATGGTCAACAGCGAGGCGATCTTCGAGTAGCGCCGAACCCGGCCGTATTCCAGCTTCAGGTAAGCGGGAATGATGCCCGTTTGCCAGTCGTTGCAGTGGATCACATCGACGTCCAGATCCAGAACGCGAATCAGCTCCAGGACAGCACGGGAGAAGAAGACAAAGCGTTCGCAGTTGTCCACGTAGTCTTTGTCTTGTTCACGGTAAAGTTCGGCACGGTCGAAATACTGATCCTGTTGGACGAGATAGACGGGCACGTCGCTGGAGGGCAGCCTGCTCTCCAGGATGTGGCCGGTGACGGTCTTGCTGCCAACGGGGATGATGAAGTCGATCCCCATAGGCTTGACGGGGACTCCACACCACATGGCGTGCCGGTAGGCCGGCAGGACGAGGATAGGACGATGTCCCAAACGAGCCAACTCCAGGGGGAGCGCCCCGCACACATCCGCCAACCCCCCCGTTTTAGCGTAGGGGACTGCTTCACTGGTTGCCAACAGAATGTTCACGGCTGATCTCTTCCTACAGAAAACCGGGTGGCGCGCACGGTTACCGCGTTTCGCTCATCGTTCCCATCGGAGCAACCAGGCTCGCGGGATAAGGGACTTTTCTGTGAAATTATACAGCCTGGGCAAAATGTTCGACCTCCCTTTCAGTGGTACCAAATTGGCCGATTCTGCCGCACAGCGAGAACAATCTGACAGCCTCTCCCTTAAATTGTGGGGTGTCAGCCTGGAACGCCCGGTGCCTCCGCCTTGATCCGCCGAGTCAGCCATGCCACAACCCCCGCGGCGAGGAGAAGACACGGCCCCTCGGACACCGTCCAGAACCAGGGCATTCCCGCAGTAACGTCGATCCAAAGGAGGCTGAGTCCGCAAAGGCCTGGCACCCACGCCAACAGCGAGAGAGCAGGAAGGTATCGGCGGACGTCGAAAGAGACATAAACGACGACCGCGCCATGGGCCGCGTAGAGCAGGGAGGTGGAACGAGCCAGGTAGGGAACGATGGTCGCATCGGGGAGATGCCCCAATCCGAGCCACTCGTGGATCGCTCCCATCCAGGCGAAAGGCATGAAGGTGGGCACAATCACCAAGAAGGCAACCAGCCCGACGGCTCGCAAGACCAACGCCAGCGTTCGTTCCGCCCAGCACATGATCCGATTCCTTGTTGGGGAGAAGAAAAGACGACCACAGAGAGCACGGAGGACACAGAGGAATATTCAGCCAAATGAAGAATGGCGAAAGTCGAATGTCGAAAGAACGATAAATGACCTAAGGCGCGAAATGCCGTATTCCAGCACAACCTTCGTCATTCAGGCCTTTGGATTTGCTTCGTCATTTGATTTTCCTCATTCGTCATTTCTCAGTTACTCCATTCTTCTCCGTGTCCTCTGGGTCCTCCGTGGTGTTCTCCCCTTATTGCCAAATCGTTTGTGCCTGAAGCAGTTCTTCCGGAAACGCTTCTATTGACCTGTCTTGCGATCAGAATTCGGCGTGAAAGCTGAATTGGTCCTGGCTCCGACAGGGCCGCCATTGGCTCCCAGCTTGGCGCCCGGACTGTCTGGTGCAAGACGATAATCTCCCCTGGCTTCGTCGACGAACTTCGGTCGGGCGAACAGGGAGTGCTGATCGAGCCCCGTCGTCTTCTGGTAGTCGGCGAACTCGGCGATCCTATCGCGGAACCAGTAGACCGCCACGCCGGTATCGCTGTACCAGAGATTGTGGTCCATGTCCGGCAGCACCTTCCAGCCGGCGCTGTAGCGACTGCCCCACTCGGTGTGGTTATAGAACACGTTGTCCTTGATCTCGATTCCCGATGTTTTCGCCGTGTTGCTGTAGAACATCAGATGACTGCCGTTCGGGTTGGGACGCTGCGCGTGGGACCAGACCGTGCCGGCGTTAATACACGTGTTGTTCACGAAGCGAATGTTCTCGGTCAGCGCCGTTTCCGGGTTGTTCCAATATTCAAAGGAATACTCGGAGTTCCAAATCAAATTGTTGCGATAAGTGATGTTCACCTGCTTGGAGGAAGGCCCTCTTCCCTGGTTGGTCAGGGCGGCGTCGTACACCTCCCAGATCCGGCAGCCCTCGACGAGGTTGTCGTGGGCGGCGCCCCAGAATTCAATCGCGTTGCCGAATCGCACCGGTGTGCCGTTGGCGTGGGTGAACTGGTGGGCGCCGCCGATGTAGCCCAGGTCGCAGTTGCGAATGACCAGGTGGTGGGTGCTGCCGCCGCCGAATCCGTGGGAGGCGCCGTACATGACCGCCAGCCCGTCGTAGACCACGTGGCGGGCGCCGCTCTGGTTGATTACATGCCCCTTCATGGCCAGCTCGATGCTTTTGTGGAGCGTGGCCGGACCGGCGGGGCAGTTCAAGAAGACCTGCTGGGTGCCTCCGTCGTAGAAGTAATCGTAGGGCTTCGTTAGATCCTCCTTCGACCACTTCTTCCAACCGCATTTTTCCCCATGGTCGAAGATGATGTTGCCTACGTCGACCGTAAGCGGATCTGGGACGTTGGTCGTTGCCAACTGGAGACTCAGGGGCTGGAACTCGAAAACGGCCCCTTCGGCCAGGAGCCCGCCCAGCGACATGTGCATCTTGCCGGCCTCGGCCGATTCTTTGACAAGGAAGATTCTCGCGAATTCCTTCCATTCCGGTCCGATTTCTTCCTTTCCTTTGGGCGAGGTGGCATAGGCATTCCAGGGCGAGCCGCCTTTGCGGATCGACATGGACGGCATGGCCAGGGACTTGCTGCAGCGAGCGCGAAACGTGAATTGCAGCAGGGTCCCTTTCACAACCGGCACCCCCGGTCCCCACACTTGAACATGGTTGGAGGACGTTCCGCTCGACGTGCATTCAAGCCGGACCACGGGCCCTTGCGGGGCTTCCTCCTGAGTCCGACGGACCTTGGCGCCCGCCTCCTGATGATGGGACCACGGGGCCTTGTGGAAGTCGAACACCGATTCGCCCAGGGAATACTCCAACGGCAAGGTGGCCCAGATCGTGTCGCTCACGCGAACCCAGTCTTCTGGACGCTGCCGGGGCCGCGAACCGAGCAGAAGCGGCTTGGGGCCTTCGCCATAACTGGTGTAGGTAACCGGCGCCGACTCGTCGCCGCTGGCCGGCACGAGCGAACCACGCCAGACATCGCCGCATTGAAAACGAACCGTATCGCCCGGCTTCAACTGTGCCGAATTGACGCGTTCGAGGCTCTTCCAGGCCAGTTGTGGCGTTGTGCCGAGGGCATCATCGTCTCCGTCGGACGAATCGACGTAGAAGGTTTGCGGTTCCGTCTTGGATTCGAGTTCAGCGGCATCCGCTGTTGCTTGGGATACGAGGAGGAGAATCGCAGCGAAGGCGGGAGCAGCGATTCGGCAGACGATGGAAGAGGTACGGATACATCTCATGGGAAGCCTCGAAAATCCCCACCCCTGGGGTGGGAAAAGATGGGCGGTGGGACAGTGGGGGGTCAATAACTAAAGTCTAGTGGGGGGGAATGGCATCCGCAACCAAATACCTGGGCCCCTTCTGTCGAGGGTGGGCATCATCGCGGATCCGCCGCTAAGGCCCGGAATCTTTCACGAAGGCCAAAGATGACTGCCATTGTGGCGAATAACGGGGAAACTGCGGAACGAATGCGGTTTCGTCCAACACGTATTGTGGTTTTGCCCATCCCGCCCGTATTTGTTTGACAAGGCTCCTTTTGGGCAATCACAATAGGCGGAAAACCTTGTCTGCCGACCCACGCTACTCTGGAGGTGATCTCATGCTCATGCGGCGCTTGTTGTTTTCGGCTGCTCTCTTGGCCATTCTCGCCCAGGCGGTCTACGCCCGGGAATGGACCGATGCGACGGGCAGGTTCAAGACCGAGGCCGAACTGGTCAAGGTGGAGGCCAACAAGGCCTTTCTGAAGAAGCAATCGGACGGCGCTACGATCCAGGTGCCGATCGCCAAACTCAGTCAAGCGGACCAGGCCTATCTGAAGACGCTTGAGAGTCCGGCTCCCGAACTGACCGCTACCGGCCAATCGGCCTTTCCGCTGGGAACCGCCGGCTGCATTGGCCTGATGGTGATCGATCCCTCGCCGGTTTTCGAGCAGGAAGCGCTGTCGGTCGACCCGCTCAAGCCATTGCTCGAACAGGGAGTGGAGGCCGCCGGGATCGACTTCCGCAAGATCCAACAAGTGGTCGTGTTTTTCAACAAGCCGAACATGGAGGCCCTCACGCCGGACGATGCCGAGACAGGGGTGGCCGTTGTCGAGTTCTCCGAGCCCGTCGATCCGGCGCCGGTGTTGGCCAAGATTCCGACCGAATACGAGGCGACCACCGTGGCGGACAAGCCGTGCCACAAGCCGGCCGACGCCGACTTTCCGTGGATCTGCGTGCTGGACGAGAAGACGTTTGTTGTTAGCCCCAACGAGAAGTCTCTCACCTCGGCGCTCAGTGCGAAGGGCGATGATCCGGACCTTGCCCAATTGCTTAAGGCAACCGGCGAGGAGAACGAGATACGCTACGTGATCAACCTCGTGCCGGTCAAAGACATGATCGCCATGGCCAGGAACGCGATTCCGCCGACGGCGCCGCCGGAAAGTGGCAAGATTTTTGACGTGGTCGAGAAGATCGATTCGATTCGATTCACCGTCGATCTGGACGGTCCCCCGGCGGTCGAACTCGTCCTGCAGGCGGCGGATGAAGCGGCTGTGGCCGCCATGGAGACGGAGATCAAGGCCGGGCTGGCCAAGCTTCCGGAATTGGCACAAGCCGGCATGCAAGCCGCCGCCGCTGCACAGGCCGCAGGCGGAGAAGAAGCAGGAGTCGAAATGGGCCCGGCCATGATGGCGGGTCCCATGATTGCCGCCCAAGCCGGGAGTATTAGCGAAAAACTGGCCTTCGAGCCGCAGGGCTCGGCGTTGAAAATCTCGATCAAGTTCTCTCCGGGTGACGCGCCCTTGGGTGAACAGTTGGTCGAGCAGGCGGTGCAAACGGCCGAGGCCATCGCCATGCTGAAGAATATGGAGGGCAGTCCCTTCGGAACTCCGCCCCAGAACTAGGCTCTGTTTCAAAGCTCAAGGTGCCGGGCTTCGATAGGTGATCTTCGCTTTTCCCGTCAACTCGCGATTCTTCCGCAGCGCGGCTGGCCCTTCACCTTCCAATCCGAACTTCCGCCAGCGTCCCGGTGTCCCGCGCATCGGGACGCTGTTTTGTTCGCCTTCCCCGCTTTCTGTCCCGCGGTATAATGAAGGCCGTCAAGAGACCAGACACCCCTCCGGAGAGCCGTCCGTGGACAAAGAACTGACCGATCGTGCCGAACTGATTCAGCAGCGCCTGCTCCAGCTACGGGACTCTCTTTGACTACGCCGGTAAACAGAAGAAAGTCGCCCAGGTCGAAGAGCAAATGGCAGCTCCCGGGTTCTGGGATAACCAGGAAAAAGCGCAAGGGATTGTGACGGAGTTGAAGTCGCTCAAGTCCCTGCTCAAGCCCCTCGACGAGGCGCTCTCAGCCTCCGACGACCTCGAGGCGATGATCGAGATGGCTGATGAGGATGCCGGGTTCGAGGCGGAGGTCCCGCCCCAACTCGATCGGCTCGACAAGATGGTCGAGGACCTCGAACTGAAGGCCTTGCTCAACGGTCCCATGGACGCCAACTCGGCGCTGCTGTCGATCAATGCCCGGGACGGCGGGACCGACGCCAACGACTGGGCCGAGATGCTCCTGCGGATGTATATCAACTGGGCCCAGGCTGAAGAGTACCAGGTCGAACTGCTCGATCGCCAGGAGAACGAAGAGGCGGGCATCAACAGTGCCGTGATTGCAGTCCGCGGGCCCATGGCCTACGGCTACCTGAAGGGCGAAGAAGGCATGCACCGCTTGGTGCGGATCAGTCCGTTCAACTCGGAAGGGAAGCGTCAGACGAGTTTTGCCTCCGTCGACGTGTCGCCCGAAGTGAACGATTCGATCAATATCGAAATCGACTGGGAAAACGACGTTCGCGAAGACACCTTCCGGGCCAGCGGCGCGGGCGGGCAGCACGTCAACAAAACCTCCAGCGCCATTCGGCTGACGCACAACCCGACGGGCCAGGTCGTCCAGTGCCAGAACGAGCGAAGCCAACACAAGAATCGCGCCACCGCCCGGAAGATGCTGATGGCGGCCCTGGCAGGCCTCGAAGCCAAGAAACGCGAGGAAGAACAGGCGGCCAAATACAACCTGAAACCGAAGACCGGTTTCGGCGCCCAGATCCGCAACTATTTTCTCCATCCCGATCAGCGGGTGAAAGATGCTCGCACGGGACACCTGATCGGCAATTTCCACAGTGTGCTCGACGGCAATATCCAACCGTTCCTCGACGCCTACCTGCGATGGCGCGTGGAGAAGTAGAACGTCGCTCCATCGGTAGCCTGAATTCACCCTTTACCCCCCCCCCCAACACTTGATCATGCTTCCTGAACGCGTCGAGCAGCTTCGCCTGGAATACACCGACCAATACGTGGTTGTGGAGGGAGATTCTCCCCAACTGGCGCGCTACCAAGGTCGGATCGGACAGGTCCGCACCATCAATCTCAACGGGCGAGCGCTCGTCGAATTCGAGAGCGATCGCGGACGGTACGACCTGGAACTCGACTATTTGAAGGTGGTGGACAAGCCCAAGCCGAAGGAGTCGCCGGCGAAGAAGCCCGCACCGGCAGCCAAGAAGGCTGCTCCGGCGCCCGCCGAGGAGAAACCGGCCCCCAAGGAAAAGCTCTCCGACCTGGAACTCGCCCGCCAGAAGAAAGACGCCGAAAAGCCCAAGCCGGCATCGGAAAAGACTGACCAGCCGGCCGCCAAGTAGTGGGCTGGAAACAACTGTCGTACGGAGTCGCTTTTCGCTTCGCGAAAAGGCGTTTGTTCGCTCCAGCGAACAACGACATTTGAGCCGCTCCAAAACCCTGACCGGGCCGACCGCCGCCCCGAGGAGGATTACTCGTGGACGACCTCATGAACCAGCCGAAACCCCAGGCGAACGACACGCCAAAACCCAAACGCAAGAGCTGGCTGCGACGCATCTTTCTCGGGGGAGTCCTGCTGGTCGCCCTCGGCGCCTGCCTGTTCTTCGGGATGGTCTACAAGACACGCAGCAATCCGCCCTACAGCACCGCCCTGGAACTGGTGCTCAACGATGAGCAGATGATCGAGCATCTCGGAAGCCCGATCCACGACGTGCGCTGGCTGCCGACAAGCGGCTACCCCAAGCAGTTCCAGATGCAGGTGGAAGGCCCCAAAGGCCTGGCCGACATCAGTGTGACCGCCGGCGAGTTTGACGGCCAGTGGGAACTGGTCGCCGTCGACGTGCTCACTCGCAACGGAGGCAAGCGGTTCTCGCTCGATACGGGGAGCGGCAGCGGCAGCGGCGAGGCGCCCACCTGGAATCCCGGCGGGTCTTCAACCGAACCCGGGCCTTCGGGTGACACGGGCTTGCAACCGCCCTCCTCCATCGAACTGCCCCCCACCGGACCACCGGGCGTCGAGATCAATCTGCCCGAGCCATCGCCAGACCTGAACATCGAACTGCCGCCCATGCCCGAGGGGCCCAACTCCTGACGAGTCGCAGGGTGCGTCTTGATGCACCGACTGACGCGTTAATGACGCTGACCAAGAGCCCGGCTGCGAAATCCAGCCGGGCTCTTGAATCATCCAGTTCTTGAGAAGCCCACTTCAGCAGCCGGGCTAACTGAGGTAGCCCGGCTTCTGAACTCTCAGTTGTAGTACCGGTTGACAGGTTAATGCCGATGCTTGGTGCGTCAAGACGCACCCTGCGGGGTGTTGTCCGTGGTTGTTTCTTCTGCGGGAGCCGGCTCTTCCGACGGCTCCTCCACAGGGGCCGGTTCCGGCTCAAGATCGAACTGGACAGGTCCCATCTCGACTTGCACGTCGCACTCCAGGTCCGAGGTTTCGGGATTCCCGTACTTCTTCGGAACGAGGAATACCACCTTTTCCTCCTCGCCCGGTTCGACGGTCGTCTTGGCAACGGTCACGCGGTAGTGGCCCGGCGCAGCCCCGTCGGCAAGCCGGTACGTCGATAGCTGGAACTGGCCCGAACTGTCGGTCGTGGCGGTTGCCAGGTCGCCCGCCTCGGGCGTGAAGACGACCGATGCCCCGGCGACCGGTTGCCCGTCGAGAGTCACCGTACCGCTCACCGGCACGGTTTCGGGATAGTCCGGCCCACAGCCCGACAAGACCAGCCCGAAGGGAATCAATGCAACAAGCAGGATGGGTTGCAGGCGAATATCCATGAGGCACCGTCCGAAGGAATGGAGGGGGGAGGAGCAGCCTTGTGCCTTCAGCGTAACGAACCAGCCCCCGCCCGGGCAAGCAGATGGCAACCTGCTTTCAGAAAAAGGAGAGTAGGGTGCGTCTCGACGCACCGATTGGCACTTGCCTCTCCGTTGTCTCTGTTCTCTCCTGTTCAATTCTTCGTGACACTGTCGGCCGGCTGTTATCCGCTTCAAGGGGGCCCGTGCGGCGCCCGAAACCTATTGGGGAACTGTCCTATAGGGAGCGTTCGTTACGACAATCCGATCGAGCCGGGCGAGACGCTCCCGGCTGTAGATCGTGAGCGTGTGCTTTCCAGCCGCGAGTGGAAACACGTGACGACCTCCACCGCCGTAGGCGGCCTTGGCAAAGTCCCACGTCCATCGGCCCGGCGCCTGGCTGGGTATGTCCCAACGGAGTCGCTCGCCCCCGTCGACCGAGAATTCGAACGAGTCCTGACGCATCGCCACTTCTGCCGGACCGGGAACGCACGTGCGCCCGAGCACGTAGTAGTTGCCTTCGACAGGGACTTCAAACTCGAAACGAACGCTGCCCGAGGCGTCTTCCGGCGTGTCGACATAGACGCCGCCGAGCGCCGCTTGGTCCGGAACTCGCCGCATGCCCCCGGAAACATCGCCCGCCTCAGCCTCCAGCGGCAAGGCCACGTAGCTGAGCGGATAGACGCGGGCATCAACCATTACCGTCCGGTTCAGGCCCGTATCCGTGCGGAAGGTGACGGCCCCGCGGTGCAATCGCAAGGGCAGTTCATCGCCGACCAATCTTACGCGAACCGTTTGCGGGCCTTCTGTGATCTTCCCCGAATCCGGTTCGCATTCCAGCCACGGGCTGCTGCAAATGGCCTTCCAACTTGTGCCCGCCTCGGGCGGTATGCGAAGGGTGAACGTGGCGGCCGACGAGGGATCGCTCGGGACGAAGTCGAATTCGATCCGCCGGGGCAGGACGGAAAACGAATGCTCCCGGCGAGGAAACACCGGGTCTGGCTGATCCGACTCGAACAGGCCGAGGTCGGGAGCCTGTCCGGCAAAGCCGTCGTTTACGCCCGGCAGGATCGTGCCCGCATCGATGCCGATTGAACCCGGGGCCTGGCGAAAATCACGGGCCTCGGCATCCACAAATGTTGGCTCGCCGTAGAGGGCATTCTTCGTCCGTTCGGGAGCCGCCACCTGCAAGCCGCCCGGCGGAAGCAGGTCGAAGTCGAAGTCGCCGTCCTCCGGGTGGCGGTAGCGGATGGCCCCGCGACCGGGTTCGGGACCGCAGAACAGGTTGTTGCGGGTGAGGATCGGCGTGGGCTCGGCCCCGTAGTGCCCGGCGGTCAGGCCGTAGCCGGCCGTGTAGATCGTGTTGTGCAGCAGGAGCGAAAGTCCGGGATCGGGAAAACGGTTGCCTCCCATTTTGAATCCGGCCCCCGTGCTGAAACGTTCCTCGCCCGTCAGGACGATCAGGTTCCGAAACACGTAGGACGGACCACGGCGATTGGGGGCACAACTGACGCCGCACAGGGCCTTATCGATCCAGTTGTTCCAATAGCGGACGTTGATCTGGCCCCCGTCGAGTTCGGTGCCGTCGTCGTTGGAGAAGGCAAACAGGTTACCGTAGATGTCCGTGTCGCGGTAAGGGCCCCCTTCGGGATCGCTGTTGCGAATGCTCTCCAGGGCGTCGTTCCACCAGTGTTCTTCAGAGCCGACGAGGTCGTTGTTGCGAACGACGTTGTTCCCACCGGTCTTCTCGAGGATCACGCCCTGGGGGCCGGCCGGATGCCCGTAGCCCCACGAGTTGGCCGTACCGCGCGGGTGGTGAATGAAGTTGTCTTCGACAACCGTCTGGGAGCAACCGCTCGACACCCGCACACCCGCCTGGTAATTGATCACGCGCCCCCGCTCATCCACGTAGAGTCCGCTCTTGAGCCCTTCTCGCCGAATCCCGGGATCGCCCCAGTCAGCGATGTCACAGCGTCGGATACACACGTGGTGCGACTGGGAGAGGCGGACGCCGTTCTTGCGGCCGCCCCGGAGAGTCACGTTTTCGAGGATCACGTAGCTTGCTTCGTCGACAACAACAGCCTGATCGGCCTCCTGGCCCACATCGATTGTGGCCGTTTGACCTTCGGCGGGTCGATAGAGAATCCAGCCGTCGGGCTTGCCCTGGTCGTGGATTTCAAGAGGCTCGCGAGAAGTCTCGGCAAGCGTGCGCACTTCCGCGATCGGTCTTTCCTCGCTCCAGGTTTGCCGGGTCGCTCGCACCACCGAGAGTGGCTCCTCCTGGTCACGACTCGTCAGCGAACATTCGATTTCGTAGCGTCGGTCAGGGGCAAGGGTGAGCAGGCTGCCGCGAAACTGCTTGTCCGGGGCGTAGGCCACCAGGTCCATCCCGGTTTGCCAATCGGCCTGGCCTTCGGCGCGGTAGCGCACATGGCAAACGTGCTGCGGGCCGGCGCCTCCCCGGTAGTTCACAGCAAGGCCCAGGCTGTGGAAGGTGCCCACCACTTCGGCATCGACGAGACTTGGCTTGTCGAGTTCGACCAGCTCGAGATCGGCGAACCAAACGGATTGCCCCACGGCCTCCGGTTTGTCGGCGCCCCAGCGGCAGAGGATCTCCACCTTGTCGGCGCCCTTGGTGTAGAACTCCTGCTCAAGCCGGCTCCACTCGGTGGTGCTGCGCTGGGACGAAATACGTTGCAGTTCCTTCCCGGCTTTGTAGAGCTTGATCTGCAAGACGCCGAGTCGCGGCTGAGTGCTCCGGACCATGGCGCTGAGAACATATCCCGCGTCGGGGCGAAGTCCCGTGACGCTCTGCGTTACCTCGCCCCATCCGGAATGGGGCTTGCGAATATCCACTCGCAAGCTGTGCCGGCAGCCGGCTGGCGTGTTTTCGGGATCGAGTCGGACGTCGTCGCCGTGGGCGCCGATTCGCCAGCCCGCGGCAGGAGTTCCGTCTGAGGCCGGCTGCCACGTGGGATTGGTGAGGATCGCATCGTCAGCAAATACAAGGCCAGGGCCTGGCAGGAATACAAGCAGACACAGCAAACATGTTCGGCGAAGGGCGAAGACGAGCATGGGGCGAGAATCGTGAGCAGGGGGAATATCGGCGGGGAAGACGCGGAAAGGACCGCGTGTGTTCCATTATACCGTTCTTCCGCGTGCCCGCCCTGATTGTTCGTGGAAACAGCTTACTGGCCTTCTTCAACCACACCGGCAGAGAACGGTGATTGTGGAAGGTTGGCTCTTGGCCAGAACCGTCGCGCGATGCGCCATCCAAGCCATGCCACCAAGCCTGAGGCCAGCCCCAACACGGCCAAGACGGCGATCCAGGGGGCAAGGCCTATGATCAGAATGGAGACATCGGCTCCCAGGGAGATCAGGGCCCCCAGGGATTTGTGGAACGCCTGGCTCACTCGCGACCGATAGGTCGGCTCTTCGGCCGGCGGAACGTCGATCACTTGTTCAACGGACAGGTTGATGGTCGCCAACGACGTTTGATCCGCGAGCACGCGAAGCCGGCCCTGCATGCGCTCAACCTCTTCGCGAACCTGGTCGAGTTTTTCCTCGACCACGAGAACCTGTTCGAGGTTGCCGGTCGCTTCTTCAAGGAGGGCGACGATTCTGGCTTCGGTCTTCTGCTTGTTGCGAATGCGGGCTTCCAGGTCATAGAACTCGTCACTCACGTCCTTGGAATTCGACGTGAGCGAGCGGAGTTCGCCCAACTGGCGCGTTTCGGAAAGGAGCCCTTCGTAGTTTTCGACCGGAACGCGAATGGTCCACGTTCCCCGTTGCGGCTGGCCCGGTTGGCCGTAGATGTCGGACTTGGCCACGTAGCCTCCGAATCGCTCGGCCATGCTGGCCACGCTTGCCGGCACGCCTTCAAACGTGGCAACGACGAGATTGGCGTTGGCCGTGTGGACGATTCGCCGCGGATGCTGGCCCTCGTTGTATGGGGCAATATGACTGGCGCCGGTTGGGCCGGCCAGGCTTTGCGCCACAGGGGCATGGCTCGTGCTCACCGCGTCTGGAGGAGGGGGGCCCATGTCGCCGCCGGAAGCCCCGCAGCCAATGACACCAAGAAGAAGCACCAACAGGCAAGCGCGCGGCATGATCCCGTACCTCCAGAAAGGAATTTGCTGGTTCCGTTGCAGCCAGAAGGCTTGTTGGCGATCCCAGGGGGCCGGGCACGTTGCGTCCGAGGCCGCGCGAGACGCTCATCGGCAATGCAGACGCCGCGAGAGAAGCGTCGATTACTTGGACCGCTCAATGTTCAGATACATCTCACGGAGAAAATATTCCCCAAAGAAATGAACGTACGAAGCAGCCCGAGCTTTCAAACTCAGCGCTGCCGGCGAAACAGGTATTGAACGAACGACCAGAGGCCCGCGAATTTGTAGCGGTCGTCGACGTAGTGCTGGATGACGTAGAAGGCGAAGTAATAGGCTCGTGCGAATCCCCAGATGGCGAGAACGAGAAGGAGGGCCACCTTCAAGCTGGGTGATTCCATCAGCAAGAGTGCCGAGGAAGACAGGCCGATCAGAAGGAAAAGAAAACCCTTCAGATAGATCAGTTTGGGGTTCTTCAAATCGGCCATCGTTGCTGGCTCACGTTGCTGTTGTGTTGCGATCTTGCTGAGCGTTTGGTCGCCTATCGCATTTTCGGTTGTCTTCAAGAAAACCCAGCGCGGCCTCGCTGACGCTCGGCCGCAACCAAAGTGATTGAAAAAGGCGTTCCGCCTTTTGTGAGGTAAATGTTTTTGTAACCGAAAACGTTTACCCAAAAGAGGAACGCCATGAACGCTCTTGTACCACAACATGCGGAACACGTCACGGGAGAATTGAGCGGTTGGGACCGGATTGTTCTTCGTGGCACCTTGCGGATGCTCACCTTTGTGGAGGGTATGATGGGTTATCTCAGTCGTGCGGGGGTTCTGTTGAAGAACTTCGGCGACCATGCCCAGGCCATGACGGCACGATTGATCGACGCCTCGCTGGCGGCGGCTCAAGAAACGGGGCGACCGGTGGAGTATCTTGCGTCGCCCAAAGATCGCAAGGACGAAATCGCCCGCGAGATCGCTATGAATGACGACGTGCAAGACGGGCTGATCTGCGTGTTGACTTGCGTCGAACCCTGCCAGACTTATGACATCTACCGCAACCGCGACAAGAAGAAACTCGAGTTGATATCTCGCACGCGCAAGTGCAAGTTTCTCTACCACTATTGGATCGACCCTCGATTCGGCTTCATGTCGGCCCGAATTCAGACTTGGTTTCCGTTTCCCATCCAGGTCTGTCTCAACGGTCGAGAGTGGCTTTCGCGACGGATGGATGAATCCGGCCTGCCGTACGAGCGGTACAAGAACGGCTTTCCGTGGATCGAGGATTTCGCCAAGGCTCAAACGATCATGGACCGGATGCACAAGACCAACTGGCCAAAGGTGCTCGATGCCGTGGCAAGAAGACTGAATCCCGCGCACGGGCGAATGTTCCGTTCCCAGGGAATGTCGTACTACTGGTCGGCTTTCCAGACGGAGTGGGCCACAGACATTGCCTTCACGTCCTCGGAAGCCTTGGCAAAGTTCTATCCACAACTTACCCGCGGAGCCATTGCCACCTTCGATAGCCGTGACGTCTTGCGGTTCTTGGGCAAACGTCCGGACCGCCGTTATCAGGGTGAGGTGATCAGCGACTACAAGGATCGACCGGAAGGCGTTCGCGTGAAACATCAGGCTTTCGGCAACTCCATCAAGGTATACGATAAAGGCGGTTCTCTTCTGCGAATCGAAACGACGATCAACAACCCCCACGCCTTTCAATCGTACCGTTCGACCGAAAACGACCCGAACGGCCCAAAATCGTGGCGTCCCATGCGCAGGGGCGTGGCCGATATGCATCGCCGCGCCGAGGTGTCTCAGCAGTCCAACGACCGTTATGCCGAAGCGCTGGCGTCGCTCGATACATCCACGCCGGTTGCTCAGTTGGCCGCCAAGGTGTGCCGTCCGACGCGAAAAGACGGTACACGTTACCGCGCCTTGCGGCCATGGTCCGAGCAGGACCGGAAACTCCTGGAAGCGATCAGCGACGGACAACTGGCCATCGAAGGATTCTGCAACCGCGATGTGGCTTCCCGCCTGTATCCCACGAAGTCCGACGACAAGACCCAACGTGCTCGCATTGCGTCGAAGGTCTCTTACCGTCTTCGTATCCTTCGAGCTCATGGTCTTATCCGAAAATCACCCCAACGCCGCCGTTACCACATGACAACCAAAGGCCGCCAAATCGTCACCGCCCTACTCCAAACACAACACGCTACGCTCCAACAACTTAACGCCACCGCTGCCTGATAACTTTGTCAAAAACTTAACGATCTTTGAGGTTAGTAGTACAAAGGGCGGCTGGCATCCGGTCCGGTTGAGGAAGGAGGCCGCCGCCCTGAGAGTTCTGTCAGGGTGTTTTAGCCGATCACT
>CAXXQT010000004.1:0-47897 GCA_963674575.2 Thermoguttaceae bacterium
CGTCGACGGCGCCGTAGCACATCGCCGAGTCCGTTCCTGCCCGGCACGCATATTCCCACTCGGCCTCCGTGGGCAGGCGGAAACGCAACCCCGTCTGCTTCGAAAGCCAGCGGCAAAACGCGTCCGCTTCCTTCCACGAAACCCGCACAGCCGGCTGGTTCGCCTCGTCGAGCACCATGCCCGGGCCGTTCATGTCGAGGGATCGCTTCACGAAGTAGCCCGAGAAATGGTCGGCCTGGAAGCGGCGAAACTGTTCGTTCGGAAATCTCGCACGTGCTCATCCAGAAATCCTTGCCGATGGCCACCACGGACTGGGGCCTTTCGTCCACTTCGCCCTCGGCATCGCCCATCACGAATCGCCCCGCCGGGATCCGCACAAGGTCCATCGCGACACCGCTGCCTAGATCGATGCTCTTCTTCCACGGGCCCGATTTGTGCTGGAGGGCGATCGCCTTTTCGGCACTCAGCGGCCAATCGGCAAGGGAAACAGGAACCACTTCCGCTGACGGTGATTCGGGCACGACCGGCTCGCCCTCATAACGCGATGCCGGGTAGACCGCCTCCGGATCGTCCTTCGGGCCACCGTACCGCAGGGCCAACTCGCGGCGTTTCTTGTCAGCGTTATGCGGGATCGGGGCCACATCGCCCCACGTGCCGTGGCAGGGACCGTTCAAATCGATCCACGTGACCAGCCGATCCCAACCCTCCTCATCCACTTGCACGCCATGATGGCCCTTCCGGAGCATCTGCACCAGTTCGCTCGTATCGGCATGGTACTCGCCCGGGACGTGCAGTCCCACGTGGTCCTCAATGTTCACTCGGCGAATGAAAGGAATCAGGGCCTCGTAGGCCGGCGTGTATCGCATCTTCAGATCGCCAATAAACTTGTGTTCCGACTGATTGGGTGCGAACAAGGTCCGAAGCTCCGGCTCCAGCCGCGTCGCCCCGAGCCGTGACAGGGGCTTGCCGTCGTAGTTCTGTGCAAACCGTTCCGCCCGCAGATCCGGCTCGGAATGGCCGGCCTGCTGGGGCGAGCCGTCGTGGCAGCCGACGCAGAACCGGTCGAGCACCGGCTGGAACCTCCCGCTCGAAGTCGAAGCCCCGCGCCGGACCATACCAGGGCTCGATCTCCACCGGCGTCTTCAAGGCCGCCGTTTCGTACCGGACCAGGGGTGTGTCTTTGGGCTGTTCATGGCAGCCCACGCACGACGCCTTCTCACCCGGCATAGCGGTGTACCAACTTCGCATCACCTGCAGCGCCTTGCCCTCCTCGTCAAGGGCTGAACCCCGATCGGCGTGTTGGCAGGAACCTTGAAGGCTACCGAACCGTCTTCCGGCACGGGGACGGTGCCCAGAATCCGCATGCCTCCCAGGGGCCGCCGCGCCCGATCTTGTCAGGGCCCCGCCATGCCCGGGTAGCCGTAAGTGATAGGCAAACAGCCGCAATTTCTTCACGGCGCCGCGGGGCACGCCCTCCAATCCGGGGCCGAGATACACGTCGTGCAGATAGACCACGGCGTCGTCCCGATTGCGGTCGGTTCGATCCGGCAGCGCCCGGGGCATGGGGGTGGGCTTGAGAGGCAACGGCTCGTAGAAATCGAACTTCGGATCGAAGGCCAGGGCCACGAAGTTGTCGAACACGTCGACCAGGCACACGCCCCCAGGGCTGGTTCTTGGAAAACTGTACGGCCGCCACGAAGTACTTGTCGTTGAGCGGGATAGGGATGCAGGAACTTGGGCCAGACGTTGCCCACCAGGTTGTCGCGAATGATCGGCACGGTCGGCTCGCCCCGGTGGCCGATGCGGTGAACGATCCCCTTCGCCTCGTGCCAGCCCTTGGCCGTGTCGAGCACGACCATTTCGCCCATCCGGTTCGGACCGTGATAGCCGGCCAGGATCGCCACCAGCTTGTTCTTCTCGCCGGGAATCGCCCGGGGAAAGAAGAGCGAGTTGGGATAGTGCGAATTGCCTCCCGTAGACGGCCCGTTGCGAGGTTCCGTCCGGATTCATCACCATCAAAGGCCGGAGATAGACGTGCATGATGCCCGTGTAGTCCCCAGCGGCTGTAGATCACCTGGCCCGTCCGGCAAGACCGAAGGGTGGAGGTCCAGGTCCTGGTCGAAACAGAGCTGACGCACATCGCTGCCGTCCGCGGCCATCGAGTAGAGACTGCATGCCCGCTCCTTGCCGTGCCAGCAGGGCACGCCGGTGTAAGACGCCGTCGAGGCGAACACGATCCGTCCGTCGGGCAGGTAGCAGCCGTCGAAGTTGTCCACGTCGTCCACGGGGCGGCTCACCCGCCGCAGGCCGCTGCCATCGACGCCAATCTCGTGGATTTCCCAACTCTTTCCGTCGGGCATGGTGAACAAGAGCCGATCGGCGTTGAAGTGCAGATCCATCTCGCCCACATAGCGGCCGGCCTCGGGCCGAAAGAGCGTCGTCAGTTTCAGCCCCTTGCCCACGGGCGAGAGCACGGCAATCTCATTGTCGTAGCCTACCTGGTCGAGACAGGCGTTGCACTGGTGGTTCGTCGGCAACCCGAGCTGACCCCGCTTGCGTTTCAGAAGGATCAGGCGGTCGAAGTCGATGGCCGGGTTTGCCAGCAGGGCCTGCCGCCGAAGATCGCGAAAAGCCTTGACGGTTGCCTGATCGTAGGGCTTGCCAGCCTGCTCGATTGCTTCCAGCCGAGCGAGAAACTCTGGCCCTTGTGGGTAGTCCTCGGCGTAGGTCGCGTTCAAGTCGGCAATCGCCAGCCTTAGCGATTCAAACTCCTTGGCGGAGATGGTAGGGGTTGCCGGCCTGGCCGCTTGCTTCGGCGGCGCCGCGTCAGCCGGCACCACCGCCATCAGCACAAAGCAAGGCAGAAGTCCCATAGTAAGCAGGAACCGAACCATTCCATACGCCTTTCCAAAGGACTCAGGTGACAAACCACTCCCTCCCCAGCGAACTTGTGAGCGAGGGGGAGGGCAGGGGAGGGGGACCTGAACTATCACTCGCCCTAGCCACATCCCAACCCACACATCAACTCCCCACGTCCCCTTCATAATACCCGAGCCCACAAACGCACGTCCACACGCCCCGATCACCCCGGACCCCGCTCTCGTCTGGACGATTTTGCCCCGACCCTGTAGAACAAAGCCCTTGATTTACCGCTTGTGACCCCTCTCGATTGCCGTCCATGCCCCTGCTCCACCTCCAGTCGCTTCCGCCGCGTGCCGGCAAGTCCGAAATCCTTGCCTTTCTTGAATCAACCGGGGGGCTGAACCGCCGCCATGTTGGACGAATCGAACTTGCCGGCCGGGAGGCGACCGTCGAGGTCCCCGAGGGGTGGCAGGACCGGCTCCTAAGGGCTCTTGACGGCCAGCCGCTATCCGGGCGGCGCGTCCGCGTATGGATTGACGATTCGGCGGATCGCTCCCGTGGCGAAGAAGACCATTTCACCCGGCTTGCTCGGCTGCTTGATTTGGAGAGTCAGGCCGAAGCGCGCCAGGCCGCCGGGCTTGCCGCCCGGCTCTCGCCCGCCGAGGCCGAGCGGTCCGGCACGAGCCTGGTGGATCTGACGCTGGTGGACGAAGACACGGGCCTGGGCGGGCACGTGCTTCTCCAGTTCGCCAAGCCCGGCCGCGCCCCGCTGCCCTGGACGCGTTTGAATGTCGGCAGCCCTGTTGCCCTCTCGGCCGGCACCGGCCGGCGCAACGACGGTTATCACGGCGTGGTCTGCGAGCTGAATGCCACGACGATCAAGATCGCCCTGGGACGCGGGCCGGATGACCCGGGCGAGCACGACAAATGGCGACTCGATCTCTCAAACGACGAAGTCGCCGCTTCCCGCCAGAAGACGGCTCTCCATCTCGCCCGCGCCGCTCGCGGCGAGCGGCTTGCCGAACTTCGCGACATCCTCCTCGGCGAACGTGCGCCCCAGTTCCATTCGCTCCAGGAACTGGTTCCCTTGAATTCGCGTCTCGACGCCACCCAGCGCGAGGCCGTTCGCTTCGCCCTTTCCGCTCGTGACTTGGCCCTCATCCACGGCCCACCCGGCACCGGCAAGACCACCGCCGTGGTGGAACTGATTCGCCAAGCCGTGGGCCACGGTGAGAAGATCCTCGCCTGCGCACCGAGCAACATGGCTGTCGACAACATTTTTCAGCGGCTCCTTGCCGCTGGAACGAAGGCCGTCCGCCTGGGCCATCCGGCTCGCGTCATGCCCGGCCTGCGCGAACACACGCTGGACCTCCTCGTTGAGGAGCACGCCGACGTTCGACTGGCCCGGAAACTGGTCAAGGAAGCGCGAGTTCTGTTCCGCAAAGCAAGTCGCTACACGCGGGCCAAACCGGAGCCCGGTGTGAAGCAAGCCGCCCGGCAGGAGGCCAAGAGCCTGTTGGACGACGCTCGCCGACTCGAAGGCCAAGCCGTCGAGCAGATCCTGGACCAGGCCGACGTCCTCTGCGCCACAACGACGGGCCTCAATAGCAACGTCCTCGGCCCCCCGCCGCTTCGACCTGGCCGTGATCGACGAAGCCTGCCAGAGCACGGAGCCGGGCTGCTGGATCCCGCTGCTCTGGTGCGAGCGAGTCGTCCTGGCCGGCGACCACTGCCAGTTGCCACCCACCGTGGTCAGCCCCGCGGCCGTCAAGGAAGGGCTCGGCAGAAGCCTCTTCGAGCGTTGTATCGATCTGGCCGGTCGCTCCATCGCCCGGCGTCTGACGGTCCAGTACCGCATGCACGAGGCGATCATGGACTTTTCGTCGCTGGAGTTCTACGATGCCGAACTGACTGCCCACGAGTCCGTTCGCTCCCACCTGCTCGTCGATCTTGACGGGATCGAGCCGTTTCCCCTTACTGAAACCGCGATCGAGTTCATCGATACGGCCGGCGCGAGCTTTGACGAGGAACTCGAACCCGACGGCGAAAGTCGTCTCAACCGCCGGGAGGCCGATCTTGTCGGCCACAAGGTCCGCCAGCTCATCGACGCCGGTCTTCCCGCGGCCGACATCGCCGTCATCGCGCCCTACTCGGCCCAGGTTCGGCTCCTCCGCGAGCAGCTTCCTGGGGAGGGGCTGGAAATCGACAGCGTCGACGGGTTCCAGGGCCGGGAGAAGGAGGCCGTCGTCATTTCCCTCGTCCGCTCCAACACGCGATCTGAGATTGGTTTTTTGGGCGACATCCGCCGCATGAATGTGGCCATGACCCGCGCCCGACGCAAGCTCATCCTCATCGGCGACACAGCCACCCTCGGCGCCCATCCCTTCTACGCCCGATTGATTGAATACCTGGAAGGCCTCGGGGCTTACCACACGGTGTGGGAAGAAGACGGGGGTAGTGTAGACCGTCCATTCTCAGCCCTTGGAGTGCGTGCGACTTGTCGCCGCTTTCCTTTGACAGCGACTTTCGAACAGGCAGACGTTTCTCGCGAGAGGAACGTCTGCGTGAAAGGAAAGCGATGACAAGTCCTCGCACTCCAAGGGCCATGAACGCCTACTCTTTCTTGGCATTCACCGCGTCACCGCCCTTCGCCGTTGAGGCCACATTTCTCACGCTCAGATCGCCGTAGATCACGCGGTGTCCACCGTCGTCGAGCTTCCACCGCAGCAGCACGGCCCTCTTGTCGCCGGGGTTCACGGTCGCTCCGAAATACTCTGGATCATGTTTCTCGCGAACAAGCTTCTGGTAGAACACCGCCACTGCCGGTTGCCTTGAGCATCGCCTTCACAGAAGCCTGGGCGCCGGCCATGGCCGATTCTTTGGCTCGCGACTCGACGAGCTTCTTTCGCTCTTCCGGGCTGAGATCCTTGGGGATCGGTTTCATGTCGGCAAGCACCTTGTTCATCCTGGCCAACGCCCGCCCGAGCACTGAACAACGCGGAAAGCCACGACTGGTCGAGACGTTCCGGGTATCCGCTGTCCAAAGCTGCCCTCTCGATCAAGAGCGACATCTCGGGCATTTTCTCGTTCTTCTCTTCGGCTCTCTTCTTGATCGTTGTCAATTCCCGCTTGCGCCTTGTGTTTCAATTCCAGCAAGCCGCGCATCCCTTCGATGAAAGTCGCTTCGTCGGGCGTCGGCGTCTGAATCGTCTCGGATTTCGTGATTTCCTCTTTCGCCGGAGGCCGAAAGTCCTCGGCGTTCATGGCAACATTCCACCGGATATTGTCGAAGCGAGTGCAGGCCTTGAGCTTCGAGCCTGGCGCGACGATTGCCCGTTCGCTTTCCATGCGAACCGGCAAACCCTCCTCCACATCGACCCAGACTCGCAACCGGCTCTCCCGGTCGCCCGGCATTGCGCCTCCCACGGCCGACTGCATTGCGGCGCCCAGTTTCCACGTCGCGACCTCATAACCCACGGCCCGCCGCCCCGCGATCGTCTCTTCCCCCAACCGGCGATCGGGAGACTCACGCACCTGGAGCAACTGGTTCAATAAGTCGGCCGGATTGCCAGCCGATTGCGTCTGGGTGGTCGTGTCAAACTCGCGAATGGAGTCCTGCGACCACACATAGGTCTTGTTTCCGAGAGAGAGGGACCGAGTCTTGACACCCATCTGTTCCATCTCGAACAGCATGGCCCGTTTGTCGCCGTCGACATACATCGACACCGCCCCGTGCCACGGTTTCTTCAGAAACTCCGACAACTGCCCCTCCACGACGGTCGTCGTCGAGACGACGTCACACTGCATCGTTCGCGCTTGCCGCACCTTTTCCAGCATATCGGCAAACACGGTCTTTTCACCTGTCAGCATCACAATGGCGATCAGAATGCAGGCCGCCGGCGCCAGGGCGGCCGTCGCCCAGCGGGTCTTGTGCTTTTGCATACTCATGGCGATTCCTCCAAGCCATGTCCGGCCCGGCACGGCGCCCGGTTCGGGGGCCGACCGGTCCAGCATGGCCATCAGTTGCTCGCGCCTCCGGTCGTGATCGCAGTCGAACGCCTCAAAGGCATCCACCAGTTCCGAGTGCTGCCCGAGGGCTTCCTCCCACGCAGTCCGGCACCGCTCGCACTCCTTGCGGTGTTCGCGAAGCGATTCGGACCGGGCTTCGTCCAGCAGGCCCATACTCAGCAGGTTCCAGGTGTTGGCATCGGGACAGTTCATGATTCCACCTCCACCCGACGATGGATTGCCGCAAGTCGTTCTCGTGCTTTGGCCAGCACGCGATAGAAGGTCGATTGGGACAGGCCCAGCACACTGCGGGCCTCCTCGGCGTCGAGCCCCTGCAGGTAGAAGGCCTGCAGAGCGAGACGCTCTCGCTCGGGAAGCTGCATGAGCGCCTCCCGCAAGGTTTCCAGACGCGGATCGGTCGTTTCCTCCCTCGCCGGGGGCTGCAGCTCCTCCGCCAGGGAACACGCCGTTTGCCGATCGCGAAGCTTGCCCCGTTTCCACTCGCGGCACACCTGCCGGGCGATCCCCGTCAGCCAGGCCGCAAAACAGTCCGGATCGCGGAGCGAGTCCAGCTTCGCGTAGGCACGCAGAAAGACCTCCTGCGTCAAATCGGCCGCCGAGTGAAGATCGCCGGTCGTGTGATAGCAAAGCGCGCGGATCCACCGTGCCCTGCGGTCGTACAGTTCGGCAAATGCCGACCGATCCCCCCGCAAGGCCGCGCCAACCAGCGCACCGTCCGTCTCCGACACAACCAATCCTCCTCAGCAGCACCACAACTGACAGCCGTCACTATCATAGTGCAGGAAGGCTCCGATTTTTCCCAGAGATTCCAGGAAAATCTGTCAGAACAGTTGCCAGAAGCCGAGAACTCCCTCCCCAGGGCGTCTTGCGAACGAGGGGGAGGGGTGGGCAATGTCAGGAACACCAGTCTCTCCTGATCTTCAACAATCTCTATTGCTTCCGACATTTGTTGAACTCCTATGAGTTCTTTGTGGCCATCTTCGTTGTGTCGGTGGTGTAGGTAGGCAGGTCATGTCCGACTTGGTAGAACAGCGGAACCTGTCGCCGCGAGTCAATAACTCAAGGCAATCCTCCCAGAGCCGCTGACAACAGGGCAAGATTTCGTCGTGCTTGGACACTACTAACACTTGGAGAAGCCAGCTATGTTTCGATTCGCAGTTGCCGTAACCGGTGTATTGCTGTTTGCGTCTGACAACCCAGCGACCGATCAGACCACTGACGCTCCAACGACGACCGGACAGGCGGTTCGCTCGGCTGACACGGATGCGGCGGGAAGTGCCACTGAAAAGACGCCGGCTGCTGTGCCTGACGTGCTTCTCCGCTTCTTCGGTCCAGAGGGAATTCCTGACAAGCACGTCGCCTATTGCGGTGAGATGCTCAAACGGCATACGGAGAGACCAACGTTGGGGGAGAGCCTTGGCAAAGGCGCCAAGTGCGAATTCAGGAAGCTGGACGAGACGAAGAATAGCGCCGTCTATGCTGTGCTTGTTTCCAAAGGTCAGAAAAGCCGGGATTACTACGTATTCCTGACGGGCGAAAACGACGTCTGGAAGTTGAGTGCCGTTCGCGCCTTCACAATTCCCGGTATGTACACGCAGCTCATACGCCTGCTGGGCCTGTCGAGTCAACGATCCGAGGAAGAGGAATGGCAATACCAAAACGGGTTGCTGGTAACGAAGGATGATCGTCAGTTGAAACTTCATCTGAAGGAACAGGTCGAGAAGCTCGACAGGATTGCCACGTTGATGGCAGACGGCAGCGAGGCTGAGGCTCAGAAACTCGCGAAGAGCCTGTTCTTCACGTCCGTCGAGAACCGGGACGGTGTGGTTGATCTGATGCTGGGAGGAATGCTCGACAATTCGGTCGGCTACCTCTTCGTGCCGTCCGGCAAGAAGCCGCCCGCGATGGAGCCCAGTGAGTTTATCTATGTCGAGCGAATCACCGATCACTGGTACATCTACCGCACAACGTGATTTGCCCGAAGCTACTACCGGAAGAACCACCTCATGAACCGACCTACAATCTTCCTTCTGCTGCTCCTTCTTCTGTGTTGCTCTAGCGACCTCTCGGCCGGCGAGCTTGAATGGGTCATCGTCCGTCCGGAAGATACGGGCAGGCCCTTGAGAACCCGGGCATGGGGTGGGTTTTTCACCACTTCGACAACTCGATTCGCCAGTACGGACCGCCCTTGGGCCCGGACTACGCCGGGGAGGGCTTTCCCGGACTGAGCGTGGCCTACCTGCGGCTGGCCTGGTCGTACCTGGAACCGGAAGACGGTGTGTTCGACTGGTCGCTCGTCGACACGGTCGCCCAGCGCTACATTCGGGCCGGGCGGCAGGTCGCTTTCCGCTTCACTTGCTTCGAGTCAGGCGATACCTACGCGAGCCCCAAGTGGCTCAAGGACGCGGGCGTAGGCGGCCGCTGGTTCGTGCACGGCAAGGGCGTCGTCGAGGAAGGAACTCCGCACGCCACGTGGGAGCCCGACTACGACGACCCACTGTTTCTGAGAAAGCTCGATCGCTTCCTCGCGGCCGCCGCCCGTCGCTACGACGGCAGTCCCCACGTGGCTTTCATCGACATCGGCTCCATTGGCATCTGGGGGGAAGGCAATCCGTGTACGCGGGCCTATCCCCTTTCCATGTACAAGACCCACATCGACCTGCACTTCAAACACTTCAAAGAGACGCTCCTCGTCGGCATGGACGACTGGCGGCCTCGCACGAATATTCGCGTTCCTGGAGTCCACGAGACCGCCTTTGTGATTCGAGATGCCAAAGAACTTCGCGGCCGGACCATGCACGTTCGCATCGGGATCTGGCTTCCCAACGAACTGGGCAAGGACCTGCCCCCTGGGCAGGCTCCTGCCGGCCTTTGCCGGCCCGGATCGGCGCGTGAACGCTGGTACGTTGACCTTGGATTCCGACGGTCGCATGACGTTCACTACAGCCGACCAGCCCGGTCCCATGAATGACGACGCCGACTTCGCAGCCCGGGTCAGCCGGTTCCAGGCCCATGGCGAGGTGGGGATTTTTGAAGTCGAGTGGACGGTCAACCACGAGCTGCCGGAAGGAGTGCGGCTGTTCTGCCACGTGGGCGATGCCGAAAAGGACATCCGCCGCAGTTGCACGATCGGTACCGGGCGGAACGAAGCCCTCGATTATGTTTGCCAGCTCGGCGGCTCGATGCGCGACGACTCGATCATCTATCGCAAAGGGTTCAAGTTCCAATCGGAATGGATGGCCCAGGACTTCTGGCCGAACCACCCCGTTGTGCTGGAGAGCGGTCACTACTGGTCGAATGACTGGTCTGACGGCGCCGACCAGGACTACTTCGATGCGATCGAGAAGTATCACGGCAGCTATATCTCGATCCACGGTCCGCCCCATCGTATCTGGGAGGACCACAGCGAGATCATTCGCAAGATGAACCTCCGCATCGGGTACCGGCTCCAACTTGTCGAAGCCTCCTGGCCGAGAGTCGTGACGGCCGGCAAGCCGTTTCCGATCCGCGCCCAGTGGCGCAATGCCGGCGTGGCCCCATGCTACCCCGGCGGCCAGCAGGCGTTTACCTTGAAGGACTCAGACGGTGCCATACGGGCAGTCCTGACCGGAGAGTCGCTCAACATGAAGGACCTTGAAGTCGCAGCACCGGATGAGGCACCCATCTCCGACCTGCCAGAGACCTTTCGCGTTCCCACCCATCTGCCAACGGGAACCTACGACCTGTTCGTATCGGTGGGCGACCCCGACGGTACACCTCACCTCAACCTGCCTTTGCCGGACGACGATGGCGAAAAGAGATACCGCCTCGGTCAGATTCAGTCTCGGATCGACGGTGAGTATTGCCTGGAGTGGGAGCAACCCGTGAAGGTCGACGGCCAGTGGCGCATCCCGGTGGTCTTCGAAACGCTGAAACCTCTGCCGGCCGACGCCCAACCCTTCGGGCATGTCGATCTCGACTCGAAGATCGTCCAGGGGCTCTCCTGCCACCTGGCCGAACCGCTCGCAAGTCTTCGTGAGATCGGTCGACATGCGGGCTACTACTCGATCGCTGTTCCCGAAGACACCGACGAACGCACCTTCAGTGTCTACCTGGGCCTCTGGCAGTTCCGTGGCCGCCGCATCCTGGCCGAAAACGGCGATGCCGACGGCCGCGTGTACGTTGGCTCATTCACCTGGGGGCCCGATGGTGGGCCTGTTCTGGAGAAGGAATAGCCACAAAAAACACAAAAAGGCACAAACAGTTGGGGTGGGAGAATGTCAAGAAGTGCCTGATGACACCGGCAGAATAGGCACGACAAGCCAAGGAGCCTGCTGGGGCATTTTTTGTGCCTTTTCGTGTTTTTTGTGGCAATTCTCTCGGCTCCCGCCTTTTCAAACATCACCCGCGTCCGGTCGCCGACACACCACAAGGACGGGATGGAGGGACTGGCGGATGCGGGCCTGAACGGCGCCTTCCGACACGTGATCGCTTCGTTCCAGGGCCAGTACCCGGAGGGTGGGGCGAGACGCGTCTGCCGCGGCGATTGGGCCGGCTTCCCCTTCGACTTGCAATTTGAGTTTGTATTCGAAACCCGTTTCGGCTGCCGCTTTTTGCAGGCCGCGGTGCAATCGCATGTAGTTGCGGGCCAGGGCGTGCGAAAGGGAGTCGATGCTCACGTCCATGTCGGGGGCGATCGACTCCATCAGGGCGTGGACGTTCTCGTACATCTCGCGTTCCAAAACGAGCACGAGGTGAAACGTGCCCTTCGGCGCGATCATTCCGGCGGCCCAGGCCGCGGCCTCGGGAGCCATCTCGTTTTCCGCGGCCAAAATCATCACGACCTGGTGGAAGAGATCGCCTTGCGGCTGATATGGTTTCCTCACCACCAAGACAGGCACGGGCGAGCGGGCCAGGAGCACGTCGATCACGGTTCCCGCACTGTCCGGTCCCACCGCTTCCAGGTCGCGTCCGTAGGGACAGGGGGCAATCAGCAAGTCGCACTTTGAACGCTCGACGGCCTCCAGGATCTGTGCGAAGCTGTCGCCTGACCCTTTGTCCTCGGCCTTCCCGACCAGCGACTTTGCTGTTTGCTGGGCCAGGTTGCCAGCCCCGTCCCCTTCGCGAGCATCGACCACTGCCACCTGGCAGCCAAATCGCTGGCGAAACTGCCCCGCGATCGCGGCCCCGAAGGCGTCTTGCGACGAACCGTCCACGGCCAGCAGCACGGACTTTGGACGGCGCGGGACCACGGCGGCCACGGCCCCCACCCGGGCTCGACTGAACATGTCCATCGAGTTCTCGACGGCCCGATCCAAATCGCGTCGTGTCGGTTCCACCATGGGTTGCGTTCCTAGGTCAGTGCGGGAAAAGCGTTGAGGGCCTGAAGCAGCAAGAGATAGACGACGGCCCCGATCACCTGGATTGCCATGATCAGTCCGCCCAGCTTGATAAACTCGCCCCAGCCGACCGAAATCTTCGCTTCTTTCTTCAGGGCGTGCAGGGCAATCACGCAGGAAATCGAACCGATCGGAGTCCCGTTGCCGCCCAGGTTGCTCCCCAGCACGAGCGACCACCAGAGCGGCTCCGGGGCGACTCCCATTCCGGCGATGCTCTTGATGATCGGGATCAACGTCGCTGCGACCGGGATGTTGTCCACAATGGCACTCGTGCCGGCCGAGAAGACACAGACGGTCGGAATCAGCCGAGCCGGCTTGTCGCCGGCCATCGCCACCACGGCCCCGGCCAGTTTCTCCAGCACGCCCGTCGCCTCGACACATCCGATCACCAGAAATAGCCCTGTGAAGAACAGGATCACCGTCCAGTTGACCTTGGCAATCGTGTCCTCCACGCCGCGACCGGCAAACAGCAGCGCGGCCGTTCCACCGGCCATGGCGATATAGTCCATCCCCAGCCCCAACGGCTGGGCGAGAGCGAATCCCAGAACAGTCAAGCCCAGGATGACCGCGCTGCGGGTGAGCACCCAGCGATCCTCGACCAGGGCCCAGGGGTCGAATTCCGAGATCTTCGCCTCCAGTTGGGCACGCTCCTCGGCATCCTGCTTCCAGGGCAAGTCCCGCTGAAACGCCCAACGCAGCACGAGCATGGCGATCCCCAGGCTCACCACGGCATAGGGCGCCGAGATCAACAGGAAGTGCATGTACGGGATGCCGGCCGCCGTGCCGATCATGATATTGGGCAGCCCGCTGGCAAAGGTGACGATGGCTCCGCTGTTCGCGCAAATTGCCACCGCAAGCAAAAAAGGCTTGGGGCTGTAGTTGAGCGATCGGCATATCACCAGCACCAGCGAACAGAGCACGAGCACGGCCGGCACGATCGTCAACAGGGCGACGAAAACGAAGGTCAGCCCGCAAATTGCCAGGAACAGGAGCGTGGCACGCCCGCCCGTGGCTCGCACAATCAGCATGCTGAGGAAGTGAAACAGCCCTGAACCACCCGTCACGTCGACCAGGATTCCCGTGCCGATGATCACGCCGAACACGTTGAGATCCTTGGCCAGGATCTCGTAGATCTCGTGGTAGTCGAACAGCCCCAGGTAGACGGCCAACAGCACGAGCACGCCGCCACCGAGCAGCGCCGCCACGGTCTTGTGAAGTCCCTTGTAGGCCACCCCCACGTAGGTCAGGAGCATGACCACGACGAACAGTCCCATGATCCAGCCCGGCGCGGCGACATGCGTCTGTTCGGCAAGCAGTCCCATTTTTTTCTGAACTTGTTCAATGAGCGTTGTGGTGGATGAGTCAAACTTCTGCCACGGTTTGGCCTGAGGTGGAACCTCGCGAAGAATCCTCCGTGCAGCAATTCCGCCAACTCCAACCCGGTCGCAGTCACCGCACTTTAGCACAACCACATCTGCCTGCAACCCCGCCTACGCCGTTCCCGGCACGTCGAAACGATACGTCGGGCCCAACGCCTCGCCCTCGTCGCTCACGGGATATGCCAGTCCCAGCTTTCGCATGAAGTCCGTCAGCTGCCAGCAGTCGAGATAGGAGAACTCATCGTCAGCATAGGCATGGTCGGGGTCCTCTTCGTCAAGATCCCAGGTCACGAGGTAGGCTTCGAGGTCCGCCGCTTTCGCGCCAGGCCAATGGCGAACGATGGTCTCCGCGCTGCCGGCCCACAGTTGACGCTCCTTGTCGGATAGCTTCTCGGACCAATAGTCGGGAATCGGATTGAAGTGGTCAACTTCGTCGCCGCCGGCGAACAGAACGTACATCCACAGATCCTCGTCGTGGATGTGAAAGGAAAACACGGGCACGTTCAGCGATCGAGACAAGTAGGCCGACGCCTCATCCCAGACCGCAAACTCTCCCGGGTAGAGCACGGTGATCCGATCGTCCTCGGCCTGGCTGACAACCATCACGTCGTGCGATTCGTCGTTCTCCCCGGCGGGAGCAAACTCGCCCCCCTTCGACCGGACGAAATCCTCCAGCGCCTTTTCGACGTCCGGACGAGATGCTCCCGCCAGGCCGGACATTGCCAGAAATAGCCCCATCAGCATGCTCCTCATGATTCGTGTACGATGACCTACGCAGATTCTCCGCAATCCGCCCTCGATTGGATAGGGCGCCTGCCGAAAAATGTCGGCGCCAGCATCGGCAACAAGAGGACGCCGACGCGGCAAGAACAGCGGTGATTCGACGAAGAGGTTATCTCACAGAGGCACAAAGGCACGGAGGGGAGGTTGGAACTTGCCACGGTTCCAATCGCATTTCAATCGTTCTCCGTGCCTCTGTGCCTCTGTGAGGGAATCCCAGAATTCGAGCGACTGTCCTCCAAACCGGCGTCTGACAAGATCAACGGCTACGTTTCTTGACTTTGCCGTTCTTCTTCTGGGCAAGTTGATTGACCCTACCGTGTGCTGGCGCCATACTGAAGATCCAGCCCGAGTATTCCAGCAACAACAGGTTCGGACTTTGCGCGTGTCGACTATGAAGAGACTCCTCACTCCTGCACTGTTCGCCGTACTTCTTCTTGTGTGGGGCGCCGACGCGTCGGCGCAAGTAACCGGTCGGAAACCCAATATCGTCCTGCTGTTCGTCGACGATCTTGGCTGGAATGAAATTACCTATCGGCGCAACATCCTTTCTGCTCCCAATATCGATGGCCTGAGAGCGGACGGTGTGACGTTCTCGCGGGCCTACGCGGCGTCACCCACGTGCAGCCCCAGCCGGGCGTCCGTCATGACCGGTCAGCACCCGGCCCGCCTGCGCATGGTTCGCCATATCCCGGCTGACACTCCGGACGGCTGCACGGAGGACGAGTTTCATGCCTACGGGCGGGATCCGGCTCGCATGCCTTCGCGAAACTGGCTGCCCCTCGAAGTGCCCTGCCTCGCCGACGCCCTCAAACCGCTCGGTTATCGAACCGCCTTCGTTGGGAAGTGGCACCTGGGACACGATCCCTACCACCCGGTGATGCACGGCTACGACGTTCAATTCGGCGTGTCCAACTTCGGCCATCCCCGCAGCTACACGGCGCCCTTCTTCGGTGAGCACAGCCAGGCATACGCCGACGTGCCCAAGGGCAAGTATCTCACGGAGCAACTCACCGACGACGCCGTCGCCTGGCTGGAGCAGCAGAACGAAGAACGGCCGTTCATGCTGACCCTGTTCTACTACTCGGCGCACACTCCCTACGGGGCCGATCCTCGCGTTCTGGAACGCCTGCAGCATGAAAATCCCGGCAAGCGGGTCACGCCCCTCTCGGCCATGTTGACTTCCGTCGACGACTCCGTGGGACGCATCCGCGACTGCCTGCGTCGCAAGGATCTGGCGTCGAACACAGTGATCTTCTTCCTCGGCGATCAGGGCGGGCTGTCGCCGAACCCGCCCATTCGCGGCAACAAACGCGGAGGCAACGCCCTCTACGACGGCGGCGCCCGCGTGCCCTTCACAGTCGTGTGGCCCGGTGTTGCCAAGGCGGGAAGCGAGCAGAACATGCTTGCGACAACCGTCGACGTGTTTCCCACCATGGTTGAGATGGCCGGCGGCAACCCCACAGACCTCGACGGCCGCAGCCTGGTCCCCGCCCTGCGCGGCACGGGCGGCATCGACCGAAACGCCATCGTGCTCTATCGGGCCTACGAGGACCAATATGCCGCCGTCCTCGCGGGAACGTGGAAATACATTGCCTACCGTTCCGGCCGAACCGAGCTATACGACCTTGCCGCCGATGTCTCCGAGAAGAACGATCTTTCGCTGGATCGCCCCGACAAGCTCAGCCAGCTCCGGGCGATACTGAAGGTGTGGGAGAAGGAAATGGCTGTGCCGGGCGAACTCTCGCCGTAGCTCTGGCTGGCTTCACTCATCAGGAGAGCCTGACCCGTGACGATCGACAATCACCACCGGTAAAGCCACACGTACGTTGTGTACCGCGTTTCCGGGGCATCGTGCATTGGCTTGCCCTCGAGTTCCTCGCCACAGCGGCATGTCAGCCGAAGGCCGTCCCGAAAGAAGATGGGGTCGTCCTCGTGGAATCGGTAGGCGGAGAAGGTGTTGTTCTTCTTGTCCAAATGGGTCAGACCGGCAAGGTCGGTGGCATAGCGTCCGCGATTGAAATAGTAGGTGCCAAGGAAGTAGTCTTCCAGTCCGGAAGACAGTCGGATCGGATCGGGTTTCCCGTTGACGTAGGCGCGCATGATCGCCTCGAGGTAGGCGATGTCGTTCCAGTTCCCGTTGTCGCGGAGGCCGTCGGCCGCGATTGTCACCTGGTAAAGGGCGCCGGCGCCGGTCACGTCGCAAAGGGCGAATTCTTCGTAGGGTTTGGCGACGTGATTTTCCAGCCGGCAGAGTTTCAGCCGCGCCGTGTCAGGAAGTCGCACTCCTGCATACGTGACGGGGAGATTCTCGTTTCCGCGAAGGATCCACCAGAACGGCGCGCCGTCGGGCGAGTCCTTGTCTCGCTGCCCCGTCACGCGAATCTCCGTGCCGAAGGGGATCTTGTAGGTGTTGTAGAGACCGCTTGGATGGCCTGTCTTGCCGAGCCTGGTTGCGCCCCACGGGGCGGCGTCGTCGCCGAAGCCGACGCCATGTCCCAAGCCCAGTTCCATGTCGATCGACGGCGTCTTCTCGCCGTCGACGTAGACGCGGATGCGCGTCCGCTCGTAACCCGGCCAGTCGCCGCCGAACCACATGTGCGTCAGGCAGCCCTTGCCTTTGTGATGGAGCAATTCGGCCTCGCCATAGCCGTTCAGGTCTTTTCGCTCCTTGCCGATTTCGCAGAACATCTCCAAATCGGCGACATTGACCGGTGACTGCTGTTGCTCGCCTACCGACGGATCCTGGGCCTTGCACGTTGTGCCAGACACCGAGAGGATAAATCCAGAAACGAGGGCGATACTCACGGAAAGAAAGAATCGGAAACTCGACATGGTGGTGCCTCTTCTTGCGGTTAGGGCGTCGACCACTGGTAGACCCACGTGTAGACCGTGTAGGTGGCTCCGGGGGCATTGTGGAACACGTGTCCGTCAATCTCCTCGCCACAGCGAAGGGTCAGACGCAGCCCCTTGTCGAAGAAGACCGGGTCCCGGTCGTGAATGCGGTAGGCGCTGAAGCGGTTTTTCTCGACATCGATGTGCGTCAAACCCGAGATGGGCGACTGGAACAGTTTTCGGTGGTGAAAGTAGCCGGAACTCACGAAGTAGTCTTCAAGCCCCGACGAAAGGAACGTGGGCTCCCCGGAATCGCCGAAGTAGGCGCGAACGCAGCCCTCCTGGTAACTTTGGTCTTCCCAGGTCCCCAACGGGGTCTCGCCCTCGACAGCCAACGTGACCAGGTAAAGGGCGCCGGGGCCGTCCACGTCGCAGCACGCGAATTCTTCGAGCGGCTTGGCTCGATAGTCCTCCAGGCGATACAGCCGCAACCGGGCCGACTCGGGCAGCACCTGGCCGCCTACGGAGACGCGCAGCCCTTCGCTGCCTCGGATGATCCACCAGACCTTCCGACCGGTCACACGATCGAAGACCTTGGCCGTGGGCAGGATCGTCACTCGCACGCCACGTCCGAAGGGGATGTGATACGTATTGAAGACGCCTCCCTGACGCCCCAAATGTTCCGTGCCCCAGGGTTCGGGCGGTCCGCCAAAGGCGTAGCCGTGTCCCAGGTCTTGGGCCATGTCGATCGAAGGCGTCCTTTCGCCGTCCACATAGACCCGGATCCGCGTCCGCACGTCCATGGCAAACCACATGTGGGTCAGGCAGCCGGCGCCCTCGCGACGGAAGATCTCGACCTCCTCTCCCGCCTTGAGAATCGCCCGCTCCTTGCCCATATCGCTGAACGTTCGGAGCGGAGCCCGGTCTTGAGCGAAACTCACACCAGCTCCGACCAGCGCGAGCATGACCGCAAGGAATTGGAGTTTCATGGTTCAATTCTCTCTCTCATAGCAGCAGCCATCATGCTCCGTCGTGAGGAGTCCCACCCCTTCTGCAATCAACTTCGTGGCAATTTTGGCAAGCTATTGCCCGAAGTCAAGCGTTTCGTCACCCACCCGAGCAATCCAATCGCGAGTCCAGGCAACGGACTCCAGGCCGACGTCCACATTGGGGGTCCCCAGGAAAATCATGCCCTGAATGCGGCCTTCCTTCAGCCATCGGTAGCCCAACTCCGTCTGACGCTGCATCAATTCAACCGGCAGGGGCCGACAGTCGGCGAAGTTGTAGGTGTAGCAACCGAGATAGACTGGCATATCGGGCGCGAGCTTCTCGAGCCGGGCCAGGTTCACTTCCAGATCTTTCAGATCTTCCGGACGCCAGGTCCAGAGGCAGACCCGGTCAACCTCGGCAATGTGCGCCTTCGCGCGGCGGGAGATCTGCCCGGTGTAGACCACGGCCATGATCGGGAGTTTCTTGCCTCGCACCTTCCGCTGGCCCAGGGCGTATAGCTCTTCCGGCGTGAGCGAAGCCTCAAACGCCGGCAGATTGTCGGGCTCCGTTTCGGGGTCGACGCTCGGCCCCGTCACGTTCGAGTGGAAGAAGTCATCCAGGATGAAGCCCGCGATGTTTTCGTTTCGTTCGGCAAGCTGGTACACCTGCTCGCGTTCGTCCGCCGAGGTTGCCCCGCTCGCTCCAACGAGCGACCAGATCACGCGGTCGAGCTTCCGGAAAGAGGCGTAGTAGCTGTCGAAGGGTGGTGCCGGTTCGCCTTCATAACGCACGAAGAGCATGTTGCGAATGCCCATGTACTCGGCTGCGGCCACCGGCTCAATCGTGGACTTCTTGGACAGGTTCGCCAGAAAACTGTCGTTGTGGACCCTCGCCGGATGTCCCCAGATCCAGATCCGATCACGAACCGTCTCGCGGACGGGCGACTGGCCAACCGCCTGCTCGCCACAGAATAGAAACACGGTCGTCACCAAGAAAAACGCCAATTGAACATTCAGCATCAGATATTTCCTATTCCTTTCCGGTCAACTTCTTAATCTGCTCAATCTCTTTCGGGTCGAACGGCGTTCCGTCCGCGCGGAAGATGTCGTGCTTCCAGTGCTTCGGTTCCGGCAGGTCTTTGGGACTGAAGAACTGGAAGTTGCACTTGCCGTTGACCAGCCCGAAATGAACGGCGCCCACGTTCGCTTCTTTCAGGATCGGGGTCACGTTGAAGAAGTTGTTTGTTGGGCGCAAGATATACTCCGTGCAAAGGACAGGGCGGCCGAAACTGGCGGTCATGGCGATCATCTTCCGGACCGTTTCCGGCTCCAGATAGCAATGGAAGCTCATGATGTCGCAGTTCTCTCCCAGGAAGCAGCAGATCGGGAAGTCCGTTCGCGGGTGCATTGGCAAGAAGAAGATCGGGGCCGTGAACGGTTGGGACGGATCGACCTGCCGTCCCCAATGCCAGATTCGCCGCAACAGGGGCAGGCAATGATTGCCGTTTCGCGTGCTTTCCGGCTCGTTGTACAGGCACCAGCAGAGCACTCGTTCGTCCTTGGCGTAGCTGGAGAGGATATCTTTGACGTAGTCTTCGAGGTACGCCCACTTCTTCGGATTGTTGACCACGGCCGCCCCTGGGCTTTGGAGCCAGCAGGGGTTGTGGACGCCCGGCACGGGGTCCGGCTGCTTGCCGATCTTGATCGGTGTTCCGCGGCCGCCGTTGGTGAAGAAGGTGATCAACGCCCAGATATGGTGCGTCTGGCAGATGTCCAGGAAGGCCGACAGCCGTCGCTTGAACCCCTCCGGATCCTGGGCCCACGCCTGGTCGTGGAGGAAGATGCGGACGGTGTTCAGGCCGATCGCCTCCGCCATACCCAGTTCCTGATCGATCGTCTTCGGGTCGAACGTGTCGGCCTGCCACATTTCCAACTGGTTGACCGCGGTGGAGGTCACGTAGTTGCAGCCACAGATCCACGGATATTTGGCGTACCACTGATTAGCCCGCTCCACGGACCAACGCTCGCCCGGCTTGTTGCTGCTGGAACCGTCCGCCGCAGCAACCGTGCCGGGTCCCCAATGAGCCAATCCCGCGCCGCCCAGAACGGCCAGCGTCGACTTCAAGATGTCTCTTCGGTGCATGTTGTTTTTCCTCGTCAACTCCAGGGCATATGATCGGCGAAAGCGGGTAGCAGATGATTTTCCACGATCCGCCTCCCCATTGCAAAGGGCTCTGTCGGGATATCGTCGATGGTGGGTCAGCAACGAGAAATAGAAGAGCAAGATCGTCCACTTCGGCTATTCGAATTGGCGATGAGCCGCAGCGGTGATCCCAGAGTCAGTGTCAGACAAGACCACCACAGAGGACACGGAGAACACCGAGGGAGAATTAGCAGCGGCGTTTGGGGTCCACGCCTCTCTTTCCAATTCCTCCGTGTCCTCAGTGCCCTCCATGGTTGTCTTCTCGTTTGCCCACGCCGATCGAATTGGCCAGGAACATCCCGCTTCAGGGTTCTGTGCGGCGCCCGGAACCTACTGGGGGGGCTCCATTCGGCGGTAATCGTGCTATTGCTTCTCAGCTCCTTCTCGGACAAAGAAAAACCGATCCACATAAACCGCGTCCACCTCGCCCGGCCGATTGGGAGGGGCAACCCAGAGGTAGCAGTCGGGGGTGAGCTTGTGAGCGCCGAGATCGATCGTGTGGTAGCCGCCGCCGGCCTCTGCCATGGAGAGTCGCCGATCGGCCAGTCCCTTCTTCGCCTTGCCGTCGTAGACCCCGAAGGCCATGGCCACGCCCTGCTCGGTCTTGCCCTCAGCCCGCACCCGGGCGAAGCATTGCCAGGTGCTGCCGTCGGCATAATCGGCGGGCATGGCGAACTGGACGGCCCATTGCGGATGATTCCCGGGCATTCGGGCCGCATAGCCGTCCGAGGCGGCGCTGTCTTCAACCGTCTCCACCCACGTGCCGTAGGAGGCGAAGCGGAAGTCGTTGTCCTGAACGTCAATCCATTGATCTTCCGGAAGATCGCGACACTCCTCCGGCGGCGGACCGGGCTTGCGGAAACGTCGCCGCAGGGCCTCGCCATAGGGACCGAACGGCTGGCCCTCGCGGTAGCTTCCCGCCTGGTTTTCTTCCGCCAGTCGCAGGAACTCGTCACAGGCCGCAACCGGGTCGGCCGGGCCAAGGAACTCCTTGCCTTCCCGCTCCGCTTGCCGTTTCAACACCTGGTAGCGTCGCAGCCACACGTGGTCCAGGGGCAGCCGCTCCCGCCGCACCCGGGCGTAGAGGACCGGATCGTTTGCCACGGCCGCCAACGCTTCGTCGAATTGTCGCGTGGCCTTGTTAAGCGTGTCGAGGGTGAGCCACTTCGACGTGTCGGACATGAAGCACCGCAGGTAAACGCCTGACTTCTCAGCGGCATCGCACATCGTGTCGAGATAATCCGCCAGGTGCGGTGCGGCGGGACCGTAGTAGCCCCTAAGGAATTCGCCGATCAACTCGTCGCTGTCCTTCCTGCTGTCCCACATCAAGTGGGAGAGCACCCACGCCCGCATCCGCACGAAATCGCCGATCCCGCAGCCGGCGTCCCCCTGCTCGAACAGGCCGATCGTGTTATGGTCCACAAAGTAGCGAATGTTCGGGCCCAGCACCCGCAGGTTCGGATGGGGCAGCGAGTAGTTGGCAAAATTCGTCACGTAGTCCCACACGTAAAGCTGATGGGCCACCTTCGACCAGCCCTCCATGTCGCCCCGAAACGTCTCGTTCTGTTCTCCGTCGGCCAGCGTCTCCACGAAAGAGCACTCGATCGAGCAGAGCCGGATGACCACGTTCTTCCTGGGACGGACGATTTTGGGTGGCTTGCGGGTGTACTGATAGGCCAACGTCATGACCTTCACGTCGGGAAATTCCTTTTCGATGTCCTCGGCCACGGCGTTCACAAACCGCAGCAGGGGGCCCGAGGGCGAGCCCTCTTCCTCCTCGATCGCCCGGCACTTGGCGCACTGGCAGCGGCCGTGCCAGTCGTTCTGGCTGATGTCGATCACTCCGGGGTTGGACGCCGCCCGCAGCCACTTCAGCACGTTCTGCACCAATTCCGCCCGCATGGCCTCATTGGTCAGGCAGAGTTGCGTGCGTCCCGCCTTCCGCTCACCGTCAATCTCGCTGTACCACTCCGGATGATCTCCAAAATACTTGTCGGGTGGAAGCAACTGAAAGAACGTGTGGCACCAGCCCAACACGGGGTAGTGGCCGCCATAGGCCTCGGGAACGCGAGGAAAATGCCCGTTGCACTTCGATCGGGCCGCAAACACGCCGTCGAAGGCATCGCGATAGAAGGCCTCGCGAAACTGGAGTTTCGGCGCGTAGCGAATGTTTAGATCTCCGATCCCTAGCGTGGGCTTCTTCGGCAGGTAACTCTCGGTCGACGTCCACCACCGCACGCCAACCACGTCTTCAAGGAACGTGTACACGGCATAGAGCGAACCCCGCGGCGAATCGCCCAGGAGCACGAGCGAGCCAGCCACCGTTCGGACAAGGATCCCGTCGTGGCCAAGCTCCTCGGGCGTCAGGCCTCCGACCAGTTCGATGGCCTTTTTCGACGGTCCCACGAGTATCAGCTTGTCTGACGACGGTGCTTCTGTCTCGCCAACGATCGGCAACTTAACGCCGGTAACCTTCTCAAGGTGTTCCTGCAGTTCGCGACCGGCCGTTTGCTCCACAATCGTCGCGTTCTGCGGCAGCACGATTGTGTAATCGGAACGCCCGTCACTCGAAAGCAGCAACTCACTGCCTACGACGGTGGAACTAATCGCCAGTGCCAGGCATAACGCTACTACGATCCTCATTGCCAATTCTCCCAAGGTGCTTCTTTGCGACGGATCTTCTTGCCCGTCGAGTTCAAAAGCCCGGCTTCTGTTGGATCGTCTTTCGTTCAGGATACATCGTTGCAGATGGATCGGGGGAAGAAGCCGGGCTGGGGCGTTCTTGAAAACTCTTCGTGCCTTTTTGTGTTTTTCGTGGCGATCGCTTCCCTATCGATACCGCGACTTCCCCTCGCCTTCCCACATGTCGGGATTGCGTCCCAACGCCTTTTTGACGGGCAGGCTGGCCTCGTCGAGGGCCGCCAGGGTCGCCGCGTCGAGATGCAGATCGGTCGTGGCCCCGTTGGCCCGAGCCTGCTCGCCTCGGCGAATGCCCACGACCACGGAGGAAACACCCGGCTGGGCAAGCAACCAGGCAATGGCCACGTCGCTCGGCGAGCAACCCAATCCGTCGGCAATCTCGCGAAGCCGATCGATGGCCGCGAAGGTCGCCTGCTCGCAACCCGGTTCGCCGTGGCGTGTGAGGGGCCGGTTGCAGGAATAATGGCGAGATCGAGCCCGGCCCTCGGGTACGTCGTCGGCCGTGCGAAACTTGCCCGTGAGGATTCCGTGCTGCAGCGGGCTGTAGCAGAGAACGCCGATGTCGTGCTCGATGCACTGGGGCAGGATTTCGAACTCGATCGCCCGCATGACCAGGTTGTAGGGCAACTGGTTCGAGACCGGGACGCCAATCTCCAACTGGTCGGCCATGTCTTTCACGCCGAAGTTGCTCACGGCCAGGTAGCGGATCTTGCCCGCATCACGCAGGTCTTCCATGGCCCGCCAGGTTTCTTCCCAGGGCACCTCCCGGCTTGGCCAGTGGACCTGGTAGAGGTCGATCCGATCGGTTTCCAGGGAGGCGAGACTCCGCTCGCAGGCGGCCACCACGTCATCGGCCGAGGCGTTTTCGGGGCTGAACTTCGAGGCGATCACGGCCCGATCGCGCAACCCTCGGAGGGCCTTGCCGAGCAGCTTCTCCGAATTCCCCTTGCCGTAAAGTTCGGCCGTATCGAAGAAATTGATTCCGCCGTCCAGGGCGGCATGAATCCCCTCGATTCCCTCGGCCTGATCCTGCGGTCCCCAGGTCATGTCGCCCGACAGAGCCCAACAGCCCATGGTCACGCGGGAGACCTCCAAGTCAGTGCGGGGTAGGGTGGTGTATTGCATGAATTCCCTCGCGGCGCGGGTGAGTCCCATGTCGATCGAACAACACAAAACTCAAGAATACCCGTCCCGCGAGGGAATTGAAAGCAAGGCTCCCTATTCACTGTCTTTCGTTGCCAGTCGAACCTCAAAATCACACGGCACTCCTGGCACGGACGGTCCGGAGATTCGGGCCACTCCGTCACGCAAGTCGTACTCGAAGGGCCGGCCGGTCATGGGATCGATGGGCAGGGGCAAGTCGATCTGATCGAGATGATCGGGGAGCGTGCCCTTCTGGCCGGCATAGAGCCGAAGTGCTTCCAGGGTCCGCAACAAGGCGATCTCGCGATCGTGTCGCATGAGGGCCTTGAGCGCCGTGGCGATCGGCGGCAGGCCCGCCAGGGTCGGAGCGATCGAAATCGAATCTCCTTTGGCTTGGTTCAGATGATTCTCGTAGCGTTCGATCACGGGTACGGCTTGCCAATAGGGCACGGCCTGGCAGGTGAGTGCTTCGTCTCGCAGGTTGCCGTAGACCAGGGCCGCCTGGAGCAGGATTGCCTTGCCGACGGGTATGGCTTCCACCTCCTGGGGATCCTGTCCCGCGCCGATGAGCATTCGCTTTGCCTCGGGATACACGCGCAGAAGGCGCTTCGCCGATTCTCCCTCGAACTTGGCTCGTTCCGCGTCGCTATCACAGATTTGCCGTTTGTAGACCTCGGTGATTCCCTCCACCTGGCGAGACCAGTAGGCGGGATCGTCGTTCGTCCAATCCGAACCGAGCAGTTGCGGGAAGGCCGCTTCGTGCATCCGCATCTCGCCCTCGAAGATCCGGCGGCTGTCGAAAAACGGCTCGGGCAGGTAGGTCAGCGCCCAATAGAGACTCGGCGCGTCCGGTTGCTGGATCAGTTCGAGCGTACACGTGGACATCACCCCGCTCATGGCCACGCCAATCAGCGCGGGGACCAGGATTGGTGAATGAGCCGTGTGGCGTGCCATGGCATAGCCCGCCTTGAGAGATCGCAAGGCGCCGTCGAAATCACCATGTGCCACGTGCCAACGGATGTCGGCCCGGAGCAGGCGGGCCAGTTCGCGTCGCTCCTGGGCATCCGGAAGCAGCGTATGGTAACCGTCTTCTTCGATCGGGTACTGCCAGTCGCAGTCTTCACACTGGCCGGCTCGTTCAATGAAACTGTAGATTGCCGAAGAATCGTGATGTCGTCGTATGTGCTTCATCTTGGCGACACGCGAAAGCGGTGCGTCTTCGGTCGCGTTGATTTCCTGCCAGATCTCCTTGCTCGTGAAGAACGCCGTCTGTTCCGCTTTGACGCGGCCGTAGAAGACAGCAGCGTTGCCGGGCCGACGCTCATCCATCGTAGGCAGCAACTGGTACTTGAGCAGCGGTTGGGGCGCTTTGGCCGGGTGGAGCACGATCTTCGTCGGCCACTCCTGGGCGTCAGCATATGGGGGCGATGGAAGACTGAACAGCGCAAGGGCCAGGAGCCAGGCTCCGGACCTCGCAACTCCCCCGCGCGAGCCGGTGGTAACGCGTACCGTGGGCACAGAAGTCAACATATTATCGCTCCTCTTCTGAAAGATCACGATTGGGGCTGCCTGAGCGGTGCGTTCTCCCCGGGCATCAATTCCTCCAAGAGCATCTGCTGCTGTTTCACATAGGATACAGGGGCGACCGCGACGAGCGAGGTAGCCGCCCAGTCCGGATCCACAGCTTCCCAGGGGGTCACACTGGACAGGCTGCGCCCTGCGGGAAGCCGTGCCAGCAGAGTGTCGAGGTCCGAGTCTTCAGATCCGGTCGGCCCAGCAGAAACTACGGCGTTGAGAATATCATGGTCGGTTGCCATTCGTGCCGCTTGAGAATCCTGCTCGGCAGGTGAGGCGGCGTCTTCCTGTCCTGACTGGGCGAGCGGAACTGGGCCGCCGCTGTCCGGTTCGATTACGATCGCCACGAGCAGGGCCGCTGCAACGGCGGGCATGGCCGCAAAGGCCGAAGGCCACGCCCAGAGCGAGCGGGCGCCGGCTCGCTCCCTCCTTGCCACTGCCTGGCCCGCCAGGTACATGACCCGATCCCGATCCAGCCGGCTTGCTCCGGGGCGGAATGCTCCGAGCCTCGCCTCGAAAGCTGCTAGTTCGTTTTCTCGTTCGGATTTGCCCATGACGGACTCACTTTCTCTTTCAGGCGGAGCAGAGCTTCCTGGTAACGCCGGTGGGCCGTACTTTCGGACGTGCCAGTGATCTCGCCGATTTCTCGGAAACTCAATGCGCCCCACAACCGGGTCACGATGACCTCGCGTTGGTCGTCGGGAAGCGATCTCAAGGCGGCGGCCAGTTCCTCGGCATCGAGTGATTCCCCGGGGGGCGGTTTCAACACGGCGGAACGTAGAAGGCCCGCTTGTTCTTCGTGACGCTGTCGGCGACGTCTTGCTCGCGAGGCATTCAATGCCCGGTGCCGCACGGCACGATACAACCACGCCACAGGGTTGGTCGGCCACTGGCGTTGTGAGGCCAGCTCGATCAGGGCCTCTTGGACCACGTCCTCGGGACTGACGCACCACAAGCCGGCATACAGTTCCAACGCGGCCGCGTGACTGTCGATCAGGCGGCCTAACCGCTGGGCCTCTTCCGGGCCGGTCGTGTTGTGTTCGTTGTCGTTCACTGCAGAAAAGGCACCGGCCAGTGGCAAATCTCCCAAGAAAACGACCGAACCCCCTGGAACATAGCGTATTAGAAGGGGCTGTCCCGTCCGGACCTGGCCGAGTTGGCATTGTGTGCGGTTCTGCCTGATGCTGCAAGAATACGTCTCTTTGGTAAAATAGAAAAAGCATCACCAACTGCCGGGGGATGCCATTTTGCTTGCTCTTTCTGTGCCCAGTGGCAATAATTCTCCTTGGGGAAACTGTTCTGTCCTGCAACTTCCATGCGGGAGGGCTTTCGATGGGTCGACCAGCCATTCTTCTATTTCTTGGGACGACTGCGCTGGCGGTCGTGTTGGCGTCCGTGGGGGATGCGTGGGCTCAGTCCTCGTCGAGCGGACGGCGGAGTATGGGGAACTTGGATCCTAACGCGCCGCGCCGTAGCATGGGGAACTTGGACCCGAATGCCTCGCGACGCAGCATGGGAAATCTTCTGCCAAACCAGCCGAACTACTCTTCCCAACAGCCAAATCGCTCGTCCCGATCTCGCGGGCAAGCCTCGAGAGGGGTCCCCGTGGTCGTGCCGAATCCCTACTACCGCAGATACTACTATCCGGCCGCCCCGGCCTACCCCGTACCCGTCTACACGCCCTATGGAGTTGGCGCCGTCTATGTCCCGGCCCCAGGCTACTACTACCCCTACTATTACCGCCCGGGCTACTACATTGTGCCTCCCAATCTTCGTGGCTTCTGACGGCCCTCGCGACCAGTAGGGGCTCACGTCCCGTTCGGCCCTTGATGGCGACCCCGAGGTCGAACCCAACTCTTGGCCATTCGGATTGCAGAGCCTGTATTGGGACTCTTCCTTCAGAGTGTGTCTGCCCACTTGGCAGGTTGCCAGTTTCCTTCCTGAGGATCTCCATGATGAACTGCCTTCGCTTGTGCCTGCTCACGACGGCGACCGTTCTTTTCTCACACGCCGTCTGTTGGTCCGAACCGCCTTCCAACCCGGTCGACTTCCGCCAGTTTCACGACCAACAGGGCAGGGCGGTTCAGGCAAAGGTTCTCGACATCGAAGGAGATCACGTTACGATCCAACGCCGCGACGGCACGCAGTTCACCTTGAAAATCTCGCTCTTCTCGAAAGAGGACCAGGAGTATCTCCGCGGCCTGACCCCCTCATCACAGCCCGAGATGGAACCGGGCGAAAACTGGCCCGGATTTCGCGGGCCCGGCGGAATGGGCGCGTCCGACGCCACGGGACTGCCCCAACAGTGGAGTGAGAACGAACACGTGGCCTGGAAGACGCCGCTACCCGGCTCCGGCACGTCCAGCCCGATCACTTTCGGCCCCCATATCTACCTGACCACCTACAGCGGGTACCTCGTTCCGGGACAGTCAGAAGGAAGTCTCGACCAACTCCAACGCCATCTCGTCGCCTTGCGACGCGACAACGGCCAGATCCTGTGGGATCGAGCCGTCCCCGCTAAGTTGCCGGAAGAGGAGAGGATTCGGGATCATGGCTATGCCGCCAGTACGCCGGTTGCCGATGCAGACCGCGTGTACGTGTTTTTCGGCAAGAGTGGCGTGTTGGCCTTCGATCACGATGGCAACCAGCTGTGGCAGGCAGACGTGGGTACGAACACCCACGGCTGGGGAAGCGGCGCATCGCTTCTGCTTTACAAGGACCTGGTCATCGTCAACGCGAGCATCGAAAGCGAATCGCTGGTGGCCCTCGACAAGCGAACGGGAGAGCAACAGTGGCGAGTCCCGGAGATTCGCGAGGCCTGGAACACGCCGATCCTCGTCACGGCCGAGTCGGGACGGGAGGAACTGGTGCTTGCCCGCCACGGAGATGTGCTCGCCTTCAATCCGGAATCGGGCTCGCCCTTGTGGTCGTGCGAGACGGACATCCGCTGGTACATGGTTCCCACGGCCGTGGCGGCGGACGGCGTGGTCTACGTGTTCGGAGGTCGCTCGGGAACCGCCTCCCTGGCCGTTCGTGCCGGAGGCAGCGGCGATGTTACGTCCACCCACCGCCTCTGGACCAGCCGGAACGGGTCCAACGTCACCTCGCCCGTCTATCTCGACAAGCACCTCTACTGGATGAGCGAGAAGTTGGGAATCGCCTACTGCGCCAAGGCCGATTCCGGAGAACTCGTTTACCAGGAACGCCTGGAGGATGCCGACCAGGTGTATGCCTCGCCCATCCTGGCCGAAGGCCGCCTCTATTACCTGACCCGGAGCGGGCGGATGTTCCTCCTCGCCGCCACTCCCCAGTTTCAGCAACTGGCGGTGAACAGGCTCAACGACGGAACCCGGTTCGATGCGAGCCCAACCGTCAACGGCAATCGCCTGCTCGTTCGTTCCGGCAAGTTTCTATACTGCCTGGCCCCGTAGCTTCGACGGATTGGGAACGACTCAGGACACGGCCGATGCCTCTTCAGCAAGAAGGTTCAGCGAGCGAACCTTATCAAACAACTCGTCGTGGTTGACAGGCTTGGTCACATAACACTCGCAGCCTTCGCGGAACGACTGGATGCAGTGTTTCGAATCTCGCAAGGCTGTCGTCATGATGACCTTGGCCCCGTCGCGGCAGCAGATCCCGTGGTTGAACTCGAGTTCCCGGATGGCTGACAGAGCCTCGTGCCCGTCCATGCCGGGCATCATGATGTCCAGGCAGATCAACTCGTAGGGCATCCGGTCCTCGATCGCCAGGCGGACCACGTCCACCGCCTCGGAACCGTCGTAGGCGAAGTCACACTCGGCCACGGGGTCCAGCATGTCGCGGAGCAACTCGCGGCAAACCCGGTCGTCGTCGACGATCAGGCACCGAACACGCCGGCCGGGTGCGGCATCTTCAACGGCGGGCTTCGGACCGCTTTCTGCGGGGGCCTCCGGGAGATCCGGCAACAGACGCCGGATTTCGATTAACAGGGGCTTTTCTTCGATCGGCTTGGGCACATAGCATTCGCAGCCTTCGGTGAAGGCGCGGATGCAGTCCTTCGGATCTTCGCTCGCCGTGAGCATGAGGACCGGCACCCCGTCGCTTCCGAGGATGTGCCTGTCCTTCTCGATCTTCCGGATGGCCTTGAGCGTATCGTGCCCGTTCAAGCCTGGCATCATGATGTCCAGGCAAACCAGGTCGTAGGGGTGTCCCCCATCAAGGGCGATGCGATAGGCGGCGATTGCTTCGTGCCCGTCGTGGGCCAAGTCGCACTGCCCGTAAGGAGAGAGCAGCAATTGAAGCAGATCGCGACAGGTACAGTCGTCGTCGACTACCAGGAACTTGACCATATTCGTACCTCCCGAGGTTAGCATGTCTGATACTGGCTGCATCGCGAGTTGTCCCCTTCGCACGCTGCAGCGATGGTTCGTTCAAGACGCTCCAAGGCCTTGGTAATGCGGTGTCCGTCTCCGCTTCGCACGGCCAGTTGAACTCGCATCGCCTCGTCGGCGGCGGCTCGCAATCCCTGATTGAGCGTTCGCCGTCGCAATGCCCCGCTTCGCGCTTCCAAACAGGCGTAGTCCGCCGAGGCGAAAGCGCGTTTCATTTCATCGATCTGGTCGGACCAGGATGACTCGTCGTTGTTCTCTGCGGGACTTTCCTGCTCGAGGGAGGCTTCCGCCTCGAGGAGCGGCACTTTCCCCAGAGAAAGATAACGCTGTACGGTTGCCACCAGGCTCGGAATATCCAGGGGTTTGGCAAGCAGTCCGTTGGCCCCGGCTTCGAGAACCCTCGTGCGGTGCCCTGCATTGAGGCCCCGCCCCAGGGCGATGATCGGTGTGCGACGACCCCGACGCTGTATCACGTCGCGAAGTCGACAAATGGGTTCGAGTCCTTGATCCGTCAAATTGCGGACTTCGACAAATGCCAGGTCGTAGGCCAGGCCCTTCGCGGCGGCGATCGCGTCGTCTACCGACGAGACGGCGTCCACCAGGCACCCCGTTCGCGAGAGAAACGCGTCGATAAGCACTCGCTGAGTTGCATCGCCATCGATCGCCAGGATCCGACGTCGCCCCGGCGTTTCCGGTTCCTGGGTGTCGACACTTGCAAGATACTGGTCGGCCGGCGCGTCCATCGGAAGATTGTCCGACCGGGAGATCTGCCCAAAGGGAAGCGTCACCCAAAAACTCGTTCCGTCTCCCACCACACTCCGAAATCCGATCTGCCCGCCCATCAGGTCGACCAGACGTTTCGCCACGGCCAGTCCCAGTCCCAGACCGCCAAACGAACGCGTCGTCGAGCCGTCGCCTTGGCAGAATTCCTGGAACACCGCTTCCGAACGATCCGAGGGAATTCCTACTCCCGTGTCCGTCACGACCGTGCGGAGGGAGATCTGATCGTCGGTGATTTCATCCACCGTGAGCCGCACGTCGATCCCGCCTCGCTCGGTGAACTTCACCGCGTTGTTCAACAACCCCGCCAGCACCTGCCGATACCGGTGCTTGTCCCCCCGAATGAAGGTGGGAACATCGGCGGGAACGTGGCACTCCAAACGCAGCCCCTTGTGCTCAGTGGCCGGACGATAGTGCTCCACCAGTTCCGCCGCCACGTCTCGCACGTGGAAGGGCGTGCTCGAAAGGCGAACTTCGCCGCCGCTCAGCTTCGAGAAATCGATGATGTTGTTGATCAGGTCCAGCAGGATATTGCCCGCTCCGTGAATCTCCTCGACCTGGCGGTGGTAGCGGCCCGGAAGCTGTTCGTTCAAGAGCAGGCGTGAATATCCCAGAATCGCATTCATCGGCGTACGCAGCTCGTGGCTTACGTTCGCCAGGAACTCCTTCTTCCATCGCTCAAGCTCCTCGGCGCGGCGTTCCACCTCTGCCGCCCGAAGTGCGATTCGTCTTGCATCAAAACTGGTCATACCAGACCTCACATCATGTTCTCTGACGACAGACACCTGCAACTCGCGGGTCGACAACTTTCTCCCGCAACGTCGCTGGTCCTTTTCTGCTCCACAAGAAAGAACCGGCGTGCTTCCGGCCAAGGCCGGGGGGGGGTCTATCTCTTCAAGGATAGGTCACCGTTCCGAGGGAACATGAAGAATCGCTTTCGACAAATGGCCCCCATGGCAGGCTTCGAGAACGATGGTAGCAATTCCGCGGCATGTGGGAGGATTGGCGCGCTGAGCGGCGTGGTTTCCCCGTAGGATCGCCATGAAAGAGCCAGGGAAATCGCGACAAGCCCTGCAATCCGACTCCTGAACGCCCTTCCCCTGGAAGTGCCGGGAGGGCGGGAGTCGCGGCGTTGAATGACGCAGAGCCAAGTCCCGTTATCGGGGCAGCAACATCTGTCGCACACAGTCGCTTTTCGCTCCGCGAAAAGGCGGTTCGCAGAACGAACAACGACACCTGTTGCTTCGGCGCCTCGTCAGACGGCAAGGGGCCAATCAGCAGCGGCGTTCGTCCTGTCGTCCTTCGTCTTCCGCCTGATCCTCGTCCCCGGAGGTTTTCCCGAGACTCGACGCCATCGAGACGATCATGATCACAGGGGCGGCAGCCGCGTGGTGCTGATTTGCCGCCACCGTTTGGCTGGCCGTGTCCGAGGTCGCTGCCTCGGCGGCCGACGTGGTCAGTGCCGGATCTGCCGACGAATCGACGTTCTCGTGGCTCGCCTCCGTCGCCTCGGCCGATTCGTGGGAATGCAGCGGCGACGTGGCCAGTTCAAAGGCCTGATAGAAAGCTAACCCCCGATCGATCGAAACTCTCTCGGCGCGATCATGGGCTGTCTTAACAGTCGGCGAGGGAACACTTGGGTAGGAAACCATCGAAAGTTCAATCATGCCTCCCTCGGAAGACTCAAAGACCACGTCCGAGATCTTCGCGGGAGCGTCCTTACCTTCTTCGCCACGGGAATCCTGGTCCGAACGCTGTTCTTTCTGCTCCGAGGAGTCCTCCTCGGTTTCAGACTGCTCAGAAGTCCGGTCACGGTAGCGTCCCCAAAGCAGGTCGACAACGCCCCGTTCGACCGGCTCAGAAACCGAGGTGCGAAGCCAACTGGGAAGGGCCTCAGAGTCGTCGTCAGAGAAACTCGACGAGCCTTCACTGATGTCGATCAGGCCGCCTTCCGACCACTCTTCAAGACCCGTGCTCGACGTGACGCCGGTTGAGAGGTCGGACGAGGTGGTGAGGTCGTTGTCCAGGAGTGTCTCCGTAGAATACGATAGGCTTTCCTGGGACGCCGATTGCGTACTCTGGCTGGTGAGCGTCCAGACGGAGTAGCCTGCCCACGTATCCATCAAGCCGAAGAGCTTGTACGTTGCGACGCTATCCAACCCGCTGTCGCCGATCAGCGAATCGTAGGCAGGCGCCTGGTAGGGCCCGAAAGCTCCCAGGTCGGTGCCTCCGAGCGCGGAAAGAAGCAAGTTCTGAGAGTCGTATTGCTCCATATAAGCGTCCGCCGCGCTTCGGACCGCATCCCGCAACTCGTCGGCCTGACGTGAGGGTTGGGGCTCCCGTGCGTCTGCTCCCGGGTCGTCCATCCACGAATAGGTCCACGGGCGCGGAGCGTAGGCGTCCACATCACCCTGACCCGCGTCCATCTCGGGGACGCCGGCACTGCCGCCGCCGGTGAGCAGGTCGCGCAAGTGCCCTTCAAGGGGATTGACTGTGCCGTTGGGATCCGTTGAGAATGCCGTGAACATGGGCCCCGGACCAGGATCGGTTCCGAGGGCATCGGCAAGGTCGGCCCCGAAAGAACCCGTTGCGGAATCAAGCGACGCAGCCATCGAACTGGCCAGGCTCTGGGCCGTGGGGTCGTAGCCGGATGCGGCAGATTGGGCCTCAGAAACGGGAACAGACGCAAGCTTGCTCGAATAGGCGGCAAGGGCCGAGGTAATTGCCTCGCGCATCGCGTCCGAATGTTGCAGCGCGGCCATGTCCGCACCGGAGAGTCCGGTCGATGGGTCGGCAGCAACCGGCGCGACGTTGGAGTCTTGGCCCGCGAGGGGCTGCCCTTCCCGCTGGGAAGATGTGTAGTCGGCCCCGGCGTCTTGCTCCGCGGAAAACGCCATCCAGCCGGACAGAACCGTTCCGGGGTCCATGCCAGGGGGCGCGAACGGACTCGCCGAGAGCAGCGTTCGCAGTTCCAGGGGCTCCAAACGCAGACGACGCGGCCCCATCGGTTTCCCGTTCCGCTGTCTTTTCGTGGGTTCCATGGAGGAATTGAGCATGGTCGATGAATTCCGAATTCTGTCAGTCGGTGATCAAGTCGGTAAGCTCGGGACGATGACGCAGGATCGCAAAGGACTTCCTTTGCCGAAGGTCTCGCGGCAGACGGTAGCCGGCGTCCACGGCTAGTTGCAGGGTTTCGAGAACCAGGTCCTGGCATTGGTGAAGTGAGTCGCTCGAAGCGGGCGAATCGGCAAGCAGGGAACCGGCTTCGCCCAACTCTTCCGCCACCGTGAAAAGATGGTTCGGGTGGCCGCGCCACAGCTCACGCCGTTCCAACGCACGTTCGATGGCTTCTTCCGCCTTGCCCTCTTGGCGAAGAACTCGCCCGTAGTGAAAATAGTGCTGACTCAGGTAGTCGCGGTAGCGAGTGACCTGGGGCGCCTGGTTGTGGGCGAACTGCTGGCGAGCAATCGCTTCCCGCAAACACTGGCCCGCTTCGTCATACTTCTTCAACCCCTCCAGGACAACGCCACGATTGCTGTAGGTACCTCCCAGCCTGCTGCAAAGATCGATGTCGTTCGGGTTGTGGTCACGCAGCAACTCCAGCAATTCCAACGCACGGGCGAAGGAAAGATCCGCCTTCTTCAATTGGCCAAATTGGTTGATCTGGCCTTCCGCAAGTCCGAGATTGTTGTAGCTCACGGCCAGGTTTTGGCGGTAGACGTTCTGAGCCGGGGCCTTGCGAACCAGATCCTCCTGGATTTGCGTCGCCTGCCGGAAGAAGTGGGCTGCATCCGAGAACTTCCCCGCCTTCAGCAGTTGCGTCCCGATATTGTTGTGAGTCAGCGCCAATTCACCCAGGTAGTCGAGGTTCTCCGGACGCACCTCGGCGGCCTTCTTCTGGGGCTGAAGGGCTTTCTCGTAAAGCTCGATCGCACGACCGGGATTCGTGCCCACGTAGATCGCGCCGAGATTGTTGTACGAGGCGGCAAGACCTCGAAGATTTTCCGCGTTGTCAGGATCATCTTCCAGAAGACGTTCCTGGAGTCGAATCGCCTCCAAAAGGGAACTCTCGGCCTTCACGCGATCCCCGGTCTCGTTCTGAAGCTTGCCCAGATTCATGTGGAAGTCGGCCAGCGAACCCAGGAATTGCCTGTCCGAATCGGAACGGGCCGCCAGGTCGGCCTGGATTCGAATGGCCTTCTCGTACGCCTGCCGGGCTTCCTCCGTCCGGCCCACCCGGGCCAGCACCAACGCGAGGTTGTTCTCGCACAGAGCCAGCTTGCTCTGATAGTCAACGCTGTCGGGGTCGTCGTCGGCAAGCTGCCGAAAAAGCCCCACGGCATCCTCATGAGCCGCGATTGCTTCGTCCGTCGAGCCGACCTTGTCGGCGAGGCTTCCGATCTTGCTGTGGGTGAGAGCCAAATCCGCCCGAAGCGACGGATCGTCTTTGGCCTCTTCGGCAAAACGCTGATAGTATTTCAGAGCTCCCCCGAAAAGCTCCTCGCGAACCTTGTCGGCCCCCGGAACCTTGGCGAGCCGATCGCCGATCTTGAGAAGGTATTCCACCGTATCCTGGGCGTTGCGGAAGTTGCGATCGGCTTTCTGGGCATTCTGTTCGGCACGCACCTTCTCACCGGCAATCAGCACCGTGGCCGATGCCAAACCTACGGCGGCAAGTACAAACACGGTGGCAACCGCAATCACGAGCCCCTGGTGACGGCGCGTCCACTTCGCGAGCCGATCCGCCACGGTGGGCGGCTTCGCCACCGTGGGCTTGCCTTCCAGCACGCGACGCAAATCGTCGGCCAGTTCCTGGGCCGTTGTGTATCGCTCTTCCCGACGCCGCGCCATGGCCTTGTGGATCACGGTTTGCAGATCCGTCGGAACCTTCGGCTGCAACTGCTTGAGCGGACGAGGGTCCTGCTCGGCCAACCGGCGGAGCAACTCGGGACCGTCGTCTCCCGGGAATGCCGGTTCCAGGGTCAGTAGCTCGTAGAGGGTCGCGCCAAGCGAGTAGACGTCTGTCCGCTGATCGACCAGCGCCGATTGCCCTCGCGTCTGCTCCGGGCTCATGTAACGCATCGTGCCGATCAGGTCGCCCGTACACGTCAGCGCCTTCTCGCTCTGGCAGCGGGCCAGCCCAAAATCCGTGACCCACAACTTGCCCTCGCCGTCCAGCAACAGGTTCGAGGGCTTGATGTCCCGATGGATCACACCGAACTCGTGGGCAGCCTGCAGCGCCTCCGCCGCCTGAATCCCCAAACGCATCACGGCCCGGAAGTACCGTCCCTTGTCCGTCGAAAGCTGAGTCAGGAAGGAGTGGTTGGCCGCCCGGTACGCGTCTTCCAAGTCCTGGGCGTCGTCCACCGTGTCGGGGGAGCCCGCGGTGGTTTCGACGCAGGCCTGGCCCGATAGCGATGTCTTGCGGAGATCCTCCACCGCGCGGTCCAGCGGCTGGCCGTCGATCAACTGCATCGCGTAGTAGTGAACGCCCCGATCGGAACCCACGGCGTAGACCGAAACGATATTCGGATGATCAAGTTGGGCGGCCGCCTGGGCTTCGTTCTTGAATCGTGCGATCTGCTTGGAATCCAGAACCGCCGCAAAGGGCAAGACCTTCAACGCCACTCGCCGTCCCAGCGAAATCTGTTGGGCCTCGTAGACGACGCCCATGCCGCCGCGGCCGATCTCACGAAGCAGCCGAAAATCTCCCAGCCGCTTCTCGTCGTTGCTCTCCGGCTCGGTCTCCGCTTCCGAGCGATCTGTTCCACCCGCAAAACCCGCCGCCGCATTGTGCAGATCTTCCAGGCTGTCGAGATACGCTCCGAGCGGTTCGGCCAGGTCCGGATTGGCGCGCAGCACGTCCTCCCGCGAGGTCGGAACTCCGCCCTCGAGCGCCGAAAGGTACTCGTCGAGCACCTCGGTGAGCCGTTGCCTTTGCTGAAGGCTCAGCCCGCCGAGGAGCGAAGAGTCCATGCTCACGTCTGCAACATCGGAGGAGTACATGTCACGCTTGGACCAGCTTTGAATAATCCTTGCTCCGTTCACGCTCAGGACTCGCGACCCAGGTGCCGCGGGTCCCGGACAATCCCTTTATGCCTTGCTCACTCGATCGGACGGCAAACTTGTTTGAATTTCTCGATGGCTCGCAACCACAGCATCCGCACGGCGCCCGGGTTCCGCTCCATCCGCTCGGCAATCTCATCGAAGGAAAGACCCTGGAGATTGCGAAGGACGATCACCTCCCGGTACTGGGGGCGAAGCTTGGCAAGTTGGTCGGCCAGGGCCACGACGCGCTCGCGTTGCCGCACCGGGGCGCTCGGCGATGGCCCGTTGTCGGCCAACACCTGCACCAGGTTCACCGCCGTTCGGTCCAGGGCCGCATTTGCCTGCTCAATCGAGATCTCGCGCCGCACGTCACGCATCTTCGCCTTGACGTGCGTGTCGACCGCGTGGTGCAGGCAATTGATCAGGATCTGCCGCAGCCAGCCCAGGAACTCACGCTCCGAGTCGCCGCGAAACTGCTGGAAGTCCCGGTGCGCCGCCAGCATGGTCTCCTGGACCAGGTCCGACGGGTTCATGCGCCGCCGCAACCGGCGATCCAGCTGGGTCGAAGCCAAAATGGTCAGGTAGTTCCGATAAAGCTGGAGCAAACCACCCAGGGTCTCACCTTCGCCCTGGCGAGCTCCGTCGAGGAGCCTCTCGATACACGGCTCGGCCCCTTCCGCCTGTTCCGACATCACGATGCTTGCCATGAATCAGTCCGTCGAATAGAGATGCTTGGTGAAGAGTTTCGGCTCAATTGCGCCGAAGGTGTGCGCAATAGAGAGCCTACTATCTATCTTACTAAAGGGCAAAGATTTATGTAACATTAATTGCCGTTACCAGGAACGGGAGACCGGGAACTCCATCCACTTTGACGACGAAACCGGTTGTTCCGTTCCGACTGCTTGTGCGCCCCGCCCATGATGGACGATTGCGCGTAAATACTGGACGCCCGCGACCTTCGAGAACGTGGTCTGCTCACGCTCTGCACAGCAAGAAAAAAAGAAGCCGCACGGCTTGGGGAGACCGTGCGGCGGGGGCGGCCAGAGGGCCGCAGATGTGGGGGAGACGTTGAACGCTCTGGAAACGCTTGCAGCCGATTCAAGACCGGTGGCAATGAAGTTGCTCTTCGCCCATGGAAGACCTTCGCGGTGCTTTTGGGGAGGTTCTCAACCCGAGTTCGGGGTGCACCAGACGTCGAAGCGGACGTCCACCAATTCGCCGGGACGAAGCTCTGCATGCGCCGGCGGCTGGATGCAAACGGGTTGCCCCCATTCTTGGACTTTCGGATCTCGCTGCTGGTGCGCCGGCACCGGTTCCACCTGGGGTCCCACACGCTCCACCGTGCATCGAACCAGGCGATGGTCCTTGTCTCGGACGCGGATCCACACCGGCATACCGACCTCCGGACGAATTCGTTGCTCCTGCCGAACATAGCTGATGATGTAACGCCCTTGATCCGCTGCCAGCGTGACGACCGGATCGCCGGCCCGGAGGTTCTGTCCGGGCCAACACTGAACGGCGCAGATCACGCCGCTGATCGGGGCGCGAATCTCCAGCCCGTCGATTCGCTGTCGCAATTCGTCCATCTGCCGCTCTCCAACCGTGATCGCAGCTTCCACCGGCTTGAGAAGGCAATCCGCATGAGCCGAACGCAGTTCGGGATATTTCCGGGACGATTCCAGCGATCGGTCAAGTTGGCTCTTGGCCTCGACCAGGCACCGCTCGTTCTCCTCGATCCGGCGGTGAATCTCGTCTCGCTGCAGTTTCAAATCGGTGACTTCCATGACCGAAACCGCGTCCTCGCTTTGCAGCGGTTCCAGATACGATAGTTGTTCGTTGAGACGCATTTCTGCAATGCGGTCCGCTTCGATCGCCGCGCGGCGATCCAGCACGTCCAGTCGATGCTGCTCGATCTGCCATGCCAGCCGGCGCGATTCCCGTTCGTGATCGCTGGTCCGCTCCGACTCGTCCACCTCGATCTGCTCCGCGGCTGCGGTCAATTCACTGCGTAGACGGACCAGATCGGCCTCCTGCGTCGCCATCTCGAGGCGAACGGCGCGATCGTCCAGCCTGGCAAGAACTTCGTTGGCCTCCACGCGGTCGAACAGGTTCCATTGGCCGTGCGGCAAGGTCTCCAGAAGACCGTCCGTGCCTGTTGCCACGTCCATACGCACCGCTTCCACCTCGCCCACGCCGTTGGGAAGTTGCCCCTGCCGTTGCCAAAGCCAGCCGGCGAGGACGACGCTTGCGCCGAAGCAGGCCATGGGCAGCAGCGTGTAGCGGAGACGCTGCAGCCGACGACACAGGGGAATCGGAATTCGTTGCTCTCGATTAGGTGTCATATCTCGGATTCATCATCTCAAAGGAAGAGCGATATCTGTTCGAAGCCGTCGGTCGCCTGAAGCTCCGATCGCAATTCATCGTTGCGCGCCGGATCCCGAAGCAGCAACCGGTAAGACTGGCTCACGGCCGAATCCTCCAGACGCCGTTCGTTGGTCAACAGGGCGCGGAGGCTGTGGCGCCGCAGGATGCCCCGCAGGGCCACCGCGTCTTCTCCGGAATCTCCGACCAGACGCAGGTTCAGAACCGCGTCGAATCGGTGGCGGCTGCCGAACTCCGTGGCCCGAAGATAGACCATCACCGCGGCAACGCCAGCCACCGCGATCAGCGAGGTGGAGTAACGCATCGTTCCCACCCCCAGTCCCTCCAGGATTGCCCAGAGAATGAACGTCGTATCCCGCGTGTCCTTCAGCACGTTGCGAAAACGAACGACCGCAAAGACCGCCAACAGGCCGAAGGCAAATACGACGCTTCCTGCCATCAGCAGCATCATCAAGGCCACCAGCACCGGCACGACCACCAGGGAGACGACGAATGTCTGCGAATAGGACAGCCCGTGATGGGTCCACATGTAAATCCAGCCGATGAATTGGCCCACCACGAAGGCCAACACGATGACGAACAGGGCCGTTTCCGGACCTCCCATCGTGCAGCCGTAGTCGTTTCCCAGGATTAACTGAACCCAGTCCGTCATCGAATCACCTCCTGACGCACATCGTCCCACCGGAAATCGTGCAGATTCAACGCCTCGACACAATGGACATACTTGGCCATCGAGCAGCGATCCAGGTCGAGCGTCCAGACCATCTCTCGCATCCACTCGGGAAAACGGTCCACGAACTTCAATTCGAGGACCACGCCATCCACCTCCGGCGCCACACCGTGCTTGGGGATCCGCAGTCCCTTGCGCGGATCGAATTCCTGGCCGCACAATTCGCGATCGAACGTCACGCGAAGATTGTCGCTGTTTGGCTGGACGTAGGCTTCCCGGACATAGCCCACATAGGTGATTCCTACCGCGTTCAACTCGTCACAAAGATGGCAAAAACGGTCCAATGCCCCCAGGGCGTTCCGGTTGCCGCTGGAACGAATCAGGTGGCAAGGATCCGGACGCCCGCCGCCCAGCAGAATCTGCACGCCCTCACGGTTCAGAGCGGCCCGCTCCTTGCCGATCACCCCCGAAAGACGCCGCTTGATCTCCAGAAATGCTGGTGACGACGGCGAGTCGTCATAGAAGCGAATCCTCAACTTGAAACGGTTCTTCAACCCGTTCGTTGTCTGGCGATAGAGCACCAGCGTAGGGGCGTCCATATAGAGGCTGTAAACCGGGTACGAACATGCCGGGTTGTGCCGCGCATGCTCGTCAGGTTCGAGATAGGCCGCGATATACCTGCGCACCGCGGCGGCACAACGTTCGTCGATAATGTATTTCAGCTCAAACCGATTGGTTTGCATCGCGTGGCTGTATGACAATCTTGTGTCCTCAACTTGCGTCCGATTCCGGGAAGACTCTCCGTCCCGCCCGTCGCGACAACTCAACGCGTTTCCTCGTCGATCCTGCCTTTCCCATGCTCGCCCGATTAAAAATCGTGCCTGGGCATCCACCAGCAGTCCTCAAAGCCCCAATCGTGTGAGTCGCCCCCACTGCAGTTTATGGCGAGGCTGCGAACGATTTCCCGGGACGCGGCATCCCGTTGGATAATCCTCTCCGTGCCTCCAAATTCCAACCGGCGAAGCTAATGATTTGCTAACGCCTTTTTGTTAGGGACGAAGCGTCACTAAGCTTGTCACGTTTCTTCACGAAATCTTCATATCTTCTTGTCCCGGAAAGCTGCTCACCAGTCCAAACTCCACCAAACCGGGGGGAATCAGGGGGGGGGGGGGGACCTGCGATCGTTCCCCAAGAAAAAGAAGCCGCACGGCTTGGGGAGACCGTGCGGCTGGGGGCAGCCAGAGAGGCCGCGGATACGGGCCCCCCCCCTCTAACGAGGCGGAGCCTCCCGGTTTTGGGGTATTGTCAGACGCGCGCCTCACGCCAAGGAACCGCTCCTCCACGCGAAACGCACACGTCTCAAGTCGTCTCGTCCGCCAGGACCGTGGCCACCAGCGTGTCCCAGTCCGGCACCGTGCCCGGCGAGCCACCTTCGTCGCCTATCGACCAGTTGTCTGGGTCGTCAGCATCGTCGAGGCTAATCCGTTCCAGGGTATAGCCGTCGCCATCCGCCTCCGTTGGCCAGTCGCCCTCGTCGTCATAGGTGCACGACGCAATCACCGCATCCGTTGCATCGACGATCACGAGGTCTTCGCCACCGTTGCTTAGTTTGCCGTCAAACTCGCCAGCCACGGGAAGATCCGTGCCGTAACGAGCCTCGAAGGCCTCCTGGTTGCTCACCAGCAGAATCACCTCGCCCGCGCCAAGTGTCGTGATGCTCGACTCGGAGAAGTCGAAGGTCACCCCGCTGATGAACAACAGGCCCGTCAGGTCGATGGCCGTGTCACCCGTATTCGCAAGCTCCACGTACTCGAAGTCGTTATCCGTGAAGTCGGAATCGACGGCCAGTTCCGATTCAGTCGGCTCGACCGGGTTGTAATTGATCTCCGTGATCACCAGGCCACCCGTTGTCGTGGTTGTGCCGACCTGGAGTGTGACCTCAGCCTGCGTGGTCTCCTCGCTGTCCGTCACCTCGTACACGAACGAATCTTCACCCGTATAGTCCGTGTTTGGCGTGTACGTGAACGAACCGTCCGAGTCCAGGGAAAGCGTTCCGTAGCTCGGCCCGCTTACGAGGCTGACCGTCAACGAATCCTCGTCCACATCCGTGTCGTTGGCCAGCACACCGCTCGTAGCGTCAACCGTAAGCGCTGTGTTCTCTTCCACGTCGTAGGCGTCGTCTTCCGCTTCCGGCGCGTCGTTCACCGCCACGACCGTCAGCGATACCGTCGTACTCCCCGAGTCGAGCAGCCCGTCGCTGATCTCGTAGGTGAAGAGATCCGAGCCGGAATAATCGTCGTTGGGCGTGTAGACGAAAGAACCGTCGCTGTCGAGTGTCACGGTGCCATGGAATGGCCCCGTCAGCAGGGAGAGCGTCAGTGCATCGCCGTCCGCGTCCGAGTCATTCGCGAGGACGCCCGAATCGGCGTCCACTTCCAGCGTCCCGTCCTCCGAAACGCTGTATGAATCAGCCTCCGCCACCGGCGCGTTGTTCTCGCGAACCGTAATCGTGACCGTCACGTCTTCTGACGACAGCGAACCGTCGTAGGCGACGTACTGGAAACTGTCCGTACCGGAGTAGCTCGACGAGGAGGTGTAGACGAACGAGCCGTCCGACTGGAGCGTGAGCGTCCCATAGAGGGGCGCGGAGGTGATCGACGCCGTCAAGCTCTGTCCGTTGTCGTCCGTATCGTTGGCGAGCACGCCGCTGTCGGCCACTACTTCGAGAGTGGCTCCGGAAATCACGCTGTACTCATCCGCGGTTCCTGTAGGGGCCACGTTTTCCTCGACAACGATGGTCACCGTGGCCGTCTCGGAACTGTCTTCCCCGTCGCTGGCCGTGTAGGTGAAACTGTCGCTGCCGGAGTAACCGCTGTCCGGGGAATAGCTGAACGAACCGCTGCTGTTCAGCACGATCGTCCCGTGTTCCGGTTCCGCGACAATCTCGACGGAAAGCGTGTCGCCATCCTCGTCCGTGTCGTTGGCTAACACGCCGTCGTCGGCAGACACGGTGAGAACCGTGTCCTCAACGGTCTCGTATTCATCGTCCGCGGCCACGGGAGCGTGCGTTTCTCCCACCACCGACAACGTCACGGTCACCTGGTTCGAGTCCGCCTCCCCGTCGTTCGCCTTGTAAACGAACGAATCCGTCCCTTCAAAGGACGAGTCGGGCGTGTACGTGAACGAACCGTCGGTGCTCCAATTCAGGGTCCCGTTCTCGACCGTCGAAACGAGCACGGCAGTCAGGCTGTCCCCATCAGCATCCGTATCGTTCTGCAAAACGCCCGTCGCTGCGGTCGTTGTGAGTTCGCCGTCCGTTTCCACACTGTACGAATCCGCCACCGCAACCGGCGTCTCGTTGGGGTCCTCCGCCTCGCTAACCGTGATCGTGAAGCTCTCGCTGTCGCTCATGGCCGGCGAACCATCGTCGATGACGAGCACGGAGAATACGAAATCGCCGGTCTCGCCTTCTGCCGGGGTCCAACTGATCACCGCCGTGTTGTCGCCCTGATCCGTAAGCGTTGCCGCATCCGGAATCGAGGCATCGGGATCGAAGGCGAAGGTCAAGGTATCGCCATCGTCCTCGTCCGTGGCGCTGATCGTCACCGTGACGGTTTCGCCCACGGTGGCTTCGACGTCGCTGATATCGGCCAGGTCGGGGGCGTTGTTGCCCTCAAACACCTCGATCACCAGGACTTCCGCGTCCGCCAGGGGCGGCGAACCTTCGTCCACCGCCAGAATGATGAATTCCTGAACTCCCAGTTGGCCTTCCGTGGGCGTCCAGGTAAGAATGCCGTCGCTCGTCAACGTCGCCCCCGTAGGATTGTCATCCGGGTCGAGCTGCAATCGAATCGTGTCGCCTGAGGCGTTGCCGTCCTCATCAAGGTCCGTGGCCAGGGCCCCCGAGGCATACAGATCGATCGAGAACTGTTCCCCCACCGCGGCCGATTGGGTGCCCACGGCGCTAAGATCCAGGTCTGGGGCGTACGGGTTTCCTTCGAGGCCCGTGGTACTTAGGACCAAACGTTCTTCAACCCTCTCGAAACAAAGCCGGCTGGGTTGAATTCGCCGACTGGTTTTGCGCGTCCTCCATGCCGCTCGCTGATAACTCCATCTCGACTTTTCACGACCTCTCATTCAGTGTCTCCGGGCCGGAGCCCTCTGGGTGCGCGTGGATGCCGACAAAACGAGCTACTGCTTTCTATCCCCTTCCTCCTAAAGGACGAAAACGGCAGGACTTTGTCACATTCCTCTTAAGAATGGACTGCGAGATCGTCCAACAATCATTGGCGAGAGTCCAGGACAGGGAAGGTGACCCGTTTTAACCGAAACAACGGGGTCGATCCCACCACAAGAAGAGGGTTCAGCGTTCAGGAAGCAGGGGACAGACCGGATGGGAGCAAGCCCTGGTCCCCCTGCCCCCTGACTGCGCACAAAAAGAGAGGCGGAATGTCTTTCGACCTTCCGCCTCTTTGGCCAGGCAAGTCGCGAATTCCCCCAAACTCGCGAGACGCCTGGTGCAAGCCCCCCGGCTGCTAACTCGTTACCGCCTTAGCTGGTGTTGCCCAAAATCACAGCATGGATTGAGCCGGGGAACGATGAAACTACGGAATCAGGTAGGCCATTCCTGTCATGACGCCGGCTTCCGCCAAGGCGGCACGCACGCTGAGCGGCAGGGGGTCGAGCATGTACGGAGCACAACTGCCCGGCCGGTAGTAGCCCAATGTGTAAATGCATTCGTTCGGTGGATAGAGACCCATCTTGTAGGGAAGAATCGGCACGTTCAGGAAGAAATGCGCTCCCGACATGAGGGGCTGCACGTAGGGGCCCCACGAGTGCCCGTACCGTTCCAGGTGAATGTCCTCAAAGTAGGCCGGCTTGTGGCACAGGCCTGACGCCTGCCACATGAACGTCGTCGGCTGCCATTGACGCGGAACAAAATCACCGCCTCCCAAGTCGCACCTGTTCGGGCGATTGTTCGGGTCGGCGATTCCTGCGTCGCGAATGCCGGGGAGATGGTTCAACTCATCAATGGGATGGAGAATATCATCCGGATTCTCGCAGGCCGCCCGTTGACGCCGCTGGGCAAGTTCCCGGTATCTTTGCGTGTCTGGAAAATCGATCTCGGTCTCCAAATCGACCTCGGGAAGCGTCGTCGAAGACGCCTTCGGATCAATTCCGCTTTCGAACGGAGTGATCAGCAAGGAGTCCATCGGACGTTTCTTGTTCGTGTCGTCAGCCAGATACTGCTGCACATCGGGAAGGGCCGGCAAAGCGGTGGGCTCGGCCTGGTCACCAAAAGGATCGTCGATCGGGTGCGGGGTCGCGGATTCCGCGGTCTCCGTCGACACCGGAACGGTAAATTGGGCCGCCTCCGCACGCAACGGATCCCGCTTCCGCTTGGGGCTCTGCGGCTGATAGGGCATCCACTTATAACGATGGCCTGATTCGCTCACCGTGTAGCTGACCTGCTCAACCTGGGAACCGGGCTGGTCGGCGACAAAAGCGGCAGCCTGAACGGCCCCGTCTTCTGCCTCGACGGGGCTGGCAAGAGTGGCCCACATGGCCAGGGCCGCCGCGGCGATCGCGACGACCAAAGGTCCGGATGAGCGAACCTTATTCGTCGTCACCCAGGTGTTCGGTGCTGTAATTAGGGGCTTCTTGCGTGATCGCAATATCATGGGGATGACTCTCCCTCACACTTGCCGGCGATACCTGAACGAACCGCGCGTCCGTGCGCAATTCTTCGATTGTTCGAGTTCCGCAATATCCCATACCAGCCCGAAGCCCCCCTACGAGCTGATACACGAACGGGCCCAAGGGCCCCTTGAATGCGACTCGACCTTCCACTCCTTCCGGAACCAGTTTGTCCGAGGTCGTTCCCGCCGCTTGGCGGTAACGCTCGCTCGAACCCTTCACCATCGCTCCCAGCGACCCCATCCCTCGGTAGACCTTGTACGTCCGACCTTGGTAGAGAATTCGCTCGCCGGGACTCTCTTCCAACCCGGCGAATAGCCCGCCGATCATGACCACGTCGGCCCCGGCGGCAATCGCCTTCGTCACGTCTCCTGAATATCGAATCCCCCCATCCGCAATGATGGGGGTCCCCGTATCTGCCGCGGCGCGAACCGCTCGCATAATCGCGGTGACCTGGGGCATGCCCACGCCCGAAACAACGCGAGTCGTGCAGATTGAACCCGGACCGATTCCGACTTTCACCGCGTCGGCGCCTGCCTTGATCAGATCCCGAGTCCCGTCTTCCGTCGCCACGTTTCCGGCGATAACGTCAATATTCCAGTCTTTCTTAAGCCGTTTGACCGTCTCCACCACGTTGGAGGAATGGCCGTGAGCGCTGTCCACCACCAAAATATCCACATCCTGCGCGATGAGCTGTTCGACCCGCTCGTAGTCGTGAACGCCTACTGCGGCCCCTACTCTCAGCCTCCCTTGCCCATCTTTACAGGCATTGGGATAGCTCCGCATCATGTCGATATCTTTGATCGTGATGAGTCCTGTCAGGGAGAAATCTTCGTCAACCAGCAAAAGTTTCTCCACCTTTTTTTCCATTAAAATCTTCTCAGCTTCCGCAAGCGTCACGGTCCCCGTCGCCGTCACCAGATTTTCACGGGTCATGACGTCGGCGATTTTCTGATCGAAATCCTCCTGGAAACGAAGATCCCGCCGAGTGAGAATCCCGCAAAGACGTCCCCCAGGATCGACGATCGGGATCCCCGAAACCCGCGATTTTTCCATCAGTTCCCGTGCCTGCCGGAGGGTCGCGTCCGGAGGAAGGGTCGCCGGGTTGGAAATGATCCCGTTGGCCGATCGCTTCACCTTGGCCACTTCATCCGCCTGAAGCTCGATCGAGAGATTCTTGTGGATGATCCCCAGCCCCCCCTCCTGGGCCAGAGCAATGGCCATACGGCTCTCAGTCACCGTATCCATTGGGGCGCTCAGAAGGGGAATATTCAGCCGTATCGATGCAGTAAGACGCGTCGAAACATTGACTTGCGACGGAACAATCTCGCTCCAACGCGGTTCCAAAAGCACATCGTCAAATGTCACGCCACGATCACCGATCTTCTCGATCATTCGAGCTCGTCCTGGTCTTTGAAGGCAAAGAATAGAATCGAGCTATTATCGGGATTCTCGGTGGAATTGCAATTCACCGCCCAGAAGAGTGTAAGGCAGCTTCAGCCTACAATCGTGCCCTCAATCGGACTCGACGCGGTCGCATACAGCTTTCGGGGAATCCGGCCTGCCAGGAACGAGTGACGCCCCGACTGGCACGCGAGCCGCATCGCGTGGGCCATCCGGACCGGCTCCTTGGCGTGAGCAATGGCCGTGTTCAGAAGGACCCCGTCCACCCCCAGTTCCATGGCTCGTCCCACATCGCTGGCCGAACCCACACCCGCGTCGACAATCACCGGGTAATCCGGATCGCCGTCCTTCAGATACTCCATGCAGATCCGCAGGGCATTGGGATTGAGAATCCCTTGGCCGGACCCGATGGGACTGCCCGCCGGCATCACGCTCGTTGCCCCCGCATCTTTGAGTCGCTTGGCGCAAACGGCGTCGTCCGACGTGTACACCAGAACCTGAAAACCGTCCGCCACAAGCTGCTCGGTTGCTTGCAGCGTCGCTACCGGGTCGGGCAACAACGTCTTCGTATCGCCCAGAACTTCAAGCTTCACCCAGTCTTTGCCTGCATTTCCCATCTGCCCCAGAATCTCGCGACCCAACCTTGCAACACGCACTGCGTCCTCCGCCGTGA